>DDFJ01000003.1 GCA_002337125.1 Chitinophagaceae bacterium UBA1931
CATAAGGTGACAAAACCTGACTTATGTGGACAAAATCGGAAAAAGTCGGGAGGGCTTTACATTATTCGAATAATTTCATCGAAGATTTAATCACGCTCCACAAAAAAAGTATCCTCTTTTTGGCGACATAAGATGACAAAACCTGACTTATGTGGACAAAATCGGAAAAAGTCGGGAGGGCTACTCTGAGTTCGAACCTTTTAAAAGAAGATATTAAGATTATTTTACAATTGTCGCCTTAGTACTACTAGCCAAGCTGGAACTTTTCCAATCCTGAGTTGCAATTGTGCCTCATACAAAGAGTTTGGTACTACCGCTTGGTTTAAACCTTCGATCGCCCCCAACTGAGATGAATTAAAAGTTGTTCCATTACCTATAAAACCGACAATTACTGGCATCGGAATTTTCCACCATTTTTCATTGGCAGGCCAAAACTCAAAATTGTTAATGGGTGCATTGGTTTGTACATAATTCCACAATATCAATCCTTTCATATGATTGGGCATATTTTCCATTGCACCACCACCACGGTTCTTCATGAGACCTCCTGTAACATTATCAAGCAGTGTATTTCTTGGTTGGCTTGCATGCGATTCAAAACAGGTAGAAGATGGGTAAGTACAATGCCAAATAACAGTATTAACAGCTCCATGTGCTGTACCAAACGAGTGCCATTGTGAAGCTTCATCTTTTAAATTTGCCAGTAACACGTTCATTGAATGATTGGATGTAATTGCCTCATGACCTCCATTTCCAGTTACCACACAGTTCATTACTGTTACATTTGCACTTTGCCCAATTATAGCGCCTACATTACAATCTGTAAACCTGCAATTCCTGATCCATGAATTAGTGCAACGTGAAAACATAAACAGGTTAAAACCACTATCGTGCTTCCATGAAAGATGGTGTACAAACTTCTCTTTCCAATTTCCAACAAATGCTATATCTTCTATTCCCACTTCTTCAGCATTAGCAAATTTGTAAACACTCCATTTATATTTTACATCAATTTTATATGCCAGTGGTGCATGTAATTTAACTGCATCATTCTTAATTTCTATGACCTTGTAATACATACATACATCTATTCCTTTGTTAAGGATATATGTCCATGCAGAGTCAACATGATAAGGTGCTAATTCTTCATCAATAAGCTCAGGTGAATTATTCAGTGTTTTAATCGCAATCCAGTCCCCCTTTTTCAATTTTGAAGTAGAGTTGAGTTGAATATAAAAATCTCCAACAACTGCTGGCTTTATGATTTCACCTGCAGCCACATCAGTGCCCTTTGCAGTGAATGTAAACATCGGTGGACCTGTCCACATTTTCTTAGGATCTTCCGGCAACAAAGAATTCCTCATAAACAATTCTGTACCACCTACTCCAGAACCACTTCCACGAAAAATGATATTACTGCCTTTTGAAATAACCCCTTTAAAAGCAGCAGTATCTTCATTAACAAGAAAACGGCCTTTAGGAAAAAACACAATTCCTGAACCGTTTTTATTTGCCGCAGCTATAGCAGCTTGAATAGCCTCTCGATCCGAAATATCATCATCAGGTTTTGCACCATAGTCCTGCACATTAAATATTCTGTAATTATTAATAACTGGTAATCCCTCTTCTCCATTCCTATAACCTGAATATGAAAAATCAGGCAACAGTGAGTGCTGTTTATATTTCTTGTAATCTTCAAATAATGATGATGGTCTTGCCGGTTGGCAATATGATTGTTGGAAACTAAACAGTAGGAGGCTAATTATAAAAGTTATACGATTGTCCATTTTTGGATTTATTGATTAAGATTGATTTTTAAAGCAGATGCAAAAAAAATTTACATATCTAGTTAGTTTTTTCGCTGCTCAGTTGTTTCAAAATATTTCTGATCTCTTTCCACTTCTTTACTTCTTTTTTTTTGCTCATCTTCCGAGACTGGTTTAACTCTAGAACTTGAATATAATTTTGGATTTTTAGCAATAGGTTTGTCTTTAAACAATAACTTATAAGTAGGAGGATTAGTATAAAAGACAAGAGTATCTGGTTTAGGCGATACTTCACCGCCAAAATAAGTTTTAGCAATCACTGTAACTTTTCCTGACATTGTGGTAGTTCTTACTAGCAAAGGTGCTGTGCCCGCTTGTATTGTTACAGGATTAGCACCTGTTGTATAATCACCAATAATTTCTCCTTCACCCAAAACTGTGAATTCAACTTGTTCATTCGCAAGTTGTTTTACATAACCCCTGCTGTCTGTTACCGAAACAATTATTTCTGCAATATCACTTCCATTGGCCTGCAGTTTGTACCACTGATTATCGAGTTTAAGTTTCAACTGATCTGACCGTTTTGATGGCATCTGCACCTGACGTACTACAACCTTTCCATTTATGATTCCTTCTGCAATAATCTTAACACTATCTGCAAGATTCAACCGATGCATAGCTCTTACCGTTACAAAATCAAACGCATGTTCAAATTTTACCGGCTCGTAATGAATCCCAGTAATATGTTTAATGACAGGTTTATATAATGTATCAGAATAAAACTTTTTGTTATCAATTATGCTTTGTTTCATTACAATCAGTCGCACACTGTCGCAATTGGAATAAACGACCACATCAGTAGGAGAAATCGGAGTCATTGCATTAGCTATATAAATTACAGGCCCACTATCAGCAAACGATAAATTCTGTACAGGATTACGTTGGCTCTGAAACATATAATACGAATACTTGGGTTGACGGAACACATCCATTAAACCACCATAAAAAGGATCGGGATGATATCCCCGCTGGTGATCAAATGAATGCCATAATGCCCCCCCGATATGTGAAGCAGGTGCACTGAACAACTGATCAACAGTAAGTGACCCTTCATAATCTTTCTTTGCATAATGCTGTGCCTGAAAAATCAGTCCTTCTTCACCCCAGTTTCGTGCAACACGGCTATATGAGTTGTGCGAATACCAATCATCCACACAATCACCAAATTCTCTTGTAAAAAAACATTTATTTACTTTCGAATAAAAATCCTGATTTTTCGGAGCTGCATAAAGTACATCATACAACTCACTTCCCTTGCTGATTTCATCGCAGGCTGCATAACATCCTTTGCCGGGATATTCTTCATGAACTGCATTATATGCTTTTTGTGCAAAGTCTGATGGAAAATGTGTTTCGTTGAGAATAGGCTCCCACATAATAACTGAAGGGTGATTACGGTCACGCCTAACCATATTTCTTATATCGGATAAAACAAGTTGTTCAAACACGCCGTTGTTATTCCAATATTGCCAGCCGGGTGTAGCAACAATGATAAACATTCCAAGCTGGTCGCAGGCATCCATGAATGCTGGATCCTGCGGATAATGTGCACTCCTTATAATTCTGAATCCTGCATTACGCATTTTAAGCACATCAGCATAATGCAGATTATTCGTCATTGCCATACCGATGTATCCAAAATCCTGATGACGATTAACACCCAGCAGTTTTTCAATATAGATTTCACCGTTAATTTTCAAACCCAGGTTAGGAACAAATTCGATTGACCGTATGCCAATATGAGAACTAACAGCATCTCTAACTTTTTGATTATTGATAATCGTAGTAGTAAGGTTATGCAGAACCGGATTATCGGGATGCCATAATGCAGGGTTAGTAATTTTTAGAACCTGCTCCACTTCTTTACTATCTCCGGGATTCAGATCAATCGTTGTTTCTTCCTTGGCGATTGTACTTGATTTTAATTCCAATCCTATAAGCTCGTTCCGAACAATTAAAGTTTGACTGGTCTTACCTTCATTCACAACATGGGTTTTAACCCTAATCACTGCCATTGATGTACTTACTGAATCATACTGAACAAATACGCCACCACCAGCTGAAACAGATACATCATTTGCATCTGTTATATGAATATCTGATGTACTGTAAAGCCAGCAATCCCTGTAAATTCCTCCCATATAACAAAAGTCTAACACAGATTGTGGCTTTCCCGGAGGATAAGAGCCATCATCGCTGTTATCAGCACACACACTTATAACGCAATCAGTATTAGGTTTAACACCAGCTTTTGTAAGATTAATGATAATGGGAAGGAACCCACCTTTATGCTCAGTTACTAATTTACCATTTACAAATATTTTTGCTTTACCCATAATAGCTTCAAAATGAAGCCATGCCTGTTTGCCCGCAAAAGAATTGTCAAGTTTAAAATATTTTCTGTACCATGCAATTCCCTGGTAATTTTTTCCGCCACTTGCTTCTGCAGGCAACAATTGTACTGTATGTGGAAGTGATACGATTTCCCATTCTTTGTCAAAATAACTGCTGCTGTTTGCCCCTGTAGCATCGCCTCTGTAAAAACGCCAGCCTGGGTTAAAATTATAAATATCCCTGCCTGAATTAGCAACAGGATAAAATCCACATGCAGAAAAATAAGGACTTTGCTGCGCAAAAGTTTGATTAAGATAAAGTCCTAGATTAATACAAAATAAAAAAATTAAAGCAATTCGTTTTTCAATTTTCATTACTAATTATGATTTATAATAGTTTCAATTTTCTAATTTGAAATTACTTTCTAAGAAATATTTAATAGCATTTTGTTAAATCATTCTAAACGAAAACGTTTTCGAATTTACTTCTTTTATTGTGCTGAATTTGATCAACCGTTTGCATAAAGAAGCTTGCACATGCCTTCATAAATTTGTTAATACATGAAATTCTTTTTAAGAATTACAGTAACTATTAATAAATACTAAACAGGAATTTAAAATTTTCCTATCCAGATAATTATTAACTGATGAAGACAATAAGTATAAACAAGGCAAAAGCAATTGAAGATTTAAATATATTATCAGGTTTACTTGATAAGCAGGAAAAACATGAACTTGAGTTTATTCCTTGGTCTGACTATTCCTATAAACCTGGAGTATCATTCAGTATTTTATATTCCGAGTCATCTATCTTACTCAAATTCTTTGTAAAAGAAAAAGAAATAAGAGCTGTGGAAAATGAAATCAATGGCAGAGTTTGGGAGGATAGCTGCGTGGAGTTCTTTATCAGTCTTAACAACAATGAAAATTATTACAATTTTGAATTTAATTGTATTGGTACATCTCTGGTTGGTTATGGTCCTTCAAAAAAAGAGAGAAGGTTATTGCCCAATCATATTGTAAAAAAAATAAACACACAATCAACTATACAACATTCTGATGAAGAATTTAATTGGCACCTGACAATTCAAATTCCAGTTTCAGTATTCATTTATGATCAGCTGGTACTCAATCCCGGCAAGGAGTGCAGGGTTAATTTTTATAAATGTGGCGATCTGCACAAAACCCCGCATTTTGTAACCTGGAACAAAATCGAATCGCAGCAACCAGATTTTCATCTGCCTGATTTCTTTGGAAAGCTTTGCTTCCAATAACAATATAAATCAAGCCCTGTCATTGTTAATATAAGCCTTTCTCTCCTATTCACCGGGAAAATGCGCAACCGTTTGAGCTTAAAAAATCACAAAGAGTAGAGTAACTTTCATTACAGTTTAACAACAGACCAATTCCCCATGTTTCAACAAGTAACATTAAAAGATATAGCGAGAGAGATTAACATCTCAATAGCTGCTGTATCAAAGGCCTTAAACAACAGCAGGGAAACAAGTAAAGAAACGCAACGGCTTGTTAAAGAAACAGCTGAACGAATGAACTACCAACCTAACAGGGCAGCACAAAGCTTGGTTAATTCCAAAACCCGTACAATTGGTGTAATTGTACCAAATCTTGGTTATAATTATTTTTCAACTGCACTACAAGGCATTGACGAAGAAGCTACAAAAAACGGCTACACTGTTATCGCCTGTCAGTCAATGGAAGAACTGGACAAAGAAGAAAAGATCGTGAACAACATCATCCGGTCAGGAGTTGATGGAATTATTGTATCGCTTGCACAGCACACAAAAAACATTGATTTGTTCAGAAAACTGAAACAGCAAAAAATGCCAATGGTTTTTTTTGATCGTGTTACTGAAGAACTAAACACATCCAAAGTAATAGTTGATAATGTTGCTGGTGCTTTTGGTGCTGTGGAACACCTTGTAAAAATCGGATGCAAGCGGATTGCTTACATGGCCGGCCCTGAAGAACTTCTTATCAGTAAACGTCGTTTTGAAGGTTATAAACTTGCGTTGCATAAATACAAATTACCGTTTGATGAATCTTTAGTGGCGCATTGCGTTTTTGATCATGCTAAATCAATCAAAGCTGCAACAAAACTGTTGAATTCAAAAAATCCTCCTGATGGCATTTTTGCATTCAGCGACCGTATTGCCCTTTCTGCTTTACAAGCAGCTAAAAACAAAAATTTAAGAGTGCCGGAAGATATTGCAATCATTGGTTTTAATGATGAACCTATTGCATCCTTTGTTTCACCAACCTTATCAAGTGTACATCAGCCGGTTAAAGAAATAGGAGAAATGGCCGCCCGTATTTTAATTGAAGAAATTGAAAACGGCGTTTCCATTATTCCTAAAGTAAAACTCTTTAAAACCAAACTTGTGAAGAGAGAATCAACAAAAAAGAAAAAAATTAAGACTTTAGAATAAGTCAAAAAAAGCATTTGCTCCTCATTCATAAAACACAATTCTTTACTTATTCCCTATTCTTTTGTCAACGAAATCCGTTGAAGTCTTTTTTCTAATTCAGGAGAAAGCTTACCTGTTTTATAATAATCTCCTAATGTATTTAACATCCATGCAGGCAAAACATCTTCCGGCTTCAGAGGCTGAACGGATGTGATGTTACAGATTACTTTATCAAAGTATAGATTTAATCCTTCAATAGAATTATAATAACCGGGCAAACCGGAAACTGGATAACAATCAGGATTCTCTTTTAAATAATAAAATCCATTTTTTAAAGTCATAGATGGCTGCTTTTCTTCCAGCCCAGGCATGTGATCTATTCCTGTTTTATTACCCCAATATAAATTCTGTTTCCAAGTATTATTATGGTTATAATCTTTGTAATCGTCTTTAAAAAAACTATACTCTGATTTCTTGTCTGCATAAAAAATATTTCCTGCCAGAATTATATGATGTGGCAAATCAAACGAAAGATTATTTTCTTTTGAAAACTTCCTGCGCAAATCTTCCAGAGGATTGAAATGAACAGCATAACCATTGTTATTTGCAAAAACATTGTTCGCAATAATACTTTTAAATGCCAAAGCATGTTCACTTCCTTCTGCACCAGGATTAAGATAAATTGCAGCATTTCCCCTTGAGGAAAGTGTTTTACTCAAACTAAAATAATTACCGGCGATGATATGATTACTACCCCATACAAACATGCCGCCATATCCATTGAATTGTTCATCATTAGAGAGAAAAAAATTGTTTATAGCAACCTGTTTATCGCCATGGCGGAAATTAAGCGTTCCCTGGCAATTCAAAATAGTATTGGCATAAAATACATTCTCAGTTGATTTACTTGTAATGATTTCTGATTCAGAATCCTGCCGTATAAAAACATTAGAATCAATCAGGCATCGACCTGTATCATTACGATAGTAACCAATGCGGATTGCACCACCCGCATTTCCTTTCTTTTTTGGATTAGAGAAAAAACAATGATCCACCCGGTGATACATAGCAGGGCCTCCAACTGGTTTCTCTTTATCCGGGTTTAGTTTATTATTTAAATTAATAACCTGGTCAAAAGTAAGCTTATTGGTAAAGCTGCAATGGTCGATCCTGCAATGTTTTGGAACATTGCCTTTATCATCTAATGAAGTAGTGATATATGCAGAATTAGCTTCATCAAAATTATTAAAAGCACAGTTGGTTATCCGGCAGTAGCTGGCATAAATTGCAACAAGACCCGGCCCGTGCGATTTCCATTGATCAGGATTCCTGTTCCCGTTTATGAAGTAAATACCATTTACTTCTGTATAAGTTCCATACAAAGCAAGCTTTGCATCTCCACAAAAAATAACAGAACCAGGTATCTCAGCCAGTAAGACAATTGGTTTTCCAGCCTGCCCATTTTGTGTCAGCACCAATTGTAAATCTTTGTAAGAACCTTGCTTAAATACAACCGTATCGGCGGGCTTTAATTTATTTATTGTATTATATACATCATTGCTGTTTGTCACAACTATTTTCCTTGCAAAACTGCTAGACGCAATAAAAGATATAAGAATTGAAAGAATGAATTTATTAGTCATCTCGTTCTTTAGATTTTTACAACAATAGATGCCGCTTTATTAGTAACATCATTATTCTATAATAAAACATGAATTTTTGCACACCAATTTTTAGTTCGACGCATTTTGTCTTACACTGTTTAACAGCTGAGATAATTCTTTTACAATTTCAGGATATTGAGTTGCCAAATTTGTTCTTTCGCCAATGTCATTTCTTAAATTATACAATTGGGGTTGAGCATTATTTCCCAATTCGATATTCGTTAATTCATCTTTTACTGGCCCGGAATTAGGTTCAATATATTTCCATTCGCCTTTTACAACAGCAAGGAATTTTAAACCCTGCTCCACCAATATTGTTCTACCCATTTTTGTTTTTCCTAAAAATGTATTCAGCAAATTTTCACTGTCGCTTCCGTGACCTGACGGCAGTTGATAGTTGAAGAGTTTTGCAAACGAAGCCATAAAATCAACCTGGCAAACCATTGCATCTGAAACTTGTTGATTGATTTTTGCCGGCCATGATATAATCATAGGCACCCTTGTACCTGCCTCGTATGAGCTGTATTTACCTCCACGCAATGCTCCCCATGGCTTATGTCCGTTCAGTTGAGTTACCGCTTCATCCTGGTAACCATCATCCAGTACAGGGCCGTTATCACTCGAGAAAATAATCATCGTATTCTCTGCAATGCCAAGCAATTTCAATTCTTTCATTATTTCACCAACTGCCCAATCCAACTGAAGGATTGCATCGCCCCTGAAACCAAGACCGCTTTTTCCTTTAAACATTGTAGATGGCATTCTTGGCACATGTGGCTCCGTTAACGAATAATACAGAAAGAATGGATGAGTTTTATTTGTTTCAATAAACTGTTTTGCTTTTGCTAAAAATGTCAACGGCATTTCTTCATCTGTCCATCTTGCTTTATAACCACCACTCATATAACCAATACGCCCAATACCATTTACTATTGTATTGTTGTGTCCCTGTCCCGGCGATGATTTAAGTTTCAGCAATTCAGGATGTTCAAGCCCGTTAGGATCATTGCCTACTTTTCTCCTGTAATCAACCAGTATCGGATCTGAACTATCCATTGCCACTACATACCCATTTTCTACAAATACAGTTGGAACCCGATCAGCAGTTGCCGGGAAAATAAAAGAATAATTGAATCCTACTTCATTAGGACCAGGAGATAATTTCACATTCCAATTCTTTTGAACTGCTGTTCCTAATCCTAAATGCCATTTCCCAACAAGCCCGGTTGTATAACCTGCCTGTTGAAACAATGAAGGAAGTGTTGTTTTATCAGTAGGAATAATTAACGCAGCATCACCGGGAAGAATATCAGTCCCTGATTTACGCCAGGGATATAACCCTGTCATTAATGCATAACGTGATGGTGTACATGTTGCAGAAGTTGAATGTGCGTTGGTAAAACGGATGCCATTACCTGCGAGCTTATCAATATTTGGTGTGTTAATCTTCTCTGCTCCATAACAACTCAGATCTCCGTACCCAAGATCATCAGCATAAATAAAAATCACATTTGGCTTGGTATTCTTTTTTTGTGCTGAAACATGGATTAAAGAAAACAAGCAAAGAAGAAACAAAAAATAGCTTTTATTGATAAAATTCATTTGCCCTGTGTTTATTGAAATTTAAAATTCATCTTTTTAGTTCAGGAGTTTTATTCTATTCTTCTTTATTAGATTTACCTAATGGATACCATTTTAACGGAGGCAACAACTCTTTCCATCTGGAATATTCACGAATCATTTCATTAGCAATTTTGTTTTCGGCACTAAACAAATCTTTTGTTTCACCAATATCAGTTTTTACATTATACAATTGAGGCTGCTGGTTAGGCAAAAAAACCATTTTATAATCGCCCTTACGCATACAGCCCTTATTTACATTTACATACCAAAAAAGAGAACGGTTATAATCGCCCGGATCGGGTGATTTAATCATTCTCATAAGATCTTTTCCATCGAGGCGGTTGTAAGATTTATTTCTCAAATCAGCTCCTGCAGCAGTTAAAAATGTTGGAAGAAAATCAAGAGTAGTGACTGGTGTTTCAAATATTGACCCAGCCTTAATTCTATTCTTCCAGCGTATTGCCATCGGAACCCTGATGCCTCCTTCATAAACATCACCTTTCATTCCACGTAACGGATAATTATCTGCAAAACTCATTTCAACCTGTCCGCCATTATCATTTGTAAAAACAAGAATAGTATTGTCCAGCAAATGCAAACTATCCAATACCGCATAAATCTTTCCTACATTTTCATCCAAATTGAAGGTAAGTGCGGCATTTAATGCACGGTTTCGGTTCTTTAATTCCTTGGTAAAACGTTCCAGCAGTTCAGGTTTGGCCTGCATAGGTGTATGCGGCGCATTAAATGACACGTAAAGAAAAAATGGCTTATCCTTATTTGACTTAATGAATTCAACCGACTTATCACCTATGGCATCTGTAGTGTATGGAATTGTCGACGCATCAAGTGGTTTTCCGTTTTCTTCGATGGTTCTTTTTTTGTTGACTTCATAATTACTGCTGCCCCAGAGAAATCCCCAGAAATAATCAAACCCACGGTTATTTGGATGAAATTGTTTTGACAAACCAAGATGCCATTTGCCAACAATTCCTGTTGTGTATCCTAATGGTTTTAAATAATCACCTGCGAGTTTTTGATCAACTGGTAAGCCAAGACTGTCCAATGGAAGGTTATATGTTACTCCCTGGATAAAGTTGATGGTATGTCCAAATTTAGCCTGGTAAACTCCGGTAAGCAATCCTGCCCTTGAAGGGCTGCATACTGCACCTGTTACGTATGCATTTGTAAATTTCACACCTTCATTTGCAATACGATCAATGTTGGTCGTTGCTACCAATCTGGAAGATTGAAAACTAAAATCTCCATAGCCCGCATCGTCAGAAAGTATCAGTACAATATTTGGCTTTTGCTGAGCCTTTGCTGCATTAAAAACAAAAAGGCAATAACAAAAAGAAGCTAGCAGTAATATTTTATTTTTCATACTTATTTCCTTATCAATGTTATTTACTCAAACTTTTAAAATACTCATTAATACCATATTTCGAATCAGGGGCAAGATTTGCCTGGTTAACGGGAATTTGTTTCTGTAATTTTTGAATAATACTTTTATACTTTTTATCTGCAGCAAGATTGTTCCATTCATTTGGGTCATTTACCATATCATACAGTTCCAAGGAATGATCTTCATATTGTATCAGGCGGAAACGTGAAGATGTTACTGCAACATTTCCTTTACCATAGGCAGTAATAGCCATATGATTCCAATTAGTAGTAAATGGATTTTTTATTAACGGAAGAAGCGAGTGCCCTTCATTCATTTTATTAGCCGGCAACCCGCACAGATCTGTAAGTGTTGGGTATATATCAATCAACTGTACAGGCTTATTGCATGCAGCTTTAATCGTATTCCCGGGCTGTTTAACAATCATTACAATTTTAGATGCCCGTTCCCATAGAGCCTGTTTGCCAAACCTGTTTTTTTCGCCCAAATGATACCCGTTATCCGACCATAAAACAACAATTGTATTCTTTGCATACGGACTTTTTTCCAGTGCATCCAGCACTTTGCCTACTTGTGCATCTACAAAGTTTATACAAGCGAGATAAGCCTGCACAGTTTCCTTCCATTGATTTTTTTCAATCAACCACTCTGTTGTTGGCATTGATGGAAAATCAGCAACTCTTTGCCCCATTAAAGGCACATCATCCAGATCCGATTTAAGATATGGTGGAGTTTGAATTGCATTTAAAGGAAACTGATCAAACCATTTCTGTGGTACATACCATGGAACATGCGGTCTTACAAATCCTACAGCGAGAAAAAATGGCTTATCCTGTTTTATATTTAGCTTGTTTACTGCCCAATCAGCAGATTTTACATCCGGCATTAAACTATCTTCATTGGGAAAAGCAGCCCAATCAGTTCCTGTACCTTTTGGCTTACCAAACCAAAGTGGATCATATTTAAATCTTACTGCTGGTAAGGGACCATATAAATCAGCGGTATCATTTCGATATTCATCAAATACATGTGCTCTGTCTCCAAGATGAAAAAGCTTACCTGTGCCCATTGTTTTGTACCCATATTGCTCAAAATAGTCGGGCAAAAAAATTGCATTTCTCGATTGCTCATTTGCTTTTTTAATGTCGATATCATCAAGCTGAAGATAGTTTCCTGTTGTTGTAGGCATAAGACCAGTCATAACAGAAGCTCGTGACGGACCGCAGATAGGTGCCTGGCAATATGCATTAGTAAACAAAACTCCTTGAGAAGCAAGTTTGTCTATATTGGGTGTTTTTGTTTGAGGATGACCTTTCATACAACCTACCCAGTCGTTCAGGTCATCAATAACAATAAATAAAACATTTGGCTTATCCTGAGCTGATATACTTTGAAACAATGCGGTTAAAACAATAAGCACTTTAATAAACCTGTTCATATTGTTATATTGTTTTGATTGATAAGTAATTCATTTTTCATTTGGATATCAGCCTTTTATTCGTTCCAGCAATATTTCAGAAGGTTCACCGTAGTTACAAATGATGGTCAAAGTACTGTTACCATTCTGATCGTAACTGACACTATACTTTTTATCAATCACTTTCCACTTTCCTTTTAACTTCAATTGTATAACTGAAGGTTTTGCAGCTGTTTTATACCATTTTTTTGAATAAATACTTACTTCCTTACGCTTACCATCAGGAAGCAATGGTGTGTCATCCGGGCCTTCATAAAATGAGAGATCGGGATCAGTAACAGAAACAGACATTGTATCCTGTTTTTCACTTCGCATGAGTAAACACGGTCTGCTTACTGATTGTACAAACGGATCATTTAAAATCAACCCAGGTTTAAATAACGCATACGCAGTTATTTTTTCCGGACTGTAATAAACAATGTGTGCCACACTATCCTGCTGCAGAACTTTATATGGTGGAGATGAAGATTTCATTGATGCAGTAAATTCATCTAACAATGTTTGGTTTGTTTGAATCAGCATGGCGTATTCATAATGCGCATTCTTTGCTGCAATACCATGATCGATGAATAAACCTGCAAAACTTCCGTCTGTATTTTTTGTATCCTGCTGATTGCGGGAATATTGCTTTTGCTTAAACAAATTGACACCGTCTGCATCGGGCAGATAATAACCGGTACCCCTGTTATCAATTACTGTTAACTGCAGATGATTCTGCATTTGCTTATGAAAAGGAAATACGGAAACTGCTTCACCATTCAGCCTTAATAAGGCAGACGTATCAGTAAGATAGTTTTGAAACAATGTTGTATGAACAGGATAAGTCGACCCTGCATCATTTACTCCGGAACCAAGACAAATAACTATGCTATCGAACATAAACCATGATTTAACTGCCCTGAATCCACCCATATTATATTTATCATGCCCATGCAGTTTCATTGCAAACATCCCTTGTTTTCCGAGACTGCTGCCTCCGCAGAATAGTTCATCAGTAAGTAACATTTCTTCTACCCCGCTGAAATCATCAGGATTTACAACATTGCTTCGAAGTTTTTCCAGCGGCAGGTATAAAGTGGTACTTCCCGGTACATGGTTCCAGTCCCATCCTTCATCTCTGAAATAACTGCCGTTGTTATCTGTATTAACAGGGTACATCAATTCTGTATTTCCATATGTAAGGTAACGACCATACATATTTGCACCCGGATAAGATTCATGCGAAACAAAATAACGGTTATGTCCTCTTACTGTTAACAACCAGTTACTCCTGCGATGTATGCTCAGCAAACCATAATTAATATCCCAATGTCCATTCGGAAATGCTACTGGTTTAATTCCTTTTGATAAAAAAAGTTTAGCCCAATCTGTTTTAAAATTTCCATTGAGAATATGCAGATACACAGATGCAAGTGTGCTATCGATAGAGCCTGATTGTGCAGCTGCCATAAAAGCAAACGGTTCAGCAGCTAATTTCCAGTTACCGGTTGGATGACGGCCTGCAACACTGATTGGCCAATACAACGGGTTGGTATAATAATGCATTTTAAGTAACGCATCTTTCACTACATCATAAGCAGTTGAAGTAATTGCGAACCCGGTATTTGAAATACAATATACAACGGGGGCTAATCCTTTTAACCCGTCAATAGCATAGGCAGGATATAATGTTCCATGATGCATAATTGAACCACCCGGTTTGAACGTTCCTTCAATGGCATATTCAGGCCCGATATTGTGTGAAAGCCAGATTGAATACTCTTTCAAGAGTAAAAACTTTTGCGGAGAATCATCCATAAACAATATTGTTGACAGCATTCCGCCAAGTAATGTATTGAACACATCGATATTTGATGAGGGCATTTTTTTTGGCAGCTCCTGTGTACGACCAAGTCCGCTGAACCAATACATATCTTTCCAGACTATTTGATCAAGACCCTGTTGCTTCAGCAACGGTTTCATTAATAAACAAGCTGAAAAATAATTCCGGAAATAATAACCTATGTGATGCAAAGACCCCATGCCACTTCCATAAGCCCAACCCTGATCGTGAAGGTGAAGCAACAATGAAACAAACTGTTTAGTCAATTTTTCTTTTTCAACAGCTGACGTTCCCTCACTCCTGTATGCAGTTGCAATTTTTAAGAGCAGGTCAACTGCATTTTCAACTCCATATTCTTTTGCCCATGCTTTTGCATCTGCCAAAGACATATTGTCGATGATCTCGTATGCATTGATGGAATTAACAGGTTTACCTGCTATGAATTTTCCATCTTGTTTAATTGCATATTTTTCAAACGTTGAATCAATCGCTGCAAGTTGATTTTTCTTAAATGGACCTGCAGAGAGAAGAAGTTTCTCATAACGGGTTAATATCAGTTCGGCATCTGCGCTATCATTTGCAGATACAGTTTTGGGAACAGGAAGATGATGTGGTATCTGGCTGAAGTGAAGCAAAGCAGTCCAGTGTGCGTTGGCTGCTTTATCGCCTTTTTTTTCATTCACAAAGGGCACCTGTACATCACGCATAGGTGCACGTGGATCAACATTCGCACAATAGACTACTTCATCAAAAAATAAACTTCCTGCTTTGGCAGATGCGGGGCTTTTTATACGAAGCCATTGCATGCCTTTAACAGGTTTTCCTTTCATATCCCTGTTGTACATAACCCATGCAGTACGCCAGCCGGAATAATCAAGATTAAATGTAAACGAACAGCTAACCTGGTTTTGCTTTCCAAAACTAAAAACAAGCTGATCTTTAATGGGCCGTTCATTGTAAATCCAGATTGCAAAACAACTCCGTTCATCTTTGATTGCTCCAGCAAACGAAGTATCATTTATTTCAAGAACAGAACCAGGTAGCCAGTCCCATTTTACAGATTGAGTACCTGACTTATAATGAGTAGTTGATAAGGATAAAGAACCTTTATTTACTTTCCACGTTACCGGAAGATTGGTTTCACAAACATCATTAACCTGTGCAAAAAAACACAGCGGATGGAGTAAGAAAACAACAGCTAATAAATTTTCTTTTAACCAGTATTTATTCATGTATATTAAAAGGATCTTTTGTTTTAATTAACCAGGCTTCGAGCCTTGGTTTTAATAATTTCACCTGAGCATGGTTAGGATTATATAAATTATTTAATTCAAACGGGTCATTTTTTAAATCAAATAAAAAACCATTCAACTTATTTCCTTTCCGCTGATAAGCCAGTTTATAACGAACAGTGCGTATACCCCTGAACCCTGTATTCGGATCTACATGATCGCTTACAATAGCACCAAGTATAAATTGTTCAGAAGGCTTTGCCCCTTTTCTGTTCAAAAAATATGAAGCATAACTTTTACCATCGACATCGGCAGGAATTTCTTTCTTCAGTCCAACAAGATCAAGCAATGTGGGATAAAAATCTGGCAGGTTACCTAAAAAGGTTTGATCTATTCCGGGAATAATCTTTCCTTTCCAGTAAATGATAAACGGAATGGATAATGATTCTTCATAAAAATTATTTTTTGTGACTTCATCATGCTTGCCCAAACAGTTACCATGGTCAGCAGTAATAATCACAATTGTATTCTCAAGCAGACCAGATGTTTTTAATCCCTTGATGATCCTGCCAACCTGTTCATCCACACCAGTAATATTTGCATAATAGTATTTGATGTGATTACGGTATTCATCACCCATTGCAGTACCTGCAGCCGGAATATCCGGATCAGTTAAAAAAGAATCAAGCGGAATATTTTTATAAAGATTGTAATATTTATCAGGCACAGTTTTATATTCTGAATGCGGCGGATTCATTGACACAACCAAAGAAAAAGGTTTACCATTCTCCCGTTCATTGTATTTGTTTGTAAAAAAATCCAATGCCTTATCTGCTTCATGCTCAGGGCCCCATTGATTCACGTAATGAAAACTATCACGGCTGTCGTTTGTATCCCAGTACATTGGCTTGTTATGTACATCATATGTACCATATGCATACCAGTAATCAAAACCATGTCGCTTCGAAGGTGGCGTCCATTCATTCCATGCAACTTTGCCCGTATTGTTTGATGTGGGAATGTAAGGAGGATGTGGCGAATCCAGGTGCCATTTACCAATATACCCGTTTGAATATCCATTTTTCTTCAGCACATCCGACCAGCAAACCATCTGCTCCGGCAACTCAATACCGTAAGGTGCCGATGCTGAATTTACATTACTGTACACTTTATTTTTGAATGGATAAGTACCGGTGAAGATCATTGCTCTTGCAGGTGAACAAACGGGATAATTGCTCACCATTTGCGTAAGCGTTAATCCTCCCTTTGCAAATGCATCAATGTTCGGGGTTTTTACTTTTTCTTTTCCCAGGTAACCAACAGCCTGTCCACGCCACTGATCGGCAAGAATAATAACGATGTTTGGTTTTGTAACGGGTTTGGTTTGTTTTTGTTTAAATGCAAGAAGAGATACCACTGCAAGCAGAAAAAAAACAGGTATAAATGCAACCAGAATTTTATATTTAAACGATTTCATTATTATAATTGTTCGGATGAGAAGATTATCAATTACGGGAAACTGCTGTAATATTTACTTGTTTGGAAGAACCTGCAAAATTTCCGGCAGGTAAGTCACACATAATCACCTGAACATTTTTATCACCAGTCAATTGAATTTTAAGTTCGAGTTTCGCCAGTTGCTGTGAAGGATCAGCCAACCAGATTGACGGTTGCTTTGAATTCATTTGTTTAACCAGGATTGTACATGCAGCACCAGCATTCAACTTAAAATCATTCACAGTGATTTCTCCGGCTTCGTAAAAAACAACCTGCAGCATATCTAATCCGCTGTGATATACTGCCTGAACTTTATTGTTATTACTAACCACTTTAATTTCATTACAACGATTAGTATTCATTTCATTTAAAGCGACAGATGGCACTACACAATAAGCATAACTGCTGTCTGCAGGTTTTGTTCCATGGCTGAGCCATAACTTAAATACACTTCCTTCAAGTTCTTCTTTCGGTCGTCCACTATTGATTCTTGCCCAACTTCCTTTTTGCTTTATGGAGCTGACAAAAACATCAGAAGGCTGCAGAAATACATAACCAATACTATCGTGCCATACCCATGATGGGTTGATGATGTGTTCTGATTTTTTTATTTCCTCTGTTTTATTTTCTGCTGCATACTTTCCTTTCCCTTTTTGCCAGCACTGATTTATAGTTGTTATAACAGGTTCATTGCTGCTACTGCTAATGGAAGTTCCGGCACAGACAATTTCTTTATCAAAAAAGAACCATGTTTTTTTTGCTTTTACATCATTGTAATTCATATCATACACTGTACAGCCATACACTCCGTCGCTTACACCACCTGTGAATACAGTACTTCCCTTTTCACCCCATTGCACGCTCATCGGCTGATCTTCGTTAAAATCTCTTGAAGTAACGCCTGGAATTTTATCCCATTCCCAAACAGGCATGATATTAAAATACTCCGATCCGGTACGCTGGATATTTGTTGAACCATCAGGCAAAAACTTTCCAATAAGGTTTTCTTTATTGCCTGTTTCTGTACGTATTGTTCGAATAGAAACAGTTCTTACATTGAAAGAATAAGTTGGCCGTACATGCACTGTATAATCACCTTTCCAGAAAAAATTATGTGAAGCCGATACATTATAATCAGCAGGTTTGTTTTGCTGAATACGCTGCAATGCATCATTAATAACAGAACCGTTTGCCGGACTGATTTCTTTGGCAACAGAAAGCAAAGAATAGGTGCTTTTGCCTGCCAGCGAATATTTATCAAGGATATCGGGTCTTGAAATGCCACGGCCTTCCGTATTAAAATCAATATATCTTCCCCGGATTGTTTTCAGAAAAGTGGAAGTAAGATATGTATCCAGCATTTTTAACTTGTCACCACTTAACGCATAAGATGTCCCCTGCACCCATGATGCTACTTTATATTCACCAGTAATAAAGACCAATCCATAACTCGATATCTGCAACTGGGTTTTATGCTGCATATAAGAATAATCATATTGCAATCCTTCTCCTGTTGTAAAACTGATTGGCTGAAATGCTTCTTTAACAGCAGAATCCATCAACCCGGCATTCTTAGTATAACAGGCTCTGTACAGGAAATGAATGGCGATATCAAGTTTATTGGCACCGGTTTGCTTATACGGGTTTCCTTTTTTCATTGCATTTATCAATGCAGTGGAAAGATCTGCAGGCAACTGTTGTGGCCCACTTTGTATTATCAAAAGAATTTCTCCGATTGTTTGTGGAGCAGCAATTTCATTATGCCACCAATTAGCACTGTGCGGAGAACTACTGAGCCAGAATCTTAAACCATTTTCAATTGAAGTATAAAGACCCGCATTGCCCGAATAAAAATTATCCTTGTTGACATATGCTAATGCAAATGATTTAATCCTGTCGAGATGTTTAATCGGGTTCCATTGGGTAATAGTAGTATCTGTATAATTAATATCTGCCCAATGTCCATCTGTTAATTGCTGAGGAAGATAACTGATAACATTTTTGATTGTTGCATCCATGTTATTTTCATTTGCCTGGTGCTTTACAATTTTCGAGCGGATTAAATCAAAAGCATCCTGGCCTTTTGCAGTAATTGAATCAAATACAATTATGCAAATCGTTAAATACAAGAAGCAAGCTTTTTTCATGAATATATATTTCAGAAAAATCCGGGAATACAATTAAGTATCCCCGGAAAAATCAATCAGATAAAATTTTATTGCACAGTAACAGGAACTGTCTTAACAATTGTTTCCAATGCATCCCTGTTTGCATTTCCTACTACAAACACAGCGTTATATGAACCGGTAGAGCTGTATTTATAACTGAATGGGAATTTAGTCATTCCTTCAGTTATATTTTTAATAGATACACCGGCATCAGGCAATACACGACTCAGATCCACTGGCCCCATTACCATCCAGTCTTCTGTTTCAACAGCAGCTGCAGCAGTTGTAGATCCTGTAATTACCAATGCTGTTGTCCAGTTAACAGCAGAGTTTTTAATATCTGTAGCAAGCCAACCTGGGCTTGGTGTTGTAGCTGTCATATCTGCAATGGTATATGTCTTGTCGGTAAGTACATGGCTGATTGTAAATCCTGTTATCGTCCATTTTCTTTGAATTGCACCTGCAGCTGCAGTATATTTAAATGCAATATATACTGGCTTCTTCTGTTGAGCAAAGTCAGCTAAGCTTACTGTTCCCGATGCAACAGTTGTTGTACCTGTTGCCAAAACAGCTCTGCTTGTGATATCAGTCCAGGTTGCTGCAGCAATATTCGCTGCATTTACCGTACCAGTGAAATTATTTGACACAAGCAAAGTCAACGTGCCGTTTGTAGCTGTTGTTGTAGCTGTAGAAAACTTTAACTGAACATTACTGCTTGTATCGGAAGTACGGCTTCTGTATTCATACTTATATCCGGGTTCACCCGAATAAAAAGTAATGAAATCAGGATTTCCGGTAAAACTGAATTTTGCTGAATCACCAGCTGCCAATGTTGATTTATTTATATTAACATCAAAAGACAGTTTATTCAGTTTCATTTCTTTACTGCAGGAAGTTAACAGCACTACTGCAGCTAGGAATAGAAATTTAACATTATTGAACATAAAATATTTTTAAGTAATTAAAAAATCGTTTTTACCATCCCGGGTTTTGTGTCATTAATTTATTGACAGAAATTTCTGCAGCCGGAATTGGAAAAAGAACATGCTTACTGGAAACATTTTTTCCACCCAAACCCGCATAAGTAAATGATGAAGGAGCTGTTGTTGCAATTTCATTTCCTACACTATTCATTGTAGTTACAAATACTCCCCACCTGATTAAATCACTTCTTCTTAATGCTTCAAAACATAATTCTCTAGCTCTTTCATCCTGAATAGCCTGTTGGAACTGTGCCTTTGATAAACCAGCAGGCAAATCAGCAGTTGCACTTACAGTTGTAGATGGCACACCATAACCACGTCTTCTTACCATATTAATTGCATCATAGGCAGTCGTAGTTGGGCCGTTTACCTGGTTCTCGGCTTCTGCCAGCATCAGCAATACATCCGAATAACGCAGTAAAGGGAAGTTAATAGGTGTCCAGTTCTTGTTTTTGGGTTTCAGCAATTCATATGAGCGTCTCCATTTTCCAGGATTACGGTTATAGATTTGCGCTGTTGTAAAATAGCTGCGGGCAAATGTTGTATTGTTATAGTTGAAAGGCGCAATTGCCCAGTCACGTCTTAAATCACCGGCGCCATACAAATCATATAATCTTTTAGTAACACCAATAAATCCATAGCAGTATCCAATTGTATCATCTGCTGGAAGAGTTCCCGGAGTAAATTGAATACCATTGTTATTACCTACCCTTCCGGTTTCTAAATACGCATCTACCCTGTTACCTGAAAACTCAGCTTCCCACATCGATTCTTTTATATCGTACTTATCCTGTGCATGATTAATGAAAATCTGGCTGAAAGCAGTATTGGTAAGTGTTGCATCATAGGTTTCTTTTAATGCGTGCTCACCAGATGCTTTTACTTTTTTTGCCCAATCCAAAGCATCTGCATATTTGCTTACATCCTGCAAAGGATATCCTGCCATTGTCAGACAAACTCTGGCCAATATACCTTGAGCGGTGGTTTTTGAAACTCTGCTAGGCACACCTAAAGAAGTTGCTGTTGGTAAAGCAGCTTCAGCTTCAGTCATATCTTTTAATACCTGAGTATATACATCTTTCGCAGGTGTACGTGCAATATTAATATCAGTTACAGATGCAGTTGGTTTTGTTTTAACAGGGACATCACCAAAATCTCTAACCAGCAAGTAATAATAATAACCTCTTAAAAACTTTGCCTGAGCCAGAATAATCTTTCTTTTGTTTTCATCCATAACAGGCTTATCAATATTTGTTATAAGCAGGTTTGCTCTCTCAATTCCCTGGTACAAAGTTTTCCAGTAATCTCTTACTTCTGCATTTCCAAAATCATAATTATAAACCTGAGTACCTGTAGTTTGAGCGCTTCTTGCATAAAAACTTTCATCGGTACAGGCCTCTAAAAAAGTAAATATGTTAAGACCATATGTAAGGTCGCTGCTTAATACATCGTACACACCCACCAATGCAGTATTCAACTCTCCTTCTGTATTATAATAAGTTTCTGGAGATTGATTATCGCTTGGCTTTGTATCTAAAAATTTCTTACACCCTGTTATAGCTAACAGGAAAAATGGCAGTATATAAATGAATCGTTTCATAATGCTTCTTTTAATAATTAAAATGAAAGGTTTACACCAAACGTAACTGTTCTTGCACGGGGATAAGCCGAGTAATCAAACCCTGGTGATATTGCTGAATTATAAGTATTAACCTCAGGATCCATACCTGAATAATTCGTCCAGGTAATTAAGTTCTGTGCAGAAACATATAACCGGAGTGATTTTGCTTTAATTTTTCTTAACACATTTTCAGAAAAACTATAACCTAATGCAGCCGTTTTTAACCTGAGATATGATCCATCTTCAACAGTCCTTGATGAATAACCTCCACCAAAAAAGCCTCTTGTTCTGAAGTTGCTTGAATTAGTATTATCTGGAGTCCAGCGATCATTATAACTGGCATATTGATTAAGGAAAGATTTCCCCAACCCGTTACCATCAAATACCAGCCTGTTGGTATTCTGAATATCATTTCCGTACGACCATTGAAAGAAAATATTCAGATCAAATCCTTTGTATACAAAGTTGTTTGAGAAACCACCTGTATGTTTTGGAAGTCCGTTTCCAATTATTGTATAATCAGTACTATTTACAACACCATCACCATTAAGGTCTTTATACTTAATGTCGCCTGGCTGTATACTTCCTCTTGAATTACCGTTGGTGGGCACTTCATCTCTTAATACATAGGCCCCTGAAGTATTCTGGTAAAAATCTTTATACTGGTAAACACCATCCCATACATAACCATACATTAACCCCAATGGCTGATTAAGTTTTACTAAATAAGCAGGATAAGAGTTCCATGTATTATCCCATGTAATAATAGAAGTAAATGACTCTTGCTTTTCTGTCAAAGACAATACTTTGTTCCTGTTAAACGCAATATTAAAACTGCTGCTCCAGGTAAAATTGTTTGATTTAACATTCACTGTGTTCAAAGTCAATTCCAATCCTCTGTTAGCTACACTACCTATATTCTTATAGGCACTGCTGTATCCAGATGAAAGAGGAAGACTGGCAAGCAATAACAGGTCTCTTGTTTTTTTACTATACAAATCTGCTGTTAATGAAATTCGGTTTTGCAGGAAACTGAGATCCAAACCAATATTTGTTTCTTCGGTTGTTTCCCATCTTAATTCCGGGTTACCGATAGAAGTAGGTATTGAACCACGTATTGGGCTGTTATTAATAGTGTAAGCATTTCCAATAGGCAAACCAATGGTTGAAAGATAAGCGAAATCGCCTACCCTATTATTACCATTTGCACCATAACCAATTCTCAACTTGGCATCAGAAAAAATGTTTAGATTTCTGATGAAGTTTTCATTGCTAAACCTCCATGCAAATGAAGCTGAAGGAAAATAGCCCCACCTTTTCCCGGGTGCAAATCGGGAAGAACCGTCTGCACGATAGGACCCCGTTAAATAATATTTTGATTTGAAATTGTATGAAGCTCTTGCTGCAAATGATGAGAGTGTCCAGCTTGAACTGCTGGAAGTGATTGCTTGTGGAACTCCCTCGTCTAATCCATTTATTCCTAATGCTTCATTTGGAACAAAGTTAGCACTTGATCCAAAGAATGAACTTTTACCTGACTGAAGAGAAAAAACTCCAACCAGATTAAGTGTATGATTCTTATTTATTTTTTTATTCCATGACAAAATATTTTCGTTTAGCCATGTATTAGATTCATTATATGTAAGAGAACCATTTACACCATTTGCAGAAGTTATTGGGTTACCGTATTGTGTTTTTGAATTATTAAACACTTCCTGTCTTAAAAGATTGTTATTAATGCCTCCTGTGATTCTCAGTTTGAGTTCAGGCAAAATTGAATATTCAGCATAAGCATTCGTGATAAGATTTCTCGTAATGTTATTACGGACAGAATTATTTAAATTAATAACCGGGTTAATTCTGTAATCGTTGGAAGTGTTAATACCAGGATCGAATAACAAATCCACCAAAGAATCGGAATTAGAAGCAAGAATAGGACGTTGGCCCCATACACCATACATTACGTTAGTGGTTGCACTATTTGTAGATTGTGACGGAGCTACACCGGTTTGTTTTAAATAACTGTAGTTAGAATTAATACCTACTTTCAGCTTTTTATTAACTGTTTGATCAAGAACAATGCGTCCTTGGTATCGTGTATAATTTGAATTGATGATAATACCATCCTGGTTAAAAATTGAACCTGAAATAACATACTTCGTATTTGCAGTTCCACCAGCAACAGAAAGCGAATGATTCTGCATTGGGGCTTGCTGTAATACCAACGACTGCCAATCCACCCCTTTCAGGTTTTTATAATCATCCAGTGTTTTTCCCGGTGTTGTGAGGTATATAGATTTTGGACTTGAAGGAGAAGAGCTAGTATCAAGTTCCATTTGCTGCCTGATGAAATCATAAGGGCTCATCATATTCATCTTCCTGATATTATCTTGTATTCCATATGAGCTGTTGAACGTAATGACAGGAGGACCTTCTTTTCCCTTTTTGGTGGTAATCATAATTACACCATTCGCTCCCCTTGAACCATAAATTGCAGTTGCCGAAGCATCCTTTAATATTTCAATTGATTCAATGTCATTCGGATTAATTATGTTGTTATTTGGATTTTCAACAGGGAAACCATCAATAATGTACAGTGGTGAGTTATCCTGTGTAATTGAATTATTTCCTCTGACAGTAATCTTGCTTGTTGCACCAGGCTGACCATCAGAAGAAGTAACCTGTACCCCGGCAACACGGCCTGCAAGTGCTTCATCAAAAGAACGAACAGGAGCTTTGTTTAAATCACCCATGCTGACTTTTTCAATTGAAACAGTTACATCTCTTTTTCGTTGTGTACCATAACCTACAACTACTACATCACCTAATGAAACAGATTCTGATTCAAGTGTTACATCAATAACAGCTTTACCTGCTACCTGCACATCTTTTTTTACATAACCAATGTGTGTAAATGAAAGTACCGCACCTGAACCGGGAGCAACAATTGAATAATGTCCCTTTTTATCTGTTAACACAGACTTTTGTGTTCCCTGAAGAGAAACCGTAACATTCTCCATGACTTTTCCATCCGAAGACTTCACAGTTCCAGTAATTGTTCTGTCTTGGGAAAAAGCGAACAGGAAACAGAACAAGAGAACATTAATTAAAAAAAATTTTTTCATACAGAAGCATTTTGTTTTAAAAGAACTTCAACTTTTTAAAAACCATTTTTGCGATTTGAAAATGTATTAACGACTCAAAGTTTTTATTTTTTTATCGGATGACTTTACAAAAGAGAAGAAATTTACATCGAAAACGTTTTCGTTTTTTAAGAGTCAAAAACACAGATTTTATGTACTAAAATTGCATACAAAATTCATTATTATGTTGTGCAAACGATTGCTCATAATAGCACTTATCAGTGTTTCTACTAATAACTTGTTTTCCCAAACAAATTGCCAGGATGTTTTCTCAACAACCAAAAGAGTTGCTGACTGGCAAATGCTTGAACTACAAACAAAAAAATGGAAATATCCTGCAACAGATTGGACAAATGGTGCATATTATACAGGTATGATGGCATGGTCTTCAATTGCAAATAATGATAAATATATTTTATTTCTTAAGGCAATTGGTGATAGTCTTAATTGGCAGGGAGGTCCTGAAAGATTTTTTGCCGATGATTATTGTGTTGGTCAAACATGGGCACAACTCTATATGCTTTACAAAGATTCATCAATGATAAAACCAATGATGGGTATTGCTGATGATATTATTAAACATCCGCACAGTGAATCTTTACAATGGAATTTCGACGGTGGTCTTCACAATCGTGAATGGGCATGGTGTGATGCTTTATACATGGGCCCGCCAATGCTTGCCTATCTGTCAACTGCAACGGGGCAGAAAAAATATCTTGATATAGCAGATAAATTATGGTGGCGCAGTACAAAGTTTTTATATGATTCATCAGAACAACTTTATTTCCGTGACAGCAGATATTTTGATAAAAAGGAAAAAAACGGAAAAAAAGTGTTCTGGAGCCGTGGTAACGGTTGGGTTATTGCAGGTATAACAAGAATACTCGATAACATGCCGGCTGATTATTCTTCAAGAAAAGGATATGAAAAAATTTTTAAGCAAATGGCTAAACGTATTGCTGCCTTACAACAACCTGATGGAACATGGCATGCAAGCTTATTAGACCCTGCCAGCTATCCGATTAAGGAAACAAGCGGAACTGCTTTTTTTGCATATGCACTTACATGGGGCATCAACAAAGGATACTTACCATACAATGAATACTTTCCCGTTGTAATAAAAGCATGGGATGCACTGAAAGATTGCATACATGAAAATGGGAAGTTGGGGTTTGTACAGGTTCCCGGTGCTTCGCCCGATAAAGTTACATTCGATGATACAGAAGTGTATGGTGTTGGAGCTTTCCTGCTCGCTGGTACAGAACTTTTTAAATTATTATACGAAAAAGAAAAAAACTGCAGCAAGATCGTTATACAAAACACAACAGCCATCAACAGGCAAAATGAAATTGCAGAAATAAACTGGTTAAAACTTGTAAAGTCAGGTTTTAATGAAAAAAATATTGTGATTATCAATGCCCAGACTGGAAGTGAAGTACCGTCGCAGGTTTTGTTTAAAGGAAAAAAGACTCCACAATCTATCATTTTACAATCAGGAACTTCTGCAGGAAGCAGTGCATTTTATTTTTTTAAAAAACAAACAGCACAAAACTACCAGCCAAAAACATACGGACGTATTGTGCCTGAACGGATGGATGATTTCGCATGGGAAAACGACTGTATTGCCTTTCGGATGTATGGACCAGCATTAGAAAAAAATGGCGAAATAAGTAATGGAATAGATATATGGGTTAAAAGAACAAAAGAACTGATCATCAACAAATGGTACAAAGAAGATGATTATCACAAAGACCATGGAGAAGGACTTGATTTTTATGGGGTAGGTAAAACATTAGGCGCAGGAGGCATTGCTCCAATTGCAAACAACAAAATATACCCATCAAAAAACTTTGTTACATACAAAGTACTCGATAATGGACCTTTAAGAACCTCTTTCCAGTTAAGCTATGCTTCATGGTCTGCTTCCGGAATCAAAGTAACTGAAATCAAAAATATTTCACTTGATGCAGGTTCATTTTTAAACAGAATTGAGGTTACCTACAGATTTTCAGGAAAACAAATTCCTGTTGCAGTTGGTATTGCAAAACTACCAGGCGAAGGTTTACAATGGAATCAAACAGGCAAAACCGGTTTTTTGGCATACCAGCAACCTGCACAAACGGATGGAACAATTACAATTGGCGTGCTTATACCTCAAGCAAGTACAGCATCAGAAATAAAAATGACTGAAGAAGATCATTACAATCACACCGGGCATTATTTACTCAAAGCAGTTGCCGGCAATGAAACTCCATTTATTTATTATCAAGGTGCGAACTGGGATAAAGAAGGAAGTTTTACATCATTTGACGACTGGAAGGAATATTTGAAAAACAAATTGACGCAGATTAAAAACCCACTCAAAATAACGATCAAATAAAATTTGTTTTTTAAGAATCAAATATTAAATGAAGTAAAATGATTTTGGATAAATTCAGCTTAACAAACAAAACAGCATTAGTAACAGGATGTTCAAGTGGCATTGGATTAGCCATGGCTGTTGCACTTGCAGAAGCAGGGGCTGATATTATCGGAGTAAGCAGTAAAATCATAATAAATAGTTCTGAAACAGAAAAAGCTGTAACAGCAACTGGCAGAAACTTTTATCCGTATGAATGTAATCTAAGTAATCGTCAATCAGTATATAATTTTATCCATAAAGTAAATAACGACTTTCCTATAATTGATATCTTAATTAATAATGCAGGTATCATTCATCGTAATCCGGTTGCAGAGCATAGTGATGATGATTGGGACCACGTAATTGAAGTCAATATGAACGCTCCGTTTATATTAACAAGGGAAATAGGAAAACGGATGGTTGAAAGAGGTTATGGTAAAATAATTTTCACTGCATCAATGCTCACTTTCCAGGGAGGGATAAATGTTCCTGGCTATACTGCAAGCAAATCGGCAATTGGAGGTATTACAAAAGCATTTGCAAATGAATGGGCATCTAAAGGAGTAAATGTAAACGCAATTGCACCAGGTTATGTTGAAACAGCTAATACAAAAGATTTAAGAAAAGACATGGAGAGAAATGAATCGATCCTAGCACGAATACCTGCAGCACGGTGGGGTACTCCGGATGATTACAAAGGACCGGTTGTTTTTCTTTCTTCAGATGCATCATCATATGTTCATGGCACTATTTTTCCTGTAGATGGAGGATGGCTTGCAAGATAAATCTCAATCATTATGTGCAATAAGCAAACTGACTTTCTGATCAACAAATAAAATCAACAGATATTTCAGTGAGCTCTTAGAATTAAAATTGATACAAATGTTATCCCTATTAAATGAATACAATATTGAAGAACAACCGATCTCTGTTCTTCCGTTCGGCAGTGGCCTTATCAATAACACATGGGTTGTCAAATCTGGAATTAGTAATAAATATATATTTCAAAAAATCAATGAAAACGTATTCAAAGAGCCCGAAAGTATTTCTGCAAATATTGACTGCATTGCAGAATACATTAAAAGCAACCACCCAGATTACCTCTTTGCTTCTCCTGTTTTAACAAAAGATCAAAAAACATATTTGCATGATAAACAGGAAGGATATTTCAGGATGTTTCCGTTTATCAAAGACTCCCACTCTGTTGATGTTGTGCAAACTGCTTCACAAGCTTATGAAGCAGCCTCACAATTTGGGAAATTCACTCGAATTTTAAATGAGTTTGATGTTACGAAATTAAAAGTCACTATTCCTGACTTTCACAATCTAACCTTAAGATACAGCCAGTTCCGTTCCGCCTTAAAAAATGGAAATCCGGAAAGGTTACAATCGGCTGCAAACCTGATTAATGAATTATTGCAACTAACATTCATAGTAACAGAATACGAAAAGATTTGTGAAAACAAGGATTTTAAAAAAAGAGTCACTCATCATGATACAAAAATCAGTAACGTATTATTTGGCGAGAACAATAAAGGGCTTTGCGTTATTGATCTCGATACTGTTATGCCGGGGTATTTCATCAGCGACCTTGGCGATATGATTCGCACCTATCTTTCCCCTGTTAGTGAAGAAGAGAAAGACTATAGCAAAATCGAAATAAGAGATGATTTCTATACAGCAGTTGTAACAGGTTACTACAACGAAATGAAAGATGTTTTAAGTGAAACAGAAAAGCAATATTTTTTTTACTCGGGGGTATTCATGATTTACATGCAATCAATCCGTTTCCTCACAGATTACCTAAATAACGACATGTATTATGGCGAAAAATATCCTGGTCACAACTTCGTAAGGGCTGGCAATCAGGTTGTGCTATTAAAAAGATTACTTGAAAAAAAGCAATTATTGTTAAACAGAACAGTGCTGAAGTAATATCAAAAAATAAAATCCATTTTCAAACTTGAGAAGATGGCAAATAAAGCATGATCAGACATAAGAATTCTTTCTTCTTTAAATGAATATATCAACAAATTGTACTAAACAACTATTTATAAGCCCGAAACTATTTACAAGTTGTAACAATACCACTTAGCAAATCGCCGTTCAAATTTTTTCTTAAATGTGAACGATCACAATGAAAAAGCTACGCAGCAATGTGATTTTTTTTGTCAAGATTACTATTGGAACTTCAAACTTACTAACCTCTGATCTCATTAAGATTTTTAAACTCGATTTATAAAAAATGCCCCTCCAATCGGAAGGGGTATTCGCTGAAATATTATTTCCCGGAATATTATTTCCGGAAATAAGTCGTCGGGATGACTACCCTGAGTTCGAACCTTTTAATGGAAGACATTCAAAATATTTTAATGCAACTATTTACTTAGTACACAATTATAAATTGAATTAAATAACATATCAAAATCTCAATTGTATTACTATATTAAAAACACATTAAAATATAAATAGTGATCTTATTCAATCAAAGCAAAATATTCATCGCTGATAGCTTCTTGGATTATTGGAATAGCTAGTCATTATTTTACACATTCCATAAACCCTTGTTTATTCGCAAAATACAATTTTAACAATAGTATGCTTGTGTCAAATCTCTCCATGTTATTTACTATAACAATCATGACTTTTTGCAATTAAGCAAAATTCTCTCTTTTTGAAAATAATCTATTTAATGAGGTTTTCTTTGGACTATTAAACTTTATTGGCTTTTTATTTTTTTACTTATGGATGATAGAAACACTCTCTTGGATTAAATAATTTATCTACTTTATCTTGACAAAGTAAATTTCATTAAACAAAAAGCTTCGAACAAAGGCAAAGCTTTTTGTAACCTTAAAATCAAAAAAAACAAAGAACAAATCGTTACTGTAAAAACGTCTGTTACATCTGCAAATAATCATCCTGTATTTCAATAACTGCTCCCTGTAATTGTTCATCAACCAAAATTTGGCAGGCTAACCTGCTTCTGCAGTCTTTTACAGCATTTTTTAAAAGAGTGGCCTTCTCATTCCGATCCATGGTTTTGAACGATGGTTGAACACCTGAAATCTGAACCAAACAGGTTCCGCAACGCCCCATACCTCCGCATTCCCCAAAACAATCAGGGAAAACAGTATCCTTAATTAAAACCATCAGGTTCCTGTAAGCATAAGTATGCGTATGTACAAATTGTTGCTGCCCCTGGTATACTAACTGGAAAACTATTTCCGGTCCTTGTACATTCATTTCTCGTTAGTTGTATTTATACAGGTATTTATTTCCCTGTTGTCGCAGCTGGTTCAGTTTAAAAGAAAATAATTCCGCCATCTTTCCTGCCCTCCATTTGGCTTCCTCATTTTTCTCACCGCAAAAAAGTTCATCTGCAGTTTCAGTGAACAGTTGCAGCCATTTTGTAAAATGCTTTGATTCAATAGGTAGTCCAGCATGTGGAGGAAACGGGCTGCTGTAATACGTATGTTCATTCAGCAATACTGTCTGCCAGAACCGATACATTTTTTCTAGATGTTCGGGCCAGTGATCACCTATACGTTCATCAAATACAGGCCCCAGTAATTCGTGGTTTCGTGCTTTTTCATAAAAACGGTTAACCAGTAATTGAATATCTTCTATGCTAAGAATATCATGTTTCATTCTGTCCTTGTTAAATTGTAATATATGTAAACAGGTAGTACAATACCCATCCCGTAAACCCAATCATTAGTATCCACACCCACGAAGGAATACTTTTAGGTGTTTCGCTTCCGTCAATAAGAAAGCGTTTCTGATCCCCTTTTCCGTAAGCATTAATCATAATGGGTATCACTCCATCAACCACAGCTCCTTCCTGAATCCCTTCAACATCAATAGCCGGTCCGTTCTTGATTTCAAAAGGAATGATTCTTATCCCTTCTTTTCCCGTCGGGTCCTTGCTTACAATTTTCAGCATATGCTTTCCATCCACAAGTTTCCGGGTATCCAGTTCAAAATTTACAGGTGCACTGAAAGATGCAATAGGATGCACTTCATCATCTATAAATACAATAATCCTGCTTTTATCTTCCATCATATTCCGGTTTATTTAAGATAAGGTATTTGATATGTGAGGGTTGCTTTTCTCCAGGCTTCAGTAACCATTTTACCGAAAAGAAAAAAGTAAACAGCACAATAAAAATCATCACAGCTATAATTACATAATCCCAGTTACTTTGTGGCCCGCCACGATGCACAATCCCTCGTAGTACGGGAGGCTGCTGCCGCTCACAAACAGGACAGGAAAAAACACCTGAACAGGTAATCAGCAGCAATAACAGTATATAGTATTTTTTCATTCTCTGCGTTTTGAGTTCTAATTAGTTCTTTGCCTTTAGTTTTACATATTCAAGAAGCCGTTTAATCTCATCTTCCGTAACTTTTTTCGCATGGTTACCCCAGCTTGTGCGTTCATGGTTAATGATGGCTGTAATTTCCGCAGCACTTAAATTTGCATTGGTTCCAACAGAAGGCATAACAGCATATTCTGCACGGGCATCATAACCGTTCATGATAATATCTACATACAGTTGCAGGTTATCACCATTCACAACCGGGCTGCCCTTCAGTGGAGGAAAAGCACCCGGCAATCCTTCTCCGTTAGGCTGATGACAACTCTGGCAATTTGCTGTATAAAGGGCCACCCCATCCGGTTCATTACCAGCCCCCCCTGCCTTTGTTTCAATTGTTTTTTGCTTGTATAAAAATTCAGGTGTGGTTACGCCATCCGGCAATTTTACCTGCTTTAATGATTGCAGGTAGGCAATAAGATAAAGGGCATCTTTTGTTGCAACCAACTTTCCTTCTTTTCCTTCCAGGAATTCTTTGGGCACATTCACCACAACATCTCCTTTATCTGCTTGTTTTTTCAATGTAAAAAGCCAGGTATATGCAGGCATAATGGATTCTTTTACCACAGCACGTGGGTTAAATAAATGCACAAGATTCCAGTCAATGCTCGGCTGCCTGTTTCCTGCATCTGTAAGATCAGGGCCTGTACGTTCAGTGCCCATTAAAGTAGCAGTATTTCGCCAAAAATCAGTTCGCTTTATAGCCGCATAATCTGCGGCTATACTGGGTCTTGATCCCCATATTTTATCCATATCCACATTACGTACCTGTTGCGTGTGGCAGGCAACACAACCATTGGCAATATAAATTGCTTTACCCTTTACTGCATCCTCACTTATTGGAGCAGAAGTAGGTAACGGCTGGTTATTTCGCTGGTTATTCAATGCAGGTAAAATAGCAACAAGTATAGTCAGTACTGCAAAAAAAAGAAAAGCAGTCCTGAACAATAGTTTATGATTATTGAAGAATTCCATATGGAATTGTTTAAAATGAACAAATAAGTTTACTCAGCAGTTACAGGTTTGTTTAGCTTCCCGATCGCAGCTTCTTTCAAATCTGTTTGTTCAGCCTTTCTGAGTATCATATACAAATTGTAAGCAAAAAACAGGTGCGATACCCACATCAGGCTTCCGCCAATTGCTCTCCATAACCAATAAGGTGCCATATGTACAACCGTTTCAATAAATGGTTTTCCCTCCATCCAAAGTTGCCCTCTGAGTGTACTGCCAATCATCAGTGGCACTGTATAAAATAACAAACCAATTAAAGCCAGCCAGAAATGCGCCCCGATTGTCAGTTGCGGTGCCTCCCTGCCGGTTATACGGGGCAGCACTGCATACATACCGGCCCAGACAAAAAAGCAGATTATACCATACATAGTGAGATGAGAATGCGCTACTGTAAAGTCTGTGAAGTGCCATATCAAATTAGTACTTCGGAATGCTTCAGCAGTACCCTGAAGTGATCCCGTAAAATAAAACACAGTACCAACAAGAAAAAATGGAAGTGTATAACTGCCTGCAACTTTATGCCAGGCTCCATTAAAAGTCATAATAAAATTGGTCGTTCCTGCAGCAACGGGTATAACCATCCCCATACTTCCTGCAATAGCTACGGTTTGTAACCACCATGGTATAGAACTGAATACAAAATGGTGTGTGCCTATAAGCGTATAAAATAAAATCTGTGTCCAGAATGCAAGTATGCCAAGACTGTACGAATAAATGGGTCTGTTCAATTGCTGGGGCAGCATATAATAAACAATCCCTAGCGTAAACAACATAAACCACATGCCTACTCCCTGGTGCATGTAATAACCCTGGATTATTGTTTCTCCCAAACCGTTTTGCCAGTAGGGTATGTAAGCAACTGCTGTAATGGTTAGCGCAAACATAATTGCAGAAACAATATACCAGTTTGAAATGTAGATTTCTTTTGTTTTTCGGCTGGCAATAGTTGCAATAAAATTGATCAGTGTAAGAAACAGGCCAATAGCAAACAAAAGCATTACAGGCCATATATATTCACGGTATTCTCCACCACCATTGTTAATTCCTGCCATTAAACAAATTGTCCCGGAAATAACAGCAGCATTAATAAAATAAAGCGTATACCATCCCTTTCGTATACTTGCAATCGGTACATTACTTACCATAGGAACTATGTAATAACCCAGTCCCAGCATTCCTAATGATGCCCACCCCCAGAAAACCGCATTTGTATGTACTGGGCGCAGCCGGCCAAAACTCAACCAACTTAAATGATCGGCATCAGGTGCAACGAATTTTATACCAACATATTCTCCAATACTTGTTCCAAAAACTAACCAAAAAGCAGCACAAACAAAATACCATATAATCAACTTGGATAACTGTAGGTCAATTCCTGGTCTTTTTAACGCCTTTTTTTTCTGCGTCACAAACGCTATTGCAGCTTTAGTATTTACATTGTTGATTAATCCTTTTTGATCAACAGCTTCTTTATCTCCTGTCAGTTCATTGTTACTCAGCTCAAACTCTAATGCCGCTTTTCTTTTTTTTAATGCCTCCAGTGCTTCCGGGTCATTTATGGTTGCCAGGTAATCTGCAAATCTCTCTGCTTCCTCAATGTCCTGTTCAAGCTTTTGCTTTTTGGCCATTCCGGATAGTTTTACAATCATCAGGCCAATGCCGACAAGTATAGGAATCATAATAAGCGTAATGGTGATAATCACACCACCCTCATTTAAAATACCCACTTTTGTTTCAGTGCTTTGTGCATACACATAATTGCCTCGTATCAAGGCAGTAAAAAATATCAGCAGGGCTATAAATTTCTTACCACCTCCTGGTCCTGTATAAGCGTGGTCTGTTATTTTTTCAATATGCTTACTCTCTAATAATTTTCCAATTTGTACATTGTCTAAATTTTGCAGCAGCTTGTCAAATCTTCTGTTACTCTCCCCAGCTTTCCATTTACTAATCCTGCTGTTTAACGCTTTAACCCTGATCAAAAGCACAAAGGCAGCCACTAACAAAAAAATTAAAATCAACAACAGCAGCAACAGGGTCATCCAGCTTCCTTTTATACCAGCACCAATTGTTGTCTGTGCACATAATTGTGCAGGAAAAACAATAGCTGCTGCCATCAGGATCATGATTGTTATGTTTCCGAAGTAGAATCTCATAATTAATAATTTAAGACCTTTTACTCTTTTATTATTGAAAAAAAAATTACCTCTTCAAATAACGTTCTCCAAGCTCTAATGCAGCAGGGTACTCACCTAGTGTTGTTGATTGCATCATTGTTTTTATCTGTTTACGTACTTGTGCAAATTGGTCATGTATCGGACAGGGATTCTTTGCAGAACAGCTTTTTAAGCCAAGACCACAACCTGTAAATAATTTATCGCCGTCAATGGCATATACTATTTCAGCGAGATTTGTCTTCAGTCCTTTCTTATCCAGGTAAAAGCCACCTGAAGGCCCTTTAGCAGATTGTACTAAGCCCTTTCTTGCCAGATCCTGTAATATTTTAGCAATAAAAGGCTCTGGCGAGTCAATAGCCCTGGCAATATCACGTACTCCTACCCGTTCAGTTGCTACTGATTTTTGTGCAACAAAAAGTAAAGCCTTTATTCCGTATTCGCAGGTTTTAGATACCATATACTGTTGAATGCAATGCAAATATAGAAAAGCATTTTAAATAAAAGACTTTTTTGTCTTTTTTTAAGTTTAATAAAAAAACGAAAAAATACAGGTAACAATTATTTCTTTCCCAAGATACCGTAAACAATCATTATTCATCAACATAAAAAGGCAACCAGTTGTATGGTTGCCTTTTTATAATATTTTCGGTATGACTATCGACACTTCAAATTTACAACTGCAAATGTCATTAAGCTTTTGAAACTCGATTATAAAAAATACTCCTTCCAAAGGGAAGGGGTATTTTTTGAAATATTATTTTCCGGAATATTTTAAAATAAAAATAATACAGCATTAAAACGGGCAAAAGCGTTATACTCGTTAATATTGTTTTTGCGTAGCAATAAATCCATATGGCCGCACAACTGTAATAATAGCTTTAGAACCAACACTTGCATTCACTTCAACAAGAACAGTTTGACCAGGTTTTATTTCCGGAATATCATAAGATTTTGTAGTGGCATAATTATCTGTCTCGTTGCTTACATATAGCTTATATCCTCTTACAGTATGCTGAGGCAATCCGATATTACCAATCAGTTTTACATACATTTTTCCCTTGTTGCCCTGCACAAAACCCATCAGCTCCACCGGCGATGAATATTCCCGTAATATTTTCATCGAAGGTTTGGGATTCCCATGCATATCATAAACTCCGTGAACTCTTCTCCTGTATTTATTTTCCTCTGTAGTTCCCGGGTAATGTGTTCTGTAATCAGTAAGATCAAAATAGATAGCTCCGTCAAGATAAGGCTTCGATTCATAGATAGCCATGTGATAAATAATATCTTCTATCCTGCGTTCATCACCACCTTTAAAATTAGGTTCGCAAAGTCCGAATTCCGAAATAAAAAATGGTTTATCTGGGTAACTGAGATGAACACTGTCAATATAATTACCGATACTTCCCTGCGAAACAGGCCACCAGCTTCCGCCATACTCGTTCATCATCAGATAATCACCTTCATTGGCAGCATCCGGAACAAAGTCAGGGCGGTTAAAAAAACTTTGCGTTAATGTATTACTAACGTAGGCTGTTGATCGTGAAGAATCAAGACTTCTTGAATAAGAAAGCAGATAACTGATCATTGCTTTCATATCGTTATCTCTGGCACGCAATTCATTACCTACACCCCATGAAAAAATGCTGGGATGATTATACAGGGTATTGATCATCGTTGCCAGTTGTTTTCCTGCAATTTCCCGGATAGTATCATTGGCAGGTGTCTCTGGCCCCCACAGCGGCACTTCCTGCTGTACAAGAATTCCGTTCCGGTCACAAAAATCATAAAATACATCACCCTGCTGAAAATGCTGACGGCTGAAAATACAATTCACCTGTTTCATCAGTTTTCCCATGGCAATGATCAGTGAATCGCTTTCAGCAAATCCGAAATCAGGATTGGAACCGGCTGTCCACTCCACTCCCATCAGTTTTATTCTTTCACCATTCAAATAGGTTTGCCCGTTAATAAATTTAAATTCCCTGAAACCAATATTAGAGGCAACCATATCCACCGCTTTTTTCTTTTTAAGAACAGTCACTTTCACTTTATACAAATTGGGAAAATCAAAATGCCAGGGATGAATCTCTTTAAGTAATACATCTGTTATGGCTTCATGGTTCACCCATCTTGGCTGTAACACTTTTTGATAAACAATGTTGTTCGTTACCTGGTTTTCTTCCTGCACCTGTATCTCCAGCTGAATATCTTCCTGCTTTTCAAATCCTATTTTTATATTGAGTTTACCTTCATTCGTTGCTGTTAAAAGAACGGGAGTAACATGTATATAGGCAGCAGAAGGCTTTTCGCTTACAATTAATTTTACTGGTCTGACTATTCCTCCATCATTGGGCCAGTCAAATGAAGTCCCAAAAGGAACTTTATGTTGATTATATGCATTGTTTACAGCAACAGTAATAATATTTTCCTTTCCATACAAAAGCTTACCGTTAAGATTTATCGTGAATTTATTAAAACCGTCACCCGTATTTTCAAAAACTTTTACTCCATTTAGAAATACAACGGAAGTATGGTTAACAGCCCCAAACTCCAAGAGTACATTTTGTGCCTTCCTGTTAGAAGGAATAAACAGTTTACGTTGATACCAACCCCAACCGTAATGGTTTTGACTTTTATCTTCAATATTCCAGGTATGAGGCAAACGAACTTCTTTTGCACCATCTAATATGTTAAGATACCATTGATCAGCCATACCTTTCCCTGCCAAATCAATCTTAAATTTCCACTGATCGTTCAGTTGGATTGTATCTCGTTGGCCAAATAGAACAGTAGAAAAGAGTATACCTAATAAAATAAAAAAAAAATACTTCATAATATGTTTTTTTTGAAAATTATTTTTAATCACGGTTAATAGATATTATTAACATCAGAACAAATTATCCTCTGAGCTAAAACACTTTCTGAGTCAATAAATAAAAAACAATCACTGGCTTAATTTTAATTGACATATAACTTTATATTTTTTCTGGATAAATTTCAATCACTTTACGATTGCTAAATAACTTATAAATCCGTTTACTGCTGAAGAAGAATTGCAGCTGCATCTTTGTCATCGTATAATCTGATCAGATCATTCAACTCTTTTTTCAACTGCTGCGTAATTTTTTCATATCCTTTTTTACCAAATAAATTATTCATTTCAGAAGGATCTTTTTCCAGATCATACAACTCCCAGCAGTTAACCCTTGTATAAAACCGAATGAGTTTATATCTTTTCGTACGGATACCGAAATGTGGAGACACTGCATGTTCTCCATTTTCATAATAATGATAATAAATAGTCTGCCTGCCTTTTACTTTGTTACTTTTTAACAAGGGCAAAATAGATATCCCTTGCATATCAGCAGGTACAGGAACACCTGCAGCTTCAAGTAAGGTTGGAGCAATATCAAGGTTCATCACCATTTCGTTATTCGTTGTTCCAGGCTTTATCAAAGCCGGGTAACGCATCAGGAATGGTGTACGACATGATTCTTCATACATCCATCGTTTATCAAACCAGCCATGTTCACCCATATAAAAACCTTGGTCTGACACATAAATAACTATCGTATTCTGAGTCAGCTGATGCGCATCTAAGTAATCCAATGTTCGCCCGATATTACGATCTAATGATACAGCAGTGCTCATATAATCACGCATGTAACGCTGAAACTTCCATTCAGTCAGCGCATTTCCCGTTAACTTTCTTTGCTGAAGATCCTTGTAGATGGGTTGGTAATAGGCATCAAATGCAGCCCTTTGCTGCACAGTCATTCGGCTGATGGTTCCTTCCTTGCTTTCTTCCTGTTCATTTTCAAACATTTTCAGATCATAACCCATACGAAGAGTTTTTGCAATTGTCATATCCTGAACAGCAGCAGCTTGCCTGCCGTTATAGTTATCATAGAAATTTGGAGGAAGTGCAAATTGGATGTTATCGAATCTTCCAAGATCACCCAGATCAGGAATCCATGTACGATGTGTTGCTTTGTGTCCAATGACAATACAAAATGGTTTGGACGTATCTCTGCTATTTAACCAATTCTCAGCTTCATCTTCAATGAGGCTGGTAGCATACCCTTCCATTCTGTTTTTGGAACTATCCATTCCAATAAAGTCAGGGTTGTAATACTGTCCTTGCCCTGGCAGTATTTTCCAGAAACTGAATCCTTGTGGTTTCGTTTCCAAATGCCATTTACCAATCCACGCCGTTTGATAGCCCGCTCTTCCAAGTTCTTTGATAAACGTATTTTGCGAACCATCAAAGAAAGAATGTTCATTGTCTTTAAAGCCGTTTTTATGGCTGTATTTACCGGTTAAGATAACGGCTCTGCTTGGTCCGCAAATTGAATTTGTTACATACGCCTTGTTAAAGACAACTCCTTCTTTGGCAATGCGATCAATATTGGGACTTGCATTAAGCTTATTTCCATATGCCCCGATTGTTTGAAATGCATGATCGTCCGACACAATAATCACAATATTGGGTTTTGATTGAGCAAAAAGATTTGCTATAAACAAAAACAGCAATGAAAAAACAATAAAGTTCTTTTTATACATAATGTTCTTTTTTTCTTCGTGAATGATTCCTACTTATTCCAATTCAAATCAAAATTGCATATTTTCAAAAATTCAATGAAACATACAATTGGCAGTAAATACAACAACAATAATAATAGCTAAAACAAGTTTGTTGATTCAGATAATAAGTAAATACTTAATATTTTATTAAATCATTTCAACAAATTATTACCAATAGTTGTGAGTAAAGGATTTGGATCAGAAGCACCTGAAATAAATCCTCTTGACAACTCCCATATCATTGCTCCTTTTAACCCATTTGCTTTTATGTATTTACATTTTTCAATGATGGCCATTTCATTATCATAAGTAATCATTTCTCTGGTTGTTGTATTTACTAGGTATGGCTGCCTGCATTCATCATTCCAGAAATAGACAAAGCCGTTAGAAGGCATGTTTTTAATATACTGATTATAAAGTGCCGTATAAGACTTATCCGTTCCATTACCATTTGATTTTGCTTCGCCAAGCTGCGAATAGTTGCTGAAGACCCATCCAAAAAAAGGAACACCAATTACAATCTGTAAAGGGTTCAAAGAGCGTGTGTTTTTTAGATAGTCAACAGTTGTTGAAATGGCAGAGGTTGCGCCAGCGCCTGCACTTGTATAAATCGGACTGTTAAAGCTGAACTTTGTTGTCCAGCTGGTGGCAAATTCATAAGTCATTGGAGAAAACCAGTTACAGCATTTTGCTAGTGTCGGAAAATCGAAATATTTTCCCGCCCAATCTCCGGTAGGAACAGCCATCGTGATAAGCATATCTTTCTTTGACAAAATAGGTGATTGTACAAATGCAACCCTGAGCTCCTGCGCAAAATTTGTAATTCCTAACCCATCACTTGGAGAAGCCGGGTATTCATAATCCAGATTAACGCCGTCATAAGAACGCTCTTCGCAAAGTTTTACAAGATTGCTTATAAATTGTTTACGTAACTGTTCACTGGCAAATATTGCAGCAAGATCCCTTGCATTCTGGCCCGTTCCACCAGCAACACCAACCAATACTTTTACATTTAAAGCATTAGCTCTGGCTATCAACTTATCTCCATACGCTAAATGTGTTTTGTTGGCTAGTGTTGAATATAAACTATAAGCAGCCGTTTCATAAGCAGCATCTCCATAAGTAAGTGCAGGATCCGAAGCAGAAGCTGGCCGCAAAAAAGAAAACACAATATGTGTTACATTGGAGTAATCAATATCCTCCCACGAATAACTATACCATTTAGAAGGAGTTAAATATGCCTCTGTAACTTTCGAACTATTCAATGAAATATAATTCGAATCCTTTGGCAGTACATGCACAACTTGTTGAGGTTGCGGGTTTGGCGACGCAAATGCCTTCGATTTAGAACAACCTCCCGACAAAAAAACCAATAATACGATTACAGGCAAACAATATCCTGCTTTTATTGACTCCTTTCTTTTCATGTCTTGTTGTGGTTTTTATGATGATACCTCTGCATTATGAAAAATAAAATAAATTACAATAATTACTTACAGATCAACAGGCAGGTTCCGGCTTTGAAACATAATTATGATGAAATAAAATTCATAACTATTCTTTGAATTAGCTATTTACTTGTAATGCCCTGTATCCGCTCAGCTTAACCTTAATCATTGCACAACTTATTTCTTAACATTGAATTGCCCATTATTCCTGACAATAGTTGCGTAATGAAGGCATTCTCATCTTTCACACAAAAGAGCCCCTTTATAATTTCTAAATCATAGCACTACATAAATTATCCATCAGAAGACGATTAATCTTTTTAATTTTTTGGGTGCATTCAAATTTCCCGGCAGCTTCCATCAACTTCAAGATTTTTATAAAAGAAGATTTCGATGCCGTAAAAAAACTGAACGCACCCAAAATCATTGTTTAACTACCAACCTGGATTTTGTACCAATTTTTTACTTTTCTGCATTTCAGTAAACGGAATTGGATATAAATACATTTTCCTTTCAAAAACACGGGTTTGGAATTTTGTTCTTGTATAAAATGTATTCGCATCTCCGTTCATATCCATACCAAAGAAATCTCCACCTTGTCTGCCTGAAGGTGTTTCTGCAATCATCCAGCGTCTTACATCAAAATAACGTTGCCCTTCTGTTGCCAGCTCTATACGGCTTTCTCTTTGTATTGCGGCTCTTTGCAAATCTTTATTTCCTGCAATTGCCGGATTCAAAGTTTCAAGATCAGGAATGCCTGCTCTTTTTCTTACCAAGTTTACGTATTTCAAAACATCAGGGTTTCCTGGTTCAACTTCATTCAAAGCTTCGGCATAAAGCAAATAAAACTCCGCTAACCTGAAAATAATAGATGGCCTGAAAACGCTTGCAACACCAGGACTAGTTTTGTGAACTTTTTTACTAAATCTCTTATATAAAAGATATCCATTCAGTGGAGCCTGTCCACTGCGGTCATTTGGTGAACCAACATAAAAATAAATGGGCTTATTGGAGATATGCCATTTACGTCCAGCAAAAAATACTGTATTATAAAACCTTGGCTCTCTGTTAATCCACATATTATATACCTGTACGCCATTAAAGTTACTGAAACCCGATTCGGAATATAGTGGTGATGCAGAAAGGAATGAAGTGTTATTAATTGGTTTTCCATCTTTCATGTAAAAATCATCTACCAATTCCTGCAACACAGAAGAACTTCCCAAACCATTGGGTTCACTCCGTGGGGTTGACCTTCTTTCGATACGGTCACCATCCATTCCATTCCATCCATTATTTGGATTAGCCCATATAATTTCATCATTGTATAACTGAAACAAATCATAAACAGATTTATCAGGATCATCTACTCCATTTGTTTGTGCAACATATAATTTGTGGCCGTTTAACTGTGCATAATCAATAACAGCTTTTGTAGCTGCAAGGGCCTTTTTCCATTTTTCGGGATCAGCAGCAGGAAATAAAGCTTTACCAGTTGAATCTTTAAGGCTCAATGCTTCAGTATAACCACCATTATATAATGGGCTTGCAGCATACATCCATAGTTTTGCTTTTACAGCTAACGCCACTCCTTTTGTTGGGTTAGCACGCAATTGTTCATCTGTAATTGGAGATTGTGGAAGTAAAGGCATTACATCATCCAATTCCTTTGAAATAAACGTAACAACCTCATCCACTGTATTTCTTGGCAAATCAATATCCTCCGTCAACGAATAAGATCTCTTAACAATAGGGATTGGACCATACTGTTCAAACAAAAGGTAATGATAATAAGCCCGCATAAACAGCACGTTTGCCTTTAGTTTATCAAATTCAGCTTGGTCAAGTTTATCGGCATCTGTTCCTGATGCAGGAATAATTTGCGCCTTCTCCAAAAAAATATTTGCCTGCCGTATAAGTTGGTAGAGAATTGTCCAACGATGAAACCCCATGTTACTTGCATTTTTCGAAGACAAAAAAGGTAATGACATACCATAAGTAGCATTGATTTCATCAGTCATAGTTGACCAAGGATTGTGCAAACCTGTTTGTCCACCCGCATCCCAGTCAGCTCTTATGATCATTGAATAATCAGGAACACCGGACATAACATTTGCATACCAACGCCTGGTGTATGCAGGATTTTTAAACACTTCATCAATATTAGTCAAGCCACCTGCAAGTTCATCCGAAACATTCAGATATTTCTTGCAGGATGTCAATGAACTGACAACTATGAAAAGCAGAATTAATTTATATAGTTTCATGTGAATCTTTTTTATTGATTTTAGCCATATACTTTATCCAAAAAAATTTCATTGCTTATGATTTAAACTGCCTGTGAATTTTTACGGATATTTCTTAGGTAATTTTTAGCTTTTGAGAATGATACTTTTAAAAAGAAACTTCAACACCCAAAGTATAGATACGACTGTTGGGATAAGCATTTCCTGCATTCGCATTACCAGTCTCGGGATCCCAGTATTTAATTTTATCCCATAAAGCCAGGTTATATCCCATCATGTAAATACGACCTGCTTTCAGTTTTACTTTGTCAAGCAATTTTGCAGGAAAATTGTATCCTATTTCTGCATTCTTGAGTCTCAGAAAACCGGCATCTCTTAACCACCAGGTACTTGCAACAGTATTATTTGCAGCTCTTGTATTATTCATATGTAACCTTGGCATTAAAGGAGTTGATGTGGTATTTTTATCTACAGTCCAATGGTCTAAGGCAAACTGCCTGTAATTCGACTGGTCAAATCCCCAACTAAAAGGATACCAACCAGCTATTTCATTACCACCTAAAACAGTAGATGTTTTGGCTGCTCCCTGGAAGAACACACTAACATAAAAACCTTTATACTCTGCATTCAGCCCAAAACCATAAATAACCTCTGGAGTGTAAGGGTTTCCTACTCCAATTTTTCTATCGAATTGATCAATTTTTCCATCATTATTCAGGTCAACATATTTAATATCGCCAGGACCTAATAAGCCTCCTAAAGTAGGTATAGGAAGTCCTTGTTTAAGTGTATATGATTTTGTACCATTCGTATTCATCGTTACATCAAAATCATCTTCGGTATAGAGACGTTCGGCGATGTAAAGTGTATTTTCACTTACTCTTTTTCCAGTAACAGCCATCCATGTATAAGGTTGTGGTAACTCATCATATTCCGTAATCTTGTTTCTGGTAAATGTATAAGTCGCTCTTGAACTTAGTTTTAATCCATTTGCGAAAGTGTGATTTGCATCCATACTGCCGTCAAATCCCCATGATTTTACACGACCATAGTTTTGCCATGGTGATTGTCTGAAACCAGCAGCGGCAGGAACAGTTCTTCTCTGCAATAAGATACCGCTTCTTTCGTATTTAAAATAATCAGCAACAATCTGCACTTTCCCATTAAAGAAGCCGATATCCATACCAGCATTCTTTTTATCTTCAATTTCCCATGATAAATAAGGTGCTTCAAAACGATCTTCTGTTATACCATTACCATAGCCATTAGCACCACCACCACTTGTAATTCCCTGGTTAAATCCTGTTGCTCCGAAATTAAATGTAGGGCGGTATAAAAATCTTGCACCACCAGTATTGTCATTACCTGTACGTCCATAAGATATTCTCAATTTAATGCTGGATACAACATCTTTCAAAGATTTGGGATAGAACTTTTCATTTGAAACAAGATAACCTAAACCAACAGCTGGAAAAAAGCCGAAACGATACCCTTTCGCAAAGGTTTCGCTACCAGTATATCCAAAGTTACCTTCAAGAAAATACCTGTTATCATATGCATAAGTAGCCCTGCCTACCAACCCCTGTTTTTTAAATGCTAAAGCCTCATTATAATACTGAGTTTCTTTTTGCATATACAAAATCATTCCTCCTATAACATGTTTGCCGAATGTTCTGGCGTAATTGAGGGAGTTTTCGAAATATACTCTTTTCTCTGCACTGTTACTTTCAGCAGGATCACTCAAGTCAGGAGAACCTGAAACTGTTTTTGAAAATATCAGTTTTCCAGTAGAATCTCTTCCTGTAGCAAAATAACGACTGGGGTTATAAGTTCTTTTTGCACCAAAGAATCCATCATAATCATAGCTTACTAATGCTCTGTATGTTAATCCTGGTGTAATAAAATTTAATTTCTGATTCACTTTAACAGAAGATTGAATAGCACTTCTCCACTCTTTTGCGTAACCTGAATTGATCAGCATATTATAAGGGTTCCGCATGTTTGCATCTCTTTCCTGGCGAAAAGTAGAGATAGTTCCATCACTATATACTGGAGGGAACACATAAGGTGGCGTTAAAACCATTTGTCTGAAAATTGTTCCTGTTCCTGTGCCTGGATAATTCGTAATAAGATACTGGCCTGACAGATCAACACTTACAGTAGTTGTTTTTGATACCTCCATATCAATGTTACTTCTCAGGTTAAATCGCTTAACACCAATATTATTTTTGTACCTGTTTGTTGGGTCGTTTTTAAAAAAACCTTCTTCGTTAAAATATGCACCCGATATAAAATATTTAGATTTGTCCGATCCACCTCTTACGTTCAAAGTATAACGTTGTTTCAATGTTCTGTCTTTAAGCATAACATCAATCCAGTCAACACTTGGATATAAATCGGGATCAGCTTTAGTTCTATAAAGATTGATCAAAGAATCACTGAAAATAGGACTTTGTCCGTCGTTTCTAAGGGCCTCATTATAAAGTGAAAGGTATTGATCTGATGGAACAAATTTTGGTAACCTGTCTGGTACGGCAACACTATGTTCAGCTCTGAAAGAAATAACAGGAACTCTTGCTTGTCCACGTTTAGAGGTAATGATTACAACACCATTTGCACCTTCTGCACCATATACTGCAGTGGCTGCTGCATCTTTTAATACTGAAAATGTTTCAATTTCATCAGTTTCAATATCGTTTAATGATCTGGGAACACCATCAACTAAAACCAGTGGTTTTGTACCACCAGCAAAGGTGCTGATTCCCCTGATCCAGAAATCTGCGTTATCATATCCCGGTTCACCATTTCGCTGAATGGCAATTAACCCAGCTACCTGACCAGCTAAATTGGTTGAAATATTTCTTGCTGGAAATTTGAGCTCGGAACCTTTAACTGTACTTACCGAGCTGACAACACTTAATTTTTTTTGTGTTCCATAACCGACGATTACAACCTCTTCGGTTTTTGCTTCAGCTTGTTTCAAAACAATATTCAAATTAGTTTTGTTACCAACAGATATTTCCAATGGTAAATACCCTACCATCGAAATGATCAGGATATCGTTTGGCTCGGCATCGATCACAAAAAAACCATTTTCATTTGTTGTTACACCCTTTGATTTGCCTTTTATTATAATACTTGCACCACCCAAAGCTTCACCAAGAGAAGATGAAACTTTCCCTGTTATTTGCATTGCTGAGGGAACGGGTAATTGCTTTTCATTATTCTCGTTAGGCTTTGTGGTAACAACAATCGTATTGTACCGGATAAAAAATGTGATCGGCTGATCTTTGAAGCAAAGCTCCAGAGCTTTTTGAAGCTCCATGTTTTTAACGTATAATGTAACTGGTTTTGAATTTTTCAACAACTCCGGATTATATAGCACATCGTAATCAGTCTGACTTTTCACAAAATCAAAAACCCTTTCCAGAGAAAGATTTTTCCCTGAAATAGAAACGCTTTGAGAAAAAGACTTTGCCTGAATATTTAGGCAGGCTACAAAAATCAGAAAAGCAGTTAATTTCATATAGAGCAGCATTTTGGGAGGCAATTGATTTCTGAGTTTTGAAATCGTTGCCTTAACATTTGAATTCATACTTTTGTAATGTTTTGGTTAATAACACGTTTGTCTCTTTTTTCAATAGAAGGAATAAGTGTAACCAGAACTTTCAGGAATCCTGCCCCCGCAGGATTCTTTTATATTTGGTTACTTACATTTTTGTTTTAAGTTGGCATAGCAATCAATTTGTGTTTTAGAAATAAAAGTTTACTAAAGTCATTAAATTATTAATGCTGTTATTTTCTTCTGGTTACCGTCAATACATTTCCGTTCAAAGTAAATTTCAAACGGCCATCCAGTTCAAGTAGTTCTAACAACTTTTCAATTCTGTCTTTTCGTGATATGCCGCCGGAAAAGCTGATACCAGACAAATCTTCGGTACTATGGATATCAATATCATACCATCTTGAAAGTTGCCGCATTATTGATTGAACATTTGCATTCCTGAATAAAAACTTTCCATTTTTCCATGCAAGTACTTCTTCAATATCCGGATGAACTATTTTATAATTAGCTTCACCCGCTTTTAATGAAGCCTGTTCGCCCGGTATAATTATCGTTGTATTTTTTCCATTGCTGATTTTTACTGATCCTTCCACGAGTGTAGTTCGCAAAGCTTCCTCATCCGCATAAGCGTTAATGTTAAATCGTGTTCCCAAGACAGTGATCCTGCTGGTAGCAACTTCAACAACAAAAGGCATCAATTCAGTTGATTCTTTTGAATGCTGATGCGTTACTTCGAAATAAGCTTCACCAGATATTTTTACAAGACGTTCGTTGCCACTAAAAGAAGTTGGAAATGTGATAGATGATGCAGAATTTAACCATACACCTGTTCCATCTGGTAAAGTGATTTGATATTTTCCTCCACGGGGAGTGGTGATGGTGTTGTACTGTTGTTTTGAGGTCTCATTCTCATCTGATCCCGAATAAGACAATTTTCCGTCTTCAAGCTTAACTATGTTTACATTTCCATCTGTACGTATTAAACCATTGCCAATACTGTCTAAAACAACCTGTGCTCCATCTGAAAGTGTAAGTATTGCTTTGTTACCACCAGGTTTAACAAAATTGTATGTAGCAGTCTTTGCTGTTTTCTGAAGATTAGTGTTGCTGTCCTTTATATTAGAAAAAAAATACCATCCTGCAGAAACAAAAAACACTACAGCTGCTGCAGCTGACCATCTCCAGAACTTATTACTGAATGTACGAATGACGGCATTGTTTACTGTTTTATCTTTTAACCCTGTTTCTGTAAGAAATTGATTTGTTGCTCTGTCGATATCAAATTGCTCAAAGGACGATAATTCCTCGGATATCCTGCCACGCTTATTAATTTTATCGGCGAGTTCCCGGTTTTTGTCTGATTTATTTTTCCAGTTTTCAAGATATTCATATTCCTCATCTGTTAATGTATTAAACCATGCTCCTTTTATCAGGCCGGCTATGTATATTAATTCATAAGCCCTGTCATCATTCATTACTTTTGCTTTATATTATTATATATAACACCAGCAAACGTTGATTGTACCAGAAGAAAGAAATTTATTTACAAAATTTTTGAACATTCAGCAGAATTATAAGTAAATGAAAGGTATACCGGCCTTTTAAAACTTTTCGAAGCAATGCCAGAGCTGATGTTTTTTGATTACGTACTGTTTGGTTAGACAACTGTAAATAAGATGCGATATCTTCATTGGTCATTTTTTTGAAATAAGAAAGAATGAAGATCTCCCTCATTTTTGGCGGGAGTTTATCAACTTCCTTTCTGATTTCGGCCAATAACTCTGAAAATAAAATTTCTTCTTCATATTTATTATCCTCTTCTTGAAGATGAAAGTTTACATATATTTCATTTCTTAATTTTTCTCTCTCCCTGCTTCGAATGAAGTTTAAACTTGCATTACGTGTTGTTACATACAAGTGTTTTTTAACATGATTTATATGTTCGAATTCGGGAGTTTTCTGGTAGAGCTTAATAAAAACATCTGTTACAATATCCTCAGCCGCAGCTTTATCCTGAAGGATTTTTTGGGCAAATCTGCACAATACGGGAAAGTAAATACGAATTAGATACTGCCAGGCTTCAGCATCATTATTTTTAAGAAATTGCAGAAATTCGATACTATTAACTTTTTCAGATGACATATTTATTTTTGCCTGCTAACAATCTTTTTTGCTAAATTAAGTTAATTCACCGTCCGTTAAAAAGTCATTTTTATTTAAGACAATAAAATTTCAATAAACTGTTCTGATAATCAAAAGCAGTTGTTGCCAATGTATAACGATGTTTTCATCACTAAGGCTACGCAGTTGTTTTAATATCAGCAGTGATATCGTCAATGGAAAACAGGCCGGTTGTGGAGAATAAATGAGTTTTTTACAAAAAAATCAGCAGGATTTAAAGTGCAAGTTACCCGTTTAAAGCAGATTTTTTTTAAGCATTATTTCCCCTTAATACTTACCTGGTTATACTTACAAGTTTTTGAAAGGACGACTAAATAAATTTTCTTAAAAACCTGCTCATCGCCCGCTTTAACATCTCTAATCAAAACAATTTCATCCTCATACAATCCCTCGGACATAAAAATTATAAAACTCCTGATTAAAATATAGAATGTTTATAATCGCAGGTCTCTTACTTTTTCATGAAGTAATAATAAACTTAATCCTCTTTATATTAAATACGAGATAACCTATTAATTTTTTGCTTTTACAAATATTGAGGATCTTATATTTTTTTGTTTCAAGTATTTTTTTAGCTGCTTGGACCATAGTGGCAATACTCGCCCCGAGCATAATAATATCTTACAAAACAAATCTTCCTGCAACACTCAAATAAGGAAATATATATTGGGCATCGTCCAATACAGGATATTTACTTCTGGTGTTTTAATAAGAAATGATAAAGCAATAAAAGACATCAGCAAACATAAAAAACTGCCTATTTCTGAAACGTCAGGTCAAAATGGATAGGTTGAAATTAACAACTCAATTACAACAATCAAGGCATCTAGCCCATAGGAAAATAAATAGGTATTATTATGAATATGCCATGCGATATTTTCCGGTTTTTATTCACCCTCTTTATTTATTTTTTTTATACTAGGAACAGGTTTAACGTAAAAAAACTCATAAACGGGCTATTCGCAACAAACTGAACAATTCCGACTGCCTCATAGCGAAAAGCTTTTAATCCTCCAATCCAAAATAATTCAATCACTAACCTTACAAGACAAAAATCAATTCTTAGGCTCTGAAGTGAGCTTGCTTAATAAAAAAAACGATACATAAGTGATATTTCGTTTATGCAAAACTGCACTTTACTTTAATTTCCGGAAATAAACGAGATACATTAAGGGATGAACAAATGCCCCTTCTATCTTCCTTCTTTTTTCTTGAATAATTTTGGTGACAAACCAGTGTACTTTTTAAAAAATCTACTGAAATATTACTCATCAGAATATCCAAGCATAGCTGAAATCTCTATTACCTGGCAACAAGTGTATTGTAGTTGCCACTTGGCCTTCAGCAAGAACTTTTCATTGATAACTGCCGGGATATTCTTTCCAAGGTATTTACGAAAACTGTTGCTTAATGCCTTTTGACTAAGATTTAACTGATCGGCATAAAATGAAGGTTTGTGCTCTTGGTCAAACTGTTCATTAACTAATGCAATTAATTGTGTTATCGCCCCGGATAGCTTTGTATGGTTGTATAACTGGGGTTCTGAAGATTTTTTAACCGAGTGAGTTTAATCAATAAAATTTTAAGATATGAAATCAATAATTCCTGATTGACAATTTCATTACTTGCAATTTCTCTTTCAATCTGCAAAAAGAGCTGCAGCTACTCATTACTATCACCGCTTGTAATAGTAATTGGAAAAATATCAAAAACAGAATTAAATAAAACCATTACATCCTACTTCATGCTGATATGTTTCAATACAGAAAGAATTAGCATGAAAGAGAAGCAATTTAAAAACAGTATTGTTTTAGGATGCAATACAAAAATGTGGTAATTAGTAAAGTAAAAATTAGATAGCGAGGAATATTTAAATTTTTCAAAGACGGTTTCGACTTCTCCTGAACCTTTCTGCACCCACAAAATGTCAAAATAGTTAGTATAGCTTTTCAATATACATCATTCGTTTCAATTGTTGAAACAAATATTGGTTCTGACACCTTGTTAGCTTCGAGAAAATGCAGCATTAACTTTTTGATTTTTTATTTTAAATTGCGATACTATTTTTCTTGCATTAAATATGCAGTTAATTGTCTTAAGATTTTTTAAATGCGCACAAGCCATTTTCCTTAGATTAAAAGGCAGTTTAGTTATAACATCAGTAAAGTTTATTAGAAAATACCAAAGATTAAAAGACAGTTAAAGATAAATATCTACAATTAAATTATACAGCATTAGTTCGGAATTGAAAGTAATAATCAAACATTGAATACATGATTAATTTGATTTTACAAAAACATTTTACGCAATCGTTTGCGCATATGTATTATGTAATACATTAATAGTTTTGGCTTGTATTTAATTTAAACTCAAAATGAGAATACAGCATACTGAGATAACACCTTATGTGGGTAACCCTGTTTTTGTTGTAGAAAGAGATGTCCCCTACTTTGATTCACCTTTTCATTCTCACCCAGAGTTGGAACTTGTTTACATCAAAGAAGGATTTGGAACATACACAATTGGCGATACTACTGACACATTCCAAAAAGATGAAGTTTTCTTTTTAGGAAGCAATGTGCCGCATCATTGGAATAGTGATGATGTTTATAAAAAATCAGAGAACTTACGATCCAAGGCTCTTGTTATGTATTTTAACTTATCCATTCTAAATCCAAGTTTTTTTTCATTCAAAGAAACACAGCTTATAGATATCTTTCTTAAAAAAGCGACCAGGGGTGTACTCATAAAAGGAACGACACGTAAATTAATTATTCAAAAATTAGAATATATTTCAAAAGCCAGTTGTTTCGAAAAACTGATTCGTTTTTTTGATATACTCCATTTACTTTCACAATCAGATGATTTGCATTATATTTCAACTGAAATACTATCAACACAACCAATCATTGAATCCGACCGCTTAACGGATGTATTTAAATATTTAAAAGAGAATCTAAATAAAGTAATTAAATTAAAGGAAATTGCAAATATAGCCTGCTTAAGCACCGGTGCATTTTGCAGGTATTTCAAGAACAGGACAGGAAAAACATTTTTTGAATATCTTAATGAAATTCGTATTTCTCAGGCATGCTCTCTTTTAATTGACACAGAATTGAGTATTGCACAAATTGCAGCAAATTGCGGATTCAAAACTCCATCTAATTTTACAAAAGTGTTTAAAGATGTAAAGGGTACATCTCCCAAGAAATTTCAAAGAAAAGCAATTACAGGCATTCTTGAAATCAAAGCCAACAAAAACAGATAGCAATATTTTCAATATTTTTTTTTCAACTTAATAGTATCTTATTGCAACAAAAAAGAGCCAGCCAAGATTGGCCGGCTCATCTTCGATTGCTGTCGAGACTATTGCTTATGAGAAAATCCTTCTGGTAATACTTTTAATTAAAACGTAATTATCTGTTATGTTTTTCCAGGTTAACAACTTCTGTAACTTTACATAGTTAGCTTGTCTAAGAAATATATTAATTCATTGCATTAATGATATTCTTAGTGATATTACCGACCCTAAAAATTTTCAGAATAACTGTAATCTTTAACAATCATTTGAAATGCAAATCGCTTATTACTGCTTATCCCAGAAAATTCTTCCTTGTGTTTGATTAGCCTGCATATAGCCGGAACTATTAACAAGAGTTTCTAATGCCTTATTAAAATTATCAATATTGGCACTGTTCGGAGTTGGCAATACTGATCTGCGAGGAATTAAGAACTCTATTCCGCCTGAAGTAATCTTATCAAGAAAAGCTGTACCATCAGTAGGATTTGCAGTTATGTAATCTTTAAACTTAGGTAACCCTGTTCTTTTCCAATTTGCCCAAGCTTCTTCAGGACGCATAAAAAGATTAACCCACGCCTGCGAAAGAATTAATTCTAGTTTATGTGCGCTTGTTCCAGTATACGCTATTTGTGGCTGCGCAATGTAATTATTGATCGCTGTTGTTGTTATAGGGTTATAATCAGCAGCAGTTGGTTCAGTTGCTGGCAAAACTTTCATTCTCTGTCCCCAGGTTTGATACAATTGCATAGAAGCCCTGATACCATCTTCATACCATGTTTTTGCATCCTTTCCACCTTTTGCAGCACCTGCCTTTTCTGCTATTTCAGCCATCATAAAGCAAACCTCAGGATAGGTAATTTGTGGAGAGAAAAGCTTCATGTCATCGTTGTTTGTATACACTGGATAGTCAATGTTTCTATTTCCATTAGCAGTTGTGGCATTACCGCCATTTTTAACATAAAACCTGCTTTGAACCTGAGATATTGCACGTATGCTGAAATTGAGCGGGCCAGATGGTGTTGTTGCGCTGAAATTAATATATTCTTTAGCATTTGTTCCATCTTTTAAATCTGGTGAAGCGGGCATCCCTATATATCTTCTTGTATATTTCTGATATTGAGGATCTGTTGCATAAGTTGGAAAGTATTTAGCCAAAGAATCTGCCAATGCATTGTTATCAGAGTTATTATTTCCTGGACCAAAACCATTCCTGCGGATTAATATTGGTAATCGGGGATCGTTATTATCAAACAAAAATGAAACAAATGCATTGCCTGCTGTAAACTGATACGTTAAAATAGCAGTATCCCATGTATCATTGTTATACTCGATATTGTGAAAGTAAATACATGATTCATCATTGTTAGAAATGATTCCCCCAGCATTTGCTAACACATCAGCAAGAACAGCCTGAAAATGCACATTATCAACTTTCTCAAATCTTTGAGCCATCTTAATGCGTAACGTATTTGCAAATCTGATCCATTTTGCAACATTACCTTGATAGAAATAATCATTATTACTCAAGGCAATCTGGTTAGGTTGATTAGATAATAGGACTGTTACTTGTGTTTTGATTATTTCATCAAATTTTTTGTACAGGTCTTGCAGCATATCATATTTTGGCGTAATATTTCCTTGCAATCCAAGTAAAGCCTCGGTATATGGAGCTGCTCCATGAGTATCAAATAATAACCACGCTTCATAAGTGCGGAGAATATTAGCGATGGATGCGATATTTTTATACCGGTCCTTATCAATCCTGTTAGCAATTACTACATCAACCAAATAATTAAGCTTGTTACCATACTTTGTATAATAATAACTGTAATAAGGGACGTATGGAGAAGGATTGGTTGCTTTAGCGGGATTAGCATATACACCATCACTGCCTCCTGTATTAGGGACTATATATTGCATGAGTGACATTACACCACTATATTTACTCATTAAGTCGCCACGAGAAGCGTTATTCCAGTTTTCAGTTGCACTGGTAAATACATACTTTGGATCAGTAGATACAAGGAGTTCCTCGTTTGTATTCATTTCCTTCATATCTTTTTTGCACCCAACCAACGCACCGATGCAAATCACCGCCAATGCAACACTGGTAATATATTTTGTAATCATTGTGTTAGAATTTAATATTGAGAGAAACTGAGAAATTGCGTGAAAAAGGGACACCTCCATATTCATAAGGTGTAAGAGGGTTATTCGACTGAATAGATTCAGGATTCAATCCTCCTTTCAAACCGTTATAAATATAAAACAGGTTACGGCAGGAAACGGCAATACGGGCATAGTCAAGCCTTACCTTTTGAGCAATATTTTTTGGGATTTTATAACCAAGTGTTACCTCACGTAACATTACCCATGTATTTTTCATAATTGGATCCTGAACGTTCGCCCCCCATCCATAATTGTATGAATAGAATGTAGAAGCTTGCAAAGGATTAATTAGACCGCTTTCGACGGCTTCTCGATATGTTTTTCCACCTACATCAACTAGCGTACTTGGATTTGTTTTTGAAGGAGCTTTTGCGCCATCTTTAAATACAGCATCGATCATTATACCATCATATACTGTTTCGCCTTTATAGTTTATTCTAGCTATTCCTCCATGTTCTTTGTCTCTTCCATAAAGTGATTCTTCAAGTGCTCCTTTGCCCATTGCATATTTGTATGTATGAGAAAAGAAATTACCACCGACTCTAGCGTCAGCCTGCACATAAAAATCAAACCCTTTGTAATAAACACTTGAATTAATACCTCCAATGAAATCTGCTTCAACTTTTCCTAAAACAACTCTGTCTTTCTGGCCAACATCTGCTTGTGTAAGATATCCGTAGGCATAAGCTGCATTTGGGCTTCCTGTTGTTCCCCAGTAATCAATGATACGCATTCCATTTCGAGGATCTTTTGGGTTACTTGTGTTATTATAATATGCAGGTGCTGCAGCATAAGCATTATTGTAACCTGAAGTTATTACACCAAACGCCCCATTTTCGTAAGCCCAGATTTCAGGACCGGCGTCAGCGCTACCCATTAACTGCCATTCCTTGATTTGTGGATGCAATTTTATAATCTTACTTCTGTTACGGGTATAATTAATCTGAACATTCCAACGCAGATCTTTTGTTCTGATTGGATCAATATCTAATTGTAATTCTATCCCTTGGTTTTGAATGTTCCCTGCATTGATTTTACGAGATGAAGCTCCTGATTCTATTACAGTACCAAGTGACAAAATCTGATTAAACGTATTTGTCTTATAGTATGTAAAATCTAAACCAATGCGGTCATTAAGAAATCTAATATCTGTGCCTAATTCAATTGATTGTTGTATTTCTGGCTTTATATCCAGATTTGGTAATGTACTTATGTTGGGGCTGGCTGTAATGATACTGTTTCTATTTTGATCATAAGTAGTACTCTGACTAAATCCTCCGGCACCGTCACTTGTTTTATAAGCACTTGTCCCCATACCAACTCTTGATAATGAGGCTCTCAACTTTCCAAATGACATCAATTCAGGAATAAAGCTTCTGTAACTGTCGGTAAATACCCATGAAAGATTAGCTGATGGATAAAAAACTGTCCAGTTGTTTTTTCCACCTGTTATCCAATTGGGGTATAATAAAGTTGATATCCAGTCATTACGACCTGTTATTTCAAGGAACAATTGATTTTTCCATCCCAGATTCAGAATACCTGACAAGCCTACAGTACGCATATTAGGCTTTGTATAAGTAAATGTGGGTATGATTGTATTAAGAGAGTTTGAAAAAGCAAAAAGACCCGGAGTAATCAATCCTCCGTTTGTTCCTTTGGCCCAACTTTGACTATTAGCATTTCCATAAATTTCATTGGCAACTTTGAAATTAACATCCAGATCATCCTTTAATAACTTCTTATTTGCATCAATCATGAACAGGAAGTTATAGTTACCACTTCTTGCACCACTAACTCCATAATATCCGCCACCACCTAAATAAGGACCGGAACCATATTGTTTATTAATAGTAAGTGTATTATAAATATTATAGTTTCCTTTTGCACTTACATTAATGTTTGGAGTGATTTGTGCTCTCAATGCTAAATTTGCAAGCACACTTTCTTCCTGTCTTTTTTCATCATAATAATCTAAACGGTGTAGGAAGTTTGCAATTGTTCCGTACACAGCCTGTGACTTTACTGCATTTGTAACAGTATCACGATAGTTTTTATAAAAATCAGCTAAATCAAAACTACGTGGCATGTAATAGGTCGTCATTAATGCGATATTTTGGCCCTCACGATAAAACCCTTGATCATAAGCATTCCTTGCGTTAGATCTTGAATAGTTTAAGCCAAAGTCAACATTAAAAATTTTGTTCAGTTGTGCATTTGTTTTAAAACTAATTGCATCTCTTTTAAATTCATTATTTTTCAGCACTCCACTATTATCTGTACGTGAGTAAGAGAGTCTAAAGGTTGCTTTATCATTTCCTCCATTCAGTGAGACATTGGTATTGAGAAATTTACCATTTTGATATAATGCTTTCCAGTTGTCTGGGTGAGGTACAAAAGCTGTTTTCTTTCCATCTAAATAATACTGATCAACCATTGAGCCGTCCATAAGAGGTCCGTGACTGGTAGTTGATTTAGAAGGATTACCATCAGGTAAAAAACCTCCTTGATATCCATTGCCTACTCCACCTGCACCATAAAGGTTTTGTAATTTAACGTGAGGTGCATAAATATTTTGTATCTGGTATGTATGAGAAAACTCAACACCAAGACCCTTTTTTGATTTACCGCTTTTTGAAGTAATAACAATTGCTCCATTAGCACCACGTGAACCATACAAAGCAGTTGCAGCGGCACCTTTTAATATGGTTATACTTTCGTAATCGTCAGGATTGAGATTTTTTAATTGGGAACCCCAATCTTTTCCTCCATATGTATCTGTAATATTATTTTCAAGCACAATTCCATCTACTACAAAAATGGGCGAATTGTTTTTATCAATTGATTTTGCTCCACGTATTGTAATACTAGATGAAGATGTTACACCGGAAGTGCCGATTGCATTAATATTTACACCAGGCACTTTCCCTTGTAATGCATTAACAATATTAATTGTATTGGTACGCTGAATTTCTTCAGGCTTAACTATAGAAGAGGCATAACCCAGTTCTTTTGAACGTTTACGAATGCCTAACGCTGTTACAACAACGCCTTCTAATTCCTTGGTTTCAGAAACAAGTTGAACATTCACCGTTGTCTTATCACTTGTGTTTACTTGCTGCATAGCAAATCCAACTGATGTGATCAGTAATACAGCATTCTTTTTGACATTGATCTTAAAAATACCTTTACTGTCTGTCTTAACAGTATTCTGTGTTCCTTTCTCATTAACTGTTGCAGAAATAACAGGATTGCCATCAGCATCTGTTATTGTTCCTGTAACTGTTTTGCTTTCCTGTGCTGTTACACTTAAAAAGCATAGTGCTGCCAGGCCAAAGAGCAGCAATCGTTTAAACAACATTTTCATTGCAGTTTGTTTATTGGTTAAGAAATAATGTTTATAAATAAAAATGCTTTTCATATTTCCGTTTCAGTCTCCATCAATTTCTTTTTTTCAATAACCATTGAATCAAATTGATCCATAACCAATGCAGCAGCACCAATTAATTCAGCATCATATCCCAATGAAGAAACTTTTAAATCAGTGTTCTCTGCAATTTTGGGAATGCAGTGCTCATTAATCGCCAGTTGTATGGGAGCTAACCACATTCTTCCTCCAACCGAACCTCGGCCGCTTAGTACAATTAATTCAGGATTTAGTAAGTGAATCAATATGGCAATACCTCTACCTATATTATAACCTGAGTCAGAGAGCAGCTCAATCGCAAACTTGTCGCCTTTAATTGCTGCATCCATTATAGCACGTGAAGATTCTTCTGCATGTTCAAGTGAAAGATTATTTAGCACAGACACTCTCCCATTATTTAAACCATTAATTGCCTGACTGAGAATAAAAAAAAGTGAGGCTTCTGTTTCAAGGCAACCGCTCTTTCCACAGCTGCACATTTTATCATTTGTAAAAAGGGGGATATGACTGAACTCTCCTGCAAAACCATTGTAACCACGGAACAGCTCACCATTTACCACCATGCCCAAACCAATGCCCCAACCAATATTAATGACCATTACATTTTTCTTATTCTTGGCTGCACCAAACTTTAATTCGGCAAGTGCAATTAAACTGGAATCGTTATCAATAAAAACAGGTATATCCAGTTCTGCTTCCAGCTTACTTACAATGCTTCTCCCCTTCTCGGTTTTAAGGAATGAATGATTGATTCCTTTTCGCACATCAACAAAGCCCGGCATACCTATACCCATACCTGCAATCATTCCTTTAGGAATTTGTGCCGCAGCGATATAATTTTTAATGTGGTTTATTAAATTGTCAAGTGCGAACGGATTATTGATAAGAGATAATTCAATTTTCAGCGGATCAAGTAAGTAATTATTATGCATATCCAATATAGCAATACGTGTAACCAACTGATCCATGGCTACAGATATGATATACATTAATTTACTCTGAATAGAATACATTTGTGGACGACGGCCACCTGTAGAGCTTGCATAACCTGATTCAATAACTGCACCTTCATCTATCAACCCATTGATTACTTTTGCAGCAAGTGGCAGACTCTTTTCTGAAAGCATACTGATGTCTGCGCATGATAATTCCCCTTCAAAATAAAGCTGCTTTAAAATTGTACGCCGGTAAATGACTTGCTTATTTATCATCTTTAAAAAAAAGATTAACAATCACAATTCTTATGTAATCTTAATCAGACTTTTTAAAAAAATTAATAACCAAACTCAATTGGTCATTTTAGCATAAAAAGAAATCAATTATGGACAAATAAAGTCAGTAATTTTTATAAAAAACCTTTTGAATAGAGCTCCTAAATGCCATTTCTACTTTATTTCAGTTTGGATAAGTTTATATCTTCACTATGCAGATAAGAAAAAAAATCAGAAATTTTCTACCTGCCAACTAATGAATTACCCAAATGATAAATTATTTTATTGTCTTAACCAATCGTAACCTAGCAGTTCATCAACATGAGTAATAACCAGTCTCGAAAGACTTAGATTTATTCGTGTAGGGCTCTCAATGAAGATTGATGGGAAAATATTTGTTTCCTCAATTCGCTTGAAATGATCTTTACGGGGAATGTAGGTGTACCCCAATGTGGTTAGATGTAATATCGCAGGTATTTTTACTCTGGAATCCTCATTAAATACCATAGTAGCCATTGTTGAATTGGATAAACAGTTTTAAGATTGATGACGGGCAATTTTTGGTAAGTATTTATTAAAAGACAACTGCCTCTTAATGTTAAAGACGAGTTCGCTGTTTGGGTTTGTATTCATGGTTATCCAGATTTGTTTATTTGCAAGATAACAAAGCAGGGGTGGAATCTAAAAATCAATTCTATGTCTATAAAGCAATGATTTCGATACAACACTCACAGACCCTTCAAATACTTCCCTTTACTTTTTAAACATTCCTGATAACATTTCAATCACTCCCTAAATGTTCCTAAAATAGTGCAACATTAAATACAACATGTTTCACGTAACACTTTCACACGACAAAAAGTACGCAAACTTTTAAATTAATCGAAAAAGTAGTTCAAACTAAGCAAAAGTGGAAAGTCTCACTTTTACTGGCAGTATGTTTGAGTGATTTTTAATTAACCTACCACATGAAAAGCATCAACAACACAACGAAAGAAGCAAAGCTTGTTTCCTTAATTCAGGAACGACAAAAAGCAAAACGGGAACCTCTGTCAGTTGAAAAAGTAAGGAACACCTCAGGACTTGAAAACTTATCCGCTACGGAAGCGGAAGAAGTGGTCAGCAATATTAAAATGCTGGCAAAACTACTAGTGGAAACTGCCTGTTATGAAAATTCACATATCATTGATAATCAACAAACTGTATATTTGAATCAGCAAAATAAAGCCGCATGATTACGAATGAACTTTTCTCCCAATGGAGTAAGAAAAAAGATACACCTCAGTTCGCTCCTACTGTTAAAAGAGCCGTTGTTTATACCCGTGTTTCTTCCAAAGAACAGTTTGATAAAAACCTCAGCTTGGATTGGCAACGAAAAACAATTGAAGAGTTTGCAGGACGTAATGGTTTTGACATCCTGAACTTTTTTGGTGGTACTTATGAAAGTGCAAAGACGGATGGACGCAAAGAGTTCCAGTCAATGCTGGAGTATATCCGTAAACAAAAAGGAAAGATCAGTCACATCCTTGTTTATCTTCTGGATCGTTTTAGCCGCACAGGTGGCGGAGCTATTAAACTTGCACAGGACTTACGTGAAAAATATGGTGTTACCATTGTTGCCGTTACCCAACCCATTGATACAAGTAATCCTGGTGGTGTGTTTCAGCAAAACATGCAGTTCCTGTTTTCACAATACGATAATGAATTAAGAAAACAAAGAGCTGTTGCTGGTATTAAAGAAAAACTGGAACGTGGTATCTGGTGTATGAAACCTCCAATGGGTTATGATATTATCCGTAGTAATGGTGAACGCAAAATTGTGGTCAATAAAGAAGGGAAGCTTTTGCGTAAAGCTTTTGAATGGAAATTGCAGGGCATGAAAAACGAAGAAATCCTTGCCCAACTCAAAGCAAAGGGTTTAAACATCTACAAACAAAAACTGAGTATGACTTTCAGTAACCCTTTTTACTGTGGTCTGATTGCAAATAAAATGCTTAATGGACGTTTGATTGATGGCCAGCATGAAAAACTGGTTTCAAAAGAAGTTTTTCTGAAAGTAAACAACATCAGGGCAGCTGCAAATAAATATGGTGTTGCACATCAAAAAGAAATTGCTCAGATACCGCTTAAAGTCTTTATGCATTGCCCGCATTGTGGTGAAGGTTATACCGGCTATGTTGTAAAAGCAAAGAACCTCTGGTATTATAAATGCCGCACAAAGGGTTGTTGTGCAAACAAAAATGCGTCTAAAGTCAATGCACAGTTTATGGAGTTTCTTTCGCAATATGAAATCAAAAAAGAATACATTTCACTGTTAATTGATGAACTGCTTGATTCAACTGAAAAGATTAATGAAGCAAATAAACAGCAGCAACAGGAAGTCAATAAATCTATGCAGGATGTTCAGAAAAAAATAGATGTGATTGAAGAAAAGTTTTTTGTTGAAGGAGTAATGTCACAAGAGACTTATGAAAAACTATTGGCGAAATACGCAAAAGAAAAGACTGAAATTGCCGGATTATCCAGAGAAAATTTTTCAGGGAGTTCGAACCTTGATGAAATCATTACTGAAGCTGTTACCTTTTCTTCCAAACTCGCTCTGGCATGGAGTTCCAGCGATGTCAAACAAAAAGAACAAATACAAAAACTGCTGTTTCCTGATGGTGTAAGCTATGATATGAAAAACGAGGTATTTCGAACTACGAAAGTTAATCTACTTCTTTCTTTAAATGCAGAACTGGCGGGGTTTTCAGAAGATGATATAAATAAACAAGGTGGCATCAAAGCCACCTTGTCCAATTCAGTCGGGAGGACAGGATTCGAACCTGCGACCCCCTGGTCCCAAACCAGGTATTCTACCGGGCTGAACTACCTCCCGCTCAACAACCGTTTTACCAGTTGCTTCCCCTTAAGGGGTTGCAAAAATAGCTGTCTATTATTAAAGTGCCAAAAAAACAAATCCCAAATTCAAAGATGAATTTGGGATTTTTATAGTTTCGTCTGTTATTACATGGCTGCCAGCTGTACTTTTTGCTGTAATTCCAGTACACTTTCTTTAAACATATTGTCGGTATCCATTAAATCCTTCACTGTTTGGCAGGAGTGGATAACCGTTGTATGATCTCTTCCTCCAAAATGCTCACCAATGGTTTTCAGTGAATTTTTAGTGAAAGTCTTAGCCAGGTACATGGTGATTTGCCTTGCCTGTACAATTTCACGTTTACGTGTTTTTTGTAACAGCTTTTCATAAGGCACATCAAAATAATCACACACCATTTTCTGGATAGCGTCAATCGTAATTTCTTTCGAGGAGGTTTTTACAAAATTCTTCAGCACTTTCTTTGCAAGATCAAGATCGATCTCTTTTTTATTCAGCGAGGATTGTGCCAATAATGAAATAAGTGCTCCTTCCAGTTCACGAACATTGGTGTTAATGTTGTAAGCAATATATTTTACAACATCTTTATGCATATCAAGTCCGTCGTTCTTCATTTTCTTTTCCAGGATGTCGATACGTGTTTCGTAATCCGGCATCTGAAGATCTGCACTTAAACCCCAGCGGAAACGGCTCAGCAAACGCTCTTGTACACCTTCAAGATCCTTTGGAGGTTTATCAGATGTAAGCACTAACTGCTTACCGCTTTGATGTAAATGATTAAAGATGGCAAAGAATGCATCCTGTGATTTTTCAGCACGGTTGAAGAACTGCACATCATCAAGGATCAGTACATCTACCAGTTGATAGAAATGAATAAAATCGTTGATGGCATTATTGCGGCTGTGATCAACAAACTGGTTAATGAATTTTTCTGAGCTTACATACAATACCACTTTGTTTGGGTGTTGACGTTTCACATCATTACCAATTGCCTGTGCAAGGTGTGTTTTACCTAAACCAACTCCCCCATAAATCACCAATGGATTAAAGGAAGTAGCTCCGGGTTTATCAGCAACTGTTTTACCTGCCCTGCGGGCTACACGGTTACAATCGCCTTCAATAAATGCATCAAATGTATAGTTAGGGTTAAGCTGAGGATCAATCTGAACCTTCTTTAAACCCGGTATTACAAACGGGTTCTTTACAGGATTATTAATCACCAGCGGAAAGTCCATTTCGTTATTTGTGTAAGTTTTATATCCATGTCCCGGAACATCCATTGTAATAGGCTGGTTATGGTTATTACCACTATCCATCATAATGCGATATTCGAGATTAGCATCTTTACCTAATTCTCTTTTCAGTGTTTTTGCCAGTAAGGTTACATAATGTTCTTCCAGATATTCAAAGAAGAACTGACTGGGTACCTGGATCGTCAAAATCTTATCTCTCAGTTCAACAGGTTTGATTGGTTCAAACCATGTTTTAAAATGCTGCCACTCCACTATGTCCTTAATGATAGTCAAACAACTTTTCCATACCTGATCTGCCGTTTTCATCATTTTTCCTAAAGCAGTTTTTATATAATGAGTTAATAATAGTCTGTCGTTCTCTTAGCATTTTCTATAATGTCAGCCACTATAAAAAAACAGGAGGGGATAGCGAATATCAACACTTTTTGTGGAAAAAAAAATTTTTTATTACAATGATTTTTTACCTACAGAAATTGTTTTAGCCCCGGAAAAATTTTTGCGTTTTTCCTTGGAAAATTCAAAATCTAATCTACCGAGTTGCAACCCGGCCCAGCCTACCTGGTTAATCAGCACATCACTTCCCAAACGGTTCTTTACTAACACGGGTTCGTCGAGAAAAGTGTGTGTATGCCCGCCAATGATCAGGTCAACATATTCAGATTCTTTTGCAAGAATAAGATCAGAAACTTTATTGGGATCTTCTTTAAACTGGTAACCGAGATGCGACAGGCAAATCACCATATCACATGCTTTATCTTTTTTCAGCATAGAAGCTGTTTCATTCAGCTTTTGTATTGGGTCAAGATAAACTGTGTTTCCAAATAAATTATCAGGCACAAGACCTTTCATTTCAATACCTAAACCGGTAACACCAATTTTTAGTTTTCCCTTTTTGAATATTTTGTAAGGAACCGTTTTATGTTCCATTGCTGTATTTGTAAAATCATAGTTACATAACAGCACAGGGAACTTTGCATGATTTAACTGTGTGGCAAAATTTTCAAGTCCGCCATCAAAATCATGATTTCCCATTGTGCAGGCATCATAGCCCATCATGCTCATGGCTTTTATTTCAGGTTCACCTTTGTATAAATTAAAGAATGGTGTACCCTGGAAAATATCACCTGCATCAAGCAGCAACACCTGCTCTTCTGCAGCACGTATTTCTTCAATGAGTTTTGCTCTTGCAGCCACACCACCTAATCCCTGGTTACGGCTTCCATCCATTGGGAAAGGTTCCAACCTGCTGTGCACATCATTGGTATGAAGTATTACAAGCTTTTGTACGGAAGCATCTTCTGCCATACTCCATTTTGATGCAAGCATTGCACCTGCAGTAAAAGCCGATTGTTGTATAAATTTTCTTCTATTGAGCATTGGTCACCCTGTTTTCAATTGTAATTGTAATTTGTTTTCCGGCCTTTGTAAAAGATGCAAAATACTCAATGAGTGCATCTCTGAACAAATAGCCATTATTAATCTGTGGAACAGCCCGCAGCATATTACTCATATCACCACCATTAGCAACGTAATCAGAATTAGCGATCGTATATGTTGTTGATAAATCAAGCGGTTTGCCATTAATGAGTACATTCTCAGCTTTTTTATTTTTTATCTCCATGGTAATACCTGAAACCGGCCAGCCTCCTCTTGATGCAACATGATCCAGGAACTCTTTCAACAGTTTTCCGTTCATTTTCTGCAACACAACAATATTATCAAAGGGCATCAGTTCAAAAATTTTCCCTTTTGTAATTACACCTGCTTTTACAACAGGCAGCCTGATACCGCCGTAATTCACAAAAGCAGCATCAACTTTGGTATTATAATATTTTTCAGCCATTGCTTTCATGGCATCTGCCATCAGGTTGCCAAGTGTTCCTTCCGGTTGCTTTTTTTCAAGATCAGCAGCCAGTGTGGCAATCACCATATTCATACTGCGGTTTACACTATCTGCATATGGGCGCAGGAAAGATGTATAAGAAGTATCAACTGTTGCATTGTCAATCTTGTAATCTTTATATTGAACCGATGTGGATTTAAAAGCAGGCTTGCATGAAACAATAAAAAGGATTCCGGTACTAAAGAAAAGTTTTAAAATAGTTTTATTCATAACAGTAATGTAACCTTTGAAAGTTACTCTTTTTTGAAGCCACAAAAAAACTGTTTTTTGTAGAAAAAAGGATAATTTTTATTGGGAACAGTTCAACTATATTTGCTGTTTAACCAATGTTTTTAGGCTAAATACCTGACACATGCAACATCAACTCACACTCCGGCTTTTACCTTCGCAGGCTGCCAGTCAGCAAACCGTTACAGAACAGATAGCCCTCAGCCTTTCTGTTGCAGCAAATAAAGTAAATGGTTATTACATCCTTAAACAATCCATTGATGCCAGAAGCAGGCAACCCTGGATCAATCTTACAGTTAAAGCTTTTATTGATGAGCCTTTTCAGCAAAGAGATACAGTTGTGTTTGAACATAAAGATGTACATGCAGCAAAAAACCAGGTGATTGTTGTTGGCTCAGGACCGGCAGGATTATTTGCTGCACTGAAATTAATTGAGCTGGGAATAAAGCCCATTATTATTGAACGGGGTAAGGATGTTCGTTCCCGGAGAAGAGATCTTGCTGCATTAAATAAAGAAGGTGAAGTAAACCCTGAAAGTAATTATTGCTTTGGTGAAGGTGGTGCTGGTACTTACAGCGATGGCAAACTATATACAAGGAGTAACAAAAGAGGTGATATTGATCGTATTCTCCAGCTGTTTGTTCATTTTGGTGCTGAAGAAAAAATTCTTTATCAAAGTCATCCGCATATTGGAACAAACAAGCTGCCGCATATTATTACAGCCATGCGTGAATTCATCCGCTCCTGCGGAGGCGAAATTCATTTCGAAACCAAACTCACCAATTTCATTATAGAAAAAGAGGAACTCAAAGCAGTTGAAGTCAATCATTCATCTGTTTTGAAAGCCGATGCTGCAATTCTCGCAACCGGCCACAGTGCAAGAGATATTTTTGAATTGCTTCACCAGAACAATATTCTCATTGAAGCAAAACCTTTTGCGTTGGGCGTTCGCATCGAACACCCCCAGGAACTGATTGATTCAATTCAATACAAATGCTTTACGGCTATAGATGGCCGTGGACCATTTCTTCCCCCTGCATCTTACAGTCTTGTTGAACAGGTAAGAGGAAAAGGTGTGTTTAGTTTTTGCATGTGCCCCGGTGGTATTATTGCACCAGCAGCCACTTCGCCCGGCGAACTGGTAGTGAATGGCTGGAGTCCGTCCAAAAGAAACAACGCTTTTGCAAATAGTGGAATGGTTGTTTCGGTTGATAAGGAAGATGCACTGAAATATTTTGCGAATAAGAAACAAATAAACGCACACGATCCTTTGCTGCTGATGAAATTTCAGCAGGCAGTTGAACAAAAAGCATTTGCTGCCGGTGGAGGAAAATTTGTAGCGCCTGCACAACGCATGATGGATGTATACGAAAAGAAAACATCTTCTTCCCTGCCCGATTGTTCTTATCTGCCCGGGATTACCAGTGCCGACCTTTCAACTGTTTTGCCGGATTTTGTTTTTGAAGATTTGCGGTTGGCGTTTAAACAGTTTGGCCAGAAGATGAGAGGTTATTTTACCAATGAAGCAATAGCTGTTGCTACTGAATCAAGAACATCATCGCCGGTACGTATTCCAAGAGATGCAGAAACATTGCAGCACACACAAATTAAAAAACTTTATCCCTGCGGAGAAGGTGCCGGTTATGCAGGCGGAATTGTAAGTGCAGCAATGGATGGCGAACGTGTGGCAATTGCTGCAGCTGCTGCACTCAACCACTCATCAACATATTAACGTTTATATTATTTTCTGTCGCTATCTTGTAACATTAATCAAATTAAGCAGACTAACTCTTTACATGAAATGAGCCATAAAAAATATTTATTTCATTCAGGTTGGTAATGAAGATTTTTTATGGCGAATACTAAGTGGCAAAAAAAATAAAGAAGAAATCAACACATGAATACAATTCTTGAAGTTCAGAACCTGAAGAAATACTTCTCTTCACAAAAAGCAGTTGACGATATCAGTTTCAGCATCAGCAAGGGCTCAATTTTTGGATTACTTGGACCAAATGGCGCTGGTAAAACAACATTGATACGAATGATTACCGGCATTTTCTTTCCCGACTCTGGTAACATTCAACTCAATGGCAAAAAATTTAATCCATCGGATGATGTGATTGAAATTGGTTACATGCCCGAAGAACGTGGCCTGTACAAAAAAATGAAAGTGGGCGAACAGGCTATGTACCTTGCGCAATTGAAAGGACTCAGCAAGCAGGAAGCATTTACAAGAGTAAAGGAATGGTTTGAACGATTTGAAATGCAGACATGGTGGAATAAAAAAGTAGATGATCTTTCAAAAGGTATGAGCCAGAAACTGCAGTTTGTAACAACTGTGCTGCATGAACCAAAACTGGTGATCCTTGATGAACCTTTCAGCGGACTTGATCCGGTAAACACCAATCTTATTAAAGACGAAATATTCAGACTTTCACAAAAAGGAACAACCATTATTTTCAGTACACATCGTATGGAGCAGGTGGAGGAAATCTGTGATCATATTATACTGGTGAATAAAGGACAAAAAATTCTTGATGGCAGTGTTAAGGAAATCAAGCAGCAGTTTAAAGAACATATCTTCTCTGCCGAAGTGGATCGTTTGCCTGCTTCACTCACACATCCTTCATTCAGTATTGTACAGCAGGAAAACAATAATCTTACTTTAAAAATTAATGAAGGTTATAAATCAAACGATGTACTGCTGCACCTGATTAATCATCAAAGCACAATTGTTTCCTACCAGGAAATTCTTCCATCGTTGAATGAAATTTTTATCCGCCTGGTTGAAGGAACACCTACTGCAAGAAAATTTGAACCTGTTACAGCTTAAACAATACACATGAACAAGATATTACTCATTATAAAACGGGAATACATTACAAGAGTAAGAAACAAAACATTTCTTCTTTCCACCTTTCTGCTTCCGCTGCTGATGTTTGGTTTGATTTTTGGCGGAGCCATGATCAGTGCCAACAGCAATGAAAAAAGAAAAATTGCTGTAGATGATGAAAGTGGTTTGTATAAAAACAGCTTTAAAAATAATTCAGCAGTTGAGTTTGAATATCCCTCAGGTGTTACCCGTGCGGATTACAAACAAAAAGGCTATGAAGGTCTTTTGGTGATTTATTCAGCCGCTAAACAAAAGGCTGATTCTATCCGTCTTTTTTCAGAAAAACAATTGGGCTTTGGTACTGATGAAGCCATCAAAAACCAAATTCAGAAAATCAATGAAAACATGCTGCTGATGGAACGTGGTGTAAACAGAACCATACTCGATTCCATCCGTGCAAAAAGTGAAAGTGATGATTTTCTGAATTACCGTTCTTACCAGGTAAAAGGAAATGAAATAAAAGAAGACAACAAAATACTTGCTATTGGTATTGGTTATGTTTGTGGGTTTATCATTTATATCATCATGATTATATACGGTCAGGCGGTGATGCGTGGTGTAATGGAAGAAAAAACCAACCGTATAGCCGAAGTAATTGTGAGCAGTGTTAAACCTTTTCAACTGATGTTAGGCAAGATCATTGGTATTGCTGCAGTAGGTTTAACACAGTTGTTGTTGTGGATCACACTCATCTTCGTTCTTTCATCATTAAGCAGTGTATTTATATCATCCGACTTTTTACAGCATGCGCAGCAAATCAACGCAACCACAGGAATGGGACAGGATAATACGGCTGCTTTAAAAGCTTTAGAGATAAAAAACATTGTATTCAGTGCAAACTGGGTGTTGATTGTTTGCTGCTTTGTTTTCTATTTCCTATTTGGTTATTTATTCTATGCTTCATTGTTTGCTGCTGTTGGCAGTGTAATTAATGAAGATCCGCAGGAAGCACAATCACTGGCATTGCCCATCACCATGCCAATCATCTTCGCTTTGTTTATTATGATGAATGCGATTCAGAACCCAAGTGGCTCAATGGCTGTATGGGGAAGCATCATTCCATTTACATCACCTGTAGTAATGATGGGACGTATTCCGTTTGGCGTACCCGAAACAGTTGAATGGTGGCAATTGGCATTGTCGATGATTTCACTGGTTGGTGGTTTTCTTCTTACCACCTGGCTCAGCGGAAAAATTTACCGCACAGGCATCCTGCTGTATGGCAAAAAAGTAACATTGAAAGAAATGGTGAAGTGGGCTTTTAAAAAATCATAATGGTGTTACCATCATAAAAAAATCCTCAGCAGAAATGCTGAGGATTTTTTTTACTATACGCTTAAAACTTAAAATGAATGAATCGTGATTGGCGAGATAAATGGTTGGTGAATTTCTTCTTCAGCAGGTATCATTTCAAAGTCAACTTTATTAACCAGACCTTCCTTCACCATTACCCCTTCTTTTTTTGCAGCCCTGTAACCGGTTCTGTCAATAATTAAAGTCTGCTCACCAACAGGTACATTATTCAATTTAAAATTGCCATTTGCATCAGTAACAATTTCCTTCTGGAAAGATGATTTCTTAATCATCGCTGTAAACGTGGTATTAGCCAGTGGCTTTTTTGTTTCGGCATCTATGATAGTGCCCTGAACAGACCCCGTTTCTGTACCGGTTCCGGTGCCTGCAAAACCATGAACAGAAACTCCTGTCATGAAAATAGCTGCAAGGATAATTTTCTTCATAACAATTGTTTTAACGATGAAAGGCGGATAAAGTTACAAAATAATAATTTTTTTATATGTATTGCAACAACCCGTTATGTTAAATAGTTCAGAAGATTCTGGAATCATCCACTCCCAGCGGATCTCCCATGGCATCAAGAAACTCCTTCCAGATGTTCCTGGTTATTTCAGCAGCGGGAAGTATTTCATCCAGCAACGCACTTACCTGCCCTATTTCCAGCTCACCTTCTGCTAAATCGCCTTCAAACATTCCTTTTTTTGCCCTTGCCCTGCCCAACAATTGCAGCAGTTCTTCTTTTGCTGCACCACGCATTTCAGCTTCAGCTACCTTCTGGTAAAATTCATTTTTAATTAACCTTACCGGGGCCAGCTGTTTTAAAGAAAGAACGGTGTCGCCTTCATTACAATCAATCACTTTTTGTTTAAACTTTAAATGACTGCTCGCTTCTTCGCTTGCTACATAACGGCTTCCTATCTGCACGGCTTCTGCACCAAGAACCATTGCTGCCAGCATTTGTCTTCCTGTTGCAATACCTCCTGCTGCTATTACCGGAATAGATACTGCTTTCTTAACCGCCGGAATCAGAACCATTGTTGTGGTTTCTTCCCTCCCGTTATGCCCGCCGGCTTCAAATCCTTCGGCTACCACTGCATCACATCCTGCTTCCTGTGCCTTCAGGGCAAACTTGCTGCTGCTCACCACATGCACCACAGTAATTCCATGCTGCTTTAGCATAGACGTATAAGTTTTTGGATTACCTGCGCTGGTAAAAACAATTTTTACTCCCTCTTCTATAATAATGGAAAGATGTTTATCAATATCGGGATAAAGCATGGGCACATTTACAGCAAACGGTTTTGCTGTTGCAGCTTTGCACTTCTGAATATGTTCCTTCAGCACATCGGGGTACATACTGCCGCTGCCAATAATACCAAGCCCACCTGCATTACTAACGGCGCTGGCAAGCCGCCATCCGCTGGCCCAGATCATGCCTGCCTGGATAATGGGTTTTTCAATGCCAAATAGCTGTGTGATACGGTTACTGAACATGGGAAAAAAATTAGTACCGTAAGTTAGAAGTTGTAAGTGATAAGTAAAACACAAACTTCAATCCTTTGCCTATCCCAAATCTATCTCTGTATTATCGCCAATGTTCAGGCTCCTGGTTTCACCTTTAATATCAGTATCGCTTCCAATCAGCGATTCTTCCAGTACGATATCAAACAAATCGGCATACGAACCAATAATCGATTCTTTAATGATGGAGTAATTAATAGTAGTATTATCGCCTATGGCCACGTTGGGACCAACAATAGAATTTTTAATCGTGCAGTTTTTACCAATACTTACCGGTTCAACAATGATCACATTTTCAAAAACATGATCGGGTGAAACAGAGGTGCCGAATTTTTTCAGCAAGGTAGAATTTGATTCAAGCAACGAATCTTTATTTCCGCAATCGAACCAGTTCAGTACTTTAAACGATTTAAATTCTGCACCCATTTCAATCATGCACTGCAGCGCATCGGTTAAACTGTATTCGTCCCTGCTTTTCACACCTGCCTTAATATTCTGTTCAAGACAGTCGAACAACATGTTTGTTTCAATTATTTTGTACACACCTACAAGTGCAAGGTTGCTTTTTGGAATCAATGGTTTTTCCACCACTTTCACCACCTTATAGGCATCTGTTACTTCAGCAACACCAAAATTGCGTGGATCATCAACCCGTTTTACACCCAGCAGCGAAGATTTACTTTTCACCACTTCACTTACATCGTATTCGCAAATGGTATCGCCTAAAACAATAATCATTTCATCGCCTGCAATATGTTCCTTCGTCAGTAATATCGCATGACCCAATCCCTGCCGTTCGTTCTGGGATACAAATGTGCTTTTAAGTTCCGGGAAATTTTCTTTTACATAATCGGTTATCTTATCGCCCAAATAACCAACAATAAAAACGAACTCCTCAACTCCTGCTTCCTTCAGCTGCTCAACAATAATGCTTAGAACCGTTTTACCTGCAATGGGAATGAGCGCCTTGGGTTGTGTATATGTATGTGGCCGCAGTTTGGTACCCGCACCTGCCACCGGGATAATTGCCTTCATAATCAAACACTGGTCTTAAACCAAGGCGGCTAATGTAATACTTTTTATAATAACAGCTGGTTGTAAAAAGGGTAAGCTGTTTATAAAAAAACCTCCGTTAACATGGCTTACAACTTCACACAGCTTATTTTTGCGGCTCGAAAGCCGCAGGAATATTTTTGGGTTACCGGCAAAAGTAATTTTTTTAGCTTCTGTTGTGTCACTCACTTGTACTGCATCAGCAAATTCAGCAGCCCGGCTTCAGCATATCCAATCAACAAATAAACTAATATACTCTGCACATGCAAAAAGACACAACCATTTTCAACCTCATCAACCAGGAACTTCAACGTCAGCGTCACGGAATTGAACTCATTGCATCCGAAAACTTTACTTCTTTGCAGGTAATGCAGGCAATGGGCAGCGTGTTAACCAACAAATATGCTGAAGGCTACCCCGGCCGCCGCTATTATGGTGGTTGCGAAGTGGTTGACCAGGTGGAACAACTGGCCATCGACCGCCTTAAAGAAATCTTTGGTTGCGAATATGCCAACGTTCAGCCACACAGCGGTGCACAGGCAAATGCAGCTTTGTTAAGCTCTATTCTGCAGCCCGGTGATGATATTCTTGGTTTGGATTTAAGTATGGGTGGTCACCTTACACATGGCTCTGCTGTTAACTTCAGCGGTAAATTATATAAACCTCATTTTTACGGTGTGGTGAAAGAAACCGGCATTGTTGATTATGAAATGCTGGAAGCAAAAGCAAGAGAAGTAAAACCGAAAGTAATTATATGCGGTGCAAGTGCGTACAGCCGTGACTGGGATTATGCACGCATACGCAAAGTAGCCGATGAAGTTGGTGCGTTTGTTTGGTGCGATATGGCTCATCCTGCAGGTTTAATTGCAAAAGGCTTATTAAGCTCACCCTTCGATCATTGTCATTTTGTTACTTCAACTACGCATAAAACATTGCGTGGACCTCGTGGTGGTATTATTTTAATGAAGAAGGATTTTGAAAACCCGTTTGGATTAAAAGATCCAAAAGGAAACATCCGCCTGATGAGTAACCTTATTGACCTGGCAGTATTCCCCGGTCAGCAAGGTGGACCACTGGAGCATGTAATTGCAGCCAAAGCAGTTTCCTTCGGTGAAATTCTTACGGATGATTTTACCGTTTATGCAAAACAGGTGCAGTCAAATGCTCAGGCAATGGCCAAAGCTTTTGTAAGCAGGGATTATCATCTTATTTCAGGCGGTACCGATAACCATTTAATGCTGATTGATCTCCGCAATAAAAATATCAGCGGTAAAAAAGCCGAAGGTGTTTTAGGTAAAGCAGATATCACCACCAACAAAAACATGGTTCCGTTTGATGATAAAAGTGCATTTGTAACAAGTGGCATACGCACAGGTGTTGCTGCCATTACATCAAGAGGAATGAAAGAAGAGCATATGGAATTTGTTGTTGATGTAATTGACAGAAGTTTAATGAATGCTGATGATGAAGCAATTCTTTCAGCTATCCGTAAAGAAGTAAATGCATTTATGGAACAGTTTCCGCTTTATCCTGAATTAGGATAAGACGATTGAAGGTTTCGTAATTTTGATTTTTAACTTTTGACTTCATACTATGATCCAACGTATTCAAAGCATCTGGTTACTGCTGGCAGGCGCAGCTTCAATCGCAACATTGAAACTGTCGTTTTATTCAAATAACAATGGTAAAGTTGTGAATCCTGAATTAACAGGAAGTACAAGTTTCCTGATTTTGATTTTAGCAGTTGCTGTTGCGTTAACAGCGTTTATTGCAATCTTTCTTTACAAGAACAGGAAAAAACAAATGCAGGTTACCTTGCTTGGATTATTACTGCAGATTGTAACATTGGTGATGTATTTTCTTCAGGTAAAAAATTATGAACCGGGCAATTTTACGTTAACGTCTGTTGTTTCATTTATAATTCCCGTGTTTTTTATTCTTGCCTGGCTTGGAATAAGAAAAGATGAGAAGCTGGTAAAAAGTATGGACAGGCTGAGATAAATTTAAACAGTTACAAATAATAAAGGGGCTGGCAGTTTCACTACCAGCCCCTTTAATTTATCAGACCTAATAAAAATTATAAGAACTTCGCTGTTCTGCTGTTCTTATCTTTTTTTAACTGTTCAGGTGTTCCTTCAAAAACAAGATGCCCGCCACCATCACCTGCTTCGGGACCAAGATCAATTACCCAGTCGGCCCGTTTAATTACATCTGTATTATGTTCAATCACAAGAACCGAATGCCCTTTTTCAATCAATGCATGAAAACTCCGCAGCAGTTTATTAATATCGTTAAAGTGCAAGCCAGTAGTTGGTTCATCAAAAATGAACAGTATGCTTCCCTGCCCGTTTCCTCTTCCAAGAAAAGATGCAAGCTTTACACGCTGTGCTTCACCACCACTCAATGTATCGCTGCTCTGCCCGAGTTTAATGTAACCAAGACCAACATCGTTCAACGGCATTAATTTACGCACCAGGTCTTTTTCATTCCTGAAGAAATCAATGGCTTCGTCCACACTCATCTCCAGTACATCATAAATACTTTTATCATTGTACTTCACATCAAGAACTTCTTCTTTAAAACGTTTGCCTCCACACACTTCGCAGGTTAAATGCACATCAGCAAGGAACTGCATTTCTACCACCTGTTCACCCTCACCTTTGCAGGCATCACATCTTCCGCCATCCACGTTAAACGAAAAATGTTTTGGCTGAAATCCCCTGATCTTACTTAAAGGTTGGCTGGAAAACAAATCCCTTATTTCATCATAAGCCTTGATATAAGTTACCGGGTTACTGCGGCTGCTTTTACCAATCGGATTCTGATCAACCATTTCAATCTGTGCAACAGAATCTACATCACCACTGATTTGTTTATGCATTCCGGCTTTATCACCATACTCACCTTTCAATTTATTTAAAGCCGGGTAAAGAATATTTTTCACCAATGTTGTTTTACCACTGCCGCTCACTCCGCTTACAACGCACAATACATTCAATGGAAATTCAACGGTAATATTTTTCAGGTTATGTTGCCTTGCACCTTCCACTTTAATGCTGCGGTTCCATTTGCGTGGCTTACCAAAATCTTCAATCGTTAAATCGCCGCTTAAGTAACGGCCTGTCAAACTTTTTTTATTGCTGATGATATTATCATAATCGCCTTCAGCAATTACTTCGCCACCCAAATGACTTGCCAGCGGTCCCATATCAATGATATGATCTGCTTCACGCATCATCATTTCATCATGCTCTACCACAACAACAGTATTGCCAAGATTGCGTAATTCTTTTAATACAGTAATAAGATTAGCTGTATCTCTCGGATGCAAACCAATGGAAGGTTCATCAAGAATATACAATGAATCGGTAAGATTACTTCCCAACGATCTGGTTAACTGAATACGCTGACTTTCGCCACCACTTAAACTGTTTGCCAAACGGTTTAATGTAAGATAGCCAAGCCCTACATGCAACAATGTTTGTATGCGGTTATGAATTTCAAGCAACACACGCTTTGCAACTTGTGCATCGTACTCACTGAGTTTTAATTGATCAAACCAAACTTTCAAATCTCTCACAGGCATCTGGCAGAGTTCACCAATATGTTTATCGCCCACTTTTACATACAAGGCTTCCTTGCGTAAACGATACCCATCACATGCTGTACAGGTTGTACGTCCACGGTAGCGGCTCAATAAAACACGGTATTGTACTTTATATAAATTGGCTTCAACTTCTTTAAAGAAATCGCTGATACCATAAGCTGCACCAACACCTTTCCAGAGTTGCTGGTATTGTTCATCGGTTAAATCCATTACAGCTTTGTGAATAGGGAAACCGGCTTTGGGTGCAGTTTTCACAAACTGTTCCCTCCACCAACCCAGCTTCTCTCCCTTCCATGGAGCAACGGCACCTTCATACACACTTAAACTTTTATCAGGTATCACCAAATCTTCATCAATACCCAATACCTGGCTGAAGCCTTCACAAACAGGACAGGCACCGTAAGGATTATTGAAAGAAAATAAATTGGGAACAGGTTCTTCAAACTTAATCCCGTCCAGTTCAAACTTATTGCTGAAGTGAAGCAGCTCTTTTCCATCAACTTCAATAAACACTTCACCCTCACCTTCGTAAAAAGCAGTACCCACACTATCACTGATGCGATGCAGATCATCTTCATCCGATTCGCTCATGTCCAAACCCTTTGAAACAAAACGATCAATCAGCACATAAACAACCTGGTTGGTTAAATCAGCTGAAATTATTTGTTTAAGTTCTTTATCACTTTTCTCCAGTAAATCTTCAATATGAATGGTTTCGTTTTCTTCCTTTGCCTTCTGGTTCTTTGCTTTTGTTTTTGCAACATAAATCCTTGTGAAACCTTTCTGCAGTAAAATATTCAGTTCTTCTTTTACACTTCGTTTTGCATGCAAAGGAAATTTTACAAGCAACAATATTTTTGCTCCTTCCTTGCAATTGATCACTGCTTTCACTACATCAGTTACATCATCTTTCTTCACTTCCCTTCCACTTACAGGCGAAATGGTTTTACCCACTCTTGCAAACAGCAAACGCAGGTAATCATAAATCTCCGTCATACTTCCAACGGTACTTCGTGGTGTGCGTGTAATAACTTTTTGCTCAATAGCAATAGCAGGACATAAACCTTTAATATAATCTACATCTGGTTTGTTCATGCGGTTGAGGAACTGGCGGGCGTATGCACTGAGACTTTCAGCATAACGACGCTGACCTTCTGCATAAAGCGTATCAATGGTAAGCGATGATTTACCACTGCCCGAAACTCCGGTAACAACAATCAGTTTATTACGTGGAATATGAACAGATACATTTTTAAGGTTATGAACCCTGGCTCCTTTAATGAAAATATCTTCTTTGCTCACAGCGGGTGACTGTTCGGTCAGTTGCAGTTTTGTTCCTTTGGCCATAGAGAACAAATTTAGCTGATAATCAGATGTTCTTCTTTAACCTGCTACAAACAAACCTTTAGAATCAAAAAAAAATTCGGAATTTACGGAGGATAAGCTGCGTGGTAATACGTTAAATAAATACAAATGTTGTTTGAATGATTTATTTCTTTTAACTTTATTTCTGAAATTCAATATTCAGAATCAGAAACCTAAATTCTTATCTGCCTATAGCGACAACTTCTACACAATTTTTCAGTTAAAAATTTTTACTGAATCCTTTATTGAAAACCATCAACTGTAGAAGCGTATGCGCCTGTATCAACAATTTACAGATCAACAGCTGGTTCACCTCTTCAAAGACGGTGACGCTGAAGCTATGGAAACTCTTGTGCTCCGCCACAAAGACAAGTTGTTTACTTCAATCATTCTATTGGTTAAAGACAAATACCTTGCCGAAGATTTATTCCAGGACATGTTTATTAAAATCATTGATACGGTTCGCAACAACCGTTACACTGAAGAAGGTAAGTTTCTGCCCTGGGCAATGCGTATAGCACATAATCTTTGCGTGGATCATTTCCGCAAGATTAAGCGTACTCCCACAATTAAAACAAGTGACAACCACGATATTTTCGAAGTACTCAATTTCAGTAATGAAAATGCTGAGGAAAAGATGATGAAAAACCAGAGTTACGATCGCATCCGCCGGATGCTTGATCTGTTACCCGAGGAACAGCGTGAAGTCATTGTCCTTCGTCATTATGCTGATCTGAGCTTCAAAGAAATTGCATCACTCACCAACTGCAGCATCAATACTGCTCTTGGCCGTATGCGTTACGGGCTCATCAACATGCGTAAAATGATGATGGAAAAACAAATCGCACTGTAAAAAAATTAGAGCAGAGAACCTGACAAAGCCAAATCCCCGCTGACTTGCGGGGATTTTTATTTTTATATGATCTGTCAGAGATTAAAGACGGGAAAATTCAACTGCAATCTGCGCACCAATCTTTGCATTATTTTTTATTAATGCAATATTGGTTTCAAGACTTTCGCCTTTTGTGTGATTAGCGATGTATTGCAATAAAAACGGAGTGACTTCTTTTCCTGTTATTTTTTGTTCGTCAGCAGCACTCAATGCCTGTAAAATATGCTTTTCCATTTCTGCACTGTTAATTCCTTCAGCTGTTGGAACCGGGTTTGCAATAAGCACAGAACCGTTTAATCCCAACTTCCATTTTGTTTGCAGCATTTCAGCTATTTCTTTTGCTGAATCTAAACGTAATGGCGAACGGTAGCCACTTTCACTTGAATAAAAACTTGGGAATGCATCCTGCCCGTAAGTAACAACAGGAATACCCAGCGTTTCGAGATATTCTAATGTGCGGCCAATATCTAATATTGATTTAACCCCTGCCGAAACAACAGCAACCGAAGTTTGTGCCATCTCCGTTAAATCAGCCGAAATATCCATACTGTTTTCTGCACCACGATGAACCCCGCCTGTTCCACCGGTAACAAATATTTTTATGCCTGCCATTGCAGCAATACGCATGGTTGCAGCAACAGTTGTTGCACCATATAAATTCTGACTGATGACATAAGGCATATCACGCAGACTTACTTTCCACACATTTTCTGCTTCACCAAAATATGCAAGTTCTTCGCTGCTCAAACCAACATGACATTTACCATTAAAAATGGCAATAGTTGCAGGTACTGCTCCATTTTCCCTTACGGTTTGCTCAACTGCTTTTGCAGTTTCAACATTTTTAGGGAAAGGCATTCCATGAGAAATTATGGTTGATTCTAAAGCAACAACAGGTTTACCATTGTTCAATGCATCAAGCACTTCAGGTTGTATCGTTAAAAATGAATTCATTCAGGATAATAATTTGAAACAGACTGCAATAATTTTTCCTGTGTCAGATGCTGTACATTGGCTCCATTAACCTGTAAAATTTCAGCTGATAAAGTATGAGCAAGTTTCAGGCATTGCAGATCGTTCAGCCCAAGATACTTTCCTAATAAAAAACCGGTTAATGATCCATCGCCGGCACCAGTACAATCAACCACTTCAATATCGGGAGCATGCAGTGAAATGGAATGATCTTTTTTATACAAAGCCGAACCGTATTTACCATTATGCAGCCAGATATTCTGCACACCACGTTGTATCAGTTCATCTACCTGTTGCTGTGTAAAGAATGCTTTCTCAGAACACATTACCGGTAGCTCATCTTCATTAGGCGTAACCAAAAACAATCCGTTCAAAGGCAAATGCTTCAGCTTACGTGCCGGTGGAACAGATACTGGTTCTATTACTAGAGGAATTCCTTCTGCATTGCTGAAACCAAGCAGCCACTCAATTGAATCTTCACTTACATTGGCATCGGCCAGTATAAATGCAGCAGTGCGTAAAATATCAATCTGCGATTGTAAATGATCAGGCGTAATTAAATGAATAGCTTCATTTGTTAAGAAAGCTGAGAACAAGGAACCATCTGCATCAAGAATACCTGTGTATTTCCCGGAAAGTCCTTCACGTGTAATGGATGCATCCAGCTCCACTCCTGCAGCTGTGCACACCTGCTTGAGCCAGTCGCCATCACTATCATTTCCAAACACACTGATTAATTGTACAGGCACACCAAGCATAGCTAACTGGTGAGCAATATTACGACCTACCCCACCTGAAGTTTTAGTAACCATGGCCGGATTTGTGGTTGCTTTTAGAACGCCTTCTGTAGCATGAAACAACTCATCTACAAAAGCAGCACCGATGCAGATTATTGGTTTTGACATGCTGCAAATGTAATGGCAAAGCAGCAGTTAGAAAATTTCAGTTTTGCTATTTCCAATTGATAATAACATCTCTGCCAAGACGGAGAATGAGCAATGTAATTACAACCAGGAAAACATAACGGATAAAAATATTACCCCTGAGTACTGCCATGCGGCTGCCAATATAACCACCCAACATATTACAGGCCATCATTGGCAATGCAAGTTTAAACACAACCGCACCATGCATCAGAAAACCGATGAGAGAAAATGTATCGGCAACTGCATTGATGACTTTGGAAGCGGAAGATGCTTTCAGAAAATTCATTCCGGCTATACTTACAAAAGCAAATACCAGCAGACTGCCGGTTCCCGGACCAATAAAACCATTATAAAAACCCATCACAGCTCCAATGGCAGCACAAACAACAAGGAATTTTTTCCCGCTGTATTTTAATTCATGCACTGTACCCAAATCTTTTTTTATGAATGTATAAACAGCAAGAATAATGATTACAAAAAGCAGAAGTGGCTTAAACACTTCGGGACTGATCATTTCCATTACAAACGTTCCGCTGAATGAAGCTGTGGCAGCTGCAATACCTGTAACCACTGCCATGGTTACATCAATACCCACAAGTTTTATGTACTGGTATGCAGCAACAGCTGTACCTGAAACCGAAGCAAACCGATTGGTTGCAATGACCTGCACATGAGAGAAACCTGGAAACAGGATCAGTAGCATTGGTACCTGGATTAATCCGCCGCCGCCAACAACAGCATCAATAAACCCGGCAAATAATGCACCGAGACAAACAACAAGATAAATCCACCACTCGAACATAGCTGCAAAATAAGAAAGGAATTAAAGCAAACATGCTTTAATGTTTGAGGAATATTGTAACGGCGCCGATCAAGGTTAGTACAATCACCACTTTACGGTAACTGTCGTCTTTTATTTTCGTAACAATCTTTAACCCGGCCCAGAAACCAATGAAGAGCGCCGGCAATAAAACAAGATCAGTTTGCAGACTTGTGCTGTTGATGTTCTTCCACCAGATAACCTGGAATGGAAGTTTGAATAAATTAATTACGAGAAAAATCCATGCAGCTGTTCCAATAAAATCGTTCTTGGGTAAACGCATGGCAAGGAAATAAATATTGGAATATGCACCTGCAAGATTTCCCATCATGGTTGTAAAACCTGATGCAAGCCCTGTTAATGAAACAAACAAAGAATTCCTTGGAATACTTACAGTTTTACGAATTTCCATAAACAGGATGATAACAACAGTAACAAGAATAATTACAGCCATTACTTTACGGAAAATTATTTCGTTAAGATCTTTACCAGTAAAAACGCCAATTAAAATACCAACGACCATCCACGGAATCAGTTTCCAGAAATGTTTCCATTGAGCATGACGGTTGTAATAATAAACAGCAGCAATATCTGCAGCACATAATAATGGCAGTACAATTCCGGTTGATGCTTTTCCTCCAAATACAATCGCCATGATGGTTACGTTGAGCATATCCATTCCTTTCAGCCCGGCTTTAGAAAGTCCGATGATGAATGCTGCCGTAAAAATCAATATCCAGTTCACCAATGAATAACTATAAAAAATACTCATCGTTGTATAATTGAAAGTGATGAGAATCACTTGCACAAAAAACAAAGATCAGGGAGTTTGTTTGATGAACTGTGTCTTTTTGCAAAGATTTTTAACCAGTACCGGAATTAATTTTTTACCGACATGCATTTAAAAAACAAACTGGCAATTTCATTCTTTGCCTTATCAGTTTTCATTACTACTTCTTCCCAATTAAACGCACAGGACAAACTGAGCTTTGATGCTGCAGCAATCAGAAACCTGCCCAAAGAAATAAATGGTTTGAACCTGAGTTGTTTTTATCATTTCACCGAACACTTAACAGGTGGTTTGGAAATGAACCGTTTTTTTGCTGTAAACAAAACAGTTGATAGTGAAGAGGCGCAGCTTTCTGCCTGGGATTTTGATCTGAACTTTCATTACATTCTTCCACTTTACAAAAGCTGGAAATGGTATCCTGTATGCGGTGTAAGCCATACAAGCGAAAAAGAAAAAGTTACTGGTACTGATGAAAGCAGCTATGAACGTTTCTGGTCGTTTAATGCAGGCGCAGGTACACTGCTTGAATGGGGCCATTGGGCACCTCACATTGAATACACATACACCTGGGGAAAATTAAATCAGCAGTTTTTGCTTGCCGGCGTAAGCTATGAACTGGAGTTGGGACATCACAAAAAAACGCATCACATAAATTAAGGCTCAGTTAGTATTACCAATATAGATCACTCACGTAAAGAAAGCCCCGACGATATTGCCGGGGCTTTGCTTTTATTATTTTTTTACAGCTTAACTTAAACCTCTTTGTAAATAATGTTTCTCGATTCAAACCATTCTTTGTAGTCGTTTCCATACTCTCCTGCGTAGTTGATGCAGATCTCTGTTCCTGCAGGAATATCTTCCAGCGCATAATATTCCATTGTTTTAGTTTCATGATGCAAACGATAACCTGCATTACAGTTTTTTGCATGATTGTATAAAGAACCAAAACCAAGTACAAGCGCCATCGTTCCTTCTTCTTTATTAAAGTTGAAAAAATAATCAGCCAGCCTGGATGATATAGCTGTTTCACGATCTTCTGCAGGAAGAACAATCACCGGGCATAAATCAAACACTTCATCCTTGCTGATGTTTGTTGTACAGAAAACACCACGGCCTTTATTTTTTACATTCCGTATATACAGTTGCGTTTTCATTAATCAAAATAAACTGTTTGTTTGTCATCTGGCTGGCCATTGTAGTTAAGCGTAATTTCTTCCATTGGCTGAATATCTTTAAATGCTTTTATAACAAGACATTGTTCTCTTACATTTATTTCATAAAATGCATTTGCAGTATATGAATGATTATAAACAGAACTGTAACCAAGGCCAAGTGCAGCCGGAGTTGTTTTTACTGGCACTACAAAGTAGTACCTGAAAAGCATTGTACGTTGCAGGTAATCTTTATCTTCCTGTGTTAAAAAAATTACAGGTGCCTTTTCAATAATATCGCCTTTTTTAAAAGTAGTAACAGCAAATACACCATTGCCATGAATGGAGCTTGCTCTTACTTCAACCTTAAGCGGTTTATAAATTTTCCTGGAAAAAAAAGAAAGCATACTATTTCTTGATGTGAGTATCTATTGCAGCTTTCGTTTCTTTGAATTGCACTTTGTTTGTTTGCTTAATGGTATTATACTTTAAATTTTTATCCTGCTGGGTACTGTTTACTTTTTTATTCAGCAGCGTGTCAACTTTTATCTGTTTCAGTGTATCTGCTTTTACAGTTTCTTTTTTAACCTGTAATGTTTGAGCCTTTAACCCGGCAAAAATTAATAAGGAGCTGAAGATTGCAATTACTTTTTTCATATTCTTTTGATTGAGTTTAAATAAAAGTAATCCACTCAAAATCACATTCCAATCCCCAAAAAGGGGGATTTCAAAGTATGCTGTAAAACTTCAGCTTGCAAATGTTTATACTATACTATTGAATAAAAGGTCTGAATATAGTTCTGCTGTATGCAGAACTATTGCTAAATGATTTGATTATGAAATCATCAAAAAAACATGATTACTTAAAAATACCTTTCTCTTTCATTGCTTTCAGCAACCGCATGCTGAACCGGTGACCAAGATTATCCAAGGTTCCGGGATCAATTGTTTCTGTTTGTGCAGAGAATACCAGTTTATCCATTCCGGTATCAAAGAGGCTGCCTTCTATAATGTAAGTTGTGCTTGAAACATAATAACCGGGAGTATACACCCTGTTTTGCCAATAGGAATAATAACGGCCAAAGCGGCTGTAATAAATTCCACCGGGCCAGAATTCGGCATTGCCTCTCACATAACTTTCTTCTTTCATTACATCAAGAACTGCAATGGTTATTACTGCATCATAACCATCCTTACGTACCATATTAATCACTTCATCGTCTGTCTTTCCTTCAAAACGTTTAGGTCCGTAAATATCGATTGATGATTTTGCTGAATAACCCATTTGTTTCAGGTCTTCACAAATATGACGTTCAAGATATATACCAATGCCTTTGTTTTTAACACCATCCATCAGGCAAACGACAATGATATTTTTATAGTTTGTATTTGTGAGTTGTGGATCTTTCCAACTGGATGTGATTCGTGTTGTTGTGCAGGACAGCAAGAAAAAAACTGCTCCTGCAAAAAGGAACAATAATTTTTTCATGACTTTTCTTTATTTGTTCAGTTAAGTTACAATCAGTACTAATCCGAATGAAATGATGGGAGTCAGTTGAATGGATGATGGATGAGTTATGTTTCGTTTTTTCGCCAGTTCATCCATTGCATTTAAGCAAAAAAAATCCCGGCACTTTCGTACCGGGATTTGCTATAAAGCTTAATGTAATTATTCAGCAGATTTTGCTTCTTCAGCAGCATCATTGTCAAGCTTCTTCTTCAGATCAGCGAGAACGCCCAGATCTCCGAGTGTTGCTTTTTCAACTTTGCTCTGTACATCTTTCACCGCTTTCTTGGTACGTGCAACATCAGCTTGTCTTTCTTTAGCCACAGCTACTTTTTCATCAGCTACTGCCTGTTCCCAGATACGTGTATGGCTTAATACAACACGCTTTTCATTGCGGTCGAATTCAATTACCATAAACTGTGCAGTTTCATCAGCTGCTACCTGCTTGCCATCTTCTTTGTTTGTATGACGGTTAGGAGCAAAACCTTCAATACCGTAAGGTAATTGAACAACTGCACCTTTATCGTCTTTCTTCACAACATGACCTTCGTGGATAGTGCCAATAGCAAAAGTTTCTTCCAATGCATTCCAAGGATCTTCTTCCAGTTGCTTATGACCTAACTGCAGCTTGCGGTTTTCTTTGTCAATGCTGAGGATCATGATTTCAATTTCCTGTCCAACCTTTGTGTATTCACTTGGGTGGTTGAAACGCTTGGTCCAGCTCAGATCGCTGATGTGGATCATACCACCAATACCAGGCTTCAGTTCAACAAACACACCGTAAGGAGTAATGTTTTTCACCAAACCTTTGTGTTTGCTTTCTACAGGGAATGCTTCTTCGATTGTGCTCCAAGGATCCTGAGTCATTTGTTTAATGCTCAAGCTCATCTTACGTGCATCTTTATCGAGTGTAACAATCTTCGCTTCGTGCTCATCTCCCATTTTGAAGAATTCCTTCGCATTAACAGGAGTGTTAGCCCAGCTGATTTCACTTACGTGAACCAAACCTTCAACACCTGGCATAATTTCGAGGAATGCACCGTAGTCTTCAATATTCACCACTTTACCTTTCACTACATTACCTTCTGCAATATCTTCAGACAATGTATCCCAAGGATGTGGAGTTAATTGTTTCAGACCAAGGCTGATACGTTTCTTATCATCATCGAAGTCGAGAACAACAACGTTCAGTTTCTGATCCATCTTCAGAACTTCTGAAGGATGGTTGATACGACCCCAGCTGATATCAGTGATGTACAACAAGCCATCTACGCCACCAAGATCAAGGAACGCACCGAAGTCGGTAATGTTCTTGATAGTTCCTTCGAGTACCTGGCCTTTTTCCAGTTTACCCATAATCACAGCACGTTGTGCTTCGATATCGCTTTCAATAAGGGCTTTATGACTTACAACAGCGTTCTTAATTGTTTCGTTAACCTTCACAACTTTAAACTCCATTGTTTTGCCAACAAACTGATCGTAATCTGTAACAGGTTTCACATCAATTTGTGAACCTGGTAAGAATGTTTCCATTCCAAACACATCTACAATCAAACCACCTTTTGTTTTGCTGGTAACAAGACCTGTAACAATTTCACCTGTTTTGTGTACTTCAACAATACGCTCCCAAGCACGTGTAATGCGGGCAAGCTTGCGGCTGAGGTGCAGGTGACCTTCACGGTCTTCTTTTTCAACAACCATGATTTCCACAACATCACCAATTTTCATTCCTGGTAAATCACGGAATTCGTTGAGAGATACAAGGCCATCGCTTTTGAAACCGATGTTTACCACTGCATCTGTTTTTGTAAGTGCAACGATTTGTCCATCTACCATTTCACCATCGTTCACTTGTTTGAAAGTGCCATCATAAACAGCATCATACTTAGCACGTTCTTCTTTGGTGTAAATAGCTACATTACGTTTGTCAACGCTCCAGTCGAAGTCGTCGTGTGCAGTTGCTGGTGCAACTTCCACAGGTGCTGTTGTTGTCGCTGCAGATGTTTCGGCAACCTCAGTTGCAGGAACATTCTCCTGTGCATCAGCGTTTGAGTTAATAATTTCGTTTTCTGACATAAAATAATCCCGGTTTGTTTTTTTGAATCGGGGTCGCAAAGGTAAGATTAAAAGCTTTGCGGGCAAGGGTTTTCACCTTGTTTTTTGGGAGAAAATGAAGGTTGGGGCGTGCCCCTCCGGGTCGGGCTTTTTGCTGCAATCTTTTTATTCATTCCTCATAAAAAAGATTTCTGCTGCAATCCCTCACGCAGCCGGGCATAAGTTATAGATTCAGCTTCAGCAGGTCTGTTTATCACCCTATTTCCAAAGCACAAACGACTTTGCCAGCAAAGGCAGCAATATCAGGGAAATAAGGGCATATAAAGCCCCGAAATAGCTATAAACAATACCAGCAATAACCAAAATATAAACAGGGTATAAAAAGGCCAGCAAGCAGAACAGGATGCTGTCGTAATATTGATCAAACCGAAGTTTCCATGCCAGTTTCTGCAGGGGGTAAAACAGCAGAATATGTGTAACCACTCCCAGCATTGCAGGAATGAATAACAAGGCTTTTGAAATTGTTTTAGGCTTAGGGTTATAAACCTTTGACAAATCTTCTAACTGACGCTCGGTTTCTTTGTTGATGGCAAACATCAAAGCGCCGTTTTCCAGTCTTGTATCAATTTTTTCTTTGCCAAAAGGCTCTCCAAAGTTTATATCCAGTTCTTTCCCAAAATCCTCAAGCGAACTGTAACGCACCCATACCGGCAGAAGTTTTACATCAAGTCCATCATTCCATGCCTGGGTTAACATTCTCGGAGCACCTTTTTTCAAGGGAGTTTGAAGTGTATCTTTCCTTGTGCAGAATCCCTCAACAAAAATCAGCACATGTTCACCTTTCACTAAAATTTTTCTGACTTCTTCAAATGTTGCATCGTTATTTGAAAGCGTGTGTTTACCATCGCTCATCCTGTAAATAGGAATCATATTTACCGAGCGCAAAATCATCCTTACCAAAGGATGTTTAAACACTCCGCTGCGGGTAATGAAATGCACCCGGTGTTTCATTGATGCTCCCACCACCATTGCATCAAGAAACGAATTAGGATGATTTACACCAATAATTAATGGGGTTTCAATCGATGATTTGCTGCTGTTAAAAAATCCTACCCGTTTAAACGCAACCCATAACTGGAAATGCGTTAAGAGTTTCACTAAAATATACATTGATGGTAAACTTCTTTAAAAACGGCAATTTAAAGCAAATAATTGAAGCACCGTAAGCATGAAAAACAAAAAACCTCCTGAACCGGAGCATCCTGAAAAACCTACTTTGCAATTTCCCTGATAGCTGAAATTAGCCGGTCGAGATCCTTTACAGAAGTATATACATTAGGAGTAACCCTCACACCATGAATATTTTCCCAGTCAATTGCCACCGTGTGGATTTTGTATTTATTCATCAGTGTGGTTGAAACTTCGCCGGGCTTTTTTCCTTCAATGGCAATATTTGAAATGGCACAATATGCTTTTTTATTTTTAGGCTGAAGAAAAGAAACCTTCTTTATATCACTCACTGCATTATTCCAGTAATCGGTTAAATAGCGAAGGCGTTGTTCCTTTCTTTCTGAACCGATTACATTATGAAAATCGACAGCACTTCCTATTGCCATTTCACTTGCAAATGACCTTGTTCCAAGCGATTCAAATTTGCGGATATCAGTCCCATCCGGTTCGTTATTACTGAGTAATGCCCAAACATTTTTGATTTTCTCCTTTTTAATCCAAAGCATTCCACTGCCAAAAGGTGCGCACAGCCATTTATGCAGAGATGTGGCAAAATAATCACATCCAAGTTCTGGTATTTTAAATTCAAAATGAGCAAATGTATGAGCGCCATCACCTATTACTTCAATGCCTCTTTTGTGAGCTTCGTCTGCAATTTTTTTGATAGGCAATATCTGTCCGCACCAGTTGATGAGGTGTGTTACATGAACAACTTTTGTGTTTGAAGTAAACGCATTTACATACTGTTCAACAATTTTATCTTCATTTTCTTCAGGCAGGTTTAAGTTTAGCCAAACCAGTTTTATACCTTCTCTTTTTTCACGCTGCTTCCATGCATTGATCATGTTTGGGTAATCCTGTTTGGTTAAAACAACTTCATCGCCGGCTTTTAAATTTAAACCAAATATTACTGTATTTAACCCTTCTGTTGCATTGCGGTTAATAGCAATTTCTTCTGCACTGCAACCACCAAGTTCTGCCAGTTTACCACGCAGTCCTTCTCTTCCTTCATCTAAAATGCGCCACATAAAATGTGATGGTCCTTCGTTACAAAACTGGTAAAAGCGGATATGTGCATCCTGCACCACTTTCGGTTGCGGGCATACGCCGCCGTTATTCAGGTATAGTAAGTTGGGCGAAACGGTGTATTGTTCTTTTATCCACCCCCAGAAATCCTCATCACTCATTGCTTCTACGGCATTGAGAGATTGAAAAAACTGCCTCTTTTGTTCAGCTTCACGGGCAAATAATTCATTGGTAAACGGGAGAAAAGTAAAAGCTCCTGCGGTTGTAAGGTTCTTAAGAAAACTTCGTCTCGAAGACATAGTAAGATTGGTTTCTTCTAAAGTAAAACTTCTACCTGTGAACAAAAAGAAGATTTGCAGAAAAGTGTTGAACTATTTAATAAGTGTGCAATGCAATGCTTTGGGCTGCAATAAAGGCACTGGTCCAGGCAAACTGAAAATTAAACCCTCCTGTTACGGCATCTACATCCAGCATTTCGCCGGCAAAGAATAAATGCGGATGCAGTTTGCTTTGCATTGTTTGTACATCCACTTCCTTCAGATCAACACCACCTGCTGTAACAAACTCATCTTTAAATGTGGTTTTTCCTTTCACCTGGAATTCATGATTCACCAGCAGCTGTACCAGTTTGTTTTGTTCTTTTGATGGGAGATCAGCCCAGTTCCAGTCTGCATTCACACCTGCTGTCTGCAATAAAAAATTCCATAATCGTCCCGGCAACTGAAAACTGTTACCATTACTGATTTTTGAATTGCCTTTTGTGGTACGTAAATATTGTAATTCCTCTTTTACTTCCTGTTCCCTTTTTTCACCAAGCCAGTTAACAGAAATAGAGAATTCGTAATGACGTTGTTGTAATTCTCTTGCACCCCATGCCGATAATTTAAGCACACAAGGTCCGCTCATTCCCCAATGAGTTATAAGTAAGGGGCCACTGTTTTTTAATTTAGTTGATTGAATTTTTACTGTTGCATTTGCAACACTCACACCCATTAATTCTGTAATGGGATGATGTGGAATATTAAATGTAAACAACGAAGGCGCAGGTGGAACGATATTATGATTGGTTTCTTTCAGAAAACCCGACTGCTGTAATTTGGGAAAACCACCACAAGCCACACAAACAAAATCGGCTTCGAGTGTTTTACTATTTGTACAATCAATTCTCCATCTGTTATTCTCCTGCGGTGAGATATTTATTACTTCACTGTTTGTTCTTACTTCAACTTTATATTTATCTGCTTCTTTTAAAAAGCAATCAATAATTGTTTGCGATGTATTGGTAACAGGAAACATTCTTCCATCAGCTTCTGCTTTTAATTTCACCGCACGTTCTTCAAACCATTGTATGGTATGCGTTGGATTAAACCTGTGAAAAGCCTTGCGCACAAAATGCTCTCCTCTTGGATAAAACCTGCTGAGTTCCTGTACATCAAAACAGGCATGCGTTACATTACACCTGCCTCCTCCACTTACTTTCACTTTTGAAAGCAGTTTATTCGATTTCTCTAACACAATCACCCTGAGCAACGGGTTTAGCTTTGCTGCATTGATTGCACAAAAAAAACCGGCAGCACCGCCACCAATAATTACCAGCGTATTTTTATTTGATGATAAAGAAGCAGTCATAAAAAACTCCCTGCAACGAGGGAGTTAAAATTAATTATTTAGTAGTACGAAGCATCGAGATTAGGGTTTGCTTTCTCAGCTGCTTCAATCGATTCAAACGATGAAAGTATATCCGCCTTCCCTTTCTTCACACATACATCATGCTCGTAGTGAGCTGAAGGCTTGTTATCTGCAGTTCTGATTGTCCATCCGTCAGCATCATGATATACATCTTTTGTACCAAGGTTGATCATTGGTTCAATGGCAATTACAATTCCTTCTTTCAGTTTTGCACCTGTGCCTCTTTTGCCATAATTCGGAACCTGCGGATCTTCGTGCAGATTACGTCCTAAACCATGACCAACCAATTCTCTTACCACACCATAACCATGTTGCTTTTCAGTGTATTCCTGGATGGCATATGAAATGTCGCCTACACGATTACCATGTACAGCCTTCTCAATGCCCTTGTATAACGATTCTTTTGTAACACGAAGCAATTGCTTTATTTCATCTGTTGTTGTGCCAATAATGAATGTATATGCACTGTCGCCATGATAACCATTCATAAACGTACCCACATCAACTGAAACAATGTCGCCATCCTTTAAAGGTACATTTGTCGGGAAACCATGCACTACTGCATCATTCACCGAAATACAAGTAGCATAAGGATAACTGTTCTGGTAATTTTTAAATGAAGGAATAGCACCATTATCCCTTATAAACTGTTCTATTCTTGCATCTACCTGCATGGTTGTAACACCTGCCTTCAGCATCTTGGCAGCTTCAGCAATAGCATCACCAACCAGCAATGCACTTTTGCGGATAAGCTCAATCTCCAATGGTGAACGATAATGTATCATAATCTTTTTTATTAAAAAACCCCGGCTTGTTTTGCCAGGGTTTTAAAGTATTTCAGTTCGTTAATTAAATAGCTGACGATGAAACTGTCTGGCGACCCTGAATTCTTCCGCCTTTCATTAAACCATCATATTGTCTCATTAACAAGTGCGTTTCGATTTGTTGTAATGTATCGAGAATAACACCTACCATGATCAATAATGAAGTTCCACCGAAGAATGTAGAGAAACCACTTGTAACACCCAGGTTCTTAGCAATACCGGGAAGAATACCCACAACTGCAAGGAAAATAGCACCAGGTAATGTAATACGATCCATGATCATTCCAATGTAATCAGCAGTTGGTTGTCCGGGTTTAACACCAGGAACAAATCCGTTATTCTGTTTCAGGTTATCAGCAATCTGTTTAGGATTGAAAATTAAAGCTGTATAAAGGAATGTAAAACCAATTACAAGAATTGAATAAATAATCATGTACCAGATGTTACCATGATCGCTTAAAGTACCTGCAATACCTTTGGTTACATTAAAACCGGTAAGTAATGTTGGCAGGAACATGATAGCCTGTGCAAAGATGATGGGCATTACACCTGCACTGTTCACTTTAATTGGAAGGAACTGGCGTGCACCACCAAACTGACGGTTACCAACAACCTGTTTTGCATAGTTGATCGCAATTTTGCGAACACCTTGTACAAGAACAATTAATCCCATAATTACTGCAACGAGTACAGCAATTTCAATAAGGAATGTAAGTAAACCACCACCACCAATATGTCTCTTTGCTTCAAATTCCGCAGCTATTGAAGAAGGGAAACGGGCAAGGATACCAATCATGATAATGAGTGATGTACCATTACCTAAACCTTTATCAGTAATTTTTTCACCCAACCACATAACAAACAGGGTACCTGCTGTTAATACGATTGTAGTAGAGATCCAGAAAAATGGTTCGTATGAAGGAAGGATTGCTCCACCTGCAATTTCACGGCTTTTTAAATATGTAACGTATGCACTTGCCTGGAAGATGGTTACAATCACTGTAAGATATCTTGTCCATTGATTGATTTTTTTACGGCCGCTTTCACCTTCTTTCTGCATTTTCTGCAATTGCGGAACAAGGATGCTCATCAATTGCATAAAGATAGAAGCAGAGATATAAGGCATAATACCCAATGCAAAAACAGAAGCACTGGAGAATGCACCACCGGCAAATGAGTCAAAAATTCCAAGGATACCTTCTTTTGCTTTGGAGTTCAAAGCACCAAGATTATTCGGATCAACACCTGGCAAAACAATATGTGCACCTACACGATATATCAAAAGCAATAAAAGAGTATAAATGATTTTATCTCTTAACTCTTCAATGCTCCAGATATTCTTTAAGGTTTGTATGAGCTTTTTCACTTGAAAAAATCTTTTTTATAAAATTCGCTGAAAGAAAAAAGACGCATTTTCATGCGTCGGGCAAATATCGGGAAAATTACTTTACTATTTCAACACTTCCACCGGCAGCTTCAATAGCAGCTTTTGCTTTTTCGCTCAAAGCATTTACTTTGAAAGCAAGCTTGGTTTTAATTTCACCGTTTGCAAGGATTTTCACTTTTTCTGTACGGCTGATTAAACCATTTATGTACAGATTTTCAAGTGAGAATTCAGAGATACCGTATTTCTCAGCAATTTGTTCAATCTGACCAAGATTGAATACACGGTATTCAACACGATCCGGATTTTTAAATCCACGTTTTGGTACACGACGTTGAATTGGCATCTGACCACCTTCGTGACCTATTTTATTTTTAAAACTCGCATGGCTCTGGGCACCTTTGTTACCTTTTGTAGAAGTACCACCTTTACCAGATGCTTCACCACGACCTAAACGTTTTTCTTTGTGAGTTGAACCTTCAGCAGGTTTTAAATTGTGCAGTTTCATTCTTTCTTGATTTTGTACTTACGGGGAAATCACCCCTCGCTGTTATTGTATGATGTAATGAAGCTGAATGGCACAAGGGTATAACATTACCAATGCATCATTCAGCCTGTTATATTAAGCAAGTTCTTCCACTTTCAGAAGATGATTCACTTTCTGAACCATTCCTAAAATCTGGGGAGTTGCTTCTACTTCTTTTGTAGAATTAGTCTTGTTCAAACCAAGCGCTTTCAGCGTTTGCTTCTGACGCTCTGGTCTGTCGATTGGACTTTTTACTAAAGTTATTTTTATCTTTTTCATATCTCAGTCTTTTTTTGACTGCCGACTGCCGACTCACGACCGACGACTGTATTCAATTATCCGTTAAATACTTTCTTTAATCCCAGGCTGCGTGTTTTTGAAACACTGATTGGTTCACGTAACATAGCTAAGGCTTTGAATGTTGCTTTTACCACGTTATGAGGATTAGCAGAACCTAATGATTTAGCTAACACGTCAGTTACGCCAGCGCTTTCCAGTACAGCACGCATGCTGCCTCCGGCAATTACACCAGTACCATGAGCTGCAGGTTTAATTAATACTTTAGCAGCACCTTCTTTTGCCAGCTGATCGTGAGGAATACTTCCTTTCATTACAGGAACTTTGATGAGATTTTTCTTTGCATCTTCAATTCCTTTTGAAATTGCTTCCTGTACTTCTTTGGCCTTACCTAAACCATGACCAACCACTCCATTACCATTTCCCACAACAACCAGTGCAGAGAAACTGAAGGCACGACCACCTTTTGTTGTTTTAACAACACGATTGATGGCCACAACTTTTTCTTTCAGTTCAAGGTCACCTGCTTTTACTTTGTTTGTAATTACTTTAGACATTTATACTCAATTAAATGTTTACGATTGATTAGAATTTTAATCCTCCTTCACGTGCACCGTCAGCAACTGCTTTCACACGACCATGATATAAATAACCACCACGATCAAATACAATTTCAGTTAAACCCAGATCAGTAGCTTTACGTGCAATAGCAGCACCTACCATTTTGCTCTTTTCAGATTTTGTACCTGCCTGTGCTTTAATGTCTTTATCTTTTGATGAAGCTGAAGCAATTGTTTTACCAGTTACATCATCAATTATCTGAACATAAATATCAGAGTTGCTGCGAAACACGCTTAAACGTGGTTTTGCAGTAGTACCGGCAACTTTCTTACGAACGCTGTAGCGGATTTTTTGTCTTCTGATTACTTTGTTATCTGTTTTCATTCTTGTGTATTTAATTTCCTGATACTGCCAGGAATTTCATGTTAACGATTATTTACCAGCTGCTTTACCTGCTTTACGACGGATGTATTCACCAACGTATTTCACACCTTTTCCTTTGTATGGTTCAGGCTTACGTAAGCTGCGCAGTTTTGCTGCAACCTGTCCAAGCAATTGCTTGTCGGTACCTTCCAGTGTAATAGTTGGGTTCTGACCTTTTTCCTGTGCAGTTGCAACTTTTAATTCTTTTGGTACTTCGAAGATGATGTTGTGAGAATAACCTAAAGCAAGGTCAAGAATATTTCCCTGGTTTGCTGCTTTAAAACCCACACCCACTAATTCAAGTTTCTTTTCGAAACCATCAGTAACACCTTTTACCATGTTTGCAACCAAAGCACGGTACAAACCATGCATTGCACGGTGGCGACCCTGATCGGTTGGACGGTTGAAGTTTACTTCACCATCTTTTACTTCAACAACGATATCACGGTCAACTGATTCTTTCAATTCACCTTTTGGTCCTTTAACAGTAACCACATTATCTTTTCCTACTGTAATTGTAACACCTTGAGGAATTACAACCGGCTTTTTACCTATACGAGACATATAAACTTATGTTTTTTATTATTGAATGAAGATCAACCGGTCAGCTTAGTATAGCTCAGCTTAATGTATTGATCAGTTTATCTGATTAATTAGTAGATGTAGCAAAGAACTTCACCACCAACATTGCTTGCTTTTGCCTGCTTATCAGTCATCACACCTTTTGATGTGCTGATGATGGCAATACCCAAACCGTTCTTTACACGACGGAATTCTTCGGGCTTAGCATACTGGCGTAAACCAGGACGGCTGATGCGTTCTAATGATTGAATTGCAGGAATACGAGTCTGATGATCGTATTTCAACGCAATTTTGATAACACCTTGTTTGTTATCGTCTTCAAATTTGTATTTGAGAATATAACCTTGATCGTATAAGATTTCGGTAATACGTTTTTTAAGATTTGAAGCAGGAATTTCTACAATTCTGTGTCCTGCCATCTGAGCATTTCTAACACGGGTAAGAAAATCTGCAATAGGATCTGTAACCATCTTTATTTATTAATTGAATGATTTAAATATTTGTTTACTGTTGTGCATCATATTCAATACCTGCACAAGTGTACAATTTACAAAAGCGGCTTACCAGCTTGCTTTTTTTACACCTGGTATTTTACCATTCAGCGCCATGTCACGGAAAATCACACGTGAAATTCCAAAGTAACGAATGTATCCTTTCGGACGACCAGTTAACTGGCAGCGGTTCTTTAAACGAACAGGTGATGCGTTCTTTGGCAATAGATCCAAAGCAGCATAATCACCGGCAGCTTTTAAAGCAGCACGCTTTTCAGCATACTGAGCTACCATTCTTTCTCTTTTGTTCTGGCGGGCTGTTACTGATTTTTTAGCCATAGTTTATAATTAGTCTTTTTTAGCATTTTTAAAAGGCATACCCATTTCTTTCAGCAATTCGTATGCTTCTTCGTTGGTAGATGCGCTTGTTACAAAAGTGATATCAAGACCAGTGATTTTATTCACCTTGTCAATATCAATTTCAGGGAAGATAATCTGCTCAGTGATACCCATAGTATAGTTACCACGACCATCAAATGATTTATCATTCACGCCTTTAAAGTCACGTACACGTGGAAGTGAAGCGGCAATTAAGCGATCCAGGAATTCATACATGTTTACACCACGTAAGGTAACACGTGCACCAATCGGCATACCACGACGCAACTTAAAGTTGGAGATATCTTTCTTTGAGCTTGTTGCAACAGCTTTCTGACCGCTGATGTTTGTCAGCTCTTCAATTGCAATATCAACCAGCTTCTTATCATTCACTGCACCGTTTACGCCACGGTTCAGGCAGATCTTTTCAAGCTTTGGAACCTGCATGATGCTTTTATAACCAAATCTCTTCATCAAAGCTGGAACTACTTCAGCTTTGTATTTGGTTGCCAAACGGGGTGTATATTTTACTGTACTCATTTTCGATTTATTTTAACCTTGGTTAAATTATTTTACAGGCTGACCTGATTTTTTTGAAACCCTTACCAGTTTACCATTTTCACGTGTGCGCTTTACTTTAGCAGCCTGCTTACCATCCCATAACATTACATTAGAGATGTGAATCGGGGCTTCAATTTTAGTAATGCCACCTTTTGTGTTCTGAGCCGATGGTTTGCTGTGTTTGGTAACGATGTTTACACCTTCAACCAGTACACGTGCATCTTCCGGAAATACTTCCAGAACCTTACGGGGCTTCTTAACATCTTTATCATCACCGGCAATTACAACTACTGTATCGCCTTTTTTGATGCTAAACTTGGGTTTAAATCTGTTGCTCATTTTTTTATGCTTATGCTTTATGCCAAACGCTGATGGTTCAGCTTAAATATTTCTTATGTTGATGAATGCTCTCAGCTTTTTGCTTTCAGCATCCTGCTTTTCTTACAGTACTTCAGGAGCCAGTGAAATAATTTTCATGTATCCTTTATCACGCAATTCCCTTGCTACTGGTCCGAAGATACGTGTACCACGAGGTTCGTCGGCAGCGTTCAGAATAACTACTGCGTTATCATCAAAACGGATGTAAGAACCATCTTTACGACGTAATTTATTTTTAGTGCGTACAATAACAGCTTTTGCTACTGTACCTTTTTTGATACCACCACCTGGTAATGCATCTTTAACAGTAACAACAATCTTGTCACCAATTTTTGCATAATCCTGGCCGCTGTTACCAAGTACCTTAATACAAAGTACTTCTTTGGCACCGCTGTTATCGGCTACGTTTAATCTGCTTTCTTGCTGAATCATTTTCTTAAACTTTTAACTCCGGTTTTAACACTGAGTATTTTAAAAATCTGGTTGTTGGCAGAGGCTTGCGGCTGCGTACCGGAAGCATGCGTGGATTATTATTTCGCTTTTTCTACAACTTCCACCAGTCTCCAGCGCTTTGTTTTGCTGAGAGGACGGCTTTCCATGATCTTCACTGTATCGCCTATACCGCACTCATTTTTTTCATCATGAGCATGGAACTTAGTCGTTTTCTTTACGAACTTTCCATAAATGGGGTGTTTCACCTTACGTTCAACAGCTACTGTAATGGTTTTATCCATTTTGCTGCTGGTTACTACACCTGTCTTTGTTTTACGCAAATTTCTTTCTAACATTTTTTGCTTTTTTTCAGTTGACGGCGCCTTGGCACCACTGTTTATTCAAATGGGTTAAACACCCAGTTGTTTTTTTCTTAATTCTGTTTTTAAACGGGCAATGTCACGGCGAAGGCCACGAATGCTCACGGGGTTCTCCAGTGGAGAAATTGCATGAGCAAATTCCAGCTTCTTTAAACGCATCTCATCTTCCTTAATGCGTGCAGCCAGATCAGCTTCGTTCAGCTCCTTTATGCTCTTTAAAAAATCAGTTGTCTTTGCCATTTTAATCGGTTTAATCAGTTCAACTTGTTAATTACGCCACTAAGTCTCTGCGTACAATGAATTTTGTTTTGATGGGAAGCTTCTGTGCAGCCAAAGCCATTGCTTCTTTTGCTACTGTTTCAGGAACACCATCAGCTTCAAACAAAATACGTCCTGGTTCAATAATAGCTGCCCAACCTTCGGGGTTACCTTTACCTTTACCCATACGTACTTCAGCAGGCTTCTTTGTAACTACTTTGTCGGGGAACACACGGATCCACACATTACCTTCACGTTTCATTGCACGTGTCATTGCCTGGCGGGCACTTTCAATCTGGCGATTTGTTAACCACACAGGTTCCAGCGCTTTTAAAGCGTACGATCCAAATGAAATGCTGGTTCCACGCTTAGCCACAGCACGGATACGTCCTTTCTGTGATTTTCTGTGTTTTGTTCTTTTCGGCTGTAACATTGTTAATTATATTTCTTGTTACTTGTTTGTTGTTTGCTTCATACTCCGCACTTACGTACGCAGTACTTCTAAATTTTATTATGCTTTTTTGTCCCTGCGCTGACCGCCACCACCGTGTCCACCACGGCGATCACCTCTGTCTCCGCCTCTTTCTCTGTGATCATCACGACGGTGATCTTTCCTGTCGCTCACATCACTCTTACCACCTACGAAATTGGGGTTCAGATCACGCTTGGTTAAAACCTCACCTTTACAAATCCAAACTTTGATACCAATTTTACCGTAAACAGTTAAAGCATAAAGATTAGCGTAATCAATATCCATACGGAATGTATGAAGTGGAGTACGACCTTGTTTGATTTCTTCTGTACGTGCAATTTCAGCACCGCCTAAACGGCCGCTTACTTTCACCTTAATACCTTCAGCACCCATACGCAATGCAGAAGCGATAGCCATTTTAACCGCACGTTTGTAGTTGATACGGTTTTCGATCTGGCGGGCGATTGTATCAGCAACGATTGTTGCATCTACTTCCGGACGACGGATTTCAAGAATGTTGATTTGTACATCATCTTTACCGGTAAGTTTTTTCAACTCTTCTTTAATGCGATCAACTTCGCCACCACCTTTACCGATAATGATACCAGGTTTTGATGTGTGAATAGTTACAATCAGTTTGTTGAGTGTACGTTCAATCACAATTTTAGAGATACCACCTTTGTTGATACGTGCATTGAGATAAGTTCTGATCTTGTTGTCTTCGATCAATTTACCAGCATAGTCTTTTTTGCTACCATACCAGTTACTCTCCCATCCGCGGATGATCCCTAACCTGTTACCAATTGGATTTGCTTTCTGACCCATAGAATGGTTTATAAAATTTTATCAATTAATTTTTTGTATCTACTATAATGGTTACATGATTGCTGCGCTTTCTTACCCTGTAAGCACGGCCCTGTGGAGCAGGACGTAAACGCTTAATCATACGTGCACCATCTACATAAATTGTTTTCACAATCAATGCTGCATCGGCTGCACTTTGTCCACTATTCTTTTGCTCCCAGTTGCTGATAGCACTTTTTAAAAGTTTACCAAGCGGAGTTGCTGAATGCTGTGGATGAAAATCCAGCAAAGCCAAAGCTTTTTCAACATCCATTCCACGAATTTCATCAGCCAGCAAACGCATTCTGCGGGGTGATGTGGGATAATTTCTGAGTTTTGCTACTGCTTCCATTTTAAATCTGTTTATGCAATCTTCTTGCTTGAGTGTCCTTTAAAGTTTCTTGTTGGAGCAAATTCGCCAAGCTTATGTCCTACCATGAATTCAGTTACATAAACAGGAATGAATTTGTTTCCGTTGTGCACAGCAAATGTGTGACCAACAAAATCAGGAGTAATTGTAGAGCGGCGGCTCCAAGTTTTAATTACGCCTCTTTTTGCTTTACCCTCGTTAATAGCCAGCACCTTTGTTTCGAGGTGAGCCGCTACATAAGGACCTTTTTTAATCGAACGAGCCATGTGTTTATTTTAGTTTTCGATTTTCTGATTGAATTACTTAGCCAGTTTTTTACCATCCTTACGTTGGATGATGAGCTTGTTAGAACCTTTATGCTTAGAGCGTGTTTTTTCACCTTTTGCATATTTACCGGTTCTGCTGCGTGGGTGACCACCGCTTGAACGGCCTTCACCACCACCCATTGGGTGATCTACAGGGTTCATTGCCACGCCACGGTTGCGTGGGCGAATTCCCTTCCAACGATTAACACCGGCTTTACCAGCTTGTTCCAGGCTATGATCACTGTTTGATACAACACCTACTGTTGCGTAACAGTTAATCAACACTTTACGCAGTTCGCCACTGGGCATTTTTAATACTGCATATTTTTCTTCCTTGTTGGTAAGCTGTGCGCTTGTACCTGCACTGCGTACCAGTTTACCACCCTGGCCGGGCTGCATTTCAATATTGTGAACCATTGTACCCAAAGGCATGTGCTTCATCTGAAGCGCATTACCAAGTTCAGGTGCAACTGAATCACCAGCTAAAACTGTTGCGCCAACCTGTAAACCATTTGGAGCAAGGATGTAACGCTTTTCACCATCAACGTAGTTCAGCAATGCAATGAATGCTGTACGGTTAGGATCATACTCAATTGATGCTACTTTAGCAGGTACATCTTTCTTGCTGCGTTTAAAATCAATTACACGGTATTTCTTCTTGTTACCACCACCAATGTAACGCATAGAACGACGGCCTTGCGCATTACGACCACCTGTAGACTTTACATTCTCAAGCAAAGACTTTTCAGGCGTATCAGTTGTAATTTCGGCATAAGCATTCCCGATTCTCCATCTGGTACCTGCTGTTACCGGTTTGTATTTCTTTAATGCCATTTTAAAACTTTTTTAATATTCAACTTTTGCGGTAGTTGATCTACCATTCTTGTTTTTGATTATACAGTTCCGTACAGATCGATTGTTTCGCCTTCAGCAACTGTTACATAAGCTTTTTTGTAAGCAGGTTTGCTACCCTGGATATAACCGGCTTTTGTCATACGGTTTTTGCTTTTGCGGGGAGCTACCATTGTGCGAACGTCTTCTACTTTTACATTGTAGAAATCTTCCACAGCTTTTTTGATCTCCAGTTTGTTAGCTTTACGACCAACACGGAAAGCGTATGTGTTCTTTTTTTCTGTTAAACGATTGCTTTTTTCAGAAACAACCGGCTTTATTAAAATTTCACTCTGTCTCATCTGGACTTTGTTTATTCAGTTCAATGATTGATTATGCTGCAGCTTCTTCTTCAACGAAAACTTTAGCAGCGCTTTCTGTTAATACGAGTATATCACTGTTTACAAGATCGTATGTATTTACATCGGCCAGTACTGTACCAACCACAGAAGGTACGTTACGGAGGCTGAGGTAAAGATTATCGTTATAATCAGGAATTACCACTAACGCTTTTTTACCTGCAACATTCAGGTTGCTGAGAACACTTACAAACTCTTTTGTTTTTGGAGTTTCAAAGCTCAGATCTTCCACAATTACGATGGCATTTTCTTTTGCTTTGTAAGAAAGTGCACTCATCTTAGCCAGATCCTTCACTTTACGGTTCAGTTTGAAATCGTAACCGTGAGGTTTTGGTCCGAAGATAGTACCACCACCCTTGTATAAAGGGTTACGGATATTACCCTTACGTGAACCACCGGTTCCTTTCTGGCGATGAAGTTTGCGGCTTGCACCTTTAACTTCAGCACGGGTCTTAACTTTATGTGTACCCTGGCGTTGTGCGGCCCGGTATTGCTTTACAGCAAGGTAAATCACATGATCGTTAGGTTCGATACCGAAGATTTCTTCAGGTAATTCGATTGTGCGACCTGTTGCTTTTCCTGATTTATTTAAAACATCTACTTGCATGACTTCTTTGAATTAGTTTGTTTACTTCTGGATATATACAATTGATCCGTTGTAACCCGGTACAGAACCACTCACAAGGATGTAATTCTTTTCAGGGAAAATTTTCAATACTTTCAATCCTTTCACTTTCACTCTTTCTGCGCCCATGCGGCCAGCCATACGCATACCTTTCATTACACGTGAAGCATCAGAAGAGTTACCGAGTGAACCGGGAGCACGCTGACGATCGTGCTGACCGTGTGATTGCTCGCCCACACCGTGGAAACCGTGGCGTTTAACAACACCCTGGAAACCTTTACCTTTTGTAGTACCAACTACATCAACTTTTTCGCCTTCGGCAAAAATGTCGGCAGTTACGGTTTCACCAATATTTTTTTCGATTGAATAATTGCGGAATTCTTTTACGAATTTCTTAGGAGAAGTGTTTGCTTTAGCGAAGTGATTTTTTTCTGCAGCTGGAGTGTTCTTTTCTTTCTTTTCGCCGTAAGCTAATTGTAGTGCGCTGTATCCATCAGCGTCTTGAGTTTTTACCTGCGTAACAACACAGGGACCAGCTTCAATGATGGTGCAACTAGTTTGCTTACCATCGGGACTGAAGATACTGGTCATGCCGATCTTTTTTCCAATAATACCTTTCATTTTTTTTACAGTTTATGCCCTGTAAGGTTGTTGAGACATGACGCCGGCAGCGTCATTCAATCCCCGTTTACCACTGACCTTTTCCTTTTTTCCTCTTTGGATCGGAAGTACCAGTGGTAAACTAACCACGAAGGGCTAGTTTATATGTTATTTTGCTCTCCCCTTTCCAGGTTCGAACTATCTTCAATTCAGAGCTCTTTTTTTCTGCCAGGCAGAATTGAGAGATGAAATAAAATCTATTTATAAGAACTAACAGGTGATGGGGTAAACTAAACCCCGATCATCATGCTTTGATTTCTACGTCCACACCACTGGGCAAATCCAGCTTACTCAGAGCATCAACTGTGCGGCTGCTGCTGGTGTAGATATCCAGCAAACGCTTATGAGTGCACAACTGAAATTGTTCACGGCTCTTTTTATTTACGTGAGGAGAGCGCAGAACTGTGAATATTCTTTTACGAGTAGGAAGAGGAATTGGTCCTGTTACTACTGCACCTGTACTGCGAACCGTTTTCACGATTTTTTCTGCAGATTTATCGACCAGGTTGTGGTCGTAAGATTGCAATTTTATTCTGATACGTTGAGCCATAAGATCTTTCCCTAATTTTCAATTGGGAGCGCAAAGGTATGGTTTGATTTATTACCTGCAAAAAGATTAGTGAAGTTTTTTTTAAGAAAAGAAGACTAAAACTGGATTTTTCCCTGATTCGGTGGTCTTTTCCAGCTTTTTTGAACAATTTCCATCATTATGGCAGGAATATTACCTTATAAGTTACAGGTTGATGGTTACAGGTTGATGGTTACAGATTGCTTGTTTGAGATTTGTCGCTGAGGGAGATGAAACGCTTTTAATGGGGAGTATATAGGCTTTATACCTTAAGTATGTGTGGAGGAAGGGTTCATAGTTCATGGTTAAGACAGTGAGGGGTTGAGCGAATGATTGATTATTTAGTTCAGGCGGAGGAAGTTTAAGGTTTGGTGTTTTAAGGTTGGGGGGAAAACCGACCGGATTAATACGCTTGTATTCCTTTTTGAAAATTCGTTTCTTGTGGGAAACAGCATTAAGTGGCCAGACAGGTGGGACCATACAAGATTACCGGAACGATCGACAATATCTGTTTTTACGAAATGGACGGGCAATACTATGCCCGGCAGAAAAGCTCGCTTACGGGTAAGCGGGTGAAAAAAGACCCTGCTTTTGGGAGAACCATGCAAAATGCCAGCCTGTTTGGCAGAGCTTCGAGCCTGGCTTCTCAAATCAAGCGGAGTTATCCCAAAGCAGAACAAAACCGGGAATTTTACCGCCAGTTGCACAGGGAGGTGCTTGATCTGCTGAAAGAGGAAATTGCGGAGGAGGAAATCAGGCAACGGCTTTCATTTATTTGTAAAGAAGAAACAACTGCTACAGTTGATGTAAAGCAGCTGATAACAACAGCGGTACAACACAACAACAGTTACCGTTCTGTTTTTATACTACCCTATTCATTAATTGCGAGACGAAGAAAGAATAAACATATACCTGCGACCATCCATACAAAGCAGAATGCAATGTTGAATTGCGGGCCACCATAAGAAATATCTTATCTGCATATTTTGTTCGTTGCAAACGGGCAACTTCAGGAATGATGTAAGCTTGTGATGTTTTAAGTTGTAAACTGTGACTACAGGTAGGGAGCCCCTGCCAGTGAAATCCATTTATTTTATATTCTAAGCGTTTCGTAGTGCAGCGAATCATGCGGCCAATGCACAAGCTATGAGCGCAGACATTGCCTGTGCACTGATGAGGAGACTCCGCTTCAAACGAAGAAACTACAGCCCTTCATTTAAGCCGCCTTATAAATTTACTGGGCAGCTGGAGAAAAACTGTAAGCCTATGTATTTAAACCTTATCATTTTTAAAAGCTCAGTTTATTAGAGGCAGAAGAGTACAACGTTCAACAGCAGGTCTTTTAGTGTACAAGCAACAGCTCATAAAATTGAACAACCGCTAAGCTGAAACAAGCCCATTAAACCGGCAATTTCTTTAAACCGCATTTCTTTATTTTTACCGTTCGTTCATAAATCACATTTCATGAAATACATGTTTTTTTTATTTGCTGTTCTTTTGTCAGCATCCTGTTCAAATGGTAACGGCCAAAAGAATGAAGCCGACACAACCACAGCAACTGTACCTCCACCAGCCCGGTTAAGTTATACGCTTTTAAAAGTTTACCCGCATGACACAACTGCCTATACACAAGGATTACAATACGTTGACGGGTTTCTTTATGAAGGGACCGGCAATCCAGACCGTATTAAGGACAGGTCAAAACTGCGGAAGGTTGATTATACAACAGGAAAAATTCTGAAAGAAACATCCATCCCGGGAACTTTATTCGGAGAAGGAATTACAGTGCTCAACAATAAAATTTATCAACTTACCTGGACTGAAAAAAAAGGATATATCTATCAATTTCCGGACTTTAAGCTGCTTAAAGAATTCAGCTTTGAACTTACTGAAGGCTGGGGTATTACCAATAATGGTAAAGAACTGATTGTTTCGGATGGCAGCAGCAATATCTATTTCTGGGATCCGGAAACACTGAAAGAAACCAGGCGCATCAGCGTACAGGATAATAACGGATTGCGTAACATGCTTAACGAACTGGAATTTATTAACGGATCAATTTATGCCAACGTTTATGAAACCGATGAGATATTAAAAATAGACCCTGCTACCGGTAATGTAACAGGCTCACTTGATTTTTCTGATCTGAGAAAAAATTTCCCTGAGATAAATGACCCGCATTGCGATTATTTCAACGGCATTGCATGGGACAGCAGCAGTAACAAGCTATTTGTTACCGGGAAATACTGGCCAAAACTGTTTGAAATAAAACTTAATTAAACAAGATAGGCTCCTGTTACTTCATCATTATTCAGTTCTACATAAATATGCTCTTCCAGTGTGGTAGCTACTGACAGCCCAACATAATCCGGTTGTACAGGGAAAGCTTTGTGTGTACGTTCAACCATTACCAGTGTTTGAATTTTCTTTGGCTGGTAATCAAGAAATGGTTTCAAGGCATACAACATTGTTCGGCCGCTGTTAGATACATCATCAATTACAATTACCGATTCATGGTTCAGCCCTATTCCCCTGTCGACAAATACTTTTTCAGGGTTACGTTTATCCATTGTTACTTCAAGCAGCTCAACATGGATGTTACTGATTTTTACAACCTGTTCTGCAAGCAGCTTGGCAACAACCATCCCGCTGTTGCTGATACCTGCAAAGAATAAAAGATGTTCGTTGTAGTTTCTTTCAGCAATTTCAAATGCAAGGCGCCTGATTTTAAGCTTAGCCGTTTCTTTATCTAAAATGTATTTCTTTTCCATATCTGATTATTACGTTCTAAAGTTCCAAATTAATTGCCAATCAACCAATGAAATCTGAAAGATCAAATCTTATCTTAGCAAACAAATCATATTTATGCAGGTTATCCAGCAAATTTTGTTTGCCGTTTGTCTGGCTTCAGCAGTCTGGCTGTTCAGTAAAAAAGTAAAGGAAATACGCCGCAATATTCTGCTTGGGCTTGACGAAGATCTTACCGACAACCCATCTCAACGCTGGAAAAATATGCTGCTGCTTGCATTTGGGCAGAAGAAGATGTTTAAGAACCCGCTTGTTGCTTTGCTGCACCTTTTTGTTTACGTTGGTTTTATCATCATCAACATTGAAGTACTTGAAATTATCCTGGATGGTTTGCTTGGAACTCACCGACTGTTTTTTCCTTTACTGGGTTCATTTTATATTTTCCTGATTAACTGTTTTGAAATACTTGCGGTACTGGTAATAACGGCCTGTATTATTTTTCTTGTGAGAAGAAATGTAATTAAGCTGAAACGTTTTGCCAGTAACGATCTTAACGGGTGGCCACGCAGTGATGCCAATTACATTCTTATCACTGAAATTGTTTTGATGAGTTTGTTTTTGCTGATGAACAGCACCGACCGGGCTTTACAACTGCACGGAGCAGACCATTATCACAACCTGGGTGATTTTATTATTTCAGGAATGAAGGCTCCTTACTTTACCGGTGTAAGCGATACTGCATTAATTGCCATTGAACGTACAGCCTGGTGGCTGCATATTCTCGGTATTCTTGCTTTCCTCAACTATTTACCATGGAGTAAACATCTTCACATTTTACTTGCATTCCCGAATGCATGGTATGCACGGCTAACCAATACCGGCACAATGATGAATATGCCATCGGTACAAAACGAAGTGAAGTACATGATGCAGCCCGAACTTGCACCAACGGATGCCAATCCCCCATCAAAATTCGGTGCAAAGGATGTGATGGATCTGAGCTGGAAAAGTTTGCTGGATGCTTATAGTTGCACTGAATGCGGACGTTGTACTGCAGCCTGCCCTGCAAATACAACAGGCAAATTATTAAGTCCACGTAAGATTATGATGAGTACCCGTGACCGTTTGGAAGAAGTGGGCCGTAACATTAATACAAATAAAGAATTTACAGCTGATGGTAAAACATTGCTCAACGATTATATAACAGTTGAAGAGCTTCGTGCATGTACAACCTGTAATGCATGTGTTGAAGAATGCCCGGTAAGTATCAGTCCGCTGAATATTATACTGGAATTAAGACGATCGCTGATAATGGAAGACAGCAATGCACCAGCAGAATGGAATTCAATGTTCAGCAATATTGAAAACAATTTTGCGCCATGGAAATTCAGCCCGGACGACAGAGATAAATGGGTGGAAGAACTGAAAAATCAATGATAACCCGGACGGCTTTTTGAAGAAAGCAATAAATAGTGGAACAGAATTTGCTTCACAACTCCAAAGCTGCAACAGTAATGATTAAAAAACTTAGCTGCCTTTGTATTTACATACCGCTTCTGTTCCAGGCCTGTAAAAAAAAGAATATTGAACAAACCCGTTCATTTTACATGGGTGTAACTCCATGGCCTGCCGACTTTAATCAACAGGAAACAGATGCAGCTTACAATTTTGTCAATAATCATTGTGATCTTGTTTCGCATCATTTTGATGATGGTATTCCTTACGAAGAGGCTTATAATAAAAGTAACTGGCCTGCTCATTTTATTACAGAGCTGCAAACAAGAAAAACAAGGACTGCTGCGGGTAAAAAAATATTGCTCAGTTCATCTGCTTTAAATCTTTCCAGGAATCACAAAGCAGAATACTACCGTTATTCAGAAACGATTTCATCTGCAATAAAATACCAATGGGAACAACTTCCAGTTAACGATGCGAAAGTGATTGCAGCTTATGTAAATTACATTTCTTTTATTGATTCTGTTCTGCAACCTGCTTATATCAACTTTGGTGTTGAAAGTAATGCTGATAGCTGGACTACAGGTGATTTTTTACAGTACAAAGATTTTATCAGCCAAGTGTATGCAGCTTTGAAAAACCGTTATCCTTCCAAACCTGTTTTTATCAGTGTAATGGTAAATCCAGCCGCTCAATCCATCAATTATGCATCACAATTAATGCTCTACAGTGATTATCTTACACTGAGTGCTTACCCGTACGGTTATGCAGGGGCATACAATAATGGAAAAGCTGATCCTTCATACTTACCGCCTTCATTTTTTGATAACTATCTTTCGCTTGCATCAGGCAAACCAATTGCATTTGCTGAAACAGGATATATAGCAGAAGATTTATCTATTCCTTCCCTGAATATAAACCTGAAAAGTAACAGCAGCTGGCAAAAGGATTACATCGAACAGGTTTTAAGAATTACAAATGACCACAATGGAAAATTTTTTGTCTGGTTTTGCCACAAAGATTATGATGCAGGTAATAATACACTCCGATCTCTCGGATTATTCAATGATTTATTTTTGATGTGGGAAGATACCGGTTTACTTGATGAAACGAATACACAAAGACCGGCATTTACAAGTTGGAATACATGGATGAAAAAGAAAAAAACCGAATAGTATCAGTGTATCTTCTTTTCAAGACCTGCAGTAATATTTTCGGGGTGCTCCATTTGATGGATTGCATCTTTCTTCCTGTAAATTCTGTACAACTGAAACAATGCAGTAAACAAGAATATTCCTCCAATCACCCAATTCAACATGTGCTGACTTGCATTTAAACGGTCGACCAATAATCGTCCGCCGAAAATAAATACGCAGTTGCCTGCAAAAGTTCCCAGTCCTATTCCAACAATATAAGAATTGTAATTCCACATGCCGGGCCGGAGAATTTCTTTTGAAAATAAAACCGTACTCCAACCAAACCAGAAAGGAATCTGAACAGGATTAATAAGGCTCATGGTAAAACCAAGCAAGCCACGATGCATTGTATTGGAAAGGATCACATTTTTTTCAACACTTGGATGTGCTGCAGCCCAGAAACTTGATGCAGCTAAGGCAAGGACAATGAGAACAGTAATCCATTCAAGTGCCTTCAGAATTTTTTCCTGTTTGCGTACCCAATCCATTGCCACCAATGAAATACGTACGTAAATTATTTCAGCCGTTAATGAACCTGCCGAAAACCAGAGAGCAGGCGAAATACCATCGGTAATACCTATTTGCATAGCAGCTACATTCAGGGTTCCCAACGGAAGTGATCCAAGGAAGCTGATGATGAAACCCCACATTAAAATTTTCAGTACCTGCGGCATTGATGCAAATATATATTCTAGATTTTAAAAGATTGTTACCAGCAATCAATCATACTTTGCCAGTAACTTAAAATGCTTGTTGGATTGCTTTAAAAAATCGTACCCTTTTTTGAACGACCAGTAAGGATACCCGTTGGCATTATTGTATTTACTGATTTCGTATAATGCTTTCCAGTGCTTTAATATTTCACGGTAAGCATCGAACAGGTTCATGTTGCAATCATAAATATGATTCGGTTCCGCACCACAGCCATTGTATTCGAGAATCATGAAATTTTTACCCGCTTTCAGATCTTCAATACTGGTTGTTTTAATATCGTAACGGCCGTAGTAAAAATGTTTTGAGTAATGGCTCAGTTCATCAAACACGGTATGCATGTTTTCATCTATTTCGTTCTGCAGGTTGGTGAAATGCGCCCCACGGTTATGGTTACCTGCATACGACAAATAAAAAACTTCATCTTTATGAATCACCCTGTCGAACCTGTGACCATGCCTGTGTTCCATTTCGGCAAAACGATGCTTTGCCCTGGGATGTGTTTCAACCAACTGCCTGAGTGTTGAAGCACCATCGCCCACCACGTGCAGTAATTCTTTATGAATAAAACCACTAACTGTTCCTTTTTGCTCAGCAGGATGCCTGTAATAAAACACACTTACTTCAACAGGTAAATCAACCAGGTCCTGAACAATGTATTCAACAGGTATGTGTTCATGATATTTCTGCAGTTGCTCTTCGTTGTCAATTTTCCTGAACAGAATTCCTTTCATCCCAACATCAGGTTTCACAATAAACGGGTATTGAAAGCCGGCTGTGTTAATTTTCTCCCTTACATCATTGAAGGGCAAGTCGTGCATGATAAAAAGTGTACGGGGAACGGTATGCGGAGGTAATTGATCATACATTTCTTTTTTTCCTTCTCCTTCAAATCCTCCAAAATCAATGGTGGGATTGGATGGTGTAAAAAACCAAACAGCCTTGCTGCGCATCATATACCACACCCAAACAAAACTGATGGGGAAATAAATTACACTAAATGGCCAAAGCTCCCAGTTGGTAAACCGTTCAACTATTTTCTTAAGCATATAAAATCAAAGATAAAGAACGGAAGGATTGCTTTGATTCCCCATTGCGAATAGTTATATTTAGATAAACTTTATCGTATGAAACAAGTAATTCTTCTGTTTTGCATGTTTCTCTTTCTTGCTTCTTTCACAAACAGCAAAATAGCTACCTGGTCACATTTGTATTCTTCCTCCACATTGATTTATGGAAATGATGAAAGCAACAAACCTGCATCTGAACTAAAAACGCAAAAAAAAGCGCCACTTCTGATACGTTTACTGGAAAGAAAAATTTCAAAAATAATGCGGATAAAAGATGAAGGAGATCCTGATAAAAAGGCAAAGACCTCCTTTACACTTGGCATTATTTCAGTGGCTGCTTTCCTGATTGGATTTTTCTTTGCTCCTGCATTCCTCGTTGCACTTGCTACATCAATTCTTGCCATTGTATTTGGCATGATTGCCAAAAGAAACCCGGATAATCATCAAAATAAAAAAGCTAAAGCAGGGATATTTATGGGAACAGCTGTGCTTATTCTTTCCATATTACTCCTAATTTTGGCTCTGCTGTTTATCGCCGCATTTTTTAATGGCATCAGCATTATGTCACAAGGATGATACAAGTACAAACAATGGCAGAATTAACTGCCAGAGGCGAAAGCCCTGATATACTGTTTTGGGTAGGATGTGCAGGCAGCTTTGATCAGCGTGCACAAAAAATAACCAAAGCATTTGCATTGATTCTTGAGAAAGTCGGGATCAGTTTTGCTGTTCTTGGTAAAGAAGAAATGTGCACCGGCGATCCTGCACGAAGAGCAGGTAATGAATTTCTTTTTCAGATGATGGCCTATAATAATATCCAGGTTTTAAACGGATATGGCATTAAAAAGATTGTTACTACCTGCCCGCATTGTTACAACACGTTAAAAAATGAATACCCGGCGCTTGGAGGAAATTATGAAGTGATTCATCATACCACTTTGCTTCAGCAACTCATTGATGAAGGCAAACTGAAGATGAAGGAAGATGGAGTGTTCAAAGGCAAAAAAATCACCTATCACGACAGTTGTTATCTTGGCCGCTCTAATAATATATATGAAGCCCCACGAAAAGTACTGGAAGCATTAGACAGCGAATTAATTGAAATGAAACGTTGCAGAAGTAACGGACTTTGCTGTGGTGCAGGTGGTGCACAAATGTTTAAAGAAGAAGAAAAAGGCAGTACAAGAATAAATAAAGAAAGAAGCGAAGAAGCAATTGGTACAGGTGCTGAAGTTATTGCATCAGCCTGCCCTTTTTGTAATACCATGATGACAGATGGTGTAAAGCTTGCAGAAAAAGAAGAACAGGTAAAAGTGATGGATATTGCCGAACTTGTAGCCGCAAGCCTTGCCTGAACGAACCAAACCAACAGTATTAATTAAATGAAAAGCTTTCTCCAAAAATTCAACTGGAAGAATTTTGCCCAGCGTACTTTTCTATTTTTCCTCGTTTTCCTTATTATCCGGTTTTTGGTTGATTGGGTTGAAGGTGATATTTCCATCGGCCGCATTTTCCGTCAAAGTTTTTTACGCTATTTCATTTTTGCCATGATCCTCGGTTTACTTGATTCAGATACCTGGTTTAAACAAGGGAGTGATGGAAATCAGAAAAATGAACCGCTCCGGTTTCAAAGTTTTCGCTCCGCATTATTTCATTATACAGGAGTGGCTTTTTTCATTTCACTGCTTTGTGGGATTATTCTTATTGCCATCAGTTTAATCCGCTGGTTAATCGCAAAATTTACCGGGGCTGCTGCCATTGGCTTCTTTCCCGAATGGAAAAAATACCTGCTGGTGATTGCTGTGATTGGAATTTGCTTTGCGTTATATGATGCCTACCGAAACTACCGTAACAGCAAAAAGCAGGAACAACAGCATTGATGCATTTTGTAACACCTGATATAAGTAAATTTGCAGGATGAATTTCGAGTACAAACATCTTCTGCCAGCCAGTTTTTCCTCTTCGTCCAAAGTATGGATCTATCAAAGCAGCCGCTTATTTACCATGGGCGAAGCATTACATATTGAAGACATTCTTCAACATTTCACCGAAAACTGGAAAAGCCACGGGGCAAGTGTAAAAGGCTTTGCAACATTATTCTTTGGTCAATTCATTATACTGATGGCTGATGAAACAGAAGCTACTGTTGGCGGTTGCAGTACCGATAGCAGCGTAAGGGTGATTAAAGAAATTGAAAAATTATTTAATGTAAGTATGTTCGACAGGCAAAGTCTTGCATTTATTATTAAAGATAAGGTACAGGTACTTCCACTTGCTCAACTGCAATATGCTGCCGAAAACCGTTTTATTGATGCCGACACTCTCTATTTCAACAACCTCGTTTCCACAAAGGAAGAATTGGAAAACAACTGGTTAATCCCTGTAAAAAGCAGCTGGCTCAACAAACGTCTTCATTTCAACGCTATAACATAAACAGGTTTGGGAGTTTTCTTTGTAAAAGAATTTAGAATTAAATAATATCTTTTTATCTGTAAACAAAGTGTTTAGATAAAATTCTTAAAATCTCAGTCTCTCCTTAACATTTACCGCCAGTCGTCCTGCAAAACTGCCTTTTGTACAAAACGCAATTTAGAAAGTAACAAAACAGCGCTTTTACCGTCTGATAGGAAAGCTCTTTACAAGGATAAAAACTCTGAACTGTTAGTAAATTTCTAAATTTCAAAATTTTTTGAAAATTTAGTTGGGACGTAAACTAACTTTCATTAGCTTTGCGGAGTCAACCGAAATTGGTACCCAAAGCTCCGGTTCCGAAACACCGCCTTTGACAGTTTACCTCGAAGAACTAACCCTGATAAACTGCATTTTAACTGGTACCAGGAAAATTAAAAAGTTGAAGAAGAAAAGGCCCGATGGCCGGTCAAACAGGAAAATTGACCATTCATCAGGTTAAAGAGCCAAACAAGGTATTATGTATTGCAAAGTACCAGCTAAACTTAATATCTTTGTAATGCAATCGAAAATACCCGAAAGGGATGAAACAATAAAACCTAAGGTCGAAAAGTTATGACAACGAAATTAAGTGTGACTTCCGCCAGCCACGGAACACCCAAACAGAACAAAAATTTAATCAGCGGGCTGATGCACCTGACAGCTACAATGATTTTTGCAGTAATGGCACTCACTGCTATGTCTTTTACACAAGACGACACAACAAAATATTCCGACAACAAAAGATTCAGTCAGAACAATACAACTGTTGACAGTTCTTACACTGTTACATTAATTACCGGTGATCAGCGTATTGTTATTACAAACAAAAATCCGTTTAAAGCTGATGTACGTATTAATGATATGGATCTGAATACATGGGTAAACAGCATGATGGCTTATTCATACAAAAGAATAAACTACCCTACAATTGGTTATGCTGACAATTCTATGGATGCAGCGTTCACAAATGATGAGCACGAAAACTATAATCGCTCGGTTATATTCAGTAAAAACCTTTCAACACAATTAACTGAATCTGATCAAAAAATAAATGAAAACTTTGTGACATCTGTTGAAACACCTTTATTCCAGAAATCATTGAATGAAGAACTGGTTGAAGCAGATGCAAAAATGGATCAGGCGATGAATGATGAGGTTGAAAACAAAGCAAAAGCTGTTCAGTTTACAAAAGCAATTAACAACAGCACAAGTGATGATGATATGGATATGATGATGAATGCTTCAGCAATGCCCAGAATTACAGCAGCTGTTGCCGTTGATGCCGACAAAACAATTGATCTTGTATTTCTGAAAAATACATTCAAACATATTGATGCAACTTCAGTTTTCGATGCAGACACACAGATGGATGCGTTGATCAACGGTTGCAACTAAACTCTCTCATGTACAGTTGATTTAGTTACCGGGGCTGATTTTTATCAGCCCTTATTTTTTGTTAAGCTTTTTTTAATTAAAAGAGTGAAATAGCTTACTTACGAACTGTATCGTAAATTGCTACCCGTATTTACCGATAAAATTTTCACAACCCGCCAGCCAGATTAATTTTAATCGTCAAACGACTGGTAATCATTTAAAATAATCCATAATGAAACGTTTTTTCTTTTCTTTTTTCGGACTTCTGCTTTTTGCAGGCAGCCTGAGTGCTCAGCAAGTGGCCAATGAAGTCATTATACAGGCTAAAACAGAAACCACTAATCCTAACAGTGACGGTAACGACGTACAGATTAATAATGAAGGTGGTGAGCAACGGGTGATGATGCGTATGGGCGATGGCGAAGTGAAATCAAAAATCTTCTTTAAGAATGGCCAAACCAAGATCGAAAGCGATATGGGCATGGGTACCAACCAGGTGTTTTTCGATAATAAAACAAAAACCACCACTACTCTTTTTGAAGCAATGGGCAGGAAAATGGGCTTTTCTTCAACAGAGCAGGATATGCAGCAAATGATGAATAATGGAAGAGACTCAGGCCGCCAGCAACGTTTTCAACAGTTTAACCCGGAAGTGTTTGTTGAATATCTTGATGAAACAAAGCAAATTGCCGGTATGACTTGTAAAAAAGCGTTGATTCGTTACATGAACCGCCAGAACCAGGAAGTTCAGCAAATGGTTTGGTACAGTCCTGATTTTAAAATGGGCGATGGTTTCAGGCTGAGAGATATGATGCGTATGGTAAATATACCCGGCCTGGATAAACTGAAAGGTTTCCCAATGGAATTTGAAACCACAAGACAAAATGGTACCAAAGTGCATTTTACAGTAACTAAAGTTGATCTTACTGCAAAAATTGATGATAAGGTTTTTGTTATACCAAAAGATTACGACATTAAACCTATGAGCGAAATGCGGCAGCAAGGAGGCCGGAATGGTCAGTTCCAGATGAGGGTTGACCGTAGCGGAAACTAATTTACAAGCCCCGGCTAATTGGCCGGGGCTTTTTCTTATTACTTATCTCCTTTCAGCCTTGCTCCATTTCATTTATTTTTGCCGCTCAATTCAACAGCATGGCAATTCAGCAACAGATACAACAGGCAGCAATTGAAAGTTTGGAAAAACTTTACAGCAAGTCATTTTCAGCAAAAGATTTCCAGATCAACAAAACCAAACCTGAGTTTGAAGGAGATTATACAATTGTTCTTTTTTCATTACTTAAGCCGCTTTCAAAAAGTCCGGATGCATTAGGAAATGAACTTGGAAAATTTCTTACCGAAAACTATTCCCAGTTATTTACTTCGTATAATATCATTAAAGGTTTCCTGAACCTTACCATTGCTGATAATTACTGGACATCTGTTTTAATCACAAATTATAACAACTCCTGCTTTGGTAAAGGTGAAGCAAACCACAAAAAAGTGATGGTTGAGTATTCATCTCCCAACACAAACAAACCTTTACACTTAGGGCACCTGAGAAATAATTTCTTAGGATGGAGTATTGCTGAAATCATTAAAGCCAACGGTTACGATATTGTCAAGAGCTGTATTGTAAACGACCGTGGTATTCATATCTGCAAAAGCATGATTGCATGGCAGATGTTTGCCAATGGAGCTACACCAAAATCAACCAATACAAAAGGTGATCATTTTGTTGGCGATTACTATGTAAAGTTCAATAACGAATACAAGAAGCAGGTTGATGAACTTGTTGCCGGTGGAATGAAAAAAGATGATGCGGAGAAAGAAGCTCCTATTATGAAAGCAACACAGCAAATGCTGCTTGACTGGGAAGCAGGTAAACCGGAAGTAATGCAGTTGTGGAAAGAAATGAACAGCTGGGTGTACGAAGGTTTTGATGAAACTTACAACCGTATTGGAAGCAACTTTGATAAAATTTATTACGAAAGCAATACTTACCTGCTGGGAAAAAAAACAGTGCAGGAAGGATTGGAAAAGAACGTGTTTGTACAGAAAGAAGATGGCAGTGTGTGGATTGATTTAACTGCCGATGGCCTGGATGAAAAAATTGTACAGCGTAAAGATGGTACATCTGTTTACATAACACAGGATATTGGCCTTGCTCAACAGAAATACGAAGAATATAAAATTGACCAGAGCATTTATGTAATTGGTGATGAGCAGAACTATCATATGAAAGTGCTGCAGCTCATTTGCAAAAAACTGGAGCTTCCGTACGCTGATGGTATTTATCATTTGAGTTATGGTATGGTTGAATTACCTACCGGAAAAATGAAAAGCCGTGAGGGAACTGTTGTGGATGCCGATGACTTGCTTGATGAAATGGAAAACGTAGCCCGCCAAAAAACAGAAGAACTTGGTAAAGTGAAAGACTTTACTGCAGAAGAATTAAAAGAATTATACAAAACACTCAGCCTTGGTGCATTAAAATTTTACCTGCTGCGTGTTGATCCAAAAAAGAAAATGGTGTTTAACCCGGAAGAATCCATCGATTTCCATGGTTATACCGGGCCATTTATTCAATACACACATGCAAGGATCAAATCAATATTACGGAAAGAAAAAGCTCAGGGTTCAGAGTTTGCAGTTCAATCAGCATTGCTTCAGCTGGAAAAAGAATTACTGATTGAGTTGGAAAATTACCCTTCAGTGATTGAGCAGGCTGGCAACGAGCATGATCCATCGCACCTTGCAAATTATATTTACTCTATTGCTAAAACATTCAATTCATTTTATACCGAACATTCGGTGATGAATGCTGAAACAGAAGAAAAGAAACAATTACGTTTACTCATCTGTGAACTTACAGCCAATGTCATCGCAAGTGGTATGCAGTTACTTGGCATTGCTGTTCCTGAAAGAATGTAAAAGCCGGATTAAAGGGTTCAGCAATTAATCAGGAAGTCTTACTGACAAACCAAGCGAAGCATAATATGCCGGAGCATTTGCAGTAAGACCAACGGATCCCGAAACATCAATCATAAAATTTGGTTGAACAAAATAAGTTATACCGCCATCGAAGCGATGATCGGATTTATTTGTTTGCGGAGCAAAGCCAAACAGCTCAATGTATACACCTGCTTTTGGCAAAACAGAAAAACCGCAGGTTAACGTATAAAGAAAAGCCGGTGTTGCCGTTTCACCATCCCAAGCTGCACCCAAATTATAACCAAAAGAAATGTTGTTTGATATTGTATGCTGCATTGTAAACCTGAAATCAGGTGCATAGTAAGTAGTACGAAGTTTTTTTGCTGAAAGTACAGGTGCAGATAAATGAGCTATAAAGGAAGTTGCAGGTAAAATTCCTTTTTCATCAAACAGTTTCGTTTTAAATCCAATTTTTACCGGATTTAATCCACTTGTTTTTCCAGCATAATCATTGATTGTTATTAACTCTGTAACAACCCGCAGTTCAAACTTCGTGTTCACTCCATATTTAAATAAAACCGTAGGATAAAACAGCCTGCTTTCACCCTTACCCGTTTTTTCATAAACAAATCCCGATTCAACCTGGAAATGTTTCGGAGGTACAATAAAAGGACATTCTGTTTGATCTGGTCTGTCGGTTTGTATTGGAACAATGAATTGACCATAAATGTATTGGCAATTAATGCCAGAAATCAACATCAGACTGATAAGGTATTTCGTCACAATATTTTTCGTTTTAACTGTCCTAAATTTTAACTAATATTAATTATTTTTTAGACTAGTCTAAATTTATATTTAGTCAAATTTAGAAATTACTTTTAAGAAATCCTACAGTCAGGAACGAAATGAATATAAAATCCAGGAAAAAGAAAACAAGGCAACGATTGCTGCCGAGAGGAATACTGCGGAAGGCCCGAACTGCACCCAGATAAAACCAGCAGCGGAACTGGCAATTAATGTGGCAATACTTTGGAAACCCGTGTATAACCCAATAGCAGAAGCTGTTTCGGTTTTCGGTGTAATGTTTGAAATCCATGCTTTGGAAACTCCATCCGTAGCCGCCGCAAAAATTCCATAACTTAAAAAATAAACCCAGAATAATGAATTGCCTCCGGGAAATGCAAAGCCTGCATAGGTAATTATAAAAAAGATCAGCCCAGCAAGAAAAATTTTCTTCATTCCAACCCGGTCGGCCATTCTCCCAAGAGGAAATGCAAGTAATGCAAAGACGAGATTATAAAAAATATAAACAGCAATCACTGTTGTATCAGGCATGCCCGATTCTTTCATCTTCAGCAATAGAAAAACATCTGAGCTGTTGAACAAAGCAAACAACAGCAAGCCACCAACCAGTTTTTTATAATCAGCTGACGACTCATTCCAGTATGAAAATGTTTGATGAAATGCCACCGCTTTTTTTGAAGCATGCCCTGTTTTTTTATCCTTCACCAAAAAAGTAAACACAATTGCAACAACACCGGGAACAAAAGCGATGTAAAACAAAAACTTGTATTGACCAGGATAATAGAACAAGAATAACAAAGCTGTCAATGGACCAAGCACGGCTCCAAACGTATCCATTGCCCGGTGAAAGCCAAATACAGTTCCTTTATTGGCAGCATCAGTTTCATCACTCAGCAATGCATCACGGGGTGCAGTACGCAATCCCTTTCCTGCCCTGTCGATAAACCTTGCAGAAAAAATCCACCATACCTGCGTACTAAGAGCAATCATTGGTTTTGAAACAGCACTTAAGAAATAACCCAAGCGAACAAATGGCAAACGTTTACCGCTGGCATCACTTAACCTTCCAAAATAACTTTTACCTAAACCTGCAACAGCTTCAGCAAAACCTTCCAACACACCAATTACCATTACAGAATATCCGATACTTTTTAGATAAACCGGCATAACAGGATACAGCATTTCACTTGCAAAATCAGTAAACAGACTTACGAGTGAAATAATCCAGATTGTTTTTGTAATGGATTTGAACATATTCACAATACAAATGTAACAGCTGATTTGTATTATCAAAAGAAGAACAGCCTTGCAGTTTATTTACAGCAATTCTTTTTTTGGAAAAGAGAAAGAATAAATGACAATATTGACTTTACCACTTTCATGTTGTGTTAATTAATAAAGCCCCAATAAACGCCAAACCGAAGAAAATAACCGGGTGTTGGTTGCAAAGGAGTTGCCATGTTATTATTAAAGAAACCAATGTTTGGTGTAAACTGAATGGTATTGAGATTTTCTGCACGCAAAAACAAATAAAACGTACGTACCCTGAAATGTACATAAGCAGCCACGTCCGGTAAATTTTTAACTGTTGTTTGATTCTGTAAAAAGAATTGGCCAAGTACCGGCGAAAATCCATCAGCTTTATATGGTGTGTGATAACGCATTTCAACACCTGTACTTAAACTAAGTGTTTTAAAGAATAATCCTTCATAAGCAAACCTGTTACGTGTAAGAACCAACGGCAGATGCACAGGTGCATTTGGTGTTGTTTGCTGAAGATAAATTTCAGTATACCAGTTCCAGTGTTTATGTATGCGGAATTGTTTTTGCAATTGCAGTTGTAACACATTGAACAGTGTTGCTTCCTGGTCAGCAGTAGTGTAATCAGCAAAATAGATATAGTTACCGGCGATGAAATATTTAGCACCCAGTACCAATCGCTGCTGAGGTAATTCATACATAGCAGAAGCAACAGTAATGTTTTCTTTATTGAAACTTGTATTGCCGATATTGAACTTTTTGAAGTTACTCATATCATCATGAATAACAGATGGCGAACGGTTTACATTCTGGAAACTGAGTGTAAGAGAACCAAGCTTCTGACCAATTAAACGCTTTAATGACGCTATAACACTGTAATCTCCCCCATTAAAGCCTGCCAGGTATAATGTACCTGCCAGTTCCATATCCCATTTTTTGTTTTTGGTTTTATTACGGTATTCACCATTTACAAAAGCATTGGTAAAAGAAGGTTGGTTTGTTCCAAAATCGGCATGCAGGGTTTGATATGCAGCAGCCACTTTCAGAAACTGCAGTTGATTTTTAATATCGGGGTAAGAATAAATAGCCGCTTCGTTTGTAAATGTTTGCCAGTAATCTTTTATTCCAAGTTTTGAAGGAAGATTAGTGAGATTATATAATTTCCTGTAACCAGCGGTATCAATATTTACATCTGCATATTCAAACGTGTATGTATTAAACTGCACAGTATGCTGAAAGCGGAAACGGGGATAGAATAAATAGGTAACAGATGAATCAGTTACCACTGAGTCTTTTTTACCTACATCGTAATGATGCCTGAACAAGAGGTTGGTTAACTGGTATTTATTTCCGGTGTAAATAGTGCTGCTCAAAAAAGAATTTGACTTGTAATTCGATCCGCCAAGATTAGTCGGGAGATTAAACCTGTCGCCATAACTTGCTGTATTATCCATCAAACTCAGATCTGTTATTCCCCCATTTTCTGTTGCACCAATTTTAGCCGATGATACAATGAAGAATGCGTTGTATCTTTTTTTCTTTCCAGTGTACCAGGTATTGAAATGCAGGTTACTGTGATTGGTTTTTTGGTTCTTAAAAATTCCCGGTGCATTAATTAAATTAAAGCGGAAGGTAAAACTGAGATTTCGCCTGTAATTCTGTGTATGCAGCACATTAATGTTTTGTTCGCCCTTTGGACCAAGTATATACGCCAGTTGCGAATATGGCCGTGTAGAATTGTAAAACTTTGTATCATACAAATCGGGTATATAGGCATCATAGGAATGAAATCCATGATCCCAACCTGCTTTTAACAGAGGTGTAAACAAGTATGATTTTGTTGCACTTCCTGTGTTACCCAGAAATACATTTGTCCATGGTACAGGCCAGCGCTTGTAAAAATCACTTACTGATGAATCAAGTGTATTAAATTTTACAGTATCGAGATAGCGGTATAAAATGGTAGCGGAATCCTCAAGACCTGTGCGGTGAAGCAATGTGTCTTTAAACGTTCCTCCACTACTTGACATACTGGGCATATTCTGCATAATGCTGCGGTTACCCCTGAACTGAGCAAACAGAACCGAACCAACAAACAAGAAAGCGATAAAACAAATTATACGGAGCATGCCGGCGTAAAACGTCTTTTTCAAATAATAAAAACGGGCTTTGAAGCCCGTGCAAAAATAATTTAAATGAAGCAGTTGCTGCTTAATTTAACCTTAAAGTTCTGTGATGAGCTGTTTTACAATTGCCGTCATCTTTGGTTCAGCTGCGGCTGCTGCCTGCAAAACCTCTTCATGCGTAATTGTATTTTCTTCTTCACGAATACCTATATCAGTAATTACACTCATGGCAAAAACAGGTATGCTCATATGTGCTGCAACAATTACTTCAGGCACTGTACTCATTCCCACAGCATCACCTCCCAACGTATGAATCATTTTATATTCACTGCGTGTTTCAAATGTGGGGCCTGTTACACCTACGTAAACACCTTCTTCCACTTCAATATTCAGCTTAGCTGCTATCTCTTTTGCCTTGCTGATGTATGCTTTTTTATACGGCTCACTTAAATCGGGGAAACGTGGACCAAGTTCATCAATATTTTTTCCAATCAGCGGGTTAACTCCAAACTGGCTGATATGATCATTGATAATCATTAACGATCCTACTTTAAACGAAGGATTAACACCACCTGCTGCATTACTGAGAATAAGCGATTTAATACCGAGGTATTTCATTACACGAATGGGATATACCACTTCCTGGATAGAATAGCCTTCATAATAATGAAATCTGCCGGCCATTACCACCACCTTTTTAGTTCCCAATGTACCAAACACCAGTTTGCCTTTATGTCCCTGAACGGTAGAAACAGGAAAATGAGGGATATCACTATAACTGATTTCCTTTTCAACTGTTATTTCACCGGTAAACTGACCAAGACCACTACCAAGCACAACTCCCACCTGCGATTCTTCCGCATAAACGCTGCGTATATAAGCTACTGTTTCACTAATCTTCTTTATTATATCTTCCATAAAAGTTAATTAAGTGGACAAATATAGTGGATTTCTATGCTGAAAACACGTAGGAACAACCGATGAATCCAGCCATACCAAATAAGCAAATTTTATTGCATTCACGGGTATTGAAATCATCAAAACAATGACTCTTTGACTTATCTTCGTCCCAAATTTTTTTGCAGTATGAACCTTCACGAATATCAGGCTAAACAATTACTAAAAAAGTATAATGTACCAGTACAGGAAGGCTATGCCTGCTCTACTGTTCACGAAGCTGAAGAAGCTTACAGAAACATTAAGAACCAAAGTGGCAGCAGCTTTTGTGTGATTAAAGCACAGATCCATGCCGGCGGACGTGGTAAAGGAACCATTAAAGAAACCGGTTTAAATGGTGTGAAAGTGGCTAAGAACATTGAACAGGTTGCCGAATTTGCAAAAGGTATACTCGGTGGTACACTGGTTACACTTCAAACAGGACCTGCAGGTAAAGTGGTTAATAAAATCCTCGTTGCACAGGATATGTATTACGACGGACCCAGCGAACGCAAGGAATTCTATCTGTCCATTCTTCTCGACCGTACAACAAAGCAAAATGTAATCATGTACAGTACCGAAGGTGGTATGAACATTGAAGATGTGGCGCATGATACTCCTGAAAAAATATTTAAAGAATGGGTTCATCCTTCAGGTTTACTGCAGGGGTTCCAGGCAAGAAAGATTGCATTCAATCTTGGATTGAGTGGCGAAGCATTTAAAAACATGGTGAAGTTTGTTACCAACCTGTACAATGCTTATGTAGGAATTGATTGCAGCATGCTTGAAATTAACCCGCTGTTTAAAGCTGCCGATGATAAAGTAATTGCAGTTGACTGCAAGATGAATATTGATGATAACGCTCTTATCCGTCATGCAGATGTTGCAGCAATGAGAGATGTTACAGAAGAAGATCCTACAGAAGTTGAAGCAGGAAATCATAACCTCAACTTCATTAAGCTCGATGGAAACGTTGGTTGCATGGTGAATGGTGCAGGACTTGCAATGGCTACAATGGATATGATTCAGCTCAGTGGCGGACAGCCAGCCAACTTCCTTGATGTGGGTGGTACAGCCAATGCTCAAACGGTTGAAGCCGGTTTCAAAATCATCTTAAAAGATCCTAACGTAAAAGCAATTCTCATCAACATCTTTGGTGGTATTGTACGTTGCGACCGTGTTGCAGCAGGTGTAATTGATGCATATAAATCAATTGGCAATATTCCTGTTCCCATCATTGTTCGCCTGCAGGGTACAAATGCAGAAGAAGCGAAAAAACTGATTGATGAAAGCGGGCTGAAAGTACAAAGCGCTATTCAGTTAAGCGAAGCAGCTGATCTTGTAAAGAAAGCTGTTGCTTAAAAAAAATTATAAATAATCAAGAATGCCATACTTAAAACGTATGGCATTCGTTTTTTATCATATCCTTAAGATTTTTGATGAAGCATGCAAAAGCAATGGCATGTTCATTGAAGTATCTGGACATACATTCTTAAACACACTTCATGATTAAACCACTTGTAAAAACCAGCCTTCTTTTTTTCGTTTTACTTATTGCTGTTTCTGTTTCTGCGCAGGAAAAATTTGAAGTCATTCATCACTTTAAACCATTTAAAGTAGATGCAGGTTTGGGTTATGCCCGTCCGCAGGGAATGGGAGCAAAAGCCGGAGCACTGATGTATATTGAACCCAAATTAAATTTAGTTGACAAGTTAAGTATAGGTATTCGTGGCGAAGCTACAGCCATGGCAAGAGGTGCATTTAATGCTTCTGACTTTGAAGCAAAAGGTGAAGCCGGGCTAAGCTTCTCTGCACTTGGTACAGCTGATTATTATTTTACAAACCGCATTGTCCGTCCATATATTGGTGCTGGTGCCGGTGTTTACCGCCTCATCAGTGTTGAAGGAACATCCAATGGAGGTGGCACAATTACAATACCAACTGAAACCAAGTTTGGAGGTATGATCAGGGCAGGTGTTGAAATCTGGCATATACGTTTGGGAGCCGAATATAATCTCATTGGCAAATCGGGTATTATTGCCAATAACTATTTTGGATTGAAAATAGGAATCGTGTTTGGTGGCGGATTAAAACAGGAGTATGCAAATCCCGATTATTAAAAACTTTATGATCATCAATAACAGAAGCCTCTTTACAAAAGAGGCTTTCTTATTTTCGCACTATGCAAGCAAATGTTATCATCAGGCCTATTGAAGAAAAAGATAACCTGGTACTGGCAACAATTGTACGGAATGCTTTAAGTGAATTTGGTGCCAACAAACCCGGTACTGTTTTTTTTGATCCTACTACCGATGCATTGTATCAATTGTTCCGGGCAGAAGGAAGTTTCTATTTTGTTGCAGAAGAAAACGGGATCGTTCTTGGAGGCGGAGGTATTTATCCAACCGAAGGTTTACCTGAAAAAACATGCGAGCTGGTAAAAATGTATTTGCATAAGGATGCAAGAGGAAAAGGTTTGGGACGATTACTTATTCAACATTGCCTTGATTGGGCAAAACAAAACGGGTATGAACAGGTATATCTTGAAACAATGCCTGAATTAAGACAGGCATTGAAAGTATATGAGCTGTTTGGTTTTCATTACCTGGACGGACCAATGGGCAACAGCGGGCATTTTGGTTGCGACAGGTGGATGCTGAAAAAGCTATAATGAAAATTTAACCGGGAACTGCCGGCACAGGAATTTCAAGTGATCCTTTACCTGAAGAAAAAGCAATATGTAAAAAGATAACGTATTCTTTTTCTGATGCAGTTTCTTCCCATTCAAAAACATCCATTGTAACAATTTCCTGCAGTTTTTTATACAAAGTTCCAACTCCTGACATTCGTACTTCAATAGATACAGCAAGCGACAAATCGGAAAACATGCTGAAATCAATTATTTCAGCAATAACTCCAACGGCCTCTCTTATTTGCTGAATTGTAGCAAGACGCTCAGCATGTGAATATGCTTTCCAGAAAATGTGATCCATTAACCAAACTGATTAGTCTATAGTAAAAATCTGACAATAAAAGCTTTTTACTGTAGGGCAAATACGAATTCTTCCATTTGAAATAAAGAACAATTTAGCTTTAATACCCATATTTTAAGCACATACACTTATATCTAATAAGTATTAGCATTGTTATGACAAAAAAAACCTTGTAGTATTTTATAGAAAAATCATCGTGCTATTTAAGTAATTTCTACATTTGCATTCGAAATTTTACTTATCCCCTATCCCCTGAAATCCGTACACTAAATACATAAAATCATGGGTAAATACCATTGAATGAAACAGCAATGTTTCGTATATGTATCTTTTTGTCCAATACAACGCTATACCGAATCCATATCTCAATGAACCAGCCGTTCAAATTTTAAACAGTAACAAGTGAACTCTAATTCTACTCTATCAAAACTTTTCTTTGCAGCAATTTTTTCTTTAGCTGTTTCATCTCAATTATTTGCACAAACAGCTACTATTAACTGGGCAGGTACATCTGGTCTTTCAACTGCTGGCGGGTCAAGTTTAACCGGTTCAAAAACCAACGTTACAGTTGGCACCAAAGTGATCAACATTTCATACAGTATAACAACTTCAGGTAGTTTTGATGCCACAACTACTTTCAGCCCAAGCAGTACAACAAGCAGGATCTTAACTGCTGATTTTGCGAATAAGACGTCTTCTGTTACACTTACTCTCACTTTTTCAAGCCCTGTGGCTATAACTAATTTCCCGATTATTAATGTAGGATACAATTTCCTCGGGAATTATAACGACAGCGTTAAGATTACCGGTAGTAACGGAGGAAATACAACTAATTACATTCTCCAGTTTTATAATGGAGCAACTACTAATTTTAATCCATCAACATTATATTCTAATCTTAACCCATCAATTACAAGCAGTGCAACAAATCTTGCTGGTGCTCCGGCTCTTTCAGTTGTTGGGGATAATTCCACCTGGACAGGAACAAACGATATTAATTTTATTACAAATGCCACTCTGCCTGGTGTTACCAAGCTTGTTATCACCTATAAATCCGGTAGCACACTCTTTACAAATCCAAGCAGCCAGAGTATCACGTTTCAACCCTTTACTATTTCTTCAGCTGGTGCAAGTGCGGCACCACTTCCTGTAACTTTCGCAAATGTTAGTGCAAAAGAAACAAACGGTAAAGTTGGCATTAACTGGAGTAACCTTACTGAAAGTGAAATCAATTATTATGAAATTGAACGCAGCTCAGATGGTGCTAATTTTTCATCAATTGGAAAAGTTTCACCAAAAGCAAATGATTTCAGCAGCCAGAGCTACAGCTTTACTGATGCAACTCCCAATGCTGTAAACTTTTACCGTGTAAAAGCTGTTGAATTTGCAGGTACTTATAAAACAACTACTATTTTAAAAGTAAGCAACCAGGTAACAGGTAAATCTTTCCAGGTTTATCCTAACCCTGTAGAAAACAAAGTTGTAACTATCCAGACTAATAATATCCAGGGAGGTGTTTATTCAGCACAGGTAGTAACCATAAGCGGCCAGGTGTTAATGAACAAGAATGTTACTTTCCAAAATGGCTCTGCCAGTCAAAGCTTTGAACTGCCAGCGAATATTAATCCAGGAACATACCTGTTAAGAATTCAGAATGGAGACACAAATTCTGTAACTACATTATTTGTTAAGTAATTTATTTTCCTTTCGAAAAACTTACATCCAATTCTTATACAGCGGGTTCATTTCTGAACCCGCTTTTTTTATTTGTATTAATTCGTAACTAATCAATCAACTTTCTTACTGTGGAATAAACCGGCTGTTGCATCTTTTATTCCATGAAATATTTATTAGCCTTTCTTTTACTTACGGGGTGTAGTGAAAAGAAACCGGACACCGCTGCCCAGGATAAACAAAAGAATGAAAGCACAATTTCAGCGCCAGCTGAAATGAGTTATAAAGATGCAAAGGAAAAATCAAAACGATTATTGATCAGGTTCAAACAATTACCAACCCTGCAAACAGAAACGAACTTATACTCCTTTATTGCAGATACACTTATCCCTTTCTGGTATGGCACTAAATGGAATTTTTATGGCACAACGGAAATGCCGGGACAAGGAACTATTGCCTGCGGATATTTTGTTACAACCGTTTTGCGTGATGCAGGTATGGAGATCAATCGGAGTAAACTGGCTCAATGTGCAAGTGAAACAATGATTCAGCAGTTAGCAATAAAACAAAGCATACAACGATTCAGCAATGTCCCGCTTCTGTCTTTTATTGAAAAAATTCTACAAGAAGATCCGGGGCTTTATATTGTTGGCCTTGACTGTCATACCGGGTTTCTTTATAATAACGGGCAAGAAGTATATTTCATACATGCATCATATGCTACACCTAAAATGGTAATAAGAGAAAAAGCTAAAGAATCTGCAATACTGGCCACTTCAAAATACAGGGTAACCGGCAAGCTGACTTTTTTGTCGGGCAACTTACGTAACCAGAGGGTTGAAAATTTATAACGCAAATGTAAAAAGCTCAAAGCTATCGCTTGCAGATGAAAGATTAAAGTACTGGTAAATAGTACCAATATGTGAACCTGAAGAAAAGCGTACACAAAAGTTTTTGATCCTCTTAAATAAAAAAGCCCAGCATTATAAGAACCCCAACAAAAAAACCAGAAGTATTTATATTTACTTCAGACCAGACTCTCTGATTTAAATTTTAGAAAGAGCAAAAACCAAAAAGCATTTTGAATTAAGTTATTTATACTCATTTACCATGTTGTTTTTTGACAGTAATATGACTTTTACGTGTTTAATATGTCTTAGTAAAAGTTATCACTTTTACAAAATTTCGTAACAATTCTCACATAAGTCACTTAATATTAAATACTTATATCAATCTTATAGAACTTAAATATACTCTATCACTCATTTTGTTTTTGTCCTTTTTTCTGTGAAAAACAACATGCAACAATTGGAGGGGTACAATCAGGCATTAATTTTAAAGCAGACAGCGATATATCATAAGCAATTTATAAGTATTAACACTTATTCTAGATAAGTGTTAATACAGATATAATAAAAATATACTTGTAGTATTTTATAAAGCATCTATTTTCCTATTTAAGTATTTTTTACATTTGCATTCGAAATTTTACTTATCCCCTATCCACTGAAATCCGTACGCTAAATACACAAAAACATAATTCATATTAAACAAAATTGAAAAATTTTGTACAGATAAAGTTTTGTCCAATCCCTGCTGATTTTCCACTTCCAAGAGCTATGAATCAAAAAAACTGATTCAAACAATTTAAACCTTTACTCATGAAACAAAATTCTACTCTGTCGAAACTTCTTTTCTCAACGATTCTGCTGTTGGCTGTCAATACACAAGTAACTGCACAAACTACAACAATTAACTGGGGCGGTACAAATGGCTTAAATATCAATACCGGTTCACAACTTTCAGGCACAAAAACAGGCGTAACAGTAGGTACCAAAACAGTTGATATTTCATACAACATTACATTTACCGGCAGTACTCCAACATTTATTCAAGGTGGGGCGGGTAATGCTAACCGTTCAATTGCTGTAGATTGGGCAAACCTTACATCATCAGTTACTTTAGAGTTGACCTTTTCAAAACCGGTAGCTATTGTTACTTTACCCATTAATAATGTCGATTACGATAATAATGGTACTAGCCGTTTTAATGACAGGCTTCAAATTACAGGCAGCAATGGTGTAAATACCACCAATAATATTTTACAGTTTGGAGCAACAACGCCTGCTAATACACCTACTTCTGTTTATACCAACCTTACATCTTCTTTGCCAACTTTTGCTACAAATGTAGCAGGAGCCCCAAGTATATGGATTGAAGGTGAAAATACGTTAGCAAACGGATCAAATAATATTTCCATTCTTACAAACAGTACTTTACCTGGTGTTTCAAAGTTGGTGATTGTATTTAAGTCAGGTACTGTAGGTGGTGGTGTAACAAACCCAGCGGCTCAAAGCATCCAGTTTGCACCTTTTACAATCAGTGCTGCAGGAACAAGTAATGCTCCCCTTCCTGTAACTTTCGCAAATGTTAGTGCAAAAGAATCAAACGGAAAAGTTGGTATTAACTGGAGTAACCTAACTGAGAGCGAAATCAACTACTATGAAATTGAACGCAGCACAGATGGCGCAAATTTCACTTCAATTGGCAAGGTATCTCCAAAAGCAAATGATTTCAGCAGCCAGAACTACAGCTTTACTGATGCAACTCCAAATGCCGTGAACTTTTACCGAGTAAAGGCTGTTGAATTTGCAGGTACATATAAAACAACTACTATCTTAAAAATAAGCAACCAGGTAACAGGTAAAGCTTTCCAGGTTTATCCTAACCCTGTTCAAAATAAAGTTGTAACCATCCAGACGAATAATATCCAGGGAGGTGTTTATTCAGCACAAGTTTTAACTGCAAGTGGTCAGGTTTTGGTAAATAAGAATATTACATTCCAAAATGGTTCAGCAAGTCAAAGTTTTGAACTTCCTGCTGGTATTATTCCCGGAGCTTACTTATTAAGATTACAAAATGGTGAAACAAATTCGGTTACAACATTAATCGTTAAATAATAACTGTCTTTTGAAAAACTTACATTAAAGTATGTAAAGCGGGTTCTTTTTGAACCCGCTTTTTTATTTGTTTTAAAACCAGCTAAACTTTACCTGGGATTCCCTTAACAGGGATTTGAGGTGGTGTGAGTCCGGTACAAGTCCGGTAATTACCGGACTTGTACCGGACTTATGGCGAAGAAAGTAATATTCTGGCAGGGTAAAGGCAAGCCGTTGCCATCATTGAGCGTAAAATGAAAAACCTTATCTCCTGTAAAAAAGAATATGTAAGACATTGAAAGATCAGGCTGCGTCAAATATTGTGAACCAACTCCACTTCATACACTGCACTGAACAAATACAAAGCACCTGTTTTGATATCTACAGCTTTATGCCGTTTACGCATTTTCTCTCCTTTACGGAAAACCCGGCCATCTTTTAATTTAAACAACTGTCCTACCTGCAGATCTTCAATTAACACTTCACCCGGCTTACGTTCATCATAGCGTTTCAGTACACGCATTAAATGTTCTTCGCCACAACTGGTTGCCGATGGATTCTGTAATGATTTCAGCAAAGCTTTTTCAATATCAGCCGGGAAAATTTTCTTCAGCAAAAACAACGCAAGTATTTTACTGTATTCATTTTTCCACTCCTTTCCATGCGGGGCAATACGGTTACCAAACTGTTCAAACGTAAGCAGGTGTGCTATTTCGTGGAGCAGTGTTACCAGGAATGCATATTTGTTGAGATTACCATTTACACTGATGCGGTGATTTTTTTGATGAACAGCATGCCTGTAATCACCCAAAATACTGTTACGCTCACGTGTGATGGTTAAATGAATTTTATAACGATGCAGGTAATCAAGGACAGGTTCAAGTGAACCATCCGGTAAATAAACTGATAGTGCATGTAATGGAACTTCTTTCTTACTCATTCTCCTGTTTCTTCTGCTTCAGCAGGCGAAAAATCATTTTCACTTCAATGATAGAATACACAATATAAAGAGCCATGCAAATAAAAATGGCCGGCTTGTTTACATATTGTTTTGCAATGAGTGCATAGATAATCACCGCTCCTGCACATACCAGCATCTTTACCATTAAAGCGCCATATACACTTCTGAAAAACACCTGGATATTTTTATGCAGGAATCCTTTTACATGAAAGTATAAAGAAGCAACTGTTGTAATAAACAAAACAGCATTACCAATAATCAATACTTCGTTATCAATTCCATACTTGGTAAGCAGGTGACTTCCCGAAATAAAAAAAGCATTCAGAATAATGAAAAGCAGCAAAATGGGAACATACAACCTGTTACGGAATTTGTTATTCATTGTTTCTTTGATGTGTCTTTAAAAATGCGGATAAACATTGCAACCAATGCAAGCAGCGGCATCATCCAGGCCAGTATTGGAAAAGATAAATGCAGCCAGTGATCGGTTTTAATCCCCAAAAATACAGCTAAGCCCAACACAACAAGAAATTGTGTGGCTAAACCTGCATATTGCATGAGGTATTGTGAGTTGGAGCGGTATTCTTTTTTGGATTTATTGGTCGTTTGCTGCGGCATTCACTGCATCTTTATGAATCTCCACCACGTTGGCAAGCGGTGCGTTTGATACTGCAGCTGCTCCCATGTGGCATTCACCGTTAAATGTAGCTGAAGCATCAACCTGGAGCTGACCTGCATAAATATTTCCGGTTACATGGCAGCTACCTTTCAGGTAAAGCAGGTCGGTCACTTTTATTGTACCTGTTACGTTACCCAGCACATCGGCTTGCTGTGCAATTACATCACCAGTGATTTTGCCGGAAGATCCAATAATCACTTTTGATCCTGTTTGCAGGTTGCCCGTAAGCGTTCCATCAACACGGATGTCTCCTTTACTTTCAATATTGCCGGTTATAGTAGTTCCGGCAGCAACGATGGTAGCCATGCCTGTTGAATTTTCCTTTTCGGGATTGGATTTATTGAACATATACGTCGGTTTATTGTGTAATTTTCTCTACATCCGGTATTTTCAGCGTAGCAGTGTCCGTTATTATCTTCGCATCGCCCGACAACACTTTTTTCAGATTTTCGAGATAAACGTCTTTTTGTATACTTGCCCTTTCCAGTGAATCAATTTTTGTTTTATACATCACCAGTTCCCTGCGCTGGCTCTGCGAACCATATCCCGGCAAATAATACTTCAGGTTTGTAAACGTAATCAGTGCTACAGTTAACCCCACCAACAGTACAAAAATTGTGCTGAGAACAATGTACACGCTCATCCTCGACAATTTAAAGGTTACCACCTCTTCGTAAGTGTCGTCGTTCATTACCACCAAACGGTACCTGTTACGCAGCCGTTTGAGTGTAGTATCTGCATCAATTAATCTGGCCATAGTTGAATCGGGGCTTAAATTTACTGTTTATGGGCTTTCAAAAAGAAAATCTTCTATAAAATAGCCCGAATTAAAATATTTTTGACCGTATTGAGTTAATAAGAATAAACCATCGAAGCCTGAATGCAGCTATATTTTGGACCAAAACACAAATGGATTTTCCTGCTTCTTATGCTGGGCTTTTTTTCGGCCCAGGCACAACCCGATTTCAGGCTGCCGCTTGTAAAGCCAAAAAAGTATGAAACCAAAATCCTTGGATCAGAAAAAACCGAGGATAAAAAGTTTACACTTCCCCGGAAAATTTACCAGGGAATGGTTACTCATTACAACTTTTATTACAACGCCACCAATAAAATCAATGCTATTCTTGAAAGGGCCAAGCTTGTTCACAGGGATGATTATACACAGCTTCTCCCCTTCTATAATTACTCCACTGATATTACAGCTGCCGACTCGGCTGAACTGGATTCGGTCATATTCAAGGCAACAGCGGGTATTGTTCTGCATGATTTAAGAAACAGTTACATCGATAATATGTACCTGCTCATAGGGCAGAGTTATTTTTACTGGCAGAAATTTGATTCAGCCTACCGCATTTTTCAGTTCATCAACTATAATTTCTTCCCGAAAGGAAAGGATGAATATTTTATTGTTGTTGGTGCTAATAACAGGGCAACTAACGGCAACCTGAATATTGCAACGAAAGAAGAAAACAGTTTTATTCAGAAAGCGTTTACACAACCGCCGAGCCGTAATGATGCATTGATATGGCTTGCCAGAACTTATGCTGAAGACAGTCTGTATGCCGAAGCTTACAGTTTGGTGAACCTTCTGCGAAAAGATGCATTGTTCCCCAAAAGGCTGCACAGCAAACTGGATGAAATACAGGCTTATGTTTTTTACCAGAATGAACAGTGGGACAGCTGTGCTTATTTTCTGCAAAAAGCATTACCTGCTGCTGAAAACAAAACCGACCTTGCAAGATGGGAATACCTGCTTGCACAATTGTATGCTAAAACCCATCAGCCAACACTTGCATCAACTTATTTCAACAAAGCAAAATCGCATACAACTGATCCTGTATTATACATTCATGCACGTATATATGAAGCACAGTTGCTGAGAAACGAAAGCAGTAATGCCATTTCAGCAACACTTGCCGATTTAATTAAACTGTCGAAAAAAGAAAGGTTTGATGGCTACGAAGATATCCTGTACTACTCTGCAGCAGGCATGGCACTTGAGCAAGGCGATACTGCACAGGCAAAAAACCTGCTGATAAAAAGTGTAAGCTACACTACTGAAAATATTTCCACCAAGAACAAAGCCTTTATTAAACTGGCCGATATTTATTACAGGCAAAGTAATTATGCAGCTGCTTCAAATGCATTAGACAGTGTTAACTATTCCGATCCTGCAATTGCTGATGAAAGTCCAAAGTTGCAGATAAGAAAAGATTTGCTGCATGAACTTGTGAAGCAGATTAACATTGTAAAGCAACAGGACAGTTTACAAGCTGTTGCTAAAATGCCCGAACATGAAATGAATGCTTACCTCAAAGCATTGGTGAAAAAAATCCGTAAGCAAAGAGGTTTGAAAGAAGAAGCAAGTTTTGGGTCGGGTGTTTATGCTGCTAATAATACAGATGCCAATACAAATCTCTTTACAACATCAGGCACTGGTAACAGCTGGTACTTCTACAATGCACAGCAAAAAACAACTGGTGTTGCTGAGTTTAAAGCCAAATGGGGCAACAGGCCTAACATTGATAACTGGCGCAGGCAATCGGCCATAGAACTTATAGCCGGTGGTCAGCCACAAAATCCAAATAACAGCAATAATCCAACTGCTGATGTTACGGATGTAAACAATATTCCTGAAGACGATTTAACAGTAGAAGGTTTAAAAAGCAACCTGCCGCTTACTGATGAAAAAATGCTTCAGTCGAACAAAAAAATTGCAGAAGCATTATTTGAACAGGGACAGATTTATAAAAATCAGCTGGAAGATTACGAACAGGCTGCAAATGTTTTTGAAGAAATCTGGAAGCGGTTTGGCAATTATGAAAAAGAACAGGAAGTCCTGTTTGAATTATATTACTGCAATAACAAAGCCGGTCATAAAGAGAAAGCTGCATTTTTCTTTAATGAGCTGAAGAAAAAATATCCCGCCGGCGAAATGGTGAATAAGATTGTAAATGCAAAAAATCCTGCAGGTCCTTCAAAAGATGTGAAGACGGCGGCTTACGAAAAAATTTACAACCAGTTTATTTCCGGCAATTTCACTGAAGCACTTGCGCAAAAGAAAATTGCAGATTCATTGTTTGGTCCATCCTACTGGACTCCGCAATTATTGTACATTGAAGCATTGTATCACATCAAACAAAAAAACGACAGCGCAGCAATTGTAACACTTACCAACATAGAGCAAAGTTTTCCCGGCACTCCAATGGCTGAAAAAGCATCTGTGATGAAAGATGTTGTGACGAGAAGAAATGAAATAGAAAACTATCTTACCAACGCCAACATTGTTCGTGAAACCGACTCAGTTTATATTCCGTTTGATGAAGGGCCACAGGTGAACAAAATTAACCAGCAGGTAACAAGGGATACAACCAATAAAATTTCAATTGGCAAAGCACCGCAGCAGAAAGAAGATTTGAAGAAGCCGCAAATCATGGTTGAAAAAATGGGAGTTGAAAAAGACGACAAGCAAAAAGCTGGCCCGGTTGCTATTGGCAACAAACCTAAACTCGATACTACCAGTATTAAGCCAATAAGGGAAACAAAAGTTGAAACAGTTTACATCTATACCCCCAACGAACCTTACGTGGTAATGATTTATTTCGACCAGGTTGACCCTGTTTATATTTCTGAATCCAGAAACGCATTTCAGCGGTATAATTCCTCCAGTCACAGTGGCGAAAACATACGTATTAACACAACCGATAACGATATAAAGTTCAGCTTCCTCGAACTGGGACCATTTGCTGACGTAACCACATCACTCAGTTATATGGAAGAATTGCAGAAAAATGCCAAGCAGATCGTTCCCTGGCTACCAGCTGCTAAATACAACTTTATTATCATCTCTGCCCGTAACCTGGACATTCTTAAAACCAGGAAAAATATGGAAGAATACAAGCAGTTTCTCCGCCAGTACATCAAGGATAAATTTTAATATTTCTTCAATGTTCAGGCTGGACGAATTGTTTTAGATTTGCTGGTATTGAATTTGCAGATAATTGCATCTTACAGAATGAATTTTTATGACAAAAGCTGTTAAATATTTGTGGCGGGCCTTCTTTATTGGTGCCGGTGCATTTGCATTAATTGTACTGCTGGCCAATTTTGGTGCCTTTGGCAAAATGCCTTCACTGGAAGAACTCGAAAATCCTTCGGCTTCGCTGGCAAGTGAAGTAATTGCATCAGATGGTACGCTGATAGGTAAATATTACCTCGAAGACCGCACAAATGTTGAATATAAAGACATTTCAAAAAATATTGTTAATGCATTGATTGCTGCCGAAGATGAGCGTTTTTATGAACACTCCGGTATTGATGGCAGGGCTTTAATTCGTGCTATTGCCAAGCTTGGTACCGATGGTGGTGGCAGTACCATTACCCAGCAGCTTGCACTGAACCTGTTCAGGGAAAGGGCCAAAAACAAATTTGCAAGGGCAATTCAAAAAGTGCAGGAATGGATTATTGCTGTAAAACTTGAACGCAACTTCACCAAAGAAGAAATCATTGCACTTTACCTCAATACTGTTGAGTACAGCGATAATGTATTTGGCATCCGTAACGCAGCCAAAACATTTTTCCAGAAAGAACCTTCGCTGATCAACGTGGAAGAAGCTGCTGTTCTTATAGGAATGGTTAACGCTCCTTATGCTTATAACCCCAGGATATTTCCGCCAAAGGCAATGCAGAAACGTAATGCAGTGCTGAATGATATGGCAAGAAATAAATTTATTACAGAAGGTGAAGCAGAAAGTTTAAAAAGTCAGCCAATAAAACTGAATTATAAAAAGCTGGATGAAAGTGCAGGCTTTGCTCCTTATTTCCGTGATGTTTTGAGAGATTACATGAAGAAGTGGTGTAAGGAACACGAAAAAACAAACGGTGATAATTACAATATTTACCGTGATGGTTTGAAAATTTACACAACCATCAACCCACGTATGCAGTTGTATGCCGAAGAAGCTGTTGCCAAGCATATGAGTGCATTGCAAAAAAATTACTGGACACTTCCATGGATTAAAACAAACAGCATCTGGAAAGGTCATGAAAAGATTCTTGAGCGTGCAATGAAAGAAAGCGATCGCTGGAAGAAAATGGAAGCCGATGGTGTAAGTGAAGATGATATCAGGAAAGCATTTAACACTCCAACAAAAATGAAAGTGTTTGCATGGAATGCAAAACGTGAAACAGATACCGTTATGACTCCGTTTGATTCAATCCGTTATCATAAAATGATTATTCAAACAGGTTTTATGGCAATGGATCCGTTTACAGGTGAAGTAAAAGCATGGGTTGGCGGCGTTAATTTCAAAAACTTCAAATACGATCACGTTAACAGCAATACAAAACGCCAGGTAGGTTCAACATTCAAACCTATTCTTTATGCTTACGCCGTTGAAAATGGTTATACACCTGAAACTCCGTTACCAAACGGACCAATTAATCTTGGTGGTAAAATCATTACAGGTACCGGCGGACCAATGGCTGTTTGCCTGGCTTATTCCAAAAACCCCGGTGCTGCATATTTGATGAACCAGTTTGGTGTAAAGAGTATCATCAATTTTGCACAAAGTGCTGGTATAAAAAGTGAAATGCCTCCCTATCCTTCCATTGCGTTGGGTTCGGCCGATATCAGTGTAATTGAAATGCTGCAGGCCTATACCATGTTCCCTACTAACGGTATGAACACAGAACCAATTTTCATTACACGTATTGAAGATAAAAACGGAAACATTCTTCAAAGTTTTGCGCCCAAACAAAAAGTAGTGATGAGCGAAGCAGCTGCATACACAATGGTAAAAATGATGCAGGGTGTTATTGATTTTGGTACAGGTAAGCGTTTACGTGGAATGGGACTTACTGGTGATATTGCAGGTAAAACTGGTACAACCAACGATAATACAGATACATGGTTTATTGGTTATAATCCACAGTTACTTGCAGGTGGATGGGTTGGTTGCGATGATCCTTTCCTGAAAATGGTTGGTGAAGGTAACCGCACAGCAATGCCTATCTGGGGCTATTTCTTCGACAGGATATACAACGATAAAACACTCGGCATTTCAAAAGATGCAAAGTTTGTACAACCTGAAAGTATGAAGGTTGAAACCTTTATGGATTATGAAGACTTTGCCAACAAATACAAGAACGAACCTGATGCAGAAAATCCGGATGCAGGTAATGGTACATCAGCCGATTATAATGATCTTATTCTTACACCTGAACAGAATCTTGGAACAGAATCGCAGCTGAGCGAGGAACAGAAAGTATTGCAGGAAGCAAAAAAAGAAGAAGAACAAAAGAAAGAAGAATTAAAGAATTCGCAACCAGCGGTTTTATCCGATGCAGAAAAAATGAAACGGATGGCTGCAGAAAAAGAGGCAAAAGAAAAAGACACGAAGAAGAAAGATGAAAAGAAAAAGAATGAAACAAAACCCGGTGGAAAATAATTTCAAAAAACCTTCAGTAAAAACTGAAGGTTTTTTTATGACAACGATGAACTCCAAGCAAGATGATAATTACCTTTTAAGCTCTTTACACAAGTAAACATGAAACTTGTAATAAATGGAATGTGCAGCATTTCTTCACCCTGTTGCATGTACACTGCACCGGTTGTATAAACAGGAGCTGATGCTGTTTCCAATGCCTCCTGTCCAATTGGAACAAGTTGTGTGCCATAGCCAAGATCATTTTTCCTTGTTGCAAGTTGTTCAACCAGGCTTTTTAAGATGCCGGGACTGTCGAGCATTGCAGCGATGTGTAAAGAATGTTTCATAGACGGTTGTTTAATTGTTAACAAACCAGTTTTCACGATTCTTTGTTTATATAAAAGATGCAAAAACTCAGAAAAGGATTAATAAAGAAATGTGAAAGGTTTCACAGTCAAAAAGTGCCGGTTCAGCGAATAATTTCTCTTCTTTCAAGCATCGGCTTATTTTTGTAACTAATCAAATACTAAATCAACTATGTGTGGAATCGTTGCGTATATAGGTGAACGTGAAGCTTACCCGGTTATTCTCAAAGGATTGAAGCGTTTGGAATATCGTGGTTACGATAGTGCCGGTGTTGCTTTACTCAATCATGGAATGAAGGTTTATAAAAAGAAAGGTAAAGTTGCACAACTGGAAGAAGAAGTAATTGGTAAAGATGTGCAGGCGCATATCGGCATTGGTCACACACGCTGGGCTACACATGGCGAACCAAGCGACCGTAATGCTCATCCGCATTTATCCAAAAGCGGAAAGCTGGCAATGATTCACAACGGTATTATTGAAAACTATGCTTCCATCAAACTGGAACTGCTGAAGAAAGGTTATGAATTTCACAGCGATACTGATACCGAAGTTCTGCTGAATTTTATTGAAGACATCAAAACCAACAACAACTGCTCATTAGAAGAAGCAGTGCGTATTGCATTAAAACGTATCGTTGGTGCTTATGTTATTGTTTTACTTGACCAAGAAAATCCTGATACATTAATTGCAGCACGCAAAGGAAGTCCGCTGGTGATTGGTATTGGCAAGAATGAACATTTCCTTGCAAGTGATGCATCTCCCATTATTGAATACACGAAAGAAGTTGTTTATATAAATGACTATGAACTGGCGATTGTTAAAGCAGATGAACTGATCTTAAAAAATTTAGGTAACGAAAAAATCACACCCTTTGTTCAGAAACTTGATCTTGAGCTGGCTGCAATAGAAAAAGGCGGTTATGATCATTTCATGATCAAAGAAATCAATGAACAGCCACAAACGATTTACGACTGTTTGCGTGGAAGGCTTGATGTGGAGAATGGAACTATCACTATGGCCGGTGTGCAAAACAATATTGAGCAGTTAAAAAACGCACAACGTATTGTTATGATTGCCTGTGGTACAAGCTGGCATGCAGGGTTGGTTGCAGAATATATTTTTGAAGAGCTTTGTCGCATCCCTGTTGAAGTGGAATATGCATCTGAATTCCGTTACAGAAATCCGGTTGTTAATAAAGGCGATGTGATTATTGCCATTTCACAAAGTGGTGAAACTGCCGACACAATCGTTGCAATTGATAAAGCAAAAGAACAAGGTGCATTTATTTTCGGCGTGGTGAATGTGGTTGGCAGTTCAATTGCACGTTTATCGCATGCAGGTGCATACACACATGCCGGACCTGAAATTGGTGTTGCAAGTACCAAAGCATTTACTGCACAGCTGGTGGTATTAACAATGGTTGCACTGAAAATTGCTAAAGAAAAAGGAACCATTACAGAAGAACGTTACCTGCATTTACTGAATGAACTGCATGAAATTCCTGATAAAGTAAAACTGTTGCTTGAAGCTTCAGATAAAATAAAAAAAATTGGTTTGAAGTATAAAGATGCAAAAGACTTTTTGTATCTCGGTCGTGGATACAATTTCCCTGTAGCCCTTGAAGGTGCATTGAAGCTGAAAGAAATTTCTTATATCCATGCTGAAGGTTATCCTGCAGCAGAAATGAAACATGGACCAATTGCATTGGTTGATGAAACATTGCCTGTTGTTTTTGTTGCAACAAAAGATGCTTACTACGAAAAAATTGTGAGCAATATCCAGGAAATCAAAGCAAGAAAAGGACAGGTGATTGCAGTTGTATCTGAAAATGATGATACTATTCCTTCAATGGCAAACGATGTGATGTTTGTACCGGAAGCAGACGAGATAGTTGCACCAATGCTGAGTGTGATTCCTTTACAACTTCTCTCCTATTACATTGGCGTTGCAAAAAACTATGATGTAGATAAACCAAGAAACCTTGCGAAAAGTGTTACGGTCGAATAAATCAATATGTCAATTCTCTTTTACTGATGAATGGCATATGCATAAACAATAAACTGTTATGAATCCAATCATAAAGCGTCCTCTTTCTGAAATCGGTTATAATTTTATTCCTGTAAAATTTCTTCCGAAAGGAAAAGATGAATACTATCTCCGCAATAAACAAAACCGGAGTGGTATTAATTATCGCAAGCTGTCTGCATTGGAAATTGAAGTACTTGTAAGGAACAGGAATACCAGCGACGACTGGAACCAGATATTGGTTTCAGATGCATTCAATCCTGAGCTTGTTAAGAACTGTAAATTTTTCGGTCTTGTACGTATTGGAAAACTGGAACCAATGTTCCTGGAGTTTCACTCCATTAACTTACCGGTTGGTTTATACAACAGCACCATCATCAGTTGCGATTTTGGCGATAATGTTGTGATTGATAACGTACATTATCTTTCGCATTACATTATCGGCAACGAAGTCATCATCACCAATGTGCATGAAATGGGCACTACCGATTATGCAAAATTTGGTAACGGTATTTTAAAAGATGGCGAAGAAGAAAAGATCCGCATCTGGATGGAAGTATGCAATGAAAATGCAGGCAGAAAAATTATTCCATTCAACGGTATGCTTCCCGGCGATGCATGGTTGTGGAGCCGCAACAGGGATAATGATTTGCTTCAGCAAAAGTTTAAAGAATTTACTGAACTGAAATTTGATAAGCTGCGTGGATATTATGGAAAGGTTGGCGACCGTACAGTTATTAAAAGCTGTTCGATTATAAAAGATGTGTGGATTGGAACGGATGCGTATTTGAAAGGAGCGAATAAACTGAAAAATCTCACCATCAATTCATCTGAACATGCAAGCTCGCAGGTGGGTGAAGGTTGTGAACTGGTTAACGGAATTATTGGCGAAGGCTGCCGCATATTTTACGGAGTGAAGGCTGTACGTTTTTATATGGCTTCACATTCACAGTTGAAATATGGTGCAAGGCTTATCAACTCCTATCTTGGGAATAACGCTACTATTTCATGTTGTGAAGTATTAAACTCTTTAATCTTTCCTGCACATGAACAGCACCACAACAATTCATTTCTTTGTGCAGCAACTGTATTAGGTCAGAGTAATATTGCTGCAGGTGCAACGCTAGGCAGTAATCATAACAGCCGCAGTGCAGATGGTGAAATGGTTGCAGGGCGTGGTTTCTGGCCGGGCCTGTGCGTAAGTATAAAGCACAATTCAAAATTTGCATCGTATTCCTTACTTGCAAAAGGCGATTATCCTTACGAACTGAATATACCGATTCCTTTTTCACTGATCATTAATGATGCTTCCAAAGATCAGTTAAGTATTATGCCGGGTTATTGGTTTATGTACAACATGTATGCACTTGCACGTAATGCATGGAAATATATTGACCGTGATAAACGTATTGATAAAACACAATTCATCGAATACGATTTCCTTGCGCCTGATAGTGTAAATGAAATTTTTGATACCATCTATTATCTTGAATTATTTACAGGCAAAGCATTATTAAAAAAGCAGGGAGTAAAAAAATATTCAGATGATGCATGTCTGAAAGCAGGAAAATCTGCACTCAGCTCAAATGATGCGGCATTAACTGATCTTGAAATTTTTGCTGAAGATTTTGAACAGGGAAAACGTAAAGTGCAGTTATTAAAAGTATCCCAGAGCTATAAAATATTTAAAGAGCTGATTGTTTATTATGCAGCCGATCAGTTACTCCGGGCAGCAGCTTCTGCAAAAACAAAAAACATTACTGAACTGCTGAAGCTTGTTCCTTCAAAAAAGAAACGTAGTAACTGGATAAATGTTGGCGGTCAGTTAATTGAAGAACAGGAACTGCAGAAACTGAAACAACGAATCGTTTCAGGCAAAACAAAAAGCTGGGATGCTGTTCATTCATTTTACAAAGAACAGGCAGAGGCTTACACTTCAAAAAAACTTACGCATGCTTTTGCTTCCATCTTTGAATTAACAGGAAGCAGTAAACTTTCTGCAGAACAATTAAAATCTGTACTTAACCAATATCTTTCAACAAAAGAATGGATGGTTAACGGTATACAAGAATCAAGAGCGAAGGATTACAGCAATCCTTTCCGCAAGATGATGTATGAAACTGAGCAGGAAATGGAAGCTGTAACTGGTAAAATGAAAGACAATTCTTTTATCCTGGAACAGCAGAAAGAGTTACACAACGCCAAATCCTTGGTGAAGCGGGTAATGAAAGCAGGAAAATAAAATTCGCTTACAAATAACAAAAAACCGGAATCCCATTCCGGTTTTATTTTTTATTTTAGATCAGGAATTCCAAGATATGGATTTATGATTTCTCACCACGTAAAACCATCTATGAAATATTACATCATTCTGCTGCTTACGTTATTACTTTCTCAAATCAGCAAATCGCAAAACTGTCTCGTAAAAGACAATAACCTTAAAGGTGAATACATTGGAGAATGCAGAAACGGAAAAGCACATGGCAAAGGCACTGCAAAAGGGATAGATACTTATACAGGTGAATTTGTTGATGGATATCCTGAAGGTGAAGGGATTTACACCTGGAAAAATGGCGACCATTATGATGGTTCCTGGAAAAAAGGATATTTTCAAGGTAAAGGTACACTCACAAAAAAAGCAGAGAATTCAAACGACAGTTTAATTGTTTTAAGTGGCTATTGGGAACACGTTAAGTATATCGGCAAAAGAGCAAAACCTTATGAAACCACAATCCTTTCAAACAACATCAGCAATGTGTCGGTTAAATCACAACCAGAAACAGATCATTGTTCGATATTAATCATTGTAAAAAATATGACAGGAGGAGGTTCAAGTTTATCTACTCCTCATTTATCAAATCCAAAACTTGTTGACATACAGGTAACTCAAGGTAGATTTCTTCAGCGTATTAATGACGAGCCGCTTTCGGGTGAATTAAATAAATATATCCTGCGGGATGTTACCTTCCCTTTTTCAGCAACATTGAGTTTTGAAACCAGTAACCCGGGAAACCCGATTGCGACTTCTGAAAGAGTTGTTATAGATCTTTTTGAAAGTAAAAACTGGTATATCACTATATCAATTGATAATTAAAAAAGGCGGCTATAAAGCCGCCTTTTTATTTATCCTGAGAAGATTATATTTTAAATAACCAACCGTGTTTATCTTCAACCTTACCTTCTTTAATTTCATCAAGTCTGCGTTTTACTTCAGGTGAAATTTTCCAGCTTGCTGTATCAAATTTCATCACCGTGTCTTTATAACGCAGTTCCTGTATCATGGAAATTGTTGCAGCAGTACCTGTTCCAAATACTTCTTTCAGTTCGCCTTTACCATATGCTTCAACAAGTTCATCAATACTGATATGTCTTTCTTCAACAGTTAATCCAATTTCTTTCAGCAACTGAATTACACTGTTACGTGTTACACCTGCAAGAATGGTTCCATCTTCCAGTCCGGGAGTAATTGCAGTATTACCAATAATCACGAAGCCATTCATTACACCAAACTCCTGTAAATATTTATGTTCAACTGCATCTGTCCACAATACCTGGTCGTAGCCTTTTTTCTTTGCTTCAACAGTTGGCAACATTGCTGCGCCATAGTTACCGGCAGCTTTTGCAAAACCAACACCACCGGGAGCAGCACGTACATAATGTTCCTCCACATAAATACGCATTGGTGCAGAAAAATAAGGACCTGAAGGACAAAGAATAATCATGAACCTGTATTTATCACTGGGTCTTACACCAATCAATGCATCGTTGGCAAACATGAAAGGTCGGATGTATAAAGAATAATCATGCTTTGCCGGAATCCAGTTTTTATCAATTTCAATAAGCATGCGCATTCCTTCAATAAAAATTTCTTCAGGAACAGCAGGCATATTCATTCTTGCTGCTGATTGATTGAAACGTTTGTAGTTGTCATAAGGTCTGAAGATATATGCATCGCCGTTTTCATGACGGTAAGCTTTAATACCTTCAAAAATGCTCTGACCGTAGTGAATAGCTGCATTAGCAGGGGAAACCAGCATATCCTGGTAAGGTTTAATTTCAACACTTTTCCATTCGCCGTCTTCATAATCAGCCACCAGCATGTGATCAGTAAAGTATTTTCCAAAAGGAACATTGTTCAGATCAATACCGGTTAGCTTTGTTGTTTCAGATTTTGTAACTAAAATATCCGTTGTGGCCACCATAACTCATTATTTTTGTTCTGCAAAGAAACGAAAAAAAACAAACAGGTATAAGCAGCATTATTCAAATGGGTTTTGAAAAAATTCAACTTACAGCAGAACAGATCGGGGAATTATATTCTACGCATCTCGTTATTACCGGAAACGAAACAAAAACGGTTGCGCCTGCTGTTGAAAAAACTGGTATTCCTGTTAAGGGTAAAAACAAAAAACATTTTGTTTGGGTTGTAAACGAACCGGATTTCCCCTTTATGGATGATGCCGATTTTCAGTTTATGGGAGATGTGATCAATGCCTGCAAAATGAATATGGATGATATTGCACTTGTTAACCTTGCAAACGGGCCTGTTAGTTTTCCTTCTATTTCTGAGCAACTGCAACCACGATACCTCATCATCTCCGCTCAAAACCTTGACTGGCTTCCTTTTTCATCGGAACACTATACCTTTTACCCGATGAACGATTTTCAATTGTATTGTACTGAATCACTGACAGAATTAAGAAACGACAAAGTAAAAAAATCAAAACTCTGGCTGGCATTAAAACAAATGCTGGGCCTTTAATAACCATTTATGAAGGAACTGATTTTTGCAACCGGCAATAAACATAAAGCCGAAGAAATTCAGGCTGCATTACCTGCAACGTTCAACATTATCACCATGAAAGAAGCGGGTGTTACAGATGATATTCCCGAACCTTTTGACACACTTGAAGCAAATTCAAAACACAAAGCAGAATATTTATATACGTTACTGCAGAAAGATTGCTTTTCGGAAGATACAGGTCTTGAGGTTGAAGCATTAAATGGAGAACCTGGTGTAAAAAGTGCCCGCTACGCAGGCGAGGATAAAAATTTTGATAAGAACGTTGATCTGTTGCTTGAAAACCTGGAAGGTCAGTCAAGCCGAAAAGCCCGTTTCCGCACTGTATTTACGCTTATTTACAACGGTAAACAGTACCAGTTTGAAGGAATTTGCCCCGGCACTATTGCAGAAAATAAGGCCGGAAACAGCGGATTTGGCTATGACCCTGTATTTTTACCTGAAGGAAGTAACCGAACCTTTGCCGAAATGACAATGGAAGAAAAAAACATTTATAGTCACAGGCGAAAAGGACTCGATAAAATGCTGCAATTCCTGAAAGACCTTTAAAACAATTTCTGAATGACAGGCAACCAAAATGTTTCTGAAACCGACTTAATAAGTGGATGCATGGAAGGTGACCGGCGTATGCAGAAACTGCTGTACGACCAGTTTTCGCCAAAAATGTATGCTGTTTGCCTTCGCTACATGGGTAATAGTGATGATGCACAGGATATACTTCAGGAAGGATTTATTAAGGTATTCCGGAATTTAGAAAAGTTCAGGGGTGATGGATCGTTTGAGGGTTGGATGCGACGCATTTTTGTAAACACTGCAATTGAACAAATACGTAAAAGAAAAACAGACCTGTCGCTTACTGAAAAAGAAGAAGTCATTGAACTCAAAGCAGTATCTGCTCTTGACAACATCAATGAAAAAGATTTACTGCAGATTGTAAGTGAACTATCGCCGGGCTACCGCACCGTTTTTAACATGTACGTGGTTGAAGGGTTTAATCACAAAGAAATCAGTGAAGCCCTTGGTATTAGTGAAGGAACCAGCAAATCGCAGCTTGCAAGGGCAAGAATGATTCTGCAAGAAAAAATAAAACGCTGATAAGTATTTCGATGAACGATAACAATCTTCAACAAACACTTCTTCAACAAGAAGTAACTCCGCCCAACAATGTTTGGGAGAAGATTGCTGTTGCCTTAGATGAAGCAGATAAAGATGCCCCGTTAAAGAATAGACTGCTATCCACTGTTGTTACTCCACCTTCAACTGCCTGGCAGGAAATAGATGTATTATTGGACGATGAAGAGAAAGCAGCAGCTCTGCTGACCAAAGAAATTGAAGTGCCGTTTGATATGTGGGAGAAGATTTCGCTCCAGATGGATAAAGAAGCTGATGCAGAGATTGCTGCAAAGCTGGTTAACGCCGCTGTTGTTCCTCCAACAGTTGTTTGGGAAACAGTTCAACAAGAACTTCAACAGAATGAGCAGGCAAAAATTATTCCGCTAAAAAGCAACTACAAAAAAATTATCCGGTTTGCTGCAGCTGCGGCTATTACAGGGTTACTGGCATGGGGTGCATTTTCTTTGCTGGATAACAACAATCGTAATGCAGTTGTGAGAGATGAATCAACCAAGCAAGCTTCTGAAAATAAATTACCGGCCATTGTAAAAGAACCTGCAACAACTGCACCTGCCGAACAACCAACTGCCTCACGATTAAATGTGCGCAGAAGAATAAAGAATGAACTGAAGCAGGAACAAACAGTTGCAAAAGCTGATGTACAGGAGCACAGTACAAGCAATACAATTTCTGCGCAAACAATTCATCATGGCAAACCCAAAACCGCTACAAGTGAAAATGGTTTTGCTGAAAATCAGTATTTCGTTGTGCTGAATGATAATGGTGATCTTGTGCGTGTAACAAAGCGTATCAACAATATGAAATGTATGAATACGGAAGATATTCCTGTTGATGCCGCTGCCGCTTTAAATACAAGAGACTGTAACAACCAGATTAAACAGTGGCAGGAAAAAATGGCGATGTCAACAAGTCTTGCAAATGCTTCCGGCATTATTGATATTGCTGAACTAATTAAAACAACAGATAAGTAATAAATAACTGTTCATGCCCCGAATAAAAATTTCCCTACCTGAAGCCTTTTCATTTACTGCAACTATTCCTGTACGCATTACTGATATCAATTACGGAAACCATGTAGGTAACGATGCTGTATTATCGCTTATTCATGAAGCAAGGATGCAGTTTCTTACACATTATGGTTTCAGTGAACTGGACTGTGGAGGTGTTGGTTTAATTATGGCAGATGCAGGTATTGAATTTAAAAAAGAAATTTTTTATGGAGATAAAATTGAAATAAAAGTTACAGCCGCTGATTTTACTTCAGTTGGTTTTGATCTTTATTACCTGCTACAAAAAACAAACAGCAACAATGAAATCATTGTTGCTGCTGCAAAAACCGGAATGGTTTGTTATAATTATGAGCTCAAAAAAGTTGCTTCAGTTCCGTCTATTGTAAAAGAAAAACTTTCGGCTTAATTAAAATCAGGAAGAATACTCCAGTACACAAACACCACCCTTCTTCTTTCGTCATCTTCACGGTAATCTTTTATTTTAGGATTGGGATAATCTTCTCCCCTTCCCTGTGGCAAATAATCAACATGCAGATTTTTATAAAGTTCATTGGCATTTGTTTGCTGCAGCATAATGCCTGAAATAACTTCTGTTACAGATTTGGCCCTGAGCCTTGAAAGCTCTTTGTTGAGCTGCGGACTTGTAGCTGTTTCAACACCCATACTTAATCTCAGCGTACTATCAAGTGCTGATCCCTGTGATATTTGCTGGGCATCTGCATAACCAAGAACCATGAAAGTTCCATTCAGTTTCTTATTGGGGAATTTTGCAGCAAATGCAAGCATATCAGCAGCAACCTTTTTGAACGGATCGCCAGCCGAAGGATTGTTTTGCAGATCAATAATAAATTCTCCCGGCCCAAACACGCTGGCGGTATTCAACTGAGTGAACGTATTCGTTGCAAGCAATTCATCAATTAACTGAATATTGCTGAGGTTTGCCTTTGCTTCTTCCGTAATGCGTTTTATGCGCAGAGATAATGTATCAATACTGCGGTGCTTAATCCGCTTTGAAAGAATTACAGAATCTTCGGCAACGTGTTTTGTAATCACCTGCTTTACTGAATCGCTGAACTTTGTAATAAATGTATTAGACTTTTCATCGAGCAATCCTTTATCAAACTTTGCTTCTCTTGCACTGTCAATTTTGTCAATAGCAAGCAGGGCTTCTTTGTTCAACAGTATATTTCGTTTTAAGTCGGCTTTCATTTCTTTAATCCTGTTTGCAGTTGCGCAGGAAAAGAGGGAGAAAATTATTGCTGTTATCACAAACAGCTTTGCAGCAGTGTACATATCGCTTCTCATAATAATTCAATTTACATTAACAACGTCATTGGTGTTGCGTAACCTTAATTTGGCGGAAAAGTTACTTCATATTTTTGATTTCATTGAGGAGATTAATAGCATACTCACTTCCTGCTGCCACGAGTTCATTGTATTTTTTAACGGCATCGGCTTTCTTACCCGTCTTTACATAACACATCCCCAGGTAATACAAGGTGGTTTCAAATTTCGGTTTCAGCTCATCGGCTTTTAACAGGTACTGAATTGCTTCATTATATTTTGCGAGGGAATAAAAACTGAACCCAATCTCAGAATAGGAAAGATAGTTTTGCTTTTCAAAAGTGATTGCTTTTTTTAAATAGGAAACAGCCAGCTCATATTTACCCAAATCGTTGTAACACCAGCCAACCCAGTAATAAATTTTCATGCTCAAAGTATCCAGTTCCAGTACTTTGAGGTAATCGGTTAAAGCAAGTTGTGTATTCTCTTTTACTTCCCTGTACAAATCGGCTCTTGCTGCATAGGCCCTGCTGAAGCTGGGATTAAGCGTAATGGCCTTGTTATAATCATCCAATGCCTCATTAGGCATACCTGCATGTGCTTTGGCAAAACCTGTTTCATAAACAATGCGGCTGTCATCCGGTTTCAGTTTCATCGCTTTTTGCAGTACAGGTAAGGCTTTTGAAAACTGGTTTAATTCATTATAACACCAGCCAAGTTCATACAACGCTTCAGTAAAATCAGCTTTAATATCTACAGCCTTTTTAAAAGCATCGATAGCTTCTGTGTACAATCCAGTCTTTTTAAATTGAAGTCCGTTTTGATATGGCTCATCTGCATTATTCGCCTGACCCAGTGCAAAAAATGCCAGGTGAAGAATGACGAGGAATGTAATGAGCCGTTTATACATTGGGATTTCTAGCTTGATCAAACGGATAACGGATGTATACGGAACAAACGGTATTAACTATTCCATATTTTCCAGCTTTCTTCAGCCTGGATAACCAGCATTTCCAACCCATTTTTGATAGCTGCCCCCTGTTTTTCTGACTCTTGCAGGAAAACCGTTTTCTCAGGGTTATACACTAAATCATAGCACAAATGCCCGCTGCCCAAACCTTCGTACGGTAATGATGGCTTTTGCTGCGTATTTGGTTGCATGCCAAGGGGGGTAGTGTTGATAATAAGGCGAAAATCCCCGATCATTTCGTTATCAATCTGATCATATGTTAATATGTTCTCGCCGGCACGGCGTGAAACATACTTGAATTCAATATTCAATTTCTTTAAAACCCAGGCAACAGCTTTTGCCGCACCGCCTGTTCCTAATACAAGTGCTTTTTTATGATTGGGCTGAAGAAGAGGAACAAGTGATTGTTCAAAACCAAGCACATCCGTATTAAAACCGGTTAAAATACCGTTTTGTATCCTGATGCAGTTACAGGCACGAATTTCTCGCACTGCATCACTTTGCTGATGCAGAAAAGGCAACACTTCTTCTTTATAAGGAATTGTTACGTTAAGACCAGCCAGATCTTTTTGCCGGGCAAGTAAGGGAAGAAAGTCACCTATCGATGCAATTGGATAGAGTTCATAACTACAGTCATGAATGTTTTCTTCACTGAATTTTTTAGTGAAATAGTTTTTTGAAAATGAATGTGATAAGGGATAACCTATTAAGCCAAATTGCCTCATTTAGTTGATTGTTTGTCCAGGAACATATGGAATGTATCGCCTCTTAAACCTATACGCATAGATTCAAGCGGAATAACTTCCGATGGAGCAATATTACCCAAATTTGCATTTTGTCCAACCAATTCAATAAAATACAATTGCTGTGCTTTTTGAGGAGCTTCCCAAATAATTCTTTCGCCGGGTATCTGTGTAAGAATTTCCTGAACCAGTCCTTCTCTTACTTCACCAGTACCACGATAAATACCAACATTACCAGCTTCTCTTGCTTCAGCAATTACATAAGTTGAACCTGCTTCCAGTTCTGCCCTCATCAGTTCAATCCATTTATAAGGAGGGATGATATGTGTGGCATCTTTACTTCCCACTTCACTTAATACAGTACCATGTTTGGTCAGTTTTTCAATATAACCGCATTTTTCAGCATGGGGAATTTCAATTGAACCATCACTCACTTCCATGTAAGTAATGCCATAATCCTTACAAACACTAATGTAATCATCAAACTGGTTGCGTATAAGAAATGCTTCGAATAGCGTTCCGCCAAAATAAACGGGGATATTATACTGATTGTAAACTTCTAATTTTTCTTTTAAAACAGGAGTTACATACGATGTACCAAAACCAAGCTTTACAACATCAACATGTGGATGGGCTATACTCAAAAAATTTTTTGTTTCTTCAACACTGAGTCCTTTATCCATTACCATTGTTAATCCATAAGTGCGGGGCTGGGCTGTTCTTTCGGGAATCTGAGTAAGATTAAAGTTCATATGCATGCTTTTTAAAAACTGTCGCAAATTTAGGGAAGCCTGCCCAACCAACAATTATGATTTCTATCATCAGAAAACAATCATCAAATTAAATTGATTTGGAACGCTTGTATCGTGCAATAATATCCACTACTTGAGGATGCTGCAGTATCCTTGGAACAAGTTCAATTAATTTTTTTATGAGCTTGGGGGATTTACTCATTGCCAGTTCAAGCTGGTTAATTGCCTGCTTGGTTTTGCCCATTGCAAAAAATACAGCGGCCCTGTAAAAAAGAAACAATGGTTTACCATTGGTTGCATCATATGCAGCACAGGCAAACTCTTCAGCATGATCAAACATTTCTGCTTTTAACATACACTCCAGTGTAGCACTCCAGCCCTTTATGCTTTTGGGCCGGGCTTTTATAACATTGGCAAAATGTTCAATGGCATCTTTATATTGTCCCAGTTCAACCAGCGCCATACCCATGGCAAGATTATAATCGGGATTAAGCCGGTTAATTTTTAATGCCTGCTGCATTTGCTTTACTGCAGTTTCATACTGTGCTTCATTAATGTAAGTACAAGCAATCTTATAATACAGTTTACTGTCTTCAGGATTCATGTGCGATGCTTTCCTGTAGTGAAATCTTGCCTGTGCAAACTGCCCCATCCTGTCGTAACAATAACCAATAGCTTCATGAATTACTTCTTCAGGCCTGCTGAGTTCCAGCACCTTTTCCAGCATCTCAATCGCATCCTTGTATTTTCTCAGGCGTATATAAGCATCGCCGATGTTGCGGTAAGCATAATCAAATTTTTCATCAATAGCTATGCAGTACATATAAGCATCAATGGCTTTTTCGTACAACTTCAGCCCCTGGTAGGCAGCGCCTAAATTAAACCATGCCAACTCTGAATAAGGATGATCGTTGATGATATTCAGATGCAGCTTTATTGATTCTTCATTCCGGCCGGTAAAGTCAGTCCAGAAACATATCTTATATAATGCTTCTTCGTTAATCGGGTCGTCTTCAAGAATAAGTTTCAGGCAATCAAATACTTTTTCAAATTCTTCATAATCATCATACACATCAGCAAGTTCAAAGAGCAAATCAACTCTTTCTTCACCTGTAAACAACTCCAGCCCTCTCTGCAATATTTCAACAGCTTTTTCCTGCTGATCAAGGGCCAAAAAAGCATCTGTTTTCAGAATAAACAGATTGATATCGTTACTGTCAAGCAGTTCTGCCTGTTCCAGTAATTCAAGAGCAGCATTGTATTGCCTTGTTGCAAGCAGTAAATCGGCCTTCTTAACTAATAAGAGAGAAGAATAGGGATAAATTTCTATGCCCATATCGGCCACCTGTATTGCCTGGTTTATATCCTCTTTTTCATCAAAATAATCAATCAGCTTTTCAAAGGCTTCCTCTTCAAGGAATGAATGCGAACGACCGTTTTTAAGATTTTCATACAAACGGAGAAGTTCCTTGATTTCTTCTTTGTCCTGATGGAAAGGATTTTGCTTCATGGGCTCTGTGGTTATTGTAAAATACCCTTATTTCGAGAAAAATTACAAGCACGGTGTAACATTTAGTTATCAACATACGTTAATATATTGAGAATATTTTTATAAGCGGTTTGATTTTCCCGGCGGTAAATCATTAAATTTGTAACGAAATGCAAAAAACATCACTAAATCCACAAAAAATTTTAAGAAATGGTATACTGCTGTTTCTGAGTTTTTGCATGCTTCATTCAGCTTCTTCAGCTTCATACAGTTCAGGCGGCGGAAATAAGAAGGATTCTAAATCTTCAACTTCATTGAATTTAAAATCTACTCCGCTCAGTTTCAGCAATGGATATCGCTTCAGAAGCGGAATGAGTTTTTCAACTACATCAAACAATCTTGTTTTCAAGAGTAATACTATCCGCTTTCAGAAAGGCAACAGTCTTTACATTATTCCTGTAAAACAGAAAGTTATTATCAGCAAATTCAAAACTCCTCAAAAGGAAATCAAATAAAAAAACCGGGTGCTTCACCCGGTTTTTTATTGCTAGTTGTTTTCTAATTCTTTGCTCTTGCTTTTTTCACTTCTTCATAAGTCATTTCACGATAGCCCGATTTAGGCACATCAAAGAAAGAAGCTGTTACAGGATCGAAACTGATTTTATCAGCAATATATGTCACTTTCATTTTGCCGTATTCAGATTCATACTCTAAAGGAAAGCCGGGTAACTTCTGGAACTGTACACCGTAATCCTTATTCTGAAAGGCGATCTCTTCCGTATAATAAACCCTGAAAGTAGATCCGTCTTTCATTTTTGCAATTGCAAGTTTACAGTTGTATCCAAGAATCTTTTTTGTATCAGGTAAAAATTCATATTGCACTCCTGCATATTTGCTGTTACGGTCTGCATAATCATCTTTCGTCATCCTGATTAAAATTTTCTGATCACCATATTCATTCATCACAACAGCATTACCCGATTTGGAATCGTGCAATGTAATTGTTTTACCAAGCACACTTGTTAATTCTGTTCTTGTATTAATTCCTTTAAACCAAATTTTTTGGGTTGCACCATCTAAAAGATCTGCAGCTTTTGTTTCCGTATTACCAGTATTCACAACAATGTTATATGTAACCATTCCTTCATTATAAGGTTGCTGTGCAAACAGGTGAGTAACCGTTAAAGCAAACATGAACATAAATCCAGTCTTCAGAACTTGTTTCATAGTTGTATTTGTTCGTTCACGATAAAGATATAAAAATAGTATGCCAAGTTGCATAAGCAATTCACAAAAAACCCGGACGCTGCGGTCCGGGTTGCATATCTTTTGTTAAGATTACTTTTTGGGTTGGCCTTTCTTCTGCATATCCTGCAGTTTCTGGTTGCTTTGCTGCACCTGTTCAAGCCGTTCCTGCCACTTCGATTTTGTAACAGGCTTCTTCTTATTCTCCTGCATCTGCGCATGAAGTTTGGTTTCATCAATAATCACCTTCTGAATAACCAGTTGCAAAATAAGTGTAACAATATTTGACACTGTATAGTACCAGGTTAATGCTGAAGGAAGACTGTTGAAGAAAAACAACATCATTACCGGGAAGAAATAAATCATGTACTTCATTACCGGGTTATCCTGTGGCGTCATCTGCATATTGTAAGCAGAAATAAGGAAGCTGGTTACAGTTGCAGTGATTGTAAATAAACTCAGGTGACCATTCAGCAACGGAATATAAGACGGCAGGTGCAGAATTGAATCGTATGATGAAAGGTCTTTTGCCCAAAGGAAGCTTTCGCCTCTTAATGCAATATTTGAGTTAAAGAAACTATACAATGCAAAGAAGATAGGAATCTGAAGTACGGCAGGAATACATCCTCCCAGCGGATTAACACCGGCCTGCTTAAATAACTTCATTTGCTCCATACTCATTGCCTGCTGATCGCCTCCATGCTTTTTCTTCAGCTCTTCAATTTCGGGGCGAAGCACTTTCATCTTGGCGCCACTTAAATAGCTTGAATAAGTGAGTGGAGAAATGATTAAACGGATCACCAATGTAAGCAGCAGAATTACAAAACCGATACTGCCGATATGACTCCGTAAAAAATCAAACACAGGCATTACTGCAAACCTGTTAATGTATTTTACAAAAGCAAAAATGCCATAGCCCAGCTGCACATGACTTTCGAGCTTATTGTTATAAGCTTTAAGAATATGGAAATCGTTTGGACCAAAATATAACTGCAGAGGTATTGTTGCTTTTGATGCGCCTGCAACACTGAAACGAAGAACGTTTTTAACATCCATCACCTTTTGGAGTGAATCCTGTTCTTTTGAAGGAACTGTCCAGTTACTTTCTGCATAAGAAAAGCTATTTGCTGAAATTACAGTAGTATTAAAGAACTGCTGTTTCATACCCAGCCATTTGGTTTTATCGCCAAACTTCCTGGTATCGCCATTACCAGATGCTTTAAAATCATAAGAGCCATCTTCAAAGTAGCCGATATTACTTTGACCTTTTTCGTATTTCAGATCTTTTTCCTGCTGGTGAACAGTGATATCCCAGTTGATATTTAGAATTCCCTGTGTAAGTAATTTATCAGCACCGGCAAGATCAATAGCCCAGTTGATGAGGTAATCATTATTCTTTATGCTGAAAATATGTTCAACCGATTGACCGGATGAATCAGCCAATGAAAATTTGATTGTTTGTCCATCAGCAGTTTTCTCAACCTGGCCAGCAGTAAAGTTGAGTTGTGAAGTAAGTGCTGACTGATTATTTCCGGTATTGATCGTGTAAACAAACTGGTTGCCATCGCCACCCAATACAACAGGCTTACCGTCAAAACGTTTGTAGTTTTTCAGTTCTACAGATTTTGGATAACCACCTTTGTTAGTGAAGCTCACTTTCATTACATCGTTTTCAACAACTGTAATCTGTTCAACAGTATTTGCAGGTTGCGGGAAAACACCTGCCGCCTTGGCGTTAATTGCTGAGTCACGACGCTCTGAATCCTGTTTTGCGGCAACTGTATCAATTGTCTTTTTTTGTTTGGCTTCTACTTTAGCAATTGAATCGGCAACATGTTTCTTTTCGAGTTCCAATGCCGCCTGCTGTTTTTGGGTAAAGAAAATATACCCAAACAACAACACCATCATTGCTACAAAACCAATAATCGTATTCCGGTCGAAATTCATTTTTTATTTAATTTGAAGCGGCAAAGGTAGGTATTTAGGCACGATTTGCAGATTTGATTTGACATTAAGAATTCCTTTACAATAACTACTTTTACTGCTTCGTTTCTCTTTCAACTTTAACCCGCTCGGCTGTTCTGGCCTTAACCACGCCAAACATTTTTAATTTATTTGTATGACACAAGAGGCAACTCCCATGTATGCGGGGGAAACGTATACCCCTACCCAAACCGACGAACTATTATGGTGGCTGGCAACAGCCGAAAAAGAGCTGATAAAGGACTGCGTGGTTGACAGAAACCGCTACCGCATTGTCGGCATGACAGTGCTTTGCACCTGGCTTTTTGCCACATTGGCCTGGACCTACTTTTTTTCAACTGTTATTGACAATGTGTTCCTGTACATCGGGAGCGGTGTGTTTATGGGATTTGTTATTTTATCCATCGACCGGGCACTGATCAAAGGCATCAACCGATTCAACAAAAACAAGTTTACGCCACTTCTTTTCCGTGGTTTGCTGGCGTTGACCATTGGTACATTTATGGCCCAGCCTGCTATTCTTTACATGTTTGATAAGGAAATAAAAATGCAGGTTTCGCTTGATAATGAAAAACGGAAGCTCAACAAACGCAATGAACTTGACCTGCTGTACAAAAACAGGAAAGATGAGCTGTTGAAAGAAAAGACAGCGCTTCAAAAAAGCCTTGATGCAAAATATGCGGATGTAAACACAGCAAGAGAAAAATTCATTGCTGAAACCGATGGAAGTGGTGGCAGTGGTAAAGTAGGCATTAAAGACATTGCAATTGCCAAACGCAACGAATACCAGAAACTGGATGAAGAATACAAAGCACTGCAAACGCAAAATCAGCAAAGGTTAACAGCAATTGATGATGAGCTTGGCCAGATGGAAACAACCATTAAAAAACAGGAAACCGATTTCCTGAATTATCTCAACAATGGTTTCCTTACACGTATTGAAGCAATGAATAATTTACTGAAGGATAACAGCGCACTTCAGTTCCGCTATTATCTTATTTTAATTATCCTGATGCTGATTGAATTAATGCCGGTTATAGGGAAAACAATTTTGCCTGCCGGAGTTTATGATGAGAAAGTACGGCAGCGTGAATCGCTTGAAAAAATAATGGCTGAAGAAAGTGCTGAATATGAAAAAGAAATGAAACGGTTGTACAACAAATTATCTATGAAGCAGGATACTGAAACCATGGAAGAATTTTTTGAAATGCAGAAGCAGGAACAAACGGCAAAACTTGTTCATTTTGGTAAAGAGTGGAAACGCAACGATGAAAATGTGATCGGGTTCTGGGAAAAAGTAAAACAGCAAATGATTGGAAGGCCGGAGAGATAAAAAACAAAAGTCAAAAATCAAAAGGCAAAATGAGAAAACAAAATTTCACATACACTTTTGATTTTTGACTTTTTACTTTATTAAATCATTTCACTTTCCAGCAACGGGTTCTTTATTGATTGCTGTTTTTCAGAATATTCTTTTGCAGCCTTAATAAAATGAACAAATAACGGAGCCGGGTTTTCAACCGTACTCTTCAGTTCAGGATGATATTGTACACCAATGAAAAACGGATGCTTGGGATTTTCCATAATCTCCACCAAACCTGTTTCTGCATTTTTTCCGCTGGGGATCATTCCTGCCTGCTCGTAAGCCTCCATGTACTTATTGTTGAACTCGTAACGATGACGATGACGTTCATTTATATGCAGACTGCCATAGATTTTTTCTGCCAATGAGCCGGGCTTAATATCGCAGGGATATGAACCAAGGCGCATGGTACCACCTTTGTTGGTGATTTTTTTCTGCTCTTCCATCATATCAATCACAGGATCGGGAGTTGCTTCATTCATTTCAAACGAATGCGCATCTTTTAATCCTAACACATTTCTTGCAAATTCAACAACTGCCATCTGCATACCAAGACAAATACCAAAGAAAGGCAGGCCGTTTTCACGAGCATATTTAATAGCTGTAATTTTTCCTTCAATTCCACGGTTACCAAAACCAGGAGCTACGAGCAATCCATCAAGCCCAACAAGTTTTTCAGCTACATTCTGATCGGTAATAAATTCACTGTGTACATTCACCACATTTACCTTGCATTCATTCATTGCACCGGCATGAATAAAACTTTCAAGAATTGATTTATAAGCATCCTGCAGTTCAATATATTTTCCAATCAAACCAATATTTACCTGGCTCTTTGGATATTTCAGTTTATCAAGAAACTTCTTCCAGTTTTCAAGATCAGGTTCAGGGAAAATATTGACGCCTAATTTTCTCAAGCAGATCACATCCAGTTTTTCTTTCAGCATCAGCAACGGCACTTCATAAATAGTAGAAGCATCGCTTGCTTCAATTACTGCTTCTGTTTTTACATTACAGAACAAGGCAATTTTGCGACGTATTTCTGTACTCAGCGGCTTTTCTGTTCTGCAAACAATAATATCGGGGTTTACACCTTCCTGGCTCAGCAAACGAACGCTGTGCTGTGTGGGTTTTGTTTTTAATTCCTTGGCTGCTTTGAGGTAAGGAATTAATGTAAGATGCACAACAAGGCAATCTTCTTCGGGTAATTCCCACTGGATCTGGCGTACAGCTTCAACAAAAGGAAGCGATTCAATATCACCAACTGTTCCGCCAATTTCTGTAATTACAATATCGTATTTATCATCTTTTCCAAGCAACAGCATCCTGCGCTTGATTTCATCTGTAATATGCGGAACCACCTGTACAGTTTTACCGAGGTAAGCACCTTCACGTTCTTTGTTAATAACGGTTTGATAAATACGTCCGGTAGTAACGTTATTCGCCTGTGAAGTGGGAATATTTAAAAAACGTTCGTAATGCCCGAGATCAAGATCCGTTTCCGCACCATCATCTGTTACAAAACACTCACCATGCTCATAAGGGTTAAGCGTACCCGGATCAACGTTGATGTAAGGGTCGAATTTTTGAATGGTTACTTTAAAACCACGGGCCTGCAACAGTTTTGCCAGCGATGCTGCAATAATACCTTTACCTAACGATGATGTAACACCACCGGTTACAAAAATGTACTTGGCCATAAAAATAGATTTTCAGTTTAAACTGACCTGCCTGAATGTAAATGGGAAAAAATCGTGGAGGTCATGCAAACCTACGATGATTTTTTTGTTTGAAAAAAATCAATCTCAAACTGTGGAAAACATTCGGAATAAAACAGATTAATTTCTGATCAGATACTTGCGAAACTTGTTTTAATTCCTTTGATTAATGATGAACTGAAACCACTGTGTTCCATTTCATTGAGACCTGCAATTGTGCAACCTTTTGGAGTGGTTACTTTATCAATTTCCTGCTCAGGATGTGTTCCTTTTTGTATCAGTAATTCAGCAGCACCTTTAACGGTTTGTGCTGCAATTAAAGTTGCTGTTTTCGCATCAAAGCCAATTTCAATACCGCCCTGTATACTTGCACGGATATAACGCAATGCATAAGCAATACCACATGCACCAAGAACAGTTGCAGCATCCATCAGTTTTTCATCAATCACAACTGTTTTACCCAGCTGATCAAAAATAGCAGTGATATAATCAATCTGTTCGCCACTTGCATTGGCAGAGCATACACAGGTCATACTTTCCTGTATAGCAATAGCGGTGTTCGGCATTGCACGAACAATGGGCAATTTCTTACCAGCCCATGTTTCCATATCTTTCATCGCAACACCGGTTACCACACTTACAAGTACATGCCTGGAAGCATCCAGTTCATCCTGGATTCCAATAATCACATCTTTAATCTGGAATGGTTTTACAGCCAGCAAAATAAGATCGGCAAAACGCACAGCTTCATTATTATCACTTGTAACAAGAACACCTTTTTGTTCAAGCGCTGTAAGCGTTTTGATATTTCGTTTGGTAACAATAATATGATTGGGAAGAACAAATTCACTTTTTATCAATCCTTCTGCAATGGCAACACCAAGGTTTCCTCCGCCGATGATGGCAATTTTTTTATTCATATCCGGTTGTTTGCTGGTTAAAGTTAAAGAGTGTATCGCAAATTATTGAGAGCCGGTGAAAGATGAACGATCAATAGTATTTATGTTCGCCCAGGTAATTCTTCACATAATCGCCCACCCCGTTTTCAAGTGAATAGAATTCTTCCTTATATCCGGCAGCTTTTAATTTATTCATATCGGCTTCAGTAAAATACTGGTACTTGTCCCTGATATCTTCGGGCATATCAATAAACTCAATTTTTGTTTCCAGGTTCAGTGCATTGAATGTAGCAGCAACAAGGTCGTGAAACGATCTTGCCTTACCGGTGCCAAGATTATAAAGACCTGGGGTTAGCTGATCGTTGTTTTCAAACTCACGACTGCCGGCTGCTGGCTGACGACTTGCTTTCTCCATCATCCATGCAATTACTTTCACCACATCTTTCACATACACAAAATCACGCAGTTGCTCACCATCTTTAAAACCTTCTTTATGCGAACGGAACAGTTTTACAAATCCATTTTGTTTGATCTGGTTAAACGAATGAAAAATCACACTGGCCATTCTTGCTTTGTGATATTCATTGGGACCATATACATTGAAGAACTTAAGCCCGGCCCAGAATGGCGGATGAGTTGTCTGCTGCAAAGCCCATTTATCAAATTCATTTTTTGAAACACCGTAAGGATTCAAAGGCTTCAGATCATAACTCAATGCATGATCATCTTTATATCCAAGTGAGCCATCACCATAAGTTGCAGCTGATGATGCATAAATAAGCGGAATATGATGTTGTGTACAATAGTTCCAGATATTCTGCGAATACTCCACATTCAGATGCTGATGAATAGCATAATTGAATTCTGTTGTATCGGTTCTTGCACCAAGATGAATAACAAAATCAATTTTTGGTTTCTCTTCATCCAGCCATTGAAACAATTGTTCCCGCTCTACCTGCTTTGAAAATTGTTTTTCGGTATAGTTGGGAACTTTGTTTTCACGATTGAATTCATCAACAATAATTAAATCAGTAAATCCAAGTTCGTTCAGATACTGAACCATGCAGCTGCCTATAAAACCTGCCGCACCTGTAACTATGATTGAACCCCTTTCGTCCCCTGAAGGGGAAACTGCTAAGTCTCTGTTGTTTTGAATGGTATCCATTGAAAACTAAAAAAAATTATATTGTTTCAAAAGCCCCTTTAGGGGTTTGGGGTTTATAATGCACTCATTGCATGTTCACTTTCATGACCAGCCATTAAGTTTTCTATTGCTGTATCGTATTTGTTTTTCCATTCTGCAACATTTCCCCATTCCATTCCATCAACTTCAATACTTCCGCTTGTAACAGTACCAATTTCTGCATATGGAAAATCGCCCAGTATTTGTTTTAATGCTGCAACCTGCTCATCTTTTACGGTAACCACCACACGACTTTGTCCTTCACCAAACCAATATGCGTCTTTGCGGATATTCAGATCAGCAGCCACCACATCAAAACCGAGATTACGGTTAAATGAAGATTCAATTAAGGTTGTAAACAATCCACCTTCACTTACATCATGAGCTGAAAGAACAATTTTTTGCTTGATGAGTTCTGCAACTTTCTGCTGCAGTTCATATTCTTCATCAAGTTCAAAATATGGAGCAGAACTGTATTCTATTCCATGAATTTTATGCAGGTACTCGCTTGATCCAATATCATCAGTTGATTTACCGATTAAGAAAATCACATCGCCTTCTTCTTTAAAATCAAGCGTCATTTTATCGTTGATGTTTTCAAGCAATCCTACCATTCCTATTGTTGGTGTTGGATAAACTGCACCATCAGGATTCTGATTGTAAAAACTTACGTTACCACCAGTTACCGGTGTATCAAATTTTTTACATCCATCTCCCATTCCTTTAATTGCAGAAACAAACTGGAAATATACTTGTGGATCGTAAGGGTTACCAAAGTTTAAGCAGTTGGTAATGCCTAACGGTAAACCACCACTGCAAACAATATTACGGGCAGCTTCACTTACAGCAATCACTGCTCCTTTGTACGGATCAGCAAATACATATTTACTGTTACAGTCGGTTGTAACAGCAATCCCTTTTGTTGTTCCTTTTACATGAACTATTGCAGCATCTGTTGGTGCATTCGTTGAAGAATTGCCTGTACCAACCATGCTGTCGTATTGATGATAAACAATACGCTTATTTGCAATATTGGGAATCTGAACAATCTGTTCTGCAATTGATTTTAAATTATCCGGAACTGCAACAGTGTTTGGATCAAATGCTTTTATCTTTTCAAAATAAGCGGGCTCTGTATATTCTCTGCTGTATTGTGGAGCACCACCACCTAATACCAATTCATAAGCGGGGATTTCAGCTTCCAGTTCACCATGCATATAAAACTTCAGCAAACCGTCACTAGTCACTTCGCCGATTTCAGAACAAGGAAGATCCCATTTTTCAAACACATCCAATACAGCCTTTTCTTTTCCTTTCTCCACAACCATGAGCATACGTTCCTGGCTTTCGCTCAGTAACAGTTCCCATGTTTTCATATTTTGCTGGCGTGTTGGTACTTTATCCAAGTCAATTCTCATTCCCACTTCACCTTTTGCACTCATTTCGGCAGTAGAACAAATAATTCCTGCTGCACCCATATCCTGCATACCAACCACAGCTCCGGTTTTAATTACTTCAAGACAAGCTTCGAGTAATTTCTTTTCCTGGAAAGGATCGCCTACCTGTACTGCAGGTAAATCTTCCACACTATCAGCAGTAATATCAGCGCTGGCAAAACTTGCACCTCCAATTCCATCTTTACCTGTTGCACTACCTACAAAGAATACCGGGTTTCCTTCACCCAGTGCAGTTGCTGAAACAGTTTCACCTGCTTTCACAATACCAACACTCATTGCATTTACAAGAGGATTGGTATGATAACAATCTTCAAAATATATTTCACCTCCAACAGTAGGTACACCAAAGCAGTTGCCATAATGACCAATGCCATGAACAATACCTCCTAATAAATGTTGTGTTTTTGCTTCTTTCAAATTACCGAAGCGTAAGGAGTTTAATGCAGCAATTGGCCTGGCACCCATTGTAAAAATATCACGGTGAATACCACCTACACCTGTTGCAGCACCCTGAAACGGTTCAATAGCCGAAGGGTGATTATGGCTTTCAATTTTAAATACCACACCAAGATTATCACCAATATCCATTAACCCGGCATTTTCTTCACCAGCCTTCACTAACATTCGTCCGCCTTCACGTGGTAATGTTTTTAACCACTTGATGGAGTTTTTGTAGCTGCAGTGCTCACTCCACATTCCACTAAAGGCGCAGAGTTCATTAAAGTTGGGCGTGCGGCCAAGTTTTTGTTTGATTAATTCAAATTCTTCTTCGGTTAAACGAAGTTGCTGTGCGGTTTTAACTGTTACTTCCATAATGTTGATGAAAGCGCAAAAGTACAACCGTGAATTGAAACGAACAGGAAAACTACAAACGATCTATCCACTTTCAGTGAATATAATCTTTATAACATTGATCCACACTGCTTGAATGTGTTGAAATAAATAATTTAATTTGCTGCCAATTGCATGACTTACCTACTGTTTGTAACATACCTTGTATTCTTTTGCTGGCTTGCAACAAGAATCCGTTTTTTTAAAGACACCGGCCTTTCAAATAAATGGTTAATTGGATTATTTGTTCTGAAAGTAATTGCAGGAGTTCTTTATGGCTTGTATTACACCACTATACCTATTTATAAAGTAACAGCGGATACGTGGCGCTTTTTCATTGCGTCGGAGCATGATACACAAGTGTTGTTTCATGATCCCGTGAGATATGTAGTTGAATTCTTTGCCAACCCGCAAGGGAAAGATTACAAACATATTTTCTCCAGCACAAACTCTTATTGGAATGATCTGAAACAAACCTATATGGTTAAAATCATTTCAATCTTCAATGTATTCAGCGGATCAAGATATTATGTAAACGTTATCTTCTATTCATTCCTCACCATTTTTGGACCATTTGCATTTGTTCGTATAATGAATGATGTGTTTCCCAACAGATTAAAACTTATTACTGTAAGTACATTTCTGTTCCCATCTTTTATCTTCTGGTCATCGGGTATGCATAAAGATGGTATTGTTTTTACGTTTCTTTCATTGATTGCATTTATCATGCATTTTTCAATGAAGGAAAACAGGTTTGGTCTTAAACAGATCATTACAATTATTTTGTTACTGCTACTGATTTTTCCAGTGAGAAATCATGTTGTATTAGCAGCAGTGCCCGGACTAATTGCCTGGTGGCTTGCAGACAAATACTTTACAAGAAAGTGGCTTGCATTTTTAATTGTAACCTGTTTGAGCACTGTTATTTTCTTTGGCAGCAAGTATATCCATCCAAAACTTAACCTGCCTGTTTCAATTGTTCTTAAGAATAAGGATTTCATCAGGCTTGGAGGAAATTCATATTTACCACAACGTAAGCTGGAACCAACTTTTACCGGATTCCTTAAAAATGCGCCACAGGCTTTAAACCATACGCTTGCTCGCCCATATGTATCAGAAATATTTTCACCATTCTACCTTGTATGTGCTTTAGAAATATTGTTTATCTGGATGCTGGCAGGCATTTGGTTTTTCCGCTATAACGATAATCCATACAAGCATTCCGTTGTACTGTTCCTGTTTCTTGTATCTGCAGTACTGCTTCTTCTGATTGGTTTGATTGTTCCTCAACTGGGTGCAATTGTACGTTACAGGGCCATTTTTATACCATATATAATGGTACCCATAATAAGCACGATCGACTGGCGGATAAATAAATTAAAATAAATAATATATATAGTTTTTAACACTAACACCCGTTAAAATCTGAAAAACTCAAGTTTTTTTTCAAAAAAAACTTTGAATCCCGTAAATTTGACTGTCAAAAAGGAAATTTCTTTCTATTTTTTAATCTGATCAAACAAATAACATGTCATTGTCTAAGCTTGAGTACATTTGGCTTGATGGTTATAAGCCTACACAAAGTCTCCGTAGTAAAACAAAAATTGAAAAAGATTTTAGCGGCAAACTCGAAGATTGCCCTATGTGGAGTTTCGATGGTTCTTCTACTGAGCAGGCCCCCGGTGGCTCATCTGATTGCTTGCTGAAACCAGTATATATCGTAAAAGATCCGCAAAGAAAAGAAGGATTTTTAGTGATGTGTGAAGTATTGAACGCAGATGGTACTGCACATGAATCAAATGGTCGTGCACACATTGATGATGATGACAATGATTTCTGGTTTGGTTTTGAACAAGAATATTTCTTGTGGGATACTGCAACCAACAAACCTTTAGGTTTCCCTGAAGGTGGTTATCCAGCTCCTCAAGGACCTTATTACTGTTCAGTTGGTGCAAACAATGCGTTTGGCCGTAACATTATCGAAGAGCACTTAGATGTGTGTCTCGAAGCTGGTCTTAACGTTGAAGGTATCAACGCTGAGGTTGCTGCAGGCCAATGGGAATTCCAGATTTTTGCAAAAGGTGCAAAAGAAGCTGGTGACCAAATATGGTTAGGTCGTTATTTCCTTGAAAGAATTGGTGAAAAATATGGTGTTGCAATCAACTGGCATTGTAAGCCTCTTGGCGCATTAGACTGGAATGGTAGCGGTATGCACGCTAACTTCTCTAATACATTACTACGTACTGCAGGAAGCAAAGAAATCTTCGATAAAGTTTGCGAAGCTTTCCGTCCTGTTATTAAAGAACATATTGAAGTTTACGGTGCTGACAACCACCTGCGTTTAACAGGTAAGCACGAAACTGCAAGTATTCATGATTTCAGCTATGGTGTTTCTGACCGTGGTGCTTCTATCCGTATACCTGTAAACGTTCCTAAGTGGGGATGGAAAGGTTACCTGGAAGACCGCAGACCAAACTCTGCTGCTGATCCATACAAAGTAGCTGCACGAATTATTAAAACAGTTAAATCTGTTAAAGCATAATTCCCTAAATCAACTGTTTATGAGCTCCCCCGGATTTTTCCGGGGGATTTTTTTTTGTTTGATAGCTTCCAAGCTAAGGCAAAGAGTTAGAAACACAGATTAAAGGGATGAAACTGATTTGCACTGATCGTTTTTGGGAGATTGATTGTTTTTCAGCCAATGCAGATAGTTTTTCATTTATTGGAGATGGTTGCTTTTTTTGTGTTGTTTGCTTTTCAGTTAATGCATACGGTTGTTTATTGAATGTTGTTTGTTTTCCAGCTTCTGTAATTGGTTTTACAGGTATTGTAAATGGTTTTCCAGCGAGTGTAGTTGCCTGTTATTTTACTGTAGTTGACTTTCCAGCCTTTGTAGATGGCTTTCCAGCCGATGTAAACTGTCATCCAGTCGGTGTAAACTGCTATCCAGTCAGTGTACGAGGCCTTCCATTCAATGTAAATGGTCTTCCAGCCGATGTAAGCTGTCATCCAGTCGGTGTAAACTGCTACCCAGTCAGTGTACGAGGCTTTCCAGCCAATGTAAATGGCTATCCATTCAATGTAAATGCCTTTCCAACTACATAAAAATGAGGTTTTTAGGCTGTTTTTGTGACTTTTACCAACTAACGCAAGATTTGTGATTTTGCCAATGTGTGTGGCTGTTTTGTGTCTGAAATCAGTAATGCTGACAATTAAGTTTTGAACAAGATAAAATGCTGCACAGAATTACTAAAGTACAAGTGTGCGACGCAACGGAAGCCTAACAGATGTACTGGCGTATGTATAAAAAACAACTCCTGGCAGGGCTGAAAGCCGCTGCCGGATAAGCAAACTTTATTTATGTAAGTTTTTAAATATTTCACACCTTTGATTCACTAAAAACACAACTATGTCATTACGCTATCAGGCCATTAAAAATTTTACAACAAGAAAGGAACTGCCGGATGTAGAAAATCCGCTGAAGATCACTTCGATCTTTTGCCAGAATGTATTTACGCTTAAAACTGCCAGGGAATATTTAAGCGATGAAGCTTATAAAAGTCTTGTATCATCAATTAAAGGAAGTAAAAAAATTGACCGGCAAAATGCCAACCAGATAGCTGCAGGCATCAGGCAATGGGCCGAAAGCAAAGGTGTTACTCACTTTACACACTGGTTTCAGCCACTTACCGGATCTACTGCAGAAAAACATGATTCGTTTTTTACGTTGAAAGGCGATGGTACTGCTATTGAAGAGTTTGATGGCGGTGCATTGATTCAGCAGGAACCTGATGCATCTTCGTTCCCAAGTGGTGGTATCAGGGCAACTTTTGAAGCAAGAGGATATACTGCATGGGATCCATCCTCGCCGGCATTTATTATGGAAATTGGTAATGGTAAAACACTTTGTATTCCTACTGTATTTGTTTCTTACACAGGTGAACTGCTTGATTATAAAGGACCGGTTTTAAAAGCACTGGAAGCTGTAAGTAAAGCAGCGCTGGATGTATGCCATTACTTTGATAAAAACGTAACCAAGGTAACTCCTACCCTTGGCTGGGAACAGGAATATTTTGTGATTGATGAGGCAATGTATAATGCCCGTCCTGATTTATTGCTGAGTGGAAGAACAGTGTTTGGTCATGCTCCTGCAAAAGGTCAGCAGTTGGAAGACCATTATTTTGGTGCAATACCTGAAAGGGTTTATGCATTTATGCGTGACTTTGAAAATGAATCGTACAAACTTGGTATTCCGTTGCGTACCCGTCATAATGAAGTTGCTCCTGCTCAATTTGAGTGCGCTCCTATTTTTGAAGAAGTTGCTGTTGCTATTGATCATAATACTTTGCTGATGGATATTATGGATCGTGTTGCACGCCGTCACAAATTAAGAGTACTGTTACACGAAAAACCATTTGCAGGTATTAACGGTAGTGGTAAACATAACAACTGGAGCCTGGCAACTGATACTGGTGTTAATTTGCTTGCGCCTGGTAAAACGCCTAAGACAAATCTTATGTTCTTAACGTTCTTCATTAACGTTGTACGTGCAGTTGATGTGTATGCAGATATTTTACGAGCATCGATTGCCAGCGCAGGTAACGATCATCGCCTTGGTGCCAATGAAGCTCCTCCGGCAATTATTTCCGTGTTTGTTGGAAATTATTTATCGCAGGTACTGGATGCTGTTGAAAAACGTGTAACCAATAAGTTTGATGAGCAGGATGAAGCTATTCTTAAACTTGATCTTCACAAAAGCATTCCAGAAGTAATGCTGGATAATACTGACAGAAACCGTACATCGCCATTTGCATTTACAGGTAACAAATTTGAATTCCGTGCTGTAGGTTCAAGTGCCAACTGCTCTAATGCAATGACTGTACTGAACGCTATTATGGCACAAACACTGGTTACATTTAGAGAAGAAGTTGATGCGTTGATTGATAAAGGTGAGAAGAAAGAAATTGCGATCATGCACATTCTTCAACGGTATGTAAGTGAAAGTAAGAAAGTGTTGTTTGAAGGTGATGGATACAGTGAAGCATGGGCGAAAGAAGCTGAAAAGAGAGGATTGCCGAATGTAAAAACAACTCCTTATGCTCTTGATGCAATGGTTACTGAAAAAGCGAAAAAGTTGTTTGAAGATACAGGCGTATACACACATGCTGAACTGGAAGCACGTCATGAAATTGAACTGGAAAACTATATCAAGAAAGTGCAGATTGAAGGACGTATTATGGGTGAGCTTTGCACCAGCCATGTGTTGCCTGCAGCCATCAGGTACCAGAATGCACTCATCAACAACATTAAAGGCCTGATGGATATTGGTATTACTGCTGAATCGTATGCCAATCAAAAACAAATTCTTGAAAAGATTTCATTACACATTAATAAAGTAAGCGACCTGGTTGAAAAAATGATTGGAGCACGTAAGAAAGCAAACAATATTTCCAATACAAGAGAAAAAGCAATTGCTTATTGCGATGAAGTAAAAGGTAAATTCTTTGACGACATCCGTTATCATGTAGACAAGCTTGAGTTGCTTGTTGATGATGAAAGCTGGTACTTGCCGAAATACAGGGAGTTGTTGTTTTTGAGATAATGAACAAAAAAAGTCAATAAAAAAGCCGCTCTTAAGAGCGGCTTTTTTATTGACTTGATGTAGTATGATATGCCTATTGACAAAAAATAAGCGTTTACCATTAGTAAAAATACTAAAAAAATAATACTGCAATTAAGTATTAGTACTATTTGTGGCTATTTGTTTATCGCATAGGTTTGCAAGAGTAATTCCAAATCCTTTGTAAAACAGAATGTCCAAGTACTATGAAACTTAATAGTTTATTTTTTTGCGCCGGTATTTCTTTTAAAAAGATTACGAAGTCTTTATTAATCTTTTTAGTAGTAAATAGCTTTTTTCTTCAAGTAGCTTTTGCAGATTATTTAAATTCTTTTTATGGGCCGGGAAATCATAGCAATTATGATATTGTTTATCATAGAATTAGCATTACCATAAACCCCGGCACATCAAGTGCCATTTCAAATGGTAGCGTTACCACGTACTTTAAAACAACAGTTAACAATGTTACTTCCTTGGACTTTGACTTAGACGGAGCAATGACTGTTTCGTCTGCAACCTATCATGGTTCAACAATTACAAAAAGTCACAATGCTACGACTGATGTTTTGACCTTAACAATACCCAACATTGCAGCCGCCGGCACATTAGATTCTGTAACAATAAATTACAGTGGCACACCCTTGGCAGCAGGCAGCCCTGTACCAAGTGGGGTAAACAGAAAAACAACTCCTACAACTGTATTGTTTACTCTTGGTGAGCCATTTTCAGGATTTACATGGTGGCCTTGCAAAGAAACATTATATGATAAAATCGATTCAGTTGATATGATTGTAACGGCACCTAATACTTATAAAGTAGCAGGTAATGGATTGGTAACTGAGGTTCCATCAGGTGGAAACACCATTACAACCTGGAAAACAAGGTATCCAATTGCAACTTACATGATTAATTTCTCAGCTGCTAATTATGTTAATTATCAGTTCACGGTTCCTCTTGGAAGTGTAAACCTTCCTGTAATGAATTATTTATATTCGGCTGATAATAATGCCACTTTTCAAGGTTATGTGGATGTTACAAAAAACATCTTACCCATGTTTTCAAATGTTTTCGGAGACTACCCATTTTTAAATGAAAAGTATGGTTTAGCTGAATGCGGAAACTTTGGGTGGGGGGCATTAGAAGTTCAATCAATGACTTTTATTGACAGAGGAAGTTTATCGAATAAATATACAATAGCGCATGAATTAGCTCATCAATGGTTTGGAGATAAACTTACCACCAACTCCTGGCATCAAATCTGGCTGAATGAAGGATTTGCTACATTTTGTGAATACATTATTTTTCCTGAAAATTTATACCCCGCAGAACTTGCAGGGAAAAGATCGACTTTAAAATCTTCTGTTACAACAACGAGTAAAACTTATGTAACAGATACTTCTACAGCAAACAATATTTTTGTAGGAGGTTCTACTGTCACACAGCCCTATGAAAAAGGGGGAATGCTTCTATCGATGCTAAGAACATGGTTAGGTGATGCGAAATTTTTCCCTGCACTAAAAAAATATGCTCAATCTTCTGGAGCCGGAGGATTTACTTCAGTTGACACTTTGAAAAAGTATATGGAAGCAGCCATACCTGGAGAAAATTTGACTAACTTTTTTAATGATTGGGTAAACAAGGCTGGCAGAGTCACATATACAGTAAAATATCAATATGTAACAAATGGTGTTTATCTGCAATTAACACAATCTCCAACATCTGCAGGTGCGGGATATTTCGATATGCCTGTACCCATACAAATAAAAAATGCATCAGGTTTTGATACTACAGTTATAGTAATAGATAAAAGAGGAGTTTTGTATAGAAAGCCTCAAGGAGTTACTTATGGTTCTAACATAATATTTTATCCGCTGTCAGCCACGCCTACTGTTGCTCCCATATTTGATCCGAATAGTTTAGTATTAGCTACAATGAGCGGCTCGGCTACTTCCAGTTCTAGCCTTAGTGGTTTAGTTACGTTACCATTAAAAGATATCTCTTTATCCGCAACTTCAAATAACAATTCAAACAAAATAGCTTGGTCGTTCTACAGTGACGAGCCCATAACTACAGTTACAATTGAAAGAAGTGGCGATGGCTCGAACTTTGAAAGCGTTTATAGTTATAAAAATCCAATAACTAATTCTAATGTCTACAACAATACCTATTTAGATATCATAAATGAGGGTTCACATTTTTACCGGTTGAAAATTATAAATAATGAAGGGGTTGTTACATTCTCCAAAATTGTTGAATTAAAAAACGGGATATCTACAAATAAAATTCAGATATTTCCCAACCCTGTGGCAAATGAGCTCTGCTTAATATTAGCACCATCTTTACTTAATACTTCTGGTGAGTTATACATTCAAAATGCTTATGGACAAATAATAATAAAGAAGACAATTACGAAAACCGATTATAATCAAAAAATTACAGTCCCTGTCAAAACCTTATCATCGGGATTATATTCTGTTTGGTTCATCAATAATAAAGGAGAAAAGTTTAGTTCCAATTTTATTAAAACTGAATAACCTAATTACCCGATACAATGAAAACAATAGCAACGAACATTCAAACAAAAAAGGGGAGTATCCTGCTGGTCTTATCAATACTAATTGTACAGATTATTTCTGCACAAAATGCAGTAATCTCGACACCTTTAGGTATTGGTAAAGATTGTAATACAACAAAAGACTCATTTCGTGTATTACAATACAACCCCACAACAAATGCGCTTTCATCCATTTTTAGCTGCAAACCTAATCTTGTTTCTGGGGGCACCCCTAGTGCTCCAGGTTTTTCATCCAGTGCAGGGAGCATTGCATTTAACCCTACCAATGAAAATGTGTATTATATTGCTACCACCACTGGAAATAACTCTTTTGTTTATAACTGGAGGCCTGATACATGTCATACAACTACACCAAAACAACCATACAGTAATTATTTTGCAACACAGTTTATTGTAGGGCTTGATTTCAATCCTGCTGTAGCTAATGAAGGGTATCAACTGGAATTTACTGGTTCTACTGCGCCTTATAATTCTTTCCTAAGAAAAGTAAATTTTTCTTCCAGTTATTTTGGCCCAAGTGAGCCGATCACTTTTACTTCTGGAAAAAAGATTTATGTTCAAAACGGTGATATCATTTTTACACCTGGAGCTGATTTATACGTTGCCTTCAATAACAAAATGTTTAAAATTGATTACAGCACTTATGGAACAGGTTCTGTTACGGGAACATATATAGATACACTAAACTTTGGATCAGGCGGTTACAACTTAACTGGTATTGCGTATGTTGCGAAAGGAACTTTTATTGGAAGTTTACAAAATTCCTCTAGCTCTGCTTGTAAATTTGTGGAAATTGACATATCCAGTGGTTCTGCAGTAATTACACCGGTTACATTACCATCAAACAACTTTACTGCAACAGATATGGGGACAATGATTTCAGGTATAGGTGTGGCTAAAAAAGTAGCAGCCGTAGTAAATACCGGAGGTACCAATTACAAAATCACTTATGATGTAAAAGTTAAAAACCAAGGAAACACTTTTTTAAAAAATGTTCAGGTTCTAGACAGTGTAAAAAAAGTATTTGGGACAAGCTTTGTTAGTGCAAGTGTTACTGCATTGGGTACATTACCTCCTGGACTTACAATTAACAGTTCTTATAATGGTAACACTGATTGCAAATTGTTTGTTGGGGGAACCTCAAGTATTTTAAGGGCAGGGCCTGCAGATTCAGCTACTGTGCGTATTACAGTAAATCTATCCAATCCTGATATTAATTATACATATTATAATACTGCGTTGGGATCAGCAACAAATAAGAATTTCGGCGCTATAAACATAATTGATTCGTCTAATAATAGTGGAGGTTTAAGAACCGACTTGAACAATAATGGAATTCCAGATGATGCAAATGAGGATATTCCTACTCCGTTAAAGATTAATGGTTGGACTATTTTAGCGCAATCCGTTTTGAATTTAAATGCGACTGCAAAAAAAGAAGTAATTAATCTTACTTGGGAGTTAATCAATACAGAAGATAATTTAACTATGTATGTACAAAGAAGTAAAGATGGATATAGCTTCATAAATATTGGCAGGGTCGAATCAAGCAACCAGATAACAAACTATAATTGGACCGACATACCTGATGAAGGAGGAACCTACTTTTATAGAATTAGCTTTTTAAATAAAGAACAAAAAACACAATTTTCCGATATCGTAAAAGTTACAATTGAGCCCAGAACATTTACAAATTTCAATGTAACCCCTAATCCGTTTACAAGTTCATTGAAATTTTCATTCTTTATTTCTTATAATGATTTTGTTAACTACACATTGTTTGACAATAACATGAAAATGATCAAATCTGAGAAACGTTACTGCCAGCAAGGTGAAAGCACTCTAACAATTGACAATTTGTCAAATCTCAGTCAGGGAGTCTATATACTGCAAATAAAAACCAATGGAAATACATTTACCAAAAAACTAATTAAAACAAACTAAATAAAAAGACCCGGGAAACCGGGTCTTTTTATTTTATTTCATCTCAAATGTTTCTAAAAACTTGGTTGTAAAATTTCCTTTCCGGAAATCTTCATTCTTCATTAATTGCTGATGAAATGGAATGGTTGTTTTAACACCTTCAACCACATATTCACTCAATGCCCTGCTCATTGTATTAATTGCTTCTTCCCTTGTGCGGGCAACTGCAATAATCTTTGCAATCATTGAATCATAATATGGGGGAATAACATAACCAACATAAGCATGTGAGTCGATACGGATACCATGTCCACCGGGTTGATGAAGAATTGTTATTTTACCAGGTGATGGTCTGAAGTCGTGATACGGATCTTCAGCATTAATGCGGCATTCAATTGCATGCATCTGCGGTTCATAATTTTCACCGCTAATTTTTTCACCTGCAGCAATTAATATCTGTTCTTTAATTAAATCGAAATTAGTTACTTCTTCGGTTACACAATGTTCTACCTGGATACGTGTATTCATTTCCATGAAGTAGAATTTGTGATGCTTGTCCACCAAAAACTCAATTGTCCCCACACTTTCGTAACCAATTGCAGAAGCAGCTTTAATTGCAGCATCACCCATTGCTTTACGAAGTTCCGGTGTCATAAAAGGTGATGGAGATTCTTCAACCAGCTTTTGATGACGGCGTTGAATTGAACAATCTCTTTCACTTAAATGACATACAGTACCATACCTGTCGCCAGCTACCTGTATTTCAATATGACGGGGTTCTTCAACAAACTTCTCCATGTAAATCCCATCATTCTTAAAAGCAGCCAAAGCTTCATTTTTGGCCATATGGTAATTGCGTTCAATTTCATCTTCATTCCAAACCACACGCATACCTTTACCACCGCCACCTGCTGTAGCTTTTAATATAACAGGATAGCCAATCTGATGACCAAGTTCAATAGCTTGCTCAACACTTTCAAGTAAACCATCGCTTCCGGGAATTACAGGAACACCAGCTTTAATCATGGTTTCTTTAGCAGTGATTTTATCGCCCATTGCCATAATCTGCTCGGGTGTTGGGCCAATAAACTTGATTCCATTTTGCCTGCATATTTCAGCAAACTTTGCATTTTCAGCAAGGAATCCATAACCGGGATGAATAGCATCAGCATTTGTAATTTCTGCAGCAGCAATAATATTGGGAACATTGAGATAAGAATCTGTTGCAGCAGGTTTTCCTATACAAACTGCCTCATCGGCAAATTTTACATGTAAGCTTTCTTTATCGGCTGTTGAATAAACAGCAACTGTTTTAATTCCCATTTCACGGCAGGTACGAATAATACGTAACGCTATTTCGCCACGATTGGCAATTAATATCTTTTTAAACATCGACTAAATTTGAGGTTTGAAATTTGAAATTCAACAAATGCAGAAGCAATATTGCTTACCTGCATAAATCAGATATTCCATTAGCTCGGATCAACCAAAAACAGCGGCTGATCGTATTCAACCGGTGTTTGATCTTCAGCTAAAACCTTAACAATTCTGCCTTTCACTTCACTTTCAATTTCATTGAACAACTTCATTGCTTCAATAATGCAAACAACTTTACCTGGAGTTACTTCATCACCCACTTCAGCAAATACCGGTTTATCAGGCGATGGTTTTCTGTAGAATGTTCCAATCATCGGGCTTTTGATTGTTATATACTTGCTGGTATCTTCAGCAACAGCTTTCTTTTCAGCAGCAGCAGCCTGCACTGGTGCAGCGGCTGGGGCTGCATGTACTACTGGTGCAGCAGCAACAACGGCCTGGTGTATTACATCGTCTTTTTGCTTTATCGTAATCTTGAAATCTTTTTCTTCAATACTAAGTTCACTGAGATTGGATTTGTTGACCATTTTAATCAACTCTTGAATTTGTTTAAAATCCATGATCGTGAGGTTTTAAAATGAAAAATATAATGGGCGGCTAAGATAAGGGATAATACAGCAGATTCGCCCGATTTTCTTCAAAAATGAAACAAAACGGGACTTTTTCGACCAAAAATCCACAGTTTTTAACGAAAAATGGGCTGATTTTGAGTCAGCCCATTTTTTATTTTGTTTCGTTTTTATTCTTTAACTCTTTCCACATATTCACCCGTTTTGGTGTTAATGCGGATTGTTTCGCCTTCGTTTACAAACAGCGGAACCATAACAGTAGCGCCGGTTTCAACAGTTGCAGGCTTTAACGTACGTGTTGCAGTATCACCCTTCATTCCGGGTTCGCTGTACGTAACTTTCATCACAATTTTATCAGGCAATTCCACACTCATCGGCAATTCTGTTTCTGTATTAATCAATGCCGAAACGCCAGCACCTTCCACTAAAAACTGGGGAGCATCGATCACATTTTCCTGAACAGTAATCTGCTCAAAGGTTTCATTGTTCATGAAGTTATAACCAGTATCGTCTTTGTAAAGGAACTGGAATTCCTTACGTTCAACACGCACAGGGTAAATTGTTTCACCACTGTTCCAAGTTTGTTCTACAGAGCGGTTGTTATCAACCCCCTTCAGTTTAGCCCAAACTTTTGCCGCAGCACGTGCAGTTTTGTTTTCACCAAACTCTACAATTTTATATAAGCTGCCGTCGATCTTAATTATCATCCCACGACTTATATCTGAAGTATTTGCCATAAACCTGTTTTTTTGAGGCTGCAAATATAAGGCAACGGCACTTGCCAGCAAGTGGTCGTAAAAGATTTTGTAAACGGCTGTATTGCCAGTAGCATCGCCTGTTGTGTCACTCACATCAGGGTTCTGGGTTTTGTTGAGCCTGTTTAACAACATGTTTAGCAAGTTCATATTAAATTGCAGCAATGAAGAAGTTCCTTTTTATTCTTATTTCAGCTATATCAATCAATAGCTTATTTGCGGCCGATAAGCCCGATTCAATCCCAGCACACCTGAAAGGAGTTCCTTTCCCTGATTTTAAATTATTGCTGGCCGACAGCAGCACACTTTTTTACAGCGATGGCTTGTCTAAAAAGAAAAACATCATTCTCATCGGCTTTAGCCCGGAATGTGAGCATTGCCGGCACCAGACCGAAGAATTGCTGAAACACATTAAGGAGTTCAAAGAAACACAGATAGTAATGTCAACTACCCTGCCGTTTGAAAAAATGAGGGCTTTTTACAACGAAATGAACATTGCAAAATACAAGAACATTATTATGGGCCGGGATGTACTTTTTTATTTTCCCAAGTATTTCCAGAACGGCTACCTGCCCGGCATTGCAGTATATAATAAAAAAAGAACTCTTCTGAACTTTTACGACGGTGGCGTAAAAACAGAAGAGTTAATTAAACTGCTGAATTAGTTTTTATTTTTCCGGCTCAAGCCTTATTACATCATATACTTTTTCCAAGTTTAAAGAAGCAGTTTTCTTTTTTGTTGCAATCATTATTACGCCATTCTTTGCTTTTTCACCATAAATAGCCTTTGCTGATTCATCTTTTAAAACGTTGATGCTTTCAATACTATTGGGATCAAGTTTGCTAACTTCCTCTTTCGTAGCTTCCTTTCCATCAATTATATAAAGCGGATCGTTCGTAACTTTTAATGGATGGCCAACTACAACCTTTTCTACAAGGTTTGTATTTGTTGTTGCAATTGTTCCTGTTGTAGTAATTGTAACTGTTTGTTGCTTTGCCGGCGGAGGCGGTGGTGGAGGAGGAAGAACTCCGTATTTCTTTTCATAAAAATCTTTCTTCGTATTCCAGTCTGTTAATGTTACAGCTTCAACAATCTTTTTGTTTTTATCTTTTACTATCACCACGCATTCGCCATTATTATCGGCTAATGTTATAAAATAACCTTTGTTATTCATTGCCGGTTTATTTGCAACTGTTACTGCAATAGTTGTACCTGCCGGACTTGGTGGCGGAGGAGGTGCAATAACTGTAACCGGACCATACTTTGATTCCAGTTCGGCTTTTTGTTGTGGATCATTTAAATCATACTCTTCTGTTTTATCGTTTTGCAATACAATTTTTACTTTGTTAGTTGCATCGGTTTTATAAACATTTACGGTCTTAATTTCGCCATTAAGTTTCAGGTTTGTTGTTGATGGTGCTGGAGGCGGTGGTGGCGTGAGTTTACCATATTTCTTCTCAAACTCTTCTTTTTGCTTTGCATCGTTGAGATTATAAACTTCCCTTTTACCATCTTTTAATACAATTTCAATTTTCTGAACACTGTCTTTCTTCGTTACATTGACTGATACAATATTATCGGGAGTTACAGGAGGAGCAGGTAAGGTATCAGTTACCTGTTTAACACCGGATACCTGAAATAATTTACTTTGTTTTATATCCTGGTTGTGCTTGTAGTTACTTCTGAAAGCAAGCAACATTACTGCAATAAGCGGCAGTATAAACATAAACCTCAACAACTGCACTTTGGCAGATCTGATTTTATTCATCATAACAATTCGGTTTTTTAATGAGTTGAAATTAAATTTTGGAGCAATGCTGAATTGAGTATTTCCAATTACTTTCAGCAAAAGGTATTGATATTGTTTCCTGTCTATCCCTTCTTCAAGAACCTTATTATCGGCAATGAATTCAAGGTTTTGCCTGATGGCTTTGCGCATTAGCCATGCAAAAGGGTTAAACCAGAGAACAATAAATACCAGTTCGGCCAGCAAAATATCGATACTGTGTTTTTGTTTTACGTGTACAAATTCGTGACGAATAATTTCCTGTAATTCCTGTTCTGAATGCAGCGACCTGTTAATGTAAATCGAATTGTGAAATGAAAACGGAACGATGCTTTCATCAACATGATACAAATTCACTTCGCCTTGTGAAATCATTGTTGCCCGGGCCTGCATCTTCTTCATAAAAAAGATCTGCAGCAGCAAACGCACTGTCGTAATAGTAATACCGGCAACAAACACAATCATCAGCATTGCGTCTCTGTTCAAAAAGAATTCCTGTGGTTTTGTAAGCTGAATATTACCAATTACCGGCACAAACTGTACAACGGTTGTTTGCTGTAACTCATGATGAAACAGGAAATCTGTAATATTAAAGAGGGGAATGATAAAGCACAACAAACTATAACCAATAAGATACCACCTGTTCCAGTTATAAAATGTAAGCTTCCGCAGAAACAACTGGTAAAACAGATAGACTACAGCAAGAGCAATCGAAACTTTTAGAAAATATGCTATTATAAAAGGCATAACGATTTAATTAAGGTAGTGGAGGAATAATTATTTCTTTCCTTCAATCATTTCAATAATTTCTTTGAGCTCAGTAGGCGAAAGCTTTTTCTGCTCAACAAAGAAATTCACTAAGTCTTTGTAAGAATTTTCGAAATATTCTTTTACAAAACCACTCATGAACTTTTTCTTGTATTCCTCTTCGGTAATTACAGCTTTGTACAAATAGGCATTTCCCAGCATCCTGCTGGTTAAATATCCTTTTTTCTCCAGGTTCTTAATTGTAGAGGCTAATGTAGTGTAAGGAACGTCCGTATCAAGATTATCAAGGAAAGACTTCACATTTCCTTCTCCGTTCCGCCATACTGCTTTCATGGCTTCCTCTTCCTGCTGTGTAAGTTTCTCAATCATCATTACGAATTTTTCGTAAATCTACGAAAAATTCGTAATTGACCAAATATTATTTCTCCCTGTCTTGGATGTTTGATAAATAATAAATGAAATTATTTTTCGCAGAGCTCTTTCAGATTTTTAAGCCCTTCCTCAAATTGCTTATTGAGCTGTTTGTTGATGAAGGGGCCCATAAGACGGGCAACAGGAAAAGGCAAGGCTCCTGTGTTACGCCAAACAGCTTTTGTTCCTTCAGCTGTTTCTGTAAAATCCCAGGCGTCCATTGCCTGCGATTTCCATGGTTTTATAAACTGGAGATCAAAGTTCACTGCTTTTCCGGGAGCTACAGAGCGAATGGTCAAATGGCCTTCGCCTACTTTTTTCCCGTTCCAATGATATTTATGCCCAACATGACCAGGATCGCCGGAAATGGTTGCCATTGCATCAGGGTCTGTTTTTGCCCAAGGATTCCACTCTTTATAATGATTCAGATCAGCCACTTTATTATAAACTTCAGCTGCCGGACGGTTAATAACAATACATTTTTCAATTAAATACTTGCCAGGTAGTATTGCTGCCCATAAACCAACCAGTACTAAAACAACCAGAATGATATAAACAATGATCATGATATTTTTTTTAAACAATTAAAGATAATTTCCTTTTTTGACTTTGCCCATCCTCCAATACCTTTGCGACACAATTTTATTCCTCACAATTAAATTTGTTGACTCATTATGAAAGTTACTGTTGTAGGTGCCGGAGCTGTAGGAGCTACTTGTGCCGATAATATTGCCCGTAAAGAAATTTGCCGTAAAGTGGTTTTACTCGACATCAAGGAAGGTCTTGCTGAAGGTAAAGCGCAGGATATGATGCAAACTGCCACCCTTCTTGGATTCGATACAAAAATTACCGGTGTTACTGGTGATTACAGCAAAACATCTGACAGTGATGTAGTGGTAATTACTTCTGGTCTTCCTCGCAAACCCGGAATGACCCGTGAAGAACTGATTTCTGTAAACGCCGGCATCGTAAAAAATGTTTGCGAAGAAATTCTGAAATATTCTCCCAATGCAATCATCATCATTGTAAGTAACCCGATGGATACAATGACTTACCATGCATTGAAAGCAACCAACCTGCCAAAGAACAGAGTTATTGGTATGGGTGGCACACTCGACAGCAGCCGTTTCAAATACCAGATCAGCCAACACTTACGTTGCAGCCCTTCAGATTTGAGTGGTGTTGTAATTGGTGGTCATGGTGACACAACAATGATTCCGTTGATCCGTCACGCATCATGGAACAGTGTTCCTGTAACAAACTTCCTTACACAGGAACAACAAGACAAAATTGTAAAAGATACAATGGTTGGTGGTGCAACCCTTACAGGTTTGTTAGGTACATCAGCATGGTATGCTCCCGGTGCAGCTGTAGCTAAACTGGTTGAATCAATTTTACGTGATGAAAAGAAACTCCGTACATGCAGTGTTTTACTTGAAGGTGAATACGGACAAAAAGATATTTGTCTTGGTGTACCTGTAGTAATTGGCAAGAGCGGTTGGGAAAGAATTGTTGACCTGCAGTTATCAGAAGATGAACAAGCTGCTTTCAACAAGAGCGCTGATGCTGTAAGAGCAATGAACGATGTGTTGAAGACTTTATAATTCAGCATTTGAATAAATAAAAAACGGCTTCAGAATTGAAGCCGTTTTTTATTAGCGTAATTTTTTTGCCCATTCCTGTGCTAACGCAGCTATTTGCTGCACATCCTGCAACTCCATACACTTAAAATGTTTTTTGGGGCATTGCTGGTAACCGATTTTTGAACAGGGCCGGCAACCAAGATTTGCCACTTCAAATTTTTGCGACACTACTGGATTATTTCCAAAATAAGGTGTCATTCCAAATGAAGGAACAGTATTTCCCCAGATGCTGATAACCGGTTTTTTAAACGCTGCTGCAATGTGCATCAGCCCCGTATCGTGTGTGATAATGAGTTTTGCTTTGCGCACAAGATCTGCACTTTCATTAATAGAAAACTTACCGCAGGCGTTATAAATTTTAACCGGATCAACAGCAGTTATTTCATCAGCAACAGAACGGTCTTCAGGTCCTCCCAGCAAAATAACAGGGTGATCAAGTGCAGCACATAATTCTTTCAACTTATGAACAGGAAGTTTTTTTGTTGCATGAGCAGCACCAATCACCAACCCAATATATCCCAATGCATGTGAATGCGGAAGATCGGTTTGTTTTACTTCTTCTTCTTTCGGAACAAAATAATCAAGACCTTTCCCGTCGTTCTTTATTCCAAATGAATTTACTGTTTCAAGATAGCGGTCAACAATATGCACATCAGGCATACGGTTGATCTTTAAATTGGTGAGCAACCACTTTTGTACATTCAGCTTATTAAAAGAAAAAGACCTGATGTTTAATGTACGTTTGAGTTTGATGGTGCGCAGGTTGTGATGCAGATCAACCAGGCAATCGTAGTTCTCTTCTTTGAGCTGATGCACAAGTAAGTCCCAGTCGTTATTCAGGAAAAAGAATTTATCAATGTAAGGATTCGAAGCAACAACTTTACTGAAACTGAATTTGGTGAGAAAATGTATTTCTGCATCAGGTAACTGTTGTTTGATGCAACGGACAACCGGTGTTGTTAATACAATATCGCCAATAGAAGAAAAACGTACAACAAGAAACTTTAATCCTTTACGTTCCTTTACTTCAGGAACAGAACCGGTATTACTTTGTTCAACTTCAGTGCTCATTTGTGATCAATTAATTAATTCATCGGGGTTACACATTTAAGGCAACATCTCCTCAGCTTCCACATAATTCAGATCCTTATGGAATGTTTCTTCTGTAAAGTAAGCTGCAATTAAGGTAACGACAATAACAATAACGCCAGTTATGACTCCACTTTTTGTAAGCGACCATTTCCAAGATTTCTGAAACAGGTCAAGGAACATCATATTAATTAATGGCAATGATCCACGAATCATATTAGGAATTGTTGTAGCTGCAGTTGCCCGGAGATTTGTACCAAATTGTTCGGCACCCATTGTTACAACAATTGCCCAGAAGCCGGTACTGAAGCCAAGTAATGTACAGATAATATACATGGCAGTATCAGAACTGTTCAATGGAGAAAAGAATAATACCACTGAAATAATAGTAAGCGCATAAAAAAGATAAAGTGCTTTTTTACGGCTTTTGAAATACTGACTTACCAAACCAACGGTTATACCACCAACAGCTATTGCAGAATAAGCAAACATTACTGCACGACCGCTGTCAATATGTGAATCGCCATAAAAATCTTTTGCAAAGCGGTTACTGAGGTTAACAAGAATTCCTACAACAAACCAATTAGGAAGCCCGATAAGAATAGAAAGAAAATATTTTCTGAAACGTCCTGCATTATTAAAAAACATCAGCACATTTCCCCTTGATATGTTTGATTGCTTTACTTCCTTAAACATTCCGCTTTCTGCAACACTTACACGAAGCAATAATAACGCAATACCTAAACCTCCTCCTATTTTATAACACAATCTCCAGTCGCCTGTAATCCTGTATGTAAAATAAGCGAACACTGCACCAAATACGCCAATTCCTGCAACCAACGAAGTGCCCACACCTCTTTTATTTTTTGGCAGAAGTTCACTGACCAATGTAATGCCTGCGCCAAGTTCGCCTGCCAATCCAACTCCTGCAACAAAGCGGGCAATTGCATAATGATTAATGGTTGTTACATATGCTGTTGCAAAATTTGCTATTGAATATAAAAGAATGGAACCAAACAATACACTGAGCCTGCCTTTTTTATCGCCAAGAATTCCCCATAAAAAACCACCTATCAGTAAACCAATCATTTGCCAGTTGATAATCTTTGTACTGGCTGCAAGTATTTGTGCCGTATCAGCTTTATCAACACCAATACCTGTGAGGCTTGGCTCTCTTACAATAGTAAACAGTAACAAATCGTAAATATCAACAAAGTAGCCAAGCGCAGCTACAATAACGGGAATGGTAAAGACAGCGTTTGATTGACGTTCAAGCTTCATCTTTCTTACTCAGCTTTTGTGTTGGTATTGCTTTTTGATTTTCCGAACAGCACTTTCCAGAAAACAGGTGCAGTTGTAACAATGATTATAATGATAACAATCAGCTCAAGTTTATCTTTCAGTTCAATGCCAAACTGATTCATGACCCATATCTGCAGAAAATGTCCGGCAAAAATCATACTGATAACCCATGCCACACTACCAATGATGTTGAAGTACATGAATTTCTTTTTATCCATATCAACAATACCTGCAACAATTGGTGCAAACGTGCGGATGAAGGGAAGAAATCGTGCAAACACAATGGCAATTACTCCATGCTTTTCGTAAAACTCATGAGCTTCGTGCAGGTAACGTTTTTTAAATAAGAGGTTATCTTTCCAATGGTACATGGAGGGACCGATTTTTTTACCCGTCCAGTAACCAACAATATTTCCAAGTACTCCTACAAATGAAATTAAACTGCAGAGAACAAGTAACGAAAGCCATTCATTGTTTACCGAACCAAGTCCCAGTAAACGCAAAAACTCATGAGCAAGATTTGCACTGTAAATACCTGCAACAAAAAGCAAACTATCTCCAGGTAAGAAGAAACCAACAAACAAACCTGTTTCTGCAAATATGATAAAGAGCAGTAACCATAACCCGCCGTATTTAATGTAAAACATCGGGTTAAGAATATCTTTCCATGTAAATACTTTGTGCATCGATACAACTGCACCTTCGGTTAAATCTGTTTTTGCAACTTTAACGGCTTGATATTCCTTTGCATCGAATGTGAGCGAATCACCTCCTTCAGCAACAATTTCAATTGTTCCGTTTTTTGAAGTGTGACAATCTTTTCCATCAATTGTAAACGCATCAACCGGCGCTTCATACTGGTTGATAACTTTAATCTTCACCTGCTGTGCTTCAGCCGTTCCCCAAAAAAGCAGTGCTGCCAAACAGAGTATTAGTCGCATATTCATTGTGTACATAAATCGTTCAAATATTTTAAGCTGGTGTAACATCTCCGTCATTTAATTCTCCTTCCCACTTGCTTACAACAGAAGTTGCCAAAGCATTACCCACTACATTCGTCATACTTCTGAACATATCGCAAAAGTGATCAATCGGCAATATTAATGCAACACCTTCCGGTGGAATTTTAAACATGGCACAGGTTGCCAATACTACAACAAGCGATGCTCTTGGCACACCGGCAATGCCTTTACTTGTGAGCATCAGAACAAGCAACATGGTTAACTGTGTTCCAAGATCAAGATGAAGACCGTACGCCTGTGCAATAGCAAGGCTGGCAAAAGTCATATACATCATACTGCCATCCAGGTTAAATGAATAGCCTAACGGCAATACAAACGATACAATTTTATTTTTGCAGCCAAAACGCTCAAGCTCTTCCGTTAGTTTGGGAAAAACAGCTTCGCTGCTGGTTGTACTGAATGCAATTAATAATGGACCACCGATTCTTCTCAGCAATACATTCATTCTTGAACCCATTACAAGGTAGCCAACCCCAATAAGTAAAAGCCAGAGCAGAAATATGCCGAGTAAAAAGTAAGCGAAGTAAACAAAGTAAAAGTGAAAAATACTCAACCCTTTTGCTGCTACCACTGCCGATAAAGCACCAAATACTCCCAAAGGTGCAAAGTTCATTACATAATTCACCATTTTTAAAATGATATGCGATGCCACATCAAGCGCCTTCACCAATGGCTTGGCGTAATCGCCAATGGCAGCAGCTGCAACACCAAAGAAAATGGAGAACACAACTATCTGCAGTATTTCATTGGCAGCCATTGCCTCAATTAAACTTTTTGGAATAATGTGCTCCACAAAATTCTGCAGAGAAAAAGTGGATGTTTTTGTCATCAGGTCTTTTACACCTTCTGTATCGGCCTGTGAAAGATTAATGTATGTGCCGGGTTTGAGTACATTCACCAGCAACATACCAAGTAACAATGAAGTAAGTGAAGCTGTAATAAACCAGAGCAATGCCTTACCTCCTACTCTTCCCACCGCTTTCAGATCTCCCAGTTTAGCAATACCAACTACCAATGTTGTAAATACAAGTGGAGCAATAATCATCTGTACCAGCCGGATAAAAATATTGCTCAGTAATTTGATGTTTTTTGCAAAGCTGTCGATAAATTCCTGACCAGCTGACACATGCACAATATAACCCACCACAATACCCAACGCCATTGCCAGCAAAATATAAATCGTTAAACGGTTACCCTTTCCCATGCTCCGGATTTTATGTGGCGCAATATACGTTTTTCATGTTTGAAAGAGGTCAGCCTTATAACCGTTGATAAATCTTTTGACCGATTTATCGAATAAATCAATATTTTTCCAAATCTTTTTTTAGAAACTAAAATTCAACTATACAATATGAGTTTATTCAGAAAAAAATCGCTGGAAGCAATTCTGATTCAAGCGTCAGACTCGGAAAAAGGCATGAAAAGAACATTAGGCGCTGGAAATCTGGTTGCCTTAGGTGTAGGCGCAATTATTGGAGCTGGTTTATTTGTTCGAACTGCCGCTGCATCGGCTGAGGCCGCTGGACCTGCAGTTACTTTATCGTTTGTTGTAGCAGCCATTGGTTGTGCGTTTGCAGGTTTGTGTTATGCAGAATTTGCAGCAATGATTCCAATTGCAGGTAGTGCTTATGCATACAGCTATACAACAATGGGCGAATTAATTGCTTGGATTATTGGTTGGGCCTTAATTATGGAATATGCATTGGGAGCTGCAACAGTTTCTATTGCCTGGAGTGAATATTTGAATAAACTATTAGGTGGGGGAATACCTTATGAATGGTCTCACTCACCTTTTGAACATTTATATTCTGTAACAGGCGCTGCCATAAGCAGCTTCCCACAAGAAATTGCCAAAGCTGCAAAGAATGGTGTTTTATTGCTAACTGATGAACAATATAAAGGGTTAGCAACTAATTTAAAATCATTAGTAGTTGTACAATCAGGTATGTTCAACGCACCAGCTTTAATAATCTTATTGTTACTGACTTTATTACTGATTAAAGGCACACAGGAATCTGCAATAGTCAATGCAGTTATCGTTTTTATTAAAGTGGCGATTGTATTACTATTCATTTTTCTTGGATGGAAATTTATCAAACCGGCAAATCATACGCCTTATATGATACCTGAACACACCTTAGGTCATGAAGGTTTTTTTAAACATGGAATTGGAGGTATAGTGGGTGGTGCAGCTATAGTGTTCTTTGCATTCATTGGATTTGACGCAGTTTCAACAGCAGCCCAGGAGGCAAAGAACCCAAAAAGAGATATGCCGATTGGTATTTTAGGCTCTCTGGTTGTTTGTACCATCTTATATATATTGTTTGGTCATGTTTTAACTGGAGTTGCTCCTTGGCAAGAGTTTAAAACAGCCGGAAAAGAAGCCTCTGTTGCCTATGCCATTAAGACTTATATGACAGGTTATGGTTGGCTGGCTACTGCAGTAACTGTTGCAATTCTTGCTGGATTCTCCTCTGTAATTCTTGTAATGCTGATGGGGCAAAGTCGTGTATTTTATACCATGAGCAATGATGGACTAATTCCAAAAGCATTTGGTGAGCTTCATCCTAAATTCAAAACGCCATACAAAGCGAATATTATCCTCTTTGTTTTTGTAGGCCTCTTCGCTGGATTTGTTCCTGGTAGTGTTGCAGGAGATTTAACCAGCTTTGGAACTTTGTTTGCGTTTGTTTTGGTTAGTATTGGTGTTTGGATTCTACGGGTGAAATCTCCAAACATTGAAAGGCCGTTTAAAGTGCCAGCCGCACCCTTAGTTTCTACTCTTGGTGCAATTATTTGTTTTGGAATGATTGTGGCATTAGATATTCAAACGCTTAAAGTAGCATTTATTTGGATGGCAATTGGTTTAATTGTTTATTTCCTTTACAGCCGCCATCATAGTACGCTTAACTTCAAACCATCCGATGTCTTACCAACAGCCGATGATTTTGAACAACAGAAGTAATTTTTTTAAGTGATAAAAAAACGCTCCCCGCAAAGGAGCGTTTTTTGTTTTCGGCCATTGCCCTACATTTGCAGCCCGGAGCCTCCGTAAATGGCTTGCCGGATTAAATCATCAAACCATAAATAAAAATAATGGGAAGGATTTTTGAAGTTAGAAAGAGCACCATGTTTGCCCGCTGGGACCGTATGGCCAAACAGTTTACCCGTATTGGTAAAGAAATTGCCATTGCCGTAAAAGCCGGCGGCCCCGATCCATCAACTAACCCTGCACTTCGCCGCTGCATGCAAAATGCCAAAAGCGTTAACATGCCCAAGGATCGTATTGAAGCTGCGATCAAACGTGCACAGGGAAAAGAAATGGAGAACTTCGATGAAATTTTATACGAAGGATATGCTCCGCATGGAGTAGCGATTTTAGTTGAAACAGCTACTGATAACCATGTGCGTACCGTTGCCAACGTAAAAAGTCATTTTAACAAAGGCGGTGGTGCATTGGGTAACAGCGGAAGTGTAAGTTTCCAGTTTAAGAAAATGGGTGTGTTTAAACTGAAGCCCGAAGGTTTAAATGCAGAAGATATGGAACTTGAACTTATTGATTTTGGTTTGGAAGAATTGGGAGAAAGCACCGGCGAGCATGGAGAAGATATTCTTGTGATCAGGTGTGGATTTACCGATTTTGGAAATATGCAGAAAGCACTGGAAGATAAAGGCATTACTCCTTTAAGTGCAGAAGTTGAATGGATACCAACTACAACAGTTCCGGTAAATGATGAGCAAGCAGAAGATGTAAGTAAACTGATTGAACGTCTTGAGCAGGACGAAGATGTTCAGAAAGTTTTCCATAATATGGGATAATAAAAAAACAGCACATTGATTGTGCTGTTTTTTTTAGTTATAAAATGTAAAGTAGAAACATGAACGAACGCATCGTTTTTTTTGATGGCGTTTGCAACTTCTGCAATTACTGGGTTCAGTTTGCATTAAAGAGAGATAAAAATAATTTGCTGAAGTTTGCGCCTTTGCAAGGAAAAACTGCACGGCTGTTATTACCTCAGCATGGCATCAATCCTGATATAATTACTTCAGTGATTTTCTACGATAACGGGAAAATCTATTTTGAATCAAGCGCCGCACTAAGGGTTTCCATTTATTTAAGATCATTTTGGAAAGTCCTATACATTTTTAATGTTATACCTTTGTTTATACGTGACAGAATTTATAAGTGGATTGGAAGGAACCGTTACAAATGGTTTGGGAAAAGGGAAAGCTGCATGATACCAACAGCCGAGCAAAGACAAAAATTTCTAGATTGAAATTAAACTTCAGGCAGCATTTTTGATCTATAATAAATCTGTAAAAAAAACTGTTGAAAATATCCTTGTTAAATAATTATAATGCCTGCTAAGAGAATATTTAAAAAATTTAAAGCCCTTTTCAGAAATCTCTATTTCCTGATTTTTTTAAATGGCATATTACTCTCGTCACTTTTTTATTTTTCAACAGAAGCTCAATACGAAAATCAGTTATTTACTGCAATACGAAAAGAAATCGCTGACAGTTTGCCCAAAGGTTATTCAAAAACTGATTATGCAATATCAGCCCTCCGCACAGCTAACTATCTTCAGGAAAGAAGATATCTTGTTTTTAAATCAACAAAGATTGAAGGTATAAAGGCATCCTTTTTTCATCCTGCAACATTTGATCTCATGACTGGCAAAGGAGCTTGTGGAAGTTATGCCATTGTATTAACGAGATTACTGATGGCAGATGGTATACCCGTTAAAATCGGGCAAATGGAAGCTAAAGGGTATTATGGAGGTCACATGTTTGTTGAAGCCAAAACAGAAAAGGGATGGATTGTATTGGACCCGATGTATGATCTTAGTTTCAAAAAGCAGGATGGCAATTATGCAGCTTTTGCTGATCTGCAGCATAACTGGAATTATTTTAAACAACAGGTTCCGGCAGATTACGATTCCACTTATAAATATGAAGGTGTACGTTATACTAACTGGGATAAAGTTCCGGTATTAAGCAACGCAGTAAAATATTCACTTGATTTTATCATCGGGAAAGAAAAAGCCGATCGTATTTCCATAAGACCTTTGCTGCTCAGAACATATTATATTCTTTCATGGACAGTTGGAATTTTACTTTGCATTACATTAACCGGCACATTTAAAAATCTCTACAGGAGAAATTCATTTGCAGTAAGAAAAGAACAGTTCATGAATGTGCTGCAGAATAAAAAACAAAAAGCTGCCTGATTAAAGAGTGATTTCTCCTTTCATGTAGAAAACACTTTTTCCGCCCATTATCACTTTTTCATTACTAAGTTGTTCGCAATAAATTTCGCCTCCACGTTTACTTAATTGTTTTGCAAACATTTTATTCTTTTCAAGCTTTTCACTCCAGAAAGGAATTAGCTGTGAGTGCGCAGATCCGGTAACAGGATCTTCATCCACCCCAATTGAAGGTGCAAAAAATCTTGACACAAAATCAACACCATTATTACCTTTTGCTGTAAGAATTATTTTTTCACCTGTTTTTTTCAATGCAGTAAAATCAGGTATTGCATTCTTCACTTCTTCTTCCGCTGCAACTTCAATGAGTAAATCTCTGTAGCGATATACGCCTATAATTTCTTTTATACCAAGTATTGCTTCCAATCCCTCTGGATAATCAGTAATCCGTTCAGGTTTCCAGGATGGGAATTCCATTTCAAACATATCTCCATTCCGAGTAACTTTCAGCAAGCCGCTTTTTGAACTGAACACAATTGAAGGTTTACTAAAACCAAGAATAGTGAACAGTACAAATGAACTTGCAAGCGTTGCATGACCGCAGAGATTAATTTCCACTTCGGGTGTAAACCAGCGTATATCGTAATCAGCAGCAGGATTTTCAGATGGAACAAAGAAAACAGTTTCGGCAAGATTGTTTTCCATTGCCAGTGTCTGCATCAGTTCATCATCTATCCATTTTTCCAATGGAACAACTGCAGCGGGGTTTCCTTTAAACAATGCTGAGGCAAAGGCATCAACCTGATATAAGTCTAATTTCATAAATAAGCTTTTTGATTATTCTCTCATCATTTGAAAAATCACATCAGCAATTTCATCTGCATTGGGTTTGCTGAAATAGTCGCCATCGCTTCCATAAGATGGACGATGATCCTTTCCTGTAATGGTTCTTGGAGCAACATCGAGGTATTTATAACCACCCTGTTCTTCCATTACTTTATTGAACATATAACCAGCTGCTCCTCCCGGAACATCTTCGTCAACAAAGAGGATGCGGTTGGTTTTCTTTAATGATTCAAGAATGAGATGATTTACATCAAAAGGTAATAAGGTTTGTACATCGATCACTTCGCAACTGATTCCAAATTTTTCAACAAAGCCCAATGCTTCATCAATTACACGTAAAGTAGAACCGTAGGAAACAATAGTGATATCAGTTCCTTCTTTAATTACTTCCGGAACACCCATCGGCACAGTAAAGTGCTGAAGATTATCGGGCAGTTTTTCTTTTAAACGATAACCGTTTAAGCATTCAATAATAATTCCCGGCTCTATACTTTGCAACAATGTATTGTACATACCTGCTGCCTGTACCATATTACGTGGCACACATACATAAAAACCACGCAGACTATTAATGATCATTCCCATTGGCGAACCACTATGCCAGATACCTTCAAGCCTGTGCCCTCTTGTGCGTACAATAATTGGTGCGGCTTGTCGTCCGGCAGTACGGAACTGCAGGGAAGCTGCATCATCTGTTAAAGGCTGTAAACCATAAACTAGATAATCGAGATACTGAATTTCAGCTATTGGTTTCAATCCACGTATTCCTAAACCAATGCCCTGCCCCATGATTGTTATTTCACGGATGCCTGTATCAAAAATTCTTACCTCTCCATGTTTTGCCTGCAAACCTGCAAAGCCCTGGTTCACATCACCAATAAATCCAAGGTCTTCACCAAAAGCTACAACCTTTGGGTTATGTTCAAATAACTGATCAAAATAGCGGTTCAGCACTTCATAGCCATTCAGCACAGGAGAATCATCTGAATATTCCGGTTTTACTTCCTGTACTTTCATGGCGCTTGCTGCGCCTTCGTGATAAAGATGTGTATTGAACAAATCTTTGTTTTCTCTTTTCAGCAGGTTGTAATACTCCTGGGCTTCACTTACATCAACATCCGAGGCAAGAGAAATACTTTTATACAAAACGCTGAGTACATCCCTGCGGTTTGGTTCACGGTTTCTTTCGAGTTCCTTAACCAGGCTTTTAATTTCTTCGCCATGTGAAGACTGTGCACTTAATGTAGCTAACAGGTTAACCACTTTCTGTACCTGTTCATTAATTGGCAGTGAATAATCATCCCATGCCTCATTACGCTGACTTCGTACAAAGTCTTTGATTTCTGATTCAATTGCTGAAAGTTCATGTTCATCTGCCAGTGAATTTTCAAGAATCCACTCTTTCATTTTTTTGTTACAGTCCCACTCCCTTTCCCACTGCAAACGTTCTGCACTTTTGTAACGTTCATGGCTACCTGAAGTTGAATGACCTTGCGGCTGCGTAACTTCTTCTACATGAAACAAGGCAGGAGTATGTGTTGTCCTGATTTTTTCAATGCCAGCTTCAAACACTTCGCACATGCCAGCATAATCCCATGCCTTTACTTTATAAATTTCGATACCGTTGGTATTTTCTTTTTTCTGAAAGCCTTTTAATGCTTCTGAAACAGAGCCTTTGGTTGTTTGATATTTTTTAGGAACAGAAATTCCATATCCATCATCCCAAACAAAAATGGCCAGGGGAATTTGTTGTACTGAAGCTGCATTCACCGTTTCCCAAAAATGACCTTCGCTGGTTGATGCATCGCCGATTGTTGCAAAACATACTTCATTACCATTGTTGGAAAGAGTGGAGAAGGCCTTCAGTGCTTCATTTTTTCTGAACAATTTTGAAGCTAGGGCTAACCCTACAGAACGTGGCATTTGTGCAGCAGTTGGTGCCATGCCCGAAAGCAGGTTTTTGCGGTTCACCAGATCAAGTACTTCACCATTGGGCGAAACTGTTTCTGTTGCAAAATGTGAGTTCATTTGCCTGCCGGCACTATGCCTGTCGTGATTGGTATCGGGGTTGGCATATAATTGTGCAAAGAATTCTTTAACCGTTGCCGAACCTGTTGCAAAAGCAAAGGTCTGGTCACGGTAATAACCACTGTAAAAATCGCCCGGCTTAAAAAATTTAGCCATTGCCAGTTGCGGGACTTCCTTACCATCGCCAAAAATGCCAAACTTGGCCTTTCCTGTAAGCACTTCTTTTCTCCCCAATAAACTTGCTTCCCTGCTCAGGCATGCGAAACGGTAATCCTGCAAAACTTCCTGCTTGAAATTTTCAAACGACAGTTCCTGCAAATGCAAATTATCATTAGTGGTAGATTCCATGCGACAAAAATAAACTTTTTGCCTCCACCTGAGCATCTACTTCTCAATTTGGTGAAAACAAAAAACAACTGTGAACAAATTACAATTAACCGACAAAAGAGGCGTTTTTATACTGGGTAATATAAAAAAATTAAAATATTGTGAAAGGCAACCTTCCGGTGCTATGAACTGTCTATGTTAATGCGTACATTTGAAAACCTAATCAACTAAAATGAAAAAGTTATTATTTCCTTTATTAGTCTTTACCTTTTTTGCTGTACAAGGTATGGCACAGCAACAACCGGTAACGGCACCAAAACCGGAGATTTTCACTATATCAGAAAACAGTTTTGATTTTGGAAAGATCCCACAGGGAAAACCTGTTACACATAATTTTACAATTCAAAACATCAGTAAAGACACATTGAAGATTGAGCATGTGCAGGCAAGTTGCGGATGTACTACTCCCGAATGGAGTAAAGAAACTGTAAAAGCAGGTGGCTCAACCATTATTAAAGTAGGTTATAACGCTGCAAGTGAAGGGCAGTTTGAAAAAACAATCACCATTTTTTATAATGGCGGACAAACCAAAATGGTGACCATCAAAGGTTTGGTTTGGAAAACTCCTGATCAGCCGGCTCCAAATAACGAAGCATTGAACGTATTTAAGCAATAACACAAAAAAATCATAACAAATGAAATCAGTATTAGCAGTTTGTATTTCTTTCCTTTTGGTAACAGTTGCATTTGGACAGGCAAAAAAACCAAGTGATGTAGCCAAATTCAGCAGTGAATCAGTTGATCTTGGTAAACCAAAAGTTGGCAACCCTGTTACTGCTACGTTTACACTTACCAATATCAGCAAAGAAGACCTGGTAATTGAAAGTGTAACTCCGGGCTGTGGCTGTACCAAATCAGACTACACAAAAGAACCGATTAAACCAGGTAAAACCGGAACAATTACCGCTACTTATAATGCAGCAGTTCCCGGAAACTTCACTAAGAAAGTTTATGTGAAATTCCTTGGAATTGATCAACAACAGGAATTAACCATTCAAGGGGTTGTGCAACAGTAGTTTTTATAACTAAATTATTTTTTGAACCCCGGAATAAATTTCCGGGGTTTTTTCATTTACCTATATTTGTTGCTATGTTAACGATCAGTAGTCGGGGCATTGAAATGCCCGCATCACCCATCAGAAAACTTGTTCCCTTTGCGGAGACGGCAAAGAAGAAAGGAATTAAAGTTTATCACCTCAATATTGGTCAGCCCGATGTTGAAACACCGGCAGCTTTGTTTGATGCAGTAAAAAACTCGCACATCAAAGTATTGGAATATAGCCACAGTGCAGGTAATGAAAGCTACCGCCGCAAACTGGTGCAGTATTACAAGAAAGTTGGTATTGACGTCAGCTATGACCAGATTATGATTACCACCGGCGGAAGCGAAGCAATTATGTTTGGCTTTTTCGCCTGTCTTAATCCTGGTGATGAAGTCATTATTCCGGAACCGTTTTATGCCAACTACAACGGCTTTGCCTGTGCAGCCGGTGTAAAAGTTGTACCTATCACTTCTTACATTGAAACCGGTTTTGCATTGCCGGCAATTGAAGAGTTTGAAAAAGTAATTACCAGCAAAACAAAAGCCATCATCATCTGCAGCCCGAATAACCCAACTGGTTATTTGTACAGTAAAGATGAAATGAACAAGCTCAGGGATCTTTGCGTGAAGTATGATTTATACTTTTTCAGCGATGAAGCTTACCGTGAATTTTGTTATGATGGCGAATATGTAAGCGCCATGCATGTTGATGGACTCGACAAACATTTGATTTTGATTGATACCATCAGCAAACGTTACAGTGCCTGTGGTGCAAGACTTGGTGCTTTGGTAACTAAAAACAAAGAAGTGTATGATGCCTGTATGAAATTTGCACAGGCAAGATTAAGTCCTCCCGGTCTTGCCCAGATTATGGGTGAAGCTGCGATTGATTTACCAGCTGATTATTTTGATGGTACCAAAGCAGAATACCTGTCGAGAAGAGATTTGCTGGTAAAACGTTTGAATGAAATGCCCGGCGTTGTTTGTCCCAAACCCGGTGGTGCATTTTATGTAATTGCAAAACTGCCGATTGATGACAGTGATAAATTCTGCCAATGGATTCTTGAATCATTCACTTACAAAGATCAAACAGTTATGCTTGCACCAGCAACCGGATTTTATGGTACGCCTGGTTTAGGAAAACATGAAGTACGCATTGCTTATGTGCTCAACAAAGAATCATTAGATCTTGCAATGGATTGTTTAGCTGAAGCATTAAAAGTATATCCCGGAAGAACAAACTAAACAATTAAAATATCAACAGCCATTTGGGTTAAGCTCTTAATCCAAATGGCTGTTTTTTTAAAATATTTGATTGTATCATTTAAACTCTGCAACAATCTCCTGCCCCGGTTGTACAATCTTTTTCAACCATACCTTCTCTCCTTCTTTCACTACAACTGATAATTTATCATTCACCCGTTCAACGCTGATATCAAAATCATGTTGAAAAGAACGGATATGATTTAATTTCATAGAAGACCAGGAAGAAGGAAGTCTTGGAGTAAAACGAAACTGTTGTAACCCTGTTGGCCTTATGCCAAATAATCCTTCTGTGAAAATGCGGCAGTACAAACCACTTTCTGCTGAAAGATGCCGTTGATTTCCTTCAGGATAAGCTTCAACCGGGTAAGGAACATGATCGCCCAATAAACGGCGGTTGGAATAATAATGAAGGAACTGCAACGCTTTATCTGTTTCTCCTGCAGCAAGCACACCACGCAACGCATACAATGTTGAACGATCCCAGAAAATTGTTTCACCGGCAACACTTGCAAGACCATCTTTAGTCCATAACCTTGGAGAAAACAATGCATCAATTGTTCCTGCCTTACGGTCATAAATTCCCATCGTAAGCGGAATACAAATCCAAGCCCTTAATACATCATTACCCTCGTAATACCTGTAAGTTTTAAACCCTTCCACATCAGCACCAAAATATTGTTCGATGGAATGTTTTAAAGCAACAGCCTGTTGTTTGTAGAGTGCAACCTGTGTTTTTGGTAATTGTAAAACTCCACCAAGATATACTGCAGAATTCAACGCATCATAATAAAGAGAAGATGTACAAAGATTGGCTTTGCCTGCAGGCAAACGTCCTTCGAGTTCATCTGCATCTGAAAGTACAACACCCGATGCATTGAGCTTGCGTTTACAATATTCAAGACACCATTCAATTAATGGCCATAATTGTTTTGCCTGTTTTACATCGCCACTTGCAAGAGCATAACGGGCTGCACCGTATGCAATCATCGCTGCATCACCACGATCACCAGCTCCATTCCAGATATCTGTTCCTTCAGCAATAATAGAACTTGGAATCGGTTTATAATCATTGTTCATAAACCGGGCAAACTGTAGGTATGCATTAAGTGATGCTTTGTTACCATAATCATAACCAAGAAAAGGAAAGAACGGTCCGATATATTCAGCCTGGTCATTTGCCCAGATTGCTGCATAATAAGCTTCCCCGCCCGGCCCGTGCATTGGCCCACCCTTTGTTTCATAAATACTTTCAGCTGCCCTGATTTTTGCAAAAGCAAAAGCTTTGTTTAATACCGTATCAGGTGTTTCTAAAACCAGGTTATTCCAGAAACTTTGTATCAAGAAAAGACGTTTCTGTTTTTCTTCATCACTGTTTATTTTTAGTGATGTTTGTTGTTGAGCTCTTCCGGAATAAACAACTGAAAATTGCAGCGAATCATTTGATGCAAGTGTAAAATACCCTGATCCATTCAGCAACTTTTCAATCGTATAACTTCCTGCTGTTCCTTTTGCGGGGTCAGTTGTATAAAGATCAGAAGCACCAGGTATTTCTATTGAAAGACTTTTGCCTGTTGTATTTTTTATCTTATAAATTTCGCAGAAGCCCGGTTTATCTGTTGATGGAAAAAATTCTCTTGTAAGTTCATAACCTGCTGCTGATTTACTTTTCACTTTCAATATACCGTTAAATGAAACGGTTAATACTTTTTCGTTCGCAACAGGTTTGTTGTTGATTAATATTAAATCAAATCCATCCTGTTTAAACTGCCGTGTAAGACTTGCATGTGTGTTATTTGGAATTGTACGAAGCATGGGCCAAACAATACTTCGTGTAGCATGGAATGAACCATCAGGTGCCACACCATAACGGAATACACAGGAAATAAATTTGCCACTCATTTCAAGATGATCATCATGAGATGAATTGTCAGCAATGTTCCATTGAATGGAACCATCGGCATTCATTTGCCAGCGGCGGTAATCCTGTGCAAACAGATGAAATGAAAACAGTACAGAAAACAAAAAAAGAGAAACAAAGAACCGGAGAGATCTTTTTGTAAAAAGCATAGCAAACAAATTAAAAACCGTTATCAGGCTAAAATAAAAAACATGAGTGAAAATAAAAATTCCATCAGGAAGATAATACTTCTTGCTGATGGAATTGAATGATTTAATTGACTAATTACTTACTCTGCAAAAAATGTTTGAGAGAGAACATGCACTTTTCCTGGTGCCAACACAACAGCATCGGTATAAGCATTTACGGCTTCAACACAGATAAATGTTTTGTAACCATCATCAGGCATATCGCCAATATTCTTAGCAGTTGCTGCATTTGGGTTCCACACAACGGTAACTTTACTTCCTGTTTTGGACACATTGATTTTACGTCCCAATCCTTCATCACTAATAACACAATCATTTTCATGATTGATGTAACGCCTGTTTTCTTCCTGAACAATACGCAGCAATTCTTCCTGCTGAACAGTTGTATCTGCACCAAAGCCATTGTAATAAGAAGTACCTGCTAACCCACTGATCTGGATGTTGCTGAGATCACTGATGTTGAAATAAGTATGTAATGCATCAGTATAAGTAAATGATTCAGCTCCGGTATTCTTTATCTGCAGACTGATCGTAAATTTCTTACCCACAACAACAGTCAATTCTGCTTCAAAAGCATAAGGCCAGTATGTTTTTGTTTCTTCACTGGAATTTAATGTGAGTACAAGTTCAGTACTTCCATCACTTAATTCCAATGCCGATTCAACATCCCATGTCATGATTCTTGCAAATCCATGCTGTGGTTTTGCAGAATCTTCTGCGTGCGGTCCAAACCATGGAAAACAAACAGGAATTCCGCCACGGATGGCCTTGCCCACTTCATAAGCAGTTGTATCACTCATCCACAACAAATCCTGTTGCCCTGCAGGTTTATAACTGAACACATGAGCACCGTAAAGTGAAAGTTCACAGGTAGCAAGAGAATTGGAAATACGTACACATGGAAGAGCACCTTGTCCTTCAAAAAAAGCCAGCGTTTCTGGAATGCCAAACTTTTGATTCAAATCTGATATTGTCATTGTATTTTTTTATAAAAGTAAGTGTTATCGATTTTCAGAGAAAAAATATGCAGATTAAAGAGATAGGTTTAGAAAAAATAAAAAAGCTCAAATCCAAAAAAGGATCTGAGCTTTGTACCGGAGAGCAGACTTGAACTGCCGACCTTCGGGTTATGAATCCGATGCTCTAACCAGCTGAGCTACCCCGGCGAATGGGCGGCAAAGATAATGGATTCAGGTTTTTCTCCGATAGCTTTTTTCAGGTTTTTCTTCAATCCATAAAATAAAAAAGCCATCCTTTAACAGGATGGCTTCTGCATTTATGAGTATTTTTTATTTGATCTCTACATCAAGTAAGCTGTCATCTTCAATAAAAGCTTCAAGCTGATCGCCCACAACACATTCGCCTACTCCTACTGGTGTGCCGGTAAAAATCAAATCACCAATATTAAGTGAGAAGAATTGCGATACATAAGAAACAATCTGGTCAAAAGTAAAAATCATCTGGCCTGAATTTCCCTGCTGTACCAGTTCTTTATTATTGTATAAACAGAAATTGATGTTATGCAAATCCATTCCGGGCTTTATATCAATAAACTTTCCTACTGCAGCTGAGTTATCCCATGCTTTTGAAATTTCCCAGGGAAGTCCTTTTTTCTTCAGCTCATTTTGCAGATCACGTGCAGTGAAGTCGATACCAACAGTAATACCATTATAGTATTTTGATGCATGCTTTTCCTGTATGTATTTGCCATTTTTTGATACCCTTAAAACAAGCTCAACCTCGTAATGAAGTTCGTTTGTGAATTCAGGGTAATAAAAAGGCATGTGCGGTTGTAAAAATGCACTTTTGGGCTTTAAAAAAATAACCGGCTCATCGGGTACATCATTGCCAAGTTCTTTGGCATGATCGATGTAATTTCTGCCTACACAAAAGATTTTCATTGGTTGATTTTTTTTGGTTCAGAATCAGGTTTAATTTTTAATGAAAGGTCTTTGAAAGGACAGAGGACTTGTAAAGCAGTACTTTATACCATACAGATGGTAAACGAAGGTAATATTTGAAAGTTGAAAATTAAAGAGTTATTTCAATTTTGTTTGCATGGTTCATGGTTCGTTCAATACCTGTTAAAACAAAGCTTTCAATAACTTCAACACTTGCCTCAATCTTCTTTTTAACGAGTGGGGTTTCCGCCTCCGTCCATTTTCCCAGCACATAATCAACCTGCATCCCTTTAGGAAAGTTATTTCCAATGCCAAAACGCAGGCGGGGGTAATTGCTGGTTTGCAGAAGTTCGTTTATACTTTTCAGTCCATTGTGCCCGGCATCACTACCACCCGGCCTTAGCCGAAGTTTCGAAATAGGTATGGCCAACTCATCTGCCACCACTAATATATGTTCAATGGAAACCTTCTCCTTATCCATCCAGTATTTCACGGCCTTACCGCTAAGGTTCATATAGGTTGAAGGTAAAATACATATCAGTGTTTTACCTTTTAGTTTAAACTCGGTTACTGCAGCAAGCCTGTCCATACGAAAATCTGCATTATGTTTTGCTGCAAGGCTTCCCACCACATCAAATCCAATGTTGTGTCTTGTGTGGGAATATTCATTTCCCATATTGCCCAAACCAACGATTAAAAATTTCATTATTACAAAGAAAATAAGTTCTGCGAAAGGATACAAAAATCCCCCTTGTAAAAAGGGGGATTGTATAAAATTCAATTATATTAAATCTTATTTCTTACCTGTATCACCTTTAGCTTCTTCCTGCTTCAACTGACGTGTCATCACGATAGAAGCGATAGGAATACGGGGAGAGTTCATGATTTCCATGTTATCTGCCTTCACATCTTCAACACGGATATTTCCGTTTAATTCAAGTGGGGTAAGATCAACTTCAATAGACTCTTTCAGGTATTTGGGATAAGTTTTTACTTTCAGCTTATTGATTTTTGTAATAAGCTTACCACCATCCTTTACACCTTTTGCAGCACCAGTGAACTTCAAAGGAATAGTAGCAACTACTTTTTTATCTTCAACCAGTTCAAGTAAGTCAACATGCGCCAAGGCATCTGATACTTTATCAAACTGCAAATCTTTTAAAATAGTTTTGTACGTTTTTCCATCCACATTAACTTCTGCCAACTGGAAATCGGGTGTGTAAACCAAAGATTTAAAAGCTTTGGCAGGAGCGTAAAAATTAATTTCGGCTGAGCCTCCATAAATTACACCTGGCACCATTTCCTGAGAGCGAAGTTGACGGGTGGCTTTCTTCCCGTTTTCGGTCCTCAAGTGACCTTCGATTGTAATTGTTTTCATTGTTTTATCTGAGTTTAAATTTTACTTTCTGAAGTTTATTTTTCTCTTTTTTGTGAGTGGATAAACAAACTTGTAATGCTCTTGTTTTCAAAAGCGTTTCTGAGTGCTACGCCAAATAATTCAGCAACACTCAACACCTTAATTTTAGGGCTTTGTTGTGAATGTGGAATTGGAATTGTATCGCACACCACCAGTTCTTCCAGCACACTGTTATTAATATTATCGTATGCATTTCCACTCAAAACCGGGTGTGTAATCAATGCCCTTACACTTCTTGCACCTTTTTCTTTTAAAAGAGCTGCCGACTTAACCAGTGTGCCTCCTGTATCGCAGATGTCATCAATTAAAATAACATCCCTGTCTGTTACATCACCAATTACCACCATACTGGCAATTTCATTTGCCCTCTTGCGATGCTTGTCGCAAATCACCATTTCGGCTTCAAAATAACTGGCAATTTCCCTGATCCTGTTGGCACTACCTACGTCGGGGGCCGCAAAGGTAAGGTTTTCCAGCTTCAAACTCTCTATGTAAGGGATAAAAATTGAGGAAGATTCGAGGTGGTCAACAGGTATATCAAAATAACCCTGTATTTGTGCGGCATGCAAATCCATTGTAATGATACGGCTGGCACCTGCTGCCTCCAGCATATTCGCAATTAGTTTTGAGCCGATGGCTACCCTGGGTTTGTCTTTCCTGTCCTGGCGGGCATACCCAAAGTAAGGAATAACAGGAATTACTTTGTAAGCTGAGGCCCTTTTTGCTGCATCAATCATCAGCAACAGTTCAAGAATATTTTCGGCTGGAGCAAACGTACTTTGAATGAGAAATACAATATCGCCCCTGATACTTTCCTGGAACATGGGCTGTATTTCGCCATCACTGAAACGTTGAGTAAGGCATTTACCTAAAGGAATGCCGAATTTTTGTGCAATTTTTTCGGCAAGGTAAATAGACGCCGTGCCTGAAAAAATTTTCGGAGATGGATTAACCATTATATCTGTTTAAAAAGCGGTGAAATTTGGCGCAAGATAAGCCATTATTCAGATTAACTTCCTGCTAAACAATTCACTGCTTTTCAACAAACCCGGAAATTTAGTTTGAATGAATATTTCCAAGTGTTACCTGGCTGATAATTCCTGATTTCATTTCAGTAGTTTTTACTGATGCAGCATTTTGTTCTTTTTTCTGTACTGCCTGAAAACATATAGCAATAACAAAAACTGCTGAGAAAAGCAGGTTGATTGTAACAAGAAGAGGCATGAAAGACAATCGGAAAAAAGCTCCCGCAGATTGAGAATTGTTACGCATAACTAATGGTTTTTTTGGATGTTGGATAAGTGAAAATAGTGTATTATTTTGAAATATGCAAACTCAACGAAAAACAATCAAGGATTGGGCGCTCGATGACCGGCCCAGAGAAAAGCTCCTGCTAAAGGGAACCGAAACACTCAGTAACTCCGAATTACTGGCAATTTTGATCGGTTCCGGCACCAAAACAAAATCGGCTGTTGATGTGGCGAAAGATGTTTTAAGCCTGGCAAAAGATAACCTGAACGAACTGGGAAAAATGAGTTTAAAAGAACTGATGAAGGTTGATGGCATTGGCGAAGCAAGGGCTATAACTATAGCTGCAGCACTGGAACTTGGCCGCAGAAGACAGGCAACCGAAGTACACAAAAGCATCATCCGGAACAGCAGCGACATTGCTCATTACCTGCAGATTCAGTTAAAAGATAAGCCCCACGAAGTATTTGCAGTGGCATTCCTGAACAGGGCCAATAAAATCAACCATCTTGAAATCATCAGTGAGGGAGGAATTACCGGTACAGTTGCCGATCCCCGGATTATCCTGAAAAAAGCCTTGGAGCACAATGCTGTAAATATGGTCTTGTGTCATAATCATCCTTCAGGCAGCTTAAAACCAAGCCGTGCCGATGAATTACTGACAAAAAAGATCAAAGAGGCCGCACTCCTGCTTGATATTACGGTAGTTGATCACATCATTGTAAGCGAAGAAGGGTATTACAGTTTTGCAGATGAAGGAATACTGTAAATAAAAAAGCCGCTCAGAGAGCGGCCTTCAGTTGTTATACAGTTGAAATTAAAACGGAAGATCGTCGGCCACATCGCTGGCAACAGGTGGCTCCATTTGTTGAAATGCAGGTGCTGAATATCCCTGGTTGTAGCTGCTGCCACCTCCTGTTCCTTCTGCACTACGGGCACCTAATAACTGAATAGTCTGAACCCTGAGTGAAAGCGAAGCACCGCTTTTACCATCCTGGGTAGTATAAGTGCGCACTTCAGGAGCACCTTCAACATATACCTGAGTTCCTTTTTTAAGATAAGGTGCAATACCTGTTCTGTCGCTCCAGTATGCACAATCAACCCAAATTGTTTTTTCACGCTGAGCACCGGTACTGTCTTTGAATTTTTCTGTATGGGCAACAGTAAAATTCATCACATTCTTTCCATTCACTGTGTTGGTAACACAATCCTTTCCAAGGTTTCCGATAACTTGTAGCTTAATCATAAATAAATTTTTAGTACTGAATAAATTATTAAACAACCAAAATACATTTTTTAATTGAAAAACAACGATCTGTCCAAAATGGTTTTTTCAGCAGCCAATTTTCGCTGATATTTTTTTTGCAATGTTTTGGTCACATCATTTTCACATTCCCCTACTACTGAATTTTATAGCTCATTTCACGTAATTTTGCAGCTTGTCTTTTTTCAAAAAAGCGGAGAATTGATATGAGTAAAGGAAAAGTTTTAGTTGCAATGAGCGGCGGTATCGACAGCACCGTAGCTGCACTTATGCTTCACCATGAGGGGTACGAAGTGGTGGGTATTACCATGAAAACCTGGGATTATGCCAGCAGCGGCACAGGTGCAAAGGGTAAAAAAGAAACCGGCTGTTGCAACCTCGACAGTTTTAATGATGCCCGTGCAGCCGCAGTGCAGCATGGCTTTCCGCATTATATTCTTGACATCAGGGATGAGTTTGGCGATTTTGTCATCAACAATTTTGTAGATGAATACCTCAATGGCCGCACCCCCAACCCCTGTGTACTGTGCAATACACATATAAAATGGCGTGCCTTATTAAAAAGAGCGGATGCTATGAATTGTGAATTTATTGCAACAGGCCACTACGCAAAAGTTCACCAGCACGAAAACGGACGATATTATATCAGTAAAGGTCTCGACGATACAAAAGACCAGAGCTATGTTTTGTGGGGATTGGAGCAGGACTTATTGCGCAGGACTCTTTTGCCATTAGGTGGCTACCGTAAAACAGAAATCAGGCAGATGGCACTTGATTACGGATATCCCGAACTGGCCAAAAAAGCTGAAAGCTATGAAATATGCTTTGTGCCGGATAACGACTATCGTGGATTCCTGAAACGCAGGGTTGATGGTCTTGAAGAAAGGGTGAACGGTGGAAACTTTATTGATAAAACCGGAAAAGTGCTGGGCAAACACAAAGGCTATCCTTTCTATACAATTGGTCAGCGCAAAGGGCTTGATATAACATTTGGGAAACCTGTATTTGTAACCGGCATTCTGCCTGAAACAAACACAGTTGTACTGGGCGATGAAGAAGATCTGAACAAAAATGAAATGCAGGTTAGCAAAATCAACTTACTGAAATACAGCTCAATTACACCGGGAATGGAAGCCATCACCAAGATCAGGTATAAGGATAAGGGGACTTTCTCAACACTGAATCCGGACGAAAATGGTATTGTGAATGTCCGGTTTTTTGAAGACGCCAAAGGTATTGCCCCAGGCCAAAGTGCCGTTTTTTATGAAGGCGATGATGTTATTGGCGGTGGTATAATCATGCGCCAGCCGGTGATTTAATACAATGAAAAGCCGGATTTGACGTTATATGAACGCTGAATCTTAACATGATGCAGCATTAACAGCTCAAAAAGGCTCATTATATTTAAACCATCGACTAACTTAGCTATAATGAAATTCCATTTTTCCGATAAAGTACTTTTAAGAAAACTACTGCCGGGCCTCGTTGCCATGATTGTATTAGCGGCCTGTAATAAATCCGAAAATCTCAGCTCAATGGCGTTACAGGATTTAAACCCTTTGGTAAAAGGCAAATACATCACCTACCGTGTCGATTCCCTTGTTTTTGTGAATTCAGGTAAAACAGCCGAGACACACCGTTACCAGGTAAAACATGTTGTTGACCATGCAGTAACTGATAACCTCAGCAGACCGGCATGGCTCATTTATACTTATATTAATGATTCACTTGCAAGTGGCCCCTGGGTTCCTAACGGCACCTATATTGTTACAATAGCAGGCAAGCAACTGGAAGTTTATGAAAACAATATGCGGGTATTAAAGCTGATGCAACCAACAGTTGAAGGTTTTAACTGGAAGGGCAATACTTATTTATCTGATCATCCATTTAACCCTGATTTTCCAATGGGTGTCGATCTTGGCATGAGTTCATGGGAATTCACATACAAATCATTAAATCAAAAAGAGAAGATTGGTACTTTACAAATTGACAGCGTTACGACAATAACTCATGCAGATATTGCAACGAATGTACCAATGCAGGTTGATACCAGTTATGCTTCACGAGAATTATCCCTCGAAAAATATGCAAAGAACATAGGGCTTGTTTACCGTGAATTTCAGTTGTGGGAAAACCAACCAAGAAGTACATCTACCGGATCACCTCCAAACGTAGTAATGTCCTACAACCCGGTTAGAATTGGCTTTGGTATTAAAATGTGGATGGTAGATAGAAACTGATTTATACATTAGCTGTTATTCTTCTTTATGCAAAAACAATTACTTCTGTTCTGTTTATTATTACTCAGTATTGCAGAAGTAAAAAGTCAGTTCACTAAAAACGTTGTTTTTTTTACTGATAAAAAGCCAACAGCTTTCAGTCTCAGTAATCCATCTGCCTATCTTTCTGCAAGAGCTGTTGCAAGAAGAACGAAGTATAATATTTCAATTGACAGTACAGATCTTCCGGTTGTTCAGCAATACATTGATAGTGTTTTGAAAACAGGAACGGTAACCTTGTTAGGCCGTTCAAGATGGTTGAATGCAATCATTATTCAAACAAGCGATGCTGCTGCACTTGCAAAAATCAATGCATTTCCTTTTGTAAAACAAACAACCGGAGTTGCTTTGAGACAAGTGAATGGAAAATTATCAGGCGATAAATTCTTGCCCGTTCTTCCCTCACCTGCAGTGGTTAATCGTATTCAACAAATAAAGGCTGATACATTTAATTATTCTGCATCGGCTTCACAAATAAAAATTCATAAAGGAGAATTTCTGCACAACATTGGCGCAAGAGGCCAGGGTATGCAAATTGCTTTTTTAGATGCAGGATTTACAAGCTATCCAACCAACCAGTTTTTCGATTCAACAAGAGCAAGGAAACAATTTCTCGGCACATGGGATTTTGTACAAAACGATTCAATGGTGGAAGATCATTCGCATGGACTTGCCTGCCTTTCAATTGTTGCCGCATATAAACCCGGAACTTTTGTTGGAAGTTGTCCTGAAGCCGGTTATTATTTATTACGCACAGAAGATGCTCCGACTGAACAGATCATTGAAGAATACAATTGGGCAATGGGTGCAGAATATGCTGATAGTTCAGGTGCTGATGTTATTTCTTCGTCGCTAGGTTATACAACATTTGACAATTCTTCCTTTAATCATACCTATGCTGATCTGGATGGCAACACAACTGTTGCTGCACGCATGGCTGATATGGCAGCAAAAAAGGGTATTCTTGTTTTAATCAGTGCAGGTAATGATGGTGATAAAACATGGCATTACATCAACACACCTGCAGATGCTGACAGTGTGCTTACTGTTGGTGCTGTTGATGTGAACGGAGTTATTGCTGCATTCTCCAGTTTTGGCCCAAGCAGTGACGGACAGGTGAAACCTGATGTTGTTTCTGTCGGGTCAGGAACAACGATCTCAACTACATCCGGAACACTTGGATCAGGAAGTGGGACTTCTTTTTCATGCCCTAATCTTGCAGGACTTGCAACCTGTTTATGGCAGTTGTTTCCCGAAGTCAACAATATGAAAATCATCAGCACAATTCAGCGAAGCAGTGATAAATACAGTACTCCGCAGGTACAATATGGTTATGGTTTGCCCAATATGAAAAAAGCAGTTGGCTTTTTACTGACTGATTTAGCAACAGTCAATGCTGTAGCAGCAAACTGTACAGTTACACTTTCATGGAGCAGCAAGGATATTAAGACAATGCTATATTCGGTTGAGAGAAAACTTCCAGGTGAAACAAGTTTTTCAAAAATCAAAACCATTGCTGCAAACGGAACAACATTCAGCACACAACAATACAATCTGAACGATACAATTGCTGCCGGCATTTCAGGAACAGTAAATTACAGGATTGTACAGGTAATTGATACCTCTGCTGCCGGTTATGATGAATACATTATACAATCAGCTTCGGCAACTATTTCTACCTGCTTTCCATTAAGCACCTCTGATAATCAGAACCAGAAACTGATCAGCATTTACCCCAACCCAACTCAGTCGGATATTGTTCTGAAGTTTACAGATACAAACAGCATCCGTGATTTACAGATTAACATTGTTTCAATGACGGGACAGGTGTTACTGCAAAAAAATTATGATAAACCTGCTGGCATCAGTTCAGTTCTTTTACCTGCAAAATCATTACAGAGAGGAACTTACAATCTTGTTGTTTATAAGAAAGGAAAACTTTACGCAGTTAAAGAATTCATCAGGCAATAACATCAGGGTTTCTTCATTAACGCTGCAAACATCGAATCTGCTTTTACAGCATAACCTTTCAGCAACTGCATTTCATTAGTTACAAGTTGAAATTCGTTTTCCATCCACTTCACCATTTCTTCATTCTCTTTTCTGAAAACAGAACAGGTGATATAAAGCAAGGTGCTGCCACTTTTTAATGAAGGAATAATATTGCTGAGAATTTTTTTCTGCAGGTTGCAGTAATATTCAACTGTTTCCCGTTGAAAATAATGCAACTGTTCAGGTGTTCTGCCCCATGTGCCCGATCCAGAGCAAGGAACATCGGCAATGATCAAATCATAAAAACCTTTTTTGGAAACAGGTTGTGATAAATCAGCAACGAAGCTTTTATAATTTTTTATGCCGGCTTCAGCAAAACGTTTTTTCAGGTTGACAAGAATCGTTTCACGCACATCACTTACTGTAAGTTCCATATTTTTCAGCAGATCAATGGCCATAATGGATTTACCGCCACTTGCAGCACAGCAATCCCACACCGTCATTTTTTTATCTGTGCTACTGATCTTTTTGATGAGCTCTCCCACCCTTTGTGAACTGTAGTCCTGCACAACAGCTTCTTTATTCAGGTTAATGACCTGTTCAATATTTGTTGTATTGGAAACAGCAATACATGTTTCCGTTTTCTGTTCAAATAAGATACCTGCAGCTGCAAGTTTCTTAAAAACAGTTTGCTGCTGTCCTGGCCTTATGCGCAGAAATAAATCTGGCTGAATAAAATGATTCAACACAAATGCATCTTTATCGACTGCTTCACTGAGTTCATCAACAAAAGGAAACACAAATGAACTGTTGAATTCTTTATTCAGCAATTTCAGTTTTTCTTTCACATTCATCCATACATTTTCATTCCAGTCTGGTTTAAGATGCTGTAACAACTCGTTTGAACTTAGTGAACAAATAAATACAGCCGAAAGAAACCGTTCTTCTTTTTCTGCATCCTCAAACAGTTTACCTGAACGGAAATAACAATAACATAAATGAGCAATTGTTTTCCTGTCTTTACTGCCAAACTTTTTATTTGCAGAGAAAAACTTTTTCAGGAATGATGCAAATGGTTCAGCGCCGTTATAAGCAGAAACAATTTCAGCAGCTGAATTAATATATGAATGATAGCGGCTCACAATGCAAAGAAAGTAAACGAAAGCAAACGAACAGTGAATATGCTTGAAATAAATGCGTCACACTAGTTTAGTGTGACGCTCTTTTTGCAAGTAACCGTTAGAAGTTACGAGGTGTTTTATACTTCTAACAGAGTTTTTACCGGATCTTTTCCAAACAATAACAGTTCTGGATTCTCCAGTAATTCTTTTACACGAACGAGGAAGCTTACACTTTCTCTTCCGTCGATTATTCTGTGATCATAACTTAAAGCAACATACATCATCGGCCGTACAACAACCTGACCGTTGACCGCAACCGGCCGCTCCTGGATTTTATGCATTCCTAAAATAGCACTTTGCGGCAAATTAATAATTGGTGTACTTAACAAAGAACCAAACACACCACCATTGGTTATGGTGAATGTTCCGCCGGTGAGTTCTTCCATCGAAAGTTTATTATCTCTTGCTTTACCAGCCAGTTCAACCACTTTCTTTTCAATATCGGCCATGCTCAGGCTTTCAACATTCCTCATTACAGGAACTGTTAAACCTCTTGGCGTTGAAACAGCAATTGAAATATCGGCATAATCATGATAAATAATTTCATCTGCATCAATAGCTGCATTCACAGAAGGCCACTCACTTAATGCAATAGCACATGCCTTGGCAAAGAAACTCATGAAGCCAAGATTTACACCATGCATTTCTTTAAACTTGTCTTTATACTTTGCCCTTGTTTCCATAACACGGCTCATATCAACTTCATTAAAAGTTGACAGCATAGCCGTCGTATTCTTGCTTTCAACCAAACGCCTGCTGATGGTTTTACGCAGGTTGCTCATGCGCTCTGTGTGTACATTGCGGCTGTTAAGTTCGTTTGAATTGAAACTGATTTTGCCGGGATTTGAAATTGCCTGCAATACATCATCCTTCAGAATCTTACCTCCGCTGCCGGAAGCCTTAATATTTTGCGGATCGATTTTTTTATCTGCAATGATTGCAGCGGCAACCGGTGTAGCTTTTATTTCGTTTGAAACTGCTGTAACCGGAGCCTGGGATGTTTGCGTTTGAGGAGCAGCTTTTACTTCAGCTGCTGGCTGAACTGCAGATTCAGGTTTGGGTGCAGTTTCATCAATCTGGCAAACCACATCGCCAATCTTAATGGTATCACCTTCAGCAGCACCGTGTTTGAGAATACCTGATTGCTCTGCATTTATTTCAAATGTTGCTTTTTCGCTTTCAAGTTCGGCAATAACCTCATCCCTCTCAACCCATGCACCATCGGGTTTAGTCCATTTTAATAAAGACACTTCGCTGATAGATTCACCAACCTGCGGAACTTTTATATCAATCATATAGATTCGTTGTTGTGAAGCAAATTTCGGGGAAAATTTAATTCGTATTAAGAAAACGCTGTCACAAGATATTAAAAAAAAGCCCTTCAGGGGAAGGGCTTTAACTGTAATTACTTCTTTTCGAGAACAAGCACTACTTTATTAAAATCGGCCGAGGCATTGATCACTTTAATAAAGTTATCATATTCCGACTTTGGCCAGCGTACCTGCTGGTATTGCTCACTGATGTTCACTTCCAGCTTATTACCGTCTATTTTGTATGAACTGATGAAGCACATCGTTATTTTATTATTCGTGCTGTACGAAATATTAAAGTTCAGATCATCCGGATTTTTAACACGATACCCTTCAGGAATCTCAAGTACAATTTTACGGTTGAGATAGTGCGGATAGTCAATTTCAATATCAAACTGGCGCTGATGTTCGTTGTACATTTCAACCTGTGGCCCGATGCATTCGCCAATCTTCAGCAAAATCTTATCGCCTGCACTTTCAAATAAATCAACCGATGCCATTTTCAGATTCACAATAAATGGTTTGTCTTCATCGGTAATTTCAAGTTCCTTGTTCTGAATTTCCTGGCTGAGAATATTTTCTGTTTTTGCAGAATTCTTCGCCATTTCTTTCATGAATGAGCGTTGCTCATCAGCAGGCAAAAAAATCAGCTGGGCTTTGTACAATGGTGCGCCATAACCGCTGTGAATATGCTTTGCAGTAACAAACGCTGTATCCATTGCTTTGTTGAAACTGATTACCGATTCAAGATCGTGATGCGAACGGTTAACCGCCTCCATTGGAATCCCTTTCACTTCAGCCAATGCCGACTTCATTTCACCAACTTCAACAGGTACACAATACAATCCCAATGTGCCTGCCCAAACAGATGGCACAAACGGGTAGCGATATAAAAAAGAAGTGGGTGCAATAAATTTCTTTAATGAAGGAAAATGCAACAACAGGTTTTCGGCATGATTCCAGTTTTCAAAACTTCTTTCAAGCACATAATTTTCACGATCGCCTGTAAAAACCACTTCATATTTTACACCGGCCCTTTGCAGCATGGCACAGGTTAACCGGCCAATTCCTTTATAGCTGGCAATTTTGTTACGTTGTATTTTAGAGAAATCATTAAAATCATCACCTTCCACATCTTCGCCTGTTTTAACAGTGTTCTTTACATAATTTTCAATCTTCCTGATTTTTTCTTCATCTGTTACTGCCGATTTAATATCAGCTTTCTTTAAGAAATCATCAGCCACATCAATTTCCTTTTTGCTGAACTGGTTATAATTTTCATAGACATCTTTCGCCAGTTCATTCCATGTAAACATCCGCACATTCATTCCCCTGCTTTCTGCATAAGATAATTTGTATTGCACCTGCTGAAGTGATGGCGTAATCATTGCATACTTCTCATCTGTATACGCCTGCACGTTTGCAGTATTGAATTTAAGCACACGGATATTCTTTTCTTCATCCACAGTTTCCTGAGGCTGAATGCTGGTATTAAATCCCTTTGCTTCAAACCTGATGGTAGCTGGTGATACAAGTTCCCAGTATCCATTCATCAAAGGAATTTTAAACTGGAATATTTCTTTACCAAAAAACAGTGGTGTTCTTTTTATTGTATATGAATATTCAATTTCAGAACCTTTGGTTAAACCATCAATGGCAAAAATTTTATACTTGCTGTTATCATCATCTGTAAAATCTTTAAACGCATCCTGCCCTACTTCAATGATTTTATTTTCAGGAGTAATGGTTCTTGCCCTGATCTGCATAATCTCCATGTCTTCACGAACAGGAATATAAATCTTGTTGAAGTTTTCAATTCCTTTCTCATCATTTACCCTGATGATTTTATGATAAGAGCTGAAAAAATCAATTCCTTTTGTTGAAGGTACCAGCTCCAGCTTACGTTCATCTTTTACATACACTGCACTCTCTGCAGCAAATTCTTTTACGATCTGGTGAAGAACAGGTTTATCGGTTAATGTAAAACCGGAATAAGATGTTGTTTGCGAAAACGAAACATTCCACACAAACAGGATAAGGACAAGCGACAGAAGTGATTTCATACTTATTTTTTTAAGGCAAATCAGTTACTCTGATTATTTAGATAAAATGATTGATTGTTTATACACAGGGAATAAATGTTCCAGCACTTTGTTCCAATCCTGGAAAGATGATGGATATAAGTACAATGATTTATTCTGAAATTCTCTTGTATAATAGAGATTGCTGCCCGACTGAATACAGTTCATGGTTACGCCCCAAACATTATTATTGTAATCTTTCACCTGTGGCAAAGCAGTTACTATATATCCATCCGTCAGTTGCAGTACAACTACATGACGCATGACGGAATTAAACTCATGCTCAACCGGAATTTTGCGTTTGGGAAAATCAATCTCCATTCCTGAATAAGGTTTACTGAGGTTGAGGTTAAGATAAACTTCATTGCCCAGGTATTTTGCATAATCGGGCAAATTAAATTCAGCCGTAACCAATGCAGAATTGCTGAGTGTATCAACTTCAACCTTCATATCCTTAATTACAATTTTATTATTACCCCTGTAACAATAACTCTGTAAAAAATCTTCACGTGCCTTTCCTGTTTTTACTTCAAGACGATGCATCAGGTCGTTTGTTTCGTACCCGGTTGTATGAATCCTGATTTTTCCTTTCAGTGTTTTATTTTCAAGCGATAAATAAGTTGTATCGCTGAAAACAGAATAAGCAGCATCAGGTATGGGCACACGTTCAATTTTAAACTGCCCCGGTCCTGTTATAATAAATGCTTCCTTACCTTGAATGTGCGATGCAGGAACATCAAACGGAATGTACGAATCAGTTGCATCCATGAAAATAAATCGGCCATTCATCTCCAATGCACAAATCATATGATCATCTGTAACCGGCAATGGCACTTCAGTATAATCATAAGGTAATTCTCTTGAACCAATCCATGTAAAATGTGCAGTTAATCCTGCTCTTCTCAACATCGCAACTAGCAATGCAGCTTTGTCTTTACAATCGCCATACCTTCTTGTACAAATCAATTCAGGATTACGTGGCACAAAACCACCCATTCCTTCTTCAAAAGCAATGTAGCGAACACTTTGTTGTACAAACTTATAAATGGATTTTGCTTTTGCAACAGGATCAGTAATTCCCTTGATCAATGAATCAGTTACTTCTTTTACTTCGGCCCCGCCATTCATATCAAGCTCCTTGATATGCGAATAATAATAATCAGCAAGATTTTTTGTAGTGCCGAGATAAGGCTGCATTTCACCTTCCTTCGATTTCACCTTTTCGATATAAAAAATTACATGCGTAAGAAAGTAAGAAGAAGAAGGTGCATCTGCATAAAAGTTAGTGGCAGGCACATTGGTTGCTTCAAACGTTAATGTAGTTTTTCCTTTTCTCTTTTCTTTCTTTACCTGCACAATATCCTTGTTGCCTTTGATGATATAATTCACTTCAATTTCTTCAGGAAATGTTACAGATATAACACCTGATGAAAGCGGAAAATAATTTTCAAAATAAAATGGTGCAAGCAGGTGAGCGTCGGTGATTTCATATTTCACATTGGTAATTCCACGGGCACCTTTTACAACGGCCGGATAAAGAAATTCTGTTTCTTTTGAATCATCATAAAAAATGTAGCTGCTGCGGCTATGTGTTGTTGAGTTGGTGACTTTTATCTTTTTGCCATCGGGCAGTAAGGTATGTGCATCCCAATCTTTAAGATTATAAAAGTAACTGAGGTAAACACTGTTTTTACCAGCAATATTACCCGACTCATCTTTGGTGAACAGCAAGTCTTCGTGCTCGTCTTGTGTTACACCAATTACTCCCTTATCCCATGTAAGGTTTACTTCCGTTCTGCGTTCAAGCCATATTGCCATTGCATCAGGAAACTGGGCTGTGGCAGCAGCAGGATCAATCTTTTTGCTTTGTGCAATAACCGAACTGCATGCAAACAAAACAGATAACGATAGGGAAAGAAATTTCATCTGATATTTTTAGTTTTTATTTTGACCAGCTGTTATTCGCTTACTTTTTGATATCGATAATATAACCATAATAATACAAACGGGTTTCAACCAGCTTTCCTGTTGCATCGTAAACTTTAAAAGGACCATTAACATTTCCTGCCTCGTATGTTGTTTCCCACTTAATTTTTCCATCAGGATAAAATTCCTTTGCAACTCCTGTTTCAATATCATAAGCAACGGAATTAATCGTCATGAGTTTTCCGTTTTCATGATAAGTTTTGGTTTCGCCATTGGAAAATCCAAACTCATCAGTTGATTCAAATACCAAAACTCCTTTTTCGTTAAACAGGTTGAATTTTCCGTGATAATGACCAGCATTTACACCAATGCTTGCCGATTTTGTTCCGTTGGAATAATAGGTTTCAATATTTCCTGTAAGATTCTTCAGCCAGGTTACAGGCAATAATTTTTTATTCTTATCCAGGTATGTGTAAGATGTAATTAAACCATCATCATAAAACAAAACATAAGCAAGTTCGCCATTCATTGAATAACGCTTCATTGCTCCGTTACGGCTTCCTTGTTTATACTCAATTTCACGTGTAAGTTTTCCTTTATCGTAATACTTACACAGTCCCTCAAGATAACCATCAGCATATTGTTCCAGTTCATCCAGTAAACCATCTTCCGTGTATGACTTCCATATTCCTTCTTTACCATCATTAAGAAAAGAACCTTCAGAACTTATTTTACCATTGGGGTGATAATATTTTGCAGGGCCTTCTTTCTGATCATTCTTAAACGTTACTTCACTCATGATTGCGCCGTTGGGGTAATACAATTTCTGAATACCCTGGTAAATTCCATTTTCAACCGGCAGTTCATAATAAACCTTGCCATTGGGATAAAAAAGTTTATATACTCCTTTCCCTTTTTCAAACTTTATAGTGTGCATTGGTTTGCCTGTTGTATCGTATTGCGTTACCTGCTGAATCCATCCATGCGAATATTTTTCTTCATAGAATAATTTCCCGTTGGGATAAAACACCTGTGCAATTCCATGCTTTTCGCCTTCAGCATAAAAGAAAAGACTTTGCAATATTCCTTTTGAGTTATAATCGTAACTGTAATCTTCCAGCACATCTTCTTTGTAAAATGCAACTGTGGAAAGTGTGCCATTTACGTAGTACGATTTATAATAACCATCTCTTTTGCCGGCTGCAAATTCCGATTCTTCTTTCAGTTGTTTGTTATAATACAAAGAAGTTTTCGTTCCGGTTAATTCACCATCTTTATACGTTTCTCTTGTTACAGGATCGCCAATTGCATTGAAGTAAACAGCTTCGTCGGTAAGTTGTTCCTGCTGATCAAAAACTTTCTCTGCAGTTTTATATTGATAAGGGCTGTAATAAGTAATCTTCCAGTTCTTACCATTGCGTTTATTTTGTACAAGTTCTGCCCCGGTTGAATCAAAATATCTTACTTCACTTGTTTTACCCCTGCTGTTATTTTTAAAAGACAGGTACACTTTTCCATTGAAATAAAAATCAGAACTGCCTGTAGCTGACCCGTCTTTATAAATTTCTTTCGATTCAATTTTACCTTGGTCGTCATAGCTGATCATTTCACCATCTTTTCCTTTATCGGTCATGTTTACCTGGTAATATAATTTTCCATTACGATGGTAACTCTTCCACATACCTGTTGTTTTTCCAGCAGCATATTGAAATTCGTTTTCAACCTGTCCATTAATGTAAAACTTTTTATAAGTACCATCCAGTTCGCCTGCCGCATAAGTTCCTTTTTCTTTTACGGCCTGCGAAGGATAATACACTGTAAACGGACCGTTGAGTTTGCCATCTTTATAATTAAATTCAGATTTATTTCTTCCGTCGTTATAATAATATTTAGCAACTCCGTTTGCTTCGCCGTTATTGTAGTTTTCTTCGCTTAATAAAACACCATACCTGTTGTACAGTTTCATTGTGCCTTCCAGTTTGTCGTCTTTATAGGTCATCGTTTTTTTAACGATGCCATTTTCGTAATAAACTGTTACAGGACCATCAGACAAACCATTTTTATATTCTTCCACACTTTGCAGTTCGCCGATTTCGTAATAGAATTTCCATACGCCTTCTTTTTCATTGCCCAGCAGTTTACCTTCTGCTTTTACACGACCATCTGAAAAATAAAATTTCCAATCGCCTTCACCCTTTTCATTTTCAATACGGCCATTTCCAAAAAAACGGTTTTCATCATAGTGAAAAACTTCAGATGCTTTCTGGCGTTCATTAAAATTTACCACACGTGTGCTGCGTATAAGATTACAATAGTTATAAGCAAGTGTTTTAAAGTTGGTAACTTCTGTTTTATTTTTTTTAATGTATGATTCAATTTCTGAAACTTCAAGTCCGCTGAAAGCATGATTCAGCATAACCTCTGCCTGCTGACCCTGAAATACCTGTTTGAAGAAAGGAACATATAACTGCATAAACGGATCATCAGCGTTTTCATCAAACTCCAGTTTTTCCATCATTACATTAATCTGTTTGAAAATCTTATCATCGAGGTTAAACTTTGTTTTATAAGCTTTATCAAACGCAATCTTTGAGAACACGATCTGTTCAACACGGTTGAAAATATCGGGGTAATCACCTTCTCTTTTTTGCTGGTATTCCACCGCTTCATCGCTGGCATTACAAATGTTGCTGAGATAGGTTACAATCCTTTTTTTATTAGCGTTGTTTGGTTCAACAATATTGGCCATGGTAAACGCCATCATCGCAGGAACCATTTTTCCTTCAGCATAAGCAATAAACCCAAGTTTATAATGATACAGCGGATTTAAAAAACTCATTGTTACGCACTCTCTTGCCATAGCTTCAGCTTCTGCATAACGCTTTAAACGGTAAAGTGTGGTTACTTTTTGTGAACGGATATAAACAGAAGCAGGATAAATTTTCTGAATGGAATCATACAATTTCAATGCAGCTTCAGGTTGTCCCATATCATCGAGAATATTTCCCTTCAGCATCAGGTAATCATGAAAGCTCTCATTAAAATCCTGCTGCAATGCAAGGTTAATGGTTGCAAGCGCTTCGTTGTAAGCACTATCCTGTTCAAGCGCCAGTGCTTTTTCATATAACGACAGCACATAGTTTGTATCGTTTCGATGAATGGTTTCGTACGTTTTTACAGCTTCTTTGTACTGACCGTTATCGTACTGATCAATTCCTTTTTGAAGAATGGTTCGTGAATCGGGTGAATGCTGAGGAACTGTTTGTGAGTTGGCAAACTGACAGGTAAACAAAAAGGCAAAAACGAAGAAAAGGGTTGCAGTGCTTTTCATCTCTGATTGAATTTTGGTTGTGAATTTCTTAGTAGATGTGAAATTAACCAAATTTCATAAACAATATTCACCCACTGCCAATTAGAATTCAATAAAAAAGCCCGCTTAAAAAAGGGGCTTTAAATTGAAAAATCAGTTATTGAATAATGACCATTTTCTGCACCCAGCTCTTTTTACCCTGCTGAACCTTCACATAATAAACACCCGGCAATAAGTAATCTGTTTTTAAAGGAAGATATGTGGGTTCGGAAACTGAACTTCTCTGGATTGTTTGCTTAGTCAGCAATCTTCCTGTATTATCAATCACCGTTACTTCTAATTTGCCTTTAATATTCCCGGTTAAGAGCATGTAAACATTACTTTTCCCGGGATTTGGCATCAAGGTAATCTTAACCTCATCTTTAGTTAAAACAGGAACAGGCGTTACTCTGTTGCTGATGATGGTTGTAGTAACTGTATTTGTTGGAACCGGCAGATTATAATCAAAATAAATGAACGCTTTGTTTTGTATGTAATCTCCGGAATTGAGATTGGATTTTGGTTTTACTTTGAACGTAAGAAACCCATGACTTAACGGCTCATTCCTGTTACTGTCGGGCAAATTGATGTTATCAAATATCCAGTTTACTTTGTTACCATTATTAATTGTCATTTTGTACTTATGACTGCTGCCAATCATCTGCATTGTGTTCCATTCTAAATTAGTATCGAGTGTATCAGCAATGTGCACATTAAACGCCGTATCTGTGCCTGTATTCTGAAACCGGATAATATACTGTATATCGTCTCCAAGGGCATATCTTGCTTCAGGCATTTTACCAACAAAGTTTTCCGATTTATCATTCGGATCGTAAGAACCTGTAACAAACTGTTTGATTGAGGACGTATCATCAGCAGGTGTAAGATCAGCATTAACCGGCAAAACAAAAGCATTGTATTTTAACGTATCTCCATTGTTAAGTGTTGGAGCTGACGAAAGTTTTAATTGAATGGTTAGCGACGAATCGGCGAGTGGTGAAAAAGAAGGGATATTCCACAAAATAGTATCGCCTGTAGTTTGGGAAGGAATAAGACTGCCCGAGACAAATGTTGTACGTGCATCTTTTACAAACTTCAATTGGGCATTTGCAATTGTTGTTGTTCCCTGGTTGCTGTAATTGATTTTATAGCTTGCGTTAAAACCTGTGCGTGCCGCTGTTAATGGCACTATACTAACCGATAAATCCTGTTTGCCATCAATAGGTTGTAATGCAAAATGAACCGTATCGCTTAGTCCAAGTGCAGGAAATACAGTTTGTTTTGAAGCGGGAACAATTGTATAATAAGGTTTATCCGTTACAACAGTTGTAGTGTAAGTTCCGGTATCAACATCGTTACGGAACCAGCCATTTTGTGAAAAACTGCTGCGGCTGTAATTTATTTTTTGTGTTATTACCTGAAAGTTTTTGCAATAAGGTTCATTGCTTTCTTTTAATCCGTTTTTATTAAGATCGTAAAATACAGAGCCGGAGATTTGAGAGACAGGACCAAGCTTGCTTATCCATCCTCTTTCTTCGTTAAGAACCTCATCATAAAAATATGCCGCAGTAATTAAATCGTCACCGGAGGTTGTCTCAACTTTATAAAAATCCCTATTATCAAAAAACTGTTTCCACTTTATGTTATTTGTCCTATCAAGTCTTACAAGGCCTATTTTGAAATTAAGGTTAAAATTACTATCCCGTTCATAAGTATAAAGCAATGCACAGATATTAGTATCAGGTAATAAGACCGGTTCAACTATTGCGGAATTAGGATATATGCCCAGGTTTTTAAAAATTTTTTGATACAACGTTTGACCCGTACTATTAATTAAAAAAATCCACGCATCAGAATGTAAGCTATCTGATCTTAATCCCGAGAGATCGCCATCTACTGATGAAGAATATCCAAAAATTCTATACATTGAATTGCCTTCATAAACGATATTATACAAATAATCGTTTTTTTTACCACCATATTTTTTTTCCCAGTTAAAATTTCCGCTACTATCCGTTTGTAAAATCACTGACTTGTAATCAAAATCGACTGAACTGTAAGAGTAATAACACGAGTCAGGATAACGTAAGGAAGTATATGAAGCAATGATAGTAATTGCACCTTCATTATTAACGCATTTTACAGACTCCCAATCAAAATTATTAATGCCGTTATCAGCCAAAAATTCTTTTTGCCAAATAATTTTACCATCAATACCAAATTTGAAAATCACAATTTTATTATCGTATTTATATACTTGGTCTTTACAAAAGCCACTCTTTATAACATAAGAAGAAGATTTAACGCCTGTTACTAAAATTGTTCCGTCTGTATTAACAAATGCCTGATCAGCACGTACTGAATCAGGCGTATATCGCCTCCAGGCCGTATCCCCATTTGTATTAAATTTTATCATTTGCCAATTCCCTGAAGGAGAGCGATTAAGACCATCACCAATTGTAAAAAATCCTCCGTCAGGAGTGGGGAAAAGACGATTTGTAGCAATTTCTTCTGGATTTTCATCAATTATCTTTTTCCAAAGTATTTTGCCATTTTCTGTGAACTTCACAAAAAACATATCTTGATTAAAAGAAGCTCCGGTGTTATTAATAACCCCCGTTGCAGCATAATTGCCATCACTGAGTCTTCTTATATCATTAACCACACCTTCTTTGCTGCCAGGAAACATTTGTTTTATCTCATAATCCCACACAATACCCGGCACACTTCCAAAACCAATCGTGTCAGCACCTTGTATTTTTGCGGCTAAATAATTACCTGGTACAGTTCGATTGCTAATTGTTTGATTTTGTCTGTTCGTAAATTTTGAACCGGGAAAAGGAAACTTTATTTGTGCCTGTAATGTGAGGAAATTGCAGGTTAGCAGGATCAGCAACAATGCGGATGTTTTTTTCATAATGGTAAATTTAGCGGCTCTAAGGTAAAGCATTTCTATGTCCACCTTAAAAGTAGACCGCTAAATTTACCATCCTTTCTTCTAAACGCTGAATGCTGTATCAATCAGTTCTGCCTGCTCCTGCTGGTGAATTTTATTGTAACCGGTAGCTGTGGAGGCGGATGCCTGGCGACTGATAACTCCGTAACTGATGGTTTTTAAATTCATTTGCAGGAAAGATGCTGCACCCATATTCAATGGTTCTTCCTGAACCCAGAACCACGTTGCATTGCTGTATTTATTATACAATGCTTCCAGTTGCTGAACAGGCAATGGATAGAGTTGTTCCATGCGAATGATCGCTATATCGTTGCGGTTGTCTTTTGCTTTTCGTTCAGCCAGTTCAAAATAAATTTTACCACTGCAGAAAAACACTTTGCTTACCTGCGATGCTTCCGGATTTGCCGGATCATCAATCAATTCTTTAAATCCACCTTCTAAAAATTCCTGCTTTAATGAATAGCTGCCGGGGTGACGAAGATTTGCCTTGGGTGAAAAATTGATCAATGGTTTACGGAATGGCCATGCCAGTTGCCTGCGTAATACATGAAACAGGTTTGAAGCGGTTGTTACATTCGTAACCACCATGTTCAGTTCAGCACAAAGCTGGAGATAACGTTCCATTCTTGCACTGCTGTGTTCGGGCCCTTGACCTTCATATCCATGCGGCAGTAACATGGTAATACCGTTCATACGGTTCCATTTTTGTTCGCCTGCTGTTATAAACTGATCAATCATTGTTTGTGCACCATTGGAGAAATCGCCAAACTGTGCTTCCCACAACACCAATGCATTGGGATTTGCCATTGCATATCCATATTCAAAACCAAGTACACCATACTCACTGAGCAATGAATTATAAATACGGAAATGACCGGTTGCGCCTTCAATATGTGCAAGCCGGTTGTACGCTTTATCATTTACTTCATCACGCAACACTGCATGACGGTGAGAGAATGTACCACGGCGAACATCCTGCCCGCTCATACGTACATCTTTTCCTTCGAGCATCAAACTTGCATAAGCCATTAACTCCCCGGTTGCCCAATCAATTTTATTTTCTTCGTTATGCAGTTTTATTTTTTCAGCAAGAATTTTCTCCACCTTCTTCAATGGTTTGTAATCAGAAGGCAAGGTCATGATTGCATGAAAAAGTTTATCGAAATCTTCATTCCTGATTGCTGTTACAGGCGATTGAATAAAATCATTTGCTGTTGCCCTGCGCAAACTTTTCCATACCAGTTCAGGTGGCTGATATTGATATGGCAATGGATTTTGTTTCACTTCATCCAAACGTTCCTGCAAATCGCTCCAGAATTTCTTTTCCATTTCCTTTGCCAGTTCTTTTGCATCAGGTTCGCCATTCTGCAGTAAATGATTGGTATAAACTTCACGGGGATCGGGATGTTTATCAATTAACGCATACAATTTTGGCTGTGTAAACTTGGGATCATCACCTTCGTTATGTCCATGTTTACGATAACAAACCATATCAATAAATACATCTGTATTAAATTCCTGGCGATAGCGTGTTGCAATTTCTGCACACTTAATCACAGCTTCTGCATCATCACCATTTACATGAAATACAGGAGCCTGTACCATTGCTGCAAGTGATGTACAATAGTCGGCACTTCTTGCATCATTAAAATCAGTTGTGAAACCAATCTGGTTATTGATGACATAATGAATTGTTCCACCTGTGTAATATCCTTTCAAATAACACATCTGCAGAATTTCGTAAACAATTCCCTGTCCTGCAACAGATGCATCGCCATGAATAAGTACGGGTAATATCTGGTCGAAATTGCTTTGGTACATGATATCAGCTTTAGCCCTGCTGAAACCAAGTACAACAGGATCAACCGCTTCAAGATGTGATGGGTTGGGCATTAATTTCAGGTGTACTCTTTTCCCATCAGGAGTTTCAACATCACTACCAAAACCCATGTGATATTTTACATCACCGCTTCCCATTGTCTGGTCAACTTTTGCGGTGCCTTCAAATTCACTGAAAATCTGCTCGTATGTTTTGCCCATAATATTGGCAAGCACATTTAACCTTCCACGATGCGCCATACCAATTACTACTTCCTGCACATCATCATTGGCAGCCGTTGTAATAATTGCATCTAATGCTGCAATGGTTGCTTCACCACCTTCCAGTGAAAAACGTTTTTGACCAATGTATTTGGTGTGAAGAAATTTTTCAAACATCACACCCTGGTTCAGCTTTTCAAGAATGCGTTTTCTCTTTGCCAGTGATAAAGGCTGAAAGAAATCTTTTTCGATGGCATTGGTTAAAAAGTCGAGTTTTTTCTGATCGCTGATATATTTAAACTCAACACCTACATGCGACGCATAGCATTTTTCTAAGTGCTGTAAAATATTTCTCAGAGTTGTTGTTCCAAGACCAACAAATTGTCCGGTATGAAATTCTTTATCAAGGTCAGCTTCAGAAAAACCGTAAAAGCCAAGTTCAATATTTGCACCCCTGTCTTTGCGTTGACGGATCGGATTTGTATCGGCTATAAGATGACCTTTGTTACGGTAGCCAAGGATGAGGCGGTACACCATAATCTCTTTCATCCAGTCGATGCCTGCAGGTGCAGCTGTTGAAGTGGGAACTGAAGAGGCTGATCCTGATGAAACAGCAAAATCAAACCCTTCAAAAAACTTCTTCATTTCAGGATCGATGCTGTTCGGATCTTTTAAAAAATCGTTGTACAACCCCTCAATAAACTGGGGGTGTGAGTTGGTTATGTATTGAAAATCTTTCATTGATTGTTAAAGTTGAAAGCCGGACAAATATCGGTTGTTTTAAGCAAGCACCATTGGTATAATTGCCATCTTTTTGTTGTTTTTTTGCTTTACGTTTACGGAACTGATGTTTCGTATTTTATTTAAACCACCACTTTTGATGAAATCATTTTTAGTTTTTATTGGAACACTTGCCCTTTGCCTCTCAACAAATGCATCGCCGTTGTTAAATGATCATGGAAGAAAAGAAAAAAAAACCATCCATCACCAGGAGCCGGATAGTCTTGATATAAAAATCGGCCAACTGATCATTTTTGGATTTTACGGAACGAGCATCAACAAAAACGACCTGGTGTACAAAGCTGTGCAGGAAGGAAAAATCGGCAACATCATTGTTTATGGACGTAATGTAAGCAACAGCAATGCAGCTGCTAACTTAAAACAACTGATCAGTGAATTTCAGAAAGCAGCCCCTATCCCTCTTTTTATAAGTATTGACCAGGAAGGAGGAAAAGTAAACCGTTTAAAACCTGAACTTGGCTTTCCATTTATGCCATCTGCGCTGTGGCTGGGCACATTAAATAATGCTGATACAACTAAATTTTATACTGATTCACTGGCTTATACCATTTCGCAACTTGGTTTTAACCTGAATTATGCACCTGTACTGGATGTGTACAATCCCTTATGTCCCGTGCTTGGTGCCCGTGAACGCTGTTTTTCAAACGATCCTGCCGTAATTACCAAACAGGCTGAGCTTGTACTCAGCAGTCATCATTCGTATGGGGTAAAAACTGTTTTAAAACATTTTCCCGGCCATGGTAATTCATTGGCCGATACTCACCTTGGAATTGCGGATGTAACTCAAACCTGGCAACCATACGAGCTTATCCCTTACGGTAACCTGATCAAAGAAGGAATTGTTGATGCCATCATGACTGCTCATATTGTGAATGGCCGGCTTGATACATCACTGTTACCAGCCACCCTTTCAAAAAAAATCATTACTGGCATATTAAGGGATAGTCTTGGTTTTAATGGTGTAGTGTTCAGTGATGATATGCAGATGAAGGCTATCAGCGCCCAATACAGCCTGGAACAATCAATTTTTATGGCATTTGATGCCGGGGTAGATGTGGTAATGTTCAGTAATAATATACCTAATGTTAAGGACTACGAACCGGCAAATGTTCATTCCATCATTAAAAAAATGGTGCTTTCAGGAAAAATTCCGATTGAAAAAGTGGATGCCTCATACAAAAGAGTGATGGCTTTGAAGGCAAAAACGTTCTGATTACCGGTTCAAACAGCAACCGGCGAGGCTGTTTTCAGGAAATTCAACCCATTTTGCTGAAAAATGGCAAAAAAACAGGGCAAAAAAAACTTAGAACCTTCGTCTAAATCTGAAATTTTCCCCTACCTTTGCCCTCCGAAAAATTTAGATATGGCAAATCATAAGGCTACCAAAAAAGATGTTCGTCAGAGTGCAACCCGCAGAGATCGTAACCGTTATTACGGAAAAACAACCCGTAATGCTATCCGTGACCTGCAGGCGATCAAAACCGGAAAAGAAGCAGGCGAACAATTGCCAACTGTTGAATCAATGATCGACAAACTGGCTAAGCGTGGTGTTATTCACAAGAACAAAGCTGCGAACTTAAAGAGCAAGCTTGCAAAGAAAGTGAAAGCATTAGCATAATAAAAAGCTAATAAAAAGATATTGTAAAACCCATCCTCATCAGGTGGGTTTTTTTAATTTTATACTGTTTTTCAACCTATTGAATATATAATAATGATCAAATTTTACACGAGCCTCTTTTTATCAATCGTTCTTTGTTTTACAACGTACGCCCAGGGAACCGAAACTTTTACAAACATTCCGGCAGCAAGCAGCTCATATAGTACACGAACATGGACCGGTGATAATGGATTAACATGGAATGCGACAGATGCCCGTACTGATCAAACCTTAACAGGCGCTGCAATATGTGTCCGTGTTGGTTCTGTAACATGTAACAGTATTCCAAATGGCATTGGTTCATTAAGTTTTAAACATCAGCAGGTATTTACAGGCACAGGCGGTGTTTTAGTTGTAAAAATTAACGGCACAACAGTAGGTACCATTAATCCAACAACTACAGTAGCAACTGCAACTATCAGCAATATTAATGTAGCCGGAAGTTTTAATCTTGAAATTGCACAAACAACAAGCACTTTAAGAATCCTGATTGACGATGTAAGCTGGACATCAGCTGCAAGCCTTCCATGTGCTGAACCAACTGCCCAGCCCACAAGTTTGCTATTAACTCCAACTTCCTCTGCTGTTTCGGGAAGCTTCACTGCAGCATCACCTTCGGCTGATGGTTATTTAGTTGTTCGCAGCACTTCATCCTCTCTTTCAGCACAACCAGTTGATGCAACAACTTATACTGTTGGTCAATCTTTGGGAGGTGGTACAGTTGTATCCGCAGGTGCATCTTTATCATTCAGCACAAGCGGACTTACATCAGCCACACCGTATTATTTCTTTGTTTATTCCTATAACAACAGTAACTGCACTGGTGGGCCAAATTATTTTACAACCACTCCTTTAACAGGTAGTACAACTACAATTAGTGTTCCTGCATGTACTGCACCTGCTGCTGCACCAACAGGTTTATTGCTGAGTTCAGGGCCAACTTCCGTAAGCGGATCATTTACCGCTTCAGCAACAGCCAACCGTTATTTAGCTGTAATCAGCTCAAACAATACACTCAGTGCAAATCCGGTTAATGGAACAACTTATTCCGCTGGTCAGTCACTTGGTGGCGGCACTGTTATTTCGTATGGAAGCAGCACATCATTTAGTGCAGGGAGTTTAAGTTCAAACAGCACTTATTATATTTTTGTTTTTGCAGCCAATGGAGATTGTTCAGGCGAACCGTATTATTATACAACTGCATTAACAGGCAGTAAAGCAACAATCGGTTCAGGCAATCTTCCTGCAACTTATTATGACGCTGCAAATGGTTTAACCTGTTCCTCACTTAAAACTGCATTATCAACTATTATATCAGCAGGTACAACAGTATTAAGTTATACTCCCGGTTTATGGGATGCATACTTTAAAACTGATGTTAAGAGAAATGATGCGAATACAGCAACCGTAATCTGGGATATGTACAGTGATAACCCAACAGGCGCCGATCCTTACACATTTACTCCCGGCACTGGCCAATGCGGCACATACAACAGTGAAGGAGATTGCTATAACCGGGAACATTCATTTCCTGAAAGCTGGTTTGGTGGTGCCTCTCCAATGTACTCAGATATAAATCACCTGTTTCCTACCGACGGTTATGTGAATAACAGAAGAGGGAATTTTCCTTATGGTGAAACATCATCACCAACTTATACTTCACAAAACGGAAGTAAACTCGGGCCAAGTTCATTTGCCGGTTATACAGGAACAGTTTTTGAACCAATCAATGAATATAAAGGCGATTTTGCAAGAGCCCAGTTTTACATGGCAACTCGTTATGAAAGCCTTATTGCAGGATGGCAATCAAACGGTACTGCCGATGAAGTATTGAACGGCACAAGTTACCAGGCTTTCGACGACTGGTATATTAAACTGCTGTACAAATGGCACCTGCAAGATCCCGTTAGTCAAAAAGAAATTAACAGGAATGATTCTGTTTTTGTAATACAAGGGAACCGCAATCCATTCATTGATCATCCTGAATGGGTGGCAGCCGTATGGAACTGCACAGGTTTACTTTCCACAACCGGCGTAAACGATGTGTTGAATGTTCCGCAGAAATCTGTTGTGATTTATCCGAACCCTGTCACAAATCAAACAGCTGTCATCAGGTTCGAAAAGCCATTCACACAAAACGTAACAATCCATGTTATTGATATCACCGGAAAAATTCTGAAACAACAAAACGTAAATGCAGGGCAATCGGTTATTCAACTGAATACAACAGGACTTGCTGCTGGCATTTATACAGCTAAGATTAATACAAGTAAGGGTATTATTACAAGAAACTTTGTTGTGAGATAAAATTTATTAAACCGATTAAATAAAAGAGACTGCCATAAGCAGTCTCTTTTATTTTTCTTTTTACTTTACGGTATGAAAAGATTATTTACAATTATTCTTCTTGTTGTTTTTGGAAGAAATTTTGCGCAGCTCCCTGTTACAAGTTTTGAAACTTCCAAAGGAAAAGAATCAGTAACCTATTACGAAGCTATTGCAGCGTATCAGCAATTAGATAAGCTTTCTTCCAATGTTACTATGCTTACAATGGGACCAACAGATGCTGGTTTTCCGTTGCACCTGGTTCTTGTCAGCAGTGATAAAACTTTTTCGCCTAAACAATGGCAGCAAAAAAATAAAATTGTTATTCTTATCAATAATGGCATTCACCCCGGCGAACCCGATGGTATTGATGCAAGTATTGGTTTGGTAAAAGATATTGTTGCCGGGAAAAAACTACTTCCTGCAAACGTTGTGCTTGCAATTATCCCGGTTTATAATATTGGCGGGGCACTGAACCGTTCTGTTAATTACAGGATTGATCAGAACGGCCCGGTTGAAAAAGGATTTCGTGGCAACTCACAAAATCTTGATTTAAACAGGGACTTCATTAAAAGCGATTCGAAAGAAGCAAGAAGTTTTGCTGAAATCTTTCATTTTGTTGAGCCGGATATTTTCATTGACAACCATGTAAGTAATGGTGCCGATTATCAACATGTGATGACATTGCTTACAACACAGCACGATAAACTTGGAGGTGTAATGGGAGAATATCTTAACCAGTTTTTTGAACCTGCCTTATACAAAGGCATGAAAGAAAGAGGTTACGATCTTGTGCCTTACGTTAATCATTTTGGAGATACGCCCGATAAAGGCTGGACTGAATTCTGGGACAGTCCACGTTACAGCAGTGGTTATGCGGCCATCTGGAATGTATTTTCTTTTGTACCCGAAACACATATGCTGAAACCTTATGCTCAACGTGTGGATGCAACTTACAAGCTGATGGAAACATTTATTGATTTTGCTGCTGCTAATCAAAAATCAATCAAAGAAAAACGCCGGCAGCAACAAACAGATCAACTCACACAAAAACAGTTTGCTTTTGATTTTGCAGTAAATAAAAACAAGTTTACCGAAATAACATTTAAAGGTTTTGAAAGTGATTACAAGCCAAGCAACATATCAGGGCAACCTCGTTTGTTTTACGACCGGGCTAAACCTTATGAAAAGAAAATAAAGTTCTTCAATTATTATGATCCAAAAACAATGATTGAAAAACCTTCAGCCTATGTTATTCCGCAAGGATGGTGGAAAGTCATTGATTTGCTGAAAGCAAATAAGATCTCCATGAAACAATTTGCAAAAGACACAGCAATTGAAGTAGAAGTTTACCGGATTGAAGATTTCAAAAGCGGTAATAAACCGTACGAAGCACATCACTACAACAGCGAAGTAAAAACAAATAAAGTTGTACGAACAATTACTTTCAGAAAAGGTGATTGGCTGATACCAATGAATCAACCCGGTAACCGGTTTTTAATGGAAGTACTCGAACCAACTGCAGAAGACAGTTATTTTGCCTGGGATTTCTTTGATGCCATTCTTGGTGCAAAAGAAGGATACAGCAGTTATGTATTTGAAGAAACTGCAGACGAATTTTTGAAACAAAATCCTGCAGTAAAAGAAAAATTAGAACAGAAGAAAGCAAGTGATACAGCCTTTGCAAAAAATGGTGCTGCACAATTATATTTTGTTTTCCAGAATTCGCCTTATTACGAACCCGATCATTTAAAATATCCTGTGTACAGAATAAAGTAATTTCAAATAAAAAACTGTAATGAATAAAGTATTTTTTTTTCTTATGATTGTTGTGCCGTTTTCTTTTTCCTGGACGTTTAAACCAAAGCCGAAAAAAATTCTTGTGTTTTCAAAAACAGCCGGATTCAGACACAGCTCAATAAAGCAAGGGAAGGAAGCCATTTTAAAATTGGCAAAAGAAAATAATTTCATTGCTGATACAACTGAAGATGCAGCTTACTTCACGAGTAAAATCTTAAAGCAATATACTGCGGTAGTATTCTTAAATACTACTGGCGATATATTAAACGATGATCAGCAAAAAGCTTTCGAAAAATTTATTCAATCAGGGAAAGGTTTTGTTGGTATTCATTCTGCAACCGATACCGAGTTTGACTGGCCATGGTTCTGCAAACTTGTTGGTGCAAATTTTGCAAATCATCCTAAACCGCAGAAAGCAACATTAGATGTAACAGATGCCAGTCAAGGTTCAACAAATTTTCTTCCTCTGCAATGGACAAGATTTGACGAATGGTATAATTTCAAAAACAGGAATAACGATGTTAAGGTTTTACTGACCATTGATGAAAAAAGTTATGAAGGCGGAAAAGAAGGTGAGTATCATCCAATGTCGTGGTATCATGAATTTGATGGTGGCAGAGCATTTTATACAGCATTAGGCCATACAGAAGAATCATACCAGGAAGAATTATTTCTGAGACATATACTGGGAGGAATAAAATATGTATTGAATAAAGAAAGCGGGCTGATCAGCCCGCTTTCTTACTATTTGCTTTTTACATTCTATTTCGTTCTTACTTCAACCGTTCCTGCTCCATTGTACGAATGATATTCGCCATTATACATCGCATCGGCACTAACCGGACCCATTCGGTATAAACCTGGAGATACTGCCCTCACTGCATAATAATAGTTTTGTCGTACAGTGTTCAAATCAACAAACAGATGAATTCTGTCATCACGTACATCCAGGGCTGTTGGACTGCTGGCATCTTTAATCCAGTCCATACCCGGAATTTCTTTTGTACGTGGATTTTCAATTTCAAACCCGGCAGGAAGAATATCTGTGATTACAATATTCTCGATTGATGTAGCAAAACTTTTTTCAAGACTCACTTTCACAATCACCAGTTCATTTTGTTCAAAACTGTTTCCACTGATCAACTGGCCAAAACGATTGTAAAACTGCCTGCGTACTTTAATATAACTGTCTTCTTCTTTGTAAGAACCGTTTGCACTTACTCCTTCAGCAACCCAATAGTAATACAAACGGCCAGTTCCACTTGTTGCAATCTGTACATTACTTCCACCTAATTGTTTTGCTGAAAGTTTTAAGTCGCCACCATTTAAAGTGCCAACAATTTTACCGTTCACTTTTACGTCTGCAGTTACATTGCTTTTTGCAGCAGTGCGTGCCAGTTTTCCTAATGAAAGAAATCCGAATGCACGTTCCTGCGTACTGAGCCATACACGTTGTTTCAAATATCCTGAAACATGTTTCGCCATGATCGGTATCTGTGCATTTCCAGGATCAACATCAATCAACACGTTCAACGCAATTGCTTCATCACGCACATCACTGTAAAAACTTCCACCGGTTTGTGCTACACTTACTTCACCAATAAATGCTGTTGGCAGCATTGAAGCAAACGATTTCTTATCTCCACTTTGTGCATAAGCTGCTGCAAGCAGGTATTTACTGTCAAGCGCCAGCATCTGCGGATTGGATTTATAATAATTCATCACGCTGATCTGCGGACGGTTTGCCAATGCCAGCACATACAAACTGTAAGCAACTTCCTTCGGCGCAATTTTTTTATTCAGTGTTCTGTTATAGAAATAATCAATCGTTTCTTTTGTTTTCAATCTTGTAGTAAGATAACCGAGCATGGTTTCGGTTAAGCTGTTGTCCACATCATAACCGGCCTTTCTGGCTTCAATGAGGAAATGAGCTGCATAAACTGTTGCCCACCAGTTAGCAGTTCCTTCATCATCCCACAACGTAACCGAACCATTGTACAACTGGCGCATTTTTATTTTACGGATCGCTTCATTAATATTTGCAACTGCAGTTGAAGCAGATGATCTGTTTTTCTTCAATGCATCAGCAAGATCACCAAAATACAATTGAGGAAATGCAGCTGAAACAGTTTGTTCTGTACATCCGTATGGATACTGTACAAGATAATTCAACTGATCGCCTACTTCAAGTGCAGGTGATTTACTGATAATAAGCTGATAATCGGCACTACCCTGCATAAACCGTGCAACAGGAATATTAATCAACTGACTTGCGCCTCCTGTTATACTTCCGCTACCGCTTTCTTTTTGTAAAGTTGAAGGCGGCCGTACAGTAATCTGCGTTTCATCAATAAACTTTTCGCCCAATGCATTTACTTCAACATATACAGAGCCTGAATCAATCCTTTGCTGTGCAACAATTTTAAACACAGCACGGTTTTCTGCATTTGCTGCCAGTGTGGTTTGCTGATCGGCGGCACCAACAACATTCAACGGACCGCTCACTTTCAAATGAACTTTTGCTGAAGTTGCACTCTTTGTTGTATTACTCATTGTAACCGGAACCAACACCGTATCGCCCGGACTCAGGAATCTCGGCAATCCTGTGCTGATCACAACCGGATCTGCAACCGTCATATTATTTTCAGCTGAACCAAATTTTTCGTCTTTATATGCAACAGCCATCAACCTTATTTCACCGCTGAACTGTGGCACATCAAATTCAAAATTCACTTCACCACTGCCATTAGCTTTTTGCACACCACTCCAGAAACTCACGATTTTAATCCGCTTGTTCGGCATCGGGTTGTTTCTTTTTTCCATTTCGCTTCCATCACCACCGGTACTGCTGAGGCGTGCACGCAGTTCAGGGAAAAGCAAAGGATACAAATCAAATGCATCCACACCTAATTGTTTTCGCTGGTAAAAATAATTATACGGATCAGGTGTTTTCATATTGCTCACCTGAAGTACACCGTTATCAACTGCTGCAAGCGTAACATAACTGTTTGGTGCAGCCTTTACTCTAACTTTCTGATGTGTTCTGCTTCTCGTTGTTTTAGCAGCAGTAATCTGCACATCAATTTTACGATCAGGTGCATCTACTTTAATTGATTGAAATCCATGTGCAACAGTTAATGGTATTTCACTTACTGTATGTGGCTTGATAAGTGTTGCTGTTACATACACATTTGGCAGATGTGCTTCAGTTAATGGCAATTTGAGAGATGCTGTACGTTTATCAACATCCACATATTGGTAAGAAATAACCTTGTCTGTTTCAAATGTAACCAGCATTCTTCCGCTGAAAGGAGTTTTAAATAGTATTTCAGCGGTTTCACCTGTTTTAAATTCTTTCTTATTTATATCAATATCAATCTGCCCTTCCGTATTTACTTCAAACGAGCTGTTATCAGCACCCCATGAACCGTAGCTGTAAAAACTGCGGCTCACATAGGTTTCTGCACCGGGAGCGTATAATCTTATTTCATAATCGCCAGCCTGGCGAGGAATGAAATTATATTTTGAATTTTCACCGCTCACAGTCACCACATCTTCTTTTAACACCACATCTTCTTTCTGCGATTCATAACGGAAATATTCACCACTCTTAGTTAAAACCGTTCTGTACTCATGTTTAATAACCATTACTTTTGACTGTGCAGTAACAAGCTTCTCATCTTTATTCATTGCAACCAATGAAAACTGTACAGTTTGGTTTAACGGGTAATAATAATATCCATCGTGCCCCAAACCAAAGAACACAGGTTGTGTATACACATCAGCAGTTGTTAAACGACTTACCGGTCTTCCTGTTTCATCAAACACCGTTGTATAAATATTGGCTGAAAGCAAACCCATGTTTTTATACATCGCAGGCACACTTACACCTTCAACTGCATTACCATTTGCATCCGTTTTACCATCCCGCATTACTTTATCAAAGAAAGTTTGCTGATTGCTTAATGCAAAAGTGAATTTATCGAATTTGGGATCTGTTGGTGAAAAATATTTTTGTCTGAACTGAATTTCACATTCATAATTTCTGTTGGCTGCAGGCGGACCAAAAAAGTTCACAGCATTGATGCGCAGCATGGTTGAATCGCCTGAAACTAAAAACGGCTTTCCTAATTGTGCAGAAACTTTAATTCTGTCGGGAACAAATTCTTCCACGCTGAATGTTTTTGTACTCATCAGCACATCATTACCCGAATACAATTCCAATTGATAACTACCGGTAATTGCACTTTGAGGTAAATCAAATGATAGTTCGGCCGAGCCCTGTTCATTCAGCATTTTGCGGAAGTTCTTCAGTTCTTTACCATTGGGCATAATGAATTTAAACTTCACTGGCAATTCGCCGGGACTTTTCCAATCAGCAGTACGCAATACAACATTGGCATTAATTTTTTCACCCGGGCGGTAAATATCACGTTCAGCATAAATAAATGCATCCATGCCACTTGCACTGTACGTTTTTCCGCTAACATCAAAGCGACTCGTGTTGACTCGTGTTGAAGAGAAAGGCAGGTAGTTAAAATCATCAGCAGTTTTGGCAATAATCATTGCAGGTTTAAAACCACTCATTTCTTTTCTTGTGTATGTTATTTCTGCAACGCCATCGCTATTGGTTGTTCCCAAACCAAGCACCTGGTTATTGGCTCCGTAAACTGTTACATTTACACCGCTTAATGAAGCTGCTGTTTTAATTGAATTTGCGAACACCAGCATTTTTTCTTTTCCTTCTTTTGCAATGAGGCCAATATCACTGAGCGAAACAAAACGGCTGTCTTTAACCCAGTAATCTTCAGTTGATCTTATCTGCAGGTGATAAATGCCGTTAAAGTCTTTGATTTTATCCGCTACACTGAAGTTGAACAACCTGCTGCTGCCAAGCTTTGGCAATGAGCGGGTATCAATTTCTTTTTCATAAATCACATCACCAAGTGTTGCATCGCCACCTTCATCACCATAATAGTAATCATCACTTTCGCCATCACTGGTTTGTGGTGAGTAGCCATATTTATGTGCAGCCAGTAAGTTGTTTTCATAAATCTTGGAAACAACCACTTTTACTTTTTGCATACCGGTTATCCGTACTTCAATATTTTTTAAACCGTTTGAAGAAAGATAAACTGCTTTTTTATTGGCGAAACTGATATCGGGTTCCAGTTCACCAAATGCAACGCTGTTTGTGTACTCTTCTTTTAATGTACCACCAAGTTTGCCACGCAAACCTTTCAGCAAGACTAACTCATAGGTTTTCTGAACGTCAAACGCATCGCCGGAAATTAAAATACCATCTTCTTCCAGTTCCACAGAGTATTTTACAGCAGGAGAAATGCGGATGTAAGAACTCAATCCTTCTTCCATTACCTGTTGTGAAGTAAATACTTTAATTGTTGCTGAAAGCCCGTCGTGATGCGATTCAACATTGGTAACTGTAAGATTGTAGGGCGAAGGAATTGTAAACTTTTCTTCAATGGCATCTTTTGTTGAGTTTTTTCCGCCATCCGGAACAAGACCTTTATCAATTTTAATCACTGCATCAAAATCCTTGTCGGTTGCCTTTACCTGCAAAATGCGTATCGAAACTTTTTTATCGTTGTTGATGGTTTGTACAGAAAAATCTTTTTTCTCACCATCAACAGTAATTTCCAGCTTGTCTTTCAAAACAGCCGGACTGATAGCATAGTTGAAATACAAATCAACCTGTGGTACTGCAGTATTCTTTGAATCGTCCTGCAACACCCATGTAATATTTGAATTATCCAGCTGCAGATCGGGTGTATGAAATTCAAGATCATTTTCCGTTGACACTTTTCCATATTTGCTGTAAGCAAGTACTTCACTGCCTATTGTTGCTTTGTAAGTTGTTGCAGGCGCAAGTGAAGTTGATGGTGAAAAGATCAGCTCATCACCATGCTCCCAGCGAAAACGGCCCTCGATCTTTGGTTCAAACTCAACATAGGGAACAGAATCCCAGCGGTTGAGCAAAGAATCGGGCATGAGTTGTTTGGAAAAATGAAACACAAGGTTTCCTAAAGCAGGCACTTCGCCTTTGGCATTTGTGTCGGTTAGTTTAACGGTGTTTCTGTTACAGGAGATAAAAAGAGTAACTGCTGCTGTAAACACCAGCAGATGTAAGCGGCTACGCATAAAGTTGAAAGTTGAAAGAGGTTTTGAAGAAGTGAGAATTTGAATATGAATTTAGTGTACCTGGAAGCATATTTGCAAATGCTATTTATTAAAAATTATATAAATGATGCAGAAATTTTCCTGAAACAATTTTTGCGATTGGAAACTGATTGAACTCATCATACATTTATACACAAATCAGTTTACGCTCACACAATGAAAGTACAAAGACAACGGTTCAAAAAAAATGGAAAACGGATATTGTTAAGTCTTTGTGGATTTGTTTTCCTTTTGTTTATACTGAACCTTGTTTTTCCCTTACCCGACAAGATTGAATATTCCACCATTATTACCGATAACAAAGGCGAAGTGATTCACGCTTTTCTTACCCGGGATGAACAGTGGCGGATGAAAACCGAGCTGAATGAAATTTCGCCCCTGCTGCGAAAAACCATTGTTCAGAAAGAAGATAAATACTTTTACTACCACTACGGCATCAACCCGGTGGCGGTTGTTCGGGCTTTTGTGATGAACATTTTTAAAATGAAACGCACATCCGGCGCCAGCACCATTACCATGCAGGTGGCAAAAATGCTGGAACCTAAACGCAGAACTTTTCCCAACAAAATGGTTGAAATGTTCAGGTCGCTACAGCTTGAGTGGAAATACAGCAAGGATGAAATTCTGCAGCTTTACCTCAACCTTGTGCCTTATGGAAGTAATATTGAAGGTGTAAAGTCGGCTTCCATTCTTTACTTTGGAAAAAATCCTGATCATCTTTCCCTTGCTGAGATTACTGCACTTTCTATTATTCCCAACCGGCCTTCAAGCCTGGTAATGGGCAAAAGCAATGCAGAAATTGTTGCGCAGCGTAATAAATGGCTCAACCGTTTTGCTGAAGAAAAAATCTTCACCCAAAAAGAAATTGAAGATGCACTGGCCGAACCATTAACTGCAAAGCGGCTGGTTGTTCCGAAACTGATGCCGCAGTTTTCCTACAAACTCAAGCAAACAGGCGATGTAAACATTCATTCAACCATTGATTTAAATACGCAGCAAAAAACCGAGAAGCTCGTTGAAGATTATGTACGTTCATTGAAACTGAGTGGCATTAACAATGCCTGCGCCATTATAATTGATAATGAAAAGCATAAAGTGATTGCGTATGTAGGCAGTGGAAACTTTAAAGACACAACTGATGGCGGGCAGGTAAATGGTGCAGCAGCTGTTCGTCAGCCGGGAAGTACACTGAAACCTTTGCTCTACGGTTTGTGTTTTGATGAAGGCTTGCTTACTCCAAAAAAAATCATGAACGATGTGCCGGTAAATTATGCCGGTTATGCCCCGGAGAATTATGATAAAAATTTCAACGGACCTGTTACAGTTGAGTTTGCATTGGAGCATTCGCTCAACATTCCTGCAGTAAAAGCTTTAAACATGCTGGGTAAAGAAAAGATGATTGATGTGCTGAGCAAAACAGGTTTCAAACAAATTCAGTCAAAACAAAAAAGTCTGGGGCTGAGTTTGATTTTAGGTGGATGCGGAACCACACTTGAACAGTTAACCGGTTTGTACAGCAGTTTTGCAACCGGCGGAGTTTATTACAAACCATCTTTTATTGCTGAAGATTCATTGTTTCAGCAACGGAGGGTTTTATCAGCCGATGCTGCTTATATGATTACGGATATTCTCAGCCGCATTAACCGTCCCGACTTTCCTATTCATTGGGAAGCAACAGCAAAGCTTCCACGCATTGCATGGAAAACCGGAACTTCTTATGGAAGAAGAGATGCGTGGAGTATTGGTTATAATAAAAAATATACTGTTGGAATATGGGTAGGTAATTTTTCAGGCAAAGGCTGCGCAGGATTGAGTGGTGCTGAAACTGCAACTCCTCTCCTTTTCCGCATCTTTAATACACTGGACTATGATGCCGACAGGGAATGGTTCAGTCCGCCAAAAGACCTTGAGCAACGCATGGTTTGCAGTGAAACAGGTATGCTGCCTGCCGATCATTGTACCAACCTTGTACTCGATTATTTTATTGCTGGTATTTCATCAACCCAAACCTGTAATAACCTCGTTGAAATTTCAGTAAGTCCCGATGAAAAAATCAGTTACTGCAAAAGCTGCGAACCTGCAAACGGGTTTAAAAGAAAATCGTACAAACTCATAGCACCTGAGTTGCAGAACTGGATGCAGGTAAACAGTATTGCTTTTGAAATGATTCCGCCACACAACCCGGCTTGCGAAAAGATTTTTAAAGAAGGCGTTCCAAACATTACATCTCCTGTAAACGGAACCGAATATTTAATCAGCAAAAAAGATCCCGAACCACTGCAACTGGTTTGTGAAACAGCAAATGATGTAAGCAGAGTTTACTGGTACATCAACAATAAATTTTACAAGACAACTGAAGCTGGTACAAAACAGTTTTTTGTTCCGCAGGAAGGAACTGTAAAAATTTCCTGTACCGATGATAAAGGGAGAAACAGGGATATTAAAATTTCAGTGAAATACGTAGACCTGTAAAAAGAAAAAGGGAGCAACGCTCCCTCCTCATTAACCAAAACATCATGAAAAAGTATTTTCAACAGGTAAACTATAGTTTACGAAATATTTTCTGTTTTCATACGAACCAGATTCTTTCTTCGGAATTTCTGGATTTAAAAACGGGTTGCTTTCGCACTGTAAAGTTACAACATCAAATCATCCAAAAATGTCGTATAAGTTCGAATTCTATCCTCAAAAGACAATATTTCAGCCGCAAACGTTTGAATCTACTGTTCTTTGATCAGGTTGCCTGAACCTGCCAGTTTTTGCTTGATATCGGTTGGATTACCATAGTAATGAATATCACCACTACCCGCCACATGCACTTCCAGTTTCATGCTGGTGTACACCCACACACTGCCGCTGCCTGCAATATGAATTTCACCGTTTTCAGCCTTCAGGTCTTTCAGTTCAACATCACCATTTCCGGCAACATGCACTTCCACATCTTTGGTTAAACCAGCCCCCTGTACCTTTCCGCTTCCGGCAATATGTACTTCAACTTTAGGTGCATCAATGTCGGGGACTTTTATATCGCCGCTGCCCGCAATACTGAATTTGATACGGTTGCCCGATGTAATCTTTGTCTGAGCTTCCACATTACCACTTCCGGCAAGTGTAATATCCTCGTATTGGGGTGAGGTGATATACACCCTGACATCCTGTGTAGGACGAATATTAATTCCATTACGGGTTTTAATCTTCAGTACCCCATTCTCCACTTCAGTAACAATGTATTTCATCAGGTTCTCATCCGCTTCAATTTTAATTTCATTTTCCGTTCCCTGTGAAAAAAATACATCGAACGATCCTGCTGCACTGATACTTTTAAAATTTCCTTCCTTTCGTGTAGTCGATTGAATGTTACCATTTCCTTTTACAGTTCTCCAACGGCAGGAAGTAACCAATACCAATAAAACCATCATCATGATAGTGCCGCTCAAAAATTGTTTACGCATTTTGTTTTGATTTTTCATTTTAAAAATTTCAGCAAAAACCATAACCATCCGCTTTTCACGAATGAAAATAAAACAGATTGTTATGGGTAAAAAAGTGGTTAAAGTTGGAGTACAACAAAAATAGCAGAAAATGATATTACATGATAACTCTTTTTAATAACACTACTGCAAACTCCCCTCTTTCCCTATTCTTGGTTTTTGTACCTTCGCCGCACCATGACAGAAAAGATCTTAATTCTCGATTTCGGTTCGCAATACACCCAGTTAATTGCCCGTGCTGTACGTGAATGCAATGTTTATTGTGAAATCGTTCCTTATCACAAACCCGTAGTTTTTGACGAATACCTGAAGGGTATTATTCTTTCAGGAAGTCCTTTTTCAGTAAATGATGATAACGCCCCCATGGTGGATGTTGAACTGCTGGCAAAAAGGCTTCCGGTGCTCGGCATCTGTTACGGTGCACAGTTAACTGCCAAACAATTTGGTGGCCGTGTTGAAAAAAGTGAAAAAAGAGAATATGGCAGGGCTACTCTCCACAAAAAGATATCGGATGTATTACTGGAAGATGTAAGTGAAAAATCGCAGGTATGGATGAGCCATGGCGATAGTATTCTTGAACTCCCCAAACGTTTCGAAGTACTTGCAACAACTGATTCAATTCCTGTAGCCGCATTCAGGTGTAAAGATGTTGAATCAATTATTCCTATTTACGGTCTGCAGTTTCATCCTGAAGTTTATCATTCAACCGAAGGCAAGAAAATCCTGAAAAACTTCCTGGTTGAAATCTGCGGATGCAGTGCAGACTGGACCCCCGCTTCTTTTGTACAGGAAACAGTTGAAGCATTGAAAAAGCAAATTGGTACCCGCAAGGTGATCATGGGCTTGAGTGGTGGTGTTGATTCAACCGTAGCTGCAACTCTTATTCATAAAGCCATCGGCAAAAACCTGTTTGGAATTTTTGTTGATAATGGCGTATTAAGAAAAGACGAATTTCAACAGGTACTTGACAGTTATAACAAAATTGGGCTGAATGTAAAAGGTGTGGATGCCCGTGAGCATTTCTATACAAAACTTGCCGGCAAAAGCAACCCTGAAGAAAAACGGAAAATCATTGGCGGCACTTTTATTGATGTGTTTGACAGTGAAGCTCACAAAATTGAAGGTGTTGAAATGCTGGGGCAGGGAACCATTTATCCTGATGTAATTGAAAGTATTTCTGTACATGGCCCATCTGTAACCATCAAGTCGCACCATAACGTTGGTGGATTGCCCGAAACAATGAAACTTGACCTGGTGGAGCCTCTCCGCTTTTTATTTAAAGATGAGGTAAGAAGAGTTGGAACAGAATTAGGTATCCCGGCTGAGTTACTGAACCGTCATCCTTTCCCCGGACCTGGTTTAGCTATCAGGATTCTTGGTGAGGTTACTGAAGAAAAAGTTGATTTACTGCAGAGAGCTGATGCTATTTTCATCAACGGATTGAAAGAACATAATCTTTATGATAAAGTTTGGCAGGCCGGAGCAATCTTACTCCCTGTACAAAGTGTAGGTGTTATGGGCGATGAACGTACCTACGAATACACACTTGCTTTGCGTGCTGTTACTTCTGTTGATGGTATGACTGCCGACTGGGCGCACCTGCCTTACGAATTTCTGGCACACATTTCGAATGAAATAATCAACAAAGTGCGTGGCATAAACCGTGTGGTATACGATATCAGCAGCAAGCCACCTGCAACCATTGAATGGGAATAAGCATCTTAAAAAAACACAAAATCTGTTGCTGCAACTTCAGATTTTTTATAAGGCAGATTCAAATATTTTCAGATGAAAAAAACACTTCTTGCAGTACTGTTTTCGTTGGTTACAGTTGTTTCATTTTCTCAGCAAACTGATACGGCAAAGATTTACAGGGTTGGCATTTTTGCCAGCTTGTATCTCGATTCTTCGTTTACAGGCAGTAACTACAAGTTTACGAACCAGATGCCAAAGTATATTTTGCCTGGTCTTGATTTTGTGCAAGGTGCTTTAATGGCTGTTGATTCAATAAAAACAAATAAGCAGCTGGAAGTAAAAGTATTTGATCTCAGATCGGCGAACCAGTCTTTCCAGCAATTAAAAAATAACAATGCATTTGATTCACTTGATCTCATTATAGCATCTGTAAGCGGAAATGATTACAGGCAGCTGGCTGATATTGCATTGCTGAAAAGTATTCCGTTTGTTTCTGCAACCTATCCAAATGATGGAGGTGTTACAAACAATCCTTATACAATTATTGTTAACTCAACTCTCCCTATTCATTGCGAAGCTATTTTCAATTTTGTAATGCGGAATCATTCTTCATCAAATATTGTTTATGCCCGCAAAAAAGGCCAGCAGGAAGACAGACTCCTGGCTTATTTCAATAATTACAACAAGGGAGCAAAAGAAGGCAGCCAGTTATTAAAATGGAAAAATGTTTTGCTGCGTGATTCATTTACAGGAAACGATCTCAGCAGCAGTCTCGACAGCGAAAAAACAAACATTGTGATTTGTGGTTCCCTGGATGAAATTTTTGGAATGAGGTTAGTAACAGTTTTGCACGATATGCAAAAACAATATCCGTTTGAAATTGTAGGTATGCCAACATGGGAAACAATTAAAGATTTAAATCTGCCTGAATACAAAGAGCTAACAGTATACCACAGTTCAACTTTTTTTAACACGGGTACATTGAAATGGAATTATTTCACCAAAACATTTACTGATGTAACATATGGCCGTCCATCTGATCTTGCTTACAAAGGCTATGAACTTACCTGGAACTTTGTAAACCAGCTTCTGAAGTACGGACCAGCGTTAATGAAAAATATCAACGACCGCTCCTTCCGTTTGTTTACTGAATATGATTTCAAGCCTGTCATCAACAGCACTAATGGCAAACCTGATTATTATGAAAACAGGCGCATCTACATCATCAAAAGAAGCAATGGCCTCGTTTCCCGGATGAACTAAAAATCCTGACTTCGTAAGCTACCGGTTATTACCTGCCTGCTTTTATTTCGTAAACAGGAGTTTGTTTGCATTTTTGAAAACTGCCATCAGGTTGCTCACAAATTGAAATCGTAGCTCTTGATATCGTTTGTTTTTGTGCAAGTTGAATAATATCTTCCCAGGTTGGCGTCTTTTCAAAAAACTTACCCGTGTATTTATCAAAAGATATCATGAAATTGTTCGTGAATATGCCGCCGTCGTTATCATTACCGCCTGATAACTCTCCCTGTGATGCTGCTGTCATCAAAATAGAAACCGGCTTATTATCCAGGAATAAAGAAATATAACTGTTGAGATTAGGACCTAATGTTGATGGTCTTGTAACATTTACCTGCGCTGCCGATGTACTTGAAGAGCCAATATCAGCATTACAGCAATCGCTGATAACAATATTTAACCGGGCGCCTTTTGCTGAAATTTGCTTGTACACACTTTCAATGTTTAAAGCATTTACACCAACAGTTGGATATTCTTTCAACGGATCTGTGCGCAAATCCATAAATGGGTATTTGCTGTTACTTCCTTTATCATTAAAGCCATGACCGGAATAGTAAAACACAACAATATCATTATACCCTGGCCGTAGATTATTGATTGCAGCTTCTACATTTGCCTTACTAAATTCATTGCCGGATAAAGTAATGCTGTTAAATTTCAGGTTCAACAGTTTAGCAACCTGTGCATAATTTTCAACTACTTTGGTTTTATCTTTTACTACAGTTGTTCCAATGGATTTGTCAGTTGTATTTGCTACAACAATCAAAAAGAAATTAGCAGTTTGTGATGGAAGTGTTGGCGTTTTTGTTTTATTCACAAAAAGGGTTTTAAATACTTCATCATCAGGTGTAAAATATTGCATCATAAATTCCTGTGTAAGATCCTTTTCATCCAGCAACCGCATTTCTTCAATTACACCTTCCGAATGTGTATTGGATTCTTCATTAGGCGAAATAACTGCCCATGGTTCATAAATTCCTGTCTCAGCATTTTTCGAAAACCAGAAAATATCCGGATCATATTTTTCCTTCTCATCACCAATAAGCACTAACGGATTTTTTCCTTCAAATACCAAAAGGTTTGTATCGGTTTTGCCTTTGTCATCATAGCCATACTGTTCTTCCATATCCATATCAACAAGTATAGGTTTCTTCGTATCAGGGTCAATGTAACGTACACGTATAAACCCTGTTCCGTCCTCATTGCGAAGTAAAAAGGCTTTATATTCCTCCTTATCTTTTTTATCCCCGAAATAATACTTAAATTCAAAAAGTGATTGTGCAAATAAGCACTGCGATGAAATGACCAGTATGGCCAGTAAAGCAATTTTTCTCATTGTGCAGTTGTTTTATGAAGCAATAAAACAAAGTACAAATCTTATCTGAAAAATCATAACGATCCCCTCCCCTGTTAAAACAGTCCCTATTTTTCAGCCACGATGTTTTTATACTGACTGCTGAAAATTTCATTTTTCATTCAGGATCATAGCAAAAAACATTACATAGATGAAGGTATTTTCAGGAGTAGTCTTTTTTCTTTTTATAAACGTAGGGGCATTTGCGCAAAAAAACGTGGCAGACAGCCTCAACCGCTTGCTTTTACTTGAAAAAACAGATACAGGCAAGGTAAAATTGATGTGGCAGATTGGTAGTGCAATGACCAGTTATAACCCCGAAGAGGCTTTGAGCATTTCGCAAAAGGCCGTTTATTTGGCTAAAAAAATAAACTACGAAGAAGGCCTGTCAAGATCGCTTGGCGTACTGGCCAATACATTTACAAATATTGGCAATTATCCCCGATCACTTGAGTACAACCTGGAAAAATTAAAGCTGGAAGAAAAAAGAAAAAATTACAGGAACCTTGCAAGTGTACTGATGAATATCGGTATTGTGTATGTGATGGAAGAGGAATACCAGAAAGCGCTCCCTTATTACAGGCAATCCGATTCAGTTATTACAAATTTTGCTGTTAATGATTTACGTTATTACATTAAGGTCAATCTTGGTGATGTTTATGACAAACTCAACATCAACGATTCGGCCTATCATTATTATGCATTATCGCTGAATTATGCAAAATCAGAAAGTAATGATGATTTCGTTGGAGCGTCAATGACAGGGCTTGGCCATTATTACAGGAAGTCGTCAAATTATGATTCATCATTATTCAGTTATCATACTGCAATTAGTTATTTAAAAAAGGCCAATGATGATTTTCTTCTTTGTGAAGCAACACTTGGTCTTGCAAAACTTTTTCAGCAATTCCATTTCAATGATTCTGCAGCATTTTATGCCAATCAATCATATATGATTTCCAGGAATGGGAGCTTTTTAACTAACCAGCTTGATGCTGCTGAATTCCTGAAGGTGCTTTATCAAAATCAGAAAAAAATTGACAGTGCATTTTATTATTATGCTTCCGCACAGGCTTTAAATGATTCTGTAAACAGCAAAGCAAGAATAAGGGAAATACAGATCATGTCAACAAATGAACAGATCAGGCAACTGCAAATGGAGGAAGAAAAGAAAATTGCAGCAAGGGAAAGATCGCAGCAGTTACAATTATTATTTATTGCACTTTTTATTCCCGGCTTTTTCCTGCTTACCCTATTAATGAGTAAAGTAAAAACGCCGGTTCGTGTTATAAAGGTTCTTGGAATTTTGTCGTTGCTGATACTGTTTGAATATCTCACTTTATTATTACACCCCACTGTTCAGCAACTAACACATCACACCCCGGTTTTAGAAATTATTGTGTTCGTAATCATTGCGGCATTCCTTATTCCGGCGCATCACCGGATAGAACATTGGCTTATTAAGAAACTTGTTCAAAACCGGGAAAAGCTTTCCAGGGTACAGAAAATAAAACTTAAGACAACGAAAATTAAACTAACAGCTCAAAAAGGCTCTTAGTTAGGTTTAACAGCAGGTCTTGTTCTTTGTGTATCCACTTTAACAGTATCCTGTGCAGCAGGAGGGGTTACGGGAGTAGTGTCTTTAACAGTTGTTGATTCAGTTTTACCTGCGCCTTCATTATTACACGCAATAGCAAAAACAGAAACAAAAAGTGATGACGCAAGCACAAACAATAATGTGCGATTGGAAGTTTTGTTGCTCATAATGATTTTAATTTAGAGAATAAGAATACAATAAGTATCTCACAAATTCAAGTGAGATTACAAATAATTATTACAACGAGCCCTCTTTACTAAAGCATCAGCACTAATAGAAATTGCACATTATTTTACTCCTTGGCAAACTCATTTACCAACTAAACAAGAGAAAAAACCAACTATGTCCTTAATTGTTACAGACGTCTTATCCAAATATTCCTGAACTGGGTTTTGCATTCGTGATCCTGCAAGGAAATTACGTCTTCACCATGAGCTGCAGGATAGGAATGTAAACCAATATATAACGTAAGTCCGTTGATGGTTACATTATTCTGAATTAATACACCATTATGCAGTACAGTAATTCTTGCCGGGTAATCCAATGATCCATCAGCTTTGAATCTTGGTGCAGTGTATATTATATCAAACGTATTCCATTCTTCTGGTGTACGCATGGCATTAACAAGTGGTGCATGATCTTTATAAATACTTCCGGCCTGTCCGTTTCTGTATGTTCTGTTTTTGTATGAATCAAGAACCTGCAATTCATACCTGTTCTGAAAAAATATCCCACTGTTGCCACGCATTTGTCCGCCATTCTCTACCACATCAGGTGCACTCCATTCAATGTGCAGTTGGCAATCGCCGAATTTTAATTTCGTTTGAATACCACCTGATCCCGGAACGATTTCTACATAATCATTATTTACAATTTTCCACGGGGCTGGCTTTGTGGTATCAGCCTGGCTAACCCATTGATCAAGATTTTTTCCATTGAATAAAATAATAGCGTCGGAAGGAGCATCACCAGTGTGTTTTCCCGGTGTAATCACTTTTACTTCAGGTTCCCATATTTCCGTCATTTCGGGTTTCATTGGCATGGGTGATACTTCGGGCGGATTACTAACGTATGGTTTTTGTGCAGAGGATGAAGCCGAGATCAGCACATATAAAAAAACAAAGCCCAAAACTTTTTTAAATAGCAGCATAAAAATTATTTCAGTTGTAAATGATTTTTTAAATGTAAAAAAACGAACTGATTTCAGCAGTTAAAATCAAAAAAAATAAGGATAACACTTAAAAACAAAAAATATGTGATGAATATCATTTTGTACATCCAACAATTTTCCTAACTTGCTGCTAGGTGTTTTTCATAGGTTAGCAACGGCCGACTCTTTTTAGGGACGGCCTATTTTTTTATACCACCTCCCAATTCCAGAAATCACTTCCATTTTGAACAGACTTATATAGTTCAGCATAATTTTTTGTTGCGCTTTAATTATATTATAATAAAATTAATATAAATTATTTTTGCACATTTAGTCAGATTTAATAACAAATACAGATAAAAAGCTACTTTATTTATATCAATTTACTTTATTGCAGCTTTTTTTAAGTAAATTCACAAAAAATCCACACATGAAAAATAATAACACTATAAAAGTAAATTTTAAAGGCGGCATTATTGATCCCGGAATTTTGTACAATATTCTTGTTGTAGCCAGGAAAGCCGGCTTATTATACGTAAGGTTTGGGCTTCGGCAGCAATTGTATTTTGACGTTGATATTGAAGAAGTAGAAATGGTTTCTGCCGAATTAGAAGCATTGGGCATCAGCTACGAGATTAATGAAGAAAAATATCCAAATATTGTAAGTTCATTTCCAGCTGAAGATATTTTCATCATTAATACCTGGATATCCGAAAATCTGTACAAAGAAATTCTCAGCACATTTAATTATGCCCACAGGCTGAAAATTAATATCAGTGATGCAAATCAAAGCTTCACTCCGTTGCTTACAGGAAATATAAACTGGGTAACTGCTCCTGCGGAAGAAAACTACTGGCACCTGTTTATACGTTTCCCAAAAACAAATATCATTTACGAATGGAAAGATTTAATTCACACCAATGATCTTTCGGCAATGAGTGTGCTTTTAGAAGAAACCATTTTACAAAATACTACCAAGTACTACGATAATAGCGAAGCAAACGGAGATGAGTTGTATGAAGAAATAAAATCGGGCAGCTTTACCAGTAAACCTTCGCCGGCACCTCTAACTTTTCCGCCATACAAACTTCCCTATTATGAAGGTATGAACCGCTACGGTTCGCAATATTGGCTGGGAATTTACAGGAGAGATGAATTATTCAGTATTGAATTCTTAAAAGAAGTATGTGACCTCCTGGCCAAAACAGGAACAACCACACTTTGCTCCACACCATGGAAAACAATCATTATTAAAGGCATCATTGAAAAAGAAAGAAAAGACTGGAATTCTTTACTGGATAAATACCAGATCAATCTTCGCCATGCTGCAAATGAGCTCAACTTCCAGGTGGATGATAACAGCCTCGATGCTTTAAAATTAAAATTACACCTCGTTAAATATCTAAATGATGATGATACAAGATCGTTTGGTGTTTGCATTGGAATTAAAACGAAAAGAAGAAGTGAAGTATTCAGCAGCATTCTTGTAAGACGTAAACCGTTGATAAGACTCGGCAAGCTGGAATTCTTTCACGTCTATGATATTTTGTGTGCAAAGGATTACAATCCAAATGAACGTACCGATTTTGTTTTCAGCAGTGGCAATCCAAAATTTGTACTGGCTGAACAATTACGTCGTGCTATTCTTTCGTTCTACCGCAGATCAACTGAAGGTACTGAAGAACAAAGCGACACTTCAAAACAAACAGAATATATGCTTTCGGATTAAATGAGCTATAGTTTTACGTTTCAAAAAGGGAATAATTTTTTATTCCTTTTTTTCTGCCATTCATCTTTTTCAATCGAAAAAATAAAATCAAGTTTTGGGGCCTCACCATAATAAGCAGTTTCTTCTTCTCCTGTTTTAATTGCTCCAATGCGCTGAATAGAAATCTGCGATCGTTTATTAACCGCTCCGATATAAAAATCAACTGCATCTACAAATTGAAATGCATGATCAATCATTAATTTTTTCAATGCAGGATTATATCCTTTTCCCCAGCACTTCCGTATAAAAAACGTATATCCAATTGCTACTTTCCTTGCTGCCTCATCGTAATTACTATATCGTGAACTCCCAATTACTTCACCTGTTTGTGTATCTGTCACAAGAAAAGCAGAAGCTGATTCAATTGCTCCCTGGAAAAAAGTTTCAAACGCTTCCCGTTTATAACGAAACCTGTTAGGGTGCTGTTCCCAGATGAGCGGATCGGATGCAGCTGTATACAACTGTTCAAAATCTTTTGCCTGCAATGGTCTTGCAGTAACAACATCACTGGTAAGTAACGGTTGAAAATCGAAGTTCAAGTTGAAAAATTATTTTATTCAGAAATTATAATTGCAAAGCTCCTGTGGAAGCCCGCCAGATAAACCATACATTAACGAGTATATAAACGATCAACACTATCCAAGCCGTAACATTATCAAATTTCCGTGATTCCTTCAGCTTATCCTGTGTAATCAGTTTTAAAGAGTATGCATTGGCAGCAATCACAACCAGAATTGCAAATAAGGTTAATCCATGCAATAAATCAACCAAGGTAAAAGAGGAAGATTCCGGTAACGATGAATCAATAATATACTTATTACCGATAACCGCAAATAAAGATCCTACACTTAATCCAAAGCGTGAATCCATACTATCGGAATGAATGTAAAAGCAGATGTATGAAATCAGGAAAGCCAGGTACATACCTAGAAACATTTTCCAGAATAGTCCGCCGGCATCTCGTGTTATTGATAATCGCACACGGAAAGCACTGTATTCAGATTGTTGTTTTACTGCATCTTCATTTCCAAAAGCAGTTTGATAAATCTTGCTGCCTGATGATACAATACAGCTGTCTATATTCCATCCACGTAAAGTAAAACGTTTATCATAATGATCGCCCAGAGTATCAGGAACAAATACCATACTGGATGCATCGAATTGAGAATTTTCAATTGATATCCGCAGCTTTTGTTCATCAAAAGGAAAGTTGCCGATTTTCCAGGAGTCTTTCATCACACATTGTAATTTCATCTGGAGAAATATTCTTCCATTAGACGAATCAATAGTTGAAAATGCTTTATCAACCGATTTTGCGTTGGGCACTTCAAGGTTATTTACAAAGTCAAGTGCCGGATTTTTATACTTCAACCACAACCAGAATGTTGTTGTAAATTCTTTTTGTTTGAAGTCGATATCATGAATGCTGGTAATGTATATACCTACATACACAGTATCTTTTTTTTCCTGTTGCGCATACAGCGAATCAGAAAACAGAATAAAAAACAAACAACACAAACTGAGAATCTTCATATAAGAAATTTACCAGTTGAAGATAACTTAACTGCAAATGAAAACAAAGTATAACTCAACCTCAGGTAAAAGTCTATTCTTTTACAATCCGTTCAGCAAGGTTGAGATGATGAGCTGTTGCTGTTTCTTTTGCTATTTCATATCCTGCATCTGCATGACGGATAACCCCCATTCCCGGATCATTCCTCAACACTCTTTTCAAACGCATTTCAGCATCATCAGTTCCATCTGCTACAATAACCATACCTGCGTGAATACTATACCCCATTCCCACACCACCACCATGATGAAGACTTACCCAACTTGCACCACCTGCTGTATTCACCAATGCATTTAAGATTGGCCAATCAGCAACAGCATCACTACCATCAAGCATTGATTCTGTTTCCCTGTTAGGCGATGCAACCGAACCAGTATCTAAATGATCCCGGCCAATAACAATCGGAGCTTTTACTTTTCCTGTGCGAACAAGTTCATTAAATGCAAGTCCTGCTTTTTCTCTTTCGCCCTGGCCCAGCCAGCAAATTCGTGCAGGTAATCCCTGGAAAGCAATTTTTTCTTTCGCCAGTTTTACCCAACGAAGCAAGGAAGTATTATTGGGAAATAATGATGCAATGACTTCATCTGTTACAGCAATATCTTCCGGATCGTCGCTGAGTGCTGCCCAACGAAACGGACCTTTACCTTCACAAAAAAGCGGACGTATATATGCAGGCACAAAGCCAGGAAATGCAAAACATCTTCCTTTTTCAAAATGCTCATGATTGTATAATGCATTCTGCAGTAACCGATCGAAATGATTGTTTTCATACTCTTCAGCTCTTGCACGGATGTTATTTCCATAATCAAATGTAACCGCTCCCTGATCCATTAGCTGAAGCATGAGTTGCACATGCACATGCATACTTTCATAACTGCGTCGTATATATTCATCCGGGTTTTGATCACGCAGCACATTTGCCTGTTCATTTGTTAATGTATGTGGCACATACCCAATAAGCGGATCATGTGCACTTGTCTGATCTGTTAATGTATCAGGAATAATATCACGCTGAATTAACCGGTCAAGTAAATGAACTGCATTGCACAACACACCTATACTTTTTGCTTCACCTTCTTTACGGTAATGAATGGCCGCATTAATGGCTTCATCAATACTTGTATATTTTTCGTCGAGGTATTTTGTTTCAATCCGTTTATCAATGCGCCACTCTTCCACTTCTGCAATCAATGCCACTCCTTCATTCATGGTGATGGCCAAAGGTTGAGCACCCCCCATTCCACCAAGACCTGCTGTTACATTTAATGTTCCCTTCAATGTGCCGCCAAATTGTTTGTTGGCAATAGCGGCATAAGTTTCATAAGTACCCTGAACAATTCCCTGGCTGCCGATGTAAATCCATGAACCTGCAGTCATTTGTCCATACATCATCAAACCTTTTTTCTCCAGCTCATCAAAATGTTTCCAGTTAGCCCAGTTGGGAACAAGCTGACTGTTGCTGATCAATACTCTTGGCGCATCTTTATGTGTTTGCAAAATGCCAACAGGCTTTCCACTTTGTATCAGTAATGATTCATTATTTTCCAGAACTTTTAATGCAGCAATAATATTATCCAATGCTTCAAAGTTTCTTGCAGCCTTACCTCTTCCACCATACACAATTAAATCATCCGGCCGTTCAGCAACATCGGGGTTCAGATTATTCAGCAACATACGCAGTGCAGCTTCCTGTATCCATCCCTTGCAATTGAGTTTTGTACCAACAGGAGTTTTGTATTTTTCAACATCATATTTCTTATGAATCATAGCAATCGTTTTTTGTGAATGGGAACTAATAATTATGAAGAATGATTGTTCTAAACAATAAACTGTTCAAATGTTTTATTGAGATTGATTTTTCTTTCAGCAGCAAATGCATTTACTTTTTCAACAAATGAAAAATCTTTGATGATGCCGGCAACACAGTTAATATCATCAGCAAAAATTCTGTCTTCGCTTGCAAAACTTACATGATGACGCACACAATCATGTGCAAATTCAAGGAGCTCACTGCTCTTTAATGGTCGCCTGAATTCAATTGCCTGGCAAGCCGATAAAAGTTCAATCGCCAAAATAAATTCAAGATTATCGAGTACTTTGTTCAGCTTTCTTCCACTGATGCTACCCATACTTACATGATCTTCCTGGCCAAGTGAAGTAGGAATACTATCAGCACTTGCAGGAAAACACAAAGTCTTATTTTCAGTTACCAATGCAGCTGTTGTGTATTGCGGAATCATGAACCCGCTGTTTAACCCAACATCATTCATTAATAACATCGGCAATCCCCATTTTCCTTCAAGCAAAAGATAACAACGCCTGTCGCTGATGTTACCAATTTCAGCTGCAGCAAAACAGGCATAGTCCAATGGTAAAGCAAGTGGCTGACCATGAAAATTTCCACCGCTGATGGTATCATTTGCACTGAACAGAATCGGGTTATCTGTAACAGCATTCAATTCAATTTCAGTAAGCTCTTTTAAATGCAGCCATGCATTGCGTGATGCACCATGTACCTGCGGCATACAACGCAGTGAGTAAGGATCCTGTACACGACCACAATCAACATGACTTTGCATAATATCTGAATCATTCAGCAATAAACGCAAACGCTGTGCAACTAATTTATTTCCGCTGAATGGACGCAGCTCATGAAGTCTTTCATCAAACGGAGCTTTTGTTCCTGTTAATGCCTCAAGACTCATGGCACCAATAATATCAGCAGCCTCCATACAATTATGCATGCGCTGTACTGCCTTTACTGCAAAACTTAAAATGAATTGTGTTCCGTTGATTAATGCAAGTCCTTCTTTTGGGCCAAGCTCAATTGGCTGCAGGTTGAATTGTTGCAGCACATCAGTTGTTTTTTGTCGCACACCTTTGTAAAAAACTTCACCCAAACCAATTAATGGAAGAAACAAATGTGCAAGTGGTGCAAGATCGCCACTGGCACCAACACTTCCCTTTTCAGGAACAACAGGAATTACATGTTCATTGATATGCCAGATGATACGTTCAACTGTTGAGAGTTGAACACCACTAAAGCCCTGTGCCAATGCCTGCACTTTGGTGATGAGCATGAGCTTTGCCACTTCTTCCGGTATGGGATCACCAACTCCAACACTGTGGCTTTGCAGAATTTTGTACTGAAGAGTTGCAGTATCCTCTTTTGAAATTTTGCTGTTAGATAAAATACCAAAACCGGTATTTACACCATAAACAGTATGTTCCTGTTCAACAATTTCCTGAACAGTTTTTTGTGAAGCAACAATGTTCTTTACTGCATCAGTTGAAAGAACGGCCTTTAATTTACCGCCGGCTATTTCCAGGGCTGAGTGTACAGTAAGCCTGTCGGTTCCGTAATGAAATTGGCTCATAGCAATCGTTATTGTTTCAGTTTTTGTTCAATGCGTTCAAATACAGATTTGTTGCTCAGTCCATCCTCAAATGCAATTAATGCAGACAGTATTTTTTTTCCGTCTGCCGATTCATTACTCAATTCTTCCATTGCTTTTTTCATAGCAATCCACACCGGCTGAACTTTGTGCAATAGTTTTTCCCCCTTTGCCGTAAAAGTTACTACTTTATGCCGTGCATCCTTTTTGGAAACAACCGATTTTACTAAACCTTTCTCTTTCAGATTGCTTACCATCTGGCTTGCAGCCGAATGAGAAATATGTAATGTATCAGAAATATTGCGGATGGAAACTTCGCCATCTTCCGACAACAAATAAAAAACAGGAAACCAGGAAGCATCAAAATGTATTTTATGCGACCGGTAAATTTTGTTAACATCGTTAATAAACGATTCGCTGAGTCTTCTTAATCTTGTGCCAAAAAGCAAGTATCCAACTGACTGGTAGAATTCCATGCGCCAAATATATAAGTACTTACATAATTTTCCAAAACGTAAATTCAGTCACTAAATAACCAGCCCGATATGCCATGGCAAGTTCTTATATTTACCTGTCTTAATACTCTAACAAATACATTCAAATGAAGAAACTTTTTTTCCTGGCAGTTTGCTTATTCACCATCCAGCTTTGTATTGCTCAACACATTGAATTACTCGACAGCAGTCAGAACTGCTCCTTTCGTGGATTAAGTGTTGTAAATGATCATGTGCTTTGGGTAAGCGGAAGCAATGGAACTGTCGGACTTTCAACCGATGCCGGCAAAACATTCAGCTGGATGAAAGTAAAAGGATTTGAAAAAACAGATTTCAGAGATATTGAAGCATTTGATGCAAAGACAGCGATAATTATGGGCATTGATACACCGGCCGTTTTACTGAAAACAACTGACGGCGGAAAGAACTGGAAAAAAGTTATGGAAGATAAACGTCCCGGAATGTTTCTCGATGCAATGGAATTCTGGAATGAGATGAGTGGCATTGTGATTGGTGATCCCATCAATGGAAAAATTTACATAGCCCGTACGTTTGATGGTGGCGAAACATGGCGTGGATTACCCGAGGAATATTATCCTGTTGCCGATAAGGGCGAAGCCATGTTTGCATCCAGCGGAACCAATGTTCGCAAACTTGCAAAAGATGAGGCCTGCTTCATTACCGGAGGTGTACGTTCAAGATTATTCATCAGGGATAAAAAGATTGATTTGCCCATTCTCCAGGGCAAAGAAACAACCGGGGCAAATTCAATAGCAGTATTTGATCGCAAACATTTTGTAATTGTTGGCGGCGATTTTACCAATGCTGCATCGTCAGAAAAAAATTGTATTCTTTCAAGCGATGGTGGTTCAAGTTTCTCCACACCTGCTACTCCACCAGCAGGTTACAGAAGCTGCGTTGAATATATTACTAAAAAAACATTGATTACCTGTGGAATAACCGGAGCTGATTACAGCATTGACGGCGGAAACAACTGGAAATTGATTTCTTCAACAGGTTTTCATGTTGTACGTAAAGCCAAAAAAGGTAAATCAGTTTTTTTTGCAGGAGCAAAAGGAAAAATCGGGAAACTTGTTTTGTAACTGTCCGTTTTTCTCAATGAAATACGCTGACTTTTGTCATACCCGTTTCTGATGACAGGCATGGAGGAAAATGTCATATAAAAGTAATTTTACATCGAAAATTTCTGCTATGCACATCAAGATAAATGCTGATATCACACTGAGGGAAATCAAAAATATTTTTTCGGCGCATTATCCCAATCTAAAGCTTGCGTTTTACAAAACGCCACATGAAATTTTTGAAGCTTCAGATGAATGCAACCGCTACCCATGTGATATTAAACTGAGAGAACTGAAGGATGGGCCACTTGAAGGAATTATCAATATTCAACCCAAAGAAAAAATTGCTGATTTAGAAAGAGATTTCCAGGTACGTTTTGGTTTGCCAGCACAGGTTTTAGTAAAAGAGCATGGTTTATGGACGCAAACAACAGGTATGGATAGTTTTACATTAAGAGAAGCCAACGAACTCAGTAAAAATGATTCAGATGAATTCCTGGTAGAAGATTATGATGAGGGTTTTGACGAAGAAATGGAATAACTTTTTTTGTTTTCACATTAACATAAAAGACCGGGCTCTGTAAAAACAGGCCCGGTTGGTTTTTCGGGATCTTCCTTTCACTTTTTATTTCTGTAGCAAGATGTTTGGCAACTTTATTTCATTATTGCCAACAACGATGTTTTTAATTGTTGTATCACGATAGCCATTTGCAGTTGCATCGATAAACAAATCAACTGTACCGGCTTTGATGCCACGTATTTTAAATTCGCCTTCATTTCCGGGAATTGCAAGCAACGTTTGACTTGCTGATTTCATTGTTACAATTGCAGCTGCTTCTTTTGGAAGAATTCTTCCTTCAATTCGTCCGTCATGTTCATCAGAGAAAGTGCGGATATGAGGCAACAATTCAAACTGGCCGTTATTATTGAGAATAATTGAACCGGCTGCATCAAAGTCAAGATTGATCTTCATGTTAGCTGCATTCATTTCTGAAATATCATCCACATTAATGATAACAACTGCATCTTTCAATGCTAAAGGAACGTTTGCTCCATTTACAACAACTGAATTACTCGTTCCAAGTGTGAGTCGTACTTTTTTAATTTCACCCTGCGAAACAAAACCAGACGCAAACAACGTGTCAATACCATTGCGGAAATTGAGAATATTGTAAACACCCGGACGAATATTCAATGTTTCCCACGACTCATGCTCAGTACCAGTGCTGTCTTTCACTTCAATTTTTAATTCCACTTTTTGAATATCAATATTCACCTGTTCAAAGGTTACAGGATTATCGGTTAAGTAAACACTCACTTTTTGTTTACCACCAATACCTGAGTTTTCTTTTTTGCATGAGAGAAGCAGAAAAGTAATCAGTACTGTAACTGCAAATAAAATTTTAGCTGTCGTTTTCATCTGTTTATTTTTTTTTAATCAGGAATTGAATAACAACTCAAAAGTAGAAGTGCACTTATTTGCAGGAAAGTGAATAAGACTGAGCAGGTAAACTCAGTAACCGAACCGGAAGGAATAAAAACTGACAGGCTAACTTATTATTTCTTAAACATGAAATAAACAGCACCAAGGAGAAAAACAAAACTTACAATATATTTCCAGTGAAATGGTTCACGCAGGTAAGCAACAGCAAACACACCAAACACAACAAGTGTAATAACTTCCTGGATCATTTTTAAATGAAATGCATTTAATCCACTCTGATAACCTAAGCGGTTTGCCGGCACCATGAGGCAATATTCAAATAATGCAATGAGCCAGCTAATGAGTACAACTTTCCACAATGCAACATTCTGGTGACGCAGATGACCGTACCATGCAATGGTCATAAATACATTGGAAAATAAAAGCAGGAGAATAGTTCTCAGCATTGGCTATCAGTTTTCTGAACGTTTGCCTGCAAGCAGGAACAGAACGGCCATACGAACTGCCACGCCATTTTCAACCTGCTGCAAAATGATTGATTGTTTACTATCAGCAACATCACTGTCTAATTCAACACCACGGTTAATTGGACCGGGATGCATAATCACAATTTCCTTTTGTAAAGAATCGAGCAGGCGGCGGTTAATACCAAACGCCAGGTTATATTCACGAAGAGATGAGAACAACGGTTGATTCATTCGTTCAAGCTGAATGCGTAGCACATTGGCTACATCGCACCAACGTAATGTTTCTTCAATGTTGTAAGAAACATTTACACCAAATGATTGCTGAAGATATTTTGGAATAAGTGTGGGGGGGCCGGCAACTGTTACTTCGGCTCCCATTTTCTTCAGCAGATAAATATTACTCAATGCAACACGACTGTGCATGATATCGCCCAGTATGGCAATTTTCTTTCCTTCAAGTGTACCCAGCTTTTCACGAATAGAAAAAGCATCCAGCAATGCCTGTGTGGGATGTTCATTAATTCCATCGCCGGCATTTACAATAGCAGCAGGAATGTGTTTGGCAAGAAAATGCGGAGCACCACTTGCACTATGGCGCATCACCACCATATCCACTTTCATGCTTAAAATATTGTTCACTGTATCCAGCAGCGTTTCTCCTTTTGCGGCTGATGATCCTGAAGCTGTAAAATTGATTGTATCGGCACTCAAACGTTTTTCAGCCAGTTCAAAAGAGATTCTTGTACGTGTTGAATTTTCGTAAAATAAATTCACAATGGTTACATCACGCAGAGAAGGCACTTTCTTGATGGGACGCTGTAATACATCCTTGAACTGAACAGCTGTGTCGAGAATGAGTTGTATGTCCTGTGGAGTAAGGTCTTTAATGCCGAGTAAATGTCGAGTGGATAGTTGCATTAAAAAGCAAAGATAAAGGGTTCACTAATACAACACAACTTCTGGTTTTTGCCAGTCTACAGTTACTTTCTGGCTGAGGATGGAGTCGATTGCCTTACCTGTGTAATCGGGCTGAATGGGTAACTGGCGGTTAAACCGGCGGTCGATCAGCACCAGCAATTCAACCTTGGCCGGGCGGCCAAAGTCAACTAAAGCATCCATGGCAGCACGGATGGTGCGGCCTGTGTAAAGCACGTCATCAATCAACACTACATTTTTATTTTCAATGCTGAAGTCGATGGTGGTTTGGTTGGCAACATGTATCCCCTTGTGAGCATCATCACGGTAAAAAGTAATATCCAGTTTACCGTAAGAAAGTTTTTTTTCAGGGTAATGGCTTTGAATTTCAGCCACAATCCTGTCGGCAAGGAAATAACCTCTTGGCTGTAATCCTACAAACACAGTATCATTAAAGGGAAAATGATTTTCAATAACCTGGTGACTGAGGCGCTGTATGGTAAGGAGCAATTGCTCGTTTGATAAAATCGTTTTCATTGCAATGTTTTAAATGTTGTTCCGGCACAAACAAAATTCCGTTGCTTCACAGTATAAAAATAGAACAGTTCTCTAAACTTTCCGAAACGATTTAAAACAAAGGGAGCTGCACCTGCGGTGCAGCTCCCTACTGCTGTTTCTATTTGTAATGATGTTTGATAAGATAAAACAATCCTACCTGGAAATTCTGATTGTAAAGATCTCTTGATCCACCTTCATTAATACGGGTAATTCCCTGTATATAACGGGCATCAACACCCAGCCCGGATTTACCTACATAACTGGCACCGAATGTCCATCCAAAATCAGCTGGTTTAAAAGCATCTTTTGCTTCTGTTTTTACATCGTTCTGAACATAATTGGCTGCAGCCAGTAAACCAAGCTGCGGACCGGTTTGCAACCGGAATCCTTTATTAAACATATACTGAACCTGCACAGGAATATTTATGTAATGAAGGTTAATTTCACCACCCGGTATTTTTGCACCTTGTCCTGAATACATTATTTCAGGTTGCAAGGCCCATGATTGATTAAGATGAATATGAGCCAATCCTCCTGCATTAAACCATGCTTTTGATTGATAATCTCCGTTAGGTGAACTACCAAAATTTGTAACGTTTAATCCTGCTTTGAGTCCGTAATGCACATGCTCTTGTGCTGTTACACATAGTGATAACAGCAACATCACTGCTGAAAAAAATAATACTTTCATTGCAATTGATTTTAATGAATAATATCGTTTCATAAAACAAACTTGCACCTCAAAAAACCATGCCAAAGAACTGATGATCTGCAATTCATTGCCTCATTTCATTCATCAACAATTTTTTAATAACATCAGTTTTCCACTGTTCAAAGCCGTAACAAAGTTTGAATCATGCAATTAATTACGGAGTGAAAAAAGTCCCTGGTAAATGTGCATAAAAAAAGATCGTTCTTTTGGAACGATCTTTTCATTATGATTTGCATTCATCAATAAAATTATTCTTCGCCAAGAAACGGATAGCGGTAATCAGTTGGCGGATTAAATGTTTCTTTAATTGTACGTGCACTTAACCAACGATAAAGATTCAGAATACTTCCAGCCTTATCATTCGTGCCACTTCCTCTTGCACCACCAAATGGTTGCTGACCAACTACTGCACCTGTAGGTTTATCATTGATATAAAAATTACCAGCAGCATTACGGAGTTTGGCAGTTGCTGATTCAGTTGCTTCCCTGTCTTGCGAAATCACAGAACCCGTAAGAGCATAAGGTGAAGTCTGATCAACCAGCTTCAATGTTTCTTCAAATGAATTAGCAGGATAAACGTAAATGGTTAATACTGGTCCGAAGATTTCTTCGCACATGGTTACATATTTCGGATCCAATGCTTCAATGACAGTAGGCTGAATAAAGTAACCGTTTTTCTTACTGCATTCACCACCGGCAATAATTGCTGCTTTCTTTGAACGTTTTGCTCCATCAATATATGCCTTGATGCTGTCGAAACTTTTTTCATCAATAACTGCATTGATAAAATTGGTAAAATCTTCCACAGTTCCCATTTTAAAACTGTTGATACCTGCAACCAGTTTCTTCTTTACTTTATCTGCAATGTTTGATGGGATGTATGCTCTTGATGCTGCTGAACATTTCTGTCCCTGGTATTCAAATGCACCACGTAGTAATGCAGTTGCCACAACATCAGGATCAGCACTCTTGTGAGCAATCACAAAATCCTTACCACCTGTTTCACCAACAATACGTGGATAAGAACGGTACATACCCATATTCTTTCCAATGGTTTCCCACATGTTGTTGAACACACCAGTTGAACCGGTGAAATGAACACCGGCAAATTCTTTATGATTAAAGCAAACCTGTCCTACAGTTGGACCACTTACATAAACCAGGTTAATCACACCATCAGGCAAACCAGCTTCTTTCAGAATCTTCATGAACATCTGTGCACTGTACACCTGTGTGTTGGCACATTTCCACACAACCACATTGCCGCACATGGCTGCACTTGTTGGCAGGTTGCCACCAATAGCTGTAAAGTTGAACGGTGTTACTGCAAGCACAAATCCTTCCAGCGGACGATACTCCATTCTGTTATGCATACCTGCACCGCTGATGGGTTGCTGGCGGTATATTTCACTTAAGAAATGAACATTGAAACGAAGGAAGTCGATAATCTCACATGCAGAATCAATCTCAGCCTGGAAAGCATTTTTGCTTTGGCCAAGCATTGTTGTTGCATTCATGTACGGACGGTACTTCGTTGCAATCAAATCGGCTGCACGCAGAAAAATATTTGCCCTGCTTTCCCAACTCATGTTTGCCCAGCTTTCTTTTGCTGCAAGAGCTGCATCAATTGCCTGCTGTACATGTTTTTCATCACCGGTGTGAAAATAACCCAGCACATGCTGATGCTCGTGTGGCGGACGAATAGCTGATTTTTTATTTGTACGAACTTCTTTGTTTCCGATGTACATGGGCACATCCAGTTCTTTGCTTTTCAGTTCAGCAAGTACTTCTTTTAAACGCTTTTTCTCTGCCGATCCGGGAGCATAATTCAACACCGGTTCATTAACCGGCATGGGATAATTGAAATAACCGAGATTCATAATGCTTTTTTTACGATTATATAAATTGGTTAATGTTGGTCGCAGTTCATCAACTCTCCGCCTCTTTCTCACTCATCAAATAAGCTTTGATAAATCCATCCAGTTCACCATCCATTACCGGCTGCACATTTCCTACTTCAAAATCAGTACGGTGATCTTTAATCATTTTATACGGATGGAACACATAACTTCTTATCTGGCTTCCCCATTCAATTTTTTTCTTGTTGGCATTGGTCGCATCTTTCAGCTCATTGCGTTTGCGTAGTTCTTCTTCATACAAACGGCTCTTCAGCATCGTCATTGCTTTTTCACGGTTGCCCAGCTGCGAACGTTCTGTTTGGCACACCACTACAATACCCGTAGGAATATGTGTTAAGAATACTTTTGTTTCTACTTTGTTTACGTTCTGTCCACCGGCACCACCGCTTCGTGCAGTTTCCATTTTTACATCGCTGTCTTTGATATCTATATCAATCGTATCATCAACTAACGGGTACACATACACACTTGCAAACGATGTATGCCTGCGTGCATTACTGTCAAAAGGTGAAATACGCACCAAGCGATGCACACCATTTTCAGCTTTCAGAAAACCATAAGCAAACGGACCTTCAAATTGGTAAGTACAGGTTTTAATACCGGCACCATCACCATCCTGCCAATCGAGTTCAGTTACTTTCCAACCCTGGCGTTCGCCATACATGCGGTACATACGTGCAAGTATCTGCGCCCAGTCCTGGCTTTCAGTTCCACCTGCACCAGAATTAATCTGAAGCACTGCAGGCAGTTCATCTTCCGGCTGGTTTAATGTACTCTTAAACTCTGCATCTTCAATTGCATTTACGGCATTGTCGTATGCTTCTTTTGTTTCTTCTTCAGTGGCATCGCCAGCTTTCCAGAATTCAAACAGCACAGCAAAATCTTCAACAGCAGTACTGGTTTGGTCATAAAGACCTACCCAATATTCATTGTTTTTAATTTCTTTCAGAATTTCTGTTGCACGCTTATTATCGTCCCAGAAGCCGGGGCTCAGAGATAGTTGTTTGTCCTCTGCAATTTTGTATTGTCGGTTCTCGACGTCAAAGAAACCTCCTCAGGACAAGAATGCGTTCCCTTATATCGTTTAATTTTTCAATTGTCATAACGGGTGCAAATGTAAGGTAATTTTCCACGATACTACCATCCGTTAGAAACGTTTGCGCAAACAGCTTTTGTGTTACCGGCAATAGTTTTTCATAGCATCGCCTGTTGCGTCGCACACTTGTACGTTTGGTATTTATGGCATCAATTATCTTAAGTGAAAAGTTGCTACAGGTCGTGATATAAATTAAAATATTGCCACTAAGTGAAACAAATCACAGAAACACAAGCGCATACGTTTGCACAATAAAATCTAACACAAATGCCATAAATTTATTATGGATCAAAAGCAAACCTAAAAACACGAAATTATGAACACCATTTTATTACTTTCGATTCTTGCTGGCCTTAATGGGGATCCTACTCCCCCCCCCCCAGCTAATAATGTAAACAAAACTGATAACGAAAAAACAAAAGTTTTAGAAATTCAAAAAACATCTTGCACAAAAACAGCCCGCAAAATTGCCACGTATGCTTTTTATTGTGAAAGTTTAGGATCTACACTCGTTGTTACTGCTGGCGGTGAATGTTCTGCAACCGCCTATAACTGTGATATTGCACAAGCAACCGCAAATGAATGTGCTACTAATGCCGCAGCAGCTTCATTAGCAGTAAAAGTTGCAGAAGCTCAGGCTGAGTGCTCCATTCCCGAATAAACAAAAAAGTTAAATTAAATAACATTGCTTTTGATTCTTTTTACACCATTTAACTCAAAAAATACTATGAAAGTCATTACTATTTTACTATTGGTATTTTGTATTACACAGAGCACGGCTCAAACAATAGAAGCCCACTATACAGTAAAAAGAACTTTTTCTTTTGAAACAGATCCTGGCAAAAAAACAAGTATTGACCTACTTTATGACGGACATATTTATAAGTCAAATGCGAAAATAATTTCGTTTTTGAAGCCACTATACTTGCCCGATTATCCAAGTGGGTTAGTCGATTTACCAGTTTCCGAAAATGGAACTACAAATCAATTTATTCTTGATATAGATACCGTGCAGTTTATTTCGATACATAATACAGATTCATTGCGTTTTTGGACTTACAATTACCGTTCTTTAGCACCAAAAGAATTTGTCAGCTTTATTTATAAACCCAATTCCACATTTTGGAAAATATTGCCAGATACCAAAATAATTAACGGGCTTGAGTGTAAACATGCAGTTAGGATTTACAAAGAAAAAATAATTATGGAAATCTGGTACTATCCAAAAATTGATTTAGGCTTTGGCTTAATGGGGTTAAGAGATATACCTGGTTTAGTCGTTGAATATACCAGCGATAACACCGGTTTTACCTATTCACTAAAAGATTTTAAACTAAATGAACCAATTGATGATTCAGTTTTCTGGCCGGAAATTTTTAAAAAAGCAAAGTTTAATGAAAACACAGGTCTTAAGTCCGGTAAAGACAGTAAAAAATCATCTATCATGAATCAGTAATGATGAGCTGTTACAAAATAATATTGCTTGGATTGCTAACCTTTTTTCTTGAAACAGGTTCAATAACTGCACAGTTAAAGAATATTAACCTGCAGATAAAAATACTCACCGAAAAAAAAGAGCCTTTGCAGGATTGCAGTTTAAAGATTACCAGCAAATCAGAAAACCGGGTAATTGCTTACAAAAGTTTTGGAGCTGTCAATAGTTTCCTTTTTAAACTTTCCAGCGTAAAAGAAGATACGCTGGAAATAACCACAAGCCATACCGGGTATTATGACGATACTACAATTCTGTTTGTTCAGTCTGGGCAATCATATATTGCTGAAATGGTTTTAAAAATTAAACCAAAAGAATTACAGGAAATTATAGTGGGCGAAAATTGGGCGCAATGGAAAAAAGGAGATACCACTTTTTTTAATCCAAATTCATTTAAAGAACCCGGTCAGCGAAAACTGGCTGAACTCATCAGTAACATTCCCGGATTTACCAAAACCGATAATGGATTGATGTATAAAAACAATCCTGTACAAAAAATTACAATTGACGGAGAAGAATTATTTGCAGATAAAATTGACTTACTGTTAGCCAATTTTCCAATACATGTAATCCAGAATCTGCAGGCAATCGAAAATCAGAGTTCAAATAACAAGTTGAAAGGCGTAACCGATGAAAAAAATGTAACGTTAAATTTATCAATCAAAAAAGAACATAAAAAAATAACTTTTGGGGATGCAGAAGCTGGCCTGGGAACAAACAAAAGATATTTAGTTAATCCAGTACTATTCAAAATCAGTTCGAAAATAAAATTTGGCTTAATCTCAAATTTCAATAATTATGGGCAGAAGCTTAGTTACAATGAACTGCTACAAACAAAAGGCGAGCAATACATGAGTGCTGAAAATGGATCAATCAACCCAGCTATTACAACGATCAATGAGTTTTCTTCCAGCCGGTACTTGCGAAACAACCTTTTTAATACACAGCTTCAGATTAATTCCAGGATAAACAAAAAAATAAACAGTAAAACAGATTTTTCTTTTCTTGCCGATAAGCAAAAGCAAAATATATCAGACAGCTCATCAATTTTCTCTGGCAACGAGTACATATTTTCCAATTCTGCACACTACTCTGTTTTAAAACCAACCTTGTTTAAAATATCCGAATATCTTGACATTGACTTGACTAAAAAATCTGTTTTACAGGTTTCCTTTTCAGTTATAAAAGACATTGTACTCCAAACAGAATCGGAGCAGATTCTGCAAAAAAATTTATTTTATGAATCTCAATCGAAAATTAAAAACAACTGGCTTTCTTTTAGCGGGAAATTAAACTACACAAAACGTATTTCCATAAACAAAGCCTTCCAGTTTAAAGCAGAATATGGTCATTTCAATTTCCCGCAGGAAATAATGGCCATTTCCCCAAACTGGCAAAAACTATTTAACTTACCAGACACTGCATATAAAAATTTCAATCAGTATTATTTAAATAAATCTGACTTCCTAAAAACAAATACTTCAGTTTTTATTAAAACAAAAAAAAGACTGATTAATTATAATCTGAACATAGATTATAAGCGTGTACAGCTTAGCTCTAATTTAAACTTCAACTCAGCAAACAGTACTTTACCTGAAATTGCAATTCCCGGTTTATCAAATTCAGGTGTATATGAAACAGGAAAAATCAGCACCAATTTAAAATATGGTTTCAAAATGTTTAAGCAGCCATTTTATATGATTGCTGATGCAGGATTTTACTTTATTAATATTAACGAATCAAACAAACAAAACCAAACTATTAAACCTGCAATAGAAATTACGCTTGGTCAAAGACACAATTTTGGAAATATATTACAATCAGAATTTAAAATTGCCTATAAAACCAATTCTCAGGAAATTTATAACCTGCATTCAAACATCTATCCAGTTGGGATTGCACAATTCCAGAATTATAACACTCCGTTTATAGCAGAAAAATCTTATTCAGCATCAAATTCGCTATACTTTACTTTTAAAAATTCACGCTTAAGATTAACACAGTTAATATCTTTTAATTTAACAGCACCACTTTATCAACAATCTTATACAGGAATTCTATCTTACAGTACAATCTCTGTTACAGGAAGCCGACCAACTTATTATTATTTTGCAACAATTGACTATGTTTTTCCTGTTGTATTTCTGGGATCGAAAGTTACTATTGCCAACAACATTTTTACAAGCAGCCGTTTAATACAATTAAATTCAGAGATAAAAAAGACAAATACGACCAACAACAATATTTCATTAAAAATTCAACGCAACTGGAACAAAAAATACTTTCTTACACTTAAATCAGGGGTAGAAATATATGCTGTAAAACTTCCAGGCACCGTACAAAATCAAAGCTTTAAAACAAATACCAATTTGGTAAACGGAATAATATTGAAAGGCATACTATTTAAAACATACAGCTGCACTTTATCCATTGATCATTATAAAAACAAAATAACCCAAAACAGTTCAAACTCCATTTTATTTTCAGATTTTGAGATTGTGAAAAACATAGAAAAACGAAAACTAAGTTTGCGTTTGAAAGCAGAAAATATTTTTAATCAAAAGCAATTTATTATTACAGAACGTTCTTCTCCATTATTTCAGTACTACTCCACGCTGCCATTAATCGGGCGAAACATTTTTGTATCAATCCGCAGGGAACTATAACCCTTTGCCGGTATTTATATTCCCATCGAAATAGACAAATTTTTCTTCGTAATTTGCCAGCCACTTGATTACACAGGAAACCATACAACAAATACTCAGCCGCATTGATATTGTGGAAATCGTTGGCGGCTTTGTAAAGCTCAAGAAAAGAGGCAGCAGCTATCTTGGTCTTTGCCCTTTTCATAACGAAAAAACACCATCCTTTACTGTTTCGCCAGCCAAGGAAATTTACAAGTGCTTTGGTTGCGGACGCAGTGGTAATGCTGTAAGCTTTTTAATGGAGCATGAAAAGTACAGCTATGTTGATGCACTGAAATTTCTTGCTGCCAAGTACAATGTAACCATTGAAGAAACTTATTCTTCGCCCGAAGTGGTACAGCAGCGGCAAACTGCCGACAGCCTGTTTATCATCAACTCTTTTGCGCAACAGTTTTTTGCAAAGCAGTTGTTTGAAACAGAAGAAGGAAAATCAGTTGCCCTCACTTATTTAAAAGAACGTGGATTCAGGGAAGACATCATTCATAAATTTCAGTTAGGTTATTCACCGCAGCAAAGAGATGCATTTGCTGCTGAAGCCATTAAACAGCAATACAATCCAGAGTTATTGACAAAAACCGGAATTGTTGTTGAGCGTAATGGCCAGTTAGTTGATAATTACCGGGAACGGATTATTTTTCCTGTTCACAACAACACCGGAAAAGTAATTGGTTTTGGTGCACGTATCATTGGCAAAAAAGAAAATGCACCGAAGTACATCAACACACCGGAGAACGAAGTTTACATCAAAAGCAAAATTCTTTACGGTACTTATTTTGCACGGCAGGCCATTGATAAAAATGATGAATGTCTTTTGGTGGAAGGTTATACCGATGTAATTTCTTTACACCAGGCCGGAATTGAAAACGTGGTTGCAAGTGGTGGTACTTCATTAACGCCTGATCAGTTAAGGCTGATAAAAAAATACAGCAACAACTTAACCATTCTTTACGATGGGGATGCTGCCGGTGTAAAAGCAGCCATGCGTGGTTTGGATCTTGCATTGGAAGAAGGATTGAATGTAAGGCTGGTGTTGATTCCTGATAAGGAAGATCCTGACAGTTATGTAAATAAAGTTGGTGCTTCGGGCTTTACCGAATTCATCAAACAAAATAAAAAAGATGTGATCCTCTTTCAGCTGGAAGTAATGCTGAAAGATGCCGGAAATGATTCAACCAAAAAAGCAGCAGCGGTTAACACCATTGCAGAAAGCATCAGCCGCATTAATAAAGTTGAAGACTTTACACGCCAGCAGGATTATATTCATAAAAGTGCTGAGTTATTAAAAATTGATGAAGCAGGTTTGCATGCACTCGTCAATAAATTTATCCGTGAACGTGTAAGTAAGCTGGAGCAAAAACTTCCAACAGAAGAGGAATTGCTGCAGGATTCTTTTCCGCAGGAAACATTTGAAAATGCAACTGCACAACTGCTTTCAACCGATGAGCAAAACGAACGTGCTCTTGTGCGTTGCTTACTCGATTTTGGTTTGCTTCCGTGGGATGATGATTCAACAACAGCTCAATTCATTTTAGCTGAAAGCGAAGAATGGGATATGATTGATAATCCTGAACTGCAAATGATCATTGACCAGTATAAGCAGTGGCTCAATAACGGGATGGAACCTACGATGAAAAACTTTTTGTTTCATGAAGATCAGAAGATCAGTAAAGCGGTTGTTGCCCTTGCTGATTTCAGCGAGGAGATCAGTCCCAACTGGATTAAAATTTATGAAGCCGGTTTGCCAACTAAAGAAGATCTGTACCGGCAGGAAGTAACATCTGTTATTATTTACCTGAAGCTCCGGAAAATAAAACGCATGATTGAAGAAAATCAGCGTGACATGGAAAGACCTCATAACGAAGAAGAGTTGCTTACTCTCATCCGCACACATCAGCACCTGAAACAAATGGAAATGGAATTAACAAAGGAATTAGGAACAGTTATTTTGCGATAATCACTCCCACTCTTTGTTCCTGAACAACCAGAATAAAAAGTAAGAACTTAAAAAACCAAGTGCAGCACCACCTAACACATCGGCTGTAAAATGCTGTCCCAGATAAATACGTGAATAACCAACAGCTAAAGCTGCAACAAAATAAACCAGCTGCAATGCTTTGTTTCTTGTTGCAAAAGCAAGCAAACTAAACATAGCAAAAGCTGTAGTAGTATGCCCGCTGGGAAAACTATTTTTCCCTTTCAGTAAATGACCATCAACAGAATGTACAATGCCCGCTTGCTGAAAATACAAACCCGGCCGTGGATTTTCTTTTACCCGTTTTAATCCCTGCGCAAGTAATCCGCTCAATGCAAAACCAATAACAAGTAATACTCCCAGTTTACGTTTACCCGCTGCAAAAAGCAATACGCCAAGCAAAGCCATTACCAATCCTTCACCTAAATAAGTATAATACTTCAGGAACAAATCAGCAGCATCAGAATGACGTTGATTGAGAAACAGAAATACCTGTTCTTTACCTGCAACAAGCAATGAAATAACTCCTGCCAGCAGCAGTATAAAAACAGCATACGTAAATAAATTCCGCAGGGGATGATTGTACTTCCAGTTCATACTAAACTACAAAGCTATGATTCCTTCATCAGCAAATCGCTGTAAGAATGCGTTAAAAGATGTTCGTCTTTAATCCCGAATTCCCGGAGATAATAACTGCATTGCTTATTTATTTTTTCTAAACCGATTGATCCGTCTTTATCAATTGCTTCAATTTCAACAAAGCTGCCAAGTCCTTCCACTTCATCAATATGAAACTTAACATTTTCAATAAAGTAAATTTCACGTTTCTTTTTCACTGTTACTTTAATGCCGTTTGCATTAATTAATATCTGCTTCAGCATGTCGCTGTTTTGTGGAACGGGAAATAAATTCACTTTGCTCATTTTAGGTCCGGCAACATTTTCCCTGTCGTAAAATATCAATGAGTTTTCAATATTACCCTGGCGCAGTTTTAACCTGCCGTTGGGAACATTGAAATAAGTATCGGTTTGTTCATCGGTACCTTTAAAATCAGCTTCATGATTAAGCAGGTATTGCCTGATGAAAGAAGCATCGCTGCAGCGGGCTTTGATTTCAATATTTTTATGACTCATAATTATGCAAAATAAAAAGCCGTCTTTAAAAGACGGCCAGTAAGTTGGTTACAATCCGGATCTTAAGCTTCAGCAGGACTCAACCTTGAAGTTCTGTTTGTTCTTGTGGCCTTTGGATTTAATGCCATTGCTCTTTCAAAGCGCAAGGCTGTCCAAACATGGTCCAACACTACTTCTTCTGAAGTTTCAAATCCGCACTGGCACACAAACTGCCAGCTGCCGCTGCGGTTTAAATCGCTCACAATTTTGGAAGCTGTTTTAGGATAGGCAATCCAGAATTTAGCGTTTGGAGCCAAAGCCGGGAGTACTTCCTTCAAAATTCCGTTTAACTGTGTTTGATTAACTGCAAAGACCAAGGCAAAATCAATCTTTTTACTACGCAAAAGAGGCGTAACATTCTTTGCGAATGATAACTTAACAAATTGCTTTTCGATTGAAGATGGTAAACCTTGGATGAGTAAGTTCTTTTCTTCGTTCAATTGGAGTTTTTCCAAGAGAGAAATAGACATGCCAAATTAAATTTTGATGAGAACTGAATAGGGGAGCAAAGTTAACAAATTTTCCCCAGTAACGCACAGCGGGAAGGCGTTTTTTCCTAAAACATAGAAAAAGTCCTACAAAAATTGCAGGACTTTCAACATTATTGGCCTTTATGGTTATTTGCCGATCGGTTTGTAATAAGGCATTGCTTCGTTTACATATTGCTGCATCTTCTGAATACGGGTTTGATCAGAAGGGTGAGTGCTTAAAATTTCCGGTGGTTTTTGACCGTTACTTGCCTGTGCCATACGTTGCCAGAAGTTAATTGCCTCTTGGGGATTGTAGCCAGCCATTGCAGCAAAACGCAACCCAAACTCATCTGCTTCCAGTTCCTGTTTACGGGAGAAAGGCAGAATAGCTCCTACTGTTGAGCCAACACCATAGGCAGATAAAAACAAGTTTTGTGTTTCGGCAGGTTTATTTGCCAAAGCCACCTGTAACGCCACGCCACCCAATTGCTGCATTACACCCTGGCTCATCCGTTCGTTACCATGAAGTGCAATGGCGTGTGCAATTTCATGCCCCATAACAACTGCCAATGCTGCCTCGTTTTGTGTTACCGGAAGCAAGCCGGTATAAACAACAACTTTTCCGCCGGGCATACACCATGCGTTCACTTCTTTATTATCAACAAGGTTAAATTCCCACTGGTAGCCATCTAACACTTTCGGCTTGCCCTGTTGCTCATAATACTTTGTAATGGCGTAAGCTATTCTTGTACCTACACGACGAACCATTTCAGCATCTTTATTTACAGATGTTGACACTACTTTATTTTCAGTCAGAAACTGCTTGTACTGCTGCCCTGCCATTGTTTGTAATTCCGATTCAGGAAGCAGGATGAGCTGCTTACGGCCTGTTACCTGGTTTTTAGCACAACCTGCCAGTAAAACTGCTGCGAGTAAAATGTGGCTGAGTATTTTTTTCATTTGTTGATTGTTTTATTATCCGTTCAAAACAGTTTATATGCCGTTATTAAATTCAATTAACGTACCAAATCTTTTCTTTATTCTGCTCAACGAATGTTAAGATTCATTTTTTTTATTTCGTTTCGGGAAACCAATTTTTGTTTCACTACCCTTTATCAGCCGTGCAAGATTTGAACGGTGATTAAAAATCACCAGCACAGCTGCTATAATCGAAAACCAGCGCATGTATACATTGGTTTCATTAAATGCAAACCACACACAAATCATAAACACAACTGCTGCAATTATTGAACCCAGCGAAATGTACTTCGTTAAAAACACCACTACAACAAATGCAGCAATACTGATGAGTGCCGTCCATGGTTGAATAGCCAGTACTACTCCAAACAAAGTTGCCACTCCCTTTCCTCCCCTGAAACCTGCAAACAATGGAAATACATGTCCTAGCACTGCAATAAGTCCGAGTAACAATTGCCAGAACATTTTTTCACTACCAAGCCAATCGCCCGGCTGCACAAGTTGTGCCAGCTGAACTGCAGCAATACCTTTCAATAAATCAACAAGCAGCACAACCGTTCCCCACCAGGGACCCATTACCCTGAAGGTGTTGGATGCTCCCATGTTTTTACTTCCATGTTCACGGATATCAATACCAAAAAACATTTTCCCGATCCAGTAAGCCGTGGGAACAGAACCAATTATATAAGCTGATATGGTAAGCAGCAGCAGGTTCATTATTTCATCTTTTGAAAGAGCATTGCACTCCAGTTATGACGATCAGATGCTTTGATTAGTTGCAACCCGTTTGCCTTTGCGGCATCAGCAAGCAATGAATTTTCATCTTTATAAAATCCGCTGATCAGCAGGTAACCATTTTCTTCTAGTGCCTTTGCCATTATATCCATGTTCTGCAACAGAATATGACGGTTGATATTAGCCAGTATAATTCCAAATTGCAGATCGGACGGTGGTGCTTCTCCTTTCTTCACTTCAATTTTTGTGCAATGGTTATTGGTCACATTCTCTAATGAATTTTCAATACACCAGTCGTCGTTATCAACAGCAAGTACCGATGATGCCCCGAGTATTTCAGCAAGAATAGCAAGCACTCCTGTACCGCAACCAAAATCAAAAACAGTTTTATTGGTGAAATCTATTTCCTGCATCAACTTCATGACCTGCCATGTTGTTGCATGATGCCCGGTACCAAAACTCATTTTGGGTGTAATGATAATTTCATGTTTTACGCCGGCAACGGGCTGATGAAAATGTGCACGTACCGCAACAAAGTCTTCAACAATTACAGGCTCGTAATTACTTTCCCATTCAGCATTCCAGTTTTTGGGAGCAATGATTTCTGTTTGAACCGATTTTGCAAATGGCTGCAGAATTTCTTTTAATAATGCATCATCAAACTGTTCTTCGCTGATATAGGCATTAAGTCCCGATGCTGTTTCCTCAAACCCATCGTAACCTTCATTGCTGAGTAATGCAATTAATATTTCCCGTTCTTCTTCAGCCGAAGAATCAATACTTGCTTTAATGTAATTGTTCATATCAATAAAAAAGTCCCGCATGCTGTGCGGGACTGTAAAGTTCACTATTTCATTTAAAGTTTACAACTTCTCATCGGCATTATCAGTTGCCTCTGGTCTTGGTTGCTGTTGTGGTTTAGGAGCAGCATCCGGCTTTGGCATTAATGCTTTACGGCTGAGTTTAAACTTACCTGTTTTTGGATCGAGACCAATCAGCTTCACTTTCACAATATCACCTACTTTGAAAATACCTTCCATACTTTCAAGGCGCTTCCAGCTGATTTCGCTGATATGTAACAAACCTTCTTTCTTCGGCAGGAATTCAACAAAAGCACCAAATTCTTTAATGCCTTTTACTGTTGCTTCGTATACTGCACCAACTTCAGGAAGTGCAACAATTCCTTTCACCCATGCTACAGCTTTCTCCAAACCTGTTTTTTCCTGTGAGAAGATACTTACTTCACCATAATTACCTACTTCTTCAATAGTAATGGTTGTACCGGTTTCACGCTGAATTTCCTGGATTACTTTACCCTGTGGCCCGATAACTGCACCAATGAATTCTTTGTCGATGATCATCTTCTCCATACGTGGTGCATGTGGCTTCACTTCTGCACGATGTTCTGCAATACACTCATACATTGCTTCGAGAATATGCAAACGTCCTTTACGAGCCTGCTCTAATGCTTCACGCATTACAACCATGCTCAGGCCATCAACTTTAATATCCATCTGCACACCGCAAATACCTTCACGTGTACCGGTTACTTTAAAGTCCATATCGCCAAGGTGATCTTCATCGCCAAGAATATCAGTTAAGATAGCAAACTTGCCATCAGTAGCTCTTGTAATTAATCCCATTGCAACACCACTCACATGTTTAGGGAGAGGTACACCTGCATCCATTAACGCTAATGAACCGGCACAAACAGTTGCCATAGAAGATGAACCGTTAGATTCAAGAATATCACTCACAACACGAACGGTATATGGATATTCATTACCAGGCATCATTTGTTTCAGTGAACGCATAGCAAGGTTACCGTGACCAACTTCACGACGGCCGGGACCACGCATCATTTTGATTTCACCTGTTGAGAAAGGAGGGAAATTATAATGCAGGATGAATTTTGAAAATTCACTTTTTGCAGCACTTTCAATCAACAGTTCATCAAGCTTGGTACCAAGTGTTACTGTAGTTAATGATTGCGTTTCACCACGTGTAAATAATGAAGAACCGTGTGGTGAAGGCAATGGTTCAACTTCCATTGCTAATGGACGAACCTGGTCTAACTGGCGGCCATCAAGGCGAATACGATCATCAAGAATCATATTACGCACCACTTCCCATTTCAGGTCTTCGTAGTATTTTTTTGCTAATTTTTTGTCTTCATCGCTTGCTTCTTCACCAAGGCTTTCAATCAGCTCTGTTTTTACTTTATCATAAGCATCGCTGCGTTCGTGCTTGCTGCTTCCGCTTTTAGAAATAGCATACACTTTATCTTTTGCAAAAGCAATCACTTTTTCGTTGATCACTTCGTTTTGTACTGGCTTGGTATAATCACGCTTGGTTGTAACACCAGCTGCAGCTCTTAATTCAGCCTGCGCATTAATCTGTACACGGATTGCATCATGTGCAATTTCGAGCGCTTTAATCAGTTCTTCTTCGCTGCATTCTTTTGCTTCACCTTCCACCATCATCAGGTTCTTTTCGGTTGCAGCTATAAGGAAATCAGAAGTTGCTTTTGCAAGTTGAGTGCGGCTTGGGTTAACCACCATTTCGCCATCAATCATTGCAACACGTACTTCTGAAATAATTTCTTTGATTGGAATATCTGAAACAGCCAAAGCAGCTGATGCAGCTAAACAAGCCAATGCATCGGGCATAACTTCAGAATCAGATGAAATAAGAGAGATTAATACCTGCACATCGCAGAAATAATCTTCAGGGAAAAGCGGACGAAGTGCACGGTCAACCAAACGGCTAACAAGTACTTCATAATCGCTTAGCCTTGCTTCACGCTTAAAAAATGAACCGGGAATACGACCTGCAGATGCAAATTTTTCCTGGTAATCTACTGACAATGGGAAGAAATCCTGTCCTTCTCTTGGTTCTTTATTGGCTACTACTGTAGCAAGTATTACGCAATTTCCCTGGCGAACTGTAACCGCACCATCGGCCTGACGGGCCAACTTACCTGTTTCGATGGTAACAATGCGGCCACCTCCCAGATCAAATGACTTACTGATAGGTTGTGATAACATACAATGTTGTTTGTGAATGTACGTGCCGGAGTAGGTTAGAATAGTTACCGGCAGCAATTCTGTGAATAATTTAATGAAAGGGAGAAACCTGTAGGAAAAACAAAATTCCCAACAGCATCAGATAGTGTTGGGAATAATGATTTATTACATAGCCGTAATTATTTACGGAGTCCGAGTTTCTCAATCAATGCACGGTAACCTGCAAGATCGTTCTTGCTGAGATAGCTGAGCAGGCGCTTACGCTTACCAACCATCTGCATCAAACCACGCTGGGTAGAAAAGTCTTTTTTGTTGGCTTTCTGGTGGCCGGAAATGTGGTTAATACGCTCAGTGAGCAGTGCAACTTGCCCTTCAATTGAACCGGTGTTTTTTTCACTACCACCGTAAGTTGCGAAAATGCTTGCTTTTTTTTCTTTTGTAATTGCTGACATCTGAAATTTTTTTAATTCATCCGAATTTTTACATCTATAAAAGTGGCGGCAAAGGTAAAGGAAAAGTCTGAAAAAAGAGGAACAAAGGTCATGAAAAATTCTTACTCATAAAGTCGTCCAGGCTTTGTCGTGCTGATTTCTGAAGCTTTTGACGGAAAAAAGAAAAGCCTCCCAGCAGTTTTCCCTTGATTCCCAATGCCTGCGACGCCCATTTATGAAGATTAAATGAATCGGTATGGCGTATAATCTTACCGTCCAGAAACTCAAATTCGGCATGAATACGGTTGATGACCCTCCGTTTTGTAGCTGAAAAAATGTACTCGGCTACCCAATCGGCCCGGCCTTTATACTCATCTGCCACCACATTACTGAATGCAACATCAAGGTGGCCCTTGCTGCGTTCAATAAGCATCTGCCACATGGCAGCAATTTCTTTTCCTTCTAATCCGGAAAAAATCGGGTCGCTGAAAACTGCCTTTTCATGGTAACATTCTGCCATTGTTTCCCAATCAGCATCAGCAAAAGCAGCGTAAAAAGTGATGATGCGTTCTTTCATAATTAACAGTCAAGATAACTAAATGAATCTCCAAAAGAAATAAAACCACCTGATTTTTTATTTTCGTTAAAACAGATTTATGAAAATCATCGCTACCGTTTTAGTTTTTCTCATGCTAGCCCAAACAAAAGCCCAGGAAAAGAAATTTGCTGAAAATTTACTTACGGCAACAATTCTGTCGCCCGGCATTTCATATGAAATGGCCACAGGCAATAAATTTACAGTTAAACTGAAAGCAGCCGTTTTCCCTGCATTTTCTTACTCCAGTGGGGTATTGCTGAATGGCAGAAATCATTTTTCGTTTACCCCCACCCCGCTTCTTTCAGCCGAAGGCAGGTACTATTATAATTTTAAACACCGGGCAGAAGCAGGAAAGAACATCAAAAGAAACTCTGCCAATTATTTTGCTGTAAGTGGCAAATATGGCTACTCAATTGAAACTTATTATCCCGAAAACGGATCAACAATCAAAACTACAACAGCAGTATACGATGCAGGAATCGTGTGGGGATTACAACGAAACTATAAAAACAGGTTTAGTATTGATTTCAATATCGGGCCAAGTATTCTTAACCCGTTAATTAACCAGGAGTTTGGTTTAATATCGAATTTATCACTCGGTATTTGGTTGGGTAAGCGAACTGATTAAGTCATTCAAATTTCATTTTAGTAAATTGCATAAAATCTATTTACATCATTGTCCCGGATTATCTGTACAGTTACTAACGATTTAAATTATGATCAACGGATGATCCGCATCTGTACATCATTAGCAGCACAAGGCTATGATGTAACACTGGTGGGCAGAAAGCTGTCAACCTCTCTTCCACTTAAGCAAAAAACATTTAAGCAAAAACGTCTTTCCTGCTTCAGCACAAAAGGAATTTTGTTTTATGCAGAGTATAACCTGCGTCTTTTTTTCTGGTTATTGTTTCAGAAAGCTGATTGTATTTGTGCTATTGATCTTGATACTATTCTTCCATGCCTGTTTGCATCTTCACTAAAAGGAACTAAGCGTGTGTATGATGCACATGAATTGTTTTGTGAGATGAAAGAAGTGGTTACCCGGCCATCACGTTATAAAATATGGAAGAAGATTGAACGGTTTGCTGTACCGAAATTCAAATTTGGTTATACAGTTTGCATGCCTATTGCTGAAGAGTTTAAGAAAATGTACAGTGTGAATTATGAAGTGGTGAGAAATGTTCCGTTCAAAAGGGAAAACAACCAGGCAGTAATTACAGATCAGCTTCCACCAACGATTTTCTTTCTTTACCAGGGAGCAGTAAATGAAGGAAGAAGTTTTGAAACACTGATTCCGGCAATGAAGAATGTAGACGCTCCTTTATTTATTTACGGTGATGGAAATTTTATTGAGCAAACAAAATCGTTGATTAAAGAAAATGAATTAGCCGATAAAGTGATACTGAAAGGCAAACTTCAGCCGGAAGAATTAAAGCACATTACTTCACAGGCTTTTGCAGGAGTTACACTTTTCGAAAACAACGGATTGAGTAATTACTATTCGCTGGCTAACCGTTTTTTTGATTATATACAGGCAGGTGTGCCGCAGGTTTGTGTAAACTATCCTTCCTACAGGCAAATAAACAAGGAGTATGATGTTGCATTGCTTATTCCCGATACAAGTGAAAAATCAATTGCAGAAGGAATGAACCTTTTACTGCACGATGTTGTTTTATACAAAAGATTAAAAAGTAACTGCATAAAAGCTGCAGAACAATTAAATTGGCAGCAGGAAGAAAAAACACTCATCAATTTTTATAAAAATCTCTTTGGCTGATAAACATTTACATATTGTTTCGTTTGATGTGCCTTACCCTGCCGATTATGGCGGAGTTGTGGATGTGCTTTACAAAATCAAGGCGCTGCACGAAGCAGGCGTATCAATACACCTGCATTGTTTTGAATATGGCCGGGGCAAAAGAAAAGAACTCGAACAATTTTGTACAGAAGTATTTTATTATCCAAGGCAGGAAGGGCATAAAGGCTTTTCGTTACAGGTGCCATATATAGTTTCTTCACGTCACGATGAAAAGTTATGGCAACGCTTGAATGCAGATTCCCATCCTATTTTGTTTGAAGGTGTTCATACAACTTATGGTTTAACAAACGGGTTGATTGATAAAAAAAATGTAGCCGTCAGATTACACAATACCGAACATGAGTATTACAAACAATTAGGACAATGGGAAGGCTCCATCATGCGGAAAGCATACATGCATCATGAAAGCAGGTTACTGAAACGATATGAAGAAACTTTGAAAGACTACAAATTGCTGGCAATATCGGAAGAGGATGTAAAAAAATACAGGCAACATTTTAAAGCAAAGAACATTGAACATTTACCTGCTTTTATTCCCAACACAACAGTAACGAGCAAAGAAGGAACAGGTAACTTTGTTTTATACCACGGAAACTTATCTGTTGCCGAAAATGAAAAAGCTGCAGTATGGTTATTAACCAAAGTATTCAACGAACTTGAAATACCTTTTGTTATTGCAGGTAAAAATCCATCGCAGAAACTGATTGATCTTGCACACAAAAAACCACATACCTGTATTGTTGCCAATCCTGAAGAAAAAGAAATGAATGATTTGATTGAGAAAGCACAGGTGCACTTATTGCCATCATTTACTGACTCAGGAATAAAACTGAAATTACTGAATGCAGCTTTCAGCGGCCGACATTTGATTGTAAACGATATGATGATTAAAAATACAGGACTGGAAACTTGCTGTCAGCTGGCAAATAATCCCACTGAAATAAAATATCATACCTACCGCTTATTTCACAAAGCGTTTACCAGCGAAGAAATTAAACTGAGAGAAGATTTACTGCAACAACATTTCAGCAATAAAAAACATGCTGAGCAACTTATACAAGTTCTACACTAACATTATCCCAAACCTTGCCTCCTTCTGTTTTTACCATGCGTGCAGGGAATTTCCTGATCACCATAAAATCATGCGTAGCCATAATTACAGCTGTATTGTAATCCTTTGCTACCTGCATCAACAGGTTCATGATATCATCGCTTGTTTCAGGATCAAGGTTACCTGTAGGCTCATCGGCCAATATTAATTTCGGAGAGTTGAGTAAAGCCCTTGCAATATCCACACGCTGCTGTTCACCACCACTCATTTCAAAGGTCATTTTAAAACCTTTCGATTTCAGACCCACTTTTTCCAGCACATCATTTATTTTTTCTTCCATCAGGTTTTCGTCTTTCCAGCCGGTGGCTTTCAAAACAAACTTCAGATTTTCGTGCACGTTCCTATCGGTGAGTAACTGGAAATCCTGGAATACAACGCCAAGACTGCGGCGTAAGAAAGGAACTGTTTTCCATGTCATATCACGCAGGTTAAAACCGGCAACAGTTGCTTCACCTTCGGTTAAAGGCAATTCGCCATACAATGTTTTCAGTAACGATGATTTACCGGTTCCTGTTTTACCAACCAGGTACACAAACTCACCCTGGTTAACAGTAAGGTTTACATTATTGAGAATAAGATTACTGCTTTGGTAAATATTTGCGTTTTTTATTTCAACAATCGGAAGCATTATATTTGATTTGACTTTCAGCAAAAGTATACATTTCAGAAATGCCAAAAACACTAATAATTTATGAAAAAGTTAATGGTGGCAATCTTTACATTTTTCTTTCTTGCAGTAAAAGCACAAATTCCCGATAGTTCAAAAGCTAATGAAGTTTCAGCTGATTCGATTTATACAAAGCTAGATGTTGAACCAAACTTCCCCGGAGGAGAAAGTGCCTGGAATAGGTATGTTCAGCAAAGTATCCACAATGATATCCTGAAAAACATTGACAAGCTAAGCAAAGATAAATCCAGTAATGGAACATGCGAAGTTCAATTCGTCATTGATAAAGACGGATCAATTATTAACGTTGAAGCAATAACAATGAAGAACTCACTTTTAGCACAACTTGTAATTGATATTATTAAAAATGGTGAAAAATGGCAACCGGGTTTAAAAAACGGCCAGCCTGCTAAAGCATACCGAAGACAAAAAGTTACTTTTCGGACACCAAAAGAATAGTATTTTATACCTATAAAGTTAGAAAAATGAAAAGCATATTTCTGGCACTTGCACTTATTACAACATCAGCTGTTTCTGCACAAACTACTGATTCGACAAAAAACGAACCAATTGTTCAAACTACAAATACAGATTCTGTTTATTCAAAAGTTGAAGTGAATGCTGCATTTCCTGGTGGCCTCAAAAACTGGATCAGGCATGTAGAAAAAGAGCTGAATAGTCATAACCTTGAATTGAAGAAATACAAAAATGCCGGAGCTTGTGAAATTCAATTTAAAGTAAACAGAGAAGGTATTATATCTGATGTTTTTGCTTTAACATTGGCGGAAACTGAATTGGCGCAAGTGATGGTATCCTTTATAAAAAATGGAGCACGATGGATACCTGCTATTCAAAATGGCATACAGGTTAGTTCGTGGAGAAAAGTTTCAATAAGCTTTCCTCTTGAAAATTCTATATATTAATTCAAAAGCTAACAAGGAATAATTTATGAAAACGTTAATGCCTGTTGTTTTTATCCTGCTTTGCTTTAGTGCAAAGTCCCAACCTTCAGACACGATCAAAGTCAATACAGATTCAGTTTATACAAACCCCGAAAAAGAAGCTCAATTTCCAGGTGGAAAAACAAAGTGGAATGAGTACATTAAGAAAACACTTGAAGCAAATATTAAAACCTTGCTTGATGATCCTAAAAGTAACGGAGTATGTACTGTAAATTTTATTGTTGACAGAGACGGCAGTATTCTTGTAGCTGTTCCTTTAAATATGCAGGGATCTGAACTAGCAAGAGTTTTCGTAAAAGCAATTTCAAAAGGACCAAAATGGATACCAGCTACAGTAAATGGAATACCTGTAAAAAGTCTTCGTAAACAAAAAGCAATATTTAAATCATCACCTAAAGAAACATTCTAAAAAACGATTTATGAAAAAGTTAATACTTGCGATCTTCATCTTTTTTGCTTTTACAGCAAACGCACAAACATCTGATACTGCAAAATCAACTATTCCAGTAGATTCAACTGTTTTTACAAAAGTTGATGTTGAAGCAAGTTTTCCCGGCGGAGAACAGGAATGGAATAAATATATTCAGAAAGTTGTCGAAAGAAATATTGACAGGATCATGAAGAACAAAGCAAGCTTAGGCACCTGCGAAATACAGTTTATAGTGGATAAAGAAGGGTATGTTACCAATGTAGAAGCACTGACTTTAAAAAATTCTGTTTTGGCAAAAGTGTTTGTGGATGCCGTAAAGAATGGCCCCCGGTGGAATCCTGCTCAACAGAATGGCCGCTTTGTAAAAGCCTGGAGAAGACAGAAAGTTACCATTCTCCCACCTGAAAAATAACTCTCCTAACAATAAGCAAAACATCAACTCTTCGCCGGTCTTATTCTGGAATTCATGAAGTGCATTTTCTTTTAACTAAAAATTTAGTTGTTAAACTAATTTTTTAGTTATACATTCGTTTTATGAAGAATGAAACGACCAAGCCGCTTACAAAAGCTGAAGAACAGGTAATGAAAGTTATCTGGAAACTTGAGAAAGCTTTTTTAAGAGACATTGTTGATGCAATGCCTCCCCCTAAACCTCATCAGAATACTGTTGCAACAATTCTTAAAATTCTGATCGACAAAAAATTTGTTGATGTAAAAGTTGTTGGTCGAATGCATGAATATTTTCCATTGATCAGCATGGACAACTATTCCCGAATGAGCATGAAGAACCTGGTGAAAGGCTACTTTGAAGGATCGTTCAGCAATGCTGTTTCATTCATGGTGAAAGACAACAACATCAGTATTGAAGAACTGGAACTTTTATTAAAAGAACTGAAAAACACAAAAAAATGATTGCAGTTGCCGACTTCCTGATAAAAGTAATTATCTGTTCCGGTCTGCTCACCGGTTTTTACTGGATTGCGTTACGCAATAAACTGTTTCACCAATGGAACAGGTACTATTTAATAGCTGTGGTTGCAGTATCACTCTGCATACCATTTATTAAAATTACTTTAACGCAAACAGCCACTACTTCGCCGGTTACTTACCAGGCATTACAAACAGTAACTACAAATGAAGCATGGATAGAAGATTCACAGATTGCACAGGAAAACGGCAAAACCTTTTTTACTTCAGAAAATATTTTATTGCTTTTGTATGCACTGGTTTCATTGCTGGTTTTATTAATGACAATTGCAGCATTACTGAAAATAGGCCGTTTGCTTAAAGCCAACCAGAAATGGAAAATCGACTCGCTTACATTTGTTGAAACCGATGCAAAAGGAACACCTTTTTCTTTCTTCCGTTTCCTGTTCTGGAACAATGCCATCGACTTCCATTCCGAAAAAGGGCAGCAGATATTTGCACACGAACTTATACATGTTGAAGAAAAGCACAGTGCTGATAAGCTGCTGATGCAACTTGTTTTAATTGTTTTCTGGATCAACCCTTTTTTCTGGCTTATCAGGAAAGAACTGACAATGATCCATGAGTTTATTGCCGATCAGAAATCAGTAAAGAATCATGACACAGCTTCGTTTGCAGCAATGATTCTTGCATCGGTTTATCCAACTGTAAATTTTCCAATGACCAACTCATTTTTTTATTCACCTATAAAACGAAGATTACTTATGCTTTCCAAATTACAAAACCCCAAAGTAAGTTACTTCAGCAGGCTTTTATTATTGCCGTTGCTAACCTTGATTTTCTTTGCATTTGTTTTAAAGACAAAAACTGTTACAAAACAAGAAAGAGTTCCCAAACTCGACAAACAAATAACTGTAGTTATTGATGCAGCCCATGGTTTTAAAGATGGCAAACCCGATGGTCCAATAGGTCTTAATGGCATTTCGGAAGATGAAATCAGCTTGGCTATTTCAAAAAAAATCGAAGTGCTGAATAAAGATAAAAACCTGAAATTGATTTTTACAAGAACAAGTAATGATGCTATCGGTTTGCGTGAAAGAACAAATTTTGCAATTGAAAATAAAGCTGATCTGTTTATTTCAATTCATGCAAATTACTCACCTCAGTTAAGAGAAGGGAATAAATATATTGAAAACCCGAGTAACGGCTTTGAAATGTATGTTGCAAGAGATGAGTTTCCTTTTGTGGCAGAAAGTAAAGAACTTGCTTCTAACATTGTTACCGAAATGCAGGGAATAATTGCAGTAAGAGAACCTGCCATTAAGCAAAGACAAAAAGGAATATGGGTTCTGCAAAACACAAACTGCCCGGCAGTAATTGTTGAATGTGGTTTTATTTCGAATAAAAAAGATGCAGCATTTTTAAGTGAAGAAAAGAACCAGGAAAAAATGGCAGAAGCAATTTTACGAGGAATAAAAAAATATGTATCAGAAAACAATAACATCATTACCACTAATGATACAATTCCCGTATCAGAAAAAACTTTCAAAGAAAATAAACCACTGTATATAATAAATGGCAAAAGAGTTAAAGCAGAAGAATTTGAAAGAAGAATTATATCATCTGATAAAGTAACCGTAATAAAAGCAAATAATCAGGCCGCTATTATCAAATATGGACCTGATGCTAAAAACGGAGTTATGATATTTGATAATGCAATCATTTCAAATCAATCTAATAGAGATACATTGCCACAAGCAAATGATGATGAAAATATCGTTTTTACAAAAACGGAAATTGAAGCCCAGTTTCCAGGGGGAGAAACAAAATGGAATGAATACATTCGAAAAATAACTTCTGAAAACCTGAATGAGTTAGTAAAAGATAAAAAAAGTGGCACATGCGAAGTGCATTTCATTATTACAAAAGATGGCAACGTAAAAAATATAGAAGCTTTGACTATGAAAGGTTCAAAATGGGCTGAAATTATTATTGAGGCTATAAAAAAAGGACCTAAATGGATACCAGCTGTTCAAAACGGACATAAAGTTACAGCTTGGAAAAATGTAAGTACTATTCTTAAATTGCCTGATATAAATGAACTTGAGGAAAAAAATAAAGCTGAACCATCAGTAACTTTAAATGGCGAAAAGCCTGGAAAAATAAGTGCTGAAAAATTTATAAATCTTAATCAGTTAATTATTACTGATGAATGGGAAATAAAAGGATACACACTTCTTTTTGCCGGAGAAGGTTTCCCGCAAGTAAAATACGTACACATAAACAATTCAGGTACATTAACAAATAAAGTCATCGAATTAATAAAACAATCAAAAGAAGGAACTTCCGTTGTGATTGATGAAGTAACGGCTGTATCTAGAGAAACTGGAATTGTAAAAAGAATACGTCCGGTTTTATACAACCTTTATTAAAAATCTATCAAAACACCAACTCCTCGCCCCCAACCTTAATTACTAATTCTTTCTTATCACTCTCTTCCACCCTGCCAATTAGCTGTGCGTCCACGCCAAATGATTTTGCAATGGAAATAATTTCAGCAGCTGAGGTTTCAGTTGTATAAACTTCCATACGTGTACCCATGTTGAACACCTGGTACATTTCACGTGCATCAGCACCCGAAGCATCTTTGATAATATCAAATATCACCGGCGGAGTAAATAAATTATCTTTCACAACTTTCATTGGCGCAGGAAGATATTTCAAACATTTTGTTTGTCCGCCGCCGCTGCAGTGAATCAATCCATGAACTTCATCAAAATGATTTTCAAGAATTGTTTTGATGACCGGTGCAAATGTTCTTGTGGGAGAAAGTAATAATTTACCAATTGAAATTTTTTCGTTCGCTAAACCGCCATCGGGGTTTGCAACCGCCAATGGGGCTTCAAGTACATCGGTCATTTTATACTTACCTATGTAGACCACATCATCACTCAGCTTTGGTTCAAATGTTTCAGGAAAATGCTCTGCATAAAACTTATTCAGCACATCATGTCTTGCACTGGTAAGGCCATTGCTTCCAAGTCCGCTGTTGTAAGATGGATCATAATTACAGGTTCCAAAGCCGGCTAATCCAACAATCACATCACCCGGTTTTATTTTATCGTTGCTGATTACTTTTTCTTTTGGCCAGCGTGCTGTCATGGTTCCGTTAACAGCAACAGTACGCACCACATCACCTACATCAGCCGTTTCACCACCGAGGTAATGAATATTCACACCGTATTCTTTCAGTTGATCAAATAACTCAGCCGATCCGTTAATAATCTGTTCCAGCACTTCACCCGGTATCAGCAATTTGTTCCTGTCGACTGTACTTGAAAAAAGAATATTATCATAAATACCCACGCAAAGCAAATCATCGAGGTTCATCACAATTGCATCCTGTGCAATTCCCTTCCAAACGGATGCATCGCCGGTTTCTTTCCAGTATAAATAAGCAAGAATACTTTTAGTACCTGCACCATCGGCATGCGTTACATTCACCCAATTTTCATCGTTTCCGAGATAATCGGGGTACAGCTTGCAGAATGCGTTGGGGTAAAGGCCCTGGTCGAGATGCTGCACGGCTTTATGTACTTCTTCTTTTTGCGCTGAAACTCCTCTTTTATTGTATAACGACATGCTGATTGGTTTGAAGCCGCAAAACTAACACTTCCACACGTCAAATGTGTTACTTTTGCACTTCCATTTATGAAGGTTTACAGAAGTTTACAGCAATTGCCCGTTTTTACGAACGCTGTTCTTACCATCGGAACTTTTGATGGAGTTCATCTCGGTCATCAGCATATTATCAGGCAATTGTTACAGGAAGCAGTACATACCGGTGGCGAATCGGTCTTGATCAGTTTCTATCCTCATCCAAGAAAAGTTCTGCGCCCACAGGAGCAGATCCCTCAACTTACCACCCTTGATGAGCGAATTGAATTACTGAAAAAACAGGGATTGGATAACCTTGTTGTTGTTCAGTTCAATATGGAATTTTCGCAGCAGTTACCTGAAAATTATATCAGAGATTTCCTGGTCGACCGTTTTCATCCTGCGCTCATCATTATTGGCTACGATCATAAGTTTGGCAAAAACAGGCAAGGCGATTATCAACTATTAGAAAAAATGGGTGAACAGTATAATTATAAAGTGAAAGAAATCCCGCAACAAGTACTGAATGAAATTGCAGTTAGCTCAACAAAAATCCGCAGCGCACTTGCAATGGGCGAAATTGAAAAAGCAAATCAGCTGCTTGGTTATGCTTATTTCTTTAAAGGATATGTGATTGAAGGAAACAAACTGGGCCGCAAGCTGGGATATCCCACAGCCAATTTACAAATGCAGGATCCGGATAAATTAGTTCCTGCAAATGGTGTGTATGCTGTGGAAGCACAGATTGAAGGCGAAACGAGATTACTGAGGGGAATGATGAACATTGGTACCAAACCAACTGTTGGCGGAACAAACCGCAGTGTGGAAGTAAACCTGTTTGATTTTGATGAAGATATTTACAACCGTCATCTCAAAGTGTATGTGAAATATCATTTGAGAAACGAAAAAAAATTCGACGGACTGGAACAATTAATCGGGCAATTGCATTTGGATAAAGAACAAAGCATTGCTCTTCTAAACAAATAAATTTTAAGCACATGTTATCCGCAATTGATCCGGCAGCAACCAACGCATGGCAACAGCTTTCTGCACATGCAGATGAGATGAAGAAAGTACAGATGAAAGAATTGTTTAAAGCCGATGCAAACCGCTTTCAGCAGTTCAGTCTTTTTTTAGACGAGATCCTGTTTGATTATTCAAAGAACATCATCACAGAAAAAACAATGAAACTTCTTTTACAACTTGCAGAAGAATGCAAGGTGAAAGAAGGAATTGAAAAGATGTTCAGCGGAGATGAAATTAACCATACAGAAAAAAGAGCCGTACTGCATACTGCACTGCGCAATTTTTCAGGCAACGCTGTTTTGGTAAATGGTAAAGATGTAATACCCGATGTAAAAAAGGTGAATGCACAAATGAAAGATTTCTGTGCACGTATTCATAGTGGCGAATGGAAAGGTTATACGGGTAAAAAAATAAAATACATCGTTAACATTGGTATTGGTGGCAGTGACCTTGGACCGGTAATGGTAACAGAAGCATTAAAACCTTACTGGGTTGAAGGTATTGAAACGTATTTTGTAAGTAATGTTGATGGTACACATATTGCTGAAACACTGAAAAAAGTTACAGCCGATGAAACCTTGTTTCTTGTTGCATCAAAAACATTCACCACGCAGGAAACCATGACCAATGCACACAGTGCAAGAAACTGGTTTTTACAATATGCAAAAGATGAAGCACATGTTGCCAAACATTTCGCTGCTCTTTCAACCAATGAAAAAGAAGTAGTGAAGTTTGGAATTGATAAAGCAAACATGTTTGAGTTCTGGGATTGGGTTGGCGGACGTTATTCGTTGTGGAGTGCAATTGGTTTATCCATCGCTTTGACAATTGGCTACGACAATTTTGAAGAACTGTTGAAAGGTGCATTTGCAGCTGATGAACATTTTAAAACAGCAGCATTTGAAAAAAATATTCCTGTTATCATGGCATTGATCGGCACATGGTATGTAAACTTCTTTGATGCAAAGAGCGAAGCTATTCTTCCCTATGACCAGTACATGCACCGCTTTGCTGCTTATTTCCAGCAGGGAAATATGGAAAGCAATGGTAAGTATGTTGACAGAAGCGGAAAGAATGTTACATACAGTACAGGTCCCATCATCTGGGGTGAACCTGGCACAAATGGTCAGCATTCATTTTACCAGTTAATTCACCAGGGAACACATTTAATTCCTGCCGATTTTATTGCACCTGCCATCAGTCATAATCCGCTCAGCGATCATCACAACAAACTCATGAGTAATTTCTTTGCACAAACCGAAGCACTCATGAACGGTAAAACAAAAGAAGAAGTGATTGCTGAAGGAGTAAAAGAAGAACTGGTGCCTTACAAAGTATTTGAAGGGAACCGTCCAACGAATTCAATTCTTATAAAGAAAATAACGCCGTTCAGTTTGGGTGAACTGATTGCTTTGTACGAACACAAAATTTTCGTGCAGGGTGTTATCTGGAATATTTACAGTTTTGATCAATGGGGAGTTGAATTAGGTAAACAGTTAGCGAATAAAATTTTACCAGAGTTGATTAACAACGATCAAGTAACTTCTCACGACACTTCAACAAACGCACTTATTAATCAATACAAAAAATTCCGTCAATAAAAACTAAGCCCCGGTAATACCGGGGCTTAGTTTTTTAAAACAGAATTTAAAACTTACTGAAAAACCAGCAGTACGACTTTTCAGTAAGCTCCTGATTATTTTTTTTTATTTAACTCCACAACGATGGCGGATATTCGCCCGAAGCAACCAGGTCATTTACACTTTGCTGAACACCCGGCGCATCTTCTTTATACGTAACGCCAAACCATTGTGATGAGGTTGGTATAACCTTCACCACACCCAGTTTGCTTTTGATAAATGAATCAGCAACCAGCGGAATAAAAAATTCAGACTTCTCTTCGTTACCGTGTTCTTTTAAAAATGTATCAAACAATTTTTCTGTGAGCGCAAACAATGAATGATCAAAGCACCAGAAGTTCATACTTACACTTGAATGATAAGGCACTTCATGTTTACCTGCTGCATCTTCATACACAATCCGTCCGCCATCTTCATATATTTTGGTGCGCTCATTAATGCTGGTGAGATTTTGTTCATCATTCACCTGGCATACACCCCTGCTCACAGTTCCGTTTTTGCTGAGTGTTTTTGAAAGATCGTAACCAATGATGGCATGTTTCTGCGGATTGCATTCGTTGTTTAAAAAAGCGGCTGCTTTTTCAAATGCATCTCTTCCGTAAAAATCATCGGCATTAATTACAGCAAAGGGTTCTTTCACTGCATCTTTCGCACATAAAATTGCATGACCGGTTCCCCATGGCTTTACTCTTGTTGATGGGATAGAAAATCCCCCGGTAAATAAACTCAGTTCCTGGTACACATAACCTGTTTCAATTTTGCCTTTGAGTTTGGGTTCAAAGATGGATTGAAATTGTTCTGCAAAATCTTTGCGTATAATGAACACAACTTTACCAAAGCCTGCACGTATGGCATCATAAATTGAGTAATCCATAATGGTTTCGCCTGCCGGACCAAAACCTTCAATCTGTTTCATGCTTCCGTAACGGCTGGCCATGCCTGCTGCTAAAATCAATAAAGTGGGTTTCATGTGTTTTTATATTTTTGAACAGCGCTAAGATAATAAACAATCATTCTAAAAAAAGCATGCAACCGTTTTTGCAACAAATACAGTGCGATAAAGCTGAATGGATTTTGAACAATAACAAACCCTTTCAATTCACGGTTGCAAGGTTCGATCTCATTCATCCTTTTATCTCCGGTAACAAATATTTTAAACTCAGGTACAACCTGCAACGGCTTATTGCCGAAGGAAAGAATGGTGTAATGACGATGGGCGGAGCTTATTCCAACCATCTTGCAGCAACAGCTTTTGCATGTTTTGAAGCCGGGCTCAGCAGTGTTGGTCTTGTGCGTGGCGAAATTACAGAGCCGCTTAATCCCACATTATCATTTTGTAAACAACATGGCATGCAGCTGATTGCTGTTGAACGGAAAGATTACAACCGCAACAGCTCCGTTACAGAACAGCTAAAACAGAATTACCCCGATATGTTGTTTGTTCCCGAAGGTGGCGATAATGCAGAAGGTTTACAGGGCTGTAAAGAAATGCTTAACATGGTTGAGCAAGCCGATAGCTACACACATATTCTCTGCTGCATGGGAACGGGCACCACATTTAAAGGAATTGCCTCATCAGCAAAAGCACATCAGACAATCATTGGTATTCCTGTTTTAAAGATCAGGGAAGATGAAAAGGAACTGTTTATAAAAAATCATGCAGGCATTGAATCAGCAGCAACAAAAAAGGTTTTATTTGAATATGCGGGTAATGGTTATGCAAAATTCAGCAAGGAGCAACTGAATTTTATGAATTCATTTTATACGAAAAACAAGATCCCGACCGATATAATATACACAGGTAAATTAATGATGGCAGTTGTGGATCTTGCTGAAAAAGGATTCTTTCCTGCAGGAAGTAAAATTCTTGCTGTTCATTCGGGTGGTTTACAAGGCAACAACAGTTTACCTCCGGGGTTATTAATATTCTGATCGGCATTATCTTTGCGCACTGAAAACGAATTCAATTACTGATGCAAAAACTGTTTTTCATTTTACTGGGTCTTTTGTTGAGTTATACTGTATCTGCACAAACTGATACACTACCAAAGTTCAAAGCCATTAAAAAGAATGGAGAAATAACCATCAGCTGGGCCAATGGTTTTAAAAACATTACACAGCTGAACATCCAGCGTTCAAAAGACAGTTTGAAAAACTTCAGCACCATTCATTCGGTTCCAAACCCAAATGCAAAGTCGTACAGCTACGTTGATAAAACCGCAAAAAACGACAGCGGCTATTACCGCATCTTTGTTTTGTTTGAAGGAACGAATTATATTTTCACTCCATCAAAAAAACTGTTTATTGATACCACCAAACCTCCGGTAATTGTAACAGTAACAAAAGAAAAACCACAGGAAAATATTGAGAAGACAAAAGCTTCTGCAAAAGAAAATTCCAATAAAGAAAATCAGGTGGTGATCAAAGAAGAAAAACCACAACCACCGCCAAAGCCGGTATGGGTTCCTTCTGCTTATGTGTTTACAGGCGATGATGGAAATGCAGTCATCAGCTTGCCCGATGCATTAAGCAAAAAATATTCGATTGTAATTAAAAATGAAAGCGGCAATGTGCTGTTCAAAATTCCGCAGGTAAAAGAAGTGTACCTCACATTGGATAAAGTCAACTTTTTAAAATCGGGCTGGTATTTCTTTGAACTGATGGAAGACGGAAAACTCAAAGAGAAGAACAAGTTTTTAATTACGAGAGATAATTAAACGGATGTTTGGTAAATAGTGTAAGAAGTAGTCTTACTTCTTGCTTATTACCTATTACTTATCACCTATCACTTACTACTTCAACTCCACCCCAAACACTTTTTCAAAATTCTTCTTCACCCGTTCTTTTGCTTCTTCAAAATCAACTTCACGGCCAAGTTCTTTTTGTAAAGAAGTTACCTGTTTGTTCTGGATGCCGCAGGGAATAATAAAGTTGAAATAATTTAAATCGGTATTTACATTCAGCGCAAAGCCATGCATGGTAATCCACCTGCTGCAACGTACACCCATTGCACAGATCTTGCGTTCTTTCCCCCTTATACCCGGATCAAGCCACACACCTGTTTCGCCTTTGCTGCGTTCGCCTTTCAAACCATAATCAGCAAGCGTAAGAATAATCACTTCTTCCAGGTTGCGGAGATATTTACCAATATCGGTTTCAAATTTTTCCAGGTCAAGAATGGGATAACCTACAATCTGCTGCGGACCGTGAAAAGTAATATCGCCTCCACGGTTGGTGGGATAATATTCAATTCCTTTTTGTAAACGTGTCTGTTCGTTAATGAGAATATGACTGGCATCGCCGCTCTTACCCAAGGTATAAACAGGCGGATGTTCTACAAACAAAAGATGATGTGTTGTAGAAGGTACCAAATCAATATCAGCTACAAACTCATTACTATCGGCTAACGACTGTATTTTCTTCTCTCTCTCCCTCAGCTCTGCTTTCACCTGCAGGTTCTGCTGCATCAGACTTTCCTGGTAATCCCAGGCCTCTTTGTAAGGCATTTGGCCCAAATCTTTAAAAAACACCTGTTGCGTCATGGGTGCAAATTTACATTGATTTCAAATTATCTTGTGATAGGGTTAATTTTGCAAACTATGATCGACGAAGAATTACTTGAACAGGACAGTGAACTGGAAAACGGCGATGGCTCGGAAGAGTTATACGAGCAGAAACGCTATGTGGTCAGCAAGGGGCAGGAACCCCTGCGTATTGATAAATACCTGATGAGCAAAATTGAAGGTGCCACACGTAATAAAGTGCAGCGTGGCATTGACAATGGCCTTGTTTTGGTGAACAATGCATTTGTAAAAGCAAATTATAAAGTAAAACCCGGCGATGAAATTCTTACTCTTTCCGATACTTCGCCGGAAGATACCGAACTGAAACCCGAGCAACTGCCTCTGAATATTGTTTATGAAGATGAATCCGTAATTCTTGTCAACAAAGTTGCAGGAATGGTAATGCATCCAGGCTGCGGCAACTATACCGGCACGTTGGTAAATGGTGTATTGTGGCATTTGCTTCAGCAAAACCCGGGATTAACTGAAGCTGAACTTCCACGTTTCGGCATGGTGCACCGTATTGATAAAAACACCAGCGGACTGGTAATTATGGCGAAGACTGAACAGGCCAGTGTGCATTTAGCCAAACAGTTTTTCAATCATACAGTAGAGCGTAAATACGTGGCGCTTGTATGGGGCGATATAAAAGAAGACAGCGGCACCATAACCGGTCATGTGGGCCGTCATCAGCGTTTCCGTAAAATCATGGATGTTTATCCCGATGGTGAATATGGAAAAGAAGCCACCACTCATTATACCGTACTCGAACGTTTTGGTTACACAACGCTGGTTGAATGTAAACTGGAAACAGGTCGTACACACCAGATACGTGTACACATGCAGCACATTGGTCACCCGTTGTTTAATGATGATACGTATGGTGGCGACCGTATTGTAAAAGGAACGGTTTACACAAAGTACAAGCAGTTTGTAGATAATTGTTTTGCCATCTGCCCACGCCATGCATTACATGCAAAAACACTGGGCTTCACACATCCCAAAACACAAAAGAAAATATTGTTTGACAGTGAACTTGCGCTGGATATGCAGCAGGTGATTGAAAAGTGGCGGGTTTATACAAAAGCTAAGAATCTTACAGGTGATGATGAATAAAAAAAATCCCGTCGTTAAGCGACGGGATTTTTTTTTATTTCGGGAATACCATTTTATAATCAACACTGATCTTTCCCCTGGAAATATCATCCAGTTTTCCTTTCAGTAATTTTCTTTTCAGGGGTTTGAGGTAATCAATAAAAAGTTTACCATCAATATGATCGTATTCATGAAGAATAACCCTTGCAGTAATTCCATCAAATGTTTTTACATGTTCGTTAAACTTCTCGTCCATGTAACGGATGGTTACTTCTTCTGCACGGGCAATATCTTCCCTGATCTTGGGAATGCTTAAACAACCTTCGTTATACAGCCAGTCGTCACCCGCCAGTTCTTCCACATGTGCATTGATGAACACCTGCTTTGTACCCGGAACATCAGGATACATCGAAGCTTCTTCTTCTTCCATATTTTCAAACATCTGCTGACTGTCAACCACAAACAGGCGAATATCCTTGTTGATCTGCGGTGCAGCCAACCCAACACCATTGGATGAATACATGGTTTCCCACATATCAGCAATCAGCTTATCCAGGTTGGGATAATCAGGGGTAATGTCTTTACAAACTTTCCGTAACACTTCAGCTCCGTATGCTACAATTGGAAGAATCATTCGATTTAAGATTTGCGGTTTTAGTTTTCTGATTTTTTACCTGTTCCAATAAAAAAATCAGCTGCAAATATAAGCATTGGGAGGAGGAATTGTGAATGATCAATAGTCAATGGAGAATAAACGTTCCTGCTTTTTCTTCAAAGTCTTTGTGGTTCCAAAAAATCTGCAATCGTAAATCTGAAATCTACACTCTTGCCAGGTATTCCTGCAGCATAATGGTAGCAGCAATTTCATCCACCAGTTTTTTATCCCGGCGCTGACTTTTCTTTAATCCCATTTCAAGCATGGCATCTTTGGCCATTTTGGAAGTATAACGTTCATCAACTGTTTCAATAGGTATAGCGGGGAAGTTTTTCTTTAACTGGGCAATGGCATTTTTTACCAAAGGAGTGGCATGAGTATCAGTATCATCCCAATTAGTGGGCATACCAATAATAATTTTCTCCACCTGCTCCTTGCTGAAATAATCTTTGAGGAAAGGAATAAAATTTTTTGTTTCGATGGTGGTTAAACCGGTAGCAATAATCTGCAGCGGATCAGTTACTGCCAACCCCGTGCGTTTACCGCCATAATCGATGCAAATTATACGAGCCATAGGAGAAAGTTAATAGTTCATTGTTGATAGTTCATAGTTGGCTATATCGAGTCTCTCAGCTTGGTAATCATTTTGCTCAGTACCTCGTAACCAGCATAATATTTGTCAAATTCTTCCTGCGAAATATAATTCCGCTTGATCGCCATAAACAAGCAGGCAACAACCTCAATACCAGATCTTAATGCAATGTTCAGAAAACGTTTAAACTCCGGGGCAGTTTGCCCGGTACTTCCTTCTGCAATATTCAGCACAACAGAATCAGCAGCACGTTTTATTTGAGATGAAAGGCTGAAACGCTCTTCGACAGGGAACTTTTTAACCAGCAGGTCAATTTCATTTGATAAATCAAGTGCATTTTGCCAAACCTTTAATTCCTCAAAACGAAAAGCCATATACAGATGTTTTGTTTTGCTATTAACCATGAACCATCAACTATGAACTATGAACCATGAACCATCGCCCATCGCCCATCAACCAGCCACCAGCATATCCACAATCACAAACACTGCAAACACCACACTGGCAATACCATTTGCTGTCATGAAAGCAAGATTCACCCGGCTTAAATCGTTGGGTTTAACAATTGAATGCTGGTATACAAGCATACCCACAAATACAGCAACACCAATCCAGTACCACCATCCAAAACAACCATACAACCCTGCTGTAATTACACATGCAGCAGAAAGTACATGCAACAGTTCTGATACACGTAATGCCTTCGCTTTACCCAGCCAGGCCGGGATTGATTTCAGCTTATATTCTTTATCAAACTCTTCATCCTGCAGGGCATAAATAATATCAAAACCACTTACCCAGAACAACACTGTGAATGAAAATAAAACAGGCAGTAATGCAAATTTCCCGGTTACAGCAAGGTATGCACCAATGGGTGCAAGACTTAATCCTAATCCCAACACCAAATGGCAAAGCGGTGTAAACCGTTTGGTAAAACTATAACCCAGCACCACAAACAAAGCCACCGGCGATAATGCCAGGCAAAGCGGGTTAATGAAATAAGTAGTTGCAACAAACAATAAGCTGGTAATAATCGTAAACCACAATGCACTGTTGGCCGTAATAATTCCCGCCGGTATTTCACGGATGGCGGTGCGTGGATTTTTTGCATCAAAGCTCCTGTCTAAATAACGGTTAAAGGCCATGGCTGCACTGCGGGCGAAGACCATGCAAAGGATAACGAGAATGAACTTCAATAAGATTGCACTACCATAATGATTAAAGAATTCTGAGGTAAAAGGCTTTGCAACACCCCATCCAATTGTTTCATTTAAATTCCAATGTCCATGTTCAATTTTTCCGCTTGTAAGTGCCAGAAAAAATCCAATCAACGCAAAGGGCATTGCAAAAATGGTATGCGAAAACTTAATCAGGGACAGATAGTTTTTGAACTTCTTCATCGTTAATTCTTGTTGTTAAACCGGGTTTATCTTTTAGCATCAACCGCCGCCAGGGTTTACAACCACTCACGGGGTTTGCATTTTTCACTTTTACTTTTTTACTTTTTACTTTTCCACTCCTCTCACCATCTCCCACAACACCACTCCTGCTGCCACACTAATGTTGAGCGAATGTTTCATGCCAAACTGTGGTATTTCAATACAGGCATCGCAGGCAAGTAAGGTTTCCTGCTCCACACCTTCGGCTTCATTGCCAAAAATCAGCGCTGTTTTTTCACCTGCATCCCGCACAAAATCGTTCAGCATAATGCTGTTCTCCACCTGTTCAATACCGTACAGTTTATAACCTGCTGCTTTCAGCTCAGCAATGGCATCGGCTGTTTTGGAAAAATACTTCCAGCTAACCGTTTCGGTTGCACCCAGGGCCGTTTTATGAATATCCCTGTGCGGGGGCTGCGGCGTATAACCAATCAAGTAAACCGCTTCCACCAAAAAAGCATCGGCTGTACGAAAAACACTGCCCACATTCTGCATGCTGCGTATGTTTTCCAGCACCACAATAATCCGGTTCTTTTCAGCTTCCTTAAACTCGTCAACCGACTTCCGGTTCAGCTCATCCATGCTCAGTTTTCGCATCCGGCAAAGGTAATGGTGAATGGTCAATGGTCAATGGTGATTGAGGCCATCATCTTGCCCTTTCTTACCTCTTACAGCCCCTCCTACACCGTACTTCGTACATAAAGCATACCTTTGCGCAAATTTGAATATTAGAATATGAACACATTTGAAGCGCTTGGTTTGGACGAAAGATTGATGAAAGCGGTCAGCGAACTCGGTTTTACAACTCCCACTCCTATTCAGGAAAAAGCAATTCCCGTTCTTTTGAGCGGTACAAAAGACCTGATTGGTCTTGCCCAGACAGGTACTGGCAAAACAGCAGCATTTGGTTTACCCCTGCTGCAGTTATTAGATGAAAACAAGAAATATCCGCAGGCATTAATTGTTTGCCCAACCCGTGAACTTTGTTTACAGATTGTAAAAGAAATTGAAATCTTTAAAAAACATATCAAAGGCATGCAGGTTGTTGCCGTGTATGGTGGCACATCCATTGGTATGCAAATCAGGGATATTAAACGTGGTGTGCAGATTGTTGTAGCAACTCCCGGACGTTTAATTGATTTAATTGAACGTAAAGCAATCAATCTCGGCGAAATTGAATACGTGGTACTCGATGAAGCAGATGAAATGCTGAACATGGGTTTCCAGGACGATATTGAATTCATTCTGCAAAACACACCAAAGAAAGAAAGTACATGGTTATTCAGCGCCACCATGCCGCCCGAAATACGCAAGGTGAGCCGCAAGTACATGAAGGAGCCAATTGAAGTAACAGTTGGTAAAGTAAACACTGCAAACAAAAACATTGATCATCAGTACTACGTTTGCTCATCGCATCACCGTTATGAAGCACTGAAACGTTTAATTGATTTCAATCCCGGCATTTACGGTATCATCTTCACACGTACAAAAGTTGATGCACAGGAAATAACAGAAAAACTCACCCGTGAAGGTTATGATATTGATGCACTGCATGGCGATCTTACCCAGCAGCAGCGTGATAAAGTAATGGGGCAGTTCCGTGATAAAACATTACAACTGCTTATTGCAACCGATGTGGCTGCACGTGGTATTGATGTAAAAGACATCACTCATGTAATTAACTACGAACTGCCCGATGATATTGAAGTGTACACACACCGCAGCGGACGTACAGGTCGTGCAGGTAAAACAGGTATTTGTATGAGCATTGTGCACAGTCGTGAAATTGGCAAACTCCGCCAGATTGAACGCATTGCACAATCACAGTTTCATAAAACAGAAATCCCAACCGGTAAAGATGTTTGCCGTAAACAGTTTTTCTCGTTTATGGATAAACTCATCAATACCGATGTAAGCAACGAAGAATATGAAACCTATGTACCCATGCTGCATGAAAAATTTGCAGAAATGAGCAAGGAAGATATTCTCAAGCGTGTGGCTGCAATGGAGTTCGACCGTTTCCTGAAGTATTACGAAAATGCAGAAGACCTCAACGTTCGTGAACGTGAACGTGGCGGAAGAGAGTTTGATAAATTCAGGAAAGATGGACATGGTGCCGAAAGAGGTGCACGTACCCGTGAACCATACAGGGATACTCAGGGTCGTGATTTCAAATCAGGCGGCAACTTCACCAAGCTGTTTGTAAACCTTGGAACAAAAGATGGTTTTTACAAAGCAAGCTTCCTGCAGTTTATTCTCGACATGAGCGATTTAAAAAAGGATTCGCTCGGCCGTATTGATATGCGTGAAATGAACAGCTGGGTTGAGGTTGACAGTAAAGCTGCCAAACAAATGATGCGTTCCATTGATGGTAAAAAATTCAAAGGCCGCAGCATTCGTATGAACGAAGCAAACAGCAGGTAAACCGTCGGGGCGCTCAAAGCCACCTGAACGATTTATTTTAAATAACGCAAGTCCCGGTTAAGTTAACCGGGACTTTTTTTATGTTGCAGGGTTTGATGCTGCTATTGAGCTGTTGTTGCGTCGCACTCTTGTACGCTTTTAATTTTATGCAGCAATTAATCTTTGAAAATTTGAAAAGCAGAACAATAATTTTCCAGGTTGAACTAACGCATTTTTTTAAAATAAAACCAACCTGCCAATATCACTATCACTGGTACAATTAAAGATGTATAGCTCCAGATATCATTATACTTGTATAAAATAATTTGTGTTACAGTGATAGTAAGAGAGAATATCACCACAGCCCATCTCCTCATAAACATAATTCCAGCTAAACTTATCCAAATCAATAATGAAGATAAGAGTAAGAAATTTTTATACCATTCACCAACCATATAAGCAAGTTCTGTTGTCCATAACAAAAGAGTTGGCACAGTATTTAAAAAACCTAAAATACAAGCTACATAAATCAGAGTAGGCGTTTGAATTCGATTTTTATTGGTATTTATATCGTCGGTCATTCTGTTGTTTTTTTACAGTCTTTGATAAACAAACCTTTTCAGAAAAAGCTCCGAACCTATCCAAATAAAACTACCCCAAAATAAGGAACATAATTCTTTGCAGCTTGTAAATTTTGTTTTGCAGCAGTTTAAAAACTGTTTGTAATAGGTTAATTATTTCCAGCAGATGACTATTCTTATAGTGCAGTTATTAATTCATTTTTTGCAATTGGCTGTTGCCCTGGTACAGATGCTTGCTTCTTTGTTGTAGTTGTTTTTTGACTTGTTGCAGATGCCTTTTTCTTTACTACAGATGTGTATTTCGTTACCGCAGATGGCTATTTCTTCAATGTAGTTGCTTATTTCTTCGTTGTAGATGGCTTTTTCTTTGATGTAAGCTGCCATTTCTTCATTGTAAATTGCTGTTTCTTCAATGCAAATGTTCATTTCTTTACTGCACGCATTCATTTCTTTGATGTAAATGCTTATTTCTTCATTGTAAGCTATCGTTTCTTGAATGTAAGAGGTCATTTCTTTAATGTAAATACCTGTTTCTTTGATGTAACTGTCTATTTCTTTGATGTAAGAGTCTTCCGAACAGGGTATAAATGAGAATATTAGCTTGCTTTTACGGCAAAATATGCCATTTATTCATACTTATTTTCTCAGGCGAGCCTCCTGAAAGGTACTCGTCGTTATATAAAAAGATCTGTAAAATTTTTTAAACCCTTACAGGTCTGCCCCAAATTCAAATATCACATAAACTCAATTAAAATGACTACGACCTTATTGTTATGCTTGATTAACGTATTCTGAAATTTGTTGTTTTAGCTCAGCTGGTATATTCGTCCAGTAAGTTTCATTGGTTAATATAAGCTTACAATTACATTCATTTTCCGCTACAAATACAATATGTTTAAACCAGTCAAAATATGACCATTCCCTTGGTTTGGGAGAATAAAGAAAAAGTCCAGTGCTATCCCAATGCACTTCCGTTGCAGTTCTCCATATAAGAGTAAACTTCTCTTTAGCCGGCTTAATGTAAAGTCTTTCTTTCTCATCAATACCGATTTCAAAAATCCCGTCTACTACCATAAAGCTTTATTGAAGTAGTTATTTTATATTGACTATAAGTTTGTCTCAGCAAACAACTTCGGTTGGTGAAGACACAAACCGATAAAAGGTTGCTGTTAGTATGTCCGTGTATCTATCAATTTCCCTTTATCATAAACCTCTGTTTTAAATAATATCCCTTTACTATCATAATAATTCCAAACACTATCTCTAAAAGGTTTATAATAAAACGTCTTCTTCTTTATTTTACCATAACCTCCATAAACTACCAGGTTAATAGTCGTATCATATTTAATTTGATTAGCACTATAATAGCCTTCTGTTGTCCATATAACCTCCCGTAAGCTGTTCTTTGCTTTAACACAGAACCACGCACTGCCAGTCGAATCTTTAATTTTTAGTGTGATATATTTCTTATCGGATGTAATTATTGAAGCAGTATCCTTAGAATAAGAGAAAAAGCATTCATTACAATTATCATATAAATAATAACGATCAGTTTTCTTATCCTGATTATAAATTTGCTTCAAGCCAACAAGAAAAATGAAAGGGAATAAGAAGAAAATATTTTTCATAAAACAGGTTCCTGATAAATATACAAAAACCATGGCACACCATTTTGTTTGGTCAAAACAGGAACAATAAAAAAATGGTTCGGGAACTCCGAACCATTTCAAATATTTCGATCAAAAAAAATTACATCACCACATACATCTCACCTGCACCTGCATTAAAAGTAGCAACACGGTTTTCACTTACTGCTGCAACCACAACTTTACCTGCTTTGGTTTTGATTGCTTTTCCTGCAGGTAGATAAATTTTACAAACTGCTTTCTTTGCTGCAATGATTTCGGCTTTCTGCAAGCTGTTATTATCCCAATACATATTCACTTCAAAACCACCACGGGCCTTCACTCCTTTTACTGATCCTTTTGCCCAATCCTTACCGGTTGGCAATGCAGGCAGCAAACGGATTACTTCATCATCACCATGACTTTGCAATAACATTTCAGTAATACCACTTGTGCCGCCAAAGTTTCCATCAATCTGGAACGGCGGATGACCGCAGAATAAATTACTGTAGGTGCCGCCACCATGCATCACCATTCCTTCTACATTTATTGGCTTCAGCAATTGCTTTAATAAGGAAGCTGCATGATTACCATCGCCCAGCCTTGCCCAGAAGTTTATTTTCCATGCTTTGCTCCAACCTGTTCCTTCATCGCCACGCATGGCTAATGTTTTCTTTACAGCTTCTGCAAGTGCTGGTGTACCCCATGGCGTTATTTCATCGTAAGGATGCAAACCATATAAATGCGATGCATGACGATGATGCGGCTCTGCATCTTTCCAGTCATTCACCCACTCATTCAAATCACCTTCAGCACCTATTTGGTTTGGTGCCAGCTGCGGAATTAATGCAGTGAGTTCGCCTGCCCATTCATGATCCATCCTTAAAATGTTTGCAGAGTTGATGCATGCATGAAACAGTTCACGGCAAATCTGCATATCAATGGTTGGCCCCATACATGTTTGTCCCTGGAAACCATCGGGCATGATGTAGGTATTCTCCGGCGAATTGGATGGTGCTGTTACATACCAGCCATGCACCGGTTCTTTAATTAAAATGGATTGCAGAAATTTTGCTGCACCTTTTAATACAGGATAATATTCTTTGAGAAATGCAGTATCTCTTGTAAAGCGGTAATGCTCCCAGATATGTTCGCACATCCATGCACCACCAGTTAATGTTGAACCCCAGTTTGCACCTTCGCCCGGCGATGTAAAGAACCACGGGTTACTGATCACATGCGCCACCCAGCCTTTGGCATTGTAATAAGCCTTTGCTGTTTTTTCTCCGTTGGCAACAAGGTTTTTGGTGAAGTGATGAATTGGTTCAGACAATGATGAAAGATTGGTGATCTCGGATAACCAATAGTTCATTTGTATATTAATGTTAAGATGATAATCGCCGTTCCATGGTGTTTGATATTCAACAGCCCAAAGCCCCTGCAGGTTGGCAGGTAATAAACCGGGGCGTGAAGAGGAGATAAGCAGGTAACGTCCGAAGTTGAAATACAAAACAGGTAATTGCGGATCGCTTCCATCCTGCTGGTAACGGATAAGACGTTGATTGGTTGTTAAACTGTTTACGTCATTATTCTCCGGCATATTCCAGCGGCAGCGGTTGAATAATTTCTGAAAAGCAGTTTTACTTTTTGCATCGGCAGCAGCAAATGAAATGCCCTGCACTTTTTTGATGTATTGATTTGCTTTTACCAATACATCTTCTTTATTCAGCGAACCATCTTTCCAGTTGTAATTGGTGGCTGATGAAATCTGTATCCACACTTCCGTTGCTTTATCAACCGATAATGCATTTCCAACTGTAACAACACGGCCATCTTTTGCAATAACGTTCAGCACTGTTGCAAACTGCATTCCCTTATCAGCACCGGAAGGCAGTTGCCCCTGCATTACAATTTGTTTTCCTTTTGCAGTAATGCTTGCATTTTCTTTACGGTATAATTCAAACTGCACATTGATAGCGCCTTTAACTGATGAAGTAAGTTTTACCCATGTAACATCATTTACAAAATCAGTAAACACTTCTTCGGTAAAGTTGCTGTTGCTGCGGGTGAAGCTGGTAGTTGCTTTTGCTGTTTCAAGATTTAACCAGCGCTTGTAATTGGTTGCAGTTGATGAACTGTCTTTCCATTTAATAATGAGATCGCCCATTGTTTGGTAACAACCGTATTTATCTTTTGCACCTGTACCAAAACCTGAACCTCTTCCTTTGGCAACAAAATTTTTCTGCAGCAGTTCCTGTGCTTCTTTGTTTTTTCCCTGCAATAAAAACTGTTGAATAGCCGGAAGAAATTTATATGCATTTTCATTATCAGCATCCTGCGGCCCGCCACTCCATAATGAAATTTCATTGAGCGCAATCCGTTCTTTTGTGGTGCTTCCAAAAACCATTGCACCTAAACGGCCATTACCCAACGGCATACTTTCGGTAAAGTTTTTTGCTGCTGAATCAAAGCGTATAATAACATCGCCCTGCTGGGCTTTTGCTGCTGAAGTAAAAAAAAGAAATGCAACGGAAGCAAAGCTTATCAACTTTGTAAACCTGGTCATCTGTTTGTTGTTTAGATCATTTATTGCCGGGCAGCGGAACTGTTTCACCAGTTGATTTAATCACAGGCATCTGCGCATTCCATTGCCGGAGTTGTGTTGAAAGCACTAAAGATAACTCATTTAGTTTTGCCGGAAATTGTGCAGACAAATCATGTGTTTCGCTGATATCTGTTTCAAGATTGTATAATTCTCTTTTACCTGTTTTTAAATCGTACACCAGTTTCCATTTTCCTTTTCGTACTGCCGATTTGTAATTAATACCGGGGCCGTTTTCAGGAATCCACCTGTTGGGAAAATGCCAGGTTAAAACTCTTGCCGTATCTCTCAGTGAAGCATTCTTCAAATAAGGAACCAGGTTTTTTCCATCAACCTGTTGCACTGTTTTGTATTGATTGATTCCTGCCATTTGTAAAACCGTTGGAAACAGGTCTTCAATAATCATGTACTGATCTGTTGATGATTTTGGTTTGATGACACCCGGCCATTTCACCAGCATAGGTACACGTATTCCACCTTCATACACCGAACCCTTTCCTGAACGTAAGGGAGCATTTTGTGTAAACTGTTCACCGCTTCTCGGCTTCATGGCAAAACCACCATTATCACTGATGAAAAGAATGATGGTGTTCTGATCAAGTTTGTTTTGCTGAAGATAATCCATGAGATCACCAAGGCTTTTATCCATGCCTTCAACCAATGCAGCATACTCTGCTTCCTTTTGCTTCAAACCCATTGCAAGATATTTTTCAACAAAGCGTTTATCAGGTGCGTAAGGTATATGCACTGCATAATGCGCCATGTACAAAAAGAAAGGCTGTTTCTTTTTCACCGGAACATCAATTGCTTTGATTGCTTCACGAGTTAAAGCTTCAGTTAAAAACACATCAGTACCATGATAAGGCACCAAACCGGGAACACCCCAGGGTTCGGTTTGCTCACCTTTTTTATTACCATAATTTTCTTCGCCTAAATAACTGCCGGGACCACCGGCTGCATGTCCGGCAATGTTGATATCAAACCCGATTGTACGGGGATCTTCAGCAGCTGTACCCATTGCACCAAAATGTGCTTTACCGCAATGAACTGTATAATAACCGGCATCTTTTAACAACGAAGGCAATGCAGTAACATACACAGTATGATTAATTCCTGTAACCGGCGATAAACCATTTACATTCCAGTCAGGCGATTGAAGAATACTGTCGGGATAATCAACTGTCTGATCTTTCCGTAAAGTCCAGTTGGTTACTTTGTGATGAGCAGCATTCATTCCCGTCATTAAACTTACCCTGCTGGGACTGCATACAGGAGTTGCATACGCATTGGTGAGTTTCATACCTTCTGCTGCAAGCCGCTCCATGTTTGGTGTGTGATAACGACGGTTGAAATCAGTTGGCTTATTCCAGAAAGGAACAGAACAATCCTGCCAGCCCATATCATCCACAATAAATACAATGATATTGGGATGCTGATTCTTTTTTTTCGGCTGGCATGTTGCATGCAAAACAACACAACAACTCAGCGAAAGCAAACAAAGAAATTTCAATGATGTTTTCATCTGTATGTTTTGATGCTGATTATTTTGTACTTAATTCGATAATTGTATCAACATCATTTACCTGCAAGCCATCCTTATAAATAAACAAACCTTCGGGCTGTAGTTTGAATTTTATTTTTTGTTTTGAATCAAATGCAACTGCAGTTGTAACTTTTGCAGTAAAGCCGGGGAGAAAAATATAAGGTTTGCCATCACTGTTCATGATATGCACATAAATGGTTTTATTTTTTGAAGTAACCATTCCCCAGTCCTGCGGTTCAATTACATTTCCTCTTGTGCCGTAAATAGTTTCGCCGTATTTGTTTAACCAGTTACCAACAAGCTTTAAAGTATCTTCAAACTCAGGCTGAATCACTCCGTTTGGCATTGGACCAACATTCAGTAAAAAGTTGGTGTTGCGTCCTGCAGCATTGATTAAGTAATGAATCAGTGCTTTGGAAGATTTGTAATGATTATCGGTCATGTTATATCCCCATGATCCGTTCATTGTTTCGCAGGTTTCAAGCGGCAACGCATCAGATGCTGTTTGAAAATTTAATCCTGATTTATTTTGTCCGGGTAAATCTTTTTCAAACATCTGGAAATCTTCACCGGGGAAAGGACTTAAGTGATGATTATTGCCGATTAAACATTGCGGCTGCAGTTTGTGTATGAGTGAATAAATTTCATCATACTTCCAGTCGATTCTTGAATTGCGATTGTTACTTCCTTCAGGATTTGTCTGATCCCAATGACCATCAAACCAGATCGATAATACATCACCATAATTCGTGAGCAGTTCAGTCAACTGGTTTTTCATAAACTGCAGGTAAGAATCGTAATTGCTTTTTGCTGTTCGTCCGCTGTACTGACCGGTACGTCCTGTTTCATAAGGATAATCGCTGCGGTACCAATCGAGCAGTGAATAATAAAAACCAAGTTTGATGTTTTGTTTCCTGCATTCTTCTGCCAGCATTTTCACCACATCTTTATTGTAGGGTGTGTTGGTAATTTTCCAATCGCTGAATTTTGTATCCCAGTTACTGAAACCATCGTGATGACGTGTGATAAACACAATGTATTTCATACCGGCATTCTTTGCAATGGAAACCCATTTGGCTGCATCAAACTGCTGCGGGTTAAATACATTGATAAGACGGCTGTAATCCTTTACAAGAATACTCCTGTTGTTCATCACCCATTCGCCGTTGCCAAGTACACTGGATGCTCCCCAATGAATAAACATGCCGAATTTCATATCCTGGAACTCCTGGCGCTTTGCAAGATTTTCATTGGCGGGAGTATATGTTTGCGCTGTAAGATGAATGAAACAGAATACAACGAACAATGATGAAAGAAGTTTTTTCATTTTACCTGGTTTATATGATGTAAAAGTTATTTGATTTTTTTGAGCCGGAATACTTTTGTTTCGTGACTCTGCACATCGCCTTTCCAGCTTTTTCCTTTTGCTGAAATTTTATGTTCCCACACATCGTACCACTCATAGTTACCGGTTAAGCCAACATCTGCAGCATTAAGCTGATAGTTTGCAGTACCGCTGCTCCTGTTTAAAACAGCAACTGCATAATCTCCGTTGGCAAGTGGCCGCACAAATACATTCCAGGTTTCTGTTTTTATTTTCCGTTCAGCTTGTTTACCCAATGCATCCTGGTTAATGGCAATGATCTCTTTATTGAGCAGAATATTTTTTGTTGCAGCATTCATGTTGCGCAGGTCGCAGCTTGTTGCCAAAACAGAATTCATCATACACCACATACTCATCTGTGTTTGGTATTCCACATCAGTACAACCAACTCCACCAAGATCACCTGAAGGACCTTTTCTTCCATACAATCCTGCTTCAATCATATCCATATCATTCCAATGCCCCGGACCTGCATAAGGAAACAGTTCTGCATTTACATCAATCACATCCAATATACCGGCGCCAAGACTATGCAATTCATCCTGGTGCTTAAACGGTTTATTGCAACTCCATTTGTCCCGTATATCAGCACTCATGCGCCATAATTGTCCGCCAACTTGTGCACCCCACAACCATGGTTTACGGTTACCCCATTCACAAAGACCAAACACAATATCCCGTCCGCTTTTACGCAACGCATCGGCCATTGCTTTGTAACGAAGCTGTGCTGTAATCGCATCAGATGGTGCGCCACAGTAATCGTACTTTAAATAATCAATTCCCCAGGCAGCAAATGTTTTTGCATCCTGTTCTTCAAAACCAAAACTTGCAGTATAACCAGCACAGGTAAGTTTTGCAGCATCGCTGTAAATACCCAGCTTTAATCCTTTGCTGTGTACATAATCAGCCAACGCTTTGATGCCTGAAGGAAATTTTTTCGGATCGGGAATGATGTTGTTGTGCTGATCTCTTCCGCCCTGCCAGCAATCATCAATAAAAATATACTGGTAGCCTGCATCTTTCATACCACTGCTCACCATTGCATCAGCCATTTCTTTGATGGCTTGCTCGTTGATGTTTTCAGCAAAATAATTCCAACTCATCCATCCCATTGGTGGAGTGGCGGCAAGTAAATCGCCTTTTGATGAAAGCACCTGAGCAGATGTAACAGTTACATGAACCAGGAAAAAAAAGGCAATGGCAGCAATACGTTTCATATTCAACATAAAAATTTACTCAACAACAATTTCATCAGCAAATGTCCAGGCTGGCTTTCCTTCACCGGGATGACCTTTTGGACAGGATGTAAGTGTATAGGCAGTTACACGTACATAACGCACAGCAGCAGGATTAACTGTTACTGCAAAATCTTTCATGATCAATTCTGTTACTGATGTTGCAATATCATTTTTCACTGTACCAACTTCTGTAAACGTTTTTCCATCAACTGATGTTTCAAACTTTACTGCAGTTGGAAGAAAGATCCAGCTGCGGTAGCTCTGCATACAACCGATTGAAATGCGGCTGATTGTTTTTGCTTCGCCCATATCAACTGTTGCAACCAGGTTGTTTGCACTGAAGCCATGCCAGAATTTGTTGGTTGCAGCTTTACCTCTCACCCCATCAGTTAATGAGTTGATACCATCAGCCATGTAAGATTTAGAAGGAGCAAACTGGTAACTAACATTACTGCCAACAGCTTTGTGCATAACAAAACTTTGCTGCACCGGCTGCAGGTTCATGACCTTACCATTCAATACAGCAACTGCACGGATTGTTTGTGTTTGATTTACTGCAATTGGCTGTACATATTTTTCGCTTGATAAAGTTGGAACAGATCCATCTGTAGTATAATATATTTCAGCTGCAGGAACTTCACAGTACAAAGCAACTTTGAGTTTGCCATTTTCTGAAACAGGTTTTACATCCACTGTATAATTACCGGGCGAATAATGCAAACCTTTCTGATCAAATGCAGTGAAATGAGCTTTTAATCTCCTGCTGAAATCAATCCAGTTTTTCTTTTCTGCAGGTGTCCACACAGTTTCAGCTAATGCCAGCATTCTCGGCAGCACCATGTATTCAAGATATTCTGTGGTGGAAATAAATTCTGTCCACACATTTCCCTGTGCACCCAACACATATTTTGCTTTATCACCCGTTAACTCTTTTGGAATAGGTTCGTACTCGTACACTTTTTTCACTGTATTAAAACCACCAATAGCAAGAGGTTCGCCTTCGGGTCCTGCCTGGTAATGATCAAAGTAACAAGGTGAGCCCGGAGTCATCACTACATTGTGATCCATCTTTGCTGCTTCAATACCACCACTTTCACCACGCCAGCTCATAACGGTTGCTTCAGGAGCTAAACCTCCTTCAAGTATTTCATCCCAGCCAATCAGTTTCCTGTTTTTGCTGACGATGAATTTTTCGATGCGTTTGATGAAATAGCTCTGCAATTCTTCTTCATTTTTCAAATGTTCATCTTTAATACGCTGCTGACATTTTGCACATTTCTTCCAGGGATCTTTATCTACTTCATCGCCACCTACATGAATATAAGTTGAAGGGAAAATATTCATCACTTCTGTTAATACATCCTGTAAGAATGTAAACACTTCTTCATTACCTGCACAATAGTTGGAAGCCATGTTATTGTAGTTACCACCTGTTAACGGTAATTGTGGTTTTTGTGTGCAGCTTAAATTGGGATAAGATGCAATGGCAGAAGCAACATGACCCGGCATTTCAATTTCAGGAACGATGGTGATGTTACGCACTTTTGCATAAGCAACAATTTCTTTCAGTTGTTCCTGTGTGTAATAACCTCCGTAGGTTGCAGCTTCACCGGGTTGTGCCTGCGGGCGACTTCCCCACACCATATCAGTATGGTCAACACGCCATGCTCCTGTTTGTGTAAGCTTGGGATATTTTTTTATTTCAATACGCCAGCCCTGGTCATCCACCAAATGCCAGTGAAACGTATTCATTTTGTAAGAAGCCATCAGGTCAATGTATTCCTTAATTACTTCTGGCGAAAAGAAATGACGGCATACATCAAGATGCATTCCACGCCATTTGAAACGTGGCTCATCTTTTATTTCCATGCAAGGCACAGATAAAACAGCATTGGTACGAACCTGTGGCAATGTTTGAAGGATGGATTGCAAACCGTAAATTATTCCACCATAACCTGTTGCTTTTATTACAACTGAAGAGGGTGTAACCGTTAACTGGTATGCTTCGCTGTTGCTGCTGATGCTTTTATCAATAACAAGATCAATGATTTTTTTGCCTGCTTTATTCACCGGCACATTTATTCCTGAAATATGCTGTACAGCTGCTGCAAAAAAATCAGCTGCTGGTTTTATTTCGGTTTGTGATACTGCATAACGAATAGCTGTCTGCTGATCAATCACAAAATTTCCATCTTTCATTTTCAGTTCAACCGGCTGCGGAATAATGGATGGAGTTTGTTGTGCTGCAACAATGAAAGGAACTGCTGCTGCAACGAGCAGCATTATTTTTTTCAGTAACATAATTGTGTGTTTATATGCAATCGTAAAAATTGTTTCGGTTTATTTGAATACTTCTGTTATTTCTTTTGCAACCGGGTGTTTGGCTTTGAATGTAAAGCCCATCAAACGTGCCATTGTTTGTGCAAACTGCTGTTGGTAAAACTGCTGCTCTGTTTTTACTTCACCTTTTGCAGGAATACCTGCGCCCATTAATCCAAACCAGATTTCATACGCATCTTTTATTGAGTTGCCATGACTTGTCCATTCTGATTTTATTTTATCGCCTCTTCCATGATCGGTTGTAATAAAGATGGCTGTTTTGTTTTTGTATTGCGGATCGTTTTGTACAAAATCCCAAACCTGTTTAATCCATGCATCTACCTGGTGAGCCGCATCAAGATAAGAACGGTACTTACCTGCATGCGCCCATTCATCTGTTTCGCCGTATGCGATGTACAACACTTTTGGCTTTTTTGTTTTCAGTTCTTCCATAGCCGCATAATGTGTAAACACATCCAGGCACTCGCCTTCATCCCATGGCTTGTATGAATCTGCAAGCATGTTGTTGATGAGTGCTTGACTGGCTGTTGGTGTTTTTCCACCTGATGGATCAAATGCTGCTATAACAGGAAAACCGCAGCGTCCTTCATTGAGAATTCTGTTAAATGCTTCCCATGCACCAAATGCTACAACTCTTCCTTTAAGTGTTGATTGCTGGTTAAAAAACTCCAGCACATTCACATGCGGATTAGGAGGATAACTATTTGAGTTAATAGCTGTATCAGCATAGCCCGTCATAATTTCGCTGTAACCGGGATAGCTGAACCAATAAGGATTGGCATTGTTTACTTTGTTATTATAAAAACGGTTGCCGTATAACTGTCCCTTTGCTTCAACTACAGACCATAAAAATGGTAATAGTTTTTTTCGTCTTTCGTTGCTGTTAGCCGACCAATATTTTTCGTAGAGATAAGCACTGTCGCCCTGATTAAAGCGATGGTTATTGGCAATAGCAGAATCCATTCCGCCAAACATTTCCTGCCAGCGAAAACCATCAGTTGTAATGATGATGATGTTCTCTGCTTTTTGTGCTTTGCAAAAAAACATTCCGATAACAAACAGGAAACTAAAAGCAATGCGCATTCCGTTAGAATTTATTGGTTTGAGAAAACTGGCTATAATAATCAAACTTACTTGCTTATTCCTGCAATAAACGGCGCAAACGATTGTGCGATCTTACAGCCTTAATGAACCAGGACTGATGCAGGAATTAATTCTTTCTTACCGCCTTCAGCTTGCCACAATACCTTCAGCTCATTACCACCACCACTGTCAAAATAAACCACCCTGATTTTGTGATAGCCTTTCTTCAATGCGGCCTTTCCTTTTTGTTCAATGGAGCCATGTTCGCCATCATTATTAACAGTTTCCACATCATCAATAAACAATTTACTTCCATCATCAGAAACAGTGAAGAACTGGTAAACTCCTGCTTTACTTATGTTGATATAACCTTCAAATGAAAGCGCATATTTTTCTTTACGCAGCTTTACTTTTTCTGAAATTTCGGAAGCTATGCCTGACTTTGCTGCAGCCGTTGAGTTGATTACATTTAAATCAATCTTACCTGTTGGTTCAAAATATTGGTAAGCAATTCCGGGGGCTGTATTTTTTACAACTGCAGCTTTCATCCATTCATAACGCATTACCTGTTGTTGTGCAGTTGCACCAGGCAACGCATTTGCAAGAAAAGATTTTGCTTTAACCGTTGCTGATTTTATCAATAAGAATGGTTTTGTATAAACAGCAGAAGAAGCTGTAGGTTCGGTACCGTCAGTTGTATAACGGATTTCTTCACCTTTGCCTGCTTTCATACTGATGGTTGGTTGCAAAGAACCATTTACATAATCTGTAACTATTTGAGGCTTTGATGCAAACCTTCCAAAGTTGCTGATCTTTATTACATATGCATAAGGTGCTTTTATTTTGTTTGGATTATATGCAGGCATTTCAATTTCTACATGATTACCGCTTTGTTTCCATCTTAATTGCTCTTTGGTTGATAAAAAGCTGATGGTTGTTCCTGCTGGTAATTCCATATCCTTCAGCAACAGCTTTCCGTTATCAGGATATTTGGAAAGAATTGCATACAGATCATTGCTGCTTGCATTGTATGTATAAAATACTTCTTTCACAGCATAACCGGGATCGGGATCAATTGTAATCTTCAATAACATATCGCCGCTCTTGCTGCTGTAATCTTTTCTTCCTTCACTCCATTGTGCCGGCGTTTTCCAGCGAACCGTATTGTAAATTGCTTCACCATTAATCTTCATCCAATCACCAATCTGCAGTAAACGTTCCTGCATAATCGGTGGAATTTTTCCATGTTCATCGGGACCAATATCCAGCAAGAAATTTCCACCACGACTTACTTTATCAATGAGCTGTAATACCAGACTCTGCGTTGAATTATAATCCCACGAATCTTCTTCACGGTTGTATCCATAACTGAAACCCATACCACGGCTTTCTTCCCAGGGATGATCTTCAAAATCAAGATCGGGTTGATACTCCGGTGTATATACTCCGCCATGTTTAAAACGTATACCACTTCCCCAACGATCAAAGGTGACTACTTTATCTTTTACAGGACTTTCATTGTACATCCATGCAAGCAGCTCCTGGCTTTTCCATGTTTCGGCTGATGCATCCCAATCTCCATCAGTCCAGAAAACATCGGGCTGATAAGTGTTGATGAGATATTTTGCCTGTGGCCACATATGCTCCATTGCATATTTTTTCGGATCAGCTTTCCACAATGGATTATACCATTCATACAACGAATAATACATGCCTGCATGTACTGAAGTTTTGCGGACTGCTTTAAAAAGATCACCAAGCAGGTCTCTCTTTGGTCCGGCATCAGCTGCATTCCATGGGAAGCCCCATGTTTTATTTGCAGTCTGGTCGGGCCACAAAGAAAATCCATCATGATGTTTGGATGTAAGTACAATATATTTTGCGCCTGATTGCTCAAACAACTTTGCCCATTCATCAGGGTTGTATAACTCAGCTTTAAAATCACTGGCAAGATCATAATAAGTCCTGTTACCAAATTTTGCTTTGTGATAATTGATGCGTGCAGTATCGCCGTTCATTAAACCGTTCTGGTACCACTCAGCATAATTTCCTTTACTGCAATATCCGGGAACAGAATAAACGCCCCAGTGAATAAAGATGCCAAACTTAGCATCCTTATACCATTGTGGTACGGGACGTTGATCAAGCGATTCCCATGTTGCTTGATATTGTGCATTTACATGCAGAATGAAAAACACCATCAATACAATTGACAGTACCGGTTTGTACAAACATTGCTTTATCATGAAAGTTGAGTTATATACTACTGCGAATTAAATAATCATCTCACAATTACTTCATCAATAAAAATATGCGAAGGCGATCCTGCACTTTCATGCCATGCAGGTAATACGCCGCCATTCTTTGCACGAATGCGTACATATCTTGCTTCAGCAGTTACATTGGCACCGAGTTCCTGCACAACAGGACCATGTTCATCGGTTGTAATTTTATTCGTAACTGTTGTTAATGGCTGAAATGTTTTTCCATCATTACTGATTTCAAAAATCACTTCTTTTGGAAAAACAATCCACGGACTTACATCCTGCAATACATGAACTGCAACATATTGCACAGGACGAACTTTCAGCAGATCAATCACTGCTACAAAATCTTTGTTGAAATAACTCTGCCAGTCGCCGGTTTTCCAGTTGGCAGTTCCCATAATGCCATCAATCAACGCTTCTTTACCACCAGCTGTGTACATGGGATGCACACTACTCATTACTTCAATGGTTCTGTCGCTGGGCACTTTTGTAAATTTCTGTGTAACAACAGGGCTCTTCACTCCATTCTTAATTGCATAAGCTTTTACAAAAGAAGTCTGGTTGATGGAAACAGGTTGCGTATAACGTACAAATTCTTTTTCTTCAGCTGCATAAGAAACAATACTGTAATAAACTTCTGCTTCAGGATCAAGATCTTTCAGCACAACACTAAGATCCTGCTTGAATTTATATTCACTCATATCAAAGAACGGCACAGGAACAAATTTCGAATCATCCACTTTTGAATGTGGCATCTCTGCATCTTTTGTTCCTCTTGTTTTGTTGGGCGTGCTGCTCATTTCAAAAACCATTGAGCCGCCGTTTTCAATATCGGTATGCTTAATAAATGTTTCAGGATGTTGTTTGCCATTTAGCAAAACATTGTTTACATAAAAGTTTCCGGGCTTGTGATTTTTTGCAGTGATGGTAAATGTTTTTCCATTCTCTAAATGAATTTTCACTTCATCAAACAAGGTTGTTCCAAGTGCATAAATACCGCTGCCGGGTGTGGGTTGATAAATACCCATTGAGCTTAACACAAACCATGCACTCATTTGTCCGCAGTCTTCGTTACCAATTAAACCATCAGGATTGTTGGGATAAAATTCTGTGCAGATTTTATGAATCACTTCCTGTGTGCGCCATGGTCTTCCGCCATAATTAAATAAATAAGCAAGATGATGACTTGGTTCATTACCATGTGCATACTGACCAACCAAACCTGTTACATCCGATTGCTCTCTTCCACTCAGTTGTTGTGATGTTGTAAACAATTCTTCCACCTTGCGGAGAAAGTTTTCTTTACCTCCATAAACCTTTATCAATCCATCAATATCCTGCTGTGCAGTAAATGAATAGTGCCAGGAGTTACCTTCAGTAAAAAAGTTATTGATCTCTGTTGCATTAAAAGGTGAAAACCAAAATGCCTGCACCTTTCCACGGATATGATAAGTAGTTGGATCAAACAAATTGCGGTAGTTGAGTGAACGTTGATTATAACGTTGATAAATTTCATCGTTACCCAGCCACTTTGCTAATTGAGAAATACACCAGTCGTCGTAAGCATATTCAACCGTTTTGCTGGAGCTTTCATGATCCACATCGTTACTTAAAAAACCTTGTTTTGCATAATGCGAAATTCCAAAGCGGTTGCTTTCTGCATAATCAACCATTGCTTTTAATGCAAGCTGCGCATCAAAGTTTCGGATGCCTTTCTGGTAAGCATCTACTATTACAGGAACAGAATGATAACCAATCATGCAATAGGTTTCATTACCACTTAATTCCCATACTGGTAACATGCCGCCGTATTTGTATTGCACAAGAAATGTATTGATCCAGTCGCCTGTTCTTTTGCGGTTGATGATTGACATTAACGGGTGTAATGCCCTGTGCGTATCCCACAATGAAAACACAGAATAGTTGGTGAAGCCTTCGGCTTTGTGCACTTTCAGATCCGTTCCACGATAGTCACCGTTAACATCCGTATATACATTGGGAACAACAGTAGTATGGTACAAGGCTGAATAAAAAGCAATCTGCTGATCTTTTGTACCGCCTTTGATTTCGATCTTACCCAATTCTTTGTTCCATGCTTTTTCTGCATTTGTTTTCAGCTGTTCAAAATTCCATCCGCTGATTTCTGTATCAAGATTGAGTTTTGCATTTTCAGCACTAACACCTGAAATGCCCACTTTTACTCTTACTTTTTTTCCTGCAGGCAAATCAAAACTGAAATAAGCTTTGATATTTTTTCCCTGTGCGGTTTTTGTGTTTTGCTGCAACAGATCATTCAATGCAATACCATATTGCTTGATGGGTTGCTCAAACTTCATATAGAAATAGAGGTATTGATTCTGGGCCCATGATTTACTGCGGCGGAAACCTTTTATTTCATAATCATTCACCACTTCAATGGATGATTCAAGTACTTCATCCCTGTGTTTTAAATCAACAAGGATTTTTCCCTGCGTTGCATTTTTATCAAATGTATATTCATGCATACCTGCACGAACGGTGGTTGTAAGACGTGCAAGAATATTATTTTTTTCCAACAGCACTTCATAATAACCGGGACTTGCTTTTTCTTTTTTGTGTGAGAAGGGCGAACGGTATTCATCGTTCTTCCATTTTACATCACCTGTGAAAGGCATAACCAGCACATCACAATAATCAGCAATACCGGTGCCACTCAAATGCGTGTGTGAAAAACCGTATATCATTGAATCGGTGTAATGATAACCACCGCAACCATCCCATCCTTCCAGTCTTGTATCAGGACTGAGCTGCATCATACCAAAAGGCATTGTTGCGCCGGGATAAGTATGCCCGTGACCACCTGTACCAATAAACGGGTTTACAAGTGATGTGTAGTTTTTTTGCGCACTCAATGAAATGCTTAAAACAAAAAAGCAAAAAACAAACGAAATTCTTTTCATCTTACTAAATTTTCAATTTTCAACTCTTAATTAAATCCTCCTTGTCCACGGTAAAGCCTTACAGGTTTATCCAGTTTCACTTTTACAACAGTGATGTATTTATCCAATGCATTTTGTGGTACATTGATGTAAACAAGACCGGGCACATGGCTCCAGGAAATTTTTCCAACAATTTTATGTGTGAGTTTCGTATTGCTGCCCAGCACAGTAATGTCCTGGATTTTATTATCCAGTCCTTTAATCATGATGTTACCGCCTGAACTTCCATGTAAAAACAAATACAATGTTGTAGAGTCTTTTGATAAAGTGGTAGGTCCATAAAAATGTCCTTGCGGAATTCCACCAATCGTATTAAAAATAGCTTCACCGTTACGTTTGTTCCATGCACCCAGTTCTTTCAACACATTCACCTGTTCTTCAGGAATTGTTCCATCTTCTTTCGGTCCCATATCGAGCAACAGGTTACCGCCATTTGAAACTGCATCAACAAAAATGCTGATGACTTCATAAGGCGTTTTCCAGTTGTTATCGTGATGAAAGCCCCAGTTGTCATTGGTGGTCATACACAATTCCCACCAGTTGAATTTGGGTCTTGATACAGGAAAATTCTGTTCAGGTGTTTCATAATCACCATAACCTTGTAACCTTCCGTTGATAATAGCATTTGGATTAACAGATAAAATAATGTTACGCACTTTTTGTGATTCCCATTCTTCAGCACTGTGTTCCCAATCGCCATCAAACCACCAGAGGTCAGGTTTAAACATGGAGTTGATCTCTTTGATCTGTCCCTGGAAAAATGCACGGTAACGGTTCCAGCGATCGTAATCATTTGCAACTTTATAACGGCTGCTGTCGTTTAAGAAACCGGGATAATCGGGTTGGCTCCAGTCGAGCAATGAAAAATATGCACCGCATTTGATGTTACGTTTACGCAGTTCATCAAAGAAGGGTTTGATCATATCTTTTTTGGCAGGAGTTGCCTGTACAATACTCAGCTTGTTCATTTTTGTATCATACATCGCAACACCATCATGATGTTTGGTGGTGATCACTGAATATCTTGCGCCGCTTTCCTGGATAAGATCAGCCCATGCAGCAGGATCATAATTCTTCAATGTAAATCCCTTGAGCTGTTTCATATAATCAGCATAACTGATTTTTTTATTATGAAAACTCCATGATTCATCAATGCCATCAACAGCATAAATTCCTGCATGAATAAAAATGCCAAGCTTGGCATCAGCAAACCACTGCATTTTATCTTTAATAGCAGCAGCCTCTTTTTTTTGCTGGGCATTTGCATATAATGACGCAAAGAAGAGAAAAGCAATCAATAATTTTTTCATGTTTCTTTATTTATTCGATTGTACGTTTTGACGTTATAACAGCGGGCTCTTTCTTAAAGAAATCAAATACCACAATTTCATTGTTTCCTTTCTTTAACCACGAAGCAGGACAATACAAACGTTGCTGCGGACCAATGTACCAGAAGCGACCAAGGTTGTGACCATTTACAAACACAACTCCTTTTGTGTAATTGCTCAGATCAAAATAAGTATCACCTGTTTCAGTAAGGTTGAAATTTCCTTTATAGAAATTGCAGAGTTTATCAGCTGTAGTTTTTGCAGCAGCCGGTTGTACTTTGCCCATGAATGCTTCATCCATCGGCAGCAATGTTGTTTGCCAGTTCATCAACGTCATACCGTTCAAAGTAACACGATCGGTAATGCCTTTACGGTCAATCATAAACTGTGCGAAATTGATATGTCCCATTCCTTCCACCACAATTTCAAGAACAGGATTGGCAACAGTTGTTTTTGGCAATGTTACTTCCCAGTTGCCGCCATCACGGTAAACCGTATCAACAAACACACCATTCAAAAACACCAATGCATAATCATGCGGCTCCCAAATTTTCAAACGTCCGCTTTTGTGACCAATCAATGTTGTTTTGTACACAACCATTCCCTGGTTCTGACCAAATGATTCCATTGGTTGCGGCTGCGGCGTTTTAATAGAAGGCAAACTGTAATCCCACACGGAATGTGTACGCTTCATTTCAACTGCCGGAATTTCAATTGTCTTAACAGCAGCAGGTACTTCAGGAATTTTATAAGAAACATACTGCTGAATCAAACGCTTCAGCATAAAATATTTTGGCGTTGCATTACCCTGCTCATCAATGGGTGCATCATAATCATAACTTGTAATATCGGGCTGGTATGCAGTTGGAGAAAATGCATTCGCTCCTGCTGTGTATCCAAAGTTTGTTCCGCCATGAATCACATACAGGTTAAATGATTTTTTATTTTTCAATAAATACTCAACTTCTTTTTTCAATCCGATTGTGTCAGGCTTTGCAAATTTTTCGCCCCAATGTGTTAACCAGCCGGGGTAAGTTTCTGAACTGAACGATGGAACATTTGCATTTCTCTTTTTCGCCTGTTCAAAATCGCCATCGCTGCCGCCACTGTCTAAACCAATTGCAGCTCCATCAATATTTCCTGCTTCAAGCATGTAAGCAGTCGGACCATCTGCAGTATAAAACGGAACATTGATTCCACCTTTCAACCAAAGCTTACGTAATGTTTCCAGGTATTCTTTATCATTTGCGTAACTGCCATATTCATTTTCAACCTGCACCATTACAATTGGTCCGCCGTTTGAACATTGCAAGGGAGCAACTTCTTTAGCCAATGCATTTACATAACTTGTAACTGCACTCATGTAACGGCTGTCCATGCAACGGATTTTGATATCAGGAATCTTCAGCAATGAAGTCGGCAATCCACCAAAATCCCATTCAGCACATACATACGGACCGGGACGAAGCATCACCCACATTCCTTCTTCTTTACATATACGTATAAACTCAGCAATATTTTTATTCCCGGTTTTAAAATCAAACACACCATCTTTTACTTCATGATAATTCCAGAACACATACGCAGCAATCGTGTTACATCCCATTGCCTTTGCCATTTGTATACGATGCCTCCAGTATTCATGCGGAATACGTGCAGGATGCATTTCACCACTAATAACCTGGAAAGGTTTTCCATCAAGCAAAAAATCAGTTTTTCCCAATGTAAACTGGTGTTTTACCTGTGCATCAGCTTGCAGCAAAGGCAAACATAAAATTATTGCAAGTAAAAATTTTTGTAACCGGCTTTTTGTTCGCTGATTATACTTCGTTGCGTCGCACACTTGTACACTTTGTTCTTTACTCATCTTTAGTAACTATTAACTTAATTGATAAAAAATATTTTCTATTCTGTTAATCACAATCGTGGTTTTCAACTCCCGTCCGACGAGAATGTCTGACGGAGCTACTCATTCACCATTGACCATTCACAACCATCACTTGCTCACCACATCATACAGCGTCTTTATCTTAATCGCCGGAATTTCTTTTGCAGAGAAATACCTGCTCTTCAGGTGCAGCATTTTTTTCTCACCGGCTTTCAGATCAAAGTAATTATCAGTTACATCAAAATAACTTCCTGCTTTATACAGGTACACATACTTTGCATCCACATTGCTGGTAATGCTGAACATATTTTCTCCTTCAGCTTTTATAGTAATTGTTGGCTTTTGTAATTTCAGATCAATGGGTCGTACTTTATCACGCTCAGGCATTACATCATCCCTGTACGCTTCCTTCACACCAAACCATGCAGCTTTTGGTTCACGGTTATAATCAGTAATACTCCAGCTTGCAACAGGCCAGCAATCATTCAACTGCCATAACAAGGTTCCCATGTTATAGGGTGCTTTGCTGCGGTGAATGGCAATTGCATTTTTAAAGCAGTAATACTGTAAGCACTGCGTGAGATACGTGTAATCTTCCAGCGAAAGTTGTTTAACTTTTGCTGAATCAAGAAAATAACGGTGTAAGTATTTCTGCAACCTGTCGAAACCAATACCTGCTTTCTGATGTTGCTTCAACACATCCGAAATCATAAAGCGGTCTTCAGGCAATGTAAATTTTTCGATACTTGAAGTATTGGGCATTGCCTGCATTCCGTATTCGCTAACAAACCTTCCGGTTTTCTTTTCAAACACTTCCACATCTTCCAGTCCCCACCATAAACCCCAGTAGTGACTATCACCTTCTGTTATACTTTCTTTGTGTCCCCAGCCATGCATCGGCGATGTGCTTACGTAAGGTCTGCTGCCATCATATTGTTTTACCCATGCAGCAATGCTGTCACGGAACAAACGTGTATAATCGTTCCACATTTGTACAGAATCCTGTCCGTGTACATTGAATTGTTTTTGCCAGCCCCAGTTAAACCATGCTTCATCAATTTCATTATTACCACTCCACAACACAATGCATTTATGCCTGCGCAAACGCTGCACCTGGTATTTGATTTCTTCACGCACATTATTAAAGAATGCTTCATCATGCGGAACCATTGCACCTGCAAACATGAAATCCTGCCAGATGTAAATACCCATTTCATCACACAAATCATAAAACGCATCATCTTCATAAATACCACCACCCCAAACACGCAGCATATTCATGTTGGCATCTTTTGCCAGCTGTAATACCTTCCTGTAATCATTTTTATTTAAACGGGTCACAAACATATCACTCGGGATATAGTTTGCACCTTTCATATAAACAGGCTTGCCGTCAATTTTAAAATAAAATGTTTTACCGTCTTTATCTGCTTCCTGCACCAGCTCAACTTTTACCGGTGGTACATATTTTTTCTCTGCAGGTTTCTGATCATACGATTCGAGATAAATATTTTTCCAGATACCGGATGTAATAAAAATCGGACCCCAGTCCCAACCAAAATGATATTGTGCTTTGCGCACATATGCTCTCGGATTATCAGGAATAACCAATGGCAGTTCAGCTTTTGCCATTGAATCAACTTTATTTTTTGCAGATGCAAAATGAATGATGAGCTGATTGGTTGGTTTCAGCAAATGCTTTACATCCACTTTCCATTGACGGAACATATTGTTGGCCGACAAAATCAACTGACCATTGAGATAAACATCAGCATAAGTATCCAATCCATCAAAAACCAGTTCAACATTCTTCTTACTTAATACAGCTGCATTAACGGTGAAACTTGTTTTATAATTCCAGTCAAGCTTATCAATCCATTGCAGTTTTACTTCGTTATCCCTGTAATATGGATCAGGGATCAGTTTGTTATTCAGTAAATCAGTATGTACAGTACCCGGCACCTGTGCAGGATACCACTTTGCAGTTCCCTGCTGGTTAAACTGCCAGCCTTTTGTAAGAAGTGTTTTTTGCACCTGTGCCTGTAAATTAACTGCAGCAAAAAGTAATAATGCCGATGTCGTAATCTTAAATAACCTGAGCGTTCCCATAACGTATATTTTATTCAGCATAAAGATAAAGACCCATTTCTGCTAAAAATGGCTCCAGCCTGGAAGATAAAATCTGTAACCGCACACGATCAGTTGACACTTTTTCAAACTGCAGCAAACGCTTGTATCCAACAGTTGTTCCTTCTACTGCTTTTTTCCATTCAGTTCCTGTCCAGTATTCGAGAATAAATTTTTCAATGCGCTGGCCTTTGCGGATATTTTCCTGCAATGCCAGTACGTTGAAAGTTTGTTTGTCCTTGAGTTTTATTTCAACTGTATTCTGTTGCAACGGAATTGTTGTGGCATCATTTCCATCAATCAATGCCTGCAATGGTTTACCTTTTATTGTTCCACCTTTGAGGAAGTTCTGTTTAAAAATAGTTGTACGTACTGCTTGCCATTCCAGTAAATGCTTTACATCATTTTCCTTCAGCAAACCTCTTTTATCAGGAGGAATGTTTAACAGCAGCACACCATTGCGTCCAACTGAATGAAAATAAATTTCAGTAAGTTCTTTTGCTGATTTTACTTTACCATCTTCTGCTTCATGATAAAACCAACCTGGCCTGATAGATACATCTGTTTCTGCAGGATACCAAACCAACCCCTTTGCATGAATAATTTTATCACGGCTGCCAAGATCATTACCCATCATATCGCCTAATGGTTTGAATGCAATTTCTTTTTGTGAGTTGCCGGCAATTTTTGCGGGGTCAAGATTATTCGCAGGTACAACGCTCCATTCTGTTTCCCGTCCATGACCAGACTCTGTACCAACCCAACGAACATCAGGGCCCATGATGGCGATAGTTGCAGTGGGCTGCAGTTTACGGATCAGTTTATACCAGCGTTCAAAATCATACACCTGCTTTTTCCCATTAGGTCCTTCACCGTTAGCACCATCAAACCAAACTTCATCAATACGACCATATTGTGTAAGCAGTTCTGTCAGTTGATTTACGAAGTAATCATTGTATGCATCCGTGCCGTATACAGAAGAGTTTCTGTCCCATGGTGAGAGATAAACACCAAAACCTATTCCCTGTTTCTTACATGCTTCCGCAACTTCTTTCACCACATCGCCTTTTCCGTTTTTCCATGGGCTGCTTTTCACCGAATGATTGGTGTACTTACTTGGCCACAAACAAAAACCATCATGATGTTTTGCTGTTAAGATGACTTGTTTAATACCAGCTTTTTTTACTGTAGTTATCCATTGATTGGCATCAAAGTTTGTTGGATTAAATAACTGTGGATCTTCATTACCCTGTCCCCATTCCCTGTTTGTAAATGTGTTGATGCCAAAATGAAAGAAAGCTGTTAACTCCAGTTGCTGCCAGCGCAATTGCCGTGCTGATGGAACTACATTCGCAGCTTTGCTGATGATTGCCGCTTCCGTATCATTGCTGTCGATGATGACATAATTCTTCTGTGCAGAAGCAGAAAAAACATTCAGGAATAAAAGAATACCCGCAGCAAGGGGATAAATAAAAACAGAGCAAACATAACCGCTCATTTTCTCACTGTTACGTTTGCTCTTAAAATTAAAATAGTTCATTAGTGAATGTTTTACCTGCAAAGCAAGTTTGTTTCCTTATCAAATAACAGAACAACCGATTGCGCAATACAGGGTTTGATGAAACCTTAACAAAACATCAATTACCGCACAATAATTTCATCAATAAATACCCATGATTTATTGCCATGATAATTATGCCATGCCGGTAATTCTTTTGTTCCTGTTACATTGAACCTGATAAATCTTGCTGTCTTATTATTCGGATCAAATAAAAAATCTTTTATTTCCTGTGGTGCCTGGTGGTTGCTGTCAACAGACTGCACTCCGCATGAAGTGAAATTTATTCCATCACTGCTGATGAAGCATTCAATCTTCGCCGGAAGAACAATCCACGACTTGGTGCTTTGCAATGCACTGATGCCGATTTGTTTGATGGCTGATTCTTTTTCAAGATCAAGTGTTAACACAACATCTTTTCCTTCCCATCCCAGCCAGTTAATTTTATAATCATCAGTTCCCCTTACTCCATTGGTGAGCATACTGAAACCTGTGCCGGTGTATTGCTCAGCTGGAGCAACAGAACCCGTTACTTTTTTCTGAAATGCAAGATTACCTTCCACCTGCACATCAATAAAGCGCAAGGTGCTGTGGTAAAAAATATCGGCTGTTAAACCATTTTCATTCAGCTCAACAATATTGTTCTGCTTGCAGACAGTATTAAAATCTTCGAGCAACTGTTTGCGTTCCGGTTTCAGAATGTATTTGCCATTTTCAATTTTATACCAGCCGTTTTCACCAAACATTTGCGTTTTAGCAATTTCCATATCCGCATATTGCACAGGTAACCTGGCAATTTTTACACGCTGTAATATTTCCGGTTCATCTTTTACAGCAGCTTCTGCCTGGTCGAACAGTTTGTAATATTGGGCAAGTAATGCAGGCGATAAAAAAGTCTTGGCATTCCAGACTGGTGATCCGTAAATGTCAAGACGTTGTTTGGATTTTGCTGCCTCGTTATGCAGCAATGTGAAATAGGATTTTAAAAACGGGGCTGCCTGTTTGTAATAACCTTTCATGAAATCATCAATGATGGCATTAGCATCGGCATTGGGGTTCCATAGTAATTTACTCAGGAGATAAGCTTTCAGCTCGGCAAACTCAGCACCTTGGGTGATATTGCATTGCTGAAATTGTGCCCGTACTCCATATTTATTAAAAAACTGAATGTTTGGCTGTAATGTATGAAACAACGGGAAAGGACAGAGATAATTGGTGAACTGAATTTCATAATCCCACAGCATAATGTTGCTGCTGATTTTACTCCACTCTTTGATATCGTTTACAAATGAAACACTTGTCGAATCATTTTCGATTGGTAAACTGCGGTTTAGTTCAATAGTGCAAAGTGTAATCATTACATTCTTTGCAGGTTTTGTATGTGAAGGAGCTTTTCGTGTGTATTGATACGCAAGTGTGGTGATGATTTTATCAGGAAACAATGCTGCAACTTTATTCACAAACTGAATAACTGAACCCGTTGGTCCACCATCCACGTCATCATTCTTTTTACATTCACTGCACTGGCAGTAATCATAATTATCATTCTGGCTTACACTCCAGTATTTGATATTGGGATGAGCAAGCATATCTTCTTTCAAGCGCTTCACTGCAATTTCAAATACTGCCGGATTAGATAAACATAATTGTCCGTAATGAATACGCTTGCCGTTTACCAGCGAAAAATATTCAGGATGCGTTTGAAAATATTCTGATGAAGGGACCAGTCTGTTGAATGTGTGTACATAATATCCTCTCCATGCACCATCATTCCATTTATCAGCAATGGTATGAAGCTTGCGCCAGTTTTTGTATTGTTCGTTGTAAGGAAAATTTCCGTTTACAACACGAATGATATTGTATGGAACCTGTTTATCATTAATAACTCCAACTGCAATTGTTTTCTTTACAGGAACATACTCCGCATCCGGAGAAAATTTTCTGCAGCCAAGATAATCTTCAAGAAATGAAACTACGCCGTTCATCACTCCTTTTCCATAGCCGCCTGTAATAATGAGTTTTCCGTTTAATGTGCTGATGTGGTAGCCATCTTCTTCCAGGTTATTTTTTTCTTTATATCGATTGGTATTGCCAATAATAATTTCTTTTGCCTGCGGTTTTATTTCATCATTAATTACAGGAAGTAAAGCACCCGATATACGGGAAAGATATTCCTGCATAACCTGTGCTGCTTGCTTTTCTGTTTCGGTAGCAGCTTCGGGAATTACAATAGAGTAATTGCTTTTACCATTTAATACCAGCTGTATTTTATTCTGGGCAATTGCCTGAATAATTACAAGTTGAAATATGAGTATAAACAAATATTTCATACAATTTATTTTAAGCGATGAACAATCATTAATAATTCTTCAGCCGTAGTATACATTCTGCCTTACTCCACAACCTTCAGTACCCACACATAATTTGTTACTGCTTTTAAATTTGCAGGAACTGTAATTTCAGTTGCATCAGCAGTTGATACCCATTTCAGTTTTTGTGTACTGCCAAGCATGGTTACTTTAGCACCCTTCTTTAACTGAAGTTCCTTCAATGCAACTTTTGCAGTTGGGAAATCAAACAGGAAAACATATTTGGTATGACCATCCTTACTTTGTGTGAATCGTACTTTCGCACCTTCGCCAAATACTTTATACATGCGGCTGTAATAAATAGCTTCGCTGTTTACTTTCATCCATGAGCCTATTTCTTTCAAACGCTGATATGCAACAGGATCAAACTCACCTTCAGGCGATGGGCCGATGTTCAATAAATAATTTCCGCCTTTGCTTACAATATCAACCAGCTTCTTTACAATTTCATCAGCCGGTTTATAAATATCATTTGGCACATAGCTCCAGCTGTTACCCATTGTCATACAGGTTTCCCAGGGATAAGGGAGACCGTTAGCTGGAATATGCTGCTCAGGCGTAAGATAATTCTGTTGTTCACCGGGAACAGCCCTGTCAACAACAATCAGCTTGGGTTGTTTTTCTCTTGCCATTTTAGTTAAACGTGGCATATCTAAATCCTGGCTGATTGCATTAATGCTGAATTGATTTTCATTGAATGCATCGGCCACATCTTTCTTTTCTTCAGCATAGTTTTTCTTCCGAACCCAGCCACCATCAAGCCACAGAATATCTACTTTGCCATAATTACTCATCAACTCATTAATCTGTGTATATGTATAATCGACGAATTTTTTCCATTGTTGAGGATAGTGTTTTATAGGATAGTTGACGTTACGGTCAACAGGAGGAAAACGATCCCACCAGTAATAATTACTGTGCCAGTCGGGCTTGGAGAAATAAGCCCCCACCCACATATTTTCATTTCTAAAAGCATTAAAAATTTCTTTGGTTACATCACTTTTTGGATTGGTTGAAAAAGGACAAGAAGGATCAGTAATTTTATAATCGGTTGTTTTTGTATCAAACATGCAGAAGCCATCATGATGTTTTGTTGTAAACACAACATATTTCATGCCTGCATCTTTTGCCGCCTTTGCCCATTCAGCAGGGTTGAATTTTGTTGGATTAAAGGTGGTTTTCAGGTTTTCATAATTTTTCTTGTACGTAAAATAACTGCTTACAGGATCTTTGGCCACACGTGCACCTGTCGCCCAACCTACATCTTCAGGACACAGGCTCCAGCTTTCAACGATACCCCATTGGCTGTAAGCACCCCAGTGCATCAGCAAACCAAACTTCAGATCTTTCCATTCTTCCAGCCTGTGTTGTATAGCTGTATCAGGATCGGGAAAATATTCTTTTTCCTGTGCCTTTGTATTGATAACCGACAACACACAGAAAACAAAAATGAACTTGATGAAATGAAGCTTGTTCATGATTTTTATTTTAAATCGAAAAATAGATTATTCTGCTAATGACCATTATTGAAAAAGCCCCGCCCTAAGGCGGGGCCATATTGATAAAACAAAAACTGCTGACAATTTTAGTTTATATCCCAGAATAACTTAGTACTAAGATTATCATTTGCCTTAACCGTATTATAGTTATCGGTATTGTATGTACGTTCGTTGTCAGGATAGAACCATCTAACTGGCGGTAGCTTGGAAATTGCTGAACTATTATCTGTCCTGAATGTAAATGCAGGCAAATTTGTTCTGCGAACTTCAGCCCAACCTTCAAGTGGTTGCAGTACATTATAATTAATCCACTTTTGCAAAGCAATTAATTCATTTTTACGGGCTTTTGTAGCACCAGAAACCCATTTTATATTACTTGCAGTTATATAAGCAGTTTTTTCTGACGGTGTAAGCGCAGCAACAGCTGTTTCATTATTGTCGCTGATTGAACGTATCCAAAACAGGTAATCAATTGAAGCGCCAATACCGTTTTCATATGCAGTTTTTGCAGCTGCGTCGTTTGCAGATGTTGCTACATTATTATAATAATCAGCAATCAGTAATTGAACTTCAGCAGCTGTAATAATAATTCCTGGAAGTTTCCTGTTTCTTGTAATAGTAGACCAGTTGTAACGAGCCAACGTATCTTTATTCAGGAACACATCCTGAGCTGTAGGATCCAATGTTGGATCTAAGCCAATATAATTGGGAGCAGCTAAAGCACCTGGTTGAAACATAACACGGATCCTTGGATCAGTATTATTATTCATTGTATCAATCATCATCTTATTTGCTTTGTCATTGCTACCCCAGCCAATGAGACCATCACGTAAATCAGATTGTACAGGATTGTTTCCATCTGTACTATTGACTTTAATGTGAATATTATCGGCAACAGTAGTACAAACAGGATAAGATGAAGGATTACTTAAGATTGCACCAATTTCAGTGGCAGCTCTTGATTGAAAAGCAGTTGCTCCTGAAACACGCATCAGCATTCTAATACGTAATGAGTTGCAATATTTTTTCCAGAGAGTAACATCTCCCTTATTAATAAAATCCTGCACTTTAAATACACCTTTCACTCCATCCGGAACTGTCAGGGTATTCAACTCGTCTGAAAAGCTTTTCAGATCGTCGAGCATTTTAGTATAAATAGCATCAGCTTTATCATACTTGGCATAAGAAGCTTTATAATCGCCGCCATTTGTTGAGAGCAATCCTGCTTCAGACCAAGGAATATCACCATGAAGATCTACTACTTTTTGTGTTTGATCGTAGAAGAAAATTGTAGCTGCTATTTTATAAATCTTTTTATCAGCTTGATCTTGTGCAGGCAAACTGTTATAGATTTTCAGGAACTCCTTATACTGTGCAAGGAAGTTGTAATAAGATGACCAGCGGTCTCCAATTGAAGCTGCACCTGGTACATATTGTCCATCAAAATTCTTCCATGCAACCACCTGTGTATAATGAAGGGCCGTATTCTGTAATACAACAAAATAGTTCCAATATTTATACATTGTATAATCCAAGGTTGCAGCAAGTGAGCCTGCAAACTGCTTTTCAACAGTTGCTGTATTTACCGTTGACGGGTCTGCATAATATTCTGCAAACTTGCCTTTCTTACATGCTGAGATACTGAGGCTAAGTATAATCAGCACAGCAATAAAATATTTAAATTTCATAACTTTTTAATTTAAAACTTTTAGAAATTAGCCCTGATCATAATACCATAGCTTCTTGAAGAAGGGTTAGTACCAGCATTGCTTACGTTACTACCCCAATATGAACCTGTTGTAAGCTGTTCTGCATCCATGTTCTTAATAGTACGATAGAAGTAAAACAGGTTACGACCATAAACACTTAACTGTAATTTGTTGGCTTTCATTTTACCGGCCAATTTTGCAGGCAGGTTGTAAGTAAGTGTAAGCTCACGCAACTTCAGGTAATTGTTTTTATTCACATACTTATAGTATAATGAATTGCTGTACTGAGGACCACCCCAGTTATAAGCATACCAGTAATAAATAGCTGGAGAAATAACGATGTCATTTGGTGTTCCATCAGCTTTTACACCTTTCAACAACATACCGTCAGTCATTACTTTTTGTCCACCGGGACCTGCAGTTCCAGTTGTTTCATGACCAACCCAATTGTTGTCAACCCAATATTTAATACCTGAACGTGAAGCATCAGCAGGCACCTTAACGCTTTCTTCAGTTAATCCACGGCTGGTTAACCAATAAAGACCTGTTGGAGCAACATATCCTCCGAAAGTAAAGTCGGTGTTAATGTCAAGACTGAATGATTTATATTCGAATCTGTTCCAATAACCACCAGAACCTTTTGGCATTGAGTTGCCGTATTTCTGCCATTTGTCAGCATCAAGAACATAAGTACCATCAGCACCTACAATCATTTCGCCTTTGCTATTTGTTTTTACAGGGTGTGCATACCAGTCGCCCATTGCTTCACCAACAATTGATACACGTTTAAGGGCATCTCCATCATAATTTGCATGGAGCAGCTCATTTGAACCAGTAGTTAACTTAAGAACTTTATTTTTATTTACTGCGAAATTAATACCAGTTTCCCAGCTAAATGATTTGGTTTCAACTGGTGTTCCATGAACATTAAATTCCCATCCTTTATTTTCAAGTGAACCAATATTTGTTAAAATACTGTTTGCACCCGATGATTGAGGAATATTAAGACTTAAAATCTGGTCATTGATTCTGGCATAGTAATAAGTGATATCAACGCTTAAACGGTTACCCAACAATTTAGATTCAAGACCAATTTCCCATTCGTTTTTAGTTTCTGGTTTAATCTGTGCATTACCATATGGGCTATTCTTAATAGCATTGGTAAGAACAGAACCATTACCCTGGTCTGTAAGGTTTCCAACAGAATAAGCTGGATTTGCCAGATATAATCCTGGATAGTTACCTACAATACCCCATGAAGCACGTAATTTTCCATAGTTAACCCATTTAGGAAGAGTAAATGCATCAGAGAAAACAAATCCGGTATTAACAGAAGGATAAACAAAGCTGTTATTATTTGGATTCATTGTTGAAGTTCTGTCTCTGCGAACAGTGGCTTCTGCAAAAAGATAATTTTTATAATCAAAGTTGATGGTTCCGAATACAGCATCTGTTATGAAATATGTCTGCATTGAGCTTGAACCATAAGCATCTTTTGAAGAAGAAAGGTCAAATTTATTTTCTGTTGTAAGACCATTAGTTGTACCAACTGAAGTAGACAGGTTTTGTTCTGTACGTGCATTATAGCCTGCCATAGCAGTCAGAGTAATATCCTTATTCAGTTCTTTTTTATAAGACAATAACACATCACCATAAACTAATGCATATGTATTGGTATTAACTCCGTAGTAACCAGAGTAACCATATGCAAGAGGTATTGAAGAATGATTACGTGTAAAAGACCTTGTAGTAGTATAATCTGTAGAAATCCTTCCTTGTAAATTAAGGTTCTTTACAATTTCATAATTAACTTTTGTTACAGCATTAATACGGTTGATGTACTCGTCTGTGTTATTTTCTAACACATTCCAAAGGAAATCTCCGATATCAGTTCTGAAGTTTGGATAAATGATATTTTCTGCAGGAGTAAGACTGCGATCAGCATTCCTTACATATTTATATCCAAGGCTTGTTTTATATTTCGCTTTATACCAATCACCATTATCAAATGCAGGGAACATACCGGTAAAATTATTAATCATCCTGTCTATCATGTAAGGCCTGTTATGTACATGCCAGTTCATGTAGTTGATTATGATATCTGTATTTACTTTTTTCCCTAACTTATAATGATTATTAAAATTGAAATTATGTTTATCATTTCTTGAGTTTAAACTCAATCCCTCAGTATGCTGGAACGTATAGGAGAACCTGCTGCTTGAACGATCTGTTGTATTACTCATCGCCAGGTTTACAGTTGAGTTGTTTGCCTTTTGGAATAAGTTGGCAAAACCATTTTCCTGGTAACTGTAAGGGCGAATCTGTCCATCCCAGCAAAGTATGGGTTGTCCATCAAAATCAGGACCAAAGTTGATACTTGCACCTGGTAAAACACGGTAAGTAGTTCCGTTTACAGTGCGGGTATCAAAATTATTGTTTGCATATTGAGAACCAAACTGCATAACAGAATAACCGATTGGCAAACCTGCACCACGTTGTTTTTGCCATTTAGGTAAATATGCAATTTCATCTCTTGTATATGATGCATTAAAATCAAGGCTGAAACCTTTTTTTCCTTTACCACTCTTTGTTGTAATAAGGATTACACCATTAACAGCTTCTGAACCATACAATGCTGCTGCAGATGCACCTTTAAGAATTGAAATACTTTCAATATCCTCAGGGTTAAAATCAACCAATCCGTTTGCTCTGATTCGTTGATCTCCCCAATAATTACTATTATCAAATCCACCATCACGTACTGGTACACCATCCATAATTACCAGTGGAGTGGATTTAAAGTTAATAGAGTTTACCCCACGTACCTGAATGGCAACACCACTTGTTGCACCACCAGGTGTAGCAGCGATTTTAACGCCAGGGGCTTTACCATACAATGCTGTGGCAAAGTTTGTAGTACCGCTTTTTACAAGTTCATCTGCTTTGATGGTTGTGGCGGCATAACCTAAAGAACGTTGTTGTTTGGTAATACCCAACGCTGTTACAACCACTTCACCAATTTCTTTTGAAGAAGATGACAGCGACACTTCAACCGTGTTTTTGCCATCTACGCTTACTTCCTGACTTTCATAACCAACAGAACTGAAAACTAATGTTGCATTAGAAGCAACACTGATTTTAAAAGTACCGCTGGCATTGGTCAGGGTTTGATTATTTGTTCCTTTTTCCTTTACGGTTACTGAGGGAACGCCATTACCGTCGGCATCCCGCACTGTACCTGTAACTTGTTTTTTCTGTGCTGTTACACTTAAAAAGCACAATGCTGCCAGGCCAAAGAGCAGCATTCGTTTAAACAACATTTTCATTGCAGTTTGTTTATTGGTTAAGAAATATGTGTTTGATGAATCGACTACGTTTTTTAATGTTTTCAGATTTCCACTTCAGCTTCTGCTGTTTTCCGTTTCTGTTTTTCAGGCGAATCAAAATGATCCATTACCAAAGCTGCTGCTCCAATAATCTCTGCCTCATAACCCAACGATGAAATCTTTACATCGGTGTACTCTGCAATTTTGGGAATGCAATGCTCATTGATAGCCTGCTGAATAGGTGCTAACCATATTCTTCCTCCAACCGAACCACGGCCACTTAAAACAATCAACTCGGGGTTTAACAAATGAATTAATATGGCAATACCCCTTCCTATATTATAACCTGCTTCTGAGAGCAGTTCAATCGCAAACTTGTCGCCTTTTATTGCAGCATCCATAATTGCTCGTGAAGAATCTTCTGCATGTGCAAGTGATAAATTCTTCAACATGGATACCCTGCCTTCTTTTAATCCTTTCAGCGCTTTTTCTGTTACAACAAACAATGATGTTTCTGTTTCAAGACAACCACTCTTTCCGCAACTGCACATTTTATTATTGGTAAAAAGTGGAATATGGCTAAACTCACCAGCAAAGCCATTGTAACCACGAAACAGTTCGCCATTTACCACCATCCCCAAACCAATACCCCAGCCAACATTGATCACCATTACATTTTTCTTATTCTTGGCTGCACCAAACTTTAATTCAGCAAGGGCTATCAAACTTGAATCATTGTCAATAAAAACAGGAACATCCAGTTTTGCTTCCAGTTTGCTTACAATGCTGCTGCCCTTTTCTGTTTTCAGAAATGAATGATTAATTCCTTTTCTTACATCAACAAAACCAGGCATACCAATACCCACACCGGCAATCATGCCCTTTGCAATTCCTGCTTCAGAGATATAATTATTAATATGCTTGATTAAACTATCGAGCGCATTTACATTATTAGCAAGGGGTAATTCAATTTTCAGCGGGTCAAGAACATAATTATTATGCATATCCAGTATCGCAATACGTGTAACCAACTGATCCATGGCTACGGATACGATATACATTAATTTACTTTTGAGAGAATACATTTGCGGACGACGGCCACCTGTAGAACTCGCATAACCCGATTCTACCACTGCTCCTTCTTCCATCAATTCGTTAACCGCTCTTGTTGCAATAGGAAGACTTTTCTCGGTAAGAACACTGATATCTGAACACGAAAGCTCACTCTCAAAATAGAGACACTTCTGAATCTGTCTTTTATACAACACATTCTTCGTGGACATCGCAATCAGTTTTGGAATTTGAAGTAAATATAGAGGAAGTTTGAAAACTTTTATAAAAAATTATAAAAAGTTTTTAAACTTTTTTCCGCTTTTTACTAACTTCTGATCGTTTACTGAAAAAATTAAGAAGTTTGGTCTGAAAAAGCCTTTTGGTGGGATTTTTTTTACTGGCTGCTTTCTACAATTCAGCAAATGTGAACATCCATTTTACCGGGTTTTGCCAGTTTTTTGCCTTGAAAGATCCAACAGGAGCTTTAATTAAAATGGTATTCCACCCCTTTTTCAGGAAGATTTTTGTTGGCTGGCGATATTCATAGCCTTCATCAACAAGCGGCATTTCAGCATTTCCAGGTAAACCGGCATGTTGCCAAACAGGTGCAGTAACGGGTACGCCGTTTACCCAAACCTTACTTTGCTTATCATCCCAACAGTTCAAAGGCGGACTATCAGTTGCAGGTGAGCGTGACAGGTTATTAAATCCAATCCAGAATTCCTTTACCCCTTCTTCATCGCTCCAGATTTTTGTTGTGGCATACCAGGTTGTATTTTCCTTTGGTTCGGCTAATGCAGCATTAATTAATGGAGCCCACCAATGACGCAGGATAATTGTACCACCTGCAGCCTTTAAAGCAATCATTGCTTTTGTTTCATCCCATCCTTTTTTTTCAGGATTAAACTGCATGGACAAATCTCCTTTGTTATCAAAAGGGCCATACAGGTTCCAGGCTATGTTTGATTGTTTGATATAAGGAAATGGAAGATTAGAGAACTGTTCTGTTTTCTGATCAAGCAAACGGTTCTCAAATTCTTCAAACTGTCTTGCCTGTTTTGAATCAGGTTCACCAATTGTTGCAGTCCAGCCTTTGTTTCCACCACCAAGCCAGGTACGTTCTGCAAATGCAAGCATTCCCGGGTAAACAGGATTTTGTTTCAACACATCTTCAGCTTTCTCCACTCTGCGATCAGGCCACATGCAGAGTATTGCACCTTTTATTTTTTTTGTTTCCGCTGGCTGATCACCAATCATGCGGTTAAAGATTGTAACAACACTTTCAAGTGGATCCATATGATTAAGATACAGATGCCTTGAATCCAGGAATGAATGCACCGTTGAATCTTTTTCGCCAAGATCACTCATCCATAACTGCCTGATGGTTTGATCATCCAGGTTACCACCGGGACTCCAGCCAACCGTTTGCTTACCCAGCTGATGCAAAAACTGAAGAACATCAGGAAGAAAATTTTTGTTCGTGATCTTTACTTCATCTCCACCAATATGAATAAACGGCACATCATATGCTGAACAGATTTCACGCAGAATATTTTTAATAATCACCAGCCCGGAATCGCTCTGCATATCTGTTTTCATGGCACGTGTAAAAGCAGCACTATGTCCCGGCATATCAATTTCAGGAATCAATGTAATATGCCTGTCTTTACAAAAACTAATCAGTTCTTTTAGATTTTCTTCGGTATAAAACATGCCTTTGTTACGAAGCATGTTTTCAGGAGCAGTAAGCTGGGGATATTGTTTAATGGCAAGTCTCCAGGCAATATCTTCTGTAATATGAAAATGAAAGATGTTGAGTTTGTACCGGCTCATCATTTCAATTTGCTGTTTCAGCAAATCCATTGGCTGGTAATTACGGCCGGCATCAATCATATAACCACGCCATGAAAATGCAGGCTGGTCTGTAATTTCACATCCATCAACAATAACTGCATCACGCATAAGTTGCCGTAATGTTTGAATCGCATTAAAAACGCCATGTGAACCCGAAGCCGAAATGATAATCTTTGTTGATATTACAGTAAGCTTATATCCTTCATCACTTTTTATTGCAGGATCTTTTTTCAGTTCAATCGGGAAATCATGTGCTGCAGAAAAAGATGTAACTGTTGCCTGTATTCCATTTTCGTTTAATAAATCTTTCAGGCGGTTTGCTTCACGTATGAAGGATTCATCTTTAACAAGAATTGTTTTACAACGAAACAGCGGGAAAGATTCATTCGTCCATTTTAGTTGTTGTGGTAATGGAAGAAGAGATGGTTTCTGCTGCAGATCATAAACATAGGGATATACAAAATGCTTCCAGTACAAATAAGCTTCACCTGTTAAATGAAGCCCGTCATTTGTAAACTGTTCATTCAGTTTTCCATCATTATTTTTTAACAGGCTGTGCAGGTCAAGAAATGTATAATGATGAGTTGCAGCATTTTTCTGTAATGCATTGTTCAACTGAACAATGGTTTCGCCGTTTTTTGTATGTGTCACAAACTTGCCAAATACATTGTTTACAGGGAATACACTCTGTACATACAATTTTGTGGTTGGCGATTGCTGAAACACATAATCAGCAATCAGTAACATATTTTTAAGTACACTATCTGCAGTTATTCCTCTTGCAAGATCATTGGTACCAATAAGCAGAAAGATTTTTTTGGGTTTGTTTTTTACAACATCATCCAGGCGATGAATAACCCCGGCTGTAATATCGCCGCTGATGCCCCGGTTCTTTACCTTCAGATCACTAAACAACTCACTCCATTCTGCACCATCGGTAATACTGTTACCTAAAAAAACAATATCGTTACGGGAAAAAGCTAATGTTTGAAAATGAGAAACACGCTGCAGGTAATAGGTAGGAAAAATTGAATCGGGATATGCGGGCAATTGCACCTGTGCCTGTAACTTACTGCTTAAGAAAAACACAAATGCAAAAATTGCTGCAATATTCCATTTCATGTGTATCTTTTTATTGTTTTCTGGCCACATGTTATTCGCCATAAAAACACGTTTTACTATTGGGGAAAGCCTGCTAATTCAGGTTCTTTTTCCACTAACTTTTCAAGCAGTGTTAACTGGTTACCGGCACGTACAAAATTATGACCGGGGTATTTTTCACCATAGTAAATATCGTTATTGAGGAAGTCGGTTAAAAACCGCAGAGCTTGCATGTAAATCATAAATTTACCTGCATAAAAGAAATGACGTTTTTCATCAGCTGTCAGCACTTCTTTCATTTCGCTGTAATACCCGTCAACTACTGCTTTGTAAATATCGCTACGTACTTCTATTTTAGAATAATCGCTTTCTTCTTCACTTACCGGCGAAAGATAAGTACGCATCATATCGCCCAAATCGCTGATAAAATAACCAGGCATGATGGTATCAAGATCAATCACACACAAACCTTTCCCATCCTGATCAAATAGCACATTGCTGATTTTTGTATCGTGATGTGTAACACGTTTATGAAAACCAGTTGACTGTAGAATATCATTATACGTATCAACAATACCCGAAAAAGTAATCAGCCTGGCGATCATTTGTTTTGCTTCATCAATACGCTCAGCATTACCATTGGCAACTGCTTCAAGAAACTGGTTATAGCGCAGAAACAAATCATGAAAATGAGGAATCGTGGTTTTTAAATAACCACATTCAAACTGGTCTAGCAGTTTTGTAAACCGGCCAAATTGTTTTGCAGCTTCAAATGCTTCTGCAGCATTATCAACAACATCTTTTGAAAAAGAGTTTTTCACAAACGGAAACAACCTGAAATATCCTTCTGCTTTATTATAATACAGGTTTTTTCCATCATTGGTTTTTACCGGGGCAATAAACAAATAATCGGGATGATGTTCATTAAGGTAAGCAGCAATCATTTCAATGTTATCAGCAATAGCATCAGGATTTGCAAACACATGATGATTGATGCGTTGCAGAATATATTGCTCATCATTGCTGACTTTCCAGGTATGATTGATTAATCCACTGCCAAATGGTTCTGTTTTAAGTGCATCTTCTGCCAAACCAAATGCAGCTAGTACAGGCTGTAACATTCTTTCTTCAATTTTAATACTCATCGTTAAAAGCAAAAACAGGCTTACGGTACATCCATTGTCCGGCAGTAAAGTCAGGGAACTCTACTGTTTCATTACCCAGCTCAATTGACTGTTCGCTCAGTGGTGTAATAGCACTCCATGCAGCAGCATCATATACATCCATTGGAGTTGGCGTTTTGCGTTTGATGGATTCAATGAATGAATGAATCACGAAAAAGTCCATTCCGCCATGCCCTGCACCAGCTGTTTCTTTACTCCATCTTGCCCATAACGGGTGATCATATTTATCAAGCCATTTTTTAGCATCATCCCACTGGTGAGGTGTTGCCGATTTTCCTTCAATATAAATTCCTTTGTTTACATCCATCCACAAACCTTCTGTTCCCTGTACACGAAAACCTAATGAATAAGGCCTTGGGAGATTTGTATCGTGCTGTAATAAAATGGTTTCGCCGTTTGCACAATTGATAGACGTTGTAACAACATCACCCAATTTAAAATTAATTTTTGCATTTGGATGATCAGGTCCGCATTCTTTTACAATATGTGCGTGTAAACCTCTTGCTTTAGAAGAGAAGGAGGCAAGATTTACAAAACGGTTGCCCCTGTTGATATTAATGTATTGAGCAATTGGCCCGATGCCATGTGTAGGATATAAATCACCATTACGATAAACAGAATGATGTGTTCTCCATCTTGCTTCGCTCCATGCTTTATCGCCAAACTCACAGCCCTTACCATAAGCATCCATACCATTGTTGAATTTCACTTCACGCAGATCGTGCTGGTAACCTCCCTGCAAATGAATCAGTTCACCAAACATACCCTGGCGCACCATGTTTAATACAGCCATTACATCACGGCGGTAGCAAACATTTTCCAGCATCATTACATGTGCTTTGTATTTTTCAGCAGTCTTTACAACTTCCCAATGATCTTCCAATGTAATTCCAATCATTACTTCAGATCCAACATACTTCACACCCGATTCAACTGAACCAATAATCATTTCTTTATGCCACTCCCAGGGCGTTGCAATCACAACTCCGTCGATTCCCTTCAGCTCCAGCATTTTTTTCCATGCATACACATCACCTGTAAATACCTGCGGCATTTTCTTGCCGCTCTTATTAATAATTTCTTTTGAAAGCGAAAGCATACGGTCATCAATATCACAAATGGCAACTACTTCCACATCCTGGCGGTTCAGTAACAATTCAAGATGACTTTGTCCACGCAAACCAACACCAATAATTGCAATTTTTACTTTTACATCAGCACCGGCCGCAAACAACTCTGCTGACGGGAGAATTGTAAAAGAGGCAGCAGCAAGCCCTGTGTTTTTGATAAACGTTTTCCTGTTCATAAATGGTGATCTTTAATTTTATATGAGAAACAAGCAATAAAATTTTCTTGCTTTGGTGAAAATACACATTCCACACGCTGCAAATAAGTGCAAACGGTTGTTCAAATTCTCAGGAAACTTCAGACTGTATGTGCCACCAGTGTGGGATAGAGCTCTTCTTTGTAAAATACATCCTCTTTTTCTTCGCCAGCTTCTTTCTTGTTCAGAATCTTAATGAGCATCTGCATGGCTTTTTCGCCCTGCCCGTAAGGATATTGTTCAATAGACACCAACGGTGGATAAGCAGTGTATCCGGTGATCGGCAGGTTAGCGTAACTCACAAAAACAATGTCTTTATTTACACGTACACCTTGTTTTATTGCATACTGTACTGCATCCATGTGCACATATTCATTGAAGGTAATAACAGCTTTAGGCGGGTTCTTCAACGACAATAATTTATGCATGGCAGCCTGTGTACTTTCTTTCGACAGATCGGTCTTTTCCACCAGCTGCATGTCAATTTTCAGTTTTTGTTTTGATACACCTTCTATGTACCCATTCAACCGTTCCTTGCTTGCCTGCAGTTTATCAGGGCCATTGATAAAAGCAATTTTCCTGTAACCTTTATTAAACAACCAGCCAACCATTTCCACAGTGGCTTTGTAAAGATTACAGTAAACCTTGTGCACATTCTCCAATGTAGGTACACGATCAAAATAAACAACAGGAATATTAAATTTCTTTAACGCATCCAGGTGATCGTACTTGTTTGTTTGCTTTGAAAGAGAAATAATCAGCCCGTCAACCCGTTGTTTCTTCATGGCTTCCACAACCGCTTTTTCTTTTTCAGGGTCATCATAACTCTGCCCAAACAAAATGGTGTACTGATGTTCAATTGCTGCTGTTTCGATACCACTGATGGCCTGCGAAAAAAACTCTTCCCTGATGGAAGGAATCACCACTCCTATTACATAGGTTTTCTTTTGTTTAAAGAAAATAGCCTGCGCATTGGGTTCGTACCCCATTTCTTTTGCAAGCGCCTGCACTTTTTCTCTTGTGCTTATACCTATACGTGGATGATTGCTCAACGCCCTTGACACAGTTGATACTGAAACATTGAGCTTGCTGGCAATTTCTTTAATGGTTGGAAGTTTGTCCATCAGGATAATTTTAAAAAAAGTTATACAAACCTGTAGCTGTTTGCCTGGCTGTATTTCTCACCCGGATTTAATACCGTTGAAGGAAATGCAGGCACATTTACAGCATTGGGCTGATGTTGTGTTTCAAAACAGTAAGCACTGTAGCCTTGATATTGCTGGCCATTTTTTCCTTTGATAACAGGAATCCATTTGCCGGTATATAAATGAACAACAGGTTCAGTTGTATACACCTGCATATGCAAAGCTCCATCGCTGCTTAATGCTTCGGCTGCAAGAATTAAATCATTGTTGCTGCGGTTAATTACAAATGTCTGATCGTAACCATCATCTTTATTCCATTCCTGGCTTACTGTTTTCCAATCGCTGAAATCATAATTTGAATTCAGTGCAGGAATTAATTTACCGGTAACACAAAAGTCAGCATCCTGCTCAAGCCAGTAACCGGCATTGAGCTTTACTTTTTGCTGACCAACAGATGAATGATTCTTATCCAGGTTAAAATAACCATGATGTGCAAGGTTAATGACTGTTGTTTTATTGGTTGATGCTTCAACTTCATAAACTAGTTCATTATCCTTTACAAAGAATGTAACTGTAGTTGTTAACTCGCCGGGAAAACCTTCTTCACCATCAGCACTCACATATTGCAGCGTAATGGAAGCAACAGGAGCTGTTTCAGTTTTAATTACTTTCCACACTTTCTGATCAAAGCCTTCATTTCCTCCATGGAGAATATTACCGCTTTTATTTGCCGTAACATGAACTGTTTGTCCGTTTAGTGGGAAACTTGCACCTTTAATACGATTAGCATAACGACCAATCATTGCGCCGAAATAAGGATATCCTTTTAAATATTCTTCACTCCAGTAATCTTCAACAGAATCAAAGCCAAGCACCACATCTCTTGCTTCACCATTTTTATCTTTTACAATCAGCTTCATAATGATGCCGCCGTAATTTGTTATAACTGCTGTTGTTCCGTTATCTGATTTTAATTCATATACTTCAACTGACTGATTGTTGCGTGTAACCTCTTGAATTTTATTAACCGATGCCATACTGTTTTTCTTTAGATAATTAATTTCTTTTATTGAATAAAGTGATCAAATATACTCAAGTGTGGATTACATTATCACATTCAGCTCAATGATTCTCCTCAGCCCAATAAAACTACTTTGTGTTATCCTGTGAAATTTCCAGTTTAAACGTTGATGCAGGAAGCCCTTCAGCATTTACAAGATTGGCATCAGTAAACGGTTGCCAGCCATAATAAACAAAGGCTGGTTTTTGCTGAGCAGAAATCACAACTTTATTATTGCTGATAATTGCTGCTGCCGGATTATTTCCATCAACTGAAAAACCTCGCAGCTCTTTTCCATCCGAAGTTTTCATTCCGTCAGCATATTGAAATTTAATTTCAACAACCCCGTTTTTATAAACAGCTTTAACGGGCAAAGGACCGGATGGAATTATTTTTTTGTGATAGTCGTTTAACAAAGCCCAGCGTGCAAGCCGTTCGCCAACATCTTTTTTATTGGTGGGATGTACATCATTCTTTGCACCAATATCGCTGCAAACAGCCATTCCGGTATGTGGAATTTCATTGAGCTCTTTGCGTTGCTCATCACGAAACTGCGGCCACAATGGTCGTTCAATGGAAGATAACTGCACAAAATAAAACGGCATAGAAGGTTGTTTCCATTGCTTCCTGTAAGCTTCCACCATCAGTTTCACTAAGCTATTGTATTCAGCAACACGTTCTATTTCTTCTGCATTGCTTTCGCCCTGGTACCAAAGCATTCCTTTTATGGGAAAAGAAAGCAAAGGTTTAATACCGCTTTCAAATGCAAAACCGGGTTTGTACGCATGAGCAGGACCATATTCATCAGTTGGTACATCTGCCACTCCTTCCACATTTTGCCGCCCACGTTCCCGTATCCAGTTGGGCAATGAGGAATTATAAAGCCAGTTGCCATTCATCTTCGAAGAAAATGCAGGGTTGTTTTTTAATGCATCTGTGCTGATAAATGTTTCAATGGGTGCGCCGCCAATGGAAAGATTGATGAGTCCGATGGGAATTTGTTCACTGGCAGTAACTGCTTTTGCAAAATAATATGCTACTGCACTCATGGGTTGTATACTCACATTATCGCAAACTTTCCATCCATTCCATAAATAAAAACTGTCTTTATTCAGTCTTCTCAACAATGAGTCTTTGTATTTTTCATTGTACACATATCTTCCCGCAGGCGGCGGATTCAAAAAACGGATGAGTGGGTTATTGGTATGAACTTTTTCATCGTTCCAATGCATTTCTTTTCGCATTGCCCATTCCATATTCGACTGGCCCGAACAAATCCAAACATCACCAATCAATATATTCTTTAACTCAATTTTTCCGTTTGATGAAGAAACAGAAACGGATTGTGGATCAGCATTTGCTTTTTGAGATGGAAAGAAAACACTCCAGGAAGAATCATTCTTTACAATGGTTTGCTTTTGTATGCCGGCAAATTTCACCGTTACTTTTTTCCCGGGAATATGCTTGCCCCATAAATGTACAGGCTGATCCCGCTGCAAAACCATGTTATCAGAAAAAACAGCAGCAACACGCAACTGTGCAGCTGCAAATAATGGAAATAAAAACAGGCTAATCAAAAACGACTTCATTTTTCCGTTTGTTGAGTTGTGATAAGATTAAACCAACAATAACAAGTACAACACCTGCAACAGTGTAACCGCTTATTTCATCTTTCATAATCCATGCTGCAAATACAAAACCAAACAGCGGACATAGGAATAACCAAAGCCCGGCCTTCACCGCATTGGTCTGCAATAACCACAACCAGAGCTGTACTGCAAAAATGGAAACAGGTATTGCCAGCCATCCAACTGATAACCAGAACGATTGATTAAACTGGTTTTGCTGTGGATGATAAAAAAACAAAGTCACCGGTAACAGGAACAATCCGCCCAGCAATGTTTGCCAGCCGTTGATGACTGATAAGGATAAACCACTCCAGTCTCTTCCGGAAAAATAAACAGCAGCAACAGAATAAGATAACATGCTGAACAAAAGAATCAGCAATCCCTTTGCATCAACTGTTGCATGTTCAAACAAAGGCCATGCAGCTGTTAATACACCGGCAGTGCAAACAATAATCGACACAATAACTTCCCAGCTTAATTTCTTCTTCAAAAAAAACACTGATAGAAAACTGATGAACACAGGATTGGTTGAAACAGCCAGCGCACCAATGCCCGCTGTAACTGTTTGCATGGCTATTACATAACAGCCGAGATAAATGGAGATGTTGAGCAAGCCATAAATGGCAATCTGTTTCCACTCATTGCCTTTGGGTAAACGCTGACCTTTGATTACATGAACAAGTAACAGCATTACTGCTGATGCAACTGCAAAACGCACTTCAGCAATCACTAACGGCTGGGCAACAGTTAAACCAATCTTTGTTGCTGTTGAAGCTGATGCCCACAATGCAGCAAAGAAAATACCTGCCAGCGGCCATGCATATGTTGTAAAGATTTTTTTGTGCATGAACAGTGTTGCTTTGCTGTTAAAGATATTCACTTAACAACTGCAAACAATACCATTCCTGCCGGGGTAAATGAAACGGACCTTTAAATAAATTTCCTTTGGCTGTTTGTGCAATGCTGCCATCACGGTGCAGGTACCCAAACCATTCGCCATGTTCTTTATCGTGAAAATGACTGTATGCATACTCATGCACCAGCTTATGCCATTGTGCATACTTTTCATTACCCGTCATTAAATAAGCAAGTAAAGTGGCAATGATTACTTCATTATGTGGCCACCAGAATTTCATATCCTGCCAGTATTCCTGCACAGGTTTGTTGTAAACATCACGGAAATATAAAATACCACCATGTTCTTTATCCCATCCACGCTCCCACATATAATCAAGCATTTTGCAACCAAGTTCAATTAAATGCGGATCGTTGTTGCGGTATTTTGCTTCTGCAAGGATAAACCATGCACCTTCAATTGCATGACCGGGATTGAGTGTTCTTCCATCAATATGATCAATAATACTTCCATCAGGTGCCACCTGTTCCATCACGCATTGAATATCATCCTTTACAAAATCCCGTTCTATTTCTTCAATCCATTTTGTAATCCATTCATCACAACGGTCATCGCCAATGGTTTCCCGTAACTGTTGCGCCGTGTTCATCATAATCATTGGTCCGCCAATTCCTTTGGCCGGTCTTGTATCGGTAAACTTGGCCACAAGTTTTTTTGCACCACTTACATAAGCAATACAATCACCAAAAACCTTTCTTGCTTTGGCAGCAGCCTCTTCATCACCACTGGCTTTTGCATAAGCTGCCGATGCAATGACATAAAATGTTTCAGAAAAATAATAACGGCGTTTGCGGATAGGTTTACCATCACGTGTAACATGGAAAAACATTTGTCCGTCGCTGTCAAAACAATGCTGGTTTAAAAAATCATAACCAAGCTTTGCACCATCGAGCCATTCCTGTTTTTTTTCAACCGTATTATAAAAAGTTGAAAGCAGCCATGTTGCCCTTCCCTGTATCCACACTGCTTTATCATCATCGATGAGTGAACCATCTGCATCACGCATCAATAAAAAACCACCATGTTCCTGATCGTACGAACGGGGAAACCAGAAAGGAACAGTATCGTTCAGTAACTGGTTGCTGTAAAAAGTGTGAAGATTTTTTAAATCCTGTTTTGAGTAACTCATAATTTATGTTTACGATTACATTTCTGCATACCCACTTTTTTTTGCAAGACATTGGTTCGTGAGACACGAACCTCGACGCAGAAATGCTAATAAAACTAATATCTTTTTCATGTTTGTTTTAATTAATCTTTTATTAAATGAAGTTGAAATCCGACAGAAATATTGAATCCTTTCTTCATGTATTCATAACCATTCTGTGCCGCATCCTTGATTTTCTTTTGGTATAAATAACCAAATAAAAATTCAATCCCTACACTTGAGTTAAAGAATAATTCAGGGCCAACCATAATTGAAGCATTTTGAGTTGTACCCTTTCCGAAATTTGAATACGAACCGAATTGATAGCTGCCATCAATTAAGAAATTAAACTGCTTGTCTTTATTAAGGAAATAATAACGAGCAAAAGGCCCAATACAAATCTTGGTATCGTCTATCAGTACCGATGCAGAGTTTGCCCCATGACTTTTTATTGAAGTAATACCAGGCCGAAGACCTGCTGCAAACTTATCAACAAAAAAATATCCAATATTTGCATCAAGATTAATTTCGGTAAGCTTACCTGTTACTGTTGTCTGACCGGTGGCTGTAAAATCATCATTATAGGAATAAAAACTTCCGGTTCCTCCTACAAGCCAATTTCGTTGTGTGATTTGCCCCCGCACTATTCCTCCAAGAAAAAGTGCGGCCATAAGAAGTAATTTTTTTTTGTTCATAAGTCGGCTATTTTTTAGGTTATTAATAAATAAAAATTGTTACGGCCAATAAATTAAACTCATAGAAATACCATCGAATAATTTTAAAATTCAAAAATCAAAAGCTTCACTTTCTCATTTAATTATTTCGCTCACCGGCACCTGTACAAAATACAAATCCTTTGTGCCTTCGTATAAAATACCAATGGTATTATCATCCAGTTTTGTTAAGGACGAATAACCATAACAACTACGTTCATCAATCAGCAATTGATTTACAGATGACCATGTCTGGCCCAGATCAAGACTTGCTTTGATGGTAATATTATATCGTCCTGATGATGTGTTGGGATTGCTGAAAAACAGTACATCTTTCATTACACCCTTCACATTCACTTTTGCCTTGATTAAACTTCCCATACAAACAGGATCGGGCAATGCGTTGTACGATGTTGAATGTTCTGTCCAGTTAACACCCATGTTTGATGTGGTGGCAACGCTTCTGAAACTTCCACGGTTATCACGCATGTTCAGCATCAATGTTCCTGCAGTTGTTTCAACCACACTGCTTTCTGTTGTATTTGATTTAGGTGCATTAGCCGAACGTTGCCATGTAGCACCATGATCAGTACTGTACACCAATGTTGAATAAGGCATGTTTGCAGCATCCCAGTATTGAGCAGGGAAAACCAATGTTCCGTTCTGCATCATAATACCACTGCCCGGTCCCTGGAAGAATATTTTCCAGAACGGATTTTTTATTTGTGCAGTAATATTAATTGGTGCCGACCATGTAACACCATCATCGCTGCTGTTAACTAGTACAAATTGTCCTGTTGAATCGGGCGATAATCCGCCAATTGAACCGGCAATGGAATGATTTCCCTTGCTCCACAATGCAGCCACCCATATTTTCTTTGTTACTTCATCAAACAAAATGCTTGGATCGCCTATTCCACTGTTATCATTGGGACCACCCATATCCATAATTATTTTCATTGGCTCCCATGTTTTTCCAGCATCGGTACTGCGACTTAAACCCACATCAATATTGCCGGGTAAATCGGCGCTGTTGTTATAACGGATATCATACACTGAAAGCAAAGTTCCTTTATCGGTTTGTGCAATGCCGGGAATACGATAGGTGTTTACGCCATCATCAGCAGCTTTGCGTACAGCAACTCCTGCATATTTTGAATAAGCAGAACTTCCCTGCAATACAGAAAATTCTTTTCCATTTTCATCAACGATTTTTGTGCAATGCAGTTCAACTTTATTGTTCAAACCGGCATCGGCTTTAAGCACTACACTTAGCCAGATAAATTTTAAACCGGTTTGCTGATTATGTGTGATGGGGATTGTAAACGAAGCTGAAGATGGAGTAAATGTTACCAATAAATTAGCTGAAGAAAAAGATTCTGCTCCTGTTAAATAAGCTTCAATTTTTTGAATTGACTGAATGGCATCACTGTTCAATGTGCATTGCAGCTGACGAAAATGCTGTTCACTGTTTCCTTCCGGTACAGATACTGCAATACGTACAACAGGATTATAATTTAATCCCTTTAACACCGGCACCTGTGGTGAATAAGATGATACCTGCACAGCTGATGCTGCAGGTGCTGCAATTTTTTTGGAGCAACTGAAATTGCTGAATACAGTAAATAAAATGGCTAAAGAAAAATAAAATGTAAAACGCATGATCACAGTTTTATGACACATCATTAAAATCGTTTGTTTTGGGACGGAGAAAATACAACTGGATAAATAATGCAACAGCAACCACTGCTGCCATCAATGCAAAGTCCCGTCCAAGATGACCGGCATCGGTTGATTTACCTAATAAATTAGTGATGAACGCACCGGCAAAAACACCTACCATGTTCATCAACCCGTATGCAGTTGCCCGTAACTTTTGCGGAACAAACTGGCAGAGAATGGGCATGTTATTCGCATCGAACATACCATAACCAACACCAAAGCAAAATGCTGCAGCCATTACATGAAACATTGAATGACCAAAACCCACAAACATTAATGCAGGAATCATTAGTGATAAACCAATCGCTCCTGTATAAATTCTTCCACGAATATTTTTTTGTACCCATCGGTCGGATAATATTCCACCGAAGATGACACCAATAAATGATGATACGGCAATGGTAATAGTTGATAATGGTCCTGCCTGCGCCATATCTATTTTCAGGTTACCGGAAAATAAAGTGGGCAGCCAGTTCTTCACAGCCCAGCCTGGTAAACTTGGTACTGCGAAATAGAAAAGTATAATCCAGAAAGCAATATTGCTGAACAGTAATGCAAGTCCTTTCAATAAGTTTGGTTTTTCAGTAAGGTTATTTGCTTCGCCTGTTTTGTTGTCGGTTTTCTTTTCACGGAGAAATAAAACAAGCACAACAGCATATACAATTCCTACAATGCCAAACACATGAAATGTTTGCTGCCATGAATAAGCCGAAGCAACTGTTGCACCAAAGCCACCCAATGCCTGGCCCATGTACAAACCCGTCATATGAATACCAACTGCCAGCGAACGAGTTTTTGAACTGTGATAATCGGCAATAAGCGAAAGCCCGGCAGGAATATACAATGCTTCACTAACGCCCATGAGAGCCCGAAGCCAGTACAGCTGCTGAAAATTAGTTGTATAACCCATTGTATAGGTAACAGCACTCCACACAAATAAACTTCCGACAATTAACCACTTGCGGTTAATGCGGTCGGCTACCATTCCTGCAAAAGGACTTACCGTTCCGTAAATCCAGAGGAAGATGCCCATGAGTTTTCCGAAGTTGGTGGCTGTTTGCAGTTCAGCAATATCAACCATCATGGAAGGTTTCATGGTGCTGAGCATCTGCCTGTCGAGATAATTCAGCAATGCAACAACCCATAGCAAACCAACAACTACCCAAGGGTAGAATGACTCCCGTTTAGTTACAGAAACTGCTATGTTGTTGTTACTGCTCATTCAAATGAAGTTGAAGAACTTGATTTGATCTTACACCAGCTTTTATTTCACCGCTTGGAATAAATATATATCCACCGCTGATGAATGCAGTTGTTGTAGCTGGTACTGCAAAAGGTATTGTACCAAGAACAGTCCATTCATCTTTTTCTGTATTGTACAGCAATACTTCTTTGCTGAAGCCGGGATGTGTTGATTGTACCTTTATCTTTTGCTGGTTCAGCTCTTCTTTTTTTACAGAATCTTTTTCTGCAGCGATTGCTGCAATCAGTTCTTCTGCTTTATGAAAGGTTTCACCTTTATCGCCGCCAAATAATAAAATTTCGTTTGACTGATAAGCTACACCTGTTCCTGCACTGAGTGCATAAGGAAGTGATTTCTTTTCTGTCCATTGGTTAGCTGAGAAATCATAGAAATAAACGGAAGCATACAAATCACTGATGCCGCTTTTTGTTTTCATTCTTCCGCCAATAAAATAAAGCCCTTTTGATTGTGCAATCAATAAACCATGCGAAGTTGGTTTGGGCAACATAGTCAATTCTTTCCAACCAAGTAGTGTATCGTTTAAATCAAGCGCATAAAATTTTGAAGATACTCCATTGCTTACTTCACCTCCGGCTAAATACACAACATGATCAGTTGCTGTTAATGCAGCATTGGTTACTGCAGCAGGTAAGGATGGTAATGCAATAAATTGCAGTGAATCATTTGCTGCAACAGTAATGAGCCATGCTTTTGCACTCAGGCCATTACTGTTTTCACCACCTGCATAAACAATTCCTTTTGCTGTTGAGCAAACTGCCGGGTATGCAATTGGTTCGGGAAGTTTGTACTGTTGCTGAAGTAGCTGAAGGCTGCTGTCGTTTTGTTCATACACAAACAGCTCATCATAATATTTTTTCTTGCCACCAAGCCAGGGCATGCTGTCGGGGAAATTAGCACCTCCACCAATAATGATTTTATTATTGACAGTTCCTGTAACAGGACCGGCATAGCCCAATGAAATTTTTCCATTTACTCCAGGCAAAACAGCAGCCTCTTTCCACTTCGTGTGAAGCAAAGGATTGTTGTTGTTGCAGGATATGACAGCAACAGTTGACATAATAATGATGAATAAAAAAAACCGCATGAATTATTGCTTCAGCTTTTCCGGTATCCCGGAACAAAAGCTGCTGAAATTAATTTTTTCTGTATCGGCCCTGAATTGAACAAACTCTTCTTCACTCATATTGTTTACAGGCAACCTGAACCCGCCACAATCCATTCCAATCAGTTTCATGTAAGCTTTACCTGTAGCAATACCACCATACTTACCCAGCAAACGAATCATGTCGATAGATGTTTGCTGTAAATCAGCTGCACGTTTCAGTTCACCGTTATGAAAGGCATCAATCAGATCGTAATACAAAGGTGCTGCATAATTGAATGTACTTCCCACCGAAGCTTTTGTACCAAGTGCAAGTGCAGGCAACATGTTTTCATCTCTTCCCCACAACATATCATACTTACCATTTTTGTATGTAATGCAGGAAAGAAAATCCATAAAATCTTCGTGTGTGTATTTCACACCTGCAAAGTTGGGTATTAATCCATCCACTGCCTGCAAGAGATCATACATTGCAAAATTCACTCCTGTTAATACCGGGATATGATAATAATAAAAAGGCATATCGGGTACAACCGAAGCAACTTCAGCACAAACCCTTGCCAGTGTTTCAACCGTTGCAGGTTTAAAATAAAAAGGTGCAGTAAATGAAACAGCATCAAGACCCACTTCTTTTGCATGCAATGCAAGTTCTTTGCAATCGGTAAGACTTGTTCCGCCAACCAATGGCATTACAATAAAATCAGGATCGTTCTTAGTACAGGCAGCCCATGCTTCAGCAACAGCTTTTTTCTCAGCAGTTGACATTGAAACGCCTTCGCCGGTTGAGCCGCAGATAAATGCACCCTTTACATTGTTTGCTTTCAGCATTTCATAGTAAGCAGGTATTAAAGAAAGATTCAGTGATCCGTCTTTGTGCATGGGTGTAAACGGGGCAGCAATTAAGCCCTGTAAATGTTCAGCTTTCATATTCAGCCAAGTTAATATTAATTAAGAAAACAGTTATAACAAACGCTTTTAAAGCCGGGAGTGAAGAATCACCCCCGGAATACTACTGCGTATGATTGATCATGAAAAACAACTAATAACCCGGAGTTTGTGTTAACAACGGATCATTGTTGAGCATGCTGGTAGAAATAGGCAACAACATTTTTGCTGTTGTGCTTGGCGACAAATAAATAGGATTGATATTTGCATACACATAACTGTCGCCTGCTCTTCTTAAAGCCCACCAACGTTTTCCTTCACCAATAAATTCTCTCAGGTATTCTTCAAGAATTGCATTCATGTTATCAGTGATTGTTCCGCTGGTAAATGCAGGAGCTGAACTTCCGTATGCTCTTGTTCTTATCTGCATAATTTCTGCTGTTGGATCTTCACCCAGTTTTGCTTTTGCTTCAGCTAAAAGCAACAACACATCAGCATAACGGTAAACAGGGAAATCATTATTATACACCTGGCTTGTTCCTGAAACAGAACCAATCCATTTTGTCAACAACACACCACGTACAGGGAAAGGTGAACTAACAGAATACATCACTTTCACTGAATAGTTTACACGCTGATCAGCAGGTCCGCTGGTTAATCTTGAAATCATTGCCAGGTTCATACCAACACGGTTTGCACCATTTACATAAGGATAAACAGTATTTACCTGTGGTGTGGCAGCCTGTGCCAATGAATAAGAAGATGACTGTACACCATTCACTGTGAAAATGGAAAATGTACCCATTTGCGATTGGCCCAGCTCATAGTTCAATGCAAAAATCACTTCAGGATTGTTGCTCTTCTTTGTTGGATCGAATGTGTTACCATAAGTTGTATTGAGGTTCATGGTTGCACCTTCCATACTTTTTACTTCCTGCAAAGCAGTTTTTGCTTTTGTGAAATCAGCAGCACCTCCACCAAGATGTGTGCCCGACCAGATGTAAACATCACCTTTTAAAGTAAGTGTTGCTACTCTGTTCCAGAACACCCTGTTGCCTGAAGGCATTGTATTGCTTGTACCAAACAACTGCAATGATTTATCAATATCATTTTTTACCTGCAGCATAACAGAATCGGGAGTTGTTCTTGCTTTATATGTTTGAGCTGCATTGGTAATATTTGCGACAGGCTCAGTTGTAAGTGGAACGCCACCCCATGTTTTCAGCATGGTGTAATAAACGTAAGCACGGAGTCCATACATTTCAGCCATCCATTTATCCTTGTTGGCTTGTGTTACGGGGCTTTGCGGAAGTACATTGAGCACATTATTGATCTGGTAAATCAAATTATAAAAACTTGCCCAGCTTGAATAAGGCACATTCAATGCACTGATGTTATGTGTGTACAACTGCTGAGAAGTACCATCGGCTGATTCGGTAAAAATTCCGTCGGCCCAGATATCTGAACGCATTTCACCAAGGTTAAACAATGTTGTGTTGTATGCACGCAGACGTGAATACACACCTACATACAAAGCCTGTGTTGCGTTGGGATCAGTTAACGCTAATTGTGTACTGATCTGGTCTTGTGGTTTTACTTCCTCCAGCATTTTTTTACAGGATACAAGCGATCCGGCAAAAACAAAACTGATTAAGATGAGGAATAATTTATTGCGATTCATTTTTATGAATTTTTTGATGAACAATTAAAACGTTAACTGAGCGCCTAATGTTAACCTTTTTGGTAACGGATAACGTCCATTATCAAATCCGCCAACTTCAGGGAACGTACCACTGTACTTGGTGAAATAAGCAATGTTTGATCCGGTAACAAATACACTGAATGATTTAATCTTATCTTTTAATACAGATCCGATAATGTTTCTGTCGAGATCATAACTGAGGGTTACTTCTCTCAGCATAATGTAGTTTCCTTTTTCCCACATATTGGCAGGAGGATTGTTACCTGATGCATCAGTTGCATAGTTACGACCCTGGTTTGCCCAGTAAAACGAAGGAAGTGAAGCATTAGGATTTGAAGGAGTCCATGTATTCAGGATATCTTTTGTTCCGTTTTGAGAACCCTGCACCTGGCTTAATCCTCTCAGTTTATCATTGTTCAGAATTACAAAACCATAAGCATAATCAAATGCTGTGTAAAGATGAATTCCTTTGAAACCAAAGTTGAAGAAGAAACTTCCTGAACCTTTCGGTGTTGTTCTTCCTACTAATACAAACTGTCTTGAGTCGATGGTATCATTCTTATTGGTCTGGAACCATTTTGCATCACCAAGTTGTTTGTATTTTTTATTTGTATAAGGAAGGTATGAATTGTACACATTTGCATCAGCATCAAGCATTGCCTGTGATGTATAAATACCAGCCCATTTAGGAGCCCATACCTCATCATAGCCAATACGCTGACCTTCGATTAAACCATTCACCTGAATTTTTTGTCCGGGATTTTTTGGATCCCACACTTCAAATGTTCCCTGCCTGTTGCCGGGTAATCCGTTGTAAGGAAGTTTGATTGCATAGCTCTTCACTGAATAGAAAGTTGCACCTGCATCCAGGCTGAAACCTTTTGCAGTTGAAGGAACAAGAATCTTTGCATTTACGCTAAGTTCCCAACCTCTGTTTTGCAATTGCGAAAGATTGGTTTGATAACTTGTAAAACCTGTTTGTGCTGATATTGGAAGACTTGCCAGTTTATCAAACACATTCCTGATAAAGTAATCGCCAATGAATGTAATCCTGTTGTTGAGGAAACCAAGATCCAGACCAAAGTTGGTGGAGTTGGTTCTTTCCCAACGAATATTTGGATTGATATAAGACGGAGCATATACACCACCTAAGCCATTATACACACCTGCATTTGAATAAACCTGTGCAGCATCATAATAACCGAGGTTCTGTAAGTTACCATTTACACCATAGCTGATGCGTGGTTTAATTGTGCTGATGTAATCAGCCAGTTTTGTTTTCCTGTAAAAGTTTTCGCTGTGAACATTCCAGCCTGCAGAAACACCGGGGAACAAACCATAGAAATTATTCGAATTCAAACGGCTTGAACCATCATAACGCATGATACCTGTTAAGAAGTACCTGTTTTTGTAAGAGTAGTTTACCCTGCCAATTGCAGATGCAATTCTTTCCCATGCGGTGAAGTTAGATGAAGCACCTGCCGGATTTGTAATTACACCGTTTACAACACTTGGTGCATTTGATGCAGTAAGCCATGGAATGATATCGGTTGGTGCACCTTGTGCAAAACCGGAAAATACATAACGTTGATATTCGAGATACTCACCACCAGCAAGAACAGTAAGATTATGATCTTTCATCTGTTTGCTGAACTGCAGAAATGCATTGTATGTATACTGAATGTCTTTGTAGTTACTGAATGATGCAGTACGGTTGGTATTCATTGCACCACCATTACCTGCCTGGTAAGCTTTTGTAAAAAAGTTATTGTTACCATAACGGATAAAACCAGATGCATTGGTTATAAACTTCAGGTACGACATGATGCTGTATTCAGCATTCACACTTCCTGAAAAACGTTGTTCGTTTGTACTGTTTACATACAGTTTACTCCAGTACAATGGATTTCCCAATGTAACATCGTTTGGACCAGGCAGCATTACACCTGAAGTATCGTTGGTATAACGTACTGTTGGTGCCACACCTAAGAAACGTTGCAGCAAACCACCTGTTGCACCTGTAACACCTGCAACACCAGGTTCAGTGTAAGGAACAGATTGATTTACGTTATATGCTGATGTATTTAATCCAACTTTTAACCGCTGACCAACGTTAAGCGAACCATTGAAGTTCATGTTCAATCTTTTCAGCCATGAGCCAATGATTGTACCATTATCTTTCAATGCATTCAGACTTAAAGAAAATGCACCCTGATCGTTTGCACCTGAAAAGTTCAGACTATGTTCTGTAGTTGGTGTACTTCTCATAATCATTGCTTCACGTTCAGCAGTAGAAATTTCTTTGTAAAGAATACTGTCCATTACTGACGGGAAGAATGGATTGGGATCAACCAGTAATTTCCATGCAGGATCAGTAAGATATTTCCTGTTGGTATTGTTTACTTTTTGTGTACTGTAAAGACCTTCAGCATTGCCGAATGTACCACCAAAAGCCCATCCCCAGTTACCTGTTAACTGACCTTTATCACTTGTATATTGAGTACCGTTTAAAGAAAGTGAATCAGCCAGGTAACGTGTACGGATACCTGATCTGTTCATACGTATATAATCAGCAGCACTGAGATATTCATCCGCAATACTCCTGATATGATTGTAGGTTTGCCTTACAGTGTATTGAACCTGTGTTTTTCCTTTCTTGCCCTTTTTAGTAGTAACAAGAATAACACCGTTTGCAGCTCTTGCACCATAAATTGCAGTAGAAGCAGCATCTTTCAACACATCTATTGATTCCACATCGTTCATGTCGATACCATATAATGAAGGAACAACTACTCCGTCAAGTACAACGAGCGGATTACCTGAACCATCAAATCCGGTACCGCCCCTGAACACAATATTTGGTGTGCTTCCGGGCTGACCTGTTTGCTGACGAACCAGCAAACCGGGAACAGTTCCCTGCAAAGCAGTACCAACGTTAGCACTTGGTGTGTACTTGGTAGCTAATTGATTCACTGTTGCTGAAGCACCGGTAAACTCTCTTCTTTTTTGAGTACCGTAACCAACAACTACCACTTCATCCATTTTTGATACTGATGGAACCAGTAACACATTAATAACTGAAGCAGCTCCAACTTTAATTTCCTGGTTGGTAAATCCAACACTTGAAAAAGCAAGTACGTCACCAGTTGCAGCTTCAATAGTAAACTGCCCGGCATTGTTTGTTTGAGTTGCGGCAGTCTTTCCCTTTAATGTAACAGTAACTCCGGGTACAGGAGAATTGTCCTCTTTTGATTGAACCGTACCGGTAATTTTTTTTGATTGCGCCCATATCGGAGCAGTTAAGATAACGGAGGCTATTAATAACCCCAGCTTTAAGAAAATTGATCTCATACAGCAAGATTGTTTTTTTGTGTATTATGTATGACATAACAAAAATAGAATATTTTCCTTTCCTCCAAAACTTTTTTTAATTTTTTTGCGAAAACGGTTGCGCAAGCCTGTATTACGCTTTTTTCGGTTATCTTTGAAGATGTTCGTTAAAAAAATAAGTAATACATATTATGTCAGCTGAACTTTTAAACGGTCACCTCAAAACCATTGAAAATCACAGCCTGGTTGACCGGGTTGAGGCCAACCTTGTCGAACTTTTGCAGCAGCAAAAGCTGAAAGTTGGCGACAGCATTCCAAAAGAAATTGAATTAGCGAACACACTTGGAGTAAGCCGCACCGTAATTCGTGAGGCACTTTTGAGGTTGAGGATGATGGGGTTGATTGAATCGAGGAAGAAAAAAGGAGCAGTAATTACCAGCCCTGATATTTTTGGTAACCTCAACAAAAGCATGAACCCCCATATTCTTGCTCCTGAAACATTGAAAGAAATTTTTGAAATAAGGCTGGTGCTTGAAATAGGTATGGCCGATTTTTTATTTCACCGTATTACAAAAGAGAACATTAGGGAACTGAGAGAAATTGTAAAAAGCGAACCATCGGCCACACAATATCACCTGTTCAACATCGAACATGAAATCCAGTTTCACGGAAAATTATACGAGATAACAGGAAACGAAACACTCAAAAAATTCCAGACTTTATTATTACCTGTATTTGATTATGTGCACAAAAGTGGTTTGCTGAAAAAGCAATCACTGATGAAAACATTCGTTTCCCATAAAGACCTTGTTGACATACTTGAAGATGGTACACCCGAGCAATTCAGGAATGGTATGCGCAACCATCTTGAAAATCATTTTGCACGATTGTTTGAATAAGCCTTTAAGATTTAATATTTCTTCAGATAAAGTTGTGCGGTTCTTCCCCACTCTTTTATTACATCAGCTTTCCATTTACCGTTTGATGAAGCTGCCGGTTCCAATACAGAACAGGTTTCTTTTTTATCGGATACTGACCATGCAATCCAGCTGAGTCCTTTTGCATCCATCCAGTCAACAAATGCTTTCCATTCGTTGTAATCAATCGGCCCATCACCTGATGCTTCCATACCTGCACATTCAGAAATAAAAACGGGCAATCCATTTTTCATTGCTTCATCTGTACGGTCACGCAGCCATTGCTTATGTGTGCCTGCATAAAAATGCATAGTGTACATAAGATTTGAAAATCCTTTGATAGGATCTGCTGCAGGCAGATGAACATCCTGGTCCCACTTAGGCGAACCGACAAGAATAATATTATCAGGATCATTTGCACGAATGGCTTTTATCACCGTTTCGGAATAAGCTTTTACTTCAGCCCATGTTTCATAATCAGGCTCATTATACACTTCATAGATCACGTTGGGATATTTTCCATATTTTTTCGACATCATCGAGAAAAACTCTACAGCTTTCTGCTGATGAATATTATGATCGTGCCAGTCGATGATTACATACACACCTTCTTTGATACAGGCATCAATTACATTTTTCATTAAACGAACCGATTCTTCCGGGCTTTTTAAATAGCCGCTGTCGTTCAGTTCAATACCCATAGATGCACGGATAACAGAACAGTTCCATTTTGTTACCAATTCATGCACGGCTCCTTTATTATAAAACCTTGGCCATAAATTATGCCAGCCAAAACTCATTCCATGCAAAGCAACAGGTTGATTGTTTACATCAACCAACTTCACGCCTTCCACTTTCAATGCACCATGTTTGGTTACAGGTTGAGCATGCAAACAAATACTAACCGAAAGAAGAATACAAAGACTGATTAAACTTTTCATTTGTAAATATTTTTTAAATCAGTTTCAAATAATGTATAGGGATCCTGGAAAAATTTCAGGAAATCTTTTTCTGATGTTTGCCCGGGAAATGGTGCATAATAATGTGTGGGGCTCTGACTGTCGTTGCGCCAGACCAGTACATAACAAAGATGGAGATTGGTGCGTTGTAATGTTGTAAGCAATTTATTGGTCCACCAGTCGGCAACCGAAATGGATTCAAGACCTGTTTCAGTTAAGGCGGCAAGTTTATAATTCTTCTTCGCAAAGTTTGAAACAATTTTCAGTCGTTCATAAGCAGAGTCTAAATTGTAACGGCCATATCTTCCAAAATCTGCATA
>DDFJ01000001.1 GCA_002337125.1 Chitinophagaceae bacterium UBA1931
TCGAAGAATGTAAAGCCCTCCCGACAGATTGAAACAAGGTGGTTTTTCCACCTTGTTTTTTTATGTCCTGTTCTGAATAGATTACAGGAATTAATCTGTAAGCCAGGTCTTTTATCCGCATCTTTATTTAAACATGCTTCGTTGATCTTTTTTTGATCAGGCTATTTAACTAAAGTTGTACGGGATGGTACAGGATAATTCTGTAGCTGTAACAAAATACTTTTAGTCTGTATTAATGTTTGCTGTATGAAGAAAGTTCCCCGCCTCTCAAAGAATGATCGTATTCATTCAGTTCAAAAAACCAGTTGCCTGCTGTTTGTGCTTTTCCTCTTTGCAAACAGTCATGTTTATTCACAGGAGCTTTACTCCGTTCAACTTTCTGCTAAGAAATGGCATGACAAAGAACTTGAGTTAAGGTATAAGCCCGACGGAAAGGATTTTGTTATTGTAAATGGCAACCGTTTATTCACAAGGGCATTGTATGGCACACACACAGCATTTCGTGTTGAAACCGGCGATCGTCCTGAATTTGCGTTGTACATGCCGGGCATGGGAGGTAATTTCAAATTTGGTATTGGCAATCATCAGCAAACAAAATGGTTAACACAGGCAAATAAAATTACAGCACGATACAGGCCGGGGGCTATGCTTTATACCATTGAAGATTCTTTGTTGGGTAAAGGAAAACTGCAGATTGAAATATTGGCGATGAGTGATGCAGAAGGTTTTATTATCAAAACAAAATTTGAAAACATTGCTGCACCTGTTGATTTGTATTGGGCATTTGGTGGTGCTACCGGAAAAAAATTTTCACGTGATGGTGATATGGGGCCAGATCCTGAATCGTCTTATTACCTGAAACCGGAAAACTGTAAAGACAACAAATATGTGCTTGCTGATAATGGAAGTTTTCATTTAACCTATGGTGCAGGATTACAGGTTGGTCCTGATGGAAGATATTTTACCGAAGACCTGAACCAGGCTGCAAAACCTGCAAAGGAACAGCAACTGGTTGGAACATTTCCTTTAACTGCTCAACTTAAAATTGCTGATGCAACAGATCTTTCTTCGCCGGCAGAACTTTACCAGTCAGCTGCAGAAAAAGCCCCGGTTATTGCAGGAAAGATGACGATTGCTGATGGTAAAGAAAACTATTTTGCTGTTCATAATCCTTCAACAAAAAAGTTAATTAACTACAACGGACTTTCGTTGGCTTTTCAGCAAGCTGAAACTGCAAGGCAACAACTCTCCAACCGAATTACAATCAACACACCTGATCCGTTTATTAATACAATTGGGGGTGCATTAGGTGTGGCATCTGATGCTGTATGGGAAGCACCATCATACATGCATGGCGCAATAGGCTGGCGCATGCGTTTAAATGGCTGGCGTGGCCCTTATACGGCCGATCCGCTGGGCTGGCACGACAGGGCTGAAACGCATTTCTCTGCTTATGCTTCATCCCAGTTTACAGCCCCTGCAAGCGGACCAATTGTTGCTGATACTGCAATGCATCTTGCACGTAGTTGGGAAAAGAATGCTGTTGGTATGTTTACCAGTGGTTACATCAGCCGCTTGCCAAATGCAGAATCAATGAAGCCGCATCATTACGATATGAACCTTGTTTACATTGATGCATTACTTCGTCATTTTGCATGGACAGGTGATACTGCGTTTATGCGAAAAACATGGCCGCTTCTTAAACGGCATCTTGAATGGGAAGTAAGAAATTTTGATGCAGATAAAAATAATTTGTTTGATGCGTATGCTGCTATCTGGGCAAGCGATGCATTGCAATACAGCGGTGGCGATGTAACACATACATCAGCCTACAATTACCTGCATTTTAAACGTGCAGCAGAAATAGCAGCCGTGATGGGTGAAGATCCTGCACCTTACCAGGCAAAAGCAAATAATATTCTTGCTGCAATGAACAGGGTTTTATGGATGAAACAAAAAGGTACTTATGCAGAGTTTAAAGATATACTCGGAAACAAATTGCTGCATCCTTCCGCAGCGTTGTGGACGATTTATCACAGTGTTGATTCTGATGTCCCTGATAAGTTTCAGTCCTGGCAAATGATGCGTTACATCGACAATGAAATTCCACATATACCTCTTAAGGCAAAAGGTCTGGATGATGGTGGTTATTATACAATTTCCACAACGAACTGGATGCCTTATATGTGGTCGTTGAATAATGTGGTGCTTGCTGAATCAATGCATACGGCATTGGCTAACTGGGAAGCCGGTCGTACCGATGAAGCATTCAAATTATTTAAGAGTGAAGTGCTGCAATCAATGTACTTAGGAGGAAGCCCCGGTAATATTGTTCAGATATCCATGCATGATGCTGTACGTGGCGAATCTTATCGTGATTTTGCCGACCCGATAGGAATTTTCTCAAGAACATTGGTGGAAGGTTTATTTGGCATTGTGCCCGATGCATTGAATAAAACATTATTCATCCGGCCGGGATTACCTTCTTCATGGAACTATGCCGCTTTTTCAACTCCTGATGTTTCATTTGATTTTAAACGATTGGGTAAAACTGATGCTTACATACTTAGTTCATCACTTCCTGTAGCAATGAATCTGAAATTCCAGGTAATAGCGCAGGGGCAGGTACAATCTGTTTTACTGAACGGGAAACCTGTTGCATGGAAAAATGTGGATGATGCAGTTGGAAAACCTGTAATTGAAATCAGTGCTACTGCTGCCAAAAAATATTCGGTTACGATTGTTTGGAAAGATGCGAAGCCTGCATTGCCGTTACCTGAAAAAACGTATGTAAACGGAGATGTGATGAGTGTTGATTTTAAAAAGGCACTTGTTGTACAAGTGAAAGACGAACAGAATGTGTTAACGGCGATTCAAACATCTGCAAATAAGTTTACTGCAAAAATTAATGCAGCAGATGGAAGCCACATTGTTTTTGTTCAATTGAAACAGGGAAGTTTATTGTGGTGGATGCCGGTTTGTTTTAAAGTGTCGCAGCCGGTTGAATTGCTGTCAACTAAAGACAATGAAGAAAACAGTAACGAGTTTCAACTGCAGAATAATACAACTCAAAACATTGAGGCAACTGTTCATGTAAATGGTTATACGAGTTCTGTGCAGGTTACTGCAGGGAAGCTGTCAGCACCGGTTACTGTTCCTGAAACAGAATTACTACCCGGTACAAATAAAGTAATCATTGATTATGGTAATGGAAAAAAAATCAACACACAACTGATTAACAGGAATGGTAAAAAGAAAATTAATCTTGAAACGGTTGATATAAACAGTTCGTTGAATGATAAAGTGACACAGATATTTAAGAATAAATATTTAAGTCCAAGACCCAATGCAACTACTTTGCAATTACCCTGGCAGGGAATTGGCGACTGGCCTCATCCGCTTGAAACATTTGAAGTGGATGATAGTGGTCTTCGCAAACTTGCAGGCACTAAAAATGAAATAAGCATTCCGCAGGGAATCCGTTTTCGCACAGCAGGCGATGAAGGCAGTAACAATATTTTATTTACTTCACAATGGGATAACTACCCGCATGAAAAAACAATTCCATTATCAGGTAAATCATCGCATGCATGGTTTTTAATGGCCGGCTCAACCAATCCTATGCAGAGCCAGTTAACAAATGGAGAAATCATTATTCAATACACTGATGGAACTACAGATAGTCTGATACTTCGTAATCCTGAAACATGGTGGCCAATTGACCAGGATTATTATACTGATGGTTTTGCTTTTGCATTAAAGCAACCAAGACCAGTTCGTGTACATTTAAAAACAGGGCGTATTGTTAATGGTGAAGAATCAAAAGAAAACTTAAACGGAAAGAAAATTAACGGTGGTGCTGCTACAATATTCGATATGCCGTTGGATGAAACGAAAACACTGCAAAGTATTACGCTCAAAACAATTGCCAATGATGTGGTAATTGGCATCATGGCTGTTACGCTTCAACGGTAAAAGCTGGTTTGCTGTACAAAGGCTGCCGGATGCGCAGGGGAAGTACGCAGCGAAACGAAGTACCGGAGCGTAAGCGTAGCCCGCAGCAGCCGGAACAGGTGCTGATTGAATGGTTGCAGCTTACAGCCCCAATGCTTTACAAATATTATAACTGCTGTTGTGACAAAGATCACTTAACAACGAGTGCAACGATGGTAATTTGCAGGCAAAGAATATTAAAATGGCGCAATCATTTCATGAATTAATTAATGGCGAAAAACCCGTGGTGGTTGATTTTTCGGCAGAGTGGTGCGGCCCCTGTAAAATGATGGCCCCGGTTTTGAAAGAAGCTAAAGATATGGTGGGCGAAACTGCAACCATTATTAAAATTGATGTGGACAGGAATCCTGCTGTTGCAGGATCTTACAACATTAACAGCGTACCAACTTTAATCATTTTTAAAGGCGGACAAATTAAATGGAGAAAGTCGGGTGTTGTTCCTGCTAAATTATTGGTATCAGAAATTAATAAACTTGTTTAACAATGCAGGAATTCTGGGATCAGCGATATGCTGAAAATGAAAGTGTATATGGCGCTGAGCCAAATGAATTTTTCAAACAGTTTATTGATACAAATAAACCGGGAACAATTCTGTTGCCTGCTGAAGGCGAAGGAAGAAATGCAATTTATGCTGCCAAGAAAGGCTGGGAGGTTGATGCGTTTGATTTTAGTGAAGTAGCAAGAGAAAAAGCATTGTTTAACGCAAAGGGCGAACATGTTTCGGTTAATTACAACATTGTGGACATTGAAACATTTAAAGCAACGAAACAATACGATGCAGTTGCATTAATTTATGTGCATCTTGATCCAACTGTACGAAAGAGATTTCACCAGGAAATTGTTCAGTCGTTAAAGCCGGGTGGTTATTTACTGCTGGAAGCTTTTGCTAAAGAACAATTGCAACACAATTCGGGCGGGCCGAAAAATGCCAGTCATTTATATGATGCTCCAACTATCTGTTCCGATTTCAGTTTTCTGCATGTGCGTAATTGTGAGCAGAAGGAAATTGAACTGAAGGAAGGTGCATTTCACAAAGGAAAAGCTGCTGTATTACGTTTAAAAGCACAGCGCATTTAATCAACAAAAAAACAGATCACTTGAAAGCAATACTTTTTACCGGCTGGAATTTTATGCGTGCCCTGCGTGTTTTTTTAGGCGGAGTTATTTTATACCAAAGCATTCTTGCACATGATTCAATGTACGGATTTGCCGGTGCATTGTTTATGCTTACCGGAATTTTTAATATTGGCTGTTGCGGTGCAGGTGGTTGCAGTACAGGTTTCCCCACTCAACAAAAAACAAACGCACAGGCAATTGAAGAAGTTGATTATGAAGAAATCAAATCGAAATAAAGCAAGCTGCTATTTCTTTTCACTCACTTCATCTAACAAATAAAAAACAGAGCGATAATTTTTACCTGTTGTTTCGCTCATGCTCATTTCACAAGGCTTGCCCGATGAATAACATTCTTCAGTTGATTGCTGTTTTACTTCAGCCGCTTCTTTCTTTGTTGCTGATTGCAGTAAACCGGGATAATAAAATCCCCTGTCGCCTGCCATGCCACAACAACTTGCTGCAAACGGAACAACTGTATGTTCAGCAGCTGCATTCGTAATTTTTGATAACGATTGCTGCAGGTTGAGTTTATGTACAGAGCATACGGGATGCACAACTATCGATTCTTTCTTTTGAGTAATATTCAGCTTTGGTAATAATACTTCCGATGAAAATTCAATGCTGTCCATGATTGTCATCCGGTCGAAGTATTGCTGGTTTTCAGCAGTAAGGTATGGACGACTTGTTTTTAATGAAAAAGTACAGGACGTAATATCGAGCACAACAGGAATTTTTCCATTGCCCGTTGCATTCCATAAATACGCAATCATTTTATTAGCGGTGTATTTATAAGCATCACTAAAACCTTTTGAAGAAAATGCCTGTCCGCAACATTGTCCCGTAATATTTTCAGGGATTACAAGATTGATGTTTGCTTTTTCAGCAAGACTCAACATTGAATCAACAATAGTCTTTTCTTTTTCTTTGTCAGCTCCCATCATCCTCGTCATGCATGCAGGGAAATACAGTACATCTGGTTGCTGGTTTTTTGTTGCAGGAATTTTTACCGGCCCGGTTAACTGTTTTGTCCAGGTAGGGAAGGCAGAAACTATTTTTCTTACAAGCATGGTTAGTTTGTACATGAATGTGCTGCCCAGTAGTTTGTTGAACAGGTTGCCTGCATGTAAACCAAATTTTACAAGATGCTCAGTTGCTTTAAAGTTGCGTGCAATAAACAATGCAATTTTATTAGCTTTTGCTGAATGATTTTCCCTGCGTAAACGTTTTACCAGGTCGCCTGTATTAATTTCAACCGGGCATTCAGTTGCACACATACCATCCACTGCACAGGTGTCGAGTCCATAATGTGTATAATCGTTCAGGATTTCATTGTATTGTTCTTTTTCCCCGTTGGCTTTCATTCTTGCCAGTGTACGACGCAATACAATCCGTTGCCGTGGGCTGAGTGTATATTCCCTGCTGGGGCATTTGTGTTCACAATAACCACACTCCACGCATTTATCCACTTCATCTTCCACAACAGGAAGTGATTTGATATTTTTCAGGTGACACTTGTCATCGTTGTTGATGATGACACCGGGATTTAAAATGTTATCAGGATCAATAAGCTGTTTCAGTTGCTGCATGATGGCATAACCATCCTGTCCCCATTCATCTTTTACATACGGAGCAATCTGTCGTCCTGTGCCATGTTCAGCTTTTAATGAACCACGGTATTTTTTTACAATCAGTTCTGCAAGGTCATTATTAAAAAGTTCAAACTTGCTGATCTCTTCTGTTGTTGCCACAGGTTGCGAAACAAGAAAATGAAGGTTGCCTTCTTTTGCATGACCAAACACGATTGCATCGTTATAACCATGTTTCAAAAACAGTTGCTGCAGATCAACAATGGCATTGCCAAGATCGTCAACAGGTACAGCCACATCTTCCAGCATTACGGATGATCCTTTTGCACGAACTGCTGCAACAGAGGGATACATTCCTTTACGCAACTTCCAGTACAAAGCCTGTGTTGCTGCATCTTCTGTAAACTCAGTTTTATGAATAACAGGCAACTCATTTATTTTTTCTGAGGCATTGCTGAACAGTGTTGCCAGTTCTTCTTTACTGTTTGATTGATATTCGCAAAGAATACAGGAAACATCATTCGCTAAATCTTTTATAAATGCAGGCGTATCTTTCAAATGCTCAATGGAACGCAATGCAGGACGATCCATAAACTCCAGAGCTTCCACATTGGTTTGTTTCAGCAATGGAATTGCATCGCAAGCTGATTTTGGTGAATCAAAAAATAACAAACCTGTTTTCTTAAACGGTTTATCAGGTAAAGTATGCATTGTTGCTTCGGCAATAAATGCAAGTGTACCTTCAGCACCAATCAGCAGGTGTGCAAAAATATCAAGCGGATGTTCGTAATCAAGAAATGCATTGATGCCGTAACCAACCGTATTCTTCATCTTATACTTACGGCGTATTTCACTGCTCAATATTTCATTTGAAAGAATATCTTTTTTCAGTTGTAAAATTCCATCAGCAATTGTTTTCGATTCTGTCATGAACCTTGCATAATCTTCCTGTACTGCTGTGCTGTAAATGTTGCCATCGGGCAAAACAAACTGAAGATGTTTTAATGTGTGATAGGAATTATCTTTTACACCACAACACATGCCGCTTGAATTGTTGGAGAGAATGCCACCCATCATTGCCGCATTAATGGAAGCAGGATCAGGACCGATTTTCTTTCCTGATTTTTTAAGTATATGATTCACCGTTGCACCTGTAATGCCCGGCTGAACTGTTACTGAAGCAGCCTGTTCATTTACTGTTATTTTATTCCAGTACCTGCTTAAATCAGCAAGAATACCTTCTGTAACCGATTGGCCTGATAAACTTGTGCCTGCTGTGCGGAAGGTAACAGGAGTATTTGTTTTTTTTGCGAGCTGCATCAGTTGCTGAACTTCAGCAATACCATCGGGGAAAACAATTGCCTGCGGAATTAATTGATAAAATCCTGCATCAACAGAGTATGCATGACGTTCAATTAATTTATGTTTTAATCTCTCTTCCGGAAAAATTGCAGACAGTTCAGTAATAAGCGGATTCATGTTCAAACTTGTGAACGATAAAGGTAGGTGATAATAAGATTACCCTGTCCTGATCAGTTAAGGCTGATTGTTTTACCGCTGTTCATTGCTTCGTAAATCGCTTTCATAATCACCAGGTCTCTTTTGCCCATTACACCGGGAACTTTTGACGGCTCATTGTTTTTTATTGAAAGTGCAATTGCATCTAATTGTTTTGCCTGTTGCGAAAAAGGATGCAGTTTCATAATGAGTCCGTCGGATGTATTCAATTTTAAACCATTGTAGTTAAACGCCGGTTTTAATTCAAACCAACCTTTTTCTGCTTCCATCCGCAGAAAATTTTCATCGGCTGAATAACTTGTTCTGCAGCTTGCAATAATACCGTTGGGCATTTTCATCTGGAAGTTTACGGATTCTTCAATATCAATAAACTTTTCTTTATCCGTTACGGGACTTGTTTTTGCCGTAACAGAAACAGGCTGCATGCCTGTGATATAACAAACTGCCTGTAAACAATAAATACCCAGGTCCATTAACGGGCCGCCACCGGCAATTTGTTTATTCAGCCGCCATTCACCTTTTGCCGGTTGTAATGAAAATGCAGTATGAATACTTTTTATTTCGCCATAAACTTTTTCTTTTGCCAAACGCACCATTTCAAGATGATAAGGATCGTATTGCAGCCTGTAGCCAATGGATAAATATTTGTTTGCACAGTTGCTGGCTTTCAGCATTGCATCACATTCTTCAACTGTTACAGCCATTGGCTTTTCACAAATGATATGCTTGTTTGCTTTGGCTGCACGTATGCTGTATTCTGCATGCAAATGATTGGGAAGAACCACATACACAATATCAATATGCGGATTGGTTTTTATTAAATCGAAATTGCTGTAGCTGTAAATATTTTCATCGGGGATGTTATACTTTTCTTTCCATGCAGGAATTTTTGACGGGGTGCCCGTAACAATTCCGGCCAGGTAACAATGTTCAGTTTGTTGTAATGCAGGAGCTAATTGTTCTGATGCGTAATAACCTAATCCAACTAAAGCGACTCCTAATCGTTTGCTTGCCATAAATTTTATTTCTGTTACAAATCTATGTGTGAAGTGTAATCAGTGCAGAAAAAAATGATAATAAAAAACAGTGTTTAACCTTTGACCGGATTCATGTTTATGAATGATAAAATCTATTTAAAATATTTTGAAGCAAATTCTAAACAGTAAGGCCAGTTTGGACCAATCGTATGTCCGCCATTGTGCTGGCGAAATGCAATATCTCCATTGATTAATGTTGTTTGTTCGGGAGGAAATTCTGTAACACCCAGATCTTTTTTTCCCAGCAAGGTATAAACAGGTCCTGCAAAAACAGCACCAGTAAACATGCCTTTTGCATCAATCCATTTTCCTTCAACATTGGGAGAGCCTGAACTGATAAAAATTGGTCGTGGTGCACACATTCCAATTAATTCGTGTGCATCAACAGGTAAATCATTTGGAGTTATTGGCCCTGCATACTTAATAAAGTTTCCTGCAAACCAATGGTATTCTGAAGATGATGCAAGATTTTCAACCTGCTCACCAAAAACACGACGTAATATTTTTGCACCGCCTGCGCCGGATGATCCTATAAAGCCCATTGCAATTCTTGGCTCGTATGCCATTGTTACCAACGCAGCTTTTCCATAGCGGGAGAGACCTTCAATAACAATTTTCTTTGCATCAATCTGTTTATCTGTTTCAAAGAAATCAACTGCACGGCTTGCTCCCCATGCCCATGCACGTAAAGCTCCCCAGTCGTCTGGTTTTCTGTATTGTCCTTTATTGCAAAGCCCGATGATTCCTTCGGTTAACCCTGCACCGTTATCGGCCTGGTAACTTGTTGGAACAATTACTGCAAAGGCCCATCCTTTCTCCAGCACCTGCTCCTGCCAGCTTTTTTGTACAGGTGTATTTGATGGAGGCGTTTGCATTCTGAAACCGGCAGGAAAAAGAAAACCAAATTCCATAATCAGCGGAACCGGCTTATTCATATTTTTCGGAACAGTGTACGAAAGCTGAATGTCAACTTTTATTTGTGGATACGATGCATTATCAACATGTCCCAGCAGATTTTTTGTTACTGCTGCAATTGTTCCGATAACAGTATCAACCGAACTTATAATTTCCCAATGAACAGCTGGTGTGTTTTTCGGAACCCTTCCATAAATTTCTTTGTCAAAGTCTTCCTGAATTTCCGGTCTTCTTTTTTTCCACCATGTTGCTGCATCCGTTACTTTCTTACCATTCTTTAATTGTAAAGGATCGGGCAGTGAAGTGTAGGGCGATGCTTTTGCTTCATCTGCATTAGCTGCATTGGGTGCTGATGGATTACCGGAAGGTCCGGGACGAACTGAAGTAATTTTCAGCTGTGCCAGCATGTTCTTGTAATCATCATTTGTTGCTTTTTGCATAGCCCTGGCCTGCCTGTCTCTTTCCTGCCATTCTTTAATATGCTCTGCTGCTTCAATCATTGTAGGAATCCAGATATCTTTTTCATTCTGCTTTAAGTATGAAAGAAATTTTCTGTGTTCTTCCAATGTTATGTTCAGACTGTTACCGCCACCAACTCCGTGAAAAAGAATAACGAGGAATGAATTGGTTTCAGTAGCTTTTTTCACCCATTCAATCAGTTGGTCAGCAGTGTTATTATTCACTACAAAACAATCTGTATTATACAAGTCCACTTCATTTATCTTATGCATTTCATTGCGTACAGCACGGGCAGCAACAAACTCATTTTTCATGCCATTGATAAATGATGAATCGCCAATCTTCATATCACCGCAGGTAAATGCAAATGTGCGCTTTGTCTTTCCATCCAATGCCTGCAGAAATGTGTTGGTCATCCTGATTTCTTCCACCATCCGTTTAACGGTGTAATTGTTCATGTCATATTCCTTCGCAACCCATTCTCTTCCCGGGCCACCTAAACAAGGATGATACAACGTATGGTTTCCAAGTTCATATCCTTTTGTTGACAACGCTCTCCATTCATTTAAACGTTTTTGAACAGAAGCTGTAGAGGCGGTTACATAAAATGTTGCTTTCAGCTTTAATGAATCGAGAACAGGCACAGCATTGTCAAGGTGCTGATCAAGTGCATCATCATACGTTAAAACGACTGCACACTTTTTTCCTTTCCATGCAATGTTGAATTGCGCCTGAACGCTGATGAACTGTACAATCATCATCAGCAGCACTAGCATGAATTTCATCTTAAAGAATTGTAATTGTTTTACTCAGCACATTACTTGTTGTTTTATTGCTAACGCCGGGCTGACCACCACCTGCACTCAGCATCATTTTTCCGGTTGGCTGGTAGGCCTTGCCCGATTGATCAATAATGGAAAGTTGTTCAGGTGTAAGTGTAAAGCTGATGGTTTTGCTTTCGCCTGCTTTTAATGCAATGCGTTTAAATCCTTTCAATGCTTTTATCGGTGCTTCACCTTTTACATCTTTGTGCGATACATACAACTGCACAACTTCTTCACCGTCTTTTGTTCCGGTATTTTTAACTGTAACAGTTACTTTACAGTTAATACCTTTTTTCAACTGTGCAGGAACCAACAGGTTTGAATAAGTAAACGTTGTATAACTTAAACCATAACCAAACGGATACAATGCTTCTCCTTTAAAATAACGATAGGTTCTTCCGTTCATTCCATATTCACTGAAGCCGGGTAAATCATTATCGCTTTTGTAGAAAGTAACAGGTAAACGTCCGGCAGGATTGTAATCGCCAAACAATACATCAGCAAGAGCAGTACCGGCACTTTGTCCGCCATACCATGCATTTACAATCGCAGGAATATGTTCATTTTCCCAGGGAATAGCAAGGGCACTACCGGTAAGCATTACAAACACCACTGGTTTACCAGTTGTTTTTAATGCTTTCATTAATTCTGTTTGTGCAGCTGGAAGCATAATGGTTGTTCTGTCGCCACCTTTGAAACCGGGAACAGTAACAGGCATTTCTTCTCCTTCAAGCTGTGGCGAAATACCACCGGCGAAGATGATGGCATCCACATCTTTTAAACGGTTCGATAATGCTGCGAAATCTGTTTTTACATAATTACCTGCTCTGAGTTTAATAACCGCATCACCTTCACTCTGGCGGAAGCTCACTTCAATTTTATAAGCTGATCCTTTTTTTACAGTCAGTTTAAACTGTTTGCTGCCCCAGCGGTTTCTTTCCCATGCATTGATAACAGTGCTGTCGTTTATTTTTACTTTATAACCATCGTTACCTTCAATTTCAAAATTCATGACATCATCTTTATCTGCAATGATTGAAGTGGTATAACGTGCAGAAAAATGAATGGATGGAACTCCTTTAACAGGTACTTCACCTTCGCTCCAGAAATGATCAATATTTTTTTCGATTTGTGTTACAGCAGGTTCACCATCTAATTTTTCATTGGTAAAATATTCAGCCTGCACACCAGGTTTTCCATTGAAGAAAAATTTTTTTTCTGTTTCGGTATAAGCAAGCAATGTATCGTTGGTGAAGTTGATGGCTTTTTCATAAATCACTTCTACATCTTTTCCCAGCTTTGTTTTAATACCATCAAGAATGGTTGATACATACGAAGGTGTTCCGTTGTAGTTACCAAGAACTGCAATTTTATTATCTGCATTGGGTCCCAGTACTACAATTTTTTTAATCTTCTTGCTTAAAGGCAATGTGTTGTTTTCATTTTTTAACAACACAATACTCTGCTGTGCCATTTTTAAAGCAAGTGCTTTATGTTCGGGTGCTTCAAGAACTGAAAACGGAATCTGTGCAAACTTCACAACAGCAGGAGGATCGAACATACCCAAACGGTAACGGATGGTGAACAACCTTTTCAGTGAAACATCCAGTTGTGATTCTTTGATCAATCCTGTTTTCACCGCATTCACCAACGTTGTATAAGCATAGTTGCCGCACTCCACATCAGTACCATGAATGACTGCATCAATGGAAGCGCTTGTTGCATCTTTATGTGTTTTATGAAATTGGAAAAAGTCATCAATTGCACCGCAATCACTTGTTACATAGCCGGTGAATTTCCACTGGTTGCGTAAAATATCTGTCAATAATAAATCATTGCTGCAGCAGGGTTGTGTGTTGATGGCATTGTAAGCACACATCACACCAGCAACTTTTGCATTCACCACGAGTTCTTTAAATGCAGGAAGATAAGTATCCCACAAATCATAAGCACTGGGGGTGAAGTTATCTGAATGTCTTGATGATTCAGGGCCACTGTGTACAGCGTAGTGTTTTGCGCAGGCTGCTGCTTTTAAATAAGTAGGATCGTTGCCCTGCAAACCATTTACAAAAGCACGGCCAAGCATTGCCGTTAGAAAAGGATCTTCACCATAGGTTTCCTGTCCACGGCCCCAGCGTGGATCACGGAAGATGTTGATGTTGGGTGTCCAGTATGTTAATCCCCAGTAACGTTCTTTGGTTTTACCAGTTTCAACCGCTTTGTTTTGAATGGCTCTTCCTTCAGTGGCAGAAAAATCGCCCATGAGTTTTATGGATGTTGTATCCCATGTTGCCGCCATTGCAATTGCCTGCGGATAAGATGTTACTTTAAACGGAGTACGTGCCACACCATGCAATGTTTCGTTCCACCAATCGTACGCAGGAATACCCAAACGTGGAATGGCAGGAGTTGCATTCAGCATCTGCGCCACTTTTTCTTCGAGTGTTAAACGACTTACAAGATCATTCACCCTTTGTTCAACCGGTAAATGATAATTCCACATCGGGAACTGCTGGTAATCCTGTGCATGTACTGAAAAAGCAATGCATACTGCCGCCAGTAAAAAAATCCTTTTCATGTGTTTCTTTTTTAGTGCGCCGCTTTGCGGCTAAAATTTTTGCCACATGTATGCCCAATAATCATCTTTGCCAGGATGCTTTGTTTATGGGCATTTCATCTGGTTTGTTTTATTATGTGATCAACGTTTAAAGTTCTGTTCATCTTTTGTTGCGTCGCACACTTCAGCTTTCTGATTTCTGTTGTGCAAACTCGTCCAAAAGGTATAAACATCTCAAAGATTACTGCAATTTTTTCAGATGAAAAAATCTGAGTTTATCAATGAGTAAATTGTTTTAAGGGTTAAAGTTTTTCTCTCACAGATAACACTGATTTTCACAGAAAAGACCCTTGTAATCTATAAGCCATTATTTGTACGGCTTAATTGTTTGAATCAAACCGTTTTCATCATGTGTCAGTTCAGTTACTTTCACACTTCTTAAATGCGTTACACCTTTACTTAAGCTGCTGTCGTGATAAAACAAATACCATTTGCCTTCAAATTCGCAAATGGAATGATGTGATGTCCATCCAACAACCGGTTCTAAAATTCTTCCTGCATAGTTAAATGGCCCGTATGGATTATCTCCAATTGCATAGCAAAGAAAATGTGTATCGCCTGTTGAATACGAGAAATAATATTTGCCGTTGTATTTATGCAGCCAGCTTGCTTCAAAAAACCTCCGGTCATTATCGCCTTGCAGCAAAGGCTGATTGTTTTCATCAAGAATCACCACATCTTTTGGTGCTTCAGCAAACTCCAGCAAGTCGTCTGTAAGTTTTGCAACCTTTGCACATAAAGCAGCTTCTTGTTCTTCGGGCAAGAATGCGAACGGACTTTCAGGTTGTTCAGCATTAAATGTTCCTTTGCGCCAGCGTTGCAGTTGTCCGCCCCAGATACCACCAAAGTACATGTAATAACTTCCGTCATCATCTTTAAACACAGCCGGATCAATCGAGAAACTCTCTTTGATAGCTTCAGGTTGAGGAACAAATGGCCCCGCAGGCGAATCGCTGATGGCTACACCAATTCTGAAAATTCCATCATGAGCTTTTGCAGGAAAGAACAAATAATACTTGCCATCTTTCTCAGCAGCATCAGGAGCCCACATTTGTTTTTCAGCCCATGCCACATCGTTCACATGCAACGCAAGTCCATTATCCGTTGCTTCACCTGTTGGCGAATCCATGGAAAGAATATGGTAATCTTCCATTGCAAAATGACTTCCGAGATCATCAAATGCATCGCCTGCATCAATATCATGCGAAGGGTAGATGTAAATTTTTCCATTAAACACATGCGCCGAAGGATCGGCCGTGTAAATATGTTTTACCAGTGGCTGTGAAATAGCCCTTTTATTTAAATCGTCGAAGTTGATATGTTCAATTGAATCTTCAGGCATAAAATTCTAAATAATAAGTTTTATTAATTGATTCTTCTTTGTTTTAAGTCAGCTTCAATCTGCAGTTCTTTTGCTTTGTTTATTTCATAGAAGAAAAGAAGTCCCACAGAAATGAGGAATGGAATAGCAGGGAAAATACTCACCAGCATTTTAATCCCGTTAATGGCTGTTTCAGATTGTGTACCGGTAATTTTTGGATCGTAATGATACTTAGGCAGTATCCATAATATTAAAGAACTTCCGATACTTAAACCTGCTTTTAGTCCAACCATCATGGCAGAAAAAATTATAGCAGTTGATCTTCTGTTATTTTTCCATTCGCTGTAATCAGCCACATCAGCAATCATTGTCCAGAGTACAGGTGTGCTGATACCGTAGAAAAAACCATGAAGAATTTGTGCAATAAAAATGATTCCGATTGATTTTGGCGGAAAGAAATAAAAGAAGATAATGAACAGCGTTGAAATAAACAGCGATGACATAAACACATTGCGCTTTCCGTACCTGTTGGTAAACCAGGGTGAAATCATGATACCGATTAATCCTACCAATATACCTCCGCCATTAAATACACCTAAACCTAATGAGGTATCGTTTTCAAATGTTGGGAGAAAATTTTTAAATGGTTCTAAGAAAGCGGTAAGTTCTGCTTTGTCAACATAGTTTTCAAAATAATAAGCATACGAGCCACCTTTTAATGCAAGTGTTACAAAAATTAATGTGGTAACAACCAGCATAATGACCCAGGGTTTGTTTTTTACCAGGTCTGATAAATCTTCTGATAAACTTGATTTTTGTTCAGGCTTGGGAATGATTCTTTCTTTCGTTGTTAAAAAGCAAATGATGAGCATGATGGTGCCAATAACAGCTAATACCGTCATGACTTTTGAAATACCAATTGCCTTTGATGCAATGTCGGTACCACCACCAGCTTTAATAATGAAATTGTACATAAACACCTGTACAAAAAACTGGGCAAACATCACCGCAACAAAACGATAAGAAGACAAACTGTTGCGTTCTTTCATATCGCCGGTAATTACACCACTTAATGCAGAATAAGGTAAGTTATTGGCCGCATACAACATCAGCAACAATGCATAAGTAACTACTGCATAAATTAATTTTCCGTGGTAGGCGAAATCAGGAGTTTTAAATGCAAGCAAAGCAACTACTCCAAGTGGTATTGCTGTCCATAAAATCCATGGTCTGAATTTTCCCCATTTCGTATTTGTTCTGTCGGCTATTGCTCCCATTACCGGGTTAAATGCAAACGCAGCAGTTAAGCCAACAATAAGCGTCATCAACGAAGCATGCTCCGGCTTCAGACCAAAAATATTCAGGTAATAATAGGCGATCCAAGTAACCAATGTCTGGAACACTAAATTCGCCGCAAGATCTCCCAAACTGTATCCAACCTTTTCGATTACCGAAAGCTTCTGTGATTGATTGTCCATTTTATAGAATTTATTTATAAAAACCGTTATAACTATTTTTTCTTTTTCAGCTCAACCACTCTGTAAAACGCTGGTTTTGGCTCAAAATTCCTGTCGAACAACAAAGGATAATTTGTTCTTCCTCTTACAGGCCAGCCATTCAGCCAGCTTTGACCATCGTTCACACCCCAGAAGGTAACTCTTCCAACTTTATCTTTATGTTTCAGAAACAATTTAAACAAAGCCTCGTAATCATCTGCCAGTTTTTGCTGCACACTATCAGGCAAACCAGCTGCATATGGATTTGAAGATGGACCATCATTCATACGTTGATTTACATCTGCTCCCTGGAAGTTACGTGGCAACACTTCAATATCCAGTTCAGTAAACATCACTTTCACACCTAATGCTGAATATGCAATGATGCTTTCTTCAATATCTTTTAAAGGAACTTTACCTAAATGCCAGTGACCTTGAATACCAACACCATCAATGCGTACACCTGCAGCTTTGATTTTTTTGATCAGTTCAATACAGCCGGCACGTTTTGCAGGTTGTTCATTGTTATAATCATTATAATACAATTCGGTTGTTGGAGCAGCAGCCTGTGCCAAACGAAATGCTTCTGTAACAAAGTTTTCACCAAGCATGTTAAGGTAAGGTGATTTGCGCATTGTTCCATCTTCATTTAAAGCTTCGTTTACAACATCCCATGAGTAAACTTTTCCTTCGTAACGTGATGCTACAGTTTTGATGTGTTCAGCAAAATAAGTTTTAAATGAATCAACATCATGAATGCGACGTGCAAACATCGGCATCTGGCTGTGCCAGATAAGTGTATGGCCATTTACTTTGATGTTATTCTTCTGGCAATAGGCAACCATTTTATCTGCAAGATCAAAATTGTAAGTGCCCCATTGCGGATGAACAACTTCAGCTTTCATTACATTTTCAGGAGTGGCCATGTTGAACTGCTGTTTAATCAACGCATCTGCCTTTGGATCCTTTTCTTCTATTTGCGGAGTGTTGAGCGCCGTTCCAATACCAAAGTCTTTTTTAAATACTTCTTTCAACGATGGGATCTGATTTGCTGTGCTGCTTTTTTTGTTTACCACACATGCTGTAACGATTAAGCATGCAGTACATATAACCAGTATTAGTCTTTTCTGTTTCATTTTATATCAATATTTAATTGTTTACATTTTTGTTTCTGCAGGGCCAAGGTAACTCTGTTCCGGGTTTCCGAAATCAAGTACCAGTTTTTGTAAAACCACTGCACTGTTAACCATCCAGTATCTTACAACATGTTTACCGGGTGCTGCAATTTTGTGATTTGTTTGTTTGATAATAATGTTATCGCCCACCCATTTGTAATTGATGCCCTCGTTTGATTTTGATTGCCCGTTCATGCTGATGATTTGCGGCAATTCATCATCAACCGAAACTGCGTATTGCAATCCATTGGGTGCATCATAAAAATTTAATGTGGGGGAGAAGTAACAGTTCATTGTAAAACTGCCTTTGCTGTATGTATAAAATTCATATTCCAGGTAAGGCGATGATTTTCCCGGCTGCTGTTCTTTGGCAATTACAGGGAATGTTGTAATTGCTGATCCTGTTCTGCCATGATCGGGCAATACTTTCCATGTTATTCCATTTGCATTAATGGCTTTACTGTAATGATCGGCAGCAATAGATACAAAATGATTTTTTTCATAAAACAAATTGTATTTGCTATTAAGCGGGTAGGTTGCTTTTTGTACTGTTACAACCGTATCAACTGGAGTTCTTATTGAATCAGCCGGAACATATTTCACCAGTGGCATCCGTTGCTGTCTTGGTTCCTGCCAGGAAAAATAACCAATATGTGTCTGGCTCATCATGAACTTCCATTTGCTATTGTTCAGCTGGTGATATTCCAACGTAATTAGTGAATCATTTTTATACAACTCTTTTACTTTATCTGCATAAACATTTGCTTCCTTCCATTTGGCTGCATAGGCCTGTTTGTTTAGTGCTGCATTGTAATACATTTCGTTTAAGTTGGCGCATGCTTTAACAGGATGAAGCACCAGTTGAAAATAAGCGTCTTTGTATTCAGCAGGTAATTTTTGATTGATGAGCTCTGCTTTCTTCAGTAAAGTATTGTAATCATTGACTACAGTTGCCCACTCATTGTTTTTCAGGTTGTATGTATTTGCATCAACCATTTCAGGTTTTCTGCGGCTGTTGTATTTGGTATATGCCGCTAATATTTCAGCAATCTCTTTAGCGTATTGTTTTCCAAATTGTGCAGCAGCCCATTTCTCTGAAAAGGAAGTAATATCAGTAGCACCAATCCTATCGGGATTCCATGCATATTCCAGAAAGAAGGAGATGGGATATTCCAATGGTTTAATATCGCCCACATTTACGATCCATATATTTTTGACATCATGTTCATAGGCAAGGTGCATTTGTTCCCATACTCTCGGCAACGAATTTGTGTTAAGCCATTTGTAATTCCTCGGGCCACCTACATAATCAAAGTGATAATAAATACCGTAACCTCCGGGGTGTGGTTTATCTGTTGGTTTTGGCAGTTTGCGGATGTTGCCCCAGTTATCATCGCACAGCAATAAGGTTACATCATCAGGAACACGCATTCCTTTGTCATAATATTCCTGTACTTCTTTATACAACGCCCACAGCTGTGGTGTTTCAGATGCAGGTTTATGTGTTACTTCTTCAATAATTTTTCTCTGGTCTGCAACAATACGTTCCAGCAGTTCAGTAGCTGTGCCTTGTGTCATCGGCATATCACCATCGCCACGCATACCAACGGTGATAAGACTTTCATGCGATTGCATGTTTTCAATTCCTTTTTTCCAGAAGGCACGCAACACTGTATCATTCTTTGTATAATCCCATGCGCCTTTACCAAACTGTTTCCATTCTTGTTGTGCTCTCAACATTGGTTCGTGATGCGATGTGCCCATCACAATTCCATATTCATCTGCCAACACATTATTTAACGGATCATCAGTATTAAATGCGCTGCCCCACATAGCCGGCCATAAATAGTTTGCTTTGAGCCTGATCAGCAACTCAAATACTTTTTCATAAAACAAATGATTAAAGCCACCGAATGTTGCTTTGCTCCAGTTGCTTAAACAGGGCGCTTCATCGTTAATAAAAAAGCCACGGTATTTTACTTTTGGTGCATCTGAAATTTTCAATGATGTATTGATATAAATACTGGATTGTTTTTTTACCGGAACATCAGCCCACCAATACCAGGGCGATACACCGATTTGTTTACTCAGCTCAAAAACACCATAAGCAGTACCTCTTCTGTCGCTGCCGCTGATAACCAATGCGGATATTCCTTTTGACAGAAGTTTTGGTGCATTGCTGTTATTGATTGTCTGCAGCAGGTAGGCTTCCCATTTGTTGCTGATGGAAGAAAGGCTGATGGTACCTGAAGCAGCCAGCGCATCAACCAGTTTTGAATGGCCACCTGTACCAATGATGATATAATTTTTTACAGCAGGCACAAGCCCGTTGACGATTTCAGGTTTTTTACCTGTCACCATTTCAATATCATGCTGCAGCAATGTGGCTGATTTTTTTACTAAAACAAAATCAGCGGTATCAACATAAATAGCAGCATTAGCAAGATTCAGTGATGTTGCTGTAGCGGAAACAATTTGTGCGTTTGAAGATGATGTTGCAAGCAGGCAAAGCCACAACAGCATCATCTTTATTTTTCTTTTTTCAGGATGTGTGAATTTCTTATACATAATAAGGATGTTGAATTACTGTTTTACAGCTACTTTAATTTGTGTAAATGAATGTGGAGGAAATGAGTAAGTAAACTGATTGCTTTTTGTATCAGTCTCTTTTTTAACCGGAACATATTGATCCTGCTTGTCAAAACTGAATGCTTCATTCAGATCGGAAGCAGTAACCACACTTGCTTCTGCTTTTCCTGTGAAGAGCGAAGAAGTATTGATGACATCGGCAGTAATAGCTTTGTCTTTATGCCTGTTCACCACATTGATGTAAACCGTGTTGGTTTCTTTTGAATAGGTTGTGGTTACATCAAGGTAGGGGATGCCCGCATATTTTTCTGTATTGAACGTATCACATTGTACATAGGTATCAACTGATTTTCCAAGACAGTTGTTTGAAAAAAGTTTAAACGTGTAAAACAAGGGTGATTTGAATGTGCCTTTTTTCGGATCGGTTGAAAGCAGTGAAGTCATTGCAGTGAAGTTGCCCATCTTCACAACATCTGCATGGCGAATAAATGAATTGAATGATTGTGCTACCGGTAAAATATTTAAAAATGATCGTCCAAAAGCACCCCACTCATCTACGGAAAGATAGATGGGATGTTTAAAGCCTTCTGTTGCTGATACTGCCTGTATTTCTCCTGCAGTAATGGTAATCCGTTCATCAAAGATTTTTGCACTTGCGCCGACGTATCCATAATAGGCAGGATCACTTTCCCAATAGCTGTGAATGGAGAGGTATTTAATCTTATCACCAATCCCTTTCAGCACTTTGCGGTTCCAGTCGTCCCAGGTATTTACACTGTACCATGATGATCCGCAACCAACAAATTCAATTTTACTGTCAATTGCAAGCATTGCTTTTGCAGCTTCTCGTGCAACTTCAATATAATTTTCTGCATTCTTATGTCCCAGTTCCCAGGGCTTGCCATCCACTTCATTTCCCAGGTCCCAGATTTTTACATTGTAAGGTTCTTTGTGACCGTTTTTAATCCTGAGATCAGAATAGTAAGTGCCGCCTTTGTAATTGCAGTATTCAACCCAATAGGCTGCATCCATAATACTTCCAAGCCCGAGATTCACACATACAATATTTTCACTGCCGATAGACTTGTTGAGTTTAAACCATTCATCTGTTCCTACTTCGTTACTGTCAATGCCGCCCCATGCCATATTAATACGTGCAGGGCGTTTTTCTTTCGGACCGATTCCATCCTGCCAGTTATAACCCATTAAAAAATTACCACCGGGCCAGCGCATATTTGTAACCTTTAATTCTTTCATGGCAGTGATATAATTTTTCTTAAAACCATTTTCATCTGCCAGTGGTGAAGATGGATCGTACAGTGTTCCATACAACGTATTTAATCTTGGTGAATCGGGTAAGCCACGCCTGCCGCTGATTTGTATGGGTTCCATAAACACACCATAAATTTTCGGATCAATTTCCCCGATGGTTCGTTCTATATCAATTTTAATTTTTGCATTTTGTGCATTCAGTATGCTGCTTGTAACCAGCAAAAAACTGAAACATAATTTTTTCATATCGGCTGTTTTGATTTTATAATTTCTTTTTAATAGTTAACAATCTGTTCTGTCCAGGTTGGTCCTTTTATATAAAACATTCCATTCTTATAATAAACCGGTTCGTAACCCATCTGCGGTGTTTTTTCCCATGCTTCAAAAGTCTGGCTGTAAGGGTATGGTCTTTTCTCATACATAAAGTAGTGACAGGAGGTCCATAAATTTCCATCGGGACCAATGAATAATGCATTGTGCCCGGTTTCCTGGTAAGGATCCTGTGTATCGGTAAATTTTAAATGTGCGTATCCTCCACCAATTGCTAACTCCGGACGATAACCTTTTTTTCTTGTACCAAAAATTGGTTCGGGTGAAGCAAGTTCCCAGGGGCCTAACGGTGATTTTGATTTGAGCAGTGCAACTTCGTATCCCCTTGTCCAGGTAGAGAAGAACATAAAGTAGGTGCCTTCTTTTTTAATTACAAACGGGCCTTCAATGCCGCCCCACATCCATTCAGGCCAGCCGGGTTGTTTTTTATCGAGAAATTTTTGAATTGGTGTAGAGAGTTTGCCTGTTGTTAAATCAATTTTCGCCTGCCACAAACCATTGCCGCTGCAGTAGAGATATGTTTGTCCATCTTCATCTTCAAATAACGTTGCATCGTTGTTGTATTGCGGTGTTAACGGACCATTGACCAATTTGTAAGGACCCGTTACACGATCAGCAACAAACAACCAGATGCTGTGTGTTTTCATTCCTTTGGGATCATCAGCTGTTACTTTACCACTGTTAACAGTTAAATAGAATTTGTTTTTGATGAAATGAATTTCAGGAGCCCAGAAGCGACCGTTGTATGGACAATCTTCGGAAAGCTTTGAAGCATCGATCAGCCATGAATGTTGCTTCCAGTGAATCATGTCATCCGATTCAAGTAAACGAACACCGGGATTATGGCCTGTCCAAACAGGTTCAGATGTTCCTGTACAATACCATTTGTTTTCAACTTTAATAATAAAATGATCACGCATGGAAATAGAGGTATCACGGGTGATTGGATTGGTATACCTGAATTCATGCGCTGCCGTTGATGCAAGTGGTGGACCAAACGGATTGATCTGTGCAAAACTGCAGGAAGCAATGAGTAATGCTCCGGCAAGCATGCTGAATTTTTTATTGGCAGAACAAATCATTTTATATTTTATCGTTGACAAATTCAATCTTTTAGTTTTTAATGTTTACAAACTGAACTGATGGTACTCCAAAATAACTTGGGTAATGATTGTCGGGGTTTACAACCAGTTTTTCCAATACAATTTCAGGATCAATCATAAACACTTTAATTGTGTGAAAACCCTTCTCAGCAATATCAAACTGAACATCCAGCCAGCGGATATTATCAAACACTTCATTACGACGTTGCTTCCTGTTCCCGATCAATTCAATTTCATTATTCAGTGCAGGCAATGGTTTTAATACTTTCGAATCGGCCAGATTCTTCTTCGTGTATTCGCCGAATGTATCTACAAGTCCTTTCCTTGCATCAATGATCTGCGGTTTGCCATTGTCGATTGAAACGGCAATACGCAAACCACGTTGCGGATTGATATCCTGTGTTGGAAGAATGCCGAGCAAAAGAGTTGTTGTTCCTGTTTGATTAATGAACACTTTGTATTCCAGTCTTGGCGCAGTTTCAGGTGATGCACTCTTTGCAGTTGTTGGATAAATGCCCATGCATGCTTCTGCACGGCCAAGATCAGGCAATACAACCCATGTAGCATCTTTGGTTGAAATAGTTGCGTTGAACTTATTTGCAGGGATTGAAAATTCACCAGTTAAACTTCCAAAGAAGGATTCCTTTGTTGCAGGTATATCCACTTTCAATGCATTTACTTTTACCTGTACAATACTGTCGCCCTGTTTTATGCTGATCATTCCATCTGCATTTCCTTGTGGTAATAATGCCCAGTTAATGCTTACATAAATGCGTTGTTCTTTTTCAACAGTTGCTTTTTCTTTACTTAAAATAATCCAAGGTTTATTTGTGCTTGCTTCAAACTGGAAAGAACCAATGCCCCTGTTAAATACATCAATGTAATAAACCGATTTTTTTAAGCCATCAAAAACAGGCAATGCTGTTTGATTATCTGTTCCGGGTAAGAATGCTTTTTCATTTCCTTCAACTGCAACACCCATTGCAGGCTGGGGCAGGGGAGTAATGTTGGTTACAGCAGGCATGGTGTTGTTTCTTGGCATGGACCACATCCTGTAACCAATATGAATATCCGACATCATCTTCGCCCACTTTCCATTTGCCTGCTGCTCATTATAATACTTGCTTAAAAGTGAGTCTGTGTTGTAGAGCGATCTTGTTTCATCTGCCCAATCATTGGCAGATACTCTTCCTTGTTTTGCGTACAGGTTATTTTTATCAGCAGTGATATACATTTCAGCAACAGCAGCCGATGCTTTTGCAGGATATAACACCAATTGGTAATAAGCATCCTGTGCATCAGCAGGTATTTCTTGTTTTAATTTTTCTGCCTTCGCTGCAATTGTTTTCCATAGTTGAATAACACTGTCTGCTTCGTTGTGATTTACCAAACTGAAAATGCCGGGCACCTGTGCTTCGGGTTTGCGCCAGAGATTATACTTGGGATAAGCCGATACGATTTCTGCAATTTCCTTTGCATGTTCTTTACCAAAAATTGCTGCAGCCCAGTTAACGGTATAATCAAATGTTTTATTGGCGGGATAAGCATCAGGGTTCCATGCATAGTGCATAATAAAATCAATGGGTAATTCTTTTGGTTTCAGATCACCCACATTTACAATCCATATCTGGTTAATGCCCGATTGATAAGCAAGACTGAACTGTTCACGAAGCTTCGGTATTGTAGTTGTATTAATCCACCGGTCGTTCCATGGACCACCATTCATATCAATGTGATAATAAAGACCGCAACCACCTTTCCTGTTTTTTTCTTTCAACGGAACAGTTCTGCGTATATAGCCCCAGTTGTTATCACAGAACAATAATGTTACATCATCCGGAACTGTCAGACCAGCATCATAGTATCGTTGTACTTCTGTAAAAATGGCCCACAGTTGTGGATGATTGGCAGGATCATCATTGTAAATGTTATGAATGATTTCACGCTGTGCTTTGACTACATTTTCAAGTGTCCTGATATTTTCTTTGTCATCGCCTTTGCCCATTGCAACATCACCATCACCACGCATGCCAATTGTAATCAGGTTATCGTAATCTTTATTACGGGTTAAACCTTCCGTCCAGAATTTTCTTAAACCGTTTTCATTGGTAACAAAATCCCAGGGACCAACTGTTTTACTTCTCACAGAATATTCTTTCTGGGCACGCATCATTGGTTCATGATGTGATGTACCCATGACGATTCCGTATGCATTTGCAACTACTGGATTTAACGGATCATCTTCATTAAATGCTTTGCCCCACATAGCAGGCCACAGGTAATTGGCTTTTAAACGAAGCAAGAGTTCAAACATGGTTGCGTACATTTTTGAATTAACGCCACCAAACTTTGCTTCGCACCAGCCGGTAAAAGAAGGTGCTTCATCGTTAATAAAAATGCCACGGTATTTTACTTTCGGTGATGGTTGAACATATCTTCCTGCATTTACATAAACTGTGTTGCTTTTTTTAACAGGCACATCTGCCCAATAATACCAGGGCGAAACGCCCATTTTTTCAGAGATGTCGTAGATGCCATAAATGGTACCCCGTTTGTCACTGCCTGCAACAACCAGGTTGCCATCAACAGTTTGTATAAGGAAGGATTCCCATTTACCTTTTATACCTGCTACATTTATTTTTTTACTTGCTATTAACTGATCAATCAATTTGCTTTTACCGATGGTGCCAACGATGATGCAACCTTTCACAGGTTTTAATGATTCCACTAATTGTGCTGCAGTGCCTGATACTTTCCTGATATCATCACACAAATCTTTTGCTGCACGGATCACTGCTGTATAATCGGCTGTATCAATATAAACTGCTGCTGGTTTTTCATTGGCAACAATTGTAAATGCATTGGCTGATTTTTTTTGCTCGATATAGTTGGGAGTAGTGCCTGAATTTGATTGGGCCGTTGCATTTCCGGAAATCAATAAAAGAAAACACAAACCCAGCCAGCTGTTTATTTCAGTCAGCCTGGTTGTTTTCCTGAAGTTTTTTTTATTGTTGCAGAAATGCGCAGTCATTATTTTTTTAAGTTTTAGTTTTCTATCAATTAAATTTTATCCAATCAATTTCAGCAGCCTTTCCATCTTTGGAAACAATAAACAGGTTCTGAATACCTGGTTTAAATTTTAAGACGTTTGTTTTTACTTCTTTCCAGTTGCTGCCTGCAGGAATTTTTATTTCTGCCAATACAATTCCATCAACACTGTTTGCACGCACCTGTAATGTGCTTCCTGCCGTCGCAATTACTTTTATTGTTGCTGTCTTTAATGGTTTCTTTCCAAAATCAACACTGTTGTATTGAACCCATGAACCGGCTTGTGAAAGAATTGTTTTCCAGCCAAGGAAATGATTGCTTGTGTCAACAAATTCAATGGATGCACCGCTTGTGCTTAATGCAGTGTACCTGTCTACCTGAATTTCAGTAATGGCACTTGTAACTCCAATACCTCTCAGGGTTGGTATTACTTTTTTAATGGTCCCGTCAGTATTAAAAGATAAACTGTCGGCTCTTACTGATCTTGCTTTGTCAAAAGCAGGTGAGTAATCGTTATGGTGATAGAATAAATACCATTGATTCTTAAATTGAATAACCGAATGATGATTTGTCCAGCAACCTGTAGGTGATTCATCCATTATTACACCTGTAACTTTAAACGGACCAAGCGGATTATTGCTGATTGCATATTCCAAACGTTCAATTTTATTTTCAACGTGTGGATAGGTCATGTAATAAATTCCGTTGCGTTCAAAAAGATAGGGGCCTTCTTTCAATCCTTTTGTTGGAAGTTCAGCAAGTGTTTTTGGTTCGCCTTCCAGCTCCGTCATATTCTCTTTCAGTTTTGCACCATAAATATTTCCTGCCGACCAATAGAGATAGGCCTGCCCGTCTTTATCAATGAACACATTCGGATCAATACCACGCACACCTTTTATTGGCGTTGCAAGAGGAGTATATGGTCCTTCAGGTTTATCTGCAACAGCAACACCAACAGTAAAACCTCTGCCACCGTTTGTTGTATCAGCAGGCGTGGAAGGAAAATAGAAATAATACTTGCCATTGCGTTCAATACAGTCGGGCGCCCACATGCTGTAACTGTCAGTTTTTACCCATGGAACATTATTCTGTTTTACAATACTTCCATGATCAGTCCAGTCGGTAAGATTGGAAGAAGAGAATACATGATAATCCTCCATGCAAAACCAACCAATGCGTCCCTTTCCCTGCGATGCAAGAATATCATGCGATGGAAACAGGAACACCCTGTTGCCAAAAACTCTTGCAGAAGGATCGGCTGAATACTGGTTACGGATAATGGGGTTTTGTGCCTGAACAAAATTTGTTGCCAGAAGAAAACCAACTGATAAGAATGTAAAAGCAGTTGATAAGCGACGGCCTTTTTTATTTGAACTACTTGTTTTCATTTTTTCTGTGTTTACTTTTTTTTAAACAGCATTATTTAACAGGACTTACACCTGTAGTGGTTTGAATAATTTTCTGAATACTGCCATCAGGATTGTAATACAGATAATCCACACAAATCGACCGGCGGTAACTGCCACCTGTAGGTAATGTTCCGTTATGATAGAAGAAATAACTCTTGCCTTTGTAATCAATGATGCCGGGATGTGTAGTAAAACTGTTGGGCACATTTTCCTGGATAATGCCCCTGTATTCCCACGGGCCTTCAATATTTGTAGCTGTACAATATTCAATCATCTCAGGTCTTGTACCTGCACTTGCATAAACGAGGTAATACAGGTTGTTGCGTTTATAAATCCATGGTCCTTCAATGTAATGCAGTGGCTTAAATGTGTGAATGCTATCCTGCAGTTCAGTCATGTTACTTTTCAGTTTTACCCATTTGCAACTTCCGTTACCCCAAAAAAGATATGCCTGTCCGTCATCATCAATAAAAACGGTTGGATCAATATCATCCCATGAATGTTTCATGTCGGTTGTCATTTCATTTACAACAAGTGCTTTGCCAATCGCATCTTTAAACGGACCTGTTGGTCTGTCGGAAACGGCTACACCAATTGCTGCACCACCTTTACTGTTTTCATCGGCCTGGTGAAATGTTGAAACATACCAATAGAATTTTCCATTTCTGTAAATACATTGTGCTGCATATGCATCACCGCCTGCCCATGAAAAAGTTTTGGGTGATAATACTGCACCATAGTCTTTCCAGTTAACCATATCGGTTGAAGAAAATACATGCCAGTCGGGCATTTTATAATTCGTAGCGGTTGTTGAAGCTGTATCATGCCCTGTATATAAAAACACAGTATCGTGGTAAACAATAGGAGCGGGGTCAGCAGTAAATATATTTTTGATAATCGGGTTTTGTGCTTTGCTGCCGATGAATGCGAAGCAGCCCAAAGCTAAAAGTGTGAATCTGATTTTCATTTTTATCGTTTAGTTTTTAATCAATCAATATTGTTTAATTGGTACTTACAATTTTCCAACTGAATACAGTTCCATCTTTCCTGTCAGGTCTTGTGCCTGGAAAATCTGCAGCATAAGGCGATCTTGTTACAGGATTTAAACCAACATAACGGTTGGTTTTAAGCGAAAGCAACATGCATTGGTTGTGCAGCATATCCTGCCACTGAAATAAACTGGCTTCCGATTCCTGGCTCATCAATCGTACATCAGCAGTTAATCCAATTCCGGTAACTGTCAGAAAGCCGGTTCCGTTTAATGCTTCGAGTACTACACGTCCTTTACCACGATCGTGTACTCTGAATTGACAACCCAAACCATTTGCTTCTTTTGATCCCGGCCACGCAGTGTGTAACATACCATGCGGGTTTGCCCATGCCTGGTTTCCTGTTGCGAGATTGGTTAATGTGATGATTTTACCAACCGGAATATTTTGTGAACGATCAGCCAATGGTTCCACAACTTTAAACTCATCAAAATCAGCATAGCCACCTTCTTTACCTGTAGTGTTATATGCAAACAATGCATAACGGCTTCCCTGGAATGTTTTGATCTGGTAAGGCAGGCTTACTGAATCGCCTATATTGTTAAATGTATTTCCATCAACACAGTAACTGAATTGCGCAAGATCTTTTTCATAATCGCCGGTAATACGCAGACTTATTTTAGGAGAAGAAAGTTTCTGCTCAATTGTTTTATTACTGTACTGATCATAATAACGAAGAATAAATCCATCAGCATTGCGCAAAATACCAACAGCGGCATAAGGCATGTTGAGTATGGCAAGTCCTGCATAGTCGCCTGTTTTAAGTGCAGCTGCATCTACAATTGTTGTTGCTGATGACTGTGGCCCGATGACTCTTTGCGTTAATGTATTTTTTGCCCAGAGAAAATCTTTTGCAGGAAGTGTATTCAAGCGCAGGCAACCTTTCTTTTTATTCAGCTGCCATTTGTTATCCACCGGTTCATGATTCCATTGCCACACGTTTTGCAGTTTTGGCCCGTTGAAATCATCATTGCGTTGATAAGGAGCCGTTGGTTTTACATCAACTCCAACATTTGGTTTTAACCATGTGCGTGGTGAACGTCCTAAATTTCCCTTAAGACCAAAGTAAGGCCATCCATCCTGCCATGTTACAGGCGAAAGAAAAGTAGTACGGCCAACTGAAAGAAAATCCATCATTGAAAATCCCCACCAGTCGCCATTGGGTAAATCAACAATACCACCCTGGTGCATGGGTACTGCGCCCAGATCATTATCATTTGGTTTGCTAATCCTGAAAGTAAAACCAGGAGCAGGAACAGGTGAACCGATGTTTACATTTTGTACAACAGCCCCACGAATAGTTCCCATTGTTTCATCTGTACTGATGACAACTGTTTCATAAGGTCCATAAGGTTTATCGGCACGTGCACATTGCATACGGCCACTTGGAGAATAGTTGGCACTGATGATGTAATACTTTCCGTTGATTTTGTACATGTGGTGACCTTCACCCATTGCATTTCCTTTTGGAATGATGACTTTTTCAGAACCTTCAACCACACCACTGAAATCGGGTTTCAGTTCCAGCAGCTTCACCTCATTGTATTTGTGCACAGCATACACTTTTCCATCATCATCAAACAACACAGACAGATCATAGATTTCTGCATTCAGCGATTGATGAGTCCATGGACCTTTCGGATCTTTTGCAGTGAATACCTGCATGCCATGTCCGTTAATGTTAGAGAAAATGTAGAATGTATTATTATGATAGCGGATACACGGCGCCCAGATACCCTGGCCATACGCTTCTTTATTGCTGTCAAGACGAAATTCCGCACCCATGTTCAGTTTATCAAATGCATAACTCAAAAATTCCCAGTTCACCAAATCTTTTGAATGCATTACAACCAGACCCGGAAATGCATGCATGGTTGTTCCTGCGAGATAAAAATCACTTCCAACACGGATAATATCCGGATCTGAAAACTCATCGTAAAACAAAGGATTGGTATAAGTACCATTACCATTATCGGGCATCCATGTTTGTGCAGGTACATAACTTGCAGCTGTAAGAAGGTACATGGTTATGCCCAGCCTAATCAGTTTTGTCCACTTTGTATATCGCTTGGTTTTCTGCATTGCAATAATCATTTGGTTTTAATTCTGATGATGGTAAGTGATGATGCAGGCAGTGTATAACTGAATTTCTTAGCTGCAGTAAAAGCAGATGTTACAGGTGCAACTGCATGAAGATTTTCAAATGAGTTGGCTGCATCAGCATTGCCGCTCAATTCTGTTTTTTCAGCTTGAGCAATTATTTTCTTAAATGAACTGAGATTGATTTGTGCATTTTCAGGTTGTGTGCCAACATTCACCAGTTTAAGAATAATATCACCTGATTTACTGTCGTACACACATGAACCTGAAACAAGTGAATCTTTTGAATTAAGGTTTACAACCTTATCAATAAAATAATCACCTCGGTTAACCGAGAAAAGTTTTTGTACATAATAGTTAGGAGTGAGGTAGTAACCGGTATTGTCAAAAAAGATCATGTCGGTTTTCCATTGTGTATAATTTTTCTTTGCCAGCAGCGGGGCATAAGAGGCCATTCTTACAATGTCGCCATTGCGTTCGAGACCTGTCATATAAAGAGCTTCAGCAAGAGCATTATTCAATTTGTTACCCCATGATGCATATTCGCCGAGGTAAACCTGCGCATGCTTGCGGTTGTAACGATCGTACCTGTATTGATTGCTGATAAGCCAGTCGGGTTGTACATAGTAATGCTCATCAACAACAGGAACTTCAAGTTTATTTACAATCTCCCAACCTTTGTCATAATCTTCACCACTGTGAAAAGGTCCGCTGGTACCTACAATCATTATTTCAGGATGCTTTGCTTTTACAGCTTCAAAAATCATGGTGAAGCGTTGTTCAAATTCGGGTGTGATTTTATCTTCATTACCCACACCTATATACTGCAGGTTAAATGGTTGCGGATGACCGGCAGCTGCACGTTTTGCTCCCCATGTTGAAGTAACCGGACCATTAGCCCATTCAATAAGATCAAGTACATCCTGGATATAGCCCTGCATTTCTTCCATTGGTAATGCACGCTGACCTGTGCCACCAATACGCCATGTACCTCCTGAATTCTGGCAGCTTACTGCAGCTGGTAATACCGGTAACGGCTTTGCGCCAATGTCTTCGCAAAACTGGAAGTACTCGTAAAAACCAAGACCTGCAGTTTGATGATAACCCCAGATATTTCTTTGTTCCACTCTTTGTTCAACCGGGCCAATTGTATTTTTCCACCTGTACATATTTCCTAAACCATCACCATGTGCAAGGCAACCACCGGGAAAACGGATGAATGCCGGTTTCATATCGGCCAGCAATTGTGCAAGGTCGGGACGCAGGCCATTGCTTCTGTTCTTAAATGTTTTTTCAGGAAACAGCGAAATCACATCTAATGCAAGTTTACCTTCTGAAACAGCAGATACAACGAGTGAAGCAGTATCATAAGATTCTTTGGGTATTAATGTGCCTGTATAATTTTTCCAGTTTCTTGATGAAGTGGATAAAGAGCTTTCTGCAAGCACTTTTCCCTTTCTTGTCTGCAGACTTATGATTAAGTTAACCGGTTGTGTACTGAGTTGTGCAGCAAACAATGAAAAATGATAATTTTCTCCGGCCTTCACAATCATGCCATCATAACCGGTGTTTTTTATACCAACACTTCCATCTTTTTGATAAATATGTTCAATGTCAAGTACAACATAGTGTGGGTTGTTGGGATGAACGGGATTATTTGTTTCGATGTTGATGCGGCCATACGAAAAACCTGTTGTGATATATTCCCAGTATGATAATGGATGCCATTCTTTTCTTTCAGCCGGGTTGTATTCAAACGAACGGTTTTGCACCATCTCTGCATACAGTCCACCATCAGCAGCATAGTTTATATCTTCAAAGAAAAGGCCAAATAAGTCGGTGCTTATTTTTTTACTAGCAGGAATACCTTTAATCTGCGCATTTGAAAAAGTTGAAAAAAGAAAACAAAACACTAAAAGCATAATTGCATCAGCATTTATAAAATACCCGAAACCTTTTAACCGACTATTGACATTTTTTTTCTTCATGTTGCTTGAAGTTTTTAATTAAAAGCTTGTTGCTTATTATTTTGATTCTTCGAATATCATTTTATCAATACTTAATCCCGGCCCATCAAATACAAGCTTAAGGATATGTTTGCCTGCTTCGAGTTTGATGGTGCTTTTTACTGTGTTCCAATTTTGACGCCCGTTAGTGGCTGGCATTATTACATTGCCTGTTTTATCAACACCATCGCATTCAATATGCAAACGTGCATTGTCGGATGTGCATGCTATTTGAAAGCTGATTTCGTAGGAGGCAGTTTTGGAAACATTTACTGTAAATGCCATCCATTCGCCGGGAATTGTACGAAACACATCAAAACCACCGTTTGTGCAAACTTCAATATCTACACCCTGGTCTAAACGATATTGACGTCCCATGTTGTTTTCATCCCTGTCGAAATAAGCATCACCGGGACAGCCTTTATCAAAATCTTCTGCTTCAATCGTTCCGGGAATATTGTTTGGTTTATATGCTTCCTGAACCAATTCACAAACCTCAACTAAAGACCAGCCAAAGTTTTTTGTACTTGTTTTACTATCGATAATGCCTGCTTCTTTTCCTGCAGAAACATTGTCGTTTATGGATAAAGAAATCAGGGGATATTTTTTATTGGTTATTTTAAGCAGGCCATTAAACGAGTTACTGATTTTCCAAACCTGGTTATCTTTTCCGCTTATTGTTGCAACCGCTAATTTGCCTGCTTCGCTTACTTCTAGTGCACTGGATAAATCACTTCTGTTTAAGAACTGATAATATCCTTTTCCTGATGGTTTAAGTGTCCACTGTGAAGTTTGGTTTTTATTTTTTTCTGTAAGTTTTAAATCAGCTCCAAGCGCAAATGTTATTTTGTTATTGCCGGGAAGCAGATAATAGTGAGGTTCGGTATTCACATCTACATAGGTATCTAATTTGGGGATGCTGTTTGTGAAATTAAGTTTAACCACATAAGCCATGTCATCAAATGATTTTTCAGGAAGCTCAATGGTTAAACCATTTTCGTCTTGTTTAAATTTCAGCGTAACATAATTGCCGGCTTTTCCATTGATAAGTTGAACGGATTTTAAACTCTTTAAATTTATTCTGCCGGTTGAAAGAGATGTTATTTTTAATTCATTCTGACCTTTTTCCCAATCCATAAAAATGGCGTACAAGGTTTTCATATCCTTTGAACGTGTGAAGCGGATATCTTTAATCGTTCCTGCCTGCGGTGAAGAAAAAGCACCACCGCCAATTCTTGTAGCACCTTCTCCATATTTATCCCAGGCACGTGTTGCATAAATTGATTCTCCATATTTCTTTAACCAGCTTCCCATGGATAAAAGAATTTCTTTCTGGCCTTCAGGAATACTTCCATCTGCTTTTGGAGAAATGTTCAGCAACAGGTTGCCGTTTTTACTTACACGGTCAATAAATCCATGAAGAATGGCTTTTGATGTATAATATTTCAAACCTTCGGTATAACACCAGCTTGATGAACTGATCGCATCATCAGTGAGCCAATAGTTTTCTGTAATATCACTTGCCCCGCCACGTTCATAATCAAGAACACCACATTTATCATTCAACCCGTCTTTATAAGTTGCAACTACTTCTTTGCCCCAGCTTTCAGCACTGTTGTAATAGTAGGAAAGAAAACCCAGCAGCGTTGGTTGTGCAAGTTTGTGAAGATTGAAATCCTGCCAGATAATATCCGGATGATACATGTCGATAATCTCCTTGTGCTTTGCCAGCCAGAAAGCTTCATTCTTTTCTGTTCCCTGTTGACCATAAAGCATTTGAAGTTTCGGATCATCTGTTTTAGGAGCATCTGAATAAAACCCGGTAATATTAAACGCATGATGCATAGCCATGAGAAACTTCATGTTACGGTTACGGATAGCTTTTGCAAACAAGCCTGCTAAATCTAGCCCCGGACCCATGTCAACGGAATTCCAGGGATTGACTTTGCTTGCCCACATTGAAAAACCATCGTGATGCTCCGCAACAGGGCCTGCAAATTTTGCTCCCGCATCAGCGAATAGCTGAGCCCATTCTTCGGGATTAAACTTTCCACCTTGTGATTTTAGTTTCGGGGCAAACTGTACAAAATTGCCTTGCTTATCTTTTGCGCCTGTTATAAAATTACTGTAGGGCCATTCTTCAGGAGCACCATAAACTTCGGTATGATGTTTTCGTTCGTTGGTATTCTTTCCATACATATTTCGTGGATACCATTCATTGGCAAAAGCCGGTACAGAAAAAACACCCCAATGAAAATAAATACCAAACTTGGCATCTTTGAACCATTCAGGAACAGGATTAACTTTCTCCAACGATTCAAATGAAGGTTGATATTTTTGTTTCTTTGGTTGTTGTGCCTGCGAATAAATTGCAGTACCTGCAATAAATGCTGTTAAGAAAAGAAGTTTGTATTTCATCATACGTTTAATATTATAAATGATCAACCTTGATATACTTTAAAAACTAAAGCAATACTGTTTGGTATTGTTTGTGGTTTGTTGATTTCAAGATAATCGCCGGATATTTTCCATGTAAGTTTTTCCTTGCTTCCCAGCAGTTCAACTTTTTTGATTTTTGATTTGTTCTTGATGCTTCCGAGATTACTGATCCTGATGTTTTCTGTGGGAGCTCCCATGATTGTTACATACAGAATGTTACCGTTTTGATTAAAGCGGATATCTTTTGAAGTAAACTTGATACGGCCTTCATTAAAGCCCTGTGCATTGATGGGATTGGAAGCATCAGCAGCTGGTCCTTCTCCAAAAATCCTCCAGGGTCTTGTATCGAAAATGCTTTCTTTATTAATATCCATCCATGCAGCAATATTTTCCAGTACTGCAATTTCTTTTTCATCAATGCTGCCATCACCTTTTACAGGAATGTTTAATAAGAGATTGCCGTTTTTACTTACAACATCAATCAACATGTGAATCACATCAGTGGCTGATTTGTAACGGTTGTTGTTGTATACTGAAGTATTGTAATGCCAGTCGCCAATGCAGGAGCAGGTTTGCCATGGAGTTTCCTGTATTTTATCAGGTGCTCCACGTTCAACATCCCACACCAGACATTTCTTTTGCTGTTCAGTAAGGATTTTGCCAAACAATACTGCTTCCAGTTTTCCTTTATGCAAAGCCATATTGCTGTTGTAGAAATGTGCAGCAATTTTAAGACCTGCATCGCTTACAGGGTAAAGTGGTAAACCGGTATCATCAAAGTACAACAGGTCAGGATGAAACTGATTGATCATGTCAATTGTTCTGTTGTAAAACTTTTCACAGTATTCCTGCGAAGGAACTGCAACACCATTTCCCCAATTCCATTGACTGTGAATTCTGTTCATGGTATTACTTCCTTCACTTAACGGATGGTTTTGTGCATATAATTCCTGTGGATCTAAACCTTCCCACCATTTCCCTTTTCCATCAGCTTTTGTGAGTTTACCATCATAAGGAATTCCTTTGAACTGTCCACTGGTATCAGAACGTTGTGCCACTTCGTACCACGACCATGCATGTGCAGCATGCACACTTAATCCAAACGGCAGGTGATATTTTTTTGCAGCATTTGCCCATCCTGCTAAAATATCTTTATGCGGACCAACATTCACCGTATTCCATTCCTGGTATTTGCTGTTCCACATATCAACATTATCATGATGGTTTGCCATTGCAAAGAAATATTGTGCACCTGCACGTTTATATAAGGCCACCAGTTTTTCAGGATCCCATTTTTCGGCCTTCCAGCTGTTCACCACATCTTTAAATCCAAATAAAGATGGATGGCCATAATTGTTTACATGCCACTTGTATTGCCAGCTTCCTTCATTGTACATTGATCTGGCATACCAGTCGCCTTGTCCCGGTTGGCATTGTGGTCCCCAATGTGCCCAAATACCAAATTTTGCATTACGGTACCATTGTGGTACTTCATATTGCTGAAGCGATTGCCAGGTTGCTTCAAACTTACCCGGGGCAACAGGTTCATTACCCGGCCTGATGGTAACGGTATAATTTTGCTGAGCAGTTGCTGCTAACTGCAGCAAAACAAAGAATGCGATTATCCGGTATTTCATTGTTCAAAAATTTACTTGGTATAGATTGCTTTTACAGTGCTTTCGCCACGTGGAGATGTTGAGTTGGTTACTACTGAAAGCAAACCGTCTGCTGTAATGGTCCAGGTTTCTGTGGCTTTGAATTCAAATGATTGTCCATCTCTTTCAAAATTTGTAACACTGCTTATAACAAGTGTTTTGCCATCATCAGACCATTTAGCAGTTGATTTTCTTTTTGAACCACCAAAGCCTTCTGATTCCACAACTTTACCATCAAATGTTAATGTAAGCGTACTTGTTACAGGATCGCCGCCATTGAAGCCGGGTGTAACTCTTGTAATTGTAATGGCATCATCTTTTTGTTCAACCTTTAATGAGCGTGAAGTTCTTCCTCCAAACTGACCGAGTTCACTTTTTGCTTCATCTAATTTCCATTCGCCGCTAAAACCTGCACGCTGTGCATTAACTGCTAACGGACTTGCTGCGATGAAAGCAACTACTAAAAATGCAAAAAGTGATTTGCTTAAAAAGAATTTTTTCATGATTGTTGTTTTTATTGTTTAAAAATTGGTTTGCTTTAATTAATACTCTGCTGTTTACTTACTTCTATAATGAATTCTATTTATTAACTGCTGTTGTTTTACGTACAAGTCTTATATAATAAACCGGTCCTGCTGAATTACCTTGTGCCGACTGGAACTTTACCCGTACTGTTGTTTTATCTTTTAACAGGGCATCTGGTAACGGGTATTCAACTTCATAAAACTGATCCTTGTTCCATTTGTTCGTTAAATTCTCTGTAACAAGTTTTACATCGTCAACATAAATATCAAAGCTGCGGTTTCCTTTTTCGTTACCCCAGTACCGCACAACAAGACTTAATGCTGTTTCTTTCTGTGAAGAAAGAAGAAAGCTGAAATAACCATCATTGCGTGCATCACGCCAGAAAGCATCCCTGTTGTTTCCTTTGAATGAGTTTTGTTGCTGGATAAGATGATCTGCTTCCGGTTGCTGCTCGCCGGTAGCAACAAAGTCCACCGTTCTTTTTTCAAGCTCCTGTTTTTCCTGTTCTTTTTTCGCAACAGAATCGATGTAGCTGCTGTAACCTGCATTGCTCAGCTGCATCCAGTACATCATATAACGTGCATCATGAATTTCAAAAAATGGTTGAAGCTCTGTCTGAACAGGATTGATCGTCTTAACTGAAGGCATTATAAAATGCAGCGGTTTGTTTTTTACTGCCACCAGCTTTTGTGCAATTACCTGCTGATCATCTTCAATAAGAATAGGCGCTTTGTCTACAGGAAGTTTTTTGCCTGATGCAATATGTGCCCAACGGCCATCGTCAGCAATTAATCCTTTCATGTCTTCTGTGCCGGTTTTGGCAGCTAAAAGAACAGGGCCGTGCAGTAAGGCAACATAGTTGGGAACATTTGGTAATGTGACCACTGTGTTATGCATGGGGAATAATACTTTGATCACATCGCCTTTCTTCCACAATCGTTTAATTGCAATGAATGAACCCGGTGCGGATGTAATGGCAACAGGTTTGTTGTTAACTATAATTTTAAGTTCATGATTGCTCACCCATGAAGGATACCTGATGAGTAATGAAAAAGCAGATGAGCCATTGGTGACCGTTAGTTTTGTCTGCTCTTCATACGGGAATGACGTTTCCTGTTTCAGCTGAATTCCTTTTTCTTTCCAGTTCAGTTCGGATGCAATAAAAAGATTCAGGAAAAGTGAATCTGCTGTATGCGTATAAATAAACTGGTTGTATTTGCCATGGTTTTCCATGCCACTGCCTACGCAACACCACATGGCTTCGTTTGGTGCTGAATAAATCCTGTAATGACGGGGGCGGGCAGGAGTAAAATAAACATAACCTCCGTTTACTGGATGTTGTGTTGAAAGAATATGATTGAATAATGCTTTTTCATAAAAGTCGATATACTGAACTGAAGGATTGATCCTGAAAAGATCTTCGGTTAACTTCAGCATGTTGTATGTGTTGCAGGATTCAGGACCCTCAACATCATTGATAAAATCAATACAGGAATTTGCTCCCGGAAAAAACTCCCTGCGGCTGTTGCCGCCAAAAGCAAGTGTGCGGTTTGTTGTAACTGTTTTCCAGAAAAAATCAGCTGCTTCTTTGTACTTGTTATCCCGGTTCACTTCAGAAATTCTTGCAAAACCGATTGCTTTTGGTACCTGTGTGTTTGCATGCTTATTATCTAAGTTATCGTTATCTGCAGCCATTGCATTCAGCAATGCTTTATGTGAAAACCGTTTTGCTGCCAGCAGGTATTTCTGATTGCCTGTTATCTGAAATGCATCGGCAAATATTTCATTCATACCACCATGCTCATTGCCCAGCATTTCTTCCATTTTTTCATCAGTAAGTGCTGAAGTAATGTTGATGGCCCAGTCGCAGAATTTCAGAAACAGGATCTTTGCATCTTCATTACCTGTGTATGCCCATGCATCCCTGAGACCCGCATACATCTTATGCACATTGTACCAGGGAACCCAGTATTTCCAGGTAAGACTGATATCACCTTTTTTAACATTGGGCCACAAACCAACACCGTTAGGTACTGCACCAACATAACCAACAGCCCAATCAGGATAATTGGTTGCATTAGCTTGTTCGCAGGCTTTTAATTCAGAAATGATGTATAGTAATCTTTTTTTACATTCATCATTTCCTGTTGCTGCATAATTCATTGCCAATGCAGACAGATAATGCCCGGCAATATGACCATCAAGACCATCCCAGTTGGGAAATGTTTTAGCTTTCTGTGGAAGACCTGCTTCTTTCCTGAACCCGGCTAATAACCGATCGACATCATATTCCAGCAAAACTTTTATATTCAGATCACGTGCATGCTTCAGAATCCCATCAGATAATGTTACATCCTTTAATGAAAACTCATTTGGGTATAGCTTTGATTGTCCGTACAAATTACCGCAGGCCAGTGCAAGCAATACTAATAAGCTTTTAATTGAATTTACTTTTTTCATACTTTCCTGTTAATGTCAAACGATTTACTTATTCTTTTTAATTACCTGATTTTAGTTAGTGATATCGATTTTCCGTTATAAATAATTTGTTTTTTAATCGTTGCTTCTGCAATACCAGTTCCATTTGCTTCACTTACAAAAACAAGGTTGAATACACGCTTCTTCAAACAACCACTAAATGAACCCTGGATGTTTCCAATTGTTAACTGTTGCAATGCTTCATTCCAGCTGAATTGAATAACACTGTATTTGCCATTTTCATAATTATAATTATCGCCTTCATCTTCGTATAAACTGAATGCTCCATTTGCTCCTTTATAAATCCGTATTTCCAGTGTGTCGTTCTTTTTTTCAGCAGTGTACTGCATGGTTTTTCCAATGGGAATAATGGAACCGGCTTTTACAAATACTGGAATTTTATCCTGTGGGGCAGGGGTTTTAATGGTTTGTCCACCTGTGTATTTTTTACCTGTCCAGAAATCATACCATGCAGAAGATGCAGGAAGATAAACATCCCATGCAGTAACGTTTGGTTCAGTAACAGGAGCAATAAGCAAACTTTTACCAAACATATATTGATAAGACTGTGCAACTGCATTTGCATCCTTACTGAAATCCATCACCAACGGACGCATCATTGTAGAACCTTTCTTTGAAACCTGCCATGCTTCTGAATAGATATATGGCATTAACTTATATCTCAGGTTCATCATGCTCCGCATATTTGTTTCAACTGTTTCACCATATTTCCATGGCTCGGTTTCTGTTTGATAACCGTGAATACGGAAGATGGGATTGAATGTGCCCCATTGAAACCAGCGTGTAAGCAAGTCATGATACTTTACATCTGTATATTGACCTCTGCCTGGTCGGAAGAAACCGCCGATATCTGTTGTCCAGTAAGGCAACCCTGTTAAGTTGTAATTCAATCCTGCAACAATCTGTCGTTTATAAGTATCCCAGCTCCAGCCAATATCACCCGACCAGTTGATCGTGCCATAACGCTGCTGACCGGGGAATGCAGAACGTGTAAGAATGGCAACCCGTTTACCCGGATTAATGCTGCGTTGTCCATCATATACCGCTTTACTTACAAACAGCGGATAAGTAAGACGATAAAATTCACCCGGTCCGAAATACGTTTGTTTACCGGCTAATGAATCATTTTCCGGTTCTGTTGCATCCATCCACCACGAATCAACACCAAGTGAAAACAGGTTTGTGTTCAATGCATTCCAATGTGTTGCTTGTGTTGCCGGATTATAGATATCGATCCAGGGACTGTTTGGTATGTACAGATTTTTGGAAACATATTCTTTTGCCACGTTGGATTTTTTATCCAGGTTTTCCCAAACTGATATTGAAAACTTTGCGTGCAGATCATGAAGTTCCCCGATAAATTTTTCTGGCTCAGGATAATTGCTGCTGTCGAATTGCGGAACACCCCATCCATGTTTTCCCCAGTACTGCCAGTCCTGTACAATCACATCAACCGGTAAATTTCTTTTCCTGAATTCTTTGATTGTTTCCACAAGATGTTTTCCTGAAGTATAACGTTCACGGCATTGCCAGAAACCGTAAGCCCATAAAGGAAGCATTGGTACATTACCTGAAAGATTTCTGTAATCTGCAATTACAGCATCAGCATCTTTACCATAAAACACCACATAATCCAATGACTTAGCATTTACAGAACGGAACGTTGTCTCGTTATCAGCCATCTTCCAGCTAAGCTTTGGTATATTGGTTGATTTGCAAACGATCTGTACCGTATGTTCGCCTGCTTTCAGGCGCACTAATTTGCCAGCAGCAGGAGGTAACCATAAATTTGATTGATCGATTATTGCCACACCATCAATCACCAGCAGGTGACGGCTTTCCATATTACCCAGATCAAGCATCATGGAATAGTCCGCATCTTTATCAACAGAAAATGTTCCGGTATAAAGTGATTCACGTTGTGAAACTTTTTGTGTACCGGCAGTGGTTGTTACTTCAGCATCATTTTTTGCAGCAGCTGTATCTTTTTTTACAAGTGTAACAAGATTATCGGCAGGATTAAATTCTGTAATGCCGTATTGATGCCATAAAATACCATATCCTTTGCTGGAGTATAAAAAAGGAATGGCTATCTGTGAATTCACCTGTATGAGTTTTCTGCTGATGTTTCGCAGGTTATACTGACCATCCTGGAACTGCCCAAGGCCAAATAAAAATTCATCAGCAGGCGAATGAAAACTTTGCTCGGCTATATAACAAGCTTGTGTTCCAACTGCAGATGCTGTTAACTTTCTGCTGCCGGCTTTTTCGCTTAGGAAAACAGTTCCTGCTTTATCAGCAAAATCAAGAACAGCAGTTTGCTTGTTAAATGAAACCCGCACAGCAGCAGTACTTAGCTGAAGCTGATTGGCTGTTTCAGCTAATTTAAAAGCAGGAGTTGTTTGTTTATTGATGAGGATGAATTCTTTTTCTTCTGATGGAAGTTCTTTTTCCCATTGAATTCTTATTGCTTTGTCAGTAAGCGGTATAATTTTTAATACACCTTCTGAAAGCTGTATGTTCAGCCCATCTTTTTGCAGCGTATATTTTTTATACACCTGTGCAAAAACAACAAGCGGAAGTGATCCAATCAATATCAACAAAAATCTTTTCATCTTTTTTCTTTTACAGCTTAATCAGTTACGGGTGTTAATGATGCTGCAAAGCCACCACGGCGAAGCAGTTTAACATTTACCGAACTGTTTTTATTCACCACTACATACTGTACAGCAAAACTTTTATCATGCTTGCCATCAGCGATCAACGTTAGTTTATACGAAACTCCTTCCGGCAAAAAATCAAAACGTATGGTTTTTGTTTTTTCTCTGAACTGTTCAGCTGTAATACCAGCGATATACCATGCATTTCCTTTACGTCGTGCAAGCACAACATCTTTACCCGGCGTTCCTTCCAGTAATCTGGTATCATCCCATGCGTTGGGAATTGTTTTTAAAAAGCTTCTTGCTGCATCGGGTAATTCGTAATATCCTTCTGGTCTATCAGCAAAATGCTGCAGACCCGATTCAAACAACACACTCAATGCCAGTTCATGTCCGTACGATGTTGTATGCGGGAACTGCGAATTTGTAAATGTTACCGGTGTATAATCCATGGCACCAACAACATTTCGTGTGAAGGGGAGAATGGTATTATGCTCTGGTGCTGTACTTGTAAATTCTGGTCCGTTGTTATACCATTCTGCACCACGTACTGCTTCATACGTCATCAGGTGAGGATATGTTCTGGCCCATCCTCTTGGAACAATGCAGCCATGGAAATAAATCATCATTTCAAATTGTGCTGCATCTTCGAGTATATCAAGATAATATTTGATCATATCCTGTTTCTCACTTTCAAAGAAGTCGATCTTTACTCCAACAAATCCCATCTTCTTCAGCTTGGTGAATTCTTCCACACGGTTTTCATGAGTCAGCATGCGGTCTTTTGGTGTTGAAGAAACCCATGTATGATTGCCACCTGAATTATACCAGATCAACGGTTTTACACCTTTTGAAAGAATATATTTTGCAGCATCTTCCACATTGCCTCCGTTTGTCATGCCATCCCATTCCCAATCGAGTAATGTATAAGGCCAGTTCATTTCTGCAGCTAAATCTGCAAATGCAGTGACTGTTTTATAATCTTTTGTACCATGATTGCTTGACCAGTAATTCCAGGAAACAATTCCGGGTTTTATCCAACTGGTATTTTTTACAACGGATGGAGTTGCTACATCATCAACAAGCGTGGACTCTACAATGTCAGCAAGACTTCCAATCATCATCACACGCCATGGTGATTTCCATGGTAATGAAATAGTTGGTGTTGATTCTCCCATACCTCTGCCATCTTTTTGGTTGGGAAAAGTTAATTTATAAACAGAGCTGTCGCTTAGGTTGCTCAGCTTGGTACCGCAGTAGTTTTTGTTTACATCTGATTCATGCAGCAGAAAATAACAGGAACTGTCTTTTATTCTGAACAGGGCAGGATAACACCATTCCTGTTTTTGTATTTTGTTTTCACTCATCTCGGTATAAAGACCTTCATTGGCTGTATTCCATTTTTCCATCCATCTTGTGGTTTGACGGCTAACTGTATATGCAGTCAGTTCATCTTTCATTACAAACGTTCCCTGTTTTTCAGGAAATTCATAACGGAACGTAACACCATCGTTATAAGCCCTGATGATGATATTTAATTTTGCTTTGGATGGATTTTCAAAGAACACAACGACTTCAGTTGCTGAATTTGTACACAATGATTTTTTTCCATGAAGTACTGTATACTGTTCTGTAATAACAGCAGGTTTGGATGCATTTAAAAATTTCAAATCTTGTGAGAAATCCTGGTCGCTGCGGGATAAGCCAAGATTAATCCGGGAGATTGTTTCTGTTGCAGTTCCTTTATTGTTATAAGATACATTGAGATACCACTCGTCCTTGTCAGCATTTTGCTGATTGAATAAGCGGACATTTATTTTTTGATTAGGAGACACAACGGTTAATTTCTGCGACATGGCAGAAGTCATACATAGTGCTGCAACAAAAAAGTAAGCAATCTTCATTCTCATTAGTTTGTTTATACAGGTTTTTAAAATTTAATCACCAGTTTCTTTCCGTTATAGTTTACTGTTTTATCTGCCGGTTTTTCAGCATCAGCCTTGTTACTGTTCACCAGAATGATATTGAATTTCCTGCTTTCAAGCATTCCGGGGAAAGAACCATTTTTATCATTAATGGTGAGTGATTTGGTTTTATCGTTCCAGTTAAAAGTTATTGTTGAATAAATTCCTTTTTCATAATTGTAATTGTCGTTCTCATCTTCGTACAGAATAAATTCCCCATTACTGCCTTCATATACACGAATTTCAAGACTGTCCCATTTCTTTTCGGTAGCATATTGAACCTGCGGGCCAAAAGGAATAATACTTCCTGATTTGATGTACAAAGGAATTTTATCAATGGTTGTTGCTTTTGTTATTTCCTGGCCTCCATTAAATTTTTCGTTCGTCCAGAAATCGTACCATATGGTTCCTTCAGGTAAGTACACTTTTGCAGATTTTGATTCAGTGAAACTCACAGTTTGATTCTTGGTATCATTGGACGCATCTTTTTTATCCCAACCGGTTTGTTCATTCGACCTTATAATAGTTTCAGGAGTATATTGAGCATTAACGATCGGAGCAACCAAAATAGATTTGCCAAACATATACTCGTTATTCATATCTGCAACTTTCTTATCATTGAAGTCCATCACTAAAGCACGCATAATAGTAGATTGCTGATTGGTTGCTGCCCATGCAGCAGAATAGATATAGGGTAATAAGGAATAACGAAGATTGATTGTCTTTGCTATCGCATCGAATATTGGTTCGCCTTTTTTACCGAAGTTGTATATTTCTCTTGGTATATCAGTACCATGCGAACGCATCATAGGTGTAAATGCACCAAACTGTAACCAGCGGACATACAGTTCCTGAAATGCCGGGTTTTTATTTCCATCATCCCAACCTCTTTTGTAGGCATTTGCAAAAAAACCACCAATATCAGAGTTCCAATAAGGTATTGCACTTATTGAAAAGTTAAGGCCTGCAGGTATCTGATTACGTAATGATTGCCATGAAGAATTCACATCTCCCGACCATGTGTTGGCTCCGTAACGTTGCTGACCAGCAAATGCAGAACGTGTAAGAATAAATACACGTTTGGCTGAATCAACAGCACGCTGATGCGTATAAACACCACCAACTGTCATTAACGGAAATGCATTGCGCACTTTTCTGAATGAACCCAGCCAGGTTTTGTTATCCATATCGGAGGGCTTAAAATCAAGATGATCCGGTTCTGATGAATCCATCCACCAACCATCTAAACCTAATGAATGCATATAGCTCAGGTATTTCCAGTAGATATCTCTTGCTGCAGGATTGTAAGGATCATATACTCTTACACCGGAAGGATAATCCCTGTTGGGCGGCCATTTTTCAGAACCTGATTGAGGCCATGTGGTAAAATTCATGAGTGCATTTATACTGTCCAGTTCCCTGTATTGTTTCGTTTTAGGACCAAATGAATTCCAGATGGAGATGGTGAGATGTGCATTCAGTTTATGAACATCATTGACAAATTTTTTGGGGTTGGAAAAATCCACATTCAGAAAATCCATTGCATTCCATAAGTAATTGTTGCCCCAATACTGCCAGTCCTGTATAATGCCATCTAACGGTACTTTTAGCTCCCTGTATTTTTTTACAACTTCAACGGCCTCGTCCTGGCTTTTATAACGTTCTTTACTTTGAAAGAAACCATATGTCCATAAAGGAAACATCGGTACCTGTCCTGTTAAATTTCTCATACAGGCAATGACGCCATCGGCATTTGTACCATACATGAAATAGTAATCAATACAATCGCCCACTTCCGATTTAAAAGAGGTGGCTTCGGTATTATCGGTGAAAAGAGTAGGGGAGTAATTATCCCAAAACAAACCATATCCTTTTGCAGAAAGAAAGAACGGAACATAATCGTCTGTGTTGCCCTGTACCATGTTGAGCTTTACATTACGCTGAACCATTTTGCCCTGCTGCTGCTGACCTAAACCATAAATGGCTTCGTCTTTATCCAATGCAAAAGCCTGTTCAACAGTATAAGTATTGCTGCCCGCATCATTAAAGGGCTTAAAGGATGTACTGTTTTCTTTTTCGTTCAGAAGTGCAATACCTGCATTGCTGTAAAAACTTATTGCTCCTGAAGTAAGGTTACACTTTACACTCAGCTTTTCACTTTTTACTGTAACCATACCTGCCTGTTCTTTGACAGTTAATTTTACCTGTTGCGGCACAGCAATTACTGAAAGACTTTTTTTGCTGAAAGAACTACCATCGGGTGATTTAATGATTCTTACTGTTGATGCATTGTAAAATTGTATTTCAACAGCAGTTTTGTTGATGGTTGTTTTTAGTCCTTCAGTTGTTTTCTGCCATGTTTGTGCCTGGCTGGCAGCCGTAGAACAAAAAAGTAAAAATAGAAGCTGTAGTCGCATAATAATTATTTAAAAGATGTGTTGTTTGCCTGAAATTTATTTGTTGAACTGCCACCAATCGAAGTTGAAAAGATCTTTTTCCCCTTTGAACACAAAGAATACATCATGAACACCTTGAATATTCTTAACAGGTGCGGTAATGGTTTTCCAAGTATCACCTTCAGCTGAGGCTTTAACTTCAAGCGTGCCGATCAAAGGGCCGTTAATTTTGTCTGTATGGATCTCTATTTTGCCACCATACATTGCAGCAATACTTACTTGTATTGATGAAGCACCCTTTGAAAAATCAGCACCCTGTACTTTAATATAATCTCCATTGTTAATTGATGTTACAAATACCCTGTCTGCAATTTTTTTCCCTCTGTTCCAGGGATTGTGTCTTTCCCATTCGGTAACGGTTTCGGTTTTTACACCTTCGCTGAAAGCGATGGTTTCAGCTTCTACTTTACTGTAAGGGTCAAGTGAGCCGAGTTGCTTTACACCTGTTACCGACCAAAAAGGTAATTTTTGAATAGTACCATCGTCATTGTAGGTTATTTTTTCTATACAAATAGAACGTCTTTCGTAATGCCTGGCCATTGTTTGCTGCCCGATGGAATAATTAAAACCAAACACATACGAATTACCTTTATAATCAATTATGCCGGGGTGATTGCCGCTGGACCTTGGATCGCCATCCATAATACTTCCTTTGTATACCCATGGGCCGGTTGGCGAATTGCTCATAGCATAGCCAATGCCTTCCGGGCAGCAGGTTGATGCATAAGCCATATAATAATGACCGTTACGTTTATAAGCCCAGGGGCCTTCCTGATAATGAAAAGGATCAGGCTGTCCTTTAACTTTTGCAATGGAGCTATCTTTTATAATACCATTTGAATAAGAAATCATATCCTCATTCAGTTTCACGTAATATAAATTGGGATTGCCCCAATATAAATACGCTTGCCCATCGTCATCTATAAACACGGTGGGATCAATATCGTCTGAACTGTTTTTGATAAGAGGTTTGCCTATCAGATCTTTAAAAGGGCCATAAGGATTATCTGCTACAAGTACACCAATACCCAAACCATTTGGAACAGGACAATACAAATAAAATTTGCCGTTACGACTGATGCATTGTGCAGCCCAAGCACCATTATCTGTATTTACCCATTTAAAGTTTTTTAAAGAAGCAACTTCACCATGATCAGTCCAGTTTACCATATCAGTTGAAGTGTAGAGTAACCAGTTTTGCATTTTAAAACCAAAAGCATCATCTTCATCATGGCTGGTATAAAGAAATATCGTGTCGTGATAGACCATCGGTGCAGGATCGGCAGTAAACTTGGTTTGAATGATGGGATTTTGTGCACCACACCATAAGCTTACCGTCATAGCCATCGCCGTAAATATTCTTTTTTTCATTTACAATGTTTTAATTATTTCATTGTCACTTAAAGTAATTTTCTCTTCGGTTGTCAAATACAAGCTGAGCCAATATGCTATTCTGTTTCTTTTACTTTGATCCCCAGCAATGCAAGCATTTGCGCTGCATATCTTTCTCCCAGTATGCGGTATCCTTCTGCAGTAAAATGTAAATTGTCTGCAGCATCAGGACAACCAGCGGATGATATTACATACGCATTTTTTATTTCTTCTGGCAATGTGGCAATGATCTTGTTCATTCCTGCACAAACACCACCTTGGTCTGCATTCACTGTTTCGCCTGCAAGAAGCGGAACAGAATCAGGAGCAAGGTTGAGGTCTTGTAAAAGATTATTGTAAACAATTTTCACTTTGCCGGGCCATGTTGTATCGCCGGTATTCGATTCACCCTGGTGTAATAAAATGCCTTTGATGATTCCATCTTTCTGTGCGAGTTTTGCCATTTCAACTAAACGGGCATAAGGATTTCCATCATACTCATTGATCATTCCTTTCATCCATGACGGAGCTGTTTCAACATATGACTGGTAATGATCTTTATCAAACAATTCAATTTTACAACCGCCAACTGCAACATTGATGATGCCTATTCTTACATCCTTTGGCAGATTGGCAACCATTGTTCTTCCAAAAAAATCGGTAAGCGTAAGACCTGTTCTGCAACGGCACAAGGGTGGTACTGCTGTATACCATTTTCCTTTTTCCCTGTTAATAGCCGGACAATTCACTGCTTCCATTACCTGGAAACGTGGATCAATATTTACGGTGTCTTCTGGTCTTATCCTGGCATTGCCTTCCATATTGGATTGACCGAAGCTGAGAAAAATATAAAATTTCTTATCCTGTGAAAAGGATTGTAAGGAAACCAACATCAATGCGACTGTTATCAGTTGTTTTATTTTCATATACTGTTTTTTAAGTACTGCATTATTTACAGCACAGTTATTTTTATCATTTTCAGATCTTTTGCAGCAGAGCTGTTGCCATACCACAATTCATATTCGCCGGGAGTTACTTCCATCTGCAATGTTTTATCATTGTAAAACTCAAAAGCTGAAGGTTGTAAATCAATCACTGCATTAACAGTTTTGCCAGCTGCTATTTCTGTTCTTTTAAAACCTCTTAATGTTTTTACAGGCCCGTTTATGTCATTTACCTTTTTAACATACACCTGTACGATTTCTGTACCGTTTCTTTTACCGGTATTGGTAACAGGTATGGTAACAGAAAGACTTTCATCTTTTTTAATTTGTGTTTTGTTCGGCTGTGCTTCTCCGATTCTGAAGCTGGTATAGCTTAATCCGTAACCAAAGGGGAAGAGAGGTTCGGTTGTCATATACCGGTATGTTCTTCCTTTCATGGAATAATCTTCAAAGTCGGCCAGTTGTGTTGTGTCTTTGTAAAAAGTAATAGGAAGTTTTCCGGAAGGATTGTAATCGCCAAACAATACATCGGCAACAGCCTGACCACCTGATTCACCTCCGTACCATGCCTGCAGAATGGCATCACAACTTTGTGTTTCAGGAACCATGCCGATTGCAGAACCGGAGCAATTCACAAAAATCACTTTCTTGCCGGCAGCTTTCAATGCCTTTAAGCAATTACGTTGTACCAATGGTAATTCAATATCGGTACGGTCGCCTCCTTTAAAGCCGGGATAATTCACCGGCATTTCTTCACCTTCCAGTAAGGTTGAAAGTCCGCCAACAAAAACAACCACATCAATTCCTTTGAGTTTATTGATGAGACCACTAAAATCAACATCCAGTTCTTTTCCGAAATCAAATTCAAGATTGGCCTGCCAGTTGTTTAATTGTGCATACCTTATTTCAATCTTGTATGTTTTGCCCTTTTCAACGTTGTAAGCAATTCTTGAAGGAAGCGTACGCCAGTTGTTATACTTTGCAAGTGATTGTCCATTGACCAATAATTCAAAATAACCTGTTGCACCTGCTTTAAAAACAATTTCTTCTGTTTCGGGTGCAGTAAATTCAGTTTCATATTTTGCAGAAAAACCTACGAGTTTAACACCTGATGCAAATTCATGATCTCCTGCTGTAGTTATTTTAAACGGATTAGTAACCTGGTCTGTAATCACAACATCACCAGTTAGTTCACGGTTGTTCCAATAAGTGGCTTTAAATCCTTTTTTGCCTTCAGCAATTGTTTTTGAAAAATAGCTTTGTGTTACTTTATTCTCCACTGCATCGCAGGCCTTATCATACAGCACACTGTTTGCAGGAAGTTTTGATTTGATACCATTGAGTATGCTGATGGTTCGTACTGGTGTGCCATTATAATTTCCCCAAAGCATGGGTTCATTATCAGCATTCGGTCCAATCACTGCAATTTTCTTTGTTGATTTATAAATGGGAAGAAGATTGTTTTTGTTCTGCAACAATGTCATTGATTCAAGCGCCATATCGAATGCCAGTTTCCTGTGCTCTTCATTGTTGACGATTGACATGGGAATATTTGCCCATGGTACAATTGAATTATCATCAAAATCGCCTAAATCAAAACGGCTGATTAAAATTTTGAGTAAATGCGTATCAATTTCCTTTTCAGTAATCAATCCTTTGGCAACAGCTTCCGGTAATTTTTCATACGCATATCCCTGCCATACACATTCAACATCAGTTCCAGATAAAACAGCTTTTGATGAAGCATGTGCAGCATCTGATGATGTTTTATGACTGGTGAAAAAATCAGTTACGGCACCGCAATCAGATACAACCACATATTTAAAACCCCATTTGTTACGGAGAATGGTTTGTAACAACATGCTGTTACCGCAACAAGGTTCATCATCCAAACGCTGATAAGCACACATTACCTGGCGCACATCTGCATCCTGCACCAATGATTTAAATGCAGGCAGATAAGTTTCCCATAAATCTCTTGGATTAACGTTGTTGAGGTTTAGTGTATGCCTGCTCCATTCAGGACCAGAATGCACTGCATAATGTTTGGCACATGCAAGCAGCTTACGGTATTTTGCATCAGCAGGGCCTTGCAATCCTTTCACAACAGAAACACCCATTCTTGAAGTGAGATAAGGATCTTCACCATAGGTTTCCTGGCCACGGCCCCAGCGTGGATCACGAAAGATATTGACATTGGGTGTCCACACAGAAAGACTTAAGAAGCGCCTGTTTTCTTTTCCGTTTCTCAATGCATCATGATATTTAGCTCTCACTTCATCAGAAGTAGCATTGAAAATTTTAAACACTAATGCATCATCAAATGATGCAGCCATTCCAATAGGCTCTGGAAAAACCGTCACATTATCATTGTTGGCAAGCCCGTGCAACGCTTCACTCCACCAATTGAATTTTTTTATACCCAGTCTTGGTATTGCAGGCGATTGATCAAACATCAATGAAGCCTTTTCTTCCAACGTTAATCTGGATATTAAATCTTTAGCCCGCTGTTCTGAACTTAAAGCAGGGTTTTGGTAAGGAAGCTGCTGTGCAACTGCTGTTACAGCAGAAAAAGACAGGCAGCATCCAACAAATAATATTTTTACAGTTCCTCTTTTCATACTTGTTAATTCAAGTCATTTATTTAAAAAGCACTTGTGCAAAATTGTACAGGTTGTTTCTCCATACCGGCCATGTATGACCGCCGGGATATTCGCTGTACACATATTTCACACCCATTTCATCAAACCTGCCCAGCATTATTTTGCAGTTTTTATAAGCAATATCTTCTTTGCCTCCCATGGCAATCCAGAAGCTTTTTAAATTATTGTTGATTGTAGCTGCGTTTTGCTTCATGAAATCATACTGAGGTTCTGCCAGCGCTGGTTGATTGCTCCACCAACCTGAACTGAATACACCCAGGTAAGAAAACATGCCTGTGTTTTTTATACCAGCATATAATGTTTGCAAACCACCCATTGACAAACCAGCCAGTGCACGATTGTTTGCACCTGTTTCTACACGAAAATTATTTTCGATAAATGGTATTACACTTTGCTTCAATTCGTTTTCAAATGTTTTCAGCGATTGTTCGCCAAACCCTGCAAGACCACCACCACTGAAATTTCCATCCATCATTACAATGATCATTGGGCGGGCTTTCTTTGAAGCAATCAGGTTATCTAAAATCAAATCGGTTTTTCCCTGTTGCGACCAGCCTCTTTCATCTTCACCACCACCATGTAACAAATACAATACAGGATATTTCGCTGTTAAATTGGAATCGTAAGAAGGTGGAGTGTACACATAACATTGCCTCCATGAATTGGTAACTCTTGAATAATATTTTTTGATCCGGATATCACCGTGCGGAACATTACGTATGGCATAATAGCTGCCACCGGCAAAAGGAATTTCAATACCACTTGCCATTCTGCTCATTCCATAGAATGATTCACTTGCAGGATCAGCAACAGCAACACCATCGATCAGTAATGAATAGTAATGAAAACCTTCGCTGATGGAATCAGTGGTAACAGACCATACACCGTTTTCATCTTTCACTAAATCATATTTTTTACCAAGATCAATCTGAACCTTTTTTGCATCAGGAGCTTTGATGCTGAATTTCACACGGCTGTCGCTCATAATCTGCGGGAATGCTCCGTTGCGTATGTTGGTGGAAGCAGGTGCACCTGCTACAGGATATTTTGAGAAAGTTGATGGATCAACCGTTTTGAAGATCAGTTGTGAAAACATATACAGGCTGTTCTTCCACACTTTGAAATCATGCACACCCGGTTCAACAAAATAAATATGCGGTACATTATTTTTTTCGAAGTAATCATGTGTTCTCTTACTGAAAGTGATCAAACCATCACTTGCACCACATGAAATCCAAAGTAATTTGAGTTTGGTTTTTGCCGCTTCAACATCAGGTAATAATTCCTGAGGTGATTTTGTATTTGGTGCAGATGAAAATCCACCAACCCATGAAAACACATCCAGGTTTCCTAATCCAAAATTCAATGATTGTCCGCCGCCCATTGAAAGACCTGCAACTGCCCTGTGATCTTTATCAGCAATAACAGGATATTTTTTTTCGATGAAAGGAATCAAATCATTTAGCAGATCTTTTTCAAATGTTGCAAATGCCTGTACCTTATCCGGTGCCATGATGTTACCTGTTGCACGGTCATCTTTCATTGCTCTTCCGTTGGGCATCACAACAATCATTGGCTCAATTTTTCCATCAGCATACAGGTTGTCAAGAATCACCTGTGGCTTACCACCATTCAGCCATTCATTCTCATCTCCGCCAATTCCATGAAGCAGGTACAGAACCGGGTATTTCTTGTTCTTTGAAAAACCAGGAGGAGTGTAGATGGTTACGTTTCGTTTTGCACCAACTGTTTTTGAGTTGTATACAACGGTATCAACTTTACCATGTGGTATTAAAGGACGCACCGTATCAAAACCCGGTGCTGAAGGTTTTACTGCATTCTGTGCAGTTGCAGTTTGATTCAGTAAAAACAAAATCAGTATAAATTGTAAGACTTGTTTCATATGCTTGCTTTGGTTTTTAAACGTGTTCTTTTTTATTGAGGTTTAATAATCTGGTACTTGCCGCTTAAATGCATCAGGCTGAATAAATACAGTAGTCCGTCGTAATACGGATCAAAATATCCATCTGCATAGGGTTCAAGTTTTGAATTCCACAATTCATGAATAAAATCGATGGAAGTTTTGTCTTTGTTCATATTCATAATGGCAGTGGTAGCACTTGTTCCAACCAACCCTATTGAATGACGTAATTTTTTATAATCACCTGCCTGCAGAATATATTCAGGAGTTGTGCCATCCTGGTTAAACTGATCATCAAATGAACTGATGCCTTTTGAACGTAAAAATTGCTGAATGCGGTTTGCATAATCTTCCTGCCATGCTTTATCTTTTCCAAACCATGCATAGTCCATTGCAATATTCATAGGCACTCTCCATGAATCGTAACGAAAAGCCTGCGGCATCCATCTTGTTGCATGTGGAGCACCGCTGAAGTCGGCATAGTCTGTATTTAAACCTGTAACAGGATGACAGGCCCTGTGCAGGAAAGCTCTCGACGTATCAGCGCAATCTTTATAAAATTGTTCATGACCATCTTTTGCATACAATGCCCATACTTCATAAAATGCAGGTAAATGATAGGAGGGATCAGTCCATGTATATCCATTTCCTTCCGGTACAAAACTGATTTGTTTATGTTCTGTATTAATCAGGTTGAAAACATTCCCGGTTCCATCTTTCTTCCACATGGCATCTAAAATATTCCTTGCTTCAGCATAATAATTAATGCCGGTTTGATTGCCCCAGCGGTTTGATGCAAACAATAAGCTGGTGATAAAATACAGTTCACCATCAGATGCAGAACCTTCTGAATTTTTTTTCATCGTTTGCGGGTTAATGCTCCATGCAAAATATCCCTGTCTCGGACCATCCTGGTGCTGCAGGTATTTTTTCGACCAGCGCCAGATTTTATCAAACACATCTTTTTTGTTGAGCTGAACTGCAATCATCATTCCGTAGGAGAGACCTTCTGTTCTTGCATCATGATTCTTTACATCAGATACATAAGCCATTGAATCGTTGACTTCGAAGTAAACTCTTTTAGGACCTTCAAATACATCGTAAAAAGCTTTGTTTACTTTCTGTTCAATTTCAGCTTTGCTATAACCGGCTTCGAGCAAAAGATTCCTGTATTTGCCACTGTAAAATGCAGCGGTGCTTTTTGTTTTTGCCTTTGCTTGTTTATGCTGGGCAACAACCGGAAAAGAATAAACCGATGCAACTGTCATCAGCAAACTGATTCCAATTTTCATATAGCGGTTTTTAGTTGTTCTGATGTTCATTGTTTGTAATCCTGTAATAATTATTTAAAAAGAAGCTGTGCAAATTCATGCAAACACCTGCGCCATGTTAACCATTCATGTGCAGTGCCCTGTGATTCATAATAACTGTATTTGATTCCCTGCTTATCAAGCATTGAACGGAATGCAGCAACAGAACCGGGAAATGGATTGGGTTCTTTTGTACCTAATCCAAGCCAAAACAGTTTTACCTGTTTGTTGAAAGCTGATCCGTCTTTAAACTTTCCATTCATAAATGTTGCAGCATCAATTGGAGCAGTGCTTGGATAATTGGATGTTCCACTGAAACCCGCAATGCTCGCAAACTTGTCGGGGTTGTTCATCGTAATCTGTATAGTTTGATTTGCTCCCATTGAAAGACCAGCCATTGCCCTGTGTTCACGATCAGCAATTGTTTTGTACGAAGCATCAATCATTGGAATAATTTCTTTGATGAGTACATCTTCAAATGCATTGAAAGCACCGATACCTGTTGGTTGTGTATTCACTTCTTTTTGTGCGGATGAAGCTCTTGTTGCATAACCGTTATCCATCACAATAATCATGGGCACAGTTTTCTGTTCGGCCAACAGGTTATCGATAATCAGATTGGCCTTTCCCTGGGCAGACCAGCCTGTTTCATCTTCTCCACTTCCATGCTGCAGGTAAAGTACAGGGTAGCGTGTTTTGTTCGTTGCATCATAACCAGGAGGCGTGTAAACAAAACATCTTCTCCATGAATTGGTGATTTTTGAAAAATATATTTTTTGACTGACCAAACCATGTGGTACATCTTTCAATGCATAAAACTCCTGGTCAGGAGCAGGTATTTCAATTCCACTTCCCCAACGGCTTGCACCATAGAAATAAATACTGCCGGGATCAGGAACAGCTGCTCCGTCGATATTCAGCTGGTAATAATGAAAGCCTTCAACCTGTGGTGCTGATTCACCTGTCCATATTCCTTTTTCATCTTTGATTAAATCATATCTCACACCTCCGATATCCAATTGTACTTTTTGCGCATTAGGTGCTGCAATACGTACACGTACTCTTCCTTCAGAGTTTACCTGCGGATATTGTTTGCCCGGTTGAGTAACGGATGAAGGTTTAAAGTCTTCAGCAACTGCTGTGCTTGTTTGAGCAAAACCAGCATAACCCTGGAGCAACACAGCCAATATAACGACAGCAGATTTGAAATTCATTGCCATAATTTTTACTTGATGAGATTATTTAAAAAGCAATGGTGCAAGTTGATATAAGCTGCGGCGCCAGGTTAAAAACTCATGCGCTGTATTTTCAGAAACGTATGATACTGCATTGATGCCAGCACCCTGTAAAGTAGTAACAGCATTTTTTACACCATCAGGTCTTTCTTTGCTTCCACAGCTGATGAAAATGAGTTTTACTTTCGATTTGTCTTTGATTTCTTCAGGTGTGTAGATGCCGCCGCTTAATAAAGCATAGTAAGCGAAAACTTCCGGTTTGTTGAGTGTAATGGTATGTGTTTCCATTCCTCCCATTGAAAGTCCTGCCATTGCACGGTTTGATTGGTTTGCAATGGTGTTGAAGTGTGCATCGATGTATGGAATTAATTCTTCGGTAAGTACTGTTTGAAATGTATCGATTTTAAACTCTCTCATTTTACCCCATTTCACTTCATTGGTCATTCCATAAGTCATTACAATAATGAATGGTTTAATTTTTCCTTCAGCAATAAGATTATCCATAATCAGGTTGGCATGTCCCTGGTTACTCCATGCAGTTTCATCTTCACCCCAACCATGTTGCAGATAAAGTACAGGATAACGGTTTTTTGAATTACTGTTGTAGCCTGGAGGTGTATAAACAAAAGCCCTGCGTAATGTGTTTGTAATAGCTGAAGGGAAGAGTACCTGGGCTACATTTCCGTGTGGTACATTTTTCAATGCATAGAAATCCTGGTCGTGTGCAGGTATTTCAATTCCGCTTTCCCAACGTACTGAACCATAAAAGTTCATTGCACCGGGATCATTAAACTTACCACCGTCAATATTTACGTTATAGTAATGAAAGCCTTCATCCATCGGGCCTTCTGTTGTTCCAATCCAGAAACCATCATTGGCTTTTGCAAGTCTTGTTCCACCACGGCCTCCAAGTCCAAGGCTTACTTTAACACTATCTGCAGATGGTGCAAATATTTTAAACCTTGCATAACCTTGTGAGTTTACTTGTGGAAACTCCTGACCGGGCTGGTTGAGTGAAGACGGTTTGAAATCTTCAATCACACCGGTTGATGTTTGTGCAAAACAGGTAACACCTGTTAATGCAGTTGCCATTACTGCAACCAGTATTTTCTTTTTCATATTTTAACTGTTTAAATTTTATTCATCATTTTATTTTGAATGTGATAACCTGTCCTGCTTTTGTTGGCAGATCATACACAAATGTTTCATTCAACTCGGGTAAGGTTATTGCTGCATGTTCAGCAATAACAGGTGCTGCTGTTTGCTCAACCTGGTAAAATGAATTACTGTTTTCACCAGTTGCAGCTTTTAATGCTGTTCCGTTTGCTAACTGCATTTTATTCGGCAACCTCAAACGAAGATTACCTCCCAAAGCCGATTTGATAACAAGCTTCACCACTTTGCCATCTTTCCATTCAAGACTTACAATTTCAAAACCACCTCTTGCTGTTAAGCCCGATACCTTGCCTTTTGCATTCCACACATCGGGTAATGCAGGAAGCAGGTGAAGCGTTCCATCTGCACTTTGCATCAGCATTTCTGTAATGCCTGATGTACAACCAAAATTTCCATCAATCTGGAAAGGAGGGTGGGCGTCAAACAAATTGTTATAAGTACCACCACCTTCTGCATTAGTGCCTGCAGGTGTAAGCTGGTTTTGAATCAGTTTATATGCATGATTTCCATCGAGCATTTTTGCCCACCAGTTTACTTTCCAACCCATACTCCAGCCGGTTGATACATCGCCACGTTGCAACAGTGTATTCTTTGCAGCACTGTATAATTCAGGTGTGCGGTAAGCCGAAATCTGGTTGGAAGGAAATAAACCATACAAATGAGAAATATGGCGATGATGATCTGTTGGGTTGTCAATATCGTCTATCCATTCCTGTAACTGACCATATTTCCCAATACGCATAGGCGATAAGCGATTACGCATTTGTTTTAACGTATCAGCAAAGGCTTTGTCTGTATGTAAAACATCAGCAGCTCTAATTACATTACTGAATACATCAAAAATGATTTGATTCGTCATCGTTGTTCCTGCATCAATCGAAGATCCTTGGTGAGCCTTAGGGCCATTTTCAGGCGACATGTCGGGATTGATCACCAACGAGTGATAACGTGGATGCTCAACAAGAAAATCAACATAAAAAAGAGCAGCGCCTTTCAGCACAGGATATACCGATTGCAGAAATTGTTTATTACCTGTGTAGAGATAATGTTCCCACAAATGAGTACTTGTCCATCCGCCACCATTCATCCATGATCCCCAGAACGCACCATCAATGGCACCTGTTGCACGCCAGATATCAGTATTGTGATGAGCCATCCATCCTCTTGCGCCGTACATATCTCTTGCTGTTTGTTCGCCGGTAACAGCCAACTCTTTAACCATTTGCAGAAAAGGTTCATGTAACTCCGACAGGTTTGTTTTTTCTGCAGGCCAGTAATTCATTTCTGCATTGATGTTGATGGTATACTTACTATCCCATGGTGGTCTTACTTTGTTGTTCCAGATTCCCTGGAGATTTGCAGGCTGGCCTCCGGGTTGTGAAGAGGAGATCAGCAGGTAACGACCATACTGGAAATAAAGTGCAGCAAATTGCGGATCGCTTACTGAATTAAAATTTTTCAGCCGTTCATCAGTAGGAAGTTCTGCAGCAGTTGTACTTCCAAGATCAAGCTTAACACGATTGAAATAATGCTGGTAAGCTTTAATATGCGTTTTTAAAATTTCATCGTATGATTTTGCAACAGCTTTTTCCAGGTAGGAGGTAGCTTTCACATGTTCATCTGCAGTTAAATCATGGTAGTTGTTGAAGTTTGTTGCAATGGAGATATAAATCGTTACAGCATCAGCGTTCGTCACAATAATTGACGAATCAGTTGTTACAGACGATCCTCCTTCGGTTTTAAACTGTACAATTCCATTGTACTTCACCATTCCTTTTACTCCCTCATGATCTATGCCTGTACCTGTAAATGTGATCTGCTTCCTGTTATTGGTTTTAATAACGGCACCGGGTAACGGCATTTGGTACCATGATGTAAATGAAATACTCTTTGGTTTGCTGGCAGTAAGATGGATGACAATTACCCGATCAGAAAACGATGCAATCACTTCTCTTGTATAAGTTACAGCATTGGAAGTATAGATTGTTTTCGCTACAGCATGTTCAATGTCCAGTTCCCGTTTATAATTTGTAACGTTTTTATGATCGTTAAAAACCAGCTGCAGATCGCCTGCAGGTAAAAACATTTGTCCTTGTGATTGCTTGCTGATGATAACACGGTTAATTAGTTGCTCCGCTTCTTTCTGCTTTCCTGCATTTACAAGTTCACGGATTTTGCTTAACGAATCTTTTGCCAGCAGGTTGTCATTGCGGTTGGGACTTCCGCTCCACAAAGTATGTTCATTAAACTGCACCTTTTCAGTATCAACATTACCATAAACCATTGCACCAAGCTGACCATTGCCTACCGGCAACGCATTTTCCCATGTTTTACCTGCTGGTTTATTGTACCAGAGTTTAAGGGTTGCATTGGTTTGTGAAAAACCGGTTATTGTTGAAACAAGAAGACAGATGGTTAAGAAGCCTTTCATTACCTGTTATTATTTTGATTGTGTAAAGCGGATTGACTTAATAAAAATTTCATCTGCATTTCCTGCAGGGAATTTGATGAATACATCATGATGACCGGAAATACTTTTTATTTTTTTTGTAAACAGTTTCCAGTTTTCTGAACTGGTTGAACTAAGTGGAACAGTTGCAATCAATGTTCCGTTGTTCAGATCATCAATCCATATTTCAATGGTTGCTGCTTTGGCAGATGATGCTGTTACTTCAATTGAAGCAGGACTGGTTTTTCCTAATTCAACGCCTGAAATCATCAACCATCCACCATTTGAAGTGGTGGTGGTGACAGCTTTATCATTTCCTTTGGTTACTGATTTAACGCCATAGTAATTACTGTAGCCGATAGCAGGTAATGTTGAATAACCATCTTTACAAATGAATAAATCAAAATCTGCAGGCTTTCCTTCAGCAAACAGTCCAATACTTGTTCCAACCCATGAATTGAAATTTGGCTGTGTTTTATCAATGTTCACAGCACTTACAGGATTACCTACCACTTTCCAGTTCTTTCCATCGCTGCTGTAATATGCAGTGAGATCATGTGCATAACGTTCAAGTTTCAACCAAACAATATTGCCTGCATCATTTGGTACTATGCGCACAGCAGTATCAAGTTTGAAAATAATTTTCTTTCCCTGCTCAAAGCCTGAATAAAGTCTTGCAACTTCCTTTTGATTTCCGTTGCTTAGATAGATACCTGCTTTAGCTGCAGTATCAGTTGCATTGAGATCAACTTTTGTAATAGCAGTATAATAGTGATCCGTTTCTTTTTGTACAAGATGAATACGGCTTGTATCTGCTTTCAATCTTACCCAACCTTTTCTTTCTGTAAGCGAATAACTGGTTGCTGATTTCCTGTTGAGGAAATGCCAGTTTAAACTCAAATCAGTTTTTTCAAAATCATCACTTTGAACACTTCTCCATAAAATACCTGATTGCGGAAGATTTGGTTTGGCAATTGGTTGTGTTGTTGGAGCCATACCCCATGGCCTGTTGTCTTCCCATATAACGGGATAAAGAGATGTTTGTCTTCCTGTACCAGACCAATCATCATGATCATATTTTTCATAACTCTGTCCAAGTGTCCACCAGCTTCCATCTTCAAGTTGAAGAGGAGCGGATATATGATTGGGTCTGCGGAATCCAACATTAGGATCTGTAACTGGTTTAAAAAAGTCACCAAGCCGTTCCCATTTAGTTGAATCAGCAGTTAATTCTTTTGTTCTTAAAACATATTGTCCACCGGAAACGTCGCCAGCAGGAAAATAAAAATACCAACCGTTTCTTTTGCACATAACAGGACCTTCTGCCCAACTGTATTGAAGATGTGCATTCATCCAGTCAAGGTTAATCACAGTATCAGTAAGCTGACCATCTTTTCCAAGTGCCTGCAAACGGTTTATTTTCTGGCCGTTTTTAATCACCATATAAGGTTTGCCATCATCATCAACAAAAATTGAATTATCATAACCAAGTGCACCTGTTACAGGATTTGTTTGCACCTGTACAGGATCAGACCATGGACCGTATGGTGTTGAAGCTTTGCAAAACCACTGACCACCTGATGAAAAATAAATCCAGTACGAACCATAGAAATAAGTGATTGCACCTTGCCAGATACCTCCGGATGGACGATCAGCTACAAACGAAGCTTTTGATGGATAAACCACACGACTGATAATTTCCCAATGAATAAGATCTTTTGAATGGTAAATTGGTAAGTATGGATTGAAATGAAATGATGAGCCGCAATGATAAAAATCACTACCTACTTTCAGTAAAGTTGGATCAGGATGATCACCAGGTAATACAGGATTTGCATAGGTGTTTACATTGCTGTAATTACCTGCGGGTGAATGTTGCTGTTCCTGCGCCTGTGCAAACAACATTGCGTTCGCTGTTAATAAAAAAGTAAGAGAGCTTTTCAAAATTGATTTCTTCATTGTTCAATGATTTGATTCAATAGATTTATAAATGACTGAATTGGTTTTTAAATAAATCAGGCGTTTTTCATTTCTGCCTGTTGATAAAAATGAGTTCACCAACGAAAAGAAATGCCTTCCTTGTATAATAAATGTAAAAAATACACTTGTAATTATGGCCGCAATTTTATCTTGTATCGTTTCCTTAATTTTCAACTCAAATTTTTATTTGACGTTAATGTTTATTAATTCTTGTGATTGATTTTATTTATCCGTTCTGAATGGAGATGCAGGCAATCCTTCTTTGTTATATAAATTCGGATGTACAGGATTATCAGCCCAGGCGTAACGTACATAAACAGGGTTGGGAACGTTTTCATTCCACACAACTACTTTGTCGCCTTCAATTTTTGCTTTTGCCCATACAAATTTCTTATCAGCTCCAGCTATTGCAAAGTCTCCGGGTTCTTCGTTATCGTTTGTAATTAATCCGCTTCCGGTATTTGAAAAATTAATTATGATTTTGTTGCCTTCTGTTACAGTATTCTGAAAGATTGGTCCTGAATAAACAATGTCTTTGTGGTAAGCTAATTTCAATGCAGCGAGAGCTAATCTTTCACCAACATCTTTTTTATTGTCAGGATGAATATCATTCCATTCACCAAGATCAATTGTAACGGCCATTGCTGTATTGGAAACCTGTAATGATTTTAATTGTGCTTCTCTCAGTTCTGCCCAGCCGCTTTCAGATGGGAGATAGTTATAGTCCATGAAATTGGGTAACTGTACCGATAAGAAAGGCAGATTTCCTTCGTTCCATTTTGCACGCCAGTCATTGATGAGTGATGGCATCAGCTGTGCATATTCATTTGCTTTCCCTGCATTACTTTCGCCCTGGTACCAGCAAAAACCTTTTATTGTGAAATTAATTACGGGTGCAACCATTGCATTGTATAATGCAGCGGGCTGGTTCTGAAATGAAATTCCGCCAAAACCTCCACCACGGCCAAATGGTTGAAATACATCACCAACTTTGTATTGCCATGTGCCTTTCAGATCAACTGTGTCACTACCTGCAAAAACGCAATAAGGTTTATCCGGAACAAAACCACCTTTGCCTGCTGTATTCGTAACACGTACAACAAAAATATTTTTACCTGCTTTTAATAAATCAGCAGGTACAGTATATCTTCTTTGCGGATACTGGTAGGTTGTTGATCCCACAAGTTTTCCATTGATATATAATTCATCGGCATCAACAATTCTTCCAAGAAAAACCTTTGCCTGTTTGCCTGTCATTGAAGCAGGTATATCAACTATTTTCCTGTACCATACAACACCATTCAGATCTTTAATGCCTTGATCTTCCCAGTAACCGGGAATATTTATCGTACGCCATCCGGTTGGATTATAATCAACAGAAAACCATTTTTTGCTGCTGAGTAAACCCTGGTCGGTTTGCTGGCGTGGTTTAAAAGTTCCATTTCTGCCAAAGCTGTTGAGGTATGCTGTGTCTTTATTTTTTTGAATGATGGAAGAGATGGAAGTGAAATTTTTTAATCCATCTTCACTCACCCATGCTTCAATTGGAGTACCGCCTACTGAAGCATTTATAATACCTATGGGAATATGATACTCTTCATAAATTCTTTTTGCAAAGAAGTATGCAACGGCTGAGAATGGTCTTACCTGTTCGCCAACTGCAGGAGCCCAGTTGCCTGATGGTAAATCGTTTTGTGGAGCTTGCAGGTTTGTAACGTTTGGTACCCAAAACTGTCGTATTTCAGGAAAATTTGCATCGGCAATTTCTTTAGCGTAACGTACATCGTGTATGTTCAGCTGATGAACCATATTACTTTGCCCGCTGCAAAACCAAACATCTCCAAATAAAATATCATTAAGTGTAATCTTATTTTTTCCTGTAAACTCAAGTGTATACGGACCACCTGCCGGAGTAGGAGGCAGGGTTAATTTCCAGTTGCCTTTTGAGTCGGCCTTTGTTGCAAATTTTTTGTTTTTAAATTTCAGAATAACTTTTTCATTGGGAGATGACCACCCCCAAATGTTTACATTGGCATCACGCTGCAAAATCATACTGTCTTTGATAATTGCAGGTAATTTTATTTGTGCAGTTGATTGGAAAGCAAACAACATCGTTACAATAACCGTAAAAGCAGCAATACGTAATTTCATTTCAGTTTAATTATTTTACCACATTAAAATTCATCTTTCCATATGCAGCTCCGGTTACAGCTTATAATAACCGGTTCTGAATATTGGTTCAGCAAATGTTTTGTTTAAGGGCAAAATTCAGTTCCGGATTTATCTGGCAATGTTCATAAATCCGGCCTGGTGTTTTTATAAATCGCTTTGTGTAAGAATCAGCATTCTTAATTCTTTACACAATTTGTATTATTCGTGAACAGAAAATTCTCAACCTATTTAACCCGGTTTTCATTCTCACTAAATCTCTTCTGTTCATCACTATCTATTTTATTCTATGTTTTGACGATAAAACACGCATAAACTTTTATATTCCCGGTACAAATGGGAAACTTAAGTTTTTATAATAGTCAAGTGTCTTATCCGGTTGTTCATAATTTGCAGGTATTTGCATTTTACTGAACGTTTGGAAATACAACAAACAGGAATTTCTCCACCATACAGCTTCGTTGTACTGAATGTTTAATAACTGTTTTACATGATCGAATTCCTCTGCATCAACATATGGTTGCAGACTGGTCCATGTTTGCTGCATCTTTTTCACATCTTCAGCACCTGAATAATATTTATAGCAAAGTTCATCCCACAATGTTCTTCCACTTTTCATTTTGTAATTCCACGGAACATGATGAAACCAGAGAATCATTTTTTCATCACATGTATTGATGTCTTCCCATTGCTTTCTCACTTCGGGAAAATATTGAGCAATTGCATTACTTCCAGTTGATGTTCGGTTGAAACCAACACCCTCACTATCTGCTTTGTGATAATACACAGGATTCCATTCTGGACGTTTTAAATTATCAACCCAGGGTGCAGGACCGTAATGACCACCGGTACTCATGATATGATGCAGTCCTAACGGGTTCATGTAATTCACCATGATTTCACGGCTGCTGATCATCATGTTTTTTGCTGCCGTGACAAACTGTTGGTTATTGCTGAATGTCATTCTCAGCCATTCATCTGCAATTGTTTCACTGCTTAAATCGTAATCCCAGCACAACCTGCCGTATGCAAACCAGTTTGCCTGTGCAAAAGGATGGCTGCACCAGTTTATATCATTACCAATATTTGAAACACCTGCCATACCATTTAGTGAATGATGGTTGAGTGAGCCATCAATCACTTTTGCAACGGTACTGCCTTTGCCTTTACTGTATGTGTCGCTGTTCAATACCTCTTTAAATAAAGGAGCTAAATAAATAAGACTTGTACCTTGTCCTGTATATTCCTGTGTTACCTGGAATTCCATCATTAAAGGAGTTGAAGGCATTGCTCCGAATAAAGGATGAAATGGTTCACGGGGCATAAAATCAATTGCTCCGTTCTTTACCTGCACCATTACATTGGCGCTGAATTTCCCATCGAGAGGTTGAAAATCATCATATGCCTGCTTATGCCTGTCAACAGGATTTTCTGCTGCATAAACAAATGCACGCCAGATAATAATTCCGTTATACGGCGCTACAGCTGCAGCCAGCATATTGGCACCATCAGCATGTGTGCGCTTGTAATCCTGCGGTCCCGGTTGGCCCTCGCTGTTAGCTTTAACCAGGAAGCCTCCAAAGTCGGGAATTAATGAATAAATTTCTTTTGCCTTTGCTTTCCACCATTCCTGTACATCACTGTTTAACGGATCAGCAGTTTTTAATCCGCCAATTTCTATTGGTGAACTGAATTTTGCAGAGAGATAAACTTTTATACCGTAAGGACGAAATACATCAGCCAGTGCTTTTACTTTCAGCAAATAAGCATTTGTAAGAATCAGTGCATTTGAATTTACATTATTTAAAACTGCACCATTGATGCCAATGGAAGCATTGACTCTTGCATAATCAATGTATCGTTTGTCAATATAACCAGGCAGTTTATGCCAGTCCCAGATGCTGAAACCTGCATAGCCTCTTTCAACTGTGCGGTTTAAGTTATCCCAGTGATTAAGAAGACGCAGCTTTAATTTAGGCGCAGAAACAATATTGAGATTAGAAATGTCCTGCTGTGTTTGTAATAATCTTAAAAAGTGAAAGACTCCGTATAGCAGACCAATATCTGTGTTAGCAGTAATCGTTATTTTTCCTTGTTTGCTTTTAATGATAAAGCCTTCGTTACCTGTTTCAGCTAAAGCTGGTACTGAAACTGTAACAATAAGTGTTGAATTTTTAGCTGCTGCGGTAAGAACCGAAACCCGTTGTCCAAGTAATCCTGATAAACCATTTTTTAATTCATTCCTTGTTGCTGACAGAGTAGGGGAGTTACCAATTACAACTGGTGCTGAAATTAATGTTCTGTATTGCTGAAGCAGTGCGCTATTTGAAACAGGCGTATACCTTAACCATAAGTCATAGCCGCTCTCTGCCTTTACAGAAAGGCTGAGCAGTAAACAAAAAATGGCGGCAATCGGCTTATTCATTTTATACAGGTCTTTTTTGGTTGTCTTTTTTTAGTGAGGATTCTCTTACGATTAACTCCGACCTTACTATAATCCTGTTGGTTGTTTGAATATCACCTGTGCCTTTTAAATGATTGATGAGGTTTCTGGCTGCAATTTCGCCCACATCTTTACCAGGGTAATTAATAGTGGTAAGCTGCGGATCTATAATTTTACTGATAGCATCATTGTTAAAACCAACAATCGCAATATCATCCGGAACATTTAAACCGTTTCGTTTTAATTCCTGCATACAAACAGCAGCAATAAAATCATTGGTTACAAATAGTCCATCAGGAGCTGGTTTCATCGACAATATTTCATGTGCTGCCTCCAATGCACTTTCTTCACTCAAATCCTTTACTAAAACCAGGTCTTTTTGATATTCGATACCTGCATCAAACAATGCATCCTTATATCCTCTGTGACGTTGTGAATAAACGTTTCTTTTGAGATTGGCAGTTAAGGTTGCAATACGCTTACAGCCTTGTTCAATCAGGTGATGTGTGGCTGTATAACCACATTTATAGTTATCGATGATCACATGTGTTCTTTCACTGTTTTCATCAACACGGTCAACAAAGATGACCGGAATATTTTTCTCAAAAAATAACTTGAAGTGATTCAGGTTTTTTGTGGTAAACGATAAAGAAGCAATTACCCCGTCAACCCGTTTGTGAAAAAGGTTGGTGGCGTTGGCTATTTCCTTTTCATAGCTTTCGCCGGAGTGTGCAATAATAATATCATAACCCGCTTCCGTGGTTACTTTTTCAATTCCTGAAAGTACAGATGTAATGAAGTTACTGTTTAACTCATGTAATAAAACTCCAATTGTATGTGATTTCTGTTTTCTCAGGCTGCTGGCGAAATTATTGTGACGGTATCCCAGTTCTTCGGCCTTTTCAACAATCCGTTTAATGGTGGTTTTGCTAAGCACTTCACTGTTATTCAATCCTCTGCTGACGGTAGCAGGCGACAGGTTCAGTTCCTTGGCAATATCATATATCGTTATATCTTTTGACATGATGCTAGCTTGATAATCAGTGCTAAAATAGGAAATTTTAGAAAAATAAATGCAATCGGTTGCATTTTCTAATTTTTTTTTTATTTTGCATCATAAATGTCATTTGAACACATATTGAAAGAGGTGCATTAATCACACTTTTACCAATGAAAAATGACATTAAACGATTGAGTTAAGCAGTATAATCACTAATTGACTTGTTGGGTACGAAAAGCAGAAATTATAAAAAATTGGCCATTTATGGTTTTTTTTATGCACAATTTATGCAACCGATTACATTGCTTTTTTAGTTATTGATTTTTTGCTGAAGCACTGCTGTATGAAACGATTTTTATCACAATCTGACAAACGAAATTCTTCTCTTGCAGAGGTGCAGATTGCTTTTGCCAAAAGCTTCACTTTATATTTCACAACTCTACTGGTATATCCAATACATTTTTGTCTTCTGTGTATTCATTCAAGACACAAAATTGAACGGCTTTATTCTTCTTCAGCTTACACATAATCCCCGTTAAAAGCACACGAAACAACGACATGCGAAACCAAATACTATATAAAAGCTTAATTAAAAATTGTCTTTATGTTTAAAAACTTATATGCAAAAATTCTATGCCTTACAGTGGCTGTACAGGCTTTTGCAGTCATGGCTTTTGCACAAAACCTTTCCGTAAAAGGCCATGTAACTGATGAAAACAATAGCCCTGTTGTTGGGGCATCAGTAATTGTAAAAGGAACAAAAGTTGGTGTAACTACCGATACCAAAGGTGATTTTACAATATCAGCAGCTAAAGGAGCTACATTAGTGATAAGTGCGATTAATTACTTGCCAAAAGAAATTAAAGTAGCCGGTGATGCTGCTGTAACTGTAGTTCTTTCTGCATCTGATAAAGCGCTTGGTGAAGTAATCGTAATTGGTTATGGTACCCAGCGTAAAAAAGATGTAACAACCTCCATTGCCACAATGGCTGGTGATAAACTGAATGAAGTACCTGGTGTTGACATTACAAGAGCTCTGCAAGGCCGTATTGCCGGTGTAGAAATGGCTCAAACATCAACCAAACCTGGTTCAGGAATGCAGATCCGCATTCGTGGTACACGTTCATTGAACGCATTAAATGATCCGTTGATTGTTCTTGATGGTATACCTTTCCCGGGATATCTGAATGATATCAGTCCAAGTGAAATTAAAAGTATTGATATCTTAAAAGATGCATCTGCTACAGCTATTTACGGCTCTCGTGGTGCAAATGGTGTTATCCTGGTAACAACAAATAAAGGTAATGTTGGGCAAAAAGCTCATATAACATATAACGGATATACCGGTATTAAAAAAGTATGGGGTCAATATCCAATGATGAGTGGTCCTGAATACGCAGCTCTGCGTAAAGCAAATAATGCTGCTCCCGGATCAACTTTACGGTATAATACGATTGACGAAAACGATAGTACTAACACCAACTGGCAAGATCTTCTCTACCAGAATGGTTTTGTTACAAATCATGATTTAGGTATCAGTGGTGGTACAGATAAAGGGAGTTACAGTGTGGGCTTTACTTATTTTAAAGACCAGGCGGTTATTCCTCTTCAATACTACGAACGTTACACAATCCGCACGGCTCTTGATCAGCGCATTGGAAAACTGCTGCACATTGGCTTAGTTACAAACAATTATTATGTAAATAGCCATGACCAGAATTTATCAGCTGGAAATGTTCTGGGACTTTCTCCTCTTACGAAAGCTCAAAATGCAAATGGCTCATGGAACAGAAGTGTTACGATTAATACATCTGGTCCTCAATGGGCATACACTTCACATGCTTTAAAAGGCTTGGGCGATCAATATGTAGATCTTACAAGAAGCTACAGTTCTTACAACTCTATTTTCGCTGAAGTTAAAATACCTGGTATTGAAGGGTTGAAATACAGGATTAATCTTGGTTTAAACTTCCACCAGCATGATTATGGTACTTATACAGGAACTGGCGTGTTCAGTGGTGTAACCAATACAGCTTCCAGCGCATCGGTTAACAATACAAAACAAGTTGGCTGGGCAGTAGAAAATCTGTTGACTTATGATCGCACATTCGCACAAAAACATAAAATAAACGTAACTGCATTATATTCTTCAGAGCAAGCTACACAATGGTATTCTTCTCTTTCCGCAACCAATATTGCTTCTGATGCCTTCCAGTTTTACAACTTACAGCAAATAATAGCTGACCAGGGCGGTACCAACACTGTTGGTGGAGGTAGTTATTGGCAAAAAGGTTTGTTATCCTATATGGGTCGTATAATGTATAATTATAATGATAAGTATATGGTAAGTGCAAGTTTCCGTTCTGATGCTTCTTCAGTACTTGCTCCTGGTCATCAATACCATTCATATCCTGCTGTATCTGCAGCTTGGAATGTGAAGAGCGAAAGCTTCCTGAAAAATGTAAAAGCAATTGATGCTTTAAAACTCCGTGTAGGTTATGGTGAAACTTCAAACCAGGCAATTGATCCTTATAAAACACTTGGTGGTTTAAGTACAAGTCCTTATAATTTTGGTGAAACAGGTTATGCAATGGGTTATTATGTAACCACACTTCCTAACCCGAAACTGGGATGGGAATTTTCAAAGACCATGAACTATGGTATTGATTTTACTTTACTGAACAGTCGTTTAAACGGTACACTGGAATATTATGTTGTAAATACAAGCAATGTATTGCTGGATGTAGGGATGCCTGCAACATCAGGTGTAAATTCGTATAAAGCAAATATCGGTTCAACACAAAACAAGGGAATCGAACTGTCGCTAAACGGAACTATACTGGATAATTATCATGGCTGGACATGGGAGCTTGGATTTAATATTTACAGGAATAGAAATAAAATAGTCAGCCTTTATTCAGGTCTGCCATACGAGAAAGGAAACCTCTGGTTTCCAGGGCATCCTATTGACGTAATGTACGACTACAAAAAAGTTGGATTGATTACTTATGCCGATAGTACCAGCGGTTATATGGCTGCTTATTATGCAACTCCAAATGTTGGTATGATTAAAGTAGCCTATAATATGAATGATACATCACTGCATTTTGTAAATGGTGTACCAAACAGGAAAATCAGAACAGGAAATGGTCTGGATGATGATGACCGCCAGATTTATGAAGTACAGCCTGATTTTGAAGGCGGCTTCAATACACGTGTTGCATACAAAAACATTGATTTAAGTATTACCGGTTACTTCAAAAAAGGTGGTTTACTTATCAGCACACTTTATTCATCTAATGGATACCTGAATAACCTCAATACAAGAGCTGGTAATAATGTGAAAGTTGATTACTGGACACCGAATGCAAAGAATGCGAATGATTTCAGCAATTTTGCACCAAGGCCAGGCGGTAAAAGTGGTTCAGGCGACAACCCTGCTTTTGGATCAACACTTGGTTATTTCGATGCTTCTTATCTGAAGGTCCGTACAATCACCTTAGGTTACAATTTTGATCAGAGATGGTTAAAATCTGCAGGTATTGAAAGAATGCGTGCTTACGTTACCGTTGAAAATCCATTTGTATTCTTCTCCCCATATACAAGAATGTCGCACATGGATCCTGAAACCAATGCACATGGTAATGAGTATTCAGCAGTGGCTGCAGCTCCGTACCGTATTCTTACAATTGGTACAAATACACCTTCAACCCGCAATTTCTTATTTGGCTTAAACGTAACATTCTAAAAAATACAATATGAAAAAAACATATTTAAATATATATACCGGTGTGGTTTTGGTGGCGGTGTTTCTTTTAGGAGGATGTACAAAAGTCCTGGACGAAACTCCCCGCAGTTCATTTACTCCTGTATTTTTCCAGACTCAAAACGGTGTTTTGGGTGGCATAACTGCATTGTATGCCCACATGCGTAACATTTATGGTAATGCTTATTTGTGGAACGTTCTCCAGGGAGGTACTGATGAAACAACATGGGGCGCCAGTGGTGGTGGCGGTGGTGCTTTCCAGGTACATGATTATTCAATTGCAGGGGCACTTCCTACAGCTTCTAATAACAGTGCAGGTGAAATTTGGTATAATACATACGCTTATATCAACACTGCAAGTGGTGTTATTGAAAACGGATCAAAAGCAGGTGTAGCTGCATCTTATCTTGCAGAAGCATATTTCTTCAGAGCTCACGACTACTTTTTGCTTGTACGGGCATTTGGTGGTGTGCCCCTCGATCTTGGCTCTGGCAGATTAAAATTTAATACTTCAACTTTTCGTGGTTCAAAAAGGGATTCTGTGAGTATTGTTTATACAAAAGCAATTTTCCCTGATCTTGATTCTGCAATTGCCAGTTTACCAAGTACACAACGCATGAAGGGTGCTGTTACAAAACAGGTTGCTCAATTGTTTAAAGCAAAAGCATATCTTACTTATGCATGGTGGCTGGAAAACCCGAATAATATTCCAACTTATCCTGTAGAAGCAACAAGAACAGACCCTAACGGTCACAATGCTGCATGGTATTATAAAGCAGCTTATGACTTAGCAATTTCAGTTATTCAAAATCCTGGTACTTATGGTTTGCAGCCAACTTACTATGATGTAAACGTAGCTACAAACGACAGGAACAATGAAATTATGCTGTATGCTGATCATACACAGCAAAATGTAACTTATAATGTGAGTAGCCTTACTTATGGTGGTGGCGGTACTCCTGATAACTGGTCAAGCTGGTTCCAGACATGGAGCTATCCTTCTATGACAAGCTCATATTCTGCAACAACATGGTCCAATGTGAATTCTGTTCAACGTGCTTCAGAACAATGGGGTGGTCGTCCTTGGGTACGTAATGCTCCGATCATTGAAGTGTTTACACAAACATTTGCTGATAAAACAAATGATTCACGTTATGATGGAACATTCACAACTGTTTACCGTTGTAACAGGGCAGAAGCCGGTATTGCACAAACAACTTTGTATAATGCCAACTTCCTTCCAGTTCAGGAAGGTAGCGCCATCCTTAGTTTCCTTGACAGTGATGTACCGGGTATTGATTATTCAAACTCTGTTTACAAAAGCAGTATAGGTGCTGGTGTGTTGCCCGGCCGTGCTGATTTTGTTATAGCTCCAAGTGCAATTAACAGGATTGTTTATCCAGGTATCTGGAAACTCGGACCTTACCGCACCGATAATAACGGTGGTCTTGGAAACCCCAATGCAGGTAGCACACGTCCTTATCCTGCAGCAAAATTCTCTGAACTGTTTTTTATTGCTGCTGAAGCAATTGTGAAAGGAGGATTTGCTCCAACTGCAGTAACTGGTACTTATGCTAATGACGGTACAGCAAGAGGATTAATCAATGTAATCCGTGCACGTGCAGGTAAATGGAAATACAGTAATGCCAACAGGGCTGCTTTAGTTGCCGACAACAGTGCTGCAATGGTAGCTGCTACTCCTGCTACAATTACAATTGGATATATTCTTGCTGAACGTTCACGTGAATATTATGGTGAAGGTATCCGCCGCTTCGATCTGGTACGTACTCAACGCTTAGGTCTTGATAACCAGGAGGGCTATAACTACAGCACATTTACCATTGGTGATGTGGCTTACTCAAGCCATACGCCAATCACTAATCACCGTTATATCACACCAGGATATTATCTGTTGCCAATACCACAGGGTCAGATTGATGCGATGGAGGCCTCAGTCGAAGAAAAGAAAGCTTATCAAAATCCGGCATATCAATAGTAATAGCAATCAAAGAATGGGGAGATTAATTTCTCCCCATTTCTTCTGTTAAATCAATTTTTAAAACAACCTCGGCAGGTATGTACGACAGAAAGGGAAAGTTTATTAAAAGTATTGGAACGTATTAAAAGAGCTTTATGAATTTGAGAGGTACTTTATTGTATTCATTCACGTATTTGTTCATTCATTTTTTCTTATCAGCTGCATTAACAGGATGTACTAAGAAAAACAGCAACATTAATCAGCCTGCACAAGTAGTGAATGCTGAAGTAACGGTTAACGATCTTGAAAACAAACAAATCATCAGGGGTTTTGGTTGTGCAACAGTTTTTACGCCGCCGAATACTTCTGCGTTAACCAGCGACGAATTCGACAGGTTATTTGGTACAGGAGCCGGACAGGTTGGATTAAATTTTTTAAGAATAAGGGTAGCATCTGATGATGCATGGAGAGCAACTGAACTTGGATATGCAAAAGCTGCAATCCAACGTGGAGCAAGGGTATTTGCAAGTCCCTGGAGTCCTCCTGCAAGAATGAAAACAAATAACAGCCTTGTAGGTACTAACGGGAAACTTATTCCTGACAGTGCAATGGCATATGCAAAATATCTCAACGATTTTGCTGTTTACATGGCAGCTAACGGAGCCCCGTTGTATGCCATATCAGTACAAAATGAACCAGACTGGGCGGCAAGCTATGAGGGTTGTGTTTGGACTGCAACAGAAATGAGAGATTTTCTGAAAAAGCCTGCGGCTTTAATTACAGAAACCCGGTTGATTGCACCTGAACTGGTTAACAATAACCAGACTTATGTAAATACGATATTATCCGATGATAGTGCTGTTGCTAATTTAGATATACTCGGCACTCATCTCTATGGAGGTGGAATTATTGAAAATTCTTTGGCAAAAAATAAAAGTAAAGAAGTGTGGATGACTGAGCATTTAGATACATTAATTACTTATACAGCCAATCTTAATACAGCGATTGAAATACATGATTGTTTTACGAAAGGCAATTTCAACGCATATATATGGTGGTACGGAAAGAGGTATTATGGCTTGATAGGACAGGATGGTTCCGTAACAAAAAGGGGTTATATTTTGTCACATTTTGCACGGTTTATAAAAGATGGTGCAGTCAGGTTAGGAACATCAGTAAACTCAAAACCTGAAGTATTGGTTTCTGCTTATAAAAACGGTAGCAAAAAAGTACTGGTTGTTATAAATAATGATGTGAATAATGTAAGCCAGAAAATCAGTTTTCAAAGTACAACAACAACATCATTTATACCTTATATAACCAGTGAAGTAAAAAATGCTGAACAGGCTGCAGTTGTTACTACGGCAGGCAACAGTTTTACCTATGTATTGCCTTCCAAAAGTATTGTAACATTTGTTGAGCAGTAAAGGGTTCAGCGATTGATAATAAAATGAAAAAAATATTTTTTAATAGTGTTAGTTTGTTTTAGGTCAAATCAAAACGGGGGGGATGTTCCCGTCCTCCCTTTTTTTTGATAACTAAACAGCACCAAACAAATGAACACGTAACTTAGCGAACTATGTTGTTATTAGGAATAGATGTAGGCACATCATCAATAAAAGTATCAGTTGTTGACGCACAGAAGCAACAAACGATTGTATCAGTTTCATATCCTGAAACAGAATCAGAAATTATATCAAAACAGGCTGGGTGGGCAGAGCAATCGCCCGGTATGTGGTGGGAACATGTGCAGCAGGCCATTATAAAAGCAAACGCTACTCAAAAATATAATTCAAAAGAAATTGGTGCAATTGGTATTTCCTACCAGATGCATGGATTAGTTGCAGTTGATAAAAGTGGAGAGGTTTTAAGAGACAGTATTATCTGGTGCGACAGTCGTGCAGTTGAAATCGGCAACAAGGCCTTTGATGAAATAGGACCTTCCTGCTGCCTGCAGCACTTATTGAATTCGCCCGGCAACTTTACTGCAAGTAAACTGGCTTGGGTTAAACAAAACGAGCCGGAGCTTTATGCAAAGATTGATAAGATCATGCTCCCCGGCGATTACATTGCTTTGAAATTTACAGGTAATGCCACAACAAGCATTTCTTCTTTATCGGAAGGTGTATTCTGGGATTTTGTAAAAAATGAATTGTCAGAAGAGGTGTTTAATTATTATGGTTTCAGTAAATCGCTGATACCTGAAATTAAAGATGTGTTTTCTGATCATGGACAACTCAGTTCGGTTGTTGCTGATTCACTTTCGTTAACAGCAGGTATACCGGTTACATACAAAGCAGGCGATCAGCCAAACAATGCTTTATCATTGAATGTACTTGAAGCAGGAGAGGTGGCAGCAACTGCAGGAACAAGTGGTGTGATTTATGGCGTGAGTGATGAATTAACATTCGATCCGTTATCACGCATCAACACATTTGCCCATGTAAACTACACACAAACACAAAAACGTTTGGGTGTGTTGCTTTGCATTAACGGCACTGGTATTTTAAACCGCTGGATGAAAAATTCAACAGGCAATCCATCTTACCAGCAAATGAACGATGCAGCATCAACTGTTTCAGTTGGCAGCAATGGTTTGTTTGTGCTTCCGTTTGGTAATGGTGCAGAGCGTATGCTTGAAAATAAAATTGCCGGCGCACATATTCAGAACCTTGATCTTAATATTCATAACACTGCACATTTGTACAGGGCTGCACAGGAAGGCATTGCTTTTGCATTCCGTTATGGGTTGGATATCATGCGTGAAAACAAAATGAGTCCCGCCATCATCCGTGCAGGAAAAGCCAATATGTTTTTAAGCAATGTGTTTACTGAAAGTTTTGTGAACACGTTGAATATTCCTGTTGAACTTTATAACTGCGATGGAAGTGTTGGCGCAGCATTAGGCGCAGGTATTGGTGCAGGTGTATATGCAACAGCCAAGGAAGCATTTACACAGTTCAATTCACTGGCAAAAGTTGAACCTGGAAAAGATGTACAGCAATACGACGAATTATATCATCAGTGGAAAGAACTTCTGCTGAAAACTTTATAACAGAAAACCTTAGTATAAACAATCACCCTGAATAATCATCAGGGATAAAAATGAAAACCATGACAGTAATTACAGGACAGAAAGAATTCTTCAAGGGCATTCCTCAAATTAAATTTGAAGGAACAGGAACAGATAATCCTTTAGCTTTTCGCTGGTACGACGAAAACAGGATTGTGGCAGGTAAACCAATGAAAGACTGGTTTCGCTTTGCATGTGCTTACTGGCACAGCTTCTGCGGCAGCGGTGCTGATCCGTTTGGTGAACCAACACATATCTTCCCCTGGAATGAAAAAGCAGATGCAGTTGAGCGTGCAAAAGATAAAGCAGATGCTGCATTTGAATTCATCACAAAATTAAGTTTGCCTTATTACTGCTTCCATGATGTGGATGCAGTTGATTATACAAATGATGTGAAGGAAAACGATCGTCGTTTACAGGCAATCACTGAATACTTTGCTGAAAAACAAAAAGCAAGTGGTGTGAAATTATTATGGGCTACAGCAAACATGTTTTCGAATCGCCGTTACATGAATGGTGCTGCAACCAATCCTGATTTTCATGTGCTCACTCACGGCGCTGCACAAGTAAAAGCTGCGCTTGATTCAACCATTGCACTGGGTGGTGAAAACTATGTGTTCTGGGGTGGAAGAGAAGGTTACATGAGCCTGCTCAATACCAACATGAAACGTGAAAAAGAACATTTGGCAAAATTCCTGCATGCTGCAAAAGATTATGCAAGAAAGAATGGCTTTAAAGGAACGTTCTTTATTGAACCAAAACCATGTGAACCAAGCAAACATCAATACGATTACGATTGTGAAACTGTAATCGGTTTCCTTCGCCAGTATGGTTTGATGGATGATTTCAAACTCAACATTGAAGTAAACCATGCAACACTTGCCGGACATACATTCCAGCACGAACTGCAGGTTGCTGTTGATGCAGGATTACTTGGTTCAATGGATGCCAACCGTGGCGATTATCAAAACGGATGGGATACTGATCAGTTCCCCAACAACATCAACGAACTGGCAGAAGCAATGCTGATCATTATTGAAGGCGGTGGCTTTAAAGGTGGTGGTATCAACTTCGATGCGAAGATCCGCCGTAACTCAACTGATATGGAAGATCTGTTCTATGCACACATTGGTGGTATGGATACATTCGCAAGAGCTTTGATTGTTGCAGATGAAGTATTGCAGAAATCTGAATACAAAAAACTGCGTGCTGAACGCTATGCTTCTTTCGACGCCGGAAAAGGAAAAGAGTTTGAAGATGGCAAGTTAACACTCGAAGATCTGCGTGCTTATGCTGTTGAAAATGGTGAACCAAAAGTAATCAGCGGAAAACAGGAATACTATGAAAACATCATCAACAGATTTATTTAGTGTTTTTTTATAGTGAATGAGAACCCCGTCAGTGGCTTTATGCCCTGACGGCGGTTTTTTTTATACCAGTTTGTTCTTCCATATTTAAAAATAAAATCACATGGCATTTATTCCCAGTACAACAAACGAAACAAGTATTGTTGGTTCTAAAGGAAATCCGTTATATGTTTTCTTATTAACATTGGTCGCTACCTTAGGCGGTCTGTTGTTTGGTTACGATACAGCAGTTATTTCAGGAGCTGTTGATTCTTTAAAAATGTTCTTCCATCTTGATGAAGCAACTTATGGAAGTGCTGCAACTTTTTATCATGGTGCAACAGTATCGAGTGCATTGATCGGTTGTATTATCGGCGGTATTCTTTCGGGGGTACTTGCAACAAAACTTGGCCGTAAAAACTCATTAATGGTAGCTGCTATTTTATTTATTGTGGCCTCGTTGGGAGCAGCTTATCCTGAATCGCTCTTCTTTAAAAACAGTTCATCAGTTACGGTATTGTTTGTATTCAACTTCTATCGCATTATCGGTGGCATTGGTGTTGGTTTGGCTTCAGCTATCTGCCCAATGTATATTGCTGAAATTGCACCGGCAAACATCCGTGGTAAATTGGTTTCATGGAACCAGTTCGCCATCATCTTTGGTATGCTCGTTGTATATTTCGTGAACTACTTTATTGCAAAAGGCCAGTCGCAGGAATGGATTGATTCAACAGGATGGAGATACATGTTCCTGTCGAACGCATACCCTGCAATCTTATTCTGCATCTTGTTATTCTTTGTTCCTGAAACTCCACGTTATCTTGTGTTAACAGGTAATGAAGAAAAAAGTCTCACAGTACTTTCCAAAATCAATGGAAAAGAAGTGGCCCTTGCTATCTTAAAAGAAATTAAAGAAACCATTCACGAAAAAGCTGAAAAGGTTTCTGCTTTTGGATGGAAGGTGATTGTTATCGGAATTTTATTATCCGTATTTCAGCAGGTGGTTGGTATCAACGTGGTGTTGTATTATGCTCCAACTATTTTCAAAGGACTTGGTTTTGGTAATGATGCAGCCATGTATCAAACAGTAATCATGGGTTTTGTAAATATTGTGTTTACACTTGTTGCCATTTTTACTGTAGATAAATTCGGACGGAAACCATTGCTCATTATTGGTTCGTTTGGTATGGCCATTGGTATGTTTGCAATTGGTTTGCTGGCTTACTTTAAACTCATCGGTATTTCAACACTTGTATTCATCATTATTTACTCAGCATCTTTCATGATGTCGTGGGGACCAATTTGCTGGGTACTGATTTCTGAAATATTTCCCAATGCAATTCGTGGTAAAGCTGTTGCCATTGCAGTAGCTGCACAATGGATTGCCAACTTTATTGTATCAGCAACCTTCCCTTCACTTGAAGCATTCAGCTTGCCATTCACCTATTGTTTGTATGGTGTGATGAGTGTTATTTCAGCCTGGTTTGTATGGAAGATGGTTCCTGAAACAAAAGGAAAAACACTGGAACAGATTGAACATATCTGGAAGAGCTGATAAATTGAAAGTGATAAGTCAATCATAGGTTAATTCGAATTACACGGATTGAAAATGTTGCAACTGTTGTGATCGCAACATCATTCGTGTAATTCGTTTTTTTATTCGTTTTATAAAAATCAATAAGTAGTAAGTTTGTATTTTATCAGGCAATCAATTAAAGTTTTATTATGAGTGATTATTTAATGCATCAAACAATGCGCTGGTATGGTCCGCACGATAAAGTAAGTTTGAGTGATATACGCCAGGCAGGTTGCGAAGGTGTTGTAACAGCACTGCATCATATTCCCGTTGGTGATGTATGGACAGTTGGAGAAATTGAAAAGCGCAGGAAGATGATTGAACAGGCAGGAATGACATGGACAGTGATTGAAAGTCTTCCTGTAAGCGATGATATTAAAAAACAACGTGGCGATTATAAACAGCACATCGAAAACTATAAACAGAGTTTGCGTAATGTGGCTTCATGCGGTTTAAAAGTGATTACTTATAATTTCATGCCGGTGCTTGATTGGTTACGTACCGATGTGAATTATGAAATGACAGATGGCAGCCGTGCATTATATTTTAACCGTCTTGATTTTGTGATCTTCGATTTAATGTTGCTGCAGCGCCCGGGCGCTGAACATGATTTTGCACAAGCTGAAATTGAACAGGCAAAAACAAAGTTTGCATCGATGAGCGAAGAGAAAAAGCAAAGTATTTTCAGGAACTGTTTATTGGGATTGCCCGGAAGTGATGATGCATTTACTCCTGAACAGGTGCTGAGTGCATTAAAGTCTTATGAAGGCATCGATAAAAATCAGCTCAAAAAACATTTGTTTGATTTTCTGCATGAAGTAATACCTGTTGCGGAAGAATGTGGTTTAAAAATGGCCATACATCCTGATGATCCTCCTTATGCAGTAATGGGTTTGCCAAGGATTATGAGTACAGAACAGGATGCGGCAGATTTGCTGGCAGCAGTTCCTTCACCTGCAAATGGTTTGTGTTTCTGCACAGGTTCGTTTGGTGCAAGAGCTGATAATGATATTCCGAAAATGCTGCATCGCTTTGCAGATCATGTTCACTTTTTACACCTGCGCAATACCAAGCGTGATGAAGAAGGAAACTTCTTTGAAGCCGATCACCTCGCAGGCGATACAAACATGTATGAAGTAATCAGAGAAGTGATACAAATACAACGCAGGAGAAGAATATCAATACCCATGCGTCCCGATCATGGTCACCAGATGCTGGATGATCTGAAAAAGACAACCTACCCGGGTTATTCTGCAATCGGTCGTTTAAGAGGGTTGGCAGAGTTGCGTGGTGTGGAATATGCACTCAACAACGCATTGCAGTAAAACAGGGAATCTTCTTTTGATTTAAATTTGAATTGATTTTTCTGTTCAAGCCAACTTAGCTCAGCTGGCAGAGCATTTCATTCGTAATGAAAGGGTCGTCGGTTCGATTCCGATAGTTGGCTCAGCAATGAAATGATTATGTTGTATTATGAAGAACGTTTTTTAAACCACGAAGCACACGAGGAGATACATAAGATGCACGAAGAAGAAGTTTTCAATTTACATTCTTTACAAAAGTACTTTACGGCTTACGTTAAAAAACGGAATGCATAATTGTGAGCTGACCAAATATGCTGGAACAACTTCAAACCTTAAACCTCAAACTTTAAACGGTAATTTTTAACTGTTTACCATTTCCCTTGCAGTAACCAGCGATGATTCTGTTACCTTTTCGCCGCTCAGCATTTTGGCAATTGTTTCTACCTGTTCATCCTGTTTCAGCAAACGTATTTTTGTACGCACCTGTGCATGATCTTCTTCCTTATACACAAAATAATGTGCTGATGCTTTGGCTGCAATCTGCGGCAAATGTGTAATTGTAATAACCTGGTGAGCTTGTGAAAGTTCTTTCAGTAATATACCAACCTGTCTTGCAGCTTCACCACTGATGCCGCTGTCTATTTCATCAAAAATCATGGTTGGTAATTCAATGCCTGCTGCAACTAGCGATTTAATACAAAGCATTAACCGGCTTAACTCGCCACCACTTGCAACTTTGCTGATGGGTTCAAAACGGTTACTCTTGTTCGCATCAAATAAAAAACTGATCTCATCTTTGCCATAACTGTTCAGCGCTGTTTCTTTCAGTTCAACTTTCAGTCTTGCATTGGGCATTCCTACACGGTTGAGTAATCCATTTACCTGTTCACAGAAAGGTGCCGACTGTTTTTTTCTTTTCTGGTGAATGGCTTCTGCTTCTTTATCTAATTGCAGTTTTAACTGCTGTACTTCTTTTTCTTTCGCAACAATGCTTTGCTCCATATCAAACACAACCTGTACTTCTTCTTCCAGTCTTTGCTGAAGTGCAATTAATTCATTGGTGGTTTGCAACCCGTGTTTTTTCTGAAGTTTATAACCCAGTTCCAACCGCTCATTAATCTGCTGTATCCTGGCTTCATCAATGCTGATTGAGTTCTGCAGATGATCTAACTCCGATGCAATATCAGCCAGTTCAATCTGTGCTGATTGTAAACGGCCTGTTATTTCAGCAAGATCTTTGTGCACATCTTTATAATGCTGTAAACGTTGTAAAACCGATTTCAGTTGCTGTACCACAGGTGCTTCACCTTCATTTAAAAACTGCACCGCTTCATTAAGTACAGATGAAATAGCCCCCGCATTATTCAGCAGTTGTAATTCCTGGTCGAGTTGTTCCAGTTCATCTTCTTTGAACGAAGCTTCAGTAAGTTCATTCAGCAAAAACTGTTTGTAATCCTGTTCCTTCTTTGCCTGCAGTTGCTGCTCTTTTAACTGCTGCAGTTCTTTCTGCATTTTACTGAACTGCAGAAAACTGCTGTGATATTGTGCAGCTTCTTTTGTACAACCGGCAAGTGCATCAAGCACTTCACGCTGAAAATTTTCTTCACCTAATTCAAGTGTGTCGAATTGCTGGTGCAGATCCACCAGCAGGGAAGTAAGTTCTTTGAGTTGCGTTAAGTTAACAGGGGTATCATTAATAAAAGCTCTTGATTTTCCATTGGGCGAAATCTCCCTTCGCAGAATCAGTTCTTCCTCTTCATCCATTTCCTGCTGTTGCAGCCATTCTTTTACTTTGATGTGATGTTCTGTGTTAAAGCTTACTTCAACAATACATTTCTTTTCCTTATCCAGTAACACATTGCTTTCGGCCCTGTTGCCAAGTACAAGACCAAGTGCCCCGAGTAAAATAGATTTACCGGCACCGGTTTCACCTGTAATCACATCAAGACCAGGTTGAAAGCCAACCTGCAGATCATCTATAATCGCAAAATTCTTTATGGAAAGTTTGAGCAGCATAGGAAAACTCAAATCTAAATCAAATGAAGCAAATGAACCAACTGCTTGGTTGAAAAACAAAAAAGTAACAATTGAAATGATGAATTAATTCTGTTCAAAACTGCTGATGTCAACCTCATCAAACACAATTCCTTCATAAGCCGATTGCACACCTGCTTCATACAGGCAACCAATATTTCCATTCGGCAATACGGCAAGATTTGAATAGGCTGATGGTCCTGCATAAAGGAGCTTCTTTTTCGTCCATGTTTGGCCATAATCATAACTGAGCCTGATCGTCATATTGGTACGGCTCTGCTCACTCGCAGGATTGGAAAAGGCAAGAAACCCTTTTCGTTTATGAAAACTGTACCACAATAAACTTCCCTGGCAAATGGGCTCGGGTAGGGCAGTATCGGCTTTTAAATCGTTCCAGGTAAGTCCGCCATCAGTACTCAGCGAAACCTGCCGGAGCTTGTTGCCGCTGTAGTTACGCATATTAAGCAGAAGTGTTTTGTTGGGCAGTTCTGCAACAGTACATTCATTTACTTTATCCTGCGGAGTGCTGCCACCCAATTTCCAGTGATTGCCTCCATCATCCGAATAAATAATATGCGAAAAATATTTTTTTGTTGAACCTTCGATATGATCGCAGGGAATAACAAGCCTGTTTTTATAGGTTCCTTTCTGGATCTGTATCCCATTGCAGGGTCCGGTGGCATACCAGGTCCAGTCAGGCTGTTTTACATCCTTTGTAATTTCTCTTGGCCCAGTCCAGTTGTTGCCGTCATCAGTTGATGAAAGCACAAATACCCGTCGTGTATCAGTTGACTTCCGGGCAATGATGGCAGTTTCATGATCAGGCCCGTAATTCCATGTCGTCAGCAAAAAGATTTTTCCATTGCGTTGATCAACAACAGGGGCAGGGTTGCCGCAGGTATTTTCTTCATCACTCCAAACAACAGAAAGGGCACCCCATGTTTTGCCATTATCCGTTGAACGTTTTACAACCACGTCAATATCGCCTGCATCACCACAATTGTTTTTCCTTGCTTCAGCAAACGCTAGCAATGTGCCTTTGGTAGTTGTAATCAGCGCAGGTATGCGGAAACACTGGTAACCATCTTCACCATTTTTAAAAATGTAAGGAAGTGATTGCGCAGGCAATTGAATTAATAACGTGCTGCATACAATAAATACAATGACTGTTTTCATGCAAACGGTTTTTAAAAAACGGTGAATAGTTCGGCTAAAGTTAACTGATCTTTTTTGCCGGAAAGTGAGAGAAAAGATAAATCGGGTAAACAAGGAAGAACGCTAATGATTGATAAGAAATAGAAAGAGTTTATTTGTGCATCGTGGCAATAGATTTGTTTCTTTCCTTCTTTCCGTCTTCCCGGCTACTATGTTTTCGAAACACGCAACAATAAAAAAGGGCACTTAAAAGTGCCCTTACTATAAATCGTTTTCAGAATTAAAGATCAACTGAATCATTCAGATCAGCATCAACAAGAATACGACCACAGTTTTCGCAAACAATGATTTTCTTGCGCTGCCTGATTTCACTCTGACGTTGCGGAGGAATAGTGTTGAAGCAACCACCACAGCTTTCCCTTTCAATAGGAACAACGGATAAGCCATTCCTGTAGCTGTTACGGATACGGTCGAAGCTGGCAAGTAAACGGTCTTCAACAGCTTCTCTTGCACCTGCTACCTGCGATTTCAGCTGGTTTTCTTCTTTCTCTGTATCAACAATAATTTTATCTAATTCACCTTTCTTGTGTTCCAGGTTTTTTTCTTTGTTGCCAATGGCTTTTTTTGCCTTTTCAAGAACCTCACTTTTTTCAATGAGTTCTTCATTGGCATCTTTGATATGCTTTTCGGCCAGTTTTATTTCCAGGCCCTGCATTTCAATTTCCTTATTAATCGCTTCAAACTCCCTGTTGTTTTTTACATTCTCAGCCTGCTTCTCATACTTCTTCAACAGCGCCTGCGATTCTTTAATGATTTCCTTCTTGCTTTCAATAAATTCCTGGATACCATTGATCTCTTCTTCAATACGGTGTTTACGTGCATTTAAACCTTCAATCTCGTCTTCAAGGTCTTTTACTTCCATAGGTAATTCACCTTTCAGAATCTGGATCTGATCCAGTTTGCTTTCAATTTTCTGAACACGGATCAGCGCTTTTAATTTTTCTTCTACAGAATAATCTTTTACGGTAGGCATATGAATGTTTGAAGTTTTTTTGTTTGTATCCGGCTTTATAATCTCTGCTCAACCTTGGTTGTGTCACTCACTTGTACATCCGGTATTTCTGCTCAGCTTAACTGAAATACACAACAGGATTTGTTTTCACACCAGTTTTGAGGACGGCAAAGTTAAGGAATTTCCCGCTCAACCAATCAGCTAATAATTCAATTGTAAACTGTTCACTTTCCCAATGCCCGATGTCGGCTAAAATCATCCCGTTTTCGGCATCAAAAAACTCGTGGTATTTCACATCACCGGTAATATAAATATCAACACCGGCAGCCATTGCTGTTTTAGTTAAAAAGCTGCCTGCACCGCCACAAACTGCCACTTTACTGATTGGTTTTCCCGGTAGCGGGGTATGCCTGATAATGCTTAAATGAAACTGATTTTTAACCTGTTGAAGAAAATCTGTTGCCGGCATTGGTTCCTTCAGCTCACCAATCATTCCCGAACCAACAGATGAAAACGGGTTATCCAGGGCTACAATATCGTAAGCTACCTCTTCGTAAGGGTGGGCTTTGATCATGGCCCAAACGACCTTCTTCTCCAGCCAGGCAGGGAAAATCACTTCCAGCTTTACTTCCTCTTCCTCATGTCGCTTGCCAATCTGTCCAACAAAGGGATTCGTGCCCTCCGATGCCCGGAACGTTCCGGTTCCCGTTATATTGAAACTGCACTCATCATACAAACCAATTGTTCCGCCACCGGCTTTGAAAATAGCTGAACGCACTTCCTCAGCTTGTGCTACAGGTACAAATGTGTACAGTTTTTTCAGCAGGTTAGGTTTGGGCTGCAGAATTTGTGTATTGACTAAGCCCAGCTTCTCCGCCATTTTAGCGCTTACACCATTTGCGATATTATCCAGGTTGGTATGGATGGCATAAATAGCAATATCATGTTTAATGGAGCTGATAACCGCTTTTTCAACATAATTTTTGCCGTTGATCTTTTTCAATCCGCTGAAAACAATAGGGTGGTGGGCCACTAAAAGGTTGCAGCCCTTTGATTTTGCTTCCAGGATTACTTCTTCGGTTGCATCAAGGCTTACCATGATTCCGGTACAATCCCATGCTGGGGAACCGGTGATGAGCCCGGCATTATCATAACTTTCCTGCAATGAAAGTGGTGCTGCCTGCTCTAAAAAACGGATGATTTCTGCAATTTGCATGGAATAAAAATAAGATAATTCGGTTTGAAACGTTGAAAGAGATGGACTGAACAGCCAGCCTCTGTGAAATCAAAAAAACTAATTGTACTTTCACTGTTTGTCAAATTCAATAACTCATGAAATATCTGTTCATTCTTCTTTTCTCAATACTTGCAGTATCCGGGTGCAGACTTAAAAAAACACAGGAGCAGATTGCAGAGGATATTATTGTGAAAGCAATGACAGATGGCCGCTGGACTGTTACGGTTTACAACGATGGCACCGATTATCTCTCTGAATTTAATGGTTATGAATTCCAGTTTAAATCCGACCATACAGTTGATGCGATCAAAAATGCTTTAACAGAAAAAACAGGTACATGGCTGGGCGATGGATTGGCCATGACCATTAGTTCTCAATTTCCTTCGGGCTCCAACCCAACTTTACTTCGTTTAAATGGTGTGTGGAAGGTTGTCAATAATAACTGGACCTGGGTAAAAGCAACCCAAACCATTAACGGCAAACTCACAACACTCGAACTTCAGAAAAAATAGCTGCTGTTACTTTCCGTCAACAGTGCGCAGATACTCGTAAATCGATAATGCCTGCTCTTCATTTAACCCAAGCTGCAGCATTTTAACCTGGTAAAATTCAGCTTTCGACTTCAGTCTTGGATCAACCTGCATCATCTGGTTGGTGTTTGTAATCACGTTTAAAACCCATTCAGGTTTGAAGTTTTTTGTCACACCTTTCAAGCCGGGTCCGCCAATTACATCTTCTGTTAACCGGTGGCAGCTGCTGCAGGTACTTTCAAATAATGCTTTTCCAACAACAGCTTTTTTTGCATCTGGTTCGCTGCTTAAGCTGACATTGGTAAAACTGCCAATTCCTTTTTCAGCATCATAATTGCTGTTACTGTTGTCCGAAGGTGGAATAACCGTTTTGGAAGATGGGTGAACAGCTACATCTGCTGTTGTTTGTTCATTGTTACAGGCATTTAATCCAGTAAATAAAGCGATGGTGCATATCCATACTGAAAGGTCCTTCATAAATCTGTTTTTTGGCAAATGTATTGGATTCAGGCTTTCAATAAATAAAGAAAAAATACAATTGTTTCAGATGAATAAACTTGCCCGTTTAACAATTTTGAAATTCTTTTGTTAGATAAAAAAAACAGAAACAATGACAATACAGAAAGGACAAAAAGCCCCCGATTTTACGCTTTACGACAGTGCTAAAAACAAAGTAAGTTTATCCGATTTCAAAGGAAAGAATGTGTTGCTGCTGTTCTTTCCAATGGCATTTACCAGCGTATGCACCAAAGAACTTTGCTCGGTACGGGATGATATTGCCCGTTACAGCAATGCCGATGCGGAGGTATTGGGTATTTCGGTTGATTCGCTGTATACTCTTGCCAAATACAAAGAACTGGAACATTACAACTTTCCCTTGCTGAGCGATTTTAATAAAACGGTTTCGGAAATCTATGGTTCAATCTACGAGCAATGGAATTACGACATGAAGGGAGTATCGAAGCGTAGTGCATTTATTATTGACAAAGAAGGGGTGGTGCAATATGCCGAAGTCTTGGAGAATCCGGGCAATGTGCCTGATTTCAAAACGATTAACGAAATTCTTGAAACATTAAAATAAAATTAAATTAAAAGCGGGGAAACTACTTAACCCACATACGGCCTGGTATTTGATTTTTAACAAAATGTGATAAAAAAGCTTGGTTTTTGTAAATAATAAAATTAGATTTGCTTCGTTGAAACGGGTCTTAACAATATTAACCATTATCCTTTCGATCGCCACAACAGCCTCTGCACAGTCTAACAGACCGGTAGCAGGTGGTACTGAAAATGTGGTTAAACAGGTGCATTTTTACCCCAACCCGGCATCTTCTTTTATCAATTTCGAATTCAAGGACGTTAATCTTTCCAACTACTCTTTACGTGTGTTTAATTTTATTGGTAAAAAGGTTCTGGAAGTAAACAGCCTTTCACAACGTACTGTTGTAAACCTGAACGACTTTTTCCGTGGTGTATATATCTTTCAGTTAACCGATCGTAATGGTCAGGTAATTGAAAGTGGAAAATTCCAGGTAGTGAAATAATTTATACAATTCTTCTAAATAGAAAGGCGGGTATTACCCGCCTTTTTTATTACATCACCTGTACAATCAGGAATTTTAAATAGTGTGTGTTTTCCCATCCCCAAACAATCGGGTGGTCCGAGCTCTGGGTCTGGAAAGTAACCTGTCTTAATTGTCGCCTGGCATCTTTCGCAGCCATCTGTATGATTTCTAAAAACAGATCGGGCTGCACAAGATTGGTGCAGGAAGAAGTGACCAGGAAACCTCCCGGCTTTACTAACTTCATTCCCCGCAGGTTGATTTCTTTGTAACCGGTAATCGCTTTCTGGATGGTTGCCCTTGACTTGGTGAAGGAAGGCGGATCAAGCATCACCACATCGTATTGCTTTCCTTCTTTAACCCATGTTTTCAACACATCAAATGCATTTACACATTCAAATTTGCATTTATCTGCCACACCGTTCAGTTCTGCATTTTTGTTACACATAGCAATCGCACTTTCGGAAATATCCAGTCCGTGCACCGATTTGGCACCATAATGTGCAGCATGAATTTCAAATGTGCCGGTATAGGTAAAAGCGCCCAAAACATCGGCGCCTTTTACAATATGCTGAATGGCCCGGCGGTTGTCCTGCTGATCAAGGAAGTAACCGGTTTTTTGACCATTGGCAAGATCAACATGAAACTTCAATCCGTTTTCCTGAATGATGATATTGGTATCAAACGGCTCACTCAAAAATCCTTTCTGCTGCTGCATACCTTCCAGTTCTCGGATAGGCACATCGTTGCGTTCGTAAATACCTTTTGGCTGAAAAATCTGCTGAATAGCGTTCACAATTGCATCTTTCCAGATATCAATTCCAAGAGCAAGGGTCTGGATAACAAAATAATCATTGAATTTATCAACGATGAGCTGTGGTAAACCATCAGCTTCACCAAAAATTAAACGGCAGTTTTCTTTATAACCCATCTGTTGCCGTTGTTTCCATGCTTCAGTTAATTTCTTTAAAAAGAAATCATCATTTATTTCTTCATTTCTTTTACGGGTAAGAATGCGAACCAGTATCTGTGATTTGGGATTGATATAACCTCTTCCCAAAAACTTATCGTCGTGTGTAAATACATCTACAATATCCCCCGGGGCAGCATCGCCTTCAACCCTGTTTACCTCGTTGGCAAAAACCCAGGGGTGCCCGTTGATAACCCTTTGTGAAATTTTCCTGTTCAGAATAACTTTTGTCATAGCGGGCAAAGTTATCTGTAAAAACAGTTTCAAAGTCAATGAATTTTTGGCGGCATGATACAGGATATTTAATATATGGCCGCTTCATTCCTTATTTTTTACCATACAAATCAATACACAGAAAGCACGAAGAAGAAGGTTGGAACGCTCATTCACCATTGACCATTCACTATTCACAATCTTCGCTAACGAATGATGTTTCACGCCTCACTTGTGTTAGGTAAGACAATTTGTCCCAATTCATTGCTTGGCAATATTCTTGACGAACTTACCTTTGCCGACAATTTTACCTTTTATGGAGAAAAAAACGAACGAAATGACAGAACAAAATACTCCTGAAGCAAACGAAACAGTGCTCAGTTCTGATTTGAATATGGATGAAAATGCCGCAGGCACCAACCTTTTGAATGAGGAACTGGCCGAAGAAAGTGAACTCGAAAAACTGAAAGATGCGATTGAGGAAGAAAAGAAAAAGTATCTCTATCTCATGGCTGAGTTCGATAATTTCCGCAGGCGTACAGCCAAAGAACGTCTCGAACTGATCCAGACAGCTGGAAAAGATGTGATCATGTCGCTTCTTGAAATACTGGACGATGCCGATCGTGCTGAAGCAGAAATGGCGAAGAAGGGAACAACCGACGAAGGAATTAAACTCGTGTTTCACAAACTGCGCACAAACCTGCAGGGCCGTGGTTTGAAAGTGATGGAAACAAAAGGATTGGATTTTGATGCCGACAAACACGAAGCAATCACTGAAATTCCTGCACCAACTGACGAACTGAAAGGAAAAGTGATTGATGAAATTGAAAAAGGCTATTTGCTCAACGATAAAATCATCCGCTTCGCAAAAGTGGTAGTCGGAAAATAATAACTATGTCCAGCAAAAGAGATTTTTACGAAATACTGGGTGTTGCCAAATCAGCTACAGCTGATGAGATTAAGAAAGCTTATCGTAAAGTGGCCATGCAGTTTCACCCCGACCGTAACCCCGGGAACAAAGAAGCAGAAGAAAAATTTAAGGAAGCTGCTGAAGCATACGAAGTATTAAGCGATGCTGATAAACGGGCACAGTATGACCGTTACGGGCATGCAGGTGTAAGTGGTAACGGACGTGGCGGATTTGGCGGCGGACAGCACATGAACATGGATGATATCTTCAGCCAGTTCGGGGATATTTTTGGTGATGATGTGTTTGGAAGTTTCTTTGGCGGCGGGCAACGCCGCAGCAGTGGCGGAGGCAGAGCAAGAGGAGTGAGAGGCAGCAATCTCCGTGTTCGGATAAAAATGAATTTCGAAGAAATTGCAAAAGGCGCCAGCAAAACCATCAAAGTAAAGAAATATGTAAGCTGCAGTAATTGTGGCGGCAGCGGTGCAAAAGATAAAAGCAGTGTGCAAACCTGCGGTACCTGTGGTGGCAGTGGCCAGGTAAGAAGAGTGCAGAACACTTTTCTTGGACAGATGCAAACTGTAACAACCTGCCCAACCTGTAACGGCGAAGGCACAACCATTGCCAATAAATGTACACATTGTAAAGGCGAAGGAAGGGTGTATGGCGAAGAAAACATCACCATTGATATACCCGCAGGTGTGCAGGATGGAATGCAGCTGAGTGTTGGTGGTCGTGGTAATATGGGAGAACGTGGCGGTCCTGCAGGAGATTTAATTGTACTGATTGAAGAAGAAGCACATCCACAGCTTCACCGGGATGGATTAAATGTGGCTTACGATTTGCACATTTCATTTCCTGATGCAGCCTTTGGAATTCAGGCCGAAGTGCCAACCATCGACGGACGTGCAAAAATTAAAATACCACCGGGAACACAAAGCGGAAAAGTGTTCCGTTTAAAAGGCAAGGGTTTTCCTGCGTTGCAGAGTTATGAAAAAGGCGATCAGTTGATTTATGTAAATGTGTGGACACCGCAGAACCTTACATCTGAAGAAAAATCAATGCTGGAAAAGATGCAGCAGAGCCAGAACTTTCAACCCAAACCGGAAAAAGGCGAGAAAGGTTTCTTTGAACGGGTGAAAGAAATGTTCAGCTGAGACAATTGATAAAAGATTATTGGGAATGGAGGGTTGCTGTTGCGGCTCTCCATTTTTTTTACACGATTGTTTGGCTGAGCAGAGCGAAAGTTCCGCAGCCGTGAGAGTTGAATAGCCACGCCTTTTAAGGCGGGGCTATGAAAATCATACCCTATACGGGCTTTAGCCCGAAGAAATACATATTAACCGGTCAATAACAACTAAAAATAATCAGATGAAATTAATCATCCTTGGTGCTGGTTTTGGTGGATTGAAACTGGCACGTATGCTGAACAATAAACCGGGATTTGAAATATTGCTGATTGATAAATTTAATTATCACCAGTTTCAGCCATTATTTTACCAGGTTGCAACTGCCGGGCTTGATGCTTCCAATATTTCATTCCCCTTAAGAAAGGTTTTTCAAAACAGTAAAAATGTACGCATACGGATTGCAGAAGTACAAAAGATTGATACCGTTCAGAAAATGGTCATCACTTCCGAAGAGAGTTATGCGTATGATAACCTGGTTATTGCAACAGGTGCTGGTACAAATTTTTTCGGCAATAAGGAACTGATGGAACATGCTTTCCCAATGAAATCAACGGTGGAGGCATTGCAGATCCGTCATCGCCTTATCCGCAATTTTGAAGAAGCTTTACTTGCCGGTAGCAATGAAGAATTACAACGACTGATGAATGTTGTTGTGGTTGGCGGAGGACCAACAGGTGTGGAACTGAGTGGTGCCATTGCTGAAATGAAAAAGTATGTATTACCGAAAGACTATCCTGAACTTGATTTCAGCAAAATGAATATTTATTTGCTGGAAGGTACAGGCAAAATCCTTTCAGCTTTAAGTGAAGCAAGCAGCAAACAAAGTTTAAACTACCTGCAAAAACTTGGAGTTACTGTAATGACCGGTTCAGTATTGGATCATTATGATGGTAAAACTGTTCAGCTGAAAGATGGAAAGCAAATAGATTCTTCACTGGTTATCTGGGCGGCAGGAATTAAAGGAAATGTTCCGGCAGGTATTGATGAAAATCTAATTGCAAGGGGTAACAGAATTAAAGTTGACAGGTATAACAAAGTTGAAGGACTTGATTCAGTATTTGCAATTGGCGATATTGCCTGCATGCAGGAAGAGGCATTTGTGAATGGACATCCGCAGGTGGCCCCCGTTGCTATACAGCAGGCAACATTGCTGGCAAAAAACCTGCAAAGGATATTTGAAAATAAGGATGGGCTCCAGCCATTTTCTTATAAGGACAAAGGCGTAATGGCCACAGTTGGAAGAAACCTGGCAGTGGTTGATATTCCCAAACCAAAACTGCACGTAGGAGGCTTTGCAGCATGGCTTATCTGGATGATGCTGCACCTCATGTTGATTCTTGGTGTTAAGAACAGGTTTTTTGTATTCATCAACTGGTTGTACAATTATGTAACATACGACCAAAGTCTTCGCCTCATTTTTAAAGAATTTTACCGGCAGGATGTAAAACACTAACCCCGGTTTTTTCTTACTTTAGGCCAATGACAAGCAACACAAACGACCAACTGATATATTCAATCCCTGCAAGGTTCAGGCGTATCGAAAACCTGCATATTCTTTTATGGTTACTGAAAGATGTTTGCTGGGCACTTTCCTTCAGGATTCCAGGTCTTATCATGATTATTCCAACAATGGCTGCAGCACTGATAATTACCTGGCAAACACGTAAAATGATTTCAGAACTCATGCATAACCTTGCAGTGGTGTTCTGGATTACAGCCAACTGCTTGTGGATGATTGGCGAATTTTTTGGATGGGATGAAGGACTATTCGGTCTAAGGCATTTTGCACTCGTTCCTTTTGGAATAGGATTACTGCTCCTTGCAATTTATTATCTCCTGTATTTTGTCAGTAAAAACTTCAGGGAAAAAGTGGCTTTGCAGGGTGTTCATGTAATTGAAGATGAATTAAGCAATCAAAAACAGAATAATGCTTCCTGAGGTTGGCGTTCAATGGTTATCTTTGCGCTCCAAATTAATTGTTTCAGTCTGAACGTATAAAGTTGGGTGCTGAGCATTCAACCATAAACTATAAATTATAAACAAGATCATGTATCGTACTCACACCTGCGGCGAATTAAGAAGTAATCATGCCGGCACAACTGTAACATTGGCCGGATGGGTGCAAACTGTAAGAAAGTTTGGAAGTATAACGTTTATCGATCTGCGTGACCGTTATGGTATTACCCAGCTTCTGTTTGGTGAAGAACTGAACAAAGAATTGGATGCAAATCCGCTGGGTCGTGAATTTGTGTTGCAGGCAACCGGTAAGGTGAATGAACGCAGCAACAAAAATCCAAATATTGCAACAGGTGATATTGAAATATTAGTTGATTCATTTAAGGTGCTGAATAAATCAGCGGTTCCTCCATTTACCATCCAGGATGATACGGATGGTGGTGATGATCTTCGCATGAAATACCGTTTTCTTGATCTGCGCCGCAATGCAGTAAAGAGAAACATTGAACTGCGTTATGCAGTAAACCGTGCAGCAAGAAATTACCTGCACAACAACGGTTTCATGGATATTGAAACGCCGTTCCTGATCAAATCAACTCCTGAAGGTGCAAGAGACTTTGTGGTTCCCAGCCGTATGAACCCCGGACAGTTTTATGCATTACCTCAAAGTCCGCAAACATTCAAGCAATTGCTGATGGTGAGTGGTTACGATCGTTACTACCAGATTGTAAAATGTTTTCGTGATGAGGATTTGCGTGCTGATCGTCAGCCGGAGTTTACACAGATCGACTGCGAAATGGCATTTGTTGAGCAGGAAGATATCCTGAACATGTTTGAAGGATTGATTAAATCAATTTTTAAGGAAGTAAAGAACATTGATTATACAGAGAAGGTTGAACGCATGAGCTGGGAAGAAGCGATGTGGCAATACGGAAACGATAAACCCGATATCCGTTTTGGAATGAAGGTTTGCAACATCAAATTTCCTTCACATACATTTTCTTCCAAACAAAGCTTGTCGGCATTAATTGATGGTGCAGATTTTAAAGTGTTTGATGAAGCAGAAACTGTTGTGGCAATTGCTGTGCCCGGCTGCAGTGAATATACACGCAAGCAAACCGATGAACTCACAGAATGGGTGAAACGTCCGCAGATTGGAATGAAGGGCCTTGTGTTTATCAAGTGCAATGCAGATGGTACATTCAAAAGCAGTGTAGATAAATTTTACAGCGAAGAAAAATTAAAAGCCATAGCTGAAGCAGCCAACGCAAAAGCAGGCGATTTGGTTTTGATTCTTGCAGGTGCAGAAGAACGTACACGTAAAGCAATCAGTGAACTGCGTTTGGAAATGGGTAAGCGTTTGGGCTTACGCAAAGAAGATGAGTTTAAATTATTGTGGGTGCTTGATTTTCCATTGTTCGAATTTGCACTTGAAGACCAGGATGGTGGCGGAGCCGGCCGTTGGGTGGCAAGGCATCATCCGTTTACAAGTCCCAAGCCCGATCATATTGAAACTATGATCAACAACAATCCGAAAGTGGAAGACCTCGATAAATATCTTGAACATCCTTATGCCAACATCAAAGCAAATGCTTATGATATGGTGCTGAACGGAAATGAAATTGGAGGTGGTTCCATCCGTATTTTCCAGCGTGAACTGCAGGAGAAAATGTTTGCAGCATTAGGTATGGATAAAGAAGAACAGCAGCATAAGTTTGGCTTCCTGCTTGGAGCATTTGAATATGGCGCACCTCCTCATGGTGGTATTGCTTTTGGCTTCGACCGTTTATGTTCTATTCTCGGAGGCAGTGAAAGTATCCGTGACTTTATTGCATTCCCGAAAAATAATTCAGGACGTGATGTAATGCTTGATGCACCTGCTGCTATCAACCCGAAACAATTTGATGAATTGCAGATAAAACTGGATTTGAAATAAACAAAGTACACCAACGGAGTACTAAAAATTGCACATGAAAGGTTTGATTTTCTACCGCATATCTTCTTACATATTGATTGTAATAGGAGCATTGCTTGGCTTTATGGCGTTGATCGTTTTACTTGTGGCGTTGGTAAATCCTGTGCTCTTGTTTCCGTTATTTATTATCGTGTCGGTGGTTATTTACAGTTTTACCAGCTTTTTGTTCCTTACAAACGGGATTGATCGACAGCGTTATCTCAAACCAAAACTAAAGGACTGGATTAAGGTAAATGCGTATGTGGCAATTGTGTTTGTGTTTATGAATATTTTTCAATCCATCTCATTTATTACAAATCCTTCATTGCTTAACGAAGCAATGAAACAGGTAACAGAAATGCAAAAAACAGCTTCGCCTTTAACGGCAGTTATGATGTTGAAAATTGTGAAAGCTGTTATGTGGTTCACATTGATTTATGCAATCATACTTGGTTCACATATTTCATCAACTTTTCGCCTGCTGAAACAATTCAATCATTTGTTTGGCGAAGAACCTAAAGGCGATAATTTTTAACAGAACTCTTTTTCTTGGGCACAATCTCCGCTGATTTCTTTCGTTTTGAGAAAAATTTTTTCTTATGCGGAGTATTATTTTCATCCTGCTACTGACTGCAATAGTTGTTTCCTGCAAAAAGAAAGATGCTGACAGCTCAACAGAACGTACCATTCTCAATGTACAATATGGTACAGATGCAAAACAGGTAATGGATGTTTATTTGCCGGAAAACAAAACAATAGCAAACACTCCTGTTGTAGTAATGATTCATGGTGGCGGATGGCAGGAAGGCGATAAAGCTGATTTTACTCCATTGGTTGATACATTGAAAAAACGGTTACCCGGTTATGCTGTTTTCAATATCAGTTACAGGCTTGCATCAAATGGACAGAACCTGTTTCCTTCGCAGGAGAACGATGTAAAATCATGTATTGAGTTTATTTATAACAAACGCAGCGAGTATAAAATTTCAGATAAGTTTGTGTTGATTGGCGCAAGTGCAGGAGGGCATCTTGCTTTGCTGCAATCATACAAATACACTTCCCCTGTAAAAGTGAAAGTTGTTATATCATTCTTTGGTCCAACGGAGTTAACACAGATGTATAACAATCCACCCAATCCGTTAATTCCAATTTTGTTGCTGAATGTAACAGGTACAATTCCTTCAGCTAATCCGGCAATTTATAATAGTTCATCTCCATACACTTATGCTGTTGCTTCATCAACTCCAACAATGATGCTTCATGGTGGGGCTGATATTGTTGTTGCTCCATCACAATCAACTTTATTACGGGATAAGCTCAACAGTTTATCTGTTCCCAACCAGTTTGTTTATTATCCCAATGGTGGTCATGGCGATTGGGATGCGGCAACTTATACCGATGCCTTTACAAAAATGACCAGCTTTATAAAAACCTATATTCCATAGCCATTCAAATTTGTACCTTGCTGTTATGCAGCAGGCTCCATTAGCAGAAAGATTAAGACCAAATACATTGAACGACCTGGTTGGTCAGCAGCATTTAACCGGGCAGGGTAGTATTTTGCAAAAAGCAATTACAAGTGGTCATATTCCCAGCATGATTTTGTGGGGGCCTCCGGGTGTTGGTAAAACAACCATCGCCAATATTATTGCTCATACAGTTAACGCAACTTATTTTCAGCTCAGTGCTATCAGCAGTGGTGTAAAGGAAGTACGGGAAGTAATTGATACAGCAAAGAAAACATCAAAGGCAATTTTGTTTATTGATGAAATCCATCGTTTCAATAAAGGGCAGCAGGATGCATTGCTTGGTGCGGTTGAAAAAGGAATTATTACGTTGATAGGAGCAACAACTGAAAATCCATCATTTGAAGTAAACAGCGCCTTGCTAAGCCGTTGCCAGGTGTTTGTATTAAAAGCACTGGAAGAAAAAGATTTATTACAACTGCTGAATAAAGCATTGACAGAGGATGAAATCCTGAAAACAAAAAGTATTGAGCTGAAAGAAACAGAAGCCTTGATCAGGTTAAGTGGTGGTGATGCAAGAAAATTATTAAACCTGCTTGAAATTGTTACTGATATTTCAACAGAAAAGAAATTAGTTATCACGGATAAACTTGTGCTGCAAACCATTCAGCAAAAAATGGCTTTGTATGATAAAAGTGGTGAACAGCATTACGATATTATTTCAGCATTCATTAAATCCATACGTGGAAGCGATCCTAATGCAGCGGTTTACTGGCTGGCACGGATGATTGAAGGGGGAGAAGATGTAAAATTTATTGCAAGAAGATTGGTGATACTTGCAAGTGAAGATATTGGCAATGCCAATCCAAATGCATTGTTACTGGCAAACGCTACTTTTGAAGCTGTAAATAAGATTGGTTATCCTGAATCAAAGATCATTTTATCACAATGCGCAACATATCTTGCTTCATCGCCTAAAAGTAATGCAGCAGTAATGGCTATAGGTATGGCCGAAGCTGCGGTAAAACAATTTGGTGATTTGCCAGTGCCTTTACATATCCGTAATGCGCCAACCAAACTCATGAAAAATCTTGATTACGGAAAAGGGTATCAATACTCGCATGATTATGAAAACAATTTTTCTTCGCAGGAATACCTGCCTGAAAAAATAAGCGGCACTACATTTTATGAGCCGGGCAAAAATGCACGTGAAGAAGAACTGCGGAAATTTTTAAAACAACTCTGGAAAGAAAAATACAATTACTGATGCTGTTACAACTAAACTGGCAGTTAAAGAAGTTTGCTGAGCTTACTCCTTTTGAACTGTATGAAATTATATGGTTAAGAAATGAAGTATTTGTTGTGGAGCAAAACTGTGTTTTCCAGGATGCAGATTACAAAGATCAGAAAGGCTGGCACCTGATGGGTTTGAATGAAGAAGGAAAATTAATTGCCTATTGCAGAATTCTTCCGGCTGGAGTATCTTACAATAGTGCTTCCATTGGCAGAGTTGTTTCTAGTCCGGCAGGAAGAAAAACAGGTGCAGGCAAATTATTAATGGAAAAGGCAATACAGATTTGTGCGGAATTATTCGGCAAAACAGAAATTAAAATAGGGGCGCAGTACTATCTTAAAAACTTTTACAGCTCTTTTGGATTTGAACAAACAAGTGAGATATATCTGGAGGATGGCATTGAACACATCGAAATGATTTATTTAAAAGGGAGCTAGGTAATTTTACTAAACAATGCAGGTAAAAGCACTTAAAAGCAATGTTTTTCAAGCGTTTAAGCCATAATTGTCAAGAAAATATTTTGTGGAATAAGAATTGTTTTCTAAAATTGTATTCCAATATCCAATATAAGAAAAATCAAATGTCCGATACCATGAAAATTCGTACTGCGACGTTATTAACACTGCACATTTTAGTATTCTCATTATTTTCTGTTCAAGTTCTGAATGCACAGATTGGTCTGTCAACAGCAAATTCACGTTTTGAAATTGGATTGAATATGGGACCCATGAGTTTCCTTGGTGACCTCGGTGGTAACAGGGGAAAAGGTACATACGGTCCAAAAGATAACAACCTGCCGGTTACAAATATGATTGCAGGCATTTCTGCATCTTATTATCCTTCTGAGTGGATTGGTTTCAGGGGTGCATTAAATATCGGTCAATTGGAAGGTGACGACAGACTGGTAAAACAAAATCAACCCGCTGATACTTACGAAGGTGCCCGCAAATACAGAAACCTTACATTCCGTTCACATTTGTATGAAGCGTATGCAGGCATCGAAATTTATCCTACTGTAATGTTAGGTTTGAGAAATGGTTCAGGTATTCCACGTTTAAGACCTTATGCAATTGCAGGAATCGGAGCATTCAAATTCAATCCACAGGGATTATATAAAGATCCAACCGGTAAAGAGTCTTGGGTTGATCTGCATCCTCTGCATCTCGAAGGCCAGGGTTTTGCCGAAACTAATATTCCTGAGTATAAGTTGTATTCTTATTGTATACCAATTGGTGTTGGTTTAAAATATGATATTACAGAACGCATCACATTTGGTATTGAACTTATCCACCGCAAAACAGGTACTGATTATATTGATGATGTAAGTAACAAGTATATTGATCCTGCTTTGTTTGATAAATATCTTACTCCAAGTCAGGCGGCTGTTGCAAAATACATGGCGAATCCAAGTTCTTACTATCCCGGTACAGCAGGGTATACGCCTTATCGTGTAGGAAAGAAAAGAGGTAACCCAGAAAGGAATGATTCATACTTTGCAAGTACATTCCGTTTAACGTGGAAGTTTGGTGATGTATATGCAGATTGGTTTAAGAACAAGAACTCAATGAAATGTCCTCAATATTTTTAAATCCTTATCAAAATCCGAGTTTATGAAAATCCAAGCCCCGAAAACTAAAATTAAAACCCTGGTAGCAGATCCTGAATTAACTATTTGGTTGCTTCGTGTCGGGTTGATCACACTTTATGTAATCATGTTTATAATAAAAAAGAAACTCTATATGTAAACTTTCTAAGCGAAGTATGCAATAAATGTGAGTCCGTACCTCCTTTTCATCAATTTTCCAATCCTGTGAAAATCTGAACCGGGAACCAGCGACAATATTTGTTTGACCATGCTTTGCTTTGTTTCTCTTGGTCCGTACTCTATCCTGTTGCCCCCTCATTCAAGGGGGCACTTTTTTTATGTTATAATTCGGCTTTCAGGAATGTTGCTGTATGGCTTGCTTTGCAGCTGAGTAATTCCTCTGGTGTTCCTTCAAATAAAATTTCTCCGCCGCCATCACCACCTTCAGGTCCAAGATCAATAATGTGATCAGCCACTTTTATTACATCCATGTTGTGTTCAATTACCAAAACAGTGTTACCACGATCGGTTAATTTGTTTAACACATCTAACAAATGCTGAATATCCTGGAAATGTAAACCAGTCGTCGGCTCATCTAAAATGTAAAATGTTTTACCGGTATCTTTTTTAGCTAGTTCGGTTGATAATTTTACACGCTGCGCTTCACCACCACTGAGTGTTACTGCACTTTGGCCAAGGGTGATATATCCAAGCCCAACATCTTCCAGCACTTTTATTTTCCTGTACAGGTAAGGAACAGGTTGAAAGAATTCAACTGCTTCTTCAACTGTCATGTCAAGAATATCAGCAATGGATTTTCCTTTGTAACGTATCTCCAGGGTTTCACGGTTGTAACGTTTGCCATTGCATTTTTCACAATGCACATAAACATCAGGAAGAAAATTCATTTCAATAACACGCATGCCGCCACCTTCACATACATCACAACGTCCTGTTTTTACATTAAACGAAAAGCGACCGGCATTGTAACCTCGGATTTTTGCTTCAGGAACAGAAGCAAATAATGTTCTGATTTCTGTAAAGAACCCGCAATAAGTGGCAGGGTTACTTCTTGGTGTGCGGCCAATAGGCGACTGATCGATTTCAATTACTTTATCAATATGCTCCAATCCCTTGATGCTTTTGTAAGGCATTGGATTGGCTTTTGAATCGTAACAATGTTTGCTGAGGATAGGATATAGCGTTTCGTTGATGAGTGTGCTTTTTCCACTGCCACTTACACCTGTAACAACAATCAGCTTACCAAGTGGCAATTTGATGTTTACATTCTGCAGGTTATTACCTGTTGCACCTTTCAGTTCAATCAATTTTCCATTGCCCTTTCTTCTTTCTTTGGGAACTGGAATTGTTTTTACACCATTCAGATATTTTGCAGTATCGCTTGAAGATTTTAATACTTCGCCGGGAGTACCGGCTGATACAATTGTTCCTCCATGTTTTCCTGCCTGTGGTCCCACATCAATCAAATGATCGGCAGAGAGCATGATGTCTTTATCATGTTCAACAACCAAAACACTATTACCTACATCACGCAGATTTTTCAATGCATCGATTAAGCGATGATTATCTCTCTGGTGTAAACCAATGCTGGGTTCGTCAAGTATATAAGTAATGCCCTGCAGTTGTGAACCAATTTGTGTTGCCAAACGTATACGCTGACTTTCACCTCCGCTCAATGTGCGGCTTGGACGGTTTAATGTGAGATAAGTTAATCCAACATTCAGAAGAAATTGTAAACGCTCCCTGATTTCTTTCAATACATCTTTTGCAATGGTTGCCTGCTTATTACTGATGCGTAATTCAAGGCCATCAAACCATGCAGCAAGATTGTCCAGATTTAATTCGCTCAGTTCGGAAATATTCCTGTCTTCAATTTTAAACCAGAGACTTTCTTTTCTTAACCTGGCTCCACCACAGGTACTGCATGTTTGCAGGGATGTAAATTGAGTAACCCATTCACGAAGAAACTCTGTGCTGTGCGGCGATAGAAACCATCTTTTCAGCATAGGAATAATTCCTTCATAGCTGCCTGTATATTCCTGTGGCACTGTTTCATCATTTGCATCAATTTCCAATGAAGGATTAATGCTTTTATCACCAAACAAAAGCAGATCAATTTGTGCTTGTGTTAAATCTTTTACAGGAACATCAAGTTTGATTTTATTTTTTTTAGCGAAAGCAACAACCTGTTGAAACACACTTGCCTCTCTCTCTTCACCTAATGGTGCAATCCCACCTTCTTTTACCGTTTTGCTTGTGTCGGGCAAAACAGCATTCATGTCAATTGTATAAACATTTCCCAATCCTTTACAAACAGGACAGGCACCATAGGGAGAGTTAAACGAAAATGCATTGGGTGAGGGTTCTTCATAGCTGATGCCTGTGTCTTCGCACATCAGGTGCTTGGAGTAAGAAACCACTCCGTTTTTTTCTGTTTCAACAAACATCAGGTCTTTTCCCATCTTTAATGTTTGCTGCACACTCTGGCTGATGCGTACACGAAAATCATCGCTCACTTTCAAACGGTCAACCACCACTTCAATATCATGAATTTTATAACGGTCAACCTGCATCTTTGGCGTAAGATCCATAATTTCACCATCAACACGAACTTTTACAAAACCTTTCTTACGTATATCTTCAAACAGTTCCCTGTAATGACCTTTACGTCCACGAACAAGTGGCGCAAGCAATGAAATTTTCTGTCCATCAAAACGGGTGAAAATATTTTCAACAATTTCCTCTTCACTCCACTTCACCATCTTTTTTCCGGTGTTGTATGAATAAGCTTCACCAATTCTTGCAAACAGCAAACGCAAAAAATCATACACTTCAGTAATGGTGCCAACAGTTGATCGTGGATTTTTATTGGTGGTTTTCTGTTCAATGGAGATAACAGGGGAGAGGCCTGTGATTTTATCTACGTCAGGTCGTTCCATATCGCCCACAAACTGACGGGCATAAGCACCAAACGTTTCCATGTAGCGGCGCTGACCTTCGGCATAAATAGTGTCGAATGCGAGTGATGATTTACCACTGCCACTAATGCCGGTAATTACTACCAGCTTATTTTTTGGAATATTAACGTCAATATTTTTTAGGTTGTGCACTCTTGCACCTGAAACTTCTATCTGGTCTTTGATTGATTCACTCATAACGATCTTTGCCGGTTTGGCCGGAACGAACAACGAATTTACCTGAAATTTTGCTGATTGCACTTCTTTGCTTTTTCAGGCGAAATGAAATTCAGCCGTTTATCATTCACATCTTTTTTTAATAACCGGTTAATAGCATAACACTCAATATTAATTTTTTGTTATGTGGAAAACTTGAATAACAAATGCTGGCGGTTTTTCAATGGTCTTTCTAACTTAATACTGCTTTTCGACCAACCATATAATTTAAAACTTACACACATGAGCATTTCAGTTTACAATGCGGTACCAATGACGTTGAATGATGGTGAAACGCAACACCAGTTTACACTTAAATTAAATCCTGCAACAGAAAGCTTCCGGCTGGAGAATAAACATATCAAGCGGAATATTTTCATTGGTAAAAGAATGTTCAGTAATCTCTTTCAGCAAATAAGAAACGAATATGGATTTGTGCTTGGCCGTATTCATTATGATAATGAAGAAATGAAGATTGGATCGGCTACAACTGCTGAGCATGAACATTTTCGTTTTACTTTAAAAGAAGAGAATGGTATTGAAGTACAGGTAGAAGATGAAGCATTACCTGGTAAAAAATTTACAGCTTCAGTTCCTTATCATTATGAAAATCCATCTGAAAAAGCGATGCAGCTGAAAACAATTATTCCTTCAGTACTTGCTGCGTTGATTTATATAAAAACGATGCATCCCGCTATATAAAACAATTGTTAGTTAAAGAAATTTGGTTCAATAAACCATTTATTCTTACATTTGCGCCAGTTCTTTCAATCTCTTATCAAGAAAGGCAGAGGGTAATGGCCCGATGAAGCCTTGACAACCTCTTCACTCATTGAGTGAAAAAGGTGCCAATTCCAGCCCCGTATGGGGAAAGATAAGTCAGATAAATTTTGTTACTGATTAAATCGTTATAAACAAAAGCTCATCTGATATTATCGGATGAGCTTTTTTGTTTTACGTATGTCTGAAACAAAGGGTTTCCCGGTAAAGTCTCTTTTGATAAGTATTGCAGAACATGTTTAACAGTTAATCATCAAGTAAAAAACAAAAGAGATGAAACAAACAATCGTTACGCAAAGCATTGACAAAACTTTTACAAATGCTTTGTCGCAATCATCGGGAAAGCCCACTACATTTGTCGGGTATTTCAAAAACATGAACAACAACAATTCTATAACTACTTCTTTAACTGCAGCCATGCAGTGTTGTTGTTGTATGTGCTGTATGCCGTAAGGCATAAATATCTTTTCCGCTCCCGTTTAAGGGAAGGTTTTACAATACGTTTTCCAGTTTTTTTTCTTCAAACAATTTTTAATACTATTTAAATTATTATACAATGAGCAACAATCTTCGTTTTGAAACTTTACAATTGCACGCCGGACAACAAATTGATCCAACAACAAAATCACGTGCAGTACCTATTTACCAAACAACTTCTTATGCATTTGATAACAGTGAACATGCTGCCAATCTGTTTGGTTTAAAAGAGTTTGGTAATATCTACACCCGTATTATGAACCCAACTACTGATGTGTTTGAACAACGCATTGCAGCTTTGGAAGGTGGTGTGGCTGCATTGGCAACAAGCAGCGGACAGGCATCTCAGTTTCTTGCACTCAATAATATTTTGCAGGCAGGCGATAACTTTGTTACTTCTTCTTTTTTATACGGTGGTACTTTTAACCAGTTTAAAGTTGCATTTAAACGTTTAGGTATTGAAGCCCGTTTTGCTGATGGTGATGATGTGGAAAGTTTTGTAAAACACATCGATAAAAATACCAAGGCAATTTATCTTGAAACAATTGGTAACCCCCGCTTAAATATTCCTGATTTTAAAAAGTTTGCAGACCTGGCAAAAGAATATGATCTGCCGCTGGTTGTTGATAATACGTTTGGAGCTGGTGGTTATTTATTCCGTCCGTTGGAGCATGGTGCAAACATTGTAGTTGAAAGCGCAACAAAATGGATTGGCGGCCACGGCACATCTATTGGTGGTGTAATTATTGATGGTGGTAATTATAACTGGGGCAATGGAAAGTTCCCGCAGTTTACCGAACCAAGTGAAGGTTATCATGGTTTAAAATTCTGGGAAATATTTGGTGAAGGTAATCCGCTTGGTTTGCCCAACATCGCATTCATTATTCGTGCAAGAGTGGAAGGTTTGAGAGATTTTGGTTCAGCATTAAGCCCGTTCAATTCATTCTTATTGTTGCAGGGTTTGGAAACATTATCGCTGCGTGTTGAACGTCATGTTGAAAATGCATTGGCATTGGCAGAATGGCTTGAACAACATCCTGCAGTGGAATATGTGTTGTATCCGGGTTTAAAAAGCAATCCATACCACGAACTGGCGAAGAAATATTTAACCAACGGTTACGGTGGTGTATTGCAGGTAGCTGTTAAAGGTGGAAAAGAAGCAGCAGCAACATTTATCAACTCGTTGAAACTGATCAGCCATCTTGCAAATGTGGGCGATGCAAAAACATTAGCCATCCATCCTGCAAGTACAACACACGAACAATTAAGCGAAGCAGAGCAGATAGCTGCAGGTGTTGCACCAAACCTTGTTCGCATTAGTGTAGGTATTGAACATATTGAAGATATTAAAGCTGATCTTGAACAGGCTTTTGCAAAAGCAACCAGTAAAGAATTAGTATAAATAAATTGTTGACCAACGCAGGTACTTCTGTCACCTGCGTTGTGTCACTCACTTGTACGCCTTGTTCTTTATTCAGCACAAAGAAATACAGAACGCCGAAGTGAGTGACACAACAACAGACGAACAAAGATTTAAAGCCGGTAACAAAAAAATGGCAACTGAGATTTTTAATTACAACAAACCTTTCCGATTAGAATCAGGAGCATTACTGAATGAATATCATTTAGCTTATAACACATTGGGAAAACTGAATGAAGCAAAAGATAATGTGATCTGGATTTTTCATGCATTAACTGCAAATAGTGATCCGTCAGAGTGGTGGCCCGGTTTGGTTGGTGAAGGAAAACTGTTTGACCCGGCTGAATATTTTATTGTTTGTGTAAACATGCCCGGCAGTGCTTATGGCAGTATCAGTCCGTTGGATAAAAACCCTTTAACCAACGAATCCTACTATCATGAGTTTCCCTGGTTTACTACAAGAGATATGATTCGTGCTTATGATCCATTGAGGAAACATTTGGGCATTGAAAAAATCTATCTCGGTATTGGAGGAAGCATGGGTGGCCAGCAATTACTTGAATGGGCCATTGAAGAACCTCAGTTGTTCAAACATATTGTGCCTATTGCAACCAATGCATTTCATTCGCCCTGGGGTATTGCATTTAATGCATCGCAGCGTTTAGCTATTGAAGCAGATCATACATGGAAAAATAAAAATGATGAAGCAGGCAGCGAAGGATTAAAAACAGCAAGAAGCATTGCCTTGCTTTCCTATCGCCATTATGATGCATATGGCATCAGTCAGCTGGAAGAAAGCAACGATGTAACTGATGATTTCAGAAGCGAATCGTACCAGCGTTACCAGGGCGAGAAATTAGTGAAGCGTTTCAATGCATTCAGTTATTATTTTCTCAGCAAGGCAATGGATGCTCACAATGTAGGCCGTAACCGTCCTTCAATTGAACTTGCATTGCGGGAAATAACTGCACGCACCTTAGTGATTGGTATCAGTAATGATTTGTTGTTTCCATTAAGTGAACAGCAATACCTGGCCAATACCATTCCCGGTGCCCAGATGAAATCAATTGAATCGTTTTACGGGCATGATGGTTTTTTACTGGAATATGAAAAAATTACAAAAGCTATCAGTAATTTTTTACCACATAAAGAGAAAACAGAATTTCAAAATCAATTAATCAGTAAGTAATGTCAGCGAAGAAACAATTAGTAATCGGTTTGTTTGGATTTGGCGTTGTAGGTGAAGGTCTGTACAAAGTATTGAATCAAACACCATCATTAAATGCACGCATTAAAAAAGTATGTATAAAAAATCCGGGTAAAAAAAGAAATGCACCCGATGATTTGTTTACCACAGATAAAGACGTTTTATTAAACGATCCTGAAATAAATGTAATTGTTGAAGTAATCAATGAAAGCGAACCAGCTTTCGAAATTGTTTCAACAGCATTGAAGAATGGCAAGGAAGTAGTAAGTGCCAGCAAAAAAATGATTGCAGAGCATTTACCAGAATTGCTGAAACTGCAGCAGGATACAGGCATTTCGTTCCTGTACGAAGCATCTGCCTGCGCATCTATTCCTGTTATCCGTAACCTGGAAGAATATTACGACAATGATCTGTTACATGGCATTCGTGGAATTGTAAACGGTAGTACCAATTACATTCTCACAAAAATGTTTGAAGATAAACTTGACTTTAAAGAAGCATTGCTGCAGGCACAACAATTAGGTTTTGCTGAAGCTGATCCCACACTGGACGTTGATGGATGGGATGCTGTAAACAAATGGGTTGTACTGTTGCTGCACGCTTATGGCATCATCAGCAAACCAACTGATGTGCTGTTTAACGGAATCCAGAATATCCAGGGAACAGATGCAGAAGTGGGCCGTGAAAAGAATTTTGAAATACGTTTGGTAGGCCAGGCAAAAAAATTGCAGAGTGGAAAGGTTGCGGCATTTGTTTTGCCGCAGTTTGTGAAGCACGATGATCATTTAAGTTTTGTAAAAAATGAATACAATGGTGCCGTGGTTGAAAGTTCTTTTGCTGATAAGCAATTCTTTTATGGCAAAGGAGCAGGTTCTTTCCCAACCGCATCTGCAGTATTGAGCGATATTTCAGCTTTGCGTTATGATTATAAGTATGAGTATAAAAAACTTTATTATCATGAGCCAAATGAATTAACCGACGATTATTATTTGAAAGTATATGTTAGCTTTGACGACTGGAATAATATTCCGAAAGAACGTTTTGAGTGGATTGAAGAGTGGCATGCAGATGATCGCAAATATTTAGTAGGTGTACTGCACGCATCTGAATTAAAGAAGAATAACTGGTGGAGAGAAAATGGTACATCGCTTATTTTAAAACCCGAGCCGATTATTGAAGATGTTGAAATAAGAAAGCTCAAAAAGAAAAGCCTTGAACTGGCAGGCTTAAATTTTAATTAAGAATGAGTTATCAGGAAGTAATAAAAGAACTGGAAGATTTGTTGCAAGGTAAAACGCCTGCAGCAAGTCTTCAGTTGCTTAGCAGCAGATTTGAAGGAAGCATTGTGTTCTCAACAAGTTTCGGAATTGAAGACCAGGCTATCAGCCACATGATTTTTGATCAGAAACTTCCTGTTGAAGTGTTTACGCTGGATACGGGCCGCATGTTTACCGAAACATACAGCACATGGCGCCAAACGCTTGAAACATACAATCAGCCGTTAATTAAAGCTTATTATCCTAATGCCGAAGCATTGCAGGAGTTTGTTTCGGAAAAAGGGCCCAATTCATTTTACGAGTCAGTTGAAAACAGGAAGCAATGTTGTTTTATTCGTAAAGTTGAACCATTGCAGCGTGCATTGAAGGGAAAGAAAATCTGGATTACAGGTTTAAGAGCAGAACAAAGTCCCAATCGCCAGGGAATGACCCAGTTTGAGTGGGATGAATCGAATCAAATCATTAAATATCACCCAATTCTCCATTGGACATGGGATGAGCTGAAAGCATTTATTCAGCAAAACCATGTGCCTTACAATGTACTTCACGACAAAGGATTTGTCAGCATCGGATGTTCTCCATGTACAAGAGCCATCAGGCCGGGCGAAGATTTCAGGGCCGGACGTTGGTGGTGGGAAGATAACAGCAAAAAAGAATGTGGCCTGCATGTGCATGCAGAGGATGACGGTCAGTTAAAAAAATGATAGCGGTCAGCAATCGTTTGCACAGTTTATCACAATTAATGTGAAAGAATTAATGTTATTTTGCAGCCAAAGTCTACGTGTAAGGTCGACTTTGACGAAACAGTAAAAATATATGAGTCAATATCAGTTAAATTACCTGGAGCAGCTTGAAAATGAGAGTATTCACATCTTTCGTGAGGTAGCGGCGCAATTTGAGAAACCAGCACTTTTATTTAGTGGGGGAAAGGATTCTATTACATTGGTACAGCTTGCAAAAAAAGCTTTTGCACCCGGAAAAATTCCTTTTCCACTTGTGCATATTGATACCGGTCATAATTTTCCCGAAGCATTGGAATATCGTGACTGGCTAGCAAAAGAAGTTGGAGCAACCTTGATTGTTCGTAAAGTAGAAGACACGATTAAACAACGTAAGCTTACAGAACCTAAAGGAAAGTTCCCAAGCCGTAACTGGTTACAGACTTATACATTGTTAGATACGATTGAAGAGTTTGAATTTGATGCCTGCATTGGCGGTGGCCGCAGAGACGAAGAAAAAGCAAGAGCTAAAGAAAGAATATTCTCTGTTCGTGATGAGTTTGGTCAGTGGAATCCGAAACTGCAGCGTCCTGAATTATGGAATACATATAATGGTCGCATACAAAAAGGAGAAAACGTTCGTGTGTTCCCTATCAGCAACTGGACAGAACTTGATATCTGGAATTACATCCGTTCAGAACAAATTCCTCTGCCTTCTATTTATTTCGCTCATGAAAGAGATGTGATTGAACATGAAGGTCAGCTTGTTGCTATGAGTGAATATGTACAGCCAACTGCCGGTGATGTAATTGTAAAGAAGAAAGTACGTTATCGTACTGTTGGTGATATGACCTGTACAGCTGCTGTTGAATCAACTGCAGAAACACTGGATGAAGTAATTAATGAAATTATTTCTACACGTATCAGCGAGCGTGGTGAAACACGTATTGATGATAAGGTAACAGAAGCTGCAATGGAAGATAGGAAGAAGAACGGTTATTTTTAAATGAAAGCTGAACAGTTCAAGGACTGTACTTCATTTTATTCACAGATTTTATTTAAACGTTATTAAAAGAATATATGGACTTATTAAGATTTATTACTGCCGGAAGTGTTGATGATGGAAAAAGTACATTGATTGGTCGTTTGCTGTACGACAGTAAAAATATTTTGATTGATCAGCTGGAAGCGCTGGAGCGTTCAACAAAGAACAGGGAAGATGGAACAGTTGATCTTGCTTTGTTAACTGATGGTTTGCGTGCTGAAAGAGAACAGGGAATCACCATTGATGTGGCTTACCGTTATTTCTCAACACCAAAACGGAAGTTCATTATTGCAGATGCTCCCGGTCATGTTCAGTATACACGAAACATGATTACAGGTGCAAGCAATGCCAACCTGATTATTATTCTTGTTGATGCACGTTTGGGTGTGATTGAACAAACACGCCGTCACTCAATCATTGCTTCTTTGTTAAAGATCAGGCATGTGGTGGTTGCTATTAACAAAATGGATCTTGTAGAATATTCACAGGATGTATATAACAACATTATTATTGATTATACAGATGTTGCAAAGCAACTTGGATTGGAAAATGTAACATACATCCCCATCAGTGCATTAAACGGAGATAATATTGTTGATAAATCAGAAAACATTACCTGGTACGATGGAAAGCCTTTACTGGATTTTCTTGAAGAAGTGGAAGTATCATCTGATGTAAACCTGAAAGATCCACGTTTCCAGGTGCAGTTTGTGATTCGTCCGCAAACTGAAGACCTCCACGATTATCGTGGTTATGCAGGAAAAGTTGTAAGCGGCATTTATAAAAAAGGCGACAAGGTAACTGTGTTGCCTTCAGGAATTGAAACAAGCATCAGTGCTTTGGAAATTGCTGGTAAAGAAGTGGATGAAGTATTTGCTCCGCAAAGTGTAACTATTCAGTTAGCTGATGATATTGATATCAGCCGTGGTGATTCTATTGTGAAGTCGGATAATCTTCCACAAGTAAGCAATGAACTTGAAGTGCTGCTTTGCTGGATGGATGAAAAACCATTAATCCCCGGAAATAAATATTACCTGCAGCACAACAGCCGTCTTGTACGTTCAGTTGTAAAACAGGTAGAATATAAAATTGATGTAAACACACTTCAGCATTTGCCACTGGAAGGAAATGTAAAACTCAACGAAGTGGTGAAAGCAACAATCAAAACAGCTTCGCCCATTGTTTATGATCCTTACGATAAGCTGAGTGTAAACGGAAGTGCAGTATTAATCGACGAAACAAGCAACAGTACAGTCGCAGCCGTACTCATCAAATAAATTTTTTTAAACAAATTACCTACTTGTAAAGTAGACTAAAAAAGAACAATGACCAACCAATTAAAAGGCAAAGTAATCTTAGCAGGTGCAGGCCCTGGTGATGCAGAACTCATTACTGTGAAACTTCAGCAACGACTTGCTGAAGCTGAAGTGATTATTGTTGATCGTTTGGTAAATCCCGAAATCATTGATTTGTATGCAAAGCCTGATGCGCTTGTATTAATGACCGGTAAAAAAGGATATAGTGAAGGTTCTGCATCGCAGGAAGATATCAATAAACTGCTGGTGGCACATGCACAAAACGGTAAGATTGTTCTGCGTTTAAAAGGTGGTGATGTAGCTTTCTTCAGCAACGTATTGGATGAATTGCTGAGTTTATCCGAAGCCGGTATTTCATACGAAATCATTCCGGGAATTTCAGCTGCATCGGGTGCATCGGCTTATGCAGGAATTCCTTTAACTGCCAGAGGATATGCAAAGGGCGTGCAGTTTGTTACATTCAATCCCTCAAGTTTTCATAGTCGTGATAAATGGAAATGTTGGGCAACAACCAACGATACGCTGGTGTTTTACATGGCCGCAGGAAACATCAATGCTTTAACTGAATTATTATTGCGCCATTCCAAACGACCTTCAACACCATTAGCTGTGATTGAACAGGCTACAACAGGTTTTCAAAAAGTTCATATAACTACACTTAACGATTGTTCTGCTGATTTTGCAGGAAAAACATTCAGCTCTCCATCGCTCGTAATAGTTGGAGATGTGGTGAAACTGCATGAGAAATTCAACTGGTATGAAGCCGGTAAAACCGGTTCAGTGTTTAACGAATTAATTACTGTACAACAACAATCAACTGTATGTTAGGTGAAGCACGATTAAAGCAATTACATGAATTCATTGAAAGCTATTCAAAAGAAGAGCTTATCTGGATCAATGGTTATTTATCCGGCATTGTTGCCAATGTAAAAACCAATGGTTCCATTCATGTTTCAGATAAAACATCAACGAAAAAAATTACGCTGGCGTTTGGTACTGAAACAGGCAATTCCAAAAAACTGGCGACACAGTTAACATCTGTTGCCAAGAAAAAAGGATTGACTGTAAAACTTACTGATCTCAGCCAGTATCGTTTGACTGATCTTTCAAAAGAAGAATTCTTTTTTGTTGTGATCAGTACACAAGGCGAAGGCGAACCACCTGTATCGGCAAAAAAGTTTTACGAATATATTCACCAGGAACAATTATCACTTTCCAATCTTAAGTTCAGTGTGCTTGCATTGGGCGATTCATCTTACCCGATGTTTTGCAAAACCGGTGAAGATGTGGATGAACAATTTAAAAAGTTCGGTGCTAAACAAATTGTTCCGTTACAGAAATGTGATGTTGATTATGATGAGGATGCTCAGCAATGGTTTGATAAAGTACTCGCTGTAGTTGAAAACAATACAGCGGCTGCTGCTGTTGCTGCAAAGGAACCTGTTGCTAAAAAAGCTGCTGGTAAAAAATATTATAAGGGAAAAGTCATCTCGAATGTCAATTTAAACGACAGGGGATCTTCACGACAAACTTATCATGTTGAGATTGCAACGGATGAACCTGTTGAATATGAGCCGGGCGATACGTTTGGTGTAATACCCAAAAACAGGGCAGCTGTTGTAGAACGGATTCTTGCATTAACACAGATTGATGCTGAAAAAATTATTGAAACTCCTAAAGCTACTGCTACAGTAAAAGATCTGTTGACTTATAATCTCAATATCTGTTACCTGCTTTCTTCAACAGTGAAAAAGTATGCAGCTATTGTTGGTCAGCAGATTCCTGATACAAGAATGGATTTAGTTGATTTGCTTCGCATTTATCCTTTAAAAGATTCAGCGCAGTTTGAAGAAGTGCTGAAGCTCTTAACACCAATTGCACCACGATTATATTCTATTGCATCTTCACCAGCTGCACATGGAGATTCTGAAATTCATTTAACTGTTGCATTAAATTGTTTTACCAGCGATAATGAAGAACGCTTTGGATTGTGCAGTGAATTTCTTGGTGACCTGAACGAAAATGAAGAAGTGACTTTCTTTATTAATAAAGTAAAAGGTTTTAAACTTCCTGCTGCTGATAAAGATGTGATCATGATTGGTCCGGGAACAGGTGTTGCACCTTTCCGTTCTTTTCTTGCTGAACGTGATGCAACCGGTGCACTAGGTAAGAACTGGTTTTTCTTTGGTGAGGAACGTTTTGTAACTGATTTTCTTTACCAGACAGAAATTCAGAATTATGTTGAAACAGGTGTGCTCCATAAAATTGATCTGGCTTTTTCTGAAGATCAACAGGAGAAAGTTTATGTGCATCACCGTATGAATGAAAAAGCTGATGAATTATACAACTGGATTCATAATGGTGCTTATGTGTATGTGAGCGGTGAAAAAGATCCGATGAGTAAAGAAGTGGAAGAAACATTGCTGCAGATTTTCAGTGAACATGGAAATAAAACTGCAGATGAAGCAAAGCAATACCTCGAAGTTCTTAAACAGGAAGGCAGGTATGAAAAAGATGTTTACTAAAATTAACTACTGACAAAATGAGCGAACAAAATAAATTATCTGGTGTAGAAAAAATCAAGGCTGCAAGCAAAGGATTACGGGGAACTTTAAAAGAAAGTCTTGAAAATCAACTGACAGGTGCATTGTATGAAGATGATCAGTCGTTGATTAAATTCCATGGCATGTATCAACAGGATGATCGTGACAGGAGGGAAGAACGTTCATCAAAAAAACTTGAATGGTTGTATTCATTCATGATCCGTTTAAGATTGCCGGGAGGTTTTCTTACGCCTGAGCAGTGGATCGGTCTTCATCATATTGCCGGTGAACATTCAACAGGTACCATCAAAATAACCACAAGGCAAACCGTTCAGCTGCATGGTATTTTGAAATCACATATCAAACCAACAATCAAATCATTCAATACACTTCATCTTGATTCTATTGCCGCCTGTGGTGATGTAAACAGGAATGTAACCTGCAGTGCTCATCCCGGTGAGTCGCCCATTCATCAGCAGGTATTTGAATTTGCAGATAAGGTCAGCACAATGGCCTTGCCTAAAACAAGAGCTTATTATGAAATATGGCTGGATGAAGAACAGATTGCTGATAAAAAGGAAGATGATCCGCTTTACCAGGATCGTTACCTGCCAAGAAAATTTAAAGTAGGTATTGCAATTCCTCCAAACAATGATGTGGATGTTTTAACAAATGATGTCGGTTTGATTGCAGTGATTGAAAACAATCAACTCGTTGGGTTCAATATTGCAGCGGGAGGAGGATTAAGTTCAACACACGGCAATCCTTCAACGTATGCACGTTTGGCCACTGTTCTTGGTTTTGTTGAAACAGCGAGTGTATTGAAAGCAGTTTATGAAGTGATGACCATTCAGCGTGATAACGGCAACAGGAGCGATCGTAAACTGGCCCGTTTGAAATATACAATCGACCGGATGACGGTGGAAGGATTAAAAACTGAACTGGAAAAACGTTGCGGATTTAAACTTCAGCCAATTAAGCCTTATAAGTTCGAAAGCCGTAAAGACCATTATGGCTGGAAACAAAATCACGAAGACAAATGGTATTATACGGTGTTTGTTGAAAACGGAAGAGTGTTAGATGATAAGCAAATTGCGTTGAAAACAGCATTGTATGAAATTGCACAAACCGGAAAATGCAATTTCAGATTTACCGGTAATCAAAATGTAATTCTTGCAGATATAGCTGAAGCAGATAAACCTGCTATTGAAGAATTGCTGAAGAAATTTGCAATCGATCAGCATACAGATAATGCCGGTGTACTGCGAAAAAATGCAATGGCTTGTGTAGCTTTCAATACTTGTCCGCTTGCATTGGCTGAAGCACAACGTTATCTTCCAACATTGATTGATAAAATTGAGCCATTGCTGAAAAAACATTCAATTGACAAGGAAGAAATTATTTTACGAATGACCGGTTGTCCGAATGGGTGTGGACGTTCAAGTGCAGCTGAAATTGGATTGATTGGTACGGCTTATGGTCATTATAATCTTCATATTGGTGGTGACAGGTTAGGGGAGCGGTTGAATACAAAGTTTGCAGAAAATATAAACGAAGAACAAATACTGCATACCTTGGATGAGCTGTTTGCTGTTTATGTGACTGAAAGAAATGCCGGAGAAAATTTTGGCGATTTTTCAAACCGGAAATGGATTATTAAATAAGCTGGCAATATGTTCTGATGCAATTAAGTTCTGTGAAAATATGGTTATTGAAATTTTTAAAGCCTATCGTTTGTATAGTGTTTTTATTTTTTTCTGTAACTGCAAATGCTCAACGGCCGTCTACGGGAATGTGGTTAAGCGGATTTATGCCGGTTAAGATTTCAGCAAAGCTGCAATGGCATAATGAAGCTGGTTATCGTACTCTTGGAAGTTCTTCATCAGCATTGCAGTATTTGTACAGAACCGGAATTAAGTATGTTGTAAATGAAAACATCAATACAACAGCAGGGGTTGCATTTTTCTTTACACGTACTTCTTTCTCAAAATCAAATAATGAGTTTGGAAGGGAATTCAGGTTTTGGGAAGAAATTGCACCGCAAGCAAGGCTGACAGCTAAATTGCTTTGGCAAAACCGTTTCAGAACTGAACAGCGTTTTTTTGAAGCAACAAGCAGGAAAGCAGCTTATACTGCATTCAGGTTTAGGATGAAAACAGGCTTTGTACAGCAGCTGTATGGAAAATGGAGTTTGCAATTAGCAGATGAATACATGCAGCAAATAACAAAAGGTAAATTAAACTTTGATCAGAACAGGTTAATCATAAATGGAATTTATAAATGCAATAATGAATTTCAGATGATGGGTGGTTATATGTGGTTGGCTTGGCCGGCTTCATCAAACCAGCATATTTTACTTGTTACTGTTCAGAAACAAATAGCTTTTAATGGGCGACAAAAAAGAAAATAAAAATCAGCTTTACCCGGTCTTTCTGAAATTGAATGACCTTCAAACATTGCTTGTTGGTGCAGGTAATGTTGGATTGGAAAAGCTGCATTCTCTTTTGTCAAATTCACCAGAAGCATCGGTTACTGTTGTTGCTCCTTTTGTGAAACAGGAAGTAAAGGAGTTGCTTGAACAGCATCCATCCTGCAGTATTATTGAACGTAAGTTTGAGTACAGCGATCTTGAACAGAAAGATCTTGTTATTCTTGCAACTGATGATAAAGAACTGCATCAACAAATAAGAGCAGAAGCAAGGAAAAGGAATTTGCTGATCAATGTTGCAGATACGCCGGTATTGTGTGATTTCTATCTCGGAAGTATTGTACAAAAGGGATATGTCAAACTTGCGATTTCAACAAATGGAATGTCGCCAACAATCAGTAAACGTTTGAAAGAAGTTTTAAATGATGTGCTGCCCGATGAACTGGATGAAGTAATTGAGCAGCTGAATCAAATACGCAATTCTTTAAAAGGCGATTTTGCTGACAAAGTTCAGAAACTGAACGAGATTACGAAACAATTAACCACCAGGAATTAAATTAACGAGTATTAAAAAATCTGATGATGAAAACAGACGAACAGGAAGTACAGTTAAAACCTGGTCAGGCATTTGCTGATAGTTTAATTACTAAGATCAGGAAACGGATCATTAAGTATAAGTATTTTATTTTGGCAGCTGTTGTCTTAATTGCAGTTACAGTATATATCACTTTATTCCAGGTATCGGAAGCTGATGAAATAAAACATTTTGTTACAAAAGACCATCACCTGTTTTTCTGGATGTTATTGCTTGGTTTTTTTGCGGAGATAGTTGCAGGCTCAATGGGGATGGGTTATGGAGTTATTTGTACAACAACATTATTGATTTTGAATTTGCCCCCTGCAACAATCAGTGCCAGTATTCACTCAGCTGAAAGCTTTACCAGTGCAGCAGGAGCAATCAGTCATTATCAATATAAAAATGTAAATAAAAAACTGGTTAAGCTTTTGTCAATACCAGGTGCAATTGGTGCGGTACTCGGTGCTTTGGCTTTAATTCAATTAGGACATCACAGCCCAAAAATTATTAAACCAGCCCTGGCATTATATACAATGTATCTTGGAATCAGGATTTTGCTGAATGCATTTTATAAACGTTCCGAAAAGAAAAAGCGGCAAAAGATAAATATCCCGCTTCTTGCAACAATCGGAGGTTTTATTGATTCATTTGGTGGTGGTGGTTGGGGACCATTGGTTACCGGAACATTTGTAAAAGCCGGTCGCACACCTCGGTTTGTGATTGGAAGTTCAAGCTTTGCCAAATTTGTTCTTACGCTTGCAAGTGCATTCACTTTTATTTTCGCAGGCGGCTTCAGCCAGTGGAATGTTGTAGCCGGTTTATTAATTGGCGGAGTAATCACTGCTCCTTTTTCTGCATTAATTACTTCAAGGGTCCAGGTTAAAAAGATGTTCATCTTTGTTGGAATTGTGGTAATCGCCTGCAGCCTCATTACTCTTGTTCGTTTTGTGTTATCGTTGTAACAGAGTTGAGCAGAACTTCTGTAGAAAAAAAAGATTTTAAAAGTCTACTAAATTTGTAGGTAAATTAAGTTTTTCATTACATTTGTAAAATAATTGTAAAGCATAGCTTTCAATAACTAAAAACAAACCAACCAGCCTTCGGGCTTTTTATTTAGTTTAAAAGTCTACTAAAATAGTAGGAAATAAGAAAAATATGTATCAGCAGAAAATCAAAACCAACTCGAAGCTTTTAATTTTAAGTGTATTCTTTTTCCTGTCAGCTATTCCTGCTTTCTCGCAGGAATCTTCGTTGATTCAGATCAGCGGACGTGTAACAGACCAGGAGAAAAAGCAACCATTGTCAGATGTAAGTGTTCTGGTAAAGGGATCTTTATCAGGAACAGTTACTGATGCCCAGGGTAACTTTATCCTGAAAACAAAAACAAAACTCCCGTTTGTATTAATTTTTTCATCTGTTGGTTTTCGTCAGCAGGAAGTGGAAGTAAAGGAACTAGGTTCAGCTTTTCATGTATCTCTGGCAACACAAACTGTACTTGGAAATGAAATTGTTATTTCCGCATCACGTTTACCGGAGAATATTCTGAAATCCCCCGTAGCGATTGAAAAACTCGATATCCGTTCCATTAAAGAATCTCCAGCACCAAGTTTTTATGATGCACTTGCAAATGTGAAGGGTGTACAAATGACTACTTCAAGTTTAACCTTCAAAGTGCCGAACACAAGGGGATTTAATATTCCCAACAATTTCCGGTTTATGCAATTGGTAGATGGTGTGGATATGCAGGCAGCAACATTAGGTGTTCCCTTGGGTAATGCAATCGGGCCAACTGAACTGGATATCCAAAGTGTGGAAATAACTCCGGGTGCAGCATCAGCATTGTATGGAATGAATGCAATAAACGGGATGGCGAATCTTATTACAAAAGATCCGTTTCAAAGCCAGGGTTTAAGTTTATATCAACGAACCGGTGTAAATCATGTTGATGGAATTGATCATGCACCTGCATTATTTACCGAAACAGCTATTCGTTATGCAAAAGCAGTCAATAACCATTTTGCATTTAAACTGAATGCCGGTTATTTAAAAGGAATTGACTGGCGTTCTGATACAAGACTTGATCAGAATCCGAATAATTTAAAAAGTGCCAACCCTGGTTTTCCTTCATTGAATGGTGCTGCTAATACAGCTTTTGATGGATGGAATAAATATGGTGATGATGCACTTGCAGGAAGTAATGTGGTTTCGATCACCGGTTTAACAATTGATGGTAAAACCAATCAATCACTTCGTGTTGCAAGAACTGGCTATTGGGAAAAAGACCTTGTAAGTCCTCAAGTTAGTAACCTGAAATTTGATGCATCATTTTTATATCGCTTTAATGAACGTTTCAGTATTAACTATTCTTATCGTATTGGACAAATGGATGGTGTGTTTCAACGGGGAAATAAAATCAGGCTGCAGGATGTAGTTGTGCAAAACCATCATCTTGAATTTAAAGGAAAAGATTTTGTTATCCGCAGTTATGTTTCAATTGAAAATACGGGCAACTCCTACAATGTAAAACCACTTGCTGATAATCTTGATCTTTATACAGGAGGAAGCAATAATACTTGGGGCGCAAAATATAAATCAGCATTAAATGCTTATGCAGCAGCACACGGTGGTGTTTTAACATCGGATATTTTAGCTGCAGCAAATGCCTATGCACGTCAGCAGGCAGATGCAGGAAGAGCAGAACCGGGCACAGCTCGTTTTAATATTGTCAGAGATTCTATTATTAAAATCAATAATTGGGATATTAAGTCATCAGCAATTCCTGATGCACCTGCAACAGGTGGAGCTGCATTGATTCAGAAAAGCCGTTTGTACCATACAGAAGCACAGTGGGATTTAACAAGCAAAGTAAAATTTGTAAACTGGCTTGTAGGTGGTGATGCACGTATTTATGAAGTGATTCCTGATGGTAACAATTTTGTTGATTTTACACGACCAATTGCAGAACGTAATGTGCAGCTGAAAGACGGAAGCTTTGGCAGCAATGTTTATTACAAAAAATTTGGTGCCTTTACCCAGATAACAAAAACATTCCTGAATGAAAAGCTGAAACTGTTTGCTTCGTTGCGTTACGATTATAATCCGGAATTCAAACCCAAAGTCACACCTCGTATTGCAGCAGTTTATACATTGAAACAAGTGCATAATTTCCGTGTTACTTACCAGCAGGGTTATCGCTTCCCGGCGTTGTTTGAAGCTTTATCGTTTGTTAACAACGGAAGAGTGAAGCGTGTTGGAAGTCTTCCTTATATCAATGAAGGGTTGGGTTATCTTGATAACAGTTATACTCAGGCATCAGTTATCAACTTTAATGCAGCAGTTGCTGCACAAGGTAATACCGATGCAGCAGCTTTGGCCAACAAGAATTTACTTGTTGTAGCAAATCTTCCAAATGCAAGACCTGAACGGATTAACTCTTTTGAAATTGGTTATAAAACAGTTTTATTCAGCAATAAACTCTTGATTGATATTGATGCTTACAGCAACGTATATGATGGATTCCTGGGCCAGGTGCAGGTTTATGTACCTAAAGGTGAAACTGTTGGATCAGATGCTGCTGTGCTGGCAATGCTCGACAGGAACAGGGATGCCACAACTGCTACCTCAACAACTGCTGCAAGTAAAGGACAGGATCGTTACAGAGTTTACACCAATGCAAAAAATCAATACCATAATTATGGTGCGGCCTTAGGTGTTACGTATAATTTCTATACGAAGTTTACAGTTTCAGGTAATATCAACTATAACAAAATGAAGCAAAATGCTGTGAATGATATTTTCGTCACAGGATTTAATACACCTGAATGGTCAACAAATCTTTCGTTTGGTAACAGGGAAATTGTAAAAAATCTCGGATTCAATATTGTATGGAAATGGCAGGATGCATTCTTGTGGGAGAGTCCCTTGGTAACGGGTAATATTTCCGCTTTCAGTACAATTGATGCGCAGGTTACATACAGGTTACCCCAAGCACATTCAACTATAAAAGTTGGTGCTGCTAATCTTTTCAATAATCGTCATTTAGAATATGCCGGCGGGCCTACCATTGGCGGACTGTATTATGTTGCAGTTACTGTTGATGGTTTGCTCAAGTAAGAGCTTTGCAAGCAATCGTAGAAAAAATCGGCGTCCTGATTCTTCAGGAGGCCGCATACCAGCCGTATGACCGAGGGGATAGGTAAGGGTTTTCATAAAACTTTTTACACCGGTTCGAATCCGGTTACGGCAGCCAAAAACTGTACATGAGAAAAATTGTTTTGACTGTTTCTTTTTTGACAACATCTTTTGTGTCATTACTGGCCCAGGTTAAAACTACAGAAGATGTAGAACAAGCGTGGTTTGGTTATTTTAACCAAACCCGCTTTTCCAATCATTGGGGAATGTGGGCCGATTTGCATCTTCGAACAAAAGAGGATGTTGTAAATCATTTATCGCAGGGAATTATCCGTTTAGGTATAACGAGGTATTTGAATGATGATACAAAACTCACAGCAGGATATACTTTCGTTAATCATTTTCCCGCCGATAATCATAAAAACATTTCACAACCTGAACACAGGCCGTGGCAGCAGTTGCAATGGCATACAAAATACTCCAAGCTGAAACTAATGCAGTGGATAAGACTGGAAGAACGTTACAGGCATAAGATTAAAAACAATGATGAATTAGCAGCAGGATATAATTTTAATTTTCGTGTACGATATAATATTCTTACACAATTTCCGCTCAGTAAAAAAAGATTTCAGCCCGGGACATTTTCATTTGTTTTATCTGATGAAGTGTTTGTGAATTTCGGAAAACAGATTGTTTATAATACATACGATCAAAACCGTTTTTTTGCCGGCTTTCATTATCATGTTAACAAACATGATAACCTGCAGTTTGGCTATATGAATGTGTACCAGCAACTGGCCTCGGGATACCAGTATAAAAGTATTCACGCAGCGAGAGTTTTTTATTTTCATAACCTTGATTTGAGAAGAAAATAATTTAAAAGTTAATTTATGGCACGCATCAGTACAGTTAATGGAATAAAAATTGTTTCAGTTGATTCGTTTAACCCAACTGAGTATGCAACAGTTAATAATGACGTGTTCTGTCCTGAAACTTTATCAAAAGCTTTCCAGAACATCACTGCATGGAGTGAATTCTATCAACAGGTTCAGGTGATTTTAGGTGAACGTCTTGCGTGCTTGTATGGATATACCATTTCAAAATCATCCAACTGTATTCAACTCTCAGCTTTATTCAGAAAACAAATAGCAGATTGGAGTGAGAATCCCGATAAAGTATCTCTTTCAAAAGAAGATCAGCAGGTACTTGATTTTGGCTGTGCTGTTGCCCGTCACAACGGAAATATTGCAAATGTGGTTTACAACAGTATTGCAAAACGGTTTTCAGAAAAAGAAATGATTGTACTCATCACTTTCGCAGCACAGCTGATTGCGCTGAATGTGTTTCATAATGTTGTGGAAACAGAAATAGATGAAGCTCTTTCGCCTTATGTTCCTTCTGTTTGGAAAACAAGCTTGTAAAAACTATTTATTAATAACAACTGAAAAAAGAGAAAATGAAAAAAATATATTTAAGCGATTCAGGCCCCAAAGTTTCACCGGCTATTTATGGCTTTTACAGGTGGCATGAATCAGAAGTAACTGTTACAAAAGTTGAACAAATTGTAAACCTCTGTCTTGATCTTGGCATTAACACATTTGATCATGCTGATATTTATGGCGGCTATAAAGCCGAAGAGGTTTTTGGAAAAGTAATCAGCAATTCTTCAGTGAAGCGGGAAGATATTGTGCTGTTTTCAAAATGCGGTCTTAATCTTCCTCATGAGTCAAGACCAGATGTTCGTGTTAAATATTATGATACCTCTAAAAAGCATATTCTTGAAAGTGTAGAAAATTCCCTGCGAAAACTGAATACAGATTATATCGATGTGTTTTTACTGAATGGTCTTGATCCGCTGTCAGATCTTGAAGAAACAGCGATTACATTAAGAAAACTCAAAGAGTCAGGTAAAATAAAAAATATTGGTGTTGTAAATTTTTCAGTATTTCAACATCAGCTTTTAAGTTCTTACCTGCATGTGCCCATTGTTACGAATCATATAGAATTAAACCTGTTGAATACAACTGCATTTGACAATGGACAGATTGATTATATCAAGCAACGTTATATACGTCCTTTGGCTACATCTCCATTAGCAGAAGGACAAATAGCTGAAAGTTCGGCACTTGTACCATTAAGGGTAAGAGGTAAGCTGGAGGAACTGGCGAAAAAATATAATGTGCATTTTGAATCAGTAGCTGTTGCCTGGCTAACCAAACTTGGTGCACTGCCATTAATCGGATCAGGCAATGAAGCACGTATCAGGAACATTGTAAAAGCTTTTGATATTGATCTTGAGCAGCAGGATTGGTATGAGCTTTATTACGCATCAAAAGAGTAAACATTGTTTGTATTGGCTGATGTTGTTTCTCATATTGTAAGCGCATGATATTTTCTTATTCTGAAATTTTAAATTTTGTTCCAGTAACGGTAAAAGGAAAAGTTGTTGATGTGGCAACTGGTCAACCGGTTATGGATGCTCATGTTTTTACAAAAAGGGGAGATGAAGAAATTTTTACTTCTTCATCTGGTGAGTTCCATTTTAAAACATGGAATCCATATCCAGTAAGTATCAGCATTGAGCATAGGTTGTATGAGCGCAAGGAAGTTTTACTTACAACCGACAAAAAGGATTTACTGATAAGTGTTGCATCGTTATAAATTCATGAAACATGAAATTAAATATTCTGGCTTTTACAGTGCCTGTGTTTACCGGGTTTATGTTGCTTGAATATATTTACAGCAAAAAAAAGCAAAAGCAACTTTACACATTTGATGAAGCTGTTGCTAATATTAATGTGGGAATTGCAGAGCGTTTGTGCGATTTGTTTACAACAGGATTATTCTTTTATTTTTTTGTATGGATTCATCAGCACTTTGCTTTGTTTGATATAAAAGCAGGAGTTATTGCCTGGATATTATTATTCCTTTTTACAGATTTTTTATGGTATTGGTATCATCGTTTTGGACATGAAGTGAATTTGTTTTGGGGAGTGCATGTGGTACATCACCAAAGCGATGAATATAATTTCACCGTATCCGCAAGAATTACCGTGTTTCAGTCGGCTGCACGTTGTTTATTTTGGGCAGTATTACCATTGATTGGTTTTTCACCTTCAATGATTACAATTTTGTTACTGATTCATGGTGCTTATCCTTTTTTTACACATACACAACTGATAGGTAAGCTTGGTTGGTTTGAATATATTTTCGTTACACCATCACACCATCGGGTTCATCACAGTTCAAACCCGGAATATCTTGATAAGAATTATGGCGATGTACTTATTATCTGGGATAAACTGTTTGGCACATTTGTAAAAGAAGAGTCAAAACCTGTTTATGGTTTAACCAAACCTCTTGACAGTTACAGTTTTTTGTGGCAGCATTTTCATTTTATGATGGAAATAGCAGTAGCATTTGGAAGAGCCAAAGGATGGAAATCAAAACTGAGAACTGTTTTTGGAAAACCCGACGATATTGATCCCCGTATAAGAATGGGACTTGAACGCAAGTTTTCTGTGAAGAATCCGCATTTGCAGCAAACAGCAGCTCTGCGTAATTATATTAAAGGCCAAACTATCTGTACACTTGTTTTACTGTTTGTTGTTATCCTCTTTGAACATTATTTTTCAGGTGCCCGAATGGCTGTTGCTGCTTTATTCATTTTAGTGAGTGTAATTACAACCGGGGCCATGCTTGAACAACGGAGGTGGATATTTTATCTTGAATACATACGGCTTATTCTTGCAGGAATTTATGTGTACTTGTGCTGGCCGTTTTACACTGTTGCCAGTTTAGTCTTGCTTTTTCTTACAGCCGTGTTACTTTTTTACAAAACACTCAGCAGGTATTATTACAACTATTTGTATTAAAAGCGTTCGTTAGTAAAGACTTTAATATTCGCAGATAGTTTTATTTTTCTGCGTGTAAAAAAAGCTAAGGGTGTAACTTCGCTGCTCAAACAAGATCAACCTTAAGTTATGGGCAAGAGACATCCGCAAACAGATGCAATACGTTTACAGCAAAGAACAAATGAAAAGGAACATAGTGCACCTTTGTTTTTGACAAGCAGTTTTGTTTATGATTCTGCTGAAGATATGGCTGCAGCTTTTGCAGATGATAGTCTTGATGTAAATATCTACTCCCGTTTCTCTAATCCAACAGTTGATGAGTTTATTGCTAAAGTTGCAGCACTTGAAGGTGCTGCTGATGGTATTGCAACAGGTACCGGCATGGCAGCAGTATTCTCAACGTTTATGACATTCCTCAGCAAGGGTGATCATATTCTTTCAGCTTCAGCAGTATTTGGTTCAACGCACACTATCCTTACAAAATATTTACCGAAGTGGGGTTTTGAGTCTTCCTACTTTGATATGAACAAGCCGGAAACAATTGAAGCGTTGATTCAACCAAATACAAAACTGCTTTACGTTGAAACTCCTTCTAATCCCGGGCTTGATATTATCGATCTTGAATATGTTGGAGCAATATGCAAAAAGCATAACATTCTTTTTGTTGTAGATAACTGCTTTGCAACTCCAGCAGTGCAACAGCCAATTAAATTTGGCGCTGATCTTGTTCTTCATTCTGCTACAAAATTTATGGACGGACAAGGCAGAGTTTTAGGTGGGGTAGTGGTTGGAAGAAAAGATCTGATTCATGATTTGTATTTGTTTGTACGGAATACAGGTCCTTCATTAAGTCCGTTCAATGCCTGGGTACTTTCAAAAAGCCTGGAAACATTATTCATCCGCATGGACAAGCATGCAGAAAATGCATTGCAACTGGCAAAGAAGTTGGAATCGAATTCAAAAATCAGTTGGGTTAAATATCCTTATCTCCCAACACATCCTCAACATGCAATTGCAAAAAAGCAAATGAGCAATGGTGGTGCCGTTGTAACATTTGAACTGAAAGGTGGTATAGAAAGCGGCAGAAAATTTCTGAACGCACTGCAAATGCTTTCAATGACAAATAATTTAGGCGATAGCAGAACAATTGCTTCACATCCCGCATCAACTACTCATTCCAAATTATCAGTTGCTGAAAAGAAAGCCGTGGGAATTACTGATGGGCTTGTTCGTGTTTCAGTTGGGCTTGAACATATTGATGATATTATTGCAGATATTGAGCAGGCACTTGAAAAGTGCTGATAAAAAAAGTCCCGGTTTGAAAACCGGGAACTTTTATATCACCTGATAAAACCAAAACTATTCATTAACGTGCCGGAACAACATCATTGGTTCCTTTTACTTTCTTAAGGAGCATGATGTATCCACAGCAGTCTTTCTTACTTTTATTTACTTGTACGGGCTTAATCATATGCCACTCAGAAAATTTGGGCATATAAGTGTAGCTGATAATATTTCCTTCAAAGCCATAAAGCTTTTTGTAGAATACTTGTTTTTCATCATAATCATACATTCTCACTTCATTCAGTTTGCTGGAAGGATCGCCGATGAACACAATAGAATACCATGCACCTTGTGTAAGCGGAACCACAACCGGCATTTCAAATTCGCTTTCCATGGTCATACTGGCTTCTTTCAAAACCATAAAACCACTTTGCTCAAATGATTTTTTTAAACTGTCGACTTGTGAAATGATTGTTTGATTGCTGCAACTGCGCTGGCGGATGACATCTTGCGAGTGAACGCTTATGCCCAGCAACAGGAAGACTGTGATGACAAGTAAGTTTTTCATTTCAGTACGGATTTATAGTTTTTCGACCTTACGGCTTCGAATATTGGGTACGATTTATACCACAAGATAGAGCTTTTTATATGATATTGGAGCCTTTTCAAGTCTATGTTTTATTACTACGTAGGAACCCTTATAGTTTATACTGTTAATTTACGGTTATTTAGTACCAAGAATCATGCCTGTGCTACTTTTTTTAGTTTCTGTAAGTATAGAAAGAATTGGCCTGTGCTGTGCAGGTTATCACCAGGTCGTTGATGCAAACATGCGGAGGCAGTGATGCTGTATAGTAAATAGCATCGGCCACATCCTTTGCATCCAAAGGTTTGTATCCCTTGTAAATGGCTGCTGACTTCTCTTCATCACCTTTAAAACGAACCATTGAAAATTCAGTATCTGCAGCACCGGGATGAATAGCCGTTACCTTGATATTATGCTGTAACAAATCAATGCGCATAGCCTGGCTTATTTTATCAACAGCCGATTTGGTTGCACAATACACGTTCCCTCTTTCATATGTTTCTTTTCCTGCAATTGATCCGAGATTGATGATATGCCCGCTTTTTTGCTGAATCATCAACGGAACAACAGCCATGCTCACATACAGCAGGCCTTTTACGTTGGTATCAATCATCGTTTCCCAATCACTTAAATCAGCATCCTGGAAAAGATCCCTGCCCAAAGCAAGTCCGGCATTGTTAATCAGCACATCTATCTTTTTCCATTCTTCCGGTAATTGATTGATGGCATTAAAAACATCCTCTTTTTTCTGTACGTCAAATGGCAGAAGAAGAACTTTCGAGTTGAACTTTTGTTCAAGCTCCTTTTTCAGTTCCTGCAGTTTTTCTTCCCTTCGTCCATTTAGAATTAAGCTGTATTGGTTCTCAGCAAATATCTCCGCACAGGCCTTTCCAAAACCAGAAGTAGCGCCTGTAATAAAAACAATCTTACTCATGCAATGAAATTACAGAGAAACTGCCTTTCAATGATTTAAGGGCTGAAGAAATCTTCAGCAATAAGAGGAAAAACTATGCCCGAAGAAGCTCCGGAGTTCTGATGAAAATCAGCTTTTTTGTTTTGTATAATCAGTTTGATTGGCTGATATTAGTACTAACGATTGTTAACAAGGGTATTTCTGTACCCCAAAAATTATTCTATGCTCCCTGACATTGAAATTGCCCAGTCGGCCGCCATAAGGCATATCAAAGAGATTGCACGAACTCTGAATGTAAGTAATGACGACCTTGAATACTATGGTAAATACAAGGCTAAACTTCCGCTGAATTTGATTGATGAAGAGAAAATTAAGCAGCATAACCTGATTCTTGTAACTGCTGTAACACCAACTCCGGCAGGTGAAGGTAAAACCACTATGACTGTTGGTATTACAGATGGGTTAAACAAAATCGGGAAAAAAGCTGTTGCGGTTTTACGTGAACCGTCACTCGGGCCTGTGTTTGGTATGAAAGGAGGAGCTGCGGGAGGAGGTTATTCGCAGATTATTCCAATGGAAGATATTAACCTGCATTTTACCGGTGATTTTTCTGCAGTTGAAAAAGCCAACAATTTACTATCGGCATTAATTGATAATAATCTTCAGAATAAAAAACGCAGTCTGAATATTGATCCCAGGACTATTGTGTGGAAACGGGTGATGGACCTTAATGATCGTGCATTGCGACATATCATTATTGGGTTGGGCGGTTCATCCGATGGTATGCCAAGGCAGGATGGATTTAATATTACCCCGGCTTCTGAAATTATGGCGATTCTTTGTCTTTCTGAAGGCATGGATGATCTCAAACAAAGGTTGGGAAATATCTACATCGGCACCACTATGAAAGGCAAACCTGTTTTTGCACGTGACCTGAATGCGGTTGGTGCTTTAGCAGTGTTGCTGAAAGATGCAATCAAACCCAATCTTGTGCAAACGCTGGAAGGTAATCCTGCTTTGCTGCATGGCGGACCATTTGCAAGTATTGCACAAGGAACCAATTCTGTACTTGCAACAAAAATGGGATTATCATTGAGCGAATATGCAGTAACTGAAGCCGGCTTTGGTGCTGACCTTGGTGCAGAAAAATTCTTTGATATTAAATGTGCATACAGCGGATTAAAACCCAAGGCTGTTGTTCTTGTTGCAACGGTTAGGGCTATGCGGCATCACGGTGGGGCAAAGAAAGATGAATACAATTCAGCTTCAGCGAAACATGTAGAGAAGGGATTAGGAAATCTCGGCAAGCATATTGAAAATATGTTCCTGTTTGGATACAAGCCTGTTGTTGCCATTAATTATTTTCCCGGCGATACGGAAGAAGAAATTCAGCTCATAAAAGATTTCTGCAGCAACTATGGTGTGGAAGCAATTGTTTGCAAAGGATTTGCCCAAGGCGGAAATGGTATGACGGAGATTGCTGCTGCGCTTGTAAAACAAATCCAGGAAGAACCCGGCGAACTGAAGCCGTTGTACAACGGTCATCATTCAATGGAAGAAAAGATTGAAACAATTGCAACAAAAGTTTATGGTGCATCAACCGTTGAATATTCTGTAAAAGCAAAAGCACAGCTTGAACAGATTAAGGAACTTGGCTTTGATAAAATGCCTGTTTGCATGGCAAAAACGCCCAAGAGTTTATCGGATGATGAGCGCAAAACAGGAAGACCCAAAGGTTTTATTATTACAGTAAGGGAATTTGAATATGCCACTGGTGCCGGCTTTGTTATTCCGGTGTTGGGTGAAATGATGCGTATGCCAGGCTTGCCAAATATTCCTGCAGCTGAAACAATTGATATTGATGCAAACGGAAAGATTACGGGATTGAGTTGATAGGATTTAGCTGAACCATTCGCCCAGTTTCTTTAAATCAACATTGCCTCCGGAGAAAATGATTCCCACTTTTTTCCCGGCAAATACATCTTTGTTTTTAAGAACTGCTGCAAGTGTTACTGCCGAACTTGGTTCAATCACAATTTTCATGCGTTCATAAACCAGTTTCATTGCAGCGATTATTTCTGTATCATTTACAGTAAGAATATCTGTTACATATTGCTGAATAATAGGGAAGGTTTTATCACCCAGTTTTGTCAACAAACCATCCGCAATTGTTTTTACAAACGGTGCTGTTTCTATTTTGCCGCTGCGGAATGATAACACAGCATCTGCTGCACCTTCCGGTTCGGCAGCATACACTTTTGCTGATGAAAAATAATGAGCACTGAGTGATGTGCCGCTTAATAAACCGCCACCACCAACCGGTGCAACAATCGTATCAAGACCGGGAATTTTTTCCAGCAACTCTTTTGCACAGGTTGCCTGCCCGGTAATCACACGTTCATCGTTGTAAGGATGTATAAATGCAGCACCTGTTTTTTCAACAATAGATTGCAATGTTGCTTCTCTTGCCTGTTGATTGTTTTCGCAAAAGGTTATTTCGGCACCATATCCTCTCACTGCATCAACTTTTACCTGCGGTGAGTTTTCCGGCATTACAATAAATGCTTTTGTTTTCAGTTCTCTTGCAGCATAAGCAATAGCCTGTGCATGATTGCCCGATGAATGTGTGGCCAATCCATTCTGCAGCTGATCTTTTGGTAAAGAAAGTGAAGCATTCATGCCGCCACGGATTTTAAATGCGCCGATCTTCTGGAAGTTTTCGCATTTAAAAAACAATTCGGCTCCTGAAAAATTATTCAATGTTGCTGAAGTAAGAACAGGCGTTTGATGAATAAAAGGTTTTATCCGTTCATGCGCTTCTTGTATACTTTCTTTACTGATGCTCATAAATGTTTCTTCAATGGTTTATGATCTGAGAGTGAAGCAATGCAATCAATTTCAATATCACATCCGTAATTCAGCTGGTTGCAGGGAACAACAATTCTTGCAGGACGATGATCGCCCATTATTTCAGCATAAATAGAATTGAATGCAGACCAGTTCTGAATGTTGCTGAGAAATACATTTACTTTCAGGATATGCTGCAGATCACTTCCACTTGCTATTAAAATTGTTTCGATGTTTTTCATGCAGCATCGAACCTGGTCTTCAAAACTGTTTGTCTGTGGTTCACCTTGTTCGTTAACAGGTAACTGTCCACTCACATACACAATGCCGTTGTGCACCACTGCAGGCGAATAATGTCCCTTCGGAACAGGCATGCTTTCGGGATAAACTTTTTTTATTTCCATTTAGCGTATGGTGAAATTTTTACAATCCATTTCAGGCAAACAGGTTTTTGAACTTTGATTCTTTTTTTCGTGTCTTCAAGTAAGCCTGTTTGTTTGTCAATTTTAAACACAACAATTTCATCACTGTCACGATTGGCTACGAGCAGAAAATTTCCAGTTGGATCAAGTGTGAAATTTCTTGGATGCAATCCTAATGTTGGCTGAAACCCAACAATACGAAGCATTCCTGTTTCCTGGTTAATACTGAAGATGGCAATTGAATTGGCATCACCACGGTTACTGCAGTAAAGAAAACGTCCATCAGGTGAAACATGAATATCAGCCGAACCTTTTGCACCTTCAAAACTCAACGGGTGTGATGAAATGTTTTGCAACAGGTTCAGTTTTCCGTTATCATATTTAAACACGCTTACAGCACCACTTAATTCTTCCATCAGGTAAGCATACTTGCCATTTGGATGAAATTCAAAATGCCTTGGACCTGCTCCGGGTTTTACTTCTGCAAAAGCTGGCTCTGCAGGAGATAATGCTCCGCTTTCAGGCGCTACTTTGTAAGCCATCACCTTGTCAATTCCAAGATCAGGTGCAAACAAATATTTATAATCGGGCGAAAAAACAACAGAATGCACATGTGGTTCATCCTGCCGGCCAGCGACAATACTTTTTCCTTTATCTTGGATGATCTGTCGTGGCTGACTTACAGAACCATTGTAATTAATCCCGCAAACAGCAACAGATCCACTGGTATAATTTGCAACAACAACATATTTGCCTTCTTTACTGATGTTGATATAGCAGGGGTGAATACCACCACTTGTTGTTTGGTTGATGAATGTAAGTTTTGCAGAATCTTTATTAAAACTGAATGCAGATACAGAACCTGTATTGTCTTCATTTACTGCATATACAAACTTCATATCGGGAGAAACTACTAGATATGAAGGATTGGAAATTTTTGCATAACTCTTCTTTGTTGCTTCGCCTGTTTTTTCATTAAACTGGTAAACATAAATGCCATCACTTCCTGTGCTGGTATATGTTCCTACAACGAGATAGGGTTCCTGTGCGTTTACATTCATCACAAACTGCAGCAGAAAGGATAAGCACAATAATTTTTTCATTTGTAATCTTAGTTTTACTTACAGTTTTTGTAATGCTTCAACAATGCGTTTACTGGTTTCTTCATCGCTCAGATCCTGCGGTTCAAATTTTTCTCCAATCACTTTTTCATAAAGCTCAATGTATCGTTTGCTGATTGTATCAACCCATTCATCTGTCATTTCAGGAACGGTTTGACCTTCTTTTCCCATGAAGTTATTTGCAATGAGCCACTCACGTACAAACTCTTTACTCAGTTGTTTCTGGCGTTCACCTGTTTGCTGGCGTTCTTCAAATCCATCAGCATAAAAATACCTTGATGAATCAGGAGTATGAATTTCATCCATCAAATAAATAGTATAGCCAATTTTTCCAAACTCATATTTTGTATCAACTAAAATCAAACCCTGCTTCGCTGCAATTTCTTTTCCTCTTGCAAACAATTGCAATGCATAGTTGCTCAGTTGCTCCCATTCGGCTGCCGTGCAAATTCCCTGTTGAATAATTTCTGCAGGAGAAATGTCTTCATCGTGCCCTGCTTCAGCTTTGGTTGAAGGGGTGATGATGGGAGTAGGGAAGTAGTCATTTTCTTTTAATCCATCGGGCATGGCTGCTCCGCACAGTTCTCTTTTGCCGGATGAATAAGTACGCCAGGCATGACCAACCAGGTTACCACGAACAACCATTTCAATTTTAAATGGGCTGCAGCGTTTGCCGATACTTGCATTTGGTGCAGGTACATCCAGCAGCCAGTTTGGGCAAATATCGTCGGTGGCTTTGAGCATGTAAGCAGCTATTTGGTTCAAAACCTGTCCTTTATAAGGGATGGGGCGGGGAAGAATAACGTCGAAAGCTGAAATACGGTTGCTGGCAATCATTACCAATAAGTCGTTGCCAATACTGTAAACGTCTCTTACTTTGCCTTTATAATAGCCTGTTTGATTGGGAAAATGATAGTTATTCATACAGCTAAAATAGAATGGCTGCGTAACCTTGCCAAGTTTTTGTTTTCACAGGGCGGGAATGGTGCTAAAAGATTTTTTTTCTATAATATATAGAATTCCTATTTTGGCCGGTACAATTCACAAAAACAACTGAATATATGAAGAAAAAGCTACCAGGTCTTTTCTTGATGTTAACGGTTTGCCTGCTGTCTCTTCACTCAATGGCCCAATCCGTTGTTATCAAAGGAAACGTAAAAAATGCAAGCACAAAAGAGGGTATCCCTGCAGTTTCTGTTGCAATTAAAGGAACCCAACAAGGTGTTTATACAGATGAAAAAGGAGAGTTCAGTCTCTCCGTATCAAAACTTCCCGTAACACTTGTTATTTCCTCCGTTGGTTATGAAGCCAAAGAAATAACTGTAAGCAGCGCTTCTGCTGATGTAAATGTTGAGTTGGCAACAGCTTCAACTTTGGGTCAGGAGGTAGTTGTGTCAGCTACAAGGGTTGCTACAAAAATTCTTGAATCGCCCGTAAGTATTGAAAGAGCAAGTGCAACTACCATTCAGGGTGCGCCTTCGGCTTCTTATTATGATGTAATCAACAACTTTAAAGGTGTTGATATGATGGCATCATCACTCACCTTTAAAACTCCAACAACAAGAGGTTTTCTTGGAAGTGGTAACGTAAGGTTTAACCAATTAGTTGATGGAATGGATAACCAGGCTCCTGGTCTTAACTTTTCTGTTGGTGGTGTAATTGGTTTAACCGAACTCGATGTTGATAATATGGAACTTTTGCCCGGTGCATCTTCTGCATTGTATGGCCCAGGTGGTATGAACGGAACATTGCTTCTTACAAGCAAGAACCCATTCAAATACCAGGGACTTTCAGTACAGATTAAACAAGGTATTATGCATACCGATCAAAAGTTCAGAGATGTGTCTCCTTACTTCAACTGGAGTATGAGATGGGCTCATAAAGTAAACGAACGCCTTGCATTTAAAATTACCAGTGAACTGGTACAGGCAAAAGACTGGCTGGCTGGTGATAACAGGAATTACAATAAAGCAACCGGTCAATTTATTGGCGGCGACAGAATTACTGATCCTGCTTATAATGGTATCAACGTTTATGGTGATGAAGTTGCAAGGGATATACGCCCCATCATCAACAACTTTGCATCAATTCCAGGTTATGCATCTTTGATTGCTACTTTGCCTTCAACCATGTATGTTTCAAGAACCGGTTATACTGAAAAAGAACTGATTGATCCCAATACAGTAAACTTTAAAGTTGGTGGTTCTATCAACTATAAAATCACAAACAAAATTGAAGCTATCCTCAGCGGATACTGGGGCACAGGTAATACTGTGTATACAGGAAGCGACAGGTATAGCCTTCAGGATATGAAAATGGGTCAGTTTAAATTTGAACTGAACAGTAAGAACTGGTTACTGCGTGCATATACAACGCAGGAAAATTCAGGTAACTCTTACAACCTTACAGCTACTACTTCATTCTTTAACGAAGCATGGAAACCAACTCAACAGTGGTTGCCTGAATATGTTGCCAGTTACCTCAACAGTCGTTTATCATTGGGTATGACAGATCAGCAGGCACATATTGCTGCAAGAAATTTTGCAGATCAGGGTCGCCCGCTTCCAGGTACCACTACATTTAATAACCTGTTTAATTTCATTAAAGGTATTCCGATTGGTAAACCACAATCAGGAGCTCCTTATGGTGGTGGCCGTTTCCTCGACAGGTCTGATTTGTACAATATCGAAGGACAGTACAACCTTTCAAGTGTAACAAAAGGTTTTGCTGAAATTCTCATTGGCGGTAACTATAAAAAGTATGTACTGAATTCACAGGGAACTTTATTCGCCGACAGTACCGGTACAATCGGTATTACAGAAATCGGTGCTTTTGTTCAGGTAGCGAAAGAGTTGTTCAATCAAAAAGTAAGACTTACAGTAAGCGGACGTTTTGATAAAAACCAAAACTTCAAAGAGCGTTTTACTCCGAGAGCAACTGCATTGTTCCGCATCAGCAAAAACAATAACCTGCGTCTTTCTTATCAAACAGCTTATCGTTTCCCAAGTACACAAATGCAATGGATTAACCTGTTTGTTGGTGGTGACTACTGGTTGATTGGCGGACATAAAAACTTCCGTTCTTATTATGGCCTGAACAGTAATCCTGTTTATGCAATTGTAAACGATGTGCCAACCAGCGAAGTGGTAACAGTAACAGATCTGAAACCTGAATCAGTAAGTTCAATTGAATTTGGTTATAAGGGTCTTAACCTGAATGAGAAATTGTTGATTGATGCATATACTTATTATGGTCAGTACCAGGATTTCCTTACACGTCGTTTAGTAATGCAGAATCCAACAACTACCAAGAAGAAGTTTTCTATTCCTGTAAACTCAACTACAAAAGTGAAAACTTACGGTTTTGGTATTGGTGTTGATTACAGGTTACCAGCTAACTTCTCTATTGGAGCCAACTTCTCCAGCGATAATTTAACGGATGTGCCACAAGGATTCCAGGCATCTTTCAATACACCCAAATACAGGGTTAACCTGAAGCTTGCAAACACAGGCTTTGGTAAAAACGACAGGTATGCGTTCAACATTACTTACAAATGGATGGATGCTTACAAGTTTGAAAGTGATTTCATCAACGGTACAGTTCCTGCAATCAATACACTTGATGCGCAGCTCAGTTATAAAATACCAAAAACAAGGTCTGTATTTAAAATCGGAGGAAATAATATCTTAAATCAATACTATGTGCAAGGCCCGGGCAACCCAGCCATTGGCGGATTGTATTATGTAAGCTTTGCTTATAACGTATTTTAATTTTTAAACTCTAAAGAAAAAATGATGAATAAGATATTTAAATCAAAACAAATACAGGCTGCGTTTGCACTGATTGTGCTTGTGCTGGTATCCTGTAACAAAATATATGAACCAGTTCCGGGTGCTGTTTACGATCCGGGTGATGCAACAACAACCATTGCCAAGAAAATAGCAGCCAACAGCAGCTATTCAATCTTTACTGCTGCTTTAAACAGAACAGGATTGTACACAGTGCTTGATCAGCCAAATGCAAACTTTACTGTGTTTGCACCAACTGATGCTGCGTTTACAGCTTCAGGCTTATCGCTTACTATTGTGAATGCAATGCCTGTTGCTGATTTAACCAAAGCGCTTCAGCATCACATCATACCAAACGAAAAAATAACAGGGGCACAAATTGCAACAACAGTTCCCAATGTTGAAAAGAAGAGTGCACTGGATATTACCACTGTAGCATTTGTATCGTCATTACCAACTACATCAATTCCAATTAAGATGTCCATTTTCCCATCAAGCAGGGCTACAGGAAAATGGCTCAACAATATTCCTGTTACTGCAACAGATGTATTTACCGGTTCAAACGGTGTGGTACATTCTGTAGCTGCTGTTGTTGCTCCTCCAACAAGAGTATTGCTTGATACTTTAAGCCGTGATCCTGATTATGCTTATTTTATGGCTGCTGTATTACGTGCTGATTCAGGTTTAACGTCTTCATCAACTTCAAGTTTGCAGTATGCGTTAGGTCAGCCGTTCGCAAATCTTACTATATTTGCTCCAACCAATGCTGCTTTCCAGGCTGTGTTGTATGCACAAGCTTACCCGCTTGTTTATGCACAGACCTATAAAGCTGTTTACGATGCACAGATTGCCGGTGGTGCAGATGTTGCAACAGCTACTGCTGCTGCAACTGCATATGCAACAGCAAATGCTCCTGCAGCAACCACTACTTTAGTGGGATCGCCAACGGTATTTTCTAACCCTGCATTGTATGGCGTGTTAACCGCACAGGCAGTGAAAGGTATTGTTGTTTATCATATGATGGGGCAGCGTTACTTCTCTGTAAACTTTGGTACAACTGCTGCCAGTTACCCAACATTGCTGAACACAGCTATCCCTGCTCACCCGGGCTTATCCATTGCCGTTACATTATCCAACAACTTAGGTGTTGGTTTATCGGTAAAAGGTGTTGCCAATGCTACAGCTGCTGCAGCAACTGTAACTGCTACAGGTGTTGACAGACCTGCTGTAAACGGTGATTTGTTTAAAATTAACCAGGTGTTGTTACCACAATAAAGAATTCTGCTTTTTTTGTAAAAAGGTTGACAGTTCAGGCTGTCAACCTTTTTATTTTTTTAAGTAGCCGATTCCTGTAATTTTGCTTGCTTTTAAACAAATCATGAGTTGAATATAGTTCTCTTCGATACTACAGCTCGTACTACACTTTATCCCTTTACTGCCATAAGGCCTGTTGCAGAAATCAGAGCAGGCATTTTAACAAACAGGGAGAGATGGGAACTTTTACTTCATTCGAAATCATTTACACTTACAGAAGCTTACCTGCAGGAAAAATTTCCATCTGCCACAGGGAAAGATTTTTTGTTCATCAATGCAGCATTGATTGCATCGGCTGAGTTGCTTGAGCAAATCCGGAATCTGTCGTTGGAACAGGGAATTATTCAGAACGGACTTGTGATGGCGGTAAGAACAGCTCAACAGCTTTCTTTTGGTTTTGCAGCTGATGATTGTAAATCTGTTGCATTTACAGAATGGAAAACGAAGGAACAGCTGATTCAATATCCGTTTGAATTGGTACGCTACAGTGAAACAAACAGCAAAGCTGATTTCGAACTCATCACTCATAACAGATCATCTCAGCCTGTTTCATCAACCAATCATGTAATTCATCCCGAAGCAATATTTATTGAAGAAGGAGCTGTTGTTGAACATTGTTTCTTAAATGCATCTGCAGGTCCTGTTTATATTGGAAAAGATTGTCTCCTCATGGAAGGAAGCATGATACGTGGACCGTTTGCCGCATTGGAAAAATCGGTGGTGAAGATGGGTAGCAAAATTTATGGTGCAACAACTGTTGGAAGGCAATGTACTGTTGGAGGTGAAATCAAGAACAGTATCTTTTTTGATTATTCCAACAAAGCACACGATGGATATATTGGCGATGCAGTGATAGGCGAGTGGTGTAATGTTGGGGCAGGAGCTTCCTGTTCAAATATCAAGAACACTGCCGGTGAAGTGAAAATTTGGAATCCGCACCTGCATCAATGGATCAGCGCAGGAAATAAATGCGGCGTTATGCTGGGTGATTATACAAAAGTTGCCATCAACTCATCATTAACCACGGGGTTGGTTAGCGGTGTTTGCAGTAATATTTTAACAGAAGGATTATCGGCAAAGTACATCGCCGATTTTACCTGGAATATTAAAACGGGCGAAAAGTATATGCTTGACAAAGCAACCCGTGATATTGAAAACTGGATGTACCTGAAAAATAAATTTATTACAGACGCTGACAGAAAAATTCTGCAGCATATTTATAATTATCAATTTTAAAACATCAGAACATGCGTAAACAAGTTGCCGCTGCAAACTGGAAAATGAATTTAACGTATCAACAGGCCGAACAGTTGATCAACGATATTACTAATACACCACATAGTGTAAACGAAAACCAGCTGGTGGTTTTTGCTGTACCTTTTCCTTACCTCACAATGGTTGTTGAGAAACTGAAAGGTACAAAAGCAGGTGTTGCTGCACAGAACTGCTACACACAAAAAGCAGGTGCTTATACCGGTGAAACTTCAGCTGAAATGCTGCAATCAATTGGTGTTGGTTATGTAGTGCTTGGACATAGTGAAAGAAGAGAATACTTTAACGAAAGCAATCAAATGCTTGCTGATAAAGTAAACATTGCATTGTCTTATGGCTTAACTCCAATCTTTTGCTGTGGTGAAGCACTGGCTATCCGTGAAGCAGGTACACAAAATGAATTTGTTGGAAACCAGCTGAAAGAAAGTCTGTTTCATTTAAGTGCTGATGATCTTCAGAAAATTATTATTGCTTACGAACCAATCTGGGCTATTGGTACTGGTAAAACAGCAACATCTGAACAGGCACAGGAAATGCATGCTCACCTTAGAGGAGTACTGGCTGCACAGTACGGTAAAGAGGTAGCTGATAACATTTCTATTTTGTATGGTGGAAGTGTGAAAGGTGCAAATGCAAAAGAAATCTTTGGTCAGCCTGATGTTGATGGTGGTTTAGTTGGAGGTGCTTCTTTGAAAGCTGATGAATTTGTACAAATCATTAACGGTTTAAAATAAACCATGCAAAGGGATAAAAATCTTTATCCGCTATCACATCAGCATCACAATGGACTGATGGCTGTTCTGCTTTTGAAGAAAGGCCTGCAGAAAAATGCTGATACTGGTGTTATGCGTGATTTTATCCTTGCCGCATGGAATGATGAACTGAACGGTCATTTTATTGCAGAAGAGGAGCATTTAAAACCTTCTCTTCTGCAATTACCTCAGTTGCAGCAATTGTATGATCAGATGATGCAGGAACATCAGCAGATCAGATCGGTGATTGATGCACTGGAAAAAAAGAATAGTCAGATAGAATTAATTGCTTCGTTCAGAGATTTGCTGGAGAAACATATCCGCTTTGAAGAACGGGAGTTGTTTCCTTTTATTGAACAGCATGCAACAGCTGAAGCCTTAAATGAAGCTGGTAAAAAGTTAAGCCATTTGCCCAATGGCAACTGCAGTCATTTCCCAATAAAATTCTGGGAATAGATTAAATCATTACTTCATAATAAACTGGGCTCTTTCCAGTCTGTCGTTGATAGCACGTCCCAAACCTTCATTGGGCAAATGTTCAGCAAGAATTATCTCTGCTTTCAATTTGTCTGTTTCACGCAAAATGCGGAACAGGTTTTTTGCCGCTTCATCAAGCGAGGCATTTTCCGATAAAATGAATTGCTGATCCTTTGGAATATCCGGGTGATATTGAGAGAAATTGATGAGGATAATTTTTTTGTCTTCAAACCTGCGGATCATCTCATCTGCTTTTCCCATGTACAACGGTGTATGCGTTGCGTAATGACTTTTCAACTGACCAGGTGCATCGGGGTTCTCTGTTATTTTTTTAATTGCATTGATTTTCTTTCCAACTGCTTTCTCAATTGCTTCAACTGAAATTCCTCCGAGCCGGTATACTTCCAGTTCGTCTTCATCATTCCATCCAACAATGGTTGATTCAACTCCAACAGTACATTCGCCGCCATTAAGGATATAAGGAATTTTTCCTGCAAGACCTTCGTAAACATGCTCTGCAGTTGTTGGACTTACATAGCCTGAAGGATTTGCACTTGGTGCAGCGAGTGGGAAATCGATCTGACTTAATAATTCAAGTGTTAATGCATGATTGGGAACACGTATAGCAACTTTGTTGCTGCCTGCAGTAACAAGATCGGGTACTGCATTTGTTTTGTTGAACAGAATTGTCAATGGTCCCGGCCAGAAAGCATCTGCCAGTAATTTTGCTTCTGCAGGAATATGCTGAATGTAAGGCCTTGCTTTTTCAAGCGAAGCAACATGCATAATCAAGGGATTGAATTGTGGTCTGTTTTTAGCTGCGTAAATTTTTAATACAGCATCTTCATTTAATGCATTCGCAGCAAGTCCGTAAACGGTTTCAGTAGGGATAGCTACAAGTTCCCCGTTTGATAAAAATGCAATTGCCTGTTGAATATCTGTGCCTGTTATTGTCATTTCTAAATTGTTACAGGTAATTCTTCATGATGATAGTTGTCAATTTTATTCAGGTGCAGCAGCGTAGTGCTTTTGTCTTCACTCGGTTCATACATCATGTCAAATTTAGCACCGTAAACAAATTCATCTGCAATATAAGAGCCCCTGCTTACAACTGAGTTGGAATATTCTTCATCATAGCCTTTCACAAAAACCAGTATTTCTGCTTCCGCTTCTTTTATTTCTTTACGGGTTAAATTGTATAGCGGGCTTTCTTCATTTATTGGATGAACAATGGTCCAGTTGCTTGAAAGTGTATTTGCTTTTGAAAGATCGAGATCAAGACTGTAAAACCTGTTCTTTTTTTCATTGTCTTTATCCTGCATCTTCAATACAAGCGTAACCTTTACTTCCACATCAGTTAAAAAATGATTTTTGTAAGGTGCAAAACGAAACATGAGTGCATATCCATCTTTAAAAGGCGCAAACAACGCATTCTTGCTGAAAATGAGAAATGCTTTAGGTTGTGAAAAACGCCCATACATTAAGCCCGTTGCAATGGCAAACATCAGCAATCCGGTTATTGATTCAAAAGCTGCTACTGAATTTGCTGTTAATGAAATAGGATATACATGCCCGTAGCCAACAGTTGAAAGTGTTTGGGCACTGAAGAAAAACGCTTCCCAGAATTTACCTAAAGTGGAATGTTGTTCCATACCACCTAACTGCTCAACACCAACTAAAAAATAAATGCAGGCAAAAAAAATGTTTACAATTACGTAAGAAAGACCCATTACCGAAAGAAATTTCCAGGTGGGGATTTTCAGCATAAACTGGTAAATACTGAAACTTTTCAGGAAAGAAACTCCCTTGAAACGAACGTTGGGGCGACCTTTCTTTTCAAAGAAACGGCCACCGCTTTGTTTACTGCTTACGTTTAAACCGGTTTCCCTGTTTTCTTTCGCCTTTTTATTAATGATATGATTGATTGATGCCATGTTCTAAGATGTGTAAAAATAAAGAAACAAAATTGCTCTTGCTTTACCAAGTGTATCTGCAAGTTGTGTAGCCGGCTCAATCAGTCCTATTATTCTTTTATTCGCTGGTTTCGGTCTATATTTGAGGATACCGGTTGATAAACGTGAAATTAGAAAAAGCATTATTTACAAGTATATTCTGGCGGGGAATTTATTTCCTGTCGGTAATGCTGTTGAATATTCTTGTTGCCCGTCATTTTCATTCTGACGGAAGCGGTAAGATTTATTACATCATCAACATCTTTGCATTTGTTCAGATTATTATCAGCTTATGCCTGGAAGCGCCGATGGGTTATTACCTGTCGCAAAAAAAAATGAACGAAGCCCAGCTGTCTTTACTTGCAATTGGCTGGACGGCTTTCATTATGCTGCCGGTTTATTTTCTTATCCGTTATTTTACTTCGGCAATTGAAGTGCCTTTTGGCAGAGATATGTTTTGTTTTTCTGCAACGGTTTTTCTCGCAGGCAATTTGCTGATCAGTTTTTTCATTGCTTTGCTCTATGCTAAAATGGATTTTAAATGGCCGAATATTTTACTTGTTTCTGTAAACATATTTCTTGCTTTACTTGTTCCCAATAATTCAATTATCAGTGCTTACCTCGGTGATGATCAGTATGTAAAACTTTATTTCACCGGATTCCTTGCACAAGGAATCCTGATGGCGTTGTTTTTCCTGGTTAAATATGTGAGAAGGAAAGATATCAGAATGATTCCGGCTGATTTACTTCTTCAGTTTATTTCATTTGCATTGATCAGTGTTGTTACCAATTCTATGACTTACTTAATGTACCGCATTGATTACTTTTTTGTGAATAAATATTGCTCTGCTGAAGAACTGGGTAATTATATACAGGCATGTAAACTGCAGCAAATGTTTTACATCATTCCGGCTATACTTGCTTCCGTTGTATTTCCAATGACTGCATCGGGCAGGAAGGAAGAGATGAATGAAAAGATGCAGTTACTTTCAAGAGGTCTGATTATCACTTACACACTGATATGTTTGCTGCTTGCTGCTACAAGTTACTGGCTTTTTCCTTTTGTGTTTGGACATACTTTCTCGAAAATGTATGTCCCGTTTGTTTTGTTGATCCCGGCTATCCTGTCATATTCGGTTGTGCATCTGCTTGCGGCCTATTATAGCGGGAAAAAAGTACTGAACATTAATTTTTGGGGGAATGTGATTGCTCTGGCAGTTATTGTAACAGGCGATATACTGCTCATTCCTGTTCTTGGAATAAACGGTGCGGCAATGGTGAGTAGTGTTGGCTATATCACTTACATGAGTTACATGATATTTGCTCATTCAAAAGAATATCAAAGCAGGTTTGCCGATTTTTTATTATTCAGGAGAAATGACTGGAATCTGCTGGTGAAAGTAATGGAAGAAAAATTTTTATCACAAAAACAGCAGGAATCATGAAAGTGCTCTGGCTTTGCAGCTGGTATCCCAGTTCTGCTGATCCTTACGATGGAGATTTTGTAGAGCGCCATGCAAGGTCATTGGCTTTGCACAATTATGTTGATGTGATTCATATTCCCCAAACAGTTCATTTGCTTAAAAACCGGGAACTGAAAAATGAAGCAAAAGAAGAAAATAATCTGCATGCTCAGATAAATTATATCCCATTTCGGTTTGCATCAATTAAACCTGTTGCACATCTTTTTTATAATCTTTCTTATTATTCAAACCTCTACAGCACTTTAAAAAAGTATATCAGGGAAAAGGGTATGCCTGATCTTGTGCATGTACATGTTCCTGTAAAAATGGGAGCGGGGGCTATATGGCTGAAGCAAAAATTCAATATTCCTTTTGTTGTTACCGAGCATTCAACAGTTTATATCAAAGAGAGCTTTGATCGTTATGAAAAAAGAAGCTGGTATTTCCGCTCGTCAACAAAAAAAGTATTTGAACAGGCTGATGCAGTGTTTAGTGTATCAATGTATCACAGGAAATTACTGGAACAATTATTCAACTTAAAAGGGAAGCCATATATTATCCGTAATGCAGTTGATGTCAAAATGTTTTACCCTGTACATGAAATTAACCAGGTTAAAAGATTTGTGCATGTTTCAATGATGTTCCCGTTTAAGAACGTTGAAGGAATTTTGAATGCTCTTGCGTTGCTTAATCAAACAAACAGTAACTGGCAAATGCAGTTCATTGGCCCTTCATCAGAAGAATACAGGCAACTGGCAACCACACTTGGATTGGATAAACAGGTTGAATGGAAAGGAACTCTTTCTTATACAGAAGTGGCCAGGCATATGCAGGCAGCAGATGCATTAGTACATTTCAGTCATTATGAAAACCTTCCCTGTGTGGTGAATGAAGCTTTGTGTTGTGGAATACCTGTTATTTCATCTGATGTGGGAGGTATATCAGAACTGATTACTGAAACCAATGGCATTTTAGTAGAAAAAAATAATACAAAACAGCTTGCTGAAGCTTTAAATTATTTTCTGCAGAATGCTGATCGGTTTAATAAAAACACAATCAGTGCTGAAGCAGCAGCACAGTTTAATTATTCAGTAATTGGCAAACAGATGATTGATCTTTATAAGGAAGTCCTGGGCAATTAGCTTTTCAGTTTCTGTACCAGTTCAACGTATTGCTGCATGGCTTCTTCTTTTGTTTTTCCCTTCAATTCTTCCCATGCTTGGTATTTTGCTTTTGCCACAAAGTCAAATGGATTAGCAGGAGCATCAATATTGATATCGCCTTCAGTTGCCTGTTTGTATAAAGAATAAAGTTGTAATAAAGTGTCGTTGCTTGGTTTTTCACTTAGTGTTTTACTTTCAGCAACCGCTTCTTCGAAAAGTTGTTTAAGGTCCATCTTGAAATCTTTTAGCGAAAATAGGGGAAAGTAGTGTCAGATTCTTTTTTCCAGTATTGCAAATTCCAGTTTTTGCAAATGATTACCAGTCAAACCATCTTCATTAAAATCTTTCCGTTCGCCTGTATCAACAAAACCATGGCGTTTGTACCATGCAATCAGTTCATCCCTCACTGAAATGACGCTCATATAAACAGTCTCACAACCAACTTCTTTTGCATGATCTTCGGCTGCCTGCAATAATAGTTTACCTGTGCCTTTTCCCTGTAACCTGGGCGATACACTGAGCATTCCAAGATATAACCTGTTGCCGTGCTTTTGCAAATTCACTGTGCCAACAATATTGTTATTTTCATCCGTACATTTTAGTGTTGTGCTACCAGGTAAATTCATTGTTTCAATCACATTGTTATCATCTGTGCGCCTGTTTCCTCCAATCAAATGTGCTTCTGTTGTCCAGCCTTCTTTTGAACTTTCGCCACGATAAGCACTGTTCAGTAAGTCAACAATATCTTTTACATCGGCAATTGTTACTTTCTCAATTTTCATACAATTATTTTTCTGCTGCAAAATTAATCCCTGTAGTTTAATGCTGGTTTCCTGTCGCCAAGTAATGCTTTGTATTGATAATCGCCCAGCATTTGTTTAAACTCAGTTTTTGCTTTTTCAATTAATTCAGGGTGAAGGAATAAATCAATAGCTGTCATTGCCATTGTTTTTGCAGAAACCATCATTCCTTTTGTTCCGATTTCTGTTCCACCACAGGCAACTGCCTGCCAGCTATGTGCAGGTGTGCCGGGTACCCATGTAGCAGTGCGTAAACCAACAGTTGGTACGGCATAACTTACATCGCCCACATCGGTACTTCCTCCGCCTGCATCCATTTCAACCTTAAGTGGTTTAATGATACCAGCATTTGAAATTGAAGGAGCGTTAAATGTAAACGTTGATTGAATTTTCTTTGCAAATTCCATTTCTTCAGGGGTATAAACAACTCCTCCCGTTTTTTCAAGATTTTTCTGCATTACTTCTGCAAGTGTTTTGTTCAGCAGCAGATCATGTGTTCCTCCAATCATTTCATATTCCATTTTTGTATCTGTTCCAAGTGCAGCACCGTTGGCAGCATTTACCACACGTTGAAAAATACTTTGAACAACATCTCTCTTTGGATGACGTACATAATAATAAACTTCAGCAAAATCGGGCACAACATTCGGTGCTTTACCACCATTGGTGATTACATAATGAATGCGTGTTTCCTGAGGAATATGTTCACGCATCATGTTTACCATATTATCCATTGCTTCAACTCCATCTAATGCCGAACGGCCACGTTCAGGCGATGCAGCTGCATGTGCAGAAATGCCATAGAAACGAAATTTAGCCGACATATTTGCCAGCGCACTCGTCATCGTTACTCCATTCTCATTGCCGGGGTGCCAGTGAATGGCAACATCCACATCTTTAAACAAACCTGCTCTTACTAAATACACTTTGCCACTGCCGCCTTCTTCTGCAGGACAGCCAAATACTTTAATGGTTCCGGTTAATTTTTTCTCTTCTATTAATTTCTTAATTGCAATACCTGATGCTACTGAAGCCACACCAAATAAATGATGGCCGCATGCATGACCAGCCTCTTTTCCTGCACTGGTTTTAACAGGTGCATTTGTTTGCGACAAACCGGGCAGCGCATCAAACTCTGCTAAGATGGCAATAACTGGCTTGCCGCTGCCATATGTAGCTACAAAAGCTGTTGGTATACCTGCAACTCCTGCTTCAACTGTAAAACCATTATCCTGTAAATCTTTCTGAAGTAAGGCACTGCTTTTTGTTTCCTTGTAACCAACTTCAGCATAATCCCAGATTTGCAGCGCCATTGTTTTATAATGATCGTAGTTCGACTGAATTTGAGTAGTAGCCTGGTTTTTAAACTGATCGTCTTTTGAAACAGTTTGTTTTTTTTGGGCAAAAAGACTGATTGATAAAAATAAAAAGACAGGTAACAGCAATTTACTTCTCATGTTGTTGGTTTTTGGAAAACACGGAAGTTAAGAATCAATGCCTGAAAAAAAACAATCAATTTAAAAAATACAGGAATGGTTTTATGCTGTAATGATCAGTTATATATAAATGATGAGCAACACAAAAAATCAGCTCATTAAATCATACATGCCTTTAAATACACATACAACGCCAATGATAGTAAGACCATACAGGGCAAAATCAAAGCCGGTATCACTATTAAAAAACAGTAGTGTAACAAAGCATCCAAGCGACAGTAATGCAATGCCGATGCCACAAAACACGAATGCTGTATTTCTTTTCTTTTCGAGAAGTTGTTTCCATTTCTGAAGAGCTTCCTGGATAAGATTTTCAGGAACACCTGTTTGCTGAAAACGAAGAGAAATTTCGTCAATGGTAAGTCCTTGTTTTTTCCAGGACAATAATTGGGCATAATGATCCTGCAGGTTGGTTGGTTGCATGGCAAGTTTCGTTTGCAGAAAATTAATTTTTTTCCCGGAAGTATCAAAAAAATGGGAATGAAATTTTTCTTTTACCGGAGCTATGGTAAGTAGTAATAGGATTATAAACAAACAGTCAGCCAATATAGTAAGTGGCTGACTGTTTGCTTATAAGAAAAGCTGTTTTGTTAATTCTGAACCGGAACGTCAAATACACCTTCTGTAACGGTAACTGTTGCCGTTCCTCCACCAGTTGCCGCAAGTTTACCACTGAAAGTACCTTTTGCCCTTGTTGAAGTGACGCTGGTTACAACAATTGAAAATGAAGGGTTCGTAGTGCCTGCTGCATTGCTTATTGTTTGGTATAATTCTATCACATCCTTTGAATAAATAACTCCTATATAATATCCAGATGATGTTCCAGTAAATCCTTTTTCATTATAAGTACCAGGAGTAATATCTGAACCATTTACTTTCATAATGTTTATAGAAAATTGCTGACTCGTGCTTGCAGTATTAACGCCAATAACGTTTAGCAGACTTGTTACAGGGTTTACTCCTGTATTTTTTGTAGTAGCATTTGCCTGTTCAGAAAAATCTATCAAAGTGCCATTAATTTTACATTTATAAATCGCTGCTCCTGCCGGTGCTGCAGCAACTGTTACAGAAAAACTGCAGCCATTACTGTTTAAAATATAAGTGTTGCTTCCTTCAGCAGTTGGTGTGCCAGTTCCTGTAAGTATAACATTCTGTATGCCTGTAGTGGTGAATGTTCCTGATGCGGCAAAGCTGATACCATTTGCTGTATTTGTACTGATACTGTAAGCCCCGGGAGTTGTAACATTTACCTGGATCGTAGCTGTATTTGAATTTGTTAATGCAGTTGATGCGGTATAAGTGCCATTTAACACCACACCTGTACAATTGCCGGTGCCACCGGAAAAAGTATATACCGATGGACCTGATACTGCTACTGTAAATGTGCAGGTTGAACTGCCTGTTTTTACAGTAAACAAAAGATTGCCGGTTGCTGTTGGTTTACCACTTCCTTTCAAAATTACCTGTTGAGCGCCAGTGCTTGTAAAAATGCCACTTGCAGTAAAGTACATTCCCGAAATGGTGTCCGTTTTAATTGTATAAGTGCCCGCTGTGGTTACGTTTACATTTACGCTGACAGTATTGGAACTGTTAAGAGCAAGGTCTTTACCATAAGAACCGTTTACTGTAAAACTGCTGCATGTTGATGGAGAGCCGGATAATGCATACACAGCTGGTTGCGGAGCTGTGTCCAGTACGTCAACGCTGAACATACATCCTGTAAGGTTGTTGCCGGGAATCAACATAAAATCATCCGTACCTGAAGTAACAGGAGTTCCTTTTGCTGTTAATACAATGTTTTGTACGCCTGTTGAAAGAAAGGTGCCGGACCCGGTAAAATAATAACCATTTAATGTATCGGTAGTAATGTTGTATGATCCTTTTTCAGTCACAGTAACTTCAATAGTTACAGTGTTTGATGCTGATAATGCAGCTCCCTTTACGAAATTGCCTGCAAGTGTTGCTGATGTGCAGGAGCCGGGCGAACCACCAAGTGTAAATGTGCTGGTTGTTTTAGAAGGCGTTTCATAAGATTTTTCCTTGCCGCATGAAAGGAATAAGAGGATAGCACAAATGAAAAAGTAAGTTTTATTCATGGTTGCTTGTTTTCTATTTTTCAGAAAGTTGCTCACAAATTTATAGGTTTCATATATGTGGATGATAAAAAGCAGGGTAATTGTGAATAATAATCTTTCTGACATTCATCATTCAATCGTTTGACAGCACTCATTGCACAGGCAGATTTAATTAAGTTGATTTGTAGAAATCCTGGTTATGAACAAACTACTGATGATTCTTGCAGCTTTCATCGTTATCACTGCTGTTCCCTGCGGATTAATGATGATGATTAAACCCGATGGAAGTTTACTTCAGCTCGATATAAATCTCATCAACCATTCTTTCCTTCGTAATTATTTTGTACCGGGTCTTGCACTTACTTTTTTTGCAGGCGGAGTAAATCTTTATGCTTTTCTGCAGTTATGGAAGAAGCAGAAAACTGCTTTGCTTTGGTGTATTACCGGAGGCCTGATGATGATTGCATTTGAAGTGGTGCAGATTGCTGTAATACAAACCTTTTCCTGGCTGCAGCTTGTTTACCTGCTCTGTGGATTTTTTATGGTGCTGGTTGCACTCCAGTTAAAACACAAAGAGCTGATTTAAACAAAAGCTCAAATCAACTCTTTGGAAAATTTATTTGCGAAAATCTCAGCTGTTAATACCGCCGCTTACTTCTATGCGCTGACCGGTAATCCACTTGGCATCTTCGGTACACAGAAATGCAACAACAGAACCAATATCATCTGCACGACCAACTCTGCCCAATGGTGATAAACCGCTCATGCGTTCTTTTGCCTGTGGATTGTTCCTGATAAATGCATTGTTGAAATCGGTTTCAACTGGTCCGGGTGCAACTACATTGGCTGTAATTCCTTTTGCGCCCAGTTCTTTTGCCAGGTATTTGGTTAATACTTCAATGGCTCCTTTCATGGATGCATATACGGAATAACCGGGGTTTGAAAACCGTGTTGTGCCCGATGAAATATTGATTATGCTGCCGCCACTGTTTAAAAGGGGAACTGATTTTTGTGTAAGAAAATAAACGCCTTTGTAATGAACGTTCAGAAAATCATTGAAGAGTTCTTCCGTTACCTGTTCAAACGGAACTGTAGCTCCCATACCTGCATTGTTGATAAGGAAATCGAAGGATGAAACATTCCATTTGCCCAGCAACGTTTGTTTCAGCTCATTGATAAATGCATCCAGCGATTGAAAATCGCTCATGTTTAAATGAAGTGCTGCTGCTTTTTGTCCAAGTGTTTCGATTTCCTGAACGGTTTTTTCTGCTTTTTCACGGTTGTTGTTGTAGGTAACAATTACATCGATTCCTTTTTTTGCGATGCTTGTGGCCATGTCTTTACCAAGTCCACGACTTCCACCTGTAACTACTGCTATTTTGCTCATATTGATTGTTTGAACGATAAAGTTAGATGAATGTGCAAGTTTGATGATGCGATAGATGATGTACGGATAGTTTTTTGTGAAAACGGGACCTTGAAGTGTGCGACGCAACAGTCGATGCCCGTTGCTGCAAATGCCGGTCACAAAAAAAGCATAGAAAAACGAAGTTTTTTCTTGTTTAAACCGCCGTTGGGGTTTGATACCGCCAACGGGTTAATGGTGGGTAAATTCCATTATCTTTGCCGCCTTGTAAAATGAGGAATTCTGTTCATGAAGAATATTAGAAATTTTTGCATCATTGCTCATATTGACCATGGTAAGAGTACCCTGGCTGATCGTTTATTGCAAACGACCAACACCATCAGCGAACGTGAAATGATGGACCAGGTGCTGGACGACATGGATCTTGAAAGAGAAAAGGGTATTACCATTAAAAGTCATGCCATCCAGATTAACTATAAACACAAGGATGGGCAGGAGTATATTCTGAACCTGATTGATACTCCCGGCCACGTGGATTTCAGTTATGAAGTGAGCCGTGCACTGGCTGCCTGCGAAGGTGCTTTGCTGCTGGTAGATGCAGCACAGGGCATACAGGCACAAACCATTTCGAACCTTTATTTAGCAATTGATAACGACCTCGAAATTATTCCCGTCATCAACAAAATTGATATGGACGGTGCAATGATTGAAGAAGTGAAAGACCAGATTATTGATCTGATTGGTTGTAAACCGGAAGAAATTTTGCTGGCAAGCGGGCGTACCGGTATTGGTATTGAATCTATTCTTGAAGCAATTGTAGAACGCATTCCTGCCCCTGTTGGTAAACCTGACGAACCATTGCAGGCGCTCATCTTCGACAGCGTGTTCAACAGTTTTCGTGGTGTAATAGTTTATTACCGTATTCTGAACGGAAAAATCAGGAAAGGTGATAAGGTGAAGTTTGTAAGTACCGATCAGGAATATGAAGCAACAGAGATTGGTATTTTGAAACTGAAGATGACGGAGAAAAAAGAAGTGACTTGTGGTGATGTGGGTTATATTATTACCGGCATTAAAAATGCCAAAGAGGTAAAGGTGGGTGATACGATAACGCTTGCATCTAACCCAACCCAGGAGCCTATTCGTGGTTTCCAGGAAGTGAAGCCGATGGTATTTGCCGGGATCTTTCCCGTGGTAACTGAAGATTTTGAAGAGCTTCGTGATTGCATGGATAAACTGCAGCTCAATGATGCTTCGCTTACATTTGAACTGGAAACATCACAGGCGCTTGGTTTTGGTTTCCGTTGCGGATTTCTTGGTTTGCTGCACATGGAAATTATCCAGGAGCGTTTGGAAAGAGAGTTCGACCAGACTGTTATTACAACAGTTCCCAACGTAAGTTTTATTGCTTATACAACAAGGGGTGAAAAGATACAGGTTAACAATCCTGCCGAAATGCCTGAACCTACTGCCATGGACAGGATTGAAGAACCGTTTATTAAAGCACAGATTATTACCAAGCCCGATTATATTGGAAATATTATGACGCTTTGTTTAGGCAAGCGTGGTATTTTGATTAATCAAAGCTACCTCACACCAACCCGTGTTGAGCTGATTTTTGAAATGCCGCTTACTGAAATTGTGTTTGATTTTTATGATAAGCTGAAATCACAAACCCGTGGTTATGCATCGTTTGATTATCACCCGATAGGTTACAGGGAAGCAGATATTGTGAAGATGGATATTTTGCTGAACAGTGATAAGGTGGATGCATTGAGTGCATTGATTCACCGCAGCCGTGCACAGGATTTTGGCCGCAAGCTTTGTGAAAAGCTGAAGGAATTACTTCCACGCCAGCAGTTCCAGATTGCCATACAGGCAGCTATTGGAGCAAAAATTGTTGCCCGTGAAACGATTTCAGCCATGAGAAAAGATGTTACGGCTAAATGTTATGGTGGTGATATCAGCCGTAAACGTAAACTGCTGGAAAAACAGAAAGAAGGTAAAAAGCGTATGCGCCAGATTGGAAACGTGGAAGTACCGCAGGAAGCATTCCTCGCAGTACTGAAGCTGGATGATTAACGGATTTCAATTAAAATTTAAAATATGTCAGAGCATCACGCAAGTGATGCTCTGTTGTTTTATCAGGATTCAGGAATTTGCGTTAACTTAACTATATAAACCCAAAAGCATGAAATGAGTCATAAAAATTATTGAGCAATTTTTACAAAAGCGATGATAATTTTTATGGCGAATAACATGTGTCTAAAACCAATAACACATTTTCACATGAACCATTTCGCATTAAGTAAAGAGCCTGATCTTGTGATTACAGCAAGATTTATTGAGAAGGGAGAAGATAAGCCTCTGAATGGTGATGAGTATACTGTACGCCTGTACGACAGAGATATTGCTGATGATGATTTTCTTGGTGAAAGCCGTTTAGATGCAGGTGGACATATACGCATAGCATTTGCCCATGATGCATTTGTAAACGATTCAGCATTTAAAGAAGCCCGTCCCGATTTTTATTTCATCATCATGAAAAATAAAAAACCCATTTATACAACAAAGGTGCTGGAAGAACTGAGCCTTGAAGATCTTGAACAATTCAAGATGGGAGAGGGAGAGATTGTTGATCTGGGAAGTTTTTTGATTGATGTGGAGTGATGTTGCTGTCACCCTGAGCTTGTCGAAGGGTGGTTGAACAGAAATGAAAAGTTGAAAGTTAATTCTGAATCATATTTGCTAATATGAGACTTCACCACAATTATTTCGTTTACATTGTTGAATGCAAAGATAATTTCTACTACACAGGTGCCACCAATGATCTTGAACGCAGGTTATGGGAACATAATACCGGGTTCAATAAAAAATGTTTCACTTTCAAAAGGCGAGAGGTTGAATTAAATATTTCCAGCGCTTTACAGACATTCATCAAGCCATTGAATGGGAAAAGCAATTAAAAGAATGGGGCAGGAAAAAGAAGCAGGCTTTGTTTGAAGAAAACTGGGAGCTGATTCAGCAATTGGCAAAGTCTTCAGCTGCAAAACAAAATCCCGGCAACCCTTCGACAGGCTCAGGGTGACAGCAATTCTCAGCAAGCAAATATTAAATCAGCTTGTTGCTTAATTGAGGATATTCAAGAATTTATTAACTGAATGTTATTCTTAGAATTTGACTGTTATTGTATCTGCTTTCGCTAAAATAACTTTTCCGTTTTTCCAAAGTAAAGAAAGGGAATAACGCTCATCGTTTATCCAAACTTGTTTTGTTCCGGTTTCATAGCGCCAATACTGCATAGAATCAACTTTCAAAGAAGGTTCGCCCAGAAGATCAATTACATCCTGCTCTGATTTGTTGATAAGCAATTTCTTGTTGATAAGGTCTTCACACAATTCGTAGCGTTTGTTTTCATACTGATCCCATTTTCTTTTTGAAAACCTGTGATTTAGATGGTTCAGAAAAGTTATAAGAAAATACAGGAGTACAAGAATTGCTGGCAGAAAAATGAGAAACTTAATGGTTTTTCGGGTGTTGAGCATGCAATGAAATTAAACAAAAAAGCTGTTGAAGATTCTTCAACAGCTTTTCTTTTATTCAGCAATAATTATTGCTTATTGAAACTTCTTTGCGTCTTCTAAGAATTTCGCCAGACCAATATCTGTAAGCGGATGCTTTAATAAACCAAGAATTGAATCAAGCGGGCAGGTACAAACATCAGCACCTAATTCAGCAGCACGTGTAATGTGTAATGAGTTGCGGATGGATGCAGCAAGAATTTGTGTTTCAAAACCCTGCAGTGAATAAATGTTTGCAATCTGTCCAATCAGTTCCATTCCGTCCCAACCACTGTCATCAATCCGGCCAATGAAAGGAGAAACATAAGTTGCACCTGCTTTTGCAGCAAGTATTGCCTGTCCGGCGCTGAATACTAATGTACAGTTGGTTTTAATACCATTATCAGTAAACCATTTGATGGCTTTAATACCTTCTTTGATCATTGGTACTTTTACAACGATATTTGGATGTAATGCAGCAAGAACTTTTCCTTCTGCAATAATGCCGTCAAAATCTGTGCTGATCACTTCTGCACTGATGTCGCCATCAACCATTTCACAAATGGTTTTATAATGCTGCATAACAGCTTCCTGTCCTTTAATGCCTTCTTTTGCCATTAAAGACGGGTTGGTGGTAACACCATCAAGAATACCTAATTCATTTGCTTCTTTAATCTGAGCAAGATTTGCCGTGTCGATAAAAAATTTCATACTAAGTGAGAGTTTAACTTGTTGAAGATGTGAGATTGAATAGTTTGTTTTAGGCCATCTTCAAAGAAAAAACGGCAGGTTACTTACATCGCACCGCTACAACCGCTTACCCTTGCTGTGTTCCCACCCTGGGGGAGTTCAACAGGAGCTGGTCGTGCAAGACCTGCCGGCCGCAAAGATAAGGGATGAGGGGCAGAAATGAAGAATGAAAGATGAAAAATTACAAATGAAAATAATAAAGGATTCAGGATATAAGAGGTATGATATGTTCGTGATTTTAAAATAACAGTTAAAAGCTATTAACCATTAGCTGATAACTATTTTACTCCATTAAAATTGGGGCGGTTGGCAATTGAATTGATTTGTGTAATTCCAATCAATTCATCAGCACGGCTTCCTAACTGGCGGTAGTAAACAAGTATGGTATAATTATTTTCAGTTTCCCACCAGTTGCCTTCAGTTACTTCAGTACTTAATGCGCCGGTGCGTTTATCTTTTGTGATATAAATATAATCGTACAAACCTTGTTTCAGCAGTTGCTTGTTTTCATACATGCCTGTTTCTGCATTAAAGATCATTTTGTTTGCATCAGATAATTCATAGTTGGTTATTTCGCCAAAGAGATAAACATCTTTATCTGTTATTTCTCTTGTATCGGGAGTTACATACCTGAACCATACTGTTGCATAATCGCCCTGCCAGTAAGGGTTGTTCTGCTCAATGTTTGCAAGCTGGTACATACCGTTCTGATCACGATAGTACATATAGCGAAGAGTATTCCTGTTTGGATCAGGTTTTACATACAGTGTTTGTCCTTTGTTATTGTAATCGCCTTTTTCAATACGGTCTGTCTGCAAACGAAAGCTGGTTAAATCAACCCATCGCCATTCTTTCTGCGCCTGGAACAGCCCTTCATTTTCTGTATTGTATTCAAGCACATTCTGCCTTACAAAAGTTGGTTTAAGATTGCTGATGCAATTATCCCAGCGGTTGTTTTGCAATACAACTATTTTTATTTCCTGGAAAACATTCGATGGTTTGATGTTCTGCACATTCACTGTGAGCTGCAGTTTCTGATACGTTTTTTGCAGTGTTGGATTAAACGGTTGTAAAACAGTAGCACCAGTATTTACTTTAATATCTGTTACAAGAAAACGTTTGGTAAAAGCAACCTGTGATGTATCGCCGTTTAAAAATACTTTCAATAAATAATTACCACTTCTTGTAGGAGCTGTATTCCTGTCGGGAAGCGAACAGGTGTAATGCGTATAGCGTGTTAAAGCAATAGATGAATTGCGGTAAGTGCCAATGCGTACGTTTGAAAAACCTTTCATGTAATCAAACTGGCTCAACATAGCCGGGGTCCAGTCTGCATTACAGAGAATAAATGTGTAGGAATAATATTTTACACCTCCATCCATATCATCAAAATGGAGTTCAAGCTGGTCGCCGCTGTTGAGGCGCATAACGGGGTACGACAACTGATCGCCAGCCAAATGAAACTTAATGGAACGGATGTTGCTGCGGTACACTTTGTCGGCTTGTTGCGCAACAACTTCTGCAGCAAATATGCTGAGTAAAAAAAACAGGCTGATATTTTTTAACTGCTTTATCATTTCAGAATCCATTAGTTTTACAACCATTCAAAGTTAAAGGTTTGAACATTGCCAGCTTCATAGCAAAGCGACTCGTTTTCCAGAAAGACCAGTCATTTTCCCGGTTCATTATCCGGCTTTCCACCGTTGCAACAGCGGTGAGTGTTGCGGTAATGATTCTTGCTTTTGCATTTGTGGAAGGATTCCAGTACACCGTCAGCGCCAAAGTATTCAGTTTCTGGGGGCACCTCAGGGTACAGCAGCAGCAATCGTCATCATCGGGCATTGGTGAAGAAATGCCAATAGCCAAAAACGATACGGTGCTGAATATATTGCGTTCAAACAAAGCGGTGAAGTATGTTGATGCATTTGCCACCAAGTCGGCCATGCTCAAAACCAACGAATCCATTGAAGGCGTTTTGCTGAAAGGAGTGGAGAAAGATTTTTCGAAAGAACGCCTTGCAAATTTTATGGTTGAAGGAAGCTGGCTGAAGTTTGATGACAGCCTGCAGAACAACGGTATTTTAATTTCGCAATACACAGCCAAACGTATCAATGCAAAAACCGGTGATAAAATCCTGATTTATTTTGTTGATAACGCCAGTACAGTACCAAGGGTACGACCTGTTACCGTTAACGGGATTTATAAAACAGGTATTGAAGAATATGATAAACTGCTGGCGATTGTTGATATCAATCTTATCCGCAAACTCAACGACTGGAGCAGTAACGAAATTGGAGGCTATGAATTAACGCTGAATGATTACCGTAAAGATTATGCAGTAAACAATCAGCTGCTTGATGAAATTCCTGTGCAATGGTTCAGTACACCCATGCGTGAAATTTATCCCAATATCTTCGACTGGCTTGCATTACAGAATACCAATAAGCAGGTTATACTTGTGATTATGTGTATTGTTGCGGTAATCAATTTAATTTCCTGCCTGATTATATTGGTATTGGAACGTTCAAAAATGATTGGGTTACTCAAAGCAACAGGAGCTACTAACGGACAGATACAGGTTGTTTTCTGGAACCAGGCATTGATGATTGCAGTTGCCGGGATGATTGCCGGAACTATTCTTGGACTGGGTATTTGCTGGTTACAGGATGCTTTGCATTTTATACGCCTTGATGAATCGGCTTATTATGTTTCATATGCCCCGGTGCGGGTAATCTGGTGGCAGGTGGTTATGATTAATATTATTACTTTCCTGGTTAGTTTTATTATACTGTTTATTCCTTCACTGCTGGTTAAAAAAATAACGCCTGTGAAAGCGTTACGTTTTGAATAGAAAGAAATTTTTGGCCAACCAATAAGAATCTTACAAACAAGCCTTATCTGTATTTCTGTTTTTTAATGCGATAAACCTTTAATCCAGGTAATCAGTGCTTTTTCCCAGCCAATCATTTTAAAAGCAGTATAAAACAAAAAAATGGCGAATACTTTTTTTACTGTTTCCTGTGGCAGCAGCAAACTCCATTTGCTGCCAAGATAACCACCAACAACAAATGTTACAGCCATTAACCCAACAATCTTTAAATCAATGGCACCTGCTTTGTAATAGTTAATAACTGCTAAAATACCAACAGGCAACAGCAACAAGCCTAACGATGTTCCCTGTGCTTCATGTTGTGTAAAACCTAAAAAGAAAATAAGTGCGGGAACAATAATAATTCCACCGCCTACACCTACCATGCCACTGAGAATACCTGCGGCAAAACCAATAATTAAAATAGCAATAATTGTTGTTGTATCCATTTTCTTCTGAAACATGTAATGAAATTAATTTTTCATTTTTTCCTTATAGAAATCAATCGCCTCATTAATAATTGCGTAAGCTTCGGCTTTGTTCTGGAAATTATCAATTTCAACCACTTTGTTTTCGAGTGTTTTATATTCTTCAAAAAAGTGTTTCAGTTCATTAAAGAAATGCTCAGGCAATTCATCAATATCTTTGATATGTTTTACTGTTGGGTCGTTTGCAACAACAGAAATGATTTTATCATCTCTTTCACCATGATCAACCATCTGCATGTTACCAATTACATTTACTTCAACCACGCATAATGGCTGAATGGGTTGAGAACAGATAACAAGTACATCAAGCGGGTCACCATCCTGTCCAAGTGTTTGCGGAATAAATCCGTAATTGATGGGATACATGAACGAAGAAAAAATAATACGGTCGAGTTTGAGCAGACCAGTGTCTTTATCCAGCTCATATTTACACCTGCTGCCTTCTGAAATTTCAATAACTGCGTTAACTGCTGCTGGTGATTTACTTCCATAATGTGCACCATGCCATGGATGAAGAACTGTGATCATAAATTCATTTATTTCTGAACGGCGAAGGTACGCAGTTTGCCCGAGCCTGAAAAAAGTGATTGGTAAAAGACATTTCTATGCCTGTTGAATACTAACGTGATTCTTCAATGTAAAACACATTTGGGATGAGGTTGTTTGTGCAATACTTTTGCGGCCAATTAAAATCAGCACAATCAATTATGGCACTCGTAGGTAAAAAAGCACCTTCTTTTAAGGCTGCTGCAGTAGTAAAAGGATATGAAATAACAGAAGATTTTTCGTTAGATCAGTACCTTGGAAACAAATATGTTGTTTTCTTCTTCTATCCAAAAGATTTCACATTTGTTTGTCCAACTGAGTTATGGGCATTCCAGGAAAAACTGGCAGAGTTTGAACAAAGGAATGTAGCAGTTGTAGCCTGCTCAACCGATACTGAACAATCGCACTGGGGCTGGTTGAACATGGATAAGAAAATGGGCGGTATTAAAGGAATTACTTATCCTATTGTTGCCGATACGAACAAAACCATCAGCTCAGCATTTGGAGTATTGAACGGTGAATATTATACTGATGAAGAAGGTAACCTTAAAGCAACTTCGGAACTCATTGCTTACAGGGGTTTATTTATTATGGATAAGGATGGTGTGGTTCATCATGAGCTTATCAACAACCTGCCTATCGGACGTAATGTAGATGAAGCATTGCGCATTGTTGATGCCTTGCAGTTTTTTGAAGAGAATGGTGAAGTTTGCCCGGCTAACTGGCATAAAGGAAAAGAAGGAATGAAAGGATCGCACGAAGGTGTTGCTTCTTATCTTGCCGAGCATTTAAATTAAGAATACTAATAAAATACAAAACCGCCTTGCTTTAAAAGCAGGCGGTTTTTTTGTCTGAGCAGGTTCAGGTTTACTTGGCAATAATTTCTGCTTTTGAAATAATTTCATTCTCTTTTTTCTGCTTATCAAAAAAGCGGATGGAAACATTGTATGTTTCACCGCTAACCATTGGAGCTCCCGTATTGAGTGTTGCTTTAAGGGTTGAAGCTTCTGATGGAGCTAATCCTTGCTGATCAGCAAATGCATCGGGGAGATTGAGTAATTCTTTTTTATTCTTATCCGTTAAAATAATCTGGCATCCCGGAAAAACATTGTTGTCTTTTTGCTGATAATTTTCAACACCTGTAACCACTACCATAAAGGATGAGCCAAGTTTGATTTCATTGTTTTGTAAACGGTTGCCATCACTATCGGCCATGTATACATCAGCAATTGAAAATCCATTGTAGTTTGTTGATAAACCGGTTGTCATGTCTTTTTTTGTGCCTTTGCTGAAACTTCCGGAACAGCCATAGAACATAATACTTACAATGAGCAGGAGGTATGTAATTTGTTTCATTTGTTTATTTTTTTAAGATGAATTTTTATTTTGGACAATTTGTGCAGGGAGCTGTACTTATATAAAAAGTGAAAATACCTGATGATGCAAAACGTTTATCATACTTTTCACTTGTTCCGGCAATTACAAAATTTCCGAATCGTGAAAGCATTGGTCTTGCTGTGCTTCCGGTGGTTGAATTTGTAACAGGTATGATTGTATTTACAGTTGTGTTTTTTACAAGAATATTTCCTTTAGGTACACCTAAGTTTGTTGCATTTGTATTAAAGCTGACCCATGAACCGTTATAGCTGATGCCAATTCTTACACCCTGGTCTATTGGACTGTCGCCATTTCCTTCTTCACCATTTTTTCCTGTGCTGACTCTTGCTACTGATCCTGTTTCGATATTGTAAAGAAACACATCCTGCATTCCATTTGTATCACCAGGTACAACATTGGTTGCAGTTGTAGCATACGCAATCATTCTTCCATCGCCTGATATTGCAGGTGAAACAACACGGCTTGCACTTTCTGTTCCCTGGTCTCTTTCTCCACCTGTTGACGTCATGCTGATGCGTTTAAGACCGGGTGTTCCTTTCTGCCACAGAAAAATATCCCAGAGATTATTGTTGTCGTTTTTAACCAGGCGATAGCTATAGGAACAAAAGGCTATTCTTGTTCCATCTTCCGAAATAGAAGGAACACTTCCACCTGCGGCTTTACCTGTTTCATAATCTTTCGATATAAGTTCAGTTGTTCCTGCTGCAACATCGTGTACAAAAACATTTAACCCACCGTTTGATGCTTCAACAATATTGCTGGCGTTTGAACTGAAAGCAATGATATTGCCATTGCCTGAAACAGCAGGTTCCATACTTTCTGAATTACCACTTTCACCGGATGGTGTTTTACTTACCAACTGTACTTTTCCTGTTGATTTTTTCCAAACAAAAACATCTCTTGCGCCATTATTATCATTAGCTGATAAGTTTGTTGCATACGATTCAAACGCTACAGTTTCACCATCTGCAGAAATAGATGGAGCATGACAATCTGCATTTGCTTCTTCGCCGGTTGCATTACGGCTGATGAGTTTTGTAACACCTGTTGATCTGTCTCTCCAGAATATCTGCCTGTATTTTCCTAATGAACCATCAATGCCTTTTGCATAGCTCACAAACGCAATGTATCTTCCTTCGTTACCACCGGCTGCATTACTCATACCGCCAATAACGGGGGTAGCCGTTTCATAATAGGTAGTAGTGACTTTATTATCTGTACTGCGGCTTACCAAATCATATTTAATTGCTGGTGGGGGATTAGGCGGTTCAATCTTGCGGCAATCTGCTTCTACTATTATCATATTATCTGGTACAATACCATGGCCGTTTGTAAGAATACATTGTCTTGGTCCGGCTGTTTGAAATATTTTGTATTGATCACCTATCGGAAAGCCACCAAGATTGGATCCGGTAAATGAAATGGGATATGTGTGAGTTCGTCCATAATCGTCAGAAAATGTAAATGACTCTCCCGGTTCAACACCTATAACATTCATTTTTAAAATTGTTAATGCAGGAAAACCACAATTAATTGTAATAAGTACATCCTGGTTGGTGATTGTTCCAGTATTATCGTAAATATTACAGGTTCTTGGCCCTTCAATTTGTGTGATTGTATATTTCTGACCTGTACTTAACTTTTGCGGAAAGTATACAGTAGAATTTGTTGAATCAATTACGATGGTTTGATTTCCATTAAGTGAGAAAACAAATTTATCATATTTCGACCGCAAGCTGCTGCCGTATGAAATGCCTACTCTGTATTGACCTGCATCTTGTGAAAAACTATTCAGGTTTATTACAAGCAGGAAAAACAGGCAAATGATCTTTATTATTTTTTCAGTCATATTTTATGAATTTGAATCTTGCTTTTTTATTGGCTTATGAAAGAATAAATTTTAAAAACCTTTCCATTCAGCTCCTGTTTCAGCATCATAGCCATATTTGCTGGCTAAAACCCATGAGCCATCTCTTGCACGTTGGTAATAAGTCCAGCCGGTTCTTGCAGCTTGTATAATTACCGAAGTGTTCATTACACCATTGCATCCCAAACTTTCTGTACAGCTGATCACTTTTATTTTTTCCATCGTGATAGTGTAAGCTGGTCTGGGGGCATAATTTCCTGTTGATGGTTCAAGAACAGTAAGCAATCCATTTAAAAGGAATGTACCGTTATTCATTACTTTTTTTAAAGTGGCAGATGCTCCATTTATGCTCATTGTAAACGTTACCTGGGTATTATTTTTTCCACCAGTACTTATTGTAAATGCCCTGATAGTTCCTTCATAACCTCTGTCTACAGCATCGCCCTTCAGTAATACTCCGTTTGGATCAGTCAGTTTAACGTAAATGTTCTGGCCTTGTGAAAAAAATGAAATGGCAAGCATTACAAGAAACAAAGAAAGTGTACGCATATGGTTTGTTTTAGTTGTTGATTTATTTAGCTAATCCGTATTGAGTATAGATGCCTGAACCGGGATATTGTGCATCAATGAGATTTAATACTCTTGCTCCTTTAATGCACGACCAGAAAGCATTATACGTTTTGGGTCCTTTTTCAATTTTGCTGCATTGCAGCTGCCAGTTATTTGGTACGGTGAATGTGCCCGATGATTCTGCATGATCATATCTTGTATTACCAACCATGCCGTTTATGGCAAGTAATTTCCATTTATAAGTATTTCCGCTGAAAACAAATTCTTCATTCGACTGATGAATGTTCATGCCTGCATAATTGCCGGTATAAACGTAATACAGCTGCTGGATGCCTGTAAAGTCGCTTGTCCATTTTCCTTTAAAATCAGAAGCAGCAATGGCGAATTTATTGTAGACTTTCATTTTAAATAAAGGATTCATTAAATCACTGTCGGTATCCCATTGTACTGTTTCGGGATCAAGCTTAAACTCTTGTATAAAACTGTTTTTATCGGGACACACAAATTCTATCCAACCCGACTCGCCCTGGCGAAACAGTACAACAAATTTTTGTGCACCAGTACTGTTTTCTTTTGCATAACCCATTCCAAGGTAAGGCCTGTTATAAGTGCTGATGTAAGCCGTTTTGTAATTGGTAAGATTACTATACCTGGGAGCAACTAAAATATTCCATGCAGCATTTGTTAATGGTGCAGGATCAGCAGGAAAAACAGTTCCTTCCTTTGGAAAGTGCAGCAATACTTTAATTGAGCCTTTTGTTACTTCCACCCAATCTTCCTGAACAGTGCTTGTCCAGCCATCATCAAAGTTGGTTGTGCTGAATTGAAAACCTGATGTTGAAACCGGCTGTTCAGGTACAATTGTATTATTGTTCACCTCCTGTTGTTGATTTGTGTTAGTGTTTGTAATAGTAGTTTGCTGGGGCTCGTTATAGGTAGTATTGTTTGTATTAATTGTATTGTTTTGTGGTTCTGAAGACTTTCCTTTATCACTTTCAGAAAAATAAAGATCAATTTGTTTCTTATCAGCTTTAAAATAAGCAACAACAAATTTTCCATTTTTCTCAAGCCAGAAATACGATTCGTCATCAGTGTTTGTTAATTGCCAGCCTTGCTTCTTTAATTCATTTTCAAGAAAGGATTTGTTGAATGTTGTGGCATTAACAGCAGGGATATAAATCACTTCCGGGCTTTTAATTACACTGCTGTTTTTTTTACTTTCTGATTCCAATATAATTTTTGCTGCACCAACAACGATCAACCGCATATCTTTTTGCGAGCCTTGCGGTAAACTGATCCCGGTAACTTCTGATTGAGTTGCAGGAACGAGTTTCTTTTGAGCAAATGTTTGAATGGATAATATTAGAAACAATATGAAGGTTATCGGTTTCATCTTGATTATTTTTTTACAAGTGTATAATTTGTGCCAAGCCTGTCTGTCATGATCAAAATCCTTCCTCCTTTTACAGCTTCGAAATAGCAACTGTATTTTTCAGTTTCTCCTTTGAAGCGGTTTGTAAGTGCCATTTCCCAGTTGTTAACCGAAAATTTTCCCTGGTAAACCTGCCTTGAAAATTGTTGATTACCTACAGTACCTGAAGCTCCGGCATGATCGCTTTTGTAATTGTTGCCTGCAAGAAATGTAAATTCATCTGCGGTAGATGTAGCAGTGGCACCAGCATAGCCGCCATTTACATAGTAATAGGTTAATGAGGCATAATCATTTGCTGACCACGTTCCTGTAAGATCGTTTGTTGATACTGCGTATTTATTTCTAAACTGCATGTTTGCCATTTTATCCCAGCCAAATTCATCATTATGATAAGGCCCAAACTCCTGTTCAAATGCAGCTTTATTGCTTGTTATAAATTCTAAATAACGGCCATTACCTTTTGTATAATGTTTCTTGAATAAAATGATGTGTACATTTTTTCCGGTTGATTTTTCCATCGCATCTGCTTCAATAAATGTGATGGATTCATAACTCTGAATGGTTCGCCACTGAAAGTTTTGTATGCTATTGTATTTAGGAGCAACCAAACTGTTCCAGGCAATCATATCGCCTTCTTTTAACACAGAATGATAAGCATCCACCTGCTGATTGGGGTAATGCAGTAATACTTTTGTACTTCCTTTTGTTACCTCCGTCCAGTTCTCTTTTGCGGAGCTGATCCACCCATCATCAAAAGGTGTAGTGTTGAATTGAAAGCCATCTTTAACGGGAGATTGGTTGGTGGTTGTATGAACGGGCTCTTGTTTTGGCGCTGTGGTTTGTTCATTCTTTTGTACAGGCCCTGCTGCTGTGGTTGTAGTTGAAACAGGAGCTGTAACCGGATTGGTTGTAACAGTATTATTTCCTCCGGTTTCAGGTTGAGTACTGTTTATTTGTCCGAAATATAAACTGATTTCATTGCTTTTAATTTCAAAATAAGCAAGTACCGACTGGTTATTTTTTTTCAGTACTGCATATTTATGATCATTTTCAACTACTGAAACAGACCATCCGTTTGCTGTTAAAGTTTTTACCAATGAATCTGCAGTAAACCTGGACTGATTGCTCAGGTAAATAATTTCAACTCCTGTAACAGTTGTATTTAAATTCTTTGCTTCTTCCTGTAAAAGAGCTTTCCCCATTACTTCTGAAAGAGTTCGTTTATCCAGTTTGCTTCCGGCAGGCAAGGGAATATTTGTAATGGTTGATTGGGTAACAGGAGTTACTTTTTTTTGAGCTTGAATTGTAAATACAGAAAGAATTGTAATAATGAAGGACAAGCCGTATCTAAACTTCAGGATTGAAAGTGGTTGTTTTTTTTTATCTATAGAAAATGTTCTCATAAATCTTGAAATATTTTAAAATGTCACATTCATTTCCCCAGCATTCCCCTCAGGTAATTGAAATCAATTGCTTTTTGTATCCTGCTGATATTGTCTTCGAATACAGGATCGCCATGCGAAATTTTATAAACGATATTGAAAAACTGAGGTGCTGATTTCGGAAGATTTTTTCTGTAATAACTGAGATTGGGTTTTATTGCAAGAAATGATCCTTTTGTTCCTTCTTCCACAAAATCTTTAAAGCGTTCTTCCTCATTCCACATGCAAATGGCTGGTAATGCTAATTCAGATTCCGGCCGTTTCAGGTATTCGTTGATGTTTTGCAGGTACTCATCATTGTATTGTTTGCTGCTGGGGCTTTCAATTGAGTTTTTCTCCAGGCGCTTTTTTTGAATGAGTAAATATTCTTTTCTCGACATGTAAGAAAATGGAAGTGTATCATTATATGTAATCAGCCAACGGTATTCTACAATTTTATTTTCAAGATGACTGTCGCCTACAACTTCTTCTCCCATGAAATAAAAGCCATTTATTTTCACTGGTCTTTTTTCCAGTTTCAGGTATCCCCTGAAATCATCAGGAGCAATATTGGCCGCATATAATTCATTTAATGAAGAAATTACATTTGCCGCAACCATAACAGTTGTGGGAGTGGCATAATCAACATAGGATTTTGTTGGCTCATTGGGATCGCATAAAAAACGAAGGATGAATATTAAGTAATAATAGGGATCGGCCATCCAGGTTTGTCCGGGCAGCGGATATTTTCCGAATGCGTTAGTGAATAAAACCTGGCAGCCAACCGGCGAATAATTACTGCTGAGGTTTTTATGTACAGCAGCCAGTACTGCTCTTTCTTTTGCAAGATCGGCAGGCGTTATATTTCTGATGGAGCCTGGAATGCTTGGTTTCCAGTTGCCGGGTTTTTTATGCAGCAGTTCAGGATCACAATTCTGTGCATACAGACTGGCAGAAAATAAAACCAGCACAAAACAAAATATGTATTTCATATAGCAGATTAATTAATGATGGCCTTGGCTTTCTCTTTCGCTTTTTCCTTTGCTTTGTTCAGGAATGAACTTTTTTCTTTCTTTTCAGGAGTTGCTTCAGTAGATGAAGCTGACGGCTTGGTTGTGTTTGAATTTGCTTGTGTATTACTGTTATTAACTTCTTTGTTGTTTGAAGAAGTGAACTGTTTCATACTTGTTTTTGTGCCGCTCATAATGGGACCTTTCAACCATTCTTTTACAAATGCTGTAACTGCTGTGTTTACATCTTTACCTGCACGGTAAACAGCTTTCCATTCAGCACTTTTCTTTTCGTATTCAGGATTTGTAAATTTCTTCTTACCATATTTATCGGCTGCGGTTAATGCTGCATTAAAATCAACTGTTGCAACAAGCGCTAAATATTGTTCCAGTCTTCTTTTTATTACCACAGAGGGGTCTTCAGGAAAATTCTTTTCCCATTTTGTTTTATTAGGTGTGGGATCGCTCCATTCAGCAATCATTTTCTTTTGATCGGCTAAGCTTTTTTCCATTGCCTGGATTGAAACTGCAGGCATTTGTTTGTTTTTTTTCATATCAGCAAGTTGCTTCTCCATGTCCTTTACTGATTTCTTTTGCTCATCAATCATTGTTTGATCAGGACGCCATGGTTCACTTTCAGGTTTTGCTGATTCTCTTTTCTTTTTATAGGCTTCTGCAAACTCTTCGCTGTTTACATATTGCTTTACATATTGACAAAGCTCCCCGGCTGCTCCTGCTTTATCACCACTGATGATAGAAGGAAGCATCTTCGCATAAGGAATCTGAAATTCATTTCCATCCCCATCTGAATCTCCGTTAAAGTTTCCAAGGAGGTTTCCCATGATATAATACTGGGCACTGCTGTGTTGCATACCTAATTTTTCAATAATGCCATCAGCTGTTTTGAAGGTGGCAGCAATAAAAAAAAGACCAAGTGCAGGAAATAAAAATTGTTTTTTCATGATGATTTTTTTTTTAAAAAAAGCAGATCATGCATTACCGTTAGATCAAATGTAATCACAGGAGCAAGCGGGAAAAATCCCCAAAAAGGGTGAATTTTCTGCAAACAGAAAAGGCGCCCGAAGGCACCCAATCTGATTATTAACCTGTATTCATCCTACAGTTTTATAAACGATATTATTTGTATTGTGCGATCTTTTTTAAGAATCCTGATATAGTATGTTCCTTTCTGCAGGTAACTTACATCGTACCGGAACTGGTAATTCACCGGCAGATCTTTAACTGATGTTCCGTTTACAGAAACAAGCTGTATGGATTTTACTTCTGCCACATTCAAGCCTGTTATCTGCATAACGGAGGTTACAGGGTTGGGGTATAGCTCAGCAGTTTTGTTTTTTCCCATTATTACTTTTACAACGCCTGTATACAAATACTTTCCATTGATATCAACCTGTCTTATACGGTAGAAGATAACTTCCATTCCAGGCGACAGATGTGTGTACCTGTACAGCTGTGTTCCATTTGCATTGTTCGATTGTACTTTAGCTAATTTTATAAACACAGTTCCGTTGCTGCTGTATTCCACATCGTAATGCGACGTAGTGCTTTCGTTTTCTGTTGCCCATGTAAGTTGTACATCATTGCCCGAAGGAACTGCTGTAAAGTCGATAAACTTCAGTGGCAATGCAGTAACTGTACCAGTGCTGGTAACACTAAACGGTGAGAAGCTCGTATAACCGCTTTGTATTCTGCTGAATCTTCCAAGCGTATCACTTGCTGCTGATCCGGCATCACCCAATTGCCATGAAGAATTGTAATGCGAAATCCTGCTTGCATTACGGTTGAATGCTGGTAATTCATCACCGGCAAACCAAAACGCTTCAACACTTGCGTTACTGCCACCCGGTGTTTGTTCATCAATAAACCATGTGCGGTTAACATTTCCTGTTACAATGGTATCACCACTTGTTCCATTAGCGAGTACATAAGGAACAACCCGAACGCTGAAGTTATCCTGTGTGCCGGTATTATTAATCTTTACAAAATTTGAATGATACAAACCTGTACCAACAGGGAAGCTGTTTTGAGCATTGTTGTTAACAAGTTTCAGTTTACCAGCTCCGTTTGTAATAATGAAATGTGCTGTATCAAAGTTGAGGATGTTACCATTCACAACAAGGTCATAATCGCCCAGCATTATTTTACCTCCAATCCATCCTGGCAAATGTGATGGCGCTCCCTGTTTCATATCAAGGTCGCTGTTAATTGTGATCGACTTTTTCATTTTGGCTACATTGTCAAATCGTAGCGTATCTGTATTATTCAGCAAGTCAAATTCCATTGGACTTGTTCTGTCAATTTCCGTAACAACATAACCATGGTTCAACGCAAAGAACATTTTTCTTGTAATGGTAGTGGTGCCACCAGATGCAAGGAAGAACTGTGTACTGTCAACCTGCAGTGTGCTAAACGTTGTGTCTTTAACATAGAACCTTACCCATGCAGTACCATCCTGTGTACCGTTGTTTTTAATGGTAAAGCTTACATTCACACTATCTCCTGCAACAAATCCACTCGGGTTAAAGCTGATAGCGCCTGCAGCACTGCGTGCCATATCAGGAGCATCACCAACGATGATTGTGCGTGTGGCAAGGTTATTATCTTCCCGTTCCTCATCCACAAGATTTGCAGGATCTGCAATAAGTTTAATCACCTTCACTCCGGAGATAATGGATGAATAGGTAGCAGTTGCTGCAACGGTTGTATCCTTGCCCGGTTGCAAAGCATTAATCGGCACATCTGATCCAAGTTGAATATCATCCACCAAAAACCGTACAACAGATGGTGCTGAAACTTTGCCACCAGTATTTCTTACTGTGCCAACAATACTGATGTTTTGAGCAAGATTGGGATTAAGACTGCTTGGTGAAATATATTGCGACAATACTTCAAAGTCTGTTTTACTGTCAACCACACGAATAAAGAAGCTGCCTTCGTTGTTGCTTTCATTTGATTCACAGATCGTGTTTGCAGTATCTGCAACAACTTTTATTTCGTATGTGCCAGGCACAGAGAATAGTTGTGTAAATGATGCATGTGCTGCAAAGAGTTCGCCAGCCTTCACATTGCTGATGGTATCTGCTCCAATCCAGTTGCCATTGAGTGTAAACCTCACTGTAACATTACTAACATCACGGTAACCGATATTTCTGATAGCAGGATAGAATTGATTGGTTGTATTCACACGCACCACTACAGGGTTACCTGATGATGAACCTGCTTCATTACCGGTTTGATATGGCTTCAGATCAGATGAAAGTGTAAACTGTTTGTTGTTATTGGTTTCATCCGATTCAGAAATAGTGTTGCCGGCATCAGCAATTACTTCAGCAACAATTCCACAAGCATTATCTGCATAACCCACTGTATATGCATCCGAGGTTACAGTTACGCTTGCATTTTCTCCAAGCGAATTCACTGTTCTCAAAGCTCCAACCTGTAAACCATTTGCTGTAAACTTCACATCAAAACTTCCTGTTGTTCTACCACTGTTTTTAATCACTGCAACAAACTTTGTTGATCCTCCGGTGCTGATTGCAGTTGGAGTTGCGTTGAAAGATGTTACGCTTAATTCAGATTTCGGTACCACAACAGTAAAGAGACTTATGTTATTTGTTTCATCTGTTTCACTTACTGTTCCTTCACTATCTGTTATCACCTTAATGATATGTGTACCCGAACTCATTGCAGGATCACTGTAACTGATGGTTGTTGAACTTCCGCCACTCAATGAACTGATAACACTTGTTTTGATCAGTGTAATTGAGCCACCCGGTATTGAATCATATACTTTTACTGTATGCGAACCGGCAGTAACACATTTAATATTTGCATCCTGGAAACTGAAAGCTGTAAAGCCGGTTTGTGAAAAGCCTTGTACAGTCAGATCGGGCAGATTAGGCAATGCAGTTATTGTTACACTGCTGGATGCTGTCATTGCTGTAAATGATCCGTGATAAATCGAAGATGGAATTTGTAAGAACTCGTTATAAACATAATTAGCAGTTGCTGTTATGGTGTGTGTGCCCGGTGTTGCAAAATTGATGTTAACCGGGTATGTTTTTTCATCACCAGGGAAAGTACCCACACTTCCAAACACAGGATCATCTGATGTATAGAAGGTTTCTGTAAGAACACCATCAACAAATACTTTCACTGTGTCTTTCCAGATCATATCATACGGGCTCCACATATTGCTGATATTTCTTTCACGGTATTTCACTTTTACATTTACTGCACCTGTACTTCCTGCTATATAACTGCAGGGATTACCACTTGCAGTCATAACAGCACCACCCATATTTACAGGGGCAGCGCATGCTGTAGGTGAAGGACATGCAAGCGGAATTGTATTTGTAACAAGACTGCTTGTTAATGTAAAGTCGGTAACACTAACAGTATAAGTAAAGTTGCTGCCACAGGTAACACCTGTAAGAGCATAACTGTAATCGCCGTTGCTGTTAGTTGTGGTGGTGATTACCTGTGTACCTGTATTGATGGTAACTTCAGCACCTGCAACCGCTGTTGGGTTTTGTGTGCCGTAGTATTGTGCATGACCGCTGATGATGACTTTCAGTTGCGGACAAACCTGTACCGTTGCACTTGTTGTTACATTAATACCACCGGGCAATATGGGTGATCCGACAATAACCGGCCTGATAGCATAGTTATTCAGCGGATTAATATCGCCCAACGTATTACTACTGTCGATCCAGACTTTAATGGGGTAGAACCCTTCTGCAGCAAACGACATTGTGCGGCTGATGGTTGCAGTAGAGAATGCATTCACTGAAGGCAATACATCTTCACCAATCAAAATAGTATCCCTGTAATATTTAACAGGAACATTGCTTGCCGGTATTGCAGTGCTGTTACTTACCTGTGCAAATACGGTAAATGTTTCACCTGGCGCAGGATTGTTTTTGCTGAAGCTGATATTGTTTGCAAATATTCTTAAATCAATCTGCTGATCCGTAACAACAGGTCCGCTGATATAATTCGTATTTACAGAAGTGGCAGCATTACCATTTGCATCAACAGCAGAGAACTGGTAGCCTGCAGTATTGGTATAATTGTTATGTGTGAATGTGTAGGTATAAACAACACCTGTTACATAATCTGTGCTGCTTCCATCTTTCGTCATGGTAAACACACCTTCGTTGATATCAGAAAAATCATGATCACCATTTAAATCAATACCAATCTTCGGATAACCTGTTTGTGGTGCAAGATTGTTTGATGATTTATAAAGAATCTTATATGTATAATTTCCTGTTTGTCCTGCAACCGGATTAACACCTGTGCTTCCGTTAAATGGAGAACCTGTAACGTATTGTAAAACTGGCGGAGCTCCCGGATTGTAACCATTACCACTAACTGCAGTTGTAACAAATCCAAGACCAGCAGTTGATGATTCAATTTTCAATTGTGCTGAATAAGCACCAACAGCAGATGGGGTAAATGCCACCGGCAAATTAATACTGCCGCCGGCAGGTATTACTGTACCTGCGGTGAATGTTGGAACAAACGCAGCATCAGTAGTTGTTACATTACTTAATGCAACACTTACATTACCTGTATTGGTAACAGAGAATGTATAGTTACCTGTTGATGCAACTGTTACATTGCCGAAATTATAACCTGCAGCAGGACTGATGGTCCATGATAATATCTTGTTGATGCCGGTGCCATTCAATGCAACATCATAATTACCGGTTGACAACTGCAGTTGCATTGTTTGTGCATATGCCTGCGCAGCCGAAGGTGCAAAGCTTACCTGCAAGGTATAATTGCCACCTGCAGGAATGGTAACCGCATTGCTGAAGTTGGTGGTGAATGGTGCACTTACGGTAACTGCATTCAGGGTTTGATCTGTTGCACTGTTATTTGTTATGATGAGATTTTTTGTAACCGTTGTTGTTAACGGAACGTTTCCAAACTTCAGTGTATCGTTTGAAATGGCAATATAGTCGGTAAAGAAACTTGCATTGTTGGTAAGGCTCCATCTTCCTTCCTGGCTTTTTGTGCGGATGTATAACCTGTGCTGTCCGCTGCTTAAGCCTGTTGTATTAACAGCAACTGCAAGGTTATTGATGTTGGTTGATGGAGTAATGCTGATGGAAGTTGCAGCACCAATACCCGGATCAGTATCAATAAAATATTCTGCAGCAATAATGTTTTGAGCAGGAGAGGGGTTAACAGGATAAGCAGGATTATTATCAACAAGAAAGTCTGTTTCATTGGTAATACTCCATTTCCCTTCCTGGCTTTTTGTGCGAACATAGAAGCGATGCACACCCTGACTTAAACCGGATGTATTCGCTGAAAAACTTAACCCGTTAATATCAGTTGCTGCACTTACACTGATGGAAGTGGCTGCTCCCAAACCTGGATCTGTATCAATAAAATATTCTGCTGCAACAATATTCTGTGCTGCTGCAGGTGAAGTTGGATATACAGGATCATAGTCAACAAGAAAATCTTTCAGATTCACTAAGCTCCATTTCCCTTCATTACTTTTTGTACGAACATATATACGGTGTATGCCCGGGGTTAAACCGGAAGTGTTAGCGGAGAATGTTAATCCGTTAATATCAGTTGCGGCACTTACACTGATAGATGTTGCAGCACCAAAGCCTGGATCGGTATCAATAAAATATTCTGCTGCAACAATATTCTGTGCTGCTGCCGGAGAAACAGGATAACCAGGATCATCATTATAAATAAACTCGCTGAAGTTGGTTAAGCTCCATTTTCCTTCCTGGTTTTTTGTACGGATATAAACACGATGAACTCCATTCGTTAAACTGTTTGTATTCACCGCAACAGTTATATTGTTAAGATCAATACCCGGAGTAATACTGATAGCAGTTGCATTACCTGCACCGGGATCAGTATCAATAAAATATTCTGCTGCAACAATATTCTGTGCTGCTGCGGGTGATGTTGGGTAAACAGGATCAAAATCATACAGGAAATCTTTTATTCCCACCAGGCTCCAGAAACCTTCTGCACTGCGGGTACGCAAATACAACCTGTGTGTGCCGTTGCTTAAACCGTTTACATTAATAACTGCTGCAAAGTTGTTGATATCAGCAGCTGCTGTTACAGCAACGGGGGTTGCATTACCAAAACCCGGATCAACATCAATAAAGTATTCTGCTGCCACAATATTTTGGGCAGCAGCCGGTGCAGAAGGATAAGCAGGATCCTGTGCAAACAAAATTGTATTGCATACAAGAACTGCCAGTATGATGAGGAAAGATTTTTTCATCGTGTAATTTTTATCATGCAGCATATTGTGGTAACTGCTGCAATTAAACTGCAAAACAGTAAATCAGCTTTTGTGCATATTCTGTATGCACAGTTATCATCATCCTTCATGAATGTTCATTCCATGATTGATGATTGAAACAAAAAATCAATTGTTGTTTTTTGTACTTACTGTAATGTTCATGGTTGCAGTACCTGACGGAATTGATCCCGGAACTGTTAAACTGTAGATGGTTGGTATATTCGGAATACCCGATAAAATGTATCCATCCTGTGCATTAAATGCGCCGCAGTCCGGAGTAATACCACCAACAGTAAGTCCGGCACCAATTGCAGGAGAGCCTGCTTTCAAACGCCATTGACCATCATTGCTGTTACCTGTTAAGCCCTGGAACAATGCAGCATCGGTTTGATTGTTGACATTATTATATGTTCCCACAAAAGGAGTAAAACCTGCAGGCGCTCCAACGCAGAGGTTGTTTTTTACTGTAACGTTTACAACAGAGAAGGTGGCGTTGTTAATGATGTTATTGGCGAAATAAGCATTATAAAGATAGATGTTGCTGCGGATAACATTATTGCGTATCAGGTTATTGCTGTTATTACTGTTCGACATGTCAAGTCCTCCTGTTATAATATTGTTTCGTATTTCCCAATCCTGCAACACAACGCCATTCCATCCAATTGTGCCAGTGATGTAGCATTTGTTAATTTTCCAGCCAACCATTTTTGTATTGGCAGTAGGGCCATAATAACCTCCAATACCTGAAAAGTTGCAACGTGTAATGGTGATGTTGTCTGTTGCAGAACCAAGGTTAGCTCCTAATCCCATAAAGAAATTATCCAGGCCAATAAGTTTTGAGCCGGAACCTGTTGAGTCATAAACAATATATGAACCACCTAAATTGGAGCTGTTTGCATTTGCCTGTAAACCTGTATTACTGTTTGTTCCGCTTAAAAAGTATCCTGTTCCGATAATTACAATACGTTTGTTGAGTGTAAAGCCACCATAAACTGTTGAACTTCCTTCAACATACAACGTATCATCGGCTGCAACAGATGAGCTGCTGATTGCAGTAGCAATTGAATTAAAATCGGCATTAACACCGGCTGTATTATTAATGCGCCAGATTTTTGCCTGTGTTTGATTGGAAAATAAAATTGCAGAGAAACTAAAAAGAAGAATAAACATCTTTTTCATAAAATAAATTTTGCAGTTATTAATGGCTGTAAAAATGTAAAACTGCCATTAACTGCACAATCCCCAAAAAAGGGGATATACGAAAAAATATGTATGTAAAAATTTAAGCGATGGATGGGTACAATTACTGTCCCATAATTTTATTAATGGCTTCAGTGCGGCTTTGCACCTGGAGCTTTTCGTAAATGTTGCGTGTATGTGTACGAACAGTTTCAAGACCAATATTAAGTTCGGCTGCTATTTCTTTATAACGCAAACCTTTTGCGAGGGATTTTAATATTTCTTTTTCACGGAGTGTGAGCAGTTCCGAATCGTCAATGGAATTCTTTTGCTGAAAGGATGCAATCACTTTTCTTGCGATCTGGCTGCTCATGGGTGAACCACCGTTATATACTTCCGAAATACTGTCGAGAATTTTTACAGGAGCTGTTTTCTTTAACAGGTAACCGCTGGCACCTGCTTTTAATGATTCAAAAATACTTTCATCATCTTCATACACCGTACTCATGATGAACTGTGTTTTTTTACAGCGGCTTTTTAACTTACGCACAGCCTCAATACCATTGATACCGGGAAGATTAATATCCATCAATACAACATCAGGATAAATGACCGGCAGTTTTTCAATAGCTTCTTCAGCAGTTGAAAAAGCCTGCTTACAGCTAAAACCTTCACTGCCGTCAATCAGCAACTGAAGCCCTTCTCTTATCTCTTTTACATCCTCAACTATAACAACAGTGATCATTTAATTTCTTGCTTTTTCAATTACACGTAAAAATAAAATGTTATACCACTTTAAGGGTAACAAAAAAGTGTTACCTGAAAATTTTTATTAAACATGATGTTCCTTTGCCCGGTGCAGAAATGATGGTAAATACTCCGCCAGCATGCTGTATGCGGTTCTCCATATTTTTAAGTCCGTTTGCAAACAGCCGTACTGTTTTTTCATCAAATCCTTTTCCATCATCTTTAATGCCTATTGTAATTTCACCCGGGTTTTCAGCAATGCTTACAAAAACATTATTACACCATGCATGTTTGGCAATGTTCTGAAAACATTCTTTTACCGTAAGGAAAATATTTCTCCGTTGCTCTTCACCCAAATGTGTTGCAGAAAATTCAGCAGGATAATCAAAGTGCATCTGCACGGAAAGTGATTCAAAATATTTCAATCCATATTCACAGATGTAAGCTGATAAACTTTCCAGCGAATCATTTTTTGGATTCAGTACCCAGATAATATCCTGCAGGTTATCCACCAGCTCTCTTGAAGAAACAGCAATCTTATCAATCTGCTCTTTTGCTTTTTCGGGCTGCATCAGTTTTTGCTTGGCCACTTCACTAAGTATTGCAATTTTGGTTAAGCCACTTCCAAGATCATCATGCATATCCCTGCTGATGCGGTTCCGTTCTTTTTCAATGGCCTGTTGTTTCTCCATTTCAGCTTTTTGTTTATCAAGTTTGCGGTTGATATAGCTGCTGATAAAATAAAAGACCAACCACAATATGCTTAATGTAAGAATGGTTCTGAACCACCAGCTTTGCCACCACGGTGTTTGAATATGTAAGCGGAATGTGTACATCTCTTTTGCCATAACACCATCTCCATTAAATGCTTTTACATTAAGCGTATAATTTCCCGGCGGGAGATTGGCATACCTGATAAAGGTTTTATTGGGAGCTTTTACCCATCCCTTGTCATAACCATCCAGCATATAACTGATGCTGTTCGCTTCAGCATTTGCATAATCAATAACTGTAAAACGGAAGCTGATGGTGTTTTGCTTATAACTGAGCGAAAGAGCATTTAATTCAGAACTGTTTACAGTACTGTTGTACATGGTATCATTCAACTGCAGATCTGTAAGCAGCAACTGTGGTGCAACAGGTAAATTTTTATAATCAGATGGAAAGAATGCATTTAACCCGTTTACTCCACCAAACAGAATTTCATTATTGGGTGCTTTGGAAAAAGAATAAGTATTATACTCGTTGCTCTGCAAACCATCCCCAACAGAAAATAATTTTACAGAAAAGTCTTTTGTATTAAACCTGTTAATACCTGCATTGGTACTTAGCCAGAGATAATTTCCATCGGGCACAACTCCATAAATATACTGGTTGCTTAAACCATCAGCAGCTGTAAAAATTTTCTTAATCGCCAGTTGCTTCTTGGAAAAACGCATCAGGCCAATGGTTGAGCCAATCCAGATAATACTATCGCTGGTTTCGCTGAAGCATTTTATGGTTGACTGAACAGGAAATTGTTTAACACTGATAAACGAATCAGCTTCCATCCTGTAAACAGAAAAACCTTTAAATGCTTTTGAAATATATACATTACCCTGCTGATCGCTGTAAGTGGTTAAATACACATCGTATGGTTCAGTTCCTTTTGCAGCAGTAATACGATAACTGTTGCCGATCTTTTCTGCAATGAATAATCCTGCATTCGATGATAACAGCATTTTTCCGTTTGGCAGTTGACTGATAAAATTAAACTGCAGTGCAGCAGGGTTCTGCGATGTGATGTTGAGCTTTGTTATTTGTTTATTGATTGTATTGGCAATATAAACACCGCTGAGTGTGGCAATCCATATTTTATTGTCATCAGCCTTGCATAAATATTCAATAGAAGGAGGAAGGCCATTGCGGATGCTCTGTTTGATTTTTTTGTTTTCATCAAGAATAAGGATGCCGCCGCTTTGTGTACCACACCAGATTTCATTGTTGATGTTTACAATCGACTTAATAAAGTTATCGGCCGATGAGGCAACTGTTTCTTCTTTTGGGAGATAATGATTAAAACGGAATTTGTTCAGGCTTGTATAATCAACGCCTTTACCCCATGTTGAAACCCAGAGATTAAAACTGGCATCCGTATAAATATATTGTACCTGGTTGCCGGAAAGTGAATATGCATTGTAAGGTGAGCTGATGTATTGCCTGCTGATCTTTTCTCCTGTTGCATCAGCTTTAAACAAACCATCCTGCAACGTACCAACCCAAAGCGTTCCGTTTGCTTCGTGATGAAGTGCAGAAATACTGAAACCATCAAATGCTTTTTTTGCCACTGGTTGCTTTTGTGCATCATTCAGCAAATACGAATAAAGACCATTGTTAGTGCCCACCCACAACGAATCCTTGCCTGCAAGCAGCATGGTGGTGATTTTTGTTGCAGGTATTTGAATTGTGGCCGATGACCATGAAACCTGTTCAGCATTGATCATGCCTGTCCATATAACAGCTGTGTTATTATTTACAACAATGATTTTGCTGAGCGGTTCATATAGGTGCTGCGGATATGTTTTTACAATCAGATTACCCCCGGTAAAACTGCTGTTGATTTTTTTAAATGAATGATCGGCCGGATTAAAGACAAAGATTTCTGATCTCGACTGCAGCCATACCTGCTTCTTATCATCAATATAAAACGGCGAATAAAACTGTTCATCTTCTTTCCGGGAGTTCATGCGGTAGCTGAAAAAACGGTTGAGTTTCCTGTTGTAGAAATTGAGACTTTCATTGCTGCCAATCCACAAATTGCTTTCTTTGTCTTCAAGGATATTCAGGAAAAGCGTACCCCGTAAACCGTTAGTATCGGCAAACGAAAAACGGAAAACAGTACAACCCATCCCGTCGAAACGGTTCAGCCCGTCAAACGAACTGATCCAGATATAGCCCCTTGAATCCCTGTACACACAGTTATTAACCCCCTGCGAAAGCCCGTTGTTTACCGTAAGATGATTAAAGTAAAGCTGCTGGCTTTGCGCCTGCAGAAAAATAAATTCAGTTGTTAGAAGGAGTAAGAGAAAGCGAAGCATGCTGTAAAATAAGAAACCTTTTTTGAATGAAAGTCAACCTGCAGAAATGACTGGTATAAGCCTATAAAAATCACTAAAAAAGGGGAGGAGAAGAACCGGCATTAAATTCTTTATTTGTAAACTGTGGGTAAAGCTTTATTTTAAAATATGAAATCAACGCTGACACTTTTAATGTTAACGCTCCTGCTGTCTGCAGCAAGCGGGCAGGAATTGATGAATAAAGACAGTTTACTGAAGCTGCTCCCCGCTGCAAAAGAAGATACCGGCAAAGTATTACTGCTCATCAACATTGGACAGCAATATGAATCCAATGAACCGGGAAAAGCAAAATCGTATTACCTGCTGGCAAAAAAAATCAGTGAAAAAATAAATTACCCGCTGGGCGTTGTAAAGTATGCTGCCAACTACACCTATGTACTCAACATGCAGGGACTGTATGATTCATCCATCATCGTGAACCTGGAAGCGTTGAAAATTGCAAGAAAAATCAACAATCCGGAATACCTGGGAAAAACATTGTTCAATACAGGAACATCTTACCGGCAGGCAGGGCAATATGAAGAAGCGGTAAAATATTACGAAGAAGGAAAGAAGGTATTTGAACAGATCGATAATAAAATCACCGAAGCAAGGTCAGGCGATATTCTTCAGCTGCTGTACCACGATATGCACCAATACAGGAAAGCCATTCAGTATGGTGAAAAATCGGTAAAGATATTCAGGGAAATCAACGACTCTGTGTGGCTGGGGACTGCGTTGAATAACCTGGGCATTAATTATTCAGCATTACAGCAAAGCGATAAAGCTGAACAGCTGTTTAAGGAAGCGCTTAAAATAGGACAGCTTACCGGCGATAAAAACATGCAGGTAGCACAACTGCTCAACCTTGGTGATATTGCCATTCAGAAAAACCGTTATGCAGAAGCTAAACCATTATATGACCATGCACTGCAACTGGCACAGGAAATAGAAGCTTTTGAATCGGTACTCATTGCCTGCAAAGGCTTATCGTTCTGTTACGAATCAGATAAGCAATATGATGTGGCAAAAGAGCTTGCATTAAAAGCACTCAACATTTCGTACCAGTATAATTTACGCCTTGAACGGCAAAAGCTCTTTACCCATCTTTCCAACCTTGCTTATTCCATGCAGGATAAAAAACTGGGAGAGTATTATGCAACACAGGGAACATTACTCGGCGACAGTTTATTAAACGAAACCATTCAGAAAAACACACTGGAGCTGGAAAAGAAATATGAAACAGAAAAGAAGAACACACAAATACAATTACAGCAATCCGAATTAAAGCGCCGCCGCATTTTTAATTACCTGCTTTTGGGAAGTGCATTGGCTCTATTACTTATTATCGGTCTGCTGTACCGCACTTACCAGCAAAAGCAAAAACTGCAACAGCAACGTATTGCTGAACTGGAAACAGAAAAACAATTAACTGCAACAGAAGCCGTATTAAAAGGGGAGGAGAATGAACGTACACGTCTTGCAAAAGATCTGCACGACGGACTGGGAGGAATGCTCAGCGGCATTAAATATTCAATGAACACCATGAAAGGAAATTTAATTATGACGCCTGAAAACCAGCAGGCATTTGAACGCAGCATGGATATGCTCGACAGTTCAATTAAAGAAATGCGCCGTGTGGCCCATAACATGATGCCCGAAGCGTTGGTGAAGTTTGGACTGGATACTGCATTAAAAGATTTCTGCAGCGATATTAACCAGAGTGGTGCATTGAATGTAAATTACCAGTCGATAGGAATGGAAGCAGCAGAAGTGGATCAGACAACAGCCATCACTGTTTACCGTATTGTGCAGGAACTCATCAACAATACCATGAAACATGCAGCTGCTAAAAATGCCATTGTACAACTCAGCAGGGAAAACAATAAGCTGAGCATTACCGTGGAAGATGATGGAAAAGGATTTGATACAGCACTGCTGCAAGGCGCCAAAGGAATTGGCTGGACAAACATCCGTAACCGTGTTGAATTCCTGAAAGGTAAACTGGATGTAAGTGCAGGCGAAGGAAAAGGAACCTCTGTTTTAATTGAAATAAATGTATAATGAAGATCCGTGTTTTTATAGTTGATGATCATTATATGGTGGTGGAAGGCATCCGCTCACTGCTGCAAACTGAACAGGACATAGAATGGACAGGTCATGCAATGAATGCAGCTTCCTGTCTTGCTTTTCTGCAGCAGCAGTTACCCGATGTGATTCTCATGGATATTAACCTGCCCGATAAAAGCGGGATTGATTTGTGCAAGGAAGTAAAAGAAAACTATCCTTCAGTATTCATACTCGGCCTAAGCACATTTAACCAGCAAAGCTTTGTACATAAAATGATGGACAACGGTGCTTCGGGTTATGTATTAAAGAATGCAACACAAAGCGAACTCATGGAAGCCATACAGGCAGTGGCAAAAGGAAAAACATTTTTAAGTGATGAAGTAGCCAGCTCGCTCAATGAAAGTAAGGCAAGCCAGCCCGTGGTAACCAGAAGGGAAAAGGAAGTGCTTGAACTTATTTCGGAAGGACTCACCAACAGTGAAATTGCTGAAAAACTTTTTGTAAGCGTAAGTACGGTTGATACACACCGTAAAAACCTGCTCTCCAAACTGGAAGCAAAAAACACAGCCGATCTTGTGCGGCTTGCCATCAGGCATCATTTAATTTCTGCTCATAAATAAAGAAGCGCCTTTCATTAAAAGGCGCTTCTTTATTCCAGGATGCTGTGTTTATTCAAAATCCTTGTACAGCAAATATTTTTTGCGGATGGCTTTAAACTTTGCAATGGCAGGTTCCCAGCTTTTACGTATCTGATCTTCCGGAACACCATCTTTAATCTGCTGCATCAATGTACTGTTACCTGCGAGTTTATTAAAGAATGCATCTTCCGGTTTACCGCTTTTCGGCATCAGGAAGAAATTGTTTTTATCAGGAAACAAACGGTAAGCTTCCAGCAACCACTTGAGCTGTAACTTTCCATCCACTTTTTTCAATACCTCTTCTTTAGTTCCACTTAAATCCCATCCATAACAAAGCTGATCCTGCAGCTTGGGTGTTTTAGCACCGGGCATACTTACAGGCGTAAACGAAATTAAATTCTTTGGCAGTGAAGGATGACCAAATAGCTGGAACTGTTTATTGGTTCCTCTTCCTTCGCTCAGCACTGTACCTTCAAAAAAACAGGTTGATGGATAGAGCAAAATGGATTGTGTGTTGGGCAGATTGGGTGATGGCTTCACCGGCAGTTCGCACAAGGTTTTATGTGTATAGTTGTTGCAGGGAACCACCAGCATTTCAAACTTACCATGGCGGCCGGCCAGGTCGTAATACTTTCCATCAATCCATTCTTCTTCATAAATCATCTGTGCATATTCACCAATCGTCATGCCATATACAACAGGCACAGGCTGCATACCAATAAATGATTTGTACGCAGGTTCCAGTACAGGTCCGTCAACGTAACCGGCATTGGGATTTGGGCGGTCGAGAACAATCAGCATTTTACCATATTCCATTGCCGACTCCATATAAAACTGCAGTGAAGTAATGTAGGTGTAGAAACGCACACCCACATCCTGTATATCAAACAGCATCACATCAATACCTGCAAGGTCTTCTTTGGAAGGTTTGCGTTTATCGCCATACAACGAAATCACCTGCACACCGGTTTGCTTATCTACATAATTGCCTACTTCTTCACCGGCATCGGCAGTACCACGAAAACCATGTTCGGGAGAAAAGATCACTTTAATATTTACACCCAGTTTTTTAAGCGTATCAACCAAATGTGTTTTACCAACAATCGAAGTCTGGTTGGCAAACACAGCCACCCCTTTACCCTGCAGCAGCGATAAATACTGGCGCATGTTTTCTGCCCCGGTTTGCAGTACGCCGCCTTTAATGGAGCCCCTGTTGTAACCGGCACGGCCATGTACCTGTGCCTGTGTAATAAAGCAGAAAAGGGTGAATGTCAATACGAAAAAATATTTCATGTAATGTTTTTTGGTACTCAAATATGCAGAATTAGTACCGTAAAAAAAAGTTAATGGGATAGGAGGTAATCTGGTAATTTTGCAGAAATAATTAAATTATGCAACAAGCGAAAAAAGGCGATACAGTTCGTGTTCATTACACCGGTAAATTAACTACTGGCGAACAGTTTGATTCAAGCGCCGGTCGTGAACCCCTTGAATTTGAAGTGGGTGCCGGTATGATGATTAAAGGTTTTGATGATGCTGTGGTTGGTATGGCTGTAGGCGACAAAAAAACAATTACAATTCCACCTAACGAAGCATACGGCGAACGTAACGATCAGATGGTGATTGATTTCCCCCGTTCTAATTTCCCTGCCGATCTTACTCCTGAAGTAGGTATGCAGTTAATGATGAACAACAATGCAGGTCAGCAGTTTCCTGTAACAATTGTTGATGTTAGAGAAGATGCAGTGGTACTTGATGCCAACCATTCTCTTGCAGGCAAAGACCTCGTATTTGATATTGAAATGGTGGAAATTGATGCAAAAGGACTGATCATTGTTCCGTAAGAAGAAAGAAGTTATAAGTCATAAGTTATAAGTTATAAGTAAAAGCCGGAAGCAATCTGCTTCCGGCTTTTTTATTATCAGCAATCAGTAAGTACTGCAGTTATAACAATTGCAATGCAACTGACTACTTAAACACTTTCTTAAACTTATTACTTACCACTTATTACCTACAACTTACTACTTCCCCCTGTTCAGCCACCAGCCCAGCCATATACCCACCAATGCCCATGAAAGCATGGCATCCAGGAAATGAGCCCACACATCAAAGGTTTCGTACCAGATATGAATGGTGTAAGGCGAGTTAAAAAATACAATCAGCCCCACACCCAATGCCGAGAAGAAAACGGTTTTAAAATTGTTCTCCTGTATTTTACCCATCAGGAAGATGAACACAAATACAATCACGATGTTAATGGAATAACCACGCACCATATTCATCACCATGTTGTTCTTCATTTGTGTATGATAAAACACCTGTGCCCATGGTTTGCCAATGGATGTTTCCATCAGCTTTTGTGCATCGGCCTGTGATGCATTTTTAGAAACGGTTGGAAGAAAAAATGCACCATCACCATTAATCTGTGAACTGAGAAAAGTAAGGATTGTATCCTGGTTAGGTGTGTACTCCTGCTGCGGACGGTGCATATCAAGCATTGTCCACGAAAGGAACTGCCATATAAAAAGAAGGGCGCCTCCAACAAAGCCGCCAACAATTACTTTAATCATAACCTGAAGTTTTAGTGTATCAGAAAGTTAGGCAATGAATCACCTAAATGCAAGTACAAACGCCTGTTTTATGCAGCCGATTGTAAAGGATATTTTTTCTGGAAAATAAAATAGAGTGCAATGCAGGCAAGCAAGGCCGTAAGCGTGGTAAGCCAGGAAGCTTCCAGCCCAAACGCACCGCCGGTAATTAAAATGGAGCCCCGGATGTTTTGCTGCAGCAATGATGGCAGTTCAATACCGCTTACATCAAAACCAAGTACCGGCCCCTGTACAAAATTCCAGCTGAAATGAAAGAAAATGGAAAACCAGAGGTTACGGGTATAGATATAATTCACACCCAATAAAAAACCGGCAATGAAAATATTTATAAATGCAAGCAAATTAAAATTGGGGTTCATGGAATGAAACACCGCAAACAATACGGCCGATGCAATCAATGCATTTTCCCTGCGCATACTGTGCATCAGGTTCTGCAATACATAACCCCTGAACACCAGCTCTTCCACAAACGCCACCAGCACCAGTGCAACAAATACAAAAGTTATTCCCTGCCAGTCAACATCAACCGTAAACCATTGCAACAAACCCATCATCCAGATAATGGTCGAAAGCAATGTCATCATCAGCACCGCAGCAATAAAACCTGCAGCACGTTCTTTACCAAAACCCTTCCACTGCAAACCAATACTGCTGAAGCTTTCCTTATCAACCAGTTTCCTGAACAGCATTACCAGTACAGTGCCCGTCATAAAGTTGATGAGTATGGATGAATAAAATAAGTAGATGGGCAATGTGCTGTTAAACAGCATAACTGCAACAACAGTAACCAGTGTTGTTGCAGCAATGGTTACAAGCAGGTAAATAAGCAGGAACAATATTGCCCTGAGCCAGCCATGTTTAACAGACGGATGTTGTTGCATGCGATGATTTTGGGTGATGTACCTAAATCGTTTACTTTACAGCTTCAAAAATAAGCGTATGAGTTTACAAAACAATTATGGTACGGCCGACCGCCTTATGCGTTATGTGCAGATAGATACACAGAGCGATCCCAATTCAGATACATCACCCACAACCGAAAAACAGAAAAACCTTTCGCAGCTGCTGGTGCAGGAGTTAAAGGCAATAGGAATTGCCGATGCAGAAATGGATGCATACGGTTATGTATATGCCACTATTCCTTCCAACACAACAAAGAATGTTCCTGCAATCTGTTTCTGCAGTCATGTTGATACAGCACCCGACTGTAGCGGCACAGGTGTAAAACCCATCCTGCATAAAAATTACGATGGAAAAGATATTGTGCTGCCCGATGATCCAACACAAATCATCAGCACTACCACTTACCAATATCTCAAAACACATATTGGTAAAGACATTATTACTGCCAGTGGTACAACATTGCTTGGTGCAGATGATAAAGCAGGTGTGGCCATTATTATGAGTATGACCAATTTTCTTGTACAGCATCCTGAAATAAAACATGGCCCCATCCGCATTTTGTTTACACCCGATGAGGAAGTAGGCAAGGGAACCGATAAAGCCGATATGAAAAAACTGGGTGCAGCCATTGGTTATACACTCGATGGTGGCGAACTGGGTACACTGGAAGATGAAACCTTCAGTGCCGATGCTGCGAAGATCATCATCAACGGTGTGATTGTGCATCCCGGTTATGCAAAGGGCATTATGGTGAATGCATTAAAGATTGCCGGCGAAATACTGGCTGCACTTCCCAAAAATGAATGGAGTCCCGAAACAACGGAGAAGCGTGAAGGCTTTGTGCACCCGCTTGCAGTAAACGGTATTGCTGAAAGAGCAACCATTGAATTTATTGTGCGTGATTTCACCGTGGAAGGTTTACACAACCATGAAGCAAGGTTAAAATCCATTGCAGAAACGATCATGAAGCAGTACCCCAACTGTACAATGGAATTTGTTGTAAAGGAACAATACCGCAACATGAAGGAAGTGCTCGACCAGCACCCGCAGATAGTTGCTTATGCTGAAGAAGCATACAAACGCAGCGGACTAACGGTGATCAACAAACCCATACGTGGCGGCACCGATGGCAGCCGTTTCAGCTATATGGGTATGCCATGCCCCAATTTGTTTACAGGTATGCAGGGCATCCACAGCAAACACGAATGGGTAGGAGTGGAAGATATGGAACAAAGCGCCAACATGCTGGTGCAGCTGGTACAGGTATGGGAGGAGAAGAGTTGATGGGAGAAAGCCGGTAGTCATTAGTCGTTAGCCGGTAGTGAGGAGTAAGGAGTAAGAAGTTGTAACACCCCGACGGCGGTTGTTGAAAGGATGATTTTGATTATTCCGCACCAGGTATAAATAAAAAGGAAAAAGTAAAAAGTCAAAAGCAGCTGATGAACCGGGTTGCTTTTGGCTTTCTTTTTTATTTCTTATTCTTTGTTTCAATCGTACGATAGAAATTAAGGAGCAAGGAAAGACTGCTTTAAATATTGGAGTAAAACAAGCCTTACTCTTTACAAAACTTACTGGCAAACAGCAGTAAAGAAAACAACTCTGTAAATGAATTGAATAATATCAGTGAGGGTAGAATGTAATAAACAGGGTGTCTGAGTTATATTAAGTTTTGTATTACATTTGCACGGATTTTTTAAATATTTACTGTCAAAAGGCCTCTATCCGTTTGTATTGTGCTTTAAATACCGGGAAGCTAACATAAAAAACACAGGCATGCTTTTTAATTCAATTGAGTTTGCAATTTTTTTACCAATCGTTTTTATTTTATACTGGTGTTTGAAGAAAAGAACAAAAGCTCAGAATTTACTTCTCCTGTTGTCGAGCTATTTTTTTTACGCATGTTGGGATTGGCGTTTTTTGTTTTTGTTAATGTTCTCTACACTATTGGACTTTTATACCGGTCTTAAAATGGCGGATGCCGGTAATCAAAAAAGCAAAAGGTTTTGGTTTTGGTTAAGTGTAACAGTGAATGTTGGTTTTCTGGGCGTATTTAAGTACTATAATTTCTTTGCAGAAAATTTTGCAGTATTTGTTTCCGGTTTTGGTTTAAAGGTAAACCCATGGACATTAAGTGTTATTCTTCCCGTTGGTATTTCCTTTTACACATTTCACGGACTTTCCTATGTTATTGATATATACAAAAACAGAATTAAAGCCGAAGCAAACTTTATTGATTATGCTGTGTTTGTCAGCTTTTTTCCGTTGCTGGTTGCGGGTCCAATAGAAAGAGCAACACACTTGTTACCACAAATCAAAGCAAAACGGACTTTTGATTATGCTAAAGCCGTAGAAGGAATGAGGCAGATATTATGGGGGCTTTTCAAAAAAATTGTGATTGCTGATAATTGTGCTGATTTTGCAAACATTGTATTTAATCACCACCCTTCGTCTGATTTATCTGGAAGCACACTTTTCCTTGGAGCAATATTCTTTTCCTTTCAGATTTATGGTGATTTTTCAGGATACTCTGATATAGCTTTAGGCACAGCAAAGTTATTTGGCATTGACTTGTTAAGAAATTTTGCATTCCCTTATTTTTCCAGAGATATTGCCGAGTTCTGGCGACGCTGGCATATTTCACTATCCTCATGGTTTAAAGATTACTTATATATTCCGTTAGGTGGAAGTAAAGGCGGTATATGGATGAAGATCAGAAACACATTCATAATTTTCCTGGTTAGTGGTTTCTGGCATGGAGCCAACTGGACATTTATCGTTTGGGGAGCTTTAAATGCACTTTATTTTTTACCATTACTCCTGACTAACAAGAACCGGAATAACCTGGAAACAGTAGCACAAGGGAAAATGCTGCCGTCGTTGAAAGAATTAACGGCTGTGCTTGTAACTTTTGGTTTGACTGTTTTTGCATGGATATTTTTCAGAGCTAATAACATTGAACATGCTGTTAGTTACATTTCAGGAATCGTTTCACGTTCTTTGTTTACACTGCCTAAAGGAACCGATTTTACAGGTGCAGTGCTACATCCGTTTACAATGATTGGATTAATTGCTTTGTTCATGCTTATCGAATGGTTAGGCAGGGAAAGCCAGTTCGCTATTCAGAATCTTAACGGAAGGTTGAATAAACCCGCAAGATATCTGTTTTATTATGCAATAATATTTTGCCTTCTTTGGTTTGGCGGAAAGGAACAACAGTTTATTTATTTTCAATTCTGAGAGATGCAAAGATTTATTCAGCAGTTAAGTATTTTTTCTTCAGTTATCATAGTGGTTGTAATTGTCTTTTTTTTACATTACGGCTATCCGCCGCCAAAATTATCATCAAGTATTTCCTTTAATGCAAAGATGCTTTTTGTAAAAGAAAAACACTTCGATAGTGTTGATGTTTTAGTTGTGGGGTCTTCAATGAGTCTGAATAATGTTAATACAGAATCCGTAACTCAGCATTTTGGGAAAGCATATTTAAACTTGTCATCATGGGGACAAAATTTAGAAGAAGATTACAGGCTTATTAAAGTTTTTGCAAAGCATCTGAAGCCCAGGGTTATTCTGATTTCCGGTAATTATATGGACTTTAATGAAAGCCCCAGGAATATACAGTTTGATTTAGTGGAGAAGTATGTATATGAAAATTCATTTTTTTCTTCTCTGTATCAAAGCCTTGGCTTTTCTTCATTCAGGAGTTCAAAGGAGTTGTACACTTACAGGCAGAAAAGCTTTGATCACAACTATGAATATTTGGGATTTGATGCAAATGGTGGGGTGAATTTTGATCCGCTCAAATTCAATATTTCTCCTGTCAGGTGGAAAGGAAACAGCATTGAAAAATTCTCTTTCAGCGAAAGAAACTATCATTACCTTGATTCTATATCTTCTTTTTGCAGTGTTAATAATGTATTGTTTGCTTATATACAAACACCTTTCAGAAAAGAGTACTATTCGCTGTTAACGGAAAACGATTTAAATAAGTACAGGATACATACAGAAAAAATAAAATCAGTTTTAGATAAGAGAAGTCAGCGGTTTATCAACATGTCTGATTCATCCTGGCATGATAGTTTGTTTGTAGATTACTCTCATCTGAATAAGATAGGATCAAAGAAGTTTACAGATTATTTTCTGAGTCAGATTCCAAAAACCGGGTCAGTACAGTAGTGAATTTCCATGAAGTACAGCTTTATATCAACTGAACAACGAATTTGGAAATTGGCTCATCCATACCCGGAGTAATCTTTTCCATCACAAAGTAATTTCTCTGTAGTTAAAATAGATTACATTGTCGTATCTTCTTACAATCACAAAATGAGAGTGCGTTATCTTCTTGCCCGCTTTTTTCATCAAACGAAACTTTTTCAATTCAGATGAATATATTAACCTGTTATACAATTCAGAATAATTTACTTTTTCATCCCCTTACAATCAATCCCGCTTTCTTAATTTTACAATCAATCAAAAAATAACCAACCACAACCATATGCGGTTTATTATACTGGCAGCAGCATTTATACTTTCGTTCAGCAACATCTCTGCACAAACAACCGAAAGCAAACTGCAGATCAACCACCTTACAGGCAACTTTTATATTTACATCACGTACAGTTTGTACAACGGGTACAAAGTGCCCGCCAACGGTATGTACCTTGTTACACCCAAAGGCGTGGTGCTGTTTGATACTCCGTGGGACAGTACACAGTTTCAACCACTACTTGATAGTATCCAACTCCGTCACAATAAAAAAGTAGTGATGTGCATTGCCACACATTTTCACGACGACCGTACTGCCGGACTTGCCTATTACAAACAACAGGGCATTAAAACCTATACCACAAAACTTACCGATGAGTTAAGTAAAAAGAACAATAAAAAACGGGCTGAGTTTCTCCTGGCAAAAGATACCCTGTTCAGCATAGGCGGTTATACGTTTGAAACCTATTACCCCGGGCAGGGCCATGCACCCGATAATATCATCATCTGGTTTAAGAAAGAACGCATTCTTTACGGGGCCTGTTTAATCAAGAGTGTGGAAGATGATGACCTCGGTTATTTAGGCGATGCAAACAAAACAGCCTATGCTGCCACTGTAAAAAAAGTACAGGCAAAATGCAAACAGCCCAACTTTGTAATAACAGGTCATGGCGATTACCTGCACGTACAGGCATTGCAGCATACATTGATGATGGCGGAAGAACTGCGAAAGAAAAACATGAAGTAATTAATAGTTGAATGCAGATGTTTTTAAAAATTAATTATCCATCGTAAGAAAAAAACACAATCGCATCCGTCATTGCGAGGGTAAGCGGACTTTGTGTGTTGGCACTGTGCCGAAGCAATCTGTAACAATGCGAAATAATTTGCTTCGTAGTTAAATAGATTGCTTCGTCGTTCCTCCTCGCAAAGACGTTGAGAGGTTGATTACCCTTCGTAAGAAAAAACACAATCGCATCCGTCATTGCGAGGGTAAGCTGGCCTTGTGTGTTGGCCTTGTGCCGAAGCAATCTGCAGCAATGCGAAATAATTTACTCCGTAATGAAACAGATTGCTTCGTCGTTCCTCCTCGCAAAGACGTTGAGAGGTTGATTATCCTTCGTAAGAAAAAACACAATCGCATCCGTCATTGCGAGGGTAAGCAGGCCTTGTGTGTTGGCCTTGTGCCGAAGCAATCTTCATTTATGCGGGATAGTTATTCTTCATAACACTTTCAATCATTTTTACCATTCTTTAATATCTTCCCACAAATCTTTCCATTCTTTATTAATGCTGTTAATCAGTCGTTCTTTTTGTTTTCTGCTTCCGCCTTTGATCCTTTTCTCTTCATCTATTGCAGCTTCAATTGTTTCAAAAAATTTATAATAAACAAGCTTTGTACAATTATATCTTGAAGTAAATGAATTTGGATAATACTTTGTTTTATGTTCCTGTACCCTTGCTAAAAGATCACTTGTTACACCTGTATATAGAGTGCTGTTATTTGTATTGCACATGATGTAAACAAATCCTCCTTTTGTCATTGTGTTTTAATTGAAAAATAATAGAAAGTTTATAAGAATACAATAGTTGTTTAGTTTGCTAATTGAGGTCTTTTCGGGAAACAGGCTTTGCATATTGACCTGGTGCCGAAGCCTGTCCGACATTAAAGGCGGACACTCTGTAGCAAAGCGAAGTAATTTGCTTCGTAGTGAAACAGATTGCTTCGTCGTTCCTCCTCGCAAAGACGTTGAGAGGTTGATTATCCTTCGTAAGAAAAAAACACAATCGCATCCGTCATTGCGAGGGTAAGCGGGCTTTGTGTGTTGGCTTTGTGCCGAAGCAATCTGCTTAATGCGATGAAGAATTATTCTTCGTAGTAGTATAGACTGCTTCGTGCCTCGCAGTGACGAAAACGACGATGATCATTCTACGAAGCGTCATTGCGAGGGTAAGCGGGTTATGTGTGTTGGCACTGTGCCGAAGCCTGTCCGACAATAACGGCGGGCAATCTGCATGAAAGCGAACAGAAATGTTTTACTGTATTTCATTGTAACAACTTAAATCATACCTCCATAAAAAACGCCTCCAAACGGAGGCGCTTTTTTCATTGGTCTGACAGCTGAAACATCCTGTTCATCATCCCGGTTTTACATCACCGTTACTGTACCCGTGTATATACTGCTGGCAATGTTCTTCCCATCGGCCGAAATAAAGCCAACATAGGTTTCAACCTGCAGCCCCGAGAAAGCTGCAACCGCCAGCGAGTCACTGCCCGCACTGCGGTCTTGCCCCGCCGTTGTGTAAATACACTGGTTACGGCTTTGGCAGTACACCACCAGTATACTGCTGTCGGTAGGCAATGCCTTACCCACACCACTGTTGTTCGTCCATTGAAACTGCACATGGCCAATAGTGGTACTTGCCGCCTGCGGGTTTAACACATTCGGCAAATCGCCACGGCTTACCAGTGCCAGGCTGTAATCAATTTCGTAAGCAGGGTAAGTACCCGTAACAGCGTTAAGCAGCGTGTAACGCATAGCGTTATTAAAGCCACTCATCTGTATGGCATAATCCCTGAAGCTTACAGAAAGTAACGGAGTCATGGTTTGCAGAAACTTCATGACGGTGGAGAACTTTGCCTGCTGTTCCAGTTGCGGCTGAGTAAAACTGGTGCGGCGTGAGGTTGGCTGACTGCGCAGGTAGCTGATACCTTTCCAGCTTCCGCCAATTACGGTACCTACAGTACCTGATACCGGGCCAAGAATGCCCTTGTTAATGATTCCCATGGTTAATGGTTTTTGTTGGTTATTGAATTACTGCTCTTCAACCTTGCATTTGCAGCAACCGGCAAAAGCAGTTCACACATAAAACACACAACCTTTTCATTTTAGTATCAATGAAAAATAAGTTGCCGCAGTTTACCCAACATTGCTTTTTGTTACCCTTCAATTCCTGTTTAGTAACAACGCTGCCGGGTTTTGCCAGCTTCGGCTGTAAAACACAAAAGCAGCAGCAAACAGTATAAACAGGTTGTACTGTTCTCCGTGTTTTCTTCGGATCTTCTTCGGATCATGTTCGGGTTTTCTCCGCATTTACCCGAACAACATCCGAACATGGTACGAACAAGGTACGAACGAGGTACGGCGCAGAATGCCGAAAGCTCCATGCAAAATGCTGCATGCAAAATGTGTAATGCCTCATGCCTTCCGGCCAACGGTCACCGCCCAACGCTCATCAACTACCAGCTAAAAGCTAATGGCTAACAGCTAAGAGCTACCGGCTTCCCCCCATACCCGCTTCGTAGTATTTTTTCATTAATTTTTTTTTATATCTTAGAACCGCCAAAACCAATTAGCCACTTACACCTTATCAACAAAATGGCCGACCAAGATAACCAACCTGGAAACACCGGTGCAGATGGGCAGGAGCCGCCCGGTAACAACAACAATAATGACAGTAACAATGAAAACCTGCTGAGCGGGCGAATGTTTGATAAGCAGGATATTATGGAGCTGTTTAAAATTGGCGCACGTACAGTGTACGAATGGCGCACAAGTAATGAACTGCCTTTTATTAAAGTGGGCGGTAAATATTTTTACCCCGAAAAGTTGCTTGAAAAAAAGCTGAACGAAAAGAGAAAGGGTAACGGGAAGGGGTAGGGGTTGAGGAAATATGTGTTGAAGCGGTTACAAACTAAAGTGTGTAATTCTATTTGCGAAATCGGCTTTTGTAAAACCAATTGAAAAATACAGATTGATAAATAGTTAATAACCGAATAAAAGCGAAGGTTTGCGGAGATGAAACATTCGCAGATTTAAACGTTTTAAACAATTTTTATGGAGATACCAGAATTAACACTTAAGCTAATTATACTGTTGATACCAGGAGCAGTAGCAAGTATAATTTTTGAAAAGCTGACCATTCATAAAAAATGGAATTCTTTTCAATTTGTTGCCAACTCAATTTTATTTGGAGGAATTAGCTATTTAGTTGCACAACTTGCATTTAACATTTGTCGACACGACGATAGTTTTGACAATTTTTGGCTAAACCTACCCTCTAAAGAAATTCCATTTGCAGCTGTTATCAAAGCAATTATTTCTTCAATTTTTGTTGGCTTTATTTGTGCAGGCCTTGACAATTACAAATTTGTTAATAGAGTAGGAAAACTTCTCAAGTTAACAACAAAGTATGGTGACGAGAACCTCTACTCTTATTTTTTAAATGCTGACAACGTAAATGAAATTTATTTTAGAGACATCCCAAATAATATCACTTACCATGGAATGATAAATTCTTATTCAGAGACAAATGAATTTAAAGAAATAGTTTTAAGAGATGTGAAAGTTTATGATTATACAAAATCAGAACTTATGTACGAGCTTGACAAGGTATATTTATCAAGACCAAAGGACGACATTATTATAGAAGTTCCATTTATTAACAACATAAAAACTGACAAAAATGGCTGAGAAACCAAAGTCAAAACCCCTAAATGAAGGACAGACAAAAGGCAATACTAAAGTAACAACTCAAAGTACACAAGCACCACCACCACCCAAACCACCAACACCACCTGCTAAAGATAAGTAAAACTGTTTTTTCTGCAGCAACGACTCTCAGTGCACTGAGTTTAATTGTTTGCAAATAGCTGAATGGGACGTTGCGTATCTGATGCACTCAGATAAAACAACTTGAATGTAAGTTTGCAATAACGCAACATTCTCTTTAAAAGACATTGCTGCAAGATAAAGGATACTGCCACAATGTTAATCTTTAATGTTCGATTCTAATATGAATAAAGATGGAATCACTATACAACAACCCAGATTGGACTTTTATTATTAATTCTATTTTCTTCTTTCTTGCAATGCTTTCAATTTTATTGACAGTAAAAGTTTCTTTCGAGAGGGAAGTTGATCTAATTACTTGGGATGCTTCAACTACAGCTGAAGATAGCACAACAGAAGCGGTATCAAATCTTCAACTCCACAACTTAACTCTTGTGTTCCAAAATCTTGGCAAAAACGTTATTTATGAGTCTGACATAGTTGACAATATTATTATTTCAATTAATAACTTGGAAAAATTTGACAAGGTATTCTTTGAGAGCAACTGCAAATTCAATAAAATCAACTATGAAATTAAAGGATCATCGATATTATTCAATTTCGATTTTTTTGAGAGTAGTAAATATATACGAACAAACATCCAATATTATTCAGACAAACCAATTGATGTTAAAGTAAATGGAAAGATAATAGGTGGAAATGAAATTAATATGAATATCAATAAGGATACAACATGGGAGAAATCTTATAGAATTGGGCAAAAAGATGCAAACGCAAAATTATTTGTTTTCCCATTTGTCACTCTATGCTTAATCATGCTTTTGTTTCAGCTATACATTAGAATGTTTAGTATTAATCCTGATGTTTTATTGAAACAAATATTGAAGTTTAACAAAGAATCAGCCGTTACCATTATGATCGGATTAATTAGCATTTTACTTTGTGGTTTATTAGGCAGGCAAATAACTAGATTCTTTATACCTTTTGCTTCGTTTATGAAAAAAGAAAAGAACTGGTACCCAAAGAATAACATCAGCTAATAGTAGTATTTATGCTTTTGACTGATGAATAGCAACTTTCATCCCAGCTATACTTAGTGTTCCAAACGAGTAAAACTGACCATTTTATTCGGAGCAACGTTTCCTAAAGCACTGAGGTTAGGGTTTGCAAATAGCTGATGTATACGTTGCTTGAAAAAAAAGGATAAAACTTTTATTATGATAAATTCTCCCCAGGAAACTCCAAATGTCGATTTGTTAGACGATATCAGTAAACCACCAATTTATTCCAAGAGAGCAATTTACGGGTTCTCGATATTTTTTACTTCCCTGCTTGGCGGTATACTTTTAATGCAAAACCTGAAGGATATTGGTAAAAGGAAAGAAGGAAATATCGTTTTACTCCTTTCATTATTAGTAACAGTGCTCACCATGGTTATTGTCATCTACTTTGATATTCAAAGCAGGGCTGTAACGTTTATTTGTAATCTTGGAGGTGCAGCATTAATATCTGAATATTTCTTTAATAAATATTTTCCCGATGAAGCAGATTATGAGAAAAAGAAAATATGGAAACCATTAATCATTGCAATAGTTGTTTGTGTTGCCCTTATCTTTCTTGCGTTTTGGGCACAAGACCAGGCTGCTTAGCAGTAATGTTTCCAGCTGCGCTGGGATTGTTGTTGTGAAATAATCTTCTTTTTTCCATGATCTCTAAAACACTTACTTATGAAAAAATATTTACTGGTTATTATTCTTGTACTTTTTGAAACCACTTTATTTGCTCAAACAAACCAAACCATGTCGGTATCAAGAAATTCAGTGGTAGAAGGAGGTGTTGGGTTGGGTACTGTTATTGCAGTTGTTGCATCCTGGTCAAGGAATGAATCAATACTTTGGTCAATGGTGCATGGGGTATGTAGCTGGCTTTATGTGATCTACTTTGCTTTAACAAGGGACTAAAGTTCTTTGTAGTAATGTCTCCTTAAAGCAATATTCTCTTCGGGAGAGGTTGCTGGATAATACAGGCAACACCTAACAAAAAGAAGTATAAAAAAATTTATGATAGTAACAAGGCGTTTTATTTATTTCATTTTCTTGACAACTTTCCTGACGGCAATTTCCTGCGAAAGTTCACGCAGGACACAGTCTCTTAAAGCACAGTATAAAGACATTTACTTAAACCAGTTTAAACTGGCATATTTCAGACAACTATTAGTGAAAAGCTATAACAATTCAAAAGCCATTAGAGAAATTATTGAAGCTGATTACAGCGGATTTGCAGAGCCAATTTTATCAGAAGAAGATTTTAAACTTATTGACAGTTTAACTACAGTTGACAATCAACGCTTGATTGCAGACTCTACTGAAGGGCATCGCAGAGCTGAAGGCTCAAATGGAAAGCGTCCTTTAGGATATATTATGGACAAACTAAACAGTCAATGGTTAGACAGTTTGGCAAAACGAAGATTTAAAGTGAATGGCGTTCCAAGAAGTTGGACAGAATAAGAAGCCTGTTGCCATTGTTGTTTATTCAATTCTTGTAATGTATATTCAGCTGGCAAACCATGCACCATAAATGATAACCTGCTATGACTAAAATACTATTCCCTTCTTTGCTGTTTCTCTTTCTTACAGGTTTTATCAATTCAGGCAAGTTTGCTTTCAATAAGTCTTCAAATAAACGAATGGGTATTTCAATTAATTATTACAGAGTGGCATCTGCCAACAAAATAGAACAATTACAGAACCTGGAAGAGCAGATTCAACAGGCGCAGGAAACAAAAGCAAACCTCTATAAAATGACAGAAGATCTTGCGATTGTATTCTCCAATAATCCCGATCCGTTTACAGATACTGCTTTAATCACTTACCGGATTTTATTTGGTCATCATGTACAGGTAAAAGCAGGCTGGCGAACTGTAAATGGATTTATACCAACAAGTGAAGTACCTGAAATAGTTAAATGGATAAAGCAAAAGAAGATTGACAGTTTTGAAGGCTTCTCTGATATGTGCGATAAATTATCATCAGCAACAAAGCAGGCAATGGAAGATATTGGCGGTCTGGATAAAAAGGAATTATACAGTTATGTACAGTTGCTGACAAAGCTTTATGCTGATGCAGAAAGGAATAAAAATTCGATTGTAATTATTGGGGAATAAATGACCCACAAGCGCAAGCGTATTGCTTGTGCCATCTGATATAAAACGGATAGTACAGTTTCAGATAATTATTCTGCAAATAAACTACCTTTAGCAAAAGCAGGCCGTTAACCTATGCCTGCATTACGTATGAAAGCATTCCTGTTAAAACATAAGCGTACAATCATCTACTGGGTTGTTTTACTTTCAATTATATTCTGGCTGGGTCCAATGCAACGAGATTATTATCTCGATAGTGATATGGATAATTTTAAAACAACTTATCTTCTGCCTGTTTTAATTTGGCTGGGTGTTGGTTTGGCAGTGAATCTGTTTTTCGTTGAGTTATTTGAATCAAAGTCGTTTATACAATCCGGCAATGTATTTTTTTATTCTGGATTTTACATTGCAATTTTCCTTTTACTTTTCCAGGATTTATTTCTTGATGCTGCTTTGTTTGTAAACCGTTTGTACAAACGGGAATCTGTACAGAAAACTTATACGGTTGGCTTTTTTTGGGGTGAAGAAAACACGTTCAATGGCTTCTTGCCTTATGATGTGAAAACTAAAGATATTTGCACTGACCGGAAACTCAAAAAAAAGTTATATCAACCCTCATTAAAGGAAAACGATACAATTGTATTAACATGTACAAAGGGTTTGCTGGGAGTGGAGTTTAATGCTACAGCTTATAAATAATTGAGACCTGAATGGAATACAGTAAACTTTTTACTGGTTCTGTTTTTTAAATAAGATGAATAAATAACAATGAAGAAAATCCTTTTTTATGTTGCAGCTGCAGGTTGGGCACTTGGTTTAATTGTTCACTTACTTTCGGCCGCTGGTATAGATGTTGAAGATAAAATACCATTTGTAAGATTGTTGCACGTAGGCATCTTTGTTGTTTGGATTCCGGCAATACTTGAGCTGAACAAAAACAAACTCCGTAAAGCATCTCCCAATACAATCAGCATGGCAAGGATGAGTCTTTCCGATTTTTATAAATCGCTTTTTGGTCATTGTCCTAAATGGCTTATAGTTATTGCCATTGGAGGCTTTGTTTATGCATTCATCAATTTTATATTGTTTATTACTACAAGGCAGGGTATGGTGAATATGGAAGGCGGACAATATATATTGCATGATTTTGGACAAGGAACCCGTACAATATCAGAACCGGAATATCATCTTTATAAGGCAGGTGAACTACGGGGCTTCTCCGGGCATTGGATTGCATTTTACGGCGTTGCTGCTGCTGTATTATTTCCGTATGGTAAAACGGATAGTGGAGAATAAACGGTTTTTAGCGCAGGTCTCCTGACCTGTGTCTTTTTGTTACTTGTATTGCACTTGTTTAATATAACTTAGCAACTAAGCCCTGCTGCATTTAAAACTTAAGTAACGTTTGGCATCAGGTCGGGAGACCTGCGCCAGTGAAGAAAATACTTACATGAAAAACATAATTTTATACACAATTGTAATAACTGGCTTGCTCATCAGTTGTAATCAATCTGGAAAGGCTGTTTTTATAACCAATAAAGATTCTACAAAAACAATTCTTATTGATACAATTATAAAAGACAGCGCATTAAAACACATTCAATTTCTTTCTTCGCAGCTTTATTCATATTTTAAAACACCGGTAATTGCGTACTTCTTTTCCGATGATCAACTTGTAGATAGTATAATTGATCCGGAATACGAAATGGATTCCTGGTATAGTATAAGAAATGATACAATTGGTATGGTGTCTCATTTAGGGGGCTTTGAAACAGAAGCTTTATTTATCCGCTTTGTCAAAGGCACACCGTCTGTATATTATTTAAGAGCTCCGCATGAAAATTTTAAGTTTTTCAGGTTGCATCAAACAGATTCATTAAGCATCCAGGTTGAAGTTGAGCCACTGCACTATAAGTTGCAACTTTCAGAAATACCAGATAAAGAACGCAAACAGGTTATATACGGATTCATTGATATGGAGAGTGATAATTATTATAATAACCGATATGGAAAAGAAACAAAAGAGAGAAGTAAATTCAGGTTTTATTTCCGGTCGCAATATAGGAATTTTGAATAATAGATATTCTGCTGCCGTTGTTGGTCTAAGACTGTTCACTTTTTGGCGCAGGTTTCCTGACCTGTGTCTTTTTGTTACTTGTATTGCACTTGTTTAATATCGCTCAGCAACTAAACCCTGCTACATTTAAAACTTAAGTAAGGTTTGGCATCAGGTCGGGAGACCTGCACCAGTGAGGCTCATCAAAGAGTTATCATCACATTGCATTACTCCCAGGTGGGGAGCCAATTTACAGTGCTGGTACAGGGCTGCTCAGTCTGCTTATACCACTGCAGTTGTTTACACAGTTTTTTGATGTTTTGTTATGAACTGCATTTTCAAGACATTGCTGCAGGCAGTCTAATTTCTTTTGCTGAAACTGCATGTTGTTTGAAAGTACCTGAACATTTTCAGCAATTACTTCGGTGCGGTTGTTAAGCTTGTTAATGTTATACCAGCTGAGGCATTGACTTACAAGATCACAATAGGTTTCACCAATCATCTTTGCCTGTTCAAAGTAATCGCCGGGAGCACCGGGAAACTTTTCGCCCAGCAGTTGTTCATAGTTTACCAGTTGTGCCGATTCAAAGAAACTGTTGATGAACAAAAGTCCGTTGAGTTGTTTCTGAAGAGTGGGTTTATCGCTGGTAAGCATTTCGGCAATATCTTTTCCTGCAAGCACACCATTTACAATTCCTTCCATAACTTCTTTGTCAACATTGTTTGCAGTGCATTGTTTCAGCAGCCATTGCTGTACAGCAGGATTGCCTGATTTCAGATACTTCTGCAGTGTGCCATACAGTTTCATTTTTACTTCGGGGTTCAGAGCGTTTAGCAGTCCGTATTTAATAAACATCTGCGCTATATAATCTTTTGAATTTGAAATAGTGTTGTTGTAGGCTTCTTCCGACAGTTTGCCCCATTTCTCAAATTCACTGCTGTTGTTGTGTAGCTCTTTATTATAGCTGCGCAGCTGGGTTTGTATAATGCTGATCTGTTTTTTTGTTCTTGCTATTTCTGCAATGGCTTTGCTGATTTCTTTTTCACAGGTTTTGCGGTTATACTCTTCCAGTTCCTTTTGCTTCTTCTCATTATACTTTCTCATTTCCTCGTTATACCGCTCTCTTTCCTTTGCTGCTTTTTCATAAGCAAGCTGGTTCTTTGTGTTTTCGATATTCTTTTTAATCACAGCATTGCCGGGCAGGTACTTCAATGCTTTTTCAAATGAGCGTAGTGCTTTAGCGTAATTCTTTTCATTAAAAAACTTTACGCCTTTATCATTGATCTTGTTTCCTGTTTCATTTAAAAATTCACTGTAAGCCCTGTCGTAATCTGCCTTCGTCATCTGGTAGGTTGAGGAAGAGGAGGATGAACCTGTACCAACTGCTGATGGTGCAGATGGCATGGGAATGTTGGGTTGAAAATCGGTCATGCTTCTCAGTTGGCCGTATGCTGCGCCACCCTGTGCATTTACCTGTATAAAGGAAACTGTTGCAAACAACCATATGCATACAGTTTTACAATGCTGTATAAAAAAATTGCTGAACATGTTTTTGATTTTAAAGTTGAACAAATGAAGGAACAACCTTTTATCCTTTAGGGCCAAATACAATACCTAACCGTAATGAAACGGCAGGTCCAAATGTGTACGATTTTATGGGCAAGGTATCAGGCCTGTACACCACGTTTAATGATACGCCTGATGTATTGCGTACCGATGAAAAGGCTAACCCTGCAGTAACAAGGCTTCGCCAGTTAGGTTCCATATCCATGCCATATAAATAGCCGGCGGTTAAACGCACTGCCGTATGTCCTACAATAAATGTGGGGCGTATGGGGTAATAGCGGAGACCTAAATAAAACTCGCTGAATGCAACGGATGTTTTTGCATCAGTAGATTGGTTTTGCAGATTTATTTTATTGTAGTTGTATTCCAGCACAAGATTGAGATGTTTGCCTCCTGCACAAACATTGGCACCAACGCTGTAATGGTTGGTTGTGTATTTTGTTACCGACTGAACTGCAGGTTTGCCTAAACCTTCAACCTGAAGGTTAAAAAACTTTGTTCTGAATTGAGAAATAGAATGGTTAGGCGCAAATAAAATTGCAAGGATAATCATGGTACACTCAATCTTAAACATGAACAGGCAATGGTTTACTTGCTTTTTCATTATTTAAAATTTGAAATGGATTACAGGGTCAAAATTCTTCTATTAAGGTAGTTGTTTTTTAAACATGCAGGAAAAACAGTTTTTGCAGTAATCTTTTTGGCGCAGGTCTCCCGACCTGTGTCTTTTTGTTATTTGTATTGCACTTGTTTTATATTGCTCAGCAATTAAGCCCTGCTACATTTAAAACTTAAGTAAGGTTTGGCATCAGGTCAGGAGACCTGTGCCAGTTAGGGGTTGTGTTCTATAACAGCCCTGACAAACAGAATTTATTTACAGCATAGCTAATCGGTTTTTCAAATAAACCGTTTTAATATTATTGAATCACAATGGCTGTTATTTCTCCATTTGCTTTTAATTGATACAAACCTGATTGTAATGGAGGTAATAAAACTGAATGCACGCCTGCACTCAAGTATTTCTGGAATACAAGCATCCCCATTGCATTATACAGTTCTGCATTCCCTTTTGTTTTTAGTTGAATGGTAAGTGGAGTATTCCGCAAAACAGGGTTGGGGTAAACAGCGGTATGATTTTTCTGTTCAATTATAATACTGATGATTTTACTGTAACTGTAAGATCCATCGATGTCTTCCTGGCGTATGCGGTAATAATTTACTCCTGCAGCTGGTTGCTGATGTGTAAAGCTGTAATAATTTACAGCACTGCTGCTGCCGTTGCCTTCTTTTGTGCCGACTGTTTTCCAATCTGTACCGTTAGTACTGTGCTGTACGGAGTACAATGCATTATTTTGTTCAGTTGCAGTTGACCATTTTAGCTGAACTGCAGATGAAGCTTGATTTGTTGCAGAAAAATCGACCCAGCTTACCGGAAGAGTGGGAAGAAGTACGTTCTGCAATTGAATATTATCAATAAATGCATACACCATACTGGCACTTGTGATTTTTATTCCACGTATACCTTTAAATTTAGTTATAGCACTAAGGTCGAAGTTGGTTAATGCAGACACACTTGCAGTACCTGAAGATGTTGCACCGCTTATAGGGTTTCCCGATCCATCAAGTCCTGTAATGGTTACAGTTGCATCTGAACCAGAGGCATTCTGTGCATTAATACCAATTGACAGTAAATCGAATTGTGCGCCGCTGTTGGCTGTAATATAAATACCACTGATAAGCGGATTTACAGAAGAAGTTTGTTCATAAAACGCTACACCGTTGCCTGTAGAAACAGAACCATCCCATACTTCAATAACCATTGTTGGGGTGGCATTGCTGGTTGTTAAACGAAAATTAAATCCTTCTACATCAGAGGCGGTAATTCCTGAACCTCCACCAGAACCACTTGCTTTTGGTCCTGCAGATACTGAATTAAAAGCAGTAGTGCCGTTAACAGGGTTTCCTGCAATGGAAACTGTATATGTAAAAAGGGAAAAGATTAAGAGCAATAAATTTTTAGTAATGAACTTCCTTGATGGACGAAACATATGATTCAGAGTTTATAAGGTACGAAAAATGTAAAAGTATTTTATTATGTATTGGTATTGTTTGCCTGCTGACTTATTAAAAAGATTTTAAATGAAATTACTTACACTGGCAGCTGCTATACTTAGTATTGTACATAAGGAAATTTTCAGGGTTGATTTGTTTAAATAGTCACGCTGCCCTTGTTGGTCGCCTGACCAACAATAGATGAATAACTGTTGCGCATTGTATAGTTATGGTTTTCAGATCTGTTAAAGGTTGAATGAAAATAGACCGTAGAATATAGTCGTTGGTCAGGCGACCAACGACGGCGGCCATTTATTCTTTATTCAGCTTTTGCATGTAACTTCAGGTAAAGAGTACTGTAAATGTTGAGGCTTATACTTTATCTCCTGTTTCTTGTTCCTGTTTTTTCATTTAGTCAGGGTAATTCAGTTTTGAAAAAGAAAGCTGTTGTATTAATTGATCAATTAAAAAAGAGTGGAGATATACCTCTTGCAGCTAACGATACATTAATTGATCTGAATTTCGACGGGTACATTGATATACTGGTTGAATATTATGGTGCATCAGGAACTGGATTAAAAAACAGGATCAAGGTCCTTTTATATCATCCATCTCTTAAGAAGTTTAAAGAATGTTATCAGTTAAGTAATCTGGCTAACCCAACATTCAACTTCAGTAAAAACAGTTGTTGGTTATTATGTGGCAAATGGAGGAGGTTATGCGGCAAAGCTGAAATGGAAGAATCAATTACGGTTAGATACGTTGGAGTTTATTAACATTGATGCTGTTTATGATGGCAATAAGATTATTGGCTTTAAGTTGGATTCTTATAACTATGTTTTAAAGAAAAGGAAGGTTGAAACTCTCGAAATGATGAAGTTGCCAAAGGAATACAGGTATTATGAGTATGTTCCTCTTATTAAACAAAGTAGATAAGGCCTTTTTTGAATCTCCCTTGATTCTTATTTCTTGTCAATTATTTTTTCAAGTAAGGCAATTTTCTCTCTTTCACTTTTTAATAGTGCTTCATATAGTTCAACCATCTTTTCCAAAGGATTAAAAGTGCATTGATAATTCATGTTCACTGCATTATCATTAAAAGTGTTTGAAATGATATTGATTGCGATTTCATCTGAAAAATTCTTTATTGCTTCCGCAGGTACTTTCAAAACCTTTGCTATTTTCTCAATCATTTCTTTATCCAATGCTTCCTTCTGTTCAAGTGCAGAAACAGCCTGTTGGCTAAGCCCGAGCTCCATTGCTAATGCATCCTGTTTAATACCCATTATTTCACGGATGCGTTTTACATTTCGTCCTTCATGGATGGTTTTCTCTGTCATACAGCTAAAGTAATTATTCTTTCTGTTTTTTCAATCATCTTGTTCAATTACTTCCGACCCGTAAAAGAATCCGGTTAAAAACAATCTGTTATTTGTAAAATACAAGCAGTGATGCTTGGTTGCCGTTTTAGCTGTCTGAATACAAGCTTAGCTTACAGGAATAGAGAATCAGGAAGATGTTAGAATGCAGTCTGATCCCTGTTTACTCCAGGTCAAACCCGGGGATAAAGCATCCATCCTTCGTTCATCCTTCGTACATAAAGGCACTCATAAGCCGATCATAGCCCTGCTTCAGGCAGGGATACCTGCAAGTATAGCCCGTGCTGCTGCCCTTGTTGGTCGCCTGACCAACAATAGATGAATAACTGTTGCGTATTGTAGAGTTATGGTTTTCAGATCTGCTAAAGATTGAATGAAAATAGACCGTAGAATATAGTCGTTGGTCAGGCGACAGAACAACAGCGGCTGTTAATTGTTCTTTCAGTTTTTGCTTGTAATTTCAGCGCATGAATTTTAATAAGGTTAATACAGGCGCAATGCATTACATGAAACAGGTTGTTCTTTCTTCTTTTTTACTGCTGTTGCTGGGCAGTTGCAATAACACAACCAGTGAGGATAATACAACTGCAGAACCTGCAGTTACCACTCCTGTTATTAATTATACCGTAGCCAAATACTTTGTACACGATACATCGCTGTTTACTGAAGGTCTGCTGTTTCATAACGGACAGTTATTTGAAAGTACAGGCTCGCCGGAAGAACTGCCCAACACCAGGTCAATGATTGGTATTACCGATCTTACAACGGGGAAGTTTACAACCAAAGTTGAAATTGATAAAAGCAAATACTTTGGTGAGGGCATTGTGTTCCTCAATGGAAAATTGTTTCAGCTGACGTATAAAAATCAGCTTTGTTTTATTTATGATGCAAAGACGTTTAAGAAAACAGGAGAGTTTACCTATGCCAATAAAGAAGGCTGGAGTTTAACCACTGATGGAACCAGCTTAATTATGAGCGATGGTACAAATGTGCTCACTTATATTGACCCTGTTAAATACACAGCTTCCAAAATACTGAGTGTAACGGAAAACGGTTACCCCGTTGACAAGTTAAACGAACTGGAGTTTATCAAAGGATTTATCTATGCCAATATCTGGCTCACTGATTATATTGTAAAAATTGATCCTGCAACCGGTAATGTAGTAGGCAAGTTAGATCTTGGTTCGCTTACCAATGAAGCAAAAACCAAAAACCCCAATGCAGATGTGCTGAATGGTATTGCTTACGACTCCACAACGAATAAAGTATATGTTACAGGAAAACTATGGCCTGTAATTTACCAGGTTGAGTTTGCGCATTAAGAGTTGCTCATTGTCGTGCTCTTTTTTTCTGTTTATGACCATAATCAGTATTTGTTTTTTGGCAAGTATTTACTTTCCCTGAATATTACACGATTGATTTAAAGCTATGGCGCAAACTCAGTACAAATCGGGCAGGGAGCTTTCATCAACCTCATTGATTACATGGCGTATCATCCAATCGGCTGTGTGGCTTATTGGATTTGCTATTTTCTTCTGTCTTGTTTTTTATCCTTCGCTGGGCATTACATTACTGTGGGATGTGTTGATTCCTGTGGCTCCTTTGTTGCTGGTACTGTCGGTGGGTGTGTGGCGCAATGTTTGTCCGCTGGCAACAACCAATCTATTGCCCCGTCATTTGAATCTTTCCAAAAAGAAAAAGATGTCGGTTGAACTGCAGTCAAAGCTGGGACTTGTTTCAGTAGCAGCATTGTATTTGATTGTACCATTGCGTCATTTGCTGTTAAACAACAACGGCATGGCAGCAGCATGGATGCTTCTAATAGCTGTTGTAATTGGTGTTGCAATGGGTTTTGTTTACGATTGGAAAAGCGGGTGGTGCTCATCACTTTGTCCTATCCATCCTGTTGAGAAATTATATGGCGGAAATACCTTGATTACATTGCCCAATGCGCATTGCGATTCATGTGTTCATTGTTCAATACCCTGTCCTGATTCTACTCCCAACCTTCATCCTAAAACTGCACAGAAAAACAGCTACCAGAAGATAAGTGCTGTTTTATTAACCGGCGGTTTTCCCGGGTTTGTGTGGGGATGGTTTCATGTGCCGGATAAAACAGGATTTAATTCATTGAGTGAAGTACTGCAAAGCTACCTCCTGCCTTTTGCAGCCATGCTTGGCACATTGCTGATCTACCTGGTTATAACCACTGTTTTCAAAGCAATCAGTGAACGGGTTGTTATTAATGTGTTTGCAGCAACTGCAGTATCCTGTTATTACTGGTACCGCATACCCAACCTGTTTGGTTTTGGTATGTATGAGCATGATGGTTTGCTGGTTAACTTGCGCAATGTGCTTCCTTTGTGGAGTATTACAACCATCACTGTTGTGTTGACTGTTTTCTTTTTTTACTGGCTTGTATTCCGGCAGCCAAATAAAAAAAGCTGGGTTGTGCGGCCATCCTTTTCCTGATGTTTATAAGTAAGAGAAAAAAGAAGCTGTTTGATCGTTTTTTGTATAGCTGTGCCGTCAGAATATTGTTCATTTTCTCTTCACCTGTTACTCCCGCTTTTGCTACAGGAAATCTGCTATTCGCTACGATAGTAGTCTGTAAAAATGAAAAAATTATCTTCATTAAACTTTTACAGGTTTAACTTGTCTGTTAAACCGGACTTATGATTCAATCGCAAATATGAGACTTATCTGCTTTTTTCTGGTTGTACTGACTGTGTCGTATAATGTAAACGGGCAAATATATACGGGCCCTGTTCCCAAACCTGCAAGTGGTTATGGAGCCGATGGTTCATATAATGTAGCCACTGTATCATTTGCCAATCCATATTTTTCCGGGCACGATATTGTGATATATTATCCCGCAGGAATAACATCGGCCGTGCCTGTTATATTTTATAGTCATGCTTACGGAGGAAATGATCCGTCCAATATTTCCGGGTTCCTGAATTTTGTTGCTAAAAAAGGATATGCAGTTGTGTTTGTACCTTATCAAACAACAGGTGTAACTGTTCCCGACCGTTACACTAATCTTTTAAATGGATTTATTCAGGCTGCACGCAGTTATCCAAATATTATTGATACAACAAAGGTTGGGTTTGCAGGGCATTCTTTTGGGGGAGGTGCTGTTTTTGCCAATGCCTATTATTGTTTTACCAATCTCAACTGGGGAAGTAAAGGACGTTTTATTTTTTCAATGGCACAGTGGTACAGCTATAATATTTCCCAGGCCGAGTTACAATCATTCCCTGCCAATGTAAAACTGTTAACCATCGTATATGAAGATGATACAACCAACGATCAGCGTATGGCAAACGATATCTTTAATACAATTAACATCCCTGTTTCGGAAAAAGATTATTTGCGGGTGAAATCCGATACAATAAGCGGATATATTTATACTGCCGATCATGTGGTGCCTAATAATTCAGCTTTTAATGCGTTGGATTATTATGCCTATTACAGGCTCATTGATGCAATGTGTGATTATGTGTTTAACGGAAGCCTTGCAGGAAAAGATGTGGCGTTGGGTAATGGCAGCAGCAACCAGGTTACGATGCCGGGAGGTATGCATAATTTAATACAAAGTGATGCTCCTGTTTTTACAAAACCTCAAAATGTATTTCTTTTTCCCTGCAGCTCATCCGAAAATCCACGACTGGATCATTGCGATGAAGTGATTACAGGTATTGAAACACCATTAAACAGGAAAGATATATCAGTGTTTCCAAACCCTGTCAGCTCAGTTCTTTGCATTAATACCAGTAAAGTAATTTCACAAATTGAAATTTACAATCAGCATGGGCAGCTTGTAAAAAGAACAACTGCAAAAAATATCCAGGTAAGTGAATTGCCAAGGGGACTATATGCAGTAAAAATCAGTTTTACAGATAAAAGTCTGTTTGTGGAAAAACTGGTGAAGGAATAGCTCTTTACTATCTGTCATTATAAAAACTGAAATAGCGTAGTGTTGTATTTCTGATAGTATTACTCTGCTTTATGCCTGAGCTTCATAAAAAAATGGTCAACCAGTTACAAGTTTTATGTACCTGGTTGACCAATCATCTGATTCAGTACAATTTTATTCAGGCATTGGATTACCCGAAGTTGTATAGGTTGATGCATTCATTTGTAAGCCTTCAATCTTAACTACAAATGCATATTTGCTGAGTTGTGCCTGCTTTGGCAATTGAATGGTTAAACCGGCTTCATCCTGTTTATATAGAGGTTTATCTTTTGCTCCTAATATATTTACTGAACTGATCTTGCCCTTTACTTTATTTTTTGCAAGACTGCTGATGGTTACAGTTTCGCCCTGCATTTTACCAAGGATGATGGCATAAAGATTATTGCCTTTTACTGTAAAGCGGATATTGTTGTTTTCATCATCTTTAAACTTTACCCAGCTGTGTGTGCCGTAGATTGCTTCACCATTTATTGCCAGCCATTCACCAACACCCAGCAGTGATTGTTGCTGGTTTTCTGGAATGGTACCATCGGCCTTTGGCGACAGGTTCAGAATCATAATACCGTTTTTGCTGACGATATCAATGAGTCGTTTAAGAATACTGCCTGCACTGTCAACACGCATACCTTCTGTATAACCCCAGCTTGAACCAATTGGTACATCCACATCCCATACACCTGTTCTTATTCCCGGTGGAACTTTGTTTTCAAAATCAAGAATGGAACCAATGGTGTTGATGTTTGTACCTGCAGGTGCAAACGCAGCTTTCTTTGTATTGATGGTTACATCCTTTCCCCATTTTTTTGCTGTGTTGTAGTAATAAGCTGCCAGTTGTACTTTCAAGGGATCGAGATAACGCTGATCAATTCCGTTATCAAACCAAAGTATATCGGGTTTGTATTTGTTGATGAGTTCAACATTGCGTTGAAACCAGTTGACGAGAAATTTGCGGCAGGCTTCATCACTGCGGTCGGCAACATTATAAAAATCGGCCCATTTGGGATCAAACAAATCTGCTTTTGCTGCTTTCATTTTATCCAGCATTTCCTGCGGTGGATTAATGAACTGGAAGTTTTCAATACCATGATTGGTAAAACCAAACTTCATTCCCTGTTTGCGAACAGCAATACTTAATTCACCAATAAGATCACGCTTTGGCCCCATTTGCATGGAGTTGTAAGGAGTAACCTTACTGTCCCACAAAGCAAAATTGTCGTGGTGCTGGCAGGCAGGCATAATAAACTTTGCACCTGCTTTCTTAAACAAGTCAGCATATGCATCTGCATTAAATTTATCCATGGTAAACATGGGTATAAAATCTTTGTAGCCGAATGTTTCCTGCGGGCCAAATGTTTTCTGGTGCCATTCCATAATGCCCTTGCTTCCGTACATATGTTTTTCGTACCACTCGTTATGATAAGCAGGTACAGCATATAAGCCCCAATGCATGCAGATACCAAACTTTGCCTGTTGCAGCCAGCCGGGTACTTTGTAATTGGCTTCAATTGATTCCCATGTTGGTTGAAATGGTCCTGCAGGTAAAGGAATGTTGAGTGATGCCAATGCACTCCTGACCACTTTGATGGTGGTTTCGGGAGCCATATCAAATTCGGTATCGTTACCTGCTTCACCAATGGTTTTGTTGACCTGTTTGGTTACAGGAGGATCGTGTTGCGGAATATCGGGATTAGCAGCAGGGTTCTGTGCATGAGCTGTTGTGTAAAGGAATATCCCGAAGAAGAGAATGATATGGCGCATAAATAAAGTTTGTATGCGAATGTAATACTGAGTTACGGTATTGAAAAGAAGAATGTTTTCTACCCAGATTATGGTACTGTGGTTAAAAATAAAAAGGCAATCAAAAAAATGATTGCCTTTGTTCTAATTGTATAAGGGTTGGTTAAAAGTATTTTCTATACTGGTCTTTGCCGGCTTTTTCAATATCGGGATTTGAGCAGGGTTTAAAAACTGTAAAGAGTAACTAATGAATTATTTGATTTTTTTATGGCGAATGATAGTTTGACCGTTTATTACAGTTTGTAGTGATGATTGTGAAATATGTTCTGTTCAGAAATTAAAACAACTGTATCAGGCTCTGGATGGATAAAATAAAAAATTATGTTTTTGTAAACGCAAAACGACATGGTAGTTATTCAACCTGATAAACAGCATAGCTATCCGCTGTATCTGCTTCTTTTATAAAATCAAACTTTTTTTCATTTTCATGCCTGTCGCTAAAAATGATGTTGTATCTGCCGCTGGAAAGATGTGTAACTCTTAATTGAGTGTATGCTCCTTTAAACTGCCCTTTTCTTACAGGCTGACCGTTTTGAGAAACGATTGCATAGTTGATTATGTCGTTTGAAATTTCATGCTCATCGATTTTGATAAACATAAAATCACTCAAATCAAAACTGATTTGTATTGGAAGGGTGGTTGTTTCTTTCATTGAACAAAATATAACCTGATAAAATTATGCTGATGTTAAAAAAACGGGAAAAAAGATGGCTGTAAATTTTGTCGAGCAAACTACCTTTTTGATTATTAAGGTTACTATCGGCGCAATGGGTACACAAAATATCAGTAAAGCTGCACAAACATTTAACAGGATATATTCCGGTTTTAAGAAAACTTAAACTTTCTAAGGGATATCATTGTGTCATGAAAAATAAACCGAAGCTTCTCTTCCTCTTTTTACTTTGCATTTCGTTTCTGTCTACAGTTGTTGCACAGCATCCCGATTATTCCGGCACATGGATACTGAACTTGAAAAAAAGTAACCTCGAGGATATGTCACCAGGGTTTACAGGAAGCAAATTCATCATCAGGCAGAAAGGGGATAAAATCCGTTTAACCCGTTATCATTTTTATGGTGAAAAGAAAAACCGTTTAAAGTTTAAGATGATTGCTGACGGTAAAACAAGAACAGTAAAACTGTTGTTCAAAGGAAAACTGGAGTGGGAGGGAAATAAGTTACGGTCAACTTTATGGAGAAAGAACTTTCACAATGTGGTTGTTTATAGTTTTGGCAAAAACGAGAACGAATTTGTTGCTGATGAAGTGTTTAAAGGACTACCGAAAGATCATCACAATGTCTGGGTGTTTGAGCGGGAAATGAAGCAATAGATATTCAAGCAATAAATGTTTTTAAAAAGGGTCGGGGCATCACAGTTGCCCCGACCCTTTTTGTATCTGATATAAAGATTCCCTTTACGTTATTCACTCTTCTCAATCCATCCGCACAAAATTGCTGGAGGGTAATGCTTCTTCTTTCTTTTCATCGGGCCAGATGCGTATTGCCCAGTAAACTACAAAACCTATTGTGCTTACAAAGATGAAGACGAGTATCCAGATAATTCGTTCATCCGATTTTACCCTGTTATTATTAATAGCATGAATGATAAAATAAATCAGCAAACCTAAATGAAACAGGGATAAAATAATGGCATAAAGTACAAAGCCGAATACGTGGCTCAATACGGCCATTGGTGGAACATCGTTACCATATTGCTGATCCAGTGTGATCATTTGCGGCAGGAATCCGGTAAACAAATAAATAAGAAGTCCGATGGTAAGAAGGATTGGCATTACTGAAAGAACACCAAGGAAGATTTTTTTACTGCGTGTCATAGAACCGTTTTTATAAAATTACAACAAGTATATACAGGTTTGTTTCCGTTTATATACAGAATGGATTACTTTAGATAAAAATTTTTACTATGGATATCTTTTTGCATTATTGGTGGCTCCTTTTGATCCTCTTTATTCTTTTCAGCGGCCTTGTAACCGTTAACCAGGGATTTATCGGTGTTATAACAATGTTTGGTAAGTACCAGCGCATACTGCGTCCCGGTCTGAATTTTAAAGTTCCCATACTAGAGCAGATTTACAAACGTGTAAGTATTCAGAACCGTTCAGTTGAACTGGAATTCCAGGCTGTAACAGTTGACCAGGCAAATGTTTATTTCAAAAGCATGTTGCTGTACAGTGTGCAGAATGCTGATGAAGAAACTATTAAAAAAGTAGCGTTTAAATTCATCAGCGATAAGGATTTAATGCAGGCATTGATACGTACTGTAGAAGGTTCAATCCGTGCATTTGTTGCTACAAAACGACAGGCAGAAATCTTAACACTCCGCAGGGAGATTGTAGAGTTTGTAAAAGAACAGATTGATCATTCGCTGGAAGAATGGGGTTATCACCTGCAGGATTTACAGATCAATGATATTACATTCGACCAGGCTATTATGGAAAGTATGAGCAAGGTTGTTGCAAGTAATAACTTAAAAGCTGCAGCAGAAAATGAAGGTCAGGCTTTACTTATTACGAAAACAAAAGCTGCAGAAGCAGAAGGTAATGCAATTAAGATTTCGGCTGAAGCTGAACGTGAGGCTGCACGCCTGCGTGGACAGGGTGTTGCTCTCTTCCGCCAGGAAGTTGCAAAAGGTATGACGGAAGCTGCTGAACAAATGAAGCAGGCAAATCTTGATACCAATGTTATTCTCTTCAGTATGTGGACAGAAGCAGTGAAGAACTTTGCTGAATACGGTAAAGGCAATGTTATTTTCCTTGACGGTAGTGCAGATGGTATGGAAAATACAATGAAGCAAATACAGGCACTGATGGTTAAACAGATTGGTCAGCCAGCACCGGTTAAGTAATGAATTAAACTGCTGATAAATTAAAAGCCCGGTCAGTTAACTGACCGGGCTTTTTGTTGGTTACTCTTCTTTATTTTTTTAATTGCTGATACGCTTTCATCGTTTCATTAACTCCATTGATCATTTGTTGCGTAACAGGCATTTCACTATCCTGTAAAAGATTAAACAATTGTGCAAACGATCCTGCAAGCTTCGTGTACTCTGCGAATGGTTTGCCTGCAAGTTTCAACTCTTCAGCAATACGCATACATTCTTTTCTCGCAGTATAACATTGCAATGAAAGATCATGCTGCAGTTGTAAATCCTTTATACTTGTTTTTACACGTGGATCCATTTTTATCGTGATGGTTTGTGTAAGCGTTTTTCCATCCACTGTTAATTTCACCGTATATGTTCCGGGCATTACCCATGGAGCATTCGGATCAGGATTTGTATTTTGATAAACAGCCGACATGGGATAGGATGGTTGAAGGTTCAATGGCTGGTATTTCATATCCCACAAAAACCTGTGCGACCCTGCTTCGGCTGAAAGTGGTTGCTGTGGCTTAATCCAGTATAACGGAATATTCTGATTACCGATTTTATACAGTGTATCAGATGAAGTGTAGTTTCTTACAACTGTTCCTTTTGCATCAATAATTTCAAGCGAAACTTGTTTTGCATTTTCTTTCAGGTAGTAATCAATCATTGCACCTTCGGGCGGATTGGAACCGGCTGCTTCTTCCTGTGGTACAGGTGTATCGGTATAAGTACTAAAGCGTATGCGGTAAGTTGTTTGCGGTTTGTATAAAATACTTTTTTCAGCTGCAAGCTTTGCAGTTAACTGTCGCAGAGGAGTGATGTTGTCGAGTATCCAGAAACTGCGGCCATGTGTTCCAATAACCAGGTCATCATCTTTGATCACAAGATCACGGATGGATGTTGCAGGCATATTTAAACGCAGGCTTTGCCAATGTTCACCATCATCAAACGAAACATAAACTGCACGTTCACTTCCTGCAAACAGTAATCCTTTTACAACAGGATCTTCACGCACCACATTAATAGGATCGTTGGGTAAACCATTTACAATTTCTTTCCATGTTTTACCTTCGTCGGTTGTTTTATAAATATGCGGATGCAGATCATCGCAACGGATGCGGTTCACTGCAGCATAAACAGTATTAACATCTGTATGACTTGCATCCATCAATGAAATTTTGCTCCAGCTTGTAATAGCAGCTGGTGTTACATTCTTCCATGTTTTACCGCCATCTTTTGTTACATGAATCAAACCATCATCAGTACCAGCCCAGATCGTGTTTACATCTTTATACGATGGGGCAACTGTATAAATCACACCACGTCTTGGCATCTTTTTCATTTCATCACTTGTATAAATGCCGACGCTTGCAGGTATATCCCAGCTTTCTCTTGATAAATCAGGACTGATGATTTCCCAGCTGTTTCCTCCATTGGTTGTTTTAAACAACACATTACCGGCATAGTACAATGTCTTTTTATCAACAGGATTAAAGAGTACAGGTGCAGTTCGGAGAAAACGATACTTACCGCTGCGGATTGCTTCGGGTGAAATGTTTTGTGTTTGACCTGTGCGTTTATCATAACGACTTATTTTACCACCATAGATAATATTGGGATCAAGCGGATCAGGTGCTACATACGCATATTCTTCTGCACCTACGGGATGCCAGTCACGGTAAGTGATTTGTCCATCATTGCTGCGTGATGCAATTCCAACTGAACCACTTTCCTGCTGACCACCATACACGTTATAAGGGAAAGCATTATCGGTACTTACATGATAAAATTGTGCTGTTGGCTGATTGTACCAACTTGAAAATGTTTCGCCACCATTTACAGTTATGATTGCACCCTGGTCGCTTGCAATTAAAATAATATCCGGGTTGTTTGGATTGATCCAGATGCGGTGATAATCATCGCCACCGGGAGCACCACGAAATGCAGTCCATGTTTTGCCTGCATCAGTTGATTTCCATGTAACCACATTGGCAGAATAAACAATGTCTGCATTTTTGGGATCGGTTTTCATTTCTGCAAAATCACTTCCTCTTCCCCAAAACCGGCCGTCCCTGCTTACAAGACTCCAGCTTTCACCTGCATCATCACTTTTATAAACTCCACCATAATCACCTGCGTCAACGGTGGCGTACAACCGGTTTGGATTGCTTGGGGCAATACAAAAACCAATACGTCCCAAACCTTGCTGTGTTGTTGGTAATCCCCTGGTTAATTTTTTCCATGTTGTTCCGCCATCGGTACTTTTAAACAAACCACTTTCTTTTCCGTTCCATGCGCCGTTTTCCCAGGGGCCTTGTCTTCCCGCCCACATATCAGCATAAACAATATTAGGGTTTGACGGATCAATTGTAACCTGTATGGCTCCTGTGTTTTCATCAATGTACAATACCTTTTCCCATGTTGTTCCACCATCAGTCGTACGGTACACACCACGTTCTGCATTGGCACCATAGGGATGACCCAATGCTGCAACAAACACTTTGTTTTCATTGGAAGGATCAATGGCAAGTCCTGCTATTTGCTGACAATCTGTTAATCCAATATGTTTCCATGTTTTACCTGCATCAGTTGATTTATACATTCCATCGCCCACACTTAAATCGGGGCGTTGCAAACCTTCACCACTGCCAACATAAACTACATTGGGGTTTGACGGAGCAACAGCCACATCTCCAACAGAACCTGTTGGCTGATCATCAAACACAGGAAACCATGTGCGGCCATAGTCGGTTGTTTTCCAAACACCACCATTGTTTACTCCAATATAAAATACATTGGGTTGCTGCGGCACACCAACTGCACCAACTGTTCTTCCTCCACGATGCGGACCAATCATTCTCCATTTCATGGAATTGAAAAGTGATGCATCAAATGATTGTGCTGATAGAAGAATCGTTTGAAGAGTCAGGATTGCAAAGAGGAGTAACTTTCTCATGTGTTTCGATTTTAGTTGATACAGGATTGATAAATGTAAAACAGTCATTAAACTGAAATATGAACGAACATCGTTTAAAATAAAGAAGTTTCATGCAAACTGCATGAAACTTCTTTATGAAAGGAGAAAAACCAATATTACATTTTAGGTGGTGCTGCTATTTTTGCATCGGGCACCACATTGTGTACAGGTGCTGTTGATTTCAAAAATGCAAACACAGCACTTATTTCATCATCGGTTAAATGTTTATAGGCTGCCCATGGCATAGGCGGAAGGATTGGTCTTGTATTATCAAGTCCCATAAACTTACCTTCCCTGATCACTTTTTTAAACTGATCTTCTGTCCACATGCCAATACCAGTTGAATCGCTGCTGATGTTGGCTGAATAGGATTGTCCCCACGGACCAATAAACGAAGTAAAGTCGGGTGCAAATAACACCCAACCTGATTTAAGCATTTTTTCATCTGTAGGAGGCAACGGCGCATTAGCCTGGTGACCACCGAAACGTTGTTCGGGAATAACTTCAGGTCCTTGTGGTCCCATCTTTTTGGGTGAATGACAGATTTCGCAATCAAGTTTGGCTACAAGCAGTTCGCCATTTTTTACTTTTTCTTCCTGTGAGAGGGGAGCAGGTTCTGCTTTCTTTTCCTGGTCCGGAGTTTTGCCGGCACAGGCACTCATAAATTGTATGGCAATAAAAGCCATACCTGCGATGATGACGGGTTTACGCATGGTGGTTATTGTTTATAATTAAAAAATCAATCCAAACTGTTGGGCAGGCTTTTGTGCATTCGTAGGCGGGTGGATTAACCGGCGGATTATTTGTTTAAATCTAATGTAGAAGTTATTTATTGTATTTCATAGTTACAAGCGACGCAGTTTTAAACAAATTTTTTTGAACGGTTGATGAACTGCTGTTATAGCATGTACATTCGGGAATAAATCAATGTATATGAAACGCTGTTTTTTGATTCTCTTTTTATTTACAGTTGCAAAAACGTTTTCACAGGATGCCGTCAGTTACCAGTTGCCTCCAAAAACAATTCTTGATCTTGCATTAGCTAAACCAACTCCGGGCGTAAGTGTCGACAGTAAAGGTGAGTGGATGTTGCTGATTGAACGCAACACCTATCCAACAGTCGAAGAACTGGGGCAGCCCGAAGTAAGAGTAGCTGGTCTTCGGATTAATCCTGCTAATTTTTCATTAAGCCGGCAGAGTTATATCAACAATTTTACATTGAAGAATATTGCCACAGGAAAAGAATTTAAGATTAATGGTTTGCCGGTCAATCTTCTTGCAGCATCAGTTGAATGGAGTCCCAACGAAAAGAAGATTGCCTTTACACATAATGCAGGATCGCATGTAGATTTATATGTAATTGATGTGGCTACACAGAAAGCCATGAAAGTAAATAAGACTGCATTGAATGTAGTGCTTGGCGATGCATTCAGCTGGCTCAATGATAACACGCTGCTGTATAAAGCAACAATCAAACTCCCATCGGCTATGCCGCAAAAACCAATTACACCAAAAGGTCCAACTGTTCAGGAAAGTTATGGAAGCTCAGCACCACGACCTACTTTCCAGGATTTAATCAAATCGCCTTACGATGAGCAGTTGTTTGAGTTTTTTACAACTTCACAACTCGTTAAGAATACAAATGGAGTTGAAACAAAAATCAACCAGCCTGCAATCTATACTTCAGCAGATGCTTCTCCCGATAAAAAATATTTACTTATCCGCACCATCAATAAACCATTTTCTTATACAGTTACTGCGTTTGGTTTTAATTCAACTGTTGCGGTGTATGACGTAAATGGAAAGCTCGTAAAAGAAATTGCCAAACTTCCATCTGCAGAAACAGCACCTGCAGGTAATGATAATGTGCAGGATGTTCCCCGCAGCATTGAATGGCGTGATGATGAAGCTGCAACCATTGTTTGGTGTAAAGCACTGGATGGCGGTTTGATTAAGAATAATGTAGACTATCATGATGCAGTGTACAGTTTGCCCGCACCATTTACTGCACAGCCAAAAGAATTGTTTAAAACAAAAATGCGTTATGGAGGAACAACATGGGGCAACAGCAGTTTTGCTTTAGTTTATGAGGTGTTGCGTGGTAAAGCACAAACAAAACTGAGCAAGGTAAATCCTTCAACCGGTGAAATGGAAACATTGCTTGAACGCAGTGCTAATGATGCATACAGTAATCCGGGTTCGCCTGTTGCAGAAAAAAACAGTTATGGACGTAATGTGATAATACCTCACGATGGAAAATTGCTGATGAATAATACAACAGGTGCTTCACCAAAAGGTGACTTGCCATTCCTTTCTTATTTCGATCTTACAACAAAGAAGAACGATATCATCTGGCGTTGCGATGACAATAGTTATGAATTAGTGATTGATGTAATTGACAGGAATACATTAACTGTTCTTACAAGAAAAGAATCGCAGACAGATGTGCCGAACTATTTTATTAAAACGCTGAAAGGAGTTGTTGCATCCAGCGGTAAGCAGGTGACAAACTTCAGCAATCCTTATCCGCAACTGGAAGGAGTAAGCAAACAGAAAATTTCATACAAACGTGCAGATGGTGTTGATCTTACCGGCGATTTGTATTTGCCCAAAGGTTATGATGTAAAGAAAGATGGTCCGCTGCCGGTGCTGATGTGGGCTTATCCCCGTGAGTTTACCAATGCACGTGATGCAGCACAGGTGCGTGGTTCAAAAAATATGTTTACAAGAATCAGCTGGGCAAGCCCCATCTTTTGGGTAACGCAGGGATATGCAGTACTGGATAATGCTGAAATGCCGATTGTAAGTACATCGCCTGATAAAAAACCAAATGATGATTTTATTGAACAGCTGAAGTTAAATGCACGTGCAGCTATTGACAAACTTGCTGAAATGGGTGTAGGCGACAGTACAAGAGTTGCGGTTGGCGGGCACAGTTATGGTGCGTTTATGACAGCCAATTTACTGGCACATACCAATTGGTTCAAAGCTGGTATAGCAAGAAGCGGTGCGTACAACAGAACATTAACTCCGTTCAGTTTTCAGAATGAAGATCGTACATACTGGCAGGCACCACAATTGTATTTTGATATGAGTCCGTTCAGTTTTGCCAACCAGTTGAAAACACCCATCCTTTTAATTCATGGCGATACGGATGATAATACAGGTACATTCCCCATTCAGAGTGAAAGAATGTATGCTGCCTTAAAAGGCAATGGCGGTAATGTGCGTTATGTGAGTCTTCCTTATGAAGCACATGGATACCGTGGTAAGGAAAATATTCTTCATGTGTTGTGGGAAGAACATACATGGCTGGAGAAATATGTGAAAGGGAAGAAGTAAGGAGATGTAAGATATTTGTAACCCCGTCAGCGGCTCAATGTCCTGGCGGGTTTTTATTATTGATCAGTTTTCCCAAATTTGCCTGTTTCTCTAAATGATTGTAATATTGGGCAACAGTTTTCGTTAAAGAGACTGTATTAAATCCAACTCAATATCTATTTAAAATGGAAGACCAGAAACCCTCTCCATTCAACAGGCGTAAATTTTTAATCAATGTTGCTAAAGTAGCAGGAGTTGGTGCTGTTGGGTATGTCTATTTCACTGGTATCAGGAATGATGTATCAGAAGTTCCGCCACCGCCTATTGGTAAACATATTTTTCTTACTCAACCTTACTTGTATTCTGTTCAGCCAGATGTAATGTATGTGCGCTGTATATCCAACCTGCAAAGCCTAAGCTGGGTTGAATATGGCGAAACAAGAAATCTTGGCGGGAAAGCATTTTCTGTAACAGATGGGTTTATCAATGCCAATAATCGTATTCATGAAATAGCGCTGGAAAATTTAAAACCAGGCAAAACATATTATTACCGTGTTGCTTCAAAACAAATAAATGAATTTGAAAATGAAGAAACCATTCAGTTTGGTGAAACTATTTACAGCGCTGTATTCAGTTTTACACTTCCTGCAGAAAAAGAATCTGAATCAAGCTGGTTAATGTTGAATGATATTCATGATCGTCCTGAATCATTTGCTCAGCTTTTTAAACTGAACAAAGACGAGCCGTTTGATTATGTTTTTCTTAATGGAGATATGTTTGATTTTATTGCAGGCGAAGAACAAATCATTGAACATTTAATTAAACCCTGTACAGGTGTGTTTGCTTCACAAAAGCCAATGATTTTTCAAAGAGGTAATCATGAAATACGGGGAAGTTTTAACTGGCATCTCAAAGATTATTTTTCCGCTCCGCAAAAGCAATACTTCACATATCATTCCGGGCCTGTATTTATAATAGTGCTTGATACAGGCGAAGAACAGATTGATATGGATTTTGACAGGTTTGACTCTTATCGTGAAAAGCAGGCACTGTGGCTGGAAAAAATTATGCAATCGGAAGAATATAAAACAGCAAAGTACAAAGTGGTAAAGATGCATATTCCACCATATTATTCATTTGATCAGAAAGGTTCCCGCCACTGTAAAAAAGTTTTTTCTCCATTGTTTGATCAATACAAAATTGATCTTGTCATTGCTGGTCATACACATACCTATGGTGTACATCCTCCGGTAAAAGGTCAGCATGATTACCCAATTGTTATTGGCGGCGGACCAATTCCCGGCAACCGCACCTTAATTAAAGTAAAAGCAAACCAGGAGCAGTTGCACCTGCAAATGCTGAAAGATGATGGTTCGCTTGTTGGTGAGTATAAAATAAAAGCCGGCAGGTAAAACGTTCTGCTATTTGATATTTCGTATTTTGTACGCATGGAAATCCACATTGAAACTGTTGATACCAAAAAGCAGTTAAAGGATTTTGTGTGGTTTGGTATCAACTTGTACAAAGATTGCGCTTTTGCCGCCCCTCCGTTATTCTTCGACGACTTCTCTGTTTTAAACAAAGACAGCAACCCATCAGCAAGGATAATGGAAACAAAATATTTCATCGCAAGACGAAATAATAAAATCGTTGGCCGCATAGCTGCAATCATCAATCCTATTGCCAATAAGCATTTTAATAAAGCGCATGCAAGGTTTGGCTGGTTTGAATGTGTCAATGATCTCACTGTTGCAAAGGCTTTGTTTGAAAGTGCAGAAAACTGGGCAAGAAGCAAAGGAATGACACATGTGCAGGGCCCACTAGGCTTTACTGATTTTGACCAGGAAGGAATGGTGGTGGAAGGATTTGATCAGTTGGCAACATTGGTTGGCAAATACAATTATCCTTACTTGCCGGAACTTACAGAACAATGTGGCTATGTAAAAGATACTGACTGGAATGAATTCCAGATTGCCTTACCTGAACGTTTGCCCGATAATTATTACCGCTCTGCAGCAATTGTACAGGAGAAATACAAAGTAAAAGCTGTAACAGAAAAACGAAAGAAAGTTCTTGTAAAGAAATACGGATTTAAAATTTTTGGTTTGCTCAATATCTGTTACAAAGAGTTGTATAATTTCTCATTTCTTTCTGAGGAGCAGATTGCATTCTACATCAAAACTTATTTCTCTTTTTTTCAAACCGATTTACTGAGTATTGTTGTGGATGAACAGGATGAAGTAGTCGCACTAGGTATAACTATGCCAAGTCTTTCGCTTGCATTACAGAAAGCCAAAGGAAAACTGTTCCCAACAGGCTGGTGGCATTTATTAAAAGCACTCCGTAAAAATGATAAGGTGGATATGTATCTCATAGCTGTACATCCAAAATATCAAAATAAAGGACTTACGTCTATTGTGTTTACAGAGTTGTTTGATGTGTTCAGGAAACGTGGATTTAAAGTTGCAGAAACCAATGCTGAGTTAGAAGATAATAATAAGGTCATGTCTCTGTGGACAGAATTTAATCCTGTGCGGCATAAAAAAAGAAGGTGCTATATTAAACAACTGTAATTAATGCAGCATTTAATATTCAAAACTTACAATTCGGCCATCACCCATCATTTCAGCAATAAACTGATCGTGGTTTTTTTCAAGACCATTCGATTCCCATTTAGAAGTTAACAAGCTGTCTTCTTTTAATTGATTCACCAGCCTGTGCTTTAAATGATGTTTCTGAAACACCTGTTCAATCGATTTGGCAGCAGCAGGGGAATAGCTGCATTTAATAGTATATACTTTCGATTGGTTCAGCCTGTCAATCATGTGTTCAATATAGGGCAGCAGTGCAAGTACCAGCAGTATAAGAATGCTTGCGTATGCAGCAGCTAAGTAATTACCACTTCCAATACTCATACCCACAGCCGCAACTGCCCAGATGGTGGCAGCAGTTGTAATACCGTTAATTCTGTTCTCTCCACGAAAAATAACTCCTGCACCAAGAAAACCAATACCTGTTACAATATTAGAAGCAATACGATCGGGACTGTTGGGTGTACCAATATGCATCGACATCAGCGTAAATAAACAGGAACCCATCGAAATCATAATCATTGTACGGAAACCGGCCGATTTGCTGCGGTACTCTCTTTCAGCACCAACAATTCCACCCCATAATGCAGCAAGGAAAAATTGAAGAAGTATTTCGTAATCCATAGATAAAAGTTGTCAATGAATGTACTTTATTTCATTCAGAAAACAGCAGATTCGCTTCAGTTGTTTGTTGCATAAAATTGCATCATCAACACAAAAAATTGCAACTAATCAATATCATCTTTGGATGAATGGTTACTGACCATGATTAGTTTTTTTCTTGCCTTACATCATTCTTTGCCCCATACCACCCGTCTACTTTTACGCCCGAAATTAAAAGTTCACTAGTAAACAAGGAAAACAGCTGGTAATTTGCTTGCCGTAAACTTTTTTCCTTCACTCAATTTTTAAAAAAAATTATACAATGGCAACTGTTAAGAAAGCAACCAAGTATGTGTATTCATTTGGCGGCGGCAAAGCCGACGGTAATGAATCAATGAAGAATCTTTTGGGTGGTAAAGGCGCAAACCTGGCTGAAATGGCGGGTCATCAAAAACTCCGTTTACCCGTTCCTCCCGGTTTTACAGTAACTACAGATGTTTGTACATATTACTACGCAAACAAAAAAACATATCCAAAGGTTCTTGTTGCACAGGTACAGGAAGCTCTTGCTAAAATGGAAAAAATCACTGGTAAGAAATTCGGTGATGAAAAAAATCCTTTATTGTTATCCGTTCGTTCTGGTGCACGTAAGAGTATGCCCGGTATGATGGAAACAGTATTGAACGTTGGTCTCAATGAAAAAACAATCAAAGGTATCATTGCTCAAAGCGGTAACGAACGTTTTGCTTATGATGCTTACCGTCGTTTAATTATGATGTATGCCGATGTGGTAATGGAAAAAGCAGCAGGTATTGAACCAAAAGGTGGTAAAGGTATCCGTAAGCTTCTTGATGAAAAACTGGAAGCCATCAAACATAAAAAAGGTTATGCAAGTGATACTGATCTTACAGTTGATGAACTGAAAGCACTTGTTGTTGATTATAAAAAAACAGTAAAGAAAGTTTTAGGTGTTGAATTCCCCGATGATCCAATGCAGCAAATGTGGGGTGGTATCGGCGCTGTATTTGCAAGCTGGAATGGTAAGCGTGCAATTGAATACCGTCGTATCGAAAAAATTCCACACGAATGGGGTACAGCTGTAAACGTACAGGCAATGGTATTTGGTAACATGGGCGATGATTGTTGCACAGGTGTTGCCTTTTCTCGTAACCCCGGCAGTGGTGAAAACAAATTCTATGGTGAATACCTGGTAAATGCACAAGGTGAAGACGTAGTGGCAGGTATCAGAACTCCCGCACCTATCAACGAATATTCTAAAAACGATCAGAGCAAGCATTTCAAAACACTGGAAAAGTTAATGCCTGCTATGTATAAAGAACTGTTTGCAATCCAGCGCAGACTTGAACTGCACTACCACGATATGCAGGATATTGAGTTCACTATTGAAAAAGGAAAACTCTACATGCTGCAATGCCGTGTTGGTAAACGCAATGGTGTGGCTGCAGTACGTATGGCAACTGAAATGGTGAAAGAAAAACTCATTGATGCTAAAACTGCATTAATGCGTGTAGCACCAAACCAGTTAGTTGAACTGTTGTTGCCAATGCTCGATCCTAAAGCTGAAATTACACAACCTGTTATTGCAAAAGGTTTGCCTGCAGGTCCCGGTGGTGCAAAAGGCCGTGTGGTATTCTCTTCTGCCGATGCAGTTGAATGGGCTTCTAAAGGCGAAAAAGTAATCCTCGTTCGTGAAGAAACTTCACCTGAAGATGTGGATGGTATGCACAAAGCACAGGCTATCTTAACTACCAAAGGTGGTATGACCAGTCACGCTGCACTCGTTGCCCGTGGTTGGGGTAAATGCTGTATCGTTGGTTGTGGTGATATTGAAATCCATGCTGATGCTAAAAACTTCCACGCAAAAGGTGGCGTGGTAATTAAAGAAGGCGACTGGATCAGCTTAAATGGTACAAAAGGTTTAGTGTACGAAGGCAGTATGGCTTTAGTTGATATTGATATTGATAAAAACCAATCATATAAAGATTTAATGAAACTGGTTGACCAGTTCAAACAAATCGGCGTACGTGCAAATGCTGAAACTCCTGAAGATGCAACACATGCAGCTAAGTTTGGAGCAGAAGGTATTGGCTTGTTCCGTACTGAGCACATGTTCTATGGCGAAGGAAGTGAAGAACCACTGTTCCAGTTACGTAAAATGATTGTAAGTAAAACTGAAAAAGAAAGAAGAGTAGCACTCAACGATCTGTTTAAGTTTGTGAAGAAAGATGTGAAGGATACACTCAATGTAATGAAAGGTCATCCTGTAACCATCCGTCTTCTCGATCCACCACTGCACGAGTTTGTTCCTCATGATGCTGAAAAATTACAGCAGTTAAGTAAAGAACTCGGTATCCGCATGAGTGTGTTGAAACGTCGTGTATTGGCATTGCATGAAAATAACCCAATGCTTGGTCACCGTGGTGTACGTTTGGGTATCAGCTATCCTGAAATTACAGAAATGCAGATCAGGGCAATCTTTGAAGCAACTGCTGAGTTAACAAAAGCAGGTAAAAAAGCACTTCCTGAAATCATGATTCCTGTAACATGTTCAGTAAACGAACTTATTCACCAGCGTAAAATAGTTGACCAGGTGTATAAGGAAGTTTGCGAAAAAATGAAAGTGAAAAATATTCCGTTCCTCTTTGGTACAATGATCGAAATTCCAAGAGCTGCATTAAAAGCTGCTCAAATGGCTGAAGCTGCCGACTTCTTCAGCTTTGGTACCAACGATCTTACACAAATGAGCTTTGGTTTCAGCCGTGATGATATTGGTGGTTTCTTACCAAATTATCTCGATCAGAAAATCCTTGCTGATGATCCGTTCCAGACAATTGACCAGGATGGTATCGGCGAACTCATCAAGTTTGGTACAGAACGTGGCCGCATCACCAAACCAAATCTCAAAGTAGGTATCTGCGGTGAGCATGGTGGCGATCCTGAAAGCGTTAAATTCTGTCACAGAATTGGAATGAACTACGTAAGCTGTTCACCATTCCGTGTACCAATTGCACGTCTTGCAGCAGCACAGGCCGCTATTGAAACACCAAGAAAAGCCGTTGCTAAAAAAGGAAAGAAATAATCCTCGACACTTGTGAAATAAACTAAAGGCCACCCTCGGGTGGCCTTTGTTATGAGAGGCAGTTTTTGTAGCAGGGGCTGGTACTGCTATAAAGCTTCCGTTGCGTCGCACTCTTTTACGTCCTGTAATTCTATGCAGCTGTAAAACTAAAATTTACTTTAACTTAGTTTTTCATGTACGTTAAACACCACTAACCACATCAAATCAAAAATGAAGCTTTACGAAAAACTGCAACAGGCAAGAACAGAAGAAGATGTAAAAGATGCTTATATAAAAGCACTGGGATTAAAAGGCTACAGCAAAAACCTCATTGATATTCAAACAAAGGAAATCTGGTTCGAGGCAAAAGATACAGGAAAGCATTCCACGTACCAGATGTTTACACAGTTAATGCATTATGTACAGCAGGCGTTGAATAAAGGCGAATATGTACCACCATTCCTTTGCGTAATTGATACAAAAAAAGCTGCACTCATGAAAAGCAGTGATGTGCTGCCTTTTCTTGAAAAGAAAACAATTAAATGGGGCAAAAGTGCAAGCAGTTACACACAGGAGGCATTAGATGCTATTTCAGCACACATTGGTACTCACTTTGTAAGTTTTAAAATTGAAACTCACGAAGAAGAGTTTATCAGCACCATAAAAAACGCCATTAAAAGCGGCGACATCATCCGCACACAAATTACCCCCGACAACCTGAAACAGGTATTTGATAAATGGGTAAAAATGATTGGCAACGAAATTAAAGGTGTGGAACAGGACGATTACGCACTCTTGTTTTTTGCCGATATTATGAGCGATGGCACAATCAGCACGCATGCAAACTTACCCCCTGAGTTACTGCATAAAAACGGTGCTCCCGTTTTTAGTCTTGAAGGCAAGCTTTACGAACTTGGTAATAAAGAAGGTTACCGCCAGTTCTGGACAATTTATCACCGCCCTCCAAAACAGGAATACCGCAACTATTTGCTCGAACGCAGGGACAGTCTTATACCGCTTGATGAACGCAGTTTTAAAGGAGCTTACTACACACCGCTTGCAGTGGTTGATAAGGCTTACGATAAACTGGCCGAAACGCTTGGCAGCAACTGGCAGGAAAAATACATTGTTTGGGATATGTGTTGTGGTGTGGGCAACCTGGAAGTAAAACACAGCAACCCCCGTAATATATTTATGAGCACGCTCGACCAGGCCGATGTGGATGTAATGAAAGCTACAAAAACCTGTGCTGCTGCAACAAGATTTCAGTACGACTACCTCAACGATGATATTACTGACGATGGAAAAATAGATTATTCAATTACCAATAAAGTACCTGAAGCCTTACGCAAAGCAATTGCTGATGGGAAAAAGATTTTGGTGCTGATTAATCCTCCTTATGCAGAAAGTGGAAGTGGTGTTGAAAGTGGAAACAAAGAAGGTGTTGCCACTACAAAAATGTCCAACTTCATGGATGAATATGGCTATTCGAGGAGAGAATTATTTGCTCAATTTTTGGTAAGAATAAAGAAAGAAATACCAACTGCTACTGTGGCAATGTTTAGTACTTTAAAGTATGTAGTTGCTCCTAACTTCGAAGAATTTAGAGGGTTGTGGTATGCAAAATTTTTAGGTGGGTTTGCTGTTCATAATAAAGCATTTGACGGGTTGAAGGGAGATTTTCCAATTGGTTTTTTGATTTGGAATACTACGCAAAAAAACAATGATGTTATCAAGGAAATATCAATTGAAATAATAGATAAAAATGCTATACCAATTGGTGAAAAAACATTTTTCAATTGCCCAAACGAAGAATTACTAACAAAATGGGTAGATAGACCTAAAGCAAATAAGCAAGATGCCATCCCTTTAAAAAATGCGATATCACCTGCAACTAAGTCTAAAGATATTAGAGGTCTTTATTGGTCAGATAATGCGATCGGAAGTTTATATGCACATGCAAGTGATGTTCAAAATTCTCATCTTACAGCTTTGCTTTCATCTGGATATAGTAGCCCCGGTGCTTTTTTTGTAACAGAAGAAAACCTTTGGCAGGCATCAATTATTTTCACTGTCAGAAAAATTATTAATAAAACCTACATGGCTTAATGACAGAGACCAGTTTCTTCAACCGTCTGAACCATTAACCGATGAGTTTAAAGACGATTGTTTAATATGGATGTTATTTAACAGGCAAAACAGAACAGCAAGCGCAAATGATTTGGAATGGAACGGTAAAAAGTGGAGCATCGTCAATCATTTTATTCCTTATACCGAAGAAGAAGTAAATTCCCCCGACAGGTTTGAAAGCGATTTTATGGTGCGCTATATGCAGGGCAAAACATTCAGCGATGAAGCAAAAGCAGTATTAGCCGAAGGTAAAAAATTATGGCAGGCATGCTTTGCACATACCGATGTACATACCGTAAGAGATGAATTAAAATTAAACAGGGCCGATGTAGGTTGGTATCAAATACGCAAAGCATTACAGGCACGCAACAACAGCGGCGATTTTCCACCCGTATCATTCAAAGCATTTGAAGAAGCATACAAAGCACTCACAGAAAAACTGCAGCCAATGGTATATCAACTGGGTTTTTTAAAAAATTAAATCATTCTTCGTAAGTAATAACATCATCACACCCGTCATTGCGAGGGTAAGCAGGCATTGTGTGTGTCCTGTGCCGAAGCCTGTCCGACAATAAAGGCGGGCAATCTATATCAAAGCGAAGAAGCCCCTTCCCATCATGGTCGTTGCTTACAGCTTAAAAGTTAATTGTAAAACTAAGCCTTGCAAAAAAAGGAGTACCGGGAGTAAAATGTATTTCTGAAACAGGAGCTGTTTCTGTTTGCAGCTGGCTTTCAGTATCAAACTGCGTTTCTTTCCACTTTGTATTAAATATATTCTGAACTGAAAAACCGGCTTCCCATTTTTGTGTTGTATAGTTAATAGCCCCATCTGTAATAAAATAACCTTTGGCAACTACTGTGTTGGTTTCATTGGCAGGTCGGTTTGCCATATAACGGTAGCGCAAACTGCCGTTCCATCCAGATTGTTTCCTGTAAGTTAAACCTCCCACACTTGTAAAACGTGGAGCAAGTGGCAAATAACTTTCGGCATAAGGCACATGCAGTCCTCTTGGATTAGCCATGCTGATGTCCAGATCAGCATACAGATTTTTAGCCAGTTCATAACGCACTGCTAAATCATACCCATACCGTTGTGTTTGGCCACCCGGTTCCACTACGCCCTCATCACCTACGTAAATAAATTCCTGGTCTAACCACAAATACCACACAGCAGTTTGCACAACTAATTTCTTTCCAAGTTTAAAAATGCCGCCTAAATCGGTACCATATGCAGGAGGCAAAACTTTTCGGCCGTTTTCTTCAACCGCAACTCTTGTATCGTTACTGTGGTAACCCCTGCCATTGTATAAATACAACTGCACGTTGTTATTAAGCTTGTAATTAAAATTAAGTTTAGGGCAAACAATAACAGAACCCGATTGCTTTACTTCATTTGTAAGTTTGTTTAAATAGGAATTAACAAAGTAATCGGTTCGTACAGCAGCGGTAACATCCAGCTTTTTATTAAACGATATTTTTTCGCTGTAAAAAGCAGCCGCATCAAATTCACTTACATTGCCAAGTGCTAATTGTTTTGTATTAACAGTTCTGTTCTTTGTTCTTGTAAGTTCAAGATTATGGATGTAATCATACCTCAGCTGTATGCCTGCTTTGGTTTCAAACTTCAGGTTGCCTTTGTAATTTTCGTTTTGATAAATGCTGTTATATCCTGCAATTTTCCGGTTTTCCTTTTGGCGTATCTGGTCGCCATTTACAGGGTCTTCTTTGAAGAACGTAAAATTGGAATACAACTCAAAATTGTATGCTGAAAAATAGAGCTGGTTTCTCAGCGAACCGCCGTTTTTAAAATTAGTATGCAATTCAGCATTGGCATTGTATCGTGAAGTATGGCCACCTTCTGTATTATCAATAGCACCATACCAGCCAATAAGGCCGCTTGCAATTGCCCTGTCAGGTATTTGGCCGCTTGCATTCCACTTACTGGTAAAGCCCGTAACAGATGCAGTAATTGTATTAGTCTTGTTTAAACTGCCATGATATTTGAGTACAGCATTATAACGGCTGAAGTTTTGGGCACTTTCAAAATACCCCCGTGTAAAAGAACCTTCACCTGCAAAATACAAGCTCTGGTTACGCCTGTCGTTATCTGGTTTTAATAAATTAATCCCTGAAATAGCTCTGAAAGTGTTAAACTGTCCGGCTTCAGTTTTCAAAAAATTATTTTCCAGGTAATCTTTTGTTTTAAACTCTACAAAACCTGCAGTTGTAAAATTTCCTTTATCAGCAAAATAAGGTCCTTTGTTAAAATTTACTTTATCAATTAATTCAGGTATTACAAAATGCAAATCAGCATAACCCTGCCCGTGTGCCTGGCTTACCATATTTACAGGCATTCCATCAACTGTAATATTTATATCAGTTCCATGATCAAGATCAAACCCTCTTAAAAAAATCTGTTCGGCTTTACCTCCGCCTGCATGCTGCCCTATAAATAATCCCGGTACCATTCTTAATACTTCCTGCGAATTATTGATGGGTCTTAAATGAATATCAAGATCGCTGATGGTTTTAAAAATACCGTTATTCGATGCAGCTTTAATTGTTACCTCCGATAGACTTGAAATTTTCTGTTTTAAATAAATAACTGCAATCTGCTCTTTAAAAGAAAGCGTGTTTATTTCCACCATTTTTTCCTGGTAGCCCACACACATAATTGTTAAGAAACGGCTGTTTATGGGCAGCCTTAACAGCTGAATAAAACCATTTTCATCAGAAATTTGTGAAAAGCTGTTGCTTTCATCCTGTACAGTTGCATATTGTACGGGTACTTTTGAAGTACTGTCAATTAAATAAATACCCTTTGTTTGGGCATTGGCAAATTGGAAGCCTGTAAGTAAAATAAAAACAAAAAGAACTGTTGCAATGAACTTTGTTGTTTTAAAAACTCGGTAATACTCCATGTTATACAGGTTTGAAACTAATAACCAATTATTTTAATTGCAATTGAAAGTAACAGTTAATATTTTTTTGATATTTATCAAATGTACAAAAGCAGTTACTATTTGCTTACAGGCCATTATCTGATGTTCGTCATCCATTTTCTTATCGGTTGCTGTCCTCACCAACCGAAATTAATGCATTTCTATTTTGGCAAACCAAACCCAAAATCAAACCGCCACACCTGAAATGCACATGTAATTCCTATCGCAATTCTCCTTTTAACAAGCCCAACAATAACCAATTTTGTACTGCTTTTTTCTTGCAACTGGCTCTTCTTTATGAATGGCAAACAAAAAACTAAAAAAAGCCTGTTCCTTAGCTATATTTTATTTGCTTTTTCAGAACATTTTATATCCATCATGCAAACCGAATGCATTGGGTATTTAGCAAATAAAAAGCCTTTGCATTCGCAAAGGCTTTTTTAATATATCCCCTGATTCTTATTTCTTATCAATCATTTTTTCAAGTAAAGCAATTTTTTCTCGTTCACTTTTTAAAAGTGCCTCATACAATTCAACGACTTTATCAAAAGGATTAAAAGTGCATTGATGATTATAATTACTACTATTGTTTGTTGATCCCTCGTAATTGTTTTGAATTACGTTGACAACAGTTTCTTCTGCAAAATTCTTAATGGTTTCAGGTGTTACTTTTAAAACCTTAGCAATCTTCTCAATCATGTCTTTATCCAGTGCTTCTTTCTGCTCCAATGCAGAAACAGCCTGCTGGCTCAATCCTAATTCCATTGCCAATGCATCCTGCTTAATACCTAATATCTCACGGATGCGTTTTACATTTCTTCCTTCATGAATGGTTTTCTCTGTCATACAGCTAAAGTAATTATTCTTTCTCTTTTTTCAATCACCTTATTCAATATCTTCTTTATTGTATAATACAGCTTGCTGCTTGTAAAATACAAACAGGCAGGGTAGGTTACCGGTAAAGCTTTTTCAACTTTTACACAGTTGTTTCAACGCCTGGTAAAAAGTAAAAACAAAAAAATGGATACACTTAACTCTCTCATCGAATACGGTAATCCCCGCTTGTTAAGCCGCAACCTCCGCAGTCTTGTGTTCGATTTCATGGAAACCGAACTCAAAATAGGAATGCCCGGTTATTTCGAAGAACTCATTCCCCAACTGTACTACCTCTTCAATTTTCTCGATGCCGCTGCCGATGGTGAAATAACAAAGCCACAGCACAACGATAACCTTGAATTGTTAAATGAAGAAAACAGTCCTGCCTTTCTGCAGGAAGATGAAATACTCAAAGGCATTACCTCCTTTATTGTGCAAACCATCCATCCCGAACGGATTTACCGTATCCTGCATCAGCCAGTACAGGAGGGGGCCGAACTGACCACCGATCTGCTCATTGTTATTCCTGAATGGTTACCACCCAAACAGTTCACCACTGCTGAAACATTGATCGAAGCAGGTTGCATGCTGGGCACCAACCTGCATTTTTCACTGCAGCATGCAAACCAGGTAAAAACAGCAATAACAGAAGGCCATGTTTTTTACAACTTTGTATGCAATACCGCAAACCTCCTGTACTGGAACAACAAAAACAACTGGCCTGAAAGAAATAAAGAAAAGCTCAACATAGCCAGGCAAAATGCATGGTTGCAGTTTCAGCAGGGCTTTGCAAAAGCAGCCGCTTTTTTAAAACATGCACAACAGCAACGGCAGCACAATGCTGATCAGCTCACAGCATTTTTTCTCCAGCAGGCAACCGAACTCTGTTGCAGAGCAATCCTTACTTCAATAACTGGTCTCGATAAAAAAACACATGCAATCACTTCCTTAAAAAAATGCTGCCGCCGCTGTACAACAGTTGTTGATGAAGTCTTTCCATTGGTTACAGAGGAAGACAAACGTTTACTGCAATTGCTCGATGATGCCTACCTCAGCAGCAGGTACAGCAACAATTACACAATAACAGAAACTGATCTGGATTCATTGACAAAAAAAGTAACACAGCTCCATCATGCTGCATACAACGCAGTACAGAATCTTCTTGATTCTTCCGATTAAAGAATGAGTGTCCTTAGAAATCTCCAACCCCTCACCACATCACGCCAACCATGAACCATGAACCATGAACCATGAACTATGAACTATGAACCATGAACTATAAACCATGAACCATAATCTTCACTCCTCAAACGCATCCAAAAATTCTTTAATCGCAAAATTGTAAACCGTTCCTTTTTTCACTTCCTTCCTGTAAAGTTCGTTTAGTTCAGGGTCCGCAATAATAGCCTTTGCATACACCACCGCTTCTGAAAAAAGTCCTCTTCGCTTTTTTTGTTTCACACTCGGTTTAACCCTGCTCATATCGGGGTAAGCAGTAATCACAATCTTATTGCCATAATGCTTTACCACAATCTGTTTGCCTAATTGTCCTCTTACATTATGTAAAAGGAAGTTGTTTTCACTTGTAGCCATAAATAATAAGGTTTAATAAATGAAGAATAGCTGTTAAACTCGCTTTTAAGATACTGCAAAGCCGTGGATAAAGCAACCATCCTTCGTTCATCCTTCGTATATAAAGCCACCCATAAGGCGGGTATAGCCCATCCTCAGGCAGGGATACCTGCATGTTGGTATTGTATGAAATCTAAGTATGTTAAATCCAAGGTGGTTTTAAGTTTTACAGTTTTGGATCAGTAATAACATCAGATTATTTGTAAATAGGGACTCATTTTAAATCTTCCCTTTTTAGTATCAGTATTGCCTCCTATAATGTTCATCTTTTGCAAAGAATCAATTAGAACACTCTTTTCTTTTCAGCTTAGATATTTCTAAAATCCAAAATAAAAAGCCTGCCTCAAAAACAGGCAGGCTACCTAAAACTTAAAACAAATTAGTTATTAGCAATAATCGAAGCACCTAAAGGTGTTGTTGCATTGCCAACAATTCCACGGGCAAATACAGTGTAAATTTTTCCAGCCTGTAAGGTTACTCCCGGTACTTTAAGTACAGAAGTGGCTGTACCAGCTACACGAACATCAAAGGTGTATGTACCTGCATCAACAGGAGTAAATGCCTGGTTGGCTGTTGCGGTTGCCTGTGTTTCAAATGCACGGTTGCTGAAAACAGGTGTAAAAGTTTCGCCGTTTAATACACCCACAGTAACAGCAGGAGCGCCGGGGCTCAGGTGAAAGAAACGGATATGTGCTTTACCTGCAGCAGGTGTTGTTAAATCATCAGCAACAAGTATTGCGCTGATCGAAGCCAGTGGGTTAATGGCAAAGAGCGAATAACTCTTGTCTTTCATAAAAGTAATGTCGGCATTGATAACAGTGGTGCTTGTACCTGCAGCATTTACTTTAATGTTGCGTGTACCTGCACTTACGGCGAGATAACCGGTGTTGTTAGGAAAAGTTAATGCCGATCCGTTTACTTTTTGATTGTCGACTAACAAATCAACTCCCGGAGCATCGGGCGATGCATGTGTAACCAGCACACGTGCTTCTTCTTTCTTTTCTTTTTTGCATGATACAAGTGATAAAGATGACAGTAACAGCGCAGCAGCTGTGGCCATGAAGAATGTTGTCTTTTTCATAATTTTTTGTTTAAGCTTAATTAACCAATAACTAAACAAAAAGGTTGGGTGAAGCTTATTCCCTTAACAAAAAACTAACAAATGTTTAGGGTTTTTGTCAGCCCAACTGAAAGACTCATTAAACAAAAACCATCTGTTTGCAGAAATGCATGCAGAAATATCTGCTTTATCTGGAAAATATGATGCAAAGCATTAATCCTGCCAGCTAAAGGTAAACACCGAGTGCTTTATATGAGAAGTGCAAGCTATTCGGCCTTTTTTACAAAAAACTGACGTAAAAAAAAACTTGAATCTGTTAGCTGACATATCTTTACTATAACCTAACTATTCGCAAATGTATAAGTCATCAACGCCACTGGCCGCTAAGGCTCGCTGGCTTTTTTATGTTATATCCCCTAGTGAAGAGGTCATCCTCTGGCAACCCGGCTTAAACAATCCGCCATAACAGTTGTTATCTCTTTATCTTTTTACGTATAGAAAACTGCTTCAAAAAACTTTTAACCACTAACAATTATGACTAATGAGAGATGTATGATGGAACATCCTTTAATGGAGACCCATGAAGGTATTGTATTGTTCCACCCCAATATACCACGCAATGCTGCTAATGTTGTAGCAGAAGTATTAAGCTCACGCTGGATCGGCCAGGGCCCCAGGGTTGAAGAGTTTGAACAAAAATTAAAAGCAAAATTTACTTATCCCGCAACATGTCTTGCAGTAGGTTCCGGAACCGATGCACTGCACCTTGCTTTTTTACTGGCAGGTGTGGAAAAAGATGATGAAGTTATTACACCGGTATTTACATGCACTGCAACCAATATACCACTGCTTTATATTGGTGCAAAGATTGTGTTTGCTGATGTGGATGCTAATCTCAACATTGATGTAAATCATGTGGAGGAGTTAATCACACCAAAAACAAAAGCAATTGTATGCGTGCACTACGGCGGTTTGCCCTGCGATATGGATAAGCTTTGGGAATTAGGTAAAAAATATAACATCGCAATTATTGAAGATGCGGCTCACGCACTTGGAGCAAAATACAAAGGACAGTACATTGGCTCGCAAAGCGATTTTACCATGTTCTCATTCCAGGCAATTAAACATATTACAACTGGTGATGGTGGTATGCTGGTGGTAAAAAATGAAGAGCTGGTTGAAAAAGCAAAACGCCTGCGTTGGTTTGGAATCGACAGAAGCAAAAAGCAAAAAGGCGTTTGGGAAAATGATATTACCGAAATAGGTTACAAATACCAGATGACAGATATTGCTGCAAGCCTTGGTATTGCTGCACTCGATGAATTTGATGAGCACCTTGCTCACAGGCAAAAACTGTATCACCTGTATTGTGAATTATTGAAAGATGCTGAAGGTATTCGTGTTATTGGTACTGAATATACCGACAGGGAACATGCTGCCTGGTTATTAACTGCAGAAGTAGACAGGCGTATTGATTTTATGACACACTTGCGTGTAAATAAAATTGAATCGGCGCAGGTGCATTACCGCAACGACCGTTACAGCATTTTTGGTAGCAGGGTAGAAGGAAAGTATCCGAAAATGGATGCCATTGAAGACAGGTACATTGTTCTGCCGCTGCATGCAAAAGTTACGGAAGATGATGTGCGTTATATTGCTGAAGTAATTAAGATGGGCTGGTAATTTTTAGTGTATTAAGCGATAGATTTATTCATGCAATATCATATTCATAAAGCAGTAATCAGCGGTCAGCCTGTTTTTTCTATTCTTATTCCTTCTTGGAACAATCTTGCTTATTTGCAATGTGCTGTTGAAAGTATCCGCAAAAACAGCCGGTACAAACACCAGTTGATTGTTCATATCAATGAAGGAAAAGATGGAACAGAAGATTGGGTATTGCAGCAAAACGATATCAGTTATACCATGAGCAGTGAAAACTGCGGGGTATGTTATGGCTTTAATGCAGCATCACACCTGGCAGTTTCAGAATACCTGCTTTTTATTGATGATGATTTATATCTCTGTCCTGATTGGGATTATCATTTACTGGAAGAGATTAAAAAAATGCCCGATGAAAAATGGTGCATCAGCAGTACCATGATTGAGCCTTTTAATAAAAAGATACCCTGCATTATTGCCGATAAAAATTTCGGGTTGCATCCAAAAGAGTTTGATGAGCAACGCTTTTTAGCTGAATATGCAAGCTATCCAAAAGATGACTGGACAGGCAGTCAATGGTACCCAATGGTATTGCCCACATTCGTATTCCGTGCTGTTGGCGGTTTAAGTGTTGAGTTTTCGCCGGGCATGTACAGCGATCCTGATTTTATGATTAAACTCTGGCATTATGGTGTCAGGTATTACAAAGGCATCAGTAAAAGCAGGGCTTATCATTTCAGCAGCATTACCACTTCACGTGTAAAACGCAATGATGGCCGTAGCCAGTTTATTTTAAAATGGGGCATGAGCAGCCGTACATTCTTCAACAATTACCTGAAAATCGGAACTGGTTTTAATGGTTACTTACCCAATCCTGAAGAGAACTTTATGTTGCGGTTTAAGAAACGCATTGACCGGTGGAAAGTAAAGTTGAAAAACAGGGAAGTAAAGCTTTAATAAAGAAGAAGCAAAGCGACAGAGCTTATTTCTTGCCAAATAATAAAAACGCAAAAGCCCGGACAACTTGTCCGGGCTTTGTTTATTGAATATGTCTTGAATTTAATTAAGCGATAACTGGTCTTTAATCTCTTCCATATCAATTCCCATATGACTTTCATCGTACACGCATTGACCGTTTTTGATCACCAATACTTGTGGTGATTCGTGTTCAATTCCAAAACGTTCAGCAATGGAATTCGACAATGGACGGTAGGAGATAAGATCGAGATAGTAAAACGGAATTTCGGCCGGTGCTTCAGCTTTTTCTAACCTGCTTTTGGCAACAGAACTGATGCTGCAGCGGGTACTGTGTTTGAAAATAACCTGTGGCTGTTGTTCAGATTTACGGATTAATTGCTCCAGTTCTTCGGCAGAGCATAAGGGGATCCAGTTCATGAATTGTTTGCTTTTAAAAATCAGGCTCTGAAGGGTTTGTATTTTGTTGTAGTCGGGCAACCGTAACCTTTCTGGCTTCCGGCACAGGAACTAAACAGGAATGCTGCACTGGCAGCAATAACAATCGTAAGAATAATTTTCTTCATATTAAATCGGATTTATGGGCAAATTTACCTTTTTTATCAAATAGAACGTAAAACAGTTCAATTTATGATGCCGTGTGCTATGTTTGTTTAATTATTTTTGCCAAATGAGTAACCAGATTTCGATCGGCTTCGATCCGACTAGTCAACCTGCAGATATGAACTTACAGTTAAAAAGACCTCTTGCTGTTATTGACCTTGAAACCACAGGCATCAACATTGGCAACGACCGGATTGTAGAAATTGCAATTGTGAAGATTATGCCCGATGGCAGCCGCCAGGTAAAACGTAAGCTCATCAATCCTGAAATGCCAATTCCTCCCGGTGCTACTGAAGTACATGGCATCAGCAATGAAATGGTGAAAGATGCTCCAACTTTTAAGCAGGCAGCCAACGAAATAAAAATGTTTATTGCCAATGCGGATCTTGCCGGTTACAATTCAAACCGTTTTGATATTCCTTTGCTCGTGGAGGAATTTTTAAGAGCCGGACTGGATATTGAACTCAACGACCGTGTATTGCTTGATGTGCAGCGTGTGTTTCACATGATGGAACAACGTACACTTTCAGCTGCTTACAAATTTTACTGCGAAAAAAATCTTGATGGTGCACATAGCGCCGAGGTTGATGCCACAGCTACATGGGAAGTGCTGGAAGCACAGGTAAAACGTTATCCGCAAATGGGTAATACAGTTGATGCCATTGTGAAATTCACGGGTGAAGAACAAATTGTGGATTTTGCACGTCGTTTTATAATGGAAAACGGAGTGGAAATATTTAACTTCGGTAAGCATAAAGGCAAACCTGTTACACTTGTTCTGAAACAGGAACCACAGTATTACGACTGGATGATGAAGGGAGATTTTCCGCTTCACACCAAACAAAAACTCACTGAGATATTAAACCGCACGCTGTTAAAAAAGAACTAAACAGTTTTTACAAACACCTACGATTTGATTCTCTTTTTTAAATCAAGTAAATTGTGCCTTCAAAGACATAAGATTGGAAAATTTAGTAATCATACCAACGTACAATGAGAAAGATAATATCGAAAATATTATCCGTGCAGTGTTTACCCTGCACAAAGATTTTCATGTACTGGTAATAGATGATGGTTCGCCCGATGGTACAGCGCAGATTGTAAAATCACTTCAAACAGAATTTGCCGGTAAACTCTTTATTGAAGAACGTAAAGGAAAACTTGGTTTAGGTACAGCTTATATTCACGGTTTTAAGTGGGCTATTGAAAGAGGCTATCCGTTTATTTGTGAAATGGATGCCGACTTCAGTCATAACCCTGCCGATCTTGAACGGTTGGTAAATGCATGTAAAACCCAGGGTGCTGATGTAGCAATCGGCAGCCGTTATGTAAAAGGCGGTGCTGTTGCCAACTGGCCGAAGAACAGGATCTTTCTTTCAAAAGGCGGATCACTTTATACAAGAATCATAACCTGGATGCCGGTAAAAGATCCTACAGCAGGTTTTGTTTGCTACAGGAAAGAAGTGCTGGAATCAATGAACCTGGATGGCATCAGCTTTGTTGGCTATGCGTTCCAGATTGAAATGAAATTTGCAGCGTGGAAACTCAAATTCAAAATAACTGAAGTACCCATTACATTTGTTGACCGCAAGTTTGGTGTAAGCAAAATGAACAAGGGTATTGTGAAAGAAGGAATTTTAGGAGTGCTGCGTTTGAAATGGCAAAGTCATTTTAAAGATTATCACAAACGGATAAAGAATAATACGGATGCTGTTGCCAAATTTTCTTCTGATAAAGCAATGGCAGGAACCGATTCCTGATTTAGTCTGAATGAATTCTACCAAAAAAGCTTTTCTTCAATTACACATTGCTGTTTTTCTTGCAGGTTTTACAGGTGTGCTCGGCCGTTTGATACAGATCAACGAAGGCTGGCTGGTGTGGTACAGGTTAATACTTTCATCGGTAATGCTGCTTGGTTATTTGTACTTCACAGGTAAACTTGTTAAGCTCGACAGGAAGGTTTTACTGCAATGTTTTTTTGCCGGTTCATTAATTACACTTCACTGGGTGTTGTTTTACGGAAGTATTAAGTATGCAAATGTATCCGTTGCACTGGTTTGCTTTGCAGCTACAGGTTCGTTTACTTCGTTTCTTGAGCCATGGATCAACAAGCATCCATTTGATGTATTTGAAATGATATTGGGATTACTGGTACTGGTGGGAATCTATTTTGTATTTCATTTTGATACGCAGTACATGACCGGCATATTGCTTGGTTTGGGCGCTGCATTTCTTTCTGCATTGTTTCCCATTTATAACAGGAGGCTTGTACAAAAAATTCCTGATGCAACTGTTATTACATTGTATGAACTGATTGGAGGTTGGTTTACGCTGAGTTTTGTGTTGCCGTTTTATTTAAAACTATCACCTGCAAAATATTCTTTTCCCACAAGCATGGATTGGCTATGGTTATTTATTCTGTCGCTGTTCTGTACTGTGTTTGTTTTGCATCTTGCTATCAGTTCATTAAAAAAGATTTCAGCATTCACCGCTAATCTTACTTACAATCTTGAACCGGTGTATGGCATTACACTTGCGTTTGCAATCTTTCACGAAAACAGGGAACTGAATATCGGTTTCTACATTGGTATTGCCATTGTTATCTTCAGCGTATTTGCACATAGCTGGAGAGTGTGGAGGAAGAAAGCATAGAAGAGAGTTTCAGGTTTCAAGTTGCAGGTTAGTGCATCTCTTCTTCATACATCATTACTTGATTTGTATTCGATACTTTTTTATTCTCTCAATCACTTAACGAAACTCACACAATTTGTGTAATCTTTTTCTTCTCTGTTAAAACTCCAGTATAAATCCAATTGTTGGTGTTACACTTGGATCATTGTTTTGCAGGATGACAGGAATTGCATTGCTGCCATCAAATGCAATGGGTTTGTTGTTGGTGGTTGCAAAGCCTGAATTATCTGCAGTGCGTTTAAATGTATATTGAGGAAATGCCGGGCTTTTTGCTGCATACCAGTTCATCACATCAAGAAAAACATCCAGCGAAACTTTTTTCCAGTTCCATCTTTTATCAATACGCACATCGCTTGAATGGAAAACGGCTAAATGATTTTGATTGAGTTTGCTGTAATCAAGAATTCCTTCACCCACACTCAGGTAATTAACCTTGCTGGCAGTTTCATCAAACGGTGTATATGGTGCGCCGCCCTGGTAACGGAATTTTAAACCAATCTCCCAGTTGCGCTGAAACTTATAACCCCATGTTACACTCAGTAAATGACGGTTATCCCAAGCACTTGAAACATATTTTCCATCTGCACCGCTGTACTGACTTACAAAAAGCGTGTAGCTGAACACGCCAAAGAAACGTTTGGTTAATTTCTGCTGCGCAAAAAATTCAACTCCATAAGTTTTTCCTTTTCCTGTGCTTGTTACTGCTTCATTGCCTAATACATTAAAGTCGCCGCCTTTGTTGGCAAGATTAATTCCGTCACGTACACTCACAGGCATATTTGCGTATTGCTTGTAAAATGCTTCAATAGTGAAACGTGTGGTGTTCTTTGGTAAATATTCAAGACCGATAACATAATGATCGCTGCGCTGGTATTTTGAATTTTTGTTGACGTTGTTGCCAACATTGTCTTCAAAACCAAGGATGGTGTAAGGCGATAGTTTGTAATAACGTCCCACACTTGCATTGAGCGACCATTCATCATTCAGCACATAACTTAAACCAATGCGTGGACTGAATGTGCTGAACATGTTCATGCCATCTTTGGTAAAACTGTTACAATCCATGCGTATACCGAAGTTCATACCAAGACGATCATCAAAAAATCGTTTACCCACCTGTGCAAAAGCACCCAGCTTTACAAAGTTGAGTGATGAATTGAATGTTGCTTTTACCTGCGGCTGAATGATGTTGTTATTTGTATCTCTTATTTCAGCTCTTATTCTTGCAAAACCTTTGTTGGTGAATTGCACAAACTGCGTAACAGCACCGTAACTGATTTTCCATCCGCTGATGGTTTTATTCATATCGAAACGGAGTTTGTTTTCTGTTTCGTTTGAATTGAGATCAAGCGATTGTTGCGAAGGCTTTGGATTGAGGTTGTCTTCAAATCTTGTAATGCCATTGTTAAAAGCATTTCTGCTCAAGGCTAAATTCCAGTAACCATTCTTTACATTTCTTTTCAGTGTGGCACCAACTGTATAATTCCATTGGTTAATGTTTGGATTGCTGTTAAGTATATAGAGTTTTTCAGGTGTTGCATCGGATGGAGCTGCAAAGCTGAATTCATCAATAGCTCCAACACCCAGCAAAGTCAACGTCGTTTTTTTATTGATCTGGTGCGTGATTTTATATTGAAAATCCCAGTAGTTTGGACGGATAGGTAAATCAATCGCTTTAAATAAAAACTGCAGGTAACTTCTTCTTGCACTGGCAAGGAACGATGTTTTTTTATTGTTGAACAAAGGCCCGTCAAGTGTGGCAGCAAGTTCAGTTCCGCTAAGGCGAACGTTGCCCTGCAGGTGATTGTTGTTGCCTTTCTTTTGTTTGAATTCAAATACACTGCTCAGTGCATTATCGTAACGGGCATCAAAAGCCGAAGAAGAAAGTTTCACATCTTCAATGAAACTTACGTTGAGAATACCTGTTGGTCCGCCACCTGAACCTTGTGTTGCAAAGTGGTTGATAACAGGAATTTCAACACCATCTAAATAAAATACATTTTCTCCCGGTCCGCCACCACGGATGATGATATCGTTCCTGAACGCACCAACACTTCCTGAAGTTCCGCCAACACCAGGCAATGTGTTGATCACACGACTGATGTCGAAGTTGCCCCCGGGATTTGATTTAATTTCTTCTGTTGTTAAACGTTGAACCGAAAGTGGTGTTTCAAGTGTTGCAGCTTTTGCTGTACGGCGGCCAGTGATGGTTACTTCGCCAATTGTTTTAATTTCTGTTTCCAGTTCAACCGTAAAACTTAATTCGTTACCAGATGACAGATTGATGTTGTAAAGGGTGTATGTTTTATAACCAATTTTTGAAAACTGGACATTGTATGATCTGGTGCTGATACCTGCAATGCGGAAACGACCCAATGAATCGGTGACGGTTCCCCATTCAGTATTTTCAATTTTTACTGACACAGCTTCTAATGGAAGCTGGCTTGCCTTATCAATTACCTGTCCGGTAATGGTTCCTTTGTTTTGAGCTGATGCAGGTAAAATAAAACCTGAAAGTAAAATCAATAGTGAAAAAAGTCTGTTCATAAGTTTAAAATTCCATTGGTATAAAACATATCACAGTGTAAATTGTTTAATTTATCTTGAAAAATCTTAAAAAAAATTGTCATGAGATTTTTTACCTGCACAATTCTCCTGTTATTTTCCCTTGTATCATTTTCACAAACCAAAAAGCCGCTTGATCATTCAGTGTACGATCAGTGGCAATCGCTGCAGCAACCCCAACTCAGTAATGATGGTAAATGGGTTGTGTACATGGTGAACCCCCAGGAAGGCGATGGAGAATTGATCATCCAGTCGGCCGATGGCAAATACAAAAAGTCAATTGCCCGTGGCTACAGTTCAGTTATTACACAAGACAACCGTTTTGTGATTTTCAAAATCCGCCCTTTTTTCAAAGATACCCGTGATGCACGTATCAAAAAGAAAAAGCCGGAAGACATGCCAAAGGATTCACTTGGAATTGTGGAGCTTGGTAAAGACAGTGTTTGGAAAACTCCCCGTGTAAAAACATTCAGGACTCCTGAAAAAGCAGGAGGCTGGATTGCTTATCACATGGACAAAGCATTACCTGAAACTCCCAAGCCTGCTGCGAAACCTGATTCAGTAACACAGATCAATAAAATAGTTACTATGGCTGACTCACTGATGCGGGTTGCCGACAGTTTGAAGAATAAAGCCAATGAAGCAAAAACAAAAGGTTTGAATGTGTTGCAGCAGCCAAAGAAAGAAATGAAACCTGCTGCTAAAACAAACGATGAAACTGTTGAAGAAGGTACTGAACTGGTGGTGCGTAATACAGTTACAGGTGAAGAGAAGAAATTTAAACTGGTAAGCGAGTATTATTTCAGTGAAAAAGGAAATGTATTGCTGATTGAAACCACAAAGAAAAATAACGATAGCACCAGCAAGGCTTCTGTTTTATGGATGAATACATCAACAGGCAAAATTGATACAGTGATAAAAGGCTTTAATGATGTAAAGAACTTTGCATTTGATGAAGACGGAACACAGCTTGCCTTTGTTGCTGAAAGAGACAGTGTATCAAAAGCCCTGCGTAAGTTTTATAAACTGTGGTATTACAAAACAGGAATGGACAGTGCTAAACTGAAAGTTGACAGGAATACTGCAGGTGTAAAAAAAGGTCTGACTGTAAGTCCTGATTACATGAATAAATTCAGTAAAGATGGAAAGCGTTTGTTTGTTGGTCTTGCACCCATACGCCAACCAAAAGATACTTCATTGGTTGATTTTGAAACTGCACGCCTTGACATCTGGACATACAAAGATGATGAACTGCAGCCACAGCAATTGCTGCAGGTGAACATGGAATTGCGGAGAAGTTATCTCGCAGTTGTTCAGGATGGAACAAACGGTATTACTCCTTTAGCTGATGAAACAATGAACCGCATTGAATTAGCTGATGAAGATAACGGCGATATTGCATTAGGTGAATCAGACAATAAATACCGCATACAGGATCAGTGGGAGCAATCAAACAACCAGGATCTGTATCTCGTTAATGTAAAAACCGGCGAACGGAAATTAATTGCAACGAAAATAAGAGGTGGTGCCAATCTTTCTCCCAAAGGAAAGTTTGTTTACTGGTACGATATGAAAGCCCGTCATTATTTTGCTTATGAAATTGCTTCGGGTAAAACCATCAACATCACAAAAGAAATCAAAGCTCCTTTGTTTGATGAAGAAGATGATCATCCCGATGATCCTCCTCCGCACGGAACAATGGGCTGGCAGCAAGATGATGCAGCTTTCTATGTATATGATAAGTATGATATCTGGAAAGTTGATCCGACAGGAACTGCTAAACCGGTTTGTATCACCAACGGAGTTGGCCGCAAAAATCAACTTACATTCCGTAATGCAACGTTAGACAGGGAAGAGCGTTTTGTGAAAAACGGACAGACTTTATTGCTGAATACTTTTGATAATAAACAAAAGGGTAGTGGATGGGTTGTATGTAAACTTGGTGATGCTTTTACTTTAAATGAATCAGTGGCGGTAACCAATCCTGTTTCCATCAGTGCATTCAGTGTTATAAAAGCAAAGAGCAGCGATGCAATTATTTACACTGCTATGTCGCCGCAAATGAGTGGAAATGTGTTCTCTTCCACACTCAGCAATGCACAGAATTTTGGATCAGCAGTACAGTTAAGCAGTATCAATCCTCAACAAAAGGATTACAACTGGTACACCGTTGAACTGCATAAATGGAAAATGTTTGATGGTAAGGAATCAGAAGGCTTATTATTTAAGCCTGAGAATTTTGATCCCAACAAAAAATATCCGGTGATCTTTTACTTCTATGAACGCAATGCAGATACAAGGTATAGTTACAGAACACCGGCACCAAGCCGTTCAACCATCAACATCGCTTATTTCACCAGCAATGGATATTTGGTTTTTGATCCAAACATTTATTACAAAAATGGCGAGCCTGGTGAAAGTGCTTATAACTCTGTTGTAAGTGCAGCAAAATATCTCAGCAAAATGAAATTTGTCGATAGTACAAAGATGGCCATACAAGGACAAAGCTGGGGCGGTTACCAGGTTGCTTATCTTGTAACACGTACTAATATATTTGCAGCAGCCGGAGCAGGTGCACCTGTAAGTAATATGTTCAGTGCATATGGCGGTATCAGGTGGGGCACAGGTATCAGCCGCCAGTTCCAGTACGAGAAATCGCAAAGCCGTATTGGTTTTACTCCATGGCAGCGCCCTGATCTTTATGTAAAAAATTCGCCGTTGTTTAAAGCAGATAAAGTAACAACACCGTTACTGATTATGCATAACGATAAAGATGGTGCAGTTCCCTGGTACCAGGGCATTGAATATTTCACAGCTTTAAAACGTTTGGGAAAACAGGCATGGCTGTTGGAATATAATGATGAAGATCACAACCTTGTTGAACGCAGAAATGCAAAAGATTTATCGGTACGTTTAGCACAGTTCTTTGATCATTTCCTTAAAGGAGCACCAATGCCTAAGTGGATGAAAGAAGGTGTGCCTGCAACAGAAAAAGGAATTGACTGGGGATTTAAAACCGAATGATGAATACAGCATGATTTGATTTTTAATTTCAAAAACTTAGAAAGTTTATGATGCGTTTGTTTTTGCTTCTTTGTTGTTCTGTTTTTATTATTTCCTGCAGCCGTAATACAATTTATATTGTCCGTCATGCAGAAAAAGCAGCAGCTTCGGGAAACATGATGAGCAGTGATGTGCCTTTAAGCGAAGCAGGACAACAAAGAGCCGTTGCATTGAAGAATGTATTAGCAGAAAAGAATGTCAGATACATTTTCTCCACACAAACCATTCGCACCACATCAACAGCCAAACCGCTGAGCGAACTGATGAATGTGCCCGTACAACTTTATTCACCAAAAGATACTGTTGACGGTTTTATTACCCGTGTAAAATCAGTAAAGAAGGGAAATGTGCTGATTGTAGGGCATAGCAATACAGTTGATGATTTGGTGAATAAAATCATGAACCAAAGCCTGCTGACCGATTTGCCCGATGCTGAATATGATAACCTGTTTATCATTCAGCGGAAAGGGAAAAAGTATTTTTTCAGCAGGGAGAAATACTAAACAAAAAGCCACTGAAATTTCAGTGGCTTTTTTATGCAAATTATCAGTTGTGTTTACAAATCTCTGTCGCCGTTAAAATTCTGCAATTCATTTGCCACAGCAGTTAAGAATGTTGCACCAAGACTTCCGTCAATGATACGGTGATCATAACTCATGCTTAAATACATCATGTGTCGGATGGCAATACTGTCGCCATGCGGCGTTTCAATCACCACCGGCTTTTTCTTAATGGCACCAACAGCAAGTATCGCCACCTGCGGTTGATTAATAATTGGTGTTCCCATCAAGCTGCCGAATGTTCCTACATTGGTCATGGTAAATGTGCCGCCGTTGGTATCATCCGCTTTCAGCTTTCCGTTTCTTGCATTATCTGCCAGTGCGTTTACCTGCTTGGCTAATCCAACAAGGTTCAGCTGATCAGCATTTTTAATTACCGGAACAATTAAGTTGCCGTTTGGTAAAGCAGTAGCCATACCAATATTAATATCTTTCTTTACAATAATACGGTCGCCATCAACCGAGCTGTTGATAAGCGGGTATTTCTTAATGCATTTTACAATTGCTTCAATGAACAAAGGAGTAAAGGTGATTTTTGTTCCTTCTCTTTTTTCAAAATCCTTTTTCATTTTCTCTCTCCACTGTACAAGATTGGTTACATCAGCTTCTGTAAAACTGGTTACATGAGCACTGGTTTGTTTGCTTTTGATCATGTGATCAGCAATCAGCTTACGCATGCGGTCCATTTCAATAATTTCAACATTGCCGCTGTAAACAGTTGGTGCCATTGATGGAGAAGGGGCAGGGGCAGCAGTTTCAATCCTGTTCATTGGTACAGCAAGCACTTCTTCTTTCTGTACAGGTTGCTGTGTTGCATAAACAGGTGCAGTTCCTTTTCTTGTTGAAACATACTGCAGTATATCTTTCTTGGTTACTCTTCCTTCATTACCTGTGCCCGGAATGTTTTCCAGTTCACTCATGGTAATTCCTTCCTGCGCAGCAATGTTTAACACCAATGGTGAATAAAAACGGATGCCGTTAGCTGCTGCATTTACTTTAGCACCGGCAGGCTGGTAAGGAATTTCTTCAGCAATAATTTCTTCGTTGGGAGATGTAAACACCGGTTGAGGTGCAGGAGCAGCCACAGGTTCAGCAGCACCGGTTTTTATTCTTGCAATCACAGCACCAATCGGCACCACATCATTTTCATTAAATAAAACTTCTGCTAAAATGCCTTCAGCAGTGCTGGGCACTTCGCTGTCAACTTTATCAGTGGCAATATCAAGTAATGTTTCATCCATCTTCACCATATCGCCCGGTTTTTTATGCCAGCGCAAAATGGTTGCTTCCATGATACTTTCGCCAAGTTTTGGCATCACTAAATCAATTACGGCCATATAAATGATTTGAAGTTTTAGTTTTTGTGAACCAGCAATATCAGCTTTGTTCATCGCCTGTTGTGTCACTCACTTCGGGGTTCTGAATGCTGTCGGCAATAAAAGCTGCAACCGCTGATCGGCTCAAAGGTAAAGATTTGGAATTGATTATTCCTGCTCATCCCTTATAAACTGGAACATCATCAGCATAGCATTGGCAGCAGTGAGTTCAATATTCTTCAGCCTGTCGTGCCTGAACTGCAAACGTTTTGCAATCATCTTTTTTCTTGATCCAACGGCTACCCAAACAGTTCCAACAGGTTTATCTTCTGTGCCACCGCCGGGTCCCATAATACCACTGGTGGCAATGCCATAATCAGCAGTGGTAACACGCAGCAAACCATCAAACATTTCTTTAATCGTTTCTTCGCTTACGGCTCCTTTTGTTTCAAGCGTTTCATGGTTCACACCAAGAATGGTTTCTTTTGCATCGTACGAATAAGAAACAACTGTTCCTTTAAAATATTCCGATGAACCGGGAATGGAAGTAATGAGGTGAGCAATATATCCGCCACTGCAGCTTTCGGCAGTAGCAATTGATTTTCCTTTTTGTTTCAGCAAATCACCCAATGCTTTTTCAAGCGGCAGATCTTCCGTTACTACCAAATGATCTTTTACAATCTGCTGCAATTGGTTGAACTGTGCATCCAGTTCTTGTTCCATCATTTCTTTTTCTGTACCCGTTGCTGTAAGCCGCAGTCTTACCATTCCATAGTTGGGCAGGTAAGCTAATTTGATGAAAGAAGGCAACTGGTTTTCCCAATGTTCAATCAAATCGGCAAGAAATGATTCGCCCACACCTGCAGTTAACAATGTGCGGTGCAGGATAAACGGCATCTTGTATTCACGTTGAATTAATGGCAGCACTTCATCGGTCATGATTCCTTTCATTTCATGCGGTACTCCCGGCATGGAAACAAATACACGACCATTTTTACGGAACAACATACCCGGTGCAGTACCTCTCATATTCATCAATACAGTACAAACATCCGGTACTTCGGCCTGTTTGGCATTGCGTTCAATCATGGGACGATTAAGACGGGCAAAAATATTTTTTACATGCTCCAGCACTTCATTGTTCACAATCATTTTTCCGCCGAAGTACTCGCAAAGCAGTGGTTTGGTAATATCATCTGCAGTTGGTCCAAGACCGCCGGTAATTAAAATAATCTGCGAATCCCTGCTTTCTTCATCCAGTGCCTGCCAGATGTCTTCTCTTGTATCGCCCACCGCAATACGGCGTTTTACCCACACACCAATTTTATTCAGCTCCTGCGCCATCCATGCACTGTTGGTGTCAATTGTCTGACCAATTAACAGCTCATCTCCAATCGTAATAATCGAAGCATTTATTCTTGAATCGTTCATTGTTTACTTAAGCATTTGTTTGAAAAAAAGGCGATAGTTTCAGGTACAGCATCTCCGGCATTTTTGACCGGGCAAATGTTTTTGCATCGAGAAAATATAAAACAACACGACCGATGGTGATCAGCTTGTCTTCTTCGTTATAAACTTCATGATGAAACTCAATCCTGTGATCGGCCGGTAATTCTCTTAATTCAGTTTTAATGGTAATCAGGTCATCATACCTTGCTGAACGCAGGTACTTGGTATGCATTTCCACAACAGGCATAATAATCCCCATTTCTTCCATTTCCTTATACGTTAAGCCAAGTTCACGAATGGCTTCTGCACGGGCTACTTCAAAATACTGTGCATAATTTCCATAATAAACCACATTCATCTGGTCGGTTTCGGCATAACGTACTCTTATTTTCGTCTCGCTTGTGAACATCTTATCTTTTTGTGAATGGTGAATTGACTTTCTTATTTGTTAATTACTCCATCAACACTTACTCTTCCTGGGCCGCATAAAAGAATGGCAAAAAAGCCGGCAAGGTAAATGGATGCTAATTCTCCTTTACCGAAAATATCACTGTTATGTGCTGAAAAGAATGCATATCCCATTGTAATGATGAGCGGAATAACGGTAAATCTTGTAAATAACCCGATCATAACAAAAATGGCACAGAAAAACTCTGCAAACACAACCAATGCAAGCGTTAATGCCTGTCCAATGCCAAAGAGGTTGACAAACGAATTCTTCATATCAGCAAAGTGTATGAGTTTACCGTAACCATGATTTACACACATGGTTACACCCAGAACAACACGCAGCAATAAAAAAGAAATGTTAAATGCGGTAGCTGAGTACTTGATGGATAGCAGTTTCTTCATTTACATTTGATTTTAAAAAGCGAAATTAACGGAACAGAAACTTTTATCCACAAAAAACTGGAACGGTGTTTGAACGAAGGAGGAGAAGTATCTTTATCACACAATCAGATTTTAAGGAAACGGTTAAAATATTTACTAAAGATGAACGTTTACCCGCCAATGAACAACCGCATTACTTACATTGTTTTCATCCTGTTTACCTGCTTTACCTTGCAGGTTTCAGCACAGTCAACTGCAATTTATAACGATCCTGAAGCTAAGTTCAAACAGGCACAGGAGTATTTCATGAACGATCAGTTCAGTCTTGCACTTCCTTTACTGCGTGAGTTAAAGCAGCAGGTTGAAGCAACAACAATACTCAACCATGCCATACAGGTGCAGGAAATCGATTATTATTTACTGGCATGCAGTTTACAGCAAAACGATGAAAGGGCAGTTGCTCCCAGCCGTGAGTTTATTACTGTTGTACACAATATGCCACGTACACAGCAGCTGAGTTTTCACCTTGCCAATTATTATTTCCGTAAACAGGAATTTGTAAATGCGCTTGAGTTTTATGAAAAAGCTGAAATAGCCAGTTTAAACAATGAGCAGATTTCCGAAGCCAAATTCAATATGGCTTACAGTTATTTCCAGTTAAAACGTTTTCAGCAGGCAAAGCCATTGTTTAATACCATCAGGCAGCTGCCAATGGACAAGCATTATCTTGATGCCAATTATTATTATGGATTTCTTGCTTACGCTGATAAAGAATATACAGAAGCATTAAGCTGTTTTGAAAAAGTACAGAATCATCCTGAATACGGAAAGATTGTTCCGTTTTACATGGCAACAATACTTTACTTCCGTGGCGATAAAGAAAAAGCAATTAAGATTGCAGAAGATGCGGTGAAGAGGCCAAACATGCTGTACGATCTTGAAATGAAGCAGCTGCTTGGTCATGCATATTTTGAAAAGAAAGATTACAAACGGGCATTGCCCTTGCTGGAACAATATGTAACAAAATCAGAAAAAGTTACAAAGCAGGATTTATATGAACTGAGTTTTTGTTATTACCAGGCAAACCAGTTGCCAAAAGCAATTGATGGGTTTAAACAATTAAGCGGAAGCGAAGATTCGTTAAGCCAGAGTGCAATGTATTTGTTGGGCGATTCTTATCTTAAAACCAATCAAAAAGAAAATGCACGTAATGCATTTGCATTTTGTTCGGCCAACAGCAGTAACAAACAGCAACGTGAAGTTTCATTATTTAATTATGCTAAACTTTCGTACGAACTGGGTTATCAGGGTGTGGCTATCAGCGAGTTTAAACGTTTCCTCAACGAATATCCCTCCAGCACTTACAGCAAAGAAGCAAAGGAATTATTGGTTGGATTATTAGCCGGTACAAGCAACTATAAAGATGCAATTACATTAATTGAATCATTGACTGATCCTTCCGAATCAACAAAGAAATTATATCCCAGAATATTGTATGGCCGTGCTGCCGAAATGATTAATGACGGACAGTTAAGCAAGGCTGATGAATTGCTGGATAAAATTCTGAAAGATCCTTACAATGCACCCGTGCTTCCGCTCACCAATTTCTGGAAAGGTGAAATTGCTTACCGTAACGACAGACTTGATGAAGCTATCCGTTACTACGATAAGTTTTTGCAAAGCGGCAGTGCAGGTATGGGCGAATCAACAGTGAAAGAAGCCAACTACAACATGGGTTATTGTTACCTGCGTAAAGAAAATTTTGTGGTGGCACAAGGCTTCTTCCAGAAAGTTGTGAGTAGTGTGGCACTTAACTCTGCACCTATTGACCAGGATGCATACATCAGGCTGGCTGACTGTTATTACATGCAACGCAATTACAAGCAGGCGTTAAGCATGTACCAGAAGGCGCTTGATTACTCTTGGCCCAATGCTGATTATGCCATGTACCAGAAAGCCATGCTTACGGGCATCAACAATGGCAAGACTAAAATTGATTTGCTTACGAATCTTCAGCGGTTATATCCACGCAGCAATCTTATTCCTGATGCCAACATGGAAATTGCAAAAACATATATGGCCGATGAAAAATATCAATCAGCAATTCCTTTCCTGAACAATGTTGTAAATGCTCCGCAGAACACAGGTTTCAAACAAACTGCTTTGTTACAGCTGGGTGTTTGTTATTACAACATGGATAAGAATGAAGATGCATTGGCTCAATATAAAAAGCTGTTACAGCAATATCCCAACAGCGAAGAAGCTGATCTTGCTATGGACAATATCCGTTCAATTTATGTCGAAATGGGTAAGCCGCAGGATTATGAAAACTTTATACGCTCAACAGGAAGAGATGTTTCACAAAGCCAGGCCGATTCTTTAGCGTATGCAGCTGTTGAAATAAAACTCGAAGCCAATGATTGTACTGGTGCTACTCAGCAAATCAATAATTATCTTAGCCGTTTCCCCAATGGAGCAAAAGCAATTGATGCCAATTATTACCGCAGCGAATGTTTTATGCAGCGCAAAGACTGGAAGAGTGCATTGCCGGGTTATGAGTATGTAGCCAAACAGGGCAACAGCAAGTTTGCTGAAAAAAGTGCATTGGTTGCAGCACGCACTTATTACTTCGAAATGCAGGATTATAAAAATGCACAACCTTATTATGAAATTCTGAAACAGGTAGCAACAACTGATGAAAACAGGCTGGAATCAATGCGTGGTTTATTGCGTTGTCATTACCAGCTGAAAGAATATAAAGAAGCGGCAGATGTTGCAAGAGAATTGCTGATCACCAAAGGAATTGGTAATGATGATAAGGCTTTATCAAATCTTGTTACCGGGCGTAATTATGAAATTAACGGGCAGTTTGATCTTGCAATCCAGGCATACCGTGCAGTTGCGGCAATTAACAATGCAGAGTGGGCAGCTGAAGCAAGGTATGAAATTGCTAAATGCCAGTTTGATCTGAACAGTATGCCCAATGCTGAAAAAGCTGCGTTTGAGGTGATTAAGAAAAGTGGTTCATACGATTACTGGGTAACGAAATCTTATATTCTGCTTGGCGATATTTATTACAAGCAAAAAGATTTCTTTAATGCGAAAGCCACTTACCAAAGTGTATCGGAAAACGCAACCAATCCGCAGTTACGGCAGGAAGCTGCTGATAAACTGAAAGCAGTTACTGAAGAAGAAAAGAAAAATTCAAAAATTGACGGATAAATAGGAACTGAAGTTGATGGAAAGTTATAACCCGGAACGAAAATTAAACATGAACAGAATAATTATATTAATCGTTTCTTTCAGTCTTACAGGTTTGTATTCCTTTGCACAGGATACAACAAAGAAACAATCAGTTGAAATTACATCTGCATTTAAACCCGTTTTAAAAAATGCAGTAAAGCTGAAATTCAATGCCACACCTCCGGCACCGGATAACAGTAATCCTAATCTGAATTATAATATTCCTATACAGAATTTATATTTCAACCTGCAGCCGGTATCCATTAAACCGCTTGCATTGCTGATTGATTCAGCAGGTGAAGCACATAACAGTAATTATATTAAAGCTGGTTTTGGCAGTAATAGTACACCTTTAATTGATGCAGGTTTTTCGTTTGGTGATGGAAAGAAAACCAATATCACTTTGCTGGCAAACCATCTTTCACAAAAAGGATCACTGCGTGCACAAAAGTTCAGCAATACCGGTTTATCGGCCAACCTGAACACTGTTGTAAAGAAAATGGAAGTTTATGGCAAGCTTGGCTACCAGCAGCAAACATATTACCTGTATGGTCCCGATCCATCAACAGCAAATGCAAAGATTGATTCGCTGAAGAAACCTTATCAAACAGTGAATATAAGAGCAGGGTTAAGAAATGCAACAATTTCGCCTTATGGTGTAAGTTATAATCCCGATCTCAACATCAATGTATTCAACGATTCCCGTTCAAGCGAAACAAATGCAGAATTAAATGTACCTGTTGAAGTAAGGTTTGGCAGCAGCTTTGGTTCTTTGCTTCGGGTTAATGCCGATCTTACAACATTTAAACCTGCTGATAGTGCAAAAGCATACAGCAATAATATTTTCTTCCTTAATGCAGCTGCATTTTTGAAAACATCAAGAGTGTATGTAAAAGCAGGTATTCGTCCAACATGGGATAATTCAAAAGTGCACGTATTGCCTGATGTGTTGGTGGATATTCATTTACAGGAAAAGAAAGTGATTCTTACTGCAGGATGGTCGGGTTATGTACGTAAGAATACCTATCAATACCTTGTTTCACAAAATCCGTGGATCAATCAACCGGGATCGCAATTCAACACAAGAGTTACTGAATTATATGGAGGTTTAAAAGGAACATTGCTTAATTCATTCAACTACCGGGCACAAACCGGTTATGTTGAATACCTGAATCTTCCATTGTTCAGCAATCATATCAAACCATCCGTTTTCACTGTTTTACAGGAAGGAAAATTACAGGGATTGCATACACAGGGCGAACTGGGTTATGTACTGCAGGATAAATTTACCGCCAGTGCCAAGGCTGATATTTACAGCTTTTTTGGTCAGCAGGATTTTTCTGGCGCATACCATGTTATACCGGTTCAGTTAACAGCTTCACTTCGCTGGCAGCCGGTAAAACGTATTATTGTTTCCAGCGATTTGTTTGCCTGGCAGGGACCGTTATACAATACAACTACTGTTACCAACCGACTTTCTTCTGTATTTGATTTAAATGCAGGACTTGAATTTAAAGCGAATAAATACATCAGTATCTGGACACAGTTTAATAATGTTTTCAATAATAACTACGAGCGTTGGAAAAATTATGAAACAATTGGATTTAACTTTGTTGCTGGAATAAGACTTACATTTGACCAAAAGCAACAGTAGGCATGGTTGATCTGATAGCCAGTTATCTTTTATACAACGGACATTTATCGCTTAAGGGAATAGGTACTTTTCAGTTGAAAAGTATACCTGCACGGCTTGATTTTCCCAACAGGCTTTTGCATGCTCCACAAACTGAACTGGAGTTCTCTGTTTCATCTTCAGGTGATGAAGGATTTATTGAATGGCTTCAGGGCAAACTGCAACTTTCAGCTGAAAAAATCAAACAGCAGCTCGATATTTTCCTTCAGCAATTTCATCATCAAATCAACAGCAGCTGCCCGGTTGAATGGGAGGGCATTGGCAGTTTTAGTAAAACTGAAAATAATGTGTTGCAGTTTAATCCATCATTTGAAACCTTTACTGGCGACCCGGTTAAAGCAGAACGCATTATCCGTAAAGATGCTGAACATGTTGTAAGGGTAGGAGAAGATGAAAAGACCAGCACTGAAATGGAAGAATTGCTTTCAGCAAGGAGAAAAAGAACTATCCGTATGTGGTGGGTTGCTGCATTGGTATTATTCTTGCTTGGCATTGCAGCTGTATGGTTTTATGTTTCAACTAATGAAAACTGGAAGACCCAGGGTAATGATCAGCCGGTCAAAACTGAACGATCAGAACCTACCTATAAATTACAATAACAGTTATTGACCAAAACGCAATTTGCTTTATGAACCACCTTGTAAACTATTCTTGTTGTCCTGTATGTAAAAGTGAATCGCTGAAGGAGGTACTTTCAGTGAAAGACTTTACTGTAAGTAACGAACTGTTTCAGATTGTTGAATGTAACGATTGCAGTTTCAGGTTTACTCAGGGTATTCCTTGCGAAACAGCAATTGGCCGTTATTACAAATCTTCTTCCTACATTTCTCACAGTAATACAAAAACGGGGTTGGTTAACCGCCTTTATCATGCTGCCCGCTATTTTACCATGGTGGTAAAAGAATCATTGGTTAAAAACGCAACAAAGAAAAGAGTGGGGATGATGCTTGATATTGGTTCTGGTACCGGAACTTTTGTGCATAAAATGGCTGTTGCAGGCTGGAATGTTGTTGGGCTTGAACCCGATGCAGATGCAAGAGCTTTTGCTGTAAAGAAGTACAATTGTGATATCTATCCTGCCGAAGATTTATACAGGTTGCCGGAATCGAATTATGATGCCATTACAATGTGGCATGTGCTGGAACATGTACACAGCCTTGATGAATATCTTGTGCAGCTAAAGAAGTTACTTGCGCCCAAAGGAAAGATCATCATTGCTGTGCCGAATTATACAAGTCTTGATGCAGAGATTTATAAAGAATACTGGGCAGCATACGATGTGCCACGGCATCTGTATCATTTTTCACCGGCATCAATGCGAAAGCTGATGGAGCGAAATGGTTTAAAAGTTATTTCCATAAAACCAATGTGGCTTGATAGTTTTTATATCAGCATGCTCAGTGAAAAATATAAAAATGGGAATATCATCAAAGCTGTATGGAATGGTTTCCGCTCAAACCTGCGTGCATTTTTTAATAAAGAAAAATGCAGCTCGCTTGTTTACATTATTGAAAGTGCCGGTTAGGTTAGTTACTTGGTTTTTTATCAATTGTCTTTAAATGGCAACTCCTGTACTTACTGAAAAAGACTCTTACCCAACAGATAATGTGTTGGAATCTGCTACGGGAAAAGTATTTCCAGTGCTGCAAAACTTTTTTTCCAGTATTACTTCTGAAAAGTATTTGCTCGAACCTGAATGGAAATATTATAACGACGGGAAATCCTGGCTCTGCAAAATCTCCTTCAAAAAGAAAACAGTTTTGTGGCTTTCGGTTTGGGATGGTTATTTTAAAACAGGTTTTTATTTTACCGATAAAACAAAAGCCGGAATTTTTGAGCTGGGTATTGATGAAGAAATCAAAGAAAATTTCCGGAATGCAAAGCCTGTTGGGAAATTAATTCCATTGACAATTGAAGTAAGAAAAATGAAACAACTCAAGGATGTGCTTACAGTAATTGAATACAAAAAGAAAGTAAAATAAGCTATTTACTTTTTACTGAAACAAACTGCAATTTGCCGGTTACTGCTTTTGGAAATGATACCTGTAATTGTAATTTGCGCCCTGCATAAAACCTATCAGTCTTTTACCTGAATTTCGAAAATCAATGTAATCAAAATACCACTCAATAACCTGGTTGTTTCTGAAATCGTACAACTTCAATAATAAATCAGTTCCTGAATTTGAATTCCAGTTCCCATCCTGATCGTAATAGCCATTATTAGTATTTCTCATATCCCATCTGCCGCTCATTCGTATACTGCCATCGGAATATGTTGCTGTTCCATTTTCATAAAAGCTGAAATTACCAGCTTCATAGCCTGTTGTAAATGAGTAGTTACTAAATAATCTTCTTTTTTCAGCATCAACAAGCTTCCATGAGCCTGCAATACGATTTTCGGGCAGCCATTTTTTACAAGATGTTGTGGTAAAAGCAAAAAGAAGAAGTAAGAAGGAGTAGAATTTTATTTGCATAAGCAGTGATGTTTATTGTTAAACATCAAATACAATGCCCATGCAACTATTTTATTCGGTAGTGATTTGTTTTATAATTTTTTTAACCCTGCGCTATTCATTATTATCGTCAACACCTTCAGGTACATTCAGCAGCACTTTATCAATACGGTGCCCGTCCATATCAATGATTTCAAACGTAAACCCTTTCCAATCAAATTTTTCTCCTGCGTGTGGAATGCGTTCAAGTTCGTGCAAGATAAATCCGGCGAGTGTATCAAATTCGTGCTCACCTTCATTCATCCATTCTGTTTTTTCAAATTTTGAAAGGAAATCGTAGAACGGAATCTGTGCATCAACAAGGTAACTTCCATCATCACGCCTGATCATGCCGTAATCTTCAATATGTGTTTCAGGAAGGTCGCCAACAATAGCTTCCAAAATATCATTCAGCGTAATCATGCCCTGCACACTGCCATATTCATCAACTATAAAACAACTTTGATTTTTCTTTTCCTTGAACTTTTCCAGTACCTGGTATGCCGAGTTGTTTTCAGGAACAAACAATGCCGGTTTCATCAGATCTTTAAATAAAGTGAAATCATCCGATACATAAAGATCTTTGATTGAAACCATTCCTTTGATATTATCAAGATCACCATCACAGATCGGATAAATGGAATGCGGTTCACTATTGATCTTTTCTTTGATCGATGCTTCTGAATCGTTCAGGTCAAACCAGATTATATCATTGCGGTGTGTCATGAGCGATGTAATGTTACGATCGCCGAGATGAAATACACGTTCAATAATTTCCTGTTCAGCTTCTTCAATAGTACCTTGTTCTGTTCCTTCGCTGATGATGGCTTTGATTTCTTCTTCCGTTACATGATTATCCTGTACTGTTTTTACATTAAATAAACGGAAAATTAAATTGGTGATAGTGTTCAACAAAAATGCAATTGGATGAACAGACTTTGCAAAAATCTTCATTGGTTTTGCAACAGCCATAGCAATTTTTTCAGCCTGGAGCAATCCCATACGTTTAGGAACCAATTCACCAAAAACTATCGAAAGGAAAGTTACAATTACAACAATAACACCTGTTGCAACGCTGTGAGCATATTTTTCCAGTGCGGGGATTTTCGCAATCACAGGTGCAAGGTCTTCCCCAAATTTTTCGCCTGAGTACACACCCGTAAGAATAGCAATAAGTGTAATGCCTATCTGTGCTGCCGATAAAAATATTTCAGGATTCTCAGCCAGTTCAAGTGCTGTTTTTGCACTGGTGCTGCCTTTTGAAGCATAGGATTCCAGCCTTGCTTTACGGGCACTTACAAGTGAAATTTCAGCAATTACAAATAAGCTGTTCAGAAAAATTAGTGCAAAAAGTATAAATATCTCCATTATAATGAAAGTGCAAATGTACAAAGCTTTGGCAATGTAAGCGTTAAGGCCTGGTTATCTGTCAGCTAAGTTGCAGTCCGCCAAACTGTTTTTTGAAAATAGCGGCTGTTTGCGAGCCAATTAATAAACCAAGTAAAGCACCACCCGCAACATCAAACGGAAAATGGGCGCCAACATATACCTGCGCATAACATACAATAAATGCCCATGCAAAAGCAAGCCATATCCACTTGCCTGCAAAATGTTTCATCGTTAAATACATAAACATGGCTAACCCAAAATGATTGGCAGCATGTGATGAAACAAAGCTGAAACTATAGCTGCAGGGGATGAGCATTCGCACTGTTTCTGAAGCAACGGCATCTGCACAAGGCCTCGGCCGTTCAATAAATGCTTTTATCAGTTGTGTGCTGATCAGATCGGTTAAAGCAAAAGTGGCAAGAAAAAACAAAACCCACCAGGCTGCTTTTTTTCTGAAATTGATGAAAACAAAAACCAACAGGAATAGATAAACCGGTACCCATGTAAACTGGTTTCGGGCAAAAGGCAATACTGCATCAAACAATCCGTTACTCCATTTATTGTTGATGTAGTAAAACAGCGACCGGTCAAAATCTATGAAGGGTTTAAGCATCTGGCATCAAATATAACTATCCAACAATGAAAGAGGCCTCAAACCGGTAAAAACTTTATATTTTCGCAGCTATTGCTTAGGAAACTATGGGTAAAAAATTTCAATTGCCACCTACAACCCGCTGGGTTCTTCAGCTGTTTGTTTTTTTAATGCTTGCATTTACAGTTATGCGGGTGGTTACATTTTTTACATTTCATCCAACCAAAATATCCTTAACTGATGCGTTACCTTCTTTTTTATTAGGATTCAGGTATGATTTGCGTTGGGCAAGTATTATTCTTGCACCGGTTTTAATTATCGGCAGTATTCCTAAGTTATCGCCCTTTTATTCGTTGCATCACCGCAGGGCCTGGATTGTTTATATGGTGGTGATGAGCAGCTTCCTGTTGTTTTTTTACGGAGCAGATTTTGGACATTTTGATTATGTTGAAACAAGACTGAATGCAAGTGCCTTAAACTTTATTGAGGATTTCAGAATATCAATGAACATGCTTTGGCAATCGTATCCCATGTTCTGGATATTCCTGCTGCTTTCGTTACTTGTGTGGTTATTGTACAGGTTTTTTCACCGCTCACACAAAAGGGTGGAAGTATCTTCAAAAGAACCATTCCGTCCCTTCCGCATGGTGTGGTTACTGCTGTTGCTCATTTTTGGTATTTCAGGAAGTAATCCTGCTAAACCTTTAATGTGGAAAGATGCGTTTACGCTGGGCGATAATTTCAAAGCATATCTTGCATTAAACCCACTTGAGAATTTTTTTACAACACTACGTTTCAGGAAACCATTTGCTGATGATGGAAGCGCAAAGGGACAGTTTGAAACAATGAAGCAATTGCTGCAGCTGCCCGAACAAAATGCATTACTCAACTTTAAGCGAAGGATCAGTTACCAGCAACCTGCAAAAAAAATGAATGTGGTGCTGGTGTTGTGCGAATCGTTCAGCATGTACAAAACAAGTTTGAGTGGTAACCCAACTGATGCAACTCCTTACTTTAATTCATTGGCAAAAGAAGGATTGTTATATGAGCGATGTTTCTCTCCTCATTTTGGAACAGCCCGTGGTGTGTTTGCATTGCTCACCGGCATTCCGGATGTACAGCTGAGTAAATTTTCAACAAGAAATCCTGAAGCGCTTAACCAGTATTCCATCATCAACTCATTTAACGATTACCAGAAATATTATTTCATTGGAGGAAACAGCGAGTTTAACAACTTTAAGGGTCTGCTTGTAAACAATGTGAAAGGTTTGAAATTGTACGAAGAAGGAATGTATCAAAGCCCTAAGTTCAATGTGTGGGGTATCAGCGATAAAAACTTGTTCAAAGAATCAAACCGCATTTTATCTGATCAGCAACAACCGTTTTTCTCCATTATACAAACAGCAGATAATCATCGTCCCTTTGTTATTCCGGAAGAAGACAGACCACAGTTAAATATTAAGACTGTTGATCCTGAAATGCTGACAAAGTATGGTTTTGATTCGCAGAAAGAATACGAAACACTTGTTTACTTTGATTATTGCATTCAGCAGTTTATGGAAAATGCAAAGAAGCAAAGCTGGTTTAATAATACCTTGTTTGTGTTTGTGGGCGATCATGGAGTAAAAGGGAATGCAACTGCATTGTACCCTGATGCATGGACGAATGAACGTCTTTCGGATGAGCATGTGCCGTTGTTGTTTTATGCACCGGGTTTAATTAAACCTGAAAGAAGATCTGAAGCTGTGAGCCAGATTGATATTTTACCCACTATTGCCGGTTTACTCAATCAACCACATACCAATACAACATTGGGAAGAGACTTGCTTCGTAAAGGAGCCGGAGATGATTTTGCGTTTATCATTCACCATGATGAAGGAAAGATTGGAATGGTGAACAATGATTTTTACTACATCCTTAATCTCAATCTTCAGAAAGATACATTAGTGCCCGTTCATTTTAATGAAGATGCTTTGGATGCTGAAGCATACAAAAAGACAAAAGAGAAAATGTCGGTGCAAACAATTGCATTCTACGAAACAGCCAGGTGGATGTTGCTGAACAACCAGCGCCAGAAAGTGAAGCCCTGATTATTTTGTTTTCTTTGCAATGATAATGAGCCGTGGTGAAGTGTTGATGTCGTACTGCTCAAAACTGTACGATCCGTATACTTCCTGTATCTGTAGTCCAAAAAATGAAAGCATATCATTAAAATCACCCAATGAAAATTTGGCAACCTGTTCTGTAAATTCCAACGGTTCTTCCAGAGAGTTTTCATCTTCCACCACAATTCTTTTGTAGAAATAATTTTCATCCAGCCATCTTGTTATACGGAAGGTAACACCATCTTTTTCCACTTCACTTTTATACTGGAGATGATTTTCGATATAATGTGCATTGAGGTAATCAATCACAAATGTGCCACCTGTTTTCAGTGATTCAGCAATTGTTCTGATAGCACTGTCGTGTTCTCTTCTTGTACGGAAAAAACCAAAGCTGGTAAAACAGTTAAATGCATAATCGTAATAGTTCATCCGGAAGGGCAGGCGCATATCGTGCACAAAAAACTCCAGGTTTTCATGTTCACTTTTTTGTGCTGCAGTTATACTGTCGTCGCTGATGTCAATGCCGGTAACAAAAAAACCTTTTGAAGCAAGATGAATGCTGTGTCTTCCACGGCCACAACCAACATCAAGCATGCGGGAATTTTTGGGAGGATTGAGTTTACGCAAGAGCTCATCAATAAAGGCAGCAGCTTCCTGTTCATCTCTGTTAAAATATAACTGGTGATAATAAGAAGAGTTGAACCATTCTTTATACCATAAATTTTTGCCGCTGTCTGAAAGTTCCATTCTGCAAAAATAATGAGCAGCAGAAAATACTTAATCTTAGTTATTCACTTTCTTGAGCAGGAGGAAACAGCAGGAGTTATTTGTTTCTTACAATACTGTAAAAGAAGAATCCAAGGGCAACAGCCTGCAGAATCATCCCTGCAATAAGCAGAATGCCGCCGGCGCTTATATCCAGTGTTTTTAAAATAAACCCAAAGAATGTGACGATAATACCAATCAGAAATAAGATAAGCGGGTACTTAAATGCTTTAATCATTCACTTTAAAATTAAACTGAACTGTAACGGTTGATTCTTCGCCTGTTTTATCGAACTGAATGTTACGCAGGTAATTGCTGATTGCAGTTGCGTAAGCCTGGCTGCGTGAAGTGGAATTTTTACCAAATCCAACAAAACTACCCTTACCATCGGGCGATACTTTTACAATAGCGTAAATCGTAGCTTTTTCAAGATCGCCTTCAAACGAATAATATTTTACAATTTTTCTTGAGCCGCTGGTAACTCTTGGTCCACCAGAACTGCCTCCGCCATTTCCTTTGTAATTATCGCTGTTAGCACTACCATTGGGTTTGCCCTGATCGCCATTGCCACCTGCAATACCCTGGTTGCGGCTGTTGTTATATGCATCGGAATTATTTCCCCCCGTTCCTGATCCGCCGGTATAAACTGCTTTAGGTTTAGGTGGGGCAGGTGTAGGGTTCACAACTGTTGTTGTTGCCGGTTTTTTCGTTGTTACGGTTGTATTGGTAACAGGCGTATTTTTTACCGGGGTGGTTACTTTCTTTTCAGGTTTGTTTATTTCAGGTGCATCAGCTTCGTCTCTTTCGCTGGTTTCTTTTTCCACATCATCTGTTGGTTGCTGAACCTGTTGCTGGGGAGGAGATTGCTGCTGCTGTGCTTCGGGTGCAGGTTCGCCGGGAACAAGCGGCTGCACATCACCAAAACCAATATCGCTGTTGCCAAGGTTTACTTCAATACCTTCATCGGGAATATTTGATGGAGGCGTTACGCTTGTCATTGCAACCGGTATGAGAAATAAAATCAAAAACAAAACAGCATGGGTAAGTATTGTGATTACTCCTGCTTTTACATTATTCTGTGTTTCGTTTGTTGCATTTGCCTGCATAGCGTGAACTTGGTACATCGAAATTAATTCTTTTCAATATAACGATGGAAAACTATGCCAGATTACACAGAAATAAAACTGTTTTAAGTTATTCTTAACGGGGCTGGCTTCCGTTGCTTTAGTATGCGGCTGTTATCTACCAGCAAACCAACAGCAATAAGCAAGAAGCTGATGATGTGAACGTAAGTAATCTTCTCTCCCAATAACATCACCGCCTCAATAGTGCTGAACACCGGGATTAAATTGCCAAACAATGCTGTTCGTCCGGCACCCATTTCCCTGATACTCCTGTTCCATAGCAGAAAAGAAAGCACCGATGCTCCTGCACCAAGATAAAAGAACACAGCAACTGTGTTAAACGACCAGTTGATAGGTTTGCTGAATGCCGACTCAATCAGGTATGCCGGTAAAAGAAGAATAGTGCCGATTAAGAATATAAAAAAGAGAAAGCCAAGAGGAGATATCTCGGCAGGTTTTTTCCTGACTAAGATATTGTACACTGCAAAACTGAAAGCAGCAAGCAATACCCATCCGTCGCCACTGGTGAAATGCAGATGAAATAAATTGTGCAGACTTCCTTTGCTCAACAGAAACAATATGCCGGAGATGCATAAAACAATACTCAGCACCCGCTGCCAGTTGATATGTTCTTTCAGAAAATAGTGTGCAAGAATAACCGACATTACAGGTGATGATGTGGTGCCGATTAATGCAAGATTAATTGCAGTAGAAGTATGTCCGGCCACATAAACCAGCGTATTGAACAGACTAATACCTGTAAACGATACCCAGAAAAAATAAGATTTGTGTTGCTTTACTACAACCCATGCAGGTAAAATATGTTTCCAGGCAAAAGGAAGAATAACTATTACGGCAGTAAGCCAGCGAAAAAAAGCAAGTGCAACAGGAGGGATATCTTTTATAACAGCACGTGCAACTATAAAATTTCCGCTCCATACAAACGCAGCAACAACAGCCAATAATATTCCTGTGACGAGATGGCTTTGGCCGGCTGTTGTTGGTTTCATTGATCAAAAATGTAAAAAACCGCCAAACAGACAAAACCGCTTGTGTAAGAAATGAAGTTTAATGAAGATGTTATATCCTGAACCTAATGCGCAAAATCAGTTTCATAATTTCCTTTGATCCTTTCCATGGGTGGATTGAAATAACCATGCTTCAGATCAGGAAACTCATCTTTAATTAATTGAATAAATTGTTTTACACCGAGCAGTTCGCCTGTTTCATTAAAACCAATTTTACGTAAGTACCAGTCGGGATCAATATTGAAATTGCGCCATTGAATCATCTTCAGCCCGGTTTCTTTAATCAGCTTGCGTAATGCTTCATATTCAGCTTCACAATCAGTCATACCGGGAAATACAAAGTAGTTGATGCTGGTCCAGCCGCCAAAACTGTTCACCACTTTCAGACTTTCAACTATATCTTCAAACTGGTAATTGTTAGGGCGATAGTATGCTTCATACACTTCCTTACGTGCACTGTTGGTGCTTACACGAATGGAATTTAAACCGGCTTCACACAAGGCTTTAACAGCATCGGGCTTTGAACCATTTGTATTTACATTGATGTTTCCTTTTTGAGTGTGCTTGCGTATTTCAATAATTGCAGCACGCATGGTTTCCCACATGAGCAAAGGTTCTCCTTCGCAACCCTGTCCAAACGAAATAATGGGGAAGGGAGCTGTTTCAAGATGAGGAACAGTGAACTCCACAATTTCTTCAGCGTATGGTTTAAACGTAAGCCTGTCCTGCGGACTCTGAATCGTTTCTTCCTGTGGCTGAAATGAAATACAACCAATGCAATTGGCATTGCATGCAGGAGAGATTGGCACCGGGCATTCCCATCTTCCCATTGCAAAATTTCTTGCAGCAGGACAGTTATAGGTGTTGCAGCAGTTTTCCATTAAATGTTTTACCAAACGGTTATCGGGGTATGCTTTTACAAGGTATTCTGCACCGCTTTCAATCTTTGTATCATCATAACCTGCGCATTCCTGGCGAATATCCTGTTCAATACGAAGAGCAGTAACATAGAATTTATCATCAAGCCATCCTGCAGCAGTATAGCAGAAAAGCGGCAAAGTCTCAGCACCGGGCTCTGTTTCAAAAGCAGCGATGTAGAGACTTGTATGTGCAGGTGGTACAAAGGCAGCAACGGCCCAGCCTTTTTCGCACAAACGCATTTCACCTGTATTCACGTCAATACCAATTCCTTTGCGTCCGGGCAGTTCATATAAATTTCCGCCATCTGGTAATTCAATCCAGTCTTCCACATCAACAGGGAACGCATCCCAGCCTTCACGACCAATGGCGTATAAAGAAGTGTCTTCGAAAATATTTCCGTTACCGTCGGAATAAAGCAGGAAAGGAGATTGATTGATCATTAGCTTTTAGCTTTTAGCTGATAGCTTTTAGCAGCAAATAGCTAAAGGCTACCTGCTGATGGCTAACAGCTTTTGTTCAAATATTTCCTGCAAAAATCGTGAATTTGTTCCAGTTCATCGAAAGCAATTGCTTTCTGGAATTCGAAACGGTAAATTTTATTTTTATCTGTTTTAATCGTAATGCTGTGAGGCAATGCTTCAATATCTGCAATCTGCTCCCAGTCAATGTCTTTATCACTTGGGAAATTGGAAATGGTAACACCAAGATGGTGTACAGCCACTTTCTCTTTTTGAATTACTTTCTTTTCACAATAAAAAACATAGAAATACATAGCACAGGCAGCCAGTGAAAAGACAACATTCAGCCATGCATGATCAAGCAATGCAAGGATGGACAAACCTCCAAATACAATCGTTTCAATTAACCTGAACGATGCATTTAAACGGCTTGAACTTTCGGCAAAGTTTTTCATGAAAGCAAGAGTAACCACATCAAGCCCGATTACAATTTCGCAAAACGAGGTTACCCTGTTTTCCATTTTAAATTCATACCAGCCGGCAGCAAGAAAAACAAGACCGGCAAAGAAGTGCAGCAGCGGGCTGATTTTTTTCAGGTGATTGTAAGCCGGATGTACAATTGAAAGTGAAAGAGGAGAAGCCATAGCAGCGGGTTTTAAGCTTAAGATGCAGGCATTAAAAAAATCCACACTTTAAGTTAAAAAAAATTTAAACGCAAAAATCACAACTGCTCTAAACTATCTGTTGTTAGTAAACGAAAACAGTTCAAATAAAAAAGGCTCACAATCTGTGAGCCTTTTTTGTATATAAGTTTTTTAACCCCGGCTTTTATTATGTTTTATCTGGAAGATACGTGACAGGTTAAAGCCAAATCTTATTTCAGCTTTCGACCATGTACTTGTTGTTTCCGTAATAAATGCCCGTTCGTTCATGCCTGTTGAATTAGAGAAATGAAGTTGAAATACGTGGCCACCGGTTTCAATATCAATACCAATTCCAAGCGGATCATAATTCACTCCTTTTTCTCTTCCGTTAAACAGGTGATAATAATCCCATGTAATAGCCATGCGGCTGGTAAGTTTTAAACGACCACCAACACCTAATGCAAATACATCATTTGGTTGTGAACTTAGCTGTACAAGATTGGTATGCACCATTGTGGGAGAAAGCTGTAACGAAAAACCTTCTGAAAACTTTCTGCCCAGTATTACCTGGTAATAGTAAGCAAGCCGTGATGTAAAATAGTTTTGAATTGTTGGATCAGCCCATGGAGAAGTATTCATGGTAATACCGCCAACCAAAGCAACAGTTAAAGGTGCACCTCCGTTTGTTGCCTGCATAATGGGTGCGTATTTAAAATATCCATCCAGTTCTTTTTTATAAGTACTGCGTCCAACACCAATCATCAGGTTGCGGTATAATCCAAAATCAAAACCCATACGCATGCTTGCCTGGTCGAGACCAAAGAAATTTTTATACCCCTGGTCAAGTTGCCCAAAGCGGTGAAGAATGCGGAAATCCATTGTGCCGGGCGATATGAATTCCATTGACTGCCCGTTGATGACCCTGGATGATTTGAATGCATACTTCACATATTCTTTCTTTGGTTTTTCTTTATCAACGAGGCTCAGCAAATCATCTGACTGTTGCTGCTGGGCTTTTGCTGCAAATGATGAAAGAACAAAAATGAAGATGAAGAATTTTTTTACGTTGTTGCTCATGTTATGTCAGTTGATAAAAGTTTGCTGAATTATTTCAGTGGTTCAAGTACACAATCTACTTTGATGCTGGCTGTTTTTGCCAGTTTATCTGCAACAAGCGATGGCACAGCAATATTATAATCTGCAAGTGCCACACTAAAATCAGCAACTGCATTTATCTTACCTGCTTTCACAATAATTTTTCCGTCTGTTACAATTTCTTTTGTTACACCATGTATGGTAATGCTGCCTTTCACCTTTACAGGATAAGTACCATCTTTTGCATAATTCACAGACGCATTGTTGGTGATTGTTCCTTTAAATTCTGATTTAGGAAACTTGTTGCTTTCCACATAATTTTCATTGAAGTGTTCCTGCATTAATGCACGTTCAAATTCAAAGCCTTTCATTAAAACAGAGAACTGAAGATTACCGGTTTTTGTATCAAGTACACAAATGGCAGTTTTATTTACGCCATCAATATTTTCGGGCGATTTAGAAGTTGTTGCATCAAAACTGATCTTACCAGTTTTTGTAAAATATTTATCCTGTGCCTGAATTTGTACTGCAAGGATAGTGATTGAGAGGAATACAAATAGTCTTTTCATCTGTATATTTTTAGTTTTTTTGGTCAGATGTTATTCGCCATAAAATTTTCTCGGTGCTTGGTATTATACCTCAAAATTTTTATGGCTCATTTCATAATTATCTGATTGATTATTTAGTGATTGTTATTAGTCTTTTACCAATACGCACCTGTTGAGAATTACATCTGCACCTATGCCAAGGTCATCGGCCATATAGCCGGTGCAAATCCCTTTCATAAAAACCGGCGCATTAGGTTTAACCGAAGTGATTTCAGCTGTAAACAAACTGTCGACGCTGCAACGAACAGACGACATGGATGAAGTGTCGCCCAGAACAACGGTATAAAATCCTTTATCATCCTTGTCAAGTTTTTTTACAATACCTGCTACCTGCACTACCTTTCCAAGGTATTTTGTATTCGCTGCTTTTTCATCAGCAGCAAATTCACTGATAAGATCAGTTGATTTTACTTTAAACGCTGGAGTAGCATCAGTGAGACTTTCATTTTTACGGTTAAATTCTTTGTAACCATAAAAGCCTCCCACAATTGCAATTACAAGAAGAACAAGCAGGATATAAATGATTCTTTTTTTTCTGTTCATGTTTTGTTGTTTTAATTAATCAACAGTTGTTTGTTCTGAATTGACTTCGCAGTAAAGTTAATTATTCAACGTTCCATTGTTAATCCAGCAAAGAATTTTTTGTTTTTGCGCTGCTGAAAGCGATGTGCCTCTTGGCATTGATCCGCTTGCAACCTGGGAATAGATTGCACTGCTTGAACTTTTTACCGAAGTATAACTTGTAAATGCGTGACAACCTCCCGTGTTACAATATGAGCTGATTATTGGAGCCACATCTGTTGAATAGGAAACAGTTGTTCCGGTACAAACTGTACTGTCGAAAGTCGCTGTTTTTTTACAGGAATAAAAAACAGTAAACGCTGCTGCTGTTAAAAGGATTAATGCCGATTTTCTCAATTTCATGATTTCAATTTTTAATGTTTAAACTTTTTTTTACTACTGATGTGAGAAATAAGCATTTAGTTGGCCTTTTACATTTTTTTATGAATTAATTATTAGGACTGCCTGAGTCAATCCATTTTTTTATTGTTGCCAGTTGACAATCGGACATTTTAGCCGCACCTTGTGGCATTGCAGAATAACCTGAAGCGTGACTTATTGAACCATAAAGTTTGCCATTAACAGCAATAGCTTTATCGGTTGTATAAGTACCCATGGCAATGCCACCGCTTGGAGAGCCTCCTGAATGACAACTATAACATTGTTGCTGAAGTAACGGAACAACTTTTTGTGCATATGAAATCGTTCCTGATGTATCACATGTTTTTGTTGGATATAACGTATCAGCTTTATCATAGTAACAGGAACTGAAACCTGTTACAATTACAAGTAATAGCAACGAAAGAAATACCTGGATTTTCATTTGATTGTTTTTTTAATGAAACATGTTGGTTAAAAAATTATTGCTGTTGGTAATTTATTCCGACCAATACAGCCTGATAATTTATTGCCTGTTTAATTCACTGATTATGAAAGATTAATTATTCGGTGAACCTGCATCAATCCACTTTTTAACCTGCGCTATTTCGCAATCGGCCATTTTAATTCCACCTTTTGGCATTTGCGAAAAACCTGCTGCCCATGTGATTGATCCGTACAGTTTGCCATTTACTGCAACTGCTTTCACACCGGTGTAAGTTGAAAGATCAATATTGCCACCAAGCAATGCCGGATTATGACAACCCTGACATTTATTTTGCATCAGCGTTTTAATAGCAGTACTGTACTTATAATCGGTTGTATCACATTTATCACAGGCATTGTTTGCCGCTCCCTGGTTAATCCATTTGGTAAGTTTGGCAACCTGGTCGCTTGTCCAAGCTGCCATTGGAGGAGGAGGCATGCGTTCACTTCCTGTTTTTACAATTTCCCTGTAAAGTTTACTGCTTGTTGCACTTCCTGGCACTACATAACGCATGATGTTTGCATACGTGGAAAGATTCACACCTTCTTTATGTGTAGCAGCATCATGGCAACCACTCATAGCACAGGTAGAAGAAATCAACGGGAAAATTTCGTTGGCAAAATAAACGGAGTCGGTACTGCAGGTTTTTCCGGTAGAACCCGGCAAGCCGGATACACCACCAGGATTACCATTGTCAATAACAGGAATCTGGTGCTTACAGGAATTGATGGCGAAGATGATACCAAATGCAATGATACCCATCGTCAGCATTTTTACCGACATCATATTACCTGGTTGTTTAAAAAAGGATTTCATATAGTTTTAAATAATTGATACTGTTAATCTGTATAACGATGCCCTGCGTTTACCCAGTTTGTGATAATTTGTTTCTCTGCTGTTGTTAATATTGCCTGTGGGCTGATAGGCATTTTTTTCAACGTATAAGTTACACATGCTCCATTAATCTGGCTCCAATAAGTAACAATGCTGCAATCCTTATCAAAGTTATAGCCAGCTGATGATCCGCCATTCATATGGCACCCGGTTCCGCTGCTGCATCGTGTTGTAATTAATGTACGCATCTGAGCAAATAAAGGACCCGGAGTTATAACGCCAACAGTGATTGATTTCGTTTGTGTACAGCCATTCAAATCTTTCACTCCAATAAGGTAAGTACCGGCGTTAAGGCTTGCAAAAACATTACTGCTCTGGTATGCTCCGCCATTAATGTTGTATGTATATCCACTTGAACCGGTTGCTGCAACGGTAATACTTCCATTGTTTGCAGGTGTTACACATGGTGTTGTATTCACTACTGTTTCTGTAATAACAATATTAGTATTTGTACAGGGATTAACTGCAGTAAGTGTAACCTGTTTTGTACCAAGACAGCCTGCGGAACTTTTTGCAGTTACGGTGTACGTGCCTGCTGCAAGATTACTGAATGTGCCGGATGACTGATATGTACCGTTATTCAAACTGAAAGTGAAACCTGTAGCACCAGTTGCTGAAGCGGTTATTGAACCATTTGATTGACCTTGAGCTGGATTAACCTGTGTAGATGTTACAGTAACAGTAACTCCTGCACAAGGATTACTTGCACCTAATGCAACCGTAGTTGATCCTGTACACCCATTCGAGTTTTTGGCAGTAATGCTGTAATTACCTGCTGCAAGATTACTGAATGTACCACTTGATTGAAACGTACCTCCATTTAAACTGTAGGTAAAACCTGTACCACCTGTAGCACTTGCTGTAATGGACCCATTTGAAAGATTCGTACCTGGCTGAACTGTTGTTGTAGTAATTGCAACAGTTACACCTGCACAGGGATCATTCGTTCCTACAGTTACCTGGGCAGTACCTAAACAACCTGTAGCATTTTTCGCTGCCACAGTATATGTTCCTGCTGCAAGATTACTGAATGTGCCATTGGATTGAAATGCAGCTCCATTTAAACTGAAAGTAAAACCTGTACCACCTGTTGCAGTTGCTGTAATAGAACCGTTTGACTGACCAACTGATGCATCAACTTTAGTTGTACTTACATTAATGGTTACAGCTTTGCAGGGATCGTATGAATCGATGTTTACTTCCAATGTATCGGTACAGCCTGTTGAATTGCGGCCTACAATTCTGTAGTTTAAAAAGGGAGCAAGACCGGTAAATGTTCCACTGTCTTTAAATGCACTGCCATTTAAACTGTATTGAAAGCCATTTCCACCTGTAGCTGTTACAGTAATAGAGCCTGTAGAAGTATTCAACAGTGCATCTGTTTTTACTGCACTGATTGAAAACCCTAAACTCTCACATGACACAGGAGGCGGTTCATGCTTACATGCATAAAAAATTAGCAGCGCTGCAAACGCAATAATTGCCGAATAGATTGTCCTGGTTTTCATTTTTATTGATTTGATTAACAATTATCGAAAAGGATATTGATGGATATACGGGATTATTACATGCAGCAAAGCAGATGTAATAAGGGTTAGAAGAGTATACTTTTATTGTGTTGTACATCGTTGCACAACTAATAAATAGTCTCAGCAGAGATTAAGACAATGAAATGAATTCGGGAGGTTGCAGTACTCTTATGTGGAAGCCGGATAGGGGAAAATGTTCTCGAAGTGGAATTGTTTTTAATAGAACGGAATGGTCAATATTGGAATTAAACGAAGCGTAAACGGGCATTTGCAATACTAACGAGGAAAAAGGCTTATGCAACTGGCGGAAGGGAAGTTGGTTATCTTCCTTGTCATCGCCGGAAATACCATCATCTGTACAATAGTGCTTTACGAGAAAATCAATAAAGCCGGTTTTTTTATCAATCTGATGATGAAATTCATAATGCTTAACCAAGCCGGGCAGGTTAATTAACTGTCCGACTTCAGTATTACCTAAAAGGTACACCGATACAAAAAGTATGGTAGCGATTTTTCTCATTAAAAACTTACCGTTAAATGACAATAATTATGCCAGTGCGGTTAAGACTTCATTTAATTTTTCAAATATCCGTGAATAACGTGTACGTGTTATTGATTTATATCAACAAATAGGAAAAACGGAGCAGCTTTAACGTATTTTATACAAACTGCCCCGTTTTTTTCCTTCATCTACGCAGGACATTAGACCGGAGAATTACTATTCATCAGCCTTGTTCTTCAGGGCCATTAATAAAGTATAAGCTCCTTTGCTAACAAATGTTTTTGTTTTTTCTGCATCACTGATAATAATTTCTGTAAAACCATTTTCAGTTGCGCCAGTCTGCACCTGGATCATTTCAAATGTATCATCCGATTTTTTTACAAAAACATAATGCTTGTTTTCATAACGCACTACAGCATCTTCCGGCAACACCTGTGCTTCTTTGTTTTTAATATCAACCTCTGCATTCATATAAGTACCTGGTATCAGCGCTTTGTCGTACGATTCAAAATGACAATGCACATCTGTATTACCATCTTCTGTAAGATCCTGGCCAATCAGCAATACTTCACATTTGTATTTCTTATCGGGATTATTATTTGTGAATGCCACCAGCTTCTGACCAATAAAGAGTTTGTTTACATCTTTTTCAAATACCATCAGGTTTAAATGGATATCTGAAGGGTTAATTAACTCAAACAATACTTCCGTTGGTGCCACATATTTTCCAATGTTTACATTCACCTTTGATACAAAACCATCAATAGGAGAGAACACCTGTACACTGCGGGTGATATTGTTTTCGCTCAGCTTACTGATATTAATCCCTGCAAGCTTCAGTTTCTCTGCCAGTGCACTGATCAATACTTTCTGCGTTCTGTATTCAGCTTCGGACTGCTGATAAGTTTTATCGCTGCTGGCTTTGCTTTCATTCAGTTCTTTTTGACGGATGTATTCGTTTTCAAGAAAACCGATTTTAGCTTTAGCTGTTAAATAATCCTGCTGCAGCTGAATGTATTGCTGATCTTCCATTACTGCAATCACTTCCCCCTTGCGGATATGCATGCCGGGAAGTAATTGTGTTGATTTGAGATAACCTCCCAACGGAATACTGATGGATACAATATTCTGCGGAGGCACATCAATCTTTCCATTCAGCTTCAGTATGGTTGATATTTCCCTTGTTTGCAACGGTGATGTTTCCAGGCCTGCATTTTTTAACTGAGCAGGCGTGAGTTTTACGGTAAGATCATTTACTTTCCCGCTTGTCTTTTCTGTATTGCTGTTCTTGCTTCCGCACGAAAGCAAGAAGATGAGTAAGCTTATGAATAAAACAGTTTGCTTCATAATATGATGTTTATTGATTGCTGTAATAGTTTAAGAGAATAATACTTTCATTCAGGCTTTTTACTGCTTCGAGGTAATCGCTTCTTGTTGCAGTTGACTGGTTCACCAGCATAAACCATTCAAGATAATTAATCAACCCACTGCTGAATTGTTTATTGGCTGCTGATAAAATAAGTTCTGCATTTTTTAATCCTGTCTGCTCAAAATAACTCACAGCTTCCCTGTACTTGTTATATTGCTCTTTGGCAGTTTGCAGTTCATTGTTCCATTGCTGAATACCCAGCTGGTAATTATTCTCCACAATCTGTTTGCTGAACTTTGCACTGTTGATCTTTGCTTTCTGTGCTTTGTTAAATACAGGAATACCAATGCCTACCTGTACCGATTGAAAATGATGCGATGCCGGATAATAATTATTATCAGCTCCCGTACCCTGTATACTTGTACTGAACACACCCGCAGAAAGTTCAGGCAGCAGTTTTGCCTGCTGTACTTTCACCAATGCATCAACCAGCTTTTCTTCATGCTTCAGCAACTGAATGGAAGGATGCGTTGTAATATCAACTGCTGATGTGCGGTAACCCATCTTCAGTTCATTGGATGAAGCAATAAAAACAGTTGTTGTATTCAGCAGTAACTGAAACTTCATCTGTTCTATTTCTGCATCTTTATTTAACTGCTGTAACTGTAAACGTATCTGCCCGAGTTGTGTTTCGGCTGTTGCTTTTTCCAGCACATTAGTTTCACCTTTCTGCAAACGCAGTTCGGTTAAACGATAAAATGCAGCATACAAACTATCCGCATACAATAACAGTTCTTTCTTTTTCTGCAGGTACAGTAATTGATAAAACACTTTTGTTACTTCACGTTTCAGATCAGCTTCTTTTGCAGCAGTGCGCAATAAACTGTTCTTCCATTCTTCCGAGAGCATATTTTTTTGCGTTGAATACACTTTGGGAAAACTGAACGATTGTGTAATACCAATCTTGCCATCGTTGTAATTGCTGTTGAACTTTCCGTATTCAAACGTAACACCTGTTTGAGGAATTTCTCTTGCTGTTCCAATCATCAGCTTCCTGTAATCGTTCAGCAGCTTTTCATTTTTAACGGAGAGATTATTCTTCAACGCTGTATCAATTGCTGATTGCAGATTGATTGGTTGTTGTGCTTTAGCAATGTTCATTGTACCAAGCATCAGCACTACAATGATGATTTGTGCAACGGGCGTTTTCATTTTCTTCTTTTTAGAAAATCCTTTTTCAAAAATCATGTATAACACAGGTAATACATACAGTGTAAGAAAGGTTGCCACGAGCAAACCACCAATGAGTACCGTTGCAAGCGGACGTTGCACTTCGGCACCTGAACCATTGCTGATAGCCATTGGCAAAATACCCAGCGATGCAACAAAGGCAGTCATTGCAACAGGGCGTAACCTGATCTTCGTTCCCATCACCACAATTCTTCTCGGGTCTGTCCAGCCTTCTGCTTTTAAGCGGTTAAACTCTGCAATCAATACAATACCATTTAACACTGCCACACCAAACAATGCAATAAAACCAACACCAGCTGAAATACTGAACGGCATACCCCTTAATGCCAGAGCGAAAATGCCACCCGTTGCAGACAACGGAATAGCCGTATAAATCAGCAATCCCTGTTTGATTGAATTGAATGAAAAGAAGAGCAGGATAAAGATGAGCAACAATGCCACCGGCACTGCAATACTTAATCTTGCTTTAGCTGCATTTAAGTTTTCGAACGAACCACCATAGGTAACATAGTAACCGGTTGGCAGTTTCATTTTCTCTGTTACTTTCTGCTGCAGTTCTGTTACAACCGACTGTACATCTCTTCCTCTTACATTAAAGCCAACAATGATTCTGCGTTTTGCATCTTCACGCTGTACCTGGTTCGGTCCTTCTTTAATATCCACGCTTGCAAGTTGATATAACGGTACCTGCGAACCGGAAGGAGTGGGTACGAGTAAGTTCCGTACATCCTGAATATTCTGGCGTTGTTCACCATCAAGACGTACCACCATATCAAACCGCTTTTCACCTTCATACACAAGACCTGTTGTTTGTCCTGCAAGACCCGTGTTCACCACTTTATTAATATCGCTGATGTTTAAACCATACTGTGCAATGGCAGCACGGTTGTAGTTAATGATGATCTGGGGCATACCAGCAACAGGCTCCACATACAACTCTTTGGTGCCGCTAACAGTTGATGAAATATTTCCCAACAGTTCGGCATAGCGTGCAAGTGTATCCATGTTCTCACCAAATATTTTACACACCACATCCTGCTTGGCACCCGTCATCAGTTCATTAAAACGCATCTGTACAGGAAACTGAAAGCTCACTGTAATGCCAGGCACTTCACTAACGGCATTGCTCATCTTTTCAGCCAGCTCAGGAAATGTTTTAGCACTGGTCCATTCTTTTTTATCTTTTAAGATCACCATCATATCAGCAGCTTCCATCGGCATAGGATCGGTTGGTATTTCACCACTGCCTATTTTGGTTACCACCTGTTTTACTTCAGGAAATCTTGTTTTTAAAATATGTGCTGCTTTCTGTGTGCTTTCGATTGTTGTTTTTAAGTTGCTGCCGGTGAGCACTCTTGTATCAACTGCAAAATCGCCTTCCTCCAGTGCAGGAATAAACTCACCCCCCAGTTTGGTTAATACAAACAGGGAAATCACAAACATGGTAATAGCAACTGTGATTGTAACCTTTGGAAAGTTTAATGATTTGGTGAGATTCTTCTGGTAAGAACGATCGAGGTAATCCATCATCTTATCAGAGAAAGTTTTTTTGTGCGAAATTGTTTTCTTCATCAGCAAAGCACTCATCATGGGTACATAGGTAAGTGAAAGAAGGAATGCACCCAGCAATGCAAACGCAATGGTCTGCGCCATGGGAATAAACATTTTTCCTTCAATGCCCTGCAGAGTAAATGTTGGGAGATAAACGATAAGAATAATGATCTGTCCAAACACCACACTTCTCGACATTTTACTGGAAGCATTAATTACTTCCTCATCCATCTGCTGCTGGTTGAGTTTGTTTACGTTCGCAAAGTGTTTACTGTGGGTGAGTTGATGCAGTACTGCTTCCACTATAAACACTGCACCATCCACAATCAATCCAAAGTCAAGAGCCCCCAAACTCATGAGGTTACCAATCACCCCGAAGCGGTTCATCATAATCACGGCAAACATCATGGCCAGTGGTATCACTGATGCCACGATAAAACCTGAACGTAAGTTGCCAAGGAAAAGAATCAGCACAAACAATACAATCAGTGCACCCTCAATCAAATTGTTCTTCACCGTATTGATGGCATTGTTCACCATTTTGGTACGATCGAGGAACGGTTCGATGATCACTCCTTCGGGCAATGTTTTCTGAATCTGTGCCACACGTTCCTTTACATTCTTAATTACATCACTGCTGTTGGCGCCTTTCAGCATCATTACCACAGCACCGGCTACCTCACCTTCATCGTTAAAGCACATAGCACCATAACGTGTAGCGCTGCCAAAACGCACATCAGCTACATCCCTGATTAACAGCTTACCTCCGCCAGAAGTGTTTTTGATGAGAATGGAATTGATATCATCAATACTTCCCACCAAACCTTCACTGCGGATGTATAAAACCGTGGGGCCTTTTTCAATGTAAGCACCACCTGTATTCTGGTTGTTTTTTTCCAACGCATCAAACACATCGCTCATGGTAATACCATACGACTGGAGTTTATTTGTGTTGATGGCTATTTCATATTGTTTCAACCGGCCTCCGAAGCTGCTTACATCAGCAACTCCTTTTACACCCAGCAACTGACGGCGTACTGTCCAGTCCTGGATGGTACGCAGTTCCATAGCTGAATATTTATCCTGGTAACCTTCTTTTGCACGTACCGTATATTGGTAAATTTCTCCCAACCCGGTTGTAACAGGTCCTAATGAAATACTCCCGATTCCCTGTGGTATTTCATCCTTTACCTGTTGTATACGTTCAGCAACCTGCTGGCGGGCCCAGTAAATATCAACACCATCATCAAACACAATGGTTACGAGTGATAATCCAAAACGGGAGAAACTTCTTATTTCATGAAGTCCCTGGATATTGTTATTGGCGAGTTCAATAGGGAATGTAATCAGCCTTTCAATATCGGTTGCACCAAGCGATGGGGCAACAGTAATAACCTGTACCTGGTTATTGGTAATATCAGGCACAGCATCAATGGGCAGTTTGGTAAACTGGTAACTGCCATAACCTATTAGGGCTATTATAAATAGTCCGATGATCAGTTTGTTTCGTACTGAAAAGCGGATAATTGCATTCAGCATAATGATAATCAGTTTATCAATGAATAGATAATTTGTGCAGAAGAGTTGCACAATGAACAGTATATGGCTATGAGCCATTACTTCAAATAAATTCTGGAAAACTTAAGCTTTGGGCGGTTGCCAAACAGAAGAGAGGTAAACGGAATTAATAAAATCGTCGTTGGAAATAATATGCTCTGCATTTAAATCACTAACCGGCTTTGTAACAGAAGCATTTGCTATGGCCGGAACAAAAAGACCGAAGCTGATGACCTGGCAATCGTGGTGCGATTTAAACGGCAACTGCTGATCTTTTGCATAATCATTATCAACACTGTTTGTTTCGTAGTGCATGGTAATGAAAGATGCAAAGGTTATGTTTTGATCCTGTGCCTTGTGTTCGAGATAATGTTGGATAAGCAGCGGAAATTTTACCAGCTGACGAAGTTCAGTTGAGGTAAACAAATAAATGCTAAGGAATAATATTGCTGCAGCTTTTCTCAAGACTGCAAATATACGTTTTTGTTGAGAAGTGAGGAGCGAGAAGATAGCAGAAAGAAGCAGGAGGTAATTTATTTATTCGTAAAACTACCGGCTACAGGCTCTTCTCTACAAATTTCTCCCGGCAATAAGCATTCATTTCATCCATCTGCAGTTCGCTGAGTACAACTCCTGTTTCGTACTGGATAAACAGGTTTTGTATAGTGTTGATGGATACAAAATCGTTTTTGATGAGCATATTATCTATATCCTTCCACTCAATTAATTTTTCGTTGAAATTATTGGGCAGGTAAATACCTTTTTCTTCAATACGCACAAAACAGGGAGTAAATATTTTTCGTTCGGTAACAAACAGCAGCAGCAAACCTACAGCACCAGCAACCTGCAGCATGGTCATCATGCCTAAGTTCATCTTATTAAAATACCATGCTGCATAAAACAGCACAGCCGCTTCACCCAAACGGAATAAACCGTTCATGAACGAACCTGAACCAAAGATTTTCTTACCTGCATAGGCAAAGAGTAAAGTAATTAATGCAGCAGCAATCTGCAGCACCACAAAAAACAGGTCGGGAGTAGGTTGTTTAAAATCGCCCCATGCATTTGCAATCATTAAAAAACCAGCAAGTAAATGCAGCAGCCTTGCAGCTCTTTTCTGCTTCTCAAACGGCTCAAAAAAAATGGGAATTTTATACGATGCCATAACAGGTTAAAGGTACGGAATAATGAGAGATGAGTAATAATTGATAAGCTATAAGTGTTGTATCTTAACAGGTGAAAACATCAATCACCTGTAAACATAACACATGGGACCAAACCGCATTAAATCAAAAGACTATTTCAGGGCACTAACCATTTTACACGGTGCATTACTCGTTGGCATTATCCTGTTTGCAGCAATTGTTACTTTTTTAGTACAAACAGGAAGTGCCACTAATGATACTGACCTGCGCCAACCCCTGCAATACCTGCTGCCTGTAGTTGCCGTTAGCTGCACCGTATCAGCATTTTTGTTTTTCAACAACCGCCTGCACCTGGTACGTCTTAACCCCGGGTTATATGAAAAAACAATGGAGTACCGTGCTGCATTAATCCTGAAATATGCTTTCTTGGACGGGGCTGCTATTTTTTCCATCATCTCTGTTTTCCTTACAGGCTTTACCGGCTTTTTTCTCTATACTGCTGTTATGGGGGCTTTATTGTTTGTTGCCCGTCCTGCTGTGCAGAGCACCATTAATGATTTACAACTCAACGAACAGGATGCTGCTGTGCTGGAAGATCCGGAAGGGATTATTGAATAAACCATTCTGCAGCCAATCGTTGATGATTTCCGGTCATAGTAAGTTTTTTCTATTCCCTGTCCATTCTTTTCTTTCCCCGAAAATAAGTTACAACATTTGCAACATTATTCCTGAAAACCGGTCTGATGCAGCAGGTGAACGTATTTAATGAACATAAACGGGCAGATGAGCTTCTTGTGCAAAAAGTACTGGGAGGCGATACAAATGCATTTGCTTCCATTATAGCTGCTACTGAACGACTGGTGACAAGCATTGTTTTTAAGATGATACCCAACACTGAAGACAGGAGGGATATTGCACAGGATATTTATTTAAAGGCGTTTCAGAAACTATCCAGCTTTCAGTTCCAGTCGAAGCTTTCAACATGGATTGCACAAATTGCCTACAATACCTGTCTTAGTTACCTGGAAAAGAAGAAGCATATTTTTCTGAAAGAGTATTACCCCGGTGCAGATGATGATACGGATGATGCACAGCAAAACGATTTTCTGCAGTTTGCAGGTACACCTGACGATGCTGCAACCATTTACGCTGCAAACGAACGGGCACAGATACTGCAGAGAGGTATTAACAATCTTTCGCCTGTGTACAAAACAATTATTACACTTTATCACCAGGAAGATATGAGCTATGCAGAAATAGCTGCTATTACCCAACTGCCCGAAGGCACTGTAAAAAGTTACCTGTTCAGGGCAAGAAAAACACTGAAAGAACAATTATTAAAAACGTACAAAAAAGAAGAGCTATGATCCATACACATCCCGATGAAATGGCTGTTCAGGAGTATGTAGTAAACAATAGCAGTAACCCTGAAGTTGCAGCACATATTGAACAGTGCCCGCATTGTCTTGCATTAGTTGCAGAGTACCAGCTGTTATTTGATGAACTGAAAGAAGGAGAAACACCTGCATTTGATTTTGATCTTACTCAACTGGTAATGGCACAACTGCCGCAACCTGCAGCAAAGAAAAAAGCAACGAAAGCAGTAACTGTTACTGCATGGTTGCTGGTTGTTGCTGCCTGTGCCCTGTTGTTTTATTTTATACAACCAATGCTTGCAGGATTATTTAATGGCATTGCTTCCATGTTGCTGTATTTAATTGCCACTGCTGCAATATGTATCTCTGTTGCATTGCTGGTTGATATGTTTAAACGGCACCGCCAACAAATGAATTCACTGAATAATTATGCCTGACTGCAACAAAAAATCAACAACCCGGTCTAACTCCATATAAAAACAAACAGATCCGCAAACACACAAACATTCAAATTATGAAGAAATCAGTTTATACTTCCGCAGCATTAGTACTTCCATTCCTTGCCGGTGCACAGAATATTGACGACAGGGGATTGAACCGTGAAGTATTTAATGCCATTGCCATCATTTTTGTTATTAGTTTATTGATGCTGTTTACCATCAGCATGATTAAACTGTTTTTAAGCAACCGTCTTAAAAGCAAGATTATTGATAAAGGAGTTCCTGAATCAATCATCAGTCAGCTAATGGAGCAAAAGCCCAAAAATGATAATCATGCAAACATCAAATGGTTTGCCATCTTAACCGGGTTGGGTACAGCACTTACAGCTATTTATTACACACAACCGCTGGGCATACATTCACTCGCCATCATGTCGTTTTGTATTGCTGCCGCATTCCTGGGGTATTACTTTTTTGAGAAGAAAACAGAAGAGAGGAAATAGAACAGAGAAGATGTTGTACGTTGTAAGTAATAGGTTGTAAGTGATAAGTTTTAAGTGATAAGTTTTAAGTGATAAGTTGTAAGTATTAAGTAAGGAAGAAGGGGGATAAGGTTGAAAAGTGAAAGTTGAAAAAGCTGCATACCAATGCATTCTGATTTCCAGCTTCTGACTTCTAACTTCTTTCTCCTAACTATTCAGCGGTACTTTCAATACCATTTTAAATCCTTTGCCCGGTGCTGTTTTAATGCTCATTTCTGCATTAATCAGTTTTGCACGGTTGGTTATGTTTTGCAAACCTATACCATGTGCTGCTTCAGATGCATTGGTTCCAATACCATTGTCCTGCACCGATAGCAACAACGCCTCTTCTGAAGTTTTAAATATGACTGATACTTCGTTGCCTGCAGCATGTTTTAATATATTGTTGAGCTGCTCCTGCACAATCCGGTATAAATGCAGCTGTACATCGGTCGATAGTTTTTTAATTGCCTCACCAACAAACCTTGTTCTTACTTTGTAGTAGTGCGATGGTAAAGTGTTGTTCACCAGTAATCTTATTTCATCTTCAAATTTCCTGCGCAGCGATGGTGTTACCAGGTTGTGCGATAGTGTGCGTATTTCAGTAATACAGTTCTGTATAATTTCAGCCTGTTTCAGTACCAGTTCCTGGTTGCCTGGTTCGGTTCTGATCATGCCATTGTACAACACCACCACGCCCAGCATCTGGTTAATGTTATCGTGTAATTCAGAACCTAATGTGTTCCGTTCTTTTTCCTGTGCTTCAATGGTGGTTTGCAGTAAATGGATGCGTTCGCTTTCCTGTTGCTGCAATACAATTTCTTCCAGTTCTTTCTGGCGGGTAATGTTTGAGGCCATGCCCACATAATAAACCAGCCGGTTATTTTTATCAAACACCGGCTGTACATGAATATGGTACCAAAGTTTCTGGCCTTTTTTTGTGTAGTTGAGTATTTCGCATTCAAACGGCAATTGCCCGTTCAGTTGTTTGCGCATATACTTTACCGTTGCGGGATTGGTTTCTTTACCCTGCAATATATGCCCCGCCACTTTGCCCTGCACTTCTTTTAATTTATAACCGGTATTTTTTGTAAATGCCTTATTTACCCAGATGATTTTTCTTGCTGCATCAGTTATTACCACTGAATTCTGCGTGTTTTTTGCAACCAGCGAAAGTATATCGTTAAGTGAAGTGGAAGTTGCAGGTTTCACATAGTGCTGTTCAATCAGCGATGATTGATCACTAGTGGAAACGGACACTGCTGGGTTCATCTGTGGGCTGTTTTGGGATGTTAAGGTTTACCTTTAGTCCAACTGTTGTTTAATAACCTTCTTACTTAGCTCTCTTACCTCATCTTTCATACAACTGTAAAAAAGATAAATTCAATACAAGTTTAATAAGATTATTATGTAATACAAAGTATAAAGCAATAATAATTTTGCTAAGTCATGTTATTACAGTTCTGATTGCAACTAAATGCAGCTGTTTTTATTGTTATGTTTAAACATAAGTGCAGTTTTCTTATATGTAATGTATAGCTATATATGAAGCAGTTTTGAAAAAAATGCAGGCTATTGCTGTTTTGCGTTGTTACAAACGGTGATGCATAACCAGTTTCCGGGTATGCAGTAAAAAGAACGCCCCCAAAAGGAGGCGTTGTTTTTTTAATACAATCATCATTAACGAAGCTTAAACAAAGTATAAATTATAAAATGGATTTGCAATACCTGCAGAGGGCTTTCTTTTAGATTTATTGTCTGTTACCTCGAAGCCCGGCCGGGGGGTGCAGTGAACAAAGTGATCCAAGCAGTGCTTTGAGAGGGGCTTATGCCGGGGGATGACCGGGGTTAAGATGGGCTATAACCGGTAGTATATACGAAGGATGAACGAAGGATGGTTGCTTTATCCACGGCTTTAGTGTAGATTAGAGGGCAGGTTAACTGCTATTATTCAACATTAAACCTTATTATTTATGGCTACAAGTGAAAACAACTTCCTTTTACACAATGTAAGAGGACAATTAGGTAAACAGATTGTGGTAAAGCATTATGGCGATAAGATCGTGATTACAGCTTACCCCGATATGACAAGGGTAAAACCAAGTGTGAAACAGAAAAAGCGAAGAGCACTGTTTTCGGAAGGAGTGGTTTATGCAAAGGCAATTATTGCCGATCCTGAGCTGAATGAATTGTACAAAGCGGAGGTTAAAAAAAGAGGGACTGTTTACAATTTTGCGATTAAAGAATTTCTGGATGCGTTTGAGGAGTGAAGTTCATGGTTCATGGTTCATAGTTCATGGTTGGCGTGGTATGGTTTAAGGTTTAAGGTTGCGGTGGGCGTGACAGGGGTAGAGAATAAGTGATTTTTTGGCAGAAGAAGGGTTTGGCGTTAAGGATTGTTTTGCAGGGTGCCGGGGAAGGCGGTGATGATATTGCCTGCTGTATCGGTGAGGATGGTGATGAGGTTGGTTTGTACAGCATTGTTATCATAGCCGATGATGTTGGTTGCTTGCCAGGTGCGGGCAAGGTTTTTGTTGCCTGCTCTGGCTTCAACGGGGAGACGTTATGCATTTCTTTTTTATTGTTTGTTTGACGTTTTTGTTAGCTGCTAAGCTTTTCAGGGCATGGTTGTGGCCTGCGGGGGCAGGAAATACCCGGTTTGTGGTATAAATTATATGACAGTTGGTTGATATATTTAGAGTGCTAAACTGATTGACCCTTAGCAACCTTATCTTCTGCAAGGAGGCCTCCTTGTAAATCTGCTGATATACGATTGAATTTTCCTTTGATTATGTGTGAATGAAAGTGCTGGGCTGATTGTGTGCTGTAATGAATAAGAATATCAAGCATAAACAGTGACTTTGTAAATTTTGACTTGCGAAATTTATTTTTCTGCATTTGTATACAAGACTCAATCTTTTTATTTCTAACACACTAATAAAATAATCATGGGAAAATTTGTGATCAGCACCCGCAGTAACGGTGATTTTCAGTTTAATCTCAAAGCTGGCAACGGACAAACTATTTTAACCAGCCAGGGATACTCCAGTAAGAGTGGATGTAAAAACGGGATTGATTCTGTCCGTACGAATTCGCAAGATAATAAGCAGTATGAGAAAAGGACAGCTTCTAACGGGAAACCTTATTTTAACCTGCTTGCAGTAAACGGACAAGTTATTGGTACAAGCGAATTGTATGAAAGCGAAGCAGGCAGGGATAATGGTATTGCTTCTGTTAAGGAAAATGCTCCGGGTGCTGTTGTTGAAGACCTGACTGTTTGAAAGTAATGAAATGACGAAGACAGTTTTTTGAATATAAAAACCGTACATACATGGTGCAATACAGGTACACTGCATTATGTAAAAATAAGAGCGAAGTATTATTACCCCGAAGTGTTTGTGTAAGAGATGTTGCAGAGGCGTAAGAGTGAAGGGAAGTGAGATAGAAAGAAATGTTATTTGCAGGAGATGTTACTGGGGAAAAAATCATTAAAACAAGAATATGAATGGAGAATTTAAAAAAGCAGTAGATACCTTCTGTAAAAATACTTTTAATACAAAACAAAATGCGGTATTAAACGAAAACAGTTTTTTTAATATTTGGTTTAGAGAATTTGGGACACCTTATACTTTTATATTTAAAAAAAATCTCAAAGTAACAAATATTCAATTTGCTGAATTAATTTCTCTTATTAGATATTATTCGAAAACAAAGGAAAATGACACTATAGAAATACAATTCCTGACAGTAAAAGAGTATATCGAAAAGTTTACATTGTTATTCAAAACTTTTTTTTCAAAAGAAATCTATAAGAATAAAAATGATTATAAAGCAACTCTCGAAAATTTTGTTTTATTATATAAGGGCTTGTTCGAATCGATAGTTGCAGTTGATACTTTTTATGGTACATGCGGTATATTTTTGCCACATAATATAAGTATAGATTTAGAAAAAGTATGTTTTAATTCGGGCTATATTCATTCATGCGGACAGAATTTATATACCAGAAAGATTTATAAGGCAAAAGAAGATGAGTTTTTTAATAGACTACATACTTTTTTACAAAAAAATCCAAGTATAAAAAAAATCCCTTTTACATTATATAGTCATGAAGATTTTACACCATACGATAGAGGTGAAGGGAATGACTTCTTTAAAGATGGTTTAGATGAGTTGAAGTTTTATGTTGAGAAATTGTATATGGGAGATGTGCCAATGAGTAGATTGTTAAACGATCTAAAGAATGATACAAAATTTAAAAAATTAGATATATCATTACCTGGCGATTATCATGAAAACATAAAAGGGCTTAATGATAAATCAATTTGGTTAATAAATGATCGTTCAATCGATCTTAGTGCGCCTAAACCAGGGCCTTATAAATATTTTGTATGTTATGTACAGCAAATAATAAATGAAAACCCTTTTCATTTATTTGATGAAAATAAGCCTGGCTGGATTGATCATGTTACTATACCTCATACATTGATGGGCGCAATGATAAATCTTGGCATTTGTAATAAGTTAAATAACAAAACGAAACTAAAAGTCTTTGATCCTTTTATTGGATCAGGAACAACATTGTTTGAACTAGCAAAGTCAGAAAATTTTGAATTTGAAGGAAGTGATAGTAGCCCTTTAGTTAGTTTAGTTGTCAACGATAATATTGATTTCTTTCTTAAATCAAGGCATGAGCTAGAGCAAATGGAAAGGGATTTTTCTAAAATCCAATTGCTGTTACTTTATAGCCAAATAAAGGATAAGACTATTAAAACAGCTGAAAGAAAAAAGTTACAACGTGAATTTGAGATTGTAAAGGAGTTTTTATATCCCAAGCAGAAAGTTATTAGAATAACAACGTTATCGAATTCTGCATTATCAAAAGCCTTTACAACGGTTATAAAATCATTAAATAGATTGATTAAAGCAAAGTCATTTAGAGATGATAAAAAAGTTAAGCAACTTATTACAAAATATACAGAATATGATCGGTTGTTTTTTTATATTGGATTAAAAGCATTAAAAAGGTATGATAATGCAATTTTTGAAAGGCAATCAATTGAATCTACAATTGCTTACATTAATGAACTTGATGAATTCATTTTAAGGTTAAGAAATTATAAAAAACTAAAAATACGACTAGAAAACAAGCAAAAAGGGATAGATGGAGATATTGATGGGAATTGTTATAAATTATATTTGGGTAATTTCTCTAAAGCAATTTCCTTTAAAGTTAAACGGCTAAATGCTATAAGCTCAAATTTTGTTTTAGAAAATGAAAAAGACGTAATAATTAAATTAAATGATTTAAGCGCCGAAGGTAAAAAATTTGACTTAATTGTAACAGACCCTCCCTATGGTTTCAATACTGATGAGAGTATAATCGAGTTTTCTAATATTTTTTACAAAATGCTTGAGGGATTAATTAAGTGTCTGACTGATTTTGGACAAATTGTAATTTGCTTGCCGGAATGGTCTCATACTGGCCGAAAAGTTCTATTTTTTACTCAAAGGCAGATAATAATTCATCAATTGCTTGCTTTTGCATCAAAGCATAATATGGAATTAATATCCCCATATAAATTGATTCCTAAACCAAATTGGCTATTTCAGCCTCCCTATTATTGGGAATCAGAAAAAGCTCTAAAACGATCTATACTTCATTTTGCATTTAGGAAAAGGTAAAAAAATCTTAGCGGTTGGTGTGTCAGCAGCAACCGAAATTATCAAACCCTATTTGCTAAATCTGTTAATACAAAAAGCAATCCTCCATTAAAAGGTATAGCCTACGAGGAACAACCGTTGTAAAGCTTTAAAGGATCGCTTTGTTATGTAAGCCTATGTGTTTTACTGATGATCATCCTACTGAGCGTCTTTGCGAGGGTAGTTGGCAATGTGCATTAGGTTTATGCTGAAGCAATCTTTTTCAATGCGATGATACTTTTTTCTTCGTAGTTGTACAGACTGCTTCGTCGTTCCTCCTCGCAGTGACGTGAAATAAATATCATCTGCTTTCTACATTCTGCATTCTCTCTTCTCTCTTCTATCTTCTATCTTCTTTATCCCTCCTACGGCATTCCCCCCCACCACCTTCATCGTTTCCACGCTTACGGTGCAGACAGGTTGCAGTAAGTCAATCACCTGTTCTTTGTAATCGGCGAAGCAAAGCAAATAAACATCATCTGCTTTCAATATTCGCCTGAACAGGTTACTCCTCCCTGCACATGAACGTAATTTTCTGCTGCATTATATGATCAACAGGCATTCCGTTTGCAGTGGCAGGTTTCCATCCTGTTGATTCTTCAACCACACGTATAGCTTCTTTTGCTATGGCGGGATGCATTTCTTTACGGTTTAGTACTACTGCATCAGTTACCTGTCCCGTCATGGAAATATTAAATTCAACAATGGCTGATATTGTCGCCTCTTTCTGCCCTTTGGGTATTTTCATGTATTTGGCTGCAATATCAGGGTTAATGTTTTTCATGATATAATTTATCCAGTCTGTATCCCCGTTTTTATACACAGGGTTTTTGATTAGTTTTTCTGGTTCATATTTTGTTTCAGGCAAAGCAGGTGGTGAAAATGTTTTATCATCTAATGGCTGTGCTTTTACCTTATAAGCGGTGTAAGTAACAATGCTGTATTCTGTTTCCTGTATCAACTGCAAATAGACGGACTGCGTTTCGTTTACAAATACATTAAACTGACCCAGTTTATTTGATTGACATAATGCAGGATCCTGGTAAAGTGCAGGTGCATAAAAAAAAGTAGTACGGGTTTGGTTTGTTTTAATGGTAATGCTTTTGCATTCATAACCTAAAATGTTTTGCTGCTTCTTTTCTTTCTTAATTTCTGTTACCTGTGCTGAATCCTCATCATACGAAATAGTATATAACGAATCACTGCTTTTAAATTTTGATACAGATAATTTACGTTCGGGTATAAAATATTGCGACAAACTTTCGGAGGTTTGGAGAAAATGTCCTTGTTTGATATATGACTTCAGGGTGTTGCTCAGAGCAAACATACGTTTTAATGATTCATCGTTAATTCCTTTCATCTTCGATTTTACTTCAACCTGGTATTCGATTATGCCTTCAAAAGATTGCTGGGCAAAAGAAGTGAAACTAATTATACAGAAAAGAGTGCTGCAGAGTAAACGGTTAAGGTTGTTTGTCATATCCATTATTTGAATGTAAACTTACGTAAGAATGAAATATGATGAATAGCTTGTACCCGGTAGTAGATAGCCGGTAGTGGGGAGTTAGAAGTTAGAAGTAAGAAGTAGGAGTTAGGAGGTAAGAAGCGTGTTATGGAGTGAGTTTGAGAGGGTGGCGGGTAGGTAGGTGGTGTGCCAAAGCAATCTGTATGAAATAGAAGAGCTTTTCTCAGCATCCTTATTTTCATTTAATATTGCAGCTGATAATTGTTAAACATGAAAAGCATAATCACCCTCTTTTTACTTACAGTTTCTGGACTGTTACAAGCTCAACAAAAAGACACCGTTTCATTCTTTATTGACGGTTTGGATCATAAAGTTGAACCAAAGATGGCTACCTACCTGCGTATCGGCATACGGCAGGATACTATGTGGCGGGTATATGATCTGTATTTACATGGCGATAAATTAAGAATGCAGGGATGGAGTAAAGACGACAGTCTGCAAGTGAAGCATGGCCCTCATGAATACTTTTCCAAACAGGGGAAACTCATTGAAAGAGGAATTTACGTGAATGGCAGGAAACAAGGCCCGTGGAAACAATTTTCTGAAAACGGCAGAACGATTGATTCAACCCTGTTTATAAACGGGATACCTGCCGGTACATACTATCGCTATAATGAAAACGGCACACTTGTAAGCAAGGGTGAATTTGATAATGAGGGAAAAGGTAATGGAACAGTGATTCATTATTACGCTAATGGCACAGTGCGGGACAGCGGAAACTATAGTCAAAACCAACGGACGGGTGTTTGGTATTTCTACAGGGAAGACAAGAGCATTGCCAGTGATGTGACTTTTGAAAAAGATTCTGTTGTAAGCAGTCATAATTTTGATGTGAAAGGAACACTCATCAGTTCGAAACTCATTGAGGAGGAAGCAAGTTACCCGGGTGGTGAGGAAGCATGGAATAAATACCTGGGCAACATCATCGGGAAAATTTATGACAGGAAGGATTATCTGACGTATCAAGGTTCATGTTTGATTGAATTCAAAGTAGAAAAAGACGGCAGCATACAATATTGTGATATTGTTGAAAGCTCTAATGATCAACTAGCTGAATATGCCATCAGCATGATTAAGAAAACAAAAAAATGGAATCCAGCTATTCAATACAATCTGCCGGTTAATGCATGGAGGCGTCAACGTTTTAGTTTTTACATCACTGAATAAGAATAAAAGGCTGTGTTAGCTAATCAGCAACATCTCTAATCAGCCCCACTTGCGTAAGCATCTTGCTTGTATTATCTAAATCTTTAATCGTAATTTTTACAACAATGAAAAAAATCTTCTTCGTTCTTGTTTTGACAATGATTTTTAAAGTGTCAACGGGGCAAAAGCAACGTCTTGGTTTTAATCTTCAAATTGGGCAAACTTATTACAATTTATTACAATCTTCAAGTAATGTAAAGCAGGAACTGAATGGTCAGAATATAACTATTGAAATTGGTTTAACAGGTAAAACAGCCTATAAAGTAACCGGCTTAAAAGACAGTATTTACGATATGGATGTTAGCTATGAAAAGTTAGAAATGACCATGAAACGTGAAGACAGGACAATAACGTTCAGTTCTGAAAGTAAAGATGAGAATGATATTATGTCGAAATTGCTGGCACAGGTTGTTGGTAAACCATTCAACATTAAAATGACGAAGTCCGGCAAAATCATTGAAGTAAAAAATGTTGATTTAATATTTGACAATATGTTTGATCAGTTTCCTGATATTTCAGCAGCGCAAAAAGAACAGGTGAAAGCACAGCTTATGCAGATCTATGGTGAAAAAGCGTTTAAAGGAAGCTTTGAAATGGTTACATACATATTTCCTGATTTACCGGTTAAGAAAGGTGACAGCTGGGTGATAAACACAAAACTTGAATCCAGTATGTTGGCAAACCTGGTTATTACTTATGAATTTAAAGACAAAACAGATCGTTATAATCTCATACTTGGCAACGGAAAGTTTGCAACATCCGACAATGCGGATTATGTTGAGATAAGCGGTATGCCCACTAGATATAAGCTGGAAGGAGATGTTATTTCAAGTTTAAAAATTGACAGTAAAACCGGTTGGATAATTGAGGCAACGATTAATCAAAAGATGAGTGGCATTGCCGATATAAAGGATAATCCAAAACTGCCCGGTGGTTTAACCATACCTATGTCATTTGAAAATATCATGAATATTCGTTCAAATTAAAGCAGGGATTTTTTTCGGTTTATTTACTAACTGGTTCAAAAGAGCCGGTAGTAGGTAGTGAGGAGTGAGAAGTTAGAAGTAAGAAGTTAGAAGTAAGAAGTAAGAAGGTTGATCTTCTTTTCTGTTTGTTTTGAGTGCATTGAAACTAATTCAGGTTTATCTGTTTATCTTGGCGGCTGAAAACTGCTGATGTTCAGGCTTACCAACATATCGTCTCTTTTTTTTCTGCTGTGTTTCAGCTTTCCGCTGGTTTCGCCTGTAATGATGCAGGTGAAAGAAGTGCTTGTTCAGATGGAAATGATGGAGGCGCTGGAAACGGAGGAGCTTGTTGATATAAGGGTTAAAACTTCCCAGATACAATGGATTAAAAGCAAACGGGAGTGCTTCGTTAACGGTGAACTGTTTGATGTAAAGCGGCTACGGGTGATTAACGATGAAACGTTGCTGACGGGTCTGTTTGACCAAAAAGAAAAGACGATTAAAAACAAGCTGGAGAACTTTGCCAAAAAACAGGAGCAATCCAATAAACAGGAAAAAGCTGTAAAGCTGTTCTCCGTTGTGAGTGCAAAACCGGCAAGCTGTTTACTGCCCTTGCTGCGTGCAGTTATTGTTAACCGCATCAACCAATACAGGGTTTCCATTTATACCAATCCCTTCCTGGGCTTTGAAGCTCCTCCTCCAAAATACAGCTGAGATTTCCATTCTTTTTTATTACAGGCATTACCAACTGCAGTGATGCTTTCATGTGCCGCATAGATGTATGTGTGCATGATCTATTGATTTCAACCCAGATTTAATATTAACAAGTAAGATGAAAAAAATATGTTCAGTGCTGTTAACTGTTTGTGCTGTTTTTTATGCAAAGGCGCAAACAGCAGTTACAGATACAATTGTAAAAGAGTTAAACGAGATAGTGATCAGCGTCAATAAATTCCCGGAGAAAAAATTAAATGTTGCCCAGCGAATTGATGTTATCAGTTCGGGCTATATCGCAAGAGTGAATGCGCAAAATACCGGCGACCTGCTGATTAATACCGGTAATGTGTTTGTGCAAAAAAGTCAGCAGGGTGGCAGCAGCCCTGTAATAAGAGGCTTTGAAGCAAGCCGTGTGTTATTGGTGATTGATGGTGTGCGTATGAACAACCTGATTTACCGGTCGGGTCATTTGCAGAATGCAATTACGGTTGACCAGAATATGCTTGAGCGTGTGGAAGTGTTGTATGGCCCCAATTCAACCATTTACGGAAGTGATGCATTGGGAGGTGTTGTACATTTCAGAACAAAGATGCCCGTGCCTGCAACTGCTGGTAAGTTATTTACAGCATCGGGTAACAGTTTTGTACGCTACAGTTCTGCCAATGCAGAAAAGTCGGTGCATGCAGATGTAAATCTTGGCTGGAAAAAAATTGCCTGGCTGCAATCGTACAGCTACAGTGATTTTGGTGATGTGAAAATGGGCAGTAAGTACCCGTCGAAGTATCCTGGTTTCGGGAGAAGAGATTCATTTATGACAAGGATTAACGGAGTTGATACTGTTGTGAAAAATGCTGATACAAGAGTGCAGAAGTTTTCGGGTTACAGGCAGTGGGATTTTTTACAGAAAGTACTGCTGCAGCAAAACGAAAAGATAACCCATGTACTGAATGTGCAGTATTCCAATACAACCAATGTACCCCGTTATGACCGTTTGCAGGATAAACGAAACGGTACATTGCGTTATGCCGAATGGTATTATGGTCCGCAGGAACGACTGTTTACCTCTTACGAATTCAGTATTGTAAAGGCAGGGTTCTTTGATGCCATTACAGCCAATATCAATTACCAGGCTATTGGAGAAAGCCGTTATACGAGGGAATTTAAACGATACGACCGGTTGGATGGCCGTGTTGAGAAAGTGAAAGTGGGAGGCTTTACTATTGATACACGTAAAACATGGAAGAATCATGAATTAACTGCCGGGATTGACGGGCAGCTGAATGATCTCAAATCAACTGCATCGAGAGTAAATATAAACACAGGTGCATCAACCAGGTTAGATACCCGTTACCCCGATGGTAAAAACAAAATGAACAACTTTGGTTTGTTTGCCCAGCATACATACAAGTTTAAAAACAGGAAGTTTGTTTTGAATGACGGTATCCGTTTGCAAAGAATCAGTTTACATTCAACACTGGTTGATACTGCTTTGCTTTTTCATCTTCCCTATACAGAAATCAGGCAGGATTATGTTACCGTTACAGGTAATGCAGGGTTGATTTATTTACCTGCTGCTGGCAGTAAGTTTTCCTTTAATATTTCAACAGGTTTCAGGGCACCCAACGTTGATGATCTTGCCAAAATATTCGAGTCGAGCACATCTGCCAAACAACTGGTTGTGCCTAATAAGGATATCAGGCCTGAAAAAACAATCAATGTTGACCTGGGTGTAAGTCAGAATATAGGGAGCAATGTACGTATTGAAGCAAGCGGATTTTATACCTGGTTCAGGGATGCGCTGGTAAAAGCTCCTTTTAAATTAAACGGCCAGGATTCTGTTCTTTACTATGGAGTAAAAAGCCAGGTATTGGCAAATGTGAATGCCAACAAAGCTTTTCTATATGGTTTCTCTGCTTCTTTTTTTGCAACCATAGCCAATGACTTTACGTTGAGCAGCAGCATTTCCTACACAAAGGGACGGTTTGAAACAGATGATACAAAAAACAGCAATGTGTATGAAAAGCAGCCGAGTGGGGTATATGCATTGGTGAGTAAAAAAGTGTCGTCGAAGCCACTGGATCATATACCACCTGTATTTGGCAAAACAAGTATTGCTTACCAGCACAAGGCTTTATTTGCAGAACTGTATGCCTTGTATAATGGCTGGAAACATCTTGATGCGTATAATGCAGATGGTGAAGACAATGCCCAGTATGCAACAGCTGATGGTATGCCATCGTGGGCAACACTGAACCTGCGTACATCGTACCGTTTCGGGAAAGCGTTTACGCTACAGTTTGCAGTGGAGAATATTCTTGACCGGAATTACCGCTATTTTGCTTCGGGGTTTTCAGCTGCGGGCAGAAATTTTATCGTAGCAGCGAGGGCAGGTTTTTAGATAACTGCTTCAGTAATGTATAATAAGGCCGCTGTTTTCTTTTTTATGATGAAAAGAAGACGGCGGCTTTTTTGCAATAAGAACAGCCTGAAGCATGTAGTAATTGATGCAGCTAGCCCAATATTATTTTTCTGTGTTTCTGCCCCCAGGCTACAATGGCTTCTATTAAAGGTTCAAGTGATTTGCCGTGTTTCGTTAAAGTGTACATAACAATGGCGGTATCATTTGTGTTTTCCTGCTGTTGCAGCAGTTTGTTCAGCTCAAGGTATTTCAGTTCTTTGATAAGAATTTTCGGAGTAATTGTTCCAAGGTCTCTTTTCAGTTCGTTAAAGCGTTTTGGTTTATCGCAGAGACTTGCAAGTATGGCGCCCCTCCATCTTCCGCCAATGATATCTATTACGTCCTGTACATCACGCAGCTGTACCTGTTTCTGTTTATTCTTCATCCTGTTTGATTTTGCAGTATCCTGAAGGATAGCTGTATTTTTCTACAAACATAGTATCTGCAGGATACTGGTCTTTATTTTTGGCAGAAAAAATTTAAACTGATGACTATTACTGTGATAGGTGCTTCTGCCGGTATTGGGCTGGAAACTGTTAAACGTGCATTGCAGCGGGGCCACAACGTTACCACTCTTTCAAGAGGTGCTGTTCTGTTACCCGGTACTACAGCATTGAGAAGTATAAAAGGCAGTGCATTGAACAGGGATGATTTGCGGCTGGCTTTAAGCAATACTGATGCCGTTATTGTTGCATTGGGTACAGGTAAGAGTATGAAAGCAACGACATTGTATTCGGACTTTGCCGCTTTGCTTACTGAAGTACAGGGTGAAATGAAGCTGGATATTCCGTTTGTTATTGTTACCGGCTTTGGAGCAGGAGAAAGCGGCGCATACAACAGTTTTTTGATGAAACTTTTTTTCCGGTTGTTTTTAAAGGATGTATATGCTGATAAAACAAAGATGGAAGAAATTATATCACAATCAAAAATGAGGTGGGTGATAGTGCGTCCCGGCTTATTAAAAGATCAACCATTATCAGATTATTACAAAGTAGAAACGAGATTATATAACGGAATGAATACAGGTGCAGTAAGCAGGGCTAATGTTGCAGACTTTATTGTTAAGCAAGCGGAAACCCAGACCTGCCTGTATCAATATTGTTCCATTTCAAACAGATAAGATGGAAAAGAAAACTGCGAGGTTAGAAGCTTTTAGTGATGGTATTTTTGGAGTGGCTATAACGTTGCTTGCCATTGAAATAGGAATCGGGGAATATGCTGCTGCAAATAATGAAAATTTATGGGAAAGGATTCTTGAAAAATGGCCGGAGTATTTTGCCTATTTTAATTCTTTTGCCACTGTACTGCTTATCTGGATGGGACATCATAAAATGATGAATCATTTACGAACTTCCAACCAGAAAATAATTTTAGCGAATGGATTCCTGTTATTACTGGTGGTATTATTCCCTTATCCAACAAAAACAGCAGGAACTTTTATAGGAACAGCTGCTGTTAATACAGCCGTTTCTTTTTATGCCGGTTTTACGGGTTTAATTGTACTGGGTATGTTGTTGCTTAACGTGGCATTGATGAGGAGTAAGGAAGCCCTGATAAATGCTGAAAAAAGTATACCCTGGTTTAAGCAATTAATGAGGGGCCAGTTTATTGGGATAATTGTATATGCTGTTGCTGCAATTGTTGCTTTTTATTCCCCCATGACAGCTTTGACTATGACATTTTTTATGTGGGTATTCTGGGCTGTTACAACAAAGGACAATAATGCGGATGCTGAATGATTCTGCATTTTGAAGCTGGTCTGTTTCAACAGGTTATTTACAAAATGGAAGCCCTTATTTGACAGTTTTTATTATTTCAGGTACTTTAATATCGTTCCATGTTCACCACAGGCCCAGCCGTGGTTTGCATCGGTAAAGTGCAGTTCAATTAATTTTTCTTTTACAAGAATCACTTCTTTTGTCCAGGTGGTACCACCATCTGTTGTTTTAAGGATGGTTTTACCATCAGTCATGTAACCTGTTGTTTCGGTAAAGAAATGCAAATCATGAAAAGAGCCGCTTTGCGGTGTGTATAGTTTATTCCATACAAGTCCGCCATTGGATGTTGTGCTTAGCCCGGTTGTATCAGTAATAAATCCCTTATTGGCATTTACAAAATAAATACTGTTGAGTGCATTGGGGTTCAGTCCGGGTATTGATTGCGCTGTCCAGTTTACACCGGCATTGGTTGTTTTGTACAAAGCTTCCAAGCCAAACCATCCTGTCTGTTCGTCTAAAAAGAAAAGAGGTTTGTACAGGTTTGAAGTTTTACCTAAATCAGCAACTGCATTCCAATGGTATCCTGCATCGGTTGTTTTCCAGAGATAGCGGCCGGAGATATAACCGGTGGATGGGTTGACAAAGAAAATATCGTTGCAATAAAAATCATTGATCACCACACTATCAAAACTGTTTCCTCCATTGGTGGTGAAAAATACTTTTGATGTATTGGCTGTGGGAGAATTGAACGGACAGATAAATGCTGCATTACTGAGCGATGGCATGGCCATGTTTAAAAAATTATGCTTTGCATAAAAAACATTTGTCCATGTAATACCTGCATTGGTAGTACGGTAGATATTATGATCATTAATGGCATAGCCGTTGTTACTGTCGAAGAAAAAAATATCAACAAGGAATGAAGTATCGGGCAGGGTTGTTTTGGTCCAGCCGTTAGCTAATGAATCTACAGATGCGGGTGGAGGTGCAGGTGGTTTGTCTTTTGAGCAGGCGTTCAGCAGCAGCAACAATACGAAGACGATGGAAAGTTTCTTCATTCAGTTGTATTTAGAGGAAAGGTAGCTAATAATTCCGGAGTGGGGAGGGAGTAGGTAGCCGGTAGCTGATAGCCGATAGCCGGTAGTGAGAAGTAAGAAGTAAGAAGTAAGAAGTAAGAAGTAGGAGGTAAGAAGCGTGCTATGGAGTTAGTTTGAGAGGGTGGCAGTAGGTGGGTGGGTTTGAGCCGAAGCAATCTGTATTGCATGTAACTTTTTTACAAACAAGTTCATTCAGCTAATTTTAAGCAGAAATAAAATAGCAAGGCAGTTATGAAATGGATAACAAGAGAGCGCCCAAAGATTGACAGGCTGGCCTGTCCCTGGCTGATAAAACGCTTTGTTGATAAGGAGGCGGATTTTATTTATGTGCCGTATAACGAAGTGCTTGCAAAAGCAAAGGAACTGGATGCTATACCTTATGATATTCCGGGTGTGGAGTTTACCCACTATGATGAGCAATGCACGTTTGACTACATTGTAAAGAAGTATCACATTACTGATAAAGCAGTGCAGGTAATGGCTGTTATTGTACGTGGTGCTGATACCGACCGGCATGATATTGCACCTGAATCGGCAGGGTTATCGGCTATTTCAGCTGGTTTATCGTACAATATTCAGGACGATCATGAATTACTGAAAACAGGCTATGTAATTTATGATGGATTATACAGCTGGGCTACTCATTTGTACCAGCAAAAACATTTGTTCAACAGTCCGTTTGAAAGTTTACTGCACGAAGTGTATGATAAGTTTTTAAAAGAGAAACGCAGCTTATCAAAACATACTCCTGCATGGGTAAAGGAACTGAAAGAAATGATACAGGATTATGCAGATGAGCAACTGACTATTGATCTGAAACAGGTATCGCAGAGTCTTGATCTCAATCCCTCTTATTTATCAAGAGAGTTTTCGAAATATTTTGAGAACATGAATTTTGGTGATTATGTAAGAAAGCTGCGTATTGATAAAGCTGTAAAGCTGATGGAGGAAACAGATTACCCATTAACCGAGATCGCTTATTTTACGGGTTTTTCAGATCAGAGTCATTTTACACGCATTTTTAAACAGCATACAGGTAAACTTCCTTCGGTTTACAGGAAAGAACTGAAAAAAAGTAAAGCATATACAAAAGGTAAATAAACTGCTATTTCAGCTATGTGGTTCGTTTTAGTTTGCAGGCTTAATTGCAGACAATGAACGGCAAACCGACTTACACATTACAGCAACTCGTTTTGTATTTTTTAAAACTGGGGTTTACAGGTTTTGGCGGACCTGTGGCACTGGTTGGTTATATGCATAAAGATCTTGTAGAACAGCGCAACTGGATTACAGAGGAAGAATACAAACAAGGTCTTGCACTGGCGCAGCTGGCGCCGGGTCCACTGGCTGCACAGCTGGGTATTTATCTTGGCTTTGTTCATTATGGTATTGCTGGTGCCACACTTGCAGGTATTGCATTTGTACTTCCATCGTTTGTGATGGTTGTATTGCTTGGAATATTGTACAAACTGTATGGAGGTTTACAATGGATGCAGGCTGTTTTTTACGGCGTGGGTGCTGCTGTAACAGGCATTATTATCAACAGCTCGTATAAGCTTACTGTAAAATCGGTTGGAAAGTTTAACCTGCAGTCGTTTAAACAGCAATGGCTGTTGTGGATGTTTTACGTAATTGCATTGGCTGTTACCTTTTTTACGCAACAGGAGCATTTACTTTTATTTGTTGCAGCAGGTGTTATTTATATGTTTGTAAAAGCTCCTCCCAAATGGTTTCGTGGTTCAGTTGCCAACAGTATCATCCTGCTGCAGGCAGGGTTCTGGAATTATGAAAGTTCATTGCTGGGTAAAATTGCTGTTTACTTTACTAAGGCAGGGGCATTTGTTTTTGGAAGCGGGCTGGCCATTGTTCCTTTTTTGCATGCAGGTGTTGTTACAGAAAATCACTGGCTTACTGAACAACAGTTTGTGGATGCAGTTGCTGTAGCCATGATTACTCCGGGCCCTGTGGTTATAACGGTTGGTTTTATTGGTTACCTGGTGGCTGGTTTTCCCGGTGCCTGTGTGGCGGCGCTGGCTACATTTCTTCCCTGTTATTTGTTTACGGTACTTCCTGCTCCGTATTTTAAGAAGATATCGTCAAACCTGCCTGTGAAGGCGTTTGTGGATGGCATTACAGCTGCGGTGGTGGGTGCGCTGGCCGGTGCTGTAATTGTAATTGCAGGTAAAAGCATTACCGATAGTTCAACGTTGTGCATTGCTGCAGCAACCATTGCTTTACTTATTTTTCTGAAAAAAGTACAGGAGCCTTACCTTATTCTTGCAGCAGCACTTATCGGGTACTTTATAAAAGTTGTATTGGTGTAAGGGTGAAGATTCTCTGATGAGGAAATACAATTCACAGCTATTTATGAAATGAGTTGTGTTTGTTCGTGATCAATCTGGTTCAATGCGATGATATTTTTTGCTTTAGCTTATTCCCTGGCAGTAACATAAGACCTGTTCTTCATCAAAATAAAAAACCCCGGGATACCGGGGCTTATTATTGGCTTCAGAATTTTTTGTTTTGTTTCTTGTCCGTGTTACTCTTTTGGGTACGAAGCCATTTTGGTTTTCATGTGCCGGTTGCAACGGCGATATTGGATTTTCTTGGTTTTCACAGGGCCTTTTTAAAAACTGGCCTTACTGGATAACTGGATACGGTTTTTTAACAGGATTTGGATTTTTCGTCTCTTGATGATGTAAAACTACATCGCTAGATCATCTGTAAAAAGAAATTTGCCATGTTGTTTTCAAAATGAAGTGGGAGCATTTGCGGGTAGTAAGTGTTTTTGGAAGAAAGTTGTAAGTGGTAAGTAATAAGTAGTAAGAAGATAGCCGGTAGAAGGTAGTGGATAGCCGGTAGTAGGTAGTAGGAAGTAGGAAGTAAGAAGTAGGAAGTAAGAAGTAAGAAGTAGGGAGTAAGAGCTGCTGTAAATGAAAACTTCTTAACTTCAACACAAAACGGTTAATCTGTATGGAAACAGCAAACTCAAAAGCCCCGGTAACAATTGATAATTATTTAGACAGTCATTTTATCCATCGCAGCAACTGGTTAAGAGCTGCAGTGCTTGGTGCCAATGATGGGATCATTTCTATATCGAGTCTTGCTATTGGTATTGCTGCTGCCAGTTCAACAAGAGATCCTATTATGCTTGCAACGGTGGCTGGTTTGGTGGCAGGTGCATTATCGATGGCTGCCGGTGAATATGTATCAGTAAGTTCACAAACCGATACTGAGCATGCCGATATTGAACGGGAAAAAAGAGAGTTAAAGGAAATGCCCGAAGTGGAGGAACAGATACTTGCTGAGATATACGAACGTCGTGGGTTAAAAAAAGAAACAGCTAAGCAGGTGGCAAGAGAATTAACCGAGGTGGATGCGCTGGCTGCTCATGTGCGGGATGAACTGGGCATTAATGAAATAAGCCAGGCAAAGCCCATACAGGCTGCATTGGCATCAGGAGCATCCTTTACGGCCGGTGGTATTTTGCCTTTGCTTGTAACATTATTTGCGCCTGTAAAAAGCATGGAGTATTTCCTGTATGCTTTTACCATTTTGTTTCTGGTGATATTAGGAACTGTATCGGCTAAGACCGGAGGCTCCAGTATTATGAAAGCTGTTGTGCGTATTGTGATCTGGGGAACAATTGCTATGGGCTTATCAGCACTAGTGGGTTATTTGTTTGGTGTGAATGTGTAATGGCAATGAGTTGTTTGTCAGGTGACAAACAAAGGCATCAACCAGTAGGCAATTATGGTATAAGCGTTATGTCATCCCTTCGGGATTTCATTCTTCTAACAATTGCATTTTCTATAATCATACCAGCCCTTTGGGCTTAGGTAAAAAAATGTTTTTCAGCTATTCATTTCTTCATGCCAGTTGGTATGGCCAACCAACAGCGGGGAATTCTATCTTCTAACTTCTATATTCTGTCTTCTTCTTTACGGTAACTGGAACTGCTGAAAAAAGTCCCACAGTAAATCATTGGCGTTAATGGCTGTTGAGGGCGTATCAGAGTTAGGTCCACCGGGTAAACCGCCGGGCCAGCCATGTCCTCCATCGTTGGTGAGGTAAAAGTGAATACTTACGTTATTGCTGCAGGTGTACCATTTGGTAAATGTGTAACCTGTATTTGTAAATATTACCTGTTTGGGATTTAAACAATTGTTGCGTGTACTCCAAACGGTAAACACTGAATCAAGCGGAGGAACAGAAATGCCTGTTACTCCATTGCCAACTCCACCAAGATAGGGTACATGTTCATCAAGCTTTGAATGCATGTGCAGGATGGGTACAGGTCGTGCTGCATTGCAGGGTGTTGATACCACCATGGTGCTGGCGTTGGGAGCAATGGCTGCTATTTTGTTCGACAGTTCGCAGGCCAGTCTGTAACACAGCATACCGCCGTTGGAATGGCCGGTGGCATATACTTTCTTCGGGTTGATTTTGAATTCGCTGACCAGTTTATCAATGAGGTTACTGATGAATTTTACATCATCCACATTGTTGTTCATGGCAGAACCGCAGCAGCGGCCGGCATTCCAGGTATTGATAACACCGGTGCCATCGGGATATACAACGATGAATCCTGCACTGTTGGCTTTATCGGTGAGTTTGTTGGTGCTTTCAAACTGTGCACCGCTGCCACCGCCACCGTGCAGTGCTATGACCAATGAAAAGCCGGATGATTCGTAATAGTTGGGAGGAAGGTTTACTGTATAGGTACGGGTTAAACCATCCACCTGTATGGTGCTGTTGAAACGATATTGTTTGGGCGTGTTGTTTGTTTTGCAGGACGAAAGAATCAAGAGCAGTAATACAGTTGCTGAAAGTACAGTTTTGCTGAGTGACTTCATGGTAAGAGTTTGGTTTTTGACAGGACAGCTGCATTAACGTTTAACTGTTGCTGAATATTGCGGGTGCGGGGGGAAGAAGTAAGAAGTAAGAAGTAAGAAGTAAGAAGTAAGAAGTAAGAAGTAAGAAGTAAGAAGTAAGAAGTAAGAAGTAAGAAGTAAGAAGTAAGAAGTAAGAAGTGCAGTTACTATAGACTTTGTATGATTGCAGATTTTTGTTGAATAAGTGATGAAGCATTTTTCATTTGTAATCAACTCATTTCATCAAAATAAAAAACCCCGGTGATTCCGGGGCTTATTATTGGCTTCATAATTTTTTGTTTGTTGTTTCCAGTCCGTAATTCTCTTTTAGGGTACGAAGCCAGCTTGGTTTTCATGTGCCGTTTACTTCGGCGGTATTGGATCTCTTTTAGTTTTCACAGGGTCTTCTTAAAAACAGGCCTTGCAATGGATAATTGGATCAGGATTTTTATCGGATACGGGATTTTTTCTCTTGATGTGATGTAAAACTACATTGCTGTATCATCTTGGAAAAGAAAAATGCAGAGTTGTTTTCAAAAAGAAGTGGGAGCATTTGCAATCAATAAGTGTGCACACTTACCGGGTTTATAAATGAATTTTCTTTTTACGTATATAATACATCTGTACAGTCGAAAAAAGCACATAAGTGATGCGTAGACTTTAGTTTTATTTGTGTAAGATTACTGCGTGTGATTACGTTTTTACTTCCACAAAGTGGTATGATGTACCCGCTTTGTGGTATTTTTTATATTAATGGTGCTTGATATATTTGATCATTAAACCCAGAACCATTTTACCTCATCATCAAAAAAGCAATAAGAACAATTGCATTACCTGGAATTATATTTTATTCCCTGTAATCATAAACGTGCTGATTAATTTTTGTTTATCAAAGTAACTCCACATGAGAAACTATTATTTGCACAATGGCTTTGAACAACTTGGCCCTTTTACAATAGACGAACTGAAAGAACAAAACATTAACAGAGAAACACCTGTGTGGTATAAAGGTCTTGCCCGCTGGACTGCTGCTGAAAATATTGATGAGATAAAAGGTATTTTAAACGCATTACCTCAACCAACCATGATTCAACATTCATTTCCTAAAGAAAAACCATTTCAAAAAGAAGATTCAGAATTAGTGACTAAACAAAAAAAGGAAAGCAGGATTTATATGTTGCTGATTTTACTTGTTCTGTTTCTTGCATTGGGCTACCTGTTCCTGATCTACAAAAGTTCGTCTGATTTATTAGTGGGATAAAGCAACAGGCAGTACAGAGATTGTGACAGAGTTATTGCAGAAGACACTCATGATCCATAAAACCTGTTTATGAATAAACTGTTTCTTTACTTCATTGTGGTTGTCATCATGATTTTGTGTTTGACTGACCTGATGAGTATCTTGGTAAGATATTATCTCTACAGGAATATAAAAATCAAAAGACTCAATCTCTTTCTTGAAGTTATACTGTTGCTGACAGGTGGGATTGTATTGTATTTAAAAGCAGGCAGCCTGCTGGTTTGGTTGTATGAATCCTGATTATGTAACAGCTATCCTGTATTTGCAGAATGAACAAAACATAGTTTACAAATAAAAAGTGTTGCTTACGATGAAGCGTTGAGTGGTATTTCAACCAGCAGTTCAAATCCCTTGCCAGGTGAAGTGATAATTTTTACAGTACCATCAAGTGCCATTGCCCTGCGGCGTATATTCTCAAGACCAATGCCTTCTTTTTTTGTTGAAAGGTCGAACCCTTTGCCATTATCTTTTATCATCATTGAAACTGCTGCATCATTTTTCCGTATGCGGATATTGATTTCATCAGCCATTGCATGCTTCACTGTATTTGCAACCTGTTCCTGTATAATGCGGTAAAGGGCTAACTGAATTTCGTTGGTGAGACTGCCGTTAAATGTATCCACTTCAATGGTTGCTTTGAGTTTGGTGGATGCAAGCATTGATTTAACCAGTGTGTTTACTTTTTCAGCCAATGTGCCTGATGAATCGAGTGAAGGAGCCAGCTGATGCGACAGTCGCCGCAACTCGTAAATGGCTTCATCCATGTACATCTTTAACTGTGCTACACGGTCTGATACAATTTCTTTGTCATCAATAAAGTGCTGAATGGTTCCAAGATTAAGCAATGAGGCGGCGAGTATCTGTTTTACATTATCATGCAGCTCCATCCCAATCTGCATGCGTTCATTTTCTTGTGCTTCTGAAACAGCTTTGCTGATGCGTTTTTCTTCTTCCATTTTTCTTGTTACATCAATACAGGTTATAATTACAGCAGGATTATTTTCATATATGATGTCTGAAGCGATTAATTCAACATACATCACCCGTTTGTTTTTGTTGATGAGCCGTATGGTATATTGATCGGTTGTGCCTGGTGCGCTGAAGGGGTGATCATGCTCTTCGTTTATTTTTTCCAGGTCGGCCGGATGTACAAAATCTTCGGGCTTTACATGTGTCAGCAGTTCCTGCAGTGTATAACCAATCATGTTTACAAAACGAGGGTTGCTGTAGACAAACCTGTTGTTCTGCATAATGAAGACGCCTACCAGGCTTTGCTCAACAAGACTCCTGAATTTTTCTTCGCTTTGCTTTACCTGTGCCGTTTTCTCTTCCACCAGTTTGTTGAGTACAAGCGGCTGCCTGGAAATATACCAAACAAAAAGACCTCCTGTAAATGAAAACAGGATGCCCATCAGTATGAGTGAAAGGAAGTTGCCGGGTCGCTGGTTCTTTACAAAGCGTACGTATATTTTCCAACTGCCGGTTGAAACATCCACTGACACTGAATTGTTGCTGAGGAACTGTTCGGGGTGAGGAAGAAAAAACTGTTCTTTACCAGTGTTGGGATTTGTTTTTGATAACTGGAAAAGGTAAGCGCTGCTGAAACTACTGTCCATTTCTGCAGCACGAATAAGTGTTGACAATTTGATGATAACGGCAGAGAAGCCCCAGAATTTATGATCAACAAAGATGGGCAATCTTCCCACAACGCCTGTGTATCCCTGCTTTAAAGGAAAGGGGCCGGCAAAATAGATTTCATTTCTTGTGATTGCCTGTAAGGCTTCTTTATTTGTGAATGTATCTTTCAGAATATCATAGCCAATTGCTGCTGCATTTTCTTTGTAGGGATATACATGTGTAATTACGCCGCCCTGTACAAGTTCAACAGCATCAATAAAGCGGTTGTTGTCGAGTATTTTCTGTGCAACAATATCAAAATCCTTATCTGCCTTATAACTGGTAACAATAAAGCTCAGTGTTTTGGTGGCCGATAAACTGTTGTTGAGTGCTTTCTCCAGTTTTTCTTTTGCTGTATAAGCAGCCTGCTTTAACTGCAATTGCCGTGTGCTCTTAAAATTATAATACAGCAGCAACGAAAACGCCAAAACAAGCAGGAGCAGAATGGTAAATACAACTGTGCCTGCTATTATGGGTTTTTTAGTGAATTGTAAAACCCTATCGGGTTTGATATAAGTTTCTTGTACGGGAGATTGCCTGTCTTGTTGATTTTCCTGCTTTATCATTGCTAAAAGGTGTTTAATCAAATGAGTTTAACAACTGATAAAGATTTGCCCGGGTCATTTCTGCATTCCGTTATTAAAGTATATAAAAAAAAAATAGTATGAAAGTTTTTGAGCAATAAAATCTTTTTCCCGTTCATTACGGGATAAATAGTTAGGTAAAAGAAGAAATATTACCGAACGTAAAAACTGACAGCCAGAGCAGCTGCAGATTGTTCCTGCCTGATATGCACTTGCTATATTCATGATACAGCAAGTATGGATGAAATAAATGTTGTTTGTTTGCTAAACGATTGTTGAGCGAAGCAGGAGTACTTTAGATCCTGTTTTTATTTTCCAGGTCTTCCAGCCTTTTTTCAATTCTTCTGATACGGCTAAACAACAGAAGAATAATGATAACCGGGATACCATAAATTAAAAAGGTAACAAGGATTAATACCATTTCCTGTGTGCCTAAAACGCCAAGGAGTGTGAACATGTGTTTATGAGTTTAAGTCAGCAATAAAATGATGATTAAATGTACTTGTTTTTCTTTATTGAGTTTCTGCTTATTTCTGATTCGTATCAATGAACTTAAGACATGAATGATTCACCAATCCGTTACGTTCGCTGCCAGGAGCGTTTGTTTTCGAATTTGGTAAAATTAAATTTTTCCGCAATTTTAAATTACAGATGCCGTCTATAAGCTAAGTTTGGCAAAACCAATTGTTTCATTTAAACACATTTTTATTATTATGGCTGGTACAAAATCGTTCAGCTCCGGAATGCGGATTGTTCATCGTTACCTGGGATTCTTTTTAGCGGGTATTATGGCTGTGTATGCATTAAGCGGTATTGTTATGGTTTTCAGGGATACTGATTTTCTTAAAAAAGAAAAGCAGGTTGTTAAAGAAATAAAACCAAATGCAGATGATAAGGAATTAGGTCAGTTATTGGGTATACGTGAAATTAAAATCAAAAAAACAGAAGCTGATATTGTTTATTTTGAAAATGGAACCTATAACAGAACAACCGGTCATGTGGAATATGTTCGGAAAGAACTGCCATTTGTCATTAACAAGCTTACCAGTCTGCATAAAGCAAGATCGGCTGATCCTTTGTTTTTCCTGAATGTATTTTTTGGTGTATCCCTGTTGTTTTTTGTGCTGTCTTCTTTCTGGATGTTTATGCCTAAAACAAGCATTTTTAAAAAGGGAATGTATTTTACTGTTGCCGGAGTTGTACTGACAATTGTTTTACTCTTTATTTAACGACCGGTAAGGAATTAAACTGCAAATGAAGCAGGCCGACATTTTCGTGGGTTACTTACAACTGCAGTTTTCTTGTAATAAATTTATCTGGCTCTGAAGATTGATCCATTGTTCAATCTATAACGGCTACGGGTAATCATTTAATACTTTAAAATAGCGATACAAAAAACTACTTGTAATAGTAGTAAACTCGGGCGTTGTATTATTTTTACGGATATCTGATATTACTTGTAAAACCAAATTTATGTACCGCCCAACCTTATCAATTGCCAGACTCCTGGTTTTGTTGTTCACACTGATTTTATGTAACGAAATCTCAGCTCAAAGCCCCGGGTTGATTGTACGTCCTGCTGGTGGAAAAGGACCAGCAACGCTTAATCCTAACCAGGATTATTTTACTTCAGCTACTTCGGCAGGGTTCACAACCAGTGATATTACCCAAAGTGAGATTCTTTATAAAGTCATTAAACCTTTATTCCCGGAACCAACCGGAGATCTTGCTACAGGACCAAGCGGAGGATATTCGGATATTGTTAAAACAGTTGATAACAGCGGTTGTTACATTTATAATGATGGAACAAATATCCTGTTTCGTTTACGTATAGGTGGAATTGTAAGCGGAGCGAAAGCTTATAATATTTTGTTTGATACAGATAATAAAATAGGTGCTACAGGTCCATCAGCCGACCCTAACTATGTTGCACCAACCAACAGTGGTAACGGTAACCCGGGGTTTGAATGGGAAGTGGCAATGGAAACCGGATCATCTGGACGGGTAGCGGTTTATAATGTGAATGGTATTATTAATCCAACAGCATCACCTACCTATTCTCTTGCCACAAACTCGTTAATTTCAGTTGCCCTCAGCCGTGATGGAGGCGATGCGGATTATTTCTATGATTTTTTTGTTCCGTTATCTGCTTTAGGAATTACAGCTTCAACACCAATCCGTATTGTTGTTTCAACCAATACGAATCCAGGTTCAGCATTCCAGGGAACCAGGTCTGATATTTATGGAATTAATGATGCCAATTTCCCTTCAACTACTGATGCATGGCAATATGTGGCTCAGAACTCACCTACGTTCACTTTAAATGATATTACTTCAGGCGGATCAGGAATCGGTAGTGAATGTACAGCTGCTCCAGTTGTTAATTCAGGTATAGCAGCCGGAAGTAGTGCAAATATTACAGGTACCTGGACCCGGCTCGATGCAACCAAGGTATCACCCGCTACCATTTACGTTTATAAAAACGGAACATTAGCAGGCTCAACCACCTGCAGCAGCGGATCAACATGGACTTATATCATTTCCAGTGTGGCAACCGGTGATGTGATTACAGCCAAAGCACAGGCAAGTGGTGAAAGTATGTGTTTAGTGAGCAACAGTGTTCTTGTAACCAGTTGTTCTCCTTCTAATTTTTCATCAACAAGCAGTGCTGCTTTTGGAACCTGTGTGAATAGTGCCAGAGGAATGGCAGGAACAAGAACAGCAAACGCTGTTATCAAAATTTACAAAGTATTGGCAGGAAGTGTACCAGCATTGTATGCTACTGATGGTACTACTACTTCGCCTTCAACATATAATATCACTTACAGTACTACCACTGCCTGGGAATATAACGGAGCAAATAATGGAGGAACCACTGATCCTTGTAGTGGAGGTGCGAACGATATTCCTGATGGGTCTTACTATATTACAGTAACTGAAAGCGGAAAATGTGAATCTGCTCCTATCTGGGGATCATGTGTTGGATTCACACAATCAACAGCTTTGCCAACAATTACTCAAACAGCAGCTTATCCATCGTCAACGACTATCAGTGGTACTGCTGCTGCAAGTTCTACTGTAAGATTGTTTGTAAACGGTTTTCTTGTAGCATCAACTACTGCTGATGGTGCTGGTGCTTACAGCTTTACTAACCAGGTTTTTCAAACAGGAGATGTTATTAATGTAAGGGCTCAATCAGCAAGCCAATGTATCAGTCCGGCGGCTTCATTAACTGTTACCTGCTTTACATCCGCTCCCGTAATTACTACTGATGCGCAAGGTTATCTTGTTACAGGAGCAACGACCGTATCAGGAACTTCATCTGAAGTTGCGGGAACAACTATAAGAGTTTATGCTTCACCATCCACATTAGTCGGCACTACAACTGTGCAGGCTGGTGGCACATGGTCAGCAACTGTTACAGCATTGGTGGGCGGTACAAGTTATTATGCTACGGCACAAAACGGTACTTGTTCTGTAAGTGCAAGCTCTTCTTCTGCAACTGCAAGATCACAAACTACTGTTTGTCCAACCATCACCGGTACTTATGGTGATGCTGCAACAACTGTATCAGGAACTCTTCCATCTGCGTTTACAGGAACTGTTTACCTGTACCAGGACGGAGCACAGATAGGATCAACTTCTGTTACAAGTGCAACAACATGGTCAATCAGCATTTCTGCATCGAATCCTTTGTATGCAGGCGGTATATTAACAGTGGGTGCCCAGGCAACAAGCAGTACGTTGAATAAATCATGCGGATCAACCACAACCGTAACCTGTTCTTCTCCAACAACACCATCCATAAGTCCAACCAGCAGTACAATCACAGTTGGACAAACTGTTACTTATACATTAACCAGCACTGAAGCAGGTGTATTATATACTGTTGAAAATTCTGCAACAGGTTCAAGCCTGGCAACGTCACAGTTTGGCAGCGGATCATCAACAAGCTTTACCACTTCTGCATTCAGTACAGGTGGCGCATATTCCATTAAAGTAAAAGCTGATAAATTAACTGGTACTACCTGTATTTCCTCTGCTTCAGCAAGTGTAACAGTCAATAGTACATTACCTGTTACATTAACCGACTTTAATGGTAAATGGATTAACAATGAGGTAATCTTAAACTGGCATACAGCAAGTGAGTTTAATACCAACTATTTTGAAATTCAACGCAGCTATGATGGCCGTAATTTTCAAACAATCGGTACCACAAAAGCTACAGGTAACAGCAGCTTTGTCAACCTTTATAATTATGTCGACCGCACAGTTGTATGCGGAATGTATTATTATAAGCTTAATATGGTTGATAATGATTCTAAATCGCAATACAGCAATATCATCAGGCTTTACCAGCATGGTGCACCAAGCATCCAGGTACTTCCCAATCCTTTCAGTACTGAACTGCGTGTGTTGATTACTTTAGAAAACAAAGAAGATGGATACCTGCGGGTAACAGATCAGAACGGACGGATCGTTTATAATAATTACCGTCGTCTTGATATTGGTACGAACATTGTATCATTAAGCGAACTTTCTTCTTTACCTGCCGGCACTTATTTTATGGAAGTACGTTTAGGCACAGTAAAAACTGTTCACAGAATTGTAAAAGCGCAATAATAACTTTTTCGTTAATCATTAAACCTTCATCATGGGAGTTCGAAAGAACTCCCTTTTCATTTTTACAGCAGCTATATTTGTAGTTTAAATACGCATTTATGGAATTAGGCATCGGTATGTTTGGTGATTTGCATATTGGCAAAGACGGAAAAATTCAACCGGCACAGCAACGTTTACATGAGCTGCTGGAAGAAATTAAACTGATGGATGAGACAGGTCTTGATTTTTTTGGAATAGGCGAACATCACCGGCCTGATTATGCCGTATCTGTTCCTGAAATAATTCTTTCAGCAGCAGCATCGGTAACAAAGAAGATTAAACTGGGAAGTGCAGTATCTGTATTAAGCTCTACCGATCCTGTTCATCTTTATCAAAGTTTTGCTTCGCTTGATTTAATTTCAAACGGCAGGGCCGAACTGATGGCAGGAAGAGGCAGTTTTATTGAATCGTACCCGTTGTATGGTTATAATCTCGAAGATTATGATGAACTGTTTGAAGAAAAGCTTGGTCTGCTGGTAAAGATCAACAACGAAAATCCCATTACATGGAAAGGTAAGTTCAGGGCTGCATTGAATGATCAGCCGATTTTACCCAGGGCGGTCAACAATCACCTCAATATCTGGGTGGCAGTTGGTGGTACACCCGAATCGGTTGTACGTGCAGCCAAGTATGGACTGCCGGTAATGTTTGCGATTATCGGTGGTAATCCTGCACATTTTAAACCATTGTTTGATTATTACCGTGATGCATACCAGCACATGGGTCATGATATGAACAAGTTTAAGGTGGGTGTTCACATGCATTCTTTTTTTGGTGATGATGGACAGCAAACAGCTGATGAATATTACCCCATCTATTCTTCACAAATGAACAGGATTGGCCGCAGCAGGGGATGGCCTGCTTACCAGCGTAACCAGTACGATGCTGGTCGCAGCAGCAGTGGTCATCTTATCATTGGTGATGTAAATGAAGCCGTGGATAAAATCCTTCACATACACGAACTGTTCGGGCTTACCCGTTTTTCTGCACATATGGATGTGGGAGGTCCTTCGCATGCATCACTCATGAAATCAATTGAACTGTTTGGAAGCAAGATTGCACCAAAAGTGAGAGAAGCTTTGAAATCCTGATGCAGCATCCTGTTTTCATTTTCGTTTATGATGTACGTTAGTAAACCCGGTGATTTGTATTTTTTCCGGGTTGTTCTTTGTAATTGTGTTTGTTCTAATTTTACCGGCCAAAGGAGAGATGCCGGAGTGGTTGAACGGGACGGTCTCGAAAACCGTTGTGCGGGCAACTGTACCGAGGGTTCGAATCCCTCTCTCTCCGCAACATATTCACAGGATAATTAAACCATCAGAAGGGGCAAGCTCCAAGGAAGAAGTTAATACGATTCTGTCCTGTGTCAGCGATTCTTTACCAAGTGCAAACGTTTGCTGGCCGCCAGTCTTTTGTTATCTCCTTTTTTATTGGGAATAAATCAATTTCCCCATCATGTTTTTGTTTAATTTTCCATCCAATTATTGATTATGAAGATTCAGTTTTACCTGCGGTTCTTTACCCGGTACGGGCAAAGCCTCGCTGTAAGCGGCAATTGCGATCAGTTAGGCAATCATGAATCGAACGCTGCTTTGCCAATGCAATATCTTACCGATGAGTTCTGGACAGCAACCATTGAACTGGGCAATGACTTTGAACAAATTCTGCAGTATAATTATATTCTCAAAAACGAACATGGCGAAATCATCCAGGAATGGGGTAATGACCGTGTTGTTGATATCATGAAACTGCATGTGGATGAACTTACTCTTGTTGATACATGGAATCATGCGGGTGAATTTGAGAATGCATTTTATACACAGCCCTTTCAGCAGGTATTGCTGCCAAAAGCAAAAGCAGTTAAACCTCATTCATTAAAATCAGTTACACATGTGTTTAAGGCAAAAGCTCCTTTGCTGAAGGAAGATGAAGTGTTGTGTATGACCGGCAGTAACAAAGCATTTGCCAACTGGAGTACCGAAAAACCGGTACTCATGGAACGTGATGGTAACTGGTGGACGGTTTCGCTTGATCTTTCTGCTGAAAGTTTTCCTGCTGCATACAAATACGGTGTGTTTAATACAAAGACCAATTCATTTGTAACATTTGAAAATGGCAACAATCACATTTTGTATGATAGTTATGGTAAAAGTAAACTGAGTATTATCCATGATGGTTTTGCTCAATTGCCCAATAATAACTGGAAGGGTGCAGGAGTAGCTATTCCTGTTTTCAGTTTACGTACAGAGAAGAGTTTTGGAGTAGGTGAGTTTGCTGATTTAAAAACATTGGTTGACTGGGCGAAGAAAGTTAACCTGAAACTTGTTCAGATTCTTCCTGTAAATGATACAACGGCCACGCATAGCTGGACGGATTCTTATCCTTATGCAGCTATCTCTGCTTTTGCATTGCATCCATTGTATGTAAACATTGAAGCTGTTGCAGGAAAGGCTGATCATCCTGTTGTTAAAAAGCTCCTCAGCAAACAAAAAGAACTGAATGCTTTACCTGTTGTTGATTATGAAGAAGTGATGAAAGTTAAATGGGCGGCATTAACAGAATTATATAAAGAGCAGAAAACATCACTGCACGATGATGCTGTTTTCTTTGATTTTTTTGAATTGAACCGTCACTGGCTGGTGCCTTATGCAGCGTTCAGTTATTTACGTGATAAATACAAAACGCCTGATTTCAATCAATGGAAAGAGCTCAGCGTTTATAAAGAAGATGGGATCCAGGAATTTGTTGATCCATCACAGAAGCATTACGATGAAATTGCATTGTATTACTTCATTCAATACCATCTTCACCTGCAGTTAAAAGATGCAGCTGAATACGCACATAAGCATGGTGTGATTATGAAAGGTGATATTCCTATTGGTATCTATCGCAACAGTTGTGATGCATGGGTTGAACCCGAACTGTATAACATGAACATGCAGGCAGGTGCGCCTCCTGATGATTTTGCGGTGAAGGGACAGAACTGGGGTTTCCCCACGTATAACTGGCAACGCATGGCCGATGATGGATTTAAATGGTGGCGCCGCAGGTTTGAGCAAATGAGCAATTACTTTGATGCATTCCGCATTGATCATATTCTTGGTTTCTTCCGCATCTGGAGTATTCCCATGCATGCTGTTGAAGGAATCATGGGTTATTTCGTTCCTGCATTACCGGTACATATCAGTGAGTTTGGTCAGCGGGGTATGTGGTTCGATTACCAGCGTTTATGCAAACCATATATCAATGATGGAGTGCTGGGCGAACTGATGCAGGGCGATACAGAAATTCTCAAGCCTTATCTTAATCATACAGGTAACGGTCATTATGAACTGAAAGAAGAATTTAATACACAGCAGAAAGTTGCTGCACATTTCAGCCAGTTAGAAGAAAATGATCATCACAACCGCATACTGCATGGCTTGTTTGATCTGATCAGCAATGTGATTTTGTTTGAAGTGGACGGAAGCCAGGGACAACAGTTTCATTTCCGCATCAGCATGAGTTCAACCATTTCTTTCAAACAACTGGATGAACAATCAAGACGCAAGCTGGATGAGTTGTATGTCAACTATTTCTTCCGCAGGCAGGATGAGTTCTGGCGTAAAGAAGCAATGGCCAAGCTGCCGTTCCTCAAACGTTCAACCAATATGCTTGTTTGTGGTGAAGATCTTGGAATGGTTCCTGAATGTGTACCCGATGTAATGAAACAACTGGGTATGCTGAGCCTTGAAATACAACGTATGCCCAAGGATCCAAAGAAAGAATTTTTCCACCCGGCTGATGCGCCTTACATGAGTGTGGTTACACCCAGTACGCATGATATGAGCACCATCCGTGGCTGGTGGGAAGAAGACCATAAACAAACACAACAGTTTTACAATAAAGAACTTGGTCAGTGGGGCGAAGCTCCTTATTACTGCGAACCATGGATTGTACGCAGCATCATTACACAACATTTATATTCGCCTGCTATGTGGAGTATTTTCCAGGTACAGGAACTGCTGGGTATGAATGCAGAACTGCGCAGGGAAAATCCAAACGATGAACGCATTAATGTTCCTGCCAATCCCAAACATTACTGGCGCTACAGGATGCATCTTACATTAGAAGATTTAATGAAGCAGGATGCATTTAATGAAGAGCTGAAGGGATATGTTGTGGCAAGTGGAAGAGGGTAGAGTTTATGGTTTTTTGTTTGTGGTTTGTTATCCAACGATTGGTTGCTTTCATCAAAAAAGTGAGTTACATCAATGCCGTTAAAAGTCAGGTATAAAAAAACGGAGCTTCCTTTCCGTTATCCGTTTACAATTTCAAAAGGAACAAAAACGCATCAGCCATCGCTGGTGGTTGAACTGGAATTTGTTGGTGCAAAAGGTTATGGTGAAGCACCTGCTATTGCTTACTATAATATTCCGGTTGAGAAGATGATGGAAGACCTTCAGCAGAAAAAAATCTTTGTTGAAAAGTTTGCTTACACCGATCCTGAGCGTTACTGGCATTACCTGCATCATCTGTTTCCACAAAATCATTTTCTTGTTTGTGCATTGGATATTGCGTCATGGGATTTGTATGGAAAAATGAGACGGCAGCCACTCTACAAATTGTGGAATCTTGATTATACAACTTCTCCAATCTGTGATTATACCATCGGCATTGATACAGTAGAAAAGATGGTGGAGAAGATGAATGAAAAACCATGGCCCATTTACAAAATCAAAGTTGGTGTGCCGGGCGATATTGAACTGGTGGAAGCATTGCGTAAACAAACCGATGCTGTTTTCCGTGTTGATGCCAATGCAGGATGGACATTGGATGAAGCATTAGAAAAAATTCCTGTACTGAAGGAACTGGGTGTTGAATTTGTTGAACAACCACTGGCAAAAGATAACTGGGAAGGAATGAAATTGCTGTATGAAAAATCACCGCTGCCATTAATTGCCGATGAAGCCTGTGTGTATGAAAATGATGTGGAGAAATGTTACCAACATTTTCATGGTATTAATATTAAACTCACCAAGTGCAGTGGTATTACACCTGCAAGAAGAATGATTACCAAAGCAAGAGAACTGGATATGAAGGTGATGATTGGTTGTATGAATGAATGCACGATTGGTTCAGCAGCTATTGCACATCTTGCTCCGTTGGTTGATTATATTGATATGGATGGTCCGTTATTACTTGCTGAAGATCTTGCAACCGGTATAACCTATGATTATGGAAAAGTAGGAGTGAGCGATGAGCCCGGATTGGGGATTCAACTGAAAGAAGAGTTTTAAACAGAGAAGAATTATTTTTTTTTAAATAAAAAAGGTGGCTGTGAAATTTCACAGCCACCTTTTTCGTATTCATCATTCATTTCATCATTACCAAATCTTTACTCTTGCACTGTCTGCTACAAACATTCCATCGCCTTGTTTTACATTGAATGTTGTGTAGAAAGATGGCATGCTTACAAATGGTCCGTTCACCCTCCATTTAGCAGGAGAATGCACATCCACCAGTAATTGATTTTTCAATGCTTCATCTCTTGTATGGCCTAACCATCCCAATGCATAACCAAGGAAGAAACGTTTAGCAGGAGAAAGACCTGCAACAGGTTCTTCTTTTTTGTACTGCTCTGTTTTTATAAAGGCATCCCAGCCAAGTAAACCACCACCAAGGTCGGCAATGTTTTCGCCCAGTGTTGCTTTACCGTTGATGTTATAACCTTCAAATGGTTTGTATGCGGAGTATTGTGTAACCATTACATCTGCTCTCTTCGTGAATTTTTCTTCATCTTCTTTTGTCCACCAGCTTTTCAGGTTTCCTTTTTCATCATACTGTCTTCCTTCATCATCAAAACCATGTGTGATTTCATGACCAATGGTTGTTGCGCCTGCATAACCATACACCAATGCATCATCCAGTTCTTCATCTTTATAACCTGGAACAGTGAAGATGCCTGCAGGTAATACAATTTCATTATTGCTTGGGTTGTAATAGGCATTATATGTTTGCGGATACATATCCCATTCGTCACGGTCAACAGGTTTGCCCAGTTTGTTGATGTTGTAATCGTTCCACCAGATGTTTGCACTGATGAGGTTGGCTACATAACTTTCTGTGCCGATTTTCATTGCAGAAAAATCTTTCCATTTATCAGGATAACCCACTTTCTTCTTCATTGTAGAAAGTTTGAGATAAGCTTTCTGCTTGGTGCTGTCGCTCATCCAATCCAGTTTTTCAATGCGTTCTTTTAATGCTGTGCGGATGGCTTCCACCAAATCACTGTAACGTTTCTTGGCAGTTTCGTTGAAGTATTCTTTTACATAAAGCTGTCCGAGTAATTCACCCATCACACCCTCTTCATTCTGCAATACTCTTTTCCAGCGTGGTTTGCGTTCTTTAGCACCACTCATCAGCTTGCGGAAGTTAAATGCTTCCACTCCATACGCATCGGGCAATGCAATATTAAAGCTGCTGATTAAACGGAAACGCAACAGTTGTTTCCATGTATCAAGAGAAGTTGATTTTACAATTTTCTCCAGTGTTGTATAATATTCCGGCTGACCGACAATCACTGAATCAACTTTGGGAATACCAACCGTTTTTAAATAACTGTCGAGTTCAAGTGAAGGAGCCAGTTTGTAAAAATTATCTGCACTCAGTTTGTTGTAGTTTTTATAAGGATCACGCAGGTCGGCCAGTTTGCGGTGAACCTGTGCAAGACTTGTTTCCATTTTCATAATGTCGGCAGCCGCTTTATCAGCAACAGCAGCGTCAACACCACTCATGGTTAAAATCTTGGCCATGTATTTTACATATTCCTTTCGGATATTTACTGTAGTGGAATCGGTTTTGAAATAATATTCTCTTTCAGGTAAACCCAAACCCGATTGCCAGAACTGTAATGCAACAGCATCGCTGTTTTTTGCATCCTGGCTGATGTAAGAACCAATCATGGTAGAAGCGCCAATCTTATCCATCTCTGCCATTACATTACTCAGCTCTTTGATGCTGGTGATGGCGTTGATTTTATCAAACCACGGCTGCAATGGTTTTAATCCGTTTTGTTCAATGGCTGAACTGTCCATAGCCGTTTTCCAGAAGTCGCCGATCTTTTGACTGGTAGAACCGGCTGCAGCATTTTCTTTCGCTGCATTTTCATTGATCGTTTTTAAACGGTTAAGGTTTTCATTGATCACCAGGTTACCAATGCCCCAACTGCTTTCATCGCCGGGGATTGGATTTTTTTTGATCCATCCGCCATTGGCATAAAGAAAGAAATCCTGTGCAGGGTTCACCGTTGTGTCCATGTTTGATGCAAGCGCATCAGGCTTTGCTGCTTTCTCATTTTTGCAGGAAGAAAGTAATACAAAGCATAAGAAGAATGTGGCTATAAATTTCATATGCTTATTTTTAGTTTGCCGCTTTGCGGCTGGTTTTTATTTGTCATATGTTATTCGCCAAAAAATTATCATCGCTGTTGATAAAATCAGCCTGGTAATTTATATGGCTCATTTCATGACTTTTTTATTTGAAGACTGAATTTAGTAAATCCCTTATTTTTTCAATATCAAATTGATAAGCGGAAAAAACAAAAGGCTGCAAACTGCAGCCTTTTGTTTTTATTGAGAAGAAACGTATTACCAAACTAATGCACTTGCACCAAGTATGGCAGCATCGGCTTCTTTTAAATTGCTGAATAACACTTTCACTTTGTTTTTAAATACCTGCACCAGGTTTGCTTCCATTGCCTGTATTGTAGGCTTAAGGATTAAATCGCCTGCTTTCGTTAAACCGCCAAATAAAACGATTGCCTCAGGAGAAGAGAACATCACAAAGTTCGCCAAGGCTTCACCGAGAATTTGCCCGGTGAATTCAAAAATATGATTGGCAACTGCATCACCCTGCTCAGCACATTTAAATACAGTTTCACTTGTGAGCTGATCAATGGGGTAGCTGCGTAATAAACTTGGTGTATCGGAATCCTGTGTAAGCAATTCAATGGCAGTATCCCGTACACCGGTTGCAGAAGCATATACTTCCAATGAACCACGGATACCGGTGCCTTTATGCATTCTACCACCGGGACGGATAATTGTATGACCAAGTTCACCGGCAAAGCCATCGTGACCAAGTACAATTTTTCCATCAATAACAATACCGCTTCCAACACCTGTACCCAAAGTAATGGTGATGAAATGTTTCATTCCCTTTGCAATACCATACATCATTTCGCCCATTGCTGCAGCGTTGGCATCATTGGTAACTCTTGTAGGAATACCGCTTTTGCGTTCCATTATTTCGGCAAGGGGAATAATACCTTTCCACTTCAAATTTGCTGCATATTCAATTGTGCCGTGATAATAGTTTCCATTGGGGGCTCCCATGCCAATACCAACAATATTTTCTTTTCCTCCATGATTGTCGATAATAACACTGAGCTTATTGAAAAGTTCTTCAACAAAATCTTCAGCATTTTCATGAGCATCGGTACGCATACGGTCCTGTTCCAGGATATTACCCTCTCTGTCAACTATTCCAAACTTTGTATTGGTGCCACCCACATCAACGCCAATCGCAAACTTTTTTTCCATATTTAGACTTTCATTTAGTTTTTATATAAAAAATGATATTAGTGTCCGCCTTTACCACCTTCCAGGTGATCGAAGTCTATACCCTGGTGTCTTAAAATTGATTTTGCACTGATTGCATAGTAAGCTAAATACGCAAAACAAATAACACCAACAATGTAGCTGTAGTGAATGCCGATTGAATCAGCAAGTACTCCCTGCAGCCAGCTTACGATACCGCCACCCATGATCATCATGATTAACATACTGCTTCCCTGGTTTGTGTTTTTTCCAAGACCGGCAATTGCAATGGTGAAAATACATGGCCATAAAGTACTGCAAAATAAGCCAACACTTGTAAATGCGTAAGCACTTACAAGACCGGTTGAAAACATGCCAATGAGTAACGCAGTTATACCGGCAAAAGAAAATAACAACAACATTCTTACCGGGTTTCCTTTGCTGGCAATATCAAACACAATCATTACAGCAATGATAGCTGCATAAATGTAAAATTGAGAAACATCATGCTGGGCAATTGTATTCACCAGCAGAAAAACAGCAAACGCCAGGTAAGGCATAATGAAGCTTAAGATTTGTTTTGCACCCTTGCTTACATCAAACGCACCAACTGCACCTGTCCAACGGCCAATCATTAAGCTTGCCCAGTATAATGAAATGTAAGGGGCAACATGCTTTGTTTCCACGCCAAGGAATTTTTCCAGGTAGGCAGGTAAGTTACTGGCAGTTGATACTTCAACACCAACATAAACAAAGATGGCAATCATTCCCATTACCAGTTGAGGATATTTGAATGCTGAAGAACGGTGCAATAATTTACCACCTTCTTCCGCTTCGCTTTCTGCTACTTCGTCCAGGTCAATTTTATTTGGTACAGATGAGAATTTTATAAAAATGGCAACCAGCACAAATGCAAGTCCTAAAATCAGGTAAGGAATCTTTACACTTTCAATACTTGCATCAGGATTAGCAGCGGCCACACTTCCAAAAATTGCAAAACTTACAAGCAATGGTCCTATTGTGGTACCGAAGTTATTAACGCCACCTGCCATGGTAAGTCTTTGTGATCCTGTTTTGGGATCGCCCATTACAATTGCAAGCGGGTTAGCTGCAATTTGCTGCAATGAAAAACCAAGTCCAACAATAAATAAACCGGAAATCATTAATGCAAATGACCCTGTATTGGCAGCAGGGTAAAATAACAATGTCCCCAATGCAGAAATGATAAGGCCGATGGCAATACCATTTTTATAACCTAATTTATTTAGAAGATCGGCACCAACAATTTTAGAAATGGCAACGTATATAATTGAACCAACTGTATAGGCCACATAAAAGGCTACGGAAACTAACTGACTCTGACCTTGAGTTAATGAAAAAGCTTTTTTGAAAACCGGAATTAAAATATCGTTACTTGCTGCAACAAATCCCCAGAAAAAAAACACAGTGATAAGAACGCTGAACTGCGACCATTTTGTTTGTATATGGCCGCTGGCTTTCTCAGCCTCTTTTGTAACGGGGTCTTTTACTTCTCCTTGCATAGTTTGTTGGGACATAGAAATCGTTATTTAGTGAATGAAGCGTTGAAGGTATAAAAGAAATGAACTCATCAAAAATTATTTGTTTTTGATACAGCGTATCTAAACTCTTGCTATATTGAAGAGTTATTTTAATTAATCTGATTTTGATGGAAATTATTCATGTCAGTGCCGAATGTTACCCCGTGGCAAAGGCCGGTGGCTTAGGCGATGTTGTTGGTGCTCTCCCAAAATATTTACAGGATGCCGGTCATACAGCAAGAGTTGTAATGCCGATGTACCGTACTAAATTTCTCACGAATAATGAATGGGAAGTGGTGCATAAAGGGCATACCAATATCGGCGATTATTTTTTTGATTATACCGTTATCAAGGAAACAACAGATAAGCTGGGATTCAGCTTGTACTTAGTGGATATTTACGGGTTACTCGACCGTGAAAGAATCTATGGTTATGATGATGATGCGCAGCGCTTCAATGCGTTCCAGGTTAGTGTGGTTGACTGGCTTGCTGCATGGGATCATCAACCCGATGTTGTTCATGTACACGATTATCATACAGGGTTAATTCCTTTTATGATGAAGTATTGCTATCGTTATAATAAGCTGGCATCAATCCCAACTGTACTCACCATTCACAATGCACAATACCAGGGGCAAATGAGCTGGGACAGGGCTACTGATCTTCCTCCTTATGATGAATGGAAGAGAGGTATGCTGGAATGGAATAATGCAATCAATCCATTAGCAAGTGCAGTTAAATGCGCCACCAAGGTTACTACAGTAAGCTACAGTTACATGGATGAGCTGAAGTATATGAGTAACGGCATGGAAGCATTGTTTGAATATGAAAAAGGAAAATGCAGCGGAATCCTCAATGGTATTGATGCACAGGTATGGGATCCTGCCAATGATAAATACATTAAAGACGATTACAGTATTGCAACAGCAGAAGAAGGTAAGTTGAGGAATAAGGCAAGGCTTTGTGAAACATTTGGTCTTGATATCAATAAGCCGTTGTTTGTTTTCATTGGTCGTTTGGTAGGAGAAAAAGCGGCTGATTTATTGCCTGCAGTTATTGGTGATTCGTTTTACTATATCGGGCGAAGAATGAATTTCCTTATCCTGGGAAGTGGTGAATCACAGGTTGAATCACAACTGAACGGATTGATGAGTATATCGCAGGGCGATTACAGTTGTTATATTGGTTACAACGAAGGTTTAAGTCATTTGATGTATGCAGGTGCAGACTTTTTACTGATGCCAAGTCGTGTTGAGCCTTGCGGATTAAACCAGATGTATGCCATGCGTTACGGAACTGTACCGATGGTTCGCAACACAGGAGGATTAAGAGACACAGTTAAAGATATTTCGCAAAAGGGAGGTTATGGATTGGTATATGATCATGCAGCTACAGGTGATATCTGTAATGCAGTGTGGAGGGCATGCGAATTATACAGCGATAAAAATAAATTTAAAGAGGCGAGAGAAACCATGATGAAGCTTGATTTCAGCTGGGAGCACAGCGTTGAACAATACATAGAACTTTATAAGAGTTTGAAATAACATCGTGAACAAATTAACGACCTAAACATTTAAAACTAATCGTATGAGGAAGTCAGTCACAAAGAGTACGATCGCCTTAATTCTCGGCGGTGGAGCAGGAACACGCTTATTCCCTTTAACAGCAAGCCGCAGTAAACCGGCCGTACCTATCGCCGGTAAATACAGGCTGGTAGATATTCCCATTTCAAACTGTATGAACTCAAACATCAACCGCATGTTTGTGTTAACACAGTTTAACTCAGCATCACTTAACAAGCATATCAAGAATACATACCACTTCAGCATGTTCAGCCGTGCATTTGTAGATATTCTTGCTGCCGAACAAACGCCTGATAACTCAGGCTGGTTCCAGGGAACAGCCGATGCTGTGCGTCAATGTATCCGTCATGTTGAACAACAGGAAGCAGATTATGTACTGATACTTTCAGGCGATCAGTTGTACCAGATGGATTTCCAGAAAATGATTGATGACCATATTGACAATGGTGCTGATATCAGCATTGCAACAATACCTGTAGGAGAAAGAGATGCTCCTGAGTTTGGTATTCTGAAATCAGATGAAAATCATCACATCACTTCCTTTGTTGAAAAGCCTAAGAAAGATATTCTTGCCGATTGGGTGAGCGATACCGGTGATGAAATGCGCAAGCAGGGCCGTATCTATCTTGCTTCAATGGGTATTTATGTTTTCAATAAGAAGCTTCTTATTGATATGCTGAAAGAAGAATTTAAAGATGCAACTGATTTCGGTAAGGAAATTATGCCTGCATCTATTTCAAAATACACGGTATCAAGTTATCAATACGATGGTTATTGGACAGATATTGGTAATATCTATTCCTTCTTTGAAGCAAACCTTGCTTTAACACAGGAAATACCTGAGTTTAATTTATTTGATAACGACAGACCGGTTTATACAAGGGCACGTATGCTGCCGCCTGCAAAAATAAGTGGAACCACACTGGAGAAAACGATTATTGCTGAAGGCTCCATTATCAATGCAAGCCGTATTGAAAACAGTGTGATTGGCATTCGCAGCCGTATTGGTTACGGCTCTACTATAGTCAGCAGTTATCTTATGGGTGATGATTATTATGAAACGCTTGATGAAATGAATTATGCAACAGAACGAGGTCTTCCTAAAATGGGAATTGGAGAACGTTGCTATATCAAGAATGCAATTATTGATAAAAACTGCCGTATAGGAAATGATGTACGCATTAACGGCGGAAACCATTTACCTAATACCGATCATTCATTATACACTGTTAAGGACGGAATTGTTGTTGTGAAAAAAGGCGCAATTCTTTCTGATGGATTTGTGATTTAAACTTTTCCCTGTAAAAGTTTAACCATTCACTATTGATTATGTAATTAAACAAACCTTCACACAGGGGTGAAGGCAACGATTGTTATGGCATTATCCGGAGGTACACAATCTTCATCTTCTTCCTTTAAACCTAATTTATCATTCTGGCAAATCTGGAATATCAGTTTTGGTTTTCTTGGAGTGCAGATAGGTTATTCATTACAAAACGCCAACACAAGCCGTATTCTTTCAGCTATTGGTGCCGATCCGCATCACCTGAGTTTATTCTGGCTTGCAGCTCCATTATCAGGTTTAATTGTTCAACCCATTGTTGGTTTATCAAGTGATAAAACATGGACAAGATTAGGACGACGTATTCCTTTTATTCTTGGAGGAGCAATCGTTTCTGCGTTGGCCATGTTCTTTATGCCCAACAGTGAACACTTTGCCCAGCTTATTCCTGCAGTTATATTTGGAGCTACCATGTTGCTGTTTATGGATACTTCATTCAATGTAACCATGCAACCTTTCCGTGCACTGGTAAGCGATATGGTGAATGATAAACAACGAAACCAGGGATATTCTATCCAGAGCTTTTTAATCAATGCAGGAGCTGTTATTGGTTCTTTGCTACCGATTATACTTGCATGGGCAGGAGTATCTAATGAGCCGGCACCCGGACAAAAAGTTGCACCAACTGTTATCTGGGCATTTTATTTTGGAGGCGGTGCTTTGCTGCTGAGTGTGTTGTGGACATCATTCCGTACGAAAGAATATCCGCCTGCAGAATATGCAAAGTATAATAATATCGACCAGGAAAAAGCTGAAGAAAAAACAGGTTTTATGCATGCTGTTAAAAATATACCAACAGCAATGTGGCAGCTTGCCGTAACCCAGTTTTTTTCATGGTTTGCTTTGTTCTTAATGTGGGTATATACAACACAAGGTGTTGCACAGCAAATCTGGAACAGTTCCGATCCTCAGTCAAAAGAATATAATGATGCCGGTAACTGGGTTGGTTTCATTTTCGGATTCTATAGTGTAGTAGCTGCACTTTATTCACTTGCTATTACTCCGCTTGCCAATAAATATGGTCGGAAGAATACTTATATGGCTTCTTTATTAGCTGGTGGTATTGGTTTGTTCTCCATGATGTTTATTACAGATAAATGGGCATTGTTTGTACCAATGATTGGTGTTGGTATTGCATGGGCTGCTATTCTTGCATTGCCCTATGCTATTTTATCTAAGGCATTGCCACCCAAACAAACCGGTGTTTACATGGGATTGTTTAACGCAACTATTACCATTCCGCAAATTGCAGCGAGCCTGTTAGGTGGATTGATTTTAACAATGGTTGGAGATAAAGCCATTAATGTTGTTGCAGTTGCGGGTGCCAGTTTATTTGTTGCAGGTATCTGCGCTCTTTTTGTAATTAAAGAGCATGAGTAGTAAGATTAATTTTAAAATTATGATGTATCGAAAAATTTATTTAGCACTGCTGTCTGTAATGACAGCAGTTTGCTTGTATGCACAAGACGTAACCGTTTATCCAACCAACTGGTGGGTAAACATGAAGATGAATAACATCCAGGTGTTATTAAAAGGAGATAATATCGGGAACTATAAAAATGTTTCCTGTACTTATCCCGGTGTAAAAATTAAAACTGTAAAAACATTCAGTAATAAAAATTACCTGGCTGTTGATATATCTGTTTCAACAACAGCAAAGCCCGGCAAAGCTGTGTTTAAATGTGCTGCAGGTAATGTAACGAAAGATGTTTCGTTTGAACTGAAGCCACACCGTAAAGGCAACGGAACAGTTTATGCCAAAGGAGTTACTTCATCTGATCTTGTATATCTTATTATGCCCGATCGTTTCAGCAATGGTGATCCATCAAATGACCGTGTGCCCGGCATGCTTGATCAAACGCTTCGCCGTGATACAGTATTCAACCGTCATGGTGGTGATTTGAAAGGAGTGCAGAATCATTTAGATTATCTGAAAGATTTAGGTGTAACAACGGTATGGCTGAATCCTGTTATTGAGAATGATATGCCAAACCGCACCGAGCATGGTTATGCTTTTACTGATCATTACCGTATCGACAGGAGACTTGGTGGTGAAGTTGCTTATAAGAATTTAGTTGACGCTGCACATGCAAAGGGAATGAAAATTATACAGGATGCTGTATATAATCATGTTGGTCTGAAACATGTTTTATTTGTTGATCAACCTGATAGCAGTTGGTTTCACCGCTGGCCAACATTTACACAAACCAATTACAAAGACCAGGCATTATTTGATCCGCATGCTGCTGCAATTGACAAGAAGATTATGAGCGATGGATGGTTTGTTCCCTCTATGCCCGATTGGGATCAAAGCAATCCTGATGTAGCTAAATTTTTAATACAGCATGCCATATGGACGGTGGAAGAATTTGGAGTGGATGGCTGGCGTATTGATACCTATGCATACAATGATCTTGCATTTATGAACCGTTGCAACAAAGCATTGTATGATGAGTTTCCCAACATCAGCATCTTTGGTGAAACATGGGTGCATGGTGTCATCAACCAGGGTTATTTCTGCCAGAATAATTTTGATATTCCTTTCAAAAGTAACATGCAGGCAACCACTGATTTTCAATTACTGTTTTATGGCATTCAACCTGCATTAAATGAAAAGTTTGGCTGGACAGAAGGTGTAAATAAACTCTACACAACAACTGCGCAGGATTTTGTTTATAAAGATCCGATGCGGCAGGTGATCTTCTTAGACAATCATGATCTGCCCCGTTTCTATTCTGCAGTAGGAGAAGATACAGCTAAATATAAAGTGGGTATATCCTGGCTCATGACATTCAGGGGTATACCGCAAATGTATTATGGCAATGAAATACTGATGACCGGTTTTACATCGCCAAGTGATGGATATGTACGCCAGGATTTTCCCGGTGGATGGGAGGGCGATGCTGCCAATAAATTTACTGCAGCAGGCAGAACAGAAAAGGAAAATTCCATTTTCAATTACTACAAACGATTTGCAAACTTTCGTAAAACATCATCGGCTATCAAAACAGGAAAGCTGATGCAGTTTTACCCGGTTGATGGAGTGTATGTTTATTTCCGTTACGATGAAAAGCAAACAGTGATGTGTGTAATGAACACAAATGATAAACCAATGACGATTGACCTTTCCCGTTTTTCAGAAATGATCAAAGGGCATAAATCGGCTTATGATGTAGCGGCAGGCCAGGTTTTTCAATTAGAAAAAACCTTAACGTTGATGCCGATGTATAACCTGGTGATGGAGTTGAAATAAGTTACTCACATAATAAAAAGCAAAAGCAGTTCATTGAACTGCTTTTCTTATTTTTAAAAATACCTTGCCAAGGGTATCATTTTCATTTTATAAACAACTGATTATTGTAACTAAATCAAAAACAACAATTATGGAAAAACAAGAAAGCGCTTACAACATGATCGATTGGTGGAAAAAAGTACTTTTTAAAAACTATGCCAATTTCCAGGGAAGAGCACGCCGTGCCGAATTCTGGAATTATACACTTTTCAATTTTATTATTTTCTTGGTTCTTTATTTTGTTGTTATTGTTGGCTTGCTGAATGAAGCTGATGATTTAGGTTTTTTGGGAGTGGGTATTTTAATGGTTTATGCATTAGGAGTGTTCATCCCTGATTTAGCAGTTTTGGTAAGAAGGTTACATGATATTAACAAAAGCGGATGGAATATTCTCTTTTACTTTATTCCTTTGGTAGGTCCCATTTTAATTCTTGTATGGATGTTTACAGACGGAGACCGTTTTGCAAATAATTATGGAGAAGATCCAAAGAACCCCGGTATTCCCGAACTGGAGTTTACCGGTGAATCGCATTGATTATAAAAAAGCAAGAGGGCGACATTTTTATTGCCGCCCTCTTTGTATTAACACAATTTAAAACACTCTTTAAGCCATCGCCGGTTCTTTAGTTTCGTATTCTTTAATCACATTATACAGCGTATCTCTTTCAACCGGTTTACGGTTTACCTGTTGAATTAATGCAACCAGTTCTTCAGTGCTCATGGCAGGTGTTTGTTCTTCACTTCCTGCAAGACTGTAAATTTTGGTTGTATCATCAATCGTTCCGTCAAGATCATCCACACCAAATGATAATGTCATCTGTGCATTGTTACGGCCAAGCATAGGCCAGTAAGCTTTCAGGTGCGGGAAGTTATCGAGGAACAAACGTGCAACAGCATACATCTTCATATCTTCTACAATACTGCTTTCAGGCACATTGCTCATATCATTATCCATATTGCGGAACTTGAGCGGAATAAAGGTCTGGAAGCCTTTTGTTTCATCCTGCAGATTTCTTAACCTGCTCATATGATTGATGCGGTGTTTGTACGATTCAATATGTCCATACAGCATTGTTGCATTACTGTGCAATCCAAGTTTGTGTGCTGTTTCATGAATCTTCAGCCATCCGTCACCATCTACTTTATCCGCACAAATCTTCTGGCGTATTTCAGGATCAAAAATTTCAGCACCACCACCGGGAATTGAATTCAGTCCGTGACTGATCAATATTTTTAAACCTTCTTCCACACTTACTTTTGCCTTGCGGAACATGTAATCATATTCAACAGCAGTAAATGCTTTAATATGTAAATCGGGGCGATGTTCTTTAATTGCTTTGAGTAAATCTGCAAAGAACTGCAGATCCATTTTTGGATGCACACCACCAACAATATGTACTTCAGTAACAGGTATGCCGTCGTATTTTTTAACGATGTCGAGCATTTGCTGAATGCTCAGTTCCCAACCTTCTTCTTTCTTGGCATATATTTTTGAGTAAGAGCAGAAGTTACAGCTGAATACACAAAGATTGGTAGGCTCAATATGAAAATTGCGGTTGAAGTAAGTTGCATCGCCATGCAGACGTTCACGCACATGATTGGCCAATGTACCAAGCAAAGGCAAGCTGGCTTTTTCAAACAATACCAGTGCATCATCTTCTGTTATGCGTTCCTGGTTATAAATCTTTTCAGCAATTACTCTTAATTCATTCTCTGCTTTGCTTGTTTTAAGAAGCGTTTCAATTCCTGTTTCCATATTTCGTATAATGATAAAATTGGACCTGTATGTACAGGTTGAATAATCCGGCAAAGTTAAGCCGCTCAAATAAACAAAAACTAATTTTGGTCAGTTTACTTTCAGTACTTTAATGATTTGGGCCTTTTTTGAACGGTACACCAGTTGAACTGTGTAAAGTCCGGTGCTCACATTCCTTAAATCAATTTCAACATAGTTAGGGCCGAGGTTGTTTCCGGATAGTCCCGCTGAAATTTTCTTTTGCCAAACCAGTTGCCCTGCATAATTGTATACATTGATAAAATCGAGGTTTACCGGTTTTTCGTAATACTGCAATATGAACAAGCCCCTGGAAGGATTGGGTGTAACCATTACACCATTCCGTTTCAGGTTGGCATTGGCATCTTTATAGGTGATGTTGATATCATCAATATAAACATTGTTTTCATAGTTGGTTGTATTGCGGATGACGGCCTGGATATTATCTGTAGTTGAAAGCGAATAGTCACCAAGAAAAGCTGTATCTCTCCGCCATTGTGATGCAATGGGCACATAGGCTGTATCAACACCAATGTTACCGGTTGTAACAAGATCAAGCCCCCATTTCTTATACACACTTGTAAATGTTTGACCACAATCTTTTGTTACAAGAATTTCAAGAGTATCCGTCGGATTGTTCAACATATCGGGCGGATTGTATGTTGCTGCAGCAACCTGGAATGTTAAGAACACCGAATCTTTTCCTTTCACTGAAAACAGCGGTGAAGTCATATCATCCTTTTGATCGTTGCTGGAATAATTGTAATTATCCATGAACATGGAGGCAACACCTGTTTTGGCAGCTTTGGTCGTTCTTTGCCAGGTAACATCTGCATCAGGGTTGGTTCGTTTCCATACGGCAGGCGGGAATGAGGTTGATTCAAAACCTTCGGTATAAGGCGTTGTTACAAATGGGTAAATAACTGCACCCAGTTTACCTGTATCATTCGCTACTTTCTGATCGGCACTGCCATTTGGATTAGAAGTATAAACAATAAGGTTGTTATTACTACCCGCATTTAAAGTCATTGTGTTGAGCGTAATATCGGTTGTTGACTGCGGAGCAATGGTTCCTGTCCAAGTTGTAACAACGGGTGTGCCTGTTCCGAATTTTGCAGATAGGGTTAATGAAGTAATATTATCTGTTCCAACATTTTTAATTGTAACAACCGGTCTGTAAGTATTGGTGCAGGTATAAACGGTTGTATTTGCAGTGCCGCAGTTGGTAATCGTTTGATCGGTAAATTTTTCAACACGTACATCCCTGTTTAAAGTGGCCGGTGGTGTACAGCCATCAGATGTTGCAAGACCCTGCATCCATGTCGTATTCAGCAGGCTTGTTTCCATTGCTGAGCATTGTTGTTTACTGAACATCACCATGGCAATATCATCTACGTAGTCCATGTAATTCATCCACATAATTCCAGGTGCGTTGGGCGAGCAGGCATCTTTAATCACACTGTCGGCAGCGGGAGCACCAGAGGTACAACTGAGTTGTAAAGGTGTATCGTTGATGCCATCATCATCTGCACAGGTTTGTGTTCCATCGCAGTTGTTCGGTCCCCAGATATGTTCAAGATCAAAAAAGTGGCCTATTTCATGAGTGGCTGTTTTTCCTTTGTTGAATGGAGCCTGTGCAGTTCCTGTGCGACCGAAAGAACGGTAATTATTTACAAAGCCTCTTTCGTTGAGCGGAATAAAAGAAAGCGGATCAGAAGCAAAGAATGAATAGCCGAGAAAACCGGAAGGCATCTGGCAAACCCAGATGTTGAGATATTTTGAAGGATCCCATGCATCACTGCCACCTGAGCAGGTAAACTTAACCGGATCATTAAGACCGGGGTTTGATATAACGGTTGAGGTTACACGATTAATGCCATTTGTTGCATCGCCTTTTGGATCACGGCGGGCAAGACAGAAACGGATATTGCTTTTACCAAACACCGGTTTAAATGCAGCGGGTATTCTTGATGAATCGGCATTGGTGCCACCATAATCTTCATTCAGCACATCAATCTGTGATTGTACCTGCGCATCAGATACGGTGGAAGGACTTGCTAAAACAATATGAACAACTACCGGTATTGTATGTATAGCTTCAACACGAAAGGGTATTCTTAACTGCTGTTGCTGTGCCTGGAATTTTTTAGCCCTGCTGAGTTCCATTTCTTTTTTAAAGGCAGGATATTTCCTGAACAGCTCTTCCATTACAATTTCGGTACCGCAGCGATGTGTTGAAGATGAGCGTACGGAAGAATTGTTTTTTTGCTTTTGTGCTGTTACAGGTAATACGAATGTAATGACCAGTGAAAAAAAGAAAAGAAACTTTAGATTTTTCATGCAAACAGTTAAAATGTGAATGTACGAAGTAGCATTCAAAATTTGAAATGATGTGATAACAGCAAACTCCGGTACATGATTTTAAATGCTGAACGGGGAAAATCTATGTGTAAAAAGGGATTTGCCGTGTTGCAAAAACTGTTATCTTTCAATTTTGAATAAACGTATTCTTCAATAAAATATTTTGAGATGAGTATTAAGTTTAGGCTTACCCTGATGAGCTTTCTGCAATTCTTTGTTTGGGGTGCATGGTTAATTACAATTGGTACTTATTGTTTTAATGCAAAGGGATGGACTGGGGCACAATTCGGAGCCATCTTCTCAACACTTGCTCTTTCGTCTTTATTTATGCCTGCATTAACGGGAATCATTGCTGATAAGTGGTTGAATGCCGAAAAGCTTTACGGAATTCTGCACATATGTTACGGGCTGATCCTGTTTTATGTGCCAAAGGTGAATGACCCGGATACGTTGTATTATGTGATTTTCGCTGCAATGATCTGCTACATGCCAACCATTTCTTTATCAAATTCCATTGCTTATAACATTCTCAAACGAAACAACTATGATGTGGTAAAAGTGTTTCCGCCAATTCGTGTTTGGGGAACCATTGGTTTTATAGTGGCCATGTGGGTAACCAATCTTACCGGTAGTAAAGCCAATGCCAACCAGTTTATCATTGCTGCTATTGCTGCAATTATTCTGGGTGTTTACTCTTTCACATTACCCAAATGTCCTCCGCAAAAAACAATTGCCAAAGATGCTTCGTTTGCAGAGCAGACCGGGTTAAATGCATTTAAGCTTTTCGGTAATTATAAAATGGCGTTGTTCTTTATCTTTTCCATGTTTCTTGGAGCTGCTTTACAGCTCACCAATATGTATGGTGATTCGTTTCTTGATGATTTTAAACAATTCCCTCAATATGCCAATTCACTGGTGGTGAAATATTCAACCATCATTATGTCCATTTCACAGATATCAGAAACACTGTTCATTCTTACCATTCCATTCTTCCTCAAAAAATTTGGAATTAAAAATGTGATGTTGTTTTCCATGATTGCATGGGTGCTGCGTTTTGGTTTATTCTCCTTTGGTAATCCTGCTGATGGTTTGTGGATGATTATTCTTTCCTGTATTGTTTACGGGATGGCTTTCGACTTCTTCAATATTTCCGGCTCATTGTTTATTGAAACAACAACTGATTCAACCATCAGGTCAAGTGCTCAGGGTTTGTTTATGATGATGACAAATGGGGTGGGAGCTTATCTTGGAAGTAAAACCAGCGGATACCTGATTGATAAGTTTTTTATCCAGGCAAATGGTTCAAAAGACTGGCATCACATCTGGCTCACCTTCTCTATTTATGCATTGGTGATTGCAGTATTGTTTGCGGTGATGTTTAAACATAAACATGATCCAAAGGCACTGGAAAATGTACAGCATTAAACAAAAAGAGCGGATCATTGATCCGCTCTTTTATTTTTCATTCATCTTTTATTTCTTCTTCGACTCTTTTGCCCATGCATCTTTCAACGTTACAGTACGGTTGAAGATGATTTTTTCAGCAGTTGAATCTTTATCCAGGCAGTAATAGCCTTTTCTCAAAAACTGGAAATGATCATTTGCTGTTACCTGTTTTAATGCCGGCTCAGCATAACCTGTAACAACTTTCAGTGAATCGGGGTTGATGTAATCTTTAAAATCGCCTTCTTCACTTGCAGGATTATCAACACGGAACAAACGGTCATATTCCCTTACTTCCACTTCTACAGCATCAGCTGCATTAACCCAATGCAATGTGCCTTGTACTTTTAATCCCGATGTATCATTACCGCTCCTGCTTTCAGGAATATAACTGCAATGCAATGCTGTAATATTTCCATCAGCATCTTTGATTACTTCATCGCACTGGATGATGTAGGCACTTTTTAAACGCACTTTCTGACCCGGAGCAAGACGGAAGAATTTCTTTGGCGGATTTTCCATGAAATCATCAGCCTCAATCAAAATTTCCCTGCTGAATGGAACTTCTCTTGTACCACCGTTCGGATCTTCAGGATTATTATCCGTCAGCATTGTTTCTGTTTGCCCCTCAGGATAGTTGGTGAGAATTACTTTTACGGGATTAAACACCACCATTCTGCGTTGTGCAATTTTGTTGAGATGTTCACGCACACAGAATTCAAGCAAACCAAATTCAATCAGGTTATCACGTTTTGCCACACCAACACGATCAGCAAAATCACGGATGCTTTCAGGTGTGTAACCTCTTCTTCTCAAACCACTGATGGTTGGCATACGTGGATCGTCCCAGCCACTTACATATTTTTCATTCACCAGTTGCAGCAGCTTGCGCTTGCTCATCACTGTGTAATTGAGATTCAGCCTTGCAAACTCGTATTGTTTTGATGGGAAGATTTCCAGCTTTTCAATACACCAGTCATACAATGGACGATGGGGAATGAATTCCAATGTACAGATGGAGTGTGTGATGTTTTCAATTGAATCACTCTGTCCATGAGCAAAATCATACATCGGGTAAATGCACCATTTATCACCAGTACGGTGGTGGTGAGCGTGCTTAATGCGGTAAATAATCGGATCACGCATGTGCATGTTGGGCGAACTCATATCAATTTTAGCACGTAATACTTTTTCACCATCCTTGTATTTGCCTGCACGCATTTCTTCAAACAGCTGAAGATTTTCTTCCACTGTTCTGTCGGCATATTTATTTCTTGTACCTGGTTGGGTTGGTGTTCCTTTTTGCTGAGCAATTTCTTCACTGGTACTGTCGTCTACATAAGCCAGGCCTTTTTTGATTAGTCTTACAGCAAACTCATAAATCTGGTCGAAGTAATCAGATGCATAAAATTCATTGGCCCAATCGAAACCTAACCAGTGAACATCTTCTTTAATACTGTCAACATATTCTGTTTCTTCCGTTACAGGGTTGGTGTCGTCAAAACGCAGGTTGGTTTTGCCGCCGTACTTGATACCTAATCCAAAGTTCAGGCAAATGCTTTTTGCATGACCAATGTGGAGATAACCATTTGGCTCAGGAGGAAAACGGGTGAGAATAGATTTATACTTTCCACTCTTCAGATCTTCTTCAATGATCTCTTCAATAAAATTCAGGCTTTTTTCTTCGCTCATATCATTCTTGGATTAGGTGCAAAAATAAGGATTCGGGATAGAAACACTGATTTAACAGGTATTAACGAATAAAACAGATGAGAAAATCAGTGCTGATCTGCTCAATCAGTGTTATCTGTGTTTATGTTACTTCAGAATTTCAAGGCTCTTTCTTACAATTTCAACAGATTCAGAAACCTGCTGCTCTGTTATTACTAACGGTGGGGCCAGACGTATTTTGTCGCCATGCGTTGGTTTTGCCAGCAAGCCAAGTTCTTTCATCTCAAGACAAAGTTCCCATGCTGCATCCGGGTTAGGATGGTTGATTACAATTGCATTGAGCAAACCTTTACCCCTGATTAAACTAATGAAAGGAGAGTTGAGTTCTGCCAGTTCTTTTCTCAACTGCTGACCAAGTTTTTCTGCACGTTCACTCATCTGTTCATCTTTCAACACCTGCAATGCTGTGATGGCTACATGGCAGGCAAGCGGATTACCACCATATGTACTTCCATGTTCACCGGGTTTTATAGTGAGCATAATTTCATCATTGGCCAGTACCGCACTCACCGGCATGGTGCCACCACTTAATGCCTTTCCTAAAATCAGGATATCGGGGTGAACATTTTCATGATCACATGCAAGCAGTTTACCAGTACGGCATAAACCGGTTTGTATTTCATCTGCAATGAACAGCACATTGGCTTCTTTGCAGTATTGTTTTGCTTTCGAAAGAAAACCTTCATCGGGTACAACCACACCAGCTTCGCCTTGTATGGGTTCAACCAAAAATCCACACACATCTTTATCCTTTAATGCATCCTGCAATGCAGCAAGATCATTGTAGGGAATAACTTTAAAACCGGGCATATAAGGTCCAAACTTTGCATACGAACTCGGATCAGTGCTGAACGAAATAACCGTACTGGTTCTTCCATGAAAGTTTTCGGCGCAAACAATAATTTTTGCTTTCTGATCTTCAATACCCTTTACTGCATAACCCCAGCGGCGTGCAAGTTTAATGGCTGTTTCAACAGCTTCAACACCTGTGTTCATGGGCAACACTTTATCATAGCCAAAGTAGGAAGTGATGTATTGTTCATATTCGCCCAGCAGGTTGCTGTGAAAAGCTCTTGATGTAAGAGTAAGCTTTTGTGCCTGTTCAATAAGTGCTGCAATAATTTTAGGGTGACAATGTCCCTGGTTTACTGCAGAGTAACCACTCAGGAAATCGAAATAACGTTTACCATCAATATCATACAAAAAAACACCTTCACCTTTTTCAAGTACTACAGGTAATGGATGATAATTATGAGCTCCGAACTTTTCTTCAAGGTCGATATAACGCTGCGAATTTGCAGATACAGTAACTGATGTATGCATAAAATGAAAATTAGAAATGAGAAATAAAAAATGAAAAACTATAAGGCAGCAAATAATGTTCCCCTTGCGGGGCAAAGCAATTTAACCTCAGTGATTGAGGAGATCGAGATTCATCTGTAGAAATGATGTTGCTTTTTGCATAACACTTCAAAGTTAGCTTTATCTGCCCATATAAAAAAACGTAAATGGCTGAAACGCTGACGGGTGTTTGTTTCCAGCGTTTGTTTATCCAATCAGTTTTGAATAATATTCTTCAGGAAAACAAATTTTGGGCTCGATGCTTTTATGAAAAATACCAAATACTGTGCTGCCGCTTCCTGTCATGGATGCATACACAGCACCTGCATCGTAAAGTTTTTGTTTGATGTCCGCTATCACAGGATATTTATCAGCAACCGATTCTTCAAAATCATTAATGAGTTGATTTTTCCATGTTTCAATTGGTTGCTGAATAATTGATCTTAAGTCGGGGCGCTCAAAGCGACCTGAACTATTTAAATTCAATTGCGAAAAAGCCCAGCCAGTGTTCACATGAATTTTCGGATTGATGAGAGCAAAACGATAATCAGAAAGATTGAGTTCAACCGGAGTCATTAATTCACCTCTGCCTGTTGCAAAAACAGGTTTGTTGATGATGAAGAAAGGACAATCACTTCCTAACTGCAACGCATAATCAATCAACTGTTGTTCAGAAATGCCGAGTTGAAATTTTTGATTAATGAGTTGCAATGCAAATGCACCATCGCTGCTGCCACCGCCTAAGCCTGCTCCCATCGGGATGACTTTATGCAAATGCATCTGAACGGGGGGCAACTGCGGAAAATCTTTTTTCAGCAGTTTATATGCTTTGATACAAAGATTGTTTTGCTGATCACCTTCAATGCTAAGTCCGGTTGTTTGAAAACTGATTTCTTCCTGTGGCTGTTGATTCTGACTACGGATCAGTTCCAGTGCATCATTTAACGGAACAGGGTAGAAGACTGTTGCAAGATTATGATAACCATCCTCCCGTTTGTTGAGAATATGTAAGCCAAGATTGATTTTACAATTCGGGAAAACGATCATAAAAATGAGGAATGTGTAATAAGAAATGAATCATGAAAACTACAATCGTTATTTCTTCCGGTTGCTGATTTCATCACGGATAGCAATAGCCCTGATATAATCTTCCTGTTCCAGTACTTCGTTCAGCAAGATTTGCAGTTCTTCCAGGCTCATTGATTTCAGATCATCGCCACCTTCTGAACTGGTGGTTGGAGAACTTACAGTTACTTCTTCTTTTTCTTTCTTTTCATCTTCTTCCTCCATTAAAATACCTGCGCTTTCGAGAATATGTTCGTAGGTATAAATGGGGCATCCGAAACGTACAGCAAGGGCCAGGGCATCGCTGGTGCGACTGTCAATTTCAACAGTATCATGTTCAGAAGTGCAAAGAAGCTTGGAATAAAAAATACCTTCCTGGAGATCGTTAATAACAATTTCATGCAGCTCCACATTAAATGCCAGCATAAAATTTTTCATGAGATCATGCGTAAGCGGACGGCTGGGTTGCATGCGTTCAAGTGCTACTGCAATTGCCTGCGCTTCAAACCCACCAATTACAATTGGCAGACGGCGTAAACCATTTACTTCGCCCAACACAACTGCATAGCTGTGTGTTTGCGTAATGCTGTGTGAAAGTGCTACTATTTCCAGTTCTATCTTTTTCATAACCCGAGGCAAATTTAAGGGCTTTGGCCTTGAATTAAATTATTCAGACTAAATTATTTACTGTTCAGTGCGAGGCATGTGCATAAAAAAACGCCGTATAAAACGGCGTTGATTTATGCTTGCTTTTTTTACGCTGCACCTTTCAGTTTTTTCACTTCTTCAATCAGTTTTGGAACTACTTCAAACGCATCGCCCACAATGCCATAATCAGCTGCTTTGAAGAATGGAGCTTCGGGGTCTTTATTGATCACCACAATTACTTTACTGCGGTTAACACCAGCCAGGTGCTGAATAGCACCGCTGATGCCAATGGCAAGGTATAAGTTTGGCGCAATGGAACCTCCGGTTTGTCCAACATGTTCGTGATGCGGCCTCCAGTGTGCATCAGCCACCGGGCGACTGCAGGCCGTAGCGGCTCCAAGCAGCTTGGCCAGTTCTTCAATCATTCCCCAGTTTTCAGGACCTTTTAATCCACGTCCGGCACTTACCACCAGTTCAGCTTCGCTTAATGGCACTTCACCGGTTATTTTATTCGTAGCCGTTACTTTTACTTTAGGCGTATCGACGGAAATATTTTCTGTTACAACTTCAGCTGTTCCTTCGCCACTAACGGTCTGGAATGAGTTAGGACTGATGGAAATAATTTTTACTGCTGTGTTTACAGCAACATACGCAAAGGCTTTTCCGCTGAATACAGCTTTCTTCACCACAAAACCATTGCTTGTATCAGGTAAGCCAACTGCTCCTGCCACCAAACCGGCTTTTAAACGCACACTCAGTCTAGCCGCAATTGCCTTTCCGGTTATGTTGTGTGATAAAACAATAACGGTTGTGCCTGCAGCGGTTGCCACATCAGCAATAGCTTTTGTATAAACCTGTGCATCCAGCTGGTTCAGCACATCGCCGGCAACATGATGAATTTTGCTGACTCCGTATTTACCTAATGATGGCATGTCATCGGTTACTGTTCCCAATACAACAGCTTCGGCACTTGTACCAATTTGTTTGGCTAATTGTGCACCGTAGGTTAATGCTTCAAAAGATGATTTTTTTATATGACCATCAGCTGTATCTATGAATATTAAAACAGACATATTAATTTGAAAATTTTAGAATTTGAAAATTTGAAAATTCTGTTTTCCCGTTTAGGGGTCAGGGGTTTAAATAACCTTGGCTTCTTCGTGCAGTAAGCGAACCAGTTCGCCCACATTTTCTGCATCCACCAGTTTTACACCAGCTTTGGCAGGAGGCAGTTCAAATGAAGTAACAGAAGTAAACGCATCAACTGCAACCGGCTCCTGTACTTTGAGTGGTTTGGTACGTGCACCCATAATTCCTTTCATGTTGGGAATGCGTTGTTCAGCCACACCTTTCTGGCAACTGACTACAGCAGGAAGTGTTACTTCGCAGGTTTCTTCGCCACCTTCTATTTCACGGTTGATGATAGCTGTAGTTCCGTTAAGATCAAATTTTGTAGCAAGCGAAACATAAGGAAGGTCGAGCAGTTCTGCAATCATACCACCAACAGATGATCCATTGAAGTCGATAGTTTCTTTGCCGGTAAAGATTAAATCATAACCACCTTGTTTAGCCACTTCAGCAATCTGCGCAGCAATGTAAAAACTGTCGGAGCTTTCAGCGTTTACCCGAACAGCTTCATCACCACCCAATGCAAATGCTTTGCGGATGATGGGTTCAGCATCTGCAGCACCAACGGTTACCAGGTGAATGATTGTAGACGGGTCTTTTTCTTTCAGCTCAATGGAACGCACCAGCGAGTACCATTCGTCGTAAGGATTAATGATCCATTGTACTCCATCCTGGGCAAACTTTGTGTTGTTATCGGTGAAAGCTATTTTTGCCGTTGTATCCGGCGTTTTACTGATACAAACTAAAATTTTCATGCAAGCATTTTTAGGATATAAAAAATAGTTGTTTATGCAACTAAACAAAGATAAAGTTTTGTATCTTAAAACGAACACCTGTTCTTAAAAAATTAACAAGCACGATGGACCGTATTGAACAGTTAAAGAAATTTATTGAGCAAAATCCTTCCGACAGTTTTCTGAAACATGCGCTGGCACTGGAATACATCAAATTGGGTGATGATGAAATTGCACGTGGTTTGTTTGAAGAACTTCTTGCAAATGATCCCGGTTATGTGGGTTCTTATTATCATTTAGGTAAACTGTTTGAACGTAATGGAAACGAACAGAAAGCCATTGAATGGTATGAAAAGGGAATGCATATGGCGAAAGAAAAAGGAGAACAGCATGCTTTTGGTGAATTGAGAGGGGCATGGGAGGAATTGACTTTTTGATTGAACAGGATGATAATGACCGAACAGTTTAAAAAATATATTGCAGCGAATAAATTATTCGAACAACAGGATCATCTTCTTCTTGCTGTAAGCGGAGGTGTTGATAGTGTTGTGCTGGTTGATTTATGTTTCAAAGCAGGTTATTCTTTTTCCATTGCTCATTGCAATTTCCAGTTAAGAGGAGAGGAGAGTAGCCGGGATGAAGCATTTGTAAGAGAATTGGCAAAGAAGTACAATGCAGAACTGTATGTAAAAACATTTGATACAGTTGCTTTATCCAATCAGTATAAAACTTCTATTGAAGAAACTGCCCGTAATCTGCGTTATGCGTGGTTTGAAGAACTACTTAAAACTAACGACTACCGGCTATCGGCTATTCTGACTGCTCACCATGCCGATGACAATATCGAAACCATGCTCATGAATTTCTTTCGTGGCACAGGAATGAAAGGTTTGCGTGGAATGTTGCCGAAGAACGGAAATATTGCTCGTCCGTTATTATTTGTTCAGCGAAAAGATATTGAAGCGTATGCCCTGGAAAATAATCTTGCTTTTGTAACCGATTCAACCAATGCTTCAACTGAATACACAAGAAATTTTTTCAGGCACAAAATCATTCCGCTGGTGAAAGAAATTTACCCGGAAGCAGAACAGAATCTTTTGTCCAATCAGCAGCGTTTTGCTGAAGCAGAATTGCTTTACCAGCAATCCATTCAGCAGCATAAAAAGAAATTGCTTGAGTATAAAGGAAATGAAATTCATATTCCTGTTTTAAAGCTGAAGAAAGCTGAACCGTTAAAGACAATTGTTTTTGAGATCATCAGTGAATTTGGATTTACTGCTGCACAAATAAACGATGTAGTTGATTTACTGGATGCAGAAAACAGCAAATATGTTCAGGCGGCAACACACCGCATTATTAAAAACAGGTCGTGGCTTATTATCGCTCCATTGCAAAACGAAGAAAGCAGTTTTGTATTGATTGAAGAAAATGATCAGCAGGTTTCAACGGCAGGTTTTCAACTTCAACTTTCAATTGCAAATAAGCCCGATGCAGAAATGAATACTGCTAATACCATTGCTTTACTCGATGCATCAACGGTTACATTTCCACTATTGCTACGTAAATGGAAAACAGGCGATTATTTTTACCCGTTAGGCATGAAAAAGAAAAAGAAGCTTGCCCGTTTTTTTATTGATCAGAAATTATCCCGCACCGAAAAAGAAAATGTTTGGGTACTTGAAAGCAATAAAAAAATTATCTGGGTTGTCGGCCATCGTATTGATGACAGGTTCAAGATTTCTGCTTCAACAAAATCTTTATTAAAAATTTCTTTACTGAAATAAAGGCTTAACGTCCAAACTGAATTAATTCTCTTGGGCTTATATTGGTTACCTGGTCAATAAAATGTTGTAACACCGGGAAGTCGGAAAACAGTCTGCTGGCAATAATTAAAAATCCCATTCCAAATAAAGCACCGAAGATATGGGCAGAGTGATTGATGTTTCCTTCTCCTCTTTTATCCAGCCATGAAGAAACAGCCAGGTAAATAAAACCAAAAATAAATCCAGCCACATAAACGGGAATAAATACCAATCCAATTCCCATCAAAGGATCTAAAATTATACTTGCAAAAATAACTGCTGATACGGCACCCGAAGCACCAAGACTTTTATAGTGATAGTTATCTTTATTTTTTGAATAAGTTGGAAGCAGGCAGAATGCGAGGGCAAATATGTACATAAGCAGGTAAAACAATTTCCCCTTTGCACCAAAAATGTCAATAAACGCTTCTTCAACCTTCCCGCCAAATATGTACAAGGCAAACATGTTAAAAATCAAATGTGCTAAATCTGCATGCAGCAACCCGTTTGTAAAAAAACGATACCACTGCTTTTGTTGCGAAATGGCAGGCGGATAAAAAATAAGCGAATCCATCAGCTTTTCATTTGTAAATGCTGAAAATGAAACGATGCTGGTAATAATGATAATCGAAAGCGTAATTGTGAATTCCATGATTTAAAAGTATGTGCTGCCTTTTAAAAAGAAAAATTAATGTTTAACTGTGATGATATTTTTCGTTCCTGTTAATGCTGCATGCCCTGTACACCTGTTCAGCCAAAATCAGGCGCACCAGCTGATGCGGAAATACCAACTGTGATAAACTCCACTTGTAATTTGCCCGTTTCATTACTGCTTCATCAATTCCATAAGCTCCGCCAATCAGGAACACCAGGTTCTTTACACTTTCATTGCTGCGTTTCATCATAAATTCAGCTAATCCTTCACTGCTCAGCTGTTTGCCTCTTTCATCAAGTGCAACGAGGTAATCATCTTTCTGCAGCCAGCTAAGAATTACTTCGCCTTCTTTCTTTTTTAAATCGGCCTCACACAGCATGCCTGCATTTTTTGGTACAGGAATAATGGTCCATTGAACCGGATAGTAATTAGATATGCGTTTGGTGAATTCTTCCACACCATTTTTTACATACGGCTCATGATTTTTTCCAATACTCCAGAAATGAATTTTCATATTTCGTCAGTACAGTTGCTGTAATTGTACCGGTTGTAAATTTCGGTATAATACACAGTTCGGCAAAAAGAAACCGGCTGCAAACTGCAGCAGGTTGTATAAAATAATGAGAAAAAATTACTGGCCGATATTGTAATCTTTTTTAAACGCATCAAGTGTTTTCTGAAACAAATCAACATCGGGTGCAAGCTGTACAGCCTTTTGATAATACTGGTATGCTTCAGCATAAAATCTTGCAGATTCCAGCAGGAAACCTAAACGGAAGTTCTTTTCTGCTTCAGTTTCTGCTCCATCATGTGCTTTGATTAAATGGCTTAACAGCTTTTCGTATGATGCATGATCCCAGATATAGATTACTTTTCTTCCTTCGCTTTTTTCATTTTCAATTTTTACTTCCCAGAAGTAAGGAGTGTTTGGATGAAGTTTGGAAGCAAAATCTGCAACGGGTACAAGTGTTTTAGAAATTTTTTGTTGAAATACAGGAGTGCCGCCTTCGGCCTGATCATAAATTTCAAATGAAAATTCCTTCACATCGGCATAACATTTCCATGAAACAGGGAAGCTGCCATGATTATAATTGATGGTGTCCAGTCTTGAGTCAATCCATATGCTGATGTTTGTGCGGCTTACTGCACCCACATTATTCATATAACTTTTCCTGTTTTTTTCAGGACTGCCTTTGGGTGTTGTTAACTGGTGCCATACATACTTTACATAACTCGTGGTGATGGAGCTTTTGTTACTGGTGCATGAATCTTTAAACTGGCTCATGCTGTAAATACCTGCCTTTGCAATTGAAAACTGGCAGCTTTCATTGCAGATAATACTTACCAGCGAATTGGCCCCAATCGTAAGTTTTGATTGTTCGGTGAGTTGTTTGCCAATCTGTGCTTTAGAGGTTTTGTTGTTTTCTACAACATTAACGGTGCCCTTAACGGAATAGATAAGGAATGTGTTTGCTTTCTGCGCCTGAGTAGTGATACTCAAAAATGCGATAAGCAGAAGAAGGTTGATCTGTTTCATGTTTTTAGTGCGATTTTGAGTGAAAATTGGTTTTAAAACCATACTTTTTATGTAGCCATACGGCAAGCGCCTCGTAGAAATAAATAATGTCTATTGCCAAAATAATAACTATCAGAGAAATTTTTGTATCAATTTTTATACTGAACCAATCGAAGAAAATAATACCGATGTAAACCGAAAGAATGGCAAAGAAAATCTGCGCAATCTTGGCAACAAGGTGGAACCAGATATGATTTTCGATATAATAACGCATAAATAAAGCCACATGCATCCAGCAGATAAGAATGGTCAGAAACCAGAACAGCCATGTAGGAATATGACCAATATATGTTCCGTCAAAAATCATTGACAGAATATTGGCATGAATGATAATTCCATTCATGTCGGGGATTGATTTGCCGGCAAAATGTTTGTTCATTGGGGTGAAATGCTTGTCTTCCACGTTGAACGGATCAGGATTGATGTAACCCATCAGCACAACTTTATTGGCAAACAGTTCCGGCGCAGTTTTATCTTCCAGTAAATCGTTTCCGTCAATAATCAGATACTGATCAATCTTGCGGCTGTAGTTGATGATTTCGTATTCTTTTTTACGGTGTTTTAATCTTTCAACTGCTTTCGTGTCGGCAAACGAAGCCAATGCCATTGGAAAACTCTGGTAAGTTTTGCCATCAATTTTTTCCGCAGGTGAAAAATAGCGGATGGTGCCTCCTTCTTCTCCAATAAAATTTACAAAGCCCCTGTTAGCTGTGTAAATGCCAAAGTATCCCACCTGTTCAGGTGTTGATTTGTTTTCCCAGTTAATGCGGGATGCAATTACAAGGTTAGGCGTACTGCCAATCATGTGACGGAGAACAGAATCTTTTTCAGGTTCTCTTGGTCCGTCAAACTGTACATCAAGCCCTATCACTTTTGGTTTTGCAGTTCTTATTTTTTCAATCATGAATGCAAGACCAAGTCTGTCGGTGTTGCCGATGTTTACAATCACAATTCTGTTGTCAATGGGAGTGCCTGCATTTTTATTCAGTACAGAATATGAAATGTCATTGAAGTCAAGATCTTTTAATGCAGTTTTAAAGGGGTTGAGAATACTCGTGTTGAGAGGAAGTAAACCTAATATCCCGATAGATAAAAAAACAGAAATCGTTGATAAGATTGTATCCCTTTTGAATAGGTACCGGAGGTAAAAATGATAAAAGCGATGATATGCTTTTATAAGGAAACCTTTGCCGTTTGACTTTGCCTGTGGCTTTTTGGGTGGTTGCATTTGATGATTGGTTACTTGTCTGCTAATCTCTGAATTCCTAATTTAGTTGAAATATATGAGAAAATCCGCTTTTATCATCATCCTTTTCATCGCACTCTTTGCAAATCAAGCAGAAATAATATTAGCGCAGAATCCAAGTACTGTAGCCAAGAAAGATTCTGCAGGCACTTCGTCTGCTGGCCAGAGTTATGCTATGATTATCGGCATTTCCACCTACAAACATATCCGTCCGCTATCATTTGCTGACAGTGATGCAGGATTATTCAAAGAATACCTGCAATCGGCCGGAGCCGGTAACATAACGGATGATCATATGCTTTTCCTTGTGAATGAGAATGCAACTGCAGCAAATTTCTGGGTAAAGGGTATGGCATGGTTACGGCAGAAGAATCTGAAAGCTGGTGATCGGTTATTTATCTACCTCGCAGGGCATGGCGATGCCATTAACCAGGACGAATATTTTTTTCTTACTTACGACTGCAATCCAGCAGGTGATAAAAATAATTATATCGTTACGGGTAGTATTCAGTTATACAATCTTAAAAGCCGCATTGCTGAAATCAGCCGTAAGAATGTGGAGGTTTATTTGATCATGGATGCCTGCCGTACAAATGAATTACCCGGAGGTGAAGATGGTCAGCAGATTTTTAATTCAGCTGTATCTGAACGTAAGGCTGGTGAAGTGATTATGCTGGCAACAGGCGCAGGACAGGAGTCGATGGAAGATGCTTCTATCGGCAACGGACATGGTTTATTTACCTATTACCTTGTTGATGGGTTGAGCGGGCTTGCTGATGGTTACGAGGGAAAAGACGGATTGATTACGTTGGTTGAACTGCGTTCTTATGTACTTTCTAAAGTGCCTGTGCTCGCCATTCAGAAATACAAAAAGAAACAAGACCCGTTTATTTGCTGTGATGATGGCGGGAAAAAAATTGTAGCGCATGTTGACAGTACCTTTTTGAAAAAGTGGGAAATGAGTAAAAGCATTTCGGGCATGAACGATGGCGGAGTAAATGATATGGTTCGTAATGTAAGAGGGAGGGGAGCATTGCTCGTGGACAGTAATATTGTGGTGATTTATAACCAGTTTAATCAATCTATCAGGAAACTGAAACTCACGGGAGATAGTTCTGCTGATTTTTTTTATAACGAGTTGTACAGACTTTATCCCGATAATGTATTGACGATTGATGCAAGGCAAACACTTGCAGCAGAGTTTGTGAATTTTGCTCAACGGAAAATAAATCTCTATCTCAGCGGAAAAGATGCGACTGGTATTCAGCAAATGCGTACCCAACTGGACGAATCACAGCGAAGCGAAGAAATACAGGCAGGGATTGAACGTTTGCAATACATCGCCGGACTTGACTTTGGAAATATTGCTGGTATGCTGAAAAAAGCAATTGACCTTGTTGATCCTGCTGATGAAGAACTGGTGAAAAGTCTGCGTGCAAAAATGTATTTCTTCCAGGCCAAAAGTTTTTTTGATGAGAAGAACCGTGTAACCAATATGCAGGAAGCACGACACCTGATTTATCAATCATATGCATTAGATAGTAATGCTGCTTATGTGCTGCATACTATTGCATCACTTCAGCTTCAGTTAAAAAAATACGATAGTGCAGTCTATTTCAGTCAGCGTGCAATTAATAAAGCACCCAAATGGAAATATCCTTACACCACAGCTGCATTTGCATATGCACAAATGAAAAATTTCGATAAAGCAAGATTGTATTATGAAAAAGCAATTGAGCTTGATCCAAAAAGTGCCGATGCCTATGTTGATTTGGGTTATTTTGAATTTCAGCAAAAGAAAATAGAGAAAGCACAGGGTTATTATCAAAAGGCACTGCAACTTGATCCATCAAACGTATCGGCTTTGAACAACATGGGATGGCTGATGAAAGAAAAAGGAAAGAGTGTTGAAGCGCTTCAGTATTTCAAAAAATGTGTTCAAACCGATTCTTCTTTTGTGCATGCATATAACGGCATAGCAAGAGCTTACGGAGCATTAAAGCAATATGACTCAGCAAGAATTTATTACCTCCGTAGTGTAAATTATTATGTCGACCAGGCTTATGTTTACAATCTGCTGGGAAACTTTTTCAAGGAAATTAACCTGGGCGATTCTGCTTTGTTCTATTATCACTGTTCTATTAATCTTGATGCTACTTATACACAACCGTATGTTGACCTGGCAAAGCTGTTTGAACAAAACAAGCGACTTGATTCTGCAGCTTTTTATTACAGGAAAATCATCAGCATGAACCCGCAATCAAAAAATTCTTACCTGAGCCTGGCTGCTTTTTATCAATCAACAAGATCAGCCGATTCAGCTAATGTTTATTTTACAAAAGCCATCAATCTTGATCCTGCTGATGCTGAAACATACAATTCAATTGGTGTGTATTATTTCAGAAAAAACCTGGCCGACTCTGCCCGTAAGTATTTTGTTACAGCTGTGCGGTTAGATCCGTTAAAAGTTCTTTATGTAACAAATCTTGCAGCTGTTTACAGCCGTGATCGCCGCTACGATTCTGCTTTTTACTGTTTGCACAGGGCTATTGAATTAAGTCCGGGCGATGCACAGATTTATAACAGTATTGCGTCTTTATATAAAAAGCAAAATCAACTTGATTCAGCATTGGTTTATTATAAACAGGCATATCAACTCAATAATGAAAATATTTCTGTACTGGTTGATATGGCTGATGTTTACCGTGACCTGGCTGAATCTGATTCAGCCATTGCAAAACTGCAGGAAGCCATCAGTTTAAAACCAGAGGTTGCTGATTTTTATAACAGTGTAGGCGTCATTTATCTGAAGATTAATAAATACGATTCGGCGAAACTGTATCTGCAAAAGGCAGTTGATTTAAATCCTGCTTATGTAAGGGCTTTCAATAATCTTGGTAATCTTTCTTATGTACAGGGTAATTATGAAGATGCGCTGAATTATTACAGGCAGGCGTTAAAAATTGATTCGGTTTATGAAAATCCATTATTGTTTTCCGGTTTAAGTTATATCAACCTGCATAAACATGCTGATGCAATTCCTTTCCTTGAAAAACTGTTGAAAGAAAACAGCAAGAGCGGTTCGGGATATTATTACCTGTCTGTTTGTTATGCTGCTGTTTCAAATAGTGCAAAAGCATTATTTAACCTTGAGCAGGCGTTGAAATTAAAATATGGTGAACCGGATTCTGTCTGGGGACAAAAAGAGTTTGAGACACTGCGTAATACAACTGAATTTAAAAATCTGATCAAAACATATTTCCCCGGTTATAAGTTTTAAAAAGAAAGAATACTTGCATATCAGAAAGCCATCTGTAACAGATGGCTTTTTTTTTGTTTTTGTTGAAGTGGCATAATCTTTGGCAATGGAGCAAGTACAAACATTTTTTTATGAAACAAGTTACGAAGTCCATCTTTTACATGGCTGCAGCAGCAATACTGTTTGCTGCATGTAAAACGATGACAAGAACACAGAAAGGAGCAATTATCGGAACATCGGGTGGTGCTGCTGTTGGAGCCGTTATTGGCAGGGCATCAGGAAACACTGCATTGGGAACAATTATTGGCGCAGCTGTTGGAGGAACGGCTGGCGTGCTTATCGGAAAAAAAATGGATAAGCAGGCCGAAGAAATAAAAAAACAGGTGCCTGATGCAAAAGTAGAACGTGTGGGAGAAGGAATTGAAATAGAATTTGAAAGTAAAATCCTGTTTGATTTTGATCAATCAGGCCTTAAGCCGGAAGCAAAAAAAGGTCTGAATGAACTTGTAACGATTCTTAAAAAATATCCCGACACAAATATTGAAATCCAGGGACACACAGATAATAAAGGAACAGATGCTTATAATGAAGCTTTGTCGCAAAGAAGGGCCAATGCCGTTATGATTTATCTCGTTGATAAAGGAGTGGCTTCTTCAAGAATGAATCCCAAAGCTTTCGGTGAGCGTTATCCGAAATACAGTAATGATACAGATGAAGGAAGGGCACAGAACAGGAGGGTGGAATTCCTGATCACTGCCAACGAGAAGATGAAATCAGATGCGCAGAAGGAAGCGCAGACTTCGGGCAAATAACCACATCAATTTTTTCATATCAAAAAAGAATTATTATGAAATGGATTTATCTAAAAGCTATTGTCATGCTGCTCCTGATTTCATTCAGCAGCAATGCTCAAAACAAGAACAATAGTTCAGCAATTGGTTTTGGAATAAGGGCAGGTGTAAATTTTCAGAACATAAACGGCAAGGATGCTGCAGGTGATAAACTGGAAAATAAACTTGTACCACGTTTCCAGGGAGGTTTAACGGCAGAGATTCCATTGGCCGATGAGTTTTACCTGCAGCCAGGTATTCTCTATTCCGGAAAGGGAACAAAGTTCAACAGCAATGAAGCAAAGCTCAACCTTGGCTATGCCGAAATACCAGTGAGTTTGCTTTTTAAACCTGTGCTGGGTACAGGAAAAATGTTACTGGGTGTGGGATCATACGTTGGCTTTGCCATTAATGGAAAGCTGAAGCAACAAAACGGCAGCACAACTGACGTGAAGTTTGCAAATTCTGTTACGCTTGCAGAAGCCACATCGGCTTATTATGCAAAGAGACTTGATGCAGGAGCTAATCTCCTCGTTGGATATGAAATGAGCAACCGCTGGAGCCTGCAACTGAATGCACAATGGGGAATGGCAAAAATTAACCCGCAAATTGAAGGTGTAAATAATAAAACAGCTTATAGGAATACCGGATTCGGATTGTCATTAGGTTATCGGTTCAGGTAAGATGAACAAATGATTATTTTATTAGTCCCCCAATCTTCGGGGGACTTTTTTGATTTCAGATTCTTGTTTTTGTCAAACATAAAAAGCCGGTCATTAACCTGGGATTAACTTGAAAAATGAAAATAGACTTCTGAAAAAAATCCTGGTTATATTTTTATATACATTATAAGAAAGGTTGCTTTTCTGCTACCTTCACTAAAAATTTTAAACTATGAAAGGGAATTTTTTTACAGTAATTTTTGTACTGCTACTTGCAGGGACTTCATTTGGTCAGATAACAACAAAACTTGGCACAGGAACAGCCAATGTTGGAAGCCTGTTAACACAGTTTACAAACGCCATTAAGCCAACATCTTTTACCAGCCAGTGGGCAACTGGTAAAACTAATTTTCTGAATACCGCAAGTAAGGTTACAGATGCAGTAGGTGTGGGTAAAAGCATCGCATCTCTTGCCGGTTTTATTAAGCCCGACATGTTTAAGCAGGGGTTTAATGTTCAGAATCTCATCAGCACTGCAAACACTGTAAAAACCCTTGCAGATGCTTCAGGATTACTGAAAAAGTTTGAAGGAGGGTTAAAACCCGAAGCCTTTCTGAGCAGCTGGGCCACCAAACGAACAGGCTGGCTAAGTGCTTTAAGCCTGATCAAATAAATCGCATCATCAACCACCCTTAAATGGGTGGTTTCTTTTTTATTCGAATGAATTGAATAAAGATTTCAAAAATTAATTGAACCGCCCTATATTTGCAGCCCGTTTAACGGAATGGCTCCGTAGCTCAACTGAATAGAGCATCTGACTACGGATCAGAAGGTTTCAGGTTTGAATCCTGACGGAGTCACAAAAGGTCAGCAATCGCTGGCCTTATTTTTTTGCCAATACTGATCCGTTTGCTTCAACATTATACCTTTGCATCCTCAAATCACTAAACATTCGCTATGCAAAACAAGCAACAAACATTTGAACAGGCCGCAGCTTTACTGGATGAACTTGGTTTCAGGGTTATTAATAAAGACGATAGCCGTCCCTGGGGTGGATTTTATGTAATTGATGAATCCCAGGCTGCTGAATTTGCCAAACATTTCTTTCCCGATGAGAATTTTGATGAACTGAAAATTACAAACAAGCTCAGCCCGAAAATTTTGCTTGTTGCGCCAAAAACAAGATTAAGCTGGCAGTATCATCACCGCCGTGCCGAAATCTGGAAATGTATTGGTGGCACTGCAGGTGTTGTTACCAGCGATACAGACGAAGAAAAGCAGCTGCATAAATTAAATGTGGGTGATGTGATCAAACTCAGGCAGGGCGAACGTCACCGACTCGTAGGATTGGATGATTGGGGTATGGTTGCAGAAATCTGGCAACACACCGATGAAGCCAACCCTAGCAATGAAGATGACATTGTAAGAGTGCAGGATGATTTTGGACGTTAAGATAAAATCAGCATACACAAAGCCTTTCAGCAATGAAAGGCTTTGTTGCAATTATGCGCAACCGTTTTCATCATTCATCACCAGTATGTTTTAATATATTTGCAACTCCATTCACTAAATACTTTCAGCATGGCTAAAAAGATTGCTCCGATTGATTTAATCGACAGTTTTGAAAAGATTCCGACAAAGATATTTCCATCAGCAAAAGAAGGATCAGCGTTTGCAGCGAAACAGATTGCAGACCTGATAAGGGAAAAGCAGGCAAAGAATGAAAAATGTGTGCTGGGGCTTGCAACCGGCTCAACACCAAAATCGCTTTATGCAGAACTGGTTCGTCTGCACAAAGAAGAGGGTTTGAGTTTTAAAAATGTAATTGCATTTAACCTTGATGAATATTACCCCATAGAAAAAGATGCCATTCAGAGTTATCACCGCTTTATGAAACAGCAGTTGTTTGATAAAGTGGATATTGATCAGAACAATTGTTTTATACCTGATGGCACCGTTCCAAAAGAAGATATTAAAAAGCATTGCGCTGAATATGAACAAATGATTGCTGATGCGGGCGGAGTAGATCTGCAGATTCTTGGTATTGGCATCAACGGTCATATTGGTTTTAACGAACCCGGTTCAAGCGTGTTTACAAAAACAAGGCTGATTACGTTAACCAACTCAACACGTCTTGCCAACAGTTATGAGTTTGCAAACATCAGTGCAGTTCCACGTCTTGCAATAACAATGGGTATTGGCACAATCCTCAAAGCAAGAAAAGTGTTACTGATGGCATGGGGCCCAACCAAAGCTCCGGTTATTCAGCAATCAGTTGAGGGCGACGATACAGAACAAGTACCGGCATCCTTGCTGCAGAATCATGATGATGTAACATTTATCATTGATGAGATGGCAGCGGCTGATCTTACCCGTAATAAAAGCCCATGGCTTACCGGCGATTGTGAGTGGACTGATAAAATGATGAAAAGAGCTGTGGTAAACATGGCACTTAAATTAGGCAAGCCGGTTCTCAGTCTCACCAACAGCGATTACAACGAATATGGTTTAAGTGATTTGCTGGTTGAAAAAGGGGATGCTTACGAAATTAACCTGCAGGTTTATTATTTACTGCGTGACAGTATTACTGGCTGGCCAGGTGGTAAACCCGATGCAGTAATGCCTAATCATCCCGAGAGAAGTATTCCTTATCCTAAACGTTCAATGATTTTCTCCCCGCACCCGGATGATGATATCATTTCAATGGGCGGAACATTTCAACGCCTGCACGACCAGGGACATGAAGTGCATGTAGCTTATCAAACCAGTGGAAACATTGCGGTAACTGATGAGTTTGTTACTCGTTTCCTTGATTTTGCTGTAGGTTTTGAAGAAATGTTTGGAGTAGATACGAATAAATCAAAATCCATTCTTTCAGAAGCCAGCGGATATCTTGAAAATAAAAAATCAAACGAAGTTGATACAGCCGATATCAGGAATATCAAAGGTCTCATCCGTCGTTGCGAAGCAGCAGCAACCTGCCGTTACGTTGGTTTGAAAGAAGGCCAGTGGCATTTCCAGAATCTTCCTTTCTACGAAACAGGCACAATTGAAAAAAGCCCGATGGGAGAAGAAGATGTGCTGCAGACGATGGAATTGCTGCGTCAGGTAAAGCCTCACCAGGTATTCTGTGCTGGCGACTTTGCTGATCCGCACGGCACACATCTTGTTTGCTTCAACATTGTTCTTGAATCATTAAAACGTATTAAAGCAGCAGGCGATGAGTGGATTAATGATTGCTGGTTGTGGTTGTACAAAGGTGCATGGCAGGAATGGCATATTGAAGAAATTCAGATGGCAATTCCAATGAGTCCTGAACAGGTGATGAAGAAACGTTTTGGAATTTTCATTCACCAGTCGCAGAAAGACATGGTTCCATTCCAGGGAAGCGATAGCAGGGAATTCTGGCAACGTGCAGAAGAACGCAATGCAGCAACAGCTGATTTGTATGCTAAACTTGGTTTAACCCAATATGCAGCCATCGAAGCATTTGTTCGCTGGGAATATTGAGTTAAAGAATAATAAATGAATATCAGCCGCTGGTTAAACCGGCGGCTTTTTTGTTTTTCAGATTCCTGTTCACAACCGATCTTCGCACAATGCATCCATCGCAGTTACAGATCAAAGATTTTACTTATCATCTTCCTGATGAACGGATAGCCCGTTATCCACTTGCTGAAAGAGATTTAAGCAAACTGCTTATTTACAAGGATGGATTGATTGAAGAAGATATTTACAGGAACATTGGCAAATATCTTTCAGACGATACCTTGCTTTTATTCAATAACACAAAGGTGATCGAAGCCCGGCTCTTGTTCACCAAGTCAACCGGAAGTACCATTGAAATTTTTTGTCTTGAACCATCAGAAAATGCCGAACTGACAACTGCCATGTTAAGCACTGGCAGTATAAGATGGAATTGTTTGATTGGCGGTGCATCCAAATGGAAACAGGGTTTGCTGGAAAAGAAAATAATCGTGCAGGATAAAGAAGTTTCGCTGTTTGCAGAGAAGATTGAAAAAAAAGCCGATCATTTTATTGTTGAATTCAGTTGGTCATCGGGACACAGCTTTGCTGAAATACTTCATTATGCCGGAATACTGCCGTTGCCACCTTACCTGCAACGTCAAACCGAGCAATCGGATTACGAACGTTACCAAACCGTTTATTCAAAACACGAAGGAAGTGTTGCTGCTCCAACTGCAGGTTTACATTTTACAACAGGTCTGCTTGCTGAACTTCAGCAAAAAGGAATTACAGAAGAATACGTAACACTGCATGTAGGTGCAGGAACGTTTAAGCCTGTTAAGAGTGAAACCATGCAGCAGCATGAAATGCACAAGGAGTGGATACAGGTAAAACGATCTTCAGTACAAACCATTCTCAATTATACGGGCAAAACAATCATTCCTGTTGGCACCACTTCCTTAAGAACACTTGAAACATTGTATTGGATGGGTGTAAAGGCCAAGCTTTATCCGCAGGCTTCCATCAGTGAGTTGGAAATTCAGCAGTGGGATGCTTATGATCTGCCGCTTCAGCAACTTTCTGTAAAAGAAGCACTGGAAGCTTTGCTCAAATGGATGGACAGTAATGATGAAGATGAACTTGTTTGCCATACGCAGATTCTCATTGCTCCCGGTTACACTGCAAGGATTGCCGATGCACTTGTAACCAATTTTCATCAACCAGGTTCAACATTACTATTGCTTGTTGCTGCGCTGACAGGTAATGGCTGGAAGAAGATTTATGATTATGCTCTTCACAACGATTTCCGTTTTCTCAGTTATGGTGATGGAAGTCTTATCTGGATTCAAAAAACCGGTACAAAGGGCTGAGTTCAAATTTTTGCACAATTCACAGCAAAACCTACCTTTGACAGCGTTTAACAAAAAACCAATCAAAATTGGTTCGTACCTCACTAATAAAATTTGTTTGTGGGAAAGCACACTTCAAAAGCAACGGCGGCCGGTTTATTAATTGCATTAGGGATTATTTATGGTGATATCGGTACATCTCCATTGTACGTACTTAATGGTATTATTTCAGGTAAAAAGATTGATGAGTTTCTGATCATCGGCTCATTATCGCTCATAATCTGGACACTTACTCTTCAAACTACTGTAAAATATGTATGGCTTACTTTAAGAGCAGATAACAGGGGTGAAGGTGGAATTTTTGCACTTTATACACTTGTGCGCCGAAGGAAAAGGTGGCTGGTATTACCCGCAATGCTGGGTGGTGCAGCACTTCTGGCCGATGGTATGATTACTCCTCCCATCTCGGTTACATCAGCTATTGAAGGTTTAAAGCAGATTGATGCGTTTAAACATATTCAGCAATCAACAGTTGTTTATATAGTCATTGCCATTCTTGTATTTCTTTTTATGATCCAGCAGTTTGGCACCAGTTATATTGGCAGGGCGTTTGGTCCAATTATGATGATATGGTTTTTGATGCTTGCTGTAATGGGGGTCATTCACTTTACTGACTATTTACATGTATTCAAAGCATTTAATCCTTATTATGGAATTGATTTATTAAGAAACTATCATAACGGATTTTGGATTTTAGGGGGTGTTTTTCTATGTACAACGGGTGCGGAAGCTTTGTATAGTGATCTGGGGCACTGTGGGAGAGCTAATATCCGTATCTCATGGATGTTTGTAAAAACCTGTCTTATCTTAAACTATTTCGGGCAAGGAGCTTGGTTGCTGGCAAATCACAGCGGAGATGTAATTACATCCGATATGATTTCCTCGGGTTTCAATTCATTTTATGGTGTAATGCCACAATGGTTCAGGTTAGCAGGTTTAATTATTGCAACAATTGCAGCTATTATTGCCAGCCAGGCATTGATCAGTGGCTCGTTTACATTGATCAGTGAAGCAATGCGCCTCAACTTATGGCCTAGAGTTAAAATTAATTATCCCAGCGAAGAGCGTGGACAGTTGTTTATCCAGGCTGTAAATTTTATGTTATTAGCAGGTTGTGTTGGTATTACTCTTTATTTTAAGTCGGCAGCACATATGGAAGCAGCTTATGGTCTTGCTATCACTTTGTGTATGATCGCAACCACCATTCTGTTTGCTAATTACCTTGTTGCACACAGGGTTAAATCCAGTTTGATTTACCTGTTTTTACTGGTTTATATTTCAATTGAGGGCAGCTTCCTGTTTGCCAACTTAATGAAGTTTACACATGGCGGCTATATTGCACTCATCGTTGGCGGATTGCTGTTTTTGATTATGTACGTTTGGTTCCGTTCAAGAAAAATCAAGAACCGTTACGTGGAGTTTGTACGTCTTGAACATTACATTCCATTACTGCAGGAGCTGAGCAATGATATGTCGGTTACAAAATATGCCACACATCTTGTTTACCTCACCAGTGCCAACAATCCTTCTGAAATTGAGCATAAGATCATTTATTCTATTCTCAACCGTAAACCAAAACGTGCTGATATTTATTGGTTTGTGCATGTGGATACATTGGATGATCCTTATACCTGCGAATATGAGGTAACAACCATTATTCCCAATGAAGTGATACGGGTTGAATTCAGGCTTGGTTTCCGTATGCAGCCTCGTATTAACCTCATGTTCCGCAAGGTGGTGGAAGAAATGGTGTCGAATAAGGAAGTGAATATCACCAGCCGTTACGAAAGCTTGCAGCGTAATAATGTAGTGGGCGACTTCCAGTTTGTTGTTTTGGAAAAATTCCTCAGTCAGGATAATGAACTGCCTTTGTTTGAACGGATTATTATGCGCCTCTACTTTACCATTAAAAAGTTCGCTCTCAGTGAAGAAAAAGGCTTTGGTCTTGACCAGAGTAATGTGGAAGTAGAGAAGTTCCCGTTAATTGTAGCACCAATCAGTGGCATCAAACTCAAGCGTCTTTACCGTGACGAAATGGAAGAGTAAGAGAATCTCTGAAATGCCTGTTTCAATTTAATTTTCACCAACTGCTGAATTAAGCCCCTGTTATTGCCTGGATGGCAAAACGTATCAGTACTTTATCTTCCGCCTTAACAATGTTTAAAGGTGTTTTCACTTTTATGTTAAACTCCGTCATTGTTAATTCTATTGATGAATTGATTTTATAAAGTTGTTTGTTTAACCTGGTTAATTGTACAGGAAGAATATGTGTTCTTGAAACACCGGCTAAGGTAATAACCGTGGTTACACTGTAATTATAAACTTTACCAATTGCCAGCAGTTTGTCGGTATGCAGCGGCTGTGCTGTTACAAACTGAACCTTTATGTAAGGAAATTTCTCAGCAAGTAACGATTTGTGCATGTAATGTGTAATGATGAAGTCGTGGCAATCAAGTTGCTTGGTTCTTACCATTAAACCGGTATTACTGAAACTGATAGAGCCGTTTGCAGGATTGATTTCAGCATCAAGTACTGCAGGAGGAAACTGGTCATTGCAGCTGCATTGGTAATCCTGCAGATTGGTTTTGCCGGAAAGTAACATCTGGCTTTTTTCGTCAATCTGGTACGAAATTCTGATATGAATACCTCTGTCTGCTTTCAGAAACAGCAAACTCAGAAATAGCAATAACCTGGTCATAAAGTGCAAATTAAAAAAAGCCCTGCAGACTTCTGCAGGGCCCTGTTATATATGAATGGTTTTTCTTTTTTGTTATTAGAAACCAACAACAGCTTCTACAACAACACCATTGAATTTACCATTGTAACGGTAATCAGTTTGTGCGAAGTTTTTGTAAAGTTGATTTACGTATTCAGCTTTCAGTAACACATTCTTTGTAAGGAACCAGCCACCAGCAAGGCAGAAACGGTTTACATCAACTGAAGCAGTAGTACTTACATCAGCTTTTACTCCATTGTAACGTACACCAAGGAATACATTTTCTTGTTTTCCTATTCTGTAGATACCTTCAACTGCATATTGTGAAGCATGACGCATTGCAGTTTCAGATTTTGCTCTTCCGTTTGCAGATTCATAAGTTCCGAAGAATTCAAAACCAGAGATTTTTGCGAAAGCATTCAGCATAACAGCGTCAACTTTTGCAGTGAAACCTGGGTTGTAACGGCCAGAGAAAGCAGTTGCTGTGTAAGCCTGAGCTGCACCACTTGCTACCCATTTGTCGAAAGCATTCTGATAGTTAGAACCGGTACGGTCGCCACCATAAAGTGTTAAACCACTACCATAAGAACCACCATTGTGATAATAGCTACCGCTTAAACGTAAACGTACAGTTTCAGTAACTTGTTTGTCGATACCACCTTTCAGGTAAACAGAAGGTTTTTTAGTTGTACCTGGATCTGGAGCTGTTCCAACGATAACTGTATCGATGTTTCCTTTAATCATACCGTTTGTAACACCCAGCATACCAAACAGGCCATTCTTTTGTAAGTAAACTTCACCACCAATTTCAGTAGCAAAAGCGTCCATTACGTTTCCTTCCATGAAGGGGCTGTATAAAGTTTGTCCACCATCGGGTCTGCGGAAGTGTGCATCACCATAGTTCACTTCAAAGTGACCAATTTTAAGTGTTGCAACGCTCATCAGTTTATCCCAGAATTCGCCTTTGAAAGGAACTTTATCGAATTGAATATATCCACCTTTAACCCAAGCTTCGTTGTGGTGACGGGCAGAAAGATAAGTTGTAACATTTAAACGGATACCATCAGCTAACTGAACATCAGTGAACAGGTTTGCTTGAGCAGTCATGAATCCGGGTTTCAATGGATACAGTTTATTTGCACCAGCAGTTGCTACTGTAGTACCACCACTGTTAGCAGCGCCTGGGTTTTCACTTTTAATAGCCTGGAATTGCTGAGTAAAACCAGCACCAAAGCGTACTTTTAAACCATCAAATTTTACATCAGTTTTTTTAGGTGTTTCAAACACGTTGATACCACTTTGATCGTACGCTCTCAGGTTTTGAATTTGAGGCTGTTGAGCCATTGTAAGCAAAGGAGAAACAGCAAGCAAAGCAAAAGCTAAATTTCTCACACAGTTTGTCATGTAACGTTTCATATTTGTTTTTTTTACGTTTAGAAGATAGTTGTTAGTTTATTTTTTAAGAAGAACATCCCAAGAAATTGTGATTTCGTCTGCAACTTTCATTGCACCCAGCATAAAGCTTGGAGGTTTAATGCCAAAGGTTGACATCTGAATTTTTTCACTTCCGGTAATCTGTAAGTCACCACTTGGCTGAACTTTACATTTCAAAACAAGATCAATTGGTTTTGAAACGCCGGCAATTGTTAAGTTGCCATTTACGGTTACAATTGTTTCAGCACCATTTTTCTGGATAGAAGCAACTTTCGTCATAATGAAAGTCATGTACGGGAACTGATCTGCTTTGATGGTACTGTATGTACGTTCATCCATCAGGTCAGAGTTCTTTGTGCTTTTCAGTGATTTTGACACCACATTTACTGAAGCTGAATTGATTTTTTCAATGCTTCCGTTGTTAATTAAAAAGTCACCGGTAACATTAATACTTGTTGCTTTTGAACTCCAGTCGTGAACATTAGAAGTACCGTTTACAAGTAAAGTGTATGATTTAACGGTATATTTTGTTTGGGCGTTAATTGTGCCGCTTAACATAAAAGCAGCGATCAAAAAGATTGTCAGTTTCTGTATCATATAAAAGAATGTTTAAACGTTGATAAATTTACAAGTGCAAATTTTCAATCTAAGTTGTTGCTTCCAAATGATCAATTACAGGTTTTTTTGTGACAGTTATCACAACTTTCTCTGATCATAATCATCTAATTGGGTTCAGTTCATGTAAAAGCAAATACAGCAAAGGGTTTCAGAGAGGGGGAAAAGTCCGGCTGGTTGTTTTTGGTGTTTAAACATCAATAAAGATAAACCATTAAAAAATAAATTTTAAATACCATTTGTAATTTTTTTTTTGGTTGCTATTTGATAACGGCAACGATTGCGTACATTGCGTCATAAAAAAAATATATAAGCGCTTATATTTGATTTTGTTTTTTGATTTTAAATAAATTAGAGTGATTTTTTCTGTCACTGTTTTTTATATCCTTCGAAACAAACATTTAATAAAATGAAAAAGTTTGCCATCTCTCTAGCAACACTTGTTGCTCCAGTCTTGCTTCACGCTGGTGAGGCAGATTTAAGAATCCCCAACACAATAAAAGATCAACACATATTGTATTGGGGATTTTTAGTTACAGCCCTTGGGCTGTTATTTGGTTTTTATCAGTTCACCCGTGTTAAGAATCTGCCTGCACACAAAAGCATGCTGGACATTGCAGATGTGATTTACAAAACATGCTCTGCATACCTGAAGCAGCAGGGAAAATTCTTAGCCATTCTGTTCATTTTCATTGGTGCTGCTGTTGCAGGTTACTTTGGTTTCCTGGCTAAAGGCGAAGGCGGTGAACCATTATTCGGAATAGGCGGTGTATTGCTGATATTGTTATGGACCGTTATTGGTATTCTTGGTTCATACCTTGTTGCAAAGTTTGGCATACGCATGAATACATTGGCAAATGCACGTATGGCTTTTGCTTCCCTCAAACGTAAACCCCTTAACTTATTAACCATACCTCTTAATGCAGGTATGAGTATTGGTGTGATGTTGATTTCACTGGAATTAACCATGATGCTGGTGATTTTATTATTAATGCCAGGAAATCTTGCCGGTGCATGTTTTATTGGTTTTGCCATTGGTGAATCACTTGGTGCTTCTGCATTGCGTATTGCTGGTGGTATCTTCACAAAAATTGCTGACATCGGTTCTGACCTGATGAAAGTTGTATTTAAAATTGGTGAAGATGATCCAAGAAACCCTGGTGTTATTGCCGATTGTACAGGTGATAATGCTGGTGACAGTGTTGGACCAACTGCTGATGGTTTTGAAACTTATGGTGTAACAGGTGTTGCATTGATTTCATTTATTCTGCTTGCAGTTACTGGTGGTGAAACCATTCAAACCGAATTGCTTGTTTGGATTTTTGTGATGCGTATTTTAATGGTGATTACTTCTGTTGTTGCATTTTATATTAACTCTGCAATCAGTCAGTCAAAATATGGTAAAGCAGAAGACCTTGATTTTGAACAGCCATTAACAAACCTTGTTTGGATTACTTCTGTTCTTTCAATCCTTGTAACATTTGCTGCCAGTTATTTCTTAATTCCTGATTTAAATGGAAATACCGACATGTGGTGGATTCTTTCCATCATCATCAGTTGTGGAACAATCGGTGGCGCATTGATTCCTGAGTTTACAAAAATCTTTACATCACCTAAATCAGGTCATGTGGGCGAAATTGTAAATGCAGGTAAAGAAGGTGGCGCATCATTGGTTATTCTTTCCGGTTTGGTTGCAGGTAATTTCTCTGCTTTCTGGAAAGGACTTGTATTTGTATTACTGATGTTTACTGCATTTTTTGTAAGTACACATGGTCTTGCAGAAATCATGATTTATCCTTCTGTATTTGCATTTGGTTTGGTTGCATTTGGTTTGCTGGGCATGGGACCTGTTACAATTGCCGTTGACAGTTATGGTCCTGTAACAGATAATGCACAATCTGTTTATGAATTATCATTGATTGAAGAAGTGCCCAACGTTAGCGAAGAAATTGAAAAAGATTTTGGATTTAAACCTGATTGGGAAAAATCAAAATACTATCTCGAAGCAAATGATGGTGCAGGTAATACATTTAAAGCAACTGCAAAACCGGTATTAATTGGTACTGCAGTTGTAGGTGCCACAACAATGATCTTCAGTTTGATTTTAATGATCAAACAAACACTGGGTGTAGAACCAGAAAGTATTCTGAACCTTTTAAATCCTTATACAATTCTCGGATTTATGTTAGGTGGTGCAGTTATTTACTGGTTTACAGGAGCATCTATGCAGGCTGTTACAACAGGTGCATATCGTGCTGTAGAATACATTAAACGCAACATCAATCTTGATCCAAATGCACCTAAAAAAGCAGATGAATCAAAATCAGTTGAAGTGGTGAAAATCTGTACGCAATATGCACAAAAAGGAATGTTCAATATTTTCATTTCAGTATTCTTCTTTGCACTAGCATTTGCATGCTTCTCTTCACCTGCAAGTATTGGTGGCGATAATGTTGCATCAAGCCCGGTTGCTTTATTCGTTAGTTATTTAATTGGTATTGCTGTGTTTGGTTTGTTCCAGGCAGTATTTATGGCTAATGGCGGTGGTGCATGGGATAATGCTAAGAAAGTAGTAGAAGTAGAATTAAAAGCAAAAGGTACTCCGTTGCATGATGCAACAGTTGTTGGTGACACAGTAGGTGATCCGTTTAAGGATACTTCATCTGTAGCACTTAACCCGATCATTAAATTCACAACACTGTTTGGTTTGCTGGCAATGGAAATTGCAATATCAGAATCATTCAGGGATTTTGCACCTTATGCTGGTCTTGTATTTCTTGTAATTGCATTGATTTTTGTATGGAGATCGTTTTATAAAATGCGCATCACCAGCAATAAATAATGACATAGATTTTTTTAGTGAGAGTTTTTAATATCAAACGCCTGCTTTTTCAAGCAGGCGTTTGATTGAAATATAGGAAAAGATTATTCAGCTTCTTTTAACGAACAGGTTTGTTTCGTAAGGATTAACTTATGAACTACACCTTCTTTTAATGCATAGTTTTCTTTATCGTGACTTACCGGGAAGCCAAAACAAATAGGGTAGTTATATTCTTTCACTAAATCGTAAATCAGGTCGTACACTTTTTTTCCAAATGGGCGTTCGGTATCCTGCATATCTGTAAATCCACCAATGATTAACCCTGCAAGTTGATCCAATTTGCCACTTCGCTTTATCTGGTGCAACATACGGTCTACGTTGTAATGCTGTTCGCCTACATCTTCCAGGAAAAGAATTTTTCCTTTGGTTTGTACATCACTTTTGGTGCCGATAAGATGAGCAAGTAATGCAAGATTACCTCCAACCAATTCAGCAGTTACCGTTCCGTTATGATTGAGACGATGTGGTTTAAATGAATAATTTGCTTTTATTCCCTGCAACGCATTTTTCAGCGATTGTACATATTTGTTTTTAAAACCGCCATCATTAAATGCACCGGCCATAGGAGAGTGGAGTGTGGCAATTTTATAATTGCGGTTTATGTGTGCATGCAGCACTGTAATATCGCTGAAGCCAATAATCCATTTTGGATTTTTTTTGAACGAAGTAAAATCGAGCTGATCAATAATTCTACCAACACCATAACCACCACGTCCGCAAAGAATTGCTTTGACGGAAGGTTCATCAAGCATCGCCTGGAATTCATTCAACCGTTCTTCATCTGTTCCGCTGAAATAGGTTTTTGATTTGCTGCCCAATGTTTTCCCAATCAAAACTTCGTAACCCCATTGCTGCAAAGTATCAATACAGGTTTGTGCTTTTTCCTTTGTCATATATCCGGCTGGTAATGTAATACCGATTGTATCGCCTTTCTTTAGGTATGGTGGAATTTTTATCATAATAACTATATTTAGTAAAAATCAAATCTATGATTTACTCTTTTTTAAGACTTGGGGTTGTGCCTTTAGCTTTTGTTGGTTGGATTGTTTATCAACTGGCTTTTAAAAAGAAAAAATTTAGTGATATCAGTAATGATTTACTGACCATTTCTGTTTTTTTAATTGTGTGGTTCCTGTTAGTCTGGTTCATTTTCTCATAATTCATTTAAAGTACTTTGCGATGTGCTGATAACAAGTTTATGTTTCAATCCACATTTTAATGCAAAATTATTTTTCTGGTGGCCCACCGGAAAATCAAAACAAACAGGATATGTACAATCTTTGATTTTTTCCAGCACAATCTCCTGCAAAGTTTTTCCAAACTGTTCAGTCGGATCATCGTCGGGTTTTACTTTAAAACCACCAACAATTAATCCTGCAAGATGATCAAGTTTACCCGAACGTTTTAAATTCCAGAACATACGGTCAATACTGTACATGTATTCGCCTGTATCTTCCACAAATAAAATTTTTCCTGCAGTAGTTATATCGCTTTTGCTTCCTGCCAGCGATTCAAGTGTTTTTAAATTACCACCTACAAGTGTTCCAGTTGCTGTGCCCAACCTGTTTTTTTCATTTGGCACAGGTGAATAATGCATCTTAACTCCTTTTAGTGCATCACGAATAGAGTTAATAGTTTCAATTTGTACAGGCTCAGCTTTGCTCCAGTCTTCAGGAAAACTGTTGCACATTTTTGAATGAATGGTTGCAATACCTACATTCCTGTTTGCATGACTATGCAATACTGTAATATCGCTGAAGCCAATCATCCATTTTGGATGCAGCTTTAGTTTTGAAAAATCAATCCTGTCAATAATCCGCACAAATCCATATCCGCCTCTTGCACATAGAATCGCTTTTACTGAAGCATCATCGATCATTTGCTGAAAATCAGCTCTTCGTTCATCATCGGTGCCACCAAAAGTGAAATCTCTTTTGCCAATTGTATCGCCCACTTTTATTTTAAATCCCCAGCTTTGAATCTGGTCAATTGCCGGCTGTATATCTTTCAGTGTGGTGTAACCAGCAGGAGATGTAATGCCGATTGTATCGCCTTGTTTTAAATAAGGTGGAATAATGATGCTGCCGGGAGCTGATTCATCTTCTTCGTTGATGTTCAATACAGCCGGGTTTTGTAAAACCAATCCTGCCGGAATAAGCTTTTTGAGAAAATGTTTTCGCTTCATAAATTAAAAATAGCAAATTGATGGCTCTGAATTGACAGAACTTGGTTCAATTTAATGATCTTTGCAGACGGATACTTTTTATTATGAAATCTTTGCTTTGGGGAATTCTTCGGTTCGCTCTTTTCTGGTTATTCTTTTTTGCGCTTTGCCGTGTCTTTTTCGTGTTTTCTGTAATGGCTAAATGGAAAGGCGATGCGGCTTCGGCCTTTTACTCTTTTGTTGCTGGTATGCCTATGGATTTATCGGCTGCAGCATATATTGGTGCAATTCCATTACTGATTTTACTGATAGCATTTATGATTGGAAAAATTCCTGCATGGCAGAAATTTTTTAAGGTGTACATGATTATCAGCATCTGCATCATCAGTCTGCTTACAGTAATTGATCTGAACCTTTACAGGGAATGGGGTAGCAAAGTAGATTACAGGGCATTTTCGTTAATGATGGCATCGCCTGATGCAGCGTTAACAAGCTCGCTTTCTTCACCAATTTTTCTTTCACTGGTCATCATGACCTTCCTCATTTTTACGGGAATAGTTATTTCAAAGAGATTTATTCCTGCAATGAAGGAAATCCGCTATCCATCTTTTGTCATTCGTTTGTTTCTTGTGGCAGGTATTGTTGGTTTGTTTATTGTTGCCGGAAGAGGAGGCGTATCAACATCGCCTTTAACTGTATCAAGTGCTTATTATTCCAACAACCAGGCATTGAATCATTCAGCCATTAACACCAGCTGGAATTTTATACGTGATGTGATTGATCAGAAAGAAGCTGAATCAAATGCATTTCAGCATATGGATGCAAAGAAAGCTTCTGTAATATGTGATAGTCTTTTCCTTGCTAAGGATTCTGTAATTCCTGTATTGAAAAATAACCGTCCCAATATTGTTTTGATTATTCTCGAAAGTTTTACTGCTGATTTGATTGAAGACCTGGATGGTGAAAAAGGCATTACTCCTTTTTTCAGTACACTTATCGATCAGGGATTGCTGTTTACCAACCTGCATTCAACCGGCTTCAGAACCGATATTGGTTTTACAAGTATTATGACAGGTTATCCATCACTGGCTACAAAAAGCATCATCAATATTCCCATTAAATCGCAAAAGCTACCTGCGCTTTCATCATCGCTTTACAAGAATGGTTATCAAACCTCATTTTATTATGGTGGTGAAACTGATTTTTTTAACCTGCGATCATTTGTACTGCAAAAAGATTTTCAGCGCCTTGTTGATGTAAGAGATTTTCAGAAAACAGAAACAACTTCCAAATGGGGCGTGTTTGATCATGTAGTTTTTAACAGGGTGTTACTTGATTTAAAAAAGGAGCAACAACCTTTCTTCAGCACCATTCTTACATTAAGCAATCACGAACCTTTTGAGTTACCCGATGCTCCCAAGTTTCCGGGAAAAGACCGGCCCAACCAGTTCAGGAGCACAGCTTATTATACGGATCAATGCTTAAAAAACTTCTTTGAAGCAGCTGCAAAAGAAAGCTGGTACAACAATACATTGTTTGTGCTTGTTGCCGATCATGGTCACCGTTTACCCAAAGAAGAAAATGAAGCATGGGAACCACGCAGATCACATATTCCACTTTTGTTTGCCGGTAATGTATTAAAGGATGAGTTTAAAGGAAAAACCATGAATCAGATAGCAGCACAGGTTGATATTCCGGCTTCGCTGCTTTCGCAATTAGGTATTTCTTCCGATGAGTTTGCATGGAGCAAAGATTTGTTTAATCCCTATTCAAAACATTTTGCCTTTTATTCTTTTGATAATGGTTTTGTATGGATGGATGATAGCGGATCTGTTTCGTATGACAACAATGGCATGAAAATTATCTATCAATCGGAAGGTAACAATGCTGCTCAACAGATGGAAACTACAGGTAAAGCGTTTCAGCAACAGGTGTACAGCCGCTTTTTATCGTACTAAATTGTTATTATTGCTCACAATTTTTTTCTGTGCAGGAACTAGAAAAAGCCATTAGCTCAATCTCTACACTTTCAGTTGAAAGCAGTAATCCTTTTTTTGCGGCATGGAAGCAATGGACAGTACAAAAAGATCATTTTCTTGTCCGGGAAAAAGAAGTGGCCGATTATATTTTCTTCATCAAAAAAGGTGTAGCAAGAATTTACTATTATAAAAATGAAAAAGAAATTACTGAGTGGATTGCTCTCGATCAACAGTTTTTTCTTTCCATCACCAGTTTTTTTCAACGCACACCAAGTCACCTGATTATTCAAACACTTGAGCCATCGGAAGTAATGGGAATTCATTACAACGATCTTACAAGACTTGCAGCTGAATACCATGATGTGGAAACACTTTTCAGGAAAATGATGACTCTTTCGCTGATACTTTCACAGCAGCGGATGGACTCCATCCAGTTTGAAACAGCCCAGCAACGTTATGAACGTTTGGTGCAGCAATCACCGGGAATTATTCAACGGGTGCCACTTTCTTATATCGCCTCTTTCCTTGGTGTAACGCTTGAAACGCTGAGCAGGATCAGGTCGGCCCGCTGAGATTATTTGACAATTATCAAATCACTTCGTTGAGATTTCTGTGAGATTTACAGTCTAATAAAACGATTGTAATGAAATAACCATTCAAAAGCTCAGCTGTTGTATTAAACGGATAGGTTATTCTTCCGCCCGGTATAGCAGAGAGCTGGGTTATAACATGTGTCCTTTAAAACAAACAACAAATTATCACATGAAACTCTTTTTCCCGTTTGCTGTATTGCTGCTGCTTACTCCTTATTTTCTTTTCTCACAAAACAACATGACTAAGGCTAAAGAAATCGTCAGTAAAATGACGTTGGAAGAAAAGATTAATCTCGTTGTGGGAATGGGTATGCGCATGGGTGCAATGAGTATGCCCGGTGGTGCGCCCAATGTTGGTCAAACCATGGATAAAGTTCCCGGTGCTGCCGGTACAACCTTTGCCATTCCTCAATTGGGATTGCCAACTACTGTTGTGGCTGATGGACCTGCAGGTTTGCGTATTGAACCAAAACGTGAAAATGATCCCAACACTTATTTCGCAACGGCATGGCCTGTGGGTACATTGCTTGCATCAACCTGGGATGTGAAATTGATTGAGAAAGTGGGTAAAGCAATGGGCAATGAAGTAAAAGAATATGGTGTGGATGTAATTCTTGGCCCGGGCATGAACATACAGCGCAATCCATTAGGCGCAAGAAATTTTGAGTATTATTCTGAAGATCCGTTGGTGACAGGAAAAGTCGCTGCTGCAATGGTTAATGGTATTCAGTCGAACGGAGTTGGTACTTCTGTCAAACATTTTGCTATGAACAACCAGGAAACAAACCGTATGACTGTGAATGTAATTGCAGGTGAAAGAGCAATCCGTGAAATTTACTTACGTGGATTTGAACATGTAATTAAAGAAGCAAATCCATGGACAGTGATGAGTTCGTACAACCTTCTGAATGGAACATACACATCTCAATCATACGATTTGCTGACAACTGTTTTAAGAAAAGAATGGGGCTTTAAAGGAATGGTAATGACCGATTGGTTCGGTGGAAAAGATGCCGTTGCACAAATGAAGGCGGGTAATGATTTACTGATGCCCGGCACACCTGCACAGCGTAATGCAATCAGGGATGCAGTGAATAACAAAACACTCGATATAAAAATACTGGATGAAAATGCTGCAAGAATTGTGGCTTATATTCTCGGTACACCTGCATACAGCAAATATGTTTTCAGCAATAAACCCGATTTAAAACAACATGCAAAACTTGCCCGTGAAGCAGCTGCTGATGGAATGGTGTTGCTGAAAAATCATCAGTCAACCTTGCCTTTTGTTAACATAAGATCCATTGCAGTGTTTGGTAATACTTCATATGATTTTATTTCAGGTGGTACAGGAAGCGGCGATGTAAATGAAGAATACACCGTATCGCTTGTGGAAGGTTTACAGAATGCCGGTTATGCAATTGATGCCGAATTAAAAAGTATTTATTCAGCTTATTTATTTGATTATAAAACCAAGCATCCCAAAAAATCTTTCCTGGAAGAATTTTCCAATCCAACACCGTATGCTTCTGAAATGCTGCTTGAAAATAGCGTTGTTAGCAGTAAAGCTGCTGCAAGTGATGTAGCCATTATTACCATTGGAAGAAATGCAGGCGAAGGAAAAGACAGGGTAGTGGCTAATGATTTTTATCTCAGCAAAGCAGAACTGAAACTGATTGATGATGTAAGCAATGCCTTTCATGCAAAAGGGAAAAAAGTTGTTGTGATTGTCAATGCAGGTGGTGTAATTGAAGTAACAAGCTGGAGAGATAAAGTAGATGCAGTGCTGCTTGCATGGCAACCGGGTCTTGAAGCTGGTAATGCTGTTGCTGATGTGTTGAGTGGCAAAGTAAATCCTTCCGGTAAACTGGCTGTTACATTTCCTGTGAAATATGAAGATGATGTAACTGCGAAAAATTTCCCCGGCAAAGAATTTCCTGAGAAAGCAAATGCCGGACAGTTTGGAATTAAATCTATTCCAGCAGAAGTAAGTTATGATGAAGGTATTTATGTTGGCTATCGTTATTACAATACATTCAATGTAAAGCCGGCTTATGAGTTTGGTTATGGAATGAGTTATTCAGCTTTTGAATACAGTAATCTTAAATTAAGTTCATCAGCATTTAAAGGTAAACTGGTTGTTACCGCTGATGTAACCAATACAGGAAAAGTTGCTGGTAAGGAAGTCGTACAGCTTTATCTTACTGCTCCTTCAGTAAAATTGCAGAAGCCCAGCGAAGAGCTGAAATCATTTGGAAAAACAGATTTACTGCAGCCGGGCCAAAAGCAAACTATCAGCTTTGTTCTTGAACCAAAAGACCTTGCTTCATTTGATACCAATTCAACTTCATGGATTGCAGAAGCAGGAACTTATACAGTGAAAATAGGTACTTCATCACTCGACATAAAACAAACGGCGACTTTTCAATTGACAAAAGAACTTGTGGCAGAGAAATGCAATAAAGTATTATCACCACAGGTTGAACTGAATGAGCTGAAGAAGTAGATCAATGACAAGAAGAAAAAAGCAGGCTTAAGCCTGCTTTTTTTGTAATGACTGTTGTCTTCTCTTTTGTCTGTTAATTTTTATCTGCAGTAAAATAATTGATAACAACAATGTAACTCCGGTGTGAATGGCTAATCCTTTTACCTGGTTGGTCACATCATCTGCTGCACCGCCATAAATCGCCAGCTTTCTGAAACCTGCAAGAAAGTTGGTAAGTGGAATAGAAGACGCAATTGCCTTTAATGTATCTGGCATTACAACCTGTGGCCAGGTAAATCCGCTCAATACAAAACTTGGCGTTGCAATGATCATCAGGAATTCAGTTGCTCTCAATTGATTCGGAATCATAATTGAAAACAGTATGCCGGTGAAAATGCAGGCAAATGAAAACAGTGTTGTTAATAACAGCATTGAACCCGATTCAACTGCAAGTGGAATATTGAAGAAATGATACATTGCTGCCACTGCTGCCCACATCACTGCACCAAATACAGCATAAGGAATCACCTTCAGGAAAATATGGTATGTACTGTATTTGCTGATACGTACAAGTTTTGCAAAATAGTTGTCTTCAAAATCTCTTGCGAATGATAATGCCAGTCCCATGAAAAAGATCTGCTGCATAATTGCACCCATTAAGCCGGGCCACATAAAATCAAGATAACTGTTGCCGGGATTAAACCAGCGGTTGTACTGCACTTTAAAACTTTCAAAACGTTCGGCAGCATATTGTGGTGCAAGCCCTTGTTTTTTCAATGTTTCAATTTCAATACCTGCATTTGTTGTTGCAAGCACAGCCTGTATTCCTCTTGTTGCAAAGTTTGCAGTGAGAATGTTGGATGTGTTAATGTCAACCACCACTTCAGGATAACGACGTTGCAGGATGGCTGCTTCAAAATTTTCAGGAATGGTAATCACTGCCTGGTAATCATGATCAATGATGAGCTTCTTCACTCCGGCAGCATCGTGAAGTACGGTTACCACCTTGATGTTTTCATTATCGTTTAATGCATCAATGAGTTTATCGCTGGAAGGAGAGTTGTCGTAATCAACAACCACAATGGGAAGATCAGTCAGCTTGGCTTTCTGGTACACATAGCCAAACATCAAACCATATAACAAAGGCGCACCAAAGAAGATGGCCATTACTACATGATTCTTAAAAATCCGCCTGACTTCTTTTTTAATTAATGTGAAAAATGTTTTCATCAGCGGATTATTTGTTGTTCAGTAATACGGTTGAATTCTGGAAAAGATCGGTTGTCTTTGAAGTATCTGTTGCAATCACTTTCAGTTCGTAAGTTGTTTCACCCAATTCATACGAAGGTGATGTGCTGGTATTGTCTGCATATCTTGCCAGCTGTTTGATAGCTGTAATTTTTGCAGGAATACTGATATTGGTAAACGGCACAGTTACTGTAACTGTATTATTCACTTTGTAATTATGAATCTTTGATTCAGGAATAGTAAAGCGGAAATAAAGTGTGCTTGTTTCATAACCATTAATCATTGTATAACCAGGCAAAGCCAGTTCTCCCACTTTTAATGCAATGGTTTCAATCAGCATATCAGCAGGAGCAATAATGTAACGTTCATTTTCTGCCTGCAGCACTTCATTGGTTGCACCATGTGCACGGTCAACCTGTCCTTTTGCCATGCGGATTTGTTCAGGTCTTGTTCCTTTTAAAATTTCCTGCTTCTTTGCATTGAGTGTTTTCACCATTGCAGCAGCAGCTTTATATTTCATACTCACTTCATCAAATTGCTGTGCTGGTATAAGTGAATCCCTGTACATCTGCTGAATGCGTTTAAATGATTGTTCAGCAAAAAGAAGTTGCTGTTGTGCAGCATCAAGCTGACCATCAATCTGGCTGATCTGTTCGCTTGTTGCACCGTTGTGTGCAAGATCAAGTTGTGCCTGGGCTGATTCAACAGCTCCGGATGTTTGCTGAAGTTTGGGATTAATTTCAGGAATATCAAGTATTGCCAGCGTATCACCAGCATGCACCTGCTGACCTTCACTTACAAAAATTTTCTGCACTCGACCTGCGAGTTTGGGTGCAATGGCAACAGTTTCCATTTTCACTTTTCCCTGCGGCTGATTAATGGAAGTTCTTTTGTTACAGGAAAACAACACAGCTGAAGTTGCAGCTGCGAGTAAAAGATATTTATTGATATTGTTCATTGTAATAAATTTTAGAAGTATTGAGGAAGAATGCCTTTGTACTGGAGCACAGCAATGCTTGCTTTCCGTTGTTCGAAGAAGGCGTTTTGCAGATCAAGCCCTGCTTTTTCTTTATCGTTTAATGCATTGAGTAATTCGGTTAACGTGGTTAAACCGTTTTGATATTGCTTGCTTACAAAGTCGAGCATTTTGTTTGCCAACGCAACCTGTTGTTGTGCCATACTTATTTTCTGGTTGGCAGTTTTCCATTCCATCGTTGCTTTTGTTACAGCAAGTTCATACAGCTCATTAATCTGCTGCTGCTGTTCCCTGTATACCTGTTTATCGATGCTTGATTTCTCCGCATTGTTTTTTGCAGTAAAACCATCAAAAATACTCCACTGCAAACGCACACCTGCATACCAGCGAGGATCAAGCATAGATAAATCCTGCTTGCGGAATTCGTATTGGCCAAACACTGCAACTTTAGGAAGGTAATCGGTGAGTTCCATTTTGCGTTTATACTCAGTGGCAATGATTGCTTCGTTGAGCATTTTGGTTTCAGGACGTTCGGCTTCTTTCAATGAGTCAGCTTCAATCAGCATTGGTTGCAGTACCGGGTGAATGATCTGCAACTGATCAACCGGCAAACCTGTAAGCTGGTGCAGTTTTTCAATCAATGTGTTTTTGTTTGATGTAAACTCAACCTGCTTTACGTGTAAGCGCTCCTGTGCCAGTTCAATTTTCTGGCGTTCTAACGGCGTAGCTAAACCGTTGCGGATGGCATTTTCAACAAAACGTTTCTGTTCATTGAGTAAATCTTCGGTGCTTGCTAAAACTTTTTCAGATGCAAGTACAAGTGAAAGCTGATCATATGTTGTAACCACATCAGCAATTACCTGTACCCGTTCTTTTTCGTTGGAGATGCGGAGAATATTTTCCTGGTGCTGGCTTGCTTTAATGGCCATGGGTACTTTTAAACCACTGAACACAACCACCTGCGAATTGGCGGTTACTTTAAAAATATTTTTTTCCTGGATGGGAGGAACTTCTTTCAGTTGTATACTGGAGGGAAGCTGACTGTTAAATCCTAATCCTACTTTTTCTTTTATCAGCAGTCGTTGTGTACCCAGCAATAATGTTTGCAAATCGGATGGAAAAAGAATGTCGTCGTTCAGTCTTGTGTAAGTTGTGCTGAAGCCAACTCTTGGTAAATAGGTTTGTTTTGCAGTTCGTCTGTCGATTTCTGTTTGCCTGATTTTGTACCCGTTGATTTTTACTGCCGAATTCTTTTCGTAAGCCTTATCAATTAAATTTTTGAGTACGGGATCCGGCACCTGTGCCCTGATTGCCTGGAAGCTCAACAGCAGGAAGGCAATCACTGAAATTTTCTTCATTTGTTCATATATTTTTAGATCATTATACTTTTCCAGCATGCATCTATTAATTGTTGCCGCAGCAGTTCCTGTGACAGATCGGCTTTGCCTGCAATAAATAAACGCATCATGCTTGTAATAGGCCCTGATACCAGTGAGAGTAACAACTCATCCGGCAGGTTTTTCACTTCATTATTTTGTTTGGCCTGTTGCAATAATTTCTTCAATGGCTCAAGAATCGTCAGACTCTCTTCAAGTGTTTCTTTGAAGAGAAAAGGGGAGTAGGTGTATTGTTCAATAAAACTGAAATAGTCTTTGTGTTCAGCATAAAAGCCGATGGCATTGGAAGTCATCTGGCGGAAGTTGCTTTCAAAACTGCTGTCGGGGTTGTAGCCTGAAAGGATGGCAGAATGATAATCCTTCACCAGTTTTTTATACAGTTCGTTAATGAGTTGCTCCTTACTGGAAAAATAGATGTAGATGGTTCCGGCTGCAATGCCTGCTTCGGTTGCTACATTTTTCATGTTGAGGTGGTAAAAACCTTCACGGTTTACCAGTTTCAGAACTGTCTGGAGGATGATTTCTTTCTTGTCCATAACACAAAGTTACAAAAATGAATGAATATTCATTCATTTTGAATAAGTTTTTTTTACTTGATTTGTTGCGTATTGTTTTTCAGTAGCTTAGACTTTTAAAACGATCTTGTTATGAAACGGTTATTTGCCTTAAACTGCCTGTTGATTTTATTTATGTCAGGTTTAAACGCCCAGCAAAAAGTGATTCAATTATATGAAGGAACAGCTCCCGGTTCAGAAATCTGGACATGGAATGAAGCTGAAAATGATAATAATGGCTGGCAGACAAAGATTGTGTACAACGTCAGCAAACCCACACTTACCGTATTTGCTCCTGAAGACGGAAAAGCAAATGGTACATCGGTGATTATTTGCCCGGGAGGAGCTTTTCGTGCATTATCCATTAACAGTGAAGGTTACGATGTGGCCAAATGGCTGGTACAAAAAGGTGTTACCTGTTTTGTTTTAAAGTACCGGTTGGTGCACAGCAAAACAACTGATCCTGTTACAGAAATGAACAGCATCTGGGGCACAAAGCAATTTGATGATGAAAATAATGCCGTTATTCCATTGGCTGTTGCTGATGGAAAAGCAGCTATTGCTTACGTACGCAAGCATGCCGATGAAATGAAACTTGATCCCAACCGCATCGGTATTATGGGCTTTTCAGCTGGTGGTACAGTAGCTGCATCGGCAGGATATAATTATACTGCAGAAAACAGGCCCGGCTTTATTGCTCCTATTTATCCTTTTTTTCCAAAAGAGATGCAGGGAAAACTGTTGAGTGATGCTCCGCCTGCTTTTATTGTAGCTGCAACTGATGATGGATTGAATCTTGCACAGCATAGTGTTGATTTATACAATCAATGGCTTGGCGCAAAAAAAATTGCTGAGCTGCACATGTATTCAAAAGGTGGACATGGATTTGGTATGCGGGTGCAGAATCTTCCGTCTGATAAATGGATTGAACGTTTTGGCGATTGGTTAAATACAAACGGACTTCTTGCTAAAAGCAATTACGATCCTGCTTTTAATGTGTATGAAAAAAGAGAATTTGTATTGGGCGAAGGAAAGGTGTTGCCTTACCGCATTCTTTACCCGTTGAACTACGACCGTACAAAAAAATATCCGGTGATTTTGTTTTTGCATGGTGCAGGTGAAAGAGGAAATGATAATGAAAAGCAATTGATACATGGTGCCCGTTTGTTTATTAAAGATGAAAACAGGCAAAACTTTCCTGCGATAGTAATCATTCCACAATGTCCTGAAAATGCTTACTGGGCTGCAACAAAAATCGACCGTACCAAACAGCCGTTGAAAATTGAGTTCGATTATGCAGGCGAACCTAACTGGCCCCTGGTTGCTGCAAACGAACTGGTGAAAAAAATTGCCAAAGAAGAAGCTGTTGATCAAACAAGAATTTATATCACAGGCCTGTCGATGGGAGGGATGGGAACATTTGAATCGGTTTACCGTTATCCTGAATTATATGCAGCAGCTTTGCCTATTTGCGGCGGCGGTAATACAACGGTTTATGATGTACGGGTAAAGAATACAAACTTCTGGGTATTTCATGGTGCGGCCGATGCAGTGGTGGATGTAAATCTTTCCAGGCAAATGGTGGAACGTTTAAAGGAATTAAAAGTTAAAGTGAATTATTCTGAATATCCCGGCGTAAATCATAACAGTTGGGATAATGCATTTGCAGAACCCGATTACCTGAAATGGATGTTTCAGCAAAAGCGGAAGAAAGGGAAATAGAAAACACGAATGATTTTGAGTTACACGAATTGAAAGAAAGCTGCTTTGTCGTTGCACAGGCAGCTTTCTTTTTACAGGTTTGGGTAATGCTGCTGATTATGGTACTTTTGCAAGCCCTGCTGCAAAGAATTACCGAACGTACAAGAGTGCGACGCAACAGGCGATGAACAGAAATACTAAAGACGATTACCAAATGAGTTTACCGAAACGTTATTTAATTACAAGTGCGCTTCCTTATGCCAACGGTTTAAAGCATGTTGGTCATTTGGCGGGAGCGTATATTCCTGCAGATATTTATGTGCGTTACCTGCGTGCGCAAAAGCGTGATGTGGTGTTTGTATGCGGCAGTGATGAACATGGTACAGCTATTCCCATCCAGGCAACAAAAGAAGGAACTACTCCGAGAGCAATTATTGATAAGTATCACGAAGCAATGAAACAGGATTTTGATGACCTGAGCATGAGCTTTGATATTTACCACCGCACAAGTGAACCCATTCACCATGAAACGGCGCAGGAATTTTTTACGTACCTGCACGATCGTGGTGAACTGGAAACAAAAGAAACCGAACAGTATTTTGATGAAGAGGCAAAAACATTTTTAGCCGATCGTTATATCAAAGGTACCTGCCCCAATTGTGGAAGCGACAGGGCATTTGGCGACCAGTGTGAAAACTGCGGACGTACATTAAGTCCGGATGAGCTGATCAATCCCGTTAGTACACTCAGCGGTAAAGCTCCGGTTAAGAAAAAAACATCGCATTGGTATCTGCCGCTTGGCAAACATGAAGAGTTTTTACGTGAATGGATTTTAAAAGAACATAAAGACGATTGGCGTGCAACAGTTGTTGGCCAGTGCAAAAGCTGGATTGAAGGTGGATTGCAGTCAAGAGCTGTAACAAGAGATCTTGAGTGGGGAATTAAAGTGCCGCTGAAAGATGCTGAAGGAAAAGTGCTTTATGTTTGGTTTGATGCACCCATTGGTTATGTAAGTGCAACCAAGCAATGGGCAATTGACAATGATAAAGATTGGGAACCTTACTGGTATGATAAGGATACCAAGCTGGTTCATTTTATTGGAAAAGATAACATTGTTTTTCACTGTATCATTTTCCCCATCATGCTGAAACTGCATGGAAATATTCTGCCTACCAATGTTCCTGCAAATGAATTCCTGAACCTGGAGGGAGATAAGATGAGTACCAGCCGCAACTGGAAACTCGACATGCGTGATTACATTAATGATTTTGTGAAGAAAGAAAACGGCGGTACACAGTGTGTTGATATGCTCCGTTATTACTTAACACAGATTGCTCCTGAAACAAAAGACAGTGAGTTTATGTGGAAAGGTTTCCAGGATGCAGTAAACAGCGAACTGGTAAGCATATTCGGCAACTTCATTAACCGTACATGGGTGCTGATGCATAAACTCTGCGGTGGTAAAGTACCAAAGCTGCACGAAGAGTTACTGGATGATGATGATAAAGAAATCATCAACAGCATTAAGCAATCGGCAGTAACAGTTGAACGTTTGCTGGAAGAATATAAATTCCGTGAAGCATTGTTTGAAGTGATTGATCTCAGCCGCAAGGGTAATCAATACATGCAGAAAAAAGAACCGTGGATTGTTGCAAAGAAACTGGCTGAAAATCCTGAAGCACAAAAAAGCATTGATAACACCATGCATCTGTGTTTGCAGTTAAGTGCAAACCTTGCAATACTTATCAATCCTTTCTTACCAAACACAGCGAAGAAAATGCTGTACATGATGAAGGTGGTTGAACGTATGCTTGAGTGGGAAAATGCAGGAACATTGAACCTGCTTCGCCCCGGTTATGCAATGCGTGCACCGGAATTACTGTTCAGGAAAATTGAAGATGACGAGATTAAATACCAGGTTGAAAAATTAAAAAGTGGTCTTGTGAAACCTGAGGCGCCTGCTAAGGTTGAAGAAACAAAACATGAAGCTGCCGCTCTGAAACCTGAAATTGTTTACGACGATTTTGCAAAGATTGATCTGAAGGTGGGAACAATTCTTACTGCAGAGAAAGTGGAGAAAGCAGATAAGCTTCTGAAACTTTCGATTGATCTTGGTTTTGAAACAAGGACAATTGTGAGTGGTATTGCACTTCATTTCAAACCGGAGGAAATTGTAGGTAAACAGGTTGTTGTGGTTGCCAATCTTGCTCCACGGAAAATGCGTGGAATTGAAAGCAACGGAATGATTTTAATGGCTGAAGACAAAGAAGGCAAACTGCATTTTGTAAAACCAGAATCGGTGATTAATGCAGGAGCAGGAGTGAGTTAATTCCGATCGTTATAGAATTGTAAAACCGGCCTTAAAAGAGCCGGTTTTTTTATTTCAGGAAAAGCAAAATACCTATCTTCGATCTAAATAGTTGCATAACTAACCAATTTTTTTGCTGTATGAAAAGAACAATCAAAAAAGTCGCTGTACTCGGCAGCGGTGTTATGGGTTCACGCATTGCCTGTCATTTCGCAGGAGTAGGGTTACAAACATTATTGCTGGATATGGTGCCGAAAGGTTTTGAAGAAAGTACAAAACCTGCTGAGCGTAATAAGTTAGTGAATGATGCACTGCAGTCTGCTGTTAAAAGCAACCCTTCGCCGGTTTATACAAAAGATGTGGTGAAGAAAATTACAACGGGCAACTTCACCGATAATATGAAAGACATTGCCGGTTGCGACTGGATTATTGAAGTGGTGGTGGAGCGTTTAGACATCAAGCAAAAAATATTTGAGCAGGTTGAGCAATACCGTAAGCCCGGAACACTCATCACTTCCAATACGTCAGGCATTCCCATCAGCATGATGGCAGAAGGAAGAAGTGATGATTTCAAAAAACATTTCTGCGGTACACACTTTTTTAATCCGCCACGTTATTTGCGTTTGCTGGAAATTATTCCTACAAAATATACTGATCCGTCAGTTATTGATTTTTTAATGAACTATGGTGATTTGTTCTTAGGTAAAACAACTGTTTTATGTAAGGATACGCCTGCTTTCATTGCCAACCGCATTGGTGTGTTTGGTATGATGGCCATTATGAACCTGATGGATAAAATGCAGTTGAGTGTTGATGAAGTAGATGCATTAACAGGGCCTGTCATTGGCCGGCCAAAATCAGCAACATTCAGAACAGGTGATGTTGTTGGTCTTGATACATTGGTGAAAGTGGCAAAAGGAGTTGCAGAAAATTGTCCGGATGATGAAGCAAAAGAAATTTTTGCATTTCCCGGCTGGCTCAATAAAATGATTGAGAACAACTGGCTGGGTGATAAAACAGGGCAAGGCTTTTTTAAGAAAACAAAAGGAGCTGGTGGAGAGAAAGAAATTCTCACACTCAATCTCAAAACAATGGAATATGCTCCAAGAGTTAAACCAAAGTTTGGGAGCGTGGATGCTGCAAAACCAATCGACGATCTTAAAACAAGATTAAAGATGTTGTGCAGCGGCAGTGATAAAGCCGGTGAGTTTTACAAACAGTTTCATTATGGTTTGTTTTCTTATATCTCACATCGCATTCCTGAAATCAGCGATGAACTGTACAGGGTTGATGATGCAATGATGGCTGGCTTTGGCTGGGAAATTGGTGCATTTGAAAGCTGGGATGTTTTGGGTGTTGCTAAAACAGTTACAGCCATGAAAGCAGCAGGATATAATGTTGCTGCATGGGTTGATGAAATGATTGCAGCTGGTGCAACTTCATTTTACAAAGTTGAAAACAACAAACGTGTTTGTTATGATCCTGCAAGTAAAACCTACAAAACAATTCCCGGTGGTGATGCATTTATTGTAATGAAGAATTTTGAAAACCAGACTGTATGGAAAAATGCAAGCTGCCGTACATATCATTTAGGTGATGATGTATTGGGTCTTGAATGGAATACAAAAATGGGCAGCATTGGTGGTGAAGTGCTGGAAGGAATTCAGAAGTCAATTGCTTTGGCTGAAGATAAATACAAAGGCCTGGTGATTGCCAATGATGCATCGTTGTTCAGCGCAGGTGCAAATGTGGGAATGATTTTTATGCTGGCTATTGAACAGGAATACGATGAACTCGACATGGCAATACGTATGTTCCAGAATACAATGATGCGGGCAAGATATTCATCCGTGCCGGTTGTTGTTGCACCGCATGGATTGGCATTAGGTGGTGCATGCGAACTTAGTCTGCACAGCGATAAGGTTTGTGCTGCTGCTGAAACCTATATTGGTTTGGTTGAATTAGGCGTTGGATTAATTCCCGGTGGTGGTGGTACAAAAGAATTTGTTCTTCGGGCAGCTGATGAAATGCATGAAGACGAACCGGAAACCATTACATTGAAAAACCGTTTCTTAACCATTGCCACTGCAAAAGTTGCTACGTCAGCAAAAGAAGCGTATGATCTGGGCATTTTAAGAAAAGGGCTTGATGAAGTGGTGATGAACCAGGGAAGAAGAATTGCTGAAGCAAAAAAAGCTGTGATTGAATTGTACGATGAAGGTTATGTAACTCCTGTTCAGCGTAAGGATGTAAAAGTGCTTGGCCGTTCTGCATTGGGTGCGTTGCTTGCAGGCATCAACGGTATGAAAACCGCAGGTTATGCAACAGAACATGATGCAGTGGTTGCAAAGAAACTGGCTTACGTTATGTGTGGCGGTGATTTAAGTGAACCAGCATTTGTTTCAGAGCAATACTTACTTGATCTTGAACGTGAGGCTTTCTTATCGCTTTCAGCAGAACGCAAAACGCTTGAACGCATTCAAAGTGTGTTGAAGGGAGGAAAGCCGGTGAGGAATTAAAACGCATCTTCTAAATAAAATTTAATTTTAATGAGCCACTTGTAATGTGGCTCATTTTTTATCATATTTACCTATGGCACTTGTTCAACTTATTCCATCTTCCAATCAACTTATTATTCATTCACATTTTTATGTTTATGGCGATGCGGCCAATGAACAGCTGGCTGCACAAATTGCAAATGATATTCAACAGCACTGGAATGAACCTGAAGTTATCATCCGGTACAACCATGAATTGTTGGATGTGCGGTTTGAAATAAAAGGATTTTATGAACCCCATCTTCAGCCGGAAACTGTGTGGTACAATACGGATCCCAAAAATTTTTATTTCCGCATTGAAGAATATTCACCACAGGATGTTTCTTTTGTTGATGGAATAGGGTCAAATACAGGTTTGTTTAAACTGAGCAATTTATTGCAGACTTCAACTACTGCTGCGCATGAATACGGGCATATGCTTGGATTAGTTCATCCCAATAATCTTGATATAAGAGGAGAGGGGATGCCCGGCATTATGTATCCAAGAGGAACAATCTGTGATCCGCAGTATCAATATAATCCATCTGCAGCTCCGGGTACAAATGGCGGAACGCTTGATCCGCAATACCGCAAAGTATTATTGAAAGATGTAGAACATCTCAAACTTCACAAACTGGATTTTGACAGTGGCTTTGCCGTTCTTGGAGGTTTTACCAGCATTTATCATTCACGCTATCAAAGCGGGGATTAAAAAGCTATTTTTAATTTGTATTTAACTGTCTAGGTGGAAACATCTGCTTTTAAGCTGTCTTTAATTTTTACTTTTGATTTCAGACTTTTCTTTTATGAGTGTATTACAGGTTCAGGACTTAAAAAAATCGTATGGAAAAATCCATGCTTTGAAAGGCATTTCATTTGATGTGCCCGAAGGATCAGTGTTTGGTGTGCTTGGTCCAAACGGCAGTGGAAAAACCACCATGCTCAGTATTATTCTTGATGTACTGAATGCTGACAGCGGCAGTTATTCATGGTTTGGAAAACCCGCTTCACCGGAGTTACGCAAGCACATTGGCTCATTGCTTGAAACGCCCAACTTTTATCATTATTTATCTGCTGTCAATAATTTAAAAATCACCAATAGCATCAGCGGACGTGGTGACGAAGCTGCAATTGATTCTGTATTGCAGAAAGTAAAATTGTATGAGCGTCGCAACAGCCGTTTCAGTACATACAGTCTTGGTATGAAACAACGTCTTGCCATTGCTTCTGCATTGTTGGGCGAGCCGAAAATATTAGTACTTGATGAACCAACCAACGGACTTGATCCTGTTGGTATCATGGAAATACGTGAGCTGATTATTGAACTACGCAAGAAAGGTCATACGATTATTATGGCAAGTCACCTGCTGGATGAAGTAGAAAAAGTTTGTACGCATGTGGCCATTCTAAAAACCGGCACACTGGTTACAACAGGTTCAGTTGATGATGTGCTGGTGGATGAAGATATGATTGAAATTGCTTCAGCTGATCTCCTTCAGCTGAAAAATGTAATCACCGGTTTTCCCGGTAATACAGGCGTTACTCTTAATGAACAAACCATACATATTCATTTTCCAAAAGGAACAGCGAAACCGGAAGAGGTGAATAATTTTTGTTTCAGTAATGGAATTATTCTGCAGCAATTAGCTGTAAAGAAAAAACGACTGGAAGAAAAATTCTTTGAATTAACCAATAACTAACCTGTCAACAAAAGATATATGCTTCATTTATTACGAACAGAGTGGCTTAAATTAAAAAACTATCCCGGCTTCTGGTGGCTGATGGGTTTAACAGTCTTATCATATCCCGGCATCAACGGCATGTTTTATTATATCTACAAGGATCAGACATCCGATGCAAAAAAATCGGCACAGATACTGAAGATGCTGATGGGAAATCCTTTTGAATTTCCTGAAGTGTTCCGCACAACAGCGTTTGCTTCATCTTTGTTTACCATCATTCCGGCAATATTAATCATTATGCTCATCACCAATGAGTATACGTATAAAACAAACCGGCAGAATGTAATTGATGGCTGGAGCAGAAACCAGTTTCTCCTGGCCAAGTTTTTAAACGTTGTAATTATTTCCATCATTGTTATTGCCTTGTATTTTATTGTTGCAATGAGTATTGGCTTTATTACAACAGGTGCAGATGTAAAGGATAAATTTCAACTGATTAATTATACAGCCTTGTTTGGATTGCAGGTGTTTGCCCAGCTTTCATTTGCTTTTTTGCTTGGCCTCATCATCAGGCGTGCATTCATTGCTCTTGGTGCGTTTATTTTTTACAAGATTATTGCTGAGAATATTGCAGCACAATTCATGGACAGAAGGTTGTGGGAAACAGGAAGGTTTCTGCCAACAGAATCATCCGACAGATTAACGCCTGTACCTGCGTTTCTCGGACGGTTAGATCCGAAAGTATATGATCACACACTGAGCCTGATCAATCAACAGGCATTAGTCACTGTTGCATACCTGTTTGTTTTCTGGGCATTGGTATTCATCATTTATAAAAAGCGTGACCTTTAATTTTTTTGCAATGAAAAAATTCATCATCCTGTTTACCGTTTTCTTTTCAGTAACAACATTTTCGTTTGCACAAAATCAGTCGACTGTTATTAAAACCGAAGCATTGAAAATGGCAAAAGCTTTAGCTGCACTTGATCTTGAAACCTATGCTTCGTTTACATATCCCACGCTTATAAGCGATAAAACAAGCAAGGAAAAAATTAAACAGGGAGTTGATTCGGTTGAAAAATACCGCAAACAGTTTGGAATAAAAGTTAAGTCGATTATTATTGGAAACCCATCTGCAGTTGTAACTTATAAAAAAGTAATGCAGTGCACCATCCCTCAAACAATGACTGTTGAAGTGCTGAATGGAAGTATTGTTACAGAAACAACATTAATTGGTTTGTCGAACGATGGGCAGAAATGGTATTTTGTTGATGCGATGATTTACAAACAAAAAGAAGCAAAAGAAAAATTACCGGAGCTGAGTCCTGAGCTGGTTATTCCTCCAATGAAAAAGCCCCAGATTGTTACGGAGTAAATGAGCAATAAAAAAGCAGGGCTCAGAATTAAATCTTTACCCTGCTGTTGTCATTGTTGTTTCAGCCGTTATTATTTTATAAGATCATACCTGTCTGCATTCATTACTTTATCCCATGCAGAAACAAAATCCTGCACAAATTTTTCTTTTCCATCAGCACATGCATAAACTTCTGCAACAGCCCTGAGTTCTGAATTTGAACCAAAGATCAGATCGGCTCTTGTAGCAGTCCATTTCACTTTTCCGGTACGCCTGTCAGTACCTTCAAAAATATCTCCTGCTTCACTCAATGCTTTCCATATAGTTCCAAAGTCAAGAAGATTTACAAAGAAATCATTTGTGAGTAATTGTGGTTTGTCAGTGAAAATGCCATGTTTCGATCCGTTGTAATTGGTATCTAAAACCCTCATGCCACCAACGAGTACAGTCATTTCAGGAGCCGTTAACTTCAGCAACTGTGCTTTGTCAACAAGTAATATTTCTGCAGGAACTTTTGCCACAGCGCTGCTTTTATAGTTTCTGAAACCATCGGCTTTTGGTTCAAGCACATCAAATGAGGCTGCATCGGTTTGCTCTGCAGTTGCATCGGTACGACCTGCAGTAAACGGAACAGTAATATTGAAGCCAGCATCTTTTGCAGCTTTTTCAATTGCAGCACATCCACCTAAAACAATCAGGTCGGCAAGCGATACTTTTTTGTTACCTGTTTGATTACTGTTGAATTCAACCTGAATACTTTCAAGTGTTGCTAAAACTATTTTTAGTTGAGATGGGTTATTTACTTCCCAGTTATTTTGCGGCGCAAGACGAATACGTGCACCATTTGCTCCACCACGTTTATCCGAACCCCTGAATGTTGATGCAGAAGCCCATGCTGTTGAAACCAATTCTGAAACCGATAAACCTGCATTGAGTAAACTCTGCTTTAAGGAAGTAATATCAGCTTCGTTGATTTGTTCATAATCAGCTTTTGGAACAGGATCTTGCCAAATGAGTGTTTCAGCAGGAACTTCATTACCCAAGTAACGGTTCAGCGGACCCATATCCCTGTGCGTAAGTTTAAACCATGCTCTTGCAAATGCATCAGCAAATGCATCAAAGTCATTTAAGAATTTTCTTGAAATGGCTTCGTAAGCAGGATCCATTTTCAACGCCATATCAGCTGTCGTCATCATTGGTGCATGACGTTTGGTTTTATCATGCGCATCTTCAACAGTAGTTGCAGCACTTTCATCCGTTGGTGTCCATTGATGTGCACCTGCAGGACTCTTTGTTAATTTCCAATCGTATTTAAACAGCGTTTCAAAATAACCGTTATCCCATTTCGTAGGATTGGGTTTCCAAGCACCTTCAATTCCACTGGTGATAGTATAGCTGCCATTACCTGTACCGAAACTGTTTTTCCATCCTAATCCTTGCTCTTCAATTGAAGCACCTTCCGGTTCACGGCCGACTTGTGTTGCACTTCCTGCACCATGTGCTTTACCGAATGTATGTCCGCCAGCAACAAGCGCAACAGTTTCTTCATCATTCATTGCCATGCGGGTAAATGTTTCACGAATATCTTTTGCTGAAGCCAGTGGATCAGGATTGCCATCAGGTCCTTCAGGGTTTACATAAATCAATCCCATCTGCACAGCAGCGAGTGGATTTTCAAGATCTCTTTCGCCCGAATAACGGCTTCCTTCTTTATCACTTGTAGCTAACCATTCCCGCTCATTTCCCCAATAAATATCCTGTTCTGGTTCCCATATATCTTTACGACCACCTGCAAATCCAAGGGTTTTAAAACCCATTGATTCAAGCGCACAGTTACCTGCAAGAATCATCAGATCGGCCCATGAAATTTTCTTTCCATATTTCTGTTTAACCGGCCATAATAAAAGACGGGCCTTATCCAGGTTGCCATTATCGGGCCAGCTGTTAACAGGAGCAAAACGCTGGTTACCTGTACCTGCACCACCACGACCGTCCGATATACGGTAAGTACCTGCACTATGCCAGGCCATGCGGATGAATAACGGGCCATAGTGACCGTAATCTGCAGGCCACCAGTCCTGCGATGTGGTCATTAATTCAAAAATGTCTTTTTTGATTTCTTTTAAATCAAGTTTTTTAAACTCCTCTGTATAGTTGAAATCTTCACCCATTGGATCTGACAGGGAAGAATGCTGGCGCAGAATATTCAGGTTTAACCTGTTTGGCCACCAGTCTTTATTTGTTGTTCCCATACCGGCAGTTGGTACGTTCTGCCCATGATGAAAAGGGCATTTTCCTGTGCTTGATGTGCTCATTTTGAAAGTTTAAAGTTTGATTAAAACATAAAATTATCGGATAAACTTTATTGATGAAAATGATATTATTGATAGCTTTATCGATTTTATAGATACTTGTATTATGAATATCCAGCAATTTCAATATATACTGGCCGTGGCAGAAGACAGGCAATTTGAACTGGCTGCCAAAAAATGTTTTGTGGCACAATCAACGCTCAGTACCATGATTTCAAAGTTTGAAGATGAAATTGGTATAAAAATTTTCGACCGGAAAAAGAAGCCGGTGCTGATTACCAAAGAGGGACAATTAGTGATCAACGGAATCAAATCTGTTCTTCAGCAAATTGATCATTTGAATGAAACAGTGAGCGAAATTAAAGAAGAGATGAAAGGACATTTAAAGATGGCCATTATTCCAACCGTATCGCCCTATCTTATTCCATTGTTTCTGCAAAAATTTGCATCAGATTACCCGGCTTTGCAGATTGAAGTAACAGAACAAACCACGCAGAATATTATTGCGCAGATTAAAAGCAGGGAAGTGGATATAGGTATTGTATCGCTTCCTTTAAATGATCATGAATTAAAGGAAGTAAAACTTTATGACGAGCCTTTCCTGTTTTATGATGCAGGAACTTCTAAAAAAACAAAAGCCATTGGTGAAAACACAACTTTTCAAAACCTTTGGCTGCTTGAAGAAGGTCATTGCATGCGCACACAGGTGTTGAAATTATGTGAGCTTAAGAAAAATAAACTCAACTCATCGCTCAATATAAAATTCCAGGCGGGCGGGATGGATAGTTTGGTAAGAATTGTAAAAGCAACAAATGGAACAACGTTTATTCCTTACCTGGCATCATTGGATTTTCCTGCGAGTGATAAAAAAAATCTGCACCCGTTTGAATCATCGGTTCCATACCGTACGATTGGATTGATAACACATCCGTTTTTTGTAAAAAAGAAACTGATAAATCATTTGGTTAAACTTATTACCGGAAATGTTGAACCGCTTTTACCAAAGCATTCAGGAAAATCAAAACAGTTAGAGCCTGTTTAAAATGAATGTGGAGTGTTACCGCACCAGTTCATTTAATGCTGCATCAATTGTGGGGTACAAAAACTGGAAACCTGCTTTCTGAATTTTTGCAGAACTGACGGTTGCACTTTTCAGCACTTCAATACTCATTTCGCCAAGTACAAGCTTTAGTACAAAAGCAGGCACAGGAATAGTAATGTATGCTTTGCCTTTCAGCTTTTTTGCCAGGGCAATGTTGAGGTCTTTGTTGCTGGAAGGGTTTGGTCCAACTGCGTTGTACGTTCCATTCACTTGTTCATGTTCAATTGCATATTCATACATGCGGCAAATATCATCGATATGAATCCAGCTGATCATTTGTTCTCCACTTCCTAGAATGGTTGCCAGTCCAAATCGCAACGGTTTTTTAAATTCAGCAAAAGCCCCAGCGTTGTTGCTGAGCACAATGCCTGTTCTCAACTTTACCAATCTTATTCCAAGATTTGTAACGGGGTCAATTGCATCTTCCCATTGTTTGCAGGTTGTACCTAAATAATCATCATAACAAGGATCTGTTTCCGTAAACGGAGTTCCATGATCAGGACCGTACCAGCCAATAGCCGATGCACTGATGACTGCTTTTACTTTATTAGGTGTTTCCTGCAGGGCTTTAACCAATAGTTGGGCACTATCCACCCGGCTGTTCAGTATTTCAGCTTTTCGGTTATTGCTCCACCGTTTTTCTGCAACATTGGCACCGGCAAGGTGAATAACATAATCAGCTGCAGCAATGGCGTTAGCATCAATGCTCTTTTTTTTCACATCCCAAAAGGCGTAGGAAACATTTCCGCTCTGCACAGCATCTTTGTTTCGGGTTAAAATAATAATGGCATGACCTTTGGCCGATAAATATTGTGCAAGGGCATTTCCAATCAGTCCTGTTCCTCCGGTAATACAAATTGTTGCCATGAATGTGCTGTTTTGGGATTTTATTATGCAATTTAATTTTTAACTGCATCTTGCATACGAAATCTTTGCTTTCAACGTAATTTTAGAAAGAATAAACGAAATATGAAGACGATCAACGTACTGTTTGGCATTATCTTACTCTTGTGTGTTTCTGTAACTGTAAAGGCACAACGTATTTATTATTCTGAACCCGACAGGGATGATATACGGCAGCTCAAGTTTGAAATTATGGGCAAGTATAATTCGCAATACCTCGTTTATAAAAACACAAGGTCAAATCATGTTATTTCAATATTTGATCCGGAAATGAAACTGAAGGATAAGGTTACACTTGACTTTATTCCCGACAGGGCATTTAATGTGGATGTGTTTGGTCACCCCGATCATGGAATTGTGATTTACCAGTACCAGAAAAAGAATATTGTGTATTGCATGGGTGTGATGCTTGATGGTAATGGTAAGAAAATAGGTGAGCCGCTTGAATTGGATACCACACAGATAGGCATATTTGGTGATAATAAAATATACAGTGTCATCATCAGCGATGATAAACAAAAGCTGATGGTGTTTAAGATTAAAAATAAGCAACGTGATGATTTGCAGGTGCAGACTGTATTGCTCAGCCACAACCTGATGCCGATCCGTAAATCTGGATTTACTTATCATCTTGAAACATACAGGGAATCCATTGCAGATTTTTATCTTGATAACGAAGGCAACTTTTTGTTCAGCCATGTAGCCCGTCCGTCGCAAAGGGAATTTATTAACGAAGCCAAACTTGTGGTACTCCCGGTTTATTCCGATACCGTTAAAACATTTGCATTAAAACTGGATAAGGTTTACCTGGATGAATTGCGTATTAAAGTTGATAATACCAATGGACGGTATGTATTAACCTCTTTGTATTCAAAAACAAGGCATGGAAATATTGATGGTTTGTACACAGCAATTATTGATAAAGATTTCAACGGTCCTGGAATAGAACGGGCTTCAGAGTTTAATGATCAGTTCAGGGCAGAAGCAAAAGGTGAAACTTCAGCACGACTTGCTTTCAACGATTATTATCTGAAGCATTTGATTGTGAAAAAGGATGGAGGCATTCTTGTTACAGGCGAAAGCTCGTACGGATCATCAAGAGGTACTAATTATAACCGCTGGGATAATCCATGGCTGTGGGGAAACCCAATGTACCCAGGAAGTTATTTTGGCTGGAATCCATGGAACAACTGGGGTTATGGCAGTTGGGGAATGTATGGTATGGGCTATCCATGGAACAGTTATAATGCCACCCGTTATTATGCAGAAAATATTATTGTTCTTTCGCTTGATAAAGAAGGCAAGGTCATGTGGAACAGTGTTATAGCTAAAAATCAATATGATGATAACAGCGATAATCTGCTCAGCTATCAGGTCATGAACAGCGGTGGCGAACTGTTGTTTTTGTACAATGAATGGAACAAGCGTACACCTATGTTAAATGCCCAGTCGCTTGATCCTACAGGACAGGTAACCAAGCAGCCTCCTTTGCGTAGTTTGGATAAAGGTTACGAGTTTATGATTCGTTTGGGTAAGCAGGTTGGTGCCCGTGAAATGATTGTACCATGTCTTTACCGTAACTCGTTCAGTTTTGCAAGAATTGAGTTTTAAACTCATCTGAAATATCTCATTAAGCCGGCATTAATTGTTGCCGGCTTAATTTTTTATTTGGATAAATGAAATTCTTTCGGAAAGTTTGTGCCTGAATTACAAAACGCAGTGATCAGGTTTTTTTCAGGCAACAATCCGCTTAATGTTATTATTCTTTTTTTCCTGGGTATATTAATCAGGTTGCCTTACTTTATTTCACCTGTTATTCCACAATCGGCCGAAACAGATGGTATTCTTTATGGGTTGATGATTAAAGCACTTCATCCCACTGGTGTTGTTTTTCCTTTTATCTATCCAATCATCGTTTACCTGCTTGTTTTTACACAGGCCATAATGTTCAATGGTCTTATAAATGATCAGAAACTGTTTACATCGCCCAACTACCTGCTGGCACTATGTTATCTTGTTATCAGTTCTATAGTACCAGAGTGGAATGTACTATCGCCGGTGTTGATCATAAATACCGTATTGGTATGGGCATGGCCGGGAATGGTAGGTTTATATCATCAGTCAAATCCAAAAACTGTTTTGTTTAATATTGGATTTGGATTCGGGCTGGCCGCATTTTTCTATTTCCCCTCTGTATACCTGTTGTTGTTGTTAATTGTAGCACTCTTATTATTCCGTCCGTTTTATATAGCTGAATGGCTGATCGCTATACTGGGAATTCTTACTCCCTTTTACTTTTTACTTGTTTATCTTTTTGTATGGGATCATTGGGATTTAACAGCAAAGGTTATTCCTTCCCAATCTTTAAAACTGCCGACCATTACATTTGGATGGCAATTCTGGGTTGAAGTTGGTTTGATCATTTTGCCGCTTTTAGCAGGACTGCTGATCAGTTATAATTCATCGGCACGCATGCTGGTGCAAACGAGAAAGAGCTGGAACTTTATGATTTTCTATCTCATTATTGCACTGCTCATTCCTTTTGTAAACAGTTATGCCGGTATTACTCACTGGATGCTGGCAGTTATTCCAATCAGCCTGTTTCATGCATCATTTGGCTTTAACTTAAAGAAAAAACTCTTTCCCGAACTGTTTTTCTGGCTCAGCCTGTTGTGGATTGTGACTAATTATGTAGTGCTGAACCGATAGCCAAAAGCTGCCAAACCTTACCTTTGCACTTTCATTGACAAAAATTGCCGGAAAAACCGGCTTATCAGGCAATCAAAATACATTAAAGCAAAGCAAATGAAATTCGGAATCGTTGTTTTTCCCGGCAGTAATTGCGACAGAGACATGCAGGATTCACTGCAAAATGATTTAAACCAGGAAGTAATTATGCTGTGGCATAAAGACAAGGATCTGAGTATGTTTTCAACCGATGATTGTATTGTATTGCCCGGTGGTTTTTCGTATGGCGATTACCTGCGCTGCGGTGCCATTGCCCGTTTCAGCCCCATGATGCAGAGTGTGATTGATTTTGCGAACAAAGGAGGTAAAGTGCTGGGAGTGTGCAATGGTTTCCAGATTTTGTGCGAAAGTCATTTATTGCCCGGAGTTTTGTTAAGAAATGCCAATCAGAAGTTTATCTGTAAGAATATTTATCTCAATGGCCCCGGTGGCACAGCATTAAAAATTCCGATTGCTCATGGCGAAGGAAGATATTTTGCTGATGAAAAAACACTGGACGAACTAGAAGCAAATGGCCAGGTGCTCTATCGTTATTGCGATGAAAACGGTAACGAAACTGCTGAATCAAATCCAAATGGTGCTATCAGGAATATTGCAGGTATCATGAACAAAGCAGGAAATGTTTTTGGTATGATGCCACATCCTGAGAGAGCTACAAGCACTATTCTTGGTAATACTGATGGCAGAAAAATTCTGAACACACTTCTTATTAATGCTTCTGTAACTGTTTAACAGGCGTATAATTATTTAAAGAAACTGTAAAATTTCTGTTTGTGACAAAAATGACACTGATGCAATGAATTTGGTGGCATCTTTGTGCAGTTAAAAATTAAAAAGAACGATGAAAAAATTACTGGCTTCAATTGCATTTGTTTTATTGGCTGTAGTTGCTTTTGCGCAAAGTGGTTCAAAAGTGAAATGGGATTACGTGGTTAAAAAGCTGGCCGATAAAAAATATGAAGTAAGAATGATTGCAACAATTCAGCCGGGCTGGCATCTGTATAGTCAAACACAAAGCTCTGATGCCATTGCGTTGCCAACCAAATTTACATTTGCTAAAAACCCGCTCATCACAACTGCAGGTATACCAAAAGAAGAAGGTAAGCTTACTGATGCTTTTGATAATGCCACCAACTCCCGTTCACGTTTCTATGCAAATAAAGTGGAGTTTGTGCAGATAGTTGTATTAAAAACCAAGGTTACAACTTCTGTTGTTGCTGAAGTGGAGTTTATGGTTTGTGACGACAAGCAATGTCTACCTCCCGATAAAAAGAAGTTTACTGTTAAGTTAGAAGGATAATTCATTTAAATCCTGCTTTTTTAAGGCAGGATTTTTTAAATATCGTTTGCATGAGAATATCTATACTTGCCTCACTGCTTGTGTTTTTCTTTTCAGGAATGCTGTATGCGCAGGACACTAATCCTGTTGTTGACTGGAAAGTATCAAGCAAAAAAATCAATACAAATACATACGAGCTGCAACTGAATGGTAAAGTGCGGAAAGATAAATTCCTGTACCTGTTCAGCAAAACAGCTGAAGGTCTTGATACTATTACAGTTCAATTTACCGACAGCACCATTGTAAAATCTGCAGCAATACAAATACTGTCGGGCGGCAAAACAATTTCTGATCCTGTTTTTGATAATAAGCAGGTTGTTGTTGCAGCAGATGAAATTAAACTTACCCAGCAGATTAAGTTGAATGGAACAGTTCCGGCTGTTCTCAAAGGAACAATTGTATATGCAACAGGTGCTAAAGACGAATTTTTGCCTGCACAGGAGTTTGCATTTGATGTGGCAATGGAAGGTGGTGTTTCACAAGCGGGAAGAATCAAAATAAATTCTATTGATTTAAATAAATCTGTCAACAACTGTGGTGATGAAGGAACAGAAGGAAAAGGGTTATGGGGTATTTTCTTACTGGGATTGGTTGGAGGTTTTATTGCCTTGCTTACACCTTGTGTTTTTCCGTTAATTCCATTAACTGTTTCATTCTTTACCAAGCGTAGTGGCAGCAGGGGAAAGGGGATACGTAATGCTTTGATGTATGGCTTTTTTATTTTCCTGATTTATGTACTGCTGAGTCTGCCTTTTCATTTACTTGATCAAACCGATCCTGAAATACTGAACAACATTTCAACCAATGCCTGGTTGAACCTTGCGTTCTTTGTCATTTTTGTTGTATTTGCCATTTCATTCTTCGGCTATTTTGAAATTACATTGCCCGGTGGTTTTGCTAACAAAGCCGATTCAAAAGCAAGTGTAGGAAGTGTGTTTGGAATTTTCTTCATGGCATTGACACTGGCAATTGTATCTTTCTCCTGTACCGGTCCTATTCTTGGTTCATTACTGGCAGGTGCATTAACAAAAGATGGTGGTGCCATGCAGTTAACAGTTGGCATGGGTGGTTTTGGTTTAGGTTTGGCGTTACCGTTTGCTTTATTTGCAATGTTCCCTAACTGGTTACAGTCGTTACCAAAAAGCGGTGGCTGGCTGAATACCGTAAAAGTTGTTTTAGGTTTTCTTGAACTTGCAATGGCTGTGAAATTTTTAAGCAATGCAGATCTGGTGAAACAATGGCATATCCTTCCGAGAGAATTGTTCTTAAGTATATGGATTGTGATTGGCTTATTGCTTGTCTTGTATTTGCTTGGACTAATTCGTTTTCCGCATGATGATAAGAAAGTAAAAATCGGTGGTATACGCTGGACGTTTATTGTATTGTTTGCAGCATTCACCATTTACCTTATACCAGGTGTAACAAATACAAAATCTGCCAACCTGCGGCTGATTAGCGGTTTTCCTCCTCCGTTATGTTACAGTCTGTATAAAAATCCGGTAAACTGCGAAAACTCCATTGAGCCGTTGCGGGATTATGAAGAAGCGTTGGAACTTGCAAGAAAGCAGAATAAACCTTTGCTGATTGATTTTACAGGATGGGCTTGTGTAAACTGCAGACGCATGGAAGAAAATATCTGGACAGATCCTGATGTGCACAGACTGATGAAAGATAGTTTTGTTGTGGTTTCATTATACGTGGATGAAAAAAGAGTGCTGCCTGCATCGCAACAGCAAACATTCACTACAAGAAATGGCAAGAAAAAAGAAATTATTACAGTAGGAGATAAGTGGGCTACATTCCAGTTTGAAAACTTTGATAAAGTATCTCAACCACAGTACGCCATTATCAGCCCGGCAGAAATTGCATTGACAAAAACAAAAGGTTACAAGCCGAATACAAACTATGCAGTTGAATTTAAAGAGTGGCTGCAGTGTGGACTTGATGCTTTTGCTAAAAAGCCGGGTAGTAATTAAACATTTACAATCAGCACGGGAATTTCCACTTCGTGGCGAACAGCTTCAATGGTTTCACCAAAGATGTAATCTTTAAAACCTTTGTGCCTGTGTGCACCCATGATTAACAAGTCTGCTTTGTTTTCTTTTACAATGCGTATAATTTCCTTGATACGGTTATTATAGCCAAGTGCAACACTTGTTTTATATCCCTGCTGTTCAAGAACCGATGCATAATGTTCAAGACGATTACGGTCTTCTCTCGTTTCTTCATCATCACTTGCTTCACCCAATAATCTTGTGGGGGCCGATTCAACAATATGCATGAGTAAATAAGCTGCATCTTTTTTTCCCTGGTTCAAAGCATGAGCAAGAATTTTTTCATCGTTCTGCGAAAAATCGAGTGCAACTGCAATTGTATTCACAACCGGTACTGAAAAATTACTGAGCGATGGAATTTTGCTATGCATTTTTGTTTCTCTCTTTAAACGGTTACGCAGTAAAGGCAGAAAAGTCATGGAAAGAAATAACCACACAAAGATTACTGCAAAAATCGGAATCAGGAACTTCCATAAAAAATGTCCGGGTTCATTGTACACAGCAGCAATTTCTTCCACCACTAAACGTACGTTTAAGAAAACGAGAATAGCGGCTACCAGCCACGCAGCAATCTTCCACCATATTTTAATGGCAAACTCACCCATTGATTGTTTATCGCTTACAAAATGAATTAAGGGAATAACAGCAAACCCAAGCTGTATGCTTAAAATAACCTGGCTGAAGACCAGCAGGTCATCTACTTTTTCTTCACCATAAACAAGGATAACAATAATTGCAGGAATGATAGCAATCAATCGTGTAATTAACCTGCGCAGCAATGGACTGATGCGGATGTGAAGATAACCTTCCATTACAATTTGCCCGGCCAATGTTCCTGTAACAGTACTGCTTTGTCCTGCTGCAATTAAAGCAACAGCAAACAATAACGGTGCAAGTTTTGTACCGAGTAATGGTGCCAGTAACTTATGTGCGTCTTCAATTTTTGCAACTTCTGTATTTCCTGATTTATAAAATACTGTTGCAGCAAGTACAAGTATAGCAGCATTCACAAAAAATGCTGCATTCAAGGCAATTGAACTGTCGAGGAAATTAAACCTCAGCGCTTGTTTTATACTTTTTTTATCATTCCCTATTTTTCTTGTTTGCACAAGTGCCGAATGCAGGTAAAGATTATGCGGCATTACCGTAGCACCAATAATACCTACAGCAATGTACAATGCCTGGCTGTTTAATGCTGTGGGAATAAAACCATGAGCAACTTCCGTTAAATCAGGTTTGGCAAGAAAAATTTCAATTAAAAATGAAAGACCGATAACAATCACCAGCGATATAATGAATGCTTCAAGTTTACGGATGCCATAATTCTGCAGCCATAATAAAAGAATGGTATCAAATACTGTAATGCTTACACCATAAATTAATGGTAAACCAGTCAGCAGGTAAATACCAAGCGCCATACCAAGTACTTCAGCAAGATCACAGGCAGCAATGGCAATTTCAGCAAGGATGTATAAACAGAAATTAACAACAGGCGGGTAGGCTTCCCTGTTAGCTTGCGCAAGATCAAGACGGCGAACAATACCCAGCCTTGCACTTAAACTCTGCAGCAGAAGTGCCATCAGGTTGCTCATGAGTAATACCCAGATGAGTTGATACCCAAATTTTGCTCCGCCCTGCAGATCGGTTGCCCAGTTACCGGGATCCATATACCCAACACTTACAAGGTAAGCAGGCCCGGCATATGCAAGTATTCTGCGCCAGCCTTTTGGAGCCCTGGTTGTGTCAACACTTTCATGCACTTCACTTAACGAATTTTCTGTCTTGTACACTTTCATATCTCAACTCTCTTTATCGTTTAATCAAATTTCTCTTACACTGCTTTTACAAAAATATTTTTTGCCAGTTGTTCACTTAGTGTTATCAAAGGAAGGTTGCGGATTTTTATTTCAACCGATCCATCGTAACTAAACCGCTGTTTTATTTCCAGCTTTGTACCAATGCCAATCTTTTTTTGCTTAAGCATTTCAAGAAAACTGTTATCCTGGTCGGCAACATTAACTACAACAGCTGTTTGAAATTCTTTTAACTGTGTTAACGCAAAATGATTGATTGCTTCAATTCTTCCTTTGCTGTCGGGGATAGGATCGCCATGCGGATCAGTTTTCGGAAAACCAAGAAACTGATCCAGACGGTCAATCAGTTCTGTGCTGCTTACATGCTCCAGCTCTTCGGCAATATCATGCACTGCATCCCAGTCGAACCCTAGTTTTTCTGCAAGAAAAAATTCCCACAAACGGTGACGGCGCACAATGCTTAAGGCTACTTTTTTCCCGTCATTATTCAGTTTAACACCATAGTAAGGCTCGTAATTCAGAATCTTTTTTTCTTTGAGTCTCTTCAGCATATCGGTTACAGAAGCTGGTTTCGTCTGCAATTCGGCTGAAAGTTCATTGGTGGTAACATTGCTGTCGCTTTGCTGCAATCGCCAGATGGTTTTGATGTAATTCTCTTCGGCTGTTGAAAAATTCATTTGGCTAAAATTAAATTTTAGGTAAATCTAAAAAATATTTCTCAAATGTAAAAACCAAACCCGGGTTTGTTTGGTTCCAGCCTGTTAAAAGGGTCTTTTTTTACGTGTATGTTATGAATCGAACAATTGCCTATTTTTATGCCCAACGAATAACTCTGAAACAACTAAATGCTTTCATGAAGTAAGCTTGAAGATTAGGAAGCAATTCCGGCCCTTGAATTAATTTTTCAGCAAATGCAATGAAGCGAAATCAAATAATATATTATCACATGAAAAAATGGGTGTGGATTTCAATGATGGCTGTTTTGTTTTCCTGTAAGGATAAAACACCGAAAGCAATTTCGGATGAGCATTTAACTGCATCTGATCTGGTCACTCTTGCCCGGAAACTCAGTTTCCCCGTGTTGATTAATGATTCATTGCTCAGCAGGAAAGAAAATGATTCGTCGAAAATAAACATTGCAACATTTAAAACATTTGTGCCCGATACTGTTTTTACTAAACTCTATCCTGCAACAAAACAACTGAAACTGTATGTTGTTGGTAAAATAGCCAATAACGGAAATGGTGATTTTATACTGATGAAATCTCTGACAGGAAAAACCGCTGCTGCACAATTATATTATTTTGATAAGAAGAAGGGATACCTGGGTGTGCTTGATATAACAGGGCATTTACCCAAAGGAATGGGTGTGAAATATTGCCGCATCGACAGCAGACTTTATATTTCTTTTGTACAGGAAAAAAAGGCACCAACCGGCGAACCCTGGACGGATGAAAGCATTTATTACATGGATGCTAACGGTAAGTTTATTATGGCAATGACAAACAGTACCGAAGATCTGAGTGATGAAATTATGGGTAATCCCATTGATAGTTTTCCACGAAAAAATAAATATTCGGCTGATTATTCAGGCGATAAAAAGAATCTTGTTTCAATCCGTGATGGAAATTCCGATAAAACATTCCAGTTCTTCATTCACTTCAGTAAGCAAAACGGTGAATGTATTGGCGAAATAAAAGCAGTAGGTGAGTGGATTGGAAATGGCAAAGGTGTTTACCGTGAAGGAACAAACGGATGTGGAATTGATTTCAATTTTACTTCATCTTCTGTTACAATTAAGGAAGAAAGTGGTTGTGGTTCTTACAGGGGAATAACCTGCTTTTTTGAAGGTTCATACCCACGAAAAAAAGAACCTGTTAAGAAAACAAAAAGTACCGGTAAAAAAAGAAAATAACTTTCAGGCAAAACATACTCTTCTCATCATTATGAGTGAACGGATAAATATCAGCAGCGGATCTCCCTGGGAGGATGTGGTTGGTTATTCACGTGCAGTACGTGTGGGTAATGTTGTTGAAGTTGCAGGTACTACTGCAATGGATGGTGACCAGTTAATTGGAGAAGGAGATGTTTACCTGCAAACGAAATTTATTCTGCAAAAAATTGCAGTTGCACTGGAACAGGCAGGAGCCTCAATGAATCAGGTTGTTCGTACAAGAATGTTCATTACTGATATTTCCCGATGGGAGGAAGCCGGCAGAGCACATGGCGAAGTGTTCAAAAACATAAAACCCGTTGCAACAATGGTAGAAGTGAAGGCCCTCATCGACCCCCGCTTACTCATTGAAATTGAGGCTACAGCAATTATCTAAAACCTTTGTTGTGTATAAACCTGACCGGCGCAGAACTCCTATATGGATTTTTCAGAGTATATTGCGCCCCATTCAGCAAACTATTGATAATTATGAGTTTTAATCCATTTAAAGTTCCTTACGAATCTGCAAATGAGTATTCAAAAAAAGTAGCTTACTTCTCAATGGAGTTTGCTATTCATCAGCCACTCAAAATTTACAGCGGTGGTCTTGGATTCCTTTCAGGTTCACACATGCGCAGTGCATACGAACTCAAACAAAATTTAATTGGTATTGGTATTCTGTGGAAGTATGGTTATTACGATCAGGCCCGCAACCAGGATCAGACTTTACAAGTTCAGTGGAACGAAAAAATCTACAACTTTTTAGAAGATACAGGTATTAAATTTCAGATCAGCATTCATGAACACCCGGTTTGGGTAAAAGCATGGTACCTGAGTCCTGAAACGTTCAAGTCGGCACCAATGTTTTTCCTGAGTACTGACTTACCTGAAAATGATTATGTATCGCAAACCATTTGCCACCGTCTTTACGATGCAAATGTTGCAACCAAAGTAGCACAGTTTATTTTATTGGGTGTGGGTGGTGCTAAACTGATTGATGAGTTAGGATTTAATCCGGATGTATATCATCTCAATGAAGCACATGGTATTTCTTCTGCATTCTATCTCTACAAAAAATATGGTAGTGTAGAAGAAGTTAAGAAACGCCTGGTATTTACAACACATACTCCCGAAGAAGCAGGTAACGAAAAGCACGATATGTTTTTGTGCGAAAAAATGAGTTACTTCTGCGGAGTTCCTCTTGATGAAGTAAGAAAGCTCACTGGTATCTATGATGATCAGTTCAATCATTCACTGGCTGCTTTACGTTTTGCACGTATTGCAAACGGTGTAAGTGCATTGCATGGTGAAGTAAGCCGTAAAATGTGGAATCAATACGAAGGTGTTGCTCCCATTACCAGTATCACCAACGCACAGAACTGGCGTTACTGGGCCGATAAGCAATCTTATTTTGCAATGGATGAAGGCAATCATGAGCGTTTTGATGACCGCAAAAAATATTTGAAGAAAAGAGCGTTTGATATTGTTGCAGACCAGACAGGAAAATTATTCGATTCGAATGTATTAACCATTGTTTGGGCACGCCGCTTTGCAGGTTACAAACGTGCAGAATTAATTACCAGGGATAAAGAACGTTTTGAAGCATTACTCAGCAACCAGAAATATCCTGTACAGATTATCTGGGCTGGTAAACCTTACCCGGTTGATTATCCTGCAATCAGTGATTTCAACAATCTTGTTCACCTGAGTAAGAATTATAAAAACGTTGCAGTATGTACAGGTTACGAACTTGCATTAAGCAAACGTTTAAAACAAGCTGCGGATGTTTGGTTGAACAATCCCCGTGTACCCCGTGAGGCAAGCGGTACAAGTGGTATGACTGCTGCTATGAACGGAGCAGTTAACTTCAGCACTTTCGACGGATGGATCTGCGAATTTGCCAACCATGGTAATAACAGCTTTATTGTGCCACCTGTTGATTATACAGCAATGCATGTGCAGGAGCAGGATCAATACGATCTGGATCAATTGTATGAAATACTGGAGAACCAGATTCTTCCTCTGTATTACGATAATCCTGAACTGTGGCGCCAGATTGTTCACAATGGTATGCGTGATGTTCGCTTCCAGTTCGACAGTAACCGTATGGCAGATGAATATTACAAACTGCTTTACAACAAAGCTTAACATTACAACTATAAAACGTCAGCCCCGGCAGCAATGCCGGGGCTTTTTAATTTAAGATGAATTAAACAAACCATCAGCCTGTTTTATTCCTGTTTATTTATCTTTATGTAATCAGCTTTTTAATTATTCTTAATGAAGAAATACATCCTGTTAACTGTTTTGCTGGTGGTAACATTTACTGCTGAATCGCAGATACTGACAATTGATAAAACAGATACATCTGATTATTCAAAGAAAACAGTTTGTAAGGGAAATGTTGCCATAGGTTTTGAAGGCGATAAACAAAAAGCATTATTGCTTGATGCAACCAATACACTTGACCTGCAGTTGCAGCATTACAAGGAACTGCTCATACTTGCATCGAGCTACCGTATCACATACAACGGTAAACAGGATTTTCTGAACTCAGGTTTTGTTCACCTACGCTGGCGTCATCTGTATAAAAATACTTGGCAACCCGAAACATTTACACAGATGCAATGGGATGAATCAAGAGGAATGCTGCAACGTTTTGTTGCCGGTGAAAATCTGCGGTATAATTTCTGGCATAGGAAAGAGTGGGAGATCAGCGTTGCAACCGGTGTGATGTATGAACATGAAAAATGGAATTATGCAGCTGTTGATTCTGCTTTGAAACCTGCAGTGCAAACAGACCAGCTAACCAGTTTATTAAAGTCGAGTAATTATTTCAGGTGGGAGGGTAAGCTTTCTGATAATACCAATCTTTCTGTTGTGTTGTTTTATCAATCGCCGTTTAATCATTTGTTAAGTCAATACAGGTTTGCAACCAATACACGGTTTGATTTTACCATTTCAAAGCATTTCAATTTTGGAGTAACCTTTAACAGCATGTACGATTCAAAACCTGTTGTGCCGATTATGAAGTTCTACTACAACTTTTCAAATGCACTTGTGTACAAGTTTTAGTTGTATTAATCAGTGTACTCACTCAGCTCCAGCCAGCGCATTTCTTTTTCATCCAGCAATGCTGTTACTTCACCAATGCGGCTTGAAAGTGTTTGCAGTTCTTCATAAGGAACTGAACCGCTGTTGAGTTTTTCGGTAATGGTTTGTTTTTCTTTACTCAGTTCATCAATTTCTTTCTGCAACAATTCAAACTCTCTCTTCTCTTTAAAACTGAAACGTTTTTTTTGCTGTACAGAACTTTCAGTTCCTTCAGTTGAAATGATTTCAGCAGCTGATTTGTTTTTATCTTCTTTAACTGTAGCTTCTTTATTCTCTGCTTCTTTTCTTTCCTGTTCTTTTTGCCACAACCGTAACTGTGTGTAGTTGCCGGGGAAATCTCTTACAACAGCATCGCCTTCAAACACAAATAAATGATCAACCAGCCTGTCCATAAAATAGCGGTCGTGACTTACGATTAATAAGCAGCCGGGATATTCACTTAAAAAGTTTTCGAGTACGGCCAATGTTGGAAGATCAAGATCGTTGGTAGGTTCATCTAATATTAAAAAGTTGGGATTACGGAAAAGAATCGACAGCAAATGCAATCTTCTTTTTTCACCACCACTGAGCTTTGAAATAAATGTGTATTGCTTATCAGGATCAAACAAAAACAACTGCAGAAACTGTGCTGCACTGAGTGAACCACCTGAAGCCAACGGAAAACTTTCAGCAATGTTTTTTACAAACTCAATTACACGCATATCTTCTTTCACAATCAAACCTGTTTGTGAATAGTTACCGAAGATTACCGTATCGCCTACATTCACTTTACCACTGTCGGCCTGTTGTATTCCCTGGATAATATCTATAAAGGTTGATTTGCCTGCACCGTTTTTTCCAACCACACCAACACGTTCACCATTTTTGAATGTATAATCAAATCCTTTCAGTATCTCCTTTTCGCCAAAACTCTTGTACACTTTTTTCATCTCCACAACCTTGCCACCAAGCCTGTTCATTTTCATGTTCAGCTGCAGTTGCTGGTCTTCAATGCGCTGTTTGGCTTTGCTTTCCACTTCATAAAAATTATCCTGCCTTGCTTTGCTTTTGGTGGTACGTGCCTTTGGCTGTTTCCGCATCCACTCCAGTTCTTTACGATAAAGATTTTTTGCTTTATCAATACTTGCCAGTTCACTTTCAACTCTTGCCGTTTTCTTTTCAAGGTAATTTTCATAATCACCTTTGTAGGTATAGAGATTGCTTCCATCAAGCTCCCATATTTCTTCACAAACTGCATCGAGGAAATAACGGTCATGCGTAACTAAGAGCAGGGTAATGTTTTCTTTGTTGAGATAATGTTCCAGCCATTCCACCATTTCCACATCCAGGTGGTTGGTAGGTTCATCCATGATAAGCAGCACATGCTTGTGATCAAAACCAATATCAATAAGTGTGCGTGCAAGTGCAACACGTTTGCGTTGCCCGCCTGAAAGTGTACCGACCGTTTGCTGCAGGTGATGAATGTTAAGTTTGCCAAGAATCTGTTTCACTTTTGTATCAAAATCCCAGGCACCCAGTTCATCCATCTTTACAATGGCTTCATTCAGCTTTTCCACATTGCCTTCTTCGCTGATGGCTTCATATTCCTTGATTGCATTAATAACAGGATGATTATGCTGAAAAATATTATCCAGGATTGATTTGCTTTCATCAAAATCAGGTTCCTGTTCAAACAAAGCAATGTCTACATCTTTATGTATGCGGCAGGTTCCTTCATCAGCCGTTTCTTTACCTGCCAGAATTTTCAGCAAGGTTGATTTGCCTGAACCATTTCTTGCCACCAAAGCAATTTTATCGCCTTCTTCAATATGAAACGTAATATTTGAAAACAGCGGGGTAATTCCGTAACTCTTGGTTAAACCTTCAGCAGAAACATAATGCATGCTGCAAAGATAAGAAGTAGGAGGTAAGAGGTAAGAGGTAAGAGGTAAGAGGCATCTACTTCTTCCCTGAAATCCAGATAAGAACACAGATGATAAATACCAGCAGGAAAATAAGTAACGGTTGCAGTAATTCTTTCCTTTTTTGTTTTTGTTTATACTGCAGTAACTGGGAAAGCGCTTCCTGTCCTTTTGAATCATTTTTCACAAGCGGTTGCAGGTAATCTGTCAGTTCTTTTGCCTGCTCAAGAGGCAATACCTTAATTGCTTTAATTAATGTATGCAAAATGGTTTGATTGATTTCCTGTTCATCAAATGCAACCAGCTTTTCCAGCACCTCAGTATTCATCAGCTTTTTAATGTTGCTTACAATGGCTACATGATTCATGCGGTGTATATCCATGCCGGCAACAGCCTTATTCAGTTCAAGTGCCTGTTTTAAAACAGCAGGTGGGGTGATGGTTTTTTCACCAATGGTTTGCGCCCCGGCTTTATGCAGCCATCGTTGCTGCAGGTAAGCATCTTTTTTGTAAGGATTCATCAGTGTTTCATAGGCTTCTTTTATATCATCAAAACGGGAAATTAAATACGGATCATTGTTGTGTTTATCGGGATGATAAATCATCACCAGTCTGCGGTATGCTTTTTTAATTTCAGCAACCGAAGCTGTAACAGGTACTTCCAGTATGGCGTAATAATCTTTCAATTGTTCCCATTTTTTGGAGCGCAAAGCTAAACTGTAAAGTTGTACTTTTATTTTATGATGCGCAGCATTTTATTGTTGATATGTTTAACACCATTACTGTCGTTTGCAACCGATTCTTCATCAACCACACACCCGGCCGAAAAATTGAAAGGTTATAAACGTATGCTGTATAATGTTGTATTGCTGCACCCTAAAATGAATTCCCCGCTTGAAAAAGAATTACTGAAGCATTATCTCTCCGGATCAGGAACAACCTATGAAATGAGTGATGATGATTTTACAATCTTAAAAAAAACTGTTGCTGGTTGCAAATGCGGAACAGCTTGTACACCCGGAACAGGTTCACAAACTTATTGCATCAGTCGTTTTGATTTAAATGCTGATGCTTATTTTGGATGGGCACTTGGAAATGCATATTGTATTTATGAAACATCTACCGGTCAGTTGGTATCTGTTGCCGATATCTATGATTTTAACCGGGCAAAAGCCGGTGTACGTAAATTGAAAAATGAACTGATCACACGCCTGTTCAACATACTTTCTCCTGCTTCAGCAAAATCATTTGTTGTAACGTATAAAGCGGTTGGTTTTGTTGCTGCCGGAAATTAACCCAATCATCTGCTTTAATTTTTAAACTGTTGATGAAATTTATTATAGTGCAACCTTCACCAGGGCTTTCGCATCTTGAAATAAATTCATACGTTTATCCCCTAAACTATTATTTATGTTTGAACAACTTTTGAACCTTGTAAAAGAACAGGCAGGTGCTTCTATCATTGAAAATCCTTCTATTCCCAATGAAAGGAATGATGAGGCAGTTAATCATGTAGCTGGCAGTATAACGCAGGGACTGCAGGATGCACTTGCAAACGGCCAGTTTAAAGATGTGCTGAAACTGTTGGGCGGTCATGGAGGCGATTTACAGCAAAACCCATTGGCCAGCCAGATTTCGGGTAACACGGTTACTTCGCTTATGGAAAAGTTTGGACTTAATCAGGGGCAGGCTGGTTCTATCGTCAGCAACCTGCTTCCCGGTGTGCTGCAAAAACTTGTACACAAAACAAATGATCCGGCTGATAATAGTTTTGATCTCCAGGGAATCTTCAGTTCATTAACAGGTGGCAAGAGTGGTGGACTTGATTTGCAGGGTTTGCTGGGAAAAGTTACAAATGGTGGTCTTGATAGTGATGGCGATGGTGATACCGATTTGCAGGATGTAATGAATATGTTCAAAGGCGGTGGTTCACAACAAGGCGGCGGCGGATTAATGGATACAGTGAAAGGATTGTTTGGAGGATAAGCAGAGCAGTAAAATAAAAAATAAAGCACAACCCCGTTAGCGGTAAAAACCGTGGCGGGGTTGTGCTGTTTAATGAACCATTTATGGGAACCATTAACAGGGAAAACTAAATAACAATTCTTGATACAGGATCGCTGTACACAAGTTGGCCTTTAGGCCCAACCGCACCAACACGACAGTAATACTTACTGCCCGATTGCAGGTTGCTGAACACAATGCGGCGGCTGGTACTGGCAACACTTACCCAGTTTACCGTTTGTGCTGTATCATCGGTTGTGTACTCATGTAAATAAGCAGTAGCGCCTTTTACACGGTTTACAAGCACTTCCAGTTCGCCACTGTTGGCACCGTTCAGTACCTGCAGGTTTTCAGGTTTGGTAATTACAGTTGGCACCGTTGTTTTACTGATGTCGAAGCCCGATGAAAGCAGTTTGGTCATATCGCCGTTAGCAGCAAAATTTGCATAACGTGCCAGGCTGCCAAGCAGTTCGGTGAGTGCATTACGCTTACTGTTTTTTTCAGCAATAGCACTGCGGCTGCCCGATTTTGCTTCAATCAACGCATTGCTGTAATCAGTAGCAGCAGTGGTTACATCGGCAATAGTGGGTACAGGTGTGGGAAAAAATGCATTGCCCGTCATGTTGGCAATGATGGTGTGTGTTTTTGATTCAAGATCACCGTCGGTATAACGGTAAAAGTTTACTAAAACCTTGTCCATAAAATTTAGATTTAAAAAAATGAATGATGAGGCTGGTGTATACGGTCAGCCGTTAGCGGTAGCAAAACAAAAACATAAACTCCGTAAATGCAATACAGCCGGGCAGTATTGACAATGCGGAAAATTTTGTTAAGTACCAATGAAAAAAAAGCAATAATAATTTTTGTAAATACTGAAAATCGGGCAAAACCCATTAAAAACGTTCGTAATATTACCAACTTCATTATTTAAAGAAATACCCTTTTTTACCGTGAAATTTTGGTCTCAGATTTTGATGCGGCTGCAATTGTTTCTGAAACAACGGGCATTGTTTCTGTTCGGAAGGCTATTGTTTCTGTTCGGAAGGTCATTGTTTCTGTTCGGATGACCATTGTTTCTGTTCGGAAGGTCATTGTTTCTGTTCGGATGGCCATTGTTTCTGTTCGGATGGCCATTCTTTCTGTTCGGATGACCATTGTTTCTGTTCGGAAGGCCATTGTTTCTGTTCGGATGACCATTGTTTAACGATCAAAGCCAGTTGTATAGATGGGGGGGCAACCATTTAAAGGTTTGTAACCCTTAGAAACCGGAAAGCTTCTGAAAAAAGACACCCGGGAAATTATCCGGGGCTTATGCAGAAGCTTTTGCAAAGGTATGTTGCTTGTAAGGTTTGTACAAAGTATTACGCTTTATACTCTAACCCAGCGAGCCTTTTTTTAAGCATCGTGTAATTATAATACATATATATGGCTAATAAATATCCGATACGTTTTAAATCTAAGTTGTAACTTATAGAAGAATAGCAGTAAATCAACATATTCTCCATTACCATTAAACCCTGCTTTTAATAAAAAAAAATCCTTTGCGTTGGAATAATGCAAAGGATTTTTTTATGACCGTTATTTTAAAGAAGAGGAATTAACATATCAACCTCAAATCCGTTTTCGGTTGTTTTACTTTCTAATGTGCCACCTAAAAAACCAACCCTGCTGTGCATTTTCTTATAGTTTTCATCAAATGCTTCTGCTAACCTGTATGCTGCCTTACCGCTGTCGGTTAATTGTAATTCAAGCTGGTTTTCGGGTGTTGTATGTAAGTGTATTGCTACAGAAGCCAGTTCGGGCTCATTGTCTTTCACAAACAAACAATATTGTTCAATGCTGTTATAAAGCATGAGTTTCAGATCGGGCGAAAGATGATCGAGTGTGTTTACATTGCTGATAATTGAAACATTCATGTTTTCAAAGCAATTGAACTTTTCAATGAGCATGTTAATGGATTCAACGAATCCAATCCCGGAAGCAAAGGGTGTACTTACAGACTGGTATAAATCATCAACACGCTTCATTGCAATTTGCAAAGATGAAAAAGCAAGCTGCAGATTTATATTGCTATTCCCAGTTTTAAGAAACTGACCCAGGTATAATTTGGCCGAACTTAATACCTGGTTAATTTCTTCGTGCAACTCAAGGGCTATCCTGCTGCGTTCTTTATCCCTGTCTTTAATAAACAGTTCGGTAACAAGGCGCTGGTTGTGCAACTGCTGTGCTTCCAGTTCTTTCAAAACCTTTTTTGCTTCTGAAATGTCTTTTTGTACAGTAACCCATACCATGCCATAGAGGTGATGTTCAAAAACTGAAACTGTTGAAATACTCCAGAACTGCGTACCATCTTTCTTAATATTGAGTACTTCACCTTCCCATGCACCTTTTTCATTTAAGGCTTTGATAATATCAGCGGCAGTTTGGGCGGGATCTTTTTCGGTACGTGCATTTACACTGCTTACATGTTTACCAATGAGCTCACCTTGTTTGTAGCCAAACATTTTATCGAAATTGGGATTGGTATACAAAAAACTGGCATCCTGCGTACTTATGAGTGCAACACCATCGGCCATATTTGTAACCACTTCACTGAGGAGGCGGTTTTCTTCTTCTGCTTTTTTACGTTTTGTTATGTCGGTGTACATACAATCCCATAAGTTGCTGCCAGGATCGTTGGAATTGGGTTGTACAATAAGGTTGGCCCAGCGCTGCAGGCCTTTGGGTGATTTTAATTTTATATCAATATCCAGTGTTTCCTTTTTTTTAATTGCCTGCTTACGCAAATATGCAATACGTTCCAGTTCCTCTTCATCAGCCAGTTCTTTTAACAGTCTTGGGTGCTGCTGTATATATTCAGCCTCGTAAGGCAAAAACTTTGAAACGGATTTACTGATATGCAGAATTTCGGCAATGTCGTTATCCGCAATCCTTATCTGCATAAAGAAGGATCCGGATTTATTATCTGCTTTGCCTGGCATATTACTCTTGTTTAAAATGACCGCCTGAGTGTTTAATCGTAGTGTTTTTTTTAGATGATACCTGTGGGTGGTTTTTTATTTGCCTCCTGGCTTTATCATGCAGTATTAACTGTACTATAAAACAACCAAGCAAAACTGCTTTTCATTAAGTGAATGTATTAATAAATGTAAATGATGTTTGGCCGGGTTTTGTAACCCGGCAACTGAAGGATGAAAGGTTTTACAAGTGGGGTAACCTTTATCTTCATGGTACAGCATTTACAATTTTGAAATTAACACTTTTTACTTTTCATTGAAAAAAAATTTATGTGATGTAAAGGGAAATGCTTAACGCTGCAGACGTTGGAGCGGATGGGAATGAATTGCAGGAGCATTACTATTGTGCATCTTATGTGAAGCAGTTTGAATTACCAAAATGGAATTGCTTAAATTTTGGTTAGAGAGGACAGCAACCGATAAGGAAAGGGTTGGCAACCTTTAAACATGAAAGCGCACGGTAGTATTTGCGAAAGTTTTTCATCGTAAAACAATACCAAAAGCACATTAATACTGAGGCAGTAAGTATAAGAGGTGAAGATTTGGAAGTGGAAAAGTTTTGTAAATTTATGCGATATCGGCAAACTTAAAATCACGTTAATCAATGAAACTTTTACCTAGTCAAAAGAATACACTATACGACTTAATTGAGCAAAACGAATATTTTTCTCCTATGCAATTTGATATAGTTGAAAATTTAAAAGGTAATACTGTTACAGTAGTAAAATTTAATAAATCAGATTATTTTTTTAAGTTTATCCAATCAGATGGCCACAACGAAATATTTTATTGCAACTATTCTCCAGGAGAAGTATCCGTTTTAGGTGTGACAAACAATACATATTGGCTAGGCGGATTGGACCAATTTAAAAAGTGGCTGCATTTTTTAAAGCGGGAATTAACCGTTGTTAACAAATGGGATAAAATCTTCTCGTCTACTGAGAATATTCCTTTTATCCCAGCATTTGACAAATCTAAGTTTACCTACACAGAATATCAGGAAGTTAAAGATAAAATTAACCAAATTAAAAGCTCGTTATCTTCAATTCCTTTTTTAGAGAATCAATTACTTGCTATAAATGATAAACTAGATGACTTGCTTGAAACAGCAAAAACCTTGAGTAAATACGATTGGAAAAATTTATTTATTGGAACTATCATAAGCATTATTATTCAATTGGAAGTAAATAAAGAAAATGCGAATGAATTATGGCAACTAATCAAAAGGATATTTAGCAACTACTTGCTTACTTAACCAGTCTACAGTTACAAACGGTTTTGGGCAAATGTGGATGGACAATTTAATTTCAGCTAATGGCATTTCCGGCCTTCAGTCCTGGCTGGACATTCAATTTTCAGCTTTAGTTCTTAACTTCAACTAAACAAAATTATCGGCAGCGGTTCCAGGTGGACACTTGGAAAATACCACACCTGCCCAAAGTAGCCGCACGTTGGGCGCCATATTAAGCGAACACCCTAATGATAGAAACAGAAATCAAGATAGTAATAAATAGAAAAGCCGACATCGCCACAGTTAAACAAAACATTGTTGACAGCAATATTCAGTTTCCAATTTACATTTTTGAGTTAGACAATCACTACGAAATTGAGTTTACAAGTGATTATGAAGAATGGGAACTTGACAATAAAATACTATCATCTTTTCCAGACTATGAATTTACGCAAGACCTTGAAAAAGGTAGAAAAGAAATAAGACTTCAATTGATAAGATACCAATCAGAACTTTCAACTGATGGTTGGGGACGGCCAATTGAAAACCCTCTTAATGAAACAAAATATCTGATTAAGAAGTCGGGAAATTTCTCTGAAAATTTTAATCCTAAAGTGCAAGTCTTATTCGGCAGAAATGAACAAAACTATTTCATCAATATTGTTGACGGGATAAACAAAGCAACCGATGAAAGAGGGTTCTTACTTCTCAATGATTTCAAAACAAATAATGAAAAGAAAGACGCTGAACTTTTAAGGGATAGCCTATACAAGACAAAAAATGAAGCATTTCGTTTTGGTTACTATAAAATGCAAGACACAGTAAATGACGATTTCAAGAAATACATTAAGGAGCAAAAAAGGAAAATAACTGAGCAATATAAAATTCCAAGAAAAATTGTAAGAGATTTTATAAACGCTTGCAACAAATTTGATATTGCTGAAATCTTAAAGAACCTTGATAATCTTGTGATTTTTGATAAGCGAGTTAAATGGCAAACCCAATTACAGACACAAGGGATAGAGCAGTTTGAAGAGCATTTAAAATCTGCAAGCCAAGATCTATGCTCAAAAGATTTTAGAATCAGGTCGCAGTGGAATATTAGTTTGCCAAACATTACAATTGGAGTAAAGTTTTATCCCAAACCGGTAGATAAAGAAAGCGAAGGCAAAGTGTTTTTAGAATATCGTCAATTTTGTTTTACTCTCAAAAATGAAAAGATTAGCTACATCATTGAAGACGAATAAATGCGGCACCTAACATTGGTTTTGCCAATAGTGGTGCTCGACATTGGCGCAATCTGCAGCGGTAATTATGTTGTACTGTTGTTCGGGCTTGACGAATAAAGCCCAGCTTTAGTTCTTAATATTTAACTTTATCAAAAAGCCAGGTAGCAGTTACGGGCAGACGAATATGAAATTCCCCACCATCGGCAATGTATGCTCGTTGGCTGTTATTGTAAACAGACGATAATCTAAAATGAATAACGAAAGAAACTTGTTAAAGCTGCTTTCAGACAAAGAATGTTTACTAGCTTCTGTGGAAGCTGTAAAAAATGCAAAAATTCATAAACAGACAGCAGAATCAACAGCAGCTTATGAAAATTATGGAATTGCAGTTTCTCATTTAATTCTTTCAACCGAAGAGCTAACAAAAGGACTACTATTATACACTCAAGGTTTAGGTCTTGACGTAAGAAATATTTCTGGAATACATTTATTTTTTACAGACCACATAATCAAGCATAGACTTGCAACAATGGTCAGTATGGTTTATCCAATGCTACAACTCTTTATGGGCATTATCTATAAAATGAGAGATAAACTACACAACCCTGATTTAGAAGTTGAATATTCCGAAAATGAAAATGCTTTATTAAATGGCGATGAGACAAAAATAGAAGCGATATTTTCAGACATTTCTGAAATGATGGATTGGTGGGACGAAGCAAATAAAACAAAAACAAAGGCTTTTATGTTGACTATTCAAGAAGGTTAGAAACACCAATGCAAGTAACCAAATTAGAATACAAACAAGCACTTACAATAACAGACAACTTTGAAAATCAAATATTAAGTATCATCGCCTATTTTGACAAAGCAAGTGAAGAAGATAGAAAACTTATCGTTGACAATAAAAATAACTATCAAATCGACAAGTTGCTGCTTCCAATTATTGAGTCAAGGCAAGAGGAAATGAGAAACAAAGGAAAGAAAAAGACTATTAAGCAAATACTTAAAAAAAAATTAGATAGTAACTCATAATTTGAGACAAAAACAACGAACAGCCAACAAAGGGTTTGGCGTTATGGCTGTTTGACGTTGAAGCAATCAACACCCCAGCTATCCTTAGTCTCCCAATAAATAAACCGGCAGCAGTAAAAAGCGAATAAAGAAAAGAAAACTGAACCCTTTGCACATGAAAGTGCACGTTTGTATTTGCGAAAGTTTTTCCTGGCAAAGCAATATAAAAAACACATTGGTAATGAGGCAGTAAGTATAAAAAGCGAAGTTTTGGGTGAGAAACTTTCGTATATTTGAGTGTTAGCGGCAAAGCGAGCGACACACAACCGACAGTGTAGACAGAAACGAAAATAAGAGCTGACAAAATCATTTTAAATGGTCAAACCTTTGCTCTTTTGCTATAGTGATAATCAATTTGGAATCTTCGCAGACTATATCTATCACGTGTCCGCTTTTAAAACCGCACTCCAGCAGCCACTTACCACTAAGACTAATAATGGGGAAATAAACATAATAATCACTGCTCGATCGTGAAAATGATTTATTACAAATGGTTAACCGCCTTGTTTGGAGTATTGTTGATTTTTTTGAGGATGACATGATTTAATTATTTCAAACAAAGCACGTTCACCAACAACCTGTATCCAACATCACAGTACTGTATATTACACAATTAATATATTTAAGGCACGGTTAATTAGCGAGAAAATGTGTAATTTACGCAATTAGAAAAAAATACATTTACCGACATGACACATACTACAACATCAATCCATAAAGTACACGAAGGCAGAAATATAAAACGCTTTCGTGAAATGCTGGGCATTAAGCAGGACGCACTTGCTGCCGACCTTGGTAATGACTGGAACCAACAAAAGATATCGTTGCTGGAACAGAAGGAAACTATTGACACAGCGTTATTGAAACAAATATCTGCAGCATTAAAAATACCTGTGGAAGCAATACAGAATTTTAATGAAGAACAAGCAATCACTGTAATCTCAAGCACATTCAATGACCAAGCAGCAATAGTGAACCATAATCCTACCTTTCATCCTATTGACAAACTGGTTCAGCTTCATGAAGAGAAAATTGCACTTTATGAGCGTATGCTTAAAGAAAAAGAAGATATGATGGCGAAGCTGGAAAAGCTTTTAGACAAGAGATGACAAATATAATTCCACTGGTGATGATGCTCTGCCGCTAACATGGTATTGCCAAAAGCGGGGCTAACGTGGTGCTACCAGGCAGACGGAAGTAATTGGACATTTGTAATTTTATTCAACTTCAGTGCTGAAAATCCCCGCCTTCGGCGATACTTGGAACGTAAGCAGCCATTTTAATGAAGACCCTACTAACAATAATATTTTTATTTCTTACATTTTTTTGTTTCGGACAGACAAAGAAAAATAATAGCGCATTGTACAACTTGACAATCGCTTATAGACCAGCAGTCATAGCTATATTGTCTGACACAGGTAAGCTTAACTCTTCCATTAACCCTGGCAACATTGAACAAATGACCTTTACAGGTATGACACCAGGACAATATAAAATTCAAATAAGCTGGCTAGGAAAGCAAACTATTATTAGAGACAGCATCGTAGTTAAAAAGGGGCAAGACCTTGTCTTACGTTTTACATTTAACGGACCTTGTTTGTATGACCATTCAGCCGACTATATTCCAACCTGTCCCAAAAATCATACAGACAGTATTATTCCAATTGTTTATGGTTTAGTAGTAACAAATGGCGACACATTTGTAAAAGACAAGAAAGATATGAAAGTTAAATATGCAGGTTGTGTTACGACGGGTTGCGACCCAAAGTTTTATTGCAAATTACATGACATTGAGTTCTAACAAAACGGCTGCTTACAACGGGTTTTATGCAAGTTGGGCATAACCAGCAAACATCAGCTACTTGCATATCCAGGCTGTGGTTCAGGCTGGACAAACAAGTTTGGTCATCAAAGCTTATCTTCAACAATCAGTTTTAATCAACATCAGTACCGGGCGGTCACTTTGAAAATACCACAGATGCCCAATGCTTCTGATGTTATGCGTTACTTTTCACAACTGCTTTGATGAAACAAGGAGCAGAGATTACTTAGATATTAAATTATGACAGACAGCAGACCAATTTCTCAAAGCCAGAGAATACCAATCATAGACATTTTAAGAGGTTGGGCATTATTTAGTGTTGTTATAATGAATTATTCAACAATTTATGATTGGAATACACATGCTGCCAAAACCGAACCTGACAGTTTAACTTCTTTTATTGAAAACACTTGCGAACTTATTTTAGGTTCTAAAGGCTGGACTTTATTAGCAATTTTATTTGGCTTTGGGTTTTCGGTATTACTTAAAAATATCAGCAAAAGCGGACAATCAAAATATACATTCTTCTTAAAGCGAATGCTTTGGTTATTTGTTTTTGCGTTTATTAATACAATCTTTTTTGGTGGCGATATTCTGAATGATTACGCCCTGATGGGATTGATATTATTGTTTTTCTATAATTTCAATACGAAATACCTCTTTGTTTTTGGCATAACAATTTTATTGGTAACGCCATTTTTGCAATCTTATTTAGGCCGGCTTCATTTACTATTTGCACCGAAAGACCGTGATGTGTTTTATGAACTATATAATCGTAATAGTGTTTTAGACCACATTAAGGCAAATCTGTTTATGAGATATAAATGGATGCTTCGTTTAAGTTATTCTGTTATACTTCACCTGGTACAATTAGGTTGCTTCTTAATAGGTGCAGCCCTGCATCGAAGCAATTTCTTTTTACAAACGAATATCAATCATAAAATTTTAAAGAGGACTTTTGGAATTAGTTTAACCCTTTCAATCGTTATTTATTTTCTGCAACTCTTAATTGAAAAATACGGGTGGAATTTCAATAGTTACTACAATCTCTTTTATCCTCAAATACTGAGTATAATGATTTTTACTGCAACTGGCATTATTTGGTTATATACGTCTGGCAAGGCAAAAAGAATCTTCTCTGCATTACAGGTAACAGGTAAAATGACACTGACAAATTATATCACACAGAATATAATTGCATTTGTTTTATTTATTTGCTTAAAACCGGATTGGGCTTTACACTGGTATTTACTGACAGGCTTTATTATTTATATCATACAAATATTCGTGAGCAAATGGTGGCTTAGAAAATATAATTACGGGCTGTTGGAATGGTTATGGCGTTGCCTGTCTTATGGACGGGTATTTAAACTTAAAAATAAAAGCGAACGCACAAATTGGGTTTGATCTTGTAAAGCCCCAGTTATCCTTAGTGTTCCAATAAATAAACCGGTAGTAGTAAAAGATGAATAAAGAAAAGAAAGCTGAACGCTGTCTTTAGTTTGCAACTACAGGCAAATTAACCGATGTTACAAAAGCTATAGATCAAAGTTTATGTAGATAGGGTAGCCTCCCTTTTAAAGGTTGGCAACCCTGCAAGAATTTTATCATTTGTATGCTTCGCAAACCCATGCAGTAAAAGTTGAACGAACAGGATCTTTACTAACTTCTGTATGAATTCTTTCAACTATTGCAGTTTTAATATGCTCAACCTTCGAAGCATCTTCTTTTAATATTTCCTGGATAACAGGATTCCCTTCCACAAGGCCGGTTGCAATATTCATTGCCGATTCACTTTCCACAGGCAGACTTACACAGTGAATTTCTTTATTACGGAAACGGGCACTATCCAGCAGTTGCTTCAGCTCTTCTGTATTGTGCATGGAATAAGGAAGATGGTAAAACCTGGGAGGGTTGTTTTTCAGAAAATCAGCTACTACCTGCAATGCAATATATGCAGTGCTGTTATTTTCAATTTTATCCCACGTACTAAAAAGAAATTGCCCGCCCGGTTTTAAAACACGGTACGCTTCGTTAAATCCTTTTTGTTTATCAGGCAAAAACATAAAACCAAACTGGCAGAACACACAATCAAAACTATTGTCATCAAACGGAAGTTCCATTGCATTAGCTGTAACCCATTTCACAGAAGAATTGTTGATTTTCTGTTTTGCTATTTCCAGCATATCGGGGTTAAGATCGGTTGCTGTTAAGCTTGCATGCCTGCCTGTACGTTCAGCTAAATGCCTGGTAAGTCTGCCCGTGCCTGCAGCTATTTCCAGTACATGGTTAGCAGACTCATGCATGCGCCTGCTCATATCTCTTGCAAAAGGTTCAAAAATGTATGGACCAAGATAGCGGTCATATAACAATGGTATCTGCCCGCCAAAGGAAAATGTAGCAGTACTCATATAGAAAAAGATAAGGTTTAATGGAAATTAAAATTAGATAACAATCTTATTGAAGTCAATGTTTAAACAAAAAAGATAGTCATGAGAAAGTAATAAGATATTTGAGTGTAATTATTTTTAATCTTAATGTTTTACTTGTATTGCTTAATTAAAAACGATTGCCAACTCAACCATGTTTTCAATAATTATTTAAATAGTGTGTAATTCAACAGTATTTACACGTAGCAGGTTTTAAAAATTTTTCTTAGTAAAGTTTAGAGATACACGTAGATATAATAATTAAATAGTAAACAGCGTAAGTATTTGCTGTTTTGATGATTGAAATCATAATTGTAATTTATAAAAGAGATAATTTTAGATCGCAAAAATGCTGAAGTCAGTAAAAACTATTAGAAGACTAACAGCTGTACCCTAACAAAAAAAGATACGAGTGCTGGTTGCACATGTCCCAAACTGTAAAACCATTTATCAATAATACACATTTTGGCAACGATGCTGATTTGTTTACTGTTCTGCTTGAGAACAGTGTTGAGGTAATAATACTCTTTGATGCGAATGGTGATTTAATTTACCGTAATCCTGCAGCAACAGCAATTACAGGCTGGACTCATGAAGAAGTTGATGCCAACAAAGTTATTTCCTCCTATATACATCCTGATGACAGGGAAAGGTTTTCCGATAATCTAAAAGAAGCAATGGAGCATCCCGGCAAGTCTGTTGCTTTACGGGTGCGTTCAATACATAAAGACGGGCATTACATGTATTTTGAAGGAAGCGTTCGCAACCTTTTACATGTTGATCGTATAAAAGCAATTGTTTTTAATGCAAAAGATATTGCTGATGCTGTTTTAAAAGAACAGCAACTGCAGGTGTATGTAGAGCACAGCCCTGCTGCCATTGCCATGTTTGATAAAGAAATGCGGTATATGGTTGTAAGCCGCAGGTGGCTGGCCGATTATAAACTTGAAGGGCAGAATGTTATTGGTAAATCGCATTACGAAGTGTTCCCTGAAGTTTTAGACAGGTGGAAAGAAGTACACCAGCGCTGTTTAAACGGAAGTACTGAAAAAAGTGAAGAAGACTATTATACAAAAGCTGATGGCACATTAAGCTGGCTTCGCTGGGAAGTAACACCCTGGTACAATGCAGGAGGAGATGTGGGCGGAATTTTCCTTTTTACAGAAGATATTACCGACCGGAAAATGGCAGAAGAAAAAGTTGCTGCCAGTGAAAAGAAATACAGAACACTGGTTGAACGTGTATCCGATGGCTTCTTTTCGCTCGACAATGACTGGAATTTTGTATTTGTGAATAATGTGGCGGAGAAAATGTTTAAACGGAAGGCTGAAGAACTTATTGGAAAAAATGTATGGGATGTATTTCCTGCAGCAGTTAACGGACCGTTTTACAAAGCTTATTACGAGGCTAAGGCAACACAAAAAAACAGTCACCTGCAAGCTTATTCGTTTGCAGTTAATCTTCATGTTCATGCAAGTATTTATCCTTCGGATTCAGGTTTGTCTGTTTACTACAGGGATATGACGGAGGAGCAGAATGCAAAATCGGAAGTAGTTAAGAGTGAAGAAAAATACCGTTCCCTGGTTGAAAGGGTTTCAGACGGTTTTATAGCACTTGATGAAAACTGGAATTTTGTTTATGCAAACAGTATGGCTGAAAAAATGTTTGGTAAAACAGCAGCAGAAATGATTGGTAATAATATATGGGAAGTATTTCCTGCAGCTGTTAATGGCCCGTTTTATACGCATTACTGGCAGGCAATGAATTTGCAGCAGCATGTACAGTTTGAGAATTACTCAACTTATGCAAAAAAATGGCTTGATACCAATGTATATCCATCTTCATCAGGGTTATCAGTTTATTTCAAGGATATTACTGAGCGTATAGAAGCAGAAGCAGTTGCAAAGAGCAGTGAAGATATCCGCAAATCAATAATGGGCACAGCGCTTGATGCCATTATTTGCATGGAGCAGGATGGTACTGTTTCGTACTGGAATGCACAGGCCGAAAAATTATTCGGGTGGAAAGATTATGAAGTAATGGGGAAATCTTTGGAAAAAACAATTGTACATGGCAGGTACAAAAAAGGTAACCAGGTTGCTTTTAAAAAATATGTTTCTACAGGCGAGGGTAGTTTTATAAACAAGCTGGTTGAAATAACAGCAGTTGATAAAAAGGGTAACGAATTTCCGGTTGAACTATTTATAGTGGAAATAACCGACCAGCAAAAGCCCTTCTTCTGTGCATTTATCAGGGATATTACCGAACGTAAACAAAAAGAAAAAGAACTGCTTCGGATAAATACACGATTGAAAGATGCCCAGCAAATTGCGCATGTGGGTGTGGTTGAAGTTGATTATAAGGCAGGCGTTTCACAATGGTCGGAGGAGGCAATGCGTATTTATGGAATTGAACAAGGAAGAAAAGATATCAGCCTCGAAGAGTGGTTGTCTTATATTCATCCTGATGACAGAAATTATGTGAAAGAAAACATTGGCCGCATTTCGCCAGGTGCAAAGGATCTTTCGTTTTACCACCGTATTATCAGGAATGGAGAAATAAGATACCTGTTATCTACAAGCAGGATGGAGTATGATGAAAACAATAATCCCGGCAATGTTTATGGTGTAATTCATGATATTACTGAAATTAAGAAACTTGAACTTGAGCTGCTGGAACAACAGGCACATGAACAACATAAAATAACAGCAGCCATTCTTAAAGCTGAAGAAAAAGAACGGAATGCTATTGGCCAGGAGTTACATGATAATATCAACCAGATTCTCACAGGTATTAAACTGCAGCTTTCAAGAATAAGAGATATTTCGGAAGAAACAAAAGTGGTGGTTGATATGTCAACAAATTACCTTAACGAAACCATTAATGAAAACAGGAAAATTGCAAGAGAACTTACAATGCCTGATTTTAAAAACACCAGCCTTATCGATCAGTTAAATTGTCTTACTGATTATATGCTGAGCCAGAGTGTTGCCCGCAAAAAAATCGACACTTTATGCTTTGATGAAGAAATTCTCAGTCCCGAACAGAAATTAACTGTTTACAGGGTGTTACAGGAACAATGCACCAACATTACAAAATATGCAAAAGCCGATACAGTAAACATCAGTCTTTCAACAAAGAAGGGGATATGTAAAATGACTGTTGCTGATAATGGTGTTGGAATGAATGCCGGAAAACCAAGTTCCGGAATAGGTCTGCGTAATATCCAAAGCCGCCTCAGCCTTTTACAGGGCACGGTCAGCGTTCAGTCTTCTGAGGGTAAAGGATTTGCCCTTGAAATAAGTTTCCCCGTTGAAAATTAATACAGGATAGTACGGGATAATTCTTTTCTGCTGAAAAGTACATTTACACAAACAATGCTTCTTGCTGTATGAAAAAGTTACTGCTGCTGTTTGTGCTATATGTTTTTATTTTGACGAATAGTTTTGCTGCTCCAACGAATAAATTTCATTTGCTGATTGCTCCTGCAACTGTTACAGGAAACTCAGTTACACTTTTATGGGATAAGCAATATGCAAATAATGCTGTTGTGTATGAACTGTTGTTAAATGGTAAACATGCAGCATTTACCTCCAAAACAAATTACAGTATAACAAACCTCTTACCCAATACTTCATATACTGCATCTGTGCGGTTAAAAGGCGATCAACAAAGTATAAAGCAACTGTTTGTTTTAAAATTTGTAACGAAAGCCAAAAGCAAGATTTTCAATATTCTTGATTACGGTGCAAAAGATGATACAACGTTTATCAACACCAAAGCAATTCAATCAGCCATCAATGCCTGCACAGAAGGCGGTACGGTTTATATTCCCAAAGGCATCTTTATATCAGGAGCCATTTTCCTGAAAAGTAATATGACGCTTTATATTGAAAAGGGTGCTGAACTAAAAGGATCAACTGCAACAGACGATTATCTGCCCATGATTTATAACCGTTTTGAAGGATGGGAAATGAACACATATGCAAGTCTCATCAATGCAGGTACACTTAACCGTAATGGCGAATACAATGTAAAGAGCCTGCGTATTACCGGTGGTGGCGCAATTACCGGTGGAGGTAAAAAGCTGGGCGATGCAATGATCAAAGCAAATGGAATGAGAAGCAGGGGCCGGTTGATTTGTTTAATGAATTGCCAGGATGTTTGTATTTCAAATCTCACCATCAGCGAACCTCCCAGCTGGACGATTCATTACATCTACAGTAATAATATTACCTGCCATGATTTAACGATTAAAACGTTCGGTATACGCAATGGTGATGGACTTGATCCTGATTCATCAACCGATTCATATATTTTCAATTGCACGTTTGATACAGGTGATGATTGTATTGCAATTAAATCCGGGAAAAACCCGGAAGGATATTTTGTAGCTAAACCAACAAACAACGTACGGATTACTGATTGCGATTTTATCAGGGGACATGGTATTTCCATTGGTAGCGAAATGTCGGGAGGCGTAAGCAATGTACTTGTGCAGGATTGCAAGGCAGGAGCATTGTTACATGGTATGCAGATAAAAGGAACAAAAGACAGGGGAGGATATGTGCGCAATGTTATTGTGAGCGATTGCCAGTTACTTCAGATAACCATTTTTTCAGCAGTTAATTATAATAATGATGGAGAAGCTGCTCCTGAAATTCCAACATTTGAAAACTTTGTTTTCAGAAATATTGATTTAACTGCTGCACAAATTTCAGAGCCAGTTATCAATATAAATGGTTTTAAAGATCCTGGCCATTACTTACGAAATGTTGTTTTTACAAATATCAAACTTCCTGCAAAAGCAAAAGTTGTAATGAATGATGCTGAAAAAATAACATTAACCGGGGTGAAATGTACAGATGGTCAGCAACCTGAATTTGTTTTAACCAACTGCAGCAATATTTTGCATTAAACATGAAATTTAACCTGCAGTTTGCAGCCATTGCCGGGAACTGAATGGATATCCATACGGCCTTTATATAATTGCAGGCGGCTTTGAATATTACGGAAACCAACTCCTGTTTTCATGCTCTTTGTATCAAAACCTTTTCCATCATCTGTAACTGAAACGTATATAACATCTGATTGATCCATTGAAATTTCAATTTCAGTCATACTTGCCTCTGCATACTTGATGATGTTATTTAATTGCTCCTGGATAACCCTGTAAATAAGAAGTTGTTGCGGTTCATTCAGTTTTGTTTCATCAAGGTTATTGGTTTTAAATTGGAGGTTGATCTTTTTTATTCGAGTAATATCAGCAATTAAACGTTCTATTGCTTCTTTAAGACTCATTTCAGAAAACACGGGAGGTTTTATGCTGGCAGATAATAACCTGATTTCCTGCTGTGCTTCATTCACAATTTTCCATGCTTTGCGAAGCTTTTCCTTGTCCTTTTCATCCTGCAGGTCAATTGAATCCAGGTAAAGATTTACAACAGATAATAGTTGAGATACATTGTCGTGCAACTCTTCAGCCCACCTGTTGCGTTCATTTTCCTGGGCTTTGATAATAGATGAAGCAAGCTTTTGTTTATGTTTCAACTGCTGGGCAAAGTAATCGGCTTGCAGACTTCTCAGCTGTGTTATATCCTGCAGCTCACCAATCAGACGAATAGGTTCATTGGTTGTTTTATTTTTTAAAATATAAATGCTGCTGATAACATTATAATATTGTTTATCGCTTGCCAGAATTCTGAATTCTGATTTCCATAAATCAGAATTGCAATTTAAAAATGTAAAATATTCTTTAATAATTCTCCTGCTGTCTTTTGGGTGAATCAGGTTGTAAAATACTGTGATAAAATCTTCCGGTATGGATGGGGGGGCAGGAATAAAGAATTTCATTTTGTCGCTGACAGAAGCCTTCTTTGAAATAAAATCAATATCAACAATTCCATTACGTGCAGCAGCATTGAGTGCAGAGAAACTCTGTTCAAGAATTTCTTTTTTCTGGTTAGCAAGCTTAATATCTCTGTAAAATTTATTACTCAGAGAATATAAAACCAATGCAAGAGATCCAACAAAAAACAGCCCTTTGATTGATTGAATTTTTTGAAGCTGAAGTGCACTGTTGTTTGCAATGCTTACTGCAATTTTATCACTGATAAGTATCCATACAACACTAAGAGACAGGTAAACCAACGTAAGCTTTACTGCTGGGGAAATATTCCGTAATTGTTGAAAGTATAGCTTTGACTGATGATTTTGGCTCATTGCGTTGGCTTAGGGTACTTCAAATTACACAAATATTTCAATTTGAAATAATATTTCCACATGTTCCTTCTTTCTGAAATATTTGAATATGTAATATATAAAAATCTTTTTTTTAGAAGTATGTTGGTCATTCTATTGTCAATGTTTCTTTTTAAAAGGAAATAATAATCTCTGGTTTTAAACAACGTTGGTTTTTTATACACTTACAATTGTTATTTTAGACATACAAATAATTTTTATGAAACGAAGAGAATTTATCAGCGGTTCAGTCATTGCAGGTGCTGGAAGTATGATTGCAGCTTCCTGTAACACAACTGGCATTTCTAATAAAACTGCGACTACAGCAACAGAACAGGTTACTGCTTTTGAACTGGATGAAGAATCCATCAGCTCGCTGCAGGAAAAAATGCAATCGGGAAAAATGAGTGCTGAAAAAATTACGCAACTCTATCTCGATCGTATAAAAGCAATTGATCAGCAAGGCCCGGCTCTTCATGCTGTTATTGAAATCAACCCTGAAGCAGTTGCAATCGCAAAAGCGCTTGATGAAGAAAGAAAGTCCGGCAAATTAAGAGGGCCAATGCATGGCATTCCTGTTTTAATAAAAGATAATATTGACACAGCTGATAAAATGCAAACCACTGCAGGCTCGCTTGCAATGGAAGGACATGTTGCGGCAACGGATGCATTTATTGTAAAGAAATTACGTGAGGCCGGTGCCGTTATATTGGGTAAAACCAATTTGAGTGAATGGGCAAACTTCAGATCCACACATTCTTCTTCAGGATGGAGCAGCAGGGGAGGGCAAACAAAAAATCCATATGTACTTGATCATAATCCATGTGGTTCAAGTTCCGGATCAGGTGTTGCAGTTGCAGCTAATCTTTGTACAGTTGCTGTTGGTACAGAAACGGATGGTTCAGTTACATGCCCTGCATCTGTAAATGGAATTGTTGGATTAAAGCCTACAGTTGGTTTATTAAGCCGTTCGGGAATCATTCCCATTTCAGCAACACAGGATACTGCAGGACCAATGGGCCGTACAGTTAAAGATGTTGCTCTTTTACTTGGCGCATTGGTGGGTGTTGATGCAAATGACGTTGTTACGAAAGAAAGTGAAGGTAAATTTCAAACTGACTATGCAAAACTTTTAAATGAAAAAGGTTTAAGTGGAAAACGAATTGGCATTGAAAAGAAACCGCAGGGCAATAATCCATTCATTCATGCATTGTGGACAAAAGCATTGGATGTGTTGAAGAAGCAGGGAGCAGAAATTGTTGAAATTGAATATCTCGATGCAATGAATAAACTGGGTGATGCCGAATTTGATTTGCTGAAATTTGAATTTAAAGATGGACTGAATAAATACCTGGCTTCTTCCAATTCAAAAATGAAATCATTGACCGATGTGATTGCTTTTAATAAAGCAAACGAAGAGAAAGCAATGCCATATTTTAAACAGGAAATACTGGAGTCGAGCGATAAAATGGAAGCCCTTGATAGTAAAGCGTACAAAGAAACATTTGAAAAATGTCATTTCGGTTCCAGGAAAATTATTGATGATGTAATAAGTAAAAATAAACTCGATGCAATCTGCGGTATTACAATGGGACCGGCCTGCAGCATTGATGTTGTTTATGGTGATCGTTGGGGAGATGTTTCGTTAACCATGCCTGCTGCCGTAACCGGTTATCCGCATATTACTGTTCCCGGAGGAATGGTTTACGATTTACCTGTAGGCATTTCTTTTTTTGGAACTGCATACAGCGAAGCAACTCTTTTCAGCATGGCTTATGCTTATGAGCAGGCAACCAAGAACAGGGTAACACCAACATTCCGTACATCATTTCTTAAATAAGAACAAAGCTTACAATTGTTATCTTTGAAGCTGTTCAACAATTGCTATATGAAAGAAGTTTATATTATCTCAGCCGTTCGCACTCCCATTGGAAGTTTTGGCGGTAGTTTAAAAAGTTTAACTGCAACACAGTTGGGTGCAGCTGCAATTAAAGGTGCATTGCAAAAAGCAGGTGTTCAGCCACAGCAAATACAGGATGTATTAATGGGTTGTGTTATACAGGCTAATCTTGGCCAGGCACCTGCACGACAAGCTGCAAAGTTTGCAGGTTTACCAAACGAAGTAAACTGCACAACTGTAAATAAAGTTTGTGCAAGTGGTATGAAGGCCATTGCCCAGGCTGCACAAAGTATTTTGCTTGGCGATGCAGATATTGTAGTTGCCGGTGGGATGGAAAGTATGAGCAATGTTCCGTTTTATGTTGACAGTTTGCGTTGGGGAAATAAATACGGCAATACAAATCTGATTGATGGCTTGGCAAAAGATGGATTGACGGATGTGTATGATGGCAAGGCAATGGGTAATGCTGCTGAGTTGTGTGCAAAGGAATGTGGCATCAGCCGGGAAGAACAGGATGCCTTTGCAGTTGAAAGTTATAAACGTTCACAGGCCGCAATTGAAAAAGGTTTGTTTGATGCCGAAATTGTTCCCGTTGAAATTCCGCAACGTAAAGGAGATCCTGTTGTATTTGCAAAAGATGAAGAACCTTATAATGTAAAGTTTGATAAAATTCCTTCACTGAATCCTGCATTTATTAAAGACGGTACTGTTACTGCTGCAAATGCAAGCACAATGAATGATGGTGCTGCTGCTTTGCTTTTGATGAGTAAAGAAAAAGCAGATGAACTTGGATTAAAACCCATTGCTAAAATTCTTTCGTATGCTGATGCAGAGCAGGCGCCTGAATGGTTTACAACAACACCATCATTAGCTGTGCCAAAAGCAGTTGCCAAAGCAGGATTGCAAATGAGCGATATTGATTACTGGGAACTGAATGAAGCATTTGCAGTTGTTGGAATTGAAAATACCAAACGCATGAAACTTAATCCTGCAAATGTAAATGCACATGGCGGTGCAGTATCATTGGGTCATCCGTTGGGTGCAAGTGGTGCAAGAATTATTGTTACGCTTATTCATGTTTTAAAAGCGAACAATGCAAAATACGGTGCAGCCGGTATTTGCAATGGTGGAGGTGGGGCAAGTGCAATGGTGATTGAGAACGTAATAAGCTGATTGTTTTAAAAAAGATGAATCAATAAAAAAACTCTCCGGTCAGGAGAGTTTTTTTATTGATTCAATTGATGTTTTACTTCGAACTTAAATCGGCCCGGTAAAATAACAATTCACTCCACCTGCTTTCAATTGCCTTTGCATAATCCACCAGGTAGTAATTCCATGCACCTTCGCCATTCACTGCATTGAACCGCTCGGGCATTGGTTTACGGTAGCCATCACTTAATTCTTTCAATCCGGCTTTCAGTCTTGTAACTGTTGAAATTTGCGGAGGTCCTGAAACTACGGCAGTATAAACGGCCACACTTTCATTATTGGCCACCCATACTTTCTTTAGTTTTTTTACAAGCTCTGTAGCCTGCACAACCATACCCGGTTTAATGAACATGTGGCTGATAACGATTTTGTCGCTGTAGTCTGTCATTGCAACATTACTGAGATCAGTTTCAAATTCATAATAGCCGGACGAACTGCGGTCGGTAACTAAAGGCATTACATTTTTTAACCAGTCGTTGGTGTGTTCGGTGCTGATTTCACCTCGTTTGTCCATCGTTTCCCAATCGCTTGGACCTTCAGTAATATGATAGCCGCCAGCATCGGGGCCCGACTGAATTTCGAATACACGCCATCGCCAGTCGCCGTTATGGTATTTTTGCGCATGGTTAGCAAGAGCTTTTTCAAACTCCATTACTTTGTCTGGTTTGGGGAATAGCCTGTTAACTGTAACAACATTTTTTGTTTGGCTTACTCCAAGTAATGGAATAAGCATGCAGAGAAGAATGATCTTTCTCATGTTTGATTGGTTTTAAAATGTTAAAAAAATGAAGGGTAGTGTTAATACAGGGCGGAATGAAAGAAAAAAGTTAATTCAAATAAATGAAGAGTGCAAGCAGTTCCTGAATTTTGCCGTCAATCAATTCTTATTTTTGGAGATTACTCACTTTATGCAGAAAAAAAGTTATACGTCAATACAACCGGGATTTAAAAATAGTTTACTGCTAACCTTAACGCTTTTGCTATCTGCATTTGCTCATGCACAGGATCCTGTTCATGATTCTGCAATGGTTTCCGTACAAACACAATCGGCCCAGCGGGATATTGTTGATGTATTGAAAGAATTGTTCGGCTTTCATGTAACTGATAAAACAAGTAATATGAAGCCGGGTGATAAGCCCGTGTTCTCCATTCTGCCCGCTGCAGGTTATACGCTTCAAACAAGACTCGCCGCAATTATTTCGAGTAATGTTGCTTTTTATACAAGCAAAGAGCCAAATACACCTATTTCAATTATCAACGCATCGGCTTTTTATACGCAGAACAAACAGTTTACAGTTCCGGTGCAGATAAGTGTGTGGAACAGGAAGGGCACTTATAATCTCTTAGGCGATATACGATATATGAAGTACCCGCAAAGTACATTTGGCCTTGGAAGTAATTCTTCGTTAGGTGATGAAGATCCACTCGATTACCAGTATGTACGCCTGTACCAGTATGTTCTGAGAAAGATCAGCGGTCATCTCTCAGCTGGTATTGGTTACAACCTGGATCATTACTGGAAGGTTACAGAAAAAGGGTTGGCAAGTGGAATTCAATCCGATTTTTCAAAGTATGGTTCGGGAAATACAGCAACGTCTTCAGGTTATTCGGCTCACCTTTTATTCGACAGCAGAACAAATCCTATAAATGATAAAAACGGCATGCTGGCATTGATTTCGTACCGGAACAATGTTACATGGATGGGCAGTAACAGTAACTGGCAATCGCTTACATCCGATATCAGGAAATTTATTTCGCTTGATCATTCGCAAAAAAATGTTCTTGCATTGTGGCTGTACAGCTGGATTATTCTCGATGGCAAACCTCCATATCTTGATTTGCCTTCAACAGGATGGGATAGGTTTACCAATACCGGCCGGGGATTTATACAGGGGCGTTTTCGTGGAAAAAATATGCTGTATGCCGAATCGGAATATCGTTTCAACATAACACAAAACGGGTTGCTTGGTGCAGTGCTATTTGCAAATGCAGAAAGTTTTTCAGATGCTTCATCTTTAAAACTGCAGAAGCTGCAACCGGCAGCAGGTTTTGGAATTCGTGTTAAGCTCAATAAAAAAAGCGATACAAATATTGCTGTTGATTATGGCTTTGGCACACAGGGTATGCGTGGTCTGTTTGTAAATATTGGTGAAGTATTTTAATTCTTCTTTGCAACACACATCCAGTCCCAGGGATAAGGTTCACCTAACCAAGCTGGTGGCTGATGGAATTCAGTCTTCCATTCATAATTTATTTTTTCAACCCGCTCAACAGTAAAACCTTCCTGTGTAAGTAACAGTTCAAGTTCTTCTTTCAAATAATGTTTGGTGGGAACATTGTCGATATCAGTAACGCCTTGTTTGATATTACGGGCAATAGCAAATGCTTTTTCAACTGATTTTATTTTTTCTTTATGATCATCATCAACGTTCCAGCGGTTAGCGATGATGTTGGTATAAAGTTTTGATTCAAGCGACGGAACAACAAGTACAAGCACACCTTCCTTGTTGAGACAAATATTCAATGCATGAAAAAAGTTGATACGCTTTTTTAATTTGTCGGTTAAAATAGCATTGATACAAATAGCAACATCGCAGGGAATGACAGTAAGATTATTTGCACTCATATCCATCCTGTGATAATCCACATTGCTGTAATCTTTGCATTTTTCTTTTGCCAGTTCAAGGTTTTTGGCCGATATGTCTGTTGCAATTACCTGTTTAAATGCAGTTGCAAGCAACGGAATCCACTTTCCAACGGCACATCCTAAATCAGTTACTGTTTTTTGTTTTGAAGCTACCTGCTCTATAGCCGAAACAATTTTACCTGATTTGTCATTCTGCAATACATCAAAAATTTCTTCGTTGTAATTCGGCGCAATCCGTTCCCAGTATTTTCTGTCCATTGAATATGAAGTTGAAGTGGTTAAAGATAAATTTTTTACAGCAGAGATGAATCTGCTTTATCTTTAAATTATAATTTTTATCTATGAAACGTGTTGCTGTTGTTATGGTGTTTCTTGCGTTTTGTGTTGCATGCAAAAAACCAAAGTCGCAAACCACAGTTTTAAAACAATACAGTTGGCAGACATTTTCAATGGGTGTTGATCTCAGTTATGTAAATGAAGTAGAAGCTTCTGCAGGTGTTTATAAAATGGATGGTAAACCAACTGATCCGTATGTTATTTTTAAAACAATTGGTGCTAATACAGTACGTGTACGTTTATGGCATAACCCGCAATGGAAGAAAGCAGTAACCGGCGGTAAGTTGTTCAGCGATTTGTATGATGTTGAAAAAACAATCCGCAGGGCAAAGGAGCAGGGAATGGCTGTTAATCTTGATATACATTATTCTGATGATTGGGCTGATCCTGCGCATCAAACACTTCCTGCTGCATGGACAGGTTTGTCGTTAAGTGTGTTGAAAGATTCCGTTTATAATTACACACTTGCCGTGCTGAATTATCTGAAATCAAAAAGTCTTGTTCCTGAAATGATCCAGGTTGGTAATGAAACCAACAGTGGAATGTTATGGCCTGCAGGAAAAATTAATACAGAAAGTGATTTTGCAAATTTTGGTTTGCTGATTAACAGTGGTATCAAAGCTGTTCGTGATTTTTCTGTATCATCAAGCATCAAACCAAAAATTATTCTGCATGTTGCACAACTGCAGAATGCTGATTACTGGGCGGCTAATCTTACAACAAAAGGTGCTGTTACTGATTTTGATATTATTGGTATTTCGCATTATTACAAATGGAGTACGATTAACGACATGACTGAAATTGGTAAAACAATTGCATCACTCAAAACAAAATACCAGAAAGATATAATGATTGTTGAAACAGCTTTTCCATGGACAAATAAAAATGCCGATAGCTATTCCAATATTTTTTATACCGATCAAAGTACAATACTTGGTTATGCTGTTTCAAACGAAGGCCAGCAGAACTACCTGAAGGATTTGATAAAAACCGTTGCAGCAAATGGCGGTAAAGGAGTGATGTATTGGGAGCCGGGCTGGATAACTTCTAACCTGTACGATCGCTGGGGTACAGGATCTTCATGGGAAAACAATGCTTTCTTTGATTTTAATGGTAACTTGCTGCCCGTTTGTAATTACATGATGTGGCCATATGAGTTTAAATAATCAGAACAAAATACGAATTGAAGTTGCCGGTAAAGAAAATGCTTTGCTGATTGCAGAAATGAGTCAGCGTACTTTTTATGATACATTTGCCAAAGACAATACAAATGAGGATATGGATATTTTCCTCAACAAACAATTTACAAAAGAGGCTTTGGTTGCAGAAGTAGAAAATGCTGATGGAATTTTTTTGCTTGCATATTATGATGATGTTCCCTGCGGGTATGTGCGTATGAGGTACAGTAAACCTGATCGTCATTCAACCGACAATGCAATTGAAATTGCACGCATTTACACAGAACGAAACTTGATTGGTAAAGGAGTAGGGGCCGCACTGATGCAGAAATGCATTGATATTGCACAGGAGCAAAAGAAAGAAATGATCTGGCTGGGCGTTTGGGAAAAAAACGAACGTGCCATCTCCTTCTATCAAAAATGGGGGTTTGAAAAATTTTCAGAACACCCCTTCCTGTTAGGCAATGATTTACAAACCGACTGGCTGATGAAACGTATACTTTAGCTTCAGTAAACTGCAGATCTGTTATTCTTGTTTCAGAATCAGTTTCTGCGATTCATCTTTTTTTATTGCATCAAAACTGTTGGCAACATCATTAAACTGTTTAGGCGGAATAATATGTTTCTTTAATTCCAATCTTGTGGCAACAGTTAATTCACCCGCTGTTTCATTCAATTGAACGTTACTGGAATACTGTACAAAATCATTTTTAATTTCTTTTGCAGCAGGCAAACTTTCCTTCTTGAAATTTGGAGGAAGTTTATAGGTGATGGAATCTGATTTTATATAGGGGAATTCAAACAGGTAATCATACTTTCTTATTTCAGTAGGTTTAATTGTTTCGTCGTTTAGTTTATACTGCCGTATCGGGAAAAAATGTTTACTGCCAGCTTTGAAGTCGAAGTATTTATAATAGGCGAGATCAAGCTGAATGTTATGGCCATCGGCAGAATCGCCCAGTATTTTATATTCAAATTCATCAGGAGCTTTGTAGCCAAAATAATTAACGATGGCCTTTTTTATATCATCTTTTGTTTTGCTTTCCGTTGCATAATACATGTATTCCCAAAACTCGCCGGTTACAAAAATCCTGCTATGTATCACACATCCTCCATCTTCATATATTTCTGCATTTGCCTTTGCAATCCATTTATTATTGATGCTTTTACTTGCCGGAGTTTTAACCATTACACCGCCGTTTTCGGTAAGAAGAAGAGCATTCCTGTTTTCTGTAAAACTGCCTAAAATACCAGGCGATGTAAGTTTGCCTGTACACTCAAGCCAAACTGTATCGTTTGAAAGCGGAACACATAAAATTACATGATCAAAACGGTTACTTGCAAAATCCGGATCAACAGGAAATGAATTTGTGCCGGCATTTATCAATGCTGCATAGGATTTTATACCAACAGCATTGAGAATGTTTTTCATGTAATGTGAGAGTCCTTTACAATCGCCGTATTTCTTTTTCTCAGCAAATGCAACAGGAAAGGGTTTGTATCCACCAATGCCATATTGTATGCTTACATAGCGTGTTTCTGTTTGAAGATATTTATAAAGAACCGCAATTTTTTCATTGACTGTTTTAGCAGGCTCAACAAGCTTTTTAAAGAATTCGACACGTTCAGGAGAAAATGGTTCCTGCTCTTCATAAAAAGGATAAGCCCATTTGCCAAATTCTTTCCAGCTGGTTAAGGATCCATCGTAATCATCATAGCTGAATGAAGAAGGCGAAACGTCAATAAACGGAACATAAACTTCATCGCCATAATTGTTCTGCTCTGTCTGTAAAACTTTTTGATTGTTTACTTCCCACTTGTACACTTTTTTTCCATCTTCATCAGTTATAACTGGCTTCAGATCGGTGTTATAAGTTTTGTATTGAACAGGGATTGCACTTTTAACAATGTAGCGGCTTTGCTTGATTGATTCTGTTGAAGAGCCGATTGACCATTGTGGCAAATCAACATTTCCTGTTAACTTAAGTGTATATTCCGTTTCTACTGTACATGGTGTACCCGGAACAGGAAAATCAAGCGAATATACTTTGTCGTCTGATGCAAGCATGACTCCATCATAATAATTTCCAAGTTCAAAATCTTTCTTTTTATAACGAAGCACTTCAATACCTAAATCGTTGTACACTTTTACAGAAACTTCATCAAGTTTTCTGAATTTATCAATACCAATATGAACTTTGGAATGTTTAAGCCCGTTTTTATTAAGAATTGTAACAATAGTGTGCACTGTTCTTTCCGATTTGGAAGGCGACTGAATGTCTATCGTCATTTCGTCCAGCAGGTAAACAGCGTCTGCATCTTTCTTCAAACTGTCAGGAATAGCTAATGAAGAATATTTGAGCAGCGTTTGTGAATAACCGCTGAGACAAAACAGGGTTAAGGCAATGAGCAGTGTTGTTCTCATGGTTTAGGTGTTGCTTTCTTTTTAAATACAATCTGTTCGCTTAATTTATCAAACAGCATTTTATAAAATTCTTTAAAATAAGGATACTCTTCGGCATAATAAGTAGGCCGTTTTATTTCAAGTGTAATGCGGAATGAAATACTGTTTTCATTCTTCTGCATAAAACGCTGCATTACGATACTTGTATCCGGCATAATCATTTTAATATTCTTTGGTAACTCTTCCGGTACAAGATTGTCGGGGAACCGTAATGTTGTAACAAAGTTGTACTGCTGTGTAAAACCAAATTCAATATCAGAAAAGCGTTGATCTGAGAGGAATTCATTTTTCTCCAGTTCAGTTAAGAAGTTGGGCGAATAGAAAAAGAACTCACCGCTTGAATTAAGCTGCGATTTAAATTTTACAGTGCTTGTAAGAGGCAGTGAATCGTCTTTTTCATTTTCTGTATTTATTGAATCGAATTGGAATTCAGGATGTGGTTCAGAAAAATAGTCTTTTAACAGGTTGTCTTTTCCTTTACTTAAAGAACGCAGCCTCCTGATTTTTGCATATTCGTACGAATAAACAGTAGCGTCGCCATTAATTTCACCTTTATCATTTATTTCAGCCGAAACAGTTGTAAGAAGCCTGTAACGATGCTTGGTATCCATAAGTTGTACAAACCGCTTGTTATCCACATCAACAATATAGCCATCACTGAACTGCACATTATATGGAATCATAAAAGGTGGATTGTAGTTGTTTGTTGCATCAATCACATAGGGCTGGCCATCTGCTTCTACATAAACAAATACATTATTAAACTGGTAAATAAACGGATAGAAAGGATTGATTTTTCCATGATCTCTTGTGCTTACAAGCATGGGGTAGGCGTTAAGCCCAGCATCTTTTAACAGGTTCAGGAATAAAAGATTTACATCAGCACTATTACCTGTATGATCTTCCAAAGCTCTCTTTACACCTTTATCACAAACAAAAAAGCTTTCACCGTTCCATGGTACATTTTTTCTTACATATTCAAGTAATGCCACTACTTTTTCATATTCAGTTTTGTATTTCTTCAGTTCATCTTCTATTGGTAAATGATTCAGCACATTCTTCTTGATCTGTACACCAAAATCATTGTCTTCCATCAGCTCATTGATCAATGCATCCCATGTTTGGCGTATCGGTTGCTGATTAATGGCTCTCAGCTGAAAATCTACTCTTTGTAAATAATCTCTTGAACAACTCATGTAAGGTTCTTTATCAAGAGCCGGGATATTGGTCATCACAAAGCGCTTCATATTATTAATGCCTTCGGTTGTTTCTTTTACAGGCAATGTATGTTTTACATTGTATGCAAATTCAATTAATGCAGGGATTGTAGCATTGTATTCGCTATATCGTACCGGGTAACTGGTTTGAAAATCCCAGTCTTCAATTTCAAAATAATTTCTTTTAGCATGCTCATACCTGTATTCAATTACACTTCCCACTTTTACATTGGGTAAAGAAAAAACCATCATGTCATAATCTTTATCCAGTTTCTGCGACATCACAGCTTTTTTTTCCAATTTGGTTTCTTCCACTTCACCTTTTTCATTGATGTTATAAGTATAACCATCAATATTGGTGATTTTTTGCCTGTTGCCACGACTGTAGTATGGAAGCCTTACGTTAGCAAGTTCAAGTCCTTTTTCTTTGAGGATTTTAATGCGTACACGAAACTTGGTTTCGTTCACAAAATCGGTTGAAGAAAAGAAGTAATTCACTTCACCATAATTAATGAGATATTCAGCAGCAGCATCTTTATCATAGCTGCATTCTTTGTATTCAAGGTCAGCTTTGTCAATTTTACCAAATGAGGGAATTTTTTGTGCAAGCAATGAAGAGGTGCATACAATTAATGCAATTAGCAGGTGTAGTGTTTTCATCGAATTTTTTTGGGAACAATAATATAAAACTGTTTCGAAAAAAATTGTGGTTATTAAAAAGAAAACCTCCTGATATTCATCAGGAGGTTTTCTTTTTATATCTGAACTTTATTAGAATTGTTCAAGACCACTGAAGAAAAAGCTTCCTTCAATTTTTGCATTTTCATCACTGTCGCTACCGTGAATTGCATTTTCACCAACATTGGTTGCATATAACTTACGGATGGTTCCTTCGTCTGCTTTTGCAGGATCGGTTGCACCAATAAGTGTGCGGAATTCGGCAATAGCATTGTCTTTTTCAAGTATAGCTGCGATAATTACACCGCTGCTCATGAACTCAACCAACTCGCCATAAAAAGGGCGTTCTTTATGCACAGCATAAAATTCGCCAGCTTTTTCAGCTGTAAGTTTTGTTTGCTTTAAAGCAACAATGCGGAAACCGGCTTTGATAATTCTGTCAATAATTGCACCTGCATGGCCATTTTTCATAGCATCGGGCTTAATCATTGTAAACGTACGATTACTCATATTCTTTATTTTTTGCGCCGCAAAGGTAGGGAAGAACGGCTGAATTTTGAAGGGAGAATGATGAACCCGGCCAATGAGGCAAAATCGCAAATACCAAACTTCAAACCTCAAACCTCATTGCTTTCCCCTACATTTGCAACCGCTGTTATGCAGGCAATAAACGAACTATACCCGCTTTTAAACAAACCAGCCAGGGTGGTTATTACCACTCATCAGAAACCCGATCCGGATGCGATGGGTTCTTCGCTGGCTTTGTACCATTTACTTATTCAGTTAGGACACGATGTAAAAGTGATTTCGCCCACCAACTGGGCGGCTTTCCTCGACTGGATGCCCGGTAGCGATAAGGTGCTGAATTACGAAGCTTCAACTGATAAATGTGATACACTGATTAATAATGCAGAGCTGGCTTTTTGTCTTGATTTTAATACACTCGGCCGCACAAAAAAAATGGCCAATGTATTAGGTAATATCAATGCAACAAGGATTCTGATCGATCATCACCAGGAGCCTCAAACTGAAATGTTTACTTATGGTGTTAGCAACACATCTAAAAGTTCAACCTGCGAAATGATTTACGATTTTATCATCCAGAGCGGTCATGGCGATAAAATCAATAATGACATCATGCAATGCCTGTATGCCGGTGTTATTGGCGATACGGGCAGTTTCCGTTTTGCCTCGGCCAGTGCAACAGTGTTTGAAATGGTGGCCGATTTTAAACGCAGGGGACTCATTCACACACCCATCCACGAAAATATTTACGATAATTTCCTCGAAAACAGGTTCCGCTTTATCGGCCACGTATTATCGCACAGGCTGGAAGTGGATTATGAGCTGAACACTGCTTTTATTTGGATTTCCAAACAGGATTTACTCCGTTACCAGATCAAAACCGGTGATACCGAGGGGCTGGTAAACATGCCACTGGGCATACAGGGTATGAAACTATCGGCTTTGGTAATTGACCGGGACGAAAAAAGAAAATGGAGCTTCCGAAGCAAAGGTGACTTTGATTGTAATACTTTTGCCCGCAAGCACTTTAATGGCGGAGGCCATTTTAATGCAGCCGGAGGTGAAAGCGATGAAAGCCTTGATGCCAACATCCATCTCTTTAAAAAAGTAATTAAAGATTATAAAGATCAATTAGAAACGTTTTAAATACAAACAATGAAGACAATTCAATCCATTTTTATTGCCCTGCTTGCGGTTACAGTTCTGGCAAGTTGTGGCGGAGGTTCTTTTAAAAAGACAAAGGGCGGTTTGCTTTACAAAATCATTTCCAAAGGCGATGGTAAAAAGATTGCTGCAGGAAAATTCTTTGAATTGCAATTTGGTGAAACACGTTACCAGAATTCAGGAAAAGATACATTGCTTTCTGATCCCAGCAGAACAATGACACAGGTTATTCCTTTGGATTCTTCTTCTATTCCTCCTGATTACTATGCAATTTTTGCACAGGTTAAGAAAGGCGACAGCATTGTTATCCGTCAGTCTACAGATACAATTTTAAAAATGAACCAGGGAATGGCTCCTCCTTTCCTTAAGAAAGGTGGTTTCATCATCAGCACATTTAAAGTTGTAGATATTCATGATACAAAAGAAGACGCTGAAAAAGCAAATGTGCGTATCATGGAAAAAGCAAGAACACAGGATTCATTGAAAAAAATTGAGCAGGTAAAAGTTGATGATAAACTCATTGAAGAATACCTGAAGAAAAATAACATCAATGCTACTAAAACTCCGTTGGGTACTTATGTTGAAATCATCAATGCAGGTAACGGTGCAAAACCCGACAGCGGCAAGCAGGTTTCAGTTAAGTACACTGGTATGAATTTAGAAGGAAAGAAATTTGATTCAAATGTTGATTCAAGTTTCCACCACACTGATCCATATTCTTTCGTAATTGGTCAAATGGGTTCAATTCCTGGTTTCGAAGATGCGATAAGGCAAATTGGTAAAGGTGGTAAAGTAAAAGCTTACATTCCTTCTGTACTTGGTTACGGTTCAATGGGCTCACCTCCCGCAATCAAAGCAAACGAAAACCTGATGTTTGAAATTGAACTTGTTGATGTAACAGTTCCTAAAGCTGCTCCAGCACCAACAGCACCTCAAGGTCATTAATCAGATTATCTGAAATAAATAAAAACCGGGAATTAATTCCCGGTTTTTTTATGCGTTTATGTAAAAAGAAAATAGCTTAATTGCTTCAACGGCTTCTTTAACATCGTGTACCCTTAAAATTGCTGATCCTTTCTGGAGTGCAATGGTGTTGAGAACAGTAGTGCCGTTTAATGCTTCTTCGGGAGTAATGCCAAGTGTTTTCCATATGGTTGATTTGCGGCTTAAGCCTGCAAGTACCGGAAGCTTAAACATGCTGAACACTTCCATGCTTTTCAGCAGCTGAAAATTATGTTCAATTGTTTTGCCAAAGCCAAACCCGGGATCAATCACAATATCTTTTATTCCGGCAGCTCTGCATTGTTCAATCTTCTTTATAAAATAATCAACCACTTCTCTTGTTACGTTTTCATACACAGGGTTACTCTGCATATTATCAGGAGTACCTTTCATGTGCATGGCTATATAAGGAACATTTAAAGCCGCAACAGTACTAAGCATTTTGTCATCCATATCTCCAGCACTGATGTCGTTAATAATATCAGCGCCTGCAAGAACGGAAGCTTTTGCAACTGCGGAGTAAAATGTATCAACCGAAATAAAACAGTCGGTGTGAGTTGCTTTCAGCAGTTCTACAGCGGGCAACACTCTTTCCATTTCTTCTTCGGCAGTTAAACGTTTGCTGCCGGGTCGGGTTGATTGTCCGCCAATATCGAGAATGGCTGCACCCTCATTGAGCATTTGCCCTGCTTTTTGCAGCAGTTCATCTTGCTGCTGCACACGGCTGCCACTGTAAAACGAATCGGGTGTAATGTTCAGAATTCCCATTACAACCGGTTTTTCAATTACCAGTAATCTTCCTTTGCAGTTGAGTGTGTACATTGTATTTTTGAGGAATGTGTTACAAACACGAATTAACGAAACAATTTTAATATAGCTGATGAGCACAATTGATCAATACAAAAAGGCAGTTACCGAATGCAGGGATATATTCAAAAAGAAAACCATTGATTATGGAACTTCTTGGCGGGTTTACCGCACCATTTCAATCGTTGACCAGATTTATATCAAAGCCAAACGTATCCGCACCATCCAGGAAAAACAACAACAGAAAATTGGTGATACAATTGCTTCTGAATTTAAAGGCATTCTTAACTATGCCATCATTGGTTTAATTCAGCTTGATCTTAAAGAAGATGCCGGCGAAGAACTGGCCGTTGAACAGGTGATTGAAATGTATGATCAGAAAATTACACAGGCACAATTGCTGATGCTGGATAAAAATCATGACTATGGTGAAGCATGGCGTGAAATGAGCCAGGAAAGTTTTGTTGATCTCATTCTTGCCAAGCTGCAACGCATTCGCCAGATACTTGCCAACGATGGAAAAACATTGGTGAGTGAAGGAATTGATGCCAATTATTACGATATTGTTAATTACTCTGTTTTTGGACTGATCCTCATTGAAGAGGGAGTACACCAGGGGTAGGGATATGTACGATGTAGGATGTACGACCATTCACAATTCACCATTGACAATTGACTATTCACCATGAAATTATTTCTCACAATCATTCGCTGGTTTGTTGGACTGCTGTTTATCTTCTCAGGTTTGGTGAAGGCCAACGATCCGTTGGGATTAAGTTATAAGATGCAGGAGTTTTTTGAAGCTTGGGGTGTGCAGGGATTTCATCATTACACCCTGGCGATGGCCATACTCATGAATGCGTTTGAAATTATTGCAGGCATTGCATTGATTGTTGGCTGGCGAATGAAACTGTTCAGCTGGTTATTATTAATTCTGATTGTTTTCTTTACGTTCTTAACAGGTTATGCATGGCTGGCAACAAACCCTGACGGTTCAGCCAAATTTGCTACTTGTGGTTGCTTTGGCGATTGTTTACCGCTTACTCCTGTACAATCGTTTTTTAAAGATGTGCTGTTGTTTGTTTTGATTGTACTCATTGTTGTTTACCGAAAACAATTGAAGCCCTTGTTTTCATCAAACAAAACCAATGTAGTGCTTACTGGTGCAGCTGTTTTATTTGCATTCGGTTTCCAGTGGTACACATTAAAATATCTTCCGGTAGTTGATTGTCTTCCTTTCAAAAAAGGAAATAATATTTTTGAATTAAGAAAGATGCCAGCTGATGCTTTGCCTGATAAATTTGATTATGTGTTCACGTATGAAAAGGGTGGAAAGCAGCAGCAGTTCTCAATGAAAAATCTGCCCGACAGTACATGGAAATTTGTTGACCGTAAGCAAATATTAATTGCCAAAGGAAAAAACAATGAACCGAAGATCAAGGATTTTGATCTTAAAACAGAAGCAGGTGTGGATATTACCGAACATGTGTTGCAGCAACTGGGCACATACTATATTCTCTTCTTACGAACAACAGAAGGAATTAAACCAACTGACCAATGGATTCAGCAGGTTTCTGCATTGGCATTACACCGCAAAGTGATTATTGTTACGGGTATGCCGGATGCAGCAAAAGCATTGTTCCTCACCAATCCTGCAATGAGCGAATCTATTTTGCTGAGTTGTGATGTAACTGCCATTAAAACGGCAGCAAGAGCAAATCCTGTGCTGTATAAAATGGAAGGTCCCGTTGTGCTGGAGAAATGGAGCAGTGCAGATTTTAAGCAGATCAAATAACCGATTATATTGGCATCGTTTGTTTTCAAAAAATTCTTTTACGGCATTCTTGTTCTAGCAGGAGTGGTTACTGTTGTGTTCTGGATGTTCCAGGGTTTTGGTGATCCTGCACGATTGGTATTGGGACAAACCGGCGACAGCGCCACCATTGCCAATATCAAAAAAGAATTGTACCTCGATCAGCCAAAATGGAAACAGTTTGTATTGTATGTAAATGATGTTTCGCCAATTGCAGTTCATTCAAAAGACGAAATTGAAAAGAAGCAACTCAAAGGTTTGTTTGTTGGTGGCGAACATAAACTGTCGTTAAAAATTCCTTACCTGCGCCGCAGCTATCAAACAAAAAAACAAGTAGGAGAGGTGTTGATGGAAGCTTTACCCGGCACTATTATGCTGGCATCGGCAGCCATGCTTCTTGCAACGCTGCTGGGTGTGGTGCTTGGTGTAATTGCTGCAGTAAAAAAAGATACCTGGATGGATACTTCAGCAGTGTTCAGCAGTATTATCGGTATTTCAGCACCATCATTTTTCATGGGTATTCTCATTGCCTATTTGTTTGGTTTTGTATTGAGCAAATACACCGGACTGAACATGACAGGCAGTTGGTTTGATATTGATGTAAAAACGGGCGAACATTATTACACTCTTCAGAATTTATTGTTACCTGCTGTTACATTGGGTATTCGTCCGCTGGCAATTATTACACAGCTTACACGCAGCTCCATGCTGGATGTGCTGAACCAGGATTACATACGCACAGCTTATGCAAAGGGTTTAAGTAAGCGTTCTGTTATCTGGACACATGCTTTACGCAATGCATTAAACCCGGTTATTACAGCGGTTACAGGCTGGTTTGCTGAACTTCTGGCGGGTGCATTTTTCGTGGAATATATTTTTGGATGGAAGGGTATTGGAAAAGTAACTGTGGATGCATTGGAAAAACTGGATTACCCGGTTGTAATGGGCAGCGTATTGTTAAGTGCATTCATTTTTGTTGTGATTAATATGCTGGCCGATGTATTATACGGCGTGGTTGATCCAAGAGTTAGAGTTGGGTAAAGATTCATCAACTCATTATAAACGAAGAAGCTGCCTTGTGGCAGCTTCTTTTATTTTACATTGATGGTAATGGGTCAGTGATGTAATTACATCCATCTGCTGAGATAATTGTTGAATTCATGTCTCAGCTCTTTAATTATTTTTTCAAAGCTTGAAAAATCTTCTTTAATCTGGTCATGTTTGGCTGCATGTGCGTCGTTCATATGTCCGGCGTGGCGCTCTGCATCAAGCTTTGCATAGTGTTCATGTTCATTAATCTCATGCCGGAGTTCCTGTAATGTATTTTTTTGGATGATAAATTGGTTTTGAAAATGTTCAGCGTCTTCTAAAGCATCGTGGTTACTGTTTTTACTTACAATTTCAGAAAGCCTGTTTTCGAGAATATGAAGATCTTTTTCGTAAAATTCAATTGAGGCCAGCCATTCGTGGTGATCATTGCCACAATGCTCAAAGGTTACATAGCTCATGGGATTAAAATTTTATATGGTTAATCGTTTCTATAACGTTACCAAAGTTTCATTATCACATTAATAAAAAATATGACTGGAATCAGTGAAATGAATGAGATATTTCAGGACAGTTATTTGATGATGACTTCTTTTACCGCATGCTCGTTAAACAGTTCGTTAATGCGGTTGCGGATTTTTTCTTTCTGGAAAAGAAGCTCCTGTTTCAGAGGTGCTACACTGGTGGTAATGATGAGTTGCTGGTTAACGAGTTTAATATCATCTGTGTACTTGGCAATGGTTTTCCCCATCAGCTCTTCCCACATATCTTTTATCTCCAGTGCCTGCACTCTTTGCTTGAGTTTGCTCTGGTTTAAAAATTGCTGAATAGCTTCCTGTAATGATACTTCACCCATGATGCGAAGGTAGTTGATTGTTATAACTCGATCACCTGTATTTTCATGCCAAGCTGCTGAAAAGTTTGTTCAATCCGTTGCTTGTGTGTGTCGGTTAAAAATGTTTGTCCGCCCAGGTGTTTACAAACATATTCAAGCAGATTGTGCATACGTTGTTCATCCAGTTTTTCAAACACATCATCCAATAGCAAAAAAGGTGCAAATCCTTTTTGCTGTTTAATGGTTTCTGCTTCGGCGAGTTTTAAGCCGAACAGTAAACTTTTGCGTTGACCTTGTGAGGCTGTTTGCTTAAATGCTTCTTTATTCATTTCAAACAACAGGTCGTCTTTGTGTATTCCTGCCGAAGTTCGTTGCAGCAGGTAATCTTTTTCTCTTGTTTGTTTCAGCAATGTTTCAAATGGTTGTTGCAGCAGTTGACTTTCGTACAGCACTTCAACAGCTTCATCCCTGCCTGCAATCACTTTGTAAAAAGCAGTTACAGATTGGTTGAAGCCTGGCAAAAAATCTTTCCTCGACTGGAAAATAAGATTGCCTGCATGGAGCAGCTGTTCATCAAGTACATCCAGCAACGCATCATTTTTTGTTTGCGTTTGAGCGCATGATTTGAGATAGCTGTTACGCTGCTGCAGTATTTTGTTGTAGGCAATGAGTTGCTGCAGGTAATCGGTATTGATTTGTGAAAGAACCGTATCTAAAAATTTTCTTCTTTCTTCGCTGCCGCCAATAATCAGTTCCACATCATCGGGCGCAATTACCACGCAGGGATATTTGCCGATGTGTTGTGAAAATTTTTCATAAGCCGCCCCATTACAGCTGATTTCTTTTTTACCGGTTTCACGCAGTACGATGGTGGTGTTTATATCCTCATTGCCGTTATGCATCATTCCCTCCAGCCTGAAACCGTTGCATCCATGCTGCACATTGTTGCCATCGGAGCCGGAAAAATAGCTTTTAGTAAAACAGAGGTAATGGATGGCATCGAGCAGGTTGGTTTTGCCAATGCCGTTATCGCCGGTAATTGCCACAATATCCTCATCAAAACGAAACTGTTGATGGGTATAGTTTTTAAACTGTGTAACAGCAATTGACCGGAGTGAAAGCATGGGTGCAAGATAAGAAATGATGCATGATGACTTAGAGGGAAGTAAGAAGTAAGAAGTAAGAAGTAAGAAGTGTGTACTGTTACTTGCTACCTGATTATGGAATGAAATGCAGCAGCGGTGATTCCTGTTTATGAGCTGTCAGGAAATGGCTGATTATTGACCTGCAGTACAAGTGTGCGACGCCACTGCTGCCGATAGCTAGGAAACAGCTGGTTACACCAAAAATCCACAGTCGAAAACAGGGTAATTTTATTTGCTTTTACACCCTTATCTTTGCCACTCTAAAAAAATTGAAACGTGGCCACTAAATTCACTAAAGAAACTTATTTATACTGGTACGAATTAATGCTCCTGCTGAGAAAGTTTGAAGAAAAGACAGGACAATTGTATGGAATGCAGAAAATTCGTGGTTTTTGTCACCTTTATATCGGCCAGGAAGCCATTGCTGCCGGCTGTATGACAGCAACTAAGCCAGAAGACAAAATGATTACGGCGTACAGGGATCATGGTTTGGCAATTGCCAAGGGTGTGAGTGCAAAAAGCTGTATGGCTGAAATGTATGGTAAAGCTACCGGCTGCTCAAAAGGAAAGGGCGGAAGTATGCACTTCTTTGGAGCTGATGTTGGCTTTTTTGGCGGACATGGTATTGTGGGTGCACAAATTGGAACAGGTGCAGGTCTGGCTTTTGCTGAAAAGTACAATGGTACAGATAATGTAGCTCTTACATTTTTTGGCGATGGTGCTGCCCGCCAGGGTATGCTGCACGAAACATTTAACCTTGCTATGTTGTGGAAACTGCCGGTGATCTTCATCTGCGAAAACAACAACTATGCAATGGGTACATCAGTTGAACGTACAAGTAATGTGATTGATATTTACAAACTTGCTGATGCTTACGATATGCCTGCCGATAGTATTGATGGTATGGACCCAGAAGCTGTTCATGATGGTGTTGCACGTGCGGTGAACAGGGCAAGAAAAGGTGATGGCCCTACTTTGATTGAAATCAAAACATACCGATACAAAGGTCACTCAATGAGCGATCCGCAGAAATACCGTTCTAAGGATGAAGTGGAAGCTTACAAGGAGAGAGACCCCATTGAAACAGTAAAGAAAAAACTGCTTGAGGGTTTTGCTGTTCCGGAAGCTGATATTGAAGCAATCAACGAGAGAGTAAGACTGGAAGTGGAAGAATGTGTAAGATTTGCTGAAGAGAGTCCGTTCCCGACTGAAGATGAAGTGCTGAAAGATGTGTATGTTGATCAGAATTATCCGTTCATCGTTGATTAAGAAAGAACCTTAACATCGTATATAAAAGCATTTAACAAGAATTCATAAAACAATGTCAGAAACTAAAAAAACAACAGCACAGGAATTAAACGATGTGCATGTCATTAAAAAAGCGAAGGATTTTTGGGGCCGTTTTTCAAAACCTGTTACTATCATCGGCGGTTTGGTAATCCTGCTTGCCGGCGGATGGTTGGTGTATAAAAATTTCATTAAAGAACCGAAAGAAACAAAAGCAGTTGAAGCAATGAGTCGTGCAGAAGCATACTACAGTATGGATTCGCTTGACCTTGCATTAAATGGTGATGGATCTTCTGCTGGTTTCCTCAAAATCATTAAAACATACAGCGGTACAGATGCAGCAAACCTGTCGAACTACTATGCAGGTTCCATTTATCTCCGTAAAGGCGATTTCAAAAATGCAATCAAATACCTGGAAGATTTTTCTACCAGTGCCACACAAATCCAGAGCGCTGCATGGCGTATGCTGGGTGATGCTTACATGAGCACTGATAAAAAAGATAAAGGTGCTGAGCTGTTTGAAAAAGCAGGAAAGCTGAACGAGAAAGATGAGTTTACTTCATCTGAAAACCTGTTCCGTGCTGCAATGGCTTATGATGTGATTGGTAAAAAAGATAAAGCGGCTGATTTGCTGAAAATCATCGTTGAAAAATATCCCAAAACAAATGCAGGTGGTATGGCTGATAAATACCTGGCACGTTTGGGTGTGAATATTGACTAATTTAAAGGGGCAACCCATGTTCTATGGCAGAGGTTAGCAACAGTAATTTATATGATTTAAATGCAGGCACTCATGATTTTTCGGGTGCCTGTGTTGTGTTGGTACGTACCGAATGGAATGCAGCAATTGTGGATGAACTGGAAAAAGGTTGCCGCAATAAACTGCAGGAGTTTGGTGTAGGTGAAATTGTTACGGTAACAGTTCCCGGAGCAGTTGAAATTGGATTTGCAGTAAAAGCATATTGGGAATGTAAATCGAGACACCTTAAAACACGTCCGCATGCATTTATTACACTTGGATGTGTAATACAAGGAGGCACACCTCATTTTGATTATGTGTGCAAAACCGTTACTGAATCTGTAACACAGCTTAATTTTATCCTGGATGTTCCAACTATTTTCGGCGTATTGACTGTTAATACAGTTGAGCAGGCGCATGAACGACTTGGAGGTATTCATGGGCATAAAGGTGAAGAAGCAGCAATAACTGCTTTAAAAATGATTTTGCTGAACTTATCTTTAAAGAAATAATTACTCTGCACCGGCAGAGGTTTCAAATGAATATTCAATTATTTATTCCCTGCTTTGTTGATCAGCTATACCCGCAAACAGCTTTTAACATGATTAAAGTGCTGGAAAAGCTGGGCTGTACTGTAAATTATAATACCAACCAGACATGTTGCGGGCAACCGGCTTTTAACTCCGGCTTCCAGGATGAAGCAAGGGCTGTAGCATCAAAGTTTATCAAGGATTTTGCAGGAACAGATTATATCGTAGCTCCCAGTGCTTCCTGTACCGGCTTTGTGCGTAATTATTACAATACATTGTTCGATAATTCTTCGGTACACAATGAAGTCAAGAGTCTGCAGAAACGCATGTACGAATTCACCGAATTTTTAACGGATGTGCTGAAGGTGGAGGATGTTGGAGCATCACTTGAAGGGAAAGCAACTTATCATAACAGCTGTGCTGCATTACGTGAATGCAAAATAAAAGAAGGTCCACGTAAATTACTGAAGCATGTTCGTGGTCTTGAACTGGTTGAAATGAATGATAACGAAACCTGCTGCGGTTTTGGTGGAACATTTGCAGTGAAATATGAAACCATCTCGGTTGCAATGGCCGATCAGAAAGTAAACAATGCAGTAGCTACCGGTGCCCAGTACCTTATCTCAACCGATCTAAGCTGCCTCATGCATCTGGATGGTTATATCAAAAAGAAAGGCTACAACCTCCGCACATTGCATATGGCTGATGTGCTGGCAAATGGATGGTAGTTCAGGCAAAATGAAAAATGTGAGATAAAAAATCACAAATGAAAAAGTGAGCAACTTCATACTTTTTCATTCTTCATTCTTTATTTTTAATTCCTAATTTTTTTATATGGCTCATTGGTTAGTAAAATCAGAACCGTTTAAATACAGCTGGGAACAGTTTGTAAAAGACAAACAAACTTTCTGGGATGGTGTACGCAATTATGCTGCACGCAACAATCTCCGCACAATGAAAAAAGGCGATGAATTGTTTTTTTACCACAGCAATGAAGGTCTGGAAATTGTTGGTATTGCAAAAGTGGTGAAGGAAGCTTACCAGGATCCGACTACTGATGAAGATGCATGGGTGGTGGTTGATCTGAAACCTGTACGCAAATTAAAAAAGCCGGTTACACTTGCACAGATGAAAGCAGATAAACGTTTAGCCAATATGGATTTGCTTCGCCTTGGCCGTTTAAGTGTAGGTAAGGTAACTGATGAAGAATGGGAAGTGGTGCTTGAGTTAGCAGGAGAGAAGTAGTAAGTAATAAATAATAAGTGATAGGTTAAAGCCAATGATATTGTCATTGGCTTTTTTCTTTAACAATTCTGAAAGGTTACATTTTTTTCTTTTACGTATCAATCCTTGATTCTGCTCTTAAAGGAATCAACTATGAAGAAAGCATCAGCAGTTGAATGATTTGCAATGCCGGCAAATGAATTCAGCAAGTACTTCGCTGCTACTGCATCAGCAATTCTCATCTCAAAACATCAATTAAAATTTTTAAAATGAAAAAGATCATTTTAGCTGTCATTATATTGGCAGCAGCAGGCGGAGCTGTATACTTTTTTCTGCAAAACAAAAAAACTGATGAACAGCCACAAACAACTTTTAAGCAAACCATTCTCGGCGACTGGAAGATTGATTCCATTGTAACGAAGACCGAAAACAAAACACCGGCTTTTCTTGCACTTGTTGCCGACAGTAACTACAACAAATACCAGTTCAGGTTTAAAGATGATGGAACCATTGCACAAATGCTGGGCGATAGTATTCTGCCTGTAAAGCATGGATACGAATGGAAAGACAGTGCGAACCTTGTTTTCATTGAAGGTGATTCATTAACAGAGAAAATACCTGTGCAGGTTGTATCTCTCAATGCAAATGAACTGACAGTTTCAACTGCCGACAGTACAACCATCTTTTACAAAAAAGCAGGGAAATAAAATCGTGATTTGTTTTTGAGACTGTCAGCCTGAGCTTGTCGAAGGCGGTTGTTTATGCGACAATGTTTCGACAAGCTCAACATGACAGTTTCAAAATGTTTTATGTAATTCAAACGATTCCGCATCTGTATAAAAAATAATTTATGAAGTACTATTTAACACTGATAACCCTGTTATTTGTTTTTTCATGCAAAGAACATGCAGACAAATTTAAAACTCAGGATATTGCTCTTTCCGATATAAAGCATGAAGAATCCAGTTTAATGAATGCTTCGCCGGCTGCTGCAGATACAACTGCAACCCCTTCCTTACCTGAACCTCCACAGGCAGGCGATCATTCGGATAACAAAACAGAAACAAAATCATCACAATCACCTGAAAGCAAACCCGACTGGAATAAGAAAATCATCAAGACAGGATTGCTCAATGTGGAAATAAAAGATTATGGTAAGTTCAATAAACTGGTGCATAATTCTGTTGACCAGTTTGGGGGATACATTGCTGAAGAACAGCAAACACAAAATGATTATAAAATTGAAAACATCATCACCATTAAAGTACCTGTTGATCAGTTTCAGAAAGCCGTTGATTTCTTTACAAGCGGCGATGGAAAAATCAATGAAAAGAAAATTACTTCTGAAGATGTAACAAGCCAGTATGTTGATACCAAATCAAGAATGGAAGCTAAGAAGCAGGTTCGTCTCCGTTATCTTGATTTATTAAAGCAGGCAAAAAATATGGAAGAAGTGCTGCAGGTACAGAATGAAATCAACAGCATACAGGAAGAAATTGAAAGTGCTGCGGGCAGGATCAATTATCTCACAAACGCTTCTGCTATGAGCACCATTAATCTTACATTCTACCAGGTAGTAAACGAATCAGCAAAGGATAGTGATGAAGTAAGTTTCTGGCAAAAAACAAAAAATGCTTTTCTTTCTGGCTGGAATGGCATTGGTGATGTATTGATTGGCTTAACGTATATATGGCCATTGATTATTGCAGCTGTTCTGCTATTTGTTTTTGTAAAGAAGCGTTACACATTGAAAAAGAAATCAAAAAATACACAGTCATAAGAATAAAAACCCCGGCGTTACTGCCGGGGTTGTGTATTTTCTTTTACGATGTTGATAAACTCGTTTCGGCTGATCATTCTTGCGCCGAGGCTTTCTAAATGTTCGGTGTAAACCTGGCAATCAACAAGCACAACAGCTTCCTGCTGCAACTGCTGCACATAGCTAATAAATGCATATTTACTGGCATTGCTCTGTTTGGCAAACATGCTTTCACCAAAAAAACAATTGCCCATCCTGATGCCATATAAACCACCGGCTAATTCATCTCCTTTCCATGCTTCAATACTTACTGCGTAGCCAAGCTCATGAAGTTCGGTATAAGCTGTTTCAATTTCATCTGTTATCCATGTTCCATCCTGTCCCTTTCGTTTTTGCAAACTGCAGTTACGGATGACTTCTTTAAATGCTTTGTTGGTTGTTACAGTAAATGCATTACGTTTCAGCAATTGATTCATGCTTTTGCTGATGTATAATTCATCAGAAAACAAAACAAACCGTGGATCGGGACTCCACCAAAGAGGTGGTTCATCATCATTGAACCAGGGAAAAATTCCGCTGCGATAAGCTAATAATAAACGATCAGTTCTAAGATCGCCGCCAATAGCAAGCAAACCATCTTTCGATGCTTCTTCCAGCGGAGGAAACCACAATTCATCGGTGAGTACTTGCAGCGGCATAATAAGGTGAGGTGTCAGGCAATTACTTCAACAGTTGCACCAATGCCTCTTTCTGTAATTGCATCACACTTTGGTTTCAATTCATCATACGATCCGTTTTTTACTGCATATTTTCCTTTTGTGTGAATAATCCAGGCACATTGTTCGGCCTGTTCCGGCGTATGATCACAAATGTCGATAAGTGTTTCAATCACCCATTCAAATGTATTTACCTCGTCATTCCACATAATTAAATGACAGGGATCTTCTACATCTGTCAGTACATCTGTAACTTCTTGTTCTTTGGTATGAGTGGAATTCTGAATCATTCTTCAGCAAAATTAGAAAATCTGAAATAAAAATGATGATTTAGTAAACGAAAAGCAACTTATATAGCATCATCTTTGTCATAGAATTAATTACAATGAAGTTCCCATTTATCAATAAAAAGAAAGTACAGGAGCAACCAGCCTCAAAAGGTAAGGCTGTTGTGCTTTCTATCAATTCCACCAACCGTGGGCTTGATTTTTTAGTGGAACTTTTTCAGCAGATACGACCAGCAGATCCTAAAAAGGTTGCTGATGCTGAACTTAAATTCAAAGCATTTCTTTACCAGTTACAGGAAGATAAATCCCTGATGTTTTCACTGCGCAGGGCTTTGCTTTCGCAGTTTGTAAACAGTGAAGTAAAATCGGCATTAACTGAAAGTGGTTTGATTGGCTCAAGGGGATTTATCCAGGAGTTTACATCAAAGATCAAGCATAAACTTGTACCTCCGTTGCTCAAACAAAATGATTTTCTGTTTGTGATTGAACGGATATTTTACAAACATGATGATTATGAGTGGATGGAAAAAATTGACGAGGATTTGTGGGTTCGTTTTTTTGAGATGATTGGTATTGAAGTCAATCTTTCTGAACCTGTTCTTACTTCCCAGTTGATTGATTCAATGCAGATACTTTCTTACAGGCTGGCAATGATGGGGCTTGAAAAAGAAATTACCCGCCAGTACAAGGAAATCAATAATGCTGTATTTCCTTTCCTGGAGCAAAACAGGCTGGTGAATCTGCTTGTTGAGAAAAAGCATAAACAATATACTGAACATGAAAATAAACTGATTCTTACAGGCATTACAGAAGCTTTGCACAATTGTTTGCAGAGCATCAGGTGGATCAAGGATCAGCGAAAAATTGTAGGTACAAGTCTGGCAGAAACATTTTTGCTTACACGGATGGAGCAGCATGTTGAACGCATGTTTATGATTCTCGATGCCGTAGATCATGACAACCAGTTTAACACAAGAAGATTCATTCATTATTTTATTACGGTTGTAAAAAATCAGAACAGGAAAAACAGTTTAGGTGAATTCCTGTCGCAAAATCTCGGCATCCTTGCTTACCAGATTTCTGAACATGGTGGCAGGAGAGGAGAGACCTATATTGCAAAAACAAGAAAGGAATTTTATAAACTGTTTGTAGGTGCATTAGGTGGTGGTTTTATCATTTCATTCATTGCAATTTTTAAGAACCTGCTGACCAAAGTTGTAATGGCACCTTTATGGCATGGTGTGGCTTACAGTATTAATTACAGCATTGGATTTTTACTGATTCAATCTTCAGGTTCAACACTTGCCACAAAACAGCCGGCATTTACTGCATCGTCTGTTGCAAGTTCATTAGATACAAATAAGATAAAAGGAAGACCCGATCTTGATAACCTCGCCGTAACAATAGCACAGGTTTCAAGAAGTCAGATTGCATCCTTTGCAGGAAACCTGTTGGTGGTATTTCCGCTTACATATTTACTCGCAATGGTTTTCTATTGGGCAACCGGTTCAAAAATTGCCAGTGGAGCAGAAGCATTGGCTTTACTGAGTGCCCAGCATCCATTTCATTCGCTGGCGTTACTTTATGCCTGTTTTACAGGTTTTTTCCTGTTCTTAAGTGGATTGATTGCAGGCTGGGTTGAAAATTATGTTGTGTATGCACAAATGCCACAGCGTATCAGGTTACACCCGTTTTTACATCATCAATTAGGTCGCAGGCAAATGAACTGGCTGGTAGACCTGGTGGAGAACAGGCTTGGTTCTGTTGCCGGTAGTGTATCGCTGGGTTTCTTTTTAGGAATGGCATCTTTTATTGGTAAAACATTGGGAATTCCATTCGATATCCGGCATATCACTATTTCGGCTGGTAATACTGCCATAGGCTTTTTTGGAATGGACAGACCTGTTGATTATGGCTATCTGTCAATTATTCTTTTTGGAGTGGCAATGATCGGCTTCCTGAATTTTCTTGTAAGCTTTGGACTTGCATTTTACGTAGCTGTAAAATCAAGAGGAATCCGTTTGAAAGATTACCCGGAATTTATGGGGATTTTATGGCGTTACTTTAAAAACCACCCTGCAGATTTTATAAAACCATCGAAGGTTTAATTCACATTACTTAATTTGTTTTATTTCTGCATTTCATTGCACAAAATCTGCATGAAAAAAAATTAAAAAGAATCGCAAGAAAAATTTTGTAAAAAAAAATCAGCCCTTATCTTTGCACTCCCTTTACGGGAGCATAGCTCAGTTGGTTCAGAGCATCTGCCTTACAAGCAGAGGGTCCGCGGTTCGAGCCCGTGTGCTCCCACAGAAAACCCCGAAGAAATTCGGGGTTTTTTTATTGTCTTTACTTTTCATTTTGCTTAACCTGGGATTTATCAGCTTTCTTCAGAAGGAATAAAATAATCAGCAGCTTTTTTTACAATGTTTCCCCAGTAATATGTTTGATAAAATGATTCAGGAGTGGAAGATTCCTGGTTAATTGATTCTGATACTGCATTTGCAAAAGTCTGCCAGTCATTATCAGCAACGATGGTTATTTTATTTCCACATGTGCTCCTGTCAACTCCGGTTGCTCCTGTTTCAGTAGCTACAACACTGGTATTAAATCCAAGCGCTTCAATCATTTTTGTTTTTACACCGCCGCCACTGTTTACAGGGTTTAATAAAACATCAGCTGCTTTGCTGTAGAGATCAATATCATCTACAAAACCGGCATAAATAATACGCTGGTTATTCCATGCTTTCAGTTCATTGAATTGAGCAGGTAAGTTTTTTCCTGCAATTAAAATCGTATAAGAAAGAGATGATTGCTGAAGCAGCGGGTTAATCTTATCAATGATGGTTTGTACAGCGTCTGTATTGGGCTTGTAATCGAGCAGACCATTAAAGAAGAGCAGGGCATCTCCCGGATTTAATCCATGCTTTTTACAAACAATTTCCTTGCATTCTTTTTTATCAGCAGGAACAGTTGATTGATTAATGCCGTACGGAATAAGAATACACTTTTCTTTTTTAAATCCCATTTGCTGCATCATCCATTGCCTGTCTTCTTCCGAAATGCAAAAAATGAAATCAGCTTTTTTCAGGATAAATGTTTCATACCATTTCAGCAGTTTCCACCAGCTTTTGCCAAGGGTTCTGAATCGTTCATGCTCGATGTTATGTGTATGAATAATTAATCTTGTATTACATGCTTTTTTCAGAAGCAGTCCCAGCCATCCAATATAGGGATGTTCTACAATGATGGTATTTACCAGGTTTTGCCTGATTATTTTTTTCAGCCGGAAGAAAGAAGAAAGATCTGCATACCTGATCTTCCCTTTTTTTAATACAGGATGAAACGTATAATTTTTTACAAGCGATAAATCATTATCAGCAGTGCCGGCCACATGTAAAACGCATTGCTCACCCATGTATTGATTAAAGTGAGCAATGAGTTTTTTCCCACCTGAAAAAGAAGGTAGATATGGATAAGAAACAATATTCAGCACCTTTTTCATCAGGCCTGTTTGTTTCCGTTTTTCCAGTTCATAAATAACCCGCCAAATACAATCAGGTATATCAGTATGGTTGAAATAAGCAGGATTGTATTTCCAAGCTTGTATGATTTTGGTTCAAACCTCAATTCAATTTTATGATTACCTGCAGGAACAAACAATCCTCTCAACGCATAGTTGGTTTTAATGATTTCAGTTTGTTTACCATCAATGAATGCATTCCATCCTCTTGGATAATAAACTTCACTAAGTACTGCAAATTGGTTGCCTGTAGATTTAGATTCGTAATTGATAATATCGTTTTTATTTTCAATTAAGCGGATGCTTGCAGTTGAATCATAAACCGGAACAGAAGGAATCAATGATTTGAACTTTGTTTGTACTACAGCCGTATCTCTCAGGTTAGTGCTGTCAAGCGCTTTCATTTCTTCTTTTCCATCGGCAACGAATTTAATACCCTTTACAAACCAGCAAGGACCAAAAGCACCGGGATTCATTTGTGCAACGGGTTCACCGTTCTGTGGATTTTGCACAATGAAATACTTGGTGTTCAGCATATCAAGAACCTGCATATTATTTTTCATGATCTGGTTTTCAATCAGGTCCTGGTAAATCTGCAGTTTAGCCGGGTGATAACCACCAATAGAGTTGTGATGATATGCAGTGTTTGATTCGTTGGTAAAATCAGTTGTTGTATTTAACACACGATAATAACCCGTATCCTGCTTAATCATTTTATCTGCATTCGACATGGTAAATGTGTTGTCGAAATCGGATGCATCAACAAAATTATTATCATTGAGATAGCGTTTGTCAACCATCAATAAATCAACAGCACTTAACAAAAGAATAATTGCCATTGCAGGAATTGGTTTCAGCTTCTTTGTATAAGCAAGCCAGATTGCTCCTAATGCAAGACCAATAAATATGATTGAACGGATCAGGTCGCTGCCAAATAAACCTTTCCTATCTTCCTGTATAGCGCTGATGAAACTTTTACCAAAACTCTCGGCCTGTTGCTGCATTTCAGGTGTGGGCTGCTGACCTTTTGCTGCCTGTTGCAACATGGCATTTGCCATATTTTCCCTGATGCCTTTATCACTTGGTGATGTATAATCAAACGTAAAGTAAAGCATACCAAGTACGGCAACAATTGCTATTGCAGCAATAGCTGTTTGTTTAAATGCTTTTTTCAGTTCATCGGTTGATGATATGCCAAACAGTAATCTGTTAGTTGCAACTGATGCCAGTAAAACAAAACATAACTGTGGCATCACCAAGCCCATTGACGGTGCACGGAACTTTTTATAAAGCGGCATGTGATCAAACAGGAAATAATTAATGCTTTCAAGGTTGTTACCCCAAGCAAGCATAATTCCAAACAAACCTGCACCAAACAAACTCCATTTCATCCAGCCTTTTTCAAAGAACATAGCAAATACAAACAACAACATTATCACCGCTCCAAAATAAACAGGACCTGATGTTGGTTGCTGCTTACCCCAATAAGAAATGCCGTTGGCTGTTTGCAAAGCCTGTTCTTCAGGATAACCAACTTCAGATAACTTCTCTGCAAATTTTGAAGTTTTATATTCATTGCCACCATTACTGCCACCATAAATTCCGGGCACAAATAAGGTAAATGTTTCAGTTATACCTACACTGTATTTAAAGGCGTAATCTTTATCCAAACCACCGCTTGTTGTATTCTTATCAGCAGCTTTTAATTCGCTCACACCGCCACGCATACTTTCTTTTGAATAATCCCAATTGGTGAGTGTAATCACCGCATTACTTCCAAATGAAATAATACCAACAACAGCTGCAATGGCAAGTGCTTTTACTGCTGCTGCAATTTCTTTTTGTTTGATACTGTAAATCACAAAACCAATACTGAGTGCAGCAAGTATGAGCAGGGTATAATAAACAATCTGCAGGTGGCTTGTACTTAACTGCAGTGTAAAGCCTGTCGCAAGTGCAGCACTGCCTAACCAGTATTTCTTTTTAAACAATAAAAGCAAACCTGCAATGATTAAAGGAGCATATCCTAATGCAAGCATCTTGGTATCATGACCTGCACTGATAATAACCGGATCGTATGTTGAATAGGCGTAAGACACGGCACCCATGATAGCTACCCATGGATTAATGCCTAACACCAATGCCAGCAGGTAAAACGTTAAGCAGGCAAGAAAGAAGAAATTTGCCGGCTTGGGAAGATTTAAGGTAAGTATGTGACTGACATAAATAAATGAAACACTATGTGTGTTTTCCATGGCAATCTGGTAACCGGGCATACCACCAAACATGCTGTTTGTCCATAAAGGAATGTGGCCTGTTTTTTCTTTTACCTCAAGCGATTGATGGGCCATTCCTTTCCAACCGAGATTATCATGTGCATTGAGTACTTTGCCTTCAAGGGCGGGCTTGCAATAAATAAGGGCTACAACAATAAATATTACAACTGCAATTACATGCGGGATGAGTTTCTTAAAATCAAACTTCATGGTGAAAATTTTCTGTTCAGTGAGGCAAAATAATGGTATTTTGGGGGATTGACAGCATTTTAACTATATGAAGTTGTTATTGTTTTTGAACCGGGTGGCTTTTGTTCTTAATATCCTGTTTTTTGTATGCCTTGTGATGCGGCTAAAACCATTTATTTCTTCGCAGGAACTGGCTTCAGTTATTATTGTGGGAGGATGGTTTCTGAGTATTGTGATGAACATTTTGGTTACAGTTTGGTTAATGGTTTTATTATTGAAGAAACAGGAAGGTTTATTCAACTGGCTTAGTTTATTTAACCTGGCTGTTTTTATTTTTCAACTGCTTTACTTTTTTGTATGATTCATCAGATTATAAAAGACAAATCAACCCGCCTGTTTATTATTCTTGGTGGTTTTTTTATTGCCAATGCACTTGTTGCAGAAATTATTGGAGTAAAAATATTTTCACTGGAGAAAACGCTGGGATTTGCTCCTTTAAATATTCATCTGCTGGGCAATAGTCTGTCGTTTAATCTTACTGCTGGTGTGTTGCTCTGGCCTGTCGTTTTTATTATGACAGATATTATCAATGAATATTACGGTATGAAGGGAGTGCGTTTTCTTTCTTATCTCACTGCAGGATTAATTGCCTTTGCATTTCTCATATTTATTTTTGCCATGAAACTTGTACCTGCCGATTTCTTTGTAACAAGCAAGCAGGGTAGTGGTGTGCCTGATATGGAGAAAGCTTACAATAGTGTACTTGGGCAAGGCGGATTTATTATTGTTGGTTCATTAACTGCCTTTATACTTGGGCAGTTAATTGATGTGTTTGTATTTCATAAAATCAAAAAAGTAACAGGCGAAAAAGGAATCTGGCTGCGGGCAACAGGTTCAACAATTGTATCGCAGTTCATCGACAGTTTTGTTGTACTGTTTATTGCATTTTATATTGGAACGAGGGTTAACAGTACAGGCAATGATTTTGTGTGGCCTTTCAGTTTGTTTATTGCAGTTGGGATTGTAAACTACATCTACAAGTTTTTTATTGCAATTGTTTTAACCCCGGTTATTTATCTTGTTCATGGCTGGATTGAAAAATACCTGGGCCATGAACTTGCAGCAGAAATGAAAAATGCAGCAATGAAAGATGAATGATTTATAACATCTCTTTCAGCATTTTTGCCACCACTTTATCAATGGGTAATGTAACTGTATCTTCCGAAAAATCTTCCCATTCAATTAATCGTACCACTTCTGATTCTCCCATAGGATCTGCAACCTGTTCAGGTGTAAAATCAAAAGGGACTTGTTTAAACTCAGCTTTAATGGGCTCGTTTGGATGAACAAAATAATAGATGGAAATAATCTGGTAAGCCGGGTTAAATGCACTCTGCTGGTAAAAATCAGTGGTATAAATATGATCGCCTACGGTTACATCAAGACTCAGCTCTTCCATCATCTCACGCTTTAAACAATCTCTTGTTCCTTCACCAATTTCCAAACCTCCGCCCGGAAATTTAGTGATATACGCACCACGTATGTATTCGTCACTTACAAGTACCTGTTTGTTTTCATTCAGGATAATTCCATATACCCGGATATTGTGCATCAGAATAATTTTTTACGCATGAAATAAAATCCAATCAGCAATGAAAGGATCAATGATATTAATATGGGAAAATAAAAAGCAAATTTTGTTTCAGAACCCGGAATAGGAACATTCATGCCATATATACTTGCCACCAATGTTGGTAATTGCATCATAATGGTGATGGAAGTAAGGCGTTTCATGATCTGGTTCTGGTTGTTGCTGATAATGCTTGCAAATGCATCCAGCGTAGAACTTAAGATGTTGGTGTAAATGTTCGCCATTTCAAGCGCCTGGCTGGTGTCAACAATTAAATCCTGTAAAAATTCGTCTTCTTCTTCAGTGAGTGAAAGAAAATTTGTACGCTGCATTTTCATCAACAGCATTTCATTGCTGCGCAGGGCTGTAACAAAATACACAAGGCTTTTCTGAATACGCATCAGGTTCAGCAGTTCTTCGTTACGGTTAGCATCGTACAGTTTTTGTTCAAGAATATTCCTGCGGTGATTGATTTCTTTCAGGAACTCCATATAACCCTGGATCACCTTTTCAAAAATTTTCAGCACCATCATGCTGCGTTTGTCGGGGTGGCGGTTCTGAAATGTATTAAGGAATTTTTTGATAGCACCGTTATCAAAAGAGTTTACCGTTACAATCTGGTTATGGGTTAGAATGATACAGATTGGTATTGTAATGTAAAAAGCATCACTGTCGTTAAACGAATTGTTTTCGGCAGGAGTTTTTAGCACAATCAGCTTTACGTTGTCCTCCAGTTCAAAACGTGGACGTTCGTCGATATCGAGTGAATCGGAAAGGAAGTCAATGGGGATATCAAGTGCATCTGAAATTTCCGTAAACTCTTCCTGTTTTAGAGGAGGGACAATATTGATCCATGCCCCGGTTTCGGGCTTTTCAATTTCGAGCGTTTGTCCGTTTACGTTTTTGAAAAATTGCAGCATAGCGCCGCAAAGGTAACATCCTCAATCTTATCCGGCTGCGGAAAATTCCACTGCTTCATTTTTCCTGTTACGCATTGTTTTGTAATGATGTGTTGTATGAAACAGGTTAAAGTACAGCAACTCTCTTACGGTGATCATTCCTAATGCAGGATGCGGTAACTGGTAATTATCCATGTTTTCATCTTCCCAATAGTAACGTACCTGGTCGAGATATTTCTTTGTTACCTGTTCAAAGCGTGCAATCAGTTTTTCTTTGGCGCCTTTTTCTTCTTTAACAACAGGAATAAAACGTTCCTGCGCTTCAAAGCCGGCATCCAGTTTTTTGTAGTATTCGTCTTCCAGTTCTTCGTAATGAAGTGAAGTGCGTTCGGGCTTTCCGAATTTCCATTTGAGCAGAAATTTAGGGGCAACAATTCCAAACCAACTTCTGTGAAACGTTAATGAAAGATGTTCAAGGTTTTCAGCCGATGACCATTGCTCAGATTTGTAAAAGAACAGCTGATCATCCATTTGCCGGCAGAGTTCAATAATGTCGGCAATTGTTTCTTCAGCATGATTCAGTATCTGAAATTTGTTTAAATGATAGCGTTTAATAAGCATGGTTAGGGTTTTAGGATATGGATTATTGGATTAAGTTATTATTCTAAATATCAATAGTCCCCGAAAAAACAAACTTAGCTGGTCCGCAAAGCCATATGTCCTCAAAGTCTGTTTCTGAAAGCTTATTGAATTTCACTTTCAGATCTCCCCCTGGTGTGATTACTTTTTTCTCCTGCTGTCCCAGTTCTTTATTACTGGCTGCAATTGCTGAGGCTGTTACACCTGTACCGCAAGAGAGTGTTTCTGCTTCAACTCCACGTTCGTAAGTACGCACACTCAGGTATGTCGGATGAACTTCAACAAAATTAACATTGATACCTTCTTTCAGAAAAGGGGGGGAATTCCGGATTGCTCTTCCTTCAGCAAACACATCGGTTTTTACGTTATCCTCATTCCACTTGATATAATGCGGTGAGCCGGTGTTTAAAACAGAAAAATTTTCCTGCTTTTCAATTGCATGAACATCTTTCATTTTTAATTCTATCCAATTGTTTTCACCAACAACAGCTTCGTGAAACCCGTCTGTAGCAAGGAATTCAGCTGATTTGCTGATGATGTTCATGTGTTTTGCAAATGCTACAAGACACCTGCCTCCGTTACCACACATGCTGCCTTCGTTACCATCAGCATTGAAGTACAACATCTCAAAATCGTACCCTTCTTTTAATTGCAACACCATCAAACCATCGGCTCCAATGCCAAATCTTCTATCGCATAAATTGGATATTTGTACGCTGTTTAACTGCGTAAATTTACCAAGACGGTTATCTAATATAACGAAGTCATTTCCGGTTCCCTGGTATTTATAAAAATCAATAATCATATTCCTTCAATAATTTCAAGTGATTTTTTAATTAAACCTTCAACAGCAGCTGCGCCATCTTTGCTGAATTCTTTCTTCACACGGTTGGCAACAATTACGTTTAATGAAAGACATTGATGCCCCATAAGTTTGCCTAAACCATAAATAGCGGAGGTTTCCATTTCAAAGTTGCTGATGCGGTGCTGGCCAAACTGGAAATGTGTTAACCTGTCAACAAAGGCAGGGTTGGATAAACCTAATCTCAAAACTCTGCCTTGCGGACCGTAAAACCCGGGGCATGTAACAGTAATACCACGATGATAGCCCTGCACAAAATGTTTTAATAATTGCGATCCTGCGCCTGTAATGTATGGAGCAGATAAGGAATTATGTATTTGTGTATGTGTAACAAAAGCCTGCAGCAATTCTTTTTCCTCATCATTATTATCACGCCTGTAAAAATGGAGCAGGTTATCAACGCCCAACCCGTGTGTTGATGCTACAAATTCATCAACCGGGATATCGGCCTGTAAGGAGCCGGATGTACCAAGCCGCAGAATATGCAGCGAGTTGAGTTCTGGCTTTACTGTTCTTGTTTCAAAGTCAATATTGGCTAAAGCATCCAGTTCGTTTACGACAATATCAATATTATCCGGGCCAATACCTGTTGATACAACCGAAATACGTTTTTTGCCAATATAACCAGTATGAGTAATAAATTCCCTGTGTTGTCTTTTATGTTCAACAGTGTCGAAGTACTTGGAAACTTCTTTTACACGATCAGGATCGCCTACTGTTATAACGGTTGAAGCCAGTTCGTCAGGACGTACATCGAGGTGATAAATTGCTCCTCTGTTGTTGATGATTAATTCACTTTCAGCAATTCTTTGCATAGTTACTTGAGATTTGTACGAAATTACTACATTTGCAACTCTTTAAACGGTCCTGTGGCCGAGTGGCTAGGCAGAGCTCTGCAAAAGCTCCCACAGCGGTTCGAATCCGCTCGGGACCTCCAAAGAAAAAAAGCGTCAGATATCCTGGCGCTTTTCTGTTTAAATTTACGCTATGCGCTATTCAAATTATTATGGAATACTGGCCGGGTTGATTATGATTGCTGCGGCAGCATTTCCATGGATCTACATTCCTTCTGTAAATGCTACTGTAAGCGGCTTTGGTTCTGAAACCATCACAAAATTCGGGCAGCCTGTTTTGATGAATATTTATTTATTTGTGTTAAACGTGTTGTTCTTTCTGATACCCAAACTCTGGGCAAAAAGATTAAACCCATTTGTTGGTGCAATTGGATTTGCATGGGCTTTACGTAATGTGGTGCTGCTTGGAATGTGCAGGGGAGAATGCCCTGAACGAATGACGAATCTCTGGATTTACTTTATAGCTTCTTTTGTGTTACTGATCATGACTTTGCTTCCTGACCTGAAAACAAAAGGCAATGACGAAAAAAAATCAGCAAATGATCAGGCAACGGAAGAAAATGCAGGTTCTTTTTCTTCATCATCTGACTGAGTTTCTACCCGGCTGAGAATATCTTTTAAAGCAGCCATGCGCTGAATCATGTAAGGAACAGTATCAAGTCCGCTCACAAATTTGAGAATATAGGTGTAGATGCCTATTAAATCGCCAGCCTGCAATGTTTTGCCGCTTGTGCTTGATGCAATAACAAGTGATACTGTAATAATCACCATCACCAGCAATTCCATTACACCAAAGTTCCAAGCTTCCTGGTCGCTGATACGAATCTGCCATTTGCGGAGTATGTTATAGTGCTCGTTGATGCGGATGGAGTTTTTTGTTGCCAGTACATTGATCTGTTGCTCTAACTCATCGTTACGGAATTTGTTGAGCCTGCGCATGCGTTTGCCATAAATATAACTGGTGATGGTAACCGGTATCAGCATCAGCATACAAAGCAAAACCACCTGTGAATCGTAAAAGCAAAGCAAAATCAGTGAACCAATAATGTTATAAGCTGCTTCAATTACATAATTCAGATCAAATTCCAGGAAGTCAATAAACTCTCTTGATAAAGTTGAATGGGCACTGAGCTGTGATAATTCTTTGTTTTTATTGCGGCTCATTAACCGAACTACCAAAGAAGTATAAATATCAGAATAGGTGCGGGAGTCGTACATGTGGCGGATAGTTCCTGTAACAACCCAAAGCAGATGGGCTGCTGCCAATAAGATCAGTCCGTTGTACGAACCTTTGATTAATCCGTTCACAGCTTCGCCAAGAAAATAAGGGCGAAGCAATAAACCCAGCATTTCAATTCCAAATAAGCTATAGGTAAGCAACAATTTGTATTTGTGCTTTTGCAGAATTGTTTGAACAACCCATTTTCCAGGCATAAAATCTCCTTTCGTTTACACTTTTTGTAATAGACTTAACAGAATTACCGGAGTTTAGTGAAAGATGAATTTTCTTTCCGGTTAATGGATTAGTAGGAACTGCAAAGATAAGAAGGGGGATGGCAGTGTTACCTGTTATTTTGTTCTCTGAGTGTGACAGAATTTCCTTTTGTGCCTGTAATTTTTTTGCGGCAACCCGGTGCACCACACTGGCAGTCAAATGTTTCGGCTGACTCATTTAGAAGATCCGAATAGTCCATTGTCAATTCTTCGCCAGCTGAAATTTGCCTGATTGCAACAAGATTCAGGCCTTTGTAGGCAGTGTTCGGGCTGCAGGAATGGTTTTGCGGAGCCCATTCGGTTGGGTTATTATCCCACAAAACATATACTTCACTGCTGAGGGGAACAGCATAATGTTTGAATAAAAGCTTTTCTTCAGGCAGCCAGTTTTCTTCCACATAACGTTTGGTAACGATGCGCTGTGGCCGTTCTTCGCCTTTGAAAATAACTTCGCCTGCGGCAATAGGCTGCGTGGCATAAATACCAAAACCCGCAATCGAATTTCCTTTCATTACATATTTCTTCTGGCGGCGTTTGTGGCGGGCAATGCCTTCATCAATAATATGCTGCAGAAAACCAGCCTGGCCAATGCCATCGGCTTTAATAATGTAATCGGCGCTGCCTTCATAACCATCAGTATAAAAAACTGAACAGGTGAAATTGACTTCAAGGAAATAAATCGTTCCTTTTGCATCCATCCTGAAATCCATCCTTGCATAACCAACACCACCAAAGCTTCTGAAAATGCGTTGTGCTGCTTCCGTTAATTGTTGTTTGATGGAAGAATCTGTTACCGGAATATTGCTTTCAGGATGCAGTTCGGATGTTTTAAGTGAATAGGTTTTGAATGATTTTCCCTGCGGAAAAATAAATTCAATTGGCTGAAACACTTTGCAGACTTTTTCATCTTTTGCATCGGCAGCAACGAGCACAGTAAATTCTCTTCCCGCTATAAATTCTTCCACCAGCAGTTGAGGATATTCTTTCAGCAGCAATTCTGCTTTTTCCTGTAGCTCTTCAACGCTGCCCACTTTTGATGAATCATCAATGCCAAGACTGTCGCCTGCTTTTGCAGGTTTCACAAACAAAGGAAATGAAAGATGCTGTACCTGCTGTTGCAGGTTATGTAACGAGTCGATTAAAGCATAATTAGCTGTTGCCACACCTTCGGTGTAAGCAACATATTTCATTAATTCTTTTGGCGGATCGTACAACAATGTTGTTGGTCCTGTAAATGGAAGATTTAATAATTCGAGTGTATAAATCACATCAATGGAAGGAACTTCCCATTCAAGATATCCTTCACAGAGATTTACAAAACAATCATATCCATTTTTACTCAGCTCAAGCAGTTGTTTATAGGTAGTGAGTTTATTTAATAACACATGATCAAACTCAACATCAGGTAACAGGTGTGATAAATTACGTGCAGGATCGTAGTATTGATAATCAACAGCAGAAGTGGAGTAATCGGGTTGAAGTACACAAATCTTCATAATCGTTCAGCAGCATTATCTCACTGCAATAGCCTTTTTTTGTTTTTGATGATGACGTTGCAATGCGTCTTTTAAAATGTGCAGTATTAACCCGGAATAAGGTTGATTGCTAAGCCGCACAATTGCACCGATGGATGTATAATTTTCATCTTCACTTAAACCACATTGTGCATTTACTTCCAGCACATACATTTTACCGGTTGCTTTATCCATGCGTATATCAACCCGGCCATAACCTGTTCCGCCAACTGCGCAATAGGCTTTCCAGCTTAAGTCCATAATCTTTTTTTGAAGATTGATAGGAGGCAGGTGGTATTGATAAAAATCTTCGTACTCACCCATTGGCTTTTCGTTTTCATACATCTCCCATAAACGGTCGAAGGATAAAAACTTTTCTGTATCGGGAAGGTCTTTATGAAAAATACGTTCAACGGGTGTATAAACTTTTCTGCTTCTTGGCGAGTGATAAGAACCTGAAATAAACACTGTGTACTCCGGCCCGTTAATGAATTGTTCAGCCACCAGTCCGCCAAATGTAAAATCCCATCCACGGTAACCTTCAAATAATTCTTTAACAAGTGCTTTCAGTTCATCATCATTCTGCACAACGTTTTTTACACCAAGCCCCATACTTCCACCGCTAACAGCAGGTTTTACAATTAAAGGAGTTCCGATTTTTTTGCAGATACCATCAAGCTTTTGCTGGTTGTTATGAATAGGAATCCATGCAGCATGAGATATGTTTTCTTTATCAAACAATTCCTTCATCACAATTTTTGATGTGGTATTGTCGTAAAATGCAGGATCGGCTCCGGTGTAAATCAGTTTCTTTTCCTTGAGGTAATGAATCACTGAAACACCCGGTGTTCCATTCACTTCATCACCATCACATAAGTTCAACACAATAGGAGTTTGAAAAGATGTGGTTGTTGCAATATCATCAATTACCTGTTTAAAGTCGGCTTGTGTAACAGGTTGCCATTTCCAGTTAAGTTTTAATTCTTCAAAAACTTTTGTGTATTCACCAATGCTTTGCGTGAAATCGTAATAGTAGTCAAGATTGGCATCGTTTGTTTGAAGATAGGGAGCAAGTACCCAAACAAATGGTGGATGATGAACAGAAGAATTTAAGGGGTTAGAAAGCATTATTCAAAATAACAGATTAATTGTTTAACTGCTGAGTTTTTGCTGTATAAAATCTGTGAGTTTGTATTCACTTAGCAGCTCTTTATCCAATTCTTTTGCGCCTTTAATGATGCCGATGCAATTGGTTTCGCCGCAAAGACATTTGAAAGGCTCAGCCATAAACCATTCTGTTGATGGGTAGAAAAACGTAAACTCATCACCAGGCCTGATTGTTTTCAGCGCCACAAGTTCCATTGTTGTGGTGTTGAAAAACGAATTGGGATTACAACTGTGGTTGATGTACTGCAAAAATTCCGGTTCAAGTATAATATGTTCATGTTCGCCCGACTGAACAGTATAACGTGAAGGATCTTTGTGTATTTCTTTTGCACTGAAGGCACTGATAACATCGCCCCGCTCAAAAGCTTTTGTTGAAATGAGCAGGTGATGATTTGTTTGCGCCTGCAGATGTATTTCGGCAATGTCATAATGCCCGGATACAAATGTTGCAAGGGTTGATGGGTTCATGAAAAGAATTAAGTGTTAATAGTTGAAATTATGAATAGATCATTAATAATGGGGAAGGTTTAACGTAATGTTGAATGAATGTGAATAATTACAACTATGGTCCTATACAAAAAAAGAACCCGTTTCAAAACTGAAACGGGTTGTTATCTTTTAAAAAGAAACCTCCAGGGTATTCTTTGCTGGTATTACATGTGCTGTTCAATCTTCTTAACAAAGTTAGCTTTAGGTTGTGCACCAACTAATTTGTCAACTACTTTGCCGCCTTTTACAAAAAGAATAGCTGGGATAGAAGTAATGCCAAAGTTCATGCTGATCTGGGGATTTTCATCCACATTTACTTTACCAACTTTTACTTTACCATCGTATTCTTTTGAAAGTTCTTCAATAACCGGTCCAATTGCACGGCAGGGACCGCACCATTCAGCCCAAAAGTCAATAACACTCAGTTTGTCTGAACTGATGACTTCGCTCTGGAAATTTGCATCTGTGAATTGTAATGCCATAATATGTTCCTTAATTTTTTTGTGATTAAAATAGAAACGCAAATTTAAGTCCATTCGCCCCAAACTGTTGTTCTGTCATTATCCACATCTGTTCACATCTTCATTTGCAGGAAATCTTTCCTTGCCAATCAATGATTTATCAAGCAGAGCATTTCAAATTTTCCCAGTACCGGCATTTTAAATTCATCGACTTTTTGTCATTGACAGGCAGACAGCACTTGATAAATGTCAACAAAAAGCCCAAAGCAAAAGCTTTGGGCTTTGAGGATTACATATCTTCTTAAATACTAAATGCGATCAACTTTTTTTCTTTAATTCCATTTTGCATTTGCTGCATGTTCCCGGTTTATCGCTGGTAACATCAGGGTGCATTGGGCAATAATAACCTTTTGCTACTTCCTGCTTTGTTTTGCTCATTTTCTTTTCAAGATCCATTCCGCATTTGCCGCATTTGCCGGGTTTATCACTCACCTGGTCGGGGTGCATTGGACATATATATGAAATGGCAACATCAGTTTTCATGTTTTCTTTTTTCTCCTTTCCTTTCTTCACTAAGTCCATACCGCATTTGCTGCATTTACCGGGCTTATCGCTTGCCTGGTCAGGGTGCATTGGGCAGGTAAACTTTGCATCATGATCACCATGTTCATTTCCTTCTTTGTCTTTTGCATCCTTCACTAAATCCATACCGCATTTGCTGCATTTGCCGGGTTTATCGCTTGTCTGATCGGGATGCATAGGGCAGGTATATTTTGCTTCATGCATGCCTTGATGCTTTTCACATTTATCGCCTTTTTCGCATTTGCAATCAGGTCCGCATTCACCTTCAGGACAAGTACATTTTTTTACCTGTTCGGTTTTAGCCTTTGTTTGCTTGGTGCTTTTGGTTTTGCCTTTTGGCTGGGCAAATAAACCAACAGAAACGATTGTGAAAATTACAGCGAGCAAAAGTTTTACTGTTTTCATATTTGAATTGTTTTGTTTGAGAATGATGAAGCAAATATAATTATGCTTCCTTGTTGTTTGTGAAAGATCGTATTTTTTAAGAAAAAGATGAGAATTTATTACTGCAGGTTGCTTTTTGGTTTGATGGGAATCCAGATATCTTCTTCCGAATCCGGGCTTGCATTTTTATAAAGCTTGCCTAATACTTCAAAGTGCGGACGGTTATCGAGTACGTAAGTTGAAGAAGGTAACCATTCAGTAAAAATGTATTGGAAAATGCTGGGATCATTACTGGAGCCCTTGTAATGAAAGACTGCATACAAGCCTTCCTGTAATAAAAACAACTGCATATTCTCCGGAACAATACGATCATCACTGACTTCAATTGCTGCCCATTTTTCAAATTCATCAGCCGGATTTGCCGGATTGTAACCCGGAGGATAAATATTTATTGAAAAGAGTTCTTCATTTACATTGTTCATGATTTCTTTTCTGCGGGGCATAAATGTTTTCCATAATAAAGCAGTTTTATTATTTGCAAGCGACATGGACATAGGAATGCCGATTAATTTTTTTGGCTGCAGTAATTGAATATTTGGCTGAACCTGGCTCATAACATAAAGTTAACAGCATCAGATTACCTGGAAAAAATGCTTTTGGACATCATGGCTAATTTTTTCTGAAATCCTTTGCTGTAAAGGGTTTTAACGTTTGGTTTTGAAACTAAAGACCATGAAAAGTACTTAATCTTGGCTTGTACACTGTAAAACCTCTGCTTAGCTTTGTGTCATCAATACGAAATACAGGTATTGAGAAGATAAAATAATCCGGAATTAATTTATCCCGCCTTGCTTGCTAAAGCGAAACTTGCCCCGAAGAAATTAGATCGTAAAAAAGAAACAATAACTTTTAAATTAAACATGATGAAAACAACAGTGAAAAATGCAGTAATTGGTTTATTTACTTTAACAGCCATTACATTTGGATTTAGTGCAAAAGCAGGTAACGAAGTTCCAGGTGCAGAATTGATCTCAGCAGGTAAGCTCAACAATCAACCAGTATTTCAGCTTAATATCAACAATAAAGAAAATGCGAAGTATGCAATTGTGATTAAAGATGATGCTGGTGAAGTAGTTTACCAGGAAGTGGTTTCAGGTGTAAATATCAGCCGCAAGTTCCAGTTAAATGCTGAAGATTTTGCAGGATCTGATGTACGTTTTGAGATCATTGATCTGAAAAATTCTACAGTTGCAAGTGCCTTTAATGTAAAGGAAAACCTGCGCATCGTAAATGAATCAGAAGTTGTAAAGAATTAAAAACAACGAATATTGAGAAAATGAAACGGGGTGCATTGCACCCCGTTTGTTTTTTTGGTAATACTCAAATTGAGATTATTCATCAGCTTCTGTAAGTGCCATATCACACTTCGGGCATTTCTCTTTTTTATCACCGGTAGTTGATTGCATCGGGCATTCATAATTATTCACCACGTTTACTTTCATTTTTTCCTTTGCACTCATTGTACGGTTCATTCCGCAATCACTGCATTTGCGATGATTATTGTTTAATGCAACTGCATGCACCGGCTGTTTGTTTTTTTGTGTAACCTGCAGTTTCATTTGTTCTTTTTTTGATAATTGCCGGGTATTACTATGCATTGTTTGGTTGGTGTTGTTATGCAACGGGCAGGAATAAAGAACGGTATGTGTTGTGGTGTCTTTTTTACCTGCTTTTTCCTGTGCAGAAACAGAAAAAGTTACAACAGATAATATGACTGTTGCTATCAATAATTTTATTGTTCTCATTTGAATGAAGATTGAATGTGTTAAAAAGAATGTTGCCTGCAGAAGAAGTCTGCAAGGTTTTTTATCAAGCAACTAAATCTAAATCCTGAAAACGCAGTGAAGAATATGTACGGGGATACTGTTTAATAAGTGAGGCGGTTCATCAAGCGTTTTTATAGTTGATGAAGTTGTTGTTGAAACAGTTATTAAATCAGCAATTGAAATGTATTTAACAGATGCAGAACGTAATGATTGTGCAGCAGGCGGGAGCTTGTGATCCTGTACAGCGTCGAAGTGTTTTTGTTCCTGTTTGCAACAGTTAAGATCATTACTGTTTTTATCCATTCCGCAATGTGAGCACTTACTGTTGTGCTGTTCATGTGCCAAAGTAAGCTTTACGAGTTTACCCATGCAGTAATGAACCTGGACGGTTGCACCGGATGATGCTCCAATGTACAGGATGGCTAATATGAGAACAAAAAACCTTTTCATTTCCGCAGCAAAATTAATTATCACCGGGGCGAAATGAAAAGGCAATAGTTTAATATGTCGTTAAATTATCCGGCTTCTTTTATCAAGGAGTTACAACTGTTACATTCAGTTCCGGGCTGTTCATTAAAAACTCAGCCATTTCATCATTCATCACAAAGCCTTTTTCAACAGTGTACATACCGATTTTCCAATTTTCTTTTGGCTCAGTTAAATTGAATTTAAGACTTGATTTGCCCGGATTTTTCTTCACGTTCCTTTCAATGAATTGTACCATTTCCTCTGTTAAGAATCTTGGTTCAATATCAACAATCAGCTGACGGGTCATTGTACTTTTAATCGTTTCCAGTAACAATACATTGCTGATCTTAAATTCAAAATCATCTGTTTTATTCCATCTTATTTTAAAAGCTCCTGTAATGTAAACAACAGCTCCCGGGGTAAAATGATCTTTGAATTTTACAAAGTCTTCACCAAATAGTGCAAACTCAGCATTGCCGCTATAATCTTCAATAGAACAGATTCCAAACTGTTTTCCCGTTTTTGTTACACGCTGATTATGCGCTGTAACAAGTCCGGCCAACCTGAACTGATGAAACGGATTTGCCTGCAGCAAAATGGCTTCTTTAAATTCATTGAATTCGCTGAGCGGAGTTATTTTATAATGACGAAGTTCAAAACGGAAATGATCCAGCGGATGACCACTGATGAAGATACCGGTGATTTCTTTTTCATGATCCAGCTTTTCTGTCAATGTCCATTCCTCGCAGTTCTGGATTTTTGGTGTTGGAATTTCCATCATCATCGAATCGCCAAACAATGTATTGGTATTGGTTTGCACATTAGCCTGGTACCTGTTACCAAAGCTGATGATGCGTTCAAGCGTATTCACAGTATCGCCATTCATTACATGGAAATATTGTGCACGGTGAAATTCTTTGAAGCAATCGAATGCGCCACCGTAAACCAGGCTTTCCAGTGATTTTTTATTTACTGTACGCTGGTTAATGCGTTTGATGAAATCAAATACATCTTTGTATGCTCCACGCTTATCCCGTTCATCAATAATGCTTTCAATCGCAGCTTCACCCACACCTTTCAATCCACCTAAACCAAAACGGATTTCACCTGCTTTGTTAACAGCAAAACCGGTAAGCGATTCATTGATATCCGGCCCAAGTACTTTTAATCCCATGCGTTTACACTCTTCCATAAAGAAGGTGATTTTTTCAATAGAGCCGGCGTTGTTCAGTACCGCACTCATATATTCAGCAGGGTAGTGTGCTTTTAAATAAGCTGTTTGATAAGCAACAAATGCATAACAGGTTGAATGCGACTTGTTGAAAGCGTATTGGGCGAATGCTTCCCAATCGGTCCATATTTTTTCCAGTTTATCAGCAGGATGACCTTTGGCAGATGCACCTTCCACAAACTGTTTTTTCATTTTATCAAGAACCGCCTTTTGTTTTTTACCCATTGCTTTACGCAACACATCGGCATCACCTTTTGTAAAGCCAGCAAGCTTTTGAGCAAGCAGCATTACCTGTTCCTGGTATACTGTAATACCATAAGTTTCTTTAAGATATTCTTCCATCTCCGGTAAATCGTAAGAAATTTCTTCCTTACCATGTTTACGATCGATGAAGTTGGGGATATAAGCAATAGGTCCGGGGCGATACAAGGCGTTCATCGCAATCAAATCACCAAACTGATCGGGCTTGAGTTCACGGAGGTATTTCTGCATACCCGGACTTTCAAACTGGAATGTACCAATGGTTGTTCCGTGCTGGTACAGTTCAAATGTTTGGGTATCGTCAAGCGGTATAGTGTCGATTTCAATATCAACCCCATGATTGAGTTTAATGAGCTGCAAAGCATTTTTGATGATGCTGAGTGTTTTTAAACCAAGAAAGTCCATCTTGATTACACCAGCTTCTTCAATCACGCTTCCCTCAATCTGAGTTAGCCACAGTTCAGATTCTTTGGATGTACAAACAGGAATCAGCTCTGTTAAATCTTTTGGTGCAATGATGATCCCTGCAGCATGGATACCCGTGTTACGGACAGATCCTTCAAGAATTTCAGCTTCATGCAGAATTCTTGCTGGCAAATCATCGCCGTTATACACTTCACGTATTTTTTTAACTGTTTCCAGTTCATCGGGTCCAAAGTTTTCTTTTTCAGCTAAACTTTTTTCACCGGTAAAAGGAGCATGCAGTACACGCTTCAACGAAACACCCGGACGTTCAGGTACCAGCTTTGATAATGCACGGCTTTCCGGCAACGGTAGATCCATTACACGGGCCACATCGGCAATACTTGATTTAGCTGCCATTGTACCGTAAGTAATAATCTGTGCCACCTGTGCCTTACCGTATTTATCCACTACGTAATCAATTACACGTTGCCTTCCTTCATCATCAAAATCCGTATCAATATCGGGCATTGACTTACGATCAGGATTGAGGAAACGCTCAAACAGTAAATTGTATTTAATGGGATCGATGTTGGTGATACCAATGCAATATGCCACCACACTACCTGCAGCTGATCCACGACCCGGCCCCACAAACACACCCATGTTTCTTCCTGCTTTGATGAAATCGCTTACAATTAAGAAGTAACCGGCAAAGCCCATTGTTTTAATGGTGAAGAGTTCAAAGTCGATACGTTCACGGGTGCTTTCCTCAATCTCATGGTAACGTTCTTTTGCACCGATATAAGTAAGATGTTTTAAAAATTCCCATTGGTTGAGGTTGGCATCATCATGTATCTGGAATTCCTTTGGAACAGGAAATGCGGGAAGCAGAATATCTTTTTTCAGATTGAGCACATCAACCTTGTCAACAATTTCATTGGTATTATCAATTGCATCAGGAATGTCTTCAAACAGCTTTTTCATTTCCCCTGTAGTTTTAAAATAAAACTGGTCGTTGGGGAATGCAAAGCGTTTGTTTTTGATGTTTACATCATCGTCTGTAAACTCACGCAGGGCAGGAGTGGATTGTTTTTCGCCTGTATTGATGCAAAGTAAAATATCATGTGCATTAAAATCCGTTTGGTCAACATAGTGTGAATCGTTGCTGGCAATAACTTTTACATCATATTTTTTAGCAAACTTCAGCAGTACTGCATTCACTTTGTCCTGTTCGGCCATGCCATGCCGTTGAATTTCCACGTAATAATCTTTCTGGAAAATGTTCAGCCACCATTTAAATTCATTTTCAGCTTCCTCTTCGCCCTTGGTTAAAATCATTTGCGGCACCATTGCTCCGAGACAGCAGGTGGTGGCAATCAGTCCTTCGTGGTATTTATGAATTAATTCTTTATCAATACGTGGGTATTTGCTGTACATGCCTTCAATAAAGCCAAGCGATGTAAGCTTTACCAGGTTTTTATAACCCTGCTCATTCTTTGCCAGCAAAACCTGGTGGTAACGGTTGTCCCGTTGTTCCTTGCTGAAGGTTTTTATATGCCTGTTTTCGGTGAGATAAAATTCACAGCCAACAATGGGTTTCACTTTCAGCGAACCATCCTCATTTTTGTGTTTGTAAGCTTCGGCCACAAACTGGAAAGCCCCGAACATGTTCCCGTGGTCGGTAATGGCCAAAGCGGGCATTTTATCATTAATAGCCTTTGAATATAAAGCCGGGATGGAGGCGGCTCCATCAAGCAATGAGTATTGTGTATGAACGTGTAAGTGTGAAAATTGGCACATAGTATGGCGTCAAATTTCGCTTTTATCCCGCTAATTTCCGTGAAGAATTAGTCACATTCCTGCTGAAAATTTGTCAGGCAAAATGTGAAAATTGGCGGTTGTTGGTGGATAAGTTGGCCTGTTTCTTGCTCGTTCAGGCCGATGCCCTTACTTTTGCAACGTTCAAAAAAATTCATTCCAGTGAAGAATAGTATTCTTTTTATATCATTGTTGTTTCTGCTTGGCAGTTGCAGTGCTGTGAAGAATATATTTCAGCCTCAGAAAACTGAAACAGCTTCACAAACAGAACAGCGTTCTCCATTTATTGAACAGATTGAAATAACGCCATCTTCAAGTCCGGCAACAACACGCAGTTCATCATCGGGTAAAACCAATGCGCTTTTCTTCCAGACGAAAAATGTAACAAACGCAGCAGCAACAGCACTTGAGTTGTTTTCGCTTAATCAGTTCAAGTATGCAATTCGCCTTGATGTGCCGGTTGAATTAATTCAAAATAAAAGTCTTTACGATTTCATTGATGAATGGTGGGGTGTTCCTTACCGTTTGGGCGGGTTAACCCAAAGTGGAATTGATTGTTCTGCTTTTATGCAAACCTTGTTTTTTGGTGTGTTTGCATTAAAATTACCACGTACAGCAAGAGAACAAAAAGCCCTGGCAGATTGGATTCCTTCAACTGATTTGAGGGAAGGTGATCTTGTTTTCTTCAATACAAGAGGTGGTGTTTCGCATGTAGGTATGTATTTGCATAATAACAAATTTGTCCATGCTTCCACATCGGGCGGTGTGATGATCAGTGATCTCAACGAGCCATACTGGAGCCATAAGTTCTTAGGAGCCGGGAGAATTTTACAAAGCATTTTACCACGACCATAATCTTTATCTTTGTATAAACTCAGGCTTCATTAAACTGAAGCCTTTTTTATTTTTTTATGCTGACGAAACGAATCATTCCCTGCCTGGATATTAAAGACGGAAGAACCGTGAAGGGAACAAACTTTGTGGATTTACGTGATGCCGGCGATCCGGTTGAACTGGGTGCTTTATATGCACAGCAGGGAGCCGATGAACTGGTGTTCCTTGATATTACGGCAACGGTTGAAAAGCGAAAGACGCTGAGTGAACTGGTGAAACGTATTGCCCGGCATGTGAATATTCCTTTTACAGTTGGTGGTGGTATCAGCACTGTGGAAGATATGAGTGTGTTGCTGAATTCAGGTGCTGATAAAGTGAGCGTAAATACAGCAGCATTTAAAAATCCGCAACTCATCAGCGGTATTGCAAAGGCTGCAGGAAGCCAATGCTGTGTACTGGCGATTGATACCAAGAAAGAAGAAGATGGTGAATGGTATGTGTATCTTAATGGCGGACGAACAAAGACAGATAAGAAATGTTTTGATTGGGCGAAAGAAGCTGTTGAGCTTGGTGCTGGTGAAATTTTATTAACAAGTATGAACAATGATGGAACCAAACAAGGTTTTGCATTGGACATTACACATAAACTTTCAACAACATTATCCGTACCGGTGATTGCAAGCGGTGGTGCCGGGAGCATGCAGCATTTTGCTGATGTGTTTGAACAGGCTTATGCCGATGCGGCTCTTGCTGCAAGTATTTTTCATTTCAAGGAAATTGAAATTGCTGATTTGAAAAACTACCTGAAAGAAAGAGGAATTACAATGCGGATATAAGAATAGTGCGATGCTCAGTTTAAAGATGAGTTGCTGAATAAAATTAATTTTGTACAAGTGTGCGACGCCAATGCAGCTGATAGAAGCAACGGTGATTGTACCATAAAAAAAGATAAACGTGAAACCAGATTTTAAGAAGTATGCAGATGGATTGGTCCCTGCCATTATCCAGGATTATAAAACAGGCAAAGTGCTGATGCTTGGATTTATGAATGAAGAAGCTTTGCAAAAAACTGAGCAATCGGGCCAGGTAACTTTCTTCAGCCGCAGCAAAAACCGTTTATGGACAAAGGGTGAAGAAAGCGGTAATTTTTTAAATGTAAAACAAGTGTTGCTCGATTGCGACCAGGATACATTGCTGATTAAAGCAGAGCCGCTGGGTCCAACCTGCCACACGGGTGCAGATACCTGCTGGAGTGAAAAAAATCACAGTGATGATTTTTTGTTATACCTGCAGGATATTATTGATCTGCGCCGTAAAAGCACAGAAGGTAAAAGCTATGTAAGAAGCCTGTTTGAAAAAGGCATTAATAAAATTGCACAAAAAGTAGGTGAGGAAGCAACAGAAGTGGTGATTGAAGCAAAGGATAATAATGAAGATCTTTTCCTCAATGAAGCAGCTGATCTGCTCTTCCATCTTATGGTTTTATTAAGAGCTAAAGATGTTACTTTGCAGGATGTGATTTATGTGTTGAAACAACGTCATTCTAAATAATATATGAGAAATCTGTTTTCGATTGTTTTCTTCATTGCTGTGTCAATTTCTGTACAGGCGCAGAAAGCATTTGTTATTACCGGTACAATTAAAGGTGCAAAGGAAAATGCAAAAGTGAGTTTGCGTTTTGATAATTCAGAAAGCGAAACACTTGCTGAGTCTGTAATTAAAAACGGAAAGTTTGAACTGAAAGGCGAACTGAAAGAAACTGCCATGCATATCCTGGTGGTGGAAGGCAGCAGCCAAAACCTTGGCATTTTTCTCGATCCATCAAAAGTTACTGTAACAGGTAAGATTGATTCGTTGCCTGTTGCAGTTGTGAAAGGATCAAAATCGCACAATGAGTTTAATGAGTTTAAGAAAACATTCGATCCTTATTTCTCAAAGCTGGATGCGTTGGGCAAGCAAATCTCCAACCCGGCGATGCAGGCTAAACAGGATTCATTGTATACAGTTGCACGCAGTGTAATTGAAGAACTGAATCAGAAAGCCGATGAATATATTGATAAACACAGCCAATCGGCAGTAACACCTTTGCTGTTGTATGTGTTGTATAATTTTTTCCAGCAGCCCGATATTCTCGACCAGCGTTTTGCTAAGCTGAGTGCTGATGCACAAAACAGTTATTATGGCCGCATGGTGAATGAAATTGTGCAGGAAAATAAAATTGGTGCAGTAGGAACAAAAGCACTGGACTTTACACAGGCCGATACATCGGGCAACATGATTTCACTTTCTTCTTTCCGTGGAAAATATGTGCTGGTTGATTTCTGGGCAAGCTGGTGTGGCCCTTGCCGTATGGAAAATCCTAATGTACTTGCTGCTTACAATAAATTCAAAGAAAAAAACTTTACTGTACTTGGTGTATCGTTAGACCGTGACCGTAATGCATGGATCAATGCCATTGCAACAGATGGTTTAACATGGACACATGTAAGCGATCTTAAATTCTGGGGCAATGAAGCTGCCAGGATTTATAAAATATCAGCAATTCCGCAAAATATACTGGTTGGTCCCGATGGAATGATTATTGGAAAAAATCTGCGTGGCGATGAACTGCAGGCAAGGCTGGAAGAAATTTTTAAATCATCCAATTAAGCATGAAACATTTTGTTTGTTCCTTTTTGCTGCTGACAGTTTTATCTGTTTCAGCACAGGAGAAGAAATTTGTTGTAAACGGATCGCTTACTTCTTCTTCAAAAAAGTACAAAGTATTGCTCAGCTGGGATAACGGAAGCTCTGCTGAAGAAGCTAATCTTGTTAATGGTAAATTCGAAATTAAAGGAACAATAACTGAACCTGTTATTGCAACTATCAGCCTGCAGGAAGAAAACCCTCCCAAGAATAAAGTATTTGATAACGAAGAATTCAACCGCAATAATCTCTGGCTTTTTCTTGATACAGGCAATATCAGCATTGTATCAAAAACTTTTTTGAACGAAGCTGTAGTAAATGGTACGCAAACAGTGAATGATTTTTACAGTTACCAGCAGCAGATTAAAAAGATTGCTGAGCTGGAAAATAAAACTGTAAACGTTTATAACGAATACAGTAAAGCAAAAAATGCAGAAGCAACAAACCTGGCGCTTGATGTTTATAAAAAGCTGCAATCATTATTATATAGCGAGCAAATGGCGTTTGTAAAAAGGAACCCTTCTTCGCTTATTTCTTTATTTCTTGTACAGGATGCATTAGGTGCTGATATGGATGCTGCGAAAGCAGAACCGATGTTTGCATTGCTGAGTAATACACTGCAACAATCCATGCAGGGAATTAAAATAAAGGCAATGATTGAAACAGGAAAGAAATCGATGGTGGGAACTACTGCTGCCGATTTTACACAACCTGATGCAAATGGTCATGCAGTTTCTCTTTCATCATTCAAAGGAAAATATGTGCTTGTTGATTTCTGGGCAAGCTGGTGTGGCCCCTGCCGTGCAGAAAGTCCGAATCTTGTAAAAGCTTACGAGAAATACAACGGCAAAGGATTTCAGATTTTCAGTGTATCGCTTGATGAATCAAAAGACAAATGGCTGAAGGCTGTAAATGATGATCATTACACATGGACACAGGCAGGCGATATGAAAGGTTGGAACAATGTTGCAGCAAGACAGTTTGGTGTACAGGGAATTCCTTTCAACATGCTGATTGATCCAAATGGTGTGGTGATTGCAAGAAACCTGAGAGGTGATGAACTGGTGACAAAGCTGGAAGAGATTTTCAAATAATTTGATGGATAAAAGAAAAGCCCCGGGATAAACGCCGGGGCTTTTTTATGTGGTTGATTTTTTATCGTTTGGGTTCTTCTGTTGATTTAGGATCGAAGTAAGCCTTGCTGTAATTAATCTTCAGCAAATCATAACGCTTGAATTCTGTCTGCAAACGTTTTTCAAAATCGCCCCAGTTCCGTTGTTCTTTGCTGCTCCACAATACTTCACTGAGTGCTGCAATACGTGGGAAGACCATGTATTCAACTTTGTTGGTATTGTCCATGTATTCTGTCCAGACATTGGCTTGTGCCCCACGTACAAACTTTGTTTGTAATTCAGGAAGTTCTTTTGGTACAGGTTCATAGCTATAAACTTTCTGAATGGTTGTAAAACCGCCAATTGTTACAGAATCTTCCCTGCTTGTTTGTTTATGATCAAAATAAACATGACTGCCGGGTGTCATAATCACATAATGATTTTCTTTTGCTGCTGCAATACCACCAGCTTCACCACGCCAGCTCATGACCTGTGCATTTGGTGCAAGACCACCTTCCAGGATTTCATCCCAGCCAATTATTGTTTTACCTTTTGCATTCAGATACTTTTCAATACGCTGAATAAAATAACTCTGCAGTTCATGTTCATCTTTCAAGCCTAAATCCTTCATGCGTTTTTGACAGGCAGGGCAAATTTTCCAATGTGTTTTCGGGCATTCATCGCCACCAATGTGCACATATTTTGAAGGAAACAATGCGATTACTTCATTCAATACATTTTCAAGAAACGTAAATGTTTCATCTTTACCTGCACAGAATACATCATCAAAAACACCCCATGTTTCCTGTACAAGTTTTATCTTTCCTTGTTGTACTTCCTGCACACTCTTGAGCGAAACCATGTTTAATGGAATAGCTGTTGTTTTATTGGGGAAACAACTTAACCAGGGATAAGCTGAAATAGCTGCACTGCTGTGACCGGGCAATTCAATTTCAGGAATCACTTCCACAAAACGGTCTTTTGCATATTGAATCACTTCTTTGATTTCATCCTGAGTATAAAAACCTTCATGGGGTGTATTGTCATTTCCTTTGCCGGGATAGCGGCCAATGATGGTTCCGTTACGTTTGCTGCCAATAGAAGTAAGCAGTGGATATTGTTTGATTTCAATACGCCAGCCCTGGTCTTCGGTTAAATGCCAGTGAAATACATTGAACTTGTGGTAAGCAAGAAAATCAATATAGCGTTTTACAAAACTTACAGGAAAGAAATGTCGGCCAACATCGAGATGCATACCACGGTATTCAAAACGTGGAGCATCACTTACAGTTACCTGCTGAATGCTGAGTTGTTTTTTACTGCTGAGTGAAGAAAGATTTTCAACAGGAAGTAACTGAATCAGCGTTTGCATTCCGTAAAATGTTCCTGAATAAGTATCGCCTGAAATTTCAGCAGCTTTAGCACTTACATTCAGATCATATTTTCCTTCAGTACCAGCTTTGATCATTTTTTTTGTACTGAAGCGGATATAATTTCTGGATGCAGATGCAACAGTTTTTAATTCGAATCCATAATATGTTTTCAGGTGCTGATTAAAAAATGAAGCTGAAGCTTTGTCGCCTTCATCTTTTGCAATAAGCACAGTGGTAGGAGTGATGATAAAACTTCCTTTTTTTACCTGTAACTGTTGTGGTTGAGGAATGATATTCACCTGCTGTGCATTAACGGTTATTCCAATCAATAGTAATAACGCCGGCAATGTAATTTTCATATGACTTTCGTTTATTTTAAAATAGGTAAGATGATGGATGAAGCATTCTTCGCATCATGCCAGATGCGGATAGTTGCTTTCTGGTAATCGCTTTCAGTTGCTTCGTATATGTTCACAAATTTTTGCGGGTTACGGTCAACCAGCGGGAACCATGAACTTTGAATCTGTATCATAATGCGGTGACCTTTTTTAAATGTGTGTGCCACATCAGGCAACTCGAATTTTACACGTTCGATTTTATTGGGTGTAAATGCTGTTGGATTTTCAAAACTGTTACGGTAACGTCCACGCATAATTTCACCACGCACCAGCATCTGGTAATCGCCCATTGGATAAGTTGAAGCAGGCGCTCTTCCGGCAGTTGCTGTTTTTCCATCATAAGAAAAATCGCTTGGGAATACATCAATCAGCTTCACCACAAAATCAGCATCAGTAGTTGAAATACTTGTGAGTAAATCTGCAATTACTGAACCTCCCAATGTAACATCATCTGTTAATGCATCTGTCTGGAAGGAGAGTACATCTGTTCTCCTGTTGGCAAAGCGCTGGTCATCGGTCATGTATTCTCTTGTGCGGTAAAAATGTACATCTTCTGTATAAGGAACAGGCTTTGCAGGATCGCTGATGTATTCGCTGAAACTTTTTGCTGCAGCAGATTTGCTCCAGCTGAGTTTTCCGTTATCCTGTAAATAGATGGCTTTGTTTTCAACATTCGCAGCTGGCCACTGTGCAAATTTTCTCCACTTGTTTTCACCTGTAAAGAAAATGTTTGCTTCAGCAAGATCATCGATGTTTGCTTTGCCTTCGAGGTAGTGCATGAAGAAAGGAATCTCAATCTGGTTTTGATAATAAGTGGAAGTGTTGCTGCCGAATCTTACATTACCCATGCTTGTACCATCTGCACTCGACCACTGACCATGATACCAGGGACCCATCACCAAACGGTTATTGTTTTTTGCTTTTTGTTCAATGGCTTTGTACACATTCCATGCACCAAAACAATCTTCAGCATCAAACAAACCACCAACAACTAATGTTGCAGTGTGCGATGGAATATTGTTTACAAAGTTTCTTGTGTTGCGTGCTTTCCACCAATCATCCAGGTTTGGATGCTTGTACATTTCCTGCCAGAAAGCAATGCTGTCGCCAATCAGTTCAGCTAATTTTTTTGTTGATCCTGCTTCAAGATAAAACTTGTAATTATCCTTTGTCGGGAATTCAAATCCCGGTGAACCAACTGTTGTAGGCTTTGGTCTTGGTTTTCCAAATGATGAATAAAAAGAAAATCCATCCATCTGGAAAAATGCACCGTTGTGATGAAAGTCATCGCCCTGAAACCAATCTGTAACCGGTGCCTGCGGACTAACGGCCACCAATGAAGGATGATTACTCATTGCTGCCATTGTAGAATAAAAGCCGGGATAGGATATGCCGAATATGCCCACTTTTTTATTGTTGTTGGGTATGTTATTCACCAGCCAGTCAATGGCATCGTAAGTATCACTTGCCTCATCAATATCTGTTCCTTTTTTGTTGGGGTTGAATGGACGCACATCGACAAATTCACCTTCACTCATCCATCTTCCTCTCACATCCTGTATTACAATGATGTAATTTCTGCGCATGTAATAACGCCAGTGATTACCCCAAAAAGCCCTGAAGTTATTTTCACCATAAGGCGCACAGGAGTAAGGCGTGCGGTTCATTAAAATGGGATGTGCTTCGCTGTTATCTTTCGGGATATAAACCGAAGTAAACAGCTTAATGCCATCACGCATGGGGATCATGATTTCTTTTTTGATGTAATTATCCCTGATCCATGCTGAATCCTGTGTGTTGGTTGTTTGCGCCTGCAGTGCTGAGAAAAAGCAAACTGCAACAATAAATAAAATGAATTTTCTCATGTAGTGAATTTAAGTATGGAAGGTAAACTTTTTGATTGAAACAGAATTGCCGGTTATACAGTTGTACAATCGTTTGCTCAATATTGCTTTTCAGCAATAACATTCCATTTGCCCGGACTTAGTTTAAGAAGGGAAATAGTGTTTGAAATAAACGATTCTTCCAGTTGCTGTTTTGAGAAATATTGCCAGGCTTTAATAAAATCGCCGGGCTTTATATCCCGGTTGGCAATGGTTACATGCGGATGAAAAGGACGTTGCTCAGCTTTGATATTTCGGCTGAACTGAAAAATAAAATGTTCTTCAACTGTTTTTTGTAATAAAGTGAGCTGCTGATTTTCTGTTACAGAAACAAAAATGACACGGTTGCTGAAATGAGCGAAATTATTCAGACCTATTTCAACTGGTGAAAGCGCTGCTTGAAAACTGTTGAATGTTTTTATGAGTGAATCTTCTTCTTCATTTGGAAGCCAGAACGGTGCAATCATGGTGATATGTGCCGGCGATTTCAATGCAACCTTGCAACCGAAATGATCTCTCATCCAAAGTTTGTATTGATGAACTTTGCGGTTAATTTCTTCCGGGCAGAGAACCGCAACATAAAACATGCTATGCGTGTCAAAATTGTTCATTCAGCATTGAAGTTACTGCTGTTCAGAACAACTTCGGAATTTCATTTGTAAACGTAACAATACTCATCCATAACATGACTGCAACCACCATCCATCCGCCCCACAGTAACCATTGCGGGTGAGAATAATGAGCAAGTTTCTTTTTCATCATCACCCATAACATCAATCCTAATGAAAACGGAAGAATAAACCCATTTAATGCTCCTGCAAGCACAAGGATTAAAACAGGTTTTCCCCAATAAAGAAAAATCCCTGTTGAAATAACAATAAACAAAATGGTGGTAACCCGTTGCTGTTGTATAAAAACAGGATGAAGTGTTTTAAGAAATGTGATGGATGTAAATGCAGAACCTACAACAGAAGTAATGGCTGCACTCCACAAAACAATCCCGAATAATTTATAACCAACATTACCAAGTGCTGATTGAAAAACAGATGCTGCAGGATTGGAAGCGTCCAACTGAAAACCTTTTGTAAGCACACCAAGCACCGCAAGAAAAAGTAGAACACGCATGCATGCTGTTATAATAATTCCGCTGACAGCGCTGCGTTTTACTTCCTGCATATTTTGTGTTGATTGATCTTCCAACAAGCGGTGTGCGCCTGCAAAGGTGATATAACCACCAACCGTTCCTCCAACTAATGTAACAATGGAAGTAAGATTGATTGTTGAAGGAATCAATGTGCGGTGAACAACTTCAGCAACAGGTGGCTGTGCAAAAAACACAACGTAAAGCATCAGTGCAAGCATTAATACACCAAGTACTTTCACAAACACGTCCATTGCTTTTGCCATATCCTTTGAAAGAAAAAGTACAATGGCAATAACGGCGCTGATGATGCTTCCTGTTTTTACACTAACAGGGAATAAAATGTTTAAACCAAGTCCGCAACCTGAAATATTTCCAATGTTAAATGCAAGTCCGCCAAAGCAAATAAGTATAGTGAGTAAATGACCACTGCCCGGAATAACTTCATTCGCCAGTTCTGAGCCACGTTTGTTGTTGGCTGTAAGTATCTGCCAGATGTTGAGCTGCGCAATAATGTCAATAATCACCGATACAAGAATAACAAAACCCATACTTGCCATGAGCTGTTGTGTAAATACGGTGGTTTGTGTAAGAAAGCCCGGGCCGATGGCAGAAGTTGCCATCAAAAAGGCAGCACCGGCTGTGCGCCCATTCAGTTTAAACAATTTTTGCAAGGATGATATTGTTTTGGATAAATGATTGGTTTAACGCAATGCATAATTCAACTGCAGTTGCACCATCGCCATGAATACAGATTGTATCGGCAATGATTGGAATTTCTTTTCCATTGACAGATGTAACTGTTTTCTGCAAAATCATCTGCATTGCCTGTTTAACTGCAATTGCTGCATCTGTAATCAATGCGTTGGGTTGGGAGCGTGGAGTAAGTGTTCCTTCATTTGTATAAGTTCTGTCGGCAAAAACTTCGCTTGCTGTTTTTAAACCAATACGCTTTGCTTCGCTGATGGAATAACTTCCGCTCAGTCCAAACAAAACAAGATTTTCATCAAAGTCTTTCACTGACTGAGCAATGGTCGCAGCAATCAGTTTATCTTTTCCTGATTGGTTGTACAATGCTCCATGTGGTTTTACATGCTGCAGTTTAGTTCCCATCTGTTGTGCAATGGTTGAAAGCAGCTGCAACTGTTCAGTAACAATTGCATATAATTCTTCTGTTGTTTTTTGCATTTCAGTACGACCAAAATTTTCTTTATCAGGCCAGGAAGGATGTGCACCAACAGCAACATTGTGCTGTATGCAAAGCTCAACAGTTTGCTTCATTGTTTCTTTATTACCTGCATGAAAACCACAGGCAATGTTTGCAGAAGTGATGTGCGGAATAATCAATGCATCAGTTGATAAACCTTCGCCAAGGTCACAATTGAGATCAATCGTTGTTATGTTACCGGTTTTGTTCATGATGCAGAATCAAGTCGTTTAATAACTGATTTAATTTGTTGCAGTTTGTTCAGCTCTTCCAAATATAATTCTTCTGCTTCCATTAAACCGATCAGTTGAAACTGTATTTCATCGCCGGGCTTTTTTTGTGCAAGTAATGAAAGATCAGCAGCACATACTGTTGCAATGCGGGGATAACCGCCAACCGTTTGTGCGTCGGCCATTAGTACAATCATTTCGCCTGAAGAAGTTAACTGAATTGTACCTTCTGTTACGGGTGAAGAAATGATTTCACAAGGTTGATTGGTTTTGAGTAAATCACCTTTTAAACGATAGCCCATCCGGTTGCTTTGTGAACTGATGATGTAATTACCTGATAAAAATTGTTGTTGCATTTCTGCTTCTAAATAATTCCATTCTGCACCTGCAATAACCCTGATTGTTTTTGTCTTGAAAGCAGGGGAATGATCGTAGAGTTTAATTTCAGCATTTGATCTTAATACTTCCAGCAACTGTTGTTGTGTATGATTCAACTGTTGATTTGTTTCAACCTTATCATTTTTCTTCAGCGGTCTTCCATGAAAGCCACCGGCCTTAATCAGTAAATCAGTTGAATGGCTGTAAAGAAATTCATCTGTCTTCAATCCACCTGCAACAGCTATGTAAATCCGGAAACCTTCACGCTGCTGTTTCAATTCCACAACAGTATCTTTTGCAATAAACACAGGTTGATTTAATGGAATAGTTTCTTTGTTCTGTTGCGGTTGCAACCCACCACCGGTGAATGCTGCAACAGTATCTTTCAGAAACAGGAAACGATGTGGCGATTGGGTAATTTCCATTACAGCGTCACATTCATCATTTCCAACAAGAACATTTGCAAGCATCGCCGAATACTGATCCATTGCGCCGGTTTTGCTGATGCCATATTGCAAAGACCCGGCCCTGCCGCAATCCTGCAGCGTGGTTAAGAAACCGCATTGTTCAATATGTAAAATACTATTGTTCATGATTGGAGACTGAGGCAAGTGAATGAAACTCTTGTTTTGTAATTGCAACAAACTGTACTTCATCACCTGCCTTTAGCAGAAACGGATTTTTATTTTCTTTGTCGAAAATTTTCAATGCTGTGCGGCCAATAATATTCCATCCTCCGGGAGTTGACATGGGATAAATGCCTGTCTGATTTCCTGCAATTGCAACTGATCCTTCTGCAATATTGAGTCTTGGCGTTGCTTTTCGTTTTGTAAACAACTGCTGATCTAAAATTCCCATATATGCAAAGCCGGGAGTAAACCCTGTCATGAAAACTTTGTACGTTACAGATGTATGCAGACGAATAATTTCTTCTTTTGGTAGATGAAGTTGTTCTGACAATTCTTCAAGATCAATTCCAAATTCTTCATCATAGCAAACAGGAATGATGTGTTTGGTTTGATAAAACAATTCTTCATTTTGTTGACCGGCTGTTGCAAGAATTTGAATGAGCTGATCTTTTACAGATTCAGCAATACTGCTTTTTGACCGGTCAATTTTTCCTGGACTATAAAAAACTGCCAGTGAGTTATATGCAGGAACCGTTTCAATAAAACCTGGAAACGGATGCTTTTCGATTGTTTGTTTTGCATGCATCACCAGTTCGTGTGTGTTAAAGTCAATACTGTTTCCAAACGAAAGCAGGATTGCTTTTTCACTCAATGATATAAAACTGATCTCATGCATGTAAAGTGAAAATACAAAATCAATCCAAACAAAAAGCCCCGACAATCAGTCGGGGCTTTGATATTTTTAATACTGCTGATTAATCAACAATGGTAATCTTAATCAGGTTAGTCGGCAGGTGCAAATGAACTGGAGTACTTCCTGTGTTCACCACAATATCGCCTGAGTTAATAATGCCTTTCTCTTTGAGAATGTTTATCTGGTCGCCGATAATACTGTCAACACTAACTTGTTCATTATAGAAAATGGCTGTAACACCCCAACTTAAACTCAGCTGGTTTACAAGCGATTTTTCATTTGTGAAAATATATAACGGAGCCTTTGGACGGAAACTGCTCAGCATAAAACCGGTATACCCGCTTTGCGTCTGACCAATCAACGCATGTGCGCTTACGTCTTTTGCAATTTCGCAGGCATTATAGCAAATAGCATCACTTAAAAATGAAGGTGAATGCGATTGAGGTTTCAGATCTTCTTCACGATCATAGTTGTAATATGAACTTGATTCAACTTCTTCAATAATCTTACTCATGGTTTCCACAACCAGTGCAGGATGATCGCCGGTTGCAGTTTCACCGCTCAGCATTACAGCATCGGTACCTTCAAGTACTGCATTGGCAACGTCAGTTGTTTCACTTCTGTTCGGTTTCACACGGTCAATCATACTTTCCATCATCTGTGTAGCAACGATAACGGGTTTTGCACGGTGAATACATTTCTTGATAATGTCCTTCTGAATCAAAGGCACCTGTTCAACCGGAAGTTCAACACCAAGATCACCACGTGCAATCATGATTCCATCACTTTCAATGATGATGTCACGGATGTTTGCAACAGCTTCAGGCTTTTCAATCTTGGCAATAATTTTTGTTTTGCTCTTACGTTCTTCCAGTTTGTTACGGAGAATGATGATGTCTTTTACATTACGTACAAAAGAAAGAGCAATCCAGTCGAGTTGCTGATCAATGATGAATTCCAGATCCTGCAGATCCTTATCAGTTAATGCAGGTAATGAAATTTTTGTATCGGGTAAGTTGATTCCTTTTTTAGAAGAAAGCTTTCCGCCCAGTGTTACCTGAACCTGTACATCGTTTTCACGAGTAATACCAACCACTTTTACTTCCAGTTTTCCATCATCAATTAAAATGAGGTTGCCTGGTTTTACATCTTTATGCAGGTTGGGGTAAGATACATAGATGCGTTCTTTTGTTCCAACTAATTTTTCGTTGGTAAAAGTGAGAATATCACCTTCTTTTACATCAATGCCGCCATCTGTCATTTCGCCTACACGAAGCTTTGGACCTTGCAGATCGCCAAGGATTGCAATGTGGCAGGCTTCATTTTTATTGATGTTGCGGATATGCTCAATGATGGCTGCTTTATCTTCATGTGAGCCATGTGAAAAGTTCAGGCGAAAAACATTCACACCTGCTTTTACCAGTTCAAGCAATTTCTCATATGTGTCGCAAGCAGGTCCAACTGTTGCAACAATTTTTGTACGACGGTTCATTTTTTTTTCTGCTCTTTAGCTGTTATTGATTCAGGTGTGTTTTCAAGAGTTGTTGTGTGAATGATCAGCTGGCGAGGATTTTTACAATCTTCATCCATTCATCGCTCACTCTTTGTTTAGCTTTTACAGCTTTATCAAGTGGTGTGTAATGTAAACGGTTATTTACAATACCAATCATCATGTTAAACTTGCCATCAATCAACGCTTCAACAGCTGCATATCCCATACGGCTTGCAATCAAGCGGTCGAGACAGGAAGGAGCACCTCCACGTTGTATATGCCCCAGAATACAAACCCTTGTATCAAGGTTTGGCATTCTTTTCCTGATGATGTCTGCAACTTCGTTACCACCACCGGTTTCATCACCTTCAGCAACCACAATCATGTTTACCAGTTTATGGCGGCTTTCTTTTTCTTCCAGTGAATCAACGAGGTCTTCAATATCTGTTTTTGTTTCAGGAATCAGAACGTGTTCAGCTCCTGTAGCAATACCACTGTGCAGTGCAATATAACCGGCATCACGTCCCATCACTTCAATAATAAAAAGACGGTCGTGGGCATCAGCTGTATCACGGATTTTATCAATGGCATCAACAGCTGTATTCACTGCTGTGTCAAAACCAATTGTAAAATCTGTACCTGCAATATCTTTATCAATTGTACCGGGTAACCCAATACAAGGTATATCATATTCGTTCGAAAAACGCTGAGCACCACGGAAGCTACCATCACCACCAATAATCACCAACCCGTCAATACCATGTTTCTTCAGATTTTCGTAAGCGATCTTACGTCCTTCCGGCTCGTAAAACTCTTTACAACGTGCCGTTTTTAAAATAGTTCCCCCACGCTGTATAATGTTGGAAACGCTGCGGCTGTGCATTGGAATGATATCATCATCCAGCATACCCTGGTAGCCACGCATAATTCCGAAAACTTCAATGTTATTGTAAAGCGCTGTTCTTACAACTGCCCTGAGGGCAGCATTCATGCCTGGTGAATCTCCTCCCGAAGTAAGTACACCAATCTTAGTAACTTTTTTATTCATTGTAAATCAATTAGAAAAGAATACAATTCTTCAAATTGCCTTTCATCGTACGTTAGAACCGTTAACCGGTTAATCAGGCCGCAAAAGTAAGGAAATGAGCGATAACAATTGTTCGTCATTTGCTTTCAAACGTTTGCAGTACCTTGGTTTAAAATTATTTTTTTATGAAGATTCTGTGTATTCTGCTGCTGGCAGGCACTTTTGTGGTAAAAGCCACTGCCCAGATTAATTATCCAATAACCAAAAAGGGGCCGGTTACTGATAACTATCATGGCACTGTGGTGGCCGATCCTTACCGTTGGCTGGAAGATGATAACAGTGAAGAAACAAAAGCCTGGGTAACGGAAGAAAACAAGGTAACCTTTGATTACCTCAACAAGATTCCGTTTCGTGAAAAAGTAAAAGCAAGATTGAGCGAAATGTGGAATTATCCACGCATTGGTTCGCCATCAAAAGAAGGCGTGTGGTATTACTTCTATAAAAATGACGGATTGCAGAACCAGAGCATTATGTACAGGCAAAAAGGATTGGATGGTATTCCTGAAATCTTTGTTGATCCTAACAAATTATCGGCTGATGGTACTGCTGCTCTCGGCGGAACCAGTTTTTCAAAAAACAGCAAATACTTTGCTTACCAGCTGGCACAAAGCGGCAGCGACTGGCAGGAAATTTTTGTGATGGATGTTGCCACAAAGCAAATCCTCAGCGATAAAATTCAGTTTGTAAAATTCAGCGGTATTTCATGGAAGGGCGATGAAGGTTTTTATTACAGCCGTTACCCACAACCCGATGAAAAAAGCAAGCTGAGTAAACAAAACCAGTTTCATTCAGTGTATTATCATAAAATGGGAACGCCGCAAAGCGATGATGTGTTGATTTTTGTTGACAAAGAACATCCGCTGCGTAATGCAGGTGCCGGTTTAACAGAAGATAACCGTTTCCTCCTTTTAAGTACAACCGAAGGAACAAGCGGCAATGAAATATGGGTGAAAGATCTGAAAGCAGGACAAAAAGAATTTTCATTGCTTGTACCTGGTTTTAAAACTGAACCTGATGTGATCGATAATGTGGGCGATAAACTCTTACTCAAAACAAATGATGGTGCGCCTAATTATAAAATTGTGCTGGTTGATCCCAAACATCCTGAACCTGCTAACTGGAAATCAGTTATTGCAGAACAAAAAGAAGTATTGCAGGGTGTAGGTACTGCAGGTGGTTATTTATTCTGCTCATACTTAAAAGATGCTTCAACAAAAGTGTACCAATACACACTTGCAGGAAAGCTTGTAAGAGAAATAACATTGCCCGGCATTGGTACCGCCAGTGGTTTTGGCGGAAAGAAAGAAGACAAGGAATTCTTCTACACATTTACATCTTTTACAGCACCACCAACAATTTACAGGTACAATATTGCTACCGGAGCTTCAACCATCTTCCGTAAAACAGAAACCAAATTCAAAAACGAAGATTACGAAACCACGCAGGTATTTTTTACCAGTAAGGATGGTACAAAAGTGCCGATGTTTCTTTCGTACAAAAAAGGATTAAAGCTGGATGGTAACAATCCTGTGCTGTTGTATGGTTATGGTGGTTTTAATATTCCATCAACACCTGGTTTCAGTATCAGCAATGCATTCTGGATGGAGCAGGGAGGTATTTATGCAGTTGTGAATCTGCGTGGTGGAAGTGAGTATGGCGAAGCATGGCATAAAGCAGGTATGCTGCAGAACAAACAACATGTGTTTGATGATTTTATTGGTGCAGCTGAATATCTTATTGCCAAAAATTACACGAACAAAAACAAACTAGCCATCCGTGGTGGTTCAAACGGTGGATTACTTGTTGGTGCATGTATGACTCAACGTCCTGATCTGTTTAAAGTAGCATTACCTGCTGTTGGTGTTATGGATATGCTGCGTTATCATTTGTTCACCATTGGCTGGGCATGGGCTACAGAATACGGCCGCAGCGATAATGCAGAACAGTTCAACTATCTCTACAAATATTCGCCGCTGCATAATTTGAAAGACGGAACATCTTATCCTGCGACGTTGGTTACAACAGCCGATCACGACGACAGGGTTGTGCCTGCACACTCATTCAAATTTGCAGCACGTTTGCAGGAAGCACACAAAGGAACAAATCCTGTGCTGATACGTATTGAAACAAAAGCCGGTCATGGTGCAGGAAAGCCCACCAGCAAACAAATTGATGAAGCAACAGACATCTGGAGTTTTGTGATGTACAATATGGGAATGGAAATGAAATAACATAAACATCAACCCCGGCAGCGGTTTCAAAGCCCTGCCGGTGGTTTGTTGAATTGAAATCGGTAATTTCATCGTGTGAAATGAGTTCGGAAGTTGAAACAATACAAACCCAGCCACAACTTTTCAGCACATGAAAATTCTTGTTACCGGCGCTAACGGATTACTTGGTCAGCATCTCATCCGTCAATTGGTTGATGAAGGTAAGTTTACCATTCATGCCAGCGGCAAAGGGCCAAGCCGTCTTTCTTACGGAGAAAAAAACGGGGTGATTTATCATGAACTTGATATCACTGATTTTAAAGCATCGCAAACACTTGTTGAAAAACTTTCTCCCCACATCATCATTCATACCGCTGCCATTACTCAACCCAACGATTGTGCTCTTGATAAAACCCGTTGCTGGAAAACAAATGTTGGTGCAACAAGAACATTGCTGCGTGCAGCACAGAAAACAAAATCATATTTCATTTATATCAGTACCGATTTTGTGTTTGATGGAACAGAAGGGCCGTATGATGAACATGCAGTGCCCAATCCTGTAAACGATTATGGTGAAAGCAAATTACTCGCTGAAGAAATGGTGGAGCTGAGTAACCTGCACTGGGCTATTGTACGCACTGTATTGGTTTATGGTGGTAAAGTGCCGGGTGGCCGACCCAATTTTATTCAATGGGTGAAAGAAAAATTAACGGCTGGTGAAAAAATTAAAGTGGTGGATGACCAGCTGCGTACACCTACCTATGTTGAAGATCTGGCTAAAGGAATTGTGCTTGTGCTGATGAAACATGCAAAAGGTGTTTATCATATTTCAGGAAAAGATATCTGCACACCTTACCAACTGGCGATCATGGTGGCGAATCTTTCCGGCTTTGATACTTCACTGATTGAACGTGTAACTGCTGATTCGTTTAAAGAGCCTGCCCGCCGTCCGCTCAAGACTGGTTTTATTATTACAAAAGCAGTGAAAGAACTGGGTTTTGTTCCGGTGAAACTGGAAGAAGGAGTGAAGAAGGTACTTGAGCTTGGCTGATATCCTGTCTTTTAATTTTGTTTATGAATCTGCTGAAACAATATACTGAAGGGCAGATGGATGCTGCAATTGAATGGCTGCAGCAGTATGTACAAACAGCAGATGAAGAAGCACTGCACCAGTTCAGGGTGAGCCTGAAAAAAATACATGCAGTGATGCATTATTTCCGGCAGAACGAACATCACTCCAAAAAAATCAAACAACTTAAACGGCTTCAAAAAGAACTTTTTTCAGAGGCAGGATTTATCCGTGATGCTGAAATAAAAATGCATTGGCTGGAACAAAACCGGAAGCAATTGTTATTGAAGACATCTTCATTGCCGGAGAAGAAAGAGAACTTCCTCCAATATTTTTCAGCACAGTCAAAAAAGAATATTTCCCTGCTGAAAGCAATCAAAGAACAGCTTGTGGCATTAACGAAAGAAGAAAAAGCTGCAACTGTTTTTGCATATTCTATACAGCTGAAAGAAAGTGTTCAGCAACTTATTTCTCAACATTCTGCAAGCGACGATTGGCACGAACTCCGTAAAAAAATAAAACAGCTGTTATATGCCTGGCACTGGAACAGGAAAGAGGAACAGTTGAAACTGCTTAAGGTAAATGATCTGAATAAGCTTGATCAGTTACAGAATGCCATAGGTGCATGGCATGATGCAGAGAATTTAAAAGAATGGTTCGGCAATGAACAGTTTTTCCTGAATGAAGATATGCAGGTGAAAAAGCAATTCAATTCAGCATGGAAAAAAGTACTTGCTGAAGTTGAACAAAGTGAAAAAGCAGTTGAGCTGTTATTGAAAAAGAGATAAAAGTCTGAATGAGTTTTAATTTCTCATTGGCAAAAACACTTCCGCCATCATACACCTTGCACTTCCGCCGCCATTGGTTTCAATCGTTGATAAATCAGCATGAATAATGGGGTTAAAACTTTCCAGCTCTTTTACCTGTTCAGCAGTAAGTGATGAATAAGCCTGCGAACTCATCACTAAAAATTTTTTGCCTGATTTGTTTTGAACCTGCAGCATATTCCCTGCAAAATGATTCATCTGTTCATAACTGATGTCGATGATTTTTTTGCCGCTTTTTTCAATTGTATCTGCCACATGTTTCCGTTCTTTTTCATTCCTGATGCTGCTTAAACAAATCACTGCATATTGTTCTGCAATACACATCATCACATTGCTGTGATAAATTTCTGTACCGCTTTCATCCGTACTCAAAAATTCACAGGACTGGTAATTCATTTCCCTGCACCAGGTTTCAAACACATCGGGATCTGTTCTTGGTGAAAGACAGGCATAGGCAATCCGGTTTTCCCTGTCAAGAACCATACTTCCGGTTCCTTCTAAAAACCGGTTTTCATGTTCATGAAAACTGAGATCAATTTTATTACTGATGCTGAACCTGCTGCTGATGGCATCAATCACATGCTGTTTGCGTTCGGCCCTGCGGTTCAATGCAAACATGGGGTAAAGTACAATGGAACCATCACTGTGAAAACTGATCCAGTTATTGGGAAAAATGCTGTCGGGAGTGTGCGGAACAGGTGTGTCCTGAACAACAGTTACATCAACACCTGCGTCTGTTAATTGCTGAACAAGGCCATCAAATTCAGCAGCTGCTTTTTGCTGTACGTCAGCATTGTTTCCCTGTTGCTGAAAGGTATTGTTTACTGCAGTTTCAGCATTAAAGCCAAAGGCAACAGGCCTTATCATTAAAATGTGTGAAGTTGTTTGCATAAACAGAAGTTAGAATTCAGAAATTGTTTCAATACTCATCACTTTTTACTTACAACTTATCCCTAAGCAATGGCATACTCATACAATGGCTTCCGCCTCTTGCTCTTGAAAGCTCGGCCGATGGTAAAAGTATGAGCGTATTTTCAATGCTGTCAGGATCAACACCAGTCTCAAATTTTTCAAATGCTTCTGCAGTTGTCATTACATCAAAACCAATCTCTTTAAATGCGTTTGCAGTATGATCATTACGGTCGTACCCAATTACCACACCTTCCTTCAATGCAACTACATTACAACTATCGGTCCATTGTTCACGCTCATCATGCGGAAATACATTGCCGCCGCTGTAAATAATTTTTACCTGTTCGGGTTTTACACCAAAATCTTCAATACTTATTTGCCTGAGCAGCGATTCAATGCCTGCCAGTTTTTTACCAACGCTGTAATCTCTTGTTTTTATATAAGGTTCACTTGCCGATTTACTGAACTGAAGTATTTCAGTTTGCTCCATTTCAAGTGGCCGTGGATTGTGCGATAGTTTATTAATGTAGCTGTGCCGGCTGATATGTTCGGCTCTTAATATTTTTTCAGAAAAACGACCATACAAAACCCATACATCTCTTTTTACCTGTGTAAAAATGGTATCAATGTGCATTTGTGCACGGTTGCGTGGAATTTTTACAACGGAAATTTTTTCAATGCCCAGTTCCTCTTTACTGAAAATACTGTGCACAATTTCATTTACTGCACTGCTGCTGGTACGTATACTGCAGCCAATCACAATATGCTTTGGATGAACCATCATAACATCGCCACCTTCAATGCTGATGATGCGGTGCTTGCGTTCTTCCTCTTCGTACAAAAAGAAATCGCTTTCTTCAATAATCTCCATGATTTTTTCAGGATGATCTTTAAAGAAATAATTCAGCGACAAAAATTTCGTCAGCAGGGATTCTCTTCGTCTTGCAACTGTTGCCATGCGGCTCAGCAAAATATGTCCCTTCACCATTATTCCAATATCACGGGTAAAAATGAAGTTGGGGATGGGAGGGAAGATGTACTGATCTTCATTGGTGCCGTTTTCTTCAGCAGGCAAAATACCGGTGATAAACACTTTGGAAAGAAGCGCAGGATCAGTAATGTTTTCCAGCTTTTGCTGTACGGCAAAACTTGATTCTTCATACGAGCAAATGGCAGAAATCAACTGCAGTTTTACTTTTTCGTCTTTAATAATTTCTGCCAGCAGTTGCTGTGTATCCAGCACCTTATCGCTGTTAAAATATTCTGCTTTACCGGGAATAAAACACCAGGATTTTTTTTCCGGAGCAGCTGTTACCTGGTATTGTTTAATGTAGTTGATCTTTTCCCTGTCTAAAAAATAAAGCAGGAGCTTTACATAATGGTTGTACTCCTTTTGCATGCTTTTCAGGTGTACAATATCATCATACAGGTTATCGGCAAAAGTGCCGGGAATGATTTTGCCAATGCCTCCGTCGGGGCTGTGAATTAATAATTTTCGTAAACGTCCTAATTCGCTTTCAACGTAATAATTATGCTGCGTCATAAAACAGGTTTAAGTTTCAGAAATTGCCGTAAGAAATGATTGTAAATGTTCTTCGGCCGGGAAATACCGGCGAAGTTTTAAACGTAAACTCAGTCATCGGGCAAACTACCTTCACCTGCTGCAATAAGGTTGAGAAAGTATGGCAGCATCAGGTTTGCAGAAATATGTTTCTGGTAAAACATACTGCAAGGTAAGCGATTTAGTATGAAGCTGCAAGTTTGCAATTGCTATTGTAAACGGCTATGTTTTTGCTGGATAATCCACATCAATGAGTTTGAAAAATTCCTGTTCATTCAGTTCTTTTATGCAGCCTGGTTTTAAATCACCCATTTTTAATTCTTCTATGGAAATACGTACCAGGCGCAGACAACGACGGTTAATGGCCTGACACATTTTTCGTACCTGGCGGTACTTTCCTTCGGTTAACGTCATCATCAGCCAGGTATGCGGAAACTGTTGCCTGAAATCGTTCATGTGGATATAATGATCGTTTACATCCGTAACAATTTCGATAGAATCGGGAACAGCAATATAAGGCTCACCATCTTTCACCTGAATGGTAACTCCTGTTCTTAGTTGTTGCAGCAATTCATCCGTTACATGATTCTTTACCATAACGAGGTAAGTACGTTTGTGTTTCTTTTCTGATGAAAACAGGAAGCGTGTTACTTTTTTATTTGTGGTTAAAATAAGTAAACCTTCCGAATGGTTATCCAGTCGCCCGATGGCATGTGTTCCTTCCGGAAATTCAAAATCAAGATCGCCGAGCAGGTTTACATCATGAGAACTGATAAACTGTGAAACCATATTGTATGGTTTGTTGATGATAAAGTAGCGGTGTGGAATATTATTCATTCATTTTATGTGAAAATGTAAATTGATTCAGTTTCAGTAAGCACCATCTTCCGGCCAACTCAAGCCGAAAGATTTCGTACGGCATCTTCTTAAAAATATTTTCGAACGAGGGTATGAAAACTGCTGCAAACTAAGCCTTTTAACTTCAAAGGGGCAAATTGCGCTCAAAACCTGTTTAATAAGGCCGGCAACGGCTAATACAAAAAAATATTGTTTCCATCCGGTTTAATTCATGTTTGTTGAAAACATGAGGAAAACTGTTGAAAAGATAAAAAATACTGAAAATTGAATCCAATCTTAATCGCCTATATTTGTCGCCTTCCTAAATTGAAAAATAGTGCGTTTAAAGAGTTTAGAAATTAAGGGTTTTAAAAGTTTTGCCGATAAAACTGTGGTTAGTTTTGATGAGGGTGTAACCGGCATTATTGGCCCCAATGGTTGCGGTAAAAGTAATATCATCGACAGCATTCGCTGGGTTATTGGTGAGCAGAAGATCAGTCATCTGCGAAGCGAAAACCTGGAGAGTCTTGTATTCAATGGTTCCAAAACAAGAAGTGCTTCCGGTTTGGCCGAAGTAAGTCTTACGTTTGAAAATACCCGTAACCTGCTTCCAACCGAATTCAGTACCGTAACTGTAACCCGTAAATTTTATAAAAGTGGTGAAAGTGAATATCGTTTAAACGATGTGCAATGCCGTTTAAAAGATATTCAGAACCTCTTTCTTGATACGGGTGTAAGTACCGATAGCTACGCTATCATTGAATTGGGTATGGTGGATGATATCATCAAGGATAAGGAAAACAGCCGTAGGCGAATGCTGGAACAGGCTGCTGGTATCACCATCTACAAAACAAGAAAAAAAGAAGCGAAGAGTAAGTTAGATGCTACTGAGCAGGATCTTGCACGTATTGAAGACTTGCTGTTTGAAATCAATAACCAGTTAAAGACGTTAGAAAACCAGGCCAAGAAAGCGGAGAAATATTACGAAATCAAAAAAGATTATCGTGAAGTAAGTATTGAATTGGCGAAAGCAGCTTTGGAAGGTTTCAACTTAACTTGGAAAACATTAAATGAACAGCACGAAGAAGAAACCAACAAACGTGTAGAACTGGAAGCAAAAATTGCAACGGAAGAAGCAGCTATTGAACAGGAAAAAGTTGGCTTTATTGAAAAAGAACGTGAACTGCAGGTAATGCAGCATACGTTTAATGATTTGCTGCAAAGTCTCCGCACAAAGGAAAACGATAAAAATCTTGCCCAGCAACGTTTACATTACCTGAAAGAAAAAGAAACCAGTCTGAAAGATTTCTTATCAAAAGCAGGTGGACAGTTAAAGGGCATTGAAGAAAGTATTGAATTTACACAACTGCAGATTACAGAAGAAGATGCGAAACTGAATGATCTTGGTTCGCAGTTAGAAGGTTTACGCAGCGCAGTTGATAATACACGTAAAATATTTGATGAGAAGCGCAGTGGTATTGATGAACTGCGTAAAGAAAACCAGGCTATTCAACGCAGCCAGTTTGAAGCTGAAAAGAATGTAGCTGTTGGAGAAACAACAATCCAGAACCTGCAACGCACCATCTTCCAGTTAAGAGAAGAACAGAACAACCGCAGGCAGCAGTTACAGCAACTGGAAAGCGAAAAGCAACAGAAAGAATCTGAACTCAGCAACAGCCGTGAAGAATTACAGCAGTTGCAGGAGCAGCATGAATATACCAAGGAGCAAATTCTTCAGACACAATCAGCGCTGGAAGGATTACGCAATCAACTGGCTGATGAAAACAGGAAACTCGATTCTAAAAAGAATGAGCATGACTTGTTGAAGAGTTTGGTTGACTCAATGGAAGGTTATCCTGAAAGTGTAAAGTTTCTTCACAACAACCCGCAATGGAATGTGGAAGCTCCGTTGCTGAGTGATGTAATTTATTGTAAAGAAGATTACAGGACAGCCATTGAAAACCTGCTGGAGCAATACCTCAACTATTATGTGGTTGGGAATATGAGCGAAGCTTTAAACGCCGTTCAATTGCTACATGCCAACCAGAAAGGAAAGGCCAACTTCTTTATGCTTGACCAGTTCAATGGTCAGCAGGTGTTGAACGATCTTCCTGCAGGAACCATTCATGCATTGAGTGTTGTTGAAGTAGATGCAAAATATCAATCGCTTATTAATTATTTACTCGGACAGGTTGTAATTGCAGAAGATGAAAACAATCTCCCTGAAGGATTTAATGGTGTTATCCTGGAAAAGAGCGGAAAGTTCTTCAAAGGAAAATATGCATTAAGTGGTGGCAGTGTTGGTTTATTTGAAGGAAAGAAACTGGGCCGTGCAAAAAATCTTGAGCGTTTGCACGAAGAGATCCTTGCACAGGAAACAGTGGTGTTGGAACTGAAGCATACCATCCAGATGCGCCACAACGAAGTGATTGGTTATAATGAGCAGCTCAAAGAAAATGCAATTAAAGAAACAGAGAATACCATTAACCAGCTGGTAAACCAGATTTACGGTATTGATAACCGTATGGAAAACCTGCGTGGTATGGAAGCTAATGCAGTTAAACGCCTGGAAGATCTTGAACTGCAGCAGGAAGAAATTCATGAAAGTCAGCAGCAGCACCGTGATGAACTGGATAAATACAATACCCAGTTAGATGAGCTGACAAGCAGGATGGAAGTAATTGAACAGGAGTTTGCTTTAGCAGAGCAGGCATACAACCAGGCGAATCAATCATACAACGATTATAACCTCAATGTAACCCGCCAGCAAAGTAAAGTAACTGCATTGAAGCAGGAACTGGAATTTAAACAAAACCAGTTACAGGATCTGCAATTACAGATTACAACCAACTCAAGTGCGTTGGAAGAAGCATCGAACCAGATTAGCGAAAGCGAAGTGGTTTTACTGGAAACACAGGATGCACTGGTAACGATGTTGCAGAACAAGGAATCAGAAGAACGCAAACTGAACGAAGCAGACCAGTTGTATTACAACCTGCGTAATGCTTTGGGTGAAAAAGAAAGTGAACTGCGTCACAAGCAAAAAGAAAAAGAACAGGTTGATCATTTACTCAATGAAATAAAAGATAAACTCAACGATCTTAAACTGCAGCTAAGCGGAACCAAAGAACGTTTGCTGGTTGAGTTTAAAGTAAACCTGGAAGATGTAATTGAAGAAGAACGCACCGGCGATGAACCGCTTGAAGATTTGCAGGCGAAGGTTGACCGTATGAAAAAGCGTTTGGAAAATCTTGGTGAAGTAAACCCAACAGCCATTGAAGCATTTGAAGAAATGCGCAAACGTTATGAGTTTATTCTTGAACAGAAGAACGATCTCGTAAGTGCAAAAGAATCATTGCTGCAAACCATCCAGGAAGTGGAAGCAACTGCCAACCAGCGTTTCCTTGAAACCTTTAACCAGGTGCGTGAAAACTTCCAGAAAGTGTTTAAGGCATTGTTTACGGAAGAAGATACGGCTGACATGGTACTGGACAATCCGGATAATCTTGCTGAAACAGGAATTGATATTGTGGCCAAGCCAAAAGGTAAACGTCCAAGCAGTATTTCGCAGTTGAGTGGTGGAGAAAAAACATTAACTGCAACAGCGATGTTGTTTGCAATTTATCTTATCAAGCCAGCTCCGTTCTGTATCCTGGATGAGGTCGATGCTCCGCTTGATGATGCGAATGTGGGCAAGTTCACCAATATGATCCGCCAGTTCAGCAACAACTCACAGTTCATCATTGTTACGCATAACAAACAAACAATGGGTGCAGTGGATGTGATTTATGGTGTAACCATGCAGGAAGCAGGTGTAAGTAAATTAGTACCTGTTGACTTCAGGGGATTGAATTAAAAGAGTCGGGGCGCTAAAGCGACCTGAACCATTTAAACATAGTTTACAAACAGCTCCGCAACAGCGGGGCTGTTTTGTTTTAAGCCGTTTCTGTTTGTGGTAACGGTTGCGCAACTGCTGTTTTATACGTTCCTGAAAATTACCTTTGAAGAGCAAAGTATTCTTAATAATTGCTTTCGTTAAACTATTCAGCAATGAAATTTTCACATACAAAATTGTTTGCAGGTAAGGTTGTTATTATTGTTTTGTTTTTATTGATAAATGCAGGTGTATCTGCACAGCCGGTTAAGAAATTAACTGATCCGCAACTCACAGTTACATCAGCAACAAAAACAAATGCAACAACTGTTGATGTGCTGCTGAATAACAACTATCATTTGCTTCTTGATTTTTATGGTGAAAATATTTTCCGTGTTTTCATGGATAGCAGCAGCAATAAATTTCATGATCCTGTTGCGGTTCCGCCTGCACAGATATTGGTGAACAATCCACGTAAGAATGTATCAGCAGTAAAACTTTCAGCAAACGATAACACTTTTACCATTTCAACCAATAAAATTTCAGTTATCATTGACAAAAGCAACTGCAGTATCAAAGCCATTAATTTAATCACTCATCAACCCGCATTTGAACTAACAGCTTTGTCTTTATTTGAACAAAACAAAGTATCACTCCATTTAAAAGAAACTGCTGATGAATATTTTTTTGGCGGTGGTGTGCAGAACGGACGATTCTCTCATAAAGGAAAAATCATTGCCATTGAAAATCAAAACAGCTGGACGGATGGAGGTGTTGCATCACCCACACCGTTTTACTGGAGTACGAAAGGTTATGCAGTGATGTGGCATACGTTTAAACCCGGCCGATATGATTTTGGTTCAACTGAAAAAGGAAAAGTGAAATTGTTTCACAACGATTCTTACCTCGATGTATTTTTTATGATTGATAACGGAGCAACAGCTTTGCTCAATGATTTTTATCAACTCACAGGCAATCCTGTACTGTTACCCAAGTTTGGTTTTTATGAAGGACATCTCAACGCTTACAACCGTGACTACTGGAAAGCAGATACAACAGGAAGAGGCATTTTGTTTGAAGATGGAAAACGTTATACCGAATCGCAAAAGAATAATGGAGGTACAAAGGAATCATTGAATGGTGAAAAGAATAATTATCCTTTTTCTGCACGAGCTGTAATTGACCGTTACAAAAAACATGATATGCCGCTTGGCTGGATTTTGCCTAATGATGGATATGGTGCAGGCTATGGACAAACAGGTACACTCGACAGTAATATTCTTAACCTGAAAAATTTTGGCGACTATGCAAGGAAGAATGGTGTGCAGATTGGTTTGTGGACGCAATCTGATCTGCATCCGAAGGAAGGAGTAAGTGCATTACTGCAAAGAGATATTATCAAAGAAGTAAGAGATGCGGGTGTACGTGTGTTGAAAACGGATGTGGCATGGGTTGGTGCAGGATATTCATTTGGATTAAATGGCGTATCCGATGTTGGGAAAATTATTCCTGAATATGGAAACAATGCAAGACCGTTTATTATTTCGCTTGATGGTTGGGCCGGCACACAACGTTATGCAACTGTATGGTCAGGCGATCAGACAGGTGGTGTGTGGGAGTATATCCGTTTTCATATTCCTACTTATATTGGTTCAGGTTTATCCGGTCAGCCGAATATAACTTCTGATATGGATGGAATTTTTGGAGGAAAGAATGCTGTTGTGAATATGCGGGATTTTCAATGGAAAACATTCACACCTATGCAACTGAACATGGATGGCTGGGGTGCAAATGAAAAATATCCGCATGCTTTGGGCGAACCTGCAGCATCCATCAACCGCATGTATTTAAAATGGAAATCTGCATTGCTGCCATATACATACAGCATCGCCAGGCAAGCTGTTGATGGTTTACCTATCATGCGGGCAATGTTTCTTGAAGAAGCAAACAAGTTTACTTTAGGTACAGCTACACAATACCAGTTTTTATACGGACCTTATTTTTTGATTGCACCTATTTATCAGAATACAAAAGCTGATACATTGGGTAATGATATCCGCAATACGATTTACCTGCCAAAAGGAACATGGTTTGATTATTTCACTGGCGAAAAATATGAAGGTGGTAACGTTATTAATAACTACAGTGCACCAATATGGAAACTGCCGGTGTTTGTAAAAAGCGGGGCTATCATTCCATTGACGAATGCAAATAACAATATAACTGAAATCAATCATGCTGTACGTATTTATGAAGTATATCCATCCGGTAAATCTTCATTTACAGAATATGATGATGATGGAATGACAGAAGCATATAAACAGGGAAAGGGTATTACAACTCTGATTGAAACAGAAACAAAAGGAACTCTTGCCATTATTACTATTCATCCTTCAAAAGGAAATGCAGGTGGTTTTGTAAAAAACAAATCAACTGAATTCAGGATAAATGTTACAGCTAAACCCAAAAAGATCACTGCAGTTACCGGGGCTAAAACAATTGTGCTGAAAGAAGTTTTTTCAGCAGCTGAATTTGCTTCGAAAGAAAATGTGTACTTCTATACATCACCCGAACTGAACCAGTTTGCAACACCAAGCAGCAGTTTTGAACAGGTGCATATCATCAAAAATCTGCAGGTATTTGTTAAGCTGTCTTCAACTGATGTAACAAAAAACAGCATCCGGCTTTCGGTTGATGGTTTTGTGTTTGCTCCTAAAAATCAACTCAAACAAAACACAGGCAATCTAAAAACAGTAGCGGGTGAGGTAAGCGAAAGCAACCGTGGACCTTTCCATTTAACTCCATCATGGAAGCCTTTAAGCAATGCAGATTATTATGAAATACAGTTTGCTGGAATGATCTATAGTACAATTAAAGACACATCCTTGTTGTTTGATGGTTTAATGCCAGAAACAAATTACAGTTTTCAGCTTCGTGCAGTCAATAAGTCAGGCAATTCAGCCTGGAGTACAATCAATGCAACCACAAAAAATAATCCGTTGCGTTATGCTATTAAAGGAATAACAGCAAGAACAAGCGTAAGAAATCAATCCGGTTCAGGCATTGGCAATTTATTTGATTTTGATGAAAGCAGTATGTGGCACACACGTTGGGATACAGCTGCAGTTCCGTTCAGTATTACAATTGATCTGAATAGTGTAAACCAACTGGAGAAATTACAATACCTGCCAAGAGATAACGGCGGTAATGGTATTTTACTCAAAGGAAAAGTATCATACAGCAATAACAAAACCGATTGGATTGATGCAGGAAATTTTGAATGGAAACGTAACAGTGAAGCAAAGGAATTTGCATTTACAAATCATCCTTCGGTACGTTACATCAAGGTTGAAGTTACTGAAGCTGTTGGTAAGTTTGGTTCAGGTCGTGAACTGTATGTATTTAAAGTGCCGGGCTCTGAAAGTTTTATTCCGGGTGATATTAATAATGATAAACTCATCGACAGGAACGATCTTACTTCTTACATGAACTATACGGGTCTGCGTAAAGGTGATGCAGATTTTGAAGGTTATATCAGCAATGGTGATCTCAATAAAAATAATCTAATTGATGCATTTGATATTTCATCGGTTGCCACACAACTTGATGGTGGAGCATGGGAAGAAAGTAATGAAAAACTCAGCGGCCGTCTGGATTTAAGCACAGCAAAACAAAACTATACTGCAGGTGAAGTGATTGAAATAAAAGTAAAAGCAACGGACCTGAAAGTGGTGAATGGGTTCAGTTTTGCATTACCGTATAATGCAAATGAGTATGAGTTTGTAGCTGTTGATGCTAAGAACGTAAAGCAGATGGACAATTTTACATACGACAGGTTGCATACAAACGGACAGAAAGCGTTGTATGTAACATTTGTAAACGTCGGTGATAAAGAAACATTAAACGGAACATCAGATGTGCTGGTCATACGCTTTAAGACAAAGAAGAATCTCAACTTCAATCTGAAGCCTGTTGATGGTATTATGGTTGATAAACGGATGGAGGAAATCAGGTTCTGATAATAACCGAGTTACTTTCAGTAAGTTTAACACTTATATGTAAATTTAATAGGAAAATTTGCCTGCTTTTGATTTACATTTAGTGTATGAAAACACTTTGGGTTACCATATTCTGTTTTGCTTCAATTTCATATTTAAAGGCAGGGGATAAGGAAACATACAAAACATATTATTTCTTCAATTCATCTTGCCGTTTTACTTATACGGTAAATACAGCTGCAATATTAACATTATACAAAGACAGCAGTTTTTCTTTTGAAACGTATATTAATAAATATTCAGGAGCACCAGCTTATTCAGGATTCATTTATGCAGGCAAGTGGAAAATGAACAACAATGTTGTTGAGTTGAAATATTACTCTGAATTTGCTAAGGACAAATCACAAGAGTTAGGATTGACTTATTTGCCTCATCACTGTATTACAGAAAACGATAACTTACTAACTGATTCTAAAAAATTTCCCAAACTGTTTTTAAAGGCAGGGAAAGTAGCTGCATTAGAAGAGAAATGGAGGTATGAACAGTTTGAAAAAACAAAAAAGCACCCTGAAAAACTGACTGTCCAAAACTTTCATTTAAACAAAAGTTTAGATTGAATGTAAATGTTGGATGTTTGCCAGCAACTGAACGTTAAACTGTGATTTACTCCTAATTTTACACTTGTGTATATCCGTCATTATCATATTTACCTGGTTGTAATTTTATTGTTTCAAATTTCCTGTACCGTCAGCAAAGATCCACGGCGCAATGAATTTATTCAGCTGCAGAAAGGACGGATAAAAGATGATACAAGTTTTGTTTACACGCTTCCGTTTGAGTTAAATAAAAAGCACCGGCTTGTACAAGGATACTTCAGCCACTTTTCACATAAGAACAGGGCAGCTCTTGATTTTAAAATGAAGAGAGGAACTGTTATCTGTGCTGCACGTGGTGGAGTAGTGGTAAGAGTAAAACAGGATGGCAAAACCGGCGGACTGAATAAAAAGTATCGACCCGAAGGTAATATGGTCATCATTCAGCACAGCGATGGATCAAGAGCAGGCTATTGGCATTTAAAACAAAATGGTTCGATGGTAAAAGTTGGTGATACTGTTTTGCAGGGACAAACCATTGCATATAGTGGTAAAACTGGCTACACAGCATTTCCTCATCTTCATTTCATTGTATGGAAAAGCGCTGCATCCGGCTGGCAGCAGGTTGCAACACGATTTCAAACTTCAACAGGAATAAAATTTCTTCGTCCGTTTAAAGTATATAAAAGAAAGTAGTTTACGAATACATCAACAGCTTATCTGCAATTTCATTCAGCTTTTCTGTATTCTCAAATACATAACTCTGCCCGGCATTGTATAACAGCTTCAGGTTTTTTGATTTTACATCCGACATATCTGCCGATGCATTTTTCAATTCAGGTTCCAAACGGTAATAATCTTTTTTATCTGCATCTTCCAGTGTGTCCCACATTTTCAGCAAATGATAATGCACTGTTTCACTGTTCCCGCTCATCATAATATCAATCAGCACAGGAAGCCATTTAATCAAACCAGCATTTTTCAACGTATGAAATTCATATTTCTCTTTTACACTTCCGGTACCAATACTGATCAGCAACATATCTTTTGCACTCGGTTTATCGGGCTTGGGTTTTTGATAAGTACCATTGAGAATTCTGTTGTCAGAAAAATTTAATCCTCTTGCTTCACTATAGGCACACAGTGCAGGGTTGTTTACAAACACTCCGCCATCAATTAAATATTGCGGAGCCTGGTTAATACTGTATATCTCAGCAGGTTCAAAATAAGTGGGTGCTGCACTGGTTGCTCTTGCAACATCTCTTATTTTAAAATCTTTTACTTCTCCTCCTGGTTTATGCGAATCAACACTGTTGAAAAATGCAGCCCTGCGATCGTAAAAATTATAGGAAGTAATTAAACAAGGTTTAATCAGCTGACTCAGCAATGTATCATCCAGGTATTCTTTCAACAGTTTCGTTAAACTGTCTGCAGGAAACTGTTCATTCCATAATTCAAAGTTTTTGAAATGCTGCCAAAAGGTTTTATGAAAAATTTCCTTACCATGATCCATGTAAAGATTCAATGCATCTGATGCAGAAAACTTTGGTTTATCTTTTTGCTGATCACTTGGACACAGGTAAATACTGGTTAAAATTCCACCAGTGCTTGTTCCTGCAATGAGGTCAAGATACTCACCAATTTTTGTGTTCTGGTTTCCTGTTAATGCTTTTAATCTTGTTTCAAGGTATTCAACAATTACACCGGGAATAATGCCCCTGATACCGCCACCGTCAATACTCAGTATGCGGATTTTTGAAGTTTCTCTGTTGGTCATGTTGATAGGTTTTCAGAAAAATACAAATTCATCTTTGTATCTAATAGCGTAAAAAAACGGTCAGCTGCAGTAATTTTTGATTGATAATTTTAATTTGTCGCTCAATTCGTCGATATTCGGCATATAAATAAAACACATGCAACGTATTTGCCTGTTTCCCGGAACCTTTGATCCAATTACGGTTGGCCATCTCGATATCATTTACCGTTCACTTGATTTGTTTGATAAGCTTTATATTGGTATTGGCCGTAACTCAGGCAAAGTGCCTATGTTCAGTGAAGAGCAGAGAATAGAGTGGGTGAAAGAAATTTTTAAGGATGAACCGAGAGTGGATGCAATTGTTTACGAAGGATTAACAGTTGACTGTTGTAAAAAGGTAGATGCAAAGTTTATCCTGCGTGGCATCCGTTACGTTAATGATTTTGAATATGAAAAGGCTATTGCCGATATGAACCGCAGCCTTGATAAAGATATTGAAACAATCTTTCTTACCTGCTTGCCTCAATATACTTCTGTAGCATCCACACTTGTGCGTGATGTAATACGTAACGGCGGCGATACTTCGCAGTTTTTGCCCGAAGTTGTCAATAACACGATCTTAAAAAAATCATTTTAGTAAACCCAGCACATCTTTTACCGAAGGAAATGTATTATTCATGTATTCCTTCAGGTCTTTCTTTTTCACCCATCTTAGTTCGGTGATGTCTTCTTCTGTTTGCGGAGTAATGCTCTGGTTGCTTTTTACTTTCATTTTATACCAGTGCGAATCTTTGAGAATATGTTTCCCGAATTCATTGTAGGTATGATAAGTAATGGTGAGCAGTTTTTTTAACTGAATAGCTGTAAGCCCGGTTTCTTCTTCCACTTCACGTACGGCACATTGTTCAATACTTTCGCCTTTGTCTAATTTACCTTTTGGTAAATCCCATTTTCCTCTTCTGAAAATGAGCAACACTTCTCCTTTTTCATTTTCCACCAAACCACCTGCAGCAGTTACCTGTGTAAAATGTTTGAAGAATGCTTTCTTCAGTTTCTCCAGGTCGGTATCGATTAAAATGCCGGCATGAAATTCTTCCTTAGCAATTTCGTGCAGTAGCGATTTAATGGCTGAGTTGTTGATTTCATCAATAAAAACAGCATCGGGGTGATGCATGTATTCACGAATAGTATCATCCACCTCGTTGCAGAGGAAGACCGGTTTATCAGCAAAGTAAATTTTGATGTACATAAGTAAATTTCAAATTTCGGATTTCTAATCTCAAATTTGCGCCATGACAAATGAACAAGCCGTAGCTGAAAAGCTGTTACAAGTTAAGGCCATCCGTTTAAATGTAAAAGAACCTTTTACATGGGCAAGCGGCTGGAAGAGTCCCATCTATTGCGATAACCGCAAAGTATTGTCGTTTCCGCATGTACGGGAGTTTGTAAAAAGCGAAATGTGCAATGTGATTTTTGAGCAGTTTCCCGATGCTGAATTGCTTGCAGGCGTTGCAACTGCAGGTATTGCTTGGGGTGCAATGGCGGCCGATCAACTGAAACTTCCTTATATCTATGTTCGTCCCAAACCAAAAGATCACGGGCTGGGCAACCAGATTGAAGGTTTTTACGAGCCCGGTCAGAAAGTTGTGGTGGTGGAAGATCTTATTTCAACAGGTAAAAGCAGCCTGGAAGTGGTGGAAGTGCTGAGGCAGGCAGGAGTGGAGGTGATAGGCATGGTTTCCATCTTCAACTATGGGTTTGATGTGGCGAAGGATGCCTTTGCAAAAGCAGGTGTTGAATACCGTTCGCTTACTAATTATCCAACGCTTATTGGTCTTGCTATTGAGAAACATATTGTGGAAGCCTCAGAACAGGATGTTTTGTTAAAATGGAGTGCCGATCCTGCACATTGGAATGTAAATTGATAATTTCACAGTAAAATCAATCAGATGAAGACATTCCTTTTTGCACTCATGCTTCTTATTACCACTGCCGGTTTTGCACAGTTTAAAAAGCCGGTTGTTGTGCAGATAAAAACCCCGCAGGCCCAGTGTGTTGAATGTAAAGACCGTATTGAAAAGTTTATGAAAACGGAAGAGGGTGTGGCGAAGATTGTAGTGGATATCCGCAAAAAGATTACAACGGTAACCTATCTCAGCGACCGTACCAATCTTGAAAACATTAAAACAGCCATTGCCAACCTTGGTTTTGATGCTGATGATGTTACTGCAGAACCGGAGCAGTACAAACGACTTCCCCAATGCTGCAAACGTGAAGCCGATGGTGGGGGGCCTCCCAAAAAACAATAATGGATGACGATAAAGAAACGGTCTGTTGTGATAAGCAACAGACCGTTTTGATTTTATGATTACTTCTTAAAAAAAGGAGCAGATTTTATTGTATCAAGGTTTAGTAACAGACATAATACTTAATTGCGCTGCTTCAATTCTTCAAAAATCCGTCTTTCATCCTGCGATATTTTTCTTGCCTCTATCTGAATTGATTGCAGTTTGTTTTTTCGTGGTTCTTCAAAAACAAATACAGAGTCAAGGTTTAAATAAAATAACCTGATACCCCTGCATTTATTGTTGTTTTTATATTCATAAATAAAGTTGGGTAAACCCCTGTTGTTGCATTTACAATCAAGAAAGTTCGAAAGTGCCGAGTGTTTGTGAAATCCTTTATTGTATTTCAATCTTCTGTCGCCGAAGTTGTTCTTATTTCCCGTTACAATATTGTACGAGTTTTGGGCCTTGTTCCATGTATAACCATGCATAAAGGAATTGCAACCAACCAATAAAAGTATTACTGCAGTAACATTAAATGTAAACAAATGCTTCCTCATAGTCAGTTAGTTTCTCCTGTTATTGTTTTTGATCTTACAGGCTCTCATGCAAGCGCCCCTTACGCTGTGTGAAAATCGATGCTGTCATCAATTTTCAATGTTTTCCAGCGGCTAGAATTGCTTGTTTAAATTGTGGTACTCAATTTTTGACATATAGGGAAAGTAGGGCAAAATTTCGATGAGTTCCTTTGTTTTGGGTTCATCTACATTTTGAAATATCAGCACTGCTTCCTTTTTTGAAACAGAAATGAAAAAGCTTTCTAAAATATTCTCTTGTTTCCATTGGTTTACAAACTCCATTTCCTTTTTGGGCAAATCAGGAGTGCTTTTGATTGTTTCTATTCCGCTGTCTGAAAGAGTAATTAAAACGAGTATCCGGTTCATGCCATATGTTTTTAGTTGTTATTGATTATTAAAATCGTATCACGCTGCTGTATAGGCCAGCATTGCAGTTCATTCAAAAATAGACGCAACAGGTCAATCTTGCAAAAAGTATCTTCTTTTTAAGAAGCTGGAATGAATGAAAACAATTGCAGTGGAACAATACATAACAAGCACATTTTCGGTCAAGCTTTACTGTGCGGATAACCGATCAAACTGTTGAGAATATAAATACTGATTTCAGTTATTTACCCCAGATTCAACTGTATCAGCTTTCTCTTAATGGCTTAAAACTTAAAACAGTTTTGCCTCCGGGGTAGAGTTTTGATTCTGTTGGAGTGAATTTCCGGATGCTGTCGAGTGAATGAAATATCGTCAACCCGCCTGCCATTGCTGTCGGGTTGATAATAAGATGGTATTCATCAATAAGATCAGCTTTTATGAGTGATGAAACAAAGTCCACTCCGCCAAAAACAAGAATATCTTTCCCGTTTTGCTGTTTTAACTGTTTAATTTCTTCTGCAAGATCACCTTTTTCCAAACGGGTATTATTCCATACCGATGTATCAAGTGTTTTGGTAAAAACAACTTTTTGGATGTCGGCTATTTTCTGAGCAAATGGATGAGCCGGATTTTTAATGGCTTCATTTTCCCAGAATTTTATGAAACCATCTGCCAGTTTTCTTCCCACTAAAAGCGTGTCAGAAGAGTCGAGGAGAGAGCTTAGAAACGCTACAAATTCAGGATCAGGATTCCAGGTCATCCAGTCATTTTCACCGTTTAAACCGGCAACAAATCCGTTAATGGTCATCTGCATCTGTAATTTCAGTTTTCTCATTTTGGTTGATTTTAGTGAGGCTTATTTGATGCTGTTAAGTTACAAACTTCATGCAGGTTTTGCCAGCTCATGGAGGTACCATATCCGTACCATATCCGTACCATGTTCGTACCACGTTCGGATGTTGTTCGGGTAAATGCGGACATGATCCGAACAAAGTCCGAACAAGACCCGAACAAAGCACAGGTAAACAAAAGTGGAAAAAGGTCAAAATTTATGGCTGCGGCACAAACATGGACGTTTCATGTCTGCCTTCGTATGCAAGGGGGATGGTTTTAAAAATTCCGGCAACCCCTGCAGTAATGGTTCCCGTTGCACGAACCAAAACCGTTTTGTTCGTTAGTGCACTCCATGCGTTTTTAAACACATTCTTCATATCGGTTTTGATTTTGAGAGGGATTACAAAGTCTGACTTTTTGGCAACATTGATCAGCGTATCGCTGATGGCCCGGCCGAGATACACATCATCAATATACACATCGCACTCCGTTTTTTTTACCTGGAAACCGATCCTGTTCGGGTTGTTGTAAACCAGTTCCATGGAAACAACTGATTCGGAAAATCCAATGGACTCAAATTTCAGGTTCCTGAATTCTTTGTAATCAGGGATTTTAAATGTGTTGCAGGAGATGGCAGTGAGGCAAATAAGGAGCCAGGCAAGGGTAAGTTTTTTCACAATTGTGTATTTACTGCAATGTACTGCAAAGTGCTGAAATTTCTTTCGCAGCACCAAATACAAAACTTAAATTTGAACTAAAATAGTTAGCTGAAAATGAAGCTGGTAATGCTTGTTTCAGCTGCAAACTTTTATAGTTAGTAAATTTTGTTGTTATAAATGGGTTTTCAATTAATTAAGTCTAATTAACTGAAAATTAAATCATAAATTTTAAGCAGGTTTTAAAAAGAAATATGCTTGTAAAATTGAAAGAGCTTATTGTTTAAAATGGACTTTTGTTATGAATAAATATATAGTTGATTTACAGTATTTTGGTTCAATTAAATACTATTATGGTTTAATTGATCGAACAAATGTGCATTTTTACTCAAATGTTTTGCTTGATAAAGCACTTCATTTGAACCGCACTGAGCTGATTGGGGCAAATGGCCCCCTCCTCCTCACTGTTCCGCTGGTGGGTGGTCGGGATAAAAAGCAGTGGTTGAAGGATGTATTGATTTCCTATTCCGAACCCTGGCAGCGGATTCACTGGAAGGGTATTCACGACTCTTACCGCAAGGCTCCCTGGTTTGAAGACTATGCCCCGGGGCTTGAGCAACTGATCAAGGGAAAGGAAAAATTCCTGGTGGACCTGAACCTGAAGACCATGGAATGGGTGTTGCAAAAGCTTAAATTAAAAGTTGACATTTTGTCGGTTGATGGGGAATTGCTTGCTTCGGCCAAACGGGAAAGCCAAACAGAAACGGGAGTGGCAGCTGAAGTCAGTTTTCCGGCATACCAGCAGGTCTTTGCCGAAAGGCATGGTTTTATTCCCAACCTCAGCATTCTTGACCTTTTGTTATGTGAAGGACCATCTGCAAAAAAATATCTTGAAAACGGGAACCTTTTTTGAAATTCAGGCATCATAAAAAGGGAGAGGTGTCTCTAAAACAATTAACTTGTTGTCCCATTTCTGATCCATACATCATGAGAATATTTCTGACTGGTTTAGCGCTGTTTGTGTTGGGGAATCTTTTTGCACAGGATTTTTCAAACAAAGGCAAAGAATTCTGGGTAGCTTATGGCAGCCATGTGTCGATGTATAATACAAACGGTACCCCAAATACCTCAAACGGGGGATCGCAAAACATGGTTTTGTATTTCACATCCGATAAAAATGCAACTGTAACAGTATCCATACCCGCAACCGGCTGGACACGTACTTACTCTGTAATTGCTAACCAGGTTACCACTTCTGATATTATTCCCAAAACAGGAACCGATGATGCAAGAATAGTTAGTGAAGGTAAAAGCACTAAGGGCATCCATATTACCAGCGATGTGGCTGTTATTGCTTATGCCCACATTTATAATGGATCAATTTCAGGGGCCAGTCTTTTATTCCCTGTTAATACACTGGCAAGGGAATATTATTCCATCAACTTTACACAAACATCGAATGATCTTAATTCTTACTCGTATTGTTATGTAATAGCTACAGAGGATAATACAGCAATTGAAATTATTCCCAGTGCAAACACATTCAATAATTTAAAAGGCGATACAATTAAAGTAACGCTTAACAAGGGCGAAGTGTACAATATTTTCGGAAAGGCTTTAAGTCCTTTGCAATGGGGCAATGCCACAAATCCTACTTACCTGTACAGGGGGGAGGATTTAACCGGAACAAGAGTAAGATCAGTTGCTACCGCAACCAGTTCCTGTAAAAAAATTGCCGTGTTTTCCGGTTCCGGAAAGATTAATATACAATGTGCTGCCAATGTTTCGGGCAGCGCCGATAACTATATTCAGCAGGCTTTCCCTTCAAATGCCTGGGGTAAGAAATACCTCACAGTTCCAACGAACAGGATGCCCAATAACTATTTCAGGGTATGTGTAAGTGATCCATCAACTGTTGTTAAGAAAAACGGAGTGGTGCTTACAGGTTTGATCAACAACTTTTACTACGAATACCAAAGTTCAACAGCCGACATGATCGAGTCGGATAAGCCCGTAATGGTAGCCCAGTATATTACAACAAGAGGGCAGTGCAGCAACCCGACATTTAATACAAGCGCATCAAACACTGCAGGCGATGGCGACCCCGAGATGATTTATTTAAGCCCGATTGAGCAAACAATTGAAAAAGTTACGATTAACTCAACCGGTAATGCTGCCATTAATGAACATTGGCTTAACCTCATCATCAAATCAGCCGGAACAGCTTCGCTTAAGGTTGATGGTGTTGCACCAACAGCTGCTGTTTCAACACATCCAAGAGATGCTGCTTACAAATATTACCAGATACCCCTCAGCCAGGGTTCACATACCATTACTTCCGATTCAGGCTTTAACGCTATTGCTTATGGTTATGGCAGTGCCGAATCGTACGGTTACAATGCAGGAACCAACGTAAAAGACCTGTATCAATATGTAACCACAACCAACCAGTACGCAACCATTAACAGCCCGGTTGCCTGTAAAGGTTCGCCGTTTATTTTTTCAATGACACTTCCGTACATCCCTTTATCGATGAAATGGAAGATCCCGAATTATTCTGATTATATCAATAACGGCCCTGTTGTTCCCGACTCAACTTTTGTACTGAATGGCCGCACATTATATATGTACAAGTTGCCATCGTATTACGTGTACAATGCAATTGGTACATACCCAATAACGGTTACGGTAAATAACCCAACAGCCGATGGTTGTTCAGGCGAACAGAATATTGATTTTGACCTGCAGGTGTTTGATCCCCCTGTGGCTGATTTTTCATGGCCAACTTCACTTTGTACTGATTCGACCATCCAGATCACAACCAATAATACAACTGGTGGAAGACCCATCACCAAACATTTCTGGGATTTTGGTGATGGTACATATGCTTATGTCAATAATCCCGGCAAGGTTTATACAACTCCCGGAACATATAAAATCCGTTATTCTGTTTTAACCGATGCAGGTTGTTTGAGTGATACGGTTGAAAAAACAATCACCATAACAAAAACGCCCGTTGCAAAATTTGCTTTTACAACTCCGCAGTGTAAAGACAAGCAGATTACATTCACCGATCAATCAACACTGGCCGGCGGGGTAGGGAGCATTACGAACTGGAACTGGAACCTGGCAGTTGGTTCTCCCATCAGCAATACAACCAATGCCAATGTTACCGGAACTTATGCTACAGCCCAGGTATATAATCCAACACTGCAGGTGGTTACGAGTACAGGTTGTAAAAGCCCGGTTTATACGGCACCGTTAACCGTTAGTCCAAACCCTGTTCCTGATTTTACGATGAGTTATGCCTGTTTGCCTGATGGTGTTGTGAACTTCACCAACACATCAACCATTGCTGATGGATCGCAGGCTTCATTCATCAACTCATGGAATTTTGGTGACCCGACAACAGGAGCACTGAACAGTTCATCAGTCACCAATCCATCACACAAATACTCTACAACCGGACCATATAATATTAAACTCATTGTTACATCAAACAACGGTTGTATTGATTCAATTACAAAAGCACAAGGCAATATTTACCCGCAACCAAAAGCTGATTTTACTTCTGTTGCTGAAATATGCTGGAAATCGCCCATTACGTTTACTGATGCTTCAAACGGAATTACACATCCTGTAGCTTCATGGGAGTGGAGGTTTATTAATTCATCCGGAACAGTTGTTGGTTCATCAACCAGCCAAAATCCTGTATTTAATTTCCCTCTTCCCGGAACATACACCGTAAAACATTGGGTATTCACTAACCAGTCTTGCGTGAGTGATACAGCAACAAAGACAGTCATTATTCATCCATGGCCCACTGCGAATTTTATTGTAGCCACTCCGCTTTGTGAAAAGAACCAGGTAACATTTACTGATAATTCAACGGCGAATGTTGGTACTGATGTTCGCTGGTACTGGAATCTTGGCGATGGCACAATCATCAATGCCAATAACAATAATCCCATCACACATACATATACAAACTGGGGCGATAAAACAATTAAGCTGCTTGCTGAAAACAGCAAGGGTTGTTTGAGTGATACGTTGACAAGAACGGTTCACATTAATCCATTGCCTAAAGTTGGTTATGTGTTGCCTGAAGTTTGTTTAAGTGATGCCAATGCAGTGTTTGCTGATACTTCGCATATTGCTGATAACAGCGAAGCATCCATGACCTACTTCTGGAATTTTAATGCTGGTACTCCTGCCATTTCTCCTGCACCTGTGCCGCTTACAAGCACAAGCAAAAACCCAATAAGCCATTTCAGCAAAGCAGATAATTATTTACTGTCGCTGGTGGTTACTTCAAAAGATGGTTGTAAAGATTCAATTACAAATATTCCGTTTACAGTGAACGGGTCAATTCCTAAAGCTGATTTCAATTTACTGCCAACAAATGGTGTGTGCAGCAACCAGGATGTACAGATAAAAGATAATTCAACAGTTGATTTTGGTTCCGTAACCAAAGTGGAAATTTATTGGGATAATATCAACGCTCCAACTGTTTTTGATACAGATGATTTTCCTGCTTCAGGCAAAATATATTCGCACCGTTATCCAAATTTCCAATCACCGTTAACAAAAACATTTCAGGTTCGTTACAGGGCTTATTCAGGTATTGTTTGCGTAAACGATGCGGTGAAAACAATTACGGTTAATGCAAGTCCGCTTACGCAGTTTCTTGCTATGCCGGGCATTTGTCTGGATGCTGCTCCAAGACAAATCACACAGGCTACTGAAACAGGTGGCGTGCCGGGAACAGGAGTATTTACTGGTCCTGGTGTAAGTACAACAGGTTTATTTAATCCCGCAACAGCAGGAGTGGGCACACATACCATCCGTTATACATTTACAGCAACAAGCGGATGTACACATTATTCTGAACAAACGATTGAAGTATGGCCCCGTCCTGTTTCGAAGTTTGTTTCTTTACTTCCTTCCTGCGAAAAAAATGCAGTAAGTTTTTCTGATAGTTCAGTTGCAAATTCAACAAGTCTTGCAACATGGAACTGGAATTTTGGCGATGGATCTCCGGTTGTTTCGCTCAGCAGCAATACAACAATTAAACATACATACGCTGCATACGGAACATACAACACCGTTTTGCAGGTAATTAATGACAGGGGTTGTACAAGTGTTCCTGTTACGTTAGCAGTAAAAGTAAATCCATTACCACGGGTTGATTTCTCGTTACCAAAAGTTTGCTTACCGGCAGGCACAGCTGCATTTACTGATCTTTCCACAATACCTGACGGCACACAAAGTCAGTTTACGTATAACTGGAATTTTGGTGATGGATATGCAAGTCCTGCAGGATCGGACAAATCAACAGTAAAAAATCCGGTTTATAATTACAGTCAGCTCGGTCCATATACGGTGAAGCTTGTTGTTACATCATCTAACAATTGTATTGATTCATTATCGAAACAATTGGTTGATGTGTTCCCTCAACCCAAAGCTGCATTTACATCGGTTGACAGTATCTGTATTGGTGAAACAATTGCCTTTACTGATCAGAGCAGTGGTATTGTAAGAAGTGTGAATCAGTGGCGTTGGTTATTTGGAAACGGTTATACTTCGGCAGTACAAAACCCAACTTATCTCTATCCGTCAGCAGGAGTTTATAATGTACAACTCTATGTTTATACAACCGAAGGTTGTGTGAGTGATACGGCAAGTAAAACCATTAATGTATGGGCTTATCCTGCTATCAGTGCAGGTCCTGATCTGAATGTGCTGGAAGATGGATACAAGAAAATAACAGATGCAACTGCAACAGGTTCAGGTCTGCAATTCTTATGGACACCATCAACTTATCTTGATAATACAGCATTGCTGAACCCCACAATTGTTCAGCCAAAAGATGATATTACTTATACGTTGACTGTTATTGGTCGTGGTGGTTGTACAAGTTCGGATGATTTGTTTGTGAAGGTGCTGAAGATGCCGAAGCCGCCAAATACATTTACACCAAACGGTGATGGTATTAATGATTTCTGGGAAATTCCCCACCTCGGCGATTATCCCGGTTGTGTTGTTGAAGTGTATAATACTGCAGGAACATTGGTGTTCAGATCAGTTGGATACCCAACACCATGGGATGGTAAATGGAAAGGACAGCAGTTGCCTGCAGGTACTTATTATTATGTAATTGATCCGAAAAACGGTCGTGGCCGTTCAGCAGGATATGTAACTATTCTAAGATGATCCCTTTGAAAATTCAGAATGACGTTATGCGGAAATTTAAATTGTGTTGTGCAGTTGTGGGATTATTGATGGTTACGGTTCATGCAGTGGCGCAACAACGTCCGCATTACACACAGTATATTCTCAATAACTATATTGTTAATCCGGCATTAACCGGTATTGAAAATTATACCGATATTAAAATCAGTCATCGTAATCAATGGGTTGGTTTTCCGGGTGCACCACAAACTATTTACTTAACCGTTCATTCGCCCATTGGTAAAAATGATTACCGCACAACACCAACTTCTTTCCAGGTGCCGGGCGAAAACCCAAGAGGAAAAGCTTATTGGGAAGATTATACAGCTGCTGAGCCACATCATGGAATAGGAGGCAGTATCATTAATTACAAAACGGGCTACATTAACCGCTTTTATGCAACGGTTTCTTATGCGTATCATATCGGGTTAACACCCAAGCTGAATTTATCGGCTGGTTTTGCCGGTGGAATTTCTTCTATTAATATTGATGCATCAAAAATTGAACTGGCGAATCCTGTTGATCCGGCAATTGGTGGTGTGGCAACAGAATTACGTAAGATAAAACCTGAACTCAATGCCGGGTTATGGTTGTATTCTGATAAGTTTTTTGCAGGATTTTCAGCACAGCAAATCATTCCGCAAAAAGTAACATTGGTTTCAAGTGATTTTTATAAGTCAACACTGGTGCCGCATTTTTTTGCTACAACCGGTTACCGTTTTCTTGCAGGCGATGATGTAAACATTATTCCATCAGTGATGATGCGTTACATTCCAAGCATGCCTTTGTTCGTTGATTTTACTGTAAAGGCGCAATACCAGGATCGTTTGTGGATAGGAGGCAATCTCCGTTTAAAAGAAGGATTTGCTGCAATGGCAGGTTTTAATATTTCCAATACATTCAACGTAAGTTATTCGTACGATGTAAATAATTCACATTACCTGTTACAGTATATGCAGAGAGGTACACATGAAATTGTACTTGGCTTTACACTTGGTAACAAGTGGGGAGATCTTTGCCCGAGAAGAGTTTGGTAATCACTTACAATCTTGATATTTCCAGCTTTCGTACCACAACACGATGTGGTGGCTTTTTCATCTTTGCTGAATCGGGTAATTGCTGCTCATTGCCAAAGAAAATAGGTGCAACATCTGTAATGATGATGACCTGTTTATTCTGTTTTTTCAGTTGCTCAATTGCTTCCACATCATTGAGGTAAACAAAGTCAGGCATTTCAGTTAGCTTTTCTTTCCATTGTTTTTCTATGATGCTGTCCTGTTTTTTGCGCATCTCCAGCATTTTCCTGTTAAATAGTTTCACCTGTGCCATGCGTTGTTTCGACATTTCTGCCGACTTTCTTTGCTGCTGCATTTGTTGCTGTTGCTGATCAAAGAATTCATCAGGAAATTCAGGAATGAAAAATTCACCTTCCGGAAACCTGAAAACAAAAGACTGGTTGGATGTATCGTTAGTTCTACGGTTATTGTTCATGTAAAATTGTTCATTAACAGGAACTCTGAAATGCTTCATGTTCTGCATCTGCCGTTGAAAATCGAAATTGTAATAGCTTAATTCTTTTCCGGCTTTTGTTTTACGTTTCAGCATTTCCTGTACAGAATCAGGATTGATCATATCTCTTTCATGTGGAGGAGGTGGTGGAAAATGATTCATGCCAGGCCTCATCACTAAATCCATCCATTCGCCCGGAATATCTTTTACAACCAGTTTATCAAACACAACTTCTTTACCATCTTCGCCCCACAATTTTACTTCCTGTTGTTTCTGTTCCTTTGAAATATCCATGTGCAATTTTCTCTTTTCATCAATTAATGAAACGGTTTCATTATTCTTCTTTACAACTGTTTCAGGTTTGATGAAAATTGTATTGTGCGTAGTGTTGTTTTTAACTGATGATGTTGATTGTACAGGTGTTGAATGCGCATTGTTTTTCACCACCCATCCGGTAGTTGCAAACACAATTGTAAAGAACACCAATGCTGCCAGTCTTGAACTGATTCTATTTTTTTCAGTCGGCAGATTCAATATCCGCTTGATCCTGTTTTTCAGTAAATGTTTGTCATCGCCCAATGCCATTGCCAATCGGGGAGCTGCCCTTCTTGCTTTTTCAACATTCAGTAAAGCCTCAGCATACACCGGTGCATTTTGCTGAAAGTTCATCACAAAATCATCGCAACTGTTTTCCCTTTCACGTTTAGCAATGCTGATGAGTAAAAGAGCAAATGGATTAAAGAACAAAATTGTTTCAGCTGTTGTAAGAAGAATGTTCCAGAAATAATCGTTTCGTTTGATGTGCGATATTTCGTGCAATAACACAGCTTCAAGTTGTGCAGCTGTTAAATGCGTTACTGCTGTTACAGGTAAAAGAATGATTGGTTTCAAAAAACCGATTGTTGCAGGAATATCAAGTTGAGTACTGATGTACAGTTTTGTTTTGTTGCTGATGCCTGTTGATTCAACCAGGTAATTGAAAAAATGCTGCATGTCTTCAGCAACAGATGTCATTCCGTTTCTTTTCAGCGAATTCACTTTGTAAACCTGTACAAATAATTTCAGCATAAACCATCCAAGAACAAACAGGTAGGCAACAGAAAGATAGGGAAGGATAAAGTTGAATTTGTATTCAATCCAGTTCAGCAACAATTGCCATTGATTGCTTTTGGTAAACACTGTAAGAACAGCAAAATTGTTGTTTGTGTGTTCAATAATGACTGATGCAGACTCTTTTAGTTGCTTAGTCCATTGCAGAAAAATTGTTGACAGGAACCATGCAAAACCTGCCAAAGAAAAAACAGTACTCAGGAAGTTTTTTACTGATGCCTGCTTAATCCTGAACAGAAACAGGAGCAAATGGTAAAATAAAAATAGCAGGGCCATTTGCCAGAAGCTGGCAGTAATAGCTTTTCCCAACGCCTGCAAAAAATCAGAATGCAACAGTTGCGGCATAACTACTGTTGTTTGAGGTTATCAATCAGTTTCTGGATTTCTTCCAGTTCTTCTTTTGAAGTTTTGTGATTGCCAAGGGCCTGCATAACCAATTGGGTGGATGAACCCTGGAAAAGCGTATCAATCATTCTGCCCATGAACTGCTTTTGTGCTTTTTCACGGGAAAGAAGGGGAGCGTATTTATGTGTTTTGTTGCTTTCGTCACGTTTTACCATGCCTTTTTCATGCATAATCTGCATCAGTTTCAGCGTGGTGGTGTAACCGGCATCTTTTGTTTTGCTTAATTCTTCATGTACTTCTCTTACGGTAGCTTGTCCTCTGTCCCATAATACACGTAAAATTTCCAATTCGCTCTCTGTAGGTTTTGTTTGCTTGGTGCTCATGATATACGACTTGTTTCGTATCAAATATACGAGATGGTTCGTAAAAAAAGATGCCATTTAAAATATTTGAAAGAAATTAACAGGTGGTTAGGATTGTTACATAAAAAAAGCCGCTCATAGTTGAGCGGCCGTATTACTAACCAAATCAAAATTCAGTTTATTTCTTTTCAAGTTTCACTGTATCGATAACCGTTGTTTGTCCAAGTACCACAGTTGCAGTTCTTACCGCTGTTTTGTGAATCGTATCGTTTGGAACATAAGAGAAGTTGTAATTGCCATCCGGAATATCACGGAACAAATACATGCCTCCTGGTGTTGTTGTAAATGTTGAAGCAATAGTATCAGGGCCTTTAATGGCATACACTGAAGTAATAATTGAATCGGGCATTACTACTCCCTTTACAATACCTCCGGAAGAAGCAAATGAAATGAGTCGTAAAACTGGTTTGAGCAGGTAGTTACCGCTGTTGCCGGCTTTTACGATTGATTTGCCTGCATCAAAATCAAGTACCAACCTGTAAAGTAAGCCACCTGAAACAGTTTGATGTAACTGAACTTTTAAACCTGATTGTTGAGCACTTGGAGTTGTAAGAAAAATCTTGTCGCCATTCTTTGTGATAATATAGTTGTTATCGCCCAGCACTAACCTGATCTGTGAGATTGTTCCTGCAGGTATTTCAGCATCTGCAAGGAGTGTATCTTTTCCATTCGTCAGTTCAAGTAAATTATAAACGCCGGGATATGCTCCGGTAAGCTTTGTTTCGCTTGAGTCGCCCATTTTCAGCCAAACTTCCCTGATATCAACCCAAACTTCTTTAACGTTAGGGTCGGGGGCATCTGTTAACCTGATTTGTACTCTTGGCTTGTCATACTTTCCCGCATTTTTCTGGCAACTTTGGGCTGCAAATAAAATCACCGCTACTACCGCAATTCCTGAAACCAGTTTTAGAAAATTTGTTTTCATGATATAAGGTTTGTTTTGTGTTTTAGTATTGTTTGATCCATGGAGTTATTCTGTTTCCGTGTTAAAGCATTCAAAATATCATGCCAGTTTGTAATTGATATTATTTAATTATGCGATTTGTGTTTTTAAATGCAGAAATTAATTTTATCTGGAGGAATGACGATACTGCAAAAAAATAGCCCCCATATAGAAATACAGGGACTACTGATAATGGTCTGATTAGACACTCCTAAGAGTATAATTTTAATATGTTGGTTGCACGAAACAACTATTTTTTTTGTACCTGCATGTTTACTTCAAGTTCAGTATTTCCGTTAAGCAGTGAACGGTATTTATCCAGTGTTTCTTTTGACTGCAAAGTTCCATTGATGAACAGACTGTCGTTCTTTAATTTCAACGAAAAGCCGTTTGCACTGATTAAACTGTCTTTAAGCAAAGCTGCAATAAAAGGATTGTCGCTTTTTGCTTCTGCAACGCCGTCGGCTTTTTGCTCAACCTTCATTTCAATGGTTTGTACATTTTTGCCTTGAGCTTCAGTTCCGTTTAGTGTTGCAAGTGTTGGTGCAATTACCAGCGAAACAATCGACATCAGCTTAATCAGGATGTTCATTGATGGACCAGAAGTATCTTTAAACGGATCACCTACAGTATCACCTGTTACAGATGCTTTATGCGGATCAGAGTTTTTATAGAAAATTTCTCCGTCAATTTCAACACCTTTTTCAAAGCTCTTCTTGGCATTATCCCAGGCACCACCCGCATTGTTCTGGAACATTCCAAGCAATACACCACTTACAGTAGCACCGGCAAGGAAACCGCCCAGCGATTCAGGACCAAAAGCAAAACCAATAACAAGAGGAGAGATGATTGCAAACGCACCCGGCGCCAGCATTTTCTTAATCGACGCTTCGGTAGAAATTGCAACACATTTATCATATTCAGGTTGTCCTGTTCCTTCCATAATTCCTGGAATTGTGCGGAACTGGCGGCGAACTTCTTCCACCATTGACATCGCAGCTTCTCCAACTGCACGTATTGCAAGGGCAGAGAAAATGAATGGAATCATGCCGCCCACAAACAGAGAAGCAAGCACTTTTGCTTTATAAATATCAATGCCTTTGATTCCTGCAACACCAACAAACGCAGCAAACAATGCAAGCGATGTTAACGCAGCAGATGCAATGGCAAAACCTTTACCTGTAGCCGCAGTAGTGTTACCAACAGCATCCAATACGTCGGTTTTTTCACGTACATCTTTAGGAAGCTCACTCATTTCTGCAATACCACCTGCGTTATCAGCAATGGGTCCAAATGCATCAATGGCCAGCTGCATCGCTGTAGTAGCCATCATACCTGCAGCTGCAATCGCCACACCATATAAACCAGCACATTCAAACGAGCCCCAGATACCACCAGCCAATACTAGAATAGGGAGGAAGGTTGATTCCATACCAATTGCCAAACCACCAATTACGTTTGTTGCATGACCGGTCGAAGACTGGCGGATAATACTCAGAACCGGGCTTTTACCCATAGCTGTATAATATTCAGTAATGATGCTCATTAAAGCACCCACAACCAAACCAACAGCAATAGCGCCAAGCACACCCCATTTAGTAAATTCAGCACCACGAAGTACCATTGTTTCAGGAAGTACAAAATAGACAAGACCAACTGATGCAATTGCTGTAAGAATAATGGAACCCCAGTTGCCCATATTTAAAGCCTTCTGTACATTATCTGTATTGATGGCTGCTTTATCGCTTACACGAACCATCCATGTACCAACAATCGAAAATAATATACCGGTACCGGCGATCAGCATTGGTAATAAAATAGGAGCAATACCGCCAAACTGGTCAACCGATTTTGTTTCCTGTCCAAGTACCATTGTTGCAAGTACAGTAGCAACATACGAACCGAAAAGATCGGCTCCCATACCTGCCACATCACCTACGTTATCGCCCACATTATCTGCAATAGTAGCAGGGTTACGTGGATCATCTTCAGGAATACCAGCTTCAACTTTACCTACCAGGTCAGCACCCACATCGGCAGCTTTTGTATAAATACCACCACCTACACGTGCAAACAGCGCAATTGATTCCGCACCCAATGAAAAACCGGTTAAGATTTCAATTGCACGCTTCATTTCCTCTCCATTCACATCAGCACCTGCAGGAACGAAAATTGATTTCAATAAAATAAATAAAGCTCCAAGTCCAAGCACTGCAAGACCTGAAACACCAAGTCCCATTACCGAACCACCGGTAAACGAAACTTCCAATGCTTTGCTTAAGCTTGTACGTGCAGCCTGTGCAGTACGCACATTGCTAAGTGTAGCGCTGCGCATACCAATATACCCGGCAGTAGCACTGAAAACGGCACCAGAAATAAATGCCAATGCAATACTCCAGTGACTTGTAGGATTGGTTGTTGACATAACACCTAAAAGAATTGCTACAATTGCAACGAAATAGGCCAGTATTTTCCACTCAGCTTTTAAAAAGGCCATAGCACCTTCGGCAATATGATTGCTGATATCCTGCATGCGTTGATTTCCGGGGTCTTGTTTTGAAACCCAGCTGAACTTAACAAACATGTACAGCAATCCTATCACTGCCATAGCGGGAACGAGATAAATCAATTTCTCCATAATCAATTTTATGTAGTTGTAATTTTTACGGGAAGACCGCCTTTTTTTCTCATATAGTTAAAGGAGGGGCCGCAAAGATAGGGGAAACGAACTAAAAACAGGCTATGACAGGGCTGTTGGAGAATGCTCCGGGCAGCTGCAAATTGGGAAAATGCTGTATTGTTGTAAAGAAATTTAGTCTGAAACCTTTTTTGAATGTGTTTAAAGTAAAATTTTACAGTCACCGTCTTCCTAACAAATGACGGTGCAATGGAGGCAATGGCCAATCAGCAAAATATCATTTCAGCAATCAGTAACTACAGTAGGCAATTGTTTGGGTTTATACGCAGCCGTGTAAATTCAAATGAAGATGCCGAAGACATTCTGCAGGATGTATGGTTTCAATTGAGCAGGCTGCCTGCCGTGGAAACAATTGACAATATCAGCGGATGGCTGTTTCGTGTTGCCCGTAACCGGATTATCGATAAATCAAGGAAAAAGAAAACAGGCTTTATTGAAGATTTTATTTACGAAGATGAAGATGGTGCACCATTGCTGCCTTCGTTTATGAAAAATGATGAAACTGATCCTGAAATGCAGTCCATGCAAAAGGTTTTCTGGAATGAACTGATGGATGCTTTGGAAGAATTGCCGGAAAAACAACGCAATGTATTTATCTGGAATGAAATTGAAGACATGACACTCCAGGAAATTGCTGACCGGGAAAATGAAAACATCAAAACAATTATTTCACGCAAGCATTATGCGGTAAAACATTTGCGCAAAAGGCTTGAAAACTTATACAACGAATTTTTAACTGATTAAACTTAAAACAATGATAAAGAGTAAACACAAAAAATGGCTTGCCCTTGCACCCTTGATATTTGTTGCTGTTGCAGCATTGCTTGGATGGGTGGTAATGTTCTTATGGAATGCAGTACTGGTTCCAGTGTTGGGAGTAGGTATAATAACATTCTGGCAGGCCCTTGGCATATTTATTTTAAGCAAAATTTTGTTTGGCGGATTTCATGGAGGTAAAAGCCACCGTTGGAAACACCGCTATTATAACAAGGAAAGATGGGATAATATGACCGATGAAGAAAAGGAACGTTTTAAACAGGAGTGGGGAAGAAGATGTGGCTGGGACCGCATGAGAAAATCTTCGGATAAAAATATACAATCCTGAAAAGTTGAGTGATTGGTTTTGATTTTGGTTAACAGTGGTAAGAGCGGTAACAATGTTATCGCTCTTTTTTATTGTGCAATTTGCCGGAAAGCATGACTGAGATGTTTGGTAATATCTCCTGCCAGCATTGCTTCCTGCGAAAGATGTGTTGATGCAATATCTCCTGCCAGTCCGTGTAAATAAACTCCAAGCACAGCCGCTTCTTTTGCAGAATAACCTTGTGCAAGTAATCCTGTGAGAATTCCTGTTAATACATCTCCGCTTCCTGCGGTTGCCATGCCGGCATTTCCTGTACTATTGTAATAACCCTCACCATCATTACATGCAATAAATGTATGATGACCTTTGAGTACAATAATACAGTTCAGTTCTTTTGCCTTTTGGAGAGCAAGATTTTTTCGTTCAAAATCATTGGCTGTTTTACCAAATAACCGCTCAAATTCCTTTGGGTGGGGAGTGAAGATGCAGCTTTCGTGCAGGTGAGACGTAAATTCTTTTTTAGTGGATAAGAGATTAATTGCATCGGCATCAAATACTACTGGTTTCTTTACTTGTTGAATAAACTGTAACATCAGTTTGGCAGTAGCATCATTTAATCCAAGTCCCGGCCCGATGCCGATTGCATCATAACGGTCCGGATCAGCCGGTAATGAAGTAATAAATTGTTCTTCATGATCCGTTTCAACCATTGCTTCGGGAACAGCAGTTTGTAAAATTGTATATCCGCATGACGGAATATGAACAGTAAGTAATCCTGTTCCACTGCGTAAACAACTTTCTGCACACAAAACAGCAGCTCCCATTTTACCGTAACTGCCCGACATGATAAGTGCATGCCCGAAGTTTCCTTTATGTGCAAATGGCCGACGCTGCTTGTAAATTCTTTTAACGGTTGCCAACTCTGTCAGCTGCAGATTTGTTTCTGTTGAATGATAGTAATGAGGATGAAGACCGATATTTAAAATATGAGTTTCGCCACAGACTTCTTCATTTTCAGGCATCAAAAAACATTCTTTGTATTGCTGAAAACTCAACGTATGTTTTGCATGTACTACTGTTGAGCCTTTACAACTCATATCCGTAAACATTCCTGTTGGCAGGTCAATTGAAATGATATCGGAAAGGGAGTTGTTTAAATGCAAAGCCAGTTTTTCAGTTACGCCTTCCAGGTTTTTCTTTAATCCACTTCCGAGAATAGCATCAATTACAAGATCATTTTCTTTCAGTTCAGGAAAAAAATCTTCCGACTGGATAAAAGAAATATTGGCTTTTATTTCGTGCAGCCGTTGAAGATTCATTTGAAAATCGATTGTACCAAGATGACCAAATTCAAGAATATAAACTGCAACCGTACAACCATGTTCAATCAGCATTCTTGCAATAGCCAAACCATCGCCGCCATTATTTCCTTTTCCGCAAAAAATATGAATAGGTCTTGTTGTATAAAGATTATGAATCAGCCATTCCACGCATTTAGCTGAAGCCCGTTCCATTAAGTCAATTGATGCAATTGGTTTATGTTCGATTGTATATGCATCCCAATCTCTTATTTGCTGTGCTGAAAATATTTTCATGTGATAATGTTTGTTGATTTTGGCCACATGTTTTCACCAATGAAATTTTCATAGCTGTTTTGATAAACTGCTTGATAATTTTTTATGGCTTATTTCATGTATTAAAGTTAATCTATTCAACAAGAAAAAAGGCCTGATGAAAATCAGACCTGTAGTAACCAAGGACATCGAAAAATAATATTTTGATAATTGTTATTTCTTTCCAAATGCAAAACGAACAGATACACCAACAGTGGCAGCCCTGAATTTTACGGCTTGTACAACGCTGAGTTCAGGCTTCCAGTCGATTGATAAGTTTACCGGTACTTCTGTAAACTGGTAGTCTAGTCCTGCAATACCTGTTATGCCAAGGTTTTCATCGCCCTGGAAACCTGCATACAGACCAGCACCATAATACCATTTCAGATTGTTGACTGCAGGTATTGGTTTAAAAAACTCATACAAAGCAGCAACAGAGTAGGGCGATTTCAGGTTCAGAATTCCTTCAACTGCTTTTCCTTCACTCATAAAATAACGGTAAGAAATACCTGTTGAATTGATCTGGTCGGCACTGCCAAGACGAACACCAATTTGATGACGGTATTGTGCCGATGCTTTGTTGCCTGCCAACAAGAGAATTACAATGACGAAGGGTAAAATGTTTTTACTCATAATATACTTGTTGCTGTAATAGTTTCTAAAATAATGCCAAGCATTAACCAGCATTTTCTTTTATGAAAATTTAACAAATCAAGCTTGCCGCATTAATAACGCAGAATAATAAAAACGCTTTGTGAAAGAAAAGCGAAAAGCTGGTTAACAGGAAAAATAATATCCGGAGTATTAATTAGATTTCTGGTTTAAAACGATTCGCCGAAAGCAATATAAAATCCGTTGTTAAGTTTATTCCCCACTGCATAATCAAGCCGCAGGTTTGTTTTTTCTTTTTTATCAACAACAAAGCGAAGCCCCATGCCATAGTTAAATTTTGTAGCAGAAAAATGGAAACGGTTATTGTTTGAATACAAATTTGAAGTTCCTCCAAATACTGCAGCACCAAGCCTCCAGATAATCGGCATACGCATTTCTGTTTGAATGCTGCTCAAGTTTTTATCCCGATAGCGACCATAATAATAACCACGTACAAACTGGTCGCCACCTAAGAATGCATAATCATAAAAAGCAGGAGTGCCAAATGTAAACACATTTATAAACCGTGATGAAAAAGTGAGTTTATCGTGCCATGTTTTGTAATAACGTGCATCGGTTGTTAAACGGGTGTAACCGGTTGACGAAAAATTGTATGAAAGATTCGTCATAATAAAATAGCCTTTTGTTGGCGTAAGAATATTATCCCGGCTATCATTTAAAAAAGAGGCGCCCAATCCAAAATGACTTGCATCGGTAAGCTCACTGAAAACAGTATTTGCATCTTTAGCTGAAACTGTATTGTAGCTGCCCGTTCTTAAATTAATACCTGCAAACAGGTTCTTTTTTATTTTCTTTAAAGCATATACATCTGCCAGGAAACGGTTGCTGGAATAAAGTGTTTTATTGCTTTCAGGCGTTTCAGACCCAACGCCATAATAATAGTCGGGGTAACGGGAGTAATGAAGCAAACCTTTTGTAAACCATTTTTCGCCCTTCAGAAAACTGTTCCAACCAGTTTCGATAATCATTTGTTTATTCCAGGTATAATTCACCTCCAGTTTATAGTTGGATGTACGTACAGATGTATCCTGTAAATGCCGGTAAGTTATCATTGTTACTGCTCCAACATAAGTTTTTGTTTCAGGCGAATACCCAAAAGCAGGAACGGGCATAATTTTCAGGTTTTTGTTCTTCTTCGATTCCTGGGCGGCAACCGATGCTGCCAATAGCAGTAAAATAATGGTAAGGGATTTCAGCATTTTCCTTTTTTTGTTCTCTTTCAATTAATGTTACATTCTCCGGTCGGATTTATTTCTATATTCATAGCGTCAAACTTAACCGTTTTTTGTTTTGCTTTTGATATTCAAAATTTATTTAGTTTAAAATGAAGAATGTTTCAGTCTTAATAGCTTTAATGTTAGCGGGTGCAATAATGATTTCCGGTTTTGTTTTTTTCCCGGCAAAATCCAGTGATATATTAAAAGCTGAAAATGCGCTTACCGGAGAAGAGCTTGCACGAATCTATTGCGCAACATGTCATATATTCCCAGAACCATCTCTTCTTGATAAAACTACGTGGAAAGAAAGTGTTCTTCCAAATATGGGCTGGCGTTTAGGAATTCGTAAACCCGGTGAAGACCCTTACGCAACTATAGAAAAAGATGAGATTGAATTAGTAAAAGCATTAAATGTTTATCCCTCGAAACAAATGCTGCCGGTCGAAAACTGGAAAAAAATTGTAGACTATTATATACTAACGGCACCGGCCAAACCGCTTCCACAAAAGCCGCCACCTTTATTTGACAGCACACTTAAAAAGTTTCATGCACAATCAGTATCATTTGGAGCAAAGCAGGTACCGCAGACAAGTATGCTTAAGTTTGATTCGGCAGCTTCATTATTATATATTGGTGATGCTCAGAACCAGGTTTATATCCTGCGCAGCAACCTTAAACTACTAACTTCGGTTAAAGTGGAAAGTGCACCTGTTGATGCTTGCTTCAACAGTGGTTATCCCCGTGTTTTATGTGTAGGTTCTATTGCTCCATCTGAAAAAAAGCAGGGAAGCTTTTATTCACTTGATTCAACCAGTACAGAATTCAGCCGTTTTGAAAAATTAGGAAGACCCGTCTCAGTTGAAGAAGGAGATTTAAATGGAGATGGTAAGAAGGATTTGCTGATTTGTCAATTTGGAAACCATAGCGGACGTTTAAGCTGGTTCGATGGCGGTGATCCGCAAAAAGAGCATGTGCTTAAATTGCAGCCCGGTGCAAGGAGAACAGAAATTGCAGATTTTAATAAAGATGGTTTGCCGGATATTATGGCATTATTTGCCCAGGCCAGGGAATCGCTTGTTTTGTTTATCAATAAAGGCGGAGGCGAGTTTGAAGAAAAAATTGTGTATGAGTTTCCTCCTGTATATGGGGTAAGTTATTTTGAACTTGCAGATTTTAATAAAGATGGTCACCCCGATATTCTTTTAACCAATGGCGATAACTGGGATATTTCTCAAATACACAAGTACTACCATGGAATAAGAATTTTAATGAACGATGGTAAAGATAATTTCAAGATTACCAAGTTTATTCCTTTTTACGGAGCCAGTAAAGCAGTTGCAAGAGATTTTGATAATGATGGAGATTTAGATATTGCTGCAATTTCATTTTATGATGATCCTGCTGATCCGGGCCATGCATTTCTTTATCTTGAAAATAAAGGTGCACTTCAATTTACAAGTGCAAGCACTGCAGCAGCTGAAAACGGTAAATGGCTGACGATGGAAGCTGCAGATATTGATCATGACGGCGATGATGATATTGTGCTGGGGTCTTTTGTTTACTCAATGGGAGAACTGACGAAGCTTGTAGTAAAAGGAGTTGAAAATTTCCCGCAGGCAGTTATTTTATGGAACGATCATAAGATAAAAAAATAATGTCAGGATTATTACGAACCCAATCTAAATTTTTGAAATGCTGTACAAAAAAATAACCAGGCTACTGTTCATTTTGTTTGTTTCAATTCAGTGTGTATTTGCACAAAATGAGAAAGTAAAAACCTACCAGGGTAATAAATATTCAATTCAATACCCGGAAAAGTGGCAGACTTCAAGCGATAAAGCTGGTATGAATTTCTTTCCGGCAGAAAACAATGGAGGTGTTACTGTTTCAGTTCGTTCTGCAGTAAATCTTACTGCAACAAAAACAAAGGAGATCATTATTAAAGCAACAGGCTCCAAAGAAAAAGCCGATAAAGTGAAAGCAACAAAGAAGGCTGATGTTACTGTGTATGATTATGAATATGAAGCAAGTGGTATAAAATGGGTAACAGAAGCTTTCAGAAAAAACAATGATCTTTTTATTGTTACTATTTACTGCGATGATATTTACTGGGATGCCAATAAAGATGCATTTCTAAAAGTGCTGCATTCATTTAAATTAAATGCTGCAGGAAAGGGATAATGAGTGTGTATCTGAAAATAGTCTTTTATAAAAAGAGTTCCAGCTTGCTTTTTGGTCGCCTGGTTTCAAGCCATTGAAATGCTTCAAGTTTCTTTTTATCTGGAGGAAGTTTACGTATAGGATACATTGTACCCTGCGCCATGTTTACAAATTTTACTTTTTTAACGGCACGTTTTTCAAAATACATATCTATTAAATCTGCACTGCTGCTGTTCATTCCAAGAAAAGAACTGTCTTCATCCTGTGCATAATAAACACATTGTGCTGTTCCTTTTGCTCTTACATAATCAATCTCCCCATCATTAAAATAACCATTGATGGTACGGCCTTTCACCTGGTTAAAAAACTCAGCAGTTTCTTTTACATTCTGAATCATAAACCCGTTTTCATACACATACATGCGCTTGGGTTTCCTGTTAACGGTATAAACAAAAATTGTATCACCGGTTACCTGGCTTTCCTTAGCCCATACAATCGGGTTGTGGTATAATTCAAAAATGCTGTCAACACCGGAATAAAACATACTGTCGGCAACAGCCTGTAGAGAATCATTAAAAATGCGTACATGCCTGAATGCAGTAATAAACCGCAGTGTGTCAATTTCCTCCTGCGAACGTTTTTTTACAACAATTGAATCTATTTTAGCAATACTGTCTTTTTTTGCAATGGGTATTGAATCTCTACCCGGAATCACAGGTTTTTTGTTAGGAGGAAAAGGAGGTTTACTGTTTTCAGTTACCGGATCGTTTTTCGGCATCTGTGGTTTTGTTATTTTGCCGGGTCTGATTTTGGGAAGAGTTGTAATTGAATCTTTTTGTGCAATACTAATGGTATCTCTAGGTAAAATTGGAATACTGTCAGTCTTTGCTAAATGGATTGTATCATTCTGCATCAGATGCACGCTATCTCTTCTTACTATATTGCTGTCGTTAATTTGTTTGATAGCTGAATCTTTTTTCAGCAGCGAATCAACTTTAAAAACAGTTTTTCCTTTTAATGTATCAAACGCCCTTATATAACCGGTTTTAATCTGTGCAAGATCTTTCATGAGACCGGAATAAATGGTGTCAGCAGCAACATAAACAGAATCTTTATCCTTAATAATCACCATTACCGGTTTTTCAGTAGCAAGAAAGTTTTTTCTTATTTTATTAAAGAAAACACGGTTACTGAAGAGCATTGCACCTTGTGCAGTGTCTTTATACTGAACATTACCTGTTGCTTCGCCATATCCTGTTTTATCATCAAAAGCAAAATCATCGGCAATCATAGTCGATGTGCTGTCCTGCATACGTGAACGTTTGCCGAACTTGGCTTTCTTTAACTTCAGATCATAATAGCCTTCTTTTGTATTGATAATGGAATTGCCACTTTTGATTGTAGTAGGGGAAATGAAGGTTGCAACCTGGCTTGATGTGTTGTACAAAAGCGAATCACTCGCCAATGCAACTTCAGGATCACTCATTTTTACTTTGCCAATGAAATAAACATCTTTAATATCTGCATAATAATAACCTTCCCTGCTGTACAACGTTGTCTGTTTGCTTTCAATACGCCCGCCATCCCTGTACCTGCCTACTTTCGCATTCATATCATAATCCATCGTATCGGTGTAGAGCGTACTGTTTCCGTCGGTAAGTTTTACTTTGTTGGTGAAGGTGGCTAATTTCTTTGTTCCGTCGTATTGCAGGTACTGCGAATAAATATTTACAGAATCGGCATCGTTAATGTGTACGTTACCGTAAGCCTGCATGTAATTGGTTTTTTCATTCCACACAAGACTGTCGCAGGTAAATAATGTTATGCCTTGTTTGATTTTTACTTTACCAACCAATATCTGAAGCTGGGTTGCAGAATCAACTGTTTTAAAATCGAAACGGTTAGCCCATAACACTTCCACAACCCTTACCGTATCGCTTTTTTGCGAGGGGCGGGGAGGAAGACTTTTTTGTGCATGCATTGTTCCAACGCACAACAATAAAAAACTCAGCAGGAAAATGCGCAGCACAGTGAATTACTTTTGATTGTTAATACTGTCGGCAAGTGGTGCTTTCAGTGGCTCTGATTTGTCCTTTCGTCCAAAAACAGAAATGTTGATGTAACGTTTGGGATGAACTTTCAGATCATCAAGCAGAATGTTTAAACTTCTGCTGGTGTTCTGCAAACTGTTGTACAGTTTAGGATCGTTTACAAGCAGACCTAAAGAACCATCACCTTTATTTGCTTTCTGCAAAATTGCCTGTAATTGTGTGATCGTGTTGTTAAGGTTTGTTACAGTTTCCTTAATCTGTACTTCAGATAATTTCTGTGAAGTGATTTTTAAATTTTCGATGGTTGCATTCAGCTTTTCGTTATTGGTATTAAGGTTGCCGGTAAAAGCTTGTGCATTATTCAGTGTTTTAGCAAGTGCACCATTTTTCGTGTCTAACAGTACAGACAGGTTTGCTGAAGAAGTTTTTAAGTTGGCAATTGCTAATTTGATGTTTGATTTCGTGTTTGGATCAAACATACTGTTCAGGTTTCCAAGAACCAGCTTTAAAGAATCAACCGCCTGTTTAATGTTTGCCATTACAGGGTCGATATTATCCATGACTTTGGTAAGTATGTCGGGATTCTTTTGACTTTTTAATGTATCGCCGTACTGGATAAACGTTGTTGCATCGCCGGGTAAAATGTTGATGGAAGCTGAGCCTGTTAAACTTCCATTGATCACAGCAACAGAATTTTTCGGGATGTTTACATCTTCTGCAAGAGTAATTGTAACTACAACTTCACTTACATTTTTATCGGATGGAAGTATTTTGTATACGTTACCAATTCTTACCCCTTTAATCTTAACCATATTGGATACTTCAAGCGGGCCAACATCGCTGAAGCGGGCATAAATAACATCTGACTTGTTGATGAGGCTTTTCCCTTTCAGAAAATTATATCCTAAAACCAATAAAGTAACAGCTATAACAGTTAGTGCACCTACTTTGGTTTCGTTTGAAACTTTGATCATGCGGTAGAAAAAATTTTATGATAGCAGTTAACAAACCGCTTACCGGGCTCAAAAATAAGAAATGTTTGCCCGATGCTGCCATCAGAAACAGAAACTGAGGTTAAAATTATATACTTACGTTATTTGCGGCCGTTAATGTTTTGTACGGTTGGCCCTTTTTCAACAAGGTCTTTATAACGTTTAATAGACCTGGTAATACTTGCGGCCATTTGCTGCTGCCCGTCATCACTCATTAAAAATTCCTCTTCCGGACGGTAAGAAAGAAAGCCTAATTCAATTAAAATACTGGGCATAGCTGTAGCCTGCAAAACCCAGATACCCTTCTGGCGCTGTTTTACACCACGGCTGAAACGGCCAATACCGGTAAATTCTTCTTCAACTATTGTTGCCAGTTTTACACTGTTTGAAAAGAATTGCTTTGTCCATAAAGCAACCTGTTGCTTAACGATCGGGTCATTGATGTTTACGTTAAATGTACTGTCATCCTTTTCGTTCTGGAACACATCACCATTTTCCATGATGATATCTTCTTTATCATCGGTTTTATGTGCAGCAAACACATAGGTTTCTGTACCGTTAGCGGGGTTGGGGTGATAATACGTTTTATAAATGGGAACTGTTCTTGTTTTTTTGATTTTCTTTTTCTTTTTCCCTTTGCCGCTGTAAACGTAATAAGTTTCCTGCCTGTGGCCTTCCATTCTTACTTCTCTCAGTTTAGGTGCATAATTACAGTGAATGGAAACAAACAGATTGCCTTTGTTTTCATTGGCAAAATTGGCACGTTCGTGCAGACCTACAAAGAATGGAGTGGGTCTTGATTCAAGAACTCGTACGTCAGGCAATTGTTTTTTGATTTCATCAACCACTTTCTTTGCCACCTCATAGGTCACCTTATCTTCATATACTTCCGAACCAAAAGCACCATCACCAGCGCTTAATGAACCTTTGAAACCATGGCCGGCATCAATGATAATTGTCTGTATTCTTGCAGAAGGACTGTTTACAGCACGTTTGCTTGTAAACGAGAAAACAGTTATACAAATCATTAAAATTGATATAGTACCAAATAGCCAGTTTTTTTTCATTACCAGAATTTCTTTTTTGAGTTAGTAGTTCTTTTACAACATTCACAGTTCGTTAATGCAATTGTGGTTATTTTTGCCGCTCCTGCATTATGTATAAGCGCTGTAAAGTTAATTATAAATCTGTTTTAGTTGCAGCTTTCGTTGCGTTCCTGCTCTATGGGTTAACGACGGAGGGTATTGCTGCATTTCGTCAACATCATGTTTTCTTCAGCAATTTAACATTTCTTGTTAACGATACGCTGCCTCAGCCGCAGCAAAAAAGAACTGCACCCCGTCAATTACCTGCACGACAAAAACAGGATTCAGCATCTATTTCAAATCAGGGTAATAAAAACGATAGTATTCCCCCTAAAACTGATTCTTCTGCACATGATTCAACTTTTCAGAAAATTGACACATTTAATCTGAAGATATCAAAAGATTCAATTGATGCTCCCGTTGAGTTCAAAGCTGATGATTCAATGGTGATTGATATTCCCGGCAAGAAAATTTATTTGTACAATAAAGCAGAGGTGAAGTTTAAAGATGTAAGCCTGAATGCTGCAGTGATTCAGTTAGATCAGCCCACCCAGATTCTTACGGCTTATTCAATGAAAGATACTGCAGGAAAAAGAGATGGAGTTCCCGCATTTAAGCAGGGCGAAAGTGCATTTACTGCCGATACCATCCGTTATAATTTCAAATCGCAGCATGGTTTAACTATTGGCTCTTATACGCAGGAAGGTGAAATGTTTATTTATGGTGAGAGGGTGAAACGGATTACTCCATCTGTATTTTTTGCAGAAAAAGCAAGGTTCAGTTCCTGTAACTATGATACACCTCACTTTGCTTTTCGAGCCAAGAAAGTAAAATTCATCAGCAATAAAATGGCTGTTACAGGATTAATCCGCCCCGAGTTTGAAGGTGTGCCTATTCCTATTGGTTTGCCTTTTGGAATATTTCCGATGAAGCAGGGCAGGCGTACAGGAATTTTAGCACCATCGCCGGTTGCAAATGAACAGCTGGGCTTTGGCTTGGAAGGATTAGGCTATTATAAAACCTTTGGCGATTACTGGGATGCCACAATACGCACCAATATTTATTCATACGGTTCATTCAATGTTTTTCTCTCACCAACTTACCGAAAGCGATACCGGTACAGCGGCGCTTTTAACCTGAGCTACATGAATACTAAGATTGGCTTTAAAGGCGATCCTGACTACCGGCCGCCAAGCCGCAACTTTGCTATTCAGTGGAGTCATTCATTAGATGGTAAGGCAAGGCCGGGGCAAACGTTCAGTGCAAATGTTAACGTTGCAACAAGCTTGTTTAATAAACTCTTCCCGAGCAATGCTCAGCAAAACTTTAATAACAGCTTAAGTTCATCCATTGCATATCAACGAACATGGGCTGGTAAACCGTTTAACCTGACTGTTAGTGCCAATCATAACCAGAACACAAATACGAAACAGTTTAATGTTAATTTGCCAGATGTTGGTTTTACAGTCAATACGATTTATCCATTCCAGAAAAAAGAATTTGTAGGTTCACCAAAATGGTATGAAAAGTTAGGTGTATCATACACTGGTAGTTTCCAGAATCAGTTTGCATTTACAGATACAACTTTTACCATTCAGCATTTGCTTGATACATTTGACTGGAATGCAAGGCATAGCATTCCCATTCAATTATCATTGCCACCAATGGGACCTATTCAGATTGGTCCATCAATCAGCTACAGCGAAGTGTGGCATTCAAGAGCTTATGACCGTACCTGGGATCCGACTTCAAAATCTGTAAGAACAGAAACAGAAAAAGGATTTTACAGGGAAAAGCAAATGAGCTTTGGTATGAGTTTCAGTACAGCACTTTTTGGAAAAATGGATTTCAAAAAGCTGGGAAATGTAAAGGCCATCAGGCATGTCATTCGCCCATCGTTGGGCATGAGTTATACGCCTGACCTGAATAAAGGCAACTGGTACCAGACACAGGTGGATAGTTTGGGCAATAAACTCTGGTTTAATAAACTTAACGGAGGCTCTGCAGCCTTTGCACCCGATGGAAGATCAGGAGCAATCAGTTTTGCACTGGATAATAATCTTGAAATGAAGGTGAGGGATAAAAAAGACACAACTGAAGAAGGTGTGAAGAAAGTTAAGTTGATTGATGGTTTTGGTTTTAATACCAGTTATAATTTATTGGCAGATTCGTTTGCGTTGAGTGATTTTAGTTTTTATCTGCGTAGTAATTTGTTTGAGAAGATCAGTCTTACAGCAAGTGCTAATGTTACTCCTTACCAGGTTGATCCTAAAACCGGTTTCAGAATTAATAAGTACACATGGCAAGGTGGGCAGAAGTTTTCATTAGGAAGATTTACATCTGGTTTCATTTCTGTTAACACATCTTTCCACAGTAAACCAAAGGATGAGAAGAAGCAGAAAGAAAAAGAACAGTATTTAAAAGATAAGCAAAATGATTTTGATGATAATGTAAGGCAGATGGGCGCAATTCAGAAAAATCAGGAAGAGTATGTTGATTTTAATATTCCATGGAGTATTAACCTGTCTTACTCACTTAACCTGATCAGGCAATTAAAAACCAACCTGTCGGGGTTTGAAACCAAGCTTACACAATCCTTCAACTTCAATGGTGATTTCAGCTTAACTGAAAAGTGGAAGTTTCAGGCCAATGGTACATTTGATATTCAGTCAAGAAGTATTCAATATCTCACCACATCTATTTCTCGTGATTTGCATTGCTGGCAACTGGCAATTAATGTAACACCAATTGGTATTTACCGTTCATTCAGTATTACAATCAATCCAAAGTCCAGCCTGCTTCGTGATCTGCGGATTAACCGTTCGAAGTTCTTCTATAATCTGCCAACTTATTAAACAGCTTTCTTGTTTGCTTCAATGTAATTCCACATTAAGTCATATACTTTTTGCCTGAGCATTTTGGTATCCTCCGGCTTCAGATTGTCGGTTGTAACAGGATCTAAAAAATGCATTTCAATCTTTGATGGCCAGAAGAAAAAGGGTTTGTGTTGCGGCAACACATTTCTTGTATTAAATAATACTGCGGGTATAATTGATTTCTTCGTTTCGGTTGCTAAACGAAACGCACCATCTTTAAATTCTTTCAGTGGTAAATTGGTTTTATTGCGTGTGCCTTCAGGATAAATACACATGTGTAATCCCATTTCAAGAACCCGTTTCATATAGGTATAACTCTTTAAACGGCTTTCTTCACTTTTTCTGTCAACCAATACACTTCCACGTTTATAAATAATACCAAACAAAGGAATCTTTGCCATTTCAATTTTAGCAATGGTTTTATTGCCGCCGGGTATTCCTGGCGATGTTACAGGCACATCCATAAAGGAGTTGTGATTGCAAACCACAATATAGTTTTCACCTTTTTTGAATTTCTCTCTTCCTTTTACTACAACTCTTACTCCCGATAGCGGAAGCCACACACCAATCCAAGCTCTTGATAGAGCCAGAAACCAGCGGGTACGTTTTGGCTCGGGAAGCAGGCCCATTGCCCAGGAGGGTAAAAGAATAATCAGCATTGTTAGTACAAACATCAGCAATGCCCATGTTGCAAACACCCGGCCTAAAATATTTTTAATCATGTTCATGGTAATTTCCAGTCAATTGGTTCAAATCCTTGTTTTATTAATAGTTCATTTGTTTTTGAAAAATGTTTACACCCAAAAAATCCTTTATCGGCACTGAAAGGCGAGGGGTGCGCTGCTTTTAAAACATAATGTTTTGTTTCATCAATCAGTGTTTGTTTTTCCTGCGCAAATTTTCCCCACAACAAAAACACCACACCTTTTTTATCTTCTGATATTTTCCTGATAACAGCATTGGTAAATTCTTCCCATCCAATTTTAGAATGACTGGCCGGCTCATTTGCCCTTACAGTTAAAAAAGCATTTAATAATAATACTCCCTGTTGGGCCCATTTGGTAAGATTTCCATAACGTGCAGGCATGCCTACACCAATATCGCTTTCAATTTCTTTATAAATATTAATAAGTGAGGGCGGAGGATTAATTCCATCCTGAACCGAGAAGCAAAGTCCATGTGCCTGGCCGGGTCCATGATAAGGGTCCTGGCCCAATATCACCACTTTTACATTCTGAAAAGGAGTTTGTGTAAATGCATTAAAGATGAGGGAGCCTGGAGGATAAATTGTTTTACCCTGCATTTTCTCTGTTTTAATCAGTGTTACAATCTGCTGAAAATAAGATTTTGAAAATTCCTGTTTCAATTCCTGTTTCCAGCTTTCTTCAATTTGAACATCCATGCACTTTGGTTTGGATGCAATGGTACTAAAAATTATCTTTGCTGCCTCTTATCAAAAAAAGTGAAAAGGGTCATTGGTTCAAATCCAATCCGGATCACATTTTAAGAATAAACAGCTGGTCCGGTAGCTCAGCTGGATAGAGCATCAGCCTTCTAAGCTGAGGGTCATTGGTTCGAATCCAATCCGGATCACAAAACAGAATCCTGCAACAGCAGGATTTTTTTATTATGTCAAATGCCCTTACCCGGGCTAAGAAAAAATATTTAGCGAAATTCTTGGAAAATCAAAATAAGACAGTAATTTTACGGTCAGAATTGAATCCGGCCCTAATCCATCATTTTTTCCCCCGCTTTCAATTTTACTAAAATTTCATATCCCCGGAAAATCTCCCAGTTTCCTTAATTAACCAAATTGATCCAGTCCTGTAATGTTTTAGAACTTTGTCAATTTGTATATATGAAAACGAAATTAGTATCTGTATTCCTTTCCAGCTTTATTCTCCTGTCAGTTACAGGTTATTCTGCTACATTACCCCAAAACAATATTTGGCCCAAGGTTTATGATGTTCGTTTTGAACAGAAAGGTGCTTCTGTAATTCTTCAATGGAAAGCAGACGCAGAACCTAAAGAAATTTATTATGAAATTGAAACCAGCAATGATGCTGTGAACTATAAAACTGCAGCAATTGTGCTTGGTGGTTTTTCTGAAGGCCAGAACTACAGCTATTTGTTCAAAGGCAAGCATGAAGCTGGTTCAAAAACTTATTTCCGCATAAAACAAATCAATAATGATGGCACTTGCCGTATCGTAAGCGAGCAATCATTTTAAAATATTTCAACGTACTGTTGGTTCTCTTATAGGTAAATACGCCGTCCTTATTCCTAAGGATGGCTTTTTTTTATTTTAAACAATGGTAATTATAAAGTGTTAAGAGTTGACTGCTCTCAGCTGTTCATTTTGTCTTCCAGCTCCATTACTTTTTCAAATACCGATTCGTATTCATTGTTGAACTTAGATAGTTCAGAACTGATTTTTTGATAAGCCGTTTCTGTTTGAAGAAACTTGTCTTTGTCGGAATAAGTGGATGGATTGGCTAGTTCCTGTTCCAGTTTTGTTTTTTCTGTAGAAAGCTGGTTAATTTTCTCTTCCAGTTGCTGCAGCTGTTTCTGCTGCTTTTGTAATTCTTTTTTTACTTCTTTATTGATAACCGTTCTTGTTTCTGTAGCAGGAGCAGGTACTTGCTTTTCTTCAATTACTTTTTTGGTTTCAGGAGCTTTTTCTGCTACTGGCGTTGTTTCTTTAATTTCGGCATCACGTTTAGCCATTCGCTCTTTCCACTCTAAATATTCGTTGTAAGTACCTTTGAACTCTTTGATTTCTTCATCAACAATTTCCCAGATTTTATTCGCTGTTTGAGAAACAAAATAACGGTCGTGACTTACAAGAATGTAGCTGCCCTGGTATTTGTTCAATGCTTCAATGAGCAATTCAACCGAGTGCATGTCGAGGTGGTTGGTAGGCTCATCAAGCAACAGGAAGTTGGCTTTGCTGATGATTGTTTTTGCCAAAGCTATTCTTGCCTTTTCACCACCACTTAATACTTTAATTTTTTTGTCTGTATCATCACCGCTGAATAAGAAACAGCCAAGCAGGGTTCGTAATTCCTGGTCGGTTTTCTGGCTGCCACAGCTTTTCATTTCATCCAGAAGGGTATGGTTCAGATCCAGTGCTTCCAGCTGATGCTGTGCATAAAAACTATCATCAACATTATGCCCCCACTTACGTTCGCCGGTAAACGATTCGGTGCCGGCAATGATGCGTAATAAAGTTGATTTTCCTTTTCCATTTGCTCCAATCAACGCAATCTTATCGCCACGTTCAATTTCTGCACTGGTGTTGGTTACTATTTTATTGCTGCCAAAACTTTTGCTGATGTGTTTTAATTCACACAGAATTTTACCGGGAGTTTTATCTACTGCAAAGTTGATGCGGATGTTTGGACGGTCGTTCGTCGGAGCTTCAATGACATCCAGCTTTTCCAGTTTCTTTATAGCTGCCTGTGCGGCTGCAGCTTTGGTTGCTTTTGCACGGAAACGTTCAATAAAACGTTCCTGCTGACGAATATAATCCTGCTGGTTTTCAAAAGCCTTTTGCTGCAAATCCATACGCAGTTCTTTTTCTTTCTGGTAGAAAGAATAATTACCGCCATAAATATGTATACCTTCCTGAAACACTTCCACAATCTTTGTCACCATACGATCAAGAAACCACCTGTCGTGCGATACAATCACAACCGATCCCTGGTAATGCTGTAAATATTTTTCCAGCCATTCAATACTGGGAAGATCGAGGTGGTTGGTCGGCTCATCAAGCAATAACAAATCGGGTTGCTGCAAAATCATTTTTGCAAGTAACACACGCATGCGCCATCCACCGCTGAATTCTTTATAAGGTCTTTTTAAATCAATGTTCTGAAAGCCGAGCCCCTGCAGAATTTCTTCTGTTTTGTGATGAATATTGTATCCATCCAGCGTATCCATTTCATGCAGCTTATCAGAGTACTGGTGAAGAAGGTTTTCATCTTCATGATTTTTTTCCAGCTCTTTTCCCAGCTCATCAATTTCTTTTTCCAATTGTAATACACGATCAAATGCTGAAAGTGCAACCTGCAGAATGGATTCATTTGTATCAAAACTCAGAAGGTCCTGGTGAAGGTATCCAATGCTTGTACTGCGGCTGCGGATAACCTCGCCTTTTGAGGGTTGATATTCTCCAACAAGCAATTTCAACAGGGTGGATTTGCCTGTACCGTTATAACCAATCAATCCAATGCGTTCGTTGGGATGAATATGCCATGTAGCATCTTCTACAATTGCTCTTGCTCCAAACTCGAATGTTACATTTTGAAAACCTGCCAGCATAAATTTTATATGAGCGGCAAAGTTAAGCGTTTCGGCAAATGCTGGCAGGCAAAATCAAATCAGTTAACTTTGATAAAAAAAACACAATGAGAAAACTGTTCCTCATCGTTGCATCTGTGGTAGTAGTAATCGCCTGCAAAGACAAATCTGATAAGCAGGCCGATAACAGTGAATCAACAGTAAAAAATCAATCAGCTTATGCATATTCCGATTCATTCAATGTTTCTGTAAAAGCTGTGATGACGGCTTATTTTCAATTGAAAGATGCTTTTGTGGCAAGTGATACTTTAAGCGTAAATAAGGCTGGAACTCAATTGAAACTTTTACTCGACAGTATGAATTTAAGTGAAGTACAGAAAGCCGATTCATTGGGTTTTGAAAGTATTGCAGGTCGGCCTGGCGATGCAGCAGCAGAAATAGCAGGCATGCTTGGTGAAAACGATATTGAGAAAAAGAGAGAATCCTTTGAAATGATCTCCAATGTATTTTATGATCTTGTACGTGTAATAAAACCAGCCGGACAAACAATTTATTACCAGTTTTGTCCAATGGCGTTTAATGAAAAAGGAGCTTACTGGTTAAGCAACACCGATAGTATACGTAATCCTTATTTCGGCAGTAAAATGCTTACCTGCGGCGAAACAAAAGAAACTTTTAAAAATTAAACCGGCTTTATCATTTTCAAGTTCAGAGAACAGATACGTATGCACTTTGTAAAATACCTGTTTACTTTGCTGACTGTGTTTGTAACGTTGACTGCAACGTCGCAAAATCATTTTACCATCAGTGGGTATGTGAAAGATAGTACAAGCAATGAAACAATTATTGGTGCAACAGTTTCAGTAAAGGGAATTAATAAAAACATTACTTCAAACCAATACGGTTTTTATTCCATTACACTTAACGAAGGGACTTATATTCTTACAGTATCGCATGTTGGATATAATTCTAAAGAAATTGGGCTGAAGCTGAATTCTAATCTGCAGTTTAGTTTTGACCTGATGCCAAGGGTTGCAGTTTCGCAGGAGATAGTTGTTTATGCAGGCAAGCGTGATATCAATGTGAAGGCAGCGCAGATGGGAAAGTTTGAACTGAGCATGAGCCAGATTAAAACAATCCCTGCTTTGGCTGGTGAGGTTGATCCGATGAAAGTATTGCAACTGTTGCCCGGTGTACGCAATGCGGGCGAAGGTAACAGTGGTTTATATGTACGTGGAGGAGGTGCTGATCAGAATTTGATTTTGCTGGATGATGCAGTGGTGTATAATCCCGGTCACCTGTTTGGATTCTTTTCAGTGTTTAACAGCGATGCATTAAAGAATGTAACGTTGATCAAAGGCGGAATGCCTGCAAATTACGGAGGCCGCATCAGCAGCGTTGTTGATGTTGCTATGAAAGATGGTAATAACAAAACTTACCAGACGGAAGGAGGGATTGGAACCATTTCGTCACGTATATCAGTTCAAGGTCCTCTTGTTAAAGAAAAAGCTTCTTTTATTGTTTCGGCACGACGCACTTATGTTGATATTTTGGCAAAACCATTTATAAAGAAAAGCAGTGCGTTTTATGGAAGCGGTTATTATTTCTATGATCTCAATGCAAAAATCAATTATAAATTTTCTGATAAAGACCGTTTGTATTTAAGCGGTTATTTTGGGAGAGATGTGTTCAGTTTTAAAAATTCAGAACGCAGTTTCAGTGCACGTATTCCCTGGGGAAATTCAACAGGAACAGTACGATGGAATCATGTTTTTAACAGCAGGTTATTTGCCAACACATCACTGGTGATGAATGATTACAAGTTTGCTTTTGGTGGTGCACAAAGTAATTTCGAAATCAACTTAAACTCAGCGATCAGGGATGTTTCTGCTAAAATAGATTTTGATCAGTATTCATCAAACGGGCATCAGTTAAAATATGGTTTCACTTATACATTTCATCGCTTTAACCCGCAAACAACAAGTGGCAAAAGCGGCGATGTGGTATTTCAACCTCAATCAGTCAATAACAAATTTGCAAATGAAGCTGCTGCATACATTATGGACGATTGGGAAATCAGCAACAAGCTGAAAATAAATTATGGTGTCCGTTACAGTTTGTTTCAGCAGGTTGGTCCATATACTTTGTATGTTAAAGATGCAAACGGTAATAAAACCGATAGTACAGTATATGGTAAATCTGAAAATGTGAAAACATATGGCGGACTTGAACCGAGATTAACCATGCGTTTTGCATTGAATGATGAAACTTCTTTTAAAGCTGCTGTAACACGCAATCTTCAGTTTATTCATTTAGTCAGCAATTCCGGCACCACATTGCCAACGGATATATGGGTGCCCAGCACACACAGGGTAAAACCACAAATTGGCTGGCAGTATGCAGCAGGTGTATTTAAAAATTTCAAGAACAACCTCTGGGAAACATCGGTTGAAGTGTATTACAAAACCATGCAAAACCAGATTGAATACAAAGAAGGATATACTCCCGGCATTGGAGATCCAGAAGAAAGTTTTGTATTCGGCAAGGGCTGGAGTTATGGCGCAGAGTTTTATGTAAATAAAGCAAGAGGTAAACTTACAGGATGGATTGGATATACATTGTCGTGGACATGGAGGCAATTTCCTGATCTGAATGATGGGCATAAATATCCTGCACGCTATGATCGTCGCCATGATCTTAGCGTTGTTGCTAATTACCAGAAAGGAAAAAAATGGAAATACGCAGCTGTGTTTGTATTTGGCACCGGAAATGCATTTACAATGCCTGAGCGTTTCTTTTTGGTAGAAGGAGTATTAACGCAGCAATACAGCAGTATTAATCAATATCGTTTACCTGCATATCACCGGCTCGATTTATCGGCTATTTACACACCTCAGCCAAAGAAAGCACATAAGCTGAAAAAGGAATGGGTGTTTAGTGTGTACAATGCGTACAGCAGGCAAAATCCTTATTTCATTTACTACAGCCAAACAGGAAATCCTTACCAGGGTAATCTTGAAGTGGAAGCAAGACAGGTTTCTTTATTCCCGGTTATACCAAGCGTAACACTAAATTTTAAATTGTAGAAAGGAGAATAGAACGAATTGAATATTTTTTACCTGTACCTAAGAATCAAGAAAGAAAATTATTCATCGCTGTCAATTATTTCGCCGTAATCAATAAATAATTCTTCACCCGATTTTATTTCACGCAGTGTTTCAAAATCTTCGCCATCATTAATGGAAATAATGTTTGGTGTTTCAGAATGATTCAGGAAGTTAACGATATCCATTACTTTAAATCCATAATCAGGAACATAATAGAAATCATCATCAAACAGGCAATAAGTTTCAACCAGTTCTTTACTGTGTGCAGGAAGCTGATCTATTTCGCTTCTTTCAATTTTAATCCATTCACCAATGTTTTTTGAAAACAATCCACGCTGTCCTTTTGGAATATTTCTCAATGCAAACACACCGTTACCGTGAATGGGAGAGGGTTTCATCATTACCCATGTATCATGTTTTAATTCGTGCAGCAGTTGTTCTTTGGTCATGATGAAAATTATTTGGTGTAACGTTTCAGTTCACGTTCTGCATCACGGTTCTTGATGGTTTCACGTTTATCGTGCAGTTTCTTTCCCTTGCCAAGACCAATTTCCATTTTGGCAAGATTTTTTTCGTTGAAGAAAATTCGAAGCGGAACAACTGTGTAACCTTTTTCTTTCAGTTTGTTCTGCCATTTTTTTATTTCCCGTTTATTGAGAAGCAGTTTCCGGTCGTGAACAACGAGGTGATTGTTTGTGGTGCCGAATTTATATTCAGCAATATTCAAACCTTTAATCCAGAGCTCGTTTTTATGAAAGAAACAATACGAATCGCTGAAGCTTACTTTTCCTTCACGGATTGATTTTACTTCAGTTCCGGCCAATACCATCCCAGCTACTAATTTGTCTTCAAAATAGTATTCGTGAAAAGCTGAGCGGTTTTTTAATTCCATAATAAAAAAAAGCAATCAATAAAAGCGGCAGACTTTTATTGATTGCAAATATAAATGTGAAAAATCAGTTCTTAAAAAGAGTGAAAATTACACCAAATTGTTGCTTCATTTCTTTCCTGTCAATGATCAGATCAAGAAATCCATGTTCAAGCAAAAATTCACTTCGCTGAAAACCTTCGGGTAAATCTTTCTTAATGGTTTCTTTAATAACCCTTGGGCCTGCAAAACCGATTAATGCCCCGGGTTCGCCAACGTTTAAATCGCCCAGCATACCAAAGGACGCTGTAACGCCTCCGAAAGTAGGATCGGTTAAAACTGTGATGTAGGGGAGCTGTGCATCGCTGAGCTGAGAAAGCTTGCCGGAAATTTTTGCCAGCTGCATTAATGAAAATGCGCTTTCCATCATACGTGCACCACCGCTTTTACAAATCATAATCATTGGCATTTTATGCTCAATGCAGAAGTCAACGCCACGTGCAATTTTTTCACCCATTACACTTCCAAGCGACCCGCCGATGAAATCAAAATCCATACAACAAACTACGGTATCATGTCCTTCAATTTTACCTGAAGCCACACGAATGGAATCGTGCAGATCGGTTTTTTTCCAGATATCTTCCAGTCGTTTATGATATGGTTTCAGATCGGTAAAACCAAGGTAGTCTTTGGAGCGGATGTTATCGAAAAGCTCAGTGTACTCATCTCCATCAAATAAAATATCATAGTATTCAGAACTGCCTATTCTGTGGTGATAATTACACTTTGGACAAACAAACTTATTTTCAGCAAGTTCTTCTGATGTACAGGTAAACTTACATTCAGGACATTTTGTCCATAAACCTTCCTGTATTTCCTTCTTTTCAGAAGTCTTGGTCAGAATTCCTTTCTGAACACGTTTAAACCAGGAGGTTCTTGGAGTTTCTTCTGTTGGAAGATCTTCGCCCGTTAAGTTTTTCTCAATATCCTCTTCTTGTTTTGCCATTGGGGTATATTTAGAAGCAATATAAGAGTAAAAAAATTAAGCGTTCCTGTTAATACAGTTCAGGTCATCAAATGCAATTTCAAGGCGTTTGATGAAGCTTTCTTCTCCTTTACGTAACCAAACCCTTGGATCGTAATATTTTTTATTTGGACTGTCAGCGCCCTGAGGATTACCTAATTGACCCTGCAGGTAAGCTTCATTCTTTTTGTAATTGTTTAATACACCTTCCCAGAATGCCCACTGCATATCTGTATCAAGATTCATTTTGATTGCACCATAGTTGATGGCTTCACGAATCTGATTTTGAGGTGAACCACTACCACCATGGAATACGAAGTAAACTGGCTTAGGACCTGTTTTTAATTCTTTTTCAATGTAGAGCTGGCTGTTATTTAAGATTTCTGGTCTTAACTGCACGTTACCTGGTTTGTACACACCATGTACGTTACCAAAAGCAGCTGCAATTGTAAACAGGTTACTTACTTTGCCTAATTCAGTATAAGCATAAGCAACATGCTCAGGTTGAGTGTAGAGTTTGTCGTTGTCAACATCACTATTGTCAACTCCATCTTCTTCACCACCTGTTACGCCCAGTTCAATTTCAATTGACATGCCCAAAGGAGCCATGCGTTTGAAAAATTCAACTGAAGTGTGAATGTTTTCTTCAATTGGTTCTTCACTGAGGTCAAGCATATGAGAACTGTAAAGGGGTTGTCCCTTTTCTTTTTTGAATTGTTCACCGGCATCAATTAAAGCACTGATCCAGGGTAACCATTTTTTTGCAGCATGGTCAGTATGCAGCACAACGGGAACGCCGTAATATTTTGCAACTGTGTGAATATGCAAAGCACCTGAAATAGCGCCCTGGATATTTGCCTGCAGGTTATCGTTTGGCATTCCTTTTCCGGCAATGAATTGTGCACCACCGTTAGAGAACTGGATAATTACAGGTGAATTTACTTTGGCAGCTGTTTCCAGTACTGCGTTAATTGAACTGTGCCCTATTGTGTTAACAGCAGGAAGCGCAAATTGGTTTTCTTTAGCATCGTTATAAAGCGCTTCTAATTCTTCTCCGAAAAGAACGCCGGCTCTGTATTTGCTCATTTTTAGATATTATAAAAGATGAATAATCGATCTGAATCGGGCACAAATATAGGGAATCTTGTAAGTTGACTCACTGATCAGGTTTCGGCAAAAACGATTATGTTTGTTTTTGCTTTCATCCCAATTATGCCAATATTACGAAATTAGGTTAGTAATACTATGAACCAGGCCAAACAAAACGGTTTCAAAATGCAAAGAAAAAAGATATTAATTCCATATTTTATTTTTCTGTTGCCTGTTTTTTTTATTATTAATGGATATAACGATTATTTTGGTTTTATGCCTGTAAAGTTTATCGTATGGAACTTGATGTGGTTGTCAGGCATGGTTTTTTTTGTTTATTTTATTGGCCGCTTATTGTTTAGAGAAAATGTAAAATCCATATTGTTCAGTTTTTTTGTTTCTGTCTTTTTGATCTTTTTTGGTTCTTTTTTTGATACATGGAAATCTTTTGTTTCTATTCATTTCTTTTCAAGTTATTATTTTGTTCTTCCATCTTCAGTTTTTTTAATTTGGTTGTTTCTTTATTTTTTAAAACGAAGTAAGAATAATTTTCAGCGTCTTTTTAGCTTCCTGAACTTGTTGTTTTTTGTACTGTTTTTTTTTGAAATTTCCAGGTCGTTAATTAATACCATAAATACTGAGCCTGATAATTTGCTGATTGATTCCCGCTTTAACGTACTAAAGTCAGTTAACCAATCTAACACAGTACCTGATACAGCTAAGCCTGATATATTCCTTTTGGTTTTTGATGGAATGCCCTCAACCAGGGCATTGAATGAAGATTTACATTTTTCTAATACGAATCTTGATACATTCCTGCTGCAAAATGGATTTTACGTAGCTACTGAAGCCAAAAGTAATTATGATCTAACCGTTCTTTCTGTCAGCAGCATGCTTAATATGGATTATGTTTCAGAAAAGGAAATAAAAAAAGGAACTGGAATTGAAATGTATTTCAGGGCTACAAGTTCTGTTTTGGATAACTCCTTGACACGGATTCTTAAAAATGAGAAATATGCGATTCGTCAGTTTCAGCCATTGTCAATCTTTAATAATAAAGATTGGCAAGGAAATCTGGTTTTTGGGAATATGTTAGATATGAATTATTTCTACAAGACATTTCCTGGAAGATTGTACAGAGATATTGCCTGGAATTACATGCGGATGAAGTTGTTTAAAAAAATTGCGGGATATACTTACATGAAGCAGGCAAGAGAAAAAAGGGATGATATTGAACTTTCAGCTCAATTAGTAAAGTCGGTTTGCTCCAAAAATGATTCTTCAAAGTTTGTTTATGCTCACTTTATGTTACCTCATATTCCTTTTGTATTTAATCAGGACGGAGGTATACGCCCTTTTATATCTTATGATTCTGAAAGTTCAGGCAAAAGAACTGAGTCTGCTTTTGTTGATCAACTCAAATTTGCAAATCAGAAAATAACAGAATTAGTGAAATATATAAAGGCTAATAATAAAGAAAATACTATAATTATTGTACAAGGCGACCATGGGTATAAAGATTTTCATCAAAGTAAAAATGCAGAGTTTGTATTTCAGAATCTAAATGCAATATACTTTCCTGACAAAAATTACGAGTGTTTATACAAAAACTTGTCTCCAGTTAATTCATTTCGAATTATATTGAATAAATACTTTGGAGCACAACTCAATCTTTTGAAAGACAGTAGTGTAGTCATCGAATTTTCTAAAAATGACTGGGAAAAGTAATCAAAACCTTAAAACGAAGGCATTTATTCCGGCAATCGCAATGATTTCTTTTGCTGCTTTTGCTGTTTCGGTTTGCTGAAAAATTTCCTTTTCTGTTTCTGAATGGAAAAAATACAGTATAAAATTTATATTGTTTTGCCTGCAGGAATTGATTAAATCAGATTCTTTATATCGAGGTTGAGTAATTGGATAATAATGATTGTTTGAAATAAATGCAATATTGTCGCACCACGAACCTTCTGATGAATTAGTATTGATTGCAGTGAAATTTCCATTTATATTATTGTAATGAAAAAAAATATTCGTTTCATAAAGGTCTTTGCCTTTGTTTCTTGTGTCTTGCAGTATATCAACTGGGTTTAGAAGAAAACTTATGCAAAAGATGAAACTTGATATATAAAATACAGATGGTTTCAGATTTATTGAAAGATAGTCTACGACTATTTTAGAACCAGCAATAAATAAAAGAATTCCGGCGAGCCAAATATACCTTGTTTCAACAAGTATTAATGTGTAACCAAATGCAGAAAACAGAGTTGCAAAAATGAGAATGGAAATTTTGATATTAATTGTTTTGCCCAAAAGGAATTTAACAAGAGAATACAGAAGTATAGGGATGCTCAAAAATGAAAGGATATTTAAAGCACTTATAAGCACTTTAACATTATGTAAAATGTTTTTAAAAAAATGAAAGAAATTTTGCGTTGAAGCAAAAGGCCCGGACTTTGAATAATTGTAATATAGATATGGATCTTCCCATGCCGTAGGTGAATCAGGATAGGGGGGCTTCATTAAGAGATCTTTCGATTTTAATGCAGTGTAGCTTTGGTCATTTAAAAGCCAATTATAGTTAAATTTTTGAACAGTGCTGAAAGACCAAACACCGTATTTAAGGTGTATCATATAAATCCATGGAATTATCAGTACGGCTAAAGTTATATACGTAAGTACCAAAGGCTTAACGTATGATTTTATTTTCCTGTCCGGATCATTTTTAATAAAAAAAAGAACAATAACTAAATGAGTTATGCTTAGAAATGGGAGGTTAAATGCCTTAGAATAAGATGCTGCTGCAATAACAATTCCAATCAGGATACTATTTATTTGTGTTTTATAAAAATCTGAACGGAAAATGAGATAAAAATAAAACAGGACAAACACCAGTTGCAAAACATCACCGGAAAGTTGCAAATGAGAATAGCTTAGCAATTTAACAGGAACCACAAACGACAAAGCTGTTAAAAACAACACCTGTGCTTGTGTATTTGCTTTTATTAGTTGATTTGATATTAAATGAAATAGTATAATAATGAAAAGACTGCTAATTGCATTGATAAATTTAAAAATGATTACAGGGTTATTGCTGAAGCCATTCAAAAGTGCTGCAATCCAGGAATTTAACGGACTCCAAATACCATTAATGCTTCTCTGCCAATCATGATTTCCCAATCTCTTAGCTACCATCATTGCACCTATACCATCTACATCAAAATTGTAGCAGTAAAGATGGAAGGTTGTAAAGAAGAGAAAAACAAAAAACAATATAGATAGTAATGTTCTGTATTTAAAGATTTGAGTAATCATTAATTCAAATATAAATCCTAAAGTAATTTGCTGCCAGATAAAGGTACATAACAGGATTTTAATAGGATGAGATAATAGCAGTCTGTAAGAAAAGTGTGTGGAAGTTATGTAACTGAATTAATTTGTAGTGATAAATCTTCAGTAAATTTTATATAAACATCAGATGAGGTATTCTATAAAAAAAGCCTGTCTGTTTTTAGAACAGACAGGCCAATAATTTCAGCGGTTCTCGGGGCTGAGTCTTTTAAAGTCTTCTTATAAGTACGAACCTGTTTTTCCGGTTTCAGCGGAATATCTTTTTTCAATTTTATTTCTGTTGATTAAATAAAAAGAAAAAAGACCTGGATTTCAAAGGATACGAAGCTTATTCGGTTTTTGATAGGATCCAGATCTTTTCTTAAAGCCTTTTTGTGTCTCTTGGTTTCCTACACAGAAGATTCTGCTTCGGTTGGCTTCTCTTTTTTGGTTCTTCAGGATTTAGGATAGGTTTTTCTTTGTTAGGATTTTTGGATTTTTCTGTTTGGTTTTTTTTAGGAATTGGTTTCGGTTTTTTTCATTTGTCAGATAATGGATTTTACTTCAGTTTTTCTTGGATATTGTTTTTGGTTTCTTTCATTCAGTCAGATAATGGATTTTTCGACGGTTTTGGCTTTCTTACAGGTTTTTTGGATTTAAACGATTTTTAATTTCTTTTTAGTTATTGGTTCTTCTTTGGATTTGTTAGGAGTGTTTCGCAGTCAGCAACTATTTCGATCGATTGACAACACAAAAATAGAACGGATGCAAAAGCCAGACAAGAGCAGTATTTCTCTTTTTTGAATAATCGGTATTTACCCCATGATTCGTAGATCTACGTGTATTGAACAGGAAGTATTACGATAATAGGCCTGTTTCAGGCTTAAATTCAGCTTAAAACAGGTCTTTTGGCTTATAAAATGTAAAAAGCCGCACATCAGTTGCGGCTTTTTACATATCTCTATTTTAGAATTTTATTTGGTTAAAGATTGAATGATATCGTATTTGGTTACAATCCGGAACATTCCAGCTTCATCTTTACTTAATACTGCGCCATTTTCTTTTGTAATAAGTGTACTTAACCGTTCAATGGGTGTTTCGAATGTTACAATAGGGAAGGCTGGCTCCATTACATCTTTAATCGTTGCATTTTTGATTTCAGCATTGGAAAACACTTTGCCAAACAATCCGTTTTCAGATATTGACCCAACAGGTTCTCCATCTTTAAACACGGGTATTTGTTCAATATCGTATTTCTTCATTAATTCAACGGCTTCTGAAACGGTGTGCGTGGGATCAACTGTAATTAACCTGTTATGTGCACGTGATGAAACAATATCCTTAAACGTTTTAACATCAAGAAAACCACGTTCCATCATCCATTGGTCATTATATATCTTACCTACATAACGGCTTCCATGATCGTGCAGAATGCAAACCACCAGGTCGCCTTTCTTGAGTTTGTTTTTTAATTGCATTAATCCCTGCAAACAACTTCCTGCACTGTAACCACAAAACAATCCTTCTTCTTTTGCAAGCCTGCGGGCCATAACAGCACCATCTTTATCAGTTACCTGTTCAAAATAATCAATCACACTCATATCATAATTCTTCGGAACAAAGTCTTCTCCAAATCCTTCACTGATGTAAGGATGTACTTCATTCATATCAATTTCACCTGTGCGGAAATATTTTGTAAGTAATGAACCATATACATCAATCGCCCAAACCTGTATGTTGGGATTTTTTTCTTTCAGGTATTGTGCAGCACCGGTAATTGTACCACCTGTGCCTGCAGTACATACAAGATGAGTGATTTTGCCATCGGTCTGATTCCAGATTTCAGGACCAGTTGTTTCATAATGCGCCAGCCTGTTTGCAAGATTATCGTACTGGTTCATGTGGTACGAGTTGGGTATTTCCCTTGCAAGTCTTGCAGCCACACTGTAATAACTCATCGGGTCTTCGGGCATTACGTTGGTTGGACAAACAATGACCTCTGCACCAACTGCTTTTAATATGTCGGCTTTTTCTTTCGATTGTTTATCGGTAGTTACAAAAATGCATTTATAACCTTTCACTACTGCTGCAAGTGCAAGACCCATTCCTGTATTACCGCTGGTGCCTTCAATAATAGTACCGCCGGGTTTCAGCTTTCCTTCCTTCTCTGCAACTTCAACCATTTTAACCGCCATACGGTCTTTGATTGAATTGCCGGGATTGAAATAATCAACCTTTGCCACTACTTCGCAGGGAAAGTTCCGGGTTATTTTGTTTAAACGTATAAGAGGAGTGTTGCCTATTGTTTCTAAGATGTTGTTTTTAATATCCATAACAAGATTTCAGTTGGAAGCTGTAAAGTTATGATTTGTGACAGAGAAACTATCAACTGTAAGCGCATCTTAACAGTTACTGAATAAAAAAAGGTGCTGCATGAGCACCCTTCTTTTATATTATTGAAACAAGCTTTCACTTTTTCATTTCTTCCAATGCCTTCTTTACAAGCGGGTCGTTCAGGTTTTTCATTTTAATATAACCTTCGCTTCTCCAGAGTTGTCTTCCAACCATTGATGTAAAATATTGTTTCAGCATCTGCTGCTGGTAAGATGAAAGAAGATCCACATTCAGGCTGTCTTTTGCTGCAAGTGTTTTTAAGAATGGAAATACCGATACGTCATTACTTGTAAATTGCTGTAAATCCTCTGGTGTTTTCACTTTCTCCAGCAAAGTCTTATTATTCAAAAAATAGAAAAAGGCAGCATCGTACAAAATATCCCTGTACTGCATTTTCTTTTCTTTCGGAATCATATCGACAGAATCAAACGGAATATAAATATCGGGTGAAATACCACCACCGCCGTATACCACACGACCACCTTTTGTTTTGTATTGCTTGCCATGATGAGCCGATGAATCGCCATGATAAATTTCACCTTTTGCAAATCGCTCACTCACTTCATTCTTATAGTTTGCATTATCGCCATGAACGTACGGTTTCTGAATACTTCTTCCAACCGGTGTATAATAGCGTGAAACAGTTAAACGGATGGCGCTGCCATCACTTAATGTATACTGATCCTGCACCAAACCCTTGCCAAAGGAGCGACGGCCCATAATAGTGGCCCTGTCCCAATCCTGCAATGCACCTGCAAGCACTTCACTTGCTGAAGCAGAACCTTCATCAATCAACAGAATCAGTTTGCCGGTTTCAAACAGTCCCGGCCTGCGGGCTGTATAATCCTGGCGGGGAGAAGATTTCCCTTCGGTATAAACAATTTCTTTGTTGCCATCCAAAAACTCATCTGCAATCTGCACCGCATCATCCAGCATACCGCCGCCATTTCCACGCAAATCAAGAATCAGCTTTTTCATCCCTTCTTTCTGCAGTCGTTCAAGGTTTTCCATGAACTCCTCGTAAGTAGTGGATGAAAACTTATTGAGACGTATAAATCCAACACCCGGCTCAATCATATACGCAGCATCCACACTTTTAATGGGGATGATGCCACGCTGGATGGTTATCTCTTTCGGTTGTTTATTGCGCAGCAGTTTTACATGCACTTCCGATCCTTTTGGGCCACGGAAAAACTTACGGATGCGCTTTTCATCCATTTTTTTGCCTGAAATAAGCGAATCGTTGGCGCTGATGATAATATCGCCGGCCTGCATACCTGCAGCTTCAGCAGGGCCTTTGGGCAAAACAGTTAATACATAAGCCGTATCATTAATCATCCCGAATTCAATTCCCACACCCTGGAAATTACCCTGCATATCTTCATTAATGATCTGTAATTCGCCGGCAGGAATATACACTGAATGCGGATCAAGCTGGTTCATAACATCCTGTATGGCATTATAGCCAAGTGAATCAACATTTACCGAATCAACATACTTCTGCTTCACCAGTTCAAGAATTTCCTGGAGGGAAGTGCGGTGAGCCTTTCCAAAAAAAGAGGGACCATATGAGCCCATATTGTCTTTCAGTTTATAACCAAAAAACATTCCTATCATCAGGGCCACAGATAACAGAACGGGTAACCAAACTTGTACTTTCTTCTGATTCATGCAATAACGTTCGTATAAAAAGTGCTGCAAAATTGCTGAAAATAAAGCATATTGCCGTACCGCTTTTGCATTAGTTTTAATAATTTACAGCAAAGGACAGGAAAAATTAATAGCGGTATGAGCTCCATAACATTAATAGCCGATAGCGGCGCCACCAAAGCTGAGTGGTGCTTACTGAAAGGAAAAAAGAAAAAAATCATTTTTACCCAGGGCATCAGCCCGTACCTGATGACCACTGAACAAATCAGCAAACTCTTGCAAAAGGAGCTGAAACCTAAGCTGAAGAAGGAAGTGGTGAGCCAGATTTTCTTTTACGGCACAGGTTGCAGCAATCCCGAAAACGTAAAACATGTAAAGCTGGCCCTGAAAGAAGTCTTTCCATCAGCTAAAAAAATAGTTGTCGATTCCGATTTAATGGGGGCGGCAAAAGCACTTTGCGGCCACGATAAAGGTGTGGCCTGTATTTTAGGTACCGGTTCCAACTCCTGTTATTTCAATGGCAAGCGCATTGTTAAAAACAGTCCCGGTCTTGGTTATGTGCTGGGCGATGAAGGCAGCGGTGCCTTCCTTGGCCGTAAAGTTATTCAGCATTTTCTCTACAATACCTTTGATGAAGACCTGATGGAACGTTTCAACGCCACATACAACACCAACCGGCTTGAAATACTCGATAACGTGTACCGCCAGCCATTACCCAACCGTTACATGGCTTCGTTTGCCCTGTTCTTAACAGAGAACCGTGGCCATTACATGATTGAGAATATCATTGAAGATTCACTCAACGAGTTTTTCTTTAACCACCTGTACAAGTACAGGGAAAGCTGGCTGTACCCCATCCATTTTACAGGAGGAGTGGCCTATGCTTTCCGGGATGTGGTAAGTGAGCTGTGCAGCACTTATGAACTGCAGCTTGGAAAAATTTTAAAGAACCCCATGGAAGGATTAATTGAATATCACAGTTAAAAAAGATTATGACCGAACAGTTTGTACGAATAACAGAACAGGAATCGAATTACCGTCATTTAGATAAAATGAGTGTGGCCGAACTGCTGCAAAACATTAACCGGGAAGACAGCCAGGTGCCGCAGGCCGTAGCCAAAGCCATTCCGCAAATTGAACCGCTTGTTACAGCCATTGTAGATAAAATGCTCATGGGTGGCCGCCTCTTTTACATTGGCGCAGGCACCAGCGGAAGGCTGGGTATTGTGGATGCCAGCGAGTGCCCGCCCACATACGGTGTGCCTTATGGGTTGGTGATTGGTATTATTGCCGGTGGCGAAAAAGCCATTACACAGGCCGTTGAGTTTGCTGAAGACAGCAGGGAAGATGGCTGGAACGATCTGCAGGCATACAACGTAAGCGATAAAGATGTGGTGATAGGTATTGCCGCCAGCGGCACCACGCCTTATGTAATTGCCGCACTGCAGCAATGCAGGCTCAATAATATTGTTACAGGCAGCATCAGCTGCAACCCCAACTCACCCGTAAGCGCTGCCGCCGATTTTCCTATTGAAGTGGTGGTGGGGCCCGAGTTTGTAACCGGCAGCACCAGGATGAAAAGCGGCACTGCACAAAAATTAGTGCTCAACATGATCTCCACATCTGTAATGATACAACTGGGCAGGGTGGAAGATAACCGCATGGTGAACATGCAGCTCAGCAACGAAAAACTGGTTGACCGTGGTGTAAAAATGCTGATGCTGCGCAGCGGCCTTACCGATTACGAAAAAGCAAAAGACCTGCTGCTTAAATACGGAACAGTGAAAAAGGCGTTGGATACGTTGTGAGAAAAGAACAACTGTGATAGAAACACAGATGAAACAGATGTAACGGATTTGCACTGATTTGTTTTTGCAGGCTTGATTGTTTTCTTATCTGTGTTTCTATTTTGTTGCTGTTGAGAAAAAAATGCTTATTCTTTATTTCTCTTTTTCCATTTTTCCCCATTCCATTTATAGCCCTTTTTTATACCAAAACACTGTTTCATCCGTTATAAATCCATCATCAGTGCGTTATCCCTGCGTTACCGGTGCGTTAACCAACGCACTGATACCGGAGAAAACAGGGGAATGAATCGGGTGAAATATACCTTAACCTGAACGTTAAAACACAGTAACTATGGCTACCTACAATGGACCCAGCTTCAATGGCAAAATTGAAAACCTCGTTTTTTACACCCGAAACGGTAAACAGGTTGTACGCACCGTGCCCGATAAAGTAAGGCAAACGGCTGCAACAAAAATCCGCAGCCACAATTTTGGTATTGCCTCATCGGCATGTAAAACCCTGCGCTGGTTATTACAGCCCGTACTGTTTAATCCTGCCGACCGTAACATGCAGTTGCGTTTTTCGGGTGCAGCAGCCCGTTGGCTTGCGCTGAACAATACAGAAACCCTTGCGCCGCAACAACAGATCCCTTTTGTGACCGGTTTCCCGTTTAATAAAGAAACATCAGTGGCGGAGCGTTGCAGGCTGCCGTTTACCGTTAGTAACCCTGTGGCTGGGCAAACACTTGTGCAATTACCTGCTTTTATACCCACAGCAACTATTGCTGCACCGGCACATACAACCATGGTACAGCTGACCATTACCGTAGCTGCCTGTCATTTACTCAACGCTCAGGCAGCAGGGAGTGAAACAAAGCAATTGCTGCTGCCGTATAACAACACGCCTGTTGCAGCACAGGACATTGAATTTAATGTGGCAGCAGAAAAGGGTGTGTTGCTGATTACTGCTGTGCAGATACTTTACCGTTTGCAGAATGGGAATACAGATATGCGGCCGGAGTTTATGCCTGCTTCGGTTGTGGATGGGAGGTATGGGTGAAAAATGATCAGTTAGTATATTGTTTAATTGTTATGTGTTAGTTGTGTATATTTATGAGTTGTATGTAATTTTAATGAAAAGCCCTACTAATCGCAAAGAAATATTAAATGACAAATTCTAACATATCGCTTAACTTTCTTGAACTCTCACCAAAAAAATTTGATATTGATATTTTTTGGAAACGATTAGATTTAATTGAGGAAGACGAAAAAAAGAATTTTTATATCCGAAATATAAAAATTGATGAGAGTGATGAAAAATCCACGAAAGTTGCAATAAAATTTGAGCCTTTTGCCGACTTTACTCAAAAAACAATTTCGCAATCTTTTAATATAGATATTACAAAGCAATATCTCTTTTTTTTACTTAACAAACAGTTTCAAGTATCTGATAAGCTAAACACAAAGAGAGAGAAATACAACAGGATATATTTGGTTTTAAAGACACATACTGAAGGAACTGAGACTGTTTGGATTGAGCCTTATTATTTAACCAAGAGCGATTCGTTTGGAATTCTATTTGATTATAAATTTTTTGTTGACGAAAATTATAAAAAAAACATTTCGAGCCCTGTTGATAAAAACATACTTCAGCTTTCTGGCACACTTGACAAAACTGGCAAATCAAACAAAGAATTTTATATATTCAAATATGAAAAGATTAAAACATTTTTGGGAAAGTATTACAATCAGTTTAGTCAATTTATTGCAACGACCAATTTTACAATTTCAAAAAAACCATTTGAATTGGATTCGTTTTTATTAAATCCCAAAACTTATTTATTCGAGAACGAAAAAGAAAATAAATCACCATACTTCGGACTTCAAAACAATAAACCACTACAAAAACCTTTAAGAGAAACTAATTTTATTTTCGTATTCAAAGAAACAGATAGAAATATTGCAATCGACTTACTCAAAGGATTAAAAGGCGAAAGTTATCCTCAACAATTTGCGGGTATTGAGAGCTTATTTGGAATAAAATTTAACAATAGTAATATCACTGGGAAAAAAGTTGATATAATCAATAAGGAAATATTAGAAGAAATCGTAAGAGAAATTAAAGCAAGCGAAATAAATCTATTGCCTATTATTTTAACGAATTCAAAAACAGGTGGCGAAGATGAAAAGCTATACTATACAATCAAACATATTTTCACATCAAATAATATTGCTTGCCAAGTTGTTACGAAAGACTTGATAAATAACTCATATTCTCTTAAATATTCACTAAGTAATATTGGGCTTCAAATATTTGCTAAATCTGGTGGCAAACCATGGAAAATAAAGCCTGCAATTAATGATTGCCTAATTATTGGAATTGGAAGTAAAAACAAGGAAACCTATATACAAAACGACAATCATACTTATACAAGAAAAATTGAGAAGTATTTTACATATTCTGTTTTAACTGACAGTAGTGGAATCTTTAAAGAAATACAAATTTTGAGCGAGGATGAAAACGAAGAAAACTATTATGATAAACTTGTCGCCAAGCTAAATTCAATAATTCAAACATCAATTAAAGAAGGAAATAAAAATATTGTTATTCATACGCCACATAGAATTAGTAAGGAAAAGGTTTGGGATAAAATATTTAGGAATGTTTCAAGTAGTATTACAATTTCCATAATTATCATCAATGATAAACACAAATATTTTGGATATGACTTTGCCAAAAATTCTTTAGTTCCATATGAAAGTACTTGTGTTTCAATTTCGGACTATGAATATTTAGTTTGGTTTGAAGGGTTACAGTTTAATAACGCCGCTTTTACAAAACCTATAGGGAGCCCTATTTATATAAATTTTTGGTACTCAAATAATTTGGAGAACCTAAAAAATAAAAACTTCCGAAGCGATTTATTACAAGACTGTATAAACTTATCTGGTGCAAATTGGAGGGGGTTTAAAGCAAAACAATTGCCTGTTTCAGTATATTACTGTCAAAAAATTTCCGAATTTCTTACAAAATTTGAAGAGTATGGTTTTGAAAATATTCACATTGATAATTTTAAACCCTGGTTCCTATGAGAAACTTTAAAGAAGATGAAATTTTAATTTTATTAGGTGCTGGTACAAGTTGCGATGCTGGAATAAAGAATTCAAACCAAATTATATCCGATATTCAAAATCAATTAAACACTAACAAAGACTGGTTCAGGTTTTCTGAACTTTACAATTATCTAAAAAGTGTTTATTATCAAAAGCAGATACATAAAGGTGTCGCAGTATCGGAAGTTAACTTTAACATCGAAAGTCTAGTTAGTTTATTAAATATCATTATTTCAATTAAAGACAAAAAATTGGACATTTACCCATTTGTTGGTAGTTGGGAAAAAGACCTGCAGCCATTTATTTCAGAAGAAAAATCAAAAAATCTTGTTTCTGGGTTTAGAGAAAGAATTATTAAATCTTTACGTGGTGATTGGCTGATGCCAAATAACTGGATTGAAAACTCTTCATATTTCAAAAAATTAATAGATTTTAAAAAGGAGTACGATGGGAATGCACTTAAAATATTTACACTTAATTATGATAAATGTGTAGAACAAAATTTGAAGGATGAAAAATTGGAATGTGGATTTGACGAATTCAATAAATGGAATTCTAAGCGTTATGACTACGAAAACACACAAAGCGATTACTACTTATACAAACTTCACGGTTCTGTAGATTGGAAAAAGAAAAAGGCAGAGCAGTTAACGCAAATAATTGGGGAGATAGAGACAGACGAACTAGCAATAATTTTTGGCATAAGTAATAAATTGCAATCCTATGATCCATATTTGTTTTATTTCTATGAATTTAGAATTCACTGTATAAAATCACGGCTAGTAATATGTTCGGGTTATGGTTTTCTAGATGAGCATATAAATGATGTAATAAAGCACGGATTTGAAAATGATGTAGATAAAAGACTTGTGGTTAATATTTTTGAGCCAAATCGTTTGGGGAATGAAGATGAAATAAAAGCTGAAATTTCTGAAAAGCTATTAATTGATGTTTCACAGATTGTGGTTTATAACAAAAAGGCTAAAGACTTTTACAATGACGACTTAAAACTCAACGAGTTGAGCAAATTATTTCCAGAAAATGATGAAGATTTACCAGTGGGTCTCTAAAAAAACTACCCCCAATAGCGCCAGAATAAACCCATAGAATGCTGGCGCAAGATTTGTGAGTTGGCAAATGTGCGTAGCTATCTTGTGCCTGAAATTAGTAATGCTCACAGTTTGAATTGAAGGCATAACTTGTCCTGCTATGCGGGAGGAAGCAAACTCACAAAAACTGAGGCCTCATTCCTGCGCCAGGTTACCTAATTTTATAATTGCTGCATACTTGGACAAGTAGGGGAGTCGGTTGCACCAGACACGCCTCAGAAGTAAACAAATGAGTTTATCCACCTGTATGAAAAGCAAGTACAGGACTGTGCATTGACAGCACTTTATTGGGATACTCGAACTGTACACGTATTAAATATGTTTTACCCGGTTTTAAACCTGTTATACTGAAACCGCTCAGGCTTTGTCCTTCCATTAATTGCCAGTTGGTATCTCCTTCACCATATTCAATCAGAATTCTGGAAGGATGAATACTCGTTTTGGGATAAAACTCGAATGTAAAATCGGCACTGCTGTTGTTGCTTCTGATTAGTTTAATAAAGCACGGAGCGATGGTTGAAGTGGTTTTGCTGCTGCACAACGGGCCTGCCAGTTTCTGACCGCAACGTGTATAAACACAAACATCATAGGTGGTGCCGGGAAGCAGGTTAATCAAATCAACATTTGCATACTCATTATCAGCAGTTAGCTGCAGATCGTATCTTTTTGTTGCTGTATCAATACCTTTTCCCATCAGGGAATTATCTCCCAATGTAAATACCGGCTTGTAATAAATAACAAATGAATTTTCGTATTCCTTTTTGTTTTTATCATGCCAAAACTCTTTTGGCCGGAGAGGTCGTTTAAAACCAACAGTAAGTGTTGTTGAACTGGCCAGATCAACTCCCATTGAAATCACCGGTCCTCCGCATTTTTCAGCATTCTGACAAAATAGAATAACCGGGAATAATAAGGTGATAACAAAAGGTAAAAGCTTTTTCATGAATTAAATGTATGTTCAGCCAATACAATACAGAATGATTTTAATCAGTGTGGCATGCTTATATTGTCAGGTTGTAATATCAATTGAGTAATAAAAAACATTCATATTCTTCATCCATAAAATCAACCCAAATCCCGGTTCAGACAATAGCTGCCATGAAAGCGGAACGATGAACCGAGCGTGGCAACAGGTGATGCCATGAAACACTGCAGCCGGTACCACAAAAAAATATTTCTCCCCGGCTAACGCTTGTTCTATGGGCATTGCTGATTATCTTCACAGCCTCATGACACAGGTTGTACCTACATATTACTCTTTAAGTGTGCTCTCCGGCACAACAACTACAACCACAACAATCCGCTAAGCGGATTGTATATACTCATATTACCCCCTGGGCAACACGCTGCAAAACAAAAGGTTCTCTTTATTTACTAAACGTTTATCTTACTTTATATGCTGGTTTTAAAATTTGGTGGCACTTCAATGGGAAGTGCAGATGCAATGAAACAGGTTGTTGAGATTGTAAAAAACAAACTGAACAACGGGGAAGCAGTTCTTGTGGTGAGTGCAATGAGCGGCACTACCGATCTGTTGCTGAACTGTGGTACTAAGGCTTCGGCAACGGACGAAACGTACAAAGATGTGCTGAAGGAAATTGAAACCCGTCACCTGCAAACGGTAAAGCAGCTGATACCTGTACAAAACCAGAGCAGTGTGCTGAGCATGGTTAAAAAATACTGCAACGAAATTGAAGACATCTGCAATGGTATTTTTTTACTGGGCGAATCATCGCTGCGTACAAAAGATAAACTGGTGAGTTATGGTGAGTTGTTATCATCCACCATTATTAATGCCGCCTTTAGTTCAAACGGAACAGCTTCTGTTTGGAAAGATGCAAGGGAACTGATACGTACCAACTCTAATTACAGCAATGCAGCTGTTGATTTTGCAGTAACCAATGAACTGGTGAATGCATTTATAAAAAACAAAGCAGAAAAATTAGTGGTTGTTCCGGGTTTTATTGCCAGCGATGCAGCCGGCGTTACCACAACACTTGGCCGTGGAGGATCGGACTACACTGCTGCGATTATTGCAGCAGCTGTTGATGCATCTTCGCTTGAAATTTGGACTGATGTAAGTGGTATGATGACGGCTGATCCACGCTGGGTGGCCAATGCCAAAATCATTCCTTCCATTTCGTACCAGGAAGCCATGGAGCTTTCGCACTTTGGTGCCAAAGTAATTTACCCGCCAACCATACAGCCGGTGTTAAATAAAAACATCCCGGTGTGGATCAAGAATACATTTGCGCCAAACGATCATGGAACGGTGATTGAACATAAGCCCGCTCCTGAAAACATTATTACCGGTATTTCAAGCATCAACTCACTGGCTTTGTTAAGCCTGGAGGGTAGTGGTATGATTGGTATTCCGGGTTTCAGCAGCAGGTTGTTTGCTGCGCTGGCCAATGCACAGATCAATGTCATCCTCATTACACAAGGTTCGTCTGAACATTCTATTTGTGTGGGTGTGGATGTGGCGAATGCTGCAAGGGCAAAAGAAGTGGTGGATAAAGCATTTGATTATGAAATTGTAACTGATAAAGTAAACCCGCTGCAGATTGAAAAAGATTTGTCGATTGTGGCGCTGGTGGGCGACCAGATGCGTCACCACACCGGCATCAGCGGACGGATGTTCTCGGCACTTGGCCGCAATGGTGTAAACATACGTGCTATTGCACAGGGATCAACCGAACGGAACATTTCTGCCGTGGTTGCTACTGCCGATGTGCGCAAAGCAGTAAACGTATTGCACGAAGAATTTTTTGAAACAACCCGCAAGCAGGTGAACCTGTATATTGTTGGTACCGGTAATGTGGGCAAGCGTTTGCTGGATCAGTTAAAGAAGCAGCAATCGTTTCTTGAGCAGCACCTGCGCCTGCAGGTAAATATTGCCGGCTTAAGCAACAGCCGCAAAATGATTATTGATGAAAGCGGTGTTGATTTAAGCAAATGGGAAGAACTATTGCAGAATGGTGCTGAAGCTAACCTGCAGCGTTTTGTACAATCGGCCATTGATAAAAATTTACGGAACTCTGTTTTTGTAGATGTTACTGCCAATGCTGCCATTGCTGATGTATATGCATTGCTGCTTGAAAAAAGTATTGCTGTTGTTGCATGTAATAAAGTGGCAGCATCATCCAAATTCAGCAACTATAAAAAACTGAAACATCTTTCAACTGAATTTAATGCGCCGTTTTTGTTTGAAACCAATGTTGGTGCAGGCTTGCCCATTATTGGTACGCTCAACGATTTAATGCGCAGCGGCGACAGCGTTCACCGTATGGAAGCAGTGCTTAGCGGTACATTGAATTTTGTGTTTAACAACTACGATGGCAGCAAACCATTTGCTGAAGTGGTGAAACAGGCGCAGGATGAAGGTTATACTGAACCTGATCCTCGTCTTGATTTAAGCGGTACTGATGTAATGCGCAAGATTCTGATTCTTGCACGTGAAGCTGGTGTGCAGATGGAAATGGATGATATTGCCTGCAACGGCTTTTTACCTGAAAGCTGTATGAAAGGAAGTGTGGCTGATTTTTATGAAGCCATGAAAAAAGAAGAACCGCATTTCAAAGCCATTTTTGATAAAGCAAATGCTGAAAACTGCAAGCTGAAGTTTGTTGCAAGTTTTAATGACGGAAAGGCCAGTGTGGGATTACAGCATATTCCACCGCAGCACGATCTGTATCATTTGTATGGTAAAGACAACGTGGTGTTATTCTATACCGATCGTTATAAAGAACAGCCAATGGTGGTGAAAGGTGCCGGCGCAGGTGCTGAAGTAACAGCCAGTGGTGTATTTGCAGATATTTTAAGAGCAGCACAAAAATAAACACATGAAAGAAGTAGTCGTTAAATGTCCGGCAACAGTTGCCAACCTTGTTTGTGGTTTTGATATTCTTGGAATGGCATTAGATGAACCATACGATATCATGAAGCTGAAGCTGATTGATGAACCGAAGGTGATTATTATCAATAAAGATGCTTATAATCTTCCAACAGAACCTGAACGGAATGTAGCAGGAGTTGTGCTGTTAGCCATCATGGAAAAAATGGAACAGAAGTTTGGTTTTGAAGTGGAGATTGAAAAACATATTAAGCCGGGAAGTGGTTTGGGCTCAAGTGCTGCCAGTGCTGCAGGTGCTGCTGTTGCTGCCAATCATTTGCTGGGAAATATTTTTTCAACCGATGATCTTGTGCAGTTTGCCATGAATGGCGAAAAGCTTGCCAGTGGTGTAAAGCATGCAGATAATATTACACCATGTATTACAGGTGGTGTTACGCTGATCCGTTCCATTCACCCGCTGGATATTGTGCAGCTCAATTCACCTTCTTTGTTTGTAACAGTGGTGCATCCTCAGATTGAAGTAAAGACCAGCGATGCACGACAGATTCTGCGCAAAGAAGTATTGCTGAAAAATGCCATCAAACAATGGGGAAATATTGCAGGACTTGTTGCAGGTTTTGAAAAAGGCGATACCGATTTAATTGGAAGAAGCCTGGAAGATGTGATCATTGAGCCTGTACGCAGTATTTTAATTCCGGGTTTTGATGAAATAAAACAGAAGAGCAAAGAAGCTGGTGCATTGGGTGGTGGAATTTCAGGAAGCGGTCCTTCTATTTTCATGCTGAGCACAGATGAAACCATTGCCAAAAATGTAGAGCAGATTATGCAGGGTGTGTTTACAAAACTTGGAATTGATTATCGTACGTATGTAACCTCGATTAATAAGAAAGGGGTGGAAGTGGTGAAATGATGTACAATGTACGATATAAGAAGTACGATGTTTTCCCATTTTCAAATTTTCAAATCATCAAATTTTCAAATTGAAATACTACAGTCTAAATAAGCAATCGCCCATTACTTCATTTAAAGAAGCAACGATATTGGGGCAGGCTCCTGATAAAGGATTGTATTTTCCTGAAACAATTCCGCAGGTTGATCAAGATCTTATTGCCAATATTGAATCAATCAGCAACGAAGAAATTGCATTTCGTGTGATTAAGCCATACATCGGAAATGAAATGACCGATGAAGAACTGTTCCGCATTGTTTCAGAAACAGTGAACTTTCCTATACCGCTGGAAAAAGTAACTGATTCAATTTATTCGCTGGAATTATTTCATGGCCCCACACTTGCGTTTAAAGATGTAGGCGCAAGATTTATGAGCCGTTGCCTCGGACAGTTTGTAAAAGGTGCGGATAAAAAAGTAACGGTGCTTGTTGCAACAAGTGGTGATACAGGTGGTGCTGTTGCCAATGGTTTTTATGATGTGGAAGGAGTGGAAGTGGTGATTCTTTATCCCAGCGGTAAAGTAAGCAGCGTGCAGGAAAAACAATTAACAACTCTTGGAAAAAATATTCATGCGTTAGAAGTTAAAGGAACATTTGATGATTGCCAGCAAATGGTGAAACAGGCTTTTGCTGATGAAGAACTCAACAAGCAGTTATTTCTTACTTCAGCCAATTCAATTAACGTGGCAAGATGGCTGCCGCAGCAGTTCTATTATTTCTTTGCTTACAAGCAGTGGAAACAAAAAGAACAGCCGCCAGTTGTTTGTGTGCCCAGCGGCAACTTTGGAAATATCTGCGCAGGTGTGCTGGCACATACCAGCGGCTTACCTGTTGAACATTTTATTGCCGCCTGCAATGCTAATGATGTGGTGCCGCAGTTTATGCAATCGCAGAACTATGCACCCAAAAAAGCAGTCGCAACAATATCCAACGCAATGGATGTGGGTAATCCCAGCAATTTCGTCCGTATACTGGAACTGTTTCACAACCAGTTTCCGCAGCTGAAAGAAAAATTCAGCAGCGTAAGTATTACAGATGAAGAAACAAAAGCAACCATGAAGCGTGTATTTGATGAATATGGTTACACACTTGATCCGCATGGTGCAGTGGGCTTTCTTGCATTGGAAAACTATTTGCAGAAACACTCCGGGTTAAAAGGAATCTTTCTTGAAACTGCACACCCGGTTAAGTTTTACGATGTGGTTGAACCTGTAATACATCAAACAGTACCGTTACCTGAAGCCGTGAAGGATATTATTGATCTGCCAAAGAAATCATCTCTTATTGATGCATCTTACCAGCAGTTAAAAGATTTTTTGAAAATCAACAGCTGATTTTTTCATCAGCATGTTCTTTTTCGCTAAATTGAGCGGAGAGTTGTTTGCCGTACAAAAAGTACGCCATCAACTCTTTTTTTATAACACTTAAAATCAACTATGGACAGCGAATTTCTGATACAAAACTATCAGACCGGCACTGCATTATTTGACGAAATGCAGTTCGACAGGCAGATCAGGCTGCCCTATCAAAAGCTGGTTGAAACAATCCGTAATCACAGTATTGATGATCTTCAGCTCAAACACAAGCTTGCTGGTGAATTATTCATGAACCAGGGCATCACTTTTACTGTGTACAGCGATGATGCGGGTATTGAACGCATTTTTCCATTCGACATTTTGCCAAGAATTATTACAGCAGCAGAATGGGCTCACATTGAAAAAGGAATTCAGCAAAGGTTAAAGGCGTTGAATTTATTTCTCAAAGACATTTATCATGAACAGCAGATTCTGAAAGACAAAATCATTCCTGCTGAACTGATTGCATCCTGCCCGCATTACCTCCGTGAAATTGCAGGCATTAATGTACCGCATGATATTTATGTACACATTTCAGGGATTGATTTAATCAGGGGAGAAGATGGAACGTTTTATATTCTTGAAGATAACCTGCGTACACCATCCGGTGTTTCGTACATGCTGGAGAACAGGGAAGTAACCAAGCGCTTGTTTCCTGATCTGTTATCGCAAGCCAATGTGCGTATGGTGCACAACTATCCTTTATTGCTGCATAATAATTTGAGAGCATTGTCACCAAGGCCCGTTTCTAATCCAACCGTTGTATTACTTACACCGGGTGTTTACAACTCGGCGTATTACGAACATACATTCCTTGCACGGCAAATGGGTATTGAACTGGTTGAAGGAAGAGATTTGCTGATCGATAATCACAAAGTATATATGAAAACCACTGCAGGTTTGCAGCAGGTTGATGTGATTTACCGGAGGATTGATGATGAGTTTATGGATCCTTTATTATTCAGGCCGGATAGTATTCTTGGAATACCGGGTATTATTGGTGCATACAGGAAAGGAACTGTTGCGTTGGCAAATGCAGTTGGTAATGGTGTTGCAGATGATAAAGCTGTGTATGCTTATGTGCCTGCAATGATTAAATACTATTTGAATGAAGAACCCATCTTACCCAATGTTCCTACTTACCAGATGAGTAATGAAGATGAACGTAAATATGTATTTGAGAATATGCATAAAATGGTGGTGAAACGTACAAACCAGAGTGGTGGTTACGGTATGCTGATGGGAAATACAGCAAGCGATGAGGAGATCAGTAAGTTTAAACATGCAATCGAAAAAACACCACGTGAATTTATTGCACAGCCAATCATCAAATTATCAACAGTTCCCTGTTTTATTGATGATCAGTTAAAGCCAAGACATGTTGATCTTCGTCCGTATGCATTGTGCGGCCCTGATGGTGTGCAGATTGTTCCCGGTGGATTAACACGGGTTGCACTGAAGGAGGGATCACTTGTTGTTAACTCATCGCAAGGTGGAGGAAGTAAAGACACATGGGTGATCGATTAATGTTTGTTCGATGTAAGATGTAGCCGTCGGAAGACCTCGTCGGGCGGAGTACAGAAAGATGATAAGGAGGTAAATCAAATTCAATCATTCAAAAAATAGTATAACAAATGCTGAGCAGAGTAGCTGATTCAATGTTTTGGATGAACCGTTATATAGAGCGGGCCGAAGGACTGTTAAGGGTATTGCTTACCAATTATGTTCTTTCACTTGATAAAGGACCATACGGAGTACATTCATGGAAACCGGTATTGGAATTATTCGGAAACTTAAGTGCAGAAGAAATAAACCAGATAGAGTATTCCAGCACTGATACACTGAAATATCTTGTTATAAACCGCAATAACCATAATTCACTCCGCAGCCTTATTAACAAGGCAAGAGAGAATGCAAGAGGAATGCAGGATCATATCACCAAAGAAGTGTGGGAAGAAGTAAACCAGCTTTACCACACAGTGAATCATCCGGGTCTTGAAAAAAAACTTTCTGGTGCTGATGCATTGCCAACAATTGGCAATTTGCTGAAGCAATGTTTAACTTATGTAGGTGTAACTGATACAACTATGCCAAGAGGTATGGGATGGGATTTTATGAACATCGGCCGTTATATTGAAAGAGGAGTTTTAACATCTGATATTACATTTAAACAATTTCAACAGATAAACTTCGACCTTGATGATGAAAAAGATATTTTATTCTGGCGTAATCTTTTATTGTCGTTATCGGGGTATGAACTGCACATGAAATACTACAGCAGTAATGCTACAAACAGTAATGTATTACACCAGGCGGTATTCAATCAATATTTTCCCCGTTCGGTAGTTTATTCACTTGAACGAATGGAAAAATATCTGATGAATGTGCTTGATGAAAACGATCCGCCTCAGAAACAAATGATGCTGAGAGAATTCGGACGTATTCACAGCCGTGTAAAATATGCAGATGAAACCTCCATTAAACAGGTTACCTTGCAATACTTTCTGCAGGAATCAAAGCAGGACATGCTGAAATTTTCGCATGTATTAGGACAACAATTTTTCTCTTACGCATAGCAGATACCAACCATGCCCGTTTTTAAAATACATCACGTAACAAAATATCTATATAACCGACCGGTAAAAGAAAGCGTTAACCAGATACGCATTTACCCGGTGGCATCTGAACAGCAGGAAATTTTACAACATGATGTAAAAATTTCATCCGACCCTGAGCTGTTTTTCTTTCTTGATTACTGGGGAAACCGATGTGCCGATTTCAGTTTACTTGAATCTCATGCTGTATTTGTGATCGACAGCAGGGTGGTGGTGCGTACGTTGGGCGAAGAAAAAATCAATTTAACATCTGCAACAATGGAACAGGTAAGGCAAAAAGTTGCAGACGATTTTCACTTGCTTGAACTTACACGACCTGATGAAATAAAATCAGCAAAAGCAATCAAACAAATCATCAGCTCACTTAAGATTGATGATAAAACTGTAATGGAAATTTCGGAAGCATGTTCCGGTTACATTTACAAGGAGTTCAAATACATTAAAGGCATTACAACCATTGAAACAACTGTTGATGAAATTCTTGAACACCGCAGTGGTGTGTGCCAGGACTTTGCGCATGTGCTGTTGCAGCTGTTAAGAACCATTGGTATTCCTTCAAGGTATGTGAGTGGATATATTTGTCCGAACAAAAACGGAATGCGTGGCGAAGGTGCTACGCATGCATGGGTGGAAGTATGGGTTCCTGAGCTTGGCTGGATGGGTCTTGACCCAACAAATAATGTTTGGGCTACAACTCACCATGTAAAGCTGGCTGTTGGCCGTAATTTCGATGATTGCACTCCATTGAAAGGAACATTCAAGGGGTTAGCAAAACAAACACTTTCTGTTTATGTTTCAGTTGGGTATGAAGACGGGCATGTGTTTGAAGAGCTCAATGATGTGCAGGTATTCATTACCGAATCAGATAAGGAAGCAGTACGCCTGGCAGAGGAAGCCGCCCAGCAGCAACAGCAACAGCAATAACCAATTCAAATACATGCAGGCAATTTTATGGCGTGGGGAGCGTTATAATATTGTCCAACATCTGTAAAACCTTTATCATGAAACAATCTCAATTCGATGATCAGTCGCATATAGCTGAGCAGTTCAGGATTGGCGAAGAACACATTGTTCAGATGGCGAAACTGGCTCATTACAAAATCAACTCCTTCAAACTTTCATTAACCAACCAGGCTTATTGCATGAAAAGCAGTGATCTGTCCAATCTCATCAGGTCAACATTGCTCAATTACATGAACCCTGTACTGGTGCTTTCGCACATTGGTTTTTTTAATGATGAAATAAGTAATTAGAAAAAAATTTCTTTTTCATTTCAGATGATTGGAACTTTGCAGCTCCTCAATGAGGATGTTTTGTAGCTATGCATGATATTGAACCATTTTATAACTGGCGCCACATTTACACGAGTGAAGAAGATGAGCGTTCTCCTTTTTTTGGCAGGCAGTATTCAGAGTTTGAATTTTCTCAAACTGTTTACAATTATTATATCCATCCGCAATGGGATGAGTTTGGCAGCCGTACACTTTACTTAAAAATTCTCATAGCAGATTATATTGAACGTTACGCCATTATTGAAATGATTGGCGAATGGAATGATGCCATTGAAAATGATGTAATGGAACTGAAGAGGGAAGTGGTGGAAAAACTGATGGGTGAAGGAATTTACAAATTCATCTTTATTGCAGAAAATGTGCTGAACTTTCATGGAAGCACAAGAGACTATTACGAAGAGTGGTATGAAAACTGTGCCGATGAAAATGGCTGGACAGTTATTGTTAACATGCCCGAACAAACACAATACGATTTTAAGAAGCTGAAGCTGAACCGCTATCTTGAGCTGATGGATATTGACAACTGGAGAGTTTATAAACCATATCACTTGTTTAAAAAAATTGATATGGAGTTGAGCAAACGTCTTGATGTGTAATTTGTTTCAAAAGAAGTTTTACAACGACAAAACGAATCGTTTTTTTTAACGAATTTTACCCTGCTATCATTAACCCAAAACTTTTTCATTATGCTTAACAGAAAATCTATCCTTGTTCTGCTTATTGCTTTCAGCACTTCCACATTGTATGCCCAAAACACGCTTGATGCAGCTTCAGGAAACTCAACCGGCAAAAGCAAGCCTGCTAAAAACAGCAGTAAACCCGGAATGAATATTGTAAAATTTAATCTCTTCAGTGCAGGGCTTAAAAATTATTCGTTTCAGTACGAGCGTGTAGTTACAAAACATATTTCATTAGCATTAGGCTTCCGTACCATGCCTTCAACCGGGATACCATTCAGCAGCGCCATTAAAAATGCAGCTGATGCAACTGATCCCAACACCATCAACATGATTGATAACCTGCGTTTGAAAAATACAGCCATCACACCTGAAATACGATTCTATACCGGCCGCAAAGGTTATGGCAGAGGTTTTTATTTTGCTCCTTATTACCGTTATGCATCATTTAGTGCAGATAATGTACCGGTTGAATATTCATCAGGTACAGGACCATCAAAAACATTGAACCTGATGGGTAATATCAAAACAAATGCTGCCGGACTGATGATTGGTGCACAATGGAATCTTGGAAAATATGTTTCACTTGACTGGTGGATACTTGGTGCACATTATGGCAGTGGAAAAGGTACATTAAACGGAATACCATCAGCTCCTTTATCAACTGCTGAACAAAATGATATTAAACAAACACTTGATGATATCAGTTTACCTGTTGGAAATGTAAGTAATGAAGTAACAGCTAACAGTGTGAAGCTTATTGTTGACGGGCCATGGGCCGGTATCAGGGGTGGTTTAACATTGGGTATAAGATTTTAATCAAACTGATTCTCGTCATTGTTCATTCAGAAATTGTCGACATCTCTGCATTTCATAGCAGTGTTCGTTTTTAAGATTTAAACGGAATGAACTTTTTGTTGCTTCAAACCTTAAATTTGCACCGGCTCTCACAAAAATATTCGTTATGACGTTTAAACAAATGTTTACATCTTCCGTAGGAAAGAAATTGGTGATGGGTTTTACCGGTTTGTTTCTCGTTCTGTTTTTAATTGTACATGTTGGCTTAAATGCCTGTATCTGGGCAAATGATAACGGTGAAATGTTTAATAAAGGCGCACATTTCATGGGTGCTAACTGGGTTCCCCGTTTATTAGAAGTTGGATTGTTTGCAGGTTTAATACTGCACATTATCCAGGGACTTATGGTTGAACTTTCAAACCGCAGCAAACGTGCAATTAAGTACGATGTTACTTTCGGAAACAAAGGAAGTAAATGGTACAGCCGCAGCATGGGTTTGCTGGGCGTTTTAATCTTAATCTTTCTGGTGTTGCACTTAGCTCATTTCTGGATTCCTAACCGTTCGGCACAAGGCTTTATCGGTCTGGAAGGGGAAATTGATTTATACACAAAGATGAAAGATACATTCATTGGCGACAGCTGGCAGGTAATTGTAACCATCCTGGTATATGTACTTGGCTGTGCTGCGTTAGGTTACCACCTGGCACATGGCGTACAAAGTGCATGCAGAACATTTGGCTTAAGTAATCCAAAATGGATTGCAGTTGTTAGTACACTTGGTTATGCATTTGCAATCATTGTTCCCTTAATGTTTGCTTTAATGCCTTTGAGTTTTCACTTTGGCTGGATTAATTAAAATCCTTCACTGATTGAACCGAAATCACTGTTATAAAAATTTTTAATTCTTAATAGAATAAAATGATAGATGCTAAAATTCCTGCTGGTGCCTTAGATTCCAAATGGACAAAGTATAAATCAACCTGTAAGCTTGTTAACCCTGCAAACAAACGCAGTCTTGAAATTATTGTAGTTGGTACAGGTCTTGCCGGTGCTTCAGCTGCTGCTGCTTTGGGCGAACTGGGATATAAAGTAAAAACTTTCTGTTTCCAGGATAGTCCACGCCGTGCACACTCAATTGCTGCACAGGGTGGTATTAACGCTGCAAAAAACTATCAGAACGATGGTGACAGCACCTACCGTTTATTTTACGATACCATTAAAGGTGGCGACTACCGTGCACGTGAAGGAAACGTTCATCGTTTGGCCGAAGTAAGCGCCAACATTATTGATCAGTGCGTGGCACAAGGTGTTCCTTTTGCAAGGGAATATGGTGGTTTGCTCAGCAACCGTTCATTTGGTGGTACACAGGTACAACGTACATTCTATGCTGCAGGTCAAACAGGTCAGCAGTTATTAATAGGTGCATACCAGGCACAGGAACGCCAGATTGCATTGGGTAATGTCGTTCAGTATTCACGTCATGAAATGCTGGATGTGGTAATGATTGATGGCAAAGCACGTGGTATTATTGCCCGTAACCTTGTTACAGGCGAACTGGAACGTCACTTCGGTCATGCAGTATTGCTTTGTACTGGTGGATACGGAAACGTATTTTATCTTTCAACAAATGCCATGGGCAGTAACGTTACTGCTGCATGGAAAGCACATAAAAAAGGAGCATTGTTTGCAAATCCCTGCTTCACACAAATTCACCCCACCTGTATTCCTGTAAGTGGCGATCACCAGAGTAAATTAACACTCATGAGTGAATCACTTCGTAACGATGGACGCATCTGGGTTCCGAAGAAACAAGGCGATACACGCAAATCAATTGACATTCCTGAAGAAGAAAGAGATTATTATCTCGAAAGGAGATATCCTGCATTTGGTAACCTCGTTCCCCGTGACGTGGCAAGCCGTGCTGCAAAAGAACGTTGCGATGCCGGTTATGGTGTAGGTACAAGTAAGCAGGCTGTTTATCTTGATTTTGCTGCAGCTATTCAGCGTTATGGAAAAATTGAAGCAGGTAAGCGTGGTATTGAAGCTGATGCAGAAACCATTACTCAAATGGGTAAGGATGTGGTAAAAGAAAAGTATGGTAACCTGTTTGATATGTATGAAAAAATCACAGGCGAAAATCCATACGAAGTTCCGATGCGTATCTATCCTGCTGTACACTATACAATGGGTGGATTGTGGGTTGATTATGAACTGATGACAACCATCCCCGGTTTATATTGCCTGGGTGAAGCAAACTTCAGCGATCATGGTGCAAACCGTTTGGGTGCAAGTGCATTGATGCAGGGTTTGGCTGATGGTTACTTTGTAATTCCTTATACAATTGGTAACTACCTGGCTGATGAAATCAGGACGAAATCAATTCCAACAGATCATCCTGCATTTGCAGAAACAGAAAGCAAAGTTCGTGACCGCATTCACATGCTCATGAACATTAAGGGTACAAAAACTGTTGAAAGTTTTCATAAGCGTTTGGGTAAAATCATGTGGGAAAAATGTGGTATGGCCCGTAATGCAGAAGGATTGAAACAGGCGATCAAAGAAATTCAGCAGTTGAAAAATGAATTCTGGAGCGATGTGAAAATCCCCGGCGAAATCAACGAAATGAACCCTGAACTGGATAAAGCAAACCGTGTGGCTGACTTTATTGAACTGGGCGAGTTGATGTGCATTGATGCATTAAACCGTGAAGAAAGCTGTGGTGGCCACTTCCGTGAAGAACACCAGACAGAAGATGGTGAAGCTTTACGTCATGATGATAAGTTTATGTATGTTGCTGCATGGGAAATGAAGAGTGAACATGATTGGCAGTTACATAAAGAAGAGTTGAATTACGAAGTGGTGAAACCAAGTCAGAGAAGTTACAAGTAATGCCCTAACCCCTGAAGGGGAATAAGGCAAACAGTTTGAATAAAAGGTTCTTTATAAATAATTTTAAACTTAAAAATCTCCTTTAGGAGATAGAGGTTAATATGGAACATAAGAATATCAATCTTAAACTCAAAGTTTGGCGTCAGAAAAACAGCACAGACAAAGGTGGTTTTGAAACCTACGATGTAAAAAATATTTCACAGGAAATGAGTTTTCTTGAAATGTTTGATGTGCTGAATGAGGAACTTATTGCAGAAGATAAAGATCCTATTGCTTTTGATCATGATTGCCGTGAAGGTATTTGCGGTATGTGCAGTATGTATATCAATGGTCGTCCGCACGGACCATGGGAAGCCAACACTACCTGCCAGTTACACATGCGTGCTTTCAACGAAGGCGAAACCATTGTGGTTGAACCTTGGAGAGCAAATGCATTCCCCATTATTAAAGATTTAATGGTTGACCGTACAGCGTTTGACCGTATTATACAAGCCGGTGGTTACATCAGTGTAAACACAGGTAATGCAGTTGATGCCAACGCTCTGCCTATTGAAAAAGCAAAAGCTGATGCAGCATTTGCAGCAGCAGCCTGTATTGGTTGCGGTGCCTGCGTTGCAGCATGTAAAAACTCATCAGCAATGTTGTTTGTGAGTGCAAAAGCAGCACACTTAAACCAGTTACCTCAAGGTCAGCCCGAACGTAAAACAAGGGTGATGAACATGGTGGCACAAATGGATAAAGAAGGCTTTGGTGCATGTACAAACACTGGTGCATGTGAAGCTGTTTGTCCAAAAGAAATTTCGATTACAAACATCGCTCGATTGAATCTCGATTATACCTGTGCAGGTTTAACCGACACGAAATAAAAATCGTTCAACATATAATCAGAAAAACTCCTTCACCTGAAGGAGTTTTTTATTAATATATCTCAAAACCTTATCATCAGTCAGAATTAGAATTAATTCTGTTATTCTGCATTACCCAAATGGAAGCTTCATTAAACAAAGTCAGCATTCTTATTTTAGACGATCACAAATTAATCAGGGATACCTGGAATTTTATATTAGACCTTGATCCAAGATTTACTGTTGTTGCCAATTGCGGAAATGGCGAGGAAGCTTTAAAACTTGCCCAGCAATTGCAGCCGCAGGTTATTTTGCTTGATCTTGTTATGGCAAACATGAGTGGGTTTGAATTTATCAGTCGCTTAAACAAAATTGATGTCAATTCAAAAGTGATCATATTAAGTTCACTCGATAACCCGGATGATGTGGTACTTATTCTTAAGCTGGGTGCATGGGGATATGTAACAAAAACCATAAGACCTGAACAAATGTTTGAAGTGATTATCAGGGTGAACAATGGTAAAAAGCATCTCAGTAATGAAATAAAGCAACGTCTTATTGCAGCGTATTCAGAAAATGATGCAGAGAATGTACTTGTTTCTCTGCAGGAGTTTGGCTTAGATGATGTGAAGAATGGTTGAAATCTTTGCTGAAAAATCTCTTCTATAATTGATCTGATATTACGCAAATAAATATGTAAGTTTGGTAATATCTATAAACAATGCCTGTTTTTCTCCGGCTGATTTTTTTTCTTCTTCTATTACAGTCTTCACAGCTGCAAGCCCAAAGTTTATTTATTACAGGGAAAGTGATCAGTGCTGAAACAGGATTGCCACTTGCAGGTGCCAGTGTATATATCAACAATTCTACAAAAGGTACAGTAACCAATGCTAAAGGCGAGTTTACACTTGGACCATTTATTCCAGGTCGTTATAATGTTGTGGTATCGTTTGTTGAATTTGAAAAGCAGTTGCTTACTGTTGATCTTATGTCATCAAATATGCCTGTTACTTTTTTCATGGTAAAAAACGTGAAGGAGATCAAAGAGCTTTTGATTTTAACAAAAGCAAACCGCATGGAATACCTGGAAGAATTTAAGAAAAAATTTCTGGGAGTAACTTATGCAGCTGAACAATGTAAAATCATCAACATCGGTCATGTGCAATTTGCATCAGGCAGCAAAGAAGGCGAAATTGTTGCTTACACGGATACAATATTAATTGTTGAAAATCCTGAACTCGGTTATCGGGTATCTTTTGATTTGCTGCATTTTCACTTTAACTTATATAACAGCGAATCAAGGTTCTATGGTTATTCTTATTACGAAGAAATGCAGGGGAGTGAAAAGCAAATAGCTGTATGGAAGAAGAGACGGATGCAGGTATACGAAGGAAGCAGTATGTTTTTTCTCCGCAGTCTGGTTAATTACCGTTTGCAAAAAGATGGATTTGATATGAAGATTTTGCACAAAGCCACAATCACGAACGGTGCAAGTAAGAAAAGTTTTTATGTTGCATCACCTGTAACAGAAGATAGTGTTTTGCATCTTTATTCAGATTCGGGTTATAAAATTTATAAGCTTGAGATTGCAGATGGCTTGAGTATTTTTCTGCAAACCGATACAGATTTAAAGAAACAGCTTTTGCGTAAACGCTATTTATTTGGACAACCACGTACCGGAACATCTTCAGGAATTACACCGTTTCAGCCACCTATTTTTATAGATGAAACTGGCAAGATGCTTTCCGTTTCAGGTTTTTATTTTGAAGGAGTATGGATGTATGAGCGGCTTGCAGATATGTTGCCGGAAGATTTTGTGCCGTATAAATAATTTCAATTCTTTGCACAACCGTTTGCCTGCATTTTTTAAAGCCATATTGGTTAGCTTTAAGCATATAAATGTTCTTATGCTACATCATAAATTAACCAGCTGTTTTGTTTTAGCTGCAGCAGCAGTTGTTTTCATTTCCTGTCAATCACAAAAGCAGAGTACAACAAAGAATACTGTTTTTATTCAGCAAAAAGAACATACTGATGGTAAATGGAAACTGGTTTGGCAGGATGAGTTTAACGGCTCATCAATTGATACACTCAAATGGACAAAGATTCCTGAAGGCAAGAGCGACTGGAACAAACACATGAGCAGCGATGAAAAATGTTATGCTGTAAAAGATGGCTTGTTATTTCTGAATGGTATTGTAAATACTGATACCGCAACTGATCACCGTCCGTATTTAACAGGAGGTGTTTATACAAAAGGAAGGTTTTCTTTTCAATATGGAAAAATTGAAATCAGGGCAAAGCTGCCAACTGCACAGGGTGCATGGCCTGCCATGTGGATGCTGAGCGAACAGGATAAATACGGGAAGTATCCACGTAATGGCGAGATTGATATTATGGAACATCTCAACTTTGATAACATCATTTATCAAACGGTACATTCTTATTACACGATTGAATTAAAGCAGGATAATAATCCACCGCATTACGGAACGGCAAAAATGAAAGAGAATGATTACAATGTATTTGGACTGGAATGGTACAGTGATAAACTTGTATTTACATTAAACGGTGTGCCTACGTTTACATATCCAAGAAAAACTGATGCTGATAAAAGTCAATGGCCGTTTGACCAGCCGTTTTATGTAATGATTGATATGCAGCTTGGTGGCAACTGGGTGGGAAAAATAAATCCTTCGCATTTGCCGATGAGTATGATGGTTGATTGGGTAAGGGTGTATCAGTAAAATGAAGTGCTGTACAAGCAGGATGCTTTTGCTTGTGAGTTAATAGTTTTTTTAAAAAAAGTAAAATGAGTAAAAAAAGATTCTTCAGTTTTGTAATAGCTGCGGTAATAACAGGTATTCTTATTCTGCTTTTTTTGCCTCTTGTCAATAAGTTTAATAAGCTTTTTGAATTGTCTGTTTCTGGATTTGATGGATATGTGTATTTTTTTCTGTGCTGGATATTATCAGGTTTAGTAATCGGGATAGTTTTGTTTTTTCTGGGTAAGTTTAACAAAGCAAAGCCTGTGATATTTTTTGTATCAGTTCTGGTATCCTATTTCCTTTTACTTTTTTACTCTAACAAAAGCGAGTTTGGTTACGAGGGGATGGAAGTATTCTTGTTTTATGTTGCTTTGATATTTGGTTCGATGATTTATTTGTGTAATCAACTTTTCTTACGATTATCTGGATGGAAATAAATGTAAATTGTTAATAGTGATTTTGCTATTGTAAATAACTCTTATGTAGATACAGATACCGATTTTGTTATTGGAGATGCTGATTAAGGCACTGCAGATGTTGATTTTGCCACTGTAGATATCGATTTAGACGCTGCACGCTGCAATTTAGGCAGTGTAAGATGCAATTAAGACAGTGCAAGACACGATTTGGAGACTGCACGACTTGATTTAGGAGCTGCACATATTGATTTGGACGCTGCACGCTGTAATTAAGGCAGTGTAAGATGCAATTTAGGCAGTGCACGACACGATTTAGGCGCTGCACGTATCGATTTAGACGCTGTAAGACACGGTTTAAGTGCCTGAAAGTGAGGTTTTAAGGGAGAATTTGCCTGTTTTTATCGTTTGTTTCTTAGCATTGGAATTTTATTCCTGAACCATCAGAAGTTTGACACAAGTGGGATGCTTGCGCCTGCGAGTATGGTGGTTGATTAAGTAAGGAAGCATCAAAAAAACACGCCGAGTTTGTGCCTTCCGACCAATCGCAAAAATCAAAAATATTCAACTTCGGAACAGGTGTCGTTGGTCAGGCGACGCAACGACGGCGGGCTGTACTTTCTTATGCAAGAGAATATAATTCAGCAATTGAATACCAACAAGGGCAAGAAGTAAGGCACAAACGAGAAATTTGTGTCTGCTGAACTAGTTGGAAATTAGAATGTTTTTGTGCCTATAACTAAATGCTATTGCAAGCAATACCCACAAGTGCCGGAAATTCATAATGTCGGTAGAAATAGCTTCACAATAAAAAATTACGAGTAAAATAAAAACTGATTGATAAAAAGAATCAGTACTGACCTTCTTAATATCAGAGTATGCAACCATGAAAAATCCCATAACCAATAATAGTGTTACAAATCCTAAAACACCAGTTTCTGCTAAGGCTCCAAAATATGTTGAATGAGGGTCATAGCTTAAAAAATTGGAAGGGTATCTGTTCTGTGATTTTCTTTTCTCAACCTCATCGTTAAAATTGCCTGTACCTATTCCCAAAAGAGGATGAGTTGAAACTAAATCTATTGCAATCTTTTTATTCAGATAATAACAGGTTTTTAGCGCTTCTTTTTCTCCTATTTTAAATGCTACATCTGAGCTTATAAAATTTGTTTTTATGTAGTTTTTGTATTGATCTGTGTTTGGTTTGACCATTACAAAATGAGTCGCAAAAAAAAGTAGCGTTATTACAGGTAATATTGTTCCTATTAAAACTATTCTGTTAAGTTTAAAATACCGATTATAAAGGATTACCAAAACTCCCCAGAAAATTAGCAGCAGTGTTTTTGAAAAAGTAAGACAACATGCCAATACGATAATAGATATTAATAAAATACGTACTGATTTTTTGTAAGGTAAAACTGAAAAACCGTTTAAAGAAAAAATTAAGCAAACCGAAAGAATTGTTACAAGCATTGAAGGTGTAAAAGTTGGCCCGTTAAGCCTGTAGATTGTACCCAGATAAGGGTATTCAGCAAAACTATACACAAATTTGTTCTTAATATTAAACCACAATAAAACATAACCACTTAATGATAGTAAAGAAAGCGACCATCCCAGAAGAAAAAAAATCCTGGGGATAACTGTACTTATTTCTGAAGGAGACATTTGTGCTAAGTGTAAAAACAGCATTAAGAAAAGAGCTACTAAATAGACACGACCAGCAGACTCCAGTAACGAAGAGTTCGACAAACTAAGAGAAGAAGACAGTATATTCAGGAGCAAATATAAAACCAGAAATAACAGGAGTGTTGTTTCTGATTTTAAAAAAGAAAACCGTTTAAAATATGAAAGTGGTAAAAACAACAGTGTAATTGGAAACAGAATCTCAGTAAGCTGAATTTTATTTCCTATGTAAGGAAAGAATAAAACGTTTTGCAAACCTGTGCTAACTATAAGTAATAATATTAATTTGGTAAATACTTCTTTTTTTAATGTATGTGTTTTCATTATGGCTGAAGTTATGTAATTTAAAATTTGTTCAACATCTTTTTAGTATAAATACCCGACCTATACTGTTTAGTTGCTTGAATTATGTTAGCATCATCCAATTTCAAAAATGTAAAGCACAACCATTAAACGAATAGTAAAATCTTCCTGTTTCCGGTTTTGCTGTTCATAACAGCCACCCAATAACAACGGGCATTGCAGCTCAACAGCCAAAATGCTGCTTAATAGTAAAATCTTCCATCTTTTTAGCGATACCATACATTTTTCAGCCTCAGTAAGGGGGCTACATTTATTGGCTATTTTGTTCGCCCAATTTCAATGTTTTAATTGTAGTAAATGAAACGATTGCCTGTTTCACTGCTGGTCTTTTTATTGTTACTTCAACTGTCCGCACGGGCAGCAGATATTTATGTTTCCCCCAATGGTTCTGATGTAAATGATGGTTCAAAAGAAAAGCCTTTTGCAACGCTGAACATGGCATTACGTAAAGCAAGAGATTTGCGGCGTTTAAACGATCCTTCCATTGCCCATGGCATTCATATTATTTTAAGGGGAGGAATTTACCAGTTAAGTGAGCCCGTTTTTATCCGTCCTGAAGATGCGGGTACTGCTTCAAGCCCCACGATGATTGAAGCAGCACCCAACGAACAACCTGTGCTGAGTGGTGGTGTGAACATCAGCAACTGGAAAAAATTAACAACAGCAGTACCCGGTTTACCTGCAAAAGCAATTGGTAAAGTTTGGGTGGCCGATGTGCCGTTAATTGGAGATCAGCTGTTCAACTTCCGCCAGCTGTGGATCAACAATGTAAAAGCTGTGCGTGCAAAAAATACCAATGGCGATTTGATGAACCGCATCATCAGCTGGAACAAAACCGAACAAAGCTGCTGGATTCCCACACCAAAATTTCCATCGCTGCAAAATGTAAAAGGAGTTGAATTTTTTATTCACCAGTGGTGGGCCATTGCTATTCTTCGGGTGAAGAAAATGGAAGTGCATGGCGATAGTACCAAACTGTTTTTTCATCAACCCGAAAGCCGTGTGCAGAGCGAACATCCCTGGCCTGCGCCATGGATCAGCAAAGAAACCGGCAACTCAGCTTTTTACTTAACCAATGCTTTGCAGTTTTTAGATGAAGCAGGCGAGTGGTACTTAGATGTACAAAAACAAAAACTATATTACTGGCCTCGTAATAATGAACAACTTTCAACAGCAACAGTTGTTGCTCCGGTGCTGGAAACATTGGTAAAGGTGGAAGGAAACATTGATCACCCGGTTCAATACATTTCATTCAACGGTATTGCATTTCAGCATACAGGTTGGTTACGTCCTTCGCAACAGGGACATGTGCCGCACCAGAATGGTTTGTACATGACCGATGCATATCGTTTAAAACCAGCTGGCACAAAAGACAAAGCAGGATTGGATAACCAGGCATGGATTGGCCGGCCGGCTGCTGCGGTAGAAATCAATTTTGCTGAACAGGTGAATATCAGCAATTGTCGATTTGAACATCTTGCATCAACAGGAATTGATTATCACAAAGCCGTTCAAAACAATACAGTAAATGGAAATCTGCTGAAAGATATTGGCGGTAACGGAATGCTTGCCGGTGAATATTCGGATGAAGCGACTGAAATTCATTTGCCTTACAATCCCAAAGACGATCGTGAAGTGTGCGATGGGATGCACATCAGTAATAATCTTGTTACCAATGTAACCAATGAAGACTGGAGTTGTATTGGTATTGGTATCGGCTATTCAAAGAATACAGTTGTTGAGCATAATGAAGTCGAGAATGTTTCTTACTCAGGTATTACTATGGGCTGGGGCTGGACACCCACTGCAAATGCCATGAAGAACAACAAAATTATTGGCAACAAAATTCATCATTACGGTAAACATAATTACGATTGTGCAGGCATTTATACATTGAGCCCGCAACCCGGTTCAGTTGTTAGTGAGAATGAAATTGACAGTATTATCAAAGCTGCTTATGTGCACCTTCCTTCGCACTGGTTTTATTTGTATACGGATGAAGGCTCTTCTTACATTACTGTGAAAGATAACTGGACTCCATCAACAAAATATTTACAAAACTCCAACGGTCCGGGTAATGAATGGATCAACAATGGTCCGCAGGTGAGTGATGAAATCAGGAAGAAAGCCGGGCTTCAACCAGCTTATCAATCTTTACTCAAAGAACGTACTGCATCAGCACTTCATCTTCCAATCAACGAAGAACACAATGAAGTGATTGAGCTTGTTGTAAAAGAAGGGCAAACATTGGATGTAGCGAAACTCAGGAATTTACTGGCGCAGAATCATATGGACAGCAATGCCATTTATCATTGGCAAAACCATTATGTGATTTTTGATAAGGTGCAGGATATTGGTGTGATGCAGGGAAGAATTGCCAATCATTTTCCGGAAGCAGAAGTACGGGTTTATCACAACCTGTTTTATGAATACAGCAAGAAAAAGCATTGCAGTGATAAAACAGTTGCAAAGGAATGGGATCATATTATTCTTACAGCCAATCTTGTTGCTGATGAAAAATTGCAGCAGGAATATTTGAATTATCATGCCACACAGTTTGAACAATGGCCTGAAGTATCAAGAGGTTTCTGCAATGCAAACTTTCAGCAGCTGTTGCTGTTCAGGAATGGACGTCAGTTAATGTTGGTGATCAGTATTCCTAAAGGTGAAAGCCTTGATCATCTCAATCCAAAAACAACAGAGAACAATCCGAGAGTGGATGAATGGAATAAGATGATGAAAAAATACCAGGAAGGAATTGAAGGAACAAAGAAAGGAGAGACCTGGGTGTTTTTGGAAAAGTTATAAGTAGTAAGTATTAAGTTATAAGTAAAACAGTAACGATGTTGACAATCGGAATTTTAGGAGTTGGTGAAGGACGCAGTACCATTTCAGCAGCCATTAACAGTAAGAAGCTCAAACTGAAAATGATCTGCGATAAAAATATTGAGCTGTGCAGGCAACGGGCTGATGAGTTTAAAGTGTATGAATACACAACAGAGTATGAAGATCTGCTGAATGATCAGGAGATTGACATCATTGCAATTTATACGCCCGATCATTTGCATGCCGATCATATCAAACAGGCATTGCTGAGTGGTAAGCATGTGGTTTGCACCAAACCTTTTATTGATGATTTAAGCAGGGCAAAAGAATTGCTTGATCTGCAGCAACAAACAGGTAAGAAAGTTTTTGTTGGACAAAGCTCCCGTTTCTTTGAACCTTACAGGCGGCAGCGCAAGGATTTTGAAGCAGGCGAAATTGGTGAACTCATTACGATCGAAAGTCATTACAATGCAGATCATCGATGGTTTCTTGAAAAGAAATGGGCATTGGAAGATTCATTCAAATGGTTGTACGGCGGTTTAAGTCATCCTGTTGATTTTATCCGTTGGTATTTACCCAACATTGAAGAAGTGATGGGTTATGGTATGATCAGTGCAAATGGTAAAGCAGCCGGTTTAAAAAATGAAGACACAATGCACTTCATCTTTAAATCAACTGATGGCCGTGTTGCAAGAGTAAGCGGAACATATACTAGTCCTACACAACCGGTGAAGCGTGACAGCGGTATGACCTGCATCCTCCGTGGTACGGAAGGAGCATCGCAGGCCGATTATCATGAACTGCGTTATTCCATCACCGATAAAACAGGTGAAGAAAAAATTATTCACTGGGGCGATGCCACATTGAAATATTATTTCCGTTTTGAAGGACAAAGTCATCATGCAGGTGAATACCAGAACTATCTTGAATATTTTGTTGATTCAATTGAACAGGGCTTTACAGCTTACCCTGATATGAAAGAAGGAATTGGAACAGTTGCATTGTTACAGGCAATGGATAAAACATTAAAGACAGGTATGCCGGTAAAAATTGCAGACATTCTGAAACAATATAATCTTGAACCATTAAGTCATTAAGGCAGGAAGAAACAAAAAGCTTCGTGCTTTTTGTATTTCAAATACATCATGAACGAAATCTATAATAAACTTACAACGCTTGATTTTGCCATCGTCGCAATTTATTTAATTGCATTGCTGGTGATTGGTTATGTTGCCAGTTTCCGCAACAAGAAAAAAGATGAAACATTGTTTCTTGCCAGTCATTCATTAAACTGGTACAACATTGGTTTCAATATGTGGGGCACAAATGTTGGTCCATCGTCCTTGCTTGCATTTGCAAGCATTGGTTTTTCTGCAGGCATTGTTGGTGGAAATTTCGAATGGTATGCGTTTGTGTTTCTGTTGTTACTGGCAATGGTGTTTGCACCCCGTTATATTGCAAGTAAGGTAACCACCATGCCTGAGTTCATGGGTAAACGATATGGCAAAAGCACGCAGGATATTTTAGCAGGTTATGCGTTGATAAAAATTTTGATCAGCTGGCTGAGTTTAGGTTTATTCAGCGGCGGAATTCTGGTGCGGCAGATATTAGGTATACCTATGTGGCAATCAACAATTGTATTGGTTGCATTCTCCGGTTTGTTTACTTACATGGGTGGATTAAAAGCCATTGCAAAAGTGAATGTGTTCCAGATGATTTTGTTGATTGTTGTATCACTGGCATTAACGTATATAGGCTTTCAGAAAGTGGGAGGCATTACAGCCTTGATTCAAAAAACGCCCGGTCATTTCTGGAACTTAATTCATCCATCATCTGATCCCGGTTATCCGTGGCAGGCAATCTTGCTGGGTTATCCAGTATCGGCTGTTGCATTTTTCTGCACCGATCAGAGCATGGTGCAAAGTGTGTTAGGTGCAAAGAATTTAAAACAGGGACAGCTTGGTGTAAACTTTATCGGTTGGTTGAAAGTGTTGGCATTGCCCATGTTTATCTTACCAGGCATTTTGTGTTTTGCATTATATCCCAATCTTGCTGATGATAAGCTTGCTTACATGACAATGGTGACCAACTTATTTCCTGCAGGGTTAAATGGTTTGGTGATTTGTGTATTGATTGCAGTGCTTGTTGCAACCATTGGCTCATCCTTAAATGCGTTGAGTACTGTTTTTACAAAAGATATTTATGTTAATAACATCAACCCCAATGCAACTGTAAAACAACAGATCAATGTTGGACGTTACACCGTTATTGCAGGTTGTGTGCTGGCTGTGCTGATGGCCATTGCGTTTGATAACATCAAGGGAAAAACACTCTTCGATATTTTTCAATCAATCTTAGGTTACCTGGCGCCACCACTTGCTGTTACATTTTTACTGAGTGTTTTCTGGAAACGTACAACCAAGCTTGCTGTTAATATCATTTTATCTGCAGGCTCTGCATTCAGTTTGTTTGTCGGTATGCTCAATCTCTGGATCTTACCTCCTGATGCAAAGACGGGAGAAAACACCTGGTGGCCTCATTACTTCCTGATTTCATTTTACATTTTTGCTGTATTATTTTTAGCTGCAATTGTGATTTCATTACTCGGTAAAAGCAAAGTAACTGCTGCCATTGAAACTGAAGCTTTACCAAAAACAGATAAGCAGGTGAAAATCCTGTTTGTTTTATTAGGACTTGTTATACTATCTCTTTACATCATTTTTAACGGACATTAAATACACATATGGAACTTAAAAAAGGAAGTTTAAAAAGTACGATTGCTGTATCGCTCACAAATTACCTGGATGCCGGCGCAATTGTAGCTGGTGCAAGCGGGTTAACGCTGTGGCAAAATTATCTTGGTCTTAACGAAGGGCATCTCGGTTGGTTGAATGCGATCAGTGCCAACTGCTTTGGTGCAGCTATCGGCGCTATTATTGGTGGTTTTCTCGCCGACAAATACGGACGAAAAACCATTTATACCTACAATATGCTTTTGTATATGCTGGGTATTGCCATTATCATGTTCACGGTTAACTTTCCCATGCTGTTGATTGGTTTCCTGGTTACAGGTATTTCAGTGGGAGTGGGTGTTCCTGCCTCATGGACATATATTTCCGAAAATTCAGAAGTGGGTAATCGTGGAAAGAATATGGGTATTTCGCAGTTTGCCTGGGGAGTAGGTCCAATGATCATTTTAATTTTAGGAATGCTCCTTGCTCCCGGTAAAGCAGATGCTTCAGCCGGTGTTTTATTTGAGTATGTACAAAAAATTGCTGCGTTCTTTATTGGTAACGATGCAGGCATTGACGCAATCAATGTATTCAGCAGCCGTATTATTTTCGGGTCTTTGTTTGTTGTGGCGTTCATCGCATGGACTTTGCAACGTAAGCTCAATGAATCGAAAGATTGGGAAGAAGCACAAAAAATGCAAACCAAGGAAAAACAACCAAGTGTTTTCGCATCGTTTGGTACTCTTTTTACCAACAAGGTAAATATCCTGACCATGCTTTTCCTGGCAGGCATTTACATCAGCTGGAATATGGTGGCTTCGGTGATGGGTTTCTTTCAACAACATATTTATGAAACCGCAGGTGGTCTTTCCAACGGGCAGGCCAATATGATTTCGTCAGTACAATGGATCGTGATTATTGCAGTAACATATTTTGGCTTTGCCATGCTGGTTGATAAAGTCAATCAGCGCTGGCTCTATGTTTTCGGTACTTCGATAGGTATAGTGGCCTGGTGCATTCTTATTTTTATAGGCATAAAAAATTTAGTAGCGCTATGGACTTTCACCATTCTTTGGGGCATACATGCCGGCATAAGCGTGCAGGCATTTTATGCGCTTTGGGCTTCGGAACTTTTTCCTGCCAAATACCGGGCAGCTGCGCAGGGTATTATGTTCTTTGCAGTTAGAAGCGTAGCAGCAGTATGGGGATTGGGTTTTGTTCATATTTATGGCGAAAACGGAGAAGGATTTTATACTGCAGCCTACATTATGATCGGTCTGCTGCTTATAGCACTGATCATAGGAACAATCTGGACACCAAAAACCCGTGGCAAATCATTGCAACAAATAACCAAAGAAAGATACGGAGAGGATGTTTAGGTAATGAATGTTGTGCCTGAATAACGCAAGCAAGTAACACGAAGTAGATAACAACGAAGCAATTAACGTGAAGCGAATGAATAACTCTTTTTTACAGGATACTTCTTCTGCAGCAACCTGGATATGGTATCCCGGCGATTTTGAAATAGTGCTGGCTAACAAAATGCAAAACCGCCGTACCGAACGTGGTACTTTTTTTCCGGTGTTCTGGAAAATCGATAGCCATTATGTGTTGATGGATTTTCATAAAGTGTTTGATGTGCCTGAACAGGAGACAGTAGACATTTACGTAGAAGGTGAATACCATGTAAAGCTTGATGGGAAAGCATTTGAAGGTAGTCCGAAACAGATTACTGTTCCTGCTGGTAAACATAAAATCAACATCAAAGTATTTAACCAGACCAATGTGCCTGCTATTTATGTAAAGGGAAAAACAATTGTATCCGATGCTACATGGCTTGTAACATTTGAAGACAAAGAATGGATTGATGAAACAGGAAAAGCATCCGACATCTCTGCCACCAAATGGCTCAATGCCGGAAGCTGGAATTTTAATTCGCCCACACAGTTGCCTTCGCAGTTTATGCTGCCGACAAAAGAACAATCAGCTGCTTCAACAACTAAAGGAAATAATTCCATGCTGGTTGATTTTGGAAAAGAAACATTTGGTTTCATCAAACTGCATGGATTAAAAGGCAATGGCAATCTTTCTGTTTATTATGGTGAATCAGAAGAAGAAGCATTGTCAACAGAACATTGCGAAACATTGGACAGGGTGGAAGTAAACAACCCGGCTGAGAAAGATGAAACGATGAAACTATCGAAGGCTTATCGTTTTGTGAATGTACAATACGATGCAGGTGTAAGCCTGGATTCTGTTTCCATGATGTATGAATATGCTGATGTAAAAGAACGTGGCAGCTTTGCCTGTAACGATGAAGAGATCAACCGGATTTATGATGTAGCGAAATATACTTTTGAGTTGAACACAAGAGAATTTTTCATTGATGGTATTAAGCGTGACCGTTGGGTATGGAGTGGTGATGCATACCAGAGTTATCTCATGAACTATTATCTCTACTTCGATAGCGAAACAGTAAAACGTACAACGTATGCGTTGCGGGGTAAAGATCCGGTAACAGGTCACATCAACACCATCATGGATTATACGTTCTTCTGGTTCCTCGGCATTTATGATTATTATCTCTACACAGGTGATAAGCATTTTATTGCGCAGAACTACGATCGTATGAAAAGCCTCATGGATTATGTGCTGGCAAGAAGAAACAAAGATGGGTTGATGGAATGGATGTCCGGCGATTGGATTTTTATTGATTGGGCAGCAGGTCTTAGTAAAGAAGGTGAAGTTAGTTTTGAACAGTTATTGCTGGCACGCAGTCTTGAAACAATGGCGCTTTGTGCAAACATTGCTGATGATAAAGATGCAGCAACGCAATACAACACGCTGGCTGCTGATATGCGCAAAAAATTGTTCGAGATTTACTGGAACGACGAGAAGCAGGCGTTGGTGCACAGCCGTGTGGATGGCAAGCAAACAGAAAATGTAACCCGTTATGCCAACATGTTCTCTATCTTCTTCGATTATTTTAACCAGCAACAAAAGAACCAGGTAAAAACATCGGTGCTGTTGAATGATGATATTCAAAAGATCACCACACCTTACATGCGCTTCTATGAACTGGAAGCATTGTGTGCGATGGGCGAACAGTCTTATGTGTTGAAGGAAATGAAAGATTACTGGGGCGGCATGTTGAAACTCGGTGCAACAAGTTTCTGGGAAGAATATAATCCTTCCAAAGAAGGTGCTGAACATTATGCCATGTATGGTCGTGAGTTTGGAAAAAGTTTATGTCATGCATGGGGTGCAAGCCCGTTGTATTTGCTGGGCAAATATTATCTCGGTGTAAAACCAACAGCACCCGGTTATGCAAACTATGTAGTGGAACCAAATCTTGGTGGTCTTGAATGGATGCAGGGAAAAGTACCAACACCTGCTGGTGAAATTGAATTGTATGTAAGTAAAACGCAAATAAAAATTACAGGTGCAGCAGGAACAGGTGTGTTGAAATTCAGCAGCAAAACAAAACCTGTTTGTAAGGAAGGAACTATTGTTGATAAGGGAAATGATCATTATGAATTGATCGTGGAGATAGGAAAGAGTTATACTGTTCAATATGTTTTATAACCACGGAGACACAGAGAGCACAGAGAAATTTACTTTGTGTTCTTTCAGTCTTTGAGTCTTTGTGGCAAAAAAGATAAAATGAAAAAATATTTAATTGTAACAATCATTCTGTTATCGCAGAACATAAATGCACAAACGGCATTAGTCAATACACAAGCCAGCAGTTATGCAAAGCTTACAGGTGTAGGTGTGAGTGATGTGCATTGGACAAAAGGTTTCTGGGCCGAACGTTTTGCTGTGTGCCGTGATGCAATGGTACCTCAGTTGTGGCAAACCTATACCAGCAAGGATTTTTGTTTTTCGTTTGAGAATTTCAGGATTGCTGCAGGATTGGATACAGGAAAATTCCGTGGCCCATCTTTTCACGATGGTGATTTTTACAAAACGCTGGAAGCAGTGGCAGCGATGTATGCATCAACCAAAAATCCGCAACTGGATAAATGGATGGATGAAGCCATTGCGGTGATTGGTAAAGCACAAAAGCAGGATGGATATATCTACACCAAAAATATCATCGAACAAAAAAGTTCGGGCAAAGAAAAAATGTTTGATGACCAGCTGAGTTTTGAAGCATACAACTTTGGTCATTTAATGACGGCTGCCTGTGTGCATTACCGTGCAACAGGAAAAACATCTTTGCTGAATATTGCAAAAAAAGCAGCCGACTTCCTCATTGGTTTTTATCATACAGCAACACCTGAACAGGCACGTAATGCTATTTGCCCATCGCATTATATGGGCTTAACCGAATTGTACCGCACAACAAACGAAAAGAAATATCTCGATCTTGTTATTCATCTCATCAACATCCGTGGTACGGTTGAAGGAACAGATGATAACAGCGACCGTGCACCTTTCCGTGAAATGAACAAAGTGGCCGGGCATGCAGTAAGGGCTAATTATTTATTTGCAGGTGTGGCCGATGTGTATGCAGAAACAGGCGATGAAACATTGATGAACACTTTGAATAAAATGTGGAACAATGTCATCAATACAAAAATGTATATCACCGGTGGTTGCGGTGCGTTGTATGATGGCGTGAGTGTGGATGGTACTTCGTACAAACCGGATACTGTGCAGAAGGTACACCAGAGTTACGGAAGGGATTACCAGCTACCCAACTTCAGTGCACACAATGAAACCTGCGCCAACATCGGTAATGTTTTGTGGAACTGGCGGATGTTTTTGTTAACAGGCGAATCGAAGTATGCAGATATTGTTGAGCTTGCTTTATACAACAGTGTGTTGAGTGGCGTTAGTCTTGATGGTACAAAATATTTTTACACCAACCCATTGGCATCAACAGCTGATTATCCGTATCACCTGCGTTGGGAAGGTGGCCGTGTACCTTATATCAGCAAATCAAATTGCTGTCCGCCGAATGTGGTACGCACTATTGCCGAAGTGAGTGATTATATGTACAGCATTGGAGAAAAAGGATTGTACATAAACATGTATGGAGGCAACACACTTGCAACTGAACTGCACGACGGAACAAAAATTAAACTGGAACAAACTACGAATTACCCCTGGGATGGAAAGATTGTAATTAAGTTGCTTGATTCTGTATCCAAAAGCCAGATTATTTTTTTCAGAATTCCCGGATGGTGTAAAAAGTATTCATTTAAAGTGAATGGTATGTTGCCACATAATTATGTTGAAAGAGGCGATGGTTATGTTGGGTTAAAAGGCAAATGGAAAGCTGGGGATAAAATTGAATTGATCCTGGATATGCCTGCAACACTCATTGAAAGCAATCCATTGGTGGAAGAAACAAGAAACCAGGTAACGGTGAAGCGTGGGCCAATTGTATATTGTTTAGAGTCGGCTGATTTGCCACAACTGAAAGTTTTTGATGTGGTGATTCCTGCCAACATTAAACTGCAACCAATCCCAATGAAAATTGACAACGGGAATATGATGGCATTAACAGGCGAAGCAAGATTGATTGAACAGAACCAGTGGAACAATACATTGTACAAAGAAGTAAACACAACACTCAAACCGGTAACGATTAAACTTATTCCGTATTACGCATGGGCTAACCGTGGTAAAACAGATATGACAGTTTGGTTGCCATTAATGAGATAACATGGAACGTATAACAGCAACATACTATATCGAAACGCCGTATGCACCTGAAAAAGCTGCAGCGGTGTTAGCAGGCGAACAATCATCGGGAACATTTGTAGCAGTGCCCGGCGAAACAGAAGAATTAAAACAACGCTTTGCAGCAAGAGTGGAATCAGTTCAAGTACTGGAAACAGTAAACGAACCTGCTATTCCCGGTGCAACAAGCAAAGAAGGAAAATATCATCGTGCAATTGTAAAAGTATCGTGGAGCATTGAAAACTTTGGTTATAATCTTCCCGTGATGGTTTCAACATTGCAGGGAAATTTATACGAGATCACACATTTCACTGGTTTAAAGCTGATGGATATTGAGCTGCCTGCATCATTCGGCAACCAGTTCAAAGGGCCAGCTTTTGGTATTGAAGGTTGCAGACAGTTAACAGGTGTACATGATCGTCCGTTAATCGGCACCATCATCAAACCATCCATTGGTTTGTCGGTTGAACAAACAGCTTCGATGGTAAAAACATTGGCTGAAGCAGGAATTGATTTTGTAAAAGATGATGAACTGCTTTCTTCATCTGCCAATTCAAACTTCAATGACCGTGTTGATGCAGTAATGAACGTTATCAATGCACATGCAGATAAAACCGGTAAGAAAGTGATGTATGCTTTCAACATCAGCGGTGAAGTGGATGAAATGCTGCAACGCTATGAGAAGATTGTCAACAGTGGAGGCACCTGCGCCATGATCAGCATTAACAGTGTGGGTCTGGCAGGAGCAAAAACAATCATGGATCAACGACAGCTTGCTGTACATGCACACCGCAACGGCTGGGGAATGATGACAAGACATCCGTTACTGGGAATTGATTACAAAGCCTATCAAAAAATTTGGCGCATGGCTGGTGCAGACCAGATGCATGTGAACGGTATTGATAATAAATTCTGGGAGAGTGATGATAGTGTGGTGGCATCCATTGAAGCATGTTTGGCAAGAATGTTCGATCATAAAACTGTTGTGCCCGTTGTATCATCTGGTCAGTGGGGCGGACAGGCATTTGAAACTTACAGAAGAACAAAAACCGTTGACTTGTTATACATGGCCGGTGGCGGCATCATGGCTCACCCGATGGGAGCGGCCGCAGGTGTTGTTGCTTTGCAGCAGGCATGGAAAGCAGCAGTTGATGGATTAACTCTGGAAGATGCAGCAAAGCAATACAAAGAGTTTGCAGCTGCGGTGGAAAAATTTGGAAAGAAATAGTTGAACAAACCCCGTCAGCGGTTGCAAACCTGGCGGCGGTTGCAGATATAAAAACGAAGTGAACAACAAACAAAACATATTACTCGCATTTTACGGTGATGATTTTACCGGCAGCACTGATGCACTGGAGTTTATTACAAAAGCCGGAGCCAAAGCTGTGTTGTTTATTGAACCGCCCACAGCAGAGCAGTTAAAGCAGTTTCCGGATATTAATGTCATTGGTGTGGCTGGCAAAACAAGATCATTGTCGCCTGCAGAAATGGAAAAAACTCTGGTGCCGGCTTTTCAGCAACTGAAAGCAAGCGGTGCAAAACAGGTACATTATAAAGTATGCTCAACATTTGATTCATCCGCAACTGTTGGAAGTATTGGTAAAGCAATTGACTGTGGTGCTGAAGTGTTTCAGCATAAATTAATTCCTGTATTGGGTGGTGCACCATCGCTTGGACGTTATTGTGTGTTTGGAAATTTGTTTGCACGCATGGGCATTGGCAGCAATGGAAATATTTACCGGCTCGATCGTCATCCATCAATGAGTAAACACCCGGTTACACCTGCTGATGAAAGTGATCTGCGTCTGCATATCGGTAAGCAGACAACAAAAAAAATTGGACTGATTGATTTGGTGCAGATGCAGCAACCTGTTGCTGAATGGAAGAATAAATTATCAGGTGAAGAAGTTGTGTTGATTGATGCGATGTATGAAGAACAACTGATTACGATTGGTGAATGGATAGATTGTCTTGATGAAAGTAAAACAGTTTTCAGTGTTGGAGGTTCAGGTGTGGAAGCAGCATTAGGTAACTACTGGAATAAAAAAGGTTTGCTGCATGAAGTGACAGAATGGAAACAGCCGGCTAAGGCAGAACCTTTACTGGTGATCTCCGGCAGCTGTTCGCCCGTTACTGCTGCGCAGATTGAGTGGGCGAAGGAACATGGTTTTGAAGAAGTGATTATTGATGCCGTTGAGATTTGTGAAGAAGAAGTGATGGATGCTGCTGTCATGAATCATGTAGCAGTACTGTTACAGAAAAAGAAAAATGTAATTGTTCATACAGGAACCAAACAACCGGAAAATCTTTCATCGGAAAAACTGGGAACTGCATTGGGCACTATTGCAAAACATGCAGTGAAACATTCGCATTTAAAACGTGTGGTGATTGCCGGGGGCGATACCAGTAGTTATGCTGCAAGAGCAATGGATATTAATGCGGTTGAAATGATTGCATCATTCGTAAGTGGTGCGCCTTTGTGCAAAGCTTATTCAACGGATAAAAAGATCAATGGTCTCGAAGTAAACTTTAAAGGCGGACAGGTGGGAGCGGAGGATTACTTTGGATTGTTTTAAGTGATGAATTATGAATAGAAATACAGAACGTACAAGTGAGTGACACAACAAAAGTTAAACAGAAAAGCAAAAGCTGATTCAATAAAAAATAAAAACGAAAATAAAGATGTCGGAAAAAACTTTAGGACTCATACATACATCGGCAACATTAGTGCCTGTGTTTGCAGAGTTGTGCAGCAAGTATCTGCCGGGTGTGAAAACATTCAACATTGTGGATGACAGTTTAATCAAGAACACTATTGCACGTGGAGCGCTTACTCCCGATACATCAAAGCGTGTGGTGAATTATGCAGCATCAGCGCAGGAAGCAGGTGCTGATTATATTTTATTCACCTGTTCATCCATTGGGCCTGCTGTTGAAACAGCAGCAACGTTAACGGGTGTGCCTGTGCTGCGTGTGGATCAGCCAATGGCGGATAAAGCTGTGCAGACAGGAAAACGGATTGGTGTGATTGCAACTTTATCAACCACATTAAATCCAACAAGTGATTTAGTAAGAAGAAGAGCTGCAGTTGCAGGAAAAGAAATTGAACTGAAATCTGTTTTATGCGAAGGTGCATTTGAAGCATTGATGAGTGGTGATGCTGCAACACACGATCAGAAAGTGGGTGATGCATTAAAGCAACTGGCAAATGAAGTGGATGTGATTGTATTGGCACAGGCAAGTATGGCAAGAGTGGTGGATACATTAACTGATGCTGAAAAGAAAGTGCCGATACTGGCCAGTCCGCCGGTGGCAATGGAATATTTGAAAACAGTACTTGCCCCCTAAATCCCCCTGAAGGGGGACTTAGAAACACCCTGTATTTAGAACGGTTTTAACTGATTGAATTTGCTGAATAAAAAATAGAAAGATCAAGTGGTAGACATCATGTTGAATAAAATTTTAAAGCACCGCCTCACCCCTTTAGGGGAAGAGGGAGGGAGAAGGGGCTTATGAAGAAATATTTTCTGTACATATCGCTCATAAGTATAGTGCTTGTTGTTGCAGGTGTTGCAACGCAGCATGAATCATTGTACAAACCTTTTGCATTAATCACAGCCATGAGTTTAGCAATTGGTTTGGGATCAGTGCCATCGTTAAAAGGTTATCAATACACAGCATGGATTATTACAGCAGTTGTTGCAGGAATGATTTTTCCTGAAGCATTTAAAAGCTGGGGCAGTGTAAACCTGCGGGATAAGACTTTAATACTTGTCATCATTCAGCTGGTGATGTTTGGCATGGGCACACATATGAGCCTGAAAGATTTCAGCGGTATTGCAACAACCGGAAAAGGTGTGCTGGTGGGTTTGTTCTGTCATTTTTCGGTGATGCCGTTAATGGGTTTATTGCTCACAAAAGTTTTTCATTTTGAACCGGAGATTGCAGCAGGTATTATTTTGATTGGTAGTTGCAGCAGCGGTTTGGCAAGTAATGTGATGGTGTATTTAGCAAAAGCAAATCTTGTGCTGAGTGTAATTGTAACTGCTATGGCAACATTGGTTGCACCATTGCTGACTCCATTGCTGATGAAAACATTGGCAGGTACTTTGATTGAAGTGAAGTTTGTAGATATGATGATGGAGATTGTAAAGATTGTGCTCGTTCCTATTGGGGCTGCATTGCTGCACGATTATTTAAAACGTGCAACAAAAGAGCAAGCCAAAAAAATATTTATTGCAGGAGCAATCAGTGCAATGTGGATTGTACTGCTGGTTGCAGTTCTGCAGAAAAATATAACAGATGTACATGTATTGCAATCTGCCAATCTCTCCGGTTTTTTTGCAGGAGCAGTTGTGGTGGGTATACTGTATCATTTGTTGTACAGCAGGTTTCCGCAATTGGATAAACTGATGCCGCTGATTTCGATGTTTGGCATTATTTATTTCACCACCGTAACAACAGCTGCAGGAAGGGAAAACCTGATGCGTGTGGGTTTGTTGTTGTTTATTGCTTCGGTCATTCATAATGCAGCAGGATATTTCTTTGGCTACTGGCTCAGCCGTTTGTTTGGCCTGGATGTAAATTCAAGCAGAACCATTGCTTTTGAAGTAGGTTTGCAAAATGGGGGTATGGCCAGCGGCATTGCAGGAAGTATGGGCAAGTTGGGAACAGTTGGTCTTGCAGCAGCAGTGTTTAGTCCTTGGATGAATATCAGCGGAAGTATATTGGCAAATTACTGGCGAAAACGGAAAAGTTAGAAAATTATAGGATAAATAAAAGATTGCTTGCTAGTAAGAAAGAGTTATTGAAAAGAAAAAATTAAAAACATGAAGATTGAAAATTTTGAACTGTTTACAGCAAAAGCAAAACTGAATAAACCTATTGCTGATGCCACACATACATTAACTGAAATATCGTTTATTGTTGTGCGCATTTATACCAAAAGCGGAACAATGGGCGAAGCATATTTATTAAGTTTTCAGTACAGTCCGCAGGCAATTATTGGTGCATTAAAAGATCAGGGACAATATTTAATTGGTGAAGATGTATGCAACACAGTGAAAGTTTATACCGCTTTAAATCATACCAATGAATATTTTGGAAATGAAGGCATCAACCGCTGGGCACAGGCTGCATACAATATTGCCATGTGGGATGCATGGTGCAAAATTTTAAAACAACCTATCTGGAAAGTGCTGGGTAATTCAGCAAGAAAAATTCCTGCTTATGGCAGTGGCGGTTGGATCAGTTACAGCATTGATGAACTGGTGGATGAAGTAAAAGGTTATGCTGCAAGAGGATTTAAATCAGTAAAAATAAAAGTAGGTAAACCCGATTGGCGTGAAGACCTTGAACGTTTGCAAATCGTTCGTGAAGCTGTTGGACCATCCATTAAAATCATGATGGATGCCAACCAGGGAATGAATGTACCTGATGCATTGGCATTGGCAAGAGCAGCACGTAACATCGGTATTCAATGGTTTGAAGAACCAATTGATCATGCCGATTATGAAGGTTACAGTATTCTGCGTAACCAGGCTGGTATTTCATTGGCAATGGGCGAACGTGAATACAGCGCAACTCCTTTGCGTGAATTATTAAAACGTAATGCACTCGACATCTGGCAACCGGATATTTTGCGTTTGGGTGGAGTGGAAGCATGGCGTAACAGTGCAGCACTTGCCGGCGCATACAATGTGCCTGTATTGCCGCATTATTACAAGGATTATGATGTGCCGTTGCTTTCAACAATTCCCAATGGTGCAGGAACAGAATCATTCGACTGGATTGATCCGTTGATTGATAACCCCGTGAAGTTTGATGATGGATTTGCAGTGCCGCACGATGTACCGGGCTGGGGCTTTACGTTTAAAGATGAATTTTTAACAGCAGTTAAGTAAGAATAATTATGTTATCAACTGAAGTACAGATGGCATCATCGTTGCGTCGCACACTTGTACGCCGGAATGTGTTGTTCAGCAAATTAAAAAAGCAAAAGTCAAAAATAAAAAGCTTGTCTTTCTTTTACTTTTTACTTTTTACTTTTCACTTCTCCCAGGCTCAGCTGGTTGATAAAACACCTGCACCTGTACCTGTTGCACCTTCTGTTTACAACCGTGAACCTTACGAAGATCCATTGGTAAGCGGCATCAACAGGGAACTGTCGAGAGCAACTGCTTATTCTTTTGCAAGCGTTGCAGATGCATTAACAAACGACAGGGAAAAAAGCGGTCGTTATATTTCATTAAATGGTCAATGGGATTTTGCATTTGCATTAAAGCCCGGCGATGAGCCCAAAGATTTTTACAAAAGCAAAGTCAGTGGCTGGAAAAAAATTACTGTTCCTTCCAACTGGGAAATGCAGGGATATGATCAGCCTATTTACAAAAGTGCGGTATATCCTTTCCGCCCTGTTAATCCACCTTATGTTCCGAAAGATTATAACGGTGTTGGTTGTTATCAAAAAACATTTACTGTGCCTGCTGAATGGAAGGACAAGAATATTTCCATTCATTTTGGTGGAGTAAGTTCAGCATATAAATTATGGATCAACGGAAAGTTTGCAGGTTATGCTGAAGACAGTTTTCTTCCAAGTGAATTTAATATCACGCCTTATCTCCAGGAAGGAGAAAATGTAATTTCTGTTTGGGTCATCCGCTGGAGCGATGGAAGTTTTTTAGAAGACCAGGATCAGTGGCGCATGAGTGGCATTCATCGTGAAGTGTATTTAATGGCAGAACCAAAACTGCGTATTGCCGATTTCTTTTATCAGACAAAACTGGATAAAGAATACAAAGATGCAGTGCTGAGCATTCGTCCGAGAATTGAAAACCTTACCGGTCGTGAAATGAATGGTTATGTATTGAAAGCACAGTTGTTTGATGCAAACAATCAGGTGCTGTTAACAAAGCCATTGCAGAAACCAGCAGCTGAAATCATTAATGAAATTCATCCACGCCTCGATAGAGTAAAGTTTGGTTTGATGGAAACAACCATCAGCAATCCCAAAAAATGGAGTCCTGAAGAACCCAACCTGTATAAACTGGTATTGAGTCTTGAAGATAGTACCGGAAATGTTCTTGAAGTAAAAACATGCAATGTTGGTTTCCGCTCAATCGAATTCAGGAAGAGCGACAGCAAATTACTCATCAATGGAAAGTTAACTTACTTGTATGGAGTTAATCGTCCCGATCATCATCCAACAAGAGGTAAGGCATTAACAAGAGAAGATATTCTTCAGGATATAAAAACTATCAAACAATTCAACTTTAATTGTATTCGGCTGTCGCATTATCCCAGCGATCCTTATTTGCTTGATCTATGCGATCAGTTTGGTATCATGGTCATTGATGAAGCCAATCTTGAAACACATGGTCTTGGTGGTAAACTCGATCATGATCCGCAATGGACCGCAGCATACATTGAACGTGTAAGCCGCATGGCGTTGCGTGATAAAAATCATCCTGCCATTGTTATGTGGAGTTTGGGTAATGAAGCAGGCAGTGGACCAAATCATGCAGCAATGGCTGGCTGGATCAAAGATTTTGATATCACCCGTCCTTTGCATTACGAACCTGCAATGGGTAGTCCAAAAGAAGAAGGTTATATTGATCCAAGTGATCCACATTATTTAAAAAGCAATGATCATTCGCACCGCATACAAAATCCACTCGATCAGTATTATGTGGATGTGGTGAGCAGAATGTATCCGGCATTATATACCGCACCTTTGCTGGCCAACCAACCTAACGGTGATCATCGTCCCATTTTCTTTTGCGAATATGCACATGCAATGGGCAACAGCGCAGGTAATTTAATTGACTTCTGGAATCAATGGTGCAATACGCCACGTATCATAGGTGGATGTATCTGGGAATTTAAAGACCAGGCATTGGAAAAAACAGGTGCAAATGGCGTGAAGTACTATGCGTATGGTGGCGACTTTGGTGAAAAGTATTATGATGATTTCACCATCAAAGGAATTGTAACTGCCGACGGAAGACCAAAAGAAGCGATGTATGAATGCAAACGCATTTTTCAACCCATACAGGTTGAATGGGCCGATTCAGTAAAAGGAATCATCCGCATCATCAACAGGAGTGAAGTAAAGAATGTGAATGCATACACCGCATATATTTCTGTGAGAGAAGATGGAAAAATAATTTCCACGCAACAGGTTGGTGGAATTGATGTGGCACCTGCAACTACTGTTGAGTTTCCAATTGCAAGATGGCTGCCGAAAACAAAAGCCGGTTCAGAATATCATGTTGATGTAAAGTTTGTTTTGCAGAAAGCAACAACATGGGCTGAAAGTGGATTTGAAATTGCGTCTGATCAATTACTGCTTCAACAGGTTAAAAAGCAAGAAAAGGAAATTGTTCATAAAGCAGGAGTACGTGTTGATGAATCAACTGAATTCATCACAGCCAAAGGAGATGGGTTTATTATTAAATTTTCAAAGAAGAAAAGCGGTGGATTGATTTCTTACTTTGTTAATGGAAGTGAAAAAATTGCAGAACCAATTATTCCTCATTTTACAAGACCACTTACTGATAACGACAGGAGGGGTTGGAAGTCTCAACGTAAACTCTGGCAGTGGTATGAATCAAAGCCAGAACTTGTATCATCAATCATCAGCAGCAATAAAGAAAATGAACTGGTGATCAGAACAAGCTATTCATTGATTAACGACAGTGCTTTAGTGTTTGTTGATTATACAATTGCCGGTAACGGTGTAATCAAAGTTGATTATACATTAAAAGCAGATCAGCATCTGCCAAATATTCCCAAAGTGGGAATGCAGGGCGCAATCAACAACAGTTATAGTCAGATTGAATACTTTGGTCGTGGACCTTACGAAAACTATATCGACAGGAAATATGGTTCTGATGTTGGTTTGTACAATCAAAACATCAGCAATTTCATGGAGCCCTATGTTGTGCCGCAGGAAAATGGAAACCGAACCGATGTAAGATGGATGTACCTGTATCATCCTTCATCAAAAGATGGGTTTTTAATTGTTGCCGACAGTTTACTCAGCATGAGTGCATGGCCATATACGGAAGAAAATATTTCAAAAGCAAAACATACCATCGATTTAAAACCGGCAGGGTTTATCACACTCAACATTGATTTAATACAGATGGGTGTAGGTGGTAACGACAGTTGGAGCGATGTGGCTGCACCATTGGAGCAATACCAAATCAAAGCAAAAAATTATCATTACAGTTTTTATTTAGTACCGTTTAATTCAAAAAAGAAATCAGCAGGTGAAAGAGCGAAAGAAGTTAAGTTTTGAGACAAAGAGGCAAGGAGGCAAAGAGGCAATAAGGCACAGAGGTGCAAAGTTTTTCTTTGTGTTACTTAGTGTTCTTAGTGTCTTTGTGGTTCACGCACAGGTACCGCAGGATGTTATGCAGAAAGTGTACAACGAAGTAAAAACGCCTTACAAATATGGTTTGGTTATTACTCCGCAAAACAGTTCAAAGAAAATTGATTGTCCCTCCGTTTTCCGCAAAGGCAATTCCTGGTTTATGACTTACATCCAGTTTGATGGTCGTGGTTATGAAACATGGATCGCCAAAAGCAAAGACCTTCTTCACTGGACAACACTCGGCCGCATCATGAGTTTCTCCGATACAACAGATTGGGATAATAACCAGAAGGCTGGATATATTTCTCTGCAGAATACAAAATGGGGAGGCAATTATGAACTGGAAAAATTTCAGAACAAATACTGGATGAGTTATATCGGTGGTAAAGATTCCGGTTACGAAGCAGGCCCGTTGGCTATTGGTATTGCAAGTACTGCAAGTGATCCATCAAAACAACATGAATGGAACCGTTTGCAACAACCGGTTTTGAGTATAACTGATAAAGATATCCGCTGGTGGGAAAACCGGAAATTATACAAGAGCACAGTCATCAGGGATAAAAGCAAATCACTCGGCAGTGAGTTTATTATGTACTATAATGCCAATGGCGACAGCAGCGGTAATAAACCCAAATGGCGTTGGTTTGAACGTATTGGTATGGCTGTGAGTGATGATATGGTTACATGGAAACGTTACTGTGCTGATCCGGTGATGGAACATGGACAGGGCATTACCGGCGATCCTGTACTGCAGAAAATGAATGATGTGTGGGTGATGTTTTACTTTGGTGCATTCTGGACCGGCAGGGAAAAAGAAACCTTCAACCGTTTTGCCTGCAGTTACGACCTGGTTAACTGGACCGATTGGAAAGGCGATGATCTCATCAAACCATCAGAAGAATATGATGCAAAGTATGCACATAAAAGCTACGTGGTGAAATGGAAAGAAGTTGTATATCACTTTTACTGTTCCGTCGATAAAAAAGATAACAGAGGTATAGCTGTTGCCACTTCTGTTGACAAAGGAAAGAGTAACTTAGCGTTTTGATTATTTGAAGTTGTTTGCTGATGTATAGAAAGATATTGTTATTGGTTTTGTTTGCCTGTTTGTTCTTAGCAGATGTAACGGCACAGAAAAGTATTGAACAAAATTTTCTCAATCCTCCGGCATCTGCAAAGCCATGGGTGTTTTGGTACTGGATGCATGGTGCTGTTTCTAAGCAGGGAATTACGGCCGATCTTGAAGCAATGAAACAAGTAGGCATTGGTGGCGCATATCTCATGCCCATAAAAGATACGACCTCTTCAATTCCGTTTCAGCCAACTGTTCGTCAGTTGACTCCTGAGTTCTGGTCAATGGTAAAGTTTGCCATGCAGGAAGCAAAGCGTTTAAACTTGCAACTCGGTATGCATGTAAGCGATGGATTCGCACTTGCAGGCGGGCCATGGATTACTCCTGAACTTTCCATGCAGAAATTAGTGTGGAGCAAAACTTATTTTAAGGAAGGCGATACTAATAAAATCAATCTGCCCAAACCGGAAGCATACAACGATTATTACAAAGACATTTCTGTATTTGCATATCCGGCCAATTGCATCAATCCTTTTTGCGAAGTGATTCCTGTTCCGAAAGTAACTGCCAGCAATGGCGCAAAGGTTGCTTTTCTTGCTTTCCCACATGAAGGCAATGAAACATTCAAGAGCGATACTGCATGCTGGATTCAATACAAATACCCGCAGGCATATACCTGTCGTTCAGTTAAAATCCGCACCGGTGGAAATAATTACCAGGCATTGCGGCTGATCGTTCAGTCGAGTGATGATGGAAAACAATTCAGCACAGTCACAAGGCTTGATCCTCCACGTCACGGCTGGCAGGATAACGATGAAGATGTAACCTATGCCATTCCATCAACAACAGCAAAATACTTCCGCTTTGTTTACGATAAAGACGGATCAGAACCGGGAGCAGAAGATCTGGATGCTGCCAAATGGAAACCTTCATTAAAAGTAATGGGCATTTTTTTGAGTGATGAACCGGTTATTCATCAATACGAATCAAAGAATGGCTCTATGTGGCGCATCAGCAAAAACACAACCGAACTGCAGGTGCCTGCTGATGTGGCAATCCCTTTAAAAAATATTCTGAACATTACAGATAAGATGGATGCTGATGGAAACCTTAACTGGACTCCACCGGTTGCAGGCGATTGGGTGATTGTGCGTATCGGTCATACATCAACCGGTCATACAAACTATACAGGTGGTGCAGGTCTTGGATTGGAGTGTGATAAGTTTAATGCTGATGCTGTAAAGCTGCAGTTCAACAACTGGTTTGCAAAAGCATTCAGCGAAACAGATCCATCGCTTGCAAAACAAGTATTAAAGCTGCTGCACATTGATAGCTGGGAATGTGGAAGCCAGAACTGGAGCGATAATTTTCCGGCTGAGTTTAAAAAGAGAAGAGGTTACGACCTGATGCCCTATTTGCTTGTAATGACGGGCGTGCCTTTACAGGATGCAGAAACATCGGAGAAAGTATTGCACGATGTACGGCAAACAATTGCTGAACTGGTAAATGATGTGTTTTATACGGTGATGAAAAATGAAGCTCATGCAAAAGGTTGTATTGTAAGTGCCGAATCGGTTGCGCCTACAATGATGAGTGATGGTTTACTGCATTACAAAAATGCTGATCTGCCAATGGGTGAGTTCTGGTTCAACAGTCCCACACACGATAAACCCAATGATATGCTCGATGCTATCAGTGGTGCGCATGTGTATGGTAAAAAAATTATCCAGGCCGAATCATTTACAACAGTGCGCATGGACTGGAGCGAACATCCCGGCAGTTTAAAAATTGCAGGCGACAGAAACTTTGCGCTGGGTATTAATAAAATGGTGATGCATGTGTTTGCACTTAATCCGTTCACGGATCGTAAACCCGGTGTTACATTGGATGGAGTTGGATTGTATTTTCAGCGTGACCAGACATGGTTTCAGCAAAGCAAAGCATGGATTGATTATTTAACCCGTTGCCAGGCATTGCTGCAAATGGGAAATCCTGTTGTGGATATTGCTGTGTTTACAGGCGAAGAACTTCCACGCCGTTCATTATTGCCTGATCGTTTGGTGAATACATTGCCCGGAATTTTTGGTGCAGAAAAAGTGGAAGCAGAGAAAAAGCGTTTGGAAAACAACGGTCAACCATTGCGGCAAAAACCTGATGGCGTGATTAACTCAGCAAACATGGCCGATCCGGAAAACTGGATTGATCCGTTAAATGGTTACAGTTACGATTCATTTAATCCCGATGCATTGCTACTCATGAAAGTAAAGAATGGAAGGGTAGTGTTGCCCGGTGGCGCAAGCTATGCTGTGTTGGTTTTCCCCGATTTTCATCAAGGCAATCCAAATAATCATTCAATGTCTTTACCAGTTGCAAAAAAAATACTGCAATTGCTGAACGATGGTGCAAAGATGATTATGAGTAAAGATTATGTGCAGGGCGAAGGAATGAACGATAACGACAGTGAACTGAAAAATACAATCGCTGAAATATTGAAGCCCGGCAAAAAAGGAAAGCTGGTGCTTACACCTTATACCGATGCTGATTTCAGTAAGCTTGGAATAGAAAAAGATCTGTTCATCAATAACAGAAACAAAACACTGAACAATACCATTGCATGGACACATCGTACTACAGCTGATGCAGAAATTTATTTTGTGTCCAATCAAACATCAGCAGCTCAACAATTTTCTGTTCAATTCAGAGATGGGAAAGATAAGTACATGGAATTGTGGGATCCAATATCAGGAGCAATTTCTGATATGAGTTTTGATCCTAAAGCAAACAAATATGAAATAGGGATACCTGCAGGTACTTCTTATTTTTATGTGTTCCGCAAAGCACATAGCAAAGGACTTGCTGCAATGGGAACTGCTCCTGCAAAAAAAATAGAACTTGTTCTTCCTGCAAAAGCCTGGCGTGTTCAGTTCGATAAAAATTTCGGCGGACCGGAACAGGCAATTCAGTTTGATGTATTTAACAGTTGGACCACATCTGCAGATACTGCTGTGAAGTTTTATTCGGGTACTGCAGTTTATACAACTGATTTTGCATGGAATGAAAACGGAAAAAATGTATCACTTCAAATTGATTCAGTTTACAATATTGCCACAGTGAAAGTAAACGGTATTGATTGCGGCACAGTATGGACCTATCCTTACGCTGTAAATATTACAAAAGCATTAAAGCCCGGCAACAATACCATTGAAATTGCTGTAACCAACACATGGCATAACCGTCTTATTGCTGATGAACTTGTTGTTCCTGCAAAAAGAGTAACATGGACAACTGCACCTTTCCGGTTAAAAGATAAACCATTATTGCCTGCAGGTATTGTTGGGGAAGTAAAGTTGATTGTGGAATAGAAGAGGAGGGAAAACGATTTCGGGCTTTACGTTCGGGCGGGTTTCGGAGCACAAAGTTTCAATTTATTACTAAAGTTTATTAGAAGCACAACTCTCCAAATCTGTACGGCAGCTCGCCTGACGCAAAACCCGTGTAACCAGCAGTTATTATTTCGGCAGTTTTGTTTTGTCAACTAAGTTTGACAAGTCTATGCTGTAATATTGTTTTTGCCTAAGTTTATCGTCAGATACAATTTCAAATGATAATGTTTCGATTTTGATATTGTTTTCAGATGATGAAGTTTGCCCTTTCGCCCAAAAGGTCGTAGGATTGAAACCAACAAGATTATTATCAAGGTTTTTCCCGTCCATTTGTTTAACTATTGGTCTTGAATATGTCTTGTTAAATGTCCACTCGTTTAAATAGCCAATTCCATTACTGTCAACTGTCAAAATATTGCCGTCCACATTCGATAATACTAAATTGATTTCACCTCTATATCCGTTGGGAACAATAATTGTCAATGTCGGTGAGTACAATTGGTAATGGAAGACTAAAAATGAAATCGCTGTCGTGATATAAAAAATCGTCAGAAAAGATGCCCGATTAAAAATTAGTTTTAAAATCCCTGTTAGTATTAAGCAACCTAGAATAATTCCAAATATCATCATTCCACCTAAGAAAAGTCCAGACAAAATCATTCCTCCTGGCACATTTGTCAACTTAAAAAGCAATGTTGTCAAAAGTCCAACTGATAAAAGTCCGAATGTGATTTTTAGTTTACGGTCTGTCGTCATAATTGCTGGTAACTCAAAAATAGGAGCAATAGATCAATTTTTGCAAAAAACTGCTGCCGTGATATAAATAATTACAAATGAGTATTAAGGAGAAAAAAAGAGAAGAATACGCATATATCTTTCCTGAAAAAGCTTTCTCACTCTGCGTCATCGTTTATTTTCAGAAGATTTTTGGCATCCGAAATTTCAAATAAGTCTTTACTGATTTTTAAAAGTTCCTGCGCTTCATTACTTGAGCAGAAGGAAGGGCTATGCCTGTAAACAATATTATATCTTCCTTTGTCAATTGCTTCAAATACATATGAAGTTCCATCTAAAACCAGATCGCAAGTTGAATCTTTGCCTTTAATTCCCCAGAAATTTATTTTGTCAAGTCTTGAAGCATATGAATTATAAAGTGTGTCTTTAAAATAGGCAAAGTTTGAAAATTTCAAATATCCTGAATAATAACCTCCTTTTCCATTAGTCACCTTGAAGGTAACCTTTGTGTCTTTGTTTATCCTGTCAAGCGTTATACAGTATGGGTTACTGAAAGTTGGTTTTACAATTAATCTGAGCCATTTTTTGTTTATGTCAATTTGTGATGGATCGACATAGGGCTCATCTAAAGCATAAACAAATTCATCCAAATTATTAAGTGCTTTTGAATTATTGTAGAAAGTCTTCATGAAAAAAGAAAACTTATTGAGTGAGTCTGGATTGTCGTAATAACCATTTCCCGTTGCAATACTGTCAATGAAATATTGCTTAATTTCTTGTTCAGACCAATTGTATGTTTTGTCAGATTTTTCTGATTGTTGGCAAGATGAGGCTAACAAAGAAATTAAAACGAGAATGTTTAGTGTTCTCATAAAATGGCTACTTACTTATAAAAATACGGAACTCGTTTTGATAATGTGATGCAATAGGTTTTGGATTTTTCTGGCGCAGGTCTCCCGACCTGATGCCAGTCTTTACTTATCCAAAAAAGCTTTTGCTGTTAATCCCACTATCCACTAATTACTATCGGCTGCCGGCTTTCCACTATCGGCTATCCACTACCTACTACCGGCTATTTTCACCCTAAATCCCTCATATTTACCCTGTTGGAAAGGCATTTACATCGGCTGGACGACCATCTACATTTGATGGAAAGCCTCGTACATTGCCTGGATTGCAGTTTACACCGACTGGATGACAGCTTACATCAGCTGGAAAGACATTTACATTGAATAGATGATCATTTACATTCGATGGAAGGTTTCGTACACTGACTGGATTGCAGTTTACACCGACTGGATGACAGCTTACATCGGCTGGAACGCCATCTACAAAGGCTGGAAAGGAAACTACATTAGCTGGAAGACAATCTGCAGTCAATGGAAAGCCATCTCAGCATAATGGAAACACATCTGCATCAGCAGGAAAACGATCTGCACACGTTGGAAAAACAACTACCGTTTCTGGAAAGGCAATAAGAGTAGATGGAAGATGTTCTTCACACAATAAACAGACATCTGCAATGGTTCAGAAATAAACTGTCGGAAAGAAACAATAAACTACAAGCAGTAAATCACCATCTGCTGAAATGAAATGTTCATATTCAACATTGCAAAAGCCAATTGTCATTTAGTTACAACAATGCGCTTGTCTCAAACAAAAAAGAGTGAATGTGAAATTTGAAACAGCTTTCTGTTTCGCAATAAGTTGCCTGTAAAATCCTTATTTAAGCGGTGGAGATTTAATTCTTCTTATTCCTGTATTTCCTGTTCACCTTAGGATTGTTGAAGTATTTATCAGCATCCTTCGCATCATCCTGCAGTTCTTCCAACGGAACATCAATCAGCTGCAGTTGTATCTGCTTCAGATCGGTTTTCAGCTTGGTTGTTTTTTGAATGATGTCGGGATCTTTTTCTCCAATCAAAGTATTTTCCTGGAGAATATATTCCAAACGCCTGATGCTTGTACGTACAAGCGAAACAGAGTTCTGATCATTTACTTTATTGGGTGATACAGCTTCTTTCACCGGCACCATGGTTACCCCAAATGCTGGAAAAATGCGGCCAAGATTTTTTTGCTGATCATTGGTGGATGTACTCAAAATAGTTCCGGCCAATGCAGAAGAGGATGCTGTCATATCAAACGCAACCCTTGAATTTTTTGTCTTCCTTATTTTTCTGTCCAGTGTTCTGAAAGTGTATTTCAGTGTTTGAATATATTTATTATAATCAGCCACCACTTTATCATATTCCTGTTTCTTCAAAGGATAGTTGATGGCATCGTGTACAATAAGCTGCACAACCGCTGTATCCCTGTTCCTGAATTTATCTGATCCTGTAAAAACTATCCGAATTGTTTTTTCTTTGCCGGGTTCATTATCTTTCACAAAATCGTAAGGTGCCCACCATACAAACTCATCATTACATTTAGAAATTGTATTTACTGTTTTGATGGGAATATTGCTTTCCCAGATAATGTTTTCAATCGGGAAGTTTCCGTTTTCACATCCAAGCTGGAAACGTACTGTATCACCTTCATCAACGTGAATAATGTTTGAAACTGATGGCCTTATTTTGGAAGCAATGATTTCTGTATTGAAGAAAACAATGGTAAAGAAAGTATCTAACCGGTCAACAGGGTTATTCAGGTTCTGCACACCCAGCTGTACTTTATATTCGGCATCGTATTTCAGTTTGCCCGAAAGGAAATAAGATTTATCAGCTTTAAAAGTAAGCAGACCATTATCCTTGTTCACTCTTAAACCAAGCGGTGAGTTTTTCAGGTACCAATAGTAATTCTTCTGGTCTTTATTAATTTCCAGTTTATAGTTCAGCGAACTGTCTACATGTACCGTAAAATAAGGATTCAGATTACGGATACGCAGCACAGTGTCTGTTACGTGGTTGAGTATGGTTGTGTCTTTTATTTCCTGAGCTTTTACGTGCAATAGGGCAAAGGAAACCATAAAAACTGTTACTATCTTTTTCATACTGTTATTGCGAATATACTTATGTCTTTTGAATCGGGGAATGTTTTAACAAAAATCCCCGGCGTAGATACACCGGGGAGTAAAACCAAAACCAACTTGCTATAACTAAGCACTAATTGTTTTTACTGAATTGAAATTTGCTTTGCAGCTGCTTTTACTTCGGCTACCTTAGGCAGTAATAATTTTAACAGACCATCTTCATATTTTGCTTGGATGGCTTCTGCATTGATTTTATCATCAATGGTAAAGCTGCGTTTGAAGCTCTGGTAATTAAATTCCCTGCGTACAACTTTTACATCTTCACTTTTCATTTCTTCTTTCTTTTCATAGCTGATGGTTAATAAACCTTTGTCAACCGTAATATTGAAATCTTCTTTTTTACGGCCGGGTGCATTCAGCTCAAGATGATAGGCATCGGCTGTTTCAACAATATTTGCAGCAGGGGTAAAGAGGTTGTTGATTGATTTGCCAAATGCAGGTAATTCATTAAAGAATTCATCAAAAAATGTGTTGATGTTTTTTTGAACCGGGTTGTGAACTTTTACCAATGTCATAGTATTAATTTTTTATTGTTTACAATTTGGTATAGGATCATCAAACCATATTCCACTGCATTTTTTAAGTCATTAGTTCTGATTTTTGAAGAATTTGTGCGACAAAAAGTCAAATAATTGTAATAAGAGGTGACAAAATTTCTTCTTTTGATTACTGTTGTAACTTTTATTTTAATTTTGATGCTTATTAAAAAAATAATCAACTATGTATCCAGCAGAAATAGTGCTCCCAATGAAGGAGGAAATGATCGAAGGTGGTTTTGATGAATTATTAACTCCTGAAGCTGTTGATTCAGCTTTAACTCAAAAAGGAACAAGTTTAGTTTTTATCAATTCAGTTTGCGGTTGTTCAGCAGGTAGTGCAAGGCCAGGTGTATTAATGGCTGTGAACAACAGTGGCAAACGTCCTGATCAGCTGTTGACCAGCTTTGCAGGTTTTGATAATGATGCGGTGAAAAAGATCCGTGAACATTTGTTGCCTTATCCGCCAAGTTCACCATCAATTGCTTTGTTTAAAGATGGTCAGTTGGTGCATTTCATCGAGCGTCACAACATTGAAGGTCGTCCTGCACAAATGATTGCACAAAACCTTATCAGTGCGTTTGAAGAGCATTGCAATTAATTTTATTCGAATGAAAGAATTGATCCCCGGCAAACAGCCGGGTTTTTTTTTATTGATCATTTTGTTCTTAGATTGTGCATCCATTGAATTATCTATAAACAACAGAACAGCATGAAAACCCGTAGACAGTTTTTACAAACAGCCGGAGTATTATCAGCCGGATTAATGATTGACCAGAACAATCTTTTTGCCAGAGAAAAATTTTCATTCGAAACAAACAGGCCACCACTTGCACAACGAAAGTTTACAAGCAAGGCAGTGGAGGATACAATTGTTCAGCTTAAAAAACAAATTGCAAACCCGGAACTGGCATGGATGTTTGAGAATTGTTTCCCCAATACACTTGATACAACCGTTGATTTTGAAATCATCAATGGTAAGCCTGATACCTATGTTATTACCGGTGATATTGATGCTATGTGGCTTCGTGACAGTACTGCACAGGTGTGGCCTTATATTTCGCTTGTGAAAAATGACAAGCCTTTGCAGGAACTGGTAAAGGGTGTTATTAACAGGCAAACAAAATGCATCTTGCTCGATCCTTATGCCAATGCTTTTTATAAAGATGAAAATAAAGTAAGTGAATGGAAGGATGACATTACAAAAATGAAACCCGGCATTCACGAACGAAAATGGGAAATTGATAGTTTATGCTATCCAATCCGTCTTGCACATGGTTATTGGAAAGAAACAGGTGATGTTTCTGTATTCGATAGTAACTGGAAACAAGCTATGCGTCTTGTACTGCAAACATTCAAAGAACAACAGCGTTTGAATGGTCACGGGCCTTACAGTTTTCAACGTAAAACAGCATGGGCAACCGATGGTGTTCCATTAAGCGGTTATGGCTATCCTGTAAAACCCAATGGTTTGATTTGTTCAACCTTCAGACCAAGCGATGATAGTACGTTGTTTCCTTACCTTATTCCAAGTAACCTGTTTGCAATTGAAGTATTAGGCTATCTCGCTACAATACTTGCATTACCTGCATTAAACGAAACCGCACTTGCAAACGAAGCAAAGCAACTGCAGCAGCAGGTGAAAAAAGCTTACCTGCAGGATGGCATTATCAATCATCCAAAATTTGGAAAAATTATTGCCTTTGAAGTAAATGGGTTTGGTAGTTTTCATATGATGGATGATGCGAATGTTCCTTCATTGTTATCGCTGCCTTACTTAGGTGCTGTTAAAGCAAATGATCCGCTTTATCTGAATACAAGAAAAGTAGTGCTTTCAGAAAACAATCCATTCTTCTACAAAGGAAAAGTAGCTGAAGGTGTAGGCGGGCCGCATACAGGTGTTGATACTATCTGGCCAATGAGTATTATTTTACGTGGTATTACCAGTATAGATGAAAAAGAAATCAAACATTGCTTTGATATGCTGGTACATACACATGCAGGAACAGGGTTTATTCACGAATCATTCCATAAAGATGATGCAAGCAAGTTCACAAGAAAATGGTTTGCCTGGGCAAATACACTTTTTGGAGAGTTTGTATTAGAAACGTCAAGAAAAAATCTGGGCCTGCTGAAAGGCTGAGATGGGTGAGTGATTTCACATTTCAATACAGGATTTTAACCTATCATTGCAACTCAAATTAAGAGCATGTATCCTAATTTATATTATTTCTTCAAAGAAGTGTTTGGTGCAGCCCCTGCGTGGTTGAAGTTTTTGAACTCATTCGGCTTTTTTGTTGCTATTGCATTTATTGCAGCGGCAATTGTGCTTACCAAAGGTTTGCAGCGGAGGGAAAAGCTGGGCTTACTTCAGCCTAAAGAGGAAAAGAGAGTTTTTGGTAAGCCGGCAACTCCGGGTGAAATTATCTTCAATGCTTTGCTGGGCTTTTTGATGGGTTATAAAATCATTGGCGCATTCATGAGTGCAGGCGAGGAAGGAATTGATCCTCAATCTTACATTTTCTCTTCCCAGGGAAGCTGGGGAGCAGGTATCGCACTGGCGCTTTTGTTTGGCGGAATGAGATGGTATGAAAAGAACAAACAAAAAGCAGCAAAACCGGAAGAAAGAATGGTTCGCATCTGGCCACATGAACGGGTAGGGGACATGACCGTGATGGCTGCTATTTTTGGATTTGGTGGTGCCAAAATCTTCCATAACCTGGAAAACTGGAGTGATTTTGTAGCCGACCCTGTGGGTTCACTTTTATCATTCAGTGGACTTACTTTTTATGGAGGATTGATTTGTGCAGGAGTTGCAATCATTATATATGCTAAACGTAAAGGAATATCAATCCGTCAGCTTGCTGATGCTTTTGGCCCGGCAATGATGATTGCTTATGCAGTTGGCCGCATTGGTTGCCAGGTAGCTGGTGATGGCGATTGGGGAATTCCCAACAGCGCTTATGTTACTGATTCAACCGCTGTGGTTCGTTTGGCAGAGCCAGGCGAATTTGAAAAGGCTTTGGCAAACAACAAGCAATACCTCGAAAGAGAATTCAATGGTGTTACAGATATTAATCACGTTCCATCGGCTTCATTCAAAGCCCCTTCTTTTCTGCCTGTCTGGATGGTAGCATATACTTATCCGCATAATGTAAATAGCATGGGTGTAAAAATTGCCGGATGTGATGAAGCTGATCATTGTAATCATCTGCCATTGCCTGTTTTTCCAACACCGTTTTACGAAACTATTGTTTGCCTGCTTTTCTTTGGAATACTGATGTACGCCCAGAAAAAAATTAAACTGGCGGGTGGCTTGGTTTCCCTTTATCTTGTTTTAACGGGTATAGAGCGCTTTTTTATTGAAAAAATCAGGGTGAACACCAAGTACCACGATCTGCCTTTTCAACCAACACAGGCCGAATTGATTTCAATAGCATTGATCTTATTAGGTGTTGCTCTTTACTTTGTAAGCAAAAACAAAGCAAAAGCTGAATCAAAATAAACAGTTGAACCGATTTTGTTAAAGGCTCCCTGGTGGAGCCTTTTTTATTTTCCGTTTATCTTAAAATCAATCCTTTCCTACAGAATCGGGCATTTTCTGTAACTCATTTCAGCCTTATCCGTCTCATTTCCTGTTGAAAGCTTACTAAACAAGCAAAATTTCCCTAAAAACCACAAGAAAATGCGAAAGCGCCAGATATCAATCTTATCTGCCTTTCAACACAAAACAATGTACTATGCAAAACATAGAACCTAATTTTGGCATGTAATATTAAAAAACGGGTACTATTAACTATTAAACCGAAACAATAATAAACCAAATGATTATGAAGAAGTTATTTTTTATGCTGACTGCTTTGCTAGCCTTATCATCAGCAGCTTTTTCGCAGAACCTATCAAAAGTAAATGGCAGGGTAACAGACGAGGCACAGAAGCCAGTTCAGGGAGTTACTGTGTCACTTTACAAAGCGCAAGACACCTTGTTGGTTAAGGCCGTTCTAACCGGAAATGACGGGTCATTTCAGTTTGAAGCAGTTAAAGATGGCGATTACCTGGTGGGAGTATCGTCTGTTGGTTACAAAAAGATGATTTCGGATGTACTGCATGTCAGGGATGGTGCTGATACAAAAGTGCCAGCCCTGGTAATGCAAGCCGAATCGAAAAACATGAAAGAACTGGTGATTACCGGTAAAAAGCCCTTGTTTGAACAAAAAGCCGATAAACTGGTGGTGAATGTGGATGCATCACCAACAAATGCCGGTGCAAATGCACTTGAGGTGCTGGAAAAATCGCCCGGTATTTCTGTTGATAAAGACGGAAACATCAGCCTGAAAGGAAAAACCGGTGTGCAGGTGTTTATTGATGGAAAACCAGCTTACTTATCTGGAACCGACCTGGTGAATTATCTCCGCAGTTTACAGGGAGCACAACTGGAGCAAATTGAAATAATGACCAACCCTCCAGCAAAGTATGATGCGGCTGGTAACAGTGGGATCATCAATATCAAAACCAAAAAAACAAAGCAGTTTGGTTATAATGTTACAGCTACTTTAGGCTATTCGCAGGGTATTTATGCAAAGAACAACCAGAACATCAACTTCAATTACAGGAAAAACAAATTAAACCTGTTTGGTACCGTAAGCCGTTATGAACGGAATCATTTTCAAAACCTTTCTATTCAACGAAAATTTTCAGACCAGGGAACAAAAGAACTGCTTTCAAGATTTGAACAGGTATCTAAAATGCGGAACCTTGGTACATCAAACAACGCAAAACTTGGGGCTGATTATTTTATCAGTAAGAAAACAACAATAGGTGCCGTTGTAAATGGTTTTTATAACCCGGGAGTTTTCACTAACCAAAGCGATATCAATATTTCGGATGCGAATGATGTGCTGCAAAGCAAAACTTATGCAAAGTCTGAAAGCAGGAATACATGGAAAAACATCAGTGCAAACGTCAACTTCCGTCACCAGTTCGACAGTACTGGTAAAGAATTAACAGCTGATCTTGATTACATTCATTACAATGCACCAAACAAACAAAGCATCAGCAATTATTATTTTGATGCAGCAGGAAACCCTGTGTTTGTTCCTGATACATTGTATGGCAGTTTGCCACAATCAATCAGCATTTACAGTGCAAAGGTTGACTATGTTCATCCTTTGAAGAAGGGCGCAAAATTTGAAGCAGGTTTAAAAACCAGTTTTGTTGAAACAGATAATAATGCTGTGTACGATAGTTTAATCAACAATAAACTTGTTCGTGATTATGGCCGCAGCAATCATTTTGTTTACGATGAAAATATTAATGCAGCTTATGTAAACTACAGCCGTTCTCTCAGCAAAAAAATAACTGGTCAGTTTGGTTTACGTTTGGAAAATACGGTAGCACATGGTTATCAAAAAACAACCGGCGAAAAATTTACATTAAATTATACACAGTTATTTCCAACGGTATTCTTACAGTATGCAGTTAATGAAAAAAACAATCTTACTGTAAATTATGGCCGTCGTATTAACCGCCCCGATTACCAGAGCCTGAACCCGTTTGTTGAATTTCTTGACAGGTACACATTTGAAGTTGGTAACCCATACCTGAAACCTGAATTCAGCCACAATATCGAAATGAGTTATTCTTATAACAATTTTATTACGGCTACAGTAAACTACACAAAAACAAAAGATATTATTCAGCAGGTGCTTGAACAGAATGAGCAGGAAAATCAAACCTATATCCGCATTGCCAATATTGCCAAACGTGAACAGGTAGGTATTGCAATAAATGCTTACAAGCAAATCAAAAATTTCAGCGGAAATATATATGTAAATGTTTCCGACAACAAATTCAGTGGCATTGTAAACAACACTTATGTAATAGTGAAAGGAACAACAGCTATGTTTAATGCATCTGCATCGTACAAATTCAAAAAAGGATGGAATACAGAGATAAGCGGATTTTACAGAACAGCAACACCTGAAGGCGTGTTCCGCATTGGTTCATTTGGAACAATGAACCTGGGTGTAAGTAAAACCTTGCTGAAGGAAAAAGCCACACTCCGTTTAAATGTTCGTGATGTATTGTGGAGCCAGCGTTTTAAAGGTAACATTCAGTACGGAGCTATCAATACACAGTTTCAGCAGTATGGTGATTCAAGGGTTGCTTCCATTACGTTTACCTATCGTTTGAGCAAAGGAAAAGTAAACACTAACAACCGCCGCAAAGCAGGTGGAGCAGGAGATGAGCAGAACAGGGTTAAAGGTGGAGGAGATAATTAGTATTTCACGATTTATATATTCTCATGTTGATTGTCGACCCCGGTTTCAACCGGGGTTTCTCTTTTCAGAATTTTGATGATCCGTTGAAAAACTTTATCAGCGAACATTTACATTTGTACAGTTCTTACAACCAAAACAAATTATCGCCACTCAAACTAATTATTTATGCCATCATTTGATATTGTAAGTAAAGTAGATGCACAGGCATTAGACAATGCTGTAAACGTCACAACAAAAGAAATCACCAACAGGTTTGATTTTAAAGGAAATCATGTTGTGATTGATCTCAACAAGAAAGAATTCAAGATCACAATAGAAGTGGAAGATGAAATGAAAATGCGCCAGTTGATAGATGTGCTCATCAGCCGTGCACACAAGCAGGGTATTGCTCCCGAAGCGTTCGATCAGGGCAAAGAACCTTATCAAAGCGGAAAGCTGGTGAAGCAGGAAATTTTTGTGCGGAACGGAATTAAACAGGAAGATGCCAAAAAGATTGTGAAGCAGATTAAAGACAGCGGATTAAAAGTGCAGGCTTCCATTAACGATGATATTGTACGTGTAACCGGGAAAAAAATTGACGACCTGCAGGAAGTGATCCAGGCTTCCAAAGGCTGGAACCTCGGAATTCCGCTCCAGTTCGAGAATATGCGTTCATAAACTGTTCATAAAGCCCGTTTTTCGGGCTTTTTTTGTGCATTACAAGGTGCGGAACGGGTGCATATCAAAACTGTCAAAAATTTGGAACTGGTTATTTTTTGAATGTAAATTTATATCACAAAACCGCTGGAAATTTTAGTAAAATAAAATGAAAAGTGGTGGGAGCAGCAGAAATCCGTAAAAAGATGAAGCTGATTCCAGGAAGCACTGGGTTAGAAGTATAAAAGCGAAAGCAATTATGACGATTAATTTGGTGCTTCTTTTTTTATGCTTACCCGGTGTCAGTAAGGTCAAAATTCATTTGGCCGAAAAGGCAGTAACCCTTAATTTTGCGGCTTCATTTAAAAAAATAATAATGCACGGCCAAATCCGTGCTGAAAACTCCCAGAATATGAAAAAAGAACTTCATCCGGCAAATTACCGCTTTGTAGTGTTTAAAGACATGAGTAATGGTTATTCATTCTTAACCCGTTCTACAGCTCCTTCAAAGGAAACAGTTAAATGGGAAGATGGAAACGAATATCCCCTCATTAAATTAGAGATTTCAAGCACCAGCCATCCTTTCTTTACTGGTCAGAATATCCTTGTTGATACTGCCGGACGTATTGATAAATTCAAGAAAAAATACGCTAAGAAATCATAAGCTGAAAAAACTCGTAAAGAGCCACTCAGTAAAATTTTCCCCGGGTTTTTGCCTGGGGAATTTTTTTGCCCATCACCTGCAGAACAATAAAAAAGCCGGGAATTACCCGGCTTTTTCTATTCAGTTAAATTGTTTTAAACATTAAACCTGAAGTGCATTACATCGCCATCTTTTACAATGTATTCCTTGCCTTCAATTCGCAGCTTACCTGCTTCACGGCAGGCTGCTTCAGTCTTATAAGTCAGGTAATCTTCATAACCAATTACTTCAGCTTTAATAAAACCTTTTTCAAAATCGGTATGAATTACTGCAGCGCATTGAGGAGCTTTCCAGCCTTTGTGGAATGTCCATGCCCTTACTTCCTGCACACCGGCAGTAAAATAAGTTTGCAGCCCCAGCAGGTGATAAGTACTGTGAATTAAACGGTCAAGTGCAGGCTCAACCATTTTGTATTCTTCCATAAAAAGAGCCTTATCGTCGGGATCTTCCATTTCGCTGATTTGGGCTTCAATGGAGTTGTTCATCACAATAACTTCTGCATCTTCATCTTTCACTGCTTCAATCAGCGCCTGTGAGTATTTATTACCTGTGTGCATGCTGGCTTCATCTACATTGGCCACATACACCACTTTCTTTTGTGTAAGGAAGAATGAATCCTGGATAAGATCAAGTTCAGCAGAGTTGAGATCAAGACTGCGGATGCTTTTTCCCTGTTCAAGATGCGCTTTGCATTTTTGCAGAACAAGCAATTCTTCTTTTGCTTTCGGATCGTTTGTTTTGGCCATTTTCTCTACACGCTGCAATTTCTTATCAACGGTTTCAAGATCTTTCAACTGCAGTTCTGTATCAATGATTTCTTTATCACTAACCGGGTTGATGGCTCCTTCATCACGCAATACATTCTCATCTTCAAAACAACGGATGACATGAATGATGGCATCCACCTCACGGATATTTGCCAGGAATTTATTACCCAAACCTTCGCCTTTACTTGCACCTTTCACAAGCCCGGCAATATCAACAATTTCAATCTGGGTGGGAACAATCCTGTCGGGGATAACCAGTTCGGCCAGTTTGTTTAAACGTTTATCGGGTACATCCACCAAACCAACATTTGGTTCAATGGTGCAGAAGCGGTAATTGCTTGCCTGCGCTTTTGCGCTGTTGCTCACAGCATTAAATAATGTTGACTTTCCTACGTTTGGTAACCCTACAATTCCGGCTTTTAAACCCATTATTGATTTTAGATTTTAGATGGTCGATTTTAGATTTGCTACCAGCTTTGATCGTTCCTTCAACTTTCGTTGTGTCACTCACTTGTACTGTAACAATTCTATTTTGCTTTTTTAAGGCCGCAAAGATAAGTTTTAGCAGTGAAAGGAGCACTGCGGAGGCAAAATGCTTTTGGTGATTTCGCTGAAATCTGCAATCTTCAATCTAAAATTCGAAATCGGTATGGCTTTAAGCAGAATCTGGAGTGCATTCATCATCATTGCTGTTTTAGTAGCTGGATATAAATACTTTTTTTCAAAAGGGCAGGAAGATATTTTTACCCGGATGGTTACCGGTACAGCCAAAGACGAATACAAATACATTGCGTTGGGCGATGCTTCGAAGTACGGCTATGCAACAGTTGACAGCTTTTCGAAAACAGCTGCAGCTTTTGGATTTAAGAAGATGGATAAAGCAGATGCAGAAACAAAATACATTGTTACAGATAACATTCAATCCGATACTGTTAAACTCCTGGTAAACGAATTTTCATCCATCAAACCGGTTACATACGATTTCATTACAGCAAAGTTTCAGAAACCAATTGACGGTGTAATTGAAACCTGCAAATCTGCAGTGAACATCTGCATCAACCTCATCGGCATTATGGCTTTGTTTATGGGCTTGATGGGTATTGCAGAAAAAGCAGGAGGTATCAGGCTTTTGTCAAGAATCATTGGTCCGTTTTTTTCAAAATTATTTCCCGGTGTTCCCAAAGATCATCCCGCACACGGGCATATGATGATGAACTTTAGTGCCAACCTGCTGGGCCTTGATAATGCTGCCACACCTTTTGGTTTAAAAGCAATGGCCAGTCTGCAGGAACTGAATAAGAATAAAGAAACCGCATCTGATGCACAACTCATGTTTCTCTGTTTGCATGCAGCAGGTTTTTGCTTAATTCCCGTGAGTGTGATTGCAGTTCGTGCTTCAATGAAAGCAGCTAATCCAACCGATATTTTTATTCCCTGCATGATCACCACATTTGTTGCAACAATGGCGGCAATGATCATTGTTTCTATCAAACAAAAAATCAATCTTATTCAGCCGGTGATTTTAATGTGGGTGCTTGGAATAACTACAATCATTACTGCATTGGTGGTTTACCTGCGTACACTCAATCCTGAACGGCTTCAGACATTTTCAGGTGTATTGAGTAACGGACTTATCTTAATTATCTTCTTGCTGATTGTGCTTGGTGCATTGTATAAAAAGATTGATGTGTTTGATGCATTTGTTGAAGGTGCAAAAGGTGGGTTTGAAACAGCTGTAAAAATTATTCCTTACCTGGTAGGAATGCTGGTAGCCATCAGTATGCTGCGCATCAGTGGTACCTTTGATGCATTGATTGATGTATTGAAAGCCTTTTTTGTTTGGGCTGGAATGGATACAAGATTTGTTGATGCATTACCAACAGCATTAATCCGTCCGTTAAGCGGCGGTGGTGCAAGAGGTATGATGGTGAGTACAATGGCAACTTATGGTCCTAATTCTTTCGCTGGAACTTTATCATCCATCATGCAGGGCGCATCCGATACTACGTTTTATGTAATCGCTGTTTATTTTGGTTCAGTGGCTGTAAAAAATACAAGGTATGCCATTGGAGCAATGTTACTGGCCGATCTTGTTGGTATTATAACCGCTATTTTACTGGCCTATTTATTTTTTGGCAACCTGTCATAACCCGTTACTCTGTTTTATATGACCGGTAGAAACTCCCGTCATGTTTCAGTTAATTTAGTCACTGAATTTTCAACATGAAATATATAACAGGTTTCGTATTCGTTTTGTTTCTTGGCTTGGCATCAACAGCACAGCAAAAAGATGCTGCAGCCGATTCGGTGAGCCGTCTTATTTCCGGTTACATGAAAAAAGGAAACTGGAATGATGTGTATGAATTAAGCGATTCCACTTTCAGGAAAGCAATCAGCAAAACAGTATTTATTCAATCTTTTGTTTCCCTTCAGCAAACAGCATTCGGAAATTTCAGGGACATACGTTTTGCACGAAAGGAAAAGGAAACCTACGTTTATAAAATTTACTTTGATGAGTACTCCGGTAAAATGATTCTGCATCTGAATGCTGCAGATAAAGTGGATGGATTTGCAATCCGCCCGTACAACGAACCGGGGCTTGATCAAACGATTCAAACATCTAATTCATTAACCAATCCGTTTGATCACAAATTAGATTCACTCGTCAGGGATTATATTAAAACAAATTATGCAGTAGGAATCAGTATTGCAGTGTTTAAAAACAATCAGCCGTTTTATTATGGTTATGGCGAAACACAAAAAGGCAATCAACTTATTCCAACCAAACAATCATTGTTTGAGATAGGTTCAATTTCAAAAACATTCACTGCGTGGTTACTGGCACAACAGGTATTGAAAGGAACCATCAGTTTAGACAGCAGTATCAATTATTATCTTCCTGATTCAGTTGCTGCAATGCAATACAAAGGAAAAGCAATCACTGTTACACATCTCAGTAATCATACATCGGGCATACCATCGCTGCCGTTGAATTTTAAAACAGTGCCGGGGTATACAGATCAGAATCCCTATGCAGGTTATACGCAGAACATGTTATTCTCTTATCTCAAAACATACAAACCTTTTGCGGAGCCGGGTAAAAAGTTTCAGTATTCTAATATGGCTGTTGGTATTTTAGGAAATATACTTGAACTGAAAACCGGTAAACCATACGAGCAGCTTGTACGGCAAAATATTGCAGAACCATTAAAGATGAATTACACTGCGTTGTCCGAAAAGAAATACATTTCATTGGGCAAACTGAATACTTCCTGTTACAATGGAGCAGGCGATACTGCACATCGCTGGACATTCCAGGCAATGAAAGCTGCAGGTTGTTTATATACCAATGCCGAAGATCTGGTATTGTATGCAAAGGCAATTCTTCAACCCGGAACAAGCGATCTGTACAAAGCATTGGAAATTTGTTTTAAACCAACATTTACGGTCAACGCACAACAAAAAATCGGTCTTGGTTGGTTTATACTCAACCAGAATGCTGAAGAATATTTAATGCATAGTGGCGGTACTGGTGGTTACCGTTCGGTTTTGTTAATTAACAGGAAGAAACAAACTGCTGTTATAGTTTTAAGTAATGTTGCAAATGATGTAACTAATCTCGGGTTACAGATTATGCAGCAAATAAGTCATGAATAAGAAAATTGGTTTAACAATGAGAATGCTTGCTATTTTGTTTTTATTCTGCTGTTCGGTTTCGATGGCGCAAACACCACAGTCGCTGAACAGCGCCGAAATTCTGCTTGGTATAAAAAAGCTGAAAGTGATTGGCAGTGTATTGTACATTGCTGCACATCCTGATGATGAAAACACAAGATTACTTACTTACCTCAGCAAAGAACGTTTATTCCGCACCGGTTACCTGAGTATGACGAGAGGTGATGGCGGTCAAAACCTCATTGGTGATGAACAAGGTGTTGAACTTGGATTAATACGCACGCAGGAATTATTGGCAGCACGACGTATTGATGGTGCTGAACAGTTTTTTACCCGTGCTTATGATTTTGGTTTTTCCAAATCAACTGATGAAGCATTGCGTATCTGGAATAAAGAAAAAATATTGAGTGATGTGGTGTGGGTGATCCGTAAGTTTCAACCCGATGTAATCATTACACGTTTTCCTCCCGACAGCAGGGCAGGGCATGGGCATCATTCAGCTTCGGCTGTGCTGGCCCGTGAAGCTTTTGATGCAGCTGCTGATCCCAATCGTTTTCCTGAGCAGTTTGCTTTTGGTGTAAAACCCTGGAAAGCAAAACGCATTTTCTGGAATACATTCAACTTTGGTGGTAACAATACAACATCCAACGATCAGTTGAAAATTGATGTGGGCGGATTTAATCCATTGCTTGGTAAAAGCTATGGCGAAATTTCAAGCGAAAGCCGGAGCATGCACAAAAGCCAGGGCTTTGGAGTACCGAGACAACGTGGTTCTCAAACAGAATTTTTTACATTAACAGGTGGAGATGCAGTGCAGAATGATCTGGTTGATGGAATTGTTACCGACTGGAGCAGGTACGAAGGTGGAACTGCTGTGAATGCAATGATTGATCATTTAATTGCTAATTATTCTTTTCAAAATCCATCAGCATCAGTAAAAGAATTAGTGGAACTGTATAAAGCTGTTGAACAAATTAAAGATGGCGACTGGAAGAAAAAGAAACTGGAAGAAATCAAGCAACTGATAGAAGCATGTGCAGGCTTGTATATAGAAGCAACAACAAACCAGGAATATGTTGTGTTTAATGATACATTGAACGTTAACTTTTCGCTGATCAATCGTTCTCTTGTTCCTGTACAGCTGAAGAGTATTAAAATTGACAGTTGCCGCAGGAACAGAATACCAGATTCGCTTCTGCAGAATAATCCCCAGTTTGCAACTTATATGGAGAATAAATGCAAACAGCAAATTGATTATCTCGATTCAACATTCAATAAAGATCTTGTCATAAATCAAGGTGTTACTTTTTCAAAATCACTTTTTGTTACGCATGCTTTTACAGAACCATACTGGATAAAAGAGCCAATGGAAACCGGCAGCTTTAATATTTCAAATCAGCAATTGATTGGTATGGCTGAAAGCGCACCTGCTTACACAGCATCTTTTACTTTAACAATTAACGGCTCTGATTTTATTTTCACCAAACCGGTGTTGTATAAATATACCGACCAGGTAAAAGGCGAATTGTATCAAAAGCTGGTTGTTTATCCTGCAGCTTTAATTAAAGCATCCAATTCATTCCTGTTGTTTAATAATACTTCACCCAAAGCGGCAAGCTTTACATTCTCTCCATTATTAACAAAAGAGGATGCAAAAGGATTGGTTTCAATCAATAAAAAATCAGGATGGACGATCGCTCCTGAATCAGCAAAGTTTGATTTCATCAAAAACCAGGACTTTGTGATGAACTTTACTGCGAAGCCTGATAAACTGAAGGATGGTGATGGTGGTTATATTCTTCCCAACTTCACGTCTAAATTTAATTTCATTGTAAAACAACGCCTGCGCAAAATTGAATATGATCATATCCCCACGATAACTTATTTTCCCGATGCTTCTACAAGGGTGATTTCTGTTGATGTAAAAGTAACTGGGAAAAAAGTGGGCTACATTAATGGCGCAGGCGATTTTGTTCCGTATTGTCTGCAGCAAATGGGATACGAAGTTGATATGTTGAAAGAAAATGATCTTACGCTGAGCAAATTAAAACAATACGATGCAATTGTTAGCGGCGTTCGTGCTTATAACATTCATGCATGGCTCAGCAATTCTTATGATGTGCTGATGCAGTATGTAAAAGAAGGCGGAGTTTTACTGGTGCAGTACAACCGTAATAACAATGTGGCACAATCAAGAGCAAAAATTTCGCCTTACCCGTTTGCTATTTCTCAAACAAGAGTCAGTGAGGAAGATGCAAAAGTAACCTTGCTTAATCCTAATCATCCGGTGTTTAATTATCCCAATAAAATCACTGAAAAAGATTTTGAAGGATGGATTCAGGAAAGAAGTATCAATGAAGCTGATAATATCGATGAACATTATACTCCACTCATCAGCATGAGTGATGCCGGCGAACCTGCACATAAAGGAAGTTTGATTGTAACTGATTATGGAAAAGGACGGTTTATCTATACTGGTCTTGTATTTTTCCGTGAACTTCCGGCAGGAGTGCCCGGTGCTTACAGATTAATGGCTAATTTGCTGGCGAATCCGTTAGGAGGAAAGTAATAAATAGTAAGTTATAAGTAATAAGTAGTAAGTTAAATGAGTAATAAGAAACAAGCAACCATAGAACGTACTTTATTGATAGGTTTGGGACTTGGTTTATTAATTGGTTTTTTGAGCAAACGAATTGCTTACGGATTGCTGTTAGGCATTGGCTTAACATGGCTCATCAGTTATATGATGAAGCCAAAAGAAGAAGATGACTGGTAGAATAAACTATTTGGCAACATGAACAAATTACCCGGTAAAAAAGAAACATCGTGGATTAGCTGGTACATTGCTGTGGCAGCTGTTTTGTTATTGCTGCTGATTTTATTTTATTTTTTCACCCAACAGTTTTCATGAATTTTCAACTTACAGATTGGATTGTGCTTGCTGTTACACTGCTGGGTGTAATCTTATATGGCATTTACAAAAGCCGTACTTCAAAAAATTTAGAAGGATATTTTTTAAGCAACCGGCAAATGCCCTGGTGGCTGGTGTTGCTGGGCATCATGGGCACACAGGCAAGTGCAGTTACTTTTTTAACAGCACCGGGCCAGGTTTATACCGATGGGATGCGTTTTGTACAGTATTATTTTGGTCTGCCCATCGCCATGATTGTTTTAAGTATCACATTCGTTCCGCTGTTTCATAAACTCAAATTATTTACTGCTTACGAATTTTTAGAAAAACGGTTTGATGTAAAAACAAGAACACTTACATCCTTCCTGTTTTTATTGTCAAGAGGATTGAGTACGGGCATCAGCATATTTGCACCATCCATTGTGTTAAGCAGTATGCTTGGCTGGGATATTTATCTCACCAACATTGTAATGGGTGGATTACTGATTGTTTACACCGTAAGCGGAGGCGCCAAAGCTGTGGCTTATACGCAAAAGATTCAGTTTGTAATTATTTATGCAGCAATGTTTGTAGCAGCGTATTATTCAGTAAAATCTTTGCCAAACGGTATTGGCTTTACCGATGCCCTGCATATTGCCGGCAAAAGCGGGAAGCTGAACGTGATAACAACTGGTATGAATGAACATGGGTTCGACTGGAAAGACCGTTATAATATCTGGAGTGGTTTGATTGGTGGCTTTTTTCTTGCACTCAGTTATTTTGGAACTGATCAGAGCCAGGTGGGCCGTTATCTTACAGCAAAAGATACAAGAGAAAGCAGGCTGGGATTGTTGTTAAATGGGTTGGTAAAAGTGCCGCTGCAGTTCCTGATTTTATTGATCGGGTGTTTGCTGTTTGCTTATTATTCTTTCTTTCATGCACCTGCATTTTTCAATAAAACGCAGGAAACAGAAGTGTTACAAAGTGCTTATGCACCCGAATATAAAGTTGCAACTGCAGCGTATGAAAAAATGCAGCAGGAAAAAGCATTGGTTGCAAAAGAACTGGCACAGGCACTGCATGAAAATAATGATGCGGTGATCAATGCATCAAGAAGCAAACTCATGGCTGCAGAGAAAGAAGGACATGCATTGCGTGAACAAATGAAGTCGCTGATAAAGAAAGCTGATCCCGGTGCAGATACAAACGATACCAATTACATTTTTCTCCGGTTTGTAGGCGATACATTGCCTGCAGGTTTGGTGGGATTAATTGTTGCCATCATCTTCCTTGCAGCATGGGGAAGTATTGCAGCTGCACTGAATTCACTTGCATCCTGTACCATGATTGATTTTCACCAGAAATTTTCAAAGAAAAAACTTTCACCGGAAGAGGAATACAAATGGGGAAAATATTATACCCTGTTTTGGGGTGTGTTTTGTATTGTGATAGCGTTGTTTGCTTACAATATTGGTAACAGCCTGATTGAAGCTGTAAATATTCTTGGCAGCTGGTTCTATGGAACAATTCTCGGTATTTTCCTGGTTGCTTTTTACCTGAAAAAAGTACAAAGCAATGCAGTGTTTATTTCTGCAATTATTGCTGAGGTGATTGTTATTACAGTTTCCCGTCTCAATATTATTTCATTCTTGTGGCTCAACTTAATTGGAGCAGCTGCAGTGGTGATCCTGTCGGTTCTGATCCAAATTTTAACAACAGATAAAAGCAAGGCCGTACAGTAAATGACTGTATTTTTGCGGCATGAAGAAATTCCTTTTGTCGTCTGCAATACTTCTTGTTACTGTTTTATTATTCAACAGTTGTGGTAAAAGTTGCAAAGGTGTTGATTGTCCCAACCTGAACATACCCGTGTTTATGTTCAGAATTGTAAACAGCTCAAACAAAGATTTGCTGATTGGTGCTGCAAAAACGTATGATACTACCGGAGTAAAAATTACTGCAAGAAACAAGCAAACCGGTAGTATACAAACGGTTACTCCCAATTTTGCTGCCATTGGAGATACAGTGATGTACACAACCTTTGCTGTGAATAATTCAAACTCAGTTTATTACCTGTCGATAAATAATGTGGTGAAAGATTCAATGTTTTTCACGTACAAATATTTTGTAGATGAATGCTGCGACCGCAGTTATTATTACTTGGGCAAGTTCAACTCAACTGATCTTGGAACATCATTAACACTGCCAAATATTCCCGCTTATTTCATCGTTAAATAAAACTTTTTTTAAACAGGAAAGCCTCTTCAATTGAAGAGGCTTTTCTGTTTTATATGCTGTGTGAAATTTATTTTAATTCCTTCTGCAGTTTTTCATTCAGCTTTACGTAATCATTGTTCTTCTGTTCTTTAGCAAGCTGCATTGATTTTTTGGATGATTCCAGCGCTTCTGCTTTTTTACCTGCTTTTGCCAATGCTTTTGCACGTTGGTAATGCACCCAGTATGCATTCGGACTTTGTTCCACTGCTTTTTCAAACCATACAAGTGCCTGGTTTAAATCTTTTCCATTATCAGCATAATAAACAGCGGCACTGTAATAGGGTGGCTTTTCAGTCTTCATTGCTTCAGCAATTTGTGCCATTACCTTGCTGTCAACTTCAGTAGTTATTTTCAGCGATACAAGCGTTTTTTCCCAGCTTAGTTGTAGATCGCAGGAAGAGTTTGTAATATTTGCCAAAGTTGCTGTAAAGGTTTCAACATTTTTTGGCAGCATTACCGGTTTTACTTTTACACGCACAACATCATTTTCCTGTTTATATGCTGCAGGCGATGTTACATCGGTTTGTTTGGTAATAATCAATGTCCATTCAGTTGCTGACGGAATGGAAAGTAATCCATATTTACCAGGTGCTATTTTAGTACCACCAATTGTTACATCATCAGTAAAAGTTAATGTTGTTGCACTGTTTGCTCCTGTACGCCAAACATCATTAAACGGAACAAGATCACCGAATATTTTACGTCCTTTCATATTGGGACGGCTGTACGAAAGTTCAATTGTACCAAGACCAAAATCCTGTTTAATGGTTTGTGATGTTGATGGCTGGGGCGTTTTTAATTGCTGGGCATTTGCAGTTGTAAATAATCCTGCACAAATAACCAGGAATAGTAATTGTTTCATTTGACAAGTAATTTAGTGGCTAAAGATAAAAAACAAAGGGAAAGTTTAAGCAGGTTTTGATGAACTGCTTTTATCAGAACTGAACGGTATAACGTGTACGTTCGGTTTTACCTGTTTTTGATTTCCATTTAGGGCCTTCTTTCAGCAAACGGATGGCTTCGCTGTTGCAGGAACTGCAATCTGATTTTTCAACTTTAAAATTGGTGATATTTCCATCGGGGAGTACATCAAATGAAATAACAACCTGTTTTCCTGCTGTATTCTTTGGCTGACTGCGGCTGAAATCCATCGGTTCACGCAGGTTATTCGCTACATAAATATCATAATTCTTCCAGCCATCTGCAGGTTCACTTTCTGTTTCATCATAGTCATCCTGCATTTTCGATTTCCTGTTCTTGTACCTTTCAAGGAAATCGTTATTTGTAGGTGCGTTGGCAATCACTGCTTCATCTTTCAAAATAATTTTCTGATTGCTGTTGTATTTGAGTTGTGAAACCAGTCCGTTATAACCAAGCGATTTTGTTTCGATATGCAGCACAGTATCAGAAGAAATTAAATTGAAATTACCATTCACATCCGCATAAGTTCCCACACCCGAGTTCACTTCAGTAATATTGGCAAAGGGAAGGGGATTGTTATTTTCATCCACCACTTTGCCTGTGAATTTATTCAGCTTTAGATAACCGGCTTGTTTCTTGAATTCAGACGGAGCAGCACCTGCATTTTCTGTTTTAATATTCATTGGTTTCGCTGCAGTTGGAGGTGCCATTGCAGGCGATTGCTGAATTTTTGTTTCATTGAGTACAACTGCATTGTCATCCTTTGACTCAACATCTGCTAATTCTTTAACCGTGTCTTTATAAATAAGTGCAGGAACTTTTTTTGAAGGAATAAACACAGGTACCGGTTCTGTTGCTGCTTTAGGTTCATTTACAGCAACAGTATTTGAATCAACTTTTGTTTGCGGAATAACTGCTGAAGTATCTTTTTGTTTTTGTTCGGTAGTTGCAATGCTGTTTGTTTCTTCAGGCGAGTGATTGTAAATTCTGTAAAGTACCACAGCAAGACTAAGCACAATAATAAATCCCGCAGCAATACTCATCCATTTGCGGAAAGAGATCGGCACAACTGCTGCCTTGTTTTCACGTTCGTTGATTTGTGCTTTCAGTTCTTTCAGATCGGCCCTGATATTGATCTGTTCCATTTTTGAACGATAGCCATCAACCGCATCCGATAAAAACGGATCATCCATCATGGCAGTTTCAAACGCATGCATTTCTGCAGCATTCATCTGCCCTTTGAGGTAACGTTCAATATCGTAGGCGTTGTAGTTCATGATCTGTCAGCATGGGTTGTTTCCATGCAAAGTTTCAAATTTCTCCGGCCATTTTGAATATAACTGCGCACTTTATTCCATTCAATCCCGGTTTGCTCGGTAATGTCGTTATAGCATTTCCCTTCAAGATAAAACAAAGTAACACAGGTTTTTTGTTCAGATGAAAGCTGTTCCAGGCATTTTTCCATGCTGTTCAGCTGTTCTTCCTTCTGTTTTACAGCATCCAGATGCAGCATTTCTTCATTTTGCATAAAACTGTCAGAGATTTCTACCGTGGCATGACCTTTCTCTTTCCTTAGCAGCATCAGGCAATGATTGCGGCTGAGGGTATACAGCCAGCTTTTGAAATTGCTTACTTCGTGCTGTTTCAGTTTTGTAATAAGTTCTTCGTAAATATTAATAACGGCATCTTTGGCAGCTTCTGGGTCTTTAAAATATTTGAGACAAACACCGTAAATCAGATCCATGTAACGCTGGTACAGCAAAGCCAGCACATTTAAATCACCATCCTTCCGGTACAGATCTACCAGTTCTGAATCAGTGTAGAGATTTCTTTCTTTTTCACGAATAAATACCAAGCTGTAAAGTTAAAGTGTGGAAGTTAGGGAAAATATTTTTTTGATTGCTTGTGTAATTGTGAAAATGCATGCATCTGTTTTATAAAATCAATATTTATGCGTTACATCTTCACCGCAGCTATACTGATTGCTGCCATTATCAGCACCGCTTTTTTTCAACGTACACCTGTAACGATAACAGGTAAGGTAACGGACGAAAAAGGTTTGCCCATGCAAAATGTTTCAGTGATTGAAAAAGGTACCAGTCACGGAACATCTACAAACAACGATGGTTCTTTTTCTATCAAAGTATCGGGCATCAAAGCCAAACTGCAATTTTCATTTGTAGGGTATGAAACAACTGAAATTGATCTACAGGGGAAATCCAATATTGCAGTAACGATGAAACCTGTACAGTCACAGCTGGATGAAGTTGTTGTAACAGGATATGCAGTGCAAAAGAAAAAAACTGTAACTGCAGCCTCTGTAATTCTCAGGGGACAATCCTCTGGTTTGTATGTAACAAATCAAAATACTGCGCCAAAAATTATGGCTGATCAAAATGAAGAGAATTTTAATACAGAAGATTATGATGGAATTACTGAAAACCGTTTTCGTAAAGTAACAGATGAACCACTTTCCACTTTTTCAATTGATGTGGATGCGGCTTCTTACAGCAACGTACGCAGAATAATCAATTACGGGCAGTTGCCTCCGGCAGGTGCTGTACGTATCGAAGAGTTTATCAATTATTTCAAATACAATTACCCGCAACCAACCAACAACGATCCCTTCAGTATTAATACTGAAATGAGTGTTTGTCCATGGAATAAACAACACAAACTGGTGATGATTGGTTTGCAGGGAAAACAAATTGCAACTGAAAACCTACCTCCATCCAATCTTGTTTTTTTAATTGATGTAAGTGGATCAATGAGCGATGAAAATAAACTGCCGTTGGTAAAAGCATCGTTGAAATTATTAGTAAACCAGCTTCGTGAACAGGATAATGTTGCAATAGTAGTGTATGCAGGTGCTGCAGGTTTGGTACTTCCTTCAACAAGTGGTGCACATAAAGAAAAAATTCTTGCAGCAATCGATCAGCTAAATGCAGGTGGTTCAACTGCAGGAGGAGCAGGTATTCAGTTAGCGTATAAAACAGCAAAGGACTATTTTAAGAAAGGCGGAAACAACCGTGTGATTCTTTGTACCGATGGTGATTTTAATGTTGGCATGAGCAGTGATGATGCCATGGAACGGTTAATTGAAGAAGAACGTAAGAGCGGTGTCTTTCTCACTGTACTTGGTTATGGAATGGGCAACTACAAAGACAATAAAATGCAGAAGCTTGCTGATAAAGGCAATGGCAACCATGCTTACATTGATGGAATGAACGAAGCCAAAAAAGTGTTGGTGAATGAGTTTGGCGGCACCATGTTCACCATTGCAAAAGATGTAAAACTGCAGATTGAATTTAATCCTTTACTTGTACAGGCTTACCGTTTGGTTGGTTATGAAAACCGCATGCTGAACAAAGAAGATTTTAATAACGATAAAAAAGATGCAGGCGAGTTGGGTAGTGGTCATACTGTAACAGCGTTGTATGAAATTATTCCTGTGGGAGTGGAAAGTGAGTTTGTAGATAATGTGGATGATTTGAAATATCAGCAGGTGAAAACAAATAAGAAGTCTGATCTGAAAAATGAAATCATGACCATCAAGTTCCGCTACAAAGAACCTGATGGAGAAGTAAGTAAACTGATTGTTCATCCGGTAACTGATGAAAAAATACCTTTTGATAAAACATCTGAAAACTTCCGGTTTGCCGGGGCAGTTGCACAGTTTGGTATGCTGCTGCGCAATTCAGAATTCAAGGCCGATGCTACTTATGAAAAAGTAATTCGCCAGGCTACAGGTGCTCTTGGTAAAGATGCAGAAGGATACAGGGCAGAATTTGTTAAGCTGGTACAAACAGTTTCAAGTCTTGCTAAAAAAGGAAATGGGCATGAATCAAGCGTGGTGATTGAAGAGTAAGCTTCCCCGGTGGGCTGCCTTAATGGTAGCTCACCGGATTAACGGATTTAGTAAATTGCAGTTAACCGACACAGTCGAATACTGAACACTAAATATTAACCATGAAGAAATACTTGTTTTTATTTTTTATTGCGGTGCTTCCTTTAAATATTTATGCTCAATCCGATATTTCCTTTTCAGAACAAAAAATAAATAAAAAAGTCTCTGAGTTTTCCAATTTGTTTAATCTTAATACTCCATTAAATTCTTATGTAAGTCTCTATTACATTTTTGCAGATGGAAAGGAAAGTTTACTAAGACTGGTTTCGTCTGAAAGTATTAAATACTTTCTTCCAGATTCATTGGCTCCCGACGTTAAGATTTCAGAAAAGGAAAAATCCTTCTATATGAATAATTATATTGAACGTATAATTATTTATAAAGATTCAATTGCTTACGTTATCAGTAACAATGATACAACAAAGCATTATATACGGGTTTTTTACAAGGAAAATAATAAATGGGTCTCAGTTGGGGAGGATGCCAGAAGGAGTGATGTTTTATGTAAAGAATATATATATTCAAGAGTAAATGAAGATATAAGAAAACTCCAAAAGATTAGTTTATTAATTCCTGTACCTGTTGATACATTAGCATTTGTAAAGTACATTCAAGTAAAAGGGCAGGATCCTTCTGCTTATCTCTTGGATAAATTAGCATCATATCGATTGGTTTTATATGGTGAAATTCATCGACGTAGATCATCTTGGGATTTGTTAATTCAATTACTTAATCGTCCTGAATTTGCAAAACATACAGGGACTATTTTTATGGAACTCCCATCAAATAATCAAAAGGATATCGATAATTTTTTGAACGGAAAGAATAGTAATGATGAATTATTATTAAAAACGTTCAGAAACTTTACAGATGTAGGTTGGAACGATAAAGGAATGTTTGATTTTATAATGGCAGTTCGGAAAAGAAATGGCCAATTACCTCCACAAAAGCGAATAAGAATTATAGCAGCAGATATTTCAAGACCCTGGGACAAAATAAAGACACAAGAGGATTATATTAATTACTTCTCTAAGCAAAATAGAGACAGCTTTATGGCCTCCATCATTTTAAGAACTTTAATAAAGAAAACTGATAAACGGAATGCTGTATTTATTGTCGGGACGGGACATGTGTGTAAATCATTGGAATCGACAGGATCAATTTTGTCAAAAAAATTACAGGGAAGCTGCTTTTCTATTTTTCAGCATAGCTTGCAAATGGATAACATTGTAGACATGTCAGAACGATTACGACATGGAGTATTTGATTATGCGTTTTATAAAAATGGATATTTACCAGTAGCATTCGATTTAGAGAATAGTCCTTTTGGGCAAGAACCATTTGATGGCCTTTACTTAAATGGAAAGGGAACATACTGTCAAAACTATGATGGATATATTTTCTTTAAGCAATTAGAAAAGGAAGAAAAAACGGATATTTTGTTTAAACTATATTCTGATGTTTTTATTAAAGAAATAGATAGAAGGAAAAAACTTCAAGGTAGCTCTTTGAAAGGAGAATGGAATGTTCCTTCGCTTGATTTAAAAGTTATCATTAATTATATTTCTTCAAATTTTAAATTATCAATGTGGGAGGGGTTAAAATAAATTAATTGTGAAGTTTATTAATATTATGTTTAAAGATGACTTTTGGATTTGGGTTAATCCCTTTTTGCTTTATCAATCACATCCAGGAGCCCTTCTGTAAGGCGATCATAAGGTAAAGCCCAGAACATGATACCTCCCAGTTTGTTTTGTTTGATGTAATTCACTTTTTCTGTAATGGAATAAGGATCATCAAATGTTGCAAATGTTTTTGTTTGCTTGTTATAGGCAAAGGTTGCAGCAGCTATGCTGTCTTTATAATAAACAAAACCGCTGTCAGTACTGAGTCGACTATCAAACTGGCTATAAGAAATCATACTCTGGAAATTACCTGGGCGGTACAAACCATTATTCACACTGTCAACATTCACCCATGTACGTGCATAAAATGCAGCGCCGACAATAATTTTCTTCAGGTTGATTTTATTTGACTGGAAAAACTGAATGGCATTATCAACCGATTGCTTTTGCTGTGCTGTTGAATAAAGAGGAGTGTGGTGGCCGGTAACAGTACTGAAACCACTCACCAGATCATAGCTCATCAGGTTTACATAATTCACAACCCTTGTTACTTTTTTCCATTCAATTGCATGTTCAAGAAAAGCATCAAAGCCTCCGGCTGCAAAACTGATGACTGCTTTTTTCCCAAGAGTTCTGCGCAGGTCTTTAACAAGCAGTGTGAAATTTTTTCTGTCGGCCTCCTGGAATTTATGCCCGGGATAACCTTCAATGGCAGGATATTCCCAGTCGAGATCAATACCATCTGCATCAAAGTAATCCAGCAGTTCTTTTACTGAAGCAGTAAATTCTGTTCGCCCTTCTTTTGTTGAAAAAACATCACTGCAGGTAAAACAACCGCCCCAGCCGCCAAGTGATAAAAGTACTTTCAGCTTACTGTTCTGCTGCTTTAATGAAACAAGTTTTTGAATAGTAGCTGTATCTCTTGCACTGTTAATGAAAAGTTTGTTCCCTTTCAGATGTGCAAATGAATAAATGATCTGTGTGAGTTTCCCCGTTTCAAAACTATCAATTAACGTACTTCGGCCTGCATAGTATGCAATCACTTCCATATTCGGGGAGGGGTTCTTTTGTGCAAAAGCAACCGCAAATGAAAAAAAGCCAATAAGAAGGCAATAACAGATTCGGGTAATCATAAGTTTAAATATAAAACAGCTTCTGTTAATTCAATCATTTTGTATAAAATTTTGGAGGATTACGATGAACCGAAGCCCTGCTGATTGGTTCACCTGATTTTTTTGGTTTGATATTTGCAAGGTTTCATTCACTCCGAAAAACCTCATTGTAATAATATATCCCCTTGCTCCCGTTGTTGCATTTTTAACTAACATAACCCTGTAAAGAGATTATGAGTGTGAATTTATTGATGACAGGCAACGTGTTTGCATTACAATCAACCGAATTGATATTAATTATAGTGTCCTCATTGGTGGCCGGTTATATTTTTAGCCGGTGGTTTCATTTATACAAAAAGAGATCAACTGATGAAGACGCTGATCCGCTTGAAACAGAGATGGAAATACTTCAGAGTAAGTTTAATGCAGAAATCATCAGGAAAGAAGAAGAAGCAAGGCTTTTACAGGATGAAATAAAAGCTGCAGAAAAAAAGAATTTCGAATTACAGCTGCAATACGCAAAAGCATTGAATCATATTGACAAACTCAAGGCTCACAGTAATGTGGGAGAGCCTGTTGCCGATGGAATTGATGTGCGTGAAGCCGAAAACCAGGTAATGCTCAACCTGCAGGAAAAAATTACAAAACAGGAACAAAATCTTGTACAAATGGAACAAAAACTCGAACAGGAAAATCAAAAGAAAACTGAACTTGAAGCTTCTTATCAGCAACTCACTGCAGAAATTGCCGGTTATAAGGAGTTGGTTGAAAAATTAAAACATGATCATGAAACCGTTGTTCAGCATTTACAGGAACAACTCAGCACAAAAGAAAGCAAAGAAAAAGAATACAATGAACTGGTCGAAAAATATAAACTGGAATCAGAACAACTGAATGCCAGTATAAAAAATGCAGATCAGCCGGATGAACTGCAGCAGGAAATACTTCGTTTAAAATCCAGGTTAGAACAAAAAGAAACGGTTGAACAGGCCGCAGCAGAAATTTCAGCAAACAAAGAGGGTATTACCGGCGTAAGAGTGCAGGCTGAACAGGTGGCTGGTGTTATTGATACGTTCAGGGATAAGCTGACAGCACTGCTTCGTGATGCTTATTCTTACGAGCAATTACTTGCAAGCAACGAACGGCTTAATCAAAACATCAGCCAGCTGCACTTGGAAAAACAGGCAGCAGAAGAGCAGCTGAAAGAACTGCAGTTACTGAAGGAAGAAAAAGAAAGGTTGGAAGGAACTATCAACCAAAAAATTAATGAAGCAGCTCACTTGCAAGAGCAGCTCCGTATTGCAGAAGCGGAACAATTTTCTAAAACAAAAGAGTTGCAGGATGAAGTTGTGCAACAGCAGCAATTACTGGCTGAGTTAGAGCAAACAAAAAACAATTTGCAGGTAACTGTTCATGAGCTTACAAAAAAGCTGGATGAAAAAGAACGTATATCAAGGGAAATGATCCATGCTGTTAAAGACATTGAAAGCAGGTTTGCAGGCATGTATGCAGTGCAGGAAAATGAACCGGAGCTATCCGGTAATAACGGAATGCAATTAGGTTAATACAGTTAAAATTTCACAAGTATGTTGTTTGATATTGCAGAATTGAAAAGCTCTGTTATTGAAAAATTCAGAGAGCCTGTGAATTGTTTACGGGATTTAAAAATGACAGATGGGTTTGTGCTGAATCCTGCTGCCCAGATGAGCATGTTTAATTTTTTGTTTTACGAAAAGCAATGGAGGTTTAATGATTTAAAAGACATTGCTCTTGTGTTTAATCCTGTATGGAAGGAGTGTGAATATGCTTTGCATTACAAACTTGCCAGTGATTTATTCGAAAACAAATTGGATTTGTTTTTACCTGTTGAACTTTCTTCTGGCAGTGTATATTCCATTGGCAGGCATTATAAAAATGCTGTTAAGTTTGAAACAGAGCTTGCAGCTATTTATCATATTCAGTTTGTATCAAAAAGTTCGAAGCTGGGAGCAATAACCAGGAAATTAAAATCGAAGATAAATTCTGTTACAGCGAAGTTTCAGGTGCCGTTGTTTCAATATAAAATTCAGGAAGAAGATTTTTTGCCAAACCCCGGATGATATTTTTCCAGTGTTGAACGCAGGTATTCCCTGTCTAAATGCGTATAAATTTCAGTAGTGGTAATGCTTTCATGTCCCAGCATTTCCTGCACTGCTCTTAAGTCTGCACCACCTTCCACCAAATGTGTGGCAAATGAATGACGGAAAGTGTGAGGTGAAATTGTTTTTTTTATTCCTGCTTCAAAAGCAAGTTGTTTGATGATGAGAAAAATCATTACACGTGTTAATTGATTGCCGTGCCTGTTCAGGAATAAAAAATCTTCTTTGCCGGGTTTTATTTTCATGTGCCTGCGGATATCATCCCTGTAAATATTGATGTATTTAATGGCACTGCTTCCAATTGGCACCAACCGTTCTTTATCGCCTTTACCAATTACACGTATAAAACCAACATCGAGGTATAAATTAGATAACTTCAGGTTCACTACTTCACTTACACGCAAGCCACAACTGTACATGGTTTCAAGAATGGCTTTGTTTCTGCCGCCTTCGGGTTTGCTTAAATCAATCTGGTTAATGATGCTTTCAATTTCTTCATAACTCAACGTATCAGGTAAAGCACGTTTCAGCTTTGGCGCATCAAGCAGGGCAGTAGGATCTTTGATGGTTATCTGTTCAGTTAAGCAGTATTTATAAAACTGTCGTAAACCAGAAATAATTCTTGCCTGGCTTCCCGCACTCATGCCCAGTTCAGTAATCCATTTTAAAAATTGCTGCAGATCTTTTAATTCAATTGCTTCGGGGTTTTTAAGATCGTTTACAGCCTGCAGGTATTGTGTAAGCATCTCCACATCGTGCAAATAAGCTTCCACCGAGTTTTCGCTCAATGAACGTTCAAGTTGCAGATAGGCTTTAAATCCTTTTTTGTACGGCTCCCACATAGTTAGTAAAGGTACAAGGAACTAAGAAGAAGAGGCAAGGTACAAGTGTAAAATCCAGGAACCCTAAAACATCATCCAAAAAATCTGCGTTAATCTGTATCATCAGTATCATCTGTGTTTCTATTGCCTTATATTCGCTGCTTAAAAACAAATCAGCATGCAGTTAGAAAAGCCCGTGCATTTACCCATCTTTAAACGTTTGATGAATACCAACCGTCGTCGCTTCCGTTATTTTCTTACCCGTTTGGAAACAGTAAAACCAAGAGGACTTGATAAAGTAGTTAAAGAAGTTGATAAAGAAGTTTGGGCCGAAACAGATTGCCTTGCTTGTGCCAATTGCTGTAAAACAATGACGCCTACATTTACCCCTAAAGATATTAAACGTATTTCGGCTCATTTCAATCAAACTCCTGAAGAGTTTACCGAAAAATGGTTGTACAAAGAACGTAGCACGGGTGATATGATGAATAAAAAACAACCCTGCCAGTTCCTGAATTTAAAAGATAACAAGTGCAGCATTTATGCAATAAGACCGGAAGATTGTGCCGGTTTCCCTCATCATACAAAAAAGAATTTTACTGAGTGGGTGCATGTGTACAAGCAGAATGTGGAATATTGTCCTGCTACGTATAAGCTAGTGGAGAAGATGATGGAAAAAGTTGGAAAAGTTTAAACCGAATAAAAAAAGCCGTCAAAATTGACGGCTTTTTCTTTTAACTGAATAAGTTTTATCCTTCCTTATGAATTTCACTTGTAAAGTGGAATTCAATATCAGGATTGTTTTGCCGTTCGGTATTTAAGAACCACTCACTTTGAGCAAGGTAAACAAGATGATCGTCTTTATCCCTTGCAATGTTGTTGGTTTTAAACTTGGTGAAATCGTCGAGCTTTTTCTTATCGTTGCTGGTAATCCAGCAGGCTTTGTAATAAGGCATGGAACGGAATTCAGCACTTGCACCATACTCCTGCAGCAAACGGTATTGAATGACTTCAAACTGCAGTTCGCCCACACAACCAATTATCTTTTTCGTTCCGCCAAACTGGGTAAACAACTGTGCAACACCTTCGTCAGTTAACTGCAGCAAACCTTTCTCCAGCTGTTTTGTTTTCATCGGGTCTTTGTTGATTACTTCTTTAAACAACTCTGGAGAGAACGATGGTATGCCGGTGAAATAAAAGTTTTCACCTTCAGTAAGTGTATCTCCAATTTTAAAGTTACCTGTATCAAATAAGCCGACCACATCGCCGGGGAACGCTTCTTCAATTACATCCTTTTGCCTGGCCATAAACGAATAGGGGTTGCTGAAACGCACATCTTTATCCAACCGAACATGATGATAATATTTGTTGCGTTCAAACCTTCCGCTGCAGATACGCATAAATGCAATCCTGTCTCTGTGCTTGGGATCCAGGTTGGCGTGAATTTTAAATATAAAGCCGCTGAGTTTTTCTTCACCCACATCTAAATGACGGGTGGAGGTTTCCCTTCCCTGCGGAACAGGAGCTATACGAACAAATGTGTCGAGCATTTCCTTTACACCAAAATTGTTTACAGCACTTCCAAAAAATACAGGAGCAACTTTCCCTTTCAGGTATTCGTCTGCTTTCAGTTCGCCATAAACCCCATCCACCAGTTCCACATCTTCACGAAGTGTATTAGCATCGGCTTCGCCAACTTTCTGATCAAGTATACTGTCGTTGAGATCGTTAATTTTCACCACATCTTCATCTGATGCTTTTGTATTGGCTGTAAACAGTACCAGGCTTTTTTTATCAAGGTCATACACACCTTTAAAATCTTTACCGCTGTTGATAGGCCATGTCATTGGGTGAAGATGAATGCTCAGCTCTTTCTCCAGTTCTTCCAGCAAATCAAACCGGTTTTTACCATCACGATCCATTTTGTTGATGAACACAATTACCGGTGTATCTCTCATGCGGCAAACTTCCATCAGCCTGCGTGTTTGTTCTTCCACACCATTCACACTGTCGATCACAAGAATTACACTGTCAACAGCAGTAAGTGTTCTGTAAGTATCTTCTGCAAAGTCTTTGTGACCGGGCGTATCAAGCAGGTTAATTAAAATACCGTTGTACTCAAACGTCATTACCGATGTGGCAACAGAAATTCCACGCTGCCGTTCAATTTCCATGAAATCGCTGGTAGCGTGTTTCTTGATTTTATTGCTTTTTACCGCACCTGCCACCTGTATAGCACCGCCAAACAACAACAGCTTTTCAGTTAATGTTGTTTTACCGGCATCGGGGTGAGAGATGATGGCAAAGGTTCTGCGTCGGTTTATTTCGTTTTCGAATTTCATTTTTCAGATAATAGTTCTTTGTTCATCGTTGACGGCAATCCGGCTAAAGCCAGAACCATCAACCATTGGCTGGTTGCCGTTTTTCAGGCCCGCAAAGGTAAGCAGCATGGGCTTTCCGTTTGTAATAATTTTCTTTTCACATCAGGAAATCATTATACATTTGGATCATGCGTAAAACCTTTGAAATTTTCTGGAACAGTCTGCTGTTCGCTATGCATGAACTGCGGAAAAACAAACTGCGTACTTTTTTGAGTTTGCTGGGCATTACGTTTGGTATTTTTTGTATCATCAGCGTAATGGCTACGGTTGGAAGTCTTGAGCAGAATATCAAAAATGAATTCAAATCTTTTGGCAACAACACCATTTATGTGCAAAAATGGCCATGGGGTGGTGGCAGCGATTATCCCTGGTGGAAATATATGAGCCGTCCAAATCCTAAATACAAGGAAATGGCACCGGTAAAAGAAAAGGTTTCATTGGCAAGCAACGTTGCGTTTACTTATTTCAATTCATCAAGCGTAGATTATGAGGATATGTCATTGCCTAATGTAAGCTGGTATGGCATTACGGAAGAGTTTGATAAAATACAGCCCATTGAAATGGGCTTTGGACGTTTTTTAACCATGAGTGAATTTTCTTCAGGTTCACCAAGTCTTGTAATGGGTTATAATGTTGCTGAAAAATTATTTGATAACCCTGAAGTGGCAGTTGGAAAATCAGTAATGATCAAAGGACGTAAAGCAAATGTGATAGGTGTGGTTAAAAAACAGGGATCTAGCATGATTGGCGGATGGGATTTTGATAATGTGATTATGATTCCTTACCGCTTTGCAAGCCAGGTGGGAAATGAATCGAGAAGCGATGGTTTTATGATCGTGAAGGGCAGAGAAAATATTCCTATTGCAGATTTGAAGAATGAACTGCGTGGTGTAATGCGTGGTGTAAGGCGTTTAAGCCCCAAGGATGAAGATAATTTTGCGTTAAACGATGTTAGCAGCGGTGCTACACAAATCACGGCTATTTTTAATGGTATGACGATTGGTGGTATCGCCATCACCATTCTTTCTTTTATTGTAGGAATTTTTGGTGTTGCCAATATTATGTTTGTTACTGTTCGTGAACGTACAAGTGTAATTGGACTGAAAAAAGCTATTGGCGCAAAGAGCAGAACTATTCTGAGTGAGTTCCTGATGGAAAGTGCATTCCTCTGTGTGCTGGGTGGAATTATGGGATTGATTATGGTGTATGGGATGACGTTTGCGTTGACGAAATTTATGAATTTTGAAGTGTTTATTTCATTACGTCTTTTTATGGGAGCTGTAATGACTTGTATCATAACCGGTATCCTTGCCGGAATTATTCCTGCGTTTATTGCAGCTAAAATGGACCCCGTTGTAGCCATCAGAAGCAAATAAGAAGTAAGTTTATTGATGCAACGATTTATTGAATAACATTGTTATGATGTTATGAGAATACGGGTTATTTTTCTTGGTTTAATGATAGTTACTGCTATCGGTTCCTGCAGAAAAAATACAGACAGTATTTGCGCCGACGGAATAATAAAAGATTATACATCTCAATTAGATGGTTGTGGAATATTGATTGAACTGGAGAATGGTTCAAGAATAATGCCTGTAGAAATCCCTCCCGGTACATCACTAATCAATAATAAACGTGTAACTGTTTGCTATACTTCTAAGCCCGTAATGAATGTTTGCATGGCTGGCGAAACTGTTAAAATAACAAAGCTTATTTACTTGCCTTAGTTAATTACTTTTGCAGTTCAAATTTTCATTTTGGCTATTATCCTTGCAATTGAATCTTCCTGCGATGAAACCTCGGCTTCTGTTTGCCGTGATGGTGTTATTTTATCCAACATCATCGCTACACAGGCTGTTCATCAAAAATATGGAGGCGTTGTTCCCGAACTTGCCAGTCGTGCACACATGGAAAATATTGTTCCTGTTGTTGATGAGTGTATGAAAGCTGCCGGTTGCAGTTTAACCGATTTAAACGCAGTTGCGTTTACACAGGCACCTGGTTTAATTGGCAGCTTGCTGGTAGGTACACAGTTTGCAAAATCACTTTCACTGGCGTTGAATGTGCCATTGATTGCAGTACATCACATGCAGGCACATGTGCTTGCAAATCTTATTGGAGAGGAGAAACCAACGTTTCCCTTTTTATGTTTAACTGTAAGTGGCGGACATACACAAATTGTTTTATGCAAAAGCCCCACACAAATGAAAGTGCTTGGCGAAACAATTGATGATGCTGCTGGTGAAGCGTTTGATAAAACAGCGAAGCTGCTTGGATTGCCATATCCCGGCGGACCATTAATTGATCAATATGCAAAGAAGGGTGATGCAGGCCGCTTTCATTTTCCTGAACCACAGATACCGGGACTTGATTTCAGTTTCAGCGGGTTAAAAACTTCGATTCTTTATTTTCTAAAAAACGCCGGAACAAGTCTTGTTTATAAAGAAGAATTCCTGGCAAGTGAAGAAGAGCAGAAAAAATTCATTGAAGAAAATCTTGCAGATATATGTGCCAGTGTACAAGCAAGAATCGTTTCCATTTTATTAAACAAACTCAAAAAAGCTGCAGTACAAACAGGTGTTAAACAAATTTGTCTTGCAGGTGGTGTAAGTGCAAACAGCGGCTTGCGAAATGCATTTGTTGAAATGGGTAAAAAATATCATTGGAAAACATTTGTTCCTTCATTTGAATATTGCACCGATAATGCTGGTATGATTGCCATTACAGGTTATTATAAATACCTGGCCAATGATTTTTCTTCGTTAAATGTAAGCCCGAGTGCAAGGGCTGAATGGTAAAAGAGAAAGCCGATAGTCGTTAGTTATTAGCCGGTAGTATTGATTACTCAAGCATCATTATTCATTACTGATTATTTCATGCCCAACAATTATTTTCAATTCAAACAATTTACAGTACAGCAGGAGAGGGCTGCTTTGAAAGTAAGCACCGACAGTTGTTTGTTTGGTGCTTATTGCAGTAATTGGGCAGCAAATAAAGAAGAACAGCCAAAGCACATTCTTGATATTGGTGCAGGAACAGGTTTACTGATGCTGATGCTTGCACAAAAAACAACTGCATCGATTGATGCGGTTGAAATTGATGAACCCTCCTTCCTCCAGGCAAAGGAGAACATTGAAGCATCGGCCTGGCATAACAGGTTGCAGTTGTTTCATGCTGATGTAAGGCAATTTCAGTTTCAGTATAAATATGATCTCATTATCAGCAATCCGCCATTTTATGAAGGAGATTTAAAATCAACGGCCGGAAATAAGAATGTTGCTAAACACGATGAAGGGTTAAAGCTGCATGAATTATTGCAGGTTGTAAAAAGTCAGCTAACTGCCGACGGATCATTTGCTGTTTTGCTTCCTTATCATCGCTCAGCAAAATTTATTGAAGATGCGGAAGCTGTTCAGTTGTTTTTAAATGAAGAAATGAATGTAAAACAAACAACTGCACATTCATTTTTCAGAAGTATTCTGATTTTTGGTAAACAAAAAGAGGAAAGAATCAGTAAAGAAATTGCTGTTAAAAACAGCAATGGAGATTATACAAATGAGCTCACTGCATTACTCAGCGATTATTATCTCTATTTGTAAAATTCTATTTCAATCCTGCATATTCTTCCAGGTATTTATAGTCCTCTGTTAAAATTCCATTCTTTAGCATTGTTGCACGATCAATGATTGTGGAGCCGCCTTTTGCAAGATCATCCAGTACATGTTTAATTAACTGCTCACCAAAGTAACGTGAAGCATCACGTGGTAATTCATTGGGCAGATTGCCAATGGCTACAAGATCAACTGAGCTTGGAAGATAAGGTGCAGTTTTTTCAAGAGTTGTTTTATCAACACCATAAACCGGATCAGCAATTGTTGAATCGCCGATATTTACAGGAACAGATCCATGCGTATCATTGGTAATATCAGCAATTGTCTGAATGTTGAAGCTGCTGTTTTTAAAATCTTCCAGCGAAAAAAGCTGCGGAACATCTTTATCCCAATAAACTCCATTCAGTAAAATATCAGTTTGTTTGGCATAGGGAGGGAAACAGCATTTGTATTCTTCCGGGTGTTCATGAAAGTTATCCCTGTTGTAAGTGCCATCATCTTTTCGTTCATACAAATCTCTTCCTTTTAAATGCACATAAACAGGATATTCAAAACTGCGGTGCAGGTAATCGAAAGGTTCCACTTCGTTTACGCCCAGCAGGTTCATGATTTCAAGTAAACCATGTGCCACACGACCGCTGCCAGTAACAGCAATTTTAAATTTTGGTAACCGTATACCGAAGTATGTGTGTATGAGTTGCCGGTAATCTTTTACCTCATGCACACGACCAAGTTTAAACGTACCAGTTCTGTTACCATAAGCCATCATGCCATTATGAGCACCCACAATACCTGCAAAAAAACCAAAACCAATAATCCGTTGTCCGTCATCATGTGTCAGGCATTCGTAATCAATCATGGTAATTTTCTTCTTCACCATTTCACGCATCATATCCCGGTTATGTGGTTGCGCCTTTTTTGTGTGTGAAAAGAAAAGATAGATTTTTTCCGGTATCAACTGCTGGGCCGGCACTTCTTTTATACCAAGCAGGATATCACATTCACTGATATCTTCTTTCACTTCAATACCTGCTGATTGATATTCTTTATCGGCAAAACAACGGTTGGGTGATGATTGAACAACTACTTTAAAGTCGGGTGAGTTTTTGTGCAGCCACCTGCATTGTGCGGGAGTAAGTGCAACACGGTTATCTGCGGGAATTTTTCCTTCCCTTATTAGTCCAATAGTGAGCATGCAATTCGTTTACGTTTTGCAATATAAGATTTAGAATATTCCCGTTTTTGAAAATTATTTTTACTCAGTACTAAAGTTTCTGTAATATTGCACCCCCAAACAAAGCTCTTTGCCCAGATGGCGGAACTGGTAGACGCGTCAGACTCAAAATCTGGTATCTTCACGGATGTGCAGGTTCGATTCCTGTTCTGGGCACAATTTTTTTTACCCATCTTTCAACTGAGAGGTGGGTTTTTTATTTTATAAAATATACCTGCCGTTTTCTCAACCATCTTTTCTTTCTTTTGTTAATGCAGGTATGGCGACTCATACATTGAAAACAACTCAAAAGATTCCTGCAGATATTCATACAATCTGGGATTTTTTTTCTGATCCTTCCAATCTGCAAACGATTACTCCTGATTTCTTGAAGTTTAAAATTCATTCTTCCAATTTGCTCAATAAAACTTACCAGGGGCAAATCATTGAATATACAGTAAGGCCAATCCTGAATATTCCCTTTTACTGGATGACGGAAATAACACATGTAAAAGAAGGTGAATTTTTTGTGGATGAACAACGCTTCGGGCCTTACCAGTTGTGGCATCATCAGCATCATTTTAAATTGATTGACGGGGGAGTGGAGATGACTGATATAGTTCATTACCGGCTTCCATTATGGTGGTTGGGTGATATTGTTAACTCGTTGATGGTACGTAAACAATTGAAACAAATTTTTGATTTCCGTTATAAAAAAATCGAAGAGATGTTTGGCAGATATCCCAATGCGTAAATTGATTTCTTCTACATTTACGTATGCAAAAGAAAAAACTTGTTGTGCTTACAGGCGCAGGAATAAGTGCTGAAAGTGGTTTAAAAACCTTTCGTGACAGTGATGGTTTATGGGAAGGTTATAATATTCAAGATGTAGCAACTCCACGTGCATGGAAAAAAGATCCCAAACTTGTTCTTGAGTTTTATAATTACCGCCGCAGAAATGTGCTGGAGGCAAAGCCCAATGCTGCTCATTTTGGACTGGCTGAATTGCAGGATGATTTTGATGTAACGATCATTACCCAGAATATTGATGATTTGCATGAACGTGCCGGTTCAAAAAAAGTAATGCACCTGCATGGTGAAATTTTTAAAATGCGCAGCGAAAAAAATGCTCAATTAGTTTATGATATTAAAGGCGATATTCATTGGGGAGATATTGCTCCCGATGGTGCACAACTCCGCCCACATATCGTTTGGTTTGAAGAACCGGTACCTATGATTGAAGAAGCAGTTCCTGTTGTTCAGTCGGCTGATATTTTTGTTGTAGTTGGAACATCGCTGGTTGTTTACCCGGCAGCAGGATTGGTTACAGTAGCACATTCATCTATTCCTAAATTTATTGTTGATAAAAAGATTCCTTATACATCATCTGTTTACAATGTAACTGCCATTGAAAAACCGGCAACAGAAGGTGTTGCTGAATTAAAGGAATTGTTGAAGAAAATTTAGCGGTGAGTTTCTTTGAAGGCTACACCAAGTTCTTCCAGTTCTTTTAATACTGGTTCATAAATTTCTTTTACAACTGGTATGTGCAATCCTTTCAATTTGATTTTTTCCTGCAGAATTAATTTAGCTGTAATGCCCAGTGGTAAGCCAACCGTTTTGGCCATTGCTGTCCGCAAATGATCATCTCCTTTAACTACGAGACTGCTGCTGATTGAATGAGAAATTCCATTCAACAAATAATCAATTTCATGAAGCATCACAATTAAATCCTTATCTGCTGGTAATAACGCAAGTTTCTTTTCTAAACAGCTTTGCAGAATATCGGCACTGGTTTGTGCATTTGCAGGTAATGGTTCATTCTTATCCAGTTCAAGAAAATTCAGTTGACTTACGATTTTTTGCTGCTCTGTTTTATTGAACTTTTCATGCAGGTAATCTGCAAACGGTTTTTGCTTTGATTCGAAATGTTTGAGTTTAAGATGGTACCAATCGTTGAACGTTTTGCTAGCTGTTATTTCCTGCTGATCATTTGCATTTGTAAGATCTAGATCAACCAATGTTTTCCATCCATTACAGAAATCAGCATAACGAAGTGTTGTACGAATAAATGTTTTTGCCTGCTGTAAATGATAAATAGGAATATAGCTTAACGAATCCCTGTTGGGGTACCAGGCCATTGCCGGTAAATCGTCAATCTGGATAAACGGACAGTTGTCGAAGACTTCTGCATAATTTTTCACAACAACGCTACCTTCTTCTTTGTAAACAGCACCAGCAGCGCCAGCCATTACTACATTTCTTGGATTCCAACTGATTTTATAATGCCATGGATTGGTATCGCTTTCAGGAGCAATTAAGCCACCGCAATGCGATTTAAATGTTATGATTTCTCCACCTTTCTGCCTGATCTCATCAAACAATTTCATTGCACTCATGTGATCAATTCCGGGATCAAGTCCAGACTCACATACAAATAATAATTCCTTGCTTTTAATTTCAGCTTCGAGATTCCTGATGGATGCATCAACATACGATGCAGTTAAAAGATTACGGCCAATTGCCACACAATCTCCAGCAACAAGAATATGCAAGGAAGGAGGGAGCAGAGAAATTACAATATCAGCAGCTTCAATTAAAATACGTCTTTCATCAGCATTAGTAACATTTACTTCAACCGCATTGCAAAATGAATGTTCACCTGTTTTTTCTTTCGCCTGTTCAAGATTGGCATCTGCAACAACCAGTTTCCAGTTATTTTCCTGAACAACCTGTTTGAGATAATCAATCAGCACTGTAGCTGATTTTCCGGCGCCGAAGACAAGAATCGTTTTCAAGATTTTTTCAGCAATTTAAACAAGCGGCTCAAAAAAACTAAGTTTTGCCGAAGATTATACGTTTATAACCTGTTGTAAACTGATTTTGGGTGTTTGAGGTTCTATCAATAAATTTGCTGCTCTTAAAAATAAAGCTATTCAAATGAGAACAATTGCAATGCGGGAAGCCCTCAGGGAAGCCATGTCGGAAGAAATGCGCAGAGATGAGAAGGTTTTTTTACTTGGAGAAGAAGTTGCTGAATATAATGGTGCTTATAAAGTAAGCCAGGGAATGCTGGACGAATTTGGCGCTAAACGTGTAATCGATACCCCGATTTCTGAACTTGGATTTACGGCTGTAGCAGTAGGTGCGGCTCAAAACGGATTACGTCCTATTGTTGAATTTATGACCTGGAACTTTGCTGTACTGGCATTGGACCAGATCCTGAATACAGCTTCAAAAATGCTTGCAATGAGTGGTGGCCAGGTTGGTTGCCCGATTGTATTCAGAGGTGCAAACGGTTCAGCCGGTCAGTTAGGTGCTCAGCACTCTACGGCTTTCGAAAGTTATTATGCGAATATCCCCGGGCTGAAAGTAATTTCTGTTTCAAATCCATACGATGCGAAAGGATTATTAAAAGCTGCTATCCGTGATAACGATCCTGTTGTTTTCATGGAAAGTGAGGTGATGTATGGTGATAAAGGAGAAGTACCAGAAGGTGAATATATTATTGAAATCGGTAAGGCTGATATTAAACGCCCCGGTCGTGATGTAACCATTGTTTCCTTCAATAAAATGATGAAAGTTGCATTAGGTGCTGCTGAAGAACTGGCAAAAGAAGGTATTGAAGCAGAAGTAATTGATTTAAGAACAATCCGTCCGCTTGATTGGTTTACAATTCTTGAAAGCGTTAAGAAAACCAACCGTTTGGTGATTGTTGAAGAACAATGGCCTTTCGCATCAGTTTCTTCTGAGATAACTTACCGCATTCAAAAAGAAGGATTTGATTACCTCGATGCCCCAATCCGTCGTATCACAAGTGCTGATGCTCCAATGCACTATGCGCCAACATTGGTAGGAGCATACCTCCCCGATGTTCCAAGAACGGTTAAATTGGTTAAAGAAGTAATGTATATGAAGAAGTGATAATCAATAGATTATAAAGAAAAAGCCGGCTATTTCAAGTAGCCGGCTTTTTTATTTAGACAAATAAATGCCCAGATTATTTTTTTTTTGAAAGAATTAGGTCATATTTGTAACGGTTTTTCATAGGATATTGGATTTTAAACGAAGCTGGATTTCTATCCGGCTTTTTTTATGTCTCTACTTTTTTGTCCGTATTCATAAGTTAGAGATTGATTTATTGTATTAAACCTTCTATGAAAAATCGTAATGTATTCAGGATTATCCAAACGAGTCCATAAGTAAGAAAGACCAATGAAATTCCTAGTGCTGAAACTTTAACAGCAATCTTCCACAATGGTTGAGTAGAAATTAAATTAAACTTCATAGGGGATCGGTTTTGTTTAGTCAAAAATAGAAAGCTGTATTGGTTTGAACAATCGGGGAAAGACCCCTTATTTGCATCAGTATATTATGCATATAAAATCACCAACCACGTAATTGGTTCTCGTAAAAAGTCCACTCTGGTGTTTGTATAATCCCGTTCTCAGGAATTGCGTACCAAGGATTAAGTGATTGATCTGCTGGGTTTTTCAGTACGTGAATATCCTGTGCTGGCATATAGCTCTGGGCAATGAGGTAAATCAGTTTTCCGGTATTCCTGTTTTTAGCAACATCCATAACAATTACTGCATGACCAGGTGATCCGCCTTTAATCAGAACATCTCCGGCACATAATTCAGTCCAGTTTTGTTTATGAAGCTGCTTTTCTAATGATAAAGTGCCACACATGCCAAATACAGTTTCGAGGTACGATTGCCAGCCTTTGTTTTTGTAATCATCCCAGCAATATTTTTTACCATTATTATCAATGAAACAAATTGGTTTGTTGATTGATTTTAGATATTCCGCTCTCAAACGCATCACTGCATCTGCGCATTGCTGCAGATTTTTATCTCCAACACTAACATTCAAAACAGCATATTGAGCCTGCTGGTTATACTTTTGCTGACCGTTATATAAATACACTGTTTTGCTTTGCTTCAGCTGAATATTCCGCAAATATGCTTCGAATGCCGACGGTGAAACATTTACTCTTTCATAACCTGAGGGTAAAGGAATTTCGTTAATCTTTGCGGGAGAATTGATTCTTTCAGTTGTATCGGTTATCTTACCGGAACTGCAAACAGATTCCATTGTAATCAACAGCAGAGTCATGATGATTCTCATTGTTGTATGGTTTTTGTTAGCTTTGAATCAATCGAAAAAATATTCCATAAAAGAATTTGTTAAAACAGCATGAGTAATATTCTGATTATTGATGATGAAAAGGCCATTCGCAAAACATTAAGCGAAATACTTTCTTATGAAGGCTATAAAATTGATGATGCTGAAAATGGTGAAGAAGGGTTAAAGAAAATCAAAGCCAAGCAATACGATGTTGTTTTGTGCGATATCAAAATGCCACGCATTGATGGTATTGAATTTCTTGAAAAAGCAAAAGAAATCAGTCCCGATACACCTATCATTATGATTTCAGGCCATGGCACAATTGAAACAGCTGTTGAAGCAGTTAAAAAAGGTGCATTTGATTATGTAGCCAAACCACCTGATTTAAACAGGTTGCTGATTACCATCCGCAATGCAATGGATAAACAGTCGCTGGTTACAGAAACAAAAGTGCTGAAGCGTAAAGTGAGTAAGGTTCAGGAAATGATCGGCGATAGTCCTGCGCTGAAAAAAATAAAAGATACCATTGATAAAGTTGCACCAACAGACGCACGTGTTTTAATTACCGGCGAAAATGGATCAGGTAAAGAACTTGTTGCAAGATGGATTCATGAAAAAAGCAATCGTGCAGCTGCGCCAATCATTGAAGTAAACTGTGCGGCAATACCAGGTGAACTTATCGAAAGTGAATTATTCGGTCATGAAAAAGGTTCTTTCACTTCAGCCATCAAACAACGCATCGGCAAATTTGAACAGGCGAACGGAGGCACTTTGTTTCTTGATGAAATTGGTGATATGAGTTTAACAGCACAGGCAAAAGTGCTGAGGGCTTTGCAGGAAAATAAAATTACACGTGTTGGAGGTGAAAAAGATATTAATGTGGATGTACGTGTTATTGCTGCAACCAATAAAGATCTGCTCAAAGAAGTAGAAGCAAAAAATTTCAGGCTTGATTTATACCACAGGTTGAGTGTAATCATTATTCATGTTCCTTCCTTGAATGAACGCAGAGAAGATATTCCCTTGCTTGCAGATCATTTTCTTCAGCAGGTTGCAGATGAATATGGCCAGGCAAAAAAAGGAATTGATCAGAAAGCCGTTGATGCATTACAAAAACATAACTGGAGTGGAAACATCCGTGAATTCAGGAATGTAATTGAACGACTTGTGATTTTATCAGGCAAAACCATTTCAGAAGAAGATGTTTACAGTTTTGTGATACCCAGAACATGAGCAGTAACGTTTATTTCATCAGCGGATTAGGCGCAAATGAACAGGTGTTTTCCAAACTGCAGTTAAAGAACGTAACACCTGTACATATCAAATGGATTATTCCTCTAAAAAATGAATTGATTGAACATTATGCCCGGCGCATGTTTCAGCAAATTGATGAAACAAATCCGGTCATAATTGGTTTATCCTTCGGAGGAATGATTGCAGTTGAAATAGCAAAGCAGTTTTCCATTCATCAAACTATTCTTATTTCAAGCGCAAAAACAAGGAACGAGCTTCCGTGGTGGATGAAAACAGCGGGTAAAATTCAATTGCATAAAATCATCAAAACAAAACCCAATCCGGTTCTTTATCCAGTTGAAGATTTCTTTCTTGGAGCCGATTCGCAGGATGAAAAGAAATTAGTGGCATCTTTCAGGCAAAGTATCGGCGATGAATACATGCAATGGGCTATTGACACAATTGTTCGCTGGAAAAATGTAACAATTCCGGAAAATCTCACACATATACATGGTACGAGCGATAAAATTTTTCCCATCAGCAATATAAAAGCCGATTATCGTATTGGTGGCGGAGGACATTTTATGGTGTACAACAGGGCAGAGGAGATCAGCAGTATTCTTAATACTGTACTTAGTGCAACTACAGCCGTTAAATAAGTTTGAATATTTTAAACCATGGCTCGGGCTGCAAAACCTAAACCCTTACTTTTGTAAGCATTTAAATTCAACATATGTCATTTAGCGAAATCGCCGGACTTTTTATTATTGGTTTAGCCATTATTTTATTACCCGCAATTGGGATGTACGGCATGTTTAAAAAAGCCGGTGAACAGGGATGGAAAGCATTCATTCCATTTTACAATACCTGGGTTATGGTTGAACTGGCCGGTATGAAAAAGTACTGGTTCTTTTTACAGTTTATTCCTATTGCCGGATGGTTTATTTCTATTGGCATTTTGATTGAGTTTGTAAAAGTGTTTGGCAAGTTTAAATTCTATGAACATGCATTAGCAGTGCTGGTTTCATTTGTCTATTTTATCTATATCGGTTTCAATAAAGACGACCGTTACATTGGACCAGAAGGAGCGAAGCTGCATAAAAAATCGGCGGTAAGAGAATGGGTCGATGCCGCTATTTTTGCCATTGTTGCTGCAGGTTTAATCCGTATGTTCATTTTCGAAGCTTATGTTATTCCAACACCTTCAATGGAACGTTCGCTTTTGGTTAATGATTTTCTTTTTGTAAGCAAAACGGCTTACGGTACAAGAGTTCCAAATACACCACTCGCATTTCCTCTTGTTCATCATACATTACCTTTCTTCAAAACAAAATCTTATCTCGATTTTCTGAATCTTAAATATAGAAGATGGTTTGCAAAACCTGTTAAGCGTAACGATGTGGTGGTATTTAACCTTCCTGTTGGAGATACTGTTATTAACGATGAAGAAAACTTTGGATCAAAAGTTACATATTACGAAGCGATAAGGATGGCTGGCGGCGACAGGCAGAAGGTATGGGATAATTATGGAGATATCATTATTACAAGACCTGTTGACAAGCGTGAAAACTTTATTAAGCGTTGTGTTGCTGTTGCAGGCGATACACTTGAAATCAAAAACGGGGTAGTGTATATCAATGGAAAGATGAACGATATTCCACCGGCTTCTGAAACAAATTATTTGCTGAAGACAAAGGGACAGCCACTTGATTTTGCTTCCATTGAAGAGCAATATGGAATTCGTGAATCGGCACAGGAAATAAGAAGTGCAGGAACAAACCTGTATGAAATTTTTCTTACAAAGGAACAGGTGGGTATTTTCAGTAAACTGCCTTTTGTTGAATCAATCACACCAGATATTCATGTTTATCCTGATGCGCAGAGTACAGGCACAGGTGGTATTTACACATTCCCGAACGATACAGTTTATTGCAAATGGGCAATTGATAATTACGGGCCATTGTACATTCCTAAAAAAGGAGCCACAATTAAGCTTACGCCGGAAATCTATTCACGTTATGAACGTGTGATACGTACATATGAAGGCAATAGTTTTGAAATGAAGGATGGTAAGTTTTACGTTAACGGTGTGGCTACTGATCATTACACATTCAAAATGGATTATTACTGGATGATGGGTGATAACAGGCACAACTCACTCGATAGCCGTTATTGGGGATTTGTACCTGAAGATCATATTGTGGGTAAAGCATCGCTTGTTTTCTTCAGTTGGGAGAAGGGCCCGAGATGGAAACGAATTTTCCGGGTAATTAAATAAAAACGTATATTTGATACCGAGCTTTTATGATGGATCCTCCGGCATGTTCGGGGGATTTTTTGTCTAAATACGAAACTATGAACAAGCAAGATTATCATTTTGATTATGAGGTTTATGATTCAATTGACGACCTCACAGAAGAAGACAAATGGTTACTTGATGAGGCGAGAGAAGTAACACAGCATGCTTATGCACCTTACTCCCGTTTCCAGGTTGGTGCTGTGGCAAAGTTGAGCAATGGTGAAATAGTTGCAGGAAGCAACCAGGAAAATGCATCGTTCCCTGCTGGTCTTTGTGCTGAGCGTGTTGTACTGGCATCTGTTTCTTCGTTATATCCCAAAGTTCCGATTGAAACAATGGCCATCAGTTACTACAATAACAATGGAGAAAGCGATCATCCCATTACACCTTGTGGTATTTGCAGGCAGGCTTTGCAGGAATTTAAAAGTAAAACCAATGTTCCCATACGCCTTATTCTCGGCGGAATGCATGGAAAGGTTTACATAATCGCTGATGCGGCAATGTTACTGCCGCTTTCATTTACCAGCAGTGATTTAAAATAGAATCAGAATAAAAGCGATTTGTTGCCATTTGAGTTTGCTTCATGCTCAAGCAGCCATTTTTTGCGATGTAGTCCACCAGCATAGCCCGTTAATTTTCCATCAGCACCAACAACTCTGTGGCAGGGAATGATAATTGCCAGCGGATTTTTTCCATTGGCAGATGCAGCTGCACGTATACTTTTTACATTACCAAGCCGCTTGGCTAACTGAAGATATGTGATGCTGTTGTTGAAAGGAATTTTCAATAACTCATCCCAAACAGACTTTTGAAATGATGTGCCTGCTGGCTTCAGGGGAAGATCAAATATTGTACGCTGACCTTTAAAGTATTCATCCAGTTGTTTGACCGCTTCTTTTAAAAGGGGAGATGCTGATACCTGAATATCTCCTGCATCGTCACTGAACGAAGCAGAAATTAACTGTCCGTCTTCCTCCTTTAAAATAATAAAACCAATGGGTGAAGAATAAACTGCTGTATATGTTGCTGGCTCAACCAATTTTTCCCCCGTTTTTTGTTGGTTTATCTGTTGTAAGCAAAATCACTTCATTATTTTCATCGTACACGCCTAATACAAGACATTCGCTGATAAAGTTGGCAATTTGCTTTGGCGGAAAATTAATCACAGCAACAATTTGTTTTCCTTCCAGTTCCTGTATTGTGTAATGATGAGTAATCTGTGCTGAAGATTGTTTAATCCCTGAACTGCCAAAATCAATTGTAAGCTTGTAGGCTGGTTTTTTTGCCGCAGGAAAATCTTCAGCCTTGATAATAGTTCCGGTGCAGATCTGAATTTTTTCAAAGTCGGCCCATGAAATAAAATCACTCATCATCTTCGTTTAATAATTCAGCAAGCGATAGTAAATCGTCTTTTTTATAAGCCTGTTTCACATCACTGAAGCAATTGGCGTATTCTTCAATCAGTAACTGAATCATACGCATGTTACTGAGAGGTTTAAAGAACGATTTTTTAGGTTTTACCTTAATCCGGTTAAAATAGGTTTCCACATCCTTGTGCGAAAATATCTGGCCTGAAGTACCATCAATATAAAACTGGATATGATTTGGTGGAAAATCATTCTCTTCATCGCTCTCAGGATCGTTATCAAAATATGCAATGATAAACTGTCTTGGAATATTGATCATGTACATATTGATGTCAAGCAAATCGGAGAGAACAATCATGAATATGCCTGTTGCAATGGCATTCCCTTTTTTTGCCTCAATGAGTTTATGAATCAAAAAATCATCGGGCTTGGTATAATTAATTTCAGTTCCCTTCATCCTGTAATAATTGAACAGGATGTTGCTCATAACATTTACTTTTTCAAGAGAAGTTAAAAAGCTGTTCAGTTCAAGCCAGATGTTTCTCCTGATTTTCTCAACATCTTTTTGATAAGAAGCGATATTAAGATCAGGATACTGATAACGGCATACAAGCAACGCACCGGTTAGTAAATCCTGTTTGTCACTGTTAACCCATTCTTTAAACTCTATTTGTAATTCCCTGAAATGAAGACTGTGTATCAGCATTTCAATGCGTTCCTGTATATGTTCATCGGGAGTTGTTTCCCATAAATATTCAAGATTGGGAATAATATCCTTGCCATATGAAATAATCCGTTCACTAACTGTTGAGTATACCTCATCATCAGGATCTTCAATTAAATTCAGCAGAGCGCTTATCTCTTTCGTTTGCTCCATACTCGTTTCTTAATTTTCGATGTAAATCTGTATTTTAAATTGCAAAAACTGTAAAACTTATTCCGAAAAAGTTTTACACAACGATGTGGATGAAATTTTTTGCTTTTTATTTCAGTAAAAATACGGAAGAACTCGTCATTGATAAGAGTAACCACTTATTTCAACAACTAGTTAGCATGAATTTTTTTTAAACGGCAGATCAAATGTTTTATTTACAATCAATCTCTTTGTAAACTTGTTCTACCAACAGAAATTAATCCAATACCTGAAAACCAAAATCCACGAAAGTGGAAAATCCAAATCCGATGGCCTGTTTTTAAATCTGGCCCTATGAAGAAATCGCTGGCTTCTGTACCTAAAGAGAACGGATAAAAGAAATTAAAAAAACATTTGAAGCCACATAAAATACCCCGGTAACCCGGGGTATTTTTATTTAGAACAATATCTTCTTACTTAAATTAACCCATTAGGGTTTGGAATAAAATGAAGGAACTTGTGAAAGTTCTTTTGGTAATGCTTTTTATCGAGCTTATAATAAAATGCTCCTTTCTTTGAATTGCCTTTGTCTTTATCCTTTTGTTTTAAAAGCAACCCTGTTGACAGAATTTTGCGGCTGAAATTCCTTTTATCGAATGTGGTTTCATACACATCTTCAAAAAGACTTTGCAAAAGAGGGAGAGTAAATTTTGCCGGTAATAACTCAAATAAAAGAGGGTGGAGTGCTGCTTTATAGCGTAACCGTTCTTTTGCAAGGTTAACCATTTGGTTATGGTCAAAAATCAGATCAGGAATTTTATTTAACGGAAACCATTCCGGGTGATATTCTTCACTAATCTGTTTTTCGTACTGACTGATGTCGATTAAGGCAAAGTAAGCAATGGAAACGGTACGTTCAATCGGGTCCCTGTCGGGTTCAGAAAATGTATGAAACTGTTCCAGGTAAACTCCATCAAGCCCTGTTAGTTTTTTGAGGATGCGTACTGCTGCCTGGTCGGCACTTTCGTTTTGCTCCACGAAACCACCCATAAGACTCCAATGATCTTTCTTCGGTTCAAATCCACGCTTTATCAGTAAAATATTAAGCTTTTGGCCATCAAACCCAAATACAATACAGTCGACAGCTGCCAGTAAACGGGTTTGTTTTTGATACTTAGTCATAAGGAAATAGAATAATTAAAGGTAAGGATTCAAAGATGAAAACAGCCTGTGGAAAACTTTTTTTTCAAAAAATAAATGTAGAATTGACAATTAATTATTAATCATTATATTTGAATCCTCATTGAATTTTTAAATTTTATTCTTTGCTGCCATGCTTAATTTTTTTCAATCTTCAGTTTCAAATCTAAAGAAAACTGTAATCGCCCTTGGTTTGATTTTATTCGTGAAAAGTACATCCTTTTCACAGGTAAATGTTGTTTTACAAACAGATTTGGGGAAAGACAAAATCAGTAAAAATATTTACGGCCATTTTGCCGAACATTTGGGTAACTGTATTTACAGCGGCTTTTACGTTGGTGATACAAACAAAATTATTCCCAATACAAATGGAGTAAGGAACGATATTATCGATGCATTAAAAAAATTAAAAATTCCGGTTCTTCGTTGGCCCGGTGGTTGCTTTGCTGATACTTATCATTGGAAAGACGGCGTTGGCCCAAAAGATAAACGCCCGGCAATTGTTAACCGTTGGTGGGGTGGCGTAACAGAAGACAACAGCTTTGGTACACATGATTTTTTGAATATGTGTGAATTAATTGGAGCTGAACCTTACTTATCCGGCAACGTTGGAAGTGGCACTGTACAGGAACTTTCAGACTGGATTCAATATACAAATGGTGCAGCAAACACAAGCCCGATGACTTCATGGCGTGTACAAAACGGAAGAAACGAACCTTGGAAAGTAAGGTTCTGGGGAGTAGGTAATGAAGCCTGGGGTTGTGGTGGTAACATGACACCGGAATACTATGCAAACATTTACCGCCAGTTTGCAACATATATGTCCGACTGGGGCAATTCAGGTGGTATTTACAGAATAGCATCGGGAGCAAGTGATGCTGATTATAACTGGACCGAAGTTTTGATGCGTGATATTCCTGCCAGCATGATGAATGCCGTGGCCATGCACCACTACTCAACTGTTAAATGGAGCGAAAAGGGTTCGGCTACTGATTTCAGTGAGCAGCAATATTTCGCTACAATGAAATCGGCTCTTTTGATGGATGAGCTGGTGAAAAGGCATTCAACGGTAATGGATAAATACGATCCCAATAAAAAAATTGCATTGGTTGTTGACGAATGGGGTGGCTGGTACGAAGTTGAGCCGGGAACAAACCCAGGATTTCTTTTTCAGCAAAATACCATGCGTGATGCTATGATTGCCGGAGTTACACTCAATATATTTCAGAATCATTGCGACCGGGTAAGAATGGCGAATCTTGCACAAGCTGTGAATGTGCTGCAGGCTGTAATTCTTACCAATAAAGAAAAAATGATTCTTACGCCAACTTATCATGTAATGGAAATGTACAACGTTCACCAGGATGCAACCATGCTCCCGGTAACAGTACAAACACCGGATTATGTTTTTGGCAATGAAAAATTACCGGCTGTTTCAGTTTCAGCTTCAAAAGATAACAATGGAGTTACACATGTTTCATTGGTGAATATTGATGCATCAAAACCACAAACAGTATCAATTGATATACGTGGTACAAAGTTCAGTTCTGTTTCAGGCCGTATTCTTAGTTCAAAAAAATTACAGGATTACAATTCATTTGATCAACCCGGGAAAATTCAGCCCGCAGTTTTCAGCAACGCAAAACTTTCAGGTAATACCTTGCAGGTTCAGTTACCCGCATTTTCAGTTGTTGTATTAACGCTCAAATAGAAATCAATGAAACGGAACGTTTTTCTTTTTATATCACTCTTTTCGTTTTTCACAGTACAATCTCATGCGCAGCAAAAAATATTGACGATAAATGCTGGTCAGAGCATTGGAGATGTACAGCCAACCATGTGGGGTGTGTTTTTTGAAGATATTAATCTTGGTGCAGACGGAGGCATTTATGCAGAACTGGTCAAGAACCGTTCGTTTGAATTTAATAAACCCTTGATGGGATGGAAGGTTGATCAAAAGCCTTTTGTTGAAGGAGCTGTAACTGTACAAAACAGGGCAGGACTAAACCTTGCCAATCCCCGCTTTCTGCATGTAATACTGAATAATGCCAAAACGGGCACACTCAGTTTAACCAATGAAGGTTTTCGTGGCATGGGTATTAAGAAAGATCTGCGTTACGATTTTTCTGTATTGTACCGCACATCAGCCAGCGGCATCAAACTTCATCTTGAATTACTGAATGCAAAGAATGAAATCATTGGTTCAGCAGTAACTGAAGTTGCAGCCACAGGAAGCGAATGGAAAAAACAGTCAGTAAGTTTTACCTCAACTGCAACAGAGTTAAAAGGCCAGTTCAGAATATGGTTTGAAGGAACAGGTACAATTGATATGGATATGATCTCCTTGTTTCCCTCAGATACATGGAAAGGAAGACCCGGTGGTATGCGTGCGGATATGATCCAGATGCTGGCTGATATGAAGCCCGGCTTTATCCGCTTTCCCGGCGGTTGTATTGTAGAAGGAATTGATTTAACCAACCGGTATCAATGGAAAAGAACGATCGGTCCGGTTGAAGAACGCCAGCTTATCATGAACCGCTGGAATGTTGAATTTGCAAATCGTGCAGCGCCTGATTATTTTCAAACATTTGGTCTTGGATTTTTTGAATATTTCCAGTTAGCTGAAGATATTGGTGCAGAACCTTTGCCTATCCTCAATTGTGGAATGGCCTGCCAGTTTAATACCGCTGAGCTTGTTCCTCTTGATCAGATTGATCCTTTTGTACAGGATGCACTTGATTTAATTGAATTTGCCAATGGCGATATCACAACAACCTGGGGAAAGAAAAGAGCTGAGATGGGACATCCTGCACCATTCAATTTAAAAATGATGGGAGTGGGCAATGAAAACTGGGGACCGCAATACATCGAACGACTGAAAATTTTCCAGAAAGCAATCAAAGAAAAATATCCAGATTTTAAACTGGTAACAAGTTCAGGCACTGATCCTGATGGTGCACGTTTTGATTTGCTGAATGGTGAACTGCGTAAAATGAATGCTGATTTTATTGATGAGCATTATTACCGCAAACCAGAATGGTTTTTCAGTAATGCAAAACGTTATGATAATTATCCACGCAGCGGCTCAAAAGTATTTGCCGGCGAATATGCTTCGCATGTGGATAAAACTACGGGCAATATGCGCAACACCTGGCTCTCTGCTATTAGCGAAGCTGCGTTTATGACCGGACTTGAGCGCAATGCTGCCGTAGTGAATATGGCATCTTATGCACCATTGTTTGCACATGTTGATGGCTGGCAATGGGCTCCTGATTTAATTTGGGTTGATAATCTCAATATTTACGGCACACCCGATTATTATGTGCAGAAATTATTTGCATTAAACAAAGGTTCAAAAGTTGTTCCTGTTTCACTCAACAATGAAGTTGTTGCAGGACAGGATAGTTTGTATGCATCGGCTGTAATTGATGCTGCAACCAATGAACTGATTATAAAAGTGGTGAATGCTTCAGGAAAAGAACAATCAACGGTTCTTTCAGTTGAAGGTGTAAAAAAACTGGCAAAAGAAGGAAAACTGGTGCTGATGCAGAGTGCTGAACTTTTACAGGTTAATTCATTTAATCAGCCCATGGCTGTTTCGCCAAAAGAGTCAGTTATAGCTGTTAAAAGCAGGAAAATTGAATATAAAGCCCCGGCTTATTCATTTTCGGTAGTACGTGTAAAAATCATTTGAGCAATTTGCAGAAAAAGCCATAACTATGGGCCCGGAAATGATCTGCAAAAATGGGAATGAAAAGAAAGGAATTATTTAATAAGCATTAATAAATCAAAATGAAATCGTTTAAACAATTCACTCTGATTATGTTGCTGACTGGCTTGAGTTTATCAGCCTGCCAGAACAGTTCACAGAAAGCTGATAAAGAAACATCAGCAAACAAAAAAATTACAAAAGTTGCCTGGGGACAGGCTGATGGTAAGGAAGTTGATCTTTACACATTAACTAACAGTAAAGGAACAGAAGTAAAAATTACCAACTATGGCGGTACTGTTACTTCATGGATTGTTCCTGATAATAAAGGAAATAAGAGCAGTATCGTTCTCGGCTTCGACAGTTTGAGCGGCTACCTTGCTAAACCTCCTTACTTTGGTGCACTCATCGGCCGTTACGGAAACCGCATTGGCAAAGGCATTTTTAAAATTGATACCGCTACTTACAAACTTGCTGTCAACAATGGTGAAAACCATCTGCATGGCGGTAACAAAGGATATGATAAAGTGGTGTGGGATGTAACACCTGCCGACAGCACTGCATCTCTTACATTAACTTATTTAAGTAAAGATGGTGAAGAAGGTTATCCCGGCAATTTAAAAATCACAGTTGTTTACACCTTAACTGATGATAATGAACTGTTGATTGATTACTCAGCTGAAACCGATAAACCTACAGTTGTAAATCTTACCAATCACAGTTATTTCAACTTAACAGGTGATGTTAATAACACTATTCTCAACCATACCTTACAGGTAAATGCTGATAAATACACACCTGTTGATAAAGGTTTGATTCCAACAGGCGAACTGAAAGATGTAAAAGGAACTCCGTTTGATTTTATTCAGCCACATAAAATTGGTGAACGCATAGCTGCTGTTGAAGGTGGTTATGACCATAACTTTGTGCTCACCCGCAAAGGAACTGATCTTGAACTGGTAGCTACTTTAGCTGATTCATTAAGCGGAAGAAAACTGGAAGTGTACACAACTGAACCCGGATTGCAGTTTTATTCAGGGAATTTCCTTGATGGCACCATCAAAACATCCGATGGTAAAGCAATCAACATTCATACAGGTCTTTGTCTTGAAACACAGCATTTCCCTGATTCTCCCAATAAGCCTCAGTTCCCTTCAACTTTGCTGAAGCCGGGCGAAAAATATCATACAGTAACAAAATATAAAGTTTCAGTGAATTGATAATTAAATAAGAACTAATGAAAAGTGTTAACGAATTAAATGAAATTGTTTCGCAGGTACGCCGTGATATTGTACGGATGGTACATGCCTGCCAGTCGGGCCATCCCGGCGGATCATTGGGTTGTGCTGATGTAGTAACAACCTTGTACTTCAGAGAAATGAAAATTAATGAAGAAAAAGGTAGTGATGGATTTTTGAAATTCTCACCATCAGGCGAAGGCGAAGATTTGTTCTTCCTTTCCAATGGTCACATCTCTCCATTATTTTATTCTGTGCTTGCACGCAGGGGATATTTTGCTGTAAGCGAATTAGCAACATTCCGCAAAATCAATTCACGTCTGCAAGGTCATCCTGCAACACATGAACATCTTCCCGGTATCCGTGTAGCATCAGGATCACTTGGTCAGGGACTTTCGGTTGCAGCTGGTGCTGCGAAAGCAAAAAAAATAAAAGGCGATGACGGTACTGTATTTGTTTTAATGGGTGATGGTGAACAGCAGGAAGGACAAATTTGGGAAGCTGCACAATTTGCTCCGCATTATAATTTAGATAACCTGATTGCAATTGTTGACTGGAACAAACAACAGATTGACGGACCAACTGATAAAGTAATGAACAACCGTGATATCAAAGCTAAATACGAAGCATTTGGCTGGGCAACTGTTGATCTTGCTGATGGTAACGATATTCAGCAGGTGGTTGATGCTGTAACAAAAGCAAAAGAGTTGAGAGGAAAAGGACAACCCATTGCTATTTTAATGAAATCAGAAATGGGCTTTGGTGTTGATTTTATGATGCACACACACAAGTGGCATGGTACTGCTCCTAACGATGAGCAACTGGCAAAAGCACTTGAACAATTACCACAAACTCTTGGTGACTATTAATTAAATGTTTGAAGCGAAATGAAAAAATATACATACACAGAAAAGAAAGATACACGTAGCGGCTTTGGTGCCGGTATGGCTGAGTTGGGAAAAACTCATCCAAAAGTAATGGCGCTTTGTGCCGACCTGGTAGCATCGCTGAAACTGGATGCGTTTATTAAAGATAATCCTGAACGTTTTGTTCAGTGCGGAATTGCAGAAGCAAACATGATTGGTGTTTCTGCAGGTTTGGCTATTTCAGGTTTTGTTCCTTACGCAACAACCTTTGCAAACTTTGGTTCGGGCCGTGTTTATGACCAGATCCGTCAAAGTGTTGCTTATTCAAATACGAATGTAAAAATTGCTGTATCACATGCAGGTTTAACATTGGGTGAAGATGGTGCAACACACCAGATTCTTGAAGACCTTGCTATGATGCGTGCAATGCCCGGCATGACTGTTATTAATCCCTGCGATTATAATCAAACCAAAGCTGCAACGATTGCATTGGCCGATCATGTTGGCCCTGCTTACCTGCGTTTTGGTCGTCCTGTAGTTCCTGTTTTCACAGCTGCTGATCAGAAATTTGAAATTGGTAAAGCTTGGATGGTGAACGAAGGAAAAGATGTAACCATTGTTGCAACCGGTCATCTTGTTTGGGAAGCAATACAGGCAGGTGAATTACTGGAACAGGAAGGTATTGATGCAGAAATCATCAACATACATACCATCAAACCACTGGATGAAGAAGCAATTCTGAAGTCTGTTGCAAAAACAGGTTGTGTTGTTACAGCTGAAGAACATCAGCTGAATGGTGGTTTGGGCGATGCAGTTTGCCAGTTATTAAGCCGTAACAAGCCAACACCGGTTGAAATGATCGGCGTTGACAATTCATTTGGTGAAAGCGGAACTCCTGCACAACTGATGGAGAAATACGGACTGAATGCAGCAAGCATTGTTGCCAAGGTGAAAAAGGTAATGAGCAGAAAATAAATTGCAGATAAAACTGCTGTGCAAACAGCAGTTTTTATTTGCCAGAATTAATTAGTGTTACATAGACAAATAAAAATAAAATGAGCAATCATACATCTTACGTAATCGGGGTTGATTATGGTTCAGATTCAGTTAGAACCATCATCGTTAATACAGCCAATGGTGAAGAACTTGCCTCTTCTGTATTTTATTATCCGAGGTGGAAAAAACAATTGTATTGCAATATCAGCGAAAACCAGTTCAGGCAGCATCCTTTGGATTATGTGGAAGGACTGGAAGCAACAATTAAAGAATGTGTGGCAAAGGTTGGACCTGAAGTTGCTGCAAACATCAAAGCACTTTCTGTTGATACAACCGGTTCAACTCCTGTTGCAACTGATAAGTACGGAACTCCACTTGCGTTACTCCCTGAGTTTGCAGAAAACCCCAATGCCATGTTTGTGTTGTGGAAAGATCACACAGGTGTGGGTGAAGCTGCAGAGATTAATGCACATGCTGAAAAATTCGATACAAACTACTTACAATTTGTAGGAGGTATTTATTCTTCTGAATGGTTCTGGGCAAAGCTGTTGCATGTATTACGTGCCGATGAAAAAGTAAGAAACACGATTTATTCTTTTGTTGAACATTGCGACTGGATTCCGTTCCTGTTAACGGGTGGTAATGATGTGCATCAAATGAAACGTGGTGTATGTTCTGCTGGTCATAAAATTTTATGGGCAAAAGAGTGGGGCGGACTTCCTCCCAATGAATTCTTTGCAACACTTGATCCTGTGTTAGATGGATTTACTGATCGTTTGTTCAAGGATACATATCCTGCCGATCAGTCGGTTGGTACAATTACAAAAGAATGGGCTGCTAAATTAGGTTTGCCTGAAACAACTGTGATAGGTGTAGGTGCTTACGATGCACACATGGGTGCAGTTGGCGGACAAATTGAACCATATCATTTAAGTAAGGTAATGGGAACATCAACCTGTGATATGATGGTTGCTCCTGTTAAAGATGTGGAAGGAAAATTAGTGAAAGGTATTTGCGGACAGGTGCCCGGTTCAATTATTCCAGGCATGATTGGTTTAGAAGCTGGTCAGTCTGCATTTGGTGATGCATATGCATGGTACAAGCGTTTAATTACATGGCCGCTGCAAAGTATTCTTGCAAAATCAGCAGTGGTTGATGAAGCAACAAAAGCACAGCTGATTAAAGAAACAGAAGATGCCATCATTCCAGAATTAAGCAAACTTGCTGAGCAAATTGAAATTGATGAACATACAGAACTGGCTGTTGACTGGTTTAACGGAAGAAGAACTCCTGATGCAAACCAGTTACTCACTGCATCAATCACCGGTTTGGATTTGGGAAGTGATGCTGTTCGTTTGTTCCGTGCAGTTGTTGAATCAACCTGCTTTGGTGCAAAGGCAATTGCAGAACGTTTTGTTGAGCAGGGTGTTCCTGTAAAAGGTTTGATTGGTTTAGGTGGTGTAGCTAAAAAATCTCCATTCATTATGCAGATGATGGCAGATGTGATGAACATGCCGATCAAGATTCATAAATCAGAACAAACCTGTGCACTTGGTGCAGCAATGTTTGCAGCAACAGCAGGTGGTGTTTATGAAAAAGTGGAAGATGCAATGAAAGCAATGGGACAGGGATTTGATGCAGCTTATCAACCCAACCCGGCAAAAGTTGCAGTTTACCAGAAACGTTACCAACAATACAAAAAAGTTGGTGCGTTTATGGAAGCACAAACTTTAAGTTAAACTTCGTTTGACGAATTAATACGATAAAATAATAGTTATGAGTAAGTATAGTCATATCCAGGAAGAGGCTTACAAAGCCAATTTGGAATTACCACAATTAGGATTGGTACTGTTTACATTCGGAAATGTAAGTGCAGTTGACAGAAGCTTAGGCGTATTTGCCATTAAACCAAGCGGTGTTCCTTACGAAGATTTATCACCCGATAAAATGGTGATTGTTGATTTTGACGGACATACTGTTGAAGGTTCTTACCGTCCTTCATCCGATACAAAAACACATGCAGTGTTGTACAAGCATTGGGAAAAGATTGGCGGCATTGTACACACACATTCAACTTATGCAACAGCATGGGCACAATCACAGCGGGATATTCCGATTTACGGAACAACACATGCTGATTATACCATTGCTGATATTCCTTGTGCTGCTCCAATGAACGATGAAATGATCAGGGGAAATTATGAACATGAAACAGGTTTCCAGATCATCAATTGCTTCAACGACCGCAGGCTCAGTTATGAAGAAGTTGAAATGATTCTTGTAGGAAATCATGCGCCGTTTACATGGGGCAAGAATGCGCACAAAGCAGTTCATAACAGTGCCGTACTGGAATTCATTGCAAAAACAGCATTGCTTACTGAACAGATAAATTCAAGAGCACCAAAACTCAAAGAATCAATCAAACGTAAACATTGGGAACGCAAGCACGGACCTGATAGTTACTATGGTCAGTAATAACGATTAAAATTTCATCGCATGTCGTATAAAAAATTGCTTTTCTTTTTTGCATTGCTGGGCAGTTTGTTTGTAACTGCACAGCAAAAAGATTATGCATATAAGCCGGTCAATTTTACCAGCGTGCATTTGTCAGATAATTTCTGGCTGCCGAAAATCAAAGTGAATAACAACGTCACTATTCCAGCATCGTTTGCACGATGTGAAAGTACTGGTCGTGTGAAAAACTTTGAAATGGCTGCTGCACATTCAGGAAAGTTCTGTACCACATATCCTTTTGATGATACAGATATTTACAAAACCATTGAAGGTGCTTCTTTTTCATTGAGTCTTTTCCCTGATAAAAAGCTCGAAGCATATATCGATTCATTGATTGATAAAATTGCAAAGGCACAGGAGCCTGATGGTTATTTGTACACTGCAAGAACAATTGATCCGCTTCACCCGCATTCATGGGCTGGAATAAACCGTTGGGATAAAGAACGTGAACTGAGTCATGAGTTGTACAACTCCGGTCATTTATACGAAGCAGCAGCTGCACACTATTATGCAACCGGCAAAAAGAACCTGCTCAACATCGCATTAAAAAATGCAGATTTAGTTTGTTCTGTTTTTGGTTTTGATAAACGACATGTAGCTCCCGGTCATGAAGTAATTGAAATGGGTTTGGTAAAACTTTACCGCATTACCGGCAAGAAAGAATACTTAGAAACAGCAAAATATTTTATTGAAGAGCGTGGTCATTTCAACGGCTATGATACAAAGAGTAACGATCCGTGGAGAAACGGAGCTTACTGGCAGGATCATATTCCGGTTGTTGATCAGCGTGAAGCAATTGGTCATGCAGTACGTGCCGGTTACTTGTATTCAGCCGTTGCTGATGTGGCTGCGTTAACAGGCGATGAAGCATTACTGAAAGCAGTTGACAGCATCTGGACAAATATGGTAACGAAGAAAATTTATGTACAGGGTGGTGCAGGTGCAGTTGGTTCAGGCGAACGTTATGGTGATAATTATGAATTACCCAACGCAACTGCTTATAACGAAACCTGTGCAGCCATCGCAAATGTTTACTGGAATCAACGCATGTTTCAACTGCATGGCGATTCAAAATACATTGATGTGCTGGAAAAGATTTTATACAATGGGTTGATTTCAGGTGTTGGTCTTGATGGTAAATCATTCTTCTATACCAATGCTATGGAAGTGCGGCACAATCATCTTCCCGGCGGATTGGAACAGGAGCGTTCAGGTTGGTTTGATTGTTCATGCTGTCCAACCAACATGACCAGGTTATTGCCATCAGTTCCAGGTTATGTTTATGCACAAAGAGAGAATGATGTGTATGTAAATCTCTTCATCAACAGTACCGCATCATTAACAGTGAATGGCAAAGCAGTTGATGTGCAGCAACAAAATAATTATCCATGGGATGGTGATCTGAAATTTATTGTTTCTCCCAAAAAAGGAACACTTCCTTTTACAATGAAAGTGCGTATTCCCGGCTGGGCAATGAACCAGGCAATTCCATCTGATTTATATAGTTTTCAGTCTGCAGCAAATCAAAATATTTCCATTACTGTAAACGGAACAGCAGTTGATTACAAAATTGAAAATGGTTATGCTGTTTTAAACAGAAGCTGGAAAAAGAATGATGTGGTTGAAGTGAAGTTGCCAATGGATGTACGCAGAGTTGTGGCAAATGATAAGCTGAAAGATGATGCAGGAAAAGTTGCATTGCAACGTGGCCCGATTATGTATTGTGCAGAATGGCCTGATAATAATGGCAGTACAGCCAACCTTGTTATTCCATCATCCGCAACATTTACAACAGAGTTTCAGCCTTCATTACTCAACGGAATTGTTGTAATAAAATCAGAAGCAAACGCTGTACTGGTTAATAATAACGAAGTAAAAACAGTGAAGCAACCTTTTGTAGCCATTCCATATTATGCATGGGCAAACAGGGGTGTTGGTGAAATGACCATCTGGTTTCCTGAAAAAATTAAAAGTGTAGATATTCTTTCAAAATAAATATTTAGCAAACGATCAATCGATCACAAATACAATTAAAATGAAACCGTTTAAAAATTTAGAAGTTTGGTTTGTTACAGGCAGCCAGGACCTGTATGGTGAAGAAACATTGAAACAGGTTGCAGCACACTCACTTGAAATTGCAACTGCTTTTCATAATTCAGAATCAATTCCCGTTAATGTCGTTTTCAAACCTACTGTAAAATCAACAGAAGAAATTTATGCTACCTGCGCTGAAGCAAATGCAACAGCAAATTGTATTGGTATTATTACCTGGATGCATACATTTTCTCCTGCTAAAATGTGGATCAGGGGTTTAAGCATTTTGCAAAAACCTTTGTTGCACCTGCACACACAATTCAACCGTGATATTCCCTGGGCAACCATTGACATGGATTTCATGAACCTCAACCAGAGTGCACATGGCGACAGGGAGTTTGGTCATATCATGAGCCGCATGCGTTTAAAAAGAAAAGTAGTTGTTGGTCACTGGCAGGATCCAAAAGTTCTTGATCAGATCAATGTATGGGCACGTGCAGCAGCAGGTTGGAATGATTTACAAGGTGCAAGATTTGTTCGCTTTGGCGATAACATGCGTTTTGTTGCTGTAACTGATGGCGATAAAGTGGAAGCTGAAAGAGTGTTTGGTTTCAGCGTTAACACACATGGTATTGGAGATTTAGTAAAATTTGTAAATGAAGTAAGCGATGCTGATGTTGAAAAACTCATTGCTGAATACAATGAAAAATATATTCTTGTTGATAGTTTGAAACAAGGCGGCAGTCAATATCAATCATTGGTTGATGCTGCAAGAATTGAACTTGGTATCAAATACTTCCTGCTGGATGGTAACTACAAAGGTTTCACCGATACGTTTGAAGATCTGCATGGCATGAAACAATTGCCCGGCATTGGTGCACAACGTATGATGGGACAAGGTTATGGTTTTGCAGGCGAAGGCGACTGGAAAACTTCGGCGCTTGTACGTGCAATGAAAGTAATGGGTACAGGATTAAAAGGTGGTAACAGTTTCATGGAAGATTATACTTACCATTTCGATCCCGCAAACCCGTTAGTACTTGGTTCGCACATGCTTGAAATCTGCGAAAGCATTGCTGATGGTAAACCTAAATGTGAAATTCATCCGTTAGGTATCGGTGGTAAAGCTGATCCTGTTCGTTTGGTGTTTAACTCAGCTGCAGGTCCTGCATTGAATGCATCAGTTGTTGACTTAGGCAACCGTTTCCGTTTATTGGTAAATGAAGTGGAAGCAGTAGCACCAGTTGCTGAATTACCTAAACTTCCTGTTGCAAGGGTATTGTGGAAACCATATCCAAACATGAATGATGGTTGTAAAGCATGGATACTTGCAGGTGGAGCACATCATACAGGTTATAGCCAGAATCTGACATCAGAACACATGGAAGATTTTGCAGAAATGGCAGGTATTGAATATGTGAAAATCGGTAAGAACACTGATCTCTATCAATTCAAAAATGAATTGCGCTGGAGCGAAATTGCTTATAAATAAAACCAATACGAATAAACAATTTAAACTTGAAAATTTATGGATTGGCATTCACACGAATTTATTTGGCTTGACTGGGTCATTATCGTTGTCGGTATCTTAGGTGTGGCATGGGCTGTATGGCGTGCGATACAAAAAGATAAACGCAAGCAACAGGGAGCCGACAGTGAAGACTACCTGTTTGGTAAAGGTGAACCCTGGTATATTATTGGTGCCGCAATTTTTGCAGCCAATATCGGATCAGAACACCTTGTTGGTCTTGCCGGCACCGGTGCAAAATCAGGTGTAGGTATGGCACACTGGGAAATGCAGGGCTGGATGATTCTTATTCTGGGATGGTTATTTGTACCGTTCTATCAACTGATGAATACAAAGTTGGGTAAGATTATCACCATGCCCGATTTTCTTAAAACCCGTTATACACACAGAACCGGTTCGTGGTTGTCAATCATCACACTCATTGCATATGTACTCACCAAAGTAAGTGTTACTGCATTTACCGGTGGTATTTTTATGGAGAGTTTGCTGGGACTGCCTTTCTGGTACGGAGCAATCGGCCTGATTGTTTTAACCGGAATCTTCACTGTGTTTGGTGGTATGAAAGGTGTAATGACACTTTCAGCAATTCAAACACCCATTCTCATCATCGGTTCTTTCCTTGTACTTTTCTTAGGATTGTCTGCACTTGGTGGTGGTAATATTGGTGATGGCTGGCATGCTATGATTGAATATTCAAAAACACTTGGTAAAGGTGCTGACGGTGTTGCTTATGGTACAAACCATATGTTCCATTTTGAGACAGGCGATCCTTTGTATGATGAGTATCCGGGCTTCTGGGTATTCATTGGTGCAACTATCATTGGTTTCTGGTATTGGGCTACTGACCAGCATATTGTTCAGCGTGTACTCGGTCAGCAAAAAGGCGAAGCAAATGATGTGGTGATGAAACGTGCACGCAGAGGTACCATTGCTGCAGGTTATTTTAAACTGCTGCCTGTGTTTATGTTCCTGATTCCAGGTATGATTGCTGCTGCATTGGCTGCTCGTCCCGACAGTGGTTTTACATTGGAAAATCCTGATACTGCTTTTGGTGCAATGGTGAAATTTGTATTACCGGCAGGTGTGAAAGGAATTGTAACCATTGGTTTTATCTCTGCGCTTGTTGCATCACTTGCTGCATTCTTTAATTCATGCGCTACACTTTTTACAGAAGATTTTTACAAACCAATGTTCAAAGGTAAAAGCGAAGCGAAGTATGTATTGGTTGGTCGTATTGCAACAATTGTAGTAGTTGTGCTTGGTATTATCTGGATTCCGGTGATGATGAAACTCGGAAGTCTTTATTCTTACCTGCAGGGAATTCAATCACTGCTTGCTCCTGCAATGGTGGCTGTTTTTGTAATGGGTGCATTCTCTAAAAAAATCACACCAAAAGCTGGTGAATGGGGCTTAATAGTTGGTTTTATAATTGGTATGGTACGTTTGTTAACAAATATTTTGACCACGCCTAACAATGATACCCATTTGGCTATTGTAAATACAACAACCAATTTTTGGCAATCTCTCCAATGGTTCTGGCATACCAACTGGCTCATTTTTGAAATATGGTTACTTGTATTCATTATGCTGATGATGGTGGTGGTATCCTTCTTTACACCAAAACCAACAGCACAGCAGATTGATGCAATTACGTTTACAGATGATTACAAAAAACTGATCCTGAAAAGCTGGAACAAATGGGATGTGATTGCATCTCTTGGTGTTGTTTTAGCATGCGTGTTATTCTACGTTTATTTCTGGTAACAGAAAATTGAAAAGAAGATAAACAGTTGCAATCATTATCTTTGCAACCGAAAAACGAAGCCGGGCTGCCATGAAGCAGCCCGGCTTTATTTAAACAAGTAAGAAATACGATGAACGATTTACAAACAAAGAAGGCTTTTCTTTTTGACCTGAACGGAACGATGATTGATGATATGGATTTTCATATTGTGGCATGGCATGATATACTGAACAGTCTTGGAGCAAACATCAGCATGCAGCGAATGAAAGAAGAAGCTTATGGAAAAAATGAAGAAGTGGTGGAACGTATTTTGCCGGGCCGTTTTTCATTGGAAGAAAGACAAAAGATGGGATATGAAAAGGAGAAAGTATACCAGGCTGCATTTAAACCAAGGCTTGGACTGATTCCAGGTTTGTACACTTTTTTGCAAAATGCACATCATCATAAAATACCAATGGCCATTGGTTCTGCAGCCATTAATTTCAATATTGATTTTGTAATTGATAACCTGAAGCTGCGTTCATTGTTCGGTGCAATTGTAAGTGCTGATGATGTAACCATCAGCAAACCTCACCCGCAAACATATCTGTTATGTGCTGAAAAGCTGAACATTGATCCTGCTGATTGTATTGTGTTTGAAGATGCACCGAAAGGAGTGGAGTCGGCAAAAAATGCAGGAATGAAAGCAGTGGTGATTACAACTTTGCATGAGCCGCACGAATTTGATCAATACGATAATGTGCTGATGTTTATTGAAGATTATACCGATCAACGATTGATTGGTTTGTTGTAGAAATTATTTTCGATGTGAGATGTTTGCAGTATGCTCAACGATAAACTACAAACAATAAACGATAAACTTTCTTACTTTACCTGTTTCTTTATCATCTCCGCAAAAACGGTGGCAGCTTTTTTCCTGTAAGCATCTTTCAGCCAGGTAATAGAAGCATCCCTTGTGAGTTCAATGCCGGTAATGGGTAAAGTGCATAAATTAGTTCTGCCGCTTGCTGAAGCGATGGTTAACACCGTACACCAGTTCCCTGTTTCAACTAACTGCAGCAGCATGTTAATATCGTTCAGTTCAACATTTACAACCGGGCTGATTTTATTTTTTGCAAACACATCTTCTAAAAAATCTCTTGTATTAAATCCTTTTGCCGGCAATGCAAGATGAATGTTCTGCAATTCTTTGATATCAATTTTTTTCTTTGATGCAAACGGGTGCGAAGTATGAACAATCAGCGAAAGTTTTGAATCAAACAAAATCTCCGATTCAAATACATTGGTATCGGGTGGCTGCAGAAATGAAAGCACAAAATCAATCTCGGCAATTTTCAGTTTTTCCAGCAAATCTTCCGATGTGCCGAAATCAACAGCCACTTTTACCTGCGGATATAATTTTGTAAACGCAACAATGGTTGAATTCAACAGTGCAGATAAACCATAGGTTGCACCAATCTTTAATGTTCCGGCTTTTAATCCTTTCAGATCTTCAATAATCTGTTTGCCATCATTTGCATCCTGCAACGACTGGCGGGCATAAGTAAGAAACAGGTTTCCGGCTTCTGTTAAACGAACACGCTTGCCAACCCGGTCGAACAACAGCATATCCAGCTCATCTTCCAGTTGCTTTATTTGCTGGGATAATGTACTTTGGCTGATGAATAAATCATTGGCTGCCTCAGTAAAATTGAGCAGCTCAGCAGACCGGACAAAATATTTCAGCTGACGTAATTCCATTTCTTGATCAATCGGTAATACCGATCATTAGTATAGGAAAATAAAGTTTTTCAAATTTAGGAATATCCATGAACTTCGGGGCCGGAAAAGAAACAACGAATAAAACTTTTGCCATTTATCATTGGAGAATCAGTTACACACGAAGTATTTTTTCCATCATTTCAAACAAATAAATTAAAATAGAAAAAAACATGAGCAACGCACCGACTACTCTGTTTGATAAAGTGTGGGATGCACACGTAGTAAGAAAGATCGAAGATGGTCCAGATGTGTTATTTATTGATCGTCATTTTATTCATGAAGTAACCAGCCCTGTTGCATTCCTTGGATTGCAAACAAGAAATATTCCTGTGTTATTTCCTGAACGGACATTTGCAACTGCCGATCATAACACGCCAACCATCAACCAGCATTTACCAGTACAGGATCCGCTTTCGGCCAACCAGTTAAAAGCGTTGGAAACAAACTCAGCCAAGTATGGTATTTCGCATTGGGGTTTGGGTAATCCTAAAAATGGTATTGTGCATGTGGTAGGTCCTGAAAACGGAATAACACAGCCGGGTATGACGATTGTTTGTGGTGATTCACATACATCCACACACGGTGCATTTGGTGCCATTGCATTTGGTATTGGTACAAGTGAAGTTGAAATGGTATTGTCTTCTCAGTGTATTATGCAGCCAAAGCCAAAGAAGATGCGTATTACCATCAATGGTAAATTAGGCAAAGGCGTTGTACCAAAAGATGTACCGTTGTTTATTCTTTCGCAGATTTCTGCAAGTGGTGCAACAGGTTATTTTATTGAATTTGCAGGTGAAGTGTTTGAAAATATGAGTATGGAAGGAAGAATGACAGTATGTAATCTTTCCATTGAAATGGGTGCACGTGGTGGAATGGTTGCTCCTGATGAAACTACATTCAACTATCTGAATGGAAGAGAGAAAGCTCCTAAAGGCGAAGCATGGGATAATGCATTGGCTTACTGGAAAACATTGAAGACAGATACAGATGCAAAATTTGATCTCGAATTAATTTTCCATGCCGACCAGATTGAACCGCAGATCACTTACGGAACAAATCCCGGTCTTGGTACAGGGATTACTCATAACATACCCATTGCATCGCAGGTAAAAGATGGTGAAGCATCTTACAAAAAATCACTTGCTTACATGGGCTTTGCTGAAAATGAAAAACTCATTGGCAAGCAGGTTGATTATGTGTTCCTCGGAAGTTGTACCAACGGACGTATTGAAGATTTCCGTGCGTTTGCAAGTATTGTAAAAGGAAAGAAGAAAGCTGCGAACATTACCGCATGGTTGGTTCCCGGTTCGCATATTGTTGAACAGCAGATTAAAGATGAAGGCATTCTTGATATTTTAACTGAAGCTGGTTTTGAATTACGTCAGCCCGGTTGTTCTGCATGTCTTGCAATGAACGATGATAAAATTCCTGCCGGTAAATATGCAGTAAGTACAAGTAACAGGAACTTTGAAGGAAGACAAGGACCTGGTGCAAGAACATTATTGGCTAGTCCGCTGGTTGCAGCAGCTGCTGCAGTAACCGGAGTTGTAACAGATCCGAGAGAGCTGATTTAATGCACGATGTGCATTTCAAACCATAAACAATAAACTTCAAACAATAAACATAAAATGGCTTACGATAAATTTACAGTCCTTAAAAGTTCAGCGGTTCCAATGCCGATTGAAAATGTGGATACCGACCAGATTATTCCTGCCCGTTTCTTAAAGGCAACTGAAAGAAAAGGTTTTGGTGATAATCTTTTCCGTGACTGGCGCTATAATGGCGATGATACTCCAAAACAGGATTTCGTATTGAACAATCCAATCTATTCTGGAAAAATTCTTGTTGGTGGTAAAAACTTTGGAAGCGGAAGCAGCCGTGAACATGCTGCATGGGCTATTTACGATTACGGTTTCCGTTGTGTAATATCCAGTTTCTTCGCTGATATTTTTAAAGGAAATGCGCTTAACATTGGTATACTTCCTGTAACAGTTAGTCCTGAATTCCTGGATAAAATTTTCAAAGCAATTGAAGCTGATCCAAAAACTGAACTGGAAGTAAATCTTGCTGAACAGACAGTTACAATACTTGCAACTGGCGAAAAAGAATCATTCGATATTAACGGTTATAAAAAGCATAACCTGATGAATGGTTTTGATGATATTGATTACCTGCAGGCAATGAAGCAGGATATTCAGCAATTTGCAACAGCAAGTCCATATTAAAGAATGCAAACCCTGAAGGTTTTTAAAACCTTCAGGGTTTTATTAAGCCTTTTAAACGTTAAGATACATGCCCAACAAACAACGCTACATTGAAATCATGGATACCACACTGCGTGATGGTGAACAAACCAGTGGAGTATCTTTTTCTGCATCGGAGAAATTAACGATCGCACAATTACTCTTAACAGAAGTAAAAGTCGATCGTATTGAAGTTGCATCAGCACGTGTGTCGGAAGGAGAGTTTGATGCAGTTAAGAAAATCACCAAATGGGCAAAAGCAAACGGATTACTGAACAGGGTGGAAGTATTGACGTTTGTTGATGGTGATGTGTCGATTAAATGGATGCAGGAAGCCGGTGCAAAAGTGATGAACCTGTTAACAAAGGGTTCACTCAATCATCTTACACACCAACTGAAGAAAAAACCTGAACAGCATTTTGCAGATATTGCTGCTGTCATAAAATCAGCAAAGAAAAAAGGAATTGAAACCAATGTATATCTCGAAGACTGGAGCAATGGTATGCGCCATTCCAGAGAGTATGTATTTCAATACCTTGATTTTATTGTAACACAACCGGTAAAGCGTGTAATGCTTCCCGATACATTGGGAATTTTAACGCCATCCGAAGTGTTTGAATTTATTTCTGAAATCGTTCAGCGTTATCCCAACACTCATTTTGATTTTCATGGTCATAATGATTATGATCTTGGCACCGCCAATGTACTTGAAGCAATGAAAGCAGGAGTGCATGGTTTGCATTTGACAGTGAATGGTATGGGCGAGCGTGCAGGTAATGCGCCGCTTGCAAGTGCTATTGCTGTAATGCATGATTTTATGCCGCAGATCAAATCATCTGTTGTTGAAAATTCATTATATAGTGTAAGCAAGCTCGTTGAAACATTTTCAGGTATACGTATACCTGCCAACAAACCTGTTGTAGGCGAAAACGTATTTACTCAAACAGCAGGCATTCATGCTGATGGTGATAAAAAGAAAAATCTTTACTTCAGTGAGCTGATGCCTGAGCGTTTTGGTCGCCAGCGCAAATATGCATTGGGTAAAACCAGTGGCAAGGCCAATATTGAAAACAACCTTGCACAGCTGGGTATTCAATTATCAGACAGCGATCTAAAAAAAGTTACACAACGTATCATTGAATTGGGCGATAAGAAAGAAGTGGTTACACAGGCCGATCTTCCTTACATCATTTCAGATATTCTCGACAGCAATACAGTTACAGATGCAGTGAAGATTGAGAATTATGTATTGACACATTCCAAAGATCTTCGTCCATCAGCAACCATCAGCATTGTAATCAATGGCGAATCGTTTGAAGAACATGCACAGGGCGATGGTCAGTACGATGCATTTATGAATGCGTTAAAAAAAATCTACAAACAAAAGAAAGTGGAACTTCCGGTACTTACCGATTACGCAGTGCGTATTCCTCCGGGAGGTAAAAGTGATGCATTGTGTGAAACAATCATTACCTGGAATATCAATAACAGGGAATTTAAAACAAGAGGACTTGACAGTGATCAAACTGTTTCAGCAATAAAGGCAACGCAGAAAATGTTGAATAATATTTAAGAGGCACAATGGCACTGAGTAGCAAAGGCACAAAGTAAAATGTCTGAGATTAAAACATATCGTGATTTACTGGTTTGGCAAAAATCGATGAATCTTGTTACCGAGATCTATCATGCAAGTGCTAAGTTTCCTTCAACAGAAGTTTATGGACTTGTTAGCCAGATCAGGCGCTGTGCTGTGTCGTTACCAAGTAATATTGCAGAAGGTTATGGGAGAAATTCAACAGGCGATTACAAGCGGTTCTTACAGATATCTTTGGCTTCATTGTTTGAATTACAAACGCAGTTGGAAATTGCATTCAATCTTGGTTATTATTCTAAAGAACTTTTTGATGACATCATGAACAAGACGTACGAGCTTGAAAGGATGTTATCCTCATTAATAAGTAAAATTAAATAAGCGGGAAACTTTGTGCCTTTGTGCCTAAGTGCCTGTAAAACTCAAAACAAATGGCAACAAAACACATTTTAATTGTTCCTGGCGATGGAATTGGACAGGAAGTAACAGCAGTTGGTAAAAAAGTATTAGATAAAATAGCTGCAAAATACGGTCATACGTTTACATACGATGAAGCATTGATTGGTCATGTTGCTATTGAAGCAACAGGTAATCCTTTGCCTGATGAATCATTGGAGAAAATGCGTAAGTCAGATGCAGTTTTATTCGGTGCAGTTGGTCATCCCAAATATGATAACGATCCTTCCGCAAAAGTTCGACCTGAGCAGGGTTTATTGAAGATGAGAAAGGAGTTGGGGCTATATGCAAATCTTCGTCCTATTAAATTATTTGATGAACTGCTTGGTGCATCAAGCATCAAACCTGAAATATTAAAAGGAGCAGATATTCTTTTCTTCCGTGAGTTAACAGGTGATATTTATTTTGGCGAAAAAGGCCGAAAGAATAATGGCGATACTGCTTTTGATATTGCAGAATACAGCCGTTTTGAAGTGGAGCGTATTGCACGCAAAGCATTTGATGCTGCACGCACAAGAAGAAAAAAATTATGTTCAGTTGATAAAGCCAATGTAATTGAAACATCAAGACTTTGGCGTGAAGTTGTTCAAAAAGTAGCACTGGAATATCCTGATGTGGAAGTGGAGCATCAGTTTGTTGATGCTACAGCTATGTTGCTTATCAAAGATCCACGTCGTTTTGATGTGGTGGTAACAGCTAATTTGTTTGGCGATATTCTTACCGATGAAGCTTCACAAATTGCTGGATCAATGGGTATGCTGGCAAGTGCATCTATCGGCGATGGTACAGGCGTGTATGAACCCATTCACGGATCGGCACATGATATTACCGGTAAAGGTGTTGCCAACCCGCTGGCATCTATTTTATCTGCTGCATTGTTGCTGGATATTTCTTTTGGAATGAAAGAAGAATCAGAAACAGTGATTAACGCAGTTGATAAAGTTCTGAAAGCTGGTTTCAGAACAAGAGATATTGCTGATGCATCAACTCCGGCAGATAAAATACTTGGCACTGAAGCAATTGGTGAAGAAGTGCTGAAGTTCATTTAAAAAAATAATATCTGATTAACAATGGCAATCCATTAGGATTGCCTTTTCTTTTTTTGTGTGAATAATTGTTAAGTGTACGTTTATTAAACCAGGATAAAATTCTGTACTTTCATCCCCGATTTGACTACTACAAGATGGATATGAAGTTGCGTTGCCTGTTTGTTGGGTTTGTTTTTCTCATTTTCAGAAGTTATGCTTCCGATTCTATCCGTGTTCAGTATCTCGGTATTGAACAGGGGCTTTCCAATAATGTTGTTACAAGTATTTATCGTGATCATGATGGATTTATGTGGTTTGGCACATACGATGGGCTGAACAGGTATGATGGATATGGTTTTAAGATTTTCAGGAATATCATCGGCGACTCATCATCTCTTGTTGATAATCACATCTACACAATGGCTGGTGATGCCAAACATAATATCTGGATCTGTACATCAAAAGGTATCAGCATTTTCAATCCTATCAATTCTTCTTTCAAAACACCCAAATACATTCCATATGGCAGGAGCAAGGCAGAGAACCTCACTGAAGTTGCGCCATATGTATATTCTGTCAATGACGGGGCAGCTATCCTCATCGCAACACCAACAAAGGGTTTAATTTATTTTGAAGGAAATGATCAGGCTGGTGTACAGATTCCGTTCAGGGATGGAAAAACAAATTACAGCGTATCGTGCCTTGTTTATGATCCGGTGCGTAAGAAAGTATGGATGTTTATTCCACAAGCGGGTTTATGTCTTTTTGATCCTTCATCAAAAACATTCAACACAGTCAGCAGCCCTGTTACTTCTGCCAATTGTTTTAAAACAGATGAAAACGGTCATTTATGGATTGGAAATGATGAAGGGCTTTTTCTCTTCAATGTTAATGATGGAACGGTTTCCGAAAATAAACTCCAGGGAAGGTATCGTGTCATCAATCTCCTGAACGACAAAAAGAATACACTTTGGATTGCCACTGACGGCGGTGGATTGATGTACTTTAAACCGGGCAGTTCAAAAGCGTTGCCTTATGTAAATGCATCAGGTACACCTGTAACAAACAGTAATGCAGTATACGCCATTTACCAGGATGAAAGCGACAGGAAATGGATTGGAACATTACGTGGAGGTATCAACCTGATTCTTCCCGGCTCCAATACATTTACGCATATAACATACAATGCACCCGGGCAAAACAACATCATTAATAATTTCATTCTTTCGGCCTGCGAAGATGAGAAAAATAATATCTGGATAGGAACAGATGGAGCAGGACTTCGTTACTGGAACAGGGAAAAAAATCAATACAGCCAGTTTGTACACGATGCAGGATCACCCAATTCAATAAGCAGCAATTTTATTACGAGCATCATTAAAGATGAGCTGAATGATACGTGGATATCAACTTATTTTGGTGGTATTAACCGGCTGAAGATAAACTCGAATTCTTTTGAACATTTTTCCTGTTTTAATCCGCTTACAAAAAACTACGAAAACAACGTCTGGATTGTTTATGAAGACAGACAAAAGAAAATCTGGGCCAGTACAGTTAACAACGGAACCTTGTATGTTTTCAACCGCAGCACAAATAAATTTGAGTTGTTTGATGATAAGATTGTGAATGTGCAATGTATTGCTGAAGATAAAAGCGGGCAATTATGGGCAGGAAATTACAATTCATTGATATTGATTGACCGTGTTCAGAAAAAACATAAAATTTACCCGATAGGTTACCCTGTACGTTGTATTCATGAAGGAAAGAATAATGAATTTTGGGTTGGTACAGAAGGAGGAGGTTTGCTCGAATTCGACAGGAAGAAAGAAACGTTTCAACGTTTAACAACAAGCGATGGATTACCGAGCAATACTATACTTCGTATGCTTGAGGATAAAAAAGGTCATTTGTGGTTGAGCACTTACAATGGTCTTTCACGCTTTGATCCTGAAAAAAAATCATGCAGAAACTTTTTTCAGTCGGATGGTTTACAAAGCAACCAGTTTAGTTTTAATGCAGGAATGGTATTGCATTCAGGAGAATTTTTGTTTGGAGGTATAAAGGGGTTTAATATTTTTTATCCTGATAGTATAACCGATAAGAAAACGCTTCCTAAAATATTTTTAACCGGGCTGAAGATTAATAATACCTCTGTTGAAGATGATGATTCGTATGTAAGCAAACGGGAAATGGAAAAAATCAAGGAGATCACTGTTCCATTTGATAAAGCTGTTGTATCACTTGATTTTCTTGCACTGGAATATTCAGGTGTTGATAAAATAAAATATGCTTACCAGTTAGAAGGATGGGATAAGAACTGGAACTATGTAAACAATATCCGTACGGCTAATTATACCCGTTTACAGGAAGGAAGTTACCTGTTTAAAATAAAAGTGACCAATGCAGATGGTGTATGGAGTGGCGAAACCCAGCTGTTAAAAATTATTGTATTACCTCCGTGGTACCGTTCATGGTGGGCATACATTATTTATGCTATCCTTGTTGTTGGTGCTGTGTATTTGTATTTATCTTATAACAAGCGCCAGGAACGTATGCGTTATGAAATTAAACTGGCACACCTGGAAAGTGAAAAAGAAAAAGAATTGACCGAAAAAAAGATTTCCTTCTTCACACATATTTCGCATGAGTTCAGAACACCATTAACGCTTATCATCAATCCGCTTAAAGAACTCACCAAAGAAAATCTCAGTGATGAGTTTCATAAAAAAACGTTGATGATTCAGCGTAATGCAAAACGGTTGCTGAGTCTTGTTGATCAGCTGTTATTGTTTCGCAAGGTAGAATCAGTTGATCAACAGATGCGGATTGAGCATTTTGATCTTGCTGAAGTGTGCAATGAAGTTTACCTCAGCTTTCACCAGCATGCTGTTGCCAAGCAAATCAATTTTCTCTATGAGAAACCTGATCATGAAATACCCGTTTATGCAGATAAGGAAAAGATCGAAATCATTTTGTTCAACCTTATCTCCAACGCATTTAAATACACCAACCTGAAAGGAGAAATTGAATTAAGCATAAACGATACCGGTAACGAGCTGCATATTGCCGTGAGAGATACCGGCAGCGGTATTCCTGCTGAAACGGGGGCAAAGCTTTTTGAATCGTTTTACCAGGCCGATAATACGGATAAAGCTTCGCAAACAGGTTTTGGAATTGGTTTATATGTTTCACGAAAACTTGCACAGGCGCATCATGGCAGTCTTTCTTATACAAGTGAAGTAGGCAAGGGAACAACCTTTACGCTTACGTTATTAAAAGGCAAGGCACATTTCGGCAAAGAGCATATCAGCGAAGAGCTGAAAACAAACCAAACCATTTTACAGGAACTGGTTGAAGAGCCGGAAACAGAAACCTTACTTGCCGATGAAATTGAAAACAAGAAGAACAAATCGAAAGTAATTGATAAGATCACTTCGGGTATGCCTACAATGGTGGTGGTGGATGATAATGCGGAGCTTCGTGGTTATATCAGGCAGATTTTCTCCGAAATGTTTACCGTTTATGAAGCCGATGATGGCAGTACCGGTTTTGAACTTATCCGCAAGGAAATGCCCGATATTGTGATCAGTGATGTAATGATGAAGCAGGTAAACGGTATTGAACTGGTGAAAAAAGTAAAGGAAACATCTTCGCTTGCCCATATCCCCGTTATTTTATTAACAGCCAGTTCATCGGGCGATGTGAAGCTGAAAGGTATTGAAGGTGGAGCCGAAGATTATATTACCAAGCCTTTTGATAAAGAATTCATCGTGGCACGTGTAAAAAATATCCTGAAAGGACGAAACCGCCTGCAGGATTATTTCTTTCACACTGTTACGCTTAAACCTACAGCATCAATTTCAGGTGAGCATAAAGAATTTCTTGAAGCCTGCATCGCCATCGTTGAAAAGCACATGGCCGATCCTGATTTCAATATCCAGACTTTCTGTAAAGAAATAGGCATGAGCCATCCATCGCTTTACAAAAAAATCAAAACAATCTCCGGGTTAACTGTCAATGTATTTATCAGGTACCTCCGTTTGCGGAAGGCGGCTGAACTTTTAATTACCAGCAACAAAACCATTGTGGAGGTAACCTATATTACTGGGTTTAACGATGTGCGATATTTCAGGGAACAGTTCTTTAAGCTGTTTGAAATGAAACCATCGGACTATGTAAAAAAATACAGAAAGCCTTTTGCAAATAACAAACCTGAATAGGGTGAGTTTTTCATTTTACGCTGAAGAATGCTGTAAAAATTGAGTTTACCCCCTTATTTTGATTATTTGTCCCCCCCGAAAAAGTAAAATTCATACCCAAATTTGGATGTTATTTCTGCGAAATGATTGCAAGGTTGTAATCATTAACTGCTTATTAAAAACTTAAAATTGCTGTCGTATGAGCAAAACGAATTGCCATCTTTCCCGGTCTGCATTCCGGAAGCTAGGCTTGGGAATAAGGAGTCCTAAGCATTTACTCAGTCTTTTATTAGTATTTCTTCTCCCGTTCTTTGGGTCGGCCCAGGACAAATCTGTTACTGGTGTTATTAACGATTCAGAAACCGGTGAAGCAGTTGTGGGTGCAACTGTAAGTGTAAAAGGGAAAAATGTATCTGTTATTACTGATGCACAGGGTACATTTAAAATAAAAGCAGCTTCAGGCGATGTGCTTGAAGTTTCAAGTATTGGTTATAAACCTACTGAATTAACCGTTAGTGCTGCTTCAGGCATCCAGGTGAAACTGGTTGCAACCAACAAACAACTCAACGAAGTTGTTGTGGTTGGTTATGGTACTAAAAAACGTGCTGATGTAACCGGTTCGGTTGTATCGGTTCCTAAAACACGTCTTGAAAAATTGCCTGTAACCAACTTACTCCATGCTATTGAAGGTTCTGTTGCTGGTGTAAATATTACCCAGACTTCATCAGTACCAGGTAGTTCAGCTGGTATTTTGGTGAGAGGACAAAATTCTATTTCTGCCAATACAAGTCCTTTAATTGTTGTTGATGGAGTTCCTTTCAACAAATCAGGCGGCGTTACAAACGATATCAACCCTAATGATATCGCTTCAATCGAAATTCTGAAAGATGCCTCTGCAACTGCTATCTATGGTATGAACGGTTCAAACGGTGTAATCCTCATTACAACAAAAAGGGGAAATACTGGTAAACCGGTTATCCGTTACAGTGGCTATACTGGTTTTGATAATATTGTTAAAACACTTACGCCTTTAAGTCCTGCTGACTATGTTCAGAAATATACTGATTATAAAACCCAGGTTCCAACTGCACCACAAACTGTTTTGTGGAATGCTTACGAAATTGCCAACTACAACGCAGGTAAAACTGTTGATTGGATGAGTGAAGTAACACGCCAGGGAATTATCCAGGATCATAACCTGAGCATTTCCGGTGGTACAAAAGATGTGAAATATTATCTCTCCGGCGATTACCTGAAACAAATGGGAGCTGTTGAAGGTTATCAATATCACAGGGCAACTGTACGTTCAAATATGGATGTAAATCTTACTGATTACCTCACTGTTGGTACATCTATGTTCTATACTGCCAATAACTATGATGGTGGCAGGGCCAACTTTTATCTTGCAGGTTCAATGAGTCCATACGGAACGTTGAAAAATGCAAACGGCAGTTATGAAATTTATCCAATGAATCCTGAACTGTTGTATAAGAACCCAATGCTTGGTTTATACTCCGACAGGGTTGACAGAAGCAATAACCTGAATGGTAATGTGTATGCTGATATTAAATTCAATGGTATTTTAAAAGGATTGAAATACAGGCTGAATGCCGGTACAAATTACATCACAACACGCTATGGTTATTATGAAGGACGTAATACTGGTAATACAATAGGTAGTGCAAATACTTCAAGCTCTGAAACCAACAGCTGGGTTGTGGAAAATATCCTTACCTATAATAAAGACTTTGGCTTGCATCATTTAGACTTTACAGGTGTTTACAGTGCACAGCAAAGAAAATATATTACACAAAGTGCGGGTTCAAGCACATTTATTAATGATGAACTGTCATTTTATAATCTTGCGGCAGGTGCAACACCAACAGCAAGTTCATACCAGGACAGGTATGATATTGCTTCACAAATGGGAAGGATCAACTATTCTTACAACAGTAAGTATCTCTTCACAGTTACAGCACGTCGTGATGGTTCATCTGTAATGGGTGCCAATACAAATAAATATGGTTTATTCCCTTCAGTTGCTCTCGGCTGGAATATCAGCAAAGAAAACTTCATGAATAATGTGAAATTCGTCAACAACCTGAAACTCCGTTCTTCTTATGGTGCAACAGGTAATGAAGCGATTGGCGTTTACGGAACAATTACAACTGATGCCACTGCACGTTTCCCATTTGGCAGCACAGCAATGATTGGTGTTTTGGCAAACAATCTTGGTAATGCAAACCTGCATTGGGAAACTTCAAAAACCTTCAACGTTGGTTTGGATTTTGGCTTACTCAACAACAGGATTAATGGTACAATTGACTGGTATAGTACAAGTACTGAAGATTGTATTCTCTATCGTAATATACCAAACGTAACTGGTTACAGCCGTATCTACGATAACCTTGGTCAAACGCAGAACCGTGGTATTGAAGTTGTCATCAACTCCGATAACATTTCTACTAAAAGCTTCAGGTGGCAAACAACAGTCAACTTCTCTGCTAATAAAAACAAGCTGATTGATATTTACGGTGATAAGAAAGATGATTTGGGCAACAGGTGGTTTATTGGTCACCCCATTGGTGTAATCTATGATTACAAAATGGTAGGAGTATGGCAGGTAGGTGAAGATGCTTCAAACTGGGATGCAAGTGCAAAACCTGGTGATCTGAAATTTGCAGATATCAATGGCGATAAAAAAATTGATGCAAATGATAAGATGATTCTTGGTCAGACTGGACCTAAATGGACAGGCGGTTTAACCAATACATTCACATACAAAAATTTCAGCCTGAATATCTTCATTCAAACTGTACAAGGTGCGTTGAAAAATAACGTAACACTTACTTATGCTGATGAAGCCGGACGTATGAATATTCCTGTACAAACAGGTTACTGGACTTCAACAAACAAGAGCCAGACAAGACCTTCATTGGCTTACACCAATACAAAAGGATACGGCTATGCATCTGACAACAGTTATACTAGAATTAAAGATATCTCACTCAGCTATTCTTTTAATCAGAATATTCTTGAAAAAATGAGACTCGGTTCTTTAAATGTATATGTAAGTGGAAGAAACCTTTACACATTCACCAACTGGATTGGCTGGGATCCTGAAAACAATTACAGTTTCAGAGGTTCAGGCGACTGGACAAACAACTACCCAATTACAAGACAGATTGTGTTTGGTTTAAATGTAACACTCCGTTAATTGACCACTTAAAAATTATTACAATGAAGAAAACTAATTTAATTATACTTAGTGTTTTTGCAGGGTTTCTGATCACATTCAGTTCCTGTAAAAAAACATTTCTTGATGAAGAAGTGTATTCTGCCTATGCTCCGCAAACTTTAACGGATTCATTGGGCTACGAAGCATCAGTTATCGGGATGCACAACCTGTTGAGTACTTTTTTCAGTTACAGTGATCCCCAGGGATGGCCAAGTGTTTGGCATGCCGGAACAGATATCTGTTTTGTTCCCCCAACACAAAAGCAGGGAATTGAAGTTCCTTATTATGATTACACTCAGTTGATTTCTACTGATGGTGCTGCATCCTATACCTGGAACTGGGGCTACAAGATGATTAATAATGCCAACATCATTATCAAGAATATTGAAAGTGGTAATGCCGGCAGCATGACTGCAAAAAACAAAAACAGTATAGATGGTGAAGCACGCTTCTTCAGAGCATATGCTTACAACATTCTTGCCACCTGCTTTGGAAAAGTTCCTTTGGTCAGAGAACCATTGACAGCTCCCAAAACAGATTTTGTGCGTGCATCACTTGACAGTGTAAATGCATTAATTATAGAAGACCTTACGTTTGCAGCTGCAAATCTTCCAGAACCCAGCACACTTGGTTCAACAACAAAAACAAATGCGGATGGTAAACCAATTGCCCGTGCAAACAGATACCAGGCAATGCAATTACTTGCAGAAGCTTACCTGCGTGCAGGTAAACCGGCTTTGGCTGAAGCACAGTGCGATGCTATTATCAACAGCGGTAAGTTTGCATTAACCACTGCACGATATGGTATTAAAGCATCTCTTCCCGGCGATCCGTTTAACGATATGTTCTGGTATGGCAACCAACGCCGTTATCAAGGTAACAGGGAAGCCATCTGGGTAATGGAACAGGAAAATCCAAGTACTGTTGTAGGAGGTATTACTAATAACCCTCAGCAACGCCGTAACTGGGGTGCAGCATATTACCAGATTTCAGGTATGAAGATTTGTGATTCATTAGGCGGTCGTGGTATTGCACGTATGCGTTTAACCAACTGGGTTGTGTATGATTTGTATGAAACAAATGATATGCGTAATTCACAATACAACCTGCGCAGGAAATTCTATTACAACACAGTTGGTGCTGCCAACTATGGTCAGCAGGTACCTTACACAGGTTCAGATACAATTTTCAAAATTGCACCTCACACTACAAAATGGTATGAGTTTAACCCGAATGATGAATTTGGTTTTGCAATGGTGAATAAAGATTTTATCCTGATGCGTTTAGGTGAAACTTACCTGTTGAAAGCTGAAGCCCAGTTTAAACAAGGTAACACAAGCGGTGCTGCTATAACTTTAACTACGTTAAGAGCAAGATCAAATGCATCTGCAGTAAGTGCTTCACAAGTAACATTAGACTTTATCCTGGATGAAAGAGCAAGAGAACTTCTTGCCGAAGAAAACAGGAGAATGACTTTGATGCGCACAGGTACATTGGTTGACAGAACAACAAGGTACAATACTCAAGCAATTAACCCTGTATTAGGCATCAGTGCGAAGAACTTACTTATGCCAATACCTCAAACAGAAATTAACCTGAATAAAGATGCTGTATTAGAGCAAAATCCAGGTTATTAATAAGCAGTCGTTTTGGGTCCAAAAAGCCGGGGAACGTTCTGTTCCCTGGCATTTTTTATGAATTGAACAAACCCGTTTTAAAATCCTTTTCTAAAAACTTTAATCAACCAGCCGATAAATCAGTAGCCAATAATGTTTTTAACCAGAATCAGATAATTTTAAAGATGAAATCAAAATTGAATTACCGGTCAATTGTCATTACACTTCTTTGTTTGAATGTTACAACTATTTCGTTTGGTCAGCAAACCAAACAGAACGATTGGGAGAACCCGCAATTGTTTGAACTGAATAAGGAAGTTCCTCATGCAACGTTTATGTTATTTACCAATGAAAAAGATGTGATTGCTGATGATTACAGCAAATCTTCCTTTCATCAGTCATTAAACGGAACCTGGAAATTTATTTATGCGGATAAATATGCAAACCGCATCAAGGATTTTTATCGTACCGATCTCAACATATCGCAATGGAGTGATATTGCTGTGCCATCGAACTGGGAAATAAAAGGATTTGGTACACCCATCTACACCAACATCACTTATCCTTATCCGAAAAACCCACCATTCATTGGAGAAAACAATCCTGTTGGTACTTACCGCAAAGAATTTATGGTGGATGAAAAATTAGCAGGAAAAGAAATTATACTGCACTTCGGTTCCATTACCGGTTGTGCATTTGTATACATTAATGGACAAAAAGTTGGATTAACAAAAGCTTCTAAAACAGTAGCTGAATTCAACATTACTTCTTATCTCAAAAAAGGAAAAAATTTACTGGCCATTCAAGTGTTTCGCTGGCACGACGGCAGTTACATGGAAGACCAGGATTTCTGGCGCATCAGTGGTATTGAAAGGGATGTGTTTCTGTTTGCGATGCCTAAACTTACAATCTGGGATTTCTTTTTGAAACCTGATCTCGATGCCCAATATAAAAATGGCATATTCAGTGCTGATGTTACACTGAGAAAATTCAAAAACTATACAACAAAAAACGGAACTGTAACAGTTTCTGTTCTCGATAAAAATGGACGTTCGGTTTATTCTCAATCACAAAAATTTGTAACTGGTAACGACAGTCTGCAAACCGTTTCTTTCAGCGGCACAATTGCTGATGTATTGAAGTGGAGTGCTGAGCAACCCAATCTTTACGATTGCATCATCACCTTAAAAAATGAAGCAGGTGCAGTAGTGGCAACTACCGGTTCAAAGATCGGTTTCAGAAAAATTGAAATTAAAAATACACAGTTACTGGTAAATGGCGTTGCAACCATGATGCATGGTGTTGACCGGCATGAACACGATGATCTCAATGGTCATGTGCCCAATAAAGCACTGATGATAAAAGATCTTCAGTTGATGAAGCAGTACAACATCAATGCAGTTCGTTGCTCACATTATCCTAATGATCCGCTTTGGTATAAACTCTGCGACAAGTATGGTATTTACCTGATTGATGAAGCAAATATTGAAAGTCATGGACTGGATCCTGATCCTCCATCAAAACATATTTCGTTTTTACCTGAATGGGCAGCTGCACATTTAGACAGGCACAGGCGCATGGTTGAGCGTGATAAAAACCATCCTTCAGTCATCATCTGGAGTTTGGGTAATGAATGTAAAAACGGACCTGCTTTTGAAAACGGTTACAAATGGATCAAGCAAAGAGATAATACAAGACCTGTGCAATTTGAACGTGCAGGTGAAAACTTCAATACAGATATTGTTTGCCCGATGTATCCTTCCATCAGCAGCATGAAACGTTATGCAGCTGATACAACCAAAACACGTCCGTACATTATGTGTGAGTTTTCACATGCAATGGGCAACAGTAACGGAAACTTCCGTGAGTATTTTGATGTGATCAAAACAAGTAAACACATGCAGGGTGGTTTTATCTGGGACTGGGTTGACCAGGGTTATAAACAAACAGATAAAAGCGGTAATGTGTTCTGGGGTTATGGTGGCGATTTGGGAAGTTTTAATTATTACAACGATGAAAACTTTTGCTGCAATGGTTTAATTGCTGCTGATCGTACTATTCATCCGGGTTTGAATGAAGTAAAAAAAGTTTACCAGAACATCAATTTCTATACAAAAGATATCAGCACTGGTGTAATCACCGTTCGTAACGATTATGATTTCACCAATCTTGATCAATATAATTTTTCGTATGTACTGGTGAAAGATGGCAAGCCAGTTTACAACGGTTCATTTAAAGTAGAACTTGCAGCTCACCAGCAAAAAGAAGTGAAGCTTGCAATACCTGCTGATAAAGTTGCTGAAGCTGCAGAATATTTCATCAACGTTTTTGCAACTGTTTCTGAACAAAGTAAAACAGAATTGTTAGCTGTTGGTCATGAGCTGGCAAGAGAACAATTTAAACTCAGCGGCGATTATTTTACAAGAAATAAAACAATCAGCGGAACATTAAAAATTCAGAAAGAAACAGATAGGTTAAGTTTTCAGTCGGGAAATATTTCCGGTGAAGTTGATCTGCGCTGGGGTACAATCAGGAACTATTCTTCAAAATCCGGTATGCAGATCAATCGTTTTCCTGAACCATATTTCTGGCGTGCACCAACTGATAATGATTTTGGAAACAGCATGCAGCAATCGCTGGGCATCTGGCGTTCGGCTCATCAAAACAGGAAATTAAAAAACATCACTATTGGTGAACAAACTGTTGATGGCGTTTCAGTAAAAGCTGAGTTTGAATTAACAGGTATTGCTGTTCCTTATACCGTTGAATATTTTATACAGAATGATGGCAGTGTGAAAATAACTGCATCCATTGATATGACGGGAAGAGATTTACCTGAGCTCCCACGCTTTGGTATGCGTATGCAATTACCCAATGAATACGATAGCCTGCAGTATTATGGCCGTGGCCCCTGGGAAAATTACAGCGACCGTAAGGAATCATCGTTCATTGGTTTCTTTGCTGATAATGTAAAGAACCAGTTTACATCAAACTATATCCGTCCGCAAGAGAATGGTTATAAAACGGATGTGCGCTGGTTAACATTAACCAACAGCAAAGGAGCAGGTATTTATGTTGAAGGTGTTCAGCCAATCTGTTTCAGTGCATTGAATCATTCAACTGAAAGTCTTGATCCGGGCATGACCAAAAAGCAACAGCATCCTTCTGATCTTCCGCATGATGAAAATGTGAATCTGCAGATTGATCTCAATCAACGAGGAGTGGGAGGTGATAACAGCTGGGGTGCATTGCCACATGATCAATACCGTTTACTGGGAAAAACGTACACTTACAGTTTCGTTATTAAATTAGTTGAAGGAAATTAATTTATTTATAAGATGAGCAAAGATATATTCCGGGTCTTTCCATTTTTGATATGGGTGATGGCCTGCAGTCATCCTGTAAAAAAACTGGAACAAACAAACAGTAAAGATGGCTATACGTTGGTATGGGCTGATGAGTTTAATCAAAAGGGAAGACCCGATACATCTAACTGGAATTATGAACAGGGTTTTGTTCGTAATGAAGAACTGCAGTGGTATCAACCGGAAAATGCAAACTGTGAAAACGGTATATTGATTATTGAAGCAAAAAAAGAATCAAGACCCAATCCAAACTATAATGCAGAAAGTAAAGACTGGCGAAAGAAACGTTCAACAATTGATTATACATCTGCTTGTTTAATTACAAGAAACAAACAGCAATGGTTGTATGGTCGTTTTGTAATGCGGGCAAGAATTGATATCAGTAAAGGTATGTGGCCTGCCTGGTGGACTTTGGGTGTAAGCAAACCCTGGCCCGCTAATGGCGAAATTGATATTATGGAATATTACCGTGGTAAACTGCTGGCAAATATTGCTTGTCTTGGCAGCAACCGCAACGCTTATTGGTTCAGCAAAACGTTTAAAACAGATTCATTGGGTGGTACAGCATGGGCAAGCCAGTTTCATACATGGCGGATGGACTGGACAGAAGAATTCATTGCATTGTATTGCGATGACCAGCTGCTCAATAAAGTAAATCTTGAACAACTGGTAAATAAAGATGGGAGTGGATTTAATCCTTTCAAACAACCACATTACATGCTGCTGAATTTAGCATTGGGCGGAATGAATGGTGGTGATCCTTCTTCAACAACATTTCCAAGTAAGTTTGAAATTGATTATGTACGGGTGTACCAGAAAAAATAAAACAACATGAGTTTTGTAAAACGATTGCCGGTTACTGTATTTTTTCTTTTCAGTTTTATTGCAGCATTTGCACAGTACCGTCAGCCGGTTGTAAAAGAAAATGTTGATATAGATTCGATCCGTTTAAGTGATCCGTTTATTCTTGCAGATAAAAATACATCCACTTATTACATGACAGGTACAGGTGGTTTGTTATGGAAGAGTAAGGATTTAAAAAAATGGACAGGCCCTTTTGTTGTTGCCAAAACAGATTCAACATCATGGATGGGCGCTCATCCAATGATCTGGGCTGCAGAAATTCATTATTACAAAGGCAGCTATTATTATTTCGCCACGTTCACCAACAGAAATGTAAAGATTGATACGGTTAAAGGCAATGTCATTGAACGTCGTGCATGTCATGTGCTGGTGAGTGATAAAGCCGAAGGACCTTGTGTTCCTTTTGGCGACTCCATCTATCTTCCAGCCAATAAACCAACATTGGATGCAACATTCTGGATTGATAAAGATGGAAAGCCTTACATGATTTATTGCCATGAATGGTTGCAGAACTGGAATGGTACTGTTGAGAAAATTGAACTGAAAAAAGATTTAAGCGGCACAATTGGGGAAGGAAAAATTCTGTTTCGTGCAAAAGAATCACCTTGGAGTAAAGAGAAAGATGAAAACGGAACTATCGTTCCGAATAAAGTAACTGATGGACCGTTTTTATTTCGCACACAAACAGGGAAGCTGGGTATGATCTGGACAAGCTGGGTGTTTGATGTATACACACAGGGAGTAGCCTATTCGCAAAGCGGAACATTAAACGGGCCGTGGATACAGGAAAAAGAACCTGTTACGCCTCCCGATTTCGGGCATGGAATGTTGTTCAGAACATTTGAAGGAAAACTGCTGATGGTATTGCACAGTCATAAAAATGTGAATGGTCGTTATATTCGTGTTCCGCATTTATTTGAAGTAGATGATTCGGGCGATAAGATCATTGTTGGTAAAGCATTTAATTAAATCAGCCACACTAAATTTACAAAACCACTAATGAGCATGAAGTTGGTTAGAAGAATAAAAAATAATTTAACGTCGGCAGCATTCAGTTGCTTATTCCTGGGTATATCTTTTTTTAATTCCTATGCACAAATAAAACCTGCAGATCATAAAAAAAAGGATGCTTACCTGTTTGTTTATTTCACAGGAAATAAGGTGGAAGAAGAATCGATTCATTATGCAGTGAGTAAAGACGGGTTGAAGTTTTTTGCATTGAATGATAACAAACCGGTTATTTCTTCAAAAGAAATCAGTTCAACAGGTGGTGTCCGTGATCCACATATACTGCGTGGAGCAGATGGTAAAACATTTTACATGGTTGCAACAGATATGGTTTCTGCACTTGGCTGGAGCTCAAATCGTGCAATGGTTTTATTGAAATCAACTGATCTTGTTAACTGGACTTCATCTGTGGTGAATATTCAAAAACGCTTTCCCGGTAACGACAGTTTACTTCGTGTATGGGCACCACAAACCATTTATGATGCAAAAGCAAAAAAATACATGATCTATTTTTCCATGAAGCATGGACAGGATCCTGATAAAATTTATTATGCTTATGCCAATGAAACATTTACCGACCTGGAAACCGAACCAAAGCAATTATTCTTCAGCCCGGATAATGCGGCCTGTATTGATGGTGATATTGCAGAGAAGGACGGAAAGTTTTATTTGTTCTTTAAAACAGAAGACCGGAAACCCGGAATTAAAGTTGCTGTTTCAGATCAGCTAACCGGTGGATATAAAATGTTCAGTGCAGATTATGTGCAGCAAACAACAAGTCCGGTTGAAGGTGCCGGTACTTTCAAACTCAATGATGGCAGTGGTTATATTCTCATGTATGATATGTACACCAGCGGCCGTTACCAGTTTACCAAAACAACTGATTTTAAAAATTTTAAAATTGCAGATGGTGATGTGTTTATGAATTTTCATCCACGTCATGGAACAGTATTACCTGTTTCAAATGCAGAGGCAGAACTGCTGATGCGTAAATGGGGCACTGCTGCAACCGTTATCAGCACAGCATCCTCAAAACAAATACGTACAATCAATACAGAGATAGATACAGCCAATAAAACAGTTTATTTATCAGTACTGCCCCCAACAAACCTGGAGAGTTTTCATCCTTCATTTATCAATCTGCCTGGTGTAACTGTAACACCATCAACTCCGCAAAATTTTGCAAAGGGTGCAGTGAATTATACAGTTTCAATTAAAGGCAAACAGGTGGAAAAGTGGAAGGTATTTGTAAACGATTATCATAATCCTGTTGTTGCCGGTTATTATGCAGATCCTGATATTACCTGGTCAGAAAAAGAAAAGAAGTTTTTTCTTTATCCAACAAGTGATGGTTTTAATAACTGGTCGGGTACTTATTTCAAAACATTTTCATCAACCGATTTAATTAACTGGAAAGATGAAGGTGTGATTCTTGATTTGGTTAAAGATGTAAACTGGGCAAAACGCAATGCTTGGGCTCCCTGCATTCTTGAAAAGAAAATCAACAATCAATACAAATACTTTTTCTATTTCTGTGCTGCACAAAAAATTGGTGTGGCTGTTGCAGATAAACCAACCGGACCTTTTACTGATCTGGGTAAACCACTCATTGATAAACGTCCTGATGGAAAGAATGGTGGTCAGCAGATTGATCCTGATGTGTTCACCGATCCGCAAACAGGAAAAACTTATCTCTATTGGGGAAATGGATACATGGCAGTTGCTGAGTTGAATGATGATTTGATTTCCATTAAAAACGAAACAACGAAAATCATTACGCCATCTGATAAAACATTCCGTGAAGGAACAACTGTTTTCTTCCGTAACGGTTTGTATTATTTTTTGTGGAGTGAAGATGATACGAGAAGTGAAAACTATCGTGTACGTTACGGTACATCAACTTCACCAACAGGACCAATTACAATTCCTGCAAACAATCTTGTGATTGCAAAAGATACAACAGCACGTATTTATGGTACAGGGCATAACTCTGTAATACAGGTTCCGGGAAAAGATGAATGGTATATTGTTTATCACCGTTTCAATTATCCCAATGGAATTTACATGGGTAATGCTGCAGGTTATAACAGGGAAGTATGTATTGATGTTCTGGAGTTTAATGCTGACGGAACAATTAAACAATCAAGGCCTACACATAAAGGAATAAAACCTGTTGTGTTGAAGAAATAATTTTTAAACATCCTGGTAAAACGTTTATTATGAAACGATCTGCTTTGCTTTTATTTGCTTTTGTAATGTTGTTGCAGTCATTGCTGATTGCACAGACTTCTCTTCTTACAAATATTCCCAACAGGAAAGCAACAAGTCTTGATGGACGCTGGCAATACATCATCGATCCTTACGAAACAGGTTTTTATGATTACCGTTTTAAAGAACGTAAGGAAGATGATAAAGAAGCATTCTGGAATTCAGATGTTCAGGTTAACAGGTGGGATCGTAAAGAACATGGTTACATTGATAAATACAGTTTAAATGTACCGGGCGACTGGAATTCGCAAAAGCCGGAGTTTCTTTATTATGAAGGAACAGTCTGGTACAAAAAATCATTCGACTATAAAAAGACAAATGAAAGCAACAGGGTGTTTTTGTATTTCGGTGCAGTGAATTACCGGGCCGATGTTTATTTGAATGGTAAAAAACTTGGCTTTCATCTTGGCGGATTTACAGCATTCAATTTTGAAATACCTGCATCACTGCTGAAAGAGAAAGATAATTTTCTTGTTGTAAAAGTGGATAACAAACGTGGCAAGGAAGAAGTGCCAACTGTAAATACAGATTGGTGGAATTATGGTGGTATCACACGTACTGTTGAACTGGTGGAAGTGCCTTCAACTTTTATTGAAGACTTTTCATTGCAGTTAACGAAAACTGCTGCAGGTGAAATTCCAAAAACAAAAAATGCAGTTGCAGCAGGAAACATAAAATTCAACGGAACTGTTCCTGCGAATTTTACAGTTGAAATTCCTGAACTGAAACTCAAGAAAACATTTGCAGCAAAAGAATCTGTAACTGATTTCAGTTTAATTCTGCCAACGATTCAGTTATGGTCAACTGAAAATGCAAAGCTGTACAAAGTCATTATTACTGCAAGTGAAGACCGGACAGAAGATCAGATTGGTTTCCGTACCATTGAAGCGTATGGCAACAATGTACTGCTCAATGGTAAACCCATTTTTATGCGGGGCATTTCTGTTCACGGAGAAATTGCTCAGGAAGGCCGCAGGGCATTTGGCAAACAGGATGCAGCATTACTCTTAAATGAAGCTAAGCAACTCGGGTGCAATATGGTGCGGCTTGCACATTACCCGCATGATGAAGCAATGACAAGAATGGCTGATTCATTAGGGATGCTTGTGTGGAGTGAAATTCCAGTGTACTGGACAATCGATTTTGGCAATAAGGAAGTATATCAGAAAGCTGAAGCTCAGTTAACAGAAATGATTACACGTGATCGTAACCGGGCCAGCGTTATCATCTGGTCGGTTGGAAATGAAACACCCATCAGCCCTGTACGTACTGAGTTTATGCATAATCTTATTAAAACTGCAAAAGCACTGGATAGTTCAAGAATGGTTTCAGCAGCATTGGAAGTAAATTATAATTCAGGAAAAAATTTAAACCTGATTGATGATCCGCTTGGTGAGTTTGTTGATATTGTTGCATTCAACGAATATCTTGGATGGTATGGCGGATTGCCCAGCAACTGCCGTACAACCAATTGGGGAACGCCTTATAAAAAGCCTTTGTTCATCAGTGAAACAGGTGCCGGTGCAAGAGGTGGAGTTCATGCTGATTCATTAACCATCTTTAGCGAAGAATACCAGGAATGGTATTACAAAGAACAGGTTGCTATGCTGAAGCGTATGCCTGAAAATTTTGTTGGTATTTCACCCTGGGTGTTAACTGATTTCCGTTCGCCAAAACGTAATAATCCAAATTACCAGGAAGGATGGAACAGGAAAGGTTTGTACAGCAGTGAAGGCAAAAAGAAAAAAGCCTTTTACATTTTGCAGGCGTATTATGAAGAAATGAAATTGAAACAGCCTGCCGTTAATAAATGATGAAGTAAAAAACATGAAAACTATTACAGTTCTTGTTCTGTGTGTTTGTATTGGTCTTACAACAACTGCACAGAAAAAAAATGTTCACTCACCCGCCATTTCTCAACAGGTAAATGGCAAAACAATTTTTAAAATTGATCAGCCCGATTATAAATTAAGTCCATTAACGGGTATCACGAAAAAGCATTGGAAAGATGCAGCAAAGTATTTGCTGGAAGGAGCGTTCAGTTATATTCATAACATCGACGACCCGATGCGTTTTCCAAAAATGCCCGGCAAAAGTTATCCCAGAAACGAGGGACAAATACCAACAGAAAAACTGGAAGGTGTTTGCCGTACGTTGTTCATGGCTGTTCCTTTGTTGAAAGAAAATCCGGCATTGGAAATAAACGGAATCAAAGTTGGGGATTATTACCGTCATCAACTGGTTAGTCTATGCGATTCAACAAAAGCAACATATATTAAGCACCGTGCATCCAATGGCGGACCAAGCCAGATACTTGTTGAGTTTGGAGGTTTATCTGTTTCCTTATTTGCAGCACCTGAAATTCTGTGGCAACCGTTAACACAAAAACAAAAAGATGATCTTGCTGCCTTGATGTTAAGTTATGGCGATGGGCCAACCATTGGCAACAACTGGAAGTTCTTCAACATTTTTGTGTTGAGTTTTTTCAAAAGCCAGGGATATACCGTAAATGAAAAACTGCTGGTTGAATACGTGGAGAAATCATTAACTCATTACCGTGGCAATGGCTGGTACCATGATGCGCCTGCTTATGATTATTACAGCATGTGGGCATTTGAAATGTACGGACCATTGTGGAGCGAATTTTTCGGGAAAAAATATTACCCGCAGTATGCACAGCAGTTTCTGAACAACTTCAGCGAAGTAAAAACAAGTTATCCTTACATGTTTGGCCGTGATGGTACAATGATTATGTGGGGCAGAAGTATGACCTATCGTTTTGGATCGGTTATACCGCTTGCATTGATGGGATTGAATAATGATCCTGCAGTAAATTATGGATGGATGCGGAGAATTGCTTCAGGTACATTGCTGCAGTTTTTAAAAAATCCGGATTTCCTGCAAGATGATATTCCAACGCTTGGTTTTTACGGAGCATTTGAACCGGCTGTGCAAACCTATAGCTGCAGGGGAAGTGTGTTCTGGATGGGTAAGGCATTTCTTGGTTTGCTTGTTCCGGACAATAGTCCTTTCTGGACAGCTAAAGAAAACGAAGGAGCCTGGCAAACTGAAATGAAGAAAGGAAATGTGTACAATCATTATTTCGACAGTTCACATATCCTGATTACGGATTATCCCAATATTGGTGCAAGTGAAATACGTGCCTGGTGCAAAGTAAAACTCATTGGCGCAAGTGAAACATTCCGTGCGAGTGAAAACTATAACCGTCTTTCTTACAACAGTGCATTTCCATGGCAGGCCGATAGTGTTCCTGGTGTTATTGCCATGAACTATCTCATCAAAAACAAAAAGAACGAGTGGGAAGCATTGCGTTTGTATGATTTCAAAAAGTTTGAAAATGGTGCTTATTACCGTGATGTTGCTTTGGAAACAAATCCCAACATCAAACTCAATTTAATTGATATGCCATTGCCCAACGGTATACTGCGTATCGACCGTATAACAGGCGATACAAATTTTGATTATCGTTTGGGACATTATGCATTGCCGCAGCTGAAAACTGCAATCAAAGAAACAAAGCGAAATGTAAACGGTAACAATGTAACCATTATTGACAACGGTGAATACCAGCTTGCAATGGTTACGCTCAGTGGTTGGAACAGTATGGAAGTAATGCAGGCAAAAGGAGTGAACCCTGTGAGTGAAATCAGTAAAGTGATTGATGCAAGCGGTTATTTTAATCAATCAGCAACTTCTTCGGTGGTCACTATTACATTGATGCTCTGGAAACGGTCGGGTGTCCCTTTCACAAATGAGGAACTGCTCCCGGTAAAAAAGCTTATTATATCAGAAACGAAGCAGGTGAGTTTTACTGTAGGGCAGAAACAATACAAAATCAATATAAGCGAATAACATAACATAAGTTAATCTAACAGAGTTTGCCAGCTTAAGAAAATGGTTCGTGTACTACGAGCCATTTTTGTTTATGTTCATCAAGAACTTCTTTCAGTAAAAGCAACTTCTGAATTTAATTACGTGTAATCCCGTAATATGTCAAACTATCATTATACTTAGTAAAACATTCCAGTATATTTTCTTTTTTTTACATGCGATAATTCAAATATTATTTCTCAAAATTCAATATCCATGAAGAAAAGTTTACACGTTTTCGAAAAGACTGCTTTGTTGTTATTTTATCCTCAACCTTATTTATATCGAAAAGCCACTAAAAGCCTGCTGATGTTCGGTATGGCTTTTTTGTTTTTAACTTCTGGCTTGAAAGCCCAGAGTGATTACAGTCGTCTTTTCTGGCCCAACTATGATAATGACAGAATTGAAAAAATCAATCTTGATGCTTCTGGTCAAATAACTGCTGTTTCAAATGCTTCAGGTGTTGCAACGTGGGGGCCAGTCGGAATTGCAGTAGATGTTCCTCATGGAAAAATTTACTGGTTTGAAGATTACAATAAACAAATTAAACGTGCCAACCTTGATGGCAGTAATGTGGAGGTATTCGCAACTTCAACCGGATGGGCTTATACATTGTTTGTTGATACCAAAAACAGTTACCTGTATTGGCCTAATTATGAAGCAGACAAAATTGAACGTATAAATCTTGATGGTACAGGTCGGACAACTGTTGTAAGCAACGCCTCAGGGGTCGCCACCTATGGCCCTGTAGGTATAACTGTAGATACGAAGAATGGAAAGATATACTGGTTTGAAGATTATAACAAACGCATTAAACGTTCAAACCTCGATGGTAGTTCAGTTGAAGTTTTTGCAACTGGAACAGGCTGGGCCTATTCACTCTATGTTGATAAACAGAATTCAAAACTTTACTGGCCTAATTATGAAGCAGACAAAATTGAACGTATGAATCTTGATGGGACGGGCAGAGCAAATGTTGTAACAGGAGCATCAGGAGTAGCCACGTATGGACCTATTGGTATAACACTTGACCTTGTTAACAATAAAATTTATTGGTTTGAGGATGCAGGTAAGTCTATTAAACGTGCAAATCTTGATGGAAGCTCTGTTTCAACATTTATAGCAAGTACGGGTTGGGCATATAATCTGGTAATTCCTTTTGATGAAACCATTGCAACATTGCCTGTAACTTTTGTTCAGTTCACAGCTCAAAGAAATAATGACAAGATTGCGCTTAACTGGCAAACAGCAAGGGAAGAAGGTGCAAAAGATTTTACAGTTCAGTTTAGTACAGATGGTACAAGTTGGAAAAATCTTGGAGTTATACCTGCCAAAGGGAATAGTGTAGGATTGCTTAATTACAGTTTTGAACATTCAAATCCTGTTAATGGTAAAAATTATTACCGCTTGCTGCAAACGGATAATGATGGATACATGAGTTATAGCCAGGTACGATTGATAAATCTTTCATCTGAAAAGAATATATTTCAACTGATGGGTAATCCGGCTACAGGTAACATCATCAAAATACAAATGCTGCAAAAAGCTGAAATATCAATTTATGACAGTAAGGCCCAGTTGCTTTACAAGGCAACGTTGGATGTTGGCATTCACGAAGTTCCTGCTGTAAAATTTGGGAAAGGTGTTTGCTTTATTAAATCAGGTTCAACTACGCAAAAGATAATTATCCAGTAACATATTTCTATAAAATATCTGTTCTTTAAAATGACCTGACTTGCAGGTCATTTTTTTTAATATGAGATTACGATTACAAATAAATCTGCCTTTCGTTTACGTGTTAATAAGTATTTTATGAAATTAAGCAAGTGAAAATGTCGGTTAAGCCTGATCGTTCTTTTCTTTTGCGTGTAAGGTTTTATTGAGTAAAATTTCATTGTGCTTTTCTTGTGAAAACTTATTTGTTTTAATAAGGTACATAAGTTAACACTTTGGTGATTTAGAGTTAACAACAGCCCGTGTTCTCACGGGCTGTTATGTTTATGGCCAATTGTTTAACTGATATTTCAATACATTTGAATTTATCTTTCAGTATTTCTTTAAAATAAAATCATGAAAAAACTCGTTCATTTTTCTTTTTAATTTCAGTTTATATGAAAAACTTTAAATGGTTTTTGTTCATTCTGTCATTGGCTTTTTTTTTAAGAGTTAATGCGCAGGATAATAATCCTGCAAGGCAGGAGTATAAGATAGCAGATTTGTATACAAAACTTCTTAATTCTGCCAGCAGTGCAAATTTTGATAGTACAGAAATTCTTTCAAATAATTTCACTAAAGTTTTTGTATCATTCATCAAATCAAATACAGGTACATTATCTTACTCATTTAAGAAATTAAAAGAAAAAGGTTTTTATATTATCAGTTCTGCTGATGGAGATTTTCGGATATACACTTGGGACACGTGGACTGGTGGAACCATGCATTTCTTTAAAACTGTTTATCAGTGGAGAGCAAATGGTAAAGTCTATATAAAGGAAGTTCAGACGGATGAAGGTGATCCTGGCGGTTTCTGCTCAGAAATGTTTACAATAACTGTATTAGATAAAAAATTTTATCTACCTGTTACAAATGGCATTTATTCTTCTAAAGATGCTTCACAGTCAATTGGAGTTTTTACTATTATTAATAGTGCTTTAGTCGATACTGTAAAGTTATTTCACACTAAAACAAAGCAACTCAATTACATAGGAATCTCTTATGATTTTTTTAGTGTTGCTGACAGGCCTGAACGTCCTGTAAAACTTATTACTTATGATGAAAAGTTTAAAATATTGTATATACCTGTTGTAAATGATAAGGCTGAGGTCACAAAACGTAATATTCTTTATCAGCTCACGAATAATTATTTTGAATTTATTGGAATAGAAATTGGAAAACGAAAAAAATGACTGTAATTTAAATTCTTTGATTTTGTTTGCTATCATTACTGTAAATGTATTTTGCAGACTAATTAACAATAACCAATCATATCATGAATCCGAAAGTTGATTTCTTTTTCTCCAAGGCTAAAAGCTGGCAAAATGAATATTTAAAAATGCGGGAAATTGCACTTGGCTGTGGCCTCACGGAAGAACTTAAATGGGGCTGTCCCTGCTACACATTCAACGGAAATAATGTTGTACTGATTCACGGTTTTAAAGAATACTGTGCTTTTTTGTTTTTTAAAGGTGCTTTGCTTCACGATGCTGAAGGAATGCTTATACAGCAAACCGAAAACGTACAATCAAGCCGGCAGATAAGATTCACTGATCTTTCAGAAATTAATAAATCAGCCAAAGTGCTGAAAGCATACATCAATGAAGCAATTGAAGTGGAAAAAGCAGGTTTAAAAGTGGCTTTGAAAAAAACTAAGGAATATGCAGTTCCGGAAGAATTTCAAAAGCAGCTCAATAAAAAAGCTTCTCTAAAAAAAGCATTTGAAGCATTAACTCCCGGAAGACAAAGAGCATATCTTCTGCATTTTTCTGCACCAAAGCAATCAAAAACAAGAGAGGCAAGGGTAGAAAAATGTATTCCGCAAATTTTAGCAGGAAAAGGTTTGAATGATTAACACATTTAAAGCCCGATAATGATAACTGAAGTTGAACTTTATTTTACCGAAGGCTGCGGACGTTGTGAACTGGGTGGTACACCTGCCTGCAAAGTGCATAAATGGCCAAAGGAATTGCAGGCCCTGCGCTCTCTAATTTTGAGTTGCGGGCTTACCGAACAGGTAAAATGGGGGATGCCTTGCTATACTTTTCAAAATAAGAATATTGTTTTGCTGGCTGCTTTTAAAGAATATGCAGCTTTAAGTTTTTTTAAAGGTGCTTTGCTCAACGACACAGAAAACATGTTGAGTAAACCCGGTGAGCATACACAATCTGCACGTTTAATCAGGTTTACGAATATTGAAAAGATTATCGAAAAAGAAGCTGTACTGAAGGCATACATTTATGAAGCCATCGAAATTGAAAAGGTGGGTTACAAAGTAGAATTTAAAAAGTACGGTGCAGATGAAATGCCCGCTGAGTTCAGGGATAAGCTGGAATCAAATCAAAAATTAAAGACTGCTTTTTTTGCATTAACTATCGGAAGGCAAAGGGCATACCTGCTTCATTTTTCTGCAGCAAAACAATCAAAAACGAGAGAAGCAAGGATCGAAAAATGCATTCCGCAAATTCTTGCGGGAAAGGGATTAACAGATTGAATCTTACCGATCACAAACGGTTCAACGTTGAATGAATTCGCCACCACGGTTAAGTTAAACTATTTTACATATAAAAAATAAAACTATTTATAGGTAATTGACTTATTAATTATCTTGCTCTAAATACCCAGCGATGAATGCCAAAGTGCATTTAAAAGAGCATTTGATAACCGATCAGGAACTTCCATATACTTTATTCAGTATTATAGGTTCAACCATTCTGCTTTTTTTCATCCCGGTTGCAATCGGAAAGCCGTTCCAGGATTATTTATCGGCTTCCCTTTACGCTGCTGGTATTGTATTGTATGTTCTCGGCAAAGTTATTTACCGTTATTCTCTGTTTCTTTCTGTATTAATTGTAACCTTCGTTCACAATTTTCTAATTTTTTGGGTATGTTACCGGTATGGAAAAGCAACAGGAGCCATCTTGTTTTATTTCCCGTTTATGGTTGCTTTTTTGTACATCTTTTTAACAAAGCAAGACAAGTTTAAAACTGCAGCCAAGGTTTTTATCAATATTCTCTTTTTCGTTTTATCGGTTGGTTTTACCGATATGCGTTCAAAACAGTTTGCATTTATTGATGATACATTAATCCAGAATATTTATACTGTTTGCCTTGTATTTTCCATCATCGCAACGTTAAGTATACTGATTGCATTATACCGTCATTTCATTAATCTTCATGAAAAAGTAATTGAGGAACAGCAGAAGCAGCATAAAATGGTTTTGCGGGAAATTGACCGTCAGCATGAAAAAGAAGAATATGCTTTGCTGTTGTCTATCAGGGATGATATTTCCCAAACACTGGTGACCAGCAGAATGTATCTGCAAATGATGCAAACGAAAGAACCAATGTTACTCAAAGCAGACGAAGGAATAAAAAATGCCATCGATAGTCTTAACAATATTTCGCTGGAGTTAAGTCCGTCGATGCTTGTTGATTTTGGATTTGCACAAGGTATTTCAGTTTATGCTGAATTACTAAGTAAGAAATATAATATCCCGGTAGAGATTGTGCTTGAAGAAGATTCAGATGATTTGCCGGATATTGACAGACTTTCACTCTTTCGCATCATACACCAGGGGATTGCTATTATAGCTGCATGTAATCCAGCATCGCTGAAAGTGCGGATTAATTGTCAAAATAAAATCTGGGTTTCTTTTTCTTATGCTGCCGCAAACGTTCGGTTTGTTGAACAGTTTAACGACCCTCATAATCAGGATCTTTCAAAACGGCTTGACTACTATAACGCAACAATTAAAGAAGAACCCGGCAAAATAGAGTTGCTGCTCGACTTGAAGAATCCCTGACAACGTTCTGTGTAAGAAATGATTTGATTTTGACAATCTGATTATATAATAATTTATCTTATTCTGTTTGATTTGGTTAATTTGCAATTACAAATCAGTTAAACAAAAAAGGATTGAACCTTCATAACGAAATAACAGAGCCTGACGGATTAAAGGGCAGGTTTACTCAACTATCACAAACCTTGCAGGCTTACTTATCTGCATTTAATGAAGTTGCCATTGTATCAATTACAGATCTGAAGGGAAACATTCTCTATGTTAATGATAAGTTTGTTGAAGTATCTCAATATTCAAAGGGAGAGCTTTTAGGTAAAAACCATCGTATCATCAAGAGCGAATTTCATTCGAAGGAATTTTTTAAGGATATGTGGAGCACCATTGCTGATGGCAAGCCATGGCGTGGTGAAATTAAAAACAAAGCCAAAGATGGTTCTTACTACTGGGTTGATACAGTAATTATTCCGGTGAAAGACAGAAACGGTAAACCATTTCAATATCTTTCAATACGCAACCTTGTTACTGAACAAAAAGAAAATGAAGAAAAACTTATTTCCTATCAAAAAGATTTATTGAAACAAAAAAAGCAGCTGAAAGAAGCGCAGGCAGTTGCAAAAACAGGTAGCTGGTTTGTTGATATTTCCAGTAATAAAATTGAATGGTCGGAAGAAACTTACAGGATATTTGAGATTCCTTCAGATACACCAATGTCGTACGAGTTGTTTTTGCAGTATGTACATCCTGATGATAAAGCTATTGTTGATGAAAACTGGGGTAAGGCAATGCACACAGGTTTTTACGAAGTTGAACATCGTATTAAAACCGCTTCAGGAGAAAAGTGGGTTAGAGAAAGAGCCAGGTTTGATTTTAATCCTTCAGCTGCGCTGAATACTGTTTTAGGTACTGTGCAGGATATAACTGATAAGAAAAAAACAGAACAGGCTGTAGAAGAAGCAGCAAGACAGTATCGTGAATTATTTAATCACAGTCCGTTTGCTGTTGGTATTGCTGATAAAAAAACATTGCGTTTTTTGAAAGTAAATGAAACGGCTGTAAAACTTTATGGATATTCAGAAGAAGAGTTTCTGCAGTTGTCAATTCCTGATCTCAGGCTTCCTGAAGAAAAGGAAATTCTTTTTGCTGCAATTGAACAGGGAAAATATGCAGCTGATAAATCGGCAAGAAAACATGTAAAAAAGAATGGTGATATTATATTGGCTGAACCAACCATCTCCGAAATAATATATGATGGAAAGGAGGCATTACTTATTTCAATTAATGATGTAACTGATAAAGTAAAAATTGAACAGGAACTTGCAGACGAAAAATATTATAAACAAAGGGAAATAGACCGGGCAGCATTGGAAGCTGAAGAAAAAAGCCGCAATGAAATTGGGATGGAGCTGCACGATAATATTAACCAGCTGCTTGTAGCTTCAACACTTTATATAAAAGGAATTGTAACAGCTTCTGAAGAGGACAATCTGCAACTGCAGCAGGGAACAAATATCATCAATAATGCAATTGAAGAAATCCGGAAACTATCTTCCCGGTTTGTTGCTCCTTCAATGAAAAATCTCACATTGACAGAAGCAATTGAGTTTTTGACTCAGAGCATTAAACTATCCGGTTGCAAAGTGAAGCTTCAGTCGAATATGATTGAAGAACAGTTTGACGAATCGTTTAAAGTAAACCTGTACCGGATTATCCAGGAACTGTTCAGCAACATTATTAAATACGCACAGGCAACTGAAATTAATGTGAACCTGAAACAGGAAAACAAGTTATTACTACTTGAAGTAATTGATAATGGTAAAGGTTTTAATGTTGAACAAAAAGCTAAAGGAATTGGTTTGGCTAATATTCGCCACAGGGCCAAACTTTATGAAGGTAAATGCAACATTAAAAGCAGCCCGGGTAATGGTTGCAGTGTAGCTATTAAGTTTGTTTTAAGTTGATTTTTTTTAATACCAAATTCTTCAAGAATAATAAATGATTATTTGAATTGTTGCCATGCTGTATGCTGATGAAAGGATTGCGACGCAACGATGCTGCCATGAAAAAATTCGGCTGGTATTATAAATGAACACTCGTTATTCATTCTGTTTTCATTTTTTGCGCACATTTACATTTTACTTATCTTAACCGCAAATCAATAGAACATGTCGAAACAGCGCAAAATCACATTAAGCGAATCCGAAATTCCAACACACTGGTACAATATTGTGGCTGATATGCCCAACAAACCATTGCCGCCATTACATCCCGGAACCCAACAACCCATCGGACCAGAAGCACTTGCTCCTTTGTTCCCGATGGAATTAATTAAACAGGAAGTTACCACCGACAAATGGGTTGAAATTCCTGATGAAGTAAGAGATCTTTATTCTATCTGGCGTCCAACACCGTTGTTCCGTGCTTATGAACTGGAAAAAGCATTGGGTACAAAATCAAAAATATATTACAAGTATGAAGGTGTGAGTCCTGCAGGTTCGCACAAACCTAATACTGCAATTCCGCAGGCATATTACAATGCAAAAGAAGGTGTAAAGAAAATTTCAACCGAAACAGGAGCAGGGCAGTGGGGTAGTTCACTTGCATTTGCATGTAAACTTTTTGGTATTGAATGTGAAGTGTTCATGGTAAAAGTAAGTTACGAAGGCAAGCCTTACCGTAAACTGATGATGAATACATGGGGAGCAACGGTGCATCCCTCACCAACAACACTTACACAAGCCGGAAGGATTGTTTTGGAAAAAGATCCTAACTCACCAGGTAGTTTAGGTATTGCTATTTCTGAAGCAGTTGAAGTTGCAGCTACAAACGATGATACAAAATATGCTTTGGGCAGTGTATTGAATCATGTATTGATGCACCAGACAATTATTGGTCTTGAAGCGAAGAAGCAATTGGAAAAAGCAGGTGATTATCCTGATATCGTCATTGCTCCTTTTGGTGGTGGTTCAAACTTTGCGGGTATTACATTCCCATTCCTGCAGGATAAATTAGTTGAAGGAAAGAATGTACGTGCTGTTGCTGTTGAGCCAACTTCCTGTCCGAAGTTAACCCGTGGTGTTTTCCGTTATGATTTTGGTGATACAGTTGGTATGACTCCTTTGTTACCGATGTACACTTTAGGTCACAACTTTGTGCCTTCACCTATTCATGCAGGTGGGTTACGTTATCATGGTGCTGGTGCAATCATCAGTCAATTGCTGAAGGATGGAATTATTGAAGCTGATGCCATTAACCAGATTGAATGTTTTGAAGCGGGTGTATTGTTTGCACGTACAGAAGGAATTATTCCTGCACCTGAAGCAAATCATGGTATTGCGGAAGTAATACGCCAGGCTAAACAAGCTGATGAAGAAGGTGTTTCAAAAACAATCCTGTTTAACCTTTGCGGTCACGGACATTTTGATATGAGTTCTTATGATCAATATTTGTCCGGCAAGCTGGTTGACTTTGAAGTAACACAGGAACAAATCAATTCATCACTTGCTGAATTGAACACACCGGTAATAGCTTAATCAATTTTTATATGTAAGTGAAAAAGGATGGCTGCTGCCATCCTTTTTTATTTCTTTTTAGGTCTTACTAAAAGCCCGATACTTCCTGTAATTCCGTGCGGGTTAACATCCATATCATTTCCTGAAAGATGAAATGCCTTCATTCCCATTTCAACAGTTGCAGAAAAAACTGTGTTGATTTTAGTTGATAAGCCCACACGTCCTGCAGCATAATATCCTGCTTCTTTTACTTTATACGGAGTTTGTGCAGGGTAATCCTGTTTCATGTATGCATTCATTGATACTCCCTGCGCTAAACGCAGGTAAGAAGAAATCTTTTTCTCCGGGTGAAACTGGTATTTCATATCAATAAAGATTGGAACAAACTGAAGTTTGGTTAATACCCAGTCATTATCGTTGTGCAAAGGAGCATGTGCATATTCAACACCCGCACCAATAGAAAAGCAATTGCTGATGTTTTTATACTGAGTGATGTTGAAGCCATTAAACCAATTGCTGTGCGTGCTGTACAGTTCTTCGTATTGAACAGAAAGCTGGGCCGTTGATTTGCTGCTTACTGAAATCAAAATAAGTAAGGATAATAAAATATATTTCATCAGGGCAAAGCTATATACAGCGTATTTTCTGGCCCAATTGCCCACCGATGGTTTTTGCCGTTTAAACGATTATTTGCAATTAACCTGTTACAGAGCATTAGTTTTGCATCGTCGATAAGTGTGTGTGAAAAATTGTAAACCTGTTCTATGCTTTCTGCGATTAAAAATAAAATATCTGTTTCGGCTAAAACCTACTGGAAAGAAATTCTGGCTCTTTTGATGGTAATACTTGCTGTTTTCTTTTTCAGGAATGAGCGAAAAGAATTGCAGGAAATTATTCCAAATATTGAACGGGCAAATGCATGGTGGCTGGCTGCTGGTGTATTACTCACAACGATTTACATTTTTTTCCAGGCTGGCATTTACAAAATGAGTTTTCGTGCAATTGGAGTTAATATCAGCTGGACATCTTCCAACATTCTTTTTCTTAAACGCAACTTTATCAGTGTGTTTTTACCAGCAGGCGGAGTTAGTTCACTTGCTTATACACCTTCGCAAATACGTAAGGAAGGATTAACACAAACACAAATTCACCAGGCGAGTGCATTGTTTGGTTTTATTGGATTATTAACTGTTGCCATTGTTGGTTTCCCGGTAATTATACTTTCATTATTTCATCACCAGGGTGGAACAAGAGATGTATGGATCAGTATGATTGTGTTACTGATCTTTTTACCACTACTTTATTTTATTGCAAAATCGTTTAAGGAAAAAGGGAAGATTTATTTATGGGTAGAGAAGAAATTTCCATCTGTTATTCCATCGGTCAATGAGTTGTTTGCCGCAAATGTTGACAATAAAAAACTGATGGGTGCAATCTTGTATTCTGTCGGTGTTGAGTTTTGCGGCATCTTTCATTTGTATATAGCGATGCTTGCATTGGGTATTCATACTTCATTTGTTGCTTCAGCATCGGCCTATATTATTTCAGTGTTATTGATGATTGTTTCTCCATTCCTCCGTGGATTAGGAGCAGTTGAATTATCAATGCTGTATGTGCTTGGCCGTTTTGGTTATACAGTTGAGCAAGCATTGGCCGCAACAATTCTGTACCGCATTTTTGAATTCTGGTTACCATTAGTTGCCGGTTTGTTTACTTATTTGTGGAAAGGAAAACAACTGTTTCTCCGCATGGCACCGGCATTGTTAACCTTTGTTCTTGGTATTATCAATATCATCTCAGTAATTACGCCACCTCAACGATGGCGTGTACGGTTACTGAAAGAATTTTTACCACTTGATGCCATCCATGCTTCAAACTTAATGGTATTGTACATTGGTCTTGCATTGCTTGTTACCTCTGCTTTCTTGTTCCGTGGATTGCGGAATGCATGGATAATTGCATTAACGCTTGCATTCTTTTCACTGATTGGCCATGTTACAAAGGCGCTGGATTATGAAGAAGCCTCACTTGCTGCAGTTACAATTTTATTGCTGGTTGCAACAGCTTCACAATACAGGATAAGGAGTTCAGCTAAATGGACACAGATTGGACTTATGACAGTGCTGACGGTTGCAATTGCAGTAATGCTGTTTGGGTTTGTCAGCTTCTATTATATCGATCAAAAACATTTTGGAATTGATTTTACCTGGAAACAATCTGTTTTACATTCTTTAAAAATATTCCTCCTGGTTGATGATGATACACTTCACCCGCTTACAAGATTTGGACGTGAGTTTATTGTGTTCATCCGTATACTGGGATTTATTACATGGGGATTTTTGCTGTATGCATTAATTCGTCCGTATGTGAAACACACTTCTTCAACGGTTCCTGTTAAAAAAGATATTGAAATTTTACTGCAGCAATATGGCAATTCAGCTGCTGATTATTTTAAAATTTACAAAGACAAACTCTTTTTTCTTTCGGATAAACATGATGCATTTATCGCATACCGTATTGCAGGTGTGTTTGCGATTGTTTTGGAAGAGCCGGTTTGTGCTGACGAACATAAAGTAGAAGTGTTGATTGAGTTTGAACAGGAGTGCCGTAAGATGGGATTAAAGCCTGCTTTTTACAGGGTGGATGAAAACAGTATTCCATGGTTTAATCAATTAAAGAAACGAAAGCTGATGATTGGACAGGAAGCTATACTGGATGTAGCCCGTTTTACATTGGAAGGAAAAGATAAAAAGTCATTGCGTAACGGATTAAACAGCCTTCAGAAAAAAGGATTTGTAACAAACCTGCACAATGCGCCACATGATAAGGAATTTGTAAACCAGCTTCGTGCAGTATCAGATGAATGGCTGGAAAATTATCATAAGCAGGAAATGATTTTTTCGCAGGGAATGTTTGATGAAAGCGAAATACAGAAGCAGGATATTATTACGCTTGCTGATGAAGAAGGAACTATCAAAGCATTTCTCAATATCATTCCGGATTATGCAGAAGATGAATGTACGTACGATCTTATACGCAAAACAGCTGATGCACCCGGCGCTGCTATGGATGCACTGATTATTAAACTGATTGAACTTGCTAAATCGCAAAACAAATTATATCTCAATCTCGGCATGGTACCAATGACAGGAATTCAACAGCCGGAAAATACAGCTGAACAGATTATGAAAATGGCAGCATTGCGTATCAAACGTTTTCAGCAATACCAGGGGCTCAGAGAGTTTAAAGAAAAATATGCAAGCTGGTGGCAGAACAAATATCTTGTTTACAATCATGATTTTGATTTACTGCAATTACCTGCTGCATTGAATACAGTCATGAAACCATAAGTTGTATCACAATTATTTTTTAATGAAAAGAGTATTCTCAATCCTTATACTTTGTTTTTTATCGGCATCATTGTTTGCTCAAAATGTATTGCCTTTAAAAGAATGGAGTTATTCTGCAAGCAAACCTATTATCTTTTACATCAGCGGGGATGGTGGTTTTAATAATTTTTCAACTTCACTTTGTACACAACTCAATCAGTCGGGTTATGCAGTAACAGCACTGAATGCGAAATCATGGTTTTGGGATAAAAAAACACCAGAGCTCACCACTTCACAAATTGCTACTTATCTAAAAACAAAACTGGAAGAAAATACAAACAGGCAGATTGTTTTAATTGGTTATTCGTTTGGTGCAGATGTGATGCCTTTTATTGTAAACAGGCTTCCAAACGATCTTAAACAAAAATTGTCAAGTGTAATTATGCTTTCGCCATCTTCATCAACCGACTTTGAAATTCATTTGTCGGATATGTGGGGCTCAAATAAAAAAAGAAGCATGGATGTGTTATCTGAAATAAACAAGATGGGCACCCAAAAAACAACCATACTTTTTGGAGAAGATGATATTTCGTTTACAGCTGAACAGATTTTGCTGAAAAATTTTTCAAGACTTGTACTTCCGGGTGGTCATTCGTTTGAAGGTAATACAGCCGAACTGGTAAAGAAGATTGTTAAACTTTTATAATGCAGAAATGTTTCCTGATAATCGTTGTATGGTTTTCCCTGGTATGCAGTTCATCAGCAAGTGCACAGCAAATGAAAAGGGATTCTGCCTATATAAAGCCTTTCGAAAAACAAAATGTAATTGAACTATTTCCCGGTATTTATCATACAAAATTTGATTTTACGAATCCCGGCAGCAGGGGAGGTGGTTTTAAAATGGTTGCCAACAGCAGTGGGTATGCCGGTTTCTTTTTTAACTACAAATGGCTTTCAGTTGAAAACTCATTTGCAGTACCCGGTACTTATCTTGATAAACAAACAAAGCTTAAATATAATTCACTTCATTTTCAGTTTTATACCGGGCCGTTTATGATAAGACCGTATTATAATTCATACAATGGATTGTTGATTCCTTACAATCGTAACAGGTATACAGCTGACAGAAATATTCTGTTTAAAGAAGCCGGCACTGAATTGTTGTGGTGTTCAAATGCAAGTCGTTTTTCGTTGAGGGAAGCAAATGCATTTTCTGAGCAACAATTAAAAAGCGCTGGTGGTTTTATTGTCAAAGCAACACCGTTATGGCAGCAACTGCAACTTAAAAATACAGATGGCAGCACTATAACAGATGTACCAACTTCAAAACTCTTTTCTACATCACCACGATGGATTTCACTTACAGCAAGGGTTGGCTATAATTACAGCTTTGTTTTTTCAAATGGTAAATGGACGGTTTCTCCTGCTGTTTTAGTGGGGAAGGGAGTGTTGAAAGAACTGAATCAGCATACCAGTAAATTCAGTTCTGTTTCAGGCATTCAATCATGGATAAATACCGGTTACAACGGAGCTGCTTATTATGTTTATTTTTCTGCAGCTGTTGATGATCTTCAAACCAATCTTATATTAAAAAATATGCATCAGTTAAATACTGATTTTTCTGTAACAGCAGGACTCAGGTTTGCAAATGCAAAACATAAACTTCTTGGAATTTTATAACACTGTTTGAAGGTTGTGTGAAATGATAATTTGTTTGGTACAATTTAATTTCCCTAATTTTATCATGAACGACTGCTTATATGAAATTTCTGAATAAAGGAAAGGAAGATGTATATCTTCAATTAAAATTGCGCATAGCTGCAAATGATGAAGCAGCTTTCCGCCAGTTGTTCGATCAGTTGTTTCCCCCGCTTTCACAGTTTGCTTTTTCATTGGTCAAATCAAAAGATGCAGCTACCGAAATTGTTGATGAAATCTTCATACGCTTATGGCATAACCGGAAGGAAATAGCTGCCGTTGAAAACCTGAAAGTGTATTTATACAAGGCAGCTAAAAATGCTTCGCTCAACTATCTTTCACGTACAGCAAAGCGTAATATAGAAGAACCATTTGACGATGTACATGTGCAGTTAATGGATGGTAATAACCCTGAAAGCCTGATGATCACGAACGAAATTCTGGGTAAAATACGTGAAGCCATTGATGCATTACCTCCCCGCTGTAAAATGATTTTCAAACTTATCAGGGAAGACGGGCTTAAATACAAAGAAGTGGCAGAAGTGCTCAACATCTCCATTAAAACCGTTGATGCACAAATGGTAATTGCCGTAAACGCCATCAGGGAAAAACTGAAATCTTACATGAATCTGCCCTCCAAAAAGATTTTTCAAAAAAAATAGAATTTGTTTAGGGTGAAGTGTTCATTTCTGTGTCTTAGCTATAAGACATATGAACATGGCAATCCAACGTATCACAGAACTGTTCGCAAAAAAGCTTTCCGGCGAAGCAACAGAAAATGAGCTTCAGGAACTGGACGAATTCCTGAAAGATCATCCTGATGAACAGTATTTACAGGAAATGATCAGTAACTGGTGGAGTTCGGGTCATATAAAAGAAGAGGGAGATAATAAAGAAGATCATTTTCGCTATATCATGCAACGCTCAATCCTGCAAACTGCGGATGAAACGGAGCAGCAACACGCACCTGTTATTTCAATCAGCAAAGGAAAAACCTGGTTACGCATTGCAGCAGCTGCAGTTGTTACCGGTATTATTTCTTTTGGAGCATGGAAACTTTTTTCAACCAATAAGAACGAATCGCTTGCAGCAAAGCCTGTTCATGAAAATGAAATAGTTTCAAAGCCGGGCACAAAATCAAAACTGATTTTGCCCGATGGCACACAGGTTTGGCTTAACTCCGACAGTAAACTTGTATATAACAATTCATTCAACGATTCACTTCGAGAAGTTACACTGGAAGGTGAAGCTTATTTTGATGTGGTGAAGAATGCTAAGAAGCCCTTTATTGTTCACACAACCGGTATTAATATCCGTGTGCTTGGTACTGCATTCAACGTAAAATCATATCCGCAGGATGAAACCATTGAAGCAACACTGGTGAGGGGGTTAATTGAAGTGGAGAAAAACAATGAACCGCAGTCTTCTAAAATTCTTCTTCATCCCAATGAAAAACTGGTGTTCAATAAAGTAATCAATAAAGTTGATGCAGGTGAAACTGCTGCAAATGATAAAACTGCATCTTCTGTAAAATCAACTCTTCCTCAACGCATTTCCATCAGCACTTTACCAACTTCTGTAAAAGACAGTAACCGTATTGAAACATCATGGATTTACGGACGTCTTTTGTTTGATGGAGATACGTTTAAAGAACTGGCTGCTAAAATGGAGCGCTGGTACAATGTAAAAATTTCATTTGCTAATAATAAAGTTGCGAATTACAGGTTTGGCGGATCGTTTGAAAATGAAAATATTGAAGATGCTTTGCATGCATTACAGATGATTCATCCGTTCAATTTCAATATAACTGAGAATGAAATTATTATTGATAAGAAATGAGTCTTAACGACTTAAAATAAAAATCGGGGAAATGCGGCAACATTCCCCGACGAAGGCTGAAACCGAAACTCCCGGAGATCGGGAAAATCAACGGAGTTTCAAATTTTATAACCCAAAACTAAAGGTATGAAAAAAAGTGTACCTCGTGGTAAGCTGCTGCTTTTGCCACACCGGTCTTTTCTAAAATTGTTTCTCATTATGAAGATGACGTTTGCATTGATTTTGCTTACTGCAATGCAGGTATTTGCAGGGAATGGAAATGCACAGAATGTTACATTAAACATGAAACAAGCTGAGATTCCCAAGGTTTTCCGTGCCATTGAAAAACAAAGCCCTTACCGTTTTCTTTACAACTACGATTTGCCTGCTCTGCAAAAGAAAGTTGACGTGAATGTGAAAGACGTTCCCGTTGTCAACTTACTTAATGAACTGCTTTCTGGTTCCGGCCTTAGTTATAAAATGATGAATGGGGGATTGGTTGTTATTGTCTCCGCAAACAATGCTTACGAAAGCAAAAAAGTAACCGGTAAAGTTGTTTCTGAAACCGGCGAAGCAATGGTGGGCGTAAGCATCCGTGTTAAAGGATCAAACTTTGGAACTGTTACCGATGCAAAAGGATCCTTTACCATTGAAGTTCCCGATGATGCTGTATTAATCATTTCTTATGTTGGATATGAATCGCAGGAAGTTGCCGTAGGAAATGTTGCAAACCTTACAATTAAACTAAAACAATCTGTTAACCAAATGGAACAGGTTGTGGTGGTTGGTTATGGTACTCAACGCAAGAAAGATGTTACCGGTTCAATTGCTACCTTATCAGCTAAAGACTTGGAGAACAGACCAAACACACAGTTTGGTTACGCTATTGAAGGTAAGGCTGCAGGTGTACAGGTTATCCGTTCTTCCGGTCAGCCACAGGCTGGTTTTTCTATTCGTGTTCGTGGTACATCATCAATTACTTCAGGCAGTGAACCTTTGTATATTGTTGATGGAGTTCCTACACCAAATACAAATGATATTAACCCTGCCGATATTGAAAGTATTACTGTATTAAAAGATGCATCTTCTGCTGCTATTTATGGTGCAGGTGGTTCAAATGGTGTTGTATTGATTACAACCAAGCGTGGTAAAAATCAAAAACTGAAACTGAATTTTAATACTTCTCTTACCATGTCAGGTGCGTGGAAGCGGATGGATATGCTGAATGGCACACAGTTTAAAGATCTTGCTACTGAAATGGGCAAAACAACCGACTGGACCAAGTATAACAAAAACACAAACTGGCAGGATGAAATTTTCAGAAATGCATTATCACAGAACTACCAGTTATCAGCAACCGGCGGAACGAAGAAAACAAGTTATTATTTGTCTGGTTCGCTTATTGATCAGAATGGTATTGTACTCAACAACAATTTAAAACGTGCAACCATTAAAGCAAATGTTGATCAGCAAGTCACCAGTTTCTTAAAAGTAGGAACAAGTCTTGCGTATGATAACTGGAAAGATGTTGATGTGTATGAAAACAACCGCAATGGTGTTATTACACGTTTGTATACAAGCATACCAAATATTGGAATCTGGGATACAGATAATCCCGGGCAATATGCAAGAAGTCCGTTTATAAATGATCTTGAAAATCCTGTTTCAACTGTTTATGAACCCCAACATTTGTACAAGAGCAATCGCATTCATGGAAATGTTTATGCAGAAGCTGAAGTGATCAAAGGTTTAAAACTGAAAAGTTTGTTTGGGTTTGAAAATACAAATGGCAATTTCAATTCATTCCAGGATTCAGTTAAAACAAGATATGGAAAATCACAAAAAGGTATAGCAGCTGAAAATACGTACAAGTATAAATATTGGGTTTCTGAAAACACAGCGAATTACAATACAAAGATCAATGATCACACTATTGCTTTAATGGGAGGTTTTATTGTTGATCGTGGAATAAATGATAATGTTTATTTATCTGGTCATGATTTTACAGGTGCAAAAGATAATTCAGTTACTTCTGCCAATGTACAATCACCGGCTATTCCTGATTATACTCAGCGTTCAAAAGTATCTGTTATCGGAAGGTTCAATTATTCCTACCAAGACAAATACCTGCTTACATCCAATTTCAGGGCTGATGGTTCAGGGCAGTTTTCACCCAAACACAAATGGGGTTACTTCCCTTCATTCTCTGCAGGATGGAGAATTTCAAAAGAAGATTTCTTCCAGAATGTTTCAGGTATTAATGAATTGAAATTAAGAGTGGGCTGGGGTGTATTTGGTAACGACAGAGCACGTGCTTATGCATGGTATGGATTAGTTGATACAATGAGCCGTTATTTAATTGGCGGCGAACGTACAGCATTTATCAGTACATCACTTGAAAACCAGGATTTGCGTTGGGAACAAACAGCTCAAACAGATATTGGTATTGATATGGGAATCTTAAACAACAGGATTGTTTTCACTGCTGATTATTATTACAAGAAAACAAGCGACTTGCTGCTTGAAGTTCCTGTACCAACTTCAACAGGGTTTTCAACTGCATTGCAAAATGCAGGTAGTTTAGAAAACAGAGGATTTGAATTTTCAATCAGCACAAAGAATATTGTACACAGCAACCTGAAATGGAATTCAGAATTTAATATTTCAACCAACAAAGGAAAGGTGCTTGATATTGTTGGTACAACCATCCAGACAGGAACAATTAATCCTGCAGGTACAAGTTTAAATACAGTGATTGTACAAGCTGGTTCTCCATTAGGTTCATTCTACGGAAGAATTTCACAGGGAGTTGATAAGAACACCGGTAAAATTGTGTTTATGCAGAATGCTGCAAACACCGGCGACAGTATCGGCATTATCGGAAATGCTAATCCAAAATTCATGTATGGTTTCAGCAACTCGTTTACGATTAGAAACTTTACAATTGATTTATTCTTACAAGGAGTACATGGCAACCAGATATTAAATGCAACACGTATTCTTACTGAATCAATGGCATTGCCAATGAACCAGGCTGCAACAGTATTAAAAAGATGGACGAAAGCAGGTGATGTAACTGATATGCCGGGAGTTTCTCCATCCGATTGGAGTAACTCAGCCGTATCAACACGCTATGTTGAAGATGGTTCTTACCTGCGTGTAAAAGCGTTGACACTTGGATATTCAATTCCAATTGAAAAGAAATCGAAGATCAGCCGCTTTATGGTTTATCTCACAGCAGAAAATCTCTTTACGTTTACGAAGTATTCCGGTTTTGATCCTGAAGTAAGTGCTTTCAGTGGAAAAGACCAGGGGTCTACAAACCAAAATACCGCACCAGGAGTTGACTACGGAACTTATCCGCAGGCAAGGGAATTTATTCTTGGTTTAAACATTTCTTTTTAATACTTCAAATCAAACGAAATGAAAAAATATTATTTCTATCTACATTATATTTTGCTGCTACTGGCAATACTTTCGCTCAGTTCATGCAAAAAATTTCTTGAAGACAAACCAAAAACTTCACTTACCACAGGTAATGCTTACAGTACTGTATCTGATATTGAAAATGCATTAACTGGTGCTTACAATATTTTTTATGGTTCGGATTATTATCAATGGGAGTATGTAATGTTAAGTGATGTTCGTTCAGACAATGCTTATCCCGGTGGTGGTAATGAAGAAACGTTTTATGATTACGACAGGTTTATTCTTCCTGCAAGTAATGATCATAACTATGCCAACTGGCGTGCTTTGTATAAAGGCATTGCAAGGTGTAATATCATTCTGGAAAAAGTAAATGGTATTAACGATGCTGCATTAACAGCCGAACGTAAAAAGCAAATCATTGGCGAAGCAAGTTTCTTAAGAGCATTTCATTATTTTTCATTGGTAAAAATGTATGGAGGTGTTCCGCTTGAACTGGAATCAAACTCTGCCGATCCAGGTGTAACACGTAAGTCAAGAGCAACTGAAACAGAAACGTACAACCAGATTGTAAAAGATCTTGAAGTGGCATTGGCTAATTTACCTGATAACTTTTCAGGAGCTGCAGGTTCATTAACAGCAAACACACCATCTGTAAATAAAGTACGGGCAACAAAAGGTGCAACCAATGCTTTACTTGCAAAAGTTTGGGCACAGCGCAGCGACAGAGATTACAACAAAGTACTTCAGTATTGCAATGCAGTTATTTCAAGTCCGGCAGGTTATTCTTTATTGGGTGACTATTCACAGCTGTTTGATGGAGCACATGATTTTAATTCAGAATCAATTCTTGAAATTCCTTACGAAGAAGGAAACTGGTCTGCATCAAGCTGGGGCATTCAATTATACCTTGCTCCCGAAGACGGATGGCAGAAATATTGTGTTCCTTCAAAAGACCTTGTTGCCGCTTATGATGCAGCAGGCGATGCTGTAAGAAAAAATGCAAACATTGTTTTCTGGAATAAAGATGCTAATGGTGATTACATCAGCTGGGCAGACGAAAACTGGAATCCTTGCCAGGATCCTGATACAAAAATTCCTTTCAATTACAAGCAAAAACATCCGGGAGGATGGGCGAGTGGTGATGATTATTATATGTTGAGACTTGGCGATATTATTTTATTAAAAGCTGAAGCACAAAATGAATTGGGTAGCACTTCAGCAGCAGCAGCTACTGTTAATCTTATAAGAACAAGGGTTGGTTTAACAGGCGTTTCCACATCTTTATCACAGGCCTCAATGCGCACAGCAATTTTAAATGAAAGAAGACTGGAACTTGCATTTGAAGCTCACCGTTGGGATGACCTTGTAAGAGCTAATGTTGCAACTACAGTTATGCAGGCGTTGAATGAATATACTTACACATGCCAGGGTGGAGTGTTAAGTGCGCCCACAAAAATGGATTATTCTCATTGCGATAAAAATCATTGGGTATTGCCAATTCCACAATTGGAAATTGATGCCAATCCCAATCTGAAACAAAACGCAGGATATTAATCAACGAAACGGATAAGCAGTTTTAATATACCGGTCTTTACCGGAGCCTTTGACACGATTATTGGTTTTGTAGAAAAGGTCAACCTGCTCAGATGAGCAGGTTGACTTATTTGTAAAACATCAAATTGTTATTTCAAAGTATTATGTACATTTCCATATCGTTTAAATAAGATTGACAGATCATGAAAAAGCTCAGTTCCTTTTTTGTTCCTTTTCTTTTTGCCACAACGGTTTTACAATCTCAACAACTGAAAAAATTTGACGAAAGCAAATTGCAGATTCAGTGGGAGTTGGTCACCAATCATTACAACAAACAGGATAAAGCTTCATCTGCAATCACAATCAGTAACAGCAGCAAAAAAGTATTTCCATCAAGTGGATGGACGATTTATTTTAATTCCAGCAGGGATATTGATTCTTCGTCTGTAACAGGCGGTGTTCGTATCCTGCATGTAAATGGTGATATTTTTAAAATAGTACCAACTGCTTCGTTTAAACCAATTAATCCAAATCAATCTATACGAATTGAATATCTGTCAGCAGGGCTTACGTTAAACTATACAGCCGCACCTTCGGGTCTCTATATTGTTTGGGATGCGGATGATAAAAACGGTTATTTACTTTCAAATGTTTCCTATAAAACGTTGAAAGATGTAACAGATGGGATTACAACTCCGCAAAAGATTTATGCGCAGAACAGTGTTATCAAAGACATTCCAGGAAACCAGCTAACGAAAATATTTCCAACGCCTGTTTATTATAAGGAGCAAGCTGGTGAATTTGTTTTAACTGATGAGGTAAGTATTGAAGCCGATCCGTTATTTCAAAAGGAAGCAGAATATTTGTCAGCAGAATTAGCAACCTTGTTTGGGAAAGCATTTGCTGTTAATTCAGTAAACAAGAACAGCAAAAAAATCATTTTGCAGAAAAAGGAGCTGAAGAGTGAAGCATATGAACTGGTTTCAACAAATGACAAGGTAATTATCAGTGCGTCATCCGGCCCCGGAATATTTTATGGAATACAGTCGTTGAAATCATTAATGCCTGGTGAGTCATGGAAGCAAAAACAAACATCAATAAAAATTCCTTTGGTTGAAGTAAAAGATGAACCGAGATTTTCTTACAGAAGCCTGATGCTTGATGTTGCCCGTAATTTCAAATCAAAACAAACGATTTTCAAAGTACTTGATTTAATGGCTTTGTATAAAATGAATGTGTTTCATTTTCATTTCAGCGATGATGAAGGATGGCGTATTGAAATTCCCGGTTTGCCTGAGCTTACTGAAATCGGTGCAAAGCGGGGTCATACGTTAGATAGTAAAACAGTGTTGCCTCCATCGTATGGTGCAGGGCCTGTTGCAGGAAAGTCGCAGGGGAGTGGTTATTATACAAGAAATGACTTTATTGAAATTCTGAAATATGCTGCAGCAAGACATATCCAGGTAATTCCTGAAATTGAAACACCCGGTCATGGTCGGGCTGCGATTAAATCAATGGATGCCCGTTATGAAAAATTCATGCAGGCTGGAAATAAATCAGAAGCCGAGCGTTACCTGCTAAGGGATTTGAATGATAGATCAGTTTACAGTTCGGCACAACAGTGGACAGATAATGTGATGTGCGTTGCATTACCATCGGTATATAATTTTCTTGAAAAGGTTGTTGATGAATTGAAGTTGATGTACAAAGATGCAGATGCTCCGTTAACAACAATCCATATGGGTGGAGATGAAGTGCCGGCAGGTGCATGGGAGAAATCGCCGTTATGTTTGCAGTTAGTTGGCAAATATCCGGAGGTGAAAGAGATTAATGATTTGTGGTATTATTATTTCGGCAAAGTGAATCAAATGCTGCAATCAAAAGGGTTGTTTCTTTCTGGTTGGGAAGAAGTGGGTATGCGAAAAACTTACAGGGATGGAGAACCGGCAATGATTGTTAATCCACGTATGGCTAATGATGGAATTCAACTGCATGTGTGGAATAATATGGTTGGATGGGGAAATGAAGATTTACCGTATCGTCTTGCTAACGCTGGCTATAAAGTGGTGCTTTCGCCGGTAAGTAATAATTATTTTGATCTGGCTTATTCAAAATCGCCTGATGAACCGGGTTATTATTGGGGTGGGTTTGTTGATATTGATAAACCGTTTTATTTTATTCCGTTTGATTACTATAAAACGACTAAAGAAAATGCAGCAGGCGATCCTGTTGATCAATCGTATTTTGTAGGGAAGGATCGACTGACAGAATTCGGAAAATCAAATATTGTTGGAATCCAGGGATTATTGTGGAGCGAAAATGTGCGAAGCAATGAAACCCTTGACTATTTGTTGTTGCCCAAATTGTTTGCTGTTGCTGAAAGGGCATGGGCCAAAGATCCACAATGGTCAGTCGTTAAAGACAAACAAAAATTCCAGGAAACATATAATGAAGCATGGAGTATTTTTGCAAATTCGATAGGAAAGCGTGAACTGCCCCGGTTAGATTTTTATTCAGGTGGGTTTAACTACCGCATTCCACCAGTTGGTGCTGTTTTGGAGAATGGAACTGTAAAAGCCAATCTTCAGTTTCCTGGACTGGTTATATATTTCACAACAGATGGAACTGAGCCAACAATCAACAGTAAAGTATACACAACAGCAATAGCTGAAAAAGGAATCATTAAACTAAAAGCATTTAACAGCAATGGAAGAAGCGGCAGAACAACAACAATTCAAAACAATTGATAATTCTGCTTAAATCGTTTTTAGATTTTTTATCACTCTTTCAACCATGTCTTCACTTATGTCGAGGTGAACAACAAACCTGATTTGTTTCTTACCTGTAGAAAAACAAAGAATGTCCTTTGCTTTCAACTGTTCAATGAACTGGCTGGTGTCGATGCCATCTTTCAAATTAAAAATAACGATGTTGGTTTCAACCGGCAAAACAGATTCAACTTTTGGATGGGTGAGAAGTGCTTCTTCGATCATCTTTGCATGTTTATGATCGGTTGCCAATCGCTCAACATGATTTTCCAGGGCATACAAACCTGCCGCCGCAATTAAACCGGCCTGTCGCATACCACCGCCAAATACTTTGCGGATACGCCTGGCTCTGTTGATCATTTCTTTGGAGCCAAGCAAAACGCTGCCAACCGGAGCACCAAGTCCTTTGCTTAAACAAACAGAAATTGTATCAAACACTTTTCCAAATTGAAGAGGGGTTTGCTGGCGGGCAACAAGTGCATTAAAAATCCTTGCTCCATCTAAATGAAGCTTAAGCTTATTTTGCAGGCAAATTTCTCTTATCGATTCAATATCAGCTAATTCATAACAGCTTCCACCACCACGATTGCATGTATTTTCCAATACAACAAGGGTAGTAATGGGCTTATGAATATCATCGGGATTGTTTATTGCAGCTTTCACCTGGCTGGCAGTTACACGGCCACGGTTACCTTGCAAAAGCTGCACAGAAGCGCCTGAATTGAAGGCAATGCCACCGCCTTCGTACTGATAAACATGCGAACTGAAGTCGCATATGATTTCATCAGCCGGTTTTGTGTGAAGCTTAATGGCAATCTGGTTCGTCATGGTGCCGGAAGGGCAGTATAAACCACTTTCCATACCAAACATGTCTGCAGCTTTTGCTTCCAGTTTATTAACAGTTTCGTCTTCGCCAAACACATCATCACCAACTTTTGCAGAAAACATGGCTTCGAGCATTGGTTTTGTTGGCTTCGTAACTGTATCGCTTCTTAAATCAATCCATTCCATATTGTTAATTTCATTACTTCAAATATAAAACTTACTCTAAAATAAATGTCTGAGTGACAATATCATCTATCTTTTTGTAGTTCAGATTGTTACAATATTCACTACAAACGTTAGAATAATACCCAATTTAGGTGCATTTATTCACATAGACTATGAAAAACGAGTATTGATTTGTACCTTTGTACTTGGCAGTTGAGATTCTTAACCAGTTTTTTACACTATTCGGTCAAATTTCCCTGTCTTACCAACGTTACAAAACATTAAGAGGAATAAATCATGCGGCAGTTAAAAATTGCAACACAAATTACCAACCGTGATTCACAAGCGGTTGAGAAGTACTTACAAGAGATTTCCAAAATTCCTATGATCACTCCTGAAGAGGAAACCACCTTGGCCCAGCGCATCAAGATGGGTGATCAAAGAGCTTTAGACAAATTGGTGCAATCGAACCTTCGTTTCGTAGTATCTGTGGCAAAGCAGTATCAGCACCAGGGGTTATCGCTCAGCGATCTGATTAATGAAGGAAATCTTGGTTTGATTAAGGCAGCGCAGCGTTTCGATGAAACAAAAGGTTTCAAATTTATTTCTTACGCTGTATGGTGGATCCGTCAATCAATCCTGCAGGCATTGGCTGAACAAGGACGTTTGGTTCGTCTTCCACAAAACAAAATCGGAACTTACAACAAGGCAAATAAAGCATACATGGCTTTTGAACAGGAGCATGAGCGTGAACCTTCAACTGAAGAGTTAGCTGATATCCTGGAAATGAGCGAAACTGAAATCAATAATATTTTCCAAAGCAATACAAGGCACACTTCATTAGATGCTCCGGTACACGAAGCTGAAGATGTGGCAATGGGTGATTTGCTTGAAGGAAGCGATGATACGGATGAGGACGTGATGAAAGATTCACTTCGTAACGAAATTCGCCGTGTATTGAAATCTCTCAGTCCACGTGAAGCTGAAATTGTAAATGCATATTTTGGATTGGATGGTGAAAACGGAGTTACAATTGAGCAAATTGGTCAAAAGTATGATCTTACTAAAGAGCGTATCCGCCAGATAAAGGAAAGAGCAATTAAGCGTTTGCAAAAAGCACGCTACAGCAATGCTCTGAAAAGCTATCTTGGTAATTAAATAGTAATAGTGGGTATTAAGTATCTGTCCCCGGTGTAAAAGCCGGGGATTTTTGTTTTTAGTAAGATTCAACAAATGAGAAGAAGTGGTAAATGTGTAAACAGTTTTTTAGTTTCCACGAGCGGGCGGGATTTCGGGGGTTTTGTACCAAATTTCTATTTAACATAATGTTAATTATACGAAATAAATTAACTTCTGAAATAAGCCAGTTCTGTGCTGAAATCAAGCCCTGGATAGGCTTCTGCAACAGCTTTGGTCTTTTCGTAATGTTGTTTGAGGAATTGCTGATGTTGATTTGATCCGGCATGAAAAGGTTTGTGATTTTTTGCAGTAACAATTTGTTTGATTTCTTTCATCAACTCTAATGTAGGTTCACGGAAAGCAAACTCTGAAAACTTTTCCATTACAAATTGTGTTGCTGCGTAATTTGGATGAGCCAGGTCAATATCATAAAACCGGTAATCACGCAAAACATCAATTACCAGTTCATAAGCCGGGAAATAAAACAACCGATCGAATTTATTAACCAAATGATGCACTGTCTCGATTAAACGGGCCTTGCTACGGTTATTTTCTACAACACCATCTCTTAAATGCCTCACCGGACTGATGGTGAAAATGATTTTCAGTTGCGGGTTAAAATGAAATAACTGATGCATTGCATTGTCAATTGTGGCAATTTGCTCATCAATTGGGATCAGGTATTTATCAAAAGTTTGAGCTGGAGCTTTGTGGCAATTAGCAACAAACCGGTGATCTTCCTTTAATTTATATACAAATGAAGATCCGAGCGTAATAATTAACCAATCGGCTTCCTTCAGGAACTCATGGGCAGTTTGCTGGGATTGGTTAATACTGTTCAGGGCCAACTCAATATCGGGGTTTGAAAACCGACTATGATGATCCCAGCTTTGCCAGAGTTCGTTAAGTTGAAAAAGATCGGCAGCTTTATATTGTTTGTTCTGAATATAAGATACCAAACTTCTGCAAACACTAATTGGCTCAAATAAAATGCCGTTAGGATTTTGTATAATATTGAATTTCAAATCACTGAGATTATTTCCAATATGCTCTGTAAAGCAACTGCCCACCAGCATTATTTTGTGCTGATAGCTGATGGGTGAAGGCAATGCCTTGATATCGATGTTACTGAAAAAGTTCATTTGCTGAATAGTTCGTCTGCAAACTTTCTGCTTTGCAGTAATTCGTTATTGTTTAAATGGATTGATGAATCAAAATAAGCAACCAGGTTCTCTGTGTCCATATTTCCCACCAAATCATTACCGGCCATCGGGCAACCACCAATTCCTTTCATTGCGCCATCAAACCTTCGGCAACCGGCAAAATAAGCTGCATCAAGCTTCTCTTTCCAGTTAATGGATGTTGAATGCAGATGCACACCAATTTCAATTTCTTCCAGTTCATGAACAAGAAACCTGGTTATCCGTTCCACCTGGCTGGCCGTGGCTAAGCCAACTGTATCTGCTACAGAAATGATCTCAATTCTTCTTTCTGCTATTTTTTTTGCCCAATTAAATACAATTTCTTCATTCCAATCGTCACCATACGGGTTCCCAAATCCCATTGACAGATAAACTACGAGTTTTTTACCCGATTGGATACAGATTTGCTGAATGGCGTCAACTCTTTTCAATGATTCACTGATGCTGCTGTTGGTGTTTTTTTGCTGAAAAGTTTCAGAAACTGAAAACGGGAATCCGAGATAACTGATTTCATCAAATACAGCCGCCTCAGTTGCTCCCCGTTCGTTGGCAATAATGGCCAGTAATTTCGTGGAAGTTCCATCAAGCCTGAGCCGGGGAATTAAATCTTTTGTATCGGCCATTTGAGGAATGGCTTTGGGCGAAACAAAACTGCCGAAATCAATGGTATCAAAACCAACTTTTAATAATTGGTTGATATAGGCTGCTTTTTGTTCAGTTGGTATAAACGTTTTCCATCCCTGCATCGCATCACGGGAACATTCGATCAGTTTAACTTGGGATGTAGCCTGTTTCATTACAGTATTCTTTGCTTCATTGCTTCATAAAGAATCATACCCGTAGCGACTGAAACGTTCAGCGATTCAAATCCGCCCATCATTGGAATTTTAAACTGCTCATCGCAGATTTTCATCAGTGCAGGAAAAATTCCTTTTTCCTCCCCTCCCATTACAATGGCCGATGGTTCTTTAAAATCACAATCGTACAGCATTTTTTTGGCGGTCATTTCGCTTGCAAAAACCCTGATTCCGTTCAGGTGAAGATCATCTACAGCTTTCATCAAACTATTAACCCTGCAAATGGCTATTTGCTCCAGGGCCCCTGCACTAGTAAGGATGGCATCTTCGTTCAAAGCCCCTACTCCTTTTTCGGGAATGATGATAGCCTGAACGCCGCAGCAAAAAGCTGTGCGGGCAATTCCGCCAATGTTCCGGATATCTGTAATACCATCGAGGATTAAAAAGAATGGCGTCTCTCCTTTTTCAACAACCCATGAAATCACCTCCTGTAAATCCTGGTAGCGGATTTTTGACAACTGGGCTACACATCCATCATGATCGGTCAGGTTAAAACTCCTCAGCTTTTCAACCGGCACTTTGTTGACAGGGATGTTTTGTTTGCCAGCTAGTTTTTTTATTTCTTCTGCCACATCACCATGCATTGTATTCAGCATGTAAATCCTATCGATAGGCTTTCCTTCCTGTAATGCTTCCAGTACTGAAATTTTACCTGCTACCAGTGATGATTTCTTGGGACGATTTTGTTTTTGCCTGAACTGTTTCACTTTGCAAAGAAATGATTTATCAAATAAAAAACCCTGCAAGATTTTAACTTACAGGGTTTTCAGCTTACAAATTGTTTCGCTTATTTCAATCCAAAAGCTTTTTTCACTTTTGAAACATAATCTAATTTTTCCCAGGTAAACAATTCAACTTTTACTTTCTTTTCTTTACCATCAGGGCTCTTAAATACTTTTTCAACAACCTGTGGGGCACGACCCATGTGACCATATGCAGCAGTTTCGCTGTAAATAGGGTTACGCAATTTCAGGCGTTGCTCAATAAAGTAAGGGCGCATATCAAAAATGCTCTGAACGATTTTTGCAATTTCGCCATCAGAAAGGTCAACTTTGGCTGTACCGTAAGTATTTACGTTAACTGAAGTTGGTTTTGCAACACCAATTGCATAAGAAACCTGAACAAGAACTTCATCGCATAAACCTGCTGCAACAAGGTTTTTCGCAATATGACGGGTTGCATAAGCAGCTGAACGGTCAACTTTTGAAGGATCTTTTCCGCTGAATGCACCACCACCATGTGCACCTTTACCACCGTAAGTATCAACAATGATTTTACGGCCTGTTAAACCAGTATCACCATGAGGTCCGCCAATTACAAACTTACCAGTTGGGTTAACGTGGTATGTGATGTTGTCGTTAAACAACTTAGCATATTTCTTGTATTTTGATTTAATACGGGGAATAAGAATATTGATTACATCAGATTTGATTTTTGCCAGCATTTTAGCTTCTGTATCAAAATCGTCATGTTGTGTTGAAATAACAATTGCATCTATTCGAACCGGGCGATTGTTATCATCATATTCCAATGTTACCTGGCTTTTTGCATCGGGACGCAAGTAAGGCATTTTGGAATTTTTCTCTCTGCGGATTGCAGCCAGCTCAATCAAAAGATTGTGAGCGAGGTCAAGAGCCAACGGCATGTACTGTTCAGTTTCGTTTGAAGCGTAACCAAACATCATACCCTGGTCGCCAGCACCCTGGTCTTCTTTATTTTTTCTTACAACGCCTTGGTTGATATCAGAACTTTGTTCGTGGATAGCTGATAAAACACCGCAAGATTCGGCTTCAAACTTATATTCACTCTTTGTATAACCAATCTTCTTAATTACACCACGTGCAATGTCCTGCACATCAAGATATGCTTTCGATTTTACTTCACCTGCCAATACCACCTGACCTGTAGTTACAAGCGTTTCGCAAGCAACCTTCGACTGTGGGTCAAAAGCAAGAAAGTTATCAATTAATGCATCGCTGATTTGATCAGCTACTTTGTCCGGATGACCTTCGGACACTGATTCGGATGTAAATAAATAAGACATAAATTTAATTTCTTATGGATTAGAAGGTGCAAAGATAAGAGAAGGGATTATTTTTCAGCTATTCTTTACTGTAATAAATACGCACATACATTCTTTGTGTCGGGTGTGTTCCTCCTCCCAGCTGAACTCTGCCATATGCCAGAGAATTAATTGCTGCACCACTTTGGTAGCCGTCAGAATATGTAGCGTAATTAGGAGCCGATAATTTAAAATCCCGGTTTGTTGCATTTCCCTTCACAATATTCTGTACAAAACGGGTAATGTTCAGCTTATATTCTGCAACTGTGTTACCAGAGCCGTCAGTTATATAACTTGGAATGCCTCCGGTATAAGATGTATTGATATCATAAACATAAGTACCCAGTGTTGAGCTGTAAGTAAGACCAGCATATCCAATGCTATCGTATGGAATATGCCTTGTATTACCATCGGCATCATAGCTGAACAAATGCAGTATTGGTTGATAAAGAATTTGTTCAATTGCTGATGGTCCCTGGTAAATTTGTCTTGCTACAAGTTCGGCTCTGTGAATGATGTAAGGCCTGTTTTTCATTGTATCAAGCCCTGGTATTTTAATTCTTACAGAGGTTCCGGGTGTCGTAAGCACATAAGCCATTGGTGCAGGCTGACCAGATGTTATTGTTGGTTTTGCAAGGCTTCCATTATAATTTCTGTAAATCTTGTTGGCATTAGCACTCCTGATTGTATCATTCACAAAAGTGAGCGTACGTACAGTTGTATCCCATGTTGTGGTAGTCACACCACGCATTTTATAACGGAAGTACAGGTTGATTTTTGTATCAGCACCTGTTAAAGAGAAATAATGAAGTGCATTACCGCTTTGTGTTGAATCAGGAACCAATGCTAAACCGTTCAGGTATGTTTTGAAAATTGAATCGTTTTGAAAAGCACCGGTTATATTATCCTGATCGAGTAACCACTGAGAAAAAGTGTTGTCTAAACGAATGCGTAGCTGGTTATAAATTGTATCAGTTTTATACGCAGCTTTATAACCTGTTCTTACACTATGAGATGAAAAGCTGGCAGAACCCAATAAATCGGCAGTTGAAAAATTAGCTGCCTGATTAAAATGATACTTTACGTTTGATTTAAAAGTGGGATCAGTTATTTTATAAAGATTCACTTTAGAAATTGCATTTGTATCTCCATATGATCCGCTGAATGCAAGCGACAGTACGCATGAATCAAGAAATAAACTGTCTTTTGAAACCGGGTAAGAGTAAGGATACAATGTTGGCAACATCTGGAAATACATCGACGCAGTTGTTGTTCCGTAAATCGGGTCATTGATAAATCCAACAAGGTGATCGGCACTTTTTGCAATGTAAGCTGTATCTGTTTCAATAAAAGAAGTTGTTGAAACAGGAAGCATGATGGTGTCAGTAATTAAACCATCTGATCCAGGTAACAAATTTCCTCCCAAACGTGTTGTTTCCAGTTTTGTACAGCCGGAGAAAACAATCATCAGTAATCCTGCAGCAACAAAATAAAGGTTTCTCCTTTTATAAGCAGAGCTAAAAAAATTCATATGCAAAAAGACAAAATTATTTCGACGAAAGGTCGGTATATAGTTGTAAATACTCTGTTAAATCACTATCGGGTCTAAATGGAATGACTTTCTTTCCACGCACTTTGCTGAATTCTTCCAGTAATTTTTTGTCAACTTTTTCAGCACCGAAAGTAATTGCATCAGCATAACTGGCGCCACCACGAAACATTGCAGTATTATTCGTGTCTTTATAAGGCTCAAGATCTTTGTCCTTGATATTGGCATGAATATTTGCAAGCTTCAGAAACTTAGCACCCAGTTTTTCTTTAAAGGTATTTTGACCAATAGTGAAAACGAGTTTACTGTTTCCAAAAACAGGTTCTTTTTTATAAGCTGTTTGCAGGTACATTGGAATAAGACCAGTCATCCAGCCACTGCAATGAATAATATCAGGAGGCCATCCGAATTTTTTTACGGTTTCAAGAGCTCCTTTACAGAAGAAAATTGTTCTGAGATCATTGTCATCAAACCACTTTTCATTTTCATCGTGATAAATGAATTTGCGTTTGAAGAAATCTTCGTTTTCAAGAAAATAAACCTGCAGCCTTGCATTTGGTAATGAAGCTACTTTGATCTGCAGTGGGTAATCATCATTATCTACTGAAACATTAATACCACTGAGGCGAACTACTTCGTGCAAACGGTGACGGCGTTCGTTAATTACACCGAAACGGGGCATTATGCAACGTATTTCAAATCCACCTTCGTTTGCTTTTATTGCCAATTGATTAACAATTGATGAGAAATCTGTTTCCTCCAGATATGGAGACATTTCGCTGGCAATAAATAAAATCCTTTTCTTTGCTGCTACCATTTGTGAATGTTATAGAACCTTAAGCTTATTCTTTAAGGTGTGCAAAATTAATGGATTTTCACGAGATGGCTTGAAAAACAGGGTATTTAACTTCCAAAACCGGCATTTAATGATCATTTTTCACGTTGCAGACGATATAAATAAGTTCCTCAAAACCAAACGCAATTCCGGCGTCAGAACGGGCTTTGTGCCTACAATGGGTGCATTACACGCAGGCCATTTGTCACTGATTAATCAATCAAAAACCGAAACCGGATTTACTGTTTGCAGCATTTTTGTAAACCCTACCCAGTTTAACGATCCGAAAGATTTTGAAAAATACCCGGTTACGCTGGATAATGATATCCTTCTTCTCGAAAGAGCCGGCTGTGATGTTTTGTTTCTTCCTACGGTGAAAGAAATTTATCCTTCGGGTACTTCACAACTCCCCCATTATGATCTGGGATATCTTGAATCTGTTCTGGAAGGAAAATACAGGCCCGGGCATTTCCAGGGAGTTTGCCAGGTTGTACAGCGGTTATTGGAAATTGTAGAACCCGATCAGTTGTTTTTGGGACAAAAAGATTTTCAGCAGTGTATGGTAATTAAGCGAATGATTGATTTAACCCAACTTCCTGTAAGCATCAGCATTTGCCCAACGCTTCGTGAAAACGACGGGTTGGCAATGAGCAGCCGCAATATGCGGTTGAACAAAGCTGAACGGGAAACAGCTGTTGAAATTTATCAAACATTAATGATGATGAAGCAACAACTGCAAGCCGGATCTGTTATACAAATAAAGAAACAGGCAGAAGATAACTTGTTGCAAAAAGGATTTAAACCTGATTATGCTGAACTTGCAAATGCTGATACACTTGAATTAATTGATGAATGGAATGGAAAAGATAAAGTTGTAGCATTAATTGCAGCTTATCTTAACGAAGTGCGGCTGATTGATAATATGCTTATTGCCTAGTGACTTATTCTTCGGAATAATACTTATAACTTTGTTTTATGGAAATTGAAGTACTGAAATCTAAAATACACCGGATTGCGATAACAGAAGCCAACCTTCATTATATTGGAAGCCTTACTTTGGATGAAGATTTAATGGATGCTGCCAATATTATTGAAAACGAAAAGGTGCAGGTGGTAAATGTAAATAACGGTACAAGACTTGAAACGTATGTAATTAAAGGAAAACGTGGAAGTGGTGTATGTTGCTTAAATGGTCCTGCAGCAAGACAAGGAAGTGTTGGTGATGTGGTGATCATTATTTCGTATGCAACCATGCAATTTGAAGTGGCCAAAACATTTAAACCCTGGCTGGTGTTTCCAAAAGAAGCAAACAAACTCTGATACCTACTCTGATTTCTTATGCTGAAAAAAAGACTCATCGTTGCTTTACAGTTCATTTTCTTTCTTGGGCTGGGAATCTTCCTTGTTTGGTGGATGGCAAGAGGTATTGATGATAATGGATGGAAGCAGATAAGAGAATCATTGCGGCATGCAAAATACTGGTTGTTTTTACCTGTATTACTGATGATGTTGTTCAGCCATTACATCAGGGCTCTACGTTGGAAGATTTTAATGGAGCCACTTGGTCATAAGCCAAGCATCTTTCTTGTGTTTAATGCGGTGATGGTTGGATATTTTGCCAACCTGTTATTTCCCCGTCTGGGCGAAGTGCTTAAATGCACCATCCTTGCCCGTTACGAAAAAGTTGGTCCCGATAAACTTATCGGAACAATCGTTGCCGAGAGAGCAATTGATGTAGTGAGCCTGCTCGTCATCTTTTTTCTCACAATTGTTTTGCAGATTGATGTAGTAGGCGAATATGCACTTACACTTTTACGTACTGCATTTAATAATGGTGAAAAGGGATTTTCTTTATCACGTACATTAACCATACTTGGAATTATCATTGCAGTAATTGCAGTTTTTTATTTTTTATTAACCCGTTTAAAGCATATCGGGTTTGTTCAGAAAATAAGGAATATCCTCAAAGGAATTTTAAGTGGTGTTGCAAGTGTGCGTTACATGAAAAAAAGAGGATTGTTTATTTTTTATTCTGTTCTTATCTGGACATTATACTTAATGAGTGCCCGCATTGGTTTCTATGCATTACAGGAAGTTTCACACCTCGGTATTAAACCGGCTTTGTCCATCATTTCATTTGGAAGTATTGGGATGATTGTAACGCAGGGAGGCATTGGTGCTTACCAGTATGCTGTACAGGAAACGCTTGCACTTTATGGTATTGATAAAATAACCGGTTTTATTTTTGGATGGATATTGTGGCTGGCACAAACAGCAGTGATATTAGTTGGCGGAGTTTTTTGCGCTGCCCTCCTTCCGTTTATGCACAAAAAAACTCCTGAAGAAATTTTAGAAGAAGAAAAAGAAACCTTGGCCGTAGAACCTACTCTTCATCACCAAAACGATGAGTCATGAAAGCGGTAACACATATCAGGGAAAAAATACTGAATGCTGAACAGTTGCATCAGCAGCTCAAACGCTGGAAAACATTCGGCAAAACAATTGCTTTTACCAATGGTTGCTTTGATATTCTTCATGCCGGTCATATTCATTCACTTTCACAGGCGGCATCCTTTGGCGACATTTTAATTGTCGGGCTTAATTCGGATGCTTCAACCAAGCGGCTGAAAGGTGAAGGTCGCCCGGTGAATAATGAAGATAACAGGGCTTTAATGCTGGCTTCATTATTTATGGTTGATGCTGTTGTGTTATTTGATGAAGATACTCCCCAGCAACTGATTACTACTGTAATGCCCGATGTTCTTGTGAAAGGTGGTGATTATACAATTGATACAATTGTTGGAGCAAAAGAGGTGATTGCAAACGGAGGAAAGGTTGAAGTAATTCCTCTTGTTGAAGGGTTATCTACAACCAACCTGCTCAAAAAAATCGAAACACTTTAGCAGCATAAAACTTAACGTTGGGTAAATCTTCTGCTTCTTATTTTTACTGAAAGTAAAAAACAACGTGTATGGCTTTAGAAAAACGAAGGACGATTGTTCGAGACATCAGCTGGCTTTCTTTCAATGCAAGGGTTTTACAGGAAGCAAATGATCCGTCTGTTTCACTTCGTGACCGTGTTCGCTTTCTCGGCATTTTTTCAAACAACCTCGATGAATTTTTCCGTGTACGTGTTGCTACATTAAAACGTATGGCCGAGTTCAGGGAAAAGAGCCGGGGTAAAATGCACCTTGAAAAAAATCCACAACAAATACTTGAGCAGATACAGGAAGTTGTTCTGCAGCAACAGAATGAATTCAACCGTATCTGGAACCAGGTGCAACAGGAACTGAAAAGAGAAAAAATTTTCCTGGTAACCGAAAAGCAACTGAATAAGGAACAGAAAAAATTTGTTGAAACTTTTTTTGATGAAGAAATAAGGCAGGAAGTTATTCCGCAAATGATCGAGAGCAATCCGCAAACTCCTTACATGCGTGAACGTTCACTTTATCTTGCTGTAGCCATGAGCGATAAAGCAAATGCATATAAAAAGAAATATGCGTTGATTGAAGTTCCGGCAAAATATAAACGCAGGTTTGTAAAATTGCCTTCAGTTGCCGGCGAGCATTATATCATACTGATGGAAGATGTAATCCGTCACTGTTTACCCAAAATATTTTCTTTTCTTGGTTTCAACGAATACAAAGCACATATTATTAAAGTAACCAAGGATGCAGAAATTGATTTAGACAGTGATGTGAGTTCAAGCTTCATTCAAAAAATTGAAAAAGGTGTAAAGAACCGACGCAAAGGAAAGCCGGTTCGCTTTTTATACGATAAAGAAATTGATGCAGGTTTGCTGGAGTATTTAATCAGGCGGTTAAACATTTCCAAACGTGATAATATTATTCCCGGTGGAAGAATACACAACTTCCGTCACTTTATGGATTTTCCCGGCGATGTTTTCTCTGTAAAACATGAACGAAAAAAGCCATTTCCCCACCCTGCATTAAAAAAAACAATCCGTGTTACTGATGAAATCCTGAAACAGGATATTCTGCTGCACTTCCCTTATCATTCGTTTGATTCATTGATTGACCTGTTGCGTGAAGCAGCTATGGATCCCGACGTAAAAGAAATTAAAATAACTGCTTACAGACTGGCTGATACTTCAAAAATCATCAATGCATTAATCAATGCTGCACGTAATGGTAAAAAAGTAACAGTGATGCTTGAACTGCGTGCCCGTTTTGATGAAGAAGCAAATCTGTACTGGAAAGAACGTCTGGAAGAAGAAGGTGTGAAAGTATTGATTGGTGTGCCAAACATGAAAGTACACGCCAAGCTTTGTCTTATAAAAAAACGTGTACACAACAAAACCATTCAATATGGCTTTGTAAGTACAGGAAATTTAAATGAAGGAACAGCGAAAGTATATGGCGATCATTGTTTACTTACCTGCAACCGTAAGATCATGGCCGACATTAACCGTATTTTCAGCTACCTCGATAAACCTTTGATTAGCCGGATGAAGTTGCTGCGTCAATGTAAAGCATTGGTAGTTTGCCCAACAGGAATGCGCAGGCAATTGCTGAAATTGATTGATACAGAAATCAGGAACGCAAGAAAAAAAGTACCTGCATCAATGATACTGAAGATGAACAGTCTCAGCGATGATCTGTTGATTGAAAAATTGTATGAAGCAGCGAAAGCAGGAGTTGAAATAAAATTAATTGTACGGGGTATTTTCTGTATGCTTACCGAAAACAAAAAGTTCAGGAAAGATCCAACAGCCATCAGTATTGTTGATCAGTACCTCGAACACAGCCGTGTGTTGATATTTCACAACAATGGTAAACCAAAAGTTTATCTATCTTCGGCCGACTGGATGGTTCGTAATCTTGACCACCGCATTGAAGCAGCTGCAGAAATTACAAATGCTTCAATTAAACAGGAATTGATTGATTATGTAAACATCCAGCTGAAAGATAATGTGAAAGCGAGAATATTGGATAACGACCTGGAAAATAAATATGTGAAACGTAAGGGAAAAACAATTCGTTCGCAGGTTGAAATTTACAATTATCTCAATCAAAAAAATCCGAAACAAATTGAAACTGGCAGCAATTGATATAGGAAGTAACGCAGCAAGACTGCTGATTACAGAAGTAGTTGAAAATGGTAAATCTCAGCCACAGTTTAATAAACTTAACCTGGTACGTGTTCCCCTGCGTTTAGGATTTGATGTGTTTGAAACGGGTGATATTCCCAAAACAAAAATCAACAAAGTTGTTGAAACAATTAAAGCATACAAACACCTGCTGAGTATTTATGATGTTAATTATGTAAAAGCTTGTGCAACATCTGCTATGCGTGATGCTAAGAATGCTCCTGAAATCATCCGCAAAGTAAAACTGGAAACAGGTATTGAAATCAAGGTTATCAGTGGAGATGAAGAAGCTTCTTTTATTTACGAAAATCATATTGCTGAAAATTTAGAAAAAGATCACTCCTACCTCTACATTGATGTAGGCGGCGGAAGTACAGAACTCACTTTCTTTAGCGGGGGGAAATTAATTTTCAAGGAATCGTTCAATATCGGAACAATCCGTTTACTGAAAGGATTGGTGGAAGAAAAGCAATGGGATGAGATGAAAAATTTCCTGAAGATCAGTACAAAGGGGCACAGCGATATTATTGCAATAGGCTCAGGTGGAAATATTAACAAAGTATTTTCCTTGTCAAAACGAAAAGATGGGAAGCCGCTATCACTTGAATTACTTCGTGATTTTTATAAAGAGCTGAGTATTCTTACAATTGATGAACGTATAAAAATTCACAAGCTTCGTGAAGACAGGGCCGATGTAATTGTTCCTGCATTGCAGATTTATATTAATGTAATGCGCTGGACAGATACAGAAAATATATATGTTCCAAAGATCGGTTTGGCCGATGGTCTTGTTCACATTCTATATGATGAAGTAAAAAAGAAGAAGTTTGATTCATCAACTGTAATTTTGTAGCAACTTTCATCTCTTCAATTTTTTTCCATGTCAGTGAATAAAGAAGTAAAACGCATTACCACCAACACGCTTCAGAAAATGAAAGCATCTGGTGAAAAAATTTCCATGCTCACTGCTTACGATTATTCATTTGCAGGAATTTTTGATGCAGCAGGAATTGATATTATTCTTGTTGGCGATAGTGCAAGTAATGTAATGGCAGGTCATGAAACAACATTACCTATTACACTCGATCAGATGATTTATCATGCACAGTCTGTAATACGTGCAATAAACCGTTGTCTTGTTGTGGTTGATCTTCCTTTCGGTACTTATCAATCCAATTCAGACATTGCACTTGCTTCTGCTATACGTATTATGAAAGAAACAGGTGCACATGCAATTAAGTTAGAAGGTGGTGAAGAAGCAGTTGATTCCATTAAACGCATTGTTGCAGCTGGTATTCCTGTAATGGGTCATTTAGGATTAACTCCTCAATCGATATATAAATTCGGAACATATACTGTTCGTGCAAAGGAAGAAGCTGAAGCTGATAAATTGCGCAACGATGCATTGCTGTTGCAGGAAGCCGGATGCTTTGCAACTGTTTTGGAAAAAATTCCTGCAACACTGGCAAAAGAAGTTTCACAAAGTTTGCATATCCCAACTATTGGCATCGGTGCCGGTGGTTATTGTGATGGACAAGTATTGGTAATGCATGATATGCTTGGTATTAATACTGAATTCAAACCACGTTTTCTCCGTCAGTATCTTAACCTGCACCCATTAATTACAGGAGCAGTGCAGCAATACATCAAAGATGTTAAGAGTAACGATTTTCCCAATGAAAATGAATCGTATTGATAATGTTATAGTTAAACCGGTTGCATAGTGAATGTGTAAAATAGTTTTACACATTTCGTGTTTATCTCAACAATATCATGACATTGTTTCTGATGATTTACATCTATCCTCTCCTATCTTTGCCCGCCAAACGAAACAATAACTTGAAACAGCATAAAAAAAATCATGCTTATACTAATGAATGTTTTTATGTAAACAGTTTAACCAAATAACTTAACTCATCACACATGAATTCAATAAAACTTTTTTTTACAACACTTTTTTTATTCATTCTTATATATTCTTCAGCACAGGAAAAACAAATTGAACTTGATCCCATAACTGTTACAGCAAGTGTAACACCTTTAAGTGCATCTAAAACCGGCCGTAATATTCTGTTGATTAAAGGAGAAGAGCTCAGCAAATTACCTGTTAACTCTGTTGATGAATTGATCCGTTATTTACCGGGTATTGAAGTACAGAGCCGTGGCCCAATGGGAACACAGAGCAACATCACCATTCGTGGTGGTACATTTCAGCAGGTGTTGATTATTCTTGATGGAATCCGTTTGAATGATCCGTTAACTGGTCATTTCAATTCATACATTCCTATCTCTCCTGCAGAAATTGATCATATTGAAATTCTGAAAGGCGCTTCTTCTGCTATTTATGGTACGGAAGCTGTTGGCGGTGTGGTACATATCATCACCAAAACATTTGCTGCACAAAAAGGAAAACAGCAAAAGCAACTCAATGGACAAGTTACAGCTGGTGATTATGGATTGCGGAATGCACAGGCAGGATTTGTGTGGCAGAAAAATAAAACTGCAGTATCCGGTGGTGTGCTGCAGAATGTTACTGATGGCCAGCCGTTACGTGGCACCAACGGTTTTTTTAATTTAACAACCGTTTCATTATCAGCTAAACAATATGTAAGTAACAATGCAAGTATTGCTTACCGTTTTGGATATGATGACAGAAATTTCAATGCACAGAATTTTTATACAAACTTTTTAAGTGACAGTGCAACAGAGAGAGTGATCAGCAGATGGCATCACCTCAACTATACCTATCAAAAAGAAAAACATCGTTTCTCATTTGATGCAGGTGCAAAAGATGCATCAGATAAATACCAGTTCCGCAAAGCAACAGCAGCAAACACAAATCGTTCAAATATTTACCAGGCCCTTGCTTTGTACAGTTATAAAGTAAGCGATAAAGCAACACTTACTTCGGGCGCACAGTTTATTGAACGCAGCGTAAAATCAAACAACAGGGGCGATCACAGCATTGCGGCAACAGGTTTGTTTGTTGTTTACAACCAGGAATTATCGGAGCATTTTAATTTCAGTCCTGCAGTACGTGTTGACTGGAATGAACGTGCAGGTTGGGAACTGGTGCCGCAACTGAATCTTTCTTACCGTTATGAAAAATTAAGATTAAGAGGAAGTGCAGGCCGCAGCACAAGAGATGCTGACTTCACTGAACGTTATAACAACTACCAGCCTTCATTTGTGTCTTCTGGAAGCCGCATTGGTAATCCTGATCTTGAAGCAGAATCATCTTTCAGCTATGAAGCAGGTGCTGATTACTTTGCCTGCGATGCATTGAAGATTTCTGCTGGCTGGTTTCAGCGTTATCACAATGGGTTGATTGATTATGTAAATACAGCTTATGCTGATATGCCGAGAAAAGATAATCTTGCTCCGGGTGGTATTTACAGTCTGGCAAAGAATATTGAGAAAGTAAATACAAGAGGTGTTGAAACAGATATTCAGTATAATAAAAGTTTTGCTGCTCATCACAACATCAACATTGCATTAGGTGCAGTGTGGATGAAAAGTACAAGCAGCGATACCGTACCATCGTTATATGTATCCAGTCATGCAAAGTTTTTGTTCAACTATAGTTTGCAATACCGTTATAAACTCATAAGTATTGCATTAAATGGTTTGTACAAACAACGTACACCACAAACAGGTAATGCAGCTTTTGTACAGATCAGCAAAGATTATTTCTTACTGAATGCAAGAGCCGAAGCTCATTTCATGGATGATAAGCTGGGAATCTTTGTTCAGGCCGATAACCTGTTCAACAAACGTTACAGCGATATACTTGGTACCGTTATGCCCAACAGGTGGCTCATGGGTGGTATAAAAATTTCATTATAATTATGCATAACGCCGCCAGCTTTCTAAACAGCTGGCGGCTTTTTTTTTCCTTAAAACATCTCTCCGTTTTTTTCTTTCCCAATCACATTCCTTTCCACAAAAAGGTTTTTATCGCTGAAAAAGTTTTCAGGATATTTACATTATTATAAACCGATTGCTATGCTTGATATTTTAAGACATCTTGGAATTAAACATGAAAACTCCGGAATTTCAACAGGTGAAAACTGGTTGAAATCAAATGGCGAAACCATCACCTCCTTCTCTCCTGTTGATGGAAAATCAATTGCCACTGTTACACTTGCAGATAAAGAAGCGTATGAAACAGTCATAAAGAAAGCAGAAGAAGCATTTAAAATATGGCGTACATGGCCTGCACCTAAGCGTGGTGAAATTGTACGCCAGGTTGGTGAAGCTTTACGTGCAAAGAAAGAAGCATTGGGCAAACTTGTTTCGTATGAAATGGGTAAAAGTTTGCAGGAAGGTTATGGTGAAGTGCAGGAAATGATCGATATCTGCGACTTTGCTGTTGGCCTCTCCCGCCAGCTTCATGGTTTAACCATGCACAGTGAACGTCCGCTGCACCGCATGTACGAGCAGTGGCATCCGTTGGGAATTACAGGAATTATTTCAGCATTTAATTTTCCTGTAGCAGTATGGAGCTGGAACAGTATGCTTGCGTGGGTTTGTGGTGATGTATGTGTGTGGAAGCCCAGCGAAAAAGTTCCGTTGTGCGGCATTGCCTGTCAGCAGATTATTGCCGAAGTATTTGCAAGAAATAATGTACCTGAAGGTGTAAGCTGTTTAATTGCAGGAGGAAGAGAAACCGGCGAATGGATGAGCCATGATCAGCGCATTCCGTTGGTATCTGCAACCGGAAGTACAAGAATGGGAAAAGCTGTTGGTGCAGCTGTTGCTGAACGTTTGGGCAGAAGTTTGTTAGAACTTGGTGGTAACAATGCCATCATCATCAGCGAACATGCCGATCTGAATATTGCCATACGTGGTGCTTTGTTTGGTGCTGTTGGCACAGCTGGTCAGCGTTGCACCACAACACGCAGATTAATTATTCACGAAAGCATTTATGATACAGTAAAAGAAAAGCTCATTGCTGCGTACAAACAGCTGAGCATTGGCGATCCGCTGAATGAAAGCAATCATGTAGGCCCGCTCATTGATAAAGATGCAGTGAATGCTTACCTGTTTTCAATTGAACAGTGTAAGGCAGAAGGTGGTCATTTTATTGTAGAAGGCGGTGTGCTTGATGGCATAGGTTACGAAAGCGGTTGTTATGTAAAGCCCTGTATTGCCGAGGTAAAACCGCATTTCAAAATCGTGCAGCACGAAACCTTTGCGCCTATCCTGTATCTGCTCAAATACAAAACAATTGATGAAGCCATTGCCATACAGAATGAAGTTCCGCAGGGATTATCATCTTCCATCATGACATTAAATCTCCGGGAAGCTGAACAGTTTCTTTCGGCTGCAGGAAGCGATTGCGGCATTGCCAACGTCAACATCGGAACAAGCGGTGCAGAAATTGGCGGTGCTTTTGGTGGCGAAAAAGAAACAGGCGGTGGCAGGGAAAGCGGCAGCGATGCATGGAAAAATTATATGCGCCGGCAAACCAATACCATCAATTATTCGTCTGATTTACCGTTGGCACAAGGCATTAAATTCGATCTGTAAGTTCAGCAGGCACCGTTTTACTGAAAAAACTGTAAAATGTGGCTAAACGGTATTTCAGATTCAATGCTTTCCTGCAATTTTACAATTATATAAAAAAGTGTAAATGAACAGATCAAACAAAATCCTTATTGCGTTAGGAATTTTTACCCTGTCCGCATCCTTTTCTTTTGCGCAAACAGCAGCTAAAGATGATGAGTTTAAAGGCTGGCATCTGAAAGATAAAACCGCCGATGGTTATTATGGCATCAGCATGCAGCAAGCCTATGAATTTGTAAAAAACAAAAAAAGCACTACGGTTATTGTAGCCATTATCGACAGTGGTGTTGATACCCTTCACGAAGATCTCAAATCTATTCTCTGGCATAATCCCAAAGAAATTCCCGGCAACGGAATTGATGATGATAAGAATGGTTATGTAGATGATGTGTATGGATGGAATTTTCTTGGTAATAAAGATGGAAGAAATGTTGGCGAAGATTCGTACGAAGCTGCCCGCATTTATCATTCATTAAAAGCTAAATATGGCGGTAATGTGGATGAATCGAAGTTATCAGCAAAGGAAAAAGAAGAATATGCTTTGTATAAAAAAGCAAAGGCTGATATTGAAAACGGATCAACCGAAGCACAGTCGCAGGTGTTGTTTCTTCGTGGTTTGTACAGGAAGTCAGGCGATGCCGACAGTATTTTGCAGGTTAAGTTTAAGAAAGAATATACCGGTAACGATCTGATCACATTCAAACCAACCAACTCAAAAGAGTCAGATGCAAAATCAACCATGTTTGCATTGTTTAAAGGTTTTGATATGATGGATGTAACCAATCATTTCCTCATGGAAGAATTTACCAGCTACTACAAAGGCCAGGAAAAGAAAGCCGATGGCCCAACAGTTGCACCAAAAGATTTCAGGGGCGAAATTGTAAAAGATAATTACGATGATTTCAACGACCGTTACTATGGTAACCCCGATGTAATGGCGAATACACCATTCCACGGCACACATGTAAGCGGTATTATTGGTGCAGTGCGTAATAATGGAATTGGTATGGATGGTGTTGCATCTGATGTGCGTATTATGATGATACGTGCAGTGCCCGATGGTGATGAACACGATAAAGATATTGCACTTGCAATTCGCTATGCAGTTGATAATGGTGCAAAAATCATCAACATGAGTTTTGGTAAAAGCTTTTCACCACAAAAGAAATGGGTGGATGATGCTGTACGTTATGCGCAAAGCAAAGGTGTATTGTTGGTACATGCTGCAGGTAACGATGGAAAAAATGTTGACAGTACAGAAAACTATCCCAACCCAATATTTGCCGATACAAAAATGAAAGCACCCAACTTTATTACTGTTGGTGCAAGCGGCGATCCTAAAACAGGTGGACTCGCTGCTGATTTCAGCAACTATGGTAAAAAGGAAGTGGATGTATTTGCACCTGGTGTAAAAATCTATTCAACAGTTCCAGGCGGTAATACCTATGGCTTTGCACAGGGAACAAGTATGGCAAGTCCTGTTGTGGCAGGTTTAGCTGCATTTATTCTTCAATACTACCCAGATCTTACTGCTGAACAGGTGAAGTATTGCATTGAAAAAGGTGCACAGAATCCAAAGACAGAAGTAACCAAACCCGGCGCTGAAACAAAAGAAGATTTTGCTGATTTCAGCCGCACAGGCGGAATCATCAATGCGTACGAATCAATCAAGGTTGCTGCTACGCTCAAGGGCGAACGTAACAAATCTGTTACACCCACTCCTGCTCCCAAACCTAAAGTGAAGAAAAAAAGAAAAGGATAAAATTTAAAAACAGGTAGCCACGGATGCACGTATGATTTTCCGTTTATTCGTGTATTCGTGGCCATTTTGTTTAAACTTGAATTTATTCTTTACTTTCACCTTCCAATTTGAGAAATATGCCAAGGCCAAATTCAACTGATTACTCATTATTCAGCGCACATTATGTAATGAGCGTAAAGGAAGATGACCTGAACCTTGCTTTAAACAACCAGCAAAAACTGCTCGAAGATTTTCTTACATCAATACCTGAATCAAAAGCCGATTATGCGTATGCAGAAGGTAAATGGACGGTAAAGCAATTACTTCAGCACATCATTGATACCGAAAGGGTATTTGCTTTCAGAGCACTTTGGTTTGCAAGAGACAGTTCACAACCACTCACCAGTTTTGATGAAAATATTTTTGCCAAAGCTGCCAATGTGCAAAACCGCACAATTGATTCGCTGCGGCAGGAAATGCTTGCAGTACGCAAATCAACCACATTCCTTTTTGAAAATTTTACTGAAAACGATCTTAATAAAAAAGCCCGCCTCAACGATCATCTTGTAACTGTTAATGCACTTGGTTATATTTTGGTGGGGCATGTTACACACCACCTGCAGATCTATAAAGAACGGTATGTATAAAAAAGGTCGGGGCATGCAACGCACACCCCGATATAAAAATTACTGCAAACCTGTAAGCCGGATTTTGTCGTGAGCTATCATTTATCTGTCCCGCAACTTACGCAACGGGATCAATCTGCCTACCCTCCGTCATCGAACGAGCCGCTCTCAGGCGACGGTTTATGTGGCATTTCAGCACGCAAGGTTTACCCACTTCGTATGTTACCATAAAAAGTTGTGAGCTCTTACCTCACATTTTCACCTTTTCCACGCTTGTGGCGTGGTAGTTATTTTCTGTGGCACTTTCTGTTGGCGCTTTTGGCGCCACCCGGCTCTTCACCGGTACGTTGCTCTGTGCTGTCCGGACTTTCCTTGGCGCCATTGGCGCCACGATAGCTTAGCTTGCAGCAACAGCAAATGTACGAATAAGAACTATTATGAAGCAGGGTTTAGTACTGCTATGTGGCTGCATTGGCGTCGCACTCTTGTACGGTAATAACGTAGTTGAACTTTTTTCATTTGATCAAATTATTATTGACCAAGATTAATGATTACAAAATGTAGTTCTTTTCTGGGTACAACAAGAAATAGTTGTTCAGAATATATATGTCGGTACTTTTTAAATTCTTTTAATGAAATAAATTGAATAACTACATTTTTGTCTTTTTTATCATCAATATAGCCAATAAACAACCGTATATTTTTCTTTGTAAGACTTGAAATCTTTTTCTCTGGCCAACTTGTTAAATGGATTTTATCACTGTTAGAGTCAAAGAGTAGTAAACTATCACAAAAGGCTGCTAAACTACTGTCAATAAGAAAAGCTGGTAATTGAAAATTATCTTTTAAAATGGTGTCAATACCTTGATTAGTCTTATGCCATAAATAGTCAAACCGGTTGCCACTTAATGTTGTATCACGCATAAGAATTTCAATAAAACAACGCATTATGAAACATTGTCTGTCAATTATAAATCGTTAAGTTAACGACTATGGTGAAAACACACAACAATGGCTGTGGTGGTTTTATTTAGCAGCAATACCAACAGCGGCAAAAAAGATAAACTTCCTGTTCTTCAGGCACAAGAAGCCTGCGCTCTTTTGCTCAGCCTAATTCTTGCGCCAGCACTCTGTAGGTTTATTCTTGCTATTTGGAGTGGCATACTTGGACTATATGGGGGTTACATACAACTGCTGAAATTTAGTTTGTCAAGCCCCACTTTTGGCAATACCGATGTTATGTGCAGTTTTTATGTCAGGTTTAGTGGTGGCCCAGCTTGCCCAATTATTTCTCCACCAAATTTTATCAAGTCAAATAGTCGAGTTAAAGCCGCACTCAGGTCGTCTTGATTACAATAGTATCCTTCTATTTGTCCGTATGTTTTATAGGAAGAAATATTGAAGCCTTCTTCAATATCGTTGTACCAAATAATTTTTGTTCCACAAATTGCAACAACCCAAAAGCCTCCACCTTTGTCGCCATAATTCTTCTCTGTCCACTTTGCGGGGTCAATTTTAATCAATTGCCAAAAGTTCCAAAGATCTCCATTTAAGTCGATTTCTGTCTTTTGAATTTGATCGTAAAGTTCAACTTCTGATATAGGTTTCCAGTCTATCATAGTAGGTCTTTAAAATTGCACATAACGGCTCACAGCTTGCTGTCAGTAGCGGAAGTCTGTGTTTCGTCAGCTTAAATTTAGAACTTAGTTCATTAAAGATCCTGATGTCGAGCCTTTGTTCGTCAAGCCGCTATTGCAGCAAACTGATGTTGTAGGCTGCCCATTAGAAGTTAACGTCATAAATGCCGGGCGAATTAGGCGTGCATTTTACAGAGTCAAGGGTAGCGGTTGATGTACCATTGGCAAACGTTTTCAGGGTCTTAATCTTTGTATAGACATCGGCAACCGTTTCCACATTTAGCTCGCTTGTATTTCTGTCAATTACTTCTTGTGGTGATTGAACGTTATAATCATACAAAGAAAAGTCAGTGACATTGAAGTGGGTTATTGCGTAACTCTTGAAATTGTCATTCAGCGTCCGGTGTAATCTTATTTTAAGATTTGCCTTTTTGTAAACTTCAAATTGCTTCGCTTGAAAAGCGTTTTGGTCAAAAGAATATGTTCTGGTTTCTATAACACCTGAATATCCTAAGATTATATAGTCATTGCTTTTACCAACACTTAACGAAAGGAAATACCCTTTGGAAAAATATGTCGTGTCAATGTTTGAGGTAAAGTTAAATGAGCCATCAGTTTTAGAATTTACAGTTGCTATGACTTCGCTCTGAGAAAAGCCACCGACAAACTTTACCCAACTTAAAGAAACCGGAACACCCGATGCGCTTGTAGCTGTCAGTTTATTAATTACACTTCCGTTTGCATTAATTGTCCCACAATTTCCCGTGCAAACGGGTGCTTGCTTCTTACAGGAGCTTATAAAAATTGAAGCCAAAAGCAAAGTCAGTAAGATTTTTAAATCTCGTTTCATGGTTTATTTATGACATGCTGAATGTGAAGAGTGCTGCGTCGGGATTGCCTACAACGGTCAAGTATTTGCGATGGCAGGATATTAGTCATTCCGTCCGCCGGTACCAAAGCCGCTTATTGTTTTAAAAGTTGAAGATACATTTTGTCGCTGAAAATTTTCCGTCAGCCGGTAGCTGAAGCTGATTAAAGATTGCTGCTGATTGTTCTTCCGTCAAGCCCTGCTATTGCAAATACATTTGTTGTGCGTTCGTGCTATCTCTTGATTAATGTCGTCACAAAAGTTTTATACTTAAAACAATCTTTTTCAGTCGTTCTTCAAAATCAGTAGGCAATTCTCCTTCGTTTCGAAATCCCCCTGATAACAAAAACAAATTTTTAGTTTTTGGATTTTCGCCATAGTATATTATTGCACTATTGCTTTTCTGCCAACTTTGTTTGTCGCTATTAACATAGTCTGTTAATTGTTGACTATTAAGTTTTTTCTTCTCGTACATCTCAGTCCAATATGTGGGTACTGGACGCCAACTTTTCCTCACTTTCCAAAACGTAACCCCATTTAATTTGAAAGAAGAAGAGTCTGAGTACTTTACCAGTTCATGTTTATTGTCAATGGTCTGAGGGAATTCATCATTCCTGAATTCTGATTTTAATTCCTTTATTTTAGACGGTTCGTTAGTTAACAATAATTCAAAAAAATAATCTTTCTTGAATTGAACAACCAGCATATCATCGTTAATATAAAAATACGAATTCGTTGAAGTGTCAACTTGAATCGAAAGTTTTAAACTTTTTAAACTTAACCTATTTGAAGATTTTTGTTTGATAGTTGTTTGAGAAAAAGCAACCGTAGATAAAATAAACAAGAAGGATAACGATAAAAAAAATTGCTTTCTGTACATAGTGTAAATTAATTTTTTTTCGCCTACTCTTTATTGGATTTTCGGCTTACTCCATTTTTTTTATTTTGTCGAATCAAATTCTTTATTATCATTTCAGGTGAAATAAACTTTGCTACAAAGTGTCAAGCATGACGCACAACGCATAAATTTACGAAACTTTTCCATTTCCAAACTTTCGCTTTTTAATACTTACTGCCTCATTATCAATCTGCTTTTTGTATTGTTTTGCCAGGAAAAACTTTCGCCAATACAATTTTTTCGCATATATATGCAAACGTTTCTAAAAGTTTAAACCGGCTATTGTACAAAGCTCTTCTTTTTTAACCGCCGTAAGGGTTACAACCACATACGGGGTCTTCCTTCTTCTTTCTTTACTCCTCCCCTGCAACAACTGCTTTTACCCGCTCAACAATGCTTCCCGCTCACTGAACAATGGCTTTCGTTCACCAAACAATGCCTGTTGTTTGCTGAACAATAAGCGTTGCTCACTGAACAATAGTTGTTGTTTACTGAACAGTGACTGTAGTTCACCAAACAATGGCTGTTGTTCGTTCAACATTGAGCATTGTTCACTGAACAATTGCTGTTGTTTGCTGAACAATGACCGTTGTGTACTGAACAATGAAGAACATTTCACGACTGCTGATAAAAGTTTTACGGAAAAAAAGGGCAGTTGTGCGAAAACAGGCTGCCGTAGTATTACTTATAAAAATGATGGGTTTTGCTTTTTCTTTCCCTTTTCAGCAAAAAGCGGCTGGTTAAAATGGCATCTGCTTCATTGGTACATACTGTTTTTTAAGTACAATGTCAATACCTGTTGGGGTATTGACTTTTTCAATTGTCTTTAATTTCTTTGTTGCTGCTAATGGCTGTGCAAATGCAGCCGTATTTTAACAAACCGAAAATCTATTGAAAAATGCAACGTGTATCGCTCAGCTTCAACCGTTATACCGATGGTGATCTTGAATCGAAAGTAAATAACATCATCAGCAATCTTACAGGTAATACACTCTTCCCCTCGCCTGTTCCGTCAATTGCCGTTCTTTCTGCCGCAGCGGTTGCTTACAGTGAGGCGCTGGTAAGTGCAAAAACAGGAAACCGCAGTGCCATTGCTGAAAAAAATAGCAGGCGTTTGCAGTTAATTGATGTGCTGCGCAATATTGGCAGTTATGTAAACTTTGCTTCGGGTGGCGATATAAGTGCAATATTAACTTCGGGGTTTTCGCTTACAAAAGAACAGTCGGCTGTAGTTATAGGCAAGCCTGAAAATTTTCGTGTGGTGAATGGTGTAAACAGCGGCGATCTTGAATTAATGGTGAACCGTGTAAAGGGCGCTACGGCTTACCTGCATGAGTTTACAACCGATGCATCGTTACAAACACAGGGCTGGATAAGCCTTGCCAGCAGCAGCCGTAAAATAATCATCAGTAACCTGCAGGCAGGTGTGCGGTATTATTGCCGTGTGGGTGTGGTGGGTACAAGAGGTCAGTTGGTGTACAGCGACATGCTGTCGAGGATTGTGATATTGGTTTGATTAGGAAGAGGAATTGAATGGTGCGGGAAAGAATGAATGCAGCACTGAAGTTGAAAGTTAAGTTGGTAATGTTATTCCGGTTGGTAAGGATATTGGCAGGAAAAAAAATGTTTAACACATAGATTTTTCGCAAGCAGTCTGATTGTCAGGGGCTGGTGTCAGGACGTTGAAAACGTCAGACAGCTTTAACTGGTGAATGCTGAATTGAAGAGAAACAGATGGAGAACTTTTTTTGGGCTAAAGCCCATGACTGGTATGTATTCATTGCCCCGCCTTTAAAGGCGGGGCAATAAAGGAAAGACTGATGCGGCTTTAGCCAAAAGTGCCTTTTCCTTTGTTGACATCATTTATTAAGTTCTATTCATAAGCGGCTGCCATTGCTTACCAGTAACTCCCATTCCCATATCTTTTAATATACTAAAGAAGTTCTCCATTCTTTTATTATCAAACCTTTTTGCCAAACCTGGTTTACCTTCCTAAATAATTTGATTACAAAATAACCTTCATTTCTGCAGTTAGTATATTGAAATTGCATTATTGCATAATCTTGTGACTTATCGAACAAAGGTCTGGATACTTTGCAAATACCTTTAGCACAGTTATCAGGGTTGTTAATAGTTTCAATCTGTTCAAAAAAATATTCCCTTGAAAGCAGATCAGTTTGTTTTAGTTTTTCATCAATGAACTTATATGGATTTATATATCCATTTTCAAGTAAATAATAATTATTAATTTCAGTATCCGTCCAAATAGCTGTATCTGCTGATTTATTATTATCAATCATTTCAAATAAAATAGTTGTATCAACGGGCGTTGAATTTTCGGTAATGCCATAACAGCAGTAGTCAATTATGTCTTGCCTACTAAGACTGATTGATTTTATTGGTTCTTTGTAAATAAAATGCCCGGGTATTTTAATACCCATGTTTAATAAATCAGTATAACTGGACTGGCATTTAGGTACTGCAGCATTAAAAAACAGTACTCCAAGAATGATAAATTGTTTTTTTATGCTCTGTCTTCTAAAAATTTTACGGGTATTCTTCATCTTCTTTTCAATTGTTGAAGTAAAAATTTACAGTCGCCATTGTTGTGTCTCCCGACCAACAACTCATGCACAATTGTTGAATTTAACTTTTTTAATAAAGTATAAAAAATCTCGTCAGAGCTGTAATGTATTCCTTCAATTCAACCGCCATCAGGGTTTGCAACTGCTGACGGGGTTTCAACACATCACTTACAACCTATCACTTACTACTTACAACTCTCCCTCATTTCTTAAACTGAAAAAACACTTCTGTAGCTCCGTAACCATACAAGGGATGGTACTGGTTTACAAAGGATGTTACTTCCGTTTTCATCCGCAGCAAATCATGTATTTCATCTCTCAGTCTTCCTTCGCCCACACCGTGTATAAAAATCATGGATGGAAGATGATGCAGCACCGCTAGCTCGTAATACTTTTCAAACTCATTCAGCTGCGCCGTGAGTATTTCAAAATTGTTGAGTTGTTTCCAGTTGTTGCTGATCTTTTCAATGTGCAGATCAACCACTGATCGTGCAGGTGGTATATGCTGCCTTGCCTTGCTGGCATCGTACACTTTAAAACCGGCTGCTGTTAACTTACTCATGTCCACTTTTTCCTTGTCTACTTTGTCGGGATAAGTTTCCATCAGTTGATAAGAGAAACTGGCTTCCTGTTTTTTCAGCATTTCTTCAATGCGGTTAAACAGTTGCTTTGCTTTCAGCTTCAGCGATGCTTCAAAATAATCGGCTTTCTTTTTATCGGGTTCTGCAAGACTGAATTCAAAATCAAATCGTGGAGCATCATTCAGTTTTTCAAACTCCACATCATGAATATAAAAATCGTTGTACGGAAGCAATTCATTCTTTAAGTTAAACTCACTATCGCCGGTATAACGCAGGTGGTAATCAAACTTAAAAGCTGTATCGGTGTTATTCACTAAATAAATGCGGAAATAATCCACCACATCATCATCAAATATATCTTTATCAAATACAGGCAAAAAAGCAATCCATATCCCCTCGCCTACCTGGTAGTTTTTAATGTTTGAGCCTTTTTCTTTTTTTACATTGTCAACATACTTTTTCTGTGGTTTGGGAAGTTCACCCTTTTTCTCAGTAAATCGTTTATAATATGGATGTTCAATCTGATCGGTATAAACAGGGAACTGCACTCCCCCCACATCAACAGTTACCATTTTCTTGTTGATGATATCCACTACTTCACCTTCTTCGTTTGAATGAATGATTAATACTTTATCGCCTATCTGAAATTTCATTTTATTAAATACAATTTTTTATAACACGAATTTGCAATACGAATTACACGAATTAAAACGAATTGCACGAATTTCTTTTCTGCACTGCTGATCCCTGACAAAAACAAATCAATAAAATCTGCCTCATCCGTTCAATCAGTGTTTCTATTGGTATTACACATTGATTATGCTGCAAAAATAACCCCGGCTGAACAAAATCTGATCAACAACTGCCTCGTTCAGAATTTGAAGCCGGGGTATTCCTAACACACCACTGGGACTTTATTCCCATTTATGTTTGTGCGGACGTTCATCGTTGTGTGTTTTCATCCATTCATCAATGCTGATTGGGCCACTGCCTTCAACAGCAAAGAATACCAACAGAATAAGAATGAGAACAGAAAACCACAACTCAGAATCAGAATGAAAAAGTCCGCCAGATGAGTTGATAAAAATAACAGCACCAAGTAAAACAGGTACCTGCACAACTGCAGCCATACGAGTTAACAAGCCTGTCATAACAAGTGCACCTCCAATAAGGTGTGCAAATATGACGTAGTGTGAAACAAAACTTACAGAAAACAGATTAACAAATGGTGCCTTGCCGACCAAGTTGGTTATTTCAGTCATATTGTTGATGTACTGAAATCCCCTGATTACAAGAATGCCGCCCAAAGCAATACGGATAATGTCAATCCATTTCGGGTGATGAGCATCGCCCCATTTTTCAATGCGTTGTACGAAATTCATAAAATGCGTTTTAGTGTGAAAGAACGTATGTAAAAGTTACAACGCTTTTTCGTTAAAAGCAAGCACTAATTATGCACCATGTATGAAGTAATGAGATGAAAAAAGCCTGTAAGGTTTTCAAATCTTACAGGCCTTGTATGTTTTGTTGAAACAGTTAATGTTTGATTTCTCTTTTTAAATACTGGGAGTAATCTTCCAGCTTTGTTTCATACTCCTGGAGAATCATGGGAGAAGTAAAAATAAAATCGGCAGTAGCACGGTCGGATGCAATGGGAATATTCCAGGTTACAGCCAGGCGTAACAATGCTTTTACATCAGGATCATGTGGCTGTGCTTCCATGGGATCCCAGAAGAACACAAGTACATCAATTTTTCCTTCGGCAATTAACGCTCCTATTTGTTGATCGCCTCCCAGCGGGCCGCTGAGTAATTTTGTTACTGGACGATCCAGTTTATCTTCCAGCAGCTTACCTGTTGTGCCTGTTGCAAACAGTTCATGCTTGGTTAATGCCACACGATTGTAAAAAGCCCAATCGATTAAATCTGTTTTACGGTTATCATGTGCAACAAGTGCAATCCTTTTCCTTACTGACATCTTGCGGGTTAAAGCCATACGATTGATTTATATAATTGGCAAACAGAATTTTCGCAGCAAATGTAATTATTGATGTGTTGCAAGCTTACTTTTTTTATAACCGTAGAAGAAATAAATAATCAGCCCAGCACCCATCCAGATGAAAAACCAGAACCAGCTGTTAACCGGTATTTCAATCATGAGATATAAACAACTCAATGCACCAAGCACCGGTATCAATGAATACTTCCTGATGAATGTATAGGTTGCAATAACAACAGCAATAACAATAAACAGCAGGAACAGAATTTCCTGGTGAGCCTCATTGCCCATATGGCTTACTGCATTTACAATCCGCTCACGAAACAGGAAGATGAATAACGCAAGCAATGCTGGTAAAATGTACTGACCGTTGACGTATGGCAGTTTAAACTTACCGGGCTGGCCCTGCAGTTTGGGTAACAACAACACACCAAGGCATACAAGCACAAAAGCAAACAAAGTACCAATGCTGGTAAGATCGGTCATCAATGAAGATGGTACAATCAACGATGGAATACCAACAAGTAATCCTGTTATGATTGTTGCAAAACCAGGTGTTTGATATTTTTTGTGAATTTTTGAAAATTGTTTTGGTAATAAACCATCACGGCTCATCGTCATCCATATTCTTGGCTGTCCAAGCTGGAACACCAGCAATACACTGGTAGTTGCCACAACAGCACTGATGCTGATGATATAACCAATCCATTTCAAACCAAGCTTTTCAAACACATAAGCCAGCGGATCATCTACTTTCAACTCGCTGAAATGAACCATGCCTGTTAAAACCAATGCAATTAAAATATAAAGTACAGTACAAATGAGTAAAGCATACATCATACCTCTTGGTAAATCACGTTGAGGATCTTTGCATTCTTCAGCAGTTGTACTGATGGCATCAAAACCAATATAGGCATAGAATACTGCACTTACGCCCTGCAGCACCCCTGTAAAGCCATGGGGCATAAACGGATTCCAGTTGGATGAATCAACATAAAAGAAGCCCATTACAATTACAAAAACAATCACCAGCAATTTAAACACCACCATTGCATTGGCACTGCGTTTACTTTCGTGCATTCCAATATAAGCCAGCCATGTAATTAATGCAACAATGATAAATGCCGGAAGATTGATGAAAAACTTTATGCCAAATAATACAGGAGCATTATTGAAACCATCAATCATGCTTTGCATTTCGGGAGTTGCAGTAACACCTTTTGCAATCTGCTCATGTATGGCTGCAACAGTTTCTTTTGCTGTTGAAAGATTGGTTGAAAGCCAGTAAGGCAAATGAATATGTAAACCTTGTAACAGGTTATTGAAATAACTGCTCCAGCTGATGGCTACCACAATATTACCAATGGCGTATTCAAGAATCAACGCCCAGCCAATGATCCATGCAATGAGTTCACCAAAGCTTACATATGCATATGTGTAAGCACTACCGCTTACAGGAATACGGCTTGCAAATTCTGCATAACACAAAGCCGAAAAACCGCAGGTAATAGCTGTAATTACAAATAAGAGTGAAACACCGGGGCCACCGTGAAAGGCTGCAGAACCAATGGTAGAAAAGATACCGGCTCCGATTACGGCTGCAATTCCAAGGAAAGTAAGATCCCTTACATTCAGTACTTTTTTTAATCCGCCGTACACATGCTCGTCTTCACTATCTGCATCAGTTAGGTTTTGAATTTTCTTTGTGCGGAATAAACCGTTACCCATATGTAAGAATTTGCTTTAAAAAGTTCAAAATAGCGAAAAATCGGGAAATGAATTGTCCCGAATATATGAACATAAACTAAAACTATATGGAATTTTATCTGATGAGTATCACAGTGCCATTTCTGACAAATATTTCGCCCGTAGCATCACAAACAAGTTCGGCATAATAAGAATATGCACCGGGTTCGGACTGGAAGTTTCTGTATGTTCCATCCCAACCAGCAGCGGGGTCATCGGCTTTGATATTCTTCTTCTCAAAAACTTTGTTTCCCCATCTGTCGTAAATCACAAAATGTTTGATAAGCGATGCACCGTTGCCCATAATTCCAAACACATCATTCTTGCCATCATTGTTTGGCGTAAATGCACTTGGAACATATATCTGGCTTCCGTTACAAAGTATTTTAACGGTTACAGTATCGGTAGTGCTGCAATTTTGTGCAGTTAAAACTTTGAGAATGTAAGTAGTTGTTTTAATTGCAGTGCTGATGGGCGACTGGCATTGTGTACAACTGAGATAATCAGAGGGAGTCCATATCCACTTACTGATATCATTACTGCCTGTTGCATTTAACGGCACGGCTTTACCTGGTAATGATTCTATATCAGGGCCAGCATTAACAGTTGGTTTACTGTTTACTGTTACGTTTATAAACGAAGTATCGGTAAAACATCCGTACGAATCATATCCAACAACCGTATACAATGTTGTTGAAGCTGGATTAGCTGTTACGGTTGAAGTATTGGTATTACTTAATCCCAATGTGTTGTTAATCCATTTGTATGTTGATGCTCCTGTTGCAGAAATGTTTACCGTTTCTCCTTCGCAGATTGCATAAGCTGTTGTTGCTGATAATTTGAACGGCTTCACAACATCAACCTGTATTGAAGATGATTTAGTGCAACCAAAATCAGTTGTTACTTTAACCGTATAGTTTGTTGAAGAAGCAGGTGATGCAACGGGTGATGCTGCAAGTGCATTGTTTAAACCAGTTACAGGAGTCCATTGATAAGAAGTTCCACCACTGGCATTCAACTGCACCGTTTTGCCTGCACATAAGGTTGCAGAAGCCGGGTTAACCTGTACAACAGGATCGGGATGTACGGTTAACAAATGTGTTGTTGTATCAGTACAGCCCTGGTTATTTACAACCAGTGTTACAAGGTAATTACCTGCTGAATTATATAGTTGAGATGATGGATTTTGTATGGTGGATGTTTGCCCGTTTTTAAAATCCCATTTCCATTGCACTCCATTGGTGATTGATGCTGTACCTGTAAATTGTGCTGATTGTCCGGGACATAAATCCAGTGGACCTGTAATCGTTCCTTTTGATGATTGTTTTACAACGAGTGTTTCTGTTACTTCTTTATAACAACCCGATTTTGCATGCACAGAAAGTGTAACGATGTATGTACCGGGTTTATTAAACATGAAAGAAGGATTCATTTCATTTGACGTATCGGCAGCATTACCTGTTCCAAAGTTCCATTTGTAAGAAAGAAAATCGGGCGATTGAGATGCTCCAACGCTGTAAACATCCGACATGAAATTGATGGTCGCCTGGTTACACAATTGCGAAGGAATTCCTTTAATACCTACGGACAAACTGTCGATTACAATATTGCCGGGAGAAGACACGGGTACAGAACAACCATCTGCATTTGTCAAAAGAATTACAGGTTTATATACGCCTGGATATTTATAGAAATGAAACGCAGTACTGTCGGTTGAAGATTGCAGAACACCATCGCCATAATCCCACATGTATGAGCTTGTTCCTGTTGCTGCAGTTGCTTTGAAATCTATTTGCTGCGAAGCACAAGCATACGCAGGATTAAACTCTAAGCTTGCCTGTATGTTTTTTACAATCACAGAGTCGATGTAAGTACCTTTTAAACCATTTTCGCCATATACAAATAGTTTAACAAAGTACTTTCCCGGTTTGGTGTAAATATGTGAAGGGTAATTCACATTACCAGCTGTTGTACCATCACCAAAATCCCAGTTTATTTTTACATAACCAACTGAAGTATTATTGAATCTTGCCACAACCGGTGGGCAGGAAACGTTACTGATATAAGAAGTTGAAAAGCTGAAAGCCGTATTAAAATCCTTTACTGTAATTGTTTGCGTATCTGAAGAAGTACAACCTGTTTGCGGATCAGTTGCTGTTAATGTAACAGTATAGGTACCTGCAGCTGTGTAGGTATGTGAAGGATAATAAGCAGTGCTGCTGCTGCCATCGCCATAATCCCATTTGTACTGTGTATTGTAGCTGTTGTAATCGTTTGTATTGTTATAAAAATAAACCGTTGTATTAAGTGCCACGTTGTTTCCTGATGAATAGAAAGCAGCCTTGGGACCATTGACCGTTACATATTTTGAATAGGATGTTGTGGAAGAACTGCAGCCACCGGCATCAGTTATTTTAAGTGTAACATAATAGCCGCCGGGGTTTGTGTAATTGTGACTTACTGCTCCACCCTGTGTAAAGGTTTGGGTAATGCCATCGCCGAAATTCCATTCCCAGGAAAGGATTTTGTTGTTGCCGGTTACGGTGGAATTATCCATAAATTGAACAGGCGATTGGTAACATAGTTTATCAGCTACTATGGAAAATGCTGCAACCGCACCTTTGATGCTGTATGAAAGGTAATTGGTTGTATCATAACAGCCGTTGCTGCTGTTATAAACAATCATCCGCAACTTATCTTTTGAAGGATTTAGCCCTCCGCTAAGCGAACCACTGAATGGTATTCTGTCAATATAATAGGGATAAGAAGTATTATTATAACCTGAGAACTGGCTGTTATCGCCATATTCAATCCGGTAGAAATTATAGTTCCATAAATTTATTCCCGGAATTTTTTCAAGGCCGGTAATTGTATAATTCAGGTTTTCAGCAGCACAAAGATTGGTTGAGGCTGAGGATAATTGTGGATTTTGTTTCAGCAATACAGTTACATTAACAGAGTCACTCACTGTGCAGGCATCATTCGTAGCACTGAGCTTTACTTTATAATAACCGGATGAAGTGTATTGATGTTTTATGGTTGGCTGTGCTGATGTGTAATCTGCAGATGAATTGTCACCAAAGTCCCAGTGACAGCTTTTTACCTGTGTTGATCCGTCTGTGAATGTTACTTCTCCCCTGTTTGAGCAGTCCTGTTTTTTATCAGCAATATTTACAAAAGGAGGTTTAACATTTATATAGTCTGTTTTTGTTATTGTGTCGCTGCATGTACCATTAGTTGCTATCAGTGTTATTGTATGTTTGCCTGATGTCATGAATTTATAATTCAGGTCAAAGTTGTTATACGTGAAATTTCCCTGGACATAGTTTCCGTCAATTATCCATATGCCGGGATAAAGCTGATTAGCTGATGTACTTTTGAAAAGTACTGGTGTGTTACCACAGATTTCTGTACCTGACGTTGAAATAAAATCTGCAACTGTTTTTGCCAGGATGTTGATGTTATCGTAAGACACAGTTCCTGTACAACCATTCACAGTTGTATATAAAAGAGTTACTGTGTGCCTACCTACCGTAGAAAAAGTAAATTCAGGTGTAGGGTCAGTTGATGTTACACCGCCGGGAAACGTCCATTTGTAGTTAGCGATGGGCTCAGTTGAACCTGCATTAAATTTTACAGTAAATGGCGTACAGGAACTGGTTCCGTTTGCAGTTGAGGAAAGATAACCAATGCTTACATACGGACGTGTAACTGTAACATACTTACTTGCAACAGCGCTGCAACCTTCGGTATTGGTTACTTTCAGCTGTGTATTGTAAGTAATGGAATTGGGAAAGGTAAATACCGGATTCTGCAGAGTAGAGTTAACAACCGGGTTGTAATAATCATACATAAAAGACCATTCCCATTTAACCGCATTAGCAGTTGTATCCCTGAATTGTATTTTTGCAGGTGCTCCGCACTTATCAAGTAATGTATCAAGAAAACCGTTTACAATAGGTGTTTGCTTAACCTTTACTGTTTTTATAACAGAATCTTTACAGCTCCCAAAACTGTTAACGAGTTTAATATTATAATCCCCTTTGTTATAATAGTAATAACTGAAATTGTATGTATAATAATTTGTGTTTCCATCACCCATTTGCCAGGTTGTTTGTGATGGCGCAGGTGAACTTTGAATTGTAATCTGTAAAGGCTGTCCGGAACACACTTCAGATGCACTCATTGAAAAATCAGCTTTGTACGAAGCAACGTTTACATAATTGCTCAACGTTTTTGTGGTAACGCAACCTTCAGAACTTGTAACTGTAAGTTTGATTGTATAAATTCCTTTCTGGTTGAATACATGCTTTGGATTTACTTCTGTTGAAGTACCTCCATCACCAAAATCCCACAGATAACTAAGTGTTCCGGGCCCGCTGCTTTTATTGGTAAAAGCAACCTGTTCTGAAATTTTGCAAAGCACTGTCTGATCAACAGTGAAATCAGCAACAAGCGGATCTATGGTTTCAATAATATCATTCTTTGTGACTGTGCTGTAGCAGCCGTACTGGTTGGTTGCTGTTAATGTAACAGATGCTTTTTGAATGGATTGATAAGTATGACTAACCGAAGAACCATAAGATTGCTGTGTGCTGCCGTCTCCAAAGTCCCAGTAATAAGATGAGAGATAACCATCTCCTGCAGTTGATGTGCTGTTGAAGTTGACTGTAAATGCAGAACAACCTTTGGACGCTGACCAGTTAAAATCGGCAGTTGGTTTTTTATAAACATTTACCTGTTTTGTTTTAACGGAAGTTTGTGTGCCTTCTTTAATTGTTAGTGTAACGGTAAAATTGCCTTCCGCATAATAAATGGCAGAAGGATTAGTAAGTACTGATGTATTACCATTGCCAAAACTCCATGTGTAAGTTGTATTGGCTGATGTTCCTGAAGATGTATTTGTAAACGCAACTTTCAACGGAGCACAACCTTGTCCGTTACTGATATAGAAATCAGCATTCAATTGTGCTTTAAGTCCAACCGAAAAAAAAAGGAAGAAAAGAAAATAAAGAGTCCTGGTTGCAGTTAGCTTCATGGTTAACTTCTTCAAAAGGCTACGCAATGTTAAACCAAAAATGCTTATCAGCATTTATAATCACCAGTTTTTTTACATCTTTAAGGGATTATTTTACGATCGATATTTTAATAATCCCGTTGTACAAGAAACCGGGCTAACTCTTTCAACGGCTCTTTCCGTTTACTCATTACAGCAATTGATTCAAGATGCTGCATGGCTTTTTCCAGATATTGATTCTTTAACTGCATAGCCCATTCATCCACACCAGCTGCTTTGAAAATAGCCAGTACTTTTTCAACTTTATCAGCCGGGTTTGTTTTCATCAGTTCATGTAACTGCTGTTGTTGTTCTTGTGTTCCTGATTCCAGTGCATAAATCATCAGGAAGGTTTTTTTATTGGCTTTGATATCACCACCCACCTGCTTGCCGAATTTTGCAGGATCGCCAAATGCGTCCAGATAATCATCCTGTACCTGGAAAGCTATGCCGAGGTTACGGCCAAATTCATAAATATGTTCTGTATTGCCTACACTTGCACCACCAATCATTGAGCCCAGCTTTAAACTTGCAGCAAGTAAGACGGATGTTTTTAATTCAATCATTCGTACATATTCATCAAAACTTACCGTTTCTCTTTTTTCAAAGTCCATATCCATCTGCTGACCTTCAGAAACCTCTAATGCCGTTTTATTAAACAGATTCAGCAGCGGTTGAAGAATAGCGGGATTTACTTTGCTCAAACAATCATATGCTTTAGTAAGTGTAACATCGCCTGCAAGTATTGCCGTATTTACTCCGTGAATGGAATGAACAGTTGGTTTCCCCCTGCGCAGCGGTGCTTCATCCATGATATCATCATGAATGAGCGAAAAATTATGAAACAGTTCAATTGCCGAAGCCATATACCATGCATCAGTTTTTATTGTGTCAAACAATTCATTTCCCATTAAACACATGACGGGACGAACACGCTTTCCTCCAATACCGAGAATGTATTGTGACGCATCATATAACGAAGCCGGTTCTTCAGGAAATTGCCTTACGCTGAAATATGCTTCAAACTGCTGTAATAATTGTTCAAAAGACTGCATGCTTTTTATTTATACTTTTGTTTATTCTGTTCTTGTGTCTTCTTACCTCTTTCCTCCTGTTGCCTACTTCTTCCTCATCTTTCTCTGTCCAAAAGATTTTGGAGTACTCTTTCTTGATTTTTCTGAATGAGTTCTTGTCTTCATCACTTTTCGTTCAGTTGAATCAAGATGTCCCAGAACCAGTTCATAATCCAGCTGACGCTTTTCCAAATTAGCTGCGACCACTTTAATCGTCACTTTATCGCCCATACGGAATGACCTGCCGCTGCGTTTTCCAACCAAGCAATAATCTTCTTCTATATGTGTGAAATCATCGAAATCGCTCAGCGAAAATAAACTAACAAGTCCTTCGCATTTATGTTCAATTGTTTCAACCCAAAATCCAAATGAAGCCACACCACTTACCACACCATCAAACTCTTCGCCAAGATATTGGCTCATGTATTCAACCTGTTTGTATTTGTTGGCTGCACGTTCGCTTTCCATTGCTGCACGTTCACGTTCGCTGCAATGCTTGCATTTGGCTTCCATCTTTTTATCGGGCTGAACATCATTGTCCAGGCATTGCTGTAATACACGATGCACCAGCACATCGGGATAACGGCGGATAGGCGAAGTAAAATGACAATAGTGCTCAAAGCCCAAACCGTAGTGACCAATGTTTTCAGCGGTGTAAACAGCCTTTGCCATCGTGCGGATGCCGAGCGCTTCCAATACATGCTGCTCCGGTTTGCCCTGTGCATCCTGCAACATCTGGTTAAACGATGAAGCAATTTTATTGGGTGATGAGATATCAAACACATGCCCGTACTTTTTTGCGAATACCATAAACGGAGCAAGCTTTGCTTCATCAGGCGTATCATGTACACGGTAAGGAAACGGAACAGGCTTATCTTTTACCGTTATTTTACCAATGTACTCAGCCACATGTTTGTTTGCCAGCAACATAAACTCTTCAATGAGCTGATGTGCTTCTTTACTTTCTTTTACTGTAATGCCAATTGGTTTGCCCTTTTCATCCAGCACAAAACGTACTTCCTGCGATGAGAAATTAATTGCTCCTTTTTTGAAACGGTCTTTACGCATTTTTTGTGCAAGTGTGTTCAGTAGCAGAATTTCATCTTTATACAAACCTTCGCCTGCTTCAATTATTTCCTGCACCTGTTCATAGGTAAAACGATGGTTGGAATGTATCACTGTTCTTCCCAGCCACACATCTTTTATTTCGCCTTTGCTGCTCATTTTAAACACAGCCGAGAACGTGTATTTATCTTCATTTGGACGAAGCGAACACAATTCATTTGAAATACGTTCGGGCAACATAGGCAAAACTCTGTCGGGCAGGTACACCGATGTGGCACGTTCGTAAGCTTCATCATCCAAAGCTGTTCCCGGTTCTACATAAAAACTTACATCGGCAATGTGTACACCAATTTCATACAAACCGTTTGATCCTTTTTTGATGGAAATAGCATCATCAAAATCTTTTGCATCAACAGGATCAATTGTAAATGTGAGAACATCACGGAAGTCCCTGCGTTTATCTGCTTCCTGTGTACTTACTCCTTCAGGAAAACGCAGTGCATTTTCCATTGCTTCATCCGAAAAGCTTAATGAAAATCCTGCCTGCAGTAAAATCTGTTTCATCGCAAGATCATTCTCATCTTCTTTACTGATTTTTTCAAGCACTTCACCTTCAGGAACACGTTTTGATTTATCCCATTCATTCAGTTTCACCACAACTTTTTCGCCATTAACAGCGCCGTTTAGTTTCTCTGCCGGAATCAGCAGATCAGGCATTGGCCTGTCGGTATCAGGAATAAAAAAGCTGTAGTTTTTTTGTATGCTGATGTGACCAATAAACTCTGTTTGTTTGCGGGTAACAATTTTTGTTATATGCCCTTCCATTCTTCCGCCATCGCCATGTTTGGAAATTTCCACTTCAACAGTATCGCCGTGAAGTGCAGTATTAAAGTGTTGCGGACGAACAATAATATCCCGTTCAAGATCAGTAACACTTACATAACCCATCCCGCTTCTTGTAATTTCAATTGCCCCCTTGTAAACAGTAAGATTGTGTTTGCGCTTGGATGATGAGGCTTTTGGTTTGTTTGATTTTTTACTCATAGTGCATTTTTCTTTGAAAAGTTGCTGATAAATGATTGAATGGTTTCATGCAGCTTCTTTTCTTCATTAAACAAGATACGATGACTGATTGGCAAAACATAAACAGGTGATTCCTCCAGTTCTTCCCTGAACTTTACCAGGCGCACTGCATCTTTTTCAGTAGTGATAACAACTTTTTCCAGATGATCAATTTTTTTATAACGCTTCCCTATTTCTTTCAGATCATCAATAGTGAAAATGTAATGATCGCTGTAGGTAATGCTTTCGTAAGTATAGGAATTATCGAGAATATATTTTTTTAACGGATCAGTGTTTGCAATACCGGTTACGAGCAGCACTTCCACATTTTTGTGCAGCTGAAACTGTTGTTGCGGATGAAGAATATGATAGGGAGTGCCGTATTCAATGGCAGAAAAGAATACCTGCTGATGAGGTAATGGATTGATTTCATCCAGCATTTCCTTCCGTTCTCCTTCTGTAAGATCGGGTTGGCATTTAGTAACGATAATTACATCAGCACGTTTGTAACTGCTGCGGACATCTCTCAGATCACCCGTTGGTAAAAAGAAATCACGTGTGAAAGGATTGTTATAATCAGTCAATAAAATATTTAATCCTGCTTTTACTTTCCTGTGCTGGAAACCATCATCAAGAATAATAGCCTGTGTTTCCGGTCTGTCGTGAAGCAACTGTGGAATAGCTTCCAGCCGTTCTTCTCCAACTGCAACAGCTACTTCAGGGAACTTTAAATGAAACTGCATAGGTTCGTCACCAATTTCAAGTGCAGTGGTTGTATCGCCGGCAAGCACATAACCTTTTGTTTTGCGTTTATATCCCCTGCTGAGTGTGGCAATTTTAAATTCATTGTTGTGATGACGCAACAAATATTCAACCATGGGCGATTTGCCTGTGCCACCCACACTTAAATTTCCAACACAAATAATGGGAATGTTAACTGAAACTGATTTGAGAATGTTTTTATCGTATAATTTATTCCTCACCCAAACCGCTGCGCCGTAAATCAATGCAAACGGGAACAGTAACAAACGCACAGACTGGAAAGTAATATCAGCTAAATTCATAAACTCGTTGCGGCGTTATACAATAATCTAAAGGTATATCAAATTCATTGCTGTTGCTAATGGAATCAAGTGCTTCAAAATAACTTAACCCAATTTTTAATGTATCGGGCCTGCACTTGCTGAGAAAACGATCGTAATAACCTTTACCATAGCCAACCCTGTTGCCTTTTACATCAAATGCAAGTAAAGGAACAAGCACGAGGTCAATCTGCTCTTCATCCACCATGTTACCATTCACCGGTTCATGAATACCCCATTCGTTTTTCATCACATCCACCATTTCATCATACTCAATATGCAGCAGTTCGTTTTTTTCATGATCCATTTTCGGAATCACAATCTTTAATTCGGGATTTCTGAATTCGAGATAATGCAGAATATGATCGGTTTCTATTTCATGATATTCTTTAATGGCAAGATAAGTGTGCACATACTCAATATGCGGCAATACCAGTTCCTGGAAATGAATCAGAATTAAATCATCGTTCCTGTTACGATCTCCTGTTGTGAGGCTTAACCTTTTTTCTTTATAAATTTTTCTTGCCTCTTTTTTTGTCATTCTTCTTTTTCTTTGTTTACGAAGATAGAAAAGATGGTGGTGCCGTAATTACGTTCGGCCCTGAAATAAGGAAAGTTTTTATAACTGTTACGTGGAGTGTGTTCCAGTACAAACCATCCGCCTTCGTTGAGTAACTGATGTTCAAATATTTTCTTTGGCAAATCGTCAATAGTACCCAGTGCATAAGGCGGGCCTGCAAAAATGAAGTCGAATTTTTCATTGCATTGTTCAATGTATTTGAATACATCCATTTTTACAATGTTCAGTTTAATACCCAGCTTCTGGCCTGTTTGCTGAATAAACGCTGCCATGTTATTATCCTTCTCCACAATCGTCTGATCGGTTGCACCACGGCTTGCCAGTTCATAACTGATGCTTCCGGTACCACCAAACAAGTCTAATGTTTTGAGGCTTTCAATATCAAGATTGTTTTCAATTACATTGAACAAACCACCTTTTGCAAGATCGGTTGTTGGTCTTGTATAAGGCATTTTAGCCGGTGGCTGAAATGTACGGCCGCCATATTTTCCACTTATGATACGCATGAAACAACTTCGTCGAGTGATGCTGATAAATAAACAGGCTGGTTACCTGCCGGGAACTGGTAATTCAGTTCATTTTTTAATTGAAGATTCAGGATATAACCATACAATGTATCGTACAAAGCTGAACGCTGATCGATCCATCCCTGCAGAATAACTGTTGTTTCTTCCTGGGACAGGTTCAACTGCTGCATGGCATTGAGAATATAATACAATGCATCTTCGGGTGTCTGGAACTGGTAGGTTTGCAGCAACAACCATTCACCGTTCTTTTCTACAGTAATCTGCAGTTCATTAAAGCGTACTGTAGCTGTAACTGTTGGTTGTGCTGATGGTTTTTTAGTGAGCAGCAACGATTGCACATGATACCACTCTCCTTTTGTGAAACGTTGATTCAACACCGATGCAGTTGTTGCAGGAATTGTATAATGATTAATTGCCGACTGCTTCAACAAAACATCTCTCCTCAATTGTACATTGCTCTGGTGACCATTCAACATATCCAGCAAACGCAGTTTCACCATATCCGAATTAAGTTCAGCAGGTACAAGAACATTGCCCGCTCCGTACTGCACAAGAATGATTTTTTTGTAGTTTGAGTGAACCCAGCTGTGTTCGGCCGCAATGGACGAAATTTTCTGCTGCAGTTCATCCGCTGGTTCATTTTCACTGTATTCGAAAACCGCCCAGCCATTTACTTTCTTTTCTTCAGGATGAAATGATGCAAAGCCAATAAACCCGTTGCCCGACTGTACCAACAGGTACTGCTGCGAGGCATCAAGTGTTTCGATTTCTTCTGCGGCTATATGTAAAACAGGATGTAACAATGCTGTAAGTTCTGTTGCTGCAATAATACAATAAAATGCTGAATGCTGAAGACGCAATAATGCTGAATACACAATGCAAATGGCTTCATGTGAATGTAAAACAAAAGGCTCTTTGCCCTTTACATTAAGCTTTAAGCATTCTGCATTAAGCTTAACAGGTTCTGCCCTATTTTTGCTGAAAGAACTGAATTGGAAACAATAGCACCAAAGAATGATTTACAGGTTGAAATTACTAACCGCCAAATACTGTCGGTATCGCTGCCTATCAGCTTAGCCTTGCTGGTTCCATTCCTCAACTTTACAGCCAACAACTTTTTCATCAGTGGCCTGGGCGAAAATGCTCTTGGTACAGCTGGTATTACTGGTGTTTATTTTCTTGTTGTAGCGGTTGTTGGCAATGGTTTAAACAATGCCATTCAATCGCTCATTGCACGCAGGGCTGGTGAAAACAGGGTTGAAGAAATTGGGAAAATCTTTTCACAAGGCGTGCGTATTGCATTGGTGTTTGCTGCCATTGGAATTGCATTGACTTTTTTTCTTGCGCCACTTATCTTTAAACAAACACTTCACTCTGCCAATATTGATACCAAAGCAGTTGATTTTTTAAAGATCAGGGTATGGGGTCTTCCCTTTCTTTACCTGTTCCAGATGGGAAATGCTTTTTTGGTGGGAACCAACAACAGCCGTTACCTCATCATCGGTACTTTGTTTGAAGCCGGTGCCAATATCTTTTTTGATTACAGTTTGATTTATGGTCACTTTGGTTTACCGCAGCTTGGATTTAACGGTGCAGCTTACGCTTCAGTTATTGCAGAATTTATTGGAATGGCAGTAGTACTGTTGCTGATTGTTTATAAAAAACTTAATATCCGTTTCCAGTTGTTTCAGCATTGGGCTTATAACAAAGAGCTGAGTAAACTTATCCTGAATATTTCTGCACCGCTGATCGGGCAGTTCTCTATCAGTTTAATCAGCTGGCTGGTGTTTTATATTTTAATTGAACATCATGGCGAACGTGCACTGGCTGTATCAAACGTTATGCGGAACATTTTTGCACTGGCGGGTGTATTTGTGTGGGCATTTGCTTCAACTACCAATGCTATGGTGAGTAATATTATTGGACAAGGAAGAATCAATGATGTGATGAAGCTGATTTACCGCATCATGACCATGAGTTTTATTTGTGCAGTACTGATGTTTACGATGTTTAACCTTTTTGCAAAAGAACTGCTGTCGGTATTTCAATTGTCGGATGATTTTATTGATGCAGCAGTGCCGGTATTACGTACTGTAACAACAGGGATGTTATTCATGTCCATTTCAGTTGTATGGCTCAATGCAGTTACAGGAACAGGAAACACCAGGGTAAACCTGATGATTGAAGCTGTAACAATTATTTTATACCTCGTTTATATTTATTGTGTACTTGAAGTATTTAACCTGAGCTTAATCTGGGCATGGGCATCTGAAATGCTTTACTGGACAGTTATTTTCATCATGGCTTTCAGTTATATCAAAAGCGGAAGGTGGAGAGGGAAAGTGATTTAGAATAAGAAATTGAAAATAGCGGCTGAAAGTATTGTTATTTCAATTACAGATGAAGTAATTGAAGTTAGAGATGACCTTTCTTTTTTTGCTGTTGTAATTTATTAAATTCAGATGAATGAAAACAAATCGTTCTTTCAAATTGGCACCAATTACCTGATTGAGATCGCACATGAAAGTAATCACTTCATAGCCAAAGTAAGTCATTCATTAAGCAAACGTTTTGAGTGTATAAAAAAACGGGCTCTTTAAAAAGCCCGTCAATACAATATTTCATCATTCAAACAATCATCATTTATTTCTTTTCCTTTCCTGCAGATTTGGAAATGTCATTAGGACTGGCTGTTTTCAACCGGCCTACTTCTTTCAGCTTCTGATTGATGATCCATTCAATCTGCCCGTTCACACTGCGGAAATCATCTGCCGCCCATTTCTCCAGCATTTTGTAAATGTCTTCATCAATCCTTAACACAAAACTTTTCTTATCTGCCATTCAATCAATTTTAGTGATGAATGTTTAATTATATAATGTACCCGTATTCAAAACAGGAGTAGCTGCTTTTTCACCACACAATACAACCATCAGGTTACTCACCATAGTTGCTTTCTTTTCTTCGTCGAGGTAAACAATGTCTTTTTTGCTTAACATTTCCAATGCCAGTTCAACCATTCCAACAGCACCTTCTACAATTTTAAATCTTGCAGCAACGATTGCTGTTGCCTGCTGACGCTGCAGCATTGCACCTGCAATTTCAGGAGCATAAGCCAGGTGGCTGATCCTTGCTTCTTTTATAATAATTCCTGCCGGAGCCAAACGTTCATTTAATTCCTTTTCCAGCATTTCATTCACTTTGTCACCACCATCACGTAATGTAATATCAGCATGCTGGTCTTCCATTTGGTCGTATGGATAAGAACTTGCAAGGTGACGCACTGCTGCTTCACTCTGTATTCCTACATACTGCTGAAAATCCATTACTTCAAAAGCAGCTTTGTACGTATCACTTACCTGCCATACAATTACAGCAGCAATTTCAATGGGGTTCCCCATTTTATCATTCACTTTTAACTGTTGACCATTTAAGTTCTGTGAGCGCAAAGTGATTTTATAACTCACATAAAAAGGATTTACCCAAAGCAAACCGTTGTCCTTTACTGTACCAACATATTTACCAAAGAAAGTGCATACTCTTGAGTGATTTGGGTTCACTACCATAATTCCCTTGAACAGGAATATTGCCAATATGATCAGGAAAACAGCGAGAAAAATAAGCGTCGAGTTGCTGTCGTCTCCTTTTCCGACACCCATTGCAAAACAAAAGATAGCAGCGATAATACTAACAATTGCGAGGATCAATGCCAGGTAACCCGACATGGGTTTGAGTGTTTTTTCCATACACTTGAATTTAAAGTGATATTATTTTAATATCAAAGTTAAAAACTATTTTTCTGATCTTCCAAATAAATCTTTTAATCTGCCGAATATGTAAATGATTTGCTGTTACGGTTTTTTAACCAAGCTGTAATGGATTTTTATTCCTCAGTCCGGTGAACCTTTCATCTGTCAGTTTCAGTTTGTTTTTCTGAAAACAGAGCTGCGCCTTTCCTCTGATTGAAACACCGTTAATACCTGCCAGTCCCTGGATGAGCCATTTACGGTTTTGTTTGTTCCTTTTGTGCCAGTTATCTTTTTTAATTTTTCCAGAAGGGAAAATATACTTGTCGGCTTCTTTTACTAGGTGATAACTATGCGGATATTCAGTGATGTTTGCAGCCCAATCATTAAGCGGTTGCAGGTAATTTGCTGTTGCAGGGTCAATAATGTACTGTTTCAGTTCTCCATTTTCCATTACCAGCAGCATTGCTGCCACATGATAATTCCATAATTGTTTTAAACCGCCAATATGATTTTTTAAAAAAGCGCCACTGAACACCCAGCCTTTGTAATTAGGGATATTCCATTCGTCTAATAAAACGCAAACTGCCTCTGCCCTTGCTTCACAGTTATTATGTGTATCGTGCCATTTAAATAAGACACATTCTTTAAAGAATAGAAACAACTTTTCCGCATCAGTTCTTGAAACAGCATGTTCAGGCTTCATTTCATCTGAAATCAGATAGTCAAATAAAGTTGGAAGTAAAAGATCAGCCATTGACCTGAAGGTAACTGTTTCAGTGAACTATCTGGTGATTGTTTTATGGAGGATTTGTTTTCTTTGCTTGCAGCAAGTACCTTTCATTATTATTTAACCAAAAACCCTAAGCCATGCTAAAAGCTACTTTGAAAAGAATACCTCTCCTGTTATTTCTATTTGTTATTTTCAATTCCTGCAAAAAGAATGGTGATCAAAAGTCAAAAACCGAAATGCTCACTCAAAAAGATTGGGTAATGAGTAAGTATGAACTTAAAACAGGAAATGGTCAATGGATTGATGAAACCCAATACTGGCAGGACTGCTCAAAAGACGACCGGTTTGTTTTCAGAACAAACAAGACTGTAGAACAAAACGAAGGAGCAACAAAATGTGACGCTTCTGATCCACAGGTTGTTGATACTGATTCATGGGAATTCACTGATAATGAAACAAAAATAATTTGGTTCGGCCGTTCTTCAGTAATTGAACAGTTGAATGAAACAACATTAACCGTTACTACCACAGATAATTCAGGAGGAACGAACATTTACGAACGTATCACATTCGTGCATTAAATTTTGTAACAGAATCCCGTGAAGGGCGGGGCTCTGTTTGATTATTAATACCGAACTAAAACACAAAAACTCCTGTATCAGCAGGAGTTTTTGTGTTAATAACGGGAAATGGTTACTGTTTTGTGAAGTAAATTGTAAACTTATCGCCGGTTACCAAATTATCTGTTGATGAAATCTGAAAACCTGAACAGGTAAACTGTGAAACCGGGTAACTATCTCCATCAAATGTAAGTGTTGTGCCACTTAAACTCCATGTGGAAGAATAATTATTATTTGGTGAACATGATGTGCCAGCATCTTTGTAATTAAATACTGAGTTTGCTGCAAATTCATAAAGATCATCTTTTTCACAATCGTCTACATCATAAAAAAGTGGGTTAGATGTAACATCTTGCTCAGGTGTTGATGCCGATGCTTTGTACTTTACCGCAGTGATTTTGTACGAACCAATAAATGAAGCTGACGAAAGTGAACATTCGGCATCTTTTTTCTTACAAGCTGAAAACAGGAATGCCATTCCAAGAATAGCGATTGAGATCTTTTTCATAAATTAATTTGTGCTGCAGGTTAATGATTAAACTACCTGCATTTCGATTTTGGTTAATAAATATCACACAAAGAAATCCTATATGATGTTCTCGTCCATTTTATTTCGAAGGAATGTTTGAAAAAAATTAATACCCGTGCTGAAAACGCCTTTAAGCGTGTAGAAGTGTTTGTTGATTTGTTATAAAAAAAGCAGAAAAGAATAAAAATCAGTTTTTATCATCCTTGTAATATCATCCCTGTTTCTATTACAATCGTAACAACCCAACTTTATACAATGTATTCACGGGTTTGTTATCCCAGAATAATTCAAAATCTTCAAGGCCTTGCTGTTCATAGTTTTCTTTCAGTTCGCCTAATGTAAATGGTTTGTTGTTTTGAGTTGATAGCTGAGGTAATATTTCTGCAAGCCACTCTCCTTTTGCTTTATCAACCTGTACCTGCATTGTTTGCTTACGGTTGGTGAGTGTTAACTGCATTACTTCCCACTGGTTTCCTTTTTTTGATTTGGTAATAATTTCTGATTTCAATAATGTACCAAGGAATACCACTCTTGCTAAAGGTTTAAATACCGGCAGTTCATCGGCAGTAACGATTTTTAAAATATAATCGTGAGCAATACTTGTTTTAGGAACTTTTACATCAAACCATTTATGCAAGGGATCATCCAGGCAAAGACCCTGCATATAATTAAACAATGATTTTTTTAAACCAAAGCTGAAGCTTTCATGATCGGCTCCTGAATCATCCACATGCTCCACATCATTATCAGCAAAAAAGATTTCGGTTTCTTTTGCACGACGTACCTTGAATTTTTCCGGGCTTAATCCAATAGGACTATGAGCCGTCATGGTAAACCTGTGCCAGAAAGCTGATTGCATAATCCCTGCTTTAAACATCTGTCGCACCATCTCCAGCGAATCAATGGTTTCCTGTGCAGTTTGTGTGGCAAAGCCATACATGAGATATGCATGCACCATAATACCAGCTTCGGTAAAATGTTTGTTCACCCTTGCCACCTGTTCAACGGTAACGCCTTTGTTGATGAGTGCAAGTAAACGGTCGCTGGCAACTTCCAGTCCGCCGCTTACAGCAATACATCCGCTTTCACGCAGCAACAAACAAAGATCACGGGTAAAACTTTTTTCAAAACGGATATTCGTCCACCAGCTTACAANNGCTTCATCTACAAAATGAAAACCATTGTTACCTGTTTGTGCAATGATGGTTTCCATCCTGTCGCACAACAAGGAAGCTGCAACAGGTTCGTACAGTTTAATATAATCAAGCGAAATATCACAGAAAGTGCATTTTCCCCAATAGCAACCATGTGCCATGGTGAGTTTGTTCCAGCGGCCATCTGTCCATAAACTGTGCATGGGATTGGCCACTTCAATGGCAGAAATATATTGATCCAGTAAAAGATCACTGTAATCAGGAGTTCCAACATCAACCTGTTTGTAATCTTTACAATTGCTGTTGTTAAAATAAACTACTTCTCCTTTATCAAGAATAAATGTGCGCTTTAATTCTTCTTTACCAATTTCGTTGTTGAGAAATTTCAGCAACTGTTCAATAGGAGCTTCACCATCATCAAGAGTAATTGTATCAAAGAATTCAAATACACGCTCATCTTTCAGTGAACGTAATTCTGTATTTGGAAAACCTCCACCCATGGTTACATGAATGGATGGATGATGTTGTTTAATCCATTGTGCACAGCGGAATGCTGCAAACAAATTGCCGGGAAATGGAACTGATATCGCCACCAGCTTTGGTTGCAGTTTGCAGATATGTTGCTTCAACTGTTCAATGGTGATTTCATCAACCAGCGACAACGGCTTTTGTAATTCGGCATACAATTCATCAAACCTGTTGGCACTGCGGCCAAGATGCTCGGCATAGCGACTGAAACCAAAATGTTCATCCACACATTCCTTTACAAAATCAGAAAGATCTTCCAGGTACAATGTTGCAACATGTTTGGCTTTGTCCTGCACACCCATTGATCCAAATGCCCAATGCAGATCGGTCAGTTCATTAAACCTGTCGGCTTCGGGTAAAAAGTTGCGTGATGCAATGAAATGCGCCATGGTTGGTTTCTTTCCCTGCAGAAATGCAACGGCATCATCAATGGTGCGTATGTACACATCTTTTTGTGCAAAGATGCGTTGTGCATTTGCACTCAGCTGTTGTTCACTCCTTACTTCGCTGAACAAACGCTTTAATCCCTGTTTGCAAAAAAGTTTTATTGTTACTTCAATTCCCAGGTCGGCATGAAACGATGAAATGCCTTTGGTATTGAGAAAACCTTTCAGGTAAGCCGTTGCGGGGTACGGCGTATTAAGCTGTGTAAAAGGGGGCGTAAATAAAAAAACAGTTGTGTTCAATAGCTGTGCTTATGCGGCAAATCTATACCTATTTCCTTAAAGCTATACTTTCCAGGTAGCCAGCAACTGGCGTGCTTCTTCTTTTACTGTATTATCATCGGCTGCGGTGTTGGGTAAGCGCAGCATGTAGTTCAGTAAATCGGCAGCTTTCTTTTTATTGTTCTTACGGTAATATGCTTTTGCAAGTTCAAGATAATTGAGATTGAAGTTGGGTGAAAGTGAACGCACTTTTTCATAATAGTAAATGGCAGAATCAAGCGAGTTGGCCTGTACCCCACCGTAAAAAACTTTTACTGCTGCTTTTTGTATGGCATTGAGATTACTGAGTTCAAAATGCCAGCGTGCAATTATGAAAACAGCTTTAAAATTGTTGGAATTTGTTTTTAAAGCTTTATCCGCATAGTTTTTTATTTCACGTACGTATTCAATTTTTTCTTTGCCATCTTTTAACAACGACATTCGTGCATAAGCCAGCGACATTACCACATTTGCTTCACTATCATCAGGACTGATTTTTAAAGCCCGTTGTGCATAAATTTTTGCAGCGGTATAATAATCCATCTGCTTTTCAGGTGTGCTTTGACGGCGGCCAATACGACTTGCCAGTTCACTGCAACGGGTTAGTGCATACAGGTGATGTGGCTGCAGTTTTACAACATCTTTAAACTTCTGGTAAGCATCCTCCTCTTTCATTTGCTTTTCAAGAAGGTCGGCCTGTTTTACCATATCGTCAACCTGTTGCGAAAAAACCGGGAAGGCTGCAACAAAAAGGAATGATAAGATGAATATGTGTTTCAGCATGATCAGTTTAATACGATTGTTTCAGTGTTATACCCGTTCGCCCCTGGAACTGTTCAATGGGAGGCGAACATTTATCAATATCAATTACTATACCTTTTATAAACGGAAATTCTTTTTTTACGTCATTACAGATGTTTTCGGCCACTGTTTCTATAAGACCGGTTGGTACCTGCATGTGCTGCTTAACAATTTCATATATAACAACATAATTAACAGTTTGTTCAATCGACAGTACAGGTTTCTCCGGTTCATAACTTACAGTGAGGTTTACTTCAAAAGGCCCGCCGGTTAGTTCCTCGCCGGGGTAAAGCCCGTGGAAGGCATGAAACTTCAGTTGTTTGAGATGTACTTCAATCATGTTCCGAAAATAAAGAAGTATGAGGGAAAGGAGGAAGATTTTTTTGCCACAAAGACACAAAGGCAAGAAGTTGCACAAAGAGGTGAAGTTTGGTTTGAATAGTTGACGAAATTCAATCGTTCTTTTAATTTTCCTAATCTGTATAAAGTTTCATAATCATATAGGAATTAATATAGTATTCCATCCCTGTACAACCACTGGCGATTGTAAATAAGGTAGTATCATTTTGATGTTGAAAGCAGATGTTTTTCAAATCAGGATATTTTCTGCTCCATAAAATTTCATACGCATAAATAACTATACATTTTTCTTTGCTTTTCGTTAATAAAACAAGTTCTTCATCTGTTGCGGTTTCTTTCAACTTTAAAAAAAGGTTATAGTAAACATTGTCAGTTTCACGTATTCCCCAGGAGCCAACAATATAGCCGAAGTGAACCATCTTTTCCTTTTGCAATTTTTTTACAATCTGATTAATTTCCGGTCGTAAGCCAAGAGTATCTGATTGAGCCCAAAGTTTATTTGTAAAAAACAGCAAAAGAATCAAAATGCTGTTCTTTTTGAATCGAAACATGTGTAAGAAGGAACATCTTTTTAGTTACAGGTGTTCATTGTTTTAAAATTACATCACAGCTTTGATTTGTGGCGACCGAAACAAAAATTTAATACCCCAATAACATTTTTAACGGTTACTATTCAGGTTAACTCTCGTTCAGCAGCATCCATGAAGTTCCGAATTTATCACGCAGCATGGCAAAGCGGTTGGCAAAAAATGTTTTTTCCATTTTCATGAACACTTCACCATCTGTTGCCAGCAAGTTATACACCCGTTCGGCTTCTTCTGCAGTATCCAATCGTAAGGTAAGGTAGGCACTGCGCATTGGTTCGGCATTGGGCACATCAGCACCTCTCATCAGTGTACCTCCTATTTCTATGATTGCATGCATAATTGGTTTGGCCCATTCTTTTGGAAAATGTTCAGGAGCTTGCTGATGCTGCATCATCATTACTATTTTCCCGTGAAGATGCTGCTCGTAAAACTGAAATGCTTTTTCGCAATGCCCGGGATAGTTAATATAAATGTCAAGGTTCATGGAATTAATTTTTTTGCGATGATTGTTGTTTCAACAATTGAAATTAATAACTTTTAGTTGCCGGTTTGCAAGGTTATGAACAGTTAAATTAATCAATTCATCTTTGGCGGAATAAAGTATATTTATTTCATTTGGTAAACATTGAGCTAAACATAATGAAACAACAAACCAATCTTACTTCTGTTGCCGGTCAGTTTGAAACAGGCATTACAGGCATTTACCAACTGAAACGGATATGGAGCAAACTCATCACAAACAGTAATGATCAATATCCAGCGGAGCAACAGCTTGATTACAGTATTATTAATTTACTGGGTATTGGTTTGTTGCCTTTGTACCAGTTTGTTCATTCTTCAAAGCCGGGGTTTGCAGAGTTTGAAGAATGGATACTTGCCCAGCATCAACATCAAATACCGGAAAGCCTGGTTCAGCAATGCAATAATTTGGTCAAGAACGAAACCGTCGGGGGTTCTTTTACAGAAAATGTACTTTCGGAAGAAGATATTGAGCACTGGAACCGTCATGGTTATTTAATTCTGCGCAATGCTGTACCTGCTGAAGATTGTGCAGAAACCTGTTCATTGATCTGGGATTTTCTTGGCATGAAGGAAGATGATCCTGCAACATGGTACAATAAACATGAAAGCATTCAGGGAATAATGGTAACACTTTATAACCATCCTCTTATTATTAAAAACAGGCAAAACGTTTTTATACGAAAGGCCTATGAACAATTATGGGGAACCAATAACCTGATTGTTACTGCCGACAAGGTTGGGTTTAATCCTCCGGAAACCAAAAGTTATAAATATAAAGGCGCAGGTATGCATTGGGACACTTCTCTTGCAACTCCTATCCCTTTCGGTACGCAGGGAATTTTGTATTTAACTGATACTGCCGAAAACCAGGGAGCATTCCGTTTGGTTCCGGGCTTTCATTTACGCATACACGATTGGTTGCAGCAACTGCCTTCAACTGCTAATCCAAGAAATGAACCTATTGCTGCATCCTACATAAAACATATTGCAGCTAATGCAGGCGATTTTATCATCTGGCATCATGCTTTGCCTCATGACGGAAGCCCCAACACTGCATCAAAACCAAGACTTGTACAATATTTCAATTGGTTCGATCCTTCAGTTAAACAACAGGAAGTATGGGTGTAAATTGGTTTTTGTTACCGGGTGATTATTTAAGTTCTGAAAGGATCAGCTTTTTCTGTTTCAGTGTATTTCTCATAGCCTTTTCTCTAACAACAGGATCATCACTGTTGATCAGGTCATAATATTCAACTGGTACTACCTGCCAGGATAGACCATATTTATCTTTACACCAGCCACAAGAACTTTCCTGTCCACCGTTTGTAGTCAATGCATTCCAATAGTAATCAACTTCAGCCTGGTCTTTGCAATTAATCACAAACGAAACTGATTCATTAAACTTAAAGTAAGGGCCTGCAGCTAAAATATTAAATTCGACACCGGCAATTTCCATTACTGCTGTTTCAAAGCTGTCCTGGCCACCTTGTGCTTTTGCTTCTGGCGGGTTTTTATATTGATGGTATTCTTTCAGTTTACCATCTTTAAAAATTGAAAGGTAATAATCCACAACTGCTTTTGCATCCTTATCAACCCAAAGTGAGGGTGTAATCTTTTGCTTTATCTTATCCGTTTGAGTTGAAGTTGATTGCGTTTTACTGCTGTCGGGAACGGTTTGTTGATGATTTGTACAACCTGTTATACCAGCTATTATTACGGCTGTTATAACCATTAGTTTAACGTGTTTCATTGCTTCATTCATTTAAAAGTGATAATAAAAATTTCAACTCTGCTGATATTGTTAAACAAAGTGGTTGGGAGTTTTGCGTATGCGGTGTTGTTCCAAAAATTGCCGATAAGTAATAAATATACAAAACTTATCCTTGCTGTTATAATTGCGCCTGTAGGTTTTCAGGCGGTGGTTGAACATCATCTTCTTCATCAAACATATAAGGCAAAACGGGTTTCAAACGAACTGCCAAGTGATGAGTAAGATTATTCAAATCACTTGTGATTGGAGCTACTAAATCTTTAAAGGTTTGATTTAATTCGTTGAACGTGTATTTGACATCTTTATAGAAATGCGGTTCTACATCAAGTTGAAGCTCCCAAACTGTGACATAGGTTAAATCGTTTTTGTCCCAAGTAAAATATGAATGAGCCATATTGTTTCGTACTTTTTTGAACGCAATCAGGTGGTCAAATAATTTTTCATATTGTTTGTATAAATCTTTATGCTGCCTCTTTAAATACGATTGAAGCATACTGATTTTATGGTCAAACATGATACCTCGTAGATTGATAGGAATAGTTAATTTGTACTTAACGCATTTTTCTTCGTGAAGTAGAATAAGGTTCTTTACTAACAAGGCTTCGGTGTGAGCAGAAACACGCATATAGCGGCCTCTGATTCCAACCTCAATTTTTTGTATCTTATCAAACATCTCATCTGACAAGTCTGACTTGTAATTGTCCATATTTTAATCGGCAATGAATATTAAATAAAATCGACTCTCAGTCGACGCTGGCGCTATCGTCTCGCTTGTGCCATAATCAAACAATATAACACAATTCAATCATACTCTTTTTATCATGAAAATTTCCTGCGCTGCTGTACAAATAATCTTCTTCGTATTCAACTAACTTGTACATGGTGCTCATGTGCCTGCAAAATAATATTCATTTTTGAAAGTTAATAATTGGCACAAGCGGGACGCTTGCGCCTGTGGGTGCTATCTGTCCGCTGACATAACACAAATGCAATGTTAGCGGTAGTTTTATTGGTATTCAGAATAATTTTTGTCAAGAATAACCCACAATAACTTGTCGGTTTTCAAGGCAAGTATTTTCGTTCCGTCCTTTATGTCTTTTTGAATTTGTTTTTGCAATTCTTTATTTTGAACTGGTACCTTATCTATAATAATTGTCCAATTTTTTGACAGAATTAGTTTATAGTTTGGGTTGTCTTTACTCATTATATCCAGTAAAACTTTTGGGGTGTTTGGTGCAAAAGTTCGTTTCTCCGCAAAATAAAGTGTGTCAGTGTTATAAACTAACTGAATTGATTTACACTTGTCAGGATTAAATTTTTTAAAATTATTTTGTCCCAATTGCAAATTTATTATTGTGTCACTCTGCACTAAACCGATTGATATTTCATTAGGCTTTTTGCTTAATGTGTCATTACCATTTAAAAGATAGATTTTTTGCCCGATAGAATGATTTCCAATAAATAGGAGAAGAAAAAAGATAGGGAATCCAAATAACCGTTTCATATTGTCTCATATTAAATTGCCGCTAACACATAAATATACGAAAGTTCCTAACCTTTAAACCTTCGCTTTTTTATACTTACTTCCTCATTATCAATGTGTTTTTTGTATTGTTTTCCATGAAAAACTTTCGCAAATACAAGTTGTATGCTTTCTTGTGCAAAGGTTTCCAACTCTATCTAAACAAAGGGCTTTGTTCAACAAACAATGGTCATCCGAACAGAAACAATAGCCTTCCGAACGCAAACAATGGTCATCCGAACAGAAACAATAGCCTTCCGAACGCAAAGAATGGCCATCCGAACAGAAACAATGGTCGTCCGAACGCAAACAATAGCCTTCCGAACAGAAACAATGGTCATCCGAACGCAAACAATAGCCTTCCGAACAGAAACAATGGCCATCCGAACTGAAACAATTGCTGATGCGGGGCATCAACTCAGTTACCCAATATTTCTTAATGCGGTATTGAAAGGTTGCGGAGGCTTACTTTGTTTTCCATAGCTTATCGGCTATTGATTTATACCTTCCCCAAAAATTGTAATAGGTAAATGATGTATAGGAAATCAGTTTTGCCATAAAGCTATTCTTCAGCAGTATATGCTGTAACCTGTACAACACAAGCATGAGAACAAAGAAAATAAGATTGCTGATAACGAACTTAACAAAACTGTTGAGTTCAATACCCCCCAATGCATACCTGTAAACCATACCGGTAACTGCAAAGTAAAGCAATGTTGTAAGCAGCAGTAAACCATGCGATGTTTCAATGGCTTTGCGTGGACAAAAATTCATACAGTGCATACAGCTTTCGCAATGAACTGTCCAGAAAGGTTTGTTGCCGATTTCTTTAATGGCCGATACGGGACATTCCCTGATGCATAAGCCACAGTAATCGCATTCATGATTGGCGTAAAATGTTTTGGCAATGATAAAGCGGCCTATAAAATAATACAACAGGCTGATGGGTGAAACAAGAACGTCCTGGACTATTTCCTTATGTGAGGGAAACAACTTTTCGCCATTCAGTATTCTGCTGAAGTATGAAGCAACTCTGTCATGAATGGTTTTGTGAATGTATTTTACTGTGTTTTGGTTTAATGCCGGGTGCAGCGATATCCAGTTTGAAGGCATATCGCAGGGAATTTGTGCGGTTATTTTGTAACCTTTATTTCTGAGCCAGAAGGAACTGATGAAGAAAGCAATTCCTGTTAATCCGGGTGTAACCCAGTTCCCTATTTTCATGCCACCTCTTGTATTCATTAATACAACATTATTTGTTCCTGCAGGAAAGCGGCGTATAAAGTTGAGTGTGATTTTTGGATAATTAAATCCGTGAACGGGAGAAATAAAAACAAGCAACGCTTCTTTATCAATGCCTGCAAATTCTTTTTGCTGAAACCCCGCAATATTATGTAAATGGCATTCCACATTTTTTTGCATTGCTGCTTCATGTATCCATAACGCTACCCGTTTTGCATTGCCTGTACCTGAGAAAAAGAATACAACTATTTTCGATGGTTGACTCATGCTGATATGTTTCAACTATTCCGAAATATAAAGTACAGTAAAGTTAGTAAAGATGTGATAAGATGTGGTTGACGTGTTTTAGTTAAATCTGCAGTCTCCTGGTTATACATAAAAATCCCCGTCAAACTTTTACAAGTGACGGGGATTATACTTTGTGCCTTTGTAACTCTTTGCCTCTGTGCCTTTCTTCTACACAATTCCTTTTGCAGATAAATAACGTTCTGCATCCAATGCAGCCATACATCCGCTACCTGCTGCGGTAATTGCCTGGCGGTAATGTTTATCCTGCACATCGCCTGCTGCAAATACGCCTTCCACATTTGTTTTGGATGTACCGGGTATGGTTTTGATGTAGCCTGCTTCGTCCATATCAACAAATGGTTTAAAAATGGCTGAGTTTGGTTCGTGACCAATAGCCACAAAAAATCCCTGCACAGCAATTACACTCTCCTCTCCTGTTTTGTTGTTCTTCACTTTCATACCATCCACTTTATTTTCACCAAGAATTTCGAGTGTTTCGGTATTAAAGTGTACTTCAATGTTAGCGGCATTCATTACACGATCCTGCATCACCTTACTTGCACGCATAAAATCCTTGCGGATGAGCATGTGTACTTTTGTACAAAGCTTGCTGAGGTATAATGCTTCTTCAGCCGCAGTATCGCCTGCACCAACAATGGCTACTTCCTTACCACGGAAGAAAAATCCATCGCACACAGCGCATGCACTTACACCATAACCATTGAGGCGTTGCTCGCTTTCCAGTCCAAGCCATTTGGCACTTGCACCGGTGCTGATGATGACTGAATCGGCTTCAATCAGCTTTTCATCATCAACCCAAACTTTATGTGGTAATGAACTAAAGTCAACTTTTGTGGCAATGCCGTAGCGAATATCAGCACCCATGCGTTTGGCTTGTTTTTCAAAATCAACCATCATTTCCGGGCCCTGGATTCCTTCGGGGTAACCGGGATAGTTTTCTACTTCGGTGGTAATGGTTAACTGTCCGCCGGGCTGAATTCCCTGGTACAATACAGGGTTGAGATTGGCTCTTGATGCATAAATAGCTGCTGTGTATCCGGCAGGACCTGATCCGATAATTAAACAATGTACTTTTTCAGTTGCTTCCATATCTGTCTTCAAAATTTTTAAGTCGGTAAAAATAAGGCTATCCCGCCATTCGTAATGTAATCAGAGTTACTGTACGAATGGTTGTGGATAATTAACGGGGAATGATAATGGTTTTAAACTGTGCAGCATAACCGCCAAAATAGCCCAATGCCCCGTTATTGACATTGCTCAGCACTTTTACTGCCGATGAAAAAGGATTACCCATACTGGAATAATTATATTCCACCGTTCGCCAGAAATCGTAAGTGGCCCGGTCAATATTGCAAAGTTTGAGTGTTACTGTATCGCCTTTTTTAAAGAAACCATAATCATTGTAATTCAGTTCCACGTTACGGTCAATACCCCTGTCAACATCAACCGTGTAGGTACTGCCGTTTACCAATGCATCATCAAACACTGAATTAAGGCCGGGCAGAAAAGCACCGCTGTTTACCTGTGTAAAATAGCGGGCACAATCGCCAAAGCCGGGAGGGTCGGTGATTTTTGCTTTCAGCACTACTTTCTTACTGGTATCGGCTGTGCCGGGTACTTTTTCCCACCACAAGGAATCAAGTGTTTTGCGGTGAGTGGGGATTGTTGTGCTGGCACTGTATTCTTTCCCCTGCCAGGTTATTTTAAGCTGGTAAGTCTTTCCTGTTTCGCCGGTAAAGGCGGTGGCTGGGTTCGATAAATCAACGCTGTAATAACTGAAGGGTGTTGAACCGTTGAGCGTAACATCGTAGCGTTTGAGCTGATGTGTTTTTGTTCCGTTGCTGATGGTAACTACGGCATCTTTAATCAATGATTCACCAATAACTGATGAAGTGATTTGTGAAAAATAGTTGAGGCTTTTGGTGAGCACCACAAACGGGAACTGGTCGTTTTCAATACTTGCATCCACACTTAACAACGGTGTTGATTCTTTAAGATTGAAATCGACTTTCTTTTCGCAGCCGGCGAGTAATACAAAGCCTGTAATGATCAGCAGTAAACGAATCATCCTGCAAATTTAAGGCGGAAGAGGAAAACAGAAAGGTTAATTCAAAAGCATAGTATGCTTTAAGAGATGAAACCTGAAATTTATCATCATCAATAATCCGTTTCTATCTGCACAATCAGTCTCATCTATGTTCTATGTTTTTGCCGGGGAGAAAAGAAGACGGGAAACAGGAATTTACTTTCCGTCTTATCGTCTTACCGGCTTTTCGCACATTGACTTTTCTTCATTATACTACTTCTCCGGCATCGCAAAAGTATTACAATAAAACACCCCGGGGAACCGGGGCGTTGACTATTTATAAACCACTAACAAAAAACGTTATAATGAAACTGTTGTTACTTTACCTGTAACAGTGAAGCTGCCTTTTAGTGTGCCGGTTGTATAGGTACCACCGCTGTAAAGACCGCTTGTATTGCCTGTTACAGAATAAGAGCCTCCTGTGTATACTTTATAAGTTGAACCTGTTGTTAAGGATGATGATGAGAACACAATGTAGTAAGCTGCTCTTGATGGCGCATAAGTTACCAGTGCATTACCTGAAGCATCAGTAATGGTTACAAATGTTCCTGCAGCAACCGTACTGGAAAATTTAATGAGTGCTGCGTTTTGTGCTGAAGTTGTACTAGTGGCTTCAATCATATTACCTGAGTTTGGACCAGAACCAATCAGCAATCCACCAGAGATGTTGAAGCTGCCGTTGTAATCAAGTGCCAGTTCGGGTTGTGAGGGCGGACCCTGTGCAATCAGTGTTCCTCCTGTCATTACAATATTTCCGTTGCCATCAACGGCATCGCCATTGCTGCAACTGCTGGCAACCACACCGCCTGAAATGGTTAACAAACTTCCATCGTTTGATTCTGTACCACCAACAACGGTTCCTTTTGTACAGTTAATACCATCATTTGTTGCAGCTACGGTTGTAGTTCCATTGCTGAATGTAATGGCAGGTACTTCCAAACCTTCGTATGATTTGGTGATGTTGATGGTGCCACCTGCTACCGTGATGGAAGCATCTGATTTAATTCCATCATCGTTCGATGCGATCGTGATTGCTCCTGCATTGATGGTAATTGCTCCATCACATTTAATCGCTTTCGGATCACTTGTGTTGCTTGTATTGTACGTATATGTACTGCCCGATGTCGTAATATTGATAGTGCCCCCATTAATCACCGTGCTTCCGTCAACACTGATGCCTTTTGATCCAACACCTGAACTTGTAATGGTTAATGTTCCGGCTGTGAATGTGAAAATAGCATCGCAGTTAATACCCGCTGGTGCTGCAATATCAGCATCGGTTGTATTGTAATAAGCTGCTCCTGTTGTGGCAATGCTGATGTTTCCATTGGTAACAGTGAGATTACCGGTTGTTTTAATTCCCTTGCTTCCTTTGCCCGAAACATTCAGTGTAATTGTATTGCTGCTGTTGATGGTGGTATAACTTTCGCTCTTTAATGCATTGCCTTTTTCACCTGTTGCAGTTACAGAAATTGTTCCGCCTGTAATGGTCATGTAAGGTGTGATGGTTGCATCCGTACCATCGTATGATGCAGTGATACCATCATCCATACTGTTGATGGTGATTGCGCCGCCGCTGATGGATACATATCCTTCTTCGCAATCAATCCCATCGCCTGATGAAGTGCCGGTAACTGCTCCGCCGGTCATTTTAAAATAATCTTTTGCATGAATGGCATCTGATGCTGCTTTGAGTACTGTGATGTTTCCTTCTGCAATGCTGATATAACCATCGCTGCAGATAGCATGTTTGTAGTTGCCTGTTACTGTAAGATTACCTGTGCCTGCAAAGTTGAGCTGACCTTCACTGAAGAATGCTCCTTTCTGATCTTCAGTACTCGTTAGATAAGTACTGCCATCAATTAAACGGTTGTTGGTTCCGTTTAGTAATGTAACAGAAACTTTTTTGCTTGATTGAATATTGATAGAAGGCCCGTTGTTATTAATGATGCTCACACCATTGAGTACAAGATTGAATTTATAATCGCTGTACAGTTTAAACATACCGTTGGTGCTGCGGCCTGATAATACATAATTGATTTCGGTACTTGTTACAGTTGATGTGATCACTACATCGCCGTTGCTGATGCTTACACTCACCCCGTTTCCTTCAAATGGGTTGGTAACGGTGGCTGTTGTTCCTGAGTACTTCACTACAACTGCATTTGAAAATGTGGTGTCTTTTGTATTGGTGGCATAACCATCATCGGTAACACCTGTTGTGCCTGAGCCATCGTCGGTGATTGTGGATGATTGTTTGCGGCACGATAAAATAAAAACGGAAACTGACAGTGCTAACAGCACCAGCTTTATGTATCCCCTGTTCATCTGTATGGTTTTTGGTTAAATCTTATTTCAGCGTTTGCTGCTGCTGAAATAAATGATGTTCTTTTTTACAGATGATTGAGTTGAAAGAAAAGGTTGGGTTTTAAAGTGAACAGATTAAAAAAAAGGCTGAATTATTAAAGCATTAACAATTCAACCTTGTATGGTTTGATTTTATCGTAAACTTATCAGGGAAGATAAAACACATCCTTCAGCGGAACGCTTACGGGTGAGTTGTCTTCATTGCTGTCCATAATATCTTTCATGTATGCCCACCATTTTTTCATCACGGGATGTTTAGGTAACTTGTCCATGTTGGCCGCATCTGTTACATTCAGCACGCCAAACAGGAAGTTCGTTTCTTCATCCAGGAAAATGGAATAATCGCTGATGCCGTTTGCTTTCAGCAGTTCAGCAAGTTCAGGCCACAATTCATCATGGCGTTTTTTATATTCTGCCTCCTGGCCTTTGCGCAGTTTCATTTTAAAAGCTAAACGTGGCATATAATAAAATCAGAAATTAAAAATGAATAATTGAAAGTACACTATTGCTCTGAATAATGAACTTCCGGTAAACTTTTCAGTTTTTCAGCAGCCCATTCAGGAGTAATATCTCTCTGCGGACTTGCCAGCATTTCATAACCCACCATAAACTTCTTCACAGTTGCTGAACGAAGTAACGGCGGATAAAAATGCATGTGCCAATGCCATTCTGCATGTTTACCATCATTTACAGGAGCCTGGTGCATACCTGCTGAATAAGGGAATGATGTGCTGAATAAATTATCGTAACGTACGGTAAGTTGTTTGAGAATGGAAGCAAGTGCTTTCTTTTCTTCATCCGTAAACTCAGTAACGTTTTGTACTTGCCTTTTACTGATGATCATTGTTTCGTAAGGCCATACTGCCCAGAAAGGAACCAATGCTACAAAATGTTCATTGGCACAAACAATGCGTTCGTTCTGTTTTATTTCAAGCTGAAGATAATCACTCAGCAAACTTCTTCCGTTCTTTTCAAAATAGGCTTTTTGCTGGTTGGTTTCTTTCACTAACTCTGCCGGCACATCATTGAGCGACCATATCTGTCCATGCGGATGCGGATTGCTGCATCCCATAATATCGCCTTTGTTTTCAAAAACCTGGATGTATTTAATCCAGTCGTTTTTTGCCAGCTCTGCAAATTCACGCTGCCACAGCTCAATTACTTTTACAATTGCTTCTTCCGTCATTTGCGGAAGTGTAAGATCATGACGTGGTGAAAAACAAATTACCCTGCAAATTCCCTTCTGGCTTTTTGCCTGCAATAAACCATCAAGTGAATACTCACCATCAGGTGTATCTTTCAGCAAAGCAGAAAAATCATTGGTGAAAGCAAATGGTTCGGTGTACTGTTCGTTCACTGTTCCATCGGCACGCACATTACCTGGACATAAGTAACAACCGGGATCGTATTGAGGACGGTCGTTTTTTGCAGCCGCTTCCACTTTTCCCTGCCAGGGACGTTTGGTACGATGTGGCGAAACAAGTACCCACTCTCCTGTTAATAAATTCAAACGTTTATGCGAATGTTCTTTTAAATCAAATCCCATCATTTAAAATTTTGAAGTTCCGTCTTCAATCTGCACGATATAGGCCTTCAGCTTTTTGTTCATTGCTTTTTCATATGAAGCTGATACCTCTTCAATCAATGCATCAATGGCTTCTTTCTTTACAAGATTGATGGTGCAACCACCAAATCCACCACCCATCATTCTGGCACCAAGTACAGCAGGGTTGCCTTTCACTGCGTCAACTAAGTAATCAAGTTCAGGACAACTTACTTCGTAGAGTTTGCTTAATCCTTCGTGTGTTGCAAACATTTTTTGTCCGAATGCTTCGAGCTGATGATTCTGTAAATCTTCACAACCTTTCAGCAAACGCTCTTTTTCTTCAATTACATATTTGCAACGGTTGTGCACCATTGTACCTGCGGGTACTGCTTCATCAAGCATTTCAAGTGTTGCATCACGTAGACTGTTTACTTCGGGATGTTTTTTCTGAATAGCTGCAACACCTTCTTCACATTGCGAACGGCGCACATTGTATTCGGAAGATGCAAGTGAATGTTTTACCTGTGTATCAAGTAACACAATCTTTACATCTTTCATTTCAAGTGGAAAATATTCAAACTCCAGTGAGCGGCAATCCAGTTTCATAACATGTTCTTTCTGTCCGAACATGCTTGCAAACTGATCCATGATGCCGCATTTAACGCCTGCAAATTCATGCTCTGCTTTCTGCGCCATTTTCACCATCTGCATTTTTTCAATACCAAATCCAAACAGTTCGTTCAATGCATACGCAGTGGCACATTCAACTGCTGCTGATGATGAAAGACCTGCGCCAATCGGAACATCACCGCCCATCACCATATTAAAACCTTTTACTTCGTAGCCTGCCTGCTGCAACTGATTTACCACACCCAATATATAAGTAGCCCAACTTTTCACTGGTTTTACATCACTTAACGAAGTGGAAAAACTTTCATTAAAATCCTGTGAGTATAAATGAATTTCGTTGTCGTTTCTTTTTCCTGCAGCAATAAAAATAGCTTTATCAATAGCTGCTGGTAATACAAATCCTTCGTTATAATCCGTGTGTTCACCAATCAGGTTAATTCGTCCGGGAGAACGGAATAATAAAGGTTCTGAACTATATAATTTTTTAAACTGGTCTTCAATAATTCCGATGGTCATAAGTAAAAGTTTTTGGCAAGTTATACAACAATTTGTTACGGGTGCAAATGTGAATCATTTTTATTGAAGTTTATTCAGCACCGGTTCCTGTAATCCTTTCAATTTATATTCATTTGGTTTCAGCAATTCCAGTACAATGATTTCATTTTTTCCTTTCTTCAGCCATTCAGCAGGAACATATACTGTTTGCTGGGGACCAATGCTCCAGTAGCGGCCAAGGTTATGACCATTTACCCAAACAAAGCCTTTACCCCACTGCGTAAAATCGAGATAACTGTCGGCAGGATGATCAAGTACAAAACTTCCTTTCTTCACAGCAGGAATATCTGCAGCGGGCTTAGAATCCGTTTTAAGTTTTAATGTTGAAGGATTGGTAAAAGGCAAACCAAACATCTGCCAGTTTTCAATTACTTTATTACCAAGCGTAACGTTTTCAATAATTCCTTTTTTGTTTTTGAGCAGATGTGGACCAAAGTTGATACGCCCCATATTTTCAACAAGAATATCCAAGCGCTGCGTTTTAGCTGATGCTTCAATTTCAAGACTATCGGTACCTTTCATTCTGTCGAGCACTCCTACTCGTTTACCATCAATCATCACAATTGCATAATCTCTTAAACCATTTATTTTAAAAATACTTTTCTGATGCGCAGCAAGTGTTGATCTGTACAATACAAAACCGTAAGGTTGTTTCAGATCTTCAAAACTTAAAGGCGTTTTATTTACAACAGCTGCAGGAAGAATGGAAAACAAAGAACCAGTTTGCGTAAACTGAATATTATTGATAGCAATGCTTTCTTTTTTTGCAGGCACTGCAGGTAATACTGTTCCTGCAGGAAGATTTTTTTGAATTGCTTCACGGAACAACATAAATTTTTCTGTTGCATTTCCTGCTTCATCAAGAGGTGCATCATAATCATAACTGCTGATCTGTGGCTGAAAAGGCACTCCTTCCCTGTAATTGGAACCGTTCATAAAACCTCTTGTTGTACCGCCATGAAACATGTACATGTTGATCGATAATCCACCGGCAAGTGCATTTCCCAAACGGTCTGCATATTCTTTTGCAGAAACTGTATGATGTGCAGTTCCCCACCAATCAAACCATGCGGGATACCATTCAGCAATGTAAAAAGGACCTTTGCCATTATAGTTATCACGAACAATCTTCTTTACTTCATCCGGTTTATCTAAACCGTTTACTGCAGGCAGCAAGCCAGGCAGGTGACCGTTTGCCACATCACCCGCAGGATCGCAGGTATAAAGCAATCCGTCAAAACCAGCTTCAATAAATAATTCTTTGTTCAGTTCAAGATAAGACTTGTCGCTGCCGTACGATCCATATTCATTTTCTATCTGCACCATCAGGATATTTCCACCATGATTAATCTGCAGCGGAGCCAATTGTTTGCCAACAGCCATTAAATAATTACGGTAAGCTTTTGTATATGCTTCTTCTTTACTTCTTACAACAAGACCTTTTATATTCTGCAACCAATAAGGATAGCCACCAAATTCCCACTCAGCACAAACATAAGGACTTGGACGCAGCACAACCCACAAACCTTCTTCCTGCGCAATTTTTACAAATGCAGCAATATCATTGTTGCCACTGAAATCGTAAACACCATGTTGTGGTTCGTGTAAATTCCAGAATACATAAGTGCCGATGGTATTTAAGCCCATTGCCTTTGCCATCTTCATGCGCTGGCGCCATGCTTCACGTGGTACTCTTGGATAATGCATTTCACCGGAGATCATCTGAAATGGTTTTCCATCCAGTAAAAAATTTGAATCACCTAATTGAAATGTGTGCTTTGGCTGCTGCGCCTCACTTTGCTGAATACTGATTGCAAACATCAACAACAGTGAACATAAGATTGCTTTCATCCTCGTTAATTTAAATATCGTCATAACTGTTTTCATAAATATTGACTAATCATGTGCATGATCGCCACGCACATCTTTTCCGCTCCATATTTTTTGTGAACTGAATTCTTCTGCAGCATCACTCCAGAAAGGATCTGTTTCAGGAAGCCCGAGTGGTAACAACATGGTTGTACATAAATAAAGACTGCCGGTGTTATTATAAACATCAGCAATATCCGGTTGTGATCCATACAATCCAATCGTAAGCCAACCATCCTTATTGAACGTTGATGGACTTTCCATTGTTTTTTTCAGCAAGGCTGTTAACGCACAACGTACTTGTGCAGGATGTAATTCTGCAGGTAATTTCTTTTGCCATGCCATATCGGCCAAATGCTGAAATGCAGCACCACGATAAACAATGGAGCGGCCTGTTGCAGGAAAACTTCCGTCGGCATTAATTAAACGTTCCTGAATAATTGCGTATCGTTCGCTTCTTTCTTTTTGTTTTGGTTGAAACCAACCAAATGAATTATTCTTTTCTTTCACCACTTCATAAATACAATTCAGAAAAGGATGAATGACATAACTGTTGTAATAATCCCAGTGGTAAGAAGTACCATCTGAATACACACCGTCACCGACATACCACTGCTCAAACTGGCGGAAACAGAATTCAACTCTTACAATATCCCATTCGTAATTGTATTTGTAGAAGAAAGCTTCAATCATTCCGGAAAATAAAATCCAGTTGGAGTAAGATGGTTTGATTTTTCTTGACATGCGGAATGCATCAACCACCTGTTGTTTGGTAACTGTATCAATATTATTCCACAACCACGGGCAACGTAAAAATGCATTGGCAAGGAAAGCGGCATCAACCAGTGATTGTCCACCATTAAAATCCATGTAATCTTTTGCAGATGGATTTACTGCATTGGCCATTCCTTTTACAACCCATTGGCGGTATTGATTACGCAAAGCTTTTTCTTCTGCAGTTCCATCTTCATTGTTAAGCCAGGGTGCAATACCACATAATGTACGGGCGAATGCTTCAAGATAAGCGGCTTTTGTTCGGGCAACAGCATTGTCGGTTCGCTTGGAAAGCTCAACAGGCATCACAGCCTTGAGTTTATCCTGTGCAAGATTGTACAACACCGGTCGTGCAATCTTATCCATCGTAGCTAACCAGAGTTTACGATCATTTGGCTGAGAAGTTGTTGTTTTTTGTGCAACAGAAATTTCAGCTGCAACTAAAATGCACAACAAAAAAATGAATCGGCTTTTCATTGACGATAATTAAAACTGTTTACCAAGATTTTTATAACGTTCCATTGCTTCAATATAATAGTAGTCGCCATAAGTAAGCGGCACATCTATTTCTGTTTTTCCAGGTAGACTTCCAACACCATGTTGAAGCAAAAAACCTCCGTTGGTTCCCAACGCAGCTTTGTAAGCTGGAGTTGATAAAGAGCGAAGCATAGCTTCAGCTGTTTTTAAATAAAGCACTGCATCTTTCTTATCAACATAATAACTCAGTTCAATAAAAGCAGATGCCATGATGGATGCTGCAGATGCATCTCTCAGTGCATTTGGAATACCGGGTGCATTAAAATCCCAGTAAGGAATTTTATCTCCAGGAAGGGTTGGATTATTTAAAATAAATGATGCAATATGTTTTGCCTGGTTGAGATATACAGGATCTTTTGTTTCACGAAACATTACAGTAAAACCATATAAGCCCCAAGCCTGTCCTCTTGCCCATGCTGATTCATCGGCTGCGCCCTGTGCAGTTCTTTTCTTCTGAACAGCGCCGGTTTCAGCATTGTAATTCACAACATGATACGAACTGTAATCAGGACGGAAATGATTTTTGATAGTTGTGTTTGCATGTGTAACAGCAATTTTATAGAAAGAAGAATCACCACTCACTCTTGTTGCCCAGAACAACAATTCGAGGTTCATCATGTTATCAATGATCACCAGGTAATCTGATGCTTTTGAATCCCATGATTTAATACAACCGACTTTAGGATTAAAACGACTTGCCAATGATTTAGCACTGGTGAGTAATATTTCTTTGTACTCAGGTTTTGCTGCAATGCGGTTGGCATTTCCAAAACTGCAATACATCATAAAGCCCAGATCATGTGTAGTGGTATTGTGTTTTTCTTTTTCAAGCACACTTAAAATACGTACTGCTTCATTATACAAAGCCTGGTCTTTTGTTTGTTCATATATATAAAGCAATGTGCCGGGATAAAAACCACTGCACCACCATTCTGATTTGCTGAATTCATATTTTCCTGTTGCCGGGAAATAGGTTTTTGGAAACATGTCGGCAGGTAAATTTTTTGCCAGCAGTTTGTACTGCTCTCCTGCATCTTTAAAATTCTGATCGAATGTTTTTATTAATGCTTTGTCTTTTTTATACGACAACTTGTTTTGTGCAGTGCAAGAAAATGAAAGAATTGCAGCACTGCTTACAGCCAGGATGAATAAAAGAGATGTTCTTATCATTCGTTATTCTTTTTTGTAAATGAGTTATTTTTTTAAAACCGGTTTCCATTCAAGCACACGGATCATTTGCGGAGCTGTGTCTGATCTTCCTTCGCCATCTACCTGTTCTGTTCGTTGTACAAATAAATTGAGTATTCGTTTTTGTTTCCAGAGTTCTGTATCATAAGTTGGTTCCCATGTGCCATTTTCATCATTACATAAATCAACTACTTTCCAGTTTTTTTGATTGAGATCGTAATTAACAGCAGCTGAAATTTTTTGTCCTCTTTCTTCATCCCTGAAAAGAATGGCAGCAGCTGTTGTTTTGCCGTTTTGCCATGCAATAATTTGTGGTCGTGAAATGGGTAAACGTTTTGAACCTGCACCACTTAAACTGAACGCTGTTTTTCTGAATCCAAGGTTCTGCACTTTCCAGTCATTTCCCTGTTTGTACACAAGATGGTATTGAGGAATCCGGTCACCTGAATCACGCCAGTATGTGGCAATGTATGGTTTCCCGTTTGCATCGGCAAACATGGATGTTTGATTAATTAATTCACTTTTTTGCGGAATGGTACAAACAGTTTCTGCAGTTGCTGCAGTAATTGGCAATTGGTATTGTTTACCTGTTGATGTTGTCCATGTTATACCTCCGTCAGCAGAACGTGCATAACACAGATCGTGATTACTTGCCACATCAGGCGATTCACGCCATACCCAGGAAATGTGGATGATGCCTTTTACATCAACAAAAGCCTGCCAGTAGGCATTGCGTTTACCTTCGCCATCAATCAGGTTGCTTTGTAACTGTTGCCATTTATTTGTAAGATGATTGTATTGATTGATAACAAGATTTCCATTTCCTGAGCCTCCATCCCTGTAAAAGAATAACAGGTTACCGTTGGCCAGTTTATAAAATTCGGGATAGCTTACCTTCTGTTCATGCAGGCTGGTCATGGGCATTTTGTCTGTCATTTCCAGCGAACCGGGTGCAAGGCTTTTACAATAGTTCAATGGATTATTGTGATGATCCCAGGCCATGTGAAGGAAGCCTTTGCCATCAACCATTATGCTGATGACATTGTGAGCATCGGATGTGTTTCCTTTAAATTGTGTTTGTTTGATGATCCATTTGGAAGAACCGATTTTCCGTTTACCTAAAACAACAAAGCTCTGCTCATTGTAAAATGCAATAAACTGTGTGTCTTTATAAGTTACCAACGAGTTTTTTCGGAAAATGGCTGTATTAACGGAATTGTGTGCCCAGCCTTCTGTTACAGGAATAAGTTTCACCTGCTGGGCAAACAGATGTTGCATAGCAAAACAAAACAGCAAGGCAATACTTCTTTTCATCCTGAGTGGTTATAAATCTTAAAGCCTGTTACTCAAAACCTGTACTTTATTTCAAGATATTCTTTCCCTTGAAGATATTGAATATGGCTTCTTTCAAATATCCAAATATTTACCAGCGAATAAAGGGGGATAAATGGTAAAATACGGGGGATAAATTCGGAAAAGCCTTGGTTTTAGTCAATTATGGGGGTTTGTTGTGTCATAATATTCAATGAAACAGTTTGGTCTTTAACTTGTTCATTGAAATAAAAATGTCCCGGTCTTCTTCGAAAAGCCGGGACATTTTTTATAATTCACTTCGAATTAATTATTGGTTCAACGCATCATATTTTTTCTGATACATTTTTTCCTTTTCAGTATTACCAAGGAACCTGTACGCATCAGTTAAAAGATATAAAGTTGATTTGTATTCGTTTTTATTCCTGCGGTCTTTCAACTGCTCTGCAGTCATGCCTTCATAAATAGCGAGTGCTGATTCAAAATAAGGAAGTGCTTCTTTCATGCGGTCTTCCATTTTTTTCTTCATGTCTGTTTTCTTCTGTGTATCAGCAGGGGTTGTTCCTTTTACTGTTTTCAATTCTTCCTGTATTGCTGCAGCTTCATTGAAATAAGTTTTACCCATTAATAAGTGACCATCTGGTTCTTTTGGATTTTGCTCGATACAGATTTTCAACTGACTTACGATTTTTTCAAAATAAGCCTGTTTTTCAGCAGCCGGAACTTTCTGATCCATGTACAGATAGTTGAACATTTCAGCAGCATAATCGTAACGCAAATCAACATCTTTAGGTTCTTTAGCCAGTACCTGGTCATACTTCGCAAACAGTTCAGGGCTTACACCTTTCTTCTTCATTTTATCCATTTCGAGCTTATCGTAATAAGTATCGTTTGGATAAAGTTTGCGTCCTAAAGCTGCATATTTCTGTGCGTTTGCTTCATCTTTATTTTTATCGTAGTAATAAGTTAAATAACGGTAGCAAACATCATATCCTTCACCGGCAATACTTGAATCACAGATTTTCTTGAAAAAATGTACTGTTTCTTCCATGTTCTCAAGTTGCATGGCAGCAGCACCTGCATAGTAATACAGAATGGTATCAACAGCTGTTAATGCCCATTTGTTTTTGTAAATAAATCTGCCTACGCTATCAGCCTGTTTGTATTTTAAAAGTGCTGTGGCATAGTCTTTATTATTGTAAAAACTGTTTCCTTCTTTTTGCAATTCTACATAATCATCAAAAACCGGGTAGTTCTTGGTCATCATGTAAACTTCAGTTTGTTTAGCATCCAGTTCCATTGCTTTCTGGAACGCATTGAAAGAAATCATCCATGCATCGGGAACAGTTGCTTTAAGATTGGCATCTTTCGCAATCTGAGCATAAATTACTCCTTTGTAGTACCATGTTTCCCAGTTTTTCTGTTCTTTTTCGTTTGCTAAAGCAAGATCAACTGATTCTTTTGCTTTCACCCAATCCTTTTTTTCTGCGTAGCTCCGAACCTTTTTAATATCCTGGGCTTTCAAACCCATACTTAACATGACAGCAATTGCTGCGAAAAGAAATTTTTTCATTTTCTTTTTATTTGATAATTAATATTCGTTTTATTGGTTATCCGATGAACCTTCTGTTGCTTCCGGTGCCTCTGGCGTATCTGGTGCGGCAGCATCAGTTGCTTCATCTTCTTCTCCATTACTGTCATCCAGGCGGGTGATGGCTGCAATTTCATCGCTTTCATCAACCCTGATCAGTTTAACACCTTGTGTTGCCCTTCCCTGCTCACTGATCTGGTTTACTTTCATCCTGATAGTGATGCCACTTTTACAACTGATCATCAGGTCTTCGATCTCTGTTACTTCGAGCATTCCAACCAAAGCTCCTGTTTTTTCGGTTACGTTGATTGTTTTTACACCTTTTCCTCCCCTGTTGGTAATACGGTATTCGTCAACGGCTGTACGTTTGCCATAACCTTTTTCACTTACAACCAGTACAGTTCGTGATGTGTCTTCCTTGTTTACACAAATCATACCAACGACCTCATCATTATCCTTGTCCACCTCAATACCTGCCACACCAATTGCACCACGACCGGTTGGTCTTACCTTTTCTTCAGGGAAACGGATAGCTCTTCCGCTTTTCACTGCCATCATAATTTCACTGTTACCATCTGTCATTTTTGCTTCAAGTAACTGATCTCCTTCTACGATGGTAATTGCATTCACACCGGTTGCACGCCTTCTGCTAAAATCTTCTAAAAGTGTTTTCTTGATAATTCCTTTTCGGGTGCAAAGTACGATGAAATGGTTTTTCACGTACTCTTCATCATCAAGATTCGGAACATTAATAATTGCTCTTACTTTATCGTCAGGCGGTAACTGCATCAGGTTCTGAATAGCTCTTCCCTTGCTTGTTTTATCTCCTTCAGGAATTTCGTACGACTTAAGCCAGTAGCATCTTCCTTTTTCAGTAAAGAACAATAATGTATGATGTGTAGATGCAACAAAGAGATGTTCTACATAATCTTCTTCTCTCGTTTTACTGCCAATTGCTCCTCTTCCGCCCCTGCGCTGCTGGCGGTATTCGTTTGCAGAAGTGCGTTTGATATATCCAAGATGTGAAATAGTGATCACCACATCTTCTTCTTTAATCAGATCTTCAATTCTTACTTCATCATCGAGGTAAGTAATTTCAGTTTTACGTGCATCACCAAACTTGGTTTTAATTTCAAGCAACTCTGTTTTGATGAGTTCAAAACGCATGCTTTCATTGCCCAGCAGTTCGTTGAGGTGAGCAATCAGTTTCATTAACTCATCGTATTCATTCTTGATTTTATCACGTTCCATTCCTGTTAAACGCTGCAAACGCAGTTCAAGAATAGCTTTTGCCTGAATTTCATCTAATCCCCATCCTGCATTAATCAGGTTTTCTTTAGCGATTTCAGGATTGGCTGAACTACGGATTAATGCAATCACTTCATCAAGATGATCGAGAGCAATTAAATAGCCCTGTAAAATGTGTGCACGTTCTTCGGCTTTGCGTAATTCATATTTTGCACGGCGCACAACCACTTCATGGCGGAATTCAATAAACTCTGAAATAAGATCTTTCAGGTTTAATGTTTTGGGTCTGCCTTTTACAAGTGCAACGTTGTTGATACCGTAAGAAGTCTGCAGCTCGGTGAATTTGTAAAGCTGGTTTACAATTACATTGGCAAATGCATCACGTTTCAGATCAATTACAATCCTTGTTCCTTCCTTCTGGTTACTTTCGTTGTTAACGTGAACAATACCTTCAATGATTTTATCATTTACAAGCTGACCGATTTTATCCGTCAACGCATCCCTGTTCACCTGGTAAGGCACTTCAGTGATGATGATTTGTTCTCTGCCGCTTGTTTTTGTTTCAATACTTAATTTACCACGCAATACCACTCTTCCTCTTCCGAAATGATAACCTGCTTTAATTCCTTCTATTCCGTAAATAGTTCCGGCAGTTGGGAAATCAGGAGCTTTTACATGCTTCATCAATTCATCAATCGTAATCTCCCTGTTATCGATGAAAGCAATACAGCCATCAATCACTTCGCTGAGGTTGTGCGGCATCATGTTGGTAGCCATACCTACGGCAATACCACTTGATCCATTAACCAGCAAATTGGGAATACGTGTGGGAAGTACAGTTGGTTCTTTTTCAGAATCATCGAAGTTGAGCTGGAAGTCAACAGTTTCTTTGTCGATATCTTCCATCATGTTTTCGGTTAAACGCTGCATGCGTACCTCAGTGTAACGCATTGCTGCCGGGCCATCACCATCCTGGTTACCAAAGTTACCCTGCCCGTCAACCAATGTATAACGCATGCTCCATTCCTGGGCCATACGCACCATTGCATCATATACCGAACTATCACCATGTGGATGGTATTTACCCAACACTTCACCCACAACTCTTGCACTTTTCTTGTACGATTTGTTGTATTGAAGGCCAAGTTCGTTCATTGCAAAAAGAATACGGCGATGTACAGGTTTTAAACCATCTCTTACATCGGGCAATGCACGACCCACAATAACCGACATAGAATAATCTATGTAGGCGGTTTTCATTTGTTCTTCAATGTTAACAGGAATAATACGACCAACATTTTCCTGGCCGTTTTCCATTGTATTTTCGTTTTGATCCATAGTAAAAAATAAAGCGGCCAAAGATACCGAAAAGCATGGGGATGAAAGCAGAAAAACAGCCTTTATTTTGGCTGTTTTTCAACAATTTAATGACGTTTGTGGATAAGAAAATAATGTAAGCTGAAAGGCCTGTAATTATCAGAACACATTTGTGGGACAACCGAGGTGAGATTTCCGATTTCCACCCTTTCTTCCATTGATAAAACTGCCATTTCTATTTGTAGATCTGTCGCCACCTGTTAAGCGGTAACTAACCGTTATTCCAATGAAATAGTAGTTGTCTTTGTATTTTGAACCACCACGTTTTTCAAACTCAACCGGATATGGATCTGTTGTGTGACCAGCCAATTCAGGTGTTCTGTAAGACATTGTGTAGGATAAAGGGTTTGTAAATGCAGTTGGATTGATATACGAAGTGCTCACATCATCCATATAATCCGTGAATGTTTTTCTGTAACCAAATTCAGCACCAACGTCTACCCTGTCGGTAAGAACCATTCGTAAACCAATTCCGAAAGGAATGGCAAACTGAGTGAGATTATATGGCTTGCGGTTGGGATATGCAGCCAGACCTTGCCCTTCGGTTGACAGAGGTTTCAGAAATACTTTATTTCCTGACGGCGTATACGCATACGGGTTGAAATGAAAAGCTGCAAGTCCGGCAAAGATGTACGGTGAAAAAACTCTTTCGTCCATGCCAAGGAAATGATATTCGCCTCCTGCATGCAGTTCCCAAACGTTACTTGCAAAGCTGAGATTACGCATTACATTCTGGGGATTTGACTGGTACCTGTCTGCAGCCTGTACCTGCGCATAATGCAAACCTCCACGTATCATGAATTTTGAACTTAGATCGTAACTGAGCCAAGTGCCCACTGAAAATCTTGCCTGCTGAAAAGTGATTTGTTTTGATTGCAGGTCGCCGTTATAATTTGCGGTACCTGCAAACAGGTTTAAACGCAGATCCTGTGCAGAAAGGTTGTTGAAAACAAGTAAACTGAGGCAGATAGTAAGAAATGGTTTTTTCATGCATTTCTGTTTTGCAAAAATAAAGCCAGTATTTGCTTATGGATGACTGAACTGCGTTTTTTGCTGCCTGAACCCGTTAGAAAACAAGAAAGCTGAAAGCAGGTTGATGCTTTCAGCTTTCTTCCACTATTCTTTTTGAAATTAATAACTGTAAACAAGATAGCCCCAGGGAGCTAATGAAAAACTCTGTCCATCGGTTAGTTTTTCTTTTTTAGCGGCAAACACATTTTCAGGTTCACCGGTAATATCTCCTTTGATGGTTGTTGTTTGCGGATTTGCTGAAAGATTCAGCACAACCAACACTTTCCTTCCATCTTTTTCTTTGGTATATGCAAACACTGCATCATCATTACCTGAAACCAGCTTGGTATATTTTGCATCAATCGCCAACGCAGGTGTGTTCTTACGCAGGTTGAGTAATGTTTTGTAAAATGCTGCTCTTTCAAATTTTGCAAACGTAATCGTGTCTTTGTAGAAAAATGAAAGTGAATCAAGGAAGGGTTCTTCCTGGCCACTGTAAATAAGCGGCAATGAATTTCTCCATGTTTGTGTTAACACAGCAAACGGTGCATGAACAGCTCCCGGCATTGTAGCGTAATCGGCTTTGTTCCATGAATTTTCATCGTGGTTGCTGGTGAAAAACATTTTAACCGCATCGGGTGGAAATGTATTATCAAACCGCATCATTGCAGTATCAAGTGTTCTTGCAGAAGCTTCGCCTTTTGCCACTTTTTTCATTGTAGCAAAAAAGTCCCAAGCATAAGAGGCATTAAAGCCTGCGTCGTGCAACCATGACTGATCAGCTTCGGCCAGCATAAAAATATCGGGCTTAACTTTCTTCAGTTCAACAATGGCGTGTTGCCAGAAACTGCGTGGCACTTCACCAGCCACATCGCAACGGAAACCATCAATCTTTGTTTCGTTTAACCAGAATTTCATGGAGGTAATCATGCTGTCCTGTAAAACAGGATTCCAGTAGTTGAGATCTCTTGTATCGCTCCAGTCAAAAGCATAAGCAAGTTTGCCATCTTTTCCTTTGATATAAAAATCAGGATTGCTTTGTATCCAGCGGTTATCAGCACCCGTATGATTAGGCACCCAGTCGGTAATAACTTTAAAGCCCATTTCATGTGCTTTTTGTACGAGAGCTTTCCAATCGTCCATTGTGCCAAACTCAGGATTCACAGCTTCATAATCAGCAACAGCATAATAACTTCCCAATGCACCTTTGCGATCAACCTTACTGATTGGTGTAATAGGCATAAACCACAAAATATCCACTCCCATTTCTTTTAAACGGGGAAGTGATTTTTCAAAAGCTTTGAAAGTGCCTTCGGGTGTGTACTGGCGTACATTCACTTCATAAATGTTGGATTGCTTGATAAAATCAGGAAAAGCAGATGTAGTTGTTTTCTCTTCTTCTTTTGGCATCAGTTTGCAACCAGCTAACAATAAAGCAACAGTAGCTGCAGCAAACATCGTTTTGCGTAAAATCATAATCAATAGTTTAAAGTGGAAAGTTATTTACTTTCAATTGGTATAAACAATAAAATTTTGCAGAAATAACGTTTGCGTTGATCCTGCAAAATTTTAATCATTTTATTTCATTTGTCAGATAGCAGCTGCAGCAAGTTCGCCTGTAACAATTGCACCTTCCATTGATGCCTGCAGATCAGCAATATGCTCACCTGCATACAATGTATTAAGGAAAGGCTTTTGTAAAACAGGGCGTAACCTGAACCATTGCCCCGGCCTGTAAACAGAAAAACCTCCTTTTGAAAATTCATCATCACCCCAATAGTAGTTCGTTTGTTTTTCAATCATTGACCGGATGTTGCCAAATGCAGGTTGCAATGCTTCCTGCATAAACATGGCTTTGTTACTGTCGCTTTGTTTTGCAATTACATCAGCCTTATCACCAACGGTATAAGAAATCAACACACCTTTTGCTGAACGCTGATCTTTTGTACCATGATAAATGAAATGTGCAGGAGTATCGGTAATGATATCGAAACGTTCATTGTTCCAGAAACGCTTATTGAACAGAATCGGGTTTTTATTTACACGGCTGTACTGCAGTTCGTTGATCGCATCAATTTTATCAACCGGTAATGCCGGGAACCAATCAATTTTCTTGAGCGCAAGTGTTGGAATGCTGCAGATGATTTTATCGGCTTCAAACACTTCTCCATTTGTACAGGTAACTTTTACATTGTTACCTTGCTCAATGCGTTTTACCTGGTAATTCAGTTTTACATTTTCTTTTCCAATCTTATCAGCTAATGCTTCAGCAAGCTTACTGTTACCGCCAACTATTTTATACGGAAGTTCTTTTCGTTCAGCAACAGAAGTAAAATGCTTTAATGAAGTGTAAGCTGAAACCTGGCGGATGCTTTCGCCAAAATCAATACTGTCGATCATGTTTTGGAGATCAAGATCAGCACCGTCGCATCCATTGTTTAATAAATAACGCCACCAGTCGAGCTTATCCATTTCGTTCTGTTGTTCCGGTTGCAGATCAGTGAAATCAAGTTTTAACTTCGAGATTTTTTTCTGCCACTCCGGACTATAGCCCCACGCTTCGTGTTTTGAATATTTGTTTTTGTAAAGAAGGTGTGCTTCCAGTAAATTATCCTGCAATGAAAGATTGAGTTCATTACATAAACCGAGAATACGCTGATGAGATGCAGAAATCCATTCGCCTCCTAATTCAACATTCAGTTTTTCTTTTGCATCCATGTTGTATGTAAACACTCTGCCGCCTACACGGTTTCGTGCTTCAAGCACAACAACATCAATGCCTCTTTTTTTAAGTTGATACGCAGCTGCAAGTCCTGAATAACCTGCGCCAATTACAATAACTTTTGATTTTTGTCCGATAGTGAAAGATGTAAAGCCGGTTGAAGCAATCGTTAATCCTGCTGATGTCAACAAGCCCTCTTTGATGAATTGCCTGCGGGATGACATAACAAATTTTTTCCGAAGGTGGATACTAACGCTTGTTCAAAATATGATTAAGGTCAGTGAAACATATGAGATTTATATCATTTCTTTCAGCTTTTCAACAAGAATGTCTGCTTCTTCTTTTGTATTGTGTTTGCAGAATGAAAAACGAACTGGTACCTGGTTGGGATTTGAGTTGATTGCACGTATTACATGCGATCCCTGTTGTGCTCCGCTTGTACATGCACTGCCGCCCGATGCACAAATACCTTCCATATCAAGGTTAAACAGCAACATTTCTGTTTTTTCTGATTTGGGAAAGCTCACATTCAAAACTGTGTAGTTGCTTAAACCCATCGGATCGCCGTTAAAACTTACGCCTTTAATTTGCTTTTTGAGTTGTTCAATCAGGTAATACTTGAGTGATTGTATAGCTGCACTATCCTTTTCCATTGATTCAGTTGCCAGTTCCAGTGCTTTTGCAAAACCTACAATACCGTAAATATTTTCTGTTCCTGCACGCATGTTGCGTTCCTGTCCGCCGCCGTGTATATAAGGTTTGATGCGGACATTTTCATTGATGTACAACAAACCTGCGCCTTTTGGCCCGTGGAATTTATGTGCCGATGCACTGATGAAATGAACAGGTGTATTGCGGAGATCAATCGGGAGATGACCAACTGTTTGCACCGTGTCGGAATGAAAAATGGCATTGTACATTTTACAGAGATTACCTACTGCATGGATATCGGTAATATTGCCGATTTCGTTATTGGCATGCATGAATGTAACCAATGTTTTTTCTTCGGATGAGGCCAGTAATTCTTCCAGGTGTTCCATATCAATATGGCCGTTGGGAAGAATATTCACATAACTCACTTTTGCTTCATCAAGATTATCTAAATACTCAACTGTATGAAGAGTTGCATGATGTTCAATGGGTGATGTGATGATGTGTTTGCAGCCAAGATCACGAACCGATGAAATGATTGCAGTGTTTGAACTTTCTGTGCCACCACTGGTGAAAAAGATTTCAGCAGGGTGAGCATTCAGAATTTTTGCAACAGATTTACGGGCATTCTCTATTGCCAGTCTTGTTTCACGACCGTATGAATAGATGGAAGAAGGATTACCAAAATTCGTCTGCAAATAAGGCATCATTGCGTCCAGCACTTTCTGATCTATCGCAGTAGTTGCAGCATTATCAAAGTATATTCTGTTCATCAGCTATTGTTTCAGGCCGCAAAGGTAAAACGAAGAGTTTAAACGCAGCACTGATATTGATCAATATTACATGATTGCTTTTATCTTATTCATAACCTGCATTGCTAAATCAGCAGCCTGTTCTGTTGAAGAAGCTTCGGAATAAATACGTATGATGGGCTCTGTATTGCTGGCACGCAGGTGAACCCAGCTTTTATCAAACTCAATTTTTACACCGTCTTCCGTGTTTACAGGTTGTGAAGCATATTCATCTTTTACTTTGGCAAGAATGGCTTTTACATCTGTTCCTTTGGGCAAATCAATTTTGTTTTTGCTCATGAAGTAGTCGGGATAGGTTTTCCTTAATTCACTGGAAGTTTTACCTGTTTGCGCAAGATGTGTTAAAAACAAGGCAATGCCGATCAATGCATCTCTTCCATAATGCAATGCAGGATCAATCACACCTCCGTTTCCTTCACCGCCAATCACTGCATGTACTTCTTTCATTTTCTTCACCACATTCACTTCGCCAACCGCACTGGCAAAATATTCGCCGCCGTGTTTTTCTGTAATATCTCTCAATGCTCTTGTTGATGAAAGATTGGAAACGGTATTTCCTTTTTTTACCGATAAAACATAATCAGCAACAGCAACCAATGTATATTCTTCACCAAACAAAGAACCATCTTCGCTTACAAAGCATAAACGGTCAACATCAGGATCAACTGCAATACCAAGATCAGCTTTTTGAATAGTCACTTCTGAACATAAATCAACCAGATTTTCGGGAAGTGGTTCAGGATTATGAGCAAAGTTGCCGTGCATATCTCCATTCAGAACAGTTACATCTGTAACACCCAATGCATTTAATAAGGCTGGTACTGCCACAGCACCCGAACTGTTGATGGCATCAACCACCACTTTAAAATTCTTTTTGCTGATCAGTTCTTTGTTCACCATTGGATGAACGAGAATGGCATCAATATGTGTTTGCAGCAATGTATCGTCATCGTCATAAATACCAAGTTCATCAACCGGTGCAAATTCAAACGCTTCTTTTTCTGCAATAGCCAGCATTTGCTGACCAAGTTCTGCACTGATGAATTCTCCTTTTTCATTCAGCAGTTTCAAGGCATTCCATTGTTTGGGATTGTGTGATGCAGTTAAAATAATTCCTCCATCTGCACCTTCAAACTTCACCGCCATTTCAACTGTTGGTGTTGTGCTTAAACCAAGATCAATTACATCAATACCCAGGCCAATAAGTGTATTCACTACAAGACTGCGAACCATTTCGCCGCTCATACGACCATCTCTGCCTACAATTACTTTTTTTCCTTTGCCAAGGATTGTTCCATAAGCAGCTGTAAATTTTACAACATCTAAAGGAGTTAGATTATCGCCTGGTACTCCACCAATAGTACCACGAATGCCTGAGATAGATTTCATTAATGCCATGCCGGAAAATTTCTGCGAAGGTAAGGCTCAAAGTTTAAAGCTGTATGCTAAACGAAAACGTTTAAGACAGGTTGCAAGAAGCCTGCTTATTTACATCATCATTTTAAAAATCATTTCTTTCAGTAATGAAGCATCTTCAGTGCCAACATCGTTAACACCAACACTTCTTAAATTATAATGATGCATTAATAACAATGCCGATTGCACTCCTTCATAACCATACATGGAGGCTGTGGCTTTATAATCCTTCAGGAACCACGCATTGATTCCTGTTTGAGCTGAAACAGCTTTATCATCGCCCTGTGCACCAAACAGCATAAATACTTTTGAAAAGTAACTGTATAATGATGGTAACACTAACTGGATTGGTGCAGCTTTGGGATTGCCTTCAAAATACTGAACAATCTGCAAGGCTTTCGAGAGATTTTTTTTGCCAACAGCATTCTGCAGTTCAAACACATTATACTCTTTACTGATACCAACAAAGTTTTCTATATCATCTTCTGTAATATTTGTGCGGCTGCCAAGGTTTAGAATGACTTTGTCAACTTCGTTTGAAATGCGGCTTAAATCGTTACCAATATGTTCAACCAGTAACTGAATGGCTTTTTGAGTGGGTTGGTAACCTTTGCTTTCAATGTAATCCTGTGTCCACGAAGGCAACTCGTTATCGTACAATTTTTTTGTACTGAGAACTTCTGCTTTATCTTTCAGCAACTTGGCCAGCTTGCTGCGGCCATCAACTTTCTTTTCTTTATGTGCAACAACAAAAATGGTTGATGCCAGGGGTTTTTCAATATAAGCTTCCAGTTTATCCAGCTCTTTCATTTGCTGCGCTTCCTTCAGTATCACCACCTGTTTGTCGCCAAACATGGGATAACGCATACAGGCATTCACCACATCGGCCCAACTGGAATCTTTGCCATAAAAAACAGAAAGATTAAAAGAAGCTTCTGCTTCGCTTAGAATTTTATGTTCAGCAGCATCAACCAACTGGTCAATGTAAAATTCTTCCTCTCCTTCAAACCAGTAAACGGGTTTGAAATTCTTCTTTTTCCAGTCGTTTAAAATTTTTTCAGCGCTCATATTTCCGATAAAAATAAACTATGCCTTGTCAACTATAAAAATATTCTCTTTGGGCAGCAAAGGTAAATTTTGAAAGCGAAGAAAAATCTGTGCAACAGTAATTACATCTTTACAGCAATAATCAATAATGCGCTGCAGGTTGTTTTCTTTGTAATACACATCTTTTACTTTACTTCCATCAATATCATCCTTTGGTGTTGGAACATCTAAACAGGCAGCCAGCAATTTAAGTGAAGTATAATTCTTGTAATCGCCGAATTTCCAAAGCTGCATTGTATCGATCAGATTTGTTTCCCAGGGTTTGCGACCGCTGAACTGCATGAACGATGGTAATGGAAGTTGGTTGATAAGCATTCTGCGACTGATATATGGAATGTCAAATTCTTTAATATTATGACCGGCAAAATTGAAGTCAGGAACAGATTTGTAAAAACTTTCAAGTGTTGAAGAAAATGAAGCGAGTAATTTCTGTTCATCAGCATCTGTGTAAGACTTTACTCTGAAACACAACCTCCCGGCTTTATCATGGTAAAAGAATCCGGTACTGATGCAAATTATTTTTCCAAACTCCGCTTGAATTCCGGCCCTTTGTTCATACATTTCAGTGGGCAAAAAAATTTCTGGCATGGTTTTGGAAATTTTGTCTGCCCAGAGATCTTTCCATGGCTCAGGCAGTTCATCAAACGATTGATATTGTGGTACAGTTTCTATATCAAGTACCAGTAAGTTTTCCGGTTTGTATATTTGCTGGTTAGCCATCGATTAAAAATAAAAATTTAAACTTTAAAAACAAAGATTATGGCTTATTCAAACTATCCTTCAGCAACTCCGCAGGATACTCCTCCCCAGGCACCTAAAAAGGACAACCGTACCTTGGTTTACGGTTTACTGATAGCTGCATTATTGGGAACATGGGGGTATATGATCTGGGATAAATCAAAAGCAAAAGAAACTACAACACAATTACAATCTCAGCTTGTTACCAGCGACAGTTCAAAAAATGCACTGCAAACAGAATACAATTCTGCATTGCAACGCCTGGATGAATTGACAACCATGAATGCAAGCATGGACAGTCTTGTGAAAACAAAAAATTCAGAAGTATCGAATCTGAAAACCCGTATTCATACTCTTTTGAACAAACAAAATAAAACAGCTGCTGACCTTGCAGAAGCTAAACGTTTGATCAATGAACTGAATTCAAAAATCACTGGTTATGTTCAGGAAATTGAAGTACTGAAAGGTGAAAACCTGCAACTGAAAACTGAAAAGCAGGAACTCACTACTAAAAACCAGGTATTACAAACCCAGTATGATCAAACTACTGCTGAAAAGAAAGTAGTGGAAGAAAAACTGGATGTAGCTTCAACACTCAATGCATCAAACATCAGTATCGTAACAATTGATGAAAGACGCAATGGAAAAGAAAAAGAAAAAGATGTTGCAAAGCGTGTAGATAAAATCCGTTTAACATTCAGCGTGTTTAACCGTGTTGGTGAAGATGCTACAAAAGATGTATTCATTGTAATTACTGATCCAACTGGCCAGATTATCAGCAATGAAGCTCTCGGCAGCGGACGTTTTACAACAAGAGATGAAGGTGAAAGAGTTTACACAAAGAAATCAAGTGTAAGTTTTACAGCAGGTAAATCAGCTCCAGTATCAATTGAATGGAAGCCCGGAACAAAATTCGTAGAAGGAACTTACAAAGTTGAAATCTATAACAATGGTTTCAAAATTGGCGAAGGTTCAAAAGCATTACGTAAAGGCGGTTTATTCAGCTAAATATATAAGTTGATGGTTCTTTATAAAGCGGCGGTGTTTACTGCCGCTTTATTTTTTTAGAAGAGTGCCCGCACACTTACTGTACCTGTATGAACAATTTTTGTTTGACCGGGTTTTCTTCCCTCATACTGCAGGTTAATTTCCATGTTGTTGGAAAGACGTCGGGTGAAATCAAGATTCCATAAAAAGTTTTTTCCCGGCAGTAATGCATCAAGCATAATAAATGCAACCGTTGTATTTGTTGCACCGGTAAAACTGATATTGCTGAACTGGAATTTACCGTTGATCGTACTGCTTGATAGTACACTGTATTTTACTTCGCTGATGAGCGAATGAACTGTTGCTTTTTCCTTTGCTCCGTCAAGGTTATTCTTTTCTTCAAATTTATAGTTGAGCGATATACGGTATTTTGTTCCGTTAATATAACTGATGGAAGGCTCGCCCACCCACTGATCAAGATTATAATTCCTGTTACCAAATTTTGGCGTTTCAAGTTTATTGCTGATTTTTCTTACAGTGATGTATGATGCAAAATGTTTCCCGATATTCCAGCGTACACGGGTAGATAAATCGCTGAGTGTTTTTGTTTCCAATCCGTACGTCAAAATTGAACGGCCAACATTTTGCAAGTGTGTAATATCAAAACCCCAAACCGGGCTGGTTCTGTTATAGAATAATGAATTGGCCATTACAGATGTAAGCGAAATCAAACTTGTATCGGCTTCTGGTTTTGAAAATGGATTCCAGCTGATGTTCTTATCTGAAATTTCCTTTTTATAAACCTGCATGGATGATTGTGCAGATATTTTTGCAATCAGCTTTTTCAACCCTTTTGCTTTTGCAAAATCAATTGCTGCTCTTGGATTAATATTGAGGTTATAATTAAACTGGTTGTAATTGGCTTTGATGAAATCAAGTGTTGGTGTGTAAATGCGGATATATTTTGCCTGGTCTTTATAAATCGCTATTTCAAATTCATTGAGCTGCGGAATACCATCATTGTTGTAATCATTCCAGGTGTATTGTCCCTGCCCTGCCGGTACTTCAAGAAACGAATAATCCCTGCGTTGCTCCTGCCCGCTTCCAGCTTCGTACAACACATTTCCGTTTATCATTCCCTTCCATTCATTAATAAAATATTCAGCACGGCCTAGCAATGTATGTTCAGGTTTTTCATTGGTGAGTTGAGGATTATAAACTTTCAGTTCCCGTAACGTTGCATTCAGCCTGAACTGATGATGTTCATTATTCATCAATTCAACATAGGCATTGTAGTTGAAGCTACGGTCAACCTGTTCAAGGTCTTTTCCGAAAGGAAGTTTATCTCTTCTTGTATAAAAATTAGCACCCCATTTATTGGGAGCATCTTTTGAGCGAAGGAACACTGTCCATGTGTCCCACATAAAAGAAAGCGATGATAGTGAATCTGAAACTGAATTTCGTCTTTCACTGTGTTCAAGATAATATTTACCACCAATTTCAATTTGCCCGAGTTTGTCGAAACGTTTACGCAAATCAAGTGAGGGCCTTGCAAAATATCCTTTTGAACTACCACTGTCGTTTGAAGAATAATTGATGCTGCCCAGCCATGTCCATCCCGATTTGGTTAATGAATGCTGAACAACCTGCCTCATGCCTGTAAACAAATCGCCACGTTTGTAATTTGTAACAGCATAACTGAACTGGTGATTACGGCCTTTATTTAATTCAACTGACCCATTAATAACCTGTTCTTTTTCCTGCTTGAGATAAATGGGCAGTCCCCACTCTCTTGTAAACTCTACTGCTCTTAAACGTTCCAGCGGCTGAAAACTTTGCTGTACATATTCGTACCCACAGGTAAGTTTATATTGTAATGGATTTTTAGCACTGCCTTTGAATTTATTTGCATATTCCATTAACAATCGGCCGGCAAATCCATCATCATTGCCTTTATCTTTTGAAGAGAATGTATTGATATCGTAACGGCTCATTGCCAGTTCCGATTTCATCTGCAGGTTTTTCGTCAACTTATAATCTGCACCAACTGTAAACATTTGCTGAGTGCGTGGTGCAACAAGATGAATAGCGGGAACATAACGGCCTTGCTTAACTCCGTTTACAGGTGCCACCCATTTGTATACCCTTCCGTTTGCACCGGCAGTTTCCAATACATAATCGCCATAACCAATGCCTGCATCTGTAAATGAAGCCCCGTAAACATTTGGCTGATCAATGACCGTGTAAACCAAAACTGAATTGTAGGTAACACTGTTTACTACCGTATCTACCAAACGATAAACAATCTTGTTTACATTGAATGTATCTTTTGCAATGGATGGATATAATAAGGAATCAACTTTATCACCTGCATCAAACAGAAACTGTTTCTGATCTTTATTCAGCACCTGGTTGACTGATGTGTTTTTTGAATCGGCATTGGAGAACGCATTCACTCTTATTGTAAGTCTTTCATTCAGTTTTAATTCATTGCCAACAATAAATTGTGAGTTGAGATAATTCCTGTCGGCATATTCAAACTCAACCTGTATGCGACGGTCTTTTGTAATCATCCGTTTGGGTGTGAATGTTACTTCTGCCGTATTGTAGTTGATTACATAATCCTGGTCTTCGCCACGCTGCATTAATTCACCATCAATAAAAACCCGTTCTGTTCCTGCAAGTACAATAAAAAACAATTCACCATTTGGCCCCTGCAACCTGTATGGCCCCTGGTTTCCTTCCAGACCCTGAAATACATAACGGCTGAACTTACCTTTTGCAATCGCACCCGAAACCAGCGTTGAGTTTTTCCCGTTTTTGAAAACAGGTACATCGTTCTGAAATGAAATTCCCTGTAAGCGTTTATAAAAATTCAGAAAATAAGAATCGTTTTTACGGATATCAATATCACCAAGATTCAGCTGCCAGCCTTTCTTCTTCAGTTGAATCCAGACTTTGTCAAATTCATTCAACTGTTGAGTGTTTCCTTCAGCCTGGATAGGAATATTGTTATCGGTTAATGCGGCTGAGAGTTGCATGCTGTCGCCAATCAAACCATTGATCTGCAGATTGAGTAACCCATTTACAACGGCATCCTGGTTGTTGCCGAAAGAAATACCACGGCCAAAACTTCCGTTATAATTTACATTGCCAAAATCGAACATTCCTTTGCCGGGAGCTCCATAATCAATTTCAACCGGTTTGGTAATGAAGTTGTTCCTTACATTATCAAAGTTCATGCGTTGAACAGATGCATTGAGTTTATACGGGAATACCCTGTAAGTAATGCTTACTGTATCAAATGAGGGCTTCTTTAACCAGCTGAGTGTTGCATTGATTTCATCCACACGATAATCTTCACTGGTTAAGCCTGCAATAAAAACCGAGTTGGGAACAATACTGACAGTATCAAGCTTAACGGGATTTATCTTGGTGCTTATCTTTTTTGTGCGGAGGTTAGACAACGGTAATACCTGCTGTGCATTAGCCAGCGAAAAGGAGCAAAATAATGCTATGATGAAAACAACTTTTCTGATAAGCAGGGGTTTACTGGATAAGAATGTTCAAATTTAAAAATTATTGTGTGCCAGAGCTTTAATCGTTGTTGAATAAAAAGAAAAGCCAGACTTTTCAGCCTGGCTTTGTATTTAATTGAATTATCAATTAGTTGTTCATTTTTGCAGATTGCTTGTTCTGGGCGATGAAATATTGCTGAATCATATCGCTCATTACATTCACTGTTTCACCAAGATGAAGATCGGTTTTTAACCTGTTGATGAAGGCTGTATTACGTTCAATTTTTACAGTATCGCCTTTTATGCGGTCTAAATCCACAACCAGGCTTTCCACAGTTAATGGAGTCTTTAGCTTGGTTACTTCATCAATCTTCTTAATTCTTTCATTCAACGTTTTCTTATCCTGTCTGAATTTCGTAAGGTTAAGCGAATAAATTTTATCGTTATGATTTGAAAGCCACTCTGTACCTTCTTTAATTTGCTGGAATGATGGGTTATTGCTGATCCTCTCTTTGCTCTTTGCGATTGTGGAATTAAAATCAACATCACTTTTCCAGATTTTGTACTGTGTACTGCCAATTTCATCCCATGCAAGTGCATCTGGTTCATCTTTTTCACGAAGCTTCAGGTATTCGTACTGATCAGGCAATACAATATCAGAACTTACACCCTTTAACTGGGTGCTTCCACCATTGATGCGGTAAAATTTCTGAAGAGTAAGTTTAATATCACCAAGTTCAGAAGGATTGTTACTTGTCCAGCTGGTACGTTCTAATTGTATACTGCGTTGAACAGTTCCTTTTCCGTATGTGGTTGTACTTCCAATAATAAGTCCACGTTTGTAATCCTGGATAGCTGCTGCAAAAATTTCAGAAGCAGAAGCACTGAACTCATTCACCATAACTGTAAGCGGGCCATTCCACAAAACATTATTGTCTTTATCACGAAGAATAGATGGTGCTTCATCCCTGCTCTTTACCTGTACTACAGGACCGTCTTCAATAAACAATCCAACCATTTGCACCACATCCATTAAAGAACCACCGCCATTTAAACGGAGGTCAAGGATAATACCACTTACACCTTCCTGTTTCAGTTTGTTGATTTCTTTTGCAACATCAGCTGCACAACGTGCACCATTCGGATCCTGGAAGTTGGCATAAAATTCAGGAAGATAGATATAACCGATTTTACGGTTTTCAGCATCTTTAATGATTGCACTTTTTGCAAAGGTTTCTTCGAGATTAATTTTCTGGCGGATCAGTGATATAACTTTTACTTCACCATTCGGTTTCTTGACGGTCAGTTTTACTTCAGTTCCTTTCTGACCACGGATCAGGCGTACAGCATCCGTCACTTCAAATCCTGTAAGATCCTGTGGCTCATCATTTCCCTGGCCCACCTTCAGGATAATATCGCCAATTTGAATTTCGCCTGATTTGGCTGCAGGGCTTCCGGTAACAATTGTTGCCACTTTAATATTTCCTTCTTCTTCGGTTAAGGATGCACCAATACCAAAGAACTCTCCACTCATACTTTCATCAAACGATCTTTTTTCAACCGGAGCAAAATAAGTTGTATGCGGATCCATTGTTTCAGTAATATCATTTACAAAATCACTGAAACGGTCTTCATCTTTAAAGCGGTTCCTGAAGCGATCAAACATTTTATCAATCGACTTCATTACTTTTTCACGGGCTTCTTTTTCCAGCTCAACATTTGTTTTTGCTTTAAAGCCTTCTTTGCCTTTGTTCTTTTCCTGCTGCTCAATCAACTCAACATAACGGTCGAGTGTATAATATTTTAATTTCTTACGCCAAACTTCCTTGCGCTCTGCTTCTGTTTTAGGAAACACTGTTTTTTCATCATCGTCCACGTAAGTTTCTTCGCTGTTAAACTCAAATGGTTTCTGTAAAATTTCCTTGTAAATAGTTGATGCTTCTTCTACACGTTGTTTGTAAATCGTGTTAAAAGCATAGAACGATTCCAGTTTTGACCCGTGAATTTCGTCGTCGATTTTTGTTTCAAATTTTTTCAGCTGATCAATATCCTGCTGAAGAAAATAGGTTTTATCAGGATCGAGATTCTTTACAAATTTTGCAAACACTTCCTTTGAAAACTTGTCATCAATCTTTTTAGGACTGAAATGACCTTCTTCCAGGAATTCGCCCACTAATTGTAAAATGCGCTCAAAACGAGTGGTTGGTTCTTTGTGTGTTGAGGATGATTGGACTGCATAAAAGATACTGCCTCCGAGAAGCAATACCAGTATGATCAGTAAACTTTTCTTACTAAACATATTTTGTAAAAGGTTTGACATATTTAATTACGTAAAAATAGCAAGAATTATTGGGTTGGTCTGAACCATTTGTCCTTTTTGGGTCTTTTAACAAGCCCTTTACAGGTATAAATTGTCCATCTCAACTACATAGCAGAACTATTTATCTGCTCTGCTACTCATCATGGATCAATTCCCTTGCCAGAATGAGTATAGAAATAAACAATTATAAACCGTAGAAAGTTGAAGCGTTTTTACTAAATATGGCTTCCTGTTCCTTGATAGAATATGAGGCGAAATAATTTTTTACGAAAGAAAGCCATTGCTGGTATTGTGCTGCTACCAGGCAAACAGGCCAGTCGCTGCCAAACATTACCCTGCCGGTTCCAAAGCTGTTTACAACCACATCAATGTAGGGACGTAAGTCATAGGGTGTCCAGTTCTTCCAATCGGCTTCAGTTACCATACCGCTCAGCTTGCAATACACATTTTGGTGACGGGCAATTTTTTCCATGCCGTCCTTCCATCCATCAATCTTACCGTCTTTGATGAATGGCTTTGCAATATGATCAATGACAAAAGCCTGATTAGGGAACTGCTGCACCAATTGCAATGCGGCATCTAAATGTTGAGGGAAGATGAGAATATCATACGTAAATCCAAACTGCTGCAGTTTGCTGATGCCGTTGAGAAAATCCTTTTGCAGCATAAATGCAGGTTCTTCACCCTGCAATACATGACGGAAACCTTTCAGTTTTTTGAAACGACTGTAATGTTTTAACCGTTCTTCAATCTGTGCACTTCGTAAATCAACCCAGCCAACAACACCCGCAATGAACTCATTTTCTTCTGCCATTTGCAAAAGCCAGTCGGTTTCAGCTTCTGTCTGATCGGCCTGAACAGAAACACATGCATCAACTCCATTTTCTTTCAGCACAATGGAAAGATCAGCTGGTAAAAAATTTTTGCGGATCACACTCATGTCATCGGTAATCCAGCCGTAATCAACCGGATTGTATTTCCAGAAATGCTGGTGGGTATCAATAACCTTTATCATTGTTCTTTTAAATCAAATATTTTATTCATCAGCATCCATTTCTCACCCGGTTTTGCAGTTGGTAAAGCCAGCTGGTATTTCCACATCAGCTTCTCCCACTCCTGCACTTTCGGGTTTGCATCATCTGCCAATGCTTTTTCTTCAAACGAAAAATTCAACGCAGTATCCATGATCATAAACAGACGGTTGGCAACACGGTAAATTTCCATGCCAACAATACCTGAATCTTTAATAGATGCAATGATTTCAGGCCAAACCTTTTCATGATATTGTTCATATTCAGCAATAAGCTGAGGATCATCTTGCAGATCAAGTGCTAAGCAATAACGTCGCATAAAATAAATTTAATTTTCAGGTGCAGGAATAATTTTATGGCCTTTCCAGCCAAACAACAATATTACAAGGAAGCATACAAACGGAACAATATAGCCCAACTGAATATTTCCACTCCAGTCGCTGATCATTCCAAAGAAACGTGGAAGAATAGCTCCACCAACGATCGACATAATAATCAAACTGCTTCCATATTCAGTATCTCCTTTCAGATCTTTAATTCCCAATGAAAAAATTGTCGGGAACATGATCGACATGAAGAAACAGATTGCAATTACAGCATAAACAGTTACCAAACCGGTTGCAGTAATGGCAACAATACTTAATGCCATATTAATGGCTGCATAAAGTGCCAGTAGTTTTTCAGGTTTGATGTACCGCATAAAGAATGTACCAAGAAACCGCCCAATCAAAAATGCAATACCACAGGCCCCCAGGTAATCAGCTGCTGTAACTTGTTCCAATGAAGCTGATTTTTCAGCATACAAAATAAACAAACTGAAAACCGAAACCTGTGCACCTACATAAAAGAACTGTGCTGCAACAGCCCACGATAAATGTTTGTGTTTAAATGCATGAAAAATATGTTTGCTTGCTTCATGACCAATTGATTGCTGAATTTTTGGAAGATGAACAAATGCAAACAATACTGCAACAATAATCAGGATAATTCCAAGAATTGCATAAGGCATTTTTACAGAAGCAGCTTCTGATGCAAGTGCTAAACTCCTGGCTGCATCTGTCATGCCGCTTAACTCAGCATCTGTATGACCTTTTGTAAGAATAATTCTTGCACCAATTACAGGAGCAAGTGCTGCAGCCAAACCATTAAATGATTGTGCAAAGTTTAACCGTTGTGTGGAAGTTGCGGGATCGCCTAATGCAGCTGCATACGGATTCGCAGCAGTTTCCAATATTGTTAAACCACAGGCAATGATGAATAATGCAATCAGGAAATAAGTATACGATTGAAGATTAGCAGCAGGTAAAAACAAAAATGCACCTGCAGCAAACAACAGCAATCCGATAATTATTCCGATTTTATATCCAAACCGCTTCATGATAAAACCTGCTGGCAAAGCCATTACAAAATATGCGATGAACACAGCCGAATCAATTAATGTGGACTGAGTTGTTGTAAGTGTAAATGATCTTTTTAAATGCGGAATCAGAATGGGGTCAAGATTGTGCGCAAATCCCCAAAGGAAAAATAAACAGGTTACAAGAATAAATGCAAACAGATACGGTTGTTTCTTTTGATTTGTCATGAAGCAATCATTGTGTTTGTTAAGAGATATTTTATTTTAAGAAGCCGCCTGTTATAGTTTGCAGGCGGCTTCTTGTTTTATTTTTTAAATGCAATTACAGTTTGTTTTGATGTTCCTAACCCATCAATGCCAAGTTCCATTACATCGCCTGGTTTCAGGTACACCTGCGGATTCATTCCCAATCCCACACCTGCAGGTGTGCCGGTAGAAATAATATCGCCGGGAAGTAATGTCATGAATTTGCTAACATAAGCAATTAAATGCGGAACGTTGAAAATTAAATTACCTGTTGTTCCATCCTGCATTTTTTGTCCGTTTAAGGTTAACCACAAACGGAGATTGTGTACATCAGCCACTTCATCTTTTGTTACCAGCCATGGGCCGATTGGTGCAAACGTATCGCATCCTTTTCCTTTATCCCATGTACCACCACGCTCTAACTGAAATTCACGTTCGCTGATATCGTTATGCAAACAATATCCGGCTAAATAATCCATTGCTTCAGCTTCTTCCACATAAGAAGCTTTTTTGCCAATCACAATGGCAAGTTCTACTTCCCAATCCGTTTTTACTGAATCTCTCGGAATCATTACATCATCATTTGGCCCGATGAGTGCTGTAGTGGATTTAAAGAAGATAACAGGTTCTGCAGGAATAGCCGCACCTGTTTCTTTTGCATGATCACTATAGTTTAAACCAATGCAAACAATTTTAGAAGGACGTTTCACCGGGCATCCCAGGCGTTCATTTTCAACAACAGGTAAACCGCAGGTATCAACAATGTGTTGTAATTTTTCCAATCCATCGTTTTCAAAAAATGCTTCATCATAATCAGCAAACCAGGCCGATGCATCATAAGCAACATTATCAATCAACACACCGGGTTTTTCTTTTCCTGCTTCACCAAAGCGAATAAGTTTCATAATCTATATTTTATACTTTTTTAATTATTCAGTTTAATAAATCCTCCGTCAATGGGGTAATCACATCCTGTAATAAATCCAGCTTCATCGCTGCAGAGATATAATGCAAGATGAGCAACTTCTTCTGTTGTACCCATGCGGCCTATTGGCTGACTCTTTGAAAGTTTGTCAAATACTTCCTCTTCTTTGCCGGGATAATTTTTTGCAATAAATCCTTCCACGAAAGGTGTAAATACTCTTGCCGGAGAAATGCAATTGCAACGGATATTGCTGGAGATATAATCTCTTGCCGTTGAAAGTGTCATGCCCAGCACTGCGCCTTTGCTCATGCTGTAAGCAAAACGATCAGTGATACCCACCCATGCAGCAATGGAGCACATGTTGAGGATTACACCTTTCTGTTTTTCTTTCATAACCGGAAGCACTTCATGCAGGCAGTTGTAAACACCTTTTACATTGATGTTGAACAAACGGGTGAAGTCTTCTTCTGTAGTACTTTCGGCAGTGCCCACATGTGCAACGCCTGCATTGTTGATGAGTATTTCAATACTTCCTTTTTCTGCAATTACCTGCGCAACGGCTTCTTTTACTTTCTGCTGATCAGAAATATTAACGATGATGCTTTTTGCTGAACCGTTTTCAGCGGTAATTTCTTCCACTGTTTGCCTGGCGCCTTTTTCATCCACATCAAAAATATAAACGGTTGCACCCTGTTTGGCAAAACGTTTTGATATGGCACGACCAATTCCGCTGCCGCCACCTGTTACGATTGTTGTTTTTTCATTTAACTGAAACATATTTTTCTATTTAAATATCGTTATAAAGAAACACCTCTTTTCCACGGAATAAAATCATCCTGGTTTAATAACACTGCCTTTGGAATTACTTCACCACTTGCAGCTTTGATCACATATTCCAGGATATCCTCTCCCATTTCTTCAATACTTTTTTCACCTTCAATAACAGCTCCGGTATCAATATCAATAATGTCGCTCATTTTTTTAGCGAGTACAGTATTGGTTGATACTTTGATAACCGGGCAAACAGGATTTCCGGTTGGTGTTCCCAAACCGGTTGTAAACAAAATTAACGTTGCCCCGCTTGCTGCTTTACCTGTTGTTGCTTCCACATCATTACCTGGTGTGCAAACAAGATTTAATCCGGGTTTCACAGCAGGCTCTGTATAATCAAGCACATCTGCAACCGGAGAAGTGCCTCCTTTTTTGCACGCACCAGTGCTTTTGATCGCATCTGTAATCAACCCGTCTTTAATATTTCCGGGAGAAGGGTTCATGTGAAATCCTGAACCAACAGCAATGGCTTCATTGTTATAATCCGTCATCAGCTTTATAAACTTTCTTGCGGTTGGTTCATTCACTGCACGGTCAATCAAATCCTGCTCTGCACCACACAATTCAGGAAACTCAGCCAGTAATATTTTGCCACCTAAAGCAACAATCAGATCAGCACAATGTCCAACTGCCGGGTTGGCGGAAATGCCGCTGAATCCATCACTGCCACCACATTTTACACCAACACATAATTGCGAAAGCGGAGCTTCGCTGCGTTCAATCTTATTTACTTCTATCAACTGCACAAAAGTTTTCTGAATAGCTTCTGCAAGTAACTGTGGTTCGCTTTTGCTCAACTGCTGTTCAAAAATCAGCAATGGTTTATTGAAAGAAGGATTACGTTCTGCTAAATATTTTTCAAAATCACGCACCTGCAAATGCTGGCAGCCAAGACTCATCACTGTGACACCAGCTACATTCGGATGATCGGCATAAGCAGCAAGTAACCTGCCAAGCGATTCGGAATCCTGTCTTGTGCCCCCACAGCCACCTGAATGATTCAGGAATTTAATGCCATCAATATTTTTAAAAACACGGTTGCTGCTGCCGGAAGAAAGGACGGTTTCTATATCAACTGATTCAATGTCCTTCCCGTTTTTGTATGCATCAACAAGATGTCGTGTATAGGTTTTGTATTTGCCGGTTACAGCATAGCCAAGTTCATTGTGCATGGCTTCTTTAATAACATCAAGATTGCGGTTCTCACAAAAAACCATTGGAATGAAAATCCAGTAATTGGCTGTGCCAACACGACCATCGTTGCGATGATATCCTTTAAATGTTCGTTGCTGAAATTTAGAAACGTCGGGGGCTGTCCAGTGAAAATGCGATCCTTTGTAATCAAACTGATCGGTGGCGTGTTTTGTATTTTCCACGGTCATCCGTTCGCCACGATGTACTTCAACAGCTGCTGTGCCAACGGTAACACCATACATAATGATTTTGTCGCCGGGCTTTAAATCCTGCAGAAATATTTTATGTTTTCCTGCAACATCTTCCTGAAGCAAAACGGTATCATTCTGCCAGGTAACTGTATCGCCTTTAACCAGATCCTTTAATGCCACCAGTACATTATCAGACGGATGAACTTTTAAAACTGTCTGTTTCATTTCACACACCTTTATTGTTGGTTGAATATTGTTTGGATGCTGCAATCGATGAAAAAGCTGAAGAAAGCAAGCAACATCGTGGCGTAAAAGTAATTATTAGTTGAAAAACAGATTTTTCATTTATTGGCTGATTGCTAAACTATATTGGCATTATACTGACAGATATCGTTATTTTGTGGTAAGATTTTGTAATCATCATTCAAAAAACCGGTTGTTTAAATGAATCCGCATTTACTGAAAGTAAGCACTAATCCCGATCACAGTTTCAGCATCCGTCGTGATGTGGTTCCCTATTTTTACAACCGCTGGCATTTTCATCCTGAACTTGAATTACTGCATGTACAGAAAGGAAGCGGCATCCAGTTCATGGGCGATTCAATCAAACGTTTTAAGAGAGATGATGTGATTCTTGTCGGTGCCAACCTTCCCCATTACTGGCGTTGTGATGACCAGTATTTTCAAAAAAACGCAAAGCTGAAAGCAGAATCAACTGTTGCACATTTCCGTGAAAATTTCTGGGGCGATGAGTTTCTTGAATTACCGGAAAATAAAAAAATCAAATCATTATTCAGTAAAGCAAAAAGAGGCATCTGCATTACGGGAACAACAAAACAGTTTGTAATAACCCAACTGGAAAAAATGCTGCATGCACATGAAACAGAACGGATCATCCTGTTGCTGCAGGTACTTAACAAAATTGCTTTATCCAAAAATCTGAAACCTATTTCATCGAGCGGGTTTAAACCTGTTGCTGAAGAAAAATCAACCAACAAAATCAATGCAGTGTATAATTACACACTTGCTCATTTCAAAGAAAAAATTACGTTGAAACAGATTGCTGACGTTTCAAATATCAGCCCCAATTCCTTCTGCCGTTATTTTAAAACACATACAAGAAAAACATACAACAGTTTTTTACAGGAACTACGTGTGGGCCATGCAAGTAAACTGCTGATTGAAAACAAACTCAGCATTACAGAAATCTGTTTTGAAAGCGGTTTTAACAACATCACCAACTTTTACAAAGCCTTCCGGAAAATAACAGGTAAAACGCCGTTTGCATATCAACGGTTGTACACAAAAGGTGAACTGGCTTAAGCGTTATTCATCTTTGCTTCATCAATACGTCTTGTGCGGTATTTTTTGGGCGACATGCCAATGATGGTTCTGAAACGTTTGGAGAAATAATACGGATCATCAAAACCCATACTGAACGCAATATCCTTGATGGAGCGTTCACTGAAATCAAGCTGCTGACAGGCTTTCTGCATTTTCATCTGCAAAAAATAATCAATCGGTGCATACCCCGTTTTTTGTTTAAACAGGTTGGAAAATCTTGAAACTGAATAGTTGTATTGCCTGCTTAAATCATTCAGTGAAATATTATCATTGATATGTTCCTGCATAAACAGGATTGCACTGTCAACGCAATCAAGTTTATCGGTTGATGTAGCTGTGTAATGACGCTGATTATAAATAAACAATGTAAGAAAGTGTGAAAGACACATGTTGGCAAACAACAGGTTGTCGATACTGTAACCCAGCTCAAGTGTTTTGTAAATTTTGGTGAAGATGGGAATGATTTCGCCATTGTTTTTTACATACACCGGTTTAAAGTGTTTCTGTACTTCCTGTACTTCATTCAGCTGTGGTAAGGAATCTCCACCGAAATGTACCCAGTAAATAGTCCACGGATGAGTGGAACTGCTGCCATACGAATGTTCAACATTCTGCGGCAGAATAAAAAATTCATTTGGCCCTACTTCATAACGCTGTTTACCCACCTGGAACCATCCATTTCCATCAACACAATAAAAAAGAAAGTTTTCGGGAAGGCCTTTTTTGCGATAAGTGAAGTGATCTTTTGCTTTGGGATAATAACCAATAGAACAGATGTGCAGATGTTTCAGCAATGAATTTCCCTGCACCCTTGCTTTGAGGATGGTTTTGGGAATTTCAATCCGCTGGCGACCAGCGCCGTACCATATGTTCTTATGAGAGCCTTCTTTGTTATCCTTCATAAACGGCAAATGAATCAGCGGGGAAAATTACAAAAAAAGAAAATGCTAATCCGAAAACAGGTATTGATGGTTTGTTTTCTCTTTTTTACGGTAGCTAACAACTGCAAGTGCAAGAAACAAGTAATTTCGATCCTCAAAATTTTCTATCATGTTATCTCACTCTATACGAAATCGTTTCTCTGTTTTGTCTTTGTTGTTTTTGTTGATTAGCCTGCAGGTTTCTGCTGCAATAAAATTGCCTGCTTTCTTTTCTGATAACATGGTGTTGCAGCAAAAAACAAATGCTGCAATCTGGGGTTGGGCAAAAGTTGGCAGCACAGTTCACATCACTACATCGTGGAACAAAGCAAAATATACAGTAAAGACTGATGCTGATGGAAAATGGAAAACAAAAGTGGTTACTCCTGTAGCCGGTGGCCCCTATTCTATTACGATCAGTGACGGAGCGGCTGTAACACTCAATAATATTTTAATTGGTGAAGTATGGTTGTGCAGCGGACAATCGAATATGGAAATGCCGATGAAGGGTTTCAAAGATCAGCCAGTTGCAGGAAGCAACGATGCTGTATTTAATTCTTCTAACAGCAATATCCGTTTATATACTGTTCCCCGTTCTGTACAAAGAACGCCGCAGGATACCAGCAAATCTTCTCCCTGGCGATTGGCCGAACCTGAAGCAGTAAGCAACTTCAGTGCAACTGCTTATTATTTTGGAAAGATGTTATATGAACAACTGCATGTTCCCATTGGATTAGTCAACATCAGTTATGGTGGTTCGCCTGTTGAAGCATTTATGGATGCAGAAACGTTGAAGAAATTTCCTGAAATAAAAATTCCTTCAGCAACAGATTCAGTTAAGTTGAATAACAAAATTGCTACTGTTTTATATAACGGTATGCTGAAACCGTTTTTAGGGTTCACCATTAAGGGATGCATCTGGTACCAGGGCGAAAGCAATTATGACCGTCCGCAACAATACGAAACATTGTTTCCAGCATTTGTTCAGCAAATCAGGGAACAAACCGGCCAAGGCGATTTTCCTTTTTACTATTGCCAGATTGCTCCTTACAATTACATGAATTATGCAGCTGTAAATGCGCCTGTGTTTAATTCTGCTTTTTTGCGTGATGCACAACGCAAAGCATTGTCAAAAATTCCCAATAGCGGCATGGCCGTATTAATGGATCTTGGGGAAGAGTTTAATATTCACCCGATGGATAAAGCAACAGGAAGTAAACGGCTTGCATATATGGCACTGGCCAAAACTTATGGATTGAAAGGATATGCATTTGAAAGTCCTTCGTTTGAATCAATTACTGTAAGTGGAAATAACATTACGATCAAATTTTCCGGAGCTCCCAACGGATTAACTGCTTACGGAAAAACCTTAAGCCAGTTTGAAGTAGCCGGGGCCAATAAAATTTTCCGTCCCGCAAAAGCAATCATCAGTGCAGGAACAATCATTGTTTCTTCACCCGATGTGAAAGATCCTGTTGCAGTACGTTATGCGTTTAAAGATTTTGTTGTAGGTGATTTGTTTAGTACAGAAGGTTTTCCTGTATCAAGTTTCAGGAGCGATGACTGGTAAACCGTAATTACTGGCAACCGGCTTTTCTTCTTGTATCAATGATATATTGAAATTTCCATTCACCGTTGATGCGCACAAGCTGAAACGAGTTTACACCGCAATGGCTGAAATTTCCTTTGTAATAAAACTGGTAAGGTGTCCATACACTTGCCAATGCTCCATCAATGTGAATGGCTGAGTATGTGATGCGTTCATCAGCATCGCCTTGTGAAAGTTTGCCAATGGATGTGGCAAATTCACTCACTTCTTCATTACGCACAGTTGTCTGTCCTTCTTTGTTGCGGCTGATGGTTTGTAATACAGCAGTTGAAGAGAATGTATTTTTTAATGCAGTTGAATCTGCATTCTTCATAGCTGCAAACATGTTGTTGATGGTTGCTTTTACAGAATCTTCTGTTGTTTGCGAACGGCCATACAATGCCAGCGACATCATGAAGATGAAGGAAAATAAGTATTTCATGTTTGAAGTTTAGTAGCCAAGAATCTTGAGCATGCTTTGTGCAGTTTGTTCTTTTGCATAAAGCCAGTCAACCAGTTTGCCATTCTTGTCGTAACCCACAATCACATGTTTGGGCGAAGGAATCATGCAGTGCTTAATTCCACCGTAGCCGCTGATCTGATCCTGGTAAGCACCGGTATGGAAGAAGCCTACATACAAAGGTTCCTGCGATTCGCCATTCAGTTTTGGAAGGAATACTTCATTGATATGTTCTTCTGAATCGTAGTAATCATGACTGTCGCAGGTAATACCTCCCAGCACCACACGTTGGTAATCGTTATCCCATTTGTTAATCGGCAGCATCAGGAATTTTTCACCAATACCCCATGTATCGGGCAAAGTAGTGATGAAAGAAGAATCAATCATGTACCAGTTTTCACGGTCGTTTTGTGTTTTCTGGCCAAGCACTGAATAGATATGTGCCATGCTTTCACCAACTGTATAACTACCGAATTCAGTATAAATATTTGGCATGGGCACTCCTGCTTTCTTACAGGTTTTGCGGATGGTGGCTACAATTTCATGGATCATGAACTGGTAGTCGTATTCAAAACCAAGTGAGTGCTTAATGGGAAATCCTCCGCCGATATTAATGGAATCAAGTTCGGGGCAAATCTTTTTTAACTGGCAATAGAGGTTCACTACTTTGTTTAATTCACTCCAGTAGTAAATATCATCTTTAATGCCTTTGTTGAGGAAGATATGAAGCATCTTCAGTTGAAAACGGTCTTCATTGCCTTCAATCTTATCTACGTAAAATTCAAGAATATCTCTTGCTCTTATTCCTAGTCTTGAAGTATAAAAAGGAAAGGTAGGTTCTTCTTCTGCAGCAACACGAATGCCCAGCTTAAACGGAACCTTTACAGTTTTTTTGTATTGCTGTAACTCTTCTTTGTTATCGAGAATGGGTGTTACATTTTTGAAACCACTGTTGAGCAGTTTGGCAATGCGGGCAATATATGTTTTTTGCTTATAGCCATTACAAATGATCTGTATATCCTTGTTGATCTTTTTTTTCTGGTAAAGTTTGTTGATGATTTCAATATCGTAAGCAAAAGAAGTCTCCAGGTGAACATCGTGCTTCAGTGCTTCTTCAACCACAAACGAAAAGTGATTACTTTTTGTACAATAGCAATAGAAATACTTACCCTCATATTTGTGGCGTTTGAATGCAGCTTCAAACATCTTCTTTGCTTTTTTGATCTGCATCCCGATCTTCGGCAGGTACGATAATTTCATTGGTGTACCATACTTGTCAATCAAAGCTTTCAGATCAAGACCATTGAACTGCAGATAACCATCTTTTACTTCAAAACCGTCCTGTGGAAAATTGAATGTTTGATGAACCAGGTCGGTGTAGGTAGTATTGGTCATCTCGTATGGGTTATTGTACTTTGTCACTTCCTTTTTTTTGAGTGCAAACTTATTGTAAATTCCAATTCATATGCAGGAAGATTTTTAGCATAAAAAAACGGGTGAATTTCTTCACCCGTTCTGATATCTTTTGCAGATTTTTTATTTTACTGAATCAACCAGCTTTTTGAAGCTTTCAGGCTCATTCATTGCAAGATCAGCAAGGATTTTGCGATCAAGATCAATGTTTTTTACTTTCAGTTTGTTGATGAACTGAGAGTAAGTTAAACCTTCTGCTCTAACTGCAGCGTTGATACGTGCAATCCACAGACGACGGTAATCTCTTTTCTTGAGTTTACGGCCATCATAGCTGTAGGTCATACCTTTTTCAACTACGTTTTTGGCAACGGTATAAACGTTTTTGCGTTTGCCATAAAAACCTTTGGCCTGGTTAAGGATTCTTTTGCGGCGTGCTCTTGAAGCAACTGCGTTTACTGAACGGGGCATATCTTAATGTTTTAGAATTAAAAATTGAAGTTTGTTTACTGGTAAAAGACGATTATTTAAGACGCAATAAACGTTTTACAAAATCAACATGTGATTTTGCTACTTCACCGTCAATACGCATGCTGCGTTTACGCTTTTTCGATTTCTTAGTAAGGATGTGACGTTTGAAACTCTTTTGATGAGTGATCTTACCTGTGCCTGTTACTTTGAACCTTTTTTTGGCACTTGAGTTGGTTTTTACTTTTGGCATGTTAATGCACTTTGAACGTGATACCCGGCGGGCGGCTCTGCACAGGCAGAACACTTATGGAGCCTTTTGGGAAATACAAGCTTTTAAGAGCTTCCCGATTTGGGAGCGCAAATGTAGGAAGAAATTGTTGAAAAAATGTCCCAACTGAAAGGAAATCTTCCTTTTGCCTTCCGAAATCAATGAAAAAACCGCCTTTTTGAGGCGGTTTTGGATTATTCTGCAGTTTCTTTTTTCTTCTTCACTGTTTTAGGCGAAATGATCATTAACATCCTCTTTCCTTCCAGTTTGGGTAAACCTTCCACCTGGCCGATTTCTTTTAAACGCTCGGCAAATTTCAGGAGTACAAACTCACCTCTTTCCTTAAACTGGATGGCCCTTCCTTTAAACTGAACATAAGCTTTCACTTTGTTGCCTTCTTTCAGGAAGTTTTCAGCATGTTTTGCTTTGAAGTCAAAGTCATGATCGTCGGTGTTGGGAGTAAAACGGATCTCTTTCAATTCAGCCGATTTACTCTTCGCTTTCATTTCCTTTTCCTTCTTCTTCTTTTCATAAAGGAACTTGTTGTAGTCAATAGCTTTACATACAGGTGGTACTGCTTGCGGAGAAATCTCAACAAGATCCAGTCCTAACTCCTGTGCAATTTGTAATGCTTTTTGTGTGGGATAAACACCAACTTCAACATTTTCGCCAACCAACCTTACTTCCGGTACACGGATCATGTGGTTGATGCGATGTTCTGGTTCCTTACGGGGGATAAAACGGCCCCTGGGAGGTCTTTGTGGAATTGCCATATTCAGTTTGCTCCCGTCCCCTTGAGGGAAGCATGGATAAATTTTATTTGTTTATTCTTTCTCCAGGGGTTGAGAAAGTTGATTTTCTATTTTCTTTCAGCTATTTCGGCAACGGCTGCTGCAATAAACTCATCAGCATCAACAGTTCCGGCATCGCCTTTACCTTGCTTGCGAACTGCAACCTTGCCTTCGTTCACTTCTTTTTCACCCACAACCAGCATAATTGGAACTTTGGCAAGCTCTGTATCCCTGATCTTCTTTCCTATCTTTTCGTTGCGATCGTCAATTTCAGCACGAATATCAGCTTTTTTCAGTTTATTCAACAGAGTTTTTGCATAATCCATAAACTTATCGCTGATAGGCAGAATTTTTACCTGCAACGGGGCAATCCAAAGCGGGAATTTCCCTGCATAATGTTCCAGCAAAAAGCCAATGAAACGCTCATGTGTGCCCAATGGTGCACGATGAATAATCAATGGTACTTCGGGCTGGTTGTTCTGGTTGGTATAGCTGAGTTTAAACTTGTTACCACTGTTGAAATCAACCTGGTTGGTAGCCAAAGTAAACTCACGGCCAATTGCACTCCAGATCTGTACATCAATCTTAGGACCGTAAAATGCCGCTTCATCATGCACTTCCACAAATGGAATATTAGACTCAATCAACACCTGGCGAACCATTGCTTCGGTCTGGTTCCATAATTCCGGTTCGTTCACGTATTTCTGACCAAGCTTAGATGGCTCGTGCAGGCTCAAACGCATCACGTATTTATCAATACCAAAGATTTTGAAATACTTCAGGTACATATCGTTCACTGCACGGAATTCCTGTGCAAACTGATCTTTGCTGCAATAGATATGTGCATCATTCATGTGCAGACAACGAACACGCATCAAACCAAACAACTCACCACTTTGCTCATAACGATAACAAGTTCCATATTCAGCAATGCGGTATGGAAGTTCTTTATAGCTCTTTGGTTCTGCATCAAATATTTTATGGTGATGCGGACAGTTCATTGCCTTCAGGTAATACTTCTCCCCGTCCATTTCCATTGGAGGAAACATACTATCAGCATAATAAGGAAGGTGACCGCTGGTTAAGTACATGCTTTCCTTCGCAATATGCGGCGTTACCACACGCTTATAACCTGCAGCAGATTCTGTTTCCTTCGCCAGTTTTTCCAGCTCTTCAATAATGATGGTTCCGTTAGGCATCCATAAAGGCAAACCGGGACCTGTATCATCATCCATTGTATAAATACCGAGTTCTTTACCGAGTTTGCGGTGATCCCTTTTCTTCGCTTCTTCCAACATTGCCAGGTATTCATCCAGTTCTTTTTGCGAAGGGAATGTAACACCATACACACGGGTAAGCTGTTTGTTCTTTTCATCTCCTTTCCAGTAAGCACCGGCAATGGAAGTTAATTTGATGGCTTTGATAAAACCTGTGTGCGGAATATGTGGCCCACGGCAGAGATCGGTAAAGTTGCCTTGGGAGTAAAAAGTGATTTCGCCATCATTCAGGTTCTGCAGCAAATCAAGTTTATATTCATCGCCTTTATCAGTAAAGTATTTTACGGCATCGGCCTTGCTCATTTCTTTACGAATGAATGAATTGTTCTGTTTTGCCAGTTCATTCATTTTCTTTTCAAGAGCAGCCAGATCTTCTTCGCTCATTTTACGATCGCCCAGATCCATATCGTAATAAAAACCCTTTGGACTTTCCAATGGAGGACCAACCCAGAATTTTACCCCGGGAAACATGGTTTCAACAGCTTCGGCCATCAGGTGCGCAGAAGAATGCCAGAAGGTTAATTGTGCTTCTTTATCATCCCACGTCAGCAGTTTCAATGCAGCATCATCATTAATAGGTCTGGACAAATCCCAAACCTGTCCGTTTACACTTGCGGCCAATACTTTTCTTGCCAATCCTTCGCTGATTGATTTTGCAATATCAAGGGCTGAAACGCCTTGTTCATATTCCCTTACTGCACCATCTGGAAAACTGATCTTCATATAATTATTCGTCTGTTTTAAAGAGGCACAAAGGTAACAAATGATTGCTGATGAGATGAAAGGAAAATTAACAAAGCCTTTCGCTGTCATATTTTTTCCATTTTCTTAATTTGCATGGCTGAAGAAGAACTTACACGATGAAGAATTTATTCCTTTTTGTTTTACTGTTTAGCTCTGCACCATTGTTTGCCCAGAAGTACAGCGGACAATGGAGCGGTTCGTTTGAAGCGAGTGATAAGCCAGGCGAACGTACAGAATACTTTCTTGAACTGGAAGTGAACGGAACAACTGTGGAAGGCAGTTCAACCACTTACTTTATCATTGACGGTAAAAGGTTTTATACCATCTGCAAAGTAACCGGCACTTTTGATCCCAAAAGCAAAACCATTATTTCAAGAGAAGTGTCGAATGTGAAAGCTAACACTCCTGCATGGTTTAAGGATTGTTTCCAGGTGCATACCTTAACTTATTTTAAGCAGGGCGATAAAGAAACCCTGGAGGGTACATGGAAAGGTGCACGAAAAGAAGATAACTGCGGATCAGGCACAACATTGCTTTCACGCAAACAGCTGGCGAAAAATATGTTTACCACTCCCCCGCCAGCAAACAATACGGCGAGGATGAAGCCAGCACCTCCCAAACCGGTAACTGTAAAACCGCCTGTAACGAAACCGGCAAATACAACAGCGAAAGCAACGCCGAAGCAGCAAACGAAGCCAGCGGTTAAGAAAGATTCAATTGTGGTTGTTCCTCCAACGATTGCAAAAGTTGAGAATAAGAATGATATCCAGACCAAGCCTGATATAAAACCAAATATTCCTGCGCCCAAACTGCCCAATGGTTTGGAGAAAAGGGATAATAAAGTATATGAAACTATTTTTATTGATACGGAAGAAATTACAGTGAACCTTTATGATAATGCAGAAATAGATGGCGACATTATTACTGTATTGTTTAATGGTGAGGTGGTTGCTTCGCAAAAAACATTGAGTGATAAACCGATTACACTTAAACTGAAAGCCATTCGTGGAAGGGAGAATACATTAACCATGTATGCCGAAAACCAGGGACGCATACCTCCCAACACTGCCCTGATGCGTGTGCAAAACGGCGACCAGTACTACAAAGTATTTTTAAGTGCCGATGATAAAAAGAACGGCAGTGTGATATTCAAATTCAGAAGTTAAACGATTCAAATAAAAAAAGCTGATTGAAATTTCAATCAGCTTTTTTTTGAAGCAGTACATTCCTTTGTTATTTATTTTACTGATGCAGAAATATTGTTTGCCGTTGAACCATTGCAGATGTTGATTGATTTAATGCAGTTGCTGTTTGAACGAAAGGAGATTGCTTTAGATTGGATGTAGTTTGCGTTTGAGCTGATGCAGTTGCTGATTGAATTGCTGCAGTTGGTTTTTGAAGAAGTGCAGATGGCTTTTGTATTGATGTAACTGGCTTCTGCAAGACTGTAATTGTCCGTTGAAACGATGTAGTTGGCTTTTGCAGCGTTGTAGTTGCCTCTTGCAACAATGTAAACTGCCATTGCGGCATTGTAAATGTTCATTGCAACGATGTAAATGGTTATTGCAATACTGTAACTGTCTATTGCAGCGATGTAACCGGCTGTTGCAACAATGTAAGCATCCATTGCAGCACTGTAAATGTTCATTGAAACGCTGCGTGTGTTTATTGCAATACTGCACGTGGCCGTTGCAACGATGTAAGTGTCTGTTGAACTGAATGAAAATGATGTTTTTAGCTGTAGGTGCTGATAAAAAGGCAGATTTTAGCTAATAGCGATGGGCTTCCGGTTTATACAATTGAAATTCTCTGGCTTTTGTAAATTATCTTGTCTGTAGTTACAAATTTTCAATATTGATATTTATCGTCACTATTCATCTTTTTACCACTACAAACTTTACTTGTTTGAAACTATAAGATATCTGTGAACTATATTAATTGTTTTTCAGCATTTGAAGTGCCACGCCAACAAAAAAAATCACCAATGGAAAAACAGTAAAAACAATTGCAGGCAAATTACTCTCTTTTTCAAATTCTGAATTACTTATAATTTGTTTATACCTTTTTTTATAAAACATAATACTGGCACTAAGCATGATTATAATAGCTGCAAAAAATTTAAAATTTACTTCTTTAATAACTGAAGTTTTAAAATTGAAAAACAATCTTATAAGAACATAAATATCAAGAAGATAAAACCAGAAAATTAAAAGCAACATCAATAAAGCAAAAAAAGCTGCAACATCTCTATTGCCTATATAAACTTGAGCTTTATAAAATTTATAATATAGGTATTTAATAAATTTCATATTGAATTTTCGTTCTTAAATGGCCTGCTTAGCAAGACTAACAGTTATAATAAAACTATTTATCCACCTTGCTGTTCTTAGTTTATTAGCCGTCGTTGCTTGTAATCATAGTTGAAAATAGAATAAAAAGCTGAATGCTATCCTGAGTTTATAACTCAGGATTTGCTCAATTTTATACAATTTTAATTCTTTGGCCTTTGTACTGCTATATATCTTGTCTGTAGTTACAAACTACAGACAGCTTTCAGCTTTTTTTCTTAACTCATCGTTTGCCACTACCAGTTTTTCTGTTTTGGAAAATTACGGAAAGCTGGAGACATTGCTGCGAGGTAATTATTTAAGTTTTTCGCAATTAATTAAAGTGTCAACTATAATGACACTTTCACCATTTTGTTTATAGATTTCATACCTAAATGTCCCTGCTTTCTTTGCAATAGAATCTCCTTCTTTAATATTCCATGTGTTTAATCCATCAATAAAATAAGGAACAGTATATTTGTCTCCATCTGTAAACTCAATCACAAACGATTTTATATTAATGTTTTCATCGTAATATGCATTCTTAACAATACCATTGATTACTGTATTCATATGCTCATAACATATTTTTTTATTACTATCCTTATTTTTTTTATTCAAAAATAATTGCGCAATAAATGGAATACTTACGAGTATTAAAGATAAAATTATCAATTGCCTGTAATACGGTATTTTGAACATAAAAGATTAAGGATTTTTTTAGGTGAAGCTAATGTTGTTAAAGAATTCATTCTAGATACTTTCATTCGTCGCCGAGTCTCCGTATTTCAAAGGCGATGTCTGGCGCAGCGCTGACTCGCCGTTATCACTAACCAAGGTATAGTTACAAACTACAGACAGCTTTCAGTTTTTTTCTTAACTCATCGTTTACTACTACCAGCTTTACAGCTTTGGAAAACTACGGATAGCTAGGGAGGAATTTATTTTTCAATTTCATTTTTTGAACCCCGGCATGTGCTCCCATCCATCATCTGGTACACCTTGTATGCTGTCAGGTACTGGATACATCAATAAAAGTTTACTGTTTTTTGGATTTTTATAAGAAAACTCAACATAATACCTTTTATCTATAACATCAAGTCCTTCATACGCAGCATCGATATGTTCACGGTTGGAATATCTTACCAGGTTGTAAAAAAATACGAACTCAACTGTTGGTTGCGAACTCTTTGGATTTTTGTATCTTCTAACTGTACTTCCAACAGTATAGCGCAAATATTTTTTTCTTTCTGCTTCCTTACTTTTTACATCATTTGTTATGTAGAAATAAAATATGACCAAAACAATAACTGAAACAATACTAATAATAACTTTTATTGGCTCAATTTCTTTTGTTCCTTTTTTATAGTAATTAGCTTTAAGTTCTTCAATCAATTTCATTATTTGCTTTTGTTAGTACTCCATCAGCTAATTTACTTCAAAACATGTTTCTTTTCCGCAGCCACAAAACAAAAAAGGTTAGATTTAATTATTTGAAACACTACGGATAGCTGTGTATAAAAATGATGTTTTTAGGTATGTTTGCTGTTAAAAAGGCAGCTATTAGCAGATAGCCGGTAGTTTTTAGTAGGTAGTTGTTTGCAAAGAGAGGTAGATGAGTGACGGGCGCATCAGGGCTGGAGAAGTTTGTATCACGGCGAGTCGGCTATGCCAGACATCGCCTGAGAAGTATTGAGACTCGGGAGTGAATGAACTGAATTTCAAAAAAAGTAATAAATTTTCTCAATGTCTAATGTGAAAAATGCTGTAGTTTTTCTTGTAATAGCTATTCTTATTTATATTTTATATATGATGTTTAGTGAAAGCTATTATGACAGATTTAAAAAAGGAGGGATAATAACAATTGCAACAATATCTAAAGTCAATTCTGATTATAAAGGAAGATGCCAAGTTGAATATTTCTTTAAAACAAAAAATGCAATTTTAATTAGACAGCGCAATGTTTTTGCAGGATTAAAACTAACAATAAAAGACACAATTATAAATATGAAATTGCCTTTGATTTATCAAGAAAGAAATCCGCAAAAATGTTTGCTTTTACTTATGGAATATGATTACAAAAATTTAGAAATTAAATTTCCAGATAGTTTGATGTGGCTGAATAAATTTAAAAAAAAGTGGTAATTCTTTCTTTCATTCGTCGCTGGGGCTCCGTATTTCAAAGGCGATGTCTGGCAGCGCCGTCTCGCCGTTATCACTAACCAAGGTATAGTTACAACTACAGACAGCTTTCAGTTTTTTTCTTTACTCATCGTTTACCACTACCAGCTTTATTTATTGGGAATACTAAGGATAGCTGGGAATGCCCAATTATCAAGTACTATTTTTTTTCTTTCAGGATTGTTAAGAACATTACGACACCAAAGACCGAAATTTACATCTTCATCAGATTCACTATAATATCCTGTGGTAGCAACTGAAAGTTTTGAAGTATCGTAAACAAGCGTATACTGTTTGTCTTTGCATAAAATTTCTAAGGTAGCAAAACCATTCCCGTTTTCATTATAATTGATTTCGAAATCATAATCAACAATTAAGTCATTATCATCATAAACAAAGTGAAGTGTTTTCTCATCAAACTTATATATAGCAATTAGTCTATCTTCTATAAAATCAAACAACCCGCCTGGTTTTAAAAGTGTTTTTACTTCTAAAAGTTCAACAATTCTTATTAATTCATTATTTTTTTCAATAATGATTTTCTTATTGGGGTGATTCTTTCTTTCAAGTAAATACATAACAACTAAATCATTTATTCAGGGAGCACATTATATTTTTGCAAGGTAGACTTTATTTCATCTCCAAATTCCTTAAATAGAGGTTTTCATTCGCTGCCGAGTCTCCGTATTTCAAAGGCGATGTCTGGCAGCGCCGTCTCACCGTTATCACTAACCAAGGTGTAGTTACAAACTACAGACAGCTTTCAGCTTTTATTCTTTACTCATCGTTTACCACTACCAGCTTTACAGCTTTGGAAAACTACGGATAGCTGAGGAGACCCGGCAGAAAAGGAAATAGATAAATCAGTGTTGCGGACAATAAGAATCTCTCTCGCTTATAGTAGTTCCTTCTGGTACTGTTTCTACCAAATCACTATTATCTGGATTATTCATTTCAAATCTTACGATAACAGGATTACCAACTTCGCAACAATTTTTACACTTTGCACAAAAATTTTCTGGTTCAGTGCCTGAATAAGTTATACCATCAACTTTAAAATAATAATGGATTCGAATATTACCCTTAACTCCTTTTTCCAATCCTTCGCTTGTCCCAATAACATAACAAGACCTATTAATTCTTATTTCTTTCCTAATTATTCCATATAAAATTCCTATCAAAAGAATGCATAGGCCAATAAAATTACCCCAACCTCCAATTTTTTTAATCATTTTTCTATTTTTTTGTTGCTTCTTTTCCTTCGCCGCCGAGTCTCCGCATTTCTCAGGCAATGTCTGGCAGCGAATGAAAAGCATTGATCTATTTAGGTATTTGAAACAGATTACTGCCATTTTCAAAATCATAATACATGATTTTGTTTTTTTCTAGATTTCGCTCAAAACCAAAAATGCAAATAATATTAGTATGCATTGAAGTGTCATAACAACTTTTTGGTATTTCTAATTGATAAACCATACATTTTAAATCTGTATTACCTATTCTTTTAAACTCTGGTGTTGTTTTTCTCAGGTTGACAATAACTCTGTTTTTGCATTCTTGTTCTAAAGAATTTTTAAGCAGGGTTAAATTATCATCATTTAAACTAATTTGATCGCTAATTACAACTTTGCCATTAGCTTTTTTAAAATCTCCAATTGAAACATCCGTAAAAAAATCTTCAATTATTTGTTTTTCTTTTTTCTCTAAACTAACATCATTGCAAGTAAGTTGCAAGAAAAAAAATGAGCATATAATATATTTCATAGTACCTTTTTTTGCTTTGTTAGTGCTCGCTCAGCTAATTTACTTCAAACATGTTTCTTTTCCGCAGCACAAAACAAAAAAAGGTGACGGATCAATCCGTCACCTTTTTATATAGAGATTATGTTCATCACTCAAACAACTCCGGCTGGGCATTGTTGTCTTCCTTCACCCATTCCATTTCAATACTTCTGCTGAAATCGGTAAGCTTGGCGCCTACTGCTTTCCAGCCCATTACTTCAGCCACTTTTGCGAGTTTAATTTTTGCACTGCGTACCTGTGTTCCTCTTCCGCTCTTCATAAACAATACCGGTTCTTCATCGGTGGTAACGGCTTCCACATAGTTCTTCTCTCCTTCCTTGATAAAGAAGAATTTGTTTTTTAATGTGCTGGTTTCAATTTTAAAACGCTTCACATTGTACTGCAGCTTGTCGTTATCTAAATAAACAGCGGTAATGATTTTTTCAGGATTGTATAATTCAATGAGCAGGATGTTATCCGAATCAAATTTCTGTGTCATTTCCTGGTCGGTGATTTCATAATTACCGTCTTTGTAAATAACAAGAATGCGGTCTTCAGGTTCAAAAGTGCCGAGGTACTGTCCTTTTTCTTCTGTATTTAAACGACCGAACTTATCATCAAACCACATTTTCTTTCCACTTAACGTAGAACGGCCTTTTTCTTTAAACTTGATACTCTTAACAGGATACTTGGTTACCTGGTTACCCAAACTGCCACGACCTTTGATATCGAGTTCTTCAAAATAAAAATCAAATTCCTTGTTACGTGCAGAGCAACTTGGACTCAATACAATCTTCACCACTTCCGCTTCGCCATTGGGATTTACAGTAAAATAATGCACTTTACTTTTCGGATCGCCTTTGGTTAAATCGTATTCCTTATCTCTTGTTATACCGGTTACATTAAAACGCTTGGCAAAGCTGATGCCCGATTTACCATCAACATAAATCATATTGTAGGTAGTGCGTTCATCACTTTTCTGAAACACAGCGGCATGAATGATATCCTTACCAATGTAACTTTTATCATTCACCTTCACCACTTTCATGATGCCACGTTTGGTAAACACGATGATATCATCAAAATCAGAACAGTCGCAAACAAACTCATCTTTCTTGAGCGATGTGCCAATGAAACCATCTTCACGGTTCATGTATAATTTGGCATTGGCAATGGCCACCTGTTTAACCTGGATGGTTTCAAACGGTTTGATTTCGGTTTTGCGTTCCTTACCCTTTCCGTATTTCTTCAGCAGGTTTTCGTAATAAGCCACTGCAAAATCAACCAGGTGATCAAGATCGTACTGCACCTGTTTAATATCAGCTTCCAGTCCTTTGATTTGTTCATTGAGTTCATCAATATCCAAACGGTAAATTCTTCTTACCGGTTTTTCAGTCAGCTTCAGAATATCTTCTCTTGTAATATCCCTGCGCAGCTGTTTTTTAAACGGAACAAAGGCTTTATCAATTGCTGCAATTACTTTATCCCATGTTTCATGTTTCTTCTCCAGCTCTTTGTATATCTGTTCTTCGAAGAAGATTTTTTCAAGCGAAGTGTAATGCCATTTTTCCTGCAGCTCGCCGAGCTTGATCTCCAGTTCCCTGCGCAGCAAATCTTTTGTCTGATCAGCAGAGAAACGTAAGAGTTCGCTTGCAGATAAGAACTGCGGCTTATTATTTACAATAACGCAGGCGTTGGGCGAAATGGAAATTTCACAATCAGTAAATGCATACAACGCATCAATGGTAATATCGGGCGAAATGCCGGGAGCAAGATCAACCTGTATTTCCACTTCAGCAGCGGTATTGTCGGTTACCTTTTTGATTTTGATTTTTCCCTGGTCGTTTGCTTTTACAATGCTTTCCATGAGCTGTGTGGTGGTAACACCATACGGCACATCTTTAATGAGCAATGTTTTTTTATCGAACTCTTCAATGTGTGCACGTACACGAACCTTGCCTCCACGTTTTCCATCGTTGTAATTGGCAACATCAATCATTCCTCCCGTTTGAAAATCGGGTAAGAGTTCAAAACGTTTTCCACGCAGGTGTTTGATGCTTGCATCAATGAGTTCGCAAAAGTTATGCGGCAGAATTTTTGTTGATAAACCTACGGCAATACCATCGGCTCCCTGTGCAAGCAGCAACGGAAATTTCATGGGTAAAACAACCGGTTCATTCTTACGTCCATCATAACTCAACTGCCACTCCGTTGTTTTGTTGTTGAAAGCAACTTCCAATGCAAACTTGGAAAGTCTTGCTTCAATATAACGTGGTGCAGCTGCATCATCACCTGTACGTACATCGCCCCAGTTACCTTGTGTATCAACCAGCAAATCTTTCTGACCAAGATTCACCAACGCATCACCAATACTTGCATCGCCATGCGGATGGTATTGCATGGCCTGACCAATAATGTTGGCTACTTTATTAAAACGTCCGTCATCCATTTCCTTCATGGCATGAAGGATACGGCGCTGTACCGGCTTTAACCCATCTTCAATGGCCGGCACTGCACGTTCAAGAATTACATAGGATGCATAATCAAGGAACCAGTTTTTATACTGTCCCTGTATACCACCATCAAAATCAAAAACACTTTCTTTCTTTTTCGCTGCACTCATTTTTCAAAATCTGTTTTTATGTACTTAGCTCCTGTACTGCTATTATACTTCTGTTGTGTCACTCACTTGTGCTGATTGTCCCGCTTCATCAAACAACTGACCGGATTTCTTTTTCACTTCAAAATCTTTCAGGTTTTTTACTTCGCCCTGCACATCATACAAATCTGTTGCTATCAATAATTTCAAACGCCACAGCATAAACATATCGCCGGTTGTATGTTTGTTCTTACTTAAAAACTGGTTAATGATTTTATTTGCTTTCTGCCAGTCGTTGGTAATAAAATTTTTCAGGTCAGCATCGTAAAAATCAACATCACGCTGCGAAAGTTTTTTACCACCTTCCAGCAGGCGAACCATTTTTTCTTCATTGCAGAGTTTTGTCCACTCATCCGGATCAACTTCAAATTCACTTGTGGTTACTGGTCGTGCAAGACGTTTTGCCTTCAGCATTTCCTTTGGCTGTATCTGGCTGATCCATTCAGGATAAAACAACTGTCCCTTTTCATTAATAAACGGAAGGTTGTTGAGGTACAGAATATAAATGCGGCCCTGGAAATTTTTGAGCTGACTCATGAGCCAGTAATAACCACTTACATCATGTTTGTTCTGTGCACACCAGATCCAGATTTTTTCTTCATCGTTTGCCTGCAGGCGTTCAATGATGAATGCAACCAAACGGTTATCATCCACTTCATCTGTATCTGGATTACCATCAAGGTTACCACCGGCCAGTACTTCACGCCACCAGTTTTTGCGGAGTTCAATACCTTCTTCGGTATAAATATCTTTGAGCGGACCAACAGCGTAATCATCTTTTACCTGCAGTACTTCGCCCTGCAATGTTTCGTCCAGTTCAATTGCTTTCTGCAATACATCAATATCAGCTTCGTTAAAAACAATATGTATCATAAATGCTTAGTTCTTCTTCTGAATTAAATAATAAACACAGGTGGTGAAAAAGTTCCGCACAAACGGAATGGCTTTAATCAATCCAAACTGTGTTTTTGGTTTCCACCCAAACTTGTATTCGTAAATAGGGTTCACCAAAAAATGTGTGTTGTTAATAATGTTATATCCTTTGCTTTTACAAATACGTTCAAACCGCTCAATGGAAATACCGGTTTCTTTGATCTCCAGCATCTCTTCCCAGTTTTCGCCATTTGATTTCAACAGCCATTTGTAAACAGGTGTGGGCAGCAAATGATAATAAGGCAACTTGCTTAACCATTTGCCTTTGCATATCTGCTGGTGACCACCAAAGGGCATATACCAGGGAGGAAAACCAAAGAAGATGACACCATCGGTTGTTAAAAAACTTTTCATCCATTCAATGAGCCTTGGCTGATCGTGGATATGTTCAATTACATCCTTCAGCACAATGATATCAAACGCACCGCCAAATTCTTCATCGGTTGTTTTGTAAATATCTTTTGAATGAAAAGTGACTTTGTTTTGCTGCAGTTCATCTTTCATCCATTCCCTTGCATTCACCAGTCTTGTTTCATCAAGCTCCACTCCTACACCGGTGCAACCTTTATCAATAAATGCTTTTAATACACCACCTTCACCACAACCAATTTCCAGTACACGCATACCGGGTTTAATTGCAAATGCCTTTTCAATAAAAGGAATAACGTATTGATCGGTATTGAGTACCTGTATATCAAAATAGCGTTTCCTGTCGGCGTGAAATTCAAACATTGTTTTGTTTTATTTTCTCAAGAAGTACGTCATTGCGAGCCTTGTATTTTGGCGAAGCAATCTTAAGTAAAGACTGCTTCGTTCCTCGCAGTGACGTTTCCTCTTTACACTTCTTCTTCTACTTTATCTAATTCAACTTTCAAATTGTCGATAATAAACTCCTGCCTGTCGGGTGTGTTTTTGCCCATGTAATATTCCAGCACCTGCTGAATATGTGTTTCGGGTAATAACATCACCGGTTCTTTTTTCATTTCAGGACCAATGAAGCGGGCAAACTCTTCCGGTGAAATTTCACCCAAACCTTTGAAACGGGTAATCTCCGGTTTGCCGCCCAGCTTTTTAATGGCTGCCTGTTTCTCTGCTTCATCATAACAATAAATTGTTTCCTGCTTATTACGTACACGGAACAATGGTGTTTCCAAAATAAACACATGACCATTCTTCACCAGGTCGGGGAAGAACTGCAGGAAGAAGGTCATCAGCAGCAAACGGATATGCATCCCGTCCACATCAGCATCGGTTGCAATAACGATGTTGTTGTAGCGCAGGTTTTCATAATCATCTTCAATGTTGAGTGCGTGCTGCAGCAGGTTGAACTCTTCGTTTTCGTACACAATCTTTTTGGTTAAGCCAAAGCTGTTAAGCGGCTTACCACGCAAACTAAACACTGCCTGTGTTTCCACATTTCTTGATTTGGTGATGGAACCACTTGCAGAATCACCTTCGGTAATAAACAGTGTTGTTTCCTTTTGCTTTTCCAGCACCTTCTCTTTATCCTTTCCTGTTGCCTCCTCGTTGTAATGATAGCGGCAGTCACGAAGTTTTTTATTATGAAGATTAGCTTTCTTGGCACGTTCGTTTGCCAGCTTTTTAATACCGGCCAGTTCTTTCCGTTCCCGTTCGTTTTGCTCAATGCGTTTCTTTAACGCTTCAGCTACAGATGGATTTTTATGCAGGTATAATTCAAGATCTCTCGAAAGAAAATCGCCTACAAAGTTTTTCATTGTCGGGCCACCTTCATACACCACAGCCGAACCAAGTTTGGTTTTGGTCTGACTTTCAAACACGGGTTCCTGTACACGAACGCTTACAGCTGCACAAATGCTTCCACGAATATCAGCCGCATCGTAATCCTTTTTATAAAAGTCACGGATGGTTTTTACATACGCTTCACGGAATGCAGCAAGATGCGTACCGCCCTGCGTGGTGAACTGTCCGTTTACAAATGAATAGTATTCCTCGCCGTATTGATTTTCGTGTGTAATGGCAACTTCAATATCTTCTCCCTTCAGGTGAATGATGGGATAACGCAATTCATCTTCATTGGTTTTGCGTTGAAGCAGATCAAGCAAACCATTTTTTGATACATAACGTTTGCCATTGAAATTAATCACCAGCCCGGCGTTGAGATAACAGTAATTCCAGAACTGGTTATCCATGTACTCATGGATATAATGATAGTTTTTGAAAACAGTATCATCGGGAATGAAAGTTACCAGCGTTCCATTTTCTTCGGTTGTTTTCTGCTCTTTATGTTCTTTCAGTAGAACACCTTTCTCAAACTCGGCTGTTTTTTCCTTTCCTTCCCTGAAAGCTGTTACTTTAAAATAGTTACTTAACGCATTCACAGCTTTTGTACCCACACCATTTAAACCAACCGATTTCTGGAACACTTTACTGTCGTACTTGGCACCCGTGTTGATTTTGCTTACCACATCCACCACTTTCCCCAATGGAATACCACGGCCATAGTCACGAACAGTAACCACACCTTTTTCAAGAGTAATATCAATATGCTTGCCGTAACCCATGGTGTGTTCATCAATACAGTTATCAATCACCTCTTTCATGAGTACATAAATACCATCATCAGGGCTGCTGCCATCGCCCAGCTTACCAATGTACATGCCGGGGCGCAGACGGATATGCTCCTGCCAGTCGAGGGTTTTTATCGAGTCCTCATCATAATCAAACAAGTTCTTTTTTTCTTCTGCCATTTATGTGTTTATGCTTTATCGTTTAATGTTTATGTTTCCGGCTTCACCGTTCTTATCAGCTGCATTGGCGTCGCACTCTTGTACGGCAGTTCATTACTGAACATTTAGTTTCCAATCGGGTCAACGCAACCGTTCATAACCAGCGGGCAAATATAGGAAAACCACTTTCCCCCTGAGCACTACTATTTGTTCACAACCCTGTGAATAATTTTTGGCCTTTATCTGAATATTCTGCAATTTCGCAGCAACAAAATCATTACCATGGACAAAAGAATTTATACGCTTCTTACCATTTACGTTGTTTATCTCATCATTGCCCTTACAATGGTTTTATCAACAGGTGCACAAAAAACATTAACCATGCTTCTGTTTGGAGGTGGCGGTATTGTTATTTTCCTTATATGGTTTGCGATCTGGAACGCAACTCATAAAACTGAAAAATAAGAATCGATTAACTTTTTTATACGCCACCCGGCAGCTGCACAAAAACAGATTTGTGATTTGCTCCGGGTGGCTTTTTTCTTTCCAACTTTAATTTACCCGATATGAAGAACCTGTTTATCCTTCTCTTTTTATTTACAGCAGTTGCAGGCAAGGCCCAGCAACAACAGGAAGTGTACCGTTTAGACAGCTGCAAGCAGTTTGGCAAAAATGCGTTTGATGATGTGTACATCCGTGTGCAGCAGGTTGCCCATTGGAAAAACAGCAAAACAAGCCTTGATGATCATATCGATAAATTCTTTAAACAATACGTACAAAAAACAGCAGGTGGCAAAATCACGATCAGCATCCTCATAAATAAGGAAGGAAAACCCTGCATGTACGAAGCACGCCCAAACAGTAATGTGCGCCCCGATTTCCAGGCATTAAAAGCATGGATGGAGCAATTTGACTGGGAGCCAGCCATGCAAAACGGCGAGCCGGTAATGACCATCAAAATACTGCAGATCAGTTTCAGCGGCAGGAAGATAAGCGTTACTGAACTGGAGTAAGCGTTTGCAGATCCTTTTTCAACCGATTTTAATTGTTTTACATTTCATGCAGATAGTTTTTCATTGACTGAAGAGCATCTTCCATGTGCTCTTATTGCCTTTCCAGAAACGGTAGTTGTTTTTCCATCTGGAGCAGATCTGTTTCCATTCTGCTGAGATGGCTTTCCATCAACATAAACTGGCTTTCCATTGACTGCAGATTGTCTTCCAGCCAATGTAGTTGCCTTTCCATCCTTTGTAGATGGCGTTCCAGCCGATGTAAGCTGTCATCCAGTCGGTGTAAACTGCAATCCAGTCAGTGTACGAGGCCTTCCATCGAATGTAAATAATCATCCATTCAATGTAAATGTCTTTCCAGCTGATGTAAACTGTCATCCAGTCGTTGTAAGCTGCAATCCAGTCAGTGTACGAGGCTTTCCAGCGAATGTAAATGGTCGTCCAGCCGATGTAAATGCCTTTCCAACAGGGTAAAAATGAGGGTTTTAGGAGGGAGGGAGACGTTGGCCGATGGTGGGTGGCGGTTGGCGGGGAGTGGGAAGAGGTTGGGCGATGATGGTTGGCCGAGAGTTGGGGGAGTTTGGGAGGGTGCTTTATGATTGGAGGAACAATGCTAACTTTGCAGTACTACCCCCTACTTACTAACCCACCCGCTTACTTACTATTAAATTCTGATTGCTGCTGTTATTGTTCATGTTTAAAACTGTGATGTATGTATTCGTATGAGTTGCTGGAAGCAGGTTGTTATTACCTGGTAAGAGAAAAAGAAAACGATGGGCTTTTACTGATCAAGGTTCACTTTAAAAGTGATTATGCAGTTTGTGTTTCAACCTATGTTGAAGGCGAAGAAATTGTGTGGAAGAGAAAGACCGACCCGATTTTTGATATTATTGAATGCCTCGATGATAAAGCCGTAGCCCAATGGGAAAAAGTATTTTTTGGCGAAGATGCATATTATGAAGATGATGAGGAGGAGTAGTTGGTATTAGCTTTTAGCTGATAGCCATTAGCTGTTAGCAAACAAAGCCGATAGTAGTTAGCCGGTAGTGGATAGTTGGAAGTAGGTAGTGTGCGTTATTCTAAACCTGATTCACTCTTCTTTTTATTGAATCTATAACATTTAATACAAAAGATCCTGACCAACAATTGGCTTTTCCATATGCCCGATTCCGTTTAAATCATAAAAGAAAATTCCTTCAACTTCTTTTTCTGCAATTAATTTATTTAAGCTTGATTGAAATTTTAGATCGTTATCGATAATAGTCCATTGTCTTCCATCAGATGAAGATAAAATTAAACCGATGGGTAATTTTGAAGTGCTTTTCCCTAGTGCAACAACAATATGCTTTTCATTTAACGAGACGTCTGATTGAAATATGGAAACTTTATTATTCATAGATTTTGAATCATGACTACAAATCTATCTATTTTCAACTCTATATTATCTACTGCTGACTAAAGACTACTGACTGCCGACTGCCGACTACCGGCTAAAGACTATCCACTACCGGCTTTCCTTTACTTCCCAATCTTCTTCTTCAATAAATCATTGGCCGAAGGGCCTTTCTTTTTTGCAACGCTTGTTTTGTTGAAATTGTAGCTGAGTGTAATGCGGTAGTTTCTTGTTTGTGTGCGACTGTAACTTTCTAAATTAAAATTAGTACCGTAGGTAAACACCCTGTTCTGCTGCTGAATAAACGGATCAACAGTATTGAGTGTAAGAATAAATTTCTTTTTAAATAACCTGCGCTGCACACCAATGTTCATATTGATATTGCTCTTCACTGTTCCCTGCGGATTGGCAAAACGGTTGAATGTAAAAGCACCGGTAAATGTCCACATTTCCGTTGCAATATAATTGCCTGTAAAGTTGGAAGTAAAAGAACCACCATCCCTGTACTTCCTGGTTACCTTATCAAACGTGCCGTATTGATTGTAGATATAGCTGGCGCTGATATTTGTTCTTAACTTTTTGCTGATGGTGATTCCTCCCCATGCACTTGTTTCGTATTCTTTGCGGTTGCTCACATTATCCCATGTAACAACTGTTTTGCCATCGGGCTGCAGGGTTCTGATCTGGCTGAACACATCTTCCACAAGGTTATAACCAAGACCAATATTGGCGAAGTATTTTGTTTTAGTGATACCTGAAACGAAATCGAATGTATGTGATTGCGTGGGCAGCAGATCAGGATTTCCGTAACGTAGATTATACGGATCACTGTAGTCAATGGCAGGGTTCATTTCACCAATGCCGGGACGACGGATGGTTCGCCTGTAAGCAAACGTAAGATTGGTGCCGTTTTTCCAGCTGCGGTTGATGTTGGCAAACGGCAGAAAATTATAATAACGGCTGTACGATGTGTTTGCATCACGTATTAAATCAAACAACACATTCGTTTCTTCCACAGCCACACCTGCACTTGCTGAAAAGCCCGGCTTAAACATATGCTTCATGGAAAAACGTGCATTGATTACATCCTGGTGATACGTGAAATGATTGCTGAGTAAATCGATCTTATAAAAACTGTTGTCAGGCTTTTTCAAAAACTCAGTTGTAATGAGCACAGCACTGTTGTTACGGCTGTACACACTGCCAAGCGAGAAGCTTGTTTTTTTATTCTTCAGCAGTTTATCGTACGATACATTTATACTGAAGCCATTGTTACGAGTATTGTTTGATTGCTTTTGTGTACTGTCAATTCCGTTGGGTGTTTCATCGGGATTAAAGAACTGCTGGAAGAAATTGCGGACGTTTTTATTCCAGCCCACATAATAGCCGGTGATGACACGAAATGTTGTGCCCGGAATTTTTCCCTTTTTTGTGTACGTAAAGTTGAACGAAGGATTACGGTTGTAGCCATCGGTTTCAATGCTGCGTTCACTCATTTTTGAAATGGCATCGAAACGGTTGATGTTTTTATAACGGGTAAAGCCATTGTTATCGTAATCGTTTTGATTGTACTGTGCAACAAAGTTGAGAATGTTGTATTTGTTGAGATCGTAATCAACATTGAGCCGGAAGTTAGGCCGGCTGTTTTTATTGAGCGATGAACTGTTTGTTTTAAACTGGTTGGTTGAATCGGTATAAATGTTTGTGCGGTTGCTGTATCCATCCGATTTGTATTGGTTGAAACCAGCGCCTGCGGTAAAGTTTACAGCAAAACCCTGCTTGCGGTAGTTGAAGTTACTGGTAACACCATACTCACCTCTTGAACCGTAATAAACATTTACCCTTCCACTGAAACCTACTCTTCCCTTCTTTGTTACAATATTGATCACACCACCCTGCTCGTTGGCATATTGTGGGGGTGGATTGGTAAGTACTTCAATTTTTTCGATGGTGCTGCCGGGCATACTTTCCAGCATATCCTGCAGTTGCTGCATGTTCAGCTCAACCGGTTTATCATCAATTAAAATTTTCGGCTCCTTACCACGAACCAAAATTTTACCGTTTGGATCAGTTGTAACCAATGGCGTTTGTTTCAGCAGTTCGGTTGCAGTGCTGCTGTTGCTCAAAGCACTTTCACCTACGTTAAATGTGATGTTGCCTTCTTTTGATTCAATCAAAGGCTTCTCAGCATAAATCACCACTTCATTTAACTCAATGGACTGGTTGCTTAGATAGAGATCGTTGAGGTTAAAATCGGAACGTTCGGTGCGGAGATAAATACTGTCGAGCAGTTTGCTGCGGTAGCCAACTGCCGTAATTTTTAATTTATAGTAACCAAACTCAAGATTGTTAAAACTGAAACTCCCGTTTTTATCGGTAAGAAAAGCTGAAAGCTTTGATGAATCTTTAAACGGTATCACCGAAACAGTTGCCCCCACAATGGCCTTTTGACTGGCCGAATCAAGCACGGAACCGATGAGGATGCCGCCATCTTTCTTTTGCACTTGTTGTGCCGACACATGAAAAAAGAAAAAGGAAATGAGTACAGGTATCAGGAAAAATGGTTTCAAAACAAACGGTTAATGATAAATGAGGAGCAAAAATAGCTTTGGTAAGTAATACAGTCCGGTTTTATTCCATCAACGGCATCAAATGCTGCCAATATGTCACCAAATCGTTTTGATTTTACTACCTTTGCGAGCTCAATTTGTGATAGATAATGATGGAAACGACGACCGATACCAAAGTTCATGATGAGGCGAGACAAGGCGAAGCTTATGCTCCCTTTGCCAACGACCCCAACCAGTACAAAAAGAAATTTTATATTGAAAGTTATGGCTGTGCCATGAACTTTAGTGATAGTGAAATAGTTGCCAGCATCCTGAATGATGTGGGTTTTGGAGCAACCAGGAACCTTGAAGATGCCGACCTGGTGCTGATGAATACCTGTTCCATTCGTGAAAAAGCAGAGCAAACTGTACGCAACCGTTTATCCCAGTTCAACAAAGTAAAGGAAGAGAAACCTGGACTGCTGATTGGTATTCTTGGCTGCATGGCCGAGCGCTTAAAATCGAAACTGCTGGAAGAAGAAAAGCTGGTGGATATGGTGGTGGGCCCTGATGCTTACCGCACATTACCCGGTTTGATTGAAGAAGCCGGTGGCGGACAAAAAGCGGTGAATGTGCTGCTGAGCCGTGATGAAACCTATGCTGATATTTCACCCATCAGGCTGGAAAGCAATGGTGTGAGTGCATTTATCTCCATTATGCGTGGATGTAATAATATGTGCAGTTTTTGCGTGGTGCCTTTTACCCGTGGCCGTGAAAGAAGCCGTGATGCAAAGTCGATTGTAGCTGAAGCACAGGATTTATTCGATAGAGGTTTCAGGGAAGTAACGCTGCTGGGACAGAATGTGGATAGTTATTATTTCGTTGATGAAGTAAATGGTGAAACTGTTTCGTTTGCAAAGCTGATGGAAATGGTTGCACTTATTTCACCCGATCTGCGTGTACGTTTTTCCACTTCACATCCAAAGGATATTACCGATGAAGTGTTGTACACCATTGCGAAATACGAAAACATCTGCAACTATATTCACCTGCCGGTTCAGAGTGGTAACACAAGAATATTGCAGTTGATGAACCGCACTTATACCCGTGAATGGTATATGAAAAAAGTGGATCGTATTAAAGAGATCATTCCTGATTGTGCCATCAGCTCTGATATCATAGCAGGCTTTTGTTCCGAAACGGAAGAAGAGCACCAGGATACACTAAGCATTATGGATTACAGCCAGTACGATTACAGTTATATGTTCTTTTACAGTGAGCGTCCCGGAACATTGGCTGAAAGAAGATATAAAGATGATGTGCCGGAAGAAGTGAAGAAAAGGCGTTTGCAGGAAATTGTAGATAAGCAATACTTTCTTTCATTCGACAGTAACAGGCGTGATGTAGGCAAGACTTACAAAGTGCTGATTGAAGGAAACAGCAAGCGTGATGATAACAGCTGGATGGGACGCAATTCACAAAACAAGGTTATTGTATTCCCTAAAAACAACCAGGAACTGAAGAAAGGTGATTATGTGATGGTGAAAGTAAATGATTGCACAAAGGGTACATTGTTAGGTACAATAGAAAATTAAGTAAGATGGATTTACAGGTTATTAAAAACAGGTTTGGAATTATTGGCAACTCCCCCGCCCTCAATCATGCATTGAATGTGGCAATACAGGTTGCATCAACCGACTTAACGGTTTTAATTAATGGTGAAAGTGGTGTTGGTAAAGAAGTCTTCTCACAAATCATTCATTCCTTATCAGCAAGAAAACACAATCCGTTTATTGCTGTTAACTGCGGTGCTATACCCGAAGGCACAATTGATTCTGAATTATTCGGTCATGAAAAAGGATCTTTCACTGGTGCGGTAGATGCACGTAAAGGATATTTTGAAACCGTAAATGGCGGCACTATTTTTCTTGATGAAATTGGTGAAATGCCATTGGGAACACAGGCTCGTTTGCTGCGTGTATTGGAAACAGGCGAGTTTATCCGTGTAGGTTCATCCAAAGTGCAGAAAACAGATGTACGTGTGATTGCTGCCACCAACAAAGAATTACTGGAGTACACACACAACAACAAGTTCAGGGAAGATTTGTATTACCGTTTAAATACAGTTCCGATCCGTGTACCTGCATTACGTGACCGTAAGGAAGATATTCCGCTGCTGTTCAGAAAATTTGCAGTTGACTTTGCTGAGCGTTATAAAACAACTCCTGTACAACTGGAAGATGATGCAAAAAATCTGTTAATCAGTTATCCATTCCCCGGTAATGTGCGTGAATTGAAGAATATTGCAGAACAAATTTCTGTTCTTTCAACAAACAAGATTATTACAGCAAAAGACTTATCGCCTTTCCTGCCAGAAAGAAGCTTTAACCGTTTGCCCGTTCTTGCAAATCCGAATGCTGCATCAGTCAGTTCTTCTGAGTTTGCCAATGAAAGAGAAATTTTGTACAAGCTCTTTTTTGATATGAAACGTGATGTAACTGAACTCAAGAAACTGTTCCTTGATGTTGTGCAGCATGGTGGAGGTTCAGTACAAATGCCTGGTCATTTGTTCAATGAAACCATTGTGCAGGAACATAAGCCAATTGAAATGAGTCAGCCGGTTATTACTTCTGCCCCATCACAACCAATGATCATCAGTAATAACAACAACGATATACAGGATCATGTGGAAGTGGAAGAAAGTCTCAACATCATGGATAATGAAAAAGAACTCATCATTAAAGCGTTGAAGAAGCACAAAAGCAAACGCCGTGATGCAGCTCTTGATCTTGGCATCAGCGAACGAACATTATACAGAAAACTGAAAGAATATGATCTGGAAGAACTTTAAATACAAGCCTGCAGTTGTTAGTCGTAAGTCAATAGTGAGTAAATCATTACTGATGACTATCGGCTTAGGACTTTTGGCTTTTTCATCCTGCTATACGTTTAAAGATGTTTCTATACCTCCTGAAATAAAAACAGTGAAGGTGAATTATATCGAAAACAGGGCGAGAATTGTAAATCCCCAATTAAGCCAGCGTTTAACCGATAAGCTTCGCCAGAAAATTGTGAACCAGACAAGGCTTACTCAAACCAATAATGATGAAGCGGATTATGATGTAAGCGGACAGATTACAGATTATTATGTAACAACATCCGGCATCTCCAATCAGCAAGCTGCTACCAACCGTTTAAATGTAACAGTTCACATCATTTTCAAAAACAGGAAAGACGATAAGAAAAATTTTGAAGCTGATGTTTCCCGCACATTCGATTTTTCTGCAACACTTTCGTTGAACCAGGCAGAAAGTTCACTGACAGATCTCGTTGTTCAGAACATGACGGATGAAATTTTTAACCGCATTTTCTCGAACTGGTAGTTTTTTCAGTTATTTTGCCGCAAATGATTACTGCTGATTTATTTTCCCGGCTGTTGCATCAACCTGAACTGTTGTCAGAAGTTTCTACTGAAGAGTTGGAACAACTGGGCAATAAATATCCATGGTTTGGTACAGCTCATTTATTGCTGGCGGCAAAAATGAAACAAACAGGCAATGTATCTGCACATCAGCAGGAACAAAAAGCCGCTTTGTTTTTCAACAGATCATTATTGTTCAGCAATGAACTCAAGACTTATTCCAATGCGCTGAAGGAAAAAGCTTCAGCGGTTTCACCTGTTCCCATTCTTACAGAAGATGATCGTTTAACTGATGAAACAGATGCAGCACTTGATGCAGAAGCTGTGATTGAAACAGAAGATTTAACGGAAAAAGAACTGGCACCAGTTTCTGATACTGTGCTTGATGCTGAGGTATTGCTCGAAGCTGAAACACTGAAAGAAGAAATGAACGCTCCTGTCAATGATTCGGTACTGGATGCTGAAACTTTACTGGAAGCCGAACTGATAAAAGAAGAACTCGATGCTCCTATTACAGACGCTGTGCTTGATGCAGAAGTGCTGGTGAATGTTGAAAATGAAAAAGAAGTCAGGCTACAGCAGGAAGTACAGGAAACAAAAGCAAATGCAGAAGCGATCATTGAATCAGCAGAAGCAAAAGAAACGTTGAATGTTGTTCCTGCAATAAGCAAACCGGAGCCGCTACTTGTTTTTGAGCCTTATCATACAGTTGATTACTTTGCTTCCCAGGGTATTCGCCTGCAGGAAGACAAACTGGGTAATGACAGGCTTGGTCAGCAGGTAAAGAGCTTTACCCAATGGCTGAAATCGATGAAAAAAATCTATGTTGAAGAACAACAGGAGCTGAATGCAAAGGAAGAAAAAGCGGTTGTTACAAAAGCATCTGAAAGCAACCAGCGGGAAGAAGTGATTACAGAAGCAATGGCCGATGTGCTGGTAAAACAGGGAAAATTGCCGCAAGCCATTGAATTATATAACAAATTAAGTTTGCTGCATCCCGAAAAAAGCGCTTACTTTGCGACCCTGATTAAAGAATTAAAATCATAAACAATGACTTGGTTATTTCTCATACTGGTATTATTGGCCAGTGCTTTATTAGGATTTGTAGTGTTGGTTCAAAACCCAAAAGGCGGTGGTCTTAGTGGTTCAGTAGCCGGTTTCAGCAACCAGTTTATGGGTGTTAAACAAACAACTGATGTACTTGAAAAAGGTACATGGTTATTTGCTGCAATTGTTGGTATTCTCTGCCTCGTTTCCAGCCTGTTTATTTCAAGTACTGAAAGCAAATCAGGTTCAGGTGGCATTGAAAAAGTTCCGGTTAATCAACCCGTAAAACCTGCTTCATCTGGCAATACAGTTCCTTTCCCTGCACAAGGCAAATAAGAACTTTAGAAAATATTTTACCCAACCCCGTCCTCATGGTCGGGGTTTTTTATTTTATTTTGATAATGCGATGGAAATGGCTCAACTATTGTAATAATGAGCTGCCCGTAAAGGTTTCTGCAGCCCGATGAAAATTTTTATGGCGAATAAGATTCGTCAAAATCAATGAACAAATATCAAATGAAAAAGATTCTCAGTTTAGTAATAGCTCTCCTGGTTGTAATTGCCCTGGTACTTGCTTATAAATTATTTGGGCCGGCAACAAATTTCAGTGAAGCAAAAAAATATCTCTATATCCACACGGGTTATGCTTCAAAAGAGGAAGTAATGAAATCACTGAAGGATTCAGGTTATTTCAGCAGCACAGGTTTATTTGAAATTGCTGCAGGTAAATTAAGTGTTTGGCAGCATCTTCGCCCCGGTAAATATGAAATTGCTAACGGAAGCAGTTTGTTTACATTGATCAGGAAACTGCGTAACGGTTCGCAAACTCCGGTAAATCTTGTCATCACTAAAATCCGTACAAAGAAAGATTTTGCAGCATTGGTTGGACGTAAGTTTGAATCGGATTCATCTTTGTTCTTTACCTACATTACCAACAATGATTCGTTGAAGAAATATGATCTTGATACAAATACGGTCATGACCGCTGTGTTTCCCAATACCTATTCCCTTTTATGGAACAGTAATCCCAGTCGCATTTTTTCCAAACTCAATGAACAACGCCGAAAATTCTGGACAGATGAACGCAGGCAAAAAGCAAGTACCTTAGGCTTTACACCTGAACAGGTGTACACACTTGCTTCAATTGTTGAAGAAGAAACCCTGCAGGACGATGAAAAGCCAACTATTGCCAGCGTGTATATGAACAGGATGAAAAAAGGGATGTTTCTTGGTGCAGATCCAACCGTAAAATTTGCTGTTGGTGATTTTTCATTAAAGCGGATTTACCTTGGCCACATCAACTCCACTGCATCCTCACCCTACAATACGTATAAAAATAAAGGCTTACCACCCGGTCCTATTTGTACACCAACAGAAAGAACAATTGAAGCTGTTCTGAATGCCGCACAAACCGATTACCTGTTTTTCTGTGCCAAACCAAACAGTAACGGGCATCATGCATTTGCATCAAACGATAAAGAACATGCTTTAAATGCAAAAGCTTACCGGCAATGGCTTGATAGTATGAAGATTCAGTAAACCGTTTTTGAAAAAGTACTTACTTTGTTAACCATGAGTGTAGGGAAGTTTATATATCAACTGCCAATTGTAAGGTCGCTTGTGCGAATGAGTAAGCGTTTACGTCCGCCAGGCTTTGAAGGAATTGCACTTTATGATGTGATTGTGTTCTTTTTTAAACAGATGCGTACAGTTGGGTTTAACCAGCGGGCAGCAGCCATTTCATTTAACTTTATTATGGCCATCCCTCCTGCCTGTATCTTTTTGTTTTCACTTGTTCCATTGCTGCCTATTGCCGACCAGTTTTACAAAGAAGTGAATTCATTCATTCGTGATCTTACACCAAATGCTGCTACAAGAAATATCGTTGAAAGTTTTTTGGATGATTTTTTCCGCAGACCCAAAAACAGCATGCTGTCTATTGGTTTTCTTACCTCTCTCTACTTTTCATCAAACGGTGTTTTAGGAATCATACACAGTTTCAACCGGTCGATTCATGAGCATGAAAGCCGGGCATTTTTTGCATACAGGTGGAAGGCGATTAAACTTACTTCCATGATCATGCTGCTGTTTGCATCAAGTATGATTTTACTGATAACACAGGGTGCATTATTTAACTGGTTGCTGAAACAATTGAATATTTACAGTGTGGCTATCAAATGGCTGATCATTGTTTTCAGATGGGTAATCATTATAGGGCTGTTTTTTTATTCTATTGCATTTATTTACAGGCATGCACCATCAGTAGAAAAGAAATGGAAACTCGTTTCGCCAGGCTCAATTTTAGCCAGCTTTATGATCATTCTATTTACGTTCATCTTTTCGTTCTGGATCAACAATTTTGCGTCATACAGCATTTATGGCTCAATCGGAACCATACTTATCCTCATGATCTTTATCAACTCCATTGCTACGGTATTGCTGATTGGATTTGAAGTAAACGTAAGTATTAAATCGCTGAAGAAGCTTTCAGAACAACGGCAGTTGGAAGATGCAGGAAAAGCTCTTCCATCAACTAAATAAGAATTATTAAAGATTTTAAAAACAGGTATTAATCTTTTTCCTGTTGCTGAAGTGCATCAAGATCATCAGGCAAAAATCCCCATTGATCAAGTAATTCATTAATGGTTGAATCATCCAGCCGCTGCTGTTTATAATGACCTGCATTTGTTTTTTGCCGCAATGCTTCATAAATACTTACAGCACATGCAACGCTGATGTTCAATGATTGTATGATGCCCATTTGCGGGATAAGAAAATTACCGTCAGCCATTGCTCTTATTTCTTCACTTACACCAGCATGCTCATTGCCAAAAACCAATGCCACACTTTCAGTAAAATTAATATCGTACAGACTTACAGCATCACTGCTTAAATGCGTGGTATAAATTTTTGAATATTTTTTCCTGATGGCTTTAAAACATTCTTCCGCATCAGCGTATTGATGAACAGTTAACCATTTGGCAGCACTTGATGAACTCCTTGCTCCCCATTTTTTATGCCGTGGAATTTTATTGGTAAGTACATAAATTTCCTGGATGCCTACTGCATCACAGGTGCGCATAACAGCTGAGATATTATGCGGATCAAAAACATTTTCAAGTACAACTGTAAGATCAGGCTGACGCTTGCTTAAAACCGAAAGCAAGCGTTCTCTGCGTTCTGGAGTCATAAATCACAATTAAATCTTCGTTACACACGGATATAAATTTTCCTTTTATCCATGATGTAACCAATAAGCCAGCAAAATAATGTATAAACAATTGCAAACAAAAGAGAGCTTATATATCCGCCAAAATGATTGAACACATTATTATAAATCCAGGAAAACAAGTTTGTTTTCTTATCGATATGTATGTAATTCAAAACAGTTACCAGCAATTCACTCAACAGGTAAATCACCAGCGGATTCTTTCCAAACACTTCAAAGAAATATGTCCACTTTGTTTTACCGGCAAAATCAATAACATAAATAATAGCTGAAATGATGATGCAGTCAAGTCCTGTTGTATAAAGAACAAATGAACTGGTCCATAATTTTTTATTGATCGGGAACACCATATCCCAGAAATAAGCAATTGCAACAAGTGTTACACCTGCAAGCAATAACTTGGATAATACTTCGTACGTTTTTCCTTTTTCCTGTATAAACTTCCCAACCATATAACCAATTACCACATTTACTACAGCAGGTAATGTGCTGAACAATCCTTCCGGATCAAACGCAATACCTTCACCATGATATAAATGGTTATCCCCCATCAGCCACAAATCAATCTGCTGACCAATATTGCCTGTCATTGTAAACTGTTTGCCGGCTTCACCAAAAAATAATAATACCAGCCAGTAACCAACTAAAAGAATAACGCTGATGATTACCGTAGCTCTCAACTTCAGGAAATGAATCATCAATGCAGCAATACCATAACACAACGCAATACGCTGCAACACACCTAAAATCCTGGTTTTTGAAATGGGAAAAGAAAGAATATTTAAATCCTTATCAAGTTTAAAAAACGGGAACCAGTACATTAAATAGCCCAACAGGAAAATCAGCAATGTACGTTTCAACACTTTTGCTACAACATAACCATCCGATTTAGAAGCCCACTTGAGCATTACAAAACTAAGTGCATTTCCTACTGCAAATAAGAAGGAAGGAAATACAAGATCTGTTGGAGTAAAGCCATGCCATGCTGCATGATGCAGTGGTGCAAATGTGGTATTACCATTTCCGGGTGTGTTTACAATAATCATTAAAAACACTGTCATACCACGAAAAACATCGAGAGCAGTAAATCGCTGATTGTTTGCCATATTTAATACATAAAGGGTTTGCCGTTTACCATTACTTCCTGTGTTTGTTCATTAAAGGTTGCTTTGGTTCCTGCATGTACTGCAGCATTCGTCATAATACATGCTATTGAATGATTATAACCTGCTTCAACAGGGGCATTCGGCTGCTTCCGTGTTCTGATACATTCCATCCAGTTACGTACATGGTTAGATGTAAGCACATCGCCTCCTGTATTGGCTGAAGCTACAACAGTTTCTGTAATCTCAGAAAGATTTAATGAAGGTAAGAGATTTGCTTTCATACCCATTGCTTCAGCATCTCTTTGTTGTAAACCACCTTTGGGCGAAATGGTATTGGTGATAAGGTTCAGTTCGCCACCATTTGAGAAATAGATTTCAGATGGGTGCTCGTCGCCGTTATGCATACGTGAAGAGAACACAACCTGGAAGCCTTTGCCGCTCTTATCATCACCATAATCAAAAACAGCAGTGGTTGTATCCCAGTTTTTACGGCCATCTTTCCACATATAAATTCCACCATTTGCTATTACACTGCGTGGATGTTTCAGTTCGCTGAACCAATGCACTGTATCAATCTGGTGGCTCATCCATTGACCGGGCATGCCTGATGAATAAGGCCAGAACAAACGATACTCCACATATTTTCTCGGATCAAACGGTTCGTATGGACGGTTAAGAATAAAACGTTTCCAGTCAAGATCTTTTTCAACAGCTTTTGCAACAAGCGCTGGTCTTCTCCAACGGCCCGGCTGATTTACATTCCAGGTTAATTCAACCATGCTGATGTTGCCAAACTTTCCTCCTTTAATATAATTGGCAGCAGCAATGTAGTTTACTCCACTTCTTCTCTGCGAACCAATCTGCACAATACGGTTGGTTGCTTTTACTGCTTTAAATGCAGCTTTGTTATCAGCCATTGTTTCGGCAAATGGTTTTTCAACATAAGCATCGCAACCACCTTTAACAGCTTCTATCGTATGTAGCGCATGCTGAAAATCGGCAGTGCTGATAAATACCGCATCAACTGATTTTGAATTATACAATGCATCGTTGTTAATGAAACCTGTTATATCATGACCCATTTTATCTTTCAAAAAAGCTACACCTTCTTCTCTTCTTAATTTCCAGATATCGGAAACAGCCACAATATCAAAATTCAATTCCTTGTAATGATTCTGGAAAGAAGGAAACAATGATGTTCTGAAACGATCCGAAAAACCTACCACTCCTACTCTTACCCGGTCGTTTGAGCCAATGATACGGTTATAACTGCTGGCAGTAAATCCTTTGTTTGCCAGAAATATACCTGCACCTGCTAATGCAGATTGCTGAATAAACTGTCTGCGGCTTTTTTTCATTTCCGTTTGTTTTGAGATGAACTTAAAATTATTGAATTGAAAAGAATTAATTGAGTTCTTTGATTTTTATACTTCTGAATGAAACCTTGTTTCCATGATCCTGCAAGAGAATATATCCTGCATCCGACATGCCGAAGTTTGGCCAAACAACATACTTACTTTTTGCAACAAGTGCATAATAGTATTGAGTGCCACGTTTGTATTCAAGCATCTTCCAGCCATTGAGCCAATGTTCAATACGTCCATCAGGATAAACAACAATCATCCCCCTGTTCCATTCGCCAATCTTTTTCCTGGCTCTCGGTTCTTTAATGGAAGGAATCATATCGTACAATGAACCAAGTGTGCGGTTGCCAATGCTTCCAAGTTTTGCATCAGGATGTTTTTCATCATCCAATATCTGGTATTCAAGCCCGATAGCTGAACCAGAATTATGTTCTGATTCTGTAACAAAATATTTTACACCGCTGTTGGCAGTATCGGTTAACTTAAATTCAAACTGGAGAATAAATGCTGAGTATTTTTTTTCAGTCACAATATCGCCGCCATTGGTTGATTCTTTTCCATCGGATGGCAATACAGATAATACACCATCTTTTATTTCCCAGCCTTTTTCAGGAAAATGATCTTTGTAAACACCACGCCAGCCTGCTGTTGTTTTACCATCCCATAAAAACTTTACACCGTTTTTCTTTTCCTGTTCAGAAATATTATTGGGCAGAAGATTTACAACAAACACTTCATCAAGAGGTGAAGGTTTGAGATTTGTTGTTTGTATGCGGATATTTTTCCAATAGATTTTTCTGCCTGCATCTTCTGGTTTGCCAATCTGGTGAACCTGCAGTGCAATAAATCCTTCCTTCGTCATATCATCAACAAGGTTTGCTGCGGGTTTACCATTGAGAAATGTACGGATTGAATTGCCGATACATTCAATTCTTGCTTTGTTCCATTGATGCAGATGAAACAATGGTTTTACTTCCGGGTTATAATCCATGGGGTAAAGCCAGTCACGCCTTGCTTCATCATAAATACCGGCTGTCCATGCACGTGGTGAGGGATCAATTTCAAACTGGTAACCATGCACCCTGCCATTCATGTATTCAGGTTTGCTTTCGCTCCTGAACTGCACACCGGAATTCATCTGGTCGTCGAGCTTAAATTCAAATTCAAGAATAAAATCGCCATACGTTTTTTCAGTAACAAGAAATGAGTTGGGTTCTTTTTCAACGGTGGTACCTACAATCATGTTATTCACAGCTTCAAACTTTGCCTTGCCATTTAAAAGCTTCCATCCTTTAAGGTCTTTACCATTGAACAGCGAAGTCCATTGCTGGTTATTTTGAGAATACGAAAGTGTTGCGAGACATAATAGAAAAACTGTTGAGAGAAAATATCTAAGCATATCGTTACGGTTTAAAGTGGATGAAGTTAGATTATTTTGAATGATCTGAACAAAAAGAAACTTGTCACTTTTAATCATTTTTCATTCACAATTGTACAAAATATAACTCCTGCGGATAAAATACTTCTCTAATACTGCTTATATTGCAGAAAACAGTAAAACCTCAATGAAAGAAAGCAAAAAGATGTGTGCTCCCGGCAGTTGTTTTTTATGTCAGCAGACATTAAAAGACTGGCGACCTGCTATTGAAGCAAACCGCAAGTGTTTTCATTTTAAAAAGGGAGAACTTCTGTTTAAAGAAGGCGATGCAGTTAAAGGGATGTTTTTTGTGAATCACGGGTTGGTAAAGATTCATAAAAAATGGGGCGACGAAAAGGAATTGATTCTCCGTATTGCAAAAGATGGCGATATTGCCGGGCACAGGGGTCTTGGCAGCGATACAATTTATCCTGTTTCAGCAACAGCTCTTGAAGCAACGGATGTGTGTTATGTTGATCTTGATTTTTTTGAAAGTACTTTAAAAGTGAATCATGAATTTCTGTACCAGTTGATGATGTTCTTTGCATCGGAATTACAAGAGTCAGAAAAAAGGATGCGGAATCTTGCTCACATGCCTGTTCGAGGACGTATAGCAAATGCGCTTCTTACCCTGAAGCAGAAATTTGGAACAGATGAAGCCGGCAATATTAATATTATACTGAGCAGGCAGGATCTTGCTTCGTATACAGGTACTGTTTATGAAACACTGTTCCGTTCCATGAACGAAATGCAGGAAGAAGGATTGATAAAGCTTAACGGCAAGAAAATAAAAATCCTGAAAGAACAAAAGCTCAGGGAAGCTACTAAGGCAATAAATAATTAAATCACGGTTTGTATAAAAATAAAAAGAGCATTGGTTTCAATGCTCTTTTTTAGTTGTCGGGATGGCTACCCTGAGTTCGAACTTTTTAACGGTTGATATTCAAAATATTTTAAAATAACTACATATAATTTTAAAATTTTAAACGGCACATTAACATTAGTGAATATTTTTATCAGCTTACATAAACTCGTTTATTCCATTTGTAAAGTATACTCGTTCGATTGCATGCTTTATGCAAGTCTCAGCAAAGAAAGATTCTCCAGTTTATACCTTTTTCACAGTCATGATTTCTTGAGCTCAAGATAACATGTTACTTGTTTCACAGCGGATATCCTTAATGAAGTTTTCCGTGTACTATTTGACTTTCTTTTCCATATAATTCTTTTTAAAAGATGAATAATGGATACACTTTCTGAAAAGTAAGCCTATTTAGTCCTCTTTAAGCTGCCGATTTACATTGAAAAAAATAACTGGATTTTTAAATGCTAGCTGTAGCTAGCGTTCTCTCATCATATTAATTCATTTTTGTTCATATGTAAACTTTGAAAGTCTGTAAATAACAATAGATGCTAAAAATGTTTTTTCTCAAACTTAATTTTGCAGTATTTCACTTTCTTCTATAATAATTGCGAATTACAGACCATGCCATTTTTTTTATTCCATTTTCAGAAAGCAAGCCCTTTCTGTTATACCCTCGCTGAAATTGTTGATTCAAACGTACAGGTGATTTATAATCAAATAAAATCCAGGGAGACAACCCGCATAAACCGGGAATATTTTCAAACATGCGGATTTGATTTTCATAAATTTCCTCTTGATATTCCTCCGTCCATACCGAAACTGTCTTTGCTTTAGTTTTTGTATATCCCGATAAGGCTTCGCCTCCAAATTCTGAAATAAAAACTGGCTTTGCCGGAAATTTAATTTCCCATCTTGTTTGCATAGGACTACCCTGCCAGGGAATGTACCAGCCAATATATTCATTCACTGCAATTAAATCAGAATAGTTGTAAATGCTGTCCCAAACATTGAACATATTGTTTGAATAATCCTGTGTGTTAGCCACATGGACTATTAGTCTTGTTGAATCGAGTTTTTTACATTCGTTTGTAATACGTGCAAGAGTTGCATTGCGGTTTAATGTACCGGGATAAGTTTCATTTGAAAGTCCCCATACGATCACAGCGCAATGGTTTTTATCCCTGGCAACCATTTCGCTCATCATGGTTTGGATTTTACCTGAAACAGAACTATCGGAGAAATTTATATGCTGATAAACGGGTATTTCGCTCCACACCATGATCCCCATTTCCTCTGCCATCTTTATGGTTTTTTCATTATGCGGATAATGTACCAGCCGTACCATGTTGCAACCCAGTTCCTTTGCTGCAGTCAATAACAACAGTGCATCACTTTCGTTCATACACCTTCTTTTTTTCAATGGATTTTCTTCATGTATGTTAACGGCTTTTAGAAATATTTTCTCACCGTTCAGCAATACATCTGTTCCTTTTACTTCAATATTTCTGAAGCCTATTGTATCAATTATTTTTTCCTCACCTTGTTCAATCAGTACCTTATATCTCTTTGGATTTTTTGGAGACCAGAGTTTCAAGCCAGCTTTAAACTCTGATACAGCATAACCCATATCATCAGTTCTTAGTTTACAGCTGAAATTGATTTCAGGTATTGAAAGTTTAATCTCTACATTACTTTCTTTACCATCCAGCTTTACCCAGGCGCAAACAGTGTCGGTACTCCCCTTTTTTAATTGAATAAAATAATCTTTAATAAATAATTGCTCTGTTGTTATGATAGCTACATCCCTGGTTATACCACCATAATTAAACCAATCGAAACCTGAACCGGGCAGCCCATTTTTTATACGTCGGTTATCAGTTCTTACGATAATAGTATTTTCTGAACCTTTGAGCAAATCAGTAATTTCAAATTGGAACGGAGTAAAACCACCTTCATGTGACCCTAGTTTTATTCCATTAAAAAAAACATCTGCTGTATAATTAACTGCGCCGAAGTATAAGAAATATCTTTCCCCTTGTTTCTTAATTTGCCGAAATTGCTTTTTGCACCAAACAACGCCTTCATAATAGCCAAGTTCAGGCAACTGTGAATTAAAATCACCTGGCACATTTAAGAGGCTTCCGCCATTAAAAGAAAATTCGGTAAACTCAGTTTTTGCTACAGGCATTTTCTCAAGCCAAACTTGCTTTCCATCACCTGTTCCAAATGGATCAATAATCACCTGCCATTTGCCATTCAGCATTTTCCTGTCACGTGCTGCGAAATTGATCATTGCAGTTTGTCCAAAACTGTTATGCAGCCATAAAATCAAAATAAAAACAGGTAAGGTAATGTATCGTATGTTTAATCGCATAATTTAACAAATATCCATTTACAAAAAAAGCTTCAGCATTACTGCAAACCATCCTTCCACACCAACACGCCTGCAGGTTTTACTATCGTATCTCCAATAATTATTTTTGAATTACCGGAAAGCTTCATTGAATAATTATCGGAAGAATAATTTACAGCTATATAAAAGCCATCCCGCCAATATACATACAGTCCCGTTGGATAATTTTCGATTGTTGCCCCCGACTGTGTATATACTTGTTTCATTATTTCTGTTTCCAGTTTGGCATCATCAGTGCATACGCCAATATAAACAACAGTTCCTTTTCCAATATTACGCTTTACTGCAGCAGCCTTACCTTTATAAAACTGGTTGTTATATGTAGCTAAAACTTCTGTATTACTGAATGGTATCAGCAGTTCAGCCCAATCGTTCCAGGCATACTGTGCATCGTTCATCAAAACATCTCCTTTGTTACCGTAAGAAAGCATATCTGTTGCACTTATATTGGCGCCAATCAAATTTGCAACAGGTGCTGCTGCTTCGCCTTCCCAAAAATGACCCATGTTGTTTTTTACACCTGTCCTGCATGTGATGATTAAGTTACCACCATCAGAAATATAATCACGCCATTTTTTTACCATTGCAGAATCTACCATTTCATAAGCTGGTACAATAACAGTTTTATATGAAGATAAATCTGTTGTTGCATCAACGATATCAACAGGAGCTCCAAAAGATTTGGCAATTTCTAAAAACCTGACCGGATAGTTCCATGTATCCCATTGGTAAGTTTGGCGCTGCCTGTCAATTGACCAGAAATTTTCAAGGTTCCAGACAATTGCAGTTTTTCGTGCTGCAAGTTTTTCAGGCATTACAATATTGGGACGATATAATTCCCGCAATTGTTTTATTTCTTTATTGAACTGAATATATTCTTCTCCTCCTTGTGATGGAGTTATTCCATCCGTTTTAATAACCCCTGTATGATATTGTTCTGAACTATATAAAATTTGCCGGAAACGGTAAGAGCAGGCTATTTTACCACCAGCTGCAAAACTGTGATATAACCACATGCGTACAGTGCCGGGCAATAGTAATGGATTATAACTGCCCCAGTTTACAGGTCCGGGTTGCATTTCCATTACACCTGTTACTCCTCCAACCTGCTTGTAATATTCAGCTGCAAAGAGTACGATTTTGCTATTCCCAATGCGAAACCCTTCTGATCCGATATTGTCGCTTCCTCCGTTTGGATAAGCCGTGTATGTTGCAAAATCAAGCCGCTTTGTACGGCTGGCATCAGCCCCTGTACAAACAGCAGTGTAATTGGTTGTGGCAAACTGTTCTTTCATACAATACTGTTTTAAAATGCCGGCCTGCAGGTCAAGAAATTCAGCCTGACTGTCTGCGAGATAGCGTTTTAAATCTAACAATGCATGAGGATTGTTTCCCCACCAGCCCACAAGATTTGTATTGGGAATAATCACTTCTTCGAAACGCATAAACCACTGGCTCCAGAAAGCAGTACCCCATGCTTCATTCAGCCGATCTATCGTTTTATATTTTTCTTTCAGCCAGTGCCTGAATGCAATTTGAGAAGAAGGACTGTAATCAGTAACAGCCGGCGGTTCATTATCTATCTGCCATCCAATAATGTGTTTGTTTTTTCCGTAACGCTTTGCAAGTTCGGCTACAATTCGTTTAACGAAAAAGCGATACTTTGAATTTGTTATTGAACCCAAACCTCTTGTACCATTTTCAGCACGGATATAATGGCCATCCATGATAAACGTTTCAGGATACTTGAGCCGCATCCATGTTGGCGTTGTAGCAGATGGCGTACACATGATGACTTTTAAATGATATTTTGCGCATAAACTCATTACTTCATCTAACCATGTAAAATCAAACTTTCCTTCTTGTGGTTCCATTTTAAACCAGGCAAATTCTGCCAGGTGTACAAATTCAAACCCCATTTCAGAAATCTTTTTAATATCCCGTTCCCATTGACTTCTCTTCCAATGTTCGGGATAATAATAAATACCACTTGTAATTAACTGCTCATTTGGGAAAAAACGCTGAGTATGTTGTGCATAAACAGTTACCAGAAAGAAACTCATTGTAACTGTGCTGATAATTCTTTTCATAATTCATCTCATTTATTTTGCGCCTTGCATAATTGCATTCAAAATTGATTGATCCAATACAACACATCTGGTCCGGTCAAACAAACCCATATTTATATCCCAATAAAACGGAACCAATCCTTTGTTGACTGCAGTTTTAATAAAATAACGTTGAAAATGTTCAACAGAAGATTCATGAAGTTTTTGATCTGAACCTTGGGGCAGTTTCCGTTTGTATGCCGCAAACTCACCAATAATAACTGGCACTCCTTTATCTGTAAATTTTCGTTTTATCAATTCTAATTTTTCTTCTATTGCATTCTCCTCTCCCCAGGTAGCATTACGTGACGTATCTGTTTCTGAATGATAATTTTTGCCCCAATAGTAAAATATTTTCCCCCATGCTTCATCCTTATTCATTAAACAAAACTGGTAAGGTGTATAATAATGAACCTCTACAGCTAACCTGTCTTTTATTTTATCAACCGGTAAAGTATTCATTAATTGTAAAGTATGGTCAACATCGGTAGCCGGTCCCTGGATAATTAAGGTTCTTGATGTGTTTTTTCCTCCGGTAGCACGAACCGCATTGATAAAGGTTTGATGATATGACAACAATACATCCATACCTGCAGCATCTTTTGCATCGGGTTCGTTAGTACCTGCAAACAACAGGTGTTCATTATAATTTTTAAATGCAGTAGCAATTTGTGTCCAATATTTTTGCAGGCGGCTGTTTACTTCTTTTTGATTGGTTTTGTTGATCCTGTTTTCAAGCCAGCCTTTATCCCAGTGCATGTTAAGTACAACATACATACTATCCTTCATGCAATAATCAACCACCTGCTTTACTCTGTTCATCCAAACAGTATCAATTATGCTGCTTACTGTATCTGAATGGCAAAACCATGCGCAGGGAATTCTTACCGCATTAAACCCTGCCGCTTTTACTGAATCAATCAAACGCTGTGTGGTAACAGCACCACCCCATGCAGTTTCGCTGCAGATTGCTTCTAAAGTATTTCCTAAATTACAACCTACTTTCATTTTCCCCACCACTTCTTTTGCTGTGGGCAATTGCGCATATACACATAAGGGAAAAATAAAAACCACCATAAAAAATCTCCGCAGCATATTTTTATATTTATTGATTGATAAAATCAATTTTAATTTCCATTTTACTATTTCAATTCTATATATTCCATCGTAAACCCATAGCTATAAGGTTTACTTCCTGCATTGCTGTATTTTTCCATTGTTTTCGCACCCCAGGTATCATCTCCGCCTACACCGTGTATGTTTAAGTCTACATTAATGTTTATAAAATCACGGTGGGGCAATTGATAATCGTGTTGCGCTGTTTCCAGGTCTTCTTCTGTATAAGGCCATGCCCTGAAACAAAGTGGTTGCAGCCCTGATAATTTTATCGTTTTATTATTTTGTGTACTAAATGAAAACCAGCGGGTATCGCACCTGTTGGCATTGTCTTGCGGGGCCGGATATGGAGTTATAAAATTGTTTAATTGCGAATGATAGCAGCCAATTAAAGAAGCTGTTTTTCTGTCAGGGTAATTTTCATACGGGCCACGGCCATACCAATCAATATCACGAAAGTTTTCGGGTATCCTGAACCGCATTCCAAATTTTGGTATCAGCGGAATGTTATCGCCCAATGGTAAGTATGCAGCTTCAACCTGTATTTTCCCTTCACCATTCAACTGGTAATTCAGTGTATAGCTGGCATCAACTCCTGTCAGGCCAATTTCAAATTTTACTGTTACCAGGTTTTCATTTTTTACAAGCTCAACTTTTTTAACCACAAGGTTTGTTGTTGCGCTCTTCCATTTACCCAGTTCATTCACATAACCACTATATTTTTGATTGTCATTTGGAGTTTTCCAGAAATATGGTTCCAGTTTTCCTCTCAGCAATTCTTGCTGATCAATTTTCCAGCTTACCAGTGAACTGTTGTTCTTATCAAAGACACAGTATATGTTTCCTGTTTTCAATTCAATCTGTGATGTGGTTTCAACTACATTAACAGCTTTTCCTGCAGCAGTAATTCTTTGCCATGCAAAGGGTTTAATTACAAATTGTTCACGGGCAATACAAAAGCCTTCTTCTGCCCACAGCGTTGCAGTTTTGAGCTTTGCATAAACATTCAAACATATTTCAGCTGTAATGTTATCCGTTTGCAATGAAGGAATAATTATACTGGAAGATGTTCCCGGCAGGATATTGTCGCAACGGAACTTACCTCTTTGTAAGGATTTTCCATTTAAGGTGTATTCATATTCAAAGTCGAAATTTTGAAGTGATAAAAAATCGAAGTGATTTATAACCTTAACGTTTACACTTTTTTCGTTTAAAAGTTTAAATACAATTGGCTGGTATACTTTCTGAACTTCGTAATAATGGGGATAGGGTTTTCGGTCGGATGAAATTAAACCTTTGATACAGAAATTACCGTCGTTTGGCTGATCACCAAAATCGCCACCATAAGCCCAGTATTCATCATCCTTCAGTTGATAATCATCAGGGTGTTCAGTAAGTTTTAATGGCGATCCATCCTTTTTCTTAGCCAGGGCCTGATCCACCCACTCCCAAATAGCTGCACCGGTGAGGCTTGAATCTGCATAAATCACATCCCAATATTCCTGCAAGTTGCCACCTGAATTACCCATTACATGTGCGTACTCCCGCATGAATACCGGTTTGTCTTTTATCTTTTCGCCCAAGGCTTTTAAATCGGTGGGATGCAAATACCCTTCATCGTAAATAGCTGCAACATCACGTTGCGTATCTGAATAAATTAACCTGCTGCTATCCAGTTTTCTTATGGTATCTGCCATGGCAATTAAATTTTGTCCGTGGCCACCTTCATTTCCTAACGACCAAAAAATAACACAGGCATGATTTTTATCCCGCTGAACTAATGACACCGCCCTTTCAATATGAGATTTTTTCCAAACCGGGTTATCGCCGATCTCTTTATTACCAATACCAAACCCATGTGACTCCTGGTTAGCTTCGTCCATAACATAGAAGCCATATTTATCACAAAGCTCATAGAATAAAGGATCATCAGGATAATGACAGGTACGTATCATGTTGATATTAGCCTGCTTCATCAGTTCAATGTCTCGGATCATCGTTGCCCGGCTAACATGCTTTCCGGTACGTGGATGTTGCTCATGCCGGTTCACGCCTTTTAACTTTACTGCCTTACCATTAACATAAAATACATCGCCACGTACTTCTATTTTACGAACACCGAAATAACATTCCGCCTTATCTACAATTTCATTCTTTTTGTTTTTGAGTTTTACAACAAGATGATATAGTTCAGGCGTTTCAGCAGACCATAGCCTTGGATATTTTATCAATGCTTTCAAATCAAGCGAAACCTGTTTTGAAATTTGAACTAATGGAAATTTTGCATTAAAAGAAAGGTCAACTATATCTCCCTGAGATGAAAAGCCGGAGATTTCCGCATCTGCATGTAAGCCTGAAAGATTTTGTGCAGAGCGGTTATCTATAGTAAGGTTGACAGCAACATTGGCGTTTTCAAATGTTTTATCCGGTACAGCCTTTACAAAAAAATCGCTGATAAAAGTTTTCGGCCTTGCAATTAAATCTACATCCCTGAAAATTCCGCCGAACCTCCACATATCCTGATCTTCTATATAACTGCCATCGCACCATTTATACACTTCTACAGCAAGTTTATTTTCGCCGCTATGAATGTATTGGGTAATATCAAACTCAGCAGGCGACATCGAGTTTTCACTATAGCCAACTTTTTGTCCGTTTATCCAAACATAAAATGCCGATTGAACACCACCAAAATTGATGAACACCTGTTTACTGTTCCAATTTGCAGGAATAATAAAGTTGGTACAATAACTGCCAACAGGGTTTCGCTGCAAATTGCTGGTAAAATTTTGTTGAGGTGCATTGGTAACTTTAGGAAACTCTCTTTTGAAAGGATAGGTAATGTTGGTATAAATAGGTGTACCAAAACCCTGCATTTCCCAATTGCCGGGCACGAGTATATTGTCCCATTTATCTGTTGCATATCCTTCTGTATAAAAATTTAATGGGCGTGTTTGCGGATCGAGCGACCATTTGAATTTCCAGATTCCATTAAGTGTATGAACCTGCGGATTGTTAATTTTTTTTTCGGCCAAAAAACCATAAGCATGTGGCCTTTCCTTGTTAATACTGTTCACATCAGGATTTTCCCAATCGTTTATTTGCTGTGCGCTTACCGTATCATGTAACAGCAAAGCGATTGTAATAACTACAGTATAAAAAGAAAGTATCCGCATTGATAAATTTTTAATTATTGTTCCATTTTATAAATACGCTCCATCAATTGCCATTTTTGATCTGCAGAGGCTTCTGCTGCAGTATCCTGGAATTGCGACATGTAAGCTTCCCATTCGCTTTGCCAGGGTTTTGTAGCCAGCAGTGCCATAGCTTCTTCATGATTAAAATTGGCGATTGTGTCCATTATCATAAACAGTTTTGTTCCCAATAAATAGATTTCCATATCAGTAATCCCAACATCTTTCATACCCGCTGTAATTTCTGGCCATGCGGCACCTTCAGCGTGAGCTTTTTTATATGCTTCGATCAATTGAGGATCGTTACGTAATTCCATTGTTTTGCAATAGCGTTTGTGAGAATGTAACTGTGGGGTATCCATTTTTATTAAGCGTATTTTATATTATTGTTTATTTATTTGAGCAGATACTGCACGTCATTTCAAACCTAATCTCCATTTAAAATATTTGTCCAATACTTTTAGTGATTCAACGTCTGGTACAGGGCCAATGTGTGGCGTTTCAGCAAAATACATCACCCGTGGTTGTTTGCTGGTAAATGCAGGCCAATGTGGCAATGCACTGCCATCAGGGTTTCCATATTTTACAAAATTTATCCAGTAATCACCCATTGCTTCCGAAATACGTAAGTCTGATGCTGAAGTTTTGGGATCAGATGTATTCAAATGCTGGAAAACGTAAGAAACATCCTGTGCATGTGGAGAACCATGATCAAATTCAGATGATGCTTTATCATAAACAGGATGCTGATCGAAAAAGTAATAATACACTTTCGATTTACCAGTATGTGACTGCAGGTTTGCCCATGCCCAGTTGTGCCAGCCAAAAGCAGCATCACGGGATAGGTTACGTGCAGATCGCAGTACCACAGTATCGCCAACAGGATATGCGTTAAGCAAGTCACCGGCAAATTTTTCATACCGTTTATTTACAGCATCTACACACTCCTTCGGTGTTTTACCCGGGGAAAAGCTTAATCCTTCATCCGAGTTATAGCCAATTATAACAGGCACATCATTGTACTTACCCTGTTCGTATAGTTTATATTGTACATCAGGAATAACATAGCCATCCACGATAGGCCAGGAACTGCCCACTCCCCAACTCATTGGTAATTTATCAGCAGGCAAGTTCCGGAGTTCTTCAATGTTTGATACACCTGCTTTTAAAATGTATTGCCGGCCATCTTCTTCAGCCATTTTCAACGTCTTCATATTTTCACCGGGATATGTTACTGCAGCAGTTGGGCCAAACGAGCCGCCACTCTGTGATATCGCACCACGAAAAAGCCCTTTGGCCAATGGAGATGCACATAACATACTTACAGAAATACCTCCGGCCGATTCTCCGAAAATGGTTACTTTTTTTGCATCGCCGCCAAACTGAGCAATATTATTTTGTATCCATTTAAGCGCAGCAATCTGATCCAGTAAACCATAGTTTCCTGAAATCTGATCTTTATTTTCAGCACTCAGCGCCGGGTGTGCTAAAAAGCCCAAAGGGCCAACACGATATGTAATACTTACAAAAACAACACCTTTGTTTGCCAACTTACTTCCTTCCACCCAAGGATCAGCAGCAGAGCCGGTACTAAAACCGCCGCCATAAATCCAAACCATTACGGGTAAACGCTCTGTTTTAGTTTTTGCAGGTGTCCAGACATTCAGATACAAACAGTCTTCGCTTTTTCCAGCAGCCGGATTTCCTGATTGCATTGGTGAAGGCGCAAATTGTTCAGCCGATCTTACACCTGCCCATGCTATGACCGGTTGAGGAGCCTTCCATCTTAACTGTGCAACAGGTGGTGCTGCAAACGGCACCCCACGAAAAATGGTTAATCCTTTTTCTGCAATTCCTTTTATCCATCCTCCTTCTACCTTAAGTTGAAGAGGGAACTGGGCAAAAGCAGACTGGCTGATAAATACCAGCATTACCAAATGGAGTTTTATGTATTTTAAAATCAATTTCATTACTTATGAATTTTGCAATGATTTGTTTTTTATTATTTTGATATGTACTGCTATCACTAATCATCTCATTAAACTGCGATCGATCTCAACTCCCTAACAGCAAAAAATATTTTTTTTGACCAAAGTTTAAATTGTGTTTGCCTATTTTATCACTTCAATAAATTCCGGTTCATAAGGTTGAACTATAAAATTGCCTTCATAGGATTTATTAAAAAGAATACTTTTTGATTTTGCAGTAAACTTAATTTCTTTTGGCTCACCGGTTACATTCAAATACAAAAAATGATTTTCATCAATTTGTCTTGCCATAATGCCTGAAGGCACATCCGGTCCCTTTTTAATATTCAATTCTTTTATCAAATTGTCCAACAGTAAATTCAATACACTTTCATTTGCAGGCAGGCCAACAAAAATGGCTTTGCCTTTGCCATAATTATTTGTGGTGATGATGGGATAATCTTTATCTAAACTGTTAATATTGGCAAGAACTTCAGCTTCTTTGGGTTCAATTACATTGAATCGTGAAGATTCCAATTCGATCATTTTTTCATGAAAATTTATTTCCATTTTTTTCCCGGAAAATAATTTTGGCGACACTTCATTCATCAATTCTGTTTCTTCATAGTTGGCAACCCTTATTCCAAAAACATCGTTCAGCAATCCGGGCCTTGTGGTTTTAAACACCTGGCCGTTTTCATCCATTACTGCCGAATTACCCGTCATTATCACTGTACCGCCATTGGCAACAAAGTTTCTGATCTTTGTTGCAGTGGCATTGTCCATTACCGAAACACCTGGAACAAAAAGTAATTTGTATGGCAATTCACTTTTGCTTACGTCCACCACATTGGCGTCCATGTTTCTCCAATAAAATAAATTCCAGCACACTTGTATTTGTTCATCTTGTTTTTCGTTAAACTCTCCACCTGCAATAATACCTGGAAACGAAAACGCCAATCCCACTTCGGGCTTAGGTTTATATGGAAAATATTTTTCGATGGCTTTAAATTCAGCAGCTATTTTTTTATACTCTTCGTATTTGCGGTTGGGTATTCCATCCCAATCAACCATACCTTCTAAAAACTGCTCTTCACCTGCATGCATACTTTGCCATGTCCATCCGCATATCATTTGATTTCCATAAAACAACGAAGCATAAGCCGATTTTCGAATTGAATTTGGCACTGCATTCATCGTTGTAAATTCACTGCACCAAAAGGGTTTCTTGCTTTCGAACTGAATACGTGAAATACCAAACAAAGAATTCATTACGCCATAGTTTGTAACTAAAGTATTGCCGGGATAAAAACCTTCACCATTACGATCCATTTTTCCTGAATAAGCTATAGTTGACCAATCAAAATATTTCATTGGGCTGAAGAACCATGCATTGGTGTTCGTTAAAATATCCGGAGCGTTTGTTTTTACTTTGTTTAATACTTTCAGCAACAATCCGTTTACTTCATCGGAAATAAACCGACGAAAATCCAATACTCTTTCCGGGGCGCCGGTTACATATCCCGACTGTGGCAAACCAATTTCATCCCATTGATTTATTCTCCGGCTCCAGCGTTGCGAAGCCCAGGATGTATTTAGCTTTTCAATCGTTGTATATTTAGTTTTTAACCAAAAAACAAAACGTTGCCTTACAGTTTCAGCATAAGAAATGGGTCCGTCGCCTGATTCATTATCAATACCAAAGGCCAGTAATGCAGGAAATTTTTTATAGTGTTTAGAAATGGAATCTGCATAACGCAAGGCATACTTTTGATAATTGGGATCGCCAACATCGTCCATATAACGGTGATTGGGATAGAGCCTGTTTCCGTTAGCATCCACCACATCAACAGACGGAAATTTTTTATGCAGCCAAATTGGCGCCGGATGAAGCGCAATATCCAATATAACTTTTATACCGGCATCATTCATCATGTTCATCACTTTATCAAACCAGGCAAAATCAAATTTACCGTCGGCTATTTCATAACTATCCCAGGCCAAATGCCCCATGCGTACAACATTAAAACCCGCAGCTTTCATCAAATGAATATCAGTTTTTATTTTTTCTAAATTTTTATCATCATGCGGATGATAGTTGGCACCAACATAAAGCCTCTGTGCATTTACGGGATAGCTTATGTTTATAAAAAACAAAACGAAGATTGATATTTTATAAATAGTAGTTGCCATGTATAGTAGTTGAAATATGGTGCAATATTTTTTATTGTTTATCATTAATTATTTGCAGTTAGTACATCCAATTCGGCATAACCAATATTATTATTGTTACTTACATTTTTTAAAGCAGTCAGTTTTATGTATTTCGCTTTTGTTTCCACAATATTTTTCGTTTGCGACAAAGGATTATTTTTAATGTTTGAAAATTCTCCTACACTCACTAATTTCCAATCATTGCCATCGGTTCTTTAGTTTGAGCATTTGTTAAGCCGCAAACAATTAGCAGCAAAGAATATAAAAAGTACTTTTTCATGTGTATGTGATAATCTTGCTTTTGAGCTATTCGTTGCGGGAACCCTGATAAATTTTTTCATACCAAATGTATTTGGACAAATACCAATTATTCAAATACCATTACAAACCCGCTGTTTACATTTAATGTTAAATCATATTTCCTTTGTGTTGCTGTGTTCAGACTTGTTTTTGAAAACAGTTTGTTGCTTGCATCATCTGTGAAAATAGTAGCCTTGCCTTTTGTAAATGAAGTAAAATCAACCGATATTTTCTTTTCTGTGGAATCACCGTTTATGCCGGTAATGAACCATCTGTTGCCACTTCTTCTGGCAATAACAATGTATTTGCCTGGATAGCCGTCGAGAAATTTCACATCATCCCAATTGTCAGGAAGTTTCTTTAAAAATTCTTTCACATCATTTGGCACTTGCATCATTCCTTCCGGTGATTGTGCATAATGCTGTATGCCCGATAAGAATAAAACTGAAAGAGCCAATTCAAATGCTGGTGTAGTTCTCCTGGTACAATTTGACGACGTAAGCCCAGTAAGATTCATAGGTGTAAAATCCATCGGGTCGAATGCGTTTCTTGTAAACGGTAACATAGCGCAATGGTTGGCCTGCAGATCGGCGGCAGTCTGATCAAATGTTACCATCTCCATTCCATAAATTGCTTCGGCTGTCATAAGGTTCGGATATGTTTTTTGCCAGCCTCTCGGCAGCGTTGCTCCATGAAAATTTACAAGCAGTTTATTCTTTGCGGCGTCATTCAAAATGTCAATGTAATATTGAATCATGCTTTGTCCATCGCCACCGAAAAAATCAATCTTCACACCTTTAATACCCATATCGGCAAGGCGTGAAAATTCCTTTGTCCTGCTTTCATGTGTCAGCAGTTTATCTTTTGGGGTATAGGTTATCGTATTCCAATCACCTGCAGAATTGTACCATAATAGCAAAGCAACATTTTTTTTAGCAGCGTAGTCGCTGAGAATTTTTATACTATCATAACCAATCTTTACATCCCAGGCCGCATCTACCAGGCAATATTGCCAGTGCATGTCAGCAGCATAGTCAATGTATTTTTTTTGCTCGTTGAAAGTGATATTGTCATCCTTGCTGTTGATCCAGCTCCAACTGGCTTTTCCGGGTTTTACAAAAGAGGCATCCTTTAATACGGCTGCCGGAGCCAAATCAGTACCTAACGTTGATTCTGCAATTGTTTTCAAACTTCCAATTGCTATAATACGCCAAGGGGTAAGCCAGGGTTTATTATTAACTGGTAAATACCCACCACCTGTAAAAACCTCTCTGGGATCTGCAAACCCTATCGAATACTTTGATGAGGCAGAATCATTAATCAATCTTGTACCACAATAAGTGCCATCCAGTGCGGCTTCGGTAATCAATACCCATGTATTATTTGTTTTAAACAAAGCAGGGTACACCCAACCTGACTTTAACGGCGATGCAGTACCAACAGGAATGTCCTGCAAATAATGTTCTTCATAAGAGGGATGACAATGCTGCCAACCTGTTTTTGCTTCGCTCATGGGTTGCAACCATGCTTTTGCATTTTTGTCAAAAGCAAATGAGGTTTGCTCTTTAAGAATTGTTACATCATTTTTTATCCAGGGGAAAGAATAACGGAAAGCCACACCATCATTGGACAAACGGAAAATGATATCCATCTTTTTTCCTTCTTCATTGATAAAAGATATGACCAATTGATTTGCCTTATAATTGATGCTGCTTTTTTTTGCATTCTTTATTTGATAGCTATCCTGTATTCTTTCAGATGCTTTTACAGTTGCCAGTTTCATGTGTTGTGTAAAGTCGTGATCTTTCATCATCACTCCTAAAGTCGAAGATTGAATGACATTGACATCGGCTTTTTTTACCTGGTATTGAATTTCACCTGAAGCAGATAAGAATACATTCAGTACAATAGATTTATTTGGACTCTCCAGTTTAGCAACCTGGGCGAAGACTGATTGACAAAACACGATGCAAACCGCTACAATTAATTTCGTTTTCATTTTTTTACTTAAGAATTATTATGGTGCAATTGAACTATGATTTATTTCTGAGTAATGCCTTTCCAATCATCTGTTCTGAAAGGCACAGCAGGCAATCCTTCTGAATTGATAAGATTGCATTCGGGATTATCAGCCCATGCATACCGAACAGCAACGGGTTCAGTAACTTTATCGCAGTAAACGATCACTTCATTTCCCTTGATAGTTGCATTAGCCCAATAAAATTTTTTGTCTTTACCTGCAATGGCAAACCCTTTCAATTCTTTTCCATCCCTGGTTGAAAGGCCTGAACCAACATTTGTAAAACTGATGCGCAAGTGATTTCCTTCCTTCCGATAATTTTTATATGCAGGACTGCATATAATGCCATCTTGCTTATAAACTATTTTATTTGCAATTAATGCCAGCCGCTGGCCCACGTCCTGTTTATTTTTCGGGTGAATATCATTTCCCTCTCCTAAATCGATGATACAGGCCATACCTGTATTAGGCAGTGATAGTGTAAGTGTTTGTGCTTCTCTCAATTCGGCCCATTCACTTTCAGAAGGCTGTGGTTTTGTTTTCATATAATTGGCCAACTGAACAAACAAGAAAGGGAGATGTCCCTGCCCCCAGCGTTGACGCCAGTCTGTTATGAGCATAGGAAACAATTTTCTGTAATCATAAGCTGCCGATGCATTTGATTCGCCCTGATACCAGATAAAACCCTTGATGCCATAAGGGATAACCGGGTTAATCATACCATTAAACAGAAAAGCCGGATAATACTGATAGTTGTTCATTTTAGGAAAATCAGTCTCCTGATTTTTACTATACAGCCATTTCCCTGCAATAGAAATTTTTGAAGAGCTATCGGTAATATACAAATCCTCTGCAGGTTGATTAAGGCCGCCGCCGCCCCACATCATGGCTATTCTTAGGGTGATCAAATTTTCTCTCTGACGTACCAGCCGGGCAGGGATTGTATAAGAATGTTTCTTATTGGAATTCCAAACGTTTTTGCAAATTTCTTCCCCGTTAAAATAAAGGGAATAATTCATCTCCGGATGTCCAAGGTTGATAGTTAAATCCTTTTTATTAAAGGATTCAGGTAATGTGATTTTTTTTCTTAGCCAAATCATCCCTTCATAATTACCGATGCTAAAATCCTTCATCAAAGCAGGCATTTCAACGGGCAGCCAGTTACCATCATTAAAATCAGTTTTAGGAACAGTTTTGTCAGCATTGTTCTGAGGATTATAAACGATGTTCCAAATTCGCTCCCAGTTGATGCTGTCTGCTGCTAAATCTCCGGCATCAATACGAAGTGAATCTACACCAAGCATTTTTGCACGTGTAATAGGCGAAGTCAAAAGCATGCTGCGGCTTGTCCAGGCTTCCACGGGAGTGCCGCCCCAGGAGCTTTGTATTATTCCAACAGGCACTTTATTGTCGCAATGAATTTTACGGGCAAAATAATATGCCACTGCCGACCAGTTTTTAACATTAGTGGTGTCACAAATTTTCCATTTGCCTGACCGAATATCGTTTAATGGGTTGGGTTGCTTATCATGCTCCACCACAAGGAAACGAATCTTTGGATAAGTGGCATGTGCTATTTCATTTTTAGAATTTTTTGCCTGTTGCACCTCTAACTCCATATTGCTTTGCCCCGATGCCAGCCACACATCGCCAATCAATATATTGCTGAATGTTATTTTGCTTTTCGGTTTGCCCGTTTCCTCAATTGTTAATGTAAAAGGGCCACCAGCTTTCATTTTTGGAAATTTCAAACTCCATTTCCCTTTTTCGTCTGCTTTGGTAGTTGCAGTTTTATTGTCTAGCCTGGCGATAATTGTAGCACCGGCATCGGCATTGCCCCACACAGGGATTAAAATATTTCTTTGCAATACCATGTCGTTCCCAAACATTTTTGGCAAACTGATTTGTGAAAAGCATGAACCATTTATTACTAACAATGCCAGTAATAAAAAAAATATTTTACTCATTTTATTTTTCATTTTTATTTAAAAAACCATTCATCCTTAACCATTGCTCACATGCAGCTGTCCATGAAGATTCTGTGTTGGTTGAACGGCCCATACCATAGCCATGTCCGCCCGATTGATATAAATGCAATTCGCAGGGTATGTTGTTTTGCTTCAGGGCCTTTGCATAGTTGATGCTGTTTACAACGGGTACTGCTTCATCATTCCATGAGTGTATCAAAAAAGCCGGTGCTGTGTTTTTATTTACTTGCAATTCATTTGAAAAATATTTTACTATTTTTTCAGACGGTGTTTTTCCCAACAAACAATAACGTGACCAGGTATTAGTAGTAGAAGAATCCATTGTAATAACCGGGTAGATCAGCAAAGAGAAATCGGGCCGGGCGCTGGTAGTATCTGCCGTTTCATACATGCTATCGTTATAATGCACACACAGGGAACTGGCCAGGTGCCCGCCAGCAGAAAATCCCATGATACCTATTTTGGAAGGATTAAAATTCCACTCATTGGCTCGTTTTCTTACCACCCTCATGGCCTGCTGCGCATCCTGCAGGGCAGCTATGGTTTTATCTTTCATAATGGCATCGTTGGGCAACCGATAATTTAAAACAAAGGCTGTAATGCCCAACTCATTTAACCAGCGTGCTATATCTTTTCCCTCGTGCTGAATTGCCAAAATGGAGTAAGCCCCTCCAGGGCAAATAATTACAGCCGTACCATTTGATTTATTTTTTGCAGGTAAATACACTTCAAGAGTGGGTTGGGTTACATTTTTCATTTTTACCCAGCCCCCAGTTGTATCAATTTCCTGGTGAATTGCAGGATTGGTAATAGCATTGGGTATTTTGCCATTCCAGATATCAATTACCTGATTTTGTGCAGAAAGTTTAGCCGCAACCAATACTATAAAACCCAGGTTTAAAAATATTTTATTCCAGAACATACTTTCTGTTTATATGGTTACTTATTCTTTTAATTACAGCAGCATAAAACTTACTACCAATTTAATTGCCGCCATTTTTTTAATTTTTTAGAATAGATTTTATAATTACATTTTCTTCTTCCAGTCCATTTGATGTGACGCTTAATTTAATTTCACCTGCCTGATGGTTACTTTTAATTATTACCAATGCTTTGCCACGCCAGGCTTTACGTGTATTGCCAACATAACTCTCACAATCTTTCAAATCGGCATTAGCAACCCCAACAATAGTTCCATCACCTTCAATTTTAAATTGCAAACGATTAGCCGCATTGGGTTGCGGTATGCCGACTTTATCTGTAATTGTTATCGTTACAAAAGACAGATCCTGACCATTTGCCAATAAAACATTTCTGTCTGCTGTGAGTTTTATTTTTGCAGGCTCGCCTGCAGTTTGCAAAATTTTTGATTCAACTTCTTTATCATTTTCTATACCAACCGCTTTTAAAATGCCTGCTGTATATGCCACTGTAAATGTTGCTTTAAATTCCTGTTCTGATGATGTATTTTTTTCGCCTATTAGTTTGTCATTTAAGTACAGACGAACTTTCGGGTATTTTGAATACACTTCAACTAAAATAGTTTTACGTTCAAAGCCCGGCCATGTCCAGCTTTCACTGGTTGGCGATACCGACCACCAGGTTTCTTTAATTTTCAACGGCTCAGGATCAGGTTCACGAACAGCCATGTAGAGCTTTTCGTTATTATTGTACAACATACTGCGGTAATGCGATATTGGTTTTCTGTTCCCAATCAAATCTATATCGCCACAATATGCACCGTGCCATGGAAACATATCGTTAACCCAACTTTCGCCGGGTGTTTCGCCAGAGTAATAGGTACGGCCTATGCCGGCTTCACCTAAGTAATCCATCGCCGTCCAAACAAAATCGCCGATAACAAAATCATTTTCCTGCACCAATTTCCAGTTGGCAAATGCATCTTTAGGATAAGATTCTGTTTGAAGAATTATTCTTGAAGGAATCCTAAGATGATCTTCACGTGCGGTATTCAAATGATAATTATATCCTGCTACATTAAGTACAGCAAATAATGAGTCCATTACTGCCCAGTCTTTACCATTTTCAACTATTGCCGATGTTACCGGTCTTGTATTATCCATATTGAAAATTTCGTCACACAACATTTTTGCAGTTTGTACTGCTTCGAGCTTACCTCGTTCGGGAATTTCGTTGCCAATGCTCCACATAAAAATTGACGGATGATTTCTATCTCGTAAAATCATTGACTGCAGATCTCTTTTCCACCATTCATTAAAATATTTGGCATAATCATTATTATTTTTTCCAATTCGCCAACAATCAAATGACTCATCCAGCACCAGTAAGCCAAACCTGTCGCAGGCATTTAAGAATGCTTCTGATGGTGGATTGTGCGAAGTACGAACAGCATTAAACCCTGCAGCTTTCAGCAATTCAATTTTGCGTTCTTCGGCACGGTCATATGCAGCAGCGCCGAGGCATCCGTTATCATGATGTACACAACCGCCGGAAATTTTTATTGATTTTCCATTTAATTCAAAACCTCTCTCTGCAGAAACCTGAATGGTACGGATACCAAAGTTTGTTTTTGCTTCATCAATTACTTTCCCTAACTGTACAATGGAAACATTGGCAACATATAAGTTTGGGTTTTGTGGCGACCATAACTGAGGATCTTTTACAACAATATTCTGTGCTATTTCTTTTTCGCTGTTTGCAGCAAGTGTTATACTAGTTCGATTGCTTTCATTTGCATATAAGCTGCCGTTATAAAGACTTGTGTTTACAGTTATTTTTTGTGCAAAGGATGTTTCATTTTTAACTAATGTTTTTACCTGCACTGTTGCTTGCTTTATTGAAACATTGTTTGCAGTAACAGCAACACCCCATTGAACAACGTGTATTGGATTTGCAACTATCATCCAGACATGACGGTAAATACCCGAACCGCTGTACCAGCGGCTGTTTACTTGCTGAGCGTTATCAACTTTTACAGCTATTACATTTTCCTTGCCATATTCTAAAAAAGAGGAAAGATCATAATAAAATGAAGTATACCCGTATGGATGAATGCCCAATGGTTTTCCGTTTATAAAGACTTCGGCATTCATGTAAACTCCTTCGAAATAAATGGAAATCTTCTTCCCTTTACATTCAACGGGCATCGTAAACTTTTTCCTGTACCATCCTGTCCCTGCAGGAAAATAGCCACCGGCTCCTTTTGTTGGATTGTCGGCATTTATAAATCCTTCAATACTCCAGTCATGTGGCAAATCAAGTTTTCTCCAGTTAGCGTCATCAAATTTCACTTCATGAGCAGATGAAATATCGCCAGCAAAAAATTTCCAATCGTAATCGAACAATTGCTTTCGTTCTATAATTTTATTTTGGGCTGATGCGTTTGCAAAAACAATCAGGCTCCAAAAAAAATAAAAAATGATTCTTTTCATCCCGGCAGCCTTAATTGGATTTAACAATTTTAAATACCCCCGCAATTTTATCAGGAATAGTTTGGGGCTTTTGAATAACTAAAATACCGTTTACCTTTTTCCATTTAATGACCTCGCTGCTGCCCAGAACTTTAACTGATTTTATTTTTTCATTTCCTAACGCCTTTATTTTTATTTCTTCTGTTGGCGCACCAAGCAATGTTGCATATACAATGTTTTTATTTTGTGCAAAACGTATATCTTTTTCAGTAAACTTTGTTTTGCCTTCATTAAAACCGGCGTGGTCAATTGGATTAGCAGATTCAGCAGTTGGTCCTTCTCCATAAATCTTCCAGGGTCTAGTATTGAAAATGCTTTCTTTATTAATATCCATCCAATGTGCAATACCTTTTAATGTTTCCACTTCCCTCTCATCAATGGTTCCATCACCACGCACAGGAATATTCAATAATAAGTTTCCGTTTTTGCTTACAATATCTATCAACATTAAAACAACTTCTTTTGCAGATTTATAGTTGTTATTGATAAACCTGCCCCGGTTATAATGCCAGTCGCCGATGCAGCTGCATGTTTGCCATGCCAGTGGCTGCAGTTTATCGGGTGCACCACGCTCCACATCCCACACCATACATTTTTTTTCTTCATCTGATAAAACCTTTCCAAACAATACGCCTTCCAGTTTTCCATGATGTGTAGCCATATTATGATTGTAATAATGTGCTGCTAACTTTAATCCGGCATCACTAATTGGATATAGAGGAAGTTCACTATCATCAAAATAAATGAGATCAGGATTGTATTGATTGATTAAATCCATTGTACGGTTGAAAAACTTCTGACAATATTCCTGCGAGGGAATTGAGCAGCCATTATTCCATTCCCATCCATAGCCGGTGCTAAGAGGATGATTTTGCGCATACAACTCTTGTGGATCCAGTCCTTCCCACCAGGTTCCTTTACCATCGGCTTTCGTAAGATGGCCATCATAAGGAATGCCTTTGTAAGGCCCTGAAGTATCTGACCGCTGCGCTGTTTCGTACCACATCCATGCATGCGAAGCATGTACACTTAAACCAAAAGGGAGATGATATTTTTTTGCTGCTTTTGCCCAACCATCAATAATATTTTTTTTGGGACCTACACGGGTTGTATTCCACTCCTGGTATTTGCTGTTCCACATATCCAGGTTATCGTGATGGTTTGCCATTGCAAAAAAATACTGTGCTCCGGTTCGTTTATACAATGCAACTAATTCTTCAGGATTCCAGTTCTCTGCTTTCCATTCATTTATTACATCTTTAAAACCAAACTTTGATGGGTGGCCATATTTAGCAACATGTGAGTTATACTGCCAGCCATTTTGTTCATACATTCCCCTTCCATACCAATCGCCCATCTCAGGTTGGCACTGCGGCCCCCAGTGCGCCCATATTCCAAATTTTGCATTCCGGAACCATTCGGGCACTTTGTATTGGTTGAGCGATTCCCATGTTGGTTCAAATTTTCCAGTAGTAACGGGTTCGGCACTGGTAGAAACCTGTATTATCTTATTTCCCTGCGAAAACGAAAGAAGGTTTAAAACGGTTACAAAAAGAAAACAGCTTATCAATTGTTTCATTTTATAAAAAATAATTGAGTAGATGATATTTAAAACACTTAAAATAAAAAGAGCCTATAACATTTCATGCCTTAGCATTTTGCTGCAAGCGTTGTTATTCTAAGATCTTATTTAAACAATAACTTAACCAGGCATTACTTATCCATAGATAAAAACACCAGACAAATAATTACAAATAACTTATAGAAATGAAATGTATTTTACCTGCACAGATAAGATATAAAATACATCAACGTAAGGTTGGAATTGCTTTAATGTATTGTTAGTTTAACTGTATGCAAAATATTTTTTGATGAGTTTCCTAACTGCAAAACAAATTCGCCATTTTCCACATTCCATACATTTATTTTTTCATCATAAAATGCGAGGTCAGCTACATTAATGTTCATCTCGATTGTTCTGGATTCTCCCGGCTGAAGAAATACTTTTTCAAAAGCTTTCAATTCTTTCTCTGGACGAAGTACACTACAAACGGGCTGACTGATATACAACTGCACTACTTCTCCACCATACCTGCTGCCTGTATTACTAATTGTAAACTTTGTATGAATGATTTCATCCTTCCCGTAGTTTAATTTATCTGTAGAGAAATTACTGATGGAAAAATCAGTGTATGAAAGCCCATAGCCAAACGGAAATTGCGGTTGAATCTTTTTTGTATCAAACCACCGATAACCAACTAAAATATCTTCTTCATAATTCACCTGCAGATTTCTGCCTGGATAATTCCCTAAAGCATGCGCAGGCGATTGATCAAGCGAAACAGGAATTGTAAATGGCAATTTGCCTGAAGGATTTATTTTGCCACTTAAAATGTCTGCCACTGCATTACCTGCTTCCATACCTCCATACCAGGCCCATAAAACTGATGGCACCCGGTTAATAATACCAGCCAGTTCAACAGGTGAACCTGCAATAATTACAACAATTGTTTTAGGATTAACTTTTGCCACTTCACGGATCAGCACTTCTTGTCCATAAGGCAATTTCATATTCTTCTTGTCGGAACTTTCCGTGTCAAAATCATGATTCAGTCCGCCAAAAATGATAGCTATATCAGAATTCCTTGCAGCTTCAACAGCTTCTTCGATTAATTTCCAGTTTACAGCATCAGCATTCAATTGCCCGGAATTGTTCCCTTCTTTAAATACCGATTGCTTTTCATAACCCTGTGCGAAATTTATTTTCACAAAAGAACCAAACTTATTTTTTATTGCTTCTAACGGAGTTATTTCATATAAAGATTTTATTTCGGAACTCAAACCTCCTCCACAATGTTTGCGTGTGGCATTATCACCAATAACTGCAACAGATTTTATCTTATTGAAATTAACAGGCAAAAGCTGATTGTTGTTTTGTAATAATACTGCAGCTTCAGCAGCTGAATTGTATGCAGCCTGCTGATGTTCTTTGGTATTCATCACTCCCTTTGAACGGCTTTTTTCATCAAACATTTTTAATTTGAACATTACCCGAAGTATATTGGCTACTTTCTCATCAATTACTTTTACAGGTACTTTTCCTTCCTGTACAGCCTTTATCAATGGGTTGGCAAAATACCATTCGTTGTAATCAGCTATATCAGTACCCATCTCCAGATCAAGACCCGACATTGCAGCTTTCACAGTAGAATGAGCAGCTGCCCAATCAGTCATTAATACGCCGTTAAAACCAAATTCATTCCGTAAAATCGTTCTGTTCATGTATTCATTTTCAGAACACCAATCACCTCTGAACTTGTTATAAGCAGCCATAACAGTGTATGCACCGCCTTCCATAACAGAAGATTTGAACCCGGGTAAATAAATTTCACGTAAGGCTCTTTCGCTCATTGTTACATTTACAGTACCCCTGTTTTCTTCCTGGTTATTCGCCAGCCAATGTTTTACACTTGCGGCAACATCTTTCGATTGTAATGCTTTTATATAAGCAACCGACATTCTGGAAATGAGTAACGGGTCTTCACTCATATATTCAAAGTTTCTTCCGCATAGTGGCGAGCGAATGATATTAATTCCTGGGCCAAGCAAAATATCTTTGTTTCTTGCACGTGCTTCTTCTCCCAGAATAATTCCTCTTTCATAAGCAAGCCTTGTATTCCAGCTTGCAGCCAACGCTGTACCGGGAGGGAAACAAGTTGCCGAGTCATTTGTCCAACCCGAATATCCCCAGTCATTCCTGTTAATCTCTGCACGAACTCCATGTGGGCCATCACTTGTTGCAAGTTCAGGTATCTTCAATCGCTTATTGCCAGGAATATAAAATTTTGAATTTGCATGCAGCAAATCAACTTTTTCCTGCAAAGTCATTTTGGCAATTAATGATTTTATTTTAACCTCGACATCCTGGTCTGTTTGCTTTTTTTGAGCATGCACCGCAGTAATAAGAAGCAATAAGCTGAAGAATAAAATCAAATTCTTTTTTTGCCCTGAAAACATAAATGTTTTTTTTGTAAACATAACTCCTAATCTATTGTCTTTTAAGATGAATGAATACCACATCATTTTCATTTATTGAAGATTCGTAGGTATAAGAATTGTTCTTACTTATAATAATCATCTTTTTTTCGATTGCACGTCCCGCATTTTTATTTTTTAATTGTGTAATCATATCCTTGTTTAATTGTGAAGGCTTACCCAGATCAAGATAATCGGTATAAACGTCATTAACCCTGTAGCCTGTTTTATAAAGTTCAAGGATATACTTACCGGTTGGTAAATTTGAAAACCTGACCTTTATTTTTTCTTTGTGTTTTGCAGGAATATCTTTGTTATAAAAGTTTTGATTATTGGTTGAATCGGGTAACGTGTATGTATAGTCCCATAACAAAACCTGTACATTTCCTTTTTCATCTTTACAAATAAATGAACGGGCATCTTTATTTTCAAGCTCAATTGCTCCCAGCCTGTTCAGGTATTGATATGCGTAAAAAGCGGGTTTATTAAGTCCTTGTATTGTAAGTAAACCAAAGCCACCATGAAATGGAGTATACCGTGGTCCAGGCTCTTCGAAAATATCTGTAAATACCCAGTACGACATTGAATTGGCAGCTTTGCCAACCTGCTTTATTTTCTCCAATATATAAGCTGCTTCGTGATAACTGTCATGTATTGGATCTGCAGGAGTATAAGACGCACTCCACTCAGTATAATGGAGTTCAAGATTTTTAGTCGCTGAATTTTCAATTTGTTTACGGGAGTTCAATACATCTCCACTAACAGCAAACTCATCTTTACTTAATACAGTTCCGCCATTTCCATATTCATCCAGGAAACCCTGACCAACACCGTACGAGTGTGTACTGATAAAATCTATGGGAATATTATTTTTTGCACAATGCTCAATCATTTCCGGCACCCAGGCTGCACCGGCAGTTCCTGGACCACCCACTTTGTAATTTTCATTTACACTCTTTACAGCTCTAACTGTATAATCGTACAATTTAAAATATTCTTCTTGTGTGCTGCTCCAGAAACCAGGAGACAAATTAGGTTCGTTCCATACTTCAAAATACCAGCTCTTTACTTCTTGCACACCATATCTGTCGGTGAAATGCTGGACAAGATTTTTTATTAATCCTTCCCACTTCATATAATCTTTTGGTGGCGTAACATTACCACGCCACCAAAAGATTGTTTTATTTCCGCTTGCCAGTGCATTGGGCATAAAACCCAATTCTACAAAAGGTTTCATTCCAATGCTCACTAAATAATCATACAGCGCATCAACATACATATAATTATAAACGGGGTTACCTTTATTATCTTCCGTGTATACCGCCATATCATCTGTAAGCAAGCCATGCATGCGGATATATTTAAAGCCACACTGTTGATGAACATACGCTAATTGCTGCTGCCAGTCGGCACGTAATCCTTCATTAGCCCTGCCCGCTCCAACACATTCTTTAAACATGGTGTTTAATGTACCGGCTGTTTTATTGAAATCAATATTTATTGTCCGTTGTGCATTTAACCATAAGATATTTATTAAAAGCCCCAACAAAAGAATTCCTTTTCTCATCAACTGTTTTTTAAATAAACGAAACAAACTTCTCCTGTCATTATTTTTTAATACCCTGCTGCTTTGCGTAAAGAATCTAACTGCTGTTTATCCTCTAATGTTTCAGTTTGCCTGTTTATAACACCGGCCCACAATAATGGAGATATTCCGTTAGCACGGGCATCTCGTACTACTTCTGCATAGAAATGTGCCACGGATCTTCGAGACAATATTGAATCTGCCGGATTTGGAGCTTTCTCGGCATGATAGGATGCTCCAAATTCACCAATAAACACAGGTATTCCTTTATCCACATAATTTTTCTTAGCCCATTGCATATTACTCTGTACAAAACTTTCTTCAGTCCCTGCATCTGAGTTATGTGCAACATCGGTAGTAGAATGTAAGTTTACACCCCAATAATACCGCTCTGTACCCCAACTGGCATCAGCAGAAAGTATACAAAAATTAGCAGGAGTATAGTAGTGAACTTCAAGCATCAATCTATCAGGCGTAGGATCAACAGGCCAACCTGGTATGGCGTCAGGAGCAAAATAACTAGCCAGATCAAGCGAAGTGTTTGGTGCCTGAAGCACTAAAGTACGATACGCATTTTTTCCTCCGGTAGAACGGACTGCATTGATAAATATCTGATGAAAATCATGTAAAACTGTAATTGATGCTAAATCATTAGCATTAGGTTCGTTCAAACTTGCAAACATTACATGCTCATCAAAATCACGCAGTGTTGTGGCTACCTGCTCCCATACAGCTTTATGGATAGCTTTTGCACTGTCTAACTTTGCACCAGTCAGGTAAAAATCATCATTACCATCATGGTGGCGGTTAATTTCCACATACATACCATCATTCACGCAATACTGAACTACTTCTTTAATCCTGTTTAACCACGCATCATCAATTTTACCTGTTAGTTTGTTCATATGCCCTTGAGCCCAATAACCACAAGGAATTCTTATCGCATTAAAGCCAGCTTTTTTAAGCGTATCAATCAGTGATTGCGTAATCACAGGATTACCCCAACCGGTTTCTCCACCTGGAGCTTCCATAGTGTTCCAGATATTATACCCCATTTTGATCTTTGCATTTATTTGCATAGCCGTACTAGCCATGCCGGTAGCATCAGGCGCTTTGGGTGAAGTATTATATGAAGGGAAGATTACCGGTGCCTGAAGTACTGTAATTCGTCTGGCTAGCCCATTAGCAGATTTCAGTTTTAAAAGTACAGTACGGCTGATGCCTGTGTTATTAGCCGGCGCTGTTAAGGTAATGGATGCGTTACCGCTGTTGCCTGCAATAGTACTTAATTTTACCCAGCCAAAACCAGCTGTATCAATACTCCACGCATCATTACAGTCAAATGATAGTGATTTTGTTCCTCCATTTTCAGGTATGGTATCTGTAATATTTGAAATAGATAATTGTGGCGAAACTTTTGTTTTTTTACAGGAGCTGATTGCTAAAAGCGTAATAAAAACCCCCGCAATGCTATAGATAATTTTAATTTTCATCTGTATATTTTTTATGCTTTTTTAAAAAAATTTAAAGTCGCAGGGTAGAAACCCTGCAGACATACCAACTGCTTGCTATTTAATTCTTACTACTCTTAAATTATCAAAAGCACCATAAAATCCAGTTGCTGATGCAGCTGTATTGTAATTATGCATGTATACCTTACATCCACTATTTCCTGATGGACCCAATAACTCAGAAAATTTTGTCATAGAAGCTCCTCTTCCTTTGCCGAGGGTAGCATCTGTTTTTCGGAATTCAGTAAAAGGAATGGTTAAAGTTATCCAGCCTTTTGTTTTGAATGGTGCCGTGGTAGTTGCAGATATTTGCCAAGGTTCCCAACGACAGATATATGTATCATCATCACTCATTATTGTAATTGCACCGCCATTCCATGCATTAGGAATATTTATTTCCATTTTAAATGCATACTTACTAACAGTATCATTCATATTAGCTGTTGGCACCCATTGTGCTCCGTTCATAAGTATGGCATAATTAGAATAGGTATTCCCTTCATCAGGAGCCAGAACAGCATTTTTAAGTGACATATACATACTTGAATTGCCTGGAAAATCAGGGTTGTAAGGTGGCCATCCGGAGTTAGGATCACCGCTATTCAAGGTAGCCCCACCCCACCACTGCCAATTAAAATTCCCGCTCCATTCCCAATTGGAAATTGATCCTAAACCTGCTATATCATTCACATTATACTTAGTGGTAGCTGTGCCGAATGCTGTTGTAATAGATACTGGCCCACTTTGTGAAAGTGAAGGCAATACAAAGCCTACAGAACTTCCATCAGCTGCTGAAACAAAAGAGGTGATACTTGTTCCGGCAAACGTAAATGTTTGAATACTTTTCAGGTATGTACCATAGATATAAACAGAATCGCCCGTTTTTGCATTTTCGTTAGAAACACCGGTAATAGTTGGCGTTGCAGATATTTTAAAAATAACAGTGCCGCTCTTGGTAGTTACTACAACATCTCCGCTTACAGGAGCCGGGTTTGGCATAACAAAACCAAGGGCAGTTCCATAGTAATCTGATTTAAAAGAAGCAATATTAGTTCCTCCATAAGTAAACTTTTGAACTAAAACCAAATCTGCGCCATAAATAAAAACAGAGTCGCCGGGATTAGCAAATACATTTGAAATAGCTGTAATTGTTGGTTTAGCCGGTAATAGTTTGAAAGAGAATGTTGCTGTACCTCCCGGCGTTGTATATGCAACAGTATTGAGTTTATTAGTATCAATTGTGGAAAACACAATAGAAGGAATTTGGACTGCAGCACTTGTTGAAGAAAATATTGCACTATTAAAACTGGCAGGTACACCATTAAACGTTATTTGAAGCGCATTTTGTAAATTTTGCCCCGTAATAACCACCCATTGGCTATTGGGTACCAGTCCGGATAAAGTTGTATCGGCCGGAGTTGCGGCATAATTAAGAACAGATGTAATTACTGGAGCCGGTTCTGCTGTTTTTTTGCAGGCAGTCATTAAAAGTATTAATGACATAGCTACACTGAAAAGAAGAATGCCGGTATATATTTGATTCATTTTTTTCATATAATTTATTTTATATCCTTATTTAATTAAGAACATTCATTAATAATATTTTACCGGGGCTTCAGCCAATTTTGGATTTGCAGTTAACTCTGTTGCCGGTATTTGTAATGTAAATGACCTGAGTGTTGCCGGAAGCACAGTTACAACAGGACTGGCATCTGGAGTAGCAGCTCCTGCAGCATAATTGAAAAAAGCACGGTTTTGTGCATTTATAATTGTTAATGCTTTAGCCGGTTGCCAATAAGAAAGCCTTACCAGGTCGCCCCAATATTGTCCTTCAAATGCCAACTCAATTCTTCTTTCGCTGAGAAGCGTATCAAGCGTTATGGTTGAAAGGGGATCAACACCTGCCCTGGTACGCACTTTATTGAAATACAACAACGCTTCTGGATCAGAGGTGACTGTATTGCTACCCATAATAGCTTCTGCATATAACAAATACACATCGGCCAGCCTTAGCACAGCATCGTGTTCAGGCGAATCCCATAATGTCATAAGAGGTGAACTGTTATCAACATCATTACCAATAATATGCTTTTTCAGGCTTGAACCTGTAGCCTTGTAACCACCTTCGGCAGCATTCAATTCAGGAAAGTAATCGCCATTCATCATAAAAGTTGCTTTCCGCCTTACAGTATCCTTTGCAGAATACTTTAAATAAAGGTCATACGTAGGTTTCATAGAAGCCCAGGCACCCCCCTTTTTTGGCATAATCGTATTGCTTGGTGCATAGTTATTGAACGTATTGCCATTGCCATAACCTACTCCTGCTGCCCATTGAAAAGCAAATAAAACTTCGGGAGCATCGTTGTTTTTTACAGTAAACAGGTCGTAATAATTAGGAAACAATGTCTTTCCACTATTTTTGCACACATTTCCTGCATATTTTTTTGCACTGTCTAAGTAAGCTTGGTTGCGTGTACCATTGCCACCCAAACTTGCCATGGTTAAATACACTTTGCTCAGCATACCTTGAGCTGACCATGTGGTTACTCTGCCTGTAACATCAGTAACAGGAAGGTTTTGTACTGCATAAGTAAGATCGTTCGTTACAAATTTGTAAACATCAGAAACGATAATGCGGTTAAGCAGAGGGTGCTCAATGAGCTTGCTGTTATCTTCCACAATAGGTACAGCACCCCAATGCAACACCAGATTAAAATAAGCGTAGCCCCGTATAAACCTTGCTTCAGCTATTGCCGCATTTTTATCTGCTGCAGGTACAGTTGCAGGAGCATATTGTTGTATACCAAGAATTGTATTGTTGCATTGGCCTATTAAATTATATAACCCTGTCCAGGCACCTTGCACATAACCGTTAGATGCCGAAAGATTTACTGCAAAAAGTTCATTATTATCAGTACCCTGGTATTGACCAGTAGTTCCATTTCCACTCATTACATCGCCAAACTGCAAAAAACCATTGCCATGCCATTGCCAAACGGGGGCACCGCCGTAGAGGCTGGCAGTAGCCAATCTCATTTCTTTTGTAGTTTGATAAAAGTTATTAGAAGCAATTTGAGATTGCGAAGGGCGGTCAAGAAAACTTTTTTTACATCCGGCTAATGCCAAAAGCAATAGCAAAGAGTAGAATAATTTATTGATTGATTTCATAAAATTAATTCGTTTTTTACTTTGTTAATTTCACATTTACACCAAAAGAAAATACTCTTGATTGAGGATAATACCCATTATCATAACCAGCTTGAAGCGGGTTCCATGAGCCAACCTCAGGATCCATTCCTGTGTATTTTGTAATGATAAATGCATTCGATACATTAGCATATACCCGAAACGCATAAATATGTGCTTTTGCCACTATGTTTTGTGGTATATTATATCCCAGTGTAATGTTTTTACAGCGTACAAATGAGGCATCTTCTAAATACATATCCGAAAAGCGCCCATTTTCGTTGGTGTTATCGTTTCGAAGGCTGATAATTTTTGTATCAGGATTTATAACATAAACATTATTTACGTTATTTCTGTCACCATCAGGATTAATTAAAGCAGTTTTTGCATAGTTTAATACCCCGGTAAAATAGTTGGTATTATTTAATGGATTCAATTGATTTACCGGCATTTGATTGTACACTTTGTTGCCTGCATTTCCACTAAAGAAAATATTCAAATCAAATCCTTTATAATTAAATGAGTTATTAAACCCGAATTGGAATTTTGGTTGTGGAGACCCCAGGAAAGTCTGGTCTCTTGTATCAATAATACCATCACCATTTAAGTCCTTGAACATACGGTCGCCATACCATATGCCACCGCCTGCATTAGCAATTGGGCGGGGTGTCCCTGATTGATCAGCCGGCAAAGCGTGGTTTTTAAAATCGCTGGCAGTAGCAAATATGCCATCATAGATATAGCCATAAAATGAGCCGATAGGCCTGCCGACAACAGTCTTTGAGTTTCCAGAAACAAGGCTGGCGTCATCGCCACCAGAACCCAGGTATAATACTTTATTAACATTATGTGATACAGTAACGTCCGTTTTCCAAGTAAAAGTTTTATTGCTGATATTGGTGGATCCAATTCTGATATCAATTCCTTTGTTTCTGACTGAGCCAACATTAACATAAGGAGCCTGCATTGCACCAGGTGAATAACTTGCAGTTGTGCCGGAATAGGCAGGAAGAGGCACTTTTAATAAAAGGCCGTCAGTGTAACGATTATACACATCTACTGAAAAATTTAATCTCCAGTTAAAAAATGTACCATCTAATCCAAGATTAGCATTCTTTGTTTTTTCCCATGTTACATTAGGATTGGCCAAATTAGATTGAAACTGTGCCGTACCGGATAAGCCGTTGGCAACTGTTGAAAGCTGGGTTACATAAGTATTGCCGGGTATTCCCTGATTATTCGTTAGGCCATAGCCAAGGCGTAACTTTAATTCATTAATAGCCTTTACATTTTCTAAAAACTTTTCGTTGTTAATTTTCCATGCAAATGCACCTGAAGCAGTAGATGCCCAGCGACCTGTTGCCGGAAATTTATCGGAACCATCCCTGCGAACATTTGCTGTAAATAAGTATTTATCTACCCAACTGAAATTAATACGGCTAAAATATGATTCTGAAGCACCATCACCATATACTCCACTATTAAGTGCGGTTGAGGGATCACCGCTGGAAATAGATTGCACATTATTGGAAGGAAAATCTGACCGGCTGGCATAAACATTTGCAGATTTACTCATATTGTTTTCATGTCCTAATAATACATTTAGATTGTTCTTGCCAAAAAAATGATTATAGGTAATATAGTTTCGTATAACGGTATAAATGTTATCGCCCGAACTATATGAAGAAGTAGTTGGGTTAGGAGTAGTGTATTTCCCAAAAGTAGTTTGAGGCCAGAACCCTTGATTTCTGGAAAAATCAAAATTCCCGGAAACCTCATTTCTCAACGACAGATCATTTGTAAATTTTATTTCGGCATACGCATTGCCAAACAGCTGGTAGCGGTAATTCATGTTTTTATTAATGAGTGCCATAGCAACGGGGTTTGAAACCGGTTGAACCCATCCTGAAGTATTTGTAACACCACCCCAGGTGCCATCAATATTTTTTACAGGAATATCGGGGGTCAATCGCAAAGCGTCTCCAATAACACCGGCATTAGAACTGTTCACATTTTCAACCACATTTGCCAACTGAAGGCTGGTGCCAATCTTTAACCAATCTGTTGTTTTATTGTCCAAATTTAATCGAACTGAGTAGCGCTGAAATCTGGATCCAAGCGCAATACCTTGCTGATCGAAATAGCCAACTGAAAATAAGTATTGGGTTCTTACATCACCGCCGTTTACTGTAAGTGAGTGATTTTGCATAGGTGCATTGCGAAACAATTCATTTTGCCAATTAGTACCTGTACCCAGGTATTTAGGGTTGGCAAATTCAGGCCTGGCATCAAACTGCCACACAACAGCCCTTTCGTTAAGAAATGTTGCAAGCTGCTGCAAATTAACAGTAGGGAGCCTCTTAGGTATTTGCTGATACCCATAATATCCTTCATACGATATTTGAGGAGCTGCTATACTACCCCTTTTAGTTGTGATTACAACTACACCATTCGTTGCCTGAGAACCGTAAATAGCAGTTGCCGACGCATCTTTTAATACATCTATAGATTCAATTTCAGAAGGGTTAATGGTATTTAAAGGGTTAGCACCATTTCCGGGGTCGTTGGTTGGTGGAATAATCACACCATCTATAACATATAATGGCGAATTAGAACCACTGATTGAAGATATTCCATGTATTTGAATAGAAACACCACCACCCGGTTGCCCGGATATTTGTTGAACCAATACGCCGGCAACTTTTCCTTGTAAGGCCTGATCGAAAGTTGTTGGTTGTGTCTTTCGCAGATCATTACCGGTAATAGAAGATATACCACCAGTAAGATCTTTTCTTTTCACTCTGCCGTATCCAATTACAACCACATCATTCAGCTGGTTATAATTTTCCTCAAGTTGGATTATCATTTCGGGAGAAGTGGCTTTTACCTCCTTCGTTTTATAACCAACTGAAGTTACAACAAGGATATCGCCTGTTTTTGCTTCAATACTAAAAATCCCCAATGTGGTTGCAGTAACTGTACGGCTTGTATTCTTTACCGTTACAGTTGCATTTCCAACAGGCTCAGACGTACGTTGGTTGATAATTTTTCCTGTAATTTTTGTTTGTCCGTAAACATTTATACCAAACAGAAGCATCAATGGTATGATACCCCATTTAAGCATAAACTGCAAGCGACTCGTTTTTTTTGATTTCATTTTTATTTTTTTAGCAGTTTAGTTTATACGTATTGTTTTTCCTTCATATAAAATCTCTTTATCAAATTGAGCTTCGTTATTAAAGGTTGTTGCCTTATGTGGTTTGTATAATTTTATTCTGAACACTCTTTTCTTCAACTTCCCATGGAATTCACCCTTACATTCTCCAATCACAAGTGATTGCCGCTTTTCATCCCATGTAAACTTGATAATACAATACTTCCCTTTTTCATAATTATAATTGATGCCTTCATCTTCATATAAATTGAAAACGGCATCAGCTCCTGTGTAAACGTTTAAAGTAATTGTGTCAGCAGATTTTTCAGAAACATATTGTAACTCCGGTCCAAAGGGAATAATTGAACCGGCTTTTACAAACACCGGAATACGGTCGTAAGGAGCATCGGCCGTAATATGTTGACCGGCTTCAAAAAATTTACCATCATAGAAATTATACCAGCCCGCACATTTCGGTAAATAAACACTGCGGCTTCTTTGTTTGTATTGATAAACCGGATTAATGAGTAATGATTCACCAAACATATATTCATCACCAATATTCAGAACTGTACTGTCATTTGAAAAATCCATTGCAAGACCCCGCATTATGGTAAAATCATTATGGTAAGCTGCACCAGCCAAAGAATAGATATAAGGCATAAGCCTGTACCGTAGTTGATCATAGTAAAGGAAGCTCTGATATGCAGAATGATTTTCTGGTGCAATGTTGAAAATTTCACGGAACGGATATTGACCATGTGAACGGAACAACGGAACAAATGCACCAAACTGGTACCAACGGGTATTCATCTCCCGCCATTCTTCCAGGTCATCTGCATTGGGCCTTTCAAATTTTTCCGGAACTACAAATCCACCAATATCCATTGTCCAATAGGGTAATCCGGACATAGAATAATTAATCCCGGCAGCAATCTGGTATTTCATATCGTCCCAGGTAGAACCAATATCTCCACTCCATACTGAAGCTGCATAGCGTTGTGAACCTGCAAAAGCACTGCGGGTCAATAAAAATACCCGCTGATCAGGATTCGTTAAACGCTGTCCTTCGTAAATACCTTTCGCATTTTGCAAAGGGTATGCATTTAAAAACTCAGCAGCACTGCCCGAAGCTGTAGGAGTTAATTGTTCTTTTCTCTTTTCAGGTGTAACGTTCGAACATATGTCTGGTTCACTTGCATCCATCCACCAAGCATCTATGCCTTTTGCATAAAGTTTTTTATTGATCAAATTCCAGAAGCCTTTTCGTGCATCGGCATTAAAGGCATCGTAAAAGGTAGAGAAATATCCTTCTCCTATCCAATCTCTTTGCTTGTCTGCAATATTTCGTTTATACAACCAGCCTTTGCTGTTAAACTCATTATAAGAAGGTATGCCTTCGTAAAATTTTGGCCATACCGAAATCATAATTTGCGTACGATATTTTTTGTGCAGCACATCTATCATACTATCGGGTGCAGGAAAACGTGTTTCATCAAACTCCTGGCTACCCCATTCTTTTTCACGCCAGTAATTCCAGTCTAATACAATGTTGTCAAGTGGTATTTTCCTTTTGCGGAACTCATCCACTGTTGCAATAATTTCTTCCTGTGTTTTATAACGTTCACGGCTTTGCCAATAACCTAATGCCCATTTAGGAACAATGGGTGCCTTACCAGTCAGAAACCTGTACCCAGCAATAACATGATCCATGTTTTCTCCATGAATGAAGTAATAATCAATTTGCCTGCCTGCTTCAGAACAAAAGCTGAATGTAGTCTTTTCGTTATTTGTAAGCGGCGCCTGCCATTTTAATGAAATATAAGACTCGCCTCCTTCAGGAATCCATTCTATCTGGATGTGCTTTTTCTCCCCCTTCTTCATCTCAATTGGTATTAGCGCAGGTGCAGGATTCCAGGCCTTGCGCCACCGGTTCAAAACAAGTTGATGATCAATCCACACTTTTATAGTACCACCAAATGTAAACTTCAACTGATGCAGCCCCTGTAAACTGCTGGCAATACTTCCTTCCCATGTAACAACGCCGGTTGCCCCATTAAACTCTTTAGGCAATTGAAGTTTACTATCGCCCATAAATTCCATTTCAATTTTGCTTTCAGCCCGAACACATGCTTTCTTGCCAGGATTATTTTTATCGTTTGAATAAGTTGCTGTAAGCCATCCTTCCTCCCCATCTTTAGAAAACAGCTTTAATGAAGAAAGTGGGTGAAAAGGCCGCACATCGCCTGCTTTAGTAATAGAATAATTATCCCAGAGAATACCGTAATTTTTAGAAGAAATTAAAAAGGGAATTGCGATTTCAGTATTATTCTGAAAAAAATCAACCTGCTGCCCTTTATAATTCATGATACCTTGTTGATGCTGCCCTAATCCATACCATCCTTCATCTGCAGTTGTTGTAAAAGCTTGTGTAATTTTATAGAAGGCTGAGCCATCAATAATCGTTGGTTCAAAATTCCGTCCCCCAACCTTTTTTTCAGTTACAATGCTTTGATGGTTTTTATCAAAAAAAGAAATGGATCCTGTCTTTTGATCTATTTCTGTTATCAGACTCTTTGTTTTAAGTGATATAATTTTTTTAGTGGATGTTACAGACCAGGCAACTTCCTTCTGCTTGATATAAGATGTAATTAAACTGTTTGGCGAAGCTATAATGTTGTTGGGTGAAGAGACAATGTGAATGATTTGATCTGATACAACTTCAAGCTTAACCGCCTTCTCGTTGCCTGCAAATGAAGATTCAGGATAAACAATAATCCCATCATTGGTTTTAACAAACGAACCTGTTTGCGCCATAATGACAGAAAAAAAAGGAAACAAAAGCAAGCCAATACTTAACCGAAATCTTTTCATAACAAAGCAATACATTAGAGTTATTACCACTCAAAAGTAGAATCTCTATTAAAAAGACAGGGGTATGTTTTGTTACAGATTAGGTGTCGCTTTGTTACAAATCAACTATTTAAAAGGCTTTTTTATAAAAATGAAAAATCTGCAGGCGCTCTGATTGAACAAAATAAATGATCCTTCTGCTATTGTTACAAACTGAATGATTATTCTAAATTCTTAATTAAAATCAAAAAAAATGTCATTATTACAGTTATTAACAATTAAGGTATCCTGTTTAGTTACTTTTTCATGTATTGGGAAGGAAGTACATTAAACTCTTCTTTAAAAGATTTGGCGAATTTTTTAGGGCTGCTGAACCCGGTTTCGTAAGCAACTTCAGCAATTGATTTTCCACTTTTGGCCAAAAGTAAAGCAGCCTTTTTAAGACGGATGGACCTTATAAACTCAATCGGGGTTTTTCCTGTTATTGAAAGAATCTTTCTGTACAAAGTTACACGGGTCATAAATAATGCCTGACTGAGGTTTTCAACAGAAAATTCCGGGTCAGTCATATTCTCAGTAATTATTTCCAATGCGTTTTGAAGAAATTTTTCATCAACCTGCGTTATAGTTACGTCTTTAGGATTTACTTCCAATTGTTTTTCAAAACGGGCATGCAATAATTTTTGCTGGGCAAGTATATTCTTTATACGGGAGGCAAGAATCTCAAAAGTAAAAGGCTTAGTTATATAATCATTCACGCCAACCTGCAATCCTTCCAATTGTTTTTCCTCGCTTCCAATTGCAGTAAGCAAAATAACCGGAATATGTGCTGTTTGCGTTTCTGTTTTAATTCTTTTTGCCAGTTCAATACCATTCATTTCCGGCATCATAATATCGCTAACCACTAAGTCAGGCATTAGTTGTTTCACCCGTTCCCACCCCTCTTTACCATTACTTGCTTCAGCAACCTGGTAATCTGCTTTAAGGTTATCCTTCAGGTAAAATCGCATATCTTCATTATCCTCAATTATAAGTACAGTCTTTTTATTTTTACTCTTATCAATTACAGCCTTCCCTTTTTCTTCCTGGGTATGCTCAAAATCAACCGGTATTGTACTAGTTATAGTATGCGTATTTACTACTTCCAGTGTTTTCTTTGCAGGAAGTAAAACAGTAAAACTCGTTCCTTTACCAGCCTCACTTTTAACGGTAATGATTCCATTATGAAGCCTGACAAATTCTTTTGTAATAGCCAAACCTATTCCTGTACCTTGGTTTACCATTGTATCCGGCAATTCGGTTTGAAAATAACGCTCAAAAATCTTATCCTGATTTTTCGCAGAAATACCGATTCCTGTATCCTTAACCTCAATAGATATAGTTCCTTCATTTTCCTTTTCAGCAGTTGGTTCGTAAGAAAGCTGAACATCAACTTTACCGGCGTCATTGGTATATTTAAACGCATTTGAAAGCAGATTAAAAAGTATTTTTTCCAGTTTATCTTTATCAAAATACACTTCCAGGTGTTCGGTGTTCGTGGAAAATGAAAATTGTATCTTTTTCTTTTCTGCTAAATCTAAGAACGACAGGCTGATTTCTTTAATAAAGCCAATAATATCGCCAAAAGAGGGATGCAGCTTCATTTCCTGCACTTGAATTTTTCTGAAATCAAGTAACTGATTGACTAGTCCAAGCAATCGCTTTGCATTACGCTGAACTAAGTTTAATTGTATTTTTTGATCCTCGTTTGTTGACTGCTTGATTAGTTTGTCCAAAGGTGCAATAATAAGGCTGAGTGGAGTACGGAACTCATGACTCACATTTGTAAAAAACTTTGTTTTTAATTGCTCCATTGCATGGGTTCTTTCTGCTTCCCGGCGTTGTTCTGCCACTTCATACCGCATATGAATTCTTTCAAGTGTAATCTTTCTGGCTAAATAAAGTAAACCTGCAAAGACAACGATATATAGTAAATAGGCAATGGTTGTTCGCCAAAAAGGTGGTTTTACCACTATCTCCATTTCTTTTACCTCGCTCCACAAACCATCCCTGTTCAATACTTTTACCTTAAATGTGTAATGCCCGGGATCAATATTTGTATAAGTAGTAATACGCTGGCTGCCATCAGTATAAATCCAGTCGGCATTAAAACCTTTCAGCATATAAGCATACTTCTGTTTTAAATTATGCTCAAAATCAAGTGATGTGAACTGAATAGAAAATGAATTTTCATTATACTTCAGGTTTATCTTACCTGTTTGTGAAATACTTTGTTTTAATAAAACCCGGTTATTAATAACATCTCCTGGTTCGATATTTTTATTTAGTACTTGAAGATTGGTAAAAACAATTCCAGGCGAATAAACTTTCGGGTTTATAAAAGATGAATTAATGATGTTGAAACCTGATGTTCCGCCAAAAAACAATTCGCCTTTACTGGTTTTAAATGCTGCATTGTCATTAAATTCCTGGCTTTGAAGGTTGTTTGTTTCATCATAATTTATAAAAGTAAGTGACACCTGGTTATTTTTTTCCGAAGGGATTGCATTACAAAGTCCATTTGGTGTTGAAATCCAGAAAGAATGCTTCCCGTCTTCAATAATATTCCATATAATATTGTCTGGTAATCCATCCTCTGCAGTAAAAACCTTGAATGTATTAGTCTCAGGGTTAAGCAGGTTAAGCCCATCAGAAGTGCCAATCCATATCCTTCCTTTATAATCTTCAATCAGACAATTAACATTGTTATTACTAAGGCTGTTTTTGTTTGTAGCATATAAATACCTAGCCTTGAATTGAGTCTTTGTATTAAAAACTGTAATGCCATTAACTGAGCCAATCCATAAATTACCTTTTTTATCCTGCAGAATGGCAGAAATATAATTAGCCCCTACAACCCCATTTTTTTCTTCGGCCCGGTGGTGTTCAAACTGATTGTTTTCCCTGTTATACCGTTCTAATCCCCCACCCAAAATTCCGACCCATAAATTCTGCTCACGATCTTCAAAAATCTCCCATACATTATTATCACTGATACTGGCAGGATTATTATCCTGGTGAATGTAATGTGTAAACTTTTTCCCATCATACATATCCAGCCCGCCTTGGAATGTACCAATCCATAATTTCCCTTCATGGTCAATACATAAGCTTACAATTACATCTGCACAAACACTGTTTACGTTTTTAGGATTATGCAGAAATTGCCTGAATGTATTGTTCTTTCTGTCGAAATAAATCAATCCTCCACCATTTGTTCCAATCCATATATTTCCGGATTTATCTTCTGCAAAACGGTTAACATCATCATATTGAAGACTGGTCGGATTTGAATCTGTACGCCGGAAAAGAGGAAACTGTACTATATCACTATTATAAGAATTAACGCCTTGCTTATAGGTTCCTAACCAAATGATTCCCTTGTCATCTTTATAAATTGTAATTACACTGTTATGACTTAAACTTTTCGGGTTTTTGGGATCATTGAAAATATAAGTAGTATGAAAACTATTTTTTTTATCAATTATTGTCACCCCGCCATGATCTGTTGCAACCCAGATTAACCCCTGATTGTCCTGTACGAGCTGACTTATAAGATTTGAACTTAGTTTGTTAGGAAAAGATTTTTCATTAAACCATCTGATAGAATTATTTTCTGGATGCAAAAAATAAACTCCATTTATATAATGCCACAGCCACAAATCGCCGTCTCTGTCAACATATAGACTGTACGGAACATTACTTTGATTAAGATGCTGTAAAGCCGTACATTCTTTAACAACTTTTCGTGTGATTAAATCAAAAAGCTGAATCGCCCCGTTTTGAAAAACCATCCACATCTGGTTCTTTTCAATCTCTTGAAGCGAAACAAGTTTAGCTTCATCCTTACCTGAAGTATTATTATAAACGAGTTTTGATTTTTTTTGTGGCTCATCATATTCATACAAATCACCATTGTCATACAAAAACCAATATCTTCCATAATTTCCTTTGACGATTTTAATAAAAGCGTTCGATGGAAGACCTAACGACTTTAAATAAAGGCTATAATCAGAATCAAATTTTTCCGTTGAAGTATTGTATATACAAGGCCCATATTTTGTCATTACCCACATTTTTGCCCCAGGCAAAACAGCAAGGTATAGTACGGAGTTATCATTTATTGTTGTACTGTCGTTAAGTTTTTTTCTGAATACCTTTACGGAATAACCATCGTACCTACTAAGTCCCGACATCGTACCAAACCACAAAAACCCCATTGAATCTTTTAGAATGGCATTAACCTGGTTATGAGAAAGGCCATTATAGGTATTAATCTTAAAGAAGTTATATTTATCACTTTGTGCCGTTGCAAAAAGTGTGATGAATAGCAATTGTCCAAAAATAAATTTCTTTATCACCTGACGAAAATAAGTTGAAAATCCCATCCCCCAAGAATAGGATAAAGCAAATTAAAAAACTGCTATTTCCTGATGGTGTAAGCTATGATATGAAAAACGAGATATTTTGAACCAGAAAAGTCAATCTACCTCTCTCGTTAAATGCATAATTGGCTGGTTTTTCAGAAGATGATATAAATAAACAAGGTGGCATGAAAGCCACCTTGTCCAATTCAGTCGGGATGACAACCCTGAGTACAAACCTTTTAACGGAAGATATTCAAAATATTATAAAATAACGACATATAAATGTAAAATTTAAACCGCTACCCCACATTAGTGGATATTTTTATCAGCTTTCATAAACTCATTTATTCCATTTCTAAAGTATACTCGTTAGATTACATTCTTTCTGCAAGTCTCAGCAAAGAAAGATTCTACCGTTTATATCTCTTTCAAAGTCATGATTTCGTGATCTTAAGTAACATGTTGTTTGTTTCGCAAAGGATATCCTAAATAGGATACTTTGTGGACTATTCGACTTTCTTTTCCATGTAAATCTTTTTAAAAGATGAATAATGGAAAAACTTTCTTAAAAGTAAACCTATTTAGTCCAAATTTTGCTGACGATTTACATAACTGATAGTGATTTGCAGCTTAGTTGCTGTAGTTATATTTATGGCTTGTTGCAATTGAATAACAATATTGTTGTTTTCCATCACAAAAGTTAGCGGCAGCAATAGAGTATCCAATATTGCAACAACCGATTTTACCGCCGACTTTTTGGAGCATACCAAACTGATTTTACTTAGATGCAGTGTTCCGTATTTTAGTTCAAACATGTGGAGTTGCGCATTATCTTTTATTAGCTGCGAGTAAGTACCCCAGCCTTGTGCGGAGGTAAAAGGCGTTTTAAAATTTGAAGCATTCAATTTAGGCGCAAAACGTATATAACCTTTCGGCCCGTGATATTCAAAGCCAGTTGCTGAAATAAATGTTCCATAACTGGCCATTGCCCTTGCATAATGATCACTGCATTCAATTTCATTAAACGGATTACGTTTAGCGGCATGATATCGGTCATGAATAGCTTTGGTAATCACTAAGGCTTCATCAGTCATACCTTCTGCCATCATGTGGCTTGCAACTTGATGCTCAAATCCCGTCATACATTCATGAAAGTAACCAATTTGCCATGTTACATTTTCGCCATAAGCATTTTTTTCATTGTAAGGATTAGTGTTTATAATTAATCCTGCCTCGCCGGATACGGCATAAGGCCTTCCTCCTGTGTGGGTTTTAATATATGGACCTACATCCGGCGCAAAATTGTATTTCCATATTGAACGCAAAGCTGATAATGTTTTTTCTTTATCCCACAGCCTCCCTATACCTGCCTGCCATGCCCAGCTTTGCCCGTATACCTGATCTATGTGGCAGGTATTGTAAGAACCAAGTTTTTGCTTTCCTTGTGTGGCATTGGGGCGATGAATGAAATATTCGCCGTTAAACAATTTTTCTTCCATGTTCTTACTTCCATTCGCTACAAAAGTTTCACACTTTTGAGCAAAATCGGTATCGCTCATTTCAGTGGCCATTAATGCGCCAGCTTTAACCGCAGCAATACAAAGCCCTACAATCCATGCAATTTCACCTTCCCAAACGGCATCTAATGTATTTTCCATGGGTGTATCCACCATCCCATCATTATTTTTATCCTGATTTATAATAAACTGTATTGCTTTCCTTATGTTGTTCCAGTTAGCTTTTAAAAAATCATCGTCGTTGCTCATGGTATGTTCCCGATAGGTTCGCAATATACTTCCCGCTTGTCCGTCAATAGCTGGGCGTTGCTCATATTCAGCTCTGAAAATAATACTTCCATCATTTTGAAAAGCGATGCCATAATCGGTACGTTGGCGACAGTCTCTTTCTAATGCCGGAAAAATTCTTCCCATAGATTGGGCGTATTGCTATACATGTGTGCAAGTACCCTCACAGGCATTAACACCTTCCCATCCCCAAAAACGACCATTAGCAAAACGATACGTATTAGCAGTAGCCAGAGTGCCAATGTTTAAAAATGTTCTTTCTAAAAACCAATGAGGTAACGTGGAATCATAATACGTTTTACACCACAACTGCGTAGTGTTATACATTTTTTTAAAGTTATTAGCGATGTATTCCATTACTTCCAAAGCATTTTTAAAGCGGCTTGCATAGTAATAGCTACCTTTTACTTCGGGCAACTTATCTAATCTCTTACTAAGAGGATGGTCGAAATGCCAACTGATAACATAATTGAAAGCTTCAGTTTTACCAGGATTAAGAACATGAGATGCAGTTATGTTTCCAACCAATTTTTCCGAAACATCTGCTTCCTTAATTTCTTCGTTTTTTTGAGTAAATATATTTTCTGACAATGGCCAAAGCTGTGCCTGCGTGTTGATGATAGCATTGCAGCCCACAAATGCAATACAGGTACTGCCTGCATCCCGCTGTTTTGTTGCATCATTGTTTATAGCATTAAAATCTGAAAACACTCCCCTATAAGTTTCGTCAGCTACAGCTTTATTCCTTCGTGTCCCGTCTTTTTCTTTAGCAGTAATTTTATTAGCACCATTTTCCAGCCAACCTGCCACCGATACTTCTATATTTTCGGTTGTATTATTTTTTATATGAATTGAAAAAACGGTTGCAGGTAGTGCAGAATCATCGGCATCAAGAGGTATAAAAATTGCACCAGATTTCATCTCGATTTCCACTGGTAATTTTTTATCAACAAACCGTATGGTTGCAGTAGGATAAGTTGCTTCAAAAGCTATTTCACTCCAATCTTCTTCTTTTAGTTCTTTAATGATGGTCTTGTTTTTATATTTTAACCTAATTGCAAAACCCTGCTCTAATAACATTTTATTCCTTGCAATGGCCGGCTCAACATAAGCAGAGCCATCTCGGCTTCTAACACTTACGTTCCTTGTGCCATTGTTCCATAAAACAGTTTTAGGATCAATGCCCTCTTCGGTATCATTGTATATGCCCCACAGCCACAACCGTCCATCACCACCCACATAGACCGTTCCAGTATGCAAGCCGCCTGCTGGCATCCCTATATAACGCAACTCATTCTTTGATTTTAAATAGGTAGAAGGCTTTCCTCGTTCATACAATGATTTTATCCATGCTGGGTTTAATTTTTTATCGGATGGAATATTATGTAATGGAGGAAGCATTCCAGAACCGTTGATAAGTTCTTTTGCCCAACCCGGAAGCCGAAGTGTTGTTAACCCAACTGTTGCAAAACTCGCATTGCGAATAAATGTGCGGCGATGGATATCTTTTCTCATGTAGTGTACATTAATATTCCTTTTTCTGAAAATTTCATTATTAAAAACTAAGGCAACATATTTAAACGTAATGATTTTTCAAATGCCTTGATAATATGCAGTGGTAATGTTGCTTTTATTTTCCATGATGCAGCGCCATATACACCTGCCTGCCTGTTATCAAAAGGTTTAAAGCCGATTTTTTGAATGATTATGTTGTTTTTAAAATCAAAGTTTAAGTTTTTTGCATCTATCATCTGCGGGTCAGCTAAAATACTATGTTGGTCTCGGTTGCTCTCTTGCTGCCATTCGATCAGGGTACCAATTTTCATTTTACCGTCTTTGCCCGTTACAGGAAACCCACATTTCGCCTGATTCATATTCCAATAGCAGTTACTGTCTAAACCTACATTGCCCATTTTCCAGGGCCCTTGTAGCATTATGCCTTTGTCAGAGATAAGGATGTTATGTTTGAAATCGAAACTCTTATGATCTTCTACCCGGGTATATTGCGCTTGATAGTTTTTACTGAATGCAATGATATTATTCTGAATGATATTTTCTTTTCCATAATGCTGGTGAAAGCCTCCCGTTTTTGTATTATACACCAAATTATTTTCCATATGAATGCCACTTGAACCCTCATCGGTATAAAGCCCCCATCCGCCATAATCGTAAGAAAAAATATCATGCACCACGTTGTAACTCACTTCTGTTCCAGGCGAAATACCCAATGTATAAACACCTGCCATATCGCTTAGTACACCCCAACCAATATGATGTATATTGTTATAAAGAATTTTATTATTTACAGAAGGACTAAAGGAATAGCCCCAAACCCATCCTACCGAGACTCCAGTGTAGCGAAAGTCGGCTATATCGTTATGTGTAACCCTGTTATTGGCGGTATGGGTAAGCAACACACCTACTGCGGAAGGATAACGGTACCCGCCGGATTGGATAATGCAATTATCAATGGTATTACCCGAGGGAAATTTCATTTGATCGTTAATATCATTTTGGGCTATAGTTTCGCCAATTCTGATTCCTCCGGCTCCCAGATCATGAATATAACATTGGTTAAAACTACAATTATACGTTTGGGTGCGTAGCCAAGCCGCATATTGCCCCGTATGTGCGATTTCACAGTTGTTGAATTGAATATTATCGGCATAGTCCACCATAACAGCAGCCTCAATGGTAGCAGCAGCTTGTAACGGTTCAAAATTGGCGTAACGTTGGTTACAATATTTAAACGCAATACCCTGAAATAAAATGTTATGGATGTATTGATTGGGTCTACCTTTTACAATAACCAGTTTTTCGATAACGGGCATTACTGCTTCAACATGCGTAATGTTTTTATTTTCGGGAATGTATTTTATGATATTTTCCTGCACAATCCACTCTCCGGGCATATCGAATGCCGCAGGATAATTTTCGACAAAAAATAAATTTCCCTCACTAATCGGATTCCACGGTTGCCATTTCTTTCCAGTTGAGTAAAAAGCTGTTTTATCGAAAGATAAAGAATCAATGGTTCGGGTGGTATTATCCCATTTGTGGTATGCCGTAAACCGCACCTGCCTTAACTGATTGGTTGAAAGCGAAGCAAGTTCTGTACTAAGCGATACAGGAATTTCATATTTCTGTAAAGCCCTATCTTTCTCAAATAAAACCGTATCAGTGATTTGAGTCGTTTTGCCTAATTTAAAAAAACCTTCATTAGGTGTTCGTGCAAGTATTGCTCTTTTCCCATTTACATACAAATCGCCGGGCTGCAAGGGGAGCAAGGCTGTAATATCGGCTGATAGTATTCCTGTGCCTTTCAGTATAATTTTTTTACCTCCGCTAATAACAGGTTGTGCGTTAGGAGCTGCCTTAAAAATAATTTTCAATTCTTTTGTGCCGCCGTTTTCTTCGTTAAACACAAGTGGTTTATCTAATGCATATTCCCCATTTTGTAAAATAATGATAATACTACCTGAAGGATTTTCTTTTTTAAAATTGGGCAGCTTATCCATTACTGATGCAAGCGAAGCCGGTTTGTTCTTAGTTCCGCTGCCCTTACCGTTGGGGGCAACATAGATGACAATATCTGATGCTTTGGCTGTAAATACGAATGATACTAAACCAAGCAAAACCAAAATTCTTCTAAAAAAAATTCGATTCATTTTACTTTGATGTTTAATTATAATGACACAGCTACTTACTATTTTTCAGTTTAATGTATAATAAGATCTCTGGCACTTTTAACTAACTAGTTTATTACCTATTGAAAAACATTGGCAATGAAAATCCCGTTTCGATACATTTTTAAAACTTGAAGACACATCATTATAACATTACCAAACCTTCAAGTTAAGAATACCTTTCTCCCGATTTTCAAATGGCCCTGGTAAAGGGTTGTATTCGGAACGCTTATTACCAAAATAATCAATATCAATTTTCATCGGGGTTCCATCGGGGTTCTCATAAGCAGCACCAGCCACCTTGGACTTACCCAAAAGTTCGGTAGTTATGATTTGAGTACTGAGTGCTGATGATGACCCGTCAGCATTAAATTGAAGATATACTTTGGTATCTTTTTCAACTAATTTAATGTTAGGATTTAAATAAGGCCTGGTCACATATTTACTTTCGTTATCATAAGGCTGTGCTCCATTGTAGTAAACATTATTGTTTATTTTAACCGGCCATATTGCCTTGTTGTAGTTTTTAACATCACCCCATAAAGGTAATTTTGCAGAAGTACTGTTGTAACTCATTAATCCATATTTTATGCTGTCTTCGCCATGTACATTTGTACCTACTCCAATAAAGATATTATTGTAAAATCGATCGTCGCCAGCTAATACAGTGCTCAATCCTGCAACTTCGGTTGAATGTGGCAAATGATATGGTGTAAAGCGGTTTGGATCGGCCCATACAGTCACTTTTCCCGTAATAAGATTATGAACAAATGCGCCTCCTTCTGATTGTGTAGCAATTCCTTGGGTTGAAAGAAGAATATTATTGTCTACAAGAAATGGACCATGACTTACCTCAAAAAAGAGATCCTGCCATTCATTGTTATAAAGCAGATTTCTAGAGATTCGAGTTCCTTGTGTCATCCAGTCAAACCAGCATCCAAAAGCACCAACATCATGAATCCGATTTTTTACAATGCGGGTATCGATTGCTGCATGGATTTTTATCCCTGCAAGCTCTGCTCCGCTAAACTGTTTTTTTTGATGAATATGATGTATGTGATTATTCTCAATAAGACTGAATGCAGCCCCCATACTTCCACAAATACCAGTTTGTTCGCAATTGTAAATTTCGTTATTCCGAACAATGTGTGATCCGATGTTCTCTTTATTCCAACCGTTATGTAGTGCACGAAACACAACCTCAATGTAGTGGATAGAACCATCTATGCTTGGGTCAGCTGTCCATACATTTTGCCCAGTACCTCTTTCTTTTCCCAAAGTAATTCCGGAACACTTGGAATCGTGGATTTCACAATTTTCGATAATCCAGCCTTTGTTCCAGTGTGTGGAGATCATACCGATTTGTTCGGCTGTTGGTGCACCCCACTGGGTGGCTGCTTGGCTAACGTTAAAACCAGATATGGTTATATAATTTAAACCTGGCTTTTCGGGGTAAAAACATGACCTTCGAATACTTAACTCAACAAGTTCTTTATTGGGATTGGTCGCTTGAAAGTTTGCCCAAATAGTGGTACTGTTAGCATCTGTTTCACAATACCATGTATAAACAGAACCTGCTTTATCGTTGCTTTTTTCATAGGGAACAGCATCGATTACTTTTTCAATCTTATCCATTTCGTACAACGACTTTCCATTCAGAAAGATGTCGGCTGTATGATTCTTTCCATAATTATCGCACCAATCACCAAAAACTAAATCAGCACAAGAATTGTAACTGCCAAAAAACGTATTCGGAATAACAACTTTCCACACACCGCTTTTCTCTTTCTTCCATCCAGAAATAATTTCAGAACCTTTAATTTCTACTTTTTCTCCGTTCGCTGCCTGATAGACAATACGCTCAACATCAGACAGTCCACCACGAACAGGATTTACACATTCCCGATAAGTTCCCCCATGAACTGTGATTATATCTCCAGGCTGAGCAACCTGTGCAGCTTTAGAAATTGTTCGAAAGGGTTTTGCAAGCGACCCCTCATTAACATCACTACCATTAACCGCCACATGATACTCTTTTGAAAAGGCTCCGGATATAAACGAACCAAGAAATATCAAAATCAATAATTGTTTCATACGATTATCATTATTATAATTTAGAAATAATTAATCTTCTATTATAAGACCAGTAATACATGCATGCAAAATTTTAATTGAGATGTAAATTATCAAGTTGCATTAAATCAATTTGTCATTTTAAAATCTTACAAGGAACTATTTTTTAATTTTTATCTATCTTATTATAAACACCATTAAGGTTGTATGTAGTATGTCTACTTTTTTAAAAGTTCGTATAACCAATATCAACATGCGAATGATTATAAAATCAAATTGTCCAATATCACATAGCTGGCACAATAAAAACTTTAAAATTTTATAATAGCCAGTTAACAGTATTAGGATATCTGATATCTCCTTTTCAACTCCCGTTCCTTTTGTTAATAATACTTTACAATTATTTAAATAGTTGAAAAAATATTCATTACTTCTCTGCTGCTACAATAAGACATTAACATATGGCACAAGATAAACAGTATAAAAAGGGTATAAAAATCAAATTGTTGTTTTGACCATTTTAACCGCATCCCTGCATTAAGGAACTATTTGGCCAGAAAGGTCATAATCTGTAGATAAAGGAAAGATAAAGCAAGGAGTCAATTCAATTCGCTTTTTTCTATAACTGCATTAAAAAATCCCATTTTTGTAACCCGTTATGTTTTTGATTTTATATTCTTTGAAACAAGATAAACTGAATAAACATTGAAAATTACTTCTCACCCAAATACTCTACCCTGAGATTTAAAATACTTCCGTTAAACTTCTTTATCATTTTCAAAGGAAAGAAAAGTGTCTGCACATATTTCCTTTTATCTTTTTGATGAACATCCGCTTTGTTTATTTCAATTGCCAATGTTTCAACCAATTGATCATTCACAAATAATTTAGTTGCGGTATTGGTACCTTCAATACTCATCTTTACTTCTTTACCTGGTTGTAATACATAATTAAACCTGTAAGTATAACCATCACGGCTGAAACCGATTTTTCCTTCTTCCGGATCTGTTACATAAAAAACAGAATAGTCTGAAGAAAACAAAACGGTCCCTTTTGGATTATTGCCAGCTGTTATATCAAAAGTTACCCTGTAATTATACCCAATGTCTGTTAATGATTGGTGCAGAAGCTTTCCCTGTTTTGGTTCTCTGATTTCGAAAACAATTCCTTTTGCCGATCTTGCCGGACGACCGAGCATGTTAACTCCCGGTGCTTCACTTAAGAAAAGTCGTTTACGGTTAAACTCAGCAAATGGTAATGTTGCATTTTTCCCATCCCACATTTTTATAGCAAGTGTTTGCATTGCCGGAAATATTCTGTGATATACATCCTGGCTGCTGATACCATTGCCTGTATGATCGTTCCATACAGCAAACATGCCACCTTTTATCTGGGGATGTTTCTCTTCAAAAACTTTTCCGCCAATTACAGCAGGTGTCCAATTTTCATATAAACTTTTTATATTCAGATAGTCGTAATAATAACCCGCTGCTGGCACGATATACAGATAACCATCCGGCACACTTAATAAATCATAACCTTCTTTTATCATATCTACCGGATCAGCATATCCATTGTACCAGCAAGCCATCAGGACATCTTTTACTTTAACAGGTGTATTTCCTTTTGCATGAGTTAAAGCTCCCCACATCGCCGCCTTCTTACCAAAAGACTCTATATACTTAATGTAATAGTCTGTGAAATAGCGGAATTTTTCAACCACCACACTGTCTTTATTGCTGTACTCATCAGTTCCAATATGAACGTATTTATTTACAAAAACCGGTTCAGGTCCTTCCAGGTATTCTTTATACAGGTTATCTAAAAATGAATAGGTTTCCGGATTAAATAAATCCAGGTGATCCATCCCGTATGTTTTGCTTCCCAATTCTGGTTTATAGTGTGTAAAAGCAAGTGTATGTGCAGGCGCATCTATTTCGGGAATAATCGTAACGCCCTGCTTTATTGCATCAATCTGAAATTGCCTGAATTCCTCTTTTCCATAATAGCCATCCTTTGCTGCAAGACCGGGATAGGTAGAACTTTCAAGTCGAAACGCTGAATAAGTATTATTCCAATCGCCATTAAAAAACTGTTTAAAACCATTGTCATTTAAATGCACCTGGAAAGTATTCATTTTGTAATACGACATTAGTTTTACAACTGTCTTTAGATAATCTAATGAAAAATATTTTCTTCCTGCATCGAGCATAAACCCTCGCATTGGGTAATCAGGATAATCCCTGATAATGCCACAAGGTAATTGATCAGACTGTTCTGCCATTTGCAGCAATGTGCGTGTAGCCCAATATAAACCGATCGTACTATTAGCTGTTACCTGGATGGTTTTACCTATTTCTATACGGTAAGCTTCCTCTCCTTTATCTTTTAAACTATCAGGATTGATGATAAATAAAATTGTGTTTTCAGATGCACCAACTGATTTCAACTCCAGTTTTGTTCCAAACATTGTTTTGTAATCAGCAGAAAATTGTCCGGCAATTTTTTTGGCTTCGCCTGATGCAACAATTTTTGTTTTGCCAGATATTAAAAAACTGTCTTCAGTTCCCTTCCACTCTCTTAATTCTGGCACCACAAAGGGTTTCGGGTTTTGAGTATGCCCCACTATTGAGGCTAAAAGAAAAATAAAAAATATACCTTGTCTCATTTTAGTATTGAATATTTATTTCAGGAAGTACACAACCAATTTTCTCAACAGGTATTGCCTGAAAGTTTGCAATCTTTTTAAACACAGCAGCATCTTTCCTGAATCCTTTTAATGGATCATTGTTATCTGCAAAACCAGGATCTTCATTTGTTATCCAGTTGTTCCAGAACTCGCCCCATTGTGTTTGTCCGTTTAAAACAGTTTGAATTTTATAAAAGAGATTTCTTTCTATCCGGTTTCTTTTTGGAAAACCCGGGGTATCATTAAAGTAATTCACTAATTGAGGATATGCCTCACTGTAAGGCGGCTGCTGATATTTTACAGCATTCAAACGTTGTTCAAATAATCCTGCGGGTTTTATCATATTTGCTGCCCAATTCTGCAAACGGTTATCAATATGAATTGCTACCGGCGACTCGATAAAGATGTTATTATAATAATGATGATCGCTGCCGCCTCCAATTAAAACTGGCAAAGAACCGGCCCGGAAATAAATATTACCGTACACTTCACTCCCACATGCACCATCATCATGATAGGTAGCAGTTACTCTGTGTCGTGGACTTAAGTCTTTAAAGTAATTGTAACGGATAATGTTTCCCTGTTCAGATGGATCCCTGCCATAATAAATGGCTCCCTGATCATCAACTTCTGTACATACATTGGTGATTCTGCAATATTCAATCACATGATTATTGCCATGAAACAATACGGCCATGCTTGGAGCATCGCTTATATCGCAATTTGAAATACGATTTCCTGTACCATCTATCCACACAGCCGGACGATATGACTTTTCGATGCGGTTATAAAATTGAATGCGGCAGTTCTCAACAAAGTTGTTTGAATTTACCAATGTTTTTCTGTTACCTCCACCCAGGCTGATACCACCTGCGCCAACATTGTAGATATAGCAATTTCTGACTCCATTATTTTTTCCTGCATGACGATCAAATACAGGATCCACATAAATTTTTCCCTGAACATCTCCCAGCAATCCGGCAATGCTGTCGCCTCCTGTTTCCATTGAATGATGAAACAAATCCATTCTCCCGGCCAGCGTCCCCATTCCCATTGAAACAGCTACATTACCCAGGTTACGTAAAGTGCAACTATCAACAATTACGTTTTCTGTGTTTTGCATATAAATACCCATCCCCCTGCTGTTTTCGATCACCACATTTTTAATTTGCACGTTACTGCAATTGATGATTGAAATAAGTGGTTGTTCCATTACCGACAGTTGAACATTATTAATGACAGTCTGTGGAGGATAGAAATAAATTTTTTGTTGATTAAAGTCGATAGCATACTCACCCGGCTTATCAATTTCTTCAATTAAGTTTACAGCAAACCAACGCCGAAAGCTTGCTCCTGTCATAAACTGGTAGGTAGTAAACATTCCAGCTTGTATCGTTTGATTAGCCGTATCAATTTTTTTTACAGGTATCAGGTCATCTGCATAACCATGACCGAAATATCCACTAATCCATATATTATCTGATAGCAACCATTTATTTGGTCGTGATTCGTTGTAATGAAAAACCGGTAGCCTGTTATTGGCTTTATCTTTATCATCTCCTGCAATTTCAATCGCACCGATTAAAGCCATTGTATCGTTTGGCCAGCGGGAAAGTTGTAAAGGTTTACCATTGATAAAAAGTTCATTCCAGGCAGGAATACTGGGTCTTCCAAAACCAGTTGCATGCAGATTAGAAACAGGAATATTTAGTTCTTTAAAATCAATGACCCGTATAGAATCAACCACTTGCTTTTGCAAACGTTCCTGGATTTGCTTGCTTGTGACTTTCTGTATTTTTTTTAAAGCAATAATTTGGTCGCCGGATATAGAAACTTGTGCTCCATGTTCTGCAGCAATAATCAGACTATTCCAATTTCCACCTGAAACAGTGATTGTATTTCGAACAGCATAACGACCCGCTTTCAATACAATCAATACATTGCCCGTTTGTTTTTTAGCCAGCTCAACGGCCTTTTGAATAGTAAATAACGGAGCCGACAGGCGTCCGCTGTTGTGGTCGTTACCGTTGGGAGAAACAAAGATTTTTGACTGTGCCGGTAAACTTGTTACCAGGAATAAAAAGACTGCAAGAAGTACTCCTTTATTGAAAATTGAAACATTCATTTACTTACAATTTACAGAACAAAAATCTAAAAAAGACCAGGAGTAAGACTACCCCCGGATATCGATTGCGTATACATAGAAAAAACTACTAAGAAGTTGAAAAAAACACTGATTATTTTATTGTCAATTTCAACTCTCTTTCAATTTCATTAAAAAGGTTGTATCTCTTTTCGCAACTATCCATTTTAATCGTTCAGGCAGTTTAAGACAAGAATGTTATCATTACTTGTTGCCTGTTTATTATAAATTCACTGGTTTATCATAGGATTAATGTTGTTGTAATTTTTACCCGATTTATTAATATTCCACTTTGTAATCCTTTTTAATTGGTTGTCCCGTCCATGCTTTTTTAGAAGCCCATTCAGCAAATGCGCAACGCACCTGTGCCGGTTTTATAAAATCATGTAATTTTTCATCTCTTATTAACCTTTAAATAAATTGATTGTCCGCTTTTCAATCCGGAAACAGGTTTAAGTAAAACATCTCCTTTTCTTTTACCTGAACGAATAATGAATGTTGCAATACCAGCTTCAGCATTTACAGTAGCAGGGCTAAGTAATTCTGCATCTCCGGTTATATGAAGTGTAACAGGTAAAGAACTTTCGGTTAATAAATGATGTTGCTCATCAACAAGCTTTGCATAAATAAAAATCATATCGCCACCTGCTTTCCATGGCAAACCATTAATAGCCGGTTCTATTACAATGGAACTAAATGTACCAGGTTTTGAAAGTTTATACGTAGCAAGAGGTTTCCCTGCAACCATGCCAACAGCTTCAAGGTTTCCCGTCTTATCAACACTTAATTGAAAAGTAAAAGGCGGGTGTGTTAACCGGGTTGCATTTCCTCCGTCAAATGGCTTGCCTCCTTTTTCCAGGTCAGTTCCATAATCTGTTTCTGGTCCGCTATCAGGTTTTTGTCGCCCAATTAAAACTCCATCCATATACAAAGCAACTTCTTCACAATTACTATAAACAATAAGTTTCGATAAGTCAGATTGTTTATTCCAGTTACTTGCAATGTAAACCATAGGTCCACTTGCAAAAGGAAGTTGCGGATTAACTTTTACAGGCTGCTGACTTTTATAAAAATAATAGCTGTATTTAGGAATACGGAACAGGTCTGCAACACCCCACCCTTCAATTCCTACTGTACAACCAGCAAGCCCATCAAAAAAAGCCCAGTTTAAATCGCCTATTGCACGTGGATTGTTCGTCCTGTTTTTATTATGCTCCCATTGAAGATTCCATGCTTGTTGCAACAATGCTTTTTCTCCCGCCGCCCGCGTTTGTCTGCTGCTGCTGTTTCCTCCACCAAATTCATAGTCACCATATTCCCTTATCAGAAATGGATTTTCAGGATAGGTTGTATTGTTTCTTTTGCCGGGATCACCATTCCAGTCATCATATGGCACATCCCAACAGGCTTTTGTATAATAAGAATCTCCGCTGGTAAAAAAATTGCCTGTACCACGCCATTCACTTTTCGCAACTTCTGCCTGTTTACAACGGAACTCAGCTGAAGGATATGTTTCATTCAAACTCATTTCCCATAACAGTACACAGGGATGATTCCTGTCTCTGCGAATGGTTTGCCGTATATCATTCATAACATGTTCTGTAAAATCAGGATGCTTGTTAAAAAACTGCCAGCCAGGAATGCAATTAATGATAAGAACTCCCAACTCATCTGCGGCATCCATAAAAGATGGATCAGGAGGATAATGTCCTGTTCGCACAGCATTCATACCAGCTGCCTTTATCAGCCATGCATCACGGTAACTGGCTTCATTTGAAATAGCATTACCGATATATGGATAATTCTGATGCCTGTTTGTACCCGTTATAATAAACGGCTCGCCATTGATTAACAAACCATCTTTCGAAGTAATCTGGAATGTGCGTATACCAATCCGGGTAATTTTTTCACTGATGATTTTCTGGTTACTTTTTATCCTTGTAAATAATCGATAAAGATGAGGATGATCCGGATGCCATAATTGAGGGTTAAGCACTTCAAGTTGCTGTATATAGTGACTGTCTTGATTTGCTTTCAATTTATTTACAGCTCCGGTAAATCTTGCAACCTGTTTTCCCTTCTTATCAAACAAATCCTGCTCAATTGTAAACGTTGCTGTTTTGTTTTGAAAATTCTCAACATGTGTCTGCACTTCTACAATTGCTTTCTGCGGTGTAACATATGGATAGGTAACAAAAACACCTCCTCCTGCTGTTTTATTTGCACTGATGCTGTTACTGATATGTAATGGTTCCTGTACATGCAGCCACACATCCCTGTAAATTCCTGAATAATAAATAAAGTCAAGTTTTTCTACAGGTTTACCTGGTGGCACAACAGGGTTTGCTTTGTTCTGCAACTTCACTACTATGCTGTTCTTTGCCGAACCATAATGCACCATGTTGGTAATCTCTATTTCAAAAGGCAGATAACCACCTGTATGCCTGCCTGCATAGATTCCATTCACCCAAACATCGCTTACCTGCATTGCTCCTTCAAATTCAATACTGATATTTTTTCCTTTTGATGCAGCAGGTATGATAAATTCTTTTTGATAGTAGGCAATTCCTTCACGTGGTTTTATGATAATTAATGGTTCGGGAAAAGCAATATGTGGCAGGCGGACTGTTTGCCATTTTTTATATTTCAGCAATTTCATTTCATTCAACAGAGAAGGATGTTCTTCTTTGTCTGAATGATCTTTTTCATTTATCTGCTCAATCATAAACTGATCAGACCAATTTGTACCTAATCGCCGGAACGAATCAACTTTCGATTGGTTTACAAATTCAAAGCTGGTAAACTTCCAGCCTTCATTAAACGAAGTTGTTTGTGCATACGTTAACGTTGAACTGAAAAGAACAACAATGATGATTACAGAATTCAGAAATATTTTGCGCATATTGATTAGATCGGATAAAAGTCTTGAATAATATTATTGACCAATTAATAAAATCATTTAAGGAATGTTCGAACCCGAATAATGAAACCAGTTAAAATCGGCATACCCATTTACACCCTTTTGATTGGTGGTGAACTGAAATAATGCAAACCGGTTAGCTGTCCAGTCATAACCCAAACCCATTTTTAATGTATTTCCAAAAGAGAAAAAAGTCAGCCCATCTGTACTGTAATAAAACTTCGCAATAAACTGCTCATGGGTTGCATTTACTTTAATCCAGATTTTTGTAGATTGAAAGAAAGGAATACTGTCAATTATTATTCCGTTGTTAACCATCACAAGTGTCTGGCTGTTTGAATTTCTTCGCACTGCTATATATGCATATGGCAATTGAAAAACACCAAAGCCTGCAATATTCCCTTCCTTTAATCCCTTAGTATCTATTTTAACAGTAGCCGATGATGATGGTCCCTGTACTCTTTGTGTAAGCGTATTACGTGCCTGCGTCAAGTCGTTAGCGTATGAAGCATACAAGCGAAGTTTCCCTTTTCCTTTAGAAAGGCTCCATTTACTGTTATCAGGGTTGTGATTCCATTGCCACTGCAAGCCCAAAACATTGCTGTTGAATTCATCTGATGTGGCAGGTACTTTAACAGGGTATTGTTTACCAACAATGGGTTTGGTATAAGTTACAACACCCTTTCCATTACCGTCTTTTCCCAGCATGGGCCAGTTATCTTTCCACACCACAGGAATAAGGTGAGGAACACGGCCAATCGGGCCCCTGTCCTGCATAATAATAAACCACCAACTGCTGTCTTTTAATTGAACCATTCCACCTTGATGTAAGCCATTACCAGGATAAGAATTTTCATCCTGTACAATAATTTTAGATTCATATGGTCCATAAATATTTTTACTGCGAAGACAAACCTGCCAGCCTTCAGTACCTCCTGCAGGGCAAGTGATGTAGTAATATCCATTAATCTTGTACACATGAGAACCTTCCATTGCATATTTATCAAAAGGAGCAGTTGAACCTTTTGGCTTTTCAATAGACTTGCTCCATATTTCCTTTGCTTCACCAATGACCGACTTTGCATCAGCTGCAAGCTCTGTTACAAATAACCTGCCCTGACCATGTACTACGTAAATCCTCCCGTCATCATCAAATAACAAACCAGGATCATAGAGATATTCAGGAAAAATTGTTCTGGACCATGGTCCTTTAATATTTTTTGCAATGCAAATAGAAAAATTTCCTTTCTCGTTATTCCAATTTGGCGTACAAAAACCGATATAGAACAAACCATTATGATACCTGATGCTGGCTGCCCATGAGCCACGCAGGTACATGGTACCTCCTTGCATATTGTAACGGGAATCTTCATCATATCTCTCAACAGCATAACCAGCCATTTCCCAGTTAACAAGATCTTTCGATTTTAGTACAGGGCACCCAGGTACATAATGCATACTTGTAGACACAAAATAAAATTCATTACCGACACGTATAATGTCAGGATCTGGCCAATCGCCCCACAAGAAAGGATTCTTATAGGTTCCGTCGCCGTTATCTGCAGTCCAGACGGCACCATGCTTTTCTTTCTGTGCAAACAATTGTTTATGTTGAAGGCAAGCTGTTGCAATCATTAACAGCATTACTGGCATTTTCATTCTTTGCATTTATTTGCTTTACCAATCTGTTTATTTTTCACCTGCATCCGTGTCTCTCATCATCTTTGCATTCTTTACTGGTTTCTTCTGGAATTGTCCGGATGACTTAGCTGTTTTTCCATCCACAAAAAAACTTTTCTTTAGCCTGATATCTTCATACGAAGAGCCAATCATTACACTAAATTCACCGGGTTCCAGCAAAACCTCGTTTTCTGCATTCATCAGTACAAGGTCATCAGGTACCACAGGAAACGTCACCCATTTTGATTCACCGGGTTGTAGATGAACTCGTTCAAATCCACGTAATTTTTTCTCATACGTTGTAACAGAGCTTACTACATCATTAATATACATCTGCACAACTTCATCCCCTGCAACGTCGCCAGTATTGGTGATTCGGCAGGTTATATTTACTTTTCCTGTTTTTGTATGAATACTGTCGATGGAAATGCTGTCGTATCCAAAGCGGGTATAGGATAAGCCGAACCCAAAGCAATACAGCAATCCTTTATTACCAACTGTATAGTTTTTCATAGGCTCATAATTAGCGTTGGGTTTTGTTGGAATGTTATAAGGAATCTGTCCAACCGTTTTAATCCAGGTGCCGTTTAATTTTCCACCTGGATTGTACTCTCCTTTCAATGCTTCTGCAATAGCTTGTCCACCTTGAGCACCGGGATAAGGTGCACCTAAAATTGCAGGGCAATATTTCTGTGCATAATTGATCGTGGCAGGTCGGCCCCAGATTAACACCAATACAATCGGCTTTTTGGTTTTCACCAATGCTTCGAGCAGCTGTTGTTGATGACCTGGCAAATCAAGGCTTGTACGGGTTCTGCTTTCACCAGAGGTACTTGTACCATCGCCCAATACCAATACAACCACTTCATTTTGTAAGGCAAGGTCAACTGCCTGTTGTATTGACTTTTGTTCTTCGGTTGATAATGTATCTGGTATTAACTCGTTTTCGGGCCAACCTTTGGATACAAGATCAATTCCTTTAGCATAACTGATTTGTATTCCATCTTTTTCATATACATTTTTTAAACCAGTATAAACGCTGGTGAATATATAATCCATAGGGCCATAATGTGTGGGCACATAATTATTGTTGTTGGCATTAGGGCCAATAACAGCAATTTTTTTATACCGGTTCTGAAAAGGAAGAATGTTGTTTTCGTTTTTCAATAATACAAGGCATTCACGTGAAGCACGAAGTGCCATTGACTGGTGTTCGGGCGAAGAAACTGTTTGCTGCGCCAGTTGCAGATTTCCTGTATAAGGCTGATCAAACAGACCTAACCAAAATTTCACATACAATACATTTTTCACCAGTTCATTAATGCGGTTCATGGAAATTTTACCTTCTTTCACCAAGGCCCTGATGTTAAGGATATACTCATCGGGTGTAGTGAAATCTGTACGCACATTTAAACCGGCTTTTAAAGCAAGCAGGCAGGATTCTTTATGATCATCACATACATGGTGAATATCAGACATCCGTTCAATTGAATAGCTGTCTGAAACCACGTAACCTTTAAATCCCATTTCTTTTCGAAGCTTGGTGGTAAGATAAAAATAGTTCCCAGCAATCGGAACACCATTGTAATCGTTATATGAACTCATCACTCCAAGTGCCCCGGCTTCCTGGAATACTTTACGAAACGGGTATTCATGAATGTAATACATTTCAGAAGCTGTGATGTGCGGATCAGTTCTCGCATCCCACTGCCTGGCTCCTTTGTTATCGCCATAACCTACATAATGTTTTGGGGTAGACACTACTTTTTCGGATTGTATCCCTTTTGCCATTGCAACACCCATACGGGCAACGAGGTAAGGATCTTCTCCAAAAGTTCCTTCCCATCTTCCCCAACGCTGATCACGTACAACGTCAAGTATTGGCGCATATACATTGGTATAACCCAGCACCCTCGCTTCTTTACCTTCCACCTTTCCCTGCATGAAAGCAAGTTCTTTATCCCAGGTACATCCTAATCCGTTCATTGAAGGGAAACTGGTAGCATGTCGGGCGCATAAACCACGTATACCTTCATTGGTAAAATCGACAGGAATTCCAAGCCGGGTATATTCCACAAAAAAGCGTTGTGTTTCATTGATGGCAGCTGCGTTGTTGAATGGTGTTTCATTTTCTTTGATGCGGGGCGTATTGTTAATGTGTTCATCAATGTTAGCGATCCCATCTTTCAGTATCAGGTTGGTCCATGCAAAAGTTGGCAAACTATCTTTAAGCACTTTACCGTGTCCATAATAAGTTGCCAACTGATTTGATTTTTCTTCCAGCGTCATTTGTGACAACAGGTTTTCAACACGCTTTTCAATAGGTTGTTCAGGATCTTCATAAATATCTTTCCTGTTGTTTTTATTGAAATCAATCCAGCCCTGCCGGTATATTTCAGATTTTTTTGGAAAAGGATTTATATTCTGTGCAAATAAACTGTTATTAAAAACAACAGATAGTAAGACTAAAAACAAGATTAACCGCATCATCTTTTGTTTATGTTGACGTAAGATTTTAAATAACAAAGACGTGTTTGAATTAACAAGCCCCTGATAAGTTTTTATAATCCTTTAAACATTGTCATTCCAAAGTACAGGTTCAGATCTTTCACTCTCCCGTTGGGTGAATCCTGTCGTGGCAGGTATTTCATACCACCGATTTTATATACAGCGCCCAGGTCAATAACCAAATGATGGGGATGCTTGGGCGACGCAGACTGCCACTGCGTATGCCATACAGTTGTATTCTGAAGATCAAATACATTTTCAGCTTTACCATCATCGCCATCCAGTTCTTCACTATCAGCGTATACTACTTTCCATTTGTTTCTTGGAATATCTTTTCCATTTTCATCGGTCAGATAAAGTTCTGCTACTGTTGTAAACGGATCATCGGGCCGTTGAGCATTTAATGCTTCAAAACAAAAATATCTTCCGGTTGCATTAAACTTCACCAGTTGCCAATCAATGCCAGCTGCCAAACTTCCACTGAAAACCGGATGCTCGCCGGTAAGATTTAATTGCTGATTTTCTTTTCGATGTTTTTTCACTGCAGCTTTTTCTGTCAGCTGATCAGTAACCGGTTGCACCAAGCCTGAAAGTATATTCTTTTTAGGGCCGTTGTAATCAAGTACAATCACTTCATTCTCTCCTTGTTTAAGCCAGGGGCCTGGTAAATACATTGTTTGCGTTGGGCCAATATTCCAGAAACGCCCAAGGCAATGGCCATTTACCCAAACAATACCTTTTCCCCATGTGCTCATATCAAGGAAAGTATCTCCTGTTTTGTCTACAACAAATGTTCCTTTATGATAGGCAGGCATGTTGGTTTTTCCTTTTCTGAATTTGAGGTAAGCAGGTGCATGATCATTACTAAGCTCAATTGGGAAAACACTCCAGTTACGCAGTTCATTACTTTGTCCATTACTGCTTACCAATACCACTTTTTCAGTAATGCCTTTCCGGTCGTGCAGGTAACCTCCGTAATTTACTCTGCCCATTGCTTCAACTAAAATATCAAGTACATCGCCCTGCTTTGTAGCAGGCAATTGGCATATATTTTCATTTTTACGCCTGTCAAGTGTGGCAATTTTTTTTCCGTTAATAAAGATCAATGCATAATCGTGCACATCTTTGATTTGTAAAACAGCAGATGCCCCTCCTTTTAGTTTTGTACGATATAAAATAGCACCATAACCCTGGTTATATTCTTCCATATTACGGATATTTTCATCCTGTACAGATGAAGGCAGGTTACTGAAAACAGAAGCTATTTCTGTTGTACTGAAAACAGGTATATGAATGACCGGATTTCTGTTTGGCACATCTCTCATTGTTTCGCCTGGTTGTAAATACCCTGAAAATAATTTGCGTAATGCATAAAATTTAGGAGTATCCCATCCTGCTTCACTGATGGGTGCATCATAATCATAACTTGATGTTTGAGGTAAGAAAGGCGGGCAATTGGCACCTGACCATAAACCAAAAGTTGTTCCGCCATGTGCCATGTAAATACTGAAAGAAGCTTTATGATCAAGCATGTATCCAATCTCTTTCACTACATTGTCAGATGAGCCGGTGTGGTGCTTTGTACCCCAAGAATCAAACCAGCCCGGGTAATACTCGCCGCACATCAAAGGCCCCTTGCTGCGTATGTTACGCAATGCTTTAAAATTTGCAGCAGGGTTTCCTCCAAAATTTACCACGCTAAAAATATCATCACGAACATCGTTCTTTAATTGTGAGGGGCCATCGCAGGTAAAAAGAGGCACAGTAAAACCTGCTTCAACCAGGTAATCCCTGATTTTTCCTATGTATTCTTTATCACTTCCATAAGACCCATATTCATTTTCAACCTGTGTCATAATGATTGGTCCGCCATTGCTGATTTGCAACGGTGCCAGTACACGGCCCACTTCGTGTAAATAAATACGGCAGCGTTCTAAATAATAAGCATCCTGGGTGCGTAACTGAATATCTTTCTTTTTCAATAACCACCATGGGAATCCGCCAAACTCCCATTCAGCACAGGAATAAGGTCCCGGACGCAAAATCACATACAATCCTTCCTCCTGCGCAATACGGCAAAATCTTGCAGCATCGGCAACACCAGTCCACTTAAATTCACCGGGTTGCGGTTCGTGGAGATTCCAGAACAGGTAAGCACAAACCGTATTCAGCCCCATTGCCTTGGCCATCTGCAAGCGGTGACGCCAGTATGCTTCTGGTATCCTGGCAAAATGCATTTCACCGCACCTTATCACAAAGGGATTTCCGTTAAGCAGGAAAGATTCATCTGATATCGAAAATGTAGATGGTTGTTTTTGTTGAGAAAAACCTGCTAAAAAAAACTGTGTCAGAAAAATGACTAAAAGAAGTTTCTTCATATAAACCTGTTTCAAATCTGCTAAGAAATAAATATGTTATTTAAAAAATCTGCATCAAAATACATGGGGGCATATTACCCCCCATGTAAAATATTAACCTCCACCTGTTATCAAACCATTCATTAATAACCTGTGTTTTGAGTAAGATTTTTATTAATGTCTCTTTCCTTTTGCGGAATAGGCCAGAGATAATTTTTGTCTGTAAAAGATCTTGATCCAGCTACAAAATTTGAATTGGCAGTTAAAGTTAAGTCACCGTTCGAACTGTTTACCGACCCTTTCAAACAACCTTTTACATCTCCACTTAAAGCAGTGGTACCAATTTTCCAGCGTTGAATATCATACCAACGTAAGCCTTCACCTGCAAGTTCCACTCTTCGTTCACGACGTACCAATGTACGTAATGAAGCCTGGTCAGGATGTGTAACAACAGTAACAGGTGGCATATTCACTGTTGGCCTTTGCCTGATTTGGTTGATAGCTGCATAAACAGAAGCATCAATCTGGTTTGCTTCAATTTTCGCTTCAGCATATGTAAGAAGCACCTCTGCATAACGTATCACAATAATACTGCCTCCGGTGTTCCATACATCTGTTCCGTAAGCAGTGCTGTTGTAGTCGTCTAAATTTGCAAGGTATTTTTTAAAGTTATAACCTGTAGGCGATGCATTGTTTCCTCCAACAAGATCGCTTGAAGATGGGTCGAGTGGATCAAAATAGCTACCCATGTATAATAAGCCCGGACGAATTATTGTGGCATCCAGACGGGGATCCCTGTTTTGAAATGGTTGTACAGGATTGTAAGAACCATCGTCCTGAATTGTTTTTCCATTCTTGGTTTCATATGCATCCACTAGTGATTGAGTAGGCGCCATTGAACTCCATCCTCCATAGGAATTCGGCAACATAGCTCCCAGCACCCATTCTGAATTATCATTTTGTAAATATTGCACATCAAGTATTACTTCCTGGTTATTGGAATTCTGCGGCCGGAACAATCCTTCATAAGAAGGATACAGAATGTAATTAAAAGGCGAAGCCATTAACTGCTGGCAGGTTGAAATACTATTAGTAAATTTTCCGTTAAACAGTTCAATTCTTGCTTTTAAAGCAAGAGCAGCTCCTCTTGTGATGCGGCCAATGTCGTTGCCGGTATAACTAACTGGCAGGCTTGGTGCAATTTCACCAAGTTCTTTAAGTATGAAATCAACGATTGTTGCTTTAGGAGTACGCTCTATTGTATTTGCTTCTTGTGTTGTTAGATTATGTAAAGGAAACGGAACATCTCCATAAATCTGGCTCATTACAAAATATCTGTAAGCCCTTAAAAAACGGGCCTCACTTTTCATACGGAGTTTTAAAGAATTATCCAGCGATGAAGAGGGCACTTTGTCAATATTATCAAGAAACCAGTTACAACGTTGAATTGTTGTATAGTTGTATTTGTTTACTCCAGGGTCTCCCGGAGTAGAAAGTCCGGATGCAAACGTTTCATATCCTTCCCATGGAAACTGATCAATCCCGTTATCAGATATACAATCGTCATACAAAACATTATCGCCATATTCCCAACCACTATAACAGCCGGTTAATGCTGCATTCGCATCATTCTTAGATGTCCATAATGAACTGCTGCTATATGCATCCAGTGGTTTTGTATTTAAAGCATCTTTTTTACAACCGGCAACCATGGTTCCGGCAAGGATGATATATAGAAATTTCTTTTTCATTGATTCTTTTTTTAGAAGGTTACATTAAGGCCAAATGAGTTTACCATTACCTGAGGGTAGCTGTAAATACTTCCAGCTGATCCTATTTCAGGATCAATCCACTTATAAAATTTGGTAAGTGTCAGAATGTTTTGTCCGCTGTAAAAGACTTTCACATTAGTTAGTCCAAGTTTACTTACAACATTTTTTGGCAGGCTGTATGAAAATAAAAGATTCTTGATTCGCAGGTATGATGCATCTTTAACCCAGAAGGAAGATGGATTTGTGCCAGGATCATTTTGAGTATAACTGTACCACAATCTTGGAAATGTAGTTGATGGATTAGTTGCAGTCCATCTGTTCAAAAATACACTTGTAGGTTTTTGTACATCCGGTCCAACCTGTCCAATTAAGTTACCCCCCATTGCTTTTACAGCCGCAGCTCCCTGGAGAAACAATGAAAGTTCAAATGCTTTCCAGTTTGCAGATACAGTTAATCCATAAGTAATCTTTGGAAAATAGGTACCTAAGTAAACCTTATCATTTGCATCAATCTTTCCATCTTTGTTTTGATCCTTGTATTGAATATCTCCCGCTGAAACCTTGCTGTTAATTACTGCAGTTCCTGTAACATCAGAAGCTTTCTGATAAATACCGATTGCTTCATAACCATATAAAGAATAAAAAGGAGTACCTGCATCATAAAATGTGTTTCCATTTATAACTTTTCCACCGGTTAACCTTGTTACTTTATTTTTTATATAGGAAAAGTTACCATTGATAGCATAATTCAATTTCCCAATGGCATCATGATAACCTGCACTTAATTCAATCCCCTTGTTCGTCATAGCTCCGTCCACATTCACAAATGGAGCTGTAAAAGCATATGGTGCCCCTGCCTGTGCACGCATGAGTGGATTTTCTGTTTTACGCTCAAAATAATCAATCGAAATATTCAACCTGTTATTAAGAAACGCTGCATCAATACCCGCACCATAAGATTCTGTAACTTCCCATTTCAATGATGAGTTTGCTCCTGCATTAGGCGCAATACCAGTTACTAAAGTTTGATTAAAGGAATAAACCTGCCCACCTGAAATTGATTCGAAATAAGCATAATTATTGGAGATTTGCTGGTTCCCGAGTTGTCCCCAAAAAGCACGCAATTTCAAGAGATTAATTTTATCTGATAGTTTATCCAAAAACCGTTCATTTGACAGCACCCATCCCGCAGAAACTGAAGGGAAATATCCCCAACGGTTTCCTTCTGCGAAACGGGAAGAACCATCAAAACGGAGATTACCTTCTACCATATACTTATCATTAAACGAATAATTGAGTCGGCTAAAAACAGATTGCAACACCCAGTCGTTTGCGTAACCGCTTGTAGATTGTCCAAGCGCAGGTGCAGCATTAATCTGAGAAAGTGCGTTATTCAGAAAGCCCTGACGGTATGCCGAAAAATAATTGTAAACCGAATATTCTTCTGATGCACCTGCTAATAATTTAACAGTATGCTTTTGAATCTTTTTTTCATAGTCAGCCACTGCCTGTAGCAGTGTATAGCTTGTTCGGTCAGTAGCATTCGTTAAATTATTTGGTCCCTGGTATTTTGTAGGATTTAATGCAGTACCGGCAGCTCCGCCACTGAAATATTGTATGTCTGCAACATACTGTTGTTGCTGTCCAATCGCTAACCTGTATCCAAACGATGGTTTAATATGAAGTCCCTGCAATGGAGACCAGTCAGCTCCGGCATTTCCCGTTACAGTATAGTTTTGCCATTTATTAAAAGATCCCGATTCGAGCCACGCCATCGGGCTGCCGTCAGCAACATAACCATAAGCCCCGTTTTCCCATTTATATGGAACTGTATTTGAAATCCGGTTAACCTGTCTTATCAATTGCGAAAAACTAGTTGCATATGTACTTACTGGTTCACGGAAAGGAGCATACAGGAAGCCCAGTCCTGCGTTAAATCCCAGCTTCTTGTTCAACTGCGTACTAAGATTCAGTAATCCGTTATATTTCTGGTAACCGGTCCCTTTTACATTTCCTTTCTGGTCAAGATAACCCAGTGAAAACATATACTTTGATTTTTCATCACCACCATTAATACTGATGTTGTGATTCTGCTGTACACCCGGCTCAGAATAAAGAAGTGATAACCAGTCTGTATTCGGGTGTGCACCTGTTTTATCACTTCCATCTTTAAATAGTTTTATATCTGTTGCACTCCATTTTTGTGAGGCGTTTTCATTTGCTCTTGCTTCGTTATAAAGTTCTGCCTGTTGCCAGGAAGGTAAAAAATCAGGCTTCCTGGTAATTGATTGAGTACCGATATACATGTCATAACGTACTTGCAATCCACCCTTCTTACCTTTTTTTGTTGTAATTAAAATAACTCCGTTTGATGCACGGGCCCCGTATATAGCTGAAGATGCAGCATCTTTCAACACAGATACAGATTCGATATCATTTGGATTCAGATCACTCATTGATCCAGGAATTCCGTCAATGATTACAACCGGGTTTGCACTTGCACCCGAGCTTCCAAGCCCTGTACCAATACCTCTTATACGTATAGTTCCTGCATCTCTGCCTGGCTGCCCATTATTTGTTGTAATTGTTACACCTGCAAGCTTTCCTTGTAAAGCATTCACAACACCTGTAGCAGGCCTGTTTGCAAAATCTTTTGCTGATGCAGTCGAAACGGCACCTGTAACATTTACTTTCTTTTGAGTACCGTAGCCTACAACAACAACCTCTTCCATTTTTTGCTCTACCTGCTTAAGAACAACAGTTAAGTTATTGGTCTTTGCAATATTTACTTCGGTAGTTTCATAACCAACAAAGGATACTAACAGTATACCTTTTTCTTCAGGAACCTGTAAGGTAAACCGTCCGCTTTCATCAGTTGTTGTTCCTCTTTCAGTTCCTTTTAATTTTATTGTTGCTCCAGCCAGAGGTTTACCATTCTCATCTGTTACAATCCCTTTAATAATAACAGGCGGTGGTGGCGGTGGTGGTGTTGTAAAATGTGGTGCAGAAACTTCATCTACCGGTTTTATCACAATCGTTTTTTCAATGATTGTAAAGGTAAATGGTTGCCCGTTGAAACAGAGTGTGAGCACTTCTTCAAGTGATGCATGGTCTACTTTCACAGTTACTCTTTTTGCTTTGATCAGTATAGATTCTGTGTAAGCAAAATTGTAACCACTCTGCTTTTCAATTTTCTGAAAAACCTGTTCTAATGGCGCATTTTTTTCAGAAAGGGAAATCTTTTGTGCAAAGCCCGTAGCTGAAACATTTATACAGGCTGCAAATAAAAAAATGGCGGTCAGTTTCATAATCCGCTTAGTTTGTGTGATCCTTTTTCTGTGCTGTGGCAAGAAAAAGCAATAAGCATTTAAATCCATAACTTTGTTTTGTTTGGGTTATACAATAAAAGTCTTCCTCGACTTGTTTTTGGCTGACCCCAATATTTCCGCTGGGAGTGTCGCAAGCACTTCCAGCTTTTATCAGGTTCAGTTTCTTTTATGGCAATACAGTAACCAATTTTCCTTCAATTTTAAAATGCACACCCTCGGTGGTTTCAAGTATCTGTAAAATATCTGTGATGCTGGAATTCCTGCTTACGTTTACATAAAACCGTTCCGTTACTTTCCTTTCATATTTTACTGTGAAATCGTACCAGCGTGTTAATTGCCGCATTATCTCCTCTATACTGGCTCCTTTAAAACTGAACATTCCATTTTTCCAGGCAGTTACATGTTCTCCATCAACTGTATGTACACGTGGAATTCCATCTGTTCCAAGACTTGCCTGTTGTCCCGGCCTTATTATTGTGTTGTTGTTTCTTGTCTTTACATTTACACTCCCCTCAAGTAAAGTTGTGTTCAGCGTCTCTTCATCCTCGTATGCATTTACATTAAAGTGTGTACCAAGCACCTGGATTTCGGCTTTATCCGAAACAACAATAAATGGTTGATTTGATTTTTTTGCAACCTCAAAGTATGCCTCTCCCTTTAGTTCCACTCTTCTTTCTTTACCATTAAATGACGTAGGAAAACGTATTGAAGAAGCTGCATTTAGCCATACCCTGCTCCCATCTGCAAGTAACATTTGAAATTGCCCACCCTTTGGTGTGCTTAATGTATTATATGACACTTCCTGCGTGCTTATAGTTCCTTGCTTGTAAGAAACTGCACCATTGTTTTTAAAAATTGTTGCATCGCCTTGTTTAGTTAATGTTCCATTTGCTGCATTGTCCAATACTATAGATGATCCATCAGAAAGGTATAAGATAGCTTTATCACTGCCAGGTTTTATTTCTCGTTTTGTATTATCTTGTTGAACGCTTTTTCCTTGGTGATTTATTTTTTCAGATACGATATAGAAAAGAGAACCAAAAAGTGTTATTACTAAAATTGCAGCTGCAGAAATAATACTGAACCTGCGGCGGTAATTAGGCAAAGGCTTCACATCGGTGTTACCGGTATCTTCATGCATAACTTCTTGAAGCTCGTTATTGATTTCACCTTGCTTAAGAAGATAAAAGAAAACTTCCAGTTCAGCCTCAGTTGCTTTGTTATCCCTGTACCGGCGTATCAGTTCTTTTTTATGGAAAGAATCATTCATGTAGTTATCGGTTATACTACATAATGACAACGATTTATAAATAAAGGGTACCTCAAAAAGAAAAAAATCAGGAAATAAAATGTAACAGCATATAAATGAATAACTGCAAACCCGTATTATTCAGCAATTTTTCACGGAAAAATTTATGAGCTCTAACCATATGCTTTTTTACAGCGTTGCGTGAAATGCGAAGACGGGCAGCCGTTTCTTCATACGATTGATCATATTCTCTGCACATACGAAAAACCTGTCTTGTCTGTTGAGGCAGCAACGACAGTATGCGTTCTATAAATTGAATGTATTCAGAATGAAGCAAGTTCTGGTCACTGCTGTTTTTCGCTTCAACATAATGATGCATTATTTCTGCTTTCAGCTCCTCTTCACGGGAAGCCTTTTTCAAAAAGTTAAACGTACGGTTCCTGGCTGCTGCAAACAAATAAGGTCTGATCAGCTGAACAGAAACAAGGCTCTCTCTTTTTTCCCAAATTTGTGTAAATACTTCCTGTACGATATCCTGAGCCGCTTCTGGAGCCTTTACATACTTCTTTACAAAGTTGACCAAAAGTTCATAATAACAGTTATAAAGTGTTTCAAATGAACATTGATCACCGGCAGCAATTTTTTGCAGAAGCTCATGATCAGTATGTGAATAAACAAGCAGCAAGTTGGTATTATTTGGGCAGCTAGTTGTTTGGAGGCTGGCATAACAAAGAGTTTAGTCACCACATCTGAACAACTAAAAGCCTGCAAGCATTAAAAATTCCTTTTTCGAATGTACATGTTAATGATGCAAAACTTATGCGCAATCGTTTGAACAGAAATTAACTTTACAAGAACTAAACACTTGTGTGATTTAATAATCAGTTTAAATCTCGCTTAAAGCATGCTTCATATTTTCTTCATAGAAAATAGATTAATCTGCGCAGAATAAAGAAACCACAAAATTCTACCAGTAATCTTATACAATAACAAAGCCAGAAGAGAAATCTGCAACGGAAGACTCTCCCGTTGTGCACCCATCACAATTAAAATATTTTGTCCTAAAGTAAACTGATGCGTGTTTTACGGTTTATATCTTGAATTTTCCATGATATTCTTCTTAAAAGCTGAATAATGGAAACATGACCTTAAAAGAAAACTTATTTAGTCCACTTTATGCTGACGATTTACAAATGGACGTTTGATTGATGGCCAACATGAAAAGTTGGTTTCAAAAGAAGTGTTTTTGAAGGTAAATAACATCAGGGCTGCTGCAAATAAATATGGTGTTGCACATCAAAAAGAAATCGCTCAGATACCGCTTAAAGTCTTTATGCATTGCCCGCATTGTGGTGAAGGTTATACCGGCTATGTTGTAAAAGCAAAGAACCTTTGGTATTATAAATGCCGCACAAAGGGTTGCTGCGCAAACAAGAATGCTTCCAAAGTCAACGCACAGTTTCTGGAGTTTCTTTCGCAGTATGAAATCAAAGAAGAATACATGTCACTGTTAATTGATGAACTGCTTGATTCAACTGAAAAAATCAATGAAGCAAATAAACAACAGCAACAGGAAGTCAATAAATCCATGCTGGATGTTCAGAAAAAAATAGATGTGATTGAAGAAAAATTTTTTGTTGAAGGAGTAATGTCACAAGAGACGTATGAAAAACTGCTGGCGAAATACGCTAAAGAAAAGACTGAAATTGCCGGATTATCCAGAGAAAATTTTTCAGGGAGTTCGAACCTTGATGAAATCATTACTGAAGCTGTTACCTTTTCTTCCAAACTCGCTCTGGCATGGAGTTCCAGCGATGTCAAACAAAAAGAACAGATACAAAAACTGCTGTTCCCTGATGGCGTAAGCTATGATATGAAAAACGAGGCATTTCGAACTACGAAAGTTAATCTACTTCTTTCTTTAAATGCAGAACTGGCGGGGTTTTCAGAAGATGATATAAATAAACAAGGTGGCATGAAAGCCACCTTGTCCAATTCAGTCGGGACGACTAGATTCGAACTAGCGACCCCTTGCACCCCATGCAAGTGCGCTACCGGGCTGCGCTACGTCCCGAAACCGGAAAACTGAATTCATTAACTGAATTTCAGCGGGCTGCAAATGTAAGATTTAAATCTATTTGGTACAAAATCAATCAAAAAAAACGATCTTAGCAGCGCATTAATCGGAACTCCTTCATGACTATTCTCATCAGGCAGGCGCATATTATCGATCCGGGTTCAGTTTATCACTCTTCCACTCAGGATGTTTTTATTGATAATGGCCGGATAAAACAAATTGGTCAACTTCAAAACATAACAGCAGATAAAGTTATTGAGCATCCAAATCTCCATCTTTCGCCGGGATGGGTTGATCTGTTTGCTCATTTCTGCGATCCGGGTTTTGAATACAAAGAAACTTTGGAAACAGGTATTGCTGCAGCAGCTGCAGGTGGCTTTACTGAAGTAATGGTATTGCCAAATACCAATCCTGTTGTAGCTGGTAAATCGCAGGTTGAATACATTGTACAGAAATCGAAAAATGCTGTGGTAAACATTCATCCGCTGGGTGCTGTTACCAAGCAAACAGAAGGAAAAGAGTTAGCTGAGATGTACGATATGCGTACAGCTGGTGCAGTTGCTTTTTCTGATGGTTTACTTCCTGTACAATCATCTGGTCTTTTATTAAAGGCTTTGCAATATGTAAAAGCGTTTGATGGTACAATCATCCAGATACCAGATGATAAAACAATCGGCACTTATGGTTTAATTAACGAAGGCATTGTAAGTACAAGACTTGGATTGCCCGGTAAGCCTATGCTGTCGGAAGAAATTCAGCTTTCACGTGATATAAAGCTGGCCCGTTATGCAGATTCTAAACTGCATTTCACCGGTGTTACATCACCCAAGAGCATTGATTATATCACTCGTGCAAAAAATCATGGCATCGCCATTACATGTTCCGTTACTCCTGCTCATCTTTATTTCTGTGATGAAGATCTGCAGACATATGATACCAATCTCAAACTTTATCCACCACTGAGAACTGCAGCTGAAAGAGAATTGCTGAGAGAATCAGTACTGGATGGATCAGTTGATTGTATTGCCACTCATCACGAACCACATGAATTTGACAGTAAGATTTGCGAATTTGAATTTGCAAAACCGGGAATGATTGGACTGGAAAGTTGTTATGGTGTGATGGGAGCTGTTTTCGGCGACAGGTTAACTGCTGAAAAATGGATTGAACTGATCAGTATTAATCCAAGAAAAGTGCTGGGTCTGCCCATCCCTTCAATTAAAGAAAATGAACTGGCCAATGTAACATTATTTGATCCTTCTGCTACATATACGTTTACAGAAGATCATATCCGGTCAAATTCCCGTAACTCTGCCTTTATTGGAAAAGAGTTAAAAGGAAAAGTGATTGGTATTATCAACAGCACACAATTAAAACTCAACTAAAACATTGTTTATGGAAAGCAAACAATCAAACCCTCTGGTACAATACGGTCTTATCAGCGCTCTTGTTGGAGTTCTCTTTTATATTATTCTTTACCTGGGAGGTGTAAAACTGTTTATGAGCCCGGTAGCATATATTGCTTACCTCATTCCAATTGTATTTGCAACACTTGCAACAATAAAAGCAAAAAGCAACAATGGCGGTTTCCTTGAATTTTCACAAGCGCTGAAAATAGCTTTTGGTGTTTTTGTAATTACTTCACTGGCAACAACAGTTCTTTCATATGTATTAATGAATTTTATTGATACTGATTTTGCACAGGCTATGCAGCAAGCTACGCTTGAAATGACAGAAAAGATGATGAAGAAGTTTGGTGCATCACAAGACCAGATCGACAAAGCTTTAACTGAAGCATCAAAGAAGAGTCCATTCACCTTGGGTAAAATGGCACTTGGATTTGCATTTAGCTGTATTCTGTGGTTTTTGTTTTCACTGATTATTGCTGCAATTGTGAAGAAAAAGAATCCGCAAAACGATATGCCCCAAACCCTTTAACCTGATACATGAACCTGAGTATTGTTATACCGTTAAAAGACGAAGCTGAATCATTACCCGAACTGTGTGCATGGATTGAACGTGTGGTGAATGAACAGCAGTTGACTTATGAAATTATTTTGATTGATGATGGAAGTACAGATGATTCCTGGAAAACCATTCAGCAGTTACGTTCTGCCAATGCAAATATCAAGGGCATTAAGTTTCAACGTAACTATGGAAAATCTGCTGCATTAAACGAAGGCTTTAAAGCAGCCCAGGGCGATGTGGTGATTACAATGGATGCAGATTTACAGGATAGTCCTGATGAAATTCCTGATTTGTACAAAATGATTATCACTGATAGTTTTGACCTGGTGAGTGGCTGGAAGAAAAAACGGTACGATAACAAGTTCACAAAGAATCTTCCATCGAAATTATTCAATGCTGCAACAAGAAGCATGAGTGGTATTTACCTGCACGATTTTAACTGCGGTTTAAAATCATACAGCAGTAAAGTGATCAAGAGTATTGAAGTATATGGCGAAATGCACCGCTACATTCCTGTGCTTGCAAAATGGGCAGGCTTCAGAAAGATTGGCGAAAAAGTAGTGGAGCATCGTAAAAGAAAATACGGCATCACCAAGTTTGGATGGGACAGGTTTGTAAATGGTTTTCTTGATCTTGCTACAATAACATTTGTTGGCAAGTTTGGAAAACGTCCCATGCATTTCTTTGGTTTATGGGGAACTATTTTCTTTCTCATTGGCTTCATCAGCAGCATTTATTTAATCATTTCCAAACTGGTTGAAAGCAATTTCAGCATTACCAATAAACCGGCATTCTTTATTGCATTAACAGCAATGATTGTTGGTGTGCAGTTATTTCTTGCAGGATTTATTGGCGAACTGATTTCAAGAAACTCTTCTGAACGGAATTTTTATCTGATTGAAGAAAAAGCAGGGCTGTGAAGAATAGAAACGCAGATTTGAATGATTGAGCAGAGTTTCACTGATTTCTCATTTTTATTTCTATGTATTTATATCAGGAACTTACTGAAAAAATCATCCGCTGTTTTTATAATGTGTATAATGAATTAGGTTATGGTTTTCTTGAAAAGGTTTATGAAAATGCACTAATGCTTGAACTAAAAAAGAACGGGTTGAATGCTGAAAACCAATTCCCGATAAAAGTTTATTATCAGGACTCAGAGGTAGGAAGTTATTATGCAGATATAATGGTTGAGAACAAAATAATTTTAGAGCTAAAGGCTGGTGATATGGAACAAACTATACTCAATCATGAATTACAATTAACAAATTATCTAAAAGCTACTAATTACGAAGTTGGTTTGCTTTTACTATTTGGAATTAAACCTCAGGTAAAACGAAAAATTTTCACAAACGATCTAAAATAAATCTGTTAACTCAGCAGAATCAGTTCAATCAGTGACTCTATTGCATTCATCAAAAAAAATAGTCATCCTTGGCCCGGCTCATCCGCTGCGTGGTGGCATTGCCATTTACAATGAGCGTCTTGCCCGCCAGTTTCAGCAGGAAGGTCATGATGTAACTATTTATTCATTCAGCTTGCAGTATCCCGGTTTTTTATTTCCAGGCACAACACAATATTCATCAGAGCCTGCACCAAAAGATCTCAGCATTAAAATAAAAGTCAATTCCATTAATCCATTCAACTGGTTAATGGTGGGCAATGAAATAAAAAAACTCAAACCTGATCTGGTTGTTGTACGTTACTGGCTTCCGTTGATGGGGCCTGCATTGGGAACAATTCTCAGGCACATCAAATCAAACAGGCACACAAAAATCATTTGTATTGCCGATAATATTACACCGCATGAAAAACGCATCGGCGATCATGCATTTACAAAGTATTTTATAAAACCGGTTGATGCATTCATCACCATGAGTGAAAAAGTGCTGAATGATCTCCGCAGCTTCACACAAACAAAACCGGCAAAGCTGGAGCCTCACCCGCTCTATGATATTTTCGGCAACAGTGTTCCAAAAGCTGAAGCAAGAAAACATCTCGGCATCAATGAAAATGAATTCATCTTCCTGTTCTTTGGATTCATCCGGAAATACAAAGGACTGGATATGCTTTATGAAGCTGTTGCTACTTTAAAAAACAGTAAACCTCAGACTTCAAATTTCAAATTATTAGTAGCCGGTGAGTTTTACGAAGACAGGAAATTGTATGATGATCTTGTTGAGCAACTTGGCATAAAGGATCAGTTGATTTTGCGTACTGAGTTTATTGCCGATAGTGAAGTAAAATATTATCTCTGTGCTTCCGATGTGGTTGTACAGCCTTACCGTAATGCAACGCAAAGCGGCGTTACTCCCCTCGCCTTTCATTTTGAAATACCCATGATTGTTACTAATGTGGGTGGTTTGCCTGCATTTGTACCACATGGAAAAGTGGGATTGGTTTGCGAACCAAATGCAGCATCAATTGCAGCTTCTATGGCTGAATACATGCAGACGGGGCCGGAACATTTTCTTCCAGATCTCCGGGAAGAGAAAAAGAAATATGCCTGGAGTAAAATGACGGAAGCTATTCTTCAACTCGCTTTCAATTAATTTATCTTTGCCGCATGAGTGAACAGATTAAACAACTGATTGCAGACTCTGTTTCAGTAAAACAACAATTGCTGGGCGATGATGCATTGATTGCACAGCTTGATACAGTGAGCAATATCATTGTAGAAGCATTTCGCAATGGTAAGAAAGTGTTGTTTTGTGGAAACGGTGGCAGTGCGGCTGATGCGCAGCATTTATCAGCAGAGTTGAGTGGTCGTTTTTACCTCGACCGTGAAGCATTACCGGCTGAAGCATTGCATGTAAACACTTCTTATCTCACAGCCATTGCCAACGATTACAGTTTTGACGTGGCTTATGCAAGATTGCTGAAAGGCCTTGGTCATCACGGTGATATTGTGATCGGTCTTTCAACTTCTGGCAACTCAGCAAACATTGTAGAAACGTTCAAGGCAGCAAAAGAAAAAGGAATCATTACGATTGGTTTTACCGGCAAAACCGGCGGCAAACTGAAAGAGCTGAGTGATTATTTGTTTAATGTTCCTTCTACTGTTACACCACGTATACAGGAAAGCCATATTTTGCTGGGACATATTATTTGCCAGTTGGTGGAAGAACGTTATTTCGCTTCAAACGACTAAACATGATTCAATATATTCCCACACAAAAGCAACCGGCGAACAGCGTTTTCTTTACTCCTCTTCCATTGAATCCCCTTCCATCGATCAACAAAGAATGGACATTATTTCTTGACCGTGACGGTGTGATTAATGAAGAAGTGATTGGTGATTATATTAAACGCTGGGAAGATTTTCATTTCAGACCCGGTTCGTTGGAAGCAATTGCAAAGCTTACTCCATTATTCAAACACATCATCGTTACAAGCAACCAGGCTGGTATTGGAAAAGGTTTGATGACACTTGATGAGCTGAACATCATTACAGAAAAGATGGTCAATGAAATTGAAGCGAATGATGGCCGTATCACTAAAACATATTATTGTACGGCAACAGATAATAACGACATCAACCGTAAACCAAACCCCGGAATGGCATTGCAGGCAAAAAATGATTTCCCCGATATTGATCTCGGAAAAACAATCATGGTGGGCAACATGCCAAATGATATGCTGTTTGGGAAGAAGTTTGGCGCCTTTACTGTTTATCTTCCTACAAGGGAAGAAGAAAAACCCGAGCCTTCCACCGTTGATGCAGTGTATAAAGATTTGTTAGCATTTGCCAACGATCTCTGTAAACAGCAATGAACACAATAATTTTGCACTTGATCAGTTAATGAAATAATGAAAAAACTGTTTACCCTTTTCTGCCTGCTTTCTGTATTTGCTGTAAATGCCCAGCGTTTAACTCCTGCTGAACTGAAGCAATTCAAACTAAAGCAAGACTCGCTGAAGAAATTCAGTTATGAGATTGTAAATGGAAAAGATGCGGCAGTGCGTTTTCGCAGCGACAGTAATTTCACACGTATCCTTGTTCGTGCACTGATCATGGATAAATCGTTTTACTTCTCCTTTGATTCGTTAACAACCATTTCAAAACTTTATAGTCCTGACAGCAGTTTCCGCATTTTTACCTGGCAGGTAGTGAAAGACGATAATTATTGCCGCCAGCGTGGCTTTATTCAACTGCGTAATCAAACAGGTAAACAGAAATTTATTCCGCTGCGTGATGTAAGTGAGTTTACAGAAGACAGAACTGATACCATTGCCGACAACCTTGGCTGGATTGGTGCTGTGTATTACAAAATCATTCAAAAAGAAAACAAGGGTAAAAAATATTACACATTGCTGGGCTACGATGAAAACAACATCAAAACAACAAGAAAGTGGATTGATGTTTTATCGTTTGACGAACAGAATCAACCACTGTTTGGTCAGCAATCAGCATTTTCTTTTGCAGAAGATACCATTCCCAAACCAGCTGTTGCACGCTTTTTACTTGAATACAAAAAAGATGGTCGTGCCCGTGTGCAGTACGATGAAGAAATGGACATGATTATTTACGATCATCTCATTTCAGAAACAAATGAACCCAACAAAGTCTACACTTATATTCCTGATGGCGACTATGAAGGTTTTCAATGGAAGAACGGGCAATGGCAGCACATTGAAAAGGTATTCAACTTTAAATTAAAAGATGGTGAAGCTCCTGTGCCGGAAGCCATTGATTTTAAAGAACGGGAAAAGATTGGTGATGGAGTGATACCCGTTGAGCAACCTGAGCAACAAAAAAAGCCAACACCTAAACCACCGATGAAAAAGAAAGGTGGCAGCTGATTTTTTTGTAAATCAGCTAATGCAAATTTAATTGCATGAAAAAATACTTTCTGAATATTGCTGTTTTATTAAGCATCATTTCAATAATTGCCACGATCATCATAAATATTGAAATCGCTAAAGAATATCTTCGAGTGGATGGAAAAACGAGGGCTCTTTTTGGGATAACAGAATTGCTTCAATTCGGCTTTCAGTATTATGTTTCATTTATAGGTTTTATTTCTTTCATTTTTGCTTTACTACATTTAAAAGTTAAGGATGACAGAAGGAAAACAGTTACCGCAATTTTGCTAAGCTTGTTTGCAATAGCAATTGTTTTTGCCAGAATCTGGCGATTGATGGTATTCTGGCAGGTTTAATATATACTTACAAACCTCGTTTTTTCTTAGTTGAAGTAGATTTTGTTCGCTTGTTGATTTGCTGAATCAATGAATCCTGAACAGGTGCATTCAGTTGTTCATCTTTTTTCTTCACCCAGATCGTAATTGATTTTTTAACCGAAGGATTTTTCTTCAGTTCAACATCAACCATTACAAACTCAGGTTTAAAATCCCAGTCAAGCCACACGCTGTTCCCTTCCAGTTTTCCTGCACTTACTTTTATATTGAGCTGTTCAGTTGTAAGAGGAATATAACGGCCGTTGCTCAGCTTTGCATCCACATTAATGTAATTCCACGAACCTTTTTTTAAGCTGTCGGTATAGAGATTAAAGAATAAGCTGTCAATCTTCTGTGCTTTCAGAAAATGACTTGATACCAGTAAAGCTGAAAGAAGTAAATATTTTCTCAATCCTTTTTTTATTACAAAGATTAAAATTCCGTACCAAAGGTTGAGTGTAAATAAAATTTTAACAGATTTCAAAAACTGGAGTAAATTGTAAGAAATGCTTTAATCATGAAACTGATTGTTTTTGGTGCAACTGGCCAGGTAGGAATACAGGTTGTTCAACAGGCTCTCTGGAGAAATTACCAGATAAAAGCCTTTGGACGAAATGTGTTTGATCTCAAAATAGAAAATGATCAACTTGAATTGGTTAAAGGTGCTTTGTTTGATGAAGGCGAAGTGTATGATGCATTGAAAGATTGTGATGCCGTTATCAGCACCATTGGTGGTGCATTTGATGGAACGGATAAAGCAAGATCACTCGGCATAAAGAATATCATCAAACAAATGAAAAAAGCTGGCAAAAAGCGCATCATTGCTTTGGGAGGAATGGGCATTTTGAACTTTGATGAAAACAGTTTGCTTATTGACCAGAAAAACTACCCTCCTGAATATATACCTGTGGGAAATGAACACCGCAAAGCTTTTGAGTATTTAAATGAATCAGGGCTTGACTGGACTTTTGTATGTAGTCCCGATATTATTAACGATGGCCCGACAGGTAATTATATCAGCAGCATTAACTATCCGCCACAACCAAATAAATACAGGATTAACGCAGGCGATCTTGCACAGTTTATGCTCAACGAACTGGAAGCGAATCAATGTGTGCAGAAAAGAGTTGGTATCAGTGCTGTTTAGGCAACTGATGTCATCGTTTCATCTCCCATAAAAAAATACCTGTTGCAATTGCTGCATTTAGTGACTCAGCTTCACCAAACCTTGGTATGGTTAATTTGTGTGTCAAGAAGGGATAAACAGCTTTGGCAATTCCGTTCGCTTCACTTCCTATTACCACCAATGCATCATCAGGAAATGTAAACGAAGAAAGTTCATCTCCTCCCAAAACAGCACCAATAACCGGTAAGGTCTGCATCTGTAAAAATTCAGGCAGTTCCTTTTCAACAATATCAACCCGCATAATACTTCCCATTGTAGCCTGCACCACTTTGGGGTTATAAATATCTGCACAATCCGGTGAGCATACAATTGTACCAATCCCAAACCAATCAGCAAGACGTATAATGGTACCCATATTACCGGGGTCACGGATTGCATCCAGCACCAGTACCTGACCTCCTTTTATAAGATCAAGATGTTTTATTGGTAAATAATGAACAATGGCCAGCGCTTCATTTGCAGTTTGCAATTGCGAAATACGCTGTAACTCTTCTGCCGTGACGACAGTTCGGGCGCTGAAATCAGCAACTTCAGGATATTGCTGAAAGAATTCTTCGGTTGCGTATAACCGGGAAACCAGCTCCGGTTTTTCCTTAATAAACTCCGCAACCATTTTACTTCCCTCGGCAATAAACAACCTTTCTTCCTGCCTTCTTTTTTTATGGCCTAAACTTTGAATATATTTGACTTCGTTTTTACTCAGCATGTTTATCTTATTATGAAAGGTTACCGGGCAATATTTAAAGTACTGATTTTTTGCTTTGCTTCAGCATTTTTGGCTGCCTGCAGTACCAGTAAGTTTGTTAAGAAAAAAGATGTTCCCAAAGGAAAGGCATTTGTTTATGATAATAAAATCCAAATTGTAAACGATAAGCTCAGAAAAGAAGAAAGAACGGTTTTAACCGAACGGCTCAATACCCAGCTTACCGACAGCATGCAATTACGGATTAAACAATCCTATCTTATTTTGAACAGGCTTGTGAGCCCGGCTGTTTTTGATACCAGCTACATTCGCCAGAGCCGTGAAAACATGGAAATATTTCTGAAAACCATTGGATATTACAATGGCCATGTTACAGACAGCTTTCATATTGATACAGTACATACCCTTTTCAGAGGTGAGCAAATACGTGCAGTATCGCATTTCAAAGTTATAACCGGCCCTGTTTTCAGGATGGATTCAATTGCTCTGATTCCTGATGATACATTGCTGACAGCTATTTTGCCTTTGCAGGAAATTACACGCAACCATCAATCCGAAACATACCTGAAGAAAGGCGATCCATTTTCAGAAGAACGGATCTCTGCTGAAATGGACAGGCTGATTACCTTGTACCGTAACAATGGTTTTTATAAAATTACAAGAGATGTTTTGTGGGCAGATGTAGATACTGTTTTCCTGAAATTGCTTGATCCTGATCTTGCGTTTGATCCGGTACGTCAGCTGGAAGTTTTCCAGGAAGCAAAAGAGCGAAGAGAAAACCCTGTTGTCAATGTTTTTATCAGGGTAAAACCCAAAACAGATTCAACTGTTTTTACACGTTTCCGTAATAACCTGATTACCGTTTATCCTGAATACAAAGGTGAAAATATTGATTCAACTGTTTACGAAACGAACGATAGAGGAAAAGTGATCGTTAAGTACAAAGAAGAAAAGTTTAAACCAATCTTCATCCGTCAACATTTGTTTTTAAAACCCGACAGTATTTACAGGATGATTGACGTGAGCCGTACAGCTGAGGAATTAAACAAACTCAATCTCTGGCAGGTTATTAAAATTCAACCTTCATTTTCAAAAGAAGATTCATCAAAAATTGATTACAGTATTTTACTGGTTCCTTCAAAACGTTTTGCATTCAGCACCAACCTTGAAAGTGTGTTTAACCAAACACAATCCATCTTTGCATCAGCAGGTAACCTGGTTGGTTTTGGTTTAACTGTTGGTTTGCAGGACAGGAACATCGGCAAGCAAGGTGTACAACTAAGTCAAACGCTTCGTGGTGGTGTTGAAATGGGTGTTGGACAGATTAACCCCGGTCTGCAGGCAGTAGAAGGAACGTACAGTAACAGCATTACCATTCCTAAAATACCCGACTGGTTCTTTAAAAAGAAAAGTAAAGAATGGCTCAATAAAAAATCAATCAATACCAATTCCGTTTCTATCATCGACAGGAACCTGAATAAAAAAGGATTGTTTGCACTTACTTCGGTTACGTCAAATTTTGGCTGGCAGTTTCAAACACCTAAAAAAGCAATCTGGAAAGTTACCCCGCTCAATATTGAATATGTAAACCTGTATAATCTTTCCGATACATTTAAAACACAATTAGCCAACACACCTTTTCTGCGCACTTCATTTAACGAAGGTTTTGTGTTGGGCAATCTTAATGTCAGTGTTTCAAAACCTGAAATCAGGTCAAAGAAATATCCATTCAGTAATAATTACGGATCGTTCCGTTTCAACTTTGAAGAATCAGGTGCTGTGTTTGGACGTTTGAAAAAAATGATCAGACTGTTTGACAATGAACTGTTCGAATATGTAAAATTTGATGCTGAGTATAAATACAATATTGTAAAACCAAAAACCAATATTGTCCTTCGTGTTGCAACGGGTGCAGGTTATTTATACGATAACAAGTATGCCAACATGCCGTTCTTCAAACAGTTTACGGGTGGTGGCCCCAACAGTATGCGTGCATGGCCGTTACGAAGTATTGGCCCCGGCTCCAGTTCAATGGATCAGCGTACGGGCGGACGTAACCAGTTTTTTACACGCAGTGGCGACATGATTTTTGAATCGAATGCTGAATACCGTTATAACATCTGGAACATCTGGCCAAATACATTAGTGCTTCGTGGAGCATTCTTTATTGATGCAGGTAATGTGTGGAACTTCCGCAACAAAGCCAATGCAGGAAACGATACGGTGGTATTTAAATTCAAAAACTTTTACAGGGATCTTGGTGTAAGTGTGGGTACAGGTTTCCGTGTTGATTTTGTTGGATTATTCTTGCTGCGTTTTGATTTTGGATTAAGAGTAAAGAATCCCTCCTATCCTTTTGTTGAAAAAAACGACGGATGGCGTATTCCTAAAACAAGTTTCCAGAACCTTTACGGAAAACGTGAACAGGATCGTACCTGGCGCTACGAAAACTTTAATTTCTCATTGGGAATCGGGTATCCCTTCTGACGATTTTATTTCTCTCACCCACTCCAATGTTTGTTCCAGGCTTCTTGCATCGTTGAGTGTAAACTCTCCTATTCTTGTGCGGCAAAGTTTGCTGAGGTGTGCACCACAGCCTAATGCTTTTCCAAAATCATTTGCAAGACTCCTGATATATGTTCCGGTTGAACATACCACACGAAAGCCAATGACAGGAAGATCAATACTTGTTATTTCAAATTCTTTGATGGTGACTGGTCTTGGATCAAGCACCACATCAATTCCTTTTCTTGCAAGAACGTAAGCTGGTTTTCCATCACGCTTAACAGCTGAATGTGTTGGCGGCACCTGCATAATATCACCCACAAACTGCTTTGTGGTTTTTTCAATCAGTTCTTTTGTTACAAACGAATAATCTTTCACATTCTCCGGCTGACTTTCCAGGTCGTACGTTGGAGTTGTGGAGCCGATAGTAATAGTGCCGGTGTATTCTTTTTCACGGGCCTGGTACTCGTTAATTTTCTTTGTAAACTTTCCTGTGCAGAGAATCAGCAAACCAGTTGCAAGCGGATCAAGCGTACCTGCATGACCAACCTTTTTTATCCTGATGACATTACGGATTTTTGCCACCACATCAAACGATGTCCATTCCAGCGGTTTATCAACTAATAACACCTGTCCTTCTGCAAATATGTTTGGAGTTTCCTGTTTCATTGGCGGCAAAGGTAAGGAAGTGAAGGTTGAGTGTGGAAACAAGATAATAGATACTGAAATCTCATAATTAATAAACAATAGCGGATTGCAATATTTTCTTAATCATTAAAACACATTTAATAATCTTTTGCCTTTCAACTACAGAACCACAGTACTTTTCAAAAAACTCAGGATCGTAATAATGTAACTTTTTTATCTGCCTTTTTGAAATAATAATAAACTTATAGCTATGGCTATCTTCAGGCATCATCTTAATGTATTGAACCCTTGCTTCTCTGCTTGTATCTTTTGAACAATTGTCAATTATTTTGTTGGAATTCTTTATTTCAAAAAGATCTGATATAAAAGGATTCCAAAGACTGATTAAAGAATCTTGTGAAATAGATAACTTCTTTAAGTGATTCTCTGATTTATTTACATATTTAAATGCTGCGATACTGTTATTTTTCTTCGTTATTATTAAATAGTCTGGATTTTTCATCCAGACTGAAGTTATACGAAAGCTAACTACGAATTCATTTTTCAGATGTAAGGAATCAAGAACAGAATCAACTAAATCTTTATCATAAGATTCTCCGTACTTAATTTCAATATTTCTATTCTGTCCAGAAATAGCATTTACTGATAAAAATAATAATAGAGTTAGCGTAAGTTTCATGACAAAAAAAGGATCTATATCGCCTGTCTCGTCTTAATCTCGATATACTTATTAATTGTATTCACGGTTACATTTTCAGGAGCAGTAAGAATACTTAATATGCCCGCATTCTGAAGTTCTTTTACAATCAGCCGTTTTTCATGCGCATATTTTCCGGCGATTGTTTTTACGTACAGGTCTTCAATATCTTTTACGTTTTTCACTGTTACCGATTTCAATTCGGTGTTTTCAAAAAACACCAGCAACAGTAAATGATATTTGGCAATACGTTTCAGGTAAGCCATTTGCCGCTGCATTCCTGCCAGTGATTCAAAGTTGGTAAACAGTATGATTAAACTGCGCTGTTTGATGTTTGCACGTATACGCATGTACAGCATTTCATAATCGGGCTCAAGAAATGCAGTTTGCTGGTTGTATAAAATCTGCAGTACTTTTTCCAGCTGCACAGGTTTACGGTCGGCAGCAAGTACAGAACCAATTTTATTGCTGAAGGTCATCAACCCGAATTTATCCTGCCTGTGCAATGCAACATTGCACATTACCAGACTTGCATTGATTGCATAATCAAGCAGTGTTAACTCATTAAACGGCATTTTCATGAGGCGGCCTTTATCAATCACACAATACACCTGCTGACTTTTTTCATCGGTGTAAGCATTCACCATCAACGCTCCTTTTCTTGCAGTTGCTTTCCAGTTGAGCGTACGCACATCATCGCCTTGCACATATTCCTTTACCTGTTCAAACTCCATGCTGTGACCAATCTTCCGTAACCTGCGGTTCCCGGTTTCTTTTGTTTGTGCAGCTTCGGCATGTAACTGGTACTTCCGCATTTGTATAAACGATGGATAAACAGGAACCATGATTTCTTCTGCACCTTTAAACTTACGTTCAACCAAACCAAGTAATGATTGAATAAACACCTGTACAAATCCAAAATGATACTCACCACGCTCAACAGGACGAAGTTTATACTGCAGCAGTTTTACTTCGCCGGGCTTTAATACCTGCTTCATTGAAAATGATCTTGCCTGGAACTGTTGAGGAAGTTCATCAATCACTTCTGCATGAACAGAAAACGGATAACGGTTTTCTATTGTGATATAAACAAGGTTCTCATCACCGTTACTTAAACGTTCTGGCAAGCTCCGTTCAATAACAGGTTTACGGTTAATCACAAACAGGAAAAAAAGATCTGCAATAACTGCAGATGCAAATACAAAGAACAGCACTTTTGCAAGTGTTTCCATTACAGGGAAAAAGAATGCAATAAGAAACACAAACATAGAAACACCTGCCAGCAAAAAGAACCTGTTGCTGAAATACAAAGGTTTCAGCCAGTATTTTGCTGCAATAAAAAGCAGTATGCCCGCAAGAATGATCAACCAGAACATGCTATCTAGGTACTTCTAATGATTTAATAATTCTGTCGATGAGTTCATCGGCAGTAATACCTTCCATTTCCTTTTCGGGTGTAAGAATGATACGGTGACGAAGCACATGAGGTGCCACTTCAATAATATCATCGGGTGTAATAAAATCCCTGCCACGCAAAGCGGCAAATGCTTTTGCAGCTTTTACAATGGCTAATGATGCACGTGGTGATGCCCCGAGAAATAAAGATGGATTGTTTCTTGTTTCATTTACAATTTTTGCGATGAACTCGAGCAGCTTTGGCTCAACAACAATCTGCCGGATGGTTTCACGGTAGGTTGCAATTTCATCAGCAGTCAATACCTTTTCAATATTGCTCAGCAGGTGACGGTTATCGGCCTGGTGCTGGTTACTTAAAATCATTACCTCTTCTTCAAGTGTTGGATAACCTACTTCAATCTTAAACAGGAAACGATCAAGCTGTGCTTCAGGCAAACGGTAAGTTCCTTCCTGGTCGATCGGGTTTTGCGTTGCAAGCACCATAAACGGAGTACGCATCGGATAAGTTGTTCCATCAACAGTAACTTGCCGTTCTTCCATTACTTCAAACAAAGCCGATTGTGTTTTTGCCGGAGCACGGTTAATTTCATCAATCAAAATCACATTGCTGAACAATGGCCCTGCCTTAAATTGAAAGCTGGCTTCTTTAGGATTGAAGACAGATGTACCCAATACATCACTCGGCATCAGATCAGGCGTAAACTGTATGCGTGAAAATTCAGCATCAATCAGTTTGGCCATCAGTTTCGCCGAAAGTGTTTTGGCAACACCGGGTACACCTTCAATAAGAATGTGTCCATCGGCGAGTATACCTGCAATCATCAGTTCAACCATTTGTTCCTGTCCGACAATAACTTTTCCTACTGCTTCACGTATGGTTGCAATGGCGTTGTTCAGTTGTGAAAGATCGGTGCGTTGCTGAAAAAATTGGTTATCCATGAAATTTATTTTTTAAGAAAAGATTGAATGCGGTTATTTAAATCGAGCAACTGTTCATCAGATATTTTTTCTGATTGCTGCAGATGACTGATTTTTTCAAAAAAGTTTTTTACTTCCTGCTCAGGCACTTCAGTTTTACGTGAAAGTGATGAAAAGAATTCACTGTTGAGCTGTGAAGTGTTCAGGTAATAATGCGTACGGATGTATTCCATAAAATAGGTAATCATCTTATCGGCAATATTGTGATTGTCTTTTTTCTGCAGGTATAAACGGCCGATTGTTTCAACAAAAGAAACACTGTCATTATTGTATTTCTGTTTTACCGGCACAATCCGTTGCCGGCGTTTGCTGCCAAAAGCAACATAAAATAGAATTGCACCCAAAGCAACAAACAACGCCCATCGCAGCATCGGGTATTTCATGAAAACACCAAACATGGAAAAATCATCATCGGGTGAATTGCCCAATCTGTAATAATCATCCCAGTAAACAGCATTACGTACTGCAGGAATATAGGTGAATACATTTTCAAAATAATCCTTGTTGTTATTCGTGAGCAGAAAATAATTGCTGAATGCTTCAGGATGAAGATGAAAAAAGAAACGGCCATCGCCATAAGGCAGCGTAATAAAATCAGGGGCAGCATTTTCATTTAAACCAAGTGTGCGCACAGTTTCTGTACTATCAGTTTTCAGGAAACAACGTTTAAACGGAAAATAATAAAAACCATATTTTTTTGTACCAAACTCTAAAGTATCAGCCATCTGTACAGTTGTAAGATGCAATGCATCACCGGGTTTCTGATTGTTTTGAAACATACTGAACAGATCCTGGTATTGCACCTGCAGCCCAAGTGTATCCATCAGTTCATCCGAAATGTACTCTGATGAAATAAAAACCTGGTTCCCGTTTTCAACGTAATGAAGCATTGAGGCAATATCTTCTTCGCTCATCAATACCGATTCAGCGATCACAACAAACAATCCCTTCTTTCCATACTTGGTCACATCGTTTTTATAGAAGGGTTTATTCACTGTTGAAAAATCGGCACCTGAACTGCTGTATTTTTCTTTCAGCATATTGTATGCTGTAAATGCGCCAAACGGTTTTTTACTTCGCTTTGAATAAGTGTGCCGCAAATCAGGCAACTTCACAGCATTCTTATCTCTGCAGGCAGCTGTTGCAATAATGAGCAGGAGTAAACTATATCGTACAATCAGTTTCATGCCTGTTTAATTTTTAATTGAAACTGATCAAATTCCTCTTTTACTGCAGTAAACACATCCCGTTCTATAACAAAATCACCATACCATATATAATCGTAATTCATGGTAATGCGTGAAAAATCATTCTTCAAATGAGGTTTTGTTAATTCCCGCACATACTGGTAATTGGTTTTATCGGGCGATAAAACAATCCATCCCTTTTCTGAAATTTTTGATAACACCTGCAGGTACAAGTAACGTACTGCAAGACGGTAATCGCCTGCATTAACAGCTTCGCTCAGCTGCTGATCAAGATATTCAATATCTGTAACGGGCTCTTCTTCCAGTTCAAGCAATTTGTTTTTTGTGGGAGATGTAAACAATCCATTTTCAGAAAGAAACAACCGGTAAATCACAAATAAAATAACAGCAATTGCAATTGACCAAAGCAAAATGCGTACAAAAGAAAATACAGGTGAAACATCCACTTCCTTCTGTTGCGTAGTTGGTTTAGCAACAGTTTTTTGTTGTGCCTGCCATACTTTTAACAGGCTGTCTAAATTTTTTACATAGCTGAAATCTTTCTGCTTTCGAAACGAGTTAATACTGTCAACCGGGTATTCCCAGAAATCCATTGAAATAGTCGTATCGCTTGTATTTACGTTTTTTTCAGTTGAAACAGTTTCATCTTCATAACTGCTGTCGGCTACCTGTGGCGGAGCAACAGCAGAGTCTACAATCACTTCCTGTGCATGCGAAGCAATCATGAACCCAAATAAAAATAAACCTAACCAAACAGCTCTTTTCATATTCACGATCCCTTTGTTTTTTCTGTCAGTAGTGATTTATTTGCAAAACGTTTTTCGAGCCTGATGGGATAAATAACAAAATACCAGATAATAAACGCAAGTGAAACAGCAAGTATGGCAATGCTTGTTCCTGTTGCAAGTGATGTGTTGGTTGTTTTGTCAAATGCATTTGAGCTGAGACGTGTGATATAACTTTCAAGAAATGCAGCTGTAAGGGTTATTGGTATCAGTGATATGCAGATTTTCATTGCATCCTTTGCTCCTCGTTTAAATGAAACCCATCGGGTAAAAGTGCCCGGGAAAAGAATACTTTTTGCAAGAATAAAACCTGCACATGCTTCAATAATCATTCCTGAAATTTCCAATGTGCCATGTATCCAGATTACAAGTACACTCTCCCATCCCAATCCTTTTGCAAAAAACCAATATTGAAAACTGCCCAGCATAATGCAATTCTGAAAAAATACTAGCATTGTACCAATACCTGCCAGTAATCCGCCTGCAATCATCAAAAAGCCTACTTTGATATTATTAAAAGCAATCCGTACAAACATGTTAAAACTGCTTTCATCGCTATACACACCAAAGGGATCACCTTTTTCAATATTATCCTCGGTCATTGAAACATAGTTTTCACCCAGTACTCCTTTTACAAATCCATCATCTTTCATGGACGAAAGAACGGCCATTGAACAAAACAGTGAAAATGCAAGAAAGGTATACAGCAACATACGGTGGTATTTCCTGAACATCAGCGGTAATTCATATTGCCAGAAAGTAAAAAGGCGTGAAAACTTTTGTTTTTTATTCTGGTAAATAGTTTGATAAATGCTTACTGCAAGACTGTTAATCCAGCGGGTTACTTTGCTGTGCGGGTAAAATGTACGTGAATAAGAAAGATCATCAAGTAATGTAATAAACCTATCAGCGGTTTGATCCGGATCTTCAGTTTGCAGATATTGGTATTCGTTCCACTTCTGCGCATTTTTTTTAATGAATAGTGCTTCTCGCATAGCTTTAGTCTGTAAATGAAAATACCAAGTAATTTTTAATTACAAACAATTTGGTTCAATTAATTCCTTTATTTTACAAACAGAATTTGCTGTATGCCCGATGTACTGATAAGCACCCCGTTCAACATTTCATTAGAGTTTGAAATTGCCCCTTTCCACAAAAGGCTGGGCGCATATTTTATTGACCTGGTTATTTTACTGCTGTACATGTACCTGATGAAATATCTCATTTACATTATTACAGATATTGCATTTGAACAGGCTTACACAATTGATATTTTACTCATTTGCATACCCATGCTGCTGTACCATGTTGTTTGTGAAATAACAATGTATGGTCAAAGCCTGGGTAAAAAAGCTTTGAGATTACGGGTGATGAGTTTGGATGGCGGTGATCCGAATATCAGCCAATATATTTTAAGATGGTTTTTCCGGATTTGGGAATGGCCGCTTTTCTTCAGTGTATTGTTGCCCGACATATACATTGTTATAAAATTTTTCTACTTCATTTTCGGCGGAGTTGTAGTGGTGATTGTTATTGCTGTTACAGCAAAAAACCAACGGCTTGGCGATCTTGCTGCGGGCACTACCATTGTGAATACAAAAATCGACAGTTCCATACACGATACAGTGTTTATGGAAATAACTCAAAAGGATTATAAGGTTCTTTTTCCGGAAGTTTTAAAACTGAGCGACAGGGATATTAACACAATCAAATCGGTGTTAACTCAAATGTATAAAACAAACAGGTACGACACTGCACACCGCATTGCCGGCAGAATTAAAGAAGTATTGAAAATTCAAACAAATCTTGAAGTGGATATGTTCCTGGAGCGATTGATTGCTGATTATAATTACCTCGCAACAAAAGAATAAAAAAGCCGCTTAAATAAAGCGGCTTTTCAATGAATTGCAGAATAAAGTTTATTAATGATTGAATCCGCCTGTTGCAGCAGCTCCAACAAATACTACAATCATAAGGATATAAACTAATATGCCTATTGCCTGCAACACAATACCAATGATTGCGCAGATGCGTCCAATCTTTAAGTTGTTGTAAGATGCAGGAGTGTACATACCGGGATTTGCATTATAAAGTGCCATATCTTTCTTGGCCATTACCAGTGCAATAATTCCCGTAATGAAACATATTACAATTGAAAGAATGCCTAATACCAGAACAGTAGTTCCGTTAGGAAGTGGTTGTTGAACCTGATTGTTTTGCTGATCCATAAAGCTTGGTTTTGATTTGAAAAGAATTTATTGTTTAAGATCTTTAATTATTGAAAGAATCCAGATCATATATGCAGCATATGCCACTACAAATAATGACGATACAATAATTCCGATGATAGAACAAATACGTCCTGTTTTGCTGTTGTTATAAGATGACTCACTGTATACACCGGGATTATTGGCATATAAACTCAAATCTTTGTTCGCCATAACAACTCCGATTATTCCAAGCACAAATCCAACACCGCAAACAACGATTGAAAGTATTCCCAGTACTAAAGATACCGTTGCATTAGGAAGAGGAGGAAGTACAGTTTGATTAGGTGTTAAATAATCCTGCTGCTGATTTTGTTCCATTCGTTAGAAAATTTGGTGTGTTACTACCCTGTAAATATAATGTACTGCAATTATTATTGCACAGAAAATATATAAAACTGCAAGGATATTTGTACCCTTTTTATACTTATTTGCCAGGTGCAGCAAAAGGAACACAATTAAAAACATAATAGGTATTGCAGCTGGATAAAGTCGCAAGCTTTCAGCTACATCTCCTTTCAGCAGCGAAATATAACTGCGCTGCAAACCACAGCCGGGACAATCGATATGCGTAAAAAACTTACTTGGACAGGTAAGCATGTGCTGCTCCATCCACTTAACAGTGTTGCTGTACATATTATCCAGTAAGAATAACTGCATAACCAAACATACAATGGAGATCGAACTTTATCAAATAAAAAAAGAGCACAACCAATGGCTGTGCTCTTCACTTTATTACATCAGTTATTAATAAGCCAACGCAAATAAAACTCTTTGTGTGGAAGGCTTGCCGGTTAAAATACAGGTTCCTTCTTCAGGTTCATTATCCAACGGAATACAGCGGATGGTTGCCTTTGTTTTGGTTTTAATTTCTTCTTCTGTTTCAGCAGTACCATCCCAATGAGCTGATACAAAACCACCTTTATTCTGAAGCGTTTCAACAAACTCATCCCATGTGTTTACACGGGTGATGTGTTCATCACGATAACGTCTTGCCTTTTCAAAAATATTCAGCTGAATTTCATCAAGCAAAGCCTGTACATAGAAAGCAATGCCATCCATAGTTACTGATTGCTTCTGCTTCGTATCCCTGCGGGCAATTTCAACCACGTTGTTACTTAAATCTCTTGGCCCGATTGCCATACGTACAGGAACACCTTTCAGTTCATATTCTGCAAATTTCCAGCCCGGTCTTACATTATCCTGGTCGTCGTATTTCACCCTGATACCAAGATCTTTCAGGTTTTGAATAATCTCAGCAACCTTGTTATCGATCATTCCCTTTTCAACATCATTTTTGAAAATTGGAACAATCACCACCTGCAACGGGGCAATTTTTGGAGGAAGAATCAAACCCTGATCATCACTGTGAGCCATCACCAATCCTCCAATCAGCCTTGTGCTTACACCCCAGCTGGTTGCCCATACATATTCAAGTTTATTTTCCTTATCGCTGAATTTTACATCAAAGGCTTTGGCAAAGTTCTGTCCAAGGAAATGTGATGTGCCTGCCTGCAGTGCTTTGCCATCCTGCATCAGTGCTTCAATGCAATAAGTATCAACTGCACCTGCAAAACGTTCATTGGCTGTTTTCACCCCTTTAATAACAGGTACAGCCATCCATTCTTCTGCAAACTGTGCATATACATCCAGCATTTTTCTTGTTTCAATCACCGCTTCGTCAGCAGTTGCATGTGCTGTATGTCCTTCCTGCCATAAAAATTCTGCAGTACGTAAAAACAATCTTGTACGCATTTCCCAACGCACCACGTTTGCCCATTGGTTTACAAGAATGGGTAAATCCCTGTACGACTGAATCCAGTCTTTATACGTATTCCAGATAATTGTTTCAGAAGTCGGGCGAACAATCAGTTCCTCTTCCAGCTTTGCTTCCGGATCAACCACAACACCACCACCGTTTGGATCGTTCTTAAGCCTGTAATGTGTTACAACAGCACATTCTTTGGCAAAACCTTCCACATGGGCTGCTTCCCTGCTCAAAAAGCTTTTTGGGATGAAGAGTGGGAAATAAGCATTCACATGACCTGTTTCTTTAAACATCCTGTCTAATTGATCACGCATATTTTCCCAAAGAGCAAATCCATACGGTTTAATAACCATACAGCCTCTTACAGCTGAATAATCAGCCAGTCCACCTTTTAAAATCAGATCGTTGTACCATTGCGAATAATCCTGTTCACGGGAAGTAATTGCCTCTGCCATTGTTAATTTTCTTTATGAAATGTTTACCATTAATTTAACAGCCACCATACAATGAATAAGCTGTTATGGCTTGTTCTTTGTTGCTATAAAATAGTTGTTTACACGAAGTTGCAAAAGTAGTAACTTCACATTACAAACCTAAATTCTAAAATTATGGGAACCCGAATTTTACTCTTCGGTTTAATGTTAGCTGGGCTTAGTTCCTGTGCTACTTACCGTGTTGGACAAACACCTGATGATGTTTATTATTCACCTGTAAAAGAAGCCAGTACTTATGCACAAGTAGATAAGGACCAGGATAACAGGCTTTCTTATAACGATCGCAACCTGGAAGACCGCCGTCTTCGCCAGGAAATCCGTGATCCACGTCTTCGTTACTATGATGATTATTACTGGGATACTCCACGTTATGGAAGCTGGGGTTGGAATACATGGAATAATCCTTACAACACCTGGGGATGGAATAATTACTGGGGCATGAACTACGGCTGGGGTAATTACAACAGCTATGGTTACAATCCTTATAACCCCTGGACTTATGGATATAAAGGCTATTCAAATTATATTTTAATTCCCGGAGGTAATAATACAATTGTTGTTGGTGGACCAGGTACTCCTGCCCATAGCAATGTAGTACGCTATTCATCACCCATACAGCGATACCCTTCAAATTCCGGATCAAGCTTCTCCAAACCGGGTTCTAACGGAGGGCGCTATTTCAGCAATAATAACAGCGGTAGTAGTAATGGCAGAACAGGATTTTTTGGTGGTGGAAGCAACAACAATTCTTCTTCCAACTATAATTCAGGTTCTTCTTCTTCCTCATCAGGAACAAGTAACCATACATACACTCCTAGCAGCAGTTCATCATCATCATCTTCATCTTCTTCAAGTAGCAGCAGTAGTTCTTCTTCAAGTTCATCAGGAGGTTCTGCAGGCGGCCGTCGTAACTAAAAGGTGATTGATTTTAATGAAATTCCACAAATAACCATTTTATGAAAAAAATTTTCATAGCAGGAATTGCTATGTGCTTAATACAAGAGATAAACGCCCAGGATATTTTCGATGCATTGCGTTTCTCCTATCAGCCCGTTTCTACTGGATCGGCACGTATACAGGCAATTGGCGGAGCAAATATTTCTCTTGGCGGCGATATCAGTTCCAGCTTCATTAATCCGGCAGGTCTTGCACAGTTCAGAACAAATGAAATAGTTTTCAGCCCGGCTTTCAATCTCAACTCGGATAAAATGTTGTACAACGATCAGACAACAACCGGCAGCAAAAACAAATTCAACATTGGAACAAGCGGTTTTATTTTTGGCTGGGGGAACCGTTACAATAATAACAGCACTGCACTTTCATTTGCTGTAAACAGAACAGCAAATTTCAATTCCGGTTTTTCTTATGGAGGAACAAACCTGAACAGCTCCTATTCGTTTAAATGGATTGAAGAAGTTGACAACAGCAGCGCCACCAGCGTGGATGATATCAGGAAAAATTTTCCATTAGGTGCAAGCCAGGCTTACGAATCTTATTTACTTGATATTGATGCCAACGGGCATTTATTCACTTATGCAAGTACAGATAAAATGTTGAACCAGAAGTTTGCTTATCAAACAGGCGGTGGCATGACCGAAGCCGCAATCGCAATGGCATGGAACAGGAACAATAAATTCCTTTATGGTGTTACCATTGGTATTCCCATTATTAATTACGAACGAAAAAGCACCATCACTGAAAAAGACGGGACTGGAAATACAAACAATGATTTTGACAGTTTTATTTTCAGGGAGAATCTTAAAACAACAGGTACCGGTTTTAATGCCAAGCTTGGTATTATTTTCAAACCGGTTGAATATTTCCGTATTGGTTTAACCTTCCACACCCCATCGATAATTTCATTGAAAGATGTGGCTGATGCAAGCATAACCAGCAACATTGAAAATCTTTCACGCCGTTTGAATAACGATCCTTCAAAACCTACATCTTATACGTACAATACAGCTGATATAAACAGCGTAGCAGGAATTAACGGAAGTGATAACGTTTATAATTACCAATTAAACACACCCTGGAAATTAGGTGCAAGTGTATCATACGTATTCCGTGAAATAAACGATGTTACAAAACAAAAAGCTTTCATTACCGGTGATGTTGAACTGGTGAATTATAAAGCAATGTCGTACAGCAGCAGCGAAAATGTTCCGTCGCAAAGTGAAGTGGATTATTTCAAAGGATTAAACACATCCATTGATAACACTTACAAGATGGCTGTAAATGCAAAAATTGGTGGTGAGCTGAAGTTTAAAACATTGATGGTTCGTGCCGGATTTAACTATATGGGAAGCCCTTACAGCAAAGACTTTTTATCAGGTTCAAATGTAAAGGGATGGCGCATGACACCAAGCCTTGGTGTTGGATACAGGGATAAAGGCATGTTCATTGATCTTACTTATGCGCATGGTTTTGGAAGAAACTTCCATATACCTTATACATTGAGTTCGGCTACATTCCCTTATGCAAAAGATAATTATTACAACGGTCAGATTACTGCAACTGTAGGATTTAAGTTTTAATTTCTTACTTCGAATAAAACAGGAAGCGGATCAGTTTTGATCCGCTTTTTTTATTTCTTCCCTGATGTATTGTTCAATTTCAGTTATTTGTTTTGGATGAAACCATTTAATCTGTTCATCACGCCTGAACCATGTTAACTGCCGCTTGGCATAATGTCGTGAGTTTTGCTTGATTTTGCTGATGGCTGTTTCAAGATTACAGTTACCATCAAAAAAATCAAACAACTCCCTGTAGCCAACTGTTTGCAATGCATTGAAATGACGAAGATGATAAACTGATTCAGCTTCTTTCAGCAACCCTTCATCCATCATAATATCTACACGCTGGTTAATGCGGTTGTACAACTCTTCCCGTGGCAAATCCAACCCGATTTTAATGATATTAAAATCCCTTTTTTGCTTCTCGCCTTTTCTGAATGTGATAATTGACTTCCCGGTTTGCAAAACAATTTCCAAAGCCCTGAGCATACGCTGAGGGTTCTGCATTTCGCCTTTTGCTGCAAACAAAGGATCAAGTTCAGTTAATTGTTGCTGCAGCCATTCAATACCGTTCTGTTTAAGTTTGTCCTGGAGTTCTGTTCTCAGTTCTTCTTTTACAGCAGGAATTTCATCCATGCCTTCACAAAAAGCTTTGATGTACAAACCTGTGCCACCAACCATTACAGCAACGTTATGCTCATTGAAAATCTGCTGAACTGCATTTAATGCATAGGTTTCATAGGAAGCAGCAGTAACTTCATCATGAACCGAATGAGAATTGATAAAATGATGTTTTACCAGTTTTAACTCCTCTGCTGAAGGTTTGGCTACACCAATAGAAATTTCTTTAAAGCATTGCCGTGAATCGGCTGAAATAATTTCAGTGGAAAATTGTTGTGCAAGATGAACTGCTGCTGCAGTTTTACCAACAGCCGTTGGCCCAACAATAAGAATAACTGTTTTTTGCATCTACAAATGAGTTTGTACAGAACTCAGCTGTATGTTTAATGATTGTAATTAAAATTGATAACTGTTGATGCAGAGTTAGAACGCAGTATCATCTTCTGTGCTTTCATCTTCCTCCTCTCCGGTACCATCTTCTTCTTCACCTTCTTCACCAAAACCATCACCAACTGAAGCTAAATCGTATTTCTCTTCCACTTCAGCAAGTTTATCGCCAACCAATCCTTTCGTTCCGTATTGACTTGGTGCAATTCCTTCGCTGCGTACAGTGCAGGGATAAACCAGCTTTGGATTTTCTTCTTTACTTACATTAATAAGCTCAACAAGAAAAGTCCAGTTTTTATTAAAATCGTAGATGTAAATAAACTTCTGATTCGGTTCACGAATTTCACTGCCAACAGTCGTTTCTTCCATCAGCAATGGCTCAGCTTTATAAGGCTTGTCGTATTTCTCCAATGAAATTTCACGGCCACGCTGCCAATGATCGTTACTGCGATGAAAGGTTGCCTTGTGTTTATTATCAAACTCATATGCTTTCAGAATAGCATCATGCAACTCTTTAAAGTTTTGCGTATGCTTAATGGCAACATCCCTGTAAACTGCATCATCTTCTTCCCAATAAACCCTGAAACGTAAAACAGCCATAAATAAATTTGAAGTGATTAATTTGAAATCTGAGATGCGTAAGCAAGCTTATCCATCCAAATGTCAACAACAAAAATAGATTTATTCCCTCACAGGAACAAGATTTACTTCCTTCGCTTTTTGCAGCATAAATTCAAAAGCAGCATCGTAATTATTTTCAATCTGCCCGTCAAGAATCGCATCTTTAATTGCCGTTTTCAGGTCGCCAACAATTTTTGAAGGAGGAACATTGAATGTCTGCATAATGATTTCTCCCGTGATTGGTGGCTGCCAGGTGCGTATATGATCTTTCTCTTCCACTTCACGGCAACGCATACGAACCATTTCAAAATTCTGCAGGTAACGTTGCACCTTATGCTGATTCTTGGAAGTAATATCAGCATTGCATAACATCATCAATGCATCAAAATCTTCGCCTGCGTCAAACAACAACCGGCGTATCGCACTATCGGTAATATTTTCTTTGGTTAAACTGATGGGACGCAGGTGCAGCTCCACCAGCTTTTTCACAAACTTCATTTTTTCATTCATCGGAAGTTTGAGCTGTGTAAAAATCTTAGGCACCATTCTTCCACCCACCACCTCATGACCATGAAACGTCCAGCCATGACCTTGCTCAAAACGTTTGGTGGCCGGCTTACCAATATCGTGCAGGATAGCCGCCCAGCGCAACCACAAGTCAGTTGTATGTTCTGAAATATTATCGAGTACCTGGATGGTGTGATAAAAATTATCCTTGTGGCCTTTGCCATCAATGTATTCAGCACCGGCAAGATCTACCATCTGCGGGAAAATAATTTTCAGCAAACCACATTTGTACAGCAATTCAAAACCAATGGAAGGCTTTGGACTCAATACAATTTTATTCAGCTCATCAGCAATCCGTTCTTTCGAAACAATACGGATGCGTTCTGCATTTTCAATAATACCAATCCATGTTTCAGGTAAAATGGAAAAACCAAGTTGTGAAGCAAAACGAACAGCACGCATCATCCGTAACGGATCATCGCTGAACGTTGTACCCGGTTCCAATGGTGTGCGGATGATTTTCAGCTCAAGGTCTTCAATACCATTAAAGGGATCAACCAATTGCCCGTAATCATCTTTATTTAAACTGATGGCAAGTGCATTGATGCTGAAATCCCTGCGCTTCTGATCATCATCCAATGTGCCGGGTTCCACTTCAGGTTTTCTTGAATGCGATGCATAGCTTTCTTTACGTGCACCAACAAATTCAATTTCAAAACCATCCACCTTTATATTAGCTGTACCGAATGTTTTAAAATAAGCTACCTGCGGCTGCGGAGTAAAACGGGAAGCCACTTCATGCGCAAGAGCAATACCATCGCCTACACAAACACAATCAAGATCCTTACAATCTCTTTGTAATAATTTATCTCTTACAAAACCACCAACAAGATAACAGGGCACATTCATCTTCTGTGCACAATCTCCAATGATCTGCAATATCTCCAGTTCCTTCTTTGTACAATCAATCATCATAGCCGCAAAAATACAACCCTGAGGGTGAATGAAGAATTTAGAATGAAAAGTGTAGAATTGAAAAGCAGAAAAGCCACTTTCAATTTTCAATGATTCTTTATGAATGAACTACTTTTTCGTACACTTTCATTACCTGTGCAGCAGTATGTTCATTGGTAAATTTCTGTGCATGCTGCCATCCTTTTTCAACCTGCTGAGCAACAAATTGTTTGTCGTTTAAGATCCGTTTCATTTGTGCAGCAATTTCTTCAGGCTTGGTTGGATCAACATAAAAAGCACCATCACCACCAGCTTCGGGCAAACAGGAAACATTGGATGTAATAACCGGTATGCGGCTCCACAATGCTTCCAGCACAGGAATACCAAACCCTTCAAACACGGATGGATAAATCATTCCTTCAGCCATTTGATAAATAGCAGGAAAATCAACAGCCGATTGAAAGGTTGGCGAAAATTTTGCCTGAGGTGAATCAGATAAGAAAATAACTTTTTCGTAAACGTTATTCAGGTAAAGAAAATCCTTCACCTGTTGTTTATAGGCCGATCCGTTGCCAATTACAACCAGTGGAATGCTGATCTCATCTCCTGCCAGTTGAAGCGCCTTGCATACATTCAGCAGGTTCTTGCGTTCAATGATCGATCCTACATAAAGAAAATAACGGTCAGGCAAATGGTAATGTTCTTTCACCCGTTGCTTTACAGTATCTGAAACTGTTTCGCCAAATGAAGGATTGCAGCTTTGGTAACACACATCAATTTTAGCTGCAGGTATTTTGTAGAACTTGATAATATCCTGTTTGGTTTGTTCGCTGATGGCAATAATCCTGTCGGCATGGTTACAGGCATACCTGAATTTTCTTGTATAGATTTTTCGGTCAATGAATTTATATTGCTCAGGATAACGTTCATGAATAAGGTCATGAATGGTAACAACTGATTTAATCCCTGTTTTATGAATGTTCACCGGTATTTCATGGCTTAGACCGTGGTACAGATCAATCTTCCGTTTCTTTAAATCACGCTTTACCCAATTGCTTCTCCACAACGACGAAAGTTTTTTTGTAAATATGTTGGAAGGATTTACTTCCGTTATATTCTTCAGCGCATCGAAATAAAACAGCGAAGAAGGTTTTGGATTGAATAAATAATAATGATGTTGCGGAAATGATATTGCCAGCGAACGGATTAATGTACGGCTGTAATGTCCTAAACCTGTTTGATTATGATATGCACGTTTGGCATCAAATGCTATCTGCATGAAATAGAAATTGGGTGCAATTTATTAAATGCAGCTTAAACAGGAACATTCAACTTAACAGGATCAGAAACTGTAAATAAGTTCAGCCTCACTGTAAAGATGATTACTGATGCTTTCCTGCACCATCTGTGTGCCATTTACAATAGTTGCCGGGTTAACGGGGATGGCCAGTGTAGGCGTAAACTTCAGTTCCCATTTCTTCAGTTTGTAATCAAAGGGGCAGCTGATTTCATAATCAAGCAGGGTAAAATGTGATGCATCCTGAATGGTGGTGGTAACTGTTGTTGTTGTGGTGGTGGAACCGGAATTACCAAGCCCCCTGCCCTTTCCTTTTGATTTAGACAATGCCACACCTGACTTGGAAGCCCTTCCAGAAGTATAGTAAGCCTTATAATAGTTTTGTGAGCCTGCATTAAACTTTGCTGATGGAGTTATTTCCAGCCTTTCCTTATCAGCAAAAAAGCTGTGACTTAAACCAGCTTCCGTAATAATATCGGGCAATGCTCCCAATGTATAACCTGCACCGCCGTTAATGGTTACCCAACCTGCATCATAACCGCCGTACATGCCAATGCTGGTATGTATTTCAGCATTCACAGCAAAACTTCCTGTATTATAAAAGAATTGATCGGCATAAATACCACCGTAAAACTTTGGGCCAATGGTAAAATCATAACCCGCTTCAATCGTCGCCACATCTATCCTGTTGGCGCCACCGTTGGGCATATAGGAAACTGAACCCAGCAAATGAAAACCTGATTTATGAAAGAAACCAATTCCCGGTGAGAGGTAAGAAATTTTTGCAGAATCAGTTCTTCCCAGGTAAACATTTCGTGAAAGATATTTAGCCGAAACTTCGAAATGTGATTTGGTCTTTTCAGTTGTGAAATCCTGGGAGTAAGCTGCGTTAAAAATAAATACGGATAATAAAAGGACAATGGTGGATTGCTTCATGTTACTTGTTTTCAAATCAAAAATACTGGTAACAAGACAGACCAGACGCCGTACATGCTGCCTGATAAAAATTTGATGATTTCATGACTATTCAGAATATCAAAAAAACGAATCAACAATTGTTCACAAAAAAAGCACCATCATTGCCACTTACACTTATGAAACAAAAAGAATTGAACTTAATTGTACAGCTTGCTCTATTTTCGCAGCAAAATCGAACTAATGGAACTGAAAAATCTTATTCTTGAAGCATGGGCAAATCGTGAGCTTCTGAAAGACAATACATACACTGATGCTGTAAGAGCTGTGATTGAAGAAGTGGATAAAGGACGTTTACGTACTGCCGAACCTACGGAACATGGCTGGCAGGTTAACGAATGGGTAAAACAAGCCATTCTCCTGTACTTTGGTATTCAGCAAATGCAAACCTGGGACTTGGCTCCTTTTGAGTTTTACGATAAAATGCTGCTCAAGAAAAATTATAAGGAATTAGGTGTTCGTGCTGTTCCTCATGCGGTTGCAAGATATGGTGCTTACCTCGCCAAGAACGTGGTACTCATGCCAAGCTATGTAAACATTGGTGCTTATGTTGATGAAGGCACAATGGTTGATACATGGGCAACTGTTGGAAGCTGTGCACAGATTGGTAAAGGTGTACACCTGAGCGGTGGTGTTGGTATTGGTGGTGTATTGGAACCTCTCCAGGCAAGCCCCGTAATTATTGAAGACGGGTGTTTTATTGGCAGCCGTTGTATTGTGGTGGAAGGTGTGATTGTTGAAAAAGAAGCCGTACTTGGTGCCAACGTGGTATTAACCAAATCAACCAAGATTATTGATGTTACAGGCCCTGTTCCTTTTGAAATGAAAGGACGTGTACCTGCACGCAGCGTGGTTATTCCCGGATCTTATACAAAACAATTCCCTGCAGGCGAATTTGGTGTAGGCTGTGCCTTAATCATTGGTCAGCGTAAACCAAGCACCGATTTAAAAACCAGCTTAAATGATGCATTGAGAGATTTCAATGTAAGCGTTTAATCCAACTCCAAAGCGGCATACATGAATGAACAAGGCAAAACAGTACAAAAACTCTCTGTAGCCGGTGCACTCATTACGCTCATTGGTTCTTTATTCTTCTCAACCAAAGCGGTTATTGTAAAATATGCTTTTCGTGAAACGGCAGTTGATGCCGTTTCACTTTTAGCATTACGCATGTTGTTCTCCCTTCCTTTTTTCCTGGTGATGGCATGGTTTGCCAGCAGTAAGGAAAAACAAAGCAAACTCACCCTTAAGCAATGGTTTTACCTGGCATTGATGGGTTTGTTTGGTTATTACCTCAGCAGCTATTTCGATTTTGCAGGATTAAAATATATTTCAGCAGGCATTGAACGGCTCATCCTTTTTCTCTACCCCACTTTTGTATTACTCATCAATGCATTTGTGTTTAAAGAAAAAGCCAACCGCATACAGTGGATTGCTGTTGCACTAACCTATGCAGGTATAATCTTGGCTTATATTGGTGAATTAACCATTTCAAAAGACAGTCCCGGCTTTTTCCTTGGCAGTTGGCTTATCTTTCTCTGTTCGCTTACGTTTGCCATTTATATTGTTGGCAGCGGCCGCATTATTCCCATTGTAGGTGCAACAAAGTTTACAGCGTATGTAATGTTGTTTTCAACTGCCGGTGTATTTATTCATTTCCTGGTGGCGGGTAATTATTCCATTTTGCACAGCGGTACTTCCTTTGTTTGGTATGGTGTACTCATTGCCATTATATCTACTGTTATTCCCAGCTGGCTCGTGGCATCGGGCACCAAAAAGATCGGGGCGAATAATGTGGCCATCATTTCAACCATTGGCCCGGTATCAACTATTTTACAGGCGCATTTTATTTTAGACGAACCCATTTATGCAGCGCAGATTGCTGGCACTATCCTGATTGTGCTGGGTGTATTGTTGCTTGGATGGAAACGGAAATAAAAAAGCGGCTCAAAAGAACCGCTTTAGTGAAGTGCCCAGGACTGGATTCGAACCAGCACATCCTTGCGAACGCTGCGACCTGAACACAGTGCGTCTACCAATTTCGCCACCTGGGCATTCAGGGCTGCAAATGTAATGGGAAAAACAGAAATGATGAAAAGTAAATTTGTTTTTCCTTGAACAAGCTTCATTTCTTTTTCCAGGACGTATCAATACCTTCAGCAGAATAGAAAAAAGCAGAGTCATTTTTTATAACGAACCGGGCTTTATAAGTTTTGTCGGAGAAAAAGATAGAAACACTATCTTCTGCAATGTTATAGCTGAATGACTTTCTGTAATAAGGATAAAACACAGAATCTTTACTGAAAACAATACTCCCTTGTTCGGGCTTTACATTACTCAACCATTCACCACAAAAAACACAATTCTGATCAACTCTTTTTGATTGATTGCATGCAAGGATAAAAAGCAAACATAGAAACACAGTGTATTTCATCATGTAAAATAAATTCATTTCACGATCAGGCAGCAGATCGGAAGTTTTTCGTTTGTTTCATTATTGGTACAAATAAGGTTCATTATTGTAAGCTAACTTTCTAACGTTTTCCAATACACGTTTCATGTATGTTTTCCAGAACAACTGTGCAAAAGCAAAACAAAACGGATACAGCAATACTTTCCTGTAATGCAAAGCATAAGTGTACTGTATCAATACACGGCCCGGTTCTGTTTCACTGGTTTCCCACTCACCGGTAAACTTGTAAAACCCCAGCATCCATGCCTGGAAATCACTTACTTCTATTTTCCAGTACTTGTTTTCAATTCGCTCTATTACTTTATCAACCGAAGCAAATCCACCTTTTTGTGTAAGCGATTTTGCTGCATATACTTTTTTGGTTGATCCCGGCTTGCCCCAATCCGCATCATCCGTACAATGTGTAACTGCAGGCATTAAACCAAAGCCTGTATGCACTTTCGATACATCGCACAACATGGGCGTTTTAAATGCACGTTCAAGACTGCATTCATAAACAGTTGATACTTTTACCTTGAAATACATCTGTGCTCTGTGTTTTGATTTTGATGTTTATTGTTCCGGCTTCTTCCCATCTTCCACATACTCGAGTATATCGCCAGGCTGACAGTTTAATACCCTGCAAATAGCTTCCAGCGTACTGAAACGTACAGCCTTTGCTTTTCCTGTTTTTAGAATGGACAGGTTCGACAAGGTAAGATCAACTTTTTCGGAAAGTTCATTCAAACTCATTTTCCGCTTCGCCATCATTACATCTAAGTTTACAACTATTGCCATTGGTTAAACAGTTAAATCGTTTTCGTTCTGAATTTCTACTCCTTTTTTGAAAATAGTGGCAATGATATAAACTACAGCCCCCATAAGAATAAATGCCTGACTATCTGCCCAGAATTGATTTAAGTTGTCGGGAACAAAACCGTGATGCATTAAATTTTTAACTAACTGCCGGGCGATGTAACTCAACAGCCCGATTGAAAGAGTATAATAACTGATTTGTGAAATCTGTGTCGAAACAAAAATATTGAACGGTTTAGACAAATCCATTTTGTGCATCAGCCTGATAACGATATAAAACAAATGGGCCTTTAAAATTGAAATGATCAGAATAAAGCTATAGATGCCGAAAAATGATGCTCTGCTCTCTTTATACATTTGAATTAAGTCCAGCTTTTGATAAAGATTATGGACAAATTCAGGCTTGTAAATAGTAAAAATAAAATTTACGATTAAGCCTCCTGCTTCAATAGACAAGCCTACAAAAATGATCCAGGCTACAACATATAAGCTCCAGAATACGAAGTTGTTTGTTTTTGACATAATTGTTTAAATTTTAAAATCATGTCGCAAACATAATTACTATTTATTGAAAAACAATAAATATTTTTTAAATAAACGGTATTATTTGCCGAATAAACAAGAAAGCCCCTTTAATGGGTTCACTTTAAAACAATGTTCTTCAATCATTTCCGGCACAGCATAAAAGCGTTGCAAACGGTAAATTATTTTGTGGTGATTAATACAACACCATTGGCACCTCTTGAACCATAAGCTGCCGTTTCAGCAGCATCTTTGAGTACATCAATTGATTTAATATCGTTCCTGCTCAGATCAAGCAGCGAACCATAGTAGATATTGCCGTTTAATACAATCAATGCAAAATTATCGCCGTTTATACTCTTGATGCCACGAATAATCACTTTTAAATCGCCACCTGTTTTTACCACCTTAACACCGGGAATGGTACGCAACAGCTGTTCCATGTCAGCGTTTTTTTCCTTGTCAATATACTTTTTATCAACGGCCGATGAATGCAATGGAGTTTCAGATTCCTTCATTGTTCCATAACCTGTATTTACATCTTTGCCTTCAACAGGTTTTAATACAACATTAATGGTAGTGTTTCCATCCACATCAATGCGTTGGGAAATCAGTCCTGTATGCGAAAACAATAGCACCCCCTTTTCCTTAATAGTTACCGTGTACATTCCTGTAGAATCCGTCACGATCTCTCCTTTTTCGCCTTTTATTTTTACAGTAACATCAGCAAGTGGTTTAAACGCAGTATCTCTTACTTTTCCGGTAACGGTTATTTTTTGACTGTAAACAACTACTACAAGGAACAATTGCAGGAACATGGTTACGCTTGCTGCTTTTAAAAACATTCCGTGTTTCATAACATAGGAATTAAGTGTGTGATTTTTTTTAAACTTCAGTTTCTGTACTTCAGTACATGAAACTTTTTTATGACTGATAAATATAACACCGTCAATTGTTTATACCCAATTAAAAGAAATGATTGTGGTCAATGAAAAACAGCAATATTTTTCTGCAACAATTTCATCAATATTTTATGACGCATGAAAAAGTTGCAAAACTGATTTCGTGAAAGCAATTAAAATGAATTGGTTAGAAGTAAAGAAATGTTGCTGAGTTGATGTAACAAATGCAATGATCTGTTTTACGGTTGGCAACAGGTCAGTAAACCTGCAGCAGCCAGGCTATTTTAGTAACATCATTTCATCAACAACTTCACCATTTTCACGAACGATTATCTTTTGCACTTTGTTTTTCTGCATTATAAATTCAAACGTCAGATCCCGTTCTTTGCTGAAAAACAGTGTTGCTGTTTCAGGATAAATTGTAAACTCTTTACCATTGATAACCTGTACCAGGTTCTGGTTTATTCGTTTAATGATCATCAGACTTATCTGTGAACTTTTATATTGCCCTTCATAGCTGTCAAGAACTGCAGTTGAAACCTTTGCAACTTTTCGCTTATTAAAATATGGAGCGGGCTTATGGTCGTAACTCAGCAGACGTGTCATTTTCCATACGCCATCCTGCAGCATCCATGTATGTGTAAATTTTGCCCATCCGTCTAACCGTTCTTTCTTACCTTTTTCGATGACATAAAAATAATGCTCACCACTTAAGATTGCACCATACACAACACCCTGGTTTTTCAACAGAAAAACCTTGATTGTACTGTCAATGGCTTCTCTACGCAAACGGAAATTATCCGTACAAAGATTCTTTTTAAACGAAGCAACAATATTGTTCTTTCCTTTTGCCAAACCTGTTTTGTCGTGATAGAACTCCACATCGTCCGAATAAAAGTTTCCAATGTTTACAGTATCGCAGGTATTATACGCTAACCAAAACAAACTGTCCTGTTGTAAAATTGTTTTGATGATTTGCCCGTCGTTTGTTTGTGCAGATAAATTACTGCCCAACAATGAAAAACATAAACAGAGAACAGTTGACAGTGTGGTATGCTTAAAAATCCCGGTCATAAATAGTTTTACTAATAAACGATGCTGTAAAATGTTGCTGACATTTAAATATACAAAGTTCACTAACGGTTAACTTTTACTTTATGACTGCCGGTTAAAATTCAATTTCGCAAATACATACCGCCATTTCTCTAATTGGTTTTTGATTTCAGCGGTGGATAAGAAAAGTAACGTTTGGCAACAGGTCGGGAGAACTGCGCCAGATACAGTTAATGATCTCCCAAACTCTTTTTCAGAAATGTTTCTAATTCATTGACCCGAATATCAGAATTGATTATAATGCCATTTCTGTCTAATAAGATATAAGTTGGAAAAACATTAATATTATACTTTTCAGCCTTTATACCATCTTTATCCCAAACAAGATTCCAGACAAGGCCACTTCTTTTAATGGCAGCTATATATTCTTTTTTGTCTTTTTGCTTATCCACCGAAATAGATACAATATCAAATCCCTTATTGTGAAATTGTTTATAGATTTCTTGTAGTTTGGGAAATTCTTTAGCACAAGGTAAACAATGGCTATACCAAAAATCAATTAAATAGTACTGACTATTTTTTTTAATCTTGTTATGCATTTCTTCGTATCCCTTAAAAAACTCTTCCGGGAATGTTTGCCCCAATTGCATTTTAGCTGATACACTTATTTTTTCCTTTAAAACATTAATAAATGAGTGCTTCTGCATCTGATTTGAAAAAGAAGAAAACAATTTTTCGAAATCAAAATATTGATGTGATGGAGGTATTGACACAAAATAATTAATATCCCATAAGGCAACGTAAGAATCCGGATGCAGTTTTATGTATTCACTTAACAGATAGGCTCTTTGGTGGTAATATTTCGTAATTAAAAGGTTTGCACTATCCTTTATTTCTTTTGGAAAATCACGACCATAGCTGGAATAATTCCGTTGATAAAAAGAAAGTAAAGAATCATAAACCTGGTTATTAGACTTGAAAAAAAGTAAGAATTCATTTTCATATTCATTTTGTTGAGGCGACCCGATAATATGCAGTTCTCCGGCAGTGTCAATGAATAGCTTCGTATCTGTATAAATGAAGTTTTTTCTATAAATCTTGCTTTTATAACTGACAACTGCTTCAACAGGAAAAGGAATTTTTATAGTAGCGTTAAATTCTCCTTTCACAATTTCTAGTTTTGTATTTGCCCACTTTGAAAGTTGAGCATCCTCTACATAAGTAATTTCAATGCTTTTAACTGTTGTATCTTTTACTACTCCATGAATGTTAACTGTTTTACTTTGAGCTGCAAGTTGAAGCATTGTAAACAAAAACAGGTGTAAAAAAATGGTTCTTTTCATAAATTATACTGTTTAATTTTTATTCCAGTTGTTGGAGTTACAACACAATAAATACTTAATTGTTTTTGTTCTATATCAACAAAGCCAAAAGAGATCTCTTAGTTGCTGAATATTCAAAACAGATTGATTTTAGTACTCACGAAAAAATCATTCATCAGATCTTTGATAAACTTATCATAGTCTTCAAAGGCTGTTTTCAATTTTTTGAACTCTTCTTCACTTGCTTTGTGAATATGTTCAATTTTTTTTGGATGTACCAACTCATCTCGTTTACCTTTTAACTCTATGATCAATTGAAGTTTCGTGTCAAAATACTTCTTCTGTAGTTCTTGTTTATTCCAAGTGGCACAGATTTGCTTGTATGTTTCCTTGAATTTTTCGATAAATCTGTCCTTTTTGTCATCATAGCCGGAATACATATCAAGTTGGTTCAAGCCATAAATATCAGCCTCTATAAGAGTAAAAAATCTCGTCAAACAAGCACGGTATAAAGTATCAAACCTTGCCACGTCGTTTTTGTGTTCTTCCGTAATTTTTAATAACAACAAAAAGTCAGGTCTGATTAAGTTGTGAATCTTCTGAAACTTACTCATAGTTTGAGCAGCTACAAGCATATCTCTTAGGTTATTATATTCTTTACTATGGTCACTCATTTGAATAGTTTATTGCCTTAGTTACTGTTCCCTTTACTGAATTAAATCAACAAGTAATTGCTTCTGTTTTTTGTTAAGACTCGCAACAACGGCTTGATTATTTTTGATGCATACCAACAAAGGCTAAGAATTACCTCTGCTGATTGCTTCAATGGCGAGCCCCACTATTGGTAATACTAATGTTATGTGCCGTTTTTTTCGTTTGCATCAAAATATGTCTTGTCAATTTCTGCCGGAAAAATTAAGAACTCGTTGTCATTATGCAGTATTCTGTCAGAGACATTTTTATGAGTCATATCATCTGATTGAGCGACCTTATTGATTTGATATTGCCTTAAAGGATTTGTTTTAACCTCTGAGTGCTTATTAAACATAAAAAGGCAAAAATCCTTTGAAAGAGGAAAGTAAATTTCGGTTTCTATTGGAACAATCCAATTATGATTGTTTTGTTTATCTATAATAACGGGATTGTCAGATGTAAACCACCCCCTGTTGCCATAATCTTTGAGAATGACAAAGCTGAATGCTCGAAAAACTCGAACAAGATGATTCATTAATGTCCCGATAGCGACATTTAATTGGAACTCTTCTTTTAATATATCGAGAAACTCTTTTAACTCAGGAAGTGTTTCCTCATTGAACATTGTTATTTCGTTTAAAAACTTTGTTCTTGTTTGTCCACTTTTAAGAAGAAGGTCGAAGAAATTTCTATAGGGTTTAGTCCTACATATTAAGTTGGCGACATAATGACACAAAATATCTTTGTGCCTGGGAATTAATTGATGTTGATTAGCAAGTGTGTTAATTATTTTGGGGTACTCCTTTTCTATCAGATTGCTAGTGTTCTCAAAATGACGTCGAAGTTTAAAGTCGAAAAAAGGCAAATCAAAAATATTTACTTCCTTGGAAAATGTCTCAATTAATTCAATCTCGGTGTGGTTTATGAATTTTCTCCAGACAGAGATATACCATTTATCTTCTCTTTTAAAGCCGAATTGTTTAAGATAAATCTTTGAAATTCGATGTTGTCCCTGAAATTCTGGCTCTGTCATAGAATGGCACATAACTCATAAATATACTCAACAATCACATATCAATAAAATAATATACAATTAGGTTTTCAGCGTTTTAGTTTTCCGTATTCTTCCAGATCTGTTTCGCCACTACAATTTTTATGTCTTCCTGTGCAAACCTTTCCAACTGTTTAAAAACGGTAAGGGAAATGCATAAAACAATGCCCTTCCCAACAGAAACAATGACCATCTTAACAGAAACAATAGGCTTCCCAACAGAAACAATGCCCATCTTAACAGAAACAACGGGCATCTTAAGGGAAACAATAGCCTTCTTAACAGAAACAATGGCTATCCCAACAGAAACAATTGGCATCTTAACAGAAACAATGCCCATCTTAACAGAAACAATTGGCTTCCCAACAGAAACAATGGGCATCTTAACAGAAACAATTGCTGCTGCACGGGAACAGTGTACCAAAGTTTCACGGTAAAAAAGGGCAATAGCACCAAAACGGGTTGCGGTATTTCTACTTTTAAAAAAGAAGGGTTTTACTCTTTCTGCAGTTTTTGGTAAAAAAAGTTGCTGTTATTCTTCATTGGTGCTTAACAATTTCAGGCACATTGTCAATACTGCAAAGCGGGGTTGCATTTGCAAATGCTGTGTATTTGTTTTGCTACCGCTAACGGCTGACCGTATACACCAGCCTTAATCATTCATTTTAAAACTCCAAAAATTATGGAAAAAGCTCTCGTTAACTTTTACCGTTACACCGATGGTGATTTTGAATCAAAAGCACACACTATTGTGAGTAACATGATGGGTAACCCCTACTTTACCGATCCTGTACCAACTGTTGCAGCTGTTACTGCTGCTGCCACCGACTACAGCTTGGCCTTAATTGATGCTAAAACCGGCAGCCGTATAGGTGTTGCTGATAAAAACAATAAGCGTGATGTGCTTACGGCTTTGCTGCGCAGCTGGGCCGGTTATGTAAACTTTGTAGCCAATGGCGATACCAGCAAACTGCTTTCATCGGGCTTCGACATAAGCCGGGAAACTGTGCCCACCATTATTACCAAACCCGAAAACCTGCAGGTATTTAACGGCGTTAACAGCGGCGAACTGGAGGTGATGGTTAATGGTGTAAAGGGTGCCACTGCTTATTTACACGAGTACACAACCGATGATACGTTGCAAACGTTAAACTGGATAAGTATTGCCAGTACCAGCCGCCGCATTGTGTTCAGCAACCTGCAGCCGGGCAGTAAGTATTACTGTCGTGTAGGTGCAGTTGGGCCTAAGGGTCAGTTGGTTTACAGCGATCCTTTGCCACGCATAGTGATTTAGATTTTATTTTTTGGTTAGATTGTTTAAACCATTAGAGCGTCTGCAAAGACGCTTTTTTTTGTGCAATGAGGTATGATGCGTCATTGCGAGGGTAAGTGGGCTTTGTGCATAGCCTTGTGCCGAAGCAATCTGCATTCAAGCGATGATGATAGTTGTATTTTATTTACCCAGTTCCTTATCAATGATATTCTTTAATGCAGCAGCCCATACTTCATAACCCTTTGCCTGCAAATGAATACCATCGCCCGAAACAAAATCTGTATTCATATCGCCACCGGTTTTGATGAACAGGTTACTTAATGGCAGGTAGGTCATATTGGTTTGTTTAAACCGGCTGATGAGTTGCTGCACCTGTTCATACTTCATTCTTTTTTCATCGGTTGGCTGAATGCCTGCCGGCAGCGGGCCAATTAAAATAATTTTTGTTGCAGGTAAATGATTCTTCATCCAGCTGAGAATTGCTGCAATGCCTGCTGCAATTTCCTGCGCACTATCGTCGGTGAAATTATTAACGCCAATGGTTACTACAATCAGTTTGGGTTTTGCAGTGGCATAAGCTCCATGCTGCAACCGCCACAGTATATGTTGTGTACGGTCGCCACTAATACCTGCACTGATCCATTTGTAAGGCTTAAATGCTGCTGTGAAAGCATCCAGACCGGGTTTGTATGTAACGTTGGGTCTGTCTCCGCCAATGCCCTGCGTAATGGAGTTACCGAGAAAAACAATATCGGCTCCGTTACCATTGAGCAGTAATGAATCAATGTCGCTGTTTTGTTTCCACCAGTCGGCAGCTTCCTTCCACCCTGCTGCCGAACGGTATTCGGCTGATGGCGCAGCAACTGTTGCAAAATTTGTTTTATGATTGGTGGCTCTTAAAATAAAATCAACAATGGGCGAAGGATTGGGCAAACTGTGCGGGTGATGTTTTACGCCTGCTTTATGAATAACCGTAATAGAGCCGCCTGCTTTTTTAACGGCAGCTTCAAACGGGTTGGTGTTTTCGTCAACAGGTACAACTTCATCAGCATCGCCCACCACATGCAGCATGGGAAAACCAAGGCGTGCAATTTTTTCAGCATTATCCAGCGGACTGTTATGAAACTGCAACGCTTCTTCTTCCGTTAATGCATAATCCTTTTTAAATATTTCCCAATCTTCTTTACTGCCGGGGCCTTTTCCTTTACCACCGGGCCAGCTTCGTGGATCAAGCACAGGAGCATCGGCATACACACAGGCAACTTTGCCGGGGTTGGCCAATGCCCAGTTGTACACGTACATACCGCCTCGGCTCATACCTTCCAGCACAACTTTTTTCGATAGTCCGGCTTTGTGCATGTAGCTGTAAAATTTATTCCAGGTGGTAACGGCTTCTTTGTTACCGAAAAGTTCAGCCACATCGCAATACACTACATGAAAACCTCTTTCCAGCAGGGCAATATCGGTTTGCGGTTCGTGCCCCCAGAAACGTGCACGCCAGATCCATGGTAAACCTTCAGCAGCTTTTTTGGGTTTAACAACTTTACATGCATGGTTGCTGAAAACAAAATCGGCACATTCATAACCATAAAACGAGCTGATCTTTTTTTCTTCGCTGATGAATGAAAAGATGTTGAATGATTTTTTGCTGTTGAGCATTACTGCTTCATATAAACGTTTGGCAATAATGGTTGCGCCTAATGAGGAAGGATGAATACCATCGGGCAACAGCTCGGGCTTATCAATAAACAGCGAATACAAATCAATGACTTCGCACCCCGTTTTGTATGCAACATTTTGAATATGCGGAATGATTTGCTGCCTGATTACGGGATCATAAATCTGGTTACTGTCTTTCATAAACGATGGAACAGGAAGCAGCAAAATAATGCGTGGCGCCGATGGCAGCTGGCGCAGTGAATCAATTAAATCGTTATAATCATTTTCAAATTCGTTGAGGAATGGTCGGTTGATGGCTTTACTATCGTTGGTGCCGAGTTTAATAAAAACAATATCCGGGTTGCTGGCAATGGCTTTTTTAAACTCAGCTGTTGCCCAATAGGGATAGTTTCCTTTGCGGAGTAAGGTTCGTCCGCTAACACCGAAATTCATAACCTGGTAACCATTGCCCAGCATGTTTTGTAACTGCTGCGGGTAACTGTTTTTTTCACGGTTGGCCACTCCCGACCCGTAAGTAATACTGTTGCCAATACAGGCTATGCGTATTGTTTGGGCAATGGATGAAATGGTTGCTGTTGCTGAAACTAAAACAATAAGAAAGATTTTTTTTACCGGAAGCATAGCTGTTATCTGTAATTTATTATGATGGATGATGTGCTGAAACCTGTGTAAGATAGTACATGCTTTTATTGGCTGTGCCTGTTCACTGCATTTTTGAACAACCGTTTGCATGCTGCATTGAACATGATAGTGCAAGCTGGTTGGGTGTTCTTACGTTCTTTGGCGCAGGTCTCCCGACCTGATGCCAACAGTTACTTGGTAAAAAAGCTCAGTGAATTAAATCAAGAGTAAGCAATCCTTTTTCCTTATCGCATGATAATCTTTTGCACTGCTGTACAACCATTCTTGTGCAGAAAGAACATAACCTGCACGTACAGGATTTTCATGCACATCGGTAAAACGTTGTTTGTTTTAGCAGTTGCCTGTAATGTGTAAAACAAAAAGCCGGTTAGTTAACCGGCTTTATAAAAGTATTTATTGAGTTCTGTTATTTTTTAAGAGTTACCAATGGTATTTTTGTTTCAGCACCTGCACGAACGGTGATGTTTTGTATGGTGGTGTCTCTGTACCCGTTGGGTGATGTAAAGGACAAATTGTACACCCCGGCTTTCAATCCTCTTATTTTAAATTCACCATCATGCTCTTCCGGTATGGCCAGTGCAGAATCAGTACTGTTGTAAGCCTTGATGATGGCTTTTGCATCAGGTGGTGCCACTTTTCCTTCAATGCTTCCGGTGCTATGTTCAGCAAACGGAACAATGAATGGCTTCAGGTAATACATGCCGTTACGCATTACCACTGATTCGCAAACATTAAAATCGAGCCAGATGCTGGAATTTCCCCTGTGATCATCATCTTCATCTTCGTTGTCAATTTTTACATACACATAATTTGATGTTCCGGGCAGGAGGTTTAACGGGTAGCTTACACCAGTTGCAACTACACGGCTGCCTGTGCCTAAGGTAATTCTTATTTTACGGATTGCACCTGCCGGCAGATTAACGGTGCCCAGTAAGGTATCAACTCCATTTCTCAGATTCATTACGTTATAAATACCGGGACTAATGGCAAGGGTATCCCAGTAACCATAACTATCATGATCATGATGGTCATCATCTTCATTTGCATCATGGTCGCCATAATGATCATCTGCCATATGCTCACGGCTTGTATCGATTTTTACTTCCACATAGCGGATATCAACAAAAAACGAATCAAAGTTGCATGGATGATCAGTAAGAAAAACAGAAAGCTTTTTTGAATTGTTGGCTGCATTTGCAGAGTTTTCTTTTTTACAGGCATTAATGATAAATAAAGTGGCCAGTAACAGAAATGAAAAGAAAAGGGCATTGCTGAGTTTCAGCTTCTTCATACAGAATTTTTTTTAATTGTTAAAAATGGTACTACAGGAAATTGTATATAGTGTTTACAAATGATGCCCGTAGAATTCATTTTCTGAATTCTGAAGCTGGATTGGTATTACTAACGTTTCAAATTTCAAGCCAAGCCGGGATCAGGGCTATATTATTTTTTTGATCAGGGCATAGCCGGGACTTTTTGGCGCAGTTTATATTCTTATTTTGATTGTAATTGCAGGCATTGATTTTACGGCGAAGGATTTATAATGTGGCACAATTATTTGCTGATTGCTGAACGAAATTTTTGCTGCTTTACGGGCATTGGTACCTGCAGTAACAAAGAAGGGAATACTTGCAATATCAACGAGCGAACCCACCGAAAAAATAGTCATGCCTATTGCCTGTCCTTCACTGAAAATTTCAAACCAACCTGTTGGTTTTTCTGCTGTGGCTGTAACAATAGCACCTGTTACCATCATTGCTGTTCCTGTAAAAATCATTACAGTTCCCATTGTTTTCTGTTTTTTACTTCTAAGAAGGTAATCTTCCTTTGTGCGTTGATGTGAATCCTGGGCTGTGATACAGCTAAAAAAAAACAGGCATAAGATAGATACAAACAGCTTTCTCATATTGATGGTTTTAGTTGCTTAGTAAATTATACTTTTCCGCCAGGAAAGAAAATGATGAAGATCATCGTATGTTTTTATTGCATTTGATGGATGTAAAACAACCGTTTTGCAGAAATTGTATAACTTCTTCTCTCCTTCTTATATTCCTTACACAAACAACCAACGATCCTTTAATTTTGTAACTGTGGATTATATTAAAGAATACCGCAAGTTTGTTAACAGCTACAATTTTGCTTTTGCTGTAAGGGTAACTGCAGCAACAACGCTGCCGGCAATTGTTCTTTCCTATTTCAATCTTTTTCATGTTGGCCTGGTGGCATCGTTAGGTGCTATGACGGTGAGTAATGCTGATGTGCCCGGCCCTGTGCACCGCCGCTTTAATGCCATGACGGCAACGCTGGTGCTTAATTTCTGTATTGCATTGCTTACAGGCTTCAGCAGTAAAAGCCCGGTGCTGGTAACCATTCTTGTGGCGGTATTGTGTTTTGCCTTAACTATTATTGCGGTGTTTGGCACCCGTGTTAATACAGTTGGTTTTGCAGGGTTGATCATTATGGTGCTTACGCTCGACAGTGTACGAAGCGGCTGGGAAGTTTTGTATAACGGGTTGTATTTGCTGGCAGGCAGTATGTGGTATATGTTGCTGAGCCTTGCACTATTCAGAATAAGACCTTACCGTATTATTCAACAGGCATTGGGCGAATACATTTTTTCTATTGCAGGTTATTTAAATACACGTTCACATTTTTACAGCGAAACGGTTGATTACGATAAAACCTATAAGAACCTGATGCTGCAGCAGCAGGATATACATGATAAACAGGAAATGTTGCGGGAGATGCTGTTAAAGAGCCGCAGTATTACTAGGCAATCAACAGTAACCAGCCGTACGTTGCTGGTGATTTTTATTGATACGATTGATTTGTTTGAAAAAATAACGGGAGCTGTTTACAACTATCAATCCATGCACAAGCGCTTTGATGAAAGCGGCATATTGAAGGCCTTTCAATCGTTTATTATTGATATGGTGAATGAGCTGGAAGAAATTGGTCTTGCAGTACAGAGCGGGAATGCATCAAAGGCAAGCAAGAGTCTGAATAACTCCATACAGGCGCTGAAAAAAGATTTTGTACTTTTTGTAGCTGAGCACAGCGATACAGAAAATATCGGCGCACTGGTGAGTATGCAAAAGATTATGGAGTCGATGGAAGATATATCGATGCGGCTTTATACCCTGCATCATTATACACGTTATGATCAAAGGCGTGTAAAAGATTTTAAACCTTCCGGCAAACTTTCCGATTTTGTACAACCAACCAATTTCGACAAACAGCTGCTCATCGAAAACCTGTCGTTTAAGTCCAATACATTCCGTCATGCATTAAGGGTGAGTATTGCCACCACGGTTGGTTATCTTGTTGCCCGTGGTTTAGATCTTGGGCACAGTTACTGGGTGTTGCTCACCATTCTTGTTATTCTGAAACCCAGCTACAGTTTAACCAAACAACGGAACTACAACCGTTTAATTGGTACAATCATCGGTGTGCTTTTTGGTGTGGGTGTTTTATTTGTTATCGGCAATCAATACTGGCTGCTGGGTGTAATGATTGCGTTGATGCTGTTATGTTTCAGTTTTATACGTACCAATTATTTTGTTGGTGTGATTTTTATGACGGCGTATTTGATCCTGTTCTTTTTCATGCTTGATCCAAAGAACTTTGTCGACCTGCTGGAGAACAGGATTGTTGATACAGCCATTGGATCGGTGATTGCTTTTATTGCTACGTATATTCTTGCACCTAACTGGGAAAAAGATCAGCTGAAAGATTTTATGCAGGAAGCAATTGAAAAATCGAGAGATTATTTTGTTACGGTATCAGATGCGTTTACAAAAGGCCACATGGACGATCATACATACAGGTTAAGCCGCAAAGAAGCATTCGTGGCGCAGGCAAATCTTTCTGGCGGTTTTACACGTATGTTAAACGAACCAAAGCGTAAACAACACAAGGCAAACCAGGTGCACCAGTTTACGGTACTGATTAATGTATTAAACTCGCATATAGTTACACTGGCCGATTTTGCACAGAAGTATGCAGCAAAATATGCAACAACAGAACTGGTTCCTGTTACAGAAGATGTATCGGCTGAATTAACAGAAGCAAAAAATATTTTAGCGAAAGAAGAAATTGATGATGCAGAAAAAATTCATGCAGATGCGTTGAGAGAAGATATTAAAGACATTGAAGCAATACGCAGAAAAGAACTGCAGCAGGGATTAACCAATACAGAAACAGAGGCCACTCTTACAGAATACAAACCCATACTTGATCAGTATTTGCTGATCAGCCGTATATCGGGTGACATAAAGAAATTAGCTGCGGAGGTATAATGTAGCGGAGTTATTGCTGCAAGAAAAGAGTTCATTCGTCATATTCCGATTTCCATCCGATTTTCTTTTGTACTTGTTCAAAAGTTGCATTGCTGATGCTTAGTACCTGTCCTCTCTTGTTAATGTAACCTGCCTGTTTGCATTCAATGATGTAATGTTTATCCTCATTCTCTCCTTCGCAGCACCAGAGTTTTTCATTGCATTTTTTGCCAATGAGTGCTTTACCCTTGTAAAAACTTGATGCAGCTTCAAACTGAGGTTTAATCACAATTTCGCCTTTATAATTTGCGAAACCGATTTTACCGCTGTCATTAACAATTCGTATCATCCCTTCTCTTAATCCATCGGGTGATGGTTCTCCGCTGCTGGTATTATACACCTTGAAAAGAGGCTTTTCATTTTTATCAATAGCCCACCACCCGCTTTTTCCCTTTATACCCACTATTGCAAAATATTGAATTGTATCGCTGAAGCACACGTAATATTTTGCAGTATCAAGCCTTGTGATAGTATCACCTCTTTGATTAATAAAAACGTAACCAAACTTTTGTTGATCAGTTGTGTCTTGCCGAACCAGCAAATAGTGATGTGGCTTTTGTGCAAAAGAAACAATTGAAACAAGCGATGCAATGATGAATAAAAGTGTTTTCATATCAGTTTATATTAAACAATATTCTTTATTGCTTTACATTCCACTTCGCCAGCCATTTGTTGTATTGCTTTTGTAACGATTCAAAATTATCGTAGTACCAGCTGTAGCCATTGCGGCGTTCGCTGCCGATTTCTGCAAGTGTTGGTTTTTTAATTCCATCCCTGTCGCAGAAGAAAGGTTTCTCCGTATCAAGATCATAAAACCTTGCCAGCAATGGTACTGCAGTTGCATCTTCCACCAATACTACATTTTTCTTACCATCAGCACCCGGTTGATTCACCAGTTTAACACCGGTTATCTTATGTGCATCCATCCACTTCACAGCCGATGTTACTGCTGCAATAATTTCAGGTGAAGGATGTTCAATTTCCATGAGCAGTTGCACAATACCAACTGACTCTGCACCGCTGAACGATGCAAGTTCGTAAGTCCGTGCATTGGCAGGTGCCAATGTAAACTCATCGTGTTGCGCACACCACACTGTTAACTGTTTGTTCTTTTTGATCTGTGTGTTTAAAATACATTCAATGCCTTTGCTGTAAGCTTTCTGTATCTTTTCTTTTTTAGCAGCATCAACAGGTATTGTATTGAAAGGTTTTGCTGAAGCTGCCACTTCACGCAGCAGTCTTAATACATTCACCATTGCATTATCGTTGTAGGTGATGTGCGATGCATATGAAACCGACTTACCATCCCTGAATGGGTAAAACTGCGGCCAGCCTCCGTTCTTATATTGTGCTTCCAGTAAAAAGTCAATGGCTTTGCTGAATGCTTTGGCATAACGTTCATCAGCACCTGCTGTGTACATCTTTGCAAGGAAAATCATTTCAGTTGTGGTGGCTCCGTTATCAATGGTTGACCCAACACCTGATCTTGATTCGATGATTTTGCTGCTGTCCTGCTTTGTCAGGGGAAGATGATAGGGTTTGTTCTTTTGCCAGCCGCCATTATCCTGCTGACAAAACAGAACTGTTTCAGCCACACGTTGTGCATCGGCAGTTGAGTACCATTGATCAGGCATTTGTGTTGCAACTTTTTTCCAGGAATATTTCAGGTAATCATCATTATTATTTTGTGCCACAACAGCTGAAGAAATGAACAGCAATACAATTAATGTCTGAAGTATTTTTTTGAATGAATTTATCATTGTTGAGTTGATTGTAATGTTTGTTTGTATTGTAAACTTATATCTGTGAGATAAAATAAACTACTCAATTTTGTAAACTTAAACTCACTGAACCTCACTTCTCCTTTGCCCGATGCAAAAAGCCCCGGAAGTACACTCATAAAATCATACAAAGTGTTATGATGATAGCCGGATATATCCATGCCCCATGATTCTTTCGTCCACTTAACACCATCATAACTGTAATAACCCGTAACGATATTGTTGATGTTCCTGATTTTTAACCAGAGCAGGTTATTGCCGCTGTGTTCAAAGCTGGCTTTTGTATAACCTTTTCTCCAGCGGTAACGCTTTTTACTGTCGAAGGAAGTACCTACATAAAAATCGGCATTGTAAAAAAGCAGAATGCCTGCTGCAGTGGCAGAATCTTTATCAATACGTACGCTTATTTCATAATTATGTACACCGGGTACAAACATCATGGGGATGATTCGTGTGGTGTTTTTCCCTGTGCCCTGAGTGTGAGCACACCGTTATTCACCTGTACCCTTGTTGAATCGAACTGTTTGTAAAACTTCCATTCAAGTCCCACACGGAAGTCGCTGAGTTTGGCAAGCCGTTCATCTTTTTGTGTGGAAATGATGGGCTGTTGAATAGGTTGGGCAACCTTTGCTCCTGTGGGTGCAGTAATCCAGCCATCTTTCGTAAATGTAACCGGCTCCAGTAATGTTTGCCTGCCCATGGTTAAAAAATCCTTTTCATAAGCATGGTAAATGATCCACCATTTGCCATCGGGTGCATCAATCAATGAACCATGCCCCCTCGACCACCACCTGTCTTTATCGCTATATGTATGTACCAGCGGGTTATTGGGAGCATTTACCCATGGCCCGTTGATGGAAGTTGAACGTGCAACGGTAACCATGTGTGATGTAGCTGGCCCGGCAGTACCACCTTCGGCACAAAGCAGGTAATAGTACCGACCAATCTTCTTCACTTTAGGGCCTTCCAATGCAAAACCTTCAGTATCCCATTCATCGGGGAACTTCCATCCGTCATATACCTTTTCCAAAGTGCCTTGTATGGATGATAAGCCGTCGGTAGTAAGTTTAACTCTTGTGCCGCCGCTGAGGAAAAGCCAGCGCTGACCGGATTCATCAGCAATATGGCAGGGATCAATCCCTCCAACATGCAGATCATAAGGCTGGCTCCACGGGCCATAAGGCGAATCGGCCATTACCACAAAGTTGCCCCTGCCTGAAACGGTGAAATAGATATAATACTTGCCCTGGTATTTACAGATATCGGGTGCCCAAACGGAACCGAGGTAAGTGCGGAGCGCATAGCTGATGGGCTGCCAGTTTACCAGGTCGGTTGAATGCCAAACCGTAAGCCCGGGCAGGTAATCAAACGCCAATGGGTCATGTAATAGTCTTTCCCGTCCCTCACTATCGTTGGATCGGGATAATCGCCACCCAAAACGGGGTTTAAAAAAACATGATTGTTTTTTGAAGATTGAGCGTCTAGTTCTGCGGCTGAAAAAAGCAATAATACGATCAGTAAGGTTTTAAAAACGGATTGCATATTTATATAAATGTGTGAAGTTATATTGAAAGGTATTGAAGAAATAAACGCAGAAGCTTAATTTGTTTCTTTGGTAACAAACATTGTTGCCGGAAAACATGATTATATGAAAGAAATGCTTGATTTTCATTGGAGAAAATTGATTGGATGAAACAGAATGACTATAAAATTCAGCATCATGAATTGTGACGGCAGCTATTAATTTAAATGAGAATGATCAGTTGTTTTAACACTGAGTTTCTTATTTTTGCGGCCGTGCTGATCATATTAAAATACATACACACTGTTAACCCAAAAGAAAGAAACCTGCTACACGTCAATTTTTCTTTCACCCCCATTATAAACCAGCCTTTTTTATTGCTTTTTGAGCTCAAAAAGAGGTATTGGTAACATAATAAGCAATGTTAATAGTTGTTTGTATTTCTCATTAAATTTGATTTTCACGGGCACTCTTTTGCACACGATGTGACTGAGGTGGCGAAGCTTTTGAATTAGTTTACCTTAGTTTTATAATAAATTTATTCAATATTCACTCATGCTATATTTTAAGAAAACGTTTTCCCTGCTATTGCTGAGCTTGTTGATGACACTGAAACTGGCGGCTCAGCTTCCTGCTGATTTAAGCCAGTTTAAATCATCTCAGATTACTGATGAGCAATTGCAGCAGTATGTTATGCGTGCTCAGTCGGCAGGTTTAACGGAAGACCAGGTTGTACTTGAATTTCAAAAACGTGGAATGCCTGAAGCAGAAGTGCAGTTGCTGCTGGAAAGAATAAAAAACCTTTCTTCAGGATCTGCAACTCAAACCGGCAGTCAGCCTACCGATAAACCAGCTACAGGCAAAAGAATATTAAAAGGTGAGCAAACATTGTTTCAGCCAATTGAAAATCCATCAAGGGTTTTTGGAGCTGATTTGTTTACAGGCACTGATCCTTTGTTTGTACCAAATTTAAAAATGGCCACACCTAAATCTTATATTATTGGCCCGGAAGATGAATTGCAGCTGGATATTTATGGTTACAATATTTCAAGCCAGAAACTGATTGTATCGCCCGATGGTTTTGTGAATATTAAATATGCAGGATTAATTAACCTGAGTGGTTTATCCATTGAACAGGCAACAGGCATCATTAAATCAAGATTAACAAAATACTACCCTACTCTTTCTTCTGGCGATACAAAGATTCAGTTAACTCTTGGTTCCATCAGAACAATACAGGTTACGATAGTTGGTGCTGTTAAAAAGCCGGGAACAGTTTCTCTTCCTTCACTGGCAACATTGTTTAATGCGCTGTATGCTTGTGGTGGCCCGCTTGATAACGGATCATTCAGAAATATTGAACTCATCAGGAATAATAAAACAATTGTTGTTGCTGATCTGTACCAGTTTATTCAAACAGGAAATCAATCAGCAAACATTCCTTTACGGGATAATGATGTTATCCGCATTCCTTATGCAGCAAACCAGGTTGTAATGGAAGGTGGCATCAACAAAACAGGCATCTTTGAAATAAAGAAAGGTGAAACTGTAAACCAAGTAATGGATTATGCAGGTGGTTTCAGAAGAAATGCATTTCGTGGCAGAATAACCGGAACACGTTTTACAGAAATTGAACGCAAAGTGATTGATATTCCTGAAGCATCTTATTCTTCTTTTCAATTACAAAATGGCGATTCACTTTATGTTGATACAGTAATTAACCGTTACCAGAACAGAATTATTATTACAGGCTCAGTTATAAAGCCCGGAACATATTCACTTGAACCCGGCATGAGTGTAAAGCAACTGGTAGAAAAAGCACATGGATTAAAAGACGATGCATTTACGGGAAGAGCAATGATTACTCGCAGGCGTGCCGATTTAACAAAAGAAATCATCAGCATCAACCTGAAGGATATGTTGCTTGGCAATGAAAGCTTTCTTCTGCAAAAAGAGGATAGTCTGCATATAGTATCTGTGCTTGAATTAAAAGACAGGTTTACAGTAACTATTAATGGCCCTGTAAAAAATCCCGGCGAATATTTGTTTGAAGATTCCTTAACACTGCAATCATTGATTTTACAAGCCGGCGGTTTCCTTGACCTTGCAACAGCAACAGGAATTGAAGTTGGTCGACGCAAAAAAGATATCAATGTAACTGAGAAAGGCACTGCTACAACAGAAATTTTTTCACTGGCACTTACAAAAGACATCAGTAAACTGGGAGCTGATTTTTATCTGCAGCCTTATGATGTTATCAGTATTAAAACAGATCCCTCAAAACTTAAACAGACGAATGTAAAGCTTAGTGGTGAAGTAATGTATGAAGGTGTGTATACACTTGCTTATCCTGATGAACGTTTAAGTTCTGTTATTAAACGTGCAGGTGGCCTGCTACCCTACGCTAATTTAAACGGGGCAAAACTCGTACGTAAAAAAATTGAAGTAGATACAAGTAACATTAAACGGCTGTTACTTTTTTCAAATAAGAAAACTGCACAGGGAGATTCAGTACTTGCTTACCAGGAAAAACAATTAAGCAATGAACAGGTTTTTGTTGCACTTGATTTAAAAAAGATTATCACTAACCCCGGCACCATTGATGATATTACATTAAAAGATGGTGATGAGTTGGTAGTTCCACGTATAGATAATACAGTTACAATTGACGGGCAGGTTTTAAGTCCGGTGAAAGTACAATACGATCCACATTTGCGTTTTATCAATTACGTTTCAGCAGCAGGAGGATTTACAAAAACTGCTTTGAAAAGAGGTGCATTTGTTGTTTATCCTAACGGACGTGCAAAACGAACCACAAATTTCCTTGGAATAAAATTCCGTCCGAAAGTACAACCAGGAAGTTCAATATATGTTCCGGTTAAACCGGAAGGAAAAAGTTTTGATGCAGCCAAAGCAGGGATACTTGTATCGGCCCTTTCAGCAATTATGACGGGGTTGATTTTGATTTTTAAATAAACATTCCATCTAATAACAATCGCATGAGCCAGGACCAAACAAAATCCAGCGACGAAATATCTTTAAAAGAAACAGTTTTAAAGTTAAAAGAAATATGGGGGTACTTACTTACTAAATGGTATGTTATTTTGATTTCCGGTTTAATAGGTGGTGGTGCAGGCTTAACCTATACCTTGCTCACTCCTTTAAAATATATATCACGGTTAACATTTGTAGTCGAAGAAAGTAAAGCAGGTGTTGGTGGTTTGGCTGTACTTGCAGGACAATTGGGATTTGATATGGGTGGAAGTTCAGGTGGGGTATTTTCAGGTGATAACGTTTTACTTTTTTTGAAAAGTGAAAGTCTATCTCGTGAGATTTTACTTACCAAATATGATTCTGTAGGAAATATTTTACTTGCCGATAAATATGCGGAAGTGAATAAGTTAAAAACAAAATGGAAGAATAATAAAAAAATTCATAGGGAAATTCTTTTTTCAAAATATAAAGATGGCAATTTACCAAGGCTGGAAGACAGCCTAATGCAAATAATGATAAAACAAATACTGGAAAAAGAGTTATCTGTAGAAAAGCTAGATAAAAAATCTTCTTTTATTGAGGTCGTTGTTACAACTCGTGATGAATTGTTAAGCAAATATTACAGCGAACGGCTTGTAAAAATAGCAACTGATCATTATGTGGAATCTAAAATAAAAATAAAAGCTTTAAACGTGGCAAAGCTCCAAAGAAGAGCTGACAGCCTTGGTGCTTTACTGAACAACAGAACTTATTCTGCAGCCGCTACTCAGCAAACTTTGGTTGACGTAAATCCTGCCCTTCGTACGGCACCCGTAACAGCTGAAATTACAGCTAGAGATAAAACAATGTTGGCAACAATCTTTGCTGAGGTTACTAAGAATTTAGAAATTGCTAAAGTAGCATTGAGTCAGGAAACTCCCGTTATTCAGATTGTTGATGAAAGCTCTCTGCCACTCAAATTAGAAAAGAAAAGTAAGCCTGTATTTATTATTGGTGCTACGCTTGTAATGGCAATCATTAGTGCATTGTTTCTTTTATTCAAACATTTCTGGCAAGAGATGTTAAATGGTAATCCTTAATAATTTCAGAATCTCTATTCCTCCAGATAATAATAGAAAAAAAATTAAGGATAGCAATCCATATAATAGTAGTATAAAAATATTTCGATAAAAATCCGAAAAAAATAAAATCATATTGAAAAAATTAATTTGATACTAAATATATTCTTTACATATCCCTATTAATTTACTACTATTTAAGATTTGATTTCACGATTTAAATATTTATTCCGCAACCCAATTAATAAAAATATTGGCGCTAATTTTTTTGGAGTTTTAATTACATTGCTTAATCAAATTCTAATGATCCCGATTTTTTTAAACAATTGGGGAATTGACAAATATGGAGACTGGATAGTTCTCACTTCATTATCTGGATTTTTAACAATGACTGATGTCGGATTAAATTCAGTTACTGCAAATCAATTTGCAATCAGATATACTGAGGGGAAAAAAAACGAATGCAATAGTTTAATTGCAAATAACTACTTTTTCCTTTCTATTTTATCTATAATTTTTATTAGTGCTTCATTATTATACTTAGTATTTGGGAATATTAATCGTGATTTTGATATTAGAGTTACGAGTTTAAAAGTTACAAGAATTGTATTTTTTCTACTTGAGATAAAGATTTTTATTTTCATGTTCAGTACTATTCCAAATGCTATATACCGTGCTGTATCTTTATTTTCGAGAGCCATGTTTTTAGACAATCTGGTTCGGCTAGCAGAAACGATTTTTCTTTTTACAGGCGTTACTCTAAAGCTGGATATACAGTTAATCGTATTCTTAATGCTAACACCTGGAATTTTTATTTTAATTTTTAAATACTTTGATACTAATAAATACATTAAATATTCTTTCTCAACAACAAGTATAAATTTACGTTTACTAAGAAGCACAGTATTACCTTCATTTGGATTTCTTGCATTTCCTGTTAGTAATGCAATAGTTCAGCAAGGAATTACTTTGGTCGTTAATAGTTTTATGGGGGCCAGCGCAATGGTTCTATTTAATACAACAAGAACATTGGTAGGTTTTATTAAACAGTTGACGAACATTATTGCGATGGCTGTTTGGCCTGAATTGTCAATAGCATATGGAAAAAAGGATTATAAAAAAATGCAAAATATTCATCATAATTCCGTTGCTATATCAACTGCTTTGACTGTTTTTGCCTCCATTTTTGTAATGTGCTTCGGAAAATTTATTTATGAAGTATGGACAACAAACAAGTTGGCTTTTAATGGTTATTTAATGATGTCTTTTCTATTGATGCTTTTGGCAAATAATGGTTGGTACACAAGCAGCATGAGCTTAATGGCTACAAACCAACATACCAAATTAGGTATTTACTATCTTGTATTAGCCACTACTTCAATAGGTATGGTTTATATACTAATGCTGATTTATCCGAAAATTGAATTAGTACCAGTCTGTTTATTAATTATAGATACGCTTTTGTCTATCTGGGTTGTAAAGCGGGTATTGATATTAACGAAAGACAATTTCAATAATATGCTTTCCGGGATATATACACAGCTAAATTTTATAAAAAAATTGTAAAAAATAATGTTTTTCTTATCTACACAATTTTTTTCTAAAATATTTCTTACAAAATCAACCACCATTATCGTCTAACTATGAAAGTTAAAATATCCTCTTTCACACCGCTTTTTTTTCCATATACAGCACAGCATGTTTCTCAATTTTCGGAAACAACATTTATACAAGGATTATATCCTACTAAATTTGCTTTACAAATTCTCAAATCAATTGATTTCATTTTCAGAACTAATTTTAGCAAAAAAATTCAGAAACGAATTCCAAAGAATTTCTGTGGAAAGAATATTGGAATAGGCATTCCTGAAATTTTGATGATTATTGGATTGAAGATGAAGAAAAAAAAATCTGGAATACAGTCAAGTGCGCATATTTTATATGGCTGGCTATCAAAGAAGTATTTATCAGATGCAGATATATTTCATGTTCGAAGTGGTTCAGGAAGAGGGGGGGCAATTCAAGAAGCTAAAAAAAACAACATTGTTGTCATAACAGATCATTCCATCGCTCATCCTAAAACAATGGAATCAATCTTATTAGATGAGTATGAAAAATACCAAATCCCTTTTGAATTTTCGAATTGTTTTTGGGATCAAGTACTCCAAGATTGTGAAGAAGCTGATTATTTATTGGTAAACAGTGATTTTGTAAAAAAGAGTTTTCTTACAAATGGATATGACCCGGGTAAAATTAGAGTTATATACCTAGGTGTACGGGAAGATTTCTGGGGATGTAAAAAAAAATATGATCTAACAGAAGTCTTTAATCTTCTTTTTATTGGAGAATTTGGCTTCAGAAAAGGCTGTGAGTATCTGTTAAAATCATTAAGCCTTATAAAACAAAAAGGGATTAATTTCAAATTAACAGTTATCGGACCTTATGACTCATTTCAATCTGTAATAACTAATTATAACACAGAGCAAGTAGATTTTAAAGGCGGAGTTCCATATGATGATTTGAAAAATTACTATGCAAATTCCGACGCATATATTTTCCCTTCTCTTTGCGAGGGGTCTACAATGGCAGGCATGGAAGCCATGTCAGCAGGTTTGCCATGTATTTTTACTGAAAATTGTGGCGTCCCGGTAAAACATGGTGAGAATGGTTTAATTATTCCAATAAAAGATGAACATGCAATTGCTGACGCAGTAGAACTTTTGTATAGAAATAAATTAGTAAGAGAAAAGTTAGGAGCAAATGCAAGTCAAACAATTCGTGACAATTATAAATGGACTGATTACAGAAACAACATTGAGTCGTTTTATAATGAAGTAATCAGTTTAAAAACACCTCCTGATTTAAACAAAACTGCAGAATGAAAACACGAAACATAACCGATGTTCAGTTGGATTTTTTAGTTTCTGCTTTGCACCATGGCTTATTTATGTCCACCAGTGAAATTTTAAATTGGTTAAAAAAACAAAATGAAACAGTGCTTAGCAACATAACACAGGTCCCTTTAATTAATTTAAAAGGATGGGAATATGATGGGAAACAAATTAAACACCAGACAGGAAAATTCTTCAGCATTGATGGTATACGCATAACAACCAATTACAGAAACGTTAATACATGGGATCAGCCAATTATTAATCAACCTGAAATTGGATTTTTAGGATTTATTGTAAAAAAATTTAATGGAGTTTTCCATTTTTTAATGCAGGCAAAAATTGAACCAGGAAATATTAATGTTGTTCAACTTTCTCCAACCTTGCAGGCAACTAGAAGCAATTATACAAGGGTGCATAACGGCTCTTCGCCAAATTACCTTGAATATTTTACAGGAGAAAAAAATGTTTCGGTTCTTGTAGATCAATTACAATCTGAACAAGGTGCACGTTTTTTACGAAAACGGAATCGCAATATTATAGTTGAAGTTGATGAAAATGAAGAGATCGAAATAAAAGATAATTTCATTTGGACCTCCTTAGGGCAAATAAAAGAGCTCTTGAATTATCCAAATGTTGTTAACATGGACAGTCGTACGGTTATTTCCTGTGTTACATTCGGGAACTATTCAGAAGCGACGTTGAAACTATTGTTGTCGTTTCAGAAAATAGAACCAAAATTGGAATCAAAATCTGAATCTTTTCTCTTCTCTGTATTAAATCATGAAAATCATTTACACGATTTAAATTATATAATTCAATGGATAACCTCTTTAAAATTTAAATACGAATTAGATATTCAAAAAATCGATATACCTGAAATAAAACACTGGATATATAATGGGGATACTATTCGCCATGAAAAAGACAAATACTTTCAGGTTATTGGTGTCAAAGTTCAGATTCAAAACAGAGAAGTAGTTACATGGGATCAGCCAATGGTCAAATCATCTCAGGAAGGCTTAATGGGATTTCTGGTTAAAAAGATAAATGGTATTTATCATTTCCTTGTGCAGGCCAAATTGGAAGCCGGTAATTTTGACGTAATTGAACTTGCACCTACAGTTCAATGTCTGACAGGTAACTACAGAAATGGATTTAATGAGTACACCATCCCTTATTTAGAGTGCTTTGTTGATAATCCAAAAACAAAAATATGGTATTCAACCTTCCAAAGTGAAGAAGGCGGACGTTTCTTTCACGAACAAAACCTAAACATGATTGTAGAGGTTGAAGAAGATTTTCCCGACAGTACCGAAGAAAATTATTGCTGGATGACATTAAATCAAATGCTTTCATTTATTACATACAATAATTATTTAAATATAGCTGCAAGGAGTTTAATTTCTGCTATTCAATTTTATTAAGATAATGATACGAATTGGCATAATATGTCCGTCCGAAATTGCATTCAGGCGATTTTTGCCCGCATTGCAAAAAGATAGTGATTTTAAATTTATTGGAGTTGGCATAGCCAGTCCTATCGAATGGTTTGGTAATTCGTTGGCTTCATCTTCGCCTGAAGAAATAAAGACTCAACAGGAAAATGAAATAGCCAAGGCTGAAAAATTTATCCATGCATTTGGTGGCAAAATTTTTGAAAGCTATAGTTCTCTGGTATCATCGACTGCAATTGATGCTATATATCTGCCTCTTCCACCAGCACTGCATTTCAAATGGGCTAATATTTCTTTGAAGAATGGTAAACATGTTTTTGTTGAAAAGCCAGCAACGATAAATACAGATGATACTAAAGAACTTATTTCTTTTGCAAGAAGTAAAGAACTTGCATTACATGAAAATTATATGTTTTTGTATCACAGCCAAATAAAAGAAATTGATGAAGTAATTAGTTCCGGTGAAATTGGAGATGTAAGATTGTATCGTATTTCTTTTGGATTTCCTAAAAGAGATAATGCAGATTTCCGGTATAACAAGTCACTCGGTGGAGGGGTACTCATTGATGCCGGTGGTTATACTATCAAATATGCAGATTATTTATTGGGAAATACTGCCAGAGTAACTTGTGCTCAACTAAATTATATCGACGGTTTTAACGTCGACATGTTTGGATCTGCAACAATGAAAAATGACAAAGGAGAAACCGCACAGCTATCTTTCGGAATGGATAATAATTATAAATGCGAACTTGAGATATGGGGAAGCAAAGGGATAATCACTACCCAGCGCATTCTTACTGCACCTCCTGATTACACTCCTACTTATAACATTAAAAGAAATCAGACAATTGAAGAGAGAACTCTCCATGAAGATGACACATTTTTTAAATCATTACAACAATTTAAATCCTGTATAAATAGTGCTGATGTAAGAGAAAGTAATTATCGCAGAATACAAAGACAGGCAGATTTGATTGATCAATTCAATAAAATCGTTACAGAATGAAAAAATGTTTAATAATAGGTTCAAAAGGTTACTTAGGAAGGCATTTAGAGAATTATCTGTTGCAATCAGGAGTTGAAGTACTGTGTTATGATATAGCAGAAGATGTTTCAAGCAAAAACTATAAAACAATAGACTTAACAAAAAAAGACACATTAAAAGAAATAGAGCTTGATGCAGACTTTATTTTCTTTTTAGCAGGGATGACAGGAACCTTTATTGGCTTTGACATGTATGATAAATATATTTCAACAAATGAAATTGGACTATTAAATCTGCTTGACACAATTCGTCATTCAAAATACAGACCCCGAATAATTTTCCCATCAACCAGGTTAGTTTATAAAGGAGTTGACAGACCTCTGAAAGAAAATGATGAGAAAGAGACGAAAACAATTTATGCGGTAACCAAATTAGCTTGTGAAGGAATATTACAAGCTTATAGTGCAAATTTCGATATTGACTATACGGTATTCCGAATTTGTGTTCCGTATGGGAATATATTTGATTCAGATTATTCGTATGGTGTAATTGGATCTTTTGTAAAAACGGCATCTGTAGGCAAAGACATAACTCTTTATGGAGGAGGGAATATCAAACGAACATTTACATACATTGAAGATTTATGTTATCAAATGATTCAATGTTCTGTATCTGAAAAATCAAAAGGAGAAATATTCAATATTGGTGGAGAAATACTTTCCTTAAAGGATGTAGCTTTAACAATAGCAGGCAAATATAAAACCCAGGTCGTTGACGTTCCCTGGCCAGACAAGGATTTTCGACTGGAAAGCAATCATACTTATTTTGATGATTTCAAAATACAGACTCTTATAGGTTCTATGACTTATAAAAAAATCTCTGATATATTTTCTGTTTAAATTGTAAGGGGTAAAAGTCAATTTACTTATTCAATGAACAATATTAACATTAAGAAAAGTAAAGTATTTTTATTTCTGTATGCAATAGGCAGTGTAATAATAATCCCTCTTGTTGGCCAACTTACATTTTCAGAAATACTTGTCGCTGTTTCTGTACCATTCCTGAGTTATAAAACTCTTTTTTCGAAATTTAAATCACTGAACCAGTTATTAGTTGGATTTACAATCTTATTTTTTGGACAAGTAATAAGTGATATAATTAACCAAAGTGCAGTTAGTGACTTTTCCAGAGGTTGGGCATTGTTATTATCATCCTTCTTTTCAACATTATTTCTTATTTCACAGTTTTCAAAGAATGAGTCCAACTTGCTTTACTTCATTTTTTTATTATTCATAGTTCAATTGTTTTTTGGTTATGATGGTGGTGGATTTAATTCAATGGAAATTGGTGATAATTATTTTAAATACAGGTTTGCAGTTGCCTTAAACATGCTGACGATCTTGTTAAGTTGCTATTATTATAAACGTGGCAAAAAGAATACAGCTACAATAATTATAATTCTAAACGGCATCGTTTCAATATTATTTGCAGCAAGATCGAATGGTCTCATTCTGATAGTTTCCGGAATTATTCTTTTTTTTAAAGCCAATTCTATCCAGCTAAACTTCAAGAAAATATTCAAATACGCTTTTACCGGAACAATCTTACTATACATTTTATATGTTATTTATGCAAACCAGGTAGTCAATCATGATTTTGGAGGAATGAACTCAAAAAATCAGTTCGCTCTTATGTCAAATATTTACAATCCATTTGAACTAATAAAATATGGCAGAACTGATTTCTTTGTAACTCTATATGCCATAGTGAATAAGCCTGTTTTTGGGTATGGATCATGGCCTGCGGACCCTGGCGGATATTACAGCACTCTGCTAAATATACTTTCAGGAGAACAATTATTTGACGAAACAGGCCATCTCCCGATTCATTCTATTTTGTTAGGTACTTGGGCAACAGCTGGTTTAATTGGCTTACTAGGCACTTTGTATTTATTTTTTTCTCTATTTAAAAGATTCTTTAAAATATATGTGAATAGTAAAACATCTGTTTTTTTGCCTTTAGTCATCGTTTTAACTATTGACATGTTTTGGACTTTTCTTTTCTCCCCCTTATCAGCCCTTCGTAGTTCTTTTCCTCTTTTTGCTGCTGCTATTATTATAGAGTTTCAGCAGCTGCAAAACATATCAGGTAATAATTTATCGAACCAAACTACATTAGCTAACAATACACTTAAGAATATTTAAAATGATTTTAATTTCAATAATAATAGCTACCTATAATGCCGGTAAAGACCTGCAAGCCTGCCTTGACAGTATTATCAGCCAAAAAAAAAATTATATTGAGATAATAATAATCGATGGCAATTCAAGTGATAATACAAAAGAAATAATAAAAAGGAATGAGAATATAATTAGATATTGGGTGAGTGAACCAGACAAAGGAATATATGATGCATGGAATAAAGGTATTTCACAAGCTAAAGGTAGCTGGATTATGTTCTTAGGAGCTGACGACCAACTATTGCACGGCTCACTAGATATTTATAAAAAAGCCATCAGCGAACTAAAGAATGCAGACAATATTGATTTGATCTCTGCAAAAATGCAAATGGTTGATAAATATAACAGGCCAAAAAGAATTAAGGGTTCACATTTTGAGTGGCCGTTATTTTTAAAGAAAATGACAATAGCACATCCGGGGGCTTTACATTCTTCCCAATTATTTAAAAAAATTGGTAAATACAATACTGATTACCGAATCGTAGGTGATTATGAATTATTATTAAGAGCAGGCGCATCTTTAAACACCATTTTTATAAATGAAATTACCGTATTAATGAAAGAAGGTGGGGTTAGCGACAATTCATCGGCCCTAAAAGAACACTATTTAGCCGTAATATCTACAACAAACTATTCAAAACTTAGGGCAAAAAAAGATTTTGTTGTTTCTTATATAAAGTTTCAAATTCGAAAACACATACCTTTTATCACTTCAATATTTATAAAGAAAGCTACAAATAATGAGGATTCAATTCATATTACGAAACAATGAATTATATGGGGCCAATAGAGTTTTATTATCCATTGCAGATTATTTAAAAGCAAACAATCATGAAATTTCGATTCTTCTTCCATCAAAAGGTGGAATAACACAAGAGTTTGAAGACCGAAATATTCCGTACTATACGATTTTCTTTTTCCCTCCTTTTTTGTACTTCAGATTATCTCCAAAGTATCTTGCATGGCCAATTTTATTTTGTATAAATATTATCAAATTCTTTCCAATAGTAAACGTAGTTAGAAAATTTAACCCTGATATTATTTACTCTAACACCTCTGCAGAAAATATAGGGATCCTGATTTCAAAAATTTTAAAGAAAAAGCATATATCCCACATTCATGAGTTCATGTCGTTAGATTATGCGACGTTTTTTATAGCAGGCAAAAAAAACAAACAGGCATACATTAATCAAAGTGATGGAGTGATATTTGTTTCAAAAGCAGTTGCAAATTATATAATGGGGTCCAACACATTAAAGTCCAAACACAGAATAATTCCAAACGGAGTTCCAAATCCAGAAATAATTCTTCATAAAAAAACTTTGTCAGAAGAATTAAACTTTGGAATTGTTGGTATTCTGTCGCCAGGAAAAGGGCAGGATTTAGCCATTGAATATTTTGCAAAACTACTTTTTCGTTATCCTAAATCAAAACTGCATATTTATGGAGATAAGGAAGGATGGTACAAAAAGAAAATTGTTCGGCTAATTAATAAACTCAATTTGCAGGAGAAAGTAATTCTTCATGGCTTTCAGCGAAATACTAATGCAATTTTCGAAACCCTCGATATTCTTTTTATGTTTTCGAAATCTGAAGGATTCGGAATGGTAACAGTTGAAGCCATGTTGCGAGGTGTGCCTGTTATAGGTTTCAACAATGCCGGAACTGGCGAAATAATAACTGACAAACAAACCGGATGCTTATTCAATGATTACAATTCATTTCAAGATTCAGTATCTTATTTGATTTGCTCAAATGATACTTATGAAAATATCCGTTCGCAAGCTCATATTACTGCCAAATCTCAATTTTGTGAATTGACTTTTACTCAAAACATTGAAAAGTTTATTAAACAAATTGCCAACTCGAATTAAAAATATATTAATGATGTACGTATTAACTAAAATAAAAATGATTGAATCGCAATATGAAACTTTATAAAACCTGCAATTAAAAAAAGATTTTATTCTGATACTAACAGTAAAAAATTAATGCGAGTTTCAATCATAACAATTGTATATAATAATCAAAAGAATATTGCCGACTGTTTGCAATCTGTACACAGCCAAAACTATTCAAACATTGAGCATATAGTCATTGATGGAGGGTCAACGGATGGCACTCAGGAAAAAATAGCAAAATTCAATAAACATCTTTCCTGTTATATTTCAGAGAAAGATAATGGTTTATACAATGCACTTAACAAAGGGATAAAAAAAGCCACAGGTGATATCGTGGGAATTCTACATTCTGACGATTTATTTTATAATGAAAATGTAATTTCAGATATCGTGGATTTCTTCCATAAAACAAATGCGGATTTAGTTTATGCAAATGGAATGTATGCAGACCAAAAAGATATAAGAAAAATTAAACGCTTTTATAAATCTTCGCCTTTTAAAAAATATTTTTTGAAATTTGGTTGGATACCTCTTCATACTACAATTTATGTTAAGAGAGATGTTTTCGAAAAGTATGGTTTATATGAAGAGTATTATAAAATTGCTAGTGATTATGAAATTTCATTAAGATGGTTTACAAGCAAAAAAATCACTAAAGCATTTCTTGATAAATGGGTTGTAAAAATGAGACTAGGTGGCAAAAGCACAACTCTTGGTCTTCAAAAGCTCAAGTCAAGTGAAGACCTTGCTATTATTAAGAAATACAACTTAAATGGATACTTTACACTAGCATTTAAAATATTAAGAAAGATCCCACAATACATATATCCTATGTTTATAAGTGTTAAAAAAGGTAAAAGAACTTAAGTTTTAAAGTAAAAATATCTACTTTTAAAAATAGCTTTGAAGTTTAGTAAAAACATATTTAACAGCTTTTATAACTGCAGAAAAAGCCTATCAAGATGAGAGGGTCTACAAAAACGAAATATTTACAGCGTCTCTTTCTTGATTTTATTGTAATCACTTTTTGTTTTGTGCTTGTTCGAGTTTTATTCAAGAAATATCACGAACATATATTTGATCTACGTTCTTTTGTCTTACTCGGTTATATTTTATCTGCATGGTATTTTGCAGCTAAACTCACTAAACTTTACACTGGATTTCTTGATCGCATTCTTTCAGCAGAATGGGTTGCCTTGATTAAAACTTATCTTACACATTTCCTTGCGGTAATTGCTGCATTATATTTTTTATCTAGAGATCCAATTCAAAACAAATGGTTTCTTATTGTCTTCGAGTTCCTACTTTTTTATTTTTTAGCAATTGAAAAATATTTAGCCCGATGGTATTTTGGAAGCCAACTCAGCGATCGATATAAAATACCTATAATTATTATAGGCACGGAAATACAAGGGATTAGATTTTATCAAAGGGTGCTTTTAAATTCAGCATATAACTACAAATTGACAGGATTTATTGGAGAAACAGAACAACCATTAATTACGGATAAATATCTTGGCAAGATTGATGAACTGGACTCCGTTTTAAATCAGCATTCAGATGTAGAAGAACTTATCATAGCATTACCTAACAGCTTAAACTATAAAATAAAAAAAATTATAAAATCAGGAGAAAAGAAGGCATTAAAAGTAAGAATCGTGCCAGATTATTATGAATTTACAGAAACCTTTGGTATTTCTGACATAGCTTCAATACCAGTTATCTCTGTAAGAAAAATTTCCCTCGAAGACAGTGAAATCAGGCTCTTAAAAAGAGTATTTGATATTCTTTTTTCTACTTTTATTATTCTACTTGTTTTAAGCTGGTTATATCCAATTATAGCATTACTGATTAAATTAGAATCAAAGGGACCTGTGCTTTTTAAACAATTACGGTCCGGACAGGCAAATAAGAATTTCTATTGCTACAAATTCAGGTCAATGAGATCTGACAATGACAAACTAGATTTGCAGGCACAAAAAAATGACAGCAGGTTAACACGTATCGGAAAGTTTATACGAAAAACAAGCATTGACGAATTGCCCCAGTTTTTTAATGTTTTAATTGGCAATATGTCGGTAGTAGGTCCAAGACCACATATGGTTGAACACACTGAAAAATATGCTGCAATAGTTGATGAATACATGATTCGTCATTATGTTCAGCCAGGAATAACCGGCTGGGCACAGATTAATGGTTTCAGGGGAGAAACTAAAGATCCTTCCATGATGGAAGCTCGTATAAGACACGATATCTGGTATATTGAACATTGGAGTTTTTGGCTTGATCTGCAAATTATTATTCAAACAGTTATCAATGTTTTTAAAGGAGAAAAAAACGCATACTAACTATTTTAATTCCTGCTTCACAGGATAAAGAATCTATTTGTTACATGATGAAAAATGTTCAGAAAAGGCTATTTTCATTTATATTCCTCTGTTTTGTTTCGTTGACATCATTTGCACAATCGCTTACAATCAATCATGAAAATGAGTTACTGGAGTTTAAAAAGAAAAACACAGACACTCATTATTCGTTTATGATGTACCCGTTAACTGATGACTCTTTAGATACTTATCAATCTAAGCCTGTTAAAAAAATTATCTATAAAAAGGATTTTTCGTTTAGCATTTTTAATCCTGAATTTGTAACACGTTATAATAGTAAAGCTCCGTTTGGCTGGAATGATGGGACCATGATACCTAACAGAGGCTTTCAAAATATGACCACTACAGGCTTTTTCTTGAAAAAGAATTTTTTCTCTGTTCAGGTCAAACCAGAACTATTGTTAGTTCAGAATAAACCATTTCTAACATTTCCTGAAATATACAGCGATAACTTATGGGCAGTGAGGTACAACCTTTTCAACCAGGTTGACAATCCTGAACATTTTACAAAAGTCAGGAAATTTTACCCCGGACAATCTAATATTAAATTAACCTTCAAAAAGTTATCGGCTGGTATTTCAACAGAAAACAGATGGTGGGGACCCGGACGTTATAACAGTATTTTAATGACTAATAATGCTCCCGGTTTCTTACATATTTTCCTTCAAACAGAAAGACCAATAAATACCAAAATCGGGAGTTTTGAATTTCAGTTTATTGCCGGAGATATTTATGGTTCGGGTGAATTACCACCTGATACCGGAAGGACAATCAACAATATAAGACTGTATAAAGCAAAGCCAGATAATGACAAGAGATACATCAATGGTTTAGTACTTGCATACCGGCCTTCTTTTGCCAAAGGTTTATCATTAGGAATTGGAAGAGTTTTCTATTTGTACAAGACCGACAGGTTAAAAACATTTGACGGATATTTACCGGTATTTGGTGGTGTGTTTAAAAATGAAACAACTAACGAGGACGAAAAAAAAAGAGATCAACTTCTTTCTGTTTACCTAAAACAACAATTTGAGAATGGTAAATCAGACATCTATCTTGAATTTGCAAGAAATGATCATGCATGGAATTTGCGGGATTTCATTTCCGATCCTTTTCATTCGAGGGCATACATAGCCGGGGTTAACAAATATTACAAACTACCCAAGCGTACATTAAATATTAATATTGAAATTTCTGAACTAAGTAAATCAGCAAAAACAAATCCAAGAGCAACTCCTTATTGGTATACACATCACCAGGTTGTTCATGGTTATACTAATTACGGACAGGTACTTGGTGCAGGAATTGGCCCTGGTTCTGCTATGCAATCTGTAACGGCTGATTTCATCAAATCACCCACGAATAATTTCGGTTTTTACGTGTACCGCATTGAACGAAACAAAGATTTCTTTTATGATGCATTTCTTCCGACATATGAATATTACAGGAAGTGGGTGGATATGGTACTGGGATTCAAAATAAACAAATCGTTTAAATATTTCAATCTCTGTTCCAATATTAATTTCATACGATCTTACAACTATGAATGGCAGTATAATCCAACATCACAAAACGGGCCATTGAAAGATGGGGTTGATATACTCAACTTATCTGCAAATGTTTCGCTTCAATACAAATTATAAGATTACAATTCATTAATAAAAAAGGCGTTTCAATGAAACGCCTTTTTTATTTTGTATGTTCGATGAAAGAGTCAACTTCATAATCAGAGATTACGAATCCAGCCCTCGTAATAAACTGCAGCTTTTGATTCTGCGTTTTGCTGAAAACTGGTTTTGGTAAGTTTCAGTTGTTTTAATGCATCAATGTTTTTATACACGCCTGCTTTTAATCCGGCCATAAATGCTGCTCCTAAAGCTGACACATCAGCAATACCAATATTCACCACTTGTTTCTGTAACAGCTCAGCAATAAACTGCATCACAAATTTGTTGGAAGTAATACCACCATCTGCATTCAGTTGCTGTAATGAAACACCGGCATCTATTTCCATAGCTGTTATCACATCTTTGATCTGGTAAGGAATGGATTCAAGTGCCGCACGTACAATATGATTTTTAGTTGACCCAAAACTCAAACCAACAATTGACGCTCTCCTATCCATTTGCCAATGCGGCGAACCTAGTCCGCTGAAGGCAGGAATAAGGTAGACTCCACCGTTATCAGCAACAGCATTGGCCATTGCTTCTGTTTCTTTACTGTCGCTGAATAAATTTAATTCGTTCTTTATCCATTCAATTGTTGCACCGCAGGAAACAATCACACCTTCCAGTGCATAATCAACTCTTTCTTCGGTACTCCAGCAAATCGTTGTGACCATTCCATTAGCAGATTGAACAGGCTTGTTGCCGATGTTCATTAAAATACTGCAGCCGGTTCCCAATGTTGCTTTTGCAGTTCCTGTTTCAAAACAACCTTCTCCAAATGCAGCAGCATGTGAATCTCCAATCATTCCTGTTACCGGTACTGCTGTTGAAAGCATGCCGTTCAATGTTGTTTCTCCAAAGAAAGAAGAAGATGGTTTTACCTGTGGTAGCTGAATACCTGTTAAGCCAAATACTTTGATCAGCTCTTCATCCCATTGCAATGAATGAAGATTAAAAAACATGGTACGTGATGCATTGGTATAATCTGTTGCATAGGATTGACCATTGGTGAATTTGTACAACAACCAGGCATCAACTGTTCCAAAATATGCTTCACCTTTAGCAAGAGCTGCTTTTACAGTATCATTATTCTTCGATAACCAGATAAGTTTTGTAGCTGAGAAATAGGGATCAATCACCAACCCGGTTTTTTGCTGAATGGTTTCTGCAAGCCCCTGTTGTTTTAATTCTTCGCAGAGCTGCACAGAACGTTTACACTGCCATACAACAGCATTGTGCAAAGGCTTTCCATTTTTATCCCACAGCACAAACGTTTCACGTTGGTTGGAAATACCAATACCTGCAATTTTACTTTTGTGAAATCCTTTTTCAGCAAACTGCTGCAGGCATTTTTGCACTGAAGCAAGTACATTCTCATAAATCACCTCAGGTTCCTGTTCAACAAAACCATTATCGGTATAATGAGTAAACAAAGGTTCAGAACCTTTGGCAACAGCCTGTCCCTTTTCATCAAAAATTAATGACTTGGTTGAGCTGGTACCCTGATCAATTGCTAAAATATATTTCGCAGACATTGTTTATTTTTTTCACAGATTTACAGATGAGTTCAAGCGTCCCCATTGTTCTGTTTTGTTTTGGGCAACAGAATAAAACGAGAACAATAATAAAAGGCAGATAATGTTAAAACGTGCAGCAATCATTTTCCATTTTTTATGACAGCAATTTTTTTGCCTGTTCAGAAATTCCTTCTGCACTTATTCCGTAATGTTTGAATATTTCAACCTGTGAACCACTCACTGTGTATTCATCTGGAATACCCATAATTTTAAACGGCCTGCAATAACCATTCTGCAACAGGTAAGAAGCACAAGCTTCCCCAAGTCCGCCATTTACACTATGCTCTTCAACTGTAATGATTGCTTTTACTTTTCCTGCAAGTGCAGAAAGCAATTCCGTATCGAGTGGTTTAATTGTATGCATACTTACCACTGTTGCATTAATGCCGCTTTCTTTCAGCAATGCTGCAGCCTTTACTGCCGGATCAACTGTTTCGCCATTGGCGATGATAGCAAGATCATCTCCTTCAGTAATCACTCTTCCTTTACCAAAAGCAAAAACTTCATTGCTGTTTTCTTTCAGCAAAGGCATTATTTTTTTACCGAAGCGTAGATAAACTGGTTGTTTACTTTCAGCAGCAAGTATTGTTGCCTGCTCGGTTTCATAATTATCAGCCGGAGCAACAATGATGATATTATTGATTGCACGTAATGCAGCAAAATCATGCAGACTGTGATGTGTGCTTCCCAATGCTCCATAACTAACACCGGCACTGATACCAACTACAGTAACAGGATGATCGCTGTAACAAATATCATTTTTGATTTGCTCCAATGACCTTGCAGTTAAAAAACATGCAGGTGATACAGCAAATACTTTTTTATCGCATGAACCAAGTCCTGCGGCTACACCAACAAGGTTCTGTTCTGCAATACCCACTTCAACAATCTGCTTCGGAAACTTTTTACCAAACGGAACAAGTTTTCCCGAACCTCTTGAATCGCTTGTTACAGCAATGATGTTCTGATCAGTTTCTGCCAAACGCTGCAGTGTTTCTGAAAACACATCCTGGTTTGGTTTATCTCCTCCCGGAATAATATTTATTTGTTCTGCCATTATTTTAATTTTCTCTCACTGTTGCTAAAATACTTCTCACAGATTACACAGATTAACACAGAAATGCTTTGTTAATCATGTAAACTTGTGAGCAATTCATCAAGCTCACTTATTGCCTGTTCGTACTGTTCTTTGTTGGGAACTCCATGATGCCACTTCACTTCATTTTCCATGAAGCTTACGCCTTTTCCTTTAGTTGTATGCGCAATTACCATCGACGGTTTTCCTTTTTCAAATGGTAGTGCTGCAAATGTTGCCGATAATGCTTCTACATCATTACCATCAACTTCACGCACTGCCCAGCCAAAAGCTTTCCATTTTTCATCCAGCGGATCAGTATTACACACATCAGCGGTAGGCCCGGTTATCTGCAATGTATTCTTATCAACAATAGCGCATAAGTTGTCGAGCTTGTAATGCGCAGCAGATAATGCAGCTTCCCAGTTACTACCTTCAGGCAACTCACCATCGCCCATTAATATAAACACCCGGTAATCTTTCTGATCAAGTTTGGCTGCAAGTGCTGTACCTACACAAATAGGCAAACCATGCCCCAACGCTCCGGTGTTTTGTTCCACACCATTTACTTTACGTGTTGGATGACCAATGTATTTCGATTGGTATTTGCACAGTGTATCCAGATCTTCTTCCGGAAAAAAACCTTTGTCGGCCAGTACAACATATAAAGCTTCCACACAATGTCCCTTGCTTTGTACGTAACGGTCACGGTCGGGCGATGTAAAGTTTTGTGGCGATACATTCATCACTTTATTGTACAACACATTCAGGATATCTGTACTCGACAAACTTCCTCCTGTATGCCCGGCTTTGGCACCCACAATGTATTTGAGTATTTTTTTACGGTACCCGACTGATTTTTTCTTCAGTTCATTTGTATTCATACCTTATTCTCCCACAGATTTCTCAGATTAACACAGATAAGTTGAATGATTAAATATGATTGTAGGTTTCCCAACCTAAATAGTTTTCAAATGCTTCTTTTAAAATGCCTGCTGTTTTGCTTGCATTCATCACTACATGATGTTCAAATCCATTGCGGCAAACATATTTCATGAGCCCTTGCAGATCGCTGATCTGTGCAACAGCCCTGTTGCCAAATGTTTTCAATTCATCATTGGTTAATTCGCCTTCACCTACATAAGCTTTGATAATGCCTTTGCAATCATCTGTACTGATACGGCCGAAAGTTAATGGCATTGCAGGTGTGCGGCCATCCAAAGCACCATAGGTATTTTCAGTTCCTACTGTTGTTCCAAGAATCGGAGCAGTACTGATGGTGATATCAGGCAGGAATGATTTAGCCCAGTTACCACAATGGAACAATACGCATTTTGTATCATCATCAGCATAGTTATTATTCCAGTCAACCAATGCAGAAGGTGAACCACTTGCAAGCTGCATAGCATACATACTGAGCGTACCGGTTACATCCACTTCGCACGCAGAAGGCAACATATTTTCACTCATCATGCTCATGCTTGTACAAACATTACAACCATAGTTTTGTTGCAGTGAAGTCCAGCATTGAATAGCAGTTGCATCAAGTGAATTAGCTGCCATAAAATCAGCCAGCACCACATCTAATTTTGCAATCTGCACTAAACGGTCATTGGGTGTTAAACCAGTGTTGGTATATGCATGAATTTTTTCCAGCTTCTCTTTTACTGATTTATCCTCTGCGGTTAATTTATTAGCGTTGCCGAGTATTTCACTAAGGTCAACTGTTGTAACTGAAATACCATTGCGCTGCAAAATTTTTTCGCTGTAACGTACTGTATTGAAAGCTCCTGGTCTTGCACCAACAGCACCAATACGAACTTTACGCATACCTTTTACCACACGACAAACAGCCACAAATTCTTTCAGGTCCTTGATAAATGATTCATCTGTTGGACGAACCACATGCTTTGTTGTTAATGAATATTTGATACCAAACTGGTACAGGTTATTGCAGACAGAAATTTTTCCGCACCATGCATCTCTCCTGTTCACCACATCCAGTTTGCCCAAATCATCAGGATAACCCTGGATGAGCACCGGTACATTCAGCCCCGACCATTTAATGGTTTCAGCAACACCTTTCTCATCACCAAAATTTGGAAGTACCACAAGAATACCATCAATCTGTTCTGCATGTTGCTTAAACAACTCTGCACATTTCTGTGCTTCAGCAAATGTTTCCACACCGCCAAGTTTTGTATCCGCATCACTTAACATGATGGGTGTAATGCCCAGCTTCGTAAAAAGATCCAGTATTTCTGTTCTTGCTTCTGAAACTAATTTATCAGGAAAAAAATCCCTGTTACCAATGATCACTCCTAATGTGGACTGCTTGTAATGATTTGTGCTCATAATATTAATTCTGAAAGTGACTAAATAAGTCTGTCATTGACAATTGATGATATTTTTTTGAATGAAACAAGAATACAATATTCGCCAATATTGAATTTGCAAATACGATTAGTTCGCTAAAAGCAACATTAATTTTACAGGAAAGAAATAATGTAAAAAGCTGTCTTGCCGGCAACCGTTTCATTAGTAATAATTTTTCTGCAGACGAAAATTCTGACCAATAAAAGTACGCTTGCTATACCCCTGAAAAATGTGAGGTATCACTAAAAAGATGGAAAATATTACTATTTACGAAAAGCTTACTCCTGGAACACTTTTTTGAGATAGGCTGTATTGGCACCATAATTATACTTGGTGTCAGTTGGTTTTTTGGCATCACGGCTGCGTTCAATTACCAGCCATCCGCTCCAACCCATTTCATCCAGTGTCTTTTTCACTTTGTACATATCGATCTGCGGATCGTTCTGCAGCCACACACTGTCTTTGTTGGTGGCATGAATCATACTGATGCGGTCTTTGCCTAAAATTTTTAATTCGCTGATGAGATCCCTTCCTTCTTTTAACGGGTTGGAAAAGTTGAAATAGATTTTGATATTGGGAGAACCGATTTCTTTCAGCAGCTGTACTTCTTCTTTTGCATTCAATGATGTTTCAATGCTGATGATGACACCTGCAGCTTCAGCCATTTTACCCACCACTTTCAAACGGGCAACAACAGAATCACGAACGGAAGGATTTTTTTTGATATCACATTGCACACCTAATGGAAGGAAACCATATTTCACATTCATCAGCTTCATGGTTTTGATACAGTCTTCAATACTGCGGATGTATTCTTCTCTTCCGCAAAACGATTGTGCATAATAACCCGTCATTGCAAGACAAAAGATTTCAACTTTATTTTCCTTTGCAGTTTTCAGGAATTGATTGCGCACAGTATCATTCAGCAACTGGTTATCAAATGTTGGTCTTGTGCCAAGTCCGCCCATATCAACTTCTACACCATCAGCTTTTAGTTGAGCAGTTAATGTAATAGCACCAAGCTTTTGACGCTTGAGCAGCATCAGGTCAATCAAACCAATTTTATAGCGTTGATTAGTTCTTGCCTTTTCAATTTCTTCAGCAAATACACGTTCAAGATTTTCAAATCCATGAATAGCATTAGCAGGAAGCTTTTCACCATTATCTCCAAACACATACAAACTCTTTTCAGGTTCGATCGTGATTTTTGATTCATCTATTTTTCCTTCTGCATCCTGTACTGCTTTCAAATTCAGGTTAAGGTATTTTGCCATGAAATTGTAAACAGCAATACGTTTATTAATTCCGAAATCATGTTTTTCTTCAGGCAAATGCACATTCGATACATTTTCCTGTTTGCCATACCAGCTATACATTTTCTGCAGGTAAAGAAAATCATGTTCAGGCATACGGTCTGTCCAATCACCTCCATCACTTACAATCAATTGCGGACGTGGCGCTGCCATTGCTGCCAGTTCCACATTATCTGTTCTTCCACCACAACTGTGAATATCCATTCCACTTTCACAAGGGCAACCACCATAGAAATAGGATGAAAGAGAAACAACAGGTGCAGAAAATTTAATGCGATCATCTAATGCAGTCATCAACACAGTATGACTTCCTGCTCCTGAACCACCGGTCATTGCAACACGACTTGTATCTGCATCTTTTTGTGACAGTAAATAATCAAGAATACGAATGCTTCCCAATGCCTGGATGGTCATTGATAAACTTCTGCGATGATCTTCGGGTTTAAACTGCAACAACGATTCGCCCCATGCAAACAAATCATAACTGAAAGCCATTGCTCCCATTTTTGCCAATGCTGCACAACGGTACTGGCAATCGGCACGGTAACGTTGTTTTTCCCAATGACCATCTGGATTTAATATCACCGGAATTTTTCCTTTATACTTCAACGGTTTGTATAATGAACCATTCACCCACAAGCCGGGTAAAATTTCAATCGCAATATTTTCAACTGTATAACCATCAAATACACGTTTGGGCGTAATGATTGGTTTGCTGTTGGGCGATGCAGGAAGATGTGTTAGTTGCAATGCTTCTTTTAAACAAGGCTTCAGATCCTGTTTACGTTTTTCCCATTCATCCAATGTTTTGTATTGTGCTGCAATACGGTCTAACTCTGCCCAGCCATCTTCAACAGACCAGCGGTAATATTCATACACACTGAGTTTATACTGTTTATCTTTTTCTTTCTTTGCTTTCAGTTCAAGCGGCTTCAGGATATTATCCAGTGTTACTTCCACATCAGGCCTGTATTTCCATTCTGCATAAGTTACCTTTTTATTCACAACCATACTATCAGCATACTTGATCGTGATGCCATACTTTTTCTGTACATCATTCAATATTTCTTTTAATGGTTTGACGTATTGATTGTCTGTATTCAATTGTGAAAATGAATTAAACCACAACGACACAAAAACACAAAGAAGCAGAATTGTTTTTTTACCCGATTGAAATGATCTTACCAATTGCATAATGAATGATTTTATTATTCAGCAGAATAAATGACCTGACTTTTTTTACGTAACTCCTTCCAGCCACTGATCAGCAAATTTCTATCCACTTCCTGTTTTGGAAAGAACAGGCTGGTGACATAACCGATCACCACAACTACAAGATGACTGTACACACCCAGCATTAATTTATGTTGTTTGAAATTATAATTGCCCAGGTCAAGCAGCAAACGTTTTTCATTACCCAAACCAATTTTAGTAGATGTAAGCAATGCATACGCAGTGAAAATAATACAGGCAATAATCCCGATTGTTACACCTTGCTTATTTGCTCTTGAACTGAATAGGCCTAAAAGAAATATTCCAGCAATACCACCGGAGAAGATTGCATACAATGTAAACACAATGCCCAATACACCTTCATCACCAGCAAGCAGATACAAAGCACCAATAGCAACAGCTAAAAAGCCAGCAATAAATACGAGCCACTTACCCACTTTCAGGTATTCTTCATCTGTGCGTCCGGGACGGATTTTCTTGTAATAATCTTCCACACCAACTGCAGCAATACAATTTAAATCAGCACCAAGACTGCAGATAGCTGCAGATACCAGCGATGATAAAATCAAACCAACAACACCGGGCGGCAATTGTGATACGATGAAATGCGGGAACACAGCATCAGCCCTGATACCAGCAGGTAAAGGGTTCTGTTGATAAAACACAAACAAACCTGTGCCGATAAACATAAACAAAGCCCATACAGGAACAATTAAAAAAACACCCATCAATGCGGCTTTGATTGCAGAACGATCTGACTTTGCTGTTAAATAACGTTGCACGATTGTCTGGTCAGTTCCGTATTTCTGGATGGCATAAAATATTCCGTTGATAGCCATTACCCAGAAGGAAAGTTTTGTAAAATTGAAATTATAAGGTCCGAAGCCGGTATGTTTATTTTCACTGGCAATTTTCCATACTTCAGCAGGCCCGCCATTAACAGAAAACAAAATAATGGCAAGACAGGCAATGCCACAGGCAAACAACATAAAACCCTGCAGTACATCCAGCCATATCACCGCTTCAATTCCTCCCAGCAATGCAAGCACAATAATCGCTATTCCGATAATAAACAGGATGATCAATGTATTTACTCCCGTCATGTTTGACAAGGCTAACGATACAAGAAAAAACACCGTTCCCATTTTTGAAAAATGCGACAACACAAAACTGGTGGAACTATAGTATCGTGCAAACAAACCAAAACGCTTTTCAAAATATTCGTAAGTACTTAAACCAATTGCATGACGGAACAACGGAACCACAAACCAGATTAAACTCAGCAACACAATCGGCACCATCAAACCCTGCACCAGCAAAATCCAGTTCGATGAAAAACCTTCGCCGGGATAAGCAAGAAAAGTAATACTGCTGATGAGTGTTGCAAGTATGGACAAACCAATTGCCCATGAAGGCATTTTTCCTTTTGCAAGAAAATAACTGGAAGTTGATTTCTGTTTATGTGCAAAGCTGAAACCGAGGTACAGCACAATGCTGATGAAACTGAAAATAATAATGTAATCAATGATGTGTAAATGATTCATACAATCGTTTTTTATCTCTCACAGATTTCTCTGATTAACACAGAAAAAAAATCTGTGAACATCTGTGCAACCTGTAAACTCTATTCAAATATCTTTTTAACTTCTTCTGCCAATGGATAACTGCCGGGCTTTACAGTAATAAACCATCCACCTGCTTTCATCCGCACCACACCCCTGCTAAATTCATTTACTGGAATGAGCTGATGAATATTCATTTCATGAAACAAAGCCATAGCTGAAGAACCACCTTCAACCAATACTTCTTTCACCTGGTTTTGTTGCAGCAGTTTCTTTACCACTTTCGCCATTACAGAACGCAGTGTTACCGCTGTTATTCCTGCAGGGATTTGTGCTGCATCAAAACCAACAATGATTTTCTGTTCACTGTTAATCATCTCTTTGCAATGCAAAAACCACTGCTCATCTTCTTCACCAGCTATCAGCTTTTCGCTGAGGTATGCAACCAGCTGCTTTTTTTCAGCAACAGCTTTTACATAATTCACCGACTGATCATAGGCTGTGCCACACACATACATAAAAGGTGCTTGCAACTGTAGCTGCTGCTGATTTTTTTGCTGAAACTTTTTTGCAAGAAGAGCTGTATAAAAATCACCTGCACCTGCAAGTACAAAAGCTGAATCAACTTTATCAGCCCATTGCTTCACATCAGCTTCAGTAGATGCTTCTCCAACAAAAATTTTATCGGCAGACAATTCATCTGTCGATTTCACAACTGCAACAGATGCATCATTCAATATCTGTTCAACAAGCGAACTCTTTGCAGGAAATTCAGGATCGGCTGCAAAACCTGTTTCCGCAACAGGCACACCCTGCACATAATAAATTCCGTTGCTGATGATTCTTCCCAATGAAGGATTCGCAGGTAGTACAAATGCTTTTGTTAATCCTGCAAGCCTCATCTGCAGTTTCAGTTCTTCTGTAACATAACCACGCAGAACCGAATCAATTTTTTTATAAATGAAAACAGGTTTTAATTCCAGCAACTGTTTTAAAACCGTTGAAGTAATTTCTAAAGCTTTTTCTTTTTCAAACGAACGGCTGTCGGTTGATACAATCAGCACATCAGCTGTTGTTGCAGCAACATCACCTGTACATAGTTCAGCTGTCAGTCCGTAACGCAGACTGATACCAGCTAACTCTGCTGCACCTGTAAAATCATCTGCAATAACGGCTATCATTTATTTATGCTTTGACAGTTGTACCGCACTTTCAATTGCAAATATCATTGCATCTGCACTGGCAATTCCTTTTCCAGCAATTTCAAATGCAGTTCCATGATCAACTGATGTGCGTATAATTGGAAGACCTAATGTAATGTTCACACCTTTCACACTATCCATCTGTTGTTTTTCTGCATTCCATTTAAAGCCTGCAAGTTTAAACGGTATATGCCCCTGGTCGTGATACATTGCTACCACACCACCATATGCACCCATTGCTGCTTTTGCAAACATGGTATCAGGCGGCACAGGTCCTTCTACATCATAACCCAAACGTTTTGCTTCTTCAATTGCAGGAGCAATCTCTTCAATATCTTCTGTACCAAACAAACCATTATCACCCGAATGAGGATTCAATCCGGCAACACCAATTTTTAAATTTGTTTTTCCCAAACGTTTTAATCCATCAACAATCAGTTCTATTACCTGCACAATACGTTCCTTCTTCACCAGGTCGCAAGCCTGTCTCAGCGATACATGCGTACTTACATGAATCACATTGATATTATCTTCCACCAGCAGCATTGCATATTTTTTTGTATTGGTGAAATGCGCATAAATTTCTGTGTGACCTGCAAAATGATGACCTGCTTCGTTGATTGATTTTTTGTTGATTGGTCCTGTAACAGTTCCATCAACTTCATTTGCCAGCGCCAGTTCAATTGCTTTTTTCACAGCCTGGAAAGACGCTTCACCACACATAGCATCAATTTTACCAAACTGCAATTTGCTGATGTCAGTAATATTCAAATCAAACACATCAATTGTACCCAACTCAAATTTTGCATCAGCTACTTTTGAAACAGCATTCACTTTTGCATTGAGATGAAGCAGATCAATAATCTGCTGAAACACCACAGCATCACCAACAAGCAATGGCTTGCAGATTTCATGAATATGCGGTTGCAATAATGCTTTCACTCCTATTTCCGGCCCTATACTTGCCGGATCACCCATTGTAATTGCGAGAATTGGTTTACTCATTTCGTCTTTATTTTTAAAACCCCGTCAGCGATTGAAAACCTTGATGGCGGTTTATATCTTATTATTTTTTGTAATCAGCTTTTGTGCTTCTTAATTACTCCTGTTGCGTCGCACACTTGTACGGCAATAACTCTATTCAACTTTTATAAACTAACAACGGGGTTTGATTGTAATGCTGCAAGCTTTTCAATCAAATCTGCGGCTTCTTCCTTACTTAAATTCTGCAGCGGAGGCATTACATATTCTTCACACAAACCTTTACTACGCATCAGCACTTTCAATGCCCATAAACTTTCACCTAATGTTTTTCCAGCTTGATAAAGATTGCCATACACATCACTCAGCTTCTGCATTTCGTAAGCTTTCGCATGATCTCCTTCTTCAACAGCATTCAACATCAGTTCATAAATTTCAGGAAGCAGGTTACCTGTACTTGGAATCAATCCATCACTTCCTCCAATCAATGCATCAGCCGATTTTGCTGCCCAGCCAAGAAAATGCCCGAAGTCTTCACGATCCTTCCACAATTCAAGCGATTGTTTTAAACGTTCATCACTGCGTTCAGAATCTTTTGTAGCAATAATATTCGGGTGATGACTTAACTCATCAATCAGCTGCAACGGGATACTCATGTGCGTGGTTGCAGGAATATTGTAAATAATTAACGGCAACGGAACTGCATCAGCCAGTGTTTCAAAATAAACTTTCATCTGTGTTTCCGTCAATGCATAATACGAAGGCAAGGTTGCTGCCAAAGCATCTACAGCATGATCAGCACAAAACTTTGCAAACTCAATTGATTCAGCAACAATGTTGGATGAAATGCCGGCATATAAAATAGTACCTGCTTGTTTATTTTTTTCTGCAGCAATCACATACTGTTCTTTCAACTCTGTTGAAATGGATGCAGATTCACCTGTAGTACCAAGTATAAACGGTGAAACCTTATGTGTATAAAACTGCTGAAATATTTTTTGTACTGCAGTTTCATCAATATGATATGCAGCTGTCAATGGTGTTACAGCCGGAACAATGACCCCTGTAAACTTTTTATTCTTCTTCATCAATAAGCTGATTTAAAAATTGCCACTGCATCTTCTTCCTTAATTTCTCTCGGATTGTTTTTCAGCAGCCTTTGTATTTTCATTGCTTCCTGTGCCATTTGCGGAATGGTATCTTCTTTCACTCCCACTTCCCTCAACGTTGAAGGAATGCCACAGGCAGCATTTAACTCTTTAATTTTTGCAACACCTGCTTTTGCAGTAGCCCATGCATCACTCTGCCGTTCACAACCCAATGCCACTGCAACATCTGCATAACGATCAGGCGAAGCAACAATGTTGTATTCCATTACATAAGGCAACAGCACTGCATTGGATAAACCATGTGCCAGGTGATACATGCTTCCCAAAGGATACGACAACGCATGAACACCAGCAGTGTTCACCGGTCCAAGACAAAAACCTCCGTATAAACTTCCCATCGCTACTTTTTCCCTTGCTTCAACATCTGATCCGTTTTTAACTGCAGTAACAATGTTTGATGCAATTAAGCGCATGCCTTCGTATGCAAACATATCAATGAATGGCTGTGCGAATTTGTTGGTGTAAGCTTCCAGGCAATGTGTTAAAGCATCCATGCCGGTTGCAGCTGTAATGGAAGGAGGAACAGAAACCGTCAGTAACGGATCAACATAGACCACGTCAGGAACCAAAAAAGGACTGATGATTCCTTTCTTCTGGTTATCTGTATCATCAACCAGGATTGCATTGGGCGATACTTCACTTCCTGTACCTGAAGTGGCAGGCACACAGATTAATTTTTTTGTTCTTCCTTTCAGCAAACCAATCCCAACATATTCTCTTAACTGCTGTTGATTGTCTAATTGTGCTGCAACAAGCTTTGCCACATCCAGCACACTTCCGCCACCAATACCAATCACCACATCCGGATTAAACGGCTCCACTTTTTTCATCAGCTTTTCAAAATCACTGAAGTAAGGTTCGGCAACAATCGAAGTATCAATCATCACTTCAATTGATTGTTGTTTGAAAACAGCAACAAATTCATTGACGGTTTTCAGCAACGGTTCAATAGTTGCAACAAATATTTTTGAAGGATGATCTGCAAGTACATCATCAGCCAGTTGCGGCAATGTGCCATTGCCAACCACTAACTTACCGGGAAAAATAATTTTGAATGGATTGACAGACATATTGATCGTTTAATAAATCTTTTCAGAAAAGTTAACCGGAATCAGTGAAGGAATATCCACCTGTTTAATCTGCAACCTGTCGCACCACATCTGGAAACGATCATAAATCAGGTCGAGTGTTTTGCGCTGATCAGGAGTTAACTTGGTTGCAACTGCACGACTGATTGTACGTACAGGCAATCCACGTTTCTGTAAAAAGTATTTTGAACTCATGGGATAAGCCACATGAATCAACGGATCAACACTTGTCAATTGTTCCTGCAGCCATGCAACATCATCCTGCTTTTCAGGATTGGTTGCATTGTTCACCATCCACACCATTACTTCGGGATAAAAGTTTCCTGAAATAGATGACATTCCTTTTGCACCCTGCAGCATACTGAAATGTGTATTAGGTGTATGTGCATCATAAAACTCAAGTTTTGTATTGCCTGTTTCTTTCAGCACATCTAATTTGCCTTTTACATTTTCATGCGTGATGGAAGTATCCTTATGATAAATCAAACGATTTGCAGAAAGTAACTGGCGGAATGTATCAGCAGGAATAATGCGCTTGTAAGGAGCCGGGCACTCATACATACCCATCGGGATATTTTCTGTAAGCTTGAATATCTGTTCAAAATTGTGCAGCAGTACATCTTCACCATCTTCTTCTTTTGCAAAGTGACCGGTGATCATGATCGCAGCATCAATTCCTGTATCATGAATCTTTTTGGTAAACTCTGCTTTATCAGCAATGGTTAAACCAAACGAACCGGTTGCAACAATCGGCACACGACCATTTACTTTATTGACAATATGCTGTGTTAATTCAAGACGCTCATCTTCGGTAATGCTGAACATTTCACTGCTGAGGCAGTTGGCAAAAAAACCTTTCACACCTGCAGCCAGGTAAAACTCCACAAGAATACTTACCACATCAAGATCAACTTTAGCTTTCAGGTCAAACGGTGTAATCATCACCGGCACAAACTTACTTTCACTGTTATTCATTGCTATATGGCATTGATTTTAGAAAGAAAAAATTACAAAACTCAATACTACAACTGTTCTGTTTTCTGCAAATGGAACATCCAACTATTTTAATGGAAGATGTTACAATTGCACATCACCACAGAAATGAACCTTGATACCCAGCTCGGCCAATGCAGCTGCTTTGATACGGCAGGCTTTATGAGCCGTTGCTTCATCAGGTGTATACACAACATGTATGTGATTTGCTTTATGTTTTGCCATCATCTGGTTTTGCGAAACTCCTTTCACAATTCCATGCATGATGGGCCATTGTGGATTTGTTGCATTCCAGCGGCGTTGTGTTTCTGCTTCGGGCAGATCAGCAACTTCACCTACACCCAGGTCGCAATGAAGTTCATCTTTCACCAGGTAAATACGGCTCCATACAATTGAACCAGGTTTGCTGTTTCCTTTCAACGTACCACCACCTTTAGGGAAAAACATTGGCGGCTGACGGTCACTGCTTGCACCGGCATATCCATTAATGAAATGTGCTGCAGGTGCTGCACCTGAAATTAAAAACACCCACACGAAAGCATCAGTCTTTTCATCTTTGTAATATTGTCCCCAACGCAGATCATGCAAGGTATTTTCTCCACTCATACCTAATTCATTCCACAATTTGTAAGTGATAAGCGAATCAAGTCCTGCACATTCATCCACTTCATTAAAGTGAGGAATAGCTTTTCCAGCAAACAATTCTTTTCCGTTTGTATCAAACACCGGAGGACGTTCAGTGTTATTCAGTAAACCTTCCACCAGATCACTTGCTGCACAAATATCTTTCAGTCCCTGCTGGTATTGAATGCCGATTGTTGCACATCCAAACCAATCAGCCAAACGTACTGCAGCGATATACATTTTACATTGCTCAAGTGTTTGTTCTTTTGTCAGTTCAGTTGCATAATCAGTGCCCCAGTTAAACTTCATTCCTTTATCAAGCAGCCATTGCAATACCGCATTTGCTTCTTCATCTTTCACCGTTAACATCTCTGCAAACAATGCACTCTGGCTGAGACGTTCTTTAAAGACGCCTGTTTCATGTAAAACAGAATCAGGGATAATGGCATTATACATTCCCATACAACCTTCATCAAACACACCCATGATTGCTTTTTTCTTACGGAATGCTTTTGCAAATGCTCTTCCCTGCTCTTCTTCCTGCAAAGGAATTTTGATGAGATCAAAATCTTTTACATGACTGCAGTCGTGTGTAATCTTTCCTGTTTGTAACCATTCGGTCAAACCATCTAAGAAAAATGCATCATCAAAATTTTCACTCCACAAGGTGCTGTAGTTAACTCCTGCTTTTGTGAGTGAACCATTTAAATTCAACAGACCAACAAGACCGGGCCATTCACCACTCCAGTTAGCAACTGTTAAGATGGGTCCTTTATGTGTGGTTAATCCTGCAAGCACATGATGACTGTATTGCCATAAACTTTCTGCCACAATCAGTGCTGCATTTTCATCAATATGGCTGAACACTTCCATGCCCATTTTCTGTGAATCGATCAAGCCATGTTGCTTTGCAGCATCATAAGCATGTGTACGTTTAACGGTATAACCTTTTTTTGCCAATACTGCACTGAGTTGTTTTTCCATTTGTTCCTGTGCAGGCCAGCAGGTGATATTTGCTGAAGGACGGGAATCGCCACTGGCAACTAAAATGATTTCTTTTGTATTGTTCATATAAAATGATTGTATTATTAAGAAGATTGTTTTTTGAATTTAGTAAACAGTACACCCACTAGAAAAATGGAAAGTGTACCCACAACGATGATCATGTTTTTATGTAAAGATGATTTTACAAATGAATATTCAGCTGGAATACGATCAGAAAAAGTCATCCATAAAATCACGATCACGCCAGCAAGGGTGGCAATGATGGCTTCTGTGTTTTTTGTTTTTTTGCTGATGAGTCCCAGTAGAAACAGTCCAAGCATGCCACCTGCAAAAATGCCGCTCAGCTCCCACCATATATCCAACAAGCTTTTTGCACCAATCATGGCAAGACCTGTTGTTAAACCAATCAAACCAAACACAACTGTTGAAACATGCAGCAGGAACAATTTTTGCTTATCCGTTATTTCAGGTTTAAAATATTTCTGGTAAATATCAACTGTAAAAACAGTTGCCGATGCATTCATGTTGCTGCTGATGGTACTCATTGCGGCCGATAGCAATGCTGAAACAATTAAACCAACCAAACCTGTGGGAATATTATTCACCATAAAAAACGGCAACACTTTATCGCCATAATCAGAAGGTTTGAATGATGCAGCAAGTTGATGAATCTGCTCCTGTGTTGCTGATACACCTAAACGCTCTGCAGCCACCTGCAGTTTAACGGGATCAATTAATCCCGGTTGTGATTGATAAAATGCATACAGTGCTGTGCCAATCACAAAAAACAAAAACGATGCAGGTACATAAATCCACACACATAACCAGATGGACTTACTTGCCTGTTTTGAGTTTTTAGCTGTATGGTAACGCTGAATATAATTCTGGTCCATACCAAAATTATTCAGATTGATAAAGAAGCCATACAGGAGAATCACCCAGAAAGTTGATTGTGTAAAATCAGGTTTAAAACTGCCGAGACTTATTTTATGATCTGCCGTTGCAATCGCTGTGATCTTTGAAATACCACCGGGAATTTCTTTGATCACTAAAAATAAAATGAGCAATGCACCGAGTGTTTTAATCACACCTTGTGCAACTTCTGTCCATATCACAGCTTCCATTCCACCAAGAACGGTGTAGATGATGATACAGATACCCATTACAATCATAATGGATTGCATGCTGAAACCGGTTAATGCCTGCAAGCTTAATGCAATACCGAAAAAGATAGAGCCCATCCGTGCAAACTGCGTCAGCAAAAAACAAACAACTGCATATGTTCTTGCCCATGGGCCAAAACGTTTTTCAAGATTGGTGTATGCAGATATTTCACCTGTGTTTCTGTAAAATGGTACAAAATATTTTGATGCAAACCATGCAGCCAGCGGCATGGATATACTGAACACAAATGCATTCCAGTTGCTGCCAAATGCTTTGCCCGGCACTCCAAGAAATGTGTTACTGCTGAGAAAAGTTGCATAGATGGACAAACCAATTGCCCAGCCGGGAATTTTTCCTGAAGCTTTGGTAAACTGGTCGCTGTTTTTATTCTTACGTGAAAAATAAAAACCGATGCCTATCATCGCAAGCATATAACAGGCAATCACCGCAAGATCAATAAATGGCAAGTTGTGCATTTTGAAAACCTTAATCGTTAGTAGTTATACCGGTTATTTTTAATGCTCCCGGCCATTCTTTATTTACAATTTCTTTCAACTCCAGTTTAGAAGGATCTAACACAACATGTTTTATCCGTTCTCTTCTCCACGTATAAACAATGTGTACCATTCCATCTTTTGTTTGTATAACTGATGGGTATGAATACTGGCTGATTGGAGAATCTTCCAGTACAATAGCTGCATACCATGTTTTACCATCTTTACTGATTGCAACATTCAGCGGAGTGCGTGGTCCTTTCCCTTTGTACCATGTTGAGTCGGGTAATGTGTGATTATATACCAGTAACTGTCTTCCGTCTTTCAACGTTACTGCATCTGTTCCTGAATTATTATTGGGCAATGCGGAAGGTTTCATTGCAGACCATGTTTTACCGCCATCATAACTCCAGCTTTCGTTGATGGTTGTATTACGGCTGCGGCATAAAATTTGCAAACGGCCATCTTTATATTTTAAAATACTTGGCTGTATTGCCTCAATTGTTTTTCCATCGTTGATGTCTTCACTCTTTGTCCATGTTTTACCATAATCCGTAGTGAATTCAATATGCGCTTTCCAACCTGTTTTTTCTGTACTGCTTGGACAAAGCAAAACTCCATTGATGAGTTCAGGTTTGTTTTTAATTGGTCCTAAAAATCCTTCAGGTAATGCTTCACGTTTGCTCCATGTACGACCATTGTCTTTGCTGCGCATCATCCATCCCGTCCAGCCGGCAACGTTAGGTCCTATTTTGTAGAACAATAACAATTCTCCGTTGGGCGCATAAAACAAAACAGGATTATAACAGGCATAACGCACTGAATCATTCATCACACCATCAGCAACTTTTTCAGGAACAGTCCATTTACCTTTTACCAATCGGCTTGTCCATAAACAAACATCACTGTAACCTTCTTTTGTTCCGCCAAACCATGCAGCAATTAAACCATCCGGTGTTTCAGCAATGGTGGAAGCATGGCTTTCAGGAAACGATGCACGGTTGAAAATAAATTCATCTGTCACCACTCCTTTCCTGTATTTAAATGTTGATACAAAATGATAACTGCCTGAACCGATTTCAAACACAGCAGTTCTTCCTTCCATACCAATGAGCTTTACGCCGTTTGCCTTTGCTGCAGCAAGATTATTTTCCATTACATCCTCACCTGAAGATGCAGGAATATAAACCACTGCTGAACTGTTTGCAGGAACAGTTATATCCCAGGTAAACTGCTGGTTCGTTTTCTTCCAGCTGCTCTTAATCGTTCCATAGAGTGTATTGTAAGATGCGGTTGCAAAATTCAACCCATCAATATTTTCGGGTTTCATGATAATCTTTTTGAAGCCCACTTCTGTTTCATCTGATTTAATACCTGCAACATGTTCATATAACCAGATCAGCAGATCACCAAGAATCATCACATGGTTTTGTGAGTTCATCCATGGATTTGCTGTATTACCATTCCACAACTCCCAGATAGTTGTTGCACCACTCTCAGCCATATAACCCCAGCTGGGATATGTTTTGTTTGATGCAAGTGTGAATGAAATATCGGGATGCTGAAATTTCGTTAACGTTCTCATCAGCCATTGTGTACCTATTACACCTGTGCTGATATGCATATTTTTTTCAATCCTGATTTTTGTGTAGATATTATTGAATACTGCTTCTTTGTTCGCATTATCCACCATATCAAAATACAAAGGCAGTAAGTTAGACGTGATGCTGTTATTGGCGTAATATTTTTTCGAAGCATTGTAAAACTTATTGTTGAATGCCTGTTTCACATTTACAGCAAGAGATGCATATTCATTTACATCCTGCTCGTTATGACTGATCTTTGCAAATTTCTGCATCAATCCAAGAAGGTAATAATAGTATGATGAAGCGATCAGTTCTCCATCTGTATTCAGCATGCTGTCTTTTGCATGAATGAGTTCAAGACTTTCGGGAGGTACACACCAATCACCATAGCTGTCTCTTGAAATGAGATAGTTCTTCATGTACTTTGTTTCCATCATCTTCATCCACTTACGCATGGATGGATAATGTTTTACAACCGATGCAGCATCACCAAACTGCCTGTACAGCATATCAGTGACTGTTAAATAAGTTCCGGGCCAGGTAACATTATCAGTATAATATTTTTTGTAGGCAGGAACAATATCAGGAATAGTTCCTTCTTCAGTTTGGGCATCCTGCATATCGTTCAGCCATTTGGCATAAAGCTTAGCATTGTCAAACAAAAAACTTTCGCCATAACAACCAATAGCATGATCGCCCAACCAGGGCTGACGTTCATCACGCTGCGGACAATCAACCGGCATTCCTTTGTAGTTGGATGAAATTCCCCACCATGCATTTTTCAATACTTTGTTGATGATGGTATCAGATGTCTGCAGTGAACCGGTTGTAGCAAATCCGTCATACACAACCATTCCTTCAAAATCATTTACAGTGGGAACACCCGGATAACCGGTGATTTCAACAAACCTGAAACCGTTGTAAATAAATGATGGATGCCAGACCTCCACACCAGTTCCTTTCAACGTGTAGATATTTGTTTGATAGGCGCTGCGAAGATTGGCAGTGTACAAGGAATCGTTTGGCTGTATGCTTTCCGCAAAACGCATGGTTACTTTTGTTCCTGCATTGCCTTTTACTTTCAGTTGTAACCAACCTGCAAAGTTTTGGCCCATATCAAGAACGTAAGTTGTAGTGCCTGTTTTTTTAATTGATAAAGGTTTGATGGTTTTCATCACACGCATTGGCTCATTCATCTGTGCACGAAGCACACCATCAGGAGCTTTTACAATTTCAGGTGTTAACCATTTCGAGTCATTGTAATTAATATTATTCCATCCAGTCAGTTCTTTTGTTGCATCATATTCTTCGCCATCGTATTCATTGGCTGTGCGTACAGGTCCATCCACATTCAGTTTCCAGCTTTCATCTGTTACAATGATTTGCTTTGAACCATTTGCATATTCAATTTCCAACTGAAGCAACATTTTAGGAAAACCGAAATTCAATAAACGATCGGTTTTAAAATTCTGGCGCATATTAAAGAAACGGCCATTGCCCAACGTTGCAGCAACAGCATTCTTTCCTGCACGCAGCATTGTTGTTACATCGTATGTATTGTACTGAACTGTTTTACGATAATCGGTTGGTGATGGAGTTAATACATTATTACCAACTTTCTTTCCGTTAATAAAGAGTTCGTACAAACCAAGACCAACGATATAAACTTTCGCTGATTTGATTGTTTGTGCAGAAGTAAATTCTTTACGCAGGTAACGGGCCGATAATCTTGCATGCATCACCATGCTGTCCCATGCGGATGCTTTATCATAACCAATCCATTTCCCTTTCCAGTCATCTTTGTTCAGCAAACCAATGCTGAAGTAAGCAGTTTTGCTCCATTCACTTGTTCCTTTATTCGTAACGATTTTTACTTTCCAATAACAGGTTGTTTTGCTTTGCAATGTTTTACCATTGTAAACAACATGCACCGACCGACCAGAACTGATTGTTCCTGAATTCCATAAATCACCAATGTTCTGATTCAGCATTTCAACAGATGAAGCAACAATCAACTGGTACGACTGCTGCTGAACATTTCTTTGAGTTGAATTGATCTGCCAGCTTAAGCGTGGTTGTGTTACATCAATCCCCAATGGGTTTACCAGCATTTCGCAGTGGAGATCAGTAACAGACACTTGTGCCTGCATTGAAAGCACACTCAAAAATCCAATCAGTAAAACAAAAATCCTTTTCATTATTGTGCAGAAAAATTAAAGTATAAAGAAATATGCAAAGCCCTTGAAGGTTCTTTTTCGTAATCGTAATAAATATTTTTGAAACCCATTGGCCCGGTTGTTTCGTTACGCTGGTTCTTTGTTCCGATGCTGCTTATACCCTGCATAAATGAAATATCACCCGAAGGGAACAACGGTTCATAATTATGCCACTGATCTGTTTTCCATGCAGGTGTAAACAAACGCAGAAACATTCCTTCTGTTTCACTTACAACTGTAAAACGATTATTCTTTGTAAAGAAATAACCTCCGTAAAAATTGGAATAATAACCTTTGAATTCAGGATAGATCCATGGATTCTCTCCTGTTTCAGTTGCATTGTATTGTTTATTCCAGACACCAAACTGTCCGCCTTTCATCCTGTTCTTCCAAATACGGTATGGTCCGTTACCCATATAAGTAACCGACTGAATTTCTTTTTCAGGAAATGAAAAGTTGATGCCTGCAAAATTGGTAAAGTATGCTGATGGAAAATAACTCACATCCAGTTTTATCCAACCCGATGGATAAACTGTCCACTTAATCGTGTTGTAAGAATCTTTCTTATTAAATATTGATTCGATAACAAGATTTTTTCCATCCATGTAATGTTTGATGCCTTTGAAATTATTCACAGCTTCCTGCACAACAGGTCCGTTGTTAAACGGCAGATTACCACTTGCGTTTTTCACTGAAACAAGCAGACCGTTATTTTTATTGAACACTACAATCACATCTTTGATTGAAACAGTCAATAATGAATCAGCTTCTGAAGAATTGATTGCATTGTTTCCGTCTTTCACAACCATTCTTTCGCCTGTGCGTTTTGGACTGCTGATGATAAAACTCCAGGTAAATAATTCACGCTTATAAAAATCTGTGGCTGTTACATACAACACATCATAGTCATTCCATTCAGCCGGCATTTGTAACTGAAGCACACCCTTGTCACCGGGCTTAATATCAGTAGCAACTGCAGTTCCATCTTTCTCTTCTATATTTCTCAAACCAAACTTCCGCAGCTTCCATGTGAATGTACATTGATTGATATTGGTAAAATGATAACGGTTTTCAATGTTCAGCTTTCCGTCAAATGCATCTGTAATTTCTTTTCGTTCAAAATAAACCGGGCTCCACACTTCTTTGATGGTATAATAACTTCCTTCCTTTTCATGATGCGGTCCAAGTATTCCGTCTGCTGCACGGTCTTTATCTGTATCAAGCGAATCATGCAGATCTTTTCTTACAACTGCATTATCTGCAAAGTCCCAGAGAAAACCACCTGCACTTAACGGGTTATGCCACATTTTTTCCCAGTAATCTTCCAGGCCTGCACCATGACCACCATCAAACCATCCGTGAAGAAATTCGGTTGGCATTACAATCTCTTTACCGTTTTCATAATTGCCAATGCCATAATTGTATTCACGGTAATGCTGTGTATCAAAACCTCCAAACAAATTCCATGGATGAACAACAGGACGTTGTTGAAAATCATATTGCGTAAACAAACTGTCCAGGTCAAGATTATGTCCACCTTCATTTCCGTTCGCCCAGAAAATAATGGAAGGATGGTTCATATCATGTACAATCATTTCCCCCACCAGTTTTGAACCAACCTTTGTATCATAATGACCATGCCAGCCGGTTAATTCATCCATTACAAACAACCCAAGCGAATCACATACATCCAAAAAATGATCATCGGGTGGATAATGACTCATCCGCACTGCATTCATGTTCATGTCTTTGATGAGCTGCACATCTTCAATACTGTTCTGTTTGCTCATCGTTCTTCCTGTTTCCGGGCGGAAGGAATGACGGTTCACTCCTTTCATTTTCACTTTCACACCATTGACATAAATACCATCTCTTTGTTTTACTTCAACTGTGCGGAAACCGATTTTTTTTGAAACAGAATGTACAATTTTTCCTTTTTTGTAAACAGTAAATTCGCCAATATATAAAACCGGGTTCTCCGGATTCCATGCTGTTACATTTTTTATTTGTTTGCTGAATAAGAAATGTCCATAATTATCTCCTACATCAATTGCATGAATTGTGTCGATCAATTTTCCTGTCGCATCTTTTAATGTAACAGTAGCTAAATCAGCTAAAAGAATATTAGTTGAAATAACACCAGTTAATAATCCTGAAGCTTTTGCATCAAAAGTAACACTGCCTATATTATTCTTAGGCAATACTTCTAACCATACCGGCCGGAAGATTCCGCCAAAAATCCAGAAGTCAGCCTTGCGTTCAGCTTCATTCACCGATTGATTGGCTGAATGTTTTGAAACAGTTACTTCCAGCAAATTTTCTTTGCCATACTTCAGCAGTTTTGTAATATCATATTTGAATGCATAAAAAGCACCTTGATGAATTTCACCTGCTGACCTGCCATTTACTTTCACCTCTGCATCGGTCATCACGCCTTCAAACACAAGATTGATTGCTTTGTCTTTCCAGTTTGCAGGAACATTAAAACGATGCTTGTAAAATCCTTTTTCTTTTCCTCTTACACTGTCTTTTGCATAACCATAATCGAATTTGCCAAATCCCTGTAACTCCCAGCAGGATGGAACAGCAATCGTTGTCCATTTATTGGCATTCATTCCACCGGTGCACATAAAATCCCAGTTCACCGTTTGATCATTACCGGTGCCGGAGAGATACACTTTTTCTGTTTGCTGACCTAACAAGTCAAAAGTGAAAAGTGAAAAATAAAAAAGCAGTAACCCGTATTGATATTTTTTACTCATAATTATAACTTACCTGTAATCTTTTGCAACACTGGAGAAGAAGCCACTTTTTTTCCGTTCACCCACACAGTCAGTCCCTTTCCTTTCTTATATTTTGTTCCGTCTTCATCCCAAATGATGGTTACAATTTTCCCATGGTACAACACATTATCTAAACAAAACCATTTCCATTTATTGGCAGGAACCAACGGATTTACTTCAATAGTATCATCCCCTCTCGGACGTAAACCAAGCAATCCAGTTATTACTAAATCATTAAATGTTGAGTGATTGTAATAACGGCTACGCTCTGCATCGCCCATCAGCCAGTAACCTGTTTTTTCATCAAGGTATTCACCTACATAAGGTCGGCCACGATAGTACATTGACTCAACATAGGTTTGCAGCTGTTTAAAGTAATTACTGTCAGCAACATAATTCTGATTGTAATTATTCAACAGGTTAGCCATTGCTGTTAGCGTTTGCGATGTAGCGAAAGGCCATACTGCCCCATCCCATTCGCAGGTGCCTGTACCATGTGTGCGGAACTGTGGATGACTTCTGTCGGCAGTTGTAATTCCAAATGGAGCAGAAAATGTTTTCGGATCAACAAGGTATTTCCATGCAACATTGTAGTTACTGTCGGGCATATTGAAATACCAGGGAATAAAACCAATTTCTTCTTTCACATGTGCCAAGGTATCACCATGCTCTTTGAGTACTTCAAAAAAATTGTCTTTGCTGCTCCAGAGTTTTGCTTGTACAAGTTGTTTAATGGAATCAGCCTTTTTATAGTACAGCTGTGCAACATCAGTATTGCCATTCATCTTGGCGAGGTTTGCAATAGCTATTGCATTGCCATACATATATGCATTAATGGAAGGTCTTGCATTCTTCTCTTTTCTTCCGCCGCTGATGGTTTCTTCCATTGCATCACGCACATCGTATTGCCAGAATAAACCGCTGGCAGATTTTTTTTCCAGCTCCCAGTTTTTATAATCTTCTATAAGATCAGGCAATAAGCCAAGCACAAATTGTTTATCGTTGTTAACGAGATAGCGATTGTAAATCGCATCCATACTCCAACTGCTGTAAAAGCGAAGTTTCTTTAAAGGCTTACCTTCATTTCCCCTGTACCAGATGTTCAGGTTGTTATCCATGTAGGTTTTATCGTGCAGCCATCTTGATTCATAGACATGATGCCCCAATGCACTGGCGATAAGATTGTATTTATCCGCATAACTTCTCTGCACCAGAAATTCTGTGAACACAAATCCCTTTTCTGTTTTCTTGATGTGTTTACGTAATGTCCACCAGCGGAAATAAAACATCTCTTCAAAGTTTTGCTGCGGACATTCAAACAACGGAACATTTTGTTTCATCCAGTTCCAAGCCTGTGCGTTTGGAATGGCCTGTTCAATATTGGGCGTTTCCATTGTGTTGAAATAATCAACATAATGTTTAAACTGATCGGCTTTAAGAACAAATGGTTTTTGTTGGGATAAAGAAGATTGCGACAACAACAGAAAAAAAACAAAGAAGCACAAAGACTTCATGACTCTTCCTGTCATTGAAACTTCCTGGTTCAAAAAAATTGTATTTAGAATTGATATTGATTTTATCCTACTCTGCACTTTTATATGTTTTTACACGATGAATGAAATAAACAGCTTCTTTATCTTTCTTATCTGCATTGGGTAAATCATAATCCTGATCGGTTGGAGTATCCGCATTGGGAAAACGACGCAGAGAACCTGTTCTGAAAACCAAACGCTCAACTGATTCTACCGGCTGGAAACAAAGATTAGGAGAAGCTTTACCGTTATTGATTGTTACATTATAAAACCGTGTGGTTGTATTTAATTCAATTTTGATTGTTACCGGTTCACCTGCATTGTATTTACCAAGGCTTTTATTCCGATAGCCTTGCTTGGTTAAAAGGTTACCTGTTGAATCAAACATCAACCGTAATGTTGCCTGTCCTTTTTTATCCTGCAGTTCAATTTCAAGATTACCTGTGTTGTTTTGTTTGGGTGTGATCGTGAATTCAACAACTACTCTTTTTGCTTCTGGAAATATCCGTTCTGCTTTTGCATAATCAAACGGATCACTGTCGTGCAGTGCCAGTACTTTCTGCTGATTCAATTGTTCTGTTTGCACCCTGCACCATGCCGGGCTAAAAATATTCCACTCGTTTAATTCTGTTCCATCAGCCATTGACTTAAAATCATCATTCACATCTGTCGTTACTTTATCTTTCACAGGAACGTTAATCCTGCTTACCCAGATATCTTCCTTGTTCATGCTGTAGGTGATCCACATATTATTATCAACAGGCTTTCCATCCGTTTCCTGGATTCCACGAACGTATTGTGGCCCGTAACTTTTGTACGCACCGCCATAACGCAGAGATGTAATTTCACCGTTTATTAAAAGAAGATTTTTATAATTCAATCCATCATCACTGATGCTGATTGCAAGCGGCCAGCGAAACTCAGATGGATTGTACACTGTTGCATATTTACCATCAGCAGTCCGTTGTCCCCATATTTTTGCATTTGCATTTACAAAACCCGGTGCTCTTAATGGATTGTACTGCCAGGTTTTTCCTTCATCAGCACTTGTACTTGTCAATGCATATTTCCACAAGCCCAGCACTTTTCCATTGGGAAGATGGTAATAGTTGAAAGCTTTGAAATCTTTCTTCAGCGGAATCAATGGATCAGTCCTGTCGCCTTCTTCAACTGTCTGCATCATCATCAACGGTGTGTTGAGAAATTCATCACATGCAGCAACAAAACCTTTGTCTTTAGAAGTTTTATAAAACGGGTAGCTTGTATTTTTTTCATTGAATGCGTGATTGTAGCGCAGGAAATAAATGGGGCCGAATGTTCCATCAGCTTTTATTTCCCTGATCACACGACCAATACCGTTACCATCATTCGGATCATCTTTTGCAGCAAGTACAATTCCATAAAAACCAATTGCAAATAAACGTTTGGCTTTTGATGTAAAAAATCCGATACGTTGATGCATCACAGCAAATGTATTTTTTGCTGTATCCTTTCCACCTTCTTTCACCGTTCCATCAGGAATTTTATATGGAGGAAAAATTACGATTGGTGCAGACCAGTTATATCCGTCTTTTGAACACATGAGCAATGTTCTTCCCGGCGGCACATGTTCACCAACGGGATTGCTTAAGTATTCAAGATAAAATGTATTATTCCAGTAAGCAAGCATGGGTTGATGATTGTAGGTCCAGTTATTTACACCGGTATCAGCCCTGTTTGCACGCATCACCTGGATATTATGCACGCCCACAACAGATGGCAGCTGCCCGTGATGATAATCTACATTCGACAATGTACTTCCTGTGTAATGAACAGTATCCTGCGCATTCACACTTGCCGATAATAATAACAGTATATAAACGATTCTCTTCATGTTCTTTATTCAATTAAAACTCTTCAACAACGGGTTTACCTTCCATCCATGCCGTCATGTTTAATACAAGGTAATTCCAGTTTTGAAATCCTTTATTTAAAAGTGGTTCGCCTGTTTCAGGTTCATAGTATTCATGGAGTGCCCCATTCTTTTCAAAATCTTTTCCAAACATATTGATGGTTTTTGCTGCAAGCTCTTTCGCTTCTTTTGTATAACCATATTTAACCAGGCCTTTAAACACCATGTAGTTTGAAATTCCCCAAACAGGCCCCCGCCAGTTTGATGGATTTGCACTTGCCCGTAAACTGTACATCTTCTCCATTTTTGAAAGAGTGCGCACACCTGCTGCACAGTTAAATGTTTTTGTATTAAGAAAATGTTCTTTCACAATACGATCTGCCTGTGCCGGTGTTGCAATGCCACACCACAAAGGCATAAAGCCTGTCCATACTTCAATACGCTGAATCAAACAATCATAATCACGGGGATAGCCACTGTGAATATCAAATGTGCGACCCAATGTACTGTCGGGATTTTCTTTTACAGGTCTTAAGTTGATATCCACACTGTAGAAGAACCCGTCACGTTCATCCCAGCAGTTTTTCTGGATGGCATTTTTTAAATCAGCAGCATCCTGTTCAAATTCTTTTCCAACTTCAGGAATATGCAGCTGGTTGGCTAAATAAACCATTGCCAGCATTTCCTTATACATTAAACAGTTGAGATAAATCGATGCAGAACTTTTTGCCGGTCTGTAAAATGTGGCAGGATCATTATCTACTCCAATCGCCACATCGCTCTGCCAGAAAAATAAGCCGGTTGCTTTATCCCTGTGATGAGCTTTGTAGTTGTTCACAAACGCCTGCAGGTGAAAAAACTTTTCTTTCAGCCATTGTGCATCGCCACCATTTTGTTTAGTGATGAATGCGGCATGTTGTGCAAGCACTGGTTTGTGCATGTTTACATTGTAAATATTTTCAGGGCGGATATCTCTTGGTTTCGAATCGGCCCAGATGACAATGGGAATATAACCATCCCAGTTTCCGTATTGTAAAAAATTGAGCACACAACCCTGTTCATATTGAATAGCTTCCTGCTTGTCCTTTGCATTTCCAACGTCAGAAAGTATCTGGCGCAAAGCAATATTGCTTAACCATGAATCCCAATCCCACAATACATTATCATATTGATTACTTCCGGGAGTAAGAAAAGGATATACCAATGATCCGCTTTCTTTGCGGTACATCAGTTTGTAATCCTTGTAAATGTTTTCTTTTATAACAACAGAGAAATGTTTTAATGAATCACTTGTCTGACTGCTTGCTGATAAACCCAGCAGCAGTACTACAATCATGCAAAAATTTTTCCTCTTTGTCATTATGTGCGGTTATTGTAATAAATGATCCGTGCTTTTATTTTCTTACAGCTGCTTTCAGCTTTTTAATCACTTTCTTCTTCACCACTACAATCGTTCCGTGTTTATGCCCTTCAGGCACTTTCACTTTATCCGATACGTTACTGAAATGTACAAAATCGGTTGTTGCAGAAGCATCATAGGTTTTCTTCCTGTAAGCGTCGTAATAAATCAGCCACCTGTCTTTCACCTTTACAACAGAAGGTCCTTCTGTAAAATTATCTGTAAATGCTTTTGACACATCATGCCAAGGCCCATAAGGTGAATTGCTGAATGCCACTTTTATATCACGCTCAGGTCTTGTATTATCTTTCAGCACCAGCACATAATCATCTTTCTTACGCTTTACAATCACTGCATCAATTACACTGAATTTCGGATCAAGAAATAATTTTGATTCAGTGAATGTTTTAAAATCGGGTGTTGTGGTTGCGTACAGTCGGTGATTGTTACTGTCTTCTTCAATTCCCCGTTCAAACCTGCCGGGAATACAACTTGCCCAAACAATGATGTATTGTTGCTTCACATCATCATAAAATAATTCAGGCGCCCACACATTCACTGTTGTTGGTTCATTTTCCATCACACTGATAAAACGCTGATTGCTCCAGTGAATAAAATCTTTTGTTGAAGCATAACCAAAACCTCTGTCACCACGCCAGCTGCTTGTCCACACCAAATGAAATGTTCCATCAGGTCCCTGCAGCATCGAAGGATCACGCATCACTTTTTGATTGCCAACAGTTGGTTTGAGAAAAACAGTATCAAGATCAGTCCATCGATAACCATCATAACTGTACAACATACGCAAACCTGCATCTGCCGGTTCATGAAAGGATGTAAACAGGTATGCCTTGTTTGAACAGGAAACAAGTAAAGTGAAAAGCAAAAAGTAAAAAATATTAAACAGAGACTTCATTGATTTCTATTTTTCAAGAATTAACACCCAGTCATTTCCATCTTTTTGTTCGCCTGCAGGATTAAACTCAACAATACCGTTTTTCTTTCCAAGGTTAAATGCAGTTTGTTTTCCATTAGAAGGATTATACCAGCTTGCTTTCTTCACTGCAAAACCAAGCTTTGAACAATCAAGTTTAAAGTTCCTGCCTGTGTACGTATACACAAGTGCATATCCTTTACCTTTTGTTGCAAGTACATAATCATATTTTTCACCATTACCCACTATTAACTCCTGTGCTGGCACACGATCGAAATAAGTTTTACTGAGCAACAGTTTCTTGAGGTACTGCATTTGTGTTGCACCTGGCGCAAACAATTCATCTTTCCAGTTTTCACGAACACCAAAACTTCCGCCATGATTGCTTAATGTATAAAACTGCATTATGGCATTATCACCATACGTAAAACCGGCACCACCTGCAAATACACACCAGTAAGCATAGCGACGAACATCGGCTGCTGTCCATCTTTTTTCTAAACTATCGTGCAAACCATGCGGAATATTTTCATAAGATGGTTCACCATCCAAAGTTGGTTTAACAGGCTTCAATGCATAATCTGTTACAATAAATTTCCAGTTGTCTTCACCAAAATGATTTTTTTCTTTAGCAACTGTATCCTGTGCATAATCTTTATGTCCGCTCTGGAACATATTAAAATCAAGCCAGCTTTCGTTATGAAACCATTCAGAAGATGAATATCTTCCTCTCGGATGAAATGTTTCCAGGTGATTGGGATCGTATTTCTTAATTGTACTTCCAATCATCTTCCACACATCCATTCCATCAGTACCGGGAATATCACCACCATTGAGCCAAACAATATTGCTTTTGCTTTTAAAACGTTGTGCAAGAAATTTCGCATACGCTTCAGCTTGCTGTACATTCACTTTTCCACTTTTTACATTGCTTCCCCACACAGGCACCAATGCCATATACATTCCTCTTTTGGCTGCTTCATCAATAATATATTCCACATGATCCCAGTAATCATATGCAGTTGTATCACTGAATTTATTTCCTTCGGTTACGTTTGGTGTTGAAGCATCTGCATTCTTCAATGCATAATCACCATAATAGTTTTTAATCATCACATCATGCAGCACCATTACCTGGACAATGTTGAAGCCCTGTGCTTTTCTTGTATCAAGGTATTGCACGGCTTCTTCCCTGCTGCATTTTGCAAATAACAACCAGCCGGTATCACCCAGCCAGAAAAAAGGTTTACCATCAGCAGTTTGAAAAAAACGTTTATTTGCCGATACTTTAATTACAGGTAATTGAGCGTTTAATGATTCGTTTACAACTAAACTCATCATTAACAAAATGAGATATTTTTTTATGTTACGGGCTTTCATTTCTGTTTTCAACTTTTGTTGCGTCGCACACTTCGACTTTTTGTAATTCTTTTGTTCTTATTTCTTTTCCAGCCAAACAATACCGGCATGCTGAGGCACTGTAACTGAAATTATTTTCCCTGCTTCCACAATTGTTTCATCAGCAAGCAGCTGACCGTTTTGCAGGTTAATATATTTTACTTTGAACGATCCTTTTAATTTAGAAAGATCAATTTGTAGTTGCTTTTCATTACCGGCATAAACAATCATTCCGTTATTATTTGCCAATGCAGTTATTGTTTCAACCGGCAACATGGTTGCAGCAGCTTTCAAAAATGCTTTATCAGTTGTTGCAGGCAACACGGGTAATGAACCTCCGCCCATAAGCACAGCCCATCCATACTGATCCCAGCTGTCGGCAGAATACATCACTGCTTTTGCAGGATATTTCAAACGATATTCTTTCACTGCACGATAGACCTGTTCAAAACTTGTTTTCTTTGGTTTCAGTAAACGTGCATGCTGACGTGGTGCTAAATTTTGTCCGCCCTTTGGTTCATACGTTGTACCATCGGCCTGGTAATACCAGTAACGGATATCAATAATATCAATCACAGGATTGCGTTTAGGATCTGCAAGAATTGCATCCTGCACATCTTTGGTTACGCTTAAACCAATAAGTTGTCTTTTCTTATTTGCTTTTTCCCAGCTGTTCACTGCATCTGTCCAGAACTGAACAAAATGCAAAGGGCCAGTAAACTCTTCACCAATTAATTGTATAACTCCGTTGTTGTCTTTGAAGTTATTCAGGCATTGCCAGATAAATTTTTTATGCAGTTCACGGCGAACAGCAACTGTTGTATCATAAAACTGTTCTGCCATGAAGAGACGTTTATCCCCGGCATAATTCACCGGCTCTGGAAAACCAACATTGTTGATGTTGTTGGCAGTACGCCACGGAAAATCTGCATAGTGTGCACCTGCTTCAATAATGTTATGTTGAAAATAATTCTGATGAACAAGGATCAATCCTTTCTGATCTGCAAGATCAGCAAACTGTTTCATCCTGTTCCAGTACCATTTATTATACTTCGTTAAATCATATTTGCTTAAACCATCCCATGCAGTTTCAATGCCTGTGCGAGCAAAAGGCAATTCATAAAAAGGTGCCCATACATCACCATCCATTCTGCGGATGCGTTCATGATCATCTCTTCTGCGTTCGTACCACAAAGCATAATGCTGTTCAATACCAATAGTGTTGCTTGCATGCATACTGTCTGTTACTTCATTCAGATCATCTGTAAAACCTCTGCCTGTACGTCCGGGAACAAAACGTGTAATAGCAGGTTTTGCATTCTTGAGATCATTGGCATGAATACCGCCTGTCCACCAGGGAACATCAGCACGCATTCCAACCTGCAGTTCATCACCACGCAACAACACACCATTCTTCATTTGAAATGCTGGTGCTTTTGCAACAACCGTTTCTTTCGGAATTCCAATTTCATCAATTGTTTTAATTCCTTTTGATACGATGTTAATGGGATTGCGTTGTGATGCATTTGCAATCCAGTCTTTCAGTAATAACCTGGGCTGATAAGCTTCTTTTGTTAATGCAGCTGCAACTTCCACACTGGGGCTGCTGCTTGCTTCTGTTTCAATTTTTAATAATTGCGATTGTGCATCGGTATTTTTATTCAAACGATCAGTAAGCTGAGCGTAGAATAAACTTCTTGGATTAATAGAGTTATTTGATTCTGTCCAGTAACCATCACCAGCAAACTGGCTCCAGCTACCAAACGACCAGTTTTGTGCGGTTGGTGGTTTGTAGCAATCAATTCGTGCAGCAGAGCAATTCCAGAACAAACTGTTGGCAGCACTCCAGCCGGCACCTTGTCCATCCTGTCCACGATTACCAAAACGTAAAGCATTTCCATCGCTGTTCACCACATCAAATAAAATACCTGAAGACCAGCTGTCAATAGCACCGCTGAATTCATGTGCAAGATTTGATTCGCATTGTACAAAAGCATTTGGTCCTGCAGCACAATAACCTGTTGCAAAATCATGCATACCATCATAAGCAGCACAACGTTGAAATAAAGTTTGCTGTCCCGCTGTGTAAAATGTATTTCTTCTTTCACCACCAATTTCAGAAACCGGTTGTTGTGAAATACAATCTTCGACTGTAACTCGTTTTGCAGTTTCAAGAATCATTACTGCAGACCCTGCAAAGTGCTGAAACGTTAATTGACGGGCCCACACATCGTTTGCATTTTCAATGGTGATCGCCATCCAGCGGTGATCTTCATCTTTTGGATTGCTTTTATCAAACACAGAAATCAGTTGCAGGTTTTCAACTCCCACATTACTGATTCTTCCATTCCATGTATAAGTTGAAATAAATCCTCCACCATAAGTAGTATCTAACGCAGTTGTAATTGGAGCATCAACTGTAATTTTATTTCCGTTCACTGATGTAACAGCCCTGTCGAAATACAAATCCCTTTCGCCGGGTTTCCAGCCAAGAGCTGTTATTCCACCACCAAAATGATCTGTTCCTAATTCTTTAATCCAGTTCAGCGTTGATGGACGATGAATGATGATGTTATCGCCTGCTTTAAATGCAGATGCATTCGCTACTGTAAATGAAAAAGCATTAACAGGTACATATACATCTGAAATCTTTTGTTCAGCTGAAACCTGTTTATCTTTTTTACCAACAATGCGAATGAGTGTAGCCCTGTCAGTGCCGGCACCAATCAGCTGTGTTCCTTTTTCATTTACCCCACTTCCTCTTAACACCACACCCGATGCTGCAATTTTCAATTGACCAAACACTTCATATTTTCCCGGCAGCAGCAATACTGCTCCACGAAAACCATTTGCATCCAACGGAAGTTTGCTCACATAATCAAGTGCCGCTTGTATGCGTGCAGTTGCATCACCTGCTTTAACAGGCACAACTACTTTTACATCAACCATGGGAATAGATTGCTCAGAAGCTTTGTAACCGCAATAGGAAAAATCAGGAATGCGGTTGCCGAGCGAATCAGGAGTGTATGCTAATTTCTTCTCTGCATTAACGTATAATAATGGAACAGGCTTTACAGGTTTTTGCGCCTGTAAAGCCTGGTTCAAGAAAAATAAACTAATAACTAAAACAACGATATATGAAATTCTTTTTTTCACTTATGCCGGAATTTAGATTCTTAAAGTTACTGATCAACATTCGTCCGACATAAAAGAATACCCGTAGAATTCCTGAAGCCGGGCGTTAAATTTATTTAACCGCAGTTACCGGTTTTACATTCTTGATATCAACAAGACTGTTCAGGTAAACCTCGATATTGCTGTAACCACTTTTTGTGATTTTCGCAGCATCTGAAGCATCTTTCGGATTCAGACCATTTTTGATTTCATATGCATCAGGCATACCATCATTATCTGAATCTTTGTAAGGAGTACCTGCATAAACAGGATAACCACCTACCTGAACAGGATCAGTAATAATTCCTACTTTATACGAATCAATCGGCATGCGGCGATGTTTGAACTGTGTTGCAGGCAATGGAACATTCGGATCGAAATCAATTTTTCCTGTTGTTACCTGTTTAACAATTCTTGTATCAACGGCATCACGTTTAGGAAGTGTTGCACCTGCATTTGCCAATACAAATGTTTTGGCAGCTTCAGCACTAATGATTGTAAACTGAGGCATTGGCAAAGGAGTATTCCACTTCATGTAAGGAGTATTCTCTCCTGCATTGGGTAATTCTTCCACCTGCACACCACCATTCCAGTTGTCCTTTGTTACTTCAGGATAACCTTCCATGATATTTCCGTTTACATAACAACGGCCATATACGTGATGATTTAATTTGCTTCTTCCGCTTTCTGGTTTCAGAATGCGATGACCAACATTGTTATCCTTTGGAGTTGCAGGGCCTGGTTTGAAGTAGTTATTGATGATGTTGTATTGTGCACGGTAATCGCCACCATCAACAGAACGGTGAACCCAGTTGAATACAACATTGTTTGCAAAATTGAATATACCATTCCAGCCAACAGAAGGATTACGTCCTGCATTGTTTGCCCAGAGATTACGAACAAAAGAACAGTTTTCACCACCTAATGTGCTGCCGAAAGCATGATTGTATGTATCAAGTGCTTCTCCAAAAATAGAGTTCTGAATAGTAATATTTGCTGTACCGAATTTATCTTCAATTTTTCCTGTGCTGTCATTGTACATGTGACGATACATGCTCATGTTTTCATCCAGTCCCCAGCTTGCAGAAACGTGATCAATCATGATGTTACCAATGGGGTTACCACCAATTGCATCATCTCTTCTTCCCACCCATGTTTCACCACGACGGAAACGCATATAACGAATGATTACATCATGTGTATTGATCCACACAGTTTCTCCTGCAATACAAACACCATCACCAGGAGCAGACTGACCTTCAATAGTTACATATGGAGCACGGATGATAAGCGGAGATTTGATACGGATAATACCAGCCACATTAAACACAATTATTCTTGCACCACCTTGCTCACAAGCCCAGCGAAAACTTCCGGGGCCATCATCATTTAAATTAGTTACAACAATCACACGACCACCACGGCCACCAAATGTAAATTTACCACCACCTTCAGCACCTGGAAACGCAGCAAGATTTGATTGAGGCAGATCAGTTGGCCTGCTTGCAAAATCAATATAAGGTTTACCATTTCTTGCCTCCTGCTGAACAATTGGCCATGCAATTTTCCACATTGAATCGGAATGCGCATTGGCTGCAGCAATTAATGAATCGGATGACTTTTTAACGTCAGCCGGAATATCAGGATATTGTGCTTTAACACTTACCAAAGAGAAAAAGCAGATTGCCGCTAAAAACAGATTTTTTCTTTTTTGTTTCATCATTTATATTTTACAAATCATTAGACGATTTAATGGCAGCAAACATGTCTTAAGGGCTAAAAAAGAAAGAGAAGATTTGGTGATCTTCTCTTTCAAGTTATGTTGGTTTTTCTATTGTCTTGCATTGAATGTACCAGCTGCACCATTGTAATCATTCCATCCGGTATTTTGTAACAACCATGGATTGAGTGAAAGTACAGTTGAACTTAAACCGGCTAAATAATAGTTAGGTCTGAAGTTCATTAAAACTGGTGTACCTGAAATGTTATCCATTGCCTGATCTGTTGTAGCAACTACCAGGTTATTATCGAAGAATGTTTTCAGGTTATTTAACTGAGCTGCAAAGTCTGTAGCATCAGGATCAACAGCAATACCAGTACGTGCACTTGTTAAAGGATCAGTACTACCTGCTGCATTTGTTTTATACTGCCAGTATCTTCCGTTATGTGCTGTTCCGTTTAATGGGGTTACGCCCAATTTTGTACAAGTATTTCCTGCGGCTGCATCATCACTGTACAACATCCAGCGTTGCAGATCCCAGAAACGTTTTCCTTCATACGCCAGTTCCACTCTTCTTTCATACAAACATGCTTCAATGGCTGCATATTTTGTAGCCGGAGTTCCGATACCGTAGTTGTTTGCACTTGCAGTTGAAGGGAATACACGTTGACGAACTTTTACTAAATAGTTAACTGCATTTGTGATATCACCTTTTGCAGCATAGCATTCAGCAATATTTAATAATAACTCTGCATATCTGTATTCCATCAGATCACTACCTGAGTATGCCAGGCCTGTTGTAGGACTTGCACTTGGGTTTGACATTTTGCATACAACTGCAGGACTGTTAGAGCTGTTACCATCACTGTAATATGCACTTGAGCCAGCTTTCCACCTGTATAACCAAACAACATTAGGATAAGTAGCTGAGTCTTTATTCTTCCACCTCATACCTGAGAAAGCAAATGTGCGGTAGAAACGGGGATCCCTGTTCAGGAAAAAGTGTAAAGAATCATAACCGTTAGAAATTGTTGGCCTTGCACCAGTTGCCAATGGGAACAAATCAATCATTTCCTTTGGAACAGAAATACCACCTGAACCTGTTTGCTTTGTTAAGCGGATACTTTTTTCCCAACCATTACTTTCAATACCAGAAGAAGCAACAGTGCTTGAAAGCATACGAACAATAATTGCTTCCTTATTAAATGCATTATCAGGAGAATACCACATCTGTGCCCAGTCTTTTGCTGTAGTTCCAAATAAACCGTAACCAGCAGAAGTTAAAGCAGTTTCAGCAGCCAGACCAGCATCTAATGCTTTTTGCCAACGTGCATTACCTGTATTATCCCAATCTGTATTGAATAATGGACTTGCATAAGTTAATAATACACGGCTCTTCATAGCCAATGCAGCACCTTTTGTAAAACGACCATAATCAGTAGCGGCCCATGATGCAGGTAAAAGAGCTGCTGCAGAATCAAAATCAGATACGATTTGATTTACAACATCAGTTACAGAAGCACGGGGAACTTTTATAGTAGAATCACTTGCAGATGCATTTTGAACTGTTGTAATAATTGGCACACCACCGTAAACACGCAACAAATCATAATACTGATATGCTCTGAAGAAGAACATCTGACCTCTTGCAGTATTCTTAAAATCTGCCGGAAGTGATTGTCCTTTTTCTGCAATCTTCGCCAATAAGAAATTAGCATTGCGGATACGTGTATAAGGCACGTTAGCCGGGTTTACCACTAACTGACCACCAAAGTATGTATCACCTTGTGTCGCATCAATCAAGGTTTTTTGCGGATTGGTATAATCAGTAGGCGAACCTCCAATTTCTTCAGTTGCCTTTGTTCTTGTATCTGTATAAAGACCGGTTACAGAAAGAATCGGTGATTTATAAGCTGAGAAAAAGTCGTAATACATTTTATCAATGTACCATCCTGTTAATGTTGCATTGGTAAATATGTTTTCGTCGTATTTATCAAAGCTTTTCATGTCTTCCAGGAATTTCTGCTTACAGCTTGTTGCAAGCGAAATGGCTATCAACAGTATTCCTGCTATTTTTATCTTTTTCATATCTTTTATCTTAATAAAAGTTAATTTTTTTAATGTTAGAATGTGGCATTTAAACCAACGGCCCATGTTCGAAGTGTAGGATAAGCCACTTTAGGATCATCATACATGTTACGATACTTATCAGGGTATGGATTGTAGAAATCCCAGAGATTATATCCTGCCAAACTGACTTTAAGCGCTTCCATGTGCATTTTTGCAGTAATGCTCTTTGGTAAAGAATAAGCAACAGACAAACTGCGTACAAAACATCTGAAGTTGGAAATCTGCCAGAAATCAGAATTATATGCATTGTAGCTGTATTGTCCTACTGTAGGCCATTTACCAGTTGCATTATCAGTTGAATCATACATGTCGTTCAGGTAAGATTCTTTTGCCCAGAACATTTGACCAGAACTTGTTGGTTGCTTGATGTAATCGATACTGTTATAGCCACCCCATGAAGTTGCGATCTGAGAACTCAGTGAAATTGATTTCCAGCTCATATTAATGTTGGCAACAAAACCATAATTGCTGTTACGTTTTGATAACTGAGCATAATCTTCATTCGCAATAATTCTTCCGTTTGGTCCAGCAATTGTTTTCTTTGTTGCATCCAAAGCACCAGCTAAATCAGTGTATGCTAACATACCTTTCTTCATACCTGATTTTGAAGTAATATCAATGTACATTGGAGTTGTACCGGCAGCAGTTGCAAGATCTGTCAAATATTGCCAATAAGAATTTATATCTTGATCAGTTCTGAGAATACCATCTCCGCTTGAAGTTCCTTTCCATGTAACAAAGCCCCATGTAGGTTTGATAGTAGAAACGCCTTCCTGGTTTTGATTTTTTGAAGGATAATCAAATGCAACAGGAATCCATTTTGTAATAGTGTTGTCGCTTCTTCCGAAGTTGAGACCAACACTATAAGCAAAATTCCTCTTCTTGTCTTTCCATGTTACACTGTATTCAGAACCCCATGCTTTGATATTTCCAAAGTTTTGTTCAGCAAATCCGCCACCAACAGTGATAGGTACACCTACCATGCTTGCAACAGACATTAATAAACCACGGTTATTATCAATGTATCTGTCGTAAGTAAACGTAAGTCTGTTGTTCAGGAAAGAGATGTCGATACCAATGTTTTTCTTGATATCAGTATCCCACATTACATCACGGTTAGGAGTTGCATCGGTAGTTAAGGCATTGGTTAAAGCACCACCACCTGTTCCGAAAGTGAATCCTTTATCAGCAGCGTAAGTAAATGTCTGCATCCAGCGCCATGCTGCAAGATTGTCTTTACCTGTTTTAGCTGCAGAAGCACGTATTTTCAGGAAATTAATCCAATCTAATTTTTTAGGGAACCATTTTTCACTTGTTACTACCCAACCGGCAGAAACAGCAGGGAAGAAACCCCAATAGTTTTCAGGAGCAAATTTTGTTGACGCATCTTCACGGAAGGCGAATTGCACTAAATACCTTCCATCATAGTCATAATTCAAACGCCCTAAATAACCTAAGTTACCCAGCTGTGTTTTATACACATAAGTATTTGAAGTATTCAATGTACCTGCTGAAGGAGAAGATCCGTTAAATGCACCATAGATAGGTACATCGTAGATCAGGAATTTCTTTGTATAATCCTGCTGTCCCTTTTCAACAGAAACCATTGCAGAGAAGTTGTGCAAACCAAACTTCCTGTCATAGCTTACAAAGAAGTTAGCCTGTTGTGTTTTTCCAATTACATCAGAAAAACGAACAGAGGAACGGTTGTTGTTCAGACCTGAAATCCAGTTTGCTGCAGAATCTTTATACAGGTGCATTCCTGTTTGGTTTGTATTTTTCTGCAAACCAAGCATGATACCAAGCATTGCCTGGTCATTATTACTTGTATTGTAGTTTAATCCGTAAGTTGCTTTCAGTGAAAGTCCTTTAAGGAATGGAACATCGTACTGCAGTGAAAAACTTGTACTGTATCCGTTGTTATCATCTTTTGTATAAGAACCACTGTTCAGCATTGCAAAATAGTTCCAGCCAGAGATATTATTCTGACTTACAGGAGTTGTAGAAACTTTAGATGCACCTAATGCAGGTGAAACGTATTGAGTTACTCCACCAACTGAATATTGCCAGGGAATATATTTAGGCATGTGCAATAATGCTACATAGTCTGTTTGTTCAGAACCTGAAGTATAAGCACCATCGTTGATACTGATTTTTGTGAATGACTTTTCAACTTTAGCATTATTTGCAGCAATTGTTGCAGAGAATTTTAAACCGTTTGCAACTTTCACATCAACACCACTTCTGAAAGACCATTTTTGATAATCCTGGCTTCCTAAGTTTGGTTTTTGTGTATAATAACTTGCACCGGCAAAATAAGTTGCTCTTTCAGAACCACCACTTACATCAATTGAATGCTGCATTGCACCACCTGGCTTCCATGCTTCTTTCAGCCAGTCATAATTTAATGACTTCATAGCTTCCAGTTCATTTGCATCAAACATGTTGGCAGCAGCCCAACCAGCTGAACGACCAAACCTGTTAGAGAAGATACCATATTCATAAGCAGACATTGTTTTGCCAAAGCTCACAGCATCATTCATTTCAAATTTACCAGAGTAAGAAATTTTTGGAGCACCAATCTTTCCTCTTTTTGTTTTCACAATAACTGCACCTTGTGATGCTCTTGATCCGTAAATAGCAGCAGCTGCATCTCTTAATACGGTAATGCTTTCAATTTGTGAAGGATCGAGATTATTAAACTGATCTAAAGTTGGCAAACCAGTATTCGGATCTAATTGAATGATATCATCAATTACAACCAATGGAATCTGGCTGTTACCATCTTTACTGAAACCAAAATTCTGACGAATGCTTAAAGTCGCATTTTCACCAGGTCTTTGGCTACCACCAGTAACACTTAAGCCAGGAATCTGGCCCTTTAGTGCTTCAGCCAAATTACTAACCGGAAGTTCTGCAATTTTTGGCATGTCTACAGTAGACATAGAACCAGTTGTATTTCTTTTTAACTGTGTACCATAACCTACAACAACCACTTCATTCAAATCAGCACCTGAACTCTCAAGCTGAATAGTGATGTTGCCGTTTCCCACTCTTGTTTCATAAACTTTGTAGCCAACGTACGTTACGGTAATAATAGACTCTGTAGATGGAGCCTTGATCGTAAACAAACCATTAGCATCAGATACCGCTGATGCAGTACCATTTTTTACTTTAATGGTAGCACCTGCCAATGGTGTAGAAGTCTTACTGTCAACAATTTTCCCTTTCACAGTTACCTGTGCATACAAATTCAGGGAAACAGTAAGTGCTATTATTACCTGGAGTAACGCAAGCAGTCGTTTTTGTTTCATAAACTGTATTTTTTTTAGTGAATCCTGGTTTAAAAAAAGTTATAATTAACTGTTTTGTTTCCTTTGTTTAATTCTCTCCTGCCATGCCTTTTCTTCCTGCTTCATATCGTAACCCTGTGTAGAGAGATAATTATTTATTCTTCCTTTATATTTTCCAAACACTTTGTGCTTATTTTCTGAAGAACCTTCATCCATTGCCAGTTCCCTTGCTTCTTTTAACCAAGTTAAAATCTGCACTTTTTGGTCAGTGGTAAGTGTAAGGATCATATCCTGGTAAGCACCATAAGTAACGGGGAGAATTCGATAGGTCATGCCATCTTTAACCAGTTCTATCTGTTCGTCAGACAAGCTCTTCTTTAAAAGAGCTAAAAACTGTTTGTGAAGCTGCAATAAAGAAGCAGATTTTTTTTCTTCTTCTTTTTTAATCAGGACAGAAGCTTCATCGGAAGACAGTGTAAGTTTTTTTATACTGTCGGTTACAACTTTGCTCCTGTCATGAATTGTGTTGAGTTGCAGGTATTGATTTACGAGCAACTCAACAACATTATAGTAAACTGCTGAATCCTTGATTGAAAGTGTGCTGACGATTTTTGAAGACCTGTCGGTGAGCGTTTTCCTGTATTGTGCAGGATTATTCGCTTGCTGCGCATTCGCTTTAACACTGAAACCTAAAATGGAAAGAATTAAAATAAACTGAAGTAAGCCGGAAGTAAACCTACTTCCAACACCGGAGAAATTAGCTTTGAAACCAGCAAGCAAACTACGCATCATACTGCAACTGTTAATCTTTAAAAAATGAATGTTTTTTGTTAAAAATTCAAGCATTCATTCACGGTCTAAAGGTACATTGGCTGTATAGCGTAACAATGTAAGGTTTTGCTATAAAGATGGAAGATTTTACTATTAGGTGAAATTTTACGGAAACGTTCCCGAAAACCCGATTTGCAGCCTATTCTTCTGTTTTAAGCGTAATTACAGCTTGTTTTAAACCGGCAGATTTTGCAATAACTGTAATATTTCCCTGTTTTTTGTCCGATTGAACCATAACAAGAGCAAGCCCTTTCCAGGTTTTCCTTTTGTTGCTTTTGAGTGAAGTTGTATCGGCCTGATAACCATTATCCGTTCCGGCAAGAAAACCTGTGCCTGTAACGGTAAATTCAACCATTTTGTCTGCATCCGGGACAAGCCGCCCGTTTTTATCAACTACACGAACAGTTACAAAGGCAAGATCTTTACCATTTGCCTTGATTGATTTTCTGTCGGCAATTAATTCAATTTTTGCAGGTAGTCCTGCTGTTTTTATTTCTTTCGTTAAAACAATAATTCCATTCTTTCTGCTCACTACTTTTAATGTACCGGGCTCATAAACTACTTTCCAGCTTACATGCAAGGTTGTGTCGGTTTTGCTTCTTTTTCCCAATGACTTTCCATTAAGATAAAGTTCAACTTCATCGGCATTGTTGTAATAAGCCCACACATCAACTGTATCTCCTTTTGACCAATTCCAGTGAGGAAATAAATGAAGTACAGGTTTTGATGTCCATTCACTCTGGTACATGTAATACACATCTTTTGGAAAACCGGCAAGGTCAATGATTCCGTAGTACGAACTGCGTGCAGGGTATTTAGGATAAGGTAACGGTTCACCGAGATAATCAAAACCACTCCAAACAAATAAACCTGCAATGTGCTGATTGGTTTTTACTGCCAGCCAACTCTTTTCATGTGTTGCACCCCAGTATGCATGTGTGTTATCGTAACCTGAACAGGTGAAATCTTTGTTACCATCAGCAAACGTATCCTGCGCTTTATAATCAGGCGGCCAGATGCGGATACTGTCGGCCGGGAATTGATAAACTCCTCTTGTTTCCAAAGCTGAAGCGGTTTCAGTTGCAATAAACTTCTGATTGGGAAAACGCTTTGGCAACGCTTCATAATCGTAGAGTTTGTAATTAAAACCAAGTACATCCAATGCATTTGCCTGTGTAATAAAATTCTTTTCAGGAAAGGTTTCAGTTAATGCAGTTGTAACGGGTCTTGTGGTATCAACTGACTTGATTGCAGCCACCAGTTTTTTTACAATGATGGTTCCTGTACTGTCGAATTGTTCACGCTGTTCGTTACCAATGCTCCACATAATCACTGAAGGATGATTCCTGTCACGCATTACCATTGCCTGAGCATCTGTTACAGCCCATTCATCAAAGTACTGGTGATAATCGTATTTGTTTTTTTTCTTTTTCCAGATATCGTATGCTTCATCGATCACAAGAAAACCCATCTCATCACACAAATCAAGCATTGTTGATGCAGGTGGATTGTGTGCAAAACGAATTACATTGCAACCCATCTCTTTTAAAATAGTCAATTGACGCTTTGCTGCAACTTTATTAAAAGCTGCACCTAATGCACCAAGGTCATGATGCATACAAACACCATGAATTTTTAATGGCTGATTATTGAGAAAAAATCCTTTCTGGCTGTCGAAATAAAATGAACGGATGCCGAAAGTTGTTTCAACTGCATCAATTAATTTACCATCAATTTCAATCTTTGTAACTGCTTTGTACAAATAAGGAATAGTTGCAGACCATAATTGAGGGTCAACAATTTTTAACTCATCTGTATACGTATAACCTCCTGCTGGAATTACCCTTTTGATAATATTTCTTGATGACGAGATTTTTTTACCAGCTTTATTAAAAACATCAGTATACAAATTGACAATTATATTTTCACTCCTATCATTCCTGATCTGGCTTTCGATTTTAATAACGGCTTCTTTACTACTCACTTTAGGTGTTGTAATAAAAACACCTTCTTCTTTAAGAGAAAGAGGATTTGAAGTAATCAATTTCACATCCCTGTAAATTCCACTTCCCGTATACCATCTTGAATCGGGTTGCAGACTGTTATCAACTTTTACAGCAATTACATTTTGCTTATCATAGTTCATGTAAGCTGTGAGATCGTATGAAAAACTGGTATAACCGTAAGGACGTTTACCAAGATAATGACCATTGATCCATACTTCACTGTTTTTGTAAACACCATCAAATACAATAGTTGTGATTTTATTTTTTACTGATGAAGAAACAGTAAATGTCTTCCTGTACCAGCCGATGCCGCCGGGCAATGAACCTCCCTGGTTGGTTGCAGGAGCTGATGAAGAAAAATTCTGTTCAATACTCCAGTCGTGCGGAAGATTTAAGTTTCTCCATTTTGCATCACTGTAGTTTGCATTTGCAGCAAGACTATCATCGCCTAAATAAAATTTCCAGCCATTGTTAAAATCAACAACAGAACGCACCTGTAAAAAAGCTGTATTACATGCAAGCAAAAAAATAACAACTAAAAATACCTTTTTGATCATAAATTATTTTTCGGAAACAAATCTTACCACAAATGATGAACAGCGGGTTTAATATATTCTTCATACACATTCTTCACCTGTTGTAACTGGTCATCCGTCAGTCCATCTTCATTAATTGCCTGCAGATTTCTGATAACCTGTTCAGGTTTTGAAGCTCCGGGAATAATGGTGCTTACTGCATCAAATCCAAGTATCCACTTTAATGCAAGCGATGAAAGAGTTTTACCTGCGGGAACAATCTGCTTCAGTTGTTCAACTGCTTTTAACCCTGTTATATAATCAATACCTGAAAATGTTTCACCTTTATCAAATGCTTCACCATTGCGGTTAAACTGCCGGTGATCGCCAGTTTCAAATACAGTCTGTGCAGTATAGTTACCGGTTAATAATCCGCTTGCAAGAGGAACACGCACTATTATACCAATATTTTTTCTTTTTGCCTCAGCGAAAAATAATTCAGCAGGACGCTGACGAAACATATTGAAGATGATCTGTACTGTTGTTACATTATCAAACTCAATTGCTTTCAGTGCTTCTTCAACTTTTTCCACACTTACACCCAGGTGCTGAATCTTTCCCTCTTTTTTCAAGTCATCAAACAAAGAAAAAATTTCGGGGCGATAAAATACTTGTGTGGGCGGACAATGCAATTGTATTAAATCAATTGTTTCAAGTTGAAGTCGTTTTAAACTGTCTTCAACATATTTACGTAAAACTTTGGGTTGATAACCATCATTGACATGTGGTTGAATCTGCCGACCGCATTTTGTAGCCACATAAATCCGTTCTTTTCTTGTTTTAAGAAAACGGCCAATCGCTTTTTCACTTTCACCATCACTGTAAACATCAGCAGTATCAATAAAATTCACGCCATTGTCTACTGCAGTGTTTAAAATTTCTTCTGCATTCTTTTGATTGAATTCACTTCCCCATTTGCCACCAACCTGCCATGTACCAAGACTGATTCCTGATATATTGAAACCCGTTTTCCCTAATGTTCTGTATTGCATAACTGCTGATTGTTGTTCTTTGTTCTGATTACATTTCCACCATTGCCTTAATCACACCATTCTTCGGGTCGAGCCAGCTTTCAAAATTATCTTTCACTTCACTGAACTGCACACGATGTGTAATGTAAGTAGCCGGATCAACCAATTTATTTCTCATGCTGTTCATTACATGATCAAAATCTTCAGTGGTTGCATTGCGGCTGCTCATTAGTGTTGCTTCACGTTTGTGAAATTCAGGGTGACTAACAATCAACTCCCCTTTTTGCAATCCAACCAACACATATCTTGCTCCATGTGCCATGTACAAGAATGCCGCATTGATAGCTTTCTGATTTCCGGTTGCATCAATCACAACTGTAGGCATATCGCCATTGGTAATTTCTTTTAAACGTTGCGTTGCGCCTTCTTTCAAAGGGTTGATGGTATGTTCCACTTTCAACTTTTCTTTACAGAAATTCAAACGTGTTTCATTTACATCCATAGCAATGACTTTACCACCTGCAATACGACCAAATTCCATAATACCCAAACCAATTGGTCCTGCACCAATCACCAATACAAATTCACCCGGCTTTACTCCTGCCCTCCTGATGCCATGCGCACCAATAGCCAAAGGTTCAACCAATGCCAGTTCATCAAAACTCATATCGCCACCGTGCAGCAAAGCCGACACCGGAACAGAAATATATTCCATCATTCCACCATCCACATGCACACCAAAAACATTAATGGCAGCACAGCAGTTGGGTAAACCGTTGCGGCATGCAATACATTCACCACAATTAAAATAAGGAATGAGTGTTACTCTTTCACCAACTGTAAAACCGGTTGAAGGATCCACATCAACCACTTCACAACCTAACTCATGACCAAGAATACGTGGATATATAAAATAAGGTTGTGTGCCTTCAAATGCATGCAAGTCAGTGCCGCAGATACCAATACATTTTACTTTTAAAATTGCTTCCCCTTTTTCAGCAACCGGCTGTTCTTTCGTGATATATTCAAAAGACCCTGGCTCTTTACATACGAGTGCATTCATGATTTAATTATTTTTCACTTTGATATAATATTTTCCTGATCCTGTTTTTATAACAGATTTACCATTTTCAATACTTGCAGTTACTTTTTTGTTGTTCATGAAAAGTGCTGCATTTTTTTGCAAAGGTAAACAGATGACGGCAGTTGTATTTACAGGAATTTCAACCATCATTTCAAAACCATCAGCGTTCTTTTTCCATTGAGACATAATTGTGCCGTATGGCGATTCAAACGATGATTGTGCATTTGAAATATCACCCACCATTACCGGTTCAATAACAATGTTTTTATAGGCAACAGAATGTTCATCCTGTTTAATACCTGCAACAGAAGTATAAAACCATTCCATTAAATGACCGAGCATAAAATGATTATTGCTTACGATTGGCAAGCCTTGCCACGATTCTGTTAATGCAGTTGCGCCTCTTTCCAGCTGATATCCATAACCCGGTACATCAGTGCGGTTATTCATAAGGAAAATAAGTTCATTCCTTCCTGCTTCACTTAAAACTTTCAGCAGGTGATGAAACCCGATATCTCCACTGGTTAAACTGTAATTACGCTGCATAATATCTTTCACAATATTTTCAACAACAGCAGCTTTATCTTTTTCATTCACCAAACCAAAACTTACAGCAATAGCATTTGAAGTCTGGCTGCCAGATCCGTATTGTTTTGTTTCGGGGTGATAATAGGCTTTATTGAATGCTTGTTTTACCTGGTCGGCCCATCTTGCATAAGTAACAGCATCTGTTGTTTTTCCCAGCATAACTGCAATCTTATTCATCAGTACAAGATCATTGTAATAGTAAGCGGTTGCAGTTAAACCCATGGGTGTAAGCTGACAAAAGCCCGGACGGTTTGGCCCGAGATCATACCAATCACTCAAACCATACATCAGCAAATAACTGCTGTCTTTACTGTGCAGGTAGTTCACATACTTCTGCATGGCAGTATAATTCTTCGATAGTTCGTCTTTGTTACCATACCACTGGTATAAATTCCACGGAAATAAAATTACATTACTTCCCCACTCAGGCGAATCCCTGAAATAACCATCAGCAAAATGCATTTCAGTGTACTCAGGAATAGTTGAAGGAACCAAACCATTTGCATTTTGTTCGGCCCTGATATCTGCCATAATTTTTACAGCGAGCGACTGAATATCATAATTGTACTGCAGTGCATTGCCCATGAGATGAAGTTGCTCCTGCCATCCCAAACGCTCCCTGTGCGGACAATCTGTAAAAATGCTTTGCATGTTACTGTTGATGGCCCACTTGATGAGATTGAAAGTTTTGTTGAATAATTCATTGGAGCAACTGAATGTTCCTGTTGTTGCAGTACTGTTTCTTGTGTGCAGTGCTTTTACTGAAATGATTTTTGTGCTTGCCGTATCCTGATTATTCACATCGGGCAACAGATCAACCTGCACATAACGAAAACCATAATAAGAAAAACGGGGTTGCCAATTTTCCTCTGAATTACCTCTGAGAATGTATTGAAAGTATGAAGGACTTCCTGTTGCTTTCTGATTGGCTGTTCCATCTTCTTTAAGCAACTCTGCACAGGTGATCCGTATGGTATCGCCTCTTCTGCCTTTCATTTTTATTGCAGGAATACCCGACATGTTTTGCCCCATATCATACATCCACAGATTACTCTTTAATTCTTTACTGCTGATGGGATCAAACTCCTGCATCACTTTAACAGGCGCTGCTGTTTGTGAAACCAATACATGCGGTTCGGCAATCACAGCTTGTTTCCATTGGCGATCATCAAATCCTGTTTGATTCCAACCTTTCTGCTCCAATCTTGCATTATAATTTTCTCCGCCATAGATGCTTGAAAAGGTAATGGGTGAAGGAGCTGTTTTCCATGTTTGATTGCTGACGATGTTTTCAGTTGTACCATCGCTGTACTCAATCAGAATCCGTGCAATCAGTTTGGGATAACCATATGCACCAGTCATTTTACGGTAACGTTCACCGGGAATATAATAAAATCCATTTCCCAGCATAACAGCCACAGTATTTGCAGTGCTGCCGAGATAAGAAGTAATATCAAATGTTACATACTGCGCCTGTTTGTTGTATTTAGTCCAGCCCGGATCTAAAAAATGATCACCTACTTTTTTCCCGTTGATGCTCATTTCAAACTGACCAAGACCGCAAATGAAAGCAGTTGCCTGTTTGATTTTTTTTGTAACAGAAACCTCTTTGCGGAAAAGCGGTAACACATCCGGACGTTTGCCCCATTCTTTTTTTCCATTGCCATGTTCGGCAGGAAATACTTTTAAGGAATCAACCAGGTTTTCATAAGCAATCCACTTTGCATTTTTCCAGTCAGCCTGTTTCAGCAAACCCATTTGCCAATATGCAACATCACTCCAGGCAGAAACATTTCCTTTATTGTCCCACACTTTTATTTTCCAGAAATATCTTTTGGCAGATTCCAAAACTTTTCCTGAATAATTGATTTGTATAGATGCAGATGAATTGACTTTTTTTGAATCCCACACATTGCCAATATTTTTTTTCAGTAAGGCTTCGTTATCTGCAACAAGAACCTGGTAAGCTGTTTGCAACACATTTTGCTGGTAAGATTGCAACTGCCAGCTGAGTTTCGGATTCAGCACATCAACACCCAATGGATTTTCCAGCTGCTGACACCGCAGGTGATGAGCAGATAATTGCTGGGCATTCATCTGAACACTCAAGAAAGAAAATATCAGCAACAACAAATATCTCATCTTATTCTGCTTTAATATTGACTATTCACTTTTCAAAACTGTCTATTGTATTTCTATTCCTGAAAATGCAAGCCCCTTCACGTTCTCCAGTTCAATCTTCACTGTATAATTGCCTGCATTAATCTGGCTTTTTGTATTTACTGTAAACTGGTTCCATTTACCACTACGTGTAAAAGTAAATTCAACTGCTTCATCCATCATCCTGTTGCCACCTGCATCGAGCAGGAGTAATTTTCCTTTTACAGGTTTTTCATTTGGGTAATAATATTTCACCGTTACAGAATAATAATCACCCACACCTGTTTTTACAGGCCACTGAACAAAAGCAGCTGTATTCGTTTTTACGACCGCACAAAACCTTCCGTTAGCCGAATCTTTTTTAACGCCATCACTTACAACTGCAACATTTGTTTTATATGGATTGATTGGTTTTAAATCGTAGGCAGGTTGCATGTTGTTTTCTGGCTTCATACAAAGGATTTTTTTTTCATCAATAAAAAGGGAAACAGAATCTCCTTTATTAAACCTTTTGCGGAAAACATTGTAAGATGTGCCACCATTTTCATCAGTTATTATTTGACCATGTACATTTTCAAACCCTTTTAATGCCGAATCTTTAATTACAGCAACGAAAAGGTCAGTCGGACTAGAAAAAACATAATTAAATTCTCTGGTTTCATATCTTGAATTTAGTTGCAACCCATCAGCACCAAATAATTCTGAAGGCAAACAATTGAATATTACATTTTCTTTAGCAAATTGTTTATCGCCAATATCCAACCAGGATTTCCAGAGATATGTTTCGTCAGTATCCGGAATTATATAAGTAAATACTTCTTTTCTAATTCCTTTTGTAATTTTTTCTTTTTTAGCAATTGCAATTGCACTGATTACTGCCTCGCCAGCTCTGCTCTCAGGAAAAGAAATTATTATTTTTCCATTTACAGATTTCGCAATAACTGTTTTCTTTAATGCTGCGTTTGTTCCTGCTTCATTCCAGATATCAATATCATTGATAACTGTCTTTCCATTAATCGCCACATCAAACAAACGCATTCCTTTTGCATTAATGCCGCCACCTATGCCGAGCCATGGTTCAATGAAATAAAGTTCAACCAAATATTCTCCGTCGGGTAATGCGAATTCATATTGTAGTTTGTCCTTTCCATAACGAAATGTCTGAAACAGTTTCCAGTCTTTTGTATTGGCAATTGGCGAAAACGTTCTTCGCTGACTTGCAAAATTCTGCGGCACATTTGTAAAATCGTTTGCCCATGATGTTGCAAAACCCTTATCAGCCTGCCAACTATTTCCAAGCCCATCTTTATAATCGCTTCCTCCGCAATTAACCCGGTAAACATACTGGTAACCTGCAGCCGGTTTTGTGATTGCAGTAGAACCAGTTAATAACTTTCTATAATTGGGTGATTGTTTCAAATGATTTAACACAATCACATCTTTTGTAACAGCTTTTCCATTCACATACCCAACCGCATACAATACATTGTATTGAATATTCACTTTATCCCACTGAAAATGTGTACCAACTCCATTTTTCTTTTTTCTTCCTAATGAAGCGCCCATAACATCATTGAACAATTCCACTTCATCACAATTGCTGTACACCGAAATACTGTCTTTAATACCGGGCTTCATCCAACGGTTGGGCCATGTATGCGAAACAATATAAATCATCGGTTCTGTTTCCTTTGGCGCATAATTACTGCGGAACATGTAATACGCATCGGTTGGTTCTTCCCAAGGCGTTAGCAATCCTTTGTAATTCACCGGGCCAATACGATCAAGCTCTCTCAATCCTTCACCACCCTGTACACGACCGGGATTATCATGCGATGTGAGCAACCAGAAAAACTGTCCTGCACTGCTGTCTTTCACCGATTCAGCCAAACGGATTTTCTTTTCCATCAGCTGTGTAAAACGATCTTCACTTAATGGGCCATTCTGCACAAAGCCACCTTCGGTATGTAAATCAATTGCACGCCATGCACCATATTCTCCAATCAGCACCTGTTTCTTTACATCGTATGCATATGTATCGGGATCTCCACCATAAGTACCTGTCCAGTTTTGCGGCACATCCCAATCAGTTCCTGTTCCACCATTGCAGGTAGTAACCAAACGTTGTGTTGATGCTGTTGGATCAAGCGAACGGATCAGCTCCGTACATTCTTTTGCAAAATCTTCGGGCAGCTTGCTTTCATTCTGCAAACCCCAAAGAATAATTGAAGGACTGTTGCGCCGTTCAATGACCCATTCCTTCAACAGCTGTTTAAAATTTTTCCTGAACTCTGGTGAATCATACCAGACGTGTGCTGATAATTGTGTCCACCATAAAATTCCCTTTTCATCACACAACTGACCATACAATAAATTATGTGGCTGATGCGCATCACGGAAAGCATTGAAGCCAGCAGACTGCAACCATTTAAATCTTGCCCTGATCTGTTCATTGCTGAATGCATGACTTTGTCCGAGCAAATGTTCATACTCAGCAATGCCATTAATGAAAACCGGTTGACCGTTTAATGTAAACTGGTGAGATGGATTATTCCAGTTGATTGTTCTGAAACCAAATTCAGTTTCTGACTGGTCAAGAACAATATTATTTTCTTTAACTGTTGTAATGATTTTATAGAGATATGGATGTTCGATTGACCATAGTTTGATTTTCGATTTCAGGTTTGTGATTTCAGATTTTTGCTCAGTAACATCTCCACTACTTATTTTTACCTCATGCTCTGTTATTTTGCCCACTTCTTTTCCGGTTGCATCAATCAATTTATGTTCAACAACAGCATCCCTGTTTTTCTGTGAATAGTTTTTAACTGTTGTAGTAATATTCAGCAGAATTTTATCTGCAGAAATATCAGCCCACGCATGCACACCAAACGGTTCAATACGTACATCATTTGTAACCATTAAATGCACCGGGCGAAAAATGCCCATCGGTTGTGAGCCTTCTGAAAATCCCCGTTCTTCACTGCAGCCACCGCAAACCCATGGCAGATCTTTAATGCTGGATGGATGATATGCCCGCACTGCAAATTGATTGATAGTTCCATCTGTTTTGATAACATCTGTAACATCAATCGTAAATGTTGTTCTGCCACCGGCATGCTCTCCTACTTTTTTGTTATTGAGATAAACAGCTGCATAAGATCCAACTCCTTCAAAAAACAAAAAGAAACGTTTGCCCGGCTTTGCTTGTTTTGTTGTAAATGTTTTACGATACCATGAATCGCCGTGGCGGTTGCCGTGTAATAATCTTCTGTAACCTTCGTACTGATCCCAATTGTGCGGAATGTTTACTTTCTTCCAGTTATTATCAATGGTTACCTGGTATGTATTTGCAGGTAACAGCTGATCATTACTTGTAGCAATGCTGTACCAATCATTGTTGAGCAGTATATCTTTTCGTTGGGAAAAAGAATTTTGCCACAAAGACAAGAAGGCAAATAGAAACAAAATGGGTCTCACGTAAAAAGTTTTATGTCTAAAACTTCTTGTCATTTCATCCTTGCGTGAAAAGTAATTTCTGATTTTATAATTGCTTAAGCTCTCCATTAAATGTATAAACTGTATTTGCTTTCGTTTTCATCGCAACAACTTTATCCTTGTAACGAAGGTTCAATACACTTCCTGATTTTGACAGAATTTTCAGTTGTGCCAATTTCCCTCCGCTCCATTTCATCTCAGCAACAAAACCTCCTCTTGCACAAATACCTTTTACTTCACCTTCAGGTAAAGCCGATGGTAATGCCGGTAAAATATCAATAAATTTTGTATGGCTCTGGATCAGCATTTCACCAATACCTGCAGCACCACCAAAGTTTCCATCAATCTGGAATGGCGGATGTGCATCAAATAAATTCGGGTAACTGCCTGCGCCGCTGTTTGCCGGACTGATCAGCATCTGAATCATATGAAAAGTATGATCCCCATCTTTAAACCTTGCCCAGAAATTAATTTTCCATCCCAAACTCCAGCCGGTTGCTGCATCGCCACGAAACAGCAATGACTGTCCTGCAGCTTTTGTTATCTCCGGTGTTTCATCCCAATTGATTTCATTGCCGGGATATAATCCCCACAAATGTGAAACATGACGATGCTTGTCAGTGGAATCATCTACATCCTTCATCCACTCCTGTAACTGACCGTATCGTCCGATTTTATTTGGAGCAATCTGTTTATATTTTTCACTCAGTGTTTTACGTAACGATTCATCTGTATTTAAAATCTCACTTGCTTCAATCACATTTTTAAACAATGCACGAATGATCTGGTGATCCATTGTTGGCCCTGCAACAAGTCCACCATGCTCTGGGGAGTTGGAAGGTGCACTGATCAAATATCCGGTTACTGGATCTTTCACCAAAAATGAATTAAAAAACAAAGCAGCATCTTTCATGATTGGGTAAGCTTTGTTCTTTAAAAAGTTTTTATCCTGCGTAAATAAATAATGCTCCCACAAATGCTGGCACATCCATGCACCACCTGTAACCCATATTCCATGATTACTTGCATTGATGGCAGCAGTACCTCTCCACAAATCAGTATTATGGTGCAATACCCAACCGGGTGCATTATAATATTCTTTTGCGGTTTCTTTTCCCGTTTGTGACAACTCTTCAATCATCGTAAACAGTGGCTGATGCATTGGCGAAAGATTCAGCAACTCTGCAGGCCAGTAATTCATTTCAGCATTGATGTTGGTTGTGTACTTACTTCCCCATGGCGGACTTGTAAGATCATTCCAGATTCCCTGCAGGTTTGCAGGTCTTGTTCCTGGGCGTGATGCAGATATCAGCAGGTAACGTCCGTACTGTAAATACAACGCAACAAAAGAAGGATCGTTTGAAGATGCAAACTTTTCAATACGTTCATTGGTTGGTAAACTTTCATTGGAAGAATGACCAAGCTTCAGTGAAAATGTATTGAAGTATGTTTGATATTCTTTGATATGTGCAGCTTTTATTTGCAGATATGTTTTCCCTGCAACTGACTTTAATGCATTCATGCAGGGAAGATTTGCATCAGCTGAAACATCTTTGTAATTTTTGTACGTAGTTCCGGCAGTTACATATACTGTTGCTTCATCTGCATTTTCAACTTTCAATTCTCCGTTTTCAATTTTTAGTTTTCCGTTCTTTACAATTACCTGCACATAACTTTTTCCCTGCAAAACACCTGTACGAACTTTTACAGAAAGCACAACTGTATTATCATTCAATCTTGTTACTGTAAAATTTCGGTGAGGACTGCTTAGCGTTGCTTCAAAACTGATACTTGCTTTTTTATCAGCTGTAAGATGTGTAACCAATACCTGGTTGGGAGCTGATACAAAGTATTCACGTTTAAACTGAACTCCATTTACAGTATACGAAGTGGAAGAAACAGCATTGGTTAAATCCAGCTCCCGTTTATAATTCGTAAAACCATTTGTATTTGAAAACTTCAGGTATAAATCACCAAAGGGCTGGTAACTTGCCTGGTAAGTTCCAACCGGTGGCGGATTATCATTCACCACATGATATTTCCACTGACCATTCAATGAAATTTTTGCAGCAACATTATTCGTAGGGTAAACACCAGTATGAACAGTTGTGTCTTTATAACCATAAATTCCACCCTTATCAGAAAAATTCAACACAAGAATGGCGATTGTATTTTTTCCTTTGTGCAGAATGTTTTTTGTAACAGTATATTTTCTTCCTTCAGTATTTTGCTGACTTCCCACCATCACGCCATTCACAAATGTATAGTCCCAGTCACGTATGCGGTTGAAGTCAACAACCATATCTTCTTCCTTCCAGTTATCCGGCAAAACAAAACTTGTACGCAGCCACACAGCACCATCCAACGCTTCAAAGCCAACTGTTTCCCAACCATCCCAGCTGGGCACAGTCATGGTCTTCCATTTGCTGTCATCAAAATCTGCAGCAGCAAATTTCTGATCGGCTGTCACCTGTTTTATCCAGTTTGTTTTTTCTGCTTCAAAACTTTTCAGTCCAAGAAATTCTTTTTCAGCCAACGCCTCTGCTTCTTTTTGCTTTCCTGCAAAAAGTAACTGGCGGATAGTATCTAAATATATATATGCTCCTTTCTTATTGTAATCTCTCGGTTCACCCGTCCATAATGTTTCTTCATTAAACTGCAGATGATCTGTTTCCACTCCGCCAAAAATCATCGCACCAATTCTTCCGTTACCAATAGGCAACGCTTCTGTCCATTTTGATGCAGGCTTGTTATACCAGAGTTTTAATTCCTGTGCAGGTAAACCCACACTAAAGAAAAACAGTACTGAAAATGTAAAAGCAATTTTTTTGTATGTCATGTTCTGTAATTCTGTTTAGCTTTCGTTGCGTCGCACTCTTGTACTGCAACAATTCTGTTCATCTTTTTCTCTCACAGATTTCACTGATGTACACAGATTTCTTCTGTGATAATCCGTGTAATCTGTGAGCAATCTTCTTCTCATCACTGTTTCACTTCTTCTTTCTTTACTTCATCTGCAACTATAACAGCTGCATCACCAAGCACATTATTCCTGAACAGAATATTTTTTGTTTCAGCTCCTTTTATTTCAGCAAACACATTTGTTCCGCTGAACGGCCAGTTGTTAATCAGCAATACATCTTTTACATTGTTTAACCTGATTAAAGGAACAGCAGCCAAAGGTTTAGCTGAAACAAAACCATCAACAAGCAGGCGTTCTGTTTTTTCAGCAGAAAGCGCAGTGCCTGTTTTTGCATTCACCCGTACATTATGCAGTTCAATATCTTTTGCATTGCGGATGCTGATTCCTGTCTCTGCTTCAAATACAATATCATTCAGGCTGATTTCTGTTACCGGCATTTCATCAAGACCATTAATATACATTGCCTGTTTGGTGTAAGCAGTGATATTACTCAAACGGATATTCCTGAATTTAGGCGTACGTTCACTAACAGGTTCAGGTTGTGATTTGGAATATTCCATATCCAGCACTATTGCCTGTGCTTTGATATTCTTCATCACAATATTATCAACACGGATGTCTTCAACAACACCACCCCTTCCTCTTGTGGTTTTGATGCGAATGCCACGATCGGTTCCATCAAAAATGCAGTTGCTGATGGTGATCTTTTTTACATCTCCGCTCATTTCACTTCCAATCACCACACCACCGTGACCGCTTAACATCGTGCAATTGGTAATCGTATAATTTTCTGCGGGAGTTGCTTTTGTGCGACCCGGAATATCTTTTCCTGATTTGATGGTAATACAATCATCACCCACACTGATATGACAGTTGGAAATATGCACATACCTGCATGATTCAGGATTAATACCATCGGTATTGGGCGAAATCGGGTTATTGATTGTAACACCTGTAACAGTTACATTCTCGCAGAACTCAGGATTCACCGTCCAGAAAGGTGAATTAGTGATAATGATTCCTTCAATCAGCACATTCTTGCAATACATTGGCTGAATAAACGGCGGACGAAGAAATCCTCTTTTCATCTGAGCCGGATCATCGGGCAATAAAATATGCTGATTGAGTGTATCAAAAATTTTCTGCCATTTAGTCCTTGGCTGATCTTTTTTGTAACCTTCCACAAAGTCCCACCATTTTTTTCCATGGCCGTTAATCAATCCTCTTCCTTTAATCGTAATGTTCTCCGCTTTGTATGCATAAAACAAGGGCGAAAAACTTTTTACATCCACGCCTTCATAACGGCTTTCCACCATTGGAAGATAATCATCAAAATTATCAGAGAAATGAAGCTCAGCTCCTGCATCAATAAAAATGACAATGTTGCTTTTGAGATGAATGGGCCCGGTTAAATATTTTCCTGCCGGAAAATACACGGTTCCCCCGCCCGCTTTTGAAGCAGCATTAATTGCATCAGCAATTGACTTTGTTGCAATTTTACTGCTATCGTTTTTTGCGCCGTATTTGGTTACATCATAAAACCGCTGAGCCGATGCATTAAAGCAAACAGCTATTAAAAAAGTGAAGAGAATATTTTTTTTCATGTTATATTTTTTAATCACAGGTGCAATTGCTGTTTCTGTTGTTCTGTGTTCATCTGTGCAATCTGTGAGAGATTATTCAAACAACCAGTCAATGTTGATGTTTTTATTATTACTCATCAGCATCGCATCATACACTGGAACTTTTTCATCTGCATCAATAAAACCAAGAATCAGGCAAATACCTTTTCCCAACTTCAGCTCATTTGTTCCTGCCGCAAAGCTGTACGTATGAATATTTACAGGTGGCATTCCATCAATTGCAACTGCATTACTGATCTTGATTTCAGCCTGGCCATAATCATCTGCTCCTGCGTTGGTTTCCAGTTCAGGTGCTTTCAGAAAAACAGTATCGGTAATAAAAGCACCACGCTGTGTTTTGAAATATCCAACTAATACTTTCACCGGCTTATTGCTGGTAAAACGTAAAACTGTTCCTTGCTGCAACTGTTGTTTAAATGAAGATTGCGTCAGTTTCAATCCTTTCAGTTCATCAGCAAATTGTTTGATCACAATAGCTGTATCGGCAAAAGGTCTTACATCCGCAGCAATGGCAGCCGTGCTTTCGGTTAAAACAACATCAGCCTGTTTCAATGCAGGTCGTTGAATCTTTATCAACCCACTGGTTGTTTTCAGTGAATCAATCTTATGCTTGAATATGCTTAATTCATTTTCAAAAACAGGCAACATCTCTGTCCAGTGTTTGTAAGCACCATTCACTCCACGCATGGGGATTTTGCGTTGCTGTGTCTGCATACTGTTGGCATACAAATAAGAACCGGATGTAAGCTGCGCAAGATTTTTATAACTCGATACACTTAAACCAAGAAAGAGAGCTGCTGCATCAAGATCTTTCACATCCTTACTGTATTTGTAACGCAACGCATGCAAAGCAGCTTCAGCTTTATACGCAAAATGATAAGCAAGTTCATAATAACATTTCACATCATTCTGTATCCTGCTGAATTCGTCCTTATCTTTTGTAACTGTAATTTGACTGATGGCATCAAATGCTTTTACTGCATGTTGCTTTACATCGCTGATCACATTCACCGGTGTTTCTCCAATATGTTTTTCGCCTTTCCATTCTTTATCAGCATAATCCAGCAGCATTTCACCTTCCGGACTTTCACTGTCATATAACAATGTAAATAAACCATAACGATAAGGATCGATGAGTTGTGTCATCAGCATTCCCAATGTTAAAGTTTGCCTGTTTCCATCAGTTATACCAAAACGGCGCAGAAGCTTTGGAGCAATTTCCCCGCTTTCTTCATAAGCCATTAAAATCTTTCTTCCGTCAGCAATGCTGCAACCGAATTTTTCTGCAAGCAGCTGACTCCAGTAATTGATTTCATCATTCCTGTTACGTTTGGCTTTCCATGCATAACGGCTCCAGGCTTTGTTCCAGATCCAGTCACGTTCAATTTGCAGCAAACGTTTTCCTGCAACACTATCTGCACTGTAAGGCCAGTCCCAGAAAGAAGCCTGCGGATATAAATGCAAACCATTTCCTCCCATTACTTCATGCATACCAATGACTGATTGCTGAATAAAATCAGGTGAACCATAACGGAATGGTTCAAGGTTGGCAAGTATGTGAACATTTTCAATCTGCACACTTCCAAGTTTGCTCAACGTTTGATGTAACTCGGCCCAGCTTCCTCTTGGTGTAGGATAAGTAAGTGCTTCACCATTAAACTTAGCTTCGGTATATAAATTTTTATACAAAGGCAATGCTGCTTTCATTACAGCAGGTGCGTCAGTATCATGTGCACGGAGAACAATAGGTGGTTCTTCTTTCTTATTCAATGCCTTTAATCCATCCTGCACACCGGGAATAATGGTTTTGGTAAACCATTCAATATCATCTTTACCCACTCCTTCCATTGCTTCACCCAAACAAACCATTAAACCAACGTTGGGATATTTTTCTACAAATGCAGCAATGGATTTTCTTGTATAATCAGCAATGATGGGAATGATATGCCGTTCCCTGTCCTGCGTTTTTAAATGATTGTATTCAGCAAATGGTTTTGAAACAATAATGTTGTAAAACATTTGTATCACCCAGATACCTCTTTTATCTGCTTCGGTTGTAATGAAGCGGTACATTTCTTCATTCTTCTTAAATGTGGCATCATCCACCTCCACTGCATAAGGATAATCCTTCAGTTTTACCAATGAAGCAAACGGATGACCATTCCACAGGTACAACGAATTCATCCTGTTGTTCATCATAGAATCAAGTACCTGTACCCACAAATGTTTATCATAAAACCAGGGAAATGTTTCGGGTGTGTACGGATATTCATACACTGTACGTCCGGGCAGATAATAAGGTTTCTGCAAACCAATACACTGTCCACGTAACAGCATTTCAGGTGCATCTGTAAATGAATATATAGCAGGGAATGATTTTACTTCTTTCAGTTTATCAGCAAATGCAAGACAACCATAAAGAATGCCCGACTCATCGTTACCGCTGATGGTTGTGAGATTATTTTTTGTTTCAATACTGAAACTTTCTTTCTTACCGGTTTCTTTTTTTACTAAAACAACAGTATGTGTTTTTGTATTCAGTTTTAACTGCGAAATCGTTTGCTGTAATTTTTGTATTGCAAATTCTGTTCGTTTCGTTTTTAATTTATTCTGAATTTTTACCTGCGCATAACTGCTGAAACTCAGCAAAACAAATAATATGATCAGTCCTTTTTGCATGTTCTTATTTCACTCTTACTAATTCGTTCAAATAAATTTCCAGCATGGTATAACCACTTGCATCGGTTTTGTTAGCATCTGCTGCATCATTTGGATTTAATCCTTTTTTCTTTTCCCATTCATCAGGCATACCATCCTGATCGGTATCCGTTGGTGCAGCTGCTGATTTATATTCACCCCAACCATTTACTGCCGATGGCAGATCAATGATACCGGGTTTTCCAAATGCACCTTTGCCCGTTGCAGTTCCGGTTTTTGTTTCATTGACAATGCGTTCATCCACTGCATCACGTTTTGGGAAAATGGCACCTGCATATTTCAATACATCAGTATATGCACTGTTTGCATTCTGAACCGGCAAAGGAATTGCAATCACAAATGGTTTGGAAGAAATGGCATCTTCGGGATAACCTTGTTCTTTGAGATCAACTCCGGCTTTATTGTTCTTGGTTAAAGCATTATCGCCTTCCATTACATTTCCCTGCACATACCATTGACCTGTTCCTTTTGCATTTTCTTTCTGGTATAACGCATGAACAAATTTTAATTCAGCTGAAGTTGCAGGTCCTGGTTTATAATAATTGTTAACGATGTTTACCTGTGAAAGACCACCTGCAATATTAACTTCACCACCATAACATGCATTGGCATTTCCCCAGTTATAGATCACATTGTTGCGGTAATCAACCAACGCAAATGTATCATGTGCTCTTGCTCCATTAAAGCGAACAGCACGACTGTTGAGATGAGCCAGCAGATTATGATGATAAGATGCATTCTGTCCACCCCATACTCCACCGTAAGAACGATGCCCTTTCTGGTGACCGGCTTCATACAAACCTTCGCTCACAATGCACCACTGCACCGTTACATTCTTTGTATCGTACATGGCTGCACATTCTTCATTGGCCCAGCTGAAACTGCAGTGATCAACAATTACATCATGACAGTTTTCCATATCAAAACCATACAAACCTGTACGCAATGTTCCACCGGGTCGTGAACGGATATAACGGATAATGATGTTACCATGATTTCCTTTTGATGAAGCACCATTTAAAATCAATGATTGATTTTTTAAACAGATGCCATCGCCGGGTGCTGTTTGTCCTGCAATGGTTAAGTTCGATCGTTTAATCTGAATTTTTGATTGCAGTTCAATGATGCCTGATACACGAAAGATCACTGTTAACGGTTCGCTGGGAAACTGTTCCAGCGCCCAGCGAAAACTTCCTTCGCCAATGTCATTAAGATTGATCACAGCAACTACTTTACCTCCTCTTCCTCCTGTTGCATATTTTCCAAAACCTTCAGCACCGGGAAAGGCTGTTTGCTGTGCATGTATTGTTTTACCAACAAGAGAGAGCAAAAAAACAATGGACAATTTTTTTGTCCATGAAAACAAATTCCACTTATTCATTATCACAAAATTTTTAATCAGTCAGTACACTTACATAAAGTCAGTAAGTGCAACTCCGCCTGCTTCACTGCTTTTGTAGGCAGCTTCAACGCAGGCCATTGTATAGATGCAATCTTCAACCGAGTTATCCGGCGAAGAAATAATGTCTTCTGCTTTTAACATCATTTGCTCCATGCTTCCTGCAAATGCATGCGGGAACCAACTTCCCTCAATCTGTTTTTCTTTCCACACAGGTTCTTCGCCCTCTTCCAGTAACACATATTCAAACTTATCTGCTGTTCCATGCGGGTAATTAATCAATGCTCCAAAGTTGATGATCACCGCTCCTTTGCTTCCTTCAATTTTGATATACGATTGCTGCTTTGCAATCCCATACTCATGACAATGATTGGTAAGAATATTTGCCCTGATCATATCTCCATAGTCCATAATGATATTGCTGCGCACTGAAGCAAGCTGTGGCATGGAAGACTGCTTGGTTGTTTTTGCATAAACAGAAACAGGATTACCCAGCAGGTTTCTTACAAGATCAACATAGTGTATGCTGTGATAAAGAATTTCAACACGGGGTGATGTAAATAAAAAATCCCACAGTTTCCAAGGCGTGTACACATTCACATTAATTTCCACATCATTGATCTCGCCCAGCAATCCTTCATCCATCATCCGTTTTACTTCAAGAATATATGGTGCATAGCGAAGCTGAAAATTAACTGCAGCATCGATGTTTTTCTTTCTCGTTAGTTCAAGTATTTTTTTTGCTGCAGAAAAATCATCACCCATTGGTTTTTGCAGCAATACAAAAGAATGTTCAGGAAGTTGTTCAAGTATTCCAATAATTTCTTTGCCCGGTACAGCCACATCAAACACCACTTTTTCAGGAAGATGTTTCAACATTTCCTCCAGTGAATGAAAAACTGTTGGTATCTGAAATTTAGCAGCTGTTTCAGTTGCTTTCTGATAATCAAGATCAACAATTCCCTCCACTTTATATCCTGCAATATTGTAAGCAGGTAAATGTGCAGAGTTTACAATTCCTCCTGCACCGATCATATAAACCGGAATAGAAGAAGAAAAATATGTTTGATCGTTCGACATTCAATTAAACTGTGTTTCCTAACCGGTTTGCCTGGGTGAGCAAAAGTACAGCAGTAATCAGTATCAGAATAGTGACGATGAGCAGTCTTATTGTTTTTTTACTGCTGTTACTCCATTCTTTTAACACAAGTCCTGTAACCGTACTCAGCAACACCAGCATAATCATGTGTATTGCCCAACTTGAAAAATCATATTTACCCATCCGTACATGACCAAGTCCGTAAAAGAAAAACTGGCCATACCATAAAAAACCGGTAAGAATAGCCATGAGATAATTCAATCCAAGACTTTTTCCTGCAGATGTATATTCACCAATCGATTTCTCTTTCCAGTGCAGGTACAAACAATAAATCATTGTACTGATAAATGCACCGGTATTTGAAAAAATATAAATAACATTTCCCTGGTAATTACCAGCCCCGTATTTTTCTGCCACATCTGCAATAGGTTGTCCCTGGTTTAATGAAATACCATAAAACGCCGACAACACTCCTGCAAGCAAACAAAGCGGCAAACCTTTTGCCAATGAAAATTCAGATGAATTTGCATGCCGCTTTTCAAGATCCTTTTCTTTACTTCTTCCTGCAAGACCTGAAAAAGCAATACCCATTATTCCCAAAGTAATTCCTGCAAACAGGTACGATACACCGTTACTCAGCAAAATGCTGTCAAGTGTTCCGTTCATGATTGGAGGAAGCAAGGTGCCGAGTATGCAACTGATACCAACCGATATTGCATACGTCAATGAAAAACCTACATAACGGATGGCCACTCCAAATGCTGTACCACCAATACCATAAGCCATTCCTAAAAAGAACGATCGCTGCATGGAAACCACGGGCGCTTCTTTTAACACCGTCATCAATTGCGGAATGGTTATCCATGCAATGATTAACGGAAGAAGTAACCAGCAAACTGCAGCCTGTGCCAGCCAGTAAGTTTGCCAGCTCCAGCCTTTTACTTTTTTCTCCGGCGTGTAACAAAGCGAAGCACTGGATGCGCCTACAGCATGAAACAATACTCCGTTAATTACTTCCATTGTGGTTTGATTGGTTTAAAAGGAATAAAAATCTGCAGCGTTTGAATACAACAGTTTTTCTGCAGTTTCCTTATCGGTTAATTCATGAACAATTTCTTTGTACGATTTCCAAGTACGCAGGTATGTTCCGGCTAAAAGAGAAACAGGCCAGTCGCCGCCAAAAAAACAACGATCTGTACCAAATACATCAATAGCAAAACTGATATATGGTTTAATGTCATCACTTGTCCACTGATCTGCATTGGCAGCAGTAGTTCCAAGCCCTGAAATTTTTGCATAAAAGTTTTTATGCTGAGCAGCTTCTTTCATCAAATCGCCCCACACGCCAAATTTTTCTTTTGATGCAATTGGTGGCTGATTCAAATGATCAAATACCATTTTCAATCCGGGTACTTTCTCCGCAACCTTTAATGCAGTTTCAATATGTGCAGGTAAAATACCCACCACATCATACGGAATATTATGTTCAGCTAAAATTCGTAAACTGTCAATCACGGCAGGTTGCAATAACCATTTTGCATCAGGCTCATCATGTATCAGGTGACGAACGCCTTTAAAAAATTTCTCCTTGCCGTATTTGTTTTGTAATGCTTTTAATGTTGCTTCCGGATTCATTAATGGCAACCATCCAACCACTGCTTTTATCCAGTTATTGTTTTCTGCAACCTTCAACATCCAGTCTGTATCTTCAAAATTATTGGCGGCTTGTACAAGCACTCCTGCAGTAATACCGGTTTCTTTACGTTCGGTATCAATTTCATCAAGACTGTAAGTACGGTTGAGTATAGTTGTATTGCCGTTCAGCCATGCATATTCAGCCCGGTTAAAATCCCATATGTGTATATGTGTATCAGCAATCATTTTTTTATGGCAAACTTATCTTGAAGTATTTTCTACTTTATTGTTTATTCCAAACTGTTTTTCGATTTCTTCGTTGTGTTCTCCAAGCATTGGTGCACCTTTTTCAGAAAGTAACAATTCACCATCCACTCTTATCGGGCAACGGGTAGTTGTAACCGTTACACCATTACTTGTTTTCACCTTCAGTTCCATTTCAAGCAACCTGTATCCTTCTTCTTTTACAAGATCGTCATAATTCAAAACCGGCGCACACCAAATATCTGCTTTTTCCAAAATCCCCAGCCATTTTGCAATGGGTTCTGTCTTCAAATGTTCTGCCAGTGTTTTTTTAATTTCATCACGCTTGCAATACCAATCATCACTGTTGCTGAACTGCTTCAATGGTTCACACTGCAATAACTCAGCCAGTGTTGGAATATTGGTCATCGCCAATGCAATATAACTATCCTTTGTTTTGTATAAACCATAAGGAGCTGCAATATAAGCATGTGCACTGTTTACTGCGCCACGTACAGGTAACTGTCTTCCATCATTATAATAACAGGTGAGCACTTCAAACTGGAAATCAAGAATACTTTCAAACATACTAACCTGTATCAATGCACCTTCTCCATGTTCAATTTTCCTGTACAAAGCAGCAAGAATTCCCTGTGCCACATGTGTACCTGCAAGAATATCAACCACAGCAACACCCATTGGTGTGGGGTTTTCATTATTGTTGTTGCTGAGCCATGTTAAACCCGATGCTGATTGCAGCAGTAAATCCTGGCCCGGCAAATCCTTCCATTCACCTTCACTACCATAACCTGTTACTTCAGCATAAATAATTCCGGGGTTGATTTCTTTTACAGATTCATAATCCAATCCAATGCGTTCCATCACACCGGGACGGAAATTATGCATCACCACATCGGCCTTTGCAATGAGTTGTTTTATTTTAAACAGATCATCAGGATTTTTCAGATCAGCCGTATAACTTTTTTTGTTGCGGTTGATGGCATGAAAAATAGTCGACTCACCTTCAATCATTACATCCGACACGTATAATTCACGGCAAATATCACCGGTGCCGGGCCGCTCCACTTTAATTACTTCAGCACCCATATCGGCTAAACGTAATGAAGCCGATGGGCCAGATAAAAACTGGCTGAAGTCAATCACCAAAATATCTTCTAATAGTTTCATTTCTCTTTTTTGGTATCAGCAATATTGCTGCTATTGATCTTTAGTTGCGTCGCACACTTGTACGGCAATGCAACTCTTCTCATTTCTCAATTAACCACACCCAACTCTCTTCTTATCTTTTCATCCTGCTCACCTAACTGCGGAGCCGGTCGTTCATTAACAATGCGTTTTCCATCAATACGAATGGGACAACGGGTGGTGATAATTTCTTTATCGCCTGCCTTGATTGTTTGTTCCATCTGTAATGATTGATACGCATCTTCATTCGTCATCTCTTCCCAGTTCAACACATTCATTGCCCACAAACCTGCATCGTGCAAATGTTCAATCCAGTAATTGGTTGATTGCTTGTGCAGATGTGCAGCAAGAATGGTTTTTATTTCATCACGTTTGCTGAATGTTTCTGTTTTTGAAAACTGTTTTATTTCATCACACCCGATTGTATCTGCCAGCACATGAATATCCATCATGGCAATTGCAATATGACCATCGGCCGTATCATAAATACCATAAGGTGCACCAAGCAGTGGTTGACCATTTGCTATAACACTGCGTTTTGGTTGCTGATGTGTGGTGAAATAAGTAGTGAGTAATTCAAATTGAAAATCGAGTAATGATTCAAGCATGCTTACTTCAATCAATGCACCTTTTCCGTTTTTACTACGGCGGATGAGTGCACCCAAAATTCCCTGTACAAGTTGTGAACCTGCAATAATATCGCCAATGGAAATACCAAATGGCACGGGCCCGTTACTGCCGTTGCCTGTGGTATATGCAAGACCCGAAACAGATTGTAATAACAAATCCTGTCCCGGCTTGTCTTTCCACGGACCTTTCTTTCCATAACCTGAAATTTCAGCATACACAATACGTGGATTTATTTGCTGAACAGTTGTGTAATCAAGTCCGTTTTTACCCATCACTTCCGGACGGAAGTTGTGAATCAGTACATCAGCTTTTGCAATCAGTTTTTTGATGATGGCTAAATCTTCTGCACTTTTAAGGTTGGCGGTAAAACTTTCTTTATTGCGGTTAATGGTATGAAACAGCAGCGAATTATCATCTACCCACAAATCTTTAATCGCTAATTTTCTGCCTGCTTCACCTGTACCCGGGCGTTCAATTTTAATTACCCTTGCACCAAGATCGGCCAGTCGCAATCCCGCCGAGGGACCCGACAAATACTGGCTGAATTCCAGTACAACAATTCCTTTTAAGGGCAATTCATTCATTCTGTCAGAGGTTTGCTGGTTGTTTTAAAATACTTTGCCGGTAGAGTTCATTCATTTCATTTAATGCTTTGAGCGGATCGCCATCATTCATTAAACAATATTGTAAAGGATCACCGGCATGATCCTGAAAATATAAATAACCGTTGTAGCGTGGACGCATGTAACCATTGTCCATCACAGGTAAAACGGCTTCAAAATAATTATTCGTAATACGGTTGGCATCTGCATCCCACCATGCTGAACGGTGACCGGGTTGTCCGCCATTCTGCACATACATAGTACGCTGGCATTCGCCCGATACAATCATTCTTGCAAAATCAACTGCAGTTTCTTTGTGCTGCGAAAATGCTGACACTGCTAATCCTGTTCCGCCGATTGTTGTTCGCAACTTCTTTCCGTTGAATGAAACCACATCGGCATAATGCAGCAAATGTTTTGCATATCCCTTTCTTGAATAGTTGGAATAACCATACGCAAACGGGCAATACCAGTAATCGTTGGTTGAACTCATTAACTCTGCTACAGCAATTGGATTACAGTTGAACATGTTCCTGTCGACCAGGTTGTACAACTGCTTCATGGTTTCAATTGCTTTGATGCCTGTTGCTTCATCAATCACTTCATCTTCCGATTGAAAAGGCTCTTTGCCATTTGCAATACAGAACGTATAAAAATTCATGAGCAGATCAATGGGAATTGCAGGCACAGCTACTTTTCCTTTTTTTGCCAGCTCCAGCACTTCTTCCCAAGTATCGGGAGGATACTGCATTAAATCTTTACGGTAACTGGCAGCAGGTGTTGCGGCATCAATTGCCAGCGCCCATTGCTTACCGTTATAATGATAGCTTGGATGCGAAACACCAACGGAATGATTGGCCTGATCCTGCAGGTACTCCGCAGGCAAATATTCATTGAGCGGCAGTACACAATTTGTTGCTGCAGCACAACCTACCCACGGATGATCAATAATTAAAAGGTCGTAATCGGCTGTAAGCATTTCAATAGGGAAATCTGCAAATTCCTGCAGCGTACGTTTCTTCCACCTGATTTCTACATCAGGATGCAGCTCACTATATCGCTGGGAAACAGCAAGCAGAGGTGTTATACCCCTGCTGTGCCCCCACGTGATGCCGTTTAAAACGATTGCTGCCATATTTAAACACTGCTTTTCTTAACCAATAAAATATGCTCGCACAGCATCACCAGTTCATTGTGCTGGTTAAAACATTCCACCAACTCAGTTACCAAACCAAACTCAGGTTTTTTGTGATCCTTCTTGTCTTTGATGGTAACTGTTACTTTAATTGTATCGTTAATGAAAACAGGTTTGATGAAACGTAAACGTTCATACCCGTATGTCATTGAAACTTCGTTTACAAAATCGGCAGTTAAACCAATGGCAACAGTGAAAATGAGTGTGCCGTGTGCAATTCGTTTTCCAAAAGGCTGGGTTTTGCACCATTCTTCATCCATGTGATGAGGAAAAAAGTCGCCCGATTGACCTGCATGAATAACAATGTCCGTTTCGGTAATGGTTCTTCCTTTCGTCTGGCGAACCTCATTTATTTCAAATTCTTCGTAATACTTCTTAATAAACATAGCAAGCTGCAGTCAATTAATTGATTAAACAGATACCTTTTTGATGAGGGCTGAAATACCCTGAAATTCGGGGTTCAAAGTAGTGCAGGATGCCGGGGCATTCAATGGAAGGTTTTACTGAATTGATGGATTATTTTCCCATAGCCCCGAAAACAAGCTGAATGAAAACAAGCGTCAGTAAAGGAAATGAGCGTAAATATGAATATAAATAATGTGAAAGATGGAAGATATTAGTATAAACAGGAGGACAGCTATCAGCCTTTAGCCGATAGTCATTAGTAACACAGATTCATTATTCATTTTCCTCACAATAACTCTTTGCTTCAGTTTCTGCCATCTTCACCATTTGCCAGTAGGGAGGATTGTACTGTTTTTGCTGGATAAACTGCTGTACATCTTTTTCCACAGCTTGCTTCACGGTTTGAAACATGCTTACAAACGACTGGTTCTTTAACGCCTGTTCAGCACTCATACCTTCCGGTATAATGGCAACTTTACCAAAGCGGTTCATCACAACACAATAAGCTTTGAGTAAACGGGCAAAGGGCAACTGCCAGCGTGGAAAAGTAATTTCAGTTCCTTTATCCGCTTCTGTAATCAACCCATCCATCACTGCATTATAAATATGGTCTTTCAGCAAAGTTTCATTGTCTTTCCATTCGGCAACCACCGTTAACTGAGGATCGTATTCCAGGTCGCTGGGCATTTGTGTAACAAAATGCTCCACACCAAATGCATGCAGCCAGTTTTCAATTCCCGGTGATGAAATGGTTGATACAGCTTTCCATAAGATCAGCCCGTTTTTCTTATAAGCATACGAAGCAACTTCCGAACAGAACAGGGCTGATGAATCATAAAAATTCATTTTGAAATCATAAGGAATATGTCGTGCAGTTGCCTGCATGTATGCAAACTTTGCAGCTTTTTGAGGAAGCAAAGGATCTGCTTTGAGTTGAGGAAGATCGGCTCTTGGCCGCAATACCATGCAACGCAGTTTTTTGTCTTTGATGTATTGATCAACCGTTGCAATGGCCACACCTTTTTCAATATGCGCTTCAATGAGGTAAGGAGTTTTGGTTTGTTCATCCACATAGATCAATGCCACATGCGAAAAATTGCCGGGATAATCATTGCCTCTTGAAATAAATGCAGATACTTCTGCCCCACCTCTTGATACCAGCATATCGCCACTGTGAACCTTGATTCCAAAAATTTCAGTTGATGGAGTTGCTGATGGCTCGTCTTTTCCTTTGATAAGACTTACAATTGAATCAGTCTTTTGCTGCAGCGCCACTTCCTCTACTGCTGCACGCATACCATAGAGATTTTTATACAACCGTTTACGGGATGAGAGTTTGTTCATATCCCATGTTTGCGACTGGTGTTTGATGGCAGTTTTGATGCGGCTGTACAAACCATTGAACCGGTCAATATATTCCGGGCGTGTTGCAACAAGCGGTGCAAGAACAAAAAATTCATTGAGCAAAGAATCGTACAGGTTACTTGTTGCTGAGATAGTATTGCTCTCGATACTGACGCAAAGTGTTTCAGAAGAATGTAAAAGTGAATCTGCTTTTTTTGATACAGAAACCGGATCCAGTTGCTTGGCCGCTACAAAATCAGCCTCCAGTTTATTCCAGAACGAGTCAACACTCCACCTGAATGGCTGATGCGTTGCAGCAACAATTTCCTGATCCTTACGACCGGGAATCAGCAATAACAAATACGCTGCAACAAGAAATGCAAGTGAATACAGTATCCGTTTCTGGTATCTACGCATCAGGAAGAGTTTGCGTAAAGATCATGAAATTTTAGTGAGGCTTATTATCAAATTTTTAAGAACAGAATTGACTTTGACGTTACACAGTTGTTCATGAGATAAAAATCAATACGCAGTAATCTTTCCTATTGAAAATTGCAGGCTATCTTCTTCATGATAAACCCTGTACATCCATATCTTTCCGGGAAATGAAATAGTTGTTTTACCACTCTCATTTTTTGATATAGTTGCATAAACAGTTGTGTTTTTATTAAACCATGGTTCGGGAGTTCCATAATACCGACCATCCTTGTAATATCTTCGTAAATAAATCGTCACTTTAGGCGATGTTGAATTACCATCTTTTATTAAGAGATTTCCAGTCTTTGTATGTGAGTCAGGCCATGTAATATCAAAATACATATCGGTATGTGTTGTATCTGAATTTACATATGTCGACATGCAATCTAAAGTACTATGTGTTGAATCATAACTTGAAAAAAGAACATTCACAGCTTTGGAAGTTGTATTTCCAAATACCCATGTGTTGTTTTCTGCTAAATCATTTTCAACTGAGCCTTTTTTGCAACTGATGAAAAGTAAAAAAGAAAATAAAATTGAGATAGACAGAATTTGTCCTAAAAGAGTGGTGTTATATTTCATATCGCAGTGTTTCTTGAGAATAAATATACTTCAATTCATTAAAAAAGTCTTAATCAAAGCCTCTATTCCATCATCCATTAATAAACACTCTCAAACTTCTTGCACCATGTGCACCTATCACCAATGATTGTTCAATATCAGCTGTCTTGGAAGGGCCTGCAAGAAAAACACCAAAGCCTTCCCTGCCGCTGTCAATTTTTTCATAAGCGTGATGCATGGTTGCAACAATGCTTTCTTTGTTGATGAGTATGGCCAGATGCTGACAAATGAACGGAAGTAAACGGTTGCCCATCTGGCTTTCGTACAACCATACTGAACCGTTTTCTGCAACACCCAGTTCGGCTTTCAGATAAGTAATTTCAACTGCGGCTAATTCTTCCGGCGACATTTTTGTTGCGGCATCATTCAGTTCACCTAATTCTGTAATGCGGTTCACTACAAATTCACCGGCAGCTTTCTTTTCTTCAAGCTCATTCTTCAAGTCACTCAAATCATTTATTTCAACAGCAGAGCCGCCAATACTTTGCAGTACCGTTTTAAACTGTTCAGTAAGATTTGCATAACTGATGACCTGTGTCTGATCAATCACAGGTAAATCAACAGCTTCAGGTTTGTTAGCTGCAACAGCTTTTAAAATATCTTCTCTTGCACTCATGATTGTTTATTCTTTAAATACCATTCACGGAAACTTTCTTTAGGTGGCGCAGGCATTTCCCTTTGCTTATACCATGGATTGAGTTTGTTATTCACTAACCACGGGAACAAACGCATCACTGTTCTTCCTGCCTTACCTGCAAAACGATACAGTGAAGGATGAGCGAGCAAAAATGCCATTCCTTTCAACCCGACTTTCTTTGTTGTATCAACATATCCTTCTGCAACAAGTACCTGTCTCCATTTCCATAACTGATCATGTATATCAATCTTCACCGGGCAAACATTACTGCAACTGCCACACAGTGTTGATGCAAAAGGAAGATCAGCATTTGCACGCATATCAAGATTTGGACTGAGGATAGAACCAATTGGTCCGGCAACTGCTGTATGATAACTGTGGCCGCCGCTTCGCCTGTAAACAGGACAGGTATTGAAACATGCTGCACAACGGATACACTTCAATGAGTTCCTGAAATCAGCACGACCTAACTGTTTGCTTCTTCCATTATCAACAATTACAATATGCATCTGCTGCCCTTCTCTCGGCTTTTGAAAATGACTTGAGTAAGTTGTTATTGGCTGACCGGTTGCACTTCTCGCCAGCAAACGGAGAAACACAGAAAGATGTTCAGCTTTAGGAATAATCTTTTCAAAACCCATGCAGGCAATATGAATCTTTGCACAATGCGTACCCATATCAGCATTGCCTTCATTGGTACAAACAACAAAGCCTCCTGTTTCAGCAATGGCAAAGTTTACACCGGTAATGGCCAGTTCAGAAGCAATGAATTTTTCACGCAGGTGAATACGTGCAGCTTCCGTTAAATATTGCGGATCGTTATTTCCTTTCTCTGTGTGCAGGTGTTCGTGAAATGTATCACTCACATCTTTTTTCTTCAGGTGAATGGCAGGCAATACAATATGACTGGGCGGCTCGTTCCTGAACTGCACAATACGTTCACCTAAATCAGTATCGACGATATCAATTCCCTTGCTGTGTAAAAACTCGTTCATGCCACACTCTTCGGTAAGCATGCTTTTGCTTTTTACAATGCGCTGCACATTATTTTTCTGAATGATGTCGTACACAATGCGGTTGTGCTCTTCACCATTCGCTGCCCAGTGAACAGTAACGCCATTTGCTTTGGCATTTTTTTCAAACTCAACCAGGTACTGATCAAGATGTGAAAGTGAATGATGCTTGATTTGAGAAGCCCATTCACGAAGCTGTTCCCACTCGGGCAAACCATGTGATGCTTTATCTCTTTTCTGCCTTACGAACCAAAGCGTTTCATTATGCCAGTCGGTTCTTGGCTCATCGCTGATGAATTGTGCAGCAGCTTCTGCATGTTTCATTGTTTTCATGCGTTGCTGTTTAAAATTTCTGCAATATGAATGGCTTTGATGTTACTGTTCATGCGTTTTAAAATTCCTTCTAAATGCATTAAACAGCTTTCATCGTAACCGGTAATATATTCAACACCGTTTGCTGCGTGTTCAGCAATACGGTCTTTACCCATTTTTACACTCACTGCTTCTTCAAATACACAAAAGGTTCCGCCAAAACCACAACACTCATCTGTACGTGCTGGATGACTCAGTTCCAATCCCTTCACCATGCCTAACAATTTCTCCGGCTTTGAAAATTCAGGAAGATTGCGTTCGCTCATGGATGATAAATGCAAACCACGCTGACCGTGACAACTTGTATGCAATCCAACTTTGTGCGGAAAGGAAGCATCTAACTTTTCAATCTTCAGTACATCTGTTAAAAACTCAGTAAGCTCGTAAATGTTTTTGCGGATATGTTCAGCTTCGCCGGGACGATCATCATCTTTTAAATGATCTTTTATATGCAATACACAACTTCCCGATGGGCCGACGATGTAATCAAATCCACGAAAATTGCCAACGAAATTTTTATCACATCCTTTACTGCTTGAAGCGAAACCACTGTTGGCCATTGGTTGACCACAACATGTTTGATTCAAGGGAAAAGAAACTTCACAACCAAGTTTTTCCAGCAGCTGTAATGTAGCAATACCTACCTGCGGATAAAACTGGTCGATATAACAAGGAATAAACAATCCAACTTTCATATCAATATAATTTGGCAATGAATGAATCATTACCGTTTGCAAAACTAACTCTGCTGCAACGTTTATTTATCAACTGCAAAAGAATAATTTCCAGATCCAGTTTCAACAACAACATAACCATCTTCAGCTTTCACCACTTTTATTTCAGTAACTGCTGATAATGGTTTTCCATTTTCAGTAACCGATTCAATCTTTGATGCTGGAATAAATACAGTAGCAGTTGTATTGGCAGGAATATCAACTGTCATAGTTAATTTTCCATTCTCCAGTTTCCAGCCACTGCTCAGCTTGCCATAATACGTATCAAGACTTGCTGATGCCGATGTAAATCCTTCGCCCAAATGCGGTTTAACACGGATGTGTTTATAACCAACACCATCTTCATAAGTATCTAAACCCACCATCTGCCTATACATCCAGTCGCCGATTGCGCCGTATGCATAGTGATTAAATGAGTTCATACCCGGCGTTTGAAAACTACCATCAGGTTTTTGTCCATCCCATCTTTCCCAAATAGTTGTTGCACCCATTTTTACAGGATACAACCATGATGGATAATTTTCCTGCAATAACAATTTATAAGCAACATCAGTATAACCAAATCTTGTAAGCACATGGCACAGATAAGGTGTACCCAGAAAACCTGTTGTTAAATGAGTGCCGTAAGCTTTTACATTATCAGCAAGTCGCTTTGCAGCCTGCGCTCTTAATGCTTCAGGAAGCATATCAAAGTTGAGTGCAAGTACATAAGCTGTTTGTGTACTTGAAACCAATCTTCCGTTTGGAGTAAGATATTCGTTTATGAATGCTGCTTTAATTTTTGAAAGCAATTCAGTGTATGCAGCAGCTTCTTCTTTTTTGCCTAACACATTTGCTGCATTAATCAGTAACTGTGTTGAATGCGCATAAAAACATTGGGTGATCAGATATTTATCTGTAACAGCTGAATTACCATCGTTATCATCTTCAGGACGATAAAATAACCAATCACCAAAATGAAAACCTGAATTCCATAAATTATTTACAGCAACTTTGCGGATGCTTTCGACATAAGCTTTCATACTGTTGTACTGGTTTTCCAGGATACGTTTATCACCATAAGCTAAATACATATTCCAGGGAACAATCGTAGCAACATCACTCCAGCCTGCACTGTTTACACTACCGTTTCCAAGTAAATTAGGAATAACATAAGGTACTGCTCCATTTACCTGGTCAGCTTCAACATCCTTTAGCCATTTTGAAAAGAAATTATTAACGTTAAAGTTAAATGATGCTGTTCTTGAAAATGCCTGTGCATCGCCTGTCCATCCCAAACGCTCATCCCTTTGCGGACAATCAGTTGGTACATCTAAGAAGTTTCCTCTTTGTCCCCACTGAATATTATGTTGCAGCTGATTCACCAATGCATTGGATGAAGTGAATGAGCCTGTTGATTTCATATCAGAATACAATGCAACAGCTGTAAAATTATCAGGGTTGATTTCGCCGGGACAACCTTCCACTTTTATATAACGGAAGCCCTGCCATGTAAAATGAGGTTCAAAAATTTCTTCTTCACCGCCTTTCAGAATATATGTATTGGTGCATTTTGCTGAGCGGAGATTTTCAATATAGAAATTTCCTTTTTTGTCGAGGACTTCAGCATGCGATAAAACAACTTTATCACCGGCATTACCTTTTACTTTCAGCATTACCCAGCCAACAAGGTTCTGACCAAAGTCAATCACCTTTTCACCGTTTGGTGTGGTAAGTACTTTAACCGGCTTGAATGTTTCATGTTTTTTTACCAGCTCATTTTCTGTTGCAAGCAAATTGCTGTAAGAGAAATTGGCAACTTTTGCTGCAGTCCATGCTGCATCATTAAAGCCTGGCATTGTCCAACCGCTTTGTTCTTTGCGAGCATCAATGGTTTCGCCATTATAAATATCAGATGCAAGAATTGAGCCTGTTGATGTTTTCCAGCTTTCATCAGAAAGAATGGTTTGAGTTGAACCATCAGCAAATTTCAATTCAAGCTGAAACAACAACGCAATATCTTTTCCATAAACATTAATCCTGTTTGAAAAACCAATAGTGCCCCTGTACCATCCGTTGCCAAGTGTAACAGCGATAGCGTTTGCATTATTCTTTATTAAACCTGTTACATCATACACCTGGTATTGCAACCGCTTGCTGTAAGATGTCCAGCCGGGTGTTAAATAAGCATCACCTACACGTTGGCCGTTTATTCTTGCTTCATACATACCATGTGCGGTGATGTATACCGTTGCAGAAATAAGTTTTTTATTGTTTGTAAATTCTTTGCGCATTAACGGACTTGGCCTGTAAAGACTATCTTCTTTATATCCGGGAGTAATCCATTTTGCTTTCCAGTCGGTTGATTGAAGAAAAGCAGTTTGGAATACACTGCTGCTCCATGCCGATGCTTTACCTGCTGCATCCCATACACGAACCTTCCAGTTGTATTTTGTGTTGGATGAAAGTTTTTTACCTGCGTATTCAATCATCACTGATTGATCAGAAATAACTTTACCACTACTCCACAGCACATCATTACCGTTGCTTACGTTTAATTCATAAGCAGATTGATGAATGTCGCGTTGTGTGCCTGATAACTGCCAGCTGAAACGTGGCTTGGCGGCATCAATACCAATGGGATGATCGAGATTTTCGCAGAGAAGGTTTTTTACTGTTACCTGTGCAAATAAAAAACCTGTTACAAACTGAAGAGCAAGAAGAAAAGTAATTCTTTTCATGTGAAACTTTTTTACCTGGTTTAACTACATAATATTGCCATAAAAATGATCAGCATGGCTTTAGAAGTTGCCTGATAATTTTTATAGCTCATTTCTGAGAATCGTTTGTTTCATCACTGACATACAATCCCGGAAACATGCAGTGCAATACAGAATTATCTCGCTGAAAAATATTTCAGTTCAATAATATCCGAAGGCAGTTGTTTGTTGTTCCAGTGTTTATGCATTACCAAAGCTGCTCCCAGTGAAGATGCCTGCGCAACAGATGCTGCATAGGTTTCCACTTCAGGGAAAAAATCGGCAAGCATATACATAAAGATCGGATTCTTACTAAAACCACCATCAACAAAAATCCTTTTTACAGTTGTTCCTTTCAGCACAAGGCTTGTACTGTACACCTGCTGAACAATAATGTCAGCAATTAACTGATGGTATGCAGCTTCATAAGAGGGAAATGATGCAAGGTTTCTTTTTTCAAACACCGATTGCTGTATCATTGCTTCATCATTCTCTTTTGTAAAGTCACGCAGTTGCTCCGGCTTCTTCACCAGCTTGAGATCACACTCTACTTTTTTGAAATAATCCAAAGGCTTATTAAAATGTGCCGACAAACGTTTTGTTTGCTGTTCATGTTCATAACCTGCAAACAAACGTGAAGCTTTGATTGGTTTTCCTTCAAATGAAAGGTAACTCAAACAATCGTGATGCAATTCATAATCGCTGAGCGTTGTATGATTGAATGGATTGAGTGTAATACACCAAGTACCTGTTGAAAGAAGTATAAAGGGCTCCTGGAAAGATGTGAGATATGGAATAAGCGCTGATGAACTGTCGTGTAGGCCAACACCCACAGCAATTGCATCATTTGCTTTGCCGGCAACTGCATCGCATGCAGTGATGGGTGCAAACTTTTCAGCAATTCCTTCTTTCTTCACCCAATCATGATAATCAGCATTACTGAAATCCCATAAACCGGTATGGCAACCAATGCTGGTAATATCCGTATTCAATTTGCCCGAAAGTAAAAAGCTGAGGTATTGCGGAAAATGCAGGGCGCATTTAATCTTTGCAAACACTTCAGGCTTTTCATATTTCATACGGTACAGCTGCATGCCTGAGTTGAGGTTACCCAACACAGGCGATGCAGTTTGCTTGGAGATTTTACTTTCGCCTCCGTATGTATCGTAAAACTGTTTTTGTAATACAGGTGAATAAGGTTTGAGATAATTATACAATGGCGCAATCACATTCAGTTGTTCATCGAGGTAAACAAAGCTTGCACCATAAGCTGAAAAATTAACAGCCTTTACTTCAAACCGTTCATCTGTGAGCAATTGCTCAAACAATTCTTTCATCCAGTTGCTCAGCACAACAACATCTTCACAAGGAAAACCGTCTTCATCTGTTGTTTCTTCAAACTGCCTGCTTTGTTCATGAACAACTTTATAATGTTCATCAAACAACAACAGTTTTTTATTCGTTTTTCCTATATCAAAAATGGCTATAACCGGAATCTTGCTCATTACAATCCTGTTGCTATTGTTTTTGTTCCTCTTTCCTTAATTAACTGTTCCCTGATTTTTTGTTCACGGAAGAACTGAAGCGGATTTAATGCAGCACCGCCTCTTAATCTTGCTTCTGCAATTAACGGACGAAGATCAGTTCTGAATGTATTCTGTAAAATTTCCTGTGCAGCTACTACATCATTTGCATCCTGTGCTGCATTCAATGATTTCCTGTCAACAGTTAAAGCCTGTGCATACGAAAGCATAATTGCTTCAACTGATTGCAGTAAATCTTCCAGCGGATCTTTAACGTTATGGCTTGCATCAATCATCCAGCCAAGATCTGTTGCATGGTTCATACCTCTTGCATCCATACCTTCCACCAGTTCATTAAAGATTAAGAACAACTGGTAAGGTTTGATGCTGCCTACAGTTAAATCATCATCACCATATTTACTGTCGTTGAAATGGAAACCTGCAAGTTTACCTTCCATCAGCAACAGGGAAACAATCTGTTCAATGTTTGCATTTGGAAGATGGTGACCAAGATCAACCAAGGTATAAGCTTTTGGTCCGAGTTTATTTGCATACAGTAATGATTGTCCCCAATCGCCTACTGTCATTGAATAAAAGTTTGGTTCGAACGCTTTGTATTCAACAAATACTTTCCAGTCATCAGGAAGTGCTGCATAAATTTCCTGCAGACTTTCCAATGTATTCTGAAATGCTTTTCTGAAGTTTAACTGACCGGGAAAGCAACTACCATCAGCCAGCCACACGGTTAATGCTTTTGAACCAAGTTCAGCACCGTGTTTAATTACTTCAATATTATGTTCAATTGCCTGCTTACGCACAGCTTTGTTTACATGCTGCAGTGATCCAAACTTATAACTTAAAGCCTGGTCTTTCTGATCCTGGAATGTGTTGGAGTTAACTGCATCAAACTTCAATCCCAATTGTGCAGCCTGTGCTTTAATAGCAGCATAGTTTTCAGGAATATCCCAGGGAATATGTAATGATATTGCACCGCTTGACTGGTTTAATGCATGCAGCAAACCAACATCTTCTAATTTTTGTTCCAGGCTACCAGGTTCGCCTGCACCTGCAAAACGACCAAAACGTGTACCACCTGTACCCAATGCCCAGCTTGGAATAGCCACCTGGAAATCGATTAACTTCTGTAATACTTCTTCCACATTCTGAATTCCGGAAGCAACAAATTCAAACTTTCTCTTATGATCGGCTGAATGCAATCCGTTGAACTCAGCAATCTTATTTTTTTCAATGATCATACAAACGATTTATATTAATAAACAAAGTAAGGCAATTTCAACCCCAAATTTTCTACGAAAATTCCAATGAAGCAGTGACGAGAAATTGGCATAGAACCAATTTTTGTCAGGCATAAAAAAAGAGGGGTCGATAGAGATCTATCAACCCGTTCACATTCACTATTGATTATGTAGAGAAAACATGAGACATAAATAAGCGCTTCATTTTTAAATGAAGACTTTTTTATCTTACAAACGCATTGGCAACACCACCATCCACATTCAGCACATTACCTGTTGATTTATTCAGCAGTCCGCCTGCAAATGCAAAACATGCATTGGCAATATCTTCGGGCAGAATAATTTCATTCAGCAATGTACGGCCAGCATAATAAGCCGGAAGCTCTTCCACTGTAATACCATATGCTTTGGCTCTTCCTTCAGCCCAACCACCGCTCCAGATATTGGAACCGGCAATCACCGCATCAGGATTCACCACATTTACACGAATCTTATCTTTTCCTAATTCAGCTGCATTTAATCTTGAAAGATGAAGCTGTGCTGCTTTTGCTGAACCATAGCCTGCGTTGTTTGGTCCGCTCACCAATGCATTCTTACTTACAATATTCAGCACATCGCCACCAATACCCTGCTTACGCATTACAGCAACCGCTTTTTGTGTAACAAGGAACTGACCTTTCACCAATACATCATACAACAGATCCCAGTCTTTTTCCTGGTGATCTTCAATTGACTTGGAAATGGAAAGACCTGCATTGTTTACCACAATATCAACACCACCAAATGCAAGTGAAGAGGTATCGAGTGTTTGTAAGATTGTATCATCTTTTGTTACATCCAGGATATCAGCAGCCACCACATCTTTACCAAACTGCTTTACAAATTCTTCTTTTGCTTCAGCCAAACGTTCAGCATTCATATCATTCAGAATCACACAGGCACCTTCTTCAGCAAATTTCTTTGCAATTGCTTTTCCAATACCACCACCGCTGCCGGTAATGAGCGCAATCTTTCCGCTCAATGTTTTTGGTTTGGGCATGCGTTGCAGTTTTGCTTCTTCGAGCAACCAGTATTCAATGTTAAATGCTTCCTGGCGTGGTAATGAAGTGTAAGAAGAAATAGCTTCAGCACCTTTCATTACATTGATTGCATTGATATAAAACTCAGCCGCAACCCTTGCAGTTTGCTTATCCTTTGCAAAGGTGAACATACCTACACCGGGATAAAGAATCACCACGGGGTTAGGATCACGCATTGCAGGACTGTTAGGATGTTTGCAGGTGTTGTAATACGCTGCATACATTTCTCGGTATGCTTCAAATAAAGGAGCTATTTTTTCTTTGATCTTTTTTACATCACTCAACTCTTCGCCTGCTTCAAGATTTAATACAAGCGGAGAAATTTTTGTACGAAGGAAGTGATCGGGACAGCTTGTTCCCAATGGAGCCAAACGATCAAGATCATTTGAGTTGATGAATTCAAGCACACGCTGATCATCGGTGAAATGACCAATCATCCTGTTTTGTGAAGAACAGAAACCACGCAACACCGGTGCTAATGCAGCAGCCTGTTTCTTACGGTCAGCTTCGGGTAACGATTGTTGTTTGGCGCCACCAAATACAGCTGTTTGCTTACCAATATTTTCTTCGAGGTATTCAGCACAACGCTCAATTACTTCAAGTGTGTTGATGTATGATTCGTATGCAGTATCACCCCATGTAAATAAACCATGTGAGCCAAGCATGATACCACGGATGCCGGGATTTTCATCCAAGCATTGCTTTAACATTAGTCCCAGTTCAAAACCGGGCTTCTGCCATTTTACCCAACCAATCTTTCCTCCAAACAATTCCTTTGTGATTTTTTCACCATCTTTTGCTGCTGCAATTGCAATAGCAGCATCGGGATGCAGGTGATCAATATGTTTGAACGGAAGGAAACCGTGAAGAGGCGTATCAATTGATGGTGCTTTTGATGCAAGATCATAAATACAGTGGTTGAAGAGTTCAACCATTTCATCTTCATGTTCCAGTCCACGGTAAATATTTTTCAGACTGCGTAAACGATCTACATACAATGCTGCGAGTCCGCTGCGCTTCATGGTTCCAAGGTCGCCACCGCTTCCTTTCACCCACATCACTTCCACTTCTTTTCCTGTAAGCGGATCTTTTGCCATGGCTTTACATGATGTATTACCACCGCCGTAGTTGGTTAAACGCAGATCGGCACCAAGAAGATTTGAACGATAAACTAATAATGCTACTTCATCACCAGCCAGCTCTGCTGCTTTTGCTTCATCCCACAAATAGCTGACGTGTTTAAAAGTTTTTGTTGCTGTTGACATGATTGTTTCAATTTATAATGCATGAAGGCTGTTACCACGACCAACCAGTAATACTGAAAGGATGATAATGACAATGCCTAAAGTAATTGTTGTCTTTGTTTTTTTGCTGACACCTTTCCATTCTTTCAACACAAGTCCCCATGAATTGGCTACAAGAATAATGAAGGCCATATGTAAAATCCATGAACTTGGTCCGTTGCCTAATTTACTTTCGCCCATTCCATAGAAGAAGAACTGGAGAAACCAGGTGGTACCTGCAATTGCAGAGAAGAGATAGTTTTTAAATAATGGTGCTTTCTGATTGGCATAATCACCAAATGTTTTGTTGCGTGCATTTAAAATCATGCACCAGATAAAGTTGGTGGTTAAACCACCCCAGAGTAACACAACATAAATAACGTTGTTGCGGTATAAAAATTCGCCCTGGCCGGGGTTTGCCACTTTCCATGCTTCGTTGGCCACATGTGCCATATCCTGCCCTGCTTCCAAACCAAAGTTGAAACAGGCACTCAATACACCCGATACGATTGATACAAACATACCCAGTGCAAACTTGTATTCTGTTTTTACTTCAGCACCATGCGGATCAGTTGAAGCAACTTTCAATTCTTTTTCTTTGAGCATACCTGCACGGCCGCTCACAATAATACCTATAATACAAACGAGCAATCCTGCAATAATGGTTAAGCCCCATTGCGAGCCGATCATTGCTGAAAATGTATCTTTTCCTGCAACAGGATGAAAATCGTAATAAATAGCAGGGATCAATGCACCAAACACCATACACAAACCAAGGATAATGCTGCTACCCAATGCAACGCCCAGGTAACGAACGCCCAATCCGTATGTTAAACCTCCAATGCCCCATAAAACGCCAAACAAATAAGTAATGCCTAATGCCGAACTGGCTGTGCCGCTGATAATTTCTCCAAAACCGGGTATAGTAAGATAAGCTGCAATTGGTGGAACAATCAACCATGAAAACAAGCCACCAACTATCCAGTAACTTTCCCAATGCCAGCCTTTAACCTTTTTGTAAGGAATGTAGAAACTGCCTGAAGCGAAACCGCCGATAAAATGAAAAATAACTCCGAGTAAAACGTTCATTGCAAAAATTTATACAGCAAACAATAATAAAGCTTAAAATTAATTTCCCGCTTTTTTCTGACTGTCATGCTCTATCATGTAACCATTCAGCGTATAAAATGCTGTCATTCAAAGAAAATATGCTTACCTTTTGCCCGTAAAAAAGCTCTCCGCTTTTACAATCACTATTGGTAAGCAAACTGTAAAAAGGATTTTGTTGGAATGAAGTCGTCTGGTAACATTTTCAGGCATATTAATATTGATGAGCAGTCTATCACACCCAAGTATGTGCAGATAGTCAACTCCATTCTGGAAGCTGTTGAACTGGGTAAGATTGGTAAGGATTACCAGCTCCCTTCCATTAACGAGCTGAGTTATGAACTCGATATTTCAAGAGATACTTCCGAAAAAGCATATCGGCAACTGAAACAGCTGGGCGTTGTGGGTTCAGTTCCGGGCAAAGGATATTTTATTTCCAAAACCGACATCAGGCAGGAAATAAAAGTATTCCTGCTGTTCAACAAGCTCAGTGGTCATAAGAAAATCATTTATGATTCCTTTGTTCAAACCCTGGGCAATCAGGCCGCCATTGATTTTTACATTTACAATAACGACTTTTCACTGTTCCGTAAAATGGTACAGAACAGGAAAGAAGGCTATACGCATTATGTAATTATTCCCCATTTTCTGGAAGGTGGTGAAAAAGCCAATGAAGTTATCAATGAAATTAAAGACGGCAAGCTGATCCTGCTCGACAAACTGCTTACAGGCATTACCAGCGATTACGGAGCTGTTTACGAAAATTTTGAGAAAGATATTTTTGAAGCTCTGAAAACAGCCTTACCACAACTGAGCCATTACCACACGTTGAAACTTGTATTCCCCTCTTATTCTTATTTCCCTGGTGAAATCAGGAAAGGATTTGAGCATTTCTGCATTGAATATGCATTTCAGTACAAAACTATACACAACATTAAGCACGAACAGATTTCAGAAGGTGATGTATACATTAACCTGATGGAAGATGACTTGCTGGTGTTACTTGATAAAATACAGGCCACGAATTTTGAAGTGGGAAAACACATTGGCATTATCTCTTACAACGAAACTCCGTGGAAACGTTTCTTGCTTGACGGCATTACCACCATTTCAACCGACTTTAAAAAGATGGGCGAAACAGTTGCAGAAATGATCCTCAGCAATGATCTGAAAAAAATTGAAGTTCCGTTCGGACTTACATTGAGAAACTCTTTGTAAGCTGAATGATATTAGCTATCGGCTAATGACTATCAACTATCAACTACCGGCTACTACTCACACCAACGCATCAAACAATACTTCCACCGGGTGCAATGCTTTCTTTGCAGTTCCATCTTTTATCTGGTGACGGCAACTTGTTCCGGGAGCAGCAATAATGGTATCATCAGCCTGCTTGCGTACAGTGGGGAATAAAACCAGTTCACCTATCTGCATGGAAATATCGTAGTGCTCTTTTTCATAACCAAATGAACCGGCCATACCACAACAACCCGAAGGAATGGTTTCCACTTTATAATTTTCGGGGAAGCTTAATACTTTCACTGAATCAGCTAATGAACCAACTGATTTCTGCTGACAATGACCATGCAGCTGAATCAGCTTCGGTTCCTTTGTAAACTGTTCTTTGCTGATATTCCCGTTTTCAATTTCTCTGGCTAAAAACTCATCAATAAACAAAGCATGTTTCGAAAGTTCTTTTGCTGCAGCCAGGTTTTCATCGCTGGCAAGATCAGGATATTCATCCCTGAACGTTAAGATGGCTGATGGTTCAATACCAATCAAAAGAGTTTCTGCAGTAATCACATCTTTCAGCAATGAAATATTTGTATTGGCAATTTCCTGGGCTTTACGGATCAATCCCTTCGACATCCATGCTCTTCCGCTTTCGATATGCTTTGGCAGTTCAACATTGTAACCCAGTTTCTCCAGTAACTGAACTGCCGTTGCGCCGATTGGAGCATCGTTGTAGTTCGTGAATTCATCACAGAATAAAAATACGGTTCGACGTCGGGCATTGTTTGTTGACTGTGAGTTATGACCTGTCTCTTTTGACTTTTGATTTTTGACTTTTGCATTTTTCGCAAACCATTTTTCTAACGTAACCTTCGACAAAGTCGGCATGGAACGTTTCACTGCAAAACCTACTGTACGTTTAATGATGTTGCTGGTGAAAGAATTGGTCATGAAGAAATTGTATACCGAAGGCGCAATAGAACCCAGCTTTGCACTTGCAGAAAAGTTGGCAATCATCTTCGAACGGAAAGGAACACCATTTGCATCGTAATAATGCTGCAGGAATTCAGCTTTCAGTTTGGCCATATCCACATTCGATGGACATTCACTCTTACAAGCCTTACAACTCAGGCACAAACTCATCACTTCATAAATTTCTTTATGATCGTAACGGTTTACTTTGGTTGAATGCGTTAAAAATTCACGTAGAATATTTGCTCTTGCTCTGGTTGTATCTTTTTCATTGCGTGTAGCCATGAACGATGGACACATGGTACCACCGCTGAGATGTGTTTTGCGGCAATCACCTGAACCATTGCATTGCTCGGCATGCTGCAAAATATTCTGCTGATGAAAACGGAAGATGGTTTTAAACTCCGGTGTAAACTGACCGGGTTCGTAACGCAGCATCGTATTCATGGGTGGCGTATCTACAATCTTGTTGGGATTGAAAATATTGTTGGGATCCCACGCATACTTCACCTGCTTGAGCAATTCATAGTTCTTCTCTCCCACCATTTGTTTAATAAACTCACCACGCAAACGGCCATCGCCATGTTCTCCACTCAATGAACCTTTGTATTTTTTTACCAGCGTAGCAACTTCTTCTGCAATGGTGCGGAAGAGTTTGTTGCCTTCAGCTGTTTTTAAATTGATGATTGGACGCAGATGTATTTCACCCGAACCTGCATGTGCATAATGCACCGAATACAGTCCATGTTTTTTCAACACTTCATTAAACTCACGGATAAATTCAGGCAGATCATTTACATCTACCGCTGTATCTTCTATCACCGCAACAGCCTTTTCATCACCTGGAAGATTGCCCAGCAAACCAAGTCCGGCTTTGCGTAATGTCCATATCTTTTTTGTATCGGTTCCAAACAAAACAGGGAAATGATAACCATAACCTGCGGCACGCAGTTCGGCTTCCAGTTTATTGGTGATTTCAAGAATTTCTTCTCTTGTGTTTTTGCTGAACTCAAATACAAGAATAGCGCCGGGATCGCCTTGTACAAAAAAGCGGTTCTTGCTTTGCTGAATATTATTCTTGGTGCATTCTAAAATGTAATGATCAATGAGTTCACTGGCTGTTGGTCCGTATTTCAAACCAATTAAGTTGGCGTGCAACGATTCATCCACCGAATTAAAATGCACACACATCAAACCAATTTCTTTTGGCGGCAGCGGAACAACATTGAGTTTTATTTCAGTAATAAACGCCAGTGTTCCTTCTGAACCAGCAATGAGTTTACAGAAATTAAACTCTTCACCACCTGCAGTAAACGGTGATGTTTCAACCAGCAGATCAATTGCATAACCGGTATTTCTGCGCTCAACAGTTTTCTTCGGAAACTCTTTTCTTATTTCAACCTGGTTATCGTAATTGCTTAACAGGCTGCGGATATTTTTATAAATCTTTCCTTCAAGATTATCCAGTTCACACTTTGCATGAAACTCATCGATGTTCAGCGTTTTAAATTCAGCTTCCGAACCATCACTCAGCAACGCCTTCACTTCCAGCAAATGTTCTCTTGTGCTCCTGTACACAACCGAGTTGGAACCACAGGAATTATTTCCCACCATTCCACCAATCATTGCACGGTTGGCAGTAGAAGTTTCCGGTCCGAAGAATAAACCATGCGGTTTCAGAAACATGTTGAGTTCATCACGGATTACTCCGGGTTCAACCCTCACCCAATGTTCTTCTTTATTTAATTCGATGATCTGTGTAAAATATTTCGACACATCCACCACAATACCATTGCCCACCACCTGTCCGGCAAGTGAAGTACCTGCAGTACGTGGTATCAGGGATGTTTGATTGGCTGCTGCAAATGCAATCAGTTTTTTGAGATCGTTTTTTGTATGCGGAATAGCAACGGCCAGCGGCATTTCACGATAAGCCGAAGCGTCGGTTGCATATAATGTTCTGATGGTTGTATCGAAAAACAGGTCTCCTTCCAATTGTTCCGACAACTGCTGTAACTTCTCCTTCATCACCAAGATTTAAGGGTAGTGAATAATCTTCTTCGCAGCGAAATTAAGACATGATGGGCTGATGGTTGTTAGTTTTGTTTTAAGCAATGGATAGAAACACAGATTTAACGGATCAAACCGATTTCGCTGATTTTATAAATAGCAGATAAGAAAAGAAACTTGTGATCCGTCAGACGGGTTAACTCTTTCTCAATTCACACCTGACTTCATACTAAAAAACTACCGGCTATCGGCTTTCTCCTGACTTTCATAAATCCATAACAGCACCGGCTTTTCCGAATGATCGATATAGGTACGCAGCTGCTGCAGAAAACCAGGAGCAACAGTCGGGCAGCCATCACTCTGGCAAACCTCGTTATACACTTCTGTTTCCGGAACACATGCATGCGAATGCAACACAACAAAACGCTGAAAGGCATTACTGTTGGTTGAATCAAGTCCGTAAAGTTTGTATGCAAGACCAAAGCGCCCATTGTATGAAGCACCGATCCTGTACCTTCCTAATGATGTGCAGCCGCAGCCGGGATCATTTCCATATCGTCTTCCTTCCAGCCAGCGTTCATTGCAACGGCCATGTGTAACTACACCCGATTTTAATACTTTGTTTTTGCTGAGGTCATAAACAAAAAACCGGTTTTGTCCTGATCGGATTTTCATATCCACCAGGAAACAAACAGAGTTATTATAGTGATGTGTATTGGCAAATGCCTTTGCTTCGGCTGCTTTTTGTTTTAATGCAATGCTGATCAGGTCGGGAGCTTCGGATGCTGGTGTTTTTGTTTTGTTGAATGAAATTGCTTTTTTACCGGGATGATAAACTGATTGAATAATAAAAAAGCCTCCGGTACAAATAAGCAGGGCAAGAAGAAAACGAAGCATTGATTGTAGATTTTTTTAATGATGCAGTTGGAGAAAAAATCCATAAAGAAAATTTTTACTATTGACTGTTTAAATTGATCTACCCCATTTATCAATTTCTTTATTGGTACGTTATTGTTATTACTATCTTAGTCATCCATATAAATCTCCTTTATGAAAAAGTTTAAATCAGCTTTGCTGATCATCTTTCTCTTTGCATTCTCTCAATCATTTGCACAAACAGAATATTATTTCACAAAAGGGTTAACGGTAAACGGCATTCACCGTTATGGCCGGGAAGCATTGTATCTCGACAAACTTGCTTACCAGCTTTATACCAATACATTCAAACAACCGGTTGAAGGTGCGGCTTCAGGTCTTGTAAACATGCGTGGACAGGAACAGAAATGGCAAACCATTACGGCTGATTCAGCTCACCGTTTTATGAACCGTGGATTTATGTTTGGCGGAGGCGGCGGAGGTTATATTTATTTAAGCTATGAATCTGCAAAAGAACAAACTGCCTTATTAAATATCAGCGGCAACAGTGCAGTGTATGTAAATGGCGAACTGCATGCGGGAGATCCATACAGCTCCGGCTGGTTATACATTCCTGTTAAACTGAAAAAAGGATTGAATGAACTGCTGGTTCGTTCGGGTGTAATGATGATTGTAAAATTCATCTTCCCTGAAAAACCTGTGCAGCTTAATACAGGCGATCCTACTCTGCCGTTTATTGTTGCAGGCGAAACAAACAATGCGTTAAAAGGTGCAATTGTTGTAATCAACAACAGCAATCAGCCCTTAAAAAATTACCAGCTGAAGAGCAATCTCAATGGTAAAGAAAAAATCACCGTCATTCCTGTTGTACCGGCTATGTCAACACGTAAAGTCATTTTTGAAATGAATGGTGAAACCATAACAGGCAAAGGCGAACATACGTGTACAGTTACATTACTCAATAAAGGAAAAACGGTTGATGAAAAAACAGTCATGATCAGTTCTGTACAAACAGGCGAACAATACAGTAATACATTCATCAGCAAAATTGACGGCAGCCTGCAGTACTATGCTGTTACTCCACAAACTCCATCTTCCGCAAAACCTTCAGCGTTGTTTTTATCGGTACATGGTGCAGGTGTAGAAGCAATAGGCCAGGCAAGAGCATACAAACCCAAAGACTGGGGCAATCTTGTTGCTGCGACCAACCGCAGGCCAAGAGGTTTTAACTGGGAAGATTGGGGAAGGTTGGATGCACTGGAAGTATTGAACATTGCTAAAGACAAATTCAAACCAGATCCTTCACGTATTTATTTAACCGGCCATTCAATGGGCGGACATGGCACCTGGTTTCTCGGTGCAACATATCCCGACAAATGGGCTGCTATTGCTCCCTGCTCCGGTTATCCCACACTGAAAGGATATGGTTCAGCTGATGGATTGATTCCTGAAACAGGTGCAACAGCAATGGAGCAATTATTATTACGTACAAGCAATCAAAGCGATGTTCCAAAACTTGCATCAAACTACAAACCGCTTGGTGTATATATTCTTCACGGCGATTCAGACAAAGTTGTTTCGGTGAATTATGCACGGCAGATGAAAAAGATTCTTGCCGATTTTCATAAAGACATGAGTTATTATGAATATCCCGGAGGTGAACATTGGTTTGGGGATCAGAGTGTGGACTGGGATCCTTTGTTCAGCTTTTTTAAATGGCATACACTTGCTCCCGACAGTGCCATGAACATCCTTGATTTTACAACAGCCAGCCCGGGTATTTCAGCAAAGTACAGGTGGATCGTAATTGAACAGCAGCAACAGCCTTTGCAATACAGCCGCATACAGCTCAACAGGGATAAAAAGAAAAAAACAATCACAGGCACAACTGAAAACATTGCATTGCTGCAAATCAACCTGGAAGATTTTGGAAGCAATGCAACCATCAGCATTAAACTCGACAGCCTGAACAGCATAAGCTATACAACACAAAGTGAACATGATCTTATCTTCCTTGTAAAGAAGAATAATCAATGGACGATTGCAACAAAACCATCAGCTGAAGAAAAGAACCCGCAGCGTTATGGTACGTTCAAAGAGCCGTTTAATTACAATATGGTTTTTGTGTACAGCACCAAAGGAACTGCTGCTGAAAATAACTGGAGTTACAACAAAGCCCGCTATGATGCTGAAACATGGTACTATCGTGGAAATGGTGCAGTTGACATCATTGCTGATAAGGAATTTTCACCTGAAGTATATGCAGGCAGAAACATCATCATTTACGGAAATGCAACAACCAACAGTGCATACAACCTGTTATTGCAGGATTGTCCCATACACATTGAACGAAATAAAATCACAGCAGGAACCGAAGTGATGCAAGGCGATGACCTCGGTGCTTACTTTGTGTGGCCGTTAAAAAATTCAGCAGTTAATTCTGTTGGAGTAATTGCAGGCACGGGTTTAAAAGGAATGAATGCTGCAAATGCAAACCAGTATTTTGCTGGCGCAAGTGGTTTTCCCGATTTTATGATTTTCAGTATTGGTATGTTGCAGTCAGGAACAAATGAAGTAAAGCTTGCAGGATTCTTTGACAACAACTGGAAATTGGTGGATACGCATTATATAATGAACAAATAAGAAAATGATTAACCACTCTTCGAGTGGTTAATCATTTTAATTACTCAACATCTTCTGCTTCGATTATATCTTCCTTTTTTTCGTTAAGAATAAAAGGAATAATCTTTTTTCGTTCCCCAACGATTAACAATGCTATTATAATTTTTGCAGCAGCTAAAACTATTTCAGTTCCGGATGGTTTTGTTGTAAACATTTTTTGTTGTGACAATTCATAATACTTATAAAGTTGACGACAGAACTCAGGAATTTCTTCAATTAAAATATAACCGGAAACTACAATTAATGCAATTGTTAAAATATGTTTAGGAGAAAGGTCAAATGTCAGTCTGTCTTCTGCTAATTCAGGCTCCAGTTTTAATGCAGAAACGACCTTTGCTGTTCTGAAAATAAGCATATATGCAATTGCAAAATATAAACCTGTTATCAAAAGTGAAACAATAAAAGCTCCAATTCCGTACACGCCGTTATTATCATTCAGAAAGAAAGCCATTGAGGAAAACAGGTATGGAATTGATATCAAAATATCTTTAACAATAAAAAAACCAAATACTTTAATAATCAGGTCGAATAAATCTTTTGTTTTCATATCAGTTAGTATAAATTTTCAGGGAAGCGTTAAAACTATTATTGATCATTCTTCAATAACTCGCTTCATTCAATTTTTCAATTGGGTTCATGATGTAAGTAAGAATTGAACCATCATCCAGCAATTCCACTACCCTGTAACCTTTGTAAGCTGTTCCCCAGTTGCCACCAAAATGGCTGTCGAACAAACAGGGAATATTATTCTCTATCTTCACTCCATCCTGGTCATGTTCGTGCCCGTGAAAAATGGCTTTAACGTTGGGATATTTTTTCAGCAGTTCAAAGAAAGCAGGCGTGTCAATTCCGTTAGGCGTCCATTTCTTTTGCGGGATATGCAGTACAAGAAAAACTGTTTTCTTTTTCTTTGATGCTTCAAGTTGTTCAGCAAGCCAAACCAGGTCAGGCGACAGATATTCACCTTTTTCATTCGATGTATTGGCAATGATGATATGGCAATGTTTTTCTTTCAGTACCAGGTTGGGCAGTTGTCCCCACACTTCTTTCCAGTAAGCATCACTTACTAAATCATGATTTCCTTTACCTGTATAGTAAGGCATAGTCAATCCATCTAAATGTTTTTTTGCTTTCAGTAAATAATCTTTTTCATTATGAATCACATCACCATTGATGATGCAAACAGCAAGAGGATGTTGCTGGTGAAATTCATTGATATGTTTTACAATAGTTGCATACAGTTCATCAGAAGCGGTTCCTGCCTGTCCGTAATGCCCGTCGGATGCAAGCGCAAAACGATAAATTGTTTTTCTTCTTAATGCTCCTGCTTCAGCCTCTGATAAAAATTTAAAACCACCGCCTGCCAGCAGCACAGCAGTTAAAGAAATATTTTTTAAAAACGAACGTCTTGACTGATCCATGAAAAAGGAATTGAAATTTTAGGAAATACTTTATGTGGAAAGTTAAGAAGATTTGAATGATAGCTATCATCAAAGAATCGAAATAACTTATTAAAGCATTTTTTCTGTAAACAAATTAACAAGACAAAGAATCACTATTTCTTCAAAAGAGCATTATTAATATAAATGGGACAATTGAATTTATATGCCAGGGCAATTGCATCAGATGTTCTTGACCTGAGAACATAATTCCCAGATTGATTTACACACAGAACTTTTGATACGTAAATATCTCCCTGCAAACTGTCAATCATCACTTCCTGGACATGATAACCTGATTTCTGAATAACCTGTTTCAGCAAATCCAGAGGTTGCGGCATCTGTGTTTTGATATTCTTTGCTTCAAGGGTCAACACCTGCCCTTCATTTTCGCCAATCAGGATTGAAAGGCCTCTCGATGTATCTTCTCCCGGTGCAACCATTAATTTATATTGCATGGAAGAATCTTTTAGCGGAGAAACCAGTACAGTTCCAACTCTTGTTTTCTGATCGGTTAAACCAGTTGTATTACTGTTATCTTTCTTTTGAGGCTCACTGCAGGAACTAATTATAAGCAGGGTTGTTATTGCAGCAGAAGTGATTATTTTATTGTATTGCATAACTGAATATTTAATCTATTTACAATCATCATAATAATAGTTGCCGTTTATTTGATGCGGGCAATTATATTTTCCATATTTCCTACCAACAGTTCTTCTATCTTCCGAAAAATTATTTCAAAATTTATTTTCCCGCTTCAACAGTTGCTGCACCTGTAAGCGGTACAGTAATAGCTGGCTTATTTAGCTCCAGCACCAGCACATTGCTGATTGTATTTGCCGGGTTTAGATTTAATGTAACAGAGTAGCTTGTTTGTGAATCTTTAAACGTAACCGATCCTCCGTTAATGAAATAAGCTTTCAGCACTTTAACTCCGGGAAGTGCGGGCAATTGCAGTTCCTTTACAGATGTATCAAGGATGTGCACATACACCTTATTGCCTTTTCGTGTTGCAGTATAAACATTAGTGGGATAGTATGGTCCACCGTTTGTTCCGTAAATACTTTCACCAAAAATATTCAGCCAGTTGCCCATTTGTTTCAGCAAATAAACCTGGCGTTGTTCAAGACGCCCATCAGCCATGGGCCCGACGTTGAATAAAAGATTGCCATTGCCCGAAGCTGTTTTAATGAGCGTATGCACACATTGTTTTACATCTTTTAACTGGTCGTTTGGTTTCCACGACCACTGTGTACCAATGGTCATGCAGGTTTCCCAGGGAAAATCCATATTCAACTTACCAATCTTTTGTTCAGGTGTATCATAATCACCAATCATTTTGCTGTAATCAACTTCTTTGTTATGCACAGCTGTCATTTCTTTACCCAACCTGTTGTTGATAATAACATCTTTGTTCAGCGATTTTACATAACGGTAAATTTCTGCACCCATTTCATCTGTCCATGGACTCTCCCACTGTCCATCAAACCAGATCATATAAGGATTATACTTACTGATAATTTCCTTCAGTTCATTTTTTATAGTTGACATAAATGCATTCATATTCCCATCAGGCGAAACTCCTTTCCCATCGTTATGAATGGGATAGTTTGAATCGTGCCAATCGAGAATCGTAAAGTACATGCAAAACTTAACACCATTTTTTTTACAGGCGTTGGCAAGCTGTGCAATAATATCTTTTTTATAAGGTGTTGCGCTGATATTATAATTACTGTAGGCTGTTGGCCAAAGACAGAACCCATCGTGATGCTTGGATGTAATAGTTAAATATTTCATACCGGCATCTTTCGCAGTACGTACCCACGCATCAGCATCAAACAAAACGGGGTTAAACTCTTTATACAACTGGTCGTAATCATTTGTTGCTACCTGGTGACCTCTTGACCATCCGATTTCAGTACCACGTAAACTTACAGGCCCCCAGTGAATAAACATGCCGAAACGCATGTTCATAAACTCCTGCATTTTTTCTTTTGAAGTTGATGTTACAGTTGTGTTTTGTGCAAACGAAAAATGAATGTCAAAGAAGAACACCAAAAGACAGGTAACAAATGAAAACCGGCGCATAATTGTATGAATTAACGTTTGAATGAATGAGAAGAGAAGTGAGTTTGTATTTTCATAGCAGTATAAAAAAGGGTTGTGAACCTGAATACACTATTTATAACAATTACAAACAGCTGCACTAAGGTTGACAACCCTGAACACTTTCAAAGAAGAAAACTTATAATTTCCTCAGCTTAATATTTTTAAACCATACCCCACTTCCGTGATCCTGCAGACAGATGGCTCCTTTCTTTGCAATACCATAACCGGGCGCATCTTTCCATTTACCTTCTGCTTTGCGTTTGTACCAGTCAGGTGTCCATGCTTCAAACTCAACAATCTTAATACCATTGAGCCAGTATTCACGGTGTGCACCTTTTACCACAATGCGGCTTAAGTTATATTCACCAATTGCTTTTGTTGGATGAGAACTTGCATTATACATTGCATAATCCGATCCTGTTTTCTGCCACTCTTCCAGCTTTTCAGGAAAACCAATATCATCAATAAGCTGGTATTCCGGTCCGCTGAGATAAGGAGCATCATACTGTTCTGTAACATGATACATGATGCCGCTGTTACCGGCTTTGGAAATTTTCCATTCAATGCTTAGTTCAAAATCCTGGAATGTTTCAACAGTCATAATGTCACTGCGCAGATCGCTCTTATCTGTTTCACTTCCCTTGCAATACAGTTCACCGTTTTTAGCAGCCCAGCAATCGGCATTTTTGTTTTTATACATTTTCCATCCGTTGAGGGTTTTACCATCAAAGAGTAACTTCCAGCCTTCTTTCTTTTCTTTTGGCGTGAGTGTGTTATCTTTTTGCTTCTGGTAAAAAGAAAAAAGCAATGTGCTTACAGCAACAAGCATCAATAAAAAAATCTGTTTGTATTTCATTTTTGAGATTTTAAATTAATTAAGAAACAACTTTCAGTTTTACAGGATCCCATTTAACAGCTTTGTCTGCAAAATAACTGTCGTTACATAACAAAGCAGGAGCAGCTGCACGGTAACCAAACAATGCATCTTCAGCTACAGTCTTCTTTTCACGGATAGCTGTAAAGAAGTTATTGAAGTGATCATAATGTGCGCCTTTGTAACCATCTTCTGCTTTGAATACAGTTGTATCGGGCGGCACCATGTGTTTACGTTCATACACATATTTCTGATCTTTCAGTTTGGTTGAAAGTAATGGATCATCCGTTGCAGCATAAGCTTTGTTACGGGTAAGTGTAACTTTATCCCACTCAACATTCATGCTGCCTTCGTTACCTACAAGACGTAAATAAGTACTGTCAGCTGTACCATCAACAAAATTCACACGAAGTGATAAATTGAAATCTGGATGTTCAGGTGTTTCAGCATAATCAAACATACCCATCAGGATATCGGGAACTTCACGACCATCTTTCCAGTAACGGAGTCCGCCCATTGCCATAATCTTTTCCGGGCCTTTTGAATTGGTGATGAAATGCAGACTTGAAAACAGGTGAACAAACAAATCGCCAGATACACCAGTACCATAATCTTTATAACAACGCCACCTGAAAAAACGTTTGGGATCATACGGACGATCAGGATATTTATTTAAGAAACGTTTCCAGTCAACCGTATTTAAATTTCCATCAGCAGGAATATCATATTGCCAGGCACCACCTGGAGAGTTGCGTGCCCAGAAACCTTCTGCGTAATTCAGTTTTCCAATTGCACCTGCAGCCAGCAGTTCTTTTGCTTTTTCATTTCCCAATGAACTCATACCCTGGCTTCCTACCTGGAATACAACTTTGTTTTTGTTCTGTGCATCAATCACTGCATTGCCTTCAGTAATATCATGTACCATTGGTTTTTCGCAATACACAGATTTACCGGCATTCATGGCATCAACAGAAATATCTTTATGCCAGTGATCGGGTGTAGCCACAATCACCGCATCAATATCTTTTCTGTTCAGTATTTCACGGTAATCTCTTGTGGTGAAAATATCATTACCATATTTCTGTTTGGCAGCTGCTAATCGTCCATCATACAAATCGCAGGCAGCAACAAGTTTAACGCCTGGAACTGTAATGGCAGTATTGGCATCAGCCATACCCATACCTCCTGCCCCAATCAAAGCAATCTGTAATGTATCATTTACACTACGGGATTTTGAACGGTTGATTTTTTCTGTTTTTACCGTTGAAGCATTTAAAGCTTCCGGCAATAGTGCAGCACCAATTACGCCAGTACTCAGTTTCTGAATGAATTTCCGGCGGGATGAATGTTTACTCATGTTAATCTTTTAGAATTTCAGAGATGTGTTGTTTAATCAATAATGTGAATGCCATTTAAATCAATCTCTTAAAATTACGTATTTCAGTTAATGTGAAAAAAGCTTTCTGCTACTTTACTTCAATTACTGTACGCAACCTTGCATCTACACTTGAACTGCCGATGGTAATACGAAAAGTACCGGGCTCAATCACTTCTTTCATTTCCTTATTATACATCTTCAGCAGATCGGGTGTAACTATAAATTCAACTGTTTTTACTTCACCGGGCTGCAGATCTACACGCTGAAAACCTTTGAGTTCACGGATAGGACGTGCAACAGATGCCAGTTCATCCCTGATATACAGCTGCACCACCTCACCGGCTTTGTACTTTCCTGTATTTTTTATTTCAAATTTAAGTTTTACGGTTTCGCCGGCTTTGATTTCCGGATGATCGACCTGCAGGTTACTGTATTCAAAACTGCTGTAACTTAAACCAAAACCAAAAGGAAACAATGGTTGTCCTGTTAAGTTTGTATAATCATCTCCCCTGCCTGTTGGTTTATGATTATACACTAACGGTAACTGTGCTTCAACTACCGGAAAAGTTACAGGCAATTTGCCCGATGGCGATTCATCTCCAAACAATACATCCGCAACAGCCGTGCCACCTGCATCGCCGGGATACCATACATCAAGTACAGCAGGAATTTTATCTAACCAGTTGTTCATGGTAATGGCACTGCCGCCAACAAGTAATACCACAACAGGTTTGCCTGTTGCTGCAATACGTTGAATCAATTCTTCCTGCTTACCGGGTAAAGAAAGAATTGCACGGTCGTTAAATTCACCTTCATCAATACCTGCAACAACAACAGCTACATCACTGTTCTTTGCAAGTGTTACTGCTTCATTTATTTTTTGTTCGCTGCTGTCTTTCACTCCTACATTCCAGATTAAACGCAGGAATGCATTACCGGCAGGTTCAAAATATTCAAGCCGCAGATCGTACGACTTTCCTTTTTCAAAATAATAATCGCTGAGTCTTGTTGAGTACGATTGCTTTTTCCAGTTATCAATAATGAGTTTGTTGTTGATGTATAACCTGTAACCATCATTCCCATCAATACCGATTTTATAATTTCCTGTAACGGGTGATTGCAGCTGAGTAGTAAACCTTGCTGAAAAGAAATCGTAATTGATTTTTTCCGGATCAGGTGAAAACAATGTCCATTGAAAACGGATGGCATTATCTATTCGTTCAACAACAGGTTTTCCTTCAAGTGTTACATTGTTGAAGTATTCGCTGTGTACACCTTTTACTTGCTTTCCGTCTTTGGTTGTTGATAAATTTTGTGATGGAACAATTGTCCATGTTTTGTGTTCACGTCCGGGGCCGGGTGCATACACAATCTGTGCATTGTTTGCTTTTGTTTTAATTCCGTCAATAATAGAAACCTTAACATTACCCGGGCCACTGTAACCACCTAATCTTGCTTCCACAGCATCCGTACCAATCACTGCAATTTTTTTGTATGATGTTTTTAATGGCAGCAATGGTTGCTGAGTTGTTTTGAACGGTTCATTCTTCAGCAACACAAAAGATTTAATTGCTGCAATGCGTGCCAGTTCATGATTACCAGCTGAAGTCCACACACCAGCATCTTCAGCTTTTGCATAAGGATGTTCAAACAAACCCAGTTCAAACTTTATACGCAGAACTCTTGCAACTGCAGTGTCTATTACAGCCTGGCTCATTGAACCGTCAAGAAAATGCGGATCGAATAATGTATGATGATCATAAGCTGTTTGAAAAATAACATCGAGTCCGTTTTCAACTGCTACTTTTCCTGATTCAGGATAATCCTTTGTGGTGAAATGAAGCACATTGGCTCCACCTGTTGCACCTGCATCGGAAATAACAAAACCTTTGAAGCCCCATTCTTTGCGGAGTTTATCATTCAGCAACCAGCTGTTCGCTGTGCAAGGCGTACCATCCAATGAATTGTAAGCCGTCATCACACTTCTTGCACCAGCTTTGCTGATGATTTCTTTGAAAGGGACAAAGTAGGTTTCTTCCAGCAGGCGTTCATCATAATGAATAGGATAACTGTCCCTTCCACCTTCGCCATGATTCACGATTAAATGCTTGGCAGTAGTGATCACTCCCCTGTCTTCGAATGCTTTTACATAAGCCACACCCATTGCTGCAGACAGAAAAGGATCTTCACCATAGGTTTCTTCCACTCTTCCCCAACGCACATCCGTTGCAAGATTAATAACGGGAGAAAGTATCTGCCTGATGCCTCTTGCTTTTGTTTCCATGGCAATGGCAGCAGCAACTTTATTCATCAATACAGTATCCCATGTTGATGCTAATGCAATAGATTGAGGAAAAGATGTTGCTTCAAAACGCACAAGCCCATGCAATGATTCATCAAATGCAATTATAGGAATGCCGAGTCTTGTTTGCTCTACAAAGTATTTTTGGATGGCGTTGATCTTTTCTAAAGTTTGTGCACCTGTTTGTCCGGCTTTATAGTTGAGTATTTGTGCTGCGGCTCCATGTTGTTGCTGAACCGTGTTTACCTGGAATCCAAAAATGCCGTTTTTGTATTGAGCGGGATTGTTGCCAAGATCACCGGGAATCATAAACAACTGCCAGAACTTTTCTTCCGGCGTCATACGGTTCAATAAATCCTGTACACGTACTTCAATGGGAAGTTCAGGACGTTTATAATCCGGAACAGTTTGTGCAAACAACTGTGTTGATGCAAGACCAACAAATAAAACAACTAAATAAATTTTCTGCATAGTGATGGTTCAATTAAATCCGGCTCAAGTTATTTCGTTTCGATTAAAACAGTGGCAGCTTTTAATCCTTCGCTTTCTGCTTTAACAGTAATTTTTCCTTTCATTCCTTTTTTTGCTTTCACAATCACAAGTATCATTCCATTGAACGCAGGTTTTACATTGCTCTGAAATGGAATAAAGCTTGTTGCATCAGCATTATCAGTAGCAACAAGTTCACCTGCTCCTTCAACAGAGAAGTGAATGGTTGGATGTGAGCGTGGAACAAGCAACCCATCTTTATCTGTAACTTTCACAGTAATAAAACATAAATCATCTTCACCTGCTTTGATCACAGGGCGGTCAGCACTCATTGTTAGTTGTGTCATTTTACCGGTTGTACGAACAACATCAGTAGCCCACTGCTTTCCGTTTTTGTAACAGATCACTTTCAGTTCGCCGGGTTGATATTTTACATCATTCCATTCTAACCTAAAATCTTTTCCTGCAATTTTGGATTTACGTCCAAGACTTTTGCCGTTTAAAAACAACTCAGCTTCATCGCCTGAAGTGTAAACATGCACAGGTGTGATGGAATCAATCCGTTCAGCCCAATTCCAATGAGGAAGAATATGTGCCATTGGCAAATCAGGACGCCAGTGTGATTGATAGAGATAGAAACGGTCCTTCTTAAATCCGGCAAGATCAATGATGCCGAAATAACTGCTTCTTGATGGCGGATTATTTTTGCGAATGAGTTCCAGTTGTTTTTCCAGTTCTGCTTTTTTGTTGGGATCGGTTCTGAAGTTAAGCAGGTTTGTTTCATCTGAATTATATGGTGTTGGTTCACCTAAATAATCAAAACCTGTCCACACATATTCACCAAGTAAATGCGGAAAACGAGCATTGGTTCTGAACTGATCATCAGGTGTGCAACCCCAATCAGGCTTTGTTTGATCGTAAGAAGATATCTGCCAGTTCTGGTAAGGATTTTTGCCAAAGAAATATTCGCCACGTGTAGTAACGCATGAAGATGTTTCGCTTCCAATGGTTGGTTTGTTGGCATAACGGGGATCAGCATCCCATTTTGGTTGCTGGTTGAAAAAATAATTCACACCCATAATATCCATGGCCATTGCTGCACCAGAACCTCGACCGCCATCAGGATCGTTATATCCGTTTGAAACAGGACGGGTAGGATCTTCACGATGAACAATATCAGAAAGATGTTTGGTTAAAGCCACATCCTGCTGATCCATCACTTCATTACCAATTGACCAGATGAAAACAGAAGGATGATTCCTGTCACGATGTACTAATGCAGTTAAATCTTTTTCATGCCATTCTGCAAAAATTTTATTGTAATCATTTTCACGCTTGCCGGTTTTCCAGGCATCAAATGCTTCATCCCACACAAGGAATCCCATTTTATCTGCAAGCTCCAGCAGTTCAGGAGCAGGTGGATTGTGTGATGTACGTAATGAATTACAACCCATCTCCTTCAGCATTTTCAACTGGCGTGTTAATGCACTAACGTTAAATGCTGCGCCAAGTGCACCAAGATCGTGATGGTTGCATGTACCTTGTATCGCTACACGTTTTCCGTTTAATAAAAATCCATTACGGGCAGTAAATTCAATCGTACGAATACCAAAGACTGAGTTGTATGTATCAATTATTTTTCCGTTAACAAGGATCTCTGTTTGAGCAACATACCTGTTGGGTGTTTCAAGATTCCAGCGTTTGGGTTTAATCACTGTTGCCTGTGATGATACGATTTTCTGCTCACCTGCATTCAAATCAACTGCTGCATCTTTTGCAACAGCAACTTTAATTGTTGGTTTGTTCGATGCATCAAGTTCAAACAACGTTGTACGCACTGTTGCCTTAGCTGTTTGTTTTGATTGGTTATTGACAGTTACAGCAATATTTACCAATGCCTGCTGATCGGTAATTTGCGGAGTGGTAATGTATGTTCCCCAATGATCAACATGCACAGCATTTGTTTTTACTAACCAAACATGACGGTAAATACCTGCGCCGGGATACCAGCGTGAATCCCATTTTTCGGTATCAAGACGAACAGCTAAAACATTTTCTTTTCCGGGTTGAATAAATGCTGTTAAATCCATACGGAACGAAGTATAACCGTAAGGCCATGTGCCCACATATTTTCCATTGAGCCAGATTTGTGCATAGGCCATTGCGCCGTCGAAATCAACAAAAATCTGTTTACCTGCATCGGCAGCAGAAACAGTAAAATGTTTCCTGTACCAGCCAATTCCTTTCCAAGGCAGTTTGCCTGTTGCACCTTCCAGTTCAATTCGGAATGGCCCTGTTATTGCCCAGTCGTGTGGTAAATCTAATTTCTGCCATGCTGCATCATTTGCATTCATTGCTTCAAGACCTGAAGGTTCATCTTTTCTTGTACCATCGGGCTGCAGACCATAACGTGCAAAAAGCCATCCTTCATCAAATAAAACGGTATTCACCGAACCCATTCTTGCAATGGGTTTGTTTTGTGCTGACAGGTTACTGAAACCCGTTACACTTACAATGAACAGAAGTAATAAATGCTTTAAATAAAAACGTTGCTGGTTCATCTTATTGCTGTTTAATTAATTTTTATTGTATGATTTTAATTTCAGTCACACCCATTGCAGCAATGAGCAAAGGCTCATTTCCAGGTATTGTTTTACCAGAATTGATGTTGACAAATTTAGCAGCCTGCCATTTCTTCCACAAAAAGTTTGTTTGCTCAGCAGTTGCTTCAGGATTGTACAAACGAACAACAAAACTTCCATCCTGCTGTGGTGTTACACTTGTAACCACAACCCGGTTGTTTGATAACTCAAATAATCCTGCTGTCAACTGCACATTTTCTTTCACAGGAAATGCATACAAAGGTTGTGTGAATGCAGCTGCAGCTTTTTCTGTTTCACTGTAACTGAACATTCCATGTGGCTTTAGTACATAACGATAATGACTGATACCATCCTGGTCGGCTTTGTAATTGGTGTGCCAGTAATTATTCATGATATAGCTGAACCATGTTGCAGTCGGTGTTCCACTTGTTTTCCATTCCTTGTGTGTTTGGTTGATGGTTTGACGTTCATCAATGATTGCACCGGGTTCAACAAGTGGCGCTTCAAACAACATCCACTGTACACCCTTACCTGCATTTGAAACATCCACCCACCTGCGGCCATACAAATAATCCATGTTTGAACCGGGTAACTGATCAGCAAGATATTTCATTGTACCATAACCGGCATCCAATGTTACATGATTGAAAGAACTGTTGAAAGGAAAACCAAAATGCACACCCTCTTTCTGCCTGATGGCTTTTTTATCCACGATGTTATCAATCATTACTTCATTTGTTCCTGCACAAACAGTAATTCTTTTTTCCAGCCTGTTGGATCCAGGTGCATCAGCAATCATTGCAATGGAAACAAGCACAGGTCCTTTCTCAAGTATCTTAATCTGCATACGCTCATTGGTCTGCGCTTCATTGGGATTCATGCCCGGCACATACCAGTAACTGTTCAATCCCTGTCCATTATACATTCCCGCATAATTAAAAGACGAACCTTCTGTAAAGCCTGTAATACTTCCGGTATTATCCCAGCTAACATTTATTTTTTCATTGGCAACAGAATGATCCGTGATCACAAATCCATTCTTTACAGCATCCGGCTCTTCATCGGTAATGGTATAAACTGCTGTACCCAATGCAGGTACCTGCTCTGCCATGAACACAAGCGTTCCATCGCTTAGTTTTTGTAACGGAAGTTTTTTACCGGCTGCATCTTTCACAGATTTTCCATTGACAGATGACGACAGCATCACCAAACCACTGCGTACCCATGAAGATGTATTTACCACGGCAATTTTTTTCGATTGCTGATCAGTGAACGACTGCAAAAGATTTTTCTCCAGCTTGTTTACCTGCTCATCTCCATCCAGCAAAAACTGCTTTTTGATTTTCCACTGTTCTGTTACAAACGGAATATCCGGTTGCGATATACTGTTATGAGCACCCCAGGTGTGTTCATGAAACAGCAGAATGTTTTTCCATCCTTCATAAAATCCGGCTGTGCTGTATTGTTTTGGATCAAGAATAGAATACAAAGTTGTTAACTGCTGCAGACGAAGACTGTTCATCCTGTTCTTTCCTTCTTCGTAGGCTGTTGAAACAGCACCATCTTCCCAATAAGGAGTAATATCGCCTTTCACAACAGGAATACTGTTGCCATATCGTTGTTCAAATTCTTCAAACAGTTTATTGGTTGTATTTAAAATAATTTTGGGAGATGCATATTTCTTATTCCACTGATCAACAAAATCAGAAATAGCTGTATCAATCGGTCCGTTGTCTGAAACAACATTGTATCTCCACTGCACCATTTCATAAGGATAATTTTTCTCTGCAAGTTCATTCATGTAAGCTGCAATCTTTTTCGGTGCACGATCAAACACTCCACCGACTGGTGTTCCATGCCAGGAAGAATAACCTTTACCTGCTGTCCAGAATAAAATCTTTTCTTCACCTGAAGGTGATGCCCACCACACAGGTTTATCAGCCCAAGTGCGTACAAAGTGACCAACACGGTCGCCGAGATATGGATGACTTTCACCCAGGAAATTGGGGCCGCTTGAAAAATACCTGATTCCGCCTTTTGCAAAACCTGTTACAGTTGTCCATGCATAACCGGGAATATCAGAAATCATGGCGCTGTTAATCTTTACGCCATATTCATTTCTTAATTGTGTTGCGTAGTCGGTATAATGAAACACTTCTTCTGGTTCACTCATCCCTGTGAGAATATTCGCATACAAACCAGTTAAACAAATACTTTCTTCTTTAACTGCTTTGAAGAATTTTTCTTTTTGAGAAGCAGATGCCTGTTTTAAATAATTTTCAACCGGCCAGAGTGATTCAATGTTCCATTTGAATCTTGCTTCATAAGGCAGGTTTTTTGTTTTTTCAATCATGTACAAAGCATCGTCAATGTTCTTCATGTGTATGCGCAACACTTCGGGCTGCATGTGCGAATAACCAATATCGGTATGCGAATGATGAATGAAATGCAGCACACGGTAAATCACCGGTTTAATAGAAACGTATTTATCGGCCAGTATTTTTTTACCGGCAGTTACATGAATAAACACACTGTCGTCGTTCTGCACTGGATTTACAGGAATGTCAAAATTGTTAATACCATTCTTTACTGTAAACGAATAAGATTCTTTATGATTTACCTGCACACGCACCTGCTGATCTTTTCCAAAATGCAAAGCGGTTAACACGACAGGTTGTTTTCCATTCTTCAGAATAAACGGCATCGGTGTTACATCTACTTTCTCTTCAAAGGAAAATTTAAACGTCATATACCAGTCATTGCTGTTTTGATTATGACCAACAACTTTTAGCTGAACAGGTTTGCCGGGCTGCAATTTGCTAACAGGCAAACGCAGAAACGCAAGCCCGTGTGCATCATTTGCAGCATCTCTTTTCATCTGTTGAAATACTAATCTTGAACTATCGGCTGTTGCAAAACTCCAATCGGGGTTTTGATTGTTGGGTGTTGTAGTGAACGTGAATAATTTTTCACCGTTTACATACAAATCAAAATCCCTGTTGCCTTTACTTGTACCGGAAGAGTGTGCAGCTACCCAGCTGAAGTACACATATTTTCCTTTGATGTTTTTAGGAACTGCTGCTGTTTCCCATTCAATGGTTTTCTTTCCATCGGTACAACGGGTGAGCAGTGCGGTATTGGCATAATCGGCATACACAGAAAAGTAACCAATGTTTTCACCACTGATTTCTTTGGCATATCCGTTAATCCAGTCAATCTTTCCAAAATATGGAACAGTCATCTGTGCATGTACAGTTACAAGCATCAGGGAAAAAAGAACAGGCAATAGAATTTTTCGCATACAATCGTGTTTAATTATTTCAAATGAACAATCAGCTTAATGATTTTTCAATTTCTTCAAGGCTTTTTCCTTTTGTTTCAAACAATTTCTGTTTGGCATAAACAAATGAAATGATACAGAAGAAAGAGAAAATAAAAAATGTAGTGGCAATTCCTAATCCATCTCTCAAAACAGGAAACAATAAGTTCACAATCCAGTCCGATACCCACATCGTCATAATACAAACGGATAAGGCTGTGCCACGTATATGTGTTGGAAAGATTTCAGTTGAAATCACAAACTTCAATGGTCCCAATGAAAATGCAAAAAACAAAAGGAACAGCATCATGCAACCAAGCATCAACCAACCGGTAATGTTCATCATAAAACAGAAACCGGTAAATGCCAATGCAAGTGCAGCAGCTAATGAACCGACAAGGTATAACGGGCGGCGGCCCCAACTGTCGACTTTAAAAATAGCAATGAAAGTAAACAGCATATTGGCTGCACCTAAAATAACCTGGTACAACAATGCATCGCCTGTTACAATTCCAGCCGATTTCATAATAGTTGGTCCGTAAAAAATCACACCATTAATACCACTGAATTGTGAAAGCGCTGTAAGAATCATTGCAAGTGCAAGTAATTTACTCAGCGGTAAACGCATGAGTTCAGCAAAGCCACCTTTCTTTTGTTGTGCCAGTTCTTTAATTGCAGTTAATTCTGTTTGTGCAACTGCCTCACCATTTATTTTTGTGAGAATGCTTAATGCTTTTTCATCTTTTCCAAACTGCACTAACCAGCGTGGACTTTCAGGAACAACCAACAACAACAAGGAGAATGCAAGAGCAGGGATCACACCAACAATAAACATTCCTCTCCATACATGTGCTATAAACAACCAGTGAAACAAACCATCAGAACTGCCAGTATAAGCAGCTGCATTCCTCTGCAAAAACAAATTGCTGATATAAGCACAGAGAATACCAATTGTAATTGCCAATTGATAAAACGTAACCAATCTTCCACGTTTATGTGATGGTGCTACTTCAGAAATATAAAGCGGCGAAACATTGGAAGCCACTCCCACTCCCATACCAGCCATGATACGGAAGAAGATCAACAGGCTATATGCTTCTGCTGAAGCAAAACCCACAGCACTGATCAAAAACAAAACAGCAGCGATGAACAGAACTTTTCTTCTGCCGATACGATCGCTCAGGTAACCGGAGAAGGCAACACCTGCAATACATCCCAGCAATGCACAGGAAACAAACAAACCTTCCTGCGAAGAGGATAAACCGTATTGCAGTTTCACAGGCTCAATAATACCACTCACCACTGCCATGTCAAATCCAAACAGAAACCCACCCAATGCGGCAATGAGTGTAATGAAAGAAATAAAAGACTTTTGTTGTTGTTGCGGCATAAGAATCGTTTTACAAAATCATGGATGTATTAAGTTAACAGCATTCATCTTTCACATAAGCTACCACTACAAATGCTGGTTTATTTGCTTTTTGTTTGATTTGATAGGAACCTGCAGCAGCAGGAACCACAAATGTTTCGGCATAATGAAACACAGTTGATTTTCCATTTGCACTTACTTCCACTTCCTCTCCTTCCACCAGCATACATACATGTGCATGATTGTTGGTGTTTACCTCAACTGTACCGGTAAATTCATAACGGTCAACTGTAAAGAAATGCTCTTCATGTGTGGGAAGTTTAATCTTTCTTCCACCCTCCCATTCTGTTTCTGTTACAGGGTGTGAAATAAGTTTTTCATCCACATAATTCCCTTTACGGTCGAAATACAAATTGTTGAATGCATGTTCGATGTTGATGGGCCTTGGCTGACCATTGAGATCAAGCCTTTGCCAATCGTACATTTTAAAGGTGAAGATGTAAGGCGTGTTGCTGATTTCCAGCACAAGATTGTTTACACCTGATGCATGAATGGTTCCGTTGGGAATTAAAAATAAATCATGTTTGGATGCAGGCTTGCGCTGCACATATTTTTCAACATCCAGCTCAACTGCATTTTGCTGTGCATTGATGAGTGCTGATTTGAATTCATCTGCATCAATCGTTTCCTGGAAGCCGAGGTATACAGCAGCACCCGGTTCGCAGTCAAGTATATAATAGGTTTCATCCTGTGTAAAATTCTCACCAAACTTTTCTTTGATATAAGCAGGACGTGGATGACATTGAACAGAAAGATTGCCTCCATTGTATGTATCCAGAAAATCAAAACGGATTGGAAATTCGTTCTCGAAGCGTTTTGCGGCTTTTCCTAAAATGTTTTTGTTATTGCAATACATCAGGAAATCGAACGATACTTCCATCAAATAACCATTAGCTTCAATCACAATTCCGTTTTCAGGACTGATCAGTTCAAACGACCATGCATAATTCACTTCATCTTTATTCAGACCTGTAAGATGTTTTTTCATCCATTCACCACCCCACACACCGGCTTCAAACCATGGCCTTGCACGGAATGGATGTTCAGAGATGTTGCTTAAAGTCTTCCTGAAATCATCGCCATTCATCCATGTAATTTCATGGATGCGTTGCTCATCAACAATACAATCAATTGTTGAAAGCAGTTGTTCTTTATGCTTGTTCAGCACAGGCCAGTCGGCGAAATAAAACCGCTTGTACATCTGTGAATGTGCAATTGAATCAACAGTACCAAGATTGTTGATGCTGCCTGCCCGCATGCGGTACTGAATTTCATTTTTAGGAACATCAACATAAACCAGCATGCCCTTCCAGTTGCTCAAAGCTGCACCGGTTCCATACACGATGCAGAGATCAGCAGCAGGCTCAGGTTTGAGCATCTGCTGTTTTTCAGCATCAAAGAAATCAGCTAATGTTCCGTTATATTTTTTCCCGAAAACAGGATCATTGCCATTCAATGCACCAGCAAGCATGCTGTTGATCTTAGCAGGAGAATGCAGACAGGAATTGACATCATACCAATAGACTTTTTTATTGAGGGAACGCAATGCATCATGTAATTGTTCCCTGAACTGTTCCCATAATACGCCACCATATCCATCAATCACAACTGTTTTTTCATTCACCATCTTTGCAGCCAGTGAATCAAATGCATTATAAACAACTGTAGCAGATTGATAAGATGGATAAATGGTATAACCTGCATCAGCAATATCTTTTTTACTCAGGGGTAATAAGGGCTGTGTTGTTTTACGCAGGCTTTTAATCAGCTCATCTTTGGAATTATCTGCGACCTGTTCTTCTGCAATAAAAGCAGCACCGGTTAAAATACATTCTTCCGCATCGTGGCAATAAGTAATTTTTAATGCTGAATTGTGTGCTTCCAGTTCTTTCATCATCGCTGGGCCAAACAAATGATTGGCTCTTGCAATGTTGCCACCAATCATCACTTCATCACATGCAAATTGCTGCAGCCATGGCAACAGAAATGCACCAAGATTGGAACCGAACTGCTGAAATATACTATTGGAAATATCTGTATTGGCATTTGCCAGATCTTTTACAGATGCAATGGTTTCACCAGTTCTTCGTTTGTATTCACCCAAAAACCAACGGGTGGAAACATAATCTTCAGCAGTAGCTTCTAAAAATGGCTGATCATAAAATGTTCCTGTAGCAGGAATTGTTTCATCAGTGATGAGCAATTGCCCGTCTTTCATAAACGCAGAGCCAAAACCTGTTCCTAACGTTAGAAAAACTGTTCGCTTACTTTTTAAACAGTGACGGTGATAGGCACCAATTGCAAAGCAATGTGCATCGTTCATAAATGCAAATGGAAGATGATCAAGCCCTGTAATTGTTTTCAACGCCTGTTTAACATGCATACCAAAAGTTGCCTGGAATTTTCCACCCACTCCGGCAATGGCACTTACGCCTTTTTCATAATCAAAGGGGCCGGGAAATGCAAGTCCAACCGCAGCTATCTCTTTTTCTTCTGCAACAATTTCGTTGATAATGCTGCCGATTGATTCAAAAATATCATTTGCTGTTCCAAAACTGTTAATGTCTTTTCTCCGCAAAACAAGCGGCTGTGTTCCATCAATACTTACATCAATTACACTGGCAGTTGCGTGACTGCCGCCAATATCAATTCCAATCCTTTTCGTTCTTTTCATCGTTATATGGTTCGTTTAATTTCTATGCTATAGGTAAACCAGTCGCTGCGGTAATAACAGATATTGTATTCAATCGGTTTTCGTCCTGAATCAAGTACTAACCGTTTACGTTCTAAAACAGGAGTTCCTTTTTCAACCTGCAGTAATGCCGCAACTTTTTCAGTGGCAGCAATGGCTTTAATTTCTTCCTGTGAATAAACAGGTACTATATGAAATGTTTCATCCAGCATTTCATACAAAGGCTGTTTAAAATTTTCTTTCCCTGTTAAACCAATGCGTGGATGAAAAAATGATTCAAAATAAACCATAGGCTTTTTGCCCGTGCTGCGGATACGTTCAAGACAAACAAGTTTAGTTCCTGCATCAACAGAAAATACTTTAGCTGTTTCAGCATTTGCTTTAACCAGTTTTACTTCGTGAAATAAATCATTGAAAGGCATTCCCTTCAGTTCCATTTCCTGGGTAAAGCTGAACCAGTTGCTTAGATCGGTGGTAATTTTTTTCTTTTTCACTAAAGTGCCGGAACGTTTTTTGCGTTCAAGCAATCCTTCATTCACAAGACTGTGAATAGCCTGGCGTAATGTATTTCGTGAAATTCCCCAGCGGCGTGCTAGATCAGTTTCCTTTGGAAAAAGATCGCCTTCTTTGAAATGCTTTTCCCTGATCAGCTTCCGTAACTGCTCTTCAGCCTGCCGGTGAAGCGGCATTTTGCTGTCGTGATTTAAGAGCGGGATTTTGTTCATATGTTCAAACATATTAAGTTTCCGCAGAACCTGGAAGAAAATAATCCCGAATTTATCAACAGTTTAATTTCCGGAAATCTTAGCTCTTTTTTACCAGCCCGGCCTTATGACCGCTGATGGCATAATAAAGAATGTACAGGTAGCAGGGAATCATCAATGCAAAGAACACCAGTTGGAAACCATAGCTTTCTTTGAGGATGGCAAATGCTTTTGGAATGAGTGCGCCGCCTGCAATACCCATGATTAAAATAGCTGAACCTTTCTCTGTAAATTTTCCAAGTCCGCTGATGGCAAGTGGGAAAATAGCAGGCCACATTAATGCGTTGGCCAAACCAAGTGCAGCCACAAATGCAACGGAGATATATCCCTTTGTAAGAAATGCAGCAATGGTGAACAAAATTCCCAATACGGCAGAATATTTTAATGCTGTTTGCTGCGACATGATTTTTGGAATGGTAAACAAACCAATAATATATCCAAGTAACATTGCTGCTAATGTGTATGAAGTAAAATATTTTGTTTCATCTGTTGGGATATGAAAACCTTTTCCATAAGTACCTATCGCATCACCTGCCATTACTTCCACTCCCACATAAACAAAAATGCAAAGGGCACCCAGCCATAAATGCGGGAAACTGAAAAGACTGTTCTTTTGTTTCACTTCTTCACCTGCATCAGCCTGCTTGTTCATTTCAGATGCTTTGATTTCAGGAAGAGATGATTTGGTTACCCAAAATGCAATGATCACCAAGGCAATGGCCATGATAACATAAGGGAGGTAAACCTTTGAAGCAAAATCGTTGAGGATAGCATCTTTCGCCGACTGATCAGTTGCTGCATTTACTTTTTCTTCGAGATGATTGATGCCTTTCAGTACAAATGCACTTAACACAATCGGGCTGATGATGCCAGCCACTTTATTACAGATACCAACAATGCTGATACGTTGTGCAGCACTTTCAATTGGCCCGATAATACTGATGTATGGATTAGATGCAGTTTGCAGAAGAGAAAGACCGGAACCAATGACAAACAAACCGGTAAGCGACATAGCATAATTGCGGTGTGTGGCATACTGGCCAAACAGGAATGTTCCTACAGCCATTACCAGCAAACCAAGCGCCATTCCTTTTTTCATTCCTGTTTTTTCCAGTATCCATGATGAAGGAAGAGCAAGAAAGAAATAAGCCATGTAAAAAGCAGTGGTTACCATAAATGCTTTTGAATCGGTATCAAGACCAAAAGCAAGTTTCACGTAAGTAATCAACGGCCCGTTAAGCCAGGTAACAAATCCGAATACAAAAAATAGAATAGCAATAATAATAATGGCACTTCTGTTGCTTTGGTTTTGCTGCATAAACGTTATTTAATGGATAAATGTAGCGGAAAGCAATTACTTATACTAAAAGCAACCGTTTGCGCAAAATGCGCCAAGGCCAGTTTACCGAAATGCATATAAATAGAACACTGCTTTCTGAGTGGACTTATTGATAAACTTGAACTTCCTGTTTTGATCGATCCAGCAAAACTCACCCGTCTTTTTCTCCATAAGCTTGTTTTCATAAATAAGCTGAAGCGTTCCATCCAGTATAACAGGAATAATTGGAGCAGGTGTTGATTGAACAGCAATCTCTTTACCAGCTTCCAGCTCAATTTTATAAATACGGCAAACGGGTGTTTCCATGAAAAGATAACTGTGCAGTAACTGATCATTGAAATAAGCTTTTGTCGTATCAATATGATAAAGCAATTCAATATCCATCGCATGTAAAGGAACATCTGAATTTACCCACACCTTATGAATTTGTTTTGTGAGAAAGGGATTGTACCATGTTTGTCCCACTTGTGTTTGCGTAGTCACAGGATTTTCATTCAGCAGTTGTGCGCCTAAAGACGTTGCAGTAAGAAATATAAACATGGAAGGTGTTTCATGAATATGGTACAAAGATGTATCGCCTTTTGTTAACCATACATTCAACACCCGCACAAACTGGTTTTGAAAAACAGGTTTATGTCTTGGTTCTTCTCTTACGGGCACCATCATTTGAGCCTGGAGATTTGTAAAAAACAGGATTGAAAATACAAAAGCTGTAAAAAAATGTTTGCGCATATTTTTATTATAGATGAAAGTATTCAGAAACGAACAACATTAAAACCCTTACAGGTAAAATATAATTGCATGTTCTGTCAACAGCTGAATAATAAAATCATTTACGACCTTCCTGTTTTACTCTTTCCAAACCACAACACTTGCGGGTTGTACTGTTTTATTTCCAATTAACAGTTTTGCAGATGCAGGAACGGTTACTGTATATGGATGATCAGAGTAATTCACTCCCACCCAAAAACCATCTCTCCAGTCAACCACAACTCCTTCAGGATACGATGCAGTAACAATTCCGGCTTCTTTATAAATCCTGTTAACAACAGCTTTTTCCAACTTGCCATCATCTGTATCAGCACCAACAAATGTAACAGTGCCTTTGCCCAACTTACGTGATACAACTGCAGCTTTTCCTTTGTAAAACTGGTTAGTATAACTTGCCCAAACGGTAGTTCCTTTTTCAGGTTCCAGTACATCGGCCCAGTTATTCCATTTAAAAGATGATGTACCCATACTGATTGTTCCCTGCACTTCATCGGGTAATAAATCATACAACGAAACTTTTGCACCAATCAAATCATAAATTGGTTCAGCCCATTTTGTATCCCATAATTTACCGTTACGGTCTTTCTGCCCGGTACGACAGGTTAAAATCAAATGTCCACCGTTAACAACATATTGTTTCCATCTTTCAATCAGCTGTGCATCGAGCAATTCGTAAGCTGGCGCAATTAATACAGGATATTTTGCAAAATCTTTTTGTTCAGTAATAATATCAACAGGTGCTCCTGCCTGCTTTAATGCATTGTAATAACGTTTCAGGTGCGATAAATAATTCCATTGATTGGTTTGTGGCTGATTATCCATTTCCCAACGGTTATCAACGCTGTAAAGAATTGCAGCCTGCCTGCGTTGGTATGATTGCGGTGCAACTGCTGCTGCATCATAATATTTCCTGAGCTGTTTCATTTCTTCAATCACTTTTGCATATTCTATTCCACTTGTGCTGATGGTTTCTTTATCTGCATTGAGAATAGCATAATGATATTGCTCACCACCTGTAACAGGACGATCGAAACGATAATTACACACAAACTTATTACCTCCTGCAAACGCATGCCATATCCACATACGTACAGCGCCGGGCAATGGCTGTGGATTAAACCTTCCCCAGTTTACCTGTCCGGGTTGCAGTTCCATTACACCTGTAACGCCGTTAAACGAACGGAACAGATCATTGGCAAAACCAATACTTGCGGGTGATCCCATACGGAATCCCTGCTCGCCTACTCCTTTATCGTAACCTGCAACGAGATATTTTGTGTAGGATAGAAAATCAAGACCATTGATTTTTGTCGGATCAACATCCACATGCTCGGGCATGAGGTTTGTTGTTATCCATTGATCATTTGTAATAAAACGGCGAAGTATTTTATATTGAAATGTAAGAAAGTCATTTGCCTCTTCAGCTGAAAAACGTTTAAAGTCGAGCACCGCATGTGGTGATGGTTGTGCAACCAGTTCTTTCTGGTTAGGAATTCTGATCTGTTCAAAATCCTTGTAAAGAATACTCCAGAAAGCTGTTCCCCATGTTGCATTTAATGCATCAATAGTTTTATACTTTGCTTTCAGCCATTCACGGAAACTTTGCTGTGCAGCATCACTGTAATCATAAAAACCATAGTGCGATGGTTCATTATCAAGCTGCCAGCCCCATATACGTTTATCATTTCCATAATGTTTTGCAACAGCTTCCACCATTTTAGCCACATAACTCCTGTATACTTTGCTCGACCAGGAAATCTGTTGTCTTGATCCGTGTTGCATTGTTGTTCCTGCATCATTCACCATCAGTATTTCAGGATGCTTTTGAGCAAGCCATGCCGGCGGTGTTGGAGTAGATGTACACATGATCACTTTTATCCCGTTCTGGTGTGCAAGTGCTACAGCTTCATCTAACCACGTAAAATCAAACTTACCTTCTTCGGGTTCAATAAACGCCCAGGCAAATTCGCCGAAATGTGTAAACTCAAAACCAATATCAGCCATCTTTTTTAAATCCTTTGCCCACTGTTCTTTTGGCCAGTGCTCAGGATAATAATACGTACCGATTGTCATTAAATCAGCCTTATGAAAATAGCTTTCGGGATTAGGCAATTGTGCATAAGCAAAGTTTACAGCCAGGAGTAAAACGATTGCCAATAATTTTTTCATCGTGTATATAAAAATTGAACCGTTATTAAAGCAGAAAGTTCAGACAAAATATTTTCACAATAAAAAGTATTTATGAAAAGCTAACGATCAGTAACAATTTCTTCAGAGTAAAAAATCATTTCACCAATAAACGTCTGCAATTACCTGCTAAATCAGTAGTTTTATTTAACTTGAACAGCGACAGTTTTTAACTACGCAAACAAAGATTAATCACTCATTTAAACAAGCATTGCCATATGAATAATGAAAAAAAAATCAGGCGACAATTTTTAAAAGATTCAGTAAAAGCATCGGGCTTAATGATCATGTCTCCCCTGGTTAACAAAGTAAAATTCATGCAGTCGGCCGAAAAGCCAAAAGAAATCATCACAGCTCCTAATCGTATAAAATTTGCGGTCATCAATATCAACCATCCGCATATTTACGGAATGACGGACGCTATTAAAAGAGGTGGTGGCGAATTAGTGGCACTGTATGCGAAAGAACAGGATTTGGCATCTGCATTTTTAAAAACATATCCTGAAGCAAAGCTTGCAAAAAATGAAAAAGAAATTTTAGATGATCCTTCTATTCAGCTGGTGTTAAGTTCCGGCATTCCTGATGAACGAGCTCCATTAGGCATACGTGTAATGCAGCATGGAAAAGATTATTTAACTGACAAGCCGGGCATTATTACATTGGAGCAATTTGCTGCTGTAAAAAAAGTGCAGAAAGAAACAAAACGTATTTACTCCATTATGTACAGTGAACGTTTTGAAAACAAAGCCACAGAAAAAGCAAGCCAGCTGGTAAAAGCAGGAGCAATTGGCAAAGTCATTCAAACAGTAAACTTAGCACCACACAGAATCAGCAATAACATTGGCAAAACTGGTTTGGCCGTACGACCTGATTGGTTTTGGGATAAGAAAAGATTTGGTGGCATTCTTACTGATATTGGTTCACATCAGTTCGATCAGTATTTACATTTTACAGGTTCAACCGAAGCACAGGTGTTAATGTCGCAAACAGGAAATGTTCATCATCCTGAAGCACCTTTGTTTGAAGATTTTGGTGATGTAATGCTAAGCGGTAATGGTGGTGCAGGTTATATAAGAGTCGATTGGTTTACACCCGATGGTTTAGATACATGGGGCGATGGACGATTAACCATACTTGGTACTGATGGTTACATTGAAGTAAGAAAAAATACAGATATCGTTTCAGGAAATAAAGGCGGCAATCATTTGTACATGGTGAACAAAAAAGAAATGATTCACATGGATTGCAATAATGAAGTACTGCCTTTCGGTCCGTTATTAGTTGATGATATCCTGAACAGAACAGAAACAGCTATGTCACAGGCTCATTGCTTTCTTGCAACTGAACTGGCATTGAAAGCGCAAAAGAATGCCAAAACAATTGCGTTTAAGAAATAAAGCTTTTCACATCGTTACTTCAACATAACAATGAAAAAAGAAAAAAAATCAACCATCAGCCGCAGAAAGTTTTTATCCAATTCAGTTAAAACTACTGTTGGTACTGTCATTGCTTCCAATTTCCCGATGATTGTACCTGCAACCGTATTTGGTAAAAATGCGCCCAGCAACCTGATTAATGTTGCATCGATTGGTTGCGGCAGAATTTCTGTAACACACGACATGACAGCCATTGCCAGATATGCCGGTGCAAGAATCATGGCTGTTTGTGATATTGATAAAAACCGTGCTGATGCAGGGCCTGCAGCAGTAAAAAGTAATTATGAAAAAGCGGTACAGTTTAACGGCGGGCTGAAAGGTGATTGGGATGTAAAAGTTTATTACGATTATAAAGAGCTGCTGGCAAATAAAGATATCGATGCCGTTCATATCAGCTTACCCGATCATCAGCATGCAGTTGTTGGAGTGCATGCAGTGAATGCAGGTAAGGATGTGTATCTGCAGAAACCTGCATCATTAACAATTGAAGAAGGACGGATTTTAAGCAACGCTGTAAAAAAGAGCGGAAGAATTTTGCAGATGGGAAGTCAGCAACGCTCTGTTGATCCATGGCCACAGTTTAAAAAAGTATGTGAACTGGTTCGCAATGGCCGCATTGGAGAATTGAAAGCTGTTGAAGTTGGTTTACCCGGCGACCCCGGTGGTGGTAATAAGATTCAGATGCCTGTTCCTTCATCTTTAGATTACGATGCATGGCTGGGCACAACTCCTGAAATTTATTATACTGAAGAACGGGTGCATTCAATGGATGCAAGTATCAAAGGAGTAACAAGCCGTCCCGGTTGGTTACGTTGCGAACAGTTTGGTGCAGGTATGATTACGGGATGGGGTGCTCATCATATTGATACGGCACATTGGGGAATGAATACTGAATACTCAGGGCCAATTGAAATATGGGGACATGCAAACTTCCCTACCGATGATCCGGGTTATACAGGTTTATGGGATGTGCATGGAATTTTCAGAACAGAAGCATTGTATGCAAATGGTGTACACATGATTGTTTCGAATGAATTGCCCAATGGTGTAAAATTCATTGGTACAGAAGGCTGGCTTTGGGCTACAAGAGGAAATTACAAAGTAACTGATACAGATCCTATTGCTGATAATACAGGTGTAAAACCAATTGACGCAAGTAATCCAAAAATACTGCAGTCAGTTATTGGCCCCAATGAAATTCATTTGTACGAAAGTTCAGAACAACATGCCAACTGGCTGGATTGTATTAAAACAAGAAAAGAACCTTCTGCACCTGTTGAAATTGGTCACCGCTCCTGCAGCGCATGTTTGCTTCATCATATTGCCATGAAACTGAAACGCAAAATTTATTGGGATCCAATAAATGAAACATTTAAGAATAACGATGCAGAAGCAACAGCAATGTTATCAAGACCAAGAAGAAAAAAGTATGATTTTTAAAGTGGAAACGCATCCCTCATATCAACTTAATTAGCAGTATTTTTTTTCTCTTTGATCTGTCGAAGCAACTCCTGCAGTTCTTTTACGATCTCAGGAAATTTTTCAGCAACGTTATTCTTTTCACCAAGGTCGTTTGAAAGATCATACAACTGAGGCAATGGCAGGTTGCCGGTTTCTGTACCTGTTAATTTCTCATATGGAATACCCTTGTTTGTCTCAATATATTTCCAATTGCCTTTAATAATTGACAGTGCACCTCCCTGCTCTACCAACACTAACCGGCCTTTCGTTGATTTACCTGTTAATGCATCAATTATATTTTCACTATCCATTGCATCGCCTGCAGGTATTTCCTGATGAAGCAAACCGGAAAAGGAAGCCAGTAAATCAATCTGACAAATTAATGCAGAAGATGTTTTACTCTTTATTGTTCCCGGCCAGCTTACAATAAAAGGCACTCTTGTTCCTGCTTCAAATGCGCTGTATTTACCGCCACGTAAAGCTCCCCACGGAGTGTGCCCGTTTAATTTTGTTACTGCCTCATCCTGGTAACCATCATCAAGCACCGGTCCGTTATCACTTGAAAATATGATAATGGTATTCTTTTCCAATCCGGCAGCTTTTACCTGTTTCAGAATTTCACCAACAGCCCAGTCTAATTGCAGAATGGCATCGCCCCGATAACCCAAACCACTTTTTCCTTTAAACATTGTTGATGGCATGCGTGGCACATGAGGTTCGGTTAATGAATAATAAAGAAAGAAAGGATGGCTTTTATTTTCATCAATAAAGTTTTTCGCTTTTTGCAAAAACGTTAAAGGCATTTCTTCATCTGTCCAACGGGATGTTTTTCCACCACTCATAAAACCAATTCTCCCTATCCCATTTACTATAGTTTGATCATGTCCCTGTCCCGGTGATGATTTCATTTTCAATAATTCAGGATGATCTTTACCGGTTGGCTCATTCCCTACTTTATTGCGGTAGCTCACTTCTATCGGGTCTGCACTGTCTCTTGCAACAACATAATGATTCTCTAAAAAAACTGTTGGAACACGATCAGCAGTTGCAGGAAAAATAAAAGAATAATCAAAGCCTATCTCGTTAGGTCCGGGAGAAATCTCTCCATTCCAGTTTTTTTCTACAGCATTACCTAAACCAAGATGCCATTTACCAACAATACCGGTTTTGTAACCAGCCATTCTAAACAGTTTAGGTAAAGTTGTTCTGTCTGCAGGAACAATTAATGCAGCATCACCCGGCAAAATTCCCGTTCCACTTTTTCTCCAGGGATATTGTCCTGTCATCAATGCATACCTTGATGGTGTACAGGTTGCTGAAGTGCTGTGTGCGTTTGTAAAGCGTATACCCTGTTGCGATAAACGATCGAGATTAGGTGTATTGATTTTTGTAGCACCATAACAACTCAGATCACCATATCCAAGATCATCTGCATAAATATAAATGACGTTCGGTTTTTGCTGAGCAAATAATCCAAACGAAAAAACGAGGAAGAGAGAAGTTAAGAAATAGATTTTTTTATTCATCCTTGGCGATTAAGCATTATTCGTTTAGTGAAAACCTGGGAGCTACAAATTCCCATTCTTTTATGTGTGATGGCTGATGTTCTTTTTTCAAAATCTGTTCAAACAACTGAACAAGTTCAGGATGCTGCGCAGCAATATCGGTTGTTTCATTTTCATCAACAGATAAATCATAAATTTCCCATGGAGCATTTTTATTTTTCTTCATGTTTGATTTTACAGCTTTCCATTTTCCCATGCGTATGGCAACCTGGCCGCTTTTTTCAGGAAATTCAAAATAAATATACTCGTGTTTCTTTTGTTGATTTCTCATTCCCATTAATGTCGGCAAAAAAGAAATCCCATCAGTTGGCCATCTTTTAATTCCTGTTAGATCAGATAAGGTTGCCATAAGATCATATTGAACAGAAATAAGATCGGAAGTTGTTCCTGCAGGAATTTTTCCAGGCCATCGTGCAATAAAAGGTTCACGAATACCACCTTCATACAAATCCTGTTTACGGCCACGTAAACCGGCAACGCTGTTAAAGTATTCGGCATTTACTCCACCAACATTGAACGTTGTACCGTTATCGCTGCTGAACATTACAATCGTGTTTTCATCAAGCTTTAATTCTTTCAGCAAAGCCATCACTCTTCCAATCTGTTTATCCATATACGTAATCATAGCAGCATAAGTTGATAAAGGATATTTTGTTGGTGCATATCCCTTTTCGCCATAATAAGGCGATTCATTAAACTGACCAACATATTCATTCACTGCTTCATCCGGAGCCTGCAATGAAACATGCGGGCCTGTGTAAGGCAGGTATAAAAAGAAAGGTTTGTTTTTATTTTTCTTAATAAACTCCAGCGTTTTCTCTGCCATTTTTGTTAAGGAATAATCTTTGCCTTTGTAATAGTCAAAAGCTGAATCAGGTGAGTTTTTTGGGATAGGTCTGTGCACATAAATAAAAGGATTATTCAACGTATCCCATTTCCCGTTCTCCCATAAATGAGTAGGATAAAAATTATGTGCCTGTTTCTGATCAAGGTATCCATAGAAATAATCAAAGCCCTGTTTATTAGGATCACCTGTTGTATTGCTCATACCCAAACCCCATTTACCAATGGCGCCGGTTACATATCCCGCCTGTTTCATTAATTGGGCAATGGTCATTGTTCCTTCTGGCAAAGGCATCTGTCCGCCTTCTGTACTGTCTTCAAAACCACCCAACTCATAATTACCTCTTATATACGAATGACCACCATGCTTACCTGTCATTAACATACACCTTGCAGGTGCACATACCGGTGTACTTGTGTAGTGTTGTGTAAACCGCATTCCCTCTTTTGCCATCATGTCGAGGTTAGGAGTTTTTATTTTTTGCTGACCATAACATCCCAACTCCCCATATCCCAAATCATCTGCATAGATATAAATGATGTTTGGATGAGATTTCCTGGTTGTTTGTGCCTGAATTTTGACAGAAAGCACATTAAACAAACAAAAAACTATAAAGAGGAATACATGTTTATTTTCTCTCAACATTGCTTAGTGGTAAAGATGAATCAATAGCGAAACAGAAACAGGTTAAATATAACTAAAACTGCAAGACGATTACCATGCAACCGTTTGCTCAGCAACCTGTTTTTGCTGATCAGGGCCTTTCTCCTGACGAAACTTTTAATCACAACGTTTTTATTCCCTTGTTCATGCTTAATTTTATAGCGTATTTTATCAGTTATTTTTGCTAAAAGAGTAGACAAAACAAATCAAAACTGTGGCATTGCAAAAAACAGGAAAAACAAGCGTTAGGAAATCGGCACTGCCGGCAGGTAACTCGAACAAAGAAGCGGCATCAAAGCGAAAAGAGTTATCAAGAGAACAGAAACTATTTCTTCAGTTGCTGCATAATTATCCTGACGGTGCATTGAGCATTATTGATAAAAAATTCAACTTTGTTATAACTGGCGGTGCATTGCATAAAGCACTTTCTTCAAATCCATTTGAATTAATCGGGAATAGTATCTATCCAAAATTGCCTGAAAATGTAAGACAGGTTATAAAGAGTCAACTAAAGAAAGTCTTTAAGGGAGAGCATATTTCAGCATTTGATCTTCCGAAATTCATGAAAAATGAATTTTATATTATGGATGCCTTTCCCGTTAGTGAACAGGATGGAACCATCGTATATGCCGGCGTAATTATCAGGAATATTACTTTTTTGAAAAAAGCGGAAGAAGAACTAAAAGAATCGCTTAAAAAAGAAAGAGAATTGGGTGAGATGAAATCCCGTTTCATCACGATGGCATCCCATGAATTCAGAACGCCACTCAGTGCAGTACTTACATCGGTACAATTACTTAAAAAATACAAAGCAACAGAATCGGAAGCAAAGATAGATAAGCATATTGGCCGGATCATTTCGTCCGTTCAACGGCTGACAGATATTTTAGACGACTTTCAAACTGTTGGAAAAATTCAGGAAGAAAATATTTTAGTGTGCCCTGTAAAACTGAACATAAAAGAAATGATCAATCAGTTTATTGATGAATTTGATCATACAAAAAAAGAAGATTACAAAATTGTTTATACACATAAAGGGAAGGAATCAGTGGAATTGGATCCGGGATTATTCAAAATAATCTTATCCAATCTTTTGTCAAATGCCATGAAATTCTCTGATGAAGGAACGCAGATTAAAATAATCACACAATGGGTTAAAGGTCATCTGCAGCTATCGGTTGAAGATGCAGGCATTGGTATTCCGGCTGATTTCAGAAACTATATATTTCAACGTTTTTACAGGGCATCGAATGCATTAAACATACAAGGCACCGGTTTGGGTTTGCACATTGTAAAAAAATATGTTGAACTGATGAACGGAACCATTCAGTATGAAAGCAAGCTGGGAAAAGGCACAAGCTTCATTCTTACTTTCGGAAGCAAATAATATTAGGGTTCTGAAAAGTTTATTTGAAGTCAATTACGGCACAATAGGAATAAACTTTGTGCGTATGTATGGATACTCCAACTTTTGAATATTGGTTATCAAGGCAAATTTTCCTGTGGCCCAAGCCAGGATTACCTTCATCAATTAATAGTTGCATAACAATGTCCTTGCCTTGATTCCATCCATAGGAACAACATTCTGCATAATAATCTTGCTTGCAGTTTATCCTGTTATGACCAACAATTCCATTTTTACCGGATTCAATTGCAAAACATTTTGCCGACTCATATAATGCAGCATCTGCACCCAGGGCTTTTACGGGCTTTCTTGTTTTAAGTTTTGCAACTAAAGATCTATAATAAGTTGAGGTTTTTGAATAAATATAACCGTCAGGCGCTTTATAGTTTAATACTTCATTTTTCAGAAAATCCTGTGGATACAATCGTGCAAGGTTGATATACATGATTGTTGATTTTTCTGCTGAAGTAAGCCATTTAATATTCTGACAGGTATTTGCCGCTGCAATTTGTTTTTCTGTCCACTTTTGAGAAAAAGAACTGTTGAAACAGAAAATAAGACATAAAATAATAATCAAACTTTTCATAACCTGAAACCGTTTAAATTGTTAAACGGAAACAAGTTTGAATTATTTTTTAGTTTGATTTTAAAATCAAAAACCCCTCATATAAAGAAGGGTTTTGACTGAGAATTAACACATATAAAAAACCAAAAAGAAATGAATTACAAGTTTTTAAAGGCAATTAGCAGAAGAATAAAACCTAAGTAATAGTAAACAATATCGCTTTGCTGGATCATCAGCAAATAAGTTACTTAGCGATTTGTCTCATCTTCATGCAATTCGGAACCTATGTTATGCACCAACGACTCAAGACTTGTTAATATCCTTCCAGCTTCATTCACATCAAAATCTTCGTGTTGTTTTTTTGAAACACCCAATTTTGATAAATCAATATGTACATCTGGCCTTACAGCATGATTATTTAAACATGCTTTTGAACAAGCCAGCGGGCAACCATCAATTGCAATAATTTTTCTACCCGAGACTGCAGTGCGGACAAGTTTTTTCACATTACCTCCCACTCCCGCTATGCAAGACATTTCAGCCAGCCCCATCCTGTCAAGTCTGACTGCAATATGATTCGCCATCTGTGCAGCACTTGAGCAACCTGAACAGGAATATACAATCGGTTTACTTTCGGGATTCGTTTTCATTGTACACTTTCTTTTATAATGATTAATCGGATATACCTTCGATTGGTAAAGGAAAAATAAAATACTCCAGAACATTACGGTGAGCTTTTGAAATATGCTTCTTATATGAATCCATACTTTTTCTCAAAACTGCAGCATAATGAGCAGGCAATTTTTTCAGCAACGGTTCAAGCTTGTTCAGTTCTGCGATGATTGCAGATTTTCGTTCCTCTTTCTTTATTGGCAATTCATGATCAAGATTTGTAATGGTACGCTCAAAAATTGTTTCAGCCTTATTATAAAAATCTGCCAGTAAAGGATCGCACGAATATGTTTTTACATGCGTAAGTTTTACAACAGCTTTTTTCTCTTCATCATCAATTCCTTTTTCTGCAGTTGACGCAAGTAATGATATGTATGCCGGAAATTTCAGCAACTCTTCAATTTCATTTTCGTTCAGATTTTTAAAATTGTCCATATCCTTCTATTTAAAAATCAAAACCCTTGGCTTAAACCTTAAAGTCAACCATTTCTTCCAGTTTTTTCCTGTTGTTTAACTTCAGTTTTTTACCAGAAGCAGTAATAATTTTTGAATCTGTCAGCGTTTTTAAAAATTTAAAAACGGTTTCATAAGTAGTTCCGGAATAAGAAGCAATATCCTGTCGTGTAACTGGTATAGTTATATAACCATCTTTATCTGCTCCAAATACATTCAGCAATTCCAGTAATGTTTCAGCAATCCTGTGTTTTACTTCCATCAATGCCAGGTTTCGCATACGCATTTCTGCTTTTTGAAGTTCAGCAGCATAAAACTGCATCAGTCTATATGTAAATGAAGGATCGGTTTTCAATGTTGCTTCAAGAAATTCACTTGTAATAAAACAGGCTGTTGACTCAATTAAAGCTGAAGCCGAAGCACTATAAATATCAGTTGTGCCAAGCCCCCTGTGTCCGAAAATATCACCCTCTTTTACAAACCGGATAATCAACTCCTTTTCATCTACCCATTGCTTATGCACTTTTACAGCACCCTTTGAAAGAAAATAAATACCGTTAACTTTTTCTCCTTCCCTGAATATCGGTTCACCTTTTTTTAACCGTATTGTTTTCTTTTTTGCAGCAACAAGTTCTTTCCATTCGGGTATACAAAAACTACATAAAAAACAACTGTTCAGATTACATTTCCCATCATTCATGCCTGACAATAAAATATTGCTATTAATATGTTTTTAAGCCTATTTAAAAAATAAAGTTACGTAAAATATAACTTATACAATATTTTTGCAAAAAGAACAAAGCAATTATGTCGAGAACAGATGAACGGACACCCGTTTCACCATCGTTTGAACAATTGTTCAATAAACAGACGGCAATGAGAGAATCGCCGGTTAATAAACGGGTTGTGTATCTGAGTTTACAGGCAATTCTGAATGCAGTTGTCATTGGCTTCATTGCCAAACTGCTTGTTTCGCTGATTGCATTCATCACAAACATTTCGTTTTACGGAAAATTTTCATTCGAACAGAACTCACCTGCCGGAAATAACCTTGGTTTATTTGTAATACTGATACCTATTGCAGGAAGTATTATTATTGGACTGATGGCCAGGTATGGTTCAAAAGCCATCAGGGGTCATGGGATACCTGAAGCAATGGAAAAAATCATTTCAGATGAAAGCAGGATTCCTCCAATCATTACTTTTTTAAAACCTTTGTCGGCAGCAATATCAATCGGAACAGGTGGCCCTTTTGGCGCAGAAGGTCCAATCATTGCAACAGGCGGAGCTTTTGGTTCATTAACCGGGCAGATGATGCATATCTCATCAGCCGAACGAAAAATTATTTTAACAGCAGGAGCTTGTGCAGGCATGGCAACTATATTCGGAACTCCGTTTGCGGCAGTACTGCTTGCAATTGAACTGCTGCTGTTTGAATTTTCTCCACGCTCAATCATCCCCGTAAGTATAAGTTGTGTTACGGGTGCAGCCATGCATCTTTTATTATTTGGAAAAAGTCCGGTATTTGCAATGGCTTCAATTCCTGTTCCCTCATCAGTTGGTTTGATTGCTTACATTGTTCTTGGAATTATCATTGGCATTATAGCATCGTTTGTATCAAGAAGTGTTTATGCAGTTGAGGATTTGTTTGAAAAACTACCGGTTCACTGGATGTGGTGGCCGGCAATTGGTGCAGTAGCTGTAGGTGTTTCAGGTTATTTTGCGCCACACACAATGGGTGTTGGATATGATAATATTCAGAACCTGTTGAAGGGAGATCTTCCATTGAGCATGTTGCTTTCGCTTTGCTTTTTAAAATATATTTCATGGGTAATTTCGCTTGGCAGCGGCACTTCAGGCGGAACACTTGCCCCACTATTTACCATAGGAGGAGCTGCAGGTGCATTACTTGGACTGTTATCAGTTCACTTCTTTCCTTCAATGGACATCAATCTTTCAACTGCAGCGTTAATTGGCATGGCTGCAATGTTTGCAGGAGCATCAAGAGCTTTATTAACTTCTGTGATTTTTGCATTGGAAACAACCGGGCAGTTAAATGGATTGCTTCCTTTAATCGGCGCATGCACTTCGTCTTATTTTATTTCCTTCTTTTTTATGAAGGGAAGTATTATGACTGAAAAAATTAAACGAAGAGGTATTCATACTCCTGACTCTTACGAACCTGATTTATTACAATCTGTAAAAGTGGAAGAGTTAGTAACCGCAACAATACCTGAAGAAAAAAACAAGCCAGCAGTTTACATGCAAGACCAGGTAAGTGTTGCGGCGGAAATGATGGGAATGTATAATATAGATACACTGCTTGTCTTAGATAATAAAGAAGAAAAACAAGCAGTCGGTATTATCTCCGCTAAATCAATTTTACAGTTCTACAGTTCTCAAAAACAAAAGCAACACAAGTACGATTCTCCTGCCGGAACTAGAAAACTAATGGTACATGGAAGAAATTTTATTAAGAAAATAAAATAAAGAAAAGGTTTAAAAAACAGATCGTTTATAATTGGAGCTTGTAAGAGAACCGCAAAAAATAACCCCTCCAAATGGAAGGGTTATTCTTTGAAATATTATTTCCCGGAATATTATTTCCGGAAATAAGTCGTCGGGATGGCTACCTTGAGTTCGAACCTTTTAACGGTAGATATTCAAAATATTATAAAATAATTATATGCATTTTATATAAACAAAAAACCCTATACAAAAAGTCAATGACAAAATCTTCTTTTTTTTAATTATGTGTTAGCATTTATTAAAACTCATCTGAATAAAAGAGATAAAATTTTCCAGTTTTGTCTCAGACCTATGTATGATTATAATTGCAACCGTATTCGTCATGAAGATTGTGCCTACAAAAACAAAAGGCAGACATCAATTGAATCGTATGCTAAAAAATCATTAAGAGCAGACCCATATTGGCTAAATGAAAAAATTTTACGAGAACTGTTTAGTGCTTTTGGCCCAAACACTGAAATAGAGCCGGAATTGCTTGAAGAAAAAGGTTTCAATTTCTCTTTATTTAAAAGCAAACTAACTGATCAAGGAATTATCATTTTTATTATGAACAAATTCGGGTTCAGTCTTCTTAAAAATCAAAAAGTTATTATATGCCGGATCAATTAAAATTTAAAAGTTGGGAAATTCTTTACAAAAGTCTATATCAGAATCAAACTGCAAATGAATCCCTATCAAATACAATCGAACATTTTCCAAAACTATCCGAAAATATACCGGGAGAGATTTCGTTAGACAATAAGGTTACCAACCCTTCCAATCTAGTAAAAATTGCTCTAATCCTAATTGGATCAGGATTTTTAATTTGGGTTGGGTACCAAATAGTAAAATCACAAAATGAGAAAGAAAACTCGAAGAATAAATAATTTCAATATTGAATTGATGCTATTTTGCTTTCTCAAAAAGTAGCTAAAAGAATATTATTTATAAAACAAAAGCTTTTTCACCCCCTTTAATTTCTTTTGTTATCTTCTCACCATTGACCCGAAAAACGACTCTCTTTGATTTTGATGTAGTGTTTTTTACAACTAATTTTTTCACAACACCATTTTGCCAATCCATATTTATTTCAAAACCCCCTCTTGCTCTTACTCCATAAAAATGTCCCGTTGACCATTGCTTTGGCAAAGCTGGAAGTAATTCAATAATGGTGTTACCATTTTCATCCACATCATAAGATTGTACAAGCATTTCTGCTACGCCTGCTGTATATCCCATTTGCCAATCAATCTGGTACCCACCATCAAAGTTGACGGAGTTAGGTGAGAACTTTTTAAGTAACTGTTGAGCCATGTAATACGACTTATCGGCATTTTTTAATCTCGCCCAGAGATTTATTTCCCAACCAAGCATCCAGTTAGAGTTGCCTGGTCCAAATATTTCAAGCGTACGTTGCACTGCACTTACAAGGGACTCTTTTCTTTCTAAAATCAATTGACGACCAGGGAAAAAACCAATTAAATGTGAAACGTGATTCCTGTTGGCAGGTTTTGGCCTGTCAAGACCAGGCTCCATCCACTCTTTTATTTTTCCTTCTTCATCAATCTGGTAAGGTGCAAGGTGCGTCAGTACATATTTTACAGAATCATACAATGCATCTCTTTTATTGAGAATATCACAGGTTTGTAAATAATTTTTAAACAATTCAGTATACAAAGCAACGTCTTGTCCTGAATTCAGAGTTGTGTATCCTTTATAACCTGAAGGAGTAATATAGGTTGCTTCTGATGATACAGTAAAAGGTGGAACCACGTACCCTTTTTCATCTTTTATTAACCAGTCTAAGCTAAATTCAACAGCTCCTTTAAACAAAGGAAATGCTCGATCTTTTAAAAACTTTTCGTCCTGGGTAAACTGATAATGTTCCCAAAAATCGAATGATTCCCAAATGCCACCTCCCATAAAATTAGCCCAACTTGGTTCGCCACTAAAATCACCAACAGGAGCCGATTGACGCCAAATATCTGCATTATGATGCGCCAACCAACCACGACAATTATAGTTAGTTTTAGCTGTAGCAGCACCATTCACTGCCAATTCTTCCACAAACTTTAATAGTGGCTGATGACACTCTGCGAGATTGCCGCTTTCCGCAGGCCAATAATTCATTTGTGTGTTAATGTTTATGGTATAGTTGCTGCTCCAGGGTGGGCGAACCCATTCATTCCAGATTCCCTGCAAATTCAATGGCTGACTTCCTGGTCTTGAACCAGCAATTAACATGTATCGTCCCAATTGATAAACAAGTGCTGCCAGCCATGGGTTTTCATCATGTTTAAAACTTGAAACATAATCACTCATAGATCCCTTAGTTGCGTCATTGCCCAATACCAGTTCTACACGATCAAATAATTTTTGAAAATCAGTTGTATGTGCCTTGTATAATTGTTCAAATGTTTTACCAGCCAGTTTGCTCATATCATTCAAAGCAAGTTGTTCACAATCGGCACCTTGTGCAGAAGGTGATTTATCAAATCCATTATAGCTGGTACGTGCAGTAACCAATAACAATACTTTCGTTGCATTGGTTACTGTAATGCCTTGTTGCGATACAGTAACAGTTCCATCAGCGTTTATAGTTTTTAAAAATGTTGCATAGTTCATACCCTTACCATCAGGAGATTCAGCATAGATCACCGGATTTTTTGAATCAAGATAGCTAGGATCAACATGTGCAGGAGCTTTTCCTTTTGCTTCCAGTAAATTTTTTGCTGCAATCTGTAATGACCGCTGATGTGCACCAGAGAGTTTGATTTGAAAATTCAGTTTACCGGGCACACTACTTTCTAATTGCATTGCAATCATTTGATTCGGATAACTTACAAATGCAGTTCGCTTATACGTTACTCCGTCAATAACATACGATACTGTTACTACGCCCTTTTGCATATCGAGTGTACGTGAATATTCATTTGCATTCTCTAAATGTGACATTTCGATTTGCAATTCACCTAAAGGTTGATACGATTGATTGTATGGCCCCTGCATTTTTTGCATCAGTTTGTCTGCCAATACATGGTCGCCTTTTAATAAAGCAGCTCTTACCTGTGGAATATATTGAGGTGCCTGGGGATTATTCCAATCCTTCGGTTCACCCGACCAAAAGTTATCATCATTCAAAGATATTTTTTCTTTTTTTATTCCTCCATACACCATTGCCCCTAACCTTCCATTACCAAGTATCAAGGCTTCTGTTACTTTTTGTGCAGGTTTATTGTACACTAATTTCATTTTACTGTTTTGCGTAAAAGCAAATAAACTTATGCATACAAATAGGATTGAAGCAATTATTCTTTTCATTGATTTTCCGTTATAAATTAATGATATATTTGTATTGAGGTATTATCTCAATCTTCTGTAATGCTTGTCCTTCTTTCTTTGCTTGTTTCATTTTTTCCTCAGCAACACCAGTGATATAATTTTCCCAGGGTTTTATTTTCAGTCTAATTTCATTTCCTTCAAACCGCTTTAATCCCAGAAGCCAATTCAAACCGTTGTACAAATTATCTGTTGCAACTTTATTATTCACAAGCACTTCTGCCGAACCTCCCAGATAAGAAACATTCAGAAATATATCTGCAACATTTTGCGGGAAAGATGAAGTCACCTTTATTAAAGCATTGTCTTTGTTTATTTGAATATCGATCGGAACAACTTGTCTAGGGATTTCTGTGACGTAAAGCGCATAATCCATCGCTTTTTTTTCTTTTGCTGAAGGAATCAAATTTATATTAGCAGGATAAATTTTCAACTTAACAGCCTTTGCTCCCATTTGCAGCAATTCCAGTTTGTTTTCGTTCAACAATATATCAGCATCTGAAATAATTAAAGCCTGCTTTCCTTTATAATTTACACGCCATGCATTTTCAGCTTCTTTTCTATCTAAGAAAATAAATGTAACTGTTTTACCATCTGATTTTATTACTTGCAGGCGATTGCCGGCTAATGCTGTCAGATGATACAAATGGCCTTTTTTATTTTGCAACCATCCTTTTACATCCAGCTTTGCATCTGCTGGAACATTAATTGCAAACTCAGGATTGACACCGATCAGTTTTTGAAAAAACACTTGCACATTACCATTATTTTCAACTTTTGCAAATGGTTGAGCAAGTGCATATTTTACCAGCACATCATTTACATTCATATTAAATGGAAGAACAGGAGTTGTTTGTCCTTTTAATACAAACGATGGAAATGAAACTGTTTCATCTTTTAATTTAATATTCAACTGTACGTTTTTATCCGTCATGTTTACACGCACTTGAGTATTACCTAAAAAAACAAAACCACTGTTATCTTTTACACGAACGATGTAACGAAGACTTGTTGAATCCAATTCATTGCGAATTGGATCAGCAGGTTCTGCAACCGCCATGGGTGCCAGTTCAGATCCAAAATCATTAATAAAGTTGTGCAGGATTTTTAAATATTTATAAGATGGGCGAATGTATCCAAACTCACTGATGGGTGCCTGAAAATCATAGCTCTCTGGACAGCCAGGTTCTTTTAATCCCGGCGTTTGTGTGCCACCATGAAACATGTAGTAACCAACCAGATTCATTCCTCTCCCGATTTGATTTTGCAAATGTGCCTCCACAACATGAGGTTCTACAATAAAACGGTTATCATACGTCATTTGGCTACCGGCTCCCTGTTCGCATAATCCTTTTGGGAAAAGATCTACATCATAATATAACCTGCCTCCAAAAGCATCACCCATTATCCATTGGTCATTGCCATATAAAAAATCTTTCGTGGCCTTACCACCTGCTCTTTCCCATCCACGGTAAGGATAAGATCCTTGCAAAGGAATTACTTCCATCTTTTTATCATCAAAAACAGTATTTGCAGTTACTGTCCAATAAACAGGTTGAATACCTGCTGCAATTGCAAGTTCTTTTAACTTAGTAATATGTTCTGCTTGTCCGCTTGCATATTCGTTTTCCAACTGCACACCTATAATTGGCCCGCCATCTTTCACAAATAACCCTGATGTTTGTTTCCCGATTTGTTCAAATAATTTTTGTGATGCGTCAATGTATTGAGGATTGTTGGTGCGTTTGCCTTTCATTTTATCAATCCATTCCGGATGACCACCATGTAACTGTTCGCCATGACTCCAGGGGCCAATGCGCAACCAAACATACAAACCATTCTTTTTTGCAGCTTCTATAAACTGGCGAAGATTGCGGTTGCCTTGCCAGTCCCAAACACCTTTAGCAGTTTCATGTTCATTCCAGAAAACATAAGTGGCAACAATAGATAAACCACCAGCTTTCATTTTTTTCATTTCAATATCCCAATCTTCCGGACGCACACGATTGTAATGCATTTCTCCCATTACAGGAAACCATGGTTTGTCATTTTTCTCAAAGTATACATTATTTACAGAAAACTTTTCTCCAGTTACCGGATCTACTCCGGTAAAAGGTAATAGCGAAATTTGTTTGTAGGATGGCGAACCTGCATTTATTTCATATTTTTTGGTTTGTGAAAACCCTAATACTGAAATAAAAACAAAACTCAGCAATAGTGCAGTAAGCTTATTCATGTGTTTATTATTATTTTTTTAGCACATAGTATGTACCGAATAATCATTACAGTTGGTATTGATTTTTTTATTATAGGTATTTCAAAATCACATTTATTACTTGTCTGATATTTAAAATTCTGTTGCAATTCTGTATTCAGGCAAAATGGTTATTGATTGAATGGCAGCAGGTAGCACAGTTGGGCCATACCTGTTTTCTGACGTCGCATATAACTTCAATTTTTCTTTTTGTATCAATGGCAAAAATCTTTTTAATCCAACCACCCAATTTTTACCAATATTTACCTGATCTGCAACTTGTTTTCCCTGAAGATTTGCTGTAATTAAATTTCCCTTGAAATTTATACTCACAAATACATCGCTTAACAGCGAAGGCAATTTTCCGTTTGCCTGAATCGTCCAAACCGAATCATTTACTTGAACAGTTTTTACAGGCACATTTGTTTTTTTCTGTATGATGGTGTATTGGTAAAAGAATTTATTTTTATCCAATACCGCTTTCCCCCATTTCCCTTTTAGAAAATTTACCTGAGGAAATACTTTAATTGAAAATAATGGATTCGTAAATTGTCTTGCTTCGATTTGATGGTCCGAGAACATTAAATCTGCATTAGAAATAAACAAGTATTCCTGCCCGTTGTACTTATACTTCCACGCATGTTCTGCTTCGCTGCGGCTTAATACAGTGATGACTATTTTTCTCCCATTTCTATTTATAATCGTAATAGGATTGTTAACTGAATTTGCAGTAAGAATATATTTATTTTTTTCACTCCTGTCGGTGTTCCAGCCTGGTGCAGAAATCTTTTCAATAGCAGATGCATCTAAACTTATTTCCGGATAAATACCTTCTGTCTCATACATAAAAAGGTAATCAGCTTCTTTCGTATCTATTTTGCATAAGACTTGTGCCGTTGCATAATTTAATTTCACTTCATTGAAAACAAAATTCACAGGCCATATTGAAACACGATTATCTTTAATCGTTACTTGTTGTTTGGGAAACAGAAGATTACCTGATGGCAAAGCAATATCGAAACTAAGTTTCTTCTCTGTCATTTGCCTGTAGTTTTGTGTATTGCCAATAAATACAAAACCTTCACCCTTTGCATTAAATCTTCCGGCATATCGCAGTGCAGTAAGGTCTTTGGGATCTTTTACAGGATTAGGAGAAGGAACAGGAAGAGTGCAAACTATTCGATCACCAAAATCCTGTAAAAACAAATGATGCATTTTCAGGTAATGGTAACTTTCATTTACTTCACCAAATTCACCAAGGGGCGCCTGATAGTTGTACGACATTAATCCTGATGGCATATTACTTCCATCATCTAGCGGCAGTTCAGTTCCAGGATATTGTGTGCCTCCCTGAAACATAAAATAACCCAGCATATTAATTCCTCTGCCATACTGTGTTACTGCATGTGCCTCAATTACTGAAGGCTGCACAATAAATCTACCTATAAACGTTTCTTGCATACCACCACCCTGTTCGCAGGTACCTCGGGGAAAACTATCCAACGGATAATATAAACCGCCTAAATCCATTCCCATAATCCATTGATCATCGCCAAACAAAAAATCGTTTGTCAATGGCTTTCCACCTTCCCAACCCCTGTAACAATAAGCCCCCTGTAAAGGCAATACTTCCTGTAATTCGTGCTGAAATACACTGTTGGCAGTAACCGACCAATAAACCGGAGTAATACCACTTTTTTGTGCTATTGATTTTAAATTGGCAATATGTGTTTTGTCTCCTGATGCATATTCATTTTCCAACTGTACTCCAATGATAGGACCACCTTCGCTGAAGTATAATCCTTTTGTTTGGGTACCAACCTGTGCAAAATATTTCTCTGTTTCTGCGAGATAAGCAAGTGTATTTCTTCGTTTACCTTTCATTGTATTAATCCAATCAGGAAAGCCCCGTCCAAGCACATCGGCATTGATGTATGGGCCTGGACGTAACCACACATACATGTTATGCCTCTTACACAGCTCAACGAATTTTTTCAGGTTTAAACTTCCTTCCCAATTCCATACGCCTTTTGGTTTTTCATGTGCGCCCCAATACACATACGTTGCTACAATTTGCAAACCGGCGCTTTTCATTTTAATGATTTGTTCTTCCCAATAGGTATCAGGATAACGCCAGTAATGAAACTCACCCATTAATGGAAACCACGGTTTGCCATTGTGTTCAAAATACCAGTTGTTTACTGAGAATGTTTCACCTTGTGGATTAGCTGTTTTGAATGGTAAGCTAAAAAAAGGCTTTGTCTGTAATGCAGCAGCATTCAATCGATAACGCTGCTGTGCATTTGAAAATTCAACTGCGCTGATTAAGACAAGAAATAAATAGATTCTTTTCATTTATTAAATATTTTTTACTCTGATTTAATCAGCCAGTGCTTTTTTAAAAAGTTCTATAGATGATTGAAGCGGATCAGTGAATGGCTCAACCGAACTAATAGAAGAATGATTTACCCAATTTACTTCCCACTCATTTTTATTAAATTTTTTACCTGTTGTTTTTGCCTGTACCAATTGTTTCATTCTCTCAACATAAAAATCACGAACCAAACCACTCCATATACGGCACGAATAATCATTTACAGGAGGCCCCCATACAGTAACAATTTGTTTAGCATTGGCAACATAAAACTGTTTTAAAGCAGGTAGATTGCTGTGCTTTTCAGCAAACCCTATCCATCTTTCCAATCGCAATAAAGGGTGAGATTCAAGAAGCCTGTCCAACTGTATTAATAATTCAATTCCCTTTGTTCCATATTTATTACCAGTCACTGTATCATTTTTATTAAATGATTTTCCTGCTTCAATAAAATTTTCTTCAGCTTTAATCCCAAGCACTAAGGCCACTCTTTCAATTGCATCGGCACGATAGTTTGCATTGTTTTTCAATTGTTCACTGCACGACAAAAACAATTGCACCGATTGAAAGAAAGCAGAATCCCGGTTGATGCGGCTTTTGCCAAAACCACCGGTTTGCCAGTTAAACTGCGGATGATCGATCAAATAACTGTAAGCACTTTTGCGGAGCAGCTTCCATGATTGTTCCAATGCAGCCGGGCATGCCCCATACCTGTTAATTGAATATTTTGGCAACCAGGTATCAAGATTAACCGAATCGGTTCGCCATGCAACATCGGTTAACAATTCATAAATCACTTCATTGTTCTCTAATCCTTCTCCTGAAATTGAAAACCCTACCAGGTTATTTTTTTTGGATGAAGCAAGTGTCCTGGCAGCACCGGTTGCGTACAAATTTAAATCTCCTGTATAGGCAGTTTTGCCACCCATATTTGGCACAAAACCATACACCCATTGTTTCCCATTAAAACCATTTACAGGTTCCCAGCTATTAGCATAATCATTAGCATAATCAAGAATCAGAACTTTATTATCGGGCACTTTACTGAACAATGCTTTTACACGATCGGGGCTCCAGATATGACGCTGGTAACCAAACATCCAGCCCTGTATAACCCACACCGCATCTGGATTACCTGCTTTAATTGCATCGAATGTAAACTTGCCATATTCTGCCAACAAATCCGTAATCGGTTTCCCTGTTTCAGGAAGCTCCATTTCATTAAAACTATCGACCAAATAATAAGTAGCTTCTCCAAATTCCTTTTTCCATTCCTCCATATACATTTTGGTAATCTTCACAAACAATTCGTCACCCGGCATTAATATAACAGGGCGTTGAGATGGAGGGAATCCGCTATTCCAAAGCGTATTGTGCATTACGATGTCGGGATAAATTCGTTTGATTGCTTTCGGAACAAATCCTGCAAATGACTGTACGACAGGTTGCATATCCAACTCCCGCATACGTTTTAAAATTTTATGTTGCAAAGCAATCTGATCGTAATGCCATTCAGGAGGAAGCGTACCGCCTACTTTACAAATATTACCCATGCGCTGCCAGGGCAGCAAAGAAGGGCCCGTATAAAAACTATCTATTTCTGCTTGTGTTAAACCCAAACGTTTCCATACTCTTGTTGCAATCGCTTCTGTAGCAACAGGTGCCATTAGCATATTAAAGCCATGCATGGCCTGCCAGTCAAGTTCCTGTTCCCATCGTTGCCATGTCCAGTAAGGAAAAGTATAACCTGCAGTAACTACATTGTATGCCTGGCGTATTTTAAAAGGGGATGTTACATTAGTTTTAGATGCATCAGGCCATTTGGCTGGTAAAGAAAATGACGGGCCTGCCCAGCCAAGCATCCCCATATTGTTATTTTTTAAATAATCGTATACACCTCTTGTAAGTGCATTGACGGAATTGGCTTTTACAATTAATTTGTTTTTTGATGCCTCATATTCATATGTATCACTATTGCTGTTATCTGACAACAATTTTAACTGAATATTTTTTGCCTTATTTCCTAACGTTCGCTGCAATACTTGTTTTGCAGCCCTCAGCTGAGTTTCTCGATCCTTTTTAACTACTGTTTGCTGTGCATTAATTTGAAAAGAGAAACAAATCAAAATAGAAGCAAGCATATAAGAGTAACAAAAAAAATGATTGACTATTTTTAAACCCGCAAGCATTATCTGTATTTTTTAATAATGAATTAATATTTATAGTTTTTTATTTCATGAATTTCTCTAATTCCAGATTTAGAAAACTTTTCAATTATTCAATTAAAATCAAAACTCCTTTCGTTGGTTCAATCGTTATTTTACCATCTGCTTTTAAAAACATTTCTTCCTGAAAATTTTTTATTCCTGGCATACGCAGTTTTACTTTATCCGGATCCAGGTTCAATGCCTTCCAGTCTACCAACAACCGCACATCCTTTGTTTCTTTTGCCCATGAAGCAATAGAAACCAGCGTTTTATTTTTATTGACATATGCAGTTGCCAATATATTTTCATCTGTAGTTTTTACAGGACAGGAAGAATCCCAATAACCAATCATTTTTGCTTTATCAATTTCAAACATGTCCCATACTTTCCAAATATCACGGGGATCACAATTCACACCCTCCGTGTACCAGGGATATCTGACAGTCATTCCGTAAATCATTCCTCTCCATGGGTTGCCACCGGCATGAAGCATATCCCCCATTAATCCAAACGGAATGCCTGACACTTCTACTAGCCAATTATCAGGCGACATGTTGTTATACTGAAAACTTTCACCAAACCATAATTTGTTGATGTAAGGAAAAAACTCAGTGTATTGGTTAGCTGGCCCTCTGGAAAAACCAGTATTAGAGTGTAAATCGATGATACAACCCTGCTTCGCTGCATCCATGACCTTTCGCATCCGCTTGAGCATATTTCTGTCAAAAGCCACATCATCAAGATAGATACCGTCAATGCCCACATTTTTAACCAGCCATTGTAGTCCATTGATATAATAGTTGTACCAACGTGACTTTCCGCTTGTACGAACTGCAGCGTCACATTTTTCATATCCGTTTATCTGTGTAAACCATTGTACGTCGTAATTACTTACAAGATGTTCCTGCAACCATGGATAACCGCCACCGTTTCCATCTGCAATTATTTCATTGCCGAGACTTCTTAGCGCCCATAATTCAGGTACCTGGTTGGTAAGTTCTCTTATGGTATAATATATCTTTACTTTCAATCCCTTTCTTTGCCAGAAGTTTACAAACTGCTTCATGCTATCTAAAGCGATGAATGGGTAGTTGATGTAAGGGTTGATGGGATTGGCATGATGCACGTTCGTAATTTTAATTCCATAATCCAGATCGCTTAATTCAGGCGAAGGTTTACTGCCATTGTGATAATAACGGTTGACAAACTGATCAGCCGTATTTAGTTCTTTTACCGGCGTTAAAATTATCCGAAAGGAAAAGTTAATAGTATCGCCACTATTAAACCTGTGTTCACCACTAAAAGCAGAGGCAATTGTTAGATCACTGGAAGAAGTAATCGTAAATCCTCCTTTATTATTGTTATACCATGAAACTGGTGGTGCAGGGTGATATAAATTAAGTAAAGGACCACTATAACTTGCTCCTTGTAATTCGCAATGCAACCCTGCATTTACCGAACCAATCCAGTACGAATCCTGAGGACCATTCCATTTCCAATCATAAGTTGACGGACAATATTTTCCGGGCAAGCCCATTCCCATAAAATACTGCGCCTGCTTTTTTTCAACCGGGATGGATAAGCGAATATTTTTTGCAACAAAATCCTTTTGAGCAATAACTTTAATATTGTAGGAAATGCTTCCATCAAACTCCATGTAACCATGGGTTTTTATTAAATAATCTGATGCAACTGATTTTGCTTCCCAGTTGATTTGACCGGAATGTATTTCTGTAAATTTCATCGATGATGAAACATGTTCAACACCGGCATTCGTTTCTACAATAAAGGAAACAGGCGTGGAAATCAATACAGTATTCCTGATAGAAACAGCGTCAATCATACCCTGGTCATTCAACTCTAGTTTCCCCATTTTATACTTAATACTTCTGCCTGCCAATTTCAGATCTGTATAAGGTGCCGTGGGTTCTTTATCTGATCCTAATGTTGAATTAAGCCAACGCAATCTTGAATGTCGCCACAATTCACTATCTCCACGATCTGTAAGAATTTTATCAGATATATTCAGGATTACTTTTACGGTTTGAGGTTTTTCATTTGCAACACTAATCACTACTTCAAATACCATTTTCCCGGGCTTTTCATATTCCGGAACATCTACTCCTATCCATAATGCTTGTACATTCCCCTTTGTTACGTTTAACTTTTTTGCAAACGATTTACCATCTGCATCAATACCTTCACAATTAAAACAAGTTGCTTTATCTGTTTTATTAAAAGTTACTGACACATCCGTCAAATTCTTTTTGGCAAATAGACCAATCTGAAAAGTATAATATTCATTTCGCATGGCATTGCCTCTAAAAATGGAAGAAGAACCATTACTTACCCATCTATATGGGAGTGACTCTTTCATACGGATCGGATATGTCCTATCCTCAGGAAAAAGCATGAAATTAACCGCTGTCGAATTACTTATGGATCTTGTCTCCTGTTCGGTAGCGCAAATTTCCATTGGATAAAAACTATCAAATGCCGTCCGACTTTCTATTTGCATAACATCAGCTGCAGCAAAAAGGGATGGTCTGGTGTTTTCGATCTTATTTTTTTGAAGCCATGAAACTTCGGGATTTTGTTCAGGCGTCAAATATTTTCCATTCCAGTATCCGTTATTTTTTTCACCAGTGAAAGGCATATAATACAGATAATAAATTCCAATTGAAAATGGTTGAAAAATAATCTCTCCAAATTCCCTATTGATATTTATCCTGTAAATGTTCGTTACCTGTTTGCCATTGGCATCTGTAATAATCAGGCATTTTTGTTGTGGCTCACGATCTCTTCGTCTCCAATACAATTTCACATAAACTGCATCTTCACGTTTCGTTACGTTTAAAACAGCCCTGTGATTGCCGAAATCTTCTTTCCACGGCGATGGAGCAACGGCATAATGATGAATTTGAGCATGGGCAAACAAGCTCATTATTACAGCAATCATCGATAAAAATGCCTGCTTTTTTTTAGTTTTCATAATTAATAGTTTTGCCAGGTTGGGCAAAAAACTGAATTTTTAAAAATGTCAGAAAGCAAGTCATTGCTCTAACCTGTTTTGTAAAAAAAAATATTATCTGCATCTATGTTATTGTGTTTTTATCCATTCAAATTGACATAAAATACATGTCTTTAAAAAGCGATCTATTTCTTCCTTCGGTTATCATTTTATTTTAACGGTTTAGATTTTAGTAATCCGTTATCACTTTCTAAAACTGCAACGTGTATTTTTTACCTTTCACTGTCGCAATTTTTCTTTCCTTGCCGCAGTACTTCACTGTAACTTTTCCACCATTCTTCGACATTATTTCAGCATATAATAGTTTACCTTCTTTCCATTTGACATTTACTTCGAAGCCACCCCTTGCACATAATCCATTTACTTGTCCTGAATCCCACTCATTTGGTAATGCAGGCAAAAGATCAATAAATCCCTGATGACTTTGAACAATCATTTCTGCAATGCCTGCGCCTCCACCAAAGTTTCCATCAATTTGAAATGGTGGATGAGCACAAAACAAATTAGCGTATGTACCACCGCCACTCATTTTTATTACAGCATCGCTTCCGATAAAACGCAGAAGTTTCTTTATAGCATCATATGCCATTTGACCATTTTGAAGCCGGGCCCATAAATTAATACGCCATGTAATTGCCCATCCAGTTCCTTCATTCGTTCTTATTTCTAATGACCGGCGTACAGCATCTGCAAGTAGAGGTGTTTTTTCAGATGTTATGGTATTTCCGGGGTAGGCCGCAAATAAATGCGATAAATGTCGGTGATGAGGGTCCACGTCATCCCAATCATAATACCACTCTTGCAAATTCCCTTTCCTCCCTATTTGATATGGAAATAATTTTCCTAATTCATTCTTAACCAAAGTTTGCATTTTACCATCCATATTCAATTCAAAAGATGCCTTTAAGAAATCAGAAAACAATTGCCGTATCATTGCCATATCGGCAGTACTGCCATAAGAAACAGGACCACTGTACCCGGTTTCAGGTATTCTGAAATAATTCTCTGGCGAAGTGGAGGGTGAAGTGACTAGATAACCTTTCTTATCAGTAGTCAAAAAATCCAGACAAAAATCGACGGCTCCTTTCATGATAGGGAAAGCTTTGTTGGCAAGAAATTTTCTATCTTGAGTAAAGGCATAATGTTCCCATAAATGAGAACTAAGCCAAACTCCTCCCATTGGCCAACTCGCCCAACTGGCATCCCCTTCGCCAAAATCACCTACTGGATTAGTCATAGCCCATATATCAGTATTGTGATTGCATACCCATCCCTTACAGTTATAATATTCTTGTGCAGTAACTGCACCAGATTGCTGTAGTTGTTCAACCAGATCGAGTAACGGACCGTGCATTTCTGACAGATTACCTGTTTCTACTCCCCAATAATTCATTTCAGCATTGATATTTGTTGTGAAGTTGCTGCTCCACGGTGGCCGCACTTCTTCATTCCAGATACCTTGCAGATTAGCTGCAATTCCACCAGGCCTTGAACAACTTATCATCAGATAACGGCTGAATTGATAGTACAAAGAGATCAATTGATTGTCCGTTTGACCCTTTGCAAACCGATTCAACCTCTCTATAGTAGTCAGATGAAACAGACTACTATCGTTAATATTAAATTGAACACGATCGAAGTATTTTCTGAAATCAGCTTTATGACGTTTCAACAACCAGCCATAGGATCTTTCCAATGCGGACCGCAAATAATTATTGGATAGTTTCAATTCATTTTTACCTTCTTTACCCGGATTCTTGTTAATACCGTTATAACTGGTAGCCATTGATACAAGCAGTATTACTTCCTTTGCATTAGAGATATGAAGCACACTGTCATTCCATTGCCTTTTGCCATCTGTTGATAAAACTTTCATCTGAGCAATAAAACGCATTGCATTACCAGTATCCTGAATAATTGCACCAGGCATATTGCCCCTGTAATTTGGCTCCACATGAACAGGACTATAACCCCGCATGATAAGACTGCCCGTTTCTCCTGATTGTTTATACAGTAATAGACTGTTAAACCTGCAGTCAAAATCAAGCTTGTCATTCCCTTTTGCTGTAAGCCTTATTACAACAACTTGATCAGGATAAGACACAAAATATTCCCGCTTATATTCTGTGCCATTAATAACGTAACTGACCCGGCTTATGGCATTCTGAATATCCAATTCACGTTTATAACCTATAACTGTACCAGTATGATGAAAGTTAAAAAACAGGTTTCCTAACGGCATATAAGATTCAGAATATTTCCCTTGCATAAATTTCATGAGCGAATCTGCTTTTCTGTATTCTTCATTAAATAATGCTGTACGAACCGGGTTCAAAAATTCTTTTGCACTTGAGTTCATGTGGGGATTAAACGGCCCTCCTGACCACAAAGTCTCTTCATTCAGTGAAAGTCGTTCTGTATTGGCACCACCGTATATCATCACTCCCATTCTGCCATTGCCCATCGGCAATGCTTCTTCAAAACGTGAAGCTGCTTTTTTATACCATAGTTTGAATGCAGGATCGCCTTGTGATCTGAGATAACCTGATAATAAAAAACTTATTAATAAAAACACAGTGCTTTTACATTTCTGTTTCATTATTTTTTGTGTGTAGCAGTAAGAATTATCAAAAGAATATCTCCATTACCGAAATCCGCAACCGGCTTTAAAAAAGTTTATTTAACCTCTTCAAAATCAATCCGCCAGTTTTCTTTACCTGTTTTTGATGGCAAAAAACTTAAAACGAACAGCTGATTTCTTTTTTCAATTTTTATTTTTTTATTACCTGCCACAGCATTTTTCATCTTGTATCCTTCAGGTATATACAAATACAATTCATACATGTCATCTTCTACAACTTTGCTGGAACCGGTTAGAATATGTTGTTTCCACTGTACATCCGACAAATCATAACCACCTTGTGATATATGACGGTTTGTGGAAATAATTTGAGGATAATTTCTTTTTTGCCTGATTGAATAGGTCCTTATTTCATCAGGTTGCAGTGCATCAGCAATAAATTCATTTTTACAAATACCCAGAAATCTTTTTTCCCAGAATTCAAATACCAGGTATTCCTTATGTGTGTCCAGACCAAGTTCAGCAAAAGAAACTTTCATTGCAGGCATTGCTTGTTTTGTCCAGTTCATTCTTGAAAGCACATTCCAGTTTTCAAAATCACGGTTAATTTCATTGAGCCACCATGGGCATACATTACCAAACTGGTCGCCATCAATGGGTGAAGGAGCTGCACCACTTTTAATGCTTTGCAGATTAAAGCCAGGAATTAATGATGTTTTTGAAGAATCAAAATCATATAACTGGCCCGGAACACTAAATAATACCGGCGAAGCTCTTTTGACTCCCTCCAGGTTACTTTCCTCATTATACACTTCCGGCTTATCACTTAACAACAGCATGCAACCCGCAATTGACGCCAGCGATGGCCGAAGTTTGGTTACCGCAAGGCTGACAATTACTTGCTCTGTTTTTTTTACATTTCCCTTTTCAGCAGGTTTGTAGTGAGGATAAACATCACAATGATCAGGATCGTTTATCCAAACAATACCATTCCAGGAATTATATTGCTGCATTGTAACTGGCCCGTATCCATCCCCTCCTATACGACATGCATCAGCAAGTCCAACAACCTGTGGCAATACACCCCAGCAGGAGAGAATAAATGTTTCCTTACCCATTTCTTCACGTGCAACTTTTAAATAGGCACGTAATACATCATCGGGAGTATAACCTTTATTGATAAAAAAATCCGGATTGCGATTCATATTGTCATATAAATAATGCCTCAGCTGATCAATCTTTACATATTGCATTCCAGCATCTTTCCATCCTTTGAATATGGGACGAATGAGCGTTTCAACAGCTTCAGTATTCTTTGCATTTATAGCATAAGTAATCCATGGCCCTATAGATGGTTTGCCATTTTTATCTTGTATAAACCAGTCAGGATGTTTGGTTGCTGTATCAGTAGCAGTAAAAAAGGCCCCCATCCAAACTGCAGGTTTAAACCCTGCTTTTTTTACACTTTGTACATATCCGTTTACACCGGAAGGAAATAAATCTTTTTTCCATTTTAACCAGGTATTTGCCCCTGTTGCATAATAGCCTCTTGGACCCGAAGTATCTGGCGGAGAGAGATGCCCTTTATCACCTTCACCCTGGTATGCATCATCAATCTGAATATAATTAAAACCATAATCAGCAAGTTTTTTTTCTTTCCAAACCTTCAGCAAACTGTTTAAATCATTTTCATTAAATTCTCTGAAATAAGCCCACCATGACGACCAGCCTGTAACCGGTTGTTTCCACACTTTATAGGTTCGTGGTTTAAAATAAGATATGCCTTTGTGTTTTTGATAGTATAAGGGCCGGAAACTGATAACAATATCATCACCTTTTGCGATAAAGCTGAACGCAGCTGCTTTGCTGTTCATTATAACAGCAGGTTGAATATTTACTTTACTGTTTGACATTTCAATCATCCAGTCACTCCACCTGTCGTACACTGCATTATTCCGTAAGTTTCTGCTTGCGCTCCCAATTGTTGTACGTATAAGTGGGAATTTTTGTTGTGCAGACGTTCGTGTTTCAGCAGTAATTGCTTCAGTGCTGCTATTGATTTTTCCCGAAATAATAACATCATTTCCATTAACATGCAGAGTTTGAGTAATCGTACCTGAAGCATCTTCGTATATTTTCTTCTCAATTGAAATTTTTCCGGAAGCTTTAATGTATGCACTTACTATAATACTACCGTTATAACGTAATTGCAATAAATTAGTCTTTTCGTTAAATAAAAAATCACAGGAAGTATTTGTGGGTTCATTTAAATTTTTCTGACCAACACTATTCAGAGAAAAAAACAATGCTATGATAAATATGAAATACTTATTCATTTTTTTTATTTACAACAACACGAATAAAAACTGTAAAAAATATTTACAAAACCAAGTCACTCTTAAAGAAAAAAAACAGATTTCTTTTACCAATTTAAAATAACGTTACATCCTTATTGGAGAGAGGGCACAATCAAATACTTGTAACTGTAATTTTTATATGGCAAACGGTATTTCTCCAAAGGCCAGGCCCCCCAGCTATCAATACCCCCCACGCCCATTTGCTGCAAATCAATATTCAGGTGATTGAACTGATCGGGTACCAGTTCGCCGGAATGAAATTGTTGTTTTTGTTTTCCACTGAATAATTGATCAGGGGCATAATTCAGCACATTAATATTCAGTAAATCATTGACAAAATAAATATTGACTCCCGATCCGTCTTTTCGTAGAATACTTGCATAACGTACGTCGGCTTTATTTCCACTTTCCTGGGGCCGCACATATGGATAATATTGCTTTTCAATCGATCCACTGTAATTTTCAACAAAAGAGCTTGTTTTCCGATCGAAATAATTTTCCCATGGGCCTCTTCCATACCAGCTGATGTTTACAAAATCCGTTGGCAAAGTGAAATGGTTACCAAACTTAAATAAAACGGGATAAGTACCATTTTGAGTTTGCATGGTATTTGTAATAAGTAAAGCACCTGCTCCATCCATTTCTATCTGCTGTATATAAACAGCATCACCATTTAATATTGTTTTTTCAATTTTTACAGTAAGCCAGCCATCTTTATTTTGCGGAATAACGGTGATGTTTTTTACAGCAGCTTTTGCATTCACATCCTTCCATACAAGTAATTTATTTTGAAGGTTAGCACCATAATCATTATCGGTTGGCGGACGCCAGAAATCAGGCGATGCAACGGAAAAAAATACCGGGCGGTTTTTTACTTTATAATCAACAATATTCCCATTTTCTACCTTCAGCGAAAATGTGTTGTTGCTGAATGAATAATTATTTTGCAAATTACTCACAGAAATTTTTTCAGAAGAAGATTTGTAATCAAATGCCACGGGTTTACTTAACTGAAATTCTTCTGAAGCAAGTTCCGTTGCTGCTGGTAAAATATTTTCAGGATTAATAGTTACAGCTCGCACCTGCAAAAAATATTCATTACTTTCTTTATCCTTTATATCTATAACCAAAGGAAATGTTGCTGTTTGCTTTGGCTGAATTGCAAACCCATCAATTGTTCCGCTTTTTACTTCGCCACCATTTTTCAATAACCGCCATTCGTATTTAAAGTTTTCAAGTGTACGAAAGAAGTATTTATTGGCAACTCTTAATGTATTGTTGTTCCAGCTTAATGCTATATGCTGATAAACTTTTCTTACTTCGTAAGCATGTGGATTCCATACACGATCCGGGGCTACTAATCCATTGCATAAAAAATTATTATCACTAGGTACATCTTTCGGGCCCCAGTCTCCACCATAAGCCCAGAATGTTTTACCATTCTTTTCCTTTTTTAAACCTTGGTCAACCCAATCCCAAATGAAAGCTCCCTGTAATGAAGGATAACGTTCAATCACATCCCAGTACTCTTTAAAGTTACCCATACTATTGCCCATTGCATGCGCATACTCACATAGGATAGTTGGCTTAGGTATATTCAATGCAGCCCATTCAAAAGCATCTGGACTAAAGTACATGTTTGAATAAATATCGCTGTTCCAGTTATCACCTGCTCGTTCATAGTGAATTGGGCGTGATGCATCAATACCTTTTATCAAATGATACCCTTTGTAGAAATTGTTACCATTACCTGCTTCATTTCCCATGCTCCACCAAATAATAGAAGGATAGTTTTTATCTCTCAGCACCATTCTTTTCATACGAATTAAATGAGCTTTTTCAAAAAGTGGATTGCCCGCCAATGTTCTGTCATTATCGTATCCCATTGCATGCGATTCGATGTTTGCTTCATCCATCACGTACAAACCATATTCATCGCACAACTCGTACCAATAACTATCATCAGGATAATGACAGGTACGGACAGCATTGATGTTCATTCGTTTCATTTCTAGCACATCTTTCAGCATAGATTCTTTGCTCACCACCTGCCAGTCAATCGGGTCAACTTCATGGCGGTTAACACCTTTTATCATAACAGCTTTTCCATTCACTAGCATTTGATTATTCCTAATTTCAATACTGCGGAAACCTGTTTTTCTCCTGATAACTTCCTGCAGATTACCATCTGCAGAATATAAATTCAATTGAAGGGTATAAAGATTCGGAGTCTCTGCTGTCCAGCTTTTTACATTGTTAATAGTAGCAGTAAAACCAATTTCGGTATGCCCCTGTTTTCTTTTCAAATCGTATAATCTTTGGTTTCCTTCCCAAATTTTATTTCCATTTGCATCAAAAAGCTGAGCAACAACTTTTGCATTTTGTTCATCGTTGTTCGTTTCGTTCCAAACTTGTACACTCAATTTCAAATCACCATCAGCATAATTATTCCTCAAATCACCTTTTGCCCAATAATCATAAAAATGCACAACAGGACGGCTGTATAAATAACAATCTCTTGAAATGCCCGACATACGCCAGAAATCCTGGCACTCTAAAAAGCTTCCATCACTCCAACGGCGAACATACAAGGTCAATTGATTTTTTCCACTTTTTATAAAATCAGTAATATCAAATTCTGATTCCAGTTTACTGTCTTTTCCCAATCCAACTCTTTTACCATTTACATAAAACAAAAAAGCCGATTTTACAGCACCTAGGTGAATGTAAATTTTTTGACCGCTCCATGAAGCAGGAACGTCAACAAAGCGACGATATATACCTGCTGACTGATCAAGCTTGTCAGGAATATCAGGAGGGTTTGGATTTACAGGATCGAATTCGTAAGGAATGTTTGTATAAATAGGAATCCCATATCCGTTCTTTTCCATCATAGAAGGCACCTGAATATTATCCCATTTTTTATCATCCACATTTAATGAAGAATAATCTGAAGGCAATTTTTTATAATCGCTAGTCCATAAAAACTTCCATGTGCCGTTTAGACTGATAAAACGATCTGATTGTTCTTGTTTGTTTACCTGCGCCCGTTTTTCATTTTCATAAGGAAAATAGGCCGATCTCATTGGCATTCTATTAATTTCCTGTATGATTGGATTTTCAAACAAACTGTCTAAATACTGTGCAATAAGTAAATTAGAAATACTAAGGAAAACAATTGTCAATAAAATTAATTTACGCATAAAATATAAATTGATACTAGAAAACTTGCTGCTGTGAAAACTATTTTACTTAAGAAAAACTGCATATAATTAATACGGCTTTTTTTTGCAATCCATTGCTCATAAGATATTTATAGATTCCAACACACAAAACAATAATGACTATTTCTATCATAAGTATTAGTCTCTACATAGTTCCATATTCTATCAACATCTATCCGTACTTCCATCCCTATTTTTTTACCCCATTTTTTAATCTCTAGCTAGTTGATAAAAAACTATGACTTTAAAACAAATCGGTTCTCAGTATAGCCTCTCAAAAAAGGTCTGCCGAAATCAAAGCAATAACAAGACATTTTTTTACAGCTTACTAGCACAATTAAAGTAATATGCTAGTTCAGCCCCTGCGCCATCGCCTGAAATTATTTTCACACGCAACGTACAACTATTCAAAAGGGTTATTCCTCCTTTTGGATAACTTGGTGAAGCAGCCACCGGCTCTGTGCCATCAAAAGTATAATGTACTACAGCATTGGAGGAGGATGTTGTTACAAGCAGTTTTTCTCCCGGAGTAAATTTTCCTCCATACTTATTAAAAACCATCTTACTAAAACGAGCGCACCAGCCACCATATGAAAGCATATTAACATTAAGCACATCAGAAGATTTCACTATTTTGGTTACGAGCTTTGATTGGTTACGATCAGAATGGGAATCGGTATGAATCTCAGCGAACCAGGCGCCTTTACCAAGAAAACTTAAAGAAAGCCGTTTTGTAGAAACGTTTTTATCATTAGTGATTCCTACAAACCAGGAACCGCTTTTTCTACGGGCCATAGCTGCGCACTGTCCAAATCCCGACATTGGCAATACTTTAGTATCATCCCATACAAGAGGAACACTTTTAAAAAATTCAGCTTCGGGCATATCTCGAATCCGTTCGGGATGTTCGCAGGGAAGCAGTACAGCCGATGTATAGTTGATTATGGTTGCCAGATTGTGTGCACGTGTACCTGCACCGTCCGCTACTCTGTCTGTAGGATTGCACCAGAATGGGCTGTAATCTCCATGACCAGTTAGTAAACGGCCAAAAGGATGACGCTGGTCAAGCGAAGCATTTACACCATACTCCTGACCACGGATGCCTTCACGACTCATTTCATTGGGCCATGTGTAATCTGTGCCGGTAGGTTTATTGCAACCGTGAATTATTACCATCAGGTGATAATTTGCAGCATCCTTTAGCGCATTTTCCATAAATGCTACTTCTTTCATCCCTTCACTGTTCAAAAAGTCCAATTTTACTCCAGCAACACCAATTTCTGCACATTTCCTGAAAAAACCATCACGTTGCAGAGAATCAAAGATTCCTGGAATTCCAGCTCTGTCGGGACATGATTTCCAAAGCCATGTTTTCACACCCAACGAATTGCTGTAGTTCACCAATTCCCGCACCATATCCCAGGCTTTTTCGCCACCGCCACCCCAATGGCTCCAGCCTTCATCCACAAGATTGCCTTCAAATCCCAGATCGGCACAAGCTCTTGCATATCTTTTCATATTTTCAAGGTTCACGCCGTTAGCGCCACCACCTGCCATCCATGACCATCCAAGTCGAGAAGGTTGAATCCATGTAGCATTTGCCAGGATGGAATCAGGGCGGGGCGAAAGCGATAGTATGAGCGAATTATTCACCAACGCATTCAGATTTTTGCCAAGCATCATCAAACGCCAGGGAGTAACAATTTCACCGTTTACTTCAAATGTTTTTTGGTCATGATAATCGAATCCCAATACTCCTTTGCCCTCATTACGCAGCCTGATGCCAACAAAACCAGAAAGATGCGCTTCGGTAATTGCTCCATACAGCTTAGCCTCGTTTGAACGAAACACCACTGGCAACATCAACTGCTCATCCGGTTTCAGTTCTTCAACTCTACATTGCTTGTAAATGCCTTCGTACGATACATCTGGGAGAGTAAACCATACATTTGCTCCAGCAGGCAGAGAAAAGCTGGAAGGTTCTCCGCTTATTTTGTATTGCCCTGAACCCTTTACAACAAATCTCCAGGCTAAACCATCATCATAAACCCTTAATAAAAGTTCATATGCTCTGCCTGTACCTGAAAGCAGTGAAAGGGTAGCTTGTGTATATTTTGCAACCACCAGCGATGAAGTGCTGCGAACTGCAATTTTTTCAATCTTTTTAGATGAAAGAGAACTTCTGATCAGTGTCGCACCTTTGCCCAAATCAGCGTCATCAACAAGCAAACCAATACAAGTCCGTCCCGCCAATGGCTTTTTATTGTACAACACCCAATAACCGAGTTCATTGTTTTGAATATCCACCTGTATTCCAACAACTCCGTTTGGAGAGAAAAGCCGGGATAAAATCCTGTCGTTTTCAGGAATCAGCTTCGAACGAATTGCCCTTTGCGTACTTGGCTTTTGACATATCCCCGACAGAGGAAATTGAAATAAAAAGGCTACTACCAAAGTGTATAAGATAGCATTATGCTTAATATTTACAGGTCTTAAATTAACTTGGGCATTCATATAAAAAATCATTTATAACAATTCTGAAAGAACAACATTGTAACTCAAATCTTTTCTCGCTTATTGAATCAATGTTCTGCAGCTTGCGGAACAACATATACACTATCAATATCTTTCTCTGCAATATTGCCATACAAAATGTGAACGCTATTCATTTGTATTGGCAAATTAAAATCACATTGTTCCTTTTGAAGATGGTTTTATGCATAAAGACTGAATAAAACACAAAGAAAATTCAATTGGCTTCAATTCTTTTTTTACTATAAAAAAAAGAGTGCTCCATTCTCTATCAGCAACTATTCCAGATTATCGAATCTATCATATTATAAAAACTAATGCCAGAGTAAAGTGGTAATCTATTTAGCAAAAAATGAATCGTTTGTAATATTTTGTTTTAAATACAATTCTATTAGTTAATGACTATTTTTTAAAGGAAAGAAAAACCGACTGTAGAAACAACCGGTTTGACCTAAAACTAACTGCTTACGATAATAAGCTGCAGTTAACTATTTCATAAATTGTTACTTAGTAAAAGATGTTACTGTAATTGTCCAAATAGCAGAACTTCCATTAGCAGCGGTAACTTTATATTTTAAAGGTTTGGTAAGATCCGATATGTTTCCAGGATTAGCTGTACCATCAGTGCCTTGCATCGAAGCTGCAGTTGATATATCAAAATAAGGGATTAATTTATCCTGGGTCACTGTATTACGTATATCAGTAGTAAAGCTTCCACTTGCAGCAGGTACTGTAATTGCAATAGCAACTGTTTTATTGGTCTTATCAATAGTTTGAGTTACAGTCAATCGCTTGTAAGCAACAATTGGCTCACTCCAATATTGAACATTACTATTATACCTGAACTCAACATATACGTTACTGATATCATTTACATCCCATTCAGGAAAATCTTCCAGACCTGCCTTTAGGCAAGAGGAAAGCATAACAGGGAACGTAAGCAATACGATTAGATATTTAAACTTGTTTCGCATTTCAATTAATTTTTTAAATGAATAATTCGTCTTTTACCATCCAACATTTTGAGGTCCGAAATTGACATTATTATCAATCAAACTTTGTTGAATTGGTAACAAATAACGACGCTGTGGATTAAATGCCCTTAAATTGTTTTGACCTGCAAATGGCCCTTCAACGATAGTGAATTCTTTACTATCTTTTGTATTGTCCATAACCTGTGGCACTTCAGTCAGTTCAGGTATAGTTCCTCCAGAAGCAAGACCAGAATTAGCATCTCCTCCATAACGGCCCCAACGAAGAAGGCTCCAGTAATAATCATTCTCCATTACAAGGTCTACATGGCGCTCCCTCTTATAATCCTTCCAGGCAGTTGTAAGATTTGAAGCAATAGAAGGTGGTAGTTGGCCATGAACAACTCTTGTTTTGTTCAAATTAAGTAAAGCATTAGCTAAATCACCCTTCAGCAAGTAAGCTTCTGCCAGATTGAGATACACTCTACCAAGCCTCATACATACAAAATGATAATCAGTAGGTGAATCCCAGTAAATATGTGGTTGCACGTTTGTATAAATCCCTTTTCTCCAGTAATAATTTGATGCACTATAGCCCCATACTTTCATTTGCAACCAACGAGTAGCATTACCGTTTAAAGAAGTCCTTATCAGCCTTCCTAAGAAAATATTGGAATCTGAAACCATTGTCTGTGCCCATCTTGCATCCCTGCCGACGTTGGTAAGTGTCCAAACGGTTTCAGTGCTACCTGTTTTAATTTTTCCTTTTTTTACATAAGTTTCATTTGCTTGTTTGGGAATTGATGAAGTTCCTTCGTCAACAGCAGCAAGATATTGCGAAGTTTGATCCCACGGCAACGCTTTCGTATTATCAGCCTTATCGATTGTCAAATAATCTTTCGCAAGATTATAAGGAGGAGTATGCTCAATCCATGCATCGAAAGCCCTGATTGGTTCATTAAAAGCAGGGCCATCTCCGGGTGCACCATAAGACCTTAACTTATCGTCATTGATATTAGGGATCATCGATTGCATTGGAGTATTAACACACTGTGTATTTAATGCCTTGCTATATGATGCATAGATTATTTCGGAAGCTGTGGGATTTGTTTCATTAAACATGCCACCATAATTACTCACTAAAGCATATCCACCTTCATTAATAACCATATTGGCATAAGTAATTGCTTTATCGATCAAAGGATCATTTGCAGCAAGTGCCGGAGGATTGGGATAATTTTTATAGGCTGCTGCCTGTAAACAAACTTCCGAAAGAAATGCAGCTGCTACGTATTTATTTGCTCTTCCCGGAATCTTATCCTTACTCATATCTGCTACTGCTTCTTCCAGATCCTTGATAATATAGGCATAAGATTCTGAAGGTGTTTTTGTACTTGGCAATTTTAATTCATCTTCTGGTGTCAACACTTTGTCTATCCAGCAAATACGACCCACATTTCTTGCCACCTGGTAATATGACATTGCTCTTAAAAATTTGCCTTCTGCAATCAACAACTTTTTATCAGGATCAGAAATGCCTGTAGAAGTTCCTACCCTTTCAATAATCAGGTTGCATCTTCTAATAGCACTAAAATTATTAAATCCTCCTACGCCACTGTTCCTGTCAATTGTTTCAGTAAATATGGGACTAAAGGTATTATGTGTACCATCAGTTGGGAGCATATTAAGTGTACGTCCGTCTGAAGAAGTTCCAAAATAATAGTTGCCCATTATTCCATAAGTGGAAAAAATGAACGTTTCTGCATTTGCTTTATTGCTCCAAACAACATCTTCACTTATTTTATTGTAGGGCTGGGTTTCCAGCACTTTTTTACAAGATGAAAGAACCAGAACAATAATGCAAAATATATTTATTATTCGTTTCATGTGTGTATTTATTATTGTTATTACTTACTTTTTATAATCCGATATTCGCACCAAATGAAATAGTTCGTTGTATAGGATAACCGTAGTTATTAATATCCGATTCAGGATCCACAAAATATTTCATGCTCTTGGCACTTGTCAACAAATTGGTACCAGAAATAAATACTTTTAAGCTTTTAAATACAGCAATATTTTTTAGAGCTCCTTGCTTAAAATCATAACCTATTTGCAGGTATTTCACCCGAACATATCCTGAACGAATAAGCCAAAAGTCGCTTGATGTAAAATTATTGTTGCTAACTGCATCACTTGAAACCGGGCGTGGATATAAAGCCCCTTTATTTTCTGGTGTCCAGTAATTGAGCATAAACCCATACACAAATGGTCTGCCTGTAGCACCTTGTATTACATTTCCTATATAACGGTCTCTTTTACCCGAACCTGCGATAGTTGTTGTAAAGAAAAATCCTTTATAATTCATATCAATTGTAACACCAAAATTGCTGCGTGGAAAAGTATTGTGCCCTATTCTTCTGAAATCAGAACCATCAATCTTTCCATCTCCATTAACATCTTCATATCTCAAATCCCCACCAACTACATTTGTAGATGAAATACGTCTAGGTCCATTTAATAAATCCTGGTTTGATTGATAGAAACCATTATTGATATAACCGGTTTGTAAATAACTTCCTTCAAGACCTGAATTCCTGGTATAAGGATTCTTTAAAGTTGCTGAGTCTTCGTTTGCAAATTCGTTTATGGTATTGAAATAACTATAAACTCCTGTAATCTTATAATTGAAGCTGCGGCCAATTTTATCGCCCCAGGCAATTATAACTTCTGTACCATGTCTGCGAGTTGCTTGTTTTGTAACATTTACTGGTGGTAAGCCAATACCTAAAGTGGTGGAATAAATAGCAGAATTAGCTCCGGTATAACCTGTTGTTCGCATATAAAAGTAATCCCAGGAGCCGCTTAAACGGTTGTTCAAACTGGCAAAATCAATACCAATATTACTTGACTTAGTGCTATACCATGTAAAGTTGGTACTCGGCAAATTACCGGGCTCACTTGTTCCCTGAACAAGTTGACCATTAATCACCCAGGCGTTGGCATTAATGTTGTATCCTGGTACAAATGCAAAAGGACCAAATCCTGCATTAGTTAAACCAACGGTACCATAAGATGCCCGAAGTTTGAGTAAATTCAGAATATTTTTTGAGTTTAGTTTACTCATGAACTTTTCATCCGACACAATATAGCTTCCTGATAAGGATGGGAAAAAGCCCCAACGATTATTGGTAGGATAAAAATCATTACCGTCATAACGACCGCTTAACTCTAAATAATAACGCTGTTTGTAATTGTAGCCTAACTGAGCAATGTAACCAGCTCTTCCACTTTCAAATTCACTTCCACCAGTGGTTTGATCAAGTGTTGGTCCTGCCACAAACTGATCGAAAAGAATCTGGTAACGTACTCTGCTAGCACTTACATTTGAAGACTTTAGTTGATTTGTTTCATATACACCGGTAAAATTAATCTCATGCTGCTTAAACTGCCTGTTATAAGTAATAAACCACTGGAGATTCATTTCGGTTCCTTCTCCCCTGTATTCTGAAAGAGTTGGAGGAGCGGTAAGCAGAGCAACTTTACTACCATTGGCATAAGAGGGTGCTGTAACATTCCATGATTTATTTCTTGATGCCCATTGATTGTAATTTCCATTAAATTTAAAATGCAATCCCTTTAAAAAAGAAGCCGTATAATCAGCAGCAAAAACGATATTATTTACTCGAGCTTGGTTTCTATTATACCCTGATAAAGGAGATAATTCAACTGCAGGATTATCAGTAGTATTCGCTGATGGCAATCCAAATTCATTATAAGCAAGTTGCATAGGGTCTTTATCCTGAATATGACCAATATACTGGCCATAGTTTGAACCTTGGGATGAATTAGGAATAATATTAGTTTCTACAAACCCATCTATACCTGTTGTAACCTTCAAATTTATTTTGTCGAAATCGCTAACTGTATTTAATCTGTATGTTACTCTTTTATTATAGTTTTGATTTGTACGTAGTATTGATCCCTGATCATAATAGGAAAGTGAACTATACAATGTGGTTTGTTTCGTACCTGTAGAAAGCGATAGATCATGTCTCTTATCAGTTCCCCAATCTTTCATACCCACTTTTCTCCAGTCAGTATTCGGATAAAGAAAAGGTCTTGTCTGATCTTTGTAAAATTGTACAATTGAATCTGGCACTGGAGTCTTTCCCTCACGTACCAGCACTTCATTTGTTGCTTTTACTCTTTCGTAAGATCCAAGCTTTGTTGGATAAATGGTTGGTTGTGACATAACCTGATTATACCCATAATTAATGCTTGTTTTACCGGCAGCACCTTTTTTAGTTGTAATGACTACTCCTCCGTTTGCTCCAAGTGATCCATAAACCGCTGTAGCTGCAGCATCCTTTAAAAAAGTAATAGTTGCAATATCATTTGGATTAAGGTTATCATAATCGTTTTGCGACCTAATTATCCCATCTATTATAAATAATGGTGTACCTCCTCCTCTGATAGAAATGGAAGACTTTACACCTGGCGCTCCACTTGAATTTACAAGAATCAACCCATTTACACGACCCAGTAAGGCATCATTTACTGAGGCAACAGGAATAGCAGATAATTTACCTGCATCAACTGTTGCAACCGATGCAGTTGTTTTTCTTTTCGTTGTAGTCGAATATCCCATTACAACAACTTCACCCATGTCGTTAGCTGATTTTTGCATTTTAATATCCAAACTCATTGCTGAACTACCGACTTTTATTAACTGAGTGACATACCCTACATAGCTAACTTCCAATAATTCACCTGAATTTGCTTCGATTGAAAAATTACCTTGATCATCAGTTGTTGTTCCTTTCTTTGCTTTTTTTTCACTCACACTTACACCAACTAAAGGGTTCCCCTGTTCATCTGTAATTCTTCCTTTAATAATCACAGGTGGAGGCGTTACAAAATCAGGTGATTTACTAATAACGACTAGCCCAGACGAGCTGACATTAAATTGCAAACCTGTTCCCAGCAACATCTTGGCAAGCAGTTCATCTACTTTGATGTCATTTGCAAAAATTGTCACTCTTGCATCCTGGGGAATAATTTGACTGCTAAAAACGAACCGGTAACTGGATCGTTCTTCAATTTCCTTTAAAGCTTTCTCTAATTTGGTTTTTTTGAAATTAACTGAAACCTTTTCTTGTGAAAAACCAAATGCAGAAAGATTCAACGAGATGGCCAGCAGAATTGCGGCAAAACTAAATCTCATAAGCAGAATCGTTTTTAGTGGAAGCCGATTACAGACAAGGCTCCCTGATGGACATTTTTTTTCCATACCTTTGTTTTAGTTTAACATGAATAATAAATGCACGGTCTTCCCGAGTCACTGAGATTTCCGGTCATTTTTAGTTGAACAAAAGGGGAAGTGTTCCAGACTTTCCCTTTATTTTTTTATATCAATAACTTTATCTTTTATTTCATATTTGAATGGTAAAGTTGCTGATAATGCCTTCAATATCTCACCAACACTTTCTTTTTCAAATGAAGCTGTATACATATATCGCTTCACCAATTCGTTCTCAAATTTGATCGTAACTCCAAACTTCCTTTCTAACATAATTGCTATATCTTCTAAGTAGGTATCCTCAAATTCAAACCGATTATATACCCAAGCAGTTTCAAGTAGCTTGACCTCAGTTTCCTTATTCAATATTATTTGCCCTGGTTTTCCTGCCAACCTTTTGCCAGACAAAATCTTTGTAGAACTAATACCTTCATTACTAATAAACACTTTCTGTAATGGTTTTAAAACAATACTTGAATCTGCAGTATTATTTTTAACAGACAATTCAATTTTGCCACGCAATAATGAGGCCTCGCAAATCTTGTCGTTTTTATAACTTTTAATATTAAATTTCGTACCCAAAACTTTAACCGTAAAGTTTTGAGTTTTAACTATAAATGGCATCTTTTCGTTGTGAGTAACATCAAAAAGAGCTTCACCATCAATATAAACTGTACGGTTATTTTTTGCAAAATTGTTCTCAATTCTTAAATGGCTTAATGAATTTAAAATCACAACTGAACTATCTGCCAACCGTATGCTTTTTTTCTCACCATATCCTGTGGCATAAGTGAGAGTGTCTGATACTGTTTCATTTTGTTTGCCCTTTTCCATAATTGATTTATTCCGATTTTCAGAATAAACTTCACCATTTCCGAATTCAGTTTTTTTCAGATTCAGCAAATACATCGTTGTATAACCCAGCATGAATAGTAATAAAACAGCAGCGGCTACCGCAAACGGCCTTATACCTATCCTGCTGAAAAGAGATATTATTTTTGATCTCGATTGAACAGAAGTATTTATTAAAGCTCCATTTACCTCTGGCTCAATTTCCACGGTTTTTGATATATTAAACAACTCTTTTACGAAGAATGCAGCTTCTTCAATTTTTTCTTTTTCAGAGGGATTTAGAATCAGATATTCTTCCCAAAAGACAATATCTTTTGAATTTTTTTTTAAACAAAAATTAATAAAAGAATCATCTATTATTAGTTCTTCAATAGTCATATTTCTTGGTTAAAAATTAACATCGCCATTACTATGACGAAGAAAATGAATTAATTTACCTGTCTTTTGTTGTTTTTTTTTAAATATCTTTTTTAGCTGATTTACTGTAGAAAAAACATTCATAAAAGACCAATTCATAATCAGCTAAATAATAAGGAAGTAATCGCAGGGGATGTTCTGAAGTGCATCTACTATTAAGATCAGTGGGGCTTTTTAAGGAAAATGCTGGCTGTTAAGTATTAGAATCCGACACATCTTTTCGCAAAGCTTTAATTGCTCTATAGAGAGTATTATAAACAGTCTGTATACTCAATCCTGTTTTTAAAACTATTTCTTCATTTGTTAAGCCAAGTGTATATTTATAATATATTATTGTTTTGCACTGGCTGGGTAGTAAATCAAACGCCTTTTTTAGCTTCAACTCCCGGGTATAAATTTCTTCTTTTTCTTCCAGGATGTCCTGTTGAGAAATATATATATCTGTAACCCAACTGGGATAAGCCTTATTGACATTCCTGGATGCTGAGCGATGGTAATCAATTAGTTTTCGTCTAAAACAGGTAAGAACAAATGCCTCAATTTTATGTACGTTCTCAAAACTTATTTTTTTTTCTGCAAATTCCAGGAACATCTGTTGAATTATATCTTCAACATGTTCTGAAGAGAATCCCGATCTTAATCCACAGTGATAAAGATTTTCATATGAACGGCAATAGATATCAGCTAATCCGGGTTCACCCTTTTCTTTAAAAAAGGATATTATATCACTCCGCTTATCAGCCTTAACTATGTTCACACTCATAAAATAAGCAGTTAAAAAAGGATTCAAATCACCGAAACAGAATTACATTATATGTTCAATAAGCAACTCGATAAACTTCTTGCCGGACAATATTCATTCTTTTCATAAAAATAGCGCATCACCGAAAAAAAACTATAAGAACTGAAATCTTTATCTAGAATAAACTACAGCAAATTTAAATCACATTACTGACCAACTAATGATAAACGGAATTGAATCGAAAGCAATTTAAACTTTTTAAATTCACCTATTTTGCCACTGAGCAATCGTTTGCGCAAAGTTTTTATATTATTAATGAATTTCGATTCGTTAACGAACAGGCTCAACAAATAGCTGTTGTATAATTTTCCTATTGCCAAAGTAACCATTTCGAATGTACAGGTAGTTTAAGATTAGAAAAATAGCTCTTCTTAATTTTATAATACTTTAAACAGCGTTTGCCCGAAATACAAGTTAAAATCTTTAACCCTCCCGTTTGGTGAATCCTGCCGTGGCAGGTATTTCAAGCTGCCAATTTTATATACACCGACCATGTCAATAACCAAATGATGAGGATGCTTGGGCGATGCAGACTGCCACTGCATATGCCCTACGGTTGTATTCTGAAGATCAAATACATTTTCAGCTTTACCATCATCGCCATCAAGTTCTTCACTATCAGCATATAATACTTTCCATTTGTTTCCTGGAATATCTTTTCCATTTTCATCGGTCAGATAAAGTTCTGATACCGTTGTAAACGAATCATTGGGCCGTTGAGCATTTAACTCTTCAAAACAAAAATATCTTCCGGTTGCATTAAACTTCACCAGTTGCCAATCAATGCCAGCTGCCAAACTTCCACTGAAAACCGGATGCCCGCCGGTAAGATTCAATTCCTGATTTTCTTTTTGATGTTTTTTCACTGCAGCTTTTGGTAGAAAAAATTAACCTTATTAATAAGAAAATAACAGCCAGGATGTTCTGCTTATTTCTTAACAAACACGAATACAAACATAAAACCAGCAAACAGAAGAAAGCCAAAACCACAATACAAATTGACTTTCGTACCGGTAACAAGAGAATAAACAATCAACAGCAATGCTATTATCAGAAAAAATAATCCTATTACAAATCGTAGATCAAACAAATTCTTCATAGCCTATTCTTTTAAAAGAAAATAATATTCAAAACCAACGAAGCAATCAGTACAACGATACCAATCCATAATGGATTCCGGTACCAAATTTTTTCTTTGTCGTTTTGTTTTGGAGTAAGGCTGTATACAAGCCCTGTTAAGCTGCTTGGTGAAGTTGGTTTTGTAAATAAACTTACACCGACAGTAACGATCAGGCAACTTAAAAATGAAATCCAGGCAATGGTAAATGCTTGTCCACTACCCGAATAAAAATCATGTAGTGCAAAGATCCATCCTCCCTTACCTTCAGCAGTCGTTAATCCCTGTATGATTGCTGCCGCACCAGTTCCCGCTATCAACCCCCAGAAAGCTCCATGCCCGGTTGCTCTTTTCCAAAACATTCCGAGTGCAAAAGTTGCAAATAATGGAGCATTGACAAAACTGAAAACCAACTGCAGCAAATCCATAATACTATTGAAACTTCTGGCAACATAAGCCGTTGCAATTGAAATTAAAATTCCGATTATAGTTGTTGCCTTCCCAATGATAAGATAATGTTTATCTGATGCCTTTTTATTGATATGAGACTGGTATATGTCAAATGTCCACACTGTATTAAAGGCTGTTACATTACCAGCCATCCCACTCATAAACGATGCGATTAATGCAGTTAAACCAACACCCAACAATCCGTTTGGATATATTTTCTGCAATAAAACAGGTAAAACCATATTGTAATTCTCAGACCCATTGATGTTCTGCGGTAATTCATAACCGGTAAATTGCTTTTGCAATGCAAGAATTACAATTCCTGGCAAAATAACAACTGCCGGCATAAGGATTTTAGGAATTGCAGCAATGATGGGAGTACGTCTCGCATCGTTTAAATTTCCACTGACCATTGCTCTCTGTACCACTAAAAAATCCGTACACCAATAACCAAAAGCTAATACAAATCCAAGCCCCATTACCATACCTGCAACATCAACCCCCATAGGATTATTTGAAGGATTATCCAGACCTTTCCAGGCATGTAATTTTGCAGCATCTACATGTTGTAGAATCCCCTGCCATCCTCCAGCTTTATCAAGTCCAATATATACCAACGGGGCAATGCCAAGCACAATTAAAAAGAACTGCAGTACTTCATTATAAATGGCACTTGTAAGTCCACCGGTGAATGTATAAACCATTACCACAAATGCAGCCACCCAAACAGAAATATTAAAATTCCATCCCAATATCACTTCCATAAGCATAGCAAGAGCATATAAGGAAACTCCTGATGAAAAAACGGTCATTCCAGCAAAACTGATGGCATTCAGTGTCCGAGTCTTTTCATCAAAACGAAGTTTCAGGTATTCAGGAACGCTGCGGGCTTTACTTCCATAGTAAAAGGGCATCATATAAATTCCCAAAAAAATCATTGCAATAGGAGCACCAACCCAATAAAAGTGCACTGTTAACATTCCGTATTTTGCTCCATTGGCGGCCATACCTAAAACTTCCTGGGCACCAAGATTGGCAGAAATAAAAGCAAGGCTGGTAATCCAAAGAGGAATACTCCGGTTACTCATTAAAAAATCATTGCTGGTTTTTACTTTTCTCTTCAATAAAAAACCAATACCGATAACAAACAAAAAATAGATCGCAATAATGAGATAGTCAATAAACGCTAAAGTCATTTTCTCTGTTTTAAAAATTCATTTTTTGTCTGAAAGCATATAACGGCAACCCTCTTTTACCTGTTTCAGCTATAAATAAGGAACCACTTAAAGGATATTTATCTAATTCCTTTTCCGATAATCCTTCTCGTGCTGTAGTAATAAATAATTGCTGATTATTTTCTCCGCCAAAAGAACAATTTGTAACATGTGGAGCACTAACTATAATCTTTGAAATCAAATCTCCATTTCCCGGGTTATAACAATTTACACAGCCTCCTCCCCACATCGCAACCCATAAATTCCCTTCTTCATCGGCACACATTCCGTCTGCTGTCAATCCTTTTTCATTAATTGAAACAACAACCCTTACATTACTGATATTACCTGTATCAACATCATAATCAAATGCCCTGATATTATATTCGAAAGAGTCAATATAATACATCACTTTGTTATCAGGCGACCAGCAGATACCATTGGATACTGTTGTCCCGTTAATCATCTTTACCAATTCTTTTCCATCAAAGCAATACAAGGAACCTTCATTAGCCTTAGCAAAAACATTCATCGTTCCTATCCACAACCTGCCGGCAATGTCACAGGCTCCATCATTACAACGGTTCTGCAGTATATCTTTTTCAATATCGGCAAGAACTTCTGTTTTTCCGGAAGGAAAATCTACCAAAACAATTGCATCTTCAAGTGCAATCAGCAGTTTATTTTCACCAGCTGCAAATACAGCACCTGGTTTTTTTGTCAGAAGATGTTCTGATATTGTTTTGTTTACAGGATCCAGAATGCCTAAGCGTTTTTCATTAATATCAACATACAAAAACTTTTTCCAGTCAGCATGCCAGTAGGCACCTTCACCAAGTTGCAGTTGATGTTTATAAACTAATTCAGCCTTAATTATGTTCATCATTAGTTTCGGAGTTGATAACAGAGATTATTTTTGTTGCATTAAAGCACTTCTGCCTCCATCAATTAGATAAGTTGTTCCTGAAGAAAAAGAGGCATATTCACTCGCCAGAAAAACACACCATCCACCAATTTCATCAACTGTTCCAATTCTTTTTACCGGATGCAGGTCAATTGTTTTCTGCCGTTCAGCCTCAGGATCACTGAATGAATCAAACCATTTCTGATTACCGGGAGTATCAATAAATCCTGGAGCAATTCCAACAGTACGGATGAATGGTGACCATTCAATTGAAAGACTCTGCACCAATGCTGTTAAAGCAGTCTTGCTGATATTATAAGGAAAGCAACCTGGAATGGTATAATATGCATGATTTGATGACATGATAATTATTACCCCGTTGTTTTTTTCTAAGTAAGGTTTACAAAGTTTTGCCAGTCTCCAGTGTGATGCAAGATTTAGCTCCATATTATTTTGCCAATCATCATCAGTACTTTTATCTGCACCGGTAAAAACATTTGCCCCCGCATTGGATATCAGTATATCAACTCCCCCAAACCTTTCAACAGTACGTGCAACAAAATTTTCAAGATCAGTTTGGCATGTTACATCGCATTTTGTGTACAAAACCCGGGCACCATATTGCATCATTTCCTTTTTAAAAACAGCATCTTCACCACCTCTCGCACACCCTGAAATATTTGCTCCTGCTTTTGCCATTTGACGTGCAATTCCCAATCCAAGACCGGCATTGGCTCCACTGATCAAAACTGTTTTTCCTGAAAAATCTATCTGAAACATATCGCTTTCTTTAATGATGATTAGATATAAAATCCGGGGCGTGTTTCTAAAATACCAGGATGTTTTTCCATTTCCTCTTCAACCAGGTCCACCCCAAGGCCAGGCCTGTCGCTCAGTTGCAGATATCCCTCCCGTACCATCTCCTGAATGGGATGAGTAATAACCGTATCCCTCCATGCAACATCATTAAACATAAATTCCTGCCGGAAGAAATTAGGAACAGAAGCACAAACATGTGCAGATGCCAATGTTGACAACGGCCCGTTCGGATTATGCGGAGCCAGCAATACATTATAGGCTTCCATCATGGTGGCCATACGTTTCATCTCAGATGGGCCACCGCAACGGGTAATATCAGGCATCATTATATCACAGATATTTTTTTCCAGAACTGGACGGATACCATGCCTTGTGTAATGCCGCTCTCCAACACATATAGATACATTGGAAGGAATACGTTCACGCATGGCACGTAATGTATCAGCACTTTCAGGTCCAGCAGGTTCTTCATACCATGTTATATCCAGTTGTGAAAAACGCTGTGCCATTTTTACAGCAACACGGTAGTTAAGCATGGCGTGAGTTTCAATCATAATATCAAAATCCCTTCCCACTGCTTCTCTTACGGCCTTACTTACTTCAAAAGCAAGGTCCTGCTGTTCAGTGGTTAAAGTAAGATTAGAAGAAAGATCCTCCCCATATAAATAATTGGTATGTGCAAAAGGATCAAATTTCAGTCCGGTAAAACCGGCCTCTTTTACTTTTTTGGCCTGTGCAGCATAGTCATCTGCATTATGTCCACCGGCAGTAAACCAATAATTTGCATACAATAAAATATTCTTGCGAAAAGCACCGCCCAGCAATTCATAACATGGGGTATGCAATACTTTTCCCTTCAGGTCAAGTAAAGCCATATCAATACCACTAATTGCACAAAGACTGGCACCATAAGGTCCTATCCAGTTCAGATCACGGTAAAGTTTTGTCCAGATAAAATCCGTTTGCATCGGATCAAGTCCAATAATACGTTGACCAACATGTTTTGCTGCTTCATACACAATGGGACTACCCGGCCAGTTGGTTGCTTCACCTACTCCTGTATGCCCTGTATCAGTATAAATTTTTAATAAGGTCCAGTTATATTTAACACCTTCTACAAGCCATACTTTTACATCAGTTATTTTCATTTTAAAACATTTTTATCAATAGTTATTCAGAATTCTTGTTTAGTAGAATTAGTTCAGCTCCTGGTTTGCACAAAAGTGTTAAATAACCATTCTTACACTCTTTTAACTCCACGCTTTTCCGGAATTTAATTCGCCAATTCGGGAATGGTAATTTCAATACAGTAGTTCCCCCCTTTTCTGAAACAATTTTTACATACCTGATACTTCCTTTTTCCTTAACGGCGTCAATCAGAAAAGCACCTTCTGCACGCAATTTTGAAAAAGAAATATCTTTCCAGCAAACAGGTACTGCAGGCAAAACTTCGATAAAACCAGCATAGCTCTGCAAGAGCATTTCCTGTAATCCTGCAGCAAATGCAAAATTTCCCTCCAAAGTAAATGGGCGATACTCGAATTTTGAGTATCCTGATTTAGTTTGGTCACCGTTCGCATGGAATCCATTTGCTAAACAAAATGCTTTTGCAAAAATCTGTAAAGCATTTGCAGCACCCTCTCCATCTTTGGCCCGTGCTTTCAGATTTGCCAACCATGAATATGTATAGCCACACCAATAGTCAGGGCCAATGCTGTCTAACAGGTGAATGCTGTTTCGGATAATCATCTGCGACTGTTCTCCATCTTCCCATTTAATCAATCCCAGAGGATGAATGGCCATCATGTTTGAAAAATGGCGGTGTGATTGTTGATACGCTTGTGAAGGTGCAATCATTAATTCTTGATTCTTGCTTATTGCAAAGTCACCAAATTCACCAAGAATACTTTCCCAGTGTTCGGCTTCTTTTGTTAACCCTAACGTCTTGGCCATTTCTGCAGCTTTCAAAAAAACAAATTTCATTAGCGCAAGATCATAATTGGTTGTTTGCTGAAACCAGGCAGTAATGTTGTTGTCATTTATTTCCGGGCTTGAACTGAGTGGTAATTTACGGCGCCCAAGCTCATCCTTAATAGTTAAATTTTCCAGGAAAATTGCAGTTTCTTTAATCCATGGGTATGCCCGCTCTTTCAAAAAAACTTTATCCATACTGTAACGCCATTGCAGATAGTAATGATGCGATAGCCAAGCAGAAACAGTTGGCGACAAAGCATATTGTATCCACCCTCCCATTTCCGTTCCATCTAAAGTTGTTACTCCGGGAACAGCCAATCCCTTTTTACCAAAATAGAGATTTGTATAACGTTGGTAATTGGCCTTATTTTTATCAAGGTGATCCAGGTACACCATTGCTTCATCCAGATGATTAGCACTGTAAGAAGGCCAGTAACTTAACTGCGTATTCAGATCATGATGATAATCTCCTTTCCACGGGGGAAGTCTTCCGTTGTCTGCCGTCCAAACTGCCTGTAATGAAATTGGAGGTGATCCTTTTCGTGAAGCAGAACCAAATTTATATTGTTCCTGGTACCATTGCTTTTCCAACTTTTCATCTGGTATTTGAATCTTAGACTTACTCCAGAAGTTCTTCCACCAACTTTCATGAGTTGAATAATTTTTGTAAAAACCTTGCCGCAGTTGGGTTAATGTTATTTTATCTGACTCCAATACGGTCTGATTTAAGTAATGGGTTGAGATACTCCATACCCCTTCAAAAATCCCCTGTCCAACTTTTTTCCATCGTATAGAAACCGTATAACTGAAATCTCCCCAACCCTTTTGTTTATAGATAATACTGTTACCATGCTGTTCAATTACTCCTTGTTGATATCCCAATCTCGAAAGATCATCCCCCCCAACAGGATCACCGATATTTTTAACTTCACCTTCATAATGGGGTGCAATTAGTTGTGGAGAAAAATGGCCTCTTACGTTTTCAAAACGAAACCAGCCAGCTGGTTTTTCTGCATGTACAAATGTTTTCATTATTACACCTGTTTCCCATTTTACTTCACAGATAGCCGTTTCGAGAAACAGCTGTACAGATTGAACATTACCCCATTGCTCTGATGGAAATTCCAATGCCGCTCCGGGTATCTTCGATGGCGCTGGTTCATGATCATAAGGTCCATCCAGAAATTTTTGTACAGGACTGTAATCCTTTTTCAGCACCTGCTCAAACACCCATTGGAAATTGAATTCTTTTCTATGCAGTCCTCTCATCGGGCGTAAATCCCAAAGATCTGCACGATCAAGAGAAAAGCGCATATTTTCCTTCCGCTGCCATATTAAAGCTCCGATCATGCCATTACCTAATGGAATTCCCTCATCCCAGCTTGTCGCCAGTTGTTTAAAATACATATCATGTGAAGCCTTGGGAGCCGCAAATACAGGCAATTGAAAAATGAAAAATAAAACAATCAAAATAACTGCATGTCTGCTCATCCTTACTCGAATGATTTTCATATATGGCATTTTATATTCTTATAAAGTAACCAGATTATTTACTGGGAAATGAAATAAATAATCTGCCTGTTAACATTTTGTCTTTAATGTCAATACGCCCGTCAGAAAAAGGTGAACCATAAAATGATTCCGATCCATTATTACTATAATCTGCTATCAGCCATTGTATAGTTCCATCCTGAAGCCAGCTGCGTGATGACTGTTTGCTATCTGAACGGACAACAATCCTGTTCGCTTTATTATCCTGTAATGAAACTTCAAGAATATTGTGTTTGGTTGACCGGAAATCATTGCTTCCCCTTTCATCTGCATCATCTTTCCAGTCGTTGGGTGGCACAATACGCCATGGCTCAACACCATTGGTTTGTCTTGAATTCAATAAAGCGTTGCCATTGTTTCGGGCAATATCATTAGCAGGGTAAGTGGTAAAAGCTCCATTTCTTTTCCAGGTAAGCCGGTCAAATGTTTCAGGAAGTTGCATAAGCATTCCGTATTGATAAGGTTTAGTATCTTTTCCTTTGTACATAACTGTGTAATATATCTGTAATTCATTTCCTGTAAACCGGTATTCCATACGTGCTGAACTTCCATCTGCATAACTGATCTGTGTATGAATCACAATTCCGGAATCAGTTTTTGCAGAACTCACAGCAGTTGAAAAAATATTGTACAAAGCATAATTTTTTAAAGGATAGATATTATTCTGATAAGTTTCACCGGCCACATTAGGCTTGCCACCATCATCACTGTTCATTGGCACTACAGTAAAAGAAGGGCCTTGTGCAAGAAGCACATCTTCTCCTCTTTTTATCTGTATGATGCTGCCATGATTTTTACTGATAAGATAAGTAATCCCGTTTTGTTCAACAGTGATCAACATCTCATCTTCTTTCATCTGTATAAAAGCTGGCCTGTTGGTTCTTAATTCAGCTGTGGCCTTATTAACAATATATTCTTCTTCATTTACCACCACCCCCCGCTTATCTGTAAATGATATATAAAACGATGTTGTATTTAAAGGTAATGGCACCTGTATATCTCCTTTCCCATGAGCCGCAATATCAGAAGTAATCATCGCAGTGTTTCCGTTGTTATAAATGACTTTAATTTTCACATCTTTTAAAGAAGTAAAATCAAACCGGTTTTCTGCATGCAACACAGCAAACCCCTTCACTGCGTTGGATAAATCCACACCGGTAATGCGAACCGGCGTATAGGCTTTTTTAATACCCCAGTATTCTGGCTTCTTTCTTCGCCTGCCATCCAGCGGGCCCCATGGTCCATAACCAACAATTCTTCCATCAGGCAGGTGAAAGATATCATCAATTCCGCTCCAGATTGCCCCACCAAGGCATTTATCATGATGGTAAATTGAATCATAAAATCGTACTAACGGTTCGCCATATGCACTCCTGATACCGGGATCAGTAATTAGCTCTCGCCTGTTATAAGTCGATAAGTGTGCATATTCTCCAAACAATACTGGCCTGCTCATCGTATCTGTTGCCTGCGGCCCATTGATACCTGGATAATGATAATTAGCTATATCTGCTTTGCTACTTCCGTTATTAAATCCACCCCAGCACTGATCATGAAAAACAGTCGGCCTCGTGGGATCTAGTTGTTTAATCAACGCATGAACCTGTTCCCACAATGGACTCCAGTAACTCTCATTTCCAAGTGACCACATGATGATTGATGGGTGATTTCTTCCTGCAAATACATTTTCAACATTTGCAGCTACCATAAACGGAAGAAATTTTTCATCTCTGTAATTCCATTTTTTCCAGATAGGTGATGCTCCGTGCTGTATCCAGCATAAAGCGGATTCACTTTCTACAAACAAACCCAACGAATCACAGGCATTCAAAAATTCTTCAGAAGGTGGGTAATGTGAAGTTCGGATGTAATTACAATTCGCCTCACGGAAAAGTTGGGCATCCAACACATCAAAATCTGTACTTATACTCCGTCCTGTAAGCGGGTGAACAGAATGGCGGTTAACACCATGCAACTTTACCGGTTGTCCGTTTACATAAACACGGCTGTCCTTTATTTCCACCTGTTTAAATCCCATTTTTTGACGAACTGTTTCGAGTACCTGTCCATCCTTAAGCAATTCACAGGTTAATTCATACTGGTAAGGATGCTCTGGGTTCCATTGTACTGGATTTACAACTTTTATTATTGAACGAGGCTCATATGTTCGGCTGCGCTTTTGAACAACAATATTTCCTTCTGCATCACGAAGTGTAAATAGAAGTATTGTGTTTTCTGTTGAATTTTCAATTGAAGTATGAATGATTAATCTGCTGTTTTTATATTGTCTGTCAAATTCTGTATGCAGATACATATCACTGAGATAAGTTTTAGGCAATGCAAACAATGTAACTTTTCGCAGTATCCCTCCAACTGTATGTACAGCATATTGAGATGTACAGGCTAGCTTATCGCTAATGGTTTGCGCCTGCACCTCCACTTCCAGCAAATTCTCCTGTTGCTGTAAAGCTGTACTGAGATCAACTTCAAAAGGAACAAAACCTCCTTCATGTTCAGCCAATTTCTTTCCGTTCAATTTTATTACAGCATGCGAACTTACTGCATCAAACCTCAGTTTTACAGTTTGATGCATCCAGTCGGCAGGAATTTTTAACTGGCAGCTATATACCGCAGTTTCACCCTCGTTAACTGTATACCCTTGCATTCCCCATTCCCCGGGAACTTTTATGCTGCTTCTTTTTGCAGATCCTTTTACCTTAAAATCCCAATCTCCGTTGAGAGAGAGCAAAGGCTGCTGTAATCCGCTAACCCAAACCGGTCTTGGAGTTATTACCGGAACTGTATATCCGTTGTTGTTTAAAGATTGGGCTGTTACTGCCGGTATTGTAAAAAACAAACTGGCTGGGAGCATAGCTTTTTGAATTAAATGCTTAAAAGTACAAATCAGCCATTTTGCTAAAAACTTATAATAATACATCGGTAAGTAATAAATAGTTCGGTTATACTCTGATCACATAATGCCAAATTTTTCAAATGCATCTTTTGCTGACATGCCTTCTTTAATTTTTATCTGCACCATTTTTTCTGCACGGGCTTTTTCAATGGCTTTTACAAATACTTCCTCTTCAATTTCAGAAGGCACCACACATACACCATCAATATCCCCAACTATAATATCACCCGGGTTAACTTTTACACCTTGTATTTCTATGGGTACTCTGAAATCAATCACCTTACCCCTTGGTGCCTGGTCCTGCGCATAACAACCATAAGAAAATGTAGGGAAATTCAGATGTAAAATCCCATTGGTATCCCTTGAATATCCATCTACAACAGCACCTGCTGCACCAAGTTTAATTGCTCTTGTAGCCATCAGTTCTCCCCACAAAGCATACGAAGGCGATGAACCACTACACACATACACTTCATTTTTTTTTAAATCATCAAGTGCCTCCAGCATTAAGCCAAAAGGTTTATTCAACACAGCATTGTTAGTACTTTCATCTCCAAAAACATCTGCTTCAAGTACTGTCATGGCACGCCCGACAACAAACATATCTTTTCGTAAGGCTGTTATCTGTGGTGGTAAAAACTGGTGTAAATAACCCAGCTTGTCCATAATATCACCAACCACGGCAGTAAACAATTCTGTTCGTACAATATGGAATAACTCGTCATCTGTTTGCCAGGGTGTTTCAATCACTGCATGTTGCATATTTTTCTGTTTTTTGAATTTAAAATAACAATAACTCAAGAATTATTTTTCCGGTATGTTTCTCTGGACTGTTTATTTCTCCTTGGTAGTTACCCCAGGATAAACTCCAGTAATCATTTTTATCTGTAACAACCAATTGCTGTTCACCATTATTACTTACATTCATTTTAGCCCCCTGTGTGCCATTTGACCATACTTTTAACCTTGCACCTGTATTTCCTGAAACAGTATAACTGTAAATATTTTCTTTTCTGGCACGATAATTTTCAGTTGCTGGCATTCTGGCCTTTTGAGGCTCAATTGTTCTGTTAATGTAATAATCATACATCGCATTTTCAGTACTACCCTGCGGTCTGCTTCGGTATCTTTCGGGTAAAGGATTGTTTTTATAAGCAATGCCTTCTGCTGATGATAGATGCCCCTCTGGATAAACAGACCAATATGCTTTTCGTTTCCAGCTTATTTGATCAAAGCCCGGATTCACGGGTATCCTGATGCCAATATCCCATGTATATGCAGGAATGCTATCCACCATATAATTAATTTCAATCCAGCCGGAGGCATGTAAAACAGTAACCATTTCTACAGGATATTGATCAACTATTCCTTTTGTATTAATGATTACTTTGTTCTTATTATCCTGGTTTATCGACATAGTTTTAATATCATAATTCCCGGAAAAAACACCTTCTGTATTTTTCAGTACACCTGCATCTTTTGGTTTGTTTATGCTCACAACGGGATTTCCGTTAATCAGTTCACGGGATCCATCTGTTACTTTTATAATGGCGCCTGTACGGTTATTGACCGTAACAGTTAAAGCACCGGAAACAAGAAAACTCAACGTATCTTTTTGGGTAATCACCCAGTTGGTTTTACTTTGAGGTATTGTAACCTGGTATTCTTTTTTTGTTCCAATCATCTCTTCATCAATCATATTACCTTGCTTGTCCTTAAACAGGATCAATATATTTTCACCTGCAGGTACACGGATAATTCCTTTTCCATGTGCCGGTACGTCAGGAAGAATTAGTGAAGAGGAAATATCGTTACGTATAATAGTGGCATGTATATCTTTTAGATTAAGATGATCAAAGCGGTTATGTACAGGAATGAAAAAATTTCCATTTTCAATGCGTAGTTGATCCAATAGTAACCGTACGGGAGAATAGGCTTTTTTTGTATTCCAGAACTCTGGTTTCTTTCTTCTCCACACATCAACAATACCCCATGGTCCATATCCGGTAATTGTATCAGGCAGATGAAATGTTTCATCGATCATACCCCAGATGGCTCCTCCTATATTTCCCTTTACATCAAATCTCGACATCCACATACTGTCAAGACTGATACCCCAGAAATTTTTAATGTTTGGATCATAAGCTAGCAGGTCTGTATTATAACAGGCTACATGAGCCCACTCATCACCAATAACAGGAAATTGCGGATGCACCATTTCTTTTTCTATACCACCAGCATCTGTGCCTTTTCCATTGTATTGAGGATAATGCGACACTGCAATATCAAAACATCTTTTTCCTTTTTCCAACGCAGTATAAGGCCATGACCATGATACAGGTCTTGACAGGTCTGCCGATTTTATAAAATCATATTCCTTCTGAAAATTAATACCATACTTGCTTTCATTACCAATCGACCACATGATCACAGATGAGTGATTACGGTCATGATCAATCATTTCACTCAGCTGGCCAAGATAACGACCGGTAAAATCAGGGTTGTCCTGTGTTGCCCAATATTGCTTATAGATCCCCTCTCGCCATTCAATCACAAAACAGATGGCGGTTTCTTCCTGTACATATATACCATACCTGTCGCAGAATTCAAGAAAATCTGTTGAGGGCGGATAATGAGAAGTCCGGATAAAATTCAAATTGGCATCTTTGGCCAGTCTTACATCAATACTATCCTGTTCCCTGTTTGTACTTCGTCCCAATAGCGGATGCATATCATGCCGGCAGGCACCTCTTAACTTAACTGGGTTGCCGTTGACAAGCAATTGCCGTTGATCATCTATTTGCACAGTACGAAAACCTAGCTTTTGTTCAATAACCTGCTGCAGTTTTCCATTTTCCAATATACGCAACCGGATGGTATAAAGATGCGGAGTCTCTGCTGTCCAGGCATGAATGTTTTTAATAACAGTACTGTCTTCAAAAAAGCCTCCTTCAACGGTTTGTAAAAGGTGCGGGGTTGCCCATAATTTTTTTCCTGTTTCATCCCTGAGTTCATATTCTGCTTTTACATTTGCCGGCTGCAGCATTCCCATTCGGATACGCAGTGTACCATCTTTAAACTGGTTGGTCAAACCGGCATCAGTATAAAAATAATTAACCGGATTATTCGGCAATAGGAGGTGCTGAACCTTACGCAAAATTCCTCCTATAGGATGATGTGCGTAGCCTGAGGCATAAGAAATATCATCAGCCCTGTCCGTTACAACTACATGTAACCAGTTTTCTTGCCCGTATTTTACATATGCTGTGATATCTGCATCCCATGCAGTAAAACCTCCAAAATGCTCCCGTACTTTTTTCCCGTTACAATAAACTGTTGCATGATTATAAACTCCGTTAAAACGGATAAGATGATGATAATTTTTTAACTCACTGGAAATAAACATTTTTTTTCGGTAAACAAATGCACTGTCATTCTTTATAACAAACCCCTGCATCATTGCTTCACCAGGCACTTTAACCTGCCTCCATTGGCCACCGTCACTTCTGTCTTCAACAACTTCGGGAGTATATTTAAGATTAATCTCCCAATCATCATCCATCGGTTGCACAGGATTATTTATTCCTCTTACAAAAGACGGAATTGGAAATAAATGTTTTCTGTCAGCTGCCATATAAGTCTGTGCAAAAACATTTCCTGTATATGTTATACACAAAAAAACATACAAAGTAATTCTTCTTTTCATTTAGCTTTTTTATACAACCAAGAATCGTTTCTGGCAATATTGAGGTTCCTTTTATTCAATGGATATTGAAAACCGTTATTTAAATATCCTTTTTTAAGAAATATGCTGTTCCATTTTAAAAGCAGGAATAAGAATAAGCCAGCCTTATTGTTCAAAGTCTTAGAGGTAAAAAAACCTGAGCGTTTTGTCAAATTTCTGAAAAACAGGATTAAGAATAATCCCGTGTACGATTGCTTGTATATAGAAATTCTAACTCTAAACTTTTTGGCTTTTATGCTTTATTAATCAAAACCTTGAACTGTCCTGAATTTATAACCTTAATAAGAACCCTCTGCTGCAGTGGCAAATCCGTTACTACATCCGTAACAGAACCGGTATTTTTTTTTGTTTGTTTTGCTGCAGTTAAAAAAACTATTTGAAAAAAAAGCAGCAATAGCAAGCATAGTAATTTTTTCATAAACAGAATTTCAGATCTGTAAAGGACGCATGAATAAAACAATATTTCTTTAAGTTTTTTAACTTGTATATAAACTTTCCTACCTGATTTTTTTAATTTTCATTATAGCTGTCTTCACAATACACCTGCCTTTTACGATTATTGTATTTTACTTTTAAACTGAAATCCCGGTTAATTGATGGGGAACTTTATGAAAAAAAATCAGATAAATAATATTTACCCATTTTCTGAATGAATTAAGAATTAGTCATACTGCAAGACTTATCAAATGCAAATTTATCTGTTGCTGATCTCTCTTATAAATACAGGTATAACATCCTTGTAATTTTTAACCGCTTTTATAAATCAATTCATCAAATCAACAGAATTTTTAAAAAGAAATATTAAAGTTATCATGTCAACTCGGTCACAGGATCATGAAACCAACCAACCGTTTCACTTACTGAAATATCTAAATCCCTTACATTAAAACTCATTGACCTGTCAGCTCATGCAATATATTTATTAACTGATTTGGATGGCTGATATCATTAACATACATGTCGATACCAAACCTGTGTAGCATATTTTCATTGTAAGGGTATGCAGTGATGGAAACAGCCAGCATTTTGCAGCCGGGATACTGCTGCTTTAAAGTAAAACAGGTTTCAAGACAATTGCTGTCCGGCAGCTTTATGATAATAATAAAAATATCCGGCACACCTGTCTTTTTCAGGTTATCGATCAGCTCAGATACGTTGGCGGCTTCGGCAATAACCTTAAATCCTGCGTCCTGAACAACAAGCCCAATTACTTTCCTGATCAATGGATGACCGTCTGCAATACCAACCCTCAAATATTTTGTTTCTCTCATTTTAACAACGATAAAAGGAGCCATTACCCCTGATGGATATACTGGCTTAGCTCTGCCCTGCAGTGCAGAGCTAAGTTCACTGAAAGGAAGCTCCTGTACAGGCTTAATATCAAAAATTTAAATAGACCCTAGATTTTTTTAATATTAGTAATACAATATCCTGTTACAACTACTTCATTCAGTTTCATTCAAACAGATACAAGCGCAATTTTTACATCTGCTTTATTGATTACTTCTGTCTCTTTTGCATCCGTTGCTGTTGCGATAGCCGTTTTTTAATCTTAACTGTTACAACCTAAGCGGCAAACCTGTCACTTCATCCGTAACAGAACCGTTTTCTTTGTTTGGCAGCTATAATTAAAAAAACGCCTGAAAAAACCAGCCTTAATAAGCAATCGTAATAATTTTATTTTAACAGAATTTCAGGTCTGCAAAGGACGTAAGGGCGAGAAATCAATCCTTTAAGCATTTTACCTACTATATAAACTTTTTTACCAAGTTTTTCATTTTAAGATAGCTATCTTCATAATTCACCTGTCATTCACTATCATTGTATCTTACTTTTAACCTAATTTCATTAAACGAAAGGAACTGTAAAATTTCTCACTTGTTTACAATAATCGAATTGATCATTTTCATAGCTATACCTCTGACAAAAAAAATTTAATAAACTCGCACATGAAATCCCAGTTCATTGATGTAAAACTTGCTGGAAAAAAAACAATTCAGATAAAAAACATAAACCAGCAATATCTTGATAGCCCCTTTCATTTTCATCACTTATGCGAATTGGTGTGGGTAGAAAAAGGATATGGCAAACGCATTGTAGGCGATAATGTAGATAATTTTGAAGATGGAGATTTGGTTCTGATGGGCCCTAATCTTCCACATATCTGGCAAAATGATGTGGCGTTCTTTGAAGAAAAAAATAATCTCGGGATACGATCAACTGTAATCTATTTCCCACCCGACTTCCTGCTTAATCTTACTGACGAACAACATATTGTTTCACCTATTGAAGATTTAATTAATCGTGCTGACAGAGGACTCGCCTTTCACGGCACAACCAAAAAACTTGTTTCTAAAATTCTCATCAAAATCTCTAAAGAAACTGGCCTCAGTAAAATCATTCACTTTCTCGAAATCATCGGAGTATTATCTGTTTCAAAAGAATTTACTTACCTCGCAGGTATCACATTTAAAAATGCGTATGACGAAGTTGATACTGGACGTATTCATAAAGTATACCAGCACCTTATGCAAAACTTTCACAGAGACATTGATTTAAAGGAAATTTCCAACCTCATCCATATGACACCAAATGCTTTCTGCCGTTTCTTTAAAAGCCGCACACAAAAAACATTTACACAATTTCTGAATGAATTAAGAATAGGTCATGCTACAAGACTTTTACAAAATGAAAATTTATCTGTTGCTGATGTCTGTTATAAATGCGGGTATAATAACCTTGTAAATTTTAACCGGTTTTTTAAATCAATTCATCAAATCACACCTACAGAATATAGAAAGAAAATTGGCATCTGAAATTCATGTGCGTTATTAAATAAACAATCTTGCCGTTATTAAACACATATCTTTTTCTTGCTTCATTTAAGAATTTTCGTTTGAAATTCATATCTCTCATCATATAAACGGCTACTCACTACCTACTACCTACTACCTACTACCGGCTATCTTCTCTTCCCCCATACACCCTCCCCGAATAATACTCCTCCCCCTTCATCACCTTATCAATTGCCTTAATCAGTTCCGCCGCATCATCTGCTTTATGAATATAACCCTTCACGCCCGCAGCCTTCATCTTTTCAACATAATACGGACTGTCAAATTTTGTAATCACAATCATTTGCAATCCCGGCTTTATTGTATGTATGGTCGTTGCAATCTCATCCCCCGTACTATCGGGCAACTGGTAATCAAGCAGCAGCAGGTCATAATCCGCTTCATTAATTTTTTTAACTGCTTCATAACCGCTTGCCACAACCGTAGTACAGAAATGATATTCCTTACAGTTCTGCAAATAGGCTTCCAATCCATCTCTTTCAAGTTCATATCGCATTAGTACCAATACAGATACTTTTTTCTTTTCTTCCATTGCTTTTGCTATCATATAATTTTTTTAAGGTTACCAGTTTTTATATACCCATCCGCTTCAGCAGCTCTGCACGATAGCTGCCTCCTACCTGCACCCTGTGGCCGCTTTCTTTTATAATAAGTTCATTGTATTCCATGGCATCAATCCGGTTTAATGCCACAATAAACGATTTTTGTACCCGCATAAATTGTTCAGCTGGCAATATCCCTTCAAGTTCCCGCAGGTTCATATGTGCAACCACCCGTTCCTTCCCCCGGTAAAAAGCCACATAATTATTCAGCGCCTTTACATAATCAATCTCCGCAAAATTCAGCCGCACTATTTTTCCTTTAAAACCGTTTTTTACATACAGGCAATCCCTTTCTTCATCTCTTGCATTTGCCTGCTGTTTGCCCGCAAGCACTTTCCGCAATCGTTCAATAGCACGGCTAAAGCGGGCAAACGCTATAGGCTTCATCAGGTAATCAACTGCATTCACTTCATAACTGTCAGCAGCATACGATGAATAGGCTGTACAGTAAATAACCTCAGTAATGGCACCAACAGCATGCATCAGTTCCAGACCGTTCATCTCATCCATCTGTATATCCAGGAACACCACATCAGGCTGCAGTTGCTGTATCAGTTCCATACCGGTTGCTGCATTTGTTTCCGTACCGGCCAGTTCAAGGTCAGGTATCTTTTTTAAATGCCTTACCAGTATATCAATGGCAGGTTGTTCATCATCAATAATTACACAGCTTATCATAGTTTACAGTTTACTTGCAGTTCAAAACAATACACCTGTTCCTCATCCTTCACAGTAAGTTCATACCTGTTTTCAAACGCTGCATTAAGCCTGCGCCGCAGGTTACTGATACCTATATGATGCGAGGTTGTGGGTACATTGTTTTTACGTTTTTTATTCCGGCAGGTAAAATAAACAGTACCCGGTTCAAGTTTCACCCGTATGTATAATGGCAGTTCAGCATCTTTCAGGTCACCATACTTAAAGGCATTTTCTACAACCGTAATAAACGATAAAGGAGGCAATTCCTGCCTCTTTACCAATCCCTCAATACGGTAATCAATAAACTTTGTATCGCCAAACCGCATACGGTGCATATCCAGTAACAGTTCCAGGTTTTCCAGTTCTTTTTCAACCGGCACAGTATCTCCTTCCTGCTCAATGCTTTCAAGCGAATAGCGCATCATTCTCGAAAGCTTGTCAATATTATCCGCAAGTTCTTCCGAGTAGGGCAAAGCCTGCCCAAACAAAACATTCAGCGTATTATGCAAAAAATGAGGGTTAACCTGTGTACGCAAAAAAGCATACTCCAGTTGCAGTTTCTCCTGCTGGCTTTGCAGTTCCTGTTGCTTTAATACAGAGTTCTCCAGTTCCTTTCGTAGCTTTTCTTCTTCCAGTTTACGCAGCGCCCGCTCTTTCAGAAACGATTCCCTGATGTAGAAATAAAGCATGGCATAAGAAAAGTATTGCACAAACCCCAGCAATGCAGCTTTTAAAAAATCCCTGAAATGTGTCGAGGTATAAAGCTTTATTCCCGTTGCCGGCAACAACAGGTACACATACAAATATCCCAGTACAGTCATCAGCAAAAACACAATAAAAAAACTGGTAATACTCCATAATGCACCTTTCTGCTTCCGCAACCCCAGCACATAAATACTGGCGTAAAAACTAAGGCAGTAAGGGCAAAGAAAAAGAAGGGTTTGCAGCAGCAACACATTGGGGTTAGCAAGGTAATTGGCAATGTAAATAAAACTGGCATACACAATCCATGCACTGGCATGCACAGGTATCCTCAATGAAAGTCTGTGCTCCGTATAGGTTGTAGCAGTCATAGTATCCGCTTTAGTGGTTATTGTTACCTACTGGCAGCCGTCAGCACTCCTTTTCCCAGCAGGTATTCCAGCTGCCCCGGTTCAAACTGGCTGGAAGCCAGTACTTCACCGCCACAGCGTTTTAGTTGTCTATAAAGTAAACAATCCAGCTCAAAAAAGGTATAGTTATTTTTTCCCAGCAAATAAAAACTACCCCCTTCAGTAAAAACGCCGTACCTCTTTTTATTCAGTAGTACAAATAACGGGTAACCATCTTCTTCCTTCCAGGCAGGTTCACTTTCAGGTTGTTCTTTCACAACCGCAGTCTTATGCAGTTGCAGCCATCCCTCCCATTGTTCCGGGTATTGGCTTATGATCTCTCCGGCAGTACGGTATATTTTTTGGGTCACTTGCTCTGCAAACTGGTTGGCATCGCTGTTCCTGTCAGGGTATATAAGTTCATCAAACCTTAGTCTTAATGTGTATCCTTCGGTGCGGTAACAATACACTGGCAGCAATGGCACACCTGCTTTATAAGCCAGGTACCCAATTCCCTTCCTTGCATAAACCTGCCCGTTCAGAAAGTTAACCACGCAATGGTTTTCATTTCTGCTGGTGGCATTACCTGCTCCCGTATTCCCGTCCATATAAAGCATAAGGCTTCTGCCGGCCCGTAGTTCTCGCAACATACGCAGCCCTGCATTCCCTTCCTCTGCATTAATCATACGCAAACCATCCGCCTGCTTCCCGCAAAAATGCTTCCTGTAAATCTCCTTCAACTCATTACCTTCCCTTTGCATAACTTCCCTTCCCGTTACCAGTGTAAATGCAATTCCATGCAGCAGTAAAAACAGGTTCAGTATCCTGTACGATCCTGTATGAAACGTACAAATCACCACCGGCCTTTCCCGCAGGTAAACCTTCAGGTTCTCCCACCCTCCTTCTGCACCAATAAGTGCCGCCGCCTGTAAATCATTTTGCTCCTTTTTACTAAGTTGCTGTTGCTTCAGCAGCTCCGTATAAATAGCACGGTGCTGCTGAACATCTATACCTGGCAGGTAATTCACCAGCCCCGCACTCACCAGTTCAAACTGTCCTTCCCGCTCAGCTTCTGTTATACTTTTTAATGAACTATCGTTTAGCTGCTGCATTTCGCTGGCAGCATAATTATGTTTCGTTTGCATCATTCAGCTTTATAAATTTCATGTATAAAAAAAGGAACCCTCTGCAGGTTCCTGTACTTCCTTAACCACCGGCTCCCGGCGGTAAAGGAGGCTGTGTATCTATAATACAACAGCTGTCAAATAAAAAAGAAAAAGCTCCGGCTACCGATCTGCGGTATCTGCTCTCCAGGTCGCCCAGGCTCAACGCCGGGCCAACCCCTTGTTTGTAACCCTTCATAATACATCACGGTTTTGGTTGATTAATCACTGCATCAGCAGCATTTACCTTTCAAACCTCAACCTTTCCTTAAAACCGGAAAAATCAATTACATGAAATCAGTTATTGTATATGCAAAAAGCGGCATTAGCGTGGTATTATGAAATTCTGAAAACGAAATAGTAGTTTAACAACAGTTATTTACTATTTAAAAATCAAAATTTAAAGAAGATTATTCTCTTTAAAATATTCAACCAACACTTTTTCTTCTGAAGTTAACAAACTCATTTTAAGCTCGTTTAACTGTTGTATAAACTTGTCGAAAAGATCACCCGGAAAAAGCAATTGGGCTTTCGAATATTCTACATCAAAAGGGCTTTGTTTAATAGCATCAATCCTCAAAAGAAAATGTCGCAGCATGAAAACAATAAATGGCAATTTGTCAATCGAATGTTTAACCTGGGCTTTATAATCTTCTGTACAATAAATAGCAAACGATTCCATAAATAAAACACAGGTATAATCATCTGTACGGCTATTAATTTTATGAAAATAGTTTCCACAGGTCTTTTTCATATTTGCAATAAATGAATTGGACAAACGTCCTTCATTATTCTTAATCTCATCATAAAGTGCATTATAATACGCACTATCCATTTTATCTTCTCGTAAGTAATAAAAAATGAAATGATTAAAAAGCAAGCGCACTGGCTGATCTGAATTCACACTCATCTCCAGGTCATCTATTGCTCGTTTTGCCCCTTTAATTTGATCTGTAAAAGAATAGGCCATATTAAAATAAGCATGCCATAACAACTCATCCAAATCACTTGTAATCACTTTATAATTATCCCAGAAATTTAAAAACTCCCTGAAAACATACTCATCATTAAAAACCATTTTTTCCCGCAAACTAGGGTCGCCAATCCGTCTGAGTAAATTCTTGACTCTCCCGTTTTCATAAGCAGTGCCCAAAATCTGGGCTTTGTTTGTTCCCCTATCAACAAAGCTTACAAACTCCTCTTCAGTAATGTCTCTTTCCGAAACACTTAAAGTAAAATAGCGATGAAAAAACTCTGTATCTTTTAATCGTTTGTGAATAAGCCCGCTGTTAAACATATTTGATCCAGGAAAATTCGTAAACAAATAATCAATAAGGCTTTTTGAAATAGTGGTATTTATTTTATCCAGGTACTCACGCCGTATATCTGAATTCCGCATAACCGATGCCCGTTTATGATCAAGCAATCCTTCATACAACTGGTTATAGGCATTATAATCAAACACCTTAATTGCTTCTAAAGCCAGGAAATCCAGGGCATTAATATTGTTCTTCACATTCGGCAGGGATAATACAAGGCTGTTTGCATATCGTTTCACATCCCTTGGATTTTGAAAGCATAGTCGCAAACCATGATATTTCCATAAGCTGAAAATATCCGACTCCTTTACTTCAATTTCATTAAGTTTCAATATTTCACGTATTCTGTCAAAAAACAAATTTTCAACCTGCTCATCAAGCAGTTCGGGTACAGCAAAATCAACCTGTATTATTTTTTCAAGGTATTCCTCTGCATTTTTTCCATAAGTATCTTTTAATGCATTTACAACCACCTCTTTATCATAAGCCACAAAAAATGTGCTGTTAAGAAAATTCACACTCAGCTTCAACGCCTTAAATACTGTAACAATTTCTTTATGATCCAGCCTGTCCAGATCGTCAATTGTTATAAATAATTTTGTTTTATTGGTACGTATCAATTCATTTACAGAATCTTTCAGTTCATCAATTGTTAATACCTCCTTTTTCTTCCTGAACTGATCAATTCCATTAAACCAGTTTAATACAATTGGATGTGTATATTTCAGATACTTTACATATTCTAAATAGCGTAGGTACTTGGCAATCTTATCGCTGGCATCTTTTACAGTTCGCCTCCACGAAACCTGTTCAATATTCCTCAAAATAGTCTCCAATAAAGCACGTTGCAGATCATTTTCATTTGAATTTGCCCATGTATTAAATTGAATAATTTTGTAACTGGTATTGTCTTCGGCATAATAACTCCGTATCTCTTTTTCAATAAAATTGATTAAGGTTGATTTACCACTACCCCACTTTCCGCAAATACCAACCACAATACTTTCATCAACCACGCCTGAAGAATGCGCAATTGACTGTACAATATTTTTTGCAAAAGGTTTGCGCCCAAGAACATCTTCCTTTGCTATTAAATCATTTGTTAACCTATTCATTTCTTTATGGAATTAATAATTAAATCATTCAGCAGTTATATTATATTTTGAAAATCAGTTACGTTAGTTCTTGCCTTCAATTTGCCGGCCTTTATAAGCTCATACGTAGGCAAATTCACCTTACAATTATTGCTGCTCAGGCTAATCTATTTTCATTCCACATATATTATGCTCTTTTAAAAAAAACTTAAGTTCGGGGTGCAGAATCACCACTTTATGATTTATAAAATCCTGTACAAAACCGGCAATGAAATACTGGCTGTTGTCAGGTGGTACTAACCCGCAATCCAGATAATCTGCATAATCAGTTGATGCAATCAAAGCTGAATCAACCATAAGTAATAATGCAAGAAAAAAAGAAGAAATATAAGACACATGGTAACTGATATTCGTTAAATGTTTTCCAAGGTTTTTATTCCTTGAATCAATTAGGTTATGGCTGGCATATACTACGCCGTTATTATGTACATAATCATTCAGCCTTCTTGTTAGTTTTCCCCAATATTCCAGAAGTTTATATCGAGTAATGATTTCATTGATTTGTTCATTTTGCTTCAACACAATCATGTAATTTTCAAACGACAGTTTCTTTTTAAGAGAATGACTTAATTCAGCCACTGTATTTTCAAACCATGCTGTAACAGATTGCTCGTTTTCTGTAAGCTTTTGATTAAATCGCAACTGTAAAAATGACCGTTCAAAAGCTTCTTTATCTGCAACATTCAAATCCGCTATACTTCCATCGTCAAAAGCTTTCCTTGAATGAATAACATGTAACAGGTAAACGTACTGCAGTAAATCGTCCCTCATTTTTCTTGTCAATGCGTTGGCATCTGCAACACTTCCAATTGAACAACAATATTTAATACCTTTAAAGTTTGCGCCGCACTCTCAATTAATTCAGTTTTCAGTTCAAAATTTTTTTGCACTGAAAAAAAGCTGATAAGCCGCCCATTCAAAGTAATAAGTTCCGCTAAACTGATGAAAAATTCTGTCAGGTAATCCAGTTCAACAGAAAATTTTTTAAATTCTTCTGTTTCAGTAATGAGTCTTTCATTTGGTGCTTCAAAAGTCATAATTAAAATCAGTATTTAAGTATGTTTAAATTGTCATGAACTGATAAATAAAAAGAATATAAATAAACTGGATACGGCTACTACTTTAAGTAGTTTACAACCCTTCTCTTTATCATAATTGCAAAAAAAATCAGTTTTGCATTGTGCATAATGCCTGTTTATTTTTCAGAAACTGAATTATAAATTATTATTTTTTATTGTTTATATTTATGCTTATCCCAAAATTGCTAATCATGCTTTACCAGGTTTTAATTGCACACAAAATGGTTTTCTCCTTTTTTACTATCGTAACAGACCATGAGTGCCACAGGTCTAATCAGTTGTTTCTCAGCGAAAAAAACAAGTAAAAATATAAAATACACTTAAAAGTTAATCAAAAATTTGGAAAATTAAGTTATAAGTGAATACATTTGAACTGGAAATATGGGATAATGAAGCAAACCTTTGTACTTTTTACACCGTTAAAAAAGAAGATGCTGCCGGTTTAAACGAAACTGATAAATTCTTTTCGAAATATGAAAACAACCCGGAATTTCAGTCAGCGATACAGGAACTTTTGAGTTTTATATTGGATGTAATTGGCGAAGATTATGGTGCAATTGATGCCTTATTTAACAGGCACGAAAATCAGGTACAAGGTCTCCCATCAAAAGGTATTGTTAGGTTAGGAGAAATAACCTTTCATTATCCTGATTTCCCGCTTAGAATTTATGCTTTACGCATAACCGAAGAAATTGTAGTCTTGTTTAACGGGGGCATTAAAGATGGTCCCACTAATCAGTCAAGTAGCTTAAACATGCATTGGATAGAAGCCTGCAATTTTGCTGTAAGAATTAATGAAGCAATCAGTTCTGGGGAAATTCGTATAAACAATGATAAACGTTTATTGACTGATCATTTAGGTAACACAGAAATAATTTTATAAATCGTAGTATGAGAAGCAATGTAGCCAAACGGATTTTAAAGAACACCCCTGAAGATGTAAGGATTTTTACAAGGTGGTACGGTTCTCTTATTGTTTTAATTCATGCCGTTTTACAGGAAAAAGGCTATACACAGAAGAAACTGGCCGAACAGCTTGAAAAAAAACCCGCAGAAATAAACAAGTGGCTCAACTGTGAACATAATTTCACTTTGCGTTCAATTGCCAAAATTCAGGCAGAACTGGGCCAGCCTTTACTAATAATACCCAAGCCCGATTACATATTTAAAACTCTCTACATTAATATCTACTCTGGTATTGAACCTAAAAAACCATCTTATCAGAAATTAATGGCAAAAGACCGGAATTCAGGCAACTGGAACACAACAACCATATTTAAAGAAAATCTATCTTCAAACGTATTAGCTAATGCAGGATAACAATCTATTTCAACCCGATAAACTGTCAATGGTTGATCATAAATTACTCAGGGGGCAGATAGATACTCCTGAGCAATTTGATCAGGAAAAAATAGCAGGCTTCTTTACCGATAACAGTTTACAGCTTGGTTTTAACCTGCAGGATAAATTGGCAAAGGCTGAAATATCCATCCAGATCAGGTCAAACAGTGAAAATAAAAACGAAAAAGAAGCTACAGGAAATTTTGAACTCGTTTACATCTACTCTGTTGAAAACCTGGATGAACTTTCCCGTAAAGAGAGCAGCAACGATAAATTACTGATAGATCCTGTTCTAGCAAATACACTTGCTTCAATTAGCTATTCCACCTCTCGGGGTATTTTACTCTCAAGGTTACAGGGCACAGTATTTGAAAATTTTATTCTCCCGGTTATAGATATATCTGTTTTACTTAACACAGGCAATAAAGAAAAAGAATGACGGAATAGTAAAACTGCTGTTATTGCATTAATACTACTTTTATGCTGCTGGTGCTGTTATTTCATTTTCTTTCAATTCTTAAAAAAATCTCTGCACTTTTAGCAAGCTAATTACGCCAATAATATTTTACTTCAAAATAAGCTATCCTTCATACTGCAGGTAAAATCTGAAATAATACTTACAAAAGTGCTCGCCAGAATTAAATGGATTATTGAATATATGGCTAACAAAGAACAAATAAACTGATTCATTATTGATAACAAAACGAAACACAGATTATTCAACAACTTTTTTTTAAAAATCTTAAATTTAAAGAAAAGCAAATACTGAAATTCGGCCTCTGGATTTGAGTTGAATTTTAATAATTAATACCTATGTCAATTTACATGTTCAAAGAATCTCTATTACTGTCTAATGGCTTTACAAAACTCAAACCGGAAGAATATATTCAAAGCCAATATAGAACAACATTAATTCAGTCTCAGTGGCAATATAAAGAGGCAATTTTGAGTGTGGAGTTAAAAGAGCAAACTTTAGAATACCTCTTTTTTGACAAGATAGCACCCCAATTCTCAATGCGCTTTCATACAGAGGAAGACTTAAAAGAAATAACTTCATTCCTGTCAAAAGGAAAAAATGTAGGTGATTTACTTATGGAAATTCAAAGACAGCGACACGAAGAAGTTATGAGGTGGGAAGAGCAGAGACGAAATAAACCCAATTTGGAAGACTTTAGGTTCAATGATATTGGAGGCTCATTTTTTATAGTGAAGAAAAGTCCGCATCAAAAAATATTCATGCCTTATGAAAAGCACGCAATAACAGCTTTTAACCTTACTCTGAGGGATATTGGCACGCTCGAAAACTCAACACATACAGTTCACACGGGCATCCAGTCTAATACTGCACTTAGTTTATGGTTTCTAACATTTGAATCTTATATAAACACGCTTGTTAAAATTTGTTGTGTAAAAAAAGATATAGATTTTAAAAACTATAAAAATCAAGACTTATCACAGCGCTTAAACACCCTGATTAAGTTACTTGAATTAGACATTCGCTTATTTAATCAGAATAAAATTTTTGCAAAACTGAACGAGTTTGCTCAGTTTAGAAACGAACTGTTTCACGATCGCCATTTTGGTGAAGAAATCTCTTTTCAGCACACAACATTTTCACCCATACCTATTTTTAGCTGCCAAATAGATGTTATTCAGGCTTATCTTATTCTTTTGGAATTATCTTCTATGCTTAGACATACAATAACAGGGCTTGATACTATGCCAAGCGTGCTTCTCAAAAATGAACATGTAGCCGTTTGGGAAAAGCTCGACACTGCATATCAAAAATTATTACATCCTTATATCACAGCTGTTCTTGCAAAACACCAACTCCAAACCAAACTAAACCTGGAACTTCCCGCAGTGCAAGTCTTTAAATCGGATTTGTTTCAGAAAGGGGAAATTGTTTGCCATATCATAGTCGATCAGGCACCAGAATTCAACTTCCCTTTGAATGCAAACCGCACAAATTTTGGAGATAAGCTTAATGACGAATATTTAAAAACCCTGAATTACAAACCAGGAACTATGCGGTTTGATAAAGTTGTTATTAACTAAAAAGCTGTTCACTTTTGTCCCAATCTTTTTTTTGTTCTTTCTCTAATAGTTATAAGACCGCAATAATTTTCAGCATCCCCATATAACATGCGTCTGTATGATATACCCATTGTTGGAGCATCCTTTAGCAATAAAATTCCTTCATGTAACCTATAAGCAGTGTAAATTGTTTGCCGAACTTGTTCTGATAAATAATTACCTGCTTTCGTCAATTCTACAATTAATTCTTCAAGCATGTACTCATGTAAGTCCTGTTTCTCGGGAGTTACAACCTGCAATCGATATAATTGTTTTGTCCAGTAGTATTTAGGATCAGTCTCATCATCCATATAAAGATCAAACTCATTTATAAAATCTTCCAGAACACAGTTGAATTGTTTTATTGCTTCAACAAGAGCCAACCTAGATTTTGGAAAAATTCTTGAACTTAAATATTTGTGGAGTATAATAAGTTTGTCATATTGATCCCTCATAATTTTTATAATACCCCCGCCTTGTAAATTGGCTGTCCAATCTAACCAGTTATCGAAACTGGCTAATAGTTCAATCTGTTCAATGTAATCTGCAAATAGTTCATCCTCTTCCTGTTGTCGTCTATCTGGCTTCAATTTTTCTCGAACCCAAGCCTCATGCTCATTTTTAATCCTTTTGATCTCGGCAATCGAATAAAAATTTTCATCGCTGTCGATGCTTTTATGATGTTCTTTACAAAGTAAGATTAAATTATCATACTTATCAAGCTGTCCAAAAGGGAAATCATACTTTAATTGTGGACGGGGACCAGCCTTTCTTTTTGAAATAATATGAGCTTCGTCACCAATTGTATAAGAATCGTTTGTTGTGAAATTATTAACTACAAGTTCTTTTCTACAAGTTTCAAATGCACACCGATTAGCTGCTTGCCCCCAAAGCATTTTATGTGTTTTTAAAGTAATACTCATACTTAATATTCTTAGCAAGAAATAATTTTCATGTTTAAGTTGATCAATCTTACACTTAAATATAAAAACTAACTTTAACACACAACATTCCTTTTAGAAAATATTAGAGTTTTTTGTATTTCTCCCCCTCCAATTTTTCTTACTTTTACCCTGCATGAAAACCTCCCTCTCCCATTTACCGGATAAAAACAATTCGAAATAAATCATCCAATGAAATAATTATCCTGCTGAAGTCGTACAATTAATTCTGTGAAATTGCCAGTGCATAATTTTAAAAAATCAAGGCAATAAAAAAGCTCCGCATAACAGGGCCGATTAAATTATTACTTTTAAGCTTATTTCTTCTTCGCCGCTTTCTTTTTAGTTGCTTTCTTAATTTTTGGTGCAGGCTCATGCACTACCATTAACTCAGGCTCCCATTTTGTAGATACCAATAATTGGCGGACATCTATCCGCAAAAATTTCGCAATCAGAAATAAATCCTGGATGGAAGGCTGGTTCTTATTGGTGCACCAGTCAGAAACGGTTGTCTCATGCACATCCAGGTACTGAGCCAGTTCCTTGTTCTGCTTATTATATTCTGCCAACTCGGCTTTAATCCGGTTATATTTCGTCACCTGTCTGAAGTTTGTTTGTATACCCAAATATAATCTTCTTAAATTATTGAATATTAATCTGTTATATGCCTTTAAAAATATTTTATTAGTTTTTAAGCCTATTTTTATACTATTAAAGCGTTTTTTATTAGATTTGAAAACATTTTCGGGATGAGCTTAACAGGAACACCATATCAAACAATAACACCATTTTATTCTGTAAAGAATTTAAACAGGGCATTTTCACCTTGTCAAACTGCTTCATCCAACATCAAATCTTCTGTTTGTTACATTCAACCACTTTCAACTTTTCAATCACAATCCCTCATAGTTAATCCCGAATTAATACACTACCTCTTCGGCTACCTTATTCTTTACGCTTGCAAACCAAAAAATCCGGTCTAACGGTTAAAGCTTAAACGCTTTACCGGCGGCACTTTCATTTTCTCATGTTTGGTTTCAGCCAGCCGCCGGTTTCTTAAATTATTCACTTCCACTCTGGGAAACCGCACCAACTATCAGGGTGCAGTCCTCCCCCTATAGGGGGAGTTAGAGGGGGTTAAATTGTAACTGCAATGAAACAATATACTTGCTTACTGGCATTGCTATGCCTTGCCTTTAGCAGCTGTGCACAATCACAGCAAACCAATAAACCACTCCAGGTGGGCGATACCATTCCCCATATCATCTTAACCGATGTGGTCAACTTCCCCGTCTCTCAAATCCAGCTCTCATCCTATAAAGGCAAACTCCTCATTCTCGATTTCTGGGCCACCTGGTGCAATTCCTGTGTGCACAATTTTCCAAAACTCGATTCTTTACAAACCAGGTTTGCAGAAAAATTGCAGTTTGTACTCATAAATAATCTTATTACCTCCGGTAATACCAATGATCAGGTAAAGAGTTTTTTTACAAACCGCACAAACATGGCAAAAGCGGTACGTAACATTCCTGTTTGTACCGATTCTACAATGCGGTTCAAACAACTTTTCCCGTACAAATTCATTCCGCATTATGTATGGATTGGCCCTTCAGGTAAAATTATTGCTATTACCGGCTCTAAAGATCTTACTGTTACAAATATCCGCAAAGCAATCCAGGGCAAACCTTTACTTCTCCCGGTAAAAAAAGAATAGGCCGTCATTCACTCACGCCTGCCTTCCCATGAACTATGAACCATGAACTTTCAACCTTCTTCCATCAACCATGAACCATGAACTATGAACCTTCTTCCATCATCAACCTTCTTCCATCAACCAAAACAAATCAAATCATGAGTAAATTATTTCTTCTTCTCTTCCAGCTCTTGCTGCTTTCTGCCAGTGCACAAAACAGCATCACTGGTACAATCACATCAGGTAATGATAATCTGCCTGTACAGGGTGCAACCATTAAATCGCTCCACGCAGGTAACGCTGTTACAAGTAATGCAAAGGGCATATTCACCATCCGTGTTGCCTCCCTGCCCGATACTTTGTACATCACCCACATCAGCTATCATACACAATCCATCGTTGTTACCAGGGTAAACCAACCGGTAACCTGTAACCTGGAACCTGTAACTAAAGACCTCGAAACCATCACCATCAACACCGGTTACCAGAAATTAAAACCAAATGAAACAACAGGTGCTGTAACACAGGTCAATAACAAACTGCTCAATCAACAGGTTGGCACTGATATTTTAAAGCGGCTTGAAGCTGTAACAAGCGGTTTGTCCTTTACCGAAGGTTATGGCAATGGCAATACGCAAAATAAAACGGCAATCAGTATTCGTGGGCCAGGTACCATCAATGGCCCGCTCGATCCCCTGATCGTGGTCGATAATTTTATTTATGATGGCGATATACGCAATATAAACCCGAACGATGTAGAAAGTATAACAATTTTGAAAGATGCAGCAGCAGCTTCTATTTGGGGAGCCAGGGCGGGCAATGGCGTAATTGTGATCACCACCAAAAAGGGCCGGTTTAATCAAAAACTTAAACTGGAATTTAATTCAACTGTAATCATTACACAAAAGCCCAACCTCACGGCCTTACCGGAAATGAATATTGCCGGTTATATTGATGTGGAGCAATTCCTTTTTAACAAAGGTTATTTCAGCAACACAATTGCACAACAATACAAAGCTATCTCCCCTGCTGTTGAACTCTTTTTAAAACGCAGTAACGGTCAGCTGTCAGCTGCCGATTCTGCAACACAGGTAAATGCGTTAAAGAATACCGATAGTAAACAACTCTATAAAAATTATTTTTATCAACAGGCAGTAACGCAGCAATATGCCTTAAACCTTCGAGGAGGTGCTGATAATTTAGCTTGGCTTGTTTCAGGCACATACGATCAAAGTATTGATCATCTTTCGGCACAGTACAACAAACTTAATTTCCGTTTTAGTAATACTTACCGTCCTGTAAAAAAATTGCTCGTCGATCTCTCGGTTTATTATACTGCCGGCAAATCAGTTACAGGTAAACCGGCTTATAATACGGTTACCAGTGTTAATGGCCGTTATGTTCCATACCTTCAGCTTACATCAGCAAACGGAACGCCGTTGCCCGTAGCAACGCTTTATCGGAATGCTTATACAGATACAGCAGGCGGCGGCAAACTGATCAACTGGCAATACATCCCATTAGAAGATTATAAATACAACCGGGGTATAACACATGTTGATGAAATCCTTGCAACTGCAGGCATATCGTACCAGTTGCTGAAATCACTCCAGCTCGAAGTAAAATACCAGTTTCAGCAGCAACGTACAAATAACGAAGCAACTGCAACCATCCAGAGCTTTGATACCCGCAATACAATTAACCTGTTTACACAAATCGATCGTTCTGCAGGCACCGTAAAATACATCGTACCTCTTGGCGATATCCTCACGATCAACAACAGTTTGCTGCTCAGCCAAAACTTACGGTCGCAATTCAATTTTTCTAAAACATGGCAGCAACATCAGCTAACCGCTATTGCCGGGGCAGAAATCAGACAGCTTGCATCCACATCCAACGGTGCAAGATATTACGGTTATAAAAAAGATCCTTTAACCATTTCCAATGTAGATATGGTTAACAGCTACCCTACGTTTATTACAGGAAGTACAGCTGTTATTCCCGGCTCTTTTAACTTATCAAACCGCTTAAACCGTTTTGTTTCTTTTTACAGCAATGTGGCTTACAGCTTTAAACAACGTTATAGTTTTTCTGCAAGTGCAAGAAAAGATGGTTCAAATATTTTTGGTGTAAACACAAACGATAAATGGAAACCGCTTTGGTCGGCAGGTGCGGGCTGGCAAATCTCTGCCGAAGAGTTTTATAAATTCAAAGCAATACCTTTTCTGAAACTGAGAACCACCTACGGCTGCAGCGGCAATGTTGATCTTAGCCGTTCAGCCCTTCCTGTTGCTTATTACGGGGTCGATCGTCTTACAAATTTTCCAACAGCCATCATCAGTACACTCAATAATCCGGAGTTGCGCTGGGAGCAGGCAGCCCAGTTCAATATCGGTGCTGAGTTTCAAATAAAAAATCAGGTTCTTACCGGCTCTGTTGATTGGTATCAGAAAAAAGGAACCGACCTCTATGGTCAAACCCCATATGATTATACAGCATGGGGCCAGCAAAACACACTCATAAAAAATGCAGCTAACATGAAAGGGCATGGGGTTGACGTAATGCTGTCATCACGTAATATCAATAAAGTGTTTAAGTGGTCAACTACCTTGCTGTATAATTTCAATACAGCCAAAACCACAAAGTATAACGATAGCAGGGCGCTTACGCTTACTTCTTTATTAAGCACCGGTCACAATATAACGCCGGTAGTGGGTAAGCCTCTCTACGCAATTGCAGCTTATAAATGGGGTGGGCTCGATGCCGCAGGTAATCCGCAGGGTTATTTAAATGGTCAGTTAAGTACCAACTATTCAGCCATTTTTTCAGAAGCACTGGCAAAGGGTCTCGATAACAGTAGTATTTACTTCGTTGGTTCAGCAATTCCAACCTCCTTCGGCTCTTTAATAAACACTTTTATCTGGAAGCAGTTCGAGTTGTCCGTCAATATCAGTTACAAGGCGGGCTACTATTTCGGAAAACCTGCAATTAACTATTCTGCATTGGTAAACAACGGCACGGGCAACGAAGAATACAGTCAACGTTGGCAAAAACCGGGAGATGAATTGCTCACCAATGTCCCTTCTTTTCAATACCCTGTTAATACAGAGCGGGATAATTTTTATTCCATTGCTGAAATAAATGTTTTGCGGGGCGATCATGTTCGCTTGCGTTACATCAACCTCAGCTACAACTGGCAAAACAAAAATAAACCACAACTTCTGCAACTGCAGTTCTATATCAATGCAGCAAACCTGGGTATTCTTTGGAAGGCAAATAAGTATGGAATCGATCCCGATTATCCTGCTAGCATTCCTGATCCAAAATCATTCGCAGCAGGTATTAAAGCAAGTTTCTAATCTTTAAAAAGTCAAATCATGTATAGCTCACTTCATACAATACGAATCTTCTTGGTGATGTTTTTTGCACTATGCATCTTTACCGGTTGTAAAAAGTTTCTTGATTTAAAAACAGATACTGCTGTAGTTGTTCCCGAGTCCCTATCCGATTTACAGGCATTGCTCGATAATTCAACGAAAATGAACCTGCAACGAACACCTAATTACAGCGAATCATCCTGTGATGATTATTTCCTGCCTGAGGCAACCTATAACGGCTTTGATGACGAACGCCAGCGCATCTATCGCTGGCAACCCGTGCCCTATAACTTTCAAAACGATTGGTCTGTTGCGTATGAACCGGTTTATATTGCAAACTTCTGTCTGGAACAGCTTAATAAAATCACTTACAGCAATTCCACACTTAGCCAATGGAACAATATCAAAGGTTCAGCCTTATTTTACAGAAGCTATTATTTTCTCGGCCTTACATGGTCGCATGCAAAAGCATATGATAAAGATTCTTCGTTTCTTCATCCCGGTATCGTTTTGCGTCTTTCGTCCGATTTTAACCTTCCTTCGGTTAGGGCAACGGTGCAGGATTGTTATGATCGTATAATTATTGATACAAAAGAGGCTGCAAATTATCTTCCGGGGCTTCCGGCTCATGCAATGCGGCCATCAAAAGCAGCTGCATACGGCTTACTTGCCCGGGCCTACTTATCGATGCGGCTTTACGATAGTGCATTTAAATACGCAGATCTTTGCTTGCAGATAAAAAACAGTTTAATCGATTACAATGCCGATTCTGATTTAAATAGTAGCGTCAATGCTTCTACACCGTTTAAAAGGTTCAATAAAGAAACAATTTTCTATTCCGAAATGAGCAGTACATACACGACTCAATCCATATCAAGAGCCCGTGTTGATACCATTTTATTTTCCTCTTATAATGAGAACGATCTGCGCAAAAAAGCATTTTACCGCCTGGTTTCTCCCTATTATCAGTTTAAAGGAAGTTATACAGGCAACAACAATCAGTACTTTACAGGTATAACAACTGCAGAAATGTTTCTGGTCAGGGCTGAATGTTATGCAAGACAGTTAAATACAACCCCTGCCCTTGCCGATTTAAATTCCCTTATGCAAAAAAGGTGGTCCGCTTCAGTACCATACACCGCTTTTACGGCTAATACTCCAGCCGATGCTTTACAAAAAATTTTAACCGAAAGAAGAAAGGAACTATACATGCGGGGGTTAAGATGGATAGATATCAAACGCTTAAATAAAGAAAATGCCAACATTATCTTACAACGGAAAATAGGAAGTAATTACTATACATTATATCCCAACACTGGCTTTTATGCTTTGCCCTTGCCTGCTGATATTGTTCAGCTTACAGGTATTCCTCAAAACAATTAACAACAAAAAAAGCCTGCTGTCACGCAGGCTTTTTTTTAATCTCCTGTTAATCTTCCTGGTTCGAATACTGGCTGCTTGTACCGGTAATGGCTGTAACATGTGCAGTTGATCCGCTTAAAGTGGCAGATATCGCCACGTTCCTTAATTCCGTTGGTGTGGTTGTATTATCAACATTTGCACCTATTACTTCCACACGGCAGGCTTTCTGATCCTGGTCGCCGCAAAGCTCAAGGTTCTTTCCTTTGTATTTCCAGTATGTGTTGCTTTCGTTTTCAACGTTGGCAACAGAATACCCTCCGCTTTGCGTTCCATCAAATTCAAACACATACATATCAACCTGTGCTTTCTTTTCCATCTTTGTAAAAGAAAACAGTCCAATTGCCAGCACTACAGCTGCAATGCTTAAAAAATTTCTTTTCATAACATAATTGTTTAAAAATGATCAATAAAAATGTTCGCTTCCCTGCAGTAAACCTTATTAGCTTTTATTAACGGGCCACCTTATTCTTTGTACTTTTTATTAGTGCCGTTATAAGTAACCCTGTAAGTACAAGGTTAAATACAAAATGCTCCTTCCATGTCATCTGTTCAATGATACCCCCGCACTGGCAGGGTAGCTTCTCTGCAAACCACAGCATCCAGCCAATGTAAATCGTAAACAGGCTCATAAATCCAAGTGCTGCATATAACCCATACCTCCTTGTTACAGGAAATATCAATAATACAGCCACAACAAGTTCACCAGCAGGTATAACATAACCAACAACACCCGCAACAGGCCTTAGTACAGCATTGCTGTGAAGTACATCCCTGAAACGTTCGCTGTTATCCAGTTTGCTTACACCGGTATAAACAAACAGGAAAACAAACAGGGCACAAATTAGTTCCGTTAAAAAATGTCTTCGTTTCAAATTACAATCACTGTTTAAACTGTTGGTCATTGTTAATTACAGTGTAAAGCTCTTTTATAAATAGCAGGATAGTTAGCACACAATGGTAAAGATCAATCGTTTTATCAGGGAGTATTTAATGCAATCAGTTTCGGTCATGCCCCGGCGTTATACCATACCTTGCTTTGTATTTCTTAATAAAATGAGATACATCTGTAAAACCGGTTTCAATGGCAATATCAAGTACAGTTTTATGGGTATTGTACAATAAACTCTTTGCATATTCAAGCCGTTCTTCCAGTATAAATTGAGGGATGCTTTTGCCGGTCAGCAATAAAAATGCTTTTGCCAATGGCTTTATACTAAGGTGAAACTGTTTTCCAAAATCATCAAGCTTGCCTATTTCAGGGTCTGTAAAATGTGCTTCAATATATTTTCGCAAAGCCATTGCCTTTTCCTGCGTGCTGGCTGGCACATAGAAAACAACATTCATTTTTTTCAGGGAAGCAATATATGCTGTAACTAAATCCAGTATATAGTTGCGTATGGCAACATCAGGTACTTGTAATTTCTGCACAAATTTTTCTGTTCGTTTCAACCGGCTCCATACATCATTTGCAAAAACACTGGCAGGCAAAGCAAAACTCTCTTCACTTTTTTTTGATGCATTCATGAGCAATTCATCCAGTCCCGCCTGTTCATTTCGTAGTTCAAACAAATGTCTTAATGGAGGCAACGCCACAAGTTGAAGATATTCTTCCCCTTCTTGTAAAATAAGATGATGTGTACCTGCAGCAAGGTAAATAAGAAAACAACTTTTCACATCCCCGCTTACCTGCATTTCATTGGTAAGTTCAAGTACAACGGTTCCCTTCAGAAATAAAAAAAACAACACAACCGGCTCCCGTACTACCAGCTTCGCTGTTTGCTTCTGTTCTGCATAATACCACCACAATTCAAAACGGTAATCACTCCCCTGGTTTAATTGCTTCAGGCCTTTCCCTTCCTTCCCTTCTGTATAAACAGGATAAGTAAAACTCAGACTGTATTTATGAACAACAGCACTGTCCACTTTTTTCAGGTGCGTTGTCTCCTCATCCCATAAAAACAAAAGTTCAAAAGATGGTTCCATTTACTTGTTATTTCACTTACGCTTTTACTTGGTAAATCAATACATCAGGTAGCTCAAGCTTCCATCAGTATTAGCGTTCGAAATTAATCCAACAACTATACCGCCTCAGCATTCAAAAATTCATTTCACATATACAATACGGCATTTCACGTAAAAGTTGTTTGATGAACGTAAAAAATTGTCAATTTTTGTTTCAGCAAATCGTTTAATAAAGTACTTGCACAACAGATAAACACTTTATACACTCGCAAAGGCATTACAGCAAAACACAATCAGCCGGAAAATACATACGCAGGTACAGTTTTAAAACGCAGTTAGCCTTAATACCTCTCACCAATCAATCCTGTAATAAATCACACACATGAAACCATCCAGCCGCTTACCTCAACGGGTAGTACTCTACCCTAAAGACATTGAAAACATCACCGGCCGTCGTGGCCGCACAGCCCGCCGCCTTCTCAAAAAAATCCGTGATGCGTTGGGGAAATCAAAAAACGAATTCGTCACTATCCAGGAGTTTTGCTACTTCACAGGCATTGAAGAAGAACTGGTGCGTGACTTTTTAAATGCTTAACAAACAAACTCAACCTCTTCATCCTTCAACAGCGCCAACCTTAAACATTAAACTTTAAATATTAAACCTTAAACCTGAAACATCTTCTTATGCAATTCACTCCAATCCCCATTCACACACTCCGGCATTTCAATCCTGCACTCATTGAAGAATATCTCACAATGCAGCAAAGCAACAGCTTCGAAATATCCATTGATATCACTTACGAGTTCGATGATCTCAGCCGTTACTTTAGCATTGAATATGCCTATGTACATGCTACTTATGCAGGCCAGCTGCTTTACTCCTGTGCCGCTTCATTTGCATACACCGTTCCGTGGCCTTATCATAAACATCCTTTTCAGTTCAGGGTTACCGTTACCGATCTGTCTGCATTAGCCGCAGCACTTTACAGCATTGTACAGGGTTATTTTGATGACGATGAAGAAATGCTGGAGTATAGTCTGAAAGCAGCAGAGTTTTATATTGAAGCCCTGGAAAATATAGAAGAATGTAAACTACTCGGCCTCTTCCAGGTAGCAATGGAATACAGCAACAAATTCCATGAAGGCGATAATGAAGATTTATTTTCGTAAAGCAAACCCTGAAGGTTTCCAAAAACCTTCAGGTGTTTTGTCCACCAGTAACACTTCAGCCCGGATCAAAGCTGCCCCTGGCATTCAGCCTTCAGCGTTTAGCTTTAAGCGTTAAGCCTTTCATCAATCATGAAATCTGTTACAGGTAAAAAGGGCAATCACTGTAGATTTTTAGGTTTAGTTTCTGCTTGCTCTTCATCTGCCCTGAAACCACCATTTGAAAGTAGAGCATGAACATCGTTCTTTACAACAAATGTTACCTTGTTTGTAGCAGGTATATAATCACTGATTATTCCCGCTAGTTCAAATTGTTCCAGTATAACACGTATATATTTGGAAGTTATTCCTGTCGTTTTAACAATCTCGTTCATGCCAATTGAAACAGCAACTCCATGTGGCTGGTTGCCAATAAATTTCAAAACCTCATCTTTCATATTTGGAGTAACCAATCGTCCCATTTGTCAAATATGGATTTTTTTTCAAACAAAACTTTAATTCTTAGCAAAATTAACTTTCAGTTCAGCAGCTCTTCAGCTTAATCAAAACTACATCTTGCAGTAAGCTTTAAGCATTCAGCATGCTGCCTTTCCTCAACCTGCTGCACATAATATCCCAAATAGAATTACAACTGCTTTTCATTATAGTAATATAACAGCTTTATCAAAGCTGCTTCCGATTTCGGGCTGTCCTTCAAAATCGGGGGCCTTTTTGTTACTCCTGAGATTGTCGAAGGATTGGCCACTTGTCCCGCCATGGCGGGAAACAAAAACTGACAAATAACCCTTTGTGCCCCGCACAAAAAAAAGCCCCGACACAATCGTCGGGGCTTCCAGGTTTCATCACTAACAGTACTGTATACTTGCCCACAGTTAAATCCTTTACCAGTAACTTTCAGTTTATTTTTTGAAAACCATATTAAAAAAACATTTTGTTTTTTTATTCATAAGCCAGCAATCGTAATGCATTCAAAACAACTACAAGGGTGGATCCTTCGTGTGCTGCTACTGCCGGTCCAATGTTGGCAATACCCAAAATAGTTAAGGGTATAAGCAACGCCACCATCCCCAAACTGATGAACAGGTTTTGCCTGATGATACGCTTGCTTCTCCGGCTCAGCCCAATTGCAAAACGGAGATTTTCAAGCTGGTTGGCCATTAACGCAATATCAGCTGTTTCTAAAGCAACATCACTTCCTGCTGCACCCATTGCAATTCCTACTGTACTTTTGGCCATGGCTGGGGCATCATTTACACCATCACCCACCATGGCAAGTTTGCTTTCCTGCTTGCGTAAAAGATTTATTGCCGATACTTTCTCTTCAGGAAGTAAATCACCTTTGGCTTCAGTAAGCCCAATTTCTGCTGCCACTGCATCTGCCACCTGCTGGTTATCGCCGGTAAGCATAATCATTTTCCGGATGCCTATCTGCTTTAAATCATTGATCACTTGCCTGGCTTCTGCTCTTGGAATATCCATCACACCTGCAACACCGTAAAACTGTTCATCTTTGCTTACAATCATGGTGCTGTTTCCTTCTTTTTGTAACTGCTGCATTATTTCCTTTACTTCCGCAGGTAACGCAACCTGGTAAGCTTTAAATAACTCACTGTTACCAATTAAAACCCTGCTCCCTTCAATTTGTACTTCAATCCCTTTCCCCATAACGGCCAGTAAACCGGTTGCCTGCGGAACAGCGGCATTATTTAATCGTTCCAAACCTCCTTTTACAATTGCTAACGCAAGCGGGTGATCGCTTAATTGCTCAGCCGCAACAACAATCTTCAGTAACTCCTCTTCAGTAACTCCGTTAACGGTAACAATTTTATTTAAAACAGGCCTGCCTTCTGTAAGTGTACCTGTTTTATCAAAAGCAACGGCCGTAAGTACTCCAAGGTCTTCAAGCGGCCTGCCTCCTTTCACCAGTACTCCCTGCCTGGCAGCTCTTGCAATACCACTTAATACAGCACTCGGTGTGGAGATTGCCAGTGCACATGGACTTGCTGCAACCAATACGGCCATAGCCCGGTAAAAACTATTTCCAAATGATTCATGAATAAACAAAAAAGCAAAACATAATAACACAACCAATAGAAGTACTGCAGGCACATAATAACGCTCAATTTTTTTGGTTAATTGCTGCGTAGGCGATTGTTGCTGCTCAGCTTCTTTCACCATTTTTACCACCCTCGCAAGCGTTGAATCGCTGGCTTCTTTCGTTGTTTTTATTTCAAGTACAGAATCCCCGTTAATAGTACCTGCAAATACTTTATACTGCTGCTGAATCTTATGTTCATCATTTATATCAACAGCAGGATCATCAACAGCAAACTTATCTACTGGAATACTTTCACCTGTTATCGGCGCCTGGTTAACAGCACTGCTGCCTGCAATTACAATACCATCTGCCGGTATTTTAGTATTTGGTTTCACAATAACGATATCTCCTTTCTTCAGTTGCTCTGCCGGTATTTCTTCCTGTAAACCATTGCGTTTAATAATCGCAGTTTTGGGTGTCAGCGAACCAAGTGCCTCTATTGATTTGCGTGCTTTTTGCATGGCCATATTTTCCAATGCATGCCCAAGGCTGAACAGGAAAAGCAACAAGGCCCCTTCCGGCCATTTGCCTAAAAAGGCTGCACCGGCTGCAGCAACCAGCATCAGAAAATCAATTTCAAATTTTCCTTCCCTGGTACCTTCAATTGCTTCGCTTAATGTATAGTATCCTCCAAAAAAATAAGAGGCAATATAACATGCAAGCCCCGCCCATACCGGCAGGTTACTTATAAATTCACTGAGAACAAATCCCAGCCCGAGAAAAATTCCACAAAGAATGGAAAATATAAATTCAGTCCTTTTACCAAAAATTCCTGAATGGTCATGTTCATGATTGGCATTTTCTCCGCCTTGTTTATGTTTGTGTTCGTTGCTCATAATTAACTAATAAAAAATGAAACAATACCTGTTACAATTAATACAACACCTGTAATGATGCCTGCATTATGTTCCCATTGATGCCAGTTTAATTTTAATACGCCTTTATATGCAATACGTACCCATATCAGCATACCCGTAACTGTTATAATTGTATACATTAATGCAATAGCTGCAAGAAAGTACCATCCCTTTGTTCCTGCTAAAAGAAAATAAGCTTCAATTTCCATGCAGGGCGAAAGAAACATGGCAATAATCAATGCAGCAACAACAGCAGCCTTGCTTTTCTTGCCAATACTTGTTTTATGCAAATGAAAATGATGATGCCTGTAATGCTGCTGCACAAAATACAGTCCTAACAAAACAAGAATTGCTGGCCCGATGATATGTGTAAAGTCATCAATATGCACCGCAAGTTCATGTCCAATCAATGAAAGCAAAACACCGATTAATACTGTACTGAAAGCATGTGCCAGTCCGGCAACAAACGTAACCCTGAGTACCTCTCCTAAACCCCAGCCTTCCTTTCTGCCAATTGCCAGCAACGGCAGCCAGTGATTAGGAATAACAGCATGCAGCAGGCTTAAGGCAAGACTTCCGATAAAAACTGAAATCATAACAATCTCCTTGTTTTAGATTTATACTTTCGGTAAACTTCACCATGACGTTGTACTAAAAAGTCCTCTTCCAGCCTTATTTGTATTTGAAGAACAACATACGTTGTTAACATCAAACACAAAGTGAGAGCCCCCGGTAGTAACAGGAATAAACCGGCCTGGCTTGCAATCATACCTGAAAAAACAGGGTTACGGCTCAGGCTGAAAAGCCCGTTGGTAACTAATGATGTTTCATGATCAGTATCAATTCCAATACGCCAGCTCTCCTTCATTTGAAACTGTGCAGTAACAATCCATAGTAATGCAGCAGGAAGCAAAACCAATCCTGCGGTTTTAATATACTGGTGATCCATATACTAAATTGGTAAAAAATACTGGTAAAGTTTCCCGCTTGTTGAAAAAACCAGAACAACAATCACTGTCATTAACATCAGCAGCTTCATAACAAAACCAATGTAATTCTGAGCTGTGTCTTCACTGTTAAACCTTACAGGATTTACTCCCGTACGTTTCCATGTTCTGTAAGATGGCCATACAAAAACAACAGTAAAATACACAAACATGTAAACGGGTAGGTAAAATTTTAAAAAGCTTTGCATACAATTCATTTAATCTTCATGTTCACCGGTATTGGTCATTTTCGCCAGTATAAAAAAGGCACCTTTTGTAACAATTATTGTTTCGGCAGGTATCTCTTTGAGCAAGGTAACCTCACTGTATCCAACATCAGTTGTACCCTTGACAACAGGTATTTTTTCAAATGTTATACCTGCTTTTTGTTTTACATTCTCTTCTTTGTGTTTTATATCCACTGCTCCGTTATTGCTGCCAGCTGTATGCTCATCTTCTGTATGTGCGCTTGTTACTATAAACAGGTAATCCCTGCCCTGGTAATTCACAATGGCATCAGTAGGCACTGCTGGTACGGTCGACTTATCTAAGCTTACCAGCGCTGTTATATTCATGCCGTCTATTAATCCTGTTTTATCACCCATTACCCTTGCATGCACAGGTATTGTTTTACTGCCGGCTTCAAAAGCTGTACCGATTGAAAAAATCTGCGCATCAAACTCTTTTCCGGCATTATTGGTAATGGTAAAATGAATCGTTTGATTGGGTTTTAATTTTGGCAGATCTTTTTCATACACATACAAATCCAGGTGCAGTTGTGAATTGTTCACAATTTCAGCAATGGGCGTACTCACATCTACATTGCTTCCCAGTTGTGCCGATACCTTGCTGATGGTTCCGCTGATGGGTGCCCTTACAACAATAACAGACGAAAAACCCTGTGAAGCCCCAACTGCCGATAATTGCTTCTGCAATCCCGAACGTTGTGTTTTAAGTGTGCTCAGTTCTGTTTGCACCTGTTGAAGCCGCTTAAGCGGAGCTGCATTTCCTTCCACCAGTTCTTTCTGGCGCTTTACTTCTGTTTCTGTAAGTGCAATTTGTGCATTCACCTGCTGCAGCTGCTGTTGTGTTTGTATAAGTTCAGGATTAACAATTGTTGCAATTGCCTGCCCTTGTTTTACAAAATTACCAGGCTGTACATTCAGCGTCTTGATTACACCGCTTATCAGTGGCACAACAAAAGCTTTGTTTTGATTGGGAACAGTAAGAACACCGTTTGCTTTTATAGAATTGGTGAGTTCCTTTTTTTCAATTGTTCCTAACTCAATGCCAATTGCCTTCACCTGCTCATTGGTAAGTGTGGCCGTATTTTCATTCAGGTGTTCTTCCGCTCCGTTGTCATGCGTTTCCTGTTTTTCTGCTTCGGTACCTGCCTTGTTACCGCAGGAGCTGAATACTGTAAGAGTGCATATAGTTAAAACGATGATGATGATTTGCTTCATAGCTGCTGTTTTACTTGTTGTTGAAATAATTAAACTGAATAACAGATTGATTGTACTGGTTCAGTACTTCCAGGTAGTTTTTCTTTGTTTCAATTGCCTGGCTGAGGAACTGGCTCAATTCAGCAAAGCTGATTTCACCTGCCTGGTAACTGAGTGTGGCAGCCTTGATAATTTCATCTGCCTGTCTCAGTCCCGTTGTTTCATAAAAAGAAAGCAGGGCCAGGCTTTTTTCAATTGCTGTTAATGCATTTTCACGCTGGGTATTTAACTGCTGGGTTTGATAGGCAAACTGCTTTTGCTGCACTTCCAGTTCAGCATTGGCTGTTCTGATTTTGTTTTTATAGGCACTGCCGTTAAACAAGGGAAATGCAGCAGTTACAGAAAACCCGGTGTAAGGATCTTTTGCAGCCCAAAGACGTTGTGTAAATAACCTGCCTGAAAATTCCGGCTTGTTCATATTCTTCTGTACTGAAATATTCGAAGCAGCAATATGAATTGTTTGTTGCTGCAATGCCAGTAAAGGATGCAGGCTGTCTGGAACATTAACAGTAAGAGCTAATTTCTCTAATGGACGGTTTACAGGTAACAACCACTGGTTTAAATTAAGCAGCATCATGAACTGCTGCTGCTGCACCTGTATATCTTTATTGTTTTGCTGCAGCATTGCCTCCAGCTCTTTCATTCTTGCTTCTGCTGCAATTTTGTCAAGCCCTGCAGCTTCGCCCGTTTTAAACCGGAGTTCAGCCGCTTTATACAAGGATGTATAAATACTGTCCAGTCGTTGAAACAAAAAAAGTTTATCCTGCAGGTACCACAACTGGTAATAAACAGTACGTACATCTCTTTTCAGAATGGCATTAATGGCCGGAGTATTTAACCGGGCATAAACTAATTGCTGCTCAAAGTATTCCTTTCTTGCTTTATAAAGTCCGGGCCATGCCACTGCCTGCGAAACACCAATTTTTAATATACCCTTTGTATCAGATGGCCGCATGTCTTCGTTTTCTGCAAACACACCTGTTTTAGGAATTTCATTAGCAGTTTTCACTGCATAACCGGCCCTGTCTATTTCAGATTGATTAATACTGATTTGCTGATTGTTTTTTAGTGCAGTATCAATGGCTTCATTGATGCCAATACGCTGCTGTGCATTTACTGAAGAAGTACACATCAGCAACAGCACTGCTGCAACGGCACTGATTGTTCGTTTACCTGGTCCTCGCTTTGTCGAAAACAGGATGTAAAGACAGGGCAATACAACCAATGTTAAAAAGGTGGCAGTGATTAATCCGCCAATAACCACCGTAGCCAGGGGTTTTTGAACTTCTGCTCCGGCTCCTGTACTTACTGCCATTGGCAAAAACCCCATTGATGCAACCATAGCAGTCATTAATACGGGGCGCAAACGCATCTTCGTTCCTTTCAGTACACGCTCTGTAACATCTGTTACTCCACCTTGCTGTAACTGGTTAAACGTACTGATCAATACTATGCCGTTTAATACAGCAACACCAAATAAAGCAATAAATCCAACACCCGCTGAAATGCTGAATGGCATACCACGCAGCAGCAATGCAAATACACCACCAATGGCACTCATCGGAATTGCAGTATAAATAAGCGTTGCCTGCTTTACAGAACTGAACGTGAAATACAACAAACCGAATATGAGTAATAATGCAACCGGAACTGCAATCCGTAATCGGGCAGATGCTTCCTGGAGATTTTCAAAAGTGCCGCCATATGTGAGGAAATAACCTGTGGGTAATTTGTTTTGTGATAGTGAAAGCTTTTTCTGTATTTCATTAACCACCGATTCAACATCCCTTCCTTTCACATTAAACCCGATCACGATTCTTCGTTTGCCATCTTCACGGCTGATTTGTGCCGGCCCTTCTTTAATGGAAACGGTTGCAATCTGCGATAAAGGAACCTGGTTGCCTGTTTCAGTTGCGATGTAAAGATTACTGACATCTTCAATAGAACTTCTGTGTGCACTGTCTAATCGTACAACAAGATCAAACTTCCGCTCATTTTCAAACACCACACTGGCTGCTTCTCCTGCAAAAGCAGTACTGATGGTTTTGTTTATATCTTCCACATTCAGTTTATAATTAGCCATCCTCGCCCTGTCATATTGCACTGTAATCTGGGGCAAACCTGTTGTTCGCTCAATCTGGGGTACTGTTGCACCTTTTACTGTTTGAATAACTGTTGAAATCTTTGGCGCAAGTGCTGCCAGTGTATCAATATTCTCACCAAAAATTTTTATAGCCACGTCCTGCCTTACCCCTGTCATCAGTTCATTAAACCGCATTTGAATAGGTTGTGTGGCTTCAAAGAAAACACCCGGTATCACTTCCAGTTTTTCGATCATCATTGCTGCCAGTTCATTATAATTTTTTGTTGTTGTCCATTCCTTCATTGGTTTAAGGGTTATAATTAAATCAGTAGCTTCTGGTGGCATTGGATCAGTAGGAATTTCTGCACTTCCTGTTTTTCCCACAACAGTTTTCACTTCGGGAAAAGATTTAATAATCCGTTCTGCCTGCATGGAAGTTTCAATACTCTGCGACAGGGATGTACCCTGCGGAAGTATACAGTGAAAGGCATAATCACCTTCCTGCAATTGTGGTAAAAACTCTCCGCCCATTCTTGAAAAAAGAACAATGGTAAGAACCAATAAGCCTGTTGCACTGGCAACCACAGCATATTTCCTGCTTATGGCCCATTTAATAACAGGGTTGTACATACGCTGAAAGAAATCCATCATCCTGTCGGCAAATGTTTTTTTATGTACTGCTTTCTTTGAAAGAAACAATGCACTCATCACAGGGATATAGGTTAACGATAACAGTAAAGCCCCGATGATTGCAAAACTTACTGTCTGCGCCATCGGGCTGAACATCTTCCCTTCAATTCCCCTTAACGAAAGAATGGGTAAATAAACAATAAGAATAATAACCTGGCCAAATGCAGCAGAGCTCATCATTTTTTTAGCACTTTCTTCTACCGATTCATCCATCTGCTTTTGCGTAAGTACTGCAGTAAATTTTTTGGCAGTCAGTAAATGCAAAGTAGCTTCTACAATAATCACAGCTCCATCCACGATCAAACCAAAATCAATTGCACCAAGACTCATAAGATTGGCACTTACTCCAAACAGCCGCATCATCCCCAGTGCAAACAGCATGGATAATGGAATAGCTGATGCTACAATTAAGCCGGCCCTGATATTTCCAAGAAAAAGTATCAGCACAAAAATCACGATAAGAGCACCCTCAATCAAATTGGTTTCAACAGTTCCGATTGCACGCTTCACCAATCCTGTGCGGTCAACAAATGCTTCGATCTCAATATCCGGAGGCAATGATTTGCTGATCGTTTCCATCTTTGATTTAACCCTTGTCACTACTTCCGCACTGTTAGCACCTTTCAGCATCATCACAATACCTCCAACAACTTCTTTTTGCCCGTTATAGGTTAAGGCACCGTAACGCACAGCATGTCCCATCTGCACATCTGCCACATCTTTTATGAATACAGGAATTCCTGCTGCACTTGTTTTAACGGAAATGTTTTTGATGTCTTCTAATGTGGTAACAAGGCCAATCCCCCTGATAAAATAGGCGTTGGGTTTTTTATCTATATAGGCACCTCCGGTATTTTGATTGTTTTTTTCAAGAGCTGTAAAAATTTCAGGGATGGTTACATTCATAGCTTTTAACCGTTCGGGATTAACAGCTACTTCATATTGTTTTAAGTCTCCGCCAAAACTGTTTACTTCAGCTATTCCCGTTGTGCCATACAACTGCCGGGCTACTATCCAGTCCTGCATGGTACGTAAATCCATTGCTGAATACTTATTTTCTGAACCTTGTTTGGGGCGGATGATATATTGGTAAATTTCACCAAGTCCTGTACTTACAGGAGCCAGCTCCGGGGTACCCATCCCTTTCGGGATCTTCTGTTCGGCTTCTTTTAGTTTTTCATTTACTAACTGTCGGGCAAAATAAATATCAACATCGTCATGAAAAACAACCGTAATAACAGATAATCCAAATCTTGAAATCGACCGCATTTCTTCAAGATCTGGCAGGTTGGCAAGGCTTTGCTCAACAGGGTAAGTAACAAACTGCTCTGTTTCCTGTGATGCAAGTGTTGGTGAAATGGTAATAACCTGTACCTGGTTATTGGTAATATCAGGCACAGCATCAATTGGTAATTTTGTGGCACTCCATACGCCCCAGATAACAAGAACAATTGTTGCAACAGCAATAACCAGTTTATGTTTTATACTGAAATGAATAATCTTATTAAGCATAGCTTCGAATGATTTGTTAGTTGCTGATAATAATAAATGAGGTAAGCAGCAATTGCAGCAAACACGGTTATTCCGATGCATACAATTACAGTAAGCCTGATGATATCAGCGCCTGAAAGTTTTTTCTTCTTTCTTTTTTTGAAAGTAAAAGGAGTAATCAACTGATCTTAACTTGAAATCAGAAATAAATGATGCCCATGCGCATCATATAAATTCACTGCTGAGATTTTTTAAGATAACTGGGGAGGTTGCCAGATGGCATACGAAACTTCCGAACAATAAGGATCCTTATAATCAGCATATCCTTTTTGTTCCTGGCTCACGGCAGGCGTAATGGTTACGGTAAGTAAACGGTAGTAGCTGGTTGCTGCACAGCAGGAGCAGCTGCAGAAAGGGGTGCAATGCTCACCTTCATGTGTATGTTGTTCATGGTTGGCTTTTGCAGAAATTGTTTCCTGCCTGGAAGGCATACAATCCTGTCTGTCGCCACAAGGCATACAGGCAAGGATCAGTAACCATAAACTTAACAGGTGAGTAAACAATTTCATTAATGCAAAATTAACCACTTGCACAACTTCTGTCTGATTTTATCAAATGAATATTTTAGTAATGAAGTTGCAAAAACGAAATATTAATACGATTCACTTAATAACAAATGATGAAAAGCAATGGTTTAAGCAGGGCTGTTATCTGCAGCAATTCATGCCGGGTATCTTCATAACAAATTCAACTCAAAAATCAAACTGCTGCATATAAGATGCTCAATCATCTTCATACTGCAATTCACCACAGTAGTACCTCCGCTTAATCAGGGCCTCCGACGGAACATGGGGGTAATACCTGCCCGTCCGGCAGGCGGGTATTCCGTCTTGATCTTTTGTTTCTGTAGCCTGTCCCGAAGAATTGAGGGATGTCAAGGCAAAAGAAAGATAGCCGCAATTCATTACGCTATTCATGAAAAAAAACTTTTGCAATTAATCAAACTGCAACACATAGGATGCTGAATTATCTTCCTCAAGTTCTTCACCACAGTAGCACTTCAGTTAAATCAAGGCGCTATCCGAAAACCATGCTGGATATTGGTTTTCGGGGGCCTTTTTGGTTACTTTTTGGCCAAACAAAAAGTGACAAATAACCCCTTATGCAAAGCACAAAAAATCTCTTTCCATCAATCAACCAGCTACACATAAAATCTTACTGTTTAACATCAATCATTCTGCAACACATAGAATGCTGAATGATCTTCCTCAGGTTCTTCACCACAGTGGCACTTCAGTTAAATCAGGGCGCTATCCGAAAACCATGCTGGATATTCCTGCCCGTCCGGTCAGGCGGGGGTTTTCGGGGGCCTTTTTGGTTACTTTTTGGGCAAACAAAAAGTGACAAATAACCCTTTGTGCCCGCACAAAAAAAAGCCCCGACACAATCGTCGGGGCTCCCAAATTACTGCCTAGGTCTCTTCCTCTCAAACACCCGCTTCACCAAATACGAAACCCCATAACTCACCACCGCACCAACAGCAGCAAGCACTGCCGTCCGCAGTAAATCAGAAGCTTCAATATTCCACAGAATAATCAGGAGTGTACCTCCGGCAGTTCCCGTCTTAACATGCAGTCCATGTTCCATAACGGCTACTTACGTTCATTGGTAACCGCAGTCTGGCTCACACTTCCTGCCACCGCTCCTGCTACTGCCAGGTAACCGGCAATTTTAATCAGTATCGCAGGCAAAGCCACAGGTGCCGCCAGTACAGATGCACTGATACCCGTAAGCAGCAGGCTGATATTACGCAGCTTTTTAAAGAAAACAGGTGTGCGGCGTTGTACACGCTTTACAATTGTATTGGTCATAATCGGTAATTGAATCATGAAAAAATAAAATGAAGTTGAAAACACTGAGCCGTTGGTAATCATTGAAGCAGTTAACATAGTTGCTTGCACAGTTCATAATATTGAATGATTAGTAAAACCATTCCTGTTCCGTTTAACGGAAAGGGCTCTGAAGCAATAATTGTTTTCTGCTTGCCTGGCTCACTCACGCATTAAGCATCCACCTGCACAATACTCAGTGCATTAAATGCACCGTTTTTCAGTGAGTAAAACGTTCCGTTTACTTCCTGGTAAAACTCAATCCCCAATACCAAAAACAAAGGGTGTGTACTGTTCACAGCCAGTTGGTGGTCCAGTGTCAGTACAGGAGTAGTTGTACCGTCAAGCGCAACATACCCGCTTGTCTGTTGCAGTGCTTCAAACACTTTGTTTTCAAAATCAACGGAAGTTCCTGCACTTACCAGTTTAAAATGCGTGGCTCCTGCCGGTGCTGCAATCATATTCGCCGGTACATACGATGGTACATTGATGCTCAGCAAACCTGTTACACGGTTAATCGTTGCAGTGAACGGGGCAAACAAAGTGGAGTTCAGCTTGCTGCCAATGTTAAAATCAAATCCGGTCAGCAGCAATGCTTCACCATCAATTACATTACGCTGTCCACGTTCATTAACGGCATCGGCTTTGATCACCTTCATCATTTCACGGGTAAGCCGTGAAATCATCCTGCTGTCTGCAACGTTTACAAGCAGTGCACGTAAAGATGTACGGAGTACTTTGCTCGCTGCACCTGCACGTCCAAACTCTGCACCGTTCTCTCTTGTACGGGCAAATGCCGGGTCGTTCGCAATACGGTCTGCACTCAGGTCGGTTTTTTCCTTGCCAGGTATCCGTCCTTACTTTTATAGAATGTGATATTACCAATCGTTCCTTTTAAGGGCAATATCCCTTTTTGTTGTGCCATAAAATCCTGTTTAAAAAAGTTGGAAAATAATTGTTGAATAATGTTCATCACTGTCCGGATCAGTGTTCATCGCTGCTCAGCTGCTGCAGCAATAAAGCATAAACATCACAACACAAGATTACACAGCATAAAAAGGGAATAAAAATGAAAAGGCCGTTTTGGCCATCTTGGCCGCTAAAGGCCGCATTGGTACATTTTGGCCTCAAAGCCTTACTCAGTACATAAAGCTAAAAGGATGTAATCAGTAAAAACGTAAACGGAAACATCAACAAACAAAAAAGCTTCACTGTATTGTGAAGTTTTACCCGTCGAAATGACAACCATGAGTTCGGCAATGATATTTCTGAATGGAAACCATGCAGATCCCTTTTGGGATAATTTGGAAGAGCGATTTATTAATACACTTTGTATTATTTAATGCCATTGATCTTATATAAAATTTCGATTAGCTAAAAATTCAGTACACATAGGTATATCATGAATTACTAATTACAATAATAAAGATTTCAAACATTTTCAGCCATTGATAAATGGCTATTTAATATCCATACACATTTTTACGAACAGATGCATATTTAGCTGCTTTCTCTTCCAACTTCATATCATGGCAAACAGAAATTAACCCATCAAGTATTAAAGGCTGGTTTCCATATGTAGTAATAAACTGCTCCAGTAACTGAATAGACTTTGATTGCTGACCTGTTGAAAAAAGACCAATGGCATAACCATATACCATCTGAGCATTGGATGCACCAGCTTCTGCAGCTTTTTTCAGTTCAGCAATACCATTTGTATAATCTTTCATTCTGATATGCCAAAGCCCTTTTGCATAGTGCAGGAAAGGATTGTTGGGTTGACGCAACAATCCCTTATCAATAATTCTCTTTGCTTCCTCATCACGATTTTGTTCCCTGTATAAATCAACCAGATTGCTGTACGATTGTATAAAATCAGGAAAACGCTGTATACAGGTTATATACAACTGTTCAGCTTCGGCAAAGTTCCCGGTAAAGTTTTTAATAATAGCTCTGTTATAAAAACCTTCAGGACGATGGCTCATCTTTTCCTGCAATTGCATGTATTCATTCATCACAGAAATAAATTGTTTACTTCCAGCTCTGCTAAGTTTTAAGTAATAAGGTGCAAGCACAGTCATTGCTTCCATCCTTATGGCAAGCACTGCATCAGATAATAAAGGCTGCACATTTTCCAGCACAACTTCCTGCGGATAATTATTCATCGCCTTTACTGCATTTAAACGAAGAATAACATCGGCGCTTTTTAATTCAGGTAATATAACAGTCTTTACTCTATCGGAAGTATAAAAACTGAACTGTTCCATTGCAGTTGCACGTATAATAGCAGGATATTGTTTGTTCTTCAGCAGTTCATATAACGATGGTTCGCTTTCCTGTACAAAGCGTGAAATATTATACATCAGCTCTCCATAATTTTTTACCATCGGAAGTTTTGATCCAAACCATTTAGTGAAATTATCAGCAGCCCATTTTACCGATTTATCAGTATGGCATTTATTGCAGGCATTGGGTGTGCCCATAGTAAGCGATTGATCAGGGCGTGGAATACGAATGCTGTGATCAAGCCTGTTATCAACCACCATGTAGGTGGTCATAGGCATGTGGCAGTTTACACACTTATTGCCTGTACTATCGGCCTTATGAAAACTGTGCTGAGGTCCCTCGTATTTAGAAGATGAATGACAACTGCCGCAAAGTGCATTACCTGTTGCTTTTATCTTCATACTGTGCGGATCGTGACAGTTAATGCAGGTAACACCTGCTGCATACATTTTACTTTGCAGAAAAGAAGCATATTCATAATCCTCTTCTTTTATCTGCCCGTCAATATGATAATTCACAGGATCGGCAGTTGAAGGAATATGCGATTGAAGAAATGATTGCCCATGCACATATTCATCGGTAAACCTTGTGGCCCTTGCATGACAGCGGGCACAGGTTTCAATCAATGTATCATTACCTATAACCGTTTCGGGTAGCATGGTTTGTTTGGCCGCATCCATTTTCCAGTTGAGTTGTTTGGATGCAAGGCTGATGGAAAAGCCTTTCAACAGTACCAACTTGTCCTTTGTTTCAACCCATTGTATATGACCCGATGCAGGTCCGTGGCATGATTCACAGGAAACCCTGCTTTCCTTCCATTTGCTGTGAAAACTGTTATCAGCCACCTGGAAGTTCTTTTTATAATCAGTTGTATGGCAATCAGCACACATATAATTCCAGTTCTGGTTCATTCCCATCCAGAACAGTTCATCCGTGTGCGAAATCTTTTCTTTGTTATAGAGATGGAACCAACGCTGTCCACCTTTTTCTTTTTCTCTTGTATCCCAGCAAAACGGAAGCACTTGCATACGTCCATCATCAAACTTAACCAGGTACTGTTGCAATGGCCGCCATCCAAATGTATAGCTGATGGTAAATTCTTTTTTAACACCGGTTGAGTCGGTTGTACGTACAAAGTACCGGTTGTTTTTTGTATAGAAGAAAGCTGTGTCACCGGCATAAATAAAACGGCTGTTGTTGAAATCAGCTTTCACTGTTGCAGCCGAAACAGTATCCATGGCATGAAAATGATCGGATATTTTAAACAGTTCAAATTCTTTCTGGTGACAGGACTGGCATTTCTCCGAACCCACATAAGCAGCCTCCTTTACTGAACCGTTTTTATTCATGCATTGATAAAAAACAAACATCAAAAAAATAAATATCGCTATTACAAAAAATGATTTCATTTGATTTCTTAACATCGGCACTTTGTCTGCCGTCGGAAATTACAATTCATTAAATACATTCAATAGTCATTACTTCCAAAATAAATTTCATATACAATAGCATCAGTTCTATTTTAACAACTTACTATTTAGGAAAAAAATAATGCACCTCAACAAATTCCGGAGTAGAACGGATTTTTAAATGAAATACAGTTTTTTCTTATAATAATCAATTTTATTTAAAAATTATATAACTCACGAACAGAGTTTGCTACACAACAATAAAATGATTTTTACGAGAAATTCTGCACTATTCAAAACTTGTCACTGCATAAAATATCGGTTTGGGTTGCATAAACTCATCAAATAAAAATGGATAATCCATTTTCCCTATTCGGTTCGTCCGATAATTTTTTCTCATGTCTGATGTACCCCAAAAAGTAATACCTGTAATTTTATCCTTATTTTTCCTGTAAAGTGCAAAGAGCATTTTATAAAATCCTTCTTGTTGTTTTTTGCGTTCATCGGTGTATTTGTCGTCGTTTTTATCTGCATCGGCATTTTTTTTGTCCCGGTAATTATAAACTGAAACATCAAGTTCAGTTATTTGAATTTTTAAACCCAGGCTGCTGAACATATCAATTGTTTCCTGCAGATATTTTTCTGAGACTTCATTTGGAATATAATGCGATTGCATTCCTACTCCATCAATGGGAACACCTTTTTCTTTTAGCCGTTTCAGCATGTTATAAATCTTTTCCCGTTTAACAGGATCGGAAAAACGATAATCATTATAAAATAACTGCACCTTCGGATCAACTTCCCTTGCGAAACGAAAAGCCATTTCAACATATTCTTCCCCGGCAATGGCATACAATGAATCTTTTTCTCTGAAAATTTCATACGGATTATCAGAGATAGCTTCATTCACTACATCCCAGCAATACACTGAATTTTTATAGTGATCCAGAACAGTTGAAATATGATTTTTCATTCTCCTGTACAACTGTTCTTTTGTAGCCAGCTTGCCGTTTTCTTTAATTAACCAGTCGGGCGAATTTTGATACCACACCAAAACATGACCACGTACTTTCATATTGTGGTCTTTTGCAAAACGCACAATTTTATCGGCCGGCTCCCAGTTCCATTTGTTTTCTTTTGGATGAATCTGAAGGGGTTTCATCTGGTTTTCAGGTGTAACACTATTGTACTGATAAGCAATAAAATCTTTTCTTTCTTCCGATGCCAGGTCTACCACAGGATTAATTGCGGCACCAATAGGAAAATATTTATTATACACCTGTGCTATAGACACCTGTTTCGCCTTTTTGGTGAAAGAAAACAAAAGCAGAGTTGAACATAACAGAATTAAAAAAACTTTCTTTATCATTTACTTTAAAAATGTAATCTTTATTAAATTTTGAAATCACCTGGCTTCACAAAAATCACTTTCAAACACATAATTATAAAGGCTAATAACATGACCAACGGGTTGTACATTATTACTGATCCGTTTTATCATTCTTTCTTTCTTGCTTGCGTTGATTTTTTTTCTCTTCCTTTCTTGCTTCTTTTCTTTCTGCATTTTTCTTTTCTTCCGGAGTCATTTGTACTTGAGATGCATTTTTTTCAGCTTCAGACATATTTGCAGGTTTCAGTTTCATATCTGCACCAATTTTCTTTCTCCATGCATCAAGCTGAGCTGAAAGTTTGGCTACAATCTCGGGATACTCTGCAGCAAGATCATGCTCTTCGCCAAGATCGTTCTTAATGTTATACAGTTCTTTCTTTTTTAAACCAAAAAAATCGATCAGTTTATAATCGCCGCTGCGGATAACGCTTGAATAAATATCGCCTGTTTGAGTTGGGCGTGGAGCTCCATTATGCCAGAACACTGTACGGTCGGTATGAACTTTCCCTTGTGTAAGCACATCATAAAAGCTAACGCCATCGGCCAGTTGTGCAGTTGGCATTTTTCCACCAGCAATATCAAGAAAGGTGGGCATAAAATCAACTCCCTGTACTATTGAGTTCGTCTCTGATCCGGGTTTTAAAATACCAGGCCAGCGAATAGCCAATGGCACACGAATACCACCTTCGTATAAATGACCTTTTCCTGCACGCAGAGGTTTATTGCTTGTAGCAAGTTCACGATTATTACCACGGCTTGACAAGCCTCCATTATCCGACGTAAGAATTACAATTGTATTTTGTGCCAGGCCTTCTTCTTCCAAAAGCTTCATTATTTTTCCAACCCCATCGTCCACAGCTTTTATCATGGCAGCATACGTTGTATTATCCTGTTTCAATTTTGTTTCTCCTGCCGATTGTGGTTCGTAATCCGGACCAGCAGGTGCGGGATTTTTTTTCAGTTTAGCATTGAAATATTTTATGTATTCTTCTTTGCCTTCGATTGGCGTATGCACAGCGTATTGTGCAAGAATACCAAAGAATGGTTTGCTCTTGTCACGATTCTTGATCATTTTTATTGTTTCATCCGTAAGCCTGTCTTCCAAACATTCTCCATTGGGAGCATCATCCAAATCAGGAATTGGTTTTTCTTTTCCCGAAGCTTTACCACGGCTTACATTATATGGAGCAAAGTGAGATGAAGTTGCCCCTGCCTGTCCCGCAGCAATTGACTTATCAAATCCAACACCGTTAGGCGCCAAATTATCACCGCCCAAATGCCATTTACCTAAATAAAAAGTATAATATCCTGCATTTTTCATTGCCTGCCCAACACTGATATTGGGAGCATGAACAGTAAAACCGGGTTCTCCATCTTTTCCCTCACCATCACCTTTCAGCCGTGCAGGATGAGAGCCTGTCATAATAGAATAACGTGATGGTACGCATCGGGGATAGGTAACATAAGCTTGTGTAAATTTCAAACTCTGCTCCACGAGTTTGTCCATATTTGGTGTTTCATAAAAATTAGAACCATACGCATGAATATCTCTCCAACCATAGTCATCAACTAAAATAAACAGAATATTAGGTTTGGCTTGTGGTTTGTTATTGCTTTTCTGCGCTACGGCAATCTGGAATACCTGTAATGCAAAAACTAAGAAAAAACAAAATTTATATTTTTTCATTTTGTCTGAATTTTATTATTTGATATAAGTTTTATTGCAATGTACATTTCTGGATAAGGTTTATTTATCTGCAGTTTAAATTTTCGTAATTCATTTATCCGAATATGTGAAATTGGCCGAAAAAGGTCTACATGAACAGGCCTCTCATCTTTTTCAACCATCTGATTTTTGTTAAGTTTTGAAAAAAAATATCCGGAATTTTAATTACTGCCTTCTGTAAATTCAATTTCCGAGGCTGTGTAACCAATTCTTTGCGCTCGCACTTTAATATAATCTCCTTCTTTTAAATTGATACTGCCATAGTGATATACTTTCCAGATTTCAGAGCCCATTTTATTTTTCCCATTTTTTGGAATGAGTATATAACCAATGGAAACTCCTTCGGTATTACAGCTAATGATATATCCATCTTTTACCTTTACCAATTCAGGTTTTGCGGTTACAGGCGCTTCTTTATCATTTCCCCACATTTTATTTCGCAATTGCAATTCAGGTAATGCATGTAAATCACCTACTTCTTTTATCCAATTATCATAAGCTGCCTTCAATTCTATCAACTTATTTTTATAAGCAGGATTTGTTGCAAGGTTGTTTATCTGATATGGATCTTTTTCTGTATCGTATAATTCTTCAACAGGCTTTCTACCAAACCAACGCATTTGTGTTGCATTGAGCTGACCTTTATCCCGCATTTCAATAATTTTTTTCATCATTGGTATTTGCAGGCGATACGATAAGTCCTGGTAGTACGGTTTTTCAGGCATGTAATTACGTAAATACTGATAACGACCGTCGTACACAGAACGAACACGATCAACCTGCTCATCCATTCTATCTCTCGCTGCAAAAATATATTTACGTTCTGGTTGCTTTTGCGAGCCAAGAAATGCTCTTCCTTGCATATACCAGGGAATAGTTACACCGGCAAGTGATAAAACTGTTGGGCCAAAATCAATGGCGCTGATCAATTGATCATTTGTTTCACCTGCATGTTCACTTTTTGGCAGTTTAATGATTAACGGAATATGTAAGCCACGTTTGGTTACTTCTCTTTTTACATAAGGTAGACAATCTCCATGATCGCTGTAAAAAAAGATAATAGTATTATCGTATAAACCAGCATCTTTTAATTCTTTAATAAGTTTTCCAACCTGCCTGTCCATTTCAACCACATTACTCAACTGCCTTGCAATACCATGACGCACCTCAGGCACATCGGGATAATATAACGGTACAGTTACTTTGGCAGGGTCAGCTTCAAGCGGTAAAGAATCTCTTAGCCACAATCTTGATTCATGTGTCGTTTCAATATTAAAAATGGCAAAGAATGGTTTACCATCGGGCCTGTTTTTCCAATGTGCTTTATTGCCGCTTTCATCCCATGCAGTCACAGGCGCTTCAAACTGGTAGTCTTCTTTTGGATTATTGGTGCAGTAATACATTTCCTTACGTAAAAATTCAGGAAAGCATTTTACATAATCTGGTGGAACAATTGAATACGGAGGCAATATTCTGCTGCTCACCACTTCGGGTCCTTTTTTGCCCGAAGCAAACTGATAGTTACGCATATTATCGCCACCAATTGAAATGGGATACATAGCAGTGATCATTCCATTTCGACTGGGCGCACATACTCCAGCACAGGTATAGGCGTTGGTGTATTTAATTCCATCTTTAGCCAACGCATCTAAGTTTGGCGTTTGTATAACTGTTTCACCAAAACAACTGAGATGCGGACTCATATCTTCACAAGTAATCCAAACAATATTTGGACGAACAATATTTTTACTGACGTCGGGGCGTGTTTGAGCACTGCTTGCATAACTGATCAGCAGCATTAATAATCCTGCTATAACTAATCCTATAATAATATTCCGTTTCATAAAATGCTTTTATTTATGCTTAAAACTGTTTCGGATGTTTCCAGTCGCCAAACGGATGTTTAATTGTTCGTTTGATCGGCATTTGCATTCCTTTTGAACTTTCTAACCAGTCGAATAAATCACCTGCCATTTGTTTTACAAGATTTGCATACTTGGGGTCTTCGATCAGGTTATGTATTTCATTGGGATCATTTTCAATATCATACAATTCATTCTGATCCCAGATACCCATGTAGCGTATGTACTTATACTTATCCGTACGAACGCCATACACACTTGGTGTCATAGGAAAATCATATTCCCAATAATATTCATAGAAAATTTTATTGCGCCATTGTGTTGTATCTCCTTTCAGCAATTGCACAAAAGATTTACCGGGCATATACGATGGTTTCGTTAAACCTGCCATTTCAAGTACAGTTGGAGCCACATCAATATTCTGTACCATTCTGTCAATTTTTTGTCCGCCTTTAAATAACCAAGGAGCATATACAAGAAATGGAACTTTTACACTCTCTTCATAAAAATGTCTTTTATCAATCAAACCATGTTCGCCCCAGCTAAAACCATTATCTCCCATATAAATAACCATGGTATTATTTTCAAGTCCATTGGCTTTTAAATAATCCAAGACGGTTCCAATACTTTCATCCACAGCCATCAATGTTTCGCAATATCCCTGTACCATTGAATCAATATCATTATGATTATGATACATAAAGTCAACACCATGCCAGCTATAACGTTGTTGCTTTACCCATTCAGGCCATTTTAAATCTTTGTAATCATCATGCAATGTTTGCCAGTATGTTGGAGGCAAAGGATATTTCATATTTGCGTACATCCCTTTATGACGTTTTGCGGGAGCCAATGGAGAATGCACTGCTTTATGTGATAAATACAAAAAGAATGGTTTGTTTTTATCTCTGCCATTTAACCAGTCAATAGCATGCTGGGTTAATAAATCTGTGATGTATGTTGAATCTTTATATTGAACATGCTTTCCATCAATATTTAAATTAGGATTGTAATAAATACCCTGGCCTCTGAAGCTTTCCCAATGATCAAAACCGGGACGTGGGCGATCATCATCATCACCCATATGCCATTTACCAAAGAAAGAAGTTTGATAACCGTTCTTTTGCAAGTATTGTGGGAAGTAAACCAATCCATCAGGCTCGCCAGCCACATTATCAACTATAGTATGTACATGCGAAAACTGGCCTGTTAAAATAGAAGCACGGCTTGGTGAACAAAGTGAGGTTGTTACAAATGCATTTTTAAAATAAGCGCCACCACTTGCCAGTTTATCCATGTTTGGCGTTTTTTGCCATGAAATCTTATTGGTAAAACCCATAAAATCGTAACGGTGATCGTCAGTAAGAATAAAAATAACATTCATCTTTTTCTGACCTGCTATTGCCTGCAATTTTTCCGGAACACCTGGAACAGGAATTTTTACTTTTGCAAAATTCTCTCCCTGTGTTTCCTGGTTATGTTCCTGTGCTCCTGCATATAACGAAGCAAAAAGAAGAATAAATATGAAAAATCTTTTCCGCATTACTGATATTATTTAATGATCAATTTTACCTTTTGTAAATCTTTATCGTTGGATGAGTTTCCTACCATGATGGTAAAGTCTCCCGCTTCAATAACAGGTTTCATATTAATATCCAAAAACTCAAATGATTTTGGTGTAAGTGTAAACTCAACTGTTTTTGTTTCACCCTGCTTTAACGAAACACGCTGAAAACGTTTTAATTCTTTAACAGGTCTTGTTACACTGCTCACTTCATCTCTCACATATAATTGAACTACTTCATCTCCATCCATATTACCTGTGTTTGTTACAGTACATGTAACTTTTACCGGCTCTGTTTTTGCAATAGTTGGTTTTGAAAGTTTGATGTTATCAATTTTAAACGTGGTATAACTTAAGCCAAATCCAAAATCGTACAAAGCGCTGCTTTGTGTAAGAATGTATTTATGAAAATAGTTAGATGGTTTTGCATTATAGTAAGTAGGTATTTGGCCTGTACTGCGTGGGATGCTGATTGGTAATTTACCACTTGGGTTTACTTTGCCAAAAATGATTTCTGCAATAGCCTGTCCGCCAAAATCACCGGGTTCCCATGCTTCAATTACAGCAGCAGCAGTTTTTGACTCTTCTGTTACACTTAAAGGCCTGCTGTTAACCAAAATAATAATAACAGGCTTACCTGATGCAATCAATTCTTTTACCAAAGCAGATTGCTGACCCAGTAAATTAATATTATCTCTGTCGATATTTTCACCGCTTGTTTTTTCATCGTTTTGATAACGTAAAGAATTTTCACCTACAACTACAATGGTTACATCAGCATCTTTTGCTTTTTGACCAGCTTGTGCAATAACATCTTTTTCAATTTTTTTTACAGTGCCACTGGGTAAATATTCTACTTCAGTACCAGCAGGAGCAATTTGTTTTATTCCTTCAACAACTGTAATCACATTTGAGTCGGGCTGAAGTAATGACCAATCACCCAATATTGTTTGATTATCTGCATTCGGCCCGGTTATAAATATTTTTTTTACAGAAGAAGCAAGCGGAAGTACGTTATCATTTTTCAATAACACAATCGCTTCTCTTGCCGATTGCAAAGCAAGATTTTTATTTTCTGCATTAAACATTACCAGCCGTGCCAAACCTTCATCAACAAAAGGTTTTTCAAACAAACCTAATTTGAATTTTGCTTCCAGAATTTTTCCTGCAGAACGATCAATATAACTCATGGGTACACGACCTTCTTTTACCAGTTCCATCAATGGTTCCATAAAGCCGGGGCCATGCATGTGCATATCCATACCAGCCATTACTGTTTGATATACTGCTTCTTTTTGATCACTGGCTGTTTTATGTGTTGTTGCAATACGTTCAATATCCATCCAGTCGCTTACAATAAAACCTTTAAAGCCCCATTTTGTACGAAGTACATCTGTCATCAAATATTTATTTGCATGGCAAGGAACACCATTCAATTCATTATGTGCAGTCATTATCGTAAAAGCGCCAGCATCAACACCTGCTTTATAAGGAGGAAGATGAATTTCCCATAATGTACGTTCTGAAATATCTGTTGGTGAACCATTTAATCCATTTACAGAATTACCACCACCAATTAAATGTTTAATACACGATGCAACAACATCACTTCCTGTCATATTTTTTCCTTGCAAACCTTTTACCATTGCTACGCCCATTGCAGTAACGAGGTAGGTATCTTCTCCAAATGTTTCACCTACCCTGCCCCAGCGAGCATCACGTGCAATATCAATGTTTGGAGTAAATGTCCAGTGGCTTCCTGTTGCACGCATTTCTTTTGCAGTAGCAACTCCAACTTTCTCAACGATTGACGGATTAAAGGTACTTGCCAGTGATAGCGGTGTAGGATAAACAGTACAACCATTTACTAATGCATTACCATGTATCGCATCTATACCAATCAAAATAGGAATCTTTAAACGGCTTTGCATAGCAAGGCGCTGCATTTCATTGCTTTCTTTTGCTGTAACAATATGCAGAAACGAACCGACCATTCCATTACTTACCATGTGGCGCAATGAATCGAAGCTGATGCCACGGTAAAACGAAGAAGCATCATCATTCGCTGCGGGATCTTTCCCTTTATTAATTCTGTAAGATTCAACCTGGTGCTCAATACCAACATATTGGCACATTTGAGCCACTTTTTCCTGTAACGTCATTCGCTTTAGCAAATCAGTTACTCTTTTTTCAACAGGTTGTTTGGGGTCTAAATAAAGAGGTGATTGCGCTATTGTGCCTGATGCAATCTGAAACAGGATACAGATCAATAAAAAATACTTCATTCTCCTTTTTAGTTGTACGTACATAGTCTTCGTTTTTCTTTTATAATTCTTCATAGTGGAATTGAAAAATGTGCTTTATTAAATCGAACAAAGGCATAATCTTTTTGTTATTTCAAGTCCTAAATAAATATGATAAATAAATTGCTGTGGATTCAGGTGTCCTGCAGCAATAAATTATCCAAATACAAAAAACACTTTCATTTGTATTTTGGTTGGTTTAGTTTATGAAATTGGCTATTGTAAAACTCGTGCAGTTTGGCTGTCAATTCTTTTACTACTGTTTCCATAGATGGTTCTTTCGCTAAATTTTTTGTTTCTAAAGGATCTGTCTGATAATCGTATAATTCAACTGCCTTTACATCTTTCGGATTAAAAACTTTCGATGTGCTGAAATTGTTTCCCACCCACTCTGTTAACCTGTATCGTTGGGTACGCAAAGAATACCCCATAATTTCCTTTGGATTATCTTTCCCATCTCGTGGATATTGACTGATGGAAAAATCTTTGATGATTACCTGTTGATTTTTCATAGCAGGAACCAGACTTTTGCCATCCAGCCAGGAAGGAGTACGAAGTCCGGTCAATTCGCATAAAGACGGAAAAATATCAACAAACTCAACCTGTTTTTTATATTGTTTACCATTTGAAGTACCAGGCATCTTTATTATTAAAGGAACTCTTACTGCCTGTTCAAAATTTGTATGCTTGCACCAAAGACTATGATCACCTAAGTGCCAGCCATGATCCCCCCACAAAACAACAATTGTATTTTTATCAAGACCAGTTTCTTTTAGTGCTTTCATCAGTTTACCAACCAATGCGTCAGTATATGAAATACAAGCATAGTATCCATGTATTAATTCCTTTTGTTTTTCTTCCGTTAACTGTAACACATTTCCTTTCGTATTGATTGTTGCTGCTTCAATATCAGCACTGTAATTTCTTAATTCGCCGCCATTTTGATAAGCAAATTCTGGACTTCCCTCAGCTTTTTCCTGAAATGGTGCAAGAGAAATTTTATTGCGATCATATAAATCCCAGTATTTTTTGGGAGCAATAAAAGGAAGATGTGGTTTTTTAAATCCTACGGCAAGAAAAAATGGTTGCTTACTTTTTTTAAATTGTTTCAATTGATTTACAGCATAGTTTGCCATTGCACCGTCCATATAAGCATCATCAGGCACATCCAAACATTCTGTTGAGTAGCGGCTAACACCATTTATTTTTTTTCCGTAAAAATCATTTTCTTCTTTATCTGCATATCCTGCCTCTTCGGCCTGTTTTCTTACGGATGGATTTTGATAAATTCCAAAAGCAATATGTTCAAACCCTTTTGCTAATGGAAAAGTTTTCATAAAGGGTACAGACCAGCTGACTGAATCACCTTTATTATCAACAGTGCTCAGATCAAATATTTTTCCCATTCCTATAGTTGTGTAGCCATTAGCCTTAAAATATTGCGGGATGGAAACAATGTCAGGATTCATATCTCTGAGATGTGTTTTTAAATCCCAGATTTTTGTCTTATCAGGTCGCATTCCTGTAAGCAAACTAGCACGGGTTGGGCCACAAACTGCCTGCTGGCAATAAGCCGACGAAAACATGATGCCGGATTTTGCAAGTGTATCTATATTTGGAGATGAAATATAGGATGCACCATAGCATCCCAATTCAGGTTTTAAATCATCAATGGCAATAAAAAGGATATTGAACCTAGGTGATTGATGAGTACCCCCTTTTTTCTTTTGTGCAAACACAAATGCATTGCACAAAAGAAAAAAAGAAGCAAGAAAAACAGTTTTCGTTATCATGACAAAATTGTTCAATTAATGAAACAGGAATTGTTAAAAACAAACTGCTGTCTGAATGAGCAACGCTGGCTGTTTAAAATATTCTATTCTTTTATTATACCAGCAGTTTTGTATTGCTGGGCATAATATTCATGTAATTGGAAAGATAGTTGCTCAACTATTTTTTTCATTTTAGGGTCACCGGCAACGTTCCTCGTTTCATTTGGATCATTTACTAAATCATATAGCTCAACAGCTTTTATGTCTGCAGCATTAAATGGTTTAGCTGTCGTGAAATAGTTTCCTATCCATTCTGTATATCGATACTGTTTGTTGCGTAATGAATATCCCATTATTTCTCTTGCACCTTTACCAGCGCCACGAGGATACTGACTGATTGAAAACTCTTTTACAGAAGCATTTTTATTTTTTAGTACAGGAACTAAACTTTTTCCATCCAAATAAGAAGCAATCGGCAAACCTGTTAATTCGCAAAGTGTTGGATAAATATCAACAAACTCAACCGGTGATGCGCAGGCTTCACCTTTTGTTAGGCCAGGTACTTTTATAATAAGAGGAACCCTTGTTGCCTGTTCAAAATTGCTATGCTTGTTCCATAAACTATGATCACCTAAATGCCATCCATGATCGCCCCAGATAATAATGATCGTATTCTTATCCAATCCATTTGCTTTTAAACCTTCTATTAATTTTGCTACCTGTGCATCGATATAAGAAATACAAGCATAATACCCATGAATGAGCTCTCTTTGTTTCTCTACAGGCAAACGCAATAAGTCATTTTTCCCACCTCCAGGCAATGGAGTAATATCAACAAAGCTTCTCATTTCTCCTGAATTATGATATGCTACATCAGGACCATCAATTGATTTTTTTTGCCATTCGGCAAGACTTACTTTACTTCGGTCATATAAATCCCAGTATTTTTTAGGAGCAACAAACGGAAGATGTGGCTTTTTGAAACCAACTGCAAGAAAAAAAGGTTGTGCACTGTTTTTTAATTCTTTCATCTGCTTTACAGCATAATTAGCCATTGCACCATCCATATAAGCATCATCAGGAACATCAAGACACTCTGTTGAAATCTTTACCTCGCTCTTTGCTTCTTCACCTCCGGCCATTTTTGCACCAGACCTTTCCTTGGCTTTAATTTCAGGTGATTGATAAGTTTCAAAAGCAAGATCTTCATATCCTTCGGCCAATTTGAACTTTCGTTTATAAGGTACCGACCAGCTCAAAGCATCAGATTCTTTATCCACGCTACGGGGATCAAAAATTTTGCCCATACCGATTGTTTGGTAACCATTTGCTTTAAAATACTGAGGCAACGTAACAATATCAGGGTTCTTATCACGAATCATCGTTTGCAAATCCCATACCTGTGTTTTATCGGGACGTACACCAGTTAAAAGGCTTGCTCGGGTAGGTCCACATACTGCTTGTTGACAATAAGCAGTTGTAAAGATTGTACCTTGTGCAGCCAGTTTATCAATTCCCGGGGTAAACGTTTCTTTAAAACCATAACAGCTTAAATCCGGTTTTAAATCATCAACAGCTATAAAAAGAATATTATACTTTGTCTGAGTTGTTTTTTTCTGAGAAATGCCATGTGTGAAAATCAGAAGAAAAACTGCTAAGGGAATTGTTATTTTCTGTCTCATTTTATTTGTTTTCATTTTCAAATGATCTGACGAAAAAAAGATTAAAGGGTTGAATTCTTTTTCAATACCCTGGATTCTGATCTGTATCATTAATTGCAGTACTTGCATTAATTTCCTTAATTGGAATAGGCAATAACATTAATCTATTGATAGAATTATCGTCAACAGGATAAGTAATATCAGCGCCCACGGTAAACTTTGGATAGGTATTATGGTATGTTAGGAAATTCTTGAGATACTGCTGTCCTCTTCTTCTCACATCATACCACAAATGACATTCACCTTCCAATTCATATCTGCGTTCGAGGAAAATACGATCACGGAATACATCTTTGCTGTTAATACTTGTAGCATCCCAATTTTTAGGCTGCAATGAACTTGTGCCATCTGGTTTTAAGCGTGCCCTTGTAAGCACCATATTTACATATTGGTATGCATTTGTAGGACCATTAATTTCATTTTCAGCCTCTGCTAACATTAACAGGACATCAGCATAACGTAAATAATAAAAATTACGGTTTGAATTTGTACTCACATATGAAGCATCGATGTATTTTTTGATGTATGGCCATCCTTGTGACTTAGCATTGCTTGCACTGTTATTATAAGGATATACTCTTGTAACAACACCTGCATTTGTTGTGAAAAAACTGTCAATATACGTTACTTTAATACGAGGGTCGGCATTTGTGTATTGTGCAACATGACCATCATAAATTTCTTTATTAATTCGATTACGACCGAATGGACCGTTAACTGTCATTGGTGTATAAGTCGACCCATTAGGAGAGTAGAAATTTGTCCATTGACCATTTGGTCCTCCTGATATTGTGTATTGAATTTCAACAATTGATTCCTTATTATTTTCATTATTAACGTCGAATAATTTTGAATAGTTCGTTTCCAGGCTATAAGCACCGCTATTTACAACTGCAAGCAATTCATCTTTAGCTTTTTGCCAGTAAGTTGATGCAGGATCGTTACTTGCAAGCGTTAGATATACTTTTCCTAACAAAGCACCAGCTGCATATTTATGCGGGCGTCCAACCGGTTGTTTTCCAGGAGCGACCATCATCTGTTTTGCTTTTTCCAGGTCGGAAATAATCAATGCATATACATCAGCTTTTGAAGCCCTTGGCAAATTGATTTCATCAATGGTTACAGGTTTGGTCCTTAAGGGTACCCCTCCAAACATTCTTACAAGATTGAAATATAACATACCTCTTAGAAAATAAGCTTCACCGGTTACAGTTCTTTTTACCGAATCGGAAGAAGTAGCATTCGGTAACTTGTCAATAATATCGTTACAAACTTTAATGGAACTGTAAAAAGCATCCCATGGACTATTGTTCGACAGCCATAATGTTGAACTTCCAAAGGTTAACGAATTTAAGTCAGATGCAGCTGCCTGGCTGGTCCAGTAACCACCGGACGAAATATTAAGCATCGTGCTGTAGCCTGCTCCAAATCCACCATAATCAGCAGCAACGCCCCATGCTCCGATCATTACAGCATCGGCACCGGAATTGGAATTATAGATGGCATCGGAAGAAAGAAATGAATAGGGATGTTCTTTTAAAAAGCCTTTTTTACAACCTATTAATGAAATAAAAAGAGCTGAAGAACTTAATAATATGGTTAAAATATGCTTCATATATTTTATTTGAATCGTAAAAACAAATTATTTAGAAGGTTAAGTTTACACCTGCTGTTAACGCTTTAGTATTTGGGTAAGAGTTCCAGTCCACTCCAATTTTTCCCGAACTGTAGCCAAAACTGTTTACTTCGGGATCAAATCCGGTGTACTTTGTTAAAATGAATAAGTTTCGGCCGGTAAGGTTAACGTTCAAGACTTTTATAAATGAATTCGGGAATTTAAATGAATACCCTACAGATGCAGTTGCCAGCCTTAAGAAACTTCCATATTCAATATATCGGTCGATAAAATAGTTATTATCATTACCAATTCTTGGATAATTCGTAGGATTAGCATCTGTCCATGCATTATTATAGACACTTTGCAGAATATTCGATTCATTTGTTCCGTTCGGGTTTCCAATTCTGATAAGATTACCGTTTACGACCTGGTTACCTTGAACTCCATTGAAAAATAAAGAAAACTCAAGATTTTTGTAACTCATATCAACATTAAATCCATAAACATATTTTGGATTTGGATTTCCTAGAATCACTTTGTCTTCTGGTGAAATGTCTCCATCTCCGTTTTCGTCTGAAATCCTTAAATCTCCATATGTAACCGCTTTGCCAAATTGCTTTATTTTACTTATATCATCACTTTTCTGAAAAACTCCGGTTGTACGATAACCATAAAACATTCCCACAGGATATCCCTCAATAAAAATATTAGCGGGATCTTTGAAATAAGTTCCATTTGATACATTGTCGCCCATGTATGCCACCCATTTATGTGTACCAATTATTTCAGCAGGTCGTCCTAATGCAAGAATTTTATTCTGGTTAAATGCGATATTTCCTGTAACATTAATTTCTAAATGTTCTTTCCTGACGATATTTCCTGTAATTGAAAATTCAAGTCCTTTGTTTTCAATTGTCCCTATATTGGTTGGAATTGTTGCAAACCCTGTAGATGTTGGAATAGTAAAAAACTGGAGCAGGTCTTTGGTTTGCTTGTAATAAGCATCTGCAGTGAATGAAATTCTGCGGTCAAAGAATTCAATGTCGAGCCCTGCATTATATTGATTGGTTGTTTCCCATGTGAGGTTTTTATTTTGAATATTGCTAGGTATCACTCCTATTATAAGTGTATTACCCGAAACATAATTGTTTTGGTTGTAGCGTGAATAAGTGTTGTAAGGTGTTATTGATTGATTACCTGTGCGGCCATAACCAACTCTTAATTTCAGGTTAGAAATCTGGTTGATTTTTTTCATAAACTTCTCTTCTTTTACCTTCCATGCCAGCGCTACTGAAGGGAAGAAACTACCTTGGCTGTTCACATCAAATTTTGAGCTGTAATCATTTCTGCCAGAAACTGTAATTAGGTATTTATTATTTAATGAGTAGTTGATACGACCTAATAATGAAAACAAATTGATTTTTGATTTATCTCTTGTGAAAGGATACAGTAACTGGCCGTAACCAAACCCATCCGTTCTTAATGCTTCAGAAAAAAAGTTTTCATTTAATATAGAAGATGAGATGATCATTTCATTGTCATACGTTACACCTATTGTGCCATCAATGCGATGATGTTTGTTGAAGATTTTATTAAAGAGTAACAGATTTTCAATAGCATAATACTCCCTGTTAAATTGCGATAAACCCAACGATCCGTTAGCAGTTTTACCAACAAAAGTTGTTTTACCAAACCATCTTTTCCGTTCTTTGTTTCTATAATCGGCTGCAACATTTATTTTATAACTGAATATGGGTGATATTTTGTAAATGGCATTCATAGAAGCAATGAGCCTTTTTTCATTTGAAATATCATCATAATCGTTTAGCCATGAATAGGGGTTGTCATAAGGTTCTGATGGATCGGTAAGTTCTGTTTGTGCATTTCCTATAGGATTGGCGGTGAGCATTTTTGATATAAGGCTGTTGTTGCCTCCACCCAAAGGCTCTGCACCCATCGTCATATTATTTTTTGTGTATTGTCCTGAAATGCTGAGATTCATTTTCAGCCTGCTGTTTAAATCCTGGCTCAGATTCAGTTTCATGTCGCCTTGGGTATAACCACTGTTTTTAACAATACCATTGATATTCTTCATTCCGCCTGCCAGGTAAAATTTTGTTTTCTGATCGTTGGATGCTCCGCTTATTGATAAGCGATGTGTTTGAGTAACACCAACTCTTTGTAAAATATTCTGCCAGTCAACATTTTGCAGAGTATCTAATCCATATTTTGGCGTGCGGCCAGCAAGCGCCTCTATTCTGTTAATATAACTTGCATAATCTGTCGCATTCAATAAATGCAGTTTATTGCTCACTTTAGCATACTCAACTCCTGTTGAATACTGTATAACTGGTTTTCCGCTTTTTCCTTGTTTGGTGGTAATAATTACTACACCATTTGCACCACGGCTACCGTAAATAGCTGTCGCCGATGCGTCTTTAAGAATTTCTACACTTTCAATATCCTGGGGATTTATTGCACTCAATGTATTTTGCGCATCCTGCCCGCTGTTAGATGTTTTGGCCGATTGCGGATCAGCATTGTCCCCTGTAACATTACCTATAATTACACCATCCACTACATACAATGGCTCGTTATCACCTCGTAATGAATTTGTGCCCCTTATTCTTACTTTTAATGCGCCACCAGGTGCGCCACTGTTTTGCTGAACCTGTACGCCTGCCACTCTTCCCCTCAGAAATGCATCAACTGTATTAAACTGTACAGCATCTGTACTTTTAGGTTTTACCGTGGTAATTGCTCCTGTAAGGTCTTTCCTTTTGGCACTTCCATAACCAATTACTACCACCTCATCTTGGTTAATGACTACTTTCTGTAATACTATTGTTGCTACTAACGAGCTTTTTAATTTAACTGTTTGAGAGGCATAGCCTACTGAAGTAAAAACAAGTACAAGAGAAGAATCATTTGCCCTGATTAAAAAATATCCGTTTTCATCTGTTACAACTCCTTTTTGACTGCTTTTGCGTAATACCGAAACGCCCTGCAGTGGATTTCCACTTTCATCTTTTACATAACCTTTTATTTGAAAACGTTCCTGGGCAAAAGAAGTAATAAAACTTAAAAGGAATAATATTAGCAAACCGGAAAAAGGGCTCAAATTTTTCATCTCATTTGATGATCCTGATTTTTTCATCGCAATCGTTTTTGGTAATAAATTTTTTCTGGTGTAAACATAGTTGAGGTGCTAACTAAAAGAGTTGAATTATCGTTCTAAAAGGTTTAAAAAACGTTCAAGTAAAAACTAACTAACTGATATTCAATGTAAATATTTTTTTATAAAAATTTTTCTCCAAAAAAAATATAGCTGCATTCTGTTACATTTTTTCGGTTATTAGTACTTACCAGAATAAGTTAAACTAGCTAAAATTGAAGTATTTACAGGGCTTACTAAAGGCTGATTCTGTGCCGGAACCAGTTGAACATATATGCAGAACTCCAGCATGCTGGGCAAAAATGCAGCAATCCGGCCTGGGCAGTTCATTCAATATTATTAGTTGCCAATTTAATTCTCTTCCTGAGAATATTCTTTGGGAGATTTTCCAAAATGCTTTTTAAATGCTGTGCTGAAATATTTGGGATCGGAGAAGCCTGTCATAAAGGCGACTTCATTGATGTTATATTTTTTCTGTTTGATTAATTCAACAGCTTTACGCAAACGCAACTGCATAATATAATGCTGAGGAGCTTCGTTGGTAATAGATTTAAACTTCCGGAAAAGCACGGGCCTGCTTACACCCATAAGCCGGCAAAACTTCTCAACTGTAAATTCATTATCGTCAAGATTTTCGGCAATAATTTCAGTTGCGTTTTTCAACCATAATATATCTTCATCATTCTGAAGCCCTTCATCACTCTGCTCAAATACACTCATTAATTTATTTCTGAATCTGAGCCTGTTTGCAAGTAAATTATCAATGCGGGTGAGTATATATGCAAGGTCGAACGGTTTTTTTACATAATCATCAGCCCCGTTCCGGTAACCTTCCAGCAGGTAATCCCTGTCGTGAATAGCTGTAAGCATAATAACGGGTATATGACAGGTGGTTATGTCCCGTTTAATCGCCCCGCATAATTGAAATCCGTTCATTTCCGGCATCATTACATCCGTAATTACGATATCAATTTTATTTTTCTTTACAATTTTTAATCCTTCCAGTCCATCGGTGGCAGCAAATACCTTGAGCCCGGTTGCAGTGAGTTCTTTTTCGAGGTATAATCTCAATTCATCATTATCTTCAGCTATCAATATTTTTTTCTTCTCTAAATTATTTAAAGTAACTGGTCCTATTTCTGGTATTTCTGCAGCTAAGTCTTCCTGTGCAATTAAAAATTCCTTTAACCGGTCGTTTACCAATGGTAACGAAACAGTAAAGAGGCTGCCTTTACCCATGGAACTTTTAAAGGAAAGTTTACCATGATGCATTTCAATAAGCTCACGAGCAACAGTAAGCCCTATTCCACTACCTGTTACTTTAATGTTTACAGTATTATCAGCCCTGAAATACCCGCTAAAAACTAAATGTTGTTGGTGCAAAGGAATACCCACACCGGTATCTTCAACCATAATGTTGAGATAATTACCATTTTTTTCCGCACTGATGCTTATGTCTTTTTTAGCAGGTGTATATTTTACAGCATTTGAAACCAGGTTATTTAAAACCTTTTCCATTTTATCATGGTCAAATAAAAGTTTTATTTTTTCAGTAGGCCTCCGGTAAGTGAAATGAATATTTTTTTCTTTCATCAGTGGGGCAAACGATTCTGTAACATCATCAAGCAGCAAAAGAATATCATCCTCTTTTACCTGCATTTGCATCTTTGTTGCTCCCATTTTCTGATAATCGATAAACTGAGAAACAATGCCTTCCAGCTTTTGAATATTTTTCTGGGCTAACTGAATATTCTGTCTTTGTTCTTCGGAAATATTTTCTGCATTAGCCAATGCATTTACAGGACCTTTAATGAGTGTAAGCGGAGTTCGTATTTCATGCGATATTTTGGTATTTAACCTAAGCCTTTCTGCAAATTTTTTCCTGGCATTCCTTTCCTGTAGAAATTTATAAGCAACCGAAGCCCCACCTAAAAGAAGTAAAAAATAACCTAAAAAAGCCCATCCGCTAAACCACCAGGGTGCCTTTATGATTATTGGCATCCTTCGTTCATAACTGATTTCTTCGCCACTTTTTGAAAAAGTTCTGATTACAAGAGTGTATTTTCCACTACCAAGGTTGGTGTATATGGCAGATGGTACTGTTGAAGGTTGTGACCACTCTTTATCAAACCCCAAAAGCTTCCAGCTATACAAATGTTTACCTGATACTGCCGGACTTGCGTTAATAAAATCAATTGAAAAAGAATTCTGATAATATTTTAGTTTCAGTTCGGCCAGTTCATCAAGTTGTTTTGAAATTAAACTATCAGGATCCTGAGGTGTAATTTTTTTATTATTGATGGTCAGGCCTGTAAAAACAATGCTTGGCTGAAAACCCTTGACAGCAATTTGTTTCGGGTTAAAAATACTGAAGCCATCGGTTGTTCCGACAACGATACTTCCTTCCCTGGTTTTATACACAGCACCGAAGTTAATCTGACTGCCAGCTAACCCATCTGCCTTTGAGAATGAAGTAACCTTTTTTTCCTTTCGCTGTATATGTGCAATACCTCTGCTTGTTCCAACCCATAAATTTTTATCGTTATCTTTTACCAGCCCACAAATAACATCTGATGGAAGTCCTTTGTCTGTTTTATAATGCTCTAAAATTCCTTTTGTTTTGCTGAGGAGAAACAAACCGTTGCCAAATGTACCGATCCATAGTTCACCTGGTGATTCTTCAGTAATACTCACTACCCTGTCGGAAATATTTTGAGTAAATAAATGATAAAGCGTATCTCCGTTAACTTTATATATACCTTTTTCCGATCCGATTAAAATATCGCCTTGGCTGTCTTCTATGATGCAATTAACTGCTGAGATGGATGAGCGGATCCTGTAAAATTTATTTTTAACAGGATCTAGATAAGATAAGTGGCCCCTTATACCACCTGCCCACAAACGTTGCTTTGAATCAAAAAGCAAAGCATATACATAATCGGTACCAATTGTACCTGAGTCATCAGCATTAAATAAATAACTTCCGAGAATACGTCCCTGAACATTTGTGTGCAAGATGCCACCGCCATAAGTACCTGCCCACAGATTATTACCATGACTATATAAACTGAGAATATTATCTGAAATAATTTTATTGGGAAATACATCCTGGCTGATGTGAATCCATTTATTAGTGTTTAAATTTAATTTACTGATTCCATTTCGGGTTCCAAACCAGAGGTTACCGTTTACATCTTCAGCTATAGCTTTTGCAGCATTGTTTTTTAAGCTGTTGACATTGTTCATTTCGTGCTGAATGTTACGGAACGGCTGTACTTCAGGCATAATGGTGTTTACACCTCCGCCGTAAGTGGTTATCCAGATACGGTTATAAATATCTGAATAAATATCGTATGCAGCATTATTACTTAATGATGTAATATCGTCTTCATTTGTTTGATAAATGCCAGAAATATTCAGGTTCCGGTCTACAACGATTAAACCCCCACCATCGGTTGATACAAAAGAATAATCCTTACCCTTAATGTGAAATATATCTTTTACCGTAAAGGTTCTGAGTGTGGTACCAGGTAAACGTACTTGCTGCAGATCATTTTTAATTTCATCATAAACAAAAATGCCTTTATCAGGTGAAGCAATCCAATACCGGCCATATTCATCCTGCGAAATAATGGAGACAGGAATTTCATTCAACACATCAAGAGCTGGCAGATCATTTATTAATTCATTTGCACTTACCCCATTAATAACAAACCGGTGAATTCCTTTATTTGTTCCAACCCAGATCAATCCTTTGCTGTCTTGAAAAAAACATCGGACTAACTGGTTAAACTTATTGACATTAGTAATTTTCTGATCGGCTTGGTTATAAATAAAGAAACCATTGTTACTGCCAATAAATAACTGCCTGTTTCCGTTGCCAGAAGCGAAACTGGTAATTGTTCTGTTTTTTTCAAGCTGGCTGTTTATTGCTGATTGTAAAACAAAAACATCCTTTTGAATATCATAAAAAAATACAGAGTTCGTGGAAGCTGCCCACACCTGTTTATTTGCATCGGAAAGTATAAAAGGAACCTGGCTATATGAACTAAAACCTCCAGAACGAAGCGGAAGCGGATAATGAATAAATTTATTTCCATCAAAACGGTCAATACCGGTCATGGTTGCAAACCACATTAATCCCTTTGAATCCTGGGTTGCTTGAAACACTATATTATTTTGCAAACCTGCTTCTACATTAAACCGGTCAAATTTGAGCTTTTGAGACTGGACATAAAAAAAACTAAGTATTGAAAATATAATAAGTATTGCAACCTTGTTTTTACATACACCTTCATACAAATAACACATTGCCTATCGTTATGATGTAAAAATATTGAAGTTTATCTACTAAAAATGAAAATTATTATCCGAGAAAGTCACTTATTCATTCCTTTTAATGGCAATATCCCTTTTTGTTGTGCCATAAAATCTTGTTTAAAAAAATTGAAAAATAATTGTTGAATAATGTTCATCGCTGTCCGGCTAAGTGTTCATCACTGCTCAGCTGCTGCAGCAATAAAACAGAAACATCACATCACAAGATTACACCGCACATAAAGGGATTAAAAATCAAAAAGCCCTTTTGGCCATCTTGGCCTCAAAAGCCATCGAATGGAATGTTGAACTCATCGGTATTTTAACAAAAGACCAAAAAACCTGTGTGTTTACAATGAATTAAAATCCTTGCCTCATTTCAATCCAGAACTATCTGTGAATAATCCTCAGGAAAAAATAATCAAACTCAGAAATAAAATCGATCAGGCAGATGGAATCATCATATGTACACCTGAAAATGTTTTCAGCATTCCAGGTGGTTTCAAAAATTCAATTGAATGCTGTATTGCAACAACTGTTTTCTCAAGCAAACAATGTTGCCTCATAACTGCTTCTGCTCATGGTCAAAAAGGGGATGAAGAATTGCAGCTCATCATGAAAACAGCCATGGCAAAATTCAATGAAAACACAACCTTGTTAATACAGTGTATAAAAGGAAAGTTTCATCTGCAGGGGAATTTTAATAAACAACGAAACAATAAATGAACTGGAAAGATTTATTTCTGCATTTATAGGCATATCCAATAATAACTCAATTTAACAAAAACAGTTCCCTGGACTTTTTAACTTTACTGGTTTATTGTTCATTTTAATACTTCACCAACATTAGTTGTCACAAAAAACAAAATCAATGCGCAAACTGTCACTTTTTATAGCAACAAGTTTGGATGGATATATTGCTAAACCAAATGACGATCTGAGCTTTTTAAAACTGGTCGAAAAAGAAGGAGAAGATTATGGCTATGCAGAATTTACTTCATCAATCGACACGATTATTCTGGGAAGAAAAACCTATGATTATGTGGTCAGGGAAATCGGCTCTTCACATTATGATAATGGAGAAAGAAACGTATATGTAATTACAAGAACAGAAAAACCTCCTGTTGGTAAAACAACATTTTATACGGGCAACTTGACAGAACTGATACAAAAATTAAAAGCAACTAATGGTAAAAACATTTACTGCGATGGCGGTGCAGAAATAATAAATGAATTACTCATACACGATCTGATCGACGAATTCATCATCTCTGTTATACCAATTCTTGTAGGAAACGGCACCAGGCTCTTTAAAGATGGTCGGCCCGAACAGCTACTTGAACTGCTAAGTATTAAAAAATTTAATACAGGACTTACGCAGCTGCATTTCCGTCGGAAGAAATAATATTCATACATTTTCTGGCAATGTTTTACACTTGGCAACGCCGCTATTTCATTACATATTTTCAAAAAAACTATTCTTTTCAGCTACATCTTTAAGTTTAACTGGCCTGATCAATTTCAGTAATAACCTGCTTACAACACATCGTGTCTGAAATTGTTTAAAAACATTTTTTGCTTGTATAGGGCATTTGTAACACGTTTATCAGATGTTCAGATGAATTTTGCCCTTGCTTTAGCTGAAAGGAAAAGTAAAATCATAACAGTTAAAATTATATTTTCTCATCAACTTTCCTTACAAGTAAAACCTGCAGGTCAAATTGTATGTAAGTTCTCTTTTAAAATTAATACTAAATCAAAAAAAGATAGGAATGAATAATGCTCATCACTGTCCGGGGTCAGTTTTCATCACTGCTCAGCTGCTGCAGCAATAAAACATAAACATCACAACACAAGATTACACAGCATAAAAAGGGAATAAAAATGAAAAGGCCGTTTTGGCCATCTTGGCCGCATTAGGCCGTATTGGTACATTTTGGCCCAAAAGGCCTTACTCCGTACATAAAGCGTACATACAGCGTACATAAAGGGTATATACAGTATGTTATCCGTCTAAAGCATCAGCAAACAAAAAAGCTTCACAGTATTGTGAAGCTTTACCCGTCGGGAGGGCTTTACATTCTTCGAATAATTTCATCGAAGATTTAATAACGCTCCACAAAAAAATGCATCCTCTTTTTGGCGACATAAGGTGACAAAACCTGACTTATATGGACAAAATCGGAAAAAGTCGGGAGGGCTTTACATTCTTCGAATAATTTTATCGAAGATTTAATCACGCTTCACAAAAAAATGCATCCTCTTTTTGGCGACATAAGGTTACAAAACCTGACTTATATGGACAAAATCGGAAAAAGTCGGGAGGACTTTACATTCTTCAAATGATTTTATCGAAGATTTAATCACGCTCCACAAAAAAATGCATCCTCTTTTTGGCGACATAAAGTGACAAACCTGACTTATGTGGACAAAATCGGAAAAAGTCGGGAATGCACTCTGTCAATTTCCTGGTCCATATATGACTGCACAAAATTCACATACCTGTAAAATGCTTTACTATCAGATGTATGACCAGAAATCTTCCTCACAACATGTTCAGGCATACCCAACATAAGCATGGTTGTTATTGCAGTTCTCCTCATTACATGTGAACTTACTAAATCACAAAAGCGATATACCCTACCCGATTTTCCGAAATATTGCTCAACATTGCGACCATTTTGCTTTCTTACCTTTCCAATGATCTGCGTCCAACCAGCAAATTCAGCTAGTTTGCGTAAATTCTTATTAATCTGGTTTTTGCTGATAAATCCGAATATTTTAGAATTAACTGATTTTGATTTGCGGTATTTGTTCAAAATTTCAATAGCGTAACAAGGCAGTTTAACACGGATTAAACTCTCGGTTTTTATAGACTTGGAAACCAAATAAACCTGGCCGGAAATTGTTTCAATATCCCTGAACCGTAAATTAAATATATCTGAACACCGTAAGGCAACCGTACAACCAAACACAAATACATCTTTAATTTTTTTCAGATTATCAGGAAGTGATTCTTCAAAAGCTTTATCATTAATTAAAAATTGCAATTGGTCAGGCATCAAAGTGATAATTGGAACATCTTCTTTTCTGACGTAAAATTTCTTATGAAAATCTCCAGTCAATATCAGCCTATCATTTTTTAGATAATTAAAAAAAACTCTGACAATTTTAAAAACCATGCCTATATAATTATCATAACAGCCTTTTTTGACAGACAAATAATCAGCAAACTTTAAGTAAAATTTTTTCCAATAATTAAGTTCAATTTGTAATTGTTTCTTATTAAGCTTAAGTGATGGTTTTATCCGCAGATTAAAGCCCTTTACTTCCTGGAAATCTGATAAGTGTTTTAAAACATACCGGTAATTATCAATTGTTTGAGGTTTTATGCGCTCTCCATTAGGTTTTAAACGACGGCCAGATTGAGAGTCTTTAATGAATTGCTCAAATAGAGAAATAAAAGAAAGTTCAGTCTTCATTTTTTAGAATTTCAAGGTTAAAAACAGGTCAAAATATAGCAAAAAAGGCTTATTTTTAATCAATTGAAGTTCTTTGAATCTGTCTACAGATAAGGATTTGGGCGCAAATGATTACTATCCGTTCGGAA
>DDFJ01000002.1 GCA_002337125.1 Chitinophagaceae bacterium UBA1931
ATGGTGGATGCCTTGGGTCTGAGAGGCGACGAAGGACGTGGTAAGCTGCGATAAGCTTCGGGGAGCTGCACACAAGCATTATATCCGAAGATTTCCGAATGGGACAACCCAGCACACTGAAGGTGTGTTATCCGAAAGGAAGCCAACCTCCTGAACTGAAACATCTAAGTAGGGAGAGGAAAAGAAAATAACAATGATTCCCTGAGTAGTGGCGAGCGAAACGGGAAGAGCCCAAACTTAAGCGGCGTGCCGCTTAGGGGTTGTAGGACTGCATTTAGAAATGTTCATCAAATTGAATCTTCTGGAAAGTTGAGCCATAGCAGGTGATAGCCCTGTAGATACAAATTGAACAGGACGAGCAGTATCCTGAGTAAGGCGGGACCGGAGGAATCCTGCCTGAATCTGCCAGCACCATCTGGTAAGGCTAAATACTCCTCAGACACCGATAGTGAACCAGTACCGTAAGGGAAAGGTGAAAAGAACCCCGAAACAGGGGAGTGAAATAGTACCTGAAACCGTGCGCCTACAAGCGGTCGGAGTCCAGCAATGGATGACGGCGTGCCTTTTGCATAATGATCCTACGAGTTACTCCTCACTGGCGAGGTTAAGTTCTTAAGTAACGGAGCCGCAGCGAAAGCGAGTCCGAATAGGGCGCTTAGTCAGTGGGGGTAGACGCGAAACTTTGTGATCTATCCATGGGCAGGCTGAAGGTGTGGTAACACACACTGGAGGGCCGAACTCATTAACGTTGAAAAGTTATGGGATGACCTGTGGATAGGGGTGAAAGGCCAATCAAACTGAGAGATAGCTCGTTCTCCCCGAAATGTTTTTAGGAACAGCCTCGGATATAAGAAGTGTGTAAGAGGTAGAGCTACTGATTGGGCTAGGGGGCTTCACCGCCTACCAAACCCTGACAAACTCCGAATGCTTACACATATCTCCGGGAGTGAGGCTGCGGGCGCTAAGGTCCGTGGCCGAGAGGGAAATAACCCAGATTAGCAACTAAGGTCCCTAATACGTAGTTAAGTTGAACAAACGAAGTAGGACTTCTATAACAGCCAGGATGTTTGCTTGGAAGCAGCAATTCATTTAAAGAGTGCGTAACAGCTCACTGGTCGAGAGGTCCCGCACGGAAAATGATCGGGCATCAAACTACGAACCGAAGTTCTAAAATTGTACTTGTACAATTGGTAGGGGAGCATTGAAACTGCAGCGAAGGTGTCTGGTGATGGATGCTGGAGCGGTTTCAAAAGAAAATGTAGGAATGAGTAGCGATAAAAGTAGTGAAAAACTACTTCGCCGTAAGTCCAAGGTTTCCTGATCAATGTTAATCAGATCAGGGTTAGTCGGGTCCTTAGGGAAAGCCGAAAGGCGTACCTGATGGAAAGTTGGTTAATATTCCAACACTTGCTTTTGTTTCGATGGGGTGACGGGGTAGTGAAAGATCCGCCTGGTTACGGAATACCAGGTTAAAGCGTGTAGATATATTTTTTGCAGGTAAATCCGCAGAGAATGTCGAACGTGATAGTACCACAAAGCTTCGGCTGCGTGGATAGTGATCCTAATCAAACCTCCGAGAAAAACCTCTAAGGTTAGGCAATAGCAACCCGTACCGTAAACCGACACAGGTGGACGAGATGAATATTCTAAGGCGCTCGGGTGAGCCGTGGAGAAGGAACTAGGCAAATTGACGCTGTAACTTCGGGATAAAGCGTACCATCTTCGGATGGTCTCAGTAAAATGGTTCAACCAACTGTTTAGCAAAAACACAGGGCCCTGCAAAATCGAAAGATGACGTATAGAGCCTGATACCTGCCCGGTGCTGGAAGGTTAAGGAAGGATGTTCGGCGCAAGCCAAAGCTTCTGACTGAAGCCCCAGTAAACGGCGGCCGTAACTATAACGGTCCTAAGGTAGCGAAATTCCTTGTCGGGTAAGTTCCGACCTGCACGAATGGTCTAATGAGTTGAACACTGTCTCCTCCACGAGCCCGGTGAAATTGTAGTATCGGTGAAGATGCCGGTTACCCGCCACGGGACGGAAAGACCCCGTGAACCTTCACTACAACTTTGCATTGATTTTGAATTACGGATGTGTAGAATAGTTGGGACGCTTTGAAGCTTTGCCGCCAGGTAGGGTGGAGCGGTCGTTGAAATACCAACCTTCTTTGATTTAGAATCTAATCCCTTACGGGAAACAGTGCATGGTGGGTAGTTTGACTGGGGTGGTCGCCTCCTAAAGAGTAACGGAGGCTCGCAAAGGTACCCTCAGTACGGTTGGTAATCGTACGTAGAGCGCATTAGTATAAGGGTGCTTGACTGTGAGGCATACAGGCCGAGCAGGTGCGAAAGCAGGCTAAAGTGATCCGGCGGTTCTGCATGGAAGGGCCGTCGCTCAAAGGATAAAAGGTACTCCGGGGATAACAGGCTGATCTCCCCCAAGAGCTCATATCGACGGGGAGGTTTGGCACCTCGATGTCGGTTCGTCACATCCTGGGGCTGGAGAAGGTCCCAAGGGTTCGGCTGTTCGCCGATTAAAGTGGCACGTGAACTGGGTTCAGAACGTCGCAAGACAGTTCGGTCCCTATCTGTGGTGGGCGTTAGTAAATTGAGAGGACATGACCTTAGTACGAGAGGACCGGGTCGTACACACCGCTGGTGTATCTGTTGTGCCGCCAGGTGCAGTGCAGAGTAGCTATGTGTGGCCAGGATAAACGCTGAAAGCATCTAAGCGTGAAACCTTCCTCAAGATGAGTTTACTTTTAAGGGCCGTCAAAGACGATGACGTTGATAGGCTACAGATGTAAAACTGGTAACAGTAAAGTCGAGTAGTACTAATTACCCGTAAGCTTTAATTTTTTTTAATTGCCTTTTGCAATTGCAACTTTTCCCAATATGATCTTATTTAAGAGTTTATGGTGGTTTTGCCGAGGGTGTTCACCTCTTCCCATACCGAACAGAGAAGTTAAGCCCCTCATGGCCGATGGTACTGCACTACAATGCGGGAGAGTAGGTAGCTGCCATATTTATTCTAAGCCTCAACAGTTTTGTTGAGGCTTTTTTTTTGTTCTAACTTTCCCTTTCTCATCTTATAGGCCAATGGAAAAAAGAATTGCCATTGCAGTAAATCCAAATGCAGGTAATGGTGCTGCCACGAAACTTGCAGATGAAATTTCTGTACTTCTTCAGAAAAAACATGTTGCATTTACTATCTTTTCCGGGCAATGGCCTGATTCGTTTCAAGGATTTACGGATGTATGGATTGTTGGTGGCGATGGCACACTGAATTATTTCATTAATTGCTATTCATCTATTGATCTTCCTTTGGTTATCTTTAGCGGTGGTACAGGAAATGATTTTGCCTGGAAATTATACGGTAATATTTCATTGCAAAAGCAGGTTGAATTTGTACTGGAGCTGGAACCGAAGTATGTAGATGCTGCTACTTGTAATGGCAGGTTTTATATTAATACTGCTGGGCTGGGGTTCGACGGGAATGTGTTGCAGTCGATGAAGGCTATACGGCTGGTAGGCGGCCACCTTGGTTATTACTTCATTGTGCTAAAGAAAATATTCACTTTCAGGGAATCATCGTTCCGCATTTTCTCAAATAATCAGTTACTGGCTGATGAACGATTTCTGCTTGTGTCTGTTGCCAATTCTTCACGAACAGGTGGAGGTTTTCATGTTTCACCAAAGGCAAGTGTGAATGATGGATTGATTGATCTTGTGCTGGTAAAGCCTTTGCCCATCATCAAGCGACTTTTTTATTTGCCTAAAATTGAAAAAGGAAATCACCTGCATCTTTCTTTTGTTCATCACATCATTGGAACGGAGTTTACTATTGAATGTGAAAGGGAGATAGCTGCACAGCTTGATGGTGATCTTATTCATGGAAAGCAATTCAGGTTTGAACTTTTGAAAGATCGCTTTCTGTTTCGATATTAACTCAATAAATATCCTCTATCAACAGCTTTATTCTGTAAAATTGCAAACCCAAAGGTTTATTCATGAATTTCCCAGTTACTAAATTATCAATTGTTATACCTGCGTACAATGAGGCAAAGACCATTCATTTCATTTTAAATAAAATTTCAAGTGTTCAGCTGGTAAATGGTATTGAAAAGGAAATCATTATTGTAAATGACTGCAGCACTGATGAAACAAAGCTTGCAGTGGAGATGTATATGAAGCAATCGAACCAGCATATTGTTTTATATAATCACGAAATCAATAAAGGAAAGGGAGCTGCATTACATACCGGTATACAAAAAGCTACAGGTGAGTTAGTCATTATCCAGGATGCAGATCTTGAATATGATCCGGAAGAATACAACGTATTACTGAAGCCGGTGCTCGATGGCTTTGCAGATGTTGTTTACGGTTCACGATTTATGGGAGGTAATGCGCACCGTATTCTTTTCTTTTGGCATAGTATCGGTAATAAATTTCTAACGACATTATCGAATATGTTCACGAACCTGAACCTCACCGATATGGAAACCTGTTACAAGTTGTTTAAGCGGGAAATTATCCAGGGAATTGATTTAAAAGAAACCCGTTTTGGTTTTGAGCCTGAGGTAACAGCTAAGATTTCACGTAAGCCTGAGATCCGAATTTATGAAGTTGGCATCTCGTATTATGGACGAACATATGCAGAAGGTAAAAAGATTAACTGGAAAGATGGGTTCCGTGCTATTTACTGCATTCTGCGTTACAACCTGTTCAGGTAATTTAGTTAAGCCTGGCTATAAAATATTTCTCCCCGTTTTTATCTCTTGTATTCTTATTTAGAAATGTTTTTGTGAGCAGTGTAACATGATAGTTCACACCTTGCTTTTCAAGTTCAAAAGAACGGTTTTGTTTTCTTAGTTCGTCAAGCCCCTGTTCTGTTGTAAGCAAGTAAGTACCTGCTGAAAGTATCTGAACTGAATCAACCGTTTTTACAATCCGTTTACTGTAAAAATGAATTGATTCGCCCACATCTCCGTTTTTAAATAAAAAGAATTTATCGGCTGCTACATTTTTCTCCGAAATAAAACGACCTGCAACGCTGCCTGCCTGGTATTGCAACACATTTGGATAAAACCATAAACTTAAAAACAGATTAAGTCCAATGATTAAGGCTAATGAAATCGCAATGAGTTTTGGTTTTATGTCTTTCCTAAACAATAGTAACAGAACTGCAGCAATTGTGAAAACGGGAATGAGCCAGGGCCATACAGATTGCGGCGGAAAAGAACAGATTAAAATAAGCACCGGTGCTATGCAAAGAACAACTGCAACCAGTATCTGCACCGGAACGATGATTGTTTTCAGCCATTTCAATTGCTGTTTCCAGAATAATTTATCAATCATCTTTGCTGTCATCACTGCAATAAGCGGTAAAACAACGTAGATGTAATGTGGTAATTGATATTTTGAAATTCCCAATGAACAATAGGTGATAATAAATCCGCCTGTTGTAATAAATTCTTCTTTTGATGAAATGAACAGTCGCTTTCTTACAAACTGTATTATGTCGTCCAACAAACCGGAAATAAAAAATAATGTCCATGGCAGCATGCCCCATAATAAATTTTCAAAGAGAAAGCTGAAGGGCGCATGATTGTTCCAAACATTTTCACCCGTGATACGGCCAAAGCTTTGTGTCCAGTAAAAAAATTTCAGACCGGAAACGTTTTGCAATCCGTTCACAGTTTTTTCGGGATGAAGATCAAATTGCTGGTAAAGACCAATACTCATCGGAACCAGGATCAATGCAATTACAACTAGGGCTACTAAATAAACCGGTTTGAATATATAGCTGAAATTTCTTTGTGCGATGAAGTGACTGCCAAAAGCAAAAATGGGAACAAACAAAGCAATCGGACCTTTGGTAAGCATACCAAAACCAATTGCCGCACTTCCTGCTATCAAATGAATGATTTTTTTTGACTGTATCCATTCAGCCAATTGCCATATTGCAATCATAACCCAACTCATGAGGATGGTATCGGTACGAACATCATTCGTTATCAGAAATACAGCCTGGCAACTTGCAAGAACAATTGCGGCAAGCATTGCAACCGTTTGATCGTAAAATAATTTTGTAAAACGCCAAGTGGCAAAAATGGATAATAATGCAAAGAGGATTGAAGGCAGTTTGAATGCAAAATTATTTTCCCCAAAGATTTTTATTGACAAACTGCTGATCCAGAAAAGAAAAGGTGGTTTGTCAAGATAATCTTTTCCCTGTTCGTATACATGCAGGTAACTTCCACTTGCATTCATTTCCCTGCTCATAGCTGCATATTGTGAAGCATCTGCATCCATTACATCAACAGCAACTGCGCAGAAATAAACGGCAGCAATAATGATAAAAAGAATAAAAATATTTTTTGTCTGCATATCGGTAATCTTAAACTGCTGATAAATCAGGCAACCTCTTTGCCTGTACTTGCACGCCACAACATAAACCAATCTTCTCTTTCCAGTTGTATATTGATGGCTTCTGTTGCCAACCTGATCCGTTCCGGTTTTGTTGTTCCTGTAACCGGATGTATACCCGAAGGATGCGTTAATATCCAACTGTATAAAATCACATCAGCTGATGTATTGTATTTCTCCGCAAGAATACCGGCAACAGCTGAAATGCGCTGAATACGTTCATCGTCGGTTTCTACAAACAAATTACCTGCACCCAAAGGACTCCAAGCCATTGGAGTGATGTGATGCTGCTGACAGTAATCTAATGTTCCATCGAGAAAAGATTCCAGGTGAAGCAATGAACATTCAACCTGGTTTACTTCAACTGTAAAACGGCTGTGTAATAAATCAACCTGCCAGCGTTTGAAATTTGAAACGCCAAAGTGTAATACTTTTCCCTGTTCTTTAAGATGGGTAAATGCTTTTGCCACTTCATCTGCATTGAACAATGGATCGGGCCGATGAATGAGCAAACAATCAATATAATCAGTGGAAAGGTTGTTCAGCGAATTTTCAACTGACTGCATAATATGATCGTAAGAAGTATCGTACGATTTTATTTTATGCTCCGGTCTGTTTGGAGAAACTTTCTGAATGCCGCATTTTGTTATAATCTGCATTGCAGACCTTAGCGATGGTTCACTATTCAATACTTCTCCAAATTCTGCTTCGGTTGTATAATCGCCATAAATATCTGCATGATCAAATGTTGTAACTCCTAATGAAAGACAATCTTTGATCATTTGTTCATAAGCAGCTGTATTAAATCTTGCTCCCCATATTCCCCATTTCATGGTTCCGGCAATGATTGCTGAAAAGTTCATGCAGATGTATTTGTTTCAAAAATAAAGGCAATAATTGTAATGCGAAAACAGAATTAAACATTGTTCAGGACAAGCAGAAAAATTCTGTAAAACAAAAAGCCCCGGCTTATAATGCCGGGGCTTTTAAACAGTATCTTGATTTGATTATGCCGCTGCTGTTTCACCTGCAACTTCAATTTCAATTTCAGCTTCGTTACCATTTGCAAAATCAACTTTTGCTTTGTGGGTACCGATTTCTTTGATTTCGTCTGCAAGATGAATTTTACGACGGTCGATTTCATAACCTTTCTGTTCACGGATTGCACGTGCAATCATAACAGTGGTAATGCTACCGAAGATCTTTCCGCTTGTTCCTGTTTTAGCAGTAAGCTTAACGGGAGCTTCAACGAGTTTTGCAATTACTGATTTAATTTCAGCCAGCATTGCATCTTCTTTCTTCTTCTGAACTTTTAAGCGTTCTGCCAGTTGCTTCAGATTTGAAGGAGAAGCTTCAACTGCGAATTTTTGTGGAATTAAGAAGTTACGAGCGTAACCATTTTTCACTTTTACCACTTCGTTCTTACCGCCGAGTGTATTTACATCCTGAATTAAAATTACTTCCATTGTTTTGTTTTTAGTTTCCGTAACCCAGTCTTTCAACTGTCTTCCCGTTTATGGGAGTTAGGGAAAGGTTCACTAATGATTTTTTATTTCAACAGATCAGTTACATAAGGAAGCAATGCCATCTGACGTGCTTTCTTAATTGCGTCTGTTACTTTGCGCTGATATTTGAGTGAGTTACCAGTTAAACGGCGGGGAAGAATTTTACCCTGTTCGTTTAAGAATTTTTTGAGAAACTCAACATCTTTGTAATCAACATAACGGATACCGTACTTTTTAAAGCGACAGTATTTTTTCTTTGGCTGTTCGGTTTTAATCGCCGTCAGGTATTTAATTTCATTCTTTGCCATGACTTAAGCCTCCGCTTTTTCAGTTGCTGATTGTACGCCACTTCTCTTTTTTGCATTGTACTCAACGGCGTATTTGTCGAGTGCAGTGTACATGTGACGGAGCACTTGCTCATCACGGTGAATCTGAACATTCAGTTTCTGGTTGAAATCGGCAGTAGCCTTGTACTCAACTACCCAATAAATTCCAGTTGTTTTTTTCTGAACGGGGTAGGCAAGTGATTTTAAACCCCAGGGGTTGCTGTGAACCAGTTCGCCGCCATTAGCGGTCAGCAGGTCGATGTAGCGTTTTTGTGCTGCCTTGAATTCTTCATCAGACAGAACAGGGGTAAAAATCACCATCATTTCGTAATTCTTCATTACTTGTTGTGATTTAAGTTTAAAAATTGGGTTTATCCCATCGGATCCCGGTTATGCACTAGGAAATCTGCCAATACAGATTTGGGGCTGCAAAGGTAGGCGAAGTCAGCATCCTGTCCAAGCAAACGGGGCTTTATTTTTCAGTAAAATCAAGGGTTCTGGCAAATTCTATTATGTTCACGAGTTAGGCAGAGGGTCGCAGGTCAACTACTTTTAACTGTAATGTGGTGCTGCCGTTCCATTCATTCTCGTCAATTGTGTAAACAAGATCAAAATTACCTTGCTGAACAACCGGAAGTAAATGCGCAGCTTTAAAGAAAATGCCGGTAAGGGTAATATTATCGTGCTTCACCACCAGCCTCAGATGCTGATCCTTAACGATTTTACTGTAGCCTGTATCGGTCACATTTCGGGTGATAAATACCGGTCGCATGTTTTCTGGGCCGAACGGTTCCATTTGCCTTACGATATTAAAAAACGGCTGGCGGATGTCAGCAAAGCTTAATTCAGCATCAATGATAATTTCGGGAATCAGCTGTTCGGGTAAAATTGTTTCCGACACTACTTTTTCAAATGCATCGGAAAATGCTTCGATGTTTTGCGTTAAAAGGGTAAGTCCGGCAGCAGCAAAATGCCCGCCATAGCCAAGCAAATGTTCCCTGCATGCATGAACTGCTTCGTATAAATTAAATCCTGCAACGCTTCTTGCACTGCCTGCAGCATATTCGCCACTTTGGGTTAAAACAATTGTTGGGCGATAGTATGAATCGGTAAGTCTAGATGCAACAATCCCCACCACACCTTTGTGCCAATGTGGTTGAAAAAGCACCGTGGTTTTTCTGTTGCGCAGAATTTCGCTGGAATTGATGATGGCCAGGGCTTCTTCTGAAATAGATGAATCGGCTTCCTTCCGTTCGTCATTATCGGCGTGGAGCATTTCAGCATATTGCAATGCTTCTTCGAAAGTTGGTGAAATAAACATCTGCACTGCCTTGCGGGCATCATCCATACGCCCGGCAGCATTGACCCTTGGCGCAATCATGAAAACAAGATTGTTGATGTGCATTTGTTTTTCGGCCTTACTTAAAAACATCAGGGCCTTTATGCCATTTGACGGGTTGGAATTCACCTGCTGCAAACCGTAGAACGCAAGTATGCGGTTTTCATCCGTTATTGGAACAATATCTGCAGCAATAGCTGTTGCTACCAAGTCGAGATAGCAAAGTACTTTTTCATCTGCCAGGCTCAGCTTTTGGGCCAGTGCTGATATCAGCTTAAAACCTACACCACAGCCACAAAGTTCTTTAAATGGATAGTTGCAATCTTTTTGTTTGGGATTAAGAATAGCAACAGCTGCCGGCACTTCAGAATCAGGTAAATGATGGTCGCAAACAATAAAGTCAATGCCTAACTGACGGGCATAGGCAATCAGTTCAATAGATTTAATTCCGCAGTCGAGTGAAACAATCAGTGTAAATCCATTTTCTTTAGCAAAATCAATTCCTTGCTTTGAAACACCATAACCTTCCCTGTACCGATGTGGAATATAAAAATCGACCAGCTCCTTTTCGTATACAGATACAAGAAACCTGTACATGCAGGCAACACTTGTTGTACCATCTACATCGTAATCACCAAAAACAAGAATCTTTTCTTTTTTCTGAAAAGCAGACAGGATTCTATCCGTGGCTTTCTGCATGTCTTTCATCAGCCATGGATCATGCAAGTGAGATAATTGCGGGCGAAAAAAATCTTTAGCTTTTTCATAGCTATCAATTCCCCTCTGTACAAGAATTTTGCATAAAGATGGGTGGATCTTCAGGTCTTGAACAAGGGAATTTATTGTTGATTCATCGGCCTGCAAAAGAGTCCATCTTTTATTCATAAGTTAGTATTTTCTATCGGTTGTAAATCGTACAAGGGACTCAAGTCCATCTCTGATTTCATTTTGCGGGAACTGCTTTAGAATTTCTATTGCTTCATCACGGTAACGGTTCATTTTTTCAGTAGCATATTGTATTCCACCCGCTTTTACAACTTCATCAATTACGTATTGCACATTTTTCTTGCGCTTGTTTTCATTTTTGATGATGTAAATAAGCTCTCTCTTTTTTTCAGGGCTGATTGTATTCAGTGTGTAAATGAGCGGCAGGGTAAGTTTTTTTTCTTTGATATCATTGCCTGTTGGTTTACCAATTGATTCGCTGCCATAATCAAATAAGTCATCTTTGATCTGAAATGCAATTCCTGCCTTTTCTCCAAAAAGCTTCATTTGGTCAGTTTTATAGGAATCATTTGTGGTTGACCATGCTCCGGCACCACAGGCTGATGACAGGAGCGATGCAGTTTTATTTCTGATGATTTCGAAGTAAACATCTTCACTCAGGTTAAGTTTTCTTGTTTTTTCGATTTGCAACAATTCTCCTTCGCTCATTTTCTCAACAGCCTCGGATAAAATTTTCAGCGTAACGAAATCATCATTCCTGAGAGATAGTAGCAATCCTTTTGATAATAAGTAATCGCCTACTAAGACAGCTATTTTGTTTTTCCATAATGCGTTTATGGAGAAGAATCCCCTGCGCTCCATTGCTTCATCCACCACATCATCATGCACAAGCGTAGCTGTGTGTAAAAGCTCAACCAAGGCTGCCGCCCTGTGTGTATTTTCATTTATATCACCAAAAAGCTTGGCACTCAGAAATACAAACATTGGTCTCACCTGTTTGCCTTTCCGTTTGATGATATATTGCATTATTCTGTCAAGCAATGAAACCCTGCTTTTAACGGAGGCTCTGAATTTTTCTTCAAATTCGGTAAGTTCCTGTTTTACCAGTTGCTGGATATGTTGGGATGAGTTCATGTGGCGGCAATTTACATCAAAAGGCAATTTTCTTTGCAATTTTGAAATTTAAATGCAGCGACTTTTGAACGAATGAAGTCTATTATGATGATTTGAAAGTAAATAAATTATAAAAAATTTGCTTTTTAACCTATCATCTCTATTTTTGCAATAATCATCAGGATTTTTCGAAACTTAATACAACAACTATGGCAAGCAAAAAGTACACCCTTCTTTTAGGGGCCCTATGTCTTTTTTTATCAAATCTCTCTGCGCAGAGTTATGATTGGAAAGACTCTTCTCTCATTCCAAGCTCTGGTAAGGCACAGCACAGTGAATTTTTACAGAATCAATACCCTTTCCCGGCTAAACCGAGAAATCAGTGGGAAATTGGTTTAAGCGTTGGTAATGTAGCTATCAGTGGAGATGTAAACGCAAAACTTCCTCAAATTGGTTGGGGTGCTCATGTTAGAAAAGCATTTGGTTATATTTTCTCTGCAAGACTTCAGTATTCTGGCGGTATTGCAAAAGGTATGAACTTCTCTCCTGCTTTTAACTATGGAAAAAATACAGCTTGGGCAGATAAATATAATGCTCCTATAAATGTTAGATCTAACCAATTTCCCGGTGGTACAACTGGCGCAGTTTACCAGATTTCTTCAAAAACAGGATTGCCCTTTACAAGCGCCATGCAAGATCCTGTATATTATAATTACAGAACGGTTTCCCACCAAATGGCTCTGCAAGGTATTGTTACATTGAATAATATTCGATTCCATAAATCAAAAACCAATTTTGTTATTTATGGCATTGGTGGTGTAGGTGCATTAATTTACAAATCAAACATAAATGCATTAGATGCAAATGGTGGTACTTATGCAAGTCTGTTCCGTGCTGTTGAAAACAAATATGCATTCGAGCATAAAAACAGATCAAACATTTTACGTGATCTGAGAGCCGGAATGGATAATACATATGAAACCGCTGCTGAAGGACAAGGATGGCGTCGTCCAAAATTGTTCGACATGACATTGAAGCCAACTGTTCAGGCAGGTGTTGGATTTGCTTTCAAACTTAGCAAACGTTTCAGCCTTGGTATTGAGGAAATTCTTACCTGGACAAATGATGATCTTTTAGATGGTCAGCGTTGGCAAGAACAATCATTGGGTGGAGATGCGCCCATGACACGTGATTTTGATACATGGCATTATACAAGTGTTAATCTGAACTATAGCCTCGGTTCTAAAGCTGTTGAACCTCTTTGGTGGTTAAATCCTTTGGATTATGCTTACAACGAGTTGAACGCTCCACGTCACATGAAGATGCCAAAACCAGTATTGGATGATGCTGATGGTGATGGTGTAACTGATCAATTCGATAACGAGCCAAACACACCTGCAGGTTGCCCGGTTGATGCTCATGGTGTAAGCCGTGATACTGATGGTGACGGAGTTCCTGATTGTAAAGATAAAGAGCTGATTACTCCTACTCAGTGCCAGCCAGTAGATGCTGATGGTGTTGGTAAGTGTCCAGATCCAGCTTGTTGTAAAGAACCTCGCCCAGATCTTACTGCTTGTAATCTGGTAGATTTACCTTCTATTAACTTTGCTGGAAGTACTACCGCATTAAGTACAGAAGCAAAAGCATTAGTAGGTAGCGTAGCTTCTTCTCTCCGCGGCAATCCTAATTGCAAACTGATTGTTTGTGGTAGCGCTGCTAAGAGCAAATCTGGTCAGGCTTTAGGTCAAAAACGTGTTGATGCGATCGTTAAATATCTGGTTGAAGTACAAGGTATCAGTGCTGATCGTGTAATTGCACAGTACGACTGTCATGAAGGTGATCCTTCTGTAGTTGAACTTCGTTCAGAAAAGAAATAAGATAAAATCTTACTGACTATAAGACCCCGGCTTAAGGCCGGGGTTTTTCTTTAGGAAAAGATTAACCCGGTTTTTCAGTTTTTGAGAAAGGATGAGGCTAATTTGCCCGAAAATCTTAACTTTGCTGGCTTTTATGAATTTTAGAATCAGATTGATCGTAATTTTTGGCGCTTTGTTTTTTGTACTTGCAGGATGTAACAAAAAGACTGTTACTAAAATCCTCAAGAGCAAGGATGTGGAATATAAATTAGGAATGGCTGAGCAGTATTATGCAAATAAGAAATATAGCAAAGCACAGCTTATTTACGAGGACTTGTTTCCTTTATTGAGGAATGATACCAGATTTGAAGATCTTTATTTTAAATATGCATATTGTGCTTTTTACCAAAAAGATTACATGAATGCTGAAAATCTGTTTAAAGGTTTTCTGGATGCTTTCCCTAAAAGTCAAAGAGCTTCAGACGTTGACTTTATGAGAGCATATTGTTTCTTCAAGCAGTCTCCAAAAGTCGAGTTGGATCAGTCTGCAACACAAAAGGCGATTGGGTTTATGCAGGCGCATTTAAACAATTATCCTGAATCGCCAAAGCAGGCAGAAGCTAAAAAGATCATTGAAGAGTGTTACGATAAATTAGAGGAAAAGGATTTTAAAAGTGCCGAGTTGTATTATAATATTGGATCGTACAGGGCGGCAGCTATTACATTTACTAATTTGCTTAACAGATACCCTGAATCAAAACGAGCTGACCAGTATAAATTAATGATCATTAAAGCGTATTATGAATATGCATTAATGAGTATAGAAGAGAAACAAAAGGAACGTTACGAAAAAGTTGTTGAGGAGTATTATGATTTTGTGGATCGTTTCCCTGAAAGCAAGCATTTAAAAGATGCTGAAAAATATTTCAATCTTAGTAAAAACAATTTAAACGCAATAAAACATGAGCAGACTAATAAGAAAAGTTAGTGTTAACACAAGCAGTGTTGTTGAGACAAAAAATGTTGCTGATTTAAAGGCAAAAACCGGCAATCTTTATGAGTCTATTGCTGTTATTGCAAAGCGTGCCAACCAAATCAACATTTCTTTGAAGGAAGAGTTGCATAGTAAACTCGAAGAGTTTGCCAGCCATACAGACAGTCTGGAAGAAATACATGAAAACAAAGAGCAAATCGAAATTTCCAAAGCGTATGAGCGTATGCCTAACCCGGCTTTGCTTGCTACCCAGGAATTTTCTGATGATAAAATTTATTACCGCAGAGCAGAGAATGATCTGTTCTCGTAATAACAATTAAATATGTTGTATATGGCGGCCATAGGCCGCCATATCTTTTTATTCAACATTTTGTTTAATTTACAGCAGCTATGAAACTGGCAGGAAAAAAAATTGTGCTTGGTGTAACCGGTAGTATTGCCGCTTACAAATCTGTTCAATTGGTAAGGTTACTTATTAAAGAAGGGGCAGAGGTAAAAGTAATAATAACACCTGCGGCAAAAGATTTTGTTTCTCCATTAGTCTTATCAACACTATCAAAAAATAAAGTTTCAGTAGATTTTTTTAATGATGATAGTTGGTCAAATCATGTAGAGTTAGGGCGTTGGGCTGACTTGATGCTTATTGCACCACTGAGTTGTAATACACTTGCTAAAATGGCCCATGGTATTTGTGATAACCTGCTTTTATCGGTCTATCTTTCATCTGTTTGTCCGGTAATGGTTGCTCCTGCGATGGATGAAGATATGTGGAAGCATCCTTCAACACAACGTAATATTGAAACTGTTAAGTCTTACGGAAACATTGTTATTCCTGTTGCTGCTGGCGAACTTGCAAGTGGTTTAATTGGAGAAGGCAGGATGGCAGAACCTGAAGAAATTACAGCGAATGTGATCCGTTTTTTTTTGAGCAGTAAGCAACTTGCCGGCATTAAAGTTTTAGTGACTGCCGGACCAACTTTTGAGCCAATTGATCCTGTACGATTTATTGGCAATCGCTCCAGTGGTAAAATGGGAATTGCTATTGCTGAAGAATTCAGGAAAAGAGGAGCTGAAGTGATTCTGGTACTCGGTCCTTCAACGGAAAAAATTTACAATGAAATTGATGAAGTAATACGTGTTGAAACTGCGGAAGAGATGTTCAATACCTGTATAAAGAAATTTCCTTTAGTTGATGTTGCAGTTATGTCGGCTGCAGTTGCCGATTATACCCCAGTAAATGTTGCAGAAGAAAAAATTAAGAAGAATAATCAGTCTTTGCAAATTGAGCTTAAGGAAACCAAGGATATATTGAAAAGCTTGGGTAGTATTAAGAAGGAAGGTCAAATTCTTGTTGGTTTTGCACTTGAAACGAATAATGAAAAAGAGAATGCGCTTAAAAAGCTGCAATCAAAAAATGCAGATTTGATTGTTTTAAATTCATTACAGGATGAAGGTGCTGGGTTTGGACTCAACACAAATAAAATAACGATTTTTGATAAGAAAGGGAATGAAACTTCGTTTTCAATCAAGAAAAAGAGCGAAGTGGCTGCAGATATAATTGATACAATAAAAACATTGATAGATGCCTAAGTTCTACGGTCTGTTATTTTTGTTACTCTTTACATTTTATGATATTCATGCCCAGGAATTAAATGCCCGGGTGCGGATTGTAGATAGCAAAATCAGCTCAAATATCGACAGGAAAATATTCCGCACGTTGGAAACTGCACTCACAAATTTCCTGAATAACCGGAAATGGACATCAGATGAATTTAAACCTAATGAAAAAATCAGCTGCCAGATTTTAATTAACCTCAGGGAGATGACTGATCAAAATGCATTTTCAGGATCAATCACTATACAATCGGCCCGACCAGTGCATTCAAGTTCTTACCTGTCGCCCATAATAAATTTCCAGGACCCAAACTTCGACTTTAAGTATGTCGAATCTCAATCGCTTGATTTTAATGAAAACAGAATAACTGGCAGTGATCCGTTGGTTTCAAATCTAACAGCGGTAATGGCCTATTATGCATACATTATTATTGGTTTTGATTACAATTCTTTTTCTTTAAGAGGCGGAACGCAGTTCTTTCAAAAGGCATTGAATATTGTCAATAATGCGCCTGACGGAGCAACAATCTCCGGATGGAAATCATTTGAAAATAACAACCGAAACAGGTACTGGCTTGCAGAAAACCTGAGTAATAACAGGTACACTTCCATTCATGATGTTTATTTCAGCTATTATCGTAAAGGAATGGATGTTTTGTATAACGATATTAACGGCGCCCGGTTAGAAATAATGAATGCACTTGTATATCTTGATAATATTAACAGGGAAAATCCTAACCTGATGGTTGTTCAGTTTTTCATGTCGGGCAAATCAGATGAGTTAATTAATATTTTCAAGAAGGCTCCTGAACAGGATAAATCAAAAGCAGCCGAAATCCTTTCCAGGATTGATGTAAGCAACTCCAATAAATATAAACAGGATTTGAAATGAGATTAACAGGATGGATTTTAGCTGGTTTTTTATTAGTGCTACTTTCATGTTCCGACAAAAGAAAGATTCCTGCTGGCGTACTTTCAATGGAAAAGATGGAAGCTGTTCTTTCTGATATTTTAATTGCAGATGCTTTAAATGTAGAGAGATGTGCAAGAGATACATCACTAAAACTTCAAGCCGAAAATGCATCGTATTTTTTGAAGATTTACAAGATGCATAAAATTGACACAGCAGTTTTTAATAAAAGCTATGATTTCTATTTACGCCGGCCAGATATGTTAAAAGAGATCAGTGATACAGTAATTGCTGTATTAAACAGAAAGAACCTTCAACCTATTAATTCAACCGATTCAATACAAAAGAAAATTCATGGTAGTAACGTCACGCAAACTCCAAGATAGTTTAGGTATAAGCCCTGAAATTGCGCATTATTTTGCTAATGAAAGACAAGTACCTGCCGATAATCTCTTTTGGGAAAAGAAAAGAGTGTACATCTCCGGAGGTTTTGGTTATTTAACGATTCCTATTGTATTTGACCTTGTTTACCGATCAGGCGTATCATTGGATTTGTTATTAGCAGATCAGCATGTAACCCTGATGGAGAAAGGGTTTCACAGTTTAAAACGTTACGAAAAAGCGGACTGTACTTTTGAAGAATTTCTTAATGATTGCCGATCGTTACTTGATGGAAAAATAAAACAACAGAAACTTGCTTTTGATTTATTTGATTTATTTTCCGGTAAAAGCCCCCGGTTCTTTAAGTTTGAAACAACGCATAAAGCGCTTGCAAGATCAGATAGTTTTTTATTCACTCTTGTTGACCTAGATGTAACAGATGAATGGGTTGAGAAATTTTTGATTTATTGGTATGCAATTGCACGACCTATATTATTGCTGGATGATTTCAAAGATTTAATTGAAGACCGTGCAAATAAAGATGAGAATACAATTATTGAATTAGGTAATGATGCCAGTGCAATCAAAAAAGCATATCAATTTGGAATAGATGATCTGGATAGGTTAAAGGAAATAAATCCAATACTTGCAAAGTTTATGCAAGGCATGTTGGCAGATGCCTTAACCTACAGGCACATTATTAATGAAACTGGAAATTAATCGATCAACGAATTCTTCATTGCAAAAAATACAAGTCCCACTGAATTTTTAACGCCGAATCTTTCCATCAGCCTGTCTTTAATTGCTTCTACTGTACGTGGGCTTATTTCCATTTCTTTGGCAATTTCCTGTGCAGTATATTCCATGCAAAGAAGCCTGATAACCTGCTTTTCTTTTTCTGAAATCTGGATTTCGCTGTTGAGTGTTGGTATTGTTTTAACCTTGTTATGTGATTTCTTTAAAAGTATGCGGTTTACAAAATTATTGAGATAATATCCTTTTGTATATACTTCAAGAATCGCTTTCTTTATTTCTGAAGGGTCTGAACTTTTTAACAAGTAGCCATTTGCTCCGTTTTCCATCAGGTGAGTTACAAAACGCTCATCTTCATACATGGTTAAAACCAATACATGCATGTGAGGGAATTGCTTACTGATGATTTTTGTTGTTTCAATCCCGTCTTTACCCGGCATACGTAAATCCATCAGTATTACATCAGGCTGAGCTTCTTCCAGGCCAGCAAGCAAATCTTCTCCATTCTCTGCTTCAAGAACGAACTTAATGTTTGTATATGATCTTAAGGAAAGAATTACACCCTTCCTGAAAATTTGATGATCATCAGCAATTGCTACTTTTATTTGGCTCATAAATTCAGTCTTTCGTAAAATTAAGCTATTTCGTTTATTATTTACTGTAGCGCCTGGATCGGAATTTCGATTGTAACTTTAAAATACGTATTTGAAGGATCTTTTTCAAACAGAATTCTTGAACTCAGAATTTTTATACGGCTATGAATATTTTTCAAACCCATGCCTTTCGGCGTATCCCTTAATTTTTCATATTCTGTCTGTGTCATCCCTTCACCATCATGGTGTATTCTGATATAAATGTATTGATCTGTTTTGTTTTGGGTAAGATGAATAAAGCTGGAGTGACTATGTTTTAAAATGTTATTGATCAGCTCCTGCAAAACTCTGTAAATCGATAATTCATATTCCAGCTTAAGTCGCCTTTTATAATCATGAAAGCGTGCACTTGTACTAATGGTTCCACTTCCATTTATTTTTTGGAACATATCATTTACAGCACTTTCCAATCCAAAATTTTTCAATGTTGGAGGAATCAGGTTGTGCGACATATTCCTGATCAGCTGAATAGTGTCATCAATAATCTGCTTTGCATTATAAATACTCTGCAGCTGAGTTCCCTGGTCCTGGTGAATCAGGTTCTCATTTAAATACAATCTTACTGTTGCAAGAAGTGGTCCGGCATCATCATGTAAATCTGCAGCAATACGTTGTCGTTCCTCTTCCTGGCTTTGTATTGAGGCCTGCAGCATCATTTGTTGCTGATCTTCCTGCATTTTTTTCATGCGTAGCTGGAAATAGATGACTTTTCGCTGGTGAAATACAATAAATACAATAAGGCCCACAGCAAGCAACAACATCCCGAATGTACCTAAGTACACTACATAAGTTGTATTATTCGGATTTGATACTTGAAGGAAAAACATGTGTGGAATTAAGCGGGTTAATCTTTGAGTTTATATATGGCTTAATACATTCGTTTTACTTCTGAAAAGAAAGGAAACTGATAAAATTAGATTCCTTAAAATGAAAAGTAAAGCATGTATATATACATATTGGTTGTAAAAGAATTTATCATTATTTAATGATTGCTGCTTAAAGAGAAAGACAAAAAATGTTCCAGTAGCAAAAATGAATAAGCTTGTAACTCCCCAAAATTCCGGTTTTGCATAAATAAAGAACGAATCTATCCTCCTGAGTTCCTGATAATAATAGACCAGGCAGGAAATAATAAATATTAGGGATGCGCTGGCTTTAATGGAAGAACTATATTCCTGATCGTTTAGATTTTTAATGATCCACACTATCAGAAATAATGAATAAAGTGCAAGTATTAATAATAAACTAGTCCTTGATTTTATTATTTGCTTAAAGAAAAAGAAAATAAGTATTACCTGTGCGGGCAGACTAAATAATGTAAACCAGGAAAAAAAGCCTGTAAAGTGTTCATCAACTATATAAGCCACCCGTTCAAGGAAGAAAAGAAAAATGTATAAAAAAAGAAACCATCTGTATTTTTCTTTTGGTTTCGTGTAAAAAAGAAAAATACAGATGGGTAATAAAAGAGAAATCTTCGCTATCGATTCAATATAATCCAAATTTGAGTCTTATTAACTCAAATATAGGTAAAAGGTTTTACTTTGTAACCTAAACTACCAACCACTGTCAGTTACGAAATCAGAGTTTGAGCTCTTGTCACCAACTAGAGCTTCTTCACTTGTAATTGTACCGTCAGGATTAACTACATTTAATGTAACAATTGGTTTGTAGTCTGCGTCAACGCCTAAATAAACCAAGTGCATGTTGCCATTTTCATCATAAGAAGGAAGAATAGTAACACCTTCGCAGCCAGGTTGGCTCAGAATCTTGTTAAGAATGTTTTTGCCAATGATATGACCGGTTGCAAGATCAGGGTGCTTGTCAAAGAAACGTTTAACCATTTCTTCACCAGCTTCGATTCCAACGTGCTGACCGATTTCAGAAACCTGTGCTTTGAGTAATAATTCTTTTTGCATAGTTGTAGGTTTAGAAGTAAAATGTTTAGACAGCTAATTTTTATAATTTATGCAGAGTAGGCAAGTGGGAGGCATTGTGAATAACATGAGAAAAAAATATTAATATTTGAAAATCAATTAATTAAGAATGATATTTTGGAAAATAAGTAAATAACGAAACGGGAAGTTACGTAATTTTTTACGTAAAATTACTATTTTAAAAATCGTAATAACAGGAAATTTTACTAAGAAAAAGCGCAAGCAAAAGCACTATGTGCAAAAGATGTTAATAATGGAAGGCGTAAATTTCTATCCAAAATTCAGTTTCAAGGTTAATTCTGTTGACTATAATTAGCTAAACAATTTCTTCTCAAGGCGACTATATATAAATGCTCATTTATCAAAACAATATTATTCCTGGCTATCGTTTACAATCAATCCTTTTGTTATGACGGCAAGAAAAGTTATCTTGCGGTAACCCAAAACATCATTATCCATGTCTTCTGAATCACAAATAAAATTTGCAATTGCCGACGACCACAAAATATTCCGTGACGGAATTAAAATGGCACTTAACGGCAAACCTCACCTGAAGTTAGTTTGGGAAGCTGAGGATGGCAAAGAAATGCTTCACAAACTGGCAATTAAACGACCAGATATTCTTTTACTAGATATTCGAATGCCGGAGCTTGATGGGATAAATGCGCTTGAACTGATCAGGAAAGAGCATGATGATTTAAAAATTATTGTTTTGAGCATGTACGACGACCAGCAGATGGTTAGCAAAATGATGGAAATGGGGGCTAACGCTTACCTTACTAAAACTACCGATCCCAACGAAATTTACGAAGCTATCCTCACCTGCATGAACGAGGATTTTTACTTTAATGAGCTCGTAAACCAGGCTGTACTCCTTAAGTTGAATTACAAGAAGACTGTAAAGCAACACTATCCCAACGCCATAAAATTCTCAGAAAAAGAGATACAGATATTAAAGCTTTTGGCAGAAGATAAAACGACTGAAGAGATTTCAAAAGAAGTTTTTTTGAGTCCACGTACAATTGAAACCATCAGGCAGAACATGAAAAACAAGGTGAATGCCAAGACAATAGCCGGCTTGATTGTTTATGGAATGCGCAACAAACTAATTGAATAATTATGAGTTTAGAACCCGTGCAAATAATTAAATCGTAAAAACCACATATTTAAATTCAGGTAGTAATACCGATAAAAAAACGATTTAAAATAGCCAAATTGCGTTGTGAAAAAAATTGAAATACTTTTAACCATATCCTATGTACGCAATGAAAACCGTTAAACCAAACGATCAATCCACAGATATCATTAAAGTAGCAATTACTGACGACCATGTTCTTTACCGTGCAGGTGTAAGAACAGCTTTAAGTATGAAAAAAGATATTAATGTCATATTTGAAGCTGATAATGGCATGCATTTATTAAACATGCTGAAATCTCTTCAGCCCGATGTAATTCTGCTTGATGTGCAAATGCCAATCATGGATGGTATTGCCACTTTGCCAGAAGTAAAAAAGCTCTATCCTGATATCAAGATCATTATGCTTACAATGCATGATGAGCATACTATGATAACAAGGCTGATGGAACTTGGGGCTAATTCATATCTCACAAAGAACTCAGACAGTGAGGTTATTTATGAAGCGATAAGAACTTGTCATGAACAGGAATATTTCTTCAATGCACTTACAAACAAAGCCCTGATTGATGGCCTGAAAATGAAACGTCAGAACGATTCGATGATGGGCCATGACGTTAAGCTCAACGACAAAGAAATAACCATTCTTCGCTTAATGTGTGAAGAAAAGAGTACAAAAGAAATTGCGGATATTGTTGATCTCAGCCCCCGTACTGTTGAAGCCATCCGTGATAAATTAAAATCCAAAATCGGAGCACGTTCAACTGCAGGATTAATTCTTTACGCAGTTAAAAACAATATTATTGAGGGATAAGGTATTTACCGAAACCAACTGTATAACTGAGGCGATGCTGTAAAGTGTCGCCTCTTTCTTTAAATTCGTTCTACAATTACAGGTAATGTTCAGTTATAATTTCGATGGAAAAATTTGGGGCAACGAAGAGAGCGTTATTCATCCTGATAACCGCTCATTCAGGTATGGAGAAGGCTTGTTTGAAACAATTCATTTATGGAGGAATGAAATGCCGCTTTGGGACTGGCATTGGAAGAGATTAATTCAATCCTTACCGCAATTATATTTTTCAATACCTGTACATTTCTCCCAGCAGAAGATAAAAGAAGAAGTTATTTTTCTGGCTCGAAAGAATAATTGCCTGCAGAATGCCAGGGTGCGGATAACGGTTTTTAAAGGCGAAGGTGGCATTTGGGAAAAACCATCTGCTGCATTCCATTACCTGATTCAATGCTGGCCTGTTGACCAAACAAATGTTTCACTTAATGAAAATGGACTTGTTACAGGGATTTATACTGACGGATGGAAAAGTTGTGATGCATTTTCAAACCTGAAGCATAATAATTACCTGCTTTATGCGATGGCTGCTAAATATGCCAAACTTCAGCAATGGAACGAAGCCATCGTATTAAACCAAAATAACCGTATTTGTGAAGCCACAATTGCTAACGTGTTTTTCATAAAAGATGGTATTGTACATACTCCGCATTTAAAAGAAGGATGTGTGGCAGGGGTTATGAGAAGTTTTTTAGCAGATAAGATTAAACCATTGGAAGGATCATACACAATTGAGGATTTGTTGCACGCAGATGAGTTGTTTTTTAGCAATGCTTTTAATGGAATCCGCTGGGTAAAGTTGTTAGGCAATAAAACGTACACGAGCAGGCAGACAGCAAAAATCTTTGCAGAACATATTTCTCCTTTATTTATCTGAACAATCAACACCTCTTTCTGTTATACAAATCATGTCTTTGCAAAAAGTAAATATTTGCTGGTTTCGCCGTGACTTACGGTTGCATGATCATGCTGCATTATACCATGCATTAAAAAGCGGGTTGCCGGTAGTCCCTGTCTTTGTGTTTGATAAAACGATTCTTGATCAACTGGAAGATCGGAATGACAAACGTGTGGATTTTATTCACCAGGCACTTTCTGCTATGCAGGAACAACTTGCAGCATTGGGAAGTTCTCTTGAAGTGTATACGGGAACTCCTCTTGAAATGTTTCAGCATTTATGTTCAAAGTACAGGATTGATCATGTTTTTACAAATCATGATTATGAAGCTTATGCCAAAGAAAGAGATGAGGCCGTTCGCATTTATTTAAACAAAGAAAATATTGCATTTCATACATACAAAGACCAGGTTGTTTTTGAAAAAGATGAAGTTTTGAAAGATGATGGTAAACCATACACCGTGTTTACTCCTTACAGCAAAAAATGGAAAGCAAAGCTCAATGAGTTTTATTTAAAGAGTTATCCGACTGAGAAGTACTTTGATCATTTTTTTAAACAATCACCAGTTGCAATCCCAACTCTGCAGCAAATTGGTTTTGAAAAAACATCTATGCAATTTGAAGTGCCGGTTATTCATGATGAATTGATCAGGAAATACAAAGAGCAGCGGGATATTCCTTCAGCAAATGGAACTACAAGGTTAAGTGTGCATCTCCGGTTTGGCACAATCAGCATTCGTGAACTCGCAAGGCATACATCAGGTATGAGTGAAACTTTTTTGAACGAACTCATCTGGCGGGATTTTTATCATATGATTCTCTGGCATTTTCCACATGTTGCATCAGGGAAATCATTTAAACCGGAATATGATTTTATTCAATGGCGTAATAATGAACATGAATTTCAAAAGTGGTGTGATGGGCAAACCGGTTACCCGATTGTTGATGCAGGCATGAGGGAGTTGAACGCAACCGGCTTTATGCACAACCGTGTACGGATGATTGTTGCTTCTTTTCTAACCAAACACTTATTGATTGACTGGCGTTGGGGCGAAGCTTACTTTGCCAAAAAACTACTCGACTTTGATCTTGCTGCAAATAATGGCGGCTGGCAATGGGCTTCAGGAAGTGGTTGCGATGCAGCACCTTATTTCCGCATCTTCAATCCTTATCTTCAAACAATGAAATTTGACTCAGAACTAAAATACATCCGCAAATGGGTGCCGGAGTTTGAAGGATTCTATTATCACAAGCCTATAGTTGACCATGACTTTGCAAGAAAAAGATGTTTGCAGGTTTATGCTGATGTGTTGAAAAAATAGTTTTACTGTGCAGTTGCGACTTTCATCATTTGCTCCACAGCTTTCATCCCATCTTCTCCCAAGTCAAGCGAATAATTATTAACGTAGAGGTCTATGTGCTGGCGCATAACATCCTCACTCATTTCCTGCGAATGCTGTTTTACATAATCAGTAATAAGCGGGTAGCGTTCAAATGCATATTGAAGACTTTTGAAGATCAGCTGTTCCACTTTTTTCTGAACAGGTTCATCAATGCGTTTATGTGCAATGATGCCGCCTAACGGGATGGGGAAACCGGTTGTTTTTTCCCAGTATTCACCAAGATCAATCAGCTTGATTAAGCCTTTCTGCTGATATGTAAAACGGTTTTCATGAATAATCACACCGGCATCAACTCTTCCGCTCAGTACTGCTTCTTCAATTTCATGAAAAATCATGAACTGCTTGTTTTTTGCCTGTGGAAATGCCTGTGAAAAAAGAAAATGGGCTGTTGTGTTTTTGCCCGGAACGGCAATGGTAAGATCTTTGATTTCGTCTTCAAGATTGTTGAATGAACGTTTGGAGATAAGTAAAGGTCCTACACCTTTTCCTAACGCACCACCACTTTTCAGCAGGTTGTAATTATTTTGTACAAGCGGGAAAACACCATAACTGATTTTTGAAAAATCAAGCTTGCCCTGCAGTGCCCACTCATTAAGTGTTTGCACATCTTCCAATACTGCTTCAAACTCCAGTCCTTCTGTATCAATTTTGTTATTTACTAATGCATCAAAGATGAATGTATCGTTAGGACATGGTGAAAAACCGATTGTTAATTTCATTTTCTTCTTTACTTAAAGACTTTCAACAAACCTTGTTAATTCAATATTCAATTGTTCAACAGCTTCTTTTAATTCCCATTTCTTTTTGTTGCGTTCGCCAACATAATTTGAAATACTCCTTATCTGCAGGAAAGGAATCTGTTCTTTTAAACAAACAAAATGCAGTGCAGCACCTTCCATACTTTCAATTGCTGCTTTGTATTTTGAACTGTAAAGTTCGGCAGTTTTTTTTGTACTGGTCACCTGGTTTACGGTTATGGCACTTACTTTTTTTAGTTTTGTTCTTTTGAGATATTCTGAGGAAGGATTGACCAGTTTCTTTTTACTGAATGGCGGTTGGTTAGCTGCAAGCAGGTTCAGATCAAATACATCTTTGTACCCGTCTTTTTCCTGCACACCAAGATCCGCCATTGCTTCATCTTTCACCACCACCACATCGCCCAGCTGTAATTTTGGAGTAAATGAACCTGCAATACCGGCCATTACAATAAGATCAGGTCGTTTCAGCTGCAAATATTTCATCAATGCATAAGTTGTATTAACCTGGCCAACACCGCCAATAAGAAAATCAACTTGCAAATCAAGATGATCAAGCTTTTTGCTGCTGCGGCAATAGTCAACAAATGGCTTTATTTCAAATATGGTGGATGAAATTACAAGGCAGTTCATCTTTTTTTTAAGCAAGAATACTCAAAATTTACAATACCTGTAAAGTGCTTTAATCTCGTTAACTTTGCGCCTCATTTTTCCTCCACCCAATTGCTGTGAGGAAGCAAATAAGTGAAGCATGGTTTACTTAACACGTCTTGAACATTTTAATGCAGCCCACAAACTTTTCAATCCCAACTGGAGCCGTGAAAAAAATGAAGCTGTTTTTGGTATTTGTGCCAACGAAAACTGGCATGGCCACAACTTTGATTTGTATGTAACAGTAAAGGGAAAGGTTGATCCTGATACAGGTTTTTTATTTGATGTAAAAAAGCTGAGTGAACTGATGAAAGTTCATGTGATTGAAAAGCTGGATCATAAAAACCTGAACCTTGATGTTGATTTTATGCGGAACAAAATGTGTTCAACCGAAAATCTTGCTGTAGCCATCTGGCAGCAACTGGCTCCGCACTTACCCGAAGGCGTTCATCTGCATTGTGTAAAACTTTACGAAACACCACGTATTTACGTAGAATATTTTGGTGAGTAAACTTTTTACGCAGTAACTTGTTATACTTTCCTTTACCAATACGTTATTACATCAAATGCAAAAGAAGGTATCCATTTTCAGGCACGAACATTTTAATGCAGCTCACAGGTTGTATAACCCGGCATGGAGCAACGAAAAAAATGATGCAGTGTTTGGTAAATGCAACAATCCTTCTTTTCACGGGCACAATTATGAACTGGTGGTGAAAATTACCGGTGTGCCCGATGCTGAAACAGGTTATGTGATGGATATGAAAGAACTGAGTGAACTGATTCAACAGGAAATTCACAGCAGGTTTGATCATAAAAATCTGAACCTTGATACGGAAGAATTCAAGCATCTGAATCCAACAGCAGAGAATATTGCTATTGTGATTTATGAATTGCTCCGGCCACATATACCGGCAGATAAGGACATGCAGGTGCGCCTGTATGAAACGCCGAGGAATTTTGTTGAGTATCCTGCATAGTGATGATGATTGACGGGTAATATTAATGTTGTACAAGTGTGCGACGCCAATGCAGCTGAACAATGTTGTAAAGCTGGGAAACAAAAAATAACCTTAAACCATTTTATGGCTTACAAAAAAACAGAACATTACGACGAAGAAACTACTTCGGGTCTGATTACGAATTACAGGAATGCAATTTCACTGCTTGGTGAAGATGCTGACAGGGAAGGTTTGCTGAAAACACCTGAACGTGTTGCAAAAGCTATGCAGTACATGACCCAGGGTTACCATATGGATGCAAAAGCAATTCTTGAAAGTGCAAAATTTCATGAAGAGGTTAGTGAAATGGTGATTGTAAAAGATATTGAGCTGTACAGTATGTGCGAACATCATATGCTGCCTTTTTTTGGTAAAGCTCATATTGCTTACATTCCTAATGGCTGGATTACCGGTTTAAGTAAACTGGCAAGAGTGGTGGATGTTTATTCGAGAAGGCTGCAGGTGCAGGAACGTTTAACAACAGAGATATTAAATGCGATTAATGACTCATTAAATCCTATGGGAGCTGCTGTTGTAATTGAAGCACAGCATTTGTGTATGATGATGCGTGGAGTGCAGAAGCAGAATTCTGTAACAACCACATCGGCTTTTTCGGGTGTGTTTCAGAAAGATCCTACAAGGAGTGAATTTTTGAAACTGATCTCCGGGAAGTTTAATTAAACAATTGATTTTTTTGAAAAAGAAGTCTGTTGCGTTTATTGCGGCAGACTTCTTTATTTTTGGCCCATAAATTATAATTATGAAGCACGCATTTGTATATCCGGGACAAGGTTCTCAATTCAGCGGAATGGGTAAGAGTTTGTTTGAAAGCAGTGTATCGGCTCAGCGACTTTTTGAACAGGCAAATGAAATATTGGGATTTCGTATTTCTGAAATTATGTTTTCAGGAACTGATGAAGACCTGAAGCAAACCAATGTTACACAGCCTGCAGTATTTCTTCATTCAGTTATTGCATATAAAAGTATTGAAAGTGCAAAACCCGATATGGTTGCGGGGCATTCACTTGGTGAGTTCAGTGCATTGGTTGCAAATGGTGTATTGAGTTTTGAAGATGCATTGCAACTTGTAAGTGTACGTGCAACTGCTATGCAAAAAGCTTGTGAAAAAAATCCTTCTACCATGGCTGCAGTTCTTGCTTTGGCTGATGATAAAGTGGAAGAGATTTGTAAACTGGTGCAGGATGAAACGGGCGAAATTGTTGTGCCTGCTAATTTCAATTGTCCCGGTCAGCTGGTGATCAGTGGTTCACTGAAAGGAATTGAAATTGCATGTGAAAGAATGAAAGCTGCAGGAGCAAAAAGAGCGTTGGTTTTGCCAGTTGGCGGCGCATTTCACAGCCCGTTAATGGAACCTGCACGTGAGGAATTGAAAGCAAAAATTGAGAGTACAAATTTCTATGCTCCTCAATGTGCAATATACCAGAACATGGTTGCAAAAGCAGTACTTGATAAAGATGAAATCAAACAAAACTTAATAGATCAGTTAACAGGTGCTGTACGCTGGACACAAAGTGTACAGGCAATGATTGCCGATGGTGCAAGTAAGTTTACTGAAGTTGGTCCGGGTAAAGTGCTGCAGGGTTTGGTACAAAAAATTAATAAAGAAATGCTGGTTGAAGGTGTGAATTAAGTATCTCTTAGGAAAAAATTGATATTAGAATTGAAATAAGAATAAGAGAGGCTATAACAAGAGTTAAAGAATAAGTAAATAAAGGATGCTTGAATTTCTTCCTATTTTCATTAAAATCAGGAATGATTTCCTTATCAAAACTTCGGCCATAACGTTTTAGACCACATTTCTTACAAACCAAATCAACCTTTTTATCTATAGGAAAAGCTGGTATTCCATAAATGTGGAAATATTCACTTGAAATCATTGTATCATGCCATGAATGTCCTTCACATGAAGGACATTTTATTAAATATTCATCAACACCGATTGGTGAATTATAAGTTCCGTAAAATATTATACCCATAATGAATGATTATAAATTGATACTGACGTTGACCCATTCAGGATCAAACGATGCACTGAACTTTTTGTAAAAATTAATTGCCGGCTCATTCCACTCCAGCACCTGCCAGGTAATGCCGGAAAAGTTTTTTTCTTTTGCTTCGATAATAAGACGATCCATTAACAGTTTGCCAATTCCTTTTCCTCTTGCTTCTTCTGTTACAAGAATATCTTCTAAATACATACGCTGCCCTTTCCAGGTTGAATAACGGATGTAATACAAAGCAAAGCCAAGCACAACATTATCTTCTTCTGCAACAAATGCCCACCAAACAGGATTGCTGCCAAAGCCGCTTTCTTCAAAATGCGCTAAGGTAACAGTTACTTCCTGCGGGGCTTTTTCGTAAACCGCCAGTTCATTTACTAATTCAAGTAATCTCGGACAATCTTTTTTTTCTGCTCTTCTGATAATCATCAGTTATTGTTTTTTGTTGCTTTAAATGTTCCGTTTGGTTGAATAAAATACAAGGCAGTTACTTCGCCACTGGTATTTTTTTCAAAACGTACACTGAAACCACTCAGTATTTTAAAATTGAATAAATCTTTTTTAATTGGAAGTAATTCATAATCCGGCTGACCGGGAACAAGTACCATCAATGTTTTTTCTCCTTTGATATAAACCTTTGCAACAACACCGGGTAATTGATATTCGCCCACATATTTTTCAAGATCGGCTTTTGATACTTCAATTGTTTCAATTTTCTTTTTGAATACAATGTCTTTTACACCACCCTGCATTGGTAACGACAGTGATTCAATATCACCTTTCACATTAATGTTGAACAAACCTTTTAGTGCATCGTTTTCATCAGCATCCATTCCATCATCAACCGGAATGAAATTGAAGTAATCGTAATGATAATGTTTTACTTTAAACGTTAAACCGTTAAATTTTGCAATAAGTGTGTCTTTGTTTGATTCAATGAGAATGGTGCCGTAACCATCATTGGTATAAGCTCCGTTGTAATCATTTATTCCGTGTGAAGGTTTTGTTCCAAGCTTACGTTGTGAACTGTCAGCTTTTATTAACTCTTTTGCAGCTGCAATATTTTTTTCATAAGCAGAGCGTTGTATGCGCTGCCAGTCTTTATACTTCAATCCGAGTAACCTGTCTGCAATGTTATTGCGGATGATGCCGGGAACAGCAGATCCGTTTTGATTGACTGAAACAAAAATGCCGATACTATCGGAAGGAAAGAAGCTGGTACTTGTACTAAAGCCATCAATATTCCCACCATGTTCAACACGGTAATGACCACGGTAATTTGCAAGGAACCATGCAATTCCATAATTGCTGAAGAAAACATCCGGTTGATCTTTTGATGGTAAGCCTGCACCAATGATCATTTGTGAACTGATGGCCTGGTTATAATAAGTTGCCGGGATAATTTCTTTACCATTGAATTTGCCTCCGTTAACCCACATCATGACCCAGTTGGCCATATCTTTTGCATTGGAGTTGATGGCACCTGCAGGAGCAAATGCATCAATGTTGGCAAATTTCATTTTCTTAATTGTTCCATCTTTTTCTTTATAGCCCAAAGAATAGTCGGGAGCTTTTTCATAATCAATCATTGAGGTGTTGCTGGATACCATGCCAAGTGGAGTAAACAGTTTCTCTTTGATTTGATCTTCCCAGCTTTTGCCATAAATTTTTTGAGCAAGAACACCTTGTGCAAGAAACATAAAGTTGTTGTATTGCCACGCTTGACGAAGCGGAGCTGTTGGTTCAAAAAAACGAATGATGTACAGCAAACTGTCACGGCTTGATTTTGCTCCATACCATGCAAGGTCATGGCGTGGAAGACCGGTGCGGTGGCACATCATATCTCTTGTTGTAACATTGTTATTCAGCTCATCATTAATAAAACGCAGTTCAGGTAAATATTGAGTAACGGGTTTGTCAATATCAAGTTTGCCTTCTTTTATTGCAAAGCTCAGCAGTGAAGAGGTGAATGCTTTTGTACAACTGCCAATTGCAAACAAGGTGTTTTCTGTTGCAGGAATTTTGTTTTCATAATCTTTATAACCAAAGCCTTTGGTCATGAGGATTTTGTTTTTCTCTACAACAGCTACTGTTACACCGGCTGCATTCCACTCTTTTAAAACACGGGTAATAAACGTATCAATTCCTGCCAGACGTTTGTCTGTGGTTTGGGCATTCAGCATTTGCTGCGAAAGGAGCAGCAAAGCCATCATGAAAATCTTTTTCATGTGTTTATTTTATTTTTTGTAGATCAAATAGAGTCTAACGCCTGTTGAAAATCGGCAATCAAATCTTTGATGTCTTCAATACCTACTGAAATGCGCAATAAATTATCAGGAGTTGGTGATAACGCTCCTTCAATTGATTTGCGGTGTTCAATTAAACTTTCAACGCCACCCAGACTTGTTGCGTGTGTAAATAGATTTAATGATGATGCAAGTTTTAATGCAGTTGAACGATCGCCTTTCACAATGATGGAAAACATTCCGCCAAAACCATTGCTCATTTGTCGCTTTGCAATTTCATGTTGAGGATGCGAAGGAAGACCGGGGTATAATACACGTTCGATCTTTTCATTGCTTTCAAGAAACTGTGCCAGCTGCATTGCATTAGATGAATGAATAGGCATACGAGCAACAAATGTTGCCAGGCTTCTGCACAGCAACCAGCAATCAAATGGCGATGGAACTGCACCAGCCAGTTTCTGCGTTGCTTTTATAAAAGTGTAACGCTCATTGTTTTCTTTAAAGATCAATGCGCCTCCGAGTATATCACTGTGTCCGCTGAGATATTTTGTTGTTGAATGCAAAACAATATCAACACCCAGTTCAATTGGCCTTGTATAAAATGGAGTTGCCCATGTATTATCAACAACAGTAAAACAGTTATGTGCTTTTGCAATTTCAACTGCAGCAGCAATATCTGTTACTTTAATTAATGGGTTTGATGGTGTTTCCATCCACACCAGTTTGGTATTGGGTTGAATGGCCGCTTCCAGTTTTGTAAGATCGCTCATGTCAACCAATGTATATGAAAGACCAAAGCCTGAAAACATTTCATCAAGAATCGTACGAATAGAAAAATAAGTATCGTCTGGTATAGTGATATGATCACCGCTTTTTAAACTTTGAAATACTGCAGTTGCAGCTGCAAGTCCAGATGCAAAACTTACACATGCAGTACCGTTTTCCATTTTAGCCAGCTTGCCTTCCAGTGAATGGCGATTGGGATTATCGTATCTCGAATAAAAATATCCACCGGGATAACTGATGCCATCTTCACCTCTTTCAAAAGTTGTGGAAAGTACAATCGGCGACATAACTGCACCACTGTTGTCTTTTATATTGTCTTCGTGAATAATTCTTGTAGAAAATTCCATTTTGTAACTGATTGTTTTTATAAAATTAAGTAATCCTGAAGGGAGATGTTTGTTTACTTGATAAATGAATGAATTTATAGCCGGGCGGCAAGTTGGCAGAAATAAAAAAGCGATCCTGTTTTTGACAAGATCGCTTTCAGTAAATGCTTTGTATCTTTTAGTTAGATTCGTATGCCCACTTAATCCATGTAGCGCCCCAGGTAAAACCACCACCAAATGCAGCAAGAACAATATTATCGCCTTTGTGCAATTGCTTTTCCCATTCCCACAAACAAAGCGGAATCGTGGCAGCAGTTGTATTACCGTATTTGCCAATGTTGATCATTACTTTTTCTTTTGGTAAGCCCATGCGGTTAGCAGTGGCATCAATAATACGAAGGTTTGCCTGGTGAGGTACAAGCCATGCAATATCTTCACCTGTTAAATTATTTTTTTCCAAAAGCTCAGCACTTACATCAGCCATTCCTTTCACAGCAAACTTAAATACCTGCTGACCTTCCTGGTAAGCATAGTGTTCTTTGTTTGTTACAGTTTCAATAGAAGCAGGTTTTAAACTTCCGCCGGCTTTCATGTGTAAAAAGTTTCTTCCGGCTCCGTCAGTTCTCAAAATACTGTCCTGTATGCCGTATCCTTCTTCGTTTGCTTCAAGTAAAACACAAGCAGCACCATCGCCAAACAACACACATGTATTACGATCGGTATAATCAATAATTGAACTCATTTTATCAGCACCCACCACCACAACTTTTTTGTAGCGTCCGGTTTCAATAAACGAAGCTCCTGTGCTTAATGCAAATAAAAAGCCACTGCAGGCAGCACTTAAATCAAAACCCCATGCATTACTTGCGCCAATTTTATCGCACACAATATTTGCCGTTGCAGGGAACACCATATCAGGTGTTACAGTTGCTACAATCAAACAATCAATTTCTTTGGGATCAATACCACGCTTTTTACAGAGATCAAGAACAGCCGGAGCAACCATGTCTGATGTTGCAAGTCCTTCTCCTTTTAAGATTCTTCTTTCTGTAATTCCTGTTCTTGTGCGGATCCATTCATCGTTTGTATCAACCATTTTTTCGAGATCGAAATTCGTTAACCTGTCTTCCGGAACCCATCCTGCAACTGCAGTAATTGCAGCGGTAATTTTCTGACTCATGTAAAACTTTTAAGTGGTCTGTATAAAAATTAGGGGCACGAAGATAAGAAATTGACAGGTTTACACCTGTAAGTTAAAAACAGGCGGGTGTAAAAGGGTATGGTCATTCTCAAAGCTCCAATGCTGATCTGCCAAAAACTGCTATTTTCGTTTCATGTTTGCATATCTGAAAGGAACATTTACGCTCAAAACTCCCACTGTAGTGCATATTGAAGTGCAGGGAGTTGGTTATGAAGTGCAGGTTAGTCTGCATACGTATGGAAAAATTCAGCATTTAACAGAGGGCATCTTATTCACCCATTTACTTATCAGGGAAGATGCTCATATATTGTTTGGCTTTTTTGACCGTTCCGAAAAAGAGGTGTTTCTGCAGTTGTTGAGTGTAAGCGGAGTCGGCGCTGCCACTGCCCGTATGATGCTTTCTTCACTTCAGCCAGACGAGGTTGTAAGGGCCATTCTTTCAGGAAATGAAGGGCTTTTAGAGAGTGTGAAAGGCATCGGCAAAAAGACCGCCCAGCGCATTGTTCTTGAACTGCGTGATAAAATATCAAAAACCACTCCCGAACCGAATATTTCTGTTCTGAATCACAATAGTTTAGAGCAGGATGCGTTAACAGCTATGACAGCTTTAGGCATTGCCCGGAATGCAGCCGAATCGGCTATAAAAAAGGCTCTTCAGGTAAACAAAAACTTTGAAGAAGTGCAGGAGCTGATAAAAGCAGCACTCAAATGTCTGTAGAACTGATAACAAAACCATTCGCTTAGAGAATTGACCTCAATGTATCGCACCATACATGGTTTACCCACTCTGTTAACTATATTGTTTACATGCTTTGTGCTTGTAAGTAATGGAGGCACCCCTTCTTTGGACGATCACAAAACAGATTCTTTACCGGGAAGAGACAGCTTACGTTATCCTTTAACCGACCGCAGGGGCGACCGGTTTAATTATCCCAACAAAAACACATTCGATTTACAGCAACCTTCCAACTTCAAGGATTCTGTTGCTTACGATCCTGTAACAAAGCGCTATTATATTTACGAAAAAATTGGCCGCAGCTGGTACCGTAAACCAACTTACCTCACATTTGATGAGATGGTTGAATACAAAGCCCGCCAGGATGAACGTGACTATTTCCAGCGCCGCTTAAATACAACACTGAACCTTAACCGTAAAATTGAAGATCCCAAGCTGCAGGTGCGGCCCGGTTTCTTTAACCGTTTGTTCAGTAATACAGGTATTCCTAAAGTTGAAATACGTCCGCAGGGCGATGTTACATTAACTGCAGGTTATGTTGGGCAGAACATTAAGAACCCCACACTTCCTGAACGTGCAAGAAAAAATGGCGGTTTTGATTTTGATATGAATGCCAATTTTGGATTGAATGCCAAGATTGGTGATAAGCTTAATTTCCCTGTTACCTATAATACACTTGCCAACTTCCAGTTTGAAAATCAGCTGAAGCTTGATTATACAGGTAACAGCGATGCCATCATTAAACGTATTGAGGCAGGTAACATTTCATTCCCAGCAAAAGGAACATTGATGCCCGGCGCTTCTGCATTGTTTGGATTAAAGACAGAACTGCAGTTTGGCCGCTTGTACATCACCACTGTTCTTGCCAATCAAAACTCAAGCAAGCAACAGGTGCAGTTATCAGGAGGTTCAGGACTTCAGCAGTTTGAAGTGAAAGCGGATGCTTATGAAGAAAACCGTCACTTCCTGTTAGCACAATACTTCCGCAAAAACTATAATAAAAACATGAAGAATATTCCGGCAGTAACATCGCCGGTGCAAATTCTTCGAATGGAAGTATGGGTTACCAACCGTACAGGAACAACTACGGAAAACAGAACAGTTGTTGCATTGATGGATATGGGCGAATCAAAACCCTTTAACACAAACGTAAACTCACTTACAGGATCGGAGTTGCCGGCAAATGGTAATAACGATCTTTACCAGCGTATTTTAAACGATGGTACAACCAGGGATCCATCGATGGTTACCAACCGCTTGACAAGTTTTGGTTTAAGTGCAGTACAGGATTTTGAACGTACTTATGCAAGAAAACTTCGTCCTGAAGAATATTATTTCAATCCACAAATTGGTTTTATTTCACTCAACACAACACTGCAGGCCGATGAGGTTTTGGGTGTTGCATACCAATACACAGTAAATGGTAAAGTGTACCAGGTAGGTGAATTTTCAACCGATGTTACACCAGATACGTCCGCATCAAATACAGGTACACAAAAAGTGTTGTTTTTGAAAATGCTCAAGGCAACATCGCAACGTCCCAGTCTTCCTATCTGGGGATTGATGATGAAGAACGTTTATTCAGTTGGTTATGGACAACTGGAGCGCAAAGATTTTAAACTGAACATTCTTTACCAGGAACCCGGTGGTGGCGAAAAAAGATATATTCCTGAAGGCGAAGAAAAAGGAAGACCGTTAATTGAACTGGTTAACCTTGATCGCTTAAACAGCCAGAACGATCCACAACCCGATGGTGTGTTTGATTATGTGGAAGGTTATACTGTTATCTCTTCCATGAGCCGCATCATCTTTCCAACACTTGAACCATTTGGTAAAGACCTGAATTATATTTTCCGTGGAGCTGACTCAACAACACTCCGGCAGAAATATTTATTCTATACGTTGTACGATTCTATTAAATGGGTGGCACAGCAATCGCCTCAACTCAACCGTTTTGTATTTAAAGGTGCATCACGTAGTGCAGGTGGAAGCGGTGATATTTCATTGGGAGCATTTAATGTACCGCAAGGTTCAGTAAAAGTTACTGCAGGCGGACAGTTGCTTACAGAAAATGTTGATTACATCGTTGACTATAATCTCGGAACAGTAAAAATCATTAACCAGGCAATTGTTAACTCCGGTATTCCAATCAGTGCAGGTTTTGAAAACAATGCAACTTATGGTTCGCAGAACAGGAACTTCATGGCATTGCGTTTAGATTATCATGCAATTGAACGGCAAACAAAACAACTGAACATTGGTGCTGCAGTTATGCGTTTGGGCGAACGTCCTTTCTTTACCAAAATGGGTTATGGTGATGATCCCATCCGCAACACTATGCTTGGTGGCGATGTGAACTACCGCAGCGACTGGAAGCGCATGAGCAAGTGGCTCGATGCATTACCATTCTACAGTACTCGCCAGGTATCAAACATTAATTTTTATGGTGAAGCTGCAAAATTATTTCCCAGCACAGCCAAGCAAATACGTCCTGAAAAAAATGGTGGTGGTTTAGTTTATATTGATGACTTTGAAGGAACACGTAATGGTATTGATCTGCGTTTTCCGTTTATTGCATGGACACTTGCTTCCACACCATTCAAAGCAGAAGATCCTTTTGGTGTTGAACTGTTTCCTGAAGCAGGTCTTCTCAATAATTTAGAATATGGTTACAACCGTGCAAAACTTGCATGGTATAATATTGAACCTGTATTACAGCAACGTCGTGATCCAAACAATCCGTTAGGAAGTAATCTTACTGAACTTTCCGATCCACGTGTACGCTTTGTAAACAGGCAGGAAATTTTTCCGCAGGTAACACCTGATCTCGGGCAAAATCAACTCATCACTTTCGATCTTGCATTTTATCCAACCGAACGTGGCCCGTATAACTATGATGCAAGAAACGGAAGCATTAATCCTTTAAACGGACGCTTACTCAATCCAAAGAAAAGATGGGGTGGTATTATGCGTGCCATCGACCAGATTGATTTTGAAACCAACAATATTGAGTTTGTTGAAATGTGGGTGCAGGATCCGTTTATTCTCAATCCAACAAGTTCCGGCGGACAATTATATTTTGATCTTGGAAACGTATCAGAAGATATCTTAAAAGATGGAAGACGTTTTTATGAAAATGGTTTAAGCACTGTTCAAACTCCTGCAAAAGAAGATACAAGCAACTGGGCAAGAGTGCCACGCAACCCAATCCAGATTGCACGTGCATTCAGCAATATTGTTGAAGAAAGAGATCAGCAGGATGTTGGTTTCGATGGTCGTGCCGATTCAGCAGAGCAAAGAATCTATGCACCATTCCTCAACAGTATCAGGGGTGTCATCGGTACAGGTGCAGCGTATCAGAAATTACAGAAAGATCCCAGCAGCGATAACTATGTTCATTACCGCCAAGGATATAGTGCAACCGATGGTATTCTCACACGTTACAAGGACTACAACAACCCGCAGGGTAACAGCCCCGTTGCCAATAACAGCACAGAGTATACTTCTGCCGCAACACTGTACCCCGATAACGAAGATCTCAACAACGATAATACATTAAATGAAGTGGAAGAATACTTCCAGTATCATATCGATTTAAAATCGAAAGCTGATCCGCAGATGCAAGTTGGACAAAATCATATTGCCGACAGGAGAGATGTGGATATTAAACTGGCCGATGGTACAACAAGAAAAGAAACCTGGTATCTCTTCCGCATTCCAATCAGGGAATACGAACAGAAAGTGGGAAACATTCCCGACTTTAAATCCATCCGTTTCATGCGTATGTTCATGACGGGTTTTGAAGACAGTGTTGTTGTTCGTTTTGGTAAACTTGAACTGGTGCGTAACATGTGGCGTTCGTTCCCTTACACACTTGATACTACAGGAACGTACAAGCCAATTCAAAATGCAAATCTTACTTCCTTCAATGTAACTGCGGTGAACATTGAAGAAAACGATAAACGTATTCCTGTTAACTATGTTACACCACAAAGTGTTGAACGTGTACAACAGTTAAGTAATAACGGTGTTAACCTGCTCAATAATGAAGGTGCATTAAGTTTACAGGTTTGTGATCTGCAGGATGGTGATGGCCGTGCAGTGTACAAATCAACCAATCTTGATCTGCGCCAGTACAAACGTGTACGCATGTTTATGCATGCTGAATCAAGCGGCAAAACAGATCGTTTAAAAGATAACGAACTCTATGCGGTTATCCGTTTCGGTACCGATTTCATCAGTAACTACTATGAAGTACGCATGCCGTTAAAAGTAACCAAGTGGGGTTATTATGCAGCACCGGGAGTAAATGATACAACAAGTGCACAATGGCCTAACAGTAACCAGTTCGATTTGAACCTGGAAGATCTTGTGCGTTTTAAACTTCGCCGTTCGGGATCAGTAAATACAATTTATTCTGAAGACAAGGGCAATGGAATTCGCTGGAGTGTGATGGGTAGCCCGAACATTGGTGAGATCAAAGGATTTTTGATTGGAGTTGAAAATAATCCAAACGATAACACATCAAGTGTATGTGCTGAAGTATGGATGAACGAATTACGTTTAAGTGGTCTTGATGAAAAAGGCGGTTGGGCAGCAGTAGGAAGAATGGATATACAACTTGCCGATCTTGGTACAGTCTCTGTTTCAGGTGCAATGCATACAGCCGGCTTTGGTACAATTGAACAACGTGTTAATGAGCGCAGCCGTGAAACGTTTTCACAGTTTGATGTGGCAACCAATCTCCAGCTTGGAAAATTATTGCCAAAGAAAGCAGGCATCGATATTCCTTTCTATGCAAGCTATTCACAAACGGTCATGAATCCTGAATACGATCCATACGACCAGGATGTGAAATTCAAAGACAAATTAAAATCGGTAACTAATAAAGATTCTGTAAAACAGATTTCGCAGGACTTTGCTTCGGTAACAACAGTGAACGTTACCAACATGCGCAAAAACAAAACCAATGGCAAGCCTGCAAAAATTTATGATGTTTCAAACTTTGATGTAAGTTATTCTTACACCAAAACCGAAAAACGAAGTCCGTTAATTGAAAATGATGTGGTGGAAAAACATTATGGCGGGCTTGGTTATAACTATGCACCACAACCAAAATATTACGAACCATTTAAGCGCTTGATCAAATACCGCAGTCCGTGGTGGAATATTATTAAAGACTTCAACTTTAATTACAGGCCCAACCTGTTAAGCTTCCGTGCCGATCTCAACAGGCAGTTTGGTGCAGCACGTGCAAGAGAAGTGGTGATACCCGGTGTATCATCAGGCTTGTATAAAATTCCTGAAACTTTCGATAAGTATTTTGTGTTCGATCGTATCTATAACATGCGCTGGGATCTTACACGTTCCATCAATATCGATTTCAGTGCAACCAATAATGCAAGGGTTGATGAACCGCTTGGCCGTATTGATACAAAAGAAAAGAAAGATTCCATCAGGCGCAATTTGTTCAAGGGTGGAAGAAATGTGATTTATAAACAAACAGCCAATGCATCGTACAATTTGCCATTGGCAAAAATTCCTGCGCTCGACTGGACAACAGCAAGGTTTAACTATGCAACAACTTACAACTGGATTGGTGCATCAAGGCTTGCAGTAAATCTTGGTAACACCATTGAAAATTCACAGGCAAGAGTATTTACAGGTCAGCTTGATTTCAATCGTCTGTACGAAAAATCAAGATTCCTGCGATCGTTGCAAACTGAAACAGATAAAAACAAGGAACCTGCACTTGCTTCGCCCAATATTAAGTTTGATCCGAAAGATACAGTTGGAAGAAGTAAGAAATATGTTGAGCGTTTGTTCCGCAGGCTCAACAGGCTTGAAGCTAAAAAAGATAAAGGCATTCAATACGAACCGGGTGATGCTGTGAAATTCTTTGGCCGTATTCTTACTTCTGTAAAAACGATCAACATTAACTATAACGAATCGTTTAATTCACGCCTGCCGGGATATGTCGACAGTACAAAAATTCTTGGACAAAACTGGAAAACAAAAGCACCAAGTCTTGGATATGTGTTTGGTCAGCAGCCAACCAATGCATGGTTAAATGAAGCGGCACGAAAAGGGTGGATGACAAGAGATACCAATTTCAACTTCCTGTTTACGCAAAGCTACAGGCAGGAACTCAAGCTTGATGCGACAGTTGAACCATTCCGTGATTTTGTGATTGATCTCAACCTCAGCCGTTCATTCAGCAAAAACTATTCGCAGTTGTTTAAAGACACAACTGGCGGCGGAAAATTTGCGCACCTCAGTCCGTTGGCAAGCGGTGGTTTTGATATCACATTCATTTCTTATCAAACCATGTTCCGCAAGTTTTCAGCAACATCACCGGGACAATCATTCATTGAGTTTGAAGCAAACAGGAAACTGTTGTCACAACGTTTGGGCGAATCAAACCCATACAGTCAAACACAAATAGGCAATGGTTATTACAAAGGTTATGGCCAGTACGCACAGGATGTATTAATTCCTGCATTTATTGCAGCATACACCAAACAGGATGCGCTGAAGGTTGGTTTAATTGATGAAAACAATAAACGTGTTAACGATAATCCGTTTAAACGTTATATACCAAAACCAAACTGGCGATTAACATATAATGGTTTATCACGCATACCCGGATTTGATAAAATCTTCAGCAACTTCAGTATCACGCATAGCTACAGCAGCAACCTCAGCATGAACAACTTTACATCAGCACTGTTGTATGCCGATCAGTATGGCTATGGCTTCCCGTCATTTATGGATACAGTATCGCACAACTTTGTGCCGTTCTTTATTGTGCCCAACGTAACCATTACCGAAAGGTTTGGTCCGCTGCTTGGTATTGATGTGCAGTTTACCAATCAACTCAATTTTAAAATTGATTACGGCCGCAGCCGCACCATCAGTTTAAGTTTAATCGATTACCAGGTAAGCGAAGTTCGCAGTGTTGAAATAACAGTTGGAGCAGGATACCGCAAGCGTGGTTTAAAACTGCCGTTTAAAATACCGTTCAGTAAAAACGATTCAAAAACATTGTCAAACGATCTGTCGTTCCGTTTCGATTTAACGTACAGAGACAATGCAACATCCAATAATATACTTGATCAGCGCAGCACCATTCCAACAGGCGGACAAAAAATTCTCACCATCAATCCGTCAATTGATTATGTGCTTAACAACCGCATCCGTTTAAAACTGTATTTCGATCAAACAAGAGTAGTAGGTTACATTGCCACACCACCACCGGTAGTAAATACAAAAGCCGGCATACAGGTTAACATCAGTTTAGCGCAGTAATACAAAAAGAAAATAATGTAGCAGAAGCCATTGCATCTATTGTGCTTCCGTTGCGTCGCACACTTGTGCGGTTGGTAATTCTATGCATCAGATTTGAAGTTTGTGTCACTCAGGGTTAGCCAAAGACATGATGTACGATGGTTTAATTATAAAATTTTGATTGCAAAAGGATGTTTTTATACTCTTTTCCAATTGTCTCATCCTGATATCCAATGGTGATTACAAGATCATAGTTGTCGATATTTCTATAATATATTGTTGTGTTAAGTTTTATTTTTTGAGCAGGATAAAAAGTTACTAAACTGAATTTTATAAACTTCAGATTGTCTATTATTTGACTTGATGAAGATGTATCGAGTATCTTAATGTTAGAGGAACCCATACTTATGATTTGGGCTATCATCTTTTGCTTAGAAACTTCAAATGATTCTTCCCAAGTAACATTGTCGGGTTTGAAGGGGTTTATTGTTGCAACAAAGGAATTGTAGTCCTTTTGCCTAATTGCGAATAGCGTTTTCAAAAAACCTGAAGAGCTTTTATTATTTCTGTCAATTAAGAGCGAGTCTGCTATGTTGTAACTTAAAGGGAAGTTAACCGTCCAGCTAACTTCTTTATAGTTTTTTTTATTGATGTTTGGTTGCCCTTGGCAAGAAGTAATTATTAATATTAATATTGCGATTGTTGAGTATTTCATAATGTAGCGTACAATAATTAAATGTATGAAAGTATACAATCTATGATTTTTCTTTTCTTATCGGTTGGTGTCCCCACCAACCGAAATTAAGGATTTACATTAGCTTCAAGTGCTTGCTTTTTTGCGCAATTCTTACGTTGGACAGAATGTTTCTTCGATTAATTCATTGTATTTTCTCCACATCCCATCCATCATATAAAGCAACTTCACAATACTCTGCTAATTGATTAAAAGCTATATTTCTTTTATGAAGCTTTTCGGGAGTTAAGATATCGACTTTGCTGGCGTGAAGAGTCCATTCAGTAACATTTTCATCTATGCGATAGATTTTTTCTAAAACATAATTCTTCTCACTTAATTCTGCATACAGCTTCGTAAGTTTTTCTTTGCTCGGATCAACAAAATAGAAACTCCATTTAAGTGGCATAGATGTGTCAAATCCTGTAGACTCCATTTTTTGAAAAAGCTCTATAAGATTATCCAAATTTGCGATCATAAATTGTATAGTTTTCTACGCCCTTTTCTTATCGGTTAGTGTCCCCACCAACCGAAATTAATGCATTTACATTTTGGTAAATATCTCTAAACTCAAACTGCAGCACCTGAGATGCACAAGTAATTCCAAAAGCAATTCACCACTTTGCACTAATGCTCAATCAGGGCGTTTTTCCGAAAACCATGCTGGATATTGGTTTTCGGGGCCCTTTTTCTTTCTTTTTGGGCAAGCAAAAAGAAAAAGAAACATCAGTAAGCTACGCCCTTGTTGGTCGCCTGACCAACAAGAAAGTTTTATCAAATATTCTTTCAGAACGTTCATTCTGTTTAACTCCTCCTCATCAGTTACTTCATGATCTCTGCTGTAAAATTCTTTTGGAAAAACTTTTTCAAAATCTTTATTAAACGAAGTCAGTAATGCGGGATAAGCTTTCATGTATTTCCGTAACCGTTCTTCTGTCAAAGGTTTAACGTTACCGTTGTTGTCAAGCATATAGGTAATCGTTTGCTTTGGAGTAATAACTGCATTTGTGGCTGAAGCAACAATACCCCTTACCGGATCAAAAGGAGTTATATATAAATTGGCTTTTAAAGGAGCTTCAAAAAAACAAAAGCTCCCAATATAGTCAAGCTTAAAATAATTATCGTTTTTAAGAATTGATTGCGGCAATCTTATAAATACATTGCTTCCATCACAAAATCCCCATAATCCTTCAGCCATCGGTAGTCCGTATTTATCAAAACATTTTGCGCAGACTAATGAAGAATCATTTTTTGCCTTTGAAAAATATTTAACAACAAAGCTGTCGGTCAACGATGTTTTATTAGTAACAAATTCGGCGAAGTTTTTATACAATGCCTTTTTTCTGATAACGGAATCATTCGTCTGCGAGAAAATATGGTTCCCAGAAAATAAGCAAGAAGTCAAAAGCAAATAAATAAGTATAGCTCGTTTCATAATGGTTAGTGAGCTTACGCCCTTTTTCTTATCGGTTGCTCCCCACCAACCGAAATTAATGCATTTGCATTTTGGTCAATATCTCAAAACTCAAACTGCAGCACCTGACATGCACAAGAAATTCCAAAAGCAATTCACCACTTTGCACTAATGCTCAATCAGGGCGTTTTTCCGAAAACCATGCTGGATATTGGTTTTCGGGGCCCTTTTTCTTTCTTTTTGGGCAAGCAAAAAGAAAAAGAAACCTCAGTAAACTCAATAAAACAGGCAAATCACCCAAAAAAGCTCCCAAAAACCACCTTTTCAACCCAAAACAGTCAAAAATCAGCCACACACATCAAATAAACAGGCATTTACATTGCAGAAACTGCAAATCACATTCAAATAACTGCAATAAACATTGAAAAAACTGCAAAGCGAATTGAAATAATTGCAACAAACATTAAAATAACTGCAAAGACCATTCAAAAAACTGCAATAAACATTGAAATAACTGCAAAGTGCATTCAAATAATTGCAAGGAGCAATAAAATAACTGCAACAAGCATTGCAGAAATAGTTAACTACAAAGGCTCAAAAGCCATCTGCAAAAACAAAATCATCATCTGCCCAAAAGAAAAAGTTTGCTCAGCATCAATTCAACACGAAATAGCTCGTTTAATCACAGGTTGGTAAAACTTTATCACTGCTAAATGCATAATAATCAGGCTGTATTATTCCACACAACCTATGTCATCCAACTTCCTTATTTTTGGCGCCAATTAAGATAATGTATATGAGTCATCAGTTACTGAAAGGGAAAAAAGGGATCATATTTGGTGCGCTGGATGAAAAGTCCATTGCGTGGAAAACTGCGTTGAAATGTTATGAAGAAGGCGCACAAATAGTGCTTACCAATGCTCCGGTAGCATTGCGTATGGGCGAAATCAATAAACTGTCTGAACTGTGTGGTAATGCCCCGGTTATTGGTGCCGATGTAACCAATATGGATGATCTGAACGAACTGTTTGTAAAATCAATGGAATATTTTGGCGGTAAGGTTGATTTTATTCTCCATTCAATTGGCATGAGCCTGAATGTGCGTAAAGGCAAGCATTATACCGAAATGGATTACGACTGGAATGCACGAACACTGGATATTTCGGCCATGAGCCTGCACCGTGTATTACGTACTGCCTGGGATCTGGATGCAGTTAACGACTGGGGAAGCGTGGTGGCACTTACTTACATTGCTGCACAGCGTGTATTCCCCGATTACAACGAAATGGCCGACGCCAAAGCATTGCTTGAAAGTGTAACACGCAGCTTTGGATTTCATTATGGCGATAAAAAGAAAGTGAGAGTGAATACCATTTCACAATCGCCTACAAGAACAACTGCAGGCAGTGGTGTAAAAGGCTTTGATGGATTTATTGATTATGCAGAAAAAATGAGTCCGCTGGGTAATGCAAGTGCAGAAGATTGTGCAAACTATATTGTTGTGATGTTCAGCGATCTTACACGTATGGTAACCATGCAGAACTTGTTCCACGATGGTGGCTTCAGCTTCACAGGTGTTACACTTCCTGTAATTGAGCAAATGGGCAAATAAGCAGCATGCACTCCCATGAACAATGAACGATTAACCATCAACTAAAAACATGAATTGGGTAGAAGCTTTTGGATTGTTCGGATCTTTTCTCAGCAGCATTACATTTATTCCACAGGTGTACAAAGCCTGGCAAAGTAAAAGTGTTGGCGATCTGAGTATCTACACCATTCTAATTGTTACACTCAGCACTGTTGTATGGCTGGTTTACGGCATTTTCAGTAACCCGTTTTTAATGCCGGTTGTATTGTGTAATGGATTTATCTTCTTACTCTCGTTGGTATTACTCTATTTCAAACTGACGTTTAAAAAATAATTGCTGCATATTGAATTGCTGTACAAGAGTGCGACGCCACTGAAGTTTACAGCAGCAATACTGCAGGTAACTAAAAAAGAAATCCCGGTGAATACCGGGATTTAATTTTTTTCTTGTGATTGGTTAAAAAGCAAATGCTTTTAATATTCATCTTCGTTAAAGAAGAAGTCTTCCTGGCTGGGATAATCGGGCCAGATGTCATCAATACTTTCGTAGATTTCACCTTCATCATCAAGTTCCTGAAGGTTTTCTACCACCTCAAGAGGAGCGCCGCTGCGGATAGAATAATCAATTAATTCATCCTTGGTTGCAGGCCAGGGAGCGTCTTCGAGGTACGATGCTAATTCTAGTGTCCAGAACATGTGTAACCCTTTAATTTTCCGCAAAAGTAACTTTCCTGACGAAATAACCAAATCTGCTTTGTTAAGAGTGTGAATAACCTGCAGCTACTTGCCAAAACTCAAATTTGGTACTACGGTTCAATGTCTTAGGTTTGTGATACGGAGATAGTACAAATGCTTACATGCAAACAGATTATTAAACGCTACGGAAACCTGGAAGTACTGAAGGGAGTTGACCTGCAGATTACCAAAGGTGAAATAGTAAGCCTGGTGGGCAGCAGTGGTGCCGGAAAAAGTACTTTGCTGCATATTCTTGGTACGCTTGATGAAGCTGATGCCGGGGAAGTATGGCTCAACGGGGTGCAGGTGAACGGGCTGAAAGGAAGGCAACTGGCTAATTTCCGTAACAGGCATATTGGCTTTGTATTCCAGTTTCATCATTTACTGCCTGAGTTTACGGCGCTGGAAAATGTTTGCATTCCAGGCTGGCTGGGAAACAGGAAAAAAACAGAGGTGGAAAAAAGGGCGAAGGAGCTGCTGGCTCTTCTTGGCTTGCAGGATCGGATGGAAAATAAACCAGCGGCAATGAGTGGGGGCGAGCAACAGCGTGTGGCCGTGGCGAGGGCATTAATTAATAACCCGGATATTATTATGGCCGATGAGCCAACGGGCAATCTCGACAGTAACAATGCCCGTGAACTTCATCAGTTGTTTTTTGATTTACGTAAACAGTTTAACCAAACTTTCCTGATTGTAACGCACAACGAAGAACTGGCCGCTCAGTGCGACCGTACTGTGCATATGAAAGATGGGAGGATTATTGAGCCTGTAGCCGGTTGAGATAGTCGATAGTCATTAGTCAGCAGCTTTTCAGGCTTTCAGCAATGCTTCAATATCAAACTTTTTCATTTTCATAAAAGCTTGTGTTACCCTGCCTGCACGATCAGGATCGTTCATCAGTTCTCCCAAAACGGATGGAACAATTTGCCATGATACACCGTACTTATCTTTGAGCCAACCGCACTGTTGTTCTTGTCCGCCATCGGCTGTAAGATTGTTCCAGTAATAATCAATTTCATCCTGTGTATCGCAGTTCACTACAAATGAAGTGGCTTCGTTAATTGAGAATTTATGATCCATGGAACTATCCATAGCCATCATAACGTAATTGTTGAGCTTAAACTGTGAGTGTTTTACCAAGTCTTCACGATCGCCTTCGCCGGGTGCATAATGCAGTATGCCGTTTATGCTTGAATTGGGAAACAGCTTTGTATAAAAATGAACGGCCTCTTCTGATTTGCCACAGTATTTTCCTGTGAACATAATAGTGGGAGAAAATATCTGACCTACATTTTCTCTTTTGCCTGTATACAATTGCCAGCTTACGCCAAACTTATCAGCAATAAAAGCATATTTTGGGCTCCAGTCATATTTATCCAGAGGCATCATCACCATTCCTTCATCAGAAAGTTTTGCATACAGGTCTTCGGTTTCTTTTTCTGTTTCACTTGTTACCATAAACGAAACGGAAGGATTGAGTTTAAACATAGGTCCGCCGTTAAGTCCCATAAACTTTTCACCACCTAGTTTAAACATTACCACAACAGGATTTTCAGAAATGATTTCTGAATGTTGAAAAGCATTACAATAAAAAGATGCGGCTTCTTTTGCATTGCCATCAAACCAAAGACAGGGATAAATTTGTTTTGCCATAGTTGCTGTTTTTATTTCGTTGCACAATTAAACATCCACTGCACACCAAACTGATCAGTTAAACTTCCGTAATAACCACCCCAGAACATTTCCTCAAGTGGTTGTGAAATTTTTCCTCCGGCACTTAATGCATCAAAGAGTTTTTTTGTTTCTTCTCTTGTATCGGGTTCTAAGTTGATGTAATTATTGTTGCCGAAGTTGACAGTAAAACCCATTGCAGCAGGTGCATCAGTACCCATCAAAACATGACCACCAAGGGTTGGAAGTTCGATGTGCATGATAAGATTCTTCAACTCATCTGCAAGCGGGGGCATTCCTTCGGCTGGAGGAATATCACCAAAACGCATAATACCATTTGTGAATTCAGTACCAAAAACTGTTTTGTAAAAGTTGAATGCTTTCTCCGTATAATCAGGAAAGTTGAGATAGGTACTCACTCTTGCCATTTTGTTTGGTTTAATTGGTTAAGGTTATTGTTGCGCTTCGGCATACTGTTTAAAGTTGTTGAGTATTGCCTGCCAGCCCTGTTGCTGCAGCTCAAGCGAATTTTGATTTTCAGCTTCAAATGTTTCAACAATTGATGTGCTGTTTCCTTCGCCGGTAAATTGTATGCTTACTTTTCTGTCATCGCCAAGCGTGTATGAGAGTAATTCATTTTCTTTTACTTCATCAAAAATGCCCCAGAAATCAAAACCAAAGCTGCCATCTTTTGCTTCCATGCGTGATGAAAATTTTCCGCCGGGCCGTAAATCAAGTTCTGATTTTGGTGTATGCCAGTCGGGTGAGGCACTGTTCCATTGCATAATATGTTCGGGAGTATTCCAGAGTGCCCATACTTTTTCAACAGGCACATTTACTGTTGCACGAATGGTGATGGTTGGTTTTGTTTCAGTTGTCATTGTTATTGTTTTGAAAGATTCTGTAAAAAGAATTTTCTGCTGCAGTGAACAGCAGGCTACAAATGTTGAAATATTTTTTGATTTTAAATAGCTGTTTAACCACTCTTTGATGGATGGTTGCTACTTACGAAGCAAAAACCGTGCAGGCAGGAAAAATTATGGTAAGATTATTTTATACTCTTGGAGCCCATTTGATTTCTTCTACTCCAAGTAAGTGGCCGGCATAGCGTGCAAGTACAAATAAATAATCGCTTAACCTGTTCAGGTATTTTATAACAAGCTGATCGATGAACATGTTTTCTTCGTGCATGTGTACGCATATACGTTCGCAACGCCTGCACACACACCGTGCAATATGTGCATTACTTACAGCTACATGCCCGCCGGGCAGAATGAATGATTTCATTTCGGGCAATATTTCATTCATGGCATCTATTTCCTTTTCAAGGAAAAGAATATCATCTTCTTTTAAATCGGGGATTTTCATTTTTGGTTCTTTTTCCGGATCACATGCCAGTGATGAACCAATTGTAAACAAGCGGTCCTGTATTTCTTTTAATGTTTGTTTTGAACGTGCATCAGAGAGTTGATCATTCACCAAACCAATCCATGAATTTAATTCATCAACAGTACCATAGCTTTCAATACGCAGATGGCTTTTAGGAACTTTTGTTCCGCCAATTAAACTTGTTTCGCCCCTGTCGCCTGTTTTCGTATATATTTTTGATGCCATAACTCAAGTAAAGTATATCAAACAAAAGTAACAGTGAAAAGTTTTAAAATAAAAAAAGAGAGTGTACACTCTCTTAATAACTTATTGATAAATCATTTATCAGGATGCTAAAACCGTTTCCTGTTTTGCCTTATCGCTTTCAATTAAACCATCCCGCAAACGAACAACACGCTTGGCATAATGGGCAATATCTTCTTCATGTGTTACCAGCACAACCGTGTTACCAAGACTGTGAATATCGCTGATGAGATTCATAATTTCAACAGAAGTTCTGCTGTCAAGGTTACCTGTAGGTTCATCGGCAAGAATGATGGCCGGGTTATTTACCAATGCACGGGCAATGGCTACACGCTGAATCTGACCGCCACTTAATTCATTTGGTTTGTGATGATGCCTGTCGGCAAGATTAACCTTGGTGAGCATTTCCATAGCACGTTCGTTACGTTCTTTTTTTGGAACGCCTGCATAGATTAACGGCAAAGCCACATTCTCAAGTGCAGATAAACGGGGCAGAAGATTAAACTGCTGAAATACGAACCCGATTTCTTTGTTTCGTATTTCGGCAAGGTCGTTATCGTTCATCTTGCTTACATCTTTTCCATTCAGTACGTAGCGACCGCTGGTGAGTGTATCAAGACAACCGAGAATATTCATGAGTGTACTTTTACCTGAACCTGAAGGTCCCATCAAAGCAACAAATTCATTTTTGTAAATATCAAGGTCAATTCCTTTTAAAACGGGAAGTTCCTGTTTTCCGAGGTAGTAGCTTTTGCGCAGCTCATCAAGATGAATGACAGATTGCATAATATTAATTGCAGAATTATTTTTTGATCACTTTCGGAACCATGAAGAATGCATCGTTTTTCAGTGCTGCATTTTCAAGTGCTTCCTGTCTTGTTGCTGATCCTTTCACCTCATCGGCACGAAGCACATTGATTTCTTCTGTTAAATGCATCAGGGGTTCAATACCGGTAGTATCCAGTTCCTGCAGCTTTTCAATAAAGCCAATCAGCTCCTTCATATCACTTTGCAGCTTATCTTTTTCTTCCGGCTTTATTTCCAATCTTGCAAGAAGGCTCAGTTTATCAATCAGCTCGTGGTTTACTTCCATTTTTCAAAAATACTGATTCGGCTGTATTATTCAGCAAATACAGCTTTTTCTACATAAGCGGCAGGCGTTATTTAGATGAGCCCTTTTCGGTTAATTCTTTCAGCATTTCCAATTGCTTCAGCTGAATTTCGTACAATGTCTTCAATTGTTCTTCAATCAGTAAGTCAATTTTCTGGTGCAGACTTCTTATTTCCAGTTCGGCCTTGAGGTTAATCATGTAATCGTTTTGTGCCCGTTGCCGGTCTTTTTCTTCCTGCCTGTTCTGACTCATCATAATAACCGGTGCCTGGAATGCAGCAATGCAGGAAAGAACTAGATTCATCAGGATAAAAGGAAACGGATCAAATTGCTTTCCGGTTGGTAATAATGAATTGATGACAATCCAGATCAGGAGCAAAACTGAAAAAAGAATGATGAACATCCAACTGCCGCCAAAACGGGCAATTTTATCTGAAAGCCGTTGTCCTCGGGTTAGCATTTCAGCGGGAGGGTGCAGCAGATTGTCCATGATGAGATTTTCATCTTTCATGGTTTGTTCAACAACGGTATGAAGTTTCGACAATTGATTTGATTCAACTTCGAGCAAATGCCTGATATCTTTTGTATCCATAAACAGCTTTTAAAGTAAGATTCCTTTCAGAAAAATCAATGCCATTGAAAAGTAAATCACAAGTCCGGTTACATCAACCAATGTTGCAACAAAAGGTGCTGATGAAACAGCAGGATCAGCTCCAAGCTTTTTGAGCAATAAAGGCAGCATGGAGCCGCTCAAAGTTCCCCAAAGTACCACACCAATCAATGAACATCCAACAGTAAATCCAATATACTCCCAATGTGTGCCATATAAGTGCGGGCTGATGGAGTGCCAGATAGCAATTCTTATAAAACCAATAATGCCTAAAGCCGTTCCCAAAAGAAGTCCTTGTAAAATTTCACGACGCATTACTTTCCACCAATGGGCCAGCGTCACTTCGCCTACAGCCATTGCCTGGATAACCAGCGTTGATGCCTGGGAACCACTGTTACCACCACTTGAGATAATTAACGGAACGAATAATGCAAGCACAACAGCTTTGGCAATTTCATCTTCAAAATAAGCCATTGCTGATGCCGTAAGTAATTCACCTAAAAACAAAGCAATGAGCCATAGAACCCGTTTCTTGAAAAGTTTTAACGCAGGTGTATCCAGGTAGGGTTCATCCAATGCTTCGGTACCACCAATCATCTGCATATCTTCACTGAATTCTTCGTTGGCTACCCACAATACGTCATCAATAGTTACAATTCCAAGCAATTTGTTTGAATTGCTTACAACAGGCAAAGCCACCCTGTTATTCATTCTGAATGTTTCGTTGGCAGTTTCCTGATCATCAAAAACATTGAGTGTTACAAAGCGCCCGTCAATCAACTCTTCCACTTTTTTATCGGGAGCGGCAAGAATTATATCCCTGATGCGGATATCATCCACAAATTCTCCGTTTTGATTGATAACGTATAACACATTGATCGTTTCACTGTCTTTGCCATATTTTCTGATCGTTTCAAAAACTTCTTCAACGGTATTCTCGGGGTAGATGTACACATAATCGGGTGTCATCAAACGGCCGATACTGTTTTCAGGATAACCCAAAAGTGAAAGCGTAATTTTTCGTTCTTCGGGATTAAGCAGTTTAATTAACTCCCGAACAACATTACCAGGCAATTCCTCCAAAAATGATGTACGGTCATCTGCGGGGAGTTCGTTTAATAATTCAGCAGTTTTAAACGGAGGCAGTTCTTTGATGATATGTTTTTGTGTGTGCAGATCCAGGATTTTAAAAACACTTGCAGCCCTGTGTACACTCATGTTTGCCAGTATCTGGCTTTCGTGTTCAGGATATTGATCTACAAGTTCTGCCACCTCGCTGATATTTTGTTTGTTGAGAAGATCCTGCATTTCAAGCCTGTCTTCACGTTCAATCAGTTTTTCAAACTGTTCCCTCAGTGTTTCTTCTTTTTCAAGTTCAAAATTCATAGTCAACTAATTTGGCTAAAGTTAGTTTCTTTGATGGAAAATGAAATATTAAAGCAGGTATGCGTCTACATCAACTTTATATCGATTTAACAGAAGAAAAAGGCAGAGGCGTTTTTACAAAAGAAAAAATTGATGCAGGTGATATTATTGAAATAGCACCGGTTATTGTAATGACTGCAGCTGAACGGATACTGCTTGATCAAACTTTACTGCACGATTATATTTTTGAATGGGGTAATGAAAAAAAGCAATGTGCAATGGCATTAGGATGGATTCCTGTATACAATCATTCATACAGTAGCAACAGCGAATATTTTATGGATTTTGAAGAAGAAGCCATGTTTGTAAAAGCAGTAAGAGATATTGATGCCGGAGAAGAAATAACGATTAATTACAATGGTAATTGGAACGATGAAAAACCTGTTTGGTTTGATGTAAAAGATTGATTTCATTTAATCTGAATAAAAAACGCTTTATAACAAAATATATATCAGGAAACAATTGCATTCGGCTGTGGAGCAATGTATTTTTATTATATTATTATACCACTTCCGTTTGAAAAATCTGACCTTTAATTCTCTCGTCGCAATACCCTGTTCTTAAACCTATTACTTTCTTTTTTGAATGTAAATAACCAATTCCCAATGAAAAGCTAGCCTTTAAATTTCCTCCACCTACGGAAACCAGTTAACAATAAAATATTTCTTATGATTAGAAATTTACTCTTGTTGCTGGTGACGGTATTATCTATACACATTACACATGCTCAGCAGGCAAGTGTGCTAGGTAATGTTTTATGGGATAGCTATAATGAACGTATAGTTGTCCGTATTGCAATCCGGAACAATACCAATGCAAGCGCAAACTGTCAGATAGCAGCAATTCGAATTGGCTATCAGTTTAATGAATCTGTATTAACATTTAATGGGTATCGATCATATTTTTATAATGGTATCGATCCAAACTCAGGATTAAATGATCCTGCTTGCTACACTGGGTCTGGCGGAAAATTTAATCCCGATAGCAATACACCGGTTGATGATGGTACCAGAACTGCTTCAATTATTTCAAACGGTCCTCAAAAAACACTCCGGAAAAATTATATTAATCGCTCCACAACAGATTGTAATAATTTATGGGTTATACCTTCACAAACCTATCGTGTAGCGATGGATTTATACTTCAAATTCAAGTCGCCATATATGCCTGCTGATTATGGGTTAACTTCAACTGGTTATGGTTTTGGAATGCCGGGGTTTATTGCTCAGTTTATTACAGATATCAATCAGGCTCTTGATGACCCCAAAAAAGAAATGGCTGTGTTAATTGATCATACCGGAGGAAGTCCTTATCAGCCCTGGGATCAAAGTGGGAGCACTTGCAACTCAGGTTCTCTTAATCCGGTGCCTATAACTGATAATGCAGTAAACTTTATCAGCCCGGTTAATGGAGTATTATTGAGTGATGTAAATGATCTTCAAGTTCAGAAAAGAACAGGTGATGTGATTATAGACTGGAACACGAATAACAATGACCTTGTTGATCATTATGAAATTGAACGGAAACAGGAAAATGGTTCTTTTAAAACTGTTGGAATGATTATGAGTGATAATACTCAGAAAGAAATGCAGTTTGAGTTTAAAGATAAAAATGTGCCAAAGGATGTGAATTTATATTACAGGATAAAAATCCAAGGTTTAGACAATTCAGTATCATATAGCGACATTAAAATGATCAGGTCGGGAAATACACAGGGTAATGCAATCATTATTTATCCTAACCCTGCAACAGATATTGTAAACTTAAGGCTAACAAATGCTTCAGTTAATTATGTTTACAGAATTTACAGCAGTGATGGAAGGAAGGTTATGACTGGTAATGTCAACTCATCAAATCCTCAATTAAATGTATCACAGTTAAAAACCGGCTCTTATTTCGTTGATATTTATCATCCGCAAAGCGGCAGCAGGTATTATTCACAATTCAAGAAACAATGATTTCGTGTAGAATAAATAACGGTGTAAACCTAATCGCAGGGGCTGAAGAAATCAGCCCCTTTTATTTAATCTTTTTTAAATTATTATTTTTACAGCTTTATATTAGCTTGGCAGCTTTATTATTTTGAAAGCACTGAAAATTATTTTTTTGAAAAAAAGCTTTTTATATTTTTTATTTCTTTTGGCTGTTGCGGGTAAAACATTTGCCGGAAATTATTCTTTGCCGGTAAGCGATAGTGTATCTGATATTCTTGGAAAGATTTCTGTTACTGATTGTAATGATCATGTGCTGTTGCAGTGGTCTGTTTCAAATAATATCATTACTGATCATTTTGAAATTGAACGAATGGATATTAATGGATCATTTAAAACAATTGCATTAATACTTTCTGATAATAAATTAACTACGAGTAAGTACAGTTATAAAGACAAAATAACACTTCGTGACTTATTTCTATTTTATCGTGTGAAAGCAATAACAAATAAAGGCGAAATATTTTCAAGTGTTATTACTCCATTGAATTTGCAATCAGCCGGAGCACATCTTACAACAGTAGAATTTAATCACGACACTAACTTTTTGTCTCTTCACCTTTCTTTTCAAACAGGAAGTTATGTTTGCAGGTTTTATAATGTTGTTGGAAAAATGGTAAAATCAAAAACAATTCATGCCGCATCCCGTAATGTTCTTCTTAGCGATTTAAAAAACGGAACATACTTCCTTGAGATTTACCATCCTCAAACCGGTAAACGATATTATGCAAGTTTTGTAAAATAATTTTTACCAGCCAATACCATAATCTTCGCCATGATTGCTGCTGCCTCCCCAGAAGCTTCCATGTTTCCAATCGAAATAAATAGCGTTGATCGGGCCACTTGTTCTGTCATCAAACGAAAGAATATATCCCATCTTCTTCAAATCATTTCTTACCTGTTCCGGCGTGTTATTGTTGAGGAGTAGATTGCCAGGTTTGGGCATACGGTCCTGTACTTTTGTTCCGCCTAATGAAAGCCAAAGCTGATTGGTATTAATATTTGCAGCTTCGCAAGCCTGTTGTACAGTCATTCCAAATTCAACAACATTTAAAAAGAATTGAAGCAGGTTCTGATCTTGTGTATCACCACCCTGTACTGCAAACGATAAAAATGGTTTTCCATCTTTCAATGCAAGGGTAGGAGTTAATGTAACTCTCGGACGCTTTCCCGGTTCAACTACATTGAAAGGATTAATGGTTGAATCTAAAACGAAACTCTGCATACGCTGACTCATTCCAATACCAGTGTTGCCGGCAATGCAAGCAGGTAGCCAACCTCCCGACGGTGTAATGGAAACTACCCAGCCTTCTGCATCAGCTGCTTCAACTGATGTTGTACCACGCCATAAACGATCCATGTAATCAGCATCAACCGCAGCTACACTGTTATTCCTGGTATCATGTGCAGGTGCAAAATTGGAACGATTACTTTTCGTTGTATCAAAACTGAATCCTCTTTTCTTTAAAATATCAAAGTATGGATTTGTTTTTTCTTCAAACGGATAAGGATCTCCGGGACCAATGTTTGCATCATTTTTATCCCATGAAATAAGCGATGCCCGTTGCTTTGCATATTCTTTACTCATTAAACCTTTGATGGGTTCAGCTGGTGCAAAATATGGGTCACCATAATAAAAATCACGGTCAGCAAATGCAAGACTCATTGTTTGATAAAGCGTATGAATATATTTTGTGCTGTTGTAACCCATGCCTTTCAGATCAAAGTTTTCGAGTATATTGAGTGATTGAAGAAAGGCCGGGCCTTGTGTCCACTGCTGTAATTTGTACACTTCAATTCCCCTGTAGTTTACATGCATCGGTTCTTCTTCAATAGGTTTCCAGTTTGCTAAATCTTTCATGGTAATTAATCCGCCTTGTTCTTGGCAACCACGCACAAACTCCTGTGCAACATCGCCTTTATAAAAACGGTCATAAGCCGCCATGATTGCTTCTTTACGGTTCTTCCCTTTTTTCAAAGCCTGTTGTTCTGCTTCAACTAATTTGGTAAGTGTGTTTAATAAATCTTTCTGTACAAAAATTTCTCCTGCTTCAGGTGCCTCTCTTTTTTCCCCTGCATGAGGAAGAAAAACTTTGGAACTGTAAGGCCATTGCTTTATCATTTTCTTACCACGTTCCATACTGTTTGCTGTTTGCGCTTCAATAGGATAACCTGCGGCTAACTGCATACATGGAGCAAGCACTTCTTTTAAACTCATTGTTCCATAGTTGGCAAGCATTAAGCACAGTCCACCAAAGGTTCCCGGTGTTACTGCTGCCAACGGACCATATTCAGGAGGAAAATCATATCCTTTGCTTTTGAAATACTCAACAGTAGCTCCTGTTGGTGCAACACCAAGTGCATTAATCGCAATAACTTTTTTTGTTTTTGGGTTGAAGATGAGTGCCTGTGTTTCTCCACCCCAGCTTAACACATCCCACATGGTGCAGGTTGATGCAAGCATAGCACATGCAGCATCAACAGCATTTCCACCTTTCTGAAAAATCATTGAACCTGCTGTCGCAGCCAGAGGTTTGCCGGTAATAGCCATCCAGTTTTTGCCATGCAATGGAGGCTTTTGTGTTTGCTGGGCAACTGAAATAAGCAGAAAGAAAAATGCAATAAGTGAAAATGAAGCTTTTCTCATTATACAGATTTTAATACTTAAAGTTATGAATTGATTTTACCTGTTGAGCAGGTTTGTATGAATGGTAAAATAGGGGAGTATATTTGATTTTATATTCAGGAAAACTAGAATAATTATTCTTTGTAAATTGAGTGAATAGTGTGGTTGTTTAAAAAATTTTGAGATTATGTTTGATTTTTATAAACGAAAAGAGAAAAGTAGAATTATCGCTGTTTCAATTATACTGCTTGCAGCATTGGTGCTGAGTAATTTTATCAGTACAAATGATTACAATAAACTGGAGCAAAATATGTCTTCCATTTATAAAGACAGGTTAATGCCTGCTTATTATCTTTTCCAGGTAGATGATCATTTGTACCAGAAAAAAATTCTGTTGAACAACGCCAGGCAAAATGAATTAACCACTGATGTTGTTACAATTAAAACGCATAACCATGCTATTGACAGCCTAATAACTGCATATTCTGTTACATATCTTACAAATGAAGAAAAGAAAGAATGGAATAGTTTCCTTGTTAAATTGAAGAATTATAATGCAGCTGAAGCAGATGTAGTAAATGGCAAACAGCAATATCCTGTTACTGATGTATTGTTTTCTGATGTTCAGCAATCATTAAACAATCTCAGCCGTATACAGGCTTCTGTAGGAAAGCAATTGCACAGCAGTACCAAGGCTATTGTATATGGTTCGGTTATTTATACTTACCTGCAGGTTGCATTGATGATTATTCTTATTCTGATTGTACTGATGACTCTTCGTTCTTCTGACTATGTAATATCAGCTTCAAAGTTTCCGCAATCTTTAAATTAAGCATAATAAAAAAACTGCCGGAAATGTCCGGCAGTTTATAGTCTGCAACTGGCAAATCTGTAAATTGTTATACGTGACCTTCGGCAAGCATAGCATCAGCAACACGTACAAAACCTGCAATATTTGCACCTTTTACATAATCAATTGTACCATCTTCTTTTTTACCATACTTCACACATTGCTCATGAATATTTTTCATGATTGTGCGGAGTTTGTTTTCAACTTCTTCTCTTGTCCATGAAAGACGGATAGAGTTCTGCGACATTTCAAGGCCTGATGTTGCAACACCACCTGCATTAGCAGCTTTTCCAGGAGCATAGAGTATACCATTTTCCTGCAGCACTTCAATTGCTTCAGGAGTTGTTGGCATATTTGCACCTTCGGCTACCATTTTACAACCATTTTTCACCAACAGTTTTGCATCGTTTTCATCCAGTTCATTTTGTACAGCACATGGCAAGGCAATATCACATGGGATTTTCCATGGTCTTTCGCCTTCATAATATGGTACACCATATTTTTCAGCATATTCTGAAATACGCCCACGTTTTTCATTTTTCAATTCAAGAATGAATTCCAGTTTTTCGTGCGTAATACCATCGGGGTCATAAATAAATCCATCACTGTCTGATGCTGTTAATGGAATACCACCTAAAGCAATTACTTTTTCAATGGCATATTGTGCAACATTACCACTGCCGGAAACAACTACTTTTTTATCTTTCATTGATTCGCCGATTGTTTCAAGCATTTCTTCCACGAAAAACAGCAAGCCGTACCCGGTTGCTTCAGGGCGAATGAGACTACCACCGTAGGTATAACCTTTACCTGTTAACACCCCGGTGAATTCATTTGTGAGACGTTTATATTGACCAAACAAATAACCAATTTCTCTTGCGCCAACGCCAATATCGCCAGCAGGAATATCCGTGTCTTTTCCAATATGGCGATGCAGTTCAGTCATAAAACTCTGGCAGAAACGCATTACCTCAGCATCTGATTTTCCTTTAGGATCGAAATCAGCACCACCTTTACCACCACCCATCGGCAATGTGGTAAGTGAATTTTTAAATACCTGTTCAAACGCCAGGAATTTTAAAATACTCAGTGTAACATTTGGGTGAAATCGTAAGCCACCTTTGTAAGGCCCAATGGCATTATTCATCTGAACCCTGTAACCACGGTTTACCCTGTAGTTACCTTTGTCGTCCATCCAGGGCACACGGAAAATAAGTGCTCTTTCGGGTTCAATCATGCGTTCCAGGATGTTGGCTTTTTGATATTCGGGGTGCTCTTCAACATAAGGGAGAACAGAGCGAACTACTTCAAAAACTGCTTGTTGATATTCGGCTTGTGCCGGGTTACGTCTTACTACCAGTTCCATGAACTTTTCTACGCTTGGAGATGTTGTTGCTATCATATAGCAAAATTTAAATGTGAAGCAATCGGGTTTCCTTCTTCATCGGAAGAAGGTTTAACTGTTAAAAATATAACGATCGTTTGTTAACAAATATGAGATTAGTCAGTTTCTGAACTGCTTAATGTTTCAAAAAATCACGGTTGGTGGGTTGACGAAATAAAAAATCCCGCCAATTGGCGGGATTTATATGGATGAGTAGTTTTAAATCTTATGATTTTGAAAACTCTGCACGGATCACATTCAACGCACCACCAGCTTTGAACCACTCAATTTGCTGAGCGTTGTAGCTGTGGTTAACTGTGATGGTTTCGTTGCTGCCATCTTTGTGATTCAGCACCAGTTGAAGTGGCTGGCTTGGTGTAAAGCTGGTTAAACCAATTACATCAATGCTGTCATCTTCCTGGATCTTATCATAATCTTCTTTGTTGGCAAAAGTGAGAGCCAGCATGCCTTGTTTCTTCAGGTTTGTTTCGTGAATACGTGCAAATGATTTTACAAGTACAACACGAACACCGAGATGACGTGGTTCCATTGCCGCATGTTCACGGCTTGAACCTTCACCATAGTTTTCATCACCAACAACAATTGAACCAACGCCTGCAGCTTTGTAAGCACGTTGTGTTGCAGGAACAGCACCGTATTCACCTGTGAGCTGGTTCTTAACGTTATCAGTTTTTTCATTGAAGAAGTTTACTGCGCCAATCAGCATGTTGTTACTGATGTTATCGAGATGGCCACGGAATTTCAACCATGGACCAGCCATTGAGATATGATCGGTTGTACATTTTCCTTTTGCTTTGATGAGGAGTTTCAAACCTTTCAGATCTGTTCCTTCCCATGGAGCAAAAGAATATAACAATTGTAAACGCTTGCTATCTGATTTTACATCAATTATAACGCCACTTCCATCTTCAGCCGGGGCCTGGTAACCTGCATCTTCAACAGCAAAACCTTTAACCGGTAATTCATCACCACTTGGAGGATCCAGTTTTACCTGTTCACCTTTTTCGTTGGTGAGTGTGTCTGTGATAGGATTGAATGTAAGATCCCCAGCAATTGCCAAAGCTGTTACCAGTTCAGGGCTTGCAACAAACGCCATTGTATTGGGGTTGCCATCAGCACGCTTGGCAAAGTTTCTGTTGAAAGAATGAACGATGGTGTTTTTTTCCTGTTTTTCAGCACCCATACGTTCCCACATACCAATACAAGGTCCGCAGGCATTGGCAAACACTGTTGCACCAATTTTTTCAAAAGTGCTCAGGTAACCATCTCTTTCAATAGTATAACGTACCAATTCACTACCAGGAGTGATAGTAAACTCTGCTTTTGTTTTTAAACCTTTTTCAGCAACCTGTTTTGCAAGACTAACTGCACGGCTAATATCTTCATAAGAAGAGTTTGTACAGCTACCAATTAAACCAACTTCAACCTTTGTAGGCCATCCGTTTTTAGCAGCAGCTTCTTTCATTTGAGAAATTGGTGTAGCTAAATCAGGAGTGAAAGGTCCGTTTAAGTGTGGTTCCAGTTCGCTCAGATTAATTTCAATTACTTTATCGAAATACTTTTCAGGATTTGCATAAACATCAGCATCGCCTGTTAAGTAATCTTTAATTGCATCAGCTGCTTCAGCAACTTCTGCACGGCCAGTAGCTTTAAGGTAACGGCTCATGCTTTCATCATAACCAAAAGTAGAAGTGGTTGCACCAATTTCAGCACCCATGTTACAAATGGTGCCTTTACCTGTACAACTCATGCTTGTAGCACCTTCGCCAAAATATTCAACAATTGCATTGGTACCACCTTTTACAGTAAGGATACCTGCAACTTTCAGAATTACATCTTTAGGAGCTGTCCAGCCATTGAGCTTACCGGTAAGCTTAACGCCAATCAATTTCGGCATTAATAATTCCCAGCTTAAACCAGCCATTACATCACAAGCATCTGCACCACCAACACCAATAGCAATCATACCCAAACCACCAGCATTTACGGTGTGGCTGTCGGTACCAATCATCATACCACCGGGGAATGCATAGTTTTCAAGTACAACCTGGTGAATGATACCTGCACCGGGTTTCCAGAAACCAATACCGTATTTGTTGGAGATTGAAGAAAGGAAGTTGTATACTTCTTCATTTTCGGTAACTGCTTTAACAAGATCCTGCTTTCCTTCATTTTTTGCAACAATCAGGTGATCGCAATGAACGGTTGAAGGAACAGCCACTTTTTTACGACCTGTTGTGTCAAACTGCAAAAGAGCCATCTGCGCAGTTGCATCCTGCATAGCCACACGGTCGGGAGCAAAATCAACATAGGCTTTTCCTCGTTCAAAGTCTTTGGGTTCAACTCCTTTCCATAAGTGGGAGTATAAAATTTTCTCTGCCAGAGTAAGAGGGCGTCCCAGTGCTTTGCGGGCTGCATCAACTTTAGCAGGCATTTCGCTGTACGTTTTCTTGATTAAATCGAGGTCAAATACCATGTTGAAAAATTTTAGATTTCTGATTGGTGATTGCTGATACGGGCCAGTAGCGCCGAAGCAAGTGCTGCTTCCCCAATCAGCAATTGAATAAGGCTGCAAATTTACCAATTTATGAACAACTTTTTACGTTCATTACCCGAAAGAATTGGTTGAATGGTATATCTTTGATATTGTAAAAAGAAGCACTATGAATAGATTTCGCCGGATCATTGAATGGAATGTATTTGGGGTATGTACCTGGATTGGAGAAAAGTTCGGAATTTCTACTAGCACAATCCGGAAGTATTTTATTTATGTTTCATTTCTTACAATGGGATCACCATTGCTTATATATTTCTTTATCGCTTTCTGGATGAATTTGCGTCAATCTATCTGGTTCAATAAAAGAAATCCGGTCCGTTACTGATCTTATCATTGTTTTTTATTATCTGATTGTTTAAATTGAGCCGACAATCTACTTATGTTTTCTTTTGAATACACTCATTCAAACTACACTGATCTTTTGAAAGATGTGGCCGACAGGTTGCATGTAAAAATCAAAGATGGTTGGCTCTTTTTCCCCGAAGATCTCGGAAGCGGATATGTACGTGTATTACAGATTGCCAATGGTATTGATGTCCTTATTCTTAACTGCCGTTTTAGTAAAGACTGGATGCTGCACCGCAAAGCTGGTACATCGGAATATTACACCCTGCGTTTTGATGAATTATCTGTTGAAAAAGAAATACAGGTTGGTATTGGCGGCGATGTGTTAGATCAGAAAAACGGGAAGCTTGCAGTTGCCTACTTAACCAGTTCTTTGTTCGACTGGTATTATCATGGCACAAAAGGAACAACATTTAAAGCAGTTGATATTCTTCTTTCAAAAGAATGGCTGGGTAAACTGATGGGGGTTGAATTGTTTGATGATATACTGCCTGCTTATGTTGATCTGAAAAGCAGAAGCTTTAACATGGAACCCCTGGATAAGGTTTACTATGAACTGATGAATGAAATTATGCAGGAAGAACCAGTTACACCTCTTCCGCTGCTCTTCATTCAAAACAGGGTGCAGTTGCTGCTCGAACGTTTTTTTACACGCATTCATTCAAGAGTTTCACTTGCCGATGTACAAAGTGTAATTAAGCAGGAAGATATTTATACCGTTTTACGGATCGAAAAAATATTGACAGAAAACTTCTCAACAAAACCAAAATCAATAGAAGAGCTTTCACGCAAAGCCACTATGAGTTCTACCAAACTGAAAAAACTTTTTAAATCTGTATTTGGTGTACCTATTTATGAATATTACCAGCAGAAAAGAATGCAACGTGCAGGTGAATTGTTATCAACAGGTAAATATTCTGTTAAACAGGTATCAGAAATAATCGGTTATAGTAATATCAGTAACTTTACTACAGCTTTTAAAAAGCACATGAAACAAGAGCCTTCCAAGTTTAGTGTCAGTTAATTATTTTGAACATAAACTTATACTGTGCTGGAACTTGAATTTAAAAGCGGAAACTACAAGGAATTTATTCAATACCTGTCTGAATTACTTCACGTTCCTGCTACAGAAGATTTTATTGAATTACCATCTTCAGTTGGAGCTGGTTATTACAAAGCGCTTGAACTGCCAAACGGTTTGCAATCGTTAATTTCAGAAATTGAATATCACACCGATGTGCTTTTCAGAAGGGCAAGTGAGGATGATGTTTATTGCACCATCCATTTCAATGAAATAAAAATCAATGATTCGTATAAGTTTGTCCAGGATGGAAATGTGTTTGAGGATACAAATGAAAAACGCATTGGTGTTACACTTACTTCTAATGCCGATAAACTGGACCTGATTATTAAAAAAGGGACTTACTCAAAAACAATCAATATTCTTATTCCCAGTCATTGGTTAAGTGATAACCTGAGCAGGTTTGATGAAATGGAATCGCTTAAAAAGTACACATTGTTCAGCAACACACTCACACATCCTGAACCTTTCGATGCACAATACAGGATACTTTTTAATGAAGTATTTAATATATCCCGCACACACCCGATGTATAACCTGATTCTGAAAAACAGGATTATGCTGATGCTTGAACATTTTCTTTCACGCTTATTTAAAAATCTGCAGGGATCAAATAACCGTCCGCACAAAAAAATCAAACCATCTGATTTAAGTAAGCTCATGGAAATTGAATCTTTACTGGTGAAAGATTTCAGTTTGCAGCCACCTACCATTATGTCGCTTGCTGAAAATGCAGGGATGAGTGTATCGAAATTAAAAACAGCATTTAAAAAAGTATACGGCACCGGCATTTACGAATATTATCAAAAGAACAGGATGCAGAAAGCCCGTTCATTATTGCTTACAGGCCAGTTTACAGTAAAAGAAGTTGGCTTACGTTTAGGTTATACCAATCTGAGTAATTTTTCACTTGCATTTAAAAAAGAGTTTGGCATACTGCCCAGCCAGGTTTAATTTTCTTTCAAATCAGACATTTTTTGGAATTCATGCAACCGGGTATTAACAGAATACATCTGTTATTGCATTAGAATGTATGGCCCGTTTTTATCCAATACCTATGTCCAGATTCCACTTTGTGAAACGAATGTATCCCTACAACAGATAAAACAGTACCTGCATGAGAACTGGTGCCCTGCATCAGCAGCTTACCTTTAAAAAAGGCTCTGGTTATCAGAGCCTTTTTATTTATAATGCTTTCCTGATTTTTACCAGTTGTTCAAGCAAAGGTTTCAATTTGTCTAATTGCAGCATATTGGCTCCATCGCTTAATGCAACTGATGGATTGGGATGTGTTTCAATAAACAAACCATCAACACCTGTTGCAATGGCTGCTTTTGCAATTGTTCCAATCAGTTGCGGATTACCACCTGTAACGCCACTTGTTTGATTGGGCTGCTGCAGTGAATGTGTACAATCCATAATAACAGGAACGTTCAGTTCTTTCATCCACGTAATGTTCCTGTAGTCAACAACAAGATCAGTATAGCCAAATGTATTACCACGTTCGGTAAGCATTACTTTTTCGTTACCGGCTTTTTTAATTTTTTCAACAGCAAATTTCATCGATGGTCCGCTGAGGAACTGGCCCTTCTTTACATTCACAATCTTACCGGTTTCTGCAGCAGAAAGTAACAAATCTGTCTGGCGGCAGAGAAATGCAGGGATTTGCAATACATCCAAATAAGGAGCAGACATAGTAGCTTCTTCATGTGCATGTATATCGCTTGTTGCAGGAAGCTGGTATGTTTTACGCACTTTATCAATCAGTGATAAACCTGTATCATCACCAAGACCAGTAAACGATGATGCACTTGTGCGGTTTGCTTTCCTGTACGATGCTTTAAAAATATATGGAATGCCCAGCTCCTTGCAAATGGTTGAAACCTTATCTGCCACTTCCATCACCAGCTCTTCACTTTCAACAACACATGGCCCGGCAATTAAAAAAAAGTTCTTTTCGTTGTACGACTGACCGGCAAACAAATCCTGTAAATATTTTTCCATGCAGCAAAGGTAGGGAGGAGGAAAGATGTAAGAGCTAAGATGTATGATGTTTGAGGTAAGATGTAAGAAGATTGGCATTCACAATTTCACCTTAATTTTTTTGTACAAACGATTGATCGCATTTGCCTTTAATTTTACTTTTACATTCGTAAAAAAAGCATACTATGGTAAAAGATAAAATTCTCGTAATCGGAGCTTCCGGTCAGATAGGAGTAGAGTTAACAATGGCCTTGCGTAAAATGTATGGTAATCAGAATGTGGTTGCATCTGATTTACGTGAACAGAATCCTTTACTCGAAGGCACCGGTCCCTATGTGAGCTTGGATGTAATGAATAAGGAAATGCTGCATGTGCAGGTTATACGCCAGAACATTACCCAGATTTATCACCTTGCAGCAATCCTTTCTGCAACGGGCGAAAAAAATCCCAACCTCGCCTGGAACCTCAACATGACCGGCTTACTCAACGTACTGGATATTGCCCGTGAAGAAAAACTGCAGAAGGTGTACTGGCCTAGTTCCATTGCCGTCTTTGGTCCAACATCGCCCAAACAAAACTGTCCGCAGCAAACCATTATTGAACCTACAACGGTTTACGGCATCAGTAAATATGCAGGCGAATTCTGGTGCAACTATTATTTCCAGCGTTATGGTGTGGATGTGCGTAGTCTGCGTTATCCTGGTTTGATTTCGTACAAATCAGCACCCGGCGGCGGAACAACTGATTACGCTGTTGAAATTTTTCATGATGCACTTTCTGATAACAGCTATGAATGTTTTTTGAAAGAAGATACATACCTGCCTATGATGTACATGCCCGATGCTATTCGTGCAACTATTGAACTGATGGAAGCCCCGGCCGAAAAAATTTCCGTACGTCACTCGTACAACATTTCATCCATGAGTTTTTCGCCAAAAGAAATTGCAACTGAAATTGCCAAACACAAACCCGGGTTCAACATCAGCTATAAACCCGATTACCGCCAAAAAATTGCCGACAGCTGGCCGCAAAGCATTGATGATGCTGTTGCCCGCCGTGACTGGGGCTGGGAACATGAATTTGACCTTGCAGCGATGACAAAAGATATGTTTGAAAATTTGTAGAAGAAAACATTATACACTGGCAAGAGCTGTATGGTTTTACAAACCATACAGCTCTTTTCTTTTGCTGCATAAAGATTTCTTTGCTCAATGGCTGCCGGATTGAAGCGTAAATGAGGAAACCCTGTTGGCGGTTGCAAACCCCGACAGCGGTTGACGAATTGCAGCGAAAAGCCGGAACAACAGCTCAACGCAGCAAAACAGCCCACAGCCCCAATTAATACTTACCATCTGCAATAACTTTTGCCCAACTAACAATCATTTCATCAACCGGGGTTATATTTGCTGGCCTTAAAACAAGGATAATACTACCAATTTCATAACAAGTAAAAGACAAACTGATGGCTGCAAAGATTAAAGTTGCCAACCCGGTTGTAGAACTGGATGGTGATGAGATGACAAGAATCATCTGGAAATTCATTAAAGAAAAACTCATTCTTCCTTATCTCGATCTCGATATTAAATATTACGACCTTGGTGTTGAGTACAGGGATGAAACCAACGACCAGGTTACTGTTGATGCTGCAAATGCAATTAAGCAATATGGTGTGGGTATTAAATGTGCAACCATTACGCCCGATGAAGCACGTGTAAAAGAATTTAACCTCAAGCAAATGTGGAAAAGCCCTAACGGAACTATCCGCAACATTCTGGATGGTACAGTTTTCCGTGAGCCAATTGTGATCAACAATATTCCACGTCTTGTTACCAACTGGACGGCGCCAATCATTGTTGGCCGTCATGCATTTGGCGATCAGTACCGTGCAACCGATACAGTAATTAAAGGCAAGGGAAAATTAACCATGACCTTTACTCCTGAAGATGGTGGCGAACCACAGGTGTTTGAAGTATATAATTACAAAGGCGATGGCGTGGCAATGACCATGTACAATACCGATGAAAGTATTATTGGTTTTGCACGTAGTTGTTTCAATATTGCACTCAGCAAAAAATGGCCTTTATACCTTTCTACAAAAAATACCATTCTCAAGAAATACGATGGCCGCTTCAAAGATATTTTTGAAGAAATCTATCAAAACGAATTCAAAGCACAGTTTGAAGCAGCTGGTATTGTGTACGAGCACCGCCTTATTGATGACATGGTTGCAAGTGCATTGAAATGGAACGGCAACTTTGTATGGGCTTGTAAAAACTATGATGGTGATGTACAGAGCGATACTGTTGCACAGGGTTTTGGTTCATTGGGGTTAATGACATCTGTATTAATTACACCCGATGGAAAAACAATGGAAGCAGAAGCTGCACATGGTACAGTAACCCGTCACTACCGTGAACACCAGAAAGGCAGACCAACTTCAACCAATCCTATTGCATCTATTTTTGCATGGACAAGAGGTTTGGCTTTCCGTGGTAAGCTGGATGGTAACCAGCCGCTCATTGATTTTGCAAATGCACTCGAAGCAGTTTGTATTGAAACAGTTGAAAGCGGTAAAATGACCAAAGACCTTGCTGTATGTATTCACGGCAACAAAGTAAATCATGGCGAACATTATTTGTATACAGAAGAATTCCTGGATGCAATTGATGCGAACCTGCAGAAGAAACTCGCTTAATTTATTCAGGCGTTTAAATAAAAAATCCCTCAACGTTGGTTGGGGGATTTTTTTGTTACATAGACAAGTAAGTTTCAATAATTGAACAAAGACGTAACTAATTTTATTGCAGACTTCATAATTAAGAAACAAGACATGTAAAAGCAGGCAGCCCTACATATAATGAACCAAAAATACAAGTTGCCAACTTCCTGCTATTAAACTCCTTCCAATAGAATACAATACAGTAGTAATCAGCAATCAATTGGCGGTACTGTTTGCATGTAATACTCTTGTTTGAGCCGTTATTGACTTTTGTCCTTAATCACAAACGTAGCACCCATTCGGTCATGTAAAGCTCTCTTTTGCTTATCAGATAAAATAAAGACAACTTCTATCAAGGTAATTAAAGAAAAAAATATGAGAAAAGGATTCAGATTTATTATTGTCTTTTGAAAATTGACAAACTCTTGATTTGATGTAACATTTATAAACCCATCACTTCTGTATGTCATCAGTGTAGCGCCAAAGAAAAATATTCTTGATGTTATGTCAAATATGTTTCTAATTAATACCTCAATCCAGTTTACCTTTTGATGATCTCTATTTACTACAACAAGTTTCATTAATTTTTTGCCAATTGTTGCGCCATATTTAAATTCCAATAATGGTTTATAAATTAGACCAACTAGAAATACGGTTGTCAAAAGAATTTGGCTCTTCCAATCCGATTTATTAAACCAGTCAAAAACAGACAATGGAAGAAGTATTAATCCATCAATTAAAGAGGCTAATACTCTGTCTTTAAAGCTTCCGTAAAGAAAAGATGTTGATTCAAATTCAGTAAGTGAGTCAGCGATAGGCATGTTTATAATTTAAGGTTGTTTTTATCAGGCGAGTCTCTTTCAAGGAACTCGCCATAATAAATTTCGTTAAAAAATAATATCTTCCATTCTATAATTACAATTTTTCACCCCTTAAATCAATTTATGAAAAAGATTGCTGTACTGATTATTACACTCATAAGCTGCTTCAACATTTACGCCCAGGTTATTAAGAACACAACCGTTCCGGCAAAAATAAACGAAGCAAAAACGCTGGTTGTAAAGCCTGTTGCGTTTCGTATTCACATGACAAACCAAACCTTATTCTTCACTTCCCTTAAACCGAATGTGATTGATATGCCTGTGAAGGAATTTGATTTGGGCGGAAATATCAGCGGCAATAATTTCAAAGCATTTGATGCAGGGGTGTATCATTTCGATGCAACACTCAGCATCAATTATAATATCGAAGAAAACCAAATCATCAACCGTTTCCATTTATACATGTACAGAAATGGAGCATTAATCGGCATGTGTTCTGTTATGAATCCTAAAACTTCCGTAACAGCCGAATATACAATGTCCATCTCAACCACAGTTATGCTGCAGAAAGGTGATGTCATTAATTTGGCCTACGAAGTGGATGGCAATCAAGGGCATGATTCAATGACAAGAGGAATTGATGCTTCTTTTTCAGGATTTAAAGTGCAGGTGGAAAATCAGGCTAATTAATTTTTTTTTGATGGAATACAAAAAAGAAAAATCCCTCAATATCATTGAGGGATTTTTTATAGATAAGACAATGTAATTAGCTTCTTTCAGGTTCGCCATTCATAAATACAGAAATCAATATTGCTTTATTACTTAATATTTGATGGCGCAGGAGGCGGCCCATAAGTTGGTATAAATGCATTGGTTGACTTTAACTGGTTAATAAGTAATGTAATTAATTTGGACTTATAATCTTTCACTTCAAATGTAATTCCTCTTTTTAAATAGTTAAACTGCATTGGACAGCTAAAGGCAAAGTCAATTTGCTCTATGATTTTGTTGTCGTTATCAAATAGAAGAAAAACATGAGTGTATAAAGTAATACAGGAAGTAGTTGCATTGCTTTGTTGTGGTAAATTTAAAATGGAATTAAAGATGTTGATTAAACTGTCGCTGCCTGAGTTTTTAAAAATTATTGTTTGTGAAGGTTTACAAAGTGGATTGCCTGAAGAATCAACAAAACTTTGTCCATCTCCAACGTTGATAAGTTTAGTTAGTTGTTTTGAAGGTAAATTTATAATTGAAGTGTCGGCAATTAACAAGGCGATTTTTGAAATACTACTTTTATCAATATTCTTTATTGAATTGCTTGCTGATTCTTTGTCAATTGTTTTTTGATTCCTTGTTGTGCAAGAAATGAATGTCAAAAATAAGAGTGAAATAAAAACAGAAGGCTTCATTTTTGTGGATTAAGGTTAAGGCTTTTCTTATCAGTTGGTGGCTCTTTGCCATTGTTGGTCAGGCGAGGTGTCAAAGTAACTGCTTTACTAAGCTATTTATAAGGCCAGAATTTTAATACTTCTGCTAATTTTAATAATGCTAAAATTATTGTTATTATAAAAGTAGCCCAAGCTATAAACCTTGTTGAGTTATAAGTTTTAAATACCCTTTCGGCATTTCTAAGATCGATTTCGTCTTTTAAGTCCTTTTTTTCTTTTTTAATATTTTCTTTCTTTATTATTTCATCATATGATGTGTAATTCCAGCCTTCTGGCGTTAAATAAAATATCTGTCTATTAAAGCCATCAGCACATTTTACAATATTTTTTTCTTCAAGGATTGTCAATACATATGCAACATCTGATTTGAGATTGTTATCGAAGATTTGTTTAAATGCATCAATGTGTGTTTTTATCCCATTATTTTTTTTAAAATGCGCTATTACTTTATCAGCCATTTCTTTTTGTTGATTTGTCATAAGTAAAGCATTTGAAGTTTTTAAAATCTACGCCTTTGTTGGTCGCCTGACCAACAAAAGTAGAAAGCAAAATATAAAAAAGTCTCTCACTTATTCTTCTCCAGCTCATCCATAAACTCCTGCAGCTTCTTCTCCTGTTCAGCCGATAAATTTTTCAACCGCTCTGCAGCAGTTGGCAACTTCGGTTTCGGTTTCAGCTTTTCAAGAGCAACAGGCTCATCAGCTGTAGTTTTTTCATCAGCCACCCACACAAACAAATCATCAGGCGTGCACTTACACACCAGGCAAATCTGTTCCAGCGCATCAAAACTGATATTCCTCGACTTGTTGGTTACTAAGCGGCTCACAGTGTAATAAGGAATTCCTTGTTTAACTAATACCGCTGCGGATTGGTTATCCCCCTGCTTGCAAGCAGTTCTAAAACGTTCAATTGAAGCATAAAAAAGCGTTTTTCAGGCTAAAAAGATACAAAATCCGCCTAAAACAGCAAATAAACGGGCATTTACATTGCAGAAACTGCAAAGTGCATTCAAATAACTGCAACAAGCATTAAAATAACTGCAACGTGCATTGCAGAAATTGTGAACTACAAAGGCTGGAAAAACATTGCAATCATTTAAAAAATCAACTGCTCCAAAAAAGAAGTAAGGATAATGTAATAAGTAAACACTGCCATTCGCCAAATCGCAACGGCAAATCTCAAATCAGGAATCAGGAATAAAGAAGTGAAGAAAGACAAATGGAAAAGATTCATCACCACACATATGGCACAATCTTATACCTTGTTTTAGCGGCATATGCTGTATAACCGTTTAGTTCTTTTTTCAATGTAGCATCTTCCATCGCTGTTCTTATCAGTTGTAAAATAATCAGCACACTTACAGGAATAATGCTCCACATTGAACCAAGCAGCAAGGGAAACCCAATGGCCTGTATCACCGAACCCATATAGGCCGGGTGACGAACAATACTGTACATACCCGTATCGCAAACAGCATGTTCCCTGTTTGTTTGTATACGGACTGTACTTGAAAAGAATTTGTTTTGTTTTTGTGCAACCAAAAAAATCAGCTGACCAGCTGTAGTAAGCACAGCACCTGATCCATACATCGTCCAGGTAAATTCCGGCGACCAATTATAGCGGCCTGAATCAAGTCCGGCAACAATATACATGGCAATCGTTGCAAGAAAAGATAACCCTAATATTTTTTTATCCCATGCTTTGGTGCCTTCGCCGGGCTTTGATCGTTCAAGCAAAAGTTCATCATCAATCCGCAAAACGGTATAGTTCAGCATCACCATTAACAAACCAATTATTACATACACCCATCCCTGCCAGTAATCAAGTTTGCCTGCACTGATAAATAAAACAGAAAAGAACACAACGGAACCAATAACATGTTTCAGGATGTAACTTGTTTTCATGATTGCTTTATTATTGTTGATTGTTCAGTGTGGTTGGTTACTGATCAACAAAAAAACATCACAGCAAATCTTTCTCCACAAGCTCATTCATAAAACGAATTTCTTCTTCACTCAAATCAAATTTCATTGCACCTGCATTCTGTACCGACTGCTGTGCATTTCTTGCACCAGCAAGTGCAATGGTTACACCGGATCGTTCAACCGTCCAGCGTAATACCAGTTGCGATAGTGTGGCTTTCTTTTCATAAGCCAACGGCTTCAGCTTTGCAAGCAGCTGGTTTGTTTTAGTAATAAACTCATCGGTATAAAACCTGTTGCCGTTTCTTGTATCGCCTTCTTCAAACACCTGTCCGGGTTTTATTTTTCCTGTAAGCAAACCACGTTGCAGCGGACTATATGCTAAAACCGATTTCTTATGTTCAATGCAGTAAGGAATGGTTTCATTTTCCATTACACGGTTCACCATGCTGAATGGAATCTGGTTCGATGCAAGCTTCACCATTTTTTCAGCTTCGGCCATTTGTGCAATCGTGTAATTGCACACACCTGCATAACGCACTTTTCCCTGTTCTATTAATGTTGCAACTGCTTCAAATGTTTCAGCAATCGCTGTTGTACTATCAGGCCAGTGAATCTGGTACAGATCAATATAATCTGTTCCCAAACGTTTCAAACTGTTTTCACATTCCTTGATTACACTTTCCTTGCCCGAGTATTTGTAAATATCAACTTCGTTTCCATCATTGTCTTTACTGCGCATCATGAAATCACCTTTGGGCGAAGTAAGATCCCAGCGCATTCCAAACTTGGTTAAGATCTGCACTTTATCTCTCGGAATATCTTTGATGGCTTCACCAACAATTTCTTCACTCACACCCATACCATAAATCGGTGCAGTGTCAATGGAAGTCATGCCTTCAGCATGAGCTGCTTTAATTGCTTCAACAGCTTCTTTACGATCAGTGCTTCCCCACATCCATCCGCCTGCTGCCCATGCACCAAACGTAATCACCGATGCATTCAGATCTGTTTCACCTAATTTCCTGTAGTTCATCTGGATTTTATTTTTTCAGTTTAATGTAGTTGATAATGCTCATTACATCCTGCTCACCATATCCTGCTTTTTGTGCAGCGAGATAAGTTGCAATCAATGTTTCGGTTAACGGGTAATGTGCGCCGTTATCTTTTGCAAGCAGAATATCTTTTGTCATAAGGTTTAATGCAAATGCTGCAGGATATTCATCGTTCACCAGCAAAGGCGTTTTTATTTTTGTTGCACCATTGCCCACTGCACTTTCATTAATAATCTCCAGCATATCGGCACGGGCAATTCCTTTTTCTTCAGCAAACAAAACAGTTTCAGCCAGCCCCTGGTAAATCATCGAAAGAAAATAGTTGATGGAAAGTTTTGCAGCAATGCCTTTACTGTTTGAACCGAGATGTTTGGTAAGCTTTCCCATTTTTTCAAAACAGGGTGCTGCTGTTTTAACATCTGCTTCATCACCTCCAACCATAATGATAAGTGTGCCGCTTGCTGCAGGTGCTGTGCTGCCGGCAACAGGAGCATCAAGGAAAGATGCGTTTTTTGCTTTGAGCCGGTCTGCAGTTGCTTCGCTTAATTGTTGAGAGATGGTACTCATATCAATGAATAATTTTCCTTCGATGGAATCAAGCGAAAGAATTTCATCATAAATGGATTGTATTGCCGCATCGTTGGTAACCATCGTGAAAATAATATCTGATGCGTTTACAAGTTCAGGAATACTTGCAGCAATTGCTGCTCCCGTTTGCTGAAACGGAATTGTTTTTTCAGCATTGCGGTTATATACTGTTAACGGAAATCCAGCTTTTTCTAAATTCTTTGCCATGGGTGTACCCATGTTGCCTAAACCTATCCAGCCAATTTTTTTCATATACCTGTTATTAATTCGTTATTGAAGTTAAACACAAATTTCAGTAAAAGACGGTCAGCTGCATGAAGTTAATTACCGGTGGCAAAACTCTTTTTTGTTTGGAATTGTTTAGGAACTACCTTAACAGTAAATATTGTTTATGCTCCGCAGAAAAATCTTTCACCATTCTGGCAAGAGCACCATCAGGGGAACAGAGCTATACCGTGTAGAAGCATTGAGCGATGCTGTTTTTGCTTTTTCAGTTTCACTTTTAATTATGTCGCTTGAAGTTCCAAAAACCTTTGAGGAACTGAAAGTAACCATTCTTCATTTCCTGCCGTTTCTTGCAACGGTAAGCCTGGTTTTTCTTTTCTGGTATATGCAGAATGAATATTTCAGGAATTATGGCATCAACGATGGTTGGGTGATTTTTTTGAATCTTTCATTGTTAGTGCTGATTTTATTTTATGCATTTCCGCTTAAGTTCCTGTTTTCGGTTTTGCTTTCGTGGATGACAGGAATCAATTATTTCTCTGAGGTAATTGAACAGGGAAAAACAGTGATTACGCAGGGAGAATTTCCACAGTTGATTTTATTTTTCAGCGTGGGCTATGTGTTAATCTGGCTCATCTTTCATTTGCTGTACAGGCATGCGTATAAAAAAAGAGCATCAATTGAATTAAGTCCTTACGAAAACAAAATTCTGCACTCACAAAAAAATGATGCACTTGTACAGGTAATGATCGGGTTGCTGAGTATTGTTTTTGCACTATTGAAACATCCTTCATGGAGTGGGTTCAGTTTCCTGTTAATTCCGGTTTGGTTGGTCACGAACCGTTACCTGTTAAACAGGGCTTTGAAGAAACTAAAAGATCATTAAAACGTTTGCAGCTTAATCAACGTATAATTCTGAAATCATCAAACAACTCGAGTTCCAGTTCGGTTACTTCAACATTTGTAACATTACTCATGGTGGAACCAATATAACACCAGTCAGCCAGTTGTTTCAATTGCAATGCTGTTCCTGTTGCAATAATGTTTACTGAACGGTTGGGGAGATTCTGCACATAACCTGTTATATGCAGTTCAATTGCTTTTTCCTGTGCGTATTTGCGGAACCATACGCCCTGCACTCTTCCCGAAACAATGATGGAAACAGTTTTCATCTCACAAATAGTTTATTTTATGTGGATGTCTGATAAAAATGAATGTGAGAATGTAGCTAATATTATACCAGGTCGGCAACAGTTTTCTTCTCAAGAATTTTCAGGTTGGCATCTCTTACTTTCGCCATCATATCGTGCAGGCCGCAATGTGCTTCATCGCAGTTTTTGCAACGTTCATAAAAATGAAGACTCACGCAGGAGAGGGGAGCAATCGGTCCATCAAGCAAACGAATAACTCTTGCCAGCGGTATCTGCGATGGTTTCATTTTAAAATAATAACCGCCTCCTTTTCCTTTCTTGCTTTCAAGTACGCCGTCTTTGCGCAGCAGCAGCAAAATGTTTTCCAGGAACTTCAACGGAATTTTTTTCTTCTTTGAAATTTCTGCAATCAAAATAGGATCGTTGCCTTTTTGCTGTGCCATATATGACAAAGCCTGGAATGCGTATTGCGTTTTTTTGGAGAGCATGGTCGTATTCGTTGGCCTAAAAATACGTGTTATAAGGTATAGAAGAACTTCGGGACGAATAATATTTTTATTTCAAATTAATCATTATGCCTAAACTCAGATTTGCATTTATCAGTTCTTTTTTACTGCTTTTGTCTGTTTCGGTTTTTGCCCAGAAAAAAAGCGAAAGTTTTATCGGGGGTAACCTCATTTATTCCATGCCGCAGGATTTGTTTAAGGAAGGTTATAGAAGTGGTACCGGTATTGACGCATCACTCGGGGTTGGAACAAAACGGGTTTTATTTGTTGGTACACTTGGTTACCTGTCGTACAAAGCAAAGTCGGGTAATCCTTATGGAAAAATATCTGTTATTCCGCTCAAGGCTGGCCTGCGTGTTTATCCAACAAAAACACTTTTTCTTGCAGGTAATGCGGGTTTTGGTTTTTTGAAAGATGAAACCATGTCATCGAGAGAAACAAAATTTATGTATGATGCCGGAGCAGGCATTCACTTTATCCTGTTCGACTTTGGTGTTTATTATGATGCTTGGAAGAAAACCAATACTCCCGGTTATTCAGGAGCAGTGGAATTGAAATTTGGTATGTCGTTGTAATAAAAACTAAATCAGTTTGTGCTCGTAAGCATATTTAATTAAACCAATAACAGAATTGGTTTTTGTTTTGCGGAAGATGTTTTTCCTGTGTGTTTCAACTGTACGTTCGCTCAGGAATAATTCTTCCGCAATTTGTTTATTGCTGTATTCTTTTTCAATGAGCTTTACAATTTCCAGCTCACGGGCTGTGAGTTTACTTTCTTCATTTTCTTTTTTCCGTTCACTTGCTTTCAGCATTTCCTGCAACACTTCATCGCTGAAATAAATTCCGCCTGCTGCAATTTTATCAAGTGCTTTCAGAAATTCTGTCTGGCCAATATTCTTGAGCAGGTAACCGCTGATGTCGCTTTCTTCAATCATCTGGTTTACGAGGCTGCCTTCACCATTCATGGAAAGTGCGATGATTTTTACAGAAGGAAATTCTTTTTTCACCTGCCGGGCAAGTTCAACACCTGTCATTACAGGCATCATTACATCCGTTAACAAAATATCAACGGAATGTTTCCGTAAATGCGGTATCATATTTTCAGGATGATTACATTCCACAACAATTTCATAACGGCTGTGCCCCTTGAGTAAGGATCTTAAACCATCAATAACAATCTGGTGATCGTCAACAATGGCGAGTTTGATTTTGGTTGATGACATGTGAATTGAGGTATTAGCCGAAATTATGGAAAATTAGCTTTTGTTTTGTTCTTTGGTGAAGGGAATAAAAATAGCTACAAGCGTTCCTTTGCCCGGCGAAGAGTCAAAGTCGATGGTACCCTTGAGATATTCCACTCTTGCCCGCATATTTTTCAGACCAATGCCTGCTTTTTCTGAAAGATGATGAATGTCGAAGCCTTTGCCATTATCTTCAATGGTAGCACTGATACCTTCGGTTTCTTTTACCAGCGATATATCCAGTTCTGTTGCACCTGAATGTTTGATTACATTGTTTACACTTTCCTGCAATACCCTGTACAAAACAATTTCAATGTTTTCGTCAATATTCTCATTCAGGCCTTCTGTGTAAAGATTTATTTTTAAAACCTTCTGATCAATTTTATCGAGAAACTCTGTTACAGCTTTTCCAAGACCAGACTTCAGTAATACATTCGGCATCATCTGGTGCGAAACAGTTCTTACTTCCTTGCAACTTTCATCAACAAGACTGATAATGCGGTCGAAGGAATTTCTCTGATCCTGGTCCCTGAACTGCAGATCATTTTCAAATGCCGATAAATTCATTTTAGCAGCACTCATCATTTGTCCAACACCATCGTGCAGATCTTTTGCAATGCGTTGGCGTTCGTTTTCTTCGGCCTGCAGAATGGCTGCTGCTGCCAGTTGCTGCTGTTGCAATACAGCTTCCTGCAGCAAGGCTTTTTCCTTCAGCTTTCTCCTGTTGTAAAGCAGCCATGCCAATACAATACTCAGCAAAAGAAAACTGCTTACTGCTGCAATGAAATAGTTCTTTTGTTTCAGTTTAAATTCCTGCTCCTGTATAATGCGTTCTTTCTTTTCTGTTTCATATTTGGTTTCCATTTCAGCCATTGCTTCCTGCGATGCATTGGTGTAGATGGAATCTTTCAGGTCATTTATTTTTTTGTAGTATGCAGCTGCTTCTGAAAAGTTGTTTGCCTTTTCATAGTTCATAGCAATAGCCCTGTACACCATTGGTAATTTAGCCTGCATGTTTTGCTCCTGTGCAATTTTCATGGCTTCTCTTCCTGCAAGCAAACCTTCAGCAGGACGGTTCATGTTGGCATAAAGCTCAGAAAGAACAGAAAGATCTGATACAATGTAAAAAGGGTCGCCTGCTTTTTCCCTTAATGGTTTTGCTTTGAGAAAACAGTTCAGTGCTTCTGTAAATTTCTTTTGTGCATTATAGGCTGTGCCAAGAATGTTCCAGCCATTTGCTTCGGCAGCATAATTGTTTTGCTGGTGTGCAATGTCAATTGCCATTTTTGCAAACTTGTACAGCGAATCATATTTTTTTACTGCGCCATAACAGGATGCAAGGTTGTTGAATGTGGGAGCAAATTTTATGGTGAATTTATTTTCCTGTATGGTTTGTATCGCCGATTTAAAATGCAGGATTGCTTCATCAAACTGGTTCAGTTCCATATAAGCCCATCCAACATTGTGCTGCAGTTTGGCAACAGATAATTTATCGCCGGTTTTCTCTGCTTTTCTTAACCCATTAATAAAATTTTCCATTGCATCTTTCTGCCTGTTTAAACGCATGAGGCTTAAACCTGCAGCAGAAAAATATTGAGCAAGCAAAGAATCGCTCCCTGATTTTTTTGTAAGCTTCAGGATATTCCTGTTGGTTAACTGTAATCCTGAATCGGGTTGTGATACATTGAGGTAATAATACACTTTGTTAATCTCTGCTTTCATCCGCATGTTTTCATCTTTGTTTTTTTCAGAAAGAGAAATCAGCGTTTCAGAAACATTCAGCAATGAATCAGGATTAATTGTACGGAATTCAATTGCCAGCTGCAACAGCTCCTGCATCCGCACATTCTCATTTTTTTCGGTATTGATAAGTTTGCGTAAACTATCGGCTTTTGAAACCTGTGCATAAACTGCATTGCCATACAGGAACATCATCAAGGTTAATATGAACAGGTATTTCAATTTCATGCAGTAACAGTTTGTACGGGAATATGTATGGCAATTAATGTTCCGTTACCGGGTGATGTATCAAAGTCAAGTGTGCCTTTTAAGAATTGGATACGGCTGCGGATATTTTTTAAACCAATACCATCTTCCTCGTTAAAATTAGCATAGTCAAATCCTTTTCCATTGTCTTCAATAGTAACACTGATGCCGTCTTTATCATTGATCAATGCAATATCAAGCTCTGTTGCTTCCGCATGTTTAATGGTATTGTTAATGCATTCCTGGATGACTCTGAAGAGAATTGTTTCAGTATTGGAATCGAGACGTTCTTCAAATCCTTCGGCATGAAAAAGAATCTTCAGTTTGTTGCCGCTGATTTTTGAAAGCATTTCATCAATGGCCTGTGGCAAACCTTTGCTGAGCAGTGCAGCAGGCATCATGCTATGACTGACTGTTCTTACTTCTTTGCAGCTTTCATCCACCAGTTGAATAATGTCAAGTAAGTTTTTTTGCTGTGTTTGGTCAGGTACCTCGATGTTGTTGTAGAAGGATGAAAGATTCATTCGTGCGGCACTCATCATTTGCCCTACACCGTCGTGCAGATCTTTTGCAATACGGCTGCGTTCTTTTTCTTCAGCTTCAATAATGGCTTTTGCAGCCATTTGCTGCTGCTCTGTTATTTCATTCTGAAGTTTTGCTTGTTGTTTCAACTTGTATTGATTGTACAACAGAAAGGCTACGAGTAATGCCAGTATTGATACAGACGAAATAATTCCGATTAATAAGTTTCTTTTCTGGATGATGGTTTTTTGCTGATCAATCTGCTGTTCTTTTTTTCTTGTTTCGTATAAGGTGCTGAGTTCTTCCACCTGCCGGTTTTTCTCCGATGTAAAAATGGAATCCTTCATTTGTGTTGACCAGGTAAAATAATCGAGTGCTTTTTTATAATCGCCGTTTACATTGGCAACCTTGCTCATCTCCGCATAATTGTTTGCAACAAGTTCTTTGTATCCCATTCTCTCCGCCACTTTGTTGCTTTCTTCAAAATAATACAAGGCTCTTTCGGGCTTGCTCCATGCACTGTAAAGAATACCAAGATCAGAATAGGAGAGTGCAATGGAAAAAGTGTCCTGCATTTTTTGCCTGATGGCTAATGCACGCAGGTGGTAATCTTCAGCCAGTTCAAATTTGCTTTGCAATACATACACACCTGCAATAAAATTGTAACACCAGCTTTTGCCCATTTCATCTTTTAACCTGATGGCCATTTGTAATGATGTATTGTAATGCTTCAGTGCTTCGGTATAATTTCCCTGGTATTCATACACCACACCACTTTCATTCAATATCATCTGAATGCCGCTTGAATCTTTCAATGCACGGAAAATGGCTAATGCTTTATCATAATTTTCGGAAGCACGTTTCAGCTCACGGGTTTTACGGTAAAGTTTCGCCATGTCATTATACACATAAGCCAGCGGCTGATTTTTTCCAGCCTGTTCATAAATGCGTGCTGCGGTAAAATAAAGATTGGCTGCTTTGTCGTACTCACCTTTGAAGTAATAAGCTATACCCATGTTCTTGCTCAGCTCTGCAAAGGAAAGCGAGTCTTTCAGTTTTTTTGAAAGCTCAATACCTTCTTCTGCATACTGAATGGTTTGATTAAAACTTACAAGACTGAGTTTGCTGGTGAGTGATACGTATGCTGATAACTTCTTCTCTGCAGGGATATTGCTGATGATATCATTCTTTAATGAATCGACAGATTTATCCTGCGCAGCAAGTGCAGACGAAATGAAAATAAATAAAGTAAAAAAGATAACAGTTCTTGTACTAAGCAGCATGGTGCTTACAAGTTAAGAACTTCTTTCATTCCAAAAAATCCTTCTTTGCCTTTCAGAAATTCGGCAGCAAGCACAGCCCCAAGTGCAAAGCCTGTGCGGTTGTGGGCAGTATGAATGATTTCAATATCATCAACAGCCGATGAGTATTTCACAAAGTGAGTGCCGGGGGCAGGGTCAATACGTTCGCTGATGATGGAAAGTTCAGCCGGGTTTTGTGCAATATCGTTTACCCAGTTTGTTTTTCTTGTAACAGCATCAAGCACCTGCTCAGCCAATGTAATGGCAGTGCCGCTTGGTGCATCTTTTTTAGCTGTGTGATGAATTTCTTTGAGCGATACATCGTAGCTGTCCTGCCCGGCCATGAGCTGTGCAAGACGCTTGTTTACTTCAAAGAAAATATTTACACCTACGCTGAAGTTACTTGCAACGATAAGTCCGGTTTTGTTTTCAGCTGCCACTTTCTTTGCTTCATCCAGTTTATCGAGCCAGCCGGTTGAACCGCACACAACAGGCACTTTATGCTGAAGGCATTTAATGACATTGTTAAATGCAGTATGCGGACTTGTAAATTCAATTGCCACATCAACCTTTGCAAGGTTTTCTGCATTAAAGTCGGCCTGGTTATCTACATCAATAATCAATACGGCTTCATGGCCTCTTTGTTTTGCAATTTCATGAATGGCTTTACCCATTTTTCCATAACCGATCAATGCAATATTCATTGTATGAATTTTAAAAAAAGTGAAACTGAGTTTTGCAAAGAAACTAATAAACCAGATAACAGCTGTGAGCAGGAGTAAAAAAGAATTACTTCCCGAATGTAAATACCAGCCCAACATTTGCCTGGCGGGAAACTGGGTTGTAAGTTGGGTTAACCCTGAGCGATAAGTTGTCGTTTACATCAAAGGCTTTGAGGTGGCCGTCAACTGTTGCATCCACCACGTTCAATCCCCACAGCAGAATAAAGGCAAGTACTGAATAATCTACATATTGTCTTACTGCAATCCTGTACTGGCGTACTGCTTCGGGATCAACAGGCTGGAACTTAGGTTTAATAAGATAGTTGTTGGAATCGTTCTTATCCATCAGGTTGCGGTATGCATCTCTTGCATCAATATACTCTTTGCGGTTGTACACAAAAAAACCGGCAGCAGTACCAAGTGCTCCCCAAACAATCGGGATTTTCCAATATTTTTTATTGTAAGCCTGTCCCCAACCTGGAATTACTGCCGAACGGAGTGTTGCTTTTCTTGGCACATGAACCGAATCTTTCTTAAACAGGCCTAACGGAATTCGTTCAGGTTTAACCGAATCTTTTTTTACAGGCACAGAAATTTCCTTCTGCACACTGTCTTTTTGCTGCGCAGATAAATGAAGAGCGAGAAAGCTGAATGTTACTAATAAAAATAAATACCTCATGTTCTATTCCACATCGGTTCCCAATTGTTTCAGAATCTGGTTGAACTGCTCCAGTGAGTAGTATTCAATCATGATACTTCCGTTTCCTTTTTTGCTGTGATGCAATTTTACTTTGGTACCAAATTGTGATGCTAAATTATCTTCAATACGCTGAAATGCCTGTGGCAACCCGGTCTTTACCGAATTTTTAACAGGGTTTGATTTATATAACTGGCGCACCAAACTTTCTGTTTGACGAACCGATAATCCTTTTTGTTTGATATGGTTAAACACATACAACTGCTTATCAACCGTATCAACATTAATCAATGCCCTTGCATGGCCCATTGATAATTCGCCCGAACGGATAGCCAGCTGAATATCGGGAGGAAGTTTCAGCAAACGGATGTAGTTGGTAACTGTAGTACGGTCTTTACCCATACGTTCAGCCACCTGCTCCTGCGTGTAATCCAGTTCTTCCATCAAACGTTTATAGCTCAGGGCAATTTCAACTGCATTCAGGTTTTCACGCTGCAGGTTTTCAAGTAAGGCAAGTTCCAGCAGCTCGGTATCATTTGCCTGACGAATAAACGCCGGAATATCTATTAATCCTGCCAGTTTACTTGCACGCCATCTGCGTTCACCTGCAATTAAACGGTATTTGTTAGGGGCAATTTTTGAAACAGTAACCGGCTGAATAATGTCGTGCATTTTAATGCTGTCGGCCAGTTCTTTCAACGCCTGCTCATCAAAATCTCTTCTCGGCTGCTTGGGGTTAATTTCAATTTCGCTGATGGGAATACGCAAAATTCCAGTTACCGCTTCGGCAACAGTTGGTTTCAGCTGACCAGCGGTTGTTTTCAGGTCATCATCAATACTCTGCAACAGGGAGCGGATCCCTTTTCCTAAAGCGTCTTTTTTATTTGGTTGTGCTGCCATGCCTCAAATTTCAGTTATAAGCTGCGAAGTACCTGTAAAAATTCCAAAAAACAAAAAGAGGGGGCAAGTTGCAGGTTGCCGGTTACCGGTTACAGGTGTTTTTTTGATACCGGCTGCTGTTTTTCATGGAATCCCGGTTGCGTCGCAATCCGTTCATCGGTTGGTTATAATGGGAACACTCGTTGGGGTGTTCAAGCGAGCTTACGAATTGCTAAGCAGTTGATTTAGCCTGAGTACCATTCATTCATTTATTTTTTTGGCAGCTTACTTTTGATTGCTTTTTCAATATAATCAATTAGTTGTTGTTTTTCGGCTGAAGGTTCTGTCGATAATCCATTGTTAATTAAAAAGATGTTCGCTATTTGATCAAATTCCATATTCTCGATATAAAATAATCTTTCGATTTCCTTTACAATTTCACTGATATGGATTTCATGTTCTTGTGCTCTTTGTAAAGCATTTTTATCTCCACTTAATAAAGCATTTCTTTCATAATACGATAGATCAGTAGTTAAATAGGCAAGGTCTGCATTTACAGTTTCTGAAGTTTTAGATGCTACTTTTCCTCTACCATTACAATAAGCACATTTTCCGGGAGTCCAGTACAATTCTCTATTTAATCTTTGTATATCCTTAATGTCAACAACTCCTTTCCCCAAACATCGTGGGCAATCAACTTTTTCAGGATTAAAAAGTTTTTTCAGAAAGTTCATAATTGAGGGTTTAGGTGTATAAAATCATTCTTGAATGAACGGTTTACTTACTTCATCAACGCATATCCAAACCATGTAGCCAATAATCCAAGAATAACCGTAGCTGAAAAATAAATAATGAACAATGCATACTTGTTTTGTTGCAGCATGGTCAGCATTTCAACCGAAAAAGCAGAGTAAGTGGTAAAACCACCACAAATACCTGTAACGACAAATAATCTCCAGTTTACATCAAAATGCTCATTACGCATTGCAAATGCAAAAGCAGCACCAATAATAAAGCAACCAATAATATTCACTAAGAAAGTTCCCAGCGGGAAAGAAGCATTTTTAAACCACCACGAAAAAGCATAACGCAACATGCTGCCGGCAGCACCACCAATTCCCACAAGTAAAAAGTTTTTTAGCATAGATGAAGTTAGGAGTTAGAATTTAGAAGATAGAAGCAAGAAGAGCGAACCCGAACATAGAACAACAAACATTTATGAAACGTTTTTCTGTTCTAACTTCTGTCTTCTGTATTCTAGCTTCTTTCTTTTAAAGATTTCCTGTAAATGTATAATTGAAATCAACCTGCCACAAGCCATTTCTCAAAACTACTTTGATAGGCATTTGTTTGTTTTTGTATGAATTGGAGTAATTCACAATCACCACACTGTCGCTTACATTATCAACCGAATGAATAACGATGCTTGAACCTTTGTAACCTTCTTTATCTTTTGCACTCATTTCAGTGTTGTACTTTTTCTCAATAACACCAAGCTCATAAAGATTCAGGCTGTCTTTCACCATCAGCTCCCTTGCCCAGTCATATTCCCCGTTTAACGAACTGCGGATAAACTCACGTGCTGTACCCAGTGCATCATCAGGCCGTTCGTGCTTTTCTTTACAGGCAGCAAAAGCTGCAATAACAACTAACAGGAGAAGGATCGTTTTCTTCATAATCTCAAATGTACAAAAGGGATTATATCGAAGCGCAGATTTATCAGATTTAAGCAGAGGTTAACGGATAAAAAAATCCCGTCTCAAAGTTGAAACGGGATTTGCGGTTGTATATGCGATGTAAGATCTCTATCTCCTGTAACCACCTTGTTCCATATCCTGCTGGTGGTCTTTGTCGTAAGCACGGATGATGGCTTTCACCAGGCGGTGACGAACAACGTCTTCTTCATCCAGTTCAATGTGGCTGATGCCATCAATATTCTTCAGGATGCGGATACCTTTTTCCAAACCACTGCGTTGATTTTTCGGAAGGTCAACCTGTGTTAAGTCGCCGGTAATAATTGCTTTTGCATTGGCGCCAATACGGGTGAGGAACATTTTCAACTGCAGATCAGTTGTGTTCTGCGCCTCATCAAGAATAATGAATGCATTATCCAGCGTACGGCCACGCATATAAGCAAGCGGAGCAATTTCAATTACACGGGTGCTCATATAATAACCCAGCTTGTCTGCAGGAATCATATCATCCAGCGCATCGTATAACGGGCGCAGGTATGGATCAATTTTTTCCTTTAAATCGCCGGGGAGGAAACCGAGGCTTTCGCCTGCTTCAACAGCAGGACGTGTAAGGATAATTTTCTTTACCAGTTTATTCTTCAATGCACGAACAGCCAATGCAACTGCGGTGTATGTTTTACCTGTACCTGCCGGACCAACAGCAAACAAAATATCATTTTTGTCAATCGCTGCCACCATTTTTTTCTGGTTCTGTGTACGGGCACGAACAGTGCGGCCATTGGGGCCAAACACCAGTACTTCGCTGGGGTTACGCTCAATAAAATGATCAACTGTCTCCTGGTCATCACCTCCAAGAATCTGTTCAAAGTAATTTTCACTGAGCTGACCATTGCGTTCGAGATAAGCAATAAGCAGATCAATTTTTTCCTTTGCCTGGTCAATTTGTTCAGGACTTCCGCTGAGCTTGATTTGAGTGCCTCTTGAAAGAATCTTCAGAAGAGGAAATTTCTTTTTCAGGATATCGAGCTTGCCGTTGTTAACACCGAAGAACTCAATAGGGTTTACGGTTTCGAGGTTGATAATAGTTTCTGTCAATGATTTTCCATTTTAGCGGCGGTACCGGAATAACTTATTACAGCACCTGCCATGTTCACAATAAGTATCAGTTTGTGCCTGATACTACTAACCCGTCCATCTGTTTCCAATATTACTTATTGAAAAGTTATTTTCATAAAGTTACTTATTCACAGCATGTGGAAACGTTAACAAACAGGCAATTTTAAATTCACTTATTACCTTAGTAAAAAATCTGACTTGTACATCAACATTCATACACATCTTGCTCAACCAACCGATGATTGGTTTTTGCAGAATTTCTATACTCACTTTAATCAAACAACTGAATTAAAATATTGTTCAGCAGGGGTGCATCCATGGTATATAAATGCACAGCAATGGCAGGAAGATTTTGCATCATTAACCAATGCAGTTCAGACAAAAAATATTTTAGCAATTGGTGAATGCGGATTAGATAAAGTTTGTGCAACAGATTTTGATTTGCAGGTGAAAGTGTTTGTTCAGCACATTCATCTTGCCAATGAAATCAACAAACCTTTGATTCTTCATTGTGTACGTGCACATGATGATATTCTTTTGCTGTTGAAAAAAGAACGAAATAAAGTACCTGTGATTTTTCACGGCTTCAACCGCAATGAAGCAATTGCAAAAAAAATTATTGAAGCAGGGTGTTATGTTTCGTTTGGCAAAGGGCTTGTAAAAAAAGAAATGCAGGAGTGTTTACGCAAAATTCCTGTTGATCGTTTTTTTCTTGAAACAGATGATGCAGAGATCAGCATCAGGGATATTTATCAATTAGCTGCAAAAGCTTTTCAGATTGATGAAGATTCACTTAGTTTGCAGCTTTTCAAAAATGCATCAGCTATTTTTGGTGCCGGAGTTTTAAAAATATGATGGATATTTCGTGGCTTTCACGCACAAGTTTATTGATTGGTGAAGAACGGGTACGCCTGCTCACACAAAAACATGTAATGGTTGTTGGGCTGGGTGGTGTAGGTTCTTTTGCTGCCGAGTTTATTGCACGCAGTGGTGTGGGTATAATGACGATTATTGATGGCGATGTGGTTGATCCCAGCAACCGCAACAGGCAGTTGCCTGCACTTGCAACGAATCATGGCGAATCAAAAGCAATGATTATGGCTGAACGTCTGAAAGCCATTAATCCTGAACTGCAGCTGAACGTTGTAAAAGAATTTGTGAACCCGCAAATGGTACAGCAGCAACTTGCATTAAAACCCGATTATATCATTGATGCCATCGACAGTATTACACCAAAGATTACATTTATTTCATTAGCTTATGAAAGTGGATTGCCATTGGTAAGCAGCATGGGTGCAGGTGCAAAACTTGATCCCACAAAACTGCAGGTGGTTGATATTTCAAAGACATATAATTGTCCCTTTGCACACCAGATAAGAAAAATGCTGAAGGAAAAAGGTATCCGGTCGGGAATAAAAGCAGTTTTTTCTCCTGAAAAAGTTATTAAGGAAAGTTTGATGATGACAGATGGAAAGAATTATAAAAAATCAGCTTACGGAACGGTGTCGTATATGCCTGCAGTGTTTGGTGCTGTTGCAGCATCCGTTGTTATCAGGGATCTGATTGGAATAAAAGGTGAATCGTGAGTCGTGAATAAAACCAGTACACATCATTTTCTGTTTTTCATTTTTCATTTTTAACTTTTACCTTTCATAAATGCCGGTTTATTTCGCATCATTAAATTCAGGGAGTAATGCCAATTGTTATTATGTTGGCAATGAGCAGGAGGCTGTGCTCGTTGATGCAGGACTTTCGTGCAGGGAAACGGAGCGAAGGATGAAAACTGTTGGACTTGATATGAAAATGGTGAAAGCAGTTTTTATTTCACACGAACACAGTGATCATATTTCAGGATTAGAAAATCTTTCAAAAAAACACCAACTGCCGGTTTATATCACAGAGAAAACATACAACAGTTTTCATTGCAGGGTTGAACCGCATTTAGTCAAACATTTTAAAAAAAATGAAACAGTTCAGTTTGATCAGCTCACTGTAAAAACATTTTCAAAATCGCATGATGCTGTTGATGGACATAGTTTCATGATCAGTGCTGGTGGAGTAAACATTGGTGTGATTACCGATATTGGTTATGCCTGCAAACAGGTGCTGAAATATTTTCCGCAATGTCATGCCGCATTTCTTGAATCAAACTATTGTGAAGATATGCTGGCAAACGGCAACTATCCTTATCATCTTAAAAAAAGAATCAGCGGCGATGAAGGTCACCTGAGTAATACGCAGGCACTGGATTTATTTCTCAACTATAAATCAGAAAAATTATCTCATCTTATTCTTTCCCATCTTTCAGCCATTAACAACAAACCTGAAATTGTGGATGCATTATTTCAGCAACATGCAGGTAATGTAAAAGTGGTTGTTGCATCCCGCCACGAAGCTTCTGAACTGTTTGCAATTGAAACTAAAGTCGCTTCTGCAGGCCGCAGTAAAAAGCAAAGCAACCAGCAACAGTTATCTCTTTTCTGAACTCATTAATGACTTTTATTTTTTCAACAGGAACACTGAACACATTGTTTCATCATCCTCAGTTTTGATCAATACTTCTTCCTGTTGTTTGCAAAAAGGAAGCAGCTGCTCAATAAATGGTTTAGCCATTAAGCGTTGTGGTGTGCTGAGCAGAATAGTTGTATTGCTGTTTAGGAATTGAATTAAAACCTTAAAGAGTGTTTCAAAGCTTCCGGGTTCATAATTGATATCGCTTACAAGTAATACATCAGCAGTTAATCCGGGAGCAAGATGATTCCAGTCAATTACACGTGCAGAGATGTTCTGCAGTTTATTTTCTAATATGGATTCGTTGATGAATGTTACTGCATCTGCATTATAATCGCTGCAGCAAACTTCTTTTGCATAGAATGCTGAAAGCAGTGAAGGAAGACCAACACCAGCCGCCAGTTCCAGCACTTGTTTATCCTTCAACAGTTCTGTATGGTTGCTGATAAAGCTGCACAATGCATTTGCAGCGGGCCATATTTTTCCCCAATAAGGAAAGTCAGCGGCTCCTTTTGCTTCAACTTTTTTTGCATACCACTGCTGCAACGAATCAGCATCGGGAACAACTACTTTAATGCTGTGGTTGCTAAACGAAAAAGTTTGCAGGTTCCTGGAAATATTCATGCAGAACAAAGAACGGAAAGAAGGGCTTTCTTTGTTCAAACCGGTTTGTTTTTATTTTTCAAAAAAGATCAGCCGGCTTCAGGTGTTATTACCTGTTCTTCTTTTTCAATAATTGTTTCAGTGTTGAACAACCGGCGGAATAAAATAACTGCAATAATGCAAAGCGTTATTGCAACAACAATTCCGGCATACATAAATAATTTAAGCCAGGGATAAACTTTCAGCATCACTTCTGCAAAAAGTGCATCGGGGTTTGCAGTGATCTGAATTCCTTTGGTTATTCCTGCCGTGATTAAAGCAATCCAGAAAATGAATAAAGCGAATTGACAACTCCAGTAAGAAAAACCAAACAGTGAAGGCATTTTCTTTTTGCCTGTAATTGTGAAATTGAGAAAGTAACTGATGCTTGCAAGTAAAATCATTGAATTAATGCCAATTGTTGTTCCCATTGCATGTGCAACTGTTACATGTGTGCCATGTGTGTACCTGTTAATACCGGGAATCGACATTAATAAGGCAAGCAGTAAATTGAGAAAAACCCAAAATTCAGAAGCAATCAAAAAACGGTAAGGAACAAGATGGCGGAACTTTCTTCGCTCTTCCAGTTTCTTTTTAAATCCCTGTATAATACTGATCACCAGAATCCATTCGGTCATACTGATGAGATATGAAACATCTCTTACCCACCATATTGTTGGTACATTATAGATATGATGTCCCCAGTTAAAAATTAAATTAGTTAAGCCAAGGAAATAAGAGAAATAAGCTTTCCATGATTTGGCAATGCTTTCATCGCCGCTGATGCGAACCATCAGGAAAAGTGCAGTACCATAAATCATCTGGTTCCAAGCACCTACCATTGATCCGTTTGATTTCCATTGCACCGTCATTTCCCGCAGGAACGAATCCCTGAACCATTGAATATGCCAAAGGTTTTGTTCAATAAACGTGAAAAGAAAAAACACAATACCTGTTCCCCACATCCATACATAAACAGGTTTTTCTTTTTTTGAACGGAATACCTGGTTAAAGAATTCAATCATTAAGAAAATCCATGCTGTAAGAATGAATATGTTGATGAATGGCGGAAACTCCCAATATTCTCTGCCACCAAATTCATTGTTTGCATAACTGAATAGTGCAAGTATAACAGCAGTAATCCAGATAGCCGCAAATGAATTCATAAAAAAGCTGTTGGATTTTACATCATCAAACAGTTCGGATTTGTAGATGACGATACCTGTTGCTGCAGCTGTAATAATCCAGAACAAAGCTGCGGACACATGAAATGGCCTTACCTGCTGAAAAGGCAACAAACCCGAAAAGAAATTCGGAGCAAAGAATGATAATGCAGCAAATACGCCAAAAAATAATGAAAGAAAAAGCGTTGTCAGTGATAACCCGGTAAGAAGTTTATAGTTCGGTTTCATTCTAATCTTTGTTTAATTTGTAGTTGCCATACCATGTAACACTATCGGCAGCAACAAATGATTTTCCACTTTTATCAACCCATTTCAAAAACGAAACAAGATCACTGACTTCTTCATCTGACAGTTGAAGATTCGGCATTTTAAGCGTACCGTTTTTGATAAAGGTTGCAGCATAAGCTTCGCCTTTTCCCGGGTTTGAAATAATGTTTGTAAGATCAGGACCCATATAACCACCAAGTCCATATAACTGGTGACAAGCCTGGCAATTTTTTTCCTGCCAGATTGTAAATCCTTTTTTTGCTTTTACATCCGGTTTTTGATGCGACTTTGCGCTGTAGAAATAAACGGATGGAGAATATATGAGATACGCAAGCAGAAGTATCGCAAATACTGTTTTAACCATAGAAAAAATAATTGAGCTAAGCTAACAGGATGCAGTATTTGCGCAGATGAGAGCTGACATTTAAAGAACTGATTTTGGTCATACTAATCTACTAACCCGATAGGTTTTGTCCAGTTTTAGAGCAATCATTTGATTTTCATAACTTTAATTATGCAACGTAAAAAACCAGACGTGGATGTGATTAAGGATGTACTGCAGCTGATGCTTGCTGCAAGACCTGATTCGACTTTTGTAAAAAGCCTTGCTTTTCAGTATGAAGAGCGGGGAGGATTGAGCAAAAAACAATTAGAGGGGTTAAGACAAAAGGCATTAAAGGTTCCAACTATTCCGCCAAATAAACTGGCAACACTTGAAGCCATTATTAAAAAGAAACCGCTGAAGGAAAAAGCTGCGGCATCGGCACCAACGCCCATGTTTGTAAAGGATGAAGCTGCAGGACAAATAATTGATACCATACTTGCTAAATACCCACAGCATAAACGTGTGCTATTCCTGAAAGCGAAATATGATAACAATGAAACACTTTCAGCAGTTGAAATTACTGAACTGAAAAAGTTTGAGAAAATGTTGTTACGTTAACAGGAGTGCTTCTGGCATTCTTCCAGTGTTTTAAATCTTGCCAGTGTCGGGCAACGTTCAAATGATCCATCGGGCTTCTGAACCATACAATAATAAAATTTACCAAACTTCACACAATTGCATGGAACAGCAGCAGGCGCTTTTGATATAGCTGCTTTTTTGGGCGCCGCTTTCTTAACTGCTTTTTTCTTTGTTGGTTTTTTCGATGTGGCCATTGTTCATGATTTATAGATTATGAAGAAAGGTAAAAAGAAGTGCATCGGGATCTTCAAAAACAGATGCTATGTTATAGACCAATGGTTTGTTGCCGCCAAACCGGTTATCGCTTAGTTGTAAAATCCGTGTTATCCTGAATGAACGCAATTCAGGAATGTCCTTTTCATCATCCGTTTGAAAAGCAATGTTGATTTTAGTTTTACTGTGATCATATGGGTCAAATATGCTCTTGCTTTTTTTAAATTCACTTTCTTTCTCATCATACACCCATCCTGTTTTTCCATGTTTCTTTTTGGAATAGAAAATCAGTCGTTTAAAAAAAACAATTTCTCCCGCCCCGTAATTACCAATCAACGCAGGTCCAAGTCCAATACATTCGTTGCCTGCATTAAAAATGGCAGGTATGAAAACGCAGTTTCTGTTATCGCCATCTTTGGCAGTAATAATAAATAGTTTATATGATTTGTCGATAAGTGGAACTCCAAGCTGTTCTTTGTTACTACCCTGGTTAACAATTGTCTTTTCACCTATCCCGTCACGGTCAACAAAATCTTCCGTAAGATCAGCAACAAATACTTTTCCACCTGTAATTGTTGCCGGCTGATTTGCAACGTTAAATAAGTTCTGAACATAAGCTTTGTTCAGCTGTGTTTGCTGAAACGAAATCTGTGCAGGCTTACATCCTGCAAGCACAAAGAGAATGAGTCCTGTTATTGCAAAATTTTTCACTGTCTTATTTTTTGAAGATTATTGTAAGATCCTCCTATGAAAAACCGGGTGTAATCTTTATTAGGGTGAAAGGGGTAATGTCCTTTTAAATGAATCCAGTCCTGTATACCCCAGAAACGTCCTTTCCTGTCAATCATTGCTCCTGCAAAGCCAACATCAACGCTTGTGTATTGATCGATACCGATTTTTAGCTGGTAAATGGATGTATTGAAATTGTTGGGCATCCTTGTTTTTTTATTACTCGAATCTGATCCGTTTCCGTAAAGAGGAATATTGATGCCAATAATATTTGCCAGTTCATACAATAAAGGTTTATAACCGGTAAACTGATCGTAACCAAATTCAACCCTGTTAAAATGCTGCGGATTATGAATAAATAACGTGCCGCCACCTGTCCAGTAACGATCAAAACCATCTGCAAGCGATAATGCCCTGAACGGAACTCCGTCGTTATTGTAAGTAACACTTACATCTCCAAAAGTTCCTGTTACTGCTCCTAATATTTGATTGCGTTTGTGATTGTTGATTAAAAAATTTGTTGACAGAAATACAGCATTGCGTTGCATCACAACAAGATTGTAATAATCACCATTGTGGAGTGTGCGCATCTGTTTCAGGTATTTCATATTAGTGCCCCATGCACCGCCAATGGAAAATGTATTGGTAAAATCAACTTGTATATCACCCACAAGCGGATTTAAATTCGCTCCAATTGTTTTACTGTAAATACTCAGCGAAGGGCCATAATGAAGAAGGAAGTGGTTGTTCTTTGTTCCTGTAATACTTAATGCAGCAAAGACCCTGAAGCCTGGAAAAGTTTGTTGTTTACTGCGGTGCAACCAAATATTGCAGCCCATGTTTGCATACATTTCGGTTGACCACTTTGATTGTGCTGCTATCTGTTGTGCGGCAATAAATAAAAGAAATAAACTTAGCAGAAATTTACCTCTTTTACCGGTAAGATGTGCGTGCATACAATAAGGTTGCTGGTTATTGACATGCACAAGAACGGGAATTACTCTGAGAAATAAAATAGACAAATTACTCACTGTTGCTTAACGGATTTTTACCGTTCGCATGTGAAAACATATTGCTGTGAGTAACAGCTAATTGAGTTTAATGGAAATAATTTTATTCCCAGAAAACAGTTTCATGATGATCGAACCATGTTGTATAAAACGGCTGATGCAGTTTTTCTACCTGGTTACGTTTTACTTTCAGCGTAGGAGTGAGTAAACCGTTTTCAATACTCCAGTTTTCTTTCATGATAATTGCTTTCTCCACCCACTCATAATGTTCAAGCGATGGATTTACATTATTTAAAGAAGCTGTAATGCTTTCAACAATTTCCTGTTTTGATTTTAGTTTGCCAACTTCAGAAAGTGTGACTAATGCAATTGGCTGCGGAATACCCATTCCCACCACACATACATGTTCAATATCTGTATTGGCCATCAGCTTCAGTTCAATGGGTGCAGGCGAAATATATTTTCCTTTATCTGTTTTAAACTGGTCTTTTGCACGTCCTGTTACAAATAAAAATCCGTCATGATCATATTCACATATATCGCCGGTTCTTAAATAGCCTTCTTCATCAAATACTTCAGCAGTCAGTTCAGGTTCCTTGTAATAACCTTTCATAATGCTTGGACTTTTTACTCTCAGCTCACCTTCTTCTGAAATTTTCACATGCAATCCTTCAAATGGTTTTCCAACCGATCCATGCCTGTATGCATATGGACGCTCAAAATGCGCATACACACAATCTTCCGTCATGCCAAGTGCTTGTATAATAGTGATGCCAAGCTTATCGTACCATTGCAACATTTCAACTGAAATGGGTGCAGCAGCACTGTAAATATGTGAAGCTCTTGATAAGCCTAGTTTTTTACGGATGCTTTTTTTGATGAACGTATTTACAAATGGAATTGACAACAGCAGGCTGAGTTTTTTCTGCGGAATTTTATGCAGGATACCTTCCCTGAACTTTCCCCATAACCGAGGTACTGCAAAAAATACTTCGGGCTGAATTTCTTCAACATTTTTGGCAAAGGTTTGAATAGATTCAGAAAATGAAATGACGGAGCCGCTGTACAAACCATCAAACTCAATTCCTGTACGTTCGGCAATATGACTTAGTGGTAAATACGAAAACATTTTTGAACGCTTTGGCAATTGCAGCTCTTTTATTGCAACGGTTAACACTGCATCAAAATTACCTGCAGTATGGATAACTCCTTTGGGGTTGCCGGTTGTACCTGATGTGTAGATGATGGTTAAAATTTCATCTGCAGTCCAGTGATGCACTTCCTGCAGTGGCTGATGTTTTGCAATCAGTTCGTTCCAGTTGTATTGCTGTTGTTGTTCGTAATCATCAAAACCAATGCGGATAAACCCGGAAGGGATACCATCTTCCTGTGTTGAGAAATCATCCAGTTTGCCAATGAAAATTGCTTTGGCATCACTGTGTTCTAATATTGGCTGTATGGCATGTGCTGTTAAAGTAGGGTAGATGGGAATTGAAATACAACCAGCCATCATAATTGCTAAATCAGCCATTACCCAATGTGCACAGTTTTTGGAAAGAACAGCAATATGAGTTTTCTCCGCCAGTCCAAGTGATTTGATTGCTGCGGCCATTCTTCTGCATTCATCATCGGCCTGTTTCCAGGTCCATTCTTTCCACTCGCCATTGAATGGCTGACGCAGAAAAACATCATTGGGTATTTGCTGTACGTGTCTTAAAAATTCTTGTAAGGGAGAGGATGGCATGTCGTTAATTTAACTTGGCTAAACTAATAAATTCTATAACAATTAAAGCGAATGAAAGTTTATTACCACCTCGCCACAATCTTGAAATTCACCAGACGTGGTGTTAAGCGATTCGGGATAAGATAAATGCTGTTGCTGAAATCTTTGATGAGCATGTATGAAATGGTATTGGGCTTATCAATTACATTAAATACTTCAAGGCTTGCCCAGATAGTATTAAAATCCCTGAACGGACTGTGACTTCTGCGTTTTGATTTTTCTCCATCGAGCAGCAATGCACTAAATCCAAAATCAACACGTATGTACGGATCAATTACAAACGCATTGCGGTACTTCACATTGTTGGGAATATTGTACGGAAGATTTGTGCCGTACAAAAAGTTCATGGAGAATTTAAAGTTTTTATTGGTGGGCAAATAATCCTGGTAAAACATGCCAAAGGTTAATAACCTGTCTGTTGGGCGGCGTACCCATCCTCCCTGAACCAATGTACTGTCAACCGGGCGGTTCAGTGAATCGAGTTTATAATTATACCATTGATCATCGCTTAAATTTTCTCTTGTACGCATCAAGCCAATACTTACCCAGCTTTCTGCATCTTTCACCAGTTCGCCAAACAATCTTGCTTCAATACCTGTGGCATAAGCCTTGGCGTTGTTTTTTCCGAAATAACGGATGCGTACATTGTCAATATCATATGGCACCACATCGTACATATGTTTGTAGTATGCCTCAGCCTGTAGTTTAAATGGACGGCCACCCCAACCTTTAAAATTGTAATCAATACCTGCAACAGCCTGCCAGCTTTTTTGTGCTTTTACATCTTTGTTCACTGTTCCATCGTAAGCACGCAGTTCCCTGTAAAAAGGAGGTTGATGATATGCACCTGCAGCAGTGCGGATAATAATATCTTTATTCCACTTTGGTTTAAACGCAAACTGCACCCTTGGCTGCAACAGTAATTCATTGTTGAGCGTATTGTATGTATAACGTACGCCCACCTGTAAGGTCATGTTCTGCGAATCTTTGAGAATAATATTATCCTGTAAGAACCCTGTATTACGGAAATAAGAAAATTCAGCAGTTGATTTAATTACTTTGTTTAACTGCAGTTGGTTTGGGTTGAATGGTAAACTGTAACCGGCACTGTCCTGCATTTCCCATTCGTGCAGTTTATCGTTGATGGATTGCTGTTCAAAACTTTCGCCCCACTGGATAAAATGCTTTCCTTTTTCAAGACTTCCTTTGTGCGAAAAATTCAGCACCTGTATGGTGAGACGATTGCGTGCAAAATTCTGAAACACACCTGCGCCAAGCGGGTTCACAATCAAACCAAAATCAGAATGGCTGCGGTCGAAATCCCTTTCACCAAATAAATAGGCTCCTTGTATATCGTACGATTCTTCTTCTTTATCAATAAACCGGCTCAGCATCCATTTCAGCTTCAGGTTTTTCTTGGGCTGATAATTGGCAGCAACACCAAACATGGTTGTGCTGTATGCATCTTTTTCGGCACCGGCAAAGTAGGTATCAAGTCCAAGATTTGTTGTGAAGTATTTGGATAAAACCGATGCTGTTTGCCTGCTGAATTCAGGTGTAAGTTTAAACTGCGATTTAGAAAAGTTGCCCATTCCTTCAAACATCCACTTCTCTTTTGGCTGCCATGTAATATAACCCTGGAAATCGTTGCTGGAAGGAACATAGTTGCCTTTGGTTTCCTGGCTGCCTAATAAATTCTGGTTGCTTTTATTTCTTGCACCAACAATGTAACTCCATTTTTCATTTTTGCTTCCACCTTCAAGATGAACACCTTGTTCAAGCATGGAAACATAAGCTGATCCTCCAAATGATTTTGGACGCTTGTACTGGATGTCGAGCACGCTGCTCATCTTATCGCCATACTTTGATTGAAATCCTCCGTTGTAGAAAGTAAGTGTGCGAACCATTTCAGGATTGATGAAACTTAATCCTTCCTGCTGGCCCTGCCGAACCAGGTATGGACGGAATACTTCAAAATCGTTTACATACACCAGGTTTTCATCGTAGTTGCCACCACGAACAGAATATTGCGAAGTGAGTTCGTTATTACTTCCAACAAACACTTTAATCAAAGCTTCCACACCACCTGTTGCCGATGGAAGCTGCAATGCATTTTTTGGATTGATGCGGTAACCTGCACCTTCAGTTCGTAAGCGGTCGTCTTTTACCGTTACTTCCTGCAGTTCTTTCGCACCTTTTTCCAAACGGATAACGACGAATTCATCTTCGTTTTCGTTTAAGAAAAAATTACGCTGCTCGCTGCGGAATGATGTGTGAGAAAAAATGAGTGCAAATGCTTTTTCGGCAGGAACTTTTATTTTGAAATAACCGGAATCGTTACTGATTACTCCCGAAGTGCGTCCAAGAACAACAACTGAAACGTTGCTTATGGGTTGTTCATTTTCATCAAGCACTTTACCGGCAATTGTTGCCGATTTTTTCTGGGCAAATGAAACAGATGCCGTGATCAGGAATAAAAACAGTAAGCAGATTTTGGTTGCTTTCAAGTGTTTATTTTTTAGTTCGCCGCTTTGCGGCTGGATTTATTTGTCACTTAGTATGCCCAGGTAATCATGCAGTTTGGCATGTGTTGTTTATGGGCATTTCATGTAAGATAAAACTAATGCTTTCTGCTAAAACGAAGCATTTTAGATAATATTTTTCAGCTTGCTGATCGTTTCAGCAGGATTCGATGAACGGAACACAGTATTACCAGCCACCAACACAGTTGCGCCGGCATCAAGAATTGTTTTTGCATTATCAAGTGTAACGCCACCGTCAATTTCAATTTCTACATTCAGTCCCTGCTCGTCAATCATTTTGCGGAGTGTACTGATTTTATTGAGTGTGTTGGGAATAAATGATTGTCCGCCAAACCCCGGGTTTACACTCATCAGCAACACCAGATCAATTTCACCTAAAATATCTTTCAGCAGTTCAACAGGTGTATGTGGATTCAACGCCACACCTGCTTTCATGCCCAGCGATTTTATCTGCTGGATATTGCGGTGCAGATGGGTGCATGCTTCGTAATGAACAGTAAGAATATCGGCACCGGCTTTTTGAAACGCTTCAGCATATTTTCCCGGTTCTTCAATCATCAGGTGCACATCAAATGTTTTGGTTGATGCCTTGCGTAAAAATTCAATAATCATTGGCCCGAACGTAATATTGGGAACAAAACGTCCGTCCATCACATCAAGGTGATACCAATCGGCAACGCTGTTGTTCAGCATTTCACAATCGGCCTGCAGGTTAATAAAGTTTGCTGATAATAATGATGGAGCAATAATTGGCATCTGAATTTGTTTATGGTTTGTAGTTGTTTGTTTTATTATACTTCTTACTTTATTACACCTAACCGTTTAAGTGCATCTTTTGCTTCAGAAATTGACTGATCAAGTGCCAGTGCTCTTTTGTAATTGTCAATTGCTTCCTGTGTGCGGTTAAGTTTTTCTTCTGTCTTGGCCATCCAGAAATAACCATCAGCATATTTGTTGCTGATACTGGTTGTTTTCTCAAATGCCTTGTGTGCTTCTGCAAAATTACCCATATCGTAATAAACCAGTCCTTTTTCAATATACGCATCAAGATAAGTGTAGTCTTCCTTGATCAGCTGGTTGTAAATACGTATAGCATTCTGACTGTCTTTTACCTTGGAATAATACGCTGCTTTTACAAATAAAATATCGCTGCGCATCCTGATGGCGGTAGGTTCTTTCAGCAATTCATCACAAAGATTTGTTGCAGCTGCATTACCCGTTTCAGCATATAAAGCAGCAAGCCGCAACTGTGCTTCAGGAAACAAGCCAGCAGTGTCGAGTGATTGCCTGTAAAATGAAATGGCATTTACCGTATCGCCTTTTTTCTCGAAAGCATCGGCTTTCATAAACAGGTAGGCGGGGTTGCCGGGATTTTTCTGAAGTAAAACATCAATCTGGCCAATTGCTTTATCCAGTTGATTGTTCTGAACCAGTTCCTGCACAAGGCTTTCACGCAGGCTGTCGGCCTGTGGTTGGTCGTTTACTTTCTTTTCAAGTTCGCTAACTGCCTTTTGGGACGAAGCTGTATCGGCCACAGTTTTTGTATCTGTTCCGTTATTGTTGCAGGAAAATAAAACAAGGGTGAAAATAGCCAGGCTGATGACCGTTCTGTTTAGCATGGCGCAAAACTAAAATATTTTAGCGCAGGCTTTCTACATTTTCCTGACATTTGCAACCTGTTTAGCAAATATTTTTACAAAAAATCATATAAATGAAACTAGCCAGTTTATCGCTTCCGGTAATCATTGCAGCTGTATCAATGAGCTTTTTTTCGAAAGTGGAAAATCATTTTACTACCGGTATTGAAATCGTTAGTAATGATGACACTGTTCATTATCCCGAAGAGAAGCATTTCAAAAATATCCGCCAGCTTACGTTTGGTGGTGATAATGCAGAAGCTTATTTCAGTTATGATGGTAAGTGGCTCATCTTCCAAAAAACAAATCCAAAAGAAGGTATTCCCTGCGACCAGATGTATATCGCCAAAGTTCCAACAACTCCCGGCGAACCATTCGTTCCAAAACTGGTGAGTACCGGTAAAGGAAGAACCACATGCGGCTTTTTTATGAAAGATGGTAAGCATATCATTTATGCTTCAACTCATCTTGCTGCTGATACCTGCCCGCCAGTACCAGACAGGAAGAAGTATGGTAACAAATACATCTGGCCTTTGTACAGCAGCTATGATATTTTCATGGCCGATCTGAATGGAAAAATTGTAAAGCAGTTAACACACAGCAAAGGTTATGATGCAGAAGCAACACTTTCGCCCGATGGTAAGAAAATGATTTATACCAGTACCAAAGATGGTGATATTGATTTGTACATTATGGATTTGAAAACCGGTAAAGAAAAGCGGATCACCAACCTGTTGGGGTATGATGGTGGAGCATGGTTTAGTCCCGATGGTAAAAAAATTATCTGGCGTGCAAGCCGTCCAAAAACGGAAGCTGATATAAAAGAGTACAAAGATTTTCTTGCTGAAAATTTAGTAGCTCCAACTAATATGGAAGTGTGGGTTGCCAATGCCGATGGCAGCAATGCCCACCAGGTTTCAAACTTTGGCCAGGCAAACTGGGCGCCAGCCTACATGCCCGACAGCAAGCATATTATTTTTGCCAGCAATCATGAATACAAAAGAGGTTTCCCCTTCAACTTGTATACCATGAATGAAGATGGAACAAACCTTACTAAGATCAGTCGTGACAAAGGTTTTGATGCCTTTCCAATGTTTAGCCCTGATGGAAAGAAAATAGTTTTCTGCAGCAACAGAAATAATGGTGGTACACACGACACCAATATTTTTATTGCCGACTGGGTTGAATAATGAAGTAAGGTTACTTATCTCAGCAACAAGTCTTCTAATAGCTCGTAGTAATCTTTTTTGATAGAAGTAAACAGTACTTCTTCATTGCCGAATTTCCGCAAGTTGATCTGGTGATCATGATCCAGTTCTGAAGGAGAGTAATTGTTTTCTTTGTATTTCCTGATGGCTTCCTTTTCCATCAGGATATTTTTTTCCATGTCGTTTAATTCACGTTCCTGGTCAACAATTTGTTCAAGCAAACGGTTAATGCGGATTGACTTGGGATTTTGAGAAGGAATGTTTTTGTGAATGGCATCCAGTCGTTCTTCAATAAGGAATGCTGCTTTTTGATAACCTGATAAGTCCCATTGCCATTGTGCAATGTCCTGGAGATACTGCTTGGTTTTCATATTCGGATTTTTTTGTTTAATCGTATTTAAACGGCCCGGAGATGAACCTTGCCTGAAGGATCGTTCTCCTTTTCGCAGCATAAACTTAAATGGATGATTTGAGTCAGCCTATGATTTTGGTCACTAAAAAATAATTTCAACTGTTTTTTTTCACAAACAACGGGTATATGGTTGTTCAGAATATATAGATTCCTTTAGTTCCAAGGGGTGTTTCAAAGCGCAAAGTTTCTCTTGGGCTGGGTTTGGTTAATGGGTTTTGCTGTTTTTTTTGCGGTATTATTAAAATGGGTTTGCCAATAACTACAAAAGGATTCGCTTGTGCAAAAGCTGAATAAGGGTTATAAACCGGCATGTTTGAAGTAAACCTTTTATCCGTAACAATGACCGGCATATTCGAAGTAAAACGTTTATCAGGAATTACAACAGGCATATAACCCGGTGTTAAGCCAAAAGCAAAACCCTGTTGCGTGTTGTTCCCGGGTAAGGATGAATTAAATTTCCTGAATTGAAATTTTCCTGTAACCGGAACCGAATCTTTTTGAATATGAAATTGTGCAACCAAAGCGGAAGAAACAATTATAAGCTGCAAAAGAAGAAGTAATTTTTTCATGGTGTTTTTTTAATGTTTAAACATAAGCTGATTTCAAACATCATAAATAATATGTTTGAGGCGAAAGGGAGTATTTAACTTCCATATTAAAATTAAGAAAATAAGTGTTTTTGTTTATGTGCTTTATATGGATAAATGCGTAGCCGGTTGTTTTCATTTTTCACAACAGATAAACTGTCTTTTTTGCTACGAATTGAAAAAATATCGATGTATATTTAATCACATCATGGTGAATAAATGCAGTGCAGTTTATTTTATTACCCAAAAAATGATTGTATTCCTTAGCAAGCCTTTTATGCAAAGCCCTGTTTTAATTCATATTAATCAATATTTTTTTTCTGAAACTCTAAATCAAAAAGTAGCAACTGGTAACAGGCTGTTTACCATTCCTGGTAAAGTAAATGCAAGGCTGAAATCAATAAACTTGTTATATCAACTGCTTGTTCCTGTTTTTCTGCTGCTGTTTTTGCTGGTAAGTTGTAAAGGAAAAAATAAAGCATCAGGTCCTGTTTATGGAATAACTCCTGTTGTTTCTATACCGGAGTATCATTTTATAGTTCCTCCATTTAATAACCCTGCCCATACTGTTAAGGTCTACCAGCCATTAATGGATTATCTTAACAGCCATGTAAAAAATGCATATTTCACAATTGAAACTTCCGCAGATTATGAAAGTTTTGAGAATAAATATAAACATGGTAGTGCCGAAATTCTTTTGCTAAATCCGTTGCAAACGATACAGGCCATAGAGACCGGTTATGAAGTAATATTAAAGTTGGACTATCCGGAAGGTTTAAAAGCAATTTTCATAGTAAGAAAAGATGCCGGGATTAATACTCCATCTGACTTAAAAGGCAAAACGATCAGTTACCCATCCCCCAATGCATTGGCTGCAAGTATTATGACACAATACTTTCTTCACAAAAGTGGAATTAATGTAAACAAGGATATAAAAAAGATTTATGTTGGCTCACATGAATCTGCAATAATGAATGTTTACATGAAGAATTCAGCAGCTGCTGGCAGTACAATCATCCCCTGGAATGATTTTCAGGTTAGTCATCCTGAAATTGCATCGGAACTAAAGGTGATTTGGGAAACTGAATTTTTTATTAATGGTTCAATTATGTTTCGGAAAGACATTGATACTTCGGTTCGGAATCAGGTAACTGCATGTTTATTAAAAATCAATGAATCGGATAAAGGAAGAGAAATACTTTCTGCAATTCAGATCAAACAGTTTTTGCCGGCATCAAATAAAGATTACGAAAGGGTAAAGCAATATATTCAACGTTTTGAAAAGGAAGTCAGAAAAATTGAAATGAAATGACAATACTGGATATAAAGCATTATTTATTTTATACACTTCGGGGCAGGCTGGTAATAAGTATATCGGCTGTTACTGCTATTGTAATGTCGGTATTTATTACTGACCTGTTAACAAGGCAGCGCAACATGTTTCTGAAGCAACAAACCGATCATGCCATTGCTTTATCACAACCTCTGTCCATTTCTGCTGCAGGTGGTATTGCTTCGTATGATATTGCCAGGCTGCAGGAGTTAGCCGATGCACAGAGAAGTTATTCTGAACTTTCTTTTGCGATTATAACTGATAAGAGAGGATACATTCTTGCTCACACAGATCATTCAAAAATTGGCAAGTATTTACTTGATTTACCTGCTAAGCCTGTATTAACCGTTGTTTCCCGCACACCTGCATTGATTGATATTGCCGTTCCCTCAATGATCGATGGCAAATATGTTGGCTGGGTACGTATAGGATTAAATCAGCAGCAAGCTACAGCACAATTAAATGAAGTGTTTGTAAAAGGGCTTAGTTATATGCTTATTGCAATTCTTGCAGGTGCAATAATTATCTGGTTTATGGGATACCGCCTTACCCGCCGCCTGTATGCAGTTCAGGATACAATCAAAAAAGTTGGAGCCGGTAATTCATCTGCAAGAACACGTTTGAAAGGTTATGATGAGGCAGCACAACTTGCAAGAGAGTTCAACAAAATGCTCGATGCGCTTGATGAACGTAATGCAGATCTCAGCAAAAGCGAAACACGTTTTGAAAAGTTATTTAATGTAGCAGCAATACCGTTGATTTATGTAGACCCGGAAGGAACATTTCTTGCCTGCAATAATGCTTTTTATAAAACATTTGGCTATTCAAAAGAAGATATGCCTTCAGTAAATGAATGGTGGGATTTGGCATATCCTGACCCGGCTTACAGGGCAAAGGCGAAAGAACGTTGGGATCTTCGTGTTAAAAATGCAGTGGAGGATATTGAAGATATCTCACCAACTGAATATGACATTGTTTGTAAAAACGGTGAGGTTCGTACAGTATTGATTTCCGGTGCTGTTATGAACCATAATATGCTGGTAACTCTTTATGATATTACAGAACGGAAAAGAGGTGAAGAGCAGCAGAAAGAATCGTATGAACGTTTGCAGAAAATTGCAGCAAGGGTGCCTGGTGTTATTTATCAGCTAAGGTTACTGCCCGATGGAAATTTTTATTTTCCTTATGCAAGCGAAGCAATCAAAGATCTTTGTGGTGTAACACCTGAAGAAGTGAAGATCAGTGCTGCAAAGGCTTTCCAATCAATACACCCTGATGATTATGATGATGTCATAAAATCGATCAGGGAATCAAGTGAAAAATTGACGATCTGGCAACATGAATACCGGCTGAAGTTTGCTGATGGTACAATCCGTACTTTATATGGTAATGCACTTCCGCAGAAAGAAGCTGATGGGTCTATTCTCTGGTATGGATTTATATCCGATATCACCAACCGCAAGGTGGTAGAAGAACAACTTCACGCATCACAACAAATAACTAATTCAGTTATCGATACTGTTCCGGTTCGTGTTTTCTGGAAAGACAGAAATTCAGTTTATCTCGGATGTAATGAAATGTTTGCAAAAGATGCCGGTTATCAAAAAGCATCTGAAGTAATTGGCAAAGATGATTATAAGATGGGTTGGTACGAGCAGGCCGAATTGTTCAGAAATAATGACAAGCAGGTTATTGAATCGGGAATGCCGAAATTAAACATTGAAGAAATGTTTACCGTATCAAACGGGAAATTCATTTCAGCACTTACAAGTAAAACACCTCTTCGCAATTCAAAAAACGAAATAATTGGCGTACTCGGAGCATACACTGATATTACCGACCGCAAACTTGCAGAAACTGCTGTACGAAAAACAAACAGGCTTTACTTGTTTGTGAGCCATATCAACGAACTGATCATCCAGGTGAAAGATGAGTTTACATTGTTAAGCGAGGCAAGCCGTATAGCTGTTGAGTATGGAGAATTCAGAATGGCATGGATCGGGCAGGCCGACCTGGAAACAATGTCTGTAAATCCAATAATATCTAATGGTGAAGAGAGGGGATACCTGGCTGAAATAAAAAAAATATCACTCATTGAAAACCCGGCAGGGAAGGGCCCGACAGGCACTGCAATCAGGGAAGGAAAAGTTACGGTTTGTAATGATATTGCCAACGATGATTCAATGCTTCCTTGGCGTGAAAGTGCATTGAAAAGAGGATATGCTTCCCTCATGGCTTTGCCGTTGAGGAAAGCGGGCGGCATTTATGGTGTGTTTTCGCTTTATGCTTCAGCTCCTAATTTTTTTAACAGCGATGAAATAAAACTACTGGAAGGAGTTGTAAATAATCTCTCATTTGCACTGGATAAAATTGATAACGAAAAACAACGTAAAATAGCAGAGAAGCGGGTTGAAGATTACATTTTCGCCTTGAACGAATCATCGATTGTTGATGTATCGGATAACAAAGGAATTATTCAATATGCAAATGAAAATTTCTGCAAAATTTCTGGCTATACACTTGATGAACTTATAGGGCAGGATCACAAGATTTTAAAATCGGGCTACCATACAGAAGAGCATTATTCTAAATTATGGTCAACTGTTTTAAGTGGAAATGTTTGGCGAAGCGAAGTTAAAAACAGGGCAAAAGATGGTTCGTTTTTCTGGGTTGATACAACCATCATTCCTTTTTTAAATGAAAACCATGAACCTGTTCAGTTTATCACAATCAGGTCTGATATCACGAAACGTAAAGAAGCCGAAGCAAAAATTACGGATGCATTGGAACGTTACGACTTGCTTACAAGAGCAACCAGTGATACGATCTGGGATTCGAATGGGAAAACCCGGCAGGTATTATATAACCAGGGCATTACACGAACATTTGGTTATAATATGTCCGATCTTGGAGGCAATCAAAAATGGTGGGAAGATCATCTTCACCCCGAAGACAAGGAACAGGTTTTAAAATTATTTAGTAAGGCAATTGCAAACAAAGACCAGTTTATACAATTTGAATACCGTTTTAAGTGTGCAGATGGCTCATATAAATACGTGCATGACCGTGTATTTGTTATTTATGACCAGGAAGGTCATATTGAACGTATGATTGGTTCTATGCAGGATGTGACTACCGAAAAAGAACTTTCCATAAAAATTGAGAAAGAAGTTATTGAAGCCCAGGAAAGAGAATGGAACCAGATTGGTATGGAACTGCATGATAATGTGAACCAGATATTGGCTGCATCATTATTGTTTATGGGATATGGACTGGAGAAAATGAAGAAAGGTGCATTGCCTGTAAACGAAATCAGGGAAGGTGAAAAATATGTACGTGAAGCAATTAATGAAATCAGGAAACTTTCACACCAGTTATCGCCCGGTGCTACAAAAAATGTTTCATTGATGCATGTGATTACTTCACTTGTTGAAACAATGACAGAAAGCAACCGCTTTCATGTGAAGTTTGAAGTGAATGGAATCGATGATCGTGAAATATCAGATAAACTTCAGCTCAATCTGTACAGAATTTTACAGGAGCAGCTGAGTAATATTATTAAACATGCCGATGCAACAGAAGTGATCATCAGCCTCAGTAAAGAAGGTAATAAACTGATGTTAAAGGTAGCTGATGATGGCAAGGGCTTTGATCCTGAAAAAAGAAAGAATGGTATCGGTCTTGAAAATATCAGGCGCAGAGTAAAAGCTTTTGCGGGCGAACTTAAACTGCATAGCGCACCCGGTAAGGGTTGTGAAATAGCAGTTGAAATTCCTTTATAAACTATTTTTAAACTTTTGATCTCAATAATTGTTAATCTTTTTTCAACTTAACAGGCAAATCAATAAGAAAAACAATTTCCTGACAGTTGTTTCACCGAATGCTTTAGTTTTGACATAAACAATAACACAATATGTATACAGGATTACTTCATTTGCACAACATTTTACGCTGGGTGATTTTAATTTTATTACTGATTGCATTAGTTCAGTCGTTCACCAAAAACAGTGGAGTTAAAAAAATCAGTTTGTGGTTGCTTATTTCAGCACACATTACGCTCATTCTTGGACTGTTTCAGTATTTCAACAGTGATACAGTTGGATATCATATGGTCGAAAGCCTTGGCGGGTTTGGGAATGTAATGAAAGACAGCTTTGCACGTTTCTGGGTTGTTGAACACATTACTGCAATGATTGCAGCAATTGTTTTGATTACCATGGCAAGAGGAAAAGCAAAAAAAGAAAATTTCAATGCAGCAAAATGGATGTATTTAATTGCATTGGTATTAATACTTGCAGCAGTTCCCTGGCCGTTCAGAGAGGCAATTGCACGCCCTTGGTTCTAAACAACAAAACAAACTAACATTATAAACAGCGAATGATTTTCATTCGCTGTTTTATTTTTTACCAAGTTCAATTACTTCACAGTCTTTCATGTTTTTTCCGTCAATCACAAAACGGATAAGCGTTCTCATTTTATGCCAGCCCTGTTTTCCTGCTGCGCCGGGGTTCATGTGCAGGCAATTGATGTGATCATCATACATCACTTTTAAAATATGCGAATGACCACTGATAAATAATAGTGGCTGATGAAGCTTCAGTTCTTTTCTTGTTTCAGGGTTGTATTTAGGCGGGTAACCGCCAATATGCCTCATCATCACTTTCACCTCTTCACAATAAAATACAAGTTGCTCCGGATAAATACTCCTGATATCCTGTCCGTCAATGTTGCCATAAACACCCTTTACAGGTAGCTTGCTTTTTTCTTTTAGTTCATTCGCTAATTCAATTGTTCCCCAGTCGCCTGCATGCCATATTTCATCGCATTGCTCAAAATGTTTGAACACAGCTTCGTCCAAAAAATTATGCGTATCTGATATCAATCCTATTCTTGTCATGCTTAATCAATTAAATTATCCTCTTTCAGTTTTTGTAAAATCATCACGGCACCGGGTGCAGTTGCAGCTTGCTGCAGATATTCATCAAGCGTGAAGAATTTCAGATCGCCAACTTCAGCAGATGCTGTTGCGTTTATTTCATTCTTGGGTAAGTAACATTCCTGTTCCATAATCAATCCGTCACTTTCTCCGTAAGCCAATGCAGTGATATGTGTGTAATAAGTAAAATCCTGTGAAGTGAGTTCACAGTTCAGTTCTTCTGCAATTTCCCTGCAAAGTGCTGCTTCAGGTGTTTCTTGTTCATCAATCTTTCCTCCCGGCAGGTAATAACATTGCTTATTGTTGCTGAACGCCAGCAACAGTTTCCTGTTGCGGATAACCAGCAGCCCTGCCGTAAAAATTTGTTTTTTCATTACCGGGGAAGTTACGATTCTGCAAAATAATACTTGCCGGGCAAGAAAAATTTGGAAGAAAATATTTTTGTTTTACTTTTGTTAACCATTTGGTTAAATTATATGGTTAAAACTAAGAAAGATACTTCTACTGAGGAGCGGATTTTGAATGCAGCACGAGAAGTGTTTATTGAACATGGCTTGGCGGGTGCACGCATGCAGGAGATCGCAGACAAGGCGGGTATTAATAAAGCACTGCTTCATTATTACTTCAGGAATAAAGAAAAATTGTTTGAAACTGTTTTTATTGAAACAATGCAGGCATTTCTTCCAAAAATCAATTCTATTTTCAGCAGTGATCTTGAATTGTTTGAGAAAATTGAAGCGTTTTGCGGTGAGTATATAGATAAAATTTTAGAAAACCCTTTCATTCCATTATTTGTGCTTCATGAAATGAACAAACAACCAGATGAGTTTGTAAAAAATATGTGGGGTGGTAAAAAACCCAATATAAAAATACTGGTGGGTCAGATAGAAGAAGCTGTTCATAAAAAACAGATTCGTCCAATTCATCCTGCACACCTCATGATGAATATAATGGGTATGTGTATATTCCCGTTTGTAGGAAGACCGCTGGTACAGTTGATTATGAATGTTAATGACCGACAGTTTACACAAATGATGCAGGAACGTAAAAAACTTATTCCGGAATTTGTGCGGTTATCAATTCAAATAAAGTAAGTACAGCTAAAGCTGTTAAAAACAGGATATATGAAGAAATTATTTTTTCTTTTTTTGATGTTCGGGAATACTGCTTTTTCGCAGTCTGTAACACTTGAAAAAGTTGTTGAAGCTGCTAAGCGCAATTACCCGTTGGTAAAACAAAAAGATTTAATCAGGCAAACAAAAGAAATATCAATTGAGAATATTGGTAAAGGTTATTTGCCGCAGTTTACATTGAGCGGACAAGCAACCTATCAATCGGATGTTACCAGTGTAAAAATTCCGGTGCCGGGCATCAGCATTACTCCTCCCAGCAAGGATCAGTACAAAGTTGTGGCTGATGTAAACCAGCTCATCTGGGATGGCGGCTTAATTAAAGAACAAAAAAATATTCAGCAGCTGAATGCCGATGTGGAAGATCAGAAAATTGAAGTGGAGTTATACAAACTCACCGACAGGGTTAACCAGATTTATCTCAGCATTTTGTTTATTGATGAACAATTAAAACAAACTGATCTTATTCGCCAGGATCTTGAAACAGGTTTGAAAAAAACTGAAGCACAGGTACAAAATGGTGTGGCATTTAAATCAAACATCAACTTATTAAAAGCAGAGATATTAAAAATTGACCAGCGTGTTATTGAACTTAAGGCAACCCGTAAAGGTTTAACTGATGTGCTGAGTTTATTTACCGGCGAACAATATGCAGCAACAGCTGTGTTTGAAAAGCCATCTGCAAATTTTACAGCTGATGAAACGATTCAACGGCCGGAATTGACATTGTTCCAAAAACAACAACAACTTTTACAGGGACAGAACAGCATCATCAAAGCACGTAATCTCCCAAAAACAAGTTTGTTTTTCCAGGGTGGTTATGGACGACCCGGATTGAACATGCTGGAAAATAAATTCTCTCCTTATTATATAACCGGTGTTCGTTTCAACTGGGCTTTTGGCGGATTATACACGGCAAAAAAAGAAAAACAGTTAATTGATATAAATAAGAAAATCATCAGTGTGCAGCAGGATGTGTTTGTTCTCAACACCAACACGCAATTAAAACAGCAGCAAAGTGAAATTGATAAAATCAACCAGCTTATTGCAAAAGATAAAGAGATTATTGAACTGCGGGTGAAGGTAAAAGAAGCAGCTAATGCACAACTGGAAAACGGCGTAATTACAGCCAATGATTACCTGCGTGAAGTAAATGCTGAAGACCAGGCACGACAAACATTAATTGTTCACCAGATACAGTTATTACAGGCACAAATAAATTATCAAACTACTAAGGGAAAATAAATATGCGTAACATTTTCACAGCAACAGTTGCTGCAACTTTATTGTTGAGTTGTAACGGTAACGGAAACAAGTTTGATGCTTCAGGTACATTTGAAGCAACAGAAGTAATTGTTTCTTCCGAATTAAACGGTAAAATTCTATCGTTCAATATTAACGAAGGCGATACCGTTTCAGCCAATCGTGTTATTGGAAGTATTGATGCAGTTGGCTTATCGCTGCAAAAAGAACAGGTGCAGGCCAGCATCAGTTCGTTGAATGATAAAACTGTGGATGTTGGTCCGCAGGTGCAGTTATTGCAGAATCAGCTCGCTGTTCAGCAATCACAACTTGCCAATCTCCAGCACGAAAAACAAAGGATTGAAAATTTAATGAAGCAGGATGCTGCAACCGGCAAACAACTCGATGACATCAATGCACAGATTGATGTGGTGAAAAAGCAGATGGTTGTTACGCAGCAGCAGATTAATGTGCAGCGCAGCAATGTTTCCACTCAAAACAAAAGCATTTTAAGTGAATCGAAACCACTGCAGAAACGGGTTGCACAATTTGATGATCAGTTAAAGCGTGCTGATATTGTAAATCCAATTAATGGTACAGTATTAACCAAGTATGCTGAAGCAGGTGAAGTAACTGCAGCAGGAAAAGCATTGTATAAAATTGCTGATCTGGGTGTGTTGAAATTAAGAGCGTATGTTACCAACGATCAGTTGGCACAAATAAAATTAGGTCAGCAGGTGAAAGTGCTTGTTGATGATGGCAAAGGCAAATACAAAGAAATGACCGGAACCATTTCATGGATTTCGGATAAAGCTGAGTTTACTCCAAAAACGATTCAAACAAAAGAAGAGCGTGCAAATCTTGTGTATGCTATAAAGGTAAATGTGAAGAATGATGGTTATCTGAAAATAGGAATGTACGGCGAAGTGAAATTTAAATGATGCAAAGTATATCGGTTCAACATATCGTAAAAACGTACAGCGAAAAGAAGCAAACAATCAAAGCGCTGAATGATATTTCGTTTGAAGTATCAAAAGGCGAATTGTTTGGAATCATTGGTCCTGATGGTGCCGGAAAGACTTCTTTGTTCAGGATACTTACAACGTTGTTGCTTGCTGACAGCGGCACTGCAACAGTTGAAGGATTGGATGTGGTGAAGGATCTTAAAGCAATCAGGAAAATATCCGGTTACATGCCGGGCAGGTTTTCATTGTACCAGGATTTAAGTGTCATTGAAAATCTCAACTTCTTTGCAACCATCTTTAATACAACTGTTGATGAAAACTATGATTTAATTAAAGACATCTATTCGCAGATTGAACCATTCAAGCATCGTCGAGCAGGAAAATTATCCGGCGGCATGAAACAAAAACTGGCATTAAGCTGTGCATTGATTCACCGGCCCACAGTTTTGTTTCTTGATGAACCAACAACAGGAGTGGATGCTGTTTCCCGAAAAGAATTCTGGGAAATGCTGCGTCGGCTGAAAGAGCAGGGAATCACCATTCTTGTGTCAACACCTTATATGGATGAAGCAAGCATGTGCGACAGAGTAGCGTTGATGCAGTCTGGATCTATCATGACGATTAATACACCACAGGGAATTGTGCAATCATTCAAAAACGCAATTTTTGGTGTGCGTGCAAAGAATATGCTTCACCTGCTGAATGATTTAAAGTCGAACGAAATGGTTTCGCAGGCTTATCCTTCCGGAATTTATCATCATGTGATTATGAAGAATGGAGAAAGCAAAGAAGAGCTGAGTGCATACCTGCAAACAAAAAATCATCAGCAGCTGGAGATCATTGATTCAACCCCTACAATTGAAGACTGTTTCATGAACCTGATGCAAGAAAACAATGAGTAACGATATTATTATATCAGCAACTAAACTGACTAAACGCTTTGGTCATTTCACTGCAGTGGATGAAATAACTTTTGATGTACACAAAGGAGAGATATTCGGCTTTCTTGGTGCAAATGGTGCAGGTAAAACAACTGCAATGCGCATGCTGTGCGGTTTATCGATGCCAACATCAGGCAAAGCTTCTGTTGCTGGTTTTGATGTGTACAAACACAATGAAGATATCAAGAAGAATATTGGCTACATGAGCCAGAAGTTTTCGTTGTACGAAGATTTAACTGTACGTGAAAACATGCAGCTGTATGGAGGTATTTATGGAAAAAGCAAAGCATTCATAAAAGATAAAACACAGGAGATCGTTGATCAGTTACACCTTGGAAATGAAGCCGACAAACTGGTGAAATCATTACCGCTTGGATGGAAACAGAAACTGGCGTTTTCTGTTGCAATTTTTCATGAACCCGGAATTGTTTTTTTGGATGAGCCAACCGGTGGTGTTGATCCGGTTACACGAAGGGAGTTCTGGAATATGATTTATGAAGCTGCTGATAAAGGCATTACTGTTTTTGTAACAACACACTATATGGACGAAGCAGAATATTGCAGCAGGGTAAGTATTATGGTGGATGGAAAAATTGAAGCAATGGATACACCGGCCGAACTGCGCAAGAGATATAATGCACCATCCATGGATGAAGTTTTTCTGAAGCTGGCGAGGAAAGCAACAAGAAGTGAATAAAAGCTTTTAGCTATTAGCTGATAGCTTTTAGCGAAGAACACACTGTCAATTTTAAACCTGTAAGAATGAAAAATTTTAAAGAGCTACTGATCTGGAAGAAAGGGATTGAACTTGTAAAGCAGGTGTATAAACTTGTTCTTTTATTTCCAAAAGAAGAAAAGTTTGGATTAACATCACAGATTACAAGAGCGGCAGTTTCAATACCTGCGAATATCGCAGAGGGGAGCAGCAGAGACAGCGATAAAGATTATGCAAGGTTTTTACAAATTGCACTAGGTTCTTCTTTCGAAGTTCAAACCTATTTGATAATAGCAAGAGAAATGAACTTAGTTGGTTCGGAAGAACTTGACAAAGTAGAAACATTACTTGAAGAAGAAATTAAAATGATTCATGGTTTCTTAAGAACATTAAAACAAGCTAATAGCTAAAGGCTAAAAGCTATCAGCTAGGATATTATGAAACAATTTTTCTCATTTGTAACAAAAGAATTCCTGCACATCTGGCGTGATAAACGTACCATGTTTATCCTGCTGGGCATGCCGGTTTTTCAGATTATTATTTTTGGATTTGCACTGACCAATGAAGTAAAGAATTCAAAAATTGCAGTGTTGGATCAGTCAAAAGATGCAGCATCTGTTTCACTTATTCAGGAGTTGGATGCAAGCCGTTATTTTGATGTGCAGCAAAACCTTACTTCGTACAAAGAAATTGAAACAGCATTCCGTAAAGGAAAAATTAAACTGGCAGTTGTATTGCCCAACCAGTTTGATGAAGATCTGCAGCATATCAACAAAGCATCCGTACAATTAATTGCCGACGCATCAGATCCTAACGTTGCAAGTACACTTACAAATTACGCAACTGCGGTTATCATGGATTTTCAGAACCGCATCACCAGTAATAAAAAATTGCCGTACAGCATTAACGTGGAAACAAGAATGCTGTATAACCCGCAGTTAAAAGGTGCATACAATTTTGTTCCCGGTGTTATGGCAATGGTATTGCTGCTGGTATGTACCATGATGACGGCTATTACCATTGTACGAGAAAAAGAAATGGGCACAATGGAAGTAATGCTTGTATCGCCTATGAAACCGCAAATGGTGGTGTTTTCAAAAGCAGTTCCTTATTTAATGTTATCTGCTGTTAACATCGCATCTATTTTATTGCTGAGTGTATTTGTGCTGGAAGTACCAATTAACGGAAGCCTTACTTTACTTGTAGCCGAAAGTCTTTTGTTTACACTGGTGGCACTTTCGCTGGGGTTATTAATATCAACCATTACCGATTCGCAGCAGGCGGCCATGTTTATAGCATTGGTGGGAATGTTTTTGCCAACTGTAATGCTCAGTGGTTTTATGTTCCCCATTGAAAATATGCCTTTGCCGTTACGCACCTTTTCAAACATTGTTCCGGCAAAATGGTACTATATCATTGTGCGTTCGGTTATGATCAAAGGGTTGGGTATAATGGGAGTGTGGAAGGAAACATTGGTTCTTGTTGGAATGCTGTTATTCTTCTTAACTGTGGCTGTTAAACGTTTTAAAATCCGTTTGCAATGAGGACACTGAAATTTTTACTGCAAAAAGAGTTCCGGCAGATATTCCGTGATAAAGCGAATGTGCGCATGATTTTTATGATGCCCGTTATTCAGCTGCTGATACTTCCGTGGGCTGCAGATTATGAAATTAAAAACATCAAACTGTCTGTTGCAGATCATGATCATTCAACATACTCCCGTCAATTGGTTTCAAAAATCACCTCATCGGGTTACTTTCAGCTTACAGGTTATAAAGATTCTTACGAAAAATCGCTTGAGCAGATAGAAGATGATGAAGCAGATATTATTCTTGAAATTCCCGCATCATTTGAAAAAACACTCATCAAAGAAAACGAAGCCAAGCTTTTTGTTGCAAGTAATGCCATCAATGGTGTAAAAGGAAGTTTAGGCAGTGCTTACCTGCGTTCTATCCTGCAGGATTTTAACCGTGAAGTAAGACTGGAATGGATACAGATGCCTAAGTTCAATCCGCAAACACAAATCGAAGTCACATCTTCCAACTGGTTCAATCCTTCAATGAATTATAAATTTTTCATGGTGCCGGGTATGCTCGTGTTGCTGCTTACAATGGTGGGTACCAATCTTACAGCCATCAACATTGTAAAAGAAAAAGAAATTGGAACGATTGAACAGATCAACGTAACACCTGTTAAAAAATATCATTTTATCATTGGCAAGCTTATTCCGTTCTGGGTACTGGGTTTAATTGCCATGACGATGGGGCTTATCATTGCCTTTGTGATTTACGGCATTCTGCCGTTGGGAAGTTATTTAACCATCTATGGTTTTGCAGCCGTGTATTTGCTGGCGGTGCTTGGCCTGGGTTTATTAATTTCAACGTTTGTTTCTACGCAGCAACAAGCTATGCTCATCTCCTTTTTTATTATGATGATTTTTGTGCTGCTGAGCGGCTTGTACACATCAATCGACAGTATGCCGGTATGGGCGCAATGGATTACCCGGTTTAACCCGGTCACTTATTTTATTGAAGTCATGCGTATGGTGGTACTCAAAGGCAGTACGTTTGCCGATATTAAAATTCACCTGCTCAAAATAACAGGCTTTGCCGTTGCCCTGAACGGGTTGGCCATTCTCAGCTACAGGAAAAGGAGCTAACAGTAATCTTTTTCGGACTTCTTCCCGCATTCATGTATTCAAGGCATATTACGCAAACGATAGCGTAAATAAATATGCCTTTACGGGGGGCATTATGCCTGTCTTCCCGAAAACTGTCTTTACTTTTAATGCCTAAATTTTTAACGAAATGCTTCTTTCTAAAGAAACTTACCCCGGATTTAAGCAATATCCTGAAAAAGTACTTCAGTTTGGCGAGGGAAATTTCCTCCGTTGCTTTGTCGATTGGATGTTCAATGAACTCAACAAAAAAGCAAACTTCAACGGATCAATCGTAGTTGTACAACCTATTGAAATGGGAATGGTTGATATGCTCAATGCACAGGATGGCCTGTACACAGTATATCTGCGTGGACTGCAAAACGGAAAAGTTGAAAACTACCACGAAACAATCAATGTTATCAGCAGGGGATTGAACCCTTATAAACAATTTGCTGAGTTTATTCAAACAGCAGAAAATCCCGATATGCGCTTTGTGATTTCAAACACAACCGAAGCAGGGATTACTTATAAAGCCGATGATAAAGCAAGCGATACACCTCCGGCATCTTACCCCGCTAAGCTGGCTGTGTGGTTATTCCACCGCTACAAAACATTTAATGGCGATGCAGCAAAAGGTGTTCACATTATTCCTTGCGAACTCATCGATAAAAATGCAGATAATTTAAAGAAAACAATTCTGCACCTGGCTGCCGACTGGAATTTTGAAGCTGGTTTTGTTGAGTGGCTCGGCAGTGCATGTACGTTCAACAATACGTTGGTTGATCGTATTGTGCCAGGTTATCCAAAAGACCGTATTCCTGAAATTACAGCTGAGCTTGGTTATGAAGACAAGCAGGTGGTGGAAGGTGAGCCTTTCCATCTGTGGGTTATCCAGAACGAAAGTGAGCAACTGGAAAAAGAACTTCCTTTCCCTTCAATTGGTCTGGATGTATTGTATGTAAAAGATGTAACTCCTTATAAAGTCCGTAAAGTAAGAATCCTCAATGGTGTGCATACAGCATTGGTGCCGGTTGCTTACCTCTACGGAATTGATACAGTACGTGAATCAATGGAAGATAAAGTAGTGGGCAAATTCATCAAAGATGCTTTGTATGATGAAATCATTCCAACACTCGATCTGCCTTTGCAGGAACTGCAGGATTTTGCTGCAGCAGTACTGGAGCGTTTTTCCAATCCGTTTATCAAACACCTGCTCATGAGCATTTCATTAAATTCATGGAGCAAGTTTGAAACAAGAGTGCTGCCTTCTTTGTTAGAATACAAGAAAAGAAAAGGCGCATTGCCCGAAAAGCTTACGTTCTCTCTTGCAGCAACCATTGCTTTCTACAAAGGAAAACGTGGCGATCAGGATATTGCACTGAATGATGATGCAGCATTGCTCGACTTACTGAAAAATGCTTGGGCTAAATACGATGGTTCCGATGCATCAGTAAAAACAGTTGTAACAGATGTACTGGCTTACGATAAAAACTGGAAGCTCAACCTTAACGAAGTGGAAGGCTTAACAGATATCGTTACCAAACATCTTGTAAGTATATTAAACAATGGCATGCAAAAAGCTATTGAGTTGGTATAAGATAAATGAAAAGATCTTTTTATAACACGAATCAATTTTTCAGATTAGTGTAATTCGTTTCAATTCGTGTAAACAAAAAAATTAAATAACCGCCAAATGAAGGAACTGATAAAAATTAATGCAAAAGATAACGTTGTTATCGCTCTGCGCAATTTTTCCGCTGGTGAAGTAATCAGTGTTGATGGCAAGGATATCACCCTGCTCAGCAATATTGAACGTGGCCATAAAATTGCCTTAACTGATATTCCTGAGGGAACCGATATCATCAAATACGGTTATCCAATCGGTATCAGTACTGCAGCCATCAAACAGGGCGAGCATGTGCATGTGCAGAATGTAAAAACAAAATTGCACGATGTATTTGATTACTCGTACAACCCTTCCCTGCACGATGTGGTTCATCCCAAACGCAACCTCACCTTCAACGGTTACCGCCGTAAAAATGGCGAAGTGGGCATCCGTAACGAAATATGGGTGGTGCCTACAGTTGGTTGTGTAAACGGTATTGCAGAACAGATCATCCGTGAGTTTAAAGCCGAAGTAAACCCAACCGATATTGAAGGTATTGAAGTGTTCAAGCACAACTATGGTTGTTCACAGTTGGGCGATGATCACCAGAACACACGCCAGATCCTGAGCGATATTGCACTGCATCCAAATGCAGGTGGTGTATTGGTGCTGGGTCTTGGTTGCGAAAACAATAAGATTGATGAGTTTGAAGCAGGACTGGGCGATTTCGATAAATCAAGAGTGAAATTTCTTTCCACACAAAAAGTGCAGGATGAAGTAACAGATGCTGTAAACCTGCTGAAAGAAATTTATGAAGTTGTAAAACAGGATAAGCGTGAACCGATTCCTATTTCAGAACTGAAAGTAGGATTGAAGTGTGGTGGTTCCGATGGTTTATCGGGCATTACAGCAAACCCGCTCGTAGGTTATTTCTCCGATTTTCTCATTAGCCAGGGTGGTACAACTGTATTAACCGAAGTGCCTGAAATGTTTGGTGCCGAAACCATTTTAATGGATCGTTGTATCAATCATGATGTGTTTGAAAAAACCGTTCACCTCATCAACGATTTCAAACAATATTTCATTGATCTCAAACAACCCATTTACGAAAACCCATCACCCGGTAACAAAGCCGGTGGTATTACAACACTCGAAGATAAATCGCTGGGTTGTACACAAAAAGGTGGTAACGCCAACGTGGTGGATGTATTGAAATATGGCGAACGTTTAAAAACAAAAGGTCTTAACCTGTTAAGCTCACCCGGTAACGATCTGGTATCAACCACAGCATTGGGTTCAGCAGGAAGTCATATCGTATTGTTTACAACAGGAAGGGGAACGCCGTTTGGAAGTTTTATTCCTACGTTGAAAATCTCCACCAATTCAGAGCTGGCAAAAAACAAACCGCACTGGATTGATTATAATGCAGGTCCGCTTGCCGAAGACAAAAGTTTTGATGAAGCGCTGGATGAACTCATTGATAAAATTGTTCGCACAGCCAGTGGTGAAAAAGCAAATCATGAAAAAGCAGGTTTCCGTGAAATCGCCATTTTCAAAAGCGGCGTTACATTATAATTATATAAAAAAGGAACATGTAACTGCACAGCCCTTCGAAAGAGGGGCTGTTTTTTTGTATAGAGGAAGGAGATTTGGTTTGGAACGGGAAGATCTTGCCGATGTACCGACATTTGTAATTCGTCAGCTTAAATTTATTGATAAAGTTGAATATTATTGATTTGTTTAGCACTTGTTCTTCAGCCGGCATATTTGCAAGCGCATGTTAGTGGCTGGGCTTCATTTCTAAAGCATTTTGTGTCTCAATTAAGAGCTTAATCGTTGCACCTGTAATCGCCAGTAGATATGATGCCAAGTGTTCAGGGACGACTCTTTTTTGAACGCCTTGTCCATGTCCGCTATTTTTGTTCCGCACAGTTGGAATACTGCTCTCCATAATAGTTCTAAGAGAGCCTAAATATGTTTCATTATAATTGGGCAAGAACTTATTAGTCAGAAGAATATTTATCAATGGTTTTGCCGTATCATTTGGATTAAAGCTCCATTTATTTTTACTGCAGATTATTTTTATTGTTGTCTCAAACGACTTTAGACATTCATTCAAACACTCTTGATATCTCCTATGTCGGAAATGGTCATGAGCATTCAAATACTCTTCATTTGCGTTCTGATATTCTTTTTGATGAATGAATTGTAATGCTGGCTTTACTGCTGTTTCATGCAACAGTTGATTGTCTATCCTGATAATTTTACTGTTGATATACTGGTACCCAACTGCATTTTCCTTGAACCTGATGTTTAAGTCTTTAATAGCTTCGTCAGCAGTATATCCTAGCTTAATATATGGGTTTTGTTGATTAGTAATATTCTGTACTTGCTCAACGATATAGAAAATAACTCCGATTGTGTCCAGAGTAGCATCAACATCATCTAAACTCTCGAAATACTTTTCGATCTGATTTGCGGGGTTATCATCAAAGAATAACCCATTGAAATATAACCTTTTCTTACCTGTTTCCTTTAAAAGTATCTTGTAAATATGTTCATATATGTCATGTTTATCTTTGTTATTGATACCTTCTTGTTCAAAGAAGTCATGCCATATGTGATAAATCTGCCCTTTTAATTTCTCAGGAATTGAGTTGTACTGGAAAACTTCTGGTGTTCCACCCTTTTGTTTTGAATATGTAGGAAAAGTTGCCATAGCCTTGCCACTAACTCATAAATATACGCAACTAACGCATAAAAATAAAACAATATACTATTTGGTTTTCAGCTTATTAATTATTTTAATACTGCTTCACTCGCAAGCGTCTTGCTTGTGCTATTTAGCCATATTGTTTTTATGCCACACCTGAGATGTTCATGTATTTCCAAATGCATTTCAATACAGTAATTCAAAAGTTAAATCAGGGAACAATCCGATTTTGGGCTGTCATTCAAAATCGGGGGCCTTTTTTGCTTCCTTTTTTGGCCAAACAAAAAAGGAAGAAGCAGGGTCTTGCAAAACATGGCAGTCCGAAATCCCATTCATTTCAATTAGCAATTTTCTTACGCCCTTGTTGGTCGCCTGACCAACAAGAAACCTCTGCTGAAGTTTTAATTTTTTAAAAGGCCAACTTTTTTTATGACTGTAATTATTCCGGTTTATTTTTTGTGCTCAACCCAAACCAATCTTGAAGTATCAAACCCAAGACTTTGAGCATACTGTACATATTCTGCTTTTACATTGTCGGGGATAGTGGGTGTTTTTGAAAGTATCCACAGGTAATTAAAGTTTTTACCCGCAACTAATGAAACGGTATAATTCTCATCAATTTTAATCACATTATACCCGGCATAAAAAGGTCCCCAAAACGAAACCTTGAGCATACCTGTTTTATCATCGCCTGCAAATTTTGCTTTTCCAACAGCTTTCTTCCATTTGTTACGGGTGTAATCAAAACCGGAGTTAACCACTTTTATTTTACCATTCGCAGCTTCAGAATATTCTGCAGTGGTATTATTTAGATTTTTTTCAAACCTGAAATCGATTCTGGCAATTTCATACCATTTGCCCAGGTATCTTTCTTTTTGAAAGTTTTTTACAGCAGTAACTTCTTTGGGAATAGAAGCACAGGAAAATATTGACATGATGAAAAAGCTGTTTAGTATAAACTTAAGCACAGAAATGAATTTATTATAAAACATATTTTTAGGGGAGATTGTTTAAAAGGCTTCACCACGCCCTTGTTGGTCGCCTGACCAGCCCTTTTGGTGCAAGTATTCTGCTGTTTTTCGGATCACTTGTAGCCATTAGATCCTGTCCCGGTTTTATCGGGAATTTGAAACCCGTTGCAGAAGTTTGCTTCTTTTAAAAGCCAGATATTTTTATGTTGAACCTGGCATGTTCAAGTAATTTCCAAAGCAATTCACCACTCTGCACCACTGCTCAATCAAGGCGGTTTTCCGAAAACCATGCTGGGTATTCCTGCCCGTCCGGTCAGGCGGGGGTTTTCGGGGCCCTTTTTCTTTCTTTTTGGGCAAGCAAAAAGAAAAAAGAAACAACAGTAAACTCAATAAAACAGGCAAACCACCCAAAAAAGCCTCAAAACGGCACCTTTTCAACCCAAAACAGTCAAAAAACAGCCACATACATCAAATAAACGGGCATTTACATTGCAGAAACTGCAAATTACATTCAAATAACTGCAACAAGCTTTGCAGAAATTGCAAAAAGCATTGCAAAAACTGCAAATAACATTGCAGAAATTGCAAAGAACATTCAAATAATTGCAACAAACATTGAAATAACTGCAAAGTGCATTCAAAAAACTGCAACAAACATTAAAATAACTGCAAAAAGCATTGCAGTTATTGTCAACTACAAAGGCTGGAAAATCATCTCATCCCACAAGATCAATAAGTCCATAACATAACCTGACTTCTATAAATAATAACCAGGTACCTCATCCCCAAAATCTTAAAAATCTCCCCAAATCATGGCACAGACAAAAAGGAATGAGTAAATTGTAGAAAACGATTGTACCATGATTAAAATTTCCGACTTAAAAACAGGTGATTTCGTTATGGTGAATAACGAAGGCACACAAATGGAAGCCGAAGTGCTGGAAGTGGATATGAGCCAGCACCTGGCAAATTTAGAAACCAACGCCGGCCAGAATTTCTGGTTTGGAGCCGATGATCTGGCGCCCATCCCTCTCAGCGATGAGGCACTGAAGAAAATCAGCTTTGTTCGGGAAGATCAGCCCGATGGCTCGGTGAAATACCTCAAAGGTGCATTCCGGCTCCATGTAAACAGCCCCGGCGATTTCAGTCATATCAATTTCTGGTACAGGGAAGACAGGAGGCATGTTGACCAGCCCATTGCCTTGCACCAGCTTCAGAATTATTACCTGCAAATGACCAAGGTTCACCTTACTGCAGAGCCGATTTAACGGCAGATTCAGCTATTTTTGCCCCCAGTTTGCAAATTTTTTTCAGGAATTGTGGCAGGGGGCAATTTTTTTGTAAAATTTTCAGGAAATCCTCCTATCTTTGCGACCCCAAAAAGTATGGCGAAACAAGCACTCATAAAGCAAGACGGTAAAATTCTGGAAGCATTAAGTAATGCGATGTTTCGGGTACAGCTTGAAAACGGGCACGAAATTCTGGCTACTATTTCAGGAAAAATGAGGATGCACTACATCCGTATTCTCCCTGGCGATAAAGTAGGAGTTGAAATGAGTCCGTACGATTTAAGCAGGGGCCGGATAATTTTCAGGTATAAATAATGCTGAACGCTAAAAGCCGAAAGCTTAACGCAGAAAACATATAACAATGAGAGTTAGAGCATCCATCAAAAAACGCAGCGCCGATTGCAAGATTGTACGCAGAAAAGGTAAGCTGTATGTAATTAACAAAAAGAATCCCCGCTTCAAGCAGCGCCAGGGATAAGCGTGTTTGTTGTTTCTGGTTTCCGGAGCAATAAACAATAAACTAAAAACAAAAAACTATAAACGTATAATATGGCTCGTATTGCCGGTGTTGATTTACCAAAGAACAAAAGAGGAGAAATAGGTTTAACCTATATCTATGGTATTGGACCATCTACTGCAAAATACATCCTTGAAAAGGCTGGTATTGATGTAAACAAAAAAGTTCATTCATGGAACGATGATGAGCTGAATGCTATCCGTAACATCATTACCAATGAGTTTAAGGTAGAAGGTCAGCTGCGTAGTGAAGTGCAGATGAGCATTAAGCGTTTACTTGATATTGCATGTTACCGTGGTTTACGCCATCGTAAAGGTTTGCCGGTTCGTGGACAACGTACTAAAACAAACAGCCGTACAAGAAAAGGTAAGCGTAAAACAGTTGCAGGTAAGAAGAAGGCAACTAAGAAGTAATAAATGCCAAAAGCTGTTAGCCATGAGCTATCAGCTTTTAGCTTTTAATATGCACCGGTTCTTTCAGGTCAGTAGCAGATGTTTGGTGCAACGGAGCGTTGATCTGGTCACACAAAATGTGTGATAATTTTTAAACAAATGATTACCTCGGTTATTAATTATGGCAAAAGCACAACAGGTGAGCGCTAAGGCTGCCGCCAAAAAAAGAGTAGTAAAGATTGATGCACATGGTGATGCACACATTACTGCAAGTTTCAACAACATCATTATCAGCTTAACAAACAAGCAGGGACAGGTTATTTCATGGAGCAGCGCCGGTAAAATGGGCTTCAAAGGTTCTAAGAAAAACACTCCTTATGCTGCACAGGTTGCATCAGCTGAAGCTGCAAAAGTAGCTTTTGATGCAGGTGTTAAGCGTGTGGATGTTTATGTAAAAGGACCCGGTTCTGGTCGTGAAGGTGCAATTCGTGCATTATCACAATCAGGTATTGAAGTAGCAATGATTAAAGACGTTACTCCTTTACCACACAACGGTTGTCGTCCTCCTAAGAAGAGAAGAGTTTAATATAAAAAGCTATCGGCCAATGAATATTGGCTGATAGCTTTTATCACATATTTGAATCGCCATTGATTCATTTTAACAAAGGGTGACTGATTAATTTTTAACGCTTTTAACGATCAGTTCACCGGTTTCTAAAAAGCGTAAATGAATAAAAACTATGGCACGTTACACTGGTCCTAAGACCAAAATCTCCCGTATTTTCGGTGAACCCATCCTGGGAAATGGAAAGTGGTTGGGCAAAAACAGCAACCCTCCCGGACAACATGGTGCAACACGTAAACGTAAAACTTTAGGTGAATACGCTTTACAGTTGCGTGAAAAGCAAAAAGCTAAATACACTTACGGTGTATTAGAGAAGCAATTCCGTAAAACATTTGAAGAAGCTGCACGCTTAAAAGGTGTTACTGGTGAAAACCTGATCCGCCTTCTTGAAGCACGTTTGGATAATACCATCTATCGTTTAGGTATCGCTCCAAGCCGTCCTGCTGCACGCCAGCTTGTTAGTCACAAACACATTACTGTAAATGGTGAAGTGGTTAACGTTCCTTCATTCAGTTTAAAGCCAGGCGATGTTGTTAGCTTGAAAGATAAGAGCAAAGACAACACTGCTGTAACAAGCCAGATTAAAGGAAAGAATCCTAAATTCAACTGGATTGATTACAACGAAGCTGAAGTAAAAGGTACGTTCATTGCTTATCCTGAACGTGAAAGTGTTCCTGAAAACATTAAGGAACAACTGATCGTGGAATTGTACAGCAAGTAATAGCTGAGAGCTGTTAGCGATTAGCTGATAGCAGAACAGAATTACTGCACGTACAAGTGTGCGACGCAACCGCAGCTTAATCAAGGCTGAAAAGCCGATTTCAAAATGTAAACAAGAAACTTCAATATGGCTATTTTGAATTTCGTAAAACCCGACAAGATTGTTCTTCAGAAAGCAACTGACTTTGAAGCTCAATTTGAATTCCGTCCGCTTGAACCCGGTTACGGTGTTACTATTGGTAATGCTTTACGCCGTGTATTGCTGAATTCATTAGAAGGTTACGCTATTACCGGTATCAAAATCGAAGGCGCTGACCATGAATTTGCAACTGTAAAAGGTGTAAGCGAAGACGTTGTTGAAATTATTCTCAACCTGAAACAGGTTCGCTTTAAAAAGAAAGTTGATCATGATGTTGCTACTGAAAAGATCACTTTAAGCCTGAAAAATAAAACAGAATTTACTGCTGCTAACATTGGCGAAGCAACTCAGACATTCGAAGTAATGAATCCTGAATTGCTGATCTGCACAATGGACCCAAGTGCAAAACTTGATATTGAAATCAACATTGCTAAGGGCCGTGGTTATGTACCTTCTGATGATAATAAACCAAAGGATGCTCCATTTGGTTACATTGCTACTGATGCTATTTTTACTCCCATCAAAAACGTTAAGTATTCCATCGAAAATACCCGTGTGGAACAACGTACAGACTTTGAAAAGCTGGTGATGGAAGTGGTTACAGATGGCACCATTCATCCTGAAGAAGCAGTAAAACAGGCAAGCCGTATCTTAATTCAGCACCTGATGATCATCACTGACGAAAACATCACTTTCGACAATAAAGAAGAGAAGAAAGAAGATGTGGTTGATGAACAAATGCTGCAGTTACGTAAGGTGTTGAAGACTCCATTGGAAGATCTCGATCTTTCAGTACGTGCCTTCAACTGTTTGAAAGCTGCTAAGATCAATTCATTAAGCGAACTCGTTCAGTACGAACAGGAAGACCTGATGAAATTCCGCAACTTCGGTCAGAAATCACTGGCTGAAATTGAGCAGGTGTTAGGCGAAAGAGGCTTACACTTTGGAATGGATCTGCACAAAATGGGATTAGATAATATCGATTAATATTTTTAGTCAGTAGCAAGCAATTGCAGCTGACTTTTCTTTTAAACATAATCTTGTAATTCCTGACACGGTACAAGATTCTAAATTTTAAACGTCATGCGTCACGGAGACAAAATCAAAAATCTGGGCCGTACTGCTTCTCACAGAAAAGCATTACTGACCAATCTCGCAATTGAACTGATTCAGCACAAGCGTATTGTTACAACCTTAACAAAGGCAAAATCTTTACGTACCTGGATTGAACCATTAATTACGAAGGCAAAAGACAACTCTACTCACAGCCGTCGTGTTGTGTTCAGCTATTTACAAAACAAAGAAGCTGTTGCTGAATTGTTTGGTGCAGTTGCTGAAAAAGTTGCAGGTCGCCCTGGTGGTTATACCCGCATCCTGAAGTTGGGAATTCGTGTAGGTGATAATGCAGAAAAAGCAATGATTGAACTGGTTGATTTCAACGAAATCTACGGTAAAGGAAAAGGCGAAGCTGCTGCTCCTGCTAAGAAAACCCGTCGTGCCGGTGGTGCGAAGAAAAAGGCTGAAGCAAAAGCTGAAGCTCCTGCTGCAGAAGAATCAACTGAAGCAAAATCAGAAGAATAAATTCAATGTTGAAAAAAATATGATTCAGAGGCAGGCCATTTGGTTCTGCCTCTTTTATTTTGCAAATTAATATGACACAACCACACATGCCCACAGGAAGTCAGACAGCCATATTAATGCTGGAAGACGGAAATGTTTTTTACGGAAAAGCTTTTGGTAAAATTGGTACCACTACCGGTGAAATTTGTTTTAACACAGGTATGACGGGTTACCAGGAAGTATTTACTGATCCAAGCTATACCGGCCAGATCATCATCATGAACAATGTGCATATTGGAAACTATGGCACATTTGCAAAAGATGTAGAAAGTACAACTGTAAAAATTAAAGGATTGATTGGACGTAACCTGGAAGATCGTTTTTCAAGGTACATTGCCGATCATTCATTGCAGGAGTATTTGGTAGCACAGAATATTGTTGCCATTGAAAATGTTGATACAAGAGCTTTGGTTGCTCATGTGCGTACTAAAGGTGCCATGAACTGCATTATTTCGTCTGAAATACTGGATGAAGCAAAGCTGAAAGAAGAACTGGCAAAAGTGCCTTCAATGGAAGGATTGGAGCTGGCAAGTACTGTAAGCACAAAAGAAGCATTTACAATGGGCGATGAAAGTTCACCCATCAGAATTGCAGTAATGGATTTTGGTACAAAACTCAACATTCTGCAGTGCATGGTTGATCGTGGTGCTTACTTGAAAGTATTCCCAGCCAAAACAAAGATTGAAGAGCTGAAAGCATTTAATCCTGCTGGTTATTTTATTTCAAATGGCCCCGGCGATCCTGCAAGTATGGATTATGCCATTGAAACTGTAAAGGCAATTGTGAATGAGAAGAAACCAACTTTCGGAATATGTTTGGGTCACCAGTTACTTGCCCTGGCAAATGGAATACCAACATTTAAAATGCATCATGGCCACAGGGGATTAAATCACCCGGTTAAAAATCTTTCAACAGGATTGTGCGAAGTAACAACGCAAAACCACGGCTTTGCAGTTGACGCAACAGCAGTACTCAATGCAGCAAATGTTGAAGTAACACATGTAAACCTGAATGATGAATCAATCGAAGGAATTAAACTGAAAGATCGTCCTGCATTTTCGGTGCAGTATCATCCGGAAGCAACTCCTGGTCCGCACGACAGTCGTTACCTCTTTGATGACTTTGTTAATATGATCAAAAGCACATTGAATTAAGTTGTGCAACTAATATAACAAACGCCGCCGCATAAAACGCAGGCGGCGTTTTCGTTTTCCCTTTCTTATATTTACGTTATGAAGAAAATTGCCATCATTAACGGGCCCAATTTAAACCTGCTTGGAAAACGGGAGCCGGGTATTTACGGCACCCAGTCGTTTGAAGAATTCCTGGTTGAACTGAAAGCAAAGTTCCCTGAAGTGGAGTTTCATTATTACCAGAGTAATGTGGAAGGCGAACTGATTAATGAATTGCAGCGTGTTGGTTTCAGTTATGATGGAATTATTATGAACCCCGGGGGATACACACATACATCTGTTGCCATTGGCGATGCAATAGCTTCAATAAAAACACCTGTGGTGGAAGTGCATATCTCCAATGTACATGCACGGGAAGAATTCCGTCACTTATCGCATGTAAGTGCAAAAGCAGCTGGCAGTATTATTGGTTTGGGGTTGAAGGGGTATGAGTTGGCAGTATCTTTTCTGATTTCCTGATTGTTTCTTTTTGTGTTGTAACAAGAATGCTGCTGTCCTTTAGTAAAGGAAGATTCCCTTTAAAATATTTATTGATTACAATTCTGAAGCTGTTAACAGGTGTAATGGAATCGTATAGCAAATCGTATTTCAGATCGGGGAAATAAAATGAATTGAAATTCTGAAATGTGTAGCCGGCTTTATTTCCTTTTTCAGTTCTGTAACCATGATCGCCTTCAACGATAATGATGGTATTTTTTTTATTGTGTAACTGAATATAAGTAACCAGCTCCTCAATTGTTTTTCTTGCAAACACCAGGTGTTCATAATAAGCATCATCGCTTGTTTTGGTATTTTCTTTCAGCATTTGCTCTGCTGGTTTTATGTTCCCGGTACTATCGAAAACATATGGCTCATGAGGAACCATGAAGTGACCGTAAACAAATTTTGGTTTTCCTTCAAGGCTGCAGGTTTGTTTAATCAGATACTTTGTTGTATCGAAATAATCTTTTTTCTCCTTACCTCTTTCGGTAATAGAAATAATTTGTTGCTTACGGATGAATTCAGTATTTATTTTCAGGTAATTCCAGAAAATATCCCTGTAAATCCTTCCAGGTAAGGTTTTGAATGAGTAGTGATAGGCTTTCAGGTAATTAAAATAAGTTTTGCCAGGCCATTCTTTATTTCCAAATGAAATTTGCTGAAAGGAGTGAGTTTGATAACCTTCCTTTTTCAGAATTTGAATCAACGAATTATCAAGTATAGATGAAGAGCCCCAGAAATAAACTTTGGGATCATTCATAACCGGAGCTATCCATGATGGAAGGTAATCCATATTCAATGTTGTACTTACGGAATGGATTGTCCAGTTGTAATTTGAGTGTGCATTTGCTGCTACATAAAAACCTTTTCCTTGTAAAAAAGTATCGAGCTGACTGTTGTCTTTGTTTAAACCATTTTGAATACTTTTTGTTGATCCCATTGCATCAAACACAAGAAAATATATATCAGGTTTTGAAGAGTCTGGGACAGATACAGATGGTTGATATTCATTAAGTGCATTAAAGCGAAAATCAATTAAGTTGTGAACACTTTTGTCAAGACGATAACGCTTGACACTGTTTGGAATTTCTGAAAGCAGCAGAATAATAAATAACAAGTTCAGGAAATTAAAAAGCTCCCTGAAATTACTCCTGCTTTTTTTTATGTAAATAAGTAAAATAATAAGTATGATCAAAACAGCAGACAATTGAAAACTATACTTATTGAAGAAAGAAGGAAGTACACTGCTTTTTATCACATCCTGTAAATAACCAAAAACAAGAAATAACAGTGTAACAAAAAAAGTAAAGACTGATGATTTTGTTTTGTTTCGAAAAATTAAAATACTGATAAGATAAATAAAAGCTACTGCAAGAAGCAGGAGGAAAAGGTTTGTTAATATGAAACCAGCGGATAAAAAACCAAACAACTCATTATAACCACTGTAAATAAAGAACAATGGTAATAAAAGTAAAAAAAATGCATTCTCTCTTAACCCTCTATTGATTTTTTGGAAAAAAACTTTCATCAGTAATTAAAGATGTTTGTATATAAAAACGATCAGTTAATTATTTTTTTTAAAAAAATACAAAATCCTTTGTGAACCGGCAACAGGTGATTTTTGTGCAAGGTTAAACAAAGTGCTGAATGCTTTTTCAAAATTATCTTCACTATAGTCATGAAAAATATCTTTTCTCCACTTCAGCATTCCCTCCACCTTTGGATCGGTCTTAGGCACAAATTCTATTATTAACTGATCACTTACTGAAACAAAAAAATCAGCCAGTTGAACGAATGAAATGTTTTTTGCAATAGCAAGATGATGAACCAATGCGAGTGCAAGGCAAACATCAAACTTTTTTCTGCAGAATAATGCAGGTCTTTCTTTATTCATCCAACCCATTGCCGGACTTGGGTAAGTAAGATCAGCAACAACGGGTACAATATTCTTTATTTTCTGTTCTTTGATTGATTTGTAAAGCGAATTGATACAATCACTATCAAAATCGGCTGATACAACAAACGCATCTTTTTTGCAGAGTAATGAAAACTCACCTTCATTGGCTCCTAAATCAATGACTGAATTATAACTAAGCGATGAGAGTAACGATGAAACAGTTTTCTTTTTTTCATTAAGATAGGATTCGCTTAAAATAGTTTCGTCGTAATAATTATTCCAAACAGTTTTCCTGGCAGGGAGTTTAAGACCTTGAATAAGATCATGCAAACTCTGCAGAATCTGCTCAATATTTTTTTGTGTTACTTTTCTTTTGGTTGTGCTTTCTTTTGCTGGCTTGCAGGAAAGTTTTGCATGCAGATGTACATGCAGGTAAACTGTTGGGCTGAGTTTTGTTTTGAACGGAAGTAATTGTGCCGCTACTGTTGAAGGAACACCATCAGGATACGAAAGCATCAGCTTATGTACTTCCATTCCTGTATGTGCAGCAATGAGCAATGGGTTTAAGAAGCATTCGCAAAATTGCCGGTAAGCAATCCATTGTTCTCCTTCTTTATACTGTTCAAATGAAAGCGTATCTACCAACTTTGCACTGCCATCAGTGAACTGAATATTTGTATGCGTGGCATCTTTTAATATCATGCCTTTCTGCAGCGAATGTTTACAAACAGAAAGCGTTGCTAATGCAGCATCTTTCAATTGTTCAAAACTCCATTCCCATGCATAGGAAAAGAACGGAATTTGTTGCGGCAGCAAGGTTTTATACCAATCGTTTCTGCCTGTATGATTTTCGTTTAATTCAGTAAACGGAAGAAGTAATTTCTGTTTGGTTAATTGATCAGCCAGGCCTGAATTGATCAGCAAATCATAATCAGCCTGGTATGCAGTTGATACAAACCTGTACACCAAACCATCTTTCTCATAAATAAAACCAGATGGATCTCTGAAAGAAGCAGGGTGATGATTAATCAGCTGACTCATTCTTTTCTTCTTCAGTTTTAGGTGGAGTTTTTACAAAGAAACTTTTAATCCAGTTCCATCCGCTTTTGAAATAAAAAATCACACCCAGCACTCCTGCAATAATTACCTGTATCAGGTAACTGCCACTTCCCGGATCAAGATATAAGAGATGCATCATAAATATCTAAGGTTGGTTTTTGGAGTTAATGCCAGCAGTGATTCGTATATCAGGTGAATGGTATTTTCAATATCATCTTTGTGCAGCATTTCAACTGTTGTGTGCATGTAGCGCAAAGGAATACTGATAAGAACAGAAGGGCATCCGTCGTTTGCATAAGCAAATGAATCTGTATCTGTACCAGTGCTGCGGCTTAACGAACGCCATTGCACAGGAATCTTTTTCTTTTCTGCCACATCAGTAACAAAGTCCAGCAGTTTATTGTGGATGGCAGGTGCTGTTGCTAAAGATGGTCCTTTGCCACATGCAATTTCACCTTCAATAATTTTACTGATTAAAGGTGTTGTGGTATCATGCGTAACATCGGTAACAATTGCCACATCAGGTTTAATTCTTCGTGCAATCATTTCGGCACCACGTAAACCAATTTCTTCCTGCACTGCATTTACAACATATAATGAATAGGGAAGTTTCTTTTTATTTTCTTTCAGTAAGCGGGCAACTTCTGCAATCATAAAACCACCAATGCGGTTATCAAAAGCACGGGCAATATAATAATCGTACGAAAGTTCATCAAAGCCTTCTTCATATGTAACTACACAACCCACTTTAATACCGAGATCTTCAACTTCTTTTTTTGTTCTTGCACCACAATCAAGCCAGAGATTATCAACTTTTGGCTGTGGTTCTTTTGCTTCAGGATTGCTGTAACGTGTATGAATTGCAGGCCATCCGAAAACTGCTTTTACAATTCCTTTTTTACCATGAATGAAAACACGTTTGGCAGGGGCAATCTGGTGATCAACACCTCCGTTACGTTTTAAATAAATCAAACCATCTGCTGTAATATAATTTACAAACCAGCTGATCTCATCTGCATGCGCTTCTATCACTACCTTAAACGGCTGATCGGGATTAATAACGCCAACAGCTGTACCATACGCATCAACAAAATGTGTATCAATGTAAGGTTTCAGGTACTCGAGCCACACTTTTTGTCCGCTGGTTTCAAACCCAACAGGTGAATGTGTGTTATGATAATTTTTTAAGAAGCTGAGAGAATCTGCTGTAAGTAAGGATTTCTTTTTGGATGATTTTTTGTCTTTTGCCATCGTTCATGGTTTTGGCAAATGTACTTAAATCAGGATGAATAAACTCAGCAAGGCCGCCAGGATTAACACCCCGTCAACTATTCCCAGGTAAAAGTATTCGCCGGTTTGTTTTTTTGATTTATTAAGCAGGTAAACAAGCACAAAGCCGGGTATTAACTGCAACAGGTGAATGTAATTATGAAAACGAGCAGCCAGTACAAAAACAGTAAAGAAATACACGATTACATTCAGCCAGAAGAAAAGCGTAAACTGTTTTTCATTCATAAGGTTGGCAGGGGTATGCACTCCCGATTCAAAATCCTGTATTTTATCACGGTAATCAAAAATCATAGTGGCAAGCGAAACCAGCATCATCCGGTTCATAAACAGGAAAATTTCATTCAGCTGCGGATCCACTTTAAAAAATGCGAGTGGCAATACAACTGTTACGTACGACCATACAAATCCAATAAAATAGCTTTTCTTGAATGTAAGTAAGGCCGGCAGCTTTACAGGTTTTTTAAGCAGTAAAGGTCCTGTATACGTGAAATTGATGATGATTGATATAATAATGAGATGAGTAACCGATCTGATCTTCCACCAAAACCAAAGCATCAGCAATAATGTAACAAGATTAAACAGCAGATTGAACGATTTCTGTTGACGAAACCATGTTAATTGGCCTGAATCGTTATTCTTTTGTGCGGCAAGGGTAAAGTGCACATTGTAACTAAATAATGTTGCTAGAAATACAAATGAAATCAGCGTGAGCGGATAATCAAAAATAGAGTAGAATAACTTGGTTTGCACACAAAGTGCAGCAGCACATAATGCAATAATGATGTGATGATAGAATAGAAAGCGGATGAAACGTTGCATCTGCTTTATGTTGGTTAATGGTTACTACGGAAATGCAATCACACTTGTTTTAAGCGTATCACTCTTATTTCCGGCTTTATCTTTTACAACGAATGTGAAATAGGATGTGTCTTTTCGGGGCGAACAGGCTGGTCCGCCAAGCAATCCATAACCGGCAACACTAATCGTTGCAAACTTTACAACAAAAGTTGTTTTTTGGTTGGTATTAGTAGGGTAGCTGGGTATTTTATAGTTAAAATTGCTGAGGATTGAATTGCTGGGACAAGGAATTTTGGCTGCATCAACTTTTTGCATAAAAATGCTGTCTGTAACATCACCTTCCTTATCGGTTACCTCAAATTCAATTTCAACTGCAGTACCGGTGCCGTTTACAGTAGTAATCTGCCCTACTTTAATATTTTTCTGCTTTAGCTGGGGAACAGTTTTATATCGATCTTTCTTACATCCTGCAAGGATGCCGATTAATATGAAAAGAAGTAATAGTTTTGCCTTCATTGAGAGTTGTTCTTATTTCAAATTTAAGCATTAATACAGCATTAAAAAATTGAATCCTGCTTTTGTTAACAATCTTTTTGACCTGAACGCTGCATCATTTAATCATGCAGCAGTTGAAGCATTTCGTTTTCAGCTGGCAGAAAATGACATTTACCAAACATTTTACAAGATGCTTGGTAAAAATGATTGGTTGGCTGGCAGTGTAACTGAAATTCCTTTCTTACCAATCAGTTTTTTCAAAACCCATTCCGTTGTAAGTACAAAGTTCCAGCCTGAAGCAGTTTTTGAAAGCAGTGGTACATCGCAAACCATTCAAAGCAGGCATTACGTTAAATCGCTTGAGTTGTACGAACAATCTTTTTTTAAAGCATTTGAATTGAATTACGGAAAACCTGAAAACTACTGTATTCTTGGTTTGCTTCCTTCTTACCTTGAGCGTCAGCACTCATCGCTGGTTTACATGGTAAAACGCCTGATGGATAAAAGTCAACACCCGGCAAATGGATTTTATTTGAACGAGTGGGATAGTTTGCACGAAACATTGCAGCAGATGAATGCCAATAAGCAACCGGTTATTTTATTTGGTGTAACATTTGGCTTGCTCGATTTTGCAGAAAAATACAAGTTAAACTGTACCAACACAATCATTGTTGAAACCGGTGGAATGAAAGGCAGGCGAGAAGAGCTGACAAGAGAAGAAGTACACAAACGGTTAAAAGAAAGTTTTGCAGTTGAATCAGTACATTCAGAATATGGAATGACAGAACTGATGAGCCAGGCTTATTCAAAAGCTGATGGATTATTCCGCTGTCCTCCCTGGATGAAAGTGTTTGTGCGTGATGAAGACGATCCACAATTGATAAAAACAACAGGAAGAGGGGCGATCAATATTATTGACCTTGCAAATATTTATTCCTGCTGCTTTATTGCAACCGATGATGTAGGTGAAGTTTACGGAGATGGAAGTTTTAAAGTGCTTGGACGAATTGATAACAGCGACATCAGGGGATGCAGCTTACTTGCTTTATAATTCAATCAACAAAACGGTATGTTAAGTGATAAAATAGAAATGTTCAGGAACCGCTTAATAAAAGTGTATAAACACAGGAGTAAGCTGGCAAAAAAAATGAACGTTTCCTGTTACCGTTTATACGATAAAGACCTGCCCGAGTTTCCTGTCAGTATAGATATATACGGCCCGAAAGTTTGTTTAAGTGAATACAGGGCCAAGCATCATTTAACGGAAGAAGAACATGCTTCATGGCTTGATGAAACAATAAAAGTTATTGCAGATGTGTTGCATGTGCCTGATGAAGATATTTATACAAAAGAGCGGAAAAGAAAAACAGATCGTTTGTCGCAGTACCAGAAGAATGCAGATGAGAAAGAATTTTTTGAAGTAGAAGAAAATGGATTGAAATTCCTGGTGAATCTTTCCGATTACCTGGATACAGGATTATTTCCCGATCATCGTATTACACGTAAGATGGTGATGGACGAATCAAAAGGGAAAAAGGTACTGAACCTGTTTGCTTATACAGGAGCATTTAGTGTGTATGCTGCAGCAGGCGGTGCTGATGAAGTGGTTACTGTTGATCTCTCAAATACATACATCGAATGGGCAAAAAAGAATTTTGAAATCAATTTTCTTGTCGACCGGCAAAAGTACAAGTTTGAAGTAGCTGATGTTTTGCAATACATGCACACACTTACCCCGCAATCTTTTGATCTGGTGATAATGGACCCTCCCACCTTCAGCAACAGTAAAAAAATGAAAGATTTTTTAGACATTCAGCAGGACCATGTTGAATTGCTGAACCTTGCTTTAAAGGCAATGAAACCGGGGGCAGTAATGTACTTCAGTAACAACGCAAGAAAATTTCAACTGCATGAAAATGAAATCCATGCATCATCGATAAAAGATATTACACGCTCAACAACTCCCTTTGATTTTGAGGGAAAACTGCAGCGATGGTGCTGGAGAATGATTAAATAAAATTTACATCTGACGTAGATTTACGAGAATCCTATAGGGAAAAAACAAGCTCAATTAATTGCAGTTTATAGGGAATTGACTTAATTTTTCGTTTTCAATGAACCCAAATCCATAACTATGAAACTGCTTTTCGACTCTGTCAATAAAAATCTCCGTTATAAGCAGGTTACAGCATTTGTTACAGTGGTTCTCATTTTATTCGTTGGTATTGCTGTTAATTATCTTGTTGAATTAAAAATGCTTCATTCAGTTCAGGAGCATACTTCAAAAAATGATTCCATCATTCAGCACGAAAAATATTTGCAGTTAATTGAAAAAACAGTCTTTTTAATCACACAAAGCGAAAACAATCTAGAAAATTATCTTCGTACAAATGATCCTGTAAAACTCGATGATTATTTAAAAAATGTAAACAGCGTAAAAAAGAATATTACAGAAGTTAAGACTTCTTATGAAGGTAATGTTCCGAAATATCTGATAAACATTTTTATCCATAAAGCACAAAACCAGGTTGATCTTAATAACAACGTAATGCGTACTTACCAGACAAACGGAAGTACAGTTGCATTGCAGTTGATTGATAATCCCGACAGGCGAACAGCATTAAAAGAATTATCATTCAGTGCACAGGAGCTGGTTAATAAACTAAGTTTAAAAATTGCATTCCTGAATAATGAAATCAGTGCCGATAAAACCAAAATGCTTGAACTCGACAGGAAATGGAATATTCTTTCGTTGGTTTTTATGTCGCTGATTGCATTTTTTGTGATGTATAAAATGTATGAAACAAATAAGCTGAACCGATCTTTGCAAATTGCAGTGCAAAAAGAACAACAGGCGCAAATGGCAAAAGACCAGTTTGTTTCAAATGTTACACACGAACTGCGTACACCGCTTAATTCAATCATTGGTTATACCAATCTGCTGTTAAAGAAAGAACATTCGTATGAAACCCGCCAATGGATACAGGCAATGAAAGTTTCAGGAAACCTGCTGATGGAGGTTATTAACGATGTGCTGGATTATTCAAAACTTGAATCGGGATACATACAGTTTGCAAAAGATCCTTTTAACCTGCGGGATGTTCTCAATAATCTTTCTAAGGTAATGCAGGTACGTGCTGAAAGTAAAAATCTTGATTTTGTAACTGATATTGATACACAGGTTCCTGTTGAATTTACAGGTGATGAACGTAAACTGATGCAGGTGCTCGTTAATCTCTGCGGAAACTCAATCAAGTTTACCGAAAACGGTTTTATTAAAGTACATGTTTCTTTATTAAAGCGAAATACAAACCGCTGCTGGATACAATTCATCATTACTGATTCAGGTGTTGGTATTGAAGAATCAAAATTGCCCTACATATTCGAACGGTTTTACCAGGTTGAAACCGGGCAAACAAAAAAATATGTGGGAACAGGACTTGGATTGCCTATTGTAAAACAGTTAGTGGAAATGCAAGGTGGTATGATAGATGTGTCGTCTGTTTATGGAAAAGGAACAACATTTACGGTTGTTATTCCGTATACTGAAAATGTAAATATCACTAAAGAAAAGCAAAACAGTTTACAGGAGTTTAAAGTGTATCATAAAGAAGGAAAGAAAAAACATATTCTTGTAGTTGATGATAATGAAATGAACCGTGATTTGATGGGCTTTATTTTGCGGCAGGGAAACTTCAGTTTTGATAATGCTGAAAACGGGCTCGTTGCATTGCGTTTGCTGAAAGAAAAGAAATATGATTTTGTATTGATGGATGTGCAGATGCCCGGCTTATGCGGAATTGAAACAACAAAAAAGATACGCAGTGAACTTCAGCTTCAAACCCCTGTTATTGGATTAAGTGCATACAGCTTGCCGGAAGAACAACAAGCCAGCATCAATGCAGGAATGAATGCTTATCTCACCAAGCCGGTTGATGAAACAAAACTGTTTGAATTATTGGATTATTACGCAGATTCAGATACACAGGAGCCACAAAATTTACAACTGAAATTAATTAATGTAACCTACCTGAATAAAATAACAGGCGGTAACAGGGAAAATATTGAACATCTCATCAGCCAGGCATTTACAGCTTTGCCCAATGAAATGAAACAACTGCAGGAGTGGTTTGCCAGCGACAATGAAAAAAAGATGAAGGAAATTGCGCACAACATGAAAACCACACTGCATATACTGGGAGTTAAGGAAGCAGTATCAGAAAAAGTAAAAGTGCTGGAAAAAGCTGATCTTACTAAAATAAGCGACAAAGAAAAAGTAACAACACTGCTCAATGAACTTGATTTTTCTGTGAAAGAAGTGTTGCAGGAATTGAAAGATTACCTTGAAGCAGCATAAAAGTCTTATTAAGTCGTTTACTTTCAATTTTGTTTTTCTTCTGCTATATTGTAATCAAATACGATTGCTATGCAAAAAGTTGTTACCGGTGCACAGGCGGCTATCAGCGATATTGCCGACGGTTCAATAATTATGATTGGCGGCTTTGGCTTGTGCGGTATCCCCGAAAATTGTATTTCAGCTTTAGTTAAGAAAGGAGTTAAAAATCTTACCTGTATTTCAAACAATGCAGGCGTTGATGATTTTGGCATTGGCTTGATGCTGAAACAAAAGCAGGTGCGTAAAATGATTTCATCTTACGTTGGCGAAAATGAAGAATTTGAACGCCAACTGCTGAGTGGCGAACTGGAGGTTGAATTAATTCCGCAGGGAACATTAGCTACACGATGCATGGCTGCTGGTTATGGAATGCCTGCCATATTTACTCCGGCAGGTGTGGGAACGGAAGTTGCAGAAGGAAAAGAAATCAGAACTTTTAACGGCAAAGATTATTTACTGGAATATGCTTTTGATGCAGATTATGCAATTGTAAAAGCATGGAAGGGAGATACGATGGGTAATCTCGTTTACAAAGACACAGCCCGCAACTTTAACCCGTTGATGGCAATGGCAGGAAGAATTACTATTGCTGAAGTGGAAGAGCTTGTTGATGCAGGGCAACTTCACCCCAATGAAATTCATACACCGGGAATTTATGTGCATCGTATTTTCCAGGGAACTGATTATGAAAAGCGGATTGAAAAACGAACAACAAGAAAACAAATGTAATGATCTGACAATTTTCAAATTGCTGCTATGTCTTTAACAAAAGAACAAATTGCCCAACGTATTGCACAGGAGTTGAAAGATGGTTATTACGTTAACCTCGGCATTGGCATTCCAACACTTGTTGCAAATTATATTCCTGCAGGAATACAGGTTGTATTGCAAAGCGAAAACGGTTTGTTGGGGATGGGCCCATTTCCATTTGAAGGAGAAGAAAACCCTGATTTGATTAATGCCGGAAAACAAACAATTACCACATTACCCGGCTCAGCATTTTTTGATAGTGCAATGAGCTTTGGAATGATCCGTGCCGGAAAGGTTGACTTAACTGTTTTAGGCGCAATGGAAGTAAGCGAACAGGGCGATATTGCCAACTGGAAAATTCCGGGTAAGATGGTGAAGGGAATGGGCGGAGCAATGGATCTTGTAGCCAGTGCAAAAAATATTATTGTGGGAATGATGCATACTAATCCGCAAGGCGAAAGCAAACTGTTGCCACAATGCAGTTTGCCTTTAACAGGAGTAAAATGTGTAAAGAAGATTGTAACAGATCTTGCAGTGCTTGATATCACAAGTGAGGGTTTCAGGTTAATTGAAACAGCACCGGGTATTTCTGTTGATGAAGTGGTTTTAAAAACAGCTGGAAAAATTACCGTTGCTGAAGATGTGAAAGAAATGATTTTTTAATGTATTCTCTTCTTAAAAAATAAAAGGCTGCTTCAATTGAAGCAGCCTTTTATTATAGTAAAGATTGGTTTTTTATTTGTCTTTCTTTTTACCAAGCTTGGTTGTAAGCAGCATAATGCCACCAAACAGCAGCATTCCAATACCCGACCAAAGGTTTACATTAATGCTGAAAGATTTTGTGTACATATCAGCATTGCCACTTGTTGTTAAACCATAAATCGTTAACAAAACTCCAAGTACGCTGAACAAAAAGCCAATGGGAATTCTTATATCTAACATAAAATTGTATTTAAAGGATTACCAGAATAAAATTGATAAAACAACTAAAATTGCCAGCACTAAAATTGCCAGTGTGCTGGTTTTATTATACCAGGCTACATCTTCTTCTTTTACTTTTGGTGTAAGAGAATAAACGAGTCCTTTCAGTTCATCATCTGATTTCTTTTGTGCTGTTGATAATGAAATCACAACAGCAATAATTGCAGCTGATGCACACGCATAAATGGCTGTCCAGAAGTTCTGGGCCATTTCAACCGGGTAAACTTTTAAAACAGCGATCCAGCCACCTTTTACCATTGTCGTTGCACCTTCAGGAATAGTTAAACCATGATGAAGAAGAGCTGTTAAAAAGCCTGCAAGTAATCCAATAAATGCACCATGACCTGTTGTACGTTTCCAGAACATACCAAGGAAGATAATGGCAAATAAAGGCGCATTAATCATGGAGAATATTGTTTGCAAAAAGTCCATGATGTTACCAAACAAACCTGCGAGATAAGCAGCAGCAATACTAACCAAAACACCAAAGATGGTTGCAAGGCGTCCAACTTTCAGGTAATGTTTTGCATCGCCATCTTTATCGTTGGTTGCCGGCCTGATGTAGCTTTGATAAATATCATAAGTCCATACTGTGTTAAACGCAGAAACGTTTCCTGCCATGCCCGACATAAATGATGCAAGCAATGCAGTAATACCAAGACCAAGTACACCAGTTGGTAAATAATGTTTCAGCAGCATGATGATGGTAAGATCATAATTAGGTTTACCGTTTTCTGTAATACTGAAACCAGATGCAGGATTGTTCATCAACACCAGTGCAATAATACCGGGAACAATAATCAGGAAAGGAATAAACATTTTAGGAATAGCACCAATCAACGGAGTTTTCTTTGCTGCAACAATTGATTCGGCAGCCATTGCTCTTTGTACAATCAAAAAATTTGTACACCAGTAACCGAATGATAATACAAAACCTAAACCTGCTGCAATGCCATACCATTCAACACCCATTGGGTTGGCGCCTGCGGCCCCCGTGTATTTCCACGTGGTGGTGTAGGTATCAGCAGCATAACCTTTTGCACTAACTATCGGGTCAAGACCTGCTTTTAATCCATCCCATCCGCCCACTTCGTGTAAGCTGAGTAATACAACCGGTAACAAACCAATGATGATGATGAAGAACTGTAATACTTCATTATAAATAGCAGAGGATAAACCACCAAGATATGTATAACCAAGAACGATTGCTGCCGAGAGGAAAAGACTAACATTAAAGTTCCAGCCCAATACTTTTTCCATCAGCAAAGCCAGAGCGTACATGGAAATACCTGAAGCCAGAATTGTCATTACTGCAAACAGAATCGCATTCAAACCACGGGTCTTTTCATCGAACCTGAGTTTTAAATATTCAGGAACTGACCTTGCTTTAGAACCGTAATAAAAGGGCATCATAAAAATTGCCAGGAACACCATTGCAGGAATTGCTCCAATCCAGTAAAAATGTGTGGTAAGCATTCCGTACTTGGCACCAGAACCGGTCATACCCATTACTTCAAGAGCACCAAGATTAGTGGAGATAAATGCAAGACCGGCAACCCATGCTGGCATGGAACGTCCGGCTTCAAGAAATGCGCTGGCATCTTTCATGTATCTTTTTAATACCCAGCCAATGCCCAATACGAAGAGGAAATAAATCGACATGATGGCATAGTCAATCCATTGTAATTGAAACAGTGCATTATTCATTGTTTGTGAATTTTTGTTTTATATGTGAATGGTCGTTAATAATGCCGACAAAGCAATCTTTTTCAGAAAGCGTTTAAAGGTAATGTGCTATTTCAAATTAGCAATCATGAGTTATACATATTTTCTAACAAAGAAGAATTTGTCCCCCTATTTTGATGAAAACATGATACCTGTCAGAGGTGAATTTGCCTGTGATCAGTTGAGGAAAATGCTGAAATAATTAACTGGCTGTTGATTTGTTTCATAATCTATTCAAATCGTATCATGCTTACAATTTGTAGTTTTGAAAAGGAAAGATGAAATGAATTTGTGAAGATGAAGCAACATTTTTGTTTCAGCATGTGTCAGCTATAAAAAGAAATGATGAAACGGGTTACAATTGTTTTACTACTAATCATTGCTTCGGTTACCGGGTGTAGAAAATCATCTGTGCCGGTATTGGAAAATGATGGCCAGGTAAAAATTATTGGCTATGCATGCGGACCAGCCTGCGATGCAATGACCTATTCTGTTTTAATTGACGGGAAATATTATATCCCCTCTTCAGCTTTGGCAGATGAGTTTAAAATTCACGACCTGAATATTCACCTCCGTTATAAAACAACAGGCAGGTTTCCTGAATTATGGAAAGGCCCCTCGAATGTTGAGATAATTGAAATACTCACTATCATAAAGCGATAGTTGCTGTTTAATCCCAGAATTAAATACGCTCTGAATTTAACTGCAGAAATTTTTATCTTCAGCAACAATAAAATCGGTAGCCAATTTTTATGGATCAGTACAAAGAAACATTTGATACCTGGAATAAAATTGCATCACTGTACGAAGAAAAGTTTATGAAACTTGATTTGTACAATGAAAGCTATGATTTGTTTTGTAAGCTGTTGAATAACGAAAATGCAAGCATTTTTGAAATTGGTTGCGGGCCTGGCAATATTGCTCAATATCTTCTGTCGAAACATCCCGGTTTTGATTTGTTTGGAATTGATGTGGCGCCAAATATGATTGAACTTGCACAAAAGAATAATCCTTCTGCAAAATTTTCTGTGATGGATTGCAGGGAAATTGATTCGGTTCAATCCACATTCGATGGGATCATCTGTGGTTTTTGTTTACCTTATTTATCAGGAGAAGAAGCGGGGAAGCTTGTAAAAGATGCTTTTCGACTACTGAATACCGGCGGTGTTATCTATCTCAGCTTTGTGGATGGAGCAACAGATCAATCAGGATACAAAACAGGCAGCGGTGGAAACCGTGTTTATTTCTATTATCATCAAATAGGAAAACTGGAAAAGATATTAACTGAACATGGTTTTACTGATATACAATACCTGAAAGTTAAATACAGCAACACGGGTACAGTTGATGACATACATACCATACTTATTGCAAGAAAAATGAATGTGTGAGTTACGCACAGGGTTCATAACTATTTTTCACTTCGGTATATAATTTGTTATACGTTTGAACGGTCATACAATTTCATTTAATGATAAATGAATTGTTAATAGAGTGATGACTCCGGTTGCCATCTGGCGTTAGCACTTAACTTCGCAGCCAATAATTTTTTAAAACCAAATATTATGAACTATCGGAATTTTACATTGATTGCCCTTGCTCTTTTTTTACTCACTTCATGTGTGAGTACAAAGAAGTTTAAAAAATCGCAGGCAGATTATGCATTGCTTCAAACAAAGTACCAGACACTGGAAGGAACACTGGCAGATTGCAATAATCAGAAAGCCGGTGTACAGCAGGAAAATGAAAAGCTCAATAAAAAAATCAGTGATCTTACCCGTGAGCTGGAATATGTAAAACAGAATTACACACAGGCACTTTCACAATTGGAAAATCTTTCTGTTATCAGCAAGCAGCAGGCAGAAAGCATTAAACAATCATTGCAGAACATTGGTGCTAAAGATGCTTACATTCAGAACCTGCAGCAGCAGATGGCTTACAAAGATTCGCTGAACATGGTGCTGGTGATGAACCTGAAGGGTGCAATTGGAAATATGGACGACCAGGATATTAATATCAAAGTTGATAAAGGCGTGGTGTACATTGATATTTCTGATAAGCTTTTGTTCAAAAGCGGAAAATATGTTGTAACGGATAATGCAAAAGTTGTGTTGGGTAAAGTGGCAATGGTACTGAAGAACCAACCCGATATTGAATTTATGGTGGAAGGTCATACAGACAATGTTCCATTCAAAGGAAATGCTGTGTTGATTGATAACTGGGATCTGAGTGTAAAACGTGCAACAGCAGTGGTGCGTATTCTGCAAAACGAATATGGATTGGATCCGGCTAAAATGGCAGCAGCAGGCCGTGGTGAGTACCATCCTGTAGCTGAGAATGATACCAATGAAGGTAAAGCACAAAACCGCCGTACAAGGATTGTGATTTTACCAAAGCTTGATCAGTTTTTTCAGTTACTGGAACCTAAAAAAGCGGGTCAGTAATTAATAAATAATTAGAGAGAAGGGGTGGCCGAAGGCTGCCCCTTTTTTATTTAAGTCTGAAATGATATTTGACAAAAATCAAGAGAAGCTTCCGGAAGAAAAGAATGTTTTTTATTTTGATGTTATAAAACAGCGCTTATGCAAATCATCACAACCATTCAAAACCGTATTTATGAAATAAGAGGCGAACGGGTAATGCTCGATAAAGACCTCGCAGAACTTTATAATACTGAAACGAAATTTTTAAATCTCGCTGTAAAACGGAATATCAAACGATTCCCGAAAGATTTTATGTTTCAACTGACAAAAGAAGAGTTTGATCATTTGAGGTCACAAAATGTGACCTCAAATGATGACATTAGTTCTTTGAGGTTGCAATCTGCAACCTCAAAAGGTCGGGGTGGAACACGCTATTTGCCCTATGTTTTTACAGAGCAAGGAGTTGCGATGTTAAGTGGGATATTAACAACTGAGCGGGCTATTCAAATGAACATTGCCATTATGCGGGCCTTTGTGGAAATAAGGAAAATACTGCTGAAGGAAAGCGACCTGAAAGAGCAGTTAAGGGAATTAAAAGAACGTATTGGCGAACACGATGTACAGTTAAGCCAGATTTATGATGCAATGGAAAACCTGCTTGATGAAAAAGCTGCTGAACGTAAATGGGACCAAAGAGAAAGAATTGGTTTCAGGAAGAAATAAAAAATAGAATAATTCTAATTTGTCAATATTAATTTCCGATAAATCATTCTGATAAATCCGGTTAATGCAATAAACCCAATTCCTGTAACAAAAGGGTAGCGTTGAAAAATATTAGCTGAAAATGTGTTGGTAAGTGCGGCTATTAATATAGCTACTCCTGCAAGCCAGGTTAATACCAGGAGACTTAAAATGATTTTTTTCATATGATAAATTTAGAATGATCACCTATTTTCTTTTTTGCCAGGCTAACCTTAGGTCTTTAATATCTTTTTCTTTGTTTTCAGAAAGAAATTTTTCGATTATTTCGTATTTAAAAAAGTTGCAGTATTTGTCATCGTAACCACACTCATAACAAGTAAAGCCCTTGCCATTTAAAAAATTCTCAATTAAAATAATTGCTGCTCTTGAATTACTTAATCCTATGCTTAAATTACATTCAGTTAAAGTTGAACTAACAGGGTTAGGTTCTATATACCAAAGGCCAGCTTTTGATGTCTCTTTTTTGTAGCTGAGCAACCAGTAAATAAAATTGCGATCCTGGTTAAAGAAATCATGATACGATTTCCAATAAGTTATACTGTCTTGCTTAAATTTTGAATCGTTACTGGTAATCTCTTCTTTTTTTGGAGGTATATATTCTTTCAGATAGCTGTGATATAAAACATAATTAAGCTTTAGGCCTTCAAGGATTTTCTTATATTTTATTACACTTGTATCATTGTACGTTACAAATGTGTTGACTTTAGGTGTATGCTTTTTCTGATGGTTAGAACAGCTTATCAGAATAATTAAAGAAGTAATAATGAGAGAAATTTTCATCGGTTTAGTTTTAATAATCTTCCTTAAACACTTTGTCAGTATTCGCATTTATAAAATCTATGCTTTTCTTAAAGTCGGATTTTATATTAGGCGTCAGAAATTTTATCCAATCGGGATTTTCTTCCTGTCTGAAGTAAGCATATAAAGCCAATGCATAACCCCATTCCTGTTGCTTTAAATAGCCAATGCTGTTATGTCCAAAACCGTCAAATGTTTTGAATTCTTTGAATGATGAGTTTGCATTAAAGATTCCTAATCCAAATACTACCGGAGTTAAATCAGTTAGTTGTTCATCATTAATATTTAGTCTTTTCTCTCCCAGAATTTTTATGTGTGAAAATTCATGTGCAAGTGTGGCTACCATGTTTTCAGGAAACATCAGGTTCTTTTTCTCAATAAAAATATCATACTTACCATTTGTGTTTTTTTCGAAATATAATCCTGCAGCAAGTTTTTGATCACTGTTGTTATCAACTTGCGACCAGAATCTATAACCGAGGTCGCCACTAAATTCCTGTATACTTTGCTCAAATATTTCAACATTTATCTGCTCAATGTCAATTTCCATTTGAAGCGCAACTATCTCTGCCGTTTTAATTAAGGATTCTTTTGACCCGTCGTAATTGATTGGGAAGCATTCTTGTGTTGGGAGTAAAGTTGGTTTTTTAGCAATATTTTCATGACCGAACTGTGTTGCCAACCATAGAAAAGAATTTTCCATCCAGAGTCTCATCTCCTGGGTAATCGGACATTCGTTATTGTTCTTCTTCGGGAATAGTCTAAACATGTAAGGTGTAGTTGCTGATTGAGGACAAATAAATTTACATCAAAGGAGCAAAATGTTTCATGTATTCTTTACCTGCCTGAAGAAAGAACTTCTGCTAAAAGGCTGCCGGATTGCAGCGGCACCGAAGCGTAGCGGAGGTACAGCGAAAAGCCGGAACCGGAGATCGGTAATGCACAACAGCCCACAGCCCCAAAATAAATATCGAATAAAGAAAGAGGATTTACATAAAATCTTCCTCCAATTTTAACCCTGCGCAGGCTTTAATACGGCCATCTTGGGCATAAGAATTCCTCATTTCGCAACTATCTATACTTTTTTGTATAGATTAATCTGTACTTTTGCGTATAAATTGAAACGCATTAGTAATCAGTTAAAACAGAACGAATCATGAGTGAAATGCTCAATACACTGGAGCAAACAGCCCTGAGTGAGTACAAATATGGCTGGGTGACCAATATTGAGGCCGACGAGGCTCCTCCCGGTCTTAATGAGGATATCATCCGCTTTATCAGCGCCAAGAAGAATGAACCCGAATGGATGTTGGAATGGCGACTGAAAGCTTTCCGCCATTGGCTGAAAATGGAAGTGCCCCGCTGGCCCAATGTGAAATATCCCGATGTGGATTTCCAAGCCATTAAATATTACAGCGCTCCCAAGCAGAAAAAAGAAATCAGCAGTCTTGACGAGGTTGATCCTGAGTTAAGGGCAACATTTGAAAAGCTCGGCATTTCGCTGGACGAACAAAAACGTTTGACCGGTGTGGCAGTTGATGCGGTTATTGATTCTGTTTCTGTTGCCACAACGTTTAAAACGCAACTGGCAGAAATGGGAATCATTTTCTGCAGCATGAGCGAAGCTATTAAAGAGCATCCCGAACTGGTGAAGAAATGGTTAGGTTCAGTTGTGCCTGTTACTGATAATTTTTATTCGGCTTTGAACAGTGCTGTGTTCAGCGATGGTAGTTTCTGCTACATTCCAAAAGGTGTAAGATGCCCGATGGAACTGAGCACTTACTTCCGTATTAATGCTGCAGGTACTGGTCAGTTTGAGCGTACATTAATTGTAGCTGAAGAAGGTGCTTATGTAAGTTACCTCGAAGGTTGTACTGCTCCTCAGCGTGATGAAAACCAGCTGCATGCTGCCGTTGTTGAAATTGTGGCGTTGGATAATGCAGAGGTAAAATATTCAACTGTTCAGAATTGGTATCCCGGTGATAAAGAAGGGAAAGGTGGTATTTACAATTTTGTAACCAAGCGTGGTATTTGTGCCGGTGTAAATTCAAAAATCAGCTGGACACAGGTTGAAACGGGAAGTGCGGTTACATGGAAATATCCTTCAGTCATTCTGAAAGGCGATAACAGTGTGGGTGAATTTTATTCAGTTGCTGTTACCAACAATCACCAGCAAGCCGATACCGGTACAAAAATGCTGCACATTGGTAAGAACACCAGAAGCCGTATTGTATCGAAAGGTATTTCTGCCGGCTTCAGTCAAAACTCTTACCGTGGGTTGGTGAATGTTGGAAAGAATGCAACCAATGCACGCAACTTCTCTCAATGTGATAGTTTGTTGCTGGGCGATAAATGCGGTGCGCACACATTCCCATACATTGAAGTAAAAAACAGTACTGCACAGGTTGAGCACGAAGCCACTACTTCAAAAATTGGTGAAGACCAGATTTTCTATTGTAACCAACGTGGACTGGATACTGAAACTGCAGTTGCATTAATTATTAATGGATTTGCAAAAGAAGTAATGAACCAGTTACCAATGGAGTTTGCAATTGAAGCACAGAAACTGCTGGCAATTTCACTGGAGGGAAGTGTTGGATAAGAAAGCTGATTTTAATTTTTTCAAATTCACAAATTTTCAAATTATATGTTATCAATAAAAAACTTACAGGCCCGCATTGAAGAAAAAGAAATTCTGAAGGGCATTAATTTAGATATTAAACCGGGTGAGGTTCATGCTATCATGGGACCAAACGGAAGTGGTAAATCAACCCTGGCATCAGTACTTGCAGGTCGTTCTGATTATGAAGTAACCGGTGGTGAAGTGGAGTTTAACGGAAAAGATTTGTTTGAACTTTCTCCTGAAGACCGTGCACGTGAAGGTTTGTTTTTAGCATTTCAATACCCTGTTGAAATTCCCGGTGTAAGTACAACCAATTTCATCAAAACTGCAGTAAACGAAATCCGCAAATACCTTGGCGAAGAACCAATGGATGCTGTTCAGTTTCTGAAGAAGATGAAAGAAAAAATGAAGCTCGTTGAAATTGACCAATCATTATTAAGCCGTTCGCTGAACGAAGGTTTCAGTGGTGGTGAAAAGAAACGTAACGAAATTTTCCAGATGGCAATGCTTGAACCAACGCTTGCTATTCTTGATGAAACAGACAGTGGTTTGGATATTGATGCGTTGCGTATTGTAGCAGAAGGTGTAAACAAACTGCGTGATGGCAACCGTTCATTCCTTGTGATTACACACTACCAGCGTTTGCTCGATTACATTGTTCCCGATCATGTGCATGTATTGTACAAAGGAAAAATCGTGAAGAGTGGAGGCAAAGAACTTGCACTTGAACTGGAAGAAAGAGGTTACGATTTTATTAAAGAAGAATTGGGAGAGAGTGTAGAAGCTTAAAATTTCTCACAGGTTTTTTCTGTTTCAATCAGTAAAATCAGTGAGACAAAATCAATTTCAAGATGTCGGAATTAAAAGAATTAATACAGAACAAATACAATAACGAAGCTTTTGATGGCAATGGCTCTTTGCAGTCGTTAAGCCAGAAAGGAATGCAGCTGTTCAATGAGCAGGGTATTCCAACTGTGAAGCACGAAGAGTGGAAATACACACGCATTGCCAATGTACTGAATAAAGATTTCAGCTATGCTGTAAATGCAACTGCTGTAACAAAGGCTGATGTGGATGCAGTACGTCTGCCGGGCAATGAAGCTGCCAATGAGTTGGTGTTCATCAATGGAATTTATCATGCTGAATTATCATCTGTACGTTCATCGGCTGATGAACTGGTGATTCTTCCTTTAAGTGAAGCAGCAAAAGGTGAATACAAATCTGTTGTTGATGCTAATCTTGGTCACAGTGCAACCTATCATCCTGATGGTATCAATGCAATGAACAATGCATTTGCATACCAGGGTTTGTTTATTGCCGTTAAGAAAAATAAAGCAGTTGAGCACCCGCTGTATTGCTATTACATCAACGATGCAAGAAGCAGCAGTGTATTATCACAGCCACGTACATTGATTCATGTGGGTGTGAATGCAGAAGTGTTTTTGGTGGAAGAAGAAATTACCATTGGCAGCAGCGATTCATTTACCAACCGTGTAAGTGAAATTGTGGTGGAAGAAAATGCCAATGTGCACATTTATAAAATTCAGAACGAAGACAGTCACAGCAGTTGTGTAAAAACAACGCATGTACGCCAGGTAGGTGTAAGCAAAGTAAACTCTGTTACACTTACATTGAATGGCGGAACCATCCGCAACAATCTCAATTTTATCCTGGAAGCTCCCGGTTGTGAAAGTCACATGTATGGTTTGTATTGTGTAAAAGGCGAAACACATGTAGACAATCACACGATTGTTGATAATGTAATGCCCAATTCTTTCAGTAATGAATTATACAAAGGCATTATTGATGAAAATGCAACAGGTGTTTTCAACGGTAAGATTTTTGTACGCCAGGATGCACAAAAAACAAATGCTTATCAAAGTAATAAGAATGTGTTGCTGAGTGATACGGCAAATGTGAACACCAAACCACAGCTGGAGATTTTTGCTGATGATGTAAAATGTTCACATGGTTGTACAGTTGGTCGTTTGGATGAAGAAGCATTGTTTTACCTGCGTGCAAGAGGTGTGGGAGAGAAAGCTGCCAAAGCTTTGTTGCTGCATGCTTTTGCTGGTGAAATTTTAGATAAGATTGAACTGGAGCCGATCCGTAAATATGCAGATGCAATTATTGCGGAAAGATTAGGTTTTGAATTTTGAGTGAACTACAAAGACACGAAGAAGTTTGGCAAAGAAGATCAATGAAAAGGTTCAGCCCTTTCAATAAATATAAAATGATTGAAACTTTAGAACATACTACGTTTGATGTACAGGCTATCCGTCAGCAGTTTCCTGTGTTAAACAGGCTGGTGAAAGGAAAACCATTGGTATATTTTGATAATGCAGCTACTGCACAAAAACCCAAAGTGGTGATTGATGCGTTGACTGAATATTACGAAAAATACAATGCCAATATTCACCGTGGTATTCACTCGCTGGCGGAAGAAGCTACTGCAGCTTACGAAGCTACAAGAGATACTGTGCAGCAGTTCATCAATGCACAACACAGGGAAGAAATTATTTTCACAAGAGGTGTTACGGAAAGTATCAATCTTGTTGCGTACACATACGGCCGCACAAACCTGAAGAGTGGTGATGAAGTCATCATCAGCGGAATGGAACACCACAGCAACATTGTACCCTGGCAACTGGTTGCAGAAATGACCGGGGCAAAACTGCGTGTGATTCCTGTTGATGATAATGGTGAACTGATCATGGAAGAGTTTTACAAACTGCTTTCAGAAAAAACAAAAATCGTCTCCATTGTTCATGCAAGTAATTCGCTGGGTACCATCAATCCTGTAAAGCAAATCATTGATGCGGCTCACAAAGCTGGTGCAGTTGTATTGGTGGATGGAGCGCAATCAACCGTACATCTTGATATTGATGTGCAGGAACTGGATTGTGATTTTTTTGCCATCAGTTCGCATAAAGTGTATGGTCCAACAGGTATTGGTGTGTTGTACGGAAAGAAGCATTTGCTTGAAGCGATGCCGCCGTTTATGGGTGGTGGTGAAATGATCAAAGATGTTTCATTTGAAAAAACGACATGGAACGATCTGCCTTACAAGTTTGAAGCTGGTACGCCCAATATTGCCGATACTGTTGCATTGAAGGCTGCAATTGATTTCATCAACAGCATTGGTAAAACAGCTGCAAGAAAACATGAAGATGCATTATTACAATATGCCACAGCGCAGCTTGAAACAGTGGAAGGTGTTCGTTTGATTGGCAGGGCTAAGCATAAAGTAAGTGTCGCATCATTTGTTGTGGAAGGTGTTCATCCGCAGGATCTTGGAATTTTATTAGATAACCAGGGCGTTGCTGTAAGAACAGGACATCATTGTACACAACCGTTGATGAACCGTTTCGGTATTCCGGGAACAACAAGAGCAAGTTTTGCAATGTATAATACAAAAGAAGAGATTGATGTGATGATTGCTGCGTTGAATAAAGCAATAAGATTGTTGCGATAAGTGATGAGATGTACGTACATAAAAAGATGAATAGAATTACCGAACGTACAAGCGAGCGTGGCAACAGAAGATAAATAGTAGTACGAAAGCTGATAACAAAAAAAATTGTGCAGAATCATGAGTGACACAAAACCGATAACAGAAATAGAAGAAGAAATCGTAGATGAGTTTTCCCTGTTTGATTCGTGGGATGAGAAGTACGAGTACATTATTGATATGGGAAAGAAACTGAAACCATTGGATGATGTATTTAAGAAAGATGAAAATAAAATCAAGGGATGCCAGAGTACGGTGTGGATGGTGAGTGAACTGCAGGGTGATAAAGTGATTTACAAAGCGGAAAGTGATGCTGTGATTGTAAAAGGATTGGTGAGTATGCTTATTCGTGTATTAAGCAATCATACGCCACAGGAAATTATTGAAGCGAAGCTTGATTTCATTGACAGAATTGGCATGAAACAACATCTTGCACAAACACGCAGCAACGGTTTGCTGAGTATGGTGAAGCAGATGAAGTTAGATGCAACTGTTTATTTAGCACAACTTTCAACTAAGAACTGATGAGTTTGAATAAAGAAGCGATAAAAGAAGAGATTATCGAGAAAATGAAAACGGTATTTGATCCGGAACTGCCGGTGAATATTTATGAGCTTGGTCTCATATACCGTATTGATGTAAACGATAACGGCTATGTGCAGGTAACAATGACTTTGACTGCACCAAGTTGTCCTGCGGCACAATCATTACCTGTTGAAGTGGATCAGAAAACAAGAGAAGTGGAAGGTGTAACAGATGTGAATGTGATGATTACCTGGACACCAAGCTGGAACAAGAGTATGATGAGTGAAGCAGCGGCACTTGAATTAGGATTTATGTAATGACTTGCCTCATCCTTCAGGATGGGGAATAAAATAAATTATTATGGCAATGATTTCTTTAGATAGTTTAATGGGCGACAGTGGTCCCAACTATCCTGAACAGGTTGCAGCACCTTACCGTAAAGAGCTGGTGGATGCAGGTTTTGAACAGATGATGTCGGCTGCTGATGTTGATAAGGTATTGGAAGGTCATCTCGGCAAAACAATACTTGTTGTACTCAACAGCGTTTGCGGCTGTAGTGCAAGAGTTAGCAGGCCCGGTGCGTTGTTAAGCTTTTTTAATCATGTGGTGCCTGATGTAAAAGCAACTCTTTTTGCAGGAATGGAAAAAGAAGCTGTTGTTCATTTCCGTGATAAATACCTGAACGGAATTACACCATCATCTCCCAATGTGATTTTGCTGAAAGACGGAAAACTGCTGTTGCATTTACAACGTTACCAGATTGAAAGTACAGATGCTGGTACAATTGCTGATGCATTGATTGAAGCATACAATCAGCATTGCACAAGAAAAACAACCGATGAAGAAAGAAATGAACTGAGAGAATATTTTAAGCAGGTGTACCAGCTTGATCCTTTGGCAACACAGGAATAAAAAGGCAAGGAGGCACACAGGCAAAGAGTTGTCTGATCATCTGAATGATAACAGACAGCTAAAGGCGGATGAAAAGAAAACGTTGAAACAATAACCAATTAAATAATTAACCAGGTAGAGATTCAGTTAATTGCTGAGTTTCTGTGGTGAAAACAAGATTATGAAAATTACTTCGTCGGAAGAATATGGAATCAGGATGCTTATCCGCATTGCATCTGCAAATCCTGCAGAAGGGTTGAGTATTCCTCAATTAAGCGAAGCAGAAGGATTAAGCGAACCGCATGTGGCAAAGATCTGCCGTACACTGCGCATGGAAGGTTTTATTAACAGTACTCCCGGTTACAAGGGTGGTTATGTTTTGGCAAAACCTGCCGACCAGATTATTGTAAATGATGTATTGAAAGCTTTGGGCGGAACCTTGTTTGATAAAGAGTTTTGTGAATTGCATACAGGCATCGGGCGTTTGTGTACAAACTCCATTGACTGTTCCACACGTTCATTATGGCGCATGGTTCAATACACGCTTGATAATTTACTGAACCGTTTAACATTGAGCGACCTGATGGTAAAAGAAAAAGAAGTTGAACTGAAACTTGAGGCAGTGCTGCAGAGGAATATGGAAGAATTGACGAAATAAATATTGCAAGCTGCTTTTTGATTTCTTTTCTAATAAGTATTAAATGAAGCAAATATTATTTTATACTCTTGCTGGTATTTTTGTCCTGACGGGCATGTTTAGTATTGTTTCTAATTTTAAAAAAGAATCTCCCAAGGAAAAGATTGATAGAATTAATTACGTGCCGATTAAAAACTATGGCAAACCTTTTCTTTTAGTATTTGGTCTTTTTTTAATCGTATTGGGGATTGTAATTCTGCTTGCTATTTAAGTCTTCCACTCCACAATTTCATTCACCCATTCCTGGTTAAAAGGAGTGGTTACTTTAATGTAGTTATCGGTGTAACCTTCCATCATTTCATTTTTGTTGTTGCCTTCAAACAATACTGGTCTTGTTTGTCCTGCATGCTGGTTGGTGAAATATTGCATCTTCATGTAAGAAAGATTACGCAATGCTTTGTTACGGTCATAACGCACATTCATCGGTACAACATTGTCAATTGTTAAAGCATGTGTGTTATCACGTTCAGAGTAAGTAAACACATGCAGGTAAGAAACATCCAGTGAATGCAGGAAGTCGAATGTTTCTTTAAACAGTTCATCTGTTTCGCCGGGAAATCCAACAATCACATCAACACCAATGCAGCAATGCGGCATCAGCTGTTTAATATGTGCCACACGTTCGGCATACAATTCTCTTTTATAGCGGCGGCGCATCATGCCCAGAATAGTATTGCTGCCACTTTGCAATGGAATATGAAAATGCGGCATAAACTTTTTACTCCTGCTTACAAATTCAATGATTTCATTGGTAAGCAGGTTTGGTTCAATGGAAGAGATGCGGTAACGTTCAATTCCTTCAACCTCATCGAGCTGCTTAATTAATTCAAAAAAGTTTTCTTCACGGTTGTTGAATGCAAGCGAGCCATTTCCATCAGCGCCTTTACCAAAATCACCAAGGTTTACACCCGTCAACACAATTTCTTTACTGCCGCCTGCTGCAATTTCATGCGCATTGCGGATAACGTTTTCAATACTGTCGCTGCGGCTTTTGCCTCTTGCCATGGGAATAGTGCAGAACGAACAGGTATAATCACAACCATCCTGCACTTTTAAAAAAGTACGTGTGCGGTCGTTAATGGAATAAGAAGCATTGAAACCACTTACATCTTCAATATCGCAACTGCTGATTTTTGCACTGTCGCCTTTTGCAAGCTGCCTGATGTGTGAAGCGATGTTGAATTTTTCAGCAGCACCCAGCACTAAATCAACACCGGGAATTTCAGCAATTTCTTTTGGTTTCAGCTGTGCATAACAACCGGTGATTACAACTAAACTTTCCGGTGCTTTGCGTTGAATGCGGCGCACCAGTTGTCGGCATTCCTTATCGGCATTATCAGTAACAGAACAGGTGTTGATGACATACACATCGGCCTGGTCATCAAACTCTCTTTTCTCAAAACCTTCACTCTCCATCTGCCTGCTGAGTGTGGATGTTTCAGAGTAGTTGAGTTTACAACCGAGTGTGTGAAATGCGACTGTTTTTGCTTCTGCCATATAATAATTTTCTTCAATGCTGCACTGTTCTGTTTCGCCTGCTGCGAAGCCTGCAAAGTTAATGAAGTAGTTAGAATGAAGAAGTATAAACTTGTGTCAATATGACTGCCATACTGAAATAAATTAACCACACATTGTATTGCTCAGCCGCTTATTTTTGCGATCCTTTTTTTGAACCAATGGATAGCCGTAATACCAAAACATATCTTTTCTTTCAGCCAAAAAACCTGTTTACCAGCAGGCCTTTGCTGGAAATAAGGCAACTGATTAAAACACCAAACGGCATAACACCTGCGGGTCAGCCGCTTGCACGCACACAACTGAAGCAACTGTTTCCGAAGTTTAGTGACGATGCGATTAAAACCATTCTTGCATTTTCGAAACCCGAACTGCAGAAAGTGGAAGCAGCTTTATACAACCAGTCGAACTATATTACCAACGAAGCTGAACGTGCAGTGGTGAAGAAGAAAGCACTGACACGTCACCTGCAAACAATTCTTGCATCATTACGTCAGCAATCAACTGTTGAATTGTATCATTCAGTAGTGAATGGTGCAGCTGTGCAAACAATGAAGTGCCAGCTGTACAATTACCCGGTTGAATTATCATTCAGGGTTATTGCAGATGAAAGTCAATATCAGCTGGAAATATTTGTGCAAAAAGGAAGGGAACAGATTCCGCTTGATACATTCAGGCGTTATGGTTTTTTACTGGAAGCAGAAAATTTTTATTACCAGCTTGCATCAAAAAGTTTTGAAGCTGTTGAATGGCTGCAGCAACAGGATCAATCAGCATGGAATGCAGATGAACCGGATACATTTGAACAGGTAATTACAAAACTGAAAGAGTGGGAACTTAAAGTGGATACGGCTGCCATGTCGAAAGGAGAAGAACTGATTGCAGAACCGCAGCAACAGGTTATGCTCAGCGAACTCAACAATACATTTCTGAAACTTGAGCCGAGGTTTGTGTATGATGGATATATTGTTGATGGTCCGTTTGAAGAACAATCAACTGTTCATGCAGGAAATAAAATCATTCACATTGTACGTCATCAGCAGAAAGAAGAACAGCTGGTGGAACTGTTGCGTTCCATGCACGAAAAATTCAGCAATCAGCAAAACGGATTTTTCTATCTCACATTTGCTGAAGCACAAAAGAAAGGATGGTTTTTAAAAGTATATCACCAGTTGCTGGAGATGGATATTGATTTGCTGGGAATTGATTTGATGAAGCACTTCCGTTATTCGCCGCATATTGCTGAAACAATTATCAGCAAGCAGGAAACGGAAGGCAACTGGATTTGTGTGAACATGACGGTGAAGTTTGGTAAAGAAATAATGCCCTTGCATTACCTGCAGAAAAGTTTATTAAACGGACAAAAAGCTGTGATGCTGAAAGATGGAAGTCTTGGTGTGCTGGGCGAAGAATGGCTGAGGCAATATGGAATGATGATCAGGCACAGCAAAATACGTAAAGATGAATTGCTTGTGCCAAAGTGGTTATTGATGAGTGATGCAACAACTGATCATACAGGTGAAGCTTCCGTAATTAAAACCGACATCAGTGCAGCGTGGTTTAAAAAATGGAAAGAGTGGGAAAAAAGTAAAACAGCTTTATATGCATTGCCGCAGGGATTGCAGGTAGATGAATTAAGACCTTACCAGCAGAAAGGTTATGAATGGCTGCGCCTGTTATCTGAAATTGGCGGAAGCGGTTGCCTTGCTGATGATATGGGTTTGGGAAAAACATTGCAGGCCATTGCATTTCTGCTGCATACAATCAATGAGCATCCGCAAACACAACATTTGGTTGTGGCTCCTGCAAGTTTGTTGTACAACTGGCAAAACGAGCTGGAAAAATTTGCACCATCAATCAATGCAATTGTGTTTCATGGTTCAGGGAGAGATGAAGCTGCTTTGCAGGATGCAGCTAATAAAATCATTATTACCAGTTACGGAACATTGCGGCAGGATATTGCGTTGCTGCAAACTATTCCGTGGAATACAGTGGTGATTGATGAAAGTCAGCAAATCAAAAATCCTGCTGCACAGGTAACAAAAGCAGTGTGGCAGTTAATTGCAAAAACAAAAATTGCATTGAGTGGTACACCGGTGATGAATGGCACAAGTGATTTGTTCAGCCAGATGCATTTCCTCTTGCCGGGCCTGCTGGGAACCAGCGAATTTTTCAGGCGTGAATATGCAATCCCTATTGAACAAAAAGCAGATGAAGAAAAAGCAGCTGCTTTGCAGAAACTGATACGACCGTTTGTACTGCGCCGTACAAAAGAACAGGCAGCACCCGATCTTCCTGAAAAAACAGAATCGATTCTGTGGTGTGAAATGGAAGCCGACCAGCGTGCAGCTTATGAAAGCATAAAAGAAAATGTACGTAGTAATGTGTTAACCGAGATCAGCGAAAATGGATTGAACAAAGGAAAGATGAGTGTGCTTGCAGGATTAATGAAGCTGCGGCAAATCTGCAACAGTTGTGAACTGGTGAATGATGAAGATGTGTTTGCTTACGACAGTATTAAAACCAAAGTGCTGATTGATGAACTGAAGACCATTATTCCGCAGCACCGTGCATTGGTGTTCAGCCAGTTTACCTCCATGCTTGATTTGCTGGAACGTGATTTAAAGAAAGAAGGTATTCAGACAATTCGTCTTGATGGACAAACAAAAATTTCGCAGCGGCAGGAACTTGTTTCAGAATTTCAAAATGAAGAAAGCAATGTAGCTGTGTTTCTGCTGAGTTTAAAAGCAGGCAATGCAGGTCTTACATTAACCAAAGCCGATTATGTTTTCCTGTTTGATCCCTGGTGGAATACTGCAGTGGAAAACCAGGCCATTGACCGTACACACCGTATTGGTCAGCAGGCGCAGGTATTTGCGTACCGTATGATTTGTAAAGACAGTGTGGAAGAAAAAATCTTAAAGATGGCAGCCGGTAAAAAGAAATTGGCTGAAGAACTGATTACTGCTGATGAAGGATTTGTAAAAAGTCTTACACTGGATGATATTAAGTATTTGCTGGAGTAGAAGAGGAGGAAAAGGCAAGGAGGCAAGAGGCACAAAGTTGAAATTACAATTGCGGCTATGAAAACGGAACCTTCAAGTGAGTGACACAACAGGCGATGCCATAAGCACTTCAGCCAAGCCAATAAAAATTTCTTTATCATTGTAACATGAATCTCAAAAAAGCATTGCCGTATTTGTTTCTTTTACTGCTGCTGGTTGTGCTTGTTTTTGTGCGTAGATGTAAAAGCAGTTCAAATAAAACAGATAACAAAAAAACCAAAAACCGCACAGAAGATGTGCGGAACAATGATGATCAGAAAACGGATAACCAGAAAAATAATTTAGATATTTTTCGTGATCCGTCGGCCGATTATTACTTCACCAAGCATGCCCGTTGCCGCATGAAGTGCAGGCATATTACGCAGGAAGAAGTAAAAGAAATTGTGCAGAAGGCTGAAGTGAATTATCATAAAAGTGAACTGGATGCTGCAGAAGGACCAAAGTATGCAATGGAAGGATATACATCAGGCGAGCGGCAGCATGTGCGGATTATTGTTGCACCAAAGCAGCGACACCTTACGATTGTAACAGTGATTGATCTTGATTATGATTGGGAATGCCCGAGTTGCAAGTAGTGAGTTATTGGTAATAAGTTCTAAGTAGTAAGTAATGAAATTTCTGATAAAACCATTTCAATTCATTTATGTTCTGTATGCCATGATCCTTTTTTTGGTGATCATGTTTCTTGTTGTGCCGTTTGTAATTGTTGCTTTATTTTTTGGAAAAGTAAAAGGTGGAAATGCGGTGATGCGTATTGCTCATTGGTGGGCAGATGTGTGGTTGTTTTTGATTGGTATTTATCATGTGCGTATTGTGGAGCAGGAAATAAAGAAACATCAGTCGTACATTTTTGTCAGCAATCATAATTCCTACATGGATATTCCGCAGATGCTGAAAGCTGTTCGCTCCAGGATGCGGGTGCTGGGCAAAGCTGAAATGGGTAAAGTGCCTGTGTTTGGAATTATTTATAATGCAGCAGTGGTAACGGTTATGAGAGACAGTGCAAGGCACCGTGCAAAAAGTGTGGCTGTATTAAAATCGGTTTTGAATAAAGAGATTTCCATTTTTATTGCACCGGAAGGAACATTCAACATGGGTACAAAACCGCTTATTCCTTTTCATAACGGTGCATTCCGTATTGCCATTGAAACGCAAACACCCATCAAGCCTTTATTGTTTTTAGATGCAGTTGACCGTATGCACTGGCGGAATATTTTCACGATTACTCCCGGGAAACTCAGAACTGTTTATTTAGAAGAAATTTCACCGGAAGGTTACACTCTTCAGCAGGTGGATGCTTTGAAACAAAAAGTTTTTGAGCTGATGGAAAAGAAACTGCTTGAATACAAGGCGGGATGGATTATTGAGTAATAAGTTATAGGTATTAAGTTATAAGTTTGAATGCTCGTCATGTTACTTTTTTAAAGTAGTAAAATTTTTAACCTATAACTTAGCACTTATAACTTATAACTTTTTCATGTTCATCGAAGTCATCATACCACTTGCTCTCCCCAAAAATTATACGTGGAGTGTGCCCGACCGTTTGCAGGAGCAGGTGCAGGTGGGTGTGCGTGTGGAAGTGGAACTGCGGAAAAAACGTTATGCCGGTATTGTAAAAAAAATCAGCAGAGAAAAGCCATCTTCTTTTGATCCGAAATTTATCCTGAATGTACTTGATGCTGAGCCGGTGATTCATGAGCAGCAATTGCAGTTGTGGGAATGGATTGCCAATTATTATTTATGTACTGAAGGTGAAGTAATGGCTGCTGCACTGCCTGCACATTTTAAGCTGAGCAGTGAAACCATTCTTGTTTATAACGAAGAAATTGGCGAAGATTTTTCAACGCTTGACAATAATGAGTATTTGGTTGCAGAAGCTTTGCTGATAAGAAAAGAACTGCGTTTGCCCGAAGTGCAGCAGATACTTGATACATCACATGTATATCCTGTTGTAAAACGATTGATTGAAAAGCGTGTTTGCTTTGTGTGGGAATCGCTGAAGGAAACATATTCTGCAAAGAAGGAAACATTTGTTTTACTCAATCCGCAATATGATAATGAAGATGCGTTGAGTGATTTGCTCAACAACTGGACCCGTGCTCCCAAGCAGATGGAATTATTACTGAGCTATCTGCATTTAATAAAGACAGAAGGCGAAGTAAATAAAACTTCTTTGCTGAAAAAAAGCGGTGCCAGTGATGCACAGCTGAAAGGACTTGTTGAGAAAGGAATTTTGTTCCTGGAGAAACGTGCAGTTGACCGTTTACTCAATCTTCCAAGAAATATTTCCATTGATTTTGAACTAACAGCTGCACAGCAAACTTCATTGGATGAAATAAGAAAGTCGTTTGAAACAAAACCAGTATGCCTGCTGCATGGTGTTACCGGCAGCGGTAAAACACAGTTATACATCAAACTCATTGAAGAATATATCCGCAAGGGAAAACAGGTGTTGTACCTTCTTCCTGAAATTGCGTTGACTGCACAAATTATCCGAAGATTACAAAAACATTTTGGCGGTTACATTGGTATTTATCATAGTAAGTTTAACCAGAACGAACGCATTGAAATCTGGAACAAGATTAAAAGTGGTGAAATGAAAGTGGTGCTTGGTGCACGCAGTTCATTGTTCCTTCCGTTTATTGATCTTGGTTTGGTGGTGTGTGATGAAGAACATGATTCATCGTACAAACAGCAGCAGCCTGCGCCACGTTACAACGCAAGAGATGCAGCCGTTTATTATTCCACTTTGTTTGGTGCAAAAATTTTACTGGGCAGTGGTACACCTTCTGTTGAAACCTATTACAATGCCACAACAGAAAAATATGGTTTGGTTGAACTGAATGAACGTTATGGTGAAGGTGAATTACCGGTGATTGAAATTGTTGATACAAAACCACTCTTCAAACAAAAGAAAGAAAAGGTGATGATTGCACCGGTGCTGCAATCGGCTATTGAAGAATCGCTGCAGCAAAACAGGCAGGTGATTTTATTCCAGAACAGGAGAGGTTACACGCCGCACCAGGTTTGTAAAGCCTGCGGATGGATTCCGCATTGTCATTATTGCGATGTGAGTTTAACCTATCATAAGTTTAAACACAAACTGCAGTGTCATTACTGCGGAACAATTTATCCGGTGTTCAATACCTGCGATGCATGCGGCAGTCATGATTTTATGCAGATGAATTTTGGAACTGAAAAAGTGGAAGAGCAGTTGCAGGAAATGTTTCCCAAGGCAAAGATTGCACGAATGGATTATGATACCGTCAGCGGAAAAACTGCACATGATCAGTTAATACAGCAATTTGAACAACGTCGTATTGATATCCTGGTGGGCACACAAATGGTGGTGAAGGGTTTGGATTTTGAACATGTAAATCTTGTGGGCATTCTTGATGCAGATAGTTTAATGAGCTTTGCTGATTTCCGTGTAAATGAACGGGCTTTTCAATTAATGGAGCAGGTGAGTGGCAGGGCGGGAAGAAAAGATGCACATGGAAAAGTATTACTGCAGGTGGCCAATACCAATCACCCGGTTTTGCAGTTTGTAAAAGCACACGATTACAAATTATTTTTTGCAGAAGAAATACAGGGAAGGCGGCAGTTTTTTTATCCGCCGTTCAGTCGTTTAATACAACTCACATTTAAACATAAGTTGAAAGAAGTGGCTGAAGCAGCAGCACATTTTGTAGCCGAAAACCTCAAACCATTTTTTGAAAAATATATGGTTGGTCCGGCTGAGCCTGTGGTGAACCGCATCCGCAACCAGTACATCATGGAACTCGTGCTGAAGCTGCCGAAGGATGCACAACTCATACACCAGTGCAAGGAAATGATTTTGGCACAGCATGTTCATTTGCATAATCACGACAAATTAAAAAGTGTGGTGATGATTGCGGATGTGGATGCGGTGTAGGATCTTTTTTATTTAGTAAAACTTTCTTCTTTCAGATTAAGCATTACCCTGAAGTTTCACAAGTCAATTAATTCGGAACAAAAAAAGTGACATTTTCTTTACAAAACTTCCCCTAACTTTGCGGTTTGACCATTTGGTCAAACCAAATAATCAACCATGCAGTTATCGTCAGAAACGGAAAAAAAGATACTGGAAGCTGCCCGTGTGGAGTTTGAAACAAAAGGCTACAACGGCACAAGAATGCAGAAAATTGCTGATAAGGCAGGCATCAGCAAGGCTTCACTACATTATTATTTCAGGAGTAAGGATAATCTTTTCGAAAAGATTTTCAATGATGCACTGGACGAATACATCCCGTTGATAAGTACATGGGCTGATAATGATTTAAGCTGGGAAGCAAAAGTGGAGCAGTTTACAAAAGACATGATTTCGTTTATCCGTCATGGGCGGATGCTTTTCCTGATCAGGGAAGTAAACCGTAATCCGCAGATACTGGAGGAACGTATTAAACGTAAAGCAAAATCACAAAACAAGTTTGTTACCTATTTCGACACTGTACAGAAATCAAAAAATATCCGGAAGGTTGATCCGAATTATCTCTACATCATCCTTAATTCAATCTGTTCATTTCCTGCAATCAATAAAGAAATGTTTCAGCGGGCATTGCGTCTTAACGCAAAGCAATACGATGAACTGATGGATGGGTACGCAAAGACGGCGGCCGACTTTTTTATACACGCAATTAAAAAACAATAAACAAGAATGCATAGAAAATTTGTACTGAGTGCTTTCATTTTCCTGTTTGTTTTCAAGGGTGAGGCACAACAATCGTGGACATTGGACCAGCTGCTGGAAAAAGCTGTGGCCAACTACCCGGCAACAAAGCAGAAGGAATATGTCCGTTCACTGGGAAAAGTGAATGAACAATCCCTTCAGCAAAATGAATATCCGCAGGTGAGTGTTACCGGTCAGGCTACCTACCAGAGTGAGGTGACAAAGTTTGATTTTCCCGGTATTGAAGGGCCCAAGCCTGATAACTATAATATCGGTCTTGATCTCCGTTATTCGTTAACAGAGTTTGATATCCTGAAATCGAAAAAGGAAATGGAGCAGCAAAAGACAGAATTGGGTGTTCACCAGATTGATGCTGATCTGCAGCGTATCAGGGAACGGGTTACAACGCTTTACGGAAATATTCTTTTGCAAAAGGAGAATAAAAAAATTCTGCTGGTAAGAATTTCCGAACTGCAAACACAGAAAAAGAAAATTGAATCGGCTGTTGCAAATGGTGCTGTACTTAAATCAAACCAGCTGGTACTTGAATCAGAAATTCTGAGCACGGAACAAAAGATTGTTGATATTGATGCAACGGTGGAAGGCCTTGTACAGGAACTTTCTTTACTGACAGGATTAACCGTTTCAGCCAATAATGAATTTGTATTGCCTGCTGCAGAAATAGTGGGAGATAAAGTTGCAAGACCTGAACTGCAGATTTTTCAATCGCAGATTACATTGCTCGGCATGCAGGATAAATTGTTGAAGAAAGAAAACAGGGCGAAGCTGTATGTATTTGGCCAAGGCTTTTATGGACGACCCGGTTATAATTTCCTGAATAATAATTTCAGGGTATACGGCATTGCAGGTGTTGGCATTAACTGGAACATCAACAATGTTGCTACACAAAAAACAAAGCAAAAAGCTATTGAGATCAATAAGCAGATTGTGCAGCAGCAACAATCAACGTTTGAATTAAATCTTCAGACAGCACTTGTACAAAAGCAAACAGAGATCAATAAATATCAAACCATCATTTCAAAAGACAATGAAATTGTCAGCAAGCGTAAGGAAATTCTGAAAGTTGCGTCAAGCCAGTTACAGAACGGTGCAATCACATCAACCGAATACATCACTGAACTGAATGCAGAAAATGCAGCCGAACTGAATTTGTTATTACACCAGGTGCAACGTGCACTGGCTAAAGTACAATACAATACACTGGCTGGTTATTAATATTATTAACGTATAACAATCAATACAATGAGCGACGAAGTAGTAAAAAAATCAAAAATTAAACCATTAAATCTCATCATCATTGGAGTAGTGCTCATCATTGCTGCAGTGTTTGGAGTAAGAGCATGGCATAAAGCACAACATCATGAAACAACTGATAATGCACAGATTGATGCAACCATCACATCTGTACGCAGTGCTGTTTCAGGTTTTGTAAAAGAAGTAAGGTTTAAAGAAAACCAGTTTGTAAAAAAAGGTGATACACTTGTGATCATTGATGATAAAGATTACAAAGCAAAAGTGGCGCAGGCTAAGTCAATGCTTGCAGCTGCCGAAGCACAAACAGGCATTTCAAGATCGGCAGCAATGGCGGCTGAAAGAAATGCAGCTGCATCATCCATGAACTCTGCTGCATTGCAGGAAAATATCAATGCTGCAATGGCACGTTTCACCAAAGCACAAAAAGAACTTTCCCGTATTGAAAAAATGTTTGCAGAAGGTTCAGCCACACAACAACAGTTAGATGCTGCACGTGCTGAATGGCAGAGTGCAAATGCAATGGTTGAAATGGCAAAGCGCCAGTATGCAGCATCGGGCAGCCAGGCAGCAGGCACACAATCATCTGCACAGGCACAACAGGGACAGGTAAGTGTTGCTTCTGCACTTGTGCAGCAACGCATGGCCGAACTTGAATTGGCCGAAACACAATTAAAGTACACTGCCATCATTGCTCCTTATGATGGTGTTGTTTCAAAAAAATCAGTTGAAGTTGGTCAGTTGGTACAATATGGTCAACCCATTTGTTCAGCTGTTGAAACAAATGAACTCTGGGTGGTAGCAAATTTTAAAGAAACACAGTTAACCAAAATAAGAGTTGGTCAAAAAGTGGATATTAAACTGGATGCTTATCCCGATTTAAAACTTACAGGTGAAGTGGAATCAATTGGTGGTGCAACCGGTGCAAGGTTTTCATTGTTGCCTCCCGATAATGCAACCGGCAACTTTGTAAAAGTTACACAACGTGTACCTGTTCGTATCAAATTAAATCAGTATTCAGATAAAGAACATTTGCTGGCACCGGGTTTAAGTGTGTTTGCAGATGTGGAAATTAATTAAGCATGCAGGCAAAAGAATTAACACAATATCCTGTTGGTGCAGAACGGGCGATATTAATCATTACTGCCATCAGTGCATCACTGCTGCAGTTGATTGATACATCAATCGTAAACGTATCGCTGCGTGAAATAAGTGGAAGCCTTGGTGCAACCACAACTGAAATTGCATGGACGGTTACGTCATATGCCATTTCAAATGTGATCATGATTCCATTGGCAAGTATGCTGAATAATTTATTCGGCCGCCGGAATTATTTCACCATTTCTATTCTCATTTTTACTGTTGCCTCTTTCTTCTGCGGAACGGCCGATTCACTTGTAACATTGGTGATCTGGCGTTTCATACAAGGAATTGGCGGAGGTGCATTGTTAACCACAGGACAAACAATTATTGTAGAAGCATTTCCTCCAGAGAAAATGGGGACAGCCAATGCCATCTTTGGTATGGGTGTAATCCTTGGTCCAACATTTGGTCCAACACTCGGAGGTTATATCACCGATAACTATTCATGGCACTGGATATTTTTCATCAACATTCCAATTGGTTTGATGGCTGCTTATCTCTCCTGGCGTTTTGTAAAGAATAAAGCAGGTGCAACGAAGCCGCCTAAAATTGATTGGGCCGGAATTGGATTGCTCATCATTGCTATTGGATGTTTGCAGTATGTTTTGGAAGAAGGCACAGCACAGGATTGGTTTGAAAGCAGGGAAATTGTTTTTCTCACCATCGTTACAGCAATTGGTTTTATTGCTTTCATCTGGCGGGAGTGGACGTATGAATTTCCAGCAGTGAACATCAGGCTGTTGGCAAGCTGGAATCTTGCATTGGGATCTATCCTGAATTTTGTGGTTGGTTTAATCCTGTTGGCAACCGTGTTTGTATTTCCATTATTTGCACAGATTGGTTTGGGATGGACAGCAACCATGACAGGTAATTTCATGATCTCCGGTGCACTGGCTTCAGCAATGGCTATGATGATTGTTGGACGATTAATGTCGAAAAATGTTAATCCAAAAACGATTATGATTGCAGGTGCAGTGATGATTTTTGGTTTTGCCATACTGATGAGTTTTTCAGCACCTGATTCGGGAGAGAAAAACTTTTTCTGGCCGTTTATCCTCCGTGGTTTTGGAATTGGGTTTATGATGTCGCCGGCAATGGTGCTTTCATTGAAAGGATTAAAAGGATTGAATCTTGCACAAGGTGCAGGGTTGAGTAATATGATTCGCCAGTTAGGTGGTGCAGTTGGTATTGCCATCATGAATGTGTTTCTTACACATCGTAATGCAGCAAATGATAATTACCTGCTGCAGCATTACAATATTTACAACGAACCATTCCAGGAAAAAGCCAATTTGCTCACGCAGAATTTTATGTCGCAGGGATATTTTAAAGAAGATGCCCAGCAAATGGCTTACAAGCTGCTTGATCTTTCTTTGTTTAAGCAGCAGTCAATCATCAGTTATGATAATGTTTTCTGGACAGTTGGTCTTGCTGTTGTAATTTGTATACCAATCATCCTGCTCATCAGGAACAGCAATGCGGCATCAAGTGAAAAGATACAAGTCCATATGGAGTAAACCCTTAAACTGTTTTTATGAACAAAATAATTATTACATCAGATTTAAGTGAAAAGAAAGAAATTGTTTTTGATTTTGGTTTAAAGCTGGCCAAACACATGAATGCATCGGTTGAACTTGTTACAGTCATCAACCAGAATGTAGAATATATGCCTGCAGACATCGGGATGAATTTTGTTGATCAGTGGGAGGCAAGAGAACACATGGCAAGAACTGTTTTGGAAAAAGTAAAAGAACAACATACTGATATACCAATTGAAGTGGTGGTGTTTGTTGGTGATCCGAAAGAAGATGTTATCAAGCAGGCAATTGAAACAAAAGCATGTATTCTCGTTGTAGGTACACATGGCCGTACCGGCATTACACATACATTAATGGGAAGTACTGCTGAATATATTGTTCGTCATTCACCAATACCGGTATTGGTTGTGCCCATGAAAGATTATCTGCATTAAGTCCAGATTACTTACTGACGAAATAAGGAAAGAGAAAAAACGACAAATCCCCGTTGTAACGGGGATCTGTAATGTGTAATATTTTTTCCATCAAAAGGTAAATCCAGTTTTCATTAGGGTTGAATGATGGAGTTTACACGGATACAGATAATAAGGTCGAGCATTCAGAGGTATTGGATAATCTTACTGTTGGACTTTTCACTGGTATTAGTTCTGGTCTTTCAAAAGATCTGGATTTTCTGAATGAGGGAACAAAGGTAAAAAGGACAATTATTCACTTTTCGTGTACTAGTACTCGATTTTATAAAAAAATTACGAGGTAGTTTTACGATGCTGTATTAATCATTTCTTTGTAATAATAAACCGATAATCCTTTAATTCCTTTTTTTGCAGCACGTATCATCGCAGCAGCTACTACCGAAGCATGAATGCTTTTGTATTTAGCCGGAATCATGAATGAAAAAATCGTCATGAAAAATTTGCTGATGCTTTCGCCAAAACGTTTTTCTTTTCTGTCGCCCAGTAAAAGCGACGGACGGAAAATATGAAAGCTGTTGTAATTAAACGTTGTGATCACTTCTTCCACTTCAGCTTTTAATCTTGAATAAAAAATCCGTGAAGAAGGATCTACACCTGCAGCTGACACAAGAAGAAACTGCTGAAAGCCTGCTTCTTTCCCAAACCTTGCTGCGTTAACAGGGATATCAAAATCAATGGTACGGTAAAGCAGTTTGTCACCTTTTACTTTTGCGTTGGTAGTGCCAATGCAGGAAAAAATGCAATCGCCTGTTCCAAGATTTGATTTGTATTCTTCGTAATTGCTGAAGTTGGTGATGATGGTTTCAAGTTTTGGATGTTGTATATCCGGCGGCCGGCGAACCAATACTCTGACTTTGGTAAAACCATCATCGTTTAATAATTGTTTTACTACTTCCGATCCGATTAATCCTGTTGCTCCGAGAACAACTGCAGTTTGTCCGTTCATAAGTTGTTATTTTGCATTATGCAAGTTCATCAAAATATTTCCCTGAAACAATTCAACACATTTGGTATTGAAGCTAAGGCGAAGTTATTTGCGGATTTCTCTTCCCTGGAGAAATTACAGGAAATTTTGTTTTACACGCAGCAGTTAATGCCCAACTCAACTAAACTGATATTAGGAGGAGGCAGTAATTTATTGTTTACAAAAGATGTGGATGGACTGGTTTTGAAAAATGAAATTGGCGGTATTGAAACAGTAAAGGAAGATGATGAGTTTGTGTACCTTCGTGCAGGTGCCGGTGTTGTGTGGCACAATTTTGTACAGCATTGTGTTGATGCAGATTTAGGTGGTGCTGAAAATTTAAGTTTAATACCGGGCAATGTTGGCGCAAGCCCCATGCAGAATATTGGTGCATATGGTGTTGAAATAAAAGATGTGTTTGAAGAACTGGAAGCATATCATATCAATGATAAGGCAGTTGTGAAATTTTCGAAAGAAGAATGCGCATTTGGCTACAGGGAGAGTGTGTTTAAACGCCAGCTCAAAAACCAGTTTATTATTCTCAATGTAACCTACAGGCTTCGCAAGAAACCATTGTTTAATACCAGTTACGGAGCAATTAACCAGGAGTTGGAAAAAATGGGTGTAAAGGAATTGTCAGTAAAAGATATTTCGCAGGCTGTTATCAATATCCGCACTTCCAAGCTGCCCGATCCGAAAGTGATTGGTAATGCAGGAAGCTTTTTCAAAAACCCAACAGTGAGTAAGCAACAATATGATCAGCTTAAATCTTCGTTTAGTGATCTTGTTGCATATGCTAATGCAGATGGAACAATGAAACTTGCAGCAGGATGGATGATTGAGCAATGCGGATGGAAAGGTTACCGTAAAGGCGATGCCGGTTGCCATGCAAAGCAAGCACTTGTACTGGTGAATTATGGTTCAGCAACTGGGAAAGAAATTTTTGATTTGAGCAGTGAAATTCTGCAAAGTGTAAAAACAAAGTTTGGAGTGGAGCTGGAAAGAGAAGTTAATATTGTATAGTTGATAGTGGTTAGTAATAAACCTAAGTTGACTAATGACTGCTTACTCACTACTCCCGGATAACGACTTTCATCAACTAACAACCCAACTCATCACAAGGTTTTGTAAAAACCTGTAATGTACCAACAATGGCAAGGGTTCAAATTTCTGAAAACGGCAGATCAGTTTTCCTTCTTCATCATTGCCTTCCATATTTTCAACAAAGAGATGCTGGCGAAAATCAATTCCTCCATCGCCATACCATTTGAACATCGATTCTTTTGTACTCCATAAAAGTGTTGCAAGCTGAAGTAACTGAACGCTGCTCATCTGTTCATCGAGAAACATTTTTTCTTTTTCAGAAAGAAATTTATGGCTGATGCGGAATATTTTTTCTGTGGGATGTTCAATATCGATTCCTACCCGTTGTGATGAACTGGCAATTGCTGCTGCATAATTTCCACAGTGTGAAATAGAGAAATGATATTTTTCATCAGGCAGAAAGGGTTTGCGTGTATCGGCAATCAGAATTTCTTCCAGCGGAAAATCTTCAAACAATGTTGGCAGCAAATACCGGCCGGCCAGGTGTTGCAGCCGTTTGTGCGGATGCGATACATCCCGCTTCAACGGTACATGTTTCAGAAAAAAATCTTCATCTTCTTCAATATGCCAAAGCGCTGCTTTTGTATTGCTGTTGATAGTATGTTGATAAACGAGAGGCAAAAAATTGATTTTACAATGCAAATTGCAGATTTTAGATGGCAGTTGAAACATTTTTCTAAACTTTTTACAAATGATACTTTCCGACAAACGTATTCTTGAAGAAATGACGAAGGGAACAATTAAGATTGAACCTTACGACCGTGAATGTCTTGGCAGTAATTCTTACGATGTGCATCTTGGAAGTACGCTTGCAACTTATAAAGAGCATTTGATTGATGCAAAGAAGCACAACGAAATTGAATACTTTGAAATTCCTGATGAAGGATTTGTGCTTTATCCTAACATTTTTTATTTAGGAGTAACGGCCGAATATACCGAAACCCATGCACATGTTCCGTTTCTTGAAGGAAAGTCTTCAACTGGTCGTTTGGGAATTGACATACACGCAACTGCCGGTAAAGGCGATGTTGGTTTTTGTGGTAACTGGACGCTTGAAATTTCTGTTAAACAACCAGTGAAAGTATATAAAGGAATGCCGATTGGCCAGTTAATTTACTTTCCTGTTGATGGTGAAATTGAAGTGAAGTACAACCAGAAATCAAATGCGAAATACAGCGGTCAGCCCAACAAGCCTGTTGAGAGCATGATGTGGAAGAATAAGTTTTAATGAGCAACTTGTTTTAGTTCATTAAGGCATACACAGCAAAACTTGCAAGCCAGTGTTCGCCACCATAACCACCGTTCACAATATTTGGTAATGCAGATGAGAGATGTTTAACTGCTGATTGTTGTAATAATTTTTTTCTTGCATCAGTTGAGGGTAACACTTTGGCAATTCCGTTCATGCACCAACTGCGGCTGAAGCATAATCCATCAAGATGAACAATCTGGTAATCGGCCCTGTCGCTTACAACAGGAAGAACAGTTAAATGCTTTAAAGCAGAAAGCGTAATGTATTGATTCAACCAGGGAAGAAAATCTTTTCTCGGTAAAACTCTTCTCATTAAATCAGCTACTTCCAAAGCAGGTGATAAAAAATCTGAGCCATTGGGTTCCCATGCAGCGGGAACGTTTTTATCTTTTTTAAATAGACTAAGCGAAGCATTGATAATGCTTTGTTCAAATGCAGTATTCTTTGCAGCCCTTGCATAATCCAGTGCAAACACAAGTCCGAATGCAGTATTGGGATGAATACCCGTACGGTTCGCATAGGTTTGCTTTGGTAAAAACGCCATCCACATATCAATTACTTTATGTGTAAGCGGCTGCAGGTATGCATGCCAGCGTTTTGCATCAGCATCGTTCCAGTTCATTAATTCTTCATCTAATTTCAGCAACCATGCCCAGCCGTAAGTTCTTTCCCATCCGTTTGTGAGCGGCATATCAAAGTATCGTACTTCCTGTAAAATATTTTCCTGCGTGATTGTTTGATTGATGGTGTTACGGATTTTATCTGCTTCAGCAAGATGGGGAAACTGTTTCAGCAAACGCACCAGCATCCAATGCCCGTGCACACAGGAATGCCAGTCGAAACAACCATAAAAAGCCGGGTGAAGCTGGTGTGGCTTCAGCACATGATCACTGTCGTTATTGGATGTATGATTTGTTTTGTTGGGATATTCCTGCAAAATACATTTCAACGGTAATGATGCAAGATGCGAAGCTCCCTTTTCGGTTAAACTAAAACCTGAACCGTCTTTTTTTACAGTAAACAAATCTGTTTGCTGTGCAGTTAATTGTTGCATTGTAATAAGTAATAAGCAGGTCGTAAGCAGTTTCAGTTGTTTCATGTAATTGTTTGAACAAAGTTTATAATCTGCCGAATTTTTTCCTGTAAGCAATTGCCCAGGCTGTTACCTCACCGTAACTTTCGATTCCTTTTATTTGGCGGTTTTGCCGCAGGTAATAATCATACAAAACATTCATCCACCTTGAAACAAATGTTCTGTGCGAACGTAAAAAATGAAAATAAGTTTTCAAATCTCTTTTTACGCCGTCATTTATTTTATCCCTGAAAGTTCCTGCAACTGTAGTATCAACCGCAGCAAGATTATTCCATGAATAAATAAACATGTCAAGGTAAGTTGAATATTGCAGTAATGTATCGTTTGAGTGTGATGCGGCAAGGAATCCTACAAAATTGGCTTCACTTTCGCTGGCATAACCAACCTGGTGGGCCATTTCATGACAGGTTACATACGGCTGCATGAATAATGGAATTTTTGTGTTTACCTGTCCTTCGCCGGTAAATGGATTGTAATAACCCAAAAAACCAACATAGTTGCCAATTGTTCCAAACATGGAAGGCTTCATGGATGGATTTTTGTAACTGATGAAATCAAACTGTTGTTGTAATGTTTGATAACCTTGTAATGATGATTGAAACATCCGTTCCCTGCTCATCACCGTATCATTTTTCTGCAGGCAGATTGTTTTGGTGCTGTTTGCTTTTTGTAATAAGTAATCGGTTAAATCAATCAGCTGTTGTTTTTCAAACTTGTCTTTTTCAAGTCCTAACTGAAATTCAATTCCCTGGCGGTAGTAATTCAATCCCCAGAACAGGTAGAAGTAAACGTACACACACAATAAAATAATACCTGCTGTTAAAAGCGGGTTCAGCTTTTTTTTCCAGCTGTCGGTTTTGTGAAAGAAACGAACAATGAATTTCCCGATCTGCCAGGCAACAGCAATGCCAACACTGGTATAAATTAAATCGCCAAAGCTGAAGGGGAACCATCCAAATAAGATTCGCAGTGCTGAAGCGAGTTTGGGATAAAAAACTGTTGAATAGTTACTTTCAATCCAGCCATGATTACCTGAAATAAAAAAAATAAACAGTGCCAGAATAATCAGGGTTGTAAGCAATGATATGCGTATCAGTTTACCGTAGGTCATTACTTCAAATTTAAGGGAGAAAGCCTAATGACAGTGAAGTTGAAGAAATACACTGCCATCCATTTATTATATTTATGAAACTCTAAACAAACAACTCATCATGAAAAAACTTCTTTTTTTATTACTGATATCAGGGTTAGCACTTCCTTTTTCAGGGTTCTCCCAGTTAATAACAATTACAGTTGAAGGTATGAAGCAGGGAAAATTCAAGGCAGAAAGTGTAAGAGCCAAATACAGCGATAAAACTGAGATTCTGGGTTATGTTCAGGAAACAACTGTTCCTTCAGATAACCGGACCGGCTTACCCACGGGACAACGAATCGCTCAGCCTGTAATATTGTTAAAAGCAGCAGGTGCAAGCAGCCCGCAGTTTGCACAGGCTATCAGCACAAATGAAATGCTGAAGAAAATTATAATCCAGTTTTACAAAACAGATGCAAATGGGATGGAGATCAATTATTACACTGTAACGCTTGAAAATGCAATAATGGTTGGTTTTAAGCAATTTTACGGGCCACTTGATTTCGAAAAGTTCAACCCTGCCAGCAATAATACCCTTTTTGATGAAATTAAAGTGCGGTACCAACGCATCACGATGGAGGATAAGCTCACGGGTATAACAATGACCGATGATGCTGTTCAAAGGATGTAATAATTATTCCCTGATGGGTTTTAAGACCTTCAGGGTTTGGGCAGGCCGCCGCTAAAGCCAGAAATGGTGATGAATTGAGTACTTAAACCGCCAGCCCAAATAAAACCATCTTTCGTTTGGCTGGAAACAGTATTTCGGTTACCTTTGCAAACTCTTTAAAATAGGGTAATATGTCGAGCCGCCGGGAATATGAAATAGCATTTGTGGGTTTAAAGCCCGGCATTCATGAATTTCTGTATGAAATTGATGACAGGTTCTTTGAAGAATTCGGAAAACAGGACTTTAAAAACTGCAAATCTCAGGTAAAACTGTTGCTGGAAAAGAATACCGGCTTCATGATGCTGAAATTTGAAGTGGGAGGAACCATTGAAGTGCAATGCGACCGTTGCGGCAATGATCTTCCAATGGAACTGTGGGACGAATTTGAAATGCTGGTGAAAATGACTGATGAGCCGGAGAAGATGAACGAAGAGGAAGAAAGCCCCGATGTTTTTTACATCTCCCGCACCGAAAGTCATTTACATGTTAAGAACTGGATTTACGAGTTCATTAACCTCAGCATCCCCATGCAGAAAATGTGCAGGGAAAGTGAAATGGGCGGGCCATTCTGTAATAAAGAAGTATTGGCCAAGCTGGCAGCACTGAACCCGCAAACAAACGAAAATAAATCAATCTGGAAAGGATTGGACAAATTTAGAAACGAGTAAAATTTAAAAGATATGCCAAATCCAAAACGCAGACATTCGCAACAACGTGGTGCGAAACGTCGTACGCACTATTCGGCAGTGAGTGTTACTTTAACAAAAGACAGCACAACAGGCGAAACACATCCACGTCACCGTGCACATGTGAGTGAAGGTAAATTATACTACAAAGGAAAATTAGTAGCTGAAAAAGCTCCTGCAAAAGCGTAAGCTTTTATAAGTAACTTGCCTGCATGGTCATAGGTATTGACATGATGGGTGGCGACTACGCCCCTCAGCAAACGCTGTTGGGCGTAGATTTGTTTTTAGCCGATGCTGTTCCCGGAACGGAACTCCTGCTGATAGGTGATGAGGGAGTTATGCGTAAGCATTTCGTAAACCCTCCCCCTGAAATTTCGTTTGTGCATTCATCCACGGTGATTGATATGCACGAATCGCCCACGAAAGCATTGCGTGATAAACCCAATTCTTCCATGAGCATTGGTTTGCAGATGCTCGCTGAAGGAAAGATCGATGCATTTATCAGTGCCGGCAACACCGGTGCCATGATGGTTGGTGTTTTTTATACCATCAAGGCTATTGAAGGTGTTCATCGTCCCACAATTTCTACAGTTATTCCCAAAGTACAAGGTGGTTATGGCCTGGTGCTGGATGTAGGTATGCAGGCCGATTGCAAGCCTGAAAACTTACTGCAGAATGCCATTCTCGGCAGTTTGTATGCCCAGAATATTCTGGAAATTGAAAACCCGGCTGTTGGCCTGGTTAATATTGGAGAAGAAGAAGGGAAAGGTAATCTACTGGCACAGGCTGCTTACCAGTTACTGAAGGAAAATAAACTCATCAATTTCATTGGTAATGTGGAAGGCCGTGAAATCTTAACCGGAAAAGCTGATGTAATGGTATGTGATGGATTTACCGGTAATGTTATTCTGAAATTAGGTGAATCGTTGTTTGATATTGCCCAGCAACGCAGTCTGCAGGAAGATGATTATTTCAAACGCTTCAATTTTGAAATTTACGGTGGTACGCCCATTCTTGGTGTGGATAAACCGGTTATTGTAGGTCATGGAATCTCTACTTCAAAAGCCTTCCGCAACATGATTCATCTTGCCGGAAAAATGATTGAAACAAAGCTGCTGGAAAAGATGAAAGAGAAATTTGTGAGCGATGAAGAATCCGAATAAACAGAATATTTTTTTTACATATAAGGCCTCCTTCGGGAGGCTTTTTAGTTATGCAGAAAAAATGCATCTAAAGCATAGAGAAGTCAATCAAAAGGTATAAAAGAAAAAAGCCACTCTTAAGAGTGGCTTCGTGATCCCGCTGGGACTCGAACCCAGGACCCCAACATTAAAAGTGTCGTGCTCTACCAACTGAGCTACGGAATCCTGCCTTCTTTTCAGAAGGGTTACCCGATTATTTTGGGAGTGCAAAAATAGGGTAATTACACATTGCACACAACTTTTCAGAAAAAATGTTTTTTGTTCTTTTTATCCAAAAAAGAAGAATTGATTTTCTCTGTCTTATTTTTGTTATCAAATAACTTAATAAGAATGGATTTTGCGAATAAAGTAGTGGTAATTACAGGCGGTAGCGAAGGTATTGGAAGGGCATTGGTTGAAATGATGTTGAACAGCGGAGCAAAAGTTGCTACCTGTGGCCGAAAGCATGATAAGCTTTACCAACTTCAAACAAGGTTTCCCGGCAAACCACTTCATGTGGTGGTTGCTGATGTTAGCAATGAATCAGATTGCAATCATTTTATTCAGTCAACGCTTAAAACATTTGGTAAAATTGATGTGTTGATCAACAACGCAGGTTTATCCATGCGTGCAACTGTGCTTGAATCGGATGTAGCTGCATTTAAGCGGTTGATGGATGTGAATTACTGGGGTACTGTTTATTGTACAAAAGCAGCATTGCCATCTATTATAGAAAACAAAGGAACCATTGCAGGAATATCTTCAATTGTTGGTTACCGTGGTATGCCCGGCAGAAGTGCATATTCTGCATCAAAATTTGCTATGCGTGGATGGCTGGAAGCTTTACGGGTGGAAATGTTACAGCATGGCGTAAATGTATTATGGGTATCCCCTGGATTTATCGCAACAAACATCCGTTCAGTGGCATTAAATGCTAAAGGCGAACCAATTGGCGAAACACCAATGGACGAATCTAAATTGATGAGTGCAGAAGAGTGCGCCATGCACATTATTAAAGCAATTGAAAAAAGAAAACGTGCTATTGTATTAACCTTTACGGGTAAGGCAACAGTATTGATCACTAAATTCTTTCCAACATTTGCTGATAAATATATTCACCGTTTCTTCTTTAAAGATGGTAAACTCATTAAATAAAAGTTTTATTATTGAAGAACAAAGTAATCAGCCGTTGTAATTAATTCTTATTTCAATTTCATTCTTTAATGCCAATACTAACCCTCACATCAGACATTGGAGAGCAGGATTATTTAGCCGGGGCGGTAAAAGGCACGTTGTTAACCATCGATCCATCGTTTCAACTGGTCGATATTTCTCATCACCTCTCACCATTTAATGATCCGCAGGCTGCCTATGTTGTACGCAATGCCATCAGGCAATTTCCGGCTAACAGTTTTCATATTGTGCTGGTGAATCTTTTCCAGTACAAGCCCGATCATTTGCTGCTTGTTCATCACAACAATCAATACATCTGTGTTGCAGATAATGGTCTTATCACCATGATTCTTGAAGAACCGCCGCAGCAGGTTGCAGCTATCCAGCTTAATAAATCTGTTGCCCGCAACACACTTGCCTGTGCCGAAGTTTTTGGTAAGGTCATCAAACAAATTCATGCAGGTGCATCTTTAAATGATGTTGGCGATACGTCAGTTTCTATTAATGTACGCAATCCACTCCGTTCCATTATCACCAGCCAGTACATGGAAGGGCAGATTATTTCTATTGACCATTTTGAAAATGTGATTGTAAATATTACACAGGATGAATTTGAAACACAGCGAAAAGGCAGGCGTTTTAAAATTGTGTTTAAGCGTGATGAAGTGATTGACCGTATAAGCGAAACCTATGCTGATGTAAACGAGGGTGAAAAACTGGCTTTATTTAATTCGGCCGGCTATCTTGAAATTGCCATCAACAAAGGAAATGCGGCCGGCCTTTTTGGCTTGCAGGGCTTTTCAGAAAAGAATATCAGCCAGTACACACAAACCCGTTTATTCTATCAAACCGTGAGGGTTTACTTTGAATAATTTGCCATTTGTGAAATTATCCTGTTAAAAGAGTAACCAAATTCTGCTTTATACACCCATCTCCTTATTTTTGCCTGCCCGCTGATACGGGCTTCAAAATCAATCCCGGATATGAATTTTCAAAAGATCAACAACATCACTGGCTGGATTATCGGCATTATTGCAAGTGCCGTTTATATTTTAACAATGGAACCTACCGGCAGTTTATGGGACTGCGGTGAGTTTGTTTCCACTGCATTTAAAGTTGGAATTCCGCATCCGCCAGGTGCCCCCTTATTTATTTTAATCGCAAGATTATTTACACTCTTTACTCCACACGATGCTGCAGTTGGTGTAAACCTTATGTCGGCTTTGGCAAGCGGCTTCACTATTTTATTCCTTTTCTGGACAATCACTCACTTTGGCAGAAGATTGGTACAAAAAGGAACAGAAGAATTAACAGGCAACCAGATATTTAATATTATGGCTGCAGGTGTTATTGGTTCACTTGCTTATACATTCAGCGATTCATTCTGGTTCAGCGCTGTTGAAGGTGAAGTATATGCCATGTCATCTTTCTTTACTGCAATTGTATTCTGGGCTATCCTGAAATGGGAGCATGAAGATGTGAAAGCGGGTGATGATGATATGAAACGCACACATGCAGAACGCTGGATTGTGTTGATCTTCTTCCTGATGGGATTGAGTATTGGTGTGCACCTGTTAAACCTGTTGACCATTCCTGCTATTACAATGGTTTATTATTTCCGTCGTTACAAACCAAACTGGACAAGCGGAATCATTGCTTTGCTGATTGGTGTTGCAATTCTCGGCATTGTTCAGGTAGCAGTTATTCAATGGAGTATTGGTATTGCAGGCTGGTTCGACCGTATGTTTGTAAACGGTTTCAGCATGCCGTTCTTCTCCGGATTTATTTTCTTCTTTTTTATTGTAGCAATACTCATCTGGGTTGGTTTAAGATGGGCGCAGACTAAACAATACCGTTTCTTACGTTTAGGTTTATGGTGTTTTGCATTTATGCTTATTGGATATTCTCCCTACGTAACAACCATGATCCGTTCAAATGCAGATCCTGCAGTTGATATGAACGATGTAAATAATCCTATTTCACTGGTAAGTTATCTCAGCCGTGAACAATATGGTGATGTGCCTTTGCTGAAAGGACAGAAGTTTACTGCTGAACCAAATTATGAAGATGTTGGTGATGTATACCAGCGTGTTGGTAATAAATATGAAATTACCGGTAAAAAAAGGAAAGCTGTTTATCCTGAAGAACAAACAATGGTGTTCCCCCGTGTATGGGATGCAAGTAACGATCAGGGACATGCAGATTACTATGCACAGTTTTTAGGTATTGGAAAAGTGCAGGATAAAAAAACAGGGCAGGTTTCTTATGAACGAGACCCCGACATGTCGGATAATATTAAATTCTTCTTTGGTTACCAGTTGCGTATTATGTACTGGCGTTATTTCATGTGGAATTTTGCCGGTAAGCAAAACGATCTGCAGGGTGTTGGTGAAAAAAGAAATGGTAACTGGGTAAGTGGTATTTCATTTATCGATAACCCACGGTTGGGCAAACAGGAATTAATGCCCGACAGTTTAAAAAATAACAAGGCACATAACAAGTATTATATGTTGCCATTGTTCCTTGGTATTCTCGGTCTTATTTTCCACGTAAGCGTACACAAGCGTGATGCATTAGTTGTAGGCTTGCTGTTTTTCATGACAGGTCTTGCAATTGTATTGTACCTCAACCAGGCTGGTCCGCAGCCACGTGAAAGGGACTATGCTTATGTAGGAAGTTTCTATGCATTTGCAGTTTGGATTGGTCTTGGTTATTTCCAGGTAAGAGAGTGGTTGGAGAAAGTGCTGAAAGGTGCAACCGGTTCTTATGTTTCTGCAGCACTTTGTTTTGTTGCTGTACCATTAATCATGGGTATGCAAAACTGGGATGATCATGACAGGAGTAAGAAAACGCTTGCACCTGACCTGGCTGCAGATTATTTAGAAAGCTGTGCACCGAACGCTATTCTGTTTACAGTAGGTGATAATGATACATATCCTTTGTGGTATGCCCAGGAAGTAAAAGGCATCAGGCCCGACATACGTGTTATCAATACCAGCTTGCTTGGTACTGATTGGTATATTAACCAGCTTCGTTATAAAGTAAACAGCAGCGACCCGATTGATGTGATCTGGAACGAAGAACAAATTGCCGGTGATAAGCGTAACGTTGTTTATTATATTCCTAATTCACAAACTGATACTGCTTATGCTGATTTGTATAAGACAATGAAAGATCAGGTAGGTAGTGATGATGAAGGTAAAATGTTCCGCACACAAGGTGGCGACCTGCTTAACTATTTCCCCAATAAAGGTGTTACTGTTCCGGTTGATAAAAACTATGTAAAACAAAACGGAACAGTTAATTCAAAAGACAGTGTGGTTGATGTGGTGAAATTCCAGATTGCGAAAGGCTATTTGTTTAAAAACGATGCAGCAGTATTAAATGTAATTGCTGCCAATAAATGGAAACGCCCGATTTACTTTACACAGCCATTGGGAATTGGTTTTGATGATTACCTACGCCAGGATGGAATGACCTTCCGCCTTGTACCTGTTGCCAATGCAAAACAACAGGTGAATGTTGAGTGGATGTATGATAAAATCATGAATAAGTTTAAATATGGCGGTGCCGATAAGAATGGTGTTTATTATGATGAAGAAAACCGCAGGCATATGCTCAGCATCCGCAATGCGCATATTGTACTTGCAATGAACTTAAATGCACTTGGCCGTAAAGACGATGCGAAGAAAGTATTGGAACGTTGCGATAAGATGATGAAAGAACAGAACATGCCTTATGCAATGGCTTCACGTTATGGTAATGATCATGATGAGAAGAGTTACTACTTTGCTATTGCTGCATTTGAAGCAGGCGATATTGAACTGGGCAAACGTGTAATGACTGAAGTGAAGAAAGATCTTGAACAGCAGGTTGCTTATTACGATTCAATTCTTGAATCTGATGATCAGACTGCTTCAAGCTACGAATACCAGATGGCTAAGCGTTTGATACAGGGAATTGATGATGCGATGAAGCAATATGTACAGGGAGTGAAACCGGGAAGTGATACAATACAGAACAAAGAAACCCCACCGATTATTAATAACAAATAATAAAAAAAGCCCCGAAGTTTTATTCGGGGCTTTTTTTTGTGTGTATTGTTTTAAGATGGTAACGGAACGAGTTGTGTATTGAGTGTTGTGGTTTGGCCTAAGGTAACAACCACGCCTGTTTGTGTTTTGTTGTGGTAACCTGCAGGAATTGTAAACGCAATACTGTACGTGCCGGGCACAGGAACTTTAACTGTGTACTCACCAATTGCGTTTGATGTTGCTGTATATGGCTGATCGACTACCTGCACTGTAACGCCTGCGATTGGTTGATTGTTTTCACTATCGGTTATTATACCTGTTACCTGTGTTGAAGATGTTGCAGCATCGAGTATAATGCGGTTTTGTTTATACGCATTATAAAACTCCGGATTATCTGTTTTAAACTGTAACGCCACTTTATCCATCTGCAGTTTTAATAAAGCATCGGCATCTTTCATGAGATTGTTGATTGTTTCACTATACGATGAACGTTGTGCTACTGCGTTGCGTGGTGTTGCAATGATATCTGCATAATCTTCTGTTGCATCGGCAAGATCGCCAAGGATTGTTGTTGTGATGCCATAAGGTGCAAGCGATACAAGATGTGTTGTTGCAATGTTGTGTATGTTGTTACAATTGGGCACCACCATTTCATCACGCATGTTCCTGAAATCGCTTGCTGTAAAATTTACCTGTTCTTTGAGTGTGTTATTGGATGTGGCTGCTGCATACGAAAAAACTGCTGCGCTTACCTGTAATGCCAGATCGGTTGCAATTTTGCGTACCTGTGTTTTATCCATTGCCACACCTGTTATTGCTTTTGTTTCGTTTTGTGCAGCATCAATAATATCGTTGTAAATACTGCGCAATGTTGTTACCTGTGTTGCAAATGCGGGAACTGTTGCGGTAATGGTTGCGTTAGCTTCGGCATGTGTGAGTACTGCATTGTACATGCTGAGTTTTGCTTCTTTTTTTGCGTTCATGACTGAGATTTTTGGTTAAAAATTATTGTTTGAGACATTTAAAATAATTTTCATGAGAGGCCAGGGCAATACCACGAACAGGTAAACTGAATATATGTGTTGATTTTTTTAATATGTGTGTGCTTCAACCGAAGCAGCTGTGCAAACAAAAACTACTGTTGCTTTTACATTTACGGTTAAATGCTGTTGAACGGGTGGAGATGGGGTTTCAGAAAAGGGAAATTGTTTTCCAACTGTTGACATGGTTTTTCTAATGACCGACAGCGGCTTTCCAAGCACCGGCAGATGCTTTCCAACGACTGACAGCGTGTTTCCAACGAGGATAGTTGCCTTTCCAATGAGTGGAGATGGGTTTCCAACGACCGACAGCGGGCTTCCAATGACTGACAGATGCTTTCCAAGCGCCGACAGATGGCTTCCAACGACTGACAGCGGCCTCCCAACGACCGACAGCTGCAATCCCGACAGTGTAAACTGTCTTCCAGTCAGGTGCAGCGGCCTTCCAACGACCGACAGAAGCTTTCCAACGAGTGACAGAGGCTTCCCAACTGGGTGAAAATGATGGTTTTAGGCTGAAAAACAGCCGATAGCCGGTAGTAAGGAGTATTTATGAAGAGGGGTTATTCTTACTTTTTTGTTTGGCCAAAAAAGTAACAAAAAAGGCCCCCGAAAACCCCCGCCTGACCGGACGGGCAGGAATATCCAGCATGGTTTTCGGAAAAACGCCCTGATTAAGCTTTTGTGCTACTCCCGCTGAGGCGGGACAAGTTGTGGTGAATTGCAGGAGAAATTCTATTGTACATCTCAGGTGTGGCAGTTTGGGTTGGTTTGGCTTTACCAAAATGGAAATGCATTAATTTCTGTTGGTGGGGACAGCAACCGGTAAGAGAAGTTTGGCGGCTCTGTTTGCTTAATTTTCAATTTTCAGATCAAATCTTCCGTTGGTGATTTCCCTGATTCTTCCTGCCGGATTTCTGGCAGTAAAGCTGAAAGTACCTGACACAATTTTTTTAATTGTATCAAGTCTTAAAATATTTAATTCGCCGGTAATTGCAAGATAAGTACTGCCTTGACCAACATAATCTGTGCCTTCGTTTTTTTTATAGTAGCCCAAAATGTCACATTGATGTGGATTTGCACAAGAATCATTTATGATTTGATATTTCCCTGGTCGAAAAAGGTTCATTTTTTGAATAAAAATATCGCCTGAGACTCCTTCATTAACTGCAATTCCTTGAATAAATAATGAGCCTTCTTTAAACATGTCAGTTGAATCAGAATAATAATTGCAGCTTAATGGTCTTATATTGCCAAATAGAGTTTCTCCTGGTATAAAAATTTTACCGTCAACCAAACAGCCAAAAGTGTTTTTACCTTCCTGAGTAATTGGAGGCAACTTTACTCCAAAATTAAATTTCTTACAATTGCTTGAAGAGAATGTAATTATAATGACCAGTAAGGCAAGAATTAATTTGTGTTTCATCTGATTTTAGAAAAGAAATTTTGTAAAAATGGTTTGTTATGATCTTAGTCTTCCCCAAAGCATACTAATTTCAGCACCATAATAGTTATCTTTTGTGCCTGTGATATTCCATAACGAAAGCTCCATCCCGAGTTTCTTTGAAAAAAGAATTTTCAATTTAGGTTTTATCAGCAAACCAAAGCTTCTGTTTTTCTTATAAGTATATGTGTAGTTAACTGACCAGTTTCCTATAAATCCGCCATCTCCTACAATATGTCTAAAATCTGTCGCAACAAAATTTTCCATATAGGCAGATCCTACTTCAAAGGCAGGTTTTATTTTTCCTTGTTTGGATTTAAATTCTCGTGTTAACGAGATTGTGTAGATGTTGTGAACATCATTAGGGATTTTATCTTCGCCAAAAAGAGTAAAGCCTGAACTAAAATCATTTGGTGTTTGCTTAGAATTTCGTACAGCACTTTTTACTTCGATTGAGGCGTACCATTTATTTTTCAAGTTAAAAGAACCTCCAAACCCATAAAAGAAAAGTTTGTTTGTGAAACTTGTATTGATATTTATGCTGTATTCTTTTTTGGGTTTCTCATTAAAAGTAATTGAATTGTTTTGTGAACTGGCACAAACCAAATGAAGTAAAAACAGCATAATTAAACAAGATTTTTTCATATAGCAGAGATTTAAAAAAATAGTCAAACTCTTTAAAATAAATTGCTTTAAAGGTTATCATTGAGTTTGACATCTCTAAATTAATACCGAATTGTATTTAAAATAAGACAACTATTTGCCTTAAATGAAATATTGTGCTTATTATTCGCATTTTATGATACTTTTTGTATCTTTCTGAAAGACAATTAAGAAATGTCAATGCAACAAATTCAGGTTAATTTTTTAAAGCGGGTCTCGAAAAAACTTGATCAAAAACGACTTGCTGAAGCTATTTCCGATCTTCTTAAGATCAGCAAAGGAGAAGCGTACAAAAAAATAAAAGGAACAAGTTTGCTTACTCTTTTGCAAATTCAGAAAATATGTAATGAGTATAAATTAGATTTCACTATTCATGGTAATGAGAACCATTCTCATACTGATATTAGTTTTACTCCTTTTCACACTGGTAGAGTTAGTGTTAAAGATTATATTACAAGTCTTGAAAAATTTCTTTACGCTATTTCATCAGCCAACCAGAAGAGGCTTATCTCTGCTACAGATGATATTCCTATTTTTCACCTTTTTCAATATCCTGAACTCACTGCTTTTAAATTGCATTTCTGGCAAATGCGCATTATTGATAATGCCCCTTTTAAGTTTAATATGAATAGTTGGAACTCTTCTATTTTAAAGCCCGCTGCGAAACTTCATGAGCTTTACAGGTCAATTCCAAGTGCAGAGGTTTGGACGAAAACGAGTTTACTTAATACTTTAGACCAGATAAGATACGCAGCAGAAACAAAAATTATTTCAGATGCAAAAATGGGAAAACTGATTTGCAGCCAACTTCGTTCAGCACTTGCAGATATAGAAATGTATGCAGTAAATTGCAATAAGTCATCAACTGGTGTTGTTGCTTTTGATTGGTATTTTTATGACATTATAGGAACGATTACTTATTTAGCAGAGAAGGATGGTGAGTATGAAACCTTTATTCGATTCAACACATTTAATACAATACAAGAGGAAAGTGGCATACTTTGCACAGAAGTAAAGCATTGGCTTGATAATTTGATTAAAGATGCAATTGGGTTTAGTGGTCAAGGAAGTGTACAACGTAACAAATACCTGGCAACAGCCTATGAACAATGTGATGCTGCTGCTGAAATGTTTTAAGTGAATATGTAACTGAAAATATATGCAGCGTTTGGCAATTTTTTTCTCGTATCGATTCGTGTCTACCCCAACAGAACAATTTGTTATCTAATTTACATGTTAAAAAGATGGGTTGCTGAATAGAATTACAATGCGTACCACCGCTTGCAGCCGGGTGCCACGAAAGTGTTGAATTTAATTGTGTGGCACAAGAGTGCGATGGCGCTTGCAGCGCCACAGGCTGCAACGGAAGCTTAATAGATGCAATGACCCCTGCTACATACTTATTATTGGCCTTTTTTATATTTTTCTTCGATTGTTTGCACAACAGAAATCATGTACTTCACAAACTTGGTGCTTTGTATATCAATCTGCTTATCCAGTTTCCTGTACATGCCAATTGAAGAAATTCCCACACGCTGAAAATTTTCAACATCGGTAATATCATTACTCAGTGTTGGTGTGATGCTTGTTCGGGCACTGGGAATATACACCCAGCCAAATGGAACGGCAAAACCGGTAAAGGTTAACGCTGCAGCTGTACCAAGCCCGGCAACTGTTACAGCTGTACCAATGATGTTTTGTTTTGAACGGATGAATTTAACCCTTGCTACTCTTACCTGGCAGCTGGTGGTTTTTATGCCGCTGTTGAGTGCTAGTTTAAAGGGGTGTGTTTCGCTGTTGTACACATCGACAAACCTGGTCATTTTACGGATAATTTCCTGGCGGTATTCAAATTCCTGGATAATACTTAAGTCCATTTCAAGATGAAGAGTATCTATCTTTGCGTTTTGCTTCAGCAATAACTTTGGATGACTGCACGATGAAAAAAACAGCAGGCCAACGAAAACTGCCAATAAAAAACGGAAGGCTTTTTGCATGAGAAAAAATTTTCAGGCATCAAATTAAGCATTCGGCGTAAAACTTTCAGAAAGAATAATTGTTATTAACCATTTAACAGAGCTGAGAAAACCGGTTCGCAGAAATTGAGTTAACTTGTAAGTTATGATTGGTCATTTTTTTTCGAAGTACGATCCTTTACAAAACGGTAAATCAAAATTTGAGCAATTGCTCGATTTGTTTACCCAACTGCTCACTTATACAAATGGTGATGCGGCTGAGGCATTGGACTGGCTCAATCAGCTCGACCGCCAATACCAGCTTACGGATGATGAATATGGTATGGGCGATTTTATTGAAGAACTGAAGCAGCAGGGTTATCTTTCAGAAGATCCGGCAAGCGGGCAATACAACATCACTTCCAAAACAGAACAAACCATACGCAGGCAATCGCTTGAAGAAATTTTTGGTAAGCTCAAGAAAACAAAGCAGGGAAATCACAATACATTCAAACCCGGGTCAGGCGATGAAATAAATCCTGAAACCCGTCCATTCCAGTTTGGTGATACGTTGGAACAGATTGATTTTACCAACTCCATCCGTAACGCACAAATTAATCATGGTATTGATAGTTTCCAGATGCGTGAAGATGATCTTGAAATACGGGAAACAGATTTTAAAGCACAAACTTCAACTGTGCTGATGATTGATATTTCGCATTCCATGATTTTGTATGGTGAGGACAGAATTACTCCTGCGAAAAAAGTTGCTATGGCGTTGAGTGAACTGATTACAACCAAATATCCAAAAGATACATTAGATATTGTGGTGTTTGGTAATGATGCCTGGCCAATTGAAGTAAAAGATTTGCCTTACTTACAGGTAGGGCCTTATCATACAAACACGGTTGCCGGACTTGAGCTTGCAATGGAAATTCTGCGCCGGAGAAAAAATCCCAACAAACAGATTTTTATGATCACCGATGGTAAACCCACCTGTTTAAAGATCGGGAAGAAATATTATAAAAACAGTTTTGGATTAGACAGGAAAGTGGTGAACCGTTGCATTAATCTTGCTGCACAATGCAAGAAGCTGAAAATACCCATCACAACTTTTATGATTGCTACCGATCCTTACCTGCAGCGGTTTGTACAGGAGTTTACCGAAACAAATCATGGCAAGGCATTTTTTGCATCGCTCGATAAACTTGGTGCATTTGTGTTCAAGGATTTTGAAAGTGGAAAAAGGAAGACAGTGTATTAGTGATGTTTGCCGGGAAGAAGAGAAGGCGGGAAAAAGAAAATATTTTTTGTATTTTCTGTAATGCATATAATACTTTAAGCTGTTTGAATGAAAAAAGAAAAACACTGACTATGTATTTACTAACTGAAAAAGAGGATTTTCTATGTACCGAAATTGTTGATTGTGCTTATAGGGTACATCGTGAATTGGGAGGAGGGTTACTGGAAAAAATTTACGAATCCTGTTTTTGTCATGAATTGGAAAAGAAGGAAATTCCTTTTAAAAGACAGGTATCGTTACCAATATTTTATGATGGTTTATATTTTGATGAAGGATTACGAATAGATGTGCTTGTTGATAATTCAATTATTTGTGAACTTAAAGCAGTTGAAAATGTAAACAAACTTTGGGAAGCCCAGGTTTTAAGTCATCTAAAAATGACGCAGTTGCATGTAGGCTTCCTGATTAATTTTAATGTGTCCCTGATAAAAGATGGAATCAGGAGATATTGTATTCAGTAAAATGGGATTTCCGTCTTCCCGTCTTTCCGGCAATGAATCAAATAACGACTTTAGGCGAATTAAAAAACAGTGGCTACAAACCAAAGAGTATTAAAGAAGAAGTGCGGCAGAATCTTATTACCAAACTTCAGCAAAACGAAAATGTATTTCACGGAATATTAGGCTATGAAGATTCAGTGATTCCTGATGTGGAGCGTGCTTTGCTCTCTCATCATAATATATTATTTCTTGGTTTGCGTGGACAGGCAAAAACAAGAATGGCAAGATTGATGACTGAACTGCTGGATGAATATATCCCCGTTGTTGCAGGAAGTGAAGTGAATGATGATCCGTACCACCCAATATCATATTATGCGAAGGAATTGATTGCAACAAAAGGCGATGATACTCCAATTGAATGGATACACCGTTCGCAACGTTATGGTGAAAAACTGGCAACACCTGATGTAAGTGTGGCTGATTTAATTGGTGATATTGATCCTATTAAAGCTGCCAACCTGAAACTGAATTTTGCTGATGAAAAAGTGATTCATTACGGTATTATTCCAAGAAGCAACCGCAGCATTTTTGTAATTAACGAAATTCCCGATCTGCAGGCACGCATACAGGTTTCGTTGTTTAATATTTTAGAAGAAGGCGATGTGCAGATACGTGGTTTTAAATTAAGATTGCCGCTGGATATTTTGTTTGTGTTTACTGCCAACCCGGAAGATTATACAAACCGTGGATCAATTGTAACTCCACTCAAAGACCGTATCGAAAGCCAGATTCTTACGCACTATCCCAAAACAATTGAAGTTGGTTTGGCTATTACTGAACAGGAAGCAAATGTGCAACCTGCGCAGAAAGAAAAAGTGGAAGTGAGTGATTTAATGAAACGTATTATTGAACAGGTGGCTTTTGAAGCAAGAAACAGTGAGTATGTTGATAAGAAGAGCGGTGTAAGTGCAAGGCTTACTATTTCAGCTTTTGAAAATGCAGTAAGCACTGCTGAATTACGAGCCATTAAAAACAAAGAAACCAATACACAGGTTTGGATGAGTGATCTTATTGGTATTATTCCTTCCATTACTGGTAAAATTGAACTGGTGTATGAAGGTGAGCAGGAGGGACCATACCAGGTGGCATTTCATTTGCTCGACAAAGCAATCCGTTCACAGTTTGTTCAATATTTCCCTAATCCTGAACAACTGAAAAAAAGAAAGAACGAACCTGCAACAGATAATCCTTACAAATCAATTACCAGCTGGTTTGATAAAGGAAACAAATTAAGTATGCTGATGAACATGACGGATGAAGAAAAAGTGCAGGCTTTGTATAATGTGAGTGGCCTTCATGCATTGGTTAAAAAGTTTTTTAAAAATGCCAATGAAAAACAAGCTGCATTACTGATGGAATTTGTTTTGCATGGATTGGCAGCTTATTCACTCATCAGCAAAAAAGTAGTTGAAGGAAGAGTTGATTTTAATGACCTGATGGGAAGTATCATTAACCTGCATCGTGGCCACGAAGAGGATGATGAAGAAGATATCGATGGCGAAGATTTTACATAATAAAAAAGAGGCTTGAAAATTCAAGCCTCTTTTTTTGTACTGGTATTATTTAAAATTTATAACCTAATGAAACACCTCCGTAGTAAGGGAAGAATAATCCTTCACCAAAAATCGGGTTAATAGTAGCTCTGAAAAAAAGACCACCTTTTTCAGGTTGATAACGATAACCAAAATTAAGATGTCCGGATGTTTGTGAAAAAGGACCAGCATCAATTGCAGAACTTGTTGGAACAATTGTAGCACCGGCACCAAATTCAAAATAATCTTTTTTGTTTTTGCTGATGATGTAGTTTAATGTAAGCGGAATGAAAATGGCGCCTTCGCCATCAACATAAAAACCTCCCATACCAACACGGCCACCAATGCCATTTTCTTTTCCTGAAAAACGGGTGTCGTAGTTGAATGAAAAAAGACCGGGTCCGCCGGCTTCAACAAAAACTGCTTTGGCTGATTGTGAAAAGCTATACTGAATGGTAAGAAAAATTAATGCAGTTAAAACAAGGATTTTTTTCATTTGATTGTGTTTATAAATGAACCTGAATAAAACGGTTTGGTTTGTTATGTACTAATGACCACTGCTGATGAAAAAATGTTGCCTGCTATTTGTTAAAATATAATCAGGAAAGTGCTGTTTCCTGGTTCAGAACAATACAGATGCCTTTGTAGAGCTCGGGGTAAAGTGCTTTGAGTTCATGTGGCTTTTCAAAAAATAATTCAACAGAAGTAGCCCAGAATTCATTGGTATTTGAAAGTGCATTTGAATCGAACAAACTGCCAAGCCGGTTTCTTTCCCTGCTCATAATCTCTTCATCAACTCTGTCGAAATAAACAAAGTCTTCTTTAAACTCATTTGTGTTACGGCCGGAATTGAACAGATATTGTACCTGCAGTGCATGTGCCATTTCATGCAGCCCTACATTTTTACCATCCGTCGGGTTCTGGTAATCTTCAAGAAAATGTTTCCATGAAAGGTTGATGGATGTTCCCTGCACATTTCCTTCCAGTATGCGTAAAGGGTTAGTGCCAAAATATTCCTGAGGGTGGATTACAATATTTTCAAAGTGGGGTAACAGAAACTCATCAAGACCAAACGTAATTTGTACCGCAGCAGCAGAAACAAGCACAGGCATTTCTTTATAGCCTTTATTGCTGCAGATGTAAAATGTTTTGGTTTGAAGAAACTTTTTTAACCGTGAAATAAAAATGTCTTTCTTTTCGCCGCTGAGATTGTTGTAATAGTAGTTGTATTTTGAACAGATGTTATGAACTTCATTATTACTGAAACGCAGATCTTTCCCGGGGTACATGAAACAGGAACTTGCCGGGGTTGCATTACTGTAATCTTCATCATCGTTGTTATTGCTGAACTGTTCGTTTGCAAACAGCGAAGAATTTCTTGAAGCTCTTGCTATAAGATAAATACCTGCAATTAAAAGTGCAATCGTTGACCAGAATGCAATTAATCCCTCCGTATCTTTTTTTGCTTCTTCTGCTAAAGCATTTTGCCGGAGTTCGTCCTGGAATACCGAAGGAATATTTTTTACCGTTTGATAGTTTGAATCTCCGGGAGTATTTGACAAGTATACGGTGTCTCCGTTAGTAACGATATAGGATAGCGAGTCTTGCGGCATATTAATCGTCGGTTAATAAATCGTTGTTGTCTTCAAGTAAGTTAATGTTTACATCACTGCCGGCAATTCCTTCAACAGATCCACGTATATGTGCAGCGTTGAGTAACACTTTTTCCAGTTGCTTTTCCCGTTGCTTCCACAATTTTTCCATGGCATCCCTTTCTTTCTGGATGGAAATTTTCATGCTCATAAAACCCTCACGGATGGCTTTCCATTGTTCAGCAAACTCGTTGCCGGTAAGATAATCGTAAAGCATCTGCATTTTTTCGCCTTTGTTTTCCTGGCCTTTTGTTGCCTGTGCAATACGAACAATACTATCTCTCAACACATGTGTTAATGCCTTTACTTCTGCAAAACTGCAGATCCAGACACCATCTTTTTGTCCAAACCGGTCAAAATCTTTGGGCATGGCATGCGATACAATCACGGCCACATCAGCAGCCTGGCTACGCATATCAGCCTTTAGTTTTTCAATCCACTGTTCAGAAAATTCTTTGGTGCGTTTACTTTCAAAAATAATTTTACCACATTCCTGCCCGAATTTATTCCGCACCAGCAGAATACAATCTGCACCTTTCACGCCTTTACCAACTTCAGAAATAGTATCGTACGGAAATGACTGGCGCAGCAAATCTTCCAGCAGCAATTCCTGCACTTCGCCCTGCAGTTGCATTGAACCTTGTTCGGCTTTGCGTTTCATTTCTTCAGCCAGCTTTTTCTGATCTTCCAGCTGCTTTTCCATTTCCCTGATCCGTAGCTGAAACTCTGTTTCCTTTGCTGCTATTCGTTGTTCTTCCAGCTTGCGGATGTCTTCTGATAATTTTTCACGCTCCAGCTGCAGTTTCTTCTGCACTTCCAGTTCCAGTTCGGCTTCTTTGTTTTTGAGTTCCTGTTCCCGTTTCAGGATTTCCAGTTGCTGCTGGCGTGCTTCTTTCAGTTTTTCCTCGTTTTCTTTATTGTTTTGTTCAAGCAGGCGAAGTTTATTTTCAAAATCAGATGCAATTGATTTGCGGATAAAATCTTCCGTTTCCTGCTGGGTTTTCTTTTTTTCTTCCTGCAGCTGTGTATCAAATTTCTGTTGCTGCTGTTTTTGCCATTCGGTCATTTTGCTGCGTAGTTCTTTCTGCACTTCCTCACGAATACTGTCGGTAGGTTCAAACTCATGGCCGCAGTTGGGGCATTTTATCTGGGTTGACATGCTGTTCTTTTTTGCAAGTTTACGAAAGATGTATCAGAGCTGTTTGCAGTCGTTGAATTGCTTTAAAAAAGATATCCGGGTGTTTTTGGGTAGAAATAAAACGTTCACATATCCGTCTTTTGTCACCAATATTTCTGAAAGTATTTGTCCATTTTGGGGATAAATCCGGCAACTGCAGAACGAACAGGCAGGTAAACAGCTAAATGGGTTGGTTCTTTTTGTTGAACTGGCTGTTATAATCCCTGTTTCTTTATATTTGCAGGCTGTAGGTCCAACCATAAACACAGGCATGCAATCAATAGCCGATTCTAAACTTTTTCAGACTCTTTTCAATCACGCCAGTATTGGTATTATTGTAGTTAATGAATCTACAGAAATAGCATTGGTGAACGAATTCGCATTAACTCAATTTGGCTATGGTAGTGTTGATGAATTGAAAGGACAGCCAATTGAAGTACTGGTTCCCATGCGTTATCAACATGCACATGTGGGGCACCGGAACAGCTATCATGAAAACCGTAAAAACCGTCCAATGGGCATTGGGCTCGACCTGCTTGCCAAGCGCAAAGATGGTACTGAATTCCCCGTTGAAGTTAGTTTGGGTAATTACGATATGGACGGACAAAGTTTTGTGGTGGCTTTTGTGAATGATATCACTCAACGAAAAGAATCGGAAAAAGCCATTAACAGGCTAAACGAAGACCTGGAAAAAATGGTAAAAGAGCGTACCGAATCGCTGGAAATAACGGTTGATAAGCTGAACAAACAGATTATTGAAACAGAAGAAAAGGATAAGGAACTACGGGCAGCTCTTGACAAAGAAAAAGAACTGGGCGAACTGAAGTCGAGGTTTGTATCGGTAGCATCGCATGAATTCAGAACGCCGTTGAGTACTGTACTTTCATCCATCTACCTTCTCCAGAAATACAAAAACACGGATGAACAGCCCAAAAGGGATAAACATATTCAGCGGATCATCTCATCAGTTAATCTTCTTACAGATATCCTGAACGACTTTCTGAACGTGGGAAAAATCGAAGAAGGAAAAATTCAGCCCCGTTACTGTACATTTGATATTGCAAAGAGCATTTCTGATACAATTGCAGAAATGCGGGCTGTGGCAAAGAAAGGACAGGAAATTAAGTATTCGCATAACGGAAGTACCGAGGTTGAACTTGATCCGGGGATGTTTAAACATATCACCTTAAATTTACTTTCGAATGCAATCAAATTTTCACCTGAAAATTCGGGTATTCATATTAAAACGGAAGTAGACGATACTTGTGTACAACTGAAGGTAAAAGACAGCGGAATTGGCATTTCAAAAGAAGATCAGGAGCATTTATTTGAACGGTTTTACAGGGCAACTAATGCGCTGAATATCCAGGGAACTGGACTAGGCTTGCACATTGTTTCGAAATATGCCGAACAAATGAACGGAAAAATCACCTGCAAAAGCGAAATAGACAAAGGAACTGAGTTTACCGTCACTTTTTTAAACAAATATTAATCAGCAATGAAGAAAATTCTCTTGATAGAAGATAATGATGAAATAAGGGAGAATACTGCCGAAATACTTGAACTGGCAAACTACAAGGTTGTGACAGCTGCCAATGGTAAGCTGGGAATTGAAACTGCTTTGGCTGAACAACCCGACCTGATTGTGTGCGACATCATGATGCCTGTTCTGGATGGTTATGGTGTTCTTCACGCATTGCATAAGAACGACAGTATTAAAAATATCCCTTTCATTTTTCTTACAGCAAAGACTGAGCGTAGTGATTTAAGAAAAGGGATGGAACTCGGTGCTGATGATTATATCACCAAACCTTTCAGTGGTACTGAGTTGCTGAATGCAATTGAAGGAAGATTAAAGAAAGCTGATTTAATTAAAGAAGAATTTTCTTCCGGCATTGAAGGCATCAACAAATTACTGGCAGCTGCAGGTTCTAAAGATGTACTTGAATCGTTAACCAAAGACCGTGATGTAAATAAGTACCGCAAAAAACAAACTGTTTACAACGAGGGTAACCGTGCAGCCCGTTTGTTTTACATTGTAAAAGGAAAAGTAAAAACATTTAAGTCAAACGACGACGGTAAAGAACTGGTTGTTGGTTTGTATAACGAAGGTGATTTTCTTGGTTATGTTGCATTGCTCGAAGGCAGCTCTTACAAAGAAACTGCAGAAGCAATGGAAGACAGCGAACTGGCAATTATTCCCAAAGCAGATTTTGATGAACTGATGAACAGTAACCCACAGGTTGCGCAGAAGTTTATTCAGTTACTGGCAAAAAATGTTGCTGAAAAAGAAGAGCATTTGCTGGGACTTGCATACAATTCACTCCGCAAAAAAGTTGCTGATGCTTTAATGAGCCTGCAACGGAAATATAAAACAGGCGATGGTAACTTTTCCATCAACATCAGTCGTGAAAACCTGGCAAGTATTGCAGGTACAGCAACTGAATCACTGATACGAACACTGGGTGATTTCAGAACAGAAAAGCTGATTGATATAAAAGATGGAAACATCGTTATTCTCAACGAAAAGAAATTAGAAAACCTGCTGAATTAACAGCAGGTTTTTTGTTTATACTCCAAACGGATAAGTTTCAGGCACAAGATGTGCATCGGGCGAAATGTGAAGCGGATACAATGCCCTTGTTTCAGCAAAATAAATAAACGCATCGTACCTCAACGGCAAAACAGTTGGAACATAGTTGCCGTATTTTTCATAATGCGGCTGGTAAACAACGCCAATAGCACGGTGACCGATATGATGTTCCATTAACTGATCATTGGCTGAAAAATCATCCATCAATAAAAGCTTGTTTTCTTTTCCTGCCTGGTGAAGCATCCATTCCCAACTTCCTTTTCTTGCTTCGGGTACCTGCATAGCCTGCATAGGTGCGCCCCAGTTACTACCCGCCATTACTGTTCCTTCGTACGAACCAAAACCAACAAGCACAACTCCTTTTTCATGATGTTTTATGCGCAGCAGTTCGCCAATGTTGAACATGCCTTCATCAATCATATCGGTTGCTCTTGCATCACCAACATGCGTGTTGTGTGCCCAGATAATTGCTTTTGATTCGTTGCCGTGATATGCAAGTAAACGTTCTAATGTATCTTCCATGTGGCGTTCCCTGATATTCCAGCTGTGAGCCCCGCCTTTCATCATTGCCCGGTAATATTTTTCGGCATTTACAGCTATCACAGCATTTTGTTCCGCACTGAAAACATTTTCATGATCTGTATTATAAACGGGTAATTTTTCCCGGATGGTTTTTAAAAGATTCACTACTTCATCTTCACACAATTCAGGAACTAAACGTGCAGCTGCTGCGTAGTTTTTTCCTTCATCTTTCCTGTAAGGTTCAAAGCAATGCAATGCTTCTTCTGCAATTTTGTAAGTAGATGTATCGTTTTGTTTCAGGTATTGGAGAATGTTTTCCATGCTTTCCCATAAACTGTACACATCCAAACCAAAGAAGCCGGCTTTTTGTTCAGGAGGCAAAGTTGAATTGTGTTTGTACAACCAATCAGCCAAGGAAACAGTTTCCCAATTAGCCCACATCCATGTTGGCCAACGGTTGAAACTATGCAGAATTTTAAATGATGATTTGTGCGTGGTGTCGTAACCTTTTACAAAGCGGTTCAGTTTGTAACAATCAGGCCAATCGCCTTCCACAGCAATAAAGTTGAATCCTTTTTCTTCAATCAATCTTCGTGTAATATAATTTCTCCAGGTATAAAATTCATGCGTGCCATGTGATGCATCACCAATCAAAACAATTCTTGCATCACCAATCCGTGTAAACAAAGGTTCAAGATCAGTTTCGTTGTGTAAGAGATAACTTTCCTGCCTGATGCTGTTAATTACATCGGCTTCGTCCAGTATGGTTTCTTTCGGAAAGTTGTATTTCATTTGATTTTGTTTTGGTAACCACAAACCGGTTTACTCATAAGCAGGTGCAGAAATAATGACTGTACCAAAGCAACTTCTTTTTAAAGAGAATTCCAATGAGGACTATCAAACCGAAATTTGATAAAGATCATCGAAATGGGATGAAAGAAAAAGCCGGTTATTTTTCTGGAAATGCAGTTACAACATTGTTATTGTATTTTGAAACGGGCGATGGGTTAAAAACTCCAGCGCACTCTTAAAAAGAAGCGGTGATTAACATCGTTAAAGTCCTGGTTTGTTTTTGCGAAAAAACTTTGCCACACAAAATCAGCATCAAGATTTTGCGCAAGATTGTAACGCATGGAAGGTAAAACAATGAACAGGTTTGTACCGGGTGCATAAAGAACAGCAGCATTAGCTGAAAACAAAGGGGTGATTTCTTTTGAAACGGATGTCATAATATTCCATTTGGTAGGCATCAGGTTTTCAGGCGAAAGATGCAGGTTGATGTTGTTCTGGTTTTGCAAAGGCACAGATAATCCCCGGTTATTGAACAAAAAGCTGAAGTTGGCATACAAACCTTTTTTAAATACGTAATCCCATTCAAGAGAAAGATTTAAATGATCAGTTGAATCTCTTTCAGCAAAGAAATATTGTACTTCACCTTTAAAGCCTGCATCTTTTATACTGCCTGCCCATCCTGTTCCTAATGTAAAATGTTTGCTGTACATGCCGCCGATGAACTGAAAATCGTAATTCCATTTGTTGAATGTATATTTTGCTGCTGCAGTATTCTGTTTATTTTTTCCGTTGAAAGCATAAGCCATTTCAATATTGGAAAAATCATTTACCTGGTATTGAATTTTTGCAGCATCTGTGCCGGGACGTTCTTCATAATCAAAATCAAGAAAGTTAAAGGTGTTGAATAAGTCATTTGGATTCCAGGATGTAGTTATGCCCCAGTTGATACGTTGACGACCAATTCGTGTACTCCATTTTTTCTTTTTGTAATCAATATAAAACCGTTCCGTATTTGTATGCAACACAAAAGATGGTTTGTTTATCCATGTTACACTCATGTTTACCTGTTCATTTTCATTCTTGAGCTGCGATGCAAAATTGGGAGTCAATCGTATTTCTTCGCCCCAGAATAAGCGGTTTCGGAATTGTGCCACAGCAGTCAGTTCATCAGTTGGCTGCCATTTTATATTAATGCGGTTGTGTAATAAATTTCCTGAAGTTGAATTTTTAAATGAATGATCGAAACTGATGTCTTCGAGATTTTTAATATAACCTTTTATCTCCCATTTCTTTTTTGTTTTAATACTGTCCTGTGAGTAACATGGATTAAAAATGAACAAAAACAATATGGGATAAATCCATTTCATTTATTTTATTTCTGCATGTAGAATATTTGTATCAACCATTGCAGTATCGGAAGTTATTTTTCCATCAACAAGCGTAATAACTCTTTTGGCTCTTTCAATTACACGTTGATCATGCGTGGAAAACAGAAAAGTGATTTTTTCTTCTTTATTTAGCCGGGCCATAATATCAAGAAGATTGGATGCCGACTTAGAATCGAGATTGGCTGTTGGTTCATCTGCCAGGACAAATTTTGGTTTTGATGCAAGTGCTCTTGCAACAGCAACACGTTGTTGTTGTCCTCCTGAAAGTTGCGCTGGCCTGCTGTTTAATTTGTCTTCCATTTCAATTTCTTTAAATAGCTGACCGATACGCTCATTACGTGTTGCCTTTTTTGCACCCTGCAGCAACATTATAAACTCTGCATTTTCCTTTGCGGTGAGCACCGGAATTAAATTGAATGATTGAAATACAAAACCAATGTTTTTCAACCTGAATTCAATGAGTTCGCCGGGAGAAAGCTGGGTAATGTCAACACCATTGATCACAATATTTCCCTGGTCGGGTTTGTCAAGTCCGCCAATCAGGTTCAGCAACGTTGTTTTTCCTGAGCCGGAAGGTCCTACCAGTGCGGTAAACTCTCCTTCTTCAATATGCAGGTGTACATTATTTATTGCGTACACAGGTATTGTGTCAGGATTATAAACCTTGTTCACATTGTGCGCATCTATAACAGTGTTGCCCATATCATCTTTTTTTATTGTCGAAGTGCTTCTGCAGGTTGCAGCTTTAATGCTTTTAAAGCAGGAAAAAGAAACGAAATCAATGCGGTGCCAATAACAATGAGTAAAACTCCTGCCAGTTTATCAAATGGAAATTCGAGATAAATTAATGTGCCAAATCCAAAACGGTTCATCATTTCTTTTCCCATGCCAGACAAATCCAAGCCGTGCTTGTGAAAGTAACTGATAAAGATCCAGCTTATTGCAAGTCCAACAGGAGTGCCGGCAAATGTGAGAAAAACGGTTTCGAATAATACAAGAAAAAATATGCGTATGCGGTTAGTTCCAAGAGCTACCATCATACCAATTTCCTTGGTTCGTTCAAGCACAGCCATAAGCATGGTATTAATGATGCCAAATGCCAGTGCCAGCATAATAATGATCATGATGATGTATGAATACTGATCAACGGTTTTAACCATAAATTCAGTTTCAGGTGAAAGCTCTTTCCACGATTCAATCTTCAGTGAAGGAAACAGTTGCTGCAATTGCTTTTGTTTTTTTTCTGTATCAAGATCATTTTGTAGCAGCACCACAATTTCCTGGAATGCATTGCCACATAAAAGGAGGTTGTTTAATGTGGCTTGTTTTACATATACATTTCGCTCATCAAGCGGAGTATTGCTGCTTTCGTAAACAGCTGCTACACGAAAAGCAGATGAAACAATTTCACCTGTTGTATCGGTAAATGTCAGCACCAGTTTTAAACCGGGACGAAGCTTCATTTTATCGGCCAGCTTTTTCCCGATTATGATTTCATTTTCTGCAGCATCATTAAATTCTTTTCCAGCAATTATTTTTTGTTTGAGTAATGAAGTTTTGTATTCATCTTCAGCCACTATACCATTTACCTGAACACCTGCACTGCCGGTAGGTGTGGATAACATTCCTGTTGTGATGGATCTTGCCGATGCAAACTTTACTCCTTCAATACTGCGGATTTTAGTGAGCAGGTTATTTCCGTTATCAATTACGTATCGTGGTTCGTAATCGTTTTTGAAACCGGGATTGTGCAGTTGAATATGACCGGTTTCTTCATCAATAACATTCCTCACCCTGCTTGTCATCATTCCATCATACAATGATTGTACTCCAATTCCTGCAAACAGTCCAATGGCAACTGATAGCATAATAATAATGCTCCGCATTTTATTCCGCCAGATATTCCGCCATGCCATTATCCAGATCATAAAAAAAGTTTATCGTTTCATTGCAGCAACTGCATTCAGCCGCCACACCCTGTACATTGGATATAACGAAAGCACTAATCCCATCACCAGAACAACCAATCCTTGTTGTATAAAGTTGGAAGCATCGGTTGACGTTGGAAAAATTGCTTCAAATCCAAAGCGCTCATATGCTTTTGCTGTTTCGCCACCCATTCTGAATGGGTAACGGTTCAGCAGAAATACCAATGGAATACTGGCAATGATGCCGCTAATACAACCTGTGAAAACTGTCAGTACCGATTCAAATAACAGCAAAAACATCAGCTTCCCTTTTTTCATACCAACAGCCACCAGCATTCCCATTTCAAATCTGCGTTCAACCATCATCATCAATATTGTTCCGAAAATGCCAAAACAGATAAGCATATACAATACTCCCTGCACATATTTCATGTTGTTCGAGTCGGCTTCAATATGTTGTTTTACATCGGGCATCATTTGGCCCCATGTCATTACTTCATAATCAGTGCCGGTTGTTGATTGAATTGCAGAAGCAGTTTTTTCGGTTAAATCAGGATTGGTTAGCGACAGAACATAAGTTGAAATCATTCCATAAGCGCTGAAAAAATCCTGTGCTGCAGCAAGCGGCATAAACAAAGTGCGGTCGTTTAAATCAGGAGAACCGAATTTCACAATACCTTTTACCGGATATTTCCCCGCAGCAGTTGAACCATGAAATCCTTGTGCAATAAGAATAATGGTATCGTTGATATTTAACTGAAGACGTTCTGCCAAACCCTGTGCAAGTAATACTGCATTGTCGTTATCAGTAATGTATTGGCCTTTGATTATTTTTTGCTGAAGTGAAGTAATCTGGTTTTCATTTTGTGGTTCGATGCCGGAAACCAGGCAACCTTTTGTAATGTTAGCTGATGAAGCAAGTGCAAACGATTCAAGACGGGCAGCAATTCCCTTTACATTTTTTTGCCGCATCAGCTTCTGTTCAACAGCTGTTGATTTTTCCATACTGTTATCTAGTATCTGTTCATCCCAGTACCCGGTTTTGTGCACCTGAATATAACCGCTATAAAAGCTGACTACATTTTTAACCAGGTTTTCAAAAACACCTTCTTTTAAACTGCTTGCAATAACCGAAAGAATCACAGCAAAGAAAACCGCAGCCATTGTAATTAATGTACGGGTTTTGTTGCGCCAGAGATTTTTCCAAGCAAGTTTAATCAGCCACATAAAACAACATTTAAATCATCAGGTCAGCGATTTTATTTTTTCAGTTGTGAAGAAACCATCGTCTACAGGTTTATTAAACTGTACATTTCTGTAGATCATTTCAGTTTTATGATTCTTTTTGTCTGCAGGAATCATTTCAAATTTTGTAGGAATTAAACGGCCGTCCATCAGCTTAACATCGTAGGCGTTCATGATATTAATAAGCTGTCCATCTTCATCATAAAACCTTGTATGCAGTTCAATAAAATCTCTCTTGTCAATACATACAATCAACTTACCCCAAACAACTGCGGCTTGTGGTTTAGGAATCATGCGTATGATATAACAATTCCTGTTGTCAATAACAGTATCGCCAATAATTGAATGATCGTAATCATTAATAACAGACGATTCCTTTACCAGGTCATCATTGGTAAAATCGGTGCCCATCCAGCTTTGGCTCATCATGGAAGGGGGAAGTTTGATAACACGTTCAAGCGATGGCATCCAGTTCCATACTTCTTTCTTTCGTTTAAGAAATGCCACACCTTTATCTTTTGCAGGCGATTGAATAAGGATTACAGAATAATCAGTTCCTTTTGTCCAGGCTTTAATATCCATCGACCTGCTCCAGCCGGGACGGGTGGTTTTGATGGTCATTTCAACAATTGAAGAAGATCCTCTCATTTTGCTGTCGGCTTTTTGAACAATTTCTTTTGCAGTTTGCGCATGCATCCAAAAAGGCAACAGCATCAGCCAGCCAAAAATTGATTTCATGGTTAAGTATGGATCAGTAGTAATTAATCAACACAATATGATCAAAATCCTTTAACAGGTTTTCATCAACAAACTCAACATCACCGCCATTGAGCAGTACTTTTTCCAGCACATCATCTACAGCATCCCTGATGTAAGTTGTGTTGTTGTGCGGCTCATCAACTTTATAAAGAATATTTCCATCCCCACTTGATTGTGCCGCAACCATATAATTTTTTTCAACCAGCAGTAACTGTCCTTTGTTCTCCATCGCATCATGCCAAACTTCGTTAATGCCTTTTGCCAGTTTCTTTTTGCCGGCTGCATCTTCAATCTTTTGCAACAGTTCTTTCTGTTTTTCTTTTGTCCATTTTTCAATGTGAGGCTTCAGAATAAGTTTCAGCTCAGCAAAAGAATTTTCTTCGTAGTTACCATTAATAAAGGCAACAATATTCCTGCTGTGTTTTGTAATATGCCTGAACCTTCCATTTGTACGTTCAGTGCCCATAACAAATACAGGCAATGGATATTTATTCAGCACTTCATCCATTGAAAGATCAACCTGGTGAAGAAATTTTTCCATCAGCATTTCTCTTCTCTCATCTGCATCCGAAAAATTAGTTACACGTTCAGGAGCATCGTTGATATATGCATCAATTGATGCAGGTCTGTCAGGAATTATACGGGCAAACTCTTCTGAATTGCCTAAGTATAATTTGCTTTCTTTAGCGCTGAGTATTAAGAGCAGATAGTTGTGCAGCTGTTTTTTACTGTAGATGAGATCCCTGATTTCAAACGAATCATCTACAATTACTTTTTGCTCAACAGGAACATCGAGGTAAAGTACCTTTTCAAAAACAGGCGAAACAAAAATGGCAATGCTTTTCTTTTGCTTTTGTGTTTCGGGTTTTAATTCTTTGATGATTGTTTTCAGTTTGTTTAAAACGGGCAGCACCAGTTCGGGGGAATAGTTGTTGATCAATTCCTGCTCAGCTTTATCAAGAGCAATTTTAAGTGAATGTGAGAGTTCAGCTTTCAATCCCATTTTAGTATCAAAAGGCTGAACGATTGAAACGGAAGGTCTGTAATGCAGAGCCTCCATTACTTCACGGATTTCGGGAGCAACATTGGCGTTCATACAATTTTATTTAGTCATACAAACTATTTGAAAATGAGCACATATCCTATGATGCATATCACCGTTAGGCTTGATGGTACTCACTCTGTAAAAATGTTGAAATTGATGGGAAGGTGCCTTCTTAAATCTGGCTCGATTTTTTGGCTGGTTAACCTGTAAACCGACTGCAGATTTTCTACTGACCCTTGTCAGTTTGGAAGATGTTGCCAGTCATTTTCTTAACCTTGTTCAAATATGAACTTTGAACTGTTAAAAGATTGTACTATGAAAAAGATATTATTAGCTTTTGATGGTACACATTTTTCAAACGGCTCTTTCGAATTTGCCCGCCGGTTAAATGAAGTAGAACCTGTTTTGTTAACCGGAGCTTTTTTACCACAAGCACAAGCGGCGAGTTTGTGGAGCTATGCAGACGGTATGAGCGGACCAATGTTTATACCAACTGTAGAAGAGAAGAATGCGGAGGTGATGAAGGCAAACATTGCAAAATTTGAAATGCTTTGCCAGAAAAACGGAATAGAATACAGGATTCACGAAGATTTATATGATTTCGCATTGCCTGAGTTGAAATTGGAGACGAGATTTGCGGATTTACTCATAGTAGGCAGTGAAGTGTTTTACGAAAACCTGGGCGGCAAGCTCAATGAGTATTTGCAGGATGTATTACACGGGTCTGAATGTCCGGTAATCGTTGTACCGGAGAATTTTGATTTTCCGCAGACCAACATCCTGAGCTATGATGGCACAGAATCGTCAGTTTACGCCATCAAGCAGTTTGCCTACCTGTTTCCTGAGTTATGCAGCAGGCCAACATTATTGGTCTATGCACATGAGGATGGGAAGAATGAATTTCCCAAACAGTCGAACATTGAAGAACTGACGGCAAGACATTTCAGCGATTTGACGATGATGAAGCTGGATATGCCGCCAAAACAATTCTTCACCTCATGGATGGAAAACAGGAAAGGAGCTTTGCTGGTATCTGGTGCGTTTGGCCGCTCAGGTATTTCACAGCTCATAAAACGAAGTTTTATAACTGATGTTATAGCAGATCATCATCTGCCGGTGTTTATCACACATCGATAAATTTTTGGTTGGTTATTGTTTCAACGGGCTGGTTCTTTAATCGGCCCTTCTTTTTTGCCCTTAACTGAACCTTTGTCCTCCAATCTTTCTTACATTTAAATAAGCGATATGGCCATTACTAAACAAAAGCTGAATAAGGAATGGCATCTGAAAAACAAGATGCCGGAAAAAGCAACACTTGAACAACGGATTGGCTGGCACCTGGAGCATGTAAAATATTGTGGCTGCAGGGATATTCCCGAAAAGCTGAAGGAAGAAATGAAAAAACGGAACATTAAATACTGATGGCTGTTATAAATGTAACGTATGGATTCTATTACCCACATAGCATTAGGTGCCTGTATTGGTGAAGCTTTTTTTGAAAAAGGGTTTGGCAAAAAAGCAATGCTTTGGGGTGCGCTTGCACAAAGTATTCCTGATATTGATTTTATATCATCCTTCTGGATGAGTACATCCGAAAACCTGCTGGCGCATCGTGGCTTTACCCATTCCATTCTTTTTGCTGTACTCATCATTCCTTTGTTTGCTTTAACTGCCGAACGTGTTCACCGTCCGCACAACATCTCTTATAAAAAATGGTTTTTGTTTTTTGCAGCTGAAATTTTCCTGCATTTGTTCATTGATGGTTTTAATAATTATGGAGTAGGGTGGCTGGAACCATTCAGTCATCAACGCTTTTCGTTCAATACAATTTATGTGGCTGATCCGTTCTTTTCCATCTGGCCCGGAATTGCATTTGTGATGCTGCTTATTCTGAATCCATATCACCCCAAACGCACTTTGTGGTGGGTTGTTGGTGTTATTCTTCCTTTTGTTTACCTGGCGTATTGTGGTATTAACAAACTTACCATTGATCACAGGGTAAGGGAAAGTTTTGCGCTGCAGCACATTCCACATGAACGTTACTTTACAACACCGGCACCACTTAATAACTGGTTATGGTTTACTGTTGCAGGAAATGATAGTGGATATTACGTGGGCTTTCGTTCAGTATTTGACCGGAAGCAGGAAATGGATTTTCAGTTTTTTCCAAGAAACGATTCGTTACTGGAACCTGTAAAAGATCATGAAGACCTGCAAAAGCTCATCCGGTTTTCAAAACAATTTTATACGGTGGAAAAATGGAATGATACACTTGTGTTTAATGATCTGCGTTTTGGTCAGATGCTTGGATGGCAAAACCCGAAAGAGCGTTTTGTGTTTCATTATTTTCTTGAACACCCCGATAAAACGAATAAACTGGTTGTACAACGGGGAAGATTTGCCGGGTGGAATAAAGAGGCTGTAAAAAATTTATGGATCCGCATAAGAGGAAACTAACCTCTTTGTTTGAAGTAAAAAGTAAACAGGTAAAAAACAATTCGGATGATTTCATAACAGATCTTCTGCCATATTTTTTTGGGCAGACTGTTATACTTTTCAAACTCTTCTTTTGTAATTCTTTTGCAGTCTTTTTCAATAATTTCCCTGAGCAAAAGTTCTGTTGATTCAGCAAATGGTTTGTTTAACACATCAAGGTTTAATTCAATACTGGCAAAAGCGCTGATGTTATTAACGTTGTACGAGCCAATAGTTACAAACTTTGAATCGTAGGTTGTGAGTTTGCCATGTAAAATGCTTGGCTGGTATTCGTACAGTTCAATTTTATTCCTGAACATCCAGCGGTATAAATAACGTTCGGCATGTTTAGCCATTGCAACATCGCTTGTGCCTGCTGCAACTACTGTTATTTTCACTCCCCGTTTCACTGCATTTGCCATGTGTTTACGAAATACACGGCCGGGTAAAAAATAACTCGACATGATGGTGATATGCGATTCGGCTTTTTTGAACAGCTCAATATAAGTTCTGTTGATCTGGTTTTTCCTGCGTACCCAATCATTACGTCGTACCCTTACCAAACATTCTTCGCTGTGCAGATGTACTGAAGCTTCGTCGGTAAGTACTTGTTTTTTCAGTTTACCCCAGCCCGATTTGTTCCAAACAGCAACACATAAATTAAACAGTTCTGCACTTACTTCACCTCTGCAATATAAAGCCCAGTCGAGCCATGCCTGGCTGCCGGGCATATCATTATAACGGTTGCTGATATTAATGCCACCCACAAGACTGTGTATTGCATCCGCTACAAAAATTTTTTGATGAAGTCTTCGTCCAAAATAAAAATACCTGCTGCGGAAAACGGGTTCAAACCAGCGGAAATGAATACCACTTTGTTTCAGTTTAGAAATAAATTCACTGCTGATGTTTTGTGATGCATAACCATCAAGCAATAAAAAAACACGCACACCCCGCCGGGCTGCTTTTATTAAAGCTTCTCCAACAAGTGTACCTGTTTCGTCATCATCAAAAATATAGGTCTGCAAATGAATGCTGTGCCTGGCCTGTTCAATGAGTTGAAGTAACAATGAAAAATAAGAATGTCCGCCACGGATAATCTGAACATTATTATGCGTGCTGTATGCAGAGGAAACAGGAAAATGCTTTTGGCCCGACATTCAACCAAATTACTTTATCTTTTTTCAAACCGCCCTGTTTTTTCTTTAATCAGTATGCGGTAAATAACAGGTTTTACACGATTGATGTCGCTGATCTGGCTTTCACTTCCATGTTCATGTGCATGTACAGTAGCACTTGTACGTAAAGGAAATAAACGGTTAAAGAAAACCTGTCTTGCTTTTTCAGCTTCGTCATCTTTTAATTCTTCAAACGTTCCAATTACAACTACGCTTTGCCAGTTGGTCATATCAGTCATCTGGTCTACTTCAAAACAAACATTGGGATTTTTTCGTAACACATCCAGTTTCATTCCCTGGTTTGTTTGTCCATAAATATACTTGCCATCGTAGGTATATGTTACAGGCACAAGGTATGGCTGATCGCCTGCACTGCAGGCAAGGCGCCCGATTACCTGGCTTGAAAGCAAATTGTTTATCTGTTGTTCATTTAAATTGCCGAGCATAGCAAAAGTTTAAGATGATCAATTCGGTTCAATTAAAATTAAATTATCTCCATCAATTTTTCCGATGATAAGCATCAACATTCCTGTTGACCTTTCTCATAGCAGGTAATATTTTTCATTGAATTTACTAATAAGATTTAACTGTTGTGACAACGAGTTGGCATAACCGAAATTAAATGTAAATTAATTGTCATTTAATTTTATTCTGATTTGCATCACCATATTTTTTGAGCAGTATCATAGGATTCGGCAAGGTGATTGATTAACTTGTAGGTGATGGATTATTTCACCTTTAAAATTTATGTTATGAACAATCTTGCTAAAATTGCTATCGCTGCTGCAGCTGGCGTAGTTGCAGGTGGCGTGTTGGGTATTTTGTTTGCCCCGGACAAAGGTGTTGATACCCGCAAAAAAATTGCTGACAGTGGTAAAAAAATGGCAGAGGCAGTAAAGGAAAAAGTGAACAGCTTAAAGATTAACATCAAAGACAAAGCAGAGGCTTCAAAAAATAATGTAGAAGAATTTGCCTAACCATTAAACCTTCTTATGATGGAAGAAACATTTGCCAAAGCTGAAGAACTTGCGGGGCATATAAAAGAATACGTAAATAACCGCATCTCTTATGCAAAGTTTACAGGTGCTGAAAAAACATCGAAAGTAGCAGCTAACATTCTGGCCGCCGTAATAATATCGGCTGTATTTGTAATTGTTCTTTTGTTTGCAAGCCTGGCTTTGGCATTTGTTTTTTCAAAACTAACCGGTGAATTGTACTGGGGATTCTTAATTGTAAGCGGTATTTATTTACTGATAGGATTAATTGTATTTGCATTGAAAGAACGAATACTGCGTATACCAATTATGAATGCTATTCTGGAACAGTTATTTAAAGATGATGAAGATGACGAAGAGGATTAAATCATTAAAGCACATCCGGGAAGAAAAGAAACGACTGGAGCAACGTAGAGTAGAATTGGAAAAAGCAATCCATTACGATTGGCGTGATGTAAAGGAAAGTGTAAAGCCAAAAAACTTTGCAGGACAGATTTTTTCAGGAATATTTAATGAGAGTAAGAACGTTGAAAATGCCAATCAAAATGCACTGGCCGACGGACTGGCGAAACTCGCAGCACTGCTGACTAAATATTTTGTTGAAAGAGCTGAAATAAAGATTGGTGAATGGATGAATAAAAAATGATCTCTCAACTGTGCATGCAGATGTTCTTGTTCAGCCCGGCTGGCGTAATCTTTGAAAATGCCTGATACAAATGCTGACCTTATTACACTTAAATCAGTCAACAAAGATCTTTCACTCACATTTTAAACAAGGAGGTGTGTATGTCAACAAGAGCTATGTCAAAAGTTGGCATGTTGCCAACTGTATTCGACGACTTTTTCAAACCATGGAATGAATGGTTTGATACCGGCGGTTTAATGGGCCGCATGATGACTGTACCAGCTGTAAACATTGTTGAAAACAAAAACGATTATACGGTTTCTTTAGCTGTTCCCGGCATGAAGAAAGATGACTTCAACATTGATGTGGAAGGAAATATGCTTACAATAAGCTGTGAAAACGAAGAAAACAAGGAAGAAAAAGGTGAAAAATTTACACGTAAAGAATATAACTATTCTTCCTTCAGCCGCAGTTTTACCCTTCCGGAAGAAGTAAACAGGGAAAATATCGAAGCGGTTTATGATAATGGTTTGCTGAAATTGGTGCTTCCTAAAAAGGAAGAAGTGAAAAAAATGGCAGCGGGAAAACACATCGCTGTTAAATAGTCCCTCTTTAGCGGGATTGTTACCTGAACCCTGTCGCAATTGATTTGTGGCAGGGTTTTTTGTTTTTGATAATGGTCATTTTTTTGTATGATTGTTGTCAGCAAAAACTTTTTACATCAAATCTATTTTGCATGTCTATATGAGTTCAGCTACAAAACAAGCCATCCAGTGCTACCACTGTGGTGACGATTGTGTTACAGAAGATATACAGTTTGACAACAAAAATTTCTGCTGTCAGGGATGTAAAACAGTTTACCAGGTTCTCAACCAGGGGGACATGTGTGAATATTACAATCTCAACGAAAACCCGGGGTTAACCCAAAAAATCGAGGTAAGAAAAGATAAGTTTTCGTTTCTTGATGATGAAAAAATTCAGCAGCAGCTCATCAGTTTTAAGAACGAAGAGCAAACGCATATTACGTTTTACCTGCCGCAAATTCACTGCAGTTCCTGCCTCTGGTTACTCGAAAATCTCAACAGGCTGAATAAAGACATTGTTTCTTCAAGGGTAAACTTTACCAGTAAGGAAGTGGATGTGGTGTTTAATCACCAATCAACATCTGTTCGTACGGTGGCCGAACTGCTTACCAGTATAGGTTATGAACCATACATCAGCCTGCAAAATCTTAACAAGGCAAAACCACGTATTCAGCGCAGCATGATTTACCAGATGGGCGTTGCAGGTTTTTGCTTTGGCAACATCATGCTCATGAGTTTTCCTGAGTACTTCGGGCTCGAAGGAAGCGAAAAAAGTATGCAAAGTATGTTCAGGTACCTGAATCTGATTTTAGCTATACCTGTATTTCTTTATAGTGCAATTCCTTTTTATAAAAGTGCCTGGGGAAGTTTAAAACATAAATATTTAAATATCGATACGCCGATTGCCCTGGCTATCATTATTACTTTCGGACGTAGCGTTTATGAATTGGTAAGCAATACCGGAAGTGGTTATTTTGACTCACTTAGTGGTGCAGTATTTTTTATGCTTGTTGGCCGCATTTTGCAGGATAAAACATATCAACAATTATCATTCGAGAGGGATTATACATCTTATTTCCCCATTGCGGTTACAGTTTTGAAAGACGGTAAAGAAGTTCCAACTGCTTTGCCCGACATAAAAAACGGCGATACCATTCTTATTCATAATGAAGAATTAATTCCTGCAGACGGATTGCTTACAAGAGGAAAGGCTTTGATTGATTACAGTTTTGTTACCGGCGAATCTTTGCCTGTTTTAAAAGACATGGGCGAACTGGTTTATGCCGGTGGTAAACAAACCGGTGGTAATATTGAAATACTTGTGATGAAAGAAGTTGCGCAGAGCTATTTAACCAAACTCTGGAACAATGATGATAAGCCAGTTACGGAAAAACGATCTTTTGTCAATATCATCAACCAGTATTTTACCTGGATTGTATTTACACTGGCGTTGATGGGTGCTGCATACTGGGGTTATCATCACGACAGTACAAAAGCATGGAATGTTGTAACAACTGTTTTAATTGTGGCTTGTCCTTGTGCTTTGTTGTTATCAAACACATTTACCAATGGAAATGTGTTACGTATTCTTGGACGTAACAAAATGTATTTACGCAATGCGCAAGCAATTGAAGAAATTGCAAATGCCAATCATCTTGTATTTGATAAAACCGGCACATTAACCACAACTGAAGAACAGCATGTTGTTTTTGCAGGTAATAAATTATCAGCCGATGATGAAACAGATATCGCTTCACTTGCTGCTTACAGCAATCATCCGTTGAGTAAACTGCTCGTAAAACACCTGGGCTTGAGACAGAAAAAAGAAGTAAAAAACTTTAAGGAGATTGTGGGCAAGGGCATTCAGGGTATTGTTGGAAGCCGGATTATTGCAGTCGGTTCGTCTGAATTTGTAACTGGTGAAGAATTACCCGTTCAGGAAGGAAGTACATTGTTTATTATGATTGATGGAATAGTAATGGGCTATTACAGCATCCGCAATCAATACCGGCCATCATTACTTGCACAGATAAAAAAACTGCAGCGGCATTATAAAATTTCCATTCTTTCAGGCGATAATGATGCGGAGAAGAAAACACTGCAACAGGCCATCAGCAAAGCAAGGTTGCTGTTTAACCAAAAGCCACAGGATAAATTAAAATATATCCAGGATCAGCAATTTGCCGGCGACAAGGTAATTATGATTGGTGATGGGCTGAATGATGCCGGTGCACTCAAACAAAGTGATGCAGGAATTGCAGTTACTGAAAACACTAACAACTTTACACCGGCAAGTGATGGTATCCTGGAAGCAGGAGAACTAAGCCGTTTATCATCTTACTTAATTATGGCAAAAGCCAACAAAAACATCGTTATCGCAAGTTTTGTGTTGTCTTTATTATATAATGTAATAGGCTTATACTTTGCTTTGAGGGGCGAACTTTCGCCAATGATTGCCGCCATCCTGATGCCATCGAGTTCGCTCAGTATTATTTTGCTTACTTCCGGAGCATCAACGTTATATGCCAAAATGCTGAAGCTTAAGTAAAAATTTATAACTGACTGAAGTCATAGGTTTTTTGACAAAAGTCAATAGAAATACTGATTTTGGTCAGTACTTGACAGACCTGTGACAGATAGTTTTACAGCCTTATTTTCTATATGAGTGTAATAATAATATTGCTGATTGCCAGTGTATCTGTAGCTGCATTGTTCCTTGGTGCATTCCTTTGGAGTGTTAAGTCGGGACAGTACGACGATCAGCAATCTCCCCCCATGCGAATTCTCTTTGATGATCATAGTTCAAAAGAAAACCGATCTAATCAACCATCAGAAAACCAGAAATCAAAACTATAACAAACAAACAGGAAGTTATGCAATTAGAAAAGTTCCATTACGACAACAAGATCGTTAAGTACTTTGGTTATGCAACAGCCATATGGGGGCTTGTTGGTATGACAGTTGGTTTGTGGGTAGCCATTCAGTTTTATCTGCCGGCTGTATCACTCAACTTTCCGGGTACAACGTTCGGGCGTCTTCGTCCAATCCACACCAATGCTGTGATCTTTGCCTTTGTGGGCAACTGTATGTTCACAGGTATTTATTATTCACTGCAGCGCCTTACCAAAGCAAGGATGTTTAACGACAAACTTAGCTGGATTCACTTCTGGGGATGGCAGCTTATTATTGTGCTTGCAGCAGTTACGCTTTTCTTCGGTTTTACAACCGGTAAAGAATATGCTGAACTTGAATGGCCAATCGACATCCTGATTACTTTAATCTGGGTTGTGTTTGGTATCAACATGTTTGGTACAATTCTTAAGAGAAGAGAGAAACATCTGTATGTTGCAATCTGGTTTTACATTGCTACATGGATTACAGTTGCAATGCTGCATATTGTAAACTCATTTGAACTTCCTTTCTCATGGATGAAGAGTTACAGCTGGTATGCTGGTGTACAGGATGCTCTTGTACAATGGTGGTATGGTCATAATGCGGTTGCATTCTTCCTTACAACACCAATTCTTGGTTTGATGTATTACTTCATGCCAAAAGCAGCTAACCGTCCTGTTTATTCATATCGTTTATCAATTATTCACTTCTGGGCACTTATATTTATTTACATCTGGGCTGGTCCTCACCACCTGTTATATACTGCATTACCTGATTGGGCACAATCACTTGGAATGGTGTTCAGCGTTATGCTGATTGCACCAAGCTGGGGTGGTATGCTCAACGGTTTATTCACTTTGCGTGGAGCATGGGATAAAGTTCGTGAGGAGCCTGTGTTGAAATTCTTTGTTGTGGCTGTTACCTGCTATGGTATGAGCACATTCGAAGGACCGATGATGAGTATTAAGAGTGTAAATGCTATTGCACACTTTACTGACTGGATTATCGGGCACGTACACATTGGTGGTTTAGGATGGAATGGTTTCATGGCATTTGGTATGCTTTATTACCTGGTTCCAAAACTCTGGAATACAGAACTGCATTCAAAGAAACTTGCAACAAACCATTTCTGGTTAGGTACAATTGGTATTATCATTTATGCAATTCCAATGTATTGGGCAGGCTTTGCACAGGCCGATATGTGGAAAACCTTTACTGAAGAAGGTCAGTTAAAATTCACTTTCCTTGAAACAGTTACCAACATTGTTCCAATGTATATTACCAGGAGTATTGGTGGTTTGTTATACTTAACAGGTGCCTTTATGATGGTGTACAACCTTGTTAAAACAATCAACAAGGGTAGCTTTATTGGTGATGAAGAAGCTGAAGCAGCTCCGCTTGAAAAGCATGCTTCTCACGGAAAAGAATTCTGGCACAGTGTTATTGAAAGAAAACCTGTTTTGATGCTGGTATTAAGTCTTGTGGTTGTAGCAATTGGTGGTTTAATTGAAATTGTACCTACTTTCCTCGTTAAATCAAATATTCCAACTATTGCAAGTGTAAAACCATACACTCCGCTTGAATTACAAGGTCGTGATATTTATGTTCGTGAAGGTTGTTATGTATGTCACTCACAAATGGTTCGTCCTTTCCGTGATGAAGTAGTGAGATACGGCGAATATTCAAAAGCTGGTGAGTTTGTTTATGATCATCCATTCCAATGGGGTAGTAAGCGTACCGGACCAGATCTTGCACGTGAAGGTGGTAAGAACCCTGATGCATGGCATTTCATGCACATGTGGGATCCACGCCAGGTACAGGAAAAATCAATCATGCCACGTTATCCATGGTTGTTTAAAAATGATATCAATACAGCAATTACTCCTGCAAAAATCAGGGCTATGCAAACTTTAGGTGTTCCTTATGCAAAGGGATACGATCAGATTGCAAACGACGATTTACAAAAGCAGGCAAAAATGATTGCTGAAACGCTTAGAAAAGACGATAAGGTAAAACAACTGGCAGCAGTATCTGAAGGTGTTGATTTACAAAACATCGAAAACAAAGAAATTGTTGCGCTTATCTCCTACCTGCAGCGTATTGGAAAGGATATCAAATCTGCTCCTAAAACAGAAACAGAGAATAAATAAAAACGAAACGTTAAACGGTAAGTAATGAAATTCATAAACTATATCGAAAAAATAAGCAACATCAGTATTTACGGTTTAACATCGTTGCTGATTTTCTTCATCTTCTTTTGCGTTATGCTTGTTTGGCTTTTCAAGTCAGATAAAAAAGAAATGGATGAAATGAGCCGCATACCATTAGATAATAAATAAAATGATCTTATTAAATATGAAACGCTATTTTTCACCAACAGTTTTGCTAAAGGTTTTTTTACCTTTTGTAATGCTGTTTACTGCACTGGCTGCAACTGCACAGGATAAAGCTGCTACAGCCGCAGATACTGCTCCAAAAACTGTTTGGACAAATCCTGTTGCAATTACTATGCTTGTAATTATTGTGATTTTACTTATTGTAATTGCAGTACTTGCAAGTGTGGTTACCGGTACTGCCAAATGGCAAAACATGCAACTTAAAAATTCAGGTGCCATTAAAACTGTTATCGGAGTTTTGTTTCTTCTTTCACCGGCGCTTGCATCAGCACAGGATGCTGCTGCACCGGCTGCAGAAACTTCTTCCATTGCAGGATTAACTTCAACTACTTTCTATTTACTGGTAAGTGTTATTGCAATTGAATTGCTGGTTGTTTTGCTGCTGGGACTTTTTGTTATGAAGTTCCTGAGCAAGCAAAGTATTCATACAGCTTCTGTTGCAGCTGGTACCGCTGGTGCTGCTGCAACTACTGCACCAACATTGAGCTGGTGGGAAAGATTCAATGGTTTCAGACCTGTTGAACAGGAATCAAACATTGATCTTGGACATGATTACGATGGCATCCGTGAATTGGATAATAAACTTCCGGGCTGGTGGCTTTGGGGTTTTTATCTCACCATTTTCGTTGGTATCATTTACTTCTACCGTTATGAAATTTCTCATACTGGTCTTTCAAGCAAACAACAATATGAACTTGCTGTGAAAGAAGCTGAAGAAGCACAGAAAGCTTACCTGGAAAAAGCAGGTAATAAAGTAGATGAAAATACAGTTACACTTTTAACTGATGCAGCTTCTATCAGTGCAGGTAAAGCAAACTTTGAAAAAACATGTGCTACCTGTCATGGTGTAAACGCACAAGGTAACATCGGACCAAATCTTACCGATGATTACTGGATTCACAGCGGAGGTATTAAAGATGTGTTTAAAACTATCAAGTACGGCTGGCCTGATAAAGGTATGCAGAGTTGGAAAGATCAGTATTCACCAATGCAAATTCAGCAACTGGCAAGTTATATTAAATCACTTCGTGGAAGTAACCCTGCTGGTGCTAAAGAAAAACAAGGTGAATTGTATAAAGAAGATGGTGTTGCACCAACGACTGCTGATACTTCAGCTACTGTAACAAAAGACACAACTGCAGTTAAAAAATAGAAATAACTTCGGCAAAAAAAACTATGGCAGAGTCAGAAATAAAAAATCAGGAATCATTTCGTGACAGGATTGGAACAGTAGACGAAACCGGGCATAGGAATTGGATATATGCTCTAAAACCAAAAGGAAGGTTTTATAATATCAGGACGTATGTAAGCTGGTTCTTTTTTATCCTCTTTCTGGCTCTGCCTTTTATTTACGTAAACGGAAGGCCGTTGTTTATGTTTAATGTGCCAAAAGCAAAATTTATTGTTTTCGGACACATTTTCTGGCCACAGGATTTTTTCATCTTCGCTATTTTGATGATCACTTTCGTTGTGTCGATTGTTCTTTTTACATCGGCTTTCGGAAGATTGTTTTGCGGATGGATTTGCCCCCAAACTATTTTCATGGAAATGGTTTTCCGCAAAATTGAATACGCTATTGAAGGCGACGCTCCTCAGCAAAAATTACTTGCAGCTTCACCATGGACAACTGAGAAAATTGCCAAAAAACTTACGAAGCATGTTGTGTTTTATTTGCTGGCATTCATCATTGCCAACTTCTTTTTAGCTTATATCATAAGTGTAACTGATTTGTGGGCAATGATTCAACACCCGTTTGATAACGTAGGTACTTTAATTGCATTGATGGTTTTCAGTGCAGTGTTTTATGGTGTGTATGCATTCTTCAGGGAGCAGGCTTGTATTGTAGTTTGCCCTTACGGAAGATTACAGAGTGTATTGCTCGACAGAAACTCAATGGTTGTGGCTTATGATTACAAACGTGGTGAAGAAAGAAAGAAATTCAACAAAAAAGAAGAACGCACTGCCGGTGATTGTATTGATTGCAAACAATGCGTAAAAGTTTGTCCTACCGGTATTGATATCCGTAACGGTACACAAATGGAATGTGTTGGTTGTACTGCCTGTATTGATGCGTGTGATAACATGATGGACAGTGTTGGTTTCAAAAGAGGACTGATCCGTTATGCAAGTGAAAACGGTATTGCCAATCATGAAAAGCTTCAGTACACCCGCCGTATGCGTATGTATACAGTGTTACTCGTAGTACTGATCAGCTTACTTACCATTTTACTTCTTTCACAAAAAGATGTAAAAGCAACAGTACTCCGTTCATCAGGATTGTTATACCAGGAAAGAGGTACAGACAGTATTTCGAACCTGTATAATATCAAGGTTTCAAACAAAACAATGGAAAACATTCCATTAACAGTTAAACTCGAAGGAACAGACGGTACTGTACAAATGGTGGGCGATTATGTGCATGTAAAAGCAGAAGAGCAGGGGCAGGGATCATTCTTTATCATTTTACCCAAGAAAGCAATTCAGCTGCGAAAGACACCATTGAAAGTAGCTATCTATAACGGTGACAAGAAAATTGATGTACTCAAGACAAATTTCCTTGGACCCGTATATAGCAAATAAATAACAATAATCAACATTTCAGTATGAAACTCAACTGGGGTCATAAACTTACTCTTGGTATTCTTCTATTCATGGGATTTATTTTTTTCCTTGTGTATAAAGCAGTAAATACAAATTACGACCTCGTAAGCAAGGAATATTATAAAGATGAACTGGAGTTCCAGGATGTAATTGATGGCACGAAAAGGGCCAATCAACTCAGTTCTCCATTGGTTATTAAGCTTGACAGCGGAAAAATTAATCTGCAGTTCCCCAATGAAATGAAAGGCAAAAAAACTGAAGGCAAAGCATGGTTTTATTGCCCGGCAGATGCAAAGAAGGATCAGAAAATAGCACTTGAATTAAATAGTGATGCTTTACAAAGTGTACCTGCAGCGCAATTAGCAGCAGCTAAATACATTGTAAAAACCACCTGGAAAACAGATGGTGTAAGCTATTATAACGAGCAACCATTAACTGTAAAATAATGTTTGAAGCTATAACAGCAGGATTAGTACTTGGTGCATTCAGCAGTTTGCATTGCATTGGCATGTGCGGACCGCTGGCATTGGCATTACCGGTACAGCACCTGGCTTTATGGCAGCAACGTGTAGCCGCATTTTCATATAATACCGGCCGCATTGTTACTTATTCAGTTCTTGGATTATTGTTTGGAATGGCCGGGCGTACAATTTACATGGCGGGTTTTCAGCAATGGCTGTCAATCATAACCGGTATTATTATGCTCATTTTTATAGTGCAGTATTATTTTTTGCGGCATGCATGGCAACCAAAGTGGTCGCAAAAATTAAATGCAATTGTTCAGCAATTAATGATACGCCTTCTGAACAAAGAAAGAAAGTCTTCTTTTCTTTTTTTAGGAATGGTGAATGGATTGCTGCCTTGCGGAATGGTATATGTAGCGCTTGCCAGCGCTTTAAATTTCAGCAAGGTTGAATCGGGGGTTTTATTCATGGCCGCATTTGGAGCAGGCACTTTGCCGTTAATGATATTGCTGAGTATAATTGGTAACAGACTGGCTTTTTCGGTAAGAAGAAAAATTAAAAACGCTGTGCCTTATTTAATGACGATTATGGCCTTTATTCTCATTCTTCGTGGAATGAATCTGGGAATCCCATACATCAGTCCGGTGCTCGCAAATGCCCCAGCAGACGCTATAAACTGTCATTAAAATACAGAATACAGGCCATGATGACTATCAGCATGGGTGGTGACGTTTGTTATTAACATCCAATGGGGAGGTTTTTAGATTTGCTAATCGGGATGAATACTACCTGCATCCCACAAAAAAACGATGTTTATAACTATGGCTTTAAATAAAAAGATTCTTCAGTACCGGCACGAAAGCGATACATGGAAGCGATACCTGCAGTTTATTCAGCAGGAGAACAACCATTTGAAGAATAGACTGTCGCAGGTATTACAGGCCGATACCGATCATGAATTCCTTGAGCGTGCAGAATACTTTCAAAACAAATTCATTACCGAAGACGATACAGTAAACATGCTTCGTCAGGATATTCATGAACTTGATCAACTGCTTTCAAAAGAACTGCAGGAAGAAAGTTCTGTTATAAAAGACATTCAGAAGAAACTGAAAAAAATGAACAAGGATATGGATATTGTTGAAAAACAGTTCAGCAAGCTGAAATCTGATTTCAACTTATATCTTACCGAATCGATATAAATTCAATTCTTTTTTTGAAGAACTAACTTATTAAAAATAATGCCTCGTTTTTGCGGGGCATTTCCTTTTTAAATTCTTTTCAGTAACACAATGTAAGTGGGGAAGTGATCGCTGTATCCGCCACGGTACGTATTACCATCCCATGTGCGCATAGGATAACCTTTGTACCTACCTACATTTTCAACCATAAATTCTCTGTTGAAAATATGTTGTTGATAATAAAAGAAACCTTTTTGATCTTTATTGAGCCAGGGATATGAAATAAGAATCTGGTCAAACAATCCCCATGCATCCTGGTAAGCTAATGTACCAATTCCTTTTTTATACAATTCCATCCAGGGATTAAACATGCCACCTTCTTTCACCTCATCTTTTTTGCCTTTGGCATTAATCACTTTTGTTACACTTTTATTAATCGGGTCATCATTCAGGTCACCCATCACAATAAATTTTGCTGTAGGGTCAATTTTTAAAATTGAGTCCATGTGGTTGCGGCATACCTGTGCAGCAGCTTCCCTTGCAGGTACACTTCGTTCCTCACCACCACTGCGGCTTGGCCAGTGGTTTACGTACACATAAATTGTTTCGCCATCAAGTTTTCCTTTAACCCATAAAATATCCCTTGTATAATAAGCATCTTTTGTACCGCTGGGCAGCTTTACAAAAAGTTTATCACTTGCTTCAACCGAAAAATATTTTGGATTATAAAGCATTGCCACATCAACACCTCTTGCATCCCTTGAATCGTAATGTACAATACGGTAATTTCTTTTTGCAAGCAGTTTATGATGAATAAGATCGTTAAGTACTGTATCGTTTTCTATTTCTGCAACACCAAGTATAGCAGGCCCGTCTGTATTTACATCAGTGCCCATTTGTGATATAACGGTTGCAAGATGCAGCACCTTATCCCAGTAAATGGAACTGTTATAGTTCTTTGGTCCTGCTGGTGTAAACTCCTCATCATTTACAATGGGATTATCAACTGTGTCGTAAAAGTTTTCAAGGTTATAAAAGCCTACAACAGCAGTTTTATATTGTTGTTTACCCGACTGTGCGTAAACGAAACCAGTCGTAATTAAAAGTAAACCCAGAAGAAAATTAATCCGTTTCATATAATCAAAAATAATCCGCAAACTTAGTAACAAATCAGTTCTTTATAATCAATTAAAATGTTTAAATAAAAATAATACCGTGTGACTATTTTTATTTTGATGTGTGCCTAAAGTGACGGACTTTCGCACATTCAAACCAGAATCTATGCTAAGAACAAAACTGCTGCTGCTGTTCCTGTGTGTCGGAACCTTTGTTTACTCGCAGCAAAAAAATCCGACTGACACACTGCCAGCAAGGGATACTTCGGCAGAAGAAATCAAAGAAGGCGTAATGGATAATATCCCTACCGTATCACTTGATGAAAATGATTTGGGCGATGGCGGAAGCCAGAATATTTCTTCGTTATTATCTTCGGGAAGAGACCCTTTTCACTCTGCTGCTTCATTTAACTTTAGCGCTGTTCGTTTTCGTATTCGTGGTTATGACAATGAAATGTTCAGTACATTCATGAATGGAGTGCCCATGGATAATCTTGATAATGGTTTTACTCCTTATGGTTTGTGGGGCGGACTTAACGATGTAATGCGTAACCGGGATAATACATGGGGCTTATCGCCAACCACATTTACTTATGGTGATATTGGAGGAAACACCAACATTGATGCACGTGCCAGTAAACAAAGGGCACAAACAAGTTTGAGTTATGCATTATCAAACCGCAGTTATGATAATCGCATTATGATTACACACTCCACCGGTTTAAGCAAAAAAGGATGGGCGTTTTCGTTTAGCGGAAGCAGGCGCTGGGCTGGCGAAGGTTATGTGCCCGGTACTTACTATGATGGATGGGGTTATTTTGCAGCCGTTGATAAACGTATTGGACAAAAACATTTATTATCACTTACAGCATTTGGCGCACCAACTGAAAATGGAAGGCAAGGCGCTGCTGTTCAGGAAATGATGGATCTTGCAGGTACACATTATTATAATCCAAACTGGGGTTTCCAAGATGGTAAAAAAAGAAATGCAAGTATTGGAAGAACCAATCAACCTGTATTTATTCTTTCTCATGATTACAGGATTAATAATAAAACAAATCTTACTACAGGAGCTGCCTTTTCATTTGGCAACAGAAGTGTAACTGCTTTGGATTGGTATAATTCAGCAGACCCACGACCAGATTATTACCGTTATTTACCAAGTTATACAACTTATTATGCAAGTACACCTGATCCTATACAAGGCGCAATGGTGTACGACGTAATGAAAAATGATATTAACTACAGGCAAATTAACTGGCAGCGGCTGTACGATATTAACAGGGCCAGTTATGCAACCATTCATAATGCTAATGGAATTGCAGGTAACGATGTAAGTGGTTTGCGTTCCCGGTACATTATTGAAAACAGGATTATCAATACAACAAGATTTAACATCAATTCAGTATTGAATACCAAGTTTGGAAAAAATGTTGATTTTACTGCCGGGGCATCCTATCAGCAACAAAGAAATCATTACTATAAAAAAGTAGAAGATTTGCTTGGTGGCGAATTTTATGTAAACCTGAACCAGTTTGCTGAAAGAGATTATCCAACTGATCCGACCGTAAACCAATACGATGTAGATCACCCCAACCGTATTTTGCATGTGGGTGATAAGTTTGGTTACGATTATAATATGAACATAAGCAAAGCCCAGGCATTTGCTCAGTCAATCATCAGGTTGAATAAGTTTGATTTATTTTTTGCAGCACAGTTTACACATACACAGTTTTACAGAATGGGATTGGTAAGAAACGGATTGTTTATGAACGATCTTAATTCTTATTTATCAGGAACGATAAACAGGTTTGAAAACTATGCTGTGAAAGCAGGTGTTACTTATAAAATAAACGGGCGTAATTATTTGTATGTAAACGGTTCGTATTTAACACGTGCTCCTTATTTTGAAAATGTTTATCTCTCTCCACGTACAAGAGCAGATCAGCAGGATAATATTAAAAGTGAAACCATTCAGACAGTAGAAGGTGGTTATGTAATGAATGCTCCAAAATTAAAAATCAGAATAGGAGGTTATTATACTCGTTTTCTTGATGGTATGGATGTAATGTCTTTCTTCCATGATACTTATCAGAACTTTGTAAACTATTCATTAAGCGGCATTAATAAACTGCACTTTGGAGGTGAGTTTGGAGTTGAAGCAAAAGTTACACCTACTATCACCTTATCGGCTGCAGCGGCTATTGGCCGTTACTATTACGACAGTAAACAACAAGCAATTATTACTGCTGATAATACTTCGTCGGTACTTGGAAGACAAATTGTGTATATGGAAAATTTCCGTGTACCATCTACTCCGCAAAATGCATATAGTTTTGCCATCAACTACCGTTCACCAAAGTTTTGGTACGTTAGCCTTACAGGAAATTATTTCGATCAGTCGTGGTTGAGCGTAAATCCATTGCGCCGCACCTGGGATGCATTAAAATACGTATCAGCCGGAAGTGCTGATTATAACGCAATCTTTGATCAAACAAAGTTTGATGCTCAATATACAGTTGATTTCTTTGGTGGTTATTCATACAAATTGCCGAGAGCGTATGAAATAAATCACAAGGCAACCTTCCTTGTACTGAACCTTGGTGTAAATAATATTTTAAACAATCAAAATATTGTTACAGGGGGTTATGAGCAGTTACGTTATGATGCTCAAACTTCTTCATCTGATCCTGTACAGGTTGGTAAGTTTCCTCCAAAATTATTTTATGCTTATGGCGTAAATTATTTTGCAAGCATTACCCTTCGTTTTTAAAAGTTGAAAAAATTAAAATCTGGTATATGTTATTTCATAAAATAAAGATTTCATTGACAACTGCATTCGTTTTAATGGCAGTTTCGATGATTTATGTATCGTGCAATAAACAACCCATAGGTCCAACAGGTCCCGACCCGGTTGGCCCGGCAGAACCCGGTCAATATATCACTCTTGCTGATTTTCGTGCATTAAATACCACTGGTGGAGATATAACCATTCCTGCAGGTACAAAAAAGTTCAGGGCTGTTGTAATTTCAAACAGTGCCAATGAAGCTGCAGGAAATTACAGGATTCAGGATGAAAGTGGGGCAGGTGTTATTCTTTACACTGTATTAGGCTCTCCAGTTTATGCAACGGGGCAAGTGTTAGAAATAGATGCTGCCGGTGTAGGAATTCTTGGCCCTTACAATGGTGATCTTGAATTGAGAAATGTGCCCCAGGCAAAAGTAACTCCATTAGGCGGTGCTCTTACCATTACACCAAGAACTGCAACCGCAGCACAAGTAGCAGCAAACATTAATAGTTGGTCATCAACTATGACAACTATCAGCAATTTAACATCGATCACCCAGGGTTCAACCAACAGCACTGGAACAAATTATACTGTAACCGATGCTACTGGTTCGCTTACGCTTTTTGTACGTGCAGCATCGGGCATTACTGTAAATACGGCTGGTAAAACCATAACAGGATATGTATCGCTGTATAATGGTACGCCTCAGATTGCTATTCGCACCGCTGCTGATATTAAATAAAAGATTGAAAAAAGAATTTTATGACTAAAATAATTTTTAAAAATAAATGGGTAATTGCTGCAGCACTTATTATCTTAATTAGTGCCGGCCTTAATTCCTGCAAAAAGAAATTTGCCGAACCTCCACAATGGACAGACCCGGGATTAACAGCTACTATGTCTTTAAAAGATTTGAAGGCAAAATATACTTCTGGCGCTCCTGTACAGATTACCGATGATATTATTGTTAGTGGCATTGTTTCATGCGATGATAAAAGCGGAAACTTTTATCAGCAAATTGCTTTCCAGGATACCACTGGTGGTTTGTTGCTGCGTCTTGCAGGAAGTAGTCACTTCAATAATTTTCCTGTAGGCAGAAAAATATATGTAAAATGTAAAGGTTTGTGGCTGGGTCAATACAATGGTACTTTACAACTTGGCGGAAGTGTAGATTCTGCTTATATTAACCAGGGAGGCGTTACTTTAATACCAGTAAATCTGCAGGATAAATATGTAATAAGAGGTCCTTTGAATCAGCCATTGGTTCCTAAAGTAGTTACGGTATCGCAATTAACTACCAGTTTGCAAGACAGGTATGTAAATACATTGATACAATTACAAGGATATGAATTTAATGCTGGTGAATTGGGAAAAAATTATGCTGATGATGCACAATCGGGCAATCGTATTTTACAGGATTGCTCAGGCTCAACTGCTAACCGTATAACACTTCGTACCAGCAATTACTGCAATTTTGCAACCATACGTGTGGCGCAGGGAAATGGAACAATTAATGGTGTCTATTCTTTCTTTGGTTCAACCAAGCAGTTTACAATCCGTGATACTTCAGATGTGAAATTTAACGGTACTAGATGTCCCACAGCTTCAGGATATGGAAGCATTGCGTTAGGTAACACATCTCCTTTTGTAATTAATTTTGATAATCTTGCAACAAGCGGTATTCCTTCGGGCGTATATGTAAAGCAAGATGCAACAGCCGATTACACAGGTAATGAAGCAACAGTAACAAGTGCAACTTTTAATAGTACTTCTCAAATATATACGCTTGGGCCTGTTTCGTGGAATACAACCAGTCTTGGATTTAAAAATTATGCATCAGCAACTGGTTTAACTTCTACAACTTCTACTACTTTACAGAGCGCTGCTACTAACAGGGCACTTGGCTCAAGACAAACAGGTACAGCCGGCAGCGGTGGTGATCCTGGTTATGCCTATGCATTTCAACTGGCAAATACAACAGGTAAAACAAATCTGAAACTTACGTTTAAATTGCAGTCACTTGATGCTCCCACAACAGCAGGAAGGACTGTAACATGGAAAGTAGATTATGCTGTTGGGTTAAGTCCTGCAGGTTTCACAACTGTAACTACCAGTCCTGCAACTTTAACTACTGCAAATGGTACTTTTGCAAATACAACTGTTACTGTAGACTTTGGTTCTGCATTGAACAATATCAATCAACCTGTGTGGATAAGAGTTGTAGCCCTTACATCTTCAACCGGAGGTGGTAATCGTCCTTCAACCGCTATTGATGATGTTTCTTTTTCGTGGAATTAAAAAACTTTGTATATAAAATTAAAAGAGGCTGTGTTTCCAACAGCCTCTTTTTTTTGCAATAACAAGGGATTTTTCAAAATACGATTTGTATAATACAATCATCTTTATCAGCGGAATTTGTATTACAAGTGTATGAGTTTAACTACCTGTCTTGCTTGTTTCGATTCCAGTTTGAAAAAGTACATGCCCGGCTTTGCATCAGGAACAGAAAGGCGTATTGAAGAACCTTTTAATATATTATTCAGCTGCTGGGTAGTAATTATTCTGCCATTTATATCTATTAAGCTAAAGGAAACATTTGAAAGATTTTTATCGGCCACAATGTTTATGGAAGACGTAAATGGATTGCTGAGCACATGAACAAATGCTGGTTGTTCATGTAAATTTGAAACAGCAGTAACAACAGACGATAAATTATATTTTGAGATAACCGGGTAGTGATCTGATGTATTATGTGCAGTAACATAATCTGGTACAATAGAAGTTACATCTGTTTTTATTTGTACTGAACCAGGTATATAGTACGGCTCCATTTCGTTTGATATAATGTGATTGTCAATCACGTTCGGATAATCAATCATACTTGAATTTCCGGCTTCACCAAGTGGAAGTGTAATTGAATTATAATGATCAGCATCTGTACTGTCCATCACAATCGGGTTATACGATGATACACTTGCGCCTGTATAAATGCTTGTATTCAACGCATCATTATAATCGCCGATTAAAATAATATTGGCAGTTGGGAAGCGGAGATCAAAACTGTCTTTGAGTTCTTGTGCACCTGCTAATCGGCGTGTGTAATCGCTTTGAGTTGATCCTGCTTTTCCATGAATAACAATAAAGTTGATGTCTTTACTTACACTATTGATTGTTACTGTTGCTGAAAGCATATAAGGAAAACGACCCGATGCCCAGTTGCTGTAAGCGCTTGAACTTGTAGTTAACAATCCTCTTGCCGAAACATTGGAGAAAACAGATTTGCGGTAAATAAAGGCAAGTTTCTGACCGGGAAGCCAGTTGCCACTGGAAGGGCTTGTTGCCAGCGAACAAAAAGGGCTGACATAAAAACCAAATTCACCTGCTCCAAGATAATCAACAACTCTTCTGAGCCGCATGGTATCAACAATTTCTACCAGACCATACAGATCTGCATCAAGCCATTTTAAAATTTTACCTGCATTTGTTTCCTGCAAATTATCATCTGTTGGTCCGTTTGTTGATGAACCAAACCATTCCATGTTCCAGCTCACAACATCTAATGTATTTGTGCTGCCTTGTGAAAAGACAGATACAAACGGAAGAATACAAACAGCAATAATTAATAACGGTTTTTTCATGGAGAAAATGTATTCAGCAAAAATACAGATACTATTGCTGAACAAGCAATCTGCGGCTGTTTAAATAAATACCCGGTTGTTGTAATTATAATTTTCCCTGAACTCTTTTGGTGTGCAGCTTTTTTTCTTTTTAAAAATGCGGTTGAAGTTGGAGATGTTGTTGAACCCGCAGTTGTATGCGATTTCAGAAACAGATTGAGTGGTGTCAATCAATTGCCGTGATGCGTGACCAAGCCGCAGTTCAAGCAAACTGTCGATAAAGGAGATGCCGGTCCGTTGTTTAAAAAACCGGCTGAATGAAACGGATGTCATGTTTACCAATCCGGCAACTTCATCAAGCGTCATATTCTTATGAAAATTCTGGTTCATATAGTCCAGCACTTTTTCAATGCGGCGGCTGTTATACGAAAGTTCGGCACTGCTGAATGTGGTATCAGACAATGTTCTCATATTTCTCGAAACAGATAAATCATGAAGTATGGATAACAATTCAAGTACTGAATCAAATCCATGTTTTTGATTCAATGCTAAAAACCTGTCGGCAAGTTGCCTTGCTGTTTCAGTAGAGAAAAGAATTCCTTTTGCAGAGCGCTCCAGCATTTTGTGTATATAACTCATCTGGTTTCTGCGTAGAAATTTTTCATCCAGTAAATCTTTATGAAACTGGATCGTCACTTCTTTAATCTCTTTGCTTTTGCATTTATGTGTTTGCCATACATGCGGCAGGTTTGAACCAACAAGCACCAGTTCAAGGTTATCAATTTCTCCTATGTGATCGCCAATAACACGTTTTGCACCTTTGGCATTCATGATAAAATTCAACTCAAGTTCTTCGTGGCAATGTAGCGGAAAATCAAACTCACTTTTAACCCTGGAGAAGATGGTGAAACAATCGCTGCTGGTGAGAGGGGTAATTTCTCTCATGATGTTGTCGTACATAATGGCAAGTTTGTGTTGTAAAATTATATACAATGGGATAATAAAGTATAATTTTTTTTTTCGAATAGGAGTATGCATATTTTGTTCAAAGCCTTTATTAGCAAGGATTTTAGGTGTTTTGTTGAGTTAGTTGTGTTATAAAGTATAAAATAATGATAAAAAAGTATTAGTTTGGTATGTAGTGTCATCTCTACATTTGTACAAATATTCTTGTCATATGAGAAAGTCTCGATTTCCCCGGGCATTCGCATTACTAATGGCGTTTGTCCTCTCCACACTAACTGTTTTCGCACAAACCAAAACGATTACAGGAATTATTACAGATCAGTCAGGAACACCATTAAGCGGTGCAACTGTTAATGCAAAGGGAACAAAGGTTTCCACGCAAACTGATCAGAATGGTAACTTTAAAATTGCCGTACCGGCTTCTTCAACAAAACTGGTGATCTCTTATGTTGGTGCAAAAACCACCGAGGTTGCCATTGAAGGAAAAACAGTGATTACAGTATCACTCGATGTTACACAAACCAAACTTACAGAGGTTGTGGTAATTGGTTATGGACAAACAAAACGTTCAAACGTATCTACCGCTATTTCCACTGTTTCAGAAAAAGATCTGAAGAACCTTGTAGTTACCGGTGTTGACCAGGCTATTCAAGGTAAAGTTGCAGGTGTATCTGTTACAAACAACAGCGGACAACCTGGTGGTGGTGTTTCACTTCGTATTCGTGGTATTACAACCATTAACAGTAACGATCCACTGATTGTAATTGATGGCGTTCCCTTTACATCCAACACAATTACCAATACAGGTTATGATGCGTTGGGCGGATCAAATGGTCAAACTGGAAACAGTGTAATGGCCACTCTTAACCCTAATGATATTGCTTCGGTTGATATCTTAAAAGATGCATCTGCACAGGCCATCTACGGTTCGCAGGCTGCTAACGGTGTAATCCTTATTACAACGAAGAAAGGTAAAAAGGGAGAGGGAAAAATTTCTTATGACTATTATTTCGGTCAGTCAAGAATTGCAAAGAAATTGAACATGATGAACCTGCAGGAATTTGCAATGTATCAAAATCAGTTAGCAACTCCTGATGGTGTTACTCCACGCATTATTGATTCAGTTGCTGAATTCAGAAACCCGGTGATTATTGGTAAAGGAACAGATTGGCAGGAAGCAATCTTCAGACCAGCAAATGTTCAAAGCCACCAGTTAAGTTTTTCAGGTGGAAGCGATAAAACCAATTATTATATTTCTCTTGGTTACCTCGACCAGGATGGTATTCTGCTCGGTTCTTCTTTCAAAAGATACTCAAGCCGTTTCAGCCTTGATCACCAGATTAAGAGTTGGGCAAAAATTGGTATGAGTGCAAATATTTCACGCAGTAATCAGCAAATTACTTTAGCCGATGCTGCTGAAAGTACAATCTGGTGGGGCGCAATCCTAAGCCCGTTGGTTCCTCTTAAAAATATTGATGGTACATGGGCAGGTGCAGGAACAAATACAACAGCTGGTGTTTATAACGCCAATGCATTGAACCCTGTTGCAAGTGCCAACCTGAGAGGAAATAAAACAATCAACAACAATATTTTTGGTAACGTTTATGCTGATATCAGCCTCTTAAAATGGTTATCGCTCCGCAATGAAATTTCTTATTCACTGAGTTACCAGAATAATGATGCATTTCAGAAAGATGCAACGATTGGTACTTACTCACAAATCAGTAAGTTAATTCAAAGCCGTTCAAACAGCTACTATTATAACCTGCGTAATTATTTCAATGCAAATAAAGTGTTTGGCAAGCATGCTCTTAATGGTGTGTTGGGTCATGAAGTTCAGTACGGTTATTGGGAACAGATTTATGGCAGCAAACCAAGTCTTGTAAACGGTATTCTTGATTTGAATGCTGGTAGTACAGATGCGTTGACATGGGGTTTATCAGGTGGTAAGAGCGACTGGGCAATTGAATCATATTTTGCAAGGGCTAACTACACTTATGATAACCGTTATAATTTATCAGCAAGTATAAGAAGAGATGGTTCATCTAAATTTGCTCCAACAAAACGTTGGGGTTATTTCCCTGCTGTTTCTGCAGCATGGACTGTAACGAATGAAAAATTTGCTGAATCAATTACCAATGTTGTTAATTCATTAAAATTAAGAGTTGGTTATGGTGAAGTAGGTAACCAGAATCCTCCAAGCGGTTCTCCCAACCCACTGTTCAACTCAGCAGTAAGTGTATGGAATGGTGCTGTAGGTTTCGGACGTTCTACTTACCTCAATGGTATTGCCAATCCTGATGTTACCTGGGAATCTGTTGCTTCTACAAATATTGGTATTGACTTTGCCATGTTCAAAAGCAAAGTTGAAGTAAGCCTCGATTTGTATAAGAAATCTACAAAAGACATGCTCATCTTCAGTACCGGTGCTGCATACCTTGGTATTGGCGACCAGTGGAATGATCTGAAAGCTCCTGTTGGTAACGCTGGTAAAATGACAAATACAGGTCTTGATTTAACTATCAACTATAGTGCAATCAGCAACAAAGACTTTAACTGGAAAGTAACCGGAATATTCTCAACATTCAAGAATAAACTCGACAACTTAGCAAACCTTACAAGCAGTCTTGATGGTAAAGTTTACTATGATGGTTATTTACTTACTCATACAACTCCTGGAAATCCTGTAGGTACATTCTGGGGATTGCAAACTGATGGTTTATACCGTACAACTGATGAGCTGGCAAAAAGCTTACCTCAGTTTGGTTACAGTGTTGATGTTAAACATACATGGTTAGGTGATATCCGTTTCAAAGATATCAGTGGTCCAAATGGAAAACCTGATGGTGTTATTGATGCAAATGATTTTACAATCATCGGCTCTCCATATCCAAAATTCACCGCAGGCTTAACAAACACATTCAATTATAAAAACTTTGATCTTTCTGTATTCCTGCAAGGAAGCTATGGCGCTAAGATTTACAACTTCCTGAAATGGCAAACTGAAGGCATGGCAAATCCTTACTGGAATCAAACCAAGGATGTGCTTTACAACCGCTATACTGCTGCAAACAAAACCGGTACATTACCACGCTTTACAAGCGATAACGTAAACAACCGCTATGTTAGCGACAGGTATGTAGAAGATGGTTCTTACCTGCGTATTCAGAATATTACATTCGGATACCGTTTGCCTGAAAAAGTTGCCGGCAAGAATATTTTCAGTAATGCAAGAATTTATGTTACAGCACAAAACCTGTACACATTTACAAAATACAGTGGTTACGATCCTGAAATTGGTGCATTTAACAGCAGCATAAAACTGCAGAATGTTGACATGGGTCACTATCCTGTTCCACGCACATTTACTGCAGGAATTAATGTTGAATTTTAATTGATCAAGTTTTAAAAAATTTTTTATGAATAAAATATTTCTAAGTACAGCGTTAATTTTATTCATCTCTCTTGCATCCTGTAAAAAATCTTATTTAGATAATAAAGGTGCGTTAGATGGTACCACGCTTGCAAACTATTACAACACTGCCGACGAAGTAAGAAGCTTAACCGGTACATTATACAGTGGTCTTCCATGGACAGGTTATGAAGAACGTGCAATGCCTGCCATTGGCGATATGATGGGTGGCAACATGTTTGTATCTGCCGGTAATAACGATGACCAGGTGTTCTTAAACTTTACACTTGCTGCAACTGCAGTTCGTTTAGCCGATTCATGGAAATCGCTTTACAAAGTAAACGGATGGGCAGCCTCTTATAAAAAGGCATTGGAATTTAAGAAATCAACAGGTGGTGATGCTACATTCTTAGATCCTGCAATTGCTGAATGTAATTTCATGATTGGTACCTGCTATTTTTATGTAGGCCGTGCATGGGGTGCAGCTCCAATTGTAACCGATCCCGGTACAGTGGCACTGGAAGGTACTTCAAGCAAAATTCCACGCTATCTTCAAACAGATGTTCTTCGCTATGCAACTGAAAGTTTGAAAGCAGCTGAAAAGAATTTACCCGAAACAGATGTTCCCGGTCGATTGACTAAATATTCTGCAAAAGGAATGCTTGCTAAACTGTATCTCTACAGGGCAACAGCTTTAGGTGAAAATGCTTGTTATGACAGTGCAAAAGTAAAAGCAGGTGAAGTTATTGCTTCAGGTAAATATGATTTACTTCCTGATTATGCTGCATTGTTCAACACAAGTTCTAATAATAACAGCATTGAATCTTTATTTGCAATTCAGCATGCATTAAACGGAAGCAGCCCCTGGGGTGGTCCAAGTCTTTTACAACCCGACTTTGGCCCGTCAAATCTTTCTACCAAGGAAGCAAGCATGTGGGAGCTGTATAAACCATCTCTTGATATTTTAAAAGCATTTGAATCTGGCGACAAACGCAGAGCAGGTTCAGTAATGGAACATGGCTGGAGTTTTCCAACATGGAAACCAACTGTTGATGGTAATGCAGGTTACAATACATTTATGGCAGGTGGTTATAAATATGATACACTGCAGGCGTTGAATGCAGGTGGTCAGAAAAATGAAGTAAGATCAAACATTGCAAAATATGTGGTAGGTCCTGGTAAAAGCTTTGGTGGTGAAACTGTATTGGGAATGCAAACAAGTATCAATACAATGTTCTTGCGTTATGCAGATGTATTGCTGATTTATGCTGAAGCAGTTTTAGGAAAAGGTGCTTCTACAACCGATGCTGCTGCACTTGCAGCTTATAATAAAGTAAGAACAAGAGCTGGCTTGTCAACCAAGTCATCTATTACTCTTGCTGATATATTACAGGAAAGAAGAGTGGAACTTGCTTTTGAAGGAGATTATTGGTTTGATGTGCAACGTCAGGGCTTTACAAAAGCGAAAGCAATCATTATGGCTCAGAACCGTGGTTCAGTTGATAATGCCAACTATGTAACTTCATTTACACAGGCAATGATGTACTTGCCAATTCCTGCTGGTGAAATAGTTACTGACCCTGAACTGGCGAAAGATCCGGTTGCGTATTATAAATAATAGTCTAAACCAATCTTAAAAAAAAATGTATGAAAAAATATTTTAAAAATATCATAAACAAATTGCCGGTTGTACTTCTTCTTGCAGCAATTGTTTTCATTAACTCCTGCTCAAAGGATTCAGATGGTTCAAACTTTTCCAAACCAGGTGAGCCTGTATTTTCTGCAATAAGTATCGACAGCGGTGCAAACGGAGCATTAGTATATGTTGTTGGTACAGGGCTTGGCGATATGCGCAGCATCATCTTTACTAGTCAGAATGTGCCTGCATTAATTACACCAACACTTAATACTTCAACTTCAGTAGTATTCAGGGTGCCTGATACAGCTTATGGTGGCAAACAAAATATTGTTCTTACCAACAGTTTGGGAAAGAGCATTACTGTACCATTTAAAGTACTTGCTTTTGCAACAGTATCATCAGTATCTCCTTCAACAGATTTTATTACAAATTCTGTTATCACTTTAAACGGTGTGAATCTGGGTGATGTTACTGCTGTAAAACTTACAGGAACAAGCGATGTCGCAACCATCGTTTCAAAAACCAAAAAGCAGCTGGTGATTAAAATGCCAAGCACAACAAAATCCCGTTCAACACTTGATATCACCAATGCAACTGGTACTTCAACAACTACTCAGGAATTTGTAAGCGTTGCAAATGCAAGAGTAGTATATGATGATGCTTTGCAAAATGGTTTCCAATCATGGAGCTGGGGCGTTGATAATATCAACTTCTCCAATACATCAGAAACTATGTGCGGCAGCTATTCAATGAATGCAGGCTGGACTGGTGGCTGGGGCGGTTTGCAGTTTGGAGGTGGAAGCATTGATTTAACCGGCATGAATTACTTAACATTTTATGTAAAAGGAAGTGCTGCAGATCAGAAATACCAGGTATGGCTTGATTGGGGTCCAACAACAGTGATCACAGTTCCTAAAAATGTATGGACATACTATAAATTTAAATTATCAGATTTTGCACCGGGTAAAACTTCAGTAGGAACATTCATTGTTCAGATTCAAGGCGATCCTGTATCTGGTAATTTGTGGGATGATATTATGTTTGTGAAATAATGATACTTTAGTATTCAACCATTTTATTGTGTTGTTTATGTGAGCACCGCCTCTGTAATTCAAGAATTAATACCGGGGCGGTGTCTTATTAAAAAGGAGGTGAAGAATTGACTGGCAAATATTGTTGATAAGACCTGACAGATTATTTTTTGTGAAAATGCGCTTACTGAAAATTTATATATCCGGAATACTTATTCTTTCAATTTTATCAATTGATTTATTTGCACAAATAAATTCTCCTTCAGATAAACTTGCAACAAAAGAAACCATACAGCTTTACCGGAGTTTAAAACAAAAGCTTCAGAATAAATTTCTTTTTGGGCACCAGGATGATCTTGCTTATGGCGTTAACTGGCGTTATCAAAAAGGAAGAAGTGATGTAAAAGATGTTGCTGGTGATTATCCTGCATTGTTTGGCTGGGAACTGAGTGGTATTGAACTGGACAGTGAATTGAATATTGACAGTGTGCCTTTCAGTAAAATGAAACAGTTTATCTGTGAATCTTACAGGAAAGGAGCTGCCATTACCATCAGCTGGCATGCAAACAGTCCGCTGGGTGAAAACAAAACAGCATGGGATACTACCAAAGGAACAGTAGCAACAATATTGCCGGGTGGTATACATCATGAAAAATATAAATTATGGTTGAATAAAGTTGCCGGCTTTTTTCAATCATTGAAAGGAGAGAAGGGAGAAACAATTCCTGTTTTGTTCCGTCCGTTTCACGAACTGACCGGCAGTTGGTTCTGGTGGGGAAAAAATGAATGCAGTGCAGAAGAGTTTAAAGCATTATGGCGTTTTACTTTTCAGTATATGACGAAAGAAATGAAACAGCATCATTTGCTTTGGGTATATAATACATCTGATGACTTTATTTCAAAAGAAGAGTTTCTTGAACGTTATCCCGGCGATGATGTTGTGGATGTGGTAAGCTTCGATGCGTACCAGTATGGAAGTGTTGCAGAATCAGGTGAGTTTGTAAAGAAAGTAAATGGCTTGCTGAAAATTGTATGTAAAACTGCAACAGAAAAAAATAAAATCGCAGCACTTGCTGAAACAGGTTATGAAGCAGTGCCATATAAAAAATGGTGGACGGATGTGTTGTTAAAAGCAATTGGAAATAATGCGGTTTCTTATGTGCTTGTTTGGCGTAATCATGGATTTCATACAGGCATGAACAAAATGCATTATTATGCTCCGTTTAAAGGACAATTATCAGCAGCCGATTTTATGAGCTTTTATAAAAACAATAAAACATTATTTGAGAAAGATATAAAGACATTAAAACTTTACGGTAGTTTTTAGCAATCAATAGTAATAACAATGCGGGCTGATTCTTCAGCCTGCAGTTTTAAAAATTGAACAGACATTAAGAATGAAGTTAAGTATTTACGATATCAGTATCATTATTCTGTACCTGGTTACAATGGTAATGCTTGGATGGTTTCTCCGTAAAAAAGCAAGGCAGAATAAAGAGAGTTACCTCATGGGAGGTAAAAAACTTCCCTGGTATTTATTAGGCATGAGTGATGCATCTGATATGTTTGATATCAGCGGCACAATGTGGATGGTGGCTTTATGTTTTGTGTATGGATTAAAAAGCATCTGGATTCCGTGGCTGTGGCCGGTGTTTAACCAGGTGTTTAATATGATGTACCTGAGTAAATGGCTGAGAAGATCAAATGCAAATACAGGTGCTGAATGGCTGGGAACAAGATTTGGACTTTCAGGAAAAGGAGTAAAAGGATCGCACAGTATTGTTGTTGCGTTTGCATTAATCGGTTGTCTTGGCTTTCTCGCTTACGGTTTTGTAGGTCTTGGAAAGTTCATCGAAATATTTGTGCCATGGGATATCGTTAAGCCTTACATCCCTTTTGAAGTGCCTGCACATTATGTAGCGCATTTTTATGGCATTGTGTTTACACTCTTTGCCATGTTTTATTCCATTCTGGGAGGCATGCACAGTATTGTTCTTGGTGATTTAATTAAATACGCCATCATGACCATCGGTTGCATCGCTATTGCAGCCATTGCAATGATTCATCTCAACGGTCACTCATTAAATGTTCCTGCAGGATGGAACAATCCATTTTTCGGCTGGAAATTAAATCTCGATTGGACAAGTATTATCAATGATGCCAATAAAAAAATTGCAAGTGATGGTTATGGTTTGTTTGGATTACTGTTTATGATGATGCTCTTCAAAGGTGTATTTGCCGCAGCAGCAGGTCCTGCACCAAACTACGATATGCAGAAAATTCTTTCAACCAAATCTCCCAAAGAAGCATCGAAGATGACAGGCTTTGTTTCGATTATTTTATTGCCTGTGCGTTATGCAATGGTGATTGGTTTAACTGTTCTCGGCTTGTTGTATTACAACCAGCTTTCATTAGGTGATGGAAGTGGTGGAACAGATTTTGAACGCATACTTCCCGGTGCCATCAACAACTTTCTGCCTGTTGGAATTTTGGGTCTGGTACTTACAGGATTGCTTGGCGCATTCATGGGTACATTCTCCGGAACATTGAATGCAGCACAGGCATATATCGTAAATGATATTTACCTCAAATACATCAACCCATCAGCAACAACAAAAAAAGTGATGACGATGAATTACCTCACTGGTGTGATTGTTGTTGCAACAGGTGTGGTACTCGGCTTTTTTGCAAAAGATGTCAACAGTATTCTGCAATGGATTGTTTCCGGTTTATATGGCGGATACATTGCAGCCAATGTGCTGAAATGGTACTGGTGGCGTTTTAATGCCAATGGATTTTACATTGGTATGCTTACCGGTGTTGCAGGTGCGCTGGTGTTTTCAAGACTGTTTGCCGGAATTGAATTTTTATATTATTTCCCGCTGCTGTTTTTATTGTCTGTAGCCGGAAGTTTGATTGGCACATTTACAGCACCACCAACTGATAAAGGAATATTAAAGAAATTTTATAGTACGGTTCGGCCATGGGGTTTCTGGAAACCAATTCATGAACTCGTGGTGAAGGATGATCCTTCTTTCGAATCGAACAAACGGTTTAAGCTGGATATGTTCAATGTGGCACTTGGTATTATTGCACAGCTGTGTATGACCATACTGCCGATGTACATTGTTCTTTCCATGCATTTACCATTATTGATAACCATACTTATTTTAACCCTGATTATACTCATCCTGAAAAAAACATGGTGGGATAAATTAGAAGATTGATCACTATAATCCGATTGTTATGCGTAATAATTTTTACAATCGTCTGGCAAAACTTGAGCAGGAGCATGAAAACCTGCTCAATAGAAAAAACGAAATCGCTGAAGAAGGAAACGGAATTTTTAATCGTTATAAATTTCCTGTATTAACAGCAGAACATACACCATTGTTCTGGCGTTATGATCTGAACATTGAATCGAATCCTTACTTAATGCAGCGTTTTGGAATTAATGCTGCGTTTAATGCCGGGGCAATTAAATGGAACAATAAATACATTGTTGTTGCTCGAGTGGAAGGTGCCGACAGGAAATCTTTTTTTGCAGTTGCAGAAAGTCCTAACGGCATTGATAATTTCAGGTTCTGGGATTATCCTGTAAACATGCCTGAAACGGATGAACCCGATACAAACATTTACGACATGCGTTTAGTGCTTCACGAAGACGGATGGATTTATGGTTTGTTCTGTACCGAACGCAGGGATCCTTCTGCACCACCAACCGATCAGTCATCGGCAGTGGCACAATGTGGTATTGCACGTACAAAAGATTTAAAAACCTGGGAACGTTTGAACGATTTAAAAACACAATCGCCCCAACAACGAAATGTTGTATTGCATCCTGAATTCTTTGATGGACGTTATGCTTTTTACACAAGACCACAGGATAAATTTATTGAAGCAGGTAAAGGCGGCGGCATTGGTTTTGGTTTAAGCAATTGCATGGAAGATGCAGTGATTGATCATGAACAGGTGATTGATCCGAAAGTATATCATACTGTTTATGAAATGAAGAATGGACTGGGTCCTGCGCCAATTAAAACAGAGAAAGGATGGCTGCATCTTGCACATGGTGTGCGCAACACAGCTGCAGGTTTACGTTATGTACTGTACATGTTCATGACAGATCTGCATGATATCACGAAAGTGATTTACAAACCTGCCGGTTATTTTATGGCACCTGAAGGTGAAGAAAGAATTGGTGATGTTTCAAATGTTGTGTTCAGTAACGGATGGATTGCAGATGAAGACGGCACTGTGTTTATTTATTATGCATCGTCTGATACAAGATTACATGTGGCAACTACAACCATTGAACAGTTACTTGATTATGTAATGAACACAGCACCTGATGGTTTTACTTCAGCTAAAACAGTTCAAACGTTAAACCAACTGATTGATAAAAATCTTTCGGGAGCAAATGTTGTTACTGATCTTAAAGCAAATGCTTCGCTCCGGTAATGATTGTTTTAAATGAAGATATGAAGCAGGAACTGCTGTTGCGGTATAAAGCTGAAATGAGGAAGGAACTGGATGATATTCTTTCTTACTGGATGAAGTATACGGTTGATGAGGTTCATGGTGGTTTTTGTGGTAGTGTAAACAATCATAACATTTCTGATCCGGATGCTGCGAAAGGAATTGTATTGCATGCACGGATATTATGGAGCTTTTCAGCAGCTTACCGTCTTGCAAAACAGGAAGAGTATTTTGTATTTGCACAAAGAGCCTATCATTATATTTCTGATTTTTTCTTTGATCATGAATTTGGCGGAGTCTATTGGTCGGTTGAAGCTGATGGTAAACTGCTTGATGGCAAGAAGCAGATTTATGGCCTGGCTTTTTGTATTTACGGTCTTGCAGAATATTACAAAGTATGCAATGATTCTTCTGTTCTCGACAAAGCCATTGAATTATATAAACTGATTGAGCAATATAGTTTTGATAAAAAGAAGAACGGTTATATTGAAGCATTCACAAGAGAGTGGAATGAAATAGCCGATTTACGTTTAAGTGAAAAAGATAATAACGAACGAAAAACCATGAATACTCATTTGCATGTGATAGAAGCATATGCAAATCTTTTTTCTGTATGGCCTGATGATGAACTGAAAGACAGAATTTCTAATCTTCTGCAGCTGTTTGATGAACATTTCATCAACAAAAACAATTACCACCTGCATCTTTTCTTTGATGACGACTGGCATTCAAAATCATTATTGCAGTCTTACGGCCATGATATTGAAGCTGCCTGGTTGTTGCAGCAATGTGCTGAAATCATCAATGATGAAAAATGGATAAAACAGTTCAGGTTATATGCCTTGCCTATTGCCGATGCAGCTGCGGAAGGATTGGATAAAGACGGTGGTTTGTGGTATGAATATGAACCCGCAGAGAATCATCTTATCAATGAAAAACATTCATGGCCACAGGCTGAAGCAATGATTGGTTTTTTTAATGCTTACCGGTTATCGGGCCATGAAAAATATTTACAGTATTCACTTCACAGCTGGGAGTTTGTAAAAAAGTATATCAGGGATCAAAAAGGAGGAGAATGGTTTTGGGGAGTGAATAAGGATTACAGCCTGATGGAAAAAGATAAAGCAGGTTTCTGGAAATGTCCTTATCATAACAGCCGTGCATGTATTGAATTGATGAAACGAATTTGAAATTCTTAAACTGATTGATATGTTTCTTAAACGATTGATGATTGCATTTTGTGTAATAAGTGCAATGATGTTGAATACATTTTCTTCCTGTAAAAAAACAAAAGTAACTCCCACACCTGTTGATACTACAGCAGTGCAACCACAGGTTGATCCAACACTTGCCAATACAATTGGATTTTTTATGGATGACTGGGAAGCAAAAAATTTTACTGCACCAACTTCATTTACCAATACAACTGCTCCCGCAGCTGCAGGTGTAACAGTTACAATCGACAGGAGTAATGTGATTACAAAAATTCCACGCTCCATTGCCGGAGGGAATTCCAATTTATGGATGACACAGATTGTAACGGAAACCGATCTCATGGATTATATCACAACACTTCATCCGCATATCATCCGTTTTCCCGGTGGAAGTATCAGTGATGTTTTTTTCTGGAATGCACAGCCAAACACTCCGCCTGCAGATGCTCCATCACAATTAGTCGCAGCTAACGGAACAAGTTCAGCCGCAGGTTTCTGGTATGGAAAAAATACAAGCAACTGGACTTTTTCTGTTGACAATTATTACAACATGCTTCAGCAAACGGGTAACCAGGGAATGATCACCATCAACTATGGTTATGCACGTTATGGCACCGGTACAAATCCAGTTGCTGCTGCTGCACATTTGGCAGCCGATTGGGTACGTTATGATAATGGCCGTACAAAATATTGGGAAATTGGTAATGAAAACTTTGGTGAATGGGAAGCTGGTTACCGCATCAATCTTGTCAATAACAAAGATGGACAACCGGAATATTTATCAGGCGCAGTTTATGGTCAGCATTTTAAAGTGTTTGCTGATTCAATGAGAAAAGCAGCACAGCAAATTGGTAAAACAATTTATATCGGTGCGGTGATGTCTGAATCAGCACCATTAAGCTGGTGGACAGAAACAGCTAAAAACTGGAACAGCGGTTTGTTTGTAAATGCAGGCAATACACCTGATTATTACATTGTGCATAATTACTACACCGATTATCAAACCAATGCAACAGTTGATCATATCTTAGGCACACCTGAAACGGTTACACAAACAATGATGAATTATGTAAAGCAATCTATCAGCAATGTTGGCTTAACACAAAAACCCGTTGTGCTGAACGAATGGAACATTACTTCATCAGGATCAAAACAACAGGTATCACATATCAATGGTATGCATGCTGTGATGGTGTTGGGTGAAGCATTAAAAAATAAATTTGGGATGACGGCAAGATGGGATTTTGCCAATGGCTGGAGTAATGGTGATGATCATGGAATGTTTAACAGCGGCGATGAACCTGATGGTGTTCCAAAATGGAATGCACGTCCGGCTTTCTATCACATGTACTTCTTCCAGAAATATCTTGGCGACAGGTTGGTTTCTTCCACATCAACTTCAACCAGCATTGTAAGTTATGCTTCTTCATTTTCATCTGGCGAAACAGCGGTTGCATTACTGAACAAAGGCACCGATTCAAAATCAGTTGAAATTGCATTTAAGAATTTCAAAAAGGGATCAAGATTTTACTGGTACACTTTAACAGGTGCTGATGATAACGGCGATTTTTCAAGAAAGACGTTGGTAAACGGAACGGGTCCTGCTTACGCATCAGGTGGTCCGGCTAATTATAAAACCATCACACCAAATTCTGCATTAACAGCAGATGCTGTGAGAGTAATTGTACCTGCACGTTCTTCTGTTTTTGTTGTGGTATCTAAACCATAAATACAGAAGCGTTAATTTGGATATTGAAATAAGTAATTTATGATACGTATTTACAAAGCTGCTGCATGTTCTTTACTGCTGATCATGTTATCACTGAATGCAGTTGCACAGTCTTCAACAGTTAAGACAACAGAAAATGGAATTATTGTTTACCCGGATCCACATATTTCAGGAAATGTAAAACAGGTGCAGCTGGTTGTGATGAACGACCATGTGATACGTGTTGTTGCGTCTCCTGAAATCAATCAGCCACAATCAAAAAGCCTGGTTGTGATTCAGCAGCCGTCATCAGTGCAGTTTACTGTTACTCAAAACAAAGACTTTGTTCAATTGGGAACTGCTGATGTAAATGCAAGAGTTAATCTTTCAACCGGCGCAGTAAGTTTTTACGATAAGAAAGATCAGTTAATACTTGCTGAAAAAAATTACAACGGAAGAAAGATTGAACCTGTGATGCTGGAAGGTCAAAACCTGTATTCACTCAAACAAATGTTTGAAACAACAGATGATGATGCATACTATGGTTTGGGTCAGCACCAGGATGATGTGTGGAATTACAAAGGCAAGCAAACCGTTTTCTTTCAGAACAATACAGAAATTGCCATTCCTTATCTTGTTTCAGTAAAAAACTACGGCATACTCTGGGATAATTATTCATACAGCAAAGCAGGTGATGTTCGTCCTTTTCAGCAATTATCAGCATTGCATTTATATGACAAGAAAGGAAACTCCGGCTGGTTAACTGCAACCTATGCCAACGATAAAAACAAACCTGCTGATGTGTTGTTTGAAAAAGCTGAATCAGAAATCTGGTATCCGTTTATGAATGATACCAAACAAAAGTTGCCCAAAGAATTTGCAATTGAAAAAGGAAGCATTACATGGGAAGGAAGTGTTGCTGCAAATGAAACAGGTAATTACCAGTTTAAATTTACTTATGGCGGATATTTGAAATGCTGGGTTGATGGAAAACTGATGTTTGATAAATGGCGCCAGGCATGGAATCCAGGAACTGCATTAATAAATCTTCCATTACAAGCTGATAAAAAGACTTCAATCAAAATTGAATGGATTCCTGATGGTGGTGAATCGTATATCTCTGTATCATTTTTACCACCGGCAAAAAAGGAAGAAGCAAATACATTTTCTTTTGCATCAGAAGCAGGAAGAAAGATTGATTATTATTTTGTTCAAGGTAATAACATGGATGAAGTGGTGAAAGGTTACCGACAGCTTACCGGTAAAGCACCGATTGTTCCCAAATGGGCAATGGGTTTCTGGCAAAGCAGGGAACGTTATAAAACGCAGGATGAAATTATTGCTACTGTTGCTGAATTCAGGAAACGCAAAATTCCCATCGACAATATTGTACAGGATTGGTTTTACTGGAGAGAAAATGCATGGGGCAGCCAGGAATTTGACCTGGCAAGATTTCCCAACGCTGATAGTTTAATGGATGTGCTTCATAAAAAGCAACATGCACAGTTAATGATTTCTGTATGGCCAAAGTTTTATGAAGGCATCAGCACGTACAATGAGTTTAACAAAAACGGATTTCTTTATACAAGAAATATTGCTGATAAACAAAAAGACTGGGTTGGTCCCGGTTATGTTTCTACATTCTACGATGTGTTTAACGACAGTGCAAGAAAAGCATTCTGGAATTTGCTTGATAAGAATTTGTTCAGCAAAAAAATTGATGCATGGTGGATGGATGCAAGTGAACCCGATATTCAATCAAATGTATCGTACGAAAAAAGAAAAGAACAAATGCAGCCACTTGCATTGGGTACTGCAGCTGAATACATGAATGCATATCCTATGATGAATGCAAGAGGTATTTATGAAGGTCAGCGTGGAAGTAATCCCAATCAACGTGTATTTCTCTTAACACGTTCAGCTTTTGCAGGATCGCAACGTTATGCTGCAAGTGTATGGAGTGGTGATATTGGTGCACGCTGGGAAGACATGCGTACACAAATCAGCGCAGGAATGAATTATTCCATTTCAGGTTTGCCCTACTGGACAATGGACATTGGTGGTTTTGCAACTGAAGTGCGTTACAATAAAACACCAATGGCTGCAAATGACCTGGAAGAATGGCGTGCACTTGAAGCACGTTGGTACCAGTGGGGAAGTTTTGTACCGCTGTTCCGTTCGCACGGACAGTTTCCATTGAGAGAAGTGTTCAATATTGCTCCTGAAAATCATCCGGCCTATCAAAGCATTTTGTATTACAACAAACTTCGGTACAGGTTATTACCTTATACCTATTCACTTGCAGGAAGTGCTTATCACAACGATTACACCATTATGCGTGGACTGGTGATGGATTTTGCAAAAGATAAAAATGTGTGGAATGTAGGCGATCAGTTTATGTTTGGTTCATCATTCCTTGTCAATCCTGTTTATACGTACAAAGCAACGAACCGAAATGTGTACCTGCCTGCAGGACAAGGCTGGTATGATTTGTACAGTGGAAAATTTATGGAAGGTGGTCAGCAGATTGTAGCTGATGCGCCTTATGAAAAACTGCCGGTGTTTGTAAAAGAAGGATCCATTATTCCAACAGGTCCTGAACTGCAGTACGTAGCTGAAAAACCAGCTGATCCGGTTACACTCTTTGTTTACACTGGGAAAGATGCTTCGTTTGTATTGTATGAAGATGAAGGCGTGAATTACAATTATGAAAAAGGAAACTTTTCTGAAATTCCTTTTACCTGGAATGAAGAAACAAAAACATTCACCATTGGCGACAGGAAAGGAAGTTTTGCAGGAATGCTGAAGAACAGAACATTTTATATCAAGATCATCAGCAAAGAAAAAGCGGCGCCAATGGAATTTGCCATCAGTGCTGCAGATAAAAAAGTAAATTATAAAGGAAAGAAAATCGTTATCAAACTCTGATTAAAAAGAAATGCGCAAATGCTTTAATGGAAATTATTTTTCTTCTGTACGGGTAACAGTAATGCTGTTGCTGATGATTTGTTTTATTTCTTCCAATGCACAACAATCATCCGGTCCCAGAGAACATATCCTGATTGATGATAACTGGCGTTTTGCATTTGGTCATTTGTACGATACTGAAAAAGATTTTCAAACCGGCACTGGTTATTTTTCCTATTTCGCAAAAGCAGCTTATGGCGATGGTGCTGCAGCAGCAGGTTTTGATGACCGTCACTGGAGAAAATTAAATCTGCCGCACGACTGGGCTGTTGAACTTCCATTCGACAGTACTGCCAGCAAAAGTCATGGATACAAAGCCATTGGCAGAAATTTTCCATCATCAAGTGTGGGCTGGTACAGGAAAAAAATATTCATTCCAAAAACAGATGAAGGCAAACGCATCAGCATTGCATTTGATGGAGTGTACAGAAATTTTTCAGTTTGGGTAAATGGTTTTTATCTCGGCAACGAACCAAGCGGTTACACAGGAGTTGAATACAACATTTCTGAATACCTGAATTACGGGGGAGAAAACAGCATTGCTGTTCGTGTTGATGCCTCGATGGAAGAAGGATGGTTTTATGAAGGTGCAGGCATTTACCGGCATGTATGGATCAACAAAACAAAACCTGTACATGTAATTTCGAACGGAACATTTGTTACAACAACAATCAGCAACGGAACAGCAACTGTACAGGCAGCAGTAACTGTTGTAAACGAAAGCAAGACTGTTCAGCAGTTTCACTTAAAACATACATTGATTGATGCTGAAGGAAAGAAGATTGCAGAAGCATCTACAGAAAATATCCGTTTGATTTCTTTTGCACAGCAGGAAATAAAAACTTCACTAACTGTAAGCAATCCAAAACTCTGGTCGCTTGAATCGCCACACCTGTACAAACTCATTACTGAAGTAATAAAAGAAGATGCTGTTGAAGATAGTTACAGCACAACATTTGGAATACGTACAATTCACTTTGATGCAAAGCAGGGTTTCTTCCTGAATGGGAAAAAAATAAAAATCACCGGAACAAATAACCACCAGGATCATGCAGGTGTTGGCGTTGCAGTGCCAGATGCATTGCTTGAATTCAGAATAAAAAAATTAAAAGAGTTTGGCTGTAATGCCTATCGCTGTTCGCACAATCCGCCATCACCTGAATTGCTTGACATCTGCGATCGTTTGGGAATGCTGGTGATTGATGAAAACCGTTTGATGGGTGTGAGCTCACTTCACTTTGATTATCTCAAACGTTTTATTGTTCGTGACAGGAATCATCCTTCCATCATCAGCTGGAGTATTGGCAATGAAGAATGGGGGATTGAAGGAAATGAACTCGGTGCAAAGATTGCTACAACCATGCAGGCGTTTGTAAAAACAATCGACAGTACTAGAGGAATTACTGCTGCCATCAGTGGTGGATGGCAGAAAGGAATTTCCAATGTAATTGATATTATGGGTGTGAATTATGTAGGACAGATTAACACCGATCAGCATCATGCAGAATTCCCAGATCAACCCATGTGGGGAACAGAAGAAGGCAGCACCCGTGCAACAAGAGGTGCTTATGTTGATAACGATGCTTCGCATACCATTGCAGCGTATGATAAAAAACCATTCTCCAGTTTTGCAAGTATTGAAGAAGGATGGAAACATTATGCTTCTAGAGATTACCTGGCGGGTATGTTTATCTGGACAGGTTTTGATTATCGTGGTGAACCTACTCCTTTTGAATGGCCTTCTGTTACTTCTTATTTTGGTATGCTTGATCTCTGCGGTTTTCCAAAAGATAATGTGTGGTATTTAAAAAGCTGGTGGACGAATGATACTGTTCTTCATCTTCTCCCTCACTGGAATTGGAAAAAAGGTGATTCAGTTAATGTATGGGCTTACAGTAATTGCGATGAAGTGGAATTGTTTCTCAACAAAAAAAGTATGGGCAAACAAACCATGCAACGCAATGGTCATCTTGAATGGAAAATAAATTATCAGCCCGGAATACTTGAAGCAGTTGGTTATAAAAATGGAAATAAAGTAAAAACTGATAAAGTAACTACTACAGGCGCTGCTTCATCAATCAATCTGTCAGCAAATAATCAATCCATTGCTGCTGATGGAAAAGACATTTCAGTGATCACTGTTTCAGCAAAAGATAAAAATGGACTGATTGTGCCAACTGCAGATAATGAAATCAGCTTTACTATTTCCGGGCCTGACCGCATTATTGGTGTGGGTAATGGTAATCCTGTTTCACTCGAAAAAGAAAAATTTATTGAATCAATTACAACAGTTGAAGTGCAGTTAACGAAAGAAATAATTGTTGATGCAGTGAATGAACAAATGCCTGAACTGCAGAGCAGTTTTAATGATGCGGCATGGAATAAAGCATTTAAAGACGATCGTACACAGGAGTTTGGTAAAAAAGCAAAATGGATTGTGTACCGTGGAAGCTTTACTATACCGCAAACCGACAGCAATACAACCATCACTTTTTTCAGCAGGAATATTGGTGTACAGCAATCGGTTTATATCAACGGTGTGGAAGTGGCAACGAATATGGATGGCAACAGTGATATTATCATTGACCGTAACCTGCTGCATGCCGGTGCAAACCTGATTGCCATTACTGCAAAGCCATTGCTGAAAAATCAACCGTGGGATGTGGTGAATATGAATCCCGGTGTTTTCCAGGTAATGACTCCCGTACCTCAATGGAAGCGAAAATTGTTTAATGGTTATGCGCAGGTAATTGTTCAGTCAACAGGTGAAAAAGGAACCGTTATCTTAAAAGCTGAGTCGAAAGGATTACAATCATCTCAGTTGCTGATAACAACCAGATAAGATCAGCCGCTGAACATGGATATTCGGACAAAAATTAAATCAACATAAAAGACATCAAGTCCAATTCACAAATAAATTTCAAACCGATGAAATATCCATAAAAATTATCGAGCTAAATTATACCAACAGCGATAATTATTTTTATGGATATCCTATATGGCAAATAAAAAACACAAATAATCAACATATGAAAGTTAAATTCATTTTAGTATTCGCCTCTTTGTTTTTTCTGAAGGCAAATGCGCAGAAGGCCCCGGTTTCAAATGAAGCAAAAGCTGCTGCATTAGTAAAGAAAATGACACTGGAAGAAAAAGTGGGACAAATGACACAGGTTACAGTTGGTGTTGTTGCTGCAAAAGTTGTCAATAACGAAGATGGTAATCTGGATCCTGTTAAATTAAAGAATGCCATTGTAAATTATAAAGTCGGTTCAATCTTAAATGTAAACGACCGTGCATTGACTCCTGAAAAATGGCGTGAGCTGATTACTAAAATCCAGGACGAAGTAAAAAATACAAGGTTAAAAATTCCTATTCTTTATGGTCTTGATGGAATGCATGGACAAACATACACACTGAACTCAACATTGTTTCCGCAAAACATTGCCATGGCTGCAACAAGAAATCCTGAGCATGTGCGCACAGCAGCAAAAGTTGCTGCAATGGAATTACGTGCATCAGGTGTACGCTGGAATTTTGCACCGGTATTGGATATTGGCCGCCAGCCATTGTGGAGCCGTTTCCCTGAAACATTTGGTGAAGATGTGTACATGGTAAAAACAATGGGAGCAACTGCAGTAAAAGCATATGAAGAAGATGGTTTAACAAACCCGACAGCAGTTGCTGTGAGTTTAAAACATTATCTCGGTTACTCTGCACCACGCAGTGGTAAAGACCGCACACCTGCATACATTCCCGAAATTGAATTGCGTGAATATTATTTACCACAGTTTCGTGAAGCAGTGAAAATGGGTGCAGCATCGGTAATGGTGAACAGCAGTGAAATCAACGGAACACCAGTTCATGCAAATAAATATTTACTGGTTGATGTGTTACGTAAAGAACTTGGTTTTAAAGGAGTGGTTGTAAGCGATTGGGAAGATATTAAACGCCTGTACGAACGTCATAATGTTGCAGCATCTCCAAGAGAAGCTGTTGCGTTGGGTGTAAACTCAGGAATTGATATGAGCATGGTGCCCACTGATTATACATTTTATGATTTGCTGATTGAAGCAGTGAAAAAAGGTGAAGTGCCCATGAGTCGTATTGATGAAGCAGTAACAAGAATTCTTGTGATGAAATATAATCTTGGTTTGTTTGATAATCCATATCCTGAACCTGCTTCGTTCTCCAACTTTGGTAAACCTGAATACCAGCAATACAGTTTAAATGCTGCACATGAAGCAATGACCTTGCTTAAGAATAAGAACAATGTTTTACCTCTTGCAAAAAATATAAAAGTATTGGTGGCTGGTCCTTCAGCACAAAGTATTTCAGCGTTGAATGGTTGCTGGAGTTATACCTGGCAGGGCAAAGATGAACAGTGGTATCCTGCTGATAGTAAAACCATTTTTCAGACTATTGCCGAAAAAGTTGGTGCAGCCAATTGCATTACCACAACAGCAAAAGGTTTTGATGCAAAAAATAATTACGATGCAGAAGCAATTACAAAAGCTGCAGCAAATGTTGATGTGATTGTGTTATGTGTTGGTGAAAATGCCTATGCAGAAAGTCCCGGTAACATCAGGGATCTTGCATTCCCCAAAGAACAGGAAGAGTTGGTGTATGCTGCTGCAAAAACAGGTAAGCCGGTAATTCTTGTGTTAACGGAAGGACGCCCACGTTTCATCACCAACATTGAACCATCTGCCAATGGAATTTTAATGGCTTACTGGAGCGGAAAGAAAACGGCCGAAGCAGTTGCTGATGTATTGTTTGGTGATTACAATCCCAACGGACGTTTACCTTTTACGTATCACAAAACAATGGGTGAAATTGTGTTGTACGATCGTAAACCAACTGAAGAAGTGCGTGAAGTGTTTAACGATAATGTAAATACCGGTTATGATCCATTGTATCCTTTTGGTTTTGGATTAAGCTATACAAGTTTTGAATACAGCAATTTAAAACTCAGCAGTAACACGTTAACAGCAACCGGCAAACTTACAGTAAGTGTTACAGTAAAAAATACCGGTGCAAGAGAAGGCATGCACAGTGTTGAATTGTACACCCGTGATTTGTATGCAAGTGTTACACCATGTATGCGCAGGCTTCGTGCATTTCAGAAAATCAATCTCAAACCCGGCGAAGAAAAAGTGGTAACCTTCAGCATTGATAAAAATGATCTTGCTTTTGTAAACGCACAACTTAAAACGGTTACCGAACCCGGTGAGTTTGAAGTTATGATTGGTGAACTGAAAGCAAAGTTTTTGTATAAATAATTTTTGTTGATCAGCTATGTACAAACTTCAGCTCCTGTTGCGTCGCACACTGCATCGTTCAAAAATGCTGTTCAGCTTTTTGTTGGGCTGTATTGTTTTTGTTGATGTAGCAAATGCACAATCAGCATTAAAATTCTATTCAGCCGATCATCCGTTTATTCAGTACACCGGCCGTATTGATTTTACAAATCCAATGCTGCCACGTTTCTGGCAGCCGGGTGTTTCTGTTTCGTTTCAGTTTAAAGGAAAGGATTGTGCTGTGATCCTCAACGATGAAATATTGTGGGGCAGTAATCACAATTACCTGGAAATTGTTGTGGATGGTAAAGCGTACCGTCTGCAGACAAAAAACAGGATTGATACCATCTATCTTTCAGGTTATGTTTCTGCTGCTAAAATTCATTCAGCAGTTATTGTAAAAAATACAGAAGCCAATATCGGTTATCTTGAACTGGTGGGAGTGTTAAGTAAGAAATTGGTAAAGCCTCTTGCAAAACCCGTTCGCAAAATTGAATGCATTGGTAATTCAATAACATGCGGCACAGGTGCTGATGTAAGCGAAGTTCCCTGCGGTAAAGGCAAGTGGCAGGATCAGCACAATGCTTATTTCAGTTATGGCGCAATCATGGCAAGAAAGTTAAATGCACAGGTTCATCTTTCATCTGTTTCAGGAATTGGTTTAATGCGCAGCTGTTGTAATCTTGGTATTACCATGCCACAGGTGTTTGATAAAATAAGCATGCGTAACGATACCATTCAATGGGATTTTGCAAAGTATCAACCCGATGTTGTAACAATTTGTCTTGGGCAAAATGATGGTGTGCAGGATTCAGCAATGTTTTGTAATAACTATGTAAAGTTTGTAAAGCAGCTCCGGACTTATTATCCTCAAACAAGTTTTGTTTTAATTTCAAGTCCCATGGCTGATGACAGGCTCAGGAATTTTATGCAGCGCATGCTTCCTGCAGTTGAAGAGCAACTGCATCAGTCGGGCGAAAACAAAGTGTACACACATATCTTTTTCAAACAATACAGCAGCGGTTGCGATTATCACCCTTCGCTTGCTGAACACGAACTGATAGCAGAAGAACTTTCTGCAGTGGTTCAGAAAATAATGAACTGGTAATTTTATGATGAGAAGATTCGTTTTAGCAGCATGTTTTGTTGCTGCTGCAGTTATTCATGTTTCAGCGCAAGGTAAAATCCTTTCATACAAAAGCAATCGCTTTGTGTATGAAGGAAGAGTTGGTTTTACAGATGATGCTGCGGTGCTTTCATGGCCCGGCACTTCGGTTTACTTCAATTTTAAAGGCACAAATGTTGAAGCTGTATTGAAAGACAGTGATACATCCAACTATTACAATGTTATTATTGATGGGGAAGTTTATTCTAAACTTCATCTCGATACAACAAAGAAAGTGTACCAGCTTGCATCGGGTTTAAAAAATACAAAACACACACTGCAATTATTCAAACGCACCGAATGGGATAAAGGCAAAACATTTTTCTACGGTGCAGGTGGTTATAAAGTAAAAGCACTTGCTGCATCTCCCAAACCTGCAAGGAAAATTGAATTCTTTGGTAATTCCATTACCTGCGGTTATGCTATTGAAGATTACGAGCATGATTCGCATATTGGTTATTATGAAAATAATTACGACAGCTATGCCGCAATTACTGCAAGACACTTCAATGCACAATATCACTGCACTTCCAAAAGCGGAATCGGGATTACCATCAGCTGGTTTCCGTTAATTGAAAAAGAAATGTACAACCGGCTTGATGCAACCGATTCAACAAGCCGTTGGGATTTTAATCAATACATTCCTGATGTGGTGGTGATTAATTTATTGCAAAATGATTCATGGCTTGTTAACAGGCCCGATCATGAACAATTCAAATATCGCTTTGGCACACAAAAACCATCTGAAGAATTTATTATTGGTGAATACAAAAGTTTTGTGCAATCGGTGAGAGCGGTTTATCCATCAGCAAAAATTATTTGCATGATGGGTAATATGGATATTACAAGAGAAGGTTCGGTGTGGCCATCGTATGTTACAAAAGCTGTGGAGCAACTGAACGATCAGCAGATTTACACGCTGTTTGTTCCGTTTAAAAACACAAGTGGTCATCCTAAAACAAAAGAACAAAAGGAAATGGCTGATGTGCTCATCAGTTTCATCGAAAAAAATATTTCCTGGTAAACTTAAATACTGTTGGTGGTTGCAAACCCCGGCAGCAGTTTTAAATTGTCATATAATGAAAAAGCTTTTTTTACTTCTTGCACTTGCAGTAAGTGCATCTGCAATGGCTCAGAAATTTGAAGGTCTTGCACCAACTCCTCCAATGGGATGGAACAGCTGGAATACATTCACCACCAACATCAATGAAAAATTAGTGATGGACATGGCTGATGTAATGGTGAGCAGTGGAATGAAAGATGCAGGCTACATCTACCTTGTTCTTGATGATGGATGGATGGCAATGGAAAGAGACAGCATTACCGGGAATCTTGTTCCTGATCCAATCAAATTTCCCAACGGTATAAAAAAGGTTGTTGATTATGTTCATTCAAAAGGGTTGAAGTTTGGATTATACAATTGTGCAGGTATAAAAACCTGTGCAGGTTATCCCGGTACAAGAGGGTATGAATACCAGGATGCAAAACAATATGCGGCATGGGAAATTGATTACCTGAAATATGACTGGTGTTATACTGATGGTATTAATGCAAAAGAAGCTTACACAACAATGAGTAAAGCATTGAAAGCAGCTAAGCGTCCGATCATTTTCAGTTTATGTGAATGGGGAACTGCCAATCCATGGGAGTGGGCTGCACCTGTTGGTCATTTGTGGCGTACTACCGGCGATATTTTTAATTGCTTTGATTGTATTAAAGATTACGGCACATGGAAAAGTTTGGGTGTAACTGCAATTATTGATCTAAGGAAAAATATCCGTCAGTATGCAGGCCCTGATCATTGGAATGATATGGACATGATGGAAGTTGGTCATGGCATGAGTGTAAATGAAGACCGTGCACATTTCACCATGTGGTGTATGTTGGCATCGCCATTAATTGCCGGCAATGATCTGCGGCACATGACACCTGAAACAATTTCAATTCTTACCAATAAAGATGTAATCGCCATCAGCCAGGATGTAAAAGGAATACAAGCTTATCTTGAACAGCAGGTTGATAGTGTTGATACGTGGATAAAACCATTAGCCAGCAATGAACTGGCTGTTTGTTTTATGAACAGATCGGCGAAGCCTGTAAAAATCAGTTATGATTTTACAAAACACCCGGTGAATGATTCTGTTTCAAAAATGGTTGTTGATTTTTCAAAACAGGAATTCAGTATTATTGATGTATGGAATAAGAAACCTGCCGGTAATACAGGCAAAGTGTTTGAAACAGAAGTTCAGTCGCATGATGTTGTTTTAATCCGTTTAAAACCGGCAGTTATTACTCCTGCTAAGAACAAGAAAAGAAAATAACATGTACACAGCAGCATCAACCCGTTATGATGAAATGAAGTACAACCGTTGCGGTAAGAGTGGCTTATTGCTTCCGGCTGTTTCATTAGGACTATGGCAGAATTTTGGAAATGCCGATGAGTTTTCTAAAATGAAAGAAATTATTCTCGGTGCATTTGACGAAGGAATTACGCATTTCGATCTTGCCAATAATTATGGTCCGCCTCCCGGCGAAGCTGAAAAGAATTTTGGAAAAATAATCAATGATGATCTCAAACATTACCGTGATGAGATCATTGTTTCAACAAAAGCTGGTTACACTATGTGGGCCGGACCTTACGGCGACTGGGGATCGAAGAAATATTTAACTGCAAGTCTTGACCAGAGTTTAAAGCGGATGGGTTTAGACTATGTAGATATTTTTTATTCGCACCGGCCTGATCCTAACACACCTGTTGAAGAAACAATGGGTGCACTTGACCAGATTGTACGAAGTGGAAAAGCATTGTATGCAGGTATTTCCAATTATAATGCAGCACAGGCACGAAAGGCAATTGCTGTGTTGAAAGAAATGGGCACTCCCTGTTTAATTCATCAGCCACGTTATTCCATGCTTGATCGTTGGGTTGAACACAAAACCACCGATGATGATAAATCGTTGCTGGATGTGGTGGGCGATGAAGGTGTTGGTTGTATTGTATTTTCACCACTGGCACAGGGAAGATTAACGGATAAATATATCAATGGTATTCCGGCCGATTCAAGAGTTGGAAGAAGTTTGCCGAATGGCGCTATTCAGTCAAAAGATTTGTCGGATGAAATGCTGAATAAAATCAGGCGGTTGAATGGAATTGCACTGCGACGTGAACAATCACTTGCACAAATGGCTATTGCATGGCTGCTGAAAGATGAACGGGTGACTTCTGTGTTGATTGGTGCAAGTTCATTAAAACAACTGCAGGATAATATCAAATCGTTAAAGCAACTTCCATTTTCGATTGATGAACTGGAAGAGATTGAATCAATACTCAAACAATAAAAGAACCGTGTATGCGCATTGAGTCTGATATAAAACTTGGTTTTAAAGATGTGATGATACGCCCCAAGCGTTCAACATTAAATTCCCGTTCGGAAGTTTCGCTCATCAGGAAATTTCATTTCAAGCATGGTAATAATGATTGGGAAGGTGTTCCCATCATTGCTGCCAACATGGATACAGTTGGTACGTTTGAAATGGCAAAAGTTTTATCGCAGCACCAGGTGATAACGGCCATTCATAAACATTATACAGTTGATGAATGGAAAAACTTTGTTCATTCAAACGAACGTATTTCCGATTATTTATGTGTGAGCACCGGAACAAGTAAAAATGATGCAGAGAAGCTGAAGCAGATCATTACAGCCTGTCCTTCACTGCGTTTTATCTGTATTGATGTCGCAAATGGTTACAGCGAACATTTTGTTTCGTATGTACGAAAAACAAGAGAACATTATCCCGATAAAATTATCATTGCAGGTAATGTTGTAACCGGCGAAATGGTGGAAGAGTTATTGCTTTCAGGTGCTGATATTGTGAAAGTGGGAATTGGTCCCGGCTCTGTTTGTACAACAAGGGTTAAAACCGGTGTTGGCTATCCGCAACTATCTGCTATCATTGAATGTGCAGATGCAGCACATGGTCTGGGCGGGCAAATTATTTCAGATGGCGGATGTAAAGTACCCGGTGATGTGGCAAAAGCATTTGGCGGTGGTGCTGATTTTGTGATGCTGGGAGGAATGCTTGCAGGTCATGCAGAAAGTGGTGGCGAATTAATTGAAGATGAACAGGGCAAAAAATTCAAACTGTTTTATGGTATGAGTTCAGCAACTGCTATGAACAAATATGCAGGTGGTGTTGCTGAGTATCGTGCATCTGAAGGGAAGACAATTAAAATGCCGTATCGTGGACATGTAAACGATACGATGCTTGATATATTAGGAGGTATCCGTTCGGCATGTACCTATGTAGGTGCCAGCCATCTCAAAGAATTAACCAAGCGCACAACATTTATCCGTGTGCAGGAACAGCACAATGAATGGTTTGCTGATGAGTAATTTTTAATGCTTAACTGATGAATAAAAAATTATGGTTGCTTGTGTTGATGTTTTGTTGTGTAAACAGCTATGCACAGCAGAAGGTAAAACTTATTGACAGTAAAGCAACTGCTGAAACAAAACATCTCTATACCAATCTGCACAAACTTTCAGCGAATTCAATTTTATTCGGACATCAGCATGCAACAGAATATGGTCATGGCTGGTATGGTGATGAAAACAGGAGTGATGTGAAATCAGTAACAGGTTCACATCCTGCTGTGATTGGTGTTGATTTCAGCAGCTTAAGCGGAGTAACAGATGAGCAGCTTGAAAAGAACAAACAGCATCTGCATAAAATTATCACTGATACTTACAACCGTGGCGGCGTTGTTACTGCTGCCTGGCATTTTCTGAACCCGGTTTCGCTCGGTGGATTTTATTGGGTTGATTCTGTTTCCAAACCGGCGGTGAAATATATTATTCCCGGTGGTTCAAATCACGAACAGTATAAAAAGATTTTGCAAAACATTGCATCACTTGCATTGTCGTTAAAAGGTAATGATGGCAAACTTGTTCCTGTAATCTTCCGTCCATATCATGAACTGGATGGATATTGGTTCTGGTGGGGAAAAAATTATTGTACAGTGGATGAATTCAAATCGCTTTGGCGCTTTACTGTTTCTTACCTGCGGGATAGTTTGCATGTGCACAATTTCATTTATACATTTTCTCCTGATTGCACCTTTAACAGTGAAGCTGAATATGCTGAACGTTATCCCGGTAATAATTGGGTTGATATGGTTGGTATAGATGATTATGCAGATTTTGGAAGGTATGGACGTTACAATTTAGACTCTGCTTATGAACGACTGAAAATTGTTTCAAACTTTGCGAAGAAGAATTATAAACTTGCCGCCTTAACTGAAACAGGTCTTGAATCCATTTCGGTTGCCGACTGGTGGACCAATAAATTGCTTACAACATTACAACGCACCAATCTCCATCTTTGTTATGTACTGGTCTGGCGCAACGACAGTCAGAGCCCCACACATTATTATGCACCATTTCCCGGGCAAACATCAGAAAAAGATTTCCTGAAATTTT
>DDFJ01000004.1:0-733831 GCA_002337125.1 Chitinophagaceae bacterium UBA1931
TTCCGAACGGATAGTAATCATTTGCACTTGCAACATCGCCTGTATAATAATCAATTATTCCATTATTATCACCATCAACAGCTATCTTCCTGTCGGTTACTGTTGCCAAAACATTGCCTAAATGGTTGCTTAATTCAAAGAACTTCTCTCCTCTTGTAAAAATACGTTTTATTCCATCTCCAAAACCTCCGATTAAATGTATTGGTTCGTCAGGATTAGTTATGGTAGTTGTCATACCTAAACGACTACTTCCATATAAATGCAATTCAGTCTGTTGTAAACTTCCTCCATTTTTTATAGAGTAAACACTCAAAACATTTCCACTTGCATCTCTTACATAATATGTTATATCATTGACGGTTTGTTTAACTACTCGGTTACCAGCCGGATCATATGTATACCTTATCAATGAACCATTTTTTTTCAGGCTGCTTATTTTTCCATATACAGTCCACGTTATATTGGATATTTTTTCAGCAGTATCACTTACCATATTACCGATTGCATCATACAGATAATTATTGTCAATCTGTCCCTGATTAATGTCATTGTATTTTGGATAATCTGTAGAGCCTGCATCTGCCGCCGCATCCGTTACTTTATGCAATTGATTGGTATTTGACTTATAGAAATAGCTCAGGTTATCCATAGAATTTCGGGCGGCATCACCGTTCCTGAAATATCCGAGTATATTTCCGTTAGGGTCGTAACTGACACGTTCTTTATAATTATGTGTTGTAACTGGAGCAAACTGGTTAGTTGTATTATTCAACCCACCAAAGGCATCCATGCTTACAATCCTGTTTAACTGGTCGTATTTGTAACCATACAAAGACGCATCTCCCAGTTTGGGAATATTTACCAGCATGGAAGCAATATTTCCATTATATAATGGCATTGCAATAATATTGCCATCTGCATTTACCAAGGTAGTTGCATTACCAATAAACGGCGTATTTGTACCTACTGGTAGGTAATCATTGTTATAATAATTCAAACTAAAACCAAATACATCTCTTGCCACATTACTGTTGATTCCATTGACCTTGCCATCTATCCCTAAGTCAAAATTTCCATCAGAAACAGCAGTACCGTTTACGCCTTTCAGCCATCCTTGTAATGTGTACGCATAATCAACACCCTGTACCCGCTTTTTGCCTAATTCCATCCTTGCAAGCGGCCCATGCTTATAGTATTTGTATTGTGCATCTCTTTCTTTAAACAAAAACAGCATTATACTATCTCTGCCGCTATATACTTCCGTTAAACGGTTTTCTGCATCGTATTCATATCTCTGGTAATAGGCGTCCCATTTCCCGGGCTGGTAGCTTACCTGGTTTACTTTTCCGCTTATTAAATCGTAATCGTAAACGATTTTCTTAAACCGGTTTTCAGTTTCATACATTGGATTATATTCTGCTGAATTAGTACCAAAGTCTTGTAATAAAGTATCAACATTTCCGTGTATATCGTAACTGTAATAAGTAGCTGAGACCGGATAATCATCCATATATGTGTTCCAGACTAGGGTATACATAATCCTGTTACGCAAATTTTGTTGTTTTAATTCCCAATAAACCGGATTATACCCTCCATCATAAAAAGTAGCGGTAATCTGTTCATGATCCCATTGAGGGGGACTTGAAATCCAACTACTCAAACTGTTATCGTTTTTGCTAATAACATTAGTCATTAAAGTGCTGTTCGTAACTTGACCAACTTCAGTTATTCTTCCTAATCCATCATAAACTGTATAACTGTATTTGCTTCCTTCCGCCTTTTGTTTAGCATTCTGACTTATTGCAAGACGTCCCAACCTGTCATACCAGAACTGGCTCATGCCCGCATCAGGTGTTTTTTGCTGTACCACCTGGTTTAAACTATTGTAGTTATACCGAGTTACAAAATTATGTGGACGTGGCTTTTCTGTACCTGCTGCACGAGCATTTGCTACATCTGTTAACCAACTCTGGCTAAAATCCGGGTTTACGCCTTTTGGAGGTACAGTTTTCACTAAGTTGCCTGCCTGATCATAATAATATAATGTGTAATGATATTCCTTAACCGTATCAGTAACACGGAAGGTATCTTTTACAGCTGCACATTGTGCAAGGTAAGCAGCAGTAAAATCAGTCATTGTTTTTTGTCGGATGGCCTCATACATCAGTTCGGCTTTATGCAGTGTTCGGTAAATAGTTTCTTGACAGGCGTCAGGGTGATTTACAAAACCGGTCGTGTCGTTAAGTGGTTTGTTATCCGGGCAAATAGACATTTTTCCTATCCACGGTTCACCATAAGTTCCGCAACCATCAAGTCCATCAGTGATGCGTTCAACATAATACTGCCAAGTATGTTGTAACCCTGTTTTAAAGTTTACATACTGTGCAAATAAGTTATTGTAAGCAATAGTGCTGTCATTATCTAAATTACCTGACAATACAAAATGATGACCGAACTTATTATAAAAGGCAGTATCAAATTGGTAAAACTCATAGCAACCAAAGCAGCTCTGTATGGTATTTTCTTTATAACCACAAGTTAAATAAAGTGGTAAAGGTTGTGGCGATAACAATGGCACTCCTTTTAACGTATCACATTTAACAGGGTTGGTTGTGCAATTATATAAGTATGGCTGTCCGCATCTCTGTAAGGCTTGGAATAAAGGCAATGTCAGCGTATCCTGGTATTTCAGCCATAAATATTGATTTATACTCGTTAATGAACTGGTATTATAACCTTCTTGTATTGCTGCTGTTTTAATTTGTGTGAACAATGCGCAGTTGCAACTATCAACAAGTGAAACATTTTGTTTTGTAACAATGGTATTCCTGCCAAATGGTTTTGGATATTCAATGTTATACGGATTGCAGTTAATACTTTGACCAAGACCCAAACTGTCCATCACTATTTTCACCACTTGCTCAAAACTGGTGTAAGATGTGCCACTATAAGCTGGAGCTACTGTTGAAGAACCATAAGGATTAGCTGCATCTGTTCCATTATTACATACAATCAGCATTTTTGATGTAATGGAATTCAGTACCTGTGCAATAGATGCAGAATCATTATTCAACCTTGTTTTCAATGCCGTGTTTTCTAATAAGGATGCTTTCCATAAATCAATATATCCCTGGCAATGATTACTATATTTTTTTGCTGAATCTGCAACGTTCACTGTCGGATATACACCATTTGCATCTGGAACCAAACTGGTAAAACCATAATTCTGTGCCAACTGAGATTTACTATCAGGAAAATAAATTTTAAAATTCATACTCACCAGTTCCTGGTTGTTTGAACTGGTTTGCGTATTGATATAATGATTCACCATCTCATCACGAACATGTGAATAGCTGGCTTTATAAATACCCCACGCCTGCAACTGCATGTCACTGGTAAGTGTAACAAGCGCAGTTCCTGTATTTATCGGAGACCCCACTGCTGTAAGCTGTTTGGGCATGTTACTATAACATGTACTTCTTTCCCCTTCTGTTAGCAGAGTTTTACAACCAAACGCATCACCATAGGCTATTTGCCACATACTGTAGTTGCCTTTCCATGACGAATTGCTGTAATTAATAATTGTCGTTTTATCTGTACCTGAGACATTAAAATAGGGGTCAGTATTGATGGGGTTAAACGCTGTGTTTACATTATTGTTAATACTGTCGATATAATCATATGCACTCTTCAGATAGTTTTCTGCATATTTCAGTTTCAGATATTCAGGATGATATGGCAACAGTGATTCTAACCAGGATAGTTGATAGTTCTGTTCAAAATCGTACTGTGTCATTGAGCCTAACTGGCCGTTCATGATTGTGAAATCAATAGATCCAAAAGGATTGTAATAATTATCTACAACCAGATTTTTGTTTCTTGGATATTTGTAATATGGACGCTGATAAGGCGTCTGATCTGCCGGTAATGTTGAATTATAAAATACACTGTATTTATTGTCGCTTCTTGGCGATGTAACTTCTTTTGCATACTGCCCTGAAAATGGCACCATATCGTTGAGCATCTGCTTACGGATATTTTCCAGCGTATGCGATGTATTCATGTTGAGCGTAAGACAAAATGCTGAATCAACAGTATACTGATTATGAATATCTGCTAATTCCTGTGTAGTAAAACTTTCTACTGTTTTTCCAATACTCACAGCATATTTGTTCAGATATTGATCTATTGTCCCTAATGAATCCTGACAACTCTTACAGGTCAGCAATGGTTTAACAGTTCCGCAACCAGTTAGTGATATTTCAACTGACTTCAAGGAGTCAATTAAGTCCTCTTTTGATCTGCAAATTCCAACACCTACCTGGTTATACATGTTCATAAACACTGCCAGCGAATCCTGATTAATGGTAAGAGTTTTGCGTATACTGTATGATCCTGGTTGCAACGTCAATGATGAATCAAACAACGCATTGCTGATACCTGAATAATGCCGCACAATTGGATCCGTTTTACCTGATTCATCTGTGATAGATATATCCAGATCAAACTTACAGGTATAACTCACTGTACTTGTACCGCAGCTTGATGGCAGCGTAATAGTTTTTACAGGCAGGATATAATTAAAATGATACAGCGTTTGAGTTGGCACCAACAATGAATTAACAGATTCAATGCTGTTACCCTTCAATACATTTGTTTCTTTCGTTAATAAATTACGGGTAAGTACTTTGCCAGCCTGATTAATATACTGCGTTTGATCGTTAATATTCAATGCCTGCATACCAACTGGCGCTTCTCCAGCAAGCGCTGTAGCTATCGTACGCCCATGCATATCCACATAACTTACACTCATCTGCCCATTAGCATCTTTGACCATGTTTTTAAAGTAATGGGAATAAACACCTACTTCTGTACCAAACAAGGCATCCAGTTCCTCCTGTGAAGCAGAGCCATAATAATAGGTTGTTTCGTGACCGCTTCCCATCTTCAGATTTTCACCAACACCACTTTGCATCATCACTCTGCCTGTAGCATCCGGAGTATAACGTGTCACAGCATACGGGTAATCATTAGCCTGTGGTATATAACTGCTATTGGTAGCATTGTTATCCTGGAGCGTGTTACTGCTGTAATAACGTGAAGTACCTGTTTGATTATTTAAGCCGGTGGTATTGTAATTACCCAGTGCTTCTGTGTTAAAGTCAAAATAATTGAGCGGATCAGTATTTTCTGCCTGACCGTTAAACAGGTTAAGATTTTTGTTATACTGTACAATATTATTAATAGTTGGCGCTGGAAGTATCTGGATTGCCGGACGTCCTTGACCATCGTAGATTGTTTCTGCAACAACTGTTGTGTTGGTTGAATTATCTTTTGTTACTGTTTGCCGTCCACGTAATGATCCATCATAATACTGAATCACTGTTTTACGTTTCCCTTCTTCTGCATAAGAAGTGGTTGACTGCCAGTTTAAATTTTCTTCATGTCCGTTGTAATTAGCAATCTGTACTGCTGACCATGGCCCGTCACTCCTGCTGCCAGATGGCATAATACTCACTCCCCTTACCCTGCAAATCACCTTTCCTGTTCCGCTAAAAAGAAGTGGAATATTATATGATCCAAATGACGAGCCTCCCGGCAAATCTATTCTTGTGGAATTTATCTTAAATAATAATGCAGTATCCAAAACTCCTCCATTCATATAAGCTTCTGCCATTTCATCTTCTAACCATGTCCATTCAAGCTGAACAGTATTGTGATTGGTGTATTTAGGAAATGTCCACTCTGCTGAAATCTCATCTACAGAAGCTCCGGCTATGGGAGCAGAACAGATCAATAATGGTTTTTTATTGTCAGCAAGTTTGTAATATCGTGTGCCTGCTATTGTATTGGTCAGTAAAAGCCAGTCCTGTGGACTGAAATTAACAGAACCAACAGTTGACGGGTTCTCTACTCTAAGTACTTTTACTTTTACATATTCAGCGTTATTAAATGTAAAATAGTTAATTGCATCATACTTGTTCCCTCCATCTTTTTTGTAGGAAACAGTTAGCTTAGTAGAATCAATTGTGTTAAAACTACTTGTTGAATGTCCATATTCTATTTTCACAACTGCAGTTGCAGTAAAGTCACCAGGAATATATTTAGTGGTTTCATCATTTATCTGCAATGCAATCACATTCTTAATTGTATGAGCCGCTGAATGAATTGTATCCTGTTTGTATTCGAGAGCCTTTTCGCTGTTCGGTGCAAATAAAATCGTGTCAGTAACAGGATAGTCGTTAAGTCCCTTGCCTATTTCTTGTGAAAGTTTAGAAAATGGTACAACAGTTACTGCTAATTGTTGTGTTGTTGTTCCACACACATTACTTACAGCATAGCTAACCGTCGCTGTTCCTTCTTTTTCGCCACTGATAATACCAGAGGCGTCAACTTTTACAGTTGTATTGTCAGAACTTGACCAACTACCTCCTGAAGTGGTGTTTACAAGATTTGTAGAAGACCCCAACACACAGGTAGTAGAACCTATAATTGCATTTACAACCGGATTGGAAGAAGCTGCTATATTCAGTGTGTTACTTTTTGGAGAATATCCATAACTGTTAGATGAACGTGCATAATAACTGCCGGCTCCTGAAACAGCATAAGTTGCACCGCTGCCAACCTGCACATCGCTGCTGTTATACCAGGTGTAATTACCACTCCCACCCGTTGCTGTCAGTGTACCCGATGCTCCATTACACAAAGTGCCGGATGAAGAACTTACAACCGGTGCAGAAGGCATTGCAATTGAAACAGTATTACTGTTAGCTGATAAACTGTTCGAACTGACAGAAACATAATACCACATAGAACTGGTAATTAAACCAGATGTATAGGAAGCACTGTTTGCACCACTTATAACAGACCAGTTCACATTATCAGAAGATGAATACCAAGTGTAAGTAAATGAACCGTTACCTCCAGTAGCCGAACAGGAAAGCGCAACTGTTGTTCCATTTACAGCCGCATTTACAGATGACACAGTTAACGAAGCTGAAGGCGCAGCAATCACCGTAACTGTTGCCGTATTACTTCCCGCTGTTGCGCTGTTACTTGTAATGTTCAACCTGAAATAGGTTGTAGTACTCAATACTCCAGGACTGTAACTGGAAGATGTCCCAACATTCGTCCAGTTAGTATTGTCTGTAGAACTTTGCCATTGGTAAGTATAAGTTCCATTGCCTCCACTGACGGAAGAATTTAATGTTGAAGCAGCTGTTATATTACTGACGGTTTGCGTTGAAGGACTGATACTGCAGGTCGGTTGAGGGTAAACTGTGATCGTTGCAACATTACTATTGACGGTTTGCCCATTACTGGTTACCGCACAATAAAAATAGGTTGTTGAGGTAAATATCTGCCCATAACTGGAACTGGTAGCACCGCTGATTGCATTCCAGGTTATATTATTTGAGGACGAATACCATTGGTAGCTATAAGTTCCATTACCTCCGGAAGCTGTTACGCCAAAACCATAAGCAGCATTGTAATTAACAGCAAATGAGCTAGTACTAAGTGTTGCGATTAATTGAGGATTAACAGTTACAGAAACCGAAGATGTATAGGCAACAGATCCTCCGGTTGTTTCTGTAACCTTACGTCTGTAATAGATTGTGCTGTATAATGCACCAGGTGAATAGTTTTGAGATGCAGCTCCACTAACGTCTGACCAGTTTACGTTATCAGTAGATGACTGCCACTGATATGCATAATTAGAGGAAGCACCTCCACTTGCTGCTGTACCCGTTAAAGAAGTAGGAATTGTCCCATAATTAATCGTTTGGGAAGATGGACTTATAGAACCAGCTTGTAAAGCTGTACTACTTGATATATATATTTGGGCGGTTCCATTATTACATGAAAAATAGACATATCCGCTTGTAGATGTCCAAGTTACACTTATGCCAATGGTATAAAGATTGCTTGAACAAGTTCCTGATTTACTTGTATTGGATGTACCTGTGATATACCCTCCAGAAATATAATAATAATAAGATCCACTATAATAAGTAGTTGGATTACCATCAAAGTTTGGATAGTAAGAATAGGAGTTCCCAACTACAATATTTGTAGAACCAGAAATGCCTACCGTAACACCATTCGCTTTTGCATTTGTGACTCCGATTAACATTAAAAAAATTAAAACAAATGATTTCCGTATAGGGTCTTTTGTATTTAAAGCCATAACAGTATTTTTCGAGTGTGTCATTAGATTATTTGAATCATTTCTTAGTTCCCGTTTGCTTTGGAACCGGAGCATTATATAAACTATCTCCTGGCATTTTTGGAAATACGACCGTTAACTGAGCTGTTTCTGAATAGCCAATCGTGTTGCTGTTTTTCTCTGTAACAACTCTTCTGAAAAAAGTATTCATCATAATACTTTCTGTAAATACCAGGTCTTCTCCCGTTGCACCTGTTACATCTGTCCAGGTTAAACCATCTATTGATTTTTGCCACTGATAACCATACACAGGTCTGCACGATCCGCCTATAGCAACACTGCAATGAAATGTGAATGTTTTGCCTTTACTATAAGTTTGTTCACGTTCTGTAACTGATACAGTACCACCATTTAACTCTTTCGTGCCTGTTACGGATAAACTAGCATCACCCGACGATGACTTTACACTGATTGTTCCGCTTGCCCCCTCATTCCATGTTACAAAAACAGAACTGACTACTTTATTATCAATACTGCATGGTATCCCTGGTTTCATTAATCCACCTGTTATACAAACCTGCATGGTTGATGTTGAATCCCAGTTGCCTTTAATCACATAATGATAGGCCTTCCCGGGAACTACACAGGTCGGGCCTTTAATGGTAACCTGCGCATGCAGCAGCATTACCGAATAAATCATTGCAAAAAACAGCAAATAGTATTTTACTCCAACCGAACTCAGAACTTTCTTCATAGTAGTAATCATTAATATTTTTAGTATAGAGCATTTTTGATTTTGCTCTCTCAATTATTTTTAAAACTCCTTTTCAACTGTGAATTCTTCATAACCTTTTGCAGGAACATATTCTCCCTTATCATTCATCACTACACGTTCACTTTCTTTAACAGGCATGTCCGTATTGTGGGAAATTTTCTTAAAACTGTACAAGGCAGTGTATTCTTTCACAATAAAATACAACCGGCCTGATTCTGTTTTAGATTCTACGAGTTTACCAGTATACGCCGGATCAGTTTTTAAACGTTGATAATAGTCCGCATCAACCGGAACCAGGGTTCGCCTGATCTGTATTAATTCAACGGGTTCATATACAGCTACTTTGTATTGAACATCAATCTGCTCTTTTGGTAAGGAAGTTCCTCCAACTGTAGTTTTGCTTGTCAGCACAATCCTGTTCGACATTTTGTTCATCTCCGTTTTTTCAGCACTGTATTCTTTCACAAGTTTTTCAACAGAAGAATCCCGCATAAATGTTTCAGAATATTTACGCATCATCCTGTCAACAGATGTGTTATTCCTGTATAGCAACATTTTCTTCACTTCATGGTTGACAAGGATGATCATTGAATCATTTACAAATTCTTCCAGCCCTTCCGATTGCAGGTAGAAAAGATGATTATTCAGATAATAATCCATCTCTGCATGTAATGTATCTCCCTCTTTGGTTACTGGTGATGCAGTGTTGCTGATACTCAATTTTAACTGCAATGGCTTCTGATCATAAATCCGCCAGAGTTTTACATACTCCTGCATAATGGCTGTTGCATTGTCTTTCTTCTGTGCCAACACGAGGTTAACAGAACAGATAAAACAACCAATCAGAAAAATACAGCCTGTTATTTTTTTATGTCTTTTCATTTTCAATTATTGAACTCCCTGAATTACTTTTTGAAGTGAACTCCTTGTTTCTTTAATTGTCTTGATCCCGTCTTTTGTTTCTGCTTTTGTTCTGATGAGTGTTCCTTCTTCATCATACTCATAGAAGCTTGCATAGTTATTAGCATCCAGTTCCGCAACAAGGCGCAGGTTCACCGGATCATATACATAACTCTTGACATTGGCATTAAACGGATGAATTCTGATATCATCAAAATACACTGGTGCAGAACCGCTGTTCACCAAACTCATTGTTACAGAAGTGGCATTTGCAGGCAGGGTGAAAGCAGCTTCGTAACGTTGCCAGCCATCAATTATCGGCCCTGATGGATTAAATGATTGATTCCATGTCACACCTCCGGCACTTAATTGAATCTGATTATGTGTATAGGTATATTCCCTGCATGGAATACCAGCCGATGGATTACCACAACTTTCTTTCACCCATGCTGTTAACAACATTGTTTTTCCAGGTGTAATACCAAAGACAGGATTCTTCATATCATCTGTACCACTCGTTGCCTTGGTATAACTACAGCCCTGTCCAATAGTATAGTTCCTGAAGAAAGTAACAGGTGTGGAAGAAGATGGCGCCGATAAAACATTGACTGTATAAAAATCCTTCATTAAGTACAGATTATTATTTCCATCAAATGTTGCGCAATAACCCGCACTACTTGAGTTATTAAAGTAAAACGACATGCTAAGTTTGTACACTCCCTTTTGCATACAGAAACTATTAGTCCAGCTTACTGCATGAGTATCAAATGTTGGCGATCCGGAATATCCGTAAGTGACAATATTATTCGCACTATCAGTAAATGTTACATTATTGATCATGGGGAATCCTCCTGATGAAGGACTACGATCATAGTTCTGCGTAGAGAACTTAAATGTATAAACTCCTGTTACTGGAATTTCCAGATATTGCTCATTCGTGATATTGTAATTGTAGGTTGTATAATTCGGACAATTGCTTCCTGACCATGATCCATTTGGTACATATGGATGCACCACATAGGTAAGACTGTTCCCGCCTTTATTAAACGTGTAGAAAGGATCTGACAGCTCAGTAAGGGGATCTGTTGTCATGTTAAATTGAACATTCGAGGAAGATGAAACCTGGGTAAAATTGCCACCATAGGTTCCTTTATTAATTACAGGTTTTGTCGCTGTTGTAAATGATAATGCTGTAAAGTCCGTATTTGAACTTAAAGGGATGTTGAGCGTTCCTGTATTATTTACCTGTAAGACATATTTACCGCTGTGCGCCTTAAAACTTGCGGTATCTGTATTAATAATAACCGCATTACTCATCTTACTGAAATCAATATGACGCTTGCCTGTATTAAAATGCGTATTGTTTAGCGTCTCTGCATAACCGTAATCTTCAAATCCTTCAGCAAACATTTCATTGTAACGTGCATTACTTGCGATTGCGACAGGCAATGTTTTATTATATCCATACTGTGCTGCCGTATAAATATTCAATGCATCCTGTGTTTCCAGTTCAAGTCCTTTTGCATTCGATTTTGTAATACGGCTGTTCCATAACCACTGTGAACTTAAAGAATCAGGAACAAGGTTGCTGGATATGTTAAAATCCCAGTAAGGTTTGAAGTCTTTCAAAAATCCATTCGCAGAAATATTTGTATTGCCTGACGTATCATTTTCCATACGTCCATCATAAAACACCAGGCTTCTGTACGGTTTAAAATTACCCAGCAAACCTTTACAATAAGGATTAATGGTTTCATAATTACCGTTTGGATCTTCCACCATTTCCAGCTTACAGGTCAGTGGATTGGTAACGTACTTCACTTTCCGGATCACATCATTATCTGTCTGCCATTTCTCTTTAAATTCCGCAGCACTTGCATTAATCGTATTTCCTGTGCTGTTATGTTTTAGCTTACCGTTAACCACAGGATAAATCATATTGGTTACTCCTGCCACTTTCGCATCCAGCATGTTCCGGTGTCCGCTGCGAACGATCCTGAAACTTACATTCTGCATTGTGTAAGGGTTACCTGCTGCATCGATAAACATCAAATCCGGAGTTGTCGTGGTTAATGCTGTATTATTTTTGTTTTTATCTACAACCCAGATAAGTGCGTTATCGCCAGAAGACAGCTCTGCATCACATCCGCTTGAATACGGCTGTGCAGTTTTAATCAACAACTCATCTCCGCTTTCAAAAACTGATTGATTAAAGCCTGCATTTACAATTCGCCCGTCTTTGAAATTTATACCAGTATAAACAGCATCAATATTCTTGTATGCCAGCCCCATACCACTATAAGCCCAATAAGCAGGATAAGAGGTATTATAAACCGGTTGATTAAATTCATTATTCGTACTCGTTACCAGAACCTCGCCGGTATATGCATCATAAAGCAGGTTTTTTGTCGTTACCTGACTTCCTTTATCAATCACAACCACACTATCGAGCACGCTGTGATAACTGATCACTTTTGTCGTAGTAACTGCACGATAAATACTTTCAGCAGTTCCGGTAACTGGCCAGATTGTCACAACAGGATACGGCCAGATCATATCATATTGACCCTGCATTTCCAGACTTGTACTCTTCACAGAAAATTCACGGGTATCTGTCATTAATTCGACATCAATTCCCATATTTCCATAATTGATCGCCCCACTGTTTTCTCTGTTTACAAATGAGAATACTTCATTCATCCCATTCACACCGGTATTGCGATAAAAATTCTCTGTATAACTGATTCTTGTCATCGAATCATTATCTGCATAAGATGACTGTGATTTCATCTTGCCATGCATATCATTTGTTGCTACTAGAAAACCCTGCGATAATGCTTTATAATCATACGCATATTTATTAAAAAATTTAAGTATTGACGATTGATGAAACTCTTTCACACTGCTGCCATCTAGAGGCGTGTAACTAGTATAAACAGGGAAATCTTTTGCTGTATAATATTCAGTTACCTGCTTACCAATACCTGAACGTGATTTTCTGTTAGTTTGATCAGTCTTAATTGAGCTAACAGTTACTTTGCTGTAACCGACTAACGGAGCAGGGAAAAACGCATCTAATACCGGCATCTCAATAGCACCATAAGAGGCTGGCCCCAGCGGCAAATTGTCTTGTATCTGAATGACTTCCTGGAAAGGATTTTCCTCTCCTCCAATCGAAGGTTCGTAAGAAGCTACACCACTACTGATCTTCCTGTTAACTCCATTGAAATTCTCCGTTGTAGTATAATCGTATTGCTGACCGTATACAGAAGTAAACTGCCCGGTCATCGCATTCCAGTTATCCTTTAACTTTACTGATTTCACTCGGTAACCACCTCCATACTTAAATCCATCCGGATCATTCAGCCTCACAAAACATCTTGTCAAATCGGTACGCATGGCCTTTCGATCCTTTCGTAAAGCATTAACTGGATCAGTAAATGCATCCCTTAGTGATTTGATCATCCCCTCTAACATTTCTCCTATCTGCTGTAATGCTTCTTCATTGGAGACATCATATCCTGTATAAGCCTGCCCCGGTAACTGCTGTCGCAAATATTCAAGCGTTGTAATGGATAAAGGACTCTTTCCATTAACTCTGTTAAGTCGTACCCAGATGATATTATGATCGGCACTCACATAACCATAATCGTTGTAAGTGGCATAACAGGGTATATATTCATAACCCTTCGGCATCTGTACCATGATCTTGAAAGAAAGTTGATTCACTCCCTGTAAATACTTTTCTTTTACTTCTGCTGATGAATTACAGGCTAATGGAACCCTTATAAAAACATAATCATTCTCAATATCAGGCCCGGTAAAATTGTATAACCTGTTTGTTGAATTTGTAAAATCATTTGAGCTTCCATAACCAACGATATTCATCATCTCAGCAGCCCGTCTGTTTTGTACATATGCATAGTCATCACTTTCATAATCCACTTCGATCTGAGCTCCCGATGGAACTACAATTTTTTTCAACATCCAGGCAGATGCATTCTGATTGATCGTTGTTTTCTTTGTCTCATCCTGAATACTATAAGGATAATCCCTGTTGGGTAAACCAGCCGGATTTAAATCAGGTGATTTATAATTACCCCACCTATCGGATGAACCGGATGAATAAACAGGATTATCTTCAGCCGATAACGCAGCACCTGATGCATAAGAAAAGATATACTTATTCTTCTTAGTCCTTGTTTTACCGTTATAAGTAAAATAGATATTGTCAAGTGTCAATTTTCCCTGATGAGAGGGATTATCAGGTGTACCAACACATAGCGTATATGAATACGCAAAATGAACAGTTTTAACAGGCTTTGCTGCAGCAAGACCATGTAACTTCAAGTCAGCCTTATTGTATAAAGCAATACTATCTAGTTTTTTGGCGAACTGATCAGCACCATCAATTCCGCCATACATACTTGCAGGGCCTTTTGCATCATCACGGTTAGAAATATAAAATAATGCAATCATGGTTTTTGATTCAATCGATTGTACATACCATGATTCTCTTTCTCCATATGAAATAATCGCCTTGTCATCTTTATTTTCAGTCCTGTTGCCAGGATTGAAATTTGCTGAATCACTATTTGTTAACGGAGTCCTCCACTTTTTTGCGACAGCATTTCCCTGTCTGATCCAGGTGTAATTAAACTTAACCGCATCACCTAAATCATCTTCAGTAATGCCGTTATTTGTGACATCTACATAATCAGGCGATAAAATTCCGGACAACAAAAATGAATGTGCATATCCAGGTGTCGTTGTTGTCTGAATGTAACCATCAATCTCAGAATTGCTCTTTAATAAATCAGATCCACTTGACATTAGGTTCTGATTGACCTCAACTTTTTCAGGTATATCGTTATATTGTTTCTTCACAGAAAAAGTAAAATCCTTCTGAGTAATATTATAAACCGGAATGCCATAAACATAACGTCTACCATTTGTCTCCATAACATTAATCTGAGAAATATGATGAGCCTTCCTGATCTTTCCATCTACACGGGGATAACTTGTATAAAGCAATGTATCAGTTACATTATCTAAAAATGACTGGTTGTCATAACTCTTAATCATTTTATCTAATCCTATTACAGAAGCTTCTTCGGCAGTCAAGAAACTGGTTATTTGTGTACGCTTATTTCTTTCAGATGTCAGTGAAGTCTGATCAACAGCTACCACATTATTACTTGAATACTTGCCTGTTGAAGTAAATGCTTCCAGCCTAGGTTCAATGGTTGGTGAATTTGGATTACCACCTAAAACAAAACGGACTAAATCTGTTCCACCGATTTTATTTATTTTATTTTCGTCCATTACACAATTTTCACCTGGGTTACGGAAATATACATTCTCAAATGTCTCTGATGCTTGTTTAAACTGAATCTTATTTCTAAGTTTATTTCCAGCATTCCATTCTCCAATGGTCGAAGGTGTTTTAATTTTATTAAAGTTTGCTCCAAAATGCCCTGGTGGATCAACATCAGCTCCAATACTAAAGTTCTGGTCTTTCGTTGTTGTCGTATTATCACGAACATATCCCAAATCATTCCTGTATGCCCTGATCGTTCCTCCAGTTCCTTCACCTTGTATTGAAAACACGTCATAACTGTATTGCGGCACTGAAATCACAGGAGTGTTTGGTGTGATCTCACGGTCATTAAACCGTGTAAAATCCATTACTGCATTTGGATTGCTAACTGCATTCTGATAATACAAGTAACCCACCATCTGTTTCATTTGCAAAGTATCCGCATCTTCTATACTTGATTTCTGACCATGTACTTCCGCTTCCACATCTGCAGCCACACCAAAGCTCCCAAGTCCTAACTGAAAATGACCTGACCAAGCCTTATTTGTAAGCGGCAATCTTAAAGAAGGCGTATAACTGGGCTTGGCAAATGTGATTGATGAGGAATAAAGCGTTGGCGAAATACTGCCTCCTGCTTTGTATTGATACCAATTCAGGTTTTTATCAGCATCATAATGAATTTTATTGGAGCTGAAAGAAGTTTGCCCGCTGATTTGTAAATCTTTAATTCCATTTCTTGAATTATAGCCCGTTGCCAGTCCAAGTCCGGTTGAAAATGTATTATCTTGTTTATTGGCATTTGCATTCAATGAAATATTTCCTGAAAAAGTAGCACCTAACCTTGAATTCAAATCGAGCCCGAAAGATAATCCTCCGCCAGCACCAAATCCAATCCCAGCTGTTTTTTCACTACCGGCAAAATCTTTTATTTTAAAAGATGCAGTCCCCCTGACACCTAAATTCAAGGATGGCCCCAAGTAATTATTAAATGTTGCACCTAATTCTACATTCACTGGAGCTTTAATCCCAAACAATTCTACATCAGCTCCTAAACCAAGTCCCCAAGTCTTATTTGGTTTCATACGCTGCATCTGGTACAATGTATCCTGCCCATTAAAATCATCAGGAATACCCCGCATATTCCTGTTAATATTACCTGGATTAATATTCCAGCCTGCACCTACCCAACTTGCTTCCTGCTCAGGACTGATACCTCCATTGTAAAATATATTTACTGGATATCCACCCACATCCAATAACGGTATGTTATAACTGAAATCACCTGTGAATAAATTCACCATATTATCAGTTCCCACTGATTTAAAACTGGACATCTCGGGTTGACTTGGGCCTCCAATATCAGGATGCATCCTGCCCTTAAACAAGCTTGCCTTTATTGCAACCGGTTTATTAGCATATAACTTTGTCTGTTGTCTGGTATTCAACACTGGCTTCGACAATAAGAATGCTTCATTATGATTACCTGCTATTTTAACGTCTCCTATTCGTTTTGGAATATATCTTACTGAATATGGAGTAGTATTTCCAAAGGCTGGCAATAACACCGATAAATAAAATACAGCCAATAAAAAACCTGCAATTTTGCGTGAATAATACCTGGCTAATAATAAAATCATACAATATGAATTAATGTAAAAACTTAGTTTCTGATCATAAAGGTTGCACTGTAAACTGCCGACTGTAAATCTGTTATCTCTACAGTATAAATCGTTTCTTCACTGAAAGAAGAGTTGAGTTTGAAAACCAAAAAATTATTTCCGTACTCAATCTGTTTCGTTTGTTCCTGTACAACTCTCCCGTGACTGTCTTTAAATCGGATGACTGATTTATGGGCCTTGTCATAGGAATAATATTTGATACCAAGAACACGGTCAGGGATGGTAGCGGAACTGTTGTAATTGCTTCCTGTTGTTAATTCTACATACATGCTGTTTGCCGGAACTAATGGCTCCTCTTTTTGCTGAACTATTTTAAACGTCCATACTTCGCTCTGCGCTGCAACTGTCTCTCCGTTTTTTGCATATACTTTCCAGGCGTAAACTTTACCTGTATCAAGTCCTTTATAAGAAGAAGGATAATTGTTCACCAAAGAACCATAGCGTTGTAATTGATAAACAGGAATGTTTTCTTCTATGGCAGCAGCAGCAGTCTGATCTTGCATTACTTCCGTAACAACCATGTCATAGTTTAAATCACTGAATAATACCACAGGTGCTGGCGGAATCCAGCTGAATTGCGGGTATTTTGACGTGAGTGCTGCCGAATCTGCTGGCATTGTCAACTGCGGCGGACTTAAAGGTTGTACATCTATAGTTATACAGTCTTCAGCTAAAATCCCCTCAGATGTTTTTAAATCAGTATAAACTGTATAACAGGCCCTGTAAACTCCTACTGGTATAAAACCTTCAGGAACTCTTGCCATGTCAAACAATGTTGAATAATAATTATAGTCAACAGGTGCTACATCCATTGCCTTGATTTGTTTCACACCTTTCGTTAGCGTAATTGGCCTTGTAATGCCAGTCATAACAGTCTGATTGCTCTTGACATCAAACAAACTCAACCCAATGGTTACAGTCATAGTTGTATTAGCAGAATTTACCAAGGTCAGATTCCATAACTGACTTTTCTGAACCACTCCTGCCGGAGGTTCCTGTAATGAAACAGTAACCTGAGCTTTTAGACTGATAAAACCCGATGTAATTACCAGAAATGCAAAAATGCGTTTATACATAACGATCAATTAAAACGTTTTAAAGTATGTTAACCTTCCTGTTTTGTTTTCTACCAATTGCCTGTTCATGCCAGGAAGAAACCCCTTATCCATCATGAATTGGATGTCTCCCAACTTCGGAACCTTAATCAACAGGTTGCCTGAATAACCCCACTGCACATTCACCACACTTGTTTGCTTGTTATATTTAATACCAGCACCTGCTGACAAATATTTATTAATGTTGACCTGGTTATTGTCTTCAAGGGTGTAAATCGAATATTCACTGCTTTTACTGGTTGACCAGTTTAATGTGATGGTCAGCTTGTTTAACAAAATGGATTGGCTGAACAAGTAATTTTTTGAATTGAAATACACAAAACCTGAATCCTGTGCTTCATTATAAAACTGCGAATAAACCGCCAGTGACATAAATTGAACCCGTTGAACATGATAACTGTAAGAAGCATTTGCGACAAAAGAATAATAACGGCTCTCTGAATAATTGTTCTCACTGATTTTCGTAATCTGGTAACTGGGATAATATCCTACAGACAAAGCCGGCCATTTTTTCACCCGCAAACTTGCCTGTACACTTGCCAGTACAGATGAACTTTTATAATTCGTTGCAATAAATGGATTAGAATAATCCGTTTGCTGTAAGGATGCAGTTATTTGTAATTGACGCTTGAAAAATGGCTGTTCTATTTTTCCAAGCCAGTTTACTTTTGATGAGCCTGTTGTAAATGTGCTGAATGATTGAAAGTTCGCTCCCAGATAACGACAACTTCCTGTAAGGCGTGTTTGTGTTTTAGGAATCATCGAATAAACCCTGATTGAATAGGCTTCGTTGGTTCTGTCATTAAAGTTTGTTACAGCCTGCATCCTGTCTTTGCGCTGTAAACTGTCAAGGCTGTAATAGGGTTTTGTTGATTTTGCAATCTCTGCATTAAGGTAGGTGAACCGGTTGATCTGATAATAACCTTCTATCGTTACCCCCGACAGCAAGTATTCAGGAATACGGTTTCCTGACTGACTGGATACAGATGAATTAAAAAATTGCCGCTTACCTGTATAATATGTCAGATAAATATGATTACCGTTCCGTAATCCTTTTCCAAAACGTGCAAGCGCTACATATTGATTAGAACGTGTCTGCGCAGGGATAATATAATCTCTGAAACGGTAATCCACTTTACCTGCTGCAACTGCGTAATAATAATGAGGATTTAATTCCACATTCAATCCGGTTATACTGATATTCTTAACGGATAACTCCGAATAATCCACCATACTTCTGCCAATGCCAAATGATTTAATCGAAGTCAAAAAACCATATCCCTTCGGAAACAAACTGTCTGAAATATTTAATCTTCTTAATTTCTCTTTTAAAGTCGTTAAGTCACTTGTTCCTTCAATCATTGATCGCCAGTCTCTCAGGTTGTACTGATGTGCCTGCTTCGCTTTATTGTATAATTGCTCTAATCGTTCCAGTCTTACAAGTAAAGAATCAACTTTTCGTTTTTGCCTATCAACACTGTCTTTCAACAATTGATACTTTTGTTTTATAGAATCATCTTTGTGATCAAATTGCTGGTATGATTTATCATTTTTTATGCGATTGATTATTTCGTTTGTTGTTGGCGCTTTTATTTCATCCTTCACATTACCAACGAAATCTTCCCTTTTTGCCCAATAAGCTCTTTTTCTTTCTTCTATAAACTTGCGTTCTTCTTGCTCCACTAAATATTGATTCATATCCTTCATATTCTCATTACGCCGATATCCGTTAATTTCTGATTTTGTCTGCTCAATTAATCGTTTTAAAGAATCCACTTCTCCCAACCTGCTCTTTAAAGCTTGCTCTACAGCATTAATCAGCCTATTTTTCATCATCCTTGAAAAATCTGCCTGGTTAAACTGAAAATTCATATCCGTGTATTTCCGGTAAAATGACGAATTGCTGAACCTGCTCGTGAAATAAATCTTAACAGGATACTGATCTTTATACACAACATCCAATCTTGACTGAATTGTATGCTGGTATATATCCTTCTCCGCAAAAGGCGTGTCAATTTTTGAACGATAATAAACATCGTAAAGAATATTACCCTTAATTTTTAACAATGGAGTCTTCTGCATTTCTTTCTGCACAATTGGTAAAGTTGGAACAGAAGGTTCGGTTGTGGCAGCCATAACAATAGTCGCTGGGAATAAAGGAATTAAAAAACGGTAACTCTTACAATTATTTCTTAATAACGCAAACTCATTTGTGCTGTCATTGCTGAATGATTCAATCCAGTTGATCTCAGAAGAATCTGCCTGCCGAACAGAATCAAGAATGGGAATTGATTGCTGTTGTTTATTAATCTTACTTTGAGCTTTCAGACAAACAGAAGCAAACAATAACAGAATAAATATGGCAACAATTTTTTTCAAGAAGCAGGTTAGATAGGTTGATTTTTCAATTAGTTTTTTCAAACTTTTCTGTTGGGCGAAGCCTGAAAACAATTTGCTAATAAATGAATTTGAAGCCTGAAGTGTAGAGTAAATATAATAAAACGTGGCTCAAGGTGATTGAAGTCTTTTTCATAAGAACTATAAGTTTCGGTATTTCTTTAAATTAAATCGTTGCCAAATGTAGAACACAAAACAATTCAAAAAATACTACAAAGCGGGTATGTGCATAACTGCTAACTCATCTTCTAAGTGGCGAACCCCTATAACTACATAAATACACTTACGTTAAATAATGGTAATTGACAAACCATGTTCCAACACTAAAATTAACTTTACAGCAAATAAACAAGTTGAATATGATGGTGAATAAGAAATGTTTTTAAATGAGAATCAATCTATAATAAAGTTTTTTAACAAAGCGGATAAAAAAAATTTGACAATTTAATAAAATTTCATCTTCAGTATATTTACTGAAGATGTTTTTTGTATTACACTTTCAATTTTTATTTAATAGTTTTCCACATTTGTTTTTTCGGAAAAAATGTATTATCCTTTTTTAATTAAAAGCTTACAATACTGATTAAGATATAATACAGTAATAATGTTGTAATTATTCTACAATAAATAAAGTATATATTTTAGAGCAAATTCGAGAATAATATTTACGCCAAAATCGTATTTAGATTTAATAATTCGTAACTGTGAATATCACTCGAACATTATTAAGAATTCCCCATGAAAAGCATATTGTCAGTATTTATATTTTGGGGGCGGATTAACATCTACTTAGACAAAGACAAAAGTGAATTATTTTATTAATTCATAAAACATATCCTCTAATTTAAAACACAGCGATAATTAGGCAAACACTATAGATCTAATTTAACTAGAATGCGCATTATTTCTGGCAATTGCTTAGTAGTTTTATCTGAACCCCTGAACTCTTCTAACATTCTATTAATATACCAATTTATATCAGAAACATCTTCGTAATCCTTTTTTAGATCCTGCATTTTTCTTTCGAGGAAAAGAATGACTTCTAATAAATCTGATTCGCTTTTTGCAGCAAGGGAATAAAGCCATTCAAGTAAAAGACTTTTTGCAGAATCATGGAATGATTTTGAATTATCGTATCTTCTATCAACTAAAAAGAAAATAAGATCAGAAATTTCGGAAAGTGCATCTTTTGTATTAATAGCAGCAACTGAACGGCCACTTTGAATGTTGTATGGTGCTTTTCTGGTAATACGTACTTCATTTACTAAAAAGGCAAAAGCCTGTGAATCTCCAAGTTCAGCAAGCATGTGTGTTAAGGTAATTTTATTTTCATTGGTTGTATTTTCATTATTAATCGCTTCTCGCATTTTCGGGATTACATCATTGGGATAAGTCTTATAAAACTTTGATACTAAAAAAGTAAAGTAATAGTCATTATAGTCATCAATATATGTTTTTAAAATTGAGATAATTTCCTGTGGATTACCCCCCAATTCAAGAAAAGCATCAACAGCATCTGGCCTTGTTGTGTATTTATCTTTAACTGACTTTATATTGATTAAAATAGAATCTCTGGCCTCTATTATTTTCAAATGCTTGCACAATTCGATATGTGTTCCGAACACTAATTCATGCTTTATACCCAAATTGATGTTTTCAACAATCTTATTTTTGAATTCTTGCAACCCTTCATTTGAGAGTCTTTTCAAAATTTTTTGACTTATACTTTCCGTTCTATTTAATCTAGCTGTTTCAAATCCTCTTGTGCCACTTTGATCTAACCATACAAACTCCATAAGAAATTTCTCTGGCATATCAAATCCGAATTCTTGAAATATTTCTCCTAATCGATATTCTTTAACTTTCAAATGAAATTTATCTCCTTGATACCAAATACAATTTCTAAAGTCTGCTGTTTTTAAATATTTAAAGAAATATGACTCTATAATCGGCAAAAGCACTTTGTTTGATTCTTCGTTTCGATGTGAATAATGAAGAATCTCCTCTGCTTGAAATATTTCAAAAAACTCTTCATTCTTAAGCTGATTTAAACAATTTTGCAGGTTTACAGATTTTTTTTCTCCTTGCCATCTTATCAAAAAATAATACAGAAAGTAAGAATCTGAAGATTGCCTTATTTTTCCAAAGTTATTTTCGATATCAATATATAAATCGTTTGTTGGAATCGTATTCTTCCCAAAAAGTGAAAAATATTTCTTTATCCCTTTTCTAAATGCCTGAAGTGATTGAATATATTTTAAATCATTTTCAAGTTTTTTTCTTTCTGCATTCTTATACTGTTCATATTTCAAATCCCCTTCTTTGTTAATAATTGCCCCCTCAGTAACATCAACACATACCTGAAAGAAACCATCAGCTATCTCTGATTTTTCTTTGTATCTCAATCCATGATAAACATTCATTAAATACTTAGGCTCATAGTCTCCTTCTTCAAACTCAAAGAGCACATAATCATAAGAATCAGGAGTTATTAGCGATCCTATTTCCCAGTTAGTATCCTTAAATATTTTTTCTATAAGTATCCTAACAAGAAGCCAATGTGAATTTGTCGCATCAAGAAAACTGTCAATTACTTTAAATTCCTCTCTAACGTATTTTCTTCCAATTTTGACAAATAAATCAGCAATTGGAAATATTAAGTACGGATATTCTTCAAAATAAAATGACAGTTTATTAAAAATCTCTGTTATAAAATCCTTGGTTGTCAAACTGTGATTTTCAAAAAAAGAAATCACCTCATCGCTTTCAAAATGAGATAAAAACATTGAAATATTCGCTGGTTTTTTTGAACTCACTAAGAACTTTTTAAGGTTGTACTCTGACCCACCACGGCTCATATCTTTATTGTATTCAGCTAAAACAGTTAACCCGCTCAACCCATAATTATAAAACTTGTCAACTAATCCTAATATGGTAATTAACTCATAAATTTCATCCCGGTATTCATGATACTTGTTAAGTGTATTATTTGATAACAGTCTATCAATTAGTTCTATATCCCCGAACTTATGTGAAGTAAAAACCTGAATCAGATTTGCTGCATAAAATGCATCAGTTTCAGATGACAATTCCGTTAATACAAATTCAGCATACTCTTTCTGCTGGATTTGATTTAACATTGAATATCGTAACATCCTACAGCACACAATTCTGATGCTTTTAGTAATTTTCTTACCAAAAAGTAATCCCAATAAATATTGTTTACATATTGCAGACTGCTGAATAAAAATTCCAACAGAATCTTCGTAAACTATCATTGGTCGAATATTAAGCCGGATACATTTGTCAAGAAGTTTTTTAAGTAGTGACAATTTCAATGTTTCATCATACTTGGAACTTTCTGTCTGAAATAGCAGTTCTATATTATCGTTTTCAATGAATTCAAATACTTTGGCAAATAAACTACTTGAAGAATCTAAAATTGAAAGCAGAGATGATAATGTTTGAATCCATTTAGTTCTGACCTTTTTAATTGTTGTACCAACAGTACAATAAATCAAAAAATCTTCGTACTCCATTTTTGCCAATTTTCTTGCCGCAATATGTTCCTGAAACAGAGCATTCACAAAACTCCAACTGTTGTCTGTATGAGTAACCAATGAATTGTGTTGAAGCAAGAGTCTCTCATCACTTGTAAATATCTGAGAAATCTCATCTCCTGTAAATGAATTTAGCCCTGCAAGTTGAAGTCCAAATGCAAATTTTTCAACTACATTATTAAAACGATACATTTCATCTTTAACTGACTCACTTCCCTTAATTTTTCGATACCTGTTTATATCAAAAGATTTATTTATTAAGGTATCAACCACTTTAATTTTACTACCTGGCAATTGATGGGGAGGAATATTATATTCATCAACTATGTTAATAAGGTAAAAAGGATGGTAAAGCAGGTTTGAAATACCTTTGATAGTGACTTCTTCTTTAAAATTTTCAAATCGGTTACCGAGAACAACTCTGCCATAATTTTCAATATCACTTTGCTGCAATCCTAACAAATCGTAAGCATCAAATTCAGACAGATTTGTAGAAACGTTATATTTTGTATAAAACAGCTTTCGACATGAAAAAATGATTGAGACGGGTTGATATTCTAAAGCAAACTCCTTAATATGATTAATTATTTCAGAGAATTTCTCTGTAGGCACTTCATCAAGACCATCAATAATTAATATAATATCTCTTAAAGGAATTTCTCGCCAACTTCCATATTTTTTAGAAAGCAGATCAGATATTGGTTGAACATTATGTTCCTTTATTGATATAAAAATTGGCTGTATTTGCAAATATTCCGTTTGCAGACTGTACACTGTTTGCTGTATATATGTACTTTTTCCCTGGTAAGCATCACCAATTACACATATTCTTTTTGCTTTTGAGCGGTCTTTTGTAAGCAGTTCAATTAGATCAAAAGTTTTAATAGGATGGCCGTACCATCCTAAATCTTTTTTATTAACCTTATTTGAAAATCCAATAATTTTTCGGGGAATGTAATTTTTCACTGCCTGAACAATCTGTAAGCGATCATACCTCATTTGAGGATTACAAAATCCCTTTGCCTGTGATTCTCCGAAATATGCTGCAACCAGGTCATATCTCTTTTTAAGATTAGTTTGAATAATATTAACATCCCAACAATCGAAGATTATACTATTTTTCGAGTATAGTTCAACTTTCTGTTTAGCAATGAATTTTTGAGTTTCTGGTGTTTGAAGATCAGCAGATGTTGCAATTACAAAATGGGAAGACATATTAAAAAAATCTCCAGTTGCAAATTCTGCTATAATAGTTTTTATATCATTTATTGAAAGTGATTTCTCTCTTTTACATTGAATACAAAAATTTTTACCTTCAGACCTATTAAAACTTAGAAGATCAATACCTTCTTGTTTTTGTCCGGGTTTAAGGTATTCTTGAAAATTACAATCAGGAACGATTGTTTCTGCTATACTAATACAAAGAGTCTGAAATTCCTGCCAGTTAATATATTTCCAATCCAGATCATTTCTCAGCATTGTTAGGTCGCTTTTAAATTGAAAAGTAATTATTTATTATAATAAACAAAAGATTTATATAGCTTCTAAGAAACATCCATAAACATTTAAAACACTCCCTAATTACTCCCTAAAGTCTCACTATTTATTCCTTAAATACAAAGCTACATAATTTAGCTTCTTTAACTATTATTGAAACTTTTTTTAGTTTTTTACAAATTAGTATTATGTTTGCTCTCCGATTTCAAAGAAAGGTATTATGGATCAGACGATAAACCCAAGCATGGTAATACTGGCAAGAGAAGCAAGAGGGCTTACCCAATCAGACCTTGCAGAAAAGCTCAAAAGCTATAAATCAAATATTTCTAGGATTGAACATGGAGATGTAATAGCAGATGGAGAGTTATTAGTTGCTCTTTCTGAAGCCACTAACTTTCCGCCTCAGTTTTTTATGCAAAAAGGGGAAATGCTGCCTGTTAATCTTTCGTATCGTAAACGTAAACAGGTTCCGGCTAAAATCCTTAATCCCATTGAAGCTCAAATGAACATTACCCGTCTGCATGTGCAGCTAATTACACGCAGCCTGGAAAAACCAGTTCCTACCTTACCCGTTTCAGAAGTATCAGAAAATAATACTCCTCAAAAAATTGCACAAATGGTTCGCAGAAAATGGAATCTGCAAGAACCGGTTATTTGTAACATCACCAAAGTGCTGGAACAAAATGGAGTAATTATTTGCAGCTTTAATTTTGGAACAGAACGGGTTGACAGCCGCAGCATGCTGACAGATGATCAATATCCCGTCATCTTTATCAACAGTAGTTTACCAGGGGACAGACAACGGTTTTCGCTTGCGTTTGAACTGGCACATTTGATCATGCACACGTATAAAATCGTACCTCATGACAGGGACGTAAACCACGAAGCCAATTTATTCGCCGCAGAATTTTTAATGCCTGCCAAAGAAATTCTGAAAGATTTTAAAAATGAGAACATCACCCTTCCCCTTTTAGCCGATCTCAAAAGGAAATGGAAGCAAAGTATGATTTCATTACTATACAGAGCAGATGATCTGGAATTACTTACTGCCAATCAGAAACGATATTTAATCCAGCAGTTCAATGATCAGAAAATCAGAAGACGTGAACCTCCTGAATTAGACGTACAATCAGAAAAGCCTCAATTAATGAGACAGTTAATTACTAACATGATGAATAAACACAAATTAAACATTAACCAAATTTGCACGTTGCTTGCTATTGAAGCACCAGACTACCTGGAGTACTATGGTTAAGAATGGAATTACATAAGCCCGGCATTAATCTAACAGCTAAAACAAATGAAAATGAGTATCACAAACAACACAATTGAAATCAAACCATATAGTATCACAGAGCTTGCTAATATTTACGGAGTTACTAACCGGACAATTAAAAACTGGATAAAAAAACATGATGGGGCTGTGGGAGATAAAGTTGGGCGGCTATATACAACCCTTCAGGTTAAAATCATTTTCGAGAAATTAGGATTGCCAGGTAAAGCAGAAGAATAACTATACTTTTTAAATTCATTTAAACTTTTATATCATGACATCAAAATCTGTTACACTTAACAACTCAAATGGAGAATTTAATCAGATTCAAATTTCCACCATCCCACAAATTAATCTGTTAGAATATATGACTTTAGTAAAAGTATATAATCTTAATCCTGGCAATTTGAATAATTTACCCGAAGGTGAATATTTTTCTACTGTTCTTATAATGGAAAGTAATCAAATTCAAACCACTGTTTTTCAAGTGCCTTTATTAGCATTCAGCAACTATAAAATTGAAGTTACAATAGTGTCTGAAATTGATAAAGATATTGTTGAAGAAATTCAAATTGTTCCTGTACATTAAATATATTTTTAAAAAACAAAAAAAGCCACTTCGATGAAGTGGCTTTTTTTTACTGTTTCACGTAACACTTTCACACGACAAAATCTGCCAAAACTATCAACAAGATTTAACTAGTAAGAACTTCTTTCAATAACTGTTACAAACTTGCTCAAAGTGGAAAGTGACCCTTTTGCCCCATCGTATGTTTGTGTAGTCAATCAAGATTAAACAACAAAAATAATTTTATGAAAACACAATCATTCAGCAAACAATCGGTAAGAACAGCCTTAAGAGTTGTAAAAGGATTACAGCAACAACATGAACTTGCCGCTATGACGAACACCGCCTGGAACTTTGCCAACAGCAGCCTGTGGAACTGCACACAATTTTCATTAAAAGAAATTGAAGCAGCTAAAGAAAAGATTGCAGAATTTCTTTCTTTATCAAAAGACCCATCAAAAGCATTTTCGATTTTCTGCCAGCGTGTATTGCTTGCCCGTTATTATGTAAACAAACATAACCGTGCCATGCCACTTCCTACTGTATGGTTAGACCGCAGCAATGAATACGGGTTTGCCGGTACAAAAGCCTGGTATGATGAAATCAAAACCATCCGTGAATCGCTTCCCAATTACAAACAGGAATTAAAAGCGATGGCAGAAGCTGTAATGGAGTTCAGTGAAGAACCAACGGTTCAGAACTACCAGTACTGGAGAAAATATTTTATTGATAAGCAAACACCGGGCTTACTGAACCTCTTCCAGGTGATTGCGATTCAGCAAATCTGTAATGCTTAATCACCTATGGCAAGAAAAGAAAAACCCTATTATGATGAACAGGGCAATTTCATCATAAGGCCCTACCGTATGAAAGACCTCTCAGCTATCTATGGTGTAAGCGGCAGAACCATGCGCCGGTGGATTGAGAGTAAAGCACCTGACCATGCGAACAAAACAAAAATGTTTTACACGATTGAACAGGTCAGAGGGATTGTAATGGCTTTGGGGATTCCGCAAAAAATTGCTCCGGTTGTTACGCTTGGCACAAAAGCACAAGCTGCATAAAAATAAGAACCTATCAAAAACATCAAACGCTAACAGATGAAAGACGATTTAAATGGCAATACGTCCAGCAGTGTATTTCTTACCGGTTGTATCCTGCTGGCTAACCTTGATTTCACCGGGCTGCTGGACTATGCCATTAAAGCCTTTATTGGCGGTGCTATCTGGCTGGGCTATAAAGTGACAGCTGATTACATCGAACGCAAAAGAAATCCACGTAAATGAAACTGGTCACCAAACTTGTAACAGGCGCAACGCTTAGTCTTGCTGCAATTGCAGGATGGACGTATGTAAGCAATTTAAAACGGAGTGCTGCAGAACTTCAGATCATTCCCAAAGCCTCGCTTTACAAGTTGGGTTGGGATGGACTGGTGATCAGGGTGGATGTTCTGCTAAAGAACCCTGCAAAAGGAAGTTTTGTGATGCAGTTCCCTTTTGTGACTGTGCTGTATAAAGATACTGTAGTTGGAAGTTCGCAGGCAAGCAGCAAAGAAGTGAAAGTGCCCGCAACTTCAGAAATCAAACTGGATCCGGTTTACATACAGATACCGGTGAGCAATGTGTTTTCTGTGGTGTTCAGTTTGGTTAAATCACTTTTTAACAAAGAAGCCATCACAATGCTGATCCGTACACAAACACAAATCAAACTGGGATTGATCAGCATTCCCTATGAAAACAAAACAGAAGTAAATGTGCAGAAAGCATCTGCATAAAAAAAGTGAATTGTATTTTTTAATCCGTACCAATTTATCCGTACCCTATGGAAGCAAGTAAAAAACGACAGATAAAGGATGGACAGAAGTTTGATCAGCTTTTCCCAAAAGCAGAAGAACAGACTTCGATGATCCGGCATAATGCGAACGTATCGCATACGGTAAAGTTCATTCCTGAAGTTGTTACACAAACCCTGCATCACACAAAAGCACTTGCGCAGTACTTAAAACAACCTGCGACCTATGAAAGCTGTGCAGCGATCTGGCGTTTTGTTTATGACCATATTGCTTATACCAAAGACAGAGATGGTTATGAAGAAATCAGAAGTCCTGCACGAACCTGGCACGACAGAAAACAAGGGGTGGATTGCGATTGTTATTCGGTGTTTATCTCCTCTATCCTCAGCAACCTGCAAATCCCGCACCTGCTTCGTATCACGAAGTATCACCGTGATTACTTTCAGCATATCTACCCCGTCGTGCTTTTAAATGGAAAAGAAATCATTATTGATTGTGTAACCGATCAGTTTAATTACGAAGTACCCTATTCAGAAAAAAAAGATTACCCTATGGATCTGCATTACCTCAGTGGCTTTGATGATGATTTTAATGGCTTTGGCAAGATTGCAAAAAAAGCTGCAAAGAAAACAACGCTACCTGCAGCTGTTACAACCAAGTCAGCAAAAAAAGGCAATTCAATTCTGCAAAAACTAAAAGCCGGTAAATCAAAATCAACTGCTGCCAAACCTGCTGCTGCAACAGCAAAAAAGAAAGGCATTAAAAACATTCTCAACAAAGTCAACAAGATTAATCCTGCTACTGTGCTGTTACGTAATGGCATTTTAGCTTCCATGAAACTCAACATCAAAAATGTAGCAGGACGTTTACGCTGGAGTTATTTAACGCCTGAACAGGCAACCGCTAAAAATATTGATCCGGCGAAGTTTCAGCGGCTGATTGCTGTAAGACAAAAACTGGAAAATATTTTTTATGGTGCCGGTGGTAAACCGGAGAATTTAAAAAAAGCAATCCTCTCCGGTAAAGGCAACAAAGACAAAGCTGTGAATGGATTAAATGGTTATGGATTCAGCGGCGTGGAATACATGAACACTTCTACTACTCTGCCACAGTTACTCGGCCCGGATGTCTACACTGATGAGAATGATTTAGTGATGGGTCAGTTAGGTGAACCCATTACACTTGCAACCATTGCAGCAGCAACAGGTGTGATCTCCGGTATCATTGCTGCACTCAAACAAATCGGAGACATTTTTGTCAGCAAGACAAAAGGCTCTGAAGATTTTGATGAACAGAAAAACCAGGCTGCAGAAAATAATCAACCAACACCTGATACCACAACGATCCCAACTACTGCTACCAATCCGCTTGCACCAACTGCAACAGTTGCTATCAACACAGGAGCAGAACAGGATGCATCACTGCCTGCTGAAAACAATACATTCAATACCAGTAATGCCATGCTTCCGGTTGCTACAGATGATTTATCACCTTCTCCTGCATCAACTACAACTGCTGTCACAACAGATGCGACAAATACTGCAACTGCTGATACAGCTGCTACAGATACAACAAACAATGCAGGCGGTAACACAGCTGATCAGAGCTTTTGGGATAAGAATAAAAGCTGGTTAAAACCCGTACTCATTGGAGCTGGTGGATTAAGCCTGGTGGCCATTGGTTTTACCATGTTTAAACCGGGCAAAAAATCATCGCCTTCCCCACCGTCTTCATTAGGAGGACTGCCAAACAAAAGAAAAAAACATCACCGTAAATCAAAACCACAAAAACGAAAACATACACGCAAAAAAGCAATCGCCTTATTGTAAAAACACTTTAAACAAAACATCATGGCTAAAAAAAAGAAAGGATCATATGCCAAGCAAGCCAGGAGAAACAGTTTTCTCGCAGGCTTGGGTTCACCGCTTGCCACCAAAGGCAACATTAAAAACTCCGCCCTGGAAACAGGTAAAGACATTCTGATCTGTGTGCTGGGTGGTGGTATCATTGGAGCCGCCATCGGCAGACCCTCCCTTGCAGTGGGGATTGTCACCACAGGTCTGGGACACTATTCCGGTAACAAACTCACACAACTGCTGGGGCTTGGCATGATGGCTGCCAACGGATTTCAGAAAAGCACATCCACTGTCAGTGGTCTGGAAGGACTGGATGGTGTCAAAGAACGTCTCCAGGCTTACAAAGAAAACTTTTCGGAGAAACTCTATCTCGATAAGTTCAAAAAGAAAACAACAACTGCTGCCGCTACTAACGGCATCGGTGAGCTGCAGTATTTTAATTACCCCGGTAATGACCTGGCTGCACTAAGTGCCATTGAAGAACAGATTGCCGACAGTGCCATCCAGTTCAATGGTGGGATGCCTGAACTCGAAATGGGATCAGCTGATCCCGATGAATTTATTTTTTAAACAACAGCAACCTTATTAAAAACACTTAATCACAACAACTATGTTAGGTTTACTTGAAGGAATTGAAGAATACAATAACCAGGGCGCATTACTTGGCCTTGAAGGAATGGATGATGGCGAACTGCTGGGTGCATTGCGCCGCATGAACCCCATCCAGCGTATGAAGACACTCACCAAACTCACCAACACAGGATCAGCATCCAAAGGTTCCCGTGCAGAGATGGAAAAGTTTTTTGGTGAACTTCCTGCACACATTAAAGAAGGTTTGGTAAAAGGAGAATTAAGACTGGCAGATTCCACGATCTACTCCATCAAACCGGTGAACTCCAAAACAATCAAATTGTTTGAAACACAGGATGACAAAGAAATCGGTTTGCGTAATATCTCCAATGCAAAACTGCCAAAGAACCAGGCCTTTCTTGTCAGCGGTGTATTTCTGCTTGCAGGTACATCAGCGGATGGTACAAAAGATAAAATCATCGCCACCGAATTTAAAGGGCTGGAGAATTTCAACACGATTGCCAATGGTGAGTTCTCTCTGAAGAGCAATAAAAAACAAATCGTTCCTGAAACAGGTAACGTGGTGTTTAAAACAACAGGCAACAAAAATGTACCTGTGGGTTATTACAAACTCGCTAATCCCCGTTTGATCCAGGATGATATTTTAATTGAGATGACGATTGAACTGGGTTCAATGGAAGGCATCCCGGCTAATACGTATATCTATGCCGGTCTGCATGGTACGATCACCACTCCTTAACTGTTTTTGTTTTTATTGTTTATCGATCAACAGGCGTTGCAGTGTTTGTCTTAACAGACAGCACTGCCTGCCGGTTGAACCTTTCACCTTATGGAAAATAATTCTATTGCAATTAAAAACCTGAAAGCATTTCTGATCATGCTGCAATATGCTGAAGGCACGTTTGGTCAGGATGGTTACCGCAAATTATTTGGTGGTGGATTGGTTAATGATTTATCCAAACATCCCAACAGGGCCACAAAAAAATGGGGCATTACCAGTACAGCCGCAGGTGCTTACCAGATACTCAGCAAGACATGGACAGAACTGCAACAAAAAATCGGTTTGCCAGATTTCAGTCCCCTCAGCCAGGATAAAGCAGCCATTGAACTGATCCGCAGAAGAAAAGCACTGGAAGATGTGATGGCGGGACGAATTCATGATGCCTTGCAGAAATGCCGCAAAGAATGGGCTTCACTTCCGGGAGCTGGTTACGGACAGAATGAAAAAAATAAAAATGAACTGCTGATGATCTACCGCACTGCGGGTGGATCTGTCGCTTAAAAACACAAAGCATGAACAAACGGATCAAAAAGCGTTATGATATTGATGTGACTGCTGCTAACGAATTACACACAAAAACATTTGAGCTGGATAAAACAGTGGAGAAGATTCACGGTATCCTCTTTACGTCTGATCGTGATGACCTGATGTATTACCGTGGCTCTGCCAAAGTGGAAATCAACAGTGAAGAAATCTTCCCCGAAGCTTATGAAAGCAAACTGCTGATGAGTGGCTTAAACGTTTCTCCCAATGATCGTTATTATTCACTGGGTGGTATTGCACCAGGCAACTTCAAAGTAAAAGTGGAATACAAAGACAATCCTGATACAAGACTTGCTTTTGTTGTGTATCGTGTGTCACTGTATTTAGATGTAGAGGTAAGGCAGTAATAAGTTGTAAGTAATAAGTAATAAGTGATAAGTAAAAAGGCAAAAGTTAAAAGCCTTGCGTTTACTTACAACCTATTACTTATAACCTATGACTTACTACTTACAACTTACAACTTAACAGCATGTTACAGCAAACAGCGATACTACAAAAACAGAAGATCACAAGAAAGGGTGAGATTAATTATTTCCAGGTAGCGTTACCAGGCACAGTGAAAAAAATCATAGCTGTTGAAACCAGTGTGGTTTGTTATACGGATGCGCAGATTATAGAAGAAGATCAAACAACAGCAGTCATACCAGATGGTTCGTCGGGTGATCCTGGTGGCAGTGGTACAACATCAAATAACAGTTGTCCCAATCCGGGCGCTGCCTCGTTTACTCAACTGAGCAGTACACTTGCAGGTGCAGAACTTACACAAGTATTCCAGGTGGGTGCTGCGGTGAATCCCGGTTTCAGTTACAATACGGGTGTTTATTCTGTTGTGTTAACTGTTGTTGCAGATGATGGTGATACACCTGCTTCTATTGCTGCTAAAGTGGCGGCTGCAATCAACAACACCACACTTGCAACATGGAGTCAGTATGGAAGTAATAATCACAATTACAAACCAACAGCAAGCAGTGCGGGTGATCTGATGACAGTGACAGTGGATAATCAGCATTCCTTTTTTGCTTCAGGTACTGGTTCCTGTTCTGCTGCTCCACCACCGCCTCCACCACCTGATCCTGTTGATCCGCCACCAGTGCTGTTAACCTATGATCCGTTGTTTACGATCCGTCGCCAGGAGAAAGCTGGTGTACTGGCTTTACAAAGTCCTGATGCGACTGATATTTTCTATCAGTCTGAAGTATTCCGTGATGACAGAAATATCCGCTTTGCCGATTACACATTCGTTGGTTCAATGCCGGGAGAATGGTTAAAAGGAAGAAAACGCTATGCAACAGAAGTGTTGATTGAAACAGAATCACCGATCCTTGAAGCGTATTACAAAGATGAACTGGGACTCCTTCACGGCAAGGATCTCAACTATGAACTGAACCTGATTATCTGGTTTGAAAAAGAGCAATCATGACTGGAGAACTCGCTTTAGATTATATCCGCAGGCGTATGCAGGAAATGGGTTATGGTTCACGATACCTGATCCGTTTCCGTCACCTGCTGCTGAAGCCAACAGAAGTACGTGAGATTACGGCTTACAACCAGGTCTTCCTGTTGATTGAGCCGGAAAATGATCTGCGTATTGAAAGTGATGTGGGATTGTTTGATCTCAATGAAGATCATGCCAACGAACTGCAATATGAACACCGGGGAAGGATCAGGATTACCAACCTGTCTCTCAGCCCCCTCAATGCCCGTTTTTTACAAGCTATACCTGTAAACCTGAATCAAGATGCCCGTAACCAATGATGTATATGACCAGTTAAAGATTGATAAGCTCAAACACTTCTTAGAAGCGCAGGCTGAGAAAGGACAAGCACGTCCCTTTGAAATCTTTGTAGACAATCTGAAAGTGGTTTCTAAAACAGACGATCCAAAAGAGTTTGACAGCTATGAGTTTTACATGAATGAAGACACCGAGAAAGTCCGCATCCTGATTTATAACTCGCATCTGTCACCACGTAACGATCAGTATTGTTATATGGTGCAGCGTAACAAAACAGAAAAATCACTGAACGGGCTTGGTGAAATAGAAGATATGATCCAGCAACGCCTGGAAGCCCGTGACCGTGAATACGAGTTAAACCGTCTGAAAGAAGAACTGGAGGATGCCAGAGAAGAAACAGCTGAGCTGGAAAAATATTCCAAAGAACTGGAAGAAGAAATCCGTCACCTCAAAGACAACAAGTTCAAACTCGGCAACATCAACCTTGGTGAACTTGCTTCGGTTGCACTGGAAGGATTTGTGCGGCGTAACCCGCAGATGTTATCCAAGATACCAGGAGGTGAAGCACTCACCGGTATCATTGAACAGGATAACCAGGAAAAAGAACGCCTGCAGGCTTCAGCACCTGCAAGTGATTCACAGATTACCATTGAAAAAAACAGTACCGCTGACATTACAGAAGAAGAAAAAAGACAACTGGCCTACCTGCGCAAATTTGAACAATGCTTAAACAGGGAACAGGCAGCCCAGTTTAACATCATCATCAATGCCATTGTTGATGACCCTTCCCTGCTGCAAGAAATCCTTACACTGATTGAACAAAAAAAGAACTGATTAAAAAACCATGAAATCATTTAAGTACCAGGTAACACTGGAAGAAAAAACAGAACAGGAAGCCGATCAGAAAATGGAAGCCATTTCTGTACTGGCAAAAAAACTCAGTACAAAAGAACTTTCCAGGCTGGCGCATATTGTGAAGCATGATCCTGTAAAAACAGCAATGGCTAAAAAGTATTTAGGTGTTTAATCCACTTCTAACCTTTCTTCCCTTGAAAGCAACTTCCACTTCAGCACAACCAAACAGTTCTGTAAAAGAAAACATGATCTATGCCCTGATCGGGCTGGTTGTGCTGGGTGGCAGTATCTGGCTGGGAAGAAACCTGATCCGTGAAGCAAGGGCTTCCAAAGAACAGAAGAAAACATTTGAAGAAGGTAATCCTGCTGCTTTTGCACAACAGTTGAAAATGGCTTTTGAAAACGATAATTATTTTGGCTGGGGTACTGATGAAGAAACAGTCCGCATGGTGATGCGTAAAATACCTACCAAGGAATTGTTTAAAAAAGTAATTCAGTCTTATCAGACCTTGTACAATGCCAGTTTAATGGCTGATTTAAAAAGCGAGTTAACCACCAGTGAATACAATGAAGCTATTGCCATACTGGCGGCCAAGCCTGATACGATTTTATTTGCTGCCGGTTCAACAATCAGCAGCACTCAATACCAGTCCTGGGCAAAACGCCTGCATGCTGCTTTTGAAAAAACCTACTGGTTCTTACCGGGAACAGATGAAGAAGCCATCAAAGCTGTCTTTATGGAAATCCCGACACAGAAAGATTTTTTACAGGTAGCTGCTGCTTATAAAAAAGAATATGGTAGTGAACTCAGCAGTGATTTAAAAGCTGAACTGGAGTTCTGGGAATATGCACCCATGATGGAACTGATACAGCAAAAACCAACAGCTTAAAGCTGTTCTTAATAACCGTACCCTATGAAACAAAAGAAAACAACAAAAGGTAAATCGTCGAAAAAGAAAATAGTTATTGCTTCTGTTGCCATTGGTGTAACAGGTTTACTGGGATATTTTGGCTGGCAGTACCTGAAAAAGAAAAAACAATCCGGTTCAACAGACATGGATGTTTTGCTGAGTAAAATCCAGACACCCGTTGCAAACACCCAGGTATATACTGCACTGCAACCAAAAATTGCAGCAGTAAAAAAAACAGCGCAGTCCACAACACCTGCACGTAATGATGCATTCCCGTTGAAGAAAGGCAGCAAGGGTGAGAAAGTGAAACAATTGCAGCTCGCACTCATCAACCGTTATGGTTCTTCTGTACTTCCTAAATATGGCGCAGATGGTGATTTTGGTTCGGAGGTAGCCAATGCACTAAAAAAAATCAACATGCCCGATACAATTACTGAAAGCATGTTTAATGTACTGACACAATCATCCAAATCAAACACAGATGCAGCAACAATTGGGAAAGAGTTGTACAAAGCAGCGATTACCAGAGACCTGAATCAAACTATTTCACTACTGAAAAAATTAACTTCTTCCGATGATTACAACACAGCGAACGAGCAGTTTAAGCTGGGACGTATCAATGGTGTAAGACAAACCATTGTCAACGGTTTACTCAACAGTTTTACCAAAGCTGCTGATAAAGAAAAAATCAAGTTTGAATTTCTGCGGATTGGTTTGCAGTATGATGGTAACAAATGGAGCTTGTCGGGTATTGATGGCAAACCCATTGTCACCAGCAGTGCTTCTACTGTTTGGCTGAATGCAAAAGAATCAGTTGCTGTGCCTGCTAATACAGTGTTAGGTAATGAAGTCAGCAGACGACTGGATTATACGCTGTTTGAAAACAAAGGCAATTACTTTTTAGTCGAATCAAAATCAGTACGCTATTTATAACCGTAATAAAACAATCTATGAAAAGACATATCCGTCACATTGTTGTACACAGTACAGCCACATTCGATCCAAAGGTTTCACAGTTCTACGGCGACTTTCATTATGTCGTTGAACGCAGTGGTGAAATCAAAAAGATCCATTCAGAAAACGACATCATTAAAAACATTCCTGCTGTTGACAATGAAGCCATCCATGTGGCTTATGCAGGAGGAAGAAACAAAACAGGTAACCTGGGTGATACACGTACACCTGTGCAGGAAGAAGCATTGTTTAATAAACTGCTGGTGCTCTCTATTAAATATCCTGCGGCAGTGATCATTGGTCACAGTGACCTGGAAGCAGCTGTGCCCTGTCCTGGCTTTTCGGTCAAAGAATGGATCAAAAATTACGAACCGGATATAGCCGTTGCTTAACCCCTAACAAACAACTATGAACAACACTTTAAAAGACATCCTTCTGCAAAAAGGATACAGCGTTTTTGTCCGTCCTTTTGAACTCAACATTGTTGGCATCCGTACCAACAGTGTGTTGCCGAATCGTTTTGATGACAGCATTCATGTGTTCTTTCATAACAGTGAGGGTAAACTGGTGGAACAACGTTTTGCTGCCACCACTGATCCCGGTACTTACTGGTTGCAAAACCCTATGAACCCGCAGGGTACAGCCATTTTAAAAGAAGGACAATACCTCAATGCCTATATGATCGGTCTGCATCGTGGTAAATACATGGCACTGATACAACGGCTGCCTGTCACCGTTATGCGCGACTATGACCGTAATGCTGTTCTGGATTTTATGAATGGCCGCCAGGACAAGGGCATGTTTGGTATCAACATTCATCGTGCAGCAGAAAATGGCACTACCAAAACAGTAGATCAGTATTCAGCAGGTTGCCAGGTCTTTGCCTCTGCTGTGGATTTTAACCAGTTCATGTCGCTCTGTGAACGGCACCGTCAGTTATATGGCAACCAGTTTACTTATACACTGCTGGATGAACGGGCAGTCGAAAGGGCCACAAAAAAAAAGGAATAATCCTGCTCTCTGCACTGCTTGTAGGTACTGGTGCAGCAGTGATCGGTTACAAGGTGATGCAGGATTAATCCACACTCATTCATTTTTAAACAACAAACATGAAACAATTTTTACAGGAAATCTTCCGTGACAAGAACGGCGACTTTTCATTGAGAGAATCGGTGAATGCACTGCTGGTGATAGTGATGATCATCAGCTGGATTGCACAGCAGTTTTATAACAAAGCCATTCCTGAATTTATGTTCTACTCTTTTACCAGCCTGGTGGCAGCAGGTTATTTTGGCTATTCGCTTGAACGAAAAAATTTTTCTCAGAAAGACCAGTAATCACACATCAAAAACACAAAACCGTTAATAAATCAAAATGAAAAACATCTTTTATCCCATTTCAGCAGCAGCATTACTTATCACCCTGCTTCTGGCCCTGTTCAATCCCTTTGATACAAAAAATGATCAATTGGTTATTCATCCCACAAGTGATGTCAAGGAATTGCTTTTGCAGAAAAAGCAACTGGAAGCAAAAGCATTTCATCTTGTTGATTCACTTCAACAGAAAAATAAACAGCTTGATCAACAGTTGGCTGTTACACAAACAGAGTTAAACAAAGTCAAACAAAAATCTGCTTTACTGCAAAACAGTTTAGAGCAGGTATTACAACAGGCAGAAGTATTAGCAGACAGTTTACTGTCACCGGTGTACGATTCGCTGGTTACAACTTCGAAAGCTTATTTAAAAAACAGTTCGGTCAAAGACAGCTTATATGAATCGGCGATTCAATCGCTTGAACAAAAGATCAGTTTCCAGGATGCTGTGATCAGCACAAAAGACAGATTATATGATGAACTGAAAAACAGTTTGCAAAACTGTGTTGCTGCCAATCAAACCTTACTTGTACAGCAAAAAGATCTTGCAAAACAATACAAACGGCAAAAGCGAACGAACCGTTTTCTGAAAGGATTCCTGCTCCTGCTATCCGGCGCTGTTACCTACAGCGCCATCCATTAATCAAAACTTAAAAAAGAAAAACACCGTGAAATGAGCCATAAAATTTTGGAATCAACTTAAAACAAACGCTGAAAAAATTTTATGGCGAATTCTATGTGGCTAAAAGCAGTAATGAATTATCACATGAAAGAAAAAACCATTGTCTCGATGTGCACACTTTTGACTTCCCTTGTTGCTTACTGGTATGCAAGGGAGGCCAATAAAGATTCTGTTCCTTATGTAATGATGGGTGGTTTTATCGGTTCCATCATTGGTGAAAGCATTGCAGAAAAAGTATCTGATCAAACAAAACGATAAAACATGACCAACAGTTTTATTTTCGATACAGGCGGACTGATTGTTATTCAATATCCCAACAAATCATTAATGATCCGTAAGGAACAGGTTAAAACAATTGACATCATTGATGAATTAACTGTTCGCCTGGATATTGGTGAAGGGCCGCTGAAAAATATTTATGTACGTCATCCGCTTGGAAGCCCACCCAACGGACAAACCGCAGAAGAAATTGTGGATGTACTGATTCAGTGTATGGCAGCAAATGCAGCTCAAAGCACCTGTTGTGAAGACAGTCTTGCTGTATTGAACAGTATTCTGCAAAAAACAAGTTTTATTCAAACTTATGTCAGCACTAAACCTGTTCTTCAGCTCACCGAAGAACCTACGCTTATTGATGAATCCAATCCCAACGTGATTTATAAAGGATGGCATAATGGCAATGGAGTGCGGACAAATGCAGAATGGGCAATCCAGCGTATCACACGCAGCAATGATCTGATTGCTTCTGAATGGGCTGGCGGTGGTAAACAGTTTATTCATATCTGGGATGAACGTTCCACCGTTTTGTTTAATGCGATTCAATATGGATTCGGTGAATAAACAACATGATGTGTTTGTGCTGCTTTGATGTTTGTTCTGGATAATAAAAGCAAAGACTAAAGTAAAGTTGAATGAATTACACAACCCTTCCTGAAATCGTTTTGGGAGATATACCGGAGGTACAGGTTCCCGAACTGCAGGTTTCGTATTACCGCAGTTCGGGAAAATTTTTGTCTGAAGCAATCACTTCATCTGCTGCTGTTGCAAGGTTTATACGCACCACATTTTCACAAGGGGAAATACAATTACAGGAACAGTTTATTGTTCTTTACCTCAACCATGCAAATCATGTCATTGGTTATTACCGGCATTCAAAAGGTTCCATCACCGGTACAATTGCCGATATCCGCATTATTCTGGGTACAGCCCTTAAATGTGCAGCTGTCTCCATGATCGTTGCGCATAACCATCCTTCCGGTAATCTCAAACCTTCTAAAGCAGATGAACAAATAACAAGCAAACTCAAAGAAAGTGCAGCACTGATGGAAATCCGTTTACTTGATCACCTGATTATTACAATGGATGCTCATCTGTCTTTTGCAGATGAAGGTCTTCTTGGTTTATCAGGAACTGCAATGCTGATTAACAGCAATCAGCAATTTGTACAGGCAATGACTGCTGCATTGGAACAGAAAACAAAACACAACAAGTCTTCTGTTGAAAAACTCGCTGCTTCTTTTTTTATAACTGATAAAACAACGGTTAAAGAACTGACGGAGCTTGCCATTGTGAACCGTGCAAGAGTACTTGCGACAGGAGCATTTACAAAAGAGCGTTTTGATTCCATTGTTGATCTTTATCAATCGCAGGTGAATCTCTCTCACCGTACTTCACAATCGATTTTATTGCAGCAATACTCCACCCCTGCACCGATTGGTTATCTCGCAGGTGTGTTCTGTCATCTGCATGAAGCTGTGAGTGTGTTTGAACCATCCGCAGGTAATGGATTACTCACCATTGCTGCACATCCTTCTCAATGTACCGTCAATGAAATTGATTCTTTACGCAAAAGCAATTTAGAAACACAGGGGTTTAAACAGGTATTAAACCAGGATGCAACCAAAGCTTTCCGTGGATTTGAAAAAATGTTTGATGCAGTCATTACCAACCCTCCCTTTGGTATGATGGACACTAACGTGATGTATGATACATTCCCGATTAAACCACTGGAACATGTAATGGCACTCCGTGCATTGGATTGTATGAAAGATCATGGCAGGGCTGCGATCATCATCGGTGGTCATACAGCGTGGGATGAGAAAGGCCGTATCCAGGCAGGTAAGAACCGTATCTTCTTTAACTATCTCTGCAGCCGTTACAATGTGATGGATACCATCAACATCAACGGATCGAAGTTGTATTCACGCCAGGGAACATCCTTTGATGTAAGGCTCATTTTAATCAACGGACGTAAAGCTGTTGCGGAAGGTGCAGCACCACTTTACAATGCAGAAAAAGACAAAGAGGTCAGCACCTTTGATGAGTTGTATGATCGTGTTGTTACAGCAATGGAATTTGGCAACACAAATCCACTCAAACAAAAAGTGCTGCTCTTTGAGCAGCAACTGCAAGAGATCAAACAAAAGCATCCGGGTGCAGTAGTGTTGTTCCCTTATGAAAAGGATTACTTCATTGTTGGTGAAAACGCATTACAGATAACAAGAGAAACTGATTTACTGATTGCTTATTCATTTATGCTTAATGGCAAACAGGTACGTGTGATACGCATCCCTGCGCATCTATTAAACGCATCCAAAGAAAAAATTACCAAAGCAGGATTTACGATCATCCTTGCTGATGAACTGACTCAACCAATGAAAACACTTGAACAGGAAGCAAAAGACTTAATGAATTTATTCCAGCAGGGCGAAGAGTTAGGCGCTCCTTATGAACCTGCATCAGAAAGTTGTATTGTGTTAAACACACAGGTTCCCGACAGCATGGCTTTTGAAACAAAAAAAGCCGTGTTTGATATTAAAGCAGAAGTAGGTGGTGATATTGACAACTTTGTCCGTCACCGTTTAAAATATCCCAACAAAGCTGCTTTGTGTAAAGTACTTTCTGCTGAACAGATTGATGCGGTGGCAATGGCAATCTATAATATCGAAGCAAGAGGACAAGGGATGATCATCGGTGATCAGACAGGGATTGGTAAAGGACGTGTGGCAGCTGCCATGATCCGTTATGCAGTAATGCAGGGAATGCAACCGGTCTTTCTTACAGAGAAAGCCAACCTGTTCTCTGATATTTACCGTGACCTTGCTGCCATCGGTTCTGCTCACTTCAAACCTTTCATTGTAAACAGCAAAGAATCCAAAACAGATATTAAGGATGAAGAAGGTAATGTAATCTACCAGGCTCCGGCAGTGACTGAACAGAATGCGATCATTGCAGACCGTACAGTTCCTGCTAAATATGATTTTGTAGTGGCGACTTATTCGCAGTTTAATTCACCGGAGAAAAAACCGGAAAAACCGAACTTTCTGCGTGCCATCTCCGAAGGAAATATTTTCATCATGGACGAAGCACATAACTCCAGTGGCTCATCTAATACAGGAGAGTTCTTACAGCATGTGGTGGCACATACAAAAGGGGTTGTGTTTCTCTCCGCCACTTTTGCCAAACGTCCTGATAACATGCCCATCTATGCCATGAAAACTTCTATTGCTGATTGCAACATGAGTAAGGATGATTTAGTGGAAGCCATCACAAGAGGTGGTGTGGCTTTGCAGGAAGTACTTTCTTCCCAACTGGTGGCTGAGGGACAAATGATCCGGCGTGAACGCAGTTTTGAAGGTGTGGAAGTCAATTATATTTCTCTTGATGATAAAGCGGAAGAACACAAAGCCATTGCCGATAATATCACTGAAATCCTCCGTGACATCATTGCGTTTCAATCCAATTTTATTGATAACCAGGTCGAGGAATTAGATAAGATTGCGGTGGCGGAAGGCAAGGAAGTGGAAATGCGGGAAGGTACTTCACAGGCCGGTGTAGATAACCTGCCTTATTTTTCCAAGGTATTCCAGGTGATTAACCAGATGTTGTTTTCGCTTAAAGCTGAGGCAGTAGCTGATCGTGCCATTCAGCGATTAAAAGAAGGTAAAAAACCAGTGATTGCTTTTGCTTCCACAATGGGGAGTTTTATTGAAGGGATGGAAAATGAAGAAGGATTGCCGGTTACTGATGGTGATACCATCAATGCTGATTTTGCAGAAGTATTAAGACGTGGTCTCGAAGGCATCCTGCGTTACACGGAAAAAGATGTGGATGGCAAATCAGTATTTAAGAAGTTTTCAATTGCTGATTTACCTGTTGAAGCACAAACTGAATATCAACGTATCAGTGAACGCATACAAACTGCTTCTACCGGCATAACGATCTCTCCTATTGATGCCATCATCCAGAAGTTAAAGAAAGCCGGTTATACTGTTGCAGAAGTAACGGGAAGAAAATATGAACTGCAACTGAACTGGAAAGCATCCAAGGCATTAGTGCTTGCAAGAAAACGCATCAACACCAATGATGCATTCCGTCAGTTTAATAACAATGAAGTGGATGTACTCATGATTAATCAATCCGGTTCCACCGGTGCATCCGCTCATGCCATCCCTACTGCAAAAGTTCACAAAGACCAGGTAAAGCAACGTGTGATGATTGTACTCCAGGCTGAACTGGATATTAATACCGAAGTGCAGAAACGTGGACGCATCAACCGTACAGGACAAATCCTGCAACCGATTTATGATTATGTCACTTCTGCTATCCCTGCTGAAAAGCGGCTCATGATGATGTTGCAAAAGAAATTAAAATCACTCGATGCAAATACTGCTTCCAATCAGAAAAACTCTTCCCGCATTTTAGATGTGCCAGATTTTTTAAATAAGTATGGTGATAAGATCGTCAAAGATTACCTGCTTGAAAACAAAGACATCAATGATTTACTCGATGATCCATTGCATTTAAAAGATGCAAAAGCAGATAGTGGAAGTGAAGGCATGATGATGGAAGATGCAGCACATAAAGTATCTGGACGTGTGGCCGTGCTGTCAACAAAAATGCAGCAGGATTTTTATAATGAAGTGGCTGAGCGTTACAATGATTTTACGGAGTACTTAAAACAAACCGGTGAGTATGACCTGGAAGTGGAAGCGATGAATCTCGAAGCTGAAACAACTGCCAGTAAAGTCATCAAGATGGGTAAAGGATCGGACAGTGCATTTGGTGAAGACAGTATGTTAGAAACAGTAAAAGCCAATGTGCTCAAAAAACCTTTTTCTGCTGTTGAACTGGAAAATCTTTTGCAGGAAACCTTAAAAGGAAAAGAAGCCAAACAACTGCAAGCTGAATTAATTGAACAGTTTGAAGAGTACCAGGCTGACACACTTCAATCTGAACTGAATGAAGCGGATGCAAAGTATGATGAACTGATCGTACAGATACCGGAAGAAAAAGCTATGCTGAAAATAAAAAACAAACAGGGTGATGCGGCTTATCATGCAGCCTGTAAAGAACGGGAGCATGAATTACAAACAGCAAGAATGGCAAAAAAAGATCAGCTGACAAAAACCGCACTTAACAGAAAACAATACCTGCAACGGATCTTTCATTTTTATTATACCGGCCGCAGTTTAAATTTTCCAGTAGAGACTTATAACAATGGTCATGAACTGATCCCTGCTGTGTTTTTAGGATTTATGATTGATCTGAAAAAGAAAAATCCGTTTGCTCCTTCTGCCATCAAGTTACGTTTTGCCATTGCCAGCAGTGCAAAATACCTGGCTATCCCTGCTTCTTATTCTGAAGATGTGATGGCAATTATCGGGGCAAGTACAGATGTGGCACAACACTCCTTCAAAATGTTTCTATCAAACTGGGAAGAATACTGCAAACAAAATAATGCTGACAGAAGAACACGTCATATCATCACGGGTAATCTCTTGCAGGCGTTCTCTGATTTTAAAGGCAAACTGGTGAGTTATACAACGATTGATGGAGAAACAAAAAAAGGAATCCTGCTTCCTGAAAACTGGAACCCTGCTGAACAGGTACAGGATAAAGTAGTCGTGCCTGTTTTAAAAGCATTACCACTGATTAAATCACTTTCGTATCACGGTCATTTAATGACCAGTAACGGGTTGTCTTTTTTCCGGCAGGGAGATTATTATAAACTCATCATTGCTGCATCCCGTGCAAAAGGCGGAGACATTTACCTGGATCAACAGATTTTACAATTAGTAGAGAAAAACAATTTTGAAAAAGTATCAGATAAGATGGTGGCATTGCTGCATTATTCTAAAATAGATCAGTTGGTGGAACTGCTGCAAAAAAATCATTCCTTATCGGTAACTGTTCATGCACACCAGTTAAAAGATTTACATCATGCTGAAACAAAATACAGCAACAGGAAAAAAATTGAATTACCAGATACTACAGAAGAAAAACAGGAAAACAATGTTTTTCAAATGGAACTGGAAGCAGAAGCACTGATGCTGGAGTTGGAATTACTTGCAGCTTAAAAATCAGAAACAGGTAACAGCAATCAATTTCGCTTTTGAAAGAGCGCACAAAAAATAAAGCCAACTGAAAAACTGATTAAAATTACTTCAGCAGGAACGAGCAATTCTGATTTCTTGAAAACTGGATTTTGATTTTTCATACTATGAATTTTTTATAAAAATATCACACAATATTTTTTCTTCCAAAAAACCTGAAAAATAATGATAAACACCAATAATTATTTTGAACAAATCAAGTCCGTTGACTTTAACGGGATGCCTGCTGCATTAATCAAAGGCCATGAATTTATTGTAAAAGCAACCAGCAATGGATCGTCATGGACTTCCTATCAAAGCAGCGAAGCCATTAAGAAAACGATTGATCTTTATTTATCAAAGCTCAATGAATATGTAAATAATACGTCCAAAGCCACAAAGAAGCAAACAACCAAAGCAAAACAACAAGAGGACGAAAAAAAACTGATTGAAGAAACATTGCAAAAGCAAAAGGCAATGCACAAACAAAAAGAAGCTGCTGCTCCTGCTGTAACAATGGTTGAGCGCATCCCAGATGAAATCCGCTTCATCCGCCGCTTTGTAAATCTCGATGGTAAAACAAAAACAAAGGAAGATGTTTTACGCTTTGTCAACTCTTTGCAAAAAGCCATTTTAGAAAAACGTATCCGTAAAACTTCTGTTCATGCTGGTCAGATACGCATGATCCAGAAAAAACTGATTGATCTTTATAATACTATGAAAGCAAAAACTAAAATTGAACTTTCACAGGAAACGCACAACCAGTTAAAAGAAATCGTTGGTACAGAAAAGGTATTTTCAAGTGTTTCTCTGATCAAGGCTTATATCAACCTCAATGGTAAACCTGGCATGAAGAAAAAAGCAGATGGTTTATTACAACGGATTACCCGCATGGTGGATAAACAAAAAATACCTGCTAACGATCCATATATAGATGAGCTTACTTTGATCACTAAAAACTTAGAATCCTTTTTAAACAACCCTTCTGAAAAAACATTATCCATCGAACCAAATGAACTCAATGGCCTAAATGGTATTCTTGGTTGCAATTGTACTACATTAAAAGGCATCCCATCCAAACCTGCTGTTATGAACAGCATGGATTTTGCAAACCTGCAGTTTAATACCATCGGTTTACAGGGAAAGTGGTTCGATCTGATTGGTGATCCCTCTTCCAACTTTACAGCAATGGTCTTCGGTAAACCTAAAATGGGTAAGTCTTATCTCTGTATTGATTTTGCCGGTTACCTGGCAAGACATCATGGCAAGGTATTGTATGTAGCAAAAGAAGAAGGGCTGGATTTAACGCTGCAACAAAAGCTGCGTGAAAAATCAGTAGCTCATCCCAACTTATCCGTTGCTTCCATCCTGCCGGCTAACCTCAACCGTTATGATTTTATTTTCCTGGACAGCGTGAACAAGCTTCAGCTAAAACCTGAAGACCTGAACAAACTAAAACAACAGTACCCGGATAAATCATTCATCTATATTTTTCAGTCGACCAAGAATGGAAACTTTCGTGGAGAAAATAGTTTCCAGCATGATGTGGATGTGGTCATCGAAGTACCGGAAAAAGGAAAAGCCGTACAGTTCGGCAGGTTTAACCAGGGCGGCGAAATCGACATCTTCTAATAATTATAATTTGAATTATATGCGGCTATTTTAAACGGTTTAAAGCAGCCGCATTTTTATTTAACCTAACACCTACCACATGAAAAACATCAACAACACAACGAAAGAAGCAAAACTTTTTTCCTTAATTCAGGAAAGACAAAAAGCAAAACGTGAACCTCTGTCAGTTGAAAAAGTACGGAACACCCCAGGACTTGAAAACCTATCCGCTACGGAAGCGGAAGAAGTGGTCAGCAATATTAAAATGCTGGCAAAACTACTAGTGGAAACTGCCTGTTATGAAAACTTACATTCCATTGATAATCAACAAACTGTATATTTGAATCAGCAAAACAAAGCCGCATGATCACCAATGAACTTTTCGCCCAATGGAGCAAGAAAAAAGATACACCTCAGTTCGCTTCTACTGTTAAAAGAGCCGTTGTTTATACCCGTGTTTCTTCCAAAGAACAGTTTGATAAAAACCTCAGCCTGGATTGGCAACGAAAAACAATTGAAGAGTTTGCAGGACGTAATGGTTTTGACATCCTGAACTTTTTTGGTGGCACTTATGAAAGTGCCAAGACGGATGGACGCAAAGAGTTCCAGTCAATGCTGGAGTATATCCGCAAACAAAAAGGAAAGATCAGTCATATCCTTGTTTATCTCTTAGATCGTTTTAGCCGCACAGGTGGCGGAGCTATTAAACTTGCACAGGACTTGCGTGAAAAATATGGTGTTACCATTGTTGCTGTTACACAGCCCATTGATACAAGTAATCCTGGTGGTGTGTTTCAGCAAAACATGCAGTTCCTGTTTTCGCAATACGATAATGAATTAAGAAAACAAAGAGCTGTTGCTGGTATTAAAGAAAAACTGGAACGTGGTATCTGGTGCATGAAACCTCCAATGGGTTATGATATAATTCGCAGTAATGGTGAACGCAAAATTGTTGTCAATAAAGAAGGGAAACTGTTGCGTAAAGCTTTTGAATGGAAATTGCAGGGCATGAAAAACGAAGAAATCCTTGCTCAACTCAAAGCAAAGGGTTTAAACATCTACAAACAAAAACTGAGTATGACCTTCAGTAATCCATTTTACTGTGGTTTGATTGCAAATAAAATGCTCAATGGACGTTTGATTGATGGCCAGCATGAAAAGCTGGTTTCAAAAGAAGTTTTTCTGAAGGTAAATAACATCAGAGCCGCTGCAAATAAATATGGTGTTGCACATCAAAAAGAAATCGCTCAGATACCGCTTAAAGTCTTTATGCATTGCCCGCATTGTGGTGAAGGTTATACCGGCTATGTTGTAAAAGCAAAGAAACTTTGGTATTATAAATGCCGCACAAAGGGTTGCTGCGCAAACAAGAATGCTTCCAAAGTCAACGCACAGTTTATGGAGTTTCTTTCGCAGTATGAAATCAAAGAAGAATACATGTCGTTGTTAATTGACGAACTGCTGGATTCAACTGAAAAGATTAATGAAGCAAATAAACAGCAGCAACAGGAAGTCAATAAATCTATGCAGGATGTTCAGAAAAAAATAGATGTGATTGAAGAAAAGTTTTTTGTTGAAGGAGTAATGTCACAAGAGACTTATGAAAAACTGCTGGCGAAATACGCAAAAGAAAAGACTGAAATTGCCGGATTATCCAGAGAAAATTTTTCTGGGAGTTCGAACCTTGATGAAATCATTACTGAAGCTGTTACCTTTTCTTCCAAACTAGCTCTGGCATGGAGTTCCAGCGATGTCAAACAAAAAGAACAAATACAAAAACTGCTGTTTCCTGATGGTGTAAGCTATGATATGAAAAACGAGGCATTTCGAACTACGAAAGTTAATCTACTTCTTTCTTTAAATGCAGAACTGGCGGGGCTTTCAGAAGATGATATAAATAAACAAGGTGGCATGAAAGCCACCTTGTCCAATTCAGTCGGGATGACTGGATTCGAACCAGCGACCTCTTCGTCCCGAACGAAGCACGCTACCGGGCTGCGCTACATCCCGAAATGAGCAGCTAATTTATTTATTTTTTTAATTGAATGATAAATACGCCGGGAACTGGCCGCTCTCCTGTTTTATCACTCGGCTTAATGGTTTCTTTTCCGTTCACTAATAAACAACTGCTTCCGCCTCCGTCTAAGTTCAATGCTTCAACACAACCAAGATCAAGTAAGATCTTTGCCAGCTGTTTTAATGAAGCTCCTTCTGCAATACCATCAAATCTTCCCTGCACAACAAGAATAACCAGCTTGCCATCGGCCGTATAACCCATTGCAGTACGTGGATGTTTATCATCAATGGCCTTACCTCCAAACATCCGCTCTTCATTATTTGAAATACTCATCTGCCCGTTTTGAATCAATGCTGGTCCGCCGGCAATGGCTGTTTGCATTTTCCAGTTTGCAAGTTGCTTGTATGGCACTTTATTTTTAATCACCATAAACGAATCGGTAAATGGCTTGGGTGCCGTCTGGAACGCTTTTGCATACCTGGCCGATGAATCGGTATAAAGCCATGCAATATCTGCGTTTCGTTTTTTATCAATACCAATTGCTGCACGGAATGGATGAACATAAGTAAACGTATCCTTTCCTTTTAACGGCACTGTGTGTACGTTGTACGAAACCAATTTACCATCCTTGATCACAGCATTGAGGTTACGGTTACTGCCAAAATCGAAGAATGTACCGTTTACAACAACGAGTGGTTGCTGGTTCTTTTCACAAAAACCGGCAGCTGTTAATCGGCGTTGATATGTTGTATCAGTAGTAAACTGCAATGCCTTACTTTTTAAATCGGCAATAACATAAAAGGCAATATTGGGTTTACCATCAAGCAAATCGTTTGTTGTATAAACATGCACCGATGCGGGCAATGGCCCATACAACGAATCTGTATTTTTCCAATGCAGTTGACCCAAACAAAAAGGAGCAGTGCTTAAAAATAACACTGCTCCTGTAAGTAATTTTTTAAACATAGTATCAGGATATCTTATTTGCTTTTTCCTGTTCCCAGGCGGCTTTACCATAACCGGGAATTACATGATTCTGGCTGCGGTAACTTGAACGTACAAGTGGGCCGCTTTCTACATAATCCAACCCCAATGAATATCCAATTTCCCTGTACTCTGCAAACTCATCCGGGTGCACAAACCGCTGCACTTTTAAATGCTTGGGTGTTGGTTGCAGGTATTGTCCAATGGTGACCACATCAACTCCGTTATTCGCTAAATCATGCAATGACTGAACCACTTCTTCTTTTGTTTCACCAAGGCCAAGCATGATACCGCTTTTAACACGCATACCATTATCTTTCAGGTAACGCAGTACTTCCATACTTCTCCAGTATTTCGCTTGTATACGTACTTGTTTGGTTAAACGTTCGACTGTTTCAATATTGTGCGAAACAACTTCAGGATGTGCTTCAACAAGACGATGCACATTTTCCATCTCACCTTTAAAATCAGGGATCAGCGTTTCCAATGTTGTTTCAGGATTCAATGCTTTTACTGCACGGATAGTATTATACCAGATGGTGCTACCTCCGTCAGGTAATTCATCTCTGTCAACAGAAGTAATAACCGCATGCTTCACCTTCATTAAATGAATAGCTTCAGCTACACGTTGCGGTTCGTTCCAGTCAACTTCTTCAGGCTTACCTGTGGCAACTGCACAAAAACCGCAGCTGCGTGTACAGATATTGCCAAGAATCATGAACGTAGCTGTGCCTTCGCCCCAGCACTCGCCCATATTGGGACAGTTACCACTTTCACAGATTGTATGAAGATTATTTTTATCAACCAGGTGACGTACATGACGATAAGACTCTCCGATAGGTAAACGCACTCTTAACCAATCGGGCTTTTTGAGTTTCTGCTCTGCGGCAGAATCATTCGCAACAATTTCCTGCATAAAATTTCAGTAATTAAACCACAAAGTTAATTGATACGGCTCAAACAATCATGAACATGCAAAAAGTACAATTATGAGCGGGGTTATTTCCGTTTTCCCAGCAAAATAGCAACATAAGTGTTATAAAAAATCTGCTTTGAAGGATTCATCAGCATAATTTCCACTTTTTTAGAATAGGCTTCAACATTTACACCTACTTCAATGGCTGAAACAATGTCGTTAAACCGGCCATAATCAAAACGGAGTGCTGCCTTGGCGTGTATACCGGGAACAATTTTCATTTCATTCCATCCATGCTTTAAACCAGTGCCTGATAAAATATAACCGGGGTTGAGAAAATTAGCACTGTCGGCTGTTGTATATTTTAAATCTCTTGTTCCATTTTGACTGCTGGCATCAGAAATGCGGATGTAATAGGGTCGCTCTAATCCTAATGAAACACCTCCTGCGTATACAAGATGTACGGCAATTCCATTTTTATTGGCTTTTCCACCAATCATGCGTTGCTGACCGTAAGTTGGTTTAACCTGGTAAAAAATATTGCGTTTACCATATACATAAGGACTACCAACAGAAAACCAACCATTACCTGCACTTTGCAGTTTCAGTTCTTTGGGGTGTTTTTTCTCACCTACTTCAAGGGCAAACAGGTTCGTCAGTTTCACACTTTTCATGTAGCCTTTCTCATACAGCATACTCCATCCATCCGTATTCAAACGGAAGCCAAATACAGATTGCTTGTTGTAAACAATTGCACCTTCTTCCTGCTGCCTGATTAAGGTATTGATCTTTTCTTTTCTTGCATCTTTCTTTTCGTTACGAACATTCTTACGTGTAGGTTGCTTTTGTGCAATTACGGCGTTTGCGATGACGAAAAAACAAAAACTGAAAATAATTTTTTTCACAAAACCTGTATTATTGTTTGAAAGTAAATTTACATATTTAAACGATAGATGCGGCATTATGTTATCTTGCTGCCCGAACTTTCAATAATAATTCACAAGTTTATGACATCATCTATCTTATACAAAGGCGATTTACGTACTGAAGCAACACATCTCTTCAGTGGTTCAGTTATTGAAACCGATGCTCCGCTGGATAACCAGGGCAAGGCACAACGGTTTTCTCCAACCGATCTTGTTGCAACAGCACTGGGCAGTTGCATGCTCACGATCATGGGCATTAAAGCAAGAGACATGAACATTGATCTTACAGGTGTAAAAATGGATATTCTCAAGCACATGAAAAGTGATCCAAGACGCATCAGTGCTGTGGATGTAACGTTTACATTTCCTGCTTCACTTCAACTGGGCGAAAAGGAAAGAACTATTCTGCAGAATGCTGCGCTTACCTGCCCCGTTGCAAAAAGCCTGCATACTGATATTGAACAGAATGTTGTGTTTAACTGGCAATGATTAAATCATCATAAATCTTAAACGGTCGGCAGAAGTTTTTCTGCCGGCCGTTTATTTTTTTACCAGTTTATTTCCCACAGCACAACTCAAACATAATTTCGCATCACAATAATGTTTTTTCAGGTACAGCAAAGCCTGCGAATCAAATGCATGATTATGATCAACTCCTGCTTCTTCCCATTTTTGTGTAATCATATTTCTTTCCTTTGGCAACTGCTGCAGCCACAATAAAGCTTTTTGTTTCAGCTCTTCTTTATTGTGATATTGTGCATATGCAAACAAAACAGGTATAACAGTGTTGATAAGAATATTATCAATCATCACTTTACCCGTTTGCTTTTTACGGAAAGAATTCTCTTCATCAAATTGATAGTGATAATGCCAGTAATCGTTGGCTGTAACAAAAAATAATTTTTGAACATCTTCTATACTTCCTGCTTCAAGTATCATGGAAAACAGGTGATGTGATTGATATATGAGCATTGATAGCTGAGCCAGCCGCACAGTAGGAAAATTAGATGGCCGCATACGCAGGTAACTCACAAGGCAGGATGGTTGTTGCAAATGATGCTTTTTTTGCAGGTATTGATATTCTTTTTTCAGCAGTTGCGGATAATCTTCTTTAAAAACCGCATTCAGCAAACCCAGCTGACCAAACAACAGTGCTTCAATTTGCTGAATCTGGTTTTTATGTTTGGCTAATAAATTCACAGGTATTGATTTTGCCATCGCTTCAAATGCATCGGCGTTAACAGGCAGTCCAAAGTTCCGTGCAAGTAATTGCCAGAAGGTTTCTTCCCAATGATAATTGGTTGCTTTCAGTAGTTGATTAATCTTTTCATTTTTCTCAAACAGTCTTTCAGCAACCATCCGTTCTTTCCAGCTGCTCCAGATAATACCGGGTACCGTTTCTGCAAGTTGCGAACAGGGAATAAAAAAATGCTGCTGCATCAGTTCATGATAACGGTTCAGTAAAGAGGATGCAACCCTGTCTTTCAGTTCAAGAACAGGTATGCGCTGCTCTTCATGTACATCATGCTCCCACACTACATGCAGAATAATATTGTTGTAATGATCATCTCCAGTATGTCCATGTTTTTCCCAATCACTTGTGCGCAGGTGCAGCTCCACATTTCCAGCCCACAACACATGAGCAATGCTGAGCCTTGCCTGTACAAAATCAGGCCCCTGGTTATTGTTCAATAAACCCTGTGAAAGAATAATAACCGGTTCACCACTAATAGTAAAAAGATGTTCTTTGTTGAAGTAAAGATGTTGCCAGATGAATTGCAGCAGGCGTTCATTCATAAAAAGCAATTTGAAAATCTGTGAAATGGTTAATTTGAAAATTAATCAAAGTCTGCGGCATTATCAATACTCAAGACTTCTTCATTTTCAAATTGACTTAATTTTCAAATTCATGAATGGCCCTTATAACCCTGCTTACAGGCAAACCCATTACATTGTAAAAATCACCGGCTACTTTTTTTATCCCAACCACTCCTATCCATTCCTGGATAGCATAAGCACCGGCTTTATCGTAAGGTTGATAATGATCAACGTAGTAAGCAATTTGTTCTTCCGTTAAATGATGAAACTCAACTTCTGTAATATCTGCAAATGAAATTTCAGTCTCGCCTTTCATCAGTACCACACCAGTAATCACTACATGTGTATTTCCGGAAAGTTCAAGGAGAGTGTTAATGGCATCGGCACGGCTTACGGGTTTACCAATCACTTTATCCTTCAATACTACAATTGTATCAGCAGCAAGAATAAGTCTGTCATGACTCAATTCATCTTTCACAGCCAATGCTTTGTTTCTTGCAATATAAACAGGTACCTGGTCAAGCGATAAAGATGATGGATACATTTCATTGGTATCTTTCACCATTACATCAAACGGCACTTCTGCCCATTCGAGCAGTTGCTTTCTTCTCGGCGATTTTGATGCAAGAATGATCCGCTCCATCAGGCAAAAAATTTAAAAAATACCATTGAAAGAATACCGGCAAACATCACGGCTTTGATCCACTTGCTTAAGGCAGCATAATCTTTTGTTTGTTTGGCATTGAACAGCAAATACAAACAATAAGCCGTTGGTGCAATAATAAGTACAAGATTATAAGCAGCACCTAACCACATCCTGAACTGAAGGATATATAATAAAACGATCAGCAATAAAACCAACAGGATAACCATCCAGATTGTGGCAAACACTTTTGAAAATTCAACACCCCACGCAATAGGCATGGTGCGGCATCCGTAACGGGCATCGCCTTCCATATCTTCAATATCTTTTACCACTTCACGGATCAGTGTAATGATAAAAGCAAAGGATGAATAAAGTATTGCAAGACGTAATAATTTTTGATGCGAACCCGGGTTAACCAAATGCAGCAGATCAACTTTCTGATGAACCGTAAGCAGGTACACGACGAACACAACCCATGCAGTTAAAAATGAAATGATAATATTTCCGCTGAGTAATTTCTTTTTAAAAGTAGTACTGTAAAACCACAGCAGGAACACGACTCCTGTATTGGCAAAACCAATAATCCAGTTACCATTTTGCAGACCAATATAAAATCCCATGAGCACACCGGAAAAAGAAAACAACAGGTGCAGAAAAATGGCCCAACGCCTGCTGATTGCTTTATCAACCACCAGTCTTGTTGGTTTGTTTACAAGATCAATATTCAGATCAAAATAATCGTTGATGGCATAACCGGCAGCTGCAATAAATACAGATGAAACAGTGAGGATAAAAAACAATTCCTTTAACTCCCGTTCAATATGAAATGTGTCGCCATACAAAACCGGCTCAATCACACAAAAGAAAAAAAGGATTTGCGTGAGTGCAATAAATACAAGATTTGGCCAGCGTATCAGCTTAAAAAAACCTGCAACTTTATTCATTGTATAATTTCTGCTGTGAAGATAAGCATTGCCTGCCAGTTCACTATTGATACAGGCTGAGATTTGTTATAGTGCAGCGGTTTCTGCTGAAACAGTTACCCAGTCGCCATTCAGCTTCAGTACTTTTTCAATCACATCTCTTGCACAGCCTCTGCCACCGTTAACAGGTGATATGTAATTTGAAATGGCTTTTACTTCGGGTGTAGCATCAGCTGGACAAGCAGCTATACCAACCAGTTTCATCACTTCAACATCAGGAATATCATCGCCCATAAAAAGTGTTTCTTCCCATTTTAAGTCGTGTGATGAAAGAAACTGGGAAAGCACATCGGCTTTATCTTTCACTTTCATGTAAACATTCTTCACACCTAAATATTCTAACCTGCCTGCTGCCGGTTTGGAAATACCACCTGAAATAATCACCACTTCATATCCTTTCTTTACTGCATGCTGTATGGCATAACCATCACGCACATTCATGGTGCGCAGGTGTTCGTTTTCACTGATAATAATCACCGATCCATCGGTTAACACGCCATCCATGTCGAATACAAATGTCCTGATCTGCTTAAATTGTTCCAGTAAGTTCATATGCCATTTCTTATTTTTTGTGATACATTGTTTGAATGCTTTGCGACAATAATTTATACAACTGCTTCAACGATTCATCTTCACTGAGTAATTGCAGGTGCTTCTGAATAGTTGCATCATCCCCTCTTCTTGCCGGTCCTGTTTGCAGATTGGCTGCTTGTCCTACTCTGAGCCTGAAAGCTACTTCATTAATCAATGGCAACAGTAAATCAAATGAAAGTTGATGATGATTGCAGAACTCCTGGGTTAATGCATACAGGTGATTGGTAAAGTTGCTGGATATTACTGCTGCAAGATGCATGTTTAAACGCTGATCGTCGGTACAAACTTTTACTTCAGATGAAAGCGAAGCTGCAAAATCACAAAGCAGCGCTTTTATTTCTGATGTACATCCATCAACAAGAAAAGGAATTTCCGGAATGCGTTCCATATCCTTTCGTAAACTCTGTAAAGGATACAGCACGCCGTAATTTGATGAAACAGGCTGCAGCACTTCCATACTTACCGACCCCGCTGTATGTACAACAGGTTTGTTGCCTGTTGTAAACTGCCCCGCAACAGTTTCCACAACTGTATCGCTTACTGCAATTACATATAAATCTGCATCAGCAGAAAGTGTAGTTAAAGAATCAGTAAATGAAGCATTCAGTTCTGCAGCAAGTTCTTTTGCATGTTGCAGATTTCTGCTGTACACCTGCAAAATTGCGTGGCCAGACCTGTACATTTTTTTTCCAAGTACTGTTGCAGTGTTTCCCGAACCAATAAGTACAATCTTCATTTATCAAATATCAAAACGGTGATTGAAGCAGATGAAGTAAATTGCAATCGGACAAATTACAGTACCGCAAGATAATTTATATTATGTAATAGCCATTCAAAAGAAGGTTTTGCAAAAACTTTGGCTATACGTTGTAACAAACAGAACCTACAATAATAATAAAACATGAAACTCGCTCAAAAACTGGTGATCGGATATTACAGGGCTAAGCTGAATATTTTTTCCAAACTGTCGAAACGCAAAGCAGCAGAAAAAGCATTTGAATTATTCTGCACTCCTTACCCCGGAAAAAAAACAAAGACACCTGCTGTTTTTGAGAAAGCAGAAAAGCTTCACCTGAAAGTTGGCCATTACAAACTCGTTGGTTACAGGTGGAATCATCCGCAGCCCAAAAAAGCACTCATCATTCACGGGTTTTCTTCAACAGTTAAAAAATTTGATCACTTCGTAATGCCGCTGGTGAAGAAAGGTTATGAAGTAATCGGGTTTGATGGCCCTGCTCATGGCGAAAGCAGTGGAAAAACAGTGAATGCATTTTTATATAAAGACATGCTTAATGCTGTGTATGATAAATTTGGCCCCATTCATTCGTTTATTGCACATTCGTTTGGAGGCCTGGCTGTAAGTCTTTTTATGGAAGAGCAACAATACCAGGAGCACAAAAAATTAGTATTGATTGCTCCTGCCACCGAAACAGAAAGTGCACTGCAGAGCTTTGCTCAATTTCTGAAACTGGATGATGAAGTAACGGAAGAGATGAGAACAATTATATATGAACATAGTGGCCGCAACATCAAAAACATATCCGTTCGTGAATGTGCAAAGAAAATCAACGCCGAAGTTTTATGGGTTCATGATGAAGAAGATGATATTACTCCATGGGCCGATGCAGAAAAAATTCAGCAGGATGCTCATCCTAATTTTCGTTTCATGGTTACAAAAGGTTTGGGGCACCGGAGAATTTATCGTGACAGTAAGGTGAGAAAAGCAATCATCGAGTTTTTGTAATATATTTAAAAAAAATAATTTATGAAATTCAAATTACCTCCACTCTTTTTATTTACTTTATTTTTCTTTGTCTCACTAGTTGGTTATGCACAAATATTAAGGTCTGGTTCACCTGAAAAGATGTTCCAAGTATATACATCTTCTATTAGTGACAAGATTGGATTTCAAAATAACAAATACTATATAATCGAAAAAGATTATGGAAAAGTATTCGACTTCAAAAATAACATTCTTTCAAAAATCGTTGAATATGATTTAGGTACTTTAAACAGTACAAATTCATTAAACTTAAATAAGATTGTTGAGCCTGGTACTGATGAAGATAAAATCATATTTAACTCTATATTTCGGTGGAACAATAAAATTGTTGGCTTCTATACAAAAAAAGGAAATGCAACGAGAAGAACATTCACTGTTTATGGCCGCTTCTTTGACGATAGTTTTAATCCGTCAGGAGAAATTATTGAATTAGGAGAAGCGGATCATAATAACGGCAACAATTTTGGACAATCTGGCTTATTAGTAAATGGAAGAGATAAACTTGCTGTAGCAGATGAATTCGACTATCGCATCTCCCCTGATTCATCAAAATTTTTGATGCTTTGTTCACTTGCAAAGAAAAGTAATAAGAACATTATGTTCAAGTTGTTTGATAAGAACTTAAATCACATTGACAATATTTCAGCATCAATTCCATTGAAAAATGAAACAGCAACGTTATATAACTATAAAATTGACAACAATGGAAATATTTATATTCTTGCAGAAACCTATGTAAAAGTAAAAGATAAGAGATATGAATATTCAAAGCTTTTTGAATTACATATTATAGATGCCAAAAATTTCAATGCTGTATCAACAATTCCAATCAGCGATAAAAATTATTCAATTCTTACTTCAAATCTTTTGCTTGATAGAAAAGGGCTGCCTACAATTATTGGTTCGTATAAAAATCAAGATGGAGAAGAATATGGCAATTATTGCTTAAAAATTAATCCTATAACAAAAGAAATACAAACAGCAAGTTTTAAAGAATCAAAAGAACTCCGGAAGTATTTGGGCATTGGAGAAAAAAACGAAAAATACCCGCCTTCATTTTCGAAATTTATGGTGAGGCCTGATGGTGGTATTTATGCTATTAACCAAGCTTTAGGTTCTACTCTTAAAGAACGTGGAAGCACTGGCGCATTCAACACTTACCTTAATAGTTTTGGCAATATTGTTTATACTTTCATTGATAGCAGTGGTAATGTAAAATGGTGGCAATACCAAATCAATAGTCATCAATCGAAAGAATATGAAACTGTAACCGGTGATTATTTTTATTTCTTTAGAAATGGTTTGTTTTTTTTAGGTTTTAATAGTGATAATGCAAAAGAAGGGAATGATTATAAACGTGGGGTTAAATTAATAAGAGTTACTGATGACGGAATTTGGAATAAGGAATTGCTTGAATTCCCGAACAACGTTCAGTCTTTTAGGGTAGTCCCTTCAACTTTTGGCATTGTTGATACCAATACTTACATTTTAAGTATGTATAAACCAAGAGACAATAATGATAAAAGCGCAATGCGGGCATTTTTTGAAATGAAAATTGACACATTTTAACTGACTTTTTGAAAAAAAATCAGTTATTGAATGCTTGTATTTATTTTTTTGTTTCAGGGTTATTGAATACCCTTTTTCCAATCTTTTCTTGCATTTCCGCAGCATTTTATAATATTGTGCTCCCGTTCTTCACAAAAAAGACCGGGGTAGTGTATAAAAAATGCCAAAGAATTTATTAATAGTAGAGAGCCCTGCGAAAGCGAAAACCATCGAAAAAATCCTTGGAAAAGATTTTGAGGTAAAGAGTTGTTATGGCCATATCCGTGACCTGGAAAAAGACGAAATGGGAATTGATGTTAACAACAATTTTCAGCCACGCTATATTATACCCGACGAAAAAGAACGGGTGGTAAGAGACTTAAAAAACCTTGCAAAAAAATCCGATGAGGTTTGGCTTGCAACGGATGAGGACCGTGAAGGAGAAGCCATCAGCTGGCATTTATGTGAAGTATTGGGTCTTGATCCCGTTAAAACAAAACGTATCGTTTTTCATGAAATCACCAAACCTGCCATCCAGAAAGCTGTACAAAGTCCACGTACAGTGAATATGGATCTTGTAAATGCCCAGCAGGCACGCCGCATCCTCGATCGTATTGTGGGTTTTGAGTTAAGCCCGGTTTTGTGGCGCAAGATGAGCATGCGTAACAACCTCAGTGCCGGTCGTGTGCAAAGTGTTTCTGTACGCTTAATTGCAGAACGTGAACGGGAGATCAACGCCTTCACCCCTGTTTCATCTTTTAAACTCGAAGCATTTTTTACAGCAAAAGATCTCAGCGACCGTAACGTTACCTTCAAAGCAGAAGGAAAGAAACAGGATTCAGCTGAAGATGCAGAAAAGTTTTTGAAAAGCTGTGTAGGTGCTACATATAAAGTAAGCGATATCCAGGTTCGTCCCGGAAAGAAATCGCCTGCTCCTCCATTCACTACTTCTACCCTGCAGCAGGAAGCAAGCCGTAAGCTGGGTTATTCAGTTAGCCGTACCATGCAGCTGGCGCAGAAGTTATATGAAAGTGGTAAGATCACATACATGCGTACCGACAGTGTGAACCTGAGTGATACTGCGCTTGGAGATTTAACACGTACCATTAAAGGAATGTATGGCGATCGTTATCACCAGTTCCGCAAATACAAAAACAAAAATGAAAGTGCGCAGGAAGCTCACGAAGCGATCAGGCCTACTTATATGGAAAATACAACCGTTGATGATGCCGATCTGAAACGTTTGTACGAACTCATCTGGAAAAGAACAATGGCAAGCCAGATGGCCGATGCAGAACTGGAAAGAACAACGGCATCTATTTCCATCTCCACCAATAAAGAAGAACTGAAAGCTGAAGGCGAAGTACTGAAGTTTGATGGTTTCTTAAAAGTATACCGTGAAGATAAAGATGAAGATGAAGTATCAGATGATGAACAGCAGGAAGGTATGCTGCCACCGTTAAAAGTGGGTCAGCAGTTACCATTCAAAGAAATGAATGCAGTTGAACGTTTTACTCGTCCGGCACCAAGATATACGGAAGCTTCATTGGTGAAAAAACTGGAAGAGCTGGGTATTGGCCGTCCTTCAACTTATGCTCCGACTATTTCAACCATTCTTAAAAGAGGTTATGTTGAAAAAAGAGATAAGGATGGAATACAAAGGGAATTTCGCTTACTGCATTTAAAAAATGACAAAGTAACCAAAGCAACTGAGTTTGAAAATACTGGTGCTGAAAAGTCGAAACTGTTCCCGACCGATCTAGGCCTGGTTGTTACCGACTTTTTGAAGCAGTATTTTGACGACATCATGGATTATGGTTTCACAGCCAAGATTGAAAAAGAGTTTGATGATGTGGCTGAAGGCAAACTACTGTGGAGCAAAATGCTGAAAGATTTTTATAAACCTTTCAAGAAAGACGTTGAAAACACCATTGAAAATGCCGAGCGTATTAAAGGCGAACGGGAACTGGGTGTTGATGCTGCCACCGGCAAAAAGATTGTCGCCCGTATGGGACGTTTTGGCCCGATGGTACAGATTGGCGAAGCAAGCGAAGAAGAAAAACCAAAGTTTTCTGCTCTCCGTAAAAATCAAAGTATTGAAACCATCAGTTTAGAAGAAGCATTAGATCTGTTTAAATTACCTCACTCCTTGGGTGAATATGAAGGACAGGAAGTAACGGTGAATATTGGCCGCTTTGGTCCTTATGTAAAATTCGGTGATCAGTTTGTTTCTATACCCAAAGGTGAAGAACCGCTGGAAGTAACCATGGAACGTGCAGTTGAACTGATCAGGGAAAAACAATCAGCAGACGCACCTGTAGCCTTCTTCGAAGGTAAACCGGTAACAAAAGGTAAAGGTCGCTTTGGTCCTTTTATTAAATGGGACGGATTGTTCATTAACGTACCACGTCGCTATAATTTCGATCATTTATCACAAAGCGATATCACCGAGCTCATTGAAGCAAAAGTGGAAAAAGAAGCCAACCGATTTATTGTTCGCTGGCCCGACGAAAACATTGCTGTTGAAAATGGACGTTGGGGACCTTTCATCCGCTTTGGCAAAAAAATGCTGAAAGTGGAAAAGAAAAAAGACGGTGAAAAATATACAGCTGATGAATTGGCCATGCTTCCGGTTGAAGACATCAAAAAGATGATTGAAACTCAAGTACCCGGAGCTTTTGATAAAAAAGTAAAAGCTGCTGCAAAGAAAGCTGCAACCAAAAAGAAAGCAGCTCCTAAAAAAACCGCCACAAAAACTGCAGTAAAGAAAAAAGCAGCGAAGAAGAAATAACATTCGCTTAGAGATAGCATAAATAAAAACAGGATTTACAATTGTAAATCCTGTTTTTATTTATCAGTGAAAATCCACACTAATCTGTACAATCAATGTTTCTATCTCACTTATTTCAGTTTTGCCAATGCATCTTTAATTCTTGCATAGGCAGTCTCAATTTTTTCGAGGCTGTTTGCAAATGACAAACGGATACAGTTAGGTGTACCAAATGCACGACCTGTTACTGTTGATACATGCGCTGTGTTGAGCAGGTACATACAAAGGTCATCAGCATTTTGAATTTTCTCATCACCATTTGATTTTCCGAAGTAAGAATCAACCTGTGGGAAAACATAAAAAGCACCATCTGGTTCAGCTACACTCCATCCCGGTACTTCACTGATGAGTTCCATCACTCTTTTCTTCCTGCGTTCAAATTCTTTGGTCATGGCTACAGTTGGAGCCTGGTCACCAATCAGCGCATCAATAGCTGCACGTTGTGTAACAGCATTTGTACCGCTGGTAAACTGACCCTGCAGTTTTTCACAACCTTTTGCCACATCAGTATTAGCTGCAATGTATCCAAGACGGTAACCGGTCATGGCATAACCTTTACTTAAACCGTTTACAATAATCACCTGGTCTTTGATGGCATCAAACTGTGCAATGCTTTCATGCTTGCCAACAAAGTTGATGTATTCATAAATCTCATCAGAGATGATGAAGATTTCAGGATTCTTTGCAAACACATCAGCCAAAGCTTTCAGTTCATCTTTGCTGTAAACAGAACCTGAAGGATTACAAGGTGAAGAAAACAGGAATACTTTACTTTTTGGAGTAATTGCAGCTTCCAGTTCGGCAGCACTTATCTTGTATTTGTTTTCTCTTGTTGTTGGGAGAATAACAGGAATACCACCTGCAATTTTCACCAGTTCAGAATAAGTTACCCAGAACGGAGCAGGGATAATCACCTCATCATCTTTATCAACTGTTGCAAGAATGACGTTGGCTAAGCTTTGCTTGGCACCGGTTGATACAACAATGTTTTCAGGTTTATAGTCGAGGTTATTATCACGTTTTAACTTGGCACAAACGGCTTCACGCAGATCAAGATAACCTGCTACAGGCGTATAGTGGCTGTAATTATCATCAACAGCTTTTTTAGCAGAATCTTTAATATGCTGTGGTGTATCGAAATCGGGTTCACCAAGGCTGAGGTCAATCACATCAACACCTTTTGCTCTTAATTCACGGCCGAGCTTTGCCATTTTTAATGTTTCGGGTTCACTGAACCTGTCTAACAGGGAAGAGAGTTTCATTTTTTAAGAAAGATTATTTGCTAAATTTTTGATTGCTGCGCAATTTACTACACAAATGGCTATTGCTTGTTAGTTGTGTTTAATTACTGAAAGCGACAGGGAATCGGCTCCACCCCTGCCCAGGTACCCCTTAAAAACAAAGGAATAAATACCACCTTTTTCAAAATTGAACAGGTAACTGCGGATGTATGATTTCGTTAATGTACTGTACACTTTAACTGGTCTTACCCCGGTGTAAAATCCATCATACCCAACACTGCTGTAAATCACAGCATCTGAATATTTGCCATAAAAAGGAGATCCGTTAAAAGCAGAATCAGATCCGTCCTTTATAGCTGAAGTAACAAGTATCAACGTATCAGCATCAGGACTAACCTGTACAACTCTGACTTTCGACGTATTTCCCATACCTGTTGAATCAACTTCATCTTTCAGGAAAAAGCTTTTTACTTTTCCTGCTACAAGGGTATCATACACAAAAAGAGAAAAATGCTGATCGCTGTTTGCAAACAAAATATTGCTGTACTCAGTTGCAGCTTTCTTGATCTTATAATTATTAAGGCCACTATCTACTGTTACATATTGAGCAGCTTTTGTTAAGCCGGTGAGATAAGCATAATCACCAACCGATTTCAGATTCTGTAATACAGAAACACTTCCTGCATTTGGTGATGCATTCACTACCATGAAGCTTGAAGTTGTACTCCGCACAGGATCTTTTTTACTGCAGGAAAAAATTAAAACAGCTGATAACATCAGCACAAAAAAACATTGCTTCATCATTTATCGTAAGTCACTTTAAATTTGGTCAAATCGGGTTGATGCTTCCGTTCACGCTTTACTTCGTACTCGTAAATGGTTTTGCCCAGCTGTGTTAAGAACGGTAAACCAACCGTTTCATAATCATATTTATCATCATTCAAAATACCATCCGAGTTACAGTAAATTGTTGCACTGAGCATAAACTCAACGTTCTTCTCAAAATCTACGATGTATGCCACATCCGTTAAAAATCCATACGACCAGCCGGGCTTGTTAAAACTCCTGATCTGTTTTGGCAACGACTTATGCTTTTCAGTTCCAAACATCAGGTATTTGCAATACGAATCGTAAAACTCACTGGTATCATATTCCGGGTACTTTGTTTCGGAAGGCAGCTGGCTCATATACTGGTACAAAAAATGGTAATCACTTTCAGCAAGATTAAAACGCTCTTCCGGCTTTATTGCTTCGGGAAAAATTACACTCCGCAAAATATGGTGAAGGTCTGTTAAGTAAATCCTGTTTTTACGGCTGAAGTCCATCGGTTCATCTATCTGCACTTCATCGTCACTCATATACCCCTTCCCGATTTTATCAGTACGAAGAATATAAGGCATGTTGCTCTTTACAAGTGGTTGCTCATAAATGATTTTGCCTGCAGCATCTCTGAACGAAACGGGATTGGTTGTGCGGTGTTCATCTTCCGTCATATTAATCGAAAGACGGCGGACGATCTGCACATCGCTATACCCTTTTTTGTTCAGCTGCTCATGAAGGTATTGCTGTCCTAAAAATTCGTACAGCCTGTTATTGGCGTCATTATCACTTACCAGGAAGATTTTTTTGATGTAGTGCTCAATTGATGGCCTGCCGTCGGCCGATGTTGGATCGTTATAAACAGCAGTTTGACCGGAGTACCCTTTTTCAGTAATAAACGTAGCATTGCGGGGAATGCCCAGTTGATTGAGCTTTTCCAATGCGAGGAAAGCCACCGGCATTTTAACGGTTGAAGCTGGGTAAAAATAATTGTTGCTGACGTTGAAATAATAGTCGGTGAAATGGGGCTGGTTGTTTTTATCCCTGTCGATACGGGTATAGATAATCTGTACTTTCAGCGAATCTTTGTTACGAATTACCTGGCTGAAAGCTGCCGGGTTGGAAGCCAGTAGCTTTTCGAGAATATTTTCGTTTTCTGTTACCACAGGTTTTGCTGTTTTACAGGCCTGGAGAATGAGAATTCCAGCCAGAAGGGTGAAAAAAAGCTGTAGTGTTTTGAACATGCCCAAAAGTAACACATAAAGCCCAACCCCAACCGCCTTTTAACTGATGGAAAACAGTACGTTCAGGCTGTTCGCTTTCAGAATGAATCCCCTATCTTTGCCGTCCTTAAAAAGAACCCAATTAATATCTCTAATTATGGCACTGAAAGGTTTGGTAAGGTTTTTTGCGATTGCTTTGATCCTGATCTCAATTTATCAATTGAGCTTTACCTGGATTGTAAACAGTTTTGAAAGCAAACAAAAAGCCAGGGCAGAACAGTTTGTAAAAAAGAACTTCGGTAACGCTTCAGCTGATACCAAAGACTCTGCGGTGAATGCAGTTTACCGCCGTTATATTGACAGTCTGAAAGAAAAAACAATTTTCAATGTACCGGGTCTTTACCCCAACATTACTTACCAGAAAGCAACTGAGCAGGAACTCAATCTTGGTCTCGACTTGCAAGGTGGTATGAACGTAACACTTGAAGTTGGTCTGGACGGACTGATCCGCTCAATGAGTAATAATCCTAAAGACGTTTTGCTGAACAAAGCGCTTGAGAATGCAACCAAAAAGAAAGCAAACAGCGATGCTGACTATGTTACTCTTTTTGAGCAGGCTTACAACGAGGTTTCAAATGGTGGCAAACTTGCTCCTTTATTTGCAGGTGGTAAAAACAAAAACATCAAGATCGATGCCGGCAACGGTGCTGTAATTGATGCTATCCGTGTTGAAGCTAAAGATGCCATCAAAAGAACTTACGACCGCTTAACTGCACGTATCGACCAGTTTGGTGTTGCACAGCCTAACATCAGCTACGATGAAAATAAAGGCATCATTACAGTTGAACTGGCAGGTGTTGACGATCCTGAACGTGTTCGTAAATTCTTACAGGCAACTGCAAATCTTGAGTTCTGGGAAACTTACACAGTAAATGATCAGAACGACAGGACTGTTTTACAGAGCCTTTCAATCATGGATCAGAAAGTGAAAGCTTACCTGAGCGGTGCTGTTACAGATACAACAAAAGTTGATACCGGTGCTGTTGCAAAAGTTGATACTTCAAAACAATTACAGTCATCAGATCAACCTGTTTCATCTTTATTTGCACAGCAGCTTGACGGACAACCTAAAGGCTTCAGTTCTGCAACTGTTGGTTTAATCAGGATTTCTGATACAGCTATTTTCTCTAAATATGCTAATCTCGATATTGTTAAGTCTTCTATTCCTGCTACGCTCCGTTTCCTTTATGGTGCAAAACCAGAAGGAAAAAATAAGAAAGGTGAAAGCCTGATCCAGGTTTATGCAATTAAAACTGTAGCTGGTTCTGATGCACCAAAATTAACTGGTGAATACATCACGGATGCAAGACAAGACTTTGATCAGCGTAATAACGAAGTGCTGGTTAGCATGAGTATGAATAATACCGGTGCTAAGATCTGGGAAAAAATGACCGGCGACGCTTTCAATAAACATTATGCAATTGCAATTGCTCTTGATAATTATGTTTACTCTGCTCCTGGTGTTAACAATGGCGCAATTGCCGGTGGTAACTCACAGATCAGCGGTAGCTTCTCTATCCAGGAAGCAACTGACCTTGCAAGCATTTTAAGAACAGGTAAACTCCCTGCTCCTGCGAAAATTGTACAGGAACAGGTTGTGGGTCCAACTCTCGGACGTGAAGCGATCAAAGGTGGTGCAATGTCATTCCTCATTTCGTTCATTGTCATCTTTGTGCTGATGCTTGTTTATTATAACACCGGCGGATGGGTTGCAAACAGTGCCTTAATCTTAAACTTACTGTTTACAATTGGTGTATTAAGTTCGTTTGGTGCAACGTTAACTGCTGCTGGTATTGCCGGTTTGGTATTAACCATCGGTATGGCGGTAGATACCAACGTAATCATATTTGAACGTATCAAGGAAGAGCTGACCAAAGGAAAGAGCTACCAGTTAGCTGTGGAAGATGGTTATAAGCATGCCCTGGCACCTGTACTTGATGCACACGTAACAACATTATTGACTGCAATCATCCTGTTGTACTTTGGTCTGGGTCCTGTAAAAGGTTTTGCAACCACCCAAATCATTGGTATCCTCCTCAGCTTGTTCTGCGGTATCCTTGTTTCAAGATTGATCACTGATTTTTATACCAATAAAAAACGTCACTTCGAATACTTTACAGGAATTTCACGCCGTGTGTTCAAACATGCAGCTTACAAATTCATTGAATACAGAAAAGTTGCGTACACAATTTCGTTGGTTGTTTTACTCCTTGGTGTAAGTTCAATATTCCATGGTTTTGACTATGGTGTTGAATTCCGTGGCGGACGTAGCTATACAGTGAAGTTCGACAAGGAAATGAAAAACCAGGAAGTGGCTGATGAACTGAACAAAGTGTTCAACAAATTCCCTGTAATCAAAACAGTTGGTAACAACAAACAACTGAACATTACAACAGACTACCTGATTGAGCAGCCTGGTCAGCATGTTGACTCAATGGTGGAAAGCAAATTGTTTGAAGGTTTGACTAAATTCTTACCTGCAGGTACTACTTACCAGCAGTTTGATAAACAATACAAACAAAGTTCGCAAACTGTACAGCCTACAATCTCTGACGACTTGAAGAAAGGCGCAATCTGGGCTACTGTACTTGGTTTACTTGCAATTACGCTTTACATCTTCATCCGTTTCCGTGACTGGAGATATTCACTGGGTACAATCATTGCGTTGCTGCACGACGTATTGGTAACATTAACAGTGTTCTCATTCCTGAGAAACATTGTTCCGTTCCCGCTCGAAATCGATCAACACTTTATTGCTGCGATCTTAACGGTGATTGGTTTCTCGATGAACGATACAGTAATTGTATTTGACCGTGTACGTGAATACAGCCGTACAATGTTTGGTCAGGATAAAGCAACAATTATTAATAAAGCTGTGAACGATACATTGGCTCGTACAATCATGACATCACTCACAGTATTCTTAACACTGCTTATTCTCTTCATGTTTGGCGGTGAAGTAACAAGAGGTTTCGCCTTCGCAATGTTAATTGGTGTGGTAACAGGTACATACTCTTCAGTATTCGTGGCTGCTCCAATCCTTATTGACTTTGCAAAAGACAAACCATTGGGACAACCCGAAAAAGATAAAACACTTGCAAAAGCAAGGCATTCGATCAACTAATTGCTTAATACAAAAGAAACCCCGGCAAATCGCCGGGGTTTTCTTTTTTTATTATATCCTGTTTGATTTTTTTATGTTAGCAGATGCCGGTACTTCTATTAAGCTCTGATGGCGACGCTCCGTTCAACCAATTGCAACTATTGAGCATTCTTACCTCCCACTTCTTACTTCTCTCTTCTTTCTTACTTATACCCCATCCACATTCTTGCTTGTTTATCAAACAGCCAGTAAATACCATTGCTGTATGAAAAATTGAAGAAGGTTTCAATTGTAAACGAAGCTGGTATTTTAATTACCTGGCTCATATATCCACTCTTAATATCATAAAGTTCCACCTGCTTTTTTGCAACATTCAGAAAACCGATCTCTGCACCTTTTATCCCGGTATAAATAATCGACCTGCTGTTATAGCCCTCATCAAAATCAGAAGCTGAAATCTGGGTTCCTGAACTTGCACTTGTAGCGCCTAAATGTACCTGGATGACTTTCTTTTTATCAGTGCCATCAGTTTTGTAACAAACAACATTCATTCCGTCAAGAAAAAGCACTTCATCATCATCAGTGTTTAATACACCGGGACTGTTTTTATCGGGCTGATAAAGACCTTCCTTTGTAGTTACAAGTTGCTCGGGCAAACCGCTTTTATCAAGATCGTAATAAAACCACCCTGCATAGTCATAACCATTTCCTTCAATCCGTTTAGTTTTTGGATTGTACCACAAACCTCTTACATCAATAAGCGTTTCCTGCCCTTCTTTTGAAACGATTGTTCCGCTTTTATCAAAAATGATCAGGGGAAACACTTTGTTTCCTGCCTGTGCTGCATAATAAAGTTTTTCCTTGGGGTTATAAACAACGGAAGCCCCATTAGCACCACCTTCAGGAATTTTTATTTGCATCACAAATTCTGCATTTGTCTCACGCAGATCCTTGTTGCCAGCTGCATTGCTGTTCCCATTGTTATCCTTGTCGGGGAATGATATAATAATGGAATTTACAGCTGCTGCCTTTTTCTTTTGGGCAAACGTTTCTGCATTAGTAAAACATAAAAACAACAATAAGGGAAGAAGAAATTTTTTCATTTTTGATTTGTTTTAACCGCACAATGATTTAGAATGATGGTTTATTTAATGCGAGTTAAGCAAAATTCCGTCAGCAGTCAATACCGTTAAGAGGGTAAAAAAAAGACCCTTTCGTTAAAAAAGGGTCTTTGAAAATTTCGTTTAACCGGTTAAACTGCAAAACTTGTTCCGCAGCCGCAGGTCTTACTGGCGTTGGGATTGGAGAAAGTAAATCCACGATTATTCAAATCATTATCCCAATTAATCAACATTCCAAACAGGTACATACCATGACTCTGATCCATGACACATGGTACACCTTCCACATCAAACACTTCATCATTGGGTTTCTTGTCATCAAATTCAAGAACGTACGTTAAACCGGAACAACCACCACCTTTAGTTCCCACACGCAGAAATTTACCTTCGGGCTGCTCAGTATATAAACGCTTGATTTCAGCAACAGCAGATTCACTGAAACTTACCGGGGTTGAGTTTATTGTTTCCATAACATAAATGTTAAACCACAAATTTACGCCAAAATATATAATTGCATTCTTTCATTCAAACATGGTTTTCAACAGCAAACACCTATTTTTGTTCTATTACATATTTTATTATGGATCCAAACATTTTATTATATCTCATTGGTGGTGGCCTGGTTATTTTTATTCCTATTGCCATCTACCTGATCAGGGTTAACAAAAAAGCAATGTTGAAAGAACAGGAACAGTTGCAGAAACAGGCAGCACAGCAACAGCAACAACAACAGCAGCAGGTAAAACAAGCAACTGCTGTAAACCCTGAATTACTTCGTCTTCAATTACAGGCTTATGAACGCCTGGCAATTTTATGTGAACGTATCGGGCTTACCAATTTAATCAGCAGAAGTAATGTAAGTGAGCTGACTGCTCAGCAATTGCAGGCATCCATGATTCAGAACATCCGCACAGAATTTGAATACAATGTAAGCCAGCAGTTATATGTTTCAAACGCAGCATGGGATGCGGTGAAAAATCTGAAAGATCAGAATATTTTCATTGTGAACCAGCTTGTATCCATGCTTCCTGCCAATGCAAGCGGAACTGATCTGAGTGTAAAAATCATGGAATTACTTTCACAGGATGAAAATGTTTCTTTGCAAAATATAGTAGCTACATTAATTAATAAAGAAGCGAAGCAATTGATGGGATAAGATCATTTTAAAAACTCTTTCGTATGGAAGAAAAAAAACTGTACACCGATTCCGGAATAGAAGTAAAAGCACTTTACACTGCTTCCGATTTGCCATCTGCTATCAATGAATTACCCGGACAGTTTCCTTTTACCCGTGGAGTACAGCCCGATATGTACAGGGGAAAATTATGGACCATGCGGCAGTATGCCGGTTTTTCCACTGCCGAAGAAAGCAACAAACGCTATCACTACCTGTTAAGCCAGGGTGTAATGGGGCTCAGCGTTGCATTTGATCTTCCTACACAAATTGGTTACGACAGCGATCATGCACTTGCAGAAGGTGAAGTGGGAAAAGTTGGTGTTGCCATTGACAGTATTGAAGACATAAAGACACTTTTCAACGGAATTAAGCTGGAAGATGTATCTACTTCCATGACCATTAACGCAACCGGTTTTATTCTTCTCTCCTTTTATGTTGCACTGGCAAAACAGCAGGGAGCTGATCTGAAAAAAATTGCAGGTACAATACAGAACGATATTTTAAAAGAATACGCAGCAAGAGGAACCTACATTTATCCTCCCAAGCCAAGCATGCGTATCATTACCGATATTTTTGAATGGTGCAGCAAAGAACTTCCCAAATGGAATACCATTTCCATCAGCGGTTATCATATCCGTGAAGCAGGCAGTACAGCTGTGCAGGAAATTGCATTTACACTAGCTAACGGTAAGGCTTATGTAAAAGCAGCACTTGAAAAAGGATTAGATATAAATGTATTTGGCAAACGTCTTTCGTTCTTTTTCAATTCACACAACAACCTGTTTGAAGAAGTAGCCAAGTTCCGTGCTGCAAGAAGAATGTGGGCAAAGATGATGAAGGAACTGGGAGCAACTGATCCCAAAGCCATGATGCTCCGCTTTCATACACAAACAGGAGGAAGTACATTAACAGCACAACAGCCGTTAAACAATATTTCAAGAGTAACTGTACAAACATTGGCAGCAGTGCTTGGTGGCACACAATCGCTTCATACAAACGGTTATGATGAAGCATTGAGTTTACCAACTGAAGAAGCTGCACGCATTGCATTACGCACACAACAGATTGTTGCTTTTGAAAGTGGTGCAACAGATACGGTTGATCCGCTTGCAGGAAGTTTTTATGTAGAAGCACTCACAGATGAAATTGAACAGAAAGCCTGGGATTTAATTGAAAAGATTGATGTGATGGGAGGAAGTGTAAGTGCAATTGAACAGGGTTTTATACAGGATGAAATTGCAAGAAGTGCTTACGAATACCAGCGCAATATTGAAAGCAATACAAAAATCATTGTTGGTGTAAATAAATTTCAGGTGAAAGAAGAAAATGATACGCCTGTATTTAAGATTGACGACAGCATCAGAACCTTGCAAACAGAAAAACTGAACAGCCTTAAAGCAAACAGGGATCCCGGAAAGGTTGACCAGTGCCTGCAACGCATCAATGATTTTGCAACAAGCGGAGAGAACCTGATGCCTGCAGTAATTGAAGCTGTTGAAAACAAATGTACACTGGGTGAAATTGCTGATGAACTCAGGGCTGTTTACGGCGAATACAAATAATAAAGTGCCAAACACAACAATCATTGCCAATGCTGATAATTGTCAGCCGGCAACGCAAAACATAAAATAATTTTACACAACAATAAAAACCAAAACGATGGCTGAAGCAAATAATGAATATTCTGTAAAAATGGATGAACGTATTGTTGCATTTCTGCAAGAACAATCTGTGATGAATTTCGCAACATCGGTTAACAACCAGCCTTATTGTGCTTCCTGCTATTATGCATACATGCCCGGCGAAGAATTGCTGGTGTTCAAATCAGATACTGATACAAAACATATTGAAGATGCACTGAAGAATAACAAAGTGGCAGGCACGATTGTACCTGATAAACTGATTAAAGCAAAAATCCAGGGTATTCAGTTCACCGGAGTTTTTAAAGCTGGTGAAGGTGGTTTTGGTGATATGGCGAAGAAAGCTTACTTGTCTAAATTTCCTGTAGCAGGTTTGTTTCGTGGAACAATCTGGATAATTGAACTAAGCAAAGTAAAGTTCACTGATAACACACTTGTTTTCGGGAAAAAGATTTTGTGGGAAAGATAAATCTGCACAACCTGATAAAATAGATAGAAAAGCCGGAAGAATAACTTCCGGCTTTTATCATAAATCCTTATTCGTTTTTCTGTTTCTTTTCCTTGCCATTTATAATTTTCTCCCATGCTTCCATTGTCAGGATAGCTAAAATTTCTTTTTTGCAATCCCAGATAGAAACATAATTCTTGGAAACTACATAATGCTGAGACCAGCCGGCAAACTTACTATAAAGTAAAAGGGTGCAAACATCAGTAGCAGTAATAAAATCACCTGTCTCGGGCAAATGAGAATGCATTGTTATCCCAATATCTGAATCTGCTTTTTCATTTCCGTAATTAATTGTTATGATGTTTTTATGCAACCTTTTTTTACTTACTAATTCCCCGTCATCATTAAATGTCAAAAGGTAATCGTTGCCAAAAACAACAATACCATTTTTTAAGGGGCCCGTCAAAACATAAACCCTTTTTTCTCTGTTTGAAATTACCGGGATCAGATTGAGATTAGTATTTTCATAAACCTTGAACAGCGTATCTGAATTAATTACTTTTAAAGCAAGCATTCGTATACTGTACAATTCGCTTTCTTGTTTTGTAAATTCTCTCTCAACTAAATTATCTACTGCTGTATTTACATCAAACTTATCATCAAATGTAATTTCTCCAATAACCTTTGGAGTTGCATCGTTTGAGAAAAAAATGCACTTAAATTTATCCTTTTCATTGTAAGAAAAATACCCCCCTACTTTATCTCTATACTTATACTTACTTAAGAAAATATCCGTGCCATACCAGGATGCACTTTCTGACTGATACAGCATCCTTCCTTCATTTAAAATACTGTCGGAAATATGATCAACATCTTGAGAAAATGAAATAAATGAAACAATCAAAAAGACAAGAAAGAAAGAGATCTTTTTCATTTGGCTGAATTTAGTGGTTAACAGGTTGACATGATTAAAATTAAGTAAAAGTAAAGAGCAAGCCAATTATAAAAGCAGTATCCAATCCATCAATATCTTCTTAACAGTTGCATTTATTTCAGTATTTTCAGGTTTCAACTTTTCACTATGCAAAAGAATATTTTACGTTACTTTTTTCTGCTGTTTTGTTTTGTTGCAATTCTTTCCAACCAAACTTCTGCACAGCAGCCATCATTTATAACCGACAGTATTGATCGTTACATCAACAAAGGAATGAGCGACTGGAACATTCCAGGTCTTGCAATTGCCATTGTAAAAGATGGTAAAACTGTTTTCATGAAAGGTTATGGTGTGAAAGACAAAAACAGCAATGAAAAAGTAGATGAGAATACACTGTTCATCATTGCATCAAACTCCAAACTATTTACAGGTACTTCCATTGCAAAGCTTGATGTTGAAAAGAAACTTTCACTGGAAGATAAAGTAACCAAATACATTCCGTGGTTCCGTTTGTACGATTCAACATCAACAAAACTGGCTACAGTAAGGGATATGTTATGCCATCGCCTCGGCACCAAAACATTCCAGGGCGATTTTACTTTTTGGAACAGTAATCTCCCGAAAGATTCAATCATTTACAAAATGCGTTTACTGAAACCACAGGGCCAGTTCAGGCAGGATTATGGTTATTGCAATTCAGCTTTTCTTGTTGCAGGTGAAATACTCAACAAAGTTACCGGCATGAGCTGGGAACAATATGTATATGAAAATATCCTGCAGCCTGTAGGCATGACGAATACATTCATGAATACAGCAGGCTTAAGCAGTCGACTCAATGTTGCAGTACCTTATTCCAATTCATTTGGACAGTTAAGCCGCTTGCCTTACGACCAGATTGATAACCTTGCACCAGCAACAAGCATGGTAAGTTGTGTAAATGATTTAAGCAAATGGATCAGGTTTCAGTTAGACAGTGGTAAGGTCAACGGAAAACAAATCATTCCCTGGGCTGCAATACAAAAAACAAGAGATGGAAATATTTTAACCGGCACAAGAAAATCGCCTTACTACCCTACTCATTTCCGTGCTTATGGTTTAGGCGAATACATGACTGATTATAATGGCCGCCAGGTTTACTGGCATACTGGCGGTGCATTTGGTTTTGTAACCAATGTATGTTTTGTTCCGGAAGAAAACCTGGGCATTACCATTTTAACCAATAACGATAATCAAAGTTTCTTTGAAGCATTGCGTTACCAGATTCTCGATGCTTACCTCGGAGTTCCGTATACAAACCGCAGTGAACTGCTGATGCAGTTTTATCAACAGGGCCGCAAAAATGATGAAGCATTATGGGCCAGCTGGGAAAATCGCCTTGCAAAGAAAAATCCATTGCCATTCAGTGCCGATGAATTTACAGGCACTTATTACAACGATGTGTATGGCGGCATGCGTATTGTTAAAGAAAAAAACACACTCAAAGTTTTGCTCAGCCATCACCCCAACATTACCGGCACACTTGAGTACATGGATAACAATACATTCCTTTTAACATGGAGCCATCCCAGCTACGGAAAATTTGCAGCTCCGTTTACATTGCAAAATGGCAAAGTGAAGTATATCGAAATAAAAGCTTCTGACTTTGTGGAATATGATGCGTACATCTTTCAGAAAATAAATTAAATTGGAAAACTAAATCAACTGTAAAAAAATTATGAGAAAACTGTTCACTTTATTTCTGTTCATCTTTGCTGCGTTCAATTTACCTGCACAAAATATTCAGCAGTTAATTGATCAAAAAGCAAAAGCTATTTTACCCAAACTCATTGAATGGCGCAGGTATCTTCACGAACATCCCGAACTGGGCAACAGGGAATTCAAAACAATGGAGTACATCGCTGCACATTTAAAAAGTCTTGGACTTGAAGTACAAACCGGTGTTGCAAAAACAGGTGTAGTTGCTTTATTGAAAGGTGGCAAGCCCGGACCCGTTGTTGCTTTGCGTGCTGATATTGATGCGTTGCCGATAAAAGAACGGGTGGACGTTCCTTACAAATCAACTGTAATGGCCGATTATCTTGGTCAGCAGGTTCCGGTTATGCATGCCTGTGGCCATGACACACATACATCTATTTTAATGGGTACTGCCGAAGTGCTTGCATCAATGAAAAAAGACATTGCAGGCACAGTAAAATTTATTTTTCAGCCAGCAGAAGAAGGCCCTCCCGGCGATGAAGAAGGAGGAGCTGCATTGATGGTTAAAGAAGGTGTGATGGATAACCCCAAAGTAGATGCAATTTTTGGTTTGCATATTGCTGCCGGTTTGGAAATTGGTAAGATCAGGTACAAAAGCGGTTCATTCATGGCTGCAAGCGATTGGTTTGTGATTAAAGTAAAAGGTAAAGGTGCACATGGATCTTCACCATGGGCAGGCATTGATCCTATTATGGTTTCATCTCAAATTATTAGCGGTCTTCAGACAATTGTTAGCCGCTCGGAAGATTTAACCAGAGCTCCTGTTGTAATTACTGTTGGTAAATTCAACGGCGGTGTAAGAGAAAACATTATTCCTGAAGAAGTAAGTTTCAGCGGAACCATCCGCACACTTGATGTGAATATGCAAAAAGATGTGCATGAAAAAATACGCCGCACAGCCATGAATATTGCGGAAGCTTTTGGAGCGACTGCTGAAGTAACCATTGAAACAAAAACATTGGTGACTTACAATAACCCTGAATTGGTCAGCATGATGATTCCTTCGTTGCAAACAGCTGCAGGAAAAGAAAATGCAAATCCCGGTAACTGGACAACAGGTGCAGAAGACTTTTCTTATTATGGCGAAAAAGCTCCTGCATTCTTTTTTAACCTCGGCGGAATGCCGAAAGGAGGAAAACCAACTGGGCATCACACAGCCGATTTTTATATTGACGACAGCATGCTGGATGTGGGCGTGAAAGCATTTTGCAATCTTGTATTTGATTATGCAAAGCTGAAAAAATAATTGTGCTTACTTTTGAAAGAGCTGTTCAGATTTTGAACAGCTCTTTTTTATTTTTGACAAAACGTTTTATCCATGCGCAAACAACTCTTCACCTGTATCTTTTTTTTTATTACAAGTTTTGCTTTTGCTGATCCCGGTGTTGGAATTGTAATGGATAAAAATGGCAACCTGTTTTATACAGATCTTTCGCAGGTATGGATGATGAAGCCCGACGGTAGTAAAGTTGTAGCTGTTCCGAATGTTCATACTCATGAACTGTATCTTGACAGGAACGGGCAACTGTTTGGCGAACATCTCTGGTATAATGGTGAACAGTTAAATACATGGGGATATTATCTCTGGTGCCGCAAACCCGATGGAACAATTGTAAAAGTAAAAGACAGTACGCAGGGCTTTCCGGAATGGTACAGTTTTACAAGAGATGATCTTGGTTACATGTATTATGTTGAAAAAGGTATTCCCTCCTATTTCTGGCAAATTGATTCTACGGGTAAGAAAACAATCATCGGTACAAAATCACTTTCAGATATTGGCCGTTTGCATTTCAGCAGCAAAGGTGTACTGTACTTCCCTAACAAAACTGATGTTTACATTCTGCAAAAAGCCGACAGCGTACAGTTGTTTTTAAAAGATATTGGAGAAAAAGATCCAAACGACAGTACAGGAGGAAACAGTCATTCCATCATGAGTATTTACTCTGATAAAGATGGCAATCTTTACATCGCAACAGGCAATGTAATTAAACAGGTGGATAAGAAAAAAGCTGTGCTGACGATTTATAAATCAGCCGGCGACTGGAAACCTTCAGCTTGTTTAATTGCACCCAACGGCGATTTCTTTGTAATGGAATACAATTCAAAGAATGAAGTAAGAGTAAATAAAATCAGCATGTCGGAGCGAAAGCAAATTGCAAGAGAACATACATTTTCAGTATACATCATGCCGCTTCTTTTAATGGCAGCAGTTATATTGTTGGTTTATTTTTTATTCAGAAAGAAAAAATAAGAATAGTTTACAATCAATAACCGGGATGTTATTGATTGTAATTTCTTGCACCAAACAACAGACTTCCTATACGCACCATTGTGCTTCCTTCCTCAATGGCAACAGAATAATCTGCACTCATACCCATGGATAGAGTTTGCAGGCTGAAGTTAGAGATTTGATATTTTTTAAGCTCTTCAAACGTTTTTTTCAATTGCTTAAATTCTGATCTTACTTTATCCATATCATCCGTAAAACTTGCCATGCCCATTAAGCCGCAAATGTTCACCTGTTTGTTTTCCAGTTGTTCAAACCCGGTAATAGCTGCTTGCAACTCTTCTTCATCCATCCCGAATTTTGTTTCTTCCTGCGCAATGTATGCCTGCAGTAATATATCAATGCTTCGGTTTTTCTTAATGGCTTCTTTGTTAATTTCTTTCAGCAGTTTAAAACTATCAACACCATGAATCAGGTGAACAAACGGCGCAATGTATTTCACCTTATTACTTTGCAGGTGACCAATAAAATGCCAGCGTATATCATTGGGAAGTTTCTCTGCTTTCTCTACTAACTCCTGCACATAGTTTTCACCAAAATCCCGTTGACCGAGTTCATACAGCTCCAGTATATCTTCTGCGGGTTTTGTTTTTGAAACAGCAACAAGAGTTACAGCTTTTGAATCAAGGAAGGTTTTAATTTCTTTATATGCTTCTTTATTTACAGCCATGAGCAAATGTATCAAAATAAAAATGTGCTGACCATTTTCAGGTCAGCACATATGCAAATTTTCAAATGGAGTTTATTTCAGAATACTTCTTCCAATCACAATCCGCTGCACTTCACTTGTACCTTCATAAATCTGTGTAATCTTGGCATCACGCATCAAACGCTCTACATGAAATTCTTTTACATAACCATAACCACCATGTATCTGCACAGCTTCTGTTGTCGTCCACATAGCTGTTTCACTGGCAAATACTTTTGCCATGGATGAGCTGAGTGTATAATCGATGTGCTGATCTTTATCCCATGCAGCTTTTAAACAAAGCATACGGGCTGCTTCAATTTTTGTAGCCATATCAGCCAGTTTAAACTGTATGGCCTGGTGATGCATGATTTCTTTACCAAATGCCTTGCGCTCTTTTGAATATTTCAACGCCAGTTCATAAGCGCCACTTGCAATTCCCAACGCCTGCGATGCAATACCAATACGTCCGCCAGCTAAAGTTTTCATGGCGAAGGTGAATCCAAAACCATCCTCACCTATCCTGTTTTCTTTGGGAACAATCACATCCTGGAAAGAAATGCTGTGTGTATCACTTCCACGAATGCCCATTTTATTTTCTTTGGCACCAACTGTTACACCGGGCCAGTTTTTCTCAACAATAAATGCATTGATTCCTTTACTTCCCTTGCCAGCATCGGTTTGTGCAACAACCAGGTAAACTGAAGCGGATGATCCGTTAGTGATCCAGTTTTTGATTCCGTTCAGCACATAATGATCACCTTTATCTTCAGCAGTTGTTCGTTGCGATGTAGCATCACTGCCAGCTTCGGGTTCACTCAATAAAAAAGCACCAATGTATAACTCACCGTCTTTCTTTCCCTGTGCAAGCGGTACAAGATATTTTTGTTTCTGTTCTTCGGTACAAAACTCCTGCAGACCATAACATACAAGACTGTTGTTTACACTCATACACACACTAACACTGGCATCAATCTTACTGATCTCTTCCATGGCAAGTACATAACTGATAGTATCCATTCCTGAACCGCCATATTCAGGTTTTACCATCATTCCCATAAAACCAAGATCGGCAAGTTTGCTCACCTGTTCCCTGGCGAACTTTTGATGTTCATCACGCTCAATAACTCCGGGTAAACATTCTGTACGGGCAAAATCTCTTGCAGCCTGCTGTATCATCAGCTGCTCTTCAGTAAATTGAAAATGCATGTGGCAAGTGTATTGTTTGCAACAAAGATAAGGGAGTAAGCCACTGACAAAAGAAAAAAACTTACAATTGTTAATACCGTAAAGACGGTATTGATAAAATGTTGAATCCTAAGTATCTTACGTCAAATTACACCCAAAATGAAAGCATTAGGACTATCGCTTTTTTTATTCTTTTCTGTTATTACCAGTTCATTTTCCCAAACATGTTTAAGCGGGAACTGCAGTTCCGGCTACGGTAAATTTCAATACGCAAACGGAGATGTGTATGAAGGAGAGTTTTATGATGATAAGCGTGAAGGTTTTGGTGTATACACATGGAAATCCGGAGAAAAATTTATGGGCGAAAGCTTAGGAAATGTATTTGCCGGATTTGGCGTGATGGAATTTACAGATGGAACAAAATACATTGGTGATTTTAAAGATGGTGAGTTTGATGGTGAAGGAGAAAAAACCTTTTCAAACGGAACGGTTCAAAAAGGATTGTTTGGCAAAGGAAAATATCTCGGCCTCATTTCGTATTACAACAAACCTGTTGGTACAGTTGGATGCTTAAAAGGCTCTTGTGATGAAGGATATGGCATGAAGTATTACGATTTTAAAGATCGTTTTTTCGGATATTTTAAAGATGGCAAACGGGATGGCTATGGTGCATATTATTGGGACGATGGTACCCGCTGGGTTGGACAGTTTAAAGAAAACCTGCTGACCGGTTATGGCACTTATTTCTTTACAACAGGTGAAAAATATGTTGGTTTTTTTGTTGACAGTAAGCGAAACGGCTGGGGTATTAACTACGATCCCAACACCGGTGTAAAAAAGATTGGCTACTGGAAAGACAACAACCTGGTTACTCCAAAAAGCAGTTTATTAAAAGAAGGAACTACAGGATGTATCAGTGGTGATTGTAAGAATGGTTATGGTAAATATGTTTATAACAATGGTTACTATGAAGGCAACTTTAAAAACGGCTACCGTAACGGGGAAGGACAGTACTTTTTTGATATAGGAGATTATTACATCGGAAATTTTGCTGATAACAAGTTTAATGGAAAAGGAACTTATTATTATACCAATGGTGAGCGTTATTACGGTGAATGGAAAGATCAGCGCTATCATGGATACGGTCAGCTTTTCCATTTTGATGGTTTGCCCGATGAAGGTTATTGGAACCAGGGAAAATTCATTGAAAAAACACCACCCACAGGTTACGATGCCTGGGTAAAAAGTAATTACGATAACTCCGACAATCCTGTTGCAGTTAATAATTCAAAACCACCTGCAAACAACCCACCAACAACAAACAGTAATACAAATAAACCTAATGTAAATACCAAACCAAATAACAATAATTCCAATGCCGGGAATACAAATACAAAACCCAATAATAACAACACAAATCCCGGCACGAATACAAACACAAAGCCTAACAATACAACTATTGTTACAACCAATAATACTGCAGGTTTAAATACAGGTAACTATAAAAAGAAACTTGCATTGGTTATCGGTAACCAGGGTTACCGTTTTACTACACCGTTAAAGAATCCTAAGAACGATGCAAAATCAATGGCACAGGTGTTGCGTGATTGCGGATTTGAAGTTATTGAAGTCATTGATGGTGATGCAGCCCAATTGAGAGCAGCTATAAAAGAGTTTGGTTACAAACTTGCTTCTTATCAGGTTGGATTGTTTTATTACTCAGGTCATGGTATACAGATTGATGATCAGAACTATATTATTCCTGTTGATGCAAACCTTCGTTCTAAAACAGATGTAAGAGAAGATTGCCCATCTGTATCGCAGGTACTGGCACGTATGGAAGATGCAAATACAAAGTTGAACATTGTTATTCTTGATGCATGCCGTAACAATCCATTCCAGCGAGGATCGTTTGGTGATAATGATGAAGGTGGCCTTGCTCCTATTTCTCCTCCTGATAATACAGTGATTTCATTTGCTACCGATCCCGGTTCTGTTGCAAGCGATGGTGTTGCAGGAACAAATGGTTTATACACCGGTTCATTGGTGAAATACATATCAGTGCCCAATACACAAATTGAAAACGTATTTAAATTAACCGGTCGTGAAGTGAAAGAGAAATCAGGTGGCAAACAAAAGCCATGGCTCAACTCAAACTACTACGATATCTTCTACTTTAAAGCAGTACAATAACAAAAAAATCCCGGCTGATACAGCCGGGATTTTTTTTATAACGATACAAACTATTTTATTTTCTTCCCATTTCTTTCAGGTAAGCTACATGCGATGCAAAAGCCATCCTCATCTTTGGATATTCGATATAAGGAATATTAAACTCACTGCATGTTTGTTTGATGATCTTACTGATTGCAGGATAATGAATATGCGAAATTTTAGGGAACAGGTGATGTTCAACCTGGAAGTTCAAACCTCCAACCAACGCTGAAATAATTTTGTTTTTAGTAGCAAAGTTGGCGGTTGTTTTTAACTGGTGAATTGCCCATTCATCCTGTAAACGTCCATCAGCTTCATCAGGCATTGGGAATGCAGTATGCTCAACTGTATGTGCCAGTTGAAATACAGTACTCAATACAAAACCGGCAAATAATGTAGCTACAAGAAAACCAAGCAACCAAGGTAAGAAGCCAGCCATCCAGATGGGTAATGCAATAAAGATGAACAGGTTTACTGCTTTAAACAACCAGAAAATAACATGATCGGCAATATGCATTTTCTTCAGTTGCATTGTGCCGATTTTGTTTTTGAAATATTTCTGGTAATCAAGTACAAAAATCCAGAGGATATAAAGCAATGAATAAAGAAACCAGAAATAACGGTGCTGATATTTATGCAGCTTGTATTTCTTTTGTGTACTGCTCATACGCATCCATGGCTGAATGTCAATATCATCATCTACTCCATCAACATTTGTATAAGCATGGTGAATGATGTTATGTTTAACATTCCACATAAAACTGCTGCCGCCAAGAACATTTAAAGAAAATGCTGCCAGCAGGTTTACCGATTTGTATTTACTGAAGCTGCCATGTGCACCATCGTGCATCACATTAAAACCAATAGCAGCAACAACACCGCCAAAGAGGATTGATTCAATAACACCTAAAATAATTCCGGGTGTGAAGAAAACCAAATGAACATAAAGTGCAACAAAAGCAAGCCCAAGAAACATTGCTTTTGAAAACAGTTTGAAATTACCAGTCTGGTCTTTACCCGTCTCCTGGAAATAAGCGTTCACTCTCCTTTTCAACTCACTATGAAAAGATTGAGTTTTGCTTTGGGGAAATTTTGGATTACTCATATAGAAATAAAAAATTCCTGCAAAGTTAAAACTATTGAGCCATGAAGCCATTCCGAAAAAGGCATTTCTTTAAAGGCAAACAGGCAGTAATAAATAGCTTTTTGCCAAATAAAGGCACTTTAACAAATCTTTTCGGAAAATTTAAATGCTGCTGGTTATCAGGTTGTGACCTGTATAAATGCATCAAATGATTTAATACCTATTAATTTTTCAGTCATATATCCTTCGCCGTATTCAACTCCAATACGTTTGCCAAACATGCGGTGGCGTGCTATAATTGTTTCAAAATAAGTTGGAGTGGAAATATATGTTTGAGGTTCATTATCTCCTTCACTATTGAACTGAGTTGCATAGGCATTGATGCTTTCCAGTTTTTTATCAAACACTGATGAAACATCAAAAATAAAATCAGGTTCAAGATACCTGTCCTGTATGTAATGAAAAACATATTTAGGACGCCATGCTGTTTGTTCAGTGCCATCAAAGGATGTTTCTATTTTCCGTAAACCCGAATAAAAGCATGCATCTGAAACCAGCTTTGAAGAACGGCCATGATCAGGATGGCGGTCTTCCACTGCATTACATATAACAATCTCAGGTTGGTACTGTCTTATCTTTTGAATTACCTGCAACTGATGTTCTTCATCATTTCTGAAAAAGCCATCACGCATACCAAGGTTTTCACGTACATGCACACCAATAATTTTTGCAGCAGTTTCCGCTTCTGTTTTTCTTGTTTCAGCAGTTCCTCTTGTGCCCAGTTCTCCACGGGTTAAATCAATAATTCCAACCTTTTTTCCGTTTGCAATTTCAATCATTAAGGTTCCGGCACAAGCCAGTTCCACATCATCAGGATGAACGCCAATTGCAAGTATATCTAACTTCATGAACGGTGAATTTTGGGCGTGAAATTAAGCATAAAAACTGAGCGCACACTATCGTGCAGCTGCGGGAGATGAATAACCAGGTGCGCCGTAATACATACGGTCAATTTCCAGGACAATTTCTTCAATTTGTTTATCAAATTTATCTTCAGAAGGACTCCAGGCCTGCTTTAAACTTGTGCCTGCAAAAAACATAAGTGTTTGATAAAAACCTGCAGTAAAGCCGCCTTTCATTTCCCTGATAATTTCATAACAGTTATTCCCGGTCTGGCGGTTGATCAGTTTCATCAGCACCTTTCCCTGGTAAATGGAAAGATCGGATACCTTATCGCCGAATGCAGCTCTTAATTCTTTTTCCCGTGATTTAATGTAATCTTTCCGTTCGCTGCGGCCGCTAACGTTTTCGAGGTGTTTGTTTACATCAATCATTACAAAACCGGCTGATCTTGCCATTGGGTATGTAACATAAACAGCATTACGCAACCTGGTCCAGTTGGCCCAGTACTTCGCTGCTTCTTTGGGATCTCCCCCCCAGACAAAAATTTCTTCAAGATCTTTTCCGCCAAGCAGTTCGCCGTTAATGATCTGTGCTTTTACAAAAACTGTATCGTTGGGACCGTAATTGGCCTTTGCAACTTTGATGATGGTGGCTGTATCGGGAGGTGGCAATGGTTGCTCCTGTGCTTTGACATGTAAAACGCTCAGCAACCCTGCAACCGCAAAACCAATAAAAAGATATGTGCTTTTCCTTCCACTCATCAGGATGTAAATTAATCAATCTGTAGTTAATACAACAGACAGGCAAAATGTAACCAACGCTGCCTTGTGAAATTTCTGCAAATGTTCAGCATCAGCCAGCGTCACCATTTACCAAAAGAAGAATTAATTTTTTGAGTATTTTAAATATGTACAACCTCTGGATTACCAACCATGCAGAGTATTTTAAACTAAGCAATTACAGCCTGTAAAAAAAAGCATCGAACATGTTTGGTCAATAATTTATTCTTACACGATTATTTTTTAAACAGTAATCAATGTAAATTAGATTTTACATTATACCCGTTCCATGACGTTAACCAAAACCACAAGAATATTACTGCTTGGTGCAAACATCTGGTATTTCGGCGAAGGCATGATGGGGCCTTTATTCGCAGTATTTGCTGAAAAAGTTGGTGGAGATATTCTTGATATTACCTGGGCATGGGCAACCTACCTTGTTGTTACCGGCTTGCTTTATATTTTGGTTGGGCGTTTATTAAATAAGAAAGAATACAAAACCAAAGTAATGCTGGCAGGTTACCTGCTCAATGCAGTTTTTACATTTGGTTATTTGCTGGTTCAAAATCCGTTTCAGTTATTTCTTGTACAGGCCGGACTTGGCATTTCAGAAGCCATTGGCACACCCGCCTGGGATGCTCTTTATGCCAACAATTTAAGTGATGAAATGGATGCGTATGCATGGGGACTTTCAACTGGTCAGTCGCAGATTGTAACAGGTATTGCGTTTGGAATTGGAGGGCTGATTACACACTTTGTATCATTTGAAGCTTTGTTTATTACCATGGGAATTATCCAGATTATTGCAGCACTGGTTACCGCTCAGTTACTATTCATAAATAAAAAATAGAGCATCATCTGTTTAAAAACATTTCTACTACCCTGTTCATTTTTTCATCTTTTTCCCGACCTTTCACGAACCAAGTTTGCTGCTAATAAAAGAATTGTATGAACGAAATCGTCAATTGTGCGGCCTATTCTGATGGCCGCCGTATTAGAGATATTCAGTTAGAAGATGTGCATGAAGTATTAAAAAATCCTGACCAGTTTGTCTGGATGGGGTTATTTGAACCCTCAGAAGAAATACTGGATAAAGTGCAGTTGGAATTTTGTTTGCACGATCTTGCTATTGAAGATGCACATAAAGCTCACCAACGACCCAAACTGGAAGTTTATGGTGATTCAATTTTCATTGTTCTGCGCACAGTACAAAGAGGCTTATCAGGAAATACGGAATTTGGTGAAACCCATTTTTTCGTTGGACCCAATTTCATTGTAATTGTACGTCATGGCTCAAATGTTCCTTATACAGAAGTACGATCCCGTTGCGAAACAATGCCTGAAATGATGGGAAAAGGCCAGGGATATGTGTTGTATTCTGTCATGGATTTTATTGTTGACCGTTACTTTCCTGTAGTTGATGAACTGGAACAGCAACTGGAAGAAATTGAAGCCAAAGTTTTCAAAGAAAAACCTAGCAGGGAAACAACCGAACAGATTTATCAACTCAAACGGGATTTGCTGGAAGTGAAAAGAGCTGTTTCTCCCCTGATTGATGTTTGCAACCGCTTAATGCGTTTTGAAATGAAATCAATATCTCCAGAAATACAGGCGTATTTCCGTGATATTTACGACCATGTGATGCGCATTAATGAAATGGTGGATAATACTAGAGAGTTACTCAACACTGCGCTGGAAGCCAATTTCTCACTCATTTCTATTTCGCAAAGCGATGTATCAAAGAAATTTGCCGGCTGGGCAGCCATATTTGCGGTACCAACAATGGTAGCCGGTTTTTATGGTATGAACTTCCGTTTTATACCACAGTCAGAAATGCATTATGGATTTTATATTGTTCTGCTGGGAACAGTACTTGCCTGTTCATCGCTTTACTATATTTTCAGAAGATCGGGCTGGCTTTAAAGAATAAATTGTTATCAATAAATCCGATTATTTGCAATTATAAAATCTATTCAGGTTCTTTATTACTTGCATACTCATCCTCGGGATCCGGCAAAATTTTCATCAGTGAATGTTGCAGTGAAATAATTGATGAAGCTGAGTAAAAACCAACATATTCACCGTTGTAAGTATAATCCATCAATGTAAGTATGATAGTTTCATTCACAGAAAGTTCAAAATAGTGACCATAATGGATCAGTCTGAAATGAATGGAATCTTTCTCATAGCCATTGAAAAAACCCGACTGAATACTTTCAAAAATAAAGTTCTCCTTGTTGTTTTGCGGGTTAAAACCCCATGTTCTGAACTCAACCAACCCATGTGAAAAATCAAGTGAAATAAAATAGCCATTCCCCTCTTCATCCATTTCGCAGAGCAAACCCAATTTGCCCAAACCTTCAATGGCAAGCTGCCCTTCCCATATATAACTGTTGGATGGTTTTTTAAAACAGAATAATTCATACCCACTGCCAGAACCAAATATCCATTGCCCAGAGTTATTGTTGCAAAAAGCAGTTGGGTTTGAAAAAAGTTGTTTGAATGATGCAGATTCGTTCTGCTCAATTGTTTTGATTACCATTTCATCCCAACGGTAATAACTTTTTAAAATGAGTTTCCCATCTTCATCAGTATCTACTTCTTTTGGAGGCGGCAATACCCTGAACGTATTAATTTTCCCATACGGATAGAAAAAATTATAAATGAGTAAATGGCCATCATCTTCGGAAATACGTGCTGCATAATTTCCTTGAGGCAGTAGTATATCGAGATCAAACGAATGATATTCTCCAAAAAAATCATTGGAATGCCAGTATCTGACTTTAATATCTTCACGTATTGACCCTATGATGTAAAACCGGTTTTTTAATTGAAATATACAGGGGCATTCAATATCATCATATACCATTGGATATAACAATGGTGGCATACGTTCAACTATATCATTAGTGATTTTAACCAATCCAACACAACCCCTGCGACTAACGGGGCCGCTTATTGTACGTGCACAAATCAGCAAATATATTTCATCCTCATACTCAACTCTGAATGGATCACGAAAACTTATCCATTTCCGTGGACTGTGACTGAGGTCTTCGTAAAAAACACCTTTGGGTTCAATCGGGAAAATTGCTTTTTTGCTTTTTTCCCAATCAAGTAAATTTTCAGAAAATGCCAACCCTATTCTCGAAACTCCTCCCCTGTCTCTGCGCTGCAATCCTGTATAATACATTTCAAACCGGTCGTTAACGTGGCATACATGCATTGTCCATAACATATCATCGTCCCATTCACCTGGATTTCCAACAAAAAGCGCATTCTTCACTCTTTTCCAAGATATTCCATCCCTTGAAACTGCATGAGCAATGTAGTCATGGTTTGGTATGATCAGGTGAAACAAATGATAGATACCGTTATGAACGATAACAGTAATATCACCAATTTCCCAATCACTAAAACCTGATCCAGAGTACATTGATACTATGCTTTATACTTCAAATCTACCAAATCCCGTTCCTAAATCAGAATTACTACCTTTGCTTCTTTTCACCTGTAAATAAAAAAAATGGAAAAGGGATATTATATACAGTTATTCAGTCCGCATGGCCTGATACGGTTTAATAACCCCGAAATCGGAAGAGATAAGGATACCGGTGGGCAGGTGAAATACGTCCTTGAACAATTAGAAAGCCTCTCCAAACACCCTGAAGTACGAAAAGTCGATCTATTCACTCGCAGAATAAATGAAAAAAGGGTTTCAGCTTCTTACGAAAAAGAAATTGAACAGGTAAATGACAAAGCTAGGATTGTGCGGATTACCTGTGGCGGTAATACCTACCGGCCAAAAGAAACACTGTGGGATTACCTAGATGAATTTGTTGATAAAACCCTGCGCTTCATTGATGAAGAAGGCGATTTCCCTGATGTTGTTCACGGGCACTATGCTGATGGAAATTATCTTGCTGGTCAGATTAGCGAAATCTTTGGCATACCATTTCTTGCTACCGGCCATTCCCTTGGCCTCAACAAAAAAAACATTCTGCTGCAGCAAGGATTAACACCTGAAAAGATAGAAGAGAAATTTAATATGCAGCGTCGCATCGATGTGGAAGAAGGGCTTTTACAAACAGCTGATGCAGTTATTGTAAGCACCCAGCACATCATCGATTCACAGTACTCTTTATATAACAATGCAGCTTCGGGTAGGTTTAAAGTAATCCCACCGGGCGTAAATCAGGATATTTATTATCCGTTTTACAGGATGGATCTGCCTTCCTTTAAAATGTCAATTGAACAGGAGCAGGCATTTTACAGGATCAATTCCGAAATTGACCGTTTTTTATTTCAACCATCAAAGCCACTTATTCTCTCCATTGGCAGAGCAGATAAGCGAAAGAATTTTGAAACTATTATACAGGCTTATGGCCAGGATAAAGAATTACAAACAATGGCTAATCTCGCCATTTTTGCAGGTGTGAGGAAAGATATCACCAAAATGCCGCAGGATGAACAGGATATTTTAACCAATCTGCTGCTCTTACTCGACAAATATGATCTCTACGGCAAAATGGCCATCCCCAAAAAGAATGATCCAAAAATTGAGGTTCCTGAAATATACCGGATTGCAGCACATAAGAAAGGTGTATTTGTGAACGCTACTCCCGGCGAAAACTTCGGCCTCACCATTATAGAAGCAGCTGCCTGCGGACTACCCGTTATTGCCTCCCCAACAGGAGGTCCAAAGGAAATTCTCACAAAATGTGAAAACGGGTTACTGGTGGATGTTGAAAGCCCTGAAAAAATTGCTGCGGCTATTAAAAAAATCATTGCCGATGCAGCCCGTTGGGAAAAATATTCAACCAATGGCATTCTTGCGTCCAACCAGTTTTATTCATGGCCCACTTATGCTGATCATTATGTAAAATTGCTCAACGATCTGTTTCTCCAGAAAAATGACGACACCTATTCCTTTGTTCAGAAAACAGCCTATGGTAAAAAACTTTCAACTGCTGAGCTGTTTGTAATTTCTGATCTAGATGGAACATTGGTGGAGGGAACAAATACCCAGGGACTCAAAGAATTTTCGAGGTGGATCAATGAAAACAAAGACAAAGTTATTTTTGGAATAGCCAGCGGCAGAAACAGGCTCATCACAAAAGATGCATTTGAAAAATACGAGTTACCTGATCCGGATATATTGATCTGTTCAGCAGGTTCTGAAATCTATTATACCGACAAATTCATACCCGACAAAGGATGGGAAAGCCATATCAATTATCAGTGGAAAAGGGATGAACTTCAGCGTGCTCTTGAAAAATTCCCCGGTCTCCAGTTACAGGAAAAAGAAGCCCAGTGGCGGTTTAAGCTTAGTTATTATGTAACCGGATCTTTTGACAATGACCAGATGGCAAACCTTTACCGGTACCTGGACGAACGTAAACTAAAAGCAAGCATTCTTTTAACCGAAAATAAATATCTTGATTTGCTGCCGTTGCGTGCCAGCAAGGGAAAAGCCGTTCAATATCTCAGCTATAAATGGCGGGTCCCTTTACAAAAAATTATCACAGCAGGTAACAGTGGCAATGACAAGGATATGCTCACAGGAAAATCAAAAGGAATCGTAGTTGCAAATTACAGCCCCGAACTTGAGCCGCTTAAAAACAACAAGATGATTTATTTCACCAAAAACCCGCTTTCAACAGGTGTGCTGGAGGGCATTCTTTTCCACACAAAGAAATAAAGGATGCCAAATCATTAAATGTTATAACGACTTACGGGTATTGTTTGTAAAACTTACTTTTCTTAGGCCCTTGTTCAGACTTTTTTCAGTGCCGCCTTCCTGTTTTTCTGAATATGATTATACATTGCCAGTAAAGAACCAAACGTCATAATAAGAATACCCAGCCAAAGAACATTAATAGCCGGGAACACATATGCTTTAAGAGTAACGTACTGCAGAACTGCATCACTTTCCTTAACACCAATCTTTAATCCGTCTTTATCAGCACCCGTAAATGCAAACACAAGGTTTTGAGCAATAACAGTATCAGCAACCGCCCTTGCCTGGTTACCGCTCAGGATTAGTACAGGCTCAGCACTATACTTGCTGCTGTCTTTCGAAACAACAGTGATGTTTACTGCAAAAACAGAATCGGTTGGATTGGCGACAATATTCTTCCTTGTAACATTCCTGCTTAAACCTTCCAGCACATAATAACCATGGCTGTAAAAAGCAGTATCACCCGGTTTCATTAAATGTGGAATAAAGGAAGCTGTATCCTTGTTTTTGTCGGGATTGGGTAATGATGTGATGTAAGTAAATACATCTTTGTGGAGATAGTGCTTGCTATCAGGGTTTGCCATTAACTGGCCATTTCCCCTGAAATTCACAAATGCATCAGGGAAAAGAATGAAACTTTCGCCGGATTTCTTATCCTCAAATTTTACTTTAAAATAATGCTTGGGGTCAGGCGGATTGGTAGAATCACCAAAATAAGTCACCATGTACTTGCCCATATCGGTCGCAACACCTTTCACAAGGGTCAGATTTTCGGCCGGGTTTTCTGTACTTCCTTCACCAAAATTGACCATGATGCCGCTCCTGTTCCAACTGATCACTTCTTTTTTGGAAGATGAAATGAGCACGCCAACCAGCACTAATCCAAAACCAAAGTGTGCAAGAGAAGCTCCTGCCTTAATCATCTTTCCTTTAATACCTGTAAACAGGTACATGAAATTTGCCACGGCTGAATATACAGAAGAGAAGATACTGAAATGAATAGCAGCAAGAAAACCTATGCCAAATTTATTGTAATTAATATTTCCAAAAACACTGATAGAGAATGATATGACTGCTGCAATTAAGGTTGGCAACCAGATGCTTTTTACAAATGCAGACCTGCTTGTTTGCTTGTATTTGAGGTACTGACTGATGGCTGTAAGAATGCCAATAATGAAGGAGAAAAGAATCAGCACCTTGTTGTATGAATATTCAATTTCCTGAGGAGGAGCAAACTTGCTGCCGAACAGTTTATTGCCAACCGGCAAAGAAGTTTTGCCGATAATGAAGATCGCAGATATAAATAAAAGCAATGCGCCAACAAACAACCAGAACTCCCTTGAATCAATTGCCTCTTCTTTTGCCACCACAGGAATTTTCCTGTAATTCCAGCCAAACAAAAACAGCGACGGAACTACAAAGACAGCTAGAAAAGCCAGCAGTTGGCCATTCATTCCAAGATCCGTAAAGGCATGTACGCTGGTATCGCCTAAAATTCCACTTCGTGTTAAAAAGGTAGAATAGTTAATAAGCAGGAACTGGAGTATAAAGAATAAAAAAGTAGACCTTAACGACTGACCTGAATGCTTATAGGCAATTAAAGTATGAATACCGCTGATGCCAATGATCCAGGGAACAAGCGAAGCATTTTCAACCGGGTCCCATGCCCAGTAACCACCGAAAGTTAAGCTTTCGTAAGCCCATGCACCACCCATCATAATACCTAAACCAAGTACAGCAGCTGCAAAAATGGCCCATGGACGAACAGCCGGAATCCAGCCGGTGTAATCCTTTTTCCATAATGCAGCTATTGCAAATGCAAATGGAACAATAGTGGCGGCAAATCCGAGGAAGAGAACCGGTGGATGTACCACCATCCAGTAGTTTTGAAGTAATGGATTAAGACCATTTCCATCAGGGATAAAACTTAAATAGTCAGTCTTTAAAACTCCATTTTCAAAACCTATGGGGAATTGATCAGCGCTGAGCATCCCTTCATTCCGCATCAAAACAAATGGATTACTTCCTATTTTAAAATTAAAGAAGAATACACCTAAAACCATGGTTGCCAAAGCGAACTGAGCAAAGCTTATTGTAACCATTACAGGTGCTTCCCACTCCTTTTCTCTCAGAATAATAATACCTCCAAGTACACAATGCCAGAAACTCCAGAGCAGAAAACTACCTTCCTGCCCTTCCCAGAAACAACTTAAAATATACTTGGTTTCAAGTTCGAGATTGCTATGCTTCCAGGCATACGCATACTCAAACTGGTGGTTATAAATAATATAATAAAGCGTAATGAAAATACCGACAACAGATACAATTTCGGTTACAAATGCAGAACGGGCAATTCGTTTCCAGCTTTGCTGATCAATTTGCGTTTTTGCTTTTACCGATTTGAAATAGGCAATCGTGGCAAATAAGGAAGAAACCAAAGAAAGAACGGTCAGAAAATTTCCAATCTGTCCGGGCAGTAAATGTTCACCTGTGTATGATGGCATAGATAATAATTATTGAAAACCTTTCACTGGCTGGCAGCAGCAAACAGTTTAAGGCAGTATGTTATTTGGAAGCTGTGCTGATTTTAGCTTTGCTGTCGGTGTATTTGCTTGGACATTTAATCAGGATATCATCACAAAGAAAAGCACTGTCCGTCATTTTTCCTTTCAACACCATTCGTTCGCTCTTCACCATATCTGTTGGCGGCTGTCCTTTCAGGTATACAACCTTTGCTTTTCCGCCTAAAGAATCAACAATATGAAAGCTTAAATAGTTTGGATTTTTTAATGCATCGTACTCAATTTTCTTTCCTTGGGTGGTGTCAAGTTTGGCAATGATATGCAGAAATTTTCCCGGCTTGGCCTTGGCAGAATTGATTGTATCATAGGTTGATAAGTCCCCGATTGAACTGATCAGAATCCCGATTGCAACTGCTATTACTACAAGAATTACGATGTGTACTGTCTTCATTTTTCTCAGCTGTTTTTATAACTGCGCAAAGTTAGCCCAAAATCTCCTCCCTTTTGGTTTAGCTACCAAAATTTGACAAACGGGAAAATCAATTTTCCAAAGTATTTATTCGAGATTCAACCATTGCTGTGCAAAACTTCTTTTGCAACCTTTAGTTTGTGTTCTGATGTCTTATAACTTTGCAAAGTTTTCTCAAACTCCATTATATGACAGATTTGTCGCAGTTCGATCACAATGATGCTGCCAACCCTAACAACAACATCTTTGGTCTTCCTTTTACAGAAGAAGATGCAGACCTTATTATATTACCTGTTCCGTGGGAAGCAACAGTGAGCTACAGAGCAGGTACAGCAAGGGCTCCGGAGCATATTTTCAAAGCAAGTTTCCAGGTAGAGCTTTACGATAATGATACGAACGACGCATGGCGGAGAGGTATTTATATGCTCGATACCGACAGGAAGATTCTTTTGAAAAGCGACTATCTGCGTAAAGAAGCTGAACTCTACATTAACTATATAGCCCAGGACGAAAATGTGAACGATAACAAGTTCATGTGCAAAACTTTGAGGGAAGTAAATGAAGGAAGTGTATTCCTGAATAACTGGGTCTATGAACAAACAAAAGCTCTTCTCGACCAGGGAAAGCTGGTTGGTTTACTTGGCGGAGATCATAGCACACCTCTTGGCTATTACAAAGCCCTTGCAGAAAAGCATGGCGATTTTGGTATCCTTCAAATTGACGCTCACCTTGATTTAAGAGAATCGTACGAAGGTTTTACTTATTCGCATGCATCTGTGATGTTCAATGCGTTAAAAGAAATACCTCAAATAAAAAAGCTTGTTCAGATTGGTGTTAGAGATTATGGCGACAATGAACTTAACGTTGTAAATGATTCGGAAGGAAGGGTTGTTTGTTTCTTTTATAAAGACATGCGGGAAAGCATGTACGAAGGAAAGACCTGGCAAATGGTGGTGAATGAAATTGTCGAGCAGCTTCCTCAAACAATCCATATCAGTTTTGATATTGATGGCTTGGATCCTAAACTTTGCCGCAATACCGGCACACCTGTTATGGGTGGCTTTGAAACAGAACAGGTCTTTTACCTCATACGTAAAATTATACAGAGCGGACGCAGAGTCATCGGTTTTGACCTGGTTGAAGTTGGCATGAGCACAACCGAAGGCGATGAAAATACCGGTGCCCGTGTTTTGTACAAAATGTGCAACTTCTTGCTAGCCAGCAATCCCAAATAAGCATACATAGCCGGCATCTTAATTCAGAATCAGGAGCTTGCTGCCTACCTTTGCCCAAATTATTGCAATGGCTGAAGATTTACATATTATACAAGGAACAAAAGAAGAGCAATACAAAGAGCTGATTCCTCAAATCAAAGGTTTACTTGAAGGAGAACCCGATCTGGTTGCCAACCTTGCTAATGTTTGTGCAGCGCTGAAAGAGCAGTTTGGCTGGCTTTGGGTTGGTTTTTATATAGTCAAAAGCAATGAACTTGTACTTGGTCCTTTCCAGGGACCGGTAGCCTGCACCCGCATACGAAAAGGAAAAGGAGTTTGCGGCACTGCGTGGGCAGAAGCAAAAACGATGATCGTTCCTGATGTAGAAAAGTTTCCCGGTCATATTGCCTGCAGTAGCTTAAGCAAATCCGAAATTGTAGTGCCGGTTATCCGAAACAATGAAGTCTTAGCTGTTCTGGATGTCGACAGTATTGATTTAAATACATTTGATGAAACAGATCAACGTTTTCTGGAAGAAATCATCTCACTCATTGAATTTTAATCATGCAAAAAACAAAACTGCTGCTTTACGGAGCAAATGGCTACACCGCAAAGCTCATTGCCCGTTATGCAAAAGAGTATAACCTCTCCCCTGTTCTTGCAGGAAGAAACGAAGCAATCATATCAGCACTTTCAAAAGAACTGAACTACGAGTACAGGATATTTGCATTAGATGATTCAACTGTTATTGAAAAGCAACTGCAGGATGTTCAATTAGTCATTCATGCAGCCGGACCCTTTGCCAATACTGCAAAACAAATGGTGGAAGCCTGTATTGCAACCGGCACACACTATATTGATATAAATGGCGACATACCGGTTTTTGAACAAATCAAAACATATCATGCTGCAGCTCAACAAGCCGGAGTGATGCTCATGCCCGGCGCCGGATTTGATGTCATCCCGACCGATTGTTGTGCACTTCATCTCAAAGAGCAAATGCCCGATGCAACACATCTTCAACTGGCTTTTATTCCTTCCCGTTCTCAAACCAGTCATGGTACTGCAACCACAATGGCAACAAGGATTGGTGAAAAAGCTGTCATCAGGGAAAATGGTCAGTTTGTAAAAAAGCCTTTGGGATATAAAGGCATGTGGTTAAACGTAAACAGTCAGCAACGGTTTGTGATGAGTTTGCAGTGGGGAGATATTTCAACAGCTTACCATACCACAGGCATACCCAATGTTGAAGTGTTTACGGGAATGAAACCAACGGTTTACCGGATACTGAAATTCCAGTTCTTATTTAACTGGCTTCTGCGTACACAGTTCATGCGGAATTATATTCAGCGAAAAATTGATAAAGGCCCCTCCGGACCAACTGATGAACAACGGGCCAATGCCAGCACAATCATTTGGGGTAAAGTAACAAATGCCGGAGGAAAAGGGCTCACTCACCAGTTTAGTTGTGCTGATGGTTACAGTGTAACTGCATGGGGAATACTTACGATTGCACAGAAAATTTTAGCTGGTAATTTCAAAGCAGGCTATCAAACACCGGCAGGATGTTATGGCAAACATCTGATTCATGAAATTCCCGGAACCAAAAACAGTTGAGTTTAATTTCAGCAGTATTCATTCGAATATGATTTATACTTAAGAACAGTTTTTTTCTTTCAGTGGGTCTGTAAGTAATTGCACTTATTTCCATCAAATTTCAAGTTTCATTGACAGAAACTGTATTTGTCATTTATTGCTGAAAGTAAAAACAGATTTAATTTTATATATTAAAAATTTTATCATCAATATTTAAACTTTTTTAAGCAGCATGCCTGTTAAAAAAATTTATCTATTCTTCCAACCAATGTTTTTAAATAAAATTAAATCCCGGCATATTGTTCTGTTCTGTTTAACAATAGGCTTTGTTCTGTCGTTGTCCATTATTCTCGCCTGGATTCTGGATATACAATCAATAATCATTTTTGGACCGGAGTATATTGTTACAAAATTCAACACAGGAATTGGTTACCTTCTTTCTGCCATCGCTTTTTACCTGCTGGAGATTAAAAAAAGAAAAACAGCAGCTTTAATTATCTCAATCTTTGTTTTGCTTCTCAGCGGTATAACGATTTCCCAGCACATTTTTCACTGGAATGCAGGCATTGATGAGTTGCTGGTAAAAGACTATTTAACAGCACCGGGTAATCACCCCGGCCGCATGACGTTTGGAGCTGCACTTCATTTACTCTTATTGTCCGTTATTCTAATCAGTTTCCGGTACAAAAAAGAACATATCATCAACGACATTTTGGTCATCCCTCTTTGGGCATCATCCTTTCTTGTGCTTATTGGCTATGTTTTTCAATCATCACAAAAGCAACCATTCCCCGGGTATTCACTTGTTTCCCCCATTGCTGTTATAACCATGTTTATGATATCGAGTGCTGTTTTTTTTAACAGCTCCCAATATGGTGTAATAGCTCCTTTTACCAAGCAAACAACTGCTGCAAGAGTAAACAGGCGCATTCTAATTATCAGCATTGTTGTTACTTTTTTGTTTGCGTGGTTACGTTTGCAGGGAGAACTGCATGGTCTTTTCCTGCATAATTTTGGAACAGTACTAATGGCATTGTTTTTTATCCTGATATTGGTTTTTACAACAAGATATTCTACCATTACTTTAAATAAAGCCGAAGAAGAAATCAAAAAACAAAAAGAGCTTTCAGAGAGTATTCTCGAAAGCTTACCGGGAGTATTCTTCCTGTTTAATGAAAACAAAAAATTGCTGCGAATAAACAGGCAGATGGAAGAACTTACAGGTTGCACAAATACAGAAGTTCAAAAAGATATAAAAGATTTCTTTCCGGCGGATCAGCAACAAAAAATGCTCACATATTTTAATGAAGTGAGCGAAAAAGGTATGTCCACCATTGAAGCAGATATTCTTGATAAATCAGGAAATCCGGTTCCGTATTTCTTTAAATCGGTACCAATCGAATATGAAGGTAAAGATTGCATTGTCAGTACTGCTGTTGACATATCAGAACGTAAAGCTGCAGAGCATGAAGTGGAACTTGTAAATATGCAGTTACGTCAGCTGACAAAGCATATCGATAACCTGAGAGAGAATGAACGTATTCATATTGCACGGGAAATTCATGATGAACTCGGTCAGCAGCTCACTGTATTAAAAATGAACATAGCATGGCTTCAGTCTAACGATATAGTGAGCGAAGAAGAACGCAACCAGAGAATCAGCAAGATGTTATCCCTGTCTGAAAACACGATTAATACAATCCGCAAAATTGCTTATAACCTGCGGCCACAGATAATTGAAGACCTTGGTATAGCTGAAGCTTTAAAACTTTATTCAAAGGAGTTTCAAACCCAAACTGGCATTACTGTTAACTTCTTTACTGAAATTGATACACTGGAAGTTTCGTTCAGTACATCAACAGCTCTTTACAGAATTTACCAGGAGAGTTTAACAAATGTGGCCCGCTACGCTGAAGCAAGTGTTGTAAATGCTTCGCTTGACCTGGATGAAAATGACCTGGTACTTTCGGTGAGCGATAATGGCAAAGGTTTCAATATTGCTGATTTGAAGAAAAGAAAATCGTTAGGTGTTATTGGCATGCGTGAACGTGCAGGTATGATTGGCGGACATTTTTCCATTCATAGCGAACCGGGAGAAGGTACACATGTTCAGGTTGCGGTTGATTTGCAAAATGACTTATAAAATTCATGACGCAACAGACATTCAGTTGAATGCAGAGAGTATTCGCTTTATCCTATTTGATATAAAGAGCAAAATAAAAACACAGGTTTACAGCAACATCGCATATAAAAATAAAATATGTCATTTTACTGAAAACTATTTTCAGATTAATATCGTCTAGCTAGCTGATATATAAACCCATTAATTCATCTTTCGTAAAAATCATGTCGAAAAGACAAGAAACAGAATACGATCTTTTACTGAAAAGTAAAATTGAAGACTTACTAAGAAAGACACCTTCAGAAAGTCTGATAGGAGTTGTTATTCACCGTGTATTAAATGGAGAATCTGAATTTGACTTAACAACTCTTTTAAAAAATCTTGTAAGCCAGGCAGAGGTTGACGAAGGAGCTGTGATCAATGTGATTGGAGAAGATTTGCTAAGAGAAATAAAAGCGTATGTGCAAAGGCAACCAGGTTAAGAATAACATCATTGCAATTTGCAGCAGCATTTAAACCAATTTACAGGAAGCAAAATAACCTTTATACAATCTTTTCTTGACAATAACACCCGATATCAAGCAACATAATTACTTGTCCGTTTTGCTCTTTAATAACAGCTTCGTAATAATTGAGTCGTTTTGAAAGATCCTGCCTTTTTTTCTGTGTAAATCTTTCAGCAAAATTTTGCACCTCAGAATCATGATTGAAAGAAATTCTGATTTTGCTGCCACAATGAAGTGATATATTAAGATATGTTGCCGAACCTTCTACAGCAATTATTTCAATGCATTGCCGGATGATACGGAACAGTGAAAGCCGGTCAATTTCCGGCAGATCATAGGAAGTTTTCTCAAGTTTAATATCAATGGGCAAATTGAATTTCTTACTCAGAAGATCTGCATAAACAGAAATACCATTTTCAAAACCAAGATCAATCAACATTGCAGGGCTCAGTTCAACAGATATATTATTCAGCCCGTTAATTGCATTCTTCACACCTTCATCTGCCTTTTCCAAAAGTTCCTGTTTATCAGGAATCATTTGTAAAAACATCCTGCTCGTTACAAGTGTTTGTGCAATATCATCACGTAAAGAAAGTAAAAGCAAATATTCGTCACGTTCATGTTTTAAATCTATTTCACGCAACTCTGTCTGATGTTGTTTGTGTTGCTCGGTAATCATTTTTTCATGCAGCCGTACAAAATGATAATAAAGTGAAATAAGAATGGACAATGTAGCGATTACAGAAAAAATCAGATTGATGGTATAAATTCTTTCAGTAAACGTTTCTGTAAACACAGGATACTTTTCTGATTTTAATTCAGTAAAAAAAGAAGAAGCGAGGAATGATAACGAGATAATACTAACCTTTATGGCAATTTTAAGTCGGCCTGGATTATACAGGTAAACGTATAAGTAGGCCGTAATGCAGGGAAAATAATACAGCATCACACCCATTGATCGCCCGTAACGGTAAGAGCCCCAGAAAATCGCAAAATTCTGAACAATAATCACAATCACCATCGACAAAAAATGCCATTGACGATGAAAGAATAAAATTCCTGTGAGCATTAATACTACTCCTGAAATCAAAATCACTGTTGTTAAATAATCCGAAACAGAAGGGAGTAAGCTTATTGGTACATAAAACAACAAAAAAATGGAAGTAAGAACACTATATAAAGTATATGGCAGCTCTTTTTCACTGATAAAATGCGTAACAGGCAGGGTATTCGTTTTCATATCGGCAGCTCGTTTCTCAATCGTAAATTGTATAGTAAATATACGGATAGAACATGTGCAAAACACGAAACAGCTTTTAAAATGCAAATAATTTCAACTTACCAGAAGTAAATTTTACAGAAATATTTATTCAACAGTAGTTCATTGTTTAAACTTTAATCAATTAAATGTATTTCATTCATGTGTTCATTCTCCGTTTAATGTGCTGCTGCAATTGGTCTGTAATTTTTATATTGCAGCATGAGTATGAACACAGAACTTACAGAATCGCTATTAAAAGAAGCTCTTTTTGTTTTCGCACTTGAATCAGAAGCGTCGACTGAATTTGCAGACTACCATCACTTGTTTACCGGAATAGGGAAAGTAAATGCAGCTTATATGCTTACCCGCCAGATTGCAAAAGAAAAACCAAAGCTGATTGTAAACCTTGGCTCAGCAGGGAGCAGTCACTTCAAAAAAGGAGATGTTGTTTGCTGTACAAAATTCATCCAGCGTGATATGGATGTGCGGGGACTTGGTTTTCAATTATATGAAACGCCCTTATCAAATATTGATCCTGTACTGGAATATGGTTTACAGTTTAAAGATTTACCTGAAGCTGTTTGCGGCACCGGTGATAATTTTGAAATGAACCATTCAGCAACTGTTTATAATGTGGTTGAAATGGAAGCCTATCCCCTTGCCCTGATTGCAATGAAAGAAAATATTCCTTTCCTCTGCCTGAAATATATTTCTGATGGTGCAGATGACAGTGCTGCTGAAGACTGGACTGTGCAGGTACACATGGCTGCAGCAAAGTTTAAAGAGTTACTATTTGGAAAACAATAAAAGAATGATGAGTATAAAACGGCTTTAAAAGTACAACTGAATACTTACAGCAGCTGAAACTAATTTGGTTGAATAAGCCGTTTAAAATGCAACAACAAAATATTAAGATACTCATGCAACATTTTTTTATACCAACTACAATTAGCCCTGCTGCTGATGAACATCCTTATTTATAATCGTGTTTTAATTTACACTTGTATAGTGTGTTGTACCCGGGCAAATGAAAATTTCCAAAATCTGCAAAATGAAAAAGTTTTTTATCCTTTTCCTGCTGTTGATTTTATTTCCGGCAACCAGGCAATTGTTTGCACAAACGGATTACATTGTAACAATTACCGGCGACTCCATCAGTAATATAACCATTACAGGCTATCCTGTTAAACCGGATCTCTTTCCGAATGTGTACAATGAAAAGATCAACAAAAAGTATGAAGACCTTCATATAACTTATCAAACTTTAGCTGGCAAAAAAGAAACTGAAAATTTCAGTGACATAAAAGCATTCAGTGTAAAATCAGTGCGCATAATACCATGGCATGCACGCCCGCTTTCATACAACGAAAAAGGAAAAATTGAGTTTACAAAAATCATCGAAGTGCCCGGGAAAACAAAAGAACAATTGTACAACAGTGCCCGCAGCTTTCTGATATCAACTTATAAACTTACCGGCGATGGTATCAGCAGGGCGCTTGTTGAAGATAAGGAAAATGGCTTGTTATCAATTGCAAGGGTTCAGGATGAAACAAGTACCTTTCAGCCATATAATTCTCCTGTGTTTACTACCTGGATCACATACAGTATCTCTATCAGGGTAAAAGATGGGAAATGTAAAATCACAGTCACCGATTTTACACATCACTATGAAAAGGGATTTATTTTTAACGACAAGATGATTCAGAAACTGGAGTCGAACATGGAAGATTATGTAAACAGGTGGCGCACAGATGGCGGAGCAATAAAAGGACATCTTTACAAAGGATACATGCAGATGTTTTATTGTGCAGAAGATAAACTGATCGATGGATTTGAAAAATCACTACTTCAGAAAAACGATGACAACTGGTAAGAATTTCTTCCTTCTAATAATTTTTATTTCTGCTTAAACTCCTGGTTGCTGAATGGTGGCGCAACCGGAATCTTTACAACATTAAAACCAAAATCAACGGCAACATGACATTCATTGCAGGTATTGGTCAATAAAACATAACTGCTTTTAAACTTTACTGCACTCTTCTGTTCAATGGCAGCATTCACACTGTCAAATGCAGGAAGAATCATATCCACCTTTTTACTTTCCGTCCGCTCCTGTTGGTATTTTTTTATATTATCAATCGCTTCCATCATTTCATGTATTTCAAAATCGGCCAGTCGCCAGTTTTCATTTACGCCGGCAAACCAGAGTTTGTTATGATGCACCTGTATGCTGCTCATAAATTCACCAAAGCCCGGTTTGTATGAATGATTGATCACACTCTGTAAACTATCGATCCTGTTTTGAAGTGTAGATGAACTGACAAATTTTTGTTTGCACCCAAATAGTACAAACAAAACGATGATAAGAAGAGAAGTTGATTTCATGTTGGAAGGTTGATGTTTAAGCAGAGAATTGAACCGATGTAAATTTAATTCAGTCGCTGAAACTTTCGAAGCACGAAATGTTAATTAATACGATCTGCAGATCATTCCATTGAACTCATCCTGAACCAAAGCAATGCAAACGCAGCAAGTGAAATAAAAAAAGAATAGAGGTAAAGCGACCGCAAGCTGAACTTTTCTTTAAACCAGTAAATCAGCGATAAAACAGGACAGGCAACTAACAAAATCATTACAGGAAGCCAGAGCAATTCAAATACCGCCCCGGTAAACTTATAGGAATACACATCAAACAATGTTCCTGCAATAACATAAAGCAGAACAAGAATGCTGGCATAAAAAGTGAGTCGGCTAAGGGTTGATTGTTTCATGCTTGATGCAAGGTTTTACTGATTAAATATAAAATTTATCAGTCATCCTGCCCATCATTTTTTAATAAATATGCCTTAGTTCCTTTTTTGGAAGTCTGGAAAGCGAAATCAGTAATTCGCCAAAATCTCTTACAGCTTCTTTATCCATTTTTTCAGGAGTCCATCTTCGTACAAAATGATAACGGTTATATTTTACAACTTCAAAAAGCCATTCTGCTCCATCCATCCCAAAATTATTTCTTTCTTCAGTCGGCATAGTCCAATAATTCATCTTATCTAGTCTGTCATTTATCAATTTGTATTCGTTAGAAGTAAGACTTATAGATCTATCAAAAATGAGATTACCTGGCTCATATCCACCAGCACCAATACATACTTTTGTAAACAGCTTGATTATTTCATTCTGTTTTTCAATTCTGATTGCAACCGGGTGATGAAATGTTCTTAACCATGTAAACCTGACAACTTCTTTTTCTCCCTTATAATTATGCAGTAACGGCTCTTTCAGTGCAAAGAGCATTTTTGAATACCACTGATTGCGAAAACTATCTACAGCATCAGGAACAGAATCATGCCAGATACCCTTTATTTTAAAATAAAAAACAGAACTGTCAGCTGGCAATGCAATTGAATCAAACTTATTATTTGTTGCTGAAGTTTTATTTACACCGACTGAACAGGAAATAAAAAAAGCAGGAATAAGAATTAAATAAAAAAGTGATTTCATACTGCTATTACCTTTTGTACTCTAAAATTAAGAATTTAACCTACTCTATTTTTTTACATACAAGCGAACTCTCACCATAAAAAAAGATTCTTTTATTTTGCTTCAACAACCAGTTCTTTCTTTGTATAATCATCAATATAAATCGTCATAGGCTCAGGCATCCTGTCACGGTAAAGACCCATCTTGAAATAGTATTTATTAGCAGTTGTTTTATAGCCACGGTTACTAGTATAGCTTGTAAGGCCATGGTAATTGATAATTTGCTGATTGTTTAAGTAAGCCTGAACTTCTCCATCTGCCCGTTGTGAAAAACGGATATCAAATCTGAAGTTCAGCCATTTGTTTCTTACTTCATCTTTTAATTCATACAGAACAGTTCGACCCGTATCTGTGTTTAACGTTACAAACAGTTTACCTGAAACATATCTTACTGCAAGCACAGGACTATCGTCCGAACATTGATCAGCAGGGCACTCCTGTTTCCATTGTGCAATCACCAATCTTGTTGAAACGGTGGGAAAACTATCCGGTAAAAACATACTGAACTGGAAACGGTACGTTGCTCCTTCTTTCGACATGAGATGATCTGCTTCTCTCAACTCATCCCGTTCAGACGCTTTGCTGCTGTCGTTACCAGCTTCAATAACATCACCTGTGCGCAGTGTAATCTTTGCAGCAGATTGACCACTGTGAACAATCTCCTGCTGAAACTCCAGCGAATGCATCTCCATCCTGTCGGTACTCCATATACCGCTCAATGATTTCGTTTCAAATCCATCATATACATCAACAGGCTTTTGATTGCTGCACCCGGTAATAAGTAGCAAAACAAAACTCAGCAATATCAATAACGGCAAACGACTCTTCACATAGCACATGCTGTTTTAATTGAAAGATTATCCAAACAAATTATGTGGTTTAACACTGAAAAAATCATTTACTAAAAAGGCCATCAGTACAACCAATACAATCACCGCCAGCACAACAAGCAACTGCATTGTATTCACTTTCTGAATTTCATGCCTGTCTTTTATTTCACAGATTTCACCGGGACAATGCTGTGCTTTTTCTTTATACAGCATGTTATAAAAAATGCAACCAAGGCAGATACCAAATACTGATTCAAAAAACAAAAAGATTAAACATACCAGGCAAATCAGCCCGGTAATAACGCTGTACGAATTAACCAGCACCATCAGCACAAACATGGAGGCAGAAAGCACCACACCAATAATCCATGCAAACTTTTTCTGTGCAGCACCAACATATTCAGGAGTCTGCCTGCGCACAATCAAGCGGGCAATCACCAGTGTAGGTGCATAACGTGGCGATACAAATACACGTATAAGAAAATCAACGAAGAAAACAGTAATCACATATTTGATCAGCAGAAAATCTCCTTTGAACAAAATAAACATAAGTGAAAGGAATGTAAACAGGAACAAGATGCCAGCAGCAGCTCTTATTTCACGTTCGTTCAGTACAGGAATTGAATAACCATTAACGGTTTCACCAAACTGTTTTGCCATTTTTTCTTTTAAAAGTAATTACTTTTTTTTCACATATAAAAATTTGTTTGCACAGCATCAGCAATACTTGAAGCGTTGCTTGAGTCAAAACTCAACGCCTGCTGCCACAGGTAAAGAGCCAGCACCACAGCCCACATATTATTTTTTTCCTGTTCCTGATTCTCCTACCTTAATGCACTGATTTTTTTAACCATCACCTTTACACAATTATGAACCGGCGTGACGCAGTTAAATCGCTCGGGCTTGTATCAGGCCATGTACTCTTTCCTTCCGTGCTTGCCAGTTTTTTAAGCAGCTGGACCAACAAAGACATGAGCAGTTACAATCCTGTTTTTTTCAGCAAAGAAGAATACAAACTTGTTACAGAACTCATCGACATTATTATTCCTGCAACAAAAACAGCTTCTGCATCGCAGGTAAACACACAGGTTTTTCTCGACCAGGTGTTCAGCCAGTGTATGACTGCTGATCAACAGCAAATAATTCATGAGGGACTTTTACAAATCAGCAAAGACTTTAACGAAGCAAAGGATAAAACACAATTTGTAACTGAAGTTGACCATAATGCATTCAGTAAAGACAAAAACTATGCATGGTTTAAAACACTGAAACGTTTTACAATGATTGGTTTCTTTACTTCAAAAGAAGGAACAACAAAAGCCAGCAACTACGTAAAAGTCCCGGATGGTTACAAAGGCGAAATACCCATGGACAGTAACACACTTAACTACGGAAAAACCAATCTCCATTTCTAATTCAGTATTATGGAAAACGTTTCAATTTCAGGTAAAGGCATAAAAGAAAATACATACGATGCCATCGTCATCGGTTCAGGAATCACAGGCGGTATTGCTGCAAAAGAACTCACACAAAAAGGTTTGAAAGTACTGGTGCTTGAACGGGGGCGCATGGTTGTACACTTGAAAGATTATCCAACTGCCATGCTTGATCCCTGGGAACTTCCCCTGCGAAACATGGTGAGCATGGAAGAAGAAAAAGACTACGAGATTCAAAAAACATTATACCTCTTTGGGCAAGACAGCAAACATTTTCTTGTAAAAGACAGTCATCATCCTTACGTGCAGGATAAACCGTTTACATGGTATCGTGGTTACCATGTTGGTGGTCGTTCATTATTATGGTCGAAACATTGTTACCGTTTAAGCGATCTTGATTTTGAAGCCAACATGAAAGAAGGCATTGGTATTGATTGGCCCATCCGTTATAAAGATATTGCTCCGTGGTACGATTATATTGAATCGTATGTAGGCATCAGCGGCAATAAAGATGGAATATCCAATCTTCCCGATGGCAACTATCTTCCGCCGTTTGAAATGAACAGTTTTGAAAAACACATCCGTGAACGGCTGAAAAAGAAATTTACCGAACGAGATTTAATCATCGGCCGCATGGCCATACTAACGGCAGACCATAACGGCCGTTACCGTTGCCACAGCCGCAATCTTTGTCACAGGGGTTGCCCTTATGGTGCACCGTATTCAAGCAATGCAGGTGCATTACCCGATGCTGCTAAAACCGGCAAGCTCAGCATCCGCCCCTACTCCATTGTTGAAAACCTCATTTACGATAACAAAACAAGAAAGCTCAAAGGTGTACGGATCATTGATACAGAAACAAAACAAAGCATGGAGTTTTTTGCAAAGCTTGTTTTTCTCAACGCATCAACCATTGGCAGTACACAAATACTGCTGCAGTCAAAAACAAATGAATTTCCCAACGGACTTGCCAACAGCAGCGGTGCGCTTGGTCATTACCTCATGGATCATCATGCAGCCATTGGTGCAACAGGTGGTTACAGCGGATTAAAGAATAGTTTTTATTATGGACAGCGGCCTGCGAGTGTGTATGTGCCACGCTTCCGTAACCTAACAAAAAATGATCAGCCTTACCTGCGTGGCTTTGGGTTTGAAAACTACACCGGCCGCAACGACTGGACACGTGGATTTTATGAAGCAGGCATTGGTGCAGATTGGAAAGAGAATTTATGCAAACCCGGCGACTGGCATGCTTACTTTGAAGCGTATGGTGAAACATTACCTGATTATAAAAACACGGTAAGCCTGAGTACAGATAAAAAAGATAAATGGGGGTTACCGCTTCCGGTTATTTCAATGGAGTATGGCGACAATGAAAAAAAGATGCGTAAGGATATGCAGGATACAGCTGTTGAAATGCTGCAGGCTGCAGAACTTGATTGGGTGCGGCCCTTTGATTATGGAATGATGCCGGGAAGTGTGATACATGAAATGGGTACTGCACGTATGGGCAACGATCCTAAAACCTCTGTGCTCAATAAATGGAACCAGTCGCATGATATAAAAAACCTCTTTGTTACCGATGGCTCATGTATGGTATCATCGCCCTGCCAGAACCCCTCACTTACCTACATGGCACTTACTGCAAGGGCCTGCGATTATGCAGTGAAAGAATTGAAGAAGGGGAATATTTGAGGTGTGTTTAAACACTGATGTTATTGATGAACATATATTTGATCGTTACCGTCAATTTCCCAATATCCAATTTTATATAACACGTTTCCTTTTTAATTCCCACATTAAATAAAGTGGATTGTTAGTGAGTTTGGAAATAGCTTCTTGATATTCCACTTCATTCTTAACCAATAAACCTAAACCACCTGTTCCAAGAAATGATGCAACTATTTGTCCAATTCCTGCTGTCGCAAAAGAGACAAGGCCAAGTGTTATCATACTCACTACCGTCCCGCTAACCTTAAGTTTATGTATGTTCTGAATCCTATTAAATTCAAACGAGATTTTATCAACATTGGGCTTTATGATGTCATTTTTTATTTCTTCTAAATGCTTTCCATCTTTTTTGCTTTGCTCAATTAATTCTTTTAACCCTTTACGAAATGAACTTAAAAGATCAGAATTATCTAACAGTATTTTTGATAACTCTTTAAAAGATATTCCTTTCAAATATGGAATTGTTATATCGAAAAGTTCTTTCTTATCTGAATTTGTAGAGGGATGAAAAGATATAGGTAATGATTCCTTTTTGCTTGAATCCTCCATTACCAACCAGTTACCAGTTGGACTATTCGGAGAAACATTAAACATTTGCCAATTTCTCGGTTGCTCAGAATTGATCGTTTCAGTCAAACCCATTACCATCCTTGCATTATGAACTATTGCCAATTCTCTTTCGATTAGAGGTTCAATTTCACGAAAGAAAATTGTCATTTCATCTCCTCCTCTAGCAAAATACGCTGGCAACAATATAGGATTACCTTCATTGTGAATGACCGAGTTAAAAATACTTTTTGTAAGCGTCACTTTTTTCTGGCCTTTGGTTGGAACAATTAACTCAATTTCTCCGTTGCCTGGTTGAGGGTAAATGTTTACTAAATCTGAAAAAATACTGCAGAATCGAATAAAATCTAAATCATCTTTCAGCGCATCAATAAACAAATCTGTTTTGACACCAGGTAAAGTTGAAATTAATTCTTGAATAGATTCTTCATGTTCAATATAGAATGCGCTGTAGGATTCAGGGTGCTTAATCTGCTCCTTTATTTTTTCAAATACTGTCATTTATTGTCGTATAACTAGCAAAGTTTACGCTGACATGGCATTTTCCATCTGTCGGCCCGAAACATTGCCGATAATTTTGTTTACTTGAAGTTAAGAACAAATGTCTAAAGTTAATGTTTATCACGGGCTCACTTAGCTGACATCCTGTTTTTTGTTCCAACACCAATCCACTCTATCATTCCTTCTCTTGTCTCCCATCCTCTTCTTTCGCTTACATTTCACCTTTACCAACCACCCTTCAAGTTCGTACAGCAAACTGCTGTTGTTCTGCTAAAAGTAATTACCTTACTTATCTTCTTTCACCTAATTAACCAAAACGTATGTTCAGGAAACTCATCGTATTCTTGTTCCTGTTACCGGTTGTAACAGTATTCAGTCAGTCAAAGCCCATGAGCTGGAAAGATGTTCCCGGCTGGCGTTCCATCAGCACTTACCAGTTAACCATTTCACCCGATGGTGTTTGGGCCGCTTATCCCATCACAGCTATAGAAGCAGATGCCGAACTGGTGGTAAAAAAATTAAACGATACAATTGAACGGCGCTTCCCTGTTGGGTTCAGCAGCTTTCCGCAGTTCAGTTTTTCAGAAGATGGGAAATGGCTGGTGTTTAAAGAATCAGCCAAGTTCAAAGAAGTAAAAGCAAATGAAAAAGCACCGGGCAAACAGTTATTTGATAAACTGTACCTGCTCGACCTGGCAACAAATAAAAAGACAGAGTTTGAACGTGCAGGCAATTTTGATTTCAACGGCAAAGCATCTACTCATCTTGCAATTAAAATTGTAAAAGAACGTAACCCTGCTGCCAAACCTGATGACGGACAAGGTGGCGACCTGTTAATCATTGAACTTTCAACAGGTAAAGCACTGAACATTGGCAATGTGGGTGAATTCAGTTTTAATAAAGCAGGTAACCTGCTGGCCTATACCATTGATGCAGGAAATAAATCGGGCAATGGTTTATATCTCTACAACATCAACACAAGACAAACAACAGTGCTTGATAATGATAAAGTAAGTTATAAATACCTCAACTGGGAGGAAGAGAAAGATGCAGTGGCCGTATTGAAAATGAAAAAAGATGAAAAGTATAAAACAGATAAAGGAATTGTATTAGGAGCAAAGAACCTGTTGCAGACTCCGGTATTGTTTACGTATGATCCGGAAAAAGATTCACTGCACTTCCCTGCAAAAATGACCATCAGCGGTATGCGCCATCCTTACTGGAGTGAAGATTTAACCCGTTTGTTTTTTGGCATTGCAGAACTGGAACCTGTAAAGAAAGAAGATACCACAGCCAAAACAAAACCGGCTGCAGTAAAAGAACCCGATTCATTAGTGCTTGTGCGCATTAAAGCAGATACAAGTATTAAATCAGTTGCTGATTTAAAACGTGCAGTGGAAAAAGCAGAAGCGAAAGGAAAGCCTGAAGTAAAACCCGCCAACGATGCAACAAAACCTGATATGACCATCTGGCATTGGCAGGATAAGCGTTTGCAAAGCCGTCAGCAGGTAATGGAAATGCAGGATAAGAATTTTTCGTTTGTTGCAATGGTTGATGTAACCAGCAATAAGTTTACACAGCTGAATAATGGCACTGTACGTTCATTGAGCATTATGCCAAAAGAACTCTATGCCATTGCTGAAGATATTGATGCGTATGAACTGGATCAGAATCTTGACGGACAGAATTATGCTGACCTGTACATCATCAACCTGAAGACAGGTGAAAAAACAAAATTCAAAGAACGGTTCTATCGCCCATCTTATTCATCCACACCACGTCCTTCACCTGATGGATTAAAGTTTGTGTATGGTGAAGATGGACAATATTATGTGTACGATCTTGTAACAAACAAATCGCTCAACATTACAGAAAAAATCCCGACATCATTTATCAATACAGAAGATGATCACAATGTAACCAAACCGCTTACACCGGTTATTGGATGGAGCAGCGATAGTAAATACATTCTCATCCGTGACCTCTGGGATATCTGGCAGGTGGCAGCAAACGGAAGCAGTGCTGTTAATCTCACACTCAACGGAAAGAAAGAACAGATACGTTATGGCGGCCGATATACGCTTGATGAAGAAGAGAAAGGATTTGATCTGAAAAAGAAAAACTATTTCCGCATGTATGGCGAGTGGACAAAGAAAAGTGGTATTGCCACACTTGATCCCGGCAGCAACGGATTAAAACCAGGTGTAACTGTATTGGTATGGGAAGATGTATCGGTAGGAACTTTACTGAAAGCAAAAAATGCCAACAGCTTTGTTTTTTCAAAAGAAGATTTCAACAAGCCTACAGAGTTTTACAACACAAATGAAAAGCTGAATAACCCTGTGCAGTTTACAAAGAACGCTCCCGATTATTCAAAATACACATGGAGTACAGGTACACAACTCGTCAACTATGTTTCAGATAAAGGCGATACACTGCAAGGTGCATTATTCCTTCCAGCAGGTTATGAAAAAGGAAAGAAATATCCAACAATTGTGTACTACTACGAAAAATTATCACAAACATTACACAACTACAACAACCCCGGTTTCAGCGGCACAGGATGGAATCCTACCATGTACACCAGCAATGGCTATGCTGTATTTATTCCGGATATTGTTTACAAAATGGATGACCCGGGTATGAGTACTGTATGGTGTGTATTACCTGCAGTGAAAGCAGCAATCAGTACCGGTGTGGTTGATGAAAATAAAATTGGTATTCATGGTCACAGCTGGGGTGGTTACCAAACAGCTTTTCTTATTACACAAACCAATATGTTTAAAGCTGCGGCAGCAGGTGCCCCACTTACCAACATGATCAGTATGTACGATCTGATTTACTGGAACAGTGGCGGTGGTAATATGGCCATCTTTGAATCATCACAAGGACGTTTCCGTGGTGCACCATGGGAAAACTGGGATTCGTATTTACGCAACTCCCCTATTTATAATGTAAAGAAAGTAAACACGCCGTTACTGATGTTGCACAACGATAAAGATGGTGCTGTTGATTTTACACAGGGTATTGAATACTTCAACGCATTACGCCGTTTGAAAAAACCGGTAGTGATGATACAGTATAAAGGAGAAAATCATGGTTTGGCCAAACTGGAAAACCGCAAGGATTACAGTGTGCGTATGATGGAGTTTTTTGATTATTACTTAAAAGGAAAAGAAGCCCCCGACTGGTTGAAAAACGGAATGGACCGTTTAAAACTGCCGGAGCATTTAGAGAACAGGGCGTTTTAAAGTTTATTAAGGCATCTCATCCCGGGTATTGTTTGAATATCCGGGATTTTTTTGCTTTAACTTCACGGGGTTATTATAACCGTGAAAGAACTTCAACATGCAAACAATATGAAACGAAGTTTATCAATATTTTTCTTCCTGTATTTTTCGATACAGTGCAGCCTTTTTGCGCAAACAAACAACTTTCAAACAAAAAAATATTATCCAAAAAACAGCTTGCTGTTTCGCACTGAGGTTGGCGAAGTTGATTACAACTATCAAAAGGAGCAGTATGGAAAAACGACAATGATTATTCATTGCCAAAGCGCATACGGAACCTTTGATTTTGTGTTTAAGAAAAAGATATTAAAGCTCAGCAGAATCGTTGAATTCCAAAACGGTGCCGTTGGGGAAACATATAACATTAAAACAAAGAAATGGGACTATGATGAGGATACACACAAATACAATGAAATGAAAGGCAAACCACTGGATACAATTATTATGAGCGAACATGAGCTTTATGCATTTGTTTTATTGCATGACCAGGGAACAGTACAGGAAAAGATAAAGTTCCAGGATTTTGGAAACCAGGTATACTGGCCTGAATTTGATTATCCTTTTTGCTCTGTTTCTGATGAAAATAAAGATGGCATTCCTGAATTTTATTTATCCTATATGGGCAACAGCGATGGTCTTGACCCCAAACCATTCAAACAGATTATATACACGTTTACAAATACAGACAGCAGTTTTTTAAAAGCAAAAACCACAGCATTTTACCCGGTTGAAGAAGAAGATGTTTATCATATTGAATACGATAGCAACTGGAAGAAACTACCTGCTGAAATACAGAAAAAAAGCAGCAAACTATTAGCCGATCATAAAAAAATGGATCCCATGAAATAAACAAATTATTTACGGGCAACATTATTTATATAGCAGCATTATTATCAATGACTGAAAAAATGAAACGAAACTTATTTTACTTCATTTTGATCTTTGTTACAGTTGAGGTATCAGGACAAAGCAAAATTGAAAGTTTTCCTGAACTAAACACCTTTATTATTCCAGAGTTTAAAAACTCAGACAATATTTTTCCTGTTGCTGTAATACATGTAAGTATTAATTCTGAAACTTACAAAATACCTGTTTCATATTCTTTGCTACATTATAGCACAGACAGTAATAATTTCTTAATCAAAGGCGACAATATTGACAACTACTGTTTTCAAGTTTTAAACAATGGCAGGTGCAAACCTCTTTTTAAAAAAGAAACACTCAAGCTACCTCCGGATTGGGCAATCTTCTTAAAGAAAACCAGAAACAATTATGATAGTGTAAAGACAAAACTAAATCTAACTAATTATTTGAAATTTTTGCCAAAGCCAGAATGGCTGCAAAACGATGCTACACCAAAAGACGAAAATGGCACATATTTAAAATTTATCTGCCAAATAGAAATGAAAGATTTGACTACTGATGATTGTACACTCTATATTTTTTTTGATAAAAAGAGGAAAATTGTAAGGCAAATATATCAACGGGATTAAAGGAAAGATATAAAGGCAGAAACGATAAAAGTATGCCTTCCATTTAGCAAGGACACGACCGTTAAGAAAACAAGAAAGCCCTTACTATTTACAGCAAGGGCTTTCTTGTTTGAACAATATCTTTAAAGATCATTCATCAGTATTTTTATCGGTTGCTGTCTCACCAACCGAAATTTAACCTTCATATTCCGGTTGGTAAGGATACCAACCGGTAAGAAAACCCTGTTATTCTATAAAGTACTTATCGAATCCCAGTTTATAAGTATCAATATCTTTTCCAGTCAACCGGCGATATGTTGTTACGGAATTTTTATCTCTGAAAATCACTTGGTTATTTTTTCCCTGATGTATCGTATACGTTATTACTTCATCTTGAACTCCCCAAACATCAATTCCCCAAGGCATTTGTTTCTTCAAATAAATCCAATTCTTGGGAGCGGTCGATCGCTTCAGAACCGTGTTTGTATCAACACGACAAGTCTGACAATTTCGAAAATAAAGAACTAACGTATCGCTTTGTTTACGAAATACTCCTTCGCCTATCAGTATTAGTCCTTCTGAGTGAGCTTGATATCTAAAGTTGCTATCATTAATAAAATGAAACAATTCCTTTGGACCAACTTGAGGTTCTCGTTTAAGAATTACATAATAGCCTTCCAATTTTTGTGCGGAAGAGCTTATTACTGAAAATAAAAAAATGCTGAAGAATAATATTAAGAATAGGTATTTCATAAACTTAGGGATCAGTTATTATTGCAGCTATTCTGCCGTTGTTGTGTCGCCCGACCAACAACACATGCACTGCAGTTGAAAGTTAAGTAAGTTTTCATTCAAATAAGAAAGCCCTTGCTTTGGCAAGGGCTTTCTTTTATCGGAGATCATTAAAGATCGTGATTGACTATTTACTGTACAGCAATTTTTAAAAGACGAGTCAAACTACTGCACTACCAACTTTTGCTGATACACGTTACGACCAGCAATAACCTTTACAAAATAAACCCCTGGTGAAAGCATTTGATTTACGGTGTACAAGTTGCTATTTACAATTTTATCCGTAAACTGCACTCTTCCCATTACATCATAAACAGAAATTTGAGATTGGTAATTAGAGATTTCGTCTGGAAGTGAAATAGTAAAAAAGGAACGAGCCGGATTGGGATAAATAGAAATTTCTTTTGCCTTATTCGGTGTGTTGATTCCAGTGACTACTGTTTCAGGAGCAAGAGCTACACCACGAAAAGCAGTATTAGCCGGTGCGGTGGCAATGGTAACCGGAGTGCCGGTAATAGTAGCATTATAACCGCTTGCATCGGTAATTGTAATTAGTGAATTGGCACTTGCTGTGTTTGTGGTGGCAAACAATGTAACAGTTGTTCCCGTTACAGAACCCGTTAATCCTCTAACAGAGCCTGAAATAAAACCATTGCTGACCCAGGCAGTACCATCGAAAGAGTATTTTTGTAAACCTGTTGCATCATCATTGGCAATATACAATACATCATATCCTGCAACGCTTGGAGACAGGTCGGCAAAGAAAAAACCATAAGGACTTCCTGTGGCAGTGGGAATGCCGTTAAGATTAGTAACAGTTTGACCGGTACTTGTAGGAAGACCAGTCCCTACCGTTGCAATCCTTATACCAGAAGAACCTGAAGTGGTATAAAGCTGTCCACCGAAAATATTGAGATACCTTGTGTTCGCAACACTACTTTCTATTTGAGTCGATGTAGTTGCTCCAAAGGTTGCATACCTGACACCTACGTTTGAACCACTAAGCCAGAAAGCAGACCCATCTGTTGATACTACTGAACGTGGGTTACCAGCGCTTGCATAATCATTCAGTGCCGTAGTTACATCAAGATTGCCACTTGCATCCAGCCTGCCTACTACCCTGTTTACTGCAGCGGAGGTTGTAGTATTTACAGTTGCAGTGCCGGGAGCTGCATCGTATCCGGTTATTAAAATGTATCGCTTGTCATCCGAACGGGTAATTAACCCTTCTGAAGTAGCAGTACCTGAAAGGGTAAGAATACGATTGGCACCTGCCACAGCTGTTGGCATGGCGTAAGTGTTCAAAAGCGTTCCGTCTGTTTTATATTCAAGCAGGTAGGTACTGGTTGAAGCGTTGGAGAGTGCAGCACTTCCATCACCCACCTTTACTACCATTACTGACCCTTGGGCAAATGCTTCAACCAAAAAAGATTGAACAGCTAAAACAACTAACAGAGTAAATATTTTTTTCATAAAAGGTTTAAGTTAAAAGTTAATCAATATAATTATGGTTTTAGTTAAAATTAAGGCAGATGTAATTGCCAGGTTTAGTATGTTTAGTGTAATGTAATACAAGTAACAACAACTCCGGCATTCATGCATATCGCCCCCCGCTGATACAGTAAGATTTTCGAAATTTTATGTATAAGGTGATGTGGTGAGTGTACCCTGGGCTTTTAATGATACATTCATAAGTAGCAAAACTGTAGGTAAAAGTAATTTCATAGTCATAGTTTTAGTGACCTGCGAATATACTTAGTAATTAAATGCGGAACTCTGCCTCTTATCAAATTTATATTAACAATTACAGGCAATGCTGCATTACAAGGTGCAGGAAAGAAATAGTTAATTCCCGATGTTTGAAATTGTAAGCCGGGCAACAACATCTGCTACATCTTTTGCCCACTTGTTTGCTGCACCAGGATTATCCGGAATGTTATGAACATATAACTCAAATACAATTCCTCCTGTCATTCCAAAATATGCACAATCATAAGTAACATATTCGCTTGCATTTGGCGGATGATTTAAAAGGCGCTGAGTTAAAGCTGACCCCCAGCCATATTTAGTTTCTGTTACCGGATCAACAGTGATCAATGCCGGATCAGCAGATTCAGGAGCAAGACCTGAGCGACTTTTCCCGATACGGTCATCCATCTGTTTGCGATATGCCATACTACGCATTTTCCAGGTGGGCGAACTGTTGTCAAAAGCCCGGATCAGCAAATGATATTCAACTGTACGGTCAATAGCGATCTTTTTTTCGGCAACAAATTCTGCAACGGCAATTGTTGGACTACTTGTAAAATTCCTGGAAATTAATTCTGTCCCTTCCGGCAATAGTTTAAGTATTTGAGGAGGCAGATCACCTTGTGTTTGAGAAAAAACAACTGAAGTAAACAGGATGTTTAAAATAACAATTCCTGAAATTGATTTGCGGAACATATATGCAGGTTGTATAACTGAAAGTAAACTGTTATCAGGCAGATTTAAAATGATAGCAATCACTCCTGCAGTTGATAACAAGCAACATTTCTTCTTTTTTGCTCTTGCTGGTATTCATTCCCTGCAATTACAATAAAAGCTGAACAATGAACAAACTGCCCGCCGTTGATGCGTCTCTGACCAACAAAGGCAGAAAAAGCTGGGGAGAATACTTAATCCTTCTTAAACGACCAGTCTCTTAATGTTATTGAAATGATGAAATCCTGCCATATCTCGATCCCAAATATTCCAGGCTCAACAGGATAAACATCTGTGTCAGCCCATTTTTGTTGTTTAAATAAATAGATCTGCGCTTTATAGGTTAATTGTTTGGGAAATGGATTTTTCACTTTCAGCATCATTGATTGATGAACTCCTTTTTTAAGTGTTTGACTAAATGACAATATGATTGTTTTGTCCGGATTTTTATTTTCCGGAACTGCTTTAAATGAAACAATATTTCCGTTTTCCAGTGTTACCTCAATATAAACTGTTTCACCGGGATAAATCTGTACGGCATTATCGGGAAAAACGTATGCTGTTTCCTGTAGTTCTTCTATGTAATCATTGTCCTTATTAAATGGAATAATTAAACGGTAAGGCTTTCTCTTCAACGTGGAGGTATCCTGTCCCTGTATATTGAATGCAAGAAAAAAAATTGCAGAAAAAATTAATACTAAAGATTTCATTCGTATAGATTTTTTATGGGTTAGTGTTGCACAATAAGCAATTAAACTTGTTGTGCTCCGGGTGATAAAGATAACAACCGGCAGGCAAAAGATTTAATCAGCCCGATATTCAGAGAAATGAAGTATACATACTTTGCCAAGCCTCATTACCGTGTCAGGGTCAGATTTTGTTTGATCAACCTTTTTTGAGTTCACTAATAACAGACTGTAAACTGTTAATACCCCAATGCTCAATGTATTTCCCGTCTTTCAGTCGTACGATGTCAATTACATCAATTTTAATTTGTTTGCCAGTAGGTTCTATTCCCATCAGCACACCTGTGTGTGTTCCAACAATTGCTTTTCGTGTTGTTACTTTATCGTTCTCTGCAACCTGGTCATAGATTTCCACTTTCAAATCCGGAAATGCAGGTTTCAGAATGTTATTGAAGGTATTCCACATTCCATCTGCTTTATTAGAAGTTGGGGGTGCAGTATGATTAATGAAATCATTGTCCATAATTGCATTGAAGGTTTCCTTGTTACATTGTTCAATAACTTCCCTGTTGAACTGCCTTACAATTGCTTTGTTTTTTTCTAAAATGTCCATTAAATATTGTTTAATTGCTTTATCGAAGAAATTCTTAAAACGAAATGAAGCTTGTTATATCCCTGTTGGCAAAGATACCAGCAGGTAAGAAAAGTATTTTGTTTTGTGTACCAAAAACGAGCCTGGGAATAATTAAAATGATTCTTGAAGAAGCAAACCAAGGCGATAGCGGTACATTGTTATTGGCATTTTATTTTCCAATTATTTTCTTTCTGTGGTTTTGTCCCCAGTCACGCAACGCTTTCATTACTTCATATAAAGTCCCTGCGTGTTCAGTTACTTCGTACTCAACTGTAGGTGGAAATGTGTCATAAACGTTACGATTGACAAGATGATTTGCCTCTAAGTCTTTCAGTTCTTTTGACAGCATTTTGTCGCTGATTCCTTCCACTTCTCTTGCAATTTCTTTGAAACGTTTTGGACCGCCCGATAACGAAAACAAAATCGGAAGTTTCCAATTACCGTTCAATGTTTCCATTGCATCTTTTATAGCACGAATACCGTCCGGATCACATTTGATTGTCTTTGCCATAGTCAGATAAAATTACATTACTAACCCAAAAGTAAGCGCTAACTCTCAGGTTAGTACTTACCAACAGTTAGTAAATGTAAATAGTTTTGCATCGTCAAACAAGTAAATAAATGAAAATCAAGAAAGACAAAAAAATCTATTGGACAATTACCATTATTGCAATGGCTTTAATTGTGTTACCCTCGTATTTCGCACCTCGTGAATACTTAATTGCAACCATTCACAGAATGGAATTTCCAGGTTATTTTGGATTAGAATTAGATATTCTGAAAGTTGTTGGTGCAGTGATTATTCTTATTCCTGCAATTCCTGCCATGTTTAAAGAATGGTCGTATGTAGGCTTCGGAATACTTTTGTTATCCGCAAGTTTAGCACACTGGCTTGCAGATGGAATCGTAAAAGGTGTTGCACCGCTTGTTCCATTCGTTATTTTGTCGGTGTCGTATTATTATTTCAGAAAACTGAATTATCCGAAGTAAGATTTTAATTTCAATTCTTGCTATGTGTTGTTTAACGGCTTGCAGACAGAAAATCTAACAACAAAAAAGAATTAAAACAATAAATATGAAAACCGAAAATAAAATGAAAGTTGAAATTTGGTCAGATATCATGTGTCCGTTTTGTTATATCGGAAAACGAAATTTTGAAACGGCATTATCGCAATTTGCAAACAAAGATTTGGTTGAAGTAGAATGGAAAAGTTTTCAACTTGATCCGACAATGCCCGATGTTCCAAAATACCAGGACGATATGTATATGTTTGTTGCTGACCGCAAAGGTTTCAGTTACGAACAGTCAAAGAAAATGCACCAGGATTTAGTTCAATATGCAAAAAGTGCAGGTCTTGAATACAATTTTGATAAAGCACTTGTTACAAATTCGCTTAAAGCCCATCGGTTAATACAGTTTGCAAAAACCAAAGGTTTTGCCGAAAAGGCCGAAGAACGTTTGTTTTACGCCTATTTCACGCAAGGCAAAAACTTGAGCGATGACGCAACGTTGGTTCAGTTGGGTACAGAAATTGGTCTAACCGAAGCTGATGTAAAGGAAGCACTCTCAAATTCTATATATGCTCAAAAAGTGGCAAACGAAGCAAATGAAGCACAAACGTTAGGTGCAAGAGGTGTTCCGTTTTTTGTTGTAAATCGTAAATATGGAATTGCAGGCGCTCAACAACCAAACGAACTATTAAACACACTTGAAAGAGCGTTTGCCGAATGGCAAAAGGAGAATCCTGATGCGTTAAAAATTCAGGATGGTCAGTTTTGTGAACCGAATGGTGATTGTAAGTAAGTATGTCGGTTGCAGTCGTCTTACAATGAGCATTAACGCATCAATATACGAAGGTTTTACTCACACAAAATTTCGCAAATACAGCCAGCAACATTTGTGTTCTGCTTCTCAAAGCAGCCTTTTGTACATACCTCTTAAAATGGTTCGTGAAGACATGAAGCAAGGCGATAGTCATGCCCACTTGCAAAAAACCAATGTTGTGTGGAGTACTTAGTCTAAGTTCTGAAATTTTCTAAGCTGAGAGCTAACTATTTTCTTAAGAATACTAATTTCAATTTCACTTAGAACGAAGTCCTCAATCTTATATATTCTGGGATTCAATTGACTGTCTGAATTTTTGTTATACCACAATGTAACATTATTTGAAATCCAGTTTTTCGTGTGGTTAAACTCGTAAAGATTTAGTTTTTGATTGCGTATGATTTCTAAAACTAAAACTTTACCAGGGTTAGTAAGGTTGTAGTTATTGTCAAATATTTCGCTTAAAGTACTGTTTATTAATTTGTCAAGATAGATATTTGTAGAATACTTAAACTGTTCAATTATCTTTTCCTCTAACGAGCCGACAATAAGTTCTTTTGATGGCTTTTTTGTCAGTTGAATTAAATAATTAGTGTTTGTCGAAATAGTTATACCTAAGGGTTTGAAGCTTTTTACTTCTTTTTCCAAAATCCGTATATAACCAACTTCAATAAGGTTTGCTAAAGTCGCTGCAAAAACGTCTGTTGCATAAACCATGAATTCGTCAAATATTGTCCAGGAATTAACATGAAACTTATCCCTTGGTATATACGCCAGTGAAGTTTCGCTAACCAGTAATCGGTCGTCTATTTTGTGATTATCTAACCAGCTGTCGCTCATTTTATGAATAAATATACTTTGATTTATTGCTTTTGTAACATTGGTTAACTTGTCTGTAGTTGCAAACTACAGACAGCATTCAGCTTTCTTTTCTTTGCTCGTCTTTTACTACTGCCAGGTTTATTTATTAGAACACTAAGGATAGCTGGGATTAAAGATACAAAAGCCCATTGTTTATTCTGTAGCTCGGCCTTATTCGTCGGCTGGAACTGAAGCTGAGAAGCGAAAAAAAGGTGAGAATATATTCGTTGCCCCGCCATATTGCCAATGCACTGTTAGCGGTTCGTGCTTATTTTTTTGACGGCTTTTTTCCTCCTCGGTCAAAATAGTTGTCAATGTCTTTTTTGTATTGATTAAGTTGCACTGTGTCTGCATTTTTAAAAGCTTTATCAATCTTAAGGTCGTTGTCAAAGTAAAGCCCGAGCATATCCATCTCATCAATGTTAACTAGTCGTTTGTCATTGTAAAGTTGCAAGCGTTTGCTTAAATAATCAATAAACATTTCCTCAGAACTCATCAATTCAGTGAACGGGATTAGATCAAAAATATTTACCGTCCACGCAAAGCTTGAATTCTTCTCAATTACCCCAAACTCTTGCAACTTGGTTAATGATGAAATAAGGCTTCCAACATAAGAAAAACTAATAGATATACGAAAAACTTTATCCTTGTTGATTGGGGTGACAATTTTCCCGTCGGAGGTTTCAAAGCTTGGGTTTAAACTTTCATTTATATAAAGCGAGGCTCTATAACTTTGGCAGATTGCATCCCCTATGATACCTGATAAGTCAGTCTTAATGCTCGAAAGTGCCCCACGTTTGGCTCCATCACTTACCAATCCAGCTTTTACTTCTATTAAGTAAGTCGCCTCCTTGCTAATCCCTAAAATATCCAATTCATATCTTCCGTCTTCTGCATTAGCACATTTCAATTTAAGATTAGGGTCTTTAAAAGTGTAATGTACCCCTTTGTAAAATTCTGCTTTGGGTAACATCTTTTTAAATAAAGAAAATGTCTTTTGCTCTATAAATTCATCTTTCGCTATTTGTATTCTATTTCCTAGAAAAGAATGTTGATAATAGTGAGGGTCAGCTTTTTGAATTAAAGATTGGGCGATAAGGAAGTAATTTCTTGCTGCTAAATTCATTGAAAATAAATACAGTTGGTTGTCGTCACCTTCTACAATAGGGCTTGTGTAAATTTCACTTTTGTTCAAAATCTCATATTTGAATTTCTCTGGCTCAGAAAATACCTTATTGCCTCCAAATTTTAGAGCAAGTGCTGTCGCAACCTTTTTCTGTGAATCATTAAAGTGACGTATTTTATACAGTCCTTCGTATGTGTTAATTTGATTTAATGGATACAAGATGACTCCATTATTATGTACAATTACTTCGGGGTGTTCTTTAGAAAATTCGTTTAAATATTCTCCAGTTTCAATCATGTTTCTTGTGACCTTGCCTTTGTTTTTCTCCATCCACTTATGAAGCTTGATAGTTTGAACGGGATGTGGTCTACCATTAGGCATTAACAATCTGCAGCCGTATGATTCCTCAAGTTTATCAAATGTGTCTAATAAGTCTTTTGATTTAAAACCATAATGCTTTTCAAGTAGGGCATCATGAGGTGTAAACATCTCAATAAATAGTTGGCGAAGATGGATAAGATAACCCTCACCTCGTATAAACAAAGTTTCGGATATCATATGATGTCGAAGGTCAGACTCTATTTTCGAGTGTTTTCCAGTGACATGTTCAACTGCATAATAGGCAGAAAAATGTCTTCTGATTGTTACTAATCCTTCATATATCTCATTTAATACCTCAGGGGTTGGAACTTTACCTTTGTTAATATTGAGTGTTGCTGTAGCTATACTTTGACAGTATTCTATTGTTGTTTCAGACATCCCATCGTCAGATTCATCGGTTAGCATCTTCATGTAACCGTATGATGCAATTCCACCTAACACTAGAATTTTATCGTAAGAATTTATTTTCTCAGCGGTCTGCCGAATCATTTCTTTTATTTCGTCATATACTTTTGGACGATTTTCCTGTAGCTGTTTAAGATAAGCGGCATGCTCATCTTCAGTCATAGTATTTTTCCAGAAGAGATTTTTACCCTTACGAATAATCTGCATTCCAGGAAGATTTACTACTTCCTTATTTCTGGCTTTTTGTTTAGGTTTTTTCTTTTTCCGACCTCTACTCTTAGGCATTAGATGATGAGTTATTGTTCTTTGGAATGTCGCTGTAGCATGACCGCTAACTCATAAATATACGCAACTATCACATATTAATAAAACACTATAACATTTGGTTTTCAATTTATTAATTTCTTGTTTTCACATTTTCTAATTACGCCAATACATTTTTTGCGCATTCGTGTGTAAATGTTTCCAAACATTTATACACACAATCTCATTGATCATTTTTCACCCATACCTCCCATCCACAACCGAAGCAGGCATAAACTCATCCCGCATATCTGTATTCCCATTCTGCAAGCGGTAAAGTATCTGTACAGCAGTAATAAGCAATACACCCGTTTCTGCTGCCACATTAAATTCAATATCCTGTGCTGCAACAGGCGTATTGTTATACGGCAGCAGCAACTGCTTTGTTTCACTCCCTGCTGCCTGTGCGTTGATTAAATGACAGGCAGCAACGGTAATGGTTAGCTGTACCATGGTTGTATGTGCAGGTGCTGCAATAGCAGCAATTGGTATAAAAGCAGGCAATTGCACAAGTGTTTGTTCTGCCACAGGGTTACTAACGGTAAACGGCAGCCTGCAACGCTCCGCCACGGAGGTTTCTTTATTAAATGAAAAACCGGTTACAAAAGGGATTTGTTGCTGCGGTGCCAGGGTTTCTGTATTGTTGAGCGCAAGCCAACGGGCAACTGCACCCGAAAAACGGTTTTGCATGTCACGGTCGGTGGGGTTAAACAGTACGGGCAGCAGTAAGCGGCGCAGGGTTTTACATGCCGATGAGGCTTTACCAAAATTGTGGCTGCGGATTTTTGTTGCAGCCGTTTGCCTTACTTTATCGGGCACTGTGCGTACAACCTGTTTACCGTTACGGGTGTAAAAAACGAGGTTTTCAATTTTGCCATTGAAGCTGGGTCCATTGTAGGTAGCCATAGTTACTGTGTTTTAGCGTTCAGGTTAAGATATATCTCAGCCGGGTCAAATCCCTGTTTTCTGCGCTACCGGTGCGCTGATCAGCGCACCGGTAGCGCAGGGATAACGCACTGATGATGGATTTATAACGGATGAAACAGGGTTTTGGTATCTGAATGAAAGGAGAATGAGCAATAAAGAATAAGAAATGAGGAATGAAAAAGTAAGAAAAGGCAGATTGCCACCTTTTATGCCAGGCGGGCCTGCTGCACAATTCCAATACTGTTTTCTGGCACTGGCTTCGTTTGTTTGCTTTGCATCCGGGTAGGTTTTAGTGAAATAAAATCACTTTTAATACGGCAACCCATGTGCATCCGATGGGAGCGTTTGAAGTTGTGTACGCATTCATTGTTCATTATTCACTGTTCTCCGTTCTCTACCCGTCAAACGAGGGCATCAGACGTTGTGCAACCATTCATTTCTCATTTGTCATTTGTTATTATTCATTTTTCACTACCCACCTCCCCCTTCCCCAGTGCATACAATTAGTTACCTTCGCCGCTATGCAACAACAACCCGGCTGGCTGAAAGATGCGCTCAGCAACCTGAATATCAAAGCGCTCAACGAAATGCAGGAAGCGGCATTGAAAGCCACAGCCAAACATAAAGACCTTATTTTACTATCGGCCACAGGCAGTGGCAAAACACTGGCTTTTTTATTGCCATTGGTGGAACAGTTAAGAAAAAGCCCTGCTGAAACAAAGGCCATCATCATTGTGCCCTCACGTGAACTGGCCATGCAGATTGAGACTGTGTTTAAAAGTCTGCAGCTGAATTTAAAAGTTACCTGCTGTTATGGTGGTCATAAACGGGAGATTGAAGAAAACAATTTAAAACAGGCTCCTGCCCTGCTTATTGGTACACCGGGTCGCCTGGCCGATCATATAAGAAGGGGAAGCATCAGTACTGCTACCATTGAAACACTGGTGCTGGATGAGTTTGATAAATCGCTTGAACTGGGTTTCCAGGAAGAAATGTCGTTCATCATTGGCTCCTTACCCAACATCAGCGAACGCATGCTTACTTCTGCCACACAAATGGAAGAAATTCCTGCTTTTGTTGGATTGAAAGAACCTGTTACACTTGATTTTCTTTCGGGCAAGGAAGATATTGATACCGGTCTTGCCATTAAAACACTGCAAAGCGAAGAGAAAGATAAAATTGAAACATTGTTCCGCCTCATCTGCATGCTGGGCAACCGTTCAACTATTGTGTTCTGCAATCACCGTGAAGCAGTGGAACGTACCAGTGAGTTGCTGAAAGAGCGTGATATTGTAAATGTGTTTTATCATGGTGCAATGGAGCAACGTGAACGGGATGCGGCTTTATGCAAATTCCGTAACGGCACATCAAACGTTTTGGTAACAACTGATCTTGCTGCCCGTGGACTGGATATTGCCAACATCCGTTACATTATTCATTACCACCTGCCGCATAATGAAGATACGTTTACACACCGCAACGGACGTACTGCACGTATGGAAGCAAGCGGTACTGCCATTGTGATCATTGGGCCCGAAGAAAAAATACCCGAATATATTCCTGCAGATGCGGAGGTGATTACATTGCCGGAAAAAGCAGAGATACCTGATAAACCCAAATGGACAACTTTGTTTATTGCAGCAGGTAAAAAAGACAAAGTGAACAAGATTGATATTGTTGGTTTCCTGAGCAACAAAGGACAATTGAAAAAAGAAGATATTGGTTTAATTGAGGTGAAGGATTTCTTTTCGTTTGTGGCGGTGAAGAAAATCAAAGCAAATCATACACTTCATCTCATCAAAGACGAAAAGATCAAGAACAAAAAAGTAAAAATTGCAGTAGCGAAGTAGAGGAAGTGGTAAGTGGTAAGTTGTAAGTAATAGGTAATAAGTTGTAAGTATTGGCTGCTGTTCTTGCTTCTTACTTTTGATTTTTTACTTTTCACTTTTAACTTAAAACTTACCACCTACGACTTACAACTTATAACTTACAACTCAAATGAATCTCTTTACCACTCCTTCTTCCATCATCATTACCTGTCATAAACGCATTGCTCCTTATCTGGAAAAGGAAGTGCTGGAGCTGGGATTTGAAATTGAAGAAGCATTTGTTACCGGTGTTAAACTGAAGGGAACAATTAATGACTGCATCAAACTAAACCTCAACCTGCGTTGTGCCAGCCAGGTATTGTACAGTTTGCGTACGTTCAGGGCGGTGAATGCAGATGATGTTTATTCGTATGTAAAAGACTATCCCTGGGAAAACATATTACCCCATCCCGGTTATTTTTCCGTTACAAGTAATGTGAGTAATCCCACCATCAACAACAGCATGTTTGCCAACCTGCGTGTAAAAGATGCGGTGGTTGATCGCATCAGGGAAAAACGTGGCGAACGTCCTTCAACTGGAGCTGAGTTAACCGGCACCGTTATACACCTGTTCTGGAAAAATGAAGATGCGGAACTGTTTATTGATACATCGGGCGATTCACTGGCAAGACATGGTTACAGGAAGATTCCCGGTCTTGCACCCATGCTGGAAGGTTTGGCTGCAGCAACCATTCTTGCATCAAAGTGGAACAGGCATTCGCCGTTTATTAATCCTATGTGCGGATCGGGAACATTGGCTATTGAAGCAGCACTCATTGCTACTAACAGGAGGCCGGGTTTGTTCCGCACCAACTATGCCTTTATGCATGTGCAGGGGTATGATGATAAAGTTTACTTAAAAGAAGATGCGCTGCTGGAAGAACAGATTAAAGATGTGCCCGGTTTGCGTATCATTGCTACCGACTACAGTCCAAAGGCAATTGATAACGCAAAAAAGAATGCCATTGCTGCAGGAGTAAACAAACTGATTGAATTTGCTGTTTGTGATTTTGCATTAACCAATGTGCCGCAAGACGAAGCAGGTGTAATGATGGTGAACCCCGAATATGGCGAACGTTTGGGTGAATTAAAAGAACTGGAAGCAACCTATGCACGTATTGGTGATTTTATGAAACAAAAGTGCAGGGGTTATTTTGGTTATGTGTTTACGGGCAATATGGATCTTGCAAAAAAAATCGGGTTGAAAGCCAACCGAAGGATTGAATTTTACAACAGTACTATAGACTGCCGTTTGCTGGAGTATGAACTGTATGCGGGAACCAGGAGAAGTGAATCGTGAATGGTGAATGGGCAATGGTGAATGAGTGTATCCCGTCTGACACCCACGTCTGACGGACAGGGCGTGATAAGTGACAACCATTGAATGATAAATAAAATCTGTTTGATCAGTGTTATCAGTGTTTCTATCAACAATAAACTATAAACATACCAGATGAAACAAGCCTTATTTTTTCTTCTTGCTTTCTTTGCAACATCTTCCCTGTTTGCACAAAGCTTTACACAGGCCGACCAGGTAATGCTGAACAACCAGAAGCAACTGGGCGATGATCTTGCTTTCCTGATTTATAAGGATGGAAAGATTATTCACCAGAAAGTGATTGGCGATTTTCGTCCGAATGTGCAGGCGCCTATTGGTGAAAGCAGCCAGTGGTTAACTGCAGCATTGGTGATGATATTGGTTGATGAAGGAAAAATTTCGTTAGATGATAACCTCTCGAAGTTCTTACCCATCTTCCCCAAATGGCTGAAGGGATATATCACCATCAGGCAGTGTTTAGATCATACAACAGGTATTGAGCCTGATAAAACAGGTGCAGGAAAAATGTTTCAGCGTAAGAGCTTTGCCACGCTGGAAGAAGAAGTGGATTACTATGCAGAGAAAAGAGATATTGCCAATAACCCCGGTGTATGGTTTCATTACAACCAGATGGGACCAAATATTGCAGGCCGTGTAATGGAAGTGATTACTAAAAAGAAATTCGACCGTTTAATACAGGAGAAATTATTACGTCCGCTGAACATGCGTTTCACCACGTTCAGCAATTATACCTCAGCCATCAGTCCGTTTGATGGTGCAAAATCAACTGCACTGGAGTACATGAACTTTTTAAGCATGTTGCTGAACAAAGGAAAGTTTAACGGCAAGCAAATTCTCAGCGAAGCATCGGTAAACGAACTCATAAAAATTCAAACAGGCAGTGCCATTAACAAATACACCCCTCCTTTCATGACAGGTTTTAATTATGGTCTTGGCACATGGGTTGAAACAAAAGATGGCAAAGTGGTGAACTGTGTTTCACAAAACAGTCCGTTTGTATGGATTGATTACTGCCGTGGTTATGCAGCCATCATCATTTCAAAGAAAGAACAGGATATTCAGAAAAGAGAATTATATACACAACTGAAAGAAGCTGTAGAAAGCGAACTTGGTTCGGGTTGCAAGTAATTTCATGTGTTTATTTTTAGTTGTTTTTAGCCACATGGTATTCGCCAAAAAAATATTCATTCCCGGTTGGATAAAAATGAATATTTTTTATGGCTCATTTCATAAATTCTTTTATCGTAAAAATAAAACGGCACACTATGTACGAGCATAAGCGGCAGCCACTTGCTTCAAAGAAAATATTTTACAGGCGTCTTGCATGGAATCTCTTTCTTGCCCTGCTGATTTTGTTTGTGTGTTTAATGATTGGCATCCTCGGTTATCATTACACGGCTAATATTTCCTGGCTCGATTCATTGCACAATGCATCCATGATCTTAAGTGGTATGGGGCCTGTTGTAACTATTGATACCGTTTCAGGAAAATGGTTTTCGTCAATGTATGCTTTGTTCAGCGGAGTGGTATTCATCACCAACATTGGTTTAATTCTTGCACCTGCAGTTCACCGCATCTTCCACCGTTTGCATGTGGAGGAGAAGTAGGCAGTTAAGAGTGGATAGCCGGTAGCAGGCAGTTGATAGTACTGCTTCCATTCACAATTCACCATTGACCATTCACCGTTATTTTCAATTCGAAAAACAGTAAAGCATAACTTTACATTCCATCCTTTTTTATTCTGAATAAAGATCAACATACTGCCCTTATCAAGCAAAAAGCACAGCAACTCGGTTTTTCGTTTTGTGGTATTGCCCGTGCTGAAAAGTTAGAGGATGATGCACGCCGCCTGGAAACATGGCTCAGCAAAGGAATGAACGGCAGCATGCAGTACATGGAAAATTATTTTGAGCTGCGTATTGATCCTTCCAGGTTAGTTCCCGGTGCAAAGAGTGTAATTACGTTAATGATGAATTACTTTCCTGCAGAAAAACAAAAGGAAGATGCACCTAAAATTTCCAAGTATGCTTATGGTAAAGATTATCATGAAGTGATCCGTGAAAAACTGAAAGAGCTGATTCATTTCATTCAGCAGGAAATTGGTGAAATCAACGGCAGGGGGTTTGTTGACAGTGCTCCTGTACTTGAACGATCATGGGCAAACAGGAGTGGTTTAGGCTGGGTTGGAAAGAATGGAAATCTTATCAGCAAACAAAACGGTTCATTCTTTTTTCTGTCCACCATTATCTGTGATCTTGAACTGGAATACGATTCGCCTTTTGCTGGCGATTATTGCGGCAGTTGTACAAAATGCATTGATCATTGTCCTACTGATGCGATTCTTCCCGGAAAAATTATTGATGGCAGCAAATGCATTTCCTATTACACCATTGAACTGAAAGATGCATTGATTGATGAAAGCATGAAGGGAAAGTTTGATAACTGGATGTTTGGTTGCGATACCTGCCAGGATGTATGCCCATGGAACAGGTTCAGCAAACCGGGCAATGAAATCAGCTTCACTCCCATTCCTGAAATACTCAACTTAAGCTTTGCACAATGGGAAGAAATGACAGAAGAAACATTTAAACAACTGTTCAGGCATTCGCCGTTAAAGCGCACAAAGTTCTCCGGTATAAAAAGAAACCTCAAGTTTATCAGTTCAGCCAGTCAGGCTTAATTACTGAAAGAAATCATTTAAATCCAATCCGTCCAAACTGCACTTTACAACTGTCGTTATCGAACGTGCTTACATAAATCACTTTACCCGACTTACATGAACAGGCGTAACAATCATCAGGTGCCCTTTCCTGTTTTATTGTTAAGCTTTCAAAGAATATATTCTTTGCTTTCAGGTAATCTGACACATGAACCAATGTTAAGCTATCATTGGAGAGATTAGTTGTCCAGGGGTCAGCGCAGAATGTTTGCTTGTATGAAAGTGTTATAAACCTGTCGCCCATTGGCGCTTTTTTTACACAGGCAACAAATAAGATGGCAGATACCGTCAATAAAAGAAATAACTTTTTCATGTGTTATTTTTTAATCAGAGCAAGTGCTAAAACTTATAACCAAACTTTAAAAGAAAACGGTTCATGGTATACTCATAACTTCTTTCTGCAACAAAAGAAGTCGATCCGTTCCAGATTGTTTCATTATACATTTCCGTCAGCATTTTTGTACTGAAACCCAGTGCTGTAAAGAAGCCACGGTTTTTATTACTGAACAGCGTATATCCAAACCCAACATCGGAATAAATACCATTTTTGAACCTGCTTTCAGTTGTACCCCACCAGCCATTACTCTTTTTCTGATCGGATGTTGGCCAGGGAACATCAACACCAATATTACCATACACAAAAGGCCGTCTGTTGCCTGTTCCAAAATATCTTCTTACATCAGCAAACACCGGAACTGTTCTGTATTTATAATAATCAAAACCTGCGCCTGCACCAACAACCCAGTTAAGAAAACCATAACCTGTTGTAAGGGCTATCTGTCCTTCCGTCTGATCATCGCCATTGAGTAATGAAAGCTGTGCATTTACAATAAAACTTCCTTTTGAAACTTTCTTTTGTGCTGATACTATCAATCCGCAAAACATCAACAGCAAAACCAATCCATACTTTATATTCATTGCCGGTAAAATTATTCGTGAGTAATGGTCACTTTTCCTGTAATAACAGGAGCAGAAGGATTTGAATAGTTGATGAAATACAAACCATCTTTTGCAACTGTTAATGCAATTCCGTTCAACGCAATCACATCGTAAGTTTCAATGCCAGCAATCGTTCCTGTTTGTGTTACGTTTGAAGCAATGGCTGCATTAAATACTTTCAATCCATCTTTTCCATCACAGATCAGCAATGTATTTCCATCTTTTGAAAGACCAAGTGGTGAAGTAAGCGTATATGATTTTATAAGCGTTGGTGCAGAAAGATTGCTGATATCAACCACATCAAGCTGGTTGCTGAAACCTCCACAAATTGTTCCACCGTGCAAGGTTACGTATGCATAATGATCATCAGCAATAACAGGATCGCAAAGTCTTGCATGTGCAAACAGTCCCTGTTTAACCGGATTATCAGGATCAGATGCATTGTAAATAAACATGCCGCTTTGTGAACCAATAAACAGTTTATCCTTGTAAGGGAAAATTGTTTCAATATTTCCCTGGTTCATGGTAATGGTTTTTACATACACCGGTTTTGATGCATCTGAAGTGTTGAACACTTTCAGGTCATTCCAACTGATGGTATATAAACGTTCGCCCATTAATCCAAAGCGTGCCATTGATCCGCCTGTTCCGTTTGTTACCGCACTGCTTGAAGAAGAATAGTTTGAGCTTGTGCTTGCAAACGACATCAGCACATCATTCATTACAATCCATTGCTGTTTCTTTTCCATACGGTGTGTAATCACAGTATCAACACGTACCCATTCTGTAATTACCCTGTTGGTATCGGCTACAAAACCTCCTGCATAAATTCTGTGAGGAAACACTCCTTCAATAAATTGCTTTACCACAATATTCAACGGATCAGAAATATCCATTGTAACAAGATCAGTATAACAATCAGCATAGAGATAATTACCACGCACAGCCATATCCTCGCAGCCGGGAATAGTAATGAACGCAACATTCTTTGGTGATGAAGGATTACTGAAGTCGATGATATGAATGCCTTTGTTGATTTCGTTGAGATAAGCATAATTACCTTTCACAAATAATTTGCCCGGAGTTGCAACATTAACTGCTGCCGCACTTTTGATATTTGCTTTAACCTCAGCTTTGGTTTTATATATTGGCCGGAAGAAAGTATATTTTTCCGACACCATGTCTTTTGTACAGCCTGCAAGAACAAGTGTAATTAACGCAGCGAATAAAGTCAGTTTATTTTTCATAAAAGCAGTTTACTAATTGTAACAATGATTAAAGAACTAGCGTTGCATGTACCTGCAACTTTATTTACGCAACCTCCACAGAACTTCGATGCCGGTATAAGAAAGATGCTGGTTAAGTGTGAGCGATTGTTTCCATATACCTGTCATTCCAAACTGGTATTGCAACCCAATCTGTAATGGATAATCCTCTTTCTTTATAAAGGAAGATGATAAGCCTAACTTAAAATGAAGTTGTGAATGGTTAAACAGGCTTTTATCGTAATAATAAGCACCTGATGATCTTGAATAATAATTTGCATTGGATGCAAACATATAATTGTAAGAAAGACCTGTGTTTAAACTCAGCGGCCTTTTTTGTTGTTTTGATATCCGCAGGTGATACAAAAGCGGCAGTTCAAAATAGTTGTAATGATTATGAAAGGTTGTACTATCGCCTGCACGCATGTAATTGTTTACGTAGCTGTTGTAATTGCTTACATTAAACAGAGTATTGGCATAAACCATGCTGCCTGTTTTCAACGAGGTTGAATAATAAGCATAATTGAAACCAACAGAAAAGGATGAACGTTTTTTTGCAATTGTTCTTAATTCTATTCCTGCTGAAAAACCTGTGCCCGGTTTAACCGGCGACTGACGGTTATACACCGTTCCGCTACCAGCTGAAGATTGCGAAGCTGATGAATAAGCATCAGCTGCAAAAGGCGCAAACACCACAGAGGAAAATTCGCTCATATCTGAAACACCTGTACCCAGCCTTGCAAACCATTCCACTTTTTTCTTAGTGGGCGATGCTGGCTTTTGTGCTGCAGGTTTAACATTGGAAGTTGTTGTGCTGCTGTCTGCAACAATTTTTTCCTGTGGGCTTGTTGCCACTGCAACATCCGTTGCTTTTACTTCAGGTTGAGGTACAACAGGTGCAGGTTCAGGCTTCACTTCTTCTTTTTTACTGGTAACAACAGGTTCACTTGTTTTTATTTCTTCCTTCTTATTTGTAACAACTGCATCGTGTTTCACTACTTCTTCCTCTTTTTTAACAGCAGGTTGAAGTGGCGTTGTACTACTTTCTTTTTTTACAATGGATTCTTTGTGCTGAACCGTTGGTTTAAACACAACTGCTGCAGGTTGTTTTATTTCAGTCAAAACTGTTTGCTTACCTGCTTTTGTTTTGCTGTTATTTACCTGCTGAACAGCAACCGGAACTTCCTGTTGCTTTGCATTCTTAACAGTTGGCTTTTCATTTACATTTTTGGCTATACTTTCTTTTTTGTTTGTTTCACCCTCAGCAACAACCTGTTCTTTTTTGGTTGAGGTTACAGGTTGAGCAGAAGATGATGCGTCAGTGTTTTGTAAATGATGAACAACGGCCAGGTGTTGTTGCACAGGTGCTGAAGAAGTTGAATAATATAAAAACCAACTGGCGGTACCCATGCATAATAAACCAACCGGCAACCACCAGAAGAAAAACCTTCTCCTGCGTTTGCGTTGCCTGATCTGCAGCTCAACCTTCTGCCACACAGCATCAGATGGAGTAAAACTGAGTTCCTCCAGCCGCAGCTCCACCTTCTTTTCAAACTCGTTATTGTGCATACTTACCGGGTTTAGGGTTAACAGATTCTGCCTGCTCAATCCAGTCAACCAGCAACGATCTTGCACGCAGGTATTGCGAACGGGAAGTGGCATCTCTTATTCCAAGCATTTGTCCAATCTCAACGTGTGTGTAACCTTCCACTGCATGCAGGTTAAAAATGGTTTGATAACCTGTTGGCAACTGCCTGATGAGTGAAGCCAGTTCCTTTGCTGATAGTTTTACTTCAGGATCATCATCAGTAACAGGATGCATTCCCTCATCATGAAAAACAAGATCGGATTGATATTTACGGGATCGTTTTAAGTAATTGAGTGCAGTGTTCACCACAATTTTCCTGATCCATGCTCCAAGCGGACCTTCATCTTTATACTGTTTCAGGTTGATGAACACTTTTACAAACGATTCCTGTAACACATCTTCCGCATCATCCATCGATTTGGTATACCTGTAACATACGCCAAGCATTGTACCGGCAAAAGTGTCGTACAATTCTTTTTGTGCTGCAGGTTTTCCCTTGAGGCAGTCTTTAATCAGTTGATGATGATTTGTCATTCAGTTTGTCATTGGGTTGACAACTGCACAAATTAAACCGTTGCTTTCAAACGAAAAATTATTGGAGATTTTTTATGTATTCTGCGGTTGCTGCTTTTCCGTGAGTTCTTTTAAATTCTGTAATCCCTGTTCAAAGGAAGGACCAATGATTTTATCGAGGAAAATACCATAAAACCTTTCCCATGGATACCATTTGAGTTTATATTCCATAAACCATTGCACTTCTGTTTGCCCTGCACTTACGGGGCGAAGACGGAAACCTCCTTCAGCATCATTCATATCTTTCATGTGGTATGATACTGTTACAAGATTTGGCTGAATGGCTTTGATGGTGATGATACCATCGCTTTTATAATTCAGACTTTTCCATTTGAAAAAAGAACCGGGCTGATCAGGTTCAGGCGAAACCTGCACCAATGAACCACTATCGGCCTTAATCCAGGGAAACCAATGTCCCCATGTTTGTACATTACCCACTATTCGCTGCAGTTTGGCAGTATCTGCATCAATGACAATTCCCCTTGAAATTTTTACAGAAGAAGGTATAAACAGCCCTATGATTGTAAGCACAGCAAACAATCCAACAAGCACAAACAGGAACATTTTTATTAAACGCATGGAGGAATCAATTTATAGTTTATCGTTTTTCGTTTAAGGTTAGTGTTTTGATTTTTGCCTTTTGATTTTTTACTTCTTACTTACTCCCACTTAAATACTTTTATTGCCACAGCATACACCACAACAGTCCAAACAGCAAGTATTCCCAGTTGCTTACCACAATCTATCAAATGGTTTCCTTCAAACGCAATGCTGCGCATGGCATCGTTTAAATGTGTCAACGGTAAAATATTGCAGAAAGGCTGCAGCCATTTAGGAAATGTATCAACAGGAAAGAAAGTTCCTGCCAATAAAAACTGCGGCAATGTAATCATGTTGGCCAATGGCGGAATGGTGCTTTCTGTTTTTGCAATTCCACTAACAATAAATCCCATTCCCATAAACACGATTAAGCCTACAAGACTTAATACCATCAGTTCAATGAATGTAAGAAACCCATGTACCAGTGTAAACTTAAATGCAAAATGCCCTACAAGAATAATCACCACAGCTGTAATGAGTGAAAACAGAACACGACTGATTCCTTCGCCAAACAAAATATAGCTACGCTTGATGGGTGTTGCAAAAAAACGTTTCAGTACAAGTGCCTGGCGTAAATTAAAGAAGAGAAATGCCACACCAAATACAGCTGCACTTAACAATGAAAAACCTAACTGTCCGGGAAGGATAAAATCAATCATCCTGTAAATACGTCCGGGCATAGGTGCTGGCAGATCAATACTTGCATAAGTTGGTGCATCGGGCACTTTCTGCCGGTCGATATTGACAATAATATCTTTCAATGATGCTTGTAAAATAGCCAGCTTATCAACGCTTGCAGTTGAAGTTTGAATACTGATTTTATAAGCAGGCAGATGACCTGAGTTAGTAGGCTGTATATCAAGAATAGCCGTTACCCTTCCCTTCAGTAAATCATTCTTTAATTCTTCCTGGCTTTTATCTGCAACCTTGATGGTTTTATATTTCGTAAGCAGCTGATACACGGCATTGTTGGCAGAAGTATCAGTTGTTGCTGAAAATCCAACACGAACGGTGGGACTACTGCCGCCAATAAATCCAAATACGAGAATAAACACCAACGGAAATCCAAAACTGAAAACGACTGTACTTGGGTTTCTGAAGATTGCCTTTAAACTTGCCCTTGAAATAGCCAGCATTGCTTTCCACTGACTGTATGGTTGATTCATCCGGCAAATCTATTTGATTACGGGTTGTCCGAAAAAACTTTTTACACCTACTTTTACAGCATGTCGTTGCACAAAGCATTTATTCTACTCGGAAGTAACCAGGGCCAGCGCAAAGAATTCCTGCAAAAAGCAAGGCTGCAGATTGATGAGCAATGTGGTTCCATCAGCAGCGAATCATCTCTTTACGAAACAGCAGCATGGGGCAATACCCGGCAGGAGGCTTTCCTGAACCAGGTGCTTGTGATCAGTACAACTCTCCGTCCGGATGAACTGATGTCAACTCTTTTAGAGATTGAAGCTGCATTGGGAAGGGTAAGAACAGAGAAATACGGACCAAGAACCATTGACCTGGATATTTTATTTTATGATGACCTGGTTTATCATTCATCCATCGTAACACTTCCCCACCCTGCTATTCAGGACAGGCGTTTTGTGTTGATTCCATTGCAGGAAATAAGCCCTGATAAAGTTCATCCCGTTTACCGGAAAACAATCACAACGCTTTTGAACGAATGTGCCGATCAGCTGGAAGTAAAAAAAATATAAACTTACTTTTCCACAAACTGTACAAATTGATTTTTGTATTTCACAGCTTGCTTTAATTTGCCGCCTGAATTTGATCATGTGATAGGTGATTTATTCATTCACTGTTCACCACCGACTATTCACACTAATGAATTATCATTTTATTACGATAGAGGGAAATATTGGCGCTGGGAAAACTACACTGGCACACTTGCTGAGCAAGCATTATAATGCAAGATTGATATTGGAGGAATTTGCCGACAATCCTTTTCTGCCCAAGTTTTATGAAAACCCGCAGCAGTTTGCTTTTCCGCTGGAATTGTTTTTTATGGCTGAGCGCTACAAACAGCTGAAGGAATTACTGCATACACAGGATTTATTCAATTCGCTCACCATTTCGGATTACCTGTTTACCAAATGCCTGCTGTTTGCAAAAGTGAATCTGCCTGTTGATGAATTCCGTTTGTATCAGAACCTGTTTGATATTATTCACCAGCAGCTCATTCAACCCGATCTGCTCATTTACCTGCACTCGCCGGTAAGTAAACTTCAGCAGAATATCCGCAAACGCAACCGCAGTTACGAACAGAATATACCGGATGATTACCTGATGAACCTGCAGGAAACTTATACACAGTACATCAAACAACACAACATCAAAACATTGTTTGTTGATACCAGCAATGCCGATTTCCTGGGCAATGAAAAACATATACAAGCTATTCTTGAAGCATTGGAAAAAGAATACGAACCCGGACAGCATTATCTTACGCTGCCATAGATGTAAATCGTGAATTGGCAAACGGCAGTCGTGAATGGTGAATAAGGAACATCCTGGATCTACCAATACTTCCACTTATCACTTATCACTTATTACTTACTACTAACAACTTCCTACTTCCTACCTTTGCCCTGTGTCAAATCAGAATACGAGCAATCCGTTTGTTTCCATACAGGTAACAGAATTCAGAAATTATTTTATAGCCAGGTTTTTATTCATCATGGGTTTACGCATGATGGGAACCCTTGTTGGCTGGTGGATGTATGAATTAACCAATGATCCGCTGGCACTTGGTTTAATTGGTTTAGCCGAAGTAATCCCTGCGGTTTCAATGGCATTGTATGCAGGGCATGTGGTTGATCTGAGTGACAGGAGAAATCTCATTCTCCGTTCGGTTGTAGCGTATGGAAGCTGTGTGATATTGCTGCTGCTTATTTCATCAACATTTTTCATCCACCAGTTTGGCAAAACAAGTGTGGTTGCACTGGTGTATGTCATCATTTTCTGTACAGGTGTAATCCGTGCTTTCAGCGGACCATCATTTGGTGCCATCATTTCACAACTTGTTCCAAAAGAAATTTTGCCAAACGCTGTTACATGGAGCCAGGGCAGCTGGCTTTCGGCATCTGTAACCGGTCATGCACTGGGCGGATTTTTAATTGCCCTGCTTGGAGTTACAGGTACGCTCAGCATTATTATTTCATTCATTATTCTTTCGTTTTTCATTTTCAAAACAATTGATCATAAACCGGCTCCACCACAGGCAGAGAAAAAAACATGGGAAAGTGTGAAAGAAGGTTTGCGTTTTGTGTTTAAAACAAAAGAAGTATTGGGAGCACTCACACTAGACCTGTTTGCTGTTTTATTTGGCGGAACAGTAGCATTGGTTCCTGTTTTTGCAAAAGACATTTTGCATGTGGGATCGATTGGTTATGGCTGGCTCAATGCTGCAACTGATTTTGGCGCTATTCTTATTATCATTCTTGTTACTGTATTTCCGTTGCAGAGAAGGCAAGGAAAACTGTTATTGTTTGTTGTTGCCGGATTTGGTTTAACCATTATTTTGTTTGGACTTTCCAAATGGTTCTGGCTTTCATTTATTGCACTGTTTGCCGGTGGCATGTTAGATGGAATAAGTATGGTTGTTCGTGGTACCATCCTGCAGTTAAAAACACCTGATGATTTAAGAGGAAGAGTGATGAGCGTAAACAGTATGTTTATCAACAGCAGTAATGAACTCGGCATGTTTGAAAGTGGTGTGGCAGCAAGGCTGCTGGGAGTTGTTCCATCCGTCATTTTTGGTGGATGTGTAACTGTTGCCGTTGCCATTACAACATGGTTTAAAGCACCAAAGCTGAAAGAGCTGGAATATTAAACAAACTTCATTTTACTGTCATTCATATTGTACAGTTTTTGACTTTTCATTTTTTACTTTTAACTTGATTGTTTGAAACAATAAATTAAAATAAGAATGAAACGCAGAACCTTTCTTCACACAGCAGTACTTACAGCAGGTGCATTAGCCATACAAAAAGAATTACTGGCAGCTGTTTTTCAGCAACCGGCATGGAAAATCAATATGCTTACTGATGATATTGGCATTTTTACCGAACGTGGAGGAACGATTCTTTTTTATTTAAGTAAGGATGGAATTGTTGTGGTTGATTCACAGTTTCCCGATCAGAGCAATCATTTAATTGAAGAGTTGAAAAAGAAAACGGCAAATCCGTTTAAGCTGCTCATCAACACACATCATCACGGCGATCATACAAGCGGCAATATTTCATTCAAAGGACTGGTTGATCATGTACTGGCACATGAAAATTCAAAAATCAATCAACAGGCAGTTGCCAAAAAATCAAAAACAGAAGATAAACAGCTTTACCCCGATCAGACGTTTTCTAAAACCTGGAGTGAAAAGTTTGGTAAGGAAAAAATCACACTTTATTACTACGGTGCTGGACATACAAATGGCGATGCATTAATTCATTTTGAGCAAGCCGATATTGTGCACATGGGCGACCTGGTATTCAACCGCCGTCATCCTTATGTTGACCGCAGTGCAGGTGCTAATATGAAAAACTGGATGACTGTACTTGATACAGCACAAAAGAAATTCAGCAAAAAAACAAAGTTCGTTTTTGGTCACTCCGGCGATGGATATGAAGTAACAGGAACTGCTGCCGATCTGAAAGCTTTTGGCGAATACATTGGCAGTGTATTAAACTTTACCGAATCAGAAATTAAAGCAGGTAAAACAAAAGAAGAGTTTCTGAAAACAACAGTTCTCCCCTTCGATACACAATGGAAAGGAGAAGGTTTGCAACGACCTTTAACTGCAGCATGGGAAGAACTGACAGCTAAGTAATCACTCCTCATTTCCCCAGCGGTAAGTGCTGATATTGATTCCTGCAAGATCCAGCACACGGTCAACAACTGTTGCCGCAGCGGCTTCTATTGTTTGAGGTTTACTGTAAAATGATGGTGTGGCCGGGCAAATAATACCACCAGCCAGAGTAACCGTTTCCATATTGCGGATGTGAATTAGGTTGTAAGGCGTTTCCCTCACCACACAAATGAGTTTTCTTCTTTCTTTCAGCACCACATCGGCAGCACGGGTAATCAGGTCGTTTGAAACCCCGCTTGCAATACGCCCAAGTGTACCCATTGAACAGGGAATGACGATCATAGTATCGTATTGCCCGGAACCTGATGCAAAAGGTGCATGAAAATCAGTTGTGGAATAAGTTTTAAACGGAAGCTGCCTGTAATCTTCATTGCCTAACTCTGTGCGCCAAACTTCTTTTGCATTTTCGGTCATCACCAGCGCCACATCACTCAACTGATTTTTAACAGTTAACAGCTTTTCCAGCAGGATTTTGGCATACACCGACCCACTTGCCCCAGTAACAGAAATAACAATTTTATGCATGCCCGAACGTTTAATTTTGTATGAGTAACAAAAATAACATGCAAAAGGTTTTTATTTTATTCTTTATCCTGTTTATCTCTTCTGCTTTTTCATCTTTCCAGCAAAAAGCCCCGAAAGAAACCATTCAGTGGATAACCCTGGAAGAAGCCGAAGCGAAGTTTAAACAGGAACCCCGGCCCATCCTGATTGATCTGTACACCGACTGGTGCGGCTGGTGTAAAGTGATGGAAAAGAAAACTTACAGCAACAAATCGCTCATCCGTTACGTGAACGAGAAATATTATGCCGTTAAATTAAATGCTGAAACTAAAAAAGAAATTACCTGGCATGGCAAGACCTATAATTTCAATCCGAAATACAAAACAAACGATATTGCTTTAACATTAACCAAAGGCGAACTGGCCTATCCCACCACTGTTTTTATTCCCGCAAACGTTTTCGAACCGCAACCCGTTGCAGGTTATCTTGAAGTAAAAGAAATGGAAGTGCTCACAAAATATTTTGGAGAAAATAAGTATGGCACGGTTCCGTTTGACGAATACTCAAAAAAATTTAAATCCAATTGGTAAAAAAACAATTATGATTTAAAAAAAATAATTATTTTGGGGCGATGATAAGGTTTAATGGTTAATGGTAACTGATTAGCAACCTCTTCTTTTCCGGAAGAGGTTTTTTTATGCCCGCACCGAATTGTCTTCCAAAAAAAGCTGCCTAAAATCATCATTTTCCCTGATCAAAGTATGCAACCTTCAATCGTACAAATTCATCTCTTTGCATCGATGATAAGGTTTAATGGTTAATGGTAACTGATTAGCCGCCCCAGCTTTTTCAAGTTGGGGCTTTTTTTTGCCCCTCCCTGTCTAATTCCTGATTACCCAACCTTTTTTTTAAAGTACACATCAATAAAACAGGTGCCTTTCTATATGCTGATTATATAAGCAAAGACATCGTTAACCAATTCCATAAACAGAGCATACTTGCATCAATGATTCATCCGTCAATTGCCGTTACCGGTTTATTTGATATTATTCCACTTTGCAACCTTCCTAAAGATTCAATGTTGCAAAAACGGGTTGTTACAAGCTCAACATGTATGCCTCTGTTGAACCCTATTTTACCTTTGAAACAGGCGAATACCCGATAGACAATATCCGCAATACATTAGGATTGAAATACGAATACGCTAAAAACAAAAAAGTTGAAGTGTATTATATCTATCGCCCTGATTTTGCCAAGAGCTACAACAGAACCTTCCACGTAATCGGTGTAAACGTTTCGTTTAAAGCAAAGAGAAAATAAACTTATTTCCCTTTAACAACCGTGCTTACAAAAATGATATACATAGGACCTGTGGGTATAAAGCCTGCAGGCATATGTGTATTTTTTTCTTTGGGTACTGACACAATGGTTTTATTTCCAAAAGTGGCTACTTTATAAAAATGATATTTGAGCATGGTGGTACGTACTGCAATACGCTCATCAAGTGAGTTAACAGCATCAGGCCAGGTGCTTTCTTTTGAATAGCGGATAATTTCATCCAGCAACGCCTTGTTATTCAGCTGTCCAAGAATTTCTTCTTTCTCTGATTTACTGAGATTGTATGTTGAATACATTTCACCGAGATCGGTAACGGTTACCGGTGTTGCCTTTTTCCCATCAAAGAAAAATTTAGGCGTACATGAATTTAATCCTGCAAACAGGAAAACCAACATCATAAAAGAATAAACAGATTTCATTGCGGTAGCATTTGAATATAATGAATGACTGAACATTGCAACTTACAAGCCAATCTTTTAGTAAATGAATTTAACCATTAAATGAAAACGGGTGAAAAATATTTACATATGGCTAAAATGGCTTTTTCTCCAGCAATTTTTCCAGCACAAAGTAGGTTATGGGGCAAAATGTTGAATTTTTCTGTGTAAGATGGGGTCTTTTCAAGATCACATCTTCATCTGTGTAAGGAAAGCGCTCACAATCAGATGGACGAACATCATAAATGGAGCAATAATTATCTGAGCCAAGGAAAGGACAGGGCTTCGTCTTCACCACATAATCACCATCTTCATCCAGCAAAAGGTATTGTTCAATAAAATCCCCTTCCTTCATCCGTAAATGCTTGCTGATACGTTTAATATCGGGCGTTTTAAAGCGGGGCGAATAATTTTTACAGCAGTTGGCACATTGCAGGCAATCCACTTTTTCAAAGGCCTCTTCATGCAGTTCGGGCAATAGTTTCAGCACTTTGTTTTTATCAGCACGTTTCAAAAGACGGCTGTATTCCTTTTGCCGCTCACCCGATTTTTTCTCCCAGTTTTGTAACAAAGAATCACCCATTAAGCAAAGAAACTGAATTTTCCTGTGAAACCGTTTGCACAACCTATCCCCATGCAGCTAACACGTGTTTATTTGAATAGGTTACAAACGTAACTTTGCAGCGCTTTTATTTTACCTGTTCTTTTATTCACAAAAGAACTCCTGAATGATCCCGAATAAAGAAAATAATATGAATCTTTTTGAAACTCAACAGAACGAATTTGTAAAAAGGCACATCGGAACAATTGGAAGCGAAGAAGCTATGCTCGGTGCTATGAAACTAAACAGTGTGGATGAACTGGTTGATAAAACAGTTCCCTCTTCTATCCGTAAAGCAGAGCCGCTGCATTTACCTGCAGCAATGGACGAAGCCAGCCTGCTTGCACACCTGAAAGAAATTTCACTGCAGAACAAACTCTTCAAAAACTATATTGGCCAGGGATATTATGATACCATTACTCCCAGTGTTATTCTCCGTAATATTTTCGAAAACCCGGGTTGGTACACACAGTACACACCTTACCAGGCAGAAATTTCGCAGGGACGTTTGGAAAGTTTACTCAACTTCCAGACAATGGTTGCTGATCTTACAGCTTTACCCATCGCCAACGCTTCTTTGCTGGATGAAGCAACTGCTGCTGCCGAAGCCATGAACATGTTCTTCCACACAGTAAATAAAAGCGATACCATCAATGCTCCTAAGTTTTTTGTTGATGAAGAAGTATTTCCTCAAACAAAAGATGTGGTTGTAACCCGTGCACAACCGCTGGGAATTGAAGTGGTATTTGGTGATTATAAAACTGCAGCCATCGATTCAACCTATTTTGGAGCTCTTATTCAATACCCCAACAATGTTGGTGCTGTTGAAGATTACCGTGCATTTATCGATCAAGTACATGCAGCCGGCGCATATGTTGCCATGGCAACCGATTTGCTGGCACTTGCATTGTTAACTCCTCCCGGCGAACTGGGTGCTGATGCTGCTTTTGGTTCAGCACAGCGTTTTGGAGTACCGCTTGGTTATGGCGGACCGCATGCTGCATTCTTCAGCACAAAAGATGAATTTAAACGCACCATCCCCGGTCGTATTATTGGTGTAAGTGTGGATGCACAAAACAACCGTGCATTACGTATGGCGCTGCAAACAAGAGAGCAGCACATCAAACGTGAAAAAGCAACTTCAAATATCTGTACTGCACAGGCATTGCTGGCTAATATGGCTGCAATGTATGCCGTATATCATGGTCCTGATGGAATCAAAGCAATCGCTTCAAGAGTAGCATTACTTGCACAAACTGTTGCTGAAGCTTTAAAGCAAAGAGGTTTTGAACTGGTAAGTGATTTTTATTTCGATACCATTTCAGTTAAAGTAAATGATGTTGCTGCGGTTAAAGCAAAAGCCGAACGCCAGCAAATCAATCTTCGTTATATCAGCAATGTTGTTACCATTTCGCTCGATGAAACAACATGCACAACCGATCTGTTTGATCTCATCAACTGTTTTGTAAACGATATTGATCCTGTTGATTTCACTGTTGATGAAGAAGCAGCATTGGAACATATTCCTGCTGCATTAAAAAGAGAGAGCAGCTATTTAACGCACCCCAACTTCAACAGCTATCACAGCGAGAGCCAGATGATGCGTTACATCAAGCAACTCGAAAACAAAGATCTTTCGCTCAACACGTCCATGATTTCATTGGGAAGCTGCACCATGAAACTGAATGCAGCAACGCAAATGATTCCTTTAAGCTGGGCACACTGGAACAGGCTGCATCCTTTTGCACCTGCCGACCAGGTAACAGGTTACGGACAGATTGTTGATGAGCTTTCACAATACCTCTGCGAAATCACCGGCTTTGATGCCTGCAGCATGCAACCTAACAGTGGTGCTCAGGGCGAGTATGCCGGTTTGCTCACTATCCGCAATTATCACCTTGCTAACGGTAACCCTCACCGCAACGTCATCCTCATTCCAATTTCAGCACATGGCACTAACCCTGCAAGTGCAGTAATGGCAGGTATGAAAGTGGTGGTGGTAAAAGCATTGGAAAGCGGTTATATTGATGTGGCCGATTTTAAAGCGAAAGCAGAGCAATACAGCGCTACACTTGCAGGTACCATGATTACTTACCCAAGTACGTATGGCATCTTTGAAGAAAGCGTAAAAGAAATTTGTGCAATTGTTCACCAGCACGGCGGACAAGTGTACATGGATGGTGCAAACATGAATGCACAGGTAGGCTTAACATCACCCGGTTTAATTGGTGCCGATGTTTGTCACCTCAACCTGCATAAAACATTTGCAATTCCACATGGCGGTGGTGGCCCTGGCATGGGACCAATTTGTGTTAAAGCACATCTTGCAAAACATTTACCAGGACATACGTCAGTCGAAGCAACTGCAGATTTTGCTTCACATGGTGCAGTATCAGCCGCTCCCTTCGGTTCAGCGTCTATCCTGCTCATCAGTTATGCATATATCCGCTTACTTGGGCCAACCGGTTTAAGAAAAGCTACTGAATACGCCATTCTCAATGCCAACTATATGAAGGCAAGACTGGAAAAAGATTTCGATATTCTTTACACCGGTTCTAACGGTACATGTGCACATGAATTTATTGTAGAGCTTCGTCCGTTTAAAAACACAGCAGGCATTGAAGCCGAAGATGTGGCCAAGCGTTTAATGGATTATGGCTTCCACGCTCCTACCATGAGTTTCCCTGTGCCCGGCACCATTATGATTGAGCCAACAGAAAGCGAAGACAAAGCTGAGCTCGACCGTTTCTGCGATGCATTACTGAGCATAAGAGAAGAAATAAGAGCAATTGAAGAAGGCAAAGCCGATAAAGCCGATAACCCGCTCAAACATGCACCGCATACACAGTTTGTTGTTACTGCCGATGATTGGAAACATGCATACAGCAGGCAGCAGGCAGCATACCCGCTGAGTTATGTTGCAGCCAATAAATTCTGGCCAAGTGTAAGCCGCATTAACAATACCTACGGCGACAGAAATTTAATCTGCACCTGCGAACCCGTTAGCAGTTATGCAGAAGAAACGGTATAACTAAACCCTGAAGGTTTCCAAAACCTTCAGGTGTTTTTGATCACGAATAAAAAACCCCGGCGTGCTTTGCATGCCGGGGTTTTTATGTTGCAGAAGTTTGTGCTCCTATTAAGCTGTTGTTGCGCCTGTGGCGATAAAAGCGCCATCGCACTCTTGTACGTTTGGTAATTCTATTTAACAAGAACTGAAAACTTATCATAGTCTCAACAAACGAATCAGTAACTTTCTGAAAAAATTATTCAAGATAATTTATAATAACAAAGACGATATGCTAAAGCACCTTTCAAGACAATTATTCATATACCACATCATTATTATCCTTATTCTGGTCGCCTGCAGGAATAAAAACAATCTAACAATTTCAGTCAAAAGCGGCAACATGGAAAATACGCTCATGAAAGGACATGAATACATTTTTCAAAAAGAAAAAGATTATAAAATTGGTAATATCGTTGCTATAAGAAATATCGACTTCATAGATAAAGTTGAAAAAATATCAATTTTCAGAATCATTGCAAAAAAGGGAAATACAATTCAGTTTAAGAATGGAATCCCGTATGTAAATAACATCCAGGTTATTCTTCCCAAAACCAGCAAACGTTTTTATTTAGCTCAATCAAAAGATCTTTTGAATATTGAAGTAACAAACCTCCAGGTTATTTACAGAACTAAGGATAGTACCATCCTGAACTTATCATTTGATGAAAAGAAGAAACTGGAAAAAACAATCATGTTGAAAGAATATGCATTAGACAAGTTTGTTGAGGATTCATTCATAAAATTCAAATGCTGTCAAAATCACGACTTTTTTGGACCTGTACATCTGCCTGAAAAAATCACTAATTCAGATTCAATTATTGTATTGCATAAAGGAAAATGGGCTCAGGATTTAGAGCAGGAAGAACTTTTTTTTGTTATTGGTGATAATGTTCAGGATGCAATTGATTCAAGATATATTGGGCTAGTACCAGCATCTTATGTTCTGGGAAAACTTAAGTAACGTTTGGCATCAGGTCAGAAGACCTGCGCCAATGAACAATTATAGCAAAGAAGAAAAAAATCAGTGCAAATCTGTAGCATCCGTTTAATCTGTGTTTCTATCTCAATCCTGTTCACACATCTTTTTCAAAATACGTAACTGAACCTCCCACCCACTCTTTGTCTTTATTGTAACGCACGCCAATCATTTTTCCTTTGCTTAAGCGTGCAAGGTTAATGGCGGCATGTGGGCGTGCATCGCCATCAGGCCACACATACATCATGCGTATTTCAACTTTGGCAGGCACATCCGGCGTTTCCACCACATCGGCATACTTTACTTTGCGTTGCAGAATATAATTTTCAGGATCAGCAATCGCATCAATATCCTGCTGTGTTACATCAATCAGCACTCCCTGTCCGGCAAATGAAAACAAAGGCTTCAGCACATAGTTTTCCAACCCATCGGGCAGTTGCTTTACTTCATTTAAGAAAAATGTTTCCGGTACATAAGGATGCTGAATAAACGGAAGTGTAAACTTGCTGATGCGGTAAAACCAGTTGGGATGTGGCAACCACTCTACATCAAGATCAGCAGTGATATCAACAATATCGCCCAGAGAATCTTTCTGTGCATTGAGGTCATCAAAAATCACACGGTTATAAATACGTTTAATTTCTGTTTGTACACCGTTACGCATGTAAAAGAGTTTTCTTCCTTCACGTATCAGTTTGGTTATGCACACCACTTCAATACCGGTATAATCTTTTGTGCAGGAAAAATCAATTCTTGTTTTTTGTTCTTCAGGTTTTATTTCAAGCAGAATTACATTTTCTGTTGCATGATGTCCCACAATGAGTTTACGCAGCATGTCAATGTAGGTTTGTTTGGTATAACCGTTGAGATACTGCGAATAATTTTCAGGAATGGAAAAATGCCGCTCAATAATTTCGGGGTAATAAGCCTGGAAACCAAATAAGGTTGGGAAGCCCTGCATTTCGATGAGTTGTGGTTCCAGTTCGCCTTTGTCATTGATGCAAACACCAAAATCAAACGCAATCATGTGTGCATGATCATTTTCATTGGGCACTTTTTCGCCTGCAGGTATTGCCCTGTCGGTAAGTTTTATAAATTCAGGTGCACAGATCACATCAATAATTGATTCGCATACATCAAGCAGTTTATCCCTGAACTGTTTATCGGCAAACACTGGTGTTTCACAAACCTTGAATTCAATATCGCCGGGATGATAACTATGCAGTTCATTTAAAAATGCATCATACTTTTCTTTTGTAAACTGCTGGTTAAATGCTTTGCGGAGAGATGGAACCATATAGAAAATTTTCTTTCTAAAAATATCTGTTTTCGGGGACAAATGAAATTTGGTTTTTTGAATCACAAAGAACACAAAGTCTTTATTGCCGGGAAGACGGGAAGGAAAGAATAAAACCGTTCTTTGCGACTTACCGGCTATAACACACTAACTGTTGCCGTTGAAAAAACAGCATTGTACAGGAAGTTGGGCAATATGTGCGAATAGGTGTACAGAATTTTATCCGGGTCTTCCAGGTGTTCAATCATGCTCTGCCATTTTTCAAAACCGTAGTTTTCAATAACAGTTTTTTTCCTGTCTTCTGTTTGCAGGTACATACTCATACCCAATGCATCAGCTTCCGGATGGAATTGTGTGCCGATCATATAATCATTAAAGCGGATTGCCATTACAGCTCTTTCAAGTGCCACATGCGGACGTTCTTTTTCAATACACAACAATCTTGCACCAAGTTCTTTCAGCCGTTTATGATCGGGTTGAATAACCTGGTAATCCCGGCTGTCAACTGCATAAAACGGATCTTTTAGATTATTGAGAATGGCTTCATCACCCGAACCGGAAATTAAGTGCACAGGAAAAACGCCAAAGGCTGTTGACTTTCGTTTGCACACATTACCTATTTCAAAAAAGCGGCAGGCAAGCTGGTAAGAATGACAGATGAAGAAAACATTTTTCTTTTGCCCGTTAAGCGGATTATCATTCCATGCTTTTACAGAAGCAACCCAGTCAAAGTAAATTTTTTCCCACGCTGTTCCTTCACTTTCCAACGGACTTCCGGGACCACCTGATGAAATGAAAATATCATAAACTGAAAGTTCGGGTACTTCGTTTTTTAAACGCACATCAAATTCATCCCATTCGAGATTGAGAGAATGTTCATCAGCAAACTGGTTAAGAATTTCACGAAGACAACGCATACCCTGGTTGGGAGCCCCCTCGTACAAATCAAGTATTGCTACACGTATTTGTTTCGTATTCACACTGCGCATGGCGGCAAAAATATTGAAAATTGCCTTTACAAGACGCATCTTTCGTTTTCACAATTGTGAAAACAAGGTAAGCGCAGAAAAATTTTTCTTTGTTACAGTGTATATAAGAATGCCTGGATGTTCTGCAGGGTTGTAAGCTCCGGTTTGATGAATACTGCAGTTGTTGGTGAAATTTTTTCTGCCTTTACACCAAGGTAATAAGAGCCTCCTACTTTTGAAATGCTTATAAATTTCACATCTGGTCCCGGAGGAATATTAGGGAATGAAAAATACCTGCCGGTTGAATTACCACTCAGCTGCACCACAGTCCTGTAATTATTAAACACAACATATACTGCAGTATTTGCATTGGAAAACAGATTGGGCAAATAAGCTTTTACTTCCACACGTGCATTTATTGAGTCTAACAAAGGCCTGTCTACATTTATCCAGCCGGTTTTATATGTTTCAACAGCATAGCCTTTTACTGTAGATGAATCCCACACTTTAACTAAAGACTGATCAGTGGCCAGTAACCAGTTAAAATCAAGAGAGTTTGTTATTGAAGATGTGTTTCCATAAAACACACGCATATTGCTTTTTGGTTCACTGTCTTTATACTTTACAATAATCTTTTTATAATCGGCAAGTGTAACAGTCTGCGTGTTTGATGAAAGTTTAATATTTAATGCACCGCCTGATTCAAGTGGCATCCGGTTGGAAACAGTTGGAATACCATAACGGATATAATCACCTTTTTTCTGTACAAGTATGTATTCAACTTTTACGGAACCGGTAGTTGCAGTACCGCTTACAGTTAAACTGTTTTTAGGAAAAGTAAACTGCAGTCCTGCATTTGTTGAAAGCAGTGTATCAGTACCGCTGTTGAAAGTTTCTGCAAGAAAATTTCCCTGCAGTTCTTTCGATAATATCAGCACCTGGTTCGATGAAGTTACACTGGAAGTCCAGGCACTATCGAGTTGTTGTCCCGGATCCGGAACAAACACATTTGTATCTTTTTTGCACGATGCAAAAAAGAAGATGAACAAGAGTGTGCTATAAATTAATTTTTTCATATTCAAGATTAAAAAGGTGTTTTTCAAGTATAAGTACATCCGTACTAATCAGATTCCACATTTACCTGTAGCGCTGCCTTCCGTTATGAAAATTATAACGCAGACCTAACTGCATACCTGAAACAGAATATCGTTGTACAACAAAATTTGATGATTGTGTTACCGGCCGCAGGTTATACCTGAAATAAGGTTCAGCAAATAATTGCAAGTTGTTACCAACCGGTTTGTAAATAGAAAAACTTGCAAATACTCCAACACCAATATTACTTCGCCAGTTGTTTGGACCATTTCCTTTTGATGTTGAAATCTGCACAGGTGAATAAGCCGTATCAAGCACAGAACCTTTATAAAAAGAGGTGATGTTAAACACCGGCCCTGCATTCACTGAAAAACTTAATATTTCAGGATTACCAAACTCATAAGAAAAAATAACAGGGATATCAATAAACCTGTAGCGGTTGTAGGTTGTGCGGTAGCGTGTTCCTGTTTGTTCAAAATAAGTTGTATCACGGATAAAGAGTGTATCGCCGGGTGCTCTTATTACAGTGCGAATAGTAATAACCTGTGTTAATTGCTTTTCATTGTAATTAATCAAATGAAGCCGCTCATTAATTTGTGAGTAGTTAACTCCGCCTTTAATCAACACTTTCTCACCAATATTTTTTGCAATACGCACACCAGCACTAAAACCATTCCTGTTGTTTTCAACTGTGCGGCGTTCATTTACATAGTTATCGTATAGCGAAGTACTGGTGAATGTACGCAATGTATAATCCGGCGAGCCATAAACTTCAATGTACAGATCATTTCTTCTCGGGCCATTCACTGTGGGGCAACCGGGCTGCTTTACATTATACGGAATTGATGCGGGGTGCAGATTACCTGCTGCAAATTTTATCAAAGCTGTTGCTAAATCAAGACGTTTGTATTGTGGTTGTGTTTGCTGATTCGTTACAGAAGGATCATTATTTGCAGCAAGATCATCTTTTGCAGACTGCTGATTTATTTGCTTACCTGGTTTTTGTTTTGAAGTACGGTTAAATAAACGTTTGTTGATGATTTTGTTTTTAGATGAAACAGGTTCGTTGGTTCGGACAGTATTTGTTGTTAAATCAGATTCGGTATTATGTACAGTTGATTCATTATTATTGTTTGTTGTGGGAATAACAGCAGTATGCTGATCGTTTACAGTTGATGAGTTTGTTGCTGTTGCAGCATTACTAACAGGAGTGCCGTTATGAGCAACAGGATTGTTTTGTTGATTGGGATCATTTGTTGGATTGTGCTGCGATGCAGTTGATGGAGCTGGCAACTGCTGATCAGCATTAGCAGAATCAGTTTTCTTCATCTGCTTAGCAGTGAAGTATCCAATGCCGGTAAGCGTTAACAGCAAAATACCGGCTAATAAAAAACGCCTGAAAAAGAAAAATCCTTTCCTGTCATCTTTTTCTTTTTCACGTATGCGCTCCCATACGTGCATGGGTGCACCGGAGTCGTAATGCTCCAGTTTCCCTTTTACAAAATCATCAAACATTTGATCTGTCATACCGCAATGCTTTTTTGCATTTTGAGAATTTCGTTTTGCAGATACCTCCTTGCCTTTACCAACTGCGACCGGGAAGTACTGTCTTTTATGTTCAGCATTTCTGCTATTTCTTCATGGCTGTAACCTTCAATGATGTGAAGGTTAAACACGAGTTTATAACCATCCGGCAGCTGGTGAATCAGTTTCATCAGTTCAGCTTCACTCAGATGATTATAAGCCGAAGGCTCTAAACCTCCTGCCTGATTTGACTCTGGTTTTACTTCATCAAATTTCATTTTCTTCTTCTGGCAGTATTTTAAGGCCGTGTTCACCACAATACGCCTGATCCATCCTTCAAATGAACCTTCAAACTTGAACTGCGAAATATTCCTGTACACTTTGATGAATGCATCCTGGAGAATGTCTTCTGCCTCCATCCTGTCGGTGGCATAGCGCAGGCACACAGTGAGCATCTTACCTGCAAACCGCTCAAAGAGCTGTTGCTGGCATTGCGCATTGTTGTTAATGCAGCCATGGATCAGTTGGTGGTCAGTCAATATCAGAATAGGGTGATTAATTTTTATTAATAGACGCTCAGGCTATTTCGTTTCGCTGCCCGGACTCTGATGTTTTTTAAGCGCAAAAAAGGGCAGCATTGATGCTACCCTTTTTCCAATTTATTCATGAGGCATTACATGCCCATATCCATTTTCTTTTGTTTGAGGCTGTTGAGCGAAGGATCCATCTCAATTGCTTTATCGCAGAGAGCCATACCCTTGTCTTTTTGCCCCATCTTTTGGTAGCTCAAACCAATCATGTACAAAGCTCGTGCATTTTTGTTATCCACCTGCAGCACCTGGTCCCAGTTGTCGATTGCTTCCTGGTAATGACCACCTTTGTATTTCGATTCGCCCAGTAAATATCTTACAGAAACACTGCTTGGTCTTTTTTCCAATGATTTTTCCAGCATTTCAGATGCTTTGTCAAAATTGCCCAGGTTCATATAGCAATAGGCAACGCTTTCAAAGAAATCGGCATTCTGTGCCCATCCACGTTGTGCTGCCACTTCAAACATAACGATTGCATTCTTATCGTCAGGAATAGCATAATACACCATTGCCATTTCGTAAGGATAGCGTGGATTTTTTGGATCTATATTCACCGCTTTCTGATAGTAAGGGATCGCTTGTTTATAACGCTCCATTTCAAGATAGCTACGTCCGATTGTATAATACATTGCTGCATTTGCCGTATCGGTTTCAGCAGCATACAGTAAACGGTTAATTGCCTGCGGATAATTTTCGAGGTAATAATTGCACATACCAGCTACGTAGTGCATGGGTTTATCCTTGTGCAGTTTTTCCCATTTTTCTACAAATTCCAATGCGTCTTTATGACGGCCGAGATTGAAATACAAAGTAGCTAACTGCTGAAAGATGGCTTCATTGTTTGGTTCAAGCCTGTACCACCTTGTGTAGGCATCAACAGCCTGACGGAAGTTGCGGCTTTCAATACCCCACTCGCCCATTGCCTTAATGGCATCAACGTTGGTTGTATCGTATTGAACGGCTTTTTCAAACAAATTCATCGCCTGCTGAATGCGGCGTTCCTGTTTGGCAACAATGGCTCTTTGTAAAACAGCATTTGAACTGTCACGGTTTTGCGACAATGCTTTGAATGAAGTGAATAAAATTAATGCTGAAAGAATGTAACAGCTTTTCATGGACTTTAATTTGGATTACTGTAAAAGTAACAAATTTCTTAACATGGCCAAGCGTAGATTTACTTTATGAACAGCTTCTAATTGTTTACCCCGATTTTATTTAAGAAAAACAGCTGCTAATGGCGGCAAATTCAGGCTCAGTTCGTACCACTTGTTCATTCCATCAACCACATTTACCTTGATTTCAGGATTATAAACATCACCTGTACCCCAGAACCGCTGATCGTTGCTGTTGAAAATTTCCTTCCAGTTTTGTTTGTTCTGCACATGCACTCTCCAGTCGTTACGAACAATCGGAGTCATGTTGAGGATCACCAGCACATCATCTTCCTCATTTTTACCCTTACGCCTGTACACCATCACCGATTCGCTCCTGTGATTGAGATCAACCCACTCAAAGCCAAACTCGTTAAACTGGTTTTCGTAAAGAGCCGGTTCTGTTTTAAGCAAATGGCACAAGGCTTTTACACATTCCTTCATACCGTTGTGCGATGCATGTTGCAGCAGATCCCATTGCAATTCGCTTTTATAATTCCATTCATTTGTTGCACCAAATTCATTGCCCATAAACAGCAATTTGCCACCTGGATGGGTGAACATGTAGCTGTACATTAAACGCAGGTTGGCAAATTTCTGCCAGTCATCACCAGGCATTTTATACAGCATCGGGCTCTTGCCATGCACCACTTCGTCATGACTCAAAGGCAGCATAAAATTTTCATCATAGTAATACATCATACTGAACGTGAACTGATCCTGCTGGTATTGCCTGTACACCGGGTCCTGTTTGAAATACTTCAGTGTATCATGCATCCATCCCATCATCCATTTCATACCAAAGCCAAGCCCATCGGAAAAAGTTGGTTTGCTTACTCCGGGCCAATCGGTTGCCTCTTCAGCTATTGTTTGTGTATCGGGAAAATCCCTGAAAATGGTTTCATTCAGATCTTTGATAAAAGCGATAGCCTCAAGGTTGCCATCACCACCATGTTCATTTGGTTCCCACTGCCCTGCTGTTCTTGAATAGTTGAGTTTAAGCATGGATGAAACTGCATCAACCCTTAACCCATCCACATGATATTTCTTGAGCCAGAACATGGCACTGCTGATGAGAAATGATTTTACTTCGCCACGTTTATAGTTGAATATATAACTGTTCCAATCAGGATGATAGCCTTTACGCATATCTGCATATTCATACGTGTGTGTGCCATCAAACATGAATAACCCATGCGAATCATAAGGGAAATGCGAAGGCACCCAATCAAGTATCACACCTATTCCTTCGTTGTGGAAAGCTTCCACCAGTTTCATGAACTGCTGCGGGTTTCCATAGCGTGATGTTGCTGCAAAATAACCTGTACCCTGGTAACCCCAGCTTCCATCAAACGGATGTTCCATAATGGGCATCAACTCAACATGTGTAAAGCCCATTTCTTTTACATAAGGCACAAGATTTTCGCTAAAGAAATCATATGAGTTGTAAACCTCTTCATTGTTTTTATCAGGCCGCATCCAACTGGCAAGGTGTACTTCATACACACTCCACGGTGCATCAAGTTTATTATGCTCTTTCCGTTTCTGCATCCATTCAGCATCATTCCAGTTATAATCCAATGCCCATGTGCGTGATGCTGTGTTTGGTCTTACCTCCCAGTAATTGGCATAGGGATCACCTTTATCTAACTTCTGACCAGCATAACCATGAATATGATATTTGTAAGAAGCACCTTGTTCAATGTTTGGGATAAAACCTTCCCAAATACCGGAGTTGTCTAACCGAACAAACAGAGGATGTGATTCTTTATTCCAGCCGTTAAAATCTCCAAATACAGAAATGAATGTTGCATTAGGTGCCCACACTGCAAAATAATACCCCTTTACTCCATTAACCTCCATCTGGTGCGAACCAAACAATTCATAACAGCGGTAGTTTGTTCCATTCTGGAAATTGGAGATATCATCACCCTCAAAACGTGAATAATTCCACACTGGCTTTGAAGTATCAACAAAATGATAGTCTTCATAATGTTTGCTTTCTGCCGATGATTCCTGTTCTGCATTTGCCATGTCGGATAGTATTTGACTAAAAGTAAAGTAAAAAAGATGAATAATATTCACTTACATCATCAATCTTCTCCCGAAAAAAACATTGTTTTTTTGTGGAAAACACATTAAACAGAATCTTAATTCTTAAATTATTCTTAAAAACCTACGAACGGTTCGTAGAGGCAAACTAAAGTCCCGATGTTTGCGTTATCGACTGGCTTCGAAAGAAATTTATAAACACTGTGGTTCAACCAAAGCCACTTACAAAACAAACGAATGAAAAAAACTATTCCTGCTATTCTATTCACCTGCTTTTTTTTCTTTTTTGCATTTCAACAAAGTTTCGCACAAACGGGTTTCAAGGGAACGGTTAAAGACAGTTCAGAAAACAAGATGCTGAAGAATGCAGTTATCAGTTTACTGAAACCTACCGATTCTATTTTGGTAAAGTATACCCGCTCGGCTGACAACGGTACATTTTTACTGGAGAAAATTAAACCTGGTAAATACATCATTGAAGTTTCCTACCCCGGATATGCTACATTCTCTGACATTGTTGAAAGCAAAGATGGAGATGTAACGAATCTCAACTTCATTAACATTATTCCAAAAGCCAAGCTACTTGAAGAAATCGTTATTCAGCAAAAAGTAGCAGCCATACGCATTAAAGGAGATACAACTGAATTTAAAGCAGACAGTTTTAAAGTTGGCCCAAATGCAAATGTTCAGGAGTTACTCAAAAAACTTCCCGGCTTACAGGTGAACTCAAAAGGCGAAATAACTGCACAAGGCCAGAAAGTTGAAAAGGTTCTGGTTGATGGAGAAGAATTTTTCAGTGATGACCCTGCTGTTGTTACACAAAACCTGCGTGCTGACATTGTAGATAAAGTACAGGTGTTTGATAAAAAAAGTGAGCAGGCTGAATTTACAGGTGTGGATGACGGTGAGAAAAAGAAGACCATTAATCTTGAATTGAAGGAAGATAAAAAGAAAGGATATTTTGGAAAAGTTGAAGCTGGCTCTGACTTTGACAAATACCGGAGCGGTAAAGTCATGATCAACTCATTCAAGAAAAAACAAAAAATTGCAGCCTACATTACACACAACAACACAAGCTTTGAAGGTTTGAACTGGAATGAACGGCGTAACTATGGTTCAGACGAAAATATGAACATTGAAGTAAGTGATGATGGAGGGATGATGATCTGGAGTCGTGGCGATGAATTTTCATGGGGAAGAGGTATTCCGCTTTCCACTACTGCAGGTCTTGGTTATGCAAACAAATGGAATAAAGACAAAAATAACTTCAGCGGCAACTACCAGTTTAATGATCAGAGTGTACATGGCCGCAATACAACATTTACAAAAACTATTTTACCTGTTGGAAGTTACAGCAACAGTTCCATCGAAAATTTCAATACCACTGGCCGCAGAAATAAATTAAACGGTATTTACGAATGGAAGATTGATTCAAATAACACCATTAAATTTAAAGCTGTCGGCTCAATCACCAACCGCAGCAGGTTTAACAGCTATACGGGTTTTTCTGAAAACGAAGGAAGCAAGCCCATTAACAATATCAGCCGAACCATAACCAGTGATAACGAAAACAAAGATTTCACTTCTGAGTTCAGCTGGAAAAAACGTTTTAAAAAGCAAGGACGAACATTCAGTTATACAGGTAACTGGAGTAACAATTCTGCAGATGGAACAGGATTTTTAAACTCCACTACCAATTACTTCGACAGTAATGAACAAATTTCTAAAACACAGGAAACTGATCAGAAGAAAACAAATAACACAAGGAATACAGTGTTTCAAAACAAACTCGTGTTTACAGAATCGTTAACAAAGAAATTATTTCTTGAGCTGAGTTATAACAACAGCTTTAACAATAACAATTCCGACAATAACACACTTGAAAAACCTTTATCATCTTCTGCCTATACTTCCAAAGTTGATTCGTTGAGTAATCATTTTGTGTACAATGCAACTGACCATACAGGAGGTTTATCTTTCCGCTACACACAAAAGAAATATACTTTTAGTATTGGAACTTTAATAGGTCACACAAATTACCGTTTGCAGGAATTGAATAAGGGATACGACCGCAGCAGAAGTTTTACAAGATTGCTGCCAAGGGCTAATTTCAAGTTCACTCCAAAAAAACAAAAGTCAATTACACTGTCATATAATGGCTCGACACAAAATCCGTCGTTACAGGATATCAATCCAATTATTGACAATATTGATCCGCTTAATATTACAATTGGTAATACCAATCTAAAGCAAGCTTTCAGGCATAATTTTTCAGTGCAGGTAACTGATTTTAAAATTATAAAAAGTAAAAACTTCTACTTTTCGGGCAACTACGGATTCACAAACAATGCAATTACCAATGCAAGCAAAATTGATTCAGGCAAAACAGTGACTCAGAAAATTAATGTGAATGGCAACTATGATGGAAATTTCTGGGCAATGTATGGTTTTGAAATTGCGCCTTCGGTTAATTTCAACATTAATGCCAGCGGAAACACCAGCCGCTATATCAACTATGTAAATACAGTAAAAAATGTGAACGATTTTTACAGGATTGGTATGGGAATAGGCATGGGAATGTGGAGTGATAAATGGATTAATTTCAACTTCAATCTTGAACCAACCCTTAATTATTCAAAATCAAGCATCAATCCAAACACAACCAAATACTGGACATTGAACTGTTATCCATATGCTTCCATAAAACTAAAAAAGAAAAAACTATATTTTGACCTGGAGGGTGATATCAACATTTATCAGAAAAATGAGACTTTTAAAACTCAGCAAAATCTCGCTGTTATAAATACATCAATACGAAAAACATTTACAAAAAATGATGCGTTTGAAGTGAAACTTTCTGTTAACGACCTGTTTAATCAGAACACTTCAGTTCAGCGAAACATCAGCAGTAACTTCATTTCAGAAAACACATTCCAGAATATCAAACGTTACTGGCTGTTAACCTTTATCTGGAATTTCACTAAAAACGGCAAACCTGTAAACTTTTAATTATGACCAGAATTCTTATCTTATTTATACTTAGTTGTTTTTTCACACCTGCTTTTTCACAAGTAAAATTTATCAGCTCTGGTCATATTGAATATGAAAAGAGAATGAACCAGTATTCGTTTTATGACAAAGAAGACGAAGAAAGTATCTGGATACAGGAACAGAAAAAAGTATTTCCTAAAATGGTTTCAGATGTTTATTCACTCGATTTTACAGAAAACAAAACAGTGTTTAAACTTGCCAAAGAAAATACCGACAACAAATATGTTTGGGGACGAAAACCAAGTGAAAATGATCTGAACATTCACGATCTTAAAAACAATACAGTTTCTATTCAACGTGATGTGTTTGAACAGACCTACCTTTTAAAAGACAGTATGCAGAATTATCAATGGAAAATCACCAATGAAACAAGAACCATTGCAGGATTTGAATGTCGCAAAGCCGTTACCATTATTTGCGACTCGGTTTATATTGTCGCATTTTATACGGATGAAATTGCTGTGAGCAGCGGGCCGGAAAGTTTTGGCGGATTACCAGGAATGATTCTTGGTCTTGCAGTACCACGTTTGCAGGTTACATGGTTTGCTACAAAAGTTGAATTGAAAGAACCATCAGAAGCAATGCTTAATCCCAAACAAAAAGGGAAAGCAGTCACTTGGGGAGTCTTTTCAAAAGATCTGAACAAAGCAATGAAAGATTGGGGCAAGTATGGTTCTAAGGTTACGTGGACATTTATGCTTTAAGTCTAACCTTTTGCTATAGAATCCTGCTGATACTTTGCCACAAAAGCTCAGCAGTTTTTTCCCAGGTAAACAACAATTTCCGTTGTTTACCTTTTTCAATTAAAGACAACCTGAGTTCGGGATCTTTCACCATCCTGATCATAGCGTCTTTGATTTCATTTGTATTTTCAGGATTAACCATTATTGCAGCATCGCCTGCCACTTCAGGAACAGATGTAACATTTGATGCAATAACAGGCACATTACATTGCATTGCTTCAACAACCGGGATTCCGAAGCCTTCAAAGAACGGAACAAATACAAGGCATAGCGCCGAAGCAAGAACATTGTTTAATTCATCATCACCAAGTCGGCCGGTGAAAATAATATCATTGCCAAATTGAAGTTGTTGTTTAAGTTCAACCAGTTCGTTTGTTTTATACATGCTCCAACCCACAATCAAGAGCTTCATTTTGTCGCCCGATTCTTTTTTATAAAGATCAAATGCTTTCATCAACCCAAGCACATTCTTCCTTGGGCTTAATGTTCCCACAAATACAAAATACGGCTGACCATCGGCAAACTGGCTTCTGGTTAATTCAACAGTGGCTGCATCAACAGGGTGATAGAATGAATTAACACCACAATAAACCACATCAACTTTGTTTTCATCAATAATATACGATGAACAGATATCCTGTTTACTATACGCTGAAACAGTAGCAATACCAGCAGCTTTCTTTGCATATTTGGGAAAGAAATAGTTGTAATATTTCCTGTTGCTGAATTTCAGGTCCTTTGGTTTGTGAAGAAAGTTGATGTCGTGAATAACGCCGAATTGCTTTCCTTTCCACCCAAGACATAAAATACCATCAGGCGAAAAGAACAGATCAGGTTTTTCTTTCTTGAGGAAACGCTTCACACTCCACTCAAACCAAATTATGTTAAGCAAAGCATGTTTTGCCGGGGGAAACAAAACATGTGGATGTATATTTTCGCCAAAGATGAAAGATTCATCAATATCAGAATCAAATAGAAAATGAAATTCAATCTGTGGATTTTTCTGAACAATATATTTCAGCGTATTGTAGGTAAACCATCCAATACCATCCATTTTGTTTTTGCGTAGTAATCTTGTATTGACAGCGATTTTCAATTTCCAGAGTTTATTATAAAAAAATTACCCTCACTTGCTTGTGGCAGTTATATTTGCCCTGCAAATAAACGGATTATGAAGAAAATTGTGCGAATTCTGGGGCTAATTCAGATAATAAAACAAAAAAAACATTTGAGTAGCCACATAAGAAGACAACTTATTAAAACGTTACTTTTTCTCGAATACAAATCATATGTACTTCCTGATTCATCAGATCCGGTAGTCGTAAATATTCTTCACTATAAAGTAAATGCATACGGATATGGCAACATTTGTATTCTTTTCAGAGAAATATTTGTTCACGAAGAATATGGATATTTCAATTATAAAAATGATGATCCTGTAATTGTTGATTGTGGTGCTAATATTGGAATTGCAACATTGTACCTGAAATGGAAATTTCCAAATGCAGTTATACATTCATTAGAACCAGATCCTTCAGCATTTGCCATGCTTCAAAAAAACATCGTGAATAATAATTTACAGGACATTAATCTTTATAATAATGCGGCAATGCCTCAGGAAGGCGAACTCGACTTCTTTATTTCTCCTGAAAATAAGGCATCTCTTATGATGAGTACTTTGCAAGGTAGACTAGATAAAGAGCGGATTACTGTTAAGGGAATCGATTTTTCAGCATTCATCAACCAAGTAAAACCAGCTTTATTGAAAATTGATATTGAAGGTGCAGAGAAGAAAGTTTTTCCAAAGCTTGAACAAACAAATGCGCTGAAGCATTTAGATCAAATAACCATGGAGTACCATCATAAAATTGATGGTGAAAAATCAGACCTTTCTGAAATGTTATGTTTATTGGAACGATCAGGATTTGAATATAACCTCGTCACACAATTTAATACAATCGGCAAATTTCAGGATGTACTCATCTACGCATACAAAAGCAAGTAAGGAATCCGTTTCATGAGTTAATTTTATCGCTGATTGCAAGCCAGTCCACATTTGGGCTTACCAATTCTTTTTCAAGATGTGTGCCTATTGCAGGATATGGTATCCATAATGAATACTTCTTTGTAGAAAAAAAGTATTTCCAACTGTATTTTACAGCCATTTTCATGATATTGAAACTCTCTTTATTTGTAAAGAAAAACCGTAAATATGCAAATGGATTTAAGATAAATGTCTTTGTCAAGACTAACCAAACTGAACAATCATTATTTCCTTTACTATAAGTAAGAAACACGTTTTTGGTTTCTTCCAAAACCTTCTTTTTAGTGAGAAAAGTCAGACAGGTAGAACTATCTGTTCGCCATTCCTGATTAAAAGCTGATCGCTTCTCTTTTTTATGCTGATGAATAGGGTGTGTGAAAGTATCCATGTGTACATATCCACTCACAAAATCCACATCATTACTTGCTTTAAGAAATTGGACCATTTTATGAAACTCCCCTTCCCGGTATAAATAATCATCTTCAGCAAAGTAAACGAGATCAGCGTCAACCTGTGCAAGGAGTATTTCAACTTGTTTTTTGAAAGTTGCCCAATTACCAATTTTATCTGTTTCAATAATCTCAACATCTGAAACAGGGAAGATCGATTTAATCAACTGCTTGTATTCAAAAGGGCATCCGTCTAAAATAAAAAAATATTTAACTTTCAATCCCGTTGTTGAATTAATAAAAGATTTCAGGCAGGTTTTAACTAACATGAATTTATCCGTTGGAAATATAAGGGGTGTTTTTGAAACACCTGGATAAATACGCCATGCCACCGCCATATCATAATTCTTTTCCACTAAAATTTATTTCGTTTAAAGTCAATGTATCCTTTCAGGGCACGTAAAAATGCGTTCCAAATCGAGCTGCTGTAAATAAGGTTATTCTTCAGCATTGTTCTGAATTCTTTATCCCTTCTTGCAAACATAACAGGAAAATCACTTTTATATTTCGAACGTATGTACAAATAATTTCTGACCATGTAATATATGCGGAAAGGACTATGTACTGTTCTGTCCCTTTTTGCAAACACGCCAAGAAATCCGGCTTTTTTTGTTACACCAAGCTGATGATTCATTTTCACATTATCAAAACCAATTAAACGGAAACCTGCGATTTCAACTTTACAAGCATAATCCTCGTCTACTTCATCGATAAATAATCGATCATCAAACCCATTTACTTTTTTATAAGCCAAAAGACTAATACAACTGCCAGAAGTAACCCGATGGGCAGCTTCCGTGAATTTCAACAACTCAGATTGCTTTACTTCAGAAGGACAAAGTATTCCAATATTTTCATTGCCAGAAACAAATTCTTCAATCTGCTGGATATACAAATCAATTTCTTGCTTATCAAAAAAGGAATCCTGATCCATTGTTAACATCCAATCATAACCTTCTTCTATTGCTGCTCTGCATGCAATATTCAAAGCTGACGCAATTCCAAGATTTTTGAAATTTTGTATGTACTTTATTTTGTTTACGGTGCCATTATTCAACCAGGTCTTCCTTTTTAATTCTGACTCTGAATTATTAACCACATATAAACGATGAACCTGGTGCAAATAGGACCTTACATTTCTTTCCACCTCATCTAAATCTGGATTAAAAAGCACCACTACTGCTGCCATTCTTATCATATAACTTGTCCTCTTTTCGTAATAAAGTTAAATAGTGCCCAAATTTATTCATCAAATATCAATTTACTATCTTCGGCCGGCTAATATTAATTTTTATGGTCAGAAAGGCTGGTTATCGTGTAATTGAGCTTATTTTATTGATTCGCAATTACGGATTTATTAATGGGTTTTCAATATGGATGCAACTGGTTTTTAGTTTTAAGTCCGTCGTTACTTTGAAGGCAAAGCTATTTAAGAACAATGTCTATTTACGTAAAAAGGATTCTGACTTAAGCATATTTCACCAGGTTTTTACAGAACGGCAATACAGGTGGCCAGGAGTAGAGACCCTGAATCCCAAAACAATTCTTGATGCCGGGGGAAATATCGGGATGGCATCACTTTATTTTGCAGGGCTATTCCCTGAATGCAAAATTTTTACAGTTGAACCTGATAGTGATAATTTCCAGGCCATCCGTAAGAATACAATTAATTACCCCAATATAAAATCGTTGCAGGCTGGCGTATGGTACACAAATGAACCTTTGGAAATTACCAGGAATGAAGGATTAAGTGCCGGTCTTGTTTTGAAAACAGCTGAAGAAACGGCTGAAAAAGTAAATGGATATACAATTGATAAGTTGATGGAGCTTTTCCAAATCGACTATATTGATATCTTAAAAATTGATGTTGAAGGTGCTGAAAAAGAAATCTTTGAAAAAGGAGATATTAACTGGCTTTCAAAGGTTGGAATTATTGTTATTGAACTTCACGACTTATACAAAGAAGGAACAGCCAACGCTTTTTTTAATGCTATAAACAATAAATTCAGCAAGATTTATTTCCAGGGCGAAAATGTAATTTGCTTTTTAAAAAAGTAATTTATTTGACTAAGCCAATTCTATAAGATGCATAAAGCATACTCATGCAAAACTTTGAATAAATCCCGACTTTTTTCATCAGTTCAATTCCAAGTTTTTGTTGTAACCAAATCATTTTGGAAATAATAGCAGGGACTTGCTTGTCATGTAGAAACTCCTTTAATTCTTCAGCAGATGTAATTTTTAAATTACGCATCAATCGCCAATAGTAGTCAAAAACAAAAACGTTATTTAATGATCTTTCACCGAGCTTATTCAATAAATATAAGTTTTCAGGAATCTCCACTTCCCTTTGCCTGAAAACAGCTTTCGTAATTTGTTCGTCCCCCATCCCAATATTAATGAGTGGCTTTTTAATTGCATAAAAAGGGCCACAACTTCTCAATACTCTGATATAAAAATCAAAATCAACAACCCATTTTGTTTTTTCATCAAAGAAATACTGCTTTGTATTCCTTATTAAAGTTGTGCTTGGATGCCCGATATAATTTGTGCGGAACAGGTATAAAGGATTTCGTTTTAGCATCCATTCATGAAATCCGTTGATTACAAACCGTTTTTCATCACCATTTTTAAGATCAACATTTGCAAATCCACTGAATAGAAAATCTGCAGATGTCTGTTTGGCAGCTTTTGCAAATTCAGCCAAAGAATTATTATCAGCAAACCAATCATCATCATGCATAATCTTAACCCATTCGCCTTTAGCTTTTGAAATGCCTGCATTCCAATTAGCCGGGGAACCCAGGGCTGGCTGATTTTTAAAATATTCTATTTTAATTCGTTCTTTATACAATTCAACAATTGAAAACAGTGAATTATCCGGGCTGTCATCAGTAATAACAACCTCAAAATCCCGGAAAGATTGATCTGCTATTGAATCCAATAGTCTTTTTAAATAAGTTTCATTCTTATATGCAGGGATGCAAATGGAAATTTTAATTTCAGCCGACATTTGAACGAAAATAAACAGTAAAAACGACTTTGCTTATTATCAAACATAAAAAAGCTGTTCCTTTATTAGAAACAGCTTTTCTAAAATATTTCCGCTAATTATTTACTTGTAAGTAATTACAAGTTTCGGGCGTCTTGCAGGATCTGAATTATTACTACTGCCAAAATTTACGCATCGGTAATATTGCTCAATCTGTAACATTATACAAAATCCAAAATTGGAATTAGCTGTATTTACCATTGGTTTAACCATCTCGGTAACGTCTACGTCTGTTACATTGTACCCCCATTGTGAAAGCGAAGCAGGTATAGCAACTTTGTTTAATTCAGTAAAACCCGGTTGGTTACTCCATGTAATAGTGGACTCATCCCAACTTCCGACAGCTCTTTTAATCCAGCATTCGTTTGAACCAAACGAATTATAAGGCGAACCAAGGTAATAAGAATTTCCTTGTGGTGATCCCACACTGCTGGTTACACCATAGAGAGATAATTTTGCTGATAAAATAGTTGCATTCTGTGGAATAGCGCTTAAACCTGTAAACTTAATATAAGACCTGTATTCGCCAGTGGAACATCCATCATTATTAAAAGTCCATGCAGACATTTCCAAATCCTCTAAATAATTAAAATTATTATTCTCACCTGTATTACCCCAACTGCAATTATGTAAAATAGAAACCCTTGCATCCTGACCTTCAGTTGGACCAGGTTGTAAAGTAAGTGTCTTTGTCTGACTCGATTTCACGAAAACAGACATCGTGTCCAAACCTGTGGCGCCTTTGTCATCAATCGCCATAAACTGAAAAATATAAGTCCCTTCAATTAAACTGGAAATTTTAGTTGAAGCAGCTGCAGGGTTTTCAATTACAGATACAGAAGGACCAGATAATTGACTCCACAAGTACCCTTTAATACTACCGTCAGAATCTGTTGCACTTCCTGTTACTGTAACATAATTCAGAGGCAATTCAATTGTTTGATTTACACCTCCATTTGCTACAGGTACTTTATTTTGGGCTGGCAAAACGGTTACAGAAACAGAATCAGCACCTACATCACCTTTATTATCAGTAACCTGAAGTTGAAAACGATATACTCCTGCAACTAATGAAGAAACTTTTGTAACAGATGCATTGGGCGACTCGAGAACTGCACTTCCAGGTCCCGAAGCTTGTGTCCATTTGTAAGAGCTGATTGTTCCATCTTCATCTTTTCCGCTTCCTGCCAAGTATGTATAGTTTTCAGGCAGTTGGATTACCTGGGGTAAGCCTGCATTTGCAACAGGCACTTTATTCTGACCTGGAATAACTGTAATAGAAACGGTATCAGTTGCGGTAGCAGCCTTATTATCTTTAACTGTAAATTTAAAAGAGTAAACACCTGCCATAAGCCCCGAAACCTTGGTGGCAGCTGAAGCTGGCGATTCAATTTTTGAAGTGGCAGGACCGCTTGTTTGTTCCCATAAATAGGAAATAATAGAACCATCAGGATCGCTTCCACTACCCGATAGCAAAGTAAAAGTAACAGGTAATTGTATGCTTTGTGCTAATCCAGCATCTGCAGTTGGAGGAGTATTCGATTTTTCTTTTTTGCATCCTGCAACAAATAAACTTATAGCAATGAAATAGAGCAAGAACTTTGAATAACAGTTCATTTCGGAAAGATTAGGTGAAGGAGGTTTGTTTCGGTGATTAGAGCCTGTTCTAAAATATAAATGTTTTCCGTAGGTCAGCAACGGCATAATTTATTTCATGGTAGCAAGGCAAATTTAATCCATAAATGCTGATGGCAAACAACTGTTTAACAACTGTGCAGTTTTGCAAATAACTGTGCTTACAATTGATTAATTCTTTTGAGAAAGTCCTCTTTTCGCCTTGTAGCAATCTCCAGGTGCACCCCGTTTTCCATTTCAATTTCCCCTCCCCTGCCTTTGTTGTACTTTTTTATTTTCCCGAGATTTATGAGGTAAGAATGATGAGATCTGAAAAACATGTTATCCGGCAATGTTTCTTCGTACTCTTTAATACTTTTTGAGGAAACTAATTTTCGACCATTAACTGTAAATACATATGTGTAAGGGCCGTTAGCCTCACAATAAATTATTTCATCGAAAGACACAAATTCGAATGCTCCATTGCCTGACGAAATAGCAACCTTCTGAAGATTGGAATCCTGTTGTTTAAAATTCGTCAGAAGATTACTTAACTGCATATTAAAATTCTTCTGATCAACACGTTGCTGAGCTTTTGTAATGGCATTTTTTAATTCTTCAATATCAACAGGCTTCAGTAAATAATCCAAAGCGGAGTATTTAAAAGCTTTCAACGTATAGGCATCAAAAGCTGTAACAAAAATGATCTCGAAATTAACAGGCATTATCCTGTCCAGTAAATCAAACGCATTTCCGTGGGGCATTTCTATATCAAGTAATACCAGTTCTGGTTGCAGCGAATGAATCAGCTCTATCGCCTTATCAATATTATCAGCCTCCCCAACATGATCGACCTGTGGACAATAATTCTTTAATAATTCTTTAATGATACGCAGATTTTTTGGTTCGTCATCGACTGTTAATACTCTAATCATATCAGTGTTTTATAAAGGAAATATCAAAATTACTCTTGTACCTGAAATTTCCTGGTGATTATTTTCAATATCTTCTATCTTAATCTGTATAGGGTATTCTCTGGCTTTGTTCAGCAATTCAATACGTTCGGCAGTAAGCGACATTCCTTTTGACTGGTATTCAATCGGATTTTTTGATTTTATCTGCATTGCCAGTTTCCGGCCAATTCCGTTATCTTCTATTCTGCATTCCAGTGTCTTGCTCGTTTCTTCAAAAGACAATTTAATCAATCCTTCTTTATTTTTTAAATGCCGCACTCCATGTCGTATGGCATTTTCAACATATGGTTGTAATAACAACGGAGGAATAAACAATTCGGACAAAGGTTGCTGGCATTGTACATTCACTTCATAATCGAATTGACCTTCCGTTCTGTATTTTTCAAGATTGAGATAATTAGACAAATAACTGATTTCCTCCTCTAACGAAATTCTATCTTTTGGAGAAAAATCGAGTGTCTGTCGTATTAATTTTGAAAAACCTGATATAAACCGGTTAGCTCCTTTTACATCACTTTCAATTACATATTGCTGAATAGAATTAAGGCAATTAAAGATGAAATGTGGATTCATTTGTGATTTTAATGCCATTTGCTCTGTTTCCGTAATCTTTCGCTGAAGACTTTCCTTTTCATTTTGTCTTTTTTTCAAGATAGAAACCCTTCGCCTGAAGAATAAAAAAGAAGCCAGGCCAAAAAGCACAGCCATGATTGCATAAAACCATATTGTTGACCAGAAAGGTGGCCGACAATTTATACTTAGAAAGAATTTATCCGCAGTTTCATCCCATGAATCAAATTCCCGTTTTGCCTGAATCTCCAATTTAAAGTTCCCATAAGGCAAAGGATTGAACTGAATAGTACGGTCATCTGTATAAATCCAGCTTGTATCATATCCAGCCAATCGATACCGGTAATTATTTTTCCCCGGATTACTATAACTAAGTGCATCAAAACTTATTGAAATATTTCGTTCGTTATAACTGAGATTATTCAATTCTTCAGCCTGAATAACTTTTGAATTTGCATTAATGCCGGTAATATAAAATGGCAACTGATGAGCCACTTTCGTCAACACTTTGGACTTATCTAAAAATGAAACTCCTGCGTTAGATGCAATAATCACATCATTACCATAATCGGTGATATCATTTATTTCATTGGAAAGTAATCCATCCTGCACAGATATATTTCTGACCACATATTTAAACGGTGTTTCTGAAATTATGCTTATAACAGAAATCCCACGATTTGTTGCGAGCCAGATCCGGTTATCCTCAATAAATATTTTGCGGATATTGTTACTGATTAAACCATTTGATTCATTAATTTCATACAAATCCTTCCCAATTATAATAATTACTCCGCTTCCTCTTGTTCCTGCAAAAAGCAATTTTCCTTTGTATTCAATAATGTCAGTAATCCGTGTTTTGAGAATTGGCTTTGTGCTGTCATAAGGATAAATTCGTCCACTTTTAAAGTGCCATAAACCAAACTGATTGCCGACGATTATCTCTTTTTTCTCTGTCAAATAAATTTTAGATGCACGGAAAAATTCTTTTGACACTACAGGTTCTTTGTTGAGATGATTATAATTAAATTTTATAATACCATCAGTAACTCCACTATACAAAGAAGTATCATCACGGATAAAGTTTGATCCATTTGGCAAAAACAAAAAGTTATACCCAAATGCCTTTTGAAAATTTAAATGGCTCCAAAAAGAAGGATCAAACCCATTGGCCACACCTGCTATTATTTCTGAATTGCTGTATTGATATAGTGATGCGATATACGAAACATTAAAATAATAATCGTCAATAAACTTGTTTTCTCTAAAACGGAATACTTTGTTTTTATAATTCCCAAACAAAACTGTTGAATCTCTTAATTTTAAGATATATTTTACCTGCTCATTGATTATATTATCTCCCTTTGCAAGGTTGCTTATGCGAGTGTGATTCAAATAAAAAACTCCGTTGGTCAAGGTTGAAAACCAAGCGCCTCCTTCATAATCCTGTTCTATTGAAGTAACTCGAAGATCATTGAAATATTTGCTCAGGGTTTTCCCATTTTTGTCCTTAACAATTAACCCGGCACTGGTTGCAAAAAAGAATGAAGAATCAATTAATTCAATATCATCAATAAAATAATCGGTTGGCACAAATTCTACTACAGATCCTCCGCTAATCTTGGCATAACAGTTTCTAGAATAAAAAAACAAATCCCCATTGGACATTAATTTGGTTCTGCATCTCTCAGGTTGAACAAGAACAGGAATTATAAAACGAAAGTCTCTTTTATTTGACTTGATATTTACCTCTGTTTTAGTTATTCTATTAGAAAGTATTTTGAGTAATGAGGTTGGATAATTAATAATAGCAGTAAAGAAATTCCTGTTGTTATCTTGAATCGAAATCAATTTTGCTGAAGGCGTCAATTCATTCAACCTTTGAATTTTCCCACTAGCTGATATTTTCAAATACGTTGGTCCCGATGCAGAAATGTGTACAGTTTCCGTTTCGTCAATATAAATCGCATTTATAACAGCTGGCTTTATTGCCTTCTCTAGCAAATCATTCCACTTATAATCCTTAAACTCACCATTCTCATAATAAAACAACCTGCCTGAAAAGGAGTAAGCCCATACCCTTTTTTTGTAATCTTCGTAAATACCAAGTATGGAGTTATCGGCAAGATTGAAGGCTTTAAATTCATAACCGTTATACCTGCATATACCATGATCGGTTGCAAACCACATGTAATGATAGGAATCCTGTAAAACCTGGTATACTTCCGAGCTGGGAAGACCTTCAGACGGTGTATAATTTTTGAAATTATAACGCAGCTGCTGTGCTGTTACTTCATAAGGTTCAGATAAAGCAATCAGTAAAATGGTCCAGGTTACATATAGCAGTCGGTGTACTGACATGCTTAAAATTAAAACTTACACTGATAAAAATTCAAGAAACTTTTTTAATCCTTTCTTTTTTTCATCGTCAATCAGGTAATTAATATTTACTGTGTAATACTTTTTAAGATCGTAAATGGGATATTTCTGCTGCTCCGCAATTTCATCAATGTGCTTAAAGCCTTCGGCATTAGCTGCATTAAATTGTTTTATCCATTCTTCACTCATTGGCTTTAAACTTACCCAGGCTGCAAATACAAATGGCAACCCCGTCATGCTGCGCCATTCACCGGCAAGATCATAAACATAGGTTGATGTTCTTCTTGCTTCCAGCGCCCTGTCGCCAATAATTACTGCACCTGTTGTTCCATGTATTTTGGTCAGGTAGCTTTCATCTTTTGCATCAATCAGTACCGGTTCAATTCCCCATAATTCTTTTGTAAGCACTTTAAACAATGCCACAGATGTGCGGCTCTGGTAGTCAAGATAAACTGTTTTCAATTTGTCAACCGGCACTTCGCTGAACAGGCAAACCGATGCTACATCTTCGTCTGCAGCAATTCCATAATCGCTTACAATGTAATAACCCGGCAGTTCAGTCAACAAAGCAACCGGCACCAAACCCACATCAACTGTTCCGTTCTTCAGCATTTCGGCAACTTTTGCTGGGTAATCAGGAATTAATTCATGATCCTTCAGAAATTCTTCCGACTGCATCCCGTACATCAGGGGCTTTGTGTTTAAATAACTTACTGCGCCAATTTTAATCTTCTTCAATTCATTTACTTTTGCGTTGCAAAGAAAAGAATTATGTTGATAGGTTTGTCCATTCCGGGCTACCGTGCATAAAATTTACAAACACGTTTCATGGAACTTCAAAATCTTACCGCCATTTCTCCTGTCGACGGCCGTTACCGCAGCCAGCTTCAGCATTTAGATATCTATTTTTCAGAGTTTGCACTTATCCGTTACAGGGTCCAGGTGGAAATTGACTATTTCCTTTTTCTTGCCGAAAAGAAATTCTTTAAACTTTCTGCACAGCAACAACAGGCTTTAAAGGAAGTTGCAGCTAATTTTTCGGTTGATAAAGCCGTGGAAATAAAGAACCTCGAAAGCATTACCAACCATGATGTGAAAGCGGTGGAATATTTCCTGAAAAGAGAACTGGAAGCCCTGAAACTTGACCATTTGAAAGAATGGGTGCACTTTGGCTTAACATCGCAGGATATTAATAATACGTCCATCCCGCTTTCATGGAAAGATGCGCTGGAAAATGAACTGATGCCGGGCCTTTCAAACCTTATTCTGAAGTTGAAAAGTTTAGCCAAAGACTGGAAAGATATTCCTTTGCTTGCCCGCACACACGGACAACCGGCATCTCCTACCCGTCTTGGTAAAGAAATCATGGTTTTTGTTGAACGGCTGGAAAATCAGCTGCAGCAACTATCCACCTTACCAACCACCGCAAAATTTGGCGGTGCAACCGGCAACTTTAATGCTCATAAAGTGGCGTATCCCAAAACCGACTGGATAAAATTCGGCAATCAGTTTGTTGAAGAAAAACTGGGTTTGCAGCGCCAGCAATTCACTACACAGATTGAACACTACGATAACCTTGCTGCTCAAATGGACAGCATTAAACGCATCAACACTATCCTGGTTGATCTTTGCCGTGATATCTGGACATACGTTTCATTAGACTATTTCAAACAAAAAATAATGAAAGGCGAAGTAGGCAGCAGTGCTATGCCGCACAAAGTAAACCCGATTGATTTCGAAAATGCTGAAGGCAACCTCGGCATTGCAAATGCACTGTGGGAACATCTTTCAGCCAAGCTGCCGGTTTCAAGATTGCAGCGTGACCTGACTGATTCAACTGTTTTACGCAACCTCGGCGTTCCGTTTGCTCATTCTATTCTTTCCCTTAAATCAATTGAAAAAGGTTTGAACAAACTGTTGCTGAATGAAGACAAGATCAGGCAGGATTTAGATAATAACTGGGCAGTTGTTGCAGAAGCTATTCAAACAATTCTCCGCAGGGAAAATTATCCAAACCCTTACGAAGCATTGAAGGAATTAACAAGAGGCAATGCTGCCATCACTAAAAAAACAATGCAGGATTTTATTAAAGGATTAAAAGTGAGTGCAGATGTTAAAAAAGAACTGATGGCTGTTACGCCGTTTAGCTACACAGGTATTAATCCAAAGTTTTAATTTTCAGAAATTCTATACACAAAAAAAAGCATCAGTTTTTGACTGATGCTTTTTTTTTATTTGATTGCAGTTTAGTTATCGCCTGCAATAATTATCTATCTGTGTGTAGCATTCAACAACCTTAGTTTTATATAGTATGCTCCCGGTACCTGCACACGCAATGGAATACGGATTGAATAATCGTACAGATCATTTTTCAATACTCCTTTATAATGAGAATCTGTTGATCCCTGGTAATAATTACCAGCTGTATTTGAAGTCCATGCAGTGGTACTGTCTATCGTAACAAACGCAGTGGGTATGCGGTAATACATATTGAATCCATTTCCTAATGTTGCAATCGGGAACGGCACCAATGGATATTTAAGCGTTAAAGCTGTATCAGTGGCAGTAAAAGTATCAGGCGCATAATCCTGCAGGTTCTGTAAAAATGGAGGATTAGGATTTAAACCGGAGTTAGGCCTTTTCATAATCTCATTTGCTTTCGGGTTGAAAACAACTCCATTTCTGTCAGTTATTTTAATGATCACTGTATTGGGTGTGTCAGCAAAACGGGTTATAGTTTCAACCACTAAAGGATTATTTGTTCCGTTAAATGCACTGATAGTACCGTTACTTGGACCGCTTGCTGTATTTGCAATTAAACGGCTTACACTATAGTTACCGGTTTCAGGAGTGGTTTCAATACTCTTACCATCAACAAGGTTTAAAGTCATGGCCTTGCTCAGCGTTTGTGTTCCTACAACATTTGTTACTTCAAGGTCGAATGTGTACCTGCCTAATGGAAGATAAACAGTTGCAGGATTAGCTTCAAATGCACCGTTACTTTCATTCACTGTTACCGGAGGCATATCAACCACTTTGCGTTTAGCCATAATTGCAGCATAGGTTAAATCCACCTTACTGTCGTAAGCAGCTGTCCATACTGAAACGGGATAATTTTTAGTGAAGAGACTATCAACTATTTTTCCGTTTACATCATACGCATGTATCCACTTCACCTTTACAGGAGTTGTTGAGCCATCGGTTACAAGGCTGTATGAAGCTTTCACTCTTCCCCTGATAACAGTAAACTCGTTTACTGAATAAGTCATTGTTGAGCTGAGAAATCCTTTGTCAATTTTTGTACATCCATCAAAGATGAAAGATGTAAGCAATAAGCTAAACAACAACAAGGAATAATTTATTCTTTTCATCTGTGTTATTTTTATTGTTTTGTCAGATGTTATCTGTTTAAAATTTTGTTCCGCCGGAAAATTCAGTAAGTCATTTTTCATACTGAATACTTTCCGGGTTTTCATCAATAACTCATGGCCTGAAGAACAGTGAATGAGAAGATGAAAGCACATGTACCACTCCGTTTTTTGTAAGCACACCAGATGTGGTGCACAATACAGGAGTTGTTAATGACGGGTTGAGCTTATTGGCATGCGTAAAATACACCACTTTAATAGGCGATGAAAAATTACTGTTATATCCTAAGCCAGATGTTACTTGTTTATAAGAAACATTTACACTGTCATTAGTAAGCCCGGTTGGATATTTAATTCCATTCTCTGTTAACTTATCATAAGTTAAAGACTGGGCTATCAGGTACATCTTCAACGAGTCCCTGGTATTGTTTTTATTATTGGTTACATAATACAGCAAAGAGTCAAGCCCCCACTTTGAATACTGGTTAATGGTGTTTTGTACAATTTGTGTACGAACACTCAGGTAATTATAAATCGTCCAGTCGGTTGGAGGAAAGAATGTTGCTCCCTGCGCATTGATGGCATCTTTTAAACCTGCAGCATCAATTACTTTTACCAGTGTATCAAACGCAGGATTGGTTTCTAAAAATTCATAAGTAGTCTTGCTCTTATAAATAGTTACATCCTGCTCGCCTCCGCTGATATAATCCTTCTTACAAGCAAACAGCATTGTTGCAATGAGGACGAATGAGAATAGTTTTATTAATTTATGATTCATAAAATGAATTGTATTGTGTGAAAAAGAGCGTTTACTTGTTCTTCAGCCACCAGGGATTTTGAGTTAATAAATTGTCATAAGGAAACAACGCATTCATATCAAGCGGCCAGTAATAACCCTTATTCTCCGGGGTAATACGTGTTGTTGGATAACCAACATAATTAAGCCATCCCTGTGCGGCATCAGTCCTGATCAAATCATAAAACCAGCAACCTTCACCCATCAGTTCTCTTCCTCTTTCAATTACAATTTCATCGAGCATATCATATGCAGTTGTTGGTGCTGTGTAGCCTGAAATGCCAGCACGGTCTTCTGTTTGTTTTAACTGGTTGCGTGCACCTTCAATATTTCCGGTTGAAGCAAGCGCTTCAGCATCCAGCAACAGAATGTCTGAAAGACGGAGTAAAACAAGATTGTTATTTACGTAAGGCGATGTTTTATCAGCTTCGTTTTTGTATTTCACATTTGAATATTTCAAAAACATATAACCTGCTTCATCACCATTTGAAGCTGCAACAGGCTGCAGTAATGTTTTAAACCTTAAATCATTCTGATCTGAGAAAAGAACGCCGGTCATACCGTTTGTTGGCACTATCCAGCAGTTGTTTCCTGCCCTGTTAATGATGTCTCCTTTGAGGAACACACCAAAAAATCCAGGTTTACCACCGGTAACATCTGTTTCAGAAATAATCGAATTATCATTCGCCATCATTGGAATTTCAAAAATGCTTTCGGTTGATTGCTGACCTGCCCAGATATTAGTATAAGAAGAAGCTGGTTCAAGGCTGTAACTTCCTTCGTTAATTACTTTACTTGCATATACATGCACACTGTCGTATTTATGTTGCCATGCAAATATGTGTGCCATGAGTGCGTAAGCAGAACCTTTGTTTGCTCTTGTTGATAATGTTACATCGCCGTTTGCATAATCCATGTACGATGCTGCAACTCTTAAATCTTTCAGGCAACTGTCCAATACTGCATTTTCAGGACTGCGTGGAACTGCAGGAATGTTTCCATAGTCAACATCATTATATGTTTTTGAAACGTAAACAGGATCGCCCCATACTCTTGTAATATAAAAATAAGTGTAGGCTCTCATGAACAACGCTTCACCAACATATTCGTTTTTGGTTTTAGAATTGAACAGTGAATTCTGCATGGTCGGCACATTCTGCAGTAATAAATTACACTGCGCAATCAACTTGTAAAACCTGCTCCAGTTTTGCAGCACACCTTCCTTATAAGGAACGTAGGAGAAAAAGAATGCAGGATTGTTACTTGCTTTAACTGCATTCAATGTCCAGTCTGCATTGTAAGAGCAATGAAACACATCAGTTGTTAAATCGCCAAATACAAAATGCGATGAACTGCTTTTTAAACTGCTGCGCAATTGCACATACATGGCCAGTGCAGCCTGGTCAACAGCTTTTTCAGACACCCAGAATTTTGATCCGTAAGTTGTGGTAATTGGCGGATCGTAAATAAACTTCTTACAGGAACTGCCTGTTATAACAAGTACAGTTAACAGCAATAAATAAATATTGATGAAACCTGGTTTTTTAAATATCGTCTTTATCATAATATTTTTTTTAGAAGGTTATATCCAATCCTAATGTGATTTTTTTAGACACAGGGTATAAACCACCTGTGTACACACCTAACTGATCAACCAGTTCAGGATTTGGCATACTGGAATTTTTAAGCGTAAGCACATTATCAACCATTGTATAAACTCTTGCTCTCTTCACTTTTACCCGTTTGATAATATTTTCAGGAAGCTGGTAGCCTAATGAAATTGTTTTCACTTTAAAATAGCTTCCATCAGTAACAAACTGATCAGAGATAGCAATATATTGATAGTAACTTGCTCCTAAAGGATTAATAGAAGGGAATCCGGCTTTGTAATCTGTTTTTGCATTTGCTTTAGCAGGTGTCCAGTAATCGATACCATCTAAAACGGGCATTCTTGTTTGTGCGAAATTGCTGATGCCAGAAGAATAACCACCTACAATATTTGCAATCTGCGACTGGAAGTACGTATTGTACACATCTCTTTTAAATGTGAACACACTTATGATACTCAGTGAAAAACTTTTGTATGTGATATCATTCACCCAGCCACCGGTAAATTTAGGATTCGGATCACCGGTTGGTACACGGTCAGCATATTGGTCACCATTATCTTCATCAACCCATACATCACCATCTTTGTTGATGTCGGCCCACTTAGGATCACCAGGAATTACAACGTGGTTTCCTTTGAAATAAGTTTGCCTTGTTCCTGTGAGTTGGTTAAATGGAATTTCACTTGCATAGTTATAAACACCCAGGTATTTCAACTGGAACATTTCATAAATAGGCTGACCAACTGAATAAATCCTGCTTACATCATTATAGTCTGTAATCACAAACGTCCTGTTATTGTTTGGAAGTTTTGCAATCAGGTTTTTGTTGTGAGATAATGTAAGTTGTGTATTCCACTTTACTTTACTTTTTGAAGGCAATACAGAAGCCATGATGGTTAAATCAACGCCCCTGTTACTCACCCATAAATCTTTTGCGTTAAATAATACATTATCAAAACCTGTGAAGAAAGGAAGACCAAAATTGTAATAGTCATCTTTTGATAATTTATCATACGCATCAACTGAAATGTTTAACCTGTTCTTAAACATGTACAAATCCAGTCCAATATTTTTCTGTTCTGTTTTTGCCCATGTAAGATTGTTCTTGGTTAAACCATTTGTATAACTGGGTTGAATAGATTGTACACCACTGTAATAACCACCGTATTGGTAAGAGTTATAAGGTGCGTAAAAATCAGAGGACTGGTTACCTGCGATACCATAGCTGAAACGAATTTTCAGGAAATCAACCACAGGTTTTGACCAGTTCATGAATTTTTCGTCAGAAAGAATCCAGCCTGCACCCACAGCCGGGAAATAACCCCATTTTGAATTATCACCAAAACGTGAAGAAGCATCGCCACGGTAAGTGAGATACAGCAAATACTTCTTATCCATGTCGTACTGAACCTGGCCAAGCAAAGAAAGCAAACCAGATGCAGCGTAAGAAGATGAACCATACAAATCTGATTGTGCAACACCACTTACAACCTGAATGTCGTTTGAAGGAATGTTGTAACCAGCAACATAAGTACTGTTCGTAACATCTCTTGAAAACTGCTGACTGGCAGTTAAAACAAGATTGTGATTATGTTTTCCAGTAAGGAATGTTCTGCCATAGTTCAAGCCCTGCTGGAAAAACATCGTACTGTAAACACCCTTTGATGATTCAGCATAAGACTGATTACCTGCCGGACGAACAGAAGCGATATCATCGTTACGTGATGGCTGGAAGTAATCCCTGTAGCTGTTTGAAATGTTTACAGAACCCTGGATATTGTATTTTAAAGACGGGAGGATATCATAATTCACCGTTAATGAAGCGGTGAGCTGATCATTAATGTTCTTATTTCTTAATTGTGAAGCAACCCCAAGAAACAGCGATGAATCAAGTGAATTTAATCCATAAAAAGATGATGGTATTGAAGCGCCTGATACAGGTGTGTTATTATCACTGTTACCATACTTCATCCCTCTTTTACGATCGCCTCTTGATAAACCAACAATGAGCTGGGAATTTAATTTGGGTGAAATCCTGAAATCAAAATTTCCCCTGATGCTGTAACGGGTATATCCAAAACTTTTAATAATACCCTGTTCATCGTAGTAGTTGAAACTTACACGATAGTTGACGTTTTGTGTTGCTGCAGAAAAAGATCCATCCACATTTTTTACAACTGCCTGCCTGTAAAATAATCCCTGCCAGTCGGTTGCATGATTATAAGATGGATTGAGACTATCTGTAAGCATTTGCGGAATTGAATTGGCAATCTGCGCAGGCGTTAAATAGTCATACAGCAGATTCATTTTTGCATTACGCTCAGCTTGTCCGGTTAATGTTTTCAACAATAAAGGACGTTCAGAAACACCACCATAAACATTTACCCTGAACTCAGGAGTAACGCTGCGTCCTCTTTTTGTTTTGATGTAGATAACACCATTTGCACCTCTTGAGCCCCATGCAGCTGTTGCTGCAGCATCTTTTTGCAGAACCACTTCTTCAATATCATTAATATTAATACCTGCCAGGTAATTGGTACCTGTTGCACCAACGGCATTATCAATATCATCTGTACTTGTAGGAATACCATCAATTACATACAACGGGCTGCTTAATGCACGTGATTGTGCAACAGCATTTTCATCAATGTTTGTACTCACTTTTGAGTTACCTCTTACAACAATGGTAGGAGTAACACCCGGTTCACCGCTGGTAATCTGTACGTTCATACCGGCAACACGTCCCTGCAGCAACCCATCAACGCTGGGAGCAGGAATGTTTTCGATTGATTTTCCCGTAACACCGGAAATAGCAGAGATAGTGTTACGTTTTGTTTGCCGCTGCACACCAACTACAACAACTTCATCCATTGCTTTGCTGGCAGCTTTCAGAACAATACTGACTTCGCTTTGGCTGCTGATTTTTATCCGCTCTGTTTCATAGCCAACAGAACTGATTTCAAGTGAAGCATTGCCTGCAGGTAAACTAAGTTTAAACCTGCCGTTCTCATTTGTAGTAGTACCAACTTTGGTTTGCACTACTTTTACAGAAGCACCAACAATTGGTTTTCCCGATTCATCATTAACAACTCCGGAAATGGTTTTTGTTTGACTGTATGCACTGCTGCTTAGTAACAGCATCCATGCAAACAGGAATAACCCGGCGAAAAGTTCGGGCTTGCACCAGACTTTTAAAATCGAAAGCCGGCTCTTTGTGCTTCTGTTTCCTGCACAATTTAGTTTTGGTCTTTTTTGCATTTCGAAAATTTGAATGATAGTTAAAAATGAATATGCCTGTTGAAGCAATGTTTAAAACCATTGCTCTTCGTAAACTCAACAATTGTTATGGCCAGAACATGCTGCCAGTAATTAATATCGGCAAAGCGGACACAGCACTGCGGTATAAAAAGTTTTCAGGTTTTTTTTGGGAGATCATGTTCGTTAAACCTTTTTCACATAACTTCCCTTCAGTAAAGATTAAATGCAGATCAAAAGCACCTCTTTTCTCAATATTAACAGCATCCACAAACAAATATGTTTGCTTCATACGCAATCGTTTTTTTTATTTGAATATCGACAAGCAGAATAATTACCTAACTAAAAATAGGTTAAATCATCATCGTTGTGATGCGCAACCGTTTGTTCAAAATATTTCATTTTATTACGAATGATTTTTTGTTCTTTGCTTTCTATTACTGCTTTTTTTTACAAAAAACATACACAGAGCAATGCAAAGAATTTTATTTCTTGCCTGCCTTTTTTTCAGCACGGCAAATGCACAGGAATTAACTGATACAGTTCACCCATCACGCACAGAAGTAATTACACCACTACACAAAGCAAAATTTTACGGCGATAGTTTATGTGCCGAACGTAAGCAGGGCGGTAATCCGCAAACAATAAACGGCTACCAGGTTTTTAACGGATCAATGGATGGGAACAGGCAGGTTGATCCGCAGATTGCAGTGGGTGGCGGATATGTTTTGCATGGCACAAACAGTGGTATCATTATTTACAATAAGAAAGGCGAGTTTGTACAAGGTGTTCCTCAAAAATGCTTTAACAACGGAATTGATCCGAAAATGTTTTTTGATTTCCACAACCAGGTTTTTGTTTTTGATCTGTGGTGGTATTATGATAAACCAAAAGTAAAACCGGTTAATATTTCTGTTTCTGAAACAAGCGATCCAACAGGTGCATGGAACACCTACCCTGTTCCTGCTCAAAATGGCGTTGATGGTGGTGGCATTGGTTACAGCAGAAAATGGATTGGTTATTCGTTCCCCGGAGGTACTGAAAATACGTTTGTATTACGCATGGCTGATGCGAAAGCAGGAAAGCCCGCAACGGTTTATCATTTTAAAGGCAGTTTAGGTCACCCGGTTTTTGTACAGGATGCAACAGATGATCTTTATTTTTTCGAAATAAAAAATGGCGACTTTATCATCCGCAAAGTAACAGAAGGAAGCGATGGACAACCTTATTGCCAGCTTGTTTCAAAAAAGCCGCATTTATTAAAATACATTAATTACCCTCCGCAATCACCACAAAAAGGAACGGAGCAAAAAGTTTCAAGCGGAGATCGCAATCCTAAAAATCTTGTACTGCAAAATGGATGCATCTGGTTTTCGCAGGCCGTTAATAAAAATGGTCATTCGGCTGTTCAATGGCACCAGTTAAAAGCTGATGACGGAACAATTGTTCAAACCGGAATGATTGAAAGCGACACAACAAATTATATTCAGACAACGCTTGCTGTAAATAAAAACAATGATGTGCTGATTGGCTTCCAGGAAGTAAATGAAAATTCATTTATCAGTCCACGTTTTACTTACAGGATGGCGAAAGATGCTCCCGGAACAACAAGAGAAATTGTTCGTGTTGGTGAAGGCAGAGGAGCTGCTGATGGAGTGGCTTGGGGCGATTACAGCGGCAGTGTTATTGATGGCGACAATTTGCTTGACTTATGGACTATTCAAAGTATTGCAAATGAAAAAGGTCGTGGCGAAACAGTCATTGTGAAAGTGCCGTTTGAAAAGAAAAAGAAGAAAGACAAATAAACATGAATAACATGTGCCAATCTTTTAAGGCACTGAGGTAAAACTGTTTTTATATTTAGCGCCTGAAAATTTAAGCTTCAGTATAAATTACTGAAACGGTAAAATTGAATATTTCCAATTCAACACAAAAGCATGTCAAAAACGAAATTCCTTTTAAACAGTACAATTACATTCAGCTTACTATTCTTATGCAACTTCATCGTTGCACAACAGGTGAAATATACAAATGGCAATAACAGCTGGAGCCCCGATTCACTCGGCAATCACCGTGCAGTTGTACAATTTACGGGTAAAGGAACAGTTGCCAAAGCAGTGATTGAATGGCGCAGAAGAGATTATCATCCCGATCAGAAACGGATTATTGTACAGGATGCAAAAACAGGCAAAAAAATTCTCAACGTAAAAACGATTGATATCAACAGGGAAACCGGAACAATTTTATTTGAACCGGTATCCGGCATTGGCACTTATTATGTTTATTACATGCCTTATAAAGATGAAGGGCCAAAAACATATTACCCAAAAGGTGTGTATTACTCACCTGAAAACACTGCTGATGCGAAATGGGCAGAAACGGCAACATCAAACGCTCCTGTTAATTGTGTTGTAAAAGAAATTCAAAGCATCAATGCATTTAACAGCTTCTATCCAATGGAAGTAATTGCAACAGCAGCTGAAACAAAAGCACTGATTGATAAAAATCAAGGCCAGGCATTTTTGATTTTTCCTGAATCAAGAACTTATTCCATCAGGATGAAAAATGATTTGCCGCAACGCTGGATTTTAAAAAAAGATCATCATTCATTTTCTGACCAGGCAATGCGTGGCGAATGGCTGGCCTTCCAGCTAGGCGTATATGCTTTAAAGGATCTGCAGGATGTATCCATTACATTTTCTGATCTCAAAAACAAAACCGGCAAAATCATTCCTTCAAAAAATATCACCTGCATTAACACTGATGGTACAGCATACGATGCTGCTGTTTTCAGCAACAAAGTAAATGTTGCCAAAGGAAAAGTGCAGGCTATGTGGTGCGGCATTGATGTGCCGCAAACAACCGAGCCAGGTTTGTACAACGGTAAAGCAATTGTGCACACAGGCGGCGAAACAAAAGAAATACTTCTTCATATAACTGTTGGAACAGGTATTACAAAAAATGGCGGCATCGACAAACCTGAAAACATGACCAGGTTAAAATGGTTAAACTCAACAATGGCCCAGGAAAATACCGTCATTGCTCCTTATACTCCTTTGGTTGTAACTGATACTGTTATTTCATTTTTGGGAAGAAAACTGATGCTGAACAAAGATGGATTCCCTGCACAGATACAAACATTCTTTACTCCTGAAATGACTTCAATCGGCAGTCAGCCAAACAACCTGTTTTACGAACCTCTTCATTTTCATTTTTATGATACTGCAGGCAAGCAACCGTTAAAATGGAAATCAGAAGGCATTCATTTCATAAAGAAAGAACAGGGAACTGTAAGCTGGGAATGCACAAGCACATCTTCTGCTTTGCAGATGAATGTAAATGCCAGGCTTGAGTTTGATGGTTTCTTAAACTACACCGTTAAGTTTACTGCCTTGCAGGATATGGATTTCAAAGAAATCAATTTCCATTTTCCCATGCAGCCCGATGTTGCAAAATATTTTATGGGTCTTGGTTTAAAAGGTGGTCAGCGACCTGATTCTATTTTATGGAAATGGGATGTTGCACATAAAAACCAGGATGGCGGATGGATTGGTGATGTAAATGCAGGTATTCAGTTTTCTTTGCGTGATGAAAAATACAGCAGACCGCTGAATACAAATTTCTATTTGCAAAAACCATTGCTGCTACCTTCTTCATGGGGTAATGATAACAAAGGAGGAATTGAAGTTTTCCGCAAAGGAAGTTCTGTTTTAGTAAATGCTTACAGTGGCAGTCGGAAAATGAAAAAAGGTGATGTGCTGTATTATAATTTCAACCTGCTGATTACACCATTCCACCCTATCAATACAGATTTTCAATGGAGCAGCCGCTTTTTCCACAGCTACAAACCAATTGATACAATAAAGGAAGCAGGTGCAACCACTGTAAACATCCATCATGCAACTGCTATTAATCCATACATCAACTACCCGTTCATTGAATACAAAAAGATGAAGGACTATATTGATGAAGCCCACCGTAAAGGATTGAATGTAAAAATTTACAACACCATTCGTGAGCTGAGCAATAAGGCTTATGAAATACATGCGCTGCGCAGTCTTGATCATGAAATATTCAGTTCCGGTAAAGGCGGCGGTTTCAGCTGGCTGCAGGAACATATTGGTGATGATTACATTGCTGCGTGGTTTGTACCTGCATTAAAAGATGCTGCTATTGTAAACAGTGGCATGAACCGCTGGCATAATTATTATGTGGAAGGCATGAACTGGCTTGTACAGAATGTAGGCATTGATGGTATTTATCTTGATGATGTTGCGTTCGACAGGATCACCATGAAACGGATCAAACGTGTATTAACACAGGATGGCCATCCCGGCATTCTTGATCTGCACAGCGCCAACCAATACAACAAAAGCGATGGCTTTAATAATAGTGCCAATTTGTACATGGAACATTTCCCTTACCTCAATAAATTATGGTTTGGAGAATACTTTGATTATGAAAAAAACAAGCCCGACTTTTTCTTAACTGAAGTAAGTGGTATTCCGTTTGGTTTAATGGGCGAAATGTTACAGGATGGCGGCAACGCATGGCGTGGTATGATTTACGGAATGACAAACCGCATGCCTTGGAGCGATAATGCAGACCCCCGCCCTATCTGGAAAGTATGGGACAACTTCGGCATCAAGGGTTCTGAAATGATTGGTTACTGGAGTAAAAACTGCCCGGTAAAAACTTCAAATGAAAATGTACTGGCTACTGTTTATAAAAAGAACGGCACTGCATTGATTTCAATTGCAAGCTGGGCTGATGCAGATGTTGAAGTTGAATTGAAAATTGATTGGAACAAATTAGGAATCGACCCATCTAAAGCAACATTAATTGCACCGGAAATTAAAAACTTCCAACCTGCAAAAACATTTTCAGCAACAGATAAAATAAAAGTAGAAAAAAATAAGGGCTGGTTACTCATCATCAGATAACAGATTAAAAGTTTATTCATGAAAAAAATACTTGCATTGTGCATACTGTATGTATGCATCATGCAGCAGGCTATTGCACAGCCCGGCAGTTGGAGACCCTTAGGCCCATTCAGCATTCATAAAACAGTAGGTTCAGTTGAAGCACCGGGTCTTGGTGTAATGCGAAGTCTTGATGTTTCTGTAAAAAATCCGAACATGGTTTTAATGGGCGGCATGAGCAGTGGCATCTGGCGTACAGTTGACAAAGGCAAAACATGGAAAAATGTAACACTCGATCTGCCGGTTGAAAACGTTAAGAAAATTCAGATAGCAGCATCCAATAACAATATCGTTTATGCAGCTACTACAGTTGGTATTTTAAAATCGCTTGATAACGGTGCAACATGGGCCTTCACCAGCTTAAATATGCTTGCCCAGCTCGAAGCCAAAGGCGGACCAAGATGGAGTGATGACAACACATTGATTTCTGTATCTCCATTAAATCCAAATGTAGTTATCGCATCCAACACCGACACTGTTTTTAAAACAACAGATGGTGGTAAAAGCTGGAAACCTTTGCTTGTTGGTTTTAATACACAGTTCATCGAGTTTCACCCGGCAAAAGAAAATATTATTTACATCGGGGGCGCTTATAGAAAAAAGAGAAATCAATTCTTTATTTACCGATCAGAAAATACAGGAGAAAGTTTTGAAGAAGTAACCGCTGGTATGCCTGATAAAAACAAACTGCTGCGCATGCATGATATAACTGCTGCAGTTACACCCGCTGCACCTGATAAACTGTACATCACCATATTTGGAGAAGCTGCTGTTAAAACAACAGTTAAACAGGAAGTAAAAAATCAAATGGTGGGAACATTTATTGAAAGCAACGATGCAGGTAAAAGTTTTCATCTTGTTCCGCAAGCGAATAACTACAGGTACATTGATGATTATTATTCACTGTTTCATCCTTACAGTGCAGATGAAGATAAAGGCAATTATGATTTTGACATGAAAGACAGTTCATTCTGGTCGGCTTCATTTCAACAGGTTGGCTGGGCAACATCATTTGCCATTTCTCCTTCAAATGCAAACATTATGGTGATGGCTGCTTCCGGAAATATTCTCAGCACCAATGCAGGAAGAACATGGAACATACTGCGCAAGCAGGGAACATACGGCATACACGGCGACATTCAGTGTGCAAAAATTATTGGTGATGATATCTGGCTTGCAAATGATGGTGGTCTTCAGTATGTAAATATGAAAACAAGATTACATCACCGTGTTGAAGGTTTCAGCGGACAGGATTTATGGGGATTCAGTACATCCTTTAAATCAGATGTAATGGCTGTTGGAGTTGATCATAGCGGCACAATGGTTTACAATGAAAAATTGTATGGAAAAGACTGGTATCATTATGGTGGTGGCGATGCAATGAGTGCAACACTCAACCCTTTCGATGACCGTTACCTGTATGCTACTCCGTATAATCACTTCATCATTAAACTGCCTGCAACATTAAGAGATGAGCCTGTTACAAAAAAATCACCTGTTAAATTCGGTTATATCCCTAACAGGAATATTGAGTTTCATCCCCATCTCGTATATACAAGTTATTCGATTGATGAAAACAGTGACCACTGGCGTATAACAAATTGTTCAATTATCAGAACAGACAATAATTTCAGAACGATTGATACGGTAAAAACATTCCCTGATACATTTTACATCCGTCGCCTGCGTGTAAGTTTTTCAAATCCCGATTACATGTATGTGTTAACAGGAAAAGGAAGAAGCAACAATCCGAAACAGGTTTGGATGACAGCTGATGGTGGTAAAACGTGGAGCAACATCACACCTGATAATGAAACTGCAAAAAAATACGGTTTCCCTGATATAGCCATCAGCGATACTGATCCGCAAAAAATTTATCTCGGTGTTGGTGGCTTTCAGAATGAAGCAAAAGTATTTACATCAAATGATGCAGGAAAAAAATGGGCTGATGATCATTCAGCAGATTTGCCAAAGAATGAAATTCAAACAATGGCCTACCAGCGAGGAACAGATGGAGGTGTTTATCTTGGTTGTTATCCCGGCTTGTTTTATAAAAGCAACCGTACAGGAACATGGAAAACAGTTGGTACACATTTGCCGCACACACCCATCAACTTTATTTATTTAAACTACGATAAAGAAAAAATAAGACTGGGAACTTACCGTGGTGTTTGGGAAAATGATTTTTATGAAACAACTGCACCCAAAGCAAACATTGCTCTTTCAAAAAGAATACTTGCTGTTGAAGGAACAGATGCAGATGAAGAAGATCCCAATCAAATGAAAATATATTTCTACGACAACTCAGTACTCAAGGGTAAAGGAGCAAAATTCAGCTGGCAATTTCCCGGGGCAATTCCAGCAACTTCAACTGAAGAAAACCCCATTGTAAATTATTCTGCCTGCAAACCTGGAAAGTATTCAGTTAAATTAACTGTAACCGATGCAAAAGGACGAAAAAGTGAGTTTGAACTGAAAGATTACATTGAAGTGAAAAATAATTATCCCTGGAACTTACGGGAGAAAAAATTAGAAACAGAAGAACACGAAGAAGATGATGATGAATAAATAAACAATGTCAGACATACGTGGGTGATGTAATACCAGCTAATAATTTTTTAAAACGATACGGCATGAAAATGTTTTTTTCAATTCTTTTGATCAGTTGCAGCTTAACTGTTTTTGCCCAACAGAATACAGTTGTAAGAGAATATAAAAAAATCTTTACCACCTACCCTTTCTCTGATCCTGATCCTGTTCCAAAGCCGGACTCTAAAATATATCCCTACTATCGTTTTGATGGTTTTACCGATGCACCTGTACAAAAAGAATGGAAAGTTGTTGAGCTGGAAAACGATTATATAAAGCTGATGATTTTACCCGAAGTTGGCGGAAAGATCTGGTCGGCTACCGAAAAATCAACAGGCAAAGATTTTATCTACAACAATCATGTAATAAAGTTCAGGGATATTGCTATGCGTGGCCCATGGACAAGCGGAGGTGTTGAAGCAAACTATGGCATTATTGGTCATACACCTAATTGTGCAACACCGGTTGATTATACAATTATCAAAAAAGAAGATGGAAGTATCAGTTGTGTAATTGGAGTGTTAGATCTGCTGACACGTACTTCATGGCGACTTGATATTAATTTGCCAAAAGACAAAGCCTACTTTACAACAAGTTCATACTGGTTTAATGCAACTGCATTTGAACAACCATATTATACATGGATGAATACAGGATTAAAAGCAGCAGGTAATCTTGAATTTATTTATCCGGGTAAAAATTATCTTGGACATGATGGAGAACACAGCGACTGGCCCATCAACAAACAAAACGGACGAAACATTTCCTTTTACGAGAACAACAATTTTGGTGGATACAAATCCTATCATGTGTTTGGCAAGTACACCGATTTTTTTGGAGCATACTGGCATACCAATGAATTTGGTATGGGCAGGTTTTCGAACCATGATGATAAACCGGGAAAGAAAATATGGATATGGGGATTATCACAACAGGGTATGATCTGGGAAAAACTTCTCACTGATACAGATGGTCAATATGTGGAAGTGCAAAGCGGACGATTGTTTAATCAATCAGCTGAAAACAGTATGTTGACTCCCTTTAAACATCGTTCCTTTTCTCCTTATCAATCGGATGCTTGGACAGAATACTGGTTCCCGGTTAAGCAAACAAAAGGTTTTGTAAAGGCCAATAACTATGGCGCAGTGAATGTAAAAGTTGAAAATGGCTGGCTTAAAATTTATTTTTCACCCTTACAAACAATGAATGAAGCGCTTGAAGTTTTTGCAGATGGGAAGAAAATTTATTCAAAAAATATTTCAGTAAAACCATTGGTGATTTTTGCTGATTCGATACAGGTTAGTGTTGATGCAACTAAACTGAAACTCACTTTGGGCGAAGACAAACTTATCTGGAATTCAGATCCTGCTGATGGCAACATCAACAGGCCAATGGAAATACCAAATGCATTTGATCATAAATCTGTTTATGGATTATACCTGCAGGGAAAAAACTATATCAGCTTTAAGGATTATGTAAAAGCAGAAGAAAAACTGAAAGCCTGTTTGCAAAAAGATCCTTTGTACGCCCCTGCTCTCTGCGATCTTGCTATGCTGCAGATCCGTCAATTTAAATATACAGATGCTGTAAAAACAGCATCAACCGCTTTATCTATTAACACGTATGATCCCGCTGCAAATTATTATTATGCAATTGCAAATCTGCAACTGGGAAATATAACTGATGCCAAAGATGGGTTTGATATAGCAGCAGCAAGTATTGAATACCGGAGTGCTGCTTATACTGAGCTGGCAAAAATTTATTTCCGTAATAAGGAAGTGGCAAAAGCAATTGAATATGCAGAGAAAAGTTTACTGAACAATCAATACAATATTGAAAGCCTGCAACTGCTTGCAGTTATTTACAGGTTGCAAAAAGAAACAGCAAAAGCAACTGCATTATTAAACAGGATAAATGAAACCGATGCCTTAAATCATTTTGTTGCTTTTGAAAATTATTATTCAAACAAAACTGCCGATACAAAAGAAGCATTCACAACGCATATACAAAACGAAATGCCTGTTCAGACTTATCTTGAATTGGGCATCTGGTATTACCAGTTGAATTGCAGAGCAGAAGCATTGTCTGTTTTTTCAATTGCTCCTTCCGATCCTGAAGTCATTTATTGGAAAGCTTTTTTGGAAAACAAACCAGTTGAATTAAGCAATATTCAACCCGGCACCACTTTTCCTTTCCGTTCCGAAACTGCAGCAGTACTTGAGCAATTAATTGCTGCAAATAATCATTGGGTGCTGAAATATCATCTGGCTATGATTCTCTGGAACCGGAATGATCTTTCAAGGGCAAAGCTTCTTTTTACACAATGTGGTAATGAACCAACAGATCCTTCATTTTACGCCGCAAGAGCAGCATTAATGAAAGGAAATAATGAAATGGTTGAAGCTGATTTACTGAAAGCAATTTCACTGAATAAAAACGAATGGCGTTTTGCAAAATTACTGGCAGAACATTTTATTGCACAAAAGCAGTATGCAAAAGCGTTGTCCGTTGCTGAGCCATTTTACCAAAGCCATCCGGCGAATTATATCATGGGAATGCTTTATGCAAAAACGCTGTTGCTGAACAAGAAATTTGCTGCTGCAGATGCATTTTTAACCAAGCTGAAAATTCTTCCCTTTGAAGGAGCAACTGAAGGAAGACAATTGTATCATGAAGCAAAATTGATGCAGGCTGTTATTTCAATGAAAAACAAACAGTATAAAAAAGCATTGCAGTTTATTGCCAGTGCAAAACTGTGGCCGCAGAATTTAGGTGTTGGTAAGCCATATGATGAAGATATTGATGAAAGACTGGAAGATTGGTTGAATTATCAATGCTATACCAACCTTGGTAACAAAACAGCAGCAGAGCAGTCGCTTGAAAAGATCATAGCATTTACACCGAAAGTGGATAATACAGTCAGAAATTTTCTACCGGCGAACAATCTGGTAACAGCCTGGGCTATTGAAAAAACATCTTCAAAAAACAAAGCAGAAGAATGGCTGAAAAAACAAGCGGCTTTGTTTCCGGCAAATAAAATAATGCAATGGACAATTGCAGGATTTTCCAAACAACAAGCTTCTGTTTTAACCGAAGATGAAAAAGATGGAGAAGTGAGAATAATTGAGATGCTTAACTATTAAAGCTGCTGATAAATAATTAACCGGCAACTTCAACTCACATCTTCAATAAAAAAATACTCAGGAGCTTTTTGTTTAAACAGGCGTATACTGAGAATATCGTATTGAATGCGTTTCCAGTTTGGATTTTGATGCAGGAACTCTTCGCCGGCATTCATTAATCGCTGCAGCTTTTTATCAGTAACACCCTCTTCCGGATGACCAAAACTGTCTGTAGTCCGGGTTTTTACTTCAACAAAATGAAGAATTCCTTCCTTTTCTGCAATTATATCCAGCTCAAACCAGGAATATTTCCAGTTTTGATGCAGAATGGTAAAGCCTTGCTGCGAAAGCCATTCCACAGCCATTTCTTCGCCCTGTTTTCCTGTTTCAAGATGTTTTGCCACTGGCCGAATATAATTCTTTCATGTTTATCCACATATTGAGGAAAAAAGCATCGGACACAAAATGCGTTTTTTGGAGTGGTTTTTAACTATTTTTGTCCTTCAAGTATAGTTTATGAAGTTGAATAAAAATATCGTTTTCACTTTGCTTGCCTTAACTGTTGTTGCAGCAATGTACCGCATTCTTCCAAACCGTCCATTTGGTTTTGAGCCACAAACTGCAATTGCTTTGTTTGCCGGTTCAATTATAAAGGATAAAAAATATGCATTTGCTTTACCATTATTGAGCATGCTTATCAGCGATACAATTTACCAGGCATTGTTTTCTGCAGGCTTAACAGCTATTCCGGGTTTCTACAGCGGACAGATATTGAACTACCTGCTTTTTGCTGGTTTAACAGTTGTCGGCTTTTTTGTTAATTCAAAAAATGTATGGCAGATTGGTCTTGGTGCATTAACTGCTCCAACACTTTATTTTATTGCCAGCAATTTCATGGTCTGGATCGGCGGCGGCGGTTACCATCACCCAAAAACTGTTGCAGGTTTAATGCAAACTTATGCTGATGGTATTCCTTTTTACGGAATGGGAATTTATTCTACCATCGTTTTCAGCGCAGTTTTCTTTGGCAGCTATGCATTGCTGAAAGGAAAAGAATTAAGGACAGCTTAATAACTTATTCTGAATATTTGAAAAGCCACGCAATGCGTGGCTTTTTGTTTTTTTTATCAATGTTTTGGATAACTTTACCCGTAAACAGCTGCTTTCTTATCTATGAACTCAACCCGGTTATATTGCACCTTAAAGAAATTCGTAATCATTTCTTTTATCCTTATTTCTTCCAAAAGCATTTCAGCACAAAACTGTAATAACTGGCTAAAACTGCCGAGTTATCCTTCCTATTTTGATGTTCCTGAAATTGATATTCCCGGCACACAAATTACAGTTGAAGCTGTTTTTGTGCGAACCACACCTTATACTGCCGGTGAAGGATATGATAATGAAGGTGACATTATTTCCAAGCATTATGACCCAACTGATGTAAATTATCTCTTGAGGCCAAATCATGCTTATATAACTACAACCAATGGTTTTTTCAGCACTCCCGATGTATGCCAGATTGAATTAAATAAAGTTTATCATGTTGCACTGGTCTATGATGGCACAACACTTAAATTTTATCGTAATGGATTTTTATTATCACAGGTAAATGCCAGTGGAAATCTTATTCAAAATGATCGCCCTACAAGGATTGGTTTATATATTGGTGCAATAACAGAAAACCTGATTGGTTATATTAATGAAGTAAGAATCTGGAATGTTGCAAGATCGCAAAGCCAGATCAGGACTTATATGAACACTTTATTACCAAGTCCGGCAACACAAACAGGGTTATTAGCGTATTATACGTTTGATAATTTGTTAAACAAACAAGGAAATGTTGCTTTCAACGGATCATTAGTTGGTTCGGCAAGTATAAATCAAACCAATCCTTTTTGCGAATTTGTTGCTGACAGTTGCGGATATATTGAATGCGGTGCAAAAACAGACTTTGACATAAAGCAGGATGCTTGTTCACCTCTATCCCTTCAGCTTTCTACCTATGAAACTAATTACAATACGATTAAATGGGATTTTGGAGATGGTAATTCAGTTACTGGAAGTTCAGTTGCTAACCATACATATACAATAGCCGGAACGTATAAAGTTAAAATGATTAAGAACTTCAGTACTTGTTCAGACACGGCTACAAAAGATATAACTGTTGGCAACATCTATGACAACCAGGTAATTCAAACACAAGACACAACTATTTGCACAGGAAGTACTAAACAATTAAAAAGCATACCGGCCTTATCTTATTGCTGGAGCCCATCAACAAATCTTGACAACCCAACATCTCAAAACCCTATAACAAATTCACCAGGCAATATTACTTATTACCTAACTGCTCAAACAACTGGAATAAATCTCATTACAAATGGAGATTTCAGTAATGGCAATACAGGTTTCACATCATCTTATATTTATACTCCTGCTTCAGGTATAAATTCGGGGGTGTATAATGTTGGGAACAGCAGTACAACATGGAATGCCGGTCTGTCTAATTGCAAAGATCATACTACTTCTTCGGGTAATATGCTTATGGTTAATGGATCGGCAGGAAAAAACATGAAGGCTTGGTCACAAACTGTTGCAGTAACGCCAAACACCACTTATGTTTTGTCAGCATGGGTACAGAGTTTGGGCTATACAAACCCTTCAAGTTTGCAGTTTGCTATTAATGGAGTAAATCAGGGTACAGTTTTCAATGCAAACAATACAACCTGCATTTGGGACAAACATTTCATTTTATGGAATTCTGGAGATAGTTCTAATGCAGTAATTTCCATTGTTACGCAAAATCAGTTATCAAACGGCAATGAATTCGCCATTGATGATATTGTTTTTGCACCGGTTTATATGAAATATGACAGTGTACAAGTTAAAGTAGTAAATGAAAAATTATCAGTTTCAGGAAACACTTCTGTTTGTGAAGGAGGAACAGTTCAGTTGAATGCATCCGGAGGTACCTCTTATTTATGGTCGCCCGGAAATACGCTTTCAAATACAACAATAGCAAATCCGGTAGCTACGCCTTCAACAACAACAAAATATGTTGTATCAGGCAAAACTCTCAATGGCTGCGACTCTAAGGATTCAATAAATATTATTGTTTATAAAAAACCAGCAATTACAAAAACAGCCGACACATCCATTTGCAGCAATACATCGGTACAATTATTAGCAGGAGGAGGTGTAAACTATTTGTGGACTCCTTCTTCCACTTTAAATAATGCTGCAATTCCCAACCCGGTAGCAACTCCAACACAAAACACAACATACATTGTAGCTGTAACAGATAATCATCTTTGCACAAATACAGATTCAGTAAAAATAACGATCAAAGCAAAACCTGTTTTCGGTATTAACGAATCAAAATCAATATGCGAAAAAGAATCAGTAATACTTTCAGCATCTGGTGGTAATATTTATCATTGGGATCCCTCCTCAACACTTAATAATCCTGATATTGCTTCACCTGTTGCCAATCCAACCACAACAACAAATTATACGGTAAACATTACAGAAACAACCTGCAATACCAGTACAAGCCTTTCAACAACAATTACAGTTCATCCCTTACCTGTATTGCAACTTTCCAAATCAAATGATATTGATTGTTCTCAAAACAACAGTCAATTAAATGTTTCCGGAGCCAATACATATTTATGGACTCCTTCATTATCATTAAACAATACATCAATATCAAACCCAATTGCATCACCAATAGTACCAACCATGTATAATGTAACAGGTACAAACAATTTTGGCTGCAGTTCAACAGACAGCATTTTGGTTGATGTAAAAAATATTAACCAGGGATTATACCTGATGCCAAATGCATTTACTCCTAACAATGATGGATTGAATGATTGTTATGGTATCAAATTATGGGGAATACTTACAGATGTTGAATTCAGCGTATTCAACCGCTGGGGACAACGGGTGTTTTTTACAACCAACCAGAATCAATGCTGGGATGGCACCTATAAAGGAATAAATCAAAGTGCCGACACATACATCTATTTTATTAAAGCTAAAAGTGCATGTGCAGGTAACATTGTAAAAAGAGGTTACTTCCTATTAATCAGGTAAAGTAATTATTCAAACAATCATACCTGGAACATTCCTGTTTTCATTTCATCAATCTCTGGGTTGTGATTGGCTGCTGCTATTCCTTCGCTGATCAGCTTTCTTGTTTCAACGGGATCGATAATGTCATCTACCCAAAGTCTTGCTGCTGCATAATACGGACTTGTTTGTTCTTCGTATTTCGATTTAATATTTTCCAGTAAACTTTTTTCATCTGCAGGTGAAACTTCTTTACCCTTTGCTTTCATTGCAGCTACCTGGATTTGTAACAATGTTTTTGCAGCCTGTTCGCCACCCATCACTGCAATCTTTGCTGATGGCCATGCATAAATAAACCGTGGATCATACGCTTTACCGCACATGGCATAATTACCGGCACCAAATGAATTACCAATAATGATTGTAATTTTTGGCACAACGCTGTTGGCTACTGCATTCACCATTTTTGCACCATCTTTAATAATACCACTATGCTCACTTCGGCTACCAACCATAAAACCGGTTACATCCTGTAAAAAAACAAGAGGAATTTTCTTTTGATTACAGTTGAGAATAAATCTGGCTGCCTTATCTGCACTGTCATTATAAATCACCCCACCCATCTGCATCTCCCCTTTCCTGTTTTTAATAACAGTTCTTTGATTGGCAACAATCCCTACAGCCCATCCATCTATTCTTGCATAACCACATAAAATTGTTTTGCCATAATCCTTTTTAAACTCATCAAAGTCGCTGTTATCAACAATCCGCTCAATTACTTCCAGCATATCATATGGTTTCCCTTCAGCAGGAAAAATTCCATACAACTCATGCGGATCTTTTTTGGGTAAGATGGAATTAATTCTGTCAAAGCCTGCTTTCTTTTTTTCACCAATCCTGCTGACGATTTTTTTTATTTCATCCAGGCATTCTTCTTCAGTATTAAACTTGTAATCGGCAATGCCACTTATTTCAGTATGTGTTACGGCTCCTCCAAGCGTTTCCTGGTCTACATCTTCACCAATAGCAGCTTTAACAAGATATGGGCCTGCCAAAAAAATTGAGCCGCTCCCTTCAACCATCAACGTTTCATCGCTCATGATTGGCAGGTAAGCACCGCCTGCAACACATGCGCCCATTACAGCTGCAATTTGTGTTATTCCCATTGCACTCATCCTCGCATTGTTACGGAAGATGCGTCCGAAATGTTCTTTATCGGGAAAAATTTCGTCCTGCATGGGAAGATAAACCCCGGCACTATCAACAAGGTAAATCACAGGCAAATGATTCTCCATCGCAATTTCCTGTAAGCGTAAATTCTTTTTGCCGGTTATCGGGAACCATGCGCCAGCCTTTACTGTCTGATCATTAGCTACGATCACGCATTGACGACCGCTGACATAGCCTATTCCTCCAACAGTTCCGCCAGCAGCGCAACCACCTTCTTCTTTGTACATGTTGTAACCGGCAAAGGCACCTATTTCAATAAACGGACGATCTTTATCACACAGGTAACTGATGCGTTCACGTGCAGTAAGCTTGTTTCGCTCTTTTTGTTTTTCAATTGATTTTTTACCTCCGCCTTCATAAATCTTGTCCAGCTTTTGCTTCATACCTGCAAGAGCAAGCTTCATCACATCCTCGTTTTTGTTGAATTGAATATCCATATGGCAACATGTTAAAGATGAGCAAATCGTTGGTACAAATAAAACAAACCATTGCGGAAGAACGAAACAAAAACAATAAAAGTTGAAATTAGTTTGAATAGTAAAACGATTATATTTGCAACCCATCAGGGGAATTAGCTCAGTTGGCTAGAGCGCTTGCATGGCATGCAAGAGGTCACCGGTTCGACTCCGGTATTCTCCACAAGCTTTAAAGCCGCCTTCGGGTGGCTTTTTGTTTTAATGAACATGCAATAAAAAAGGGCTGATGAACAGCCCTCTCAACTTATTTTTCCAGTTTCTTTTCTACTTCTTTTACTTTTTCTTTCAGTTTCTCTTTTGCTTTTTTAAGATCAACCTTAACCGGTTCCACTACTTTTTCTTTTACTGTATCAGCTAATTTGCCACCCTTGCTCTGTAATGTATCAATTGCCTCATTCACTTTCTCCTGGGCTTTGTCAATTGCATTTGATGTATCAGCAGCTTCAGTAGCTTCTGATTTTTGTTTTTCATTATCCGACTTATTTGCATCATTATCACAGGCAACAAAAAAAGCGGCGGCAAGTAAAACGAGAAAAATCTTTTTCATGTGCATATTTTTTATGATATAAAATTAAGATTCCGGCAAATCCGGAAAGATTGCTTTTGTTATTTTTTTCTGAAAAATAAACGGATTGGTGCTCCCTTGAAATCAAATGCCTGCCTTAATTGATTTTCCAAGTAATTCCTGTACGGCTGTCTTACATCATCCGGGTGGTTACAGAAAAATGCAAACGAAGGAACAGGTGTTGGCAACTGTGTTACATATTTGATGCTTACAGGTATACCTCTTACAACTGGAGGATGAAATGCATTAATTGCTTTTTGTACAGCCTCATTTAATTCAGATGTGGAGATTTTTCTCTTCCTGTTTTCAACCACTGTCAATGCAGCTTCAATAGCCTGCATGATTCTTGTTTTTTCAGATGCAGAAATGAAAAGAATCGGGATATCATTAAACGGAGCTAACCTGTTTTTTAATTCCTTTTCATAGTCTCTTGCAGTATTGGTTTCTTTCTTCACCAAATCCCATTTGTTCACAAGCATAACAATGCCTTTCCCTTTTTTAACCGCAAGTGAATAGATATTTAAATCCTGTTGCGAAATTCCTTTTTCAGCATCAATCAGCAGCAAGCAAACATCGGCTTCATCCATTGCACGGATGGCACGGATTACTGAATAAAACTCCAGGTCTTCGTTCACTTTTGTTTTGCGCCTGATACCTGCTGTATCAATCAGGATAAAATCTTTGTTGAATAACTTGTAATGTGTGTGAATTGTATCTCGTGTTGTACCTGCAATATCACTTACAATGGTACGCTCTTCACCTAAAAGTGCATTGAGCAATGATGATTTACCAACATTTGGCTGACCAATAATGGCAATCTTTGGTACTTCTGATTCAACTTCATCTTCTGATTCTTCAGGTACTAACTCAGCAATATCATCCAGCAAATCGCCACTGCCACTACCCGTCATACTGCTGATGAAATAAATTTTCTCAAACCCGAGTGAATAAAATTCAGACGCTTCCAGCATACGGTCGTGATTATCGACCTTATTTACTGTAAGGAAAACAGGCTTGGTTGTACGACGCAGCAAATCGCACATAGCTTCATCAAGATCAGTAACACCGGTAGCAGCATCACACATAAAGATGATTGCATTGGCTTCATCTAATGCCAAACGAACCTGCTTACGGATTTCTGTTTCAAAAACATCGGTGCTGTCGGGAACAAAACCTCCGGTATCAATTACATTAAATGTTTTGCCATTCCAATCGGCCACACCATACTGGCGATCACGGGTAACACCGCTCACATCATCTACAATTGCTTTACGCTCCTGTAATAAACGATTAAAGAATGTGCTTTTCCCTACGTTCGGGCGACCAACAATTGCTAAAGTAAAACCAGCCATAAAATTTGAATAAAGTCGGCAAAAGTACTGAATAATAAAGAAAGGGGGTGAAAACAATGCTTCAGGGCATTAGAAGTAACCATATTCCTTCAGGAACAAATCGGTATCCCGCCATTTGGGTCGCACCTTAATAAACAACTCAAGAAACACTTTTGAGTCAAGAAATTTTTCTATTTCTGCTCTTGCCATGGTTCCGAGTTTCTTAATCATTTCGCCTTTATTGCCAATGAGAATTGCCTTTTGACTTTCACGCTGTACAATAATATCTGCCGAAATTTTAATAAGTGTTTGCTTTTCCTGGAATGCAGTAACAATAACAGTTGTGTGATAAGGTATTTCATCTGCAAACAGCTCAAAAACCTTTTCCCTTACCATCTCTGCCACAAAAAATCTTGTGCTGAGATCAGTTAATTGATCTTCTTCAAAAAACGGCTCCCCATCGGGCAGGAATTCAAGTACAGATTTGAGAAAATTCTTTTTATTGATACCTGATTGTGCAGAGATAGTCACAATTTTTTTAGCATAAGGCTTGCCTTCAAAAAACTTTTTTGCTTCTTCCAGCTTAACCGTATCAACAATATCAATCTTATTAAGTACAAGAATACTAGGCACTTTCAGTTTCAATGATGAAAACAGCGTGTCGTTTTCTTCCCAGTTATCTTTTATATCAAGCATCAGCAATGCAACGTCTGCATCTTCCAATGCACTTTTAACACCCAGCATCATTTTTTCCTGCAGTTTGTATTTAGGATCAATAATGCCTGGTGTATCAGAAAAGATCAGCTGGTAATCGCTGGTTGTAAGAATACCTTTAATGCGATGACGGGTAGTTTGTACTTTGGGTGATACAATTGCCAGCTTTTCGCCCAGCAATGCATTGAGCAATGTACTTTTTCCCGCATTGGGCTTTCCAAATATGTTTACAAATCCAACTTTCATAAAGAATGATGCAATCTACATGCAATACCTCAAAATAGAAAATCCCGCCATTGGCGGGACTTTGTTGCGAAGGGGAGGATCGAACTCCCGACCTTCGGGTTATGAGCCCGACGAGCTACCGCTGCTCTACTTCGCGAAGTGGAGTGCAAAGGTAAGGGTAAATAGTATAGCACCCAAAAGAAAGAGGCAGAACTTTTGTTCTGCCTCTTTCTTTTTTACAGTTTGATTTATTTTGAACTTCTTTTCTTCAAGCTTGAAGCACCACTCGTTTTAAATTCGCTTATTGATGCATTGCCTTTGTATTCCACATCACTCGCTCCGCTTGCATCAACTTTCAATTGTTTATTCACAGTTATTTTAATATCAGATGCGCCGGATGCAGCTGCCACACAATTTTCTGCAACAAGATCAAATCCTTTAAAATCACTTGCTCCACTTACCTGTATATTAAGGTTAGTTACTTTACCACTCAGTTTTGAATCGCTTGCTCCGCTTTGTTCAATCAGCAGGTTATTGAAATTCATTTCACCTTTAAAACTGGTAGCACCACTAATTTGCACTTTCAGATTTGTTCCTTTTAATACACCATCGATTTTTACATCGCAAGCTCCTGAAGCATCAATGAAATCAAGTTGCTTTACTGAAATATAAGCCCTGAGTTTATGATCTTCATTTCCCCATTTCCACTTGCCTTCGTTTTCATAATAAATATGCAGCACATCCCCTTCTACTTTCACTTTTATGCGATCACGGTATTTTGCATCGTCAGCACTTACTACAACAGCTTCTTCATTTCCCTGTTTGATAATTACATCAAATGAGTTGGAAACTTTTATAGCGTGAAAACTGCCTACAGTTCTTACTTCTGCATTTTTATCATTGATGACTGTAAGCTCCTGTGCTTTCACAAGTGATCCGGAAGTTAACAACAGCGCTATTGCTGAAAAGAAAATCTTTTTCATGTGATAAAAGGTTTATTGATGATTAGTTTTCGCCATGGCGGATGATTGATCCAATATTGGTTTGAATTTCGGTAATTTTTCCTTTGCCTTTATAATGAATACTGCCACCGCTGGAAGAATATAGTTTCATTTCTTCATTTACGGTTGTTTCAATTTTTGCTCCTGAGGTTGAGCGGACGTCTGCTTTACCTGCTGCAAGATCATAGGCTTCAAGTCTTGCACCGCTGTTTGCGCTTGCATTAAATACTCCTGCAGATCCGTTCAGCACAGCTTTTGATCCGCTTTCAGATTCAACAACCAATTTCCCGGCTTCAACCTGGCCTTTAAAAGACGCACCGGATTTTGTGTAAATACTCAGCACATCTTCCTTGATTACGCCTTCCACTTTTACAGAACTTCCTGCAACAGCTGTAATCTTGTCTAAGGTTTTAAATGAAATATAGGCTTTGAGTTTTTTTCCTGTACTTGTCCAATCCGAAAATGATTCACGATCGTAATAAATTTTCAGTTCACCATTTTCAACCTCTGTTTTCAACCTTGATTTGTATTCATCTCTTGAAGCACTTACAGCAACGGCATCTTCATTTGACTGGGTAAGGTATACTTCTATTCCATCACTCACTTTAATAGAGCGAAAAGGTTTTACTGTTCGTTTTTCAGCATTTGGGTCTTCTACTTTTTTGTCCTGGGCATTTGTAAAAACTGCAACTGAAAGTAAAAGAAAGGTCAGTACATAATTTTTCATCTGCATATTTTTTAGTTTTTATTTTGGTCAGATGTTATTCGCCGTAAAATTCTCCTCGTGACTGGTAAAATACTTTATCGATTGAATGATCCAGTCGGCCCGGTAAAATTTTTACAGCTCTTTGCTGATCAATATTTATAGTTATACGGTTTATTGCAAAGGAATGTTACAGAAATACTAAAAGAATTTATCTTTGCGCTGTCAAAAAGCGGCGAAGCCGGTTTTGATACAGATTCCCCGGGGTGCTAAACTCCTGTAAACCACAGGAGAGCTGAGATTAAACCCGTAGAACCTGATCAGGGTAATGCCTGCGCAGGGATGGAGGTCTTCCGTTTTCCTCTCTCCGTTTCGCAGCATTTCCGTTTCAATTTTTAAACCGTTAAAGTGTATCAGAAATGAAAAAATTGATGCTGGGAATGTTGGTGATCTTATCACAACAAATTTCAGTTGCTCAGTATAAACTGAGCGGAAAAGTAAATGATGGAGTCAACAAAACTCCGGTAGAAAATGCAACAGTTGAAATTGACAATGTTGCTGTTGCCCAAACAAGTACTGATGGTGCATTCAGTATTTACCTGTCGAAAAAAGGAACCTATCAAATCAAAATCAGCAGTGTAGGTTACAAAACCACTGAACAGAAAATTGTGGTTTCGGCAAGCAGTACAAAACTTGATTTTACTTTAGACAGAAACAACTTGTTTTTAAAGCCTATTGAGATAACAGCTATCCGTGCAGGAAGCCGCTCTCCTTTCTCCAAAACAAATTTGAGCAAAGCCGAACTTGAAAAAACAAACCTGGGGCAAGACCTCCCCTTCCTGCTCAATCAAACACCATCAGTGGTTATTAATTCAGATGCTGGTAATGGCATTGGTTATACAGGCATCCGCATTCGTGGTACTGATGCAACCAGGATCAACATCACATTAAATGGTATTCCGTTTAATGATGCAGAAAGTCAGGGTTCATATTTTGTAGACATACCCGATTTTACTTCTTCAGTTAACTCTGTACAAATTCAACGTGGCGTTGGTACTTCTTCCAATGGTGCCGGAGCATTTGGCGCAACCATCAACTTAAGTACAAATGAGTTTCGTGATAAACCGTATGCTGAATTAAATACAGGTGCTGGAAGTTTTTCTACATGGCGTGAAACGATTAAAGCCGGCACAGGTTTACTCAATAATCATTTCACTATCGATGCAAGAGTTTCTCAAATCAAAAGCGGTGGCTTTATTGACAGGGGAAGTTCTGATCTGCAGTCGGGCTTATTTTCTGCTGCCTACTATGCAAAAAAGACATCAATTCGTTTGAATGTGATTCTTGGTAAAGAAAAAACTTACCAGGCATGGAATGGTATCCCTGAAGCAAAATTAAAAGGCGATGCTGCCGGACTTGAAGCACACTACTGGAACAATGTTGGTTATTTATATAATACAAAAGAAGATTCACTGAATCTATTTAACCCTAACAATAACCGCAGCTATAATTATTTTACGTATAAAAATCAGACTGATAATTACTGGCAAAAACATTTCCAGCTGTTTTTCAATCATGAGATCAACAAAAAACTGAATCTGAATCTTGCGTTATTCCTTACACCGGGCAAAGGTTATTATGAAGAATACAAATACCAGCAGGATCTTGGTGATTATGGATTAACTGTTGCAGGAAGCTCAGATCTTATCCGGAGGCTTTGGTTGAAAAATTATTTTTATGGAACTACTTATTCTCTCCAATATAAAAACGAGAAAGATCAGTTTACCGTTGGTGGTGCATTAACTAAATATGATGGCAATCATTTCGGTAATATTATCTGGAGCCAGTCAACTGCTGTTCCTGCAAATTATGAATGGTACCGTCATACTGCAAACAAAACAGACTTGTCTGTTTATACAAAATATCAGCATCGCATAAATCTGAACTGGGAATTGTTTGCTGATGTACAATACCGACATGTATCGTACGACATTAATGGATTCAGAAAAAATCCATCAATTGTATTAAACAATAATTACAACTTCGTTAATCCAAAGCTGGGCATTTCGTATGCTGATACAAAAGGATGGGCAGGTTTTGCATCATTCAGCATTGGAAATAAAGAACCCAACCGTGAAGATTTTGAAACAGGCACAACACAATTGCCTAAAGCTGAAACACTTTACGATTTCGAGTTAAACATTGAACGCAAGACCAATTGGTATAACTGGAGTGCAACGGCATACTGGATGCAATACAAAAACCAACTGATCTTAACAGGCCGCATTAACGACGTAGGTGAATATACACGCACCAATGCTCCAGAAAGTTTCAGAAAAGGTATTGAGCTGCAGGGTGGAATTAAAGTGCAGCAATGGTTTAATGTAGCAGCCAACTTAACACTCAGCTCAAACCGTGTGCTCAACTTTACAGAATATGTTGATGATTATGATAACGGCGGACAAAAAGAAACGCTGTACAAATCTGCACCACTTTCATTATCGCCAAAAACAATTGCAGGAGTCTCCTTCAACTTTGTACCAGTTAAACATGCTGAAATAAGCTTACTCAACAAATATGTATCAAGACAATACCTGGATAATACCGGTAATGAATCAAGAAGTATTGATCCGTTTTTTGTGAGCGATCTTCGTTTGAGTTATGGTATCAGGTTGAAAAAAATTAAGGAAATCAATCTTACTTTTCAGTTGAATAACCTGTTCAACAAAAAATACGAAGCCAATGGATATACTTACAGTTATATCTATGGTGGATCACGAATTACAGAAAACTTCCTCTACCCAATGGCAGGCACTAATTTCCTCGCCGGAGTGCAGATCAAGTTGTAAATAAAAGAAGAGGTGATGCAATGCATCACCTCTTCTTTTTAAAAAGTATGTCAATAATTACTGATCAAATTTTTCTCTCCAGGTAATCATTCCACCTGCAAGGTTTACAACATTTGTAAAGCCCATCTGTTCAGCAAACAGGCATGCATTACCACTTCTGTTTCCGCTGCGGCAATAGAAAATCACTTCCTGATCTTTCAGATGATCGAGTTCAGCAGTATCCATTGCACGGAATCTTCCAACAGGAAAAAGAATCCCGCCAATATTGAATTCTTCGTGTTCAGCAGGTTCACGTACATCAACAATATTCAGTTGCTCACCTGCATCAATTCTTGCTTTTAATTCATCAGCAGTTATTGTTTTCATATAAAACTTGTTTTAATATTCGTTGTTTACTGGTTGTGGTTTGTCAGGCAAATCAGTTTTGATTGTATCAACTTTTGATTTGTCAGTACTGATCCACAAATCAATTAACTGTCCACCACGTATGCGCAAGGGTCTTCCCTGGTCATCTCTTCTTGGTGGATTTTGTTTCCATACAAATGCAGCTGAGCTGTCTTTAATTGCACCATCTGTTACAACAGAACCAAGCAACAAATTGTTTCCTTCAAGGAATACTTTTGCTTCGCCAAATGTCATACCTATCAAATCGGGAACAGCCATTTCCTGTCTTTGAACACCACCTCCTATAACAAGATCAATGCGGCTGCCCATGGGAATTGCTGTTCCGGGAACAATTGTTTTTCCGTTGTATTGCTGTTCCAAAACAGAGCCCACCGCAAAATCGGGGCGTGATGTTGTATCACCAATTTTTAAACCCAGTGTATTTAACTGCAACTGCACACTGCGGTAAGTTTGCCCAACAAAGTTTGGAACAGAAACCAATGGAGCCTGTGCCCTGTTAATTGTTAAATAAACTGTACGGTGAATTTTCACCATTTCAGCAGGTTCAGGTGTTTGCTTTACCACTGAAAGTTTGGGAATGCTGTCGTAATAAACACTATCCTGTACCTGCACTTCAAACCCCTGCGATTCCAATATTTTTTTAGCTTCTTCTATATTCTTTCCTTTTACTTCCGGCACTTTAATATAATCGCCGTGGCGGGTAATAATTCCAAGCAATTGAAAAAACACAAAGAATACTGACAATGCCAGAAGAATGGCTACCACCAGGTTAAAGAAGAAGGAACGGTTTGTAATAAATTGAAACACTTGTATAAGTTTGATGACCGAATATCGTAAAAAATTAAGACCTGTGAGCTGTAATTGCTTCTTCAACCAAAGCTGAATAAAAATCTTCCAGTTTCCAGCCCATTGCCCTTACCTGCTGCGGAACAATGCTTGCATCGCTCTGCCCAGGCACTGTATTTATTTCAAGCATGTAAGGCTCCTGCTTTTCTTCATTATAAATAAAATCGATTCTTATCACACCTCCGCAATTAAACACTGCATAAACTTTTTTTGCAGCATCACTTACTTTTTTATACACTTCTTCGCTGGCTTCTGCAGGTGTAACTTCCGAACTCTTGCCATGATATTTTGCTATAAAATCAAAAAACTCAACATCATCATGCGCTTTTACTTCTGTCATTGGCATTGCAATGATTTCGCCTTTTGATTTAAAAACACCAATTGTAAATTCTCTTCCGGTAATCATTTCTTCAATCAGCACCTGGTCGTCTTCGTTAAATGCTTTTTCAATGGCTGCAGAAAGATCTTCTTTCTTACTCACTTTACTCATGCCAATACTGCTTCCGCCGTTATTGGGTTTTACAAATACCGGAAGCTTCAACTGTATTGAATCAGCATCAACAGGTGATTGCTTGAGCAGGTGAACACTTTTAGCCACATTTATTCCGGCAAATGCTGCTACAGCAACGGTATAACGTTTGTTGAAAGTAAGTGCCGATGTTGCCGCATTACAGGAAGTATAAGGCAAACCAAGCATATCAAAATACCCCTGCAGTTTCCCATCCTCACCGGGTGTGCCATGCATGCCAACAAACACACAATCAAATTTCACTTTGCTACCACCTGCAGAAATTGAAAAATCTTCTTTGTTTACTGTTTGTTTGTGATTTTGTTCATCCGTATAAAACCATCCGTCTTTTGTAATGTCAATTACAAAAACATCGTATTTCGATTTGTCTAAATGATTGAAAATAGTTTTCGCACTTTTGTAAGAAATAACAGCTTCTCCGCTGTAGCCGCCTGTTACAAGTGCAATATTCAGTTTGTTGCTCATAATATCTTTATATAAAACAGGTTGTTTTAGTTTTCAGTTATTCTTCAATAATCCTGCCACTTAAGTTTAGCCCGATCATTGAACCGTTTCAGAAATTCCGGAGTTACCCGTATCCAGTACAAACTTCCATTTGCCATCGGGTTGTTTACGCCAGATGGAAAGATAGGTTCCCTGCAATGTAGTATCCCTGGTTTGTACTGCATAAACACCATACGTATAACCCATATCAAGTGAAGCTGCAATATCTGCGCCTTTAGGTTCCCACGACATGGTAAAAGATGTATCTTCCTGTGCATTGATGAATTTGATAACATCATCATCAACTATAGGCAAATATCCCGGTCTTAATAAAACAGATTCATCAGCTGCATATTCAAGAAAAGCTTTTTTCATTCCTGATTTTGAAGTCATCTCAGAAAAAGCTTTATCCGTATCAATCATATTCTTAATCGCTTCTTCCAGGGCCGGGCTTATTTTCCCGTTTTCGCTTTGTTCAGGTGCTTTTTTAAATCCAAACCTGCAGCCGGTTATGCTTGTCAAAATCAAAAGAAAACAAATTAGCTTCTTCATAGCTGCAAGATACTATTTCGGGGTTTATTTTATTGTTACACTGCCACAATTCGCACTATTTTCACATCTCTAAAAAAAACAAGGTGAAGACGTTTCAAGCCCTCACCTTTTCTTTAACGGGAAATATCACCCGCTGTATACCGGAATCATTCTTACGGGAATTCATCCATCATAAAATCTTTTTATCCATGTAAACGGGTCTTGCGTTCCATCAACGCTTCAACTGTTTCTGTATATGCTTCGTCAGGTACGCAGCAGTCTACAGGACAAACAGATGCACACTGGGGTTCTTCGTGGAAGCCCTGGCATTCTGTACACTTGTTAGGAACGATGTAATAAGTATCCATGCTAACGGGAGCTTGCTTTGCAGCAGCGTCAACAACTGATCCGTCAATTAAAGTGTAAGAACCAGAAACAGCAGTTCCATCTGCCATAGCCCATTCTACTCCACCTTCATAAATAGCATTGTTAGGACATTCGGGTTCGCAAGCACCGCAGTTGATGCATTCTTCGGTAATTTTTATTGCCATACTGTTGTAATTTTTTTGGGGGTTAGATTAAATTACTTTTGCACTTCAAATGTAAAAGAAAGTTTGAATGAATTTACAACAAAGACAAGAAATTTTAGAACAACTTCTGGAATACATCTCCGGCAACTCTCCTGAATGGGAGGAGGCAAAGGCCAAAGCTTACAGGCTGAACAGCTGGTTTGTGCCCGAATTTATTGAGCTGGCTGTGCAGTCAATTGCAGAACAGTTTTTGCAAAAGGATAAATTACAGCAATGGATTGAACATTACAGGATCGATGACAATATTACCCCGAAAACAGTTGGTATTGTAATGGCGGGGAACATTCCCCTTGTTGGGTTTCACGACTTTCTCACCGTTTTTATCTGCGGCCATAAACAGGTATGCAAGCTTTCCAGCAAGGATGAAGTGTTACTAAAACATCTGGTTGAGCAAATGATTTCATGGAACCCGGCTGTTGCTGAGCGGGTAAAATTTGCCCCCATGCTGAAAGATTGTGATGCTTACATTGCAACAGGCAGTGATAACAGTGCCCGCTACTTTGAATACTATTTTGGAAGATACCCGTCGATCATCCGCAAAAACAGGACCTCGGTTGCAATACTTACAGGAAAGGAAACGAAAGAGGAACTGGACTTACTCGCCGATGATGTGATGCTATACTTTGGACTTGGCTGCAGAAACGTAACACAGCTTTATGTGCCTGCTGATTATGATTTTGTTCCGCTGCTTGGAGCATTGAAGAAATATAAATGGATGTTTGACCATCATAAATACCGCAACAATTACGATTACCAACTGGCCATCTATATCATGAATGGCAAATTTTATATGACGAATGATTGTATAGTGCTGATTGAAAATGAAACGCCTTTCTCTCCCATTGGCACTATACATTACAGTTATTATAATGATGCAGAGCAAACTGTCAGCAAACTGAAAGCAAATGAAGATATACAAGCTGTTGTTGGGCATAACAACATTCCTTTCGGGCAGGCTCAACAACCTTCATTAATGGATTATGCTGATGGTGTTGATGTGATGCAATTCTTACTTGGACTTTAAACAATAAACAAATCATATTATCAGCGAAATTCCATAACGTAATTACATTATTGAAATGATCACCGTCATTTTTTTAAAAGGATAAGAGATATACCTTTTGGAAAACTTTCTGTATGAAACATTATCATATTGTTTCCCGGCTGGCTATTTATATGCTTTCAGTCGTACTGATTATTTTCGGAATTTTCCATTTTATGTATCCTTACGACTTACTGGTTTATGTACCCGACTTTTTACCCGGTGGCATTACCTGGGCTTATTTTGTTGGTGCTGCATTTATATTGGTTGGACTTTCATTTATGTTTAACCAATTTGTAAAAATCACCAGTTACCTGCTTGCTGTATTGCTCATCATTTTTATTTTGACAATTCATGTTCCCAATGCCCTTAATGCCGGCGCACCTGAAATGAGGCAATGGGCAATCATCAACATTCTGAAGGATACAGCAATTGTTGGCTTTGCACTGCACATTGCAGCCAGCGCATACCACCAGCATTTGCATTTTGAAGACAACGATTAAAAAAGTGTCAGATAATTATCAATAGAGTTTTCTAAAAAAGTAAAAGCGAAGAAACAGTTCATAAAATGATACTGATTCTTCGCTTTGCTATTGAAAGAAATGCTGTTACCCTGAATTATTCCACTACAAGTTCACGCTTGTAAAGCTGAATAACATTTTCATAGCCGAGATACAAAGCATCACAGATGAGTGCATGCCCAATACTAACCTCATCAATCCATGGAATGGTTGAGATTAAGTAGTTGAGATTTTCAAGATCAAGATCATGACCGGCATTTATGCCAAGTCCAAGTTCTTTAGCTCTTGTTGCAGCATCTAAATAGTTTTCAATTGCCTGTTCTCTTTTACCAGCTGCAAATAACCTTGCATAACCTTCTGTATATAATTCAATACGGTCTGTACCGGTTTGTGCTGCACCTTCAATCATATCAATCATCGGGTTTACAAAAATGGATGTACGGATGCCTGCATCTTTAAACAGCTTCACCATTTTTGTTAAATAATCTTTGTGCGTGTAAGTATCCCAACCATGATCGCTGGTAATTTGCCCCAATGTATCGGGTACCAGAGTTACCTGCTGAGGTTTCACTTCAAGCACAAGATCAATAAAAGATTGTTCCCTGCAGTTGCCTTCAATATTAAATTCAGTTGTAATAATTTTCCTGATGTCTCTCACATCATTATAACGGATATGGCGTTCATCTGGCCTTGGATGAACAGTTACACCATCAGCACCAAAACGCTGTGCATCTATTGCAGCTTTCAATACATCGGGTCTGTTTCCCCCACGACTATTTCTCAGCGTTCCGAACTTGTTGATATTAACGGATAATTTTGTCATGGTTCAAAGGTAATTAAAGTGTGGAAAAGGAAATTGCTGTTTGCAATTCTCCATTAACAAAATCTACTTAACTTTATGCCTTATTATTAAACTATGAATTTTCTTACACCTTCATTAGGACTTTTGCTTTGGACTTCCTTTTGTTTGGTATCGTTGTTAATTGGCCTATTCATCGTTCTTAGAATCTGGAAAAGATCCAACATCGATTCAACAAAAAAACTTCTCTGGACAGCAGCAATCATCATTGCACCTATTCTCGGAATTATATTATACCTGATTATTGAAAAAGAAACCCAAACAGTTTCTTCCTGATAAACATTTACCTAAAAAAACAACTATGAACAAGCTAAACGAATTATTAAACACTGCTTCACTATCGCTGATCATTTTCGTTATTGTGGCAATTCCAATGCACTTTATTTATAATGTCTGGAAACGACAGGACATTTCAACAGAAAGTAAATTACTGTGGATGATTTTCCTGATCATAGCTCCATTGATCAGCATCATTATCTACATGGCCTTTGGTTACAAAGAACCAAACAACAGTTAATTGAGTTCACAGCTGTTCTTTACTACGCTTTGTGTTTTTGAACGCATTTCCTGTGTTAATGAAATATTATTATTTTTTTGTTTTGTATTTTAGCTTATAAACCTGAGCTATGGATTCACTGACACCCCCTCTTTCAATAATTCTTGTTACGCTATTTGGATTATTATTAATAGCAGCCTTCATTCGTGCTTTATCAGTTTTATGGAACCGGGAGGACCTTTACCAAAGCACAAAAATACTTTGGATGATATTTATTGTAATTGCACCTTTTATAGGCATTCTTTGTTATTTTTTGTTTGGAGGAAGAAGTGATTTTGATGTGGAAGAAGAGGAAGATGCTGTGTAATAATCTTTTAAAGTAATTACAACCATGCTTGATTTTAAAATCTGATTTATGAATTTACTTACCCCTGGCCTTGGGTTGCTGGTTTGGACTTCTTTTATTATTGTTTCACTACTTATTGGATTATTCCTGGTCTTTAAAATCTGGAATAAAAAAGACATTGATCAAACAACAAAGCTTCTGTGGACGTTATTGATCATTTTTGCTCCATTTTTGGGCATTATTTTATTTTTAATTTTTGGCCGAAATCAGGGATCTGAAATAACCAAAAAACAATAAGAAAAACACAATGCAAATTTCTGATCATGTTTTAAACAACATCACAACTTCTCTGATCCTTTTTTTATTGATTATAGCTCCTTTGCATTATTTGTACAGCGTTTGGAGACGAACAGATATTTCAACAGAAGCAAAAATACTCTGGACAATGTTTCTTGTTTTTGCTCCTGTAATAAGCATTATTATTTACCTGGCATTTGGCTATAAGAAACAAAAGGATCGCTAAATAAACCCTCTGCAGTTCTTTGCTCCGCATTTGCAGGGAAGCTTGCCATCATGATGTGTTTCACCATAATCGCAGGTAAGCTCTTCACCTTTTTTTATCGGGCGGAGTGAATAAAATTCAACCTGCCTGTATGCCCGGCGCATATATGTATTTGGGTCGCAGGAGTGATTAATGTATGATAACTCATTTCGGTTAACACTTGCATCCAACGCAACAGGATCGTTGTCAAACTCAACCATCAGCAACTCACCTGCATGCTGCTGTTTTACTCTTCGTTGCGCTTCTTTATAGCTGATGATTTCACCAGCCATGTTTCCCAGCTTTCTTTTTGCAGGAATCAACTTTAATGCAAATGCACCCTTGCCCGCCACTTTACTTTTCTTCACTTCTATTGGAAAATTCAATTTCATTTTTCTAAACTTTTGATTTTTACATTGTCCTTATACTTCCATCCATGTATGATCGGCTAATAATTTTGCAGAAGCAACAAATTGTTTAAACGGACTGCTATCGCCCCACTCCTGCGGACTGATCATCGAAAGTAAATAAGTATCATCATGCCGTTGAAACAAATGATACACCTGCCCGATTACCGGACGAAAATTAAGCTTGGCTTCATAAATCATCAATGATAATTCTTTCCGTTTTACAATTTCCTGCGCCTGTCTTGCAAGTAATTCAATCTGTTGTTTAATCTGGTCGAGCTGCATATTTGTTTGCTCTTCCATTGCCTGCAATGCCTGGTGACGGATTACTCCCTCTTTTGTAGGCTTAATCACCACACCTCCAATACTTGAAGCATAAGGAAGCACACTCATCTGCTTGTGATAAATTTCAACATTTTTAAACCGCTTGTATTCTGGAGTAAATCCTTCCTGCGTAATACGCATAAAACCGTTGGGAAGAATTTCATGCGTAGCAGTAAACTTCACCTGCCCGTTAGTGATTAATTCAATCACCATTGTGGAAGAGTTGGGTATTTCAGATCTGATCTTCTGAGCAATTTCTGTTTTCTCAAAATCATGCATTGCTCCATCAGGCAAAAAATTGTATGAAGTATAAAATGCTTCATTTAAATGTGTAACCCAGTTTATGCTTAATGCCAGTACAGTTCCGTTTTTTACCGATTCAATTTTACAGTTACCGCTCTTTGGTGTTTCACCAAATTCATAACTGCACTTTTCCGGGAACAGCTGCCATGATGCCAAAAAATTATATGCCTGAACCATAATAAATCCAATTTCGCTTTATCTGTCAATTATTACAAAAGTAAACAAACAATAAAGAGCCGACATTGTTTAGTAAATTGCACACCTGAATTTTATCTATGGCTTATCGTTCGCTGGAAGAATGTTTACTTGACCTTGAAAAGAATGGTCATCTTGTACGTATTAAAGAAGAAGTGGATCCTTATCTTGAAATGGCCGCAATTCATTTGCGTGTACATGAAGCAAAGGGACCTGCTCTGTTATTTGAGAACGTGAAAGGTTCTGCATTCAGGGCTGCCAGTAACATCTTTGGAACATTAGACAGAAGTAAATTTATTTTCAGAGATACATTGGAACTGGTGCAAAAACTGATTGAACTGAAAAACGATCCCATCCAGGCAATCAAGCATCCCATCAGTAATTTTCAAACAGGCGTGGCCGCATTGAAAGCCTTGCCCAGAAAACAATCTTCTTTTTCGTTTGATGAAATAAAGGTGAGCGATCTGCCGCTGATTCATCACTGGAAAATGGATGGTGGTGCTTTTGTAACACTGCCACAGGTTTATACCGAAGATGCTGATAAGCCGGGCATCATGCAATCAAACCTTGGCATGTACCGCATTCAGTTAACCGGCAACGAGTACGAGCTTAATAAAGAAATAGGATTGCATTACCAGCTGCACCGTGGTATTGGCATTCATCAAACTAAAGCAAATGCCAAAGGTTTGCCGCTGAAAGTAAGCTGCTTTGTTGGCGGACCACCATCACACACATTAAGTGCAGTAATGCCTTTGCCTGAAGGCATCAGCGAAATGACGTTTGCCGGTGTATTAGGTGGCAGAAGATTCCGTTATGCTTATGATGCGCTGGGAAATGCCGTTAGTACCGATGCCGATTTTGTCATTACCGGCGAAGTATATCCCAATCAAACAAAACCGGAAGGCCCGTTTGGCGATCATCTTGGCTATTACAGTTTAACGCATCCTTTTCCTTTAATGAAAGTGAACAAAGTGTATGCGAAGAAAAATGCCATCTGGCCATTTACTGTTGTTGGTCGGCCGCCGCAGGAAGATACCAGTTTCGGCGAATTGATTCATGAACTAACGGGGAACGCTATTCCACAGGAAATACCCGGCTTAAAAGAAGTGCATGCGGTTGATGCAGCTGGTGTACATCCGTTGTTACTGGCTATAGGCAGTGAACGCTACACTCCGTACATGCCAGCCAAACAACCGGCCGAACTTTTGACAATTGCCAATCGTGTATTAGGCACCGGTCAGTTAAGTCTTGCAAAGTTTTTATTTATAACTGCTGATGACAGCAAGCAGTTGCATACGCATAACATACAGGAATATTTACAATACATTTTTGAACGTATTGATTTAAGCAGAGATCTTCATTTTTTCACCAATACAACCATTGATACACTCGATTATTCAGGAACAGGTTTAAACAGCGGAAGTAAACTACTGCTGGCTGCCTATGGTGATAAGAAAAGAGAATTATGCAGAGAAGTTCCTGAAGTACTGAAATCATTACAGCAGTTTGAACATGCACAACTGTGCATGCCGGGAGTAATTGCATTACAGACAAAGAAGTTCAGCAACTATGAAGAAGCCGGGAAAGAAATGGAAATGCTGAATGTACAATGCTCAATGCACAACGATCAATTAAATGGTGTGGCACAAATTATCATCTGTGATGATAGTTCGTTTGTAGCAGCCAATCTTAAAAACTATTTATGGGTAACTTATACACGCTGCAATCCATCGCATGATGTGTATGGAATAAATTCGTTTACGCAGTTTAAACATTGGGGTTGCAACGGTCCGGTTGTGTTTGATGCAAGGTTAAAACCACACCACGCACCTGTGCTTGAAAAAGACCCTGCAGTTGAAAAAAGCATTGACCACTTATTTGCAAAAGGCGGAAGCCTGGAAGGAATACTGAAGTAGAATATTATTGAACAAACTGATTGCTGCTATTGAGCCCAGTTGTGTCACTCACTTGTACGTTCGGTAATTCTGTGCAGCTAATTTTGTGAATGGTGAATGGTCAATAGTAAATAATGCAGTTTCGACAAAAAACATTCTTCTTCTAACATTATACATCAGACCTCCTGCATCTACTTCAAAATCTCATGCCCCATTTTATCCCGTTTTGTTTCGAGATATTTTTGGTTATGCTCATTGGGCGCAATGCGGATGGGAACTGTTTCAACAATCTCCAACCCATAACCCGACAAGCCAGCACGTTTTTTAGGGTTGTTGCTGATAAGCCTGAGCTTGGTAATATTTAATGTGCGGAGAATTTGAGCTCCAACTCCATAATCTCTTGCATCCATTGGCAAACCAAGATGAAGATTGGCTTCAACTGTATCAAGTCCCTGCTCCTGCAGTTTATATGCTTTTAATTTATTGAACAGGCCAATTCCCCTTCCCTCCTGGTTCATATACAATACAACACCTTTACCTGCCTGCTCAACCATTTGCATGGCTGAGTGAAGCTGATCGCCGCAATCGCAGCGCATGGAACCAAGAATATCGCCTGTAAAGCAGGATGAATGTACCCTTACTAAAATCGGTTCATCGGCAGTCCATTCGCCTTTGATTAAAGCCATATGCTCCTGCCCGGTTTCTTTTTCCCTGAAAGCAGCCAATTTAAAATTGCCGTAAGCTGTGGGCATATCCACCCGCACAATTTCTTCAATCAGTGAATCTGTTTTCAGACGGTATTCAATTAAATCTTTGATTGATATAATCTTTACACCATATTTCTCAGCTAAAATTTCAAGTTGAGGCACCCTTGCCATTGTACCGTCTTCGTTCATTATTTCAACCAACACACCAGCTGGTTCGAGACCAGCAAGACGGGCAAGGTCAATGGTTGCCTCGGTATGACCCGATCTCCGCAACACACCACCGTTTTTTGCACGAAGTGGAAAAATATGTCCGGGGCGGGCTAACTCTTCCGGCTTTGTTTCGGGATCAATCAGCGCCTGGATTGTTTTTGAACGGTCTGGTGCCGAGATACCGGTAGAAGTTCCATGACCTATTAAATCAACTGAAATTGTAAATGCAGTTTCGTGTATGGAGGTATTAGATGAAGCCATTGGTTCAAGCTTCAGTTCATCACATCTTTCTTCTGTAAGAGCCGCACAAATCAAGCCCCGCCCATATTTGGCCATAAAATTCACAGCTTCAGGAGTGGCAAATCTTGCCGCAATAATGAAATCTCCTTCGTTTTCCCTGTCTTCATCATCCACTACAATCACCATTTTCCCCAGACGGATGTCTTCAATCGCACTTTCTATTGAATTGAGCATATTTTGTTATTTGCGCTGCAAAGTTAGTTGAAAATGCCTGCGTGCTGCGACAGGACTTGTGCAAAATTTTAAAAGGAATCTTGCAGCTAACTTATCCAGATTTCTGTCTGAAAAGTTTATGAATTGTTAATATTTAGTTGAACGCAATTCGTTCTGATTCACATTTCTTTGCATTGGTAAAACAAAAATTATGACAAAACTCAAAAACTTACTGCTTAGTACCATTTTGTCGCTGGTGGCATTGGTTTCTTATTCGCAAGAAACGACATCTGACATTCAGGGTACAATTACTGACGGTACCAACCCTCTTAGTGGAGCTGTGATTACAGCTATCCACCAACCAACCGGTACAAAATACGTAACAACTGCCCGTAAGGATGGCAGATTTAACCTGCCCAACCTGAAAATTGGTGGTCCGTATTCAATTTCGGTTACACATGTTGGTTTTAAAGAACAAAAGACCGATGGTATTTATCTCGTTCTTGGCCAGGAATTCAAAGCTGACTTTACGTTGGTAGCTGAAACTAAAACCCTGTCTGAAATTGTTGTAACAGGCAGTAAACAGAGTAGCATTTTCAATAACTCCCGTGCAGGTAGCCAGGAAATTATCAGCAGGGCACAGATTGAAAGACTTCCCACCATCAACCGTTCTATCCAGGATTTCGTAAAGCTGGAACCAAGTGCAAACGGTATGAATATTGGTGGCAGAAGTAACCAGTATAACAATATGACTGTTGACGGAGCAAACTTCAACAACTCGTTTGGTTTATCATCTGTATTAGGTGGACAAACCAACTCTCAGCCAATCAGTCTTGAAGCTATTGAACAGATCCAGGTTAACATTTCTCCTTATGATGTAACACAGGGTGGTTTTGCCGGTACAGGTATTAACACTGTTACAAAAAGCGGATCGAATACAATAAAAGCAACGGCTTATACATATTTAAAGAACCAGGATTTACAAGGTTATAAAGTTGGCAACACGAATGTTACAAAAACCAACTTTAACTATAATATCTATGGTGTATCATTTGGTGGCCCAATCATTAAGAACAAATTATTCTTCTTTGTAAGTGCTGAAAGTGTTAAACAATCTGCGCCCTCAACAAGTGTTGTTCCTTCTGATGCATCGCATACGCCCGGTGGTAACGTATCACAGGCAAATGCTGATACTCTTACAGCTTTATCAAACTTCCTGAAATCAAAATTCGGTTACGATCCCGGAGCCTTCAGAGATTATAATTTCATTACACAAAGCCAGAAGATAACAGCTAAAATTGACTGGACGATTAATGCGAAGAACATTCTTACGGTTAAATACAACTACCTGAAATCTTTCGCTGATCAGTTTGCAAGTACCAGCCGACCAGGTAGTGGTCAGGTTACAGGTGGACAGCCCGGCACTTATTCTATGCCTTTTTATGGAAGTGGTTACGTAATTAATAACAACTTCAACATCTTTATTGCTGAGTTAAATACAAGGTTCAGCAATAAATGGTCAAATAAATTACAAGTTGGTTATACAGCTTTAAGAGACTTCCGTTCCCCTCACTCAAGCTCATCTACTTTCCCACTTGTTGACATCCTGAACAACGGTAACATTTATACAACCTTCGGTTACGAAATGTATACGTATAACAATACACTCAATACCGATGTATTCCAGTTTTCTGATATCGTTCGTTTCTACAAAGGATCACACGAATTAACTTTCGGAACACAGGATTATTACAGGAAATATCAAAACGCTTTTGCTCCAGGTTACCAGGGTGTATACCAGTTTAACTCACTGACTGATTTCTACAACAGTGTTAACAACGGTACGGCAAATGCTAAATCTTATTACCTGCAATATTCAGCTTTACCCGGTGGTGACTTCCCATGGGCTTACGCTGGTTCAACTGAACTCGGATTTTTTGCACAAGACAAATGGCGTGCTTCTAAAAACTTCACCCTTACTTATGGTTTAAGGGTTGATTACACGATTTACAAAGAAGAATTTACTGATAACCCATATTTTGATGCATTGCAATTCAAAGATGGTTCTTACAACATTGGTAAAGCCCCAACAAATGTGCCTCTTATCTCTCCAAGACTTGGTTTCAACTGGGATGTAACAGGCGATAAATCTTTACAAATCCGTGGTGGTTTCGGAATCTTCTCTGGCCCTCCCCCATTTGTATGGATCAGCAACCAGGCTAGTAACAATGGTATCCAGTTTGGTTCATTCACTTCATCAGCAAACACAAGAGCATTTAACGTAGATCCAAACGCTTACAGACCAACTGCAGGTGCATCAAACACATCTTACAGTGTAGCATTGGTTGACAGGAACTTTAAATACCCAACAGTATTTAAAACAAACCTTGCAGCTGACAAAAGACTTCCCGGCGACTGGATTTTGACTTTGGAAGCAACCCTTTCAAAAGATATCAATGCAGTTTATTATTCCAACATTAACCTGAAAGAAACAAATGCGTTTGCTTTAACAGGTGTTGATAACAGGCTTCGTTATTTAACTTCAACTGCCAACAGTAACAAGTACTACTATGGTACAACTTTAGCAAATCCCAACATTGGTAATGCAATTCTCATGAAGAATACCAATAAAGGATATGGTTTTGTATCAACAGCAAGAATTCAGAAGAATACAAACAAACTCAGCGGAGGTATTGCTTATACTTATACGTTATCAATGAACTCAGCTGAATTTGGAAGTACTGCAAGCTCATTGTGGAGCGCTGCAGCAGTAAGCAATATGGATCCGAATGCTGCAAATTTAGGTTTCGCTGCTTTCTATCAGCCTCACAGGATAATTGGCAACCTCTCTTACAAAATTGATTATGCAAAACAGCACAGCACTTCTATTGGTTTAATTGCTGAAGTTGCAAACAATGGTGTGAGCAGTTATGTTTACAATGGTGATCTTAACGGCGACGGCAATACCGGTAACGACCTTATCTATATTCCTAAAAACTTCACAGATATTAACCTCGTTAAAGTTGGTTCTGGTGGTAATGGAACTGGTGCCAGCACAGATACAAGAACTCCTGTAGAAATCTGGACACAAGTCAATGCATTGATTGAATCAAATCCTTATCTCAGGAAACATCGTGGTCAGTATGCAGAAAGAAATGCAAACATTTATCCTTACTATCTGAAAGTTGACCTGAATGTAACCCAGGACTTCACAATCAAAACAGGAAAAGACAAACATACATTGCGTGTTTCTGCTGATATCGTAAACGTTGGTAACATGCTCAACAAAAACTGGGGCATTGTTAAAATACCTGCAGTTTCAAACTTCCTGAAATATGAAGGTTTAACAACAGGCAATCAGCCATCTTTCTCATTCCCTTATTTAACAGGTACAACTCCTTATTCAAAAGCTTTCATCAACAGCACAGGAATTGCATCTCGTTGGGTAATGCAGATTGGCGTTCGCTATCTGTTTAACTAATCAGATTTTTTCAACTACTTAAAAAAGGTTGTTTCGTTTGAAACAACCTTTTTTTGTAAATAGACTTTCCCCTTTTCCCAATTTGTTTCAATAGTCTCTCACTATTCTGTAAATCTTTTACAGATTGCATTAAAAAAGTGATTCTGTGGGCATAAAAAAACTGCCTTGCAAACAGGATTGATTAATAAAAGCAGTTTTAACTACATAATGAGTTTCTTATTTCTTTTCAGGAAAAAATGCCCTTGCAAAGAGGTCGGAATGTTAATATTTCGTTGATTTTTGAAGATGAGATTGTTGTTTCTTTGCAACCGTAAAAATAAAAGTATGATAAAAATCAAAAACCTACTGCTCGTATTAGTGACAGTTCTAATGTCATTAGCATCAGTTGCACAGGTTACTACCAGTTCTATTACAGGAACGGTGAAATCTGGCGACAAAGATTACCTCGAAGGTGCTACTATTACAGCTATTCACAACCCTTCAGGAACTAGCTATGCAACCATTTCTAAGAAAGGTGGCATTTTTAATCTTCCCGGTCTGCGTGTTGGTGGCCCTTACACAATTAAAATTGAATTTGTAGGACAAAAGCCCAAGGTGATAGAAAACGTATACCTGCAATTGGGTGAAGCTTACAATATTGAAGCTGAGTTAGGTGTTGACCAAAAAGAACTCAGCACAGTGGTTGTAACAGGTCTTGCACGTAAAAGAGCATCTGACAAATCAGGCGTTTCTACCAACGTAGGACAGGCTCAGATTACTACTTTACCAACTATTTCTAGAAGTATTACTGATTTTACAAGGTTAACTCCACAGGCAAACGGAAACAGTTTTGCAGGTAGAGATGGCAGATTTAACAACTTAACTGTAGATGGTGCCAACCTGAACAACAACTTTGGCTTGTCAACTGATCCACTTCCTGGTGGCGGTAATCAGCCAATTTCGTTAGATGCCATTGAAGAAGTAAGTATTAACATTACTCCTTACGATGTACGTCAGTCAAACTTTACAGGTGCTAATATTGCAGCTGTAACAAAAAGCGGTACCAATAAATTTAAAGGAAGTGCTTATGGTTTTTTCAGAAACCAGGATTTTAATGGTACGAATGTAAATAACTATAAAGTAAGCGCTCTCAGTAAAACACAATCAGAAATTTACGGTGGAACAATTGGCGGACCAATCATTAAAAACAAATTGTTCTTCTTTGTAAATGCTGAATTTGAGAAAAGAACCAATCCTCCAGGTACGAGTTATACTCCTACAGGAGGTTCTGGTACAGGAACGATTTCTTCTGTAAAAGTTGACTCTCTGGCAAAATTATCAAACTACCTCAGGAGTACTTATAATTACGAAACAGGTGCTTACGACAACTTTCCTAATTTCCAATCTCAAAACCGCAAAGTACTTGCCCGTATTGACTGGAACATCAGTAAAGTGCATAAGCTTACTGCAAAATATAATGAGTTAGTAAGTAACAACGATGTTGCGTTAAACTCTACAAGTGTGCCTAACAGCGCTACAAGTGGTGCAAACACCTGGACTTCACAAGCACGCTTTGGTGCAAACGCTATGTCTTTTGCAAATTCTAACTACGGATTTGAAGATGTGGTACGTTCTGCAGCACTTGAATTGAACAGTATTTTCAGAGGAAAATTCTCAAACCAGTTCATTGCTACTTATACAAAAATCAGTTCAACCAGAACATCACCAAGCCAGGTATTCCCATTTGTTGATATCATCGGACCAACTCCATATTCATCAGGTGGCAGAAACAACTACATGAGTTTTGGTTATGAACCTTATTCTTACAACAACGACGTTCAAAACAAAATTTTGAATGTTACTGATAACTTCACTTATTATGCCGGTAAGCATACTTTAACAGCGGGGCTCTCTTACGAGCACCAGTTTGTTGGAAATATGTTCATGCCTGCTTCTCAGAGTTATTATACTTACGGATCATTGGCAGAATTCATGAATCCTGCATCTCATCCAATTGCATTTGCATTAACATTCTCAAGAGTTCCCGGAAAAGATGCTGTTTATTCAGCTGAAATGAAAATTGGTCAGGCAAGTGTATATGCACAGGATGAATTCAATGTAAGCCCACGATTCAAACTTACTTATGGTGTAAGGATCGACAAACCTGTTTATCCTGAACAACCTTTAGAAAACCCATCTATTACGGCTCTTACATTCCCTGATAGAAACGGTACACCTACACACTACTCTACAGGTATGTGGCCTAAATCGACTTTGTACTTCTCTCCAAGGATCGGTTTCAGATGGAATATTGAAGAAGAAAAACTCATTGTAAGAGGTGGTACAGGAATTTACACCGGTAAATTACCTTTCGTTTATTTAACCAACATGCCATCAAACAGTGGTATGTACCAGGTACAGGCATTGGCAAGTGCAACTCAGCTCAGCCAGATCACATTCAATGCTGATCCAACTAAATGGCAAAGTCTTTTCACAGCACCAACTCCAACTCCTAATACAGGTGGTTTTGTGTTAATTGATCCTAATTTCAAATTCCCACAGGTTTGGAGAACAAACATTGGCTTTGAAAAACGTATGGGTGATGGTTGGAATTTCAGCATGGACGGAATCTTCTCAAAAGATCTGAACCCTGTTGTTATGCGTAATGCAAATGAAACTGCACCAACAAGCACTGTTAACCTTGGTGGTGGTGTTCCAAGACCAAGTTTTGCTGCAAACTCAACTGCATCAAGAAGGTTGTATACTGCATATGCAAATGCAATCGTACTTGAAAATGCAAAAAGAAGTGAAGTTGGAATGGGCTTTTCAATTACCACACAGATTTCTAAAATAATGACTAAAGGATTCTATGGTTCAATTGCCTATACTTATTCTTTATATTCTGACCTGACTTCAAACCCTGGTTCACAAGCTGCTTCAACATGGCAGAACAACCCGACTTCAGGTACACAGAATACAAAAGAATTGGCTTTATCTTCTTTCTCTGTTCCTCACCGTTTGGTTGCAAATCTTTCTTACAGGAAAGAATACTTGAAGAACCTTGCTACTACAGTTTCATTGTTCTATGAAGGTGCAATTCAAGGTACATTCAGTTATATTTATGGTAGTGCTTCTGGTACTGCTCCTTCAGGATATGCAAACACAGCCGACATTAACTATGATGGTAACAGCCAGGACTTAATGTATATTCCAAAGAATGCTTCTGAAATTACATTTACTCCGGTAACTGTTAACGGTGTTACATATACAGCTCAGCAACAAAGTGATTTATTCTTCAAGTTCCTTGCCCAGGATAAATACCTGAAAAAGCACATGGGACAAGTTGCTGAAAGAAATGGAGCTAGATATCCTTTCTATCACAGAGTAGATCTGAAATTTGTTCAGGAAGTATTTAAAAACGTTGGAAACAGCAAGAATACTATTCAGCTTACTTTCGACTGTCTTAACTTCCTTAACCTGTTAAGCAAAAGTTGGGGTACAAGAGATTTCTATATTGTAAACAATCCGTTGAGAGCTACTAAGAATGCAACTACTGGTAATGTTCTTTACCAGCTTGCTACTTACACTCCAACAGGAGCAACTGCACCACAGTTTGTTGATCGTACTTTTATTAAGAACGTTTCAACAACAAGTACATATTCGTTCCAGATTGGTGTTCGTTATCTGTTTAACTAATCAGGTTGTTTTAATAGTAAAAAAGGTTGTTTCAAATGAAACAACCTTTTTTTATTTTCTTTCGTTTGATATTGTAAACAACAATCTATTTTCCCCAGCCCCATTTCAAAAATTCAGGAAATGCTTTTGCCCATGTAGCCACATCATGTGTGCCGTCAGCAAGTTCAAGATAACGGATAGCCTCATCAGTATATCCTTTCTTCTTCAGCTCTTTCATTAAATCAAGCACATCGTCAATTGAATCGATGATGCCGTTATTATTGCGGTCAAGTTTTTCTTCCAGCAAACCTGCCTGGAAAAAAAACTTTAACGAAGGGTCTGCATGTCCATTTCGCACCTGGTTATGCATGATACGGTCTGCTTCATCAGTATATCCATCTTCATACGATTTTTGCCTCCACCACAATGAGCCGGAAAATACACCGGCTTTACAAAATTCATCGGGATGATTCCAGACAATATCCAGCGCCATTAATGCACCCAATGAAAAACCTGCAAATGATTTTTCTTTAAATGCTGAGATATAATATTTGCTCTGAAGAAATGGCATCAACTCGTCCAGGATAAACGAGGTATATAAACCGGCTTTTGCACCTCTGCCCATATAATCGGCCTGGCTGGCAATTCCGTATTCCATTTTCCTGTCTTCACTGCAATGAACACCCACACAAAATAAAGGCTCAATTTCATGATTATTATAAAGATTATTCAGTATCCCCTCAAAAGGCATTTTGGATAAATCCTGCCCGTCATTAATCAACAGCAGATTCAATTGTCCAGGATCAGGAACTGAAGTTGGCAGGTAGCAATCAAACTTTACGGTTCTCCCAAGATGTTCAGAGCTGATTTCATTTTCCTCAACAAGAATAATCCTCTTTTCTTCAATATGCATAAGCCCAAAAATAAGGATAAGCCGGCAATCTGATTTTATGAATGCAATGAAACCGGCTCTATACAACAAGCCTGTTTTTTTAACGACAATGTTTAAATCTTAAAAATCTGTGTTATATTGAAGCTATAAAACGATGCTTAACAACTGTTTTCTTCCACTTCAAAAAAAGTAATCAAATGAAAAAAATCGGCATCCTGCACGGTAAAGAGCGGTCTTTTCCAAATGCATTTGTAGAAAGAATCAACAGCAAAAAAATTGATGGCATTATTGCTGAACCTGTGCGCATTGAAAAAGTAATGCAGGGCGAAAGCAACGGATATGCCGTTATTGTTGACCGTATTTCGCAGGATGTGCCGCACTACCGGGCCTATCTCAAAAATGAAGCATTAACAGGAACTGCTGTCATCAACAATCCTTTCTGGTTTAGTGCCGATGATAAATTTTTCAACAACTGTCTTGCAACAAAAATAAATGTACCTGTTCCCAAAACTGTTATCCTTCCTGCCAACCAGCGACCTGAAGATACAGGACAGGATTCCTTTTCAAACCTTGCTTTTCCATTAGACTGGGAAGGAATGTTTAATTACGTTGGCTTTCCTGCTTACATGAAACCATTTGCAGGCGGTGGCTGGAAACATGTTTATAAACTCAACAATGCTGAAGAGTTTTTTGAAAAGCATAATGAAACCGGTCAGCTGGTTATGCTGCTGCAGGAAGAAATTATTTTTGAAGAATACTACCGTTGCTATTGCATTGGCCGTAAGCATGTGCGTATCATGAGTTATGAACCCCGTAATCCGCATCATCTGCGTTACGTGGCCGACTTCAATCCATCAGAAGAGAAACTGAAAATGCTGACGGATATCGTTCTCCGCATCAACAATTATCTTGGTTATGATTTTAATACAGTTGAATTAGCGTTAAGAGATGGTGTTCCTTATGCAATTGATTTCTGCAACCCGGCTCCCGATGCTGATCTGGCAAGCGTTGGTGCAGAAAACTTTGAATGGGTGGTGGAACATGCAGCACTTTATGCAATTGAATGTGCACAAAATCATAAAGAAGGAGCAGATAATTTAACATGGGGCGAATATGTTAAACGCTCAGTAAACAAAACCCCTCTGTATTAATTTAACAACGATCAATCAGCGATGGCAACAATCAACTATAAACAGTTTACACTTGGTGTTGAAGAAGAGTATATGGTTTATGATCCTGAAACAAGGGAACTAAAAAGCCATGAACAGAAAATTGTAACTGAAGGACAAAAAGTTATTAAGGATAAAGTAAAAGCAGAAATGCACCAGGCAGTTGTGGAAGTTGGAACTGACATTTGTAATGATGTTGATGAAGCGTTTAAAGATGTTGCGGCATTGCGTAAAACAATTCATGACATTGCGAACGATCTGGGCTTTGCTGTTGGTGCCAGCGGTACACATCCGTTCAGTCACTGGCGTGACCAGCTCATTACAGATCATGTACGTTACAGCCAGATTGTAAACGAACTGCAGGAAGCAGCCAGGAGTAATTTAATTTTTGGTCTGCATGTTCATGTTGGAGTTGAAAACAGGAAAACAGCCATTCACATTGCAAATGCAGCGAGATATTTTCTGCCGCATGTATATGCATTAAGTACCAACTCTCCTTTCTGGGTTGGACGTATGACCGGCTATAAATCCTTCCGCACAAAAGTGTTTGATAAATTTCCAAGAACGGGTATCCCGGAACATTTCGACAGCATTGAAGCTTATGACAACTTTGTAAATCTTCTCATCAAAACAAATTGTATTGACAATGCAAAAAAAATATGGTGGGATTTAAGAGTACATCCGTTCTTTAATACAATTGAGTTCAGAATCTGCGATGTGCCACTCACCGTTCATGAAACCATTGCTCTTTCCGCCATGTTCCAGGCTATCGTTGCAAAATTGTATAAACTCCGTTGTAACAATATGGGTTTTATTCAGTACCAGCGTGCATTGATCAACGAAAACAAATGGCGTGCAAGCAGGTATGGAATTGATGGTTATTTAATTGATTTTGGCAAGGAAGAAGAAATTAATACAAGATCGTTAATTCATGAATTGCTGGATTTTGTAGATGATGTGGTGGATGAACTCGGCTGCCGTAATGCACTTGACTATATTCCAAAAATACTGGAACATGGAACAGGAGCCGACAGGCAATTAAATGTGTACCACGAAAAGAAGAAACTTGAATCCGTTGTTGATTATATTGGTGAGCAGTTTTTAACCGGTATATAATTTCAACAATCAATAAAAAAGGCGAACAATACTGTTCGCCTTTTTTGTTATAGTTAATTTTCTATTTATCAACCAGTGTCATCAAATGATGCTTGCCCTTGAGCATGTATTTCTTACTCTGCTCAATTGAATCCATTACCTGTTCAAGAATTTCTTCAACCGGTGCATTGTAATCTATTTCAAGCGGATCTTTAATGGTTACTGAAAGAATGCTTCCTCTCTTTTTAAATTTCAATCCCTTTTTGTTGAATGCACGCCAAAATCCGCTGATCACAATTGGTACAACAATCGGCTGATTTTGTTTAATGATGTAAGCAGTTCCTTTACGGCCCGGTGCAAACGGTTTTGTTGTTCCCTGCGGGAAAGTAATTACCCAGCTATCATCCAAAGCTCTTGCAATTTTACGTGTATCGCCGGGATCAAGTCCACGTCTTACCTCCTGCCCTTCTGCACGCCATGTACGTTTTACTGTAATAGCACCTGCAGCTGCAAATAAACGGGTAAGCCAGTTATCCTTCATTGTTTCAGCAGCAGCCACGTAATAAATCTTTGTAATGGGGTTAAGCAGGTAATAAGGAATACCAATGCCTTTGTATTTACCCCATTTTGCAGCAAAGAAAATATGCAGGAAAGCCATTACATCAGCGAAGTAAGTCTGGTGATTGCTGACAAATAAAACATTCTTCTTAGGAAGATTTTTCAGCTTTTCAGCACCATTTACTTTCAGCCTGTTAATAATTGCAATACCCGGATAAGTTGCTATACCAACAGTGGCATAAATAAGCCTCCGTACGATATTAAAATTTTTAATACGTTTTTGTAAAGACGCCATAATGTTGATTGTCTGTTCGAGTCAGTTTTGCAAGATAACAATTTGGTAACATATCGAGCGCTAATTTTCCATTTTCTTATTTTAACCAAAAACCTCCGTTATGAAAAAGCATTTATGGCTCTTCCCGCTGTTCCTGTTCAGTGTATACATTTCTTTCGCTCAACAAGTGCAAAATAATCCATTTCCCAAAACAATTACTGTTACTGGCAGTTCTGAAATGGAAATTATTCCTGATGAAATTTATGTGCAGGTTGACCTGCGGGAATATAAAAAAAGAGGTGGCGACAAAGTGGATTTAGAAACAATCAAAACTGATTTTCTGAACAGTTGTAAAGAAGCAGGTTTGCCCGATTCTGTTATCAGTATAGCTTCTTATGAAGGAATCAACTCCATCAACTGGTGGCGCAAAAGAAAAAACGAACCCGATCTTTTTGCAACTATTTCTTACCAGGTTAAATTCAGTTCTTCGGCAAAAATGGATGACCTGATCAGAAAGCTTGATGATGACGCTACTTCCAATTTCAGAATTGTAAGAACCTGGCACAGCAAAATGACTGAATACCGCAAACAGTTAAAAATTGCGGCAGTAAAAGCGGCCAAAGAAAAAGGAATTTATTTAACAGAAGCAGTTGGAGAAAAATTGGGACAGGCAATAAAAATTGATGAACCTGCTGAAGATTATCAATACCAGACCAGCACCCAATATAAAACATCCAATTATGTAGCGAGAAAAGATGGAATTGGTTATGGAGATGTGGAAGGTAACGGCAACGAAGGAATCAATTTCAAAAAAATGCGGTTGCGTTTTACAGTCACCATCATTTTTGCGCTACAATAAAATTTTGACAATTGCTCTTTCTTTTGAAAGTTTGCATCCATGAAATTTAAAGCAGCAATTTTTGACATGGATGGTTTACTCATCGACAGTGAACCTTTGTGGCAGGAAGCAGGAATTGAAACACTCCGGAAATTCGGCATTGAACTTACAATTGAACAATATCATACTTCAACAGGGTTAAGAACGGAAGAATGGATTGAACACTGGTTTCACATTTTTGGTGTTTCGATGGAACATGCACCTGAAGCTACGGCAACAATCATCAAAAAATCAATTGAAAAAATTGATGAACGTGGTATTGTATTTCCCGGTGTGAATTACATTTTCGATTTTTTCAGGAAGCAACAATTCAAAATGGCTATTGCAACATCATCGCCACTTGCATTGGTTGATGTAGTTGTGAAAAAACTAAATCCCGGTTTTGCATTTGATGCCATTACTTCAGCCGAACATTTGCCGTATGGCAAACCACACCCGATGGTTTTTCTGAATTGTGCAAGTGATTTGCAGGTGCGACCGATGGAATGTATTGTGTTTGAAGATTCGTTTAATGGCATGATTGCAGCTAAAGCAGCAAAGATGAAATGCGTAGTTATTCCTGCAGTTGCTGAGCAGGCAAATCCAAAATGGAAGGCTGCTGATATTCAACTTCAGCACCTGGATCAGTTTTCATTTGAAACTCTAACATCACTCTAAATATTCGTTCAATAAAAAAGCCCCGTTTGTTACGGGCTTTTTTATTTTATTTGAATGCATTAAATCCTGTCACATCCAGTCCCGTAATCAGCAAATGAATATCATGTGTGCCTTCATAAGTAATCACACTTTCCAGGTTCATCATGTGTCGCATAACCGGGTACTCACCTGTAATACCCATGCCGCCCAGCATCTGTCTTGCATCACGACAAATATTAGTTGCTATTTCACAACTGTTTCGCTTAGCCATACTCACCTGTTGTGCTGTTGCTTTTCCTTCATTCATTAACACACCCAAACGCCAGTTAAGTAATTGCGCCTTGGTGATTTCTGTAATCATTTCTGCAAGTTTCTTTTGCTGCAATTGAAATGATCCGATTGCTTTTCCAAACTGAATACGCTCTTTGCTGTAACGCAAAGCTGTATCGTAACAATCCATTGCAGCACCAATTACTCCCCAAGCAATACCATAACGGGCCTTGGTTAAACAACTCAACGGACCTTTCATTCCTTTAACATTGGGAAGAATATTTTCCTTCGGCACTTTTACATTATCAAACACCAGTTCGCCGGTTGCACTTGCCCGTAAACTCCATTTGCCATGCGTTGTTGGAGTAGAGAAACCTTCCATTCCCCGTTCAATAATCACACCTCTTACGATGCCTTCTTCATCTTTTGCCCAAACAACAGCCACCTGTGCATACGGTGCATTACTGATCCACATTTTTGCACCGTTGAGAACAACATAATCACCTGCATCTTTTATGGTGGTTAACATACTTGAAGGATCACTTCCATGATTGGGCTCAGTTAATCCAAAGCAACCGAGCCACTCACCACTTGCAAGCTTGGGCAGATATTTATTCCGTTGCTCTTCATTTCCATAAGCATAAATCGGGAACATCACCAATGATCCCTGTACACTTGCTGTTGAACGAACACCACTATCGCCACGTTCAAGTTCCTGCATCATTAAACCATAGCTGATATAATCTAAACCGCCGCCACCATATTGTTCAGGAACGGTAGGGCCAAAACATCCCATCTCCCCTAATTGCTTTACAATTTGCTGTGGAAATTCTGCACGTTGTGCATACTCCTCAATTATGGGTGAGATTTCTTTTTTTACATACGTACGTACCGCATCCCTGATCATGAGATGTTCTTCAGTTAATAACTCATCAACTAAAAAATAATCAGGACTTTGAAAGAGGTCTTGTTTTACAGGCATGGCTCATACTTTTTTACAATAGTGAAGTGATGCGATGATAATTCCACCGGGCAATCACAGGACAATAAATATACGAACGGGATTTAGTTGCAGATAAAAATTAATTGTATTTTTCTGATCATTAAAAATTGCTGTATGATAAAACTGATTCTGCTCCTGTCATTTTCATTAACAACATTATGCACATTTGCACAGCAACAAAAAGAACCTGCTGAAGAAAAAATAAGGCAGTACTGGTTTGTGATGCTGTTAAAAGGAAATAACCGCACACAGGATTCTGCAACTGTTACAAAACTGCAGCAGGGACATATGGCAAACATTACCCGCCTGTACAATGAAGGAAAAATAAAAGTAGCCGGCCCGTTTGGAGATGATACCAACTGGCGAGGCATTTTTATTTTCGATTGCAAAACGAAAGAAGAAGTGGAACAACTGCTGCAAACCGATCCGGCGATCAGCTCCGGCCGGTTATCATACGAAATACATCCTTGGTGGACAGCACCAACAGGAAGTTTTATTCCTGGAAAACCAAAAGAGAAAAATTAATTTGAGTTAATGAGATTCGTTTTGCCTGAAACGTTTTGCTATCACCGACAACTCAGTTTCTTTCAGCGAAGTTGTTCGCTTTAGAATTTTCACAAACTCATTGACTTCATTTTCACTTGCAGGGCAGCCAATGTTATCACCTGGCTGATCGGCTGCTGTTCCTGGTTTTCTTATATAACTATCAGCAGCTAATTTTTGATCTGCATCAAGGATTAACCAAAATGGCAAGCCAGCTTTTTCACCGAGAAATTTTTTCTTTACCAAATCAGCACCCGGATTTTCAAGATGTTTATTTGCCTGGCTTTCTTCTACAGTTAAATGAACTATAACAAAATTGTCATCGAAAAACTTTTTACAAACAGGATCGTTCATTGATACATCCATCTTTTTACACCATCCGCACCAACTTGCGTGAAAGATCACGAATATTTTTTTGCCGGACGCTTTTGCCTGTTTGGACGCCGCTGTTAAAAGTGAATCAGCAGAGGGAACTTTTGATTGTGCAGAACTAACATGAATGGTCAGCAACAAAAGAAATGAGAATATAAACTTCATCAATTTTTTATTTTCAAATTAATCCATTTTGATTAACTGAAAATCAAAATAAATCATAAAATAATTATAATATGTACTTCTGCATTTCAAACTGGTATTCTTTTGCAATGGCCTGTGCTTCTTCTGCAAAATTTTCTTTTTCACTTGCATAGATAACAGCACGGCTTGCATTAACCAGTAAACCGCAATCTTTATTGGCTGCTTTCTCAGAAATATCTTTCAAGCTTCCACCCTGCGCACCTACACCTGGAACAAGCAGAAAATGATCGGGTATAATTGAACGGATGTTTATAAACTCTTCTGGTTGTGTTGCACCAACAACAAACATCAGATTATCGGTTGATCCCCATTTTGAAACTGTGTTCAGCACTTTTTCATACAAATACTGTGGGCGCAAATGTGTTTCACCATTATCACTCACCAATTGCTTCAATTCAAAATCGTTTGCTCCTTTGTTGGAAGTTAAGCCAAGAACAATTGCCCATTTACCTTCGTATTCAAGAAAAGGACGCACACTGTCTTCGCCCATATACGGCGCAACAGTAACTGCATCAAAATTCATTGCTTCAAAAAAAGCTTTGGCGTATTGTGATGAAGTATTTCCAATATCGCCACGTTTTGCATCAGCAATTTTAAAATGCGTGGAAGGAATATATTCAGCTGTACGTTGCATCGCATCCCAACCTTTCAAACCCATTGCTTCATAAAACGCCGTATTGATTTTATAACTCACACAATAATCCTTTGTTGTATCAATGATGGCTTTATTGAATTCAAAGATGGCATCGGGATGATTTTTCAAATGCGCCGGAATCTTGGTAATATCCGTATCAAGTCCAACACACAAATACGTTTTTTTCTGAAAGATTTGTTCGATGAGCTGATTTCTTGTCATGCGGCGAAGGTAAAGAAAGAGATAAAGAGATAACACGAATTTTCTCGAATTACACGAATTAAAGACCACATTCATCACTCATCATTCATCGCTCATTTCCTTGTTCTTCTCAGCTCCAGCCAGTTCAGTGCATTGGGTTTGAAGTTTTTTACATCGGGCTGCACAAGATGAATCACCATATCGTACCAAAGCGGAACAACGGGTGCATCATTCATCAGCAGCTGATCCATTTGCCGGTAAAGCTGGTAACGGATAGAATCGTTTGGTTCCCTGTTGGCCTGCTCATATAACAAATCAAAAGCAGGATTATTGTAGCGTGTATAATTCGGTGGTGCAGGATTCTTTCCATAAAATACACTCAGGTAGTTTTCTGCATCAGGATAATCGGCAATCCAGCTTCCACGAAAAAACAATGCTTCGCTTTTTGCTGTTTGTGTAAGCAATAAACTTTTCTGCATGGCTTCCACTTTTACGTTCAGACCAATATCCTGCAACTGCCTTGCGATATAACTTCCGAGATCTGCATAAATTGGAATGGTAAGCAATGTTATTTGCGGAAGATCGGATGCATTTTTAAAACCTGCCTGTTTAATCAATGCTTCGGCTTTTGCAGGATTGTAAGCATATCCCTTCACTATCGACGAATCAAAACTCGGCAGCCCCATTGGAATAAAACCACTTTCAGCAGCTGTGCCAATGGAGTTACGCAGGTACAGCATCATCTTTCTTCTGTCGAAACCATAATTGATTGCCTGCCTGATTGCCTTTAACCGCAACGGTGATTGCTTCACAATATCTTTCGACGAATCAACAAGAATACCTATGTATTCAATGTTGAGATAAGGATGTTTGTTCAGCACAATTTTATTTTTCCATGCATCACGCAGTTCACCTTTTTTATTCAGCACTTCATCTTTAAACGAAGGATCAATATCATTAATAAAATCAAGCCTCTTTTGACGGAACTCCAAAAACTCTGTGGCCTTGTTATCGAGGAAACTCACTTTAATTCCATCAAGATAAGGCAGCCTGTTGCCTGCACTGTCTGTTTCAAAGTAGCGGGGATTTTTCACCAGTATCAATGCCTGTCCTTCTTCCCATGCTTTGAATTGAAACGGACCACTGCCGCAGGGGTTACGCCTGAAATCAGTTCCATATTTCTCCACCACTTCTTTTGGAACAACCGAGCAATACACGTTACTGAGTACGCCCAATATCTGCACAAAAGGTTTCAGCAACTGAATTTTAAATGTGCTGTCATTAATAGCAATAAATCCTTTCTGTGCATCAACACGGTTATTAAAAATCCATGCACCGGGGCTGGCTGTATTTTTATCCATCAGCCGTTGAAAACTATACACTACATCTGCAGCAACAAGTTTTCTTCCTTTTCCATCTTTAAATGCTTCATTATCCTGGAAAAAAACATCATTGCGTAAATGAAAAACAATGCTCAGCCTGTCGTCGCTTACTTCCCAGCTTTTTGCAAGCGAGGGAACAATGTGTAACTGCTCATCTGTTTCAACAAGAGTGCTGTAGAGTTGGTGCACCATCCATATCACCGACTGGCTTTTTGCAAATGCCGGATCAAGTGAACTGATACCACTTACTTCATTATACCGGAAAAAATTCTGTTCGTTCTTATTCTTAGTACCACAGGAAGACAAGAGCAGAAATAAAAAACAGGAAATGAAAAATGAAAAATAAGAAAGGCAAATCCGGTCAGCTATCAGCTGCCATCGGCCAACGCTTTTTTCCATTACTGTATTTTTAATTATCCGCATAAAGAATTACTGCTAAATTTAGGCTCAAATATCAACCCGGTGAAATAAGTATGAAAAAAACTACATCACGACTCAAAAGCATTCTGGTTATTTTTTCCTGCCTCACTGTTTTTTCTGCATCTGCGCAGGTACCAAAGCCAAAAGTATTCACACACCAGGATACATTGCGTGGCACCATTACGCCTGAACGTGCATGGTGGGATGTGGTGATGTATGATCTCCATGTAACCCCCAACTTTCAAAACTTCACCATCAGCGGAAGTAATATCATTTCTTTCCGTTTGGTAAAGAAAGCCGGTAAACGCATGCAGATTGACTTGCAGGAACCGTTAACCATCGACAGTGCTTTCCTCAACAATGTGCCTGTAAAATATGAACGTGACGGCAATGCATGGTTTATCCAGATGCCCGGAAAGAAATTACCGAAATCAATCAGCGGCAATGAAGCAATTCATCAGCTCAAACTTTATTATCATGGTGTTCCCAAGCCTGCCTTAAATGCACCATGGGATGGTGGCGTTGTATGGAAAAAAGATAAGAACGGCAATCCATGGATTGGCACTGCCTGCCAGAATCTCGGAGCAAGCGTTTGGTGGCCTTGTAAAGATCATCAGAGTGAAGAATCTGACAGTACACTTATCAGCATTACAGTGCCCGACACATTAATGAATATTTCAAACGGACGATTAAGAAATGTTTCAGCATCAGTAAATGGAATGAAAACATGGACATGGTTTGTTAGCCGCCCCATCAACAATTATGATATAACGATGAATGTTGGCAAGTATGCGCATTTCAGCGATACATTAATGGGTGAAAACGGAAAACTTGATCTTGATTTTTATGTACTTGAATACAATCTTGATAAAGCAAAAAAACAATTTGAACAGGCAAAGCCAATGATTCATGCGTTTGAATATTGGTTTGGCCCCTATCCTTTTTATGAAGATGGATATAAACTTGTTGAAAGCCATTACCTCGGCATGGAACACCAGAGTGCTGTTGCGTATGGAAATGGATATCAAAATGGTTACCGTGGCCGGGACATGAGTGGTACAGGTTGGGGATTGAAATGGGATTTCATTATTATTCATGAAAGTGGTCACGAATGGTTTGGCAACGGCATCACTTCAAAAGATATTGCTGATATGTGGGTGCATGAAGGATTCACGAACTACAGCGAAACATTGTTTACAGATTATTATTACGGCACTGATGCCGGCAATGCTTACTTGCAGGGCATACGCCGTGGCATCAGGAACGATATACCTATCATTGGTAAATACAATGTAAACGATGAAGGCAGTGGCGATATGTATCCCAAAGCCGCCAACATGCTGCACATGATCAGGCAGATTATTGGAGATAAAAGCACCTTCCGTATGTTGCTGCGTGATATGAATGATAAGTACAGGTACAAAACAGTTACATCGGCTGAGATAGAAGATTTTATTTCAAAAAGAACCGGCTATAACTTATCAAAAGTATTTGACCAATACCTGCGCACCACACAAATACCAACGCTGGAATATTACCTGTCTGAAGAAAATGGATCGCAGGTTTTGTATTACCGCTGGTCGGGTTGTATCAAAGGATTTAACATGCCTATTCTTTTGCCGGGTAACAGCAATGCAAAATATGGTTTGATGCTGGCTACAGAGAACTGGCAGAGAATGCGCACCAATTTCAGGCAGGGTGAAGACATTGGCTTGCTGATGGACAAAAACTTTTATGTCAATTATAAAAAGGTAAAATAATATCTTCGGCCAGTTATGGGACAAATCAGGAAACAAGCCATCATATCCAGCATTGTTATTTACATAGGTTTTCTTATTGGCTTTGTCAATACCTGGTTTTTTATCCGTAGCGGCAATCATGCATTTACTCCCGATCAATATGGTTTAACAAGATTGTTTTTTGATGTTGGTCAGCTCATGTATGGTTTGGCTGCATTAGGTGCAATTCCGGTTGTTTATAAATTCTTTCCTTATTACCGTTCGCATCTCGATAAAAAACAAAACGATCTGTATGCATTAACATTAGTGGTTGTGGTAATTGGTTTTTTACTGGTACTTGCAGGTGGAATTATTTTTGAGCCGTTGATCGTCAGAAAATATTCCGGTCGTTCAGCACTTTTTGTTGATTATTATCACTGGAATTTTTTGTTTGGTTTTGGCATTCTCCTGTTTTCATTGTTTGAAGCTTATTCGTGGACATACCAGAAAACCATCACCACAAATTTTCTGCGTGAAACCGGTTTACGTTTTCTCACACTTGTACTGATACTGCTGTTCATTTCAAAACTCATCAGTTTTGATTCGTTTATCAAACTGTTTTCATTCCAGTTTTTTTTACTTGCAGCAGCATTATTTATTTACCTGAAACTAAACACCGATTTACACTTTACTTTCAAGCCAAGCATTGTAACACATAAGTTCAAGAAAAAAATAATTGCTCTGGCCGGTTATGTGTTTGGAGGTTCGCTTATCATCATTCTTTCGCAGGTGTCTGATACCATCATTATTTCAAGCGTAAGCGAAAAAGGTTTGCATGATGCAGGTGTATACAACCTCTCAACTTATATTGCGAATCTTATACAGGTGCCGCAACGAAGCATTGTGGCCATAACTATTCCTGTATTATCGCAGGCATGGAAAAATAAAAACATGAATGAGATCAGCAGGATTTATTCCCGTACATCCATCAACTTATTACTGGCAGGCTTGTTTATTTTTATTGGTGTGTGGCTGAATATTACTGATGCATTTAAGGTACTGAACATCCAGGGAGATTATCAAACAGGTATTAATGTCATTTTCATATTAGGCATAACAAAAATTATTGATGCAGGCACAGGTGTAAACGGACAGGTAATTGCCACTTCGACACAATGGCGTTTTGATTTTATCACGGGAGTTTTGCTGATTCTGCTGATCCTTCCGTTAAACTATTTACTTGTTGTACATTATGGCATTATTGGCAGTGCTTATGCCAACTTAATTTCGTTTTCCATTTACAATTTTATCCGCTGGGTATTTTTGTGGAAACGATACAACCTGCAACCTTTCAACAGCAAAACATTATTGAGCCTTTTACTGGCTGCTGCTTCTTATTTCATCAGCTACTATTTATTTAAAAGCATGAGTGGATGGACTGGAATTATTTTACGCAGCACTGTGTTTACTGTATTGTTTGTTACCGGAGTTTTTGCAATGAAGCTTACTCCCGATGCAATGCAACTGGTTCATGTGATGAAAAACAAGTTTAAGAAATCCTAATTGAATTGTTTTAATTCACTTAATGTAATTCTTCCTTCGTAAATAGCTTTACCAACAATTGCTCCTGTGCAGCCAATGTTCTGCAAAGCAATAAGATCATCCATTGAACTCACACCACCGCTTGCGATAAAATGAAGCTGGGGAAATTTTGCCAGGATATTTTTATATAATTCTGTTGACGGGCCTTCAAGACGACCATCCTTGCTTACATCGGTACAAAATATTTGCTGAACGCCGTGGTTAATGTATTTCTCTATGAAATCATAAATCCAGATATCAGTCGTTTCAAGCCAGCCGGCAACTGCAATTTTTTCATCCTTTACATCTGCTCCCAGTAAAAACTTTTCTGCACCATATTGCGTTAACCAGCTTACAAATTTTTCTTCTTCCTTCACTGCAATACTTCCCACCGTTGCAAGCGCTGCACCTGAATTAAACACAATGTTTACGTCTTCTTCCTTTTTAATTCCACCACCAAAATCAATCACCAGCGATGTTTTACCTGCAATGCTTTCCAGCACTTTCCAGTTTTTTACTGCGCCGGCTTTTGCACCATCAAGATCTACCAGGTGAAGCCGCATTAATCCTGCATCTTCAAACTCCTTTGCAACTTCTAGCGGATTTTCGTTATAAATTTTCTTTTGTGAATAATCCCCTTCGGTTAAACGTACGCACTTGCCGTCAATAATGTCAATAGCTGGTATAATCTGAAGCCCCCCCGCCCCTGAAGGGGTGCTTTTAGCATTACTATTATTGTTCAACATATCTGACACTTTATTCTTTATTGTGTTTATAACAACATCTAAATTTTCTTTAACCAATCTGTTTGAAAATCGTAGAAAAGAAATGCCCACCGATTCTAAATGTCTCTGGCGTATTTCATCATTACGTTTCACTTCTTCCATCTCATGAATACTTCCGTCAATCTCAATTGCTAATCTTATTTTGTGTGCATAAAAATCCAGCACATAGTTTGAAGCCGGATGCTGCATTCTGAATTTCACACCAAGTTGATTCTGCCGTAAATAATTCCAAAGTAATTCTTCTGTATCTGTACACTTGTTTCTTAATTCTTCTGCTTTTCGAAAAATTAACGGCCCTGCTTTGTAAAACATGTCGTCTTTCATACTGTTAATTACTCCCTTTAGGGCTGGGGCAACGTTAAAAAATTAGCAAGTATTTTTTCACCCACCTTTGCACTTTTCTCAGCATGAAACTGCACACCATAAAAATTATCTTTCTGTACAGCACCACAATATTCAACTGTATAATCCGATGTGGCAATGCAATAGGGATTCATTTCTGCATAATAGCTGTGAACATAATACACATAACTACGCTCCGCCACATCGCTAAACAAAGGTGATTTTAAATTATAAATTTCATTCCAGCCAATCTGGGGAACTTTAAAATTTCCTTCTGCTGATTGAGGTTTAAACAATTTTACTTTCGCAGGTATAATTCCCAGGCATGTTGTGTCGCTCTCTTCTGAATAATCAAAAAGCAACTGCATTCCCACACAAATACCCAGCACCGGTTGCTTAAGGTTTTTAATCACAGCATCCAGTCCTTTTTCCTGCAAACTGTTCATGGCACTGCGTGCTTCACCCACACCGGGAAAAATCACTTTATCGGCCTGCTGCAGTTCAGTAAAATCATCCGTTACTTTTGCCTGCACACCCAAACGCTCAAGCGCAAACAAAACCGACTGGATGTTTCCTGCATTATATTTTACGATGGCTAAATTCATTGAACAATATTTTTCTCTTATAATTTTTTCATCTTAACTTTCATATGCATTAAGCGGAAATAGCTCATCTGGTAGAGCGACAGCTTCCCAAGCTGTAGGTGGCGGGTTCGAGTCCCGTTTTCCGCTCTCAGTTTAATACTCCGTTAAGAAACGATTTTACAGTTGATGCAACATCCGTTGTTCCTTCCAGAGATTTAATAAACGCTGTTCCGATGATTGCACCGTTTGCATGTGCACAAGCTGCATCAAATGTTTGTTTATCCTTAATACCAAAACCAACCAGTACAGGATTTTTCAACTGCAAACTTTTCAGCTTCTGCAAATAGGCATTTACATCCGTCATGTTTTTATCACTACCTGTTGTGGAAGATGATGATACTGCATATAAAAATCCACTGCTGAGGCTGTCCAGTTTTTTAATACGTTCATCACTTGTTTCGGGTGTAACAAGAAAAATAAAATCAAGACCGTATTGTTTAATAACAGCACCAAACTCTGTTTCAAATTCATACTCCGGCAAATCAGGCAATATCAATCCATCCACACCAACAGCAGCAGCATCTTTGCAAAACTGTTCAAAACCATATTGCAAAACAGGATTCATGTAGCCCATTAAAACAACAGGTACTGAAATTTCTTTCCTGGAATCTTTTAACTGGTTAAACAAGGCATGTATCGTCATTCCGTTGTTTAAAGCAATCGTGCTGCTGTGCTGAATAACCGGACCATCAGCCAACGGATCACTGTAAGGCATTCCCAACTCAATTAAATCAGCACCGTTTGCTTGCAATGCTTTCATTACTTCAACTGTGCTGTTCAGTTCAGGATAACCTGCAGTACAATACACATTCAAAACATTGTTTTGTTTTCGTTCAAACAATTCTTTTATTCTGCTCATACAATATGTTCTATATTCTAACTACTAAATTCTATCTTCTAACTTCTAGCCTCTTTCTTCCATTGCTTTCATATATGTTGCAAGGTCTTTATCGCCTCTTCCGCTTAAGCAAAGCACTATCTGGTCAGTGTCTTTAAACTTCAGCTGGTTTAATGCAGCAAGTGCATGTGCACTTTCAAGCGCAGGAATAATTCCTTCAAGTCTGCACAACTGAAACACCGCATCCAATGCTTCCTCATCAGTAGCACTTAAAAAAGTACCACGACCACTGTCATACAAATGCGCATGTAACGGACCAATACCCGGATAATCCAACCCTGCTGAAATGCTATGCGGTTCCACAACCTGTCCGTCTTCAGTCTGCATCAGCAAACTTTTACTTCCGTGCAGAATACCCGGCTTACCCAATTGGGTTGTTGCAGCACTCATACCACTGTTTACACCACAACCTGCAGCTTCAACAGCAATCAGCTGTACACTCAGTTCATCGAGGAAATGATAAAACGTTCCGGCTGCATTACTGCCACCACCCACGCAAGCCATTACATGCGTTGGTAATTCTGTACCGATATGTTCTTTTAACTGCCAGCGGATTTCTTCACTGATCACACTCTGAAACTTTGCCACCATATCAGGATAAGGATGCGGACCTACCACCGAACCAATAATGTAATGTGTATCGTTGGGATTATTAATCCAGTCACGGATAGCTTCATTGGTTGCATCTTTTAATGTTTTGCTTCCGCTGACTGCAGGTACCACTTTTGCACCAAGCATTTTCATGCGTGCAACGTTGGGGGCCTGCCGCTCAATATCTTTCTCTCCCATGTACACAATACATTCCACACCTTTCAATGCACATACGGTTGCAGTTGCCACGCCATGCTGACCAGCGCCTGTTTCTGCAATGATCCGTTTCTTACCCAATCGTTCAGCTAATAAAATCTGTCCGACAGTATTATTGATTTTATGTGCGCCGGTATGGCATAAATCTTCACGCTTCAGCCAGATGTTTGTACTATGCTGCTGACTTAACCGTTTTGCATAATACAACGGTGTTGGCCTGCCCACATAATCTTTCAGTAACGATCTGAATTCTTTTTGAAACGAAGCATCCTGCATAATTTCCAGGTAACGGCTCTGCAGTTCCTCCACGTTACGGTGCAGCATTTCAGGAATATATGCCCCGCCGAATTTTCCATAATAACCTTGTGATGAAGGTTGTTGATATGTTGTTGTCGCCATATTTATTTTTTTATGTAGCCACCACCTGTGCTACTATTTATCTTTTGTTGCGTCGCACACTTGTGCTTTTAGATTACTTCTTAACAAGATTCAATTCAATCAATTCATTCTTTTTACTTCTCATAATAAATATCCTGTCAAAAATCGATTCAAATCCTTTTGCTTGAATCTCTTCCATATACTTAAAATCAAACCAATCTGAAACATGTTTCCAATCTTCTACCAAAACCAACCATAAATTATCAAAAGAATCCTGATAATTTTTGAGACATCTCTCTTTTGACCTTATCCTTGTTATCAATTTTTCAGTTGTAATTCTTTGTGAGGTTCCTCCTTCTCTTGTTATCCAGCAATTTTCAAATAAAAATTCAGAGCGATAAATATTAATAGCAGAAATTTTCTGATCTAATACTCTTTCCCAATTTTTATTATACTCAGGAACATCAACACTCATATTGTCTTGAAGTGGCAGAAACTTGACAACCTTATCAACTATATAATTCGAAAGTCGCTTCTTGTCTGAACTACTCAATTGCAAATTTCCATCTTCCTTGATTAAACCGTAATTGTCATTAAAACGAACGCTAACTCGAACTGGAGGCAAAAACAATTTCTCATATTCCATTTTTGCCATATCCATAATCATATCAGCATTTGATTCATGTGCCTTTTTATTAACTCCATCAATATCATTATCCCAAACTAGTTCGGTCAATTCAATTGCAATTTTCTGTCCTTCAAAAAAAACTTCAGCATCTGGCGGATCCTTTTCAATGATCTTTATATCAAGATTTCTATCAGACTGAAACAAACTTTTGAATTGAGCAATCTGATTTCTTTCTGTACTTTTTTGAATTTCTTTTGAGCTATATCTTGACATATTCGTTTAACTCCCTTCTTAGCCATTTTGCTTGAAAGTTCAGCCTCTCACCTCTTCAACAAATTTCTTCACCAGCTTCATATCCTTCACACCCTGGCTTTCCTCAAACCTGCTGTTTACATCCAGTGCAAATAAATCCTTTGCTACGGGTTCTTTTGCAAACTCTTTAACAGCTGCTGCATCGGTTGGTTCAATTCCTCCGCTTAAAAAAAACGGTTTACCGATGTTTACATCCTTCAGCATATTCCAGTCAAACTTTTTACCGGTACCACCATAACCTGCACCCATCGTATCAAACATGTACATATCGCAGCTGTCGAAATAATCTTTGATTTTCCATTGTATGTTATCATCCTCCGCAATCCTGAATGCCTTGATGGTTTGTATATAACTGCTCACCTGCTCACAAAACCTCGGCGATTCATCGCCATGCAGCTGCACCATATCCAACCCAAAATTCTCCACATGATTCATTATCTCATCATACGATGCATTGACAAACACACCCACTTTATACACTTTCAGCTTTGCACGTTTCACCATTTCGCCTGTGAGGTACCGAAGGATAAACCTTGGACTTTTATGATAAAAAATCATTCCTGCAAACTCAACACCCAACTCTCCCAGCTGGTGCATCTGCTGCAGATCGGTCATACCACAGACTTTAATTCTCATACGCTTTGCTTTTAATTTTTGTAAGCAAACGCAATCGTTCAATAATCAACTATCCATTCTACACTTCCCATTATTAATTTTTCCACTTTCAATTATTTCAACCCCACTTTCAGCTGCAGCACTTTCGCCATATCTTTCACACCGGGTTCTGTTTCAAATTTACTATTCACATCCACGCCAAAGAAATCAGGATGTTTGAATTTCTTGATTGCAGCAATATCTTCAAGTCCTATTCCACCGCTGAGGAAAAACGGCTTTTCAATTTTACTTTTTTCCAGGATACTCCAGTCGAACTGTTTGCCGGTTCCGCCTTTTGCATCTGAAGTCTTTGTATCGAACAGATAATAATCGCAGGCATTATCATAAGGCGCCACCAGCTTGTCAATTGACTTTACTGTTTCATCAATATGAAATACTTTGATCACTTCAATATCTTCATTGAGATCAGAACAGAATTCAGGTGTTTCTTCACCATGCAGTTGTACCACATCCAAACCATAATCTTCAATTGCATCAAGTATATCGCTGTAAGAAGGATTCACAAACACACCAACCTTTTTCAGATCAAAATCTGCAGTCTTGATTTGCTTTTTATCCAGTTTTCCTTCTACGTAACGTGGAGAAGTCGGAACGAAAATAAATCCTGCATAATCAATGTCCAGTCCGTCTAACTGTTGTACCTGTTTTGCTGTGGTGATGCCACAAACCTTAATATTCATTTTTGATTGTTTAATTGTTTTGTGAATTGTTCAAATGCCAAACCGGGATTAGCTTCTTTCATAAAATTTTCTCCTATAAGAAAACCTTTAAACCCGTTTTGTTTGAACAATAAAATATTTTCAATCGAGCTGATGCCGCTTTCTGCCACTTTAATTTTATCAGCAGGAATTTTCTTTGCCATCTGCAAACTGCGTTCAATATCCACTTCAAATGTTTTGAGATTGCGGTTGTTGATACCAACAATTTCTGTTTCATCGCAAATATGTCCCAGCTCTTCTTCTGCATGCAATTCCAGCAACACTTCCAGTCCCAGTGATTTTGCATAAGCTGCCAGGCGCTTTACTTCATCAATCGACAAACATGCAGCAATGAGCAAAATTACATCAGCACCCATTGACTTTGCTTCTTCAAGCTGGTATTCATCCACAATAAATTCTTTGCGGAGAATTGGAATTTCATTCACTCTTGCTTTGATTAAATCGGCAGTACTTCCACCGAAGAACTGTTCGTCAGTTAATACACTTAAACAGGACGCACCGTTTTTTGTATAAGCTGAAGTTACTTCCACCACATCTGCAACAGCATTGATGATTCCTTTCGAAGGCGACTGACGTTTGAATTCAGCAATAATCCCTGTCTTACTTTCATCCAGCAAAAACTGTTTTAATGAGTAGCGTGGCTTTGCATACAAATCCGAATGACGTAATACATCAACCGGTGTAACAGCTTTGCGTTGTTCAACCTCAATCCGTTTTGCTGCGATGATTTTATCTAAAATGTTCATGTTTTTCTTAAAACTTATTACTTACAACTTACCACTTTATTGCAATTCAATTAATTTCTTCAGCACTTCGTTTGCTTTACCGCCGTCTAAACTTTCTACAGCAGCATTATAAGCATCATCATAATCTTTATAGTTTCCTGTGCAATACAAACCCATTGCTGCGTTTGCAAGCACTACAGCATTTTGTGCCCATGTGCCATCGCCACCTAAAATCTTTGTAAATATTTTTGCAGCTTCTTCAATACTGTTTCCTCCAAGGATATCGTTTTGCTGTACCAAACGTTTGCCCAATTGCTCAGGCGTCATAATGTATTCACCTTTGTTGGTGATAACCTTGGTATCGTTTGTCAACGATATTTCATCATATCCATCAAGACTGTGAATAATGGTGAATGCCTGTGTTGACTGCTGCAGCAAATAATTATAAACCCTTGCCATTTCAAGACTGTAAACACCCACTAACTGGTAAGCCGGTTTTGCCGGATTCACCATTGGTCCGAGCATGTTGTAAAATGTGCGCATGCCAAGGTTTCTGCGAATGGGGCCAACCGTTTTTAATGCAGGATGAAACAATGGCGCATGCATAAAGCAGATACCCGCTTCTTCCACTTCACGTTTCAGCTTGCTGTTGTCGTTGGAAAATTTATAACCCAGCTGCTCCATTACATTACTTGCACCGCTGATGGTTGATGCACCATAGTTACCATGCTTGGCAACTTTTTGTCCGGCACCGGCAACAATAAAACAGGCAAGTGTTGAAATGTTGAATGTGTTTTTTCCATCGCCACCTGTACCAACAATATCAAGTACGTTGTAGCCATCCAGGTCAACAGGCACACAAAGTTCAAGCAATGCTTCACGGAAACCCTGCAGCTCTTCAATGGTAATGCTGCGCATCAGGTACACCGTCATGAAAGCTGTTATCTCATGTTCATTGTAAACAGCTTTACCAATATTGATCAGCACTTCCTTTGCCTGCTCTCTTGAAAGTGTTTTGTGTTCAAATAATAACTGAAGTATTTTTTTCATTTTCGAATTTTCAGATTGAATCATTTTCAAATTACTTTCCCAACCAATTTCTGAGGATGATTTCTCCCTTCGGCGTCAACACACTTTCCGGGTGAAATTGCACTCCCTGCACATCATACGTTTTATGCTGCAATGCCATGATCATTCCTGTTTCATCTTCTGCTGTTATTTCAAGTTCAGCAGGGAAATGTTCTTTCGAAACCACCCAGCTGTGATATCGGCCAACTTCTATTTCTTCGGGTAAACCTTCAAATAAAAAACTTGCGGGTTTTGACTTTTCATTTTTAATTTTTATCGGCGTTGCCACTCCGTGAAATACAGACGAAAGATTCGTCAGCGTTCCGCCAAATGCTTCACCAATTGCCTGGTGACCTAAACAAACACCAAGAATTGATTTTGTTGCAGCATACTCTTTAATTAACGGCAGCAGCAAACCTGCTTCTTCAGGAATACCAGGGCCGGGCGATAAAATAATTTTATCATAGTCCTTTACTTTTTCCAATGCTATCTGGTCGTTACGATACACATCCACTTTTGAATGTGTAATCTTCTCTACCAAATGCACAAGATTGTAGGTAAAGCTGTCGTAATTATCGAATACTAATATTTTCATGTTGAATGGTTCATTGATCATGGTTGATAGTTCATAGTTAATATATCCATGAACTATCAACCATTAACTATTAACTAATGCTTTCAGCAAACTCAATTGCCTTTTTTAATGCGCCTAATTTATTATTCACTTCCTGCAGTTCACTTTCTGGTTTGCTTGCCGCAACAACGCCTGCACCTGCCTGGTAAATGAGTGTATTATTCTTACTTAAAAATGTTCTGATCATGATGGCATGATTGCAGCTTCCGTCAAAACCCATAAAGCCAATTGCTCCGCCATAATAGGTTCGGGACGTTGGTTCATATCCATCAATGAGCTGCATGGCTTTTATCTTTGGTGCGCCGCTTAATGTTCCTGCAGGAAATGTTTTTGCCAGCAGTTCAAACGGGTTTGATCCTTTACGCACTTTTGCAGTTACTTCACTCACCAAATGAATTACATGACTGTAATACTGCACCTGCCTGTAATGTGCCACACTTACTTCATCACACACACGGCTCAAATCATTTCTTGCTAAGTCAACCAGCATCACATGCTCAGCATTTTCCTTTGCATCTTTTAATAAACGTTCTGCTTCACGTTGGTCTGTTTCATCATCACCCGAACGTTTGAATGTTCCCGCAATCGGGTGCACAATTGCTTTGCCGTTATTGATGATGATCTGCGACTCAGGCGATGAACCCATCAACTTGTAATCGCCATAATCAAAAAAGAATAAATAAGGCGAAGGGTTTACACTGCGTAATGCACGGTACACATTAAACTCATCTCCATTAAACGATTGCTGAAATCTTCTGCTCAGTACAATCTGGAACACATCACCACGCATACAGCTGGCAATACCTTTCTTCACCATCTCTACATATTCTTCATTGGTAACATTCGAAGTTTCTTCGCCTTTTACCGAGAACGGATAAACAGGAACGTCTTTACTCCTGATTAAACTTTCAACAACCTGCAAATCACTTTCAACGCCTTTGATCTTGTTTTCACAAATAAACAATTCGTCTTTATGATGATTGATCGCAATAATGTACTGATACAAACGGTAACGCATCAAGGGGATGCCGTTTACCTCATTGCGCTGATCATTCAGCTTTACTGTATCAAAAAACTGAACGGCATCATAACTCGTGTAACCATATAATCCATGAGCAAACCTGGCTTCTTTACAATCAGCTTCTGCTTCAAAATGATTCATAAAATCAAACAACTGCTGCGGTACTTCCGATGGTTGTTTAATCGCAATACGTTCAGGTTTCTGACCGGGTAATTTAAATTCAATACTTGTTGCCGAAGTAATTTCCATTCCCGCAATGGCATTAATACCAATAAACGACCAGCTGTTTTCTGCCGCATGATAATCTGTACTCTCCAGCAAAATCGTATCCCTGAACCTGTCACGCAGGCGCAGGTAAATACCAACCGGTGTAAACACATCGGCCAGTAATTTTTTACAAGTTGTTTGAATCGAAATTTTCTTCATCACTGTTTTATTTTTTGTTCCGTGCTGTTCCAACTCTGTTCATCTGCATTGGCGTCGCACTCTTGTACCGTATTAACTTTATTCCACTTTTTTGTTTGCCCTGAAAAGAAAAAGCCCCGAGTAAATCGGGGCTCCTATAATATGATTGCATAATTATGACAATAGCATTACAGCCCCGTTAGAGTTGTATGCCACCACCACTGATTAAGAATGTTTACTTTTTTCATTGCGTTGCAAAGATGTTGGATGATCGTTAAAAAATCAAATTTTTTTTTCAATGCAATGAAAAAGTTGTTCTTTTAAAAACAAATGATTGTTTATTTGTAACTGTTTTTCAATATCATATTTATGAAACGTTCAGTCCTGTTATTATCTGCAATACTCATCGTTACTGCTTTACTGGCATTTACTGTAAAAATGCAAAATACTGATGCCATTATCGGTTCATGGAAAAACGGCGAAGGCACTGCAATTATACAGGTTTATAAAAACGCTGATAAATACCAGGGAAAAATAACCTGGCTGAAAGAACCAATTGATCCCGAAACAGGTAAACCAAAACTGGACAAACATCACCCCGATGAAGCCAACCACTCAAGACCATTATTGGGATTAGTTAATATGTGGGGATTTAAATACACTTCCAGCAACGAATGGACCGGAGGCAAAATCTATGATCCCAAAAACGGCAAGACTTATTCCTGCAAAATATCAATGGATGGAAATAACAAACTGAATGTGCGGGGATATATTGGCATTTCACTTATTGGACGCACTGATGTATGGACAAGGCAGTAATCAGCAACTACAGCCACACCACTTTATCCGGTTGTTCCAAAGCGTAACGCTTTACAATATTTCGTACAAAATCATATTCAGGATAAGCCTGCAGCTTATTACGCAATTCATCTTTTAACGAAAGATCAAAATCCTGCTCAACATAACCCATTCCGTAAAACTTTCCATCTTCCATTAAAATACAGCTATCCTGGTTGTTGAAATATGACCGTTCCCTGATCACAAAACTGGGCAATTCTTTTTTTACCTGGTCAACAGCCTGCATCACCCGTTCATTGTATTGCAATGCATCTTCTTCTTTTGTACAGGCACCTTTGCAGGAAGATGAATTGCACTTGTGCTGAGTTGAACGGTCAATAAAACAAAGCTTATAGCACAATGAAAACTCATTCGCAAGCCGTTTCAGTTCAGCCATTGCTTCATAACGGTTGTAAAAATGTTGAACAGCTGTAAGATGTTTGTGTTTACGGTCAATAGCCAGCCGTAAATAACCATTTGCATCTTCATACATATACATTCCGTAACTGGCTTCATAGCCTTTAATTGCCCGGTTGTACTTTGGCCACAGCCGTTTTATTTCAATTGTTTCAAGTACATAAGCCATCAGTTCGGTACCGCATTGCTGGTAAGAAATGCGGTGCACATTTCTTGCAAACTCCTGCCGCTGGCGTGAAGGTTTATTATTGGAGAAATGACTGATCACCCTTCGTTTCAATTGTATGGCTTTACCCACATAAACAATCTTGCCCTTTGCATCATGGAAGTAATAAACACCCGGAGTGAGCGGCAAACTGTCAATATCCTCTTTATTCAGATAAAGCGGCAGAAACTGTTCCCTTGATTGCTTGCCCAGCATCGTATGCAGGTGATTATTTACATCATTTTCTTTCAGCAGCCGGAACAGTTCCACGGTTGCCCTTGCATCACCTCCTGCCCTGTGCCTGTTCTGAATTTGAATATCGAAATGCCGGCACAAATTCCCCAGGCTGTATGAAGCTAATTTGGGGAAAATTTTACGGGCATACCTGACTGTACAAAGCTTTTTACAGTTGAGTTCGTACCCATGATTCTGCAGCTGGTGATGAATAAATGAATAATCGAAATTGACATTGTGTGCAACGAATACTTTTCCCTGCAGCAGCTCGGCCAGTTTTGGGGCAATTTCTTCAAACGATGGGGCCAGCTGCACCATATCATCTGTAATGCCCGTAAGCGTTTGCACAAAACCCGGAATTGACTGGTGCGGATTGACCAGCGTTTCAAACTGATCCACTATTTCCTGCCCATCAAAAATATACACGGCAATTTCAGTAATCCCGTTGGCCGAAGCATAACTTCCGGTCGTTTCAATATCGGTAACTGCATACAGCATAGACCCCCGAAATTAGTATTTACACCTAAAGCCGTAAGAAATTTCGTCCCATATTTTGCAGATTTTAAAAACAATGGTACTTTTATATTGGATTTTACCGTATGCCTGTAGTGAACTTTTCAGTATAAACCAGAAAATCTGGTTATCCCGTATTCCTGTGGAAGTTTTTTGTCACTATTAAAACTACTTTTTATGGCATCAAATTCCTTTCACATGAGCGAATCAGCTAAGACAACTACGTTTGTAATAGTATTTTTCGCCGCAATTGCTTTGATCACAGTATTGATGTTTAGTTAAACAATGCCTATGGCTAAAAATTTACTCTAAAAGCTGTCATTAGACGGCAAGAATTTTCGTCAACTATTCAAAATGCTTTAAAGCTCCCTCACGGGAGCTTTTTTATTGGTTTTGAATTGACTTGCAGCCTAAATTTCATTCTGCTCCCCCTTTATCCAGCCCCTGCTTTCCTTACCTTTGCCAACTAAAAAAAGAAGAATTCTGCATGGAACTGAGCAAAAATTTTGAGCACAATGCATCCGAAGAAAAATGGTATGGATACTGGAACGATAAAAAGTATTTCCACAGCACGCCCGATGAGCGGGAACCTTATACTGTGGTAATACCCCCTCCCAATGTTACAGGTGTATTACACATGGGCCATTGCCTGAACAATACGATCCAGGATGTGTTGGTGCGCCGTGCACGTATGCAGGGAAAAAATGCCTGCTGGGTTCCGGGAACAGACCATGCTTCGATTGCAACTGAAGCAAAAGTTGTTCACATGCTCCGTGAAAAAGGGATTCAGAAAGCCCAGCTCAGCAGAGAAGAATTCCTGAAGTATGCATGGGAATGGAAAGAAAAGTATGGCGGCATTATTCTTCAGCAATTAAAAAAACTGGGTTGCAGCCTTGATTGGGAACGTACTTCCTTTACAATGGATGGCGAATATTACAAAAGCGTTATCAAGGTTTTTGTTGATTTATATGAAAAGGGAATTATTTACCGTGGTTTGCGAATGGTGAACTGGGATCCGGCAAGTAAAACTGCCCTTAGCGATGAAGAAGTGATTTTTAAAGAAATTGATTCCAAACTATACTATGTAAAATATCCGCTGGTTGAAAACAGCAATCAGTTTATTACAGTTGCCACCACTAGACCTGAAACTATTTTGGGTGATGTGGCTATTTGTGTAAACCCTGCTGATGAACGTTACAAAGCACTTGTTGGAAAAGAAGTGATTGTGCCGATCATCAACCGCAAAATTCCTGTTATTGCTGATGAGTATGTTGATGCAGAATTTGGAACAGGTGCTTTAAAAATCACTCCTGCTCACGATAAAAACGATAATGAGCTTGGAAGAAAACATAACCTGAAAGCATTAAATACATTAGACGAAGAAGGAAAATTCACAGCTATTGATTTGATGGAAGAAAATCCTTCAGCGCTTGTGCTTTCTTACAATGGTGTTGACAGGTTTGAATTGAGAAAGAAGATAGTTGAGGACATTGCTGCATTAAATCAAATCGAAAAAATTGAAGATTACAAAGGCCAGGTTGGAACGAGTGAAAGAACAGGTGCCGTTATTGAATCAAGGTTGAGTTTGCAATGGTTTATGAATATGACCGAGTTCTTAAACCGCAATCCTGAAACACTTAGCTCTGTAATGGATGATAAAATCAAATTTCATCCTGAAAAAACAAAAAATACTTACAGCCACTGGCTTAACAATATCAAAGACTGGTGTATTTCAAGACAACTCTGGTGGGGACAACAAATACCTGCCTGGTACGACGAAGCAGGAAATGTTTACGTTGCAAAAAGTCTTGAAGATTTGCACAACCAGAAACCTGAAACCAAAAATCTCAAACTTGTTCAGGATGAAGATTGTCTTGATACCTGGTTCTCTTCCTGGCTGTGGCCAATGGAAGTATTTAAAGGCATCAGTAATCCCGGCAATAAAGATGTAGAGTATTATTATCCAACCACAACACTTGTAACCGGCCAGGATATTATTTTCTTCTGGGTGGCACGTATGATCATGGCGGGATATGAATACAAAAAAGATCAGCCGTTCAACGATGTTTATTTCACCGGCATGGTTAGAGATAAGCAAGGCAGGAAAATGAGTAAGCAGTTAGGCAACTCACCCGATCTGCTTGCACTCATTGATCAATACGGTGCTGATGCAGTTCGTTTCGGCATTATGATCTCCTCTCCTGCCGGTAATGATTTGTTGTGGGATGAAAGCAGTAATGAACAAGGCCGCAACTTCAACAACAAAATCTGGAATGCATTGAAACTGGTGAAGATGTGGGAAGGAAGAGTAGCAAATAGCAATGAGCCAATAGCTGATAGCTTTGCAGTTGAATGGTTTGAAAACAGGCTGAACGAAGTAAAAGCAGAAATTGAACAACAGTTCAAAGAATTTAGGTTAAGCGAAGCATTAAAGACGATTTATTCATTGATATGGGATGATTTCTGCAGCTGGTATCTCGAATGGGTGAAACCCGGTTTTGAACAACCGATTGATGCAGCTGTGTACAATAAAACGGTTGAGTTTTTTGAAGAGCTGATGCATTTACTTCATCCGTACATGCCCTTTATTACTGAAGAAATTTATCATTCACTCAGGGAAAGGGAAGCTGGAGATGATTTAACTGTTAAACAGCAGGTTGCTGCAAAAACTGTTGATACAACATCTTTACAGCTGGCTGTACAGTTAAAAGAAGTGATTACTGCCCTGCGTGACGTGAGAGTAAAAAACCAGATCAAACCAAAGGAAACCATTCAGCTTTCAATTGAAACAGGCGATGCATCTTCGTATAAGAAAATTGAAAGTATTCTTGCAAAGCAGGTGAATGCCGAAAGCATTTCATATGTTTCAGCTGCAGTAAGCGGTGGTATTTCAGCAGTAGTTCAGAAAGATAAATTTTACATTGTTACTGAAAAGGAAATTGATACTACTTCACAGAAAGAACAATTGCTGAAAGATCTTGAATACTTCAAAGGATTTCTGGCATCTGTTGAAAAGAAACTGGGCAACGAACGCTTTGTTCAAAATGCCAAACCCGAAGTGGTGGAAGTTGAACGCAAGAAAAAAGCCGATGCAGAAGCCAAGATCAAAGCCATTGAAGAAAGCCTGCAATCACTTTAACAACATATTCAGCAGCAGCAGTGCAATTGCCCGCAATGAAAACACTGCTGCTGCGTTATAGCACAAACAGAAATTCATGAAGAACCCGTTTAAATTCTTTTTTCTTATGCTGTTGCTGAGTTTTTCAGTTGCCGTAAATGCACAGCAAAAACCTGCACCAACATTAAAACCTCCGGTACTCAATTCGTTTTGGGGAACAACCAAGGGTGGTAATCTTCCCTTAGAATTTGTATTGGGCGTTCTTGATTCTTCAGTATGGGTGATTGATGATAAAAAAATCCGCTATAATATTTCTCATTTCATTGTGGTGTACCGCAGCAAAGACAAATATGAAGATGAGAAAACCGGTGAACTTAAAACAAGGATCAATCCCATTTCCACAACAATACGCAATGCAGCTTACCTGCCCGAAGTATGGCAGAAGAGTTTGTATGAACAAATTAAAAAAGAAGACGAACTGCTGATCACAGATATTATCGTCAGGGATAAAAAAGGAAACTTCTTTACTGCACCTGAAATCAAAATCAGGATACAATAAAGAAGCGTCCGTTAAAAAATCATTCTAAAATAAATTCGTCGGAAGAATAATATCAAACTGGTGAGGACTTCTTCCAGGCTCCAGCAAATCTTTCCTCAACAGGTAACTGTACCGTATTCCCAATGTTGCCGGGAATAAATTCCAAACTCTTGTATCAAAATAAACCTCCGTTCCGACTGATGGAGCTGGATAAACTTTTCCAGTACGTAAGCTTTTGCTTTCGGTATAATCATAAAACAGGTTTCCTCTTATACGCATAAAGTAAACCATGTTAGCTACACCAAACTCAGGATAACAAATCGGGAAATGATAATTGGCACTGAACCTCCATGCTCTTGGAAAATTAACTGCATTGTATCCACGGGCATAAGGAAAACTTGTACTGAACCTGCTTCCACGAATTGTATCTCTTGAAAATACGGAGAGGGAAAGCACAAGACTGTTGTTCCTGAAAATACCGGGAACATAAATTGTATTTCCAAGATAAAACTGGCTTCCGGTTAAACCATCAGTTGTGTGTTTGTAAGTGGCAACAAGACTATGTGCAAATGAAGGATAAATCTGTTGCTTTGCTTTGGACGATTGCGCCAGCCAGCGAATAGATGAATTGATATAATTCAGGTTATCGTCCCTGTAACTGTTTTTCGATGCGCCTGTAAATGTCAGCTTCTCCATGTTGTAGGAAGAAGCAATGGTGAGATATTTATACAACAACCCACTTGTAAGATCAAGTGGAATAGAAAAGCCTGCATTGATATTTGTTGTATTCCATGTAACAAGTTTGTTGTTCACAATTTCATTCCTGTTCCATGTTTGTGTTGCACCAACAGAAAGCATGGGATAAATTCCACCATAAACCAAACTAGCAGCAACCTGGTTATAACCTTCGTTCCTGTTATAGAAGTAGCTGTACTCGCCAACAAATGTATTCAGTATGTTTTCACTGTAAAATGTAATGCCGTAATCCGGATCTTCGAGTGTGGGTCGCCAGCTGTGAATATTGATCAGTCCCTTTGCAGAAAGGTATCGTTTTATTTCGCCGGGTTGTTGCTGTACATTCTGCAGCAAAGCAGATTGCGTACTGTATGGTTTTGAAGAAAAATATAAATCAGTTAATGGCTCTATTGCAGTTGTCTTTTGCAAAGACATATCTTTTATTGCCTGCTTCAGCAACATTTGTCCACCTGTGCTGAATGAATTCCACACAACTGAATCACCTGCAATGGTAGCCTGGTAATTCCCATTGGGCAGTTGAGCAGCTTTGAATAAACTTTTATTACCCATATCATACAAATACAACACATCACCTTCCTTTTGTGCAGCTGTAAACAAAACTGTATCGCCTTTAACCTGCACATAACCAATTGCAGTATTTACAAAAGGAAAAAGCAATGTTTCTTCTTTGTTTGAAAGATTTGTCTTCAGCAAACTCATTTCACCATTTCCATTACTTACAGCGCTGATAACAGATGAACCATCAGCAGAGAATTTAGGATAAGTATACGTGTAACGGTTTGGGTTGGGCAATGCCGATCTGCTTTTGTCGGATGTATTCACCAATTGCAAAGACCATTCCTGCGCAGTAGTAACTTCAACAGCAACAACTGTATTACCGTCAGGTGAAATATCGGGCATAAACAACCTTGAGCGCTTGCTTATCTTTTGCACTTCATTTGTTTCTGTGTTCCAGATTCGCAGCACAGAATAATCTTTCCATGCCCAGCGTGCATCAGGTATGTACGCTGCATAAACCACTTTTCCGTTTTTGTAAGAATAATAATTATCAGCTGAAATATCTTTTACACGAAGTCTCCGTTCGGTACCATCCGCATCAATACTAAACCATGCAGGTATTTTTCGGTAACTCGTTTTTAACAGCAGCAACGATTGATCTTCTTTTGCAAACGGATACAGGTAATTGACAACATTATTATGCTGCGTTTTTGTAATGGGTTTCAACGACTGAAATGCAGATGCTGTATCAAGCCGCATTTTTTCTTTATACCAGTTGAATGCATCTTTCACAAACCCATCATACTTCACACCCGAATATTTCTTTACCGCCTTTTGAAAAGGATAAGTTAGTCCTTTATAATTGATGGCATCATTCGTTACATTCTTCCAGAAATCTGTTCCATATTTTTCAAGTCCATAATTTACAAGCAGGTAACCCAATGCATAATGATCAGGAGTAAACCACCTGTATGATCCGTTACGTAACTGCTGGTAAGAATAATTTTTCTTTTCAAGCCAAAGCGAACGATAGGCATTAAAAAATTCGGGCATTCGTCCCCTTCCCTGTTTCGATGTAATCGTTTCCTGGAACACAGCATCACCTTCATAAAACCAATCAGGCACAGTTCCCATTCCAAGCACCTGTCCCTGCTGTCCTAAAAAAACACCCAACAACTTCTGAACGGAATGATTGAAGTTGGAAAACTGTTGCACATGCCTCATTTCATGAATTGCCAGCGACTGATGCCATGGTATAGCAGTCTGTGACAGGTAATTCATATCAGGCATCATAAAAAATTCACTGCGCCACGGGGCTGGCGATACATATGCATTTGACTGTGTTGTGAGCGGTTGCAGCACCACATTAAACTTCCTGAGTTGATTACCCAGTTGTGCCGGTGGATTTTTAAACAGCTGCTGCGAAAGCCAGGCAACTTCTCTTGCCTGTTTCTCCAGGTATTTGGGAAAAATCACCCGCACAGAATCTGTATTTAACTGGTAAAATTTTAATGAAGGAGGATTGCCTCCAAACATCTGGGCATCAGCCTGCACCAGGAAAAGCAAAAGGGCAAGAGTGAATAAACTTCTCATTGAATGAAATTAAAAAAACTCTGCTAATAAAATCATCCTGAACAAGTATCTTTAAACGAACTCAGTAACTATGATGTTATTTGCGCTTTCCGTTGCACCGGGCATTGCCATTTGCCTGTACATCTTTCTTAAAGACCGGTTTAATAAAGAACCCAAACTCAACCTGTTTGTTTGTTTTTTACTTGGCTGCATCAGCATTCTGCCGGCAGTTTTAATACAATTGTTCGCAACAAAACCTGTTGAACAATTGATGGGAGGCGGAATTGCGTTCACCGCCATTTTCGCATACATCATTGTTGGAATAAGTGAGGAAGGCAGTAAATATGTGATGTTACGTTATTATGCTTTTCCTAAAAAAAGTTTTGACGAACCGTTTGATGGAATTGTTTACAGCGTAATGGTGGGAATGGGTTTTGCCACGGTTGAAAATATAGGCTATGTACTGCAACATGGCATGGGAACAGCATTTTTAAGAATGTTTCTTTCGGTACCGGCACATGCAACCTTTGCTGTTTTAATGGGCTATTTTGTTGGCAAAGCAAAATTCATTCCTGATAAAAGAAATTTCTATTTGTTTCTTGGCTTATTCTGGGCAGTATTTTTTCATGGCACATTCGATTTCCTTTTGTTCATGCAGGAAAACGAATGGGTAAAACAAAATGTAAGTGAAGGAATGCTTTTTCTCGGAGCAGTTGCATCATTTATTGTTGGCATACGCTATTCAAGAAAAGCAATAAAAGAGCATGTAAACACTTCTGAAAAAATGTTCAGCAATAATGTTTAAAAAACAAAGGTTATTTGTTGTGATGATCCACCAGTTTCTTCATCATCTCTGCACCAGCAACATCGGCTGAAGGACCATACCCATTTACAAAAACTCCTTTGTGTCCCTGTTTTGATTCAATGGCATAAACCACTTCTTCATCTTCAGGACTGGTATCGCCTTCAAAACGATAGATTTCTTTGATCTCAAACTCTTCCGGGCTGAGATTAATATCAGGATTAAAACATTGCAGCGAGTTTACCTGCAGGTTAAAATCGAGTGTAAAGCCTCTTTGCCTTAACCCGTTGATTGCTTCGGTTACTGTGTCGTAATTAAACATGATGAAAGGTTTTAATTTAGTATTGATAATCTTGACATCCCTCTCCTATACCATTACATGTGTTTGCTTTAATACACCCATCACAAACACACTTTGCACATTGCCTATGTTTTCGCTCTGACTTAATTTGTTTACATGAAAATGATAGTATTCATCCATGTTTTCAACAACCACTTTCAGCATAAAATCAAACTCACCTGAAATGTTATAACATTCAATCACTTCGTCCAGCTCATTAATATGTTTAATAAACTTCATGCCAGCATTTTTGCTGTGTTGTTTCAGCGATACATAGCAAATCACCATCAACCCTTTTTTCACTTTTGCGTGATCAATCAACGCAGCGTATTGTTTAATCACACCTGCTTTTTCCAGCCACTTGATACGTTCATGCACAGGTGTTGTACTCAGGTGCACCTGGTCGGCAATTTCTTTCACCGTCATCCGTGCATTTTGCTGCAGCAAACGTAAAATGCTGAGGTCGGTTTTATCCAATGTAACCGGTTCTTTAGTGATTTGTTCTGTTTTTGTTGCTTTTGCCATGAGGAAACAGGATTTTCTTCTTCAGAATACCACCAAATTAGAATGATTTCCTGAATTTATTCACATTCGCATTATTTTATCCTGAAAATTTAACTTTGCACTCTAAAAAAACAAACATGTCAACTTTAAAAAGAAACAAAATTGATTTTGACCTGAAGTATAAGGTAAAAGATATCAGCCTCGCTGAGTGGGGACGCAAAGAAATCCGTTTGGCTGAAGCAGAAATGCCCGGCTTAATGGCTATCCGTGCAGAGTATGGCGCAAAACAACCGCTGAAAGATGCACGTATTGCTGGTTGTTTGCACATGACCATTCAAACAGCAGTTTTGATTGAAACACTGGTTGCTTTAGGTGCTGAAGTAAAATGGAGTTCATGCAACATCTTTTCTACCCAGGATCATGCTGCTGCTGCTATCGCTGCTGCAGGTATTGGTGTTTATGCATGGAAAGGACAAACACAGGAAGAAGCTGATTGGTGTATTGAACAAACATTATTCTTCGGTTCACCCGATCGTCCGTTGAATATGATTCTGGATGATGGTGGTGATTTAACCAATATGGTTCTTGATAATTACACTGAACTTATTGCTGGCATTAAAGGTATCAGCGAAGAAACAACTACTGGTGTTCACCGTTTGTATGAGCGTGTACAGAAAGGTACTCTTCCTATGCCCGCTATCAACGTAAACGACAGTGTAACAAAATCAAAATTTGATAACAAATACGGTTGTAAAGAATCATTGGTTGATTCTATCCGTCGTGCAACTGATGTAATGCTCGCTGGTAAAGTAGCAGTAGTTGGTGGTTATGGTGATGTAGGTAAAGGTTCTGCTGCATCGTTAGCAGGTGCTGGTTGCCGTGTTATTGTTACTGAAATTGATCCTATCTGTGCTTTGCAGGCTGCAATGGATGGCTTTGAAGTAAAGAAAATGATTGATGCAGTAAAAGAAGCTGATATTGTTGTTACTGCTTCAGGTTGCCGTGACCTGATCACTGGTGCACATTTCAAACTGATGAAAGATAAAACCATCGTTTGTAACATTGGCCACTTTGATATTGAAATTGATGTTGCCTGGTTAAATCAAAACTATGGCAATACAAAAGATACTGTTAAGCCGCAGGTTGATATTTATAATGTTGATGGAAAAGACATCATCTTACTGGCTGAAGGCCGCCTCGTAAACCTTGGTTGTGCTACTGGTCACCCATCATTTGTAATGAGTAACTCTTTCAGCAACCAAACACTTGCACAGGTTGAGTTGTGGAATAACCATGCGAATTATGAAAACAACGTATACGTTCTTCCTAAACATCTCGATGAAAAAGTTGCACGTCTTCACCTTGCAAAAGTTGGTGCTCAGTTGGATGAATTAACTGCAGCACAGGCTGAATACCTTGGTATTTCAGTGAACGGTCCGTTCAAGTCTGATCTTTATCGTTATTAATAATAAACGATTTTCTATTCAAAAACCCGTTTCAGTTGAAACGGGTTTTTTATTTAACAGATTAGTAAATAATTCCAGCAAAGTTGAAAAGAAAGGCTGTTCAACTTTTTATAATTTTATAGTGTAAATGAAAAATGCAGGCATTATACTGGCAGTTCTGTTGATGATTGTTCATCTGCAGAAAATCGAAGCGCAGTCGTACGTACGGCCTGTATTAACCGAAAAAGAAAAAGCACTGAATTTTTTACAGAGCATCGACCCTCTCACAAAAAGTCAGCACTGGCAAAACATCAGCCCCGATTTGTTTTTACGCAACCTGCGCAGGAATATTGAAGATCCTGACTTTCTTTATGCAGGAAGAAATACCAACTTCTGCAGTTATGCCGCATTGGGTTATGTATTGCTGAAAGAAGATCCGCTGGGATATGTACAATTCATGACTGAACTATACCAGAACGGTAAAGCAGTTTACGGAAATACAACCTTTACACCCTCGCAAGGAATTAAAGAAACGGCAGGACAGATTTTTTATGAAGGCGAACTGGACAGGAATGAAGCCGACCAGGTTTTATTTTTTACACTGGCCGATCATTTTAAAGGCTATCTCAATGTATTGAACCGCCATTACAACCCCGGCGATGAACAAACCATGTGGGCATCAACCAATTTATCAAAATTCAACAGGATGCTTCGTGCAATGTTTAAGACAGAAATCCATTCAACCGGTGCAGATCTTGCCCGTCCCAAAATATCTGATCTTACAGCATTCCTTAACGATAAATTAAGCCATGGCAATGTGTTTCTTTATCTAAACAACACAGTGCTTCACCGCAAATTTCATCATAAAACAAAAAAACGTATTCCAACACATTACGTTGTTTTACTGGGTATAACTGAACAGAATAATACAGCAACAATTACTTTCTGGGACGCCGGCTATAAAACAAGAAAAACAATTAACATGCACACACTCCGCTGGATTCTCTATGGCATTTCATGGAGTGTAAACAAAACACAACCTTGACGAAATTAATTTTACATATCATCCTGTTGTCCGGTTTATTGGGAGCTTCCTGCTCTCCACCAAGAAATTTTCCGGTAAATTATTACAAGGAAAACGAAGAAAAAATTCATGCCATTAACTATCACTATCAAACACTCTATTTACAAAAACCATTTGCGGCCGAATTCAATGATAAAAGATTTGAATCCGTTTCGTTTGAATTAAAAACTGATTCATTACGTTACATCTTTGAATTCCTGGTCAGCGATCCACATCTTCGTGATACTTTGTACAAGTTTGGATATGATACAACAGCCGTTTTACAGTTGGTAAAAGACATGAAAGAAATCAGGTGTACATGGATTAATACACTTGATTATTATGTCGACGGAAATAAACGATTACTCACTTTTCTTTCCATCAGGCACAAAGCACTTGACATTCCTTTTTCACCAAAGAAATATTTCATTCTTACAATTTATGAACAGCCACAGTATTACGATGCTGAAGGAAGATTGCTGGATAAACGCAATCTCCGCCGGCTTAGAAAAGTAAATAATGAAATTTTCTGGCGTATAAATGATAAAGTCTGTTACACCTTATCAGCAAAATTCAGGTAGAGCCTGAAGCAATTAACATTTTTTCTTTATAAAGATGTAAGCAACACCCACACCAAGGAAAAACGTTTGCCCGGTATAAACGGCACGGGTAAAGATCTCACCATCCCGTAAAATCTTTTTCCGGTAATCAGCATATAAAAGAAGCCTTGTATCAGTGGATCTCTTGTAAAACGTATATTGATCATCCAGCTTACTTACAGTTAATTTCTTCGTGGTGTGTACTGAAAAACCTCCACCAAGATCAATCACGGACTTGGAAGTTATTGCGATCGTTTTGCCTAACCGTGCAAAAAAGATATCTGGTTCACAAACCTTATCAGTAAGAGGGACAATATAACCGGCTCCCACATTCAGTTTGGGAAAACGGTAAGACATTTCAACATTAATGGCAGGAATAGATTTACTATTAATTCCTCCGCCAAATTCAGTAGATAATTGCGCAGATGCGAAACCAAAAGAACAAAAAAATAAGAAAGTAAAGACAAACCTCATCGTTGTTGTTTTATGAGTAACGAATTTTTTTTATTGGCAAATGCCAATACGAACTTTACTGAGGCTTCTTATTTGGTAAATTTGAAATGTTTAACGAAAGTAAAGCAGTCAAGGTGAATTAAATGGCTTTGGCTAAATCGAAAGATTAAAAATATTGAAAAAACAAATAGCTGGACTTATTTTCTCATAATTAATTTCCACATATATTTAATTTTAAATACTTGTCATGAAGACAATTAAATTACTCCTTTCCCTTTTACTTACAGCAACAGGAACAAACGCACAACAGTTAAAAACGGATGCGTCCATATTAAAACTAAAAGCGCCTGAAACATTTAAAGCTGAGTTTATTACTACAAAGGGAAACTTTACTGTTGAAGTATACAGGAACTGGTCGCCATTGGGAGCCGACCGGTTTTATCAACTCATACGTACGGGTTATTACAATAACACAATCATCTTTCGTGTGGTAAAAGATTATCTTGTACAGTTTGGTGTATCGGAAGACATGCAGAAGAATATTTTCTGGCAGGGCAAGAACCTGAAAGACGAACCTGTTGTTGCATCAAACACCGATAGCACATTGTGTTTTTCAAGAGGTGCCCCTAATACCCGCAAAACATCTGTGTTCATTAACCTCAGAAACAATCTTACGTACGATACATTAACAGCAGCAGGCGTAAAAGGATTTGTTCCGTTTGCAAAAATCATAAGCGGAATGGATATTGTGCGACAGTTTTTTTCTGAATATGGAAATGATACAATGAAGGCAGCTGACACGATTTACTTCAAGGGAAATGCCTGGATGCAAAAACGTTTTCCCGGCCTGGATATGATTAAAGAAGCAAAAATCTTAACCAATTAATTTTTCTTTATAAGTTTTCCACAATACTTCATTTCTGCACGGGATTTGATTTGTTTCTACTCCCAATATCCGCATCAGTAAACATTTATAACACAACTAAAAAATTACTGATGAAATTACAAGTAACAAAAAACATTCAGTTTTCAAGACTGATTAAAGCAAATGGGCGTTTGTGCGAATTTAATTTCAGGAAAATGAATGGCCTCAACGAAGGAATATTCAGCGTTGATGTGGCGGATGACCGTGGTAACCGCATTTTATTTAAAATGGAAAAGGAAGAAGGCTTTTGGAAAATAGCCACGCCAGACCTCCCCTTCTGGATTACAGCAGCTGTTCATGAACTGCATGAAAAAATTGAGGAGATTATGATTGCTGAAACAAACCACGAAAGCCATACAGCTTCTGCTGAATAGTTCAGGCACTGGGTTTGAGCATGATTTAGTATAGGAATATGGGATGAAAACTGCAGCTTTTTTTCAAGTTTTTTTTCTGAATTGAGGGGCTTATATTCGCACCCCTCTTTAAAAAAATAACGAAAAACAATAGTTCATGACAGAGTTTTCATCGAAGATTGCAGGCTTGCTGAATTTGCGTATTCCTCAGGTTGATGCAGTAATTGAATTGCTTGCCGAAGGTGCCACCATCCCTTTCATTGCCCGTTACCGTAAAGATAAAACCGGCAACCTGGATGAGGTGCAGATTCAACAGATACAGGATCAGCAGAAATTTTTAAAAGAGTTTACTGAACGCAAAGCGTTTATTGAGAAAACAATAACTGAGCAAGGGAAGATGACAGAGCAACTGCAACAAAAAATTGATGCAGCCACTACACTTAATGAACTGGAAGATATTTACCTGCCGTACAAACCCAAGCGAAAAACAAAAGCACAAACTGCAAAAGAAAACGGTCTGGAACCACTTGCACTGCTGTTGCTTGAACAAAAGGAAATCAACATTAACGATGAAGCCGCTGCTTTTATTAATGATAAAGTAAAAACAGCAGACGAAGCTTTACAGGGCGCAAGAGATATTATTTCTGAAATGGTGAATGAAGATGCAGTTGTACGTGCCAAGCTGCGTAAGTTTTTTGAAGATGAGGCTTTGGTGAAAAGTTCGGTGATGAAGGATAAGGAAACAGAAGGTGCTAAATTCAAAGACTATTTCGATTTCAGTGAACCTGTACATAAAATCCCATCGCACCGTATTCTTGCAATTCTGCGTGGCTTTACTGAAGGCATTCTGAAGATGAGTATTGAACCTGAAGAAGAACTGGCAATTGAGTTAATTGATGCACTGTATGTAAAAGGAATCAGCGATTCAACTGCACAGGTAAAAAAAGCCGTTAAAGATGCGTATAAGCGTTTACTTCAACCAAGCCTTGAAACAGAATTCCGCTCACAGCTGAAACAGAAAGGTGATGAAGAAGCCATCAATGTATTTGCTGAAAATCTTCGGCAGTTATTACTGAGCAGTCCGCTGGGAAGTAAACGTATTCTTGCAATTGACCCAGGTTACAGAACCGGTTGTAAAATTGTTTGTCTTGATGAAAAAGGCGAACTGCAAACAACTGATCTCATCTATATTCATGAGCCTGGAAAATTATTTTCTTCTGAACATACCATTAGGCATTTGGTGAATACTTATAATACAGAAGTGTTTGCCATTGGCGATGGTACTGCAGGAAGAGAAACCGAGCAATTCATTAAAAAATTAAATCTTGGTCTGCCTATCTTTTTGGTAAATGAAGATGGTGCATCGGTTTACAGTGCAAGTGAAGTAGCCCGTGAAGAATTCCCTGATAAAGATGTAACTGTTCGTGGTGCAGTAAGTATTGGAAGAAGGTTAATGGATCCGCTGGCTGAGCTGGTAAAAATTGATCCTAAAAGTATTGGTGTTGGACAATACCAGCACGATGTAAACCAGGTGCGTTTAAAAGAACGTCTTGACCAGACTGTTGTAAGCTGTGTAAACCAGGTGGGTGTAAATCTTAACACAGCCAGTAAGCATTTGCTGAGCTATGTAAGTGGTATTAACAGCGGCATTGCAGAAAACATTGTGAAATACAGGAACGAAATCGGACGATTTAAAAGCCGTAACCAGTTATTAAAAGTTCCAAGACTTGGTGAAAAAGCATTTGAACAATGTGCAGGGTTTCTTCGTATTCCGGATGGAGAAAATGCATTGGATAAAAGTGCAGTGCATCCTGAAGCTTATGCATTAGTTGAAAAGATGGCTGGCGATCTTCAGTTAAAAGTGGAAGATTTAATTGGCAATGAAAATAACATTAAGCAGATCGCTTCTAAAAAATATATCACCGAACAGTTTGGTGAATTAACCATTAATGATATTCTGAAGGAACTGGTTAAACCGGGTCTTGATCCCCGCAGTGAAGTGCAGGTGTTTGAATATGCCAATATTTTCAGCATTGAAGAAGTAATACCCGGCATGGTTATTCCAGGCATTGTAACCAATCTTACACGGTTTGGTGCGTTTGTTGACATTGGTGTAAAACAGGACGGACTTGTGCATGTTTCAGAAATTTCACACGACTACATTACTGATCCTGCAGAGAAATTAAAACTCAACGATAAAGTGATGGTGAAAGTTGTTGAAGTTGATTTGGTTCGTAAACGTATTGCCTTATCCATTAAACAAACAGAAGAAGCACCGGCAAGAGGATCAAAAAACAGGAACAACAACAATCAGCGTTTTCAGAAAAAAGAAGAAGACTTAAGCAATCTTAGTGTTAATGATGCACTTGCAGCATTAAAGAAGAAATTTGGCAAATAGAACAAAAAATAAAAAATCCTGCAGCCGCAGGATTTTTTTTAAAAAGAAAACCAGAGAACCCATCGAAAATATTTTTCAATAAAATTTCATTTGATGATACTGGAGAACAGGTGCGCAATTTGAAGCGCACCTGTTTGCAGATTACAAACGGAACCCAACTGTAAAACTCAGAACTCTGTGTTTATTGTTATTGTCTGCACTGCTGTTCGCACCCGATTGTAATTTTGCAAGCCCGAGACCATAGTTAACAGAAAACATCATTGATTCTCCTTCAAAACCAACTGTACCATTTAAACCATAATCAAAACGGCGCATGATTCCGAAACCTGCACCTTCTTCCTGCGATGTACTTGGATCATCATTGGAGAACTGAATTTTTTTATTGCTGCTGAAAGCAACACCAAATATTTTTCCTTCGGCTTTGTTTTTACCGGCAACACCCATTGCAGCATAAGGGCCGGCACCAACAAAAAACTTTGATGTTTTATCTGAAAGTGGAAGTTTCAACACAACATTTACAGGAACTTCAATATACATTGGATTGGATGTTGCCCTGTAATAATTTGCATCAGTTGTATTTCCTGCCTGTGTTTTAGATCCTTTACCGGTAAAAAACAGACCGGGCTGTAAAGACAACACATTTTTTACAAGCGTGAAATCGCCCTGCAATCCGGCATGAAAACTGGGAAGCATCTTCGCATCATCAACTGTACCATTATCTGATATGGAAACATTTGCAAGGTTTAAACCTGCTTTGAGAAACACTGCTGAATTCTGGGCATTAACTCCTGCTGCAACTGCAACAAAAAAAAGAAATGATAAGAGTTTTAATTTCATAAAAATATTTTCCAGCATAATTTTCAAACACTATGCCAAAAAGAATATTCTTATTTTTTTCGAGCGTATTACCAATGTAAAAAAGTCCGGCTTCAATAGCCGGACTTTTTTATTTAATCAACAATCTGATCGACATAAGCGGAAACCCATCCTACTTGACCATTTTTCACCAGGTAAAATTGTTTGGCTTCATTAACCGATTTAAACTGTCGCATAATACGAAGTAACAATGCTGTACCTGCCATTAATGAGCGTTGATCAAAAACTGTATGCACACGTTTAATTTCATTTCCAATTAATTTCTTATTCCATTGAGCATCGTCCATTTTATTGAGCAGGTATGAATCAGATAAAGAAGAATAATTTTCAGAAAGACGTTTGTAAAAACGTTCAACATCTTCATAAGTAACCGGCACAATTGAATTGCTGTTTAATTCAGGATAAATAAGCGTTGCTGTTGCCCATGCAATACCACCGCTGAATGCAATATGATCGCTTACCGGATAGCTGCCACTTGAATTAACTGCATAAATAATTTCAGTATTTTCTGCACCCGCAGCTACACGTTGTAAAACACGGCTGTAATTAGCAAGCGATTTATCATCAGCACACATTTTCTCAGCAGCATTAGCTGTACTTTTTGTGCCCCATGAAAGTTGAAACAGGTAAAACTCACTGTCATTACCATAAGGAAAAAATCCACCTTTTGTATTACCGCTTCCGATATCGATCAGGAAAGTGTTATATCGTTTTGATACAGGTACAATTCCCAGGTGAGAAAGTTTTGCTTCCTGCATTACTGATACAACTTCCACGTTTCGTTCAGGTTCATTTATCTTCTGCTTAAACTCTTTGATAAAATTGTTGATCCATTCGCCCTTATTTTCTTTATCGGCCTGAATTTTAACGCCACTGCTTACTACAGTAAAAATGCGTTTTGAAGGGATTGCATAATTAGAAAGAGCAACATTAAATAAAGAGGAAAGACCTGCTAATGTCGCATCATAAGTTTGTTTATTAAAAGAAATAAAGTCGGTGTTAACGGAAGTATCTTTCAGAATGTTGAATGTATTTCCCTTCTCGGCATTCTTTTTTAACTCAATAATACTCATCTTAACTCCTTTCGAACCAACTTCAATACCTGCATAAATACTGGGGGCACTGTATTTGGATTTATTGCTTGTTTGCCCAAACGTTATTGAAACGATGACACACAAAACCACAGACAACATCGCAAGCCTTTTAGTCATATTTTAGCTGTTTTTACTTAATGAATTATCAGTAAAAATACTTAAACTCCTGAAGATGAAACAATACCAGGCAGAGATGGTGATAACTGTGAAAAAAATGTGATTAAGTACAAATTGCTAATTAAGCCGGAGATCGGCTCTTCCTATTCGCTGACCGTTATGATAAACCTGAACAGAATACAAACCTGCTTCAATATCGCCGGGTTTGATTGTGAGTGAAATGCGTTTCGGCTCTCCTTTGCTGTAATTTAATGTGCTTTTCCGGGTGTAAGGAATACGTACACCATTAGCTGCAGCAAACATACCTGCCTGCCATTGATCGTCTTGTATTACACGCCCACCGGGAGCCGTAACAACAATATAAATTTCTGCATCGCTGAATGATGATGTATTGTTTTGCAAAGAACAGGCAACAGTTAAATAATCTGTTTCATCAGCCTTTGTGGTTGAATTATTTGAACCCGATGCGATTGCTTTAATCGTTGTATTTGATGCCGATAGCTTATCCGAAACATTTTCCTTTTCAGCAGCTGTATTTTTTATTGGAGCAGATAAGGCCTGTTCAGTTGCAGTATTCTTATTATTTTGTTTTGGCTGATCAGTTTTTACCTTTTGTCCTTTATTAACCTGGTTTATCTTTTGCTCCAGCGCCAGAATTTTATCTTCTGCTTTCTTCAAATCTTCTTTTGTTATGTTACTTACGTTGAGGATAATACCTATTTCAGATCGGAGACTATCTATCTCCCCTATCTTTTGATTCAGTTCAGTGTTCAGCGAATCTTTATCAACCTGTACTGTTCCCAAGCGGATTAAAGCACTGGCATAGTTACGCTGCAGTGAATCATTCACTGCCTGCTGGTTGACGCTGTCTTTCTTAACCAAAGTTTTATCAGATGAATAACGGCTTTTATCATAAATATAGTAACCCCATGTTGCTACAAGGCAGAGTGAAACAATTAACAACAATATGGTTTTACCGTCTTTCATTCGGCTGCAAACTAATCATTAAAATGTTGTGGCTGTGACCTCTGTTAAGGTTTGTGGAAAAGCTGTGAAATGAAAATCCCCCGGCATGCGGGGGATCTGGAGTTATTGAATAAACATTTTATTGACTTACCGTAAAGATGACTTCAAGTTTTTCCCACATAATGGAAACACTTCCATCTACTTTACCTTCAATTTTCAATTGCTCGGTAAATGCACTCGCAAAACCGGGACGAACTGTAACACGTAATGCATCATCAGCCTGGTTGTATTTAAATGCTCCCCACTGGTTTGCATTTTTGCTGAAGATGATAACCCACTCATCCTTTCCGGGAATGGTAAACAACGCATACTTACCTTTAGGTAAAGCCTTTCCTTCAACTTTTACATCCTGGTCAGTTTCAAAAACAGTTGCTTCATTTGCACCGGTACGCCATACTTCACCATATGGAACTAATTTACCCCAGATTTCACGGCCCTTTACTGAAGGTGCGCTGTAACTTATTTTAATTGTAGCAGTACCAACCTTAAACTCAGTAGATTCAGGAGGGCTCGGACGTTTACTTTTATCATTCTGCGCACAGGCATTAACTGTAATTAAAAGCGAGACCACAGTCATTAAAGCCAGTAATTGTTTCATGTGTATTTTTTTTAATCGTTAACAATAACATTTATCAGTCGCATAAACTATGCCTTTAGCTGCATGCTTGCTGAAATTTATTCCAAAGTATTAAAACACTTCCATTTTTACAACCTTACATGTTGTACTATTTCTGCTCAGCTGTTTTCTTTTCAAAATAAGTTTTATCAGTTGCCAGTTTCTGTACTTCGCTCAGCGATGCGATATAGATACTTCTTCCATGCGTACCCAGTACAATTTCATTTTCCCGTTCCTGAAAAGCAATATCATGAACTGCAACGCCGGGTAAGCCAGCACTCCATGCCATACAACTTACGCCACCATCAACTGACACATACAATCCATGATCAGTTCCTATATAAAGTACATTTTCAGCTTTGGGATCTTCTTTCACCACATTAACAGGTTCAACCGGCAGATCCAAACATATTTGCTTCCATGTTGCGCCATAATCATCACTCATAAATACATAAGAATTGAAATGATCGTTGCGGTAACCATTTAAGGAAACGTATACCCTGCCCTCTTTAAACTTTGATGCTGTAACCCGGCTCACATACAAACCCTGAACATTCTTGGGAAGCTTTGCATAAATGGGTGTCCAGCTATAGCCACCATCTTTTGTAACATGAATAAGTCCGTCGTCGCTACCAACATAGATTAAGCCAAACCTTATGGGTGATTCACTTATTGTTACCAATGTACCAAAGGGAACATTTCCTTCTTTTTTACCACCGGTTAAATCGGCACTGAGATTGACTAAATTTTCACCCTTATTGAAACTTCTGTGAAAACGGTTGCTGCCATAATAAAAAACATCCTGGTTGTGTTTCGATAAAAGTATCGGCGTTTGCCAGTTAAAACGCAAAGGCTTCTCGCCTAATTCATGCGCTGGCCGCACATTTGCTCTTACAACATAGGGTTTGGTTTTATCAACTCTTGAATATGCACCAAACTGGTATCCTGTATATACAGTTGTATTATCTCTTGTATCAACCTGCACCTGCATACCATCACCACCATTTATTGCTTTGAACGCATAGCTTCCATCATCCTGCCAATCGTTACTTTCTTTGTTGTTTGAAGGGCCGTACCATGTGCCATTATCCTGCAAACCTCCGTATACGTTGTAGGGCTTTGCATCATCAACAGTTACTGCATAAAACTGGCCAACTGCCGGAGCATTGGCTTTAAACCAGGTATCGCCATCATCGTAAGATATATTTACACCTCCGTCATTTCCATTGATGATATGTGAATCTTTTTTGGGATCAACCCACAATGCATGATGATCTGCATGTACGTTTCCCTTATCAATCACTTTAAAATTTTTGCCTCCATCTGTACTTAACATGGCATTGTAACCAAGAATAAAAACTTTATCTGGATTTGAGTGAGATGTAAACACTTTGGCGAAATAATAACCATATGTGCTGAATAATGTCAAAGGCTTTTCATTCACTTTTTTCCACGATTGACCGGCATTATCGCTGCGGTAAACTTCACAACCTTTGATGCCATTATTACTAAAGCCATCATCACCGGCATCAAAATAATCCCATAATGCAACTGGCTGAATTTTGCCAGCAGTAATCATCTCTTTCACAACGGCAGCCGTGTACTTTGACGGATAACGCTGTTTACGTAAAAACGATTCCAGCTTTTTATCATCAAGTGCAAGAAATTGTTCTTTACTCATCGTTTTAAAATCTTTCAACTGCAAAACTGTGTCAGCATTTTTTTTAGATGATGTATCAGGAACAGCTTCGTTATTATCAATTATTGCATAAACAATATTGGGGTTTTGAGGAAATACAGTTAGCCCGATTCTGCCCAGTTTCTTTCCTTCAGCAAAACCACTTCCTGCCCCGCTGATGAGTTTCCATGTATTACCGCCATCATTACTTTTGTAAATGCCGCTTGTTGCACCACTTTCTTCAAACTTCCATGCACGCCTTGTACGATACCATACAGCAGCATACAACTCAGTAGGGTTGTTGGGATTAATGTCCATTTCAACTGCACCTGTATTTTCATCCACAAACAAGGTTTGCTTCCATGTTTTTCCGCCATCGGTTGTTTTAAAAATTCCTCTTTCTTTATTGGGTGAATAAAGATGTCCGAGTGCAGCAACCCATGCTGTATTAGGATCAGTTGGGTGCAACTGAATTTTTCCGATATGCTGTGTTTCACCCAAACCAAGATATTCCCATGTTTTTCCATTATCAGTGCTTTTGTAAACACCATCACCTGCATACGAAGACCGGCTGCTGTTCACCTCGCCTGTACCTACCCAAAGAACCCGGCTTCCATACCATTTCACAGCAATATCTCCAATAGTCATTACACGCTGGTTATCGAAAATGGGTACAAATGACTGACCATTGTTTTTTGTGTACCATAAACCACCACTGGCATAAGCTACATAAAACTCAGTTGGGTCTTCCGGATTTGCTTCGATATCAGTCACCCTTCCGCTCATAATCGACGGACCAATGTTGCGGAACTTCGCATCTTTTAACAATGATTTTTTTTCAAGTTCTTTCCGCATTTGTATTCCCTTATCCCGTTCATCAGCAGTTGTTGGCTTAATTTGTGCAACACTGAAAAAAGAAAAAAGTACGAAAGACAGAACAGCGGTAATTTTGATAAGGCAATTTTTACCAATTGCAGCCGTTTTAAATTGAGGCATTTGAGTTGATTTTAATCTCATATTATGAAAAGCAGAATAGTTATTTCAAACTTACGAAGGTTGTTGTTAAGTGCAGCGGTGCTTATTCTTTTTTGTATAAGCGGTTCAGCGCAATGTAAGGATTACACAATAGGCGTTAAAGGCGATACATTAAACTGTACCGATATAAAAGGGCTACGGCAGGGTAAATGGGTGAACCATGTTGATGAAATAAGAGGTGAACCCGGCTATGAAGAAGAAGGCGAATACAGGGCTGGAAAGAAAGAAGGTGTATGGCGTAAGTATAATCTGCAGGGCGATTTACTTGCAGTAGAAAACTACCGTTGGGGAAATAAGCATGGCAAACAACAGTACTTTAATGCCATGGGCGATATAATTCGGGAAGAAAGCTGGCTTTCGCAAAACCCCGATCATCCAACGGAAACTGTTGAAGTATTCGACATAAATGATCCAAAGAAAGTGTACCTGGTTGAAGTAAAAATGGAAGCTTCAACTGTGCCGCATGGGTTGTGGCTTTTTTATGAACCCGAAACCGGCAAAGTGATCAAAAAAGAAAACTACATTTTGGGTAAGATCGACGATGGCTCCGGAACAGGAAATGGAATTATAAAAAAGGATGATAACAGTGAAGTAAATAACGGAACTGAAAAAAAAGAAGAAACAAAGACCAAACCCAAGCCCAAAGAGGTGATGGATTATGAAAAGAAAAACAATGGCAAGAAAAAAATAAAAGTACGAACCGGCCAAACAGGAGGATAACTAATTTTTCTAAATATAAAAGAATGAGCCCCAAAACGGGGCTCATTCTTTTAACAGGTAGTAAGCCTACTACCTTGCTTTACTCTCTGCATCACTGCATCTTAATTCCCTTTTACTGCATTAGAAATGTTATTCTGCATTTTCAGTATTCAAGTTACTGCTGAAAAAAGCTTATTCCAATGACAGGAATTATGACATGTATTGACGAAAATCAAAACTATCTGCAAATGATTAAAGTTTAGCTGCTCGTTGCTGAATTCATTTCTATTGAAACACGGATTATTGCGTATTAAAAAAGCAAAGATTATGTGTATTGTCTTGTCGTAATATCATTGCAAAAAATGCAACAAATTATTTTTGGTTACTAAGGGTTTTTATTAATTGCAGCAATATGATTATTAAATTTTTACTGTAAATTAGTTCGTTGTTAAAAGGCATGACTGCTTCAGCATTTCGAACCTTCTTTCTAAAAGCAGAAAGGTTGTTTCACCGGGTAAAAAAAACAAATGAACAGCTTTATTAACAGATCAATGACGGTTGCCGTTACCCTCCTCATTATTGCTGTTCTTTCAGTAATATTTATCAGCATATTACAGTTCCGGGAAATACGTGAAACAAACAGCATCATTACCCGGAATGAAGAAAACCGCTATTTAATGCAGCAATTGTTACTATCTGTTCTGGATAACGAAACCGGTGCCCGTGGTTATGTTATTACAGGCAAAGAAGAATTTCTGCAGCCCTTAAAAAACTCTGAACTTTCATTATTAAAATTCAGAAAAGAACTAAGTATTAAAACAATCAATCCAGTATTAGCAGGTTTATTAAAAGATTCTCTCAGTCCACTGATTGATAAACGCATTGAGTTTTCCAGGCAAATGGTAAGTCTTCGCAAAGAGAACAATGAAGACAAAGTAAGAACACTTGTAGTTGGAGGAGAAGGAAAGCATTATACAGATGAGCTAAGAAGAATCAGTGAAAAAATGAATGATATCAGAACGGGAATTCTGAATGATCAAAGAAAGATCAACGAACAATCAATTTACAGGTTAAACTTATTTTTATACATCACACTTGGATTTATTTTTATTCTTTCAATCGTTAATTTCAGAGAAATTATACGATTTGCTAACAGGCAAAAAGAAACAGAAGCAGAGTTAAAAAAAGGCAAAGAGGTATTTTCAACTTTGTTTTACAAGAGTGCTGTAATGAAATTAATATTTGAACCTTCAGAAATCAGGATTCTGGATGTTAACGAAAGTTTTTGTTCTTTTTTCGGCTACTCCAAAGAAGATTTAATTGGGAAAACCACCAGTGAAGCCGGAATACTTATCCCCTCTCCTTTGCGTGAACAGGTTTTAGAAAAATTTGCGATTAATGGATCTATAAGAAATGTAGAATCCCAGTTTAAAACACAAAGAGGCGAACTGAAATGGATTTCAATAAATCTTGATAAAGTTGATATCCAAAACCACCACTGGATTATTGGTTCATACATTGATATTACTGATCTTAAAAAACAGCAGGAAATTATTGCGAACTATAACCGGGAACTGGAGGAAAGGGTGTTTGAAAAAACCAGGGAGCTCATAAAGAACGAAGAAGAATTAAAGGCCCTGAATGAAACGCTGGAAAGAAAAGTGCTGGAAAGAACTGCACAACTTGAAAAGGCCAATAAAGAAATGGAAGCATTTTCATACAGTGTTTCACATGATTTAAGAGCACCGCTACGGGGTATTATCGGCTTTGCCAACATCATTGAAGAAGATTACGGGAGCAAAATGGAACAGGAAGAGAAGCGGCTTTTTACGATCATTAAAAATAACACCCAGAAAATGGGTAACCTTATTGACGACCTGCTTGCATTTTCACGCCTAGGCCGAAAAGAGTTGACAAGAACTGATGTTGATATGGAGGCAATAGTTAAAGAAACAGTAAACGAAGTGGACCAAAAACTTGCAGGTAAAATTGAATGGATTTTAAACCCATTACCACCTGCCGTAGCCGATTACAGCACAATTAAGCAGGTTTGGAATAATCTTATTGGTAATGCGGTTAAATACAGCAGTAAAACAGAACATCCAAAAATTGAAATCGGCAGCTTTGAAAAAGACAACAAGAAGGTCTATTTCATAAAAGACAATGGCGTGGGATTTGATCCTAAATACAAAGACAAACTGTTTCGGGTATTTCAGCGATTGCACAGCGAAAATGAATTTGAAGGTACAGGAATCGGGCTTGCTCTTTCAGACAAAATAATTACACGACATGGAGGAAACATTTGGGCCGAAGGTGATATAAACAAAGGAGCAAGTTTTTATTTTACATTGTTATAAATTCAACTTATGCATTCGAAAACTGTAGAAATTCTGCTGGTAGAAGATAATCTCAATGATGCAGAACTTACAATCAGGGAATTAAAAAAGAATAATCTTGCCAACGAATTATATCATGTTCAGGACGGTGAAGAAGCACTGGACTTTATTTTTGGCACTGGCAAGTACAGCGAAAAACAAGATTTGGCTCACCGTCCAAAATTAATTTTGCTTGATATAAAAATGCCCAAAATGGATGGCATTGAAGTACTTGAAATTATCAAGTCAAATGAACTAACAAAAACAATTCCTGTAGTTATGCTCACCTCTTCAAAAGAAGATCCTGATATCAAGAGATGTTACGAACTTGGAGCAAACAGCTATATTGTAAAACCTGTAAACTTTGAAGACTTTACAACCGTAATCAGCAGCATCCGATACTATTGGTTACTGATAAATGAACTGCCAAACAAATAAGATGTCCTTATCGTTAAAAATATTAATTATTGAAGACAACCCTGTTGATGCAGAACTGATCAGGCGAACACTCAGAAAAGATGAAATTGAATTTGAGAGTATTGTTGTCGACAACAGGAATGATTTTCTTCGTGCCCTTGAAGAAAACAAATTTGATCTTATTCTTTCAGATAATTCACTTCCGCAATTTAACGCAACCGAAGCCATCATCATAGTACGTGAACGTTTCAGGAACATGCCGTTTATTCTTGTTACCGGTACTGTTAACGAAGAATTCATTATCAGCATTATGAGGCTCGGTATTGATGATTACATTCTGAAAGACAGGCTAAGCCGATTACCCTCCGCAATACGTTCGGTACTGAAAGCAAGAGAAGATGAAAAGCAAAAGGAACTGGTTCAGCAGGAATTGAAAAAGAGTGAAGCCAAGTACCGCTTTTTAATTGAACATATATCGGCCGGCATTTATGCACTCGATCGTAACTGGAATGTGCTGTACATGAACAAGGTTGTGGCTGATTTATTTAAATGTGATCCTGATGAAATTGTTGGCAAAAATTTATGGGACACTTTTCCGGGTTTAAAGAATGGCAAGTTTTATAATATATACCATGATGCAATGCAGCATCAGAAGGAAATTCACATAGAAGATTATTCAGATTATTTTGATATATGGGGAGAGGTAAATGCATACCCTTCACCAGAAGGGATTGTTATTGTTTTCAGAGATATTACAGAAGCAAAAAAAGCAGAGTTAGCTTATATAAAAAGCCAGGAGCAATACCGCCAGATGGTTGAGCGTATTACTGATGCATTTATTTCAATCGACAAAAATTTCAATTATCTCTTTTTGAATAAACAGGCCGGCGAACTGATTAATAAGAACCCGGAAGAACTGATTGGAAAAAATATGTGGGAAGTTTTTCCCGATGCTGTTGGCAGCAGTACTTACAATGCTTTTATGAAAGCGATGAACGAACAGGTTTATGTAAGTAATGTTGACTACTATGCTCCTCTTGACCTTTGGCAGGAAAATCATATCTATCCATCAGATAATGGATTATCATTTTTTATCAGGAATATATCTGAGCAAAAAAGAAATGAACTGGCAGCCAAACAGAGCGAAGAAGTACGGAACCTTATCATGGGGTCTGCGCTTGATGCAATTGTTTGCGTTGACAAAAACAACAAAGTCATTTTCTGGAACAGTCGTGCAGAAACTATGTTTGGCTGGAGTTTTGAAGAAATGAAAGGAAAAATAATCAGTGAAAGTATTATTCCTTCAAAATACAAAGGAAGGCACGAAAAAGGCATGCAGCGCTACATTGAAACCGGCGAAAAGAAAATATCCGGCATTATGAAAGAAATGAGTGCGCTTAACCGTAACGGCAAAGAGTTCCCGATAGAATTTTTCATGATTCCAATTAAAACGGCAGATACTGAATTCTTCTGTGCGTTTATCAGGGATATATCCGAAAGGAAAAACCTGGAGAAGAAATTAAGAGCCCAGCAAAAAGCAGCCTCGCTGGAAATTACGTTCACTGCAATACAGGCACAGGAAAAAGAACGCAATATCATTGGCCAGGAACTGCATGATAACATCAACCAGATTTTAGCAAGTACAAAAATGATGTTGCAGCTGATTAAATCAAACTACGAAACGCACAAAGATTTTCTCGACAGGTGCATTGATAACCTCGGCGATGCAATTAATGAAAACAGGAAGATTGCACATGAAATGGTAACTCCTGATGTGAAGAACCAGGAACTGACTGCACTGCTGAAAAATCTTACAAGTGAAATGTTTAATCTGCAGGATATAAACGTTACCATCAATCTCTGTGATTTTGATGAAAAAACACTTGATACAAATCAGAAAATTACTTTTTACCGTATTGCACAGGAACAGTGTTCCAATATTCTGAAATATGCAAATGCTACCGAAGTTGTAATTGACATAGAAAAGAAAAAAGACAACATCCATTTCGTAATTAAAGACGATGGTGTTGGCATGAGCATTAACAAAAAACCCGATGGCATTGGTCTTAAGAATATTAACAGCAGGCTCAGCATTTTCAACGGCACATCAAAAGTAATTACATCTCCCGGCAACGGTTTTGAATTACACATTGAAATGCCTATGCGTATTGAAGAAGATCAGTAATCTGTAGGTAACTCATCAATACTTATAAGTTGATCGCCGCTTTTTTGCCATGCATAAGTATATTGCCCGTTTGTAACAACAAGAAATTGAACAGGCACTGAAATGTTATAGCGTAAAATCTGAGCAAGAACATTTTCTGTTAAGTCTACATCCATTGCTTTGCATTCAATCATCATCCATGGCTGATGATTGTTGTTGAACAACAGTAAATCAAACCGTTTCTTTAACTCACCCAGGTTAATTTCTTTTTCAATACCAATAAAAGCAGCATTGTATTTTTTAACCTGTACAAGGTATTGTACAAAATTTTGCCTTACCCACTCTTCAGGAGTAAGTTTTATCCATTTTTTCCGAAGCTCATCAAATATCAATTCCTTCCCATCTTCTTCTTTTATTCTGAAAGAGGGTTGAGGAAATTCAATTTTTATCATCGTTCAAATGTAATGTGATTTTAAGATTAAGTGCTGAGCAGTTGTGTACAGGATTAAAATTCTTTGCACAGTTACTAATAACCGTTAACTTAAATGCGTAAATTTGCAGAATTTAATTTTCAAAAGATGAAGACAAAAGAAGAAATCGTAAAGAACTGGCTGCCCCGTTACACAGGAAAACAATTGGATGAATTTGGTGAATATATTCTGTTAACCAACTTCAGCAATTATGTGCAGATGTTTGCAGACTGGAATGGCGTTGAAGTTACCGGACAGGATAAACCAATGGAATGTGCAACTGCCGAAGGTATTACCATCATCAACTTTGGTATGGGTAGTGCAACAGCTGCAACCGTTATGGATCTTTTATCGGCTATTCATCCAAAAGCAGTTTTGTTTTTAGGAAAATGCGGTGGATTAAAACCAAAAAATAAAATCGGCGATTTAATTCTTCCTATTGCTGCAATAAGAGGCGATGGTACAAGCAACGATTACTTTCCTCCTGAAGTACCTGCATTACCTGCGTTTGCTATGCAGAAAGCGGTATCAACAACAATTCGTGATTACGACAATGATTATTGGACAGGTACAGTTTATACAACCAACCGCAGGGTTTGGGAACACGATGAAGATTTTAAATCGTACCTCGAAAAAATAAGAGCGATGGCAGTTGATATGGAAACAGCTACCATTTTTACTGTTGGTTTTGCCAATCATATTCCAACAGGTGCGTTGCTTTTGGTCAGTGATAGTCCGATGACACCTGAAGGTGTTAAAACAGAAGAAAGTGATAAAAAAGTAACCAGCCAGTTTGTAGAAACACATATTAAAATTGGAATTGACTCATTGAAACAACTCATCAATAACGGACATACAGTTAAACATCTGCGTTTTGAAGAATAATGGCAGCACTGCTCAATATCACCAACCTCGAAATTGAATTTAAAACAGAAGATGGTTTTATAAAGGCATTGCATGATGTTTCGTTCAGCATTGCAAAAGGCGAAACAGTTGCAGTTGTGGGTGAGTCCGGCTCAGGCAAATCAATTACAGCACTTTCGGCATTACAACTATTACCCGCATCAGTAACAAAATACCCGCTGGGCAATATCAGCTTTACACTGAAAAACGGAGCTGAAGTTGATTTACTGAAAGCAACGCAACAGCAACTGCAAACGATCCGGGGTAATGAAATTGCAATGATTTTCCAGGAACCGATGACTTCGCTCAATCCTGTTTTCACTTGCGGCTCACAGGTAACAGAAGTTATTCAGCTGCACCAGAAATGCAGCAAGGCTGAAGCGGAAAAGAAAACAATTGAGTTATTTGAAAAAGTAAAACTTCCTAACCCACAGGCAATCGTTCAACGTTATCCGCACCAGCTCAGTGGCGGACAAAAGCAACGGGTAATGATTGCAATGGCAATGAGTTGCAATCCATCGTTACTAATTGCTGATGAACCTACAACAGCACTGGATGTAACCGTACAAAAAACAATTCTTCAACTGATAAAAGAATTGCAGCAGGAAAACGGGATGAGCGTTTTGTTTATTACGCATGATCTTGGTGTTGTGCATGATATTGCTGATAAAGTTGTGGTGATGTACAAAGGAAGTATTGTTGAGCAGGGCTCGGTTGAAGATATTTTTCAACAACCAAAACACCCTTATACAAAAGCATTGCTTGCCTGCAGACCGGCGTTACAGCCAAAAGGAAAAAGATTGCCTGTTATAAGCGATTTTCTGGAAGAAAAGAAAATGACAGATGACGGTTGGCAGTTGGGCGAAAATGATCATCTGCATTCCGGTCAACCATCAACTGCCAACAACCAACCTTTACTTAGCATTCAAAATCTTAACGTATGGTTTCCGGAAAAACACAGTTTGTTTGGCAAACCAAAATCATTTATTAAAGCAGTAAACGATGTAAGTTTTGAGGTTTTCCCGGGAGAAACATTAGGACTTGTTGGCGAAAGTGGGTGCGGCAAAACTACATTGGGAAGGGCATTATTGAGATTGGTTGATGCAACATCAGGCAGCATTCTTCTCAACGGAGAAAATATTCTTAGCAACAGTTCAAAACAATTCAAACCACAACGAAAAGACCTGCAGATTGTTTTCCAGGACCCCTACTCTTCACTTAATCCACGTATATCTATCGGCAAGGCAATTGCTGAGCCAATGCTTGTTCACGGATTATCAGCTAATCAAAAACAGGCAAAAGAAAAAGTAATTGAACTGCTGGAAAAAGTAAATCTTAATGCATCGCATTTTTCCCGTTATCCGCATGAGTTCAGTGGCGGACAACGACAGCGTATTGTTATAGCCCGGGCACTTGCACTTCACCCCTCTTTCATTGTTTGGGATGAATCTGTTTCAGCACTTGATGTAAGTGTGCAGGCGCAGGTACTCAATTTGCTGAACGATCTGAAAAAGGAATTTGGCTTTACATCTATCTTTATTTCGCACGACTTGTCGGTTGTTCGCTATATTTCCGACCGGATCATAGTAATGAACAAAGGGTGTATTGAGGAATCGGGCCTGGCCGACGAAATCTATTTCCATCCACAACAGGAATACACAAAGCAGTTACTGGCAGCAATTCCCGGAATATCGCTTCAGGCGGGCATCCGTTGAAAAAGTTCTTTTAATTTTCCCGTTTTAGCTTACCTTTGCACGCATTAAAAAAGTAACAGGTTCAAACCCGGTGCCGTAAGACGGGGTTTGGAAGGGTTCTCTCAAATTCGCCCCCATCGCTGCGTTTGCATCTGTTCAAAATAAGTACGCAGTATGAAATTATCTCAGTTTACGTTCGATCTTCCCCTCAATCTCATCGCTCAAAATCCTACAAAAAAACGTGAAGACAGCCGTTTGATGGTAGTGCATCGCAAAACCGGTCAGATTGAGAACCGCACTTTCCGTGACATTATTGAATATTTCGACGACAAAGATTCGTTTGTTGTAAACAACACAAAAGTGTTCCCTGCCCGTATGTATGGCCGCAAGGAAAAAACAGGTGCTAAAATTGAAGTATTCCTTCTCCGTGAATTAAACAAACAAAACCGTTTGTGGGATGTGATTGTTGATCCCGCAAGAAAGATTCGTGTAGGTAACAAATTATATTTTGGAGATACAGAAGACCTGGTTGCAGAAGTAATTGATAATACTACTTCACGTGGCCGTACCATCCGTTTCCTGTTTGATGGTACTGATGAAGAGTTCCGTACAGTTTTGTACAACATGGGCGAAACTCCGCTTCCTAAATACATTAAGCGTAAGCCCGATGAAGAAGATCGTGAACGTTACCAGACTGTATTTGCAAAACACGAAGGTGCTGTTGCGGCTCCTACTGCAGGTATGCACTTCAGCCAGGAACTGATTAAGCGTCTTGAAATCAAAGGTGTTCGTTTTGCTGAAATTACATTGCATACTGGTTTGGGAACTTTCCGCCCAATTGAAGTGGAAGACCTGAGCAAGCACAAAATGGATGCTGAATATTATAAGATTGATGAGTTTGCCTGCAAAGTGGTGAATAAAGCAAAAGAAGGTAAACACCGCATTTGCTCTGTAGGTACCACAACAATGCGTGCACTGGAAACTTCATTTACTGCACAACAGTTATTAAAACCAAGCGAAGGATGGACAAACATTTTTATTCATCCACCTTACAGCTTTAATATTGCTGATGCGCTTGTTACCAACTTTCACCTGCCTAAAACAAGCTTGCTGATTATGACTTGTGCTTTTGCCGGTTATGATCTTACAATGGAAGCTTACAAAAAAGCAATAAAAGACAAGTATCGTTTCTTCAGCTACGGAGATGCGATGCTGGTTATCTAATTTTCAGAATCCCTCTCCTCACCGAGAGGGATTTTTTTAACGAACAATTGAGCTATATGAATAAAACTGCAAAAGAGTCGCTGATCGTTATGACCGAACTCGTTCTGCCAAACGACACCAATTTTTTTGGGAACCTGATGGGCGGACGTTTAATGTACTGGATGGATATTGCTTCTGCACTGGCTGCAGGCAAACATTGTAATTCGCATGTTGTAACTGCAAGCGTTGATAATATTTCGTTCCAGAATCCAATTAAACTTGGAAATATTGTTCACATTGAAGCAAAGGTTACAAGAGCTTTTACAACTTCAATGGAAGTGCACATGCAGGTGTGGAGTGAAGATTTTGCACACAAAAACAAGTACAAAAGCAACGAAGCTTATTTTACGTTTGTGGCATTGGATGAAAACAGGAAACCCGTAAAGGTTCCTGAATTAATTCCTGAAACAGAAGAAGAAAAAACACTTTACGAAGGGGCATTGCGCCGCAGGCAACTGCGTTTAATTCTTGGAGGCAAAATGAAACCGGATGATGCGGTTGAATTAAAAGCTTTGTTCAGCTGATTTACTAAGCTTCTTTCAATAAAAAAATCCTGCTTTTATAAAAGCAGGATTTTTATTTATAAGCCGAAAGCTTTTAAGCAACCACTTCTTCTTTCGCCACCTTACTGTAATCATCAGCAAGTTTGCGTTGAATTTCAAATGGCACTGCTTCGTAATCAGAAAAACTCATTCTGAATTTTGCACGGCCTTGTGTAAATGAACGGAGATTACCACTGTAATCCTGCATTTCTGCAAGAGGTGCTTTAGCTATTACTTTGGTAAAATGTCCTTCAGTATCCATTCCTTCCACCATTGCTCTTCTTGTCTGCAGATCACCAATAACAGCACCGGTTAAATCTTCAGGACAAAGAACTTCTACATGATAGATGGGTTCCAGAATTTGTGGATCGGCCTGCTGAAATGCCTGGCGGAATGCCTGCAAACCTGCAATCTTGAATGATATATCATTACTATCGACCGGGTGCATTTTTCCATCATATACGCATACACGTACATCACGAACGTAAGAACCTGTAAGCGGACCTTCCTGCATTTTTTCCATCACACCTTTAAGAATTGATGGAAGAAAACGCTGATCAATAGCACCACCTACAATACAGTTGTAATAAACAAGCTTTCCTCCCCATGCAAGATCAAATACTTCTTTACCACGTACGTTCAGGTCAGCAGGATCGGCCAGGCCTTCGTACCATGGTTCAATACGTAAATGAACTTCTCCAAACTGTCCGCTGCCACCACTTTGTTTTTTGTGACGGTACATACTATCAGCACTGCGGCGAATAGTTTCCCTGTAAGCAATACGTGGTTTGGTAAATTTCACTTCAATCTTTTGCTGGTGTTCAATCTTCCATTTGGCAACTGCAAGGTGCATATCGCCCTGGCAGTGTATCAAAGTTTGTTTCAGTTCGGGCGAAACTTCAACTTTAATTGTCGGGTCTTCATTTTTAAGTTCATGTAAAGCAGTTGCCAGTTTTTCTTCTTCACCTTTCTTGGTACTTTCAATTGCCATTGTAAGGTTTGAAACAGGAAATTCAATATTTACAAGTTCAATATTCTTTCCTTTTTCATGAAGGGTATTGTTTACATGTGTGTTCCTGAGTTTGAGCGTAGCACCAATATCGCCTGCTGTTAATTCATTTACAGGTGTGCGCTTGTTTCCTTCAACAACAAATAACTGGTTAATTTTTTCAGACACGCCGGTTGATTCATTTACCAGTTCTGCACCTGCTTTAACTGTACCGCTGTAAACCTTAAAATAAGAAAGTTCACCAACGTGCGGTTCAGTAACAGTTTTATAAATGAAAATGCAGGCAGGTCCGTTTGGATCACATGGAAGTGTTTCGCCAGCCTTTGTTTTTTGAGGAGGCATTTCATTGGCGCTTGGGCAAACGTTATCAATAAAGCCCATAATGCGGCCACTGCCCATATCTTTTGCAGCACTTAAACAGAAAACAGGGAACAAATCGTGATTGATGAGTGATTTTTTCAAACCAATTTTCATTTCATCTTCATCCAGTTCACCTTTTTCGAAATAGTGCTCCATTAATGTTTCGTCATTTGATGCAACGGCTTCAACCAAAATACGGTGCAGTTCGTCGGCTTTTGCTTTTTCACTGTCGGGGATGGGAAGTTTTTGAGGTTTACCACCGGTTGCAGGGAATTTGTACATCGTCATTTTCAGTACATCAACAATGGCATCAAAGCCAGCTCCCTGGTTAAGCGGGTATTGTACAACAGTAATTTTGCCACCAAAATGTGCTTTGGCTTCATTTACTGTTTTATCAAAGTCTGCAGTATCATCATCAAGTTTATTTACTGCAAACAGCATAGGCGTTTTAAATTGCTCTGTGTATTCCCAGATGATATCTGTACCCACTTCCACACCACGTGTGCCATTGAGTAACATTACACCTGTATCAGCAACACGCAAAGCACTGATAACTTCGCCTGAAAAATCATCATAGCCGGGAGTATCAATAATATTGATCTTATATCCCTGCCACTTCGTGTGTAATAATTTAGAGAAAATGGTGTTACCTCTTTCCTGTTCCAATTCATGGTAATCACCAACTGTATTTTTTTCGGCTACAGTGCCACGGCGTGTAATTATTCCAGCTTCAAAAAGCATGCACTCCGCTAAGGTTGTCTTACCTGAACCTGCATGGCCCAGTAAGACAATATTTTTTACATGTGAGGTATCAAAATCTGCCATAACATTCTTTTTTAAATGGTCAAGAAATCTCGTTCATGCAAAGGGCATCTTTACATGATAACGATGGAATTGAATGGGTGGCTTAGTTGTTTCAATCGGGCAGGTAATACCAGCTTTATGCTTTTGCTAAAAAATGCTGGAATTCGCTTCGGAGTTCACTCAACGTATGCTCTAATACCTCGTATTGGGTATGCAGATCTTCGTGTTCGTTTAATGTGTCTTCGGAGAGATTGTTTCCTGGGGAAGAAACTTCGGCACTCAGTTTTCGGTCGTGGAGTTTGATGGCCTGTTTCAGATCATGAATGTTGATCTGCTGAATGTAGAATTGATTGTGGTAGTGTTCAACTTCGGTTAAAATTTCTTTGTCTTTTTGTCCATTGGCCAATTGTTGCAATTTTTCTCTTAATTGACCCATTTCATTTCTGTAGGAACGCAATGTCTCCCTCCAGGAGTTGCATTCCATATTAAGCTGTGCGGCATCTAAGGAAACCATGGCAAAGCAGTTTAAATTGTGAGTAAATATGGTTGCATCAAAGAACTAACTAAATTTAAGAACAGTTTTTCACTTTCGCAAAATCTTTTGATCAACGGAAAATGATTTTCTGTATATCCAAAGTGACTAAAATATCAATAGCTTTGAATGATTCCCGTCAGTAAATCAACTGATTCTGGAAAAGATTTTTAATAAAAAAAGAAATGGGTGCTTTTATACAAATTTGCCCCGGTTCTGCGTTTAATCAACATAAGTTTTGTCTATGAAACCAACCCGTTTACTAACTGCATTGGCCCTGATGAATATCCTGGCCCTCCAGGCTCAGCAAACTCCTGCAAAAAACAAGAGTTTATATTCGTTCAATGTCAGCCTTTCTGATTACCAGCTTCCAGCCGATATTAAAGCAACTTCTGTAAGTGATGCTTTGAAGAAAGGCGAATGGTATAAACCCGGAAGCAAATCATTTGGCATTGGCATCAGCTATTGGAAAGGCCTTGCCAAAAAAATTGATTTCTCCGGAACACTTACCGGAACCTTTGCCAATTTCCCTGCATATTTCGTGAAAGATGATACTGTTGGACAAGCAAAGTTCAGTACTCAGTTCGATGCATTACTGCATTTAAATGCATTTTCTGATAAAGCAGCAGTTAATCCGTTTTTGACAGCAGGATTAGGTGCAGGATATTTCCCTGGTCAATTTGCAGTGTATGCTCCTGTTGGTGCTGGACTGCATTTTCGTTTTACAGAAGGTTCTTATTTAACCCTGCAGGCACAATGGCGTAATAAATTAAGTTCGGGCATCACGAACAACTATCTTTTCTACAGTGTTGGCTTTATGCAAAGCAATCCTTTTGGAAAGAAAAAACATGAAACCATAGTTGATGTAGCTAAACCTGTTACTCCTCCACCTGCTCCTGATAAAGATGGAGATGGCTTTGATGATGCAAATGATCAGTGCCCGAATGTTTGGGGAACAGTGAAAGGTTGTCCTGATACTGACAGAGATGGTGTACCTGATAAAGATGATCAATGTCCGAATATTAAAGGAACAGTGCATGGTTGTCCCGACAGGGATGGCGATGGAGTTGCTGATAAAGACGATCAGTGTCCTGATGAAAAAGGAACAGTGAATGGCTGCCCTGACAGTGATAACGATGGTGTTGCTGATAAGGATGATGCATGTAAAGATGTTGCTGGTTTAGCTAAATACAAAGGATGCCCTGTACCAGATACCGACCATGATGGAATCAATGATGAAGAAGATAAATGCCCGGATGTAAGCGGCACAGCAGCAAATGGCGGATGTCCTGAAATAAAACAGGAAGTAAAAGCAAAAGTTGAATTTGCTGCCAAGAATATCTTCTTTGCATTTGCAAGCGATGTTATCCTGAAGAAATCATATAAACCGCTTGATGAAGTGGTGAAAATTCTGCAGGAAAATCCGCAGATTAAATTAACCATCAGTGCACATGCTGATAACCGTGGTACTCCTGAACGTAATATGATGTGGAGTGAAAAAAGAGCCAAGGCTGTTGCAGATTATTTCATCAGCAAAGGCATTAGTGCCGACAGGATCAGTTTCAAAGGTTATGGTGACACACAACCAATTGCTGACAATAAAACAGAGAAAGGGAGAGCACAGAACAGAAGAGTTGAAATGAAACTGGATTACTAATATCAAACAGAACAATACTAAAAAGGCTTTCAATCGAAAGCCTTTTTTAATTACCCACTCACCAGCCTATCTTTACAAAAACAAAGTATTGCAACTACACACTTCTTTACAATTCATTCAACAAGCTGCTGCAGAAAAGGAAGATGAAAATATCCGCTTTGCCGGTTTTCTTAAACAGCAAAACGAACTAGAGGTTGATGAAAAAGTTCATCGTCTCAATACTGTTATTGAAAAAGAAATTGACTGTACAGCTTGCGGCAACTGTTGCAAAACACTGATGATAAATGTTACTGAAAGCGAAGCTTCACGTGCAGCAGCAAGGCTTCAGTTAAACAGAGATGAGTTTGATGAAAAATATCTTGAGAAAGGAAGTCATGGCATGATGTTGATTAATGCTATTCCCTGCCATTTCCTGGAAAACAATAAGTGTACAATTTATGAAGACCGCTTTGAAGGATGCCGGGAATTCCCTGCACTGCATCTGCCCTCTTTCACAAAAAGATTATTTACTGTAATGATGCATTACAGCCGTTGCCCGATTATTTTTAATGTAGTGGAACAACTGAAATCAGAAACTGGTTTCAGCAATTAAATGATTTCATTTTTCGATTTAATAAAATCGCTCACAAGATAACTGATGAGTTTTCCGGTTGATTCACTCCTACGGCCATCAGTTAAGAATGTTGCCCCTTCACAAATATGCAGGTATGCCACTTTACAATCGGCTGCCGCAAAGTTTACATACCTTCTTGCATGGAGTTCTGTTATTCCGCTGGGAGTGGCCGCACTGCTTAATGTATTAGCAATACAATCGAGATCAATTTCTATTCCTGTATATGTATCGTCGGTAAATCCTGTTGCATGCGCTACAGCCTGGATGAAGTTTCTTTTTTCGTGAATGAAAATATCTTCGTAAGTAATAAAATCAAAGAAGGGATTGTTGACGATATCAATCCACACATTCTGCGGAATATAATTTTCATGCACACCAACCACACAATACTTCTGCAGGTAACCATCATCTTCTGCATACCTGAAAGCATTGCCGCTATGTCTTCCTTCGGCCGGTCTGTAATCAGTATGTGCATCAAGATTAATGCAGTTGATCTGCGCCAGCTGAATAACACCTGCTTTGTTTAATCCCTTTGCTGAGCCTTTAATCATTGGATAAGCATTGTTATGTCCACCTCCTATTGCAATAGGAATTTTTCCTTTTGATGTAATGTATTTTACTAAACGTTCCACATCATCATCAATCATATTTACTGCATGCCGGTATGCATCCACTTTTTCTTCATGGCCATGTGCATTTTCTTCAATCACAGTTTCCAGATCAGAAAAATCGAAATGACCAAGCAACATAATTTCATCGCCCTGCAAAAAATCATTACTCTGTATATTAAGAAAAGCATTCAGGAAAGGAAACCATGCTGTATCAGCACCACCAACACCCATGTTTGCTTTTACACCAATATCTTCCGGAATACCAAATACAACATATTTTGCATTCGACTGTTCAAACTTCTCTTCAAATTCTTCTTTTGAATTCACCAGTTGCACATGTTCACCAAGCTTTGTTTCAAACCTTCTCAGTTTGGTTAAAGTGAGTATATCCTCTTTGTTATAAAAACGAAACCGATCCATGCTGCAGTTTTAATTTCTGGTAAGATAATTTTTTTTCATTCAATCAGGAAAAGAATTCGCCATTAATCATTACACGTTCAATAAGGTTACTGCCAAAAGCATAAGGCAGATAAGCAAGCGAAGAAACAGGACGTGTAAAAATGAGGCTTGCTCTTTTTCCAACTGTAATACTTCCCAGTTCCTGTTCCATTTCCATGGCATAAGCTGCATTGATGGTAGCAGCATTAATCGCTTCCTCAGGAAGCATTTTCATTCCGATGCAACTGAGCGAAAGAACAAGATTCATATTTCCTGAAGGAGATGACCCGGGGTTAAAATCACTTGCAAGAGCTATTGCTGCGCCTGCATCAATTAATGCACGGGCAGGCTGATATGGCATGTTGAGGAAGAATGCAGCAGAAGGTAACAATGTACCAATAGTTGATGATGCAGCTAAACAATGTATATCATCAGCAGTCATTGTTTCAAGATGATCAACAGTCAATGCATTTAATTCAACTGCTTTCTGCAAGCCTCCAATGCTGTTGAGTTGATTTACGTGCAGCTTTGGTTTTAAACCAAACTTCAAACCAGCTTTGCAGATAGTTTCCATTTCTTCGGGAGAAAAGAAACCGCTTTCACAAAACACATCAATATAATCTGCAAGTCCTTCTTCAGCAATTACAGGCAACATTTCATTGATGATAAGATCAATATACCCCTGGTGATTGTTTTTATAAGCTGAAGGAAAGGTATGTGCAGCAAGAAAAGTTGCTTTAACGGGTATGGGCGAAGTTTCCTTCAACCGTTTAATTACACGAAGCATTTTTAATTCAGCTTCAACCGATAAACCGTAGCCGCTTTTTATTTCAACAGCACCTGTTCCCAGTTTAATCAGTTCCTGCAAACGATTCAATGCAGTACGTAGTAATTCAAGTTCCGTTTTATCAGCCAGTTTTTTTGCTGAGTTTAATATACCTCCACCTTTTGCAGCAATATCAGCATAACTCAGCCCGTTAATTTTATCAACAAACTCTTCTTCCCTGCTTTCAGCAAAAACCAGATGAGTATGACTATCGCACCAGCAGGGCAATACAAACTGACCGGTTGCATCAACCACATCATCATAATCATCCCCTTCCCATAATTCATCCATTAAACCATACTCAGCAATTAATCCATCTTTCACAATTAAATAAGCATTATCCATGCAAGGCAAAATGGCTAAATCTTTTCCACGCAACAAACTGTTTTCAGACCGTACACCAACAAGCAGTTTTATATTTTTTACAAGAACCGTCATTACATAAATGTAGCAGAAATATGAATGAAAATAAAAAAGCCCCGCCGGGAACCGGAAGGGCCTGCTTCTCCTACACCTATGAAAAAAAATCAGTTTCGTTTTGTAACGGTCTGCTGCATCGGCTGCACTACTCCATCAATTACATGAATAATGCCGTTGCTTGCAGTGATATCGGAATTGATAACGTAAGCTGAATTGCCATTTTCGTCAGTGAGTTTTACTTTTCCTTCTTCAACAGTTGCCGTAAGTTTTTCTCCGCCCATTGTTGGTAACTGAACTGACCCGTTGTTTTGTTTAATGGCTTCCATCAGCAACGCTGCATTCCATGTTCCACCTACTATATGACAGGCAAGTAATTTGCTCATTGCATTTTTGTTTTTCATTAAGCGGTTCATTTCGTCGGCCGGCATACGTTCAAAGGCTGCATTGTTTGGAGCAAAAACAGTATATGGTCCGCCTGTACTTAATTTATCTGAAAGCCCTGAATTTTTAATGGCTTCGCTAAGCTTACTGCAATCACCAGAACCCATTGCCACATCAACCACATTTGACTGCGCACGAACTGTTACAATAGAAGCTATCATCAAGAATGCAGTAGCTGAAAAAGAAAAGAATAGTTTTTTCATTGTCATTAATTTTTGTTGATTAATTATTGTTTATTATTTATTACACAACTTGATATTGATCAAAACCAATGATCAGTTATAACAACACAGAGCAACAGGCAGAACATTTCCTGTTCAGTGCGTGAAGTACACTGTGTACATGTTTAGTTACAATAAGGAAAAGGGAAATTTTTTCGACGGGTATGAATATGGTTCATAAAACAAGAACCATGCCAGCAGAATTTTATTATTTTAGATTTTGTATTTCATTCAACTGAATAAATCAACCATGATTACATTTAAAACAGTGATCAAAAAATTTAAAGAACAAGGTGAAAAAACAGGCTGGACTTATATTGAAGTTTCTGCTGCAATTGCTGAACAATTAAATCCCGGCTACAAAAAATCATATCGTGTAAAAGGAAAATTTGATCAATACAGTTTTGATGGAATGAGTATGTTACCAATGGGTGAAGGCAATTTTATTATTGCGTTAAAAGCAGATGTAAGAAAAGCCATTAAAAAGAAAGCAGGCGATGAACTGAATGTACAATTAGCATTTCAGAAAAAAGCATATGAAATTGCCGCAGATTTCTTAGCCTGTCTTGAAGATGAACCAACTGCATTTGAGCATTTCAACTCACTTCCCGGCTCACACCGCAATTATTTCAGCAAATGGATTGAAAGTGCTAAAACAGAACCCACCCGCACAAAAAGAATTGTACAGGCCGTAAATGCACTGGCAAAAAAATGGGGTTATGCAGAAATGATCAGGGCGCAGAAAGCCCAAAAGAATGATTTTCTCTGATTTTTTCAACATAACAGCTGTTAGTGTTAATAATCTGTAACGCTTGCCAGGGTTACTTTTCGGCGTATCTTCGCATTAACATTCGGATGGGAACACATTTCAGGGCCCGGCAGTATTGCTTTCTGCCGTTTTGTTCATTACACATCCTGAGCCCTTCACATTAAAAAAACTAACATGGTACAAAAGACTTACTACAAAACAAAAGACTACAGCAAAGTAAAGTTTACAGTTAACGGTGAAAACATCAACACAATTGAAATTCTTGGACTAAACGGCGATTGGAATAATCCCGTTGTAATGAAGAAGAAAAAAGATGGCAGTTTTACTGCAGAAATCAATCTCCCCAAAGAATCAAAACACGAATTCAAATATTTAGTAAATGGTACTGATTGGGTAAATGAAACCGAAGCCGATGCAGAACATGCAAACGAATTTGGCGGAACCAACAGTGTTATTTCAATTTAACTGATTATACGGCAGCTTCGGCTGCCGTTTTTCTTACCTGCATAACCTGCTGATCCATTCCTTATGCTGAGGAAATGTTTCAAGCAGCTGATTTTTTTCGCCCATTTCAAAATCAGCAAAATCAAAGCCGGGTGAAACGGTACAACCTACCAGCGAAAAACCATTTTGAGTTACCGGTTGCGATGCAAACCAGCATCCTGCCTTCACCACATGCTGAAATGAATACCCATTAATAAGATCATTTCCCAACTTCAGCAATTCTGCTTCTCCATCGGGATGTATGACATAAATATGCAAACCTTCACCTGCATAAAAATGCCAAAGCTCATCACTTTTAATGCGGTGAAAAGCAGAATAATCGTTTCCGCCCAATAAAAAATAAATAGCTGTTGAAAAATGTCTTGCCGATGGAAAGCGTTCCGGCAACCCGGCTGCAGGAATTGTTTCTTCGCTGATATATGTTTGTTTGTAATAACCTCCTTCCGGATGTGGAAGCAGGTTGTATTGCTGAATAATCTGTTCGGCTGTGATCATAAAAAAGGCTGCTTAATGCAGCCTTCAAGATAATTTATTTTACCGGATCCTGTTTTGGAGGTTCATCATCTCCATCAAATTTATCTTTCAGTTTATCCCACAAGCCGGAAGCTTTTCCTTTTAAATCATCAATTACATCTTCTGCTTTGTCTTTCAGGCCTCCAAACTTTTCTTCAGCCTTGTCACGCAGCTCTTCATATTTATCCTCTGCCTTATCTTTCAGTTCCTCCAGTTTATCTTCCGCTTTATCGGCCCATTCACTTGCTTTGCCTTTCAATTCCTGGATCTTATCTTCAGCTTTGTCTGACCAGTTCTGCTGTTCGTTACCGGCAGCCTGGGTGTTTTTGTTTTCATCCATAGTTGTAAGTTTTAATTGTGAAGAAGGACACCTAATGTACAAAATTTACACTGTATTATTCCGGGTCGTACAAATTATATTTCTGTTATCAGCAACACATTACGTGGTAATGCGAAACATTTTCTGTTGTATCTTCCGAAAACAATCAATTGACATGTTTAAACGCATCATTTATCTTATTCTCATTGCCATAATTGGCCTTGCTGCAGTGGTATTATTTAATACATTTCGTTTCAGCGGAAAGATACCTGTTCGTCAGTCCCTGCCGTTAACAGGCATCAGCGATTCTGCAGCCTTGCATTTAAGCAGCGCCATCCAGATTAAAACAGTTTCGTTTGGAGATACACTACCTGTTGATACAGTTGAGTTCCGGAAATTCAAAGCTTTTCTTGAAACAACTTATCCAACTGTTCACCAGAAATTACAGCGCCAGGTATTCAGCGAATTCAGCTACGTATTTACATGGAAAGGAAAAGACACAACGTTGAAACCTTATGTTATTATGGGACATATGGATGTTGTTCCCGTTGAACCTGTGGCTGAAAAGAACTGGCTGGTTCCATCGTTCAGCGGAATGATTAAAGATGATACAATCTGGGGGCGTGGTGCAGTTGATGATAAAGCATCTGTTATTGCAATCCTTGAAGCAGCAGAACAATTACTGAAAGAAAATTTTCAACCGGAACGAACAATCTATTTATGCTTTGGTCATGATGAAGAAATTGCAGGCAAAAGAGGTGCAGCAAAAATATCTGCATGGTTTAAAGAACAAAAGATAGAACCGGAATTGGTAGTGGATGAAGGAGGACAGGTTGATACTGAACATTTCAAAGAATTAAAACGACCTGTTGCAGTGATTGGTGTTGGCGAAAAAGGTTATGTAAACATTGATCTTACAGTTGAAAAACCCGGTGGTCATTCATCCATGCCCCAACAGGAAACCGCCATTGATATTTTGAACAAAGCAATTATGCATATCCGTGAACACCAGATACCTGCAAACATACCCGCACCTATCCAGGAATTATTTACACGTATTGGCCCTGGTGGAAGTTTTATAAACAGGATGGCATTAAGCAATCAATGGTTGTTTAAGGGAATGTTGATTGCACAACTGGAAAAAACAAAAGAAACCAATGCTTTGATTCACACAACACTTGTACCTACAATTGTAAAAGCAGGAATTAAAGACAACGTTATTCCTTCAGTTGCCAAAGCAACATTCAACAGCCGTATTCTTCCCGGCGAATCAAGTGATGATGTTGTAAACTTTGTAATCAAAGCCATCAACGATGAAAGGGTAACAGTGAAAAAGCAAACCATTTCATTGATGGAGCCATCAGCAATGACATCATCTGATCATCCAATGTTTAAACGCATGGAAGATATCACATACAAAACAGTTCCTGCTGCAATTGTTTCACCTTACCTGATGATTGGCGCAACTGATTCAAGGTATTTCCGTCCTTTCAGCAGTGCTGTGCTCAACTTTGCACCAATGACTGATGCAAAAGGATTTCATGGTATTAATGAACGAATTCCCATTTCAGATCTGAAACGGATGGTTTTCTATTACAGGCTGATGATGACAGAAAAATAAAATCAGAGCTTGGATGTTCGTAAGCTGCCGCTATGAAGTGCATAATAAGCAATAATTGCACTTGCAAGCATAAAGATAGCCCCGAGAAAAAACGATGCTCCCGGGAAATAAACTGCATGCGATTTATCTGTGAAATAAGCGAATGTATTGGTCATTAACGGCGGACCGATAATTGTTGTGGCACTCATTAATCCAGCGAGCGACCCCTGCAGTTCACCTTGTTCATTAGCAGGAACATGTCCAGCCATGATTGATTGCAATGCTGGTCCGCAAATACCGCCTAAACAATAAGGAATGAGGAAGACAAACATCATCCAGCTTTGAGATGCAAATGCAAAAAGAAACATTCCCACTGCATAAAAAAACAAGCCGATATAAATGCTCTTTTCATTGCCGAGTTTCGGATTAACAACCCGTACTAATCCACCCTGCACAGCTCCTACCAGCAAACCAACAGTGGCCATTGATAAACCAATCATTCTTGGCGACCATTTAAATTTTTCAATCGTAAAGAAGCTCCAGTTACTTTGAACTGCATGTCCGCCGATATATACAAGTACAAGTGCAACGATTAACCCTGTTAATGCAGGATATTTGCGCAGGTTAAATAAGCTTACACCGGGAATACATCTTTTCAAATCAAACTTTCTCCTGTTTTCAGGTTTTAATGATTCAGGCAAAATGAACAGACCATAAAGAAAATTCAGCATACACAAAGCAGCGGCCACCATAAAAGGAACCCTTGGACCAAAATGGCCAAGCAATCCCCCAATCATTGGTCCAATGACAAAGCCCAAACCAAATGCGGCACCGATCATCCCAAAATTCTTTGCCCTGTCTTCATTTGTACTGATATCGGCAATATAAGCTGATGCCGTTGTAAAACTTGCCCCTGTAATACCAGCAATGATTCTGCCGGCAAACAACCACCCGAGGGTTGGGGCAAAAGCAAGGATGAGATAGTCAATGGAGAATGCAAACAAGGATGCCAGCAATACAGGGCGGCGGCCAAACCTGTCGCTGAGATTACCTACCATTGGGGAAAACACAAATTGCGTAGCCGCAAAAGAAAGTAATAACCACCCCCCTATTTTAGAAGCTTGGCTAATGGATGCATGCCCTAACTGCTCAATCAGTGAAGGCATTACCGGGATAATGATTCCAAATCCAATAACATCGATTAACAGTGTAATAAAAATAAAACCGATTGCTGCTTTCTTATTTTCCGCCATAATTATAAATGAATAAAGGTCATGCAAAACATGACCATTGTTGTTAAACGATGCAAAAGTAATTAAATATAGACGGAGTGTTTAACCGCTGATAAAAAACTGAATCTACGCAGCAGAAGCAGTTTTTGACTGTATTTGCTTCCAAATTGTATACACATAACAGCCTGCACAAAACGCAAATACTGATTCAAGAAACGAGAACAGTACAATAATTGCAGAAAAAATAAAAGCCAGCTTAGTAAAGCCGGATAAATGTGCAATAAGAATTGCAGCATTCATAATCAAACCTATTCTTGCAGCAAAGCGTTTGGGAGCACGGTCAACGGGTTTGTGGCGTAAACCAAGCTGTTTTACCAGCACACCACTGATAATATTCAGTAAACTGTAATTGCCATAATTAAATGCCCTTACAGTAAAATCATAAACAAGAAATAAAACGATTGGCCAGAATCCTGTTAAGAGGTAAGTAACCGATAAAATAAAAACAAAACCTGCTGTTACTCTTACACGGTTTTCATTAATAGTAATAAAGTCTGTTGGACAAACTATTTGATTGGTCATCGTTTCAATTTTAGATAACAAAAATAGGGAAATACAACTACCCTACAAAACTAGTAGGATTAAAATATTTATTTCACAAACACTTGTCAATAAATCACCAGTGAACAACTGTCATGCCACTGTTGAAATTTACAAAACGCAGTAAATTATGCATCACTGCAAGCACATTTTAGTAATAAAAAGCTGCAGTTGTTCATTTGGATTAGTGATTAATTTATCGATGCAACCCGAATAATTGCCATATATAAATCATTTGAAATCCAAAAGAATATTAACAGGGCTAAGTGTAAATATCTATTCGAAAAAAATCAATGTAACTAATGACTTGAATCATGCTTGCGGATTGTGTTTGATAAATACCTTTGAGAAATCAGTAATTACCTATGAAAGCACTATCTTTTTTACGAAAGAAAACTACCTGAAGAGATACCACCGGTTTGTGATAAATGAATTAAAAATCAAACATGTTGGAATTTAAACAATTAATCAATGCCTTACCTGGTAGCTTTCTCATGCTTACGAAAGAAGGATTGATTATTTCTTTAAGTAAAGATTGCCTGAAGTTATTGAATAAAGAAGCTGATCTACTTATTGGAAAATCTGTTTTTGAGATACTGTCGCTGAATGATCAAGAAAATAATCTGCTGCACACCTCACTAAAAAAAGCAGCCACAACAAAACAAAGCGATACAATTTTAGCCTCACATCAGCAAGAGAATAACAGCAGCCCTGAAAAATTTAAGCTGGAATGCAGACCTGTTTTAAATGAACAGGAAGAAACAACATATATCCTGCTTTATATAGAACTGATACCTGCCAGCGGGCAAACAACGCCAAAATGTACACAGCTTCTCAATTGTACTGCCGATGCTATTATCATCACAAATGAAAATGGGATAATCGAATATATTAACAAAGAGGCTGAATCAGTTTTTGGATACGAGCCTGATGAAATAAACGGCAAACTAATTGAGGAATTAATACCATCGGGAAGCCGTAAAAAACATATCGGATACCGCAAGGATTTTGTTGATGACAAAAAGAAGAGATTCATGCATTCTGGCCTGGCTCTTTCAGGTTTGCGTAAGAACGGCACAACTTTCCCTGCAGATATTGCACTTATCCCTGCATATACAGATGAAGGTTCGTTTATAGTTGTTACGGTTAGAGACATCACTGAAAAAACAAATGAGAAAAAGAAGTTAGAGGATCTCACCCACCAGCTGCAGCTACACAATGAGCAACTGGAAGAAAAGGTAAGAGTACGTACAGAAGAAATTGCCTTGCGTGAATTGCAGTACAGGTATCTCTTTGAGAATAATCCAATGCCGATGTGGATATTTGATGCAGAAACACTGCAGTTCCTGGATGTTAATCAAATGGCATTGCAGACGTATGGATATAACCGTCAGGAGTTTTTATCAATGACGATTATGGACATCAGGCCTGATGAAGAGAAAAAACGTTTCTTAGAAGTTGAATTTGCAACACACTTTCATCCGGAAAACAGGAAAAACATTTGGAGACATTTTAAAAAAGATGGCACATTAATGCAGGTGGAAGTCATTGGTCAGCCAATAGAATTTAACCGCAAAAAAGCCCGGCTTGTACTCATAACCGATGTAACAGAAAAAATAAAAAGCGAAAACAAATTAATTGAAAGTGAAAATCGCTTTCGTGCCCTTATCGAAAACAGCTACGACATCATTAACCTCCTGGATGCAGAATTTAAAATCATCTACAGAAGTCCATCTGCAGTGCGTATTACAGGAAGAACTGATGAGGAAACAATCGGACAAACTTCATTGTCAAATATACATCCCGACGACAGGCAGTCGATTACAGAAGGTATCAAACGCCTGATGCAATCACCAGGTAATACAGAAAAAACGCTATTCCGTTATATGGCAAAAAACGGAACCTATATCTGGATGGAAGGCTTGGCAACAAATCTTCTGCACGATGAATATGTAAAGGCAATTATATTCAACTACAGAGATGTAACTGAACGCATTTTAGCTGAAGAAAAATTCAAACAAACCGAAGAACGCTACCGCAACACACTCGACAATATGATTGAGGGCGTACAGATTATTGGTTTCGATGAAAAATATATTTATGTAAACGAAGCATTCGCCAAACAGGCAGGCCATAAGAAAGAAGACCTCATAGGCAAACATATAATGGAGGTTATTCCGGAAATGAAAGGAAACAGGATTTATGAAATTGCCGAACATTGTCTTGAGAAAAACACTCCCCTGCAGATTGAAAATAGATTTATATTACCCGACTCAACTGAAAAATGGTTTCAGTTAAGTATTCAGCCTACGACTTATGGCATTTTTATACTGTCGGTTGATATAACGGAAAAAGTAAAAGCAACCCAGGCGCTTAAAGAAGAAAAAAATAAACTGGACCAACTGGCTGCTGCATCCCCCGGAGTCATTCACTCATTCCATATGGATGTAAACAACAACTTTACACTTTACTATGCCAACTCTGCATCAGAAAATATTTATGGGTTGAGTTACGAAACTCTCAAAGAAAATTTTGAGCAGTTTGTTGATATGATTGATGTTGATGACAGGGAGAATGTTTTAAATGCTGTTTACGATTCCGCAAACAAACTTTCAAAACTTCAGCTTGAGTACAAATACAATCACCCGGTAAAAGGCCCTGTGTGGCACGAAGTAAGTGATATTCCTGTAAAAGAACCGGATGGAAGTATTACATGGCATGGCGTTGTGATTGACGTAACTGAAAGAAGAAAATCAGAAGAAAATCTCGCAGCACAGAATGCACGTTTGCAAAACCTGAGTAACAATCTCCCTGGATTAATGATTTTCCAACTGGCTGGTAAAAGCTGGGAAGAGCGGAAATTTACATATATCAGTGATGAAGTGGAACGAATAACAGGCCACACCCCTGCTGAAGTAATGAAAGACCCCATGATTATTTACAGCAGAATTCATGAAGAGGATGTGCCTAATTTGATTAAAGAAGAAGAAAAGACGGCAAAACTCCTTACGGTCTTTAATGTTGAAGTCAGATTCAGAAATATCAATAATGAAATCCGCTGGTTAAATATTATATCAACACCCAGGAAACAACATGACGGAATGATTGTGTGGGATGGTTTTCATATTGATATTACTGAACGCAAAAACTCAGAAAACGAAAGCAAAATCTCCAATGAACGTTATAAAGCAGTGGCAAAAGCAACCAGTGATGCCATTTGGGATTTCGATTTCAAAACAAGAAGGGGCTTTATATTAGGCACAGGTTATAAATATCTTTTCGGCTACCCAATCGTAAACGATTATGCCGAAGAGGGTTTCTGGGAAGACAAACTGCACCCGGATGAAAAAGAAAAAGTAATCAGGGAAATGAATGCAGTACTGGCTAACAAGCATAAAGTAAAGGGCAGTGCTGAATACCGGTTCCGGAAAGCAGATGGAAGCTATGCCGTTGTAAGGGAAATGTTTTTTATCATTCGTGATAAAGAAGGCAACCCTTTAAAATTGCTTGGATCAAAACACGATATTACCTCAAGAAAAATAGCCGATGATGAATTGCAGAAACGTTACCAGGAAAACCGGTTGCTGAAAGAACGTTTCTCTGCTATACTGAATACGTTACCTGCTGATATTGCTCTCATTGACAGAAAGGGTATTATACAGGATTCAAACGACGAATGGAAGCATGTAAAAAACAAAACCAATTTCCTTATTTACGGTTATAAAAAAGGCGACTGTTATCTGCAAGTTTCTCCAACAACAGAAATTGCCGATAAAAAAAATGCGCAGAAAGCAATCAAAGGCATCCGCTCTGTTCTATCAGGAAGATCAAAAGAATTTGTATTTGAATATTGCTGTTCATCCGTTAAATCAAAAAAATGGTTCAGGATGATTACCACTCAGCTGAAAGGGAAAGGCTTTCTTGGAGCTGTAGTAATGCATATTGATATTACAGAAATCAAACGACTGGAAGATGAACGACTGAAAAGCAAAACAGAAGAACAACGAAAGATTACTGAAGCAATGGTGCAGGGGCAGGAAAAAGAACGTAATGCTATTGGTATTGAACTGCACGACAATGTAAACCAGATACTCGTAAGCAGCAATATGCTTCTTTCAATGATCGAAGCAAACCCTGCATTAATGAATGAACTGTTGCCAAAATGTATCGAAAACATCCGCTTTGCTGTAAACGAAAACAGGCGTATTGCTCATGAGCTTGTAATCCCGAATCGTGTAACAGAAACATTATTGCAACAAGTGAGGCGTGTTGCCAAAACAATGTTTAATGATACAGGAATCAAGACAAAGATTATCCAGCAGGATTTTAACGAGGAGTTACTTACCGAAGAACAGAAACTTACAGTGTACCGTATTGTACAGGAACAATGCACCAATATTCTGAAACATGCAAATGCAGGCAGTGTTGTATTTCGTTTTTCCATCAGCAATAATCTGTTCAGGCTTCGTATTTCAGATAACGGTATAGGAATGAAGAAGGAAAAGATTGAGGAAGGAATTGGTTTGAGAAATATCCGTCACCGTTTAACAGTTGTTAACGGATCAGCAACCATTGATTCAGCTAAAGGAAAAGGATTTACACTCATTATTGAAATGCCGATTACACATTTTTAATATATACAATCATAAGATTTGCAAGGGTGATGACAACATCACCCTTTTTCATTGTATCAAACTTCTGCGACTGTTGCATCTCAACAAACTATTATTTAATTTAGATAAGACTTACGAACTATACCGGGTTTCATTTTTCTGCAATAACTAAATCAACCAAAATGAATCCTTGTGTTCGTATGCAAATTGCATCCGCAATAATTATTTCCCCGCCACTTTTAATTGCCGGTCTCCCACCCTGATATTTTTTTCAACTTTTTTTATTAACCAGTGCCCGTTATTCAATAACAACCAAAATTTTTAAAATGAAACAAGAAAACCTTATCAAACCAACGCACCGCCGTGGTTTCCTTGGCACTATTGCTGCAGGCGCAGCTGCACTTGGTCTTTCTGCATTACCAACTGCAGCATTAAAAGCAGGAAACATATCTGAATTAACAACTGAAGCAACCGATCCCGGTTCACCCGATGAATGGTTTAATAAAATAAAAGGCAAACACAGAATTGTATTTGATGCCACACATCCTGCCGAAATATTTCCCTTTGCATGGCCCAGGGTGTTTTTGTTAACCAATCAAAAAACAGGAAGCTCTTCAAGCGATTGTGGTGTGGTGGTTGTACTTCGCCATAGTGCAATTCCTTTTGCATTTGAAAGCAAACTTTGGGAGAAATATAAGTTTGGCGAAATGTTTAAAGTAAATGATCCTGCAACCAAAATGCCTTCGGTACGCAACCCTTTCTGGCAACCGGCCAAAGGGGCATTTAAAGTGCCGGGCTTTGGCGAAATATCCATCGGTATTAATGAACTCCAGAACGATGGTGTAATGTTTTGTGTATGCGATGCAGCCATGACAGTTTTCTCTGCTGGCGCTGCTGAAGCAATGAAAAAAGATCCTGCAGAAGTAAAAAGCGAATGGATGGCCAGCCTGCTTCCGGGAATACAACCTGTTCCTTCAGGAGTGTGGGCAGTAGGCCGTGCACAGGAACATCAATGCTCCTATTGTTTTGTAGCCGGTTAATGATGATTGAACAGCCGTTATTTATTAGCGGCTGTTTTGTTTAAAAGCAGCAATCATTTTAAACGGACCATATTTATGCTGCATTGCAGAGAATGTATCAGCAAAAGGACCAAACGGATAATCAAAAGGTTTGGTTGTAAGCTTTGGCCAATCGTAACTGAAAAACTTCTGAGGTCGTTCTTTTGATACAATAAATGCAGCAACATCCCATGCTTCTTCATCTGTAAGTTGAGGTGCAACAGGCACAGGTGTATAAGGCATGTTGTACTTTACAAAGGTTGCAAGTCTGCTTAACCTGTACATTCCTGCACTTACATTATAACTGTTACTTCCCCATAATGGGGGAAATAAATAGGCAACTGAATCTTCCTGCAGCTGACCTGCACCATTACTTCCATGGCAACGCTGACAGTTATTCATGAAAACAATCCGTCCATGCATTGTATCGGCAGCACGGTTAAGAAACATCAATGTTGATGAATTACTGTTCTTCATTTGTTGCACTTTTTTTACATCTTTGCCCAACCACAGCAAATATGCAGTAATAGCTTGCACTTCCTTTCCATTACTGTCTAATTCTTTTCCGTTAAGACTTCGCAGCATACATTCATTAATGCGAAAAGCGATAGACTCAACCCTGCCGCTCCGTTCACGATATTTTGGATAAGTTGATGCAACTGCAGCAAGACAATTGCCATTAAGTCTTGTACCCGCTTCGAGATGACAGTTCTGGCAATTCATTCCATTACTGATTTGCGCAACCGTTCCTTTTGGGCCAAGGTATTTTGACGTATGCACCAGTAAATCTTTGCCATATTGTATAAGTTCAGATTCTGTTGATGCAATGACTTGTTTTTTTTCCTGTTGATGGGACTCAACATTATCGTTGCACGTATACCATAATACGGTTACAATTATAACCGCACATAAAAAGAAAATCACAGCAAGGTATTGTGTGAATTTTTTCTTCATTACCTCCCCGTTTGTTTTATGAAAAACATTAAGAGAAAACGCTGTTCAATAAGCTAATGAGCAACTTTGATATAACCAAAGCCATCTCTCTGGCGTGAAATAATTTCATAAATACCATCGGGCACCACACCTACGCCTTCAATTAAATCAGCTTTAGTGGCATTCATACGCTTCATGGTAATTGCACATACATTAACTGAAATGCCTTTCATTGCAGTTATTTTCCTGATGGCATCTGCCTGCGGCGATTTATCTTTCAGTACAAAATTGAGCCCCTGCCCATACACCACCACTTCAAGCTGTGCATCAGGATTTCCTTCTTTAATCAGGTAAATTTCACGCACCACCGACTGTTGATTTACTGAATCTTTACTGGAAAGATCAAACACCACTTTGTAATTGGTTTGCTGTGCATGAATAGTGTGCAGCAGAAAAAGCATGCCGCATAGCAGTAGTAAATACTTTTTCATAACCTTCAGTTGTTTAAAGAAAAGTACAAACATTGCAAACCAAATGCAAGCAGTTTTCATTGGAGAAACCGTTTATTTTCTGTCATTTGTTGCTGTAAAAAAATGCATCATGTGTAAACAGTTATTACAGTTTGTTATATACGGTTTTTATATCCCGGCATTAAGCCGCATCTTTACTGTATGAAAATTGTTTTCTTTTCGGCAAAGCCATACGACAAGTTATTTTTCGATAAAGCCAACCAGCAATATGGTTTTGAAATTGAATATTATGAAACACATCTCGGTCCGCATATTGTAAATGTGGTGGAAGATGCAGAAGCAGTTTGTGTATTTGTAAATGATAAACTGAATGCGGAAGTACTGGAGATACTGGCGGCAAAAGGAGTAAAGATCATTGCGCTTCGTTGTGCCGGATTTAATAATGTTGATCTTGAAACAGCGAAACGTCTTGGCTTATCTGTTTGCCGTGTGCCCGCCTACTCTCCTGAAGCAGTGGCCGAACATGCAGTTGCCATGCTGCTCACTATTAACCGCAAAACACACAAAGCATACAACCGTGTACGTGAACAGAACTTTGCATTAAACGGTTTACTTGGCTATAACCTGCATGGTAAAACAATTGGTGTTGTTGGTACAGGAAAAATAGGCAAGGCATTCTGCAACATTATGCTGGGCTTTGGCTGTAACGTTATTGCTTACGATTTATATGAGGATAAAAGTCTTGTTGAGAAAGGAGTAACCTATGTACCGTTTAACAACCTGTTGCTGCAAAGCGATATTATTTCCCTGCATTGCCCGTTAACACCCGAAAATCATTACCTGCTCAATAAGGAAACAATTAAGCAGATGAAACCAGGCGTTACCATCATTAATACCAGTCGTGGCGGATTGATTAATACCGCAGATATCATTCATGCACTTAAAACACGGCAGGTAGGTGCATTATGTATTGATGTGTACGAACAGGAAGAGAAACTGTTTTTCCGTGATCTATCAGCAAGCATTATTGAAGATGATAACATACAACGGCTGATGAGTTTTCCCAATGTGCTGATTACTGCTCACCAGGCTTTCTTTACCGAAGAAGCTATTGCTGAAATTGCACAGGTAACCATGAACAGCATTGCCTTACTCAACGGCAACAAAACTCCACTGCCTACAGTGATGTTAACATAAGACCATACTTAAACCATCGTATGAAACTACAGGCGCTGCGGCCCATACTCCGCACAAACAGGTTTAATGAAACCATCAGCTTTTATGTTGATGTATTAAACTTTACTCTTGTTGCACGAAATGATGAATGGAGCTGGGCATCGCTGCAAAAAGATGCAGTTGAAATCATGATTGCCCAACCAAATGAGCATATACCGTTTGAGCAACCAGCATTTACCGGCAGTTTTTATTTTACCACTAACAATGTGGATGAACTCTGGGCAAAACTGAAAGACATAGCAACTATCTGCTACGAACCTGAAACCTTTGAATGGGGCATGCGTGAATTTGCAGTGTATGATAACAATGGATACCTGCTGCAGTTTGGGCAGGAAATAAATGCAGACTAAAATGAACAAAGCAAAACTTATAGGCAGCGCTCCCCAACTTGTAGTAAACAACGTAAAACAGACTGCAGAATTTTACAGAACTAAACTCGGCTTCAACATTATTGGTTTTGTACAGGAACCACCTGTTTACGCAATGGTTGAGCGGGATGGTTTCCAGGTGCATTTTGCAAAAAGTGATTCAGGAACAATTAAAACCAACAAAGACTATCGTTCCATCAGTCATGATTTTATTATCTGGGTACCGGAAATCGATTTATTTTTTAATGAACTGAAAGCAAACGATGTAAGGATTGTTGAGCACATTGTTAAACGAAGTTATGGTAACAGGGAATTTGTATTTGAAGACTGCGATGGGCACAGAATACTTGTTTGCGATTAACTTATGAAAACAATCCTTATTTTCCTGACATGATTAATGCAGGTTGCTTAATTGAAAGATCCTTTGCATCAATAAAGCTCCAGTGCACATTATTTTTGCCAATAACTTTTACACCATCATTTATAAAATCAAGATAATACTTCTTCGACTTTAAGCCGGAAGATAAAAGATCAACCCACTCGAAGGTTATTCTTTTGGCGGCTTTCATTTCAATACCATCTTCATTTATACTTATGTCGGCGGGTGCTTCAATCAGCAGTTTTGATTTATCATTAAACTGCATGATCAACTGATCTGACTGGCTGTTATACGAAAGATCATGTATAACCCATCCCCCACTTCCTGTGCACTGATGCGTGTAACCCCAAGCAATGAAGGAAGAAAATAGGTTTGACTCCATCTCCTGTTTATAAACATGTATAAACTCGTCAATATTCATTAATCAAATAAAATTACTCAAAGCGGTAAATTTTCTTTTTCACCGATTGCTCTTTCTGTCATTTGGATAGAAAACTACAAATAACTGATTTTAAAATAATCAATTACCAAACTTACTTTTCTGCCGGCGCCAAATCCAACGAGGGTTCCATAAAACGGAGCAAAAGGCATGGTATAAAACTGATTGCCATTTATAAAAAAAGAATACGTCTTGCCGATTTTTTTAATCGTATAAATATTAAATCCAACCGGATTAAGATTGGTTTGCTGTAACGAATTACTCTTTACAATACAATCCCGTTGATTCTTTCCATCACAGAATTCCACAGATGCAAAACCATCGCCGGCAAACGTAAAGTAATAACCGGTCATCGCTGCACGCCCCCAAAAAATCATGCTGTAATAATCTTTATGTTCGGCGCTACCACTCTCTATCTTTATTCGTGTTTCTATTTCAAAATCTTTTCGTGTATCAATTTTAACTTCCTGCGCCTCACCATATGCATGACCAACTGCTTTCAAATAATAAAACCCGTTCTCAATTCTTGAGCTTACGTTCTTATTCTCTGCTACTGTCCAGTTATTGTTATTATTTAAAAAATCCTCAAAGAAGATAACTCCCCGGGAAGAAGTATCTGATTGGCCCAAACAATCTGCAAGACTAAATAATGTAAAAAGTCCTAATAGTATTTTTATCCGAAGTATTTTCATTCTGCATCAACCACATAATCCAGCCCAACAACACCTGAAGTAAATTGCTGTGCAGCGAGTAGTTTTAATTTAACCTTGCCTTTAATATCAACAAACAATGGAATACCCTGCCCAAGAATAACCGGGTTTACAAACAGCCAGTAACCATCAATTAAATTTTCCTGTATAAGCGCATGTGTTGCTGAAGGACTGCCGAACAGCAATATCTCCCCGCTGCCCTGTTGTTTAATTTCATTGATTCTGTCGGCAAGCTGCCCGCTGATAACAGTTGTATTCGTCAAACCATCTGCATTCAACGTTTTGGATAAAACGATTCTGTGAACATCCTTGTACCACTTTGAATGTTCAATATCATGTTTGCTTGCGTTAGGCTTGTCGGCAGCAGTTGGCCAGTACCCTTCCATCATATCATAGGTTACCCTGCCATATAATGCCGTATCGGTTTTGCTGATACGCTTACCCACATGATCAAATATTTCTTCATCAACCTTAATCCAGTTCATCTCTCCATTTGGTCCTGCTACAAAACCATCGAGCGATATGTGCATAAATGAAATTATTTTCCGCATATAGATTTAATTTTTTGTTGTTGTTATAATTCCCTGAAATTATATAAAAAGCTGAAGAAAGAATAAACTGCCCGCTGTTATTGCGACGCAGACCAATAATCTTGTCAAACTGCACATCTTACAGCATGCTTGATTTGATTACAAGCGAAACAAACTTTGTACTTTAATTTAAGCGGTTGCCCAGGCAATACAAACTCGCCGTGCAATTTTTTTCACGGATCAACAAGGGCAAAAATTAACCTGCACTACTCCTGTAAAACGTTTTCATAATTAATCCGCTCGGGTTTTCTGTTTTCGTTTAACGCTGCAAAAACAAACACCCCTTCTGCAGCCTTTTCCCTTCCTGTACCATACATTTCTTCAGCAAAGACTTCTACATTTACTTTAAGCTTAACAGCTCCCATACTCACAACAGTTCCTACTATTTCAATAATGGATCCTGGGCAAACAGAATGAGAAAACACAATATCTTCTGTTTTAACCGTATACATTTTCTGATGCGTAAACCTTGTTGCAGTAATAAAAGCCACTTCATCCATCCACATCAGTGTTTTGCCCCCAAATAAAGTTTCATTTGCATTTAATGTATCAGGAAAAATGGCTTTAAAATGCCGGGTAATGCTTTGCTCACTTCTATGCAGTTTCTTATACATATCATTTCATTATTTAATAAAATTATGAACAAAAGTTCATAATTATTGAGCATACTGAACATTTGTTCATTATATTTGTCTAAACAACATGTATGGCACGTACAAAAAAGAGCAGACTGATACAAAGAGCTCCGCATTTTGAGGGCTTTAAACCACAGGGTGTTCAGTGTAATTCCGGGGCTGAGGTAAGCATCAGCTTTGAGGAATATGAGGCACTGAACCTTTGTGATTATGAATTACTCACACAGGCCGAAGCCGCCAAACTGATGAATATATCTCGGCCCACTTTTACACGCATCTATGAGAGTGTACGCCGTAAAATAGCAACTGCTTTTATTGAAGGAGGATGTATCCATTTTGACAAAGGGCATGCTGACATTACCGACTGGTATGAATGTACTGCCTGTGATATTACGTTTACACTTAGAGATAAGGAAACTAAAATATGCCCTGTGTGCCAGTCGGAATCAATTAATATAAACAAACTTGGAAATGAAAATAGCAATAGCATCACACGAAAACCATCTGAAGTCAATCATTAACCCACATTTTGGCAGAAGCGATTGGTTTTTACTTTATGATACAGATACTGACAACTATGAATTTATTGAAAATCCAAAACGCTACAACAAAGAAGCTGCAGGATGTGATGCAGCTGAAATGCTGGCAGAAAAAGAAATTAAAATAGCTGTTGCCGGCAGGTTTGGATCAAAGGTTACAGAACTGTTTCGCTCAAAACAGGTGCAGATGGTTATACCCAAACAGGAAGAGGTGATTGAAAATTTTATCCGGAAATTTAAAAAAGCATAGTATGAGAATAGCTGTACCTGCAAAAGATAATATGGTTGAACAGCATTTCGGTATGTGCCAGGGTTACCTTGTATTTACTGCAGAAAATGCAATAATAAAAGAGGAGGTTGATTTTATACCAGCTTCATCAGTTTGCGGGTGTAAAAGCAATGTAGCAGCTATTCTTCAGAAAAAAAATGTAACAGTAATGCTTGCGGGCAATATGGGCAACGGGGCAATGAATGTGTTGCTCCATCACGGCATCACTGTTTACCGTGGTTTGCATGGTGATGCACGGCAATGTGCAGCTGATTATATTGGCGGAAAGGTTATTGATTCAGGTATAAGTTGCAATGTTCAACATGAATAGTACAGCTATAAAAAATCAGTAAATCCGGCGCAGGATTTAACTTATCGGTTGGTGTCTTTACCAACCGAAATGAAACTTCCCTCTTCAGGCACAAGAAGCCTGTCCTATTTTGCCCAGCCTCATTATTACGCCAGTAATCAACGAGCTTATTCTTACACTATCGATGTAACAACTTACCTGTTTATTTTTTTAGAGACTCAAATTTAGTCTTCAATGCAGAAGACAGATCACTTTTTGTATACAGTATTTCTTTAGAATCCTGGCAGTATGTTAATGCACTTGTACCAACCCATTGTTCATAATCAATATTTTTTACTGTGGCGAAAGGGGTCTCTTGTTTATCAATGGTAATAAATCGGCCACATAAAATATACAGCTCTTCTCCGTTTTGCTTTTTTATATACTTAAGTTTAACATCACTAAAGTTAACCGGAGCTGGTTGTTGATTCTTATAAAAATCTTTAGCGGAAATATCAATAATTAAACTGACAATGCTATCTAACTCGTTAGCAGAAAGCACTTTTGATGCAAGGTTGCCTGAACTCTCAACAGGCGTTTGAGTATTATTCTCTTTTGAATTTTTATTGTTACAAGAAAAGAGAATAACAGTTAAAACAGCCAGCGAAAGAGTAGTGAAATATTTTCTCATGATGCTAAATTATTTATGCGTTTGTTTATCAGTTATTCTAACCACCAATTAAAATTACACTCTTCAGGAAAAAGAAGCCAGCACTCTTTTCTCTTATCGGTTGGTGTCCTCACCAACCGAAATGAGAAGCTTCCGCCTGCGAAGGGCATGTTGTTTACAGATTTTATTTTTTGACGATTGTATTTTCAGTTAATTCTGCCCCTTTATACCCTTCTTCAAACTCAATGTCTGTTGATATTAATCCTTCTTTTTCATCGGGCCTTTTCACATTAAAATGCAAATGAGGAATTGTTGTATAACCTGTCATACCGCTTAATCCTATTGGTTGTCCCTTTCTCACAGTATCTCCCACTTTTACAAATGAACCATTTTGGATTAAATGAACGTACTGTGTAAACAGCCCGCTTTTGGAATGATAAACTGTTATATAATTACCATAGTCAAACCATTCTTCAGTTTTCCCCGACCTGTTGTAGTCTTTTATTACTCCCACAACATAGCCATCATCTGCACTGCAAATTGTATCATTGATATTTAAAGCAAAATCAATCGCATAACGTGAATTGGAAGTATTATGCGAGTATGACCCATTGTAGCCTTGTATTACTTTATACACTTTGTTATTTGGAAAAGGCAAACTCATTTTCTCCTTTCTTATCGCTTTATTTAAGTCGCCGTACAGCGTATGAAACGCTAAACTAATTTTTCCATTGGCTTTTACATAATAATTTAAAATTGTATCACTTTTTTCTTTCAGGGTAAGTGTACCAAACTTAGTTACTATTTCAGCTATAGACTTTTGCGGGGAAGAAATTGAAAATCGCAAAGGACAATTAAGAGGATTTTTTACCTGGATTTTTAATGTATCCTTATTGTAAGAATAGGTTGCACTATAATAAAAATCATAATACTTTTCATGTGGCAATGCGTTTTTTTCTAAACAACAGCTTGTCAAAATCATGATGAGTATACAGGTTGATGTTCTTGTCACATTTTAAATTTGAATGCAGTGTTCAGATGTTGCAGTTGGGTTGATGTTTTATAAATATTGCCCGGCAACTGAAGCCAATTGAAAAAATGATGTTGAAGGTAACAATTAATGCCGAATAGAATTAGGACTCCCCGACATTGTTTACCGGCTGGCGAAGGCACCAAGCGATAAGAGAAACAATTACTCTCATCAGCAAGCAGGTGCTTAAATCCATAAATCGTGTCGGTGTAAAAATAACAAAACGATGTTTCCATTTGACCCTGCCGTGCATGAAAGATATTCATATCATAGATTTAGTGTTTCGGTTAGTGAGGAGACCATCCGATAAGAAAAAAATGAACTGTTTCCCGTTAGCCCAATTCAGGATGCAATCTGTTTCTTTAATTGTCGTGTTGTTGTCTTTATAAATTCGTCTTTTCCTTTTTTGGCATCTTTTAGCAGAATCTTTACTTCAGTTGGGATATCAAAATATTTCTCCGCCCACAAATGAATTTCTACAATTACCGGAAGCAGGTCAATTGCCTTTTGGGTTAGCTTATATAAAACCTTTGCTTTACTCTCGGGGTGTACCAGCTTTTCAATCAATTTATTTTCTTCCAGGGCTTGCAGCCGTGAAGCTAAAATATTTGTGGCTATGCCTTCTGCCGATTTTAAAAAGTCGCCATAAGTTGATTTATTAAAGAACATCATATCCCTGATTATCAATAACGACCATTTGTCGCCAAAGATATCTAACGAACAACTGATGGGACATTCCGACCTTTTTTTTATTGTTTCCATTTGCCCAGGTATAAAAATTCTGAAATAATTTAAATAATTACTTGCATTTTGAAAGTAGTTTATATATTTGCACTTGCAAAATGCAAGCAAATTTACATATAAACAATCAAATTATAAAATGAAACAAACAATTTTAATTACCGGTGCTTCTTCGGGATTTGGTTTAATAGTGGCAACCAGGCTACACGAAAGTGGTTATAATGTTATTGGCACAAGCCGCAACCCGGCTAAAATGAAAGTGCCGTTTAAATTGCTGGCGCTGGATATAGCGGATGATAAATCCATTCAATCCTTTGGCAATGAGTTGTTCAAACACATTTCCCAATTAGATGTTTTGATCAATAATGCAGGTTTTTATTTATCAGGTCTTGCGGAAGAAACAACTATTGAACAAGGCCAACAACAATTTGACACTAATTTTTGGGGAACAATTAAGCTTACCAATGAATTGTTACCGTATTTCAGAAAGCAAAAGTTTGGAAAAATCATTACTGTCGGCTCAATAATGGGTTTATTAAATTTTCCAAATGCTGCTTACTATGGAGCTTCTAAACATGCTTTAGAAGGATATTTTAAGTCATTACGATTTGAGTTGACTGAGTTTAATATTGAAGTAGCTATGGTTGAGCCAATGGGTTTTAAAACCAATCTTCTTGATAGTTCGCTGGTGGCAGAAAAGAGGATAAGCGATTATGATAATTACCGAAGCAAGATTAATGCTTTCGCAAAAAATTTATTTGAAAATGCACCTGAACCAACGCCTGTAATAAATACCATCATAAAATTGGTGGAAGACAAAAATGTAAAATTCAGTCATCCTGTTGGTAAAGGAGCATCCTTGTTTCTGGCTATACAACATTTCGCTTACAAAACATTTGAGAATTCAATCATCAAAAATATCAACAAGTTTAAAAATTAAGAAAGTGAAAGCATTCATCGTAAAACGCTACGGCAAAAAAGAAAAATTGCATCTTACAGAAGTTGCAGAACCAACTATCAATGAAAATGAAGTACTGGTTCAGATCAACGCAACTGCTATAAACCTGTTAGACACTCTCATCAAAAATGGCGACTTCAAACTATTTCTGCCTTACAAAACACCTTTTATTAATGGACACGATATGGCTGGTGTTATAACAAGAGCAGGATCCAAGGTTTCTAAATTTAAAGTTGGTGATGAAGTGTATGCAAGACCAGCTGATTTTAAAACAGGAACTTTTGCCGAGTATATTGCTGTAAATGAAAATGACTTAGCGTTAAAACCTAAAAATATATCGATGGAAGAAGCCGCTTCTATTCCATTAGTTGGGCTTACTTCCTGGCAGGCACTTGTAGAAATTGCGAAGCTGCAAAAAGGGCAAAAAGTTTTTATACAGGCAGGCTCCGGTGGCGTTGGCACATTCGCCATTCAATTGGCAAAACATATTGGTGCATTTGTAGCCACTACAACAAGTTCGGCCAATACTGCTTTGGTGAAAAGTCTCGGTGCTGATTTAGTGATAGACTATAAAAAGGAAGATTTTTCTGCAATTTTAAAAGATTACGATGTTGTGTTGCATAGTAACAGGGATACAAAAGTGCTTGAAAATTCCTTAAAGATTTTGAAACCGGGTGGTACACTTGTTTCACTTACAGGACCACCAACACCCGAATTTGCCAAAAAAATAGGCTTAGGCCGGCATTTACAACTACTGATGAATTTGTTGAGTATGTCTGTAAGACGAAAAGCCAAAAAACTGAACGTCAATTTTAAATTTTTGTTTATGAGGGCAGAGGGCAAACAGTTAAATGAAATTACTTCTTTGATTGAAGCAGGAAAAATCCGTCCAATAATTGATAGAGTATTTCTGTTTGAGCAAACCAACGAAGCGATGTCCTATGTTGAAACAGGCCGAAGCAAAGGCAAGGTTGTTGTAAAAGTGAAATAGTTTTTCCGGACAAAGCCAGTTTCGTTTAACCTCTTTTACTAATTTCTGTAACCCTATTTTAGGACAAGAGAGGAGATTAATAGAAATGGTTCGTGAAGACACGAACCAAGGCGAGGGTTGTTTAAGGCCCAAACAAACTTGCAATTATAATTACTGCATACAAAATAACATTTATCACAATATCGGGTGCAGTTATCCTTCTTTGTGCTTCGGGGTGCTCCCAGTTTATTTGGTGAAATGTATTTACTAAAAAGAATCCGTTTTTGTTTAATAGCTTATTCAACGGCCAATAGGCAATTAGAAAAAGCAAGAGAGCTTTTAGTGATGATGTTGAATATTCACTCATCAACCCATTTATACCGGAATCAGGATTGAAGCTGCTGCTACGCTGAATGATGAACTTGTCGTTACCATAAGTTGTAAGACTAATAGCAAAAATCACTATCGCAATTCCTAACCAAATTGCAAACACTTTATTGTCGTTCAGGTCAATGACTGTATCAAGCATCAGCAGAAAAAGAGGAACTCCGATACTATACAAAAAAATCAGTTCGTTTATAGTGTCCTGTTCTATTAAACTGAAAGCGGAACACGCATATAAAAACAGTCCGCCTATAATTGTAAGACCAATAAGTATTTTCTGTCGAAGAGGAAGAAATTTAAGGTTAAGCATAAATTACATTTCATCGTTTTATTTATCGGTTGGAGAGGACACCAACCGATAAGAGAGGTTTTAACTGTCACTTCGCCATAGTAGTAAACCCTCTTTTGTGTGTTCACTTATTTCAAATTGTGCCCTGCGAAATAAATATTCGCAGAGCCTTTAAATTTCGTAATCAAATCTACCAGCTCATTTTTATCAATTTCAAGCTCTTCAATTTCAAATGTCACATCTGCATTATCCTTAAAATGTAAGGCCAAATATTCGGTAAGATTTTCACTGCGTCGATCACGAAATGTCGAGTAGCTCTCAATCATATCCCAAGTAAAAAAGCCTATATGTCGCAATTCAAGACCTTCTTTAGTCAAAATTATTTCAGGTTCTCGTATTATCAACTCTGTCAGGAATAAAACGAAAGATAAAAAACATACGATTGAAATAATAATGGGCAGAATATTGTTTTTACCAGGTTCATCATATGCCATTTTAAGAAATAGAAATGATACAGTGCCAGAAAATAATATAAAATAGAAAAGCCTTATCCCCGAACGGCGAATAATGTGTCTTTCCAAGGAAATATGTTTGTCGTTGCTCAAGAAGTTTAAAATGAATTTTATTTTGTTTATCGGTTATTGTCCACACGAACCGATAAGAGAAACCGATAAGAGAATGTTATGTGCAGTTATATTCATAGAGGCTATTTAATGACAATAACATCGGAATTCCATCTTCTGTACATGAATATTTTATCATATTTCGTTTCGAACTCTCTTTCAATCCTGATATTGTTCATGTAGCTATAAAAATCGGCACCTTCGCCAATAACTAGCCAATGTTGGTCGCAATCCTTATAATTCACTAAGGCCTTATTCTTTTTCTTTAAAATAAATTCTAAAATATCGTCGGTGAAATCTGGAACTACTCCCCCCTTTGATTCTGGATGTCTCGATTTTTCAAGAATATCATGTCTACTCATTTGAATGCGTGAAATACCTTTTGGTAATTTTCTGTAGCCTCGATCTAGAAAATGTTGTTGAATGTGAAGAGGCGCTTCATCCCAATCGACGTCCAATTGCTCAACACTTTTTGATTCATATTGGTTTAGGTCGCCAAATTCACGAACACAGACCTCGATTATTTCATTTATTGTTGATTCAACTTGATTTCGCCTTAGTGGCATTTTATTGTCTAGATCAACGTCCAAATGGAATTTGAAAGACATTTGGTCTTCAAGCTTTTCGATTACTCTCTCATTAAATCTAATTTGGTATTCACTTTCCTTCATTAAGTCTTCATTGTATATACATTCTGTAAGTTCAATACCAATAAGTTCTCCAGTTGAGGTGGTAAATACAACATCCGGTTTATCGTCAAAAACAGCTGAGCCGGAAGGCATATTTTTATAGTGTTCCTGAAACTTTTGAAATAGATACTTTTCTTCAAGCTTTGTCATACGCTTAAAAATGGTTAAAATATCTGGGTGGTCTTAACAATTGCACACAACACTTAAATATACAAAAGTTTTCAACCCCCAAATTTTCGAAAATACAACTTCGATACATTGGTTTACAACCGTTACTGAACATTCAAAATTCTCTTTTAAACACACCTCCCATCCACCACTCCCGCAGGCATAAACACATTGCGTTCTTCTGTTTTCCCATTCTGTAACAAATAAACAATCTGCACAGCAGTGAGTAACAACGTGCCTGCATTTGTGGCTACATTAAACTGCAGGGTTTGTGCAGGCACTAAATTGTTATTATAATCAATATGCAGTTGTTTGGTATCAGCAGCAACTGCTTCTGCATTGTGCAAACTGCAGGCTGCAACGGTAACGGTTAACTGTATTGCTGCTGTATGTGCCGGTGCAGTAAATATATTGGCGGGTATAAAACCGGGCAACTGGACTTCGGTTAGGTTTGGCAACGGGTTACTTACGGTAAAGGGCAGTTTACAACGCTCTGCAATGCTGGTGGCGGGATTAAACGAAAAACCTGTTATAAAAGGCAAATTGGTTTGTGGTGGTTGCGGATTATTATTGTTGAGCGTAAGCCATTTGGTAAAGGCTCCCGCAAAACGGCCCTGCATTTCCCTGTCTTGCGGAAAAGGTATAACGGGCTGTAACAGCCTGCGGAAGTTTTTACCCAGCGTGGATGATTTTCCAAAACTGCGGGCACTGGCTTTGGTTGCATCGGTTTGATGAACAGTTACCGGGGCTTGCTTTGCAAAATTGCCTCCGTTACGTGTATAAAAAATAAGATTCCTGATTTTGCCACTGAGATAGGTTGCGCTTTGCCTGGCCATGCTGAAAGTGTTTTATGGTTATTGTTTAAGTGTTACCTGGTTATGCTTTTACTTGTTACAGGTGCGCTGCAAGTCCGCTATTTACCGGACTTGTACCGGACTTGAAGCCTGTAAATAACGGATGAAACAGGGTTTTGGTATTTGGTACTCATTGAAAATGGAAAGATGAAACTGGAGAATGAGAAATAAAGAATAAGAAATGAGGAATGAAAAAGTGAGAAAAGGCAGATTGCCCGGCTTAATTGTCGGGCAGGCTTCGGCACCAGGCCAACACACATAACCCGCTTACCCCCGCAATGGCGGTTTGCTGAATAAACATCATTGCGACCACCAGTATATTAAATGAAAACAGCTTTTACATTTGGCCATATTCTTGCTATCTTGCTTTCCTGTAAAAAACACACTATAATGAAATCGATTTTCAACCAGGCCGACCGGAATGAAATCATCAACAGAATTTATTCGCTAACTGCCGACAGCCAGGCACAATGGGGAAAAATGAATGTGCAGCAAATGGCCAGGCACTGCGTTTTGTGCGAAGAACTTTATAACGGAACGGTACATGTAAAACGCTCATTCCTCGGCCGCTTTTTTGGTAAAACGGCCTTGAAACAAATGCTGAAAGATGATACTCCACTTAAACAAAATGCTCCTACTTCAAAACAGTTTGTGGTTACCGGTGCAACGGCTGATCTGCAAATAGAACAGCGTAAATGGGCCGATCTTGTAAAAGAGTATGAACATTACAGCAACGACTCGTTTGTACACTGGTTTTTTGGAGAAATGAGCAGGGAACAGTTAGGGCAGTTTATTTACAAGCATAACGATCATCACCTGCGGCAGTTTGGTGCATAGCCTTACCACAGTAAGACCGTTACTGCATTAAAACAAAAGAGGCTGTTCGTAAGGAACAGCCTCTTTTTTATTTAAGCCCGCTTTTTAGCGGCAACTTTTACAGTACTCTTTGAGCTTTTAAGCACTTCATCAATTGCTTTACTGAAGGCTGCAAGGTTTACAGCACCTTTGTACACTTCGCCATTGATGTAAAAGAAAGGAACATCTTTAATTCCTTTGTTGGCTCCTTCCAGCAAATCGGCACGTACACTCCATCCATAAACTGAATCAACCAGTTTGGTAAGGAAGTTCTTATCTGTTACGCCAATTTCTTTTGCATAGCCTTTTAAGCTGATGGTTCCAAGATTACGGCGGTGTGCAAACAGGATATTGTGCATATCCCAGAACTTACCTTCCTGCGCAGCACCAATAGAAGCTTCGGCAGCTTTTTGTGCACGCTGGTGAATACGTGTAAGCGGAAAGTGACGGAAGTTAAACTGAAGATTGTCTTCATATTTTTCCATCAACAGGTTTACCACTTCGTTTGCCTTGGCACATGCTTCACTTTCATAATCACCATACATCACCAGTTTTACGGGTGCCTTTGTGTTTCCCACCCATATATCTTTGGTTGGGATTATCTCTATTTCGTTTGCTTTACTTTGTGCCATAGTTTCCTTTTTATGGTTATTGTTTCTTTCAGTTCTATTATTAGTAACAACTAACTTGCCAGGTTGTTGCTGTTTTTCTTTTTTTCTTTGGGCGAAATGGTGGCTTCATTCCTGAAAACCACAACCCCGTCAAACACATCTACTACAACAGGTTTGTTCTTATCTATGTCTCCGGCAAGTATCCGTTTGCTCAATGCATTCACAATTTCCTTCTGGATCAGTCGCTTTAATGGTCTTGCTCCAAACTGCGGGTCGAACCCGTTCTCAGCAAGAAAATCAAGAGCATAATCGGTGAACTCCAGTTTTATCCCACTTTCGGCCACCAGTTTCTGAAGATTGCTCAACTGAATGCGGATGATGGATTTGATTTCTTTAAGCAGCAGTGGTGCAAACATAATGATTTCATCCACCCTATTCAAGAATTCGGGGCGAATAGTTTGTCTAAGCAATGTCAAAACATCCAGTTTTGCCTTTTCTGTTGCTGCAAGTATCTCATTTTCAGTAGATACGCCTTCAAACGCCTCACTGATTAAATGACTGCCGATATTGCTGGTCATGATGATGATGGTGTTCTTAAAGTTCACCACCCTGCCTTTGTTATCGGTGAGGCGGCCATCATCCAGCACCTGCAGGAGTACATTCCATACATCGGGATGGGCTTTTTCAATTTCATCGAGCAGCACCACACTGTAAGGTTTACGGCGCACTGCTTCGGTAAGCTGGCCACCTTCATCGTAGCCCACATACCCCGGAGGCGCCCCCACAAGGCGTGAAACGGTATGTTTTTCCTGGTACTCACTCATATCAATCCTCGTCATCATGCTTTCATCATCAAACAGGTACTCGGCCAGTGCTTTTGCCAGCTCTGTTTTACCCACACCTGTTGTACCAAGGAAAATAAAGGAGCCGATGGGTTTGCGTGGATCGCTGAGCCCTGCCCTGCTGCGGCGGATGGCATCGGCAACGGCAGTAATGGCTTCTTCCTGTCCTACCACACGGTTGTGCAGTTCATCTTCCAGGTGAAGCAGTTTCTCCCGTTCGCCCTGCATCATTTTCGATACAGGTATGCCGGTCATTTTTGCAACGTTCTCGGCTATGTCTTCTGCATCCACTTCTTCTTTTAACAAACGTTTCTCGTTACTGGCTGCAAGCTGCTGGTTAAGTGTTTCAACTGCTTTTTCTTCTTCTTTAATTTTCCCGTAGCGTATCTCTGCCACTTTACCATAATCACCATTCCGCTCTGCCCGCTCAGCTTCCAGTTTCAGGTTTTCAATTTTTACTTTTGAATTTTGAATTTGTTCAACCAGTTCCTTTTCTTCCTTCCACTTTGCTTTTAATGTATCTCTGTCAACTGAAAGATTAGCAATTTCAGTGTTGAGTTCTTTTAACTTCAGTTCATCGTTTTCACGTTTGATTGCTTCACGCTCAATTTCCAGCTGGCGTATCTGACGTTCCAGTTTATCCAACTCCTCGGGCATGCTGTTCATTTCAAGGCGAAGCTTGGCAGCACTTTCATCAATCAGGTCAATAGCTTTATCGGGCAAAAACCTGTCGGTGATATATCTTGTACTTAATTCAACAGCTGCAATAATTGCTTCGTCTTTAATACGCACATGGTGGTGTGTTTCGTAACGGTCTTTTAAACCACGCAGGATAGATATGGCATCTTCCACACTTGGTTCATCAATCATTACTTTCTGGAAACGACGTTCCAGTGCTTTATCTTTTTCAAAGTATTTCTGGTACTCATTTAATGTGGTGGCACCTATTGCTCTTAACTCTCCTCTTGCCAAGGCAGGTTTTAAAATATTGGCTGCATCCATTGCACCTTCGCCACCACCTGCACCTACGAGTGTGTGTATTTCATCAATAAAGAGAATAATTTCTCCTTCGCTGGTAGCTACTTCTTTCACCACACCTTTCAGGCGTTCTTCAAACTCACCTTTATATTTTGCACCGGCAATCAACTGACCCATATCCAGTGCATAAATGATTTTTGATTTGAGGTTTTCAGGCACATCACCATTCATAATACGCATAGCCAATCCTTCAGCAATGGCTGTTTTACCCACACCGGGTTCGCCTACAAGGATGGGATTGTTTTTACTGCGGCGTGAAAGGATGTGCAGTGTGCGCCGTATTTCTTCATCACGACCAATAACGGGATCAAGTTTGCCCTGGCGTGCCAGTTCGTTTAAATTCTTTGCATACTTGTTTAATGCATTGAACTGTGTTTCTTGTGTCTGGCTTTTTACAGTATCGCCTTTGCGCAGGTCTTTGATGGCGGTAATCAATCCTTTTTCTGTTAAGCCTGCATCTTTCAGCAGCTTGGCGGTTGAATCATTTCCCTGTACAATGGCTAACAACAAATGCTCCGGTGTTACAAACTCATCACCAAAGTTTTTTAAAGATGCTCCTGCACGGAGAACTACATTGTTGGCTTCACGACCAATCATCTGTGCAGCTTCGCCCGATGTTTTGGGCAAACGCTGAATGGCTTCATCGAGTTTTGTTTCAACGAGGTTTATGGTTACGTTGTTTTTCTTCAGCAAATAATCAACCGGGCTATCCTCCTGTTCAAGCAATGCTTTCAGGATATGCTCGGTTTCAATATTTGTATTCTGTGCATTAAAGGCCAGTTGTTGTGCCTGCTGCACAACTTCGGCTGCTTTGATGGTAAAATTTCCTAAGTTCATATTTTTAATTTTTAGCGGTCAGCCATTGCCTTTAGCTTTACGCTTTTAGCATTTAGCTTACACTGAAATAAGTAATTTCGGTTTTCTGCGTTTGATTAAACAGAAGTAAAAAAGAATCGTCAAATCACAATCCAACATAAAAATCCCAGAAACAATGGCAGATAAACACTTGAATATCCGACCCAAAGTCAGTACCACATTGCTTTTCCTGTTATTATTACAGGTTGGTTTTGCCCAGCAGAATTTTACAAAAGTGGATGAATGGGTGAACTACAATCTACCTATGCTTGGCGGCAGAGCTGTGCTCATGATTTACAAAGATGGAAAGTTTGTATATAATCAAAGCTTCAACAACCTTACCAAACAACAACAAAATCGTACCAAGATAAGGGCTAAGATTTCGGGCGCCGATGCTGAAACACTGATGCAGGATTATACCGATACCACCCGTGAACGTATTGCAAGCTGCAGCAAGTGGCTGAGTGCTGCATTGCTGATGACGTATATTGATGAAAACAAAGTGCGGCTCAATGATTCTATTGGTAAGTTCCTTCCCATTATGACAAAGTATGGAAAAGGAGGAATTCGTGTGTGGCAATGCCTTAGTCATTTAACGGGTATTAAAGCCGGTGGCTTGCAGGATATGCTGCAGGGAATGCGTGATGTAAAATCAATGGATGAGGCGATGGAAAAAATTGCGATGTCGCAAATGGAAGGTATCCCCGGTAAAACATTCCATTACAGCAATACAGGTTTGCAGATTGTTGCAGGCATTATTGAAAAGGTTGGCAAAACAGATTTTGAAACTGCTTTCCAGGAACGTATTGCCAAACCCCTTGACATGAAGAATACAGATTTTGGAAAGAATGGTGTGCCTCTTGCTGCAGGTGGTGCGTTTAGTACAGCAAGAGACTATATGAATTTCTTAATCATGATTATGAATGAAGGTGAGTTTAACGGCAAACGCATCATCAGCAAAGCATTGATTAATGAAATGCAGAAGAACAGGGTTGGAAGAGATGTGGTTATTATGCAGTCGCCCACTGAAGCTGGCAGCTGGGGTTATGGTTTTGGTGAATGGGTAATGGATACACCACTGGCAATTGCTGATAAAAAAGATGCAATGCCTGATTCAAAAAGAAGTGCTGCAGTTACAAGTCCGGGATTGTTTGGCAGTTTTCCATGGGTGGAGAATGAACAGAAATATTGTGCGTTTTTATTTGTGTTCAACGTACAGAACAAAGGACGCAATGAAAAGTATAAAGAGCTGAAGCAGATTGTTGACAGTGCATTAAGATAAAGAGCTCAACGAAAAAGACGCATTGATTAACTCATATAAAAGGGAAGCCGGTATAGATACTATACCGGCTTTGCTTTTTAATATCACTTTAGAATCATTGAATAACAAATGAAACCACTTCTAAACCAGATTTTAAGCGATAAATCCCTTTCGGTAAATTCTCAAGGTCGAGCTGATTAATTCCGGCACGCATCTGCTGCTCCTTAACAATGATTCCAACATTATTGACCACCATGACTGATGACCATTTATTTACTTTCACACTTAACCTGCCATTGCTTACCGGGTTTGGAAAAACGGACAAATGAGATGAGATATCGGTGTATTGAACTGTTGCTGTTTTGCTATACGTCTCTTTTTTCATGATATTGAACTTCGTGTTTTGAGAACCAGGTTATTTTTCTCAAAGCTAAACAGGCAAAATGCGCACATGAAAGCAAACAGTATATATCATATTTTTTCTTGACTTATGTCAAAGGAAAAAATATTACACCTATAAAAAGATAAGTGTATCAACTTAATCGACTCAATAAACTCAATGTAAAATTTTACGCCTTACCCTGCTCAGTGTTTCAATAGTTATACCAAGAAAAGAAGCAATAAACTTAAGGGGAATCCTGTTGCTCAGGTGACCGTATTGTTCAAGGAATAATTTATATCGTTGTTCCGCCTTTGCATAACGAACAATTAAAGCACGGCGTTCTGCATCCATGTAATATTGCTGAAATAAAATGCGGCCAATGCGGTTTGTTTCGGGATACAGCTCATATATCTTTTCCATCAACAGAAGCGGCATCTGTACCAGATCACAATCTTCAATAGCTTCAATGGTTTGTACTGCAGATGTTGAACCATCAAGCCCTGATATGGAAGCAACAAATTCATTTTCGGCCGTTATCCAGGTAGTAATATCTTTTCCTTCATCATCAATAAAGCCACGCAATGCACCTCTGCGTACAAAATATACTGCGCTGGGGGCATCGCCGCTTTTCATCAGCAACTCTCCTTTCTGCAATTTCAAAGGAGTTACATTCTCCATCAACAATTCCCTGACTTCCTCCCGCAGCGAACTATACTGCTCTAATACCAGCATCATCTGGTAGATTTCTGCATTTACTTTGGTCATCATTATTTTCTATATAAAAAAACCTGTAAACGAAATTGATCTGGCATTTACAGGTTTTAGTTTTAAACATTGAAAGAGCTTCTGCTTACTCCTGAATTAAATTACTGCTTGAACCGATTGCTTACTACCAACTCCTTGCTTCCCGATGAATAGGAATAAAACCCTTCCCCACTCTTCACTCCAAGTTTACCTGCAGTAACCATGTTTACCAATAACGGACATGGTGCATATTTAGGATTACCAAATCCATCATTCAGTACTTTTAAAATTGCAAGACAAACATCCAGCCCAATAAAATCTGCCAATTGCAATGGACCCATCGGGTGAGCCATACCTAACTTCATTACGGTATCAATTTCTTCCACACCAGCCACACCTTCGTACAAACTGTAAACAGCTTCGTTGATCATGGGCATTAAGATGCGGTTGGCAATAAAGCCCGGATAATCATTCACCACACAGGGAACTTTATCCAGCTGCTTTGTAAGTTCAACAATAGTATCGGTTACTTCTTTTTTAGTTGCATAACCGTTGATGATTTCAACCAGCTTCATTACCGGAACAGGATTCATGAAGTGCATGCCTATCACCATATCAGCCCTGTTGGTAACAGCAGCAATTTTTGTGATGGAGATGGAAGAAGTATTGGTAGCAAGAATACAACCTGCAGGTGCTGTTTTATCTATCTCTTCAAAAATATCCAGCTTCAGTTCAATATCTTCTGTTGCTGCTTCCACAACCAGTTCTGCATTTTTAATTCCTTCAACAAGATCGGCTGTTGCTTTAATGTTTTTCAGTGTAGCCTGCTTCTGTTCTTCTGTAATTAATTGCTTGGATAACTGGCGGTCAAGATTTTTGGCGATGGTGCTTACGGCCTTGTCTAACTGACTTGGATTTACATCAATAAGATTTACATTAAATCCTGCCTGGGCAAATACATGTGCAATACCATTTCCCATAGTACCTGCACCTATAACAGCAATCTGTTTCATTTCTTATGCTTTTAATTACTGCAATATAACAAAAGAGAAATATTGAAATGAACGGATATATGTCAGATAATACAATAACACAAATCATTTGAAATATGCAAATGAAATTTTATCTGAAGAAAGGTAAAGTTTGCGCTGAGTTTTTTTGACTAACAGTAAGGGTTAGTCTTTCTTTTTAAAGTCGCCCCGTTTCCATGCATCAATAAATTCTTTCCAAGCAACAGGGTTAAAGATGTTCTGCGGCCGGAATTGTCCGCTGTAGTATTGCTGCTGGGCTGACTGCCGTTGTACATACGATGAACTTTCCCTTCCATCTCTTGGCAGCGACTGCATCAGCATTCTTGATTGTGCAGTTTTGGTATTCTGCCGGGCTATTTCAATTTTATCATCCGGAACATTGGTAGCAATAAATTCCCGTTCAAACTGTTCTCTTCTTGGTCTTGCCTTAATAATAGTTGCAGGAAGATAAACTGTATCAACCACCATCAATTGAATAATACTGAATGAATTTCCTTCAAGGTTGGCAGGTATGGAAACAGCCTTGGGTTTAAAACCAACGCTGGTAAAATCGATAATATCGCCTTTTAAAACAACAAGGCTGAACACACCCTGTTCATTTGTATAGGTTCCCCTGTTCTGGTTGCGGAGCTTTACTGTAACGGAAGGAATACCACGAAGACTATCTGCAGTCATCACAACACCATACAACTGAACCACTGAATCCTTCATGGATTCAAACTGGGCTTTGGCCACAACGGGTGCAAGAAATGATACAATAACAGCTAACAGTAGAAATTTCTTCATGGGCTCCAAAAATAAGAGGAAAACATGATTTCACTCATGAAATGAAAGAGCATATCAGTTAATTTTGCACTCTTCAATCTTTTTTTAACAAATAGTATTCAAAATATGACTAAGGAACAAGTGCTGCAAGCATTGAGCAATGTACAGGAACCTGATTTGGGAAAAGACCTTGTAACACTCAATATGATCAGGGATCTTGAAATAGATGGTAATAAAGTTACATTCACGATTGTACTAACCACACCGGCCTGCCCCATGAAAGATATGATGGGCCATGCTGCTACAAATGCCATTCACCTGCTGGTGAATAAGGATGCGGTGGTGATGATCAATTTTGCTTCCAATACAACCAGCAACCGTAAAGACGCACAATCTGTTTTACCACAGGTTAAAAATATTATTGCTGTTGTAAGTGGTAAAGGTGGTGTAGGTAAAAGCACCGTTAGTGCCAACCTTGCTCTTGCACTTGCAAAGAATGGTGCAAAGGTTGGTTTGATGGATGCTGATATTTACGGACCAAGTGTACCTATGATGTTTGGTGTAAGAGGTGAACGTCCGAAAATGACGGATGTTGATGGAAAGGGAATGATTGTTCCCATGGAGAAATATGGCATCAAATTCATGAGTATTGGTTTACTGGTAAATGAAAAAGATGCGATTGTTTGGAGAGGCCCAATGGCCAGCAGCGCCATCAGGCAATTTGTGACTGATGTACTTTGGGGAGAACTGGATTACCTGGTGATTGATATGCCTCCCGGCACCGGCGATATTCACTTAACACTTGTACAAACTGTACCTGTTACTGGTGCAATTGTTGTTACCACACCGCAGGATATTGCATTGGCTGATGCCAAGAAAGCAGTTGCAATGTTTGGCCAGGCGCAGATTAAAGTGCCGATTATTGGCCTGGTTGAAAACATGGCTTACTTCACTCCTGCTGAATTACCGAATAACAAGTACTACATCTTTGGTAAGGAAGGTGGTAAAAAACTGGCAGATGAATTTGAACTGAATTTCCTCGGACAGATTCCGATTGTACAAAGCATCCGTGAAGGTGGCGATAACGGCAAACCTGTTATGGCTGGTGATGAAGAAATTACCAAAAAAGCATTTGAAGATTTTACAGCTGCTGCTGTAAGAAGCATTTCCATGCGTAATGCACAAATGCCCGAAACAAAAATTGTAGAGATGCTTTGATAAAGTTTTAAAATAAAGAAAGGGCGTGCCTTCGGCACGCCCTTTCTTTTATTGAAACAACCAGGTTAATTCTTTTTCATTTTGTTTTTAAACACTTTTTCAAACTTTTCCAGCTTGGGTTTAATCACGTAGTAACAATAAGGATTTGAATTCTTGTTGAGGTTGTAATAATTCTGGTGATAATCCTCCGCTTCGTAATAATTATGATAAGGCTCAATGGAAGTTACAATGGGCTTATCAAATGCACCACTTTTATCCAGTTCAGTTTTATACTTTTCAGCTTTTTCTTTTTGCTGGGCATTGTGGTAAAAAATCACACTCCTGTACTGCGGGCCAACATCATTGCCTTGTCTGTTTAAGGTTGTGGGATCATGTGTTTTCCAGAAGATTTCCAGCAACTCATCAAATGATACTTTTGCCGGATCAAAAATGATCTGTGTTACTTCTGCATGACCGGTGGTTTTGCTGCTCACCTGCTCGTAAGTCGGATTCTTTACATGTCCGCCACAATAACCGCTGCTTACTTTCAGCACACCATCCACCTGCTGAAAAACAGCTTCCGTACACCAGAAACAACCGCCACCAAAAGTAGCAGTATCAGTAAATGCATTCGTACTTGTATCGTCGTTCATAATCCTGTTTTTACTTTCACCTGTTGTACACGCAAAAAAATAAAACGAGCCGATAGCTACTGAAATACTCATTAAGAATTTACTCCACATATCGTTTGTTTTTTGGCAACTTGCAATATACGGCGAAAATTACGCCATAACCAGTTTGTTGAAGTTTTAGCAAAGCGTTTTAAAATTGCTTTAACGAATGTTGAAGAAGCCGGTAGTAGTTAGTGGGTAGTGCTTAGCAACTGCATATTCACTACTGGCTATCGGCTATCGGCTAATAGCTACCGGCTTTGCTCAAAAGAATTACCTTTGCCGGCAACAAAAAAGGATTGAGCAGGTGATTAAATTTTTCCCCGATTCTGCACTTGTGCAGCTGGAATTTGATAAAGTAAAGGCTTTGTTATACGAGCATTGTAAAACTGAATATGCCAAAGACAAAGCTCAGAACCTGCGTATCCATACCCGTAAAGAATACATTCAACTGGAACTGCAGCAGAGTTATGAAATGATGTTGCTGCAGCAGCAGGGGCAATATTTTCCTACCGATTATATTCTCAATCTTTCCCGTGAATTAAAGCTGTTGTCTATTCCTGGTGCGGTGCTTACAGAGGAACAGTTGATGCAGATCCGCAAGCTGGCAGAAAACACACAAAGCATTTTCCGCTGGTTTGATGCAGACAGGAGAAGCGCCTACCCTGCTTTAACCAATGTAATTGAAGGAACATATTTTGAAAAAGTAATTCTTGAGCTGATTGATGATGTGCTCGATTCAACAGGAATTGTAAAGGATGATGCAAGCGAAGAGTTAAGCAACATCCGCATGAATTTATACCGGAAGCGCAATGAACTTCGCCGTGAATTTGAAAAGGTATTGAAGAAATTGCAGAAGCAGGGATATGTGGCAGATATTGAAGAATCGTTCCTGAGCGGCAGAAGGGTTGTTGCCCTTTATGCTGAACAGAAACGACAGGTGAAAGGTATTCTTCATGGCGAAAGCGAAACAAGAAGAACCGTTTTTATTGAGCCGGAAGAAACCATTGAACTGAACAACGATATCTTCAGCCTGGAAAATGATGAAAAGCGTGAAGTGTACCGCATCCTGCGTGAATTAACACAAAAGCTTTCGGTGTATGCTTCACTGCTCACAACTTATCATACCATTCTGGGTGAATATGATTTCATCCGTGCTAAGGCAAAGCTGGGTGTTGATATGCAGGCCAATTATCCCATGCTTACGGATAAAGCCATTATTCAGCTGCGTAATGCATATCACCCATTACTGTTATTGTATAACAGGAAAAATCAGAAAGAAACCATTCCCACCAATATCCGTCTTGATGAAAAAAGCAGAATACTGGTGATCTCTGGCCCTAACGCCGGTGGTAAAACGGTAACAATGAAAACCGTTGGACTGATGCAGTTGATGGTGCAAAGCGGTTTGCTTGTGCCGGTACATCCTGATAGTGAGTTTGGCATTTTCAAACAAATCATGATTCATATCGGCGATACGCAGAGTATTGAATATGATCTCAGCACTTACAGCAGTCACTTGCTGCACATGAAACATTTCATGGAAACAGCCAATGGCCGCACTTTGTTTTTCATTGATGAACTGGGTAGCGGAAGTGACCCTAATCTTGGTGGTGCTTTTGCCGAAGTGATTCTGCAGGAGCTGGTAAAAAAACATTCGCTGGGAATTGTTACAACGCATTACCTCAACCTGAAGGTAATGGCTAATCATACACCGGGTATTATTAACGGTGCAATGAGTTTTGATGAAAAAAGTCTGCAGCCACTTTATAAACTTATTCTTGGTAAACCTGGAAGTTCATACACCTTCGCTATTGCTGAACGGATTGGTTTGAGCAAACAATTAATTGACCGTGCAAGAAAGCTGGTGGATGAAGATCATTTCCGTTTAGACAAACTGTTGAACTCGGCTGAAAGCGATCTGCGGCAGATTGAAAAGAAAGAAAAAGATTTGCATCGCCTGCTGAAAGAAAACGAACGGCTGAAGAAGGAAATGGAACAGGTGCTGAACAAAGAAAAGCATCAGCAGCAGGTTGAATTATTAAAACAACAGAATAAAATTACCGAAGACCGTCTTGCCTACCTCAAGGATATGGACCGCAAGCTGAAAGCCATTGTACAGGAATGGAAACGCAGCGATAACAAAACCGAGGTAATGAAGCAGATTAATGCCCTGCTCTTTGATCAGCGACAAAAACAAGTGGCTGAAAAGAAAGATAAAAAGCTCAACGAAAAGTTTACTGAAGTTGGCGGGGATATTGTTCCCGGGGTTAAAGTAAAAATGACCCGTAACCGCCAGGTAGGTATTGTAAAAGAAATCAGGGGCAAGAATGCGGTGGTGCAATTAGGTACGATCCCGATTACTGTAAGTCTGAAAGATCTGGTGGTTGTGGTGGATAAAATAGAAGAAAACGAGTCAAAATAATAAAATTTTTTTTCGCTGAAATCCTTTGTGGGCGGCTGTTTCAGCCGCCCTTCTTTTTTCTTTTTTATAAGAATTTGGGAGATAAAATCTGTAACCTTACTTTTGCCGCGGAGAGATGGCAGAGCGGTCGAATGCGGCGGTCTTGAAAACCGTTGACTGTCACAGGTCCGGGGGTTCGAATCCCTCTCTCTCCGCCAAAATAAAAAGCCCCTGTTTTACAGGGGCTTTTTTATTTTGATTGAGCCTGATTTATTTTACCGGGGTTAATACAGCAGCAAATCCTCCACCTGAACTCATTACAACATCAAAAGCATCTTTTGCCGTAACGTTTCGTTCAGTTAATGTATGATCTTCAGCCATTCTATCAGCATTTACTCCATCCTGCAGCAATTGCATGATATATCTTCCTTCACCCAAGAAATCAAGTTTGATATTTTTTGTAACAGCCGACCAATTGGTGATGCCGCCAATATACCAGCTATCGCCATGCTTACGTGCAACAACCACAATCTTTCCTGCTTCGGCATACAACACTTTTGTATCATCCCATGTTGTTGGAAATGCTGAAAGAAACTTTGTGTATTCGGGCTCTCTTAAATAATTGGAAGGATTATCAGCCAGCATCTGCAACGGACTTTCAAAGATTGCATACAAGGCAGCCTGGTGTGCACGGGTACCCATACTCATTGGTTGAGAAAATACATCCCTGAAATTTTCTTTGTTTGCATTACGCATTGCACCCGGTGTATAATCCATGGGGCCAGCCATCATTCTTGTAAATGGCAATACGGTATTATGCTCAGGTGTAATAGTGGCTTCCCATTTACTGTTTTCCATTCCATGCACACCTTCAAATGAAATTACATTCGGGTAAGTACGGTGCAGACCTGTTGGCTTGTACGCACCATGAAAATCAACCATCAGTTTGCGCTTGGCACAAGCTTCAGCAGTGCGGCTGTAAAAGTTTACCATGTATTGTTCTCCACGGGCCATAAAATCAACCTTAATACCTTTTACGCCCCAGTTTTGATAGAGATCAAGTATTTCATCCATCTTATCATTTAATGGATTCCACAATACCCATAAAATAACGCCTACATTTTTTTCTTTACCGTAAGCAACAAGTTCCGGCACATTAATTTCGGGATTTGGATGAAGCAGATCAAGTGTTGTTTTTGTCCATCCTTCATCAAGCAGAATATAATCAAGTCCGTATTTTGCTGCGAAGTCGATATAATACTTGTACGTATTGTTGTTAATCCCTGATTTAAAAGACACACCGAAAATATTATTATCGTTCCACCAATCCCATGCAACTTTACCGGGTTTAATCCAGCTTGCATCAGTAAGTTTAGATGGAGTTGCCAGCTGATATACCAATGTGTTGGTAAACAATCCAGCATCATCATCATTAATCATCCACAAACGCCAGGGGAAGGTTCTTTGCCCGGTTGTTGATGCGATATACTCTGCTTCTTTTTTAATCCGAACTGAACGATCACCTACCAGTTCCTGTTCAGCAATGGGATGAGGAAATACAGCATTGATTGTTCCCTGTTTTTGTACAAACAAATTGGGATAATCAAACAAATCCGATTCTGTAAACACAATCTTAGCACCGTTCACTGAAGTAAATGGAACTGGCAATCCTACAATCGTATCGCTGATATTATTGTAAGCAATGTCTTTGAAGCAATATTCATAGTGCGATTGAAAAGGACTTCGTTTATCACTGTATTCGTAAGGCCACCAGCTATTCTTTCCATCAGTAACATTGAATTGCAGCTTTTCATTTTCAACAATTATATCAGGTGTTGAAAAACGTGTAACGAAACGATACGCAAAACCATTATCATACAAACGGAAGATGATGCTGTATTTGTTTTTAAACACAAGCTCCAGCTGATTGTACTGATCTTTGATTGTTTTAAATTTTACAGGCACATCAGGAGTAATAATATTGTTGCCGGATGTGTTGACTGCTTTTGTAACTGTTGCATTTTCATTTAACCATCCCATACCTGTTACCTGCAACGAAATATCGCTGATATTCAACACCTCTGCCTGGCGGTTAAAAAGTTTTACAGCAATTTTTCCGTCGCAATTTATTTTTACAACATTATTTCCTGACGGACTTTTTAATTCATATTCCTTTGCCTGGACAGTTTGAAAAAAAAGAAGAAGAAGGACAAGTTTTAATACAGCAAGCGCTTTCATGAACATTATTTTTTGAACGTAAACAGAAAGATTTTCAGATAGCAATAAAGGTATTGCCTGAAATCATTGCAGCAAAATTTCAATTCAGAAAGCAAAAATGAATGGGAGGATTATTTCTTTTTCTTCAGCGATGCCATTTCAGCATCCTGTTTCACCCTGAACTTCACAATCTTTTTAATCAATGCCAACGGCATTTTTTTATCAAGAGGAAACTGGATTGCTCCTTTTGAAAACTGGTAAGCACCCAGTTGATCTTTAAAGGCTTCAATTCCTGCACCTGTTGGATAAAAACCGATATGGTTTTTGTTAGCGGCAAAAAATACGAGTACACTGTTTTGTTTAAAAGCAGGCATGCCATAACTGATCACTTCCTTTGCGGAAGGAGCCGCTTGCTGGACTGCTGTACGCACCTGCTGAAGCAGTTCCTGGATATCAGCCGGGAACTGAGCAATGTATTCGTCAATCGAAAGTGGTTTTTTCATGTTTTAAAAATTTTATAGCATTAATATCTAAAATAATTTAATTTTTCAGAACAAGAGAAAGAAATGAAAAGAATCCTTCATCAACTGGCAAACGGGTATGTAGTTATTACATTAATGGCAGCAGTTTTGTTTTTTAACCTTGTTTTGTTTCCATCTGCGGCAGTAAAAAAAGACGGGCAGGAATTAAAGCCGCTTGACTTGCGTATGCACTATTCACAAACTGAGGTAAAAAATCTCTTTGATGACATGGGCAGCGATGGACGATCGGCTTATTACAAAGGAATTAGCATAATCGACAGCATCTACCCCATTATTTATACGTTGCTGTTACTGTTGTTATTTACATTTCTTATACGCAAGCTTGAACTGCAGAGTAAACGCTGGCAGTTATTTTTATTACTGCCGTTCATTATCATGCTTGCAGATTTTACCGAGAATTTCAACACATTATACATGCTGCGGCACTACCCTTCAATTACTGCACAAAATGCATCAATTGGTTCTGCAGCATCTTCTGCCAAATGGATATTTACAGGTATTTCTTTCCTGCTGCTGATAACTGGTTTTATTTTACTGTTAATCCGGATTCTCTTAAAAAGCTCACAAAAGAAATCATAGTTGATTTTTCCGCAACAAACACGGCCCGGCATTTGTTATAAGTAAGTAAATGTGAAGTTATGATCAGCAAATCTTCTTTTGCAGCAATTGGAGCAACAGTGTACTTGCTGGCTTACCTTGTTTTTCTGCAATCTGATTTTTTTGCAGATGTTTCAGCCATACTTTTTGTCTTATCGCCAGCCATGCTTGTTTGGCTTGCAATAACAGTCATCAGGTACGGAACGTACAATGGCAAAGAATTAGGTGAAGACGAATGGGGTTACCAGGATTTCCCTGATAAAGGACTGTTGTAAAACAAACATTAAACCGTGTGGTTTTTTGATTGTTTGATTTCTTCCAGCAGTATTGTGCAACGCTCCAATGCTTTATCAAATGTATCCGTTACATTGGCTTTACCAATGGCAAAGAGTAATCTTGCGTCCTGTAATTCTTTCTTCAGCATTTCACTGTTCACTTCAGACAAGATCACTTTAATGCCTCTTTGTTTCACTTCCTTAAACACTTCTTCCAGTGCATGAATACCCGTTTGATCAATCATGGGCACATAACGCATGCGTATGATGAGCACTTTCGGTTTCTTTTCAATAAACTTGATTGCATCGGTAAACTTGTGTGCTGCGCCAAAAAACAACGGACCGGTAATTTCAAACACTTCTACATCTTTGGGAATCTTAGAACTGATGAGCAGCAGTTCTTCTTCGTTATCATCATCTTCATTCACCTGCTCAGAAAGAATACTTACTTCACTCGACTGGATCATTTTACGCATAAACAGGAAGGCTGCCAAAACCATTCCGATTTCAATAGCAACAGTCAGATCAATAAACACCGTCAGGAAAAAAGTAGTGAGAAGAATAATACTGTCATTTCTTGGCCCCTTTAAAACTGAACGGAAATTTTCCCATTCACTCATGTTATATGCCACAACAACAAGCACACCTGCCAGCGTTGGCATAGGAATATAAGTTGCCCATTTACCAAAGAACAGCATGATGAACAATAATGTAATAGCATGAATTATTCCGGCAACAGGAGTTCTGCCTCCATTTTTTACATTGGTTACAGTACGTGCAATGGCACCGGTTGCAGGTATTCCGCCAAACATGGAAGAGAAAATATTGGCAACACCCTGCGCTATCAGTTCCATATTGTTGCGAGTTTTACTACCAATCATACCATCAGCCACAACACATGATAGTAACGATTCAATACCACCAAGCAATGCAATGGTAAATGCAGGTTGAATTAATTTACGGATGGTTGCAAAATCAATCTTTGGTACAACCGGGCTTGGTAATGAAGATGGTATTTCGCCAAACTTGCTGCCAATAGTTTCAACAGGAAATTTCAAAAAGTAAACAGCAACGGTTGTAAGAATGATGGCAATAAGTGACCCGGGAATTTTATGTGTGATCTTTGGCCACAGCATAATAATCAGCACAGTTGCTACAGCAATTCCGACTGCATAAAGATTTACCGTTTCAATATTCTGCGCAAAGCTCACCCATTTATCAGTGAACTCAGCAGGCACTGCTCCCATTTTCAATCCAAGAAAATCTTTTACCTGCGATGAAAATATAATTAATGCAATACCACTTGTAAAACCAACAATCAACGGATGAGGAATGAACTTGATTACTGCACCAAGCCGTGCAAGTCCCATCAGGATAAGCATAACACCTGCAATAAACGTTGCAATGATTAATCCGCTGATTCCATATTGTTGAACAATGCCGTAAACAATAACAATAAATGCACCTGTTGGTCCACCAATCTGCACACGGCTTCCTCCTAACAGAGAAATCATGAAACCGGCAATAACAGCAGTAAACAAACCTTTATCGGGCGAAACACCTGAAGCAATGGCAAATGCAATAGCAAGCGGAATAGCCACAATACCTACAATTACTCCCGACATGGCATCTCTTGCAAATTGCTGCCGGTCGTAGGTTTTCAATGTGTGAAATAGCTTGGGACGCAATACGGATGTTGTACTCATGATCAGTTCAGTTCAATTGTAAAAACAAAAAAAGTATGCGGAGATAGAGCATTACATGTAAATAGATTCCGGGGTTCAGCAGAGTTGTGAATGGATATATCTACACATGGAATAGCAGGATTCGCTGCACAATGATGCGCAAATTTACAATTATTCTTAAAGATGTGAAAGTGAAATATCAATCAGCTGTTACTGATCGCACAATTGTATCTCATCAGTTGTTTTTGTACTGATGATAATTTTATTTACAAGTCCCTTTGTGTTGTAATAAACAATCATTGTTCCGTAAGCCATCTGGTATGCTTCCCAGTTTGCATCTTTCACTTTTGGATTTCCCAATATTGAAAACAACGCATCCGACTTCGCTCCCATCACAGCAGCATTCATTTTCCCTTTAAACTTTTCATCAATCACCAGGTAATCACGCTGTGTAAAAAAAGTAAGTCCTTTATCGGCATAATAAACACCACCACCGCATTTTGATTCATTTCCTTCTTTATCAACCGAAGAAAAACAAGGCAGTTTTACTTTGATCTGCTCAGGATCATCATCCGGCTTTGCCTGGTTAATCCATCCTTTAAAAACATCCACAGTCATTAAACCACAGTCTGCCTTTGCTTTTAACTGGGCATCCAGGTTGCACACTAAACTAAACACAAATATGGCCGCAAGGAGAGTATGTTTCATTTCAATTTGTTTTTCTTCCAGATTTCACAGCAAATTTCCTGCTAAAAATTCAACTAAAAAACTCAGCACAACAGTTTGCATAAATATTTATCTTCATCCCATGTTTTTCATCCTGTCAAAAGTTTTGAATTTTCTTCTTTCGCCATTTAACTGGCTGCTGGTTTTTGTGCTTATCTGTTTCATACGGAAAGATCAGCAGAAAAAGAGAAGATGGATCATTTTCACCACCTGCTGGTTTTTGTTTTTTTCCAATCCTTACATCATTTACAAACTGATGCTGCATTGGCAGACACCGCAAAAAACATTTACCGTTAACGAACAATACCCAACTGGCATTTTACTTGCAGGATTTGTTGGATTTGAATTTAAAAGCAAAGAGGGATTTTATGGTGCAGCCAGCGACAGGTTTATACAGGCCGTACGTTTGTACAAAACAGGACGTATTAAAAAAATTCTGATCACGGGCGGCAGCGGCAGTATTAAACGGCAGGAATATAAAGAAGCTGATTTTGTAAAAGAGCAGCTGCAGGAAATGGGTATTCCGGTTGCTGATATCCTCAGCGAAAACCAGAGCAGGAATACGTATGAAAATGCAACCAATACAAAAAAGCTACTTGATTCGTTGCAGATAAAAGGCCCCTACCTGCTGATTACTTCAGCCATGCATATGAAACGTTCGCAGCAGGTGTTTACCAAAGCCGGACTTGAAACGATTGCTTATCCCTGTAATTATAATGTGATTAATAATCCGCAGGATTTCCCCGGAGTAATTACGCCTTCCACTTCTTCGTTTTACAACTGGGATATTTATTTAAAAGAAGTTGTTGGGTTGCTGGTGTATAAATTAACCGGCAAAGCTTAATATTCAGGAAGCTTTCCTGATTTCAACTGTGTGCAGATCTTTAAACCTGTACAGCACTTCTTCCAGCCTGCTTTTAGGAATACCTGCTTCAATATCGCAAAACAGGTTTGATTCCTGTTTAAGAATAGTGCAGTTGTACTGTTTCAGGATCATCATCACATCATTCATCTTTGTATAATCGAAATGAAGTTTATACGTCACCTCCACCTGCTTCTGAATGATGGGAGTTGTTTGCAACGCAAGCGAAGTTGCTGTTTTGTATGCGTTGATTAAACCGGGAACACCAAGTAATGTTCCGCCAAAATAACGCACAACAATAACAAGCACATCCGTTAATTCTTTACTGTCAATCTGCCCGAGGATTGGTTTACCTGCACTGCCTGATGGTTCTCCATCATCACTTACACGAAAAAAGTTACCATCCGTTCCCAGCCTGTAAGCAAAACAATGATGAACAGCTTTGTGATGTTCTTCTTTTAACTCTTTCAGCTTTTCCTTAAACTCCTCCACCGAAGCAAGCGGATAAGCATAAGCGAGGAAACGGCTGCCCCTGTCTTTAAACTCCGCCACTACCGGCTGTGAAATGGTATTATAAAATTCCTGGCTCATGTTATTGTTTCGGTTACCCGAATGCGATTAAAGCAATGGCTGCTACTGAAAGTGCAATACCCAGCCAGTTTGTTTTGGTTAATTGTTCTTTGAATAAAATCCATGCAGCAACTGTACTGAACAGTACCACACCCATATTGTTAATTGGAATGATTGCCGAACTGTTGCCAGTATAATCTTTCAACACACGCACAAGACACCAGATGGAAAAATAATTGGGTACACCAATCATAAAACCTGCTGCAATGGCTTTTGGTTCAAACTTCATCTTTCCTCTTGCAATCATCACAATCATTGCAATCAGTCCGAGTAATGCTGCCACGCTGAAGGAAGTAATGAGATAAGTGTCTTTATTATGCTCATCAAGAAAACTGTTTTGTACATATTTAATCATTGTATCGAGCAACCCACTGCCAAAGAAAATCACAACCGGTAATAACAGCAGCAACAGGTTTCTTTTTCCTTTTGCTTCATCGCCAGTATGTGGTGCCGGCCAACAGGTAAACAATACAGCAGCAAGTGCAATGACGATACCAACAATTTTTAACCAGGTTGTCTGCTCATTGTACAGGTAAATAGAAAAGATAAACGGCACTACCAGCGACAGTTTATTTGCAACCGATACAACTGCAACGCCAAGTTTTTGTGTTGTAAATCCAATAAGATTAAACAAGGTAATAAATGTAAGCCCCATAATGAGCGACCACTTAAACCAACTTTCGTTTACGGATGAAGATGAAACAGGAAATGATCCGTTTACAAATGAACCAGTAACAACGCAAGCCACATAATTAAATACAACCGATTGAAATGTATTAATACGAAACCGTTCAACAATCTTAAACGAAAGAGTAAGCCATGAAGTAAGAACAATTGAAAGAATTAAAAAGATCACAATATCAGTTTTGGTTAACGTAATAATAAATAGTATCTGCCTGAAGCTGTTCTTTTTCCAGGAGCAGCTGATTCTTCAGCACAGGTACTGAAAGTCCTTCACCAATTTGCAACTGCTCATTCTGAATAACCCTTGCCTCATCCCACAAATCCGCATCAATGAAATGCTGCAACAATGTTGCCCCGCCTTCCACCAGCACACTCTGAATGTTCAGTTCATACAAAGCATCCATCATTTCCTGCAACAGATTTTTTTCATTTTTCAGCTGATGGTATTTCACCTGTCCGGCATCTTCCGTTTTCAGCAAATTGAATACAATGGTTGAAGCTTCACTGTTAAACAGTTTCAATGATTGCGGCAAACGTAATGTTTTATCCAATACCAAACGCATTGGTTGTTTTCCCTGCCAGTAACGGTTAGTAAGTTGCGGATCATCCAGCAAAGCAGTATTGGTACCAACAAGTATGGCAGCTTCTTCGCTGCGCCACTGATGAACAAGCCTGTTGGAAAATTCATTGCTGATGAATAAACGGTCGGTTGAACTACCAGCCATCTTCTGATCGGAGGTTTGTGCCCATTTAAGCAGAATGTATGGACGATGTTGCTGGTGAAATGTAAAGAAGCGTTTATTCAGCTCCACACATTCTTTTTTCAGCACATCAACAATTGTTTCAACTCCTGCAGCATGCAGCTTTTCTATTCCCTTTCCATTCACTTCCGGAAACGGATCCCTGCAACCAATCACCACCTTTGGAATTTTCTTTTCAATAATGAGATTACTGCATGGTGGAGTTTTACCAAAATGGGCACAAGGCTCCAGCGATACATACAATGTTGATTGGGGAAACTTGTCGGCATAACCTTTTGCAATTGCTTCATTGATGCAATTCACTTCAGCATGTGCTTCACCGTATTGCCGGTGCCAGCCTTCAGCAATAATTTCATCCTTATAAACAAGTACCGAACCTACCATCGGGTTAGGTGCAACAAAGCCCCTGCCCTTTTGTGCAAGTTCAATACAACGGTGCATATATCGTTCGTCTAAAGTCATGCGAGCCTGCAAAAATAACTGATTCGTAATTAACGTAATTTCGAAGCATGACTTTACAGCAAGCATATCAATTCCTGGTTGATCAGTTACAAACCATTTACGATAAAAATGAAGCTGCTGCTATTACAGAACTTGTACTGGAAAAACTCAGCGGTTTAAACAGGAAGCAACGTGCAGATGCAGTCAATCAATTACTGGATGATGAAGCAAAGCTGAAAGAGATGACAACGGAACTGTTACAGCACCGGCCTGTACAATATGTGTTGAACGAAGCATGGTTTTACGATCTGAAGTTTGAAGTAAATGAATCGGTACTGATACCGAGACCTGAAACAGAAGAGTTGGTTGATTGGGTGTTGAAAGATGTACGGAGTAAGATGTACGATGTAAGAAGTACAGCAGTAAGCGAACAAAACAAGCCTCGTCTGACGCCCCCGTCTGAAGAAAACCATGCATTCACCATTGACCATTCACCATTCACCATTCTCGACATCGGAACCGGCAGTGGTTGTATTCCTATTACCATCAAAAAGAAATTACCTCATGCAGATGTTTCAGCAATTGATGTAAGCAGTGAAGCATTACAAACAGCAGCAGCAAATGCAAAACTGAATGAAGTTGAAGTTAAGTTCCAGACTGTTGATTTTCTGAGTGAAGACAACTGGAAACAACTGGGCAATTACGATTTCATCATCAGCAATCCTCCTTATATCAAATCAAGCGAAGCTGATACAATTCACAAGAATGTGCTGGAACACGAACCACATACGGCATTGTTTGTGCCGGATGAAGATGGCTTGTTATTCTACCGCAAAATAGCAGACTTTGCTTTGCAGCATTTAAATAAGAATGGAGCTGTGTTTGTTGAAATCAACCAATTGCTGGGAAAAGAAACTGCAGCTTTATTTGAACAGAAAGGATTTAATGTTGAATTAAAAAAAGATATGAGTGGAAATGAGCGGATGATAAAGGCAAGTCATTAGCCGTTAGCTCTTAGCCGATAGCCGTTTCACTACTAACAACTATCTACTTATTACTATCGACTGTTTTACTGCACTCCCTTCTTATCCACGCTCATCACTGCTTTTACGCCAAGCCTGTCGGCAGCACGAAGAACAGCTGCAAAACTTTCAATTGTAGCACTGCGGTCGGCATTGATCACAATACTTACTTCTTCACCGCTTGTACGTTTGCTGCGGATGATTTGTGACAAAGTACTATCCATCATAATTGGTTCTATTGGCTGCGATCCAACATAAAAATGATTGGTTGCATCAATAGTAACCACCACCGTTTGCTTGCTTCTTGTATTGCTTTTGGCTTTTGGCAATGATGCTTTGCGCACATTGGGATTGGCCAGTGTGGATACGATCAAAAAGAACATCAAAAGAATGAACAGGATGTCGTTCAACGCATCTGTAAACACTTCGGATGATTCAGCTCTTGTTTTTCTGAGATTCATTCCTGTTCGGTTTAACGGGTTGGTTCCTGTAACACATCTAAGAAATCGGCAGCGGCTGCTTCCATTTTGTTGGCAGCTTTTTCAACCTGTGTGTGCAGGATATTATGACACAGGTAGGCAATTAAACCAATCAACAAACCGCTGATGGATGTAATCAGTTTTGTATAGATACCGCCGGCAATGGTACTCAGTTCATATTCACCGGTTGCATTGATGTTAAAGAACAGCTGCATCAAACCCACCAGCGTACCAACGAAACCAAAAATGGGTGCAATCTTGGAAATTACAGCCAGTACGTTTACGTTGCGTTCCAGTTTATACATTTCAAGCTGGGCCACATTTTCCATGTTGCTTTCAATATAATCGATGGGTTTTCCAATACGCTGCAAACCTTTATCAATCATACGGCCAACAGGATTAGCTGTGTTACGTGCAAAATTTCTTGCAGCAGTAACGTTGCCGCTAATGATGTTATCACGGATGATGTTCATGAAATTCCCATCAACTTCTGTTGCCTTTTTAATCGCCAGCCAGCGTTCAACAAACACATAGATGGTTGCAATACTGAGGATCGCCAGTGGAATCATGATCCATCCTGCCTTGATCATCATATCAATAATATGCATCTCTTTGGGAGCAACGGGTTGTGTGGTTGCGGCTTTGTTCAGTGTATCAACTGCGTTCTGAACCTGGAGAAGAAATAAATCCATGTTTATACGGTGGTTTTAAACAAATGTAAATCTTGCTGTGCAATTAACGGTTGCAGCAATTGTTTATTTTCTTTTTCAAATATCAATCCAAGCTTTAACGATTACAAAACAGAAATGTTATAGCTATGCAAAAGTCGTGCATTTATTTACCAAACCTTCGTCCCAGCAACAGTTTAAATATACGCTGGTTTGAACCTTCGGTTAATCCAAAAAGAAAACCGGTATTCACTTCCCATTTGGGATTTATGTACAAATCAAGCATTGGCCCCAGCAAATGTTCCTGCTGACTGATCGGTTCCATTTTCCTGAACGTTCCCGGTGCTGCATAATATTCAAGCCCAACACCAACTTTTTGTTTGATGGTATAAACAGCTTTTAACTGTGGCGTTAAGCCCCAGTGCTTATCATCGCCCGTTAAAACAAATTCAACGTTGGGATTAAAGGAGAGATAAAAGTTGTTGATGGTTTTATCAAAAATCGGCCGTATTTCACCCTGCCAGTTAAACGGACTTGCAATATCCGGTCTGAAGAAGCCAAACTCAGCCGATAAACTCGTCCCTACTTTCCAACCCCATTTTTGCGGAACTGTAATTCTTGGCCTTACCTGGCTACCGAGATATTGGTACTGCCCCGAAGGATTGAAACCGGTGAATGTGTAAAAGCCCAGTTCAATATTGGCCGCAAGACCAGTGGTTATTTCAAGTGTTTCGTTTGTCCATCGTGCCGATTTTGGATCAGGCAGGTTTTTCATTCCGCTGAACGTGTAGTTGCTGTGCAACTCAACTATTGTTTGCTTTTTTGGAATGGTTGGCGATGCATACACCTGTATTTCATTATCGGCCTGTGCAAAGCACTCAATACTCAGCATGAATAAACAGCTGAACAGAACTATTTTTCTCATATTATGTGAAAATAAACATTCATGTTGTAACAACGCAAACGATGAAGTAATTACATACACCTGCAGCAGGTGGCTTTTTTGCCGTTTCCCCCACATCAACTACCTTCGCAGCCGGCAATAATCAATTATCAATACTAAATTTTCAATTAAATCATATGGCATACGATGTAATTGTTCTCGGTAGCGGACCTGGTGGTTATCCTGCTGCTATCCGTGCATCACAACTCGGCTTTAAAGTAGCAATTGTAGAAAAAGAAAGTCTTGGCGGTGTTTGTTTAAACTGGGGTTGTATTCCCACCAAAGCATTATTGAAAAGTGCACAGGTGTACGAATATTTAAAACACAGTAACAACTACGGTATTACTGCAACAGGTGTACAGCACGATTTTGGTGCAGTGGTAAAACGCAGCCGTGGTGTTGCCGATAAAATGAGCAAGGGTGTTCAGTTCCTGATGAAGAAGAACAAGATTGATGTGATTATGGGTTACGGAAAAATTGCCGGCAAAGGCAAACTGGAAGTAACTGCTGCTGATGGAACAAAAAGCATTGTTGAAGGTAAATACATTGTGATTGCAACAGGTGGCCGCAGCCGTCAGTTGCCTTCCATGCCGCAGGATGGAAAGAAAATCATTGGCTATCGTGAAGCAATGGTTCTTCCTGAGCAACCTAAATCAATGATTGTTGTAGGTAGTGGTGCAATTGGTGTTGAGTTTGCTGATTTCTACAACAGCATGGGTACTAAAATCACGATTGTTGAATTTATGCCGAGAGTTGTACCGGTTGAAGATGAAGAAATTTCAAAAGAACTGGACAAGCAATTCAGAAAAAAAGGCATTACCATTATGACCAATGCTGAAGTTACAAGCGTTGATACAAGTGGTGCCGGTGTAAAAGCAAAAGTAAAAACACAAACAGGCGAAATAACACTGGAAGCAGACATCCTGTTAAGTGCTGCAGGTGTTGTTGCCAATATTGAAAATATTGGACTGGAAGAAAATGGTATTAAAACCGAAAAAGGAAAAATTGTTGTTGATAAATACCAGCAAACAAATGTTCCAGGTATTTATGCTATTGGTGATTGCTCTCCCGGCCAGGCTCTTGCACACGTTGCAGGTAAAGAAGGAATCAATGCTGCAGAACATATTGGTTACCTCGAAAAGAAATACCATCACACACCTGAAGCAATGGATTACAACAACATTCCCGGTTGTACTTATTGCACTCCTGAAATTGCCAGCGTTGGTTACACCGAAAAAGCAGCGAAAGATGCAGGTTATGAAGTGAAGATTGGTAAGTTTCCGTTCATGGCGAGTGGTAAAGCAAGTGCTGCAGGATCAACTGAAGGTTTTGTAAAAGTAATCTTCGATGCAAAGTATGGTGAGTTCCTCGGTGCACACATGATTGGTGTTGGCGTTACTGATATGATTGCTGAAGTGGTTGTTGCAAGAAAACTTGAAACAACTTATCATGAAATCTTAAATGCAGTTCACCCCCACCCGACAATGAGCGAAGCAGTGAAGGAAGCAACTGCAGCTGCTTACGGTGAAGCAATTGATATTTAATCGTCTGAACCGGGATTTATAAGATTTATTGGATTATTAAGATATGAAAGGCCTGCTGTTTATAACAGCAGGCCTGTTTATTTGGAATAAGCTCCGTCTGACGACCTCGCCTGAGGGATGTAACATCAATGCAACATTACAATGGTTGATATTTTTACAGCATAAATAATTATCATATTTCTCTGCAGGTTCACTAACTTTCGGAATAAAACTTATAAAAATGGCACTCCTCATTATCCTCGGTATCATTGTATTGCTTGTTTTATGGTTCATTGGCATGTACAATGGAATGGTAAAAGCAAAAATTAAAATTGATAACGCCTGGAGCGATATCAGTGTGTTCCTTAAAAAACGTTTTGATCTTATTCCCAACCTTGTGAATACGGTAAAAGGATATGCTGCACATGAAAGCCAGACATTGGAAAAAGTTGTTCAGGCACGTAATGCAGCCGTTGCCGTTGCTCCAGGTGATGTTGCAGGAATGGCTGCTGCCAACCAGCAATTAGGCGGTGCTTTAAGAGGTTTATTGGCAATTGCAGAAAGTTACCCCGATCTGAAAGCCAATGCTCAATTCCTGGAACTGCAAACAGCTTTACAAAACATTGAAACCGATCTCAGTAGTGCACGCAGGTATTACAACGCCACTGTGCGTGATTTCAATACTTCTATTCAACAGTTTCCCGGTGTGCTTGTTGCAAACATGACCGGCTTTAAAGCCCGTGAGTTTTTTGAACTGGAAAACAAAGAAGAAGCAAAAAATGTAGAAGTTAAGTTTTAAAAACACCATCAGTGAAAACATTCTGCCTGCAACTTCTCTGTTGCATTGCCATCAGCTTTGCTGCCAATGCTCAGGGAGGTTTTACCATTAAACAGTACGATGTAAATGTTCAGGTGAACAAAGATGCATCGCTGGATATTACGGAAGACATTCATGTTAATTTCTTTGAAAGTCACCACGGACTTTTCAGAAGCATCCCCTATAAATATGCTCTTGCACCTCTGCCTGCAGGAACAGAAAAAGCCGATCGTCAGCTTGAATCAAATGGTTATGCAAAAACCATTATTGAAGATATCAGTGTAAAAGGCTGGGATTATTCTGTTTCAAACCAGGGCGATTATAAAGAAATTAAAATCGGCAATAAGGATCGCTATGTTGAAGGCGACCAGGAATACATTATTCATTACCGTTTATTAAATGCCATCAACTTTTTTAAAGACCGGTCTGAACTTTATTTTAATGTCATCGGCGATAAATGGGAAACAACGATTGATTCGGTGAATTTCACCGTTCGTCTTTATGATTCATTAAAAAACACCACGTCGTTTTTTGTTGCAACAGGCAGGTATGGTTCGCAGGAAAACAATACCGTTTCATCATGGGTAAACAACCAGGTATTTGCAGGGCATACAACTGCACAGCTGCAATCAAATGAAGCTGTAACAATTGGCATTGTTCTTCCACAGGGATTTTTGATTAAGCAGAATTACATGATGCGTGGATTAATGTGGCTCATCATGCCCATACTTATTTTCTTCCTGATGTTTTATATATGGAACAGGTGGGGAAAAGATGAACAGCTCACTATCACAACTGAATTTTATCCCCCCGGTAACGTCAGTCCAAGTATAGCAGGTTATGTAATTGATGAGCGATTGGATAAAAGAGATCTTACTGCATTAATTCCTTACTGGGGTGCAGGCGGTTACATGCAGGTAAAGGAAACGGAAACAAAAGCAATGCTTGGATTGGTGAAGAACAAGGAATATGAATTCATCAAAGTAAAAGATCTTCTTCCTTCGGCAATGACTTTTGAACGCACATTATTTAATGGCATATTTGAGAGCGGTTCAACAGTCGCATTAAGCAGCCTTAAAGACAAATTGTACAAAACAATGAATGCTGCAAAGAGTGAACTGGAAGCTGAAGTCGATCGTTCAGATTATTATGTAAAATATTCAAGAGGCTTTGGTTACTTCTTTGTTTTTCTTGGGCTGATATTTTCCGGCATTGGTATTTTTCAATTGATCAAATTCTGGGGCGATCCTTTCTGGTTTGCACTTGCATTGATTATAAGCGGAATCATCATTGTTGTCTTTGGAGGATTAATGTCGAAGAAAACTGAGAAAGGAAATGACCTCTATAAAAAACTGGCAGGCTTTAAAGAATTTATTAAATCGGTTGAGAAAGACAGACTGGCAACTTTCCTGAAAGAAGATGAACATTATTTTGATAAAGTGCTGCCGTTTGCAATTGTATTTGATATGGCCGATACATGGAAAGACAAACTGAAAGGATTGGATGTTCCTCCTCCATCATGGTATTCGGGCAACTACACAACCTTCAACACATACATGTTTTTAAACAGCCTCGATCATTCAATGAATGAAATGAGCAAAACATTTTACAGCGCACCCAGCAGCAGCGGCAGCAGTGGCGGAAGCTTTGGCAGCGGCGGTTTTTCAGGTGGAGGTTTTGGCGGCGGCGGCGGTGGCAGCTGGTAACATCTTTTAATTTATTAACTGATCAATCTTCATAAAATGAATTTCATTTTACGGCCTTTTCAAGTAAGTGATGTTGACAGTCTTGTTCATCATGCCAACAATTTCAAGATTGCAAAATTTCTTACAGACGCATTTCCGCATCCATATACTGTTGACCATGCAAAAGCTTTTATTGCAATGGCTACACAGGACGATCCTGTTCACATATTTGCCATTGATGTAAATGGTGAAGCTGTTGGTGCAATTGGTCTTCACCCGCAAAAAGATATCATGTGCAAAAATGCCGAGCTGGGTTACTGGCTGGCAGAACCCTATTGGGGAAAAGGAATCATTACTGAAGCAATCAAACAAATTGTTCCAATTGGCTTCAGCATATTTGATATTACAAGAATTTATGCAAGACCTTACGGAACAAATGCAGCTTCACAGCGTGTATTGGAAAAAGCGGGGTTCAAACTCGAAGCAAGAATTGAAAAAAATATTTTTAAAAACGGCGAATTCCTTGATGAACTGATATATGCAGTAAGAAAACAAACAGACTAAACGCTTATCCAGGAATTTAATATTATGGCCACGAATGCATGGATAATTATTCTGCATTCGTGGCCATTTTCTATTTCTATTCAATAAAACTATTGTTAGTAAATTTTAAGCAGCACTTTTTTTTCAAAAACATGATTCTACGCATATTTTAACCTTTTGCTTTACTTAAATTTGCCCTGTGAAAAAAGTTATTGCTGTTATATTGCTTTGTACGTTATTCCTGCAGGTATTTTATGTTGCAGGTCTGACGATTTGGTTTTATGCCAACAGAGCCTACATCAGCCAAAAACTTTGTATCAACAAAAACAGGCCCGAACTTGGATGTAAAGGACGTTGCTTTTTTAAACGTAAACTCCGTGAAGCCGAAGAAAAGCAAAACCAGCAAACACCCATCCAGGAAAAACAAATCAAAGAAACTTCGCCCTGTATTGTTCATTCCTACAGTTATACCATTCATTCAATAGCAATTGTTTCCAGCTATAATCCTGAATTCAGTTGCCAGTACTCTTACCTCTTTCTGCAGGAAATTTTCCATCCACCATCAGCAGCAGTTGCATAAACATTCTGTTTAACACTTTGCATTAAGCAAAGCCTGTATTCTTATTGCTTTTAATCATGATTTGAGAGCTGATGACTAATGCATTGACATGTTATGTCATAATTGCATTGCCGCATCATGCCCCTAAAAATATTTGAAATGAAAAAATTGACTTTGCTGTTTTCATGCAGCATCATAACTGCTCTTGTGCTTATAAGTTCCTGTACAAAAAACAACGACATAAATATTGATCCTGTGAAAGGTTTAACCAAACTCACAGAAGGATATGTTGCAGGTGCAGCTGCCAAAGTGGAGATTTATACAAAAGAAACAACCATCACTTCAGGCTACACAAAATTTTATTTTGCATTGTACGATTCTGTTTCGGGTAAACGTATTGATGATGCACATATTCATTTAGCACCATTAATGGACATGGGCACAATGAAACATGCAGCTCCTTTTGAAAATCCCGCATCGGAAGAAGCTGTGAATCATCTGTTCACCGGCAGTGTAACATTTGTGATGTCGTCTATGGGAGGATCATGGACTGTTACAACAACTGTGCACAACCACAGTAACGGCAAAGAAGGAAGCTTTACGTTTCCTGTTACGGTAAACGAACCAACAAAATCAAGACAGAAATCATTTACTGCCCTGCATGATGGAAATAAATATTTCATTTCATTGATTGAACCTTCTTCTCCAAAAGTTGGCATCAACGATATGGAAATTGCCGTCTACAAAAAAGTATCGATGATGAGCTGGCCTGCCGACAGCAGTCTTTCTGTTGTGCTTACACCTGAAATGCCAAGCATGGGACATGGTTCACCCAACAATGTAAATCCGGTTCATATAGGCAATGGTCATTATAAAGGAAAAGTAAACTTTACCATGACTGGTTTGTGGAGATTGAATCTTGACTTTACATCGGGTGGAGCTGTTGCCGACAGTACTCAATATTTTGATGTTGAATTTTAATCTATCAATATGCAGGGAGCCAGTCTCCCTGCTTTATATTTTCTATATGCAAAAGATTTTCCCGGTTGTTCTTTTTTGTTTGATGAGTTTACAGCTTAATGCACAAATCACTTTAAACGAAACTGACAGTAGTAAAGTTGTTCAGTTAAATGAAGTTGTTGTGAATGGAAATAAGAAAACTGATCAGCAGCATCTTGTTAATTTCTTTCGTTCCAATCAATCATCAACCTTGGAAGAAATTATGGAACGTGTACCTGAATTATCATTGATGCGCAGAGGTGCTTACGGTATGGAAGCATCCATCCGTTCCTTCAGCAGCAGCCAGGTAAATGTATTGGTTGATGGCATGCGCATACATGGTGCATGTACCGACAGGATGGACCCTGCAACAATTTATATTGAACCATTAAATCTTGATAACCTGCAGGTGCAAACAGCAGGTAAAGGATTTTTATCCGGCTCATCTGTTGGCGGTACAATCAACATGAAAATTGCAGAACCTGATTTTAATACTGCACATCCATTCAGCGGAACAATCAGCAGTGGATACCAGACTGCAGCAAAAAGTTTTTATGAATCAGCAAAGCTGAATTATGCAAAAGAACGTTGGGCTTTCAGGGCAAGTGCAACATACCGCAAAAGCAGCAATTACCGCAGTGGTGGAGGCGAAGTGATTCCGTTTTCGCAATATGAAAAAATCAACTATTCGCTTTCTGCAAAATTTCAACAAAACAAATACACGTATTACAAAGCTGATATTATCGCAGATGATGGCTGGAATATTGGCTACCCTGCCCTGCCGATGGATGTTGGATATGCCACAGCAAAAATTGCATCGCTTAGTGTACATCATCAGCAGGCCAGTAAAAAAATCAGTCAATGGCAGTTGAAGATTTATGCTAACAATATCAGGCATTATATGGATGATACACATCGTCCAAACATAGCCATGCACATGGACATGCCGGGCTACAGCAAAACTGCAGGCTTTTATGGCGAAGCTGAAATGATGCTGAATAAAAAACAACGTTTATTGTTCAGGGCTGATGCTTCTTCAACTTATTTAAAAGCATCGATGACGATGTATGAAACGGGGCAATTACCCATGTATATGCTCACATGGCCCGACAACCGTAAAATTCAAAACGGCATTTCGGTTTCATGGCTTTACCAGGTTGACAGTACAACAAAACTTCAGCTCAATTCAAGAGCAGATTACATTCTGAGCAATCTTGTTTCGCAGGAAGCAAAAGATCAGATCAGCATTTTAGGCTATGCAAATGCAAACAGGAACGATTTACTGAAAAACATTTCTGCTTCTGTTACAAAAGATTTCAGGCCAGGAATAAAAGCAAATATCAATCTATCCTATGCTGAACGCATGGCAAGTGCAAGTGAACTCTATGGTTTTTATTTATTCAACAGCAACGATAATTACGATTACGTTGGTAACCCTAAGCTGAAATGCGAATATGCTTTTGCAGCCGATGCTTCTGTTTCCTACAACTGGAATAAAAACAGGATTCAGCTGAATTATTTCTATTCAAAAATCTTTAATTACATCACTGGTATAAAAGAACCATCGTTCAGTACAATGACGATTGGAGCAAACGGTGTAAAGACATTCATCAATATTCCCTTTGGTATAATGACCGGTGTTGAAGCAAGTGTATTATTAAAACCGGCACCATCTGTTGATTTTGTTTCTACATTACGTTATACGTATGCGAATGATGATCAGCATCAACCATTACCGTTGATTGCGCCGCTGAAAAATGTTACTTCTGTACGTTATCAACCTAACCGCTTTTCTGTTCAACTTGAAACTGAAGCTGCTGCAACGCAAACACGGATCAACATAAAATCCGGTGAAGATGAAACTCCAGGATATTTTTTACTCAATGCACGCCTTGGTTACAACACAACTTTGCTCAACAACAATTTTTCCATACAAACCGGTGTTGAAAATATATTCGATAAAAAATACCATGAGCATCTTGATTGGGGAAACATACCAAGACCCGGAAGAAATATCTACCTGCAACTGAAAATTTCATTCTGATAAAGTAATTTCATTGTCAGTTTATTAAAAATGAAAGATAACTTCTCAACTGATTCAGATAAATATGCAAAATTCCGCCCGGTTTACCCGGCGGAATTTTATTTGTATTTAAAGCAACATTTGCCTGCCTGTGAAAAGGCATGGGATTGTGGAACAGGTAATGGTCAGATTGCAGCTGAACTTTCTTCCTTCTTTCAACAGGTATATGCAACTGATATCAGCGAACAGCAGATCACTCATGCCATTAAAAAACCAAACATTCATTACACTGTTCAGCCGGCAGAGAATGTAAACTTTACAGACAACTTTTTTGATCTCATTATTGTCGGGCAGGCGATTCATTGGTTTCAGTTCAATGAATTTTATACTGAAGTAAACAGAACAGCAAAGAACAATGCATGGTTTATCATTATTGGTTACGGCCGGGTGGAGTTAGAAGGTGAAGCTGATTTTTTATTGCAGAATTTTTATACAAACATCATTGGCAGTTACTGGGATAAGGAACGAAAACATATTGATGAAAAATACCGCAGCATTCCTTTTCCATTTGAAGAAATTAACACACCTGCTTTTAATCTTTCGTTCAATTGGGATGCAGAACATTTACTGGGCTACATCAACACGTGGTCGGCAGTAAAACATTTTACGAAAGCAAATGGATTTAATCCAACCCTGCCATTCAGTGAAGAGTTATTAGAGCATTGGCCGTTACATGAAATCCGCACAGTTAAATTTCCGCTTTTGCTTCGGATAGGGCTTATCAGGAAATAAACAACTTTACGAATGAGTGTTTGTTTAAACCAAATAAATTCTTTGCCGTTTGATGTTTGCGCCTTACTTTTGCGCCATGATTTCAAACACACATACGCACCATCATCATACTTGCCCCAACCGGTAAGCCGATGTTGCTTTGTGTATTTACAATAGTGAAAGGCTTACGCAAGTAGGCCTTTTTTATTTTACAGAAATTAAAATTAAAATAATGCAGGAAAAAAAATTCACTCCGCTCAGCGAACTCAGCGGAGGCAGTGCAGAAAAACCAGCCAAACTCAGGATTGCTATTCAGAAAAGCGGAAGGCTTTATGAAGATTCAGTAAAGCTGCTCAAAGATTGCGGTATTGAATTACGCAATGTAAAAGACCGTTTAAAAACAGAAGCCGATACATTTCCGCTGGAGGTTTTCTTTTTAAGAGATGATGATATTCCGCAATACGTGGAAGATGGCGTTGCCGATATTGGTATTGTTGGCGAAAATGTGTTGTTTGAAAAAAACAAGAAAGCAGAGATTGTTGAAAAGCTTGGTTTTGGTAAATGCCGTTTAAGCCTGGCCATTCCAAAAAGCCAGGAATACCTTGGTGCACAAACACTGGATGGTAAACGCATCGCAACAAGTTATCCTTTTCTTGTTGCTGAATTTCTGAAGAAAAATAATATCACAGCTGAAGTACACGAAATCAGTGGTTCAGTTGAAATTGCTCCCGGTATTGGTTTATCCGATGTGGTGGTTGATCTTGTAAGCAGTGGCTCTACCCTTTTCATGAATGGATTAAAAGAAGTGGAAACAATTCTTCAATCACAATCAGTTTTAATCAAAAACGATAAACTCACCAACGAGCAGCAACTGTTACTGGATAAATTAGTATTCCGCATTAAAGCAGTTAAAAAAGCAAAACGCAACAAATATGTTTTGCTGAATGCACCCAACGATAAACTCAGCAGCATCATTGCTATTTTACCCGGCATGAAAAGCCCCACTGTATTACCATTGGCAGAAACAGGATGGAGCAGCGTTCACAGTGTGTTGAGCGAAGATGAATTCTGGGAAAAAATTGAACAGCTGAAAGCAGCAGGTGCTGAAGGTATATTAGTTGTACCAATTGAGAAGATGGTGATGTAATGGAAAATGAGGCGATTTGAAAATTTGAAAATGAAATGAGATGCAGGTAATTAAACAGCCAAAAAAAAATGATTGGAGCAAATTGCTGAAGCGACCAGCACTGGATTCTTCTTCGCTGGAAGCCAGTGTAAGCAATATCCTGAAGCAGGTGAAAGAAAATGGTGATGAAGCACTGAAACGTTTCTCTACGATTTACGATAAGGTAACTGTTGATGAGTTACTGGTTTCAGAAGCTGAAATAGCGGAGGCTGAAAAAAAAGTAAGTGATGAGCTGAAGGAAGCCATCAGCATAGCTAAACAAAACATCGAACTGTTTCATAAAAAGCAAATCAGTGCTGTTGAAAAAATTGAAACAATGCCTGGTGTTCTTTGCTGGCGTAAAGCTGTAGCGATTGAAAAAGTTGGATTATATATTCCCGGTGGTACAGCCCCGTTATTTTCAACAATTTTAATGCTGGCTGTTCCGGCAAAGATTGCAGGCTGTAAAGAAATTATTCTTTGCACACCTCCCGGTAAAAACGGCGAAGTAAATGCTGCTATTTTATATACAGCTAAACTGGCTGGTATAACAAAGATTTTCAAAACAGGCGGAGCGCAGGCAATTGCATCAATGGCTTATGGTACAGCAAGTATTCCGCAAGTGTATAAAATTTTCGGACCGGGTAACCAGTATGTAACCTGTGCCAAACAGTTAGTACAGAAAGATGGTGTGGCAATTGATATGCCGGCAGGACCAAGCGAAGTTTGTGTAATGGCTGATGAAACAGCTAATGCATCATTTGTTGCTGCTGATTTATTATCGCAGGCCGAACATGGTGTTGATTCGCAGGTATTGCTTGTAAGTACATCTGAGCAACTGATTAACGAAGTGCTTATAGAAACGGAAAAGCAGCTCGATGTTCTTCCCCGAAAAGAATTTGCAGCAAAAGCTTTAGAGAACAGTAAAGCCATTTTACTGAAATCAGAAAAAGAAATGATTGAGCTGGCAAATCAATATGCTGCCGAGCATTTAATCATCAGCTGCAAAAATGAAGAAGCAATTGCTGAACAGATTTTTAATGCTGGTTCTGTTTTTCTTGGCAATTATTCACCTGAAAGTGTGGGCGATTATGCAAGCGGCACCAATCACACATTGCCAACCAATGGTTATGCCAAAGCATACAGTGGCGTAAGTGTTGACAGCTTTGTGAAAAAGATTACTTACCAGAAACTCAGCAAAGAAGGCTTGCAGCAAATCGGCAAAGCAGTTGAAACAATGGCTGAAGCAGAAGGACTGAGAGCGCATGCAGAAGCGGTGAGGAAGAGGATGCAGGAAAATAGAATTTAGAAGGAAGAATTAAGAATACAGAATAACTATGGCTACAAAAACTTTCCAGGAATTGATCGTTTGGCAAAAAGCCCATCAGTTTGTACTTCTTGTTTACAAGTTCACCGAATCTTTTCCAAAGTCTGAACTATATGGATTAACATCACAGTTCAGACGTGCTGCAATTTCTATAGCTGCAAACATTGCAGAAGGCTATAAGAAAAAAGGCAAAGCAGATAAAGCACGCTTTTTTAATATCTCTCAAGGATCAATTGAAGAATGCCAATATTATTTAATTCTGGCTTCTGATCTTGAATTTGGAAATACTTCTGAATTACAAAATCTTTTAGATGAAGTTTCAAAAATGACAGAGTCTTACACAAATAAAATTCTTTCTTCTAAATTCTAACTTCTTTATATGTCTTTAAATTTAAATAATCTACTTCGTTCCAACATCAAAGCACTAACCCCCTACTCTTCAGCACGTGATGAGTTTCACGGTGAGGCAAAGATTTTTCTTGATGCTAATGAAAACAGTATTGGTTCCCCATTAATCAAATGGTACAACCGCTATCCCGATCCTTATCAGCAAAAGATCAAAGAAAAATTGTCAGCCATCAAAGCTGTTTCACCCAAACAGATTTTTATTGGCAATGGTAGTGATGAATGTATTGATCTGCTCTACCGTGCATTCTGCAACCCGGGGAAAGACAATGTGATCATTTGTCCGCCTACCTATGGTATGTATGAAGTAAGTGCCAATATTAATGATGTGGAGATCAGGAAAGCACAGCTGCTGGAAAATTACCAGCTTGATCTTGTTCATCTTGAAAACCTGGTGGATGAAAACACAAAAATCATCTGGATCTGCTCGCCCAACAATCCAACCGGCAACAGCATTCATTTTGAAGACATCGAAATGGTACTCAATAATTTTGATGGAATTGTAGTGGTGGATGAAGCTTATATCAATTTCTCCCGCCAGCGTTCTTGTATTACACTGTTGAAAGAATACCCGAATCTCGTTGTTATGCAAACGCTAAGCAAAGCATGGGGACTTGCAGGTTTGCGTTTGGGTATGGCTTTTGCAAGTGAAGAAATCATCAGCATTTATAATAAAATTAAACCTCCTTATAATATCAGCGAAGCGGTACAGGAACTGGTACTAAAAGCACTGGACAATGTGGAGGAAGTAAATGAAATGATTAAGGAACTGGTGAAAGAAAGAAAACGCATGGAAGAAGAACTGCCAAAGCTGAAAGTGGTTGTACAGGTTTATCCTTCTGATGCCAACTTTCTATTAGTAAAAGTGGTGGACGCAAAAGCCATCTATGAGTACCTGCTTGCTAACCAGATTGTAGTAAGAGACAGAAGTAAAGTTGTTCTCTGCGGCGAATCATTACGGATAACTGTAGGAACGGCAAAAGAGAATGATGAATTACTGAACGCTTTGCTGAAATTTATTGTTTAAGATTAACTTTAACCAATCAAATCATTGCATCATGAGTAAACTTTTTTCTTCATTCATTCTTATCATCGCATCTGCATTTTCTGCCTGTGCAGGGGATCCCGTAAACACTGCACCCGGCGATATTAAACTGCCTGCAGGGTTTAAAGCAATTGTTGTTGCTGATAAATTAGGTAATGCACGTCATATTGTTGTAAACAGTAACGGCGACGTTTATGTTAAACTTGAACGTTTAAAAGACGGCAAAGGAATTATTCGCTTAAGAGATACAAACGGTGATGGTGTTGCCGATGAAAAATTTGCATTCGGCAATTTTGGCGGCACAGGTATTGCCATCAAAAATGGCTATCTCTATGCATCATCCGATGACAATGTGTATCGTTATAAATTCAACGATAAAAATGAAATTGAAAATCCTGACAAACCTGAAATAATTATTACAGGTCTTGTAAACAAACGCCAGCATTCATCCAAATCAATTGCGCTTGACAATAATGGATTTATTTATGTAAATATTGGTGCGCCTTCCAACTCCTGCCAGGAAGCAGATCGTACTGCAGGATCAAAAGGTCAAATGCCCTGCCCCATTCTTGAAACAGCTGGTGGCATCTGGCAGTTCAGGGCAGATAAGCTCAATCAATCGTATGCAGAAGGTGTGCGTTATGCAACAGGCTTAAGAAATGTAGTTGGTCTTGACTGGAATACTTCCGTTAATGAATTATTTGTAATGCAGCATGGAAGAGATCAGCTGAGCCAGTTATATCCCGACAATTACAGCAATGAGCAAAATGCTGAAGTACCTGCTGAAGAATTTTTCATTGTAAAAAAAGGAATGGATTTTGGCTGGCCTTATTGTTATTACGATCCTATTCAGAAAAAGAAATTACTTGCACCTGAATATGGTGGTGATGGAAAAACAGAAGGTCTCTGTGGTACAAAAGAAAAGCCATTGTATGCATTTCCTGCACATTGGGCACCTAATGCGTTATTGTTTTATACCGGCAACCAGTTTGCAGCTAAATATAAAAACGGAGCCTTCATTGCATTTCACGGCAGTTGGAACAGGGCTCCACTAGAACAGGCAGGTTTCAACGTTGTGTTTCTTCCAATGAAAGATGGAAAGCCTGCTGGAGATTATGAAATCTTTGCAGATAATTTTGTAGGCGGAAAAGAAAACCTTTCACCATCAAAAGCAAAACATCGTCCCTGCGGTTTAGCAATGGGAACAGATGGATCAATGTATATTTCAGATGATCAGGGCGGAACAGTTTGGAAAATTATTTACACAGGAGAAAAGTAAACAAATGAAAATTTTTGCAGCTTCAGCACTATTGATTTGCGGAGCATATTTAATCCAGGCTTTTATGCCGGCACAACAGCAGTATGATGTAAAAGCTGCAATGGCAAGGGGCAAAAAAGTGTACGATAAAATCTGTATCGTTTGTCACCAGCCTGATGGTAGTGGTGTACCGAGGATGAACCCACCGTTGATCAAAACAAAAATAACATTAGGACCAAAACAAAAGCTGGTGCAGATACTGGTAAAAGGATTTAATGAAGAAGTGGAAATTAACGGAGAGTATTATTCTAATCCAATGCCTGCACAGCCGCAACTCACCAACCAGGAAATAGCAGATGTGTTAACGTATGTAAGAAGAAGCTTTGGTAACAAAGCCAGCTATGTTACAGTTGCAGAAGTAAAAGCAATCAGGGCAAAACTGAAATAAATCACAACTACCTTAAAACAAATTGATGAAAAGAGTATTGTTTATTGACAGGGACGGAACATTAATTAATGAAGCTCCTCCAACGTATCAATTAGATTCGTTTGATAAACTCAGTTTTTATCCTGATGTGTTTTGTTACCTGCGCAGAATTGCTGCTGAACTTGATTACGAATTGGTGATGCCTACCAACCAGGATGGATTAGGCACAACATCTTTTCCTGAAGAAACGTTCTGGCCTGTTCACAATTTTGTTTTAAAGAGTTTTGAAAACGAAGGCGTTCATTTCAGTAACGTTTTAATCGACCGCACATTCCCTCATGAAAATGCTCCCACAAGAAAACCGGGCATTGGCATGTTTACACAATACATCAATAATCCTGCATATGATTTAGCCAATTCATTTGTAATCGGCGATCGTATCACTGATGTACAACTGGCAAAAAACCTCGGCTGTAAAGCCATCTGGATAAACAACGATGCAAATCTTGGTGCTGCTGAAATAAAAGACCAGGTTGCTGAACTGCGTGCATCAACCATTGTTCTTGAAACCATTCACTGGAAAGAAATTTATGAATTCCTGAAACTTGGTTTACGCACAGTTGTGCATGAACGCAATACCAATGAAACAAAAATTCATGTTGAACTGAATTTAGACGGAAGCGGAAAAGCCAACATCAGCACTGGGCTTGGATTTTTTGATCACATGCTCGACCAGATTGCACGCCATGGAAAAATGGATTTGAACATTACAACAAAAGGCGATCTGCACATTGATGAGCATCATACCATTGAAGATACCGGCATTGCATTGGGCGAAGCATTTGCAAAAGCGCTTGCTGATAAACGTGGTATGGAACGTTACGGTTTCGCATTACCGATGGATGAAGCTGAAGCAAAAGTGCTGATTGATTTTGGTGGCCGTAACTGGATTGTATGGAATGCAACTTTTACCCGTGAAAAGATTGGCGAGATGCCAACAGAAATGTTCTTCCATTTCTTCAAATCATTCAGCGACGCATCGAAGTGCAATCTCAATATTGAATGCCATGGCGACAATGAACATCATAAAATTGAAGCCATTTTTAAAGCATTTGCCAAGGCAATACGCATGGCTGTGAAGAGAGATCCGCTCAGTAATTATCTCCCTTCAACCAAAGGTTTGCTCTGATACTGCTCACCCCTTCCCATGATAAGAGATTGCCACTGCTCTGATTATCATCATTACGTTTGCTGTAATGTATAATTAGCTTTAGTGAAAACTTTTACTATGGAAGCCATTCTTGTTCCGGTTGACTTCTCAGCAACCTCCATGAATGCGGCTGCATATGCTTTAAGCTATGCTAAGCAAACCGGCGAAAAAATCATCTTGCTTCACGCATATGAAGCTCCTGCAATGTACCCTGTTTATCAAGGTGCGGAAATCAGCCCTGAAGGTCTGCGTGAAATCAATAAAAAAGAACTCAAGCTGCTGGCAGCACAGCTGGCAGAAAAAGAACCATTAGTAAAAGTGGAATACATTCTGCTGGAAGGTCATCTCGAAGAATCGATAAACAAGGTTCTTGAGTCGATTCCAATTTCAATTGTGATCATGGGATTAACCGGCAAAGGAAAACTGGAAGAAAAGTTAATTGGAAGCAATACACTGCTTGTTGCAAAACATATTACAGTCCCCGTTCTGATTATTCCTGAAAATGCAGTTTACACACAAGTGAATGATATTGGACTGACAACTGATTTCAGGGAAGTTGTTGAAACAATCCCGGAGAAAAAAGTAAAAAGAATTGTTGATCAAACAGGAGCCAAACTGCATGTATTGAATGTTGATTTCAATAATCTTCACTGGACAAATGACACTCCGTTCCAGAGCGGATTGATTGAAACCATGTTTCAGCAGTATCACCCGCATTATCATTTTATTGAAAACCCCGATATAATTCAGGGACTGAATGAATATGCAGAGAAGTTCGGGATTGAATTATTAATTGTCATTCCGCACAAACACAATCTGCTGGAAAAAATATTTACAGGAAGCCATACAAAAGAATTACTCTTTCACAGCGAAGTGCCTGTAATGGTTATACACGATTAAAATTGTACAGTTGATTTTCAGATTCGTTTTATAGAACGCAGTTTATGCGATCGTAATCCTGTTTCCTTACTTAAAATACCGGCATTATCAATACTATCAATGCGCACTTTTCCGGCAGCATGAATAATTTCATGATCGTTCAGCAAAATCCCGGTATGTGTAATTGCACCGTCAGCTTCGCCAAAAAATGCAAGATCACCACAACGTACCTCCTGTAAAAAACCAATATCCTCTCCCATCATTGCCTGGTTCGATGCATCTCTTGGTAATTTCTTTCCAAAAAACCGCATCACTAATTGCACAAAGCCGCTGCAATCAATTCCAAATACACTTCTGCCACCCCACAAATAAGCTGTATTTAAAAAAGTAAACGCCACCTGCCGGATACTTTCTTCATCAAAAACATAAGCGCCTTCCATCACCAGTTTGCTGCTGCTCCTGATTCGGTTATTACCCCAGGTTGATTCTCCATTTAATAAACCCGGAACTGCACTGCCAAACGGAACATGCATGGGTACTTCATTCACCATCATCACACCACTCCATGTATTCACCAACGGCACTTGTGGCTGCATGGCAATTTCTTCCTCTACTTCGGCCAGTTGATTGCGCATACAAAAGCCGGTGTATCCATCATACACACACATCACTTCCACCCAATCTTCATGCGATGAAATCAATTCAACAGCCTCGCCAAACAATAACTGCGAAGTAATTTCCGCCTCATGCCTGCGATCTCTTCTTATTGGTGCTACCGGAACTATACAAACAGCATTATTCATTCATAATTCTTTGCAATGAATATATGGAATTTTGTTTTGTTATGCATCTCTAATATAAAAATAACTACCTTGTTCAGGTAAACACTATTCGTGCAGTCCTCACAGTCAACCATACCCGACAGCGAATTACTTAACCATTACTATAACGATGGCAACAGCAAATGGCTTGGCCTTTTGCTTCAGCGTTACACCCTGCTTTTGTATGGTGTATGCATGAAATATCTTAAAAATGAGGACGAAGCGAAAGATGCAGTGCAGCAGGTTTTTGAAAAAGCCATTAAGGAACTGGATAAATATAAAGTTGAATACTTCAAGAGCTGGATTTATATGATTGCCAAAAACCATTGCCTCATGAAACTGAGGGATAAGGGCAAGATTCCAAAAGAAATAACAGAACGGATGATGGCAACACCAGCTGAGGAAAGCGACCGCACCGAATTACTGCAGAAAGACGAATTACTGGAAAAGCTGAACGGTTCATTACAGGAACTGGCACCCGAACAGCGGATTTGCATTGAACAGTTTTACCTGCAGAAAAAAAGTTATCTTGACATTGCAGAAGCAACCGGCTTTACCATGATGCAGGTGAAAAGTTATATACAGAACGGAAAGCGTAACTTAAAAATGCTTTTGCTCAAACAAATGAAACATGAGCGATAATTTGCTCGACATATTGAAAGATGATGATGATATCAGCGAACAGGAATTACTCAAATACCTGGAAGGAAAACTTTCGCCGGAAGAACGTCATGAACTGGAGAAACGAATGGCTTCTTCAGAAATGATGAGTGATGCCGAAGAAGGACTGAGCCAGTTAAAAAACAAAGAGGAAGTTCCTATTGTTGTGGCTGATATTAACCGCAGGCTTGCAAAGCAACTGCACCAGCGCCGTCATAAAAAGCTGAGAGAAATCCCCAGCCAAACCCTGACGATAATGGCTACGTTTATTATCCTCCTCCTGGTTATATTGGCTTATTTTGTGATACACAGGATGAAAACAGGTTAACTTTACTGTGACATTCGGATTTGATGACATCTAAATTTCATCAAAATGAAATCTGTTGAAAAAGTCCTTTACTGGACGCCCCGCCTCGTTTGCATTGCAGCCATTTTATTTGTAAGCATCTTTGCCATGGATGCATTTTCTCCCGGTACAGCTTTGTACAAACAGATACTGGCATTTTTAATTCATCTTATTCCATCTTTTTTGTTAACAGCCATTTTAGTATTTGCATGGAAAAAAGAATTTGCCGGTGGTATCCTGTTTATTATTATCGGCATTGTATTCAGTATAATGGTGTATAACCTTAACTACGACAGAACACATTCTGTATGGATTAGTTTGGGAATTATTGCATCAATCACTATTCCTTTTATTCTTGTTGGTGTTTTGTTTCTTGCACACAACAACATGATGAAGAGAACACATATTTAAAAGAAAAAGCCACGATGAAAACATCGTGGCTTTTTCTTTTATCATTCAGGAGCTTACTCGCCCCAGATATTATCTTTTCCATCTAACCAAGCTTTCACCAGTTCAGTAGTTACTGACTTCGGACGTTCAATTGGTAAACCAAGGGCTCTGTCCCAGATCAAGCTGGCCATTACACCTAATGCACGGCTTACAGCAAAGAGTACAGTATAGAATTCGTATTCAACCATTCCGTAATGCACCAGCAATGCACCGCTGTGCGCATCTACGTTAGGCCAGGGGTTTTTGATTTTGCCCATTGACTGGAGAATTGGCGGAACAACTTCATAAATATTCCAAACTGTATTGATGAGTTTATCGTCTGGTGTATATCGTTTACCAAATTCCATTTGTGCAGTAAAGCGGGGATCTGTTTTACGCAGTACAGCGTGGCCGTAGCCCGGCACTACCTTTCCTTCGCTTAATGTCTTTTTCACATATTCTGCAATTTCTTCCTTGGTTGGAGAATCTGTATTAAGCGATTCCTGCATTTCAAAAATCCACCTGATTACTTCCTGGTTTGCCAAACCGTGTAAAGGACCGGCAAGGCCGTTCATACCAGCTGCGTAAGCAAGATATGGATCACTTAATGCAGAACCTACCAGGTGTGTTGTATGTGCTGAAACGTTACCACCTTCATGATCGGCATGAATGGTCATGTACAAACGCATCAGTTCCATAAATTCTTTGTCTTCATAACCAAGCATGTGGGCAAGGTTACCAGCCCAGTCGAGCATACCATTGGGATGAATATGATCGCCATTTTTATATTTACGGCGATAGATATATGCTGCAATACGTGGTAAACGTGCAATCAAAATCATTGCATCGTCAAACGTAGGTTCCCAGTAATCTTTTTTGCTGATGCCTTCTGCATATTGCTTTGCAAAATAGCTTTCGGTTTGTAATGCCATAACACCTACCACAAACATCGTCATCGGGTGTGTATTGATGGGCAATGCATCAATAGCCGCAAACACATGATTCGGCACATGGCTTCTTCTTTGCCATACATCCGTTACGTGTTCGGCCATTTCATCATCGGGAAACTCACCAACAAGCATTAAATAAAACAAACCTTCGGGTAAAGGTTGATTGCCTTTATGGTCTTTGGGTAATTTTTCAATTAATTCGGGAATAGAATAACCACGAAAACGAATACCTTCCTGCGCATCAAGTAAAGAAGTTTCTGTAACAAGTCCCGTCATTCCACGCATACCTTGGTAAACCTGAGAGAGAGTAACTTCGCCGATTACTTTATTTCCATGTTCTTTGATTATATCCTTGATTTCCGCATTTGCAGCATTCACTTTTGCCATAAAGCGGTTCTTCATTATTCCCATAGTTGTTATACAATTTTTTGTGGTAGATGGCCAAAGTTACTTAAACAAGTGCTTCGCTGATGAACTTGGGAATGAAAAGTTGCTAAAAATCTTATTATTTAGGAGCTTTTTTGTATAGCCAGAAGGCAATTGCTGCAAAACAAACATTCGGTATCCATGCAGCAATCAGCGGGTGCAGGTTACCCTTGGTTGAAAAAACCATTGCAAATTTATCGCAGATAATATAGCTAACGCCAATGATAAAAGCCAGTGCAAGATGCAGCCCGCTTCCTCCCCTTATTTTCCTGCAGGCAAGAATACCGGCAATCATCGTCATGATGATTACTGTTACTGCACTTGAATCTCTTCTGTAACGTTCAAACTTAACCGCACTGATGGTTTCAGAACCCCTGATTTCTTCCTGGCGGATAAAACGGTTAAGCTGTGGTGTTTTTAATTTATCTTTTTTAAACTCGTCTTCCGATAAATCAGATGGACGGTAACCAAGTTTGAGGTAATAACCCGACAGCGTTTTCACTTCTTCTTTCATCCCGTCGATTTTACGCTCAACTGCAGTTTCAAGTCGCCATTGCTTTTTGGCGGTATCCCACTGAATCATTTCTGCACGCAGGTTATAAACCACCTGGTTATTTTTTACTCTTTCCAGGTAAAATCCATTCCCGGTTTTAGTGGTTGTATCATAATTACGCATACCTGCATACGTAAATGTATCTACCCTGAAATGCAGGTTGCTGAGGTATTGCCGCTGTTGCTTCTGGATATTTCCCATATCCACATAATGATTCTCAAAATCAGTACGGATGACGTTGGCTGCAGGAATAACAAAATGATTCGACAAGCCTAACATCAGTGCAAGAAACACCCCTCCAATCCAGTATGGCACAAGAAAGCGACGGAGGCTCATACCTGTACTTAACATGGCAACAATTTCACTACGGCCTGCCAGTTTTGAAGTAAAAAACACAACAGATATTAATACAAAAACAGGGAATAACAAGCCTGTGATATATGGGACGAAACCTGAATAATACTTTGTTATAACATCGCTTAGACCAAGCCCGCTTCTTACAAAATCTTCACTTTTTTCACTGGCATCAATTGCCACCGTAATAACGGTGAATATCAACAGCAGGAAAAAGAAGGTTTTCAAGAAAGCCGATAATATGTAGCGGTCGAGAATTTTCATCAGAGCTGCAAAGTAAAGCAGAATTTACTAATGCTGCCATTTACTTTCACAACATTAAGAAGCCTTTATACCTGAATAGAAAATGATTGGGTTCGCCCTATTTGTTTTGTAAATAAGGACTTTCAAAGCCAAGCTTTTTTAAACCTTGCTGAACTTCCGGGCAACTCATAAACAATTTCCAGAGCAAACCACTTCTGTAATTTTCCATCATCACTACTATGGGGCCCTGGTCAATTGCAAGATAGCGTGGCGTATACCAATTGGCTGTTTCACTGAATGCATCATAAAATCCGTAAACACCAAACAGTTTTTCTTTTTTGTTGATGTACCAGTTTTTCATGGCAGCCATCGACTCGTTTGGTGTATATGGAAATGATGAAAGTGCAGCTGTTGGAGATATTACACCCAGGTCTCTTTTATCAGATGGAGCATGACCTGCATACCCCTTGATTGAATAACTGGAGGTTAATCCCCAGCTATCCGGTCCATAACCTTTATATCCTTTTGGATTATTTACACACCAACGGTAATGAATCATTGCATGGCCAACATTGTGTTGCCAGTAATCGGCATACTTATCTTTTAATCCATGCGGATCAAGCCCCAGGTAAGAATAATGAGCCCAGAATAAAGGTCCGCAGGTTCCGGTTTCGTTGCGGTGGTTCATTTGCAGTTTGATATCTTCATAATAAGCCGGATGTTCATTGATCTTTCCATTTTCAGCCCAGCCTTCATGATATACTTCAGCAGGTACGCCATGTGTTGGAGATGAAGCTGCAAGGATATACATAATCAAACATTCATTATAACCATGCACTGCAAAATCCTTCTTCCATTCATAGTTTGGACTCCAGTGCCAGTACAAAACATTTTTACCATTACGGTACCAGTCAAACTCCACTTCTTTCCAGAGTTTGTCAATCCTTGCTGCCAATGCCTTTTCAGTTGCAGAACCATTTTGATAATACTGACGTACACAAAGTAATCCCTGTATCATAAACGAAGTTTCCACCAAATCACCTCCATCATCATAACGGCCAAATGGTTTTACTTTTCCTGTTTCGCCATTCCACCAATGCGGCCAGGCTCCATGAAACCTGTCGGCGGTTTCAAGAAAGTGAACAATCTTTTCAAATCGTTGCAGTCCTTCTTCTTTCGTAATAAAACCACGTTCAATACCAACAAGAATGGCCATCAGTCCAAAACCACTTCCGCCGCTTGTAACCACATTCTGATCATTTTCGGGATACATATTATCTGTATGCACCCGTTCACGTGCAAGACCACTGTTTGGTTCTGCTCCGTTCCAGAAATATTGAAAAGTTGCACGTTGTACATCTGTAAAAATGGCCTCATCTTCTTTGTCTGAAAAAACGTTTTGCGGTGCAGGTATTTTTTTTGTCTGAGAACAGGCGAACAAAGACGCAAACAACAGAATTGAAAAAATGATACGCATAGTCATGCACTGAATATTGAATGATACAAATAAAAAAGACGCACAATGTTTTGTGCAAACATCATGCGTCTTTTAAAAGAAGAATTATTTATTTGCCTTACCTAAATTATATAAGGCCCGTATGAAAGCATCAGGTAATGATCTGTTGAATATTCTCATCTCATCAATCTGACCTGTCATTGGCGCAAATGTCACATCAGTACTAACCGATTTACCGGGAATACCGTTGTAGTTTGAACCAATAATCACTTCACTTGGCTCATAAGATTTATACAGGTTATTTCCTGTGCCACGGCTTGGATAACCACCAACTTTTACCCCATTCATCCAGATATTGAAAATACCTGTTGTATATTCATACGTAAGAATGATATGTACCCAGTTATTGAGACTTACTTTATCCAGTCCATTTAAACTGTTTACATTATCCTGTGTACCGCCACCAATAGTGATAAAGGTTGGCTGAATACGTAAGATAGAATCGTTGGTAGCAGGATAACCGTTTGTATTTAAAGCAAAGTTGATATTTCCTGTAAATATTCCCGGGCGTGCCAGTTGGAATAACATGGTTCGTTTTGAACCGTTGTTTTTGATTTTAATCCATGTGCTGATACTCCAGCTCTTCAATGTATCTGTTTTAAACTTCTGGAACTGTGTTGGAAAATAAACATAACCTGCAGTAAGACTTAACGATTTTCCACGCACTGCATCAGTAACATAACTATCACCTGCAGACGAGCCTGGTGCTGTTCCTGTTTTGAGTTCATTCTTTGTATCATCAAAACTCCAGTAAGCAATCAGGCTTTCAGGTAACACTTCATCTGAGCTGCTGAAACCATCAATCTTACCTGCATAATCAGCCGGATTAACTGACGGAAGTTTATTTGGATTGCCATCGGGTTTGCAAGCAGCTATTGCAGCACTCAGCAACAATACACCTGCAACTTTATTTTTTATATGAGATAATTTCATTTCTTAATTTTTTTAGATCAACAAATTAATAACCCGGGTTTTGAGTAAGCTTACCTGCACTTAAGTCGATCTGTGTTTGCGGAATTGGCAGCAACACATCACGGCTGTTAGCAAAGTTTGTTTTTCCTGCAGCCTGCAGTACATCCTGGGCTATACCCCAACGAACAATATCAAAGAAACGATCGTGCTCCATTGCCAGTTCAACACGACGTTCCTGGCGGATAGCAGTACGTAATGTAGCCTGATCTGTTGTTGTAACATCAGGTAATGTACCTGCTGGTGCACCTTGTCTTGCCCTGGCTCTTACAGAGTTAAGCGCAGTACGTGCAGCAGTAATGTTTGCATCTCCTCCAACTTCATTAGCTGCTTCAGCATACATTAACACCACATCAGCATAACGTAAGATGCGGATGTTCATCCAGTAACCAAATCGGTTACCAATTGAAGTACGCAATGCAGGGTTTGTATATATTTTATTATTGTAACGGGGGTTCGGCAAGCCAACAGGCGTTGTTTCACCATAAATCGTTAAGCCCGGAACAGTTGATGTACTGGTAAACAAAATTGTTCTTGCTTTACGTGGATCATTTGCTTCATAAGCAGCAACTAACTGATCGCTTGGTGTGTTCCAGCCCCAGCCCTGATCCCAGATACCTGAACCACGCACACCTTGTATTTGCGCATACTGAACGCCATTTGCTGTTGGTATAGCTGATGATGCTGTTGCCTGTACTTCAAATACTGATTCTTTACTGTTCTCTCCTTCTTCCCTGAAAATTTTATCATAAGAAGTTGACAGATCGTATTGACCAGACGTCATTACAGCATTGGCAGCAGTCATTGCCTGTGCCCATTTTTGTTGTGTGAGATAAACTTTCGCCAGTAACCCATTGGCAGCACCTTTTGTGGCACGGCCAACAAAACGTGCATCCCAGTTAAGTGGTAAAACAGATGCTGCAAATGTGAGGTCGCCTTCAATGAATGCATAAATCTGTGCAGCAGAACTTTGAGCTACGTTGTTTTGTGCAGCCGGATCGCTGAACAATGTATCAATTAAAGGTACACGTCCAAATAAACGTACAAGATTGAAGTATGCATAAGCACGCAGGAAACGGGCTTCGCCCAAAGTTTGCTGTTTGATTGCTTCTGATGCAACAATGGTTGTATTTGTATTTACTTCTTTAATGGTACTGTTACACTTGGTAATAAGTGAATAATTGCCCAACCAGAGTGTGTTACAAAAACCGTTACTTGCAAGTACAGGGAAGTTATCCATCGTAATTGCATTTGATCCACCATCAGCAGCTGTACTTCCTTTATCAGCATCATCGCTGCGGATGCTGGTTGCTGTTATGAATGACTGGCTGTGCAAATTAAAACTGCGCAGTTCATTGTATGCACCAAAAATAAACTGATCATAAGGACCTGATCCGCCGGGGTAAGGATAGTTTGTATCATCATACCCTCCCTGGCGTTGCGTATCCAGGAACTTTTTACAACCGGCTGTAGAAAGCAGGATCAACACTGCCACCAGTGCTAATTGTGCTTTGCGTGTAAGTTGTGTGAATGATTTCATATTTCAAAAATTTTTAGAGTCGTTTAAAAAGTAACATTAATACCAACAGAGTAAACAGCAGGTACAGGGTAAGCACCATTATCAGCACCACCACCAAGAATACTGCCAATTAATGGTTCAGGTGAGTAACCTGTAACCTTACTCCATGTTTTTATATTTTGTCCGCTGAGATATACTCTTGCTTTTTTAATACCAATTTTTGAAAAAGCTTTTTGCTCAAATGTGTAACCAACCTGCAGCAATCTTATGCGCAGGTAATCGCCTGGTTCAAGATAATAAGTACTCATCAGGAAGTTGTTTCCTCTTGTATTGTCAAGTATTGGTTCAATGTTGGTTGAACCCGGAGTAGTCCATGCATTTAAACGGTTGGCTTCATAATTCAATACAGCAAATGTTGATGTACGACGTTGTGTATAAATTTTATGACCAGCTGATCCCTGTGCATCAACCTGCAGATCAAACCCTTTATAGCCCAATGAAACACTACCACCATAACTATATGGAGGGAATGGAGTACCAATGTAACCACGATCATCAGCAGTAAGCTGTCCATCACCATTTCTGTCCAGGTAAGAAATATCACCCGGAAGAGAAGTTACAAACGCAGGTTGCTTGGCAAGATCAGCAGTTGATTGGTAAATACCTGTTTGTGTATAACCATAAAAATAGCCGATTGACTTACCTGATGTTGTTAAGTTAGCACCACCGTTACCAATAATGGCGAAATTGAAATTATCACCAATTGAGTTTACAACGTTATCGTTATAACTGAAGTTGGCTGATACATTGTAGGTTAAATCTCTTCCAATCTTATCAGTCCATCCTACATTCACTTCCACACCTTTGTTGGTGATTTTTCCAAGATTGGTGAAGTAGCTGCGTGTTTCGTTTGGTAATGTTACAGCAGTAAGAATATCTGTTGTTGTACGGTCATAATATGTAAACTCAGCATTTAAACGGTTTCTGAGTGCACGTACATCAATACCAATATCCAGACCACGAACTGTTTCCCAACGGAGATTTGGATCAGGAATGTAAGCAGCCTGTATAGATGTATAAATATTATCTCCAAAAATTGCTGTCGATGCATTCTGAATACCGGGCTTATAAAGATTATCAGCAAAGCCGTTGGCATTACCGGTAAGTCCCCATGCACCTCTTAATTTCAGGAAGTCGATTCCTTTTACTTTTTTAAAGAATGCTTCATCACTGATTACCCAACCTGCACCAACACTTCCAAAAGTACCCCAACGGTTTTCAGGAGCAAACTTTGAACTTCCATCTCTGCGGATGGTTGCGTTAAGCAGGTACTTTCCTTGATAAGAATAGCTTACTCGTGCAAAACCACCAGCAATAGCACTTTCACTTCCACCGCCTCCGTTTGAAATAGGATTGTTTACATTAATTACATCAAGATACCAGAAGTTAGGATCATCAGGAACATTAACTGATGTATCCTTACGTGTACCATTTACATAAGAACTGCGTGTATAAATAGTTGTAAAACCGGCAACCGCATTAATTGTATGAGATCTGCCAATACGCTTATCAAAACTCAATGTATGATCCTGCTGATATCTTCTTGATTCGCTTTGTTCCTGTGTTACAGTTGTGCGAACAGAATTATCATACGTTGTTGTTGTGGGAGTAGTTCCTTCGCCAAGATTAATAAAGGAGTAAGGAAGTTGTCCATAACTTCTTCCACTAAAGAAACCAAGATCGGTATACACAACGGATTTCCATGTAAAGTTTTGCAGGAATTTTATTTCTGCAAATAAGCTACCAATTACACGATAACCGTTTTCAAGTGTGTTACCATTGTTCCTGTTTAATGCAGCAATAGGATTACCTACCTGTGCACGCTGGAACGATGGCATACTGAAATACGTTTTTGCATCGTACTGAACAGGTACAATCGGCGCTGCCCATAATGCATTTGTAATAGAAGCAGCCGGCGGGTTACTTTTATAATGATAACCGCTGATATCGCCACCAACTTTTATGTTTTTGCTGATGCGGATTTCTTCATTTAAACGAACAAGATAACGTTCAAACTGATCATACTTCAACACTCCTTCCTGGTTGGTATAACCAATGTTGAGATACGTTGTTGTTTTATCAGAATTATTTGAAACACTTAAGTTGTGTGATGTTATAACAGCATCCTGCAGAATCATATCCTGCCAGTTTGTGTTTGCAGTATAGTTTGAATAATCAAACGGAGCCGCATTCAGGTTTGCAAGCTGGGCAGTGTATAATTTTCTGAAACCTGCAGCATCAGTTAATGCAATTTTGTTCTGTACAGTTTGTATGCCAACAGAACTTTGCAGATTGATACGTGTTTGACCACGGGCTGCTTTTTTTGATGTAATGGCAATTACACCATTTGCACCACGTAAGCCATAAATAGCAATCGAAGAAGGATCACGAAGAATGTCGATTGATTCAATATCGGCCGGGTTCAGGAAATCAATATTATCATGTAATACACCATCAACAACATATACAGGACTTGCACTGTTTGTACTGTTTATACCACGTATACGCACAACCGGTGCAGCACCTGCACGGCCTACAGTGGAAATGGTTAATCCGGGAACTTTTCCCTGTAAAGATGAAATAGGATTCGTTGCTGACATCTTTGAAAGCTCATCACCTTTTACAGAAGAAACAGAACCTGTTAAATCTCTTTTCTTTTGTGTACCATAACCAACAACCACAACTTCATTCATGCTTTGAGCAGCAGGTTGAAGTATTACATTAATCACTGAACGTCCATTTAATTTTTCTTCAACTGTTATAAAACCAACAGAACTGAATACAAGTATTGCTTCTTCAGGCACAGAAATACTGTAAGTTCCTTTTGCGTCAGTTGTTGTACCAACAGTACTGTTTTTAATTGTAACAGAAACACCCGGCAATGCTTCGCCTGAAGCTGATGTTACTTTACCTGTAACCTGTACAACATTAATTGTTGCTGCAGAATTTGTACCTGATGATTCTTTCAGCACAACAAGCTTTGTACTTAATATCTGGTAACTGATTCCTGTATTGTTGAGAATAAGCATCATTACTTCGTTAATATCTGCATTCTCAACACTGAGTGTTACTTTGGGTTTTCCTTTTAATAATCCTTCATCAAAAATGAAGCGGTAATCGCTTGATTTTTCAATAGCCTGAAAAGCTTTTTTCAGCTCAACGGTTTTCACTTTAAGTGTAATTTTTTCCTGTGAATAACCATGTGCTGATACTTGCAGAAAGGCAACCGTTAACAAAAGCATCGTCAATTTCATAATCCGAATAAGCTTTAGTGACAGCAATCCCGTATAAAAAACAGGACTTGCTCCGTTTTTTTTCATAATTTTCAATTGAAAGGTGAGTAAAATGTCTTCCGCCCGGGAGACTTTTTTAATCTTTTTTAACCAGCGGGGTTCTGTTGCAGCAGTTCTCCGCTTTTTTGTTTTTACTTCAGGAAGTATTTTGGCTAAGCATTCAGTTTTGGTATTATGGGTTTATAATAATTGTATCGTTTAACCGCTTATAATGAAATTTTCCGGTGATGCTGAGAGCCTCCATCGCCTGGTCAATATTTTCATTGATGAAGGAACCGGAAATACGTTTATCAAACAGCTTCTCCGATTTAATTTCAATTTTCACATTGTACCAACGTTCCATTTTCAAAGCAATTTCCTGCAGTCGCTCATCGTCAAAAACAAGCCTGTTCTGCACCCATTGAATTTCAGTAATGGTACTGTCTTTTTTACTTGGCTGTATTGGATTAATGGAAACAACGGGTTCGGCTCTGCCGGTTGATGTCAGCCTGTTTTTTTCAACAGGGTTGTTTTCAACAATTAATTTTTCATTGGGAGAAAGAATGATTTTATCATTAGGACGGTTCCTGATTGTTACTTCAATTATACCACGTATAAGACTTGTTTCAGTAGTGCGGTCGCCGGGATATGCTTTTACATTAAAAGCAGTACCCACTACTTTAATATCAATACTGGAGGTTTGAATAATAAAGGGCTTCTCTTTATTTTTTGTTACATCAAAAAAAGCTTCACCACTCAATGTTACGTGGCGGCTTGTAATACCAAAACTTTTATCGTAATGCAGTTTACTTCCTGCATTAAGCCATACAAGCGATCCATCGGGTAGCTGCACTTTAGTCCTGGAACCATTGCCAGTGCTTATTTCATTTCTTTCAGCTGAAGCAATTACAGGCTGTTTTTTGTTGTAAAGAGAAGGGAATAAAACCACTGCAAAAATCAATGAGGCAGCAACGGCCAAACCTATGTACCAGTTACGGTAACTTCTGAAATGGGAAAGATGATTTTCTTCTGCAGGATATTTATATAAAACATTATCGTTAAACACAACATCCTTTTCCTTCATGCGCTGTATGTGAAGCAGGTAAGCATCTTCTTCATCAACAGTAATGTCTTGTGGGGTATTCCGGGATGATGTCCAGATATCAGAAAGATTCTGGGCAGCATATTGCCACTCGGGATGTTGTTGCATTAACAGCTCCAGCTCTGCCAGTTCCTGTTCATTGGCTTCACCTGCAATTTTCTTCGACAATAAAATCCAAAATTGTTCCTGGCTCATGTATTTGGGAAAGGTTTCTGTATATAATAACAACAGAACACATCATTTACCCCTAAGCCTTGTAAAATTATTTTTTAAGAAAGTTCACCGGTTCGTTTGCCGGAAGCTGAAGCTGCATACATTGAGCCATACGGCGCATGGCAATAGCCATTTGCGCTTCTACCGTTTTTATTGAGATATTCAGCAAATCTGCCACTTCTTTGTAACGGAGTCCGTCTTCTTTTATCAAAATAAAAATAAGCCGGCAACGGGCAGGAAGTTCATCAATGGCTTTACGGATACGCTGTACCGTTTCCTGCGAAATCAATAACTGTTCGGGGTTAAACGAAACACTGTTTAACGGAACGAGCCATTGAGCAGCATCGACCGCATCCTGTCTTTTTTGTTTTGTAAGAACGTTGATTGCACGGTTTTTCACAGAGCTGTAAATATATAAGAGCGGAGATTCAAGAGCTGCCATTTTAACCCTGTTTTGCCAGATGATCATAAATACATCTGAAACTACTTCCTCTGCATCATCAGTTGATTTAAGAATGCCGTAAGCAAAGCGGATAAGAGGTTTGTGTAAACCAATAAAGAGTTGCCGGTAAGCCAACTGGCTGTCGTGCAAAGCAATCTGTTGTAATAATGATTGTATTTGTTCTGAATTCAACATACCGGCAAGAAATCCAATCTAAAATTAACCGGATTATGTTTTACAAAACAAACAAAACACAAATAAAGTTTAAGTGGTTGATTATTTTATTTACAATCTTGTTTTAAACACTTCAACCATTTCTTTCTTCCAACTTGCAAAATCGCCGGCAATAATATGTTTCCTTGCTTCTTTCACCAGCCACAGATAAAAAGCAAGATTGTGGGTACTTGCTATTGTAAGTCCGGTTATTTCTTTTGCTTTAATGAGATGGCGCAAGTAGGATTTGCTGTAATAATTACTCAGTTCACAATCAATACCATCATCAATAGGCGAAAAATCTTTTTCCCATTTCTTATTATCGATATTAATAACTCCTTTGCTGGTAAAGAGCATTGCATTGCGCCCATTACGTGTCGGCATCACACAATCAAACATATCAACACCCAATGCAATTCCTTCAAGAATATTCCAGGGCGTACCAACTCCCATCAAATAGCGTGGCTTGTTTACAGGCAATTCATCACAACAGAGTTCAGTAAACTCATACATCATTTCTTCCGGTTCGCCTACACTAAGCCCGCCAATTGCACAACCGGTTAAGTTGGTTGATGCGATAAATTGAGATGATGCTGTTCTTAAATCTTTATATGTTCCACCCTGTACAATCGGGAACAGGTTTTGGGTGTAACCGTATTTATCGGGTGTTTCATTAAAATGGCTGATACATCTTTGCAGCCAGCGATGCGTTAACTCCATTGAATTTTTAGCATACTTATAATCGCTGGGATAAGGAGGGCATTCATCAAAAGCCATCACAATATCAGCACCAATGCTACGCTGAATTTCCATGACACGTTCAGGCGAAAACAGGTGTTTACTTCCATCAATATGGCTTTGAAACGTTACACCTTCTTCTTTAATCTTTCTTGTACCCGAAAGCGAAAAAACCTGGTAGCCGCCACTGTCAGTCAAAATCGGCCGATCCCAACCGTTGAACTTATGTAAGCCTCCTGCAGCTTCCAGCACATCAGTACCCGGGCGCAAATACAGGTGGTACGTATTGCCGAGAATAATCTGAGCTTTCACTTCTTTTTTCAGTTGATCAACTGTAAGTGCTTTTACACTGCCAACTGTTCCCACCGGCATAAAAATGGGGGTTTGAATAGTACCATGATCGGTTGTAATCTCCCCTGCCCTTGCCTTTGAATGAGGATCGTTATACTGTAATTGAAACTGTAATGCCGCCATAAGGGGTGCAAGATAAATCTTTTAACCTTTTTGCATTTAATCGCAGGCGTCCGGCATTTATCCACACACCGTATAAACATTGTAGCAACCGTTTCCTGCAGATGCAATATTTTCGCAGCTTCTTATGAATGTGTATTGGCCCGAAATCATTTTTGCTGTCTTTTGTTTGGCGACAGCAGTACAAGTGTTTTATTACCTGTATTTCTTTGTGCGTTTGGCTTTTTATAAAAAACCAAAACAGGAAAGCTCATTGCAGCATGCAGTTTCTGTTATTGTATGTGCAAGAGATGAAGCCCAGAACATTGCAGATAATTTACCCGAAGTGTTACAACAGGAATACCGCTCCACTTTTGAAGTGGTTGCAGTGAACGATAATTCCTTCGACGACAGTAAATATGTACTTGAATATTTATCCAAGCCTTTCCGTAACCTTCGTCCGGTTGAATTAAAGCAGGAAGCAAGGTTTATCCAGGGAAAAAAATTCCCTTTATCAGTTGGTATTAAAGAGTCGAAGCATGAACTGCTTTTATTAACCGATGCTGATTGTAAACCTTCAAGCCGCAGATGGATTGAACTGATGCAGGCTGCATTTGTAAACGGTAAGGAAATTGCGTTAGGCTATGGCGCTTATTACAAAAAGCCCGGCTTACTTAATAAAATCATCCGCTTCGAAACATTTATTTCAGCGCTGCAATATTTCAGCTATGCGTTGGCCGGCAAGCCTTATATGGGTGTGGGAAGAAATCTTGCTTACCGAAAAGAGCTTTTCTTCCGTAACAAAGGTTTTTCATCGCACAATCAATTGCCCGGCGGTGATGATGATTTGTTTATCAACAGGGTGGCAACCAAAGAAAATACTGCTGTGGTTTTGGATAAAGACGCTTTTACTTTATCTGAACCAAAAACAAGCTGGAGCACCTGGCGCAGTCAAAAAACAAGACATTACACAACCAGTAAATTCTATAAATCATCACATAAGTTTTTACTGGGCTTGTTTTCATTTTCGCATTTTATCTTTTATCCGCTGCTTGTATTGAGCATTCTCTTTTTTAACTGGTGGATCAGTTTATGTGTTTTTGGATTGAGATTGCTGTTGCAGGGCATTGTTTATTACCGCAGCATGAAACTTCTTGATGAGCAGGATTTATTCTGGCTTTATCCATTTCTTGATATTTGGCAGTGGTTTTATTATCTTTTATTCGCCAATACATTATTCAAAAAACCCGGGAACAATTGGAAATAGTACGAAAATATTTTTCTGAATTTACAGAGCACCAGGCTCAGCAACTGCAAAAGCTCGAAATTGTTTATAAAGAATGGAATGATAAAATCAACGTCATTTCAAGAAAAGACATTGAAAGCCTCTATGAAAAACATGTGCTGCATTCACTGGCTATTGCAGCTATTTTCGAATTTCAACCAGGTACTCAAATCTGCGATCTTGGAACCGGCGGTGGTTTTCCCGGCATTCCACTGGCTATTTTTTATCCCGAAGTGCAGTTTCATTTAACCGACAGCATCAACAAAAAATTAAAGGTGGTAAACGAAGTAGCATCTGCTATTGGTTTGAAGAATGTAACCACACAACATACCCGTACCGAAGAAATCAAGGATCGCAAATTCGACTTCGTTGTGAGCCGTGCTGTAGCACCACTAAAAGACCTGTGGAAATGGAGTCTGCCAATTCTTAAAGCCAAAGGACAGGGACAGTTTGCTTTGGCAGGTGAAGAAAAATTTTATGGAGGATTGATTTGCCTCAAAGGTGGCGACCTTACCGAAGAAATAAAAGAAAGCGGCCTGCATCCTTTTGCATGGGAAATTGAGCAGATTTTCAGTGAAGAATACTTTAAAGAGAAATATGTGCTGGCTGTAAAACGCTGATATTCGTTTTTTTATAAATACTACCACTTTTATACCACTTTGTGGTATTTTTCAAGTAAATATTAACTCCCAATTTTGCATTATGAATCAAATACCTGTTTGTATTGTTGAAGATGTGACTGATATCCGGCAGGCATTGGAGCAAATTATTGAATTAAGTGACAATTGCGTTTTAGCCGGTTCGTTTTCATCTGGTGAGGAAGCACTTGTAAAGATTCCCCAATTAAAGCCAAAGGTTGTGCTGATGGATATCGGGCTTGGTTCTACAAACGGCATTGACCTAGTAAAAGAACTGAAGCCTCAAAACCCCAACATCCTTTACATGATGTGTACGGTGTATGAAGAAGATGAAAAAATTTTCAACGCTCTTCGTGCCGGGGCAAGCGGATATATTCTCAAAAAATCATCGCCTTCAAAACTACTGGAAGCAATCAATGAACTGGTTGATGGAGGTGCTCCCATGAGCAGCCAGATAGCGATGAAAGTAGTAAATGTGTTTAAAGATCTTCCTGTACAGGAATCAGTTGCCACAGCACCCTTACCTTTTGTACAGGCTGAAGGAAATGACCCGGCAATATTAACCCGCAGGGAAAAAGAAATTCTGGAATGGCTTGCGCAAGGCAAAATCTATAAAGAAATCGGCAAGGAATTATTCATCAGTGCCGAAACTGTGCGTAAGCATGTGTATCACATTTACGAAAAGCTGCATGTAAACAACCGTGTTGAAGCAGTTAACAAATACTTTGGTCGATAGTCTCTCAAATTGGTAAATAAAAAACCGGCTGTTCTCAGCCGGTTTTATTTTTATAGTCAAATCAGTTTACCATTTTAATTCCAGTTTATTATTCTTTCGGTCTACATCGGCCATCCGCTGGGTGGGATCAATTTCAACTGTTGTTAAATCTTTCAAACGTTTGTCGAATTCAATCACATAAGTTGGGTGTGTCCATTTCCATTCAGGATAAACAATTCGCTGCATGGTATCTTCAGCAGGCTTCTGGCCAAACATTAAATACATCGGTACATAATGTTGCTGCTGTGTTCCATCCCTGAAAGTAATTACAACATCTATTGGCATTGGCATTTCACCAATACGCTTTAACCTGATTTTTGATTTTCCTCCTTCTTCCCACAAACTGTCAATAGCGTAATCAATGGTTTTGGTTGTGTTCACAAAATATTCTTTATACCAATCAAGCTGCATACCACTTACTTTTTCAGCCACACGAACGAAATCATTTACATTCGGATGTTTGAACCGCCATTGTTTATAATACTCCAGTAAAATTTTATCCCGCACCTGTGCCCCAGTTATATAACCAAGCTGTTCAAGAAATACACATCCTTTTGAATAAGATGCAAGACTGTAAGCAAAATTGGTATTGAAATGATCGGCATGTGTGCTTAAAGGTTCTTCGATCCTGCTTTTTACCAACATAAAATAACCATTGTAATTTCCTGCATGATAAAGCGGCAATCCTTTGCTGACATAAGTTGTTCCGTTCTTCTTCGCCATTTCTGTATAATAGAAATTTTCAACAAGATCTGTTGCGTATTCAGTAAAGCCTTCATCCATCCAGGCATATAAACTTTCATTTGTACCCATCATACCCTGGTACCATGAATGCAGCCACTCATGAAAAACTGTACCAAGCCCGGGGCCGTTGATTAAAGTAGCCATTGGGTATTCCATTCCACCATCTCCACCTTGAATAAATGAATATTGCTTGTAAGGATACTCGCCGAAATTCTGCTTCATAAATGGATAAACAAGTTCAGCTGCTTCTGCAACTTTTTTCCATTTATCATCATTTGTTTTATCAGCAGGATTATCATTGTACAACACATGAATAGTAGGGCCATTCTTCATTGGCTGAACAATGTGTTTGAAATCAGGATCTGCAGCCCAAACAAAATCATGAACATTTTGAGCTGTGAATTTCCAGGTGAGTTTTTCTCCTGCCGGGCGAACAACTTTTACTCCTGCAGCTTCATAACCATAACCAATCTGATTGGCATTTGTCAAATAACCTGTACCACCAAGAATAAAACTTTTATCGATACTGATGTTTACATCATAATCGCCCCACACTCCGTAGAACTCACGGGCAATATAAGGATTGGGATTCCAGCCATCATTATCATATTCGCAAAGTTTGGGATACCACTGACTCATGGAATATTTTGTGCCGTTTGCAGCATCTCTTCCGCTTCTTCTGATTTGCAACGGAACCTGTGCATCCCATTCCATTTCAAGTAACACTTTTTGCTTGGGAAGAATAGGTTTAGTCAGTTTCACTTCAAGAATAGTTTCATGTTCAATGGTTGTTTGCAGCACACCATTCATCTTGAGCCACTTTACTTTTTCATAGCCAATTTCATTTTCATTGAGATTATAAATGCGATCCCTCACCCTTCCGTCCCAGTCGGGTTTATTATTAATTACTTTTTTGCCCAGTTCCCTGCTGCGCACATCCATCATGCTGTTTGGCTGAAATGCATTCCAGTACAGATGATAAAAAAGTTTATCTAATGTGTCGGGAGAATTATTGGTGTATTCCAGTTTTTGTTTTCCTGAGTAACGGTTTGTAGTTACATCCATATTAATATCCATTACATATTTCACCCGTTGCTGCCAGCGTGATGGCTGGGCATAAGACGAAAACATCACAACAACCAATATGAATGCTAAAGAGAAACTTCTGTACATGCTGATTCATTTAAAGCTGTAAATATCTTTAAAAATAAGTTTTACAAAAACTTAAATGATGAGCGGAGGTTAAATTGACTTTTCTTCTTTAATGAATTCTTTGCGGATTCCTTCAATAAGAAAGGCTTTGGAAAGATGCGTTTGCTTTGCTGCATAAGCGCTGAGTGTGGCAAATTGAACAGCATTGAGAATAGCAGCACCGCTCATTTCATATTGCTTTGCCAGTTCCTGGAGGTTAACCGTTTCATCAGGAGGAAGTGATGCCGGCAGGGCTTTTTGCCATAACAGCAAACGCTCCGCAGCATTGGGCATAGGGAAATGAATCACTGCATGAAAGCGACGGATGAATGCCTCATCAAGATTTGTTTTAAAGTTAGATGCAAGAATGAGCAGCCCGGGATAATCTTCCACTCGCTGCAGCAAATAACTTACTTCCTGGTTGGCATATTTATCATGCGATGATTGTACGTTGGTGCGCTTGCCAAACAACGCATCAGCTTCATCAAAAAACAAAATCCAGTTCTTTGATTCAGCACGGCGAAAAACAGATTCAAGATTTTTTTCTGTTTCGCCAATGTATTTGGAAACAATTTGTGAAAGATCAATACGGTAAACTTCTTTCTGAAATTCTTTTCCAAGCAAAGCTGCAGTTAATGTTTTACCTGTACCAGATGGACCATAAAACAATACACGATAGCCCGGCTTCACTTTCCGTTTCAGGTTTTCATCTTCAAACAAATAATGATGATGCTGCAACCATGTGCTGATATCCTTTACCTGCTGTGCTGTTTGCACATTCAGCACAGCATCATCCCAGTTCATTTCGGTGCTGATGCGTTTGGCAGGAAAATCCAAACCAAAACGTGGAGTGGTTTCTTTATTGAGCAGAATTTTATCTACTGCATCTTCTGCAAGAATAATGCGGCCGCTCATTAACGGTTCTCCTTCTTTCACCGGTTCAAGCCAGAGAATATTTTGTTTAAAGAAGAAATGATCTTCTGCAAAATACCTGTGTACATTCAAACGCTCTTCAATATTTGTTCCTGCAAGAATAAACTGAACCGTTTCACCTGTTGGCAGCATGCTGCGGTGATTGGTTCCCTTCACACCGCCAAACTCAGCAAAGTCACCACCTTTTGGCAAATGTTCATGCATGATACTTTCAAAAAAGTTGGGGCTGATATGCGGAACTAACGCCAGCATTAAAATAATCCATTCATCGGGATGCTGCAGCTGAGGTATTTTATCAAGTACATCCTGCTTTACAAGATTGCCATTGAAATGTTCATTAAGCCATTGATGAAAATGAACATACTGCTCATCGAAATGTGTTTGAATACGGTGCGAAATAATTTTCTTTAAATCTGTTAATGCCGATTCAAGAGATGACGAAGGTGCAATATGTTGGTGTAAGGCGTAAAGCATACAGTAAGTTACAAATTATTTTTTGGGAGGCGCAGGTTCTACGCAATCTAAATCCACATTAACAAAAAACGGATCAAGTGCATCACTTTTTGCTTTTGCAGCAGCCTTTCGTTTAATACCATCAGCATCATTTAAATCCTGCAAATATTGCTGTAACCCATCTTTACAACCAGTATAAGTTATTGGCAGCGTCACTTTTCCATTATACGTTTCAAATGCTTTTACATGCTTTTGCTCATGAGGAGCAAGCACGCCATCAATTGCATCTTTCACTCTTTTTTGCTGGCATGGAGTTAAACCTTCCGGCATATCAGGCAACGTAACATTTGTTGTAACGGTGTACGTAATTTCAAACGACCCGGTAACAGTCATGCATTCTGATGCAGAACAATCTTTGCAATCTTTTGCCGGAATTGCTTTTAAATTTTTTGTTTGCCCGACACCACCATCAAAATCAGCATCAGTCTTACCATCAAAGCGAACCGATTTACCATAAGCTGATTCAGATACAGGACGTCCATAAGTTGTAATATCCGGTAATGAAACAGGTGCAGTTATCTCTTCTTCATTTTTATTTGCTTCAGCTTCGTGAACGTTAAATTCCTCACCTGGATTTTCTTTTTTGTCTGAAGGCGCTGAATCATCCTCCTTCTTTTGCAACCGTGATTGATTGTTTTGCTGCATAACATGCGTTAACTCATGCGCCATTAATTTCTTTCCTTCTTCAGATTCGGTATTATATTGACCTTCATTAAACACAACATGTTCACCAACCGTATACGCTTTTGCGTTTACATCTTTGGCAGATTGAGCTGCATCTTTATCGGAATGGATTTTTACATCAGAAAAATCATATCCCATTCTTGAAGAAAAATATTGATTGGCATCAGCTGAAAGTGACTGGCCTTTCCCGTTCAGCGAAGCAACATAATTATTTACTCCCACGGATGAACCCGGAGAATCAGCTGATTCTTTTTTCTGAAGCTTTTCTTCTTCTTTTTTATCAGTTGCACGCTGAAGTTTTTTGTCTTCTTCTTTCTTGTCTTGTTGCCGTTGTACCTTTTTGTCCTCTTCCTCGCACTTATCACATTTTCGTTGAACAACTGGTGAAGGCTGGAAAAAAGTTTCATGCGAAGCTTCTCCAAAAAAAGATTGCTCCTGCCTGGATTCTTTGTTTGTATTTGTAGCTTCGTGTGAAGCCGTGCTGCGGCGCATGCGGCGGTAGATGAAAGGTTTCATACTATATGAAATTTAGTAATTTTAATAAAAAATGTCTGCTCTTTTTAATGTTGAAATTTTACTTGTTGATCTTGACAAATCAAGAGCAACCCTTCAATTAACGATTATAAACCCTGATCAAAAAAGCTTTTATAACACAAAGAGTTTTGCTTTATTGTTATTAATTGATCCCTTTTACAATACAATTTCAAATGATGCTCCTATTTTAAAAAAAATCCCATTGGATGAAATAAAAAAAATCAACCTTTCTTTTCTAAAAAAGAAAGCCAATGAGATTATTAAAAAAGTCGAGCTCTCAAATATTATTAACTTTCCTTTTCCTCCTGTCTTGGAAAAATTGACTGATGAAGAATTTCTACATTTTTTTTCCAATCCGGCCAATCTTCCTAAAGCTGATGTGATTATTACTGTTAAAGACAATCATGATATTGCACATCTTACAAAAGGTGAGCAATGGGAATCAGGCGCCTTTAACATCATCTAACTAACTAAAATCCAGCATACCTGCACTTTCTGCTGCATTTACTCTATTTATATATCGTTGAACCCTGGGACCTGTATAATTAGCATTGATAAAACTTCTCAAATCATTTGCATTATTCATTGTTTGACCTGATGCTACAATATCCTGTAATAAACTAACCGATAAATTATTGGCTCTTCCAACCTCCCTGTATTGTGCCGTAGTACTGGTACTATTTAATGATTTAATTGACATTCGTGCACCACTCCCAGGTTTTTTAATAGTACCACTGCTGAATGTAGCGATTTCATCTCCACCTGTTTCTGTCCATGTACTACCAGATGCTTTCATCTTTTTTGCATGACCGGAGTAACTACTTACAAACTTATCATTATCACTATGCCGTTGAATATTAAATAACATATGAATCGGTGCATCTTTTACAGCATATACCGATCTTATAGAATTATCAAAAGCAATTTGCCGTAAATTGGTTGACTGATCAATTGGAATAAGATTAGATGTAACTGCCATTCCACCAAAGTCTTTGTTTAAGATATGTCCTCTACTCCAATAAGCACTAAGCCCGGCACTTTGTATTGCTTCAAAAGCTCCATCCAAACTTTCACGACCATTTGTAGGCGTTCCTTTTGGATGATTGCCCGGTTCATTATACAAATACTGCACTGTCATTGTCCCTGTTGTTTTTGCTGAAGAGAATGACGGGTTTACAACCATATTTGGTATAACAGCACCTTCTGGTTTCACTTTCTCTAAAGAACTCCTTTTTTTCTTTTTGACTTTGCCGGTATCTTTCTTTGGATTTATTTCTCCATGAACATGTACTAAATCCTCTTCAGTTCCAGTAGAGTCTATCACCAACTTTAATTCAGCCAGCTTATGTTGCTTCTTTATTTCTGGAAGTTTTGAAATCAGGTTTTCTTCACTCACCTCTTCTTTTGCCAACAGTAATTCAACTTCTGCAATGGCCGAATCAAGTGAGATCTGAGCTTCAGATTCAGGTGCGGCCGACTCTTTTTTCTCTGTTTGTTTTTCTTCCTTCTTTTCTTCGGGTATGCCTTTCATTCCTATTGGGGCATTTGCGTTGTTGATTCCCGGCATCTCAGCATAAACAGCCCAGTTTTGTCCTGCAGGATCAGCCGCAAGAATAGTAAATCGGAATTTCCTTCTCACTGCATTCAAATCAGCAAGCAGTGCTTCTTTGGGAACAGGTTTCTCATCTCTTTTATCTTTCAAAGCCCTTATCGCTTTCATACCATTACCCCATCTTTCAAGCACTTCTTTTGTTACAGGTTTTTCAGGTTTTGATGATGGCTTCTGATGTGCAAGGGCCGGAGCAGGTGACGGAGGTGCAGGCTCTTGCCCCTGCATCTTATCAGCAAACCCGGTTTTTTTCTCATCACTCCTCGCCTGTTTTGGAGGAATATTCTTTTCAATGAGATCATCTTTGAATTTATCAGGATCAAAATTTACTTTATTAAAATTTACATCTGGCCATTCGCCTGAACCAAGAATGTATTCTCCAAACGTTAACCCAATTCCAAATTGTCCGGGCAATGGATATTCTTTTTCAAACATCGGCCACGATCTTCCAAAGTTGGGTATTGGCCAGGGGCTATCTACTGCAAGTCCAATAGAACCTTTTAATCCTAAGAATGGTTGTGCCGCCAATTCGGCCTGTCCACTTATGAAAAATTCACCTTTCTTTCCTGCAACGGGATCTGCAACCTCCCGATATCCTATAACAGGTGTTGCTTCAACATATCCTTTAATACCAGCAGTGGCAGACAAAGTACCGTTAAGGTCAATATCAAAACCGAGTATGCCCACACCTGCATGTGCGCCGAAAGTAAATACAAGACCAGCATATCCCATTAGGTTGAAAGTGCCCTGCACCCTGAAATCATTATACAAAAGTGGGTCAGTTGAATAGTTTCCGATGATTTTTATGTTACGCAAAAATGCAGGCCCAACCTGGGCTTCGGCATAAAGTAAAAAATCAAGTCCCACATGAAGATCTGCAACATAAGGAATACCCCATCTTAATGTTGGATGAATATCTATGAAATTGGGTGAACGATAAGGCTTGGATTCGAACAATCTTACTTCGGCTGGTGGAGTAATTTCTCCATGTACTGTTATGTATCCATCCGCATCAACAATCACCTTCGCCATGCCTGTGAGCCATTTATTAAATGCAAAATTCAAAGTACCCCAACCTGCAATAGCTCTTGGGCCTGGCTGCGGCCCGGTAACAGGATCATTAACTCCTGCCCTTTCTTCAGCCTCTTTACTTATCTGTTGTGGTTCTAATTGTTGCAGCACTAATGTCTTCGCCTGTTTATGATCAGTAACAATGATATCGACTTCTCCATCCAGTTTTTCTGTATTATAATGCAGCTTCCCATGAATATCAAAAATGCCATTAAGAAATTCACCTTTTACTGCACCAGTAAAATTTTTTACCTGAGCCTGCATTTCAAAGTTGCCTTTCAGATCTCCTATCTCATCTCTTTTAAAATAAAGAGAACCGTTCGCCAGACTTTTTACTGAAACAACTGCATTACCTTCTACAACCACATCCGAATTGAATAATCCTATATTAAAACTGCCATTGACAAATCCACCAAGTTTCACTTTAATATCCTTTACTTCGAAATGTATTTTATCATCGTTTATTTCGTTGATGATGTTATTTTTATTTGCGGCAAGATTTTCCAGCCCACTCCACTTCATTAATATCGGATTCTTCTTTATCCATTCAAATAGACTTGCCGGACTGCCTACTTGTTGTTGTGATTTGCCAATAGCTACAGTGAGATACCCGCTGATTTTACTATCAGTAATTTTTATTGCCAGCATTGGCTGAATACCCGTATTCACCAAAGGTTGAAGAAACGATAATTGCAAAGGAATACCCTGTGTTCCTTCTGTAGTTTTGAACACATCTTTTGCTTTTCTTACTTTGATTGTACCTGCTGCATAATTTCCAAATGAAACATTAACAGATTTTCCTGAGTTACCTCCCTCTTCTATATATTTCGACACAAGGTTGGATGGATTGAAAACACCTGTAGTAAGGGAAGTTATTTCTACGGGAGGCTGAGTAGTTTGAGTTGGTGTTACTTTTCTTTGAATTGTATCTGATGCACCTTGCTGAATGGTATGTGTTAACTCATGTGCAAGCAAAGTTCCGCCGGCCCCGGTATGGGGAGAATATTTGCCGGAATTGAAATAAATATCATTGCCATGTGTGAAAGCCTGTGCATGAATACTGTTGCTCAAACTTTCGGCATAGCTGCCTGTATGAATCCGTACACCGCTGAAATCTGCATTGAAGCGGCTTTCCATAAATTGTTTTGTAGTTGATGGCAAAGGACTTCCTGCCCCTTTGGAAGAAGAAAGATTTTGCTCAAACGTTCCTTGCATGTGGCCTGCAGGCGGGCCCCTGCCACTGCGCTGAATAACATCGGAATGATAGATGGAAAGTTCTTTGCGGTTGATATTGTAACCTGAAGTTGTTTCTGCAGATGCATCATCAGTAAATGACGAAGAAACATCTTCGCTTCGCTGAATCATGCGGAAAAGTTTAGCCTGGGCTTTTTCTTCTTTTTCACATGCTTCGCATTTTCGCTGAACAGTTATAAAAGGCGATTCATGTTTCGCCTGAACCATTTCCTGTTCATCTTCTTTCTTTTGAAGTTTCTCTTCTTCTTTAGATTGAGGAGATGCAACAGGCTCAGGCATACGCATCACCTGTTCGGCTACTGCATCGGCTTCTTTTTCCTGCGGGTCATCGGGACTGCTTACAGAAAGCTTTGCCTGTATGGCCGGAGAAAAAAACGAGGGGGTTTCTGTTGATCCAAAAAAACTTTCTTCACCTGCTTTACGAAAGAAGGTATTGCCCGGCTGCTGTTGCTGCCGCTGCACATTTACATTCTTTGTTTTTTCTGCAGATGAAAACACGTTGGTTTCTGGTTTATTGTTTTTAGTTCATAGTTATTCACTCATCACTTGTATTCAATAAATCCCCGGTTGATTTTTGCAATCTTACGTTGCAGTCTAAAAACGCCAATTCCGTTCCTGCTTCCTCCATCATTACTGTTGCCTTCAATTGTATGAATAAATCCACCTTCCACTTTTTCAACCAAACCTGTATGACCGGAACTGCCACCTGTATTCAAAATAAAAATATGCCCGGGCTTGATGAGTGATGGTTTATCAACTGCATCAACAGTTACAATTTTCTTTCCAGCTGTTTTATTCCAGTGTGTCATCACATGACCGGTTTTATAAACAGGATTATTTCTGCCAAGCTGCGTACATGCATTATTAAAGCACCAGTACACAAATGCTGCACACCAGAAATTACCCGGAGGTAATCCAACACTTGCAAGATATTGATCCACTTCAGGGCCTTTGTTGCTTCCCGGAGGATCTTCCATCACACCTACTTGTGTTGATGCAACTTTCAGAACTTCTGCCAGCAAATTATTCGGTGCATCATCCGACACAACAACATTTTCTGTACCAAACAATGCAGCCCATGTTAATGAACCAACCTGGCCATCAATTTCCAGCGGGTTACCCATCTGATCACGATGTGTTGCCTGGAAAATTTTAATGGCTGTTTTTGTTTTTGCACCAAACACACCGGTTCCGGTAAGATCACCAATGTTTAATTCCATCAGTCGTTTCTGAATGGCTTTTACAATGGTTGTGTTGCTTTCGCCTTCTTTAATTAACCTGTTTGGATATTTCATACATGTATGATTTTGGTTTAATAAATCCATTCGGTCTTCAGCAAACAATTCATCCATGGTAATCTGATCATGGAAAAATTCCAGGGCAAATGCTGAATTAACATGTCATACGATTGCTGTTCCACCTGCAGCAGCCAGTCCTTACCATCAAAGCTCAGCTTGCCATTACGTTTCAGAAATGATTCACGCAAACCTGCAACAGATGTATTCTGCAAAATGCTCCAGTACTCAATAACAGACGACAGCACAGCGTCGGCTTCTGTTTTCATTACAGCATTCAGGTGAAAATTTTCAGCATCAATTGCTGTTTCAAGATCAACTCCACATAAAATTTTTGAAAGAGGTAATTCATATTCATGCATACGCTCCGAACCGGTTGCAAGAAAATGAATCATGCAGACTGCTTTATTAAAATCACCAATTTGATTATTTTCACTTAATGCTGTTTTTTCAAAAAGTGCCGGAAGGAAAGCAGCAATCAACACAAGACCTGCATCAGAAATATAAATTTCATCTGCAATGATTTTTTCGGCAGTAAACAATTCACTGTTTGTTTTACCAATGACAGGCAATTCTGATTTTGGTTTTCTTCCACGTTTTAATTTATTCTGAACAACATCCGGAACTTCTGTTTGTATTTGTTTGAACAAGTCGGACTGAAAATCAAAAGATGTAAATGTTTCAACTAAATTCAGCTGCGGATTAGCAACAGCTTTCTTTTTTAGTAACTGCAACACTTCATCTTTTGCTTTCGACAATTCAGTTTCATTTATTACACTTTGCAAAAACACATGGTAAACCATCTGCTTTAATTTATTGAGATGATTCACTACAGAATATTTCATCAGCAACTGCAAATCATGTAACAGTTGCTGCTGCGGAACAGAATTATTTTTCCGCAACAATGAAAACAAATGAACGGCCGATTGAAACGGAATGATTTGAGAAAATCGTTGTGCAGCCTGTGATGAAGCGAGCAGTATATCCTTCAGCTTTGTAACATATTCCTTATCTGCAACAGTACCCATGTTTTGCATTTCTTCATTCCATTGTGATGAAGAAATCCCTGAAACCTCCCACGACAGATAACCATTCATTAAATAATACAGGAACAAGTCCTTAAATTGCTGATCCTGTTTTTTCCGTTGAAAACTTTGTGACTGTACAATTCCATGATTAAGTAATTCAAGTTTATCCTGTAATTGTTGTGTAATTTTTTGTGCTGCCTGTTCTCTCCAGTCTGATGCATTTAATTCAACTTCAATTTCAAGTTCATCAACAGTAATCACTTCATCTTCTGCAGACAGCCTGCTCAGCATTTGCTCAAGTGTTGGATAAAACTCATCAAACCATTCTTTAACTTCCCGTTGAAAAGCAAAACCATCCGTATTCCCGTTATAACGAAAATCAAGCACTGCTTCTTTGATGATATGTTTTGAAGCTCCGTTCATTATACAATCGTCCGGATGATTCCAAGAATTGTTTTTAATGTTTTAAGATATTTTGGTTTGGCAGCTGCTTCACCGTTAGCTTCTACACGACTTATTTCTTTTTCAATATCATCACCTATTAATTGGATCATTTTCTTTTCAGCTGCGGTGAGTACTCCAGTTGCAGCAAGATCTGTCCACTGCTTCACATGTGAATTGATCAAACTGAACACCCTGTTCATCGGCACTTTGGCAACATCAAAATCTTCGGGCTGAATGCAAACTATGTACATCGATACTTGTGTAAGTATGCGATACATCGCCAATGCAAGCAAGCGGATATCTTTCCGGTTTGGAATGAGCTTCTGTAATTCGCTCAGCCATTTTACAATAGTTTCAGGTGCAAAGTTTGAGAAGAAGTCGAGCTGAACAGCAACAGGTTCATTAGCGATGCTTTCCAGCTTTGCAAAGAACTCTTTCACATTTCCATACGATGCAAAACCATCTGCATTAATAAATGTTGGGAAACGTTGCGCATCAACTCCTTCCAGTTTTTTAAACAACCCGATGATATCTGTTACCGGTCCGCAAACTTTTTGCGGAGGTTGTTCTGTTACTTTTACACTCACCACAACTGTATCAACATCACTTGCACCTTTATCATCTGTCACCTTCAATGAAAACTTGTATTCGCCCGATGTTACACCAGTTACTGTTGTAATGGCTTTTGTTGCGTCAGTAATTGAAGGAGTGTTAGGTCCGCCTTCAACATTCCACTGGAAACTTAAAGCACTTCCTTCCGGATCAACAGAATTACTTCCATTCAACGTAATCACCCTGTTTGTTGAAGGCAATGTGATTACCTGGTCAGGTCCTGCATCCGCTTTCGGTGGTTCATTTGCAGGTGGTGCAACTGTTATCATAACCTTATCGCTGCCGGTTGCGCCTTTATTATCTGTAACCGTTAATTCAAATTCATACACTCCTGGTTGCAAATCATTCACTACTGTTTGTACCAATGAAGGCGAAACAATCGTTGCAGCTGCACCACTTACCTGCGCCCACTTAAATGCGACAATCGTTCCGTCTTCATCTTTTGAATTACTTCCATCAAGTATCACAAAAGCGTTGGCGTTTAAAACAATTGACTGATCTTTTCCTGCATCAGCAACCGGTGGTTTATTTTCAGGTGGAGGTGCCGGGTTCACAGTCACCTGCATCGTATCTCTTGCAATAGCGCCTCTATCATCTGTTACACTTAGTTCAAAAATATAAATGCCTTCTTCCAGATCTTTCACATCCGTTTGCGAACTGTTAGGTGTAACAAACGACGAATTTGTTCCTGAAAGTTTTGCCCACTGGAAGAACGTAATACTTCCATCAGGATCGGTTGATGCAGAACCATTTAATGTAACTGTATTAGCAGGCAATGTAATTACCTGGTCAGGACCTGCATCCGCTTTCGGCCCCTGGTTAGGAGTTGGTTCCGAAACGGTTTCATTGATGACGTATTGTACAGGTGGGCAATCGGAACAACACCTGTAAGGCAAATAAAAATCAGCAAATACAATTCCTGCAGCAAGCTCATCCAGCACATTGCTGTTGGCTTCTTTCATCACTACCCGTATTCTTGTATCATCATCTGTTTTTAATTCACGGTAATCTTCATAACCGGCAGCTTCAACCAACAATGTATAAGGAATGATGCTTCCTGTAAATCTGAACACACCTTTTGCGCTGGTGATTGTACTTTCAACGGTTTCTTCCACACTTACCTGTGCCCCTTCAATGGGCGAACCTTCACTGTCAACAACAATACCCGCAACCAATGTTTCCTTTTCAATCACTGTTGTTTCCTTACGCCCAAAGCTGAATTCTTTTTCTGCTGTTGCTCCTGCTTTAATAAATTCATTTGTACGCAACAGGTTTGTAATGGGTGCTGCTTTTCTTTTTTTACTGTGATAAACAATGATAAATGTTCCACCCATTGGTACGCCAGCTTTGTGTTGAACACCGGGATGCTGTTTTGTGAAATATCCAAACTGGCGAAGCATTGTCAGTTTTTTATAACGCTCTGCATAATCATTTTTTAACGATAATAATGCACTGCACTTGCAGTTGTAAATCAGTACATCAAGATGATCAAGAAAATCTTCCACTAAAAGAATAGCAGCAAGCAAACGCAGCAAGGTATTAGCACTGGTTGTGAGTGATGAAAATAAATTAGTACCAGCCGCTGCTGTATCATTTACATTCAAGGAAGAAAAAGAAGAAACAGCTTTTGCTCCACCGGTTAAAATAGCGAACAATGATTTCAGACTTTTTGCATACTCGGCCAACTTAGATGCAGCAGCACAATAAGCTTTTGCATCAAAGTCTGCAAGATCTTCTGTCAACAAAGTTGAAAGACGGATAATTCCCAACGGAATTTTAAAGAAGTTGAGCAATGCCAGATAGATGACTGATTGCTGTGATGTAAGATTATCAGGAATATCATCATTATTGATATCCTGCACATTTATTCCAAACGCCTGGAAGAAACTTTCGATGGTTAATGTTTCATCGGTTAATCCTTTGCGGTAAAGAAACTCGATCATTAATCCCAGCGATTTATCTTTCAGCACATATCCTTCTTTATTACAAACATCAAACAAGCTTACCTGCGATGTTTCACCAGCAACAACCTGCTTTTTGATGAAGGCATTCATCAATCCAAACGTGAAATCAAAATAATATCTTAACTCTTTGCATAACGAACAAAGCACTTCGTTGCGCAGGCTGTCGTACATTGATTCAAGATCCTGGAAATAACAAATCATTTCCATTGCATCAACAGAAACATCTGCCCTGTTTGCAAAACTCATGCTCCTCGCAAAAGAGCTTGCTACCTCTGTATTCAAAGCAATAATATCAATGGGCAAACGGTTTTTTGCAATCTGGTTTTTTACCTGCTTCAGCACATGTGAATATGGTTTACCCACAATTCCTTCTACCCGTAAAAAATTATAGGGTTCTAAATCGTAGTTTAACGGAGCTGTTACAAAATCATCGGATGAATTGTATTGTGCAGCATGATACGAGAGATTACGTTTGGCATCATTGAGCAATGTTCGACGGTAATCCCATTCAAGATATAGTGGTTGTGATCCGCTGTTTACATTATAGTAATAAGGAATTGCTTTGTTTGAAAGTGGCACATCCCACAACATACTTGGTATGATGCGGATAAAACTATCTTCCTTCGTGTTCACTCCTTGTACTGTTGGTAAAAAGAACTGATCAATCATCAGCACCATGCGTTTAAACAGGCTGCGTAATTCATTCAGCATTCCATCCTGGTCAAACAAAGGCGAATAAATAAAATAATGCCTGAAAGGCAGTATACCATTTGTTACAGATGGAACTGCTTCGCCTAACATCAAATGGCGGGGGAACAAATTTTCATCAGGGCAGCATGTACTCAGCACATGCGTTCCTGCCTTCCTGAATTCCTGGTAAGCCAGCAATAAATCGCTGAACAGATCATAGAAGTACTGCAGGTGCAGCAATTGATTTAAATTAAAACTGCCGTTATAAAGAAAACTGAATTTTGCTGAAAGGTTACTGAATGGGTTTGATGAATAACCTGGCGCAACAACCGATCCGAAAACAGTATAAATGTTTTTGAGTGTTGTTTCAACCTTATCGACAAAAGATTTATCGAGCAGTTTAAGATAACTTTCAAAAATATCCTGGCTGTAAACAGGCGATGTGTTTGGAACATCCCATCGTTTCATGCGAAGCTCGGGCAATGCAGTGTATGTATTTACTCCAAAACTTCCTCCTGTTGCACCCATCAGCAACTGTGCATCATCTTTTGAAACAGCCATTGGCAAAAATGAAACTGACACATGTGTTCCCTTATCATCACATGAATTGGGATTACAGTTTTTGTTTTGTTCTTCCTTCAGTTCAACAAACAACAGGATAACTTTATCTTTCAAAAAGCCAGCATCAATATCATGCAGGTCGGGATCAACTGCCGGCTGACGGAGCTCCCACACTTTCATCGCAACTTTATTACCACTGCCATCCGTTTTATAAAAACGATCGTAAACACGGGCTGTATCAACTTTGTATTCTTTATACTGAGTGTAAGCGTTTGTTTCAACAGCAACCAGGTAGCCTTGTGAAGTAACACCACAACCTCTTGTAATTTTTACTTCAGTTTGTGCATTGTTAACCTGCAATTGCAAACCGCAAACAATTCCAATACCAATGAGATTGGTCCTGGTCATTCGGTTTTGTTCATCCAGGTATCCAAATAACTGGTTCAGATCATCTGACGTAAGCAACTGATCAGGAACAAACTTCGGAAACTCAACTTGAACCGGAAGCATAACGTAAAGGTTTTATGTTATCCGTTAACAACGGAATGATTATATAATGGTGTTATCAAGAAATACCCTGTTGCTGTCGTCACCATCCACACAATCGTGCAGCTTGGCATCAGGATATACATTTTTTAGTTGTTCAAACACAGCCAGCAATGCACTCAATTTATCATGAAGCAAAACATCATCCGGTTCAGGTTGTGCAAGAACCGATAACCATTCACAATAAACTTTTTCAAACTGCATTAATTGATCGTTGGAGACCCAGCAAATTTTAACCCCGAGATGTGCAGGAATTTCTGTGCGGATTGTTTGCTCGGCAAAACGTCTGAATTCAATTCCGCTGTTGGCAATTCCTGTTTCACCACTCAGCACAACAGTAATACGGAATGAATAAGGATCTTCCTCCCCACATAATTGATTCTTTTCACAATCAGGAGGAATACAAATTGTAAGCAAAGGATCTCCGCCAGGAATACCAGGAGATAAAGGCGTGTTTCTCGGTCGCAGTAACAAATGTTCTACCACATACACTTTATCAGCAGTTAGCATTTTTTTACCGTAAGCAATAATTTCATCACGTGCAGTTTCAGCTGATGCTTTTGTAGCAAAATGTTGTTTTCGGGTTGCGATGATTTCGCCGGTTGAATCAGTAAGATTCAGCACCCATTTTTTTACTTTCTTTATTTCGTATCGTGATGCATCAGTAATAAACTGCTTTGCCACATTTATTTCAGCCCTGGCTTTTTGTTCACTTGCATCAAGCGAAGCATCTGCATATTTTGTACTGCTGCTTAATTGAATTTTTCCATTTTCATCTTTGAGCCGCCACCTGCGTTCAAATGAAATTCCATCTTCGTCTTTCTCTTCATAGAGTTCGAAGAAACCTGCAAACGAATCCATTCCAAGCAAACGTTGAATACGCATTTGCAAACCGGCAATATTTTCATTACTGCATACATGCGAAGGATCTTTATAGTTAATTGCTTTTGCACGGTTGGCACTCATGTAAGGAAAATCCTGCAGGAAATGAATCTTATCTTTTATCAGTTTGGCATCCGCAACCGCTTTACTTGTGCTGTATGTGTACAGCATCAGTGCATAGTCGTTAAAGTTTTCTGCAAAACGTGAAAGCAAATGATTGAGAAAACGGTTTCTCCTGTCGAAGAATTCATCCTGCGTTTCAACCAATTCATGTAACAATGCTTCATCCAGTCCGTTGTTCAGATCATCCACACCTTTTATTTCAGCTTCGGTAAGCATTCTGCTGAAATAAGTTTTGCTCACATACGTATCAAGTGCAAACAACTCTTTGATATTGGTTAGCTGTTCAAGATAATTTACCAGCAACTGTTCATAAAACATCAGGTAAGCTTTCAGTTGCTTGGCCTGTGATTTCCGTTCAACCGAAGCAGTTGAAGGCAAACCATCATACCCAACACCATACGTAAGTGGCAAAGAATACTGAACCGGGTAATAATCATTCAGATCATAATACTTTCCTTTGGGAACCGGCAGGTCATTTTCAAGAACAGAATATTTTGGTTGTGCATGCTCGCCTTTTATCACCTGTAATGTATCATTAAGCTCAAGCTGATCAGGAAGAAAAGGCAGCCCGTTTTTGTACACAAGAATTTTGGATGCTTCCATGTACAATCTTGGCTGATGATTGTACTGCATTTCCATTACCCAATCTTCACTTTTAACCAGGTTACCATCTGCATCAAATTTTGTGAGTACAAAATTTTTGATATTCTTCACACCGGGAATATCCATCAGCAGGTTAATAATATCAGATGTGTAAATAAACTGTTTAAGATTGGTTGAATCGAGCTGATCGTTATTAATAAAACCGTTGTTGAGTTTTGGGCCTTCAAATATTTCATCAACAGGCACTCCTTCATTCATCAGCTCCTTTAACGAGTAAAATTTTATATCGGGACTGAAATACTGATCAATTTTATAATACGCTTCTGCGAGTATTGCTTCAATATCTGCCCAGGGTTCCACTTCCATATCTGCACATACGCCAATATCTTCCACAGCAATCGCTTTAATGCTGCAATAATCTTCACATAAGTTACGGTGATTGTGCAGACTGTCTTTTGTCAACTTCATCACTTCATCTGCACGATGAATCAATGAAAGCCATTTAGAAAAAATGCCAGAAGCTGAAGCATCTTCAATTGCCTGTTTGATATCTTTCAATTGCACCTGCTTCCTGTCTGCATCTTTCCTGAACCAGACATGCATAGCCATATCTGAAAACAAAATTGTTTCGGTTGCTGCAAGCGATTTATCCGGCTTGTATGTTACTTCAACTGTTGCATACACTTCCCTACGCAACACATTTGCAAGCTGATTGAACGGTACATCAAGATTATCATTCCTGTTGCCGGAAATAAACTTCACAACAACTTTTTCAATTTCACTTTTAGGATTCCTGATTTTTTTATACAACTCTTTTTGCTCCTCCAGTAACTGGAATGCAGGCAAACGCATTTCAATCATTGCAGTGGAAAAACCATCTGCTACAGGAAAAGTGAAATTATATTTTACTTTTCCACTGTTAAGATCCCCGGCATTCTCTTCATTCTCAAATTCAACCATCACATCATAAAATCCCTTGATGATGATGGGGTGTTCTGTTTTTTGATATTGCAGTTTGCTGGTGCTGCATTTGGCATAAATCAGCAAATCATTACAGGCACATTCCTTGCATTTAAGCCAGGCATTTTTGATGCCGTCAATATCAATCAGCAGTTTACGGTAGTCAGCATTTGTCCACGGATTAACAGTTAATATTTCTCTTGCAGTAAAAAAGCCCTGCCTTGCCGGATCATCTTTTGGAATTTTTGATTCAGGTTCGGCAATTAGATCTTTTACATCAACAGATGTGCGGTAGCCGAGATCAGTAATGGCATAACTCAGCAACTCCAGCATTGTGATGCCGGGATCATGAATATTATAATCCGTCCAGATGCTGCTGCTTAACTGTTCAATATATTCCAATCCTTTTTTGCGCAGCAAATCATAATTACTGCTGTCAGTAAGTACCGGAGTTTTTTGTATGGTAATACTTTCCTGCATGAATTATTTCTTTGAATCGTTCTTTTCAGCAATCATTGCACATTCATATTGTTCGTTGGCCGGCTGTATTTTTATTTCTTCAATTTCATGTTTTGCTGCGGGCACAGAAACAAGAATACTTTTAGCAGTTGTAGCGATGATGTGATCACTATCGGCACTAATGATATTTTTTTTATCATCATAATGGCATAAAAGCACATCCGTAATAAAATCAACATAAGGCCGCTCCTCGATAAAATTGATAAGTACTGATTTGTACACATCACCTCCAAAACCAATATCACCTGTTGAATAAGCCCACGGCGAAAGAAAAGCTGTGATCTCTTCTTTCAGTTTGTTGGAGTAGATCGTAAAGTCATCATAACCCTTTGCAAGTTTCAGTTTAAACTTCAGCTGTACTTCTTCAAAAACAGGATTCACCACATGCAGCTGCACATGACAACTGATGCGTTTCTTCAAAAACTTTTCAACAGATTTTAATGTTGCCTGGTCTGTATAAGGCTTCAGTGGATTGATATCATTTCTCCGCTGCAGATCCGGGATTGTAATGATAGTCACATGTCCAGGTATTACTTCGTTATAATCTGCATCTTCACTTTTGGTATGGTTTAAACATTTCACTTTATGAATCAGCGGGAATGCTTCCAGTATCAAGTGTTCATAATCCCAAATTGTGATTGCTCTTGCTTTATGGCGCAGGCGCTCACTCACACGTACATAAAACGCATCACTGTTTTCCAATGCCCTTCCACCAAAAGAGGAATAAGGCTGGGTGATTTTTTTAACAGCAGCCAGCGGATCTTTTAATTTCGAAATAGTGGCAGGCGGCAAAGCCGTATTTAAAAAGTCAGCAGCATTCTGTTTATCCTGAAACATAGCCACGGCCGCCTGGGCATTTACCGATAACAACTTGCAAACAGCTTCTGATTTTTCAGCAACAGATGCTTTGATCCACAAATAACCCGCAGGAAGAATTGTGTTGACGGTTGTTGCATCGGCAGGAATAATAAAGCTGATGATGCCCGACTGGATCATCTGCATGGTTGCATCACTGATTTCCTGCTTTTGAAAATTGATCCATTGATTATTGCTGAGATAACTCCATTGAATATGTTCATCAGGTTTACTGATGGTGGGATCAGCACTTCCATCCATTACCTGGAACAATACATTCACTGCTTGCTTACCGGAGAGATGTTCAAACCCAATATAAAACTCTGCTTCATGCTGCACAGGTTTGTCATCAGCTTCATTGATATGCATAAACTGCGGCAACAGGTAATGAAAACTTTCTTTGGTTAGATAAGCATGTTGCTCCGCATCACCAAACGGGTATAAATGAAACAGGCTGACTGTTTTGTGATCAAACTCATTTTTTGTTGATTGATTAATCAGCACCACATCACTGTAAGCTGAATAGCTGATGTAGAGTGATTGAATGACTGGAGTGTAAGGTTCAGTTGGTTCAGGGTTCGGTGTTATTTCATTTGCCTTGTTTATTAAATAGATTGACTGAGCTTTTAAATATTCTTTATGACCAAAAGTTCCATCAAGAACAAAACGCATGTAACCTTTTACGCTTGCAGAATTATATGGAAGATATTCTTCGTTGTAATCAACAATTGCATGAGCTGGTATTGCCTGAGCAGAACTGAATACCTGCACATGTGAATTATTGCTGTTAAAAATATTGAGAGAACTATTTTGCAGATTCCATAATCCTCCCTGCAGAAAACAAAACCTTGTATAAGGATAATAATCTCCTGTCGAATCAAAATCAATATTAGAAGGCGAAAAATCAGTTATACCCCCCCACTCAATATTCAACTTTACAGATGCATTTTTCTTACTGAACAATTCTTTATTTCCTATAACCAATGTTGCATCTTTTCTCGGCTGACTACCAAATGGCTGAAATGGTTTTGATACATCCACTACTCCTCCATCTGTGCTTACAAGCAATTGCTTTAATCCTTGCTGATTATAAGAAGATGTTGACATCCCCACTTCAACAGCCACTTCTATTTTCTCAATGCGTACATCTCTCAAAGCATTATAATCATAAGAAACAGTTTCATCATTCAGCAACACAATTTTCATCACCGGCACATTTACATTCAAGGTACCACCATGCACTTTTGCCGAATAGTTGGTTATAGCGGGTTCATCGCCGGTTAACGTAAATGAAAATTCAACACAGGGTTCTGTTCCTTTATTCAGGTGATTATTTGTATCAACAGTAACCGTTGATGCAACTTTGTACCATTCTTTTTCGGTAGTGAGATAAACAGCATAATGTTTATTCTTCAATGCGGCATTGCCATCTGTAGAAAGCCGCAACATAATCTTACGTTCACCTTCCTGTAAATACAGGTAATGACTGGCAACGGCAAATCCAATTTCTGCAAGCGGCATTTTAATATCTGCCACATCACCGTTTACATACATCTTATTGGCAAACGGATGCCATTCCTTGCTTTCTGTTGTTAACTCAGCACCTGCACCATCGGCCGAATTCATTATTGGTGCTGCAAACATTCTGCCGTTAAAAGATGAACCAATCATATCATCATCGGCAGCAGTTCCAATATAAACTGCACGCAAACTTTTTACCGCTGCTTTATTAAAACTCGTTTCATTTGTTAATCCATACAGCACATCTTTCTTTTCACTGTCTTTACCCGCTTTGAACAAGGTATCTTTTTCAAGAATAAATTCATTCACAGGTTTTGCCAGTTCTGCCAGCACATGCACACTGTTTGGTTGTGCTGATTTCTGCTTTAACTGCAATACTTCTTTATAATAAAAATCAAGATGTCGTTGTGTAATTGTATTCAGATCATTTTGTGCAAACCTGAACAAACGAAGAAACGCCAGGAACAAAGCATAATGTGCAGGATGTGTGTTTCGTTTTTCAAGACTTTGCTGCAGTTCCTTTTCAGCATCTGCAACCAGTTTGCTGTGAGCCATCAAAAACTGATCGAACACTCCTGCAAATAAATTATGATTGGCAGCATGATTCATCTTCATGCATTGCAACCATTGCGCTTCAGTATAATCTGTTGTTACATTGTAAAGACTTTTGAAATACAGGTCAAGTGCATCATCACCAAAAATGCTTTCATCTTTTTTGACGTAGTTGTCAACATAATCATTCCACGAACTGGCTGCTGAAAAACCAAACCACAGATTACTCAAACCATTGCCTGTAATAAATGTTTGAATTTCCTGTACAGGCGAACCAAGAATTTTCCAGTCATCAACATTTCCAGGTTTCAGGTAACCAAGATGTTTTGCTGCTTTATAATAACGCAGCATACGTTGCAATGCAGGAGAGAGATTTGTTTTAATTAAATTTTCAATTCCGTTTTTCAGGTTTACATCTGCTGGCAGCAAGCGGCAAAACTCATCCAATGCTGCACAGAAACTGATCAAAGCACTGAAGAGTTCATCCAGCTTTCGTTCAGCAGCAGGAAGCTGATCCGCATAATCATCTTTTTTCAGGAAGTCAAACCGTTGTTTGATATTCCGCTTATACGAATCAGTATCCTGCACAGTAATTGTACCAGGCACTGCGGATACATTGTCACTGAAAAACGAAACCCAGTCACCTGATTTAGCACCATTCAATTCGTAATAATGCAGGTAACCGGCAAACTCTTTGGCAAAAACAATCCAGTCTGCAAATGTTTTTTCATCCACATTTACATAACCCTTCTGCAAACCGGGCAGCAACCGTTCTTTCTGTGCTGTTCCGTTTCGCTGTAATGGATTTTTTTTATCGCTGCATTTTGCCATATCAGTTTCCTAAAGGATGATTGCCGGTTAACAAATCAAGTTCAGTTCCTTCATTACGGTAGAAGGGAAAAACAAAATTGTATCTTGAGTTGGTGGAAGGAACAACGTATTCAATTTCCACAATCACTTCTCCTTCCAGTTCATTCTGTGTATTCAGTTCAATTTTCTTTGCATCAATTCTTGGTTCAAAAAAAAGAATGGCGGTTTTTATCCGGTCGATGATAATTGTTTTTGTTGCCGTGTCCAAACTTTCAAACAACAAGTCCTCCATGTTACAACCATAGCGTGGCTGCATCAGCCGTTCACCAATGCTTGTAGTTAAAAGTATCTGCAGACTTTTTTCAATGTCATCAATCTTCTCTGTCATCTGCACTTCTTTCAACTGCTTGTTGAATGTTGGAGGAAAACTCCACCCTCTTCCTAAAAAATTATTTTGCTGATCGAATGCCATAAACTTTAATTAATCATTACAGTTGCACAACCTGCAACAATTGCTCCGCCATGAGCAGTACTGTCGCCCATTCTTGCTGCAGGCATACCACCAATCATTACAGTTGATGATCCTGCAACAATGCTGTCGGGCGGACCTGTACAGGTGAGCATATCGCCTACCCTTGCAGCGGGTTGCCCGCCAATCATAACAGTGGGGCATCCCGGCGGAAGCACAGGCCCACCAACATGTGGCACCGTGCCGTTTACCAGCGGACAGGTATGCATATCTCCAACTCTTGCTGCCATTGGCATGTGATAAAATTTTTATGTTATAAAATCTGAAGTTGATTTTTTGTAACCAGCTTCAGTCATTCAATTCATCTTTGGTTGCGTCGCACACTTGTACTGCATTACACATTTCTTCTTTTCAATTAAGTATTCAACTCATCAATTCAAATTCACCATACTTCCTTTTACATTTGTTGTACCACCACTTGAAATTTCTGCACCTGAACCACCTTCTACTTTTGTTTGTGCACCGCCTTTGAGGTTTGCATTACTGCCTGCTTCCATTTTCATATCCGATGCTGCTTTCATTTTTATATCCTTGATGCTTTCAATCGTAATTCCATCTTTATCCATTGTAATCTTGTTGCCATTCATATCTTCCAGGTGAATCATTTTCTGGTCTTCATCAATCTGCACTTTATGTCCGCCCGGTGTTTCAATGCTGATGCTTTTTTTATCATCATTAAAAATCATTTTCATTTTGCTGCGGCTCTGGTAACCTTTCTCATTGTTATCATCAGCAGCTGTAAGATGTGCAGGCTTTGCACTACTGTTAAGCATGCCCAACACCACTCCATGCCTTGGATCATTATTAATAAAACCAACAATTACTTCATCACCAATCTCCGGTAGAAAAAACATTCCACGTTCATCACCTGCATCTAAAGAACTGATTCTGCACCAAGCACCTTCATCTTCTTTATGTATCACAGGAATGCGAACCATAATCCTGTTTTCACCATCAGGATCATTTTCAAGTTTTGTAACCACACCAATCTGCAAACCTTCAATTGCGGGAAGTAAAGCACCAGCCATTGGTTGCTGTACTTCAAAACTCTGTGCAAACCATTCGGGGTTAATACCAAACTGAATATTCGTTTGCCAATTCCCGTTTTCATATTCCTGACGAACAGCCGTAACAAATAATTTTCCTTCAAACCGTTCACCTGCACCTTTCAGTTCAATCATTTGTCCGGGAAGTATGGCAGCTGTTCCATCAATCTTTACCTGCCCACGGATTTTTGCCAAACGGTCTTTCATCATTTTTGCATTCACCCATTCTTTCAGTTCAGGCTCTTCAATTTTTCCGCTGTGGTATAACATAAACTCATCTTCACCCAACACATCTGCCAGCGTTGAAGCGTCAAGATTACCTGCTGAAGGAACGGATGGATCTTCCGCTTCCACATCATTCAGCAATTCCTGGTCGGTATAATTCCACATCGTTCCTTTCACAGCTTTGTATTGCAGTCTTGCATCAATCTCTGCATCCAGTTCATGTACAGTTGCTCCATACTGAACAGTGAGTGCAGGCTCAGCAGAAAACTCAGGTTTCTTTACCGACAGTTTTCCATCGCTTGCAATACACAACAATCCATTTACATCAGCACGGCACAGCATAAAATCCCAATCAGTTGAATTGTATTGAACCAGTTGTTTATGATCAACAGTTGTACTGCTTACATCTTTATCCAAACCATAATGATCAATGAGCTGCTCAATCACATCACTGTCCTTCATTTCCTTGAAATAATTGCTCCTGCATTTCGCCGTCATCTTTGCTGCTTTGTCTTTGCATTCAATCAGCAGCAATGAATTTTTCTTTCTTGTTTTAATTGAGTGCTTCACCACAATTCCTTTGAACACAGTTTCTTCACTGCTGCGGTAACCAAGTTTTATTTCAATTTCTTTTCCCGGCTCAAAATCAGCTGCGTTGCTGATTTCAAAACTTTGTTTTGCAGGATCGCCATCTGCAATTACAATTGTTGCCGATGGAATACGGTTTACTTCTTTACTCACAATAATGGAAAGAACATTGTATGTTTTAGGTACTGCATTACCACCCGACAGGATTGTTGATGTAACAACTGTCTTTGGCTGATCGGATGGTATGGTTCTTTCTTCGGGCATTTATTTCACAACTTTTTCTATTGGCGGAAAAAACAATTCATCGCCGGGTTGCAGTTCCCTGAAATTGCTCAACCCGTTTACCTTCGCCACCTGCCAGTAATATTTTGAATGACCATAAATACGGTAACACATCAATGGAAGTGTGTCGCCCTTTTTTACAGTACGGTAATGTGTAAGATCCGGGCTGCTGTTCCGTTCTTCCGCAACTCTTCGCTCTTCTTCTTTTAATTCACGGATCGAAACTTTGCAGATTGCCCTGATTGGCTTTCCGTTTGGATTAAATAATTTGTAAGCAATGTTGAGCAGCACACAAATTCCTTTCATCAAAGAAGTGCCCCACACAAACTTGAAAAATTTTGGTTGATGGATATCTCCATCATAACCCATTAAAAACTGTTTAAAGTTTTCAATGTCCTGCGAAATGTCATCTCTTGGATTTTTATCAATGATGCCTGTGTTGTCGAATAAAATTTCAAACGATAATTCTTCAGGTGGTTTCAGTTTAAATCTTGGCTGACTTCCGCTTGTACCTTGCCCCTGCCCGTTTTCAAATTCCATTTTAATTTCCTGTGTATAGTTTTCAGGATTCATCATAACAGTAAACGGTTCGCCTACCTGGTTTTCACAACCGGGATCGCTGTAAGCGAATATTTTCAATTTTTCAAACTGACCTTCGGGCATATCAGCGTTCTTTTTTTGATTCGATAATGCGTAACACTTCTTCCACCGCTTCACGAACTACAGATTCCCTTTCTTCATTTGTATCATTACCAGCAGATGAACCTGCACCGGATGCAGTTTTATTCTGATCCTGGTTTACCGTTGCTTTAATTACAAGCTCTCTTATTTCAACCGGCATAGTATTTATTTTACGTTGAAGTATTTATAGGCAAGATCAAGTGTTTCAATCACCACACTGTTTTCCTGTGCATTGAGATCACTTACGCTCCATTTCTTTGGCCATGCATCAATCACTTCCCAACGTTTCAACGGTTCATGTTTTTCATTGAGCAGAATAACATTTACCTGCACAGGTTTAAATTCCCTGTTTACAAATGCTTTCATGCACCACTCAATTACTTTTGAATCGGTGAGCATTCCACGTTTCAGTGAAAGATCAGCATACTTTGTTCGCAGGGGAAGTTTGTGTTCAAAACGGTTTTCACCGCCTTCCTTAAAACTTTCTGTATCATACTCAATTGCCAAACCTGAAACAGATTGAAAGCGGATGTCGTTATCATTACCAATACCAACAAACTCAACCTTGAAATGAAATCCAACTGGAGGATAATATCCACCGGGCGAAGTTGCCATAATGAAATTTTACAAATTTTATTACATGAATTATTCCAGCTGAAGTACTGAACATCATGCAGCAGTTAGTCCTTTGTCCCGTCAGACAAGGGCGTCAGACGGGCACTCACCATTGACCATTCACAATTCACCATTCACCAAATCAATTGAGAATATTCAATCCTTCATGTGCCAGTTCAAGTGTTTCAATCGCCACTTCATTTCCATCACTCTTTAAATCACTTGCCTGCACTTTCACCGGAAAAGCATTTTTTGCTTTCCACGTCATAACAGGTGCATGTGTTTCATTGAGCAAACTGATAATAATATCCCTGCGTTCAGATACAGTAAGATTGATGGTGTTGATCCATTTATAAAAATCACTGTCGCCCTGGATAGTGCCACGTTTTAATGTAATGTTGCTGAACTTGTGCATGCCGGGCATTTTAATTTTTGAATACTCAGGACTGCTTCCTTCCCTGTATTCAATTGCCTCAACCTGCATGTCGAGACCTGTTACTTCAGTAAAGCCAATTCTTACACCGCCCCATTGCACCTGGAAATGAAATTTTGGAAGTGGATATGTTGCCATATTATTGCGTTTTTAGTTTGTTGTTTATAGTTTGTAGTTATAAAACTTCGTACATCGTTCATCATACATCACACATTGTATTAGCTTTCTGCCATTTTATGTGAGAACTTAAGAATGATAAATTCAGCCGGACGAACAACTGCCATTCCAATTTCAACAATCATTCTTCCTTCAAGAATATCCAATGCAGTCATTGTTTTACCAAGACCAACAGCTACGTAAAATGCATGCTCAGGTTTTGCGCCCTGCAAGGCACCTTGTCGCCACAACACCGTTAAAAAGTTTTCAATCATGCCCTGTACTTTCACCCAGGTGTTTGCATCGTTTGGTTCAAACACAAATGGCTCAGTTGATTTTTTACAACTCTCTTCAACCATGTTAAAGAAACGGCGTACACTTACATACCTCCATTCATTATCATTACCTGCAAGTGTTCTTGCTCCCCAAACCAATGTTCCTTTACCAGTAAATGAACGGATGGCATTTATTGATTTTCCTGCAACGGCATCCACATTGAGGTTGGATTGCTCATCAGCAGTAATCTGTACCGATGGAGCAGAAACAGAATTAAGACTTTCATTTGCCGGCGCTTTCCAAACACCTCTTGCATTATCCACTCTTGCATACACACCAGCAATAGCACCACTTGGTGGAATTTTATTCCACTCCTTCGTAATGTTTGAAACAATATTGCTGATAACAGGATGCTTTTGGAACAATGCATCCTGCGCTGCTTTTTTGTATGCAGTTGCAGCATTCAAAACAGTATCAGCATAAGAAGAAAGTTTATCGAAAGCAATCTGAAGATCAATCGCTATCAATCGACCGATCGCCGGATGATTTGTTGCAGTTGCAGAATCTCCATAATCTTTTGGTGAACCGGGAAGTACAATCGTTGTAATTGCACCACCCAGCCAGTTTGCATCAATGGAAGGATAAAGCGCATCAACAGCTGCTGCATTATTCGCCACACTGGTTAAAGCTCTTGTATCTTCATTTCTGTCAATCAGAATAAATGCTTTAGCTGCACCTCTCCACAATGCTTCTGATGTTGCATAAGAATTTACATCACCACGCAAAGCAGTAGGATTATTTAATGTTATATTCAATTTTTGAAATTCAAGCAATGACAGCCGGCAGAAATTCAGCAGGATCACCATTGCAGCTTTTGCATCAGTCGAGTTAGTTGCAGCATCAACAGCAGTTTTAATTTCCCTGAACTTATCTTTTAATGATGGAGCAGCGGTTGCAGCAAGATTCAGATTACCATTTGTTTTATCAGCTTTTTTAATAGCCGTTAAAACTGTATTCACTTTTGCAATTTCATTGAATGCACTGTTTGTATCTGCAACTAACTGATTCGTTACAGGATCAGATGAAATAGTGCCAAGATCAATTGCTCCACCTCCACCTGAAGGCGTTACAGCATCTTTGAATGAAGTAAACTCTACTTCACGTGGATAGGTTGCGTAAACCCAAGGCGTGTAAGCAGCTGCATATTTTAAATTATTAATACCAATGTTATTTCTGAAATTATCTACTCCGGTTTTTTGTCCACCACTAACATTTTCTTTTACATCAAACAAACCTACTCTGTCCTGAAGTTTAGCACATTGTTCAAGCACCATTTGCTGTAATGAATAATAGCCGGGATCATCGCTTCCACTTGTAACCATATTAACAGCATCTGGGAAAAGAATAATGGTGGGCTCATCTGCTTTCTCAAGTGCTTTTACACCACCTCTTAAACCTGTACCAGCAACTTCATCGCCTGCTATGGGAGCTGTACCAAACTTGCCTACTGAAACGATATAACAATCACCACCTCCATTATCAAAAAACAAACGCAGACTATCGTACATAAAATAACGTTGCGTGTTACTCATTGTAACTTCTGTAACTGCATAGTTGTTTGAAGTATCAACTTTCACAGATATGGAAGATGGATTGATATCTCCTCCATAAAACTGAACAAATTCCACAAGCGAACTGATACGAACAGGTTTTCCTGTTAAGCTTTCGCCGCTGCGTTCTGCTTTTTCTGTATAACCCACAAACGCAGGAATTGCAGTTTCTACCTGTGCAACAGATGGTGGCAGTTTTGGAATTTCTTCAACATAAACACCGGGAGTTTTGTACGTTGTTGCCATGACGTTTAATTTTTAATAATGGTTTAATAATTTAAATAGATATTACAGTAATAATCTGTTCCATTTTTTGTAAGCATTCCTGATGCATGCACATCGGGATTTGGTGCCAGCGGCGGTTCAGAACTTACAGATTCAAAAAGGGTCAACTTAAATTCGTAAGGTTGTTCTGATAATGGAATTGGTTGTTGTGATGTAAATGTATCAGCCGGATTTGCATTTGCGCTGAATGCATAATGCGGACTGCTGTCGATTGCCTGCACACCTTTATTTGGTACAAGATATTTCCAGTATGCAACCCTGTTTGCAAAACGGACGCTGTAATTCAGCCACGCATTTTTACCGGCAACGACCTGGTCTTTCAGCTTTCCATTCACATCTGTAAATGCAAAATCATTTCCGTCAGGCAGATGATTATACAAATCAATCACTCCAAACATATTCTGGTAAACAGCTGCATTGCTTACATACACAAACATTTCTTTACCGTTAATGAGCAGTTTGTATTTTGCTTCGGGCAATGAAGAAAAATCAACAACAACTTCTGATACTGCTGCTTCATAATTTAATGTTTGCTGCTTCAGCAAAACTTCAAAATTATTATTAACAGTATTTAATCCAAACACGGATATATTTACTGAAGCTGATGCAGGTGATACGGTGAAACTTTTTTGCTGAGGTACAAACTGCAGCAGATCACTTGCAGCAGCATATTGATTTTTTCCACGGCTGATCCAGAAACCCGGATTGGGAGGAATATGACCGGTACTGTCTTTTATACATTCATAAATTACATTTGATTCATCCGCAACATCACCGGGATGATAAGTTGTACCTCCATCATATCCACTGATTTTTTCTGTGAGATAAAGCACATCGTTGTTTACAGCAACAGTTACTTTATTCTGGTGAATATTCGTAAAATAAAAACGCCTGGCTGATAATGCAGCAAGTTCAAGACCTGACACTGTCATAAACAGAGGCTGCATGAGTTCCATGTAAAACACAAACCTGTCAGTTGATTTTGGAGTAATAAACGCCTTGCCATTTTCATCCGTTTTTATCAACACCACCAACTTATTCCCAAGTGTTTTATACAATGCCTTGCAATCACGAAGCAGTTGCTCAGTTTCTTTATTGGGAATAAACCTGAAGTCGCTGCATTTCCCGTCTTTATAAAAATCATGCAGCACTTCAACCATGAATAATATTTTGAATGAATTCGTCATGATACCGGCGTTTTCATTTTATCATTTACCTGAACTTCTTTGATAAATCCACTTTCGCTGATCACTGCATTTTCATCAATCGTCACTTGCCGTATTTTATACATTACCGATGGAAAATATTTTCCACCAAGCACACTCCACAAATGATTCGTTTGTTCAAAACTCATATTGTGCAAATCAACCACAAGCTTTTGAATACGACTGTCGAGTGATGGATGAGTAATTGGTGTAAAGACCTGCTGATGTTGAAAAAACTGGATGATGGCTCCAAGTAAATTCAATGAGTCATCATATTTCTTCCTGTTCATAGCAAAAAGAATATAGAGATTCAGATACAGCGGGGGATTTTTATATACAGTTGTAAGATCAGTTCTTGTATAATTTTCCTGTTGTTTAGCAACCTTATCTTCTTCCACATTTACCAGGCTTAAAACTGCTTTATCTTTTATATCAGGACTAATGTCTGCATTTGCTTCCGATGATAATGATATATTACTAACCACAAGCCTTGGTATTGATGGCGTGGGGTTGGCTATTTTTAAATTCAAATACTTATTCACTTCCTCACAGAGGAACTTCAATGATTCGTTGATCATTGCATTTGGGTTTAATAATTAAAATGGTACAGGAAAAATTCTGGAAATACAGGAGGAATTGGGAGTAACAGAACAAGATTAATAGAAAAAAAAATTCCCGTCAATACTACTAAACGGTAATTTTTATTACCACCCGTATATCAACAGGAAAAATTTATCTGTTTTATTTTTACAAAAAATCTGCTAAACGCTTTTGCTACAAATAATTAGAAACAGAAAAAAAGTATCTGAATAAACAGCTGAATTCATTTTTATTTAATCCTGGAAAAGAAAAAGCGTTGCATGCTTTTCGATAACAGTCCGTAAAAATACCATCCGCATTTTTGAATTATAAAGAAATCAATTCCTCATACAATCTTCCTTTTGCATCAAAAACAAGAAGCTTTTTATTAAGCACCGATTTCTGCACAACAATTTTATATTCATTGGCTTCAATTCGTGGCTTTGTTACTTCAAGAATATCTTTTACAGTCCAGTCTTTGTACTTGCAATTGGCAAACCCATCCTGAACTACTTTAGGAAGTTCTTCCATTTTCATTTGCTTTTCTGTTGATACCCAAATGCCGTCTTTTGTGTACACAGCCTTCATTTGTTTTTCGTTCAATGTAAATCTTACTGTATGGTTATCGAGTCCGCCACTCCATTTGAGATTATTGGCTTCGGGATATTGCCTGTCAAACGCCTGTTTCACAAGATCAGGAACAGAAAATATTTGCTGGGCTTTAAGCGATACAGATAAAAATAGAAAAAGGGAAAAAATGAGATAACGCATAATAACAATTTTATAATTCGAATTATTTCTGTTATGCAAAAGAAACGCCATTCCGTTTACAGAATGGCGTTTTTAATTTTTTTAAGATAATCTTTACGCTTCTTTGCCAGCCACCACAATTACAATTTCACCTTTCACTCCTTTTGCCACAAAATAATCATGTACTTCTTTTAATGTGCCCCGTTTATTCTCTTCAAACTTTTTTGTCAGTTCACGGCTTACGCAGCAAAGACGGTCTTCACCAAAATAGGTGATAAAATCTGCCAGCGTTTTCACCAAACGAAAAGGCGATTCATAAAAAATCATTGTACGTTCTTCTGCTTCAAGTGACTTTAAAGCAGTCTGCCTTCCTTTTTTTTGCGGAAGAAATCCTTCAAACGTAAAACGTGTAGCAGGTAATCCACTGCTCACTAAAGCAGGAACAAATGCTGTTGCACCAGGAAGTGTTTCAACAACAATATCATTTTTTACACATTCACGAACAAGCAGAAATGCAGGATCGCTGATGCCGGGAGTACCAGCATCGGTGAGCAGGGCCATCTTCTTTCCTTCCTTTAATTGATCAACAAGGTGCTGAACAATTTTATGCTCATTGTGCTGATGGTAAGGCGAAAGCGGTTTCTGCACCTGGTAATGATTCAGCAGTACAGAACTTGTACGTGTATCTTCAGCAAGAACAACATCCACTTCCTGCAGTACTTCCAGTGCACGAAAGGTCATGTCCTTCAAATTACCAATGGGAGTGGGAATAATGTAAAGCATAATTTGAAAATTTGAAAATAATCGAATTTGAAAATGAAAACAGAACCCGGTTCAATTTTCAAATTTTCAAATCATCAAATTATTTTAATTAACACTAATTTCAAATTGCTCCATCACCTGGTTTGCCAGCAGTTTTTTGGCAGCTTCTTCAGCAATGGCTTTTGCTTCATCGGCAGTTGCAGCATCAATCTGCATGCTGATGTTTTTACCAATGCGGACATCAGTAATACTTTTTAAACCAAGATTACCCAAGCCACCCATAACAGCTTTTCCCTGAGGATCTAACAAATCTTTAAGCGGCATTACTTTTACCTGTACAGTGAAGGTCATTGTATAAATATTAAATTAAACGATCTGTTTACGAAGCAGCAAAGATAACGCAACGTACACGAAATAAATGAACGGAATTGCAGCCCATTGAAACACTACTGCAAGAATAATTGCCAATGCTGCAAGTATAAACTTAGGTTTGTTATTTTTAAAACTGAAGTCTTTAAACTTCAGGCTCATCATCGGAACATCAGAAACCATCATATAACTTACAACCAGCGTAATTACATACAACACCCAGCGGTTGTGCAGCAGTTCTGCAAGGTTCCATTCGTTATACCAGATAATTAATGGTAAGGAAGCAATCACAAACCCTGTCATAGGAATTGGTACACCCCTGAATGAAGTAGTCTGTCTTGTATCAATATTAAATTTCGCCAGCCGCCAAACCCCACAGCAGGCAATTAATAATGCAGGCGACAACAGCCAGAAGGAAGTTTCAAATGCTGATACTTCACGCAGATAACTCATGCGCAGCAGCTGGTACATGATCATTGCCGGAGCTACACCAAACGTTACTGCATCGCTTAAAGAATCGAGTTGCTTACCCATTTCTGAAGAAGCTTTCATGAGCCGGGCTACAAAGCCATCCAGAAAATCAACCAGGCCTGCTGCAAAAATGAAAAACGAGGCATACATCAGTTTTTCAGGGTTATCGTTAATGCGCAGATAGCCATTATCAAGAATACCAATATGCTCACCGGGCTGCATAATAAAAATAATAGCCAAACAGCCCAATACGAGGTTGAGTAGTGTAAATAAATTCGGAATTTGTTTCATTGAATGTGTCGTTGATAAACGTTGTTATTTCTTCATTAAAGCTTCTATCTCTTCAACTGTAATCGGGATATTCTTCATCAGGTCTTTATTACCTGTTTTAGTAATCCAGTAATTATTTTCAATACGCACACCCATTTGTTCTTCTTCAATATAAATTCCCGGTTCAATAGTAAACACCATGCCTGCTTTTACAGGTTCTGTTTTTGTACCGAGATCATGCACATCAATACCAAGATGATGCGAAATACCATGATATAAATATTTACGGTAAGCCCTGTTTTCAGGATCTTCATTTTTTACATCAGCTTTTGTAATCAAACCAATTTTTACAAACTGTTTGGTTGCTTCCTCTCCTACTTTATCTGTATAATCGATAATGCTGATACCCGGTTTCAGAATGCTTTTTGAATAATTGTGTAGGTGCAGGCAGGAATTATATACTTCCTTCTGGCGTTTGGTAAACTTACCGTTTACAGGAACAGTGCGGGTAAGGTCAGCACAATAACCGCCATACTCTGCACCAAAATCCATGAGCACCAGTTCGCCATCTTTACAAATATCATTGTTACTTACATAATGCAAAGTGCGTGCTCTGTCGCCGCTGGCAATAATGCTTCCGTAAGCCGGCCCAGTTGATCCCTGCGAAAGAAATGAATGAAAGATTTCTGCTTCAATTTCATTTTCCAGGATTCCGGGTTTAATCACTTTCAGTAAGCGACGGAATGTAACATCTGTAATATCCATCGCTTTCTGCATCAGCTCAACTTCCTCTGCTGTTTTAATACCACGCAGTTCTTTCATAATTTTTGCAGAGCGTTGAAAACTGTGCAAAGGATATTTGCTCTTCATTTCATCAATGAAACGATAGTCCCTGCTGCGGATGGGGGATGATTTGCGGTCGTTTTCGTTACTGCTTAAATATATATTGTCTGCAAGGTGAACCCAGCCCTGCAGTAAACCTTCGATACTATCTAACCAAACAATTGTTTTGATACCTGAAATTGCAGTTGCTTCATTTGCACGCAGACGTTTGCCATCCCATTTTTCCTTCAGTTCGTTGGGGCGAACAAGCACCAATACTTCCCTGTACTTTGGATCAGGATTATCAGGAAACAAAATCACCATACTGTCTTCCTGCATAATCCCGCTTAACCAGTAAAGATCACTGTTTTGTTTATAGGGATGTAATGCATCGCCATTCATTGGCCATTCATCATTACTTACAAAAATGGCAATGGAACCGGGAAGCATTGCTTTAATAAAACGTTGACGATTCTTGGTAAATAGCTCAGGTTTTACTGGTTGAAATTTCATATGAGAATTTTTATGGATCAAGAAAGAAGCTGCAAAATAAGATATATCGGTTCTTCATTCATAACCATCTAAAAATTACAGCTGAAGTGTAAAGCTAACACTTGTTTGCAAAAAGTTTACAAGCTGTTCACTCCTGCTTTAAATATCTTTTAAAAAATCCATTATTCTGACCTCTTTTTTAAAATTAATTCATCAATACTAGTGATTCATTGAATTTATTCAATCAGAAATCGTTTGACTGATTTTTTTTGTTTTGCCATACCTTCTATTTTTGAGCCAGTTAAAAAGAAACAATTGCATGTCATTACCAACCATTTTTTTCCCTGGAAAAGAATTATTACGACTTGGTCTTCATTTGTCCGACCAGGTACATTACCAGTTAAGTCCTGATGAATTAGTTGAACAAACCATTAACCGTGGTCAGGGTGTATTAAACAATACCGGAGCACTTTGCATTTCGACCGGAAAGTTTACAGGCCGTTCTCCAAAAGACAAGTTTATTGTTGTTGATGAAATAACGAAAGACAGCATTCACTGGAACGATTTTAACCAGCCAATTGATGAAAAGTATTTCCACCTGCTGTATAAAAAGATGATGGATCATTTCAGCAGTCTCAAGGAAATTTGGGTGAGAGATGCTTATGCATGTGCTGATAAAAACTACAAACTGAATATCCGTGTGGTGAATGAAAACCCATGGAGCAATCTCTTTGCTTATAACCTTTTTTTGCGTCCAAAGGAAGAAGAACTTGAAACATTTGAACCAGACTGGCATATTTTCCAGGCACCCAATTTCTTTGCTGATCCAAAAACAGATGGTGTTCTCAACAGCAATTTTGCGATTGTAAGTTTTGAACACAAAATGATTTTAATAGGTGGTACAGGTTATACAGGCGAGATGAAAAAAGGCATCTTTACTGTATTGAATTATCTGCTTCCGCAAACAAAGAATGTTTTAAGCATGCACTGCAGCGCCAACGTAGGAAAAGATGGCGACGTTGCTGTTTTCTTTGGCTTAAGCGGCACAGGAAAAACAACACTGAGTGCCGATCCTGAACGTAAACTTATTGGTGATGATGAACATGGATGGGATGAGGATTCTGTGTTCAACTTTGAAGGAGGATGTTATGCCAAGTGTATTGATTTAAGCGAAGAAAAAGAACCCGAAATATTCAGGGCCATTCAACATGGCGCTCTCGTTGAAAACATAACTTTCTTTGAAGGCACCAACCAGATTGATTTTAACAGCAAAACCATTACTGAAAATACAAGAGTAAGTTATCCATTAAACTTTATCAGCAACGCTCTTGAACCTTCCGTTGCAGGCCAACCGAAAAATATCTTTTTTCTTACCTGCGATGCTACTGGTGTATTGCCGCCAATTGCCAAACTGACAAAGGGCCAGGCAATGTACCAGTTCATCAGTGGGTATACAGCTAAAGTAGCCGGAACGGAAGCTGGAGTAAAAGATCCGAAATCTACATTCAGTGCATGCTTTGGTGCACCATTTATTCCGCTGCACCCTGCGAAATATGCAGAAATGCTGGGTAAAAAAATGAATACTGAACATGTGAATGTATGGCTTGTAAACACCGGATGGACAGGTGGTGCTTTTGGAACAGGCAACCGCATTAAACTGGCTTACACACGGGCATTGATAAGCGCTGCACTAACGGGCAAGCTGAACGAAGTTGAATATGAAACGATGCCTGTATTTAATCTTGCCGTACCAACTGTTTGTGACGCTGTTCCTGCTGAAATACTGAATCCGAAAAATACGTGGACTGATAAAGCAGCTTATGACAACAAATTGCAGTCTTTAGCTGAACAGTTCGTAAAGAACTTTGAAAAATATGCTTCCGGCTGTGGTGAAGAAATTTTAGCTGCAGCGCCGAAAGTATAAGTGGTCGTAATCGATTGTTTGCTAAGAATAACCCTGCTACTCATGGCAGGGTTTATTTTTTGCTAATAAAAACGTACACGTTTCCACGATCGAACACAGTAACCATTTTGCTTTGCTGGAAACCACTTGCCTGATTCTTTTATAAAATCAATGACCTTTTTTTCTTCTTTCGTTGTTAAATCAGCTGGAGAAAGAATCTGAACAGAATTGATCGTTCCATCCAGTTCAACAATAAACTGCACTTCTATCATATCTCCGCTCTTGAGCCCTTTAAATTTTTCTGTAAAATAGTTTTTCCAGGCAGTTTCTCCACCAGGGAATTGCGGAGGGACTTCTGCTTTCGTAAACACTATCGTTGGATCATGCATTTCAGACACTTTGCAAATCATGGAATCCATTCCAAACCTGTAAACAGTATCCACAGCTTTTTGTGCAAAAGAGAAAAAGGTGCTTCCGCAAAGAAGCAGTGTAAGGAGAATATTTTTCATAGCAACCTGTTATTGATTAAAACAAACCGTACAGCTGCGAATCAATCTTATTGATGATTTCACCAAAGTGCTCTTCATTTTCTGCGAACTTATTATTATCAACATCTATAACAAGAAGGCTTCCTTCTTTGTAATTATCAATCCACTTGTTATAATAATCGTTCAGCTTTTTAAGATAATCGAGACGGATGTTCTCTTCGTACTCTCTTCCACGTTTCTGTATTTGTGCAACCAGTGTTGGTACCGATGCTTTGAGATAAATCAACAGATCGGGAGGAGACACCATTGTTTTTAATGTTGAGAAAAAAGAAAAGTAATTATCAAAATCACGTTTACCCATTAACCCCATATCGTGCAGGTTAGGTGCAAAAATGTGTGCATCTTCAAAAATTGTACGATCCTGTATAACCGTTTCAGTTCCACGTTGAATTTCCAGTACCTGGTTCAGGCGGTTGTTCAAAAAGTAAATCTGAAGATTAAAACTCCAGCGGGGCATATCTTCATAAAAATCGTTCAGATAGGGATTATGATCCACATCTTCAAACTGGGGAATCCATTTGTAATGCTTGGCCAGCATTTCAGTTAATGTGGTTTTACCCGCACCAATGTTACCGGCAATTGCTATGTGTTTAGGTTTTTTACTCTTTGCCATAAGCCCTTCCGTCGAGGAGATTTTTGTAGTTCTGGTTGTTTATAAAGATTTTCTAAGATAATTGTTTTATCCACTCAATCAGGAGCTGTGCGAAAAATAATTCAGCCCCATTGCATCCCTGACCATTTTTATGGTTTTTTCAGCACTTACCCTTGCTTTTTCAGCGCCTTGTTTCATGATTTTCTCCAGGTATACATCATCGTTCTGCATAGCTGCTGCTTTTTCACGTATCGGGCTGATGAATTTTGCAATATCCTCTCCCAACTGCTTCTTCATATCGCCGTAGCGGATAACGCAGTTATTAAAATCATCATCAAACTTCTGCAATGTATCGGGCGAACTTACCAACCGCATCAGTTGAAACAGGTTTTCAATATAATCAGGCTTTTCAGAGTTCGGTTCTGTTGGACCAGCATCAGTTTTTGCCTTCATCACTTTTTTGCGGATCAGGTCATCACTATCAGCAAGATAAATAGTAGCATACTGATTTTCACTCTTGCTCATTTTACCGGTACCATCAAGACTGGGCACCTTTAATAACTCGCCACCAAAATTAAACGCAGCAGGTTCAGGAAACACTTCACCGTAGCGATGATTAAAACGGTTGGCAAAATTGCGGGTCATTTCAAGATGCTGCTCCTGGTCTTTCCCTACAGGAACATACTTGGCCCTGTGTAAAATAATATCAGCCGCCATTAAAACAGGATAAGTTAACAATCCTGCATTGACGTTATCAGGATGCTGGCGAACCTTATCTTTAAACGTGGTTGTTTTTTCCAGTTCACCTTTATACGACAGCATGTTCAGGTACAGGTAAAGCTCGGCTGTTTCAGGCACATGGCTCTGGCAATACAAAGCAACTTTATCGGGATCGAGACCACAAGCAATATTTTCAGCAAAAACCCTTTTTACGTTTTCTCTTAATTCTTTGGTATCAGGGTGAGTAGTTAATGAGTGCCAGTCGGCCACCATAAAATAACATTCATATTCATCCTGCATTTTTACATAATTCCGCATTGCACCAAAATAATTTCCAAGGTGCAGGTATCCTGTTGGACGGATACCACTCATTACTATTTCTTTCTGATTACTCATAACATTCAAATTTCACCTGTATAACAAGGCGGCGAAGATAACAAAGAAAGGCGACTGATGAATAAGGAATGAGAGTTTGTGAGCAGCTACAAAAAAATTCCCCCATTGAAATGGGGGAAACTCTTTTAACCCTTAAAACAACCAGCGGGGAAATTAATCCCTGCTCTGATTGCAATAATAGTGAGTGAATACTTTCGTAGATGTCATTTATTTGTAAACTTGGTATAAACGGTCATATAGATACACCAACTGCAACCGCTCATGTAAGAGCAAGATCAAGCACCTGCAACATGGTTTTTACATAATGAAATTTCATACCCTTGATGTACTGTGAATTTATTTCCTGAACATCCTTTTCGTTTTGCCAGCACATAATCACTTCTTTAATTCCTGCACGCTTTGCTGCAAGTATTTTTTCCTTGATGCCACCAACAGGAAGCACCTGGCCACGCAATGTAATTTCACCCGTCATTGCAAGAAAAGGTTTTACTCTTCTGCCTGTAAATGCACTTGTGATGGATGTAAGCATGGTAATGCCTGCACTCGGACCATCTTTAGGCACTGCACCTTCAGGCACATGCAGGTGAATATTTTTCTTCTGAAAATCTTCTGCATTAATGCCTGCTTTTTTTGCATTAGCCTGTAAATAACTTAATGCAGTAGTGGCACTTTCTTTCATTACATTACCAAGATTACCCGTTAAACGCAACTCCCCTTTTCCTTCTGATAAACTGGTTTCGATGAAAAGTATATCACCACCAACAGATGTCCATGCAAGACCCACAGATACACCCGGCATGTTTACAGTTTTATAAATTTCATTACTATATCTTGGCTTGCCCAATATCTTTTCAATATCGTTCGAAGTAATGGTTGCTTTCAGTTTGCCTTTAATTGCAAATTCTTTTGCCTGCGAACGCATTAATGATGCCAGCTGACGATCCAGTTCACGAACACCACTTTCTCTTGTATAATCTTCCACTACCTTACGTAATACAGCATCACTGATTTTAAACTGCATTTTCTGCAATCCATGTGCTTCTTTTTGTTTTGGCACGAGATACTTCTTTGCAATTTCAATCTTCTCTTCCACTGCATAACCACTCAGGTCAATGATTTCTAGACGATCACGCAATGCAGGCTGGATATTGGATAAGCTGTTTGCAGTTGCAATGAACAATACTTTGCTCAGGTCATACTCCAGCTCCAGGTAATTATCATAGAATGTATGATTCTGTTCGGGATCAAGTAACTCAAGTAATGCACTTGAAGGATCGCCACGGAAATCACTTCCAATCTTATCAATTTCATCCAGAATCATTACAGGGTTGGATGATTTAACCTTGCGCAGCGATTGTAAAATACGACCGGGCATTGCACCAATATATGTTTTACGGTGACCTCTTATTTCACTTTCATCATGCAATCCGCCCAAACTGATGCGTACATATTTTCTTCCCAAAGCAGAAGCGATGCTTTTCCCTAATGATGTTTTACCAATACCGGGAGGGCCAAGCAAACAAAGAATGGGACTTTTCATGTCACCCTTCAGCTTCAGTACAGCTAAGTATTCAAGAATACGTTCTTTTACTTTGTGAATGCCGTAATGATCATGATCCAGCACCTTCTTTGCTTTCTTGAGATCATATTGATCATCGGTATAATCACCCCAAGGCAAATCAAGCATCAGGTCGAGATGATTATACACCACTGAATAATCGGGAGTTGAAGGATGCATACGCTCCAGCTTCTGAATTCCCTTCTTGAACATTTCTTTTGCAGCTTCACTCCACTTCTTTGTCTCGGCATCTTTTTTCATTTCCTGTATTTCAAGGTCATTACTATCGCCGCCAAGTTCTTCCTTAATGCTTTTCATTTGCTGGTGAAGGAAGTATTCACGCTGCTGCTTATCGAGTTCGGTTCTTGTTTTATTAGTGACTTTGTTTTTCAGTTCAGTGTACTGCAGTTCTTTCTGCAGGTAAGTTAACAGTAACTCCGCCCTTTCCCTGATGTTTTGTGTTTCAAGCAGCTTTTGTTTATCCGCAATTTCACCGCTGAGATTATTGCTTACAAAATGAATGAGGAAACCTGAGTTCTCAATATTTTTTAAGATGATGGATGCTTCGCTGGGAACATTGGGCGACAGCTGAATAATCTGTGCTGCCATATCCTTGATAGAACCGGCCACTGCTTTAAAGTCTTCATCCTCGGGTGTAGGTTCTTCCTGCAGCACTTCAATGCTTGCTTTAAAGAACGGATCTTCGGAAGTAATGGCAGTAATGCTGAAACGTTTCTTTCCCTGGATGATAACGGTTGTACCGCCATCGGGCATTTTAATGAGCTTTACTATTTTGGCAACAGTACCAATACGCTCCAGATCAGCAACAGAAGGATCTTCCACATTACTGTCTTTCTGTGCCACCACACCCACTAACTTGTTGCCTTTATATGCTTCGGTTACGGCCTGTATGCTTTTATCTCTTCCTACAGTAATGGGCAATACCACACCAGGAAACAGAACCGTGTTACGTAATGGAAGAATGGGTAATTCATCTCCAATTTCAAGAGGTTCATCATTATCTGTATCTGCTTCGTTGAGCGGAATAATGGGCATAAAGTCCACATCTTCATCACCGGGGCCCATAAATAAATTCTTTTGATTCATGTGATAATTAGTTATTTGATTTTGCCACATGTTATAACCAACCAGCCTGCAATTCCCGGCATTTGAAATGTTCATCGCCGTTTGCTGCAAAATTTTTCATCTGAGTGGTTATTTCATACGTATCTTCTTTGGTCAATTTGACAGACAAGCCCCTTAAAAAGGGGCTTATTGTACTATTTCGTATATGTGCCAACTATAATGCCAGCCGCATAATAACTGCTAAATCTTCAGATGTAAAATAGAATGTTTATTCAACAACTGCAAGGATGGGTTTGCCTATACAACCGCTAGGCATCTGGCCTCTCCCTCCCGTCCCTCTCCTGAAGAGAGAGGGATGCTGCTGCAAAAGTTTATTCAACAACTGCAAGGATAGGTTTACCTATACAACCACTGGGCATTTGAATGCGAAGCATGGCTGCAAGTGTTGCAGCAATATCTGTCATATAGACTTCGTTGTTCGATTTTCCCTGCTTAATATTCCAGCCATACCACAGCAACGGAATGTGACTATCATAAGGATTCCACAAACCATGTGTTGTACCTGTTGGGCCACCATCAATATATCCTGGAGTTAAAACAAGCTGCACATCGCCTGAGCGTTTGGGATACCATCCGTTTGAAATCATCTCCCTCACTTTATAACTCATCGGTTGATTCATTAATTCATCAATAGGAAATGCACGGTCAACACCTTTAATTGTTTTTACAAAACGCACCACATCATCAACAATTGCTTTCTTATTGAGCTTTGCAGAATCAATGAGACTGCGGTTTAAACAAACTTCATAATTAAATCCGCCCAGCACAAGATTACCATAGTTGTATTTTTCTTTGAGCATCACATTCAGGTCAGTCACCATTTTATTATCATCCAGTAAACCGCCGGGTAATTTATTTTCATTGAGGAAAGCAGGTACATGTGCCACACCATGATCGGCAGTTAGAAAAGTCAGATATTGTCCCTTGCCAACTGTTTTATCAAGATAATCGAATAACTCACCTAAATCCCTGTCAAGACGCAGGTAGGTATCTTCAATTTCGATGGAGTTGGGACCAAATGCATGGCCCACATAATCGGTGCTGGAAAAACTTACTGCAAGAAAATCGGTAATGGAATCTTTGCCCATTGCCTCATTGGCAATTGCTTCTTTTGCCATCATCATGGTCATTGTATTTCCATAAGGTGTAGATGAAACGCTGCCATAATTTTTACCGGCAAAACGTTTTAAATCGTAAGGAAATCCTTTCTGATCTGCACCAAAAGGTTTGGCTTCATAACTGTTTTCATCTTTTGTGCTTTGTACATAAGTTGAAATGGGATAAAGTGTATTCCATCCTTTTGTATAAAATGTATCCACCACATTTTTTGCATTAAAGTTGTTCACCCACTGTGGCAATTCATTCATGTAGTACGTTGATGTAATCCATTTTCCTGTAGCCCCATCATACCAGTAAGCAGCATTGGCACTATGCCCTGCAGGCAAAATACCACCACGGTCTTTAATGGCAATGCCAATGACCTTGCTGCGGAAGTTGGTGGCCAGTTTCAGCTCATCACAAATGGATGTTGTAAGCATATTACGTGGACTCTGCTCACCTGCAGTTGTTGTACTTCCCACCGTTTTCACTGTTTTATCTTCTGTACAATACACTGCTTTATTTTTCTCATAATCATACCAGTTGTTTCCGGTCATTCCATTAATTGCAGGCACACTGCCGGTATATACACTTGAGTGACCCACGCAGGTAATGGTGGGTACATAAGGAATCAACGTGTTTTCGCAACTGAAACCCTGGTTGAGTAAGCGTTTAAAACCTCCGGTTGCTGTATAACGGCTGTAATAGCGGTACAGGTAATCCCAACGCATCTGGTCAACCATGATACCTACCACTAATTTGGGTCTTTTCGGTTCTGCCGGCTCTTGTTTTGCTGCGGCCTTTTGAGCAAAGGACTGAAAGCTCAATAATACAATCAATAGTGAAAATAGAGAACGCATAAAATTGATTTAAGGCGCAAAGATACCGTTTGAACCTGTTGAAACTGATTGTTTTATTGTTACCTGATTTTAGCCATATCGGGCACTCATTATACGCTGCAATGCCTTACCTTTGCGGGAATTTTTCAACCTAATAACATTTTAATAATATGGCGGACATTTTTGAGAAGCTGATCAAAAACTACGGTCCTATTGGTCAGCACAGAGAAAGGGCTCATGGTTATTTTGCTTTTCCCAAACTGGAAGGAGAAATCAACAGCAGAATGAAATTTCGTGGCAAAGAAAAGATTGTATGGAGCCTGAACAATTATCTCGGTCTGGCCAATCATCCTGAAATCAGGAAGGTGGATGCTGAAGCAGCGAAAGAATGGGGACTTGCCTACCCAATGGGTGCACGTATGATGAGTGGTAACTCCAACCTTCACGAACAACTAGAAAAAGAACTGGCTGATTTTGAAAAGAAAGAAGATGCAATCCTGATGAACTTCGGTTACCAGGGAATTATGAGTGCAATTGATGCCATTTGCGGACGACATGATGTGATTGTGTATGATGCAGAAAGTCATGCATGTATTATTGATGGTTTGCGTTTACATCCCGGTCACCGTTACGTTTTTAAACACAACGATATTGAAGATTGCGAAAAGCAGTTACAAAGAGCATCTGCTTTAATTGAAAAGCAGGGGCAAGGTGGTATTCTCGTTATTTCTGAAGGCATTTTTGGTATGGCAGGCGACCAGGGCAAGCTCAAAGAAATTATTGCACTGAAAGATAAATACACGTTCCGTTTGCTGGTTGATGATGCACATGGCTTTGGTACACTTGGTAAAACAGGTGCAGGTACAGGCGAAGAGCAGGATTGCCAGGATGGTATTGATCTTTACTTCAGCACATTTGCCAAATCAATGGCTTCTATTGGTGCATTTATGGCGGGACCACGTGTGATTATCGATTATATCCGTTACAACATCCGCTCACAGATATTTGCCAAGAGTTTACCCATGCCAATTGTTATTGGTAACCTCAAACGCTTACACATGCTGCAAACCATGCCTGAGCTGAAAGAAAAACTCTGGTACAATGCCCGCAAACTGCAGCAGGGATTAAAAGAAAGAGGATTTGATATCGGCAATACCAATACACCTGTTACACCTGTGTATATGAAAGGTGGTGTGGAAGAAGCAACAGCCATGGTGATGGATTTAAGAGAAAACTACAACATCTTTGCTTCGATTGTTGTATATCCTGTTATTCCAAAAGGACATATCATTTACCGTTTAATTCCTTCAGCAGCACATACCGATGCTGATATTGAAGAAACGTTAACAGCCTTTACTGAAACAAAAGCAAAACTTGATGCAGGTGCCTATAAAGTGGAAGCAATTCCTGATATGGCGAATGCGTAAGTAAGTTTGAATGAATAGTTCAAAAGGATGCCTTAAGGGGTGTCCTTTTTTTGTTTATAGTTTATAGTTTATGGTTTGAGGTTGGCGTGATGAGGGGAAATATCATAACTGATTATTTGATTTAGGCTAGGGGAAGTTTGAGGTTTATGGTTTATAGTTTAGGGTTTAGGGAGTTGGAACGCTTTTAATGGGGAGTATCTATGCTTTATGCCTTAAGTATATGGGAGGAAGGTGTTGAGGCGTTGAGGGGTTGGGCGGTGAGACGTTCAGGGTTGAGGGGGGGAATGGTTTATGGTTCATAGTTCATGGTTCATGGTTGAGGCATTGAGACGTTTAGGCGTTGAGGGGGGAAATACGATTGTATGGGTTGGGAAAAATGATTTTCTTGTGGGAAATATGTGCTGGTGGCTAAACAGGTGGGACCATACAAGATTACGGGAACGATCGACAATATCTGTTTTTACAAAATGGATGGGCAGTATTATGCCCGGCAGAAAAGCTCACTTACGGGTAAGCGGGTAAAGAAGGATCATGCTTTTGCCAAAACGATGCAGAACTCCAGCCTGTTTGGCAGGGCTTCGAGCCTTGCTTCACAAATCAAGCGGAGTTATCCCAAAGAAGAACAATGCCTGGCGTTGTACCGGCAGCTGCACAGGAAGGTGCTTGACCTGCTGAAAGCGGGTATTGCTGAAGCTGAGATTATGCAACAGCTTTTATTTGTGTTTGAAGAAGAAAAGAAAACAGCTGACACTGTTTATCCAAAGCCGGTTGTAACGGTACAGCACAGCGGCAGTTACCGTTCTGTTTTTGCACTACCCTATTTAAGCATTTTGCAAGAAAGAAAGAACAGACGGATACCTGCAAGTATCCATACAAAACAGAAGGTAATGTTGAATTGCGGGCCGCCGTAAAATTTGTTTTCATTTTCACCGATTGTTTTCTGCTGACTACAGGGTTTGGAGGCCAGACCCCTAGCTGACGGATGTAACCTTATGCTATTTTAAGTTAAGTAACATTTGGCAACAGGTCGGGAGACCTGCGCCGGAGAAAGTTTCAACAGCAAAAAAATATTCAGTTTTCATCATTTGCTTTTGGTGCCCGGTTTTTCCATTTGGGGCGTGGGCCTGATGTATCTTCTTTTATTGCACGTACTTCAATGAGGTGGGTTGCTTCGAGCAGCTTGTGCAGCAGCAAATAAGTTTGCAGCATTGATGGTTGATTATCCAGTTCGGTATAATCAGCATTTGATAAAGCATAATGCAGGATATTGCTGAGCTGGTTTTTCCATTGCGTACATGATTGAAAGCGGGTGATTTTTTCCAGGGCTTTCCATGGATCGATAAATTCTTTTTTTGAGAGATGGCGTGGAAAAAAACTCCATGGAGTGGAGCTTCTGTGCCACCCGCACCATGCCTGATAATTATTGAGTAAGGTATTATCATCAATGGGTGTGCTGAGCCGGGCCTCCTCTACCCTGTTGCCTTCTTCCACTAGTGTAAAGACAGCCTGGAGTAACTGTTCCAGCTGCCGGCAGAAGCAAATAAGATCGGCCGGTGATGCATGCTTCCATATTTTATTACTATTTGCAGCTTTGAGACCGGAACTGAGTACCTGTGTTGCCTGTGGCAAGGCATAGGCAGAAAAAAAATCAGCAATGCTGTTTAAACCGGGGCTGAGTATGTTCATGCTGTTTTGTTTTGGATTACAAGTAAAAACGGAAAGCTGATGTATGCTACTACAATTGCTTGTATTTTACCATGAAATGCGGTAGTTTACCAGCAGGAAAACATGTATACTTGCAGATCCTCCCTTGCTGTTATAAAGCAAGGGAAAACAGGATGAAAGAATTATCTTTACGAAAACAAGCACTATGAAGGAAAAAGTAATACATGAAGGCAGAAATGTAAAACGCATACGGGAGATATTAGGAATTAAGCAGGATGCACTGGCGATGGAACTTGGTTTGAGCCAGCAGGCTATATCTGCACTGGAGCAAAAGGAAGCGTTAGATAAGGATATGATTGAAAAAGTGGCAAAGGCATTGAAAGTTGCACCTGATGCAATTAAAAGCTTTAATGAAGAAGCCACTGTTTATAATATTCAACATAATTATGAAGGATCTACTTTAAATCACAGCCCCAACTATCAGTACAATCATGATTGCACATTTAATCCATTAGAGAAAATGGTTGAGTTATATGAAGCCTTATTAAAAAGTGAAAGAGAAAAAATTGCCTTACTTGAGAAGATGCTTGACAAAAAGTAATATGCATATACAGATTTGAAGGCCCCGGCGAAAGCGGGGCTTTTTTTATGTGCGGATGACCATTATTGTTTAATTTTTCAGAACTTAGTTGTGACAGATGACAAATGCACTATGGAAAATATCCGCTATCAGTTAATTACTCACCGGAAAGAGCCCCGCATATTGATTTGCTTTGCTCATAACGAGGCATTGAATGAGCGGATTAAAAAAGTGGCGGGTGCACGCTGGAGCAGTACGTACAAGGGCTGGCATATACTCGACACAACAGAAAACCGGGTAAAATGTAAACTTTCCGCAGCCACTGCCCTGCCCATGCAGGAAGAGAAACTTCATGATACAACTATCCGTTTATCGGCAAATAACAGAAACGAACTGAAGTGTTTCCTGGAGCAGCTTGTTTTGAAAAAATACAGCCAGAGTACGTTGCAAACTTACCGCAATGAATTTATGCAACTGCTTCAGTTGCTTGGTGAACACAGGGTGCAGGATTTAAGTACTGAACACCTGAAACGTTATATGCTGTATTGCACAGTGCAACTCGGGCTTACTGAAAACACTCTGCACAGCAGGCTGAATGCGCTAAAATTTTATTTTGAGCAGGTATTAAAGCGTGAACAATTCTTTTATACTATACCCCGGCCCAAGAAGCAGCTACAACTACCCCGTTTTTTTAACCAGGAAGAGGTAAGTGCCATCATCAGATCGGTCGGAAACATTAAACATAAAACCATGCTGATGCTTGCATACGCCACGGGGCTTCGTGTAAGCGAAGTTGTGCGCCTGAAAGTGCAGGATATTGACAGCAAGCGTATGTGTATTTCTATACGGCAGGCAAAGGGAAAGAAAGACCGTGTTGTACAATTAAGCCCGGTACTGCTTGTGATGCTGCGTGAATACTGGAAAAGCGGAAAGCTTTCTAAAGATGGTTATCTTTTTCCCGGGCAGGCTAAACATGAGCCGTACAGTACGAGGAGCCTTCAACTGGTTTTATCGGCAGCCAAGGCAAAAGCAGGTGTGCTGAAGCCGGGCAGTATCCATGCACTGCGATATAGTTTTGCCACCCATTTACTGGATAAAGGAACGGATGTGACGATGATTATGAAACTATTGGGGCATAACAGTATAAAAACAACGCTGCGTTACCTGCATGTAAGCAACCGAGATTTGCTGCAGGTGATAAGTCCATTGGATGATTTAAAGCTTTAGTGGGTTAAAGGCAGGAAATAACAAAGAAACCAGTTTATGTGACTGAGGTGGCGAAGCCATGTAAGTAATGATGTAAACCCGGAGAGACGGCAGTTGTATTTGCGAAAGTTTTTTTTCAGAAAACAATATAAAAAAGGTATTGATAATCAGACAATAAGTATAAAAAAGCGAAAGTTTGGAGGTTGAAAACTTTCGTATATTTATGCGTTGTACGTAATTTAAAAAGACCCTAAAATCAGACAGACAATCTATATTATCGACAATAGCTGTTTTACAATCCGTATCCTGTGGTGGTACGACAACCCCTAAAGTTGAAATAAAAAATTCAACAATAGAAAATTTAGACACTATAAACAAACAATTACTTATGACAGATATCGAAACTCAAAAGCAAGGTTACATTGAATTAATTAAGCTATGCCTTGGAGACACGAAAACGAAAGAAGTTTCAAGTTTCATAGACACTCTCCGTAATTATAACGGTGACCAAAACTATTATACGACACTGAATTATGTTAAAGAGTACTTAGACAATAACGGTATTCATTTTATTATGGTGTTAGATTGGAAACAAGAAATTAGAGACTTAGTTTGGAGAGTTAATTCATCTTTGAAAGACAATTTTAATACAAACATTGAACTACCCAATCCTAAAGACTATGGCGAAAATGCATCGGTTTCAGCTAAAAATGTTTTTAGAGACTTTGACAAGTCAATTCAAAAGCAAAATTTTAAACTTGGCTTTATTGACACAAACTCGGACGAATATGTAATAATAGTACACAAAATAAGTGATGAAAGCAAAGTCAAAGAAGCGGTTAAAAAAATTGGATATCCATACTTAGACGCTAATTCACCCAAAATAAATAATGAGAATTGAAATGTTCAAATAAACTACGTACAACACGGGTTTTGCGTCAGGCGGGCTGACGTGCAAACTTGGGGCTTTGTACTACTATTAAACTTTAATAATAAATTGAAACTTTGTACCCCGAAACCCGCCCGAACGCAAAGCCCGAAAACGTTAGTGGCAAGGCTATGACGACACAACCCGACAGACAAATCGGGTTCATTTTGATGTTTCGTATTTTAGTAGTTGCTTAAATAAGCAAATTGACTACCTTTGTACTATGGACAACAATTCTTGCATACGACAACAAGCGGACATTAAACAAATAAATCGCTGTAAAGACAGAGTTTCAGAACTCAACGGCTCATTTGACTATTTATCAAACGGACTTGAATTGGCAGGAAACAACGTAAGACTGAAAATTCTCTTTCTGATCTATGAAGAAAAACGACTTTGTGTTTGTGATATAAGCGATATTCTTGGTATGACAATTTCAGCGGTTTCACAACACTTGCGAAAACTCAAAGACAGAAAACTCATTGAAACAGAAAGAGAAGCTCAAACCATTTTTTACTCATTAACAAAAGAGTATGAAAAAATGCTGAAACCGTTTTTCAAAATACTTGACGAAAACAAAATATTAGAAACATTATGAAAACAGACAACAAACTAATCGGAGCAGGACTTTTAACAGCAATTGCAGCTTCATTGTGTTGCATTACACCTGTCTTGGCTCTCATTGCAGGAACAAGCGGACTTGCTTCTACTTTTTCTTGGCTCGAACCTTTCAGACCGTATTTTATCGGTTTGACAATTTTGGTTCTTGGTTTTGCTTGGTATCAAAAGTTGAAACCTAAAAAGCAAATTGACTGCAACTGTGAGACAGAAGAAAAACCAAAATTCATTCAGTCAAAAATGTTTTTAGGAATTGTAACAGCATTTGCAATCGTTATGCTTGCCTTTCCATACTATTCAAGCATTTTCTACCCAAAGAAAGAAAAGCAAATCATAGTAGTGGACAAATCCAATATTCAAAAAGTAAAATTTACGATTAGCGGAATGACTTGTGCGAGTTGCGAAGAACACGTAAATCACGAAGTAAATAAATTGACAGGAATAATAAGTTCAAACGCTTCATATGAAAATGGAAATGCAATCATAGAATTTGACAACTCAAAAACAAATATTTCTGAAATCGAAAAAGCAATAAACTCAACAGGATATTCTGTAACCGACAAAAAAGAAAATTAAAATGGAAATCAAATTACAATCAACAATAACTTGCCCCAACTGCGGACATAAGAAAGAAGAAACAATGCCGACAGACGCTTGCCAATATTTTTACGAATGTGAAAAATGCAAACAAGTTCTAAAACCAAAACAAGGCGACTGCTGTGTTTATTGTAGCTACGGAAGTGTTGCTTGTCCACCAATTCAGCAGGACAAAAAATGTTGCTGACAGACGGAAAACAAAGAAGCCCAGCCACTAACAGCGGTTTGGCAAAAGTGGCGGTTCAGTGCTTCGTATGACAGTTTTTCGTAAATTTGAAGTGTGTGCTTCGTATGAACATTTGTGGTTAAATCGCCACCTTCGCCAAGCCGCAAAACGTTAGCGGCAAGTATAACAGACACTACCCAAGAATCTCTAACTGCTTAAAGACAGGAATTAGCGACTTCCCTTTTTCGGTAAGATTATATTCTATATGCAAAGGCTTTTGCTGAATGACAACTTTTTCTAACAGCCCGACTTCTTCTAACTCTCTTAAAGCGACAGACAAAGTTTGTTTGTTAGAACCTTCAATTTGACGCAACAAACTACTAAAACGCAAAGGAGCTTCAACGGCCAAACGAAATATTTCAGGTTTCCACTTTCCAGACAGCGACTTCAAAAGCCCTTGTGCAGGACAAGTTTCGTTATCAATAATTTCTTTTTTAGTAGTCATAATTTTCTGACTTATTGCGTAGTTGAATTTAAGTCCTCAGCTTTGCACAAAGATAAACAGTCGGTGTAAGACACTTTTAAAAAATGAAAATAACTTATCTTATTTTAATCGCAATGTTCACTTTTGGCAAGGTAAGTTGTCAATCTCAAACAAAAAAGAAAATGGAAAATAACAATCCTTTAATGTGTGACCCTGAAAGTGGTATTTGCGAAATACCAACTAATAAAACAAATTCGGCAGACAGCAGTTTGGTAAAAGCAAACAAGAAACCTGTAAAAATAATCTATTACACCGACCCAATCTGCTCTTCTTGTTGGGGCATTGAGCCACAATTACGAAAACTTAAATTGGAATATGGAAACAACATTGAAGTGGAATATAGAATGGGTGGCTTGTTGCCAAATTGGAGTTATAATAGTGGTGGCATTAGTAAACCTTCTGATGTTGCTCACCATTGGGACGAAGTAAGTGTTTATTACGATATGCCAATAGACGGAAATGTCTGGTTGGAAGACCCATTAAATTCCTCATATCCACCTTCAATTGCTTTTAAAGCAGCACAAATGCAAGACAATGAAAAAGCAATTTTGTTTCTTCGTGAAATACGAGAAATGGTTTTTCTTCAAAAAAAGAACATTACTAAATGGGAACATTTAGAATTAGCAGGGAAAAAAGTTGGACTTGACATTGTTAAGCTAAAAACTGATTTCGAAGGAAAAGCAAAAGAGCTTTTTGAAGAAGATTTAAAATTGGGTAGAGAATTAGGCGTAAGGGGTTTTCCAACTATGTTTTTTACAGACTCAACAGGACAGAAAGAAATGGTTTATGGCTCAAAACCATACAGCACATTTGAGAGTGCTTTGCTTAAATTGTTTCCTACTGCTACCAAAACAATCTATGACAAGACTTGGAATGCTGTATTTTCAAAATATCATTCATTGACAGCAAAAGAATTTTCTGAACTAACAGGAATGCCAAGAAATGAAAGTGAAAAATATTTGGACAACTTAACAGCAAAAGGTCATTTAGAAAAACAGACTACAAAAAACGGAGCAATTTGGACATTGAAGAATACTAGCCGCTAACACGGGTTTTGCGTCAGGCGGGCTGACGTGCAAACTTTGAGCTGAGTACCTCTAATAAACTTTAGTAATAAATTGAAACTTTGTGCTCCGAAACCCGCCCGAACGCAAATCCCGGGAACATTGGCTGCTATTTTGCAGACACCCTAAGAAATCAAAAAATGACAACAACATATGAAAAGAACTTGCTTTCTTCTGACAATCATTACTTTTTGTCTAACAAATTTAGCATTTGGACAAAACGCTTTATCGCAAGGAGACCATTTTGCCGACATTAACGGAATAAAGATTCACTATTATGTTAGTGGCAAAGGTCCAATTTGTCTTGTACCTACACCAGGTTGGGGGCCATCAATTAATTATCTAAAAAACTCCCTAACACCATTTGAAAAATATTTTACAATTGTTTATTACGACACACGAATTAGTGGTCAGTCGACTGGTCCAAACGATTCAAGAAAATATTCAAGCCGAGATTTTATGAATGATATGGACAGTTTAAGAGTTTATCTAAAACAATCCAAAGTTTGGGTGATGGGACATTCTATGGGCGGATTTCAAGTACTTAATTATGGCATACATCATAATGAAAACCTAAATGGAATAATTGCTTTAGCACCACTTGCTGGCAGGGACAGTATTTATGAAAGAGAGTTTACAAAAATGGTAATGAAACGTAAAGGGGAACCGTATTTCGAAGCAGGTTCGAATATCTTTTTTGGAAAAGACACTACAAAAATTAAAAACTCGGAAATGATGCCCTATATTTTTCCTTTTTATTTTCACGATGTAAATAAGATTTCAGAATTTGAGAAATTGGGTGATCCACAAATGAGTGACAAAGCTGGAGAATATACGGATGCCTCTTTTTTTGGCACAGAATATCTATTTCCACTGCTCACCAAGATTAAAGTCCCTACGTTAATTGTAGTCGGTGATGACGATTTTATTTGCGATAAAGTATCCCAAGCAGACAGAATTGTAAAAAATATTCCTAATGCAACAGAAATCGTAATAAATGATGCCGGACATTTTAGTTGGGTAGAACAACCAATACAATTTTTTGCAGACACAGAAAAATGGTTAAAAAAACAAAAGCTGAAAGTTCAAAAATAAAACAGCAGCCAACAAGGGTTTGCCAAAAGCAGGGATGAAGTTCGTTGTTTGATCTTTTGTGCAAGGTTCAACAACAGTAATTCTATTGAACTTTTATGCTAAAAATCCCCGCCTTCGGCAACACAACAGAACCTCTAAGAAAAATTCATTCTGTCCTGCTGATTGTTCGACAGCAATCCAAATAAGCAGCAGGGATTTTTGGATTGGTTATTTGAGTTTTGAACGTAATTCAGAGAAACGAACACGGCATAGCAAAACAGCACTACTACCCTGCTGATAAAAAAAAGAAGAAGAACATGAACAAAATCGCTTTAACAGAAAAGTTTGCACTTTTTTCAGAATACTGGTCGCCAAAAATCGTTGGTGAACTCAACGGGCAGAGTATAAAACTTGCCAAATTCAAAGGAGAATTTGTGTGGCACAAACACGACAATGAAGACGAATTGTTTTTTGTTGTAAGTGGAATGCTTACAATCGAATTCAGAGACAAAACTGTAACCCTGAATAAAGATGAATTTATCATTGTTCCGAAAGGTGTGGAACACAAACCTTTTGCCGAAGACGAAGTTTTAGTTATGCTTTTTGAACCTGCAACAACACTTAACACAGGCGATACAAGAAACGAATTGACCAAAGATGAATTAGACCGGATATAATTACAGTCTGCGGAATTCTTTTTTGGGACAAGGAAAAAAAGTTTCTTCTTTTAATACTTCAAAAGGATACCTGGCACGGTATCCTTTTTTCATCTCTTTCCTGCAACGTGAAAATATATCTATCAACTCATCCCATCAGGTAGGAAATTCCATCGTTCACCGTATCACATAATTCACTCACTGTTTTTTCACGGCACATTGTTTTAAACTGATCTTTGATGATCTTGTAATCATTATGAATGGGACAGGGATGTTTTGACGAACACTTGCTTAATCCAAGTCCGCAGCTATCAAATACTTCCGTACCATCAACCGCATTGATGATGTTGATGATTGGCTGCTTCTTCTGTTTGGCCGTCATATAAAATCCACCAGAGGGACCTTTTGCACTGTTAATCACATCTTCCCTTACCAGTGTTTGAAGAAATTTTCCTACGGTATGCTCACTGGCATCAATAAACTCCGCAATTTCTTTAATACCGGCTCTTTCGCCCGAATCAAATTTTGATGCCAGGTAAATAACGGCTTTAATGGCTGTTTTGCAGGTAAGACTCAGCATTTATCTTTCATTTAAAAATTCACGCCCATCCGCAGATATCATTTCATGATTCCATGGTGGATCAAAAGTCAATTCAAGTTCAACCGCATATTCCGGAAAACCTGTTTTAAGTGTTTCCCTTGCATCAGTTGTGATTGATTCACCCATTGGACAGAACTGTGTTGTAAGCGTCATTACACAACGTATCAGCTTTTCTGCCTCATTAAAATTCAACTCATAAACCAAACCCAGGTCCACAATATTCAACCCTATTTCAGGATCGGTTACACTTTGCAAATATGCTAATGCAACAGTACTTTTCAAGTGATTATTTGTTAACAGGCTCATTTCGCAACAGGTTTATATGTAAGCAATTTAATGACATTCCAGTTATATAATAAAGAAGTAAGCAGCAATAAAAAAGCAGCTGCCTGCAATACAATTGTACTGTTACATAATATCCCGGAAACAAATAACACGAAACCTGAAATGTAAGCAGCACTCATCCATTTAAAAACAGTGTTATTAAATAAATCTTTTGGGTTAGGCGTTTTTTCCTTCCCTGTTAAATGATGATGTACTTTATTCCAGATAATAAAAGGCAGGGTCTTAAACGTCATTCCAAGTATGATTGCTGTAATCCAACCAAAAAAGATAATAAACCCATAAGCAATTACCAATCTTACATTTTCAACAGCTGACCGGCTCAATAAAAAAACGATTATTACAAGGAAGATAACAGGCAACAACATCATTAAAACAGAAAGTAATGATATGTTCATTGGCTGATCTGTTTTTTTACGGATGCGTTGTTTGTAAGCCTGGCAACAGAAATAACCAAACAATAGAACCGCTGCCGTAACTGCCAATAAAGGAATGATCAACAGTGTTCTGCTGGATGAATATAAAAAGAGGAAAACAAAAGCAAGAAGCCCGGCATTGATCAATCCATAAATCAGCCAAAGTATTTTTTTATTGCTGTACTTGGAGATGAGAAACATGGGAATTAACCTGGAGCCCACACCTGTTATCAATAATAAAAACCAACCGGCAATACCCATGTGTGCATGCAGCGGCAGGTAATCAAGCGAGCTTTTTGGAAGTACTGCTTCGGTAAAATTACAAAGGAGCAAAAGCCCCACTACTGCCGTTGCCAATAACCATAATGCAGAAGTAAAAATGAAAAATGCATGTACATTTTCATGTTTACTTTTTGCCATACTCACTGCAAGATTGATGAGAAAAAAAACAATGGCAACAATTATTAATACAGCACCTGCCTGTGCCGGCCAGCCGGGATTAAACACATAAAACCCGTACGATAACAGCGGTATACCAAGTGCGGCTAAAAAAAAAGAAAGAAGAGCAAGTTTATTGCTGTATAACTCCCCTTCAATTAAAACCGGAACCAACTGGTGACTTGCACCAAGAATGATCATAGTGCCCCACCCTAGCGCCATTATATGTATTATAGCTAATGTATGAGGTTGAAAATAATGGCTGGTAATACTACCCGCTGAAACAACCAAAAGAAAAGTGGCAATTAAAAAAGCAATTGCTGCATATAAATAAAATGGCAATACCACTTTGTAAGAAGTAGTTTTTGCCATTGCTGCATTTCCGGTTGTGCTAAACATATCAGTCTTTATAAATTAACATCTGCACTTCTGTATCACTTATTTCTTTCAGGCGGAAACTGAATTTTCGCTCATTCAATTCGGGGAGAAGAAACACAGGAATTTTTTTATGAAAAACAAATAATGCATGATCTTCTTTCAGATTATCCAGGGCTTCAAGAATTGTATGCATAGGCAAAGGCATTGGCAGTTCCCTTACATCAATTGTTACAAGCCTGTTGCAGAAACGATTCAGGGTTTCATTCCACTCATCCATTTCAACCGGCACAGTGGGTTCCGCTATTACTGCTGATTCAGCAGATTGCTTATAAAAATAAGTATGAATGAGTTTATCACTTAGCTGTTCAACGTACGATTCAAACCCCTGTTTACCCAATAGATGTATTAATGGGGTGGGTTTAAAGCTGTTGACAATTTTCAGCACTTTACCTGGCTCCAGTTTTTTAACCGCTTGCAGAATAATACTCAAAGGATCGTTTCCTCCTTCAATAACAGGACGAACATCTAATTCCACAATTTTTCCCGGTTGTATATTTTGCAGAAAGACGGGAATTGTTTCTGTTTCTTCGTTATTCAGTTCCATTGTATTTTTTTATCAGTATTGATTTATCATTATTCAAAGTATTCAGTAAAAAGATTTACCTGCTTTTCGATTGCGGTTGATATAGCTGCAGCATCTTCAACAGTTGTTGCTGTTTTTAACACTTTCACTTTTTCCATAAGAGGTACAAGCCATTGGTGCAGTGCATTGTGATCCTCTCCTTTCATTTTACATTCACTCAGCATCTTATTCAAGCCTTCCTGTAATTGTGATGCAGTTTGCAGATAATCTTCCAGCTTTTCTTTCTTTGCTACTGAAAGTGTTTCCTTCAGCAGGCTTACATTCGCAATTGTAATTGAGTCGGCCTTCCATCTAGCACCATTATTTAAAGCAAGCCCGGTTGCTTCTTCATGATCATGATGATTGTTTGTTAATGTATCTGCTGCTGTACTTTTTTCTTTTTCAGCTGCAGAATTGCAGGCAAGCAGAACAGCAGTAACCATCAGTATTGCCAGTAACTTCTTCATCATGTTTATTTATTAATAGTTCATGTCAATTTCACATCATCCTTAACTGATTGCATAAAGCAACTATGCTCAACATTTTTAGTTGTTCAATTGCTTTTCAATTTCAAGTGCATTGGGAAACAGGATATTGTTTTCAAGATGAATATGCAGGTGCAGATCTTCCTCAAACGCATCAAGCATACGATACAGTAAACTGTAACTTGCACAGGCATCTTCGGGCAATAAATAATCAGCTGAAAGTTCCCTGATGGCAGCAAGATTTTTACCCACCATTTCATGTTCTGTTTCCATCATTTTAATTGGATTCTGAACTGTTCCAAACTTTGAGCTGTTTAAAGGCTGCATACCGTTTTTTGCTGCAACCAGTTCTTTGATATATGGGAACAAAATCATTTCTTCCTTCATCAGGTGTTCGGTTAACTCTGCGTTTATTTCTTCCACCAGCTGGTGAATCTGCAGTAATTCCGGATGCTGACTTCCATGAACTTTCATTACTTTTTCTGCATAAGCTTTTATATCAGGCAGATTTTTCTTTACATAACTATGATGGGTATTTACAATATAATCAGCCAGGAAATCCAGACTCCAGTCTCCATAAGGAAGCGAACGGGTTTCGGGCATTTTATCTGCCTGTTGCAGTTCCTGCTCAACTTTTGTAATATCCAGTCCTTTTTCTGCGCAGGCTTCTTTCACAGTTTTTTTACCGCCACAACAGAAATCCAACCCGTATTTTTTAAAGACCTGTGCTTTGCGCAAATCTTTCGCTGCAATCTGTCCAAGAGTTTCATCAGTTTGACCGGTGATACGTTTGCTGATTTTTACTTTCCAGGTTTCAGGTCCTTCTTCGAGATATTCCCATTCAAATATATTTCCCCTTTCACCTAATAACTGGTAATACAATGGTTTGGGATCATGATCATTCAGAATGGTTAAACTCTCTCCTTCCTGCAGTTCATCAAATCTTACAAAAATGGTGGGATGTTTTTGTCTTGGTTCGAGCAAGGTTACATTCAGAATATTTTCAGCTATTGTTGTGAGCATATGTCATTTTTTAAGTGATTGATTGCTCAAAGGTATAAAACTTAATTTAATAAAAGTATTTAATTACTTTTATTAACTGTTACTTTACACTATTCTGACAGTTCCTGATTTGCATTATTCTTTTTCGCAGCTGCATTCCGGTACAAGAGAGTAACATCACGGAGAAAAAGTACCTTATATTTTAAAGGCCTAACTGTTACTTACAAACATCTTTTTATTTTTGATTGCTCCTTTATATAGAAGACAAGCGGTATGGCAAAGCCCGTTCGTACAGGCAATGCTGGAAACGAACATGACACTTATCAGCAAAAAAAGATAAAACTGAAAAAGTCAGCCTAAACTACAAGGGAAAATCAATGCTTATGCCCCTCCATCGGGTCGCTGCCTTTTTTAAATACATATTCACTGTTGAGTAAATAAGCTCCGCTTAAAACAACCACATCTCCATCATTTAAGCCAGACTTAATTTCAATCCGGTCATCAGCTTCCAATCCTGTTTCCACCATCACACTTTTAAACGTGTTTCTTTTAACCTGTACCCATACAGTTGCACCCTTGCCATCCCTGATAACCGCATCAACAGGCAGTGTTAATGTTTTTCGTTGCGGACTTTTTAAAAACACATAAGCAGGCATACCGGGCTTCAGCTCATGATTTATATTTGGAATGGTAACTCGCAGCAGGTTAATCCTTGTATCAGGATTAATTTCCGGGTTAACAAATTCGATCCTTCCTTTAATTTCCTTTCCATTATAATCAGGAAGCTGAACAATGGCTTCACTTCGGTTATCAATCTCTGATAGTTGCGATGTATATACCTGTGCCTCGGCCCACAAGGTTGAAAGTTCAGACAGTTTAACAATGGTACTTCCTTCCATTAAATAATCACCCTCTTTTATAGCCAGCTCGGTAATATATCCGCCAGCCGGGCTGTAGAATATTGTGGTTGGAGAGGGTCTTTTATTTTTTGAAAGTTCATTGATCTGTGCATCAGTCATGCCCCATAACAACAATTTATTTCTTGCACTCTGTAACAGTTGTTCAAAATCAATAGTCGTTTCTCCTGTAAAAGTTTTTTTTCTTTCCAGCACCAACACATACTCCTGTTTGGCATTGTTTAATTCTTCGCTGTACAGTTCATATAAAGGCGCTCCCTTCTGTACATAATCTCCCATGTTTTTAAAATATAATTTTTCAATTCGCCCGGTTACCCTTGAACTGACGGATGATGATTTCATCTGGTCGAAATTCAACGTGGCTGTTAATACAATCTTATCGCCAATTACACCGTTCCTGATTGTATCGAGCTGAATATTTCCCAACTGTATCTGCTGATCACTCAGCTGCAGTTCTTCATTGTCAGACCGGCTGCTCATTTTTACCGGGGTAAGTTCCATTTTACAAATCGGGCATTTGCCGGGTTTGTACTCCACTACCTGTGGATCCATCGAACAGGTATAATACACATCCGGAACTTTTGTGATCTTGTTTTTGTTTTTGCAGGATGCAAGAAAACAAAGCAGTAAGATGAAACCTGCCGGTAACAATAAGCCAATACTTATAATTGCAGTTTTTATTTTAAAATCATTTTTAATCCTTAGCATAACTTAATGTTTAACTTTAATAAAGCTTTCACTGTCCATCAGGTATTGTGCATTTACTGCAACAGAATCTTTTTCAGTTAACCCGCTCAGTACCTGGATATGCTGCTTATGTTCAATTCCTGTTTTTACTGTCAGGGGTTTGAATCCACCTGTTGCTTTCAGAAACACAACTTTGTCAAGCCCCAGTGATAAGACTGCATCTTTCGGTAACCAATAAGCGTTTTTTGAGTTTCCAAAAACAGTAGCTTTTACCTGGCTGCCAATCGGGATCATTAACCGGCTGTTATCAAAATACACCCTGGCAGAAATTGTTTTACTGTCCTTCCGGTAAAAAGGCTCAATAAAATCAATTGTTGCCCTGAAATCCTTACCCGGTGCAGTTTCAGGTATTACTCTCACACGGTTTCCTTTTTTTAGCAACGCCTCATTTTCATCATATACATTCAGAATTACCCATGCTCTTCCAGGATTAAAAACAGTAAAAACGGATTGCCCTTTCTGCACATACATTCCCTCTTTCAAGGAAAGTTCTTCTGTAATTAATGAAAGATCTTTCATCCCTTCCTGCTGCTGGTTCATATTGCTTACTGCCTCATGTATATGACCGTTATAGTTACTGTAAACAGCAATCGTTAAAGAGGGTTTACCTGATTGGATAACTGCCTTCAATTGGCCTGCATCCATTCCAAGCAATAAAAGCTTTTCTTTTGCAGCGTCAATAAGAGAGAGATTACCCGGGTCATTTTTCAACAGGAACAACAGGTTCTGCTGTGCAGTAAGTAACTCCGGGCTGTAAATATCAAATATGCGCTGCCCTTTGCTGATCTTTTGATAACGGTACCGCACATATAATTTTTCGATTCGCCCTGAAACCCTTGCAGAAATACTTCCAACCTGTCTTGTATCGTAAGCAATATTTCCCAGTGCTTCGATTTCAATTTCTTCATCCCTCTGCTGTATGACAGTTACAGGAATGGAGGATACTACAAATTCGTCTGTGGGTTTCAGTAAAGTATTCAGATCAACATCTGCAACTTTCCTGTTGCCTGTTTCTTTTTTAACTAACTGCATTCCGCAAATGGGGCAGTTACCGGGTTTTTCCCTGATAATTTCAGGATGCATCGGGCAGGTATATAACGTAGTTTCTGATTCATTTTTATGTGATTCAGAATGTTTATTTTTTGAATCATTGCAAGATAAAATCAGAACTGCTGCTGCCAGTAAAATAAAACTTATTCGCTTCATATTGTTATTTGCTTAGCTTATTTGATATTGTAACATCATTCCATCATCTTCGTGTTCAAGGTTATGGCAGTGTAGAACAAACTTGCCCGCATTACCTGCAAACGGAACAATCATCTTCACTTTCTCTCCCGGTAATACCAAAACTGTATCTTTCCATCCACTTTCTGCTGCGGTTAATTGTCCACGGCCACCTGTACGTTCCAGCAACTGAAAATGCACCGCATGTAAGTGAATAGGATGGGGCTCCTGCCCGTTTGTATTATCAAACACCCAAAGTTCAGTTGTGTTGGCAGAAACAGTTTCATCAATCCTGTTTTTATCGTAAGTCTTACCATTGATTTTATGTAAGCCAGTCATTCCGCTGCCGCTCATTTGCATTTCGTTGATAACAAAATTCCTTGTCGTTGTTACTGCTGATGTTGAAATGGAATTGACAGATGCTAAAGTTGTGGGTACAGAAAACCGGTCGTTGACGATATTCTTAATTTTAAACCTGAGAATTTTAAATTTCTGTTTACCCTGTACACTTCCTGCATTACTGAACTGCCTGCTTTCTAAATAAACATCTGAACCTTCAGTAAGTCCGGAAAAATTTACCAGCACATCCAATCGCTCACCGGGAGAAATTAAAATTGACTTTACGGCTGCCGGACTTTTAAGCAAACCTCCGTCGTTACCAATAATCAACAAGTCTGCATTATTGCTGAACGCAAGATTATAAATACGGGCATTAGAACCATTTAAAATTCTTAAACGATAATAAGCAGTTGCCACTTCAGTAAACGGTGAAGCAACACCATTTACAATAACTGTTTCTCCCATATATCCTGTCATCACATCCATCATTGAGGGGTTGTAATCAATACCTGAACCCGTAAAACGTTTGTCCTGTATTACAAGTGGTATCTCAGCATTTCCGGAAGGAAGATTCAATAATGCTTCTTCTGAATTGTTGACAATGAACAACCCTGCAAGTCCAAGAAATGCCTGCCTTGCAGTAGCTCCATCCGGGTGCGGATGATACCAGTTTAAGCCCGCACGTTGGTTAATTGTAAACTGGTAATTAAAACTCCCGTTTGCCTCAATTGTTGATTCAGGATGCCCATCCATTTCTGCAGGAATTTTTAATCCATGCCAGTGTATATTACTTTTTTCAGAAAGCTTATTTCTGAAATTTATATTCACTGAAGCACCCTCATTTACCCGGATGGTTGGTCCTAAAATGGCATTCGGCTGATAACCCAATACAGAACTGCTTACACCCTTGATATCAGCAGTGGTTGGTTGTGCAGTTAATGTAGTAAAACCTGGAACTTCATTGGGTATTGGCAGCAACCTGTTGAAATTACCTTCTGCAACCTGAACAGCTTGGCCCTGCATATTCATACCGCCATTCATCATGCCTCCTTTATTGCAGGATGAGATAAAAGATAAGATTGAAGCACCCGCAAAAACAGAACCTGCACCAATGCCTGAAACCTTTAAGAATTCTTTTCTGTTCATAAAAAATGAGTTTATTTTTTTTCAATTAACCGTTCAATTGTTACCTGCAACTGCAAGGCAGTATTGATTAATTCAATCTGTTCAAGCTGTTTCATATTCAATGTTTCCCATGCATCATACAGCATAAAAAGCTCTTCCGTATTCTGTTCATAAGCCAGTTGCATGGCTTTGTAATTATTCCGCAGGGCGGGAATAATGGTTTCTTCATATAGCCTGATCTGTTTTTTCTTCAGTTCAAATTCATTGCGCATACCATAGGCCATTCCGCTGTATTCATTAGCCATCATTTCTTTTTGTGACTGAAGGGTATTCACTTTCCAGTTCAGGCTTTCAATATTGGCCTTGTTCATTTTCGACGACCACCTTGCCAACGGTATTTTCATCATTCCCATAATTGTGTACTGTAGTGGTTGTCCGCCAAACCCAAACGAGTGATCATACTTTATTCCAAATTGCGGTTTCAGAGCAGCACGTTCGGTTTCCTGTTTTAAACGGGTCAGTGTAATTTCTTTGTCAAGCGATTTCATATCACTGCGGCTGTTATAAAACAAGGTACCGTCGAACACAAGCGCTGTATAATCAGCCAGGCGATACGTTGTATCAATATCAAAATCAATCATCGCATTACGGCCCATCAGTGCATTGAGCCTGATTCGTCTTTGCTGTATTTCATTTTCATACATCAACTGCATATTCTTTACATCGCCCAATGCGGCCTTTGCTTTATAGTAAGCGCTTATTTTTTCCAGCCCGTTTTTATACCTGATCTCAGCATTCTTAATCATGAATGATAAGATCTTCTCATTTTCACTGAGCACTGCCAGCTTCTTTTCAAGAATGATCCATTCATAATAAAATTGTTTCGCATCATGCACAAGATCGTTCAGTGTTGCATTCTTTTTTTCCTTTTCAACCGATGACATTGCTTTCATATAATTCTCATCAGCATCCAGTTTTTTCCTGTTAGGAATCATCTGTTCACCCGAAAGCATTATGGAACCCATTCCCGGTTCATTACCATCCCTGCTCCACAACCGTGGATTATAGGGTGTCATAAACTGGCCAAAACCTACCTGTGGAGGCATCCAGCTGCGGGCTCCTTTTGCAGCCTCATCCATTGAACGGATTTCATTTTCATACATCTTCACTACAGGGTGCGATGTTCTGATTGTGGTAATCACTTCTTCCAGTGTGAGACGTTGTGCATGCAGCTTTACTGTGAGAAACAAAAGGGCAACTGCAAAAAATATGTTTTTTTTCATTTGCATCAGTTTAATGATCAGCATCAAGTACTTCAATTTTTCCATGCTTTTTTAATTCGTATTCTTTTGTCATCAGGAAAATAATGGGGGTTACTAAAAGAATATGGATGGCCGAAGTAAACACGCCTCCAATCATGGGCAGTACAATTGGTTTCATCACATCACTGCCCACACCACTGCTCCATAAAATAGGAACAAGCCCAAACAGCGATACTGCAACTGTCATAATTTTTGGACGCAATCGTTTGGCAGCACCTGCAATCACCGATTCTTTTAAATCATTCACCGTAATGAGTTCCCTCGAATTTCCTTTTTGTGCAACAAGCTGCTGCATTGCATCGTTAAGATAAATCACCATCACAATCCCCGTTTCAACAGCAAGTCCAAACAAAGCAATAAAACCAACAGCAACAGCAACCGAAAGATTAACACCCCAGATCGAAATCATATATGCTCCCCCTATCAATGCAAACGGAATACTGATCAGGCTGAAGAAGGCTTCTCTTGCAGAATGAAAAGCAAAGTACATGGAGAGAAAAATGATGAGCAATACAACCGGCAAAATCATCTTTAATGTTTTTTCACCACGTATCAGGTTTTCATACTGGCCGCTCCACTCCAGGAAATATCCTTTCGGAAGTTTCACGATCATTTCATCGAGCCGCTTTTGTGCTTCCTGTACGGTGCTTCCAAGATCTCTTTCACGTACATTAAATAACACAGTACCACGCAGCATGGCGTTTTCTGAATTAATCATGGGAGGCCCGTCACTCAGTTGTATATCTGCAACAGCTTCTAATGGAATGGGGCCGTAATTCATTGTTTGTACCTGCAGTCTTTTCAGCGCAGGCAAATTGTTTCTAAAATCCTGTCCATATCGTGCATTTACCGAAAACCGTTGACGTCCTTCAATGGTGGTTGTCAGTTTCATTCCACCTAATGCACTTTCAACAACTGTGTTTACATCATCCACACTTAAACCATACCGGCCTATTTCTTCCCGCTTAACCGTAATGTCAATATATTTTCCGCCGGTAATCGGCTCTACATACAAATCCTTCACACCATCAATCCCTTCCAGTTGTTTTTTGATCTTTTGTGCAAAAACATAAATACTGTCAAGATTCTGCCCGTAAACCTTTACGCCAACATCGGTTCTGATACCGGTTGAAAGCATGTTAATGCGGTTAATAATAGGTTGAGTCCAGCCATTGGTTATACCGGGTATCTGAAGTTTGGAATTGAGTTCATTGATAATCCCATCTTTGGTCATTCCTTTTCTCCATTCATTTTTCGGTTTTAAAAGAATGATCGTTTCAATCATGCTGATAGGAGAATTATCAGTAGCTGTATTCGCTCTTCCGGCTTTACCTAAAACATGTGCCACTTCCGGTACTGTACGGATTATTTTATCCTGCACCTGCAGTAAACGTTTGGCTTCCGAGTTTGAAACATCAGGCAACGTTACTGGCATAAACAATAACGAACCCTCATCAAGAGGTGGCATAAACTCCCTTCCAAGATTCATCACCAGCGGTACACTTACAAGCAACGCCAGTATGTTAATCCCAATCACTGTCTTTCTCCATTTAATACAGGCCCTGATGATTGGCTCATAAATCCGCTCCAGTATACGGTTAACAGGATTGGCCTTTTCATTTCTGAACCGCCCTTTCATAAAGAAGGAAATCAGAACAGGTGCAAGTGTTACAACCAGCACAGCATCCACAATCATAATAAACGTCTTGGTGTATGCCAGCGGATGAAACAATTTTCCCTCCTGACCCGTCAGTAAAAAAACAGGCAGAAATGAAGTGATGATGATGATGGTGGAAAAGAAAACACCCCTCGACACCTGTTTGCAGGAGCGTTCAATAATACCCATGCGCTCAAGCTCGGGTATTTGATAATAATCAGAACCCTTTTCCCGGCTCTTACGTTTAAATATATGCTTGATCCATTGCATGTGTTTCTTTTTTAGTGCGCCGCTTTGCGGCTGGTTTTGTTTGTCATATAGTATGTCCAGATAATCATCACCGGTTGATATGCGTTGCTTATGGGCATTTCATTACTGCTTTATTTTCCGGGTTCATGTTTAGCCTGCCAGTCGGCAAGATTCCTGTATGAGTTTTCAGCCATGATGATCCCGTTATCAACGATCACACCAATAGCTAATGCAATTCCTGTCAGCGACATGATGTTCGACGACAGTCCGAATGCATTGAGTAATATAAAACTGATAGCCACCGTAATTGGTATCTGTATAATAATGCTTAAAGCACTCCTCCAGTGAAACAGAAAAACGATCACAATAAGCGATACGGCAAGCATTTCCTCAAGAAGCTTTCCTTTAATATTGTCAATAGCTGCTTCAATTAATGTGCTCCTGTCATACGATGTTTTAAATGTTACTCCTGCCGGCAATCCCTTTTCCACTTCCTTCATTTTCGCTTTTACAGCATCAATTACTTTGCTGGCATTTTCTCCGTAACGCATAACAACGATTCCTCCTACCACCTCTCCCTTTCCATCCATATCAAAAATGCCCAGCCGCAAATCACCACCCATCTGCACACTCCCGATATCTTTTACACGCACCGGTATGCCATTGTAATTGGTTAAGGCTATATTTTCCACATCCTCCTTACTCTTGATATAACCCAACCCCCTGATGATATACGACATCTCAGACATTTCAAACTTTCTTCCTCCAACATCATTATTATTCGCTTTCACTTTGTTCATCACATCCATCAGCGAAATGTTATAGAACTGCAGTTTAACCGGGTCAACCACTAATTGATATTGCTTTTCAAAACCTCCAAACGATGCTACTTCTGCCACACCAGGAACAGTCTGCAGGGCAAACTTGATATACCAGTCCTGCAAGGCCCGTTGTTCGCCCAAATCCATACGAGGTGCATCAAGATGATACCAGAAAATATGACCAACACCGGTGCCATCAGGCCCCAGCGTTGGGGTTACACCCTGCGGCAGTAAACGCTGGGCATAATTCAACCTTTCCAGCACTCTTGTTCTTGCCCAGTAGATATCGGTATTATCTTCAAAAATCACATACACAAAACTCATCCCGAACATCGATGATCCACGTACGTTTTTAATTTTGGGTATACCCTGCAGGTTACTCACCAAAGGATAGGTTACCTGGTCCTCAATAACCTGCGGACTTCGTCCCATCCATTCGGTAAATACGATCACCTGGTTTTCACTTAAATCAGGAATCGCATCAATCGGGTTTTCCTTTACGGAGTAAATACCCCACGCAAACAGGCCCCCAGCTATCAGCAGTACAATCAGCCGGTTACGTAAGGCCAGTTCAATTAATTTTTGAACCATGTTGTTGATTTAAAGCTTTATTGAATAATCTCTTTCACCGTTCCGCAGGTTGGCATCTTTGATCCGAAATAAGGGTTCTTAACTTCTTTCACTTCACTGATCCAGTTGGCGCCCTGATTATCTTTTGCCATTGGGCAATGATCATAATACAAAGCCCTGCCACCGCCAAATGCCTTTACTAAAGTATAAAGATCGTCACTAAGTGAAGCAAAATGCGAACGCTGATGTTCAATCTTATCTTCATTCTTGCTGATGTGTTCCGCATCTTCTTTCATTCCTTCTTCAGCTTCATCATACACTTTCTTTTGCTCAGCTGTAAACCCCGACTTGTCGAGTTTTTTTATGGCAAGGAACATGGCCGCACCACCACGGGCTGCTTCTTTAGCATCATCATTTGCTAGCGCATTTTTAATATGCAGGTAATGCTCCACAATTTCTTTCAATGAAGTTGTGATCAGTGGATCAATATTTGTAAAAGTAACAGCCGTCTTTTTTATACTGGTATCTTCAGCAGTTGCTGTACCCGCAGCAACAGTATCACTTTCCATCTTACTCATATCATGTCCCTCATGCTGGCTTGTATTATTTGATCCGCACGAAGAAAAAAAGATGGCACTGATACCGATAAGTGAAACAAAAATTGCTTTCATTGTTTTTCTTTTTTAGATGATTGTTTAATTTTTCTTTTTCTGTTCAACGAGTTCCATGCCGCATTTGGGGCATTTACCGGCTTTATCGCTCACTACATCCCTGTGCATCGGGCAATAATAGCCCACTTTCATTTTTTCTTTTGGAGAAAGAGATAAACTCATACCGCATTTTGAACATGTACCGGGTTTATCACTTACAACATCTGTATGCATCGGGCAGGAATATTGATTGGCTGCCTGCATCTTCATAGCCTCCTTTGTTGTAAGATTCAGTTTCATACCACATACAGGGCAATTACCGGGTTGCTTCATCGCCACAGTATCATGTACAGCACAGGTATATATTTTAGCATGTTGCACAGTGTCTTTTACATTTCTTTTTGATTGAGCAAATACATTTAACGATAAGATGGTTAAAACTGCCATCATCAGTACTTTAATTGATTTCATTGTAAATTATTTATTGATTATAAAGAAAGGGTTGGCATATACAAATGCCGTAAGCCCGACAATTTGATTGTCCGGCTCAATAACTGAAGCAGTAAATTAAATCAGGAAAGTTCGTTTGAAAAGATAGACTGGTGGCTGCGAATCAGCCGGAGGTGCATTGGTAACAGGGTACTCAACTGAAAGTGAGGAGTAAGCAGGAACCTGTTCTGTTAAATAAAAAGATGGTAATTCAGCGGCAATAAAATGAGTAAGCTGAATGATGTTTTCTGTCGATTGCTGATCCGAACTGTTCTTTATAAACTTATGTTCATCCTTACAGCAACCTTTGCCATCCTTTTTGGCCATTCCGCATTTATCACATGTTTTCGATTCCTTATGAACCAAACCCCAATCAGAAAGCTTGCCCATGCAATAATGAAAATGCATTGTTGCTCCTGTTGTTGTAAGGATGTAAACAAGGGATAATATGAGAATAGCAGATTTTTTCATCGCCTTTCAACACAAAAGTAGAATTTATTTCTGCAAGTGGAGTTATAAAATTTTGAAAAAGGTTTATACCATTATGTAGTTCATACATAAAAATCAGACATCCTGATAAATGTAAATCACTGCTGCATCAATAAAGCATAAACATCACAGCACAAGATTACACCTCACAAAAAGGGAATAAAAATCAAAAGGCCGTTTTGGCCATCTTGGCCGCATCAGGCCGTATTGGTACATTTTGGCCCAAAAGGGCTTACTTCGTACATAAAGCGTACATACAGCGTACATAAAGGGTATATACAGCCTATTAACAATGTTCATACTCCTCACGCAAAAACACAACAAGAGCAAACAAATCCTGTTCTAACCGAAATGTGATCTTGCCACTTATTCCCTTTGAGGCATATTCTTTTTGTTGTGCGATAAAATCTGCTGATGAGTTTAAAATAAACAGCTGGTGGTCATTTCTTTCTTTCTGCTAAATACGGATTTGGAGCTATCGTAAAAGTCTAACCTTACTGTGCATGATTCATTGCTTTATATTTACACTTCATTTTGCCGCTTAACGCATGTTAAATCATATTCTCATAATTGACGACGAAGAAAAGCTGCGCAGCCTGCTGGCGAAGATTATTTCGCTGGAAGGTTTTGATGTGATACAGGCTGCCGATTGCAGATCGGGTTTAAAAAAAATGCAGGATAACGAGGTTGATGTTGTGCTATGCGATGTAAAGCTTCCCGATGGAAACGGCGTGGAGTTATCAAAAACCATCAAGGAAAAATATCCTGCTGTTGAAATTATTTTGCTCACAGCTTACGGTAATATTCCCGATAGTGTGCAGGCCATTAAAAACGGGGCTTTTGATTATATCACAAAGGGAGATGACAACAACCGTATCATTCCCCTTCTGTATAAAGCGGCCGAAAAAGTAGCACTGTCAAAACGGGTGCAGCAACTCGAAAAACAATTGGGAAACAAATATTCCTTTAACAGTATTCCCGGCAAATCAAAAGCTATCCAGGCTGCTTATGAAGCAGCAACAAAAGTAGCAGCAACGGATGCCACCGTTTTATTAACGGGTGAAACAGGAACAGGAAAAGAGGTGTTTGCACATGCTATTCATAATGCCGGCAAAAGGAAAGGACAAGGATTTGTTGCCATCAACTGTTCTGCATTCAGCAACGAGTTGCTGGAAAACGAATTGTTTGGCCATAAAGCAGGAGCATTTACAGGTGCAGTAAAAGACAGTAAAGGAATTTTTGAAGAAGCAAATGGCGGCACTGTGTTTCTGGATGAAATTGGTGAAATGCCATTGGCATTACAGGCCAAATTACTGAGAGTACTGGAAACCGGTGAGTTTTTAAAAGTGGGCGACAGTAAAACAACCAAGGTAAACGTCCGCATTATTGCAGCAACCAACAGGGATTTGCAGGAAGAGATAAAAAAAGGAACGTTCAGGGAAGATCTCTATTACCGTATTTCTGTTTTCAGTATTTCATTACCACCTTTAAGAGAACGGGTGGCTGATATAGAATTGCTGGCTGATTATTTTCTTGAACAGTTTGCCATAAAAGCGGGTAAGAAAAACATGCGTTTCTCAAAACCCTATCTCGAAGCACTGAAGCTACATGCATGGAAAGGCAATATCCGTGAACTGAAAAATGTGATTGAACGCAGTGTTATTTTGACAGATGAAAACGAACTGTCTGTAAGTTCACTCCCATCTGAACTCCAGCAACTAAAAATCAATGAAGGCAATATTCTTTCAGCCTTTGACCTGGCAAGTGCAGAAAAAATTCATATTCAGAAAGTACTCAACTATACAAACGGTAATAAAACAGAAACAGCAAAGCTCCTCAACATTGCCTTAACCACCCTGTACCGCAAACTCGAAGAATACAAAATCAGTTAATTACTTTCAAAACGATAGTGCAGACCCTTTCAAAATGAAAGGGTTTTTTATTGCCTGCATGTTCCTGAAAAACCTCAAACACTTAACAGCAAAGAGTTTCAGCACAACAGCCATAAAATGGTGCGGCACTTGCCGGTATTCCGGCATATCAAAACTCAATAAAATGACAACGATCGTACTGGTTATATCCGGACTTCTTTGTTTTCTCCTTTTTTACAAAACCATTCAATACTTCGAAACAATTTAATCATGACCACACTTTTCATTATTGCTGTTGCAGTGTTTGCATACATGTGCTATGTGCTGCTTAAACCTGAAAAATTTTAAACGATGAACACAGAAATCACAGGCATTGTACTGATGTATGCAGCAGTTGTATTACTGGCTGTTCCACTGGGAAGATATATCGGCAAAGTTTTTACAGGAACTAAAACCATATTTGATACTTTATTCAATCCCATCGATCGTTTGTTTTACAAACTCGGCGCAGTAAACCCGTTAAAAGAAATGAGCTGGAAGCAACACCTGGTTGCTTTATTAACCATCAACCTGTTTTGGTTTTTGCTGTGCATGTTTGTATTGACCAATATGAGCTGGCTGCCGTTGAATCCTGATGGCAACCCTTCTATGAGCGGCGACCTTGCTTTTAATACCAGCGTCAGTTTTATAACCAATACCAATCTCCAGCACTATTCCGGCGAATCGGGTTTATCGTACCTGGGGCAATTGGTATTAATGCTCTGGCAGTTCATCAGCGCAGGTTGTGGAATAGCCATTGCTGCCGTTGTGTTTTTTGCCATGAAAGAAAGAACAACAGACAAGCTCGGAAACTTTTACTATTTCTTTGTTCGCAGCAGTACAAGAATATTATTTCCACTTGCACTTGTTGTGGCAACACTGCTGCTGTTTAACGGCACCCCAATGACGTTGAAAGGAAAAGATACTATTGTAAGCCTGCAGGGAGATACCATGCATGTAAGCCGTGGCCCTGTTGCAGCATTTGTTGCCATTAAACAACTGGGAACAAACGGCGGAGGTTTCTTTGGCCCGAACTCCGCCCATCCATTTGAAAATCCCAATTACTTCAGCAACATTGTTGAAACCATTTCCATCCTGCTTATTCCGATGGCAATGATTTTTGCGTTGGGGTATGTACTGAAAAGAAGGAAACTGGCATGGGTTATATTCGGTGTAATGACAGTGGGCTTCCTGTTGCTGCTTATACCCACTGTTGCAAATGAAATGCATGGTAATAATGCAATTGCAAACATGCATATTGCACAGCCCATGGGCAGCATGGAAGGAAAAGAAGTACGTTTTGGATCAGCAGCAGCAGCTTACTGGGCTGTGAATACAACCGTAACAAGCAATGGCTCCGTAAATGCCATGCATGATAGTTTAACACCATTGTCGGGCATGTTTGCCATGCTGGGCATGATGGTGAATTCGTTTTATGGAGGTGTGGGTGTAGGGTTTCTTAATTTTTACATCTTCATCATTCTTGCTGTATTCATCAGTGGTTTAATGGTTGGCCGGACACCTGAACTGCTTGGCAAAAAAATTGAAGCACGTGAAATGAAAATAGCCATGATCATTGCCCTGCTTCATCCCTTTTTAATACTGGTAAGTACAGCTATTGCAGCACATCTCTATGCACACAATCCACAGGTCTATGCGGGTTGGTTAAACAACCCGGGTTATCATGGTTTTAGTGAAATGCTTTATGAATTCACCTCCTCAAGCGCAAACAACGGCAGCGGCTTTGAGGGGCTTGGTGACAACACACCCTTCTGGAACATCAGTTGTGGCATTGTGATGCTGCTGGCAAGATACCTGCCCATCATCGGACCTGTGGCAATAGCAGGGCTGCTAGCAAAAAAACAATATATACCCGAAAGCGCTGGAACACTTAAGATCGACACAGCTACGTTTGGCATCATGGTATTTACTGTGATTGCCATCGTGGCTGCTTTGTCTTTCTTTCCTGCTCTTACCTTAGGACCAATAGCCGAATATTTCAGTTTACGTTAATGTAAAATTTCAGATCATGTCAAAACATGTAAGATCAAATAAATTATTTGAAAGCAGTTTATTGAAGGAAGCGTTGATTCAATCATTTGTAAAACTCAAACCGTCAAACATGTTCCGCAACCCGGTTATGTTTACTGTGTGGATTGGCACACTGGTTATGATTGCCGTATGTACCTGGATTGCTGCAGGCGAACAAAACCAGGGTAACCTGGTTTACAATATAATTGTTACATCTGTTCTGCTCATCACATTGCTTTTTGCAAACTTTGCTGAAGCAATTGCAGAAGCAAGAGGTAAGGCACAGGCCAACAGTCTTCGTAAAACAAGAGAAGAAACACCCGCAAAACTTATACAACCTGTTGGTGAAATGTATGTGAACGAAGTCAAAATCATTCCTTCATCATTCCTAAAAAAAGGCGACGTTTTTATCTGCGAAACAGGAGATATTATTCCGGCAGATGGTGAAATTATTTATGGTCTGGCAACTATTGATGAAAGCGCCATTACAGGCGAAAGTGCTCCTGTTATTCGTGAAGCTGGTGGTGATAAATCTTCTGTTACAGGCGGCACAAAAGTGCTCAGCGATAAAATACAGGTAAAAGTAACGACTGAACAGGGCGAAAGTTTCCTGGACAAAATGATTGCCCTTGTTGAAGGAGCATCCCGGCAGAAAACACCCAATGAAATTGCGTTAACCATTTTACTTGCAGGATTTACATTGGTGTTTATTATTGTTACTGTAACATTAAAACCATTTGCCGATTATGCACAAACACCTATTACCATTGCTGCCTTTATTTCATTGTTTGTTTGCCTGATACCAACAACAATTGGTGGATTGTTATCTGCCATTGGTATTGCAGGAATGGACAGGGCTTTGCGGGCCAACGTTATTACCAAAAGCGGCAAAGCGGTTGAAACTGCCGGTGATGTGGATGTGCTGCTGCTTGATAAAACAGGAACAATCACCATTGGTAACCGCAAAGCCACCAACTTTTACCCTGCGCATGAAGTGGATGAAAAAGCTTTCCTCAAAGCTGTTGTACTAAGTTCAATGGCCGATGATACACCCGAAGGAAAATCAATCATTGAACTGGCGGGGATCAACCCGTTAAGTTACCAGGTGAACAACGCAAGGTTTATCAAATTCACAGCCGAAACAAGAAGTTCCGGTATCGACTTTGATCATACCCGTATAAGAAAAGGTGCTGCCGATGCGATCAGGAATCTCTGCGAAAAAAAAGGCAACAGTTTCCCGGCCGATATGGCAAAAATTGTAACCGGCATTTCAAGCAATGGTGGTACACCGTTAGTAGTGGCAGAGAATGAACAAGTAATTGGTGTGATAGAATTGCAGGATATTATTAAGCCCGGCATACAGGAGCGTTTTGAACGGCTGCGTAAAATGGGCATTAAAACAGTGATGGTTACCGGAGATAATCCTTTAACTGCAAAATATATTGCAGGTAAAGCAGGTGTGGATGATTTTATTGCTGAAGCAAAACCAGAAGATAAAATGAATTACATCCGCAAAGAACAGGCTGGAGGCCGCCTGGTTGCCATGATGGGTGATGGTACAAATGATGCTCCTGCACTTGCCCAGGCCGATGTAGGCGTAGCGATGAACAGCGGTACGCAGGCTGCAAAAGAAGCGGGTAATATGGTTGACCTGGATAATGATCCAACCAAGCTGATTGAAGTAGTGGAAATTGGCAAACAACTGCTGATGACAAGGGGTACATTAACCACCTTCAGTATTGCCAATGATGTGGCAAAATATTTTGCTATTGTTCCGGCTCTTTTTATCACTTCTATTCCTGCATTGCAGGGAATGAATATTATGCAACTGCATAGTCCTGAAAGCGCCATTCTTTCAGCCGTAATTTTTAATGCCATCATTATTCCATTGCTGATACCATTAGCCTTAAAAGGAGTTGCTTATAAACCAATAGGTGCAAGTGCCCTGCTGCGAAGAAACCTTTTCATCTATGGATTAGGTGGTATTGTTGTTCCCTTTATTGGCATTAAACTGATTGATCTTTTTGTTTCCTTATTTTTTTAAAACCACGATAAAAATGAAAGAACATATATTTCCCGCAATTCGTATTACCCTTGTCAGTTTTATTTTCTTTTCGGGCATTTACACATTGATCATTCTTGGTATTGCCCGGTTTGTGCCAAACAAAGGTGAAGGGTTTATAACCGGTACAGCTGAAAAAAAATATTACAGCAACATCGGGCAGAAATTTACTGATGATAAATATTTCAACAGCCGGCCTTCGGCAGTTGATTATAATGCTGCTGGTGCAGGCGGCAGTAACAAGGGCCCTTCCAATCCTGAATACCTTGCACAGGTGCAAGCAAGAGTTGATACTTTCTTAGTACATAATCCCGGTGTTAAAAAGGAAAACATTCCTTCTGATCTGGTTACTGCAAGTGGCAGCGGACTTGATCCCGACATTTCCGTACAGGCTGCCCGTATACAGGTAAAACGTATAGCAAAGATCAGGGGCATTGCAGAACCAAACCTTCAAGCCTTAATTGTAAACAATACAGAAAAACCGTTTGCAGGATTATTTGGTCAGGCTAAAATAAATGTGCTGAAACTGAATCTTGCATTGGATCAATTAAAGTAAACTTTGCTTATGGCTGTTTCTTTTATCAAATTAATAATGGTTACAACAGATGCCGGATAAAGAACAAACAGTACAACATTTTCTCGACCTCATAAAAAAATCACGCAGAGGTAAGTTTAAAATCTACATTGGCATGAGTGCAGGTGTAGGTAAAACGTTTCGTATGCTGCAGGAAGCACATGCACTGCTCCGCAACGGTATTGATGTCAAGATCGGCTATATTGAAACACATAACCGAAAAGAAACACACGATCTGCTGGAAGGATTGCCCGTTATTCCCCGCCGCAAATTATTTTACAAGGGAAAAGAACTGGATGAGCTGGATGTACAGGCAGTGATAAATCTTCGCCCCGAAGTGGTGATTATTGATGAACTGGCACACACAAATATTGAGGGAAGTAAAAACGAAAAACGTTGGCAGGATGTGATAGAAATCCTCGAAGCAGGAATTAACGTCATCAGCGCTGTCAATATTCAGCACATTGAAAGTCTGAATGCAGAAGTGAAAGAAATTACAGGTGTTGAAGTAAAAGAACGTATTCCTGACAGTGTGCTGGCGCAAGCCGATGAAGTGGTGAATATCGATTTAACAGCTGATGAATTAATCACCCGTTTAAAAGAAGGAAAAATTTATGATGCAGCAAAGATTGAAACAGCATTAAAGAATTTTTTTAAAAGTCAGCACATCCTGCAGCTGCGTGAACTGGCATTGAAAGAAGTTGCCTCACAGGTAGAAAGGAAGGTTGAAACAGAAGTAACAAAAACAAACGCAGCAAAACATGAACGTTTTCTTGCCTGCATCAGTTCAAATGAAACAACAGCAAAAACGGTCATCAGGAAAACAGCACGCCTGGCCAATTATTACAACAGCAAATGGTATGTACTCTATGTACAGACACCAAAAGAAAGCCCTGAAAAAATTCCGCTGGATAAACAGCGCCACCTCATCAATAATTTTAAGCTGGCAACAGAATTAGGTGCAGAAATCATAAAAGTGGAAAACAGCAATATTGCAAAAGCCATTATTGAACAATGTGAAGAACGGCAGGTAACAACTATCTGCGTTGGCAAACCGCACCTCAATATGATAAGACTTATTCTTGCAACAAACGTATTTAATGAACTGTTGAAAAAACTGTCAGCCAGCGATATAGATTTGGTAATTTTAAGCTGATGAAATATCCATAAAAATAATCAGGATTACTTATACCAACAGCGATGATCATTTTTATGGATATATCATGTGGCAATTAAAAAACAACAGGTGATCACATGAAAGTAAAAGAAAAACTTCTGTTAAGTACAGGTATCCTGTTTGCCATGATTATTTTGCTCACGGCATTAAGCATTATATATGTCAACCGCCTCAGCAACGACACATCAAATATTCTTGTTGCCAATTACAACACCCTGGATTATTCCCGGAAAATGATGATGGCGCTCGACAATAATATTGGAAATACAACCAACCGGAAGCAGTTTGAAGAAAACCTGCGCCTGCAGCACAAAAACATAACCGAACCCGGCGAGCAGGAATTGACAGACAGCCTTGCTGCCAACTACAAAGCGCTTTTACTTCACCCGGCTGATTCTTCTTTTTTACACAGAGCAAGAAAAAACATTTCCAGCATCATGCTGCTCAATATGCAGGCCATAGAACGTAAAAGTAAAATAGCTGCAGAAACATCCGACAAATCAATTTTCTGGATTACTGTTATAGGTACAATCTGTTTTGTCATTGCGTTAACCTTGTTTTTTAACCTGCCTGGTAATGTAGCAAACCCGATCAGGGAATTAACCGAAAGCATCAGGGAAATTGCACAGGGAAATTATGCTCGCCGCATTCATTACCCAGGCAAAAATGAATTTGGCGATCTGGCATCTTCATTTAATACAATGGCCGAAAAACTGGAAGAATACCAGGCAAGCAATCTGCAGAAAATCCTTATTGAAAAAAAGAGAATCGAAACGCTCATCAACAATATGAATGATCCGGTGATTGGCCTGGATGAAAACAGGAAAGTCCTGTTCATGAATAATATTGCGCTGAAAATTTCAGGACTCAAAGCAGAAGATGTAATGAATAAACCAGTACAGGAAATTGCGGTAACAAATGATCTTGTTCGCTCTCTGGTTCAGGAACTGTTTACAGAAAACAAGGAAAAGTCAGAAACGAAACAACCCGTAAAAATATATGCCAACAATAAAGAAAGCTACTTTGAAAAACAAATCATCCCGATTAAAATCATCCCTACTGGTGAAATGAAGGAAGTGCTGATGGGTAATGTAATTCTGTTGCAGAACATTACTCCCTATAAGGAACTTGATTTTGCAAAAACCAATTTTATAGCAACGGTTTCGCATGAGTTAAAAACACCGATCTCCTCCATTAAAATGAGTCTGCAGCTGCTAGAAAACAAACAGCTTGGTTCGTTAAATGAAGAACAAAAAAATCTTGTGGACAGTATTAAAGAAGATGCCGGACGTTTATTAAAAATAACTGGTGAGCTGCTAAATATGACACAGGTTGAAACAGGCTCCATTCAAATGTCTGTAGCACCATCCGCACCTAACGATATTGTTGATTATGCAGTCAACGCAAACAAATCAGCTGCCGAAAACAAAAACATAAAACTGGATATTTCTATTCCCGCAAATACCCCTCAGGTATTGGCTGATAAAGACAAAACAGCATGGGTATTGAACAACCTTATTTCTAATGCAATCCGATTTAGCTATGATCATTCAATTGTGTATATATCCGTAAATGAAGAAAACGGGAAAATAAAATTCAGTGTTACAGATAAGGGACAGGGAATTGCTCCGCAATACATCGGTAAAATTTTCGATCGCTACTTCCGTATACCCGGCACAAAAAAAGAAGGAACCGGCTTAGGCCTAAGCATCAGCAAAGAATTTATTGAAGCACAAGGTGGCTTTATGACGGTTGAAAGTGAATTTGGGAAAGGAAGCAGCTTTTCATTTTATCTTGACACCTGCAGTCAATAACTATAACCATTATTTACCCTGGCTGCTAAACAAGCCTCCTGTGTATTTCCAGACAGGGCTAAAATGAAGTAAAAAAAATGCTCTGTTTTAGAAATAGTGTGCAAGCCCTGTTAAGGTAAACCACTGGGTTACCTGTTATGGTATTAAGGCAGGCTGCGTTTTAAACTGAAATAACAATTACTGAAGAAGATGATTTATTTGAGTACTTCGTCTGTATCATCATCACCTTCTTCCTCCTTTGTTTTGTGATAATCGTTTTTCAGCTGTTCCTCAAATTGTTTTTCATCTTTCTGATTACGTACAATGAAAAACACAATAAGAGCAATGCATATTACAACCGTTATTGAAACAACAAAAATGTTCATAACAAATGTTTACAGAAAGATACTGCACAGCTGAGAATTTGTATGTTAAGTTTTGGGCAATAAAAAAAGGCATCATTACGATGCCCTTTTTTATTTGCATTGAAATAAATTATTTCAGATGCTTAGATAAAAGCTTAGCAATATCAAACATTGATACCTGTGCTTTACCACCGAAAACTGGTTTCAGTTTAGCATCAGCATTGATCATACGTTTGTTTTTTGCATCCTGCAATTTGTTTGCTTTAATGTAAACCCAAAGTTTTTTTACAACTTCAGTACGTGGAGCAGGTTTGTTACCAATTACTGCTGCCAGTTCAGCACTTGGAGTAAGCGCTTTCATGAAAGCTGCATTAGGCTTACGAGCTGATTTCTTTTTTGGAGCTGCTTTTTTAGGAGCTGCTTTCTTAGGAGCTGCTTTTTTTGGAGCTGCTTTCTTTACTGCTTTTTTTGGAGCAGCTTTTTTAGCTGCTTTCTTAGGAGCTGCTTTTTTTGCTTTTTTAGTTGCCATTTTTTTAAAATTTAGAATTTAAATGGGTTATAGTTTATTTCTGGCAATGAATTTAGAATAAAAACAATTATAAACAAACATTCTAAACAAAAAGGTTATACACATTCTTAATAACTGTGTTTTCATTGGGAAAAACCGCATTTTTTGCTGCTTTTTTACCTGCCGTATTTCATGAGAATTTCAGCCGATTCAGCAATGTAATGTCCGCCAAATAATACAGCATGCACCAGCAGCGGATAAAGTTGCGTAAGCTGTAACCTTTGCTGCCAAAGGCTTTCAAGCGGATAGTAATAATTGTACGCTTCATAAAACTCCCTGCTGAAACCTCCGAATAAGCTTGTCATTCCAATATCCATTTCCCTGTGACCATAGTAAACAGCAGGATCAATTAGTACAGGAAAGCCATTTTCATTGGGAAATGATTTCCACCCCATAAGTCGCCATGCAACAATGCATGCGGCTCATTGGGAAAAATCTCCGGCAAACGTTTATACAACCGGAAAGCAAAGTCCTGTTCTTTTGATGAAAATGCATGTATCTGCAGGAGCTTTTCCAGCAATGGCTGCAGGTGCTGCAACGCATAAAACTCAGCCCAGCTTTGTGATGGAGAATTAAGTTGCACCAAACTTCCAATGTAATTATCATTGGGAAAACCGGCATGTGTATGTGAATGCTGATGTAGTTCGGCCAGTTGCTCTCCCATTCTTTGCCAGTAATCAACAGCAGTATGTGAACGTTCAATCCATTGCAGCAGCAGGAATTGTTTTGATGCTGCTGTACCGTATTGAATAACTTCCGGAATAACAAAGCGGCTGTTTGCTGCAAGTGTTTTCAATCCCAATGCTTCCTGTTCAAACATTCCGGGATATGCTGCTGCATCATTTACTTTCAGGAAAAACTGCTGTCCCTGCCAGTACAGCTTATATGCCTCATTGATGTCACCACCACTTACACGCTGTATATTCATTCCCTGCAAACCGGCTGCTTCCAGTATTTCGTCAAGTGCATTCATTACATCAACCGTTTAATGATTTTTATAAGCATATTCACCAGCACACTCAGTAAAATCATTGTAGTAAAAGGAAAATAAAAACGGAAGTTTTCTTTTTCAATCCGTATATCACCCGGTAACCTTCCAATGAAATGAAGTTTATCGTGAAAGAAATAAATAATCACTCCGGCAACAAGCAAAACAGCTCCTGCCAGCATTATCCATTTACCTGTTTCAGCATTCATCAGTTTTATTTGCCGTTAAATTACGCAACGAATCAATTGAGTAATTATTTCTTTTCATTAACCTGCATTACTGAAAAAGAAAAAGGCTTCCGGAGAAGCCTTTTTTATATACAGATGTTCTTGTTATAAAGCTATTCCTACTCCCAGCTGAAATCCGGAAGTTTTCCATTTGTTGGAAGTTGTGATATCGCTGATATCGTTCAATCCAATGGCATAACGTCCGTAAACTCTAACACGGAGAATATTTAACTGTGCACCAAAAAGCATGGAGAGATCGCCGCTTTTAAATGCATCCTTACCATTTGCTACAAGACTTTTATCCTTGTTTAGCAGGATGCCGAATTGAGGACCTGCCTGTAAGGAAAGTACTTTAGCGGGTTTGTATGTAAGCAATAATGGAATGCTTAAATAATTCAGTTGCGGATTTTTCAGATCCTGGTTTTGCAGATCTGTATAAATACGCTTAAAACCTGTTACTGTATCAGCATTGATCTGGTTCCATAACAGCTCTGGCTGAAGACCCCATTTTTTGCCCAGCGGAATTTCCATAAATCCACCAAGGTGATAGCCGAGTGTATATTTTTCACTGAAACCGCTACCATCAATTTTACCAAGATTGGCACCAAGCTTTGGACCGATTCTGAATTGTGCAAATGAAGTTGATGAAACTGCAACTGCTGCAAGAAGGATTACAAGATACTTTTTCATTCTGTTTGATTTTAATTGTATGTATAACGGCTAATTAAATGCCAATTATTTTTTACCCCTTGTAAAAATATGTTAAGACGATTTTCTTTTCTTAAAACATAAAACCGGTGTGCATGGTAAACAAGGTATTGAATTTGTTCTTGCTGCTGAGCAGATAATAATCAAAATACACCTGCGGGTTGATGTAAAACTTTTTGATATACCAGGCAAGATCAAGATTTATTCCAAGAGACTGTAGATTAAATTCACCCATTTCGTTATAGTTTCGGGAAGATGGAAATTTGAACTTTTTTTTGGCAAACTGGTAAGCATCCAATTTATGTAACCGAAAATATTGAATAAGATCCGGTGTAAGCTTACCTTTTGAAATGTACTCTATATTGTAATCACTCAAACCAAAATACATCATGAATGCCGTGGAAAAAACAATATAATCATGCGTTGTAATTCCATCCCATGTAAACTTGCTGCGTACGGAAGCAATAACAGAATAATCCCTGAGTTTTACATTCATTGTATCGTACTGTTTATAGAAAACAGTTGTATCAGGGCGCAGGTAATGTTTAATCACTGCAAACGTATCGGTTTGAGAATACTGCGATTGTTTACCGTTTGCAAATCCTAAAGAAATGGATGGTTTGATCTTCCATTTTTTATATTCAGCATAACCATAAAAATCATTTTTGTAAGGCGATGCCAGTTCATGTTCTGCAGTTCCTTTGAAATAACGTGTATAGGTTATCCCAGCACCGAATTTTTCACTGCTTTCATAATCGTAAGAAGGCGTGATGGTATGCTGATAAAAAGAAGACGACCCGTTTTCCATTGCAATAAATCCATTGTATGCAATTCCAAAACCGGATTTATGATAATAAGCAATGACAGGCGTGATATTGATATTCTTCTTTGTCTGCTGCGCATTCAACGCTGTGTTGTTTACACTGTACTGCATATTACCTGCGCCAATGCCAACCTGGAAATAACTCTTTGGTTGTTTTAACGAGTCGAGCATATCAAGGAAGGCATTCACTTCCCGTTCAATTGAATCTTTGTTAATGGGAATTGTATCGCTCACAGTTTCCTGTGCAAGCAGTGAAACAGTAGGAAGCAAAACGAATAATAACAGAATAAGTGGTTTAGTCATAATCATGCGGTCGGAAAAATAGACCAACCGACCGCAAGATAGTTTAAGGAATGCAAAAAATTAAGTCAGTTCTATCAATGTAATCTCAGGTAAAATACCAACCCTGCCTGGATAACCAATAAATCCAAAGCCACGGTTAACGTATAATTTTTGTTTATCCTGTTCGTATAATCCTGCCCATTGCTTGTACACATATTTTACCGGGCTCCAGCGAAAACCGGGCAGTTCAACACCAAACTGCATACCATGTGTGTGGCCTGCAAGTGTAAGATCAATATCGGTATAGTTGCTTGTTACTTCGCCATTCCAATGTGAAGGATCATGGCTCATTAATATTTTAAACGGAACATCTTTCACGGGTGCATGTGCAACATCTAATTTACCAAATGACGGGAAATTGATTTTTGCACTTTTGTTATCAATGCCCATAATGGCTATCTGCTGGCCGTTACGTTCAATGAGCACATGATCATTACTCAGCAAATGCCAGCCCATTTCTTTGTGTACCTGCTTTACTCCTTCTGCATTGGCTAATTGCTTTTCCCTGATTTCTTCCCTGGATGACCCTGATGGAAAACCATAATCATGGTTGCCCAGTGTGGCATATACTCCATGCTTTGCCCGCAGCTGACTGAAAATATCTTTGTATTCATTCATTTCTTCCGCAGCATAATTCACAAGGTCGCCGGTAAACAAAATCACATCTGCATTCTGTTTGTTGATTTTATCAATGCCTTTTTTTACAGCTTCTTTATCCGTAAAACTTCCGCTGTGAATATCGCTGATATGAATAATTTTAAAGCCTTTAAAAGCTGCAGGAAGGTTGCTGAAATTCATTGCTACTTTCTGCAGGTGATAACGGTACTTGTTACCAAAACCATACACAAGCGATGTAAACAAACCACCACCTACTGCAAGTCCTGCCCAGCTTAAAAACATGGAACGTGTAATGCCTGTACCACTGCCGGTATTTTTAGGATTCCAGTTGGGGAAAATAAAACTACCTGCCCATTGCACCACACGACGCACATCATCCACCACAAAAAATGTACTTGCGAGAAATTTTGCGAGGAATAAACCAATTACAATTGCAAACGCATAGGTACGAAGCAGTTTATGCCAGCTTTCGTAATTGGTAAACACAATGCTGAGCATAAGCAGGTAAGACAAAACGCTCACTCCAATATAAGCTCCCAGCACAATTAATTTCACTTTAGGCGACCAGGTTAAAGCAACTGTTTTCAGTACCTGGAACACATAAAGATCAACAATGAGCAATACAAATAAAAAAATCCATGAACCTGCTATTCTTCTCATAATCGGATAAAGTTCTTAATTATTAAACATGCACGGCAATTGATTTTTACAACCGGTTTTAACCCCTTTTGCGGGGAAAACTATTGTAACCGAATATTATGCCGAAGCCTTACTTTTGTCAACATGACATTTCTCTAAAGAGAACCACTTGCAAAACCTCATTTGAAACTGATTAAATAACCTGGTTATGACGTTTACATATTATGGTCACTCCTGTTTTTCAATAGACGTAAAAGGCAGGAAATTACTTTTCGATCCATTTATTACTCCTAATTCACTCGCTGCTTCAGTTGATGTTAACAGCATTGAAGCCGATTATATCCTTGTCAGTCACGGACATGAAGATCATATTGCCGATTGTGTGACCATTGCCAAACGTACAGGTGCAATGGTGATCTGCAACTGGGAAATTTACCTGTGGCTTCAAAAACAGGGTGTGGAAAATATTCACCCGATGAATACCGGTGGTAAAAAAACGTTTGATTTCGGAACGGTGAAATGTGTTACTGCACAGCATTCATCATCCTTACCCGATGGAAGTTATGGCGGGAACCCGATGGGCTTTATTTTAATGGCCGATAAAAATATTTATTACAGCGGCGATACCGCTTTAACCCTCGACATGCAATTAGTGCCACAGGGATGCCCTGTTTCCTTTGCCATTATGCCGGTGGGCGATAATTTCACCATGGGCTATGAAGATGCCGCAAAAGCAGCCAAAATGGTTCATTGCGACAAAGTAATTGGAGTGCATTTCAACACCTTCCCATATATTGAAATTGATTCTTTGCGTGCAATGGATCATTTCAGTAAAAATGACTTAACATTGCTGTTGCCACATGTTGGCGAAACAATTAATTTATAGTCTGAAACCGGAAACAATATCCATTTAAAAGCATATGGCGAGAATTATTGGTATAGCAAATCAGAAAGGCGGAGTTGGCAAAACCACAACAGCAATTAATCTTGCTGCCAGTTTTGCTGTGCTCGAATACAAAACATTACTGGTGGATGCTGATCCGCAGGCAAACAGCACAACCGGTGTTGGGTTTGATTTGCATAATATCCAGCAAAGCTTGTACGATTGTTTTGTAAACAATGCCAATGCAAAAGATGTGGTATTGAAAAGCGAAATTCCCAACCTGGATCTTATTCCTTCGCATATTGACCTGGTGGGTGCTGAAATTGAAATGATCAACCAGCCCAACAGGGAATCGGTATTAAAACAATTGCTGGAACCGTTGAAGGATGATTATGATTTTATTGTGATTGACTGTTCACCTTCGCTTGGTTTAATTACAGTAAATGCATTAACTGGTGCCGATTCGGTTCTTGTACCTGTGCAAACTGAATTCTTTGCATTGGAAGGTTTGGGTAAATTACTCAACACCATCAAAATTGTACAAAGCAGGCTTAACCCGCAACTGGTGATTGAAGGAATTCTGATGACGATGTACGATGGACGTTTACGTTTGTGCAACCAGGTGGTTAGTGAAGTACGCCGCCATTTTGAAGGTATTGTGTTCGACTCTATCATTCACCGTAATACACGTTTAAGTGAAGCTCCAAGCTTTGGCAAACCGGTTATCCTGTACGATGCTGACAGTAAAGGTGCAGTGAACTACCTCAACCTTGCCAAAGAAATTCTGCAACGGAATAATCTCACTAAAATAAAACAGGAAGATAAAATTATTGAAGTAGATGATCCGGAGTTGAATTGAGTTGTAAGTAATATGTTTTAGGTAATAAGTTACAAGTACTCACTTTCCATTTTCAGTTTTCAATTCTCAACTTTCAGTTAGTTTTGCCGCATGGCTGATAAATCTTCTTTACGCATTGTGTTTATGGGTACTCCTGAATTTGCAGTTGCATCGCTTGATGCATTGGTCCAATCGGGATTCAATGTTGTTGCTGTTATTACTGCTCCTGATAAACCGGCAGGTCGTGGTATGAAGATGAATGAAAGTGCCGTAAAGAAATATGCTGTTGAACATGCTATTCCTGTATTGCAGCCAGAGAAACTGAAAAATCCTGAATTTCTTCAAACACTGAAAGAACTGAAAGCCGATCTGCAGATTGTTGTGGCCTTCCGCATGTTGCCTGAAGTGGTGTGGAATATGCCGCCGATGGGCACGATCAATGTGCATGGAAGTTTGCTGCCGCATTACCGTGGTGCAGCACCTATTAACTGGGCAGTGATTAACGGAGAAAAAGAAACAGGTGTAACAACGTTTAAACTGAAACACGAAATTGACACCGGTGATATTCTGCTGCAGGATCCTTTTCCCATTGGAGAAAATGACACTGCAGGCGAAGTACACGATCATATGAAAGAAGTGGGAGCAAAACTGCTGGTAAGAACAGTGGACGGATTGATTGATGGAACGATTGCAGAGAAACCTCAGTCGTCAATCGTCAATCGTCAGTCGGCAGTTAGCAGCTCTGATAATTCGGAGAGCCACTTACGAATCACGTCTGACGAATCACGACTAAAACATGCTCCTAAAATTTTCACTGAAACCTGCAAACTTGATTTCAGTAAAACAGTGGAAGAAGTACACAATCTTATTCGTGGGCTCTCTCCTTTTCCCGGTGCGTTTACAACTCTCGATGGAAAAATGCTGAAAGTTTACCGTTCAAAAAAAGAGAGTCCGGAAGCTGCAAGCGACCTGAATACTGATAATACAATCGTTCCGACCGGCGCATATGTAACTGATGGAAAAACATTTCTGAAATTCCGCTGCAGCAACGGCTATATTCATCTCCTCGAAATTCAGTTAGAAGGTAAAAAGAAAATGCTGATTGAAGATTTCCTGAGAGGTTACCGTTTTCAATAATTTTTTACCGCCTGTAGGTTGCCGTAAGTCTTTCACAAAAAAACAACAGGCACGATCATTGTTTACAGTCAGTTTTGCATACTTTGTAAAGACTTTACTGTTTATAAACCTGTAAACAATTATTATGACAAACACGAAAAAACTAATTGTATTCCTGCTTGTTTTTATCTGCAGCGCAGGAACGTATGCCCAAATCAAATTAAGCGATCCTATTCCAACTGATCCCAATGTAAAAATCGGGAAGCTGGCAAATGGCTTAACGTATTACATCCGCAAGAATGTAAAACCGGCAAAAAAAGTGGAACTGCGTTTGGTGGTAAATGCAGGATCTGTACTTGAAAATGAAAACCAACGTGGTCTTGCACATTTTATGGAGCACATGAGTTTTAACGGCTCCACTCATTTTCCCAAAAATGAATTGGTTGATTTTTTACAGAAGTCGGGTGTAAAATTCGGCGCTGATCTCAACGCATATACAAGCTTTGATGAAACAGTTTATATACTTCCTATTCCATTGGAAGATCCTACCATGTTTGACAAAGGAATGACTGTTTTGGAAGACTGGGCTTTCAACAACCTGTTTGATAAAACTGAAATTGAAAAAGAACGTGGTGTTGTGTTGGAAGAATCAAGACTGAACAAAGGCGCATCTGAACGTATGAGCCGCCAGTATTTTCCAAAACTGTTCAATGGTTCAAAATATGCAGAACGTTTACCAATCGGAACTGATCAGACGTTGAAAACATTTAAACCTGAAGCACTTCAGAGTTTTTATAAAACATGGTACAGGCCCAACCTGATGGCAGTGATTATTGTTGGTGATATTGATCCTGCAGAAGCTGAGAAAAGTTTACAAAAACATTTTGGCAGTTACCAGAATCCAAAAGTTGTAACGCCACGTCCATCAATCATTCCTATTAAAACAAGAACTGCACCTGAAGCAATGGTTGTAACAGATGAAGAAGCAACCAATACCATTGTTCAAATCTTTAACTTCATCAAACCAACACCAAAATTTACAACATGGGCTGATTACAGGAGTAACACCATTAACAGTATTCTCAGTTCACTCATCAGTCAGCGTTTAAGCGAACTGACACAAAAAGAAAAACCACCGTTTATCTTCGGCAACACTTCTTATTCGCCGTTTATACGTGGTTATTCTTCCTTCAACTCTGTTGCATTGGTATCAGACAGTAATGTAAATACAGCCATCAATGCATTAATTGCTGAAACAAACCGTGCAAAAAAATTCGGTTTCCTTCCATCAGAACTTGAACGGATCAAGGCGAGTATTTTAACTTCTGCTGAAAAGTCGTTTAAAGAAATGGACAAGTCGGAATCAGGAAATATTGTTCGCCTGTATATCAATAATTTTTTAAGTGGCACACCAATACCCGGCGCTGAGAACAACCTGAACTTTGTAAAACAGGTTCTGCCAACAATAACACTGGAAGAAATAAACCAGGCTGCTGCAAAAATGCCCGAGCTGAATACTTCATTTACATTGGTTACAGCTCCTGCATCCATCAAACATAAAATACCTGATAATGCATTACTGCTTAAACATGTAATTGCAGCCACATCAAAACCTGTTGAAGCGTATGTTGAAAAAACAATCAGCAATCAACTGCTCGATAAAGAACCTGTAGCAGGAAAAGTTACAGCAACATCAACCAATGAAAAGCTGGGCACAACCAACTTTACCCTGAGCAATGGTGTAACGATCATCCTCAAGCCAACTACGCTTAAGAATGATGAAATTATTATGGATGCATGGCGTTTGGGTGGCTTCCAGAAATATCCGCTTGCTGATAAAAGCAATGCGCAATACGCCGCACTGATTGTACAAGAAATGGGTGTTAAGAATATGACACCGACTGATATCAATAAATTCAAAGCCGGCAAAACATTCAACGTATCAACGTACATCAACAACAATGAAGAAGGTGTTGAAGGCAGCAGCAGTGTAAAAGATTTTGAAACATTCCTTCAAATGGTTTACCTGTATTTCACACAGCCAAGAAAAGATGCGGCGTTGTTCCACTCGTTTGTAAACAAGCAGAAAGGCTATCTTGAATACATGAGTAAAGACCCGACAACTTCTTACATGGATACAGTTCAGAAAATTATTTACGATCATAACCCATGGGCAGAAGGAATACCTGAAGCAAAAACGTTTGATGAGCTGAACCTCGATCGTTCATTCGCCATTTACAATGAAATTTTCGGCAATGCTTACGGTTTAAACTTTACGTTTGTTGGCAATATTGATCCAGCAACCGCAAAACCATTACTTGAAAAATATCTTGGTTCATTACCATCGGTTAAAAAAGAAAACAGTAGTAAAGATGTTGGCCTGCGTTTACTTCCCGGCAAAACAGATGTTGCCATTAAACGTGGAAAGGATAAACAGGCCATGATCAATTTGTTCTTTGAAGGACCTGCCGAATACAACCGCATCAACCGCATTCAGTTCAGGGCATTGATTGAAGTAATTAATATCAAGGTGATTGAAAAACTGCGTGAAGATATGAGTGGTATGTATGGTGGAGGATTGAGTGGTGATTTAGTGAAACGTCCGTATGAGCATTACAGTATTACTGCAGAAATTCCCTGCGGACCTGAAAATGTTGACAAACTTTATGCAGCTTTGATTGACATCATTAAAAATATCCAGCAAAACGGAGCAGAACAAAAAGACCTGGACAAAGTTCTTGAAACATGGAAAAAGCAATATCACACAAGTTTACAGGACAACAACTTTTATCTCTCTGCTTTCTCTAATGCATTTATCAATGGAGATGATCCTGAAAACATACTCAACTATGAGCAGGTCATCAGCACGCTTACAACAAAAGATGTGCAGAATGCAGCAGTGAAATATCTTACGCTGGATAAAATGGTGAAAGCTGTTTTATACCCGACAAGCTCAACAGTAAAAGAAGAAGTAAAAAGAAGTAAGTGATATTAAACTGAGGTAGGTTTAGCATTTCACGCAAAGCCCACAACGGAGACAAAGTTCACGAAGCAAATAAAAAACTTTGTGAACTTTGTCTTCTTTGTTTCGTTGTGAGAAATATCTGTTTAATGAGCGATCTTCCTTCATTTTTAATTCGCCCAGATAAGATCGGCATTAAATTTCTCTGTGCTGATGCCGAGTTGTGCAGCAGCTGAATTACTTAACCTGAACAGTAAACCACTGCCGGGGCTTGTTTCTTCTACCCCACCCAGTACTTTCGCATAAACAGCTTTTCCGTTCAGAGGATTTTTAATCATGATAATTGATCCCTTTTCTACATAATCCATCAGCACATAATATTTACCATCGCTCCAGCCACTGGTACTTTTGAATACTGAACCTGCACCACTGTTTGATGTTGTACGTTTCCCGTTATTGGTCTGGCGGTTAAACTCATCTTTGAAAAACCCTGTACCGTTATAAGTAACAACAGCAACATCAACTTTTGGTTCTTCTTTTTTCACTTCCACTTTTGGAGGATCCTGTTTAACAGGTTGCGGCTTTACTTCAGGTTTTGGTTCTTCTTTCTTTACCACAACCGGAGGTTCCTGTTTGGGTTCATCCTTTTTTACTTCGGGTTTGGGTTGTTGTTTTACAATATTCGGTTCGCTTCTTACACTCATTCCCTGCGATGCAAGCGGAGATAATGTTTTATCCACTTTTAAAAATCCAACAATCACTTTGCTTCCTGCGGCAACTGCATCAGTGGAAAGATTGTTCCATGATTTCACCGATTCATTATCTGTTTTAAACAGCTGGCTGATGCGTTGCACATTTTCGCCCTGCTTTACTACATGGTAAACAGGAATCACCACTTCATTATCTTTTCTTGTTCCTTTTTGCCAGAAGTTAATCTCGTTTAAAGGAATTTTTACCTGGTATCCAATACTCATTGGAGTTGCCAGTTCAAGCCCGTTATAAGGCGCATACACTCTTGGACTGATATTATAAATACGGCCAATACTGTAATAATTTTCTTTTGCCGCTACGGTGTGAACAAGGTATGGATTGTTGCTGTTGTCAAGCTGAACAATTAAAGGCGTGGTTTGAGCAAAGGTTACCAGGCTCATCAAAACAACTGCAACAAATAAAACTGCTTTCTTCATAGAAAAATTTATTTACGTTGCAAAGATGCAGAATTCTCAGAAAGAAACATGCCAAAGAAAACGTTAACGATACTTTTGCTAACATTGCAGCCACATGAGCAAGAATCAGCCTAAATATTACGTTGTATGGAAAGGGAAAGAACCCGGTATTTATACCAGCTGGAACGATTGTAAACGGCAGGTGGAAGGTTTTGCCGGTGCTGCATACAAATCTTTTCCCACAATGATGGAAGCTGAGCTGGCCTACAAGGAGCATTTTGCCAAACATATTTACAAGAAGGATAAAGAAGTTTCAACTAAAGATCTTTCAGCTGTTGGCACCCCTATTCATGAAAGCATTGTGGTTGATGCTGCCTGGAACAGTGTTGGCAAAGACATGGAATACCAGGGCATACTCTACAAAACCAATACACGTATTTTTCACTCGGGACCTTATGCCAACGGCACAAATAATATTGGCGAGTTCCTTGCCATTGTACATGCGCTGGGATATTGTAAAAAACATGGCCTGGATAAAATGCCTATTTACAGCGACAGCCGCAATGCCATTGGCTGGGTAAAAGCAAAGAAATGCAAAACCAACCTCGAAGATTCAGCAAAAACAAAACACATTTTCGATTTGATTCAGCGTGCAGAAAAATGGCTCAACGAAAACTCTTACAAAAACAAAATCCTCAAATGGGAAACAAAAGCATGGGGCGAAAACCCTGCTGACTTTGGAAGAAAATAAGTCTCCTTTTTTCCATCTGTTTCCGTAATCAAACGCTCCCGTTGTTTCGCCAGTTTTATTTGTGGCAAGGTTCTTGAAAATCAAGATTCATTATTCACTTCAAATTACATGACATGAATATGAAATTAATTATTTCCTGCCTTGCTGCAGGTGCAGCTATGGGTATGTTACTGGCCCCGGATAGTGGCGAAAAAACAAGACAAAAGATCAATGACAAATTAAGTGATCTTAAAGACAAGTGGAAGCACATGAAATCCATCACCGTTGAGGAACTGGATGAGCTGAAAGAAGTTTTTCAACAGGAAATTTCCGGTTTAAAAAACAATACAAGAGAACGTGTGCTTGAAATTATTGATGCCATGAAACAATCTGGCCATAAACTAAAAGAACAAGCATTGCTCTAAACTATTAATTCGGGGCAGGCTGTCTCAAAACATTTCTCATCATACAGGAAAAATGTACACAGCTATTTATGTCCGTGTTCATTATTGGTTTTTGATAAAGAAATTTTGAGACAGCTCTTTTTTAATTTCCTTCTTCAGTTTACCCGACCGATCGCAAGTTTGCATCCTGCATTTTGAATTTTTCATCATTCAAAAGACCATTATGTGGATATTCCGGATCAACCGCATTGTACGCAACAGCATAAGGCTTATCAGCATTTTACTGATCATCAGCAGGCATTTACTCAAAAACCAGCTATACAATATCCGTTTGTTTCAGAAATTATTTGATCCAAAACGAAAAAGATTAAGCTCCCGGTCAGAACAGATCCGGTTTATCATTGAAGACCTTGGACCAACCTTTATCAAATTCGGACAGATTATTGCCGACCGGCCCGATGTTGTTTCTGAACAATTAAGAACTGAATTGAAAAAACTGCAAACCGCAGCCAAACCATTTGATAATGCCACGGCTTTCCGCATTATTGAAGAAGAACTCGGAGATCCATTGCATGAAGTATTTGCATTTATTGAAGCTGCTCCTGTTGCATCAGCATCCATTGCACAGGTTTATCGTGGCACTTTACACAACGGGGAAACGGTTGCAGTAAAAGTGCAGCGACCACATATCAAACAAAAAATTTCTATTGATCTTGTATTGATGAAAATCCTTGCAGAGCAGGCAGTGCATTCCTATCCCGAACTGGCAAGCTTTAATGTCATTGGCTTTGTGGAAGACTTTGGTACAATCATGAAAAAAGAACTTGATTTCACCAATGAAGCAGCCAATATGATGCGGTTTGCAGAAATGTTTAAAGATGATGAATACTGTTATGTTCCAAAAGTGTACAATCATTACACTACACAGAAATTGCTTGTGATGGAATTTGTAGAAGGTGTGAAACCGGACGCAAAAAAAGAGTTTCAGACAAATGGTTTCAGCACGCAGAAAATTGCGGAGAACGGCACGCAGATTATTCTGAAAATGATTTTACAGTTTGGTTTTTTTCATGCTGATCCGCATGCCGGCAACCTACTCATCAGGGGACATAACCAGGTTGTATTGCTTGATCATGGTATGACAGCCACCCTGAAGCCTAAACAAATACAGGCACTCATTACTTTTATACTTGGATTTGCAAGGAAAGATGTGCACAGCATTGCCAAGGCCCTGCTGGAGCTACTTGAAATCAGTTATTATAAAGACCAGGCCGACCTTGAATTTGAAATAAGTGAACTGATCCAGAAATACAGTTACCTGCCCTATGAAAAAGTAGATATTTCAAATGTACTGGCTGATACGTTTAAAATCATTCAACGGCATGGATTAACCATTCCATCGAACCTTTATATGCTGTTGAAAGCACTTGGCAGCATTCAAAAATTTTCTGAAGCGTTAGAAGCTGACATTTCTGTTATTGATATGATTAAACCTTTTGCAAGAGAAAAACTGAAAGAGAAATTCAGCTTCGATGCCATTGTAAATAAACTTTTGAACGCAGCTGATGATTATCTCTATATTGTTGATAAACTTCCGACCGATCTCAAAGAAATCATCAACAACATGCGCAGAGGTGTGTTGAAACATGAAATTAATTTCAGGGAAGACAGTTTTACGAACAAAGCAATACGGCAGAATTTCAACAGGCTTGCATTTGTTTTCATTATAGGCCTTTTGATGATTTGCTCAACTCTCCTGATGATTTACCATCCGCAAAAAGATTACGTAAAGCTTTTGTTTTACAGCAGTGCTGTGATGATGATATGGACAGGATTGAAATTATTATTCAATACAAAGTTCAGGTAAGATCAGCGTTTTAATATACGCCACTCTTTGGGATAATAATTGTTGATGCGGTTGCCGAGCATTTTCATCCAACCCAGCGGCAAACCTTTGTATGCAGCCAATGCCCAGCCTTTGTGCGGACTGCTGATCTGCAGTTCATTTTTACGCAGGTAATTCAATGCATCTTCAGTATTTAATTCTACCGAAAAAATTCCGGGTTGAAGTATGGTGGATAATGCCAGTGAATGTTCGGGTATTAAATCATCTTTTGCAATGGTACCAAGCTCAACAGCTGCATAGCGTACTTTGAGTTCCTGCATCAGGAACTGAATGGTTTCTGTCCATTGTTTGGGAACAGCAGCGATGTTTTGTCCCTGCAAAACAAATGAAAACTCAGCTTCATCTTTGATCCATTTTGAAACAGCAGCAATCTCTTTTTTCGAAGGCAGTTGTGCCATTTTGATTTTCATCTTCACTTCGCCTGCATCTTCTTTTTTCCTGAATGCAGCAATAAAAAAACCTTCGCCCTTTACTTTATAAGGCCAGAAACGATAACCATAAGCCCCTGTTTTTCCTTGCACTTCTTCGATGTTCCAACTATCTTCAATTTTTAATTTTTCACTTTTGGCTTTTAACTGTTCTTCTATCCAGTCAAGAATATCTTCATCTTCTTCCTGCGAGTAGGAACAGGTGGAATAAATCAACACGCCATCTTCTTTCAAACAATCCCATGCATCAGCAAGAATGCGTTGCTGGCGCTGACAGCAAAGCTGCACATTATCTTCACTCCATTCCTTGATGGCTTCTGCATCACGCCTGAACAAACCACTGCCACTGCAGGGTGCATCCACCACCAGCACATCAAACATGCTTTTGAGTTTGGAAAAATCTTTGGGATCATTGTTAGTAACAACCGTGTTACTGCTTCCCCATTTGATGAGATTTTCTTTGAGAATGCTTACCCTCGATTGAATCACTTCATTGCTCACCAGTAAACTTTCTTTACTGATCACTGATTGCAGCAAGGTTGATTTGCCGCCGGGAGCAGCACATAAATCAAGCACAAGCAATGGTTGTGACAGATCAATAGTCTGCCTCATAGCCTGTTCTAAAAACATACTGCTTGCTTCCTGCACATAATATGCACCTGCATGAAATAACGGATCGAGTGTGAAGGAAGGACGTTCGCTGAGATAAAAACCATTGGAACACCAGGGAACAGTTGAAGAAGTCGGTAGCCGATAGTCGTTAGTAGTTAGTTGTGAATCATTATTCACCAATTCAGCTTTCAACGGATTGAAGCGGACAGAAGTAATTTGTTCATCACTTGCATGAACCTGTTCAAATAAAACTGAATCAAACCCTTTGATTTGTTTCAGAGAATTCATTAAGGAAATCGGCAGGTTCATGTTGTTTTAAAACTTCATTTTCTTTCTGCGAAGTAAATGCTTTTATTACTGCAGCAATAAAAAATATCTGAGAAGAAATAAAAAGAATCCAAAAAACAGCAATTCTATACTTCCAATAAGTCAAAGCAAAATCTGATATAATTCGAGAATTAAAAATGAAAAATGAAATAATATAATCTACAATTAACGGGAACAGAAAACTTAAAATAAATAGCCAAATATGCAATTTCACAAGAATAGTCTTTAATTTCCTTCTGCTTGTTTTTTGGTAAACAATACTTTCCAATAGAGGTAATAAAACAAAAAAAAGCGCAAAGACATTAGTTAAGCTCAACTTTACTTGTTGAAAACTAATATCAAAACGCCCATTATAATTTGAAATTTTAATTACAAAAAATAACGCATAAAGTAAGAGTAAAGAGAAATATATTCTTAATGCCCAAACAGCAAATTTGTATGGTGATTTTCTTTTTGCCAAGCTGAAAAGTTACAATTACAAATTCTTCACCTCGCCTATCAAATCCTGCAATACTTTTTTACTGTCGCCGAAGAGCATGGATGCTTTTGGACGGAAGAACAAATCATTGTCAATACCGGCATAACCGGGCTTCATACTACGCTTGTTGATGATCACTGTTTTTGCCAGTTCCACATCAAGAATCGGCATACCATATATGGGCGATGAAGGATCTGTTTTTGCAGCTGGGTTCACCACGTCATTTGCACCAAGAATGAGCACCACATCGGTTGTTGCAAATTCTTCATTGGCCTGTTCCATTTCTTCCAGCTTATCATAACTCACATCAGCTTCTGCAAGTAATACGTTCATATGACCGGGCATACGTCCTGCAACCGGGTGGATAGCATATTTTACTTCCACTCCTTTTTCAGTCAGTAATTTTTCCAGTTCATGACAGGTATGCTGCGCCTGAGCAACAGCCAAACCATAACCGGGAACAATCATTACTTTATTGGCATAACTCATTACAACAGCCGCATCGCTCAATGTAATTTCTTTGTAACTGCCCTGTGCTTTTCCTGCACCACCGCCTGCAGTTGCACCTCCGCCAAATGAACCAATCAACACATTGGTTAATGAACGGTTCATGGCACGGCACATTAAGATTGTAAGCAATGTACCTGCTGCACCAACCAGAATACCACCGGTAAGCATGGCTTTGTTATCATATAAAAATCCACCGCAGGCAGCTGCCACACCGGTGAAGGAGTTGAGCAAAGAAATCACCACCGGCATATCTGCACCACCAATGGGCAATACAAAGAATACACCATAGATAAGCGATAAAGCAAGAATCACATAAAAGTAAATGGGTGTTTCAACCGGGCGTGCAATGATGATGAATGCTGCAAGCGCCACGCTGATACCGATAAATAAAAGGTTAACGATATGCTGACCTTTAAATGCATGATCTTTTATTCTTCCATCGAGTTTACCCCAGGCAATCATACTTCCTGCAAAAGAAACCGAACCAATAATCAATCCTGCAAAAATGATGAGGAGATTCACTCCTTCCAATGAAGCAAAATATTCAGCAGTACCATCGCTGTTATGTGTAAGATGATTGAATTCAATAATGGAGATCAACGCAGCACAGGCACCACCCATTCCGTTAAACAGGCTCACCATTTGCGGCATGGCTGTCATCTTCACTTTTTTGGCAGCCAGTGTTCCCACAACACTACCTATGAGCAAACCTGCAAAAATCCACACATAGTTATGAAGTCCGTGTCCTTCGTCTTCATACAAAAAGATGGTTGCTAAAATAGCAATGGTCATTCCTCCTGCTGCAATCTGGTTTCCTCTTCTTGCAGTAGCAGGGTTCGACAGCATTTTCAACCCAAGAATATATGTTACAGAAGCAACAAGATATGATACGGTCAGTAAGCTAATTCCCATAAAAAATTTATTTCTGGTAAATGTTTTGATTTCAGCAAACGGTTATTTCTTTTTCTTGAACATTTCAAGCATCCTGTCAGTAACCACAAATCCGCCCACTACATTCAATGTTCCGAGAATGACTGCGAGAAAGCCGAGAATAATGGCGAGATAATTATCTGCCTCTGCTTTTCCCATTACAATAATGGCCCCGATGATCACCACACCGTGAATGGCATTTGCACCACTCATTAATGGTGTATGCAATACGCTGGGCACCCGGCCAATAACTTCAATACCAAGGAAGACCATGAGCACAACAATGTAAATCATTTGCTGATGTTCCGAAATCCAGTTTAATACCTGATCCATGTGTATGATAATTGATTAGTTGAATAATGAAGCAACACGTTCGTGAATAATTTTTCCATCATGCGTGATGCAGCTTCCTTTTACAAGATCATCTTCCCAGTTAAGGTTTAATGCAGCCTCTTTTGTTGTGATGAGTTGTAAAAAGTTGAGAATATTTTTTCCGTACACTTTACTTGCATCCGAAGGCATGGTTGACTGCAGCGATGAATTACCAATGATACTTACACCATTAAACCGAACAGTTTCATTGTTTTTGGTGAAAGGAGTATTACCGCCTGTTGCAGCAGCAATATCAATAATCACAGATCCATCACGCATTGCCTTGATCATTTCTTCAGTAATAAGAATGGGCGCTTTACGTCCGGGAATCTGTGCTGTTGTAATAACGATATCTGCTTTGGCAATACTGTCAGCAATTCGCTGCTGTTGCTTTTGCTTGTATTCTTCTGTTTGTTCAACAGCATAGCCACCGGCTTTGCTTGCATCGGCTGCACCTTCCACTTCAATGAATTTTGCACCAAGACTCATCACTTCTTCCTTCACTGCCGGTCTTGTATCAAACACTTCCACCACAGCACCCAAACGTTTTGCAGTTGCAATTGCCTGCAATCCTGCCACACCTGCACCAAGTATCAGCACTTTTGCCGGTTTAATACTTCCTGCAGCTGTCATAAACATGGGAAAGTAACGGGAATAAGCAGTTGCAGCAGTAAGCACAGCTTTATAACCTGCAATATTTGCCTGCGAACTTAACACGTCCATTGCCTGTGCCCTTGTGGTACGGGGAAGCATATCGAGGGAAAAAGATGTAATGCCTTTTGCCGACCAGCTTTTCATTTCTTCGGCATTGAACAGTGGCTGAAACACCCCGATCAATACTTTTGATTTTAACTGATCTGCTTCAGCAGCTGATGGCTGGTGGATAGACAATACAACTTCTGCCGACTGAATAATTTCATTGCGGCTTTTGATTTGTGCACCGGCGGATTCGTACTCTTCATTTTTACAAAAAGCCTGGTCGCCTGCACCTGTTTCAACATAAACAGTGATGCCTTTCTTTACCAATGCTGCGGCTGCTTCTGCCAGGAGAGAAACTCTTGTTTCATGGGCAGGTTCTTTTAAAACACCAATAATCATAAATAGTGAATTTTTTTGGCGGGGTGAAGGTATTGATTTTTTGACGAGCGGCACAACCACTCAAATTGATTATCATCAGCACTCAACCCCATTTTCATCATCAGCTCAGTACCTTATCACAAAATGTTCTTTTTCCTTCTGTTGTTTTCGTAAAAAAACAAGCCCGATAAAGAACAGGTCAATAGTGAGCGTAACAGATGAATGCTGTTTGATTTCTTCCCATGCTTCTTCCATTTCCCTGCTCCAGTGAATATCATCAAATACAAAAACAGTTGATTCATCTGATTTCTCCAGTATCTGCTGAAAATAATTTAATGTTGGTTGTTTACGGTGATTGCCATCAATGAATACAAAACTGAAAACTGACGATTCACGATTCACGACTGACGGTAATGTTTCATCAAAATTTCCAATCACGCATTCAATATTGTTTAATTGCAGCTCTTTGAAATTTGCTTCAGCAATTGATGCAATTGAAGCAGCGCCTTCCATGGTTGTTACTGCGGCATGCTTATTTGCTGAAGCAAGGTAAGCAGTTGTTACCCCCAGCGAAGTGCCGAGTTCAAGTATTTGTTTTGATTGAAAATAGTTTACCAGCCTGAATAACAGTTTTGCATATTTTGGTTTCTTCAGCGATGAAGATGCAATTTGCTGAACAGTTCTTTGTTTGGTTAAACCCGTTGTTGAGCCAGCTCCAAAATCTTCAACTGTAAGAACAGCTTGATCCTTCAGTAATTTTTTCCTAATGGCTTCAATTGAATTGTATGCAGGATAATTTGTTTTATCATTCAGCACTTTTACAACAAGATCAAACACAAAAGGCGAATGAATTCCATGTCCCTTTCCATTGGAAGCTGTAAAAAAATAACGGAGATATTTTAAACCAAGTCTGAAGGGAGAATACATGCAAAAATCAAAAGTGAAAAGTAAAAAATAAAATACGATGTAGTTGAGAAGCTTTAGATTTTTAACTTTTACCGTTCTCTATCCTGTCCCACTGCTGAATAGAGAAAGAATAGGCGTGCTTTTCATCCACTTCAAAATCATTGTTTCTTACCAGCTTCCATTCTTCCACATTAAACTCTGGAAAGAAAACATCAGCTTCAAAATTTGCATGAACTCTTGTAATATAAATCCTGTTGGCAATGGACATTGCCTGCTGGTAAATCTGTGCGCCGCCAGCAATAAAGATTTCTGTTGTCTGTAATTTCTTTGCCTGTTCTACAGCATCTTCAAGCGATGATGCAAACCAGACATTATCATATTCCGATTGCTGATCGGGCTGACGTGTAATGATGATATTTGTTCGTCCTTGTAAAGGCTTCCCTCCAACAGATTCAAATGTTCTTCTGCCCATGATTACCGGAAGTGCCCACGTGGTGTTTTTGAAAAACTTTAAATCGGCCGGCAAATGCCAGAGCAACTGATTATTTCTGCCAATGGCATTGTTAGATGAAGCGGCGACGATGAGAGAAATAATACCCCCAACCCCTGAAGGGGAGTTTTGCAAATCTCTGTTACTTTGATCAGCAATAGTCATAGTATAAAGTTAGGTTGTTTTCCTGTTCCCCTTTAGGGGTTAGGGGTTCATATTACACCGCAACCGGTGCTTTAATTGCAGGATGACATTCATAATTCTCCAGTGTAAAATCTTCAAACGTAAATCCAAAAATATCTTTCACTGCAGGATTAATTTTCATAACTGGCAACGGAAAAGGTGTTCTGCTCAATTGCAGATTTACCTGCTCCATGTGATTGCTGTAAATATGCACATCACCAAAGGTATGTACAAAGTCGCCCAGCTTCAGATCACAAACCTGTGCAATCATCATTGTGAGCAAAGCATATGATGCAATGTTAAATGGCACACCTAAAAACACATCCGCACTGCGTTGATATAACTGGCAACTCAGTTTTCCATCAGCCACATAAAACTGGAAAATGGTATGACAGGGCATCAACGCCATCTTGGGTAAATCAGCAACATTCCATGCACTGATGATGAGCCTTCTGCTGTCGGGATTTTTTTTGATCTGCTCAATCAAATCTTTCACCTGGTCAACCACTACTCCATTTGCACCTTCCCAGCTTCTCCATTGCTTGCCATATACCGGACCAAGTTCACCATTGGCATCAGCCCATTCGTCCCAGATGCTTACTTTATTTTCTTTGAGATAAGCAATATTGGTTTCTCCTTTCAGGAACCAGAGCAGTTCGTGAATGATACTTCTTAAATGCACTTTCTTGGTTGTTACCAACGGAAATCCCTGATTCAGATCAAAACGCATCTGGTAACCAAAAACACTTTTTGTACCTGTACCGGTTCGATCGGTTTTTACAGTACCATTATCCAAAATATGCTGCAGTAAAGTAAGGTATTGTTGCATGGGTGCAAGGTAAAGAAAAGCTATTAGCTCCTAACTATCAAAGCCCGACTGTGGGGAAAGTGTGGATTGAACATTAAAGACAGAATGAAAGTCCCGCAGAAAAATTCAAATTGCTGATAGGTTGCTTAACGGTTCCTGTTGTTTCTGAAGCCCATGATTGTAATGAGCCTAATGAGTAGGGACTACCTTTGCTTCCTACGAGAGTTGTCTTTACATTTTTGAAAATGAAATTGCCTGAGCCAAGAAGATGAATACCAAACTGAAATTGAATTTTTTTATGAAACTTATATTGTAAGCCTGCATCTGCTGAATAAACAAATCCGAAACCGCCCTTTGAAGTCTGATTTATTCTGGCACTAACTGTATCGTTTTTAAAGGCAGCGTTTAAGCTTGGTGAAATTAAATATCCAACCCCTGCCTCAACCGATGTTTCAAAAAACAGCTTCTGTACTTTATCCATATTGATCTTTATCACCGGACCTCCCGTAACGGCGAAAAGCTTCCATGAACAACGCTTAAAACTCCACGATCTGTTCAAAGAGCCTGTACTATTATCTGTATTTACAGCTCTGTTAAAAAAATTGTTTTGGCTTACTGTATAAGGCTGTGGAAAAACCGGAGCAGAGTAGTTAGCATTAAATGATGGATTCAAATGTTCGTATTGTCGAACCAGCTCACTTCTATTTATAAAATTTATCTGGGTTAAAAAACTTCCTTTCAAAGCAACTGTTCCCCAAATAAAACTTTTATACTCAATCTCTGTAAATTCTCCAGCCGATGCAAAACCTGCATTTTTCCGGCTTAACTCGTTTGCACCAAAGCTTCCAATTGGAATGGCTACACCTTCATTGAAGGAAAGTTCCTGTTTTGCTTTTTTTGTTTGAGAATAAATATTTAAAAAAGACAGTATGGAAATAATCAGAAGTGTAATTCGCAGTTTCATTTTATTCTTTTGAAGACTCAAATCCCTCTTCTCTTCATCTCTGTTTTAATCAGCTTCAGTTCTCTTCCCATCTGTCCATTCATCGAACTATTTTCTTCTGCTCTTCTCATCAGGTAAGGAACCACATCTTTCATTGGACCAAAAGGAAGATACTTGCTTACTGAATAACCATCTTTTGCAAGGTTGAAGGTAATATGATCGCTCATGCCATAAAGCTGGCTGAAATGTACATGCTTGTGATTATGTACAATTCCTTTTTTATGCAGCAGTTCTGCACCCAATGCATTGCTTTGTTCGTTGTGCGAAGCAACAATGCATGCAACACGGTCAATATGCTCAATGCAAAACTCTGTTGCACGGTCAAAATCCCTGTCGGTACTTTCCTTATCGGGTTGAATGGGTGAAGGGTATCCTCTTTCTGCTGCTCTTCTTCTTTCCCTTTCCATGTATGCACCACGAACGAGTTTAATGCCAAAGATGAAACCACGCTGTTCAGCTGCCTGGTGACAATCATGAATAAACTGCAAACGGTCGTGGCGGTAAAGCTGGGCTGTATTGTAAATGATGGGCTCGGTTTTGTTGTACTGATCCATCATTAACGTAATCAACGCATCAATCGGGTCCTGTATATAAGTTTCTTCTGCATCAACAGTAACGCTTACTTTTTTTGTTGCTGCAAGTGAGCAAATGCGTTCCATGCGGTTGCAGATACGCTGCCATTCCTGGCGCTCTTCGGCAGATATTTTTTCAAGTGTCTGTTCGTAACGTTTAATTAAAGTGCCTTCTGATTTATGCATCAGGTCATCCATTTTCTCCAGTAATTCAAAACGGGCAATACCTGTTACTTTAATACTGATAAATGGAATGTTTGGCTGAGTTGCTGCATATTCAACCACTTTTAAAAACTGTTCGCAGGAACGATCTTTTTCATCTTCGCCATAATCACCACCTTCCACACCATAATCAAGGATAACCTGCACATTGAACCTGGCAAGATTGTTTACCACTGTTGCAGTTTCTTCAAGCGTTTCACCACCAATAAACTGCTCAAAAATAGTTTTGCGGATGAGGCCTTTTACCGGAAGTCCGGCCCTGATAGCCCATGGAGTAATTTTTGTTCCAATGCCAACCAGCCAGGTATAACCCATTGAGGAAAAGAGAAAGTTGGCTTTTTTTAATTGCTTGTCGTTTTTATATTCAAAAGCGTTTGCAGTGTTATCAAAACTAAACATAAGGTATAATTTTAGCTATCGTTCGTTAATGCGAGAGCAAATATATACCTCAAACTGTTACTGACAACTAATCTTCTTTACGGGTGAATAAAATGAGCGGATTAATGGTATAAGTCGGGGTAACGGTGATCTCTTTTACTTCACCAAGCTGCATAATCTTTACGTTGACTTTAACCCGGTTCTTTGTTTCCGATTCGTTTACAACAACAATTTCATAATCGCCGGACTGAATAGATTCAAAACGCAGCCGGACCGGTTTCTTTATCAGGCTTTGCATAGAAGCAAGCCGGTTATCATTCACGTATACAGAAATTGAATCACTGGCGCTTGAATCAACTGTTGAAAACTGTACAACCAAAGGGCTGTTTTCGATTGCCTGTGCATATACTTTTTTAACCAGGCGGGATTCTGCTGGCAGTTTAATACCTGAAATTTCATACGCCTCATACAACTGCCTGATGTATTCATTAATTTCATCAGTTGTCATATCAGAAATGCTGTTACTTACTTTGGTAAGACCCAACCTATCTGAGTTGCCTGATTGCCAAACCCAAAATCCGTTCATTACACTTGTTGAATCGCTGCGGGTACTTACAATCATTTCAAAATGATCAACCATGCGGCATTCGCTTTCTTTCATGCCAACAGAACGTTGCAGTTTTTGCCAGTTAAATACAAGCTTTCCATTCTCTGGATTTGCAGAAACAAAGAAATCGCAACCATACACAACACCCTTATCACTTCCCCTGCTGTAAAGAATACCATAGTAGGCCCCTTCCTGCTGAATGATTTCAAGGCGTAGGTTGAGTTTATGACTTTTGCTGCCATCAAGCAACACGCTACCTTCCCAAACACCGGTTAAGTCCTGAGCATAGGTTTGCAAAGAGGCACTGAATAACAGAAAAAGCAGAAAGTTTCGCATTCAGTTTTTATTTGAAGATACAACTGCAATTGTTTTGCAATTGTTAAGATAACACATCCTATTCTAAACCAAACACACCCTTGTTTAACGCTTGTAACGTCTGCGTTTTAAAGGCAGCAGGCACAAGCATTGAAACGTTGTGAGGGCTTCCGCCATAGCTCACCATTCTTACAGGAATATCAGTTACACTGTCAAACAACTTTGTAAGAATATGTTCAGTTTTACCAATTTCATTTCCAACAATACTCACAATCGTCTGGTCCTGGTCAACTTCAACTGTGCCAAATGGTTCCAGTTCACGAACAATATCTTCCATGTGAGCGTTGGTATCAATCGTAACTGATACGGCAACTTCAGAAGTTGTAATCATGTCAATTGAAGTGCGGTATTTCTCAAACACTTCAAATACTTTACGTAAGAAACCATAAGCAAGCAACATGCGGCTGCTCTTTATCTTAATGGCAGTAATACCATCTTTTGCAGCAACAGCTTTTACACCAACACTACCAGCCAGTTCAGTAATCAATGTTCCCTTTGCATCAGGCTGCATAGTGTTCAGCAGTTTTACCGGAACGTTATAATGCTGTGCAGGCCAGATAGAAGCAGGGTGAAGAATTTTTGCACCGAAGTATGCCAGTTCAGCTGCTTCATCAAAGCTCAGCTGCTCAATGGCCACTGTCTTTTTCACGATACGTGGATCGTTATTGTGCATACCATCAATATCAGTCCATATTTCACAAACACTTGCCTGGATTGCTGCAGCAATTAACGATGCGCTGTAATCGCTTCCACCACGTTTCAGGTTATCAACCTCTCCCCTTGCATTGCGGCAAATGTATCCTTGTGTAATGAATAATTTTTTACTGCTGTTCTGATCAATCAGACTTTTCAGTTTCAGTTTAATGCTTTCAACCTGTGGTTCATCGTAACTGTCGATGCTCATAAAATCAAGCGCAGGCAGTAACAGGTGATCAATTCCTTTTTCTTCCAGGTAGCAGCTGAACATTTTAGTGCTCATCAACTCTCCCTGTGCAAGAATATCTTTATTCAATGCTTCGTTAAAAGAAATTTTAAGAATGATGTTCAGGAATTCAAAATGCTCAGCAATAATTGCACGGCATTTTGCCTGCATCTCGGACGAAACAAGCAGATTACTGATGAAGTTTTGGTAATGTGCATCCAGTTTATCAATTACCTGTTTGGCTGCATCCCTGTCGCCCTTTGCAAGTGCAGTTCCAATTTCAACCAGTGAATTGGTTGTACCACTTAAAGCACTTAATACAACAATTTTTGATTCATCATCACGTGTAATCAAACTTGCCACATCATGCATTCTTTCAGGCTTACCTACAGAGGTACCGCCAAACTTCATAATTTTCATCGTAATCGGTTTATGTCTTTTTTGTTTATCAACTATATTGCTGCTATTGAGCTTTGGTTGTGTCACTCACTTGTACTTCCTGTATTTCTGCTCATCTTTTTTTGATCAGCATTCTTCACACAACTCAGTACCAACTGTGTTTTTAACCTCACTCAAAAAAGCATGCGAAATTAAAGATTGAGATTGAAAATCTGTCCTGTTCTTTGTAAATCTTCTGCAACAGATTCCAGCAAAGGAATTCCTTCTTTCATGCGGATGGCTTCATATTCTCTTTCTGGGTCGCCGGGTATTAATACACGTTCGTATCCTTCGGCAGGTTTTGCCTCCCTGAAACGGCGAATCCACTGATCCATGTCTTTCTTAAAATCTTCTGCTTTACGGAAGGCATCAATACGCATTGCACCCAGAAAATGACCAAGACCTTTACCCGGTTGATTTTCCGGCATGGGCACATATGCAGGAAATGGTGGAACCCAGGGACCGTAGTTTGCACCACTTAGTACAGCTGAGAAAATATCTACAATTGAACCAAGTGCATAGCCTTTATGGCTTCCATGCTCCCTGTCGCTGCCAAGTGGCAATAATGCTCCTTTGTTTTTTAATGCATGTGCATCAGTAGTAGCAAGACCTTGCTCGTCCTGTATCCAGCCAACCGGCGCTTCTTCGTGTTTGCGTTGTAAGATTTCGAGTTTACCATTTGCAGCAGTGGTTGTTGCCATATCTGCAACAAAAGGATGTTCATTACCTGCGGGAACAGCAACCGCAATCGGGTTAGTGCCCAGCATACGTTCAACTGAATAGGTTGGCGCAACCAAAGCCGAAGCATTTGTCATGGCCATTCCAATCATATCATGTTGCAAAGCCATCATTGCATGATAACCTGCAATACCAAAGTGATTACTGTTCTGCACACTCACCCAACCACTGCCAACATTTTTTGCTTTTCCAATTGCCACATGCATGGCAAAAGGTGCAACTACAAGACCTAAGCCTCTGTCGCCATCAACCACTGCAGTTGAAGGTGTTTCATGAACAATATGAATATGAGGTTTGGGATTAATTCTTCCAGCCTGCCACAAACGCACATAGCCGCTTAAACGGGCCACACCATGCGAATCGATACCTCTTACATCAGCCGAAAGCAACGTTTTTGTTGCTGTTTCAGCATCAGTTTCACTGCAACCCATTGCTAAAAAAACATTCCTGGTAAACTCAAATAAATGCAGGTAAGAAAATGTTATTTCCATTAAATAAAATTCATCTGTCGTTAAATGTATTTGCTAAAACTATCGCTAACAACTAACGACTTTTTTATGCCTGTGCAGTCGGTCCGCCAAAATTCATCGGTATCTGAAAGTCTTCCAGGTCCCTGATTTGTCCGTTTGCCTGTTCAAAGCGTTGAATATTTTCAGTCAACGCTTTCATAAAACGTTTGGCATGTTGTGGTGTAAAGATTATTCTTGATTTTACTTTACTTTTCGGAGTTCCCGGCATCACATTTACAAAGTCAATCACAAATTCTGCATGACTGTGTGTTATAATCGCAAGATTAGCATATTCTCCTTCGGCAACCTCTTCAGTAATCTCAATATTCAGCTGATTAGGGTTTACATTTTGCTGTTCGTCCATATTCATAATTTAAGTTTCAAATATACAATTCAATTAAGCTTGAAATAAAAAAGATCGGCAGTAAGAAAATTGATTAAAAAAAATCTTGAAAAAGTTTTCATTATAAAAAGTAAAAGCCCTTATCTTTGCCGTCCCAAAAATGGGAGTTGGATCGGTAGTTCAGTTGGTTAGAATGCCGCCCTGTCACGGCGGAGGTCGCGGGTTCGAGTCCCGTCCGGTCCGCAGAAAAAGTAAAAAGAGCCTTGTAATAATTTACAAGGCTCTTTTTTATGCTTTGGAAATATAACCATGCAAAATTGAAAATTTCAAATACGACTCTTACTTACAAATCTCAGTGGATCTGAGATTTCAAAACATTCGCTTTTATCAAACTTTAACCCTCATCCCATATCTGCATTTATTTCAGATTAAACAGATTTTTAACGTTTAAGAGATTTCGTCACCTAACGCAAAACATTTTTCATTTACATTAAACATTTCTCCATCAAAACTGTTGTAGTGCCTAACTAATTAGGTGCCCAGGGCTTTATGCGCAAGCAGATATATCATTAAATATTAGTTGTAATGGCAAATGAACAGGCTGAAAAAGATCTTAAACGCCCTATAAAGCGCTTATTGCAGGTAATTAACCTTGAAAGAAAGGAAATAAGTGCAATTTATTTTTTTGCAATCCTTGCAGGTTTGTTACAGCTAGCTGTTCCGCTTGGCGTACAGGCAATTATCAATTTTGTACTGGCTGGTCGTCTTTCAACATCGATCATTGTCTTAATCATATTTGTTGTTTTCAGCACGTTCGCAACGGGACTACTGCAAGTGAACCAAATGAAAATCATTGAAAAAATCCAGCAACGTCTTTTTACCCGCTACTCGTTTGAATTTGCCTGGAGAATACCACGTCTTGATTTGAAACAGACTGATAGTTATTACTTACCTGAATTTGTGAATCGCTTTTTTGATACAATCAACCTGGAAAAAAGCCTGGCAAGATTGCTCATAGATTTTCCTTCAGCCTTAATACAAGTAATCTTTGGATTAATCCTACTCTCATTATATGCCAACGTGTTTATCATTTTCAGTTTACTGGTCATTTTAATTGTATTTATCATTATCAGGTCAACTTATAAAAGAGGGTTATTAACGAGTTTGTATGAGAGCGATCAGAAATATGCAGTTGCAGGCTGGATAGAAGAAATTGCAAGAGTACTGAAGTCTTTTCAGTTTTCGAAGGGATCATCTTTTCCAATGGAAAAAACAGATCAGCTGGTTACAAAATATTTGCATGCACGTACAAGTCACTTTAAGGTTTTGCTGTTACAATATTGGGCGCTTATTGGTTTTAAGATTATTATCACTGCTGCAATGTTGATCGTTGGTGCAGCCTTACTGGTAGGCAATCAGATTAATGTAGGTCAGTTTGCAGCAGCGGAAATCGTAATCATTACAGTGTTGGCATCGGTAGAAAAACTCATCAAAAGTCTAGATAAGATTTATGACATTTTAACCAGCGTTGAAAAGCTTGGAAAAGTTATTGACAAACCACTTGAGCCGGAAGGAAGTTTGCAACCCGACCCTGATTCAAATGGTATGAGCATTGAGTTTCAAAATGTAGGCTTCAGTTACAGTAACAATATTGATATTCTGAAAGACATTTCCTTTCGATTAGAGAAAGGTCAAAAAATGTGCATTACAGGAAGTGATGGTTCAGGCAAATCAACCCTGCTAAAAATGCTTACCGGTGCATACCCCGATTTTACAGGAACGATTACGATAAATGAAATTCCAATAGGTAATTACAGCCCAACTCTTTTAAGAGCAGAAACAGGAATTCTCTTTCAATCACAGGATATTTTCCAGGGAACACTATGGGAAAATATTTCCCTTGGCGACAACAGTGTTACCACTTCTCAAATAACAGATTTAGCAGAAAAATTAGGCATCAGCGATGTAATCACTTCGTTAAAGAATGGCTTTGATACGCAAATAGATGCTGGTGGCAAACGACTGTCGAGTGCTGTTATCAGGAAAGTACTACTTCTTCGTGCATTAATTTCCAAGCCGCAGCTTCTATTACTTGAAGAGCCATGGCTTGGCTTTAATGATGAATGCAGGAAAAAAATTAAAAATTATTTACTGAATGAAATTCCGGCAACAACTGTTTTAGTTATATCAAACGAAATGGATTTTGCTGACAGTTGTAACTCGGCAATTCAAATAAGAGATGGTAAAATAATTAAGCTGAAATAACACGATTAAAAAAGCAATTTGTTTAACCATGCAATTATTAACAGAAGATATACAAGCGAAAGCAGGCAAGCAATTAAAATCGTTTAGTGAAATATACAGGCACAACAGGACGACTAAAGTGCGTTTATATTTTTACGTCGTATCAGCAATAATATTGCTGACACTATTTATTCCATGGACTCAGAATATCAGAAGTACAGGATCTGTAACTACTATGCGGCAGGAACAAAGGCCGCAACAAATCAATAATATCATCCCGGGAAGAATTGTAAAATGGTGGGTAAAGGAAGGTGATTTTGTAAAAAAAGGTGATACCATTTTACAGTTAGCCGAAATCAAAGATGATTATCTCGATCCACAATTACTTGAGCGAACAGAGGAACAGTTAAATGCCGAACAACAAACGATTGGCTATTATGAAGAGAAAGTAAAAACCAGTGAACAACAAATTTCTGCAATTGAAAATGAAAAAGAGCTAAAACTTAATTCAATTGATAATAAGCTGATTCAAACGAAACGTAAAGTTCAGAGCGACAGTACAAAACTGATTGCAGCAGAAAACGAAATGACAGTTGCCGACAGACAATTAAATGCTGCAATTAAAATGTATGAGCAAGGTGTGATTCCTTTAACTGAACTTGAACGTCGTAAAGTACAACACCAGAACACAAGTGCTAAACTTACAACTGCACAAAATGACTTTTACAACAGCAAGCAGGATTTGTTGATTCTTCAGTTAGACAGGAATGCCACTATTCAAAATTATTCTGAGAAAATAGCAAAGACAACCGGAGAACGTTTTCAGTCACAATCACAAATTGCCACCGGCCAGGGAAAAGTTGCAAAGCTTCTCAATCAATATGAAAATTACCGCATCCGCAATGGGCAATATTATGTTTTGGCTCCACAGGATGGGCAGGTGATTAATGCACGCAAAGCTGGTATAAATGAAACGGTAAAAGAAGGTGAAATGATTGTTGAAATAGTGCCGGAAAATTACCAGTTAGCTGTTGAGATATGGATAAAACCAATGGACTTGCAATTACTAGAAATTGGGCAGAAAGTCCGTTTCACTTTTGATGGTTTCCCTGCACTTATTTTCAGCGGCTGGCCAGAAGCTTCATACGGAACATTTGGAGGAAAAATTGTTGCCATTGAATCAAACTTAAATGAGAATGGAATGTTCAGGGTAATTGTTGCAGAAGATAACGAAGAAAGAAAATGGCCACACGAATTAAAACTTGGAACGGGTGCAGTTGGATTTTCTTTATTAAAAGATGTTCCTATATGGTATGAGCTTTGGCGCCAGGTGAATGGATTCCCTCCTGATTTTTACAAGCCCGTTGTAAATAAAAAAAGCAAATCAACTAAGACAAACAAATGAAAAGATCATTGATCCTGTTTATCCAGTTCTGCATCAGCATTTCATTGGTCAATGGCCAGAATTCTTCAACTGTGCTTACAGAAGAAGAGTTCTTATCAATCGTTCGTTCAAACCACCCGGTTGCAAAGCAAGCCGGATTGTTAGCAGATTTAGCCGCCGCTCAACTTTTAGCTATTAAGGGCAATTTCGATCCGGTAATTGCTATTAATAAAAATCAAAAAACGTTTGACGGAAAAACATACTACAATTATAACAATACAGAAATGGTTATACCAACCTGGTTTGGTATAGAGTTGTATGCGGGCATAGAAAACAATTTCGGCGACTACACCAACAGAGAATACACATTGGGCAATACAAGTTATGCCGGATTAAGTGTACCGCTTTTAAAAGATCTTATCCTTGATAAAAGAAGAGCCGCTCTTCAACAAGGCCGTTTATTCAAACAGCAATCTGAATTTGAAAAAAGAACAATTATCAACGATCTTATTTATGATGCCTATAAGTCATATTGGAACTGGGCGAAAGATTACCAGGTATTTCGTTCATACGATACAATTCTTACGCTCAATGAATCACGTTACTCCCTGATTAAAATTTCTTTTTTAAACGGAGAAAGAGCCGCTGTTGATACAACAGAGGCCTTAGTTCAATTATTAAATTTTCAACAACAACGGGAAGAAGCCTGGCTGAAATTCAGAAAATCAACTTTAGAATTATCCGCATTCTTATGGCATCCGAATAATGTACCGGCCTATTTAACTGAACTGGTTTTACCTGATACAACACGACTGAAGAATGAAATCAATTTTCCTGCTCTTGAAAACGTAGACAACTGGATCAGCCGTATTTCAACAACACATCCTAAACTGCAACAAATTGATTTTAAATTACAGGCCCTTGAAGTGGAAAGAAAACTGAAACTTCAAAACCTATTACCAAAGCTTGATGTAAAATATAATTTCTTACAAAAGGGTTACAACTCAGTTAACTTGTCTGCAAATTATTTTTTTGAGAATAATTATAAGTTTGGATTAAGTGCTATTGTTGCCATACCAAACAGACAGGGTATTGGCGATTATAAATCATCACGTATAAAAATTAAATCAACAGAATTAGACCGGAATTTTACCCAGCTAAATCTTGAAAATAAAGTACGTTTTCACTTTAACGAGGTTCTTAATTTACAAAAGCAGATAAGAATATATGAGAGCCTGAACAAAAACCTGGCACATCTTTATAACACGGAAATGTTGAAATTTTCTTTGGGAGAAACCACCCTCTTTCTTCTCAATTCACGTGAAACAAAAATGCTGGAATCGCAACAGAAGTTATTGGAATTAAAAGCCAAACTTTACCAGACATATGCTACTTTGAATTGGGCTACTGGTTCTTTCCAGGATTAAAATCACAAAAGTCCTTCCTTTAAAATTAGTTAAACAAGAACCATATAAATCATCATAAATTAAGCCGTGTTGAGAAAACCGATCACATTTGTCCTTTAAAATGAATCAAACAACTTCCTCTCAACTTAAAATGAACATTACCATTTACCATTCATAATCTCAGTACGTTTTTGTTTGTATTCTTCATGTGAAATAAGTCGTTCTTTATACAAACTTTCCAATCTTCTCAAACGTTTATCGAAGGATATAGTTTCTTCATCCTCTTTGTCTTCGTCGGAGATAATAATTTCCTCTGAAATACTTTTACCAGGATTTCTATAGTTGTAGATGAAAATCACCTCGAGCAAAATCATAACTAAAATCCAGAAAGAAAGAAACAAAATACCAACCATCGATTCTTCATCAATCATTAAAAAAAGGAACACCACTCCAAAAATCAACATCAACCCTACTGCAATCATTCCTGCAATTAATGAAGGCTTTGAAGGCTTCATGTAAATCTTCTTATTCATCTTATTTCAGATTTGCCGTTAATGGATTCGCAATAAATGAGTTTTGAATTCGAAATGGCACATTGGGTTTAATTCCTGTTTCCTGGAAAGTCCATGTTAGCCGGAGACCGAAAGCTAAAGCCTTACACTCATCTTTCTTTTTTCGAACAACAAGTAAGTTGTTATCCTTCATCTGAAAAGAGAAATCCTTTTTAGTTGTACAACCCTTTGACACAACAACCAAAGTAATTGTGTTATTGTCATAATTAAGCTCCATACCCAGGAGTTGCTCTGTAGTTGATTCAGGAACCTTTATTGTACTGCTGCAAAAGAAAAGAAACAAAAGAGACAGGAATGGAAAGAATTGTTTCATAAACTAGTATTGAAATGGTTAATAAACACTATCTAAATCTTTAACTGTTATTTTATGAATGCAACAAGGCCAGAAATAACCCTTCTCATTTTTTTACAACAATGAATGCAATTCATCATTATTGTATTTCTTATTCTGCTCATTCATATTTTGCACTGAAAACTCAAATTCATTTTTCCCGCTTCTCACCACTATAAACTTCTCTTCTTCCCCAGATAACAAACAGGATTACCCCGATTATATTCAGAAATAAAACAATTAAAAACCAGCATAACTAGTTGTATTGTCATTAAATCTTCCATTGGCAATTGCAACCAATGCAATACACTAGATAACTAACAACAACAGTAAAGGAAGAAAAAATGAGCCTCCGGAAAAACTCCAGGTTGCCTGTAAAAGAATCATAGAGGTAATTTTCTTAAAAGTTAACAAACTGAATAATCAGAATTAAATGACTTACAGTAGCAAGCATATTGACAGAGATCATGAATCCCGGTTGAATGGTCATGTAATTTGTTATATTAACTGAACCTTTTATGAAACAGCTGCTCTCCATCTTTACACTGTGCTTGTTATTTAACGTTACCAAAGCCCAGCAATCGTCTTTTATCTATCACGTAGAAGGTTGCGCATCGGAAAGAATCAACAAATCAGGTGAAAGTAAATTCCAGGAGCCGGCAACAAACTGGCTCTCTCTTGATACCATTTACATTAAAGGAGACTCTCTCGTTTATCACCGTTCAGTTGATCATTTGTGCTGCAGAAAAGTGAAACTAACCTGCGATATAAAAGAAAACAGGATTACCATCATTGAGCATTGGCATGGCATGGCCTGTAAATGCAAATGTGAATCAACAGTTGAAGCTGTTATCAGGAAATTAAAACCGGGAAAGTACCAGGTTTTAGTATTACTTACCGGAACTGATCCGCTCAATGATCAGGCAACAAGCGGAGCTGATACTTTATTTCAAAAAGATTTGATAGTTAAAGAATAGAATATTTATTCATCATTATTACATTAAAACAAACCATTTCATAAACATTCGCCTTCACAGTTATTGGATCTTTTATTACAATTACCTCTTCAATACAAAAAATGGAAAGTAAGAAAAGACTCACAAATAAACTGGCTCAATTCTGGAAGCATATTGGTCCGGGACTTGTAACCGGTGCCAGTGATGATGATCCATCTGGTATAGCCACCTATTCACAGGCAGGCGCTGAATACGGTCTTTCAACATTATGGACATCTATTATTGCATTTCCATTAATGGCGGTTATACAACAAATGTGTGCCCGGATTGGTTTGGTTACTTCACATGGGTTAACCCGAACGCTTAAAAATCATTACCCGAGATATATTTTGTACATCATGCTTCTTTTCAGCTTCCCGGCAATTGTAATGAACATCGGAGCAGATATTGCTGGAATGGGTGCAGTAGGAAATTTGTTATTCCCTTCTATCGATGCAAGTTTCTTCAGTGTTTTCTTCACCGTCTTATTACTGGGCTTGATTATTTATTTACCCTATCAAAAAATCGCCTCTGTATTAAAATACATCTGCACAGTAATGCTTGTTTACTTCCTGGTGCCATTTTTATACAAGCAGGATATTGTTGAAATATTCAAATCGACATTTATTCCTACTTTAAAGTTTGACAAGAATTTTATTGCAATGATTGTTGGCATATTAGGAACCACAATCTCTCCTTATCTTTTTTTCTGGCAGGCTTCGGTTGAAGTGGAAGAAATGAAACATAAAAAAAGCCACCTGGTTGTAGACAAAAAATTAGTTCATACGATGAACCAGGATGTAGACTTCGGAATGACGGTATCTGCACTGGTTATGTATTTTATTATACTAACAACGGGAACTGTTTTGTTCCAGGGTGGAGTGCATAAAATAGAAACGGTTGAACAAGCAGCTATGGCTTTAAAACCATTGGCAGGCAACCTTGCTTATTTACTATTTGCGATTGGCATTATTGGAACGGGGTTAATAGCAATCCCTGTTTTGTCGGGATCACTCTCTTACATATTTACAGAAACATTTGGCTGGGAAGAAGGCCTTGACAAAAAATTTCATGAAGCAAGAGGCTTTTATGTCATCATCGCCATTTCATTACTATTGGGTTTAGCGATGAATTACATTGGCATTACCCCTATACAAGCACTGATTTATACAGCTATTCTTTACGGCATAACTGCACCGGTACTAATTGCAATCATTCTGCATATTTCAAACAACAAAAAAATTATGGGCGAATTTGTGAACAGTAAAACAGCCAACATCTTTGGCTTTGCTGCACTTCTGATTATGATGATTGCTGCCGGGTTATTAATCTATCTTCAGTTTATATAAAAGACAAATCGATCATACTAAACTAAACAATGATTTATAAAATTCAACATATTGGTTTTACATCTACAACCGAAAGAAATGAAGAGAAGCAGAAAGTACAAAACTTGAGATACTCATTTGCGAGTCGATTGATTTAAATCTATATAACTTTCTGATTTTAAATAATTTACAAACATTTTACCAAAACAATTGTCATTTGCAAAAAGCATGGTACATATGCCCGGCTTTTTTGTTTGTTCATTATGTAACAGCCTTGGTTATATTTGCTTTATTAATATTACTTAAATGCTTAAGATAGCTGTTTTTGGCACTGGCCATCTCGGAAAGTTTCATCTCAATAACTGGCAGGAAATAGAAGGAATAAAATTGGTAGGCTTTTTTGATCCCAACGATCGTACAGCTAAAGCTGTTGAAGAAAAATATCAGTTGAAGCGTTATGCTGATCCAGAAGAATTAATGGCGTTATGCGATGCCGCTGATATTGTTGCTCCAACTAATTATCACTTTAATCTTTGCGAACTCGCCGTACGCATGGGCAAACATGTTTTTGTTGAAAAGCCGATGTGTAACACCATGGAAGAAGCAAATGAACTGGTTAAGCTGGTAAGAGAAGCAAACGTAAAACTTCAGGTTGGTCATGTAGAGCGTTTCAATCCTGCGTTCCTTGCCATTAAAGACCTTGAACTAAATCCGATGTTTGTGGAAGTACATCGCCTTTCACAATTTAATCCAAGAGGAACTGAAGTGAGTGTTATTCTTGACCTGATGATTCACGACATCGACATTATTCTCAGTCTTGTAAAAAGTGATGTGAAGCAGGTGCATGCTAACGGTGTCGCAGTGATGACGGATACTCCTGACATTGCCAACGTACGTATTGAATTTAATAACGGATGTGTGGCTAATCTCACCAGCAGCCGCATCAGTATGAAGAAAATGCGGAAGATCAGGTTGTTTCAACGTGATGCATACATTGGTGTTGATTTTCTTGAAAAGAAAGCAGAGATTATTAAAATGAAAACATCGCATGATAAAGATGCGTTCACGTTTGATATTGAAACCAACAATGGCAAGAAAACAATTGCAGTTTCAAATCCTGCCGTGAAAGATGTGAATGCAATTAAGATGGAACTGGAACAATTCAGGGATGCAATTCTTCATAACAAACCAGTTCCGGTAAGTGAGGTTGACGGATTGAGAGCAATGGATGTAGCCCACCAGATACTCCAGAAAATTCAACGTACAACTTTAGCTTAATCTTTCATGAATAAGAGCCCACGCATTCACACAGGATGGTATGTCTTAGCGGATTGGCTTTCGGCTGTGTTTGCATGGGGATTATTTTATTTTCTGCGCCGTGTTTTACTTGGCGAAGCAGAGGGAATACTTTCCCAAACACCTGATAAGATGTTTTTCCTGGGGATTTTTTTTGTACCCATGTTCTGGCTCATTCTTTACCATCTTACCGGCACATATAAAAATCTTTACAACAAATCAAGACTCCAGGAATTAACTGCAACTGTTTCCATTTGCCTGGCAGGCTCCATTGTAATTTTCTTTACATTATTACTGAACGATAAAATAAGTTCATACACTTCTTATTATAAGGAAACGCTGTTACTTTTTGGATTGCAGTTTGGTTTTACATGGCTTTTCCGTTTATTCATTCTCAGTATTATTAAACATCAGTTTGTTTCGGGAAAAGTTCAGATTAATACACTTGTTATTGGTGGTGGAAAAAATGCTGTAAAGCTTTATAAAGAAATTGCAAATGCTAAAGAAACGCTTGGATATTATTTCGCAGGATTTCTTTACCCTAACGAAACTAAGTCGAACGGGTTAAGCAAATACCTGCAACCTTTAGGAACAACCAGCGACATTGTTTCAGTTATCCGTAATCATCAAATAGAACAGATAATTATTGCCACGGAAGAAACTGAACGTGCAAATATGGAGCAACTGCTTAGTCTTTTAAGCGAGCAGGATGTCAGCATTAAATTATTGCCCAATACAATCGATATTCTTTCAGGATCAGTAAGGCCAAGCAATGTGCTTGGAGCCATGCTTATTGATTTCCATACCGGCATGATGAGTGAGTGGCAGCAAAATGTAAAACGGTTAATCGATATTGTCACCTCACTGCTTGCTTTAATTATTTTATCACCATTGTTGGTTTTTGTTGCAATAAGAGTAAAGCTTTCTTCACCGGGCCCGATTTTTTATTCACAGGAAAGAATCGGACTGAAGGGTAAACCTTTTTCTATTCACAAGTTCCGTTCAATGCTTACAGATGCGGAAAAAGATGGTCCTGCTCTTTCTTCTGAAAACGATCAACGTATAACAGCATGGGGAAAAATTATGCGCAAATGGCGGCTTGACGAACTGCCTCAGTTCTGGAATATTCTCAAGGGCGAAATGAGCCTTGTTGGTCCAAGACCTGAACGACGTTACTACATTGATCAGGTTGTGGCTAAAGCACCTTATTACCGTTTTTTGCTGAAAGTAAAGCCTGGGCTAACTTCATGGGGTATGGTGAAGTTTGGCTATGCAGAAAATGTGGAAGAAATGATAGAAAGAAGTAAATACGACCTGGTGTATATTGAAAACGTATCGCTTGCACTCGATGCAAAAATTCTTATTCATTCGATCCGGATCATCTTTCTTGGCAAAGGAAGATAAACCATTATAAACATCTAACATAAAAACACACAGATGAAAACCTTCGCTACAACACTTGCAATTGTTCTGTCATTATCATTATCTGCACAAAAAGCTTATTGGCAACAACAGGTAAACTACAAGATTGATGTTGCACTCGACATCAAGGATAAATCAATCAAAGCTTCTGAACAATTAGAATATATTAATCATTCGCCCGATACCTTAACTTATATCTGGTTTCATCTCTGGCCTAATGCATACAAGAACGACAAAACAGCCCTTTATCAACAATATAAAACAGGCGACAAAGAAGGCTTAAATAAATTCAAGAAAGCTGTAAAAGGATATATCGATGGACTTGATTTTAAAGTAAATGATGTTGCAGCTTCAACAGAAGCTGATCCTGAAAACATCGACATCATCAAACTTGTTCTTCCGCAACCATTATTGCCCGGAGAAAAAATTTCCATCTCCACTCCTTTCTATGTTAAATTCCCAACTTACTTTTCAAGAAGTGGTTTTATTGGCGATGCATTTGCTGTTTGCCAGTGGTATCCTAAACCAGCTGTATATGATAATAAAGGATGGCATCCCATTCCTTATCTCAACATGGGTGAATATTACAGCGAATTTGGTTCGTTTGATGTCAGCATCACCGTTCCTTCAAATTATGTAGTTGCTGCAACAGGCAGTTTGCAAAATGAAGATGAACTTACGAAAATGAAACAGGCGGGAAGAATCAATAAAACAAAAACAGAGAACTTTATTACGTTTCAGTCAACTGATAAATCAACTACAAAAACATTACGCTATACTGCTGAAAATGTGCACGACTTTGCATGGTTTACTGATGATGATTTTGTGGTGCAGTATGATACGCTTGCACTTCCTTCAGGTAAAGTAATTGATGCATTTACTTTTTTCTCCAACCAGGAAGGTACAGAATGGAAGAGCAGTGTGGATTTTGTTAAAGATGCTGTAAGAAATTATTCAAACTGGATTGGCGAATATGCGTACCCTGTTGTTAATGCAGTTGAAGGACCGGGTAATGTATCGAGTGGTGGTATGGAATACCCGATGGTAACACTTATTACAAGTCCGAAAGCAAATACAGAAACGCTGGATGCTGTTATTACACATGAAGTTGGACACAACTGGTTTTACGGAATGCTTGGCAGCAACGAACGTGAACATCCCTGGATGGATGAAGGCATCAACACTTATTACCAGTTCAGGTATGAAGCAGAGAAATACAAATCCAATTCAATTTTTGGCAGTTCACTTCCTGCTGAAATAAGGCAAAAAAGTACAGATGATTTCCTGGCGCTCATTTATAATGCGCTGAATGGAATTCCGATGGAAGAACCTATTTCAACTCCGTCCGTTAATTTTCCAAATAAAGATGAGTACGGCATGGTGATTTATATGAAAACAGCCATCTGGATGTATGTGCTGGAGAAAAGTGTTGGAAGAGCAGAGCTGGATAAAGCAATGAAAGCCTATTTTAATGCATGGAAATTTCATCACCCCTATCCTGAAGATTTCAAAACTGCACTTGAGCAAAGTGTTGGCTTAAAGCTGGACAATATATTCACCCTGCTAAATCAGAAGGGTAAATTATAGGTGCAACCAAAAGAACATATTATTTTTGATAAAACCCATTGAGTGAAATATTTAACCGGCATCATACTTTTTTTTATTTCAGCTTCAGTTAATGCTCAGCAAACTTACTGGCAGCAACAGGTTAATTTTAAAATAGAAGTTACCCTCAATGATGCCGAACATACACTGGATGGTTTTGAACGAATTGAATACATCAATAATTCACCCGATACGTTACGTTTTATCTGGTTTCATTTATGGCCCAATGCATACCGTACTGATAAAACTGCTTTCAGCGATCAGTTATTGCTCAATGGCAGAACCGACTTTTATTTTTCAAAAAGAGAAGAACGTGGTTATATCAACCGGCTTGATTTCAGAGTAAACAATCAACTGGCTGAAACGGAAGATCACCCGCAGCATATTGATATCATTAAAGTGATTTTACCTCAGCCGCTTGCTCCCGGTAATAAAATTGAACTGACAACACCGTTTCATGTACAGCTTCCCAAAAACTTTTCAAGAGGCGGACATGTAGGCCAAACTTACCAGGTTACACAATGGTATCCCAAGCCTGCAGTTTATGATAATACCGGATGGCACCCGATGCCTTACTTAGATCAAGGTGAATTTTACAGTGAGTTTGGTAATTACGAAGTAAAAGTTACGGTTCCTAAAAGTTATGTTGTTTTAAGCAGTGGTGAATTGCAAAATGAGGATGAAAAAAACTGGCTGAAGCAACGGGCAAATTATAAAAGTCCTGCGGCTGTAGTCAGCAAATACAAAAAGCCTCAATCAACAAAATCAAAACAACCGGTTGTTGCAGTCAAGAATGAACCGGTTAAAACCCTCATTTTTAAACAAAATAATATTCATGATTTTGCATGGTTTGCCGGAAAGAAATACATTGTAAATTTTGATACACTTGTTTTAAACAACCGCACAATAGAAATATACAGTGCATATACTGAAACGGGCAAACAGGTTTGGAAGAACAGTACACAAATGATCAAAGATGCCATTGTTTTCAGAAGTAAAACAATTGGCGAATACCAATACAATATTGCCAGTGCAGTTGAAGCAAAAATGGGTTTTGATGGTGGTATGGAATATCCCTGTATTACGTCTATTTCTCCAACAAAAAATGAACAGGACCTTGAAGGTGTTATTGAACATGAGCTGGGACATAACTGGTTCCAGGGTATGCTTGCAAATAACGAGAGAATTTATCCCTGGTTTGATGAAGGCATCAACAGTTATTATGATGGCCGTTTTTCGAAGGAAGCAAGCAGGTTTAAACCTGTAGTGCAAAAGAAAAAAGCATTGAATCTGAATCTCAGTGAAGAAACATTGCTTGAAAGTTTTGAACGCTGGAAAAAAGATCAGCCGTTAAGCACACCCAGCGATTCATTATCAGAAGCGAATTACAGCTTAATTGCCTATACCAAAGGTTCGTTGTTTATGAACATGCTTGAGCAGCAACTCGGGCATGAAGCTTTTGAGGCAGCAATGAAAAAATATTTTCAGCAATGGAAACTGAAACACCCCTCTCCTGCTGATCTTAAAACATCACTGGAAAATTCAACGGGTAAAAATCTTGATTCATCATTTGCAAAGCTTCATCAAACAGGCCCTTTGTTTGCTGAACAAAAAAGAAAACTGAAGTTTGTTCCCATTGTTGGTAATAACACTTCAACCAGCAATATCATCATGGCAGTTCCTTTTGCCGGCTTTAACATGTATGACGGATTAATGCTGGGAGCTGCAGTTGGCAATTACACCTTGCCTCCAACAAAATTTCAGTTTGTTGTTGCCCCAATGTATGGCATTAAGAGCGGTCAGTTAAATGGCATTGGCCGTATGAGTTACATGTTCTTTCCTGAAAAAACGTTTCAACGGGTTGTTGTTGCAGTTAGTGGAATGAAGTTCAGCAGTGATGATTTTACTGATACTGCGAATACAAAATATATTACAGGCTTCCGGAAGTTTTCAGCATCACTGAAATTTGTATTAAAAGAAAATGATCCGCTCAGTACACGTGAACGTTTTGTACAATGGAAAACATTTTTCTTTAACGAAGATGATCTTCATTTTAAAAGAGACACATTACCTAACGGCAACCTCTATACCAAAATAACCAAAACACAATCGAACCGTTACCTGAATCAATTACGGGTGGTGGTTCAGGATACAAGAGTTCTTTATCCTTATAAAGCAGAGTTATTAGCTGAGCAGGCAAAAGATTTTGTGCGACTTGCATTTACCGGTAATTATTATTTTAATTACAATGATCACCTTGGTGCAGATGTAAGAGTGTTTGCTGGAAAATTTATTTATCTCGGAAACAAAACCACCAGCAAACAGTTTTTGAATGATGCTTATCATTTAAACATGAGCGGGCCCAAAGGTTATGAAGATTACACATACAGCAACTACTATATTGGTCGCAATGAATTTGAAGGATTAGCCAGTCAGCAGATTATGATAAGAGATGGTGGATTTAAAGTACGCACCGATATGCTCGCAAGCAAAGTTGGAAAAACAGACAACTGGCTGGCAGCTGTTAATTTTACAAGTGATATTCCCGACCAGGTGAATATCCTGAAACTATTGCCTGTAAAAATTCCTTTAAAAGTATTTCTTGACCTTGGTACTTATGCTGAAGCATGGAAGCCAAATGCAGATGGCAACAGGCTGTTGTTTGATGCAGGTTTACAGCTTTCATTGCTGAAAAACACAGTACACATATATTTCCCTTTATTGTACAGCAAGGTTTACAGGGATTATTTCAACTCAACTATTCCTGATAAAAAATTCCTGAAGAACATTGCGTTCAGTATAGATATTCAAAATCTCAGTTTGAAAAAAATCGACAGGATGATGCCTTTCTGATGAGCAGTATTCAATTTATAAAACATGCAGATCTTGATCAACAGAAATGGAACGACTGTATTACGCAATCGTCCAATGGATTGATCTATGCTTATGCATGGTATCTTGATGCAATGACTGCCGGGCAATGGGATGCTCTTGTACTGAACAATTATGAAGCAGTAATGCCACTTACGTGGAACAAGAAGTATGGCGTTTATTATTTGTATCAGCCTTTTTTTTGTGCATCACTTGGCATTTTCAGTAAACAAATAATGACAAAGGAACTGCTCAGAAATTTTCTTCACACCTTGCCACAACGATTTAAATACATTGATATTTATCTCAATCAGCAAAACCTGTTTAGTGTTAATGGATTTCCATTTACTGAAAGAATCAATTATGTGTTGAAGCTCCATGAGTCATACGAAAGCATCAGCAATAAATACAGAACCAATCTTAAACGTAATATTAAGAAGGCAGAAGAAAGTAAACTGATTGTAAGAGATGATATAGCGCTAAGAGATATTCTTTCGCTTGCAAAAGAAACCATGCAGCGTGTTTCTCCAATTACAAATGAACAGGTGGCACGCTTTGAACATGTTTTTTCGTTTGCCAGGCAACAGGGTTCTGCCGAAACTATCGGCATCTATTCGCAACGGAATGAGTTGCTTGCATCAGCAGCATTTTTACATTCGCACAATCGATGGTATTATATTCTTGTAGGCAATCATCCCAATGGAAAAACACTGGGTGCTTCGCATTATTTAATCGACCGCTTTATTCATAAGCATGCGTCAACAAATGACCTGCTTGATTTTGAAGGAAGTGATATCCGTAATCTTGCGTTCTTTTACAGCAGTTATGGTGCAACAGAAGAAAAATATCCTGCACTCCGCATGAACAGGTTACCGAAGCTGCTTCGCTGGTTAAAAGATTAATATCTACCCTTCCAGAATTTTTTCTGCTACAACAAGATCAATGGGGTTGGTGATCTTGATATTTGTTTCTTCACCTTGCACTAATGTAACTTTCAAACCAAAGGCTTCAATCACATTGGCTTCATCAGTGAACCTTTCTTTATAATCAATAGCATATGCTGCTAAAAGAATTTTGCTGTGAAAAGTTTGAGGCGTTTGTACCAGGCGGAGTTTGGTACGGTCAACAGGATCATTTCCTTCTTCAGTAATGATACGTACACTATCCCTGCATTCAATTGCAGGAATCGCACTTCCGGTTTCAAGTGCAGTATTATAACAACGCTGAATAAGATCTGTGCTTACAAGACAACGTACACCATCATGCACAAAGATGATTGACTCTTCCGTAACAAGTTTCAACCCGTTTTGTACAGAATGAAATCTTGTTTCTCCACCAACGGTTAACTGAATCTGCTTATCATCAAAATAACCGTCAATAATTTCTCTACCCAGTTCCAGATGTTCTTCGGGCAAAACAACAATAATATTTATACCGGGAACAGCCTTGAGAAAAGAATCAATTGTATAATAAAGAACAGGCTTGTTCTTTAATAATAAAAACTGTTTGGGAAGTACAGAACCCATTCTTTTACCGGAACCTCCGGCCACAATTACAGCATAAGTTTGCATATATCAGTCTGTTTGGTTACTGAATAACAACCAGTAAACCTTCTTTGTTTTACTTTAATAATAATTTACATTCTGCAATTAAGCGTTCTTTATTAATTGCTGCAGTTCCCACTTCCTCACAAACCAATCCGCCGGCAATATTTGCCACTTCAGCCATCAGCTTCACATTATTTGTTACTGCATAAACAAGTGATGCTACTGCAATCACTGTATCTCCTGCCCCGCTTACATCAGCAATATTTCTGAAATGCGAAGCAATGATTCCTGCTTCTTTTTCGCTGTTATAGAAAACGCCTTTTTCTGAAAGCGTAATAAATGAAATATCGTGCTGCAGTTTTTCATTGAGCTTTGAATGAATAGCCTGCAATGATTCTGCGTTTATTTCTTCAATCAACAAATTCAATCCATCTTTTACTTCTTTGAGATTTGGCTTGAAGATGGTAACCGTTTTATAATTGAAAAAGTTTTTACGTTTTGGATCAACAGCTGTAATAATGCCATGATGATTGCAAAGATCAATTGCTTTCTGAATAATCAGTTCGGTTAAAACACCTTTGTTATAATCTTCAAAAATGATTACAGAAGGCTTTTCAGTTGCAATAAAAGTTTGCAGTGCAAGTATGAGACGGTTTTCATCTTCATACCAGAGGTCGTGTGTAATTTCATTATCGAGCCGCATCATTTGCTGGTTACGGCTGATGATTCTTGTTTTGTTGGTAGTAATGCGTTTGGTGCTGCTGAGTAAAAAATCTGTTTTGATATTTTTCTCCTGCAACAATTTAGTCAGCAGTTTTCCTTCTTCATCATCACCCAATACACTCAGCATTGATACAGATGCACCAAGCGAAGCAAGGTTTAATGCCACATTTGCAGCACCACCAATGCGGTATTCTTTTTTATCTAATGAAACGATGGGCACAGGTGCTTCAGGCGAAATACGCTCCACATGTCCCCACATATATGTATCAAGCATTACATCTCCAATCACTCCCACTCTTACATGGGAAAGCTGATTGAACAATTCATCAAAATTCACTTCACTCATCTTTCGTTTTATTCTTTTTATTTGCGACTGCAAGATAATAAACCGGGATGCCAATCAGTACAATAATTAATCCGGGCCATGTAAATTCCGGTTTAAACCAAATAAGAAGTATACAAAAAGCAATGCCCATTAAGATATACATGATGGGTAAAACGGGATATCCAAATGCTTTGTACGGACGTTCAATATCCGGTCTCTTCTTACGCAGAATAAAGATACCGCCAATCGTAAGCATGTAAAATAATACCACCACAAACGAAATCATATCCAGCAGCTGACCATACCTTCCACTCACACTCCATAAACAGGCAATAACACATTGCACCCACAAACTCCATTGGGGAACAGCAAATTTATTGAGCTCGCCTGCCTGCTTAAAAAACAGACCATCTTTTGCCATGGTATAATATACTCTTGCACCTGCAAGAATCAACCCGTTGTTACAACCAAATGTTGAAACCATGATCATCAATGCAATGATCACTGTTCCTGCATTACCAAAAATGGCATTGGATGCAGCAACAGCAACACGATCTTTATCTGCCGATGCAATTCCCTGCAATGGAAGCTGAGCAGTGTACATCACATTTGCCGATACATAAATAATAGTAACAATCAATGTTCCAAGGAATAAACTCATTCCAATATTGCGTTTGGGATTTTTGATTTCGCCGGCAATAAAGGTTACGTTGTTCCATGCATCGCTGCTGAATATTGAGCCCACCATAGCAGCTGCAATTGCTCCCAACGCTGCAATGGTTGTATAACTTGTTGTTGTGCCATCTTTACTTAATGACTGCAGGTTCCATGCATTACTCCAGTTTGCAGACCATACATCGGGTTTTAAAAAGATTAAACCAAAGATGATGAGGCCAAACAAACTCAACAGTTTTGTAACAGTGAATGTTGTCTGAATGAGTTTTCCTTCTTTTACTCCTCTTGTATTTACAAAAGTGAGCAACACAATCAATGCAATGGAAACAAGTTGTGCAGGAGATATTTTAATGAAACCTAAATCAAATGCAACGAGGTCTTCGCTAACACCGGGAATTAAATAAGCCAGGAATTTTGAAAATGCAACACCTACTGCTGCAATGGTTGCTGTTTGAATAACGGTGAAGAAACTCCAGCCATATAAAAAACCAAGCAAAGGGTTATAGGCTTCTTTGAGATAAACGTATTGTCCGCCTGCCTTAGGATACATACCGCTTAATTCGCCGTAACTAACGGCTGCGGTCAGCGTCATAAAACCGGTAATAAGCCATACAGCTATTAACCAGCCAGCACTACCAACGTTGCGTGTAATATCTGCACTTACGATGAAGATACCGGAACCGATCATTGAACCGGCAACAACCATCGTAGCATCAAATAAACTAAGGGATGGCTTAAATTCAGTTTGAGATGACATAAGAATTGGTTTCGTTTCAAAGAACGAAAGATAAGCATTAATCCGAAACTGAATTGCTTATTGCTTCTTAGTCTTGCCGTATGCTTCGTTAAGGCCTTTCACTACTTCCGGAGTAATATTGAAGGCTGTGTCTTTGTAATAAAGTGTGGGATTTCCTTCCTGTGTTGAAAAGATGAATTGATATTTTCCATCTTTATTATACTCTTTGAGGTATTCGTTAATACGTTTCTGAATATCTTCAATTGCCTTTGCCTGGCGTTCTAAATGTTCGCCCTGCAAAGTTTGCTGACGCTGACCAATCTGCTGGTATCTTGCCTGGTACTCCTGTTGAAACTGTTCTGCCTCTGCCTGTGTAATTGACTGGCCTCTTTTTACAAAATCAACACGGTCTTTTTCCAGTTTACCTAACTGACCCTGTATTTCATTATCAATACGCTGCTTGTCTCTTTCAATTTCATCATTCTTCAGCTTGAAATATTCATAGTATTTCTGGATTGTATCAAGATCAACATATGCTACACGCAACTGCTGTGCAGCCGAAGAAGAATCGGCTTTTCCTGTTACAGATCTTGCTCCTTTTGAACTTGCATGATTACTGGTAAAATGCAAAACAAATAATACAGCAACAGCTGCTGTAACTATCCAAAGTAAAATTGATTCAAACGTTTTCATACCGCTGGCAAAGTAAAGGATTCTATATGAGTGAGAAAAATTGAAACGGATTTTAAGATACCCTTAACAACAAAAAAAGTCCCCCGTAACCGGGGGACTTTCAAGTTTATTCAACATGTGAATTATTCTTCATCATCAAAGCTCATCGCTTCTTTTGTTGTAAGCAACAGTTCATATTCTTCCTTGCTGCCAACAATCATGTTTTCGAAATCACGCAAGCCTGTACCTGCAGGGATCGGGTGACCAGTGATTACGTTTTCTTTCAAGCCTAACAAATCATCAGTCTTACCTTCAATTGCAGCAGTACTCAACACTTTGGTTGTTTCCTGGAATGATGCTGCAGAAATCCAGCTTTGTACACCAAGCGATGCTTTGGTGATACCAAGCAATACAGGTTGTGCAGTTGCAGGATGTGCATCCCTTACTTCAACCAGTTTTTTATCTGCACGACGTAACAAGCTGTTTTCTTCACGGTATTCACGAACAGTAACGATCTGACCAGGGCGGAACTTGTGGCTGTCGCCTGGTTCTGTTACTACTTTCTTATCGAAGATGCGGTCGTTTTCTTCGTTGAATTCAAAACGATCAACAAGATCTTCTTCAAGGAACTTCGTGTCACCTGCATCAATGATTTCAACCTTCTTCATCATCTGGCGAACGATGGTTTCGATATGCTTATCATTGATTTTTACACCTTGTAAACGATATACTTCCTGGATTTCATTCACCACGTATTCCTGTACAGCAAATGGTCCTTTGATTGTAAGAATATCTGCAGGAGCAATCTGTCCATCACTCAAAGGTGCACCAGCTTTAATGAAGTCACCTTCCTGTGCAAGGATCTGGCGTGTAAGCGGCACGAGGTACTTCTTCACCACTTCGTCCTTACTTGTTACGATGATTTCCCTGTTACCACGTTTGATGCTGCCGAATGCAACCACACCATCGATTTCAGAAACGATAGCAGGGTTACCCGGGTTACGAGCTTCAAACAATTCGGTTACACGTGGAAGACCACCGGTGATATCACGAAGCTTACCAAGTACACGTGGAATTTTCACCAACACCTGACCAGCTACTACATCGTCACCTTCTTCAATCACAATGTGTGAGCCAACAGGCAGGTTGTATGATTTAATTTCCTTACCACCTTCTACAATCAATGAAGGAATCTTGGTTTTATCTTTTGTTTCGATAACCACTTTTTCACGGTGACCTGTTTGTTCATCGGCTTCTTCACGGAATGTGATACCATCGATGATATTATCAAACTTGATCTTACCGGCAATTTCAGCAACAACAACGTTGTTGAACGGATCCCATGTACAAAGTGTATCACCTTTCTTCACCTGCTGGCCATCTTTCACTGTAAGTGTTGCACCATAAGGAATGTTGTTGGTAATAAGCAGGCGGTCGTTCTTCACATCCATAATACGCACCTCACCTGTACGCCCAATAACAACCTGTACTTTTTCACCTTCATTATTCAATGTGGCTACAGTACGTAAACCATCGAAATGAATAGTACCATCAAACTTAGCGTGTAATGCAGAATCAACTGAAGCAGATCCCGCAACACCACCTACGTGGAAGGTACGGAGTGTAAGCTGTGTACCAGGTTCACCAATTGACTGTGCTGCAATGATACCAACCGCATCACCTTTTTGTGCAATTGCACCGGTTGCAAGGTTTTTACCATAACATTTCACACACACACCACGCTTGCTTTCGCAGGTAAGTACTGAGCGTATTTCAACTGTTTCAATTCCGGCTTCTTCAATTTTCCGTGCAATTGATGCTGAAATTTCCTGGCCTGCAGCAACAATGAGTTCATCGCTTTGCGGATCGTACACATCATGCAATGAAGTACGTCCTTCAATACGATCGCTCAATGGTTCAATAATATCTTCGTTATCTTTTAATGCACTTGTTGCAATACCACGTAATGTTCCGCAGTCTTCATCATTAATCACCACATCCTGTGCTACGTCAACCAGACGACGGGTTAAGTAACCGGCATCGGCTGTTTTCAACGCTGTATCCGCAAGACCTTTACGGGCACCGTGTGTAGAGATGAAGTAATCCAATACACTCAAACCATCTTTAAAGTTTGACAATACAGGATTTTCAATGATCTCACTTCCGGTAGAACCAGATTTTCTTGGTTTTGCCATCAATCCCCTCAAACCAGCCAGCTGTTTTACCTGCTGCTTACTACCACGGGCACCTGAATCAAGCATCATGTACACAGAGTTGAAACCTTGTTTATCAGTTGCCATTTCACGGATCAACGTTTCAGTTACACGTGTATCAACACGGCTCCAGATATCGATGATCTGGTTATAACGTTCGTTGTTTGTGATAAGACCCATGTTATAGCTGTCCCACACTTCATTTACTTCACCCTGGGCATTTTCAACCAGTTGTTCTTTCACTTCAGGAATAATCAAGTCGTTGATGTTGAACGACAGACCACCCTGGAAGGCTGTGCGGAAACCAAGCTGCTTAATATCATCAAGGAATTTCGCAGTTTTCGGAACGTTGGTGATTTCAATGATTTCACCAATGATTTCACGAAGGTTTTTCTTGGTCAATAATGCGTTTACAAAACCTACTTCCTTCGGAACGTGCTGGTTAAAGATTACACGACCAACAGTTGTTTCAATCAGTTTGTATACCAACTGTCCGTTTTCACGCACATTGGCTTTCACTCTAATCCATGCATGAAGATCAACCTGCTTTTCATTGTAAGCGATGATTACTTCTTCAGCTGAATAGAATGCTTTACCCTGACCTTTTACAATTTCAGTATCGGTTGTTTTCTTTCCTTTAGAAATGTAGTACAGACCAAGTACCATGTCCTGTGAAGGCAGGGTGATTGGAGTACCGTTCTGCGGGTTGAGGATGTTGTGTGATGCAAGCATGAGCAACTGTGCTTCAAGAATTGCAGCATTACTCAACGGAACGTGTACGGCCATCTGGTCACCGTCAAAGTCGGCGTTGAACGCAGAACATACCAGCGGGTGAAGTTGGATGGCTTTACCTTCGATCAGTTTTGGCTGGAAGGCCTGGATGGATAAACGGTGCAGTGTGGGGGCACGGTTTAACATAATCGGGTGACCTTTCAGAATATTTTCAAGGATATCCCAAACAACAGCTTCTTTCTTATCCACGAGTTTACGTGCAGATTTCACTGTTTTTACGATACCTCTTTCAATCAGTTTGCGAATGATGAATGGTTTAAACAATTCAGCAGCCATATCTTTTGGAAGACCGCACTCATGCAGTTTCATTTCAGGACCTACCACGATAACCGAACGACCAGAATAGTCAACACGTTTACCAAGCAGGTTCTGACGGAAACGACCTTGTTTACCTTTCAGTACATCACTTAATGATTTCAGTGCACGACCACCTTCAGCTTTCACCGCATTTGATTTACGGCTGTTGTCGAACAATGAATCAATTGCTTCCTGTAACATACGTTTTTCGTTACGAAGGATTACTTCAGGAGCTTTAATCTCCAGCAAACGCTTCAAACGGTTGTTACGGATAATTACACGACGGTATAAGTCATTCAGATCAGAAGATGCAAAACGGCCACCATCCAACGGCACTAACGGACGAAGTTCAGGTGGAATTACAGGGATATACTGCATTACCATCCATTCAGGACGGTTAGTGATACGCTGGTTGGCATCACGGAAAGCTTCCACAACACTCAAACGCTTCAATGCATCGGCACGGCGTTGTTGTGAAGTTTCAGTTGCAGCAGCATTACGCAGATCGTAGCTCAACTGATCGAGATCGATACGTTGTAACAGATCGTGTACTGCTTCAGCACCCATCTTGGCAATGAATTTCTGCGGATCTTCATCAGGCAGGTACTGGTTATCCTTTGGCAAAGTATCCAGTAAATCCAGATACTCTTCTTCAGTAAGTAAATCACCAACGTTCAGGTTTTCTTTCACACCTGGCTGAATCACCACATAGCGTTCGTAATAAACGATGGTTTCGAGTTTCTTTGAGCTAACGCCCAACAGGTAACCGATTTTATTCGGTAATGATTTAAAGTACCAGATGTGTACAACAGGAACCACGAGTTTAATGTGTCCCATACGTTCACGACGTACTTTCTTTTCAGTTACTTCCACACCGCAACGGTCGCACACAATACCCTTGTAACGGATACGCTTATACTTACCGCATGCGCATTCAAAATCTTTAACTGGCCCGAAAATTCTTTCGCAGAACAAACCATCACGTTCAGGTTTGTAAGTACGGTAGTTAATTGTTTCGGGTTTTAATACTTCACCAAAGCTGCGCTCCAGAATTGTATCGGGAGATGCAAGACCGATGGTGATTTTAGAAAACGTTGGCCTCTGACGGTTATCTTTTCTGAATGCCATATCTATTTCTTGTTTGTAGTTTTTTGTTTTTTGTTACCAGCAACATCAAGCTTTTCTTCTTTTGTTGCGTCGCACTCTTGTACGTTCATAGCGTTGTTGAGCAATGGAGAATTCATCATTCACCATTGACCATTCACCACGCTCTTATTCTTCAAATTTCAGATCCAGACCCAGACCTCTTAATTCATGAACCAATACATTGAATGATTCAGGAACACCTGGTCTTGGAACGTTATCACCTTTAACGATGGCTTCATAGGTTTTTGCACGACCCATGATGTCATCTGACTTAATGGTTAATAATTCCTGGAGAATATTTGAAGCACCATAAGCTTCCAGTGCCCATACTTCCATTTCACCGAAACGCTGACCACCGAACTGAGCTTTACCACCAAGCGGCTGTTGTGTGATTAAGCTGTATGGTCCGATTGAACGGGCATGCATCTTATCATCAACCATGTGGTGCAGTTTAATCATGTAAATGATACCAACTGTTGCCTTCTGGTGGAAACGTTCGCCGGTTTCACCGTCGTACAGGAATGTGTGACCAAACTTAGGCAAGCCAGCCTGGTCGATATGCGCTGCAATTTCTTCTACGGTAGCACCATCAAAGATTGGTGTAGCAAACTTCACACCCAGTTTTTCACCAGCCCAGCCAAGTACAGTTTCGTAAATCTGTCCAAGGTTCATACGGCTAGGTACACCAAGCGGGTTCAATACAATATCAACCGGAGTACCATCTTCGAGGAACGGCATATCTTCCTGGCGAACGATTTTAGCAACGATACCTTTGTTACCGTGACGACCCGCCATCTTATCACCCACTTTCAGTTTACGCTTCACAGCTAAGTAAACTTTAGCGAGTTTCAATACACCTGCAGGTAATTCATCACCAATTGAGATGTTGAATTTCTCACGCTTGTAACGGCCGAGTTCTTCGTTGTATTTGATGTTGTAGTTGTGCAGCAACTGGTTAATCCATTCGTCGGTAGTTGCATCACCAGTCCAGCCCAGAGGGTTCACATTTGCAAAGTCAATACCTGCAAGGTTTTTCTGGTTGAACTTAGCGCCTTTACCAATTAATGATTCACCGAAATTGTTGTTAACACCTGCAGATGTTTTTGTTTGCAGGAGTGATAACAATTTACTCAGCAATACCTCTAATAAATCAGTTGTATTCTTTTCGTGAATCTTTTCAACTTTTTCCAGTAATGCTTTTTCACGGATCTTACCATTCTTATCTTTCTTGGCACGCTGGAAGAGTTTTTTATCAATTACCACACCTTCAGTTCCACTTGGAGCTTTGAGTGAAGCATCTTTTGCATCGCCGGCTTTATCACCAAAGATGGCACGTAACAACTTCTCTTCAGGAGTTGGATCGCTTTCACCTTTAGGCGTGATTTTTCCAATAAGGATATCGCCTTCTTTGATTGCTGCACCAATACGGATGATACCGTTCTGATCCAGGTCTTTTGTAGCTTCTTCACTTACGTTTGGAATATCCGGAGTTAATTCTTCTTCACCCAGTTTTGTATCACGCACTTCCAGTTCATATTCTTCAACGTGTACAGAAGTAAAGAGATCTTCTTTCACTACTTTTTCGTTGATTACAATGGCATCCTCGAAGTTGTAACCTTTCCAAGGCATGAACGCTACTTTCAGGTTACGGCCCAATGCCAGTTCACCATCTTTAACAGCGTAACCTTCGGTTAAGAAATCACCTTCCTTAACTGCCTGGCCTTTTTTCACGCAAGGTTTCAGGTTGATACAAGTGCTCTGGTTTGTTTTGATGAACTTGGTGAGTTTGTACACTTTCAGGTCATCTTCAAAGCTTACCAGACGTTGCTCTTCGTTCCTGTCGTAACGAACATGAATTTCAATCGCATCCACATATTCAACCACACCTTTACCTTCAGCTGTTAACTGAATACGGCTGTCTCTTGCTGCCATTGCTTCCAGACCAGTACCAACGATCGGAGCCTGCGGACGCACCAGCGGAACTGCCTGGCGTTGCATGTTAGATCCCATCAATGCACGGTTGGCATCATCATGTTCAAGGAACGGAATCAGTGAAGCACTCAAACCAACGATCTGGTTTGGCGCAACGTCCATGTATTCCACTTCTTCTTTATCAAGAATCGGGAAGTCGCCACTTTCACGTGAACGAACTTTATCTTCAACAATGTTTCCTTTATCGTCCACATCAATATTTACCTGTGCAATCTTCGCTGTATCTTCTTCTTCAGCACTGAGGTAAGTAAGATGTTTCATATCAACTTTACTTTCAACCACCTTACGGTAAGGCGTTTCAATAAAGCCCATATCATTTACTTTGGCGTGTACGCACAAAGTAGAAATCAGACCGATGTTTGGACCTTCAGGAGTTTCAATTGTACACAAACGACCATAGTGTGAGTAGTGTACGTCACGCACCTCGAAACCAGCTCTTTCACGACTTAAACCACCGGGACCGAGAGCTGAGATACGACGTTTGTGTGTAATTTCTGAAAGTGGGTTTGTCTGATCAAGGAACTGGCTGAGCTGTGATGTTCCAAAGAAGGAATTGATTACAGAAGACAGCGTTCTTGCATTGATCAGGTCAACCGGAGTGAACACCTCGTTATCACGTACGTTCATTCTTTCACGGATGGTACGAGCCATACGTGCAAGACCTACACCGAACTGAGCATATAACTGCTCGCCCACTGTACGTACACGACGGTTGCTGAGGTGATCGATATCGTCAATTTCAGCTTTAGCATTGGTTAACCTCACCAGGTATTTGATGATGGAGATGATGTCATCTTTTGTTAACACCTTCTTCTCAATCGGGAAGTTTAATCCCAGTTTACGGTTGATCTTGTAACGACCAACTTCACCGAGATCGTAACGCTTATCGCTGAAGAATAATTTATCAATAATACCACGGGCAGTTTCATTATCAGGAGCATCAGCACCACGTAACTGACGATAGATGTGCTGTACCGCTTCCAGTTCACTGTTAGAGGTATCTTTATTTAATGTATTGTAGATGATTGCAAAGTCGCCGCTTACCTCTTCTTTCTGGATAAACACGCTTTTCACTTCCATTTCGCTGATCATTTCGATTGCTTCAGCATCCAGGATTGAATCACGTTCCAGCACCACTTCGTTACGCTCAATACTTACAACTTCACCAGTATCTTCATCCACGAAGTCTTCTACCCAGCTGCGGAGTACACGGGCAGCGAGGCGTTTGCCTTCATATTTTTCTAATGATTTTTTATCAGCCTTTACTTCATCGGCCATTCCAAACAGTTCAAGGATGTCCTTATCTGTTTCAAAACCGATGGAACGTAATAATGTAGTTACAGGGAACTTTTTCTTACGATCGATGTAAGCATACATTACGTTGTTGATGTCGGTTGCGAACTCCATCCAGGCACCTTTGAAAGGAATAACCCTAGCTGAATAGATTTTTGTACCGTTGGGGTGAATTGACTGACCAAAGAACACACCAGGAGAACGGTGTAACTGTGATACCACCACACGCTCAGCACCGTTGATCACGAAAGTACCACGGGGAGTCATGTAAGGGATATTACCCAGGAATACGTCCTGAACGATGGTCTGGAAGTCTACGTGTTCCTCGTCATTACAGCTCAAACGGAGTTTGGCTTTGAGGGGAACCGCATAGGTTAATCCACGTTCCATACACTCTTCGATTGAATAACGGGGCGGATCAATAAAATAATCCAGGAATTCAAGGACGAAGATGTTACGGGTGTCGGTAATTGGAAAGTTTTCCTTGAATACTCGGAACAACCCTTCAATGTTACGTTTGTCGGGAGTGGTTTCCAGCTGGAAATACTCTTTAAACGATTGAATCTGGATACCCAGCAAATCAGGAATCTCTGCAAGGTTTTTTACTTTTCCGAAATTAATTCTCTTGCTTACTGTAACGCTTGATGAAGACATACGTTCTTACCGGTTTTTAAGTTTGTGCACACGAATAGCTCACCGTCTTTTTACAAAGACAAGTAAATTGATTTTCAGTTATTTATGACTGTAATTGGGCGCCAACTTGCTATTCAGCCTAAATTTAGGGTGGCAAAGTTAATGATAAAGGTTGTTGGAACAAAATTTGATTGTCGGGTTTTTGCAACTTTTTGACAGTTTCTGGAAAAGTTGGCAGTTATGGGGAAAGATTTTGGTAGAAAACCTGGTTGATGGTTCATAGTTAATAGTTCATGGTTGGGCAGGTGGAACGCTTTTAATGGGGAGTATCCGGGCTTTATACCTTAAGTATGTGTGGAGGAAGGGTTGGGGGTTCATGGTTCATGGTTCATGGTTCATGGTTAAGGCGTGGGGAAAACCGGCCGGATTAATACGCTTGTATTCTTTTTTAAAACTTCGTTTCTTGTGGGAAACAGCATAAAGTGGCCAGACAGGTGGGACCATACAAGATTACAGGAACAATCGACAATATCTGTTTTTACGAAATGGACGGGCAGTACTATGCCCGGCAGAAAAGCTCGCTTACAGGAAAGCGGGTGAAAAAAGACCCTGCTTTTGCGAGGACGAGGCAAAATGCCAGCCTGTTTGGCAGAGCTTCGAGCCTGGCTTCACAGATCAAGCGTGGGTTTCCCAAAGAGGAACAATGCCGGGAATTATACCGTGCGCTGCACAGGAAGGTGCTTGATATGCTGAAAGAGGAAATTGCAGAGGAAGAAATCAGGCAACGGCTTTCATTTGTTTTTAAAGAGGAAACAACAGCTGCAGTTGAAACAAAGCAACCGGTAACAGTACAGCACAACAGCAGTTACCGTTCTGTTTTTATACTACCCTATCCAGTAATTGCGAAACGAAGAAAGAACAAATGTAAACCTGCGAGCATCCATGCAAAGCAGAAGGCCATGTTGAATTGCGGACCACCGTAAGAAAGAAGTGATCTGCATTTTTTGTTCGTTGCAAACGGTACTTCAGGGTGATGCAAGGTCATGGTATTTCAGATGAAGTAATCTGCGGTAACAGGTTGTGATACCTGTGCCATTAAAACTGTATTAAACATAAAACATGGCAAAAAGTAAATTAATAGAAATGCACAATGTGGGTATTGTTGTAGAATCGCTCGATAATGCCATTGAATTTTTTGAAGAAATCGGATTATCACTTGAAGGCCGGATGATGGTTGAAGGTGAATGGGCTGGAAAAGTAACAGGACTTGGTAATCAGTCTGTAGAAATTGCAATGATGGTTACTCCTGATGGGCATTCCCGGCTTGAACTTTCGCAGTTTCTGACTCCACAAACAATTGCGGATCACAGAACAAATCCTGTGAATTCACTCGGTTACCTAAGAGTAATGTTCAGAGTTGATCATCTTGATGAGCTCCTTAGCAGACTTGAAAAACATGGTGCAAAAGTGGTTGGTGAGGTTGTTCAGTTTGGCGACGTTTACCGACTCTGTTATATCCGTGGGACAGAGGGACTACTTATCGGTTTAGCTGAACAAACCGGCAACTCGACTGCTTCAGATATATTAGACAACAAGTAAATACGCTATCCTGAGTCTGCAACGCAGTATCCTCTTTCATACCTGTTTCTATAACTACCGTGATATTTTTTAGTTTTCGTTCTGCCATAAGTTCTGTTGCTGAAGAAGCCGGGTGATGATTTCAGGTTCACTGAGTCTTCAGTTTAATCTATATCATCTTCACAGTAAAGGATCGTTATTTAAAGGCATTTCATGAAATTGAAACATTCTGTTGTGATACGAAACTTCTTCTGCGAGAGACGTTGTTGCGAAGAATTAGTTGCAAACGGCAACTCCAGGAGTAATGTAATGTTATGCTATTTTAAGTTAAGCAACCTGTGGCAACAGGTCAGCAGACCTGCGCCAGAGGAAGAACCGGAAAGTTTAGTGCATCAGCAGATCTTACTTTAAAGAAATTGAAGAAGCCTATTTTTCAGGCAATCCCCATTTTTCAACTAATTCTGCATTGAGACCACCCTCCCTTGGATTCGGTTTTCCTTTACCGGTTTCAATTAAACTTTTCAAACTTCCCTGTATATAACTTGTCCAGGCATCATTACAAACGTTGTAACATTCATATTCGGGTACTAATCCTTCGTGAGTGAATTTCACTTTGGTTTTACCTTTCTCTTTTGTTATTTCGAAAATCAGCCTGGTATTTATCCATTCATTTTTATTCTGCACAAAACTGAACTGATTATCGATTACCTGGTAAACAAGTTTTGTATCAACAATCATTTCAACCAGTTTGATTTTACACAAATGCACTTCTTTGTAATGATAAAAAAAGATTTCGTTAAGCTGATCGGTACGTCCTTCAATTTCTTCAGACCACCAGGCACGGAAATTTTTAATTGCATTAAATACTGTCTGAGAATTTTGATCAACCAAAAAAGTTGAACTATAGCTGTTACCCGTATCCATTGTTTTTATTTTTAGTTGTTCATGAATTTATCTTCTCGAATGGTTGTCCGTACTGATAAAACCGATTAACATTGATTTCCCATCACCTCCGATTGTAATGACCTGTTTATAAATAATGTTCTACTTATACTTCAGCAGTAGTTATTAAGGGCAGTAGTTTATTCTGTAAATATTGTGCCCATGCAGGTGCACAGGAATTATAACACTCTATTTCAGGGTGCAGGCCCTGATGTGTGAAAGTGAGCTGGGTTTTATCAGCATTCTTTACAATTTCAAAAATCACTTTTGTTCCTGTCCATTCGTCTACTTTTTTCAGAAAGCTGAGTTTACTTTCCGTGATGAGCCATACAATTTTCTGACCAGGGATTAGTTCCACTATTTTTTGTTTGGAATAATGTGCTCCCTCCCCTGCCCGGAAACTAAACTCATCATTGATGTTAACAGTATTTCCTTCAAATTCCTCCGCATAATAACCAGCCCACCACTTTCGAACGTTGAGGATGGCCTGAAATACCTGTTGAGGAGTTTGCTTTGTTTCAAGTATATACGTAAAATCTGTTGCTGACATATTTGCTTATTTTGTTACAAATTTATCACGCATTTTTAAGTTGGAGAGGGTGGCAAAAAGACAACTTAAGGGGCTGTTTTGGACAGATTGGTTTATTACCTTTATCCAAAAAAAATGAAGCATATCACTATACTTGTTCCTGACGGAGAAAATAACCTGAGCAGTATAGCCGGGGCTTATAAAATTTTAACCAGGGCTAATACTTACTGGAAAGAAAAAGGTCATAAAACAGTTTATAAAATTGAATTGGCCGGCATTTCAAAGGAGGTTCATTTCTTTGATGGTTTGTTTACGGCAAAACCACATACTTCTATTTCAGCCATAAAAAAAACAGACCTGATTATCATTCCATCATTGAACCACAACTATCAAAAAACAATCAAGATCAATCAACCTCTAATTGAGTGGATTGTGCAACAATATAAAAAAGGTGCTGAAGTGGCCAGCATTTGCACAGGCGCTTTCTTACTTGCTTCAACCGGTTTGCTTGACGGTAAAACATGTTCAACCCATTGGGCTTTTGCAGACAGCTTTAGAAACCTGTTCCCTTCAATTAATTTACAAGCTGATCAGTTGATTACAGACGAAAACGGAATTTATACAAATGGAGGAGCTTATTCATTTCTGAACCTGATTATTTACTTAACGGAAAAATATTTTGACAGACAGACTGCTATTTTTTGTTCAAAAATATTTCAAATAGAAATTGACCGTCAAAACCAATCGGCCTTTATCATGTTTAAAGGTCAGAAGATGCATGAGGATGACATCATTAAGCAGGCTCAAGATTATATTGAAACCAATATTGATGAGAAAATTTCATTTGAAAAATTAGCATCAAACTATTCTGTAGGCAGGCGAAACTTTGACAGGCGGTTTATTAAAGCAACAGGCAATACACCTGTTGAATATATGCAAAGAGTGAAAATAGAGGCCGCCAAGAAACTATTTGAATCAAGCAGTAAAAGAATTAACGAAGTAATGTACGATGTAGGTTATTCGGATGTAAAAGCTTTCCGGGAAGTATTCCGGAAAATTACAGGGCTATCACCATTGGAATACAGGAATAAATACAATAAGGAAGCAACGATCTGAGGCAGTTGCTGTTTACAGTTTGCAATATGAACGAATCTGCAACAACAGCAAAATTGGCCTTCATTCTAAAAACCAGTAATTTTCAGCAACAAAAAATGAAACCATGAATAATGAAATCATGATTACCACCAGTACATCACTGGAAGGTTACCGTATTACAAAGCAACTGGGACTTGTACGTGGCATTACCGTTCGTTCAAGAAGTATTTTGGGCAATATGGCGGGAGGTTTCCTGGCTATTTTTGGCGGAAAAAACAGCATTTACACCGAACTCTGCGAACGGACCCGTGAAGATGCGCTTCAATTAATGATCCAGCATGGTAAAGATCTTGGCTGCAATGCCATTATTAATATGCGTTATGATGCCAATGAAGTGATGAATGGAATTACTGAAGTACTGGCTTACGGAACAGCAGTTATGGTTGAAAAAAATTAATACCCTTTATTTCGTTACACCTGTATTGAGATATACAGGTGTAATTTCTTTTACAGCTTAAAACAACAGCATCTTGTTAAGATGAAAACCATCATCAGAATCCTAATTACATTTATTGCTTTTGCAGCCAGTTTTTTCTTTATCTACTGGGTGCCTTTTGCTTTTATACCTGCTGCAAGAGAAACAGAAGTTATTCCAGCTCTTGTTGGTATTGCAGCGGGCATCTTTGTGAGTATTTACACCTGGAAAAGAACCGGCAGCATATCTAACAGTCTTGCAGGTTCAATCTTAACCGGTGGAATTATTGTTGGTTCTATTTGCTTTATTGGAGGTTTTATTGGACCAATCATCTTTTACCCCGAATCAAATCTTGGTCCGCTTTTGGGTATTTTCATTACAGGCCCTATTGGATTTGTTGCCGGACTAATTGGCGGCGGATTGTTCTGGATTATAAAAGAAAAGAAAGCCAAAAGGCTTTCTTAACACAGATATTATTTTATTGAACTTCTACAGCTTGATGAAATTCAGCATCAGCACATCATTTTCACGGATGCTGATATTACGGTTAAACATACCTTTTGAATCGACGACAACTGTTTCAACACTTACCGGCTTGCCGCTGTTTTTTTGCTGAATAATTTCAACCTGCTGTTTTGAAAGTTGTGCAGGTTTGTTCATCATGATATAAGTTGTATACGCATCGTTTATTCCATAGCCAACTTTGTATGTTTCCAGTTTATATTTTCCTGCAGAAATTCCATTAACCTGTACCTGCACTGTTCCCTTTTCATTTGCGGGAAGATTGCGGATATAATAGCGTTGGTTATTTACGGAATCGCCCGGATGTGTATTGGTAAAGTCCCAGAAGAGTACCTGGAAATTTCCATTTTTGTTTTTACATGCCCATGATAAACTGTCGGTATTCTGTAATTCTGTTTCACCTAATTTATTCAAGAGCTGAAATGAGTAATAAGCCGGTTTTTTAATTCCCTGGTAATTGAGTAATCCAAAACCTCCATGAAAAGGTGTAAAGCGTGGACCGGCTTCTTCAAAAATATCGGAGAACACCCAATACGACATCGAGTTTGCTGCATTACCCACCTGTTTAATTTTTTGCAGTATGTAAGCAGCTTCATGGTAACTGTCGTGTATTGGGTCGGATGGTGTGTAAGATGAACTCCATTCTGTATAATGCAATTCAAGTTTGGGCATTGCAGAAGCTGCAATCTGTTTTCTTGAATTAAGAATATCTCCACTTACACTCCATTCATTTTTATCGAGAATGGTGCCATTGTTTCCAAACTCATCCAGGAAACCCTGTTTAACACCGTAGGTATGTGTTGAAATAAAATCGAGGGGTAAAGACTTTTGCTTGCAGAACTGGATCATTTCGGGCACCCATGCTGCACCTGCTGTTGCCGGCCCTCCTACCCTGTAATTGTTGTTTACAGATTTAATGGCTTTTACCGCATACTCATACAATTTAAAATATTCTTCCTGTGTGCCTGTCCAGAATGCGCCTTTAAGATTGGGTTCATTCCAAACTTCAAAATACCAGGTCTTTACTTCGTCTGCTCCGTACCGTTCGGTAAAATGTTTTGTAAGCTCAAAAATCAGATCGCCCCATTTCTGGTAATCTTTTGGAGGAGTCACATTTCCTCTCCACCAGAAAATTGTTTTATTACCACTTGCCAAAGCTGATGGCATAAACCCAAGTTCAACAAATGGTTTCATCTTTATACTCAACAGATAATCGTACAATACATCGATGTACTGGAAATTATATTCCGGTTTGCCGTTTTTATCTTCCCTGTATACACCCATATCATCGGTTAGCAAACCATGCATGCGGATGTATTTAAAGTCAATTTCTTTTTTCACCATTGCAAGTTGTTGTTGCCAATCGGCACGCAAACCTTCATTTGCACGACCTGCGCCAATACATTCTTTAAACATGGTGTTGAACTGACCAGCAGTACTGTTATAATTCAGTTTAATTACTCTTTGTTTTTTTGTGGCTGACTGTGCTTTACTGTTATATACATTAACCAGCGTGAAGCATGCGAATAAGGCAGCAAAGAGTGAAATCCGTTTTTTCATCGTTACTTTTTTGTTACAGTTATAAAGTAAAATATGTATGGAATGTTTATGGAAGGAAATTGATTCGCCCTTTATGAAGAGGATGGATAAAATTACAGAAGTTGAGCATATGAACAGCATATTAGATCGATATAAAAGAAATATCATAATTGCCGGGAAGAAAGGAAGACGGGCATAAGATGCAGTTATTTTCTATTGTCAGGTGGTGATATATGTTTCCACGGAGTGGAAAGGAGGTAGTTAAGGTAGTTTTATTCCACCTTTTTAATTTTGTTTGCCGGGGGTAGCCCTTGTTGCTACTTCAGCTAAATTCCTTCAACAATACTATTAAAATTTTTCAATAACCTCCCTATAACCTCTACCTATAGGGATAGAAATGCCATTTACTTCAGCTGATTCTGCCGTGTAAGATTCCAGCTTATTCATTGAAATGATAAATGAGCGATGGATGCGTTTAAACATATTGCCCGGTAAAAGGTTCTCAATTTCATAAGTACTCATTCGTGATATAAACTCCTTCTTTGACGTAACAATTTTTATATACTCCCGTTGGCTTTCTATATACAAAATTTCAGAAAATAATATTTTTACTTTTTTCTTTTGCACAGTAAGGAAAAAGTAGTCTTTCACTTCAACAGCTTCAGCTATTGGCAGCTTTTTATGGTTGGTGACTTTTACTTTGTTTACAGCAATTAAGAAGCGTTCAAATTCAATGGGCTTAAGGAGATAATCTGTTACATCCAAGTCAAACCCGTCTACAGCATATTGGTGATAAGCAGTAGTGATAATAACTGCTGGCTTATTGATAAGTGTCTTTAGAAAAGTCATTCCTTTTAGTTTGGGTAAATGAATGTCTAAAAACATTAATTGTACTTCATTTGTTCGTAGCCATTCTGTTGCAAGTATGGCATCCTTAAAGCTGCCCTCTAATTGCAAAAAAGGCACTTGTGCTACATAGTCCGCTAATACTTTAACGGCAAGTGGCTCATCCTCTATTATTATGCATTTTATTTTAGACATTGCTTGTTAAATTGATTCTTAAAGTTGATGTAAAAACAGCTTTCTCTTGCCCTACAGTCAAATCATAATCTTTATAGAGTAATTCCAGTTGCCTGCGCAAATTAGAAAGCCCGATATTTTCTTTCACCTCTTGTGCAGTAATAGCTTCTTCAATTGAATTTTTTATAGTAAATAACAATTGATGATGCCTCACAGTAAGATTAATATCTACATACGGCTTGTTTCTTGTTTCTGAAACGCCATGTTTAAAGGCGTTTTCCACTAAAGGGATAAGCAAAAGAGGGGGCAAAGGTTGTTTTGAGTCCTCAATGTCGGCATTAAGTGTTACGAGCAGAGTATCGTCATAACGGAGTTTTTCAAGGGCAATATAATCAGTTATTATTTTCAATTCATCATCTATTGCTATAAAATTACCGCCTGTATCATACAACATAAAACGCAAAATTTTAGACAACCGCAAAATTGATTCAGGAGTCAGGTCGTTTTTTTCTCTTGCTAATGAATATATATTGTTTAGTGTATTAAACAGGAAATGTGGATTTGTTTGGGATTTTAAATAGTTCAGTTCAGCTTCTTTTTTTTCTATCCTTAATTGATTGTTTTTTTCTCTAAGTCTAATGTTGTTGTATATGTTCCGTACTATTGCAAACAAAATGATATATGCAACACTAAATTGAGAATGAACCACTACACCTCTTAAAAATGACAGATTCGGGGTATAATCAATATAAATACCTAATTGTATCCATAGTTGCCGCCAACCATATAATCCAAATGTATAAAATACGATAGCTATAAACAGGAACAAAAATGCCCGTTGATTATTCTTGCATGGCCACCTGAATAAGCGTAAAATTTTCTCAAAAAAGATGTAGTTAAGTACTGTAAGATAACTAACCAGGAAAATGCTATTGACAACTCTGCGTATAAAGGTTTCCCGGTATTCAAAAAATTCACCGAAAGAATACAACGACAAAAAGCCTAAGGCAGTGAATAAGTAAAACCTAATTAGTTTATTATCTTTTTCCTTTTTCATCCCCGAGTTTGCACTATAAAAATACCCAAAACTTGCTTAGTCGCTTAAAAAGTCTATGAAAGGAACATTGGTGTCAACAAACTGCTTGATTCTGTAGATCAATTTCTTCGGAAATAAAACTTTGTTCTTCGTTTATCAACTCATTGAGATGATTTTGCCTTCTGTTTACGAGAACCCGTTTTTCGTTGACACAGCCCCTTTTTAGGATAACTATTTATTCAAATTTGCATCTGAATTCCTATTTGCTCATGCAATTATTTCAAATCAATATAGACAAACATCATACTCTTAAGTGTTGCTTGTATAATGCTATGAACTCCGATAAAATAATAATTATTGTATCCGCTGCTGGAGTAGCTCAATCATTTTATAAAAAAATTGCAGAGTTCTTTCAGGATAATAGCATTTCAACAATCACATTTGATTATACAGGGATTGGCAAATCATTGCATGGAAATATAAAAAAAGAAAATAGTAACCTGGCAAATTGGGGAAACAGAGATTTAGAAGCCGTAATCAAACATGTCATTGAAACATTTCCTCATCACAAAAAAATTCTCTTAGGTCACAGCATTGGTGGGCAATTAATCGGCTTAGCGCCATCCTCATGTATGGCAGATAAAATAATTCTTGTTGCGGTACAATCTGGCTATTGGAAATTTTGGAAAGGAGTTAGTAAAATAAGGATGTGTGTAAATTGGAATTTACTGGTTCCTGTACTTACAAAACTATTCGGGTACTTACCTTCTAAAAAAATCAGCAGAATGGAGAACTTGCCCAAAAATGTAGCTGAAGAATGGGCTAAGTGGTGCAGGAGCAGCGATTATTTATTTTCCAGCTCTTCATACAATAATCTATATTTTGACAGAATAAAATGCAAAATCACTTCCATAAGTATTGATGATGATTTTTTTGCTCCAAAAAAGTCTGTAGAGTGGTTAACTGCAAAATTTGAAAATGCGGGTATAAAAAGGCTGCACTTTTCTTCTGAAAATTTTAATGCTTTAAAAATTGGGCATTTTTCATTGTTTACTGAAAAATTCAAGAGTAGTATTTGGGATATTTTATTTGAAGAAGCTAAAAATTAGGTGAAATGAATCGAAACAAATATTTCGGTGAAATAGTTAAAGGTTACTCAATTCCTGTTTTAAACAATAGGGAAATTCGGGCTACTGCCGGAATTATGTTTCTGGCAGCTCTCATTTCTTTAGTGCTTATTTTGAGCGTAGGTAACTTTGTCCCTGTTAAATATGTTCTTTCCATCTTTGTACTTGAATTTTCTATTCGCTTATTTATAACACCAAAGCTTGCGCCACTTTTAATTATTGGCCGTTTTATCGTTAACAACCAAAATCCTGAATATGTTGGTGCCGCACAGAAAAAGTTTGCATGGTACATTGGGTTTGTAATATCCACAGTAATGTTTTTTCTGTTGGTAGTTTTTAATGCCTATAGTCCAATTACAGGAATTACCTGCTTTATTTGTTTAATCCTCATGTTTTTTGAATCAGCATTTGGGATTTGCCTGGGTTGTAAACTTTATGGCATTTTAAAAAAAGATAAAGCACAATATTGCCCCGGGGAAATATGTGATACAAAACAGAAACATGAAATTCAAAAAATTTCAGGCAGCCAGCGATTTGTGCTTATAGGTTTGTTAGCCTTTCTCGTTTTGCTTTCCCTTGTTTTCAACAATAATTTTAAAGTAAAACCTCATAATCTTTTTCAAGAAAAGAAATATGAACACAAATAAAAATACAGCAAGAGTTGCAGGTCTTATTTACCTGATAGTAGTAATTACGGGAATGTTCAGCCTGGCTTATGTCCCCAAGAAGCTTATTGATTGGAATAATAGCACGGTAACATTCAATAATATTGACGCTTCACCTTCTCTATTCCGGCTTGGTATTTACAGCAGTGTACTTTGCTATGTGACATTTACCTTTTTGCCACTTTTCTTATACAAACTTTTAAGAACTGTTAATGAGTTTCAGGCAAGAGCAATGGTGATATTAGCTTTATTAAGTGTGCCCCTGTCGTTTAACAATTTGCAACATAAATATGCAGCACTAACACTCACTGGAAAAGTACCTTTTTTACAAAATATTTCAGCAGAAGACTTACAAAGTAAACTGATGTTTTCTCTTCATCAGTATAATGATGGGATTTTGCTTACAACAGTGTTTTGGGGTCTTTGGCTTTTCCCTTTTGGGTTGCTGGTTTACAGGTCAGGCTTTATGCCGAAATTTTTAGGCGTTTTGTTGATGCTGGGCTGCATTGGTTATTTAATAAATTTTACCGGAAATACTTTACTTGAAAATTACTACCAAATCGGGATAGGAAAATACATGGGCATGCTGCCGGCATTTGCTGAAATCGGCACATGTTTTTGGCTGCTGTTTTTTGGTTTACAAAAAAAGAGAAATGGTAAGTAAAAAATATCAATACGAAGATTTCAAAATCAATGTAAAACTGGCGCTGTCAGCACTTTGGGTTTCCGTGATGTTTCTTTACATCTATGGTGACTATTTTGAATTATATGTTCCTGAAAAAGTCGCAGGTCTTCTAAACGGGCAAAACTTACTGAATACGCCTTATAAATTGCTTTTTGCAACAATTATTTTGACACTTTCTTCGCTGATGATTTTTCTTTCACTTTTGATCAAGCTAAAATGGAATAGAGTTTTAAATATTTCAATTGGCATATTTCTAACGCTGTTCACTTTGCTTGTGGGACTTTCATCTTTTACTGAATGGAGAACATTTTATGTGATGCTGGCATTTTTGGAAAGCATTATTACATCAATTATTGTGTGGAAGGCCTGGCACTGGCCGAAGAATTAAGTATTCAGGTTGATAAAATACAACTAAATAAACTGAAACAATTAATGAATTTAAAATCAATTATTCCCTCTACATAGCATATCTAAAATTTTAAAATAATGAAACTACTTAGAACATCTCTTTTTATTGGATTAATCATTTTGCTTGTAGCCTCTTGCAAAAAATCAGATTCAGGCACTGATAATACTTATCCTAAACAAGTGAGTATAACTTACAAGGTTAGCAGTACAACAACTAATAGCCTTGTGTCAATAACTTATGATAATGAAACCGGAGGACTGACTACTGCTGATAATCCTGCATTACCATTCACGAAAACCATTACAAAAACTGTGAACAAATACAACATTATAACTCTTGGATATTTTGTTAATCCTGCGCAAACCGTAAAGCTGGAAATATTAGTTAATAACCAGGTTGTAAAGTCTCAAGTATATACTAACCCAAACTCTACAGTGTCATATACTTTTCAATAAAAACTAAAACTGGGATTAATACTAAGAACAAAAAATACATATCATGAAAAAATCATTCACGATTTATTTAACCTTCATCATCATTTCAGTATTCTCTTTTTCCTGTAGTAAAGAAAGATATATTGATGCTCCCGGAAACTTAGTGCCAAAAACGGTTGAGCAGAATTCTGCCTTGCCTTCAATTTCAGTTAACGGTGCGTTGCTGCATTCCGAAGCTTTTGGTCCAGAGGACAGCACATTAATTATATGTATTCATGGCGGGCCTGGCGGCGACTACCGTTACATGCTTAATTGCAAAACCCTCGCAACAAAAGGTTATAGAGTCGTGTTTTACGATCAAAGAGGAGCCGGACTTTCCCAAAGATTCTCCAAAAGTTGGTATAAATCCCAAGGCAGGGATGCAATTAATAGAATATTTTATGATGAATTAAGAGGCGTGATAGCCCATTATAAAACATCTGCTTCACAAAAAGTAATTCTAATAGGTCAGTCCTGGGGAGCCATGTTGGCTACGGGATACACTGGCAAATATCCAAATGAGATAAATGGCTTAATTGTTGCCGAGCCGGGTGGGCTAAAATGGAATGATGTGGTTGACTATGTTTCTGAATCAAGATCGTTTAAATTATGGGGAGAAACTTTAAATGATGCCACATATATCGACCAGTTTATGACTGGTAAAGAAGCCCAGCACGAAATCTTAGATTACAAAGCTGGCTTGATGGGTACTACAAATGCAATAGTTGGCGATTTAGGTTCTGATTTAGGTAATAATGCCCCGCCTTATGTTGCTTCCCGAACTGGTGCCGTTGTAAATGCGGCATCATACGAATTAGGACAAGATACCAAACCTGATTTTTCAGCAGGCATCAACTTGTTTTCAAAAAAAGTCTTGTTCGTCTACAGTAGCAATAACAAAGCATATCCTGACAGTTGGGTTTCAAGGATTGCTGCTGCTTATCCAAACAAAGAAATTTTTAAAGCGCAGGGAGTAGGTCACTCAGGAATGTTTGATCAGGTGAATTTCTGGACAACGACTATGGAACCAAAAGTTATTTCTTACATACAATCATTATAACAACTATGAAATCTTTCACTATTAAATCAATAATTATAATTGCTGTTTTTTCACTCTTACAAAATAAAATTTCTGCACAGGTTATAAACTGGAAAAAAAATTCAAAACAAAATAAACATCTTTTACATATTAATTCAGGAGGAGAATATGGCATAACAGCCGGCATAGGTTATCATCGTTTAGTGCCTGCAAAAAAAAATCCATTATGGCTTGGCGGCGAATTTTCTATGCCACTAGGAAACGAATTAGCAGATGATTTAAAGGTGAAGTTAGGTGCACAAATAAGGCTTGCTGCATTCAATTATTTTCAATTTTCGGCAAGGGTACAGGGTGTATCAAGGCGTTATCACAATCAGTCCGTTACACTTTTCAATTTTGGAAGTGATTTTGCCGGAACGCTGGGCTATTATCGAAAACATTGGTTTTTGGGAGTTGAAGCAGGTTTTGATAAAGCTATAGTTACACATTTTAAACACAGTGATTGGTACAAAAACAATATTTACGATAATGTGCAGGATGGCTGGTATGAGCCTGCAACCGGAGGCAATTTTTATTATGGATTGCAGGGAGGCTATTCAATTAAAAAAACAGATATCACTCTTAAAGCCGGGAAGCTGTTACAACAGGATTTTCAATCACAGCCATTGCTACCTTTTTTTGGGCAATTAGGTTTGAATTTTAGATTTTAAAATGAACGCTATATATTTCTCTATTTTATTGAACAGTTTAAAATTGATATAAAAAATGAAGAATAAATTTTTGAAAATATTTTTGTTAGTGAATTTGCTGCTTTTTTCTTCACTCATCTTTGCTCAAAAAGGAAGTAAGACGTTGCAAATAAGTGGAGATGCAATCATTCCTGCTTTTCAGGAAGCTGCTGGTTTTGGATTGTCGTTAAAAGGATTATATGGAATTACCCAAAACGGGGAATTAACGCTCAGCGGCGGTTTCACAAAATACAAATTGAAAAATACGGATGGAGCCAAAGAAGTTCTAGTACGTCTTGTCCCATTTTTGGTTGGCTATAAACAAAACATTCATCATTTTTTTTTAGAACCAAAAACCGGAATTGGTGAATTGGGCGGCAGAACACTATTAACTGGCGGAGATTATTCAAAGCCTTCTGTTATGGCAATCTTTGGTGGTTTAGGAGCCGGGGCAAACCTTAAACGAATTAGCTTAGAAATTAACTTTTTAGCGATTCATGGTATATCGAATTCTTCAGCAGGAATATGGTATAATAAAAGTTTTCATTACGCAAGTGTCTCTGTTAGCTACACATTGTTTAAAAGAACAAACCACTAAAATTTACAACAATTAATTATGCGAAACAGTAGTGTTTTATTTTTTTTATTAGTAGTGCTGAGTACAAACGCACAATCCCTGATTAAACCGGGAGATAATTCTTTTGACAAAAATTTCATAAAAAGTACTCATTATGAGATGTCATACTTTGCTGTTTCAGGGCTCCATACAGTAGAAATAAGCTCTTTCAATGTAGATATTAAAGTTAACCGGAAAAATATGGAAGTATATACCAGAATAAACACTCCTGCCAGTAATTCAATTCGGATTGATACCAGCATTGCCGATATAAATACATTAAAACCTGTTTACCGGTCATCAGACAACTCCGATAAGCAATACTATATTAAATATGGCAATGCAATTGAAGGGTATTACTATGATAAGAAGCTCAATAAAGGAAGCCAGGTTAAGGATGATAATAAAGACGGCTTTTTTGATAGCTTTATCTATCCATACCTGATCGGTGCTCTTCCGCTTACTTCCGGCTATAAAGCGATTTTACCCGTATATGAATACAAACCTGGAGCTAATAACAATGTTTCAAATACCCGTATCACTGAAGTAAAAAGTAGTATGCACCGAAGTAATATAACAGGCGAACATGCAGTATGGCAGGTGAGCGTATTTGAAGAAGGAACAAATGTTAAGTACGAATATTATATTGATAAAGAAAGCAGGAAGCTCTGGAAAGTAGAAATAATGGCAACTAATGGTAAGCAATATTTACTCGTTGATAAAGAACTTGATTATAACCCTTTCACTACAACATTTGATAAAGAACAAACTTATAAAATGGTTAGCGCAGGATCCGGCACAATCAGTGGGCAGATCTATGCCAGGGATAACGAGAATACTACCAAAGGTGGAATAGCTATACTTAATGTTAACAAGAAGCAATACGCACGACAGGGAACAACTGTAATTCTTATCCCTTATACAGATTATTTTAAAGAATGGATTGCATTGAATGAAAAACTCCGGAAAAAAGGACAAGCCGTACCACTTTCAAAAGAAGCAGCCGGGTGCATAAAAGTAACGTCAGTATATAATAATGATGGGAACTTTGAATTCACGAACCTTATGCCAGGTGAGTATTATTTGTTCACTGAATTCGGATATACCCATACCGCTTCACGAACGGAGGTTGTAGGCTATACAGATACTTATATTAATGGTCTTTTCCAGGGCACTACGGCAAATACACAAGTAAACAGGTACAAAACAAGCGCTACTGCTGCTTTAAAAAAAATAGTGACCATTAATAAGGAAGGAGAAAAAATAACAGTAAAGCTGAAGAAAACACTTTAATGATAAATAAAAACAAAATATTTACTAACACTTTACTGTTAAGATTTGGTGTGGCGATAATTTTTCTTTCCCATAGCTTGCACGGCATTTTTACAGGCAATGATGTAAACGACTTTGACAATTTGTTTTTAAACAAAATGGGTTCGCACCTATTGGAGTTTTCATAGCCCGGGGCGTTGTAGTTAGCCAAATAATCACTTCGCTATTTTTAATTGCAAATAAAGCTGTGAAGATTTCCTGTATTATAAACATCGTTATCCTGATTTTTGGCATTATAACAGTTCATTTTGCGGAAGGCTGGGATGTTGTAGGGGTCGGTAGAAACGGCATGGAGTTTAGTTTCATTTTAATTGTTGTATTCTTTACAATAATTATTTCAGATAAGATGGACGTAAATCATCCAAGAAACTAATTACAATAATACAATTAAAGTCTTATGAGCTATTTATTATTAAAACTAATTTATGTATAAAGACTAAGCAGTGGCGTAAATAGGAAGATATCGCTTTTGTATCATAAAAGATATAGCTGAAATGTTTTCAAATAATATTTTTTTAGGAATTGGAAAATTCGAGTTGAAAGAAAAGAGAAAGGTACAGCTAAAACAAGAAAGAATTTTGAATCAGCAGAATCAATAAGAATTAATACGCTTTCAATTTATGAAAATGAAAACGCCTTTGTCGTTAAAAAAAGCCATAATTGGCAGTAGGGATTAACTGTATGTTGTTGAGGCAATTACAATAGCCGCTTTCAATTGAATAAAAAAGCCCGGCTAAAATAAACCGAGCTAAAAAATTACGTTGAACAATTAATACACCATCCGCACTTTAATTGTTTCCTTGATCTCCTTCAATAATTCCAATGCTTTTTTGGAAAGATTGCGATCCACATCCAATACAACATAACCAATCTGGTCGTTTGTTTTAAGATACTGACCAAGGATATTGATATTGTGTTTGCTTAACTGTGTATTGATCTGGCTGAGTACACCGGGTACATTTTTATGAATATGCAGAATACGATGTGTTCCTTCCTGAATGGGCAATGCCAGTTCGGGAACAGTGTGCGAACCGATGGTTACACCTTTTTCCAGGTACTGCAATAATTTACTGCTTACATCAACACCAATATTTTCCTGGGCCTCTTCTGTACTGCCACCAATATGCGGCGTTAAAATTACATTGGGCAAGTCCTGTAATGGTGTCTGGAAACGATCGCCATTTTTCTCTGGTTCCCATGGGAAGGTATCAACAGCAGCACCTGAAATATGTTTTTCCAAAATAGCATTACGTAACGCATCCAGATCAACCACTTCACCTCTTGCATAGTTAAGTAGGATTGCACCTTTTTTAAATTGCTTCAGTGTGTTTTTGTTAATCATGTTTTTCGTTTGTGCAGTTTCAGGAACATGCAATGAAACGATATCAGATTTACCAAACACATCTTTCAGATTTTTATACTGTTCAGCATTACCTAACGGAAGCTTTGTTACGATATCATAATAAATCACTTTCATTCCCATTGCTTCTGCCAACACACTTACCTGGCTGCCGATATTTCCATAACCAATTATGCCCAGTGTTTTACCCCTGAGTTCAAAACTGCCTTTTGCATCTTTATTCCAGATGCCTTCATGTGCCGATTTGTTTTTATCAATAATGCGGCGGATAAGTACAATGCTTAAACCAACCACCAGTTCAGCCACACTTCTTGTATTGCTGTATGGTGCATTCATCACTACTACTCCCTTATTAGTTGCAGCTTTTAAATCAACCTGGTTTACACCAATACAAAAGCAACCGATGGCCTGCAATTTTTTTGCAGCTTCCAGTACTTTTTCAGTAATTAATGTTTTGGAACGTATACCAACCAGGTGCACATCTTTGATTTCTTTGATCAGTTCTTCTTCGCTTAATGCACCACTGAGTTTTTTTACATTCACATAACCACTGCTCTTAATATTGTTTACCGCTGTTTCGCTGATATTTTCCAGTAAAAGAATATTAATTTTTTCTTTGGGGTAGCTTGTTGATTTTTTTTCTGCCATGATGTTGTTTGCTATTTACTTATTTTGCACGCAAATATACTTTACCAACCATCAACTGAAAAACCTGATGTTAAGTTTATTCAGCAAACAAACGATCATTACAATAGCTGCAGGCCTTTTATTAGGTGCCTGCGGAAGCGATACAATAAAGGGAAAAAAGATTGAAGAACAGGCGAATGAGCTGATACCGGAACCAAAACGTTTATCACCCATTGAGTTCAGAAATATTTTTGAAAAGACGGAAGATTTTTTTGATTCGGCCCTGGTCAGGACCGGATTTAATGGTGCTATGCTGGTTGCCAAAAACGGAACAGTGATTTTTGAACGTTACAAAGGCTATGCACATCTTAACAGCAAAGACACTATTACAGCATCTACTCCATTTCATATTGCTTCTACCAGTAAAACGTTTACAGCCATGGCTGTACTTAAACTGGCAGAAGAAGGTAAGCTGGACATTCATGATTCATTGCAGAAATTTTTTCCCGGATTTCCCTACCAGGGCATTACTGTAAAATCATTGTTGAGCCAACGAAGTGGTTTACCCAATTACAACTATTATCTTGATGATATTAAATGGGATAAAACAAAACGTGTAACCAATGCAGATGTTTTACAAACACTGATTGATTTTAAACCCAACCTTCAGCATGTGCCCAACACCCGTTTCCAGTATTGCAATACCAATTTTGCATTACTTGCACTGGTGATTGAAAAAGCCAGCGGCAAACCTTACCCGGAGTTTATGGATGAAACATTTTTCAAGCCATTGCATATGACGCACACAAAAGTGTTTACCTGGAAAGATTCAGCAACTGCCACACCATCGTACATGTGGAATGGACGCATGGAGCAGCTTTCGTACCTTGATGAAACCTATGGCGACAAAAATATTTACAGCACCGTAACTGATTTACTTAAATGGGACCAGGCATTATACGGCAACAAGCTTTTTAAACAATCTACACTTGATTCTGCTTTTAAACCTTACAGTTTTGAGCGGCCGGGTATTCATAATTATGGATTGGGATGGAGGATGTACACGCTTGCCAACAATAAAAACATTATTTATCACAATGGTTGGTGGCATGGCAACAACTCAACCTTTTACAGGGTCATCAGTGAAGGAATAACCATCATTATACTCGGCAATAAATTCAACCGCAATATTTACCATGTTAAACCATTAATTGAAGCATTAACACCGTTACGCTTCAGTTATGAAAATGCAGAAGAGTAATTCTAATCGGCAAAAGCATGTTTTTTGTTAGGCAGCAGGTTCTCTTTTGTCCATTCAATTTTCTGCACAAATGGTTTTCTGCGTTGTGCACAATTACTGATGAGGCAATGTGTGCAGCTTTCAGGGATGCAGGGATCAGTATGAATAAAAAACTCGATGGTTCCTTTTTCAAAACCCTTGTTGAGCAACTGATCAAGCTGCGTTATTTCATCATGCACCTGCTCTAAAGAAAAATAATACGGCAGTGTTACATGACAGTCCACATGGTAAAAATTACCATACTGCTGTACACGCAGGTTATGTATATCAATCCAGTTGGCATGACGGCTGCTTTTTAAAACAGCAACCAGTTCATCCACTACTTCCATATCTGTTTCATCCATTAAGCCGCCTACAGATTTACGCATGAGTTTAAATCCTGTATAAATGATGATGCCTGCTGCAATTACAGAAGCCAGGGGATCAATCCAGTTGTAACCGGTAAGAATAATTAAACCAACAGAAAGAATAACACCAAGGCTGGTGTAAGCATCACTCATAATATGCTCACCATTTCCTTTCAAAGTAAGGCTGTTGTGTTTTTTTCCTTTTAGTTTCAGAAAATAACCAAGCAGGAAATTAGCAATTCCTGTACCTGCTGCCAGCCACACACCTGCATTGAGCTGATGAACTTCGGCAGGATGAATAAACACTTTTACTGCTTCATAAATAATCACAATGCCGGCGATTAAAATCATGGCCCCTTCAAAACCAATAGAGAAGAATTCAACCTTACCATGACCGTAAGGATGTTCTGTATCCTTTGGCTTTGCCGACAGATAAATACTGTACCAGGCAAAAGCTGCAGCAACCACATTGATGATTGTTTCCAGCGCATCGGCAAGAATAACCAGGGAATGTGTAAGAAAATAAGCAAGGAATTTAACAGCACAAATGATGGTACTCAGAAAAAATGAAAGCTTAATAAAGGAAAGTTCCCGACGGTTCACGATAATAGAATTAGGGAGCGAAGGTATTTTTTAGTGATGAAACACACAAAGAGCAATCAAAAAAAATCATTTTTTTACCCCTGTTATAAACGATCGCAGCCGTATGAAACATATTCGAAACAAATTACTGTTCGTAAAACATATTTTACTATATTGCCTTTACCAAACTATTATTAATTATGAGAAAACTTAAACGTCTAGTAATGGCGTTGATGCTTGTTTTTATAGGTGCATCAGCCATTGCACAGGAGCAGACCGTATCGGGTACTATTCGTGATGCAGCAGACAACTCCCCTCTACCAGGTGTATCAGTCCGGATTAAAGGAACAAAAACCGGCACCACAACCAACTCAGCAGGTTCATTCAGTATTAAAGCAAGCAAAGGACAAGTACTTGTATTTACTTTTCTTGGCTATAAAGCTGTTGAAGTTACAGTTGGCGACAACAAAGTGATTAACCTCAACCTTACTGAAACTGCCGACAAACAGCAGCTTGGTGAAGTTGTGGTTACAGCGATGGATATTAAACGAAATCCAAGATCATTAGGTTATTCTGTACAAAAAGTTGATGGTACTGAAATACAGGAAACACAAAGAGATAACTTCCTGAACAGTTTGGGTGGCAGGGTTGCCGGTTTAACACTTGATCCAACATCAGGTATGGCCGGTGCATCTACTTCCATTGTTTTGAGAGGTTACAACTCTCTTTCACTGAGCAACCAGCCACTTTTCGTAATTGATGGTGTGATCATTGATAACTCAACCATTAACGAAACTTCAAACAGTGGCCAGGATATTGGTCTTGCATCTGACCGTCCTAACAGGAATACAGACTATCAAAACAGGGTTGCAGATATTAACCCCAGCGATATTGAAACAATTACCGTACTGAAAGGACCAGAAGCAACAGCTCTTTACGGAAGCCAGGCAAGTTCAGGTGCTATCATCATTACCACCAAACGTGCAAAAACAAACAAGCTGGCAATGCAGTACGACAACAGTTTCCGTTTTCAGAAAGTAACACGCTGGCCTGAAGCAATTGATTATTATAAAGCAGGTACCAATGGTGTTCCCGCAGCAACATTTGCCTATTTTGGTCCGCTTTACGACCAGGGAACTCCTCATTTCGATAACATCAATTCGTTTTTCAGAACCGGATTCTCTCAAACACATAATATCGGTGCCGACTTTGGTTTTAAAGAATCAAAGTTCAGGGTATCAGGAAGCTACCTCGGACAAAAAGGTGTAGTACCTCAAAACGATTTCCGTAAAGTAAGTTTCCGTATCAGTAACCAAACCAAGTTCTGGAAAGGAAAAATTGAAGTTACCCCTGCCTACAACTATATTCATTCAGACAACTATAAAGTACTCAGAAGCAGTGGCGGTTACCTTATCAGCTTGTTAAGCTGGCCTACTACTGATGATATCAGGAATTATGAAGATCCAAATGGCGATAAGCAAGGTTTATTCAGCACATCGCCCAACTCTGATATTGATAACCCATTATTCAATGTTCATAAGAACAAGGCGTATGATGTAACCGACCGTCATATTGCTACTTTAGGTATTAATATCAATCCATTCGACTGGCTTTCACTTTCAGGCAGGTTTGGATATGATTACTATCAAAACAATGGTTACCAGTTTTACCACCCACAATCTTATTTCCTTGCAAAAGGTACAGGTGGCACATTGGATGATTACTGGAAAACATACAAAGGATATAACCACACCATTACAGCTACTGCAAAGAAAAAATTCACAAAAGACTTTGAAGCAAGAGTAATGGTTGGTACCATGTGGCAGGATTATGAAACAGATATGTATGCTGTTTATGGCACCAACATTGTTGACTCAGTTGGTTTAGGTGGTAAAATGTATTATAATGGCAGTCCTATTACCGACAAAAACCTGCAGGATATTGTTGGCAATTATATGGACAGTTCTATTACCCGTTACAATACAAGAACACGCCTGTTGCGTAACAAATATGGCTTACCTAACATGAACATTTTACGCCAAAGTGCATACTTTGGTGAAGTTGGTCTCAGTTATAAGAATGTTGCGTTCTTATCCTACACACATCGTTTTGAACAGGCTTCTACCCTGCCTACCAAAAACAGGCACTACAATTATCCCGGCGGAAGTTTGAGTTTGATTATGAGCGACATCATTCCTGCTATCAAGAAAAGCAATGTGATCAATTACTGGAAAGTAAGAACATCACTGGCAGGAACAGCACGCCTTAATCCACCTTATTCAACACAATCAGTATTTGTTGATAACTATGCCAGCGGATTTGGCTACTCATATGGTTTTTATAACAACAACCCCGACATTGCTCCGGAAAAACAGCAGACTTATGAAGCAGGTACTGAATTGCGTTTGCTGAAAAACCGCTTAAACTTCGAGGCTACTTATTATAATACACTCAACAAAGGACAAATCATTAATGCCTTCCGTTTAAGCTATGGTACCGGCTTTGTGCTGAACACACAAAATGCAGCCAGCACAAGAAACCAGGGTATTGAAATTGCACTTACCTACGATGTTATCAAGAATAAAAAATTCAGCTGGAACACACGTATGAACTTTAACCGTATGTGGAATAAGGTTATCGACATGCCGAAGAACGTTGCTGAATATTATATTGCTGATACATGGTTATATGGTAATGCAAGAGGTGGTCTTGTTTACGGTGGTGCTACAACTACTATTACAGCTTATGGTTATTCAAGAAATGCAAAAGGAGATATCCTGATTAACCCGCTTTCAGGTTTACCTGTTGTTGATGCAACATTTAAAGTAAGGGGCGACAGAAATCCTGATTTCACACTTGGATGGCTGAACAGTTTCAAATTCGGAAGGTTTAGTCTGAGTACATTGTTTGATATCAAAGTTGGTGGTGATGTATTCAACGGTACAGAAATGTACCTGACAAGAATCGGCCGCAGCAGGAGAACAATGGACAGGAACACTCCACGTGTGATCAAAGGTGTGTTAAACGATGGAAAACAGGAAACAGCGAATCCAACTGTAAATACAATTGCTGTAATTCCTGCATTCAGTCAAACATATTATACTGCAATGCCTGAAGAAGAGTTTATCGAGAAGAATGTAAACTGGTTCAGGGTAAGAGACATTTCTCTTTCTTACAGTTTCAAAAACACAGTTATCAGGGGATTAAGTTCTCTCAGCGCATTTGCGACAGTGAATGATTTAATTCTGATCACAAATTACACCGGTGCTGATCCACAGGTAAATGGTAATACAGCCGGCAGCCGTGGTGTAGGTGCATTTGGATTTGATTTTGGCACATTACCTAATCCTATCAGCATAAACGTTGGTATCAGAACATCTTTTTAACAACAAACTCATTCATTATTATGAAAAAGAAAATCTTTAAATATTACCATTTTTTACTCGGGTCGCTCGTTTTACTGGCTTCCTGTACAAAAAAGGTAGACGAAGCATTTATGAATCCCAATGCCACAACACGTGTACCAATTGAGACACTGTTGCCTGGTGTTATCGGAAACTTTATCGGCAGTTCTGCAGCAGCAGGTAGTGCATACGGTATTGCACAGGATGGAATGTATGTAGGCCGTTATATTCAAAACTGGGAAAACTATGTCACCGGTTCACAATATGATATGATGGGTGGTGCAACCGGTGCAAGTGATGTACTTGGTTCCGTATGGGCCATGCATTACTTTGGACAGGGACAAAACGTGAGCAAAATGATTGAGTGGGGAACAGAAGAAAAGAAATGGGATTATGTGGGCGTAGCTTATGCAGTACGTGCATATGGCTGGTTAACATTAACCGATATGTATGGTGAAGCAATTCTTAAACAGGCATTTGATCCAAACCGTCTCGTATTCCAATACGATACCCAGGAAGAAATCTATACTGAAGTAAGAAGAATGTGCCATCTTTCTCTTTCTTATTTAAACATGACAGGTGACAATGTAAGCCAGGCAAACCTTGCAAGAGGTGATGCTTATTTTTACAATGGCGATGTAAACAAATGGAAAAAATTTGTGTACACTGTGCTTGCACGTTCATTCAATCATTTCAGCAACAAAACAAGCTACAATGCCGATTCAGTAATCTATTACTGCAACCAGGGTATTAACACTGTAGCAGATATGGCTGCTGTTAAATTTGCAAACAGCGGTATTACCGGTACATCTAACTTTTACGGACCACTCCGTAACAACGTTTCTTCCATGAGGCAGGGACGGTTTGTTACTGACCTGATGACTGGTAACCTTACCATGTTTGCAGGTGTTGCCGATCCAAGAACTCCTTACCTGCTTCGTGAAAATACAAACGGAACTTACAAAGGAATCCGTCCAAACAAAGGAACAGATGGTTTGGCTACAGCCGATCAGCCACAGAATTTCTGGGGTGGAACTTTTGCGACAACCACTGCACCTGCATCGGACGCAAACAGCCGTTATATTTTCAAAAACGGTTCACCATTCCCTGTTATCACTCCTGCTGAAACCTTCTTTATGAAAGCAGAAGCTTATTACAGGAAAGGCGATAAAACAAATGCACTGGCAGCATATGTAAATGGTATCAGCCTGAGTTTTGATATGCTTACAAGTACGGCAGATTATCACAACTCAGTTCCAACAGCCAAGCAGATTACTGCACAAGCAAAATCAGATTACCTGGCCAATACTGCAGTTGTTCCTTCAGCAGCAAGCGGTTTAACACTTTCGCACATTATGCTGCAGAAGTATATTGCTCTGTACGGATATGGTTGTATTGAAGCATGGATGGATATGAGAAGATTCCATTACACTGACACTGACCCTGCAACAGGTAACCAGGTTTATGCAGGCTTTACACCACCATCAGGCGTTGACTTATATACAAATAACAACGGCAAACTGGTGTACAGGGCCCGTCCAAGATATAACTCTGAGTATTTGTATAATGTAGAAGCATTAAAATTAATTGGTGGTCTTGATCTGGATTATCATACCAAAGAAATGTGGATCACTAAACCTTAATGTTAAAAAACAAACTTATTATGAAATCGAAATTTTTATATAGCAGTTTATTGGTTGCCGCAGGTCTTGTGCTTTTTGCATCGTGCAAGAAAAAGGTTGAAGAAATCACAACCCGCCAATACAATTTGACAAACAACGCAATGGTTCAGGTATATGTTGGAACTGTTAGTGCTGCACGTAACTACGTTTATGTTGACAATACGCCTGTAACAGGTGCAGTTGTAGCACTTGGAGGATTGTACCCCTCTACAGGATATGCTGCAAGTGTAAGTGCAGGACAGCGTACTTTAATTATTAAAGACACTCTTGCCACTTCAACACAGGCACCACTTACTTTTTCGCAAACATTCAACGGCAAAAAGAATTATACCATTTTTACGTACGATACAATTACCTCTCCTAAAATGCTGGTAACTGAATCGAGTTATTCGTATAAATATGAAAATTCAGCACAGTTGAGATTTGCCAACCTGATTTATTCCAAAACAGCCGTTCCGAATGTTGACATTTTTTCAAAACGTATGAATGCAAACATTTTTTCGAATGTGCCTGTAGCAGGAGTTGCAGATTTTATTACCATGCAAACAGTAGGTCTTTCAGATACATTGCTTGTTCGCCAGACTGGTACACAAACACAGTTGGCTGCTTTGAACAGTGTGGTATTGCAGGCCAGCCGTTATTATACCATTGTATTCAGAGGAAGTTATGCAGTAAGTACCGGTACAGGTACAAACCTGCGGACACTTTCTTTATTTACAAACTACTAATAAAGGACTGTTAATTCATAGTAAGAGGTGCTGAACAAGCACCTCTTTTTTATTACCTTTCATTAAACCTCAACTATGAAGCACATTTACATCGTTCTGTTTTCACTGCTTCTTTCTCCTTCATTGTTACCGGCACAGGAACAGCATACAGATAGTTTACTTGCGCACATCATTACCAATCTGCGTGAACTGTACGACATGAATCCTGAGGAAAAATGTTTTATGCATACGGATAAATCATTTTATCAGCCCGGTGAAACGGTTTGGTTTAAACTGTATTTATCCAACGATCAATCATCCCTGCCTCTCAGCAAAGTTGTATATACAGATTTAAGCGACCGTAACGGAAAGATGATTTCAAAAGCCATGTGGAGAGTTGATAACAGCAATGCAAACGGAAGTGTTTTTTTACCTGATTCATTAAAGAGCGGACTTTACCTGGTACGCTCCTACACCCTCTGGATGCTGAACGAACCAACAACAATTGGCGAGCAATATATTTTTGTACTGAACAAAAAGGATCAGGCAAAAACATTTACAACCATCAGTACACAAGTAAAGGCTGAGCTGTTTCCTGAAGGTGGAAGGTTAATCCCCGACGCAAGCTGCAAACTTGTTTTCCGGTTAACAGATGAGCAAAACCTTCCTGTAACCAATTGCACTGTTCAGATTATTGATGAGCGCAACCAACCGGTAAATGGTTCGGTTATACTGGAAAACAATATTGGCGTTGCTGAATTTGTTCCCATTGAACGAACCAGGTATCAACTGAAAGTAATTACAGCAACCAAAAAAGAATTTTATTTTCCTCTCCCCTTTGCACTAAAAAATAATATTGCCGTTTCAGCTTCCAATTTATCTGCAACAAAAATTTTTATCAGGGCAAATGCCGATGCGGATTTCATCAGTCAAAATAAAACGGTTTATGTTCTTGCGCAGCAATCAGGCAAAACAGTTCTTGCAAATAAATTCGATCTTGAAGAAGGAAGCAATGCCGTTGTTTTAAACAAAAAAGATTTAAAGCAGGGCTTGATGCAGGTTATGCTTCTGAATAAAGATCTGCAGCTGTTATCCGAAAGATGGATTTATGTTGACAAACCTGATGCAGGTGCACTTACGTTAACTACCGATGTTCTTTCGTTTGAACCAAAAGCAAAAAATCAGTTTACTATTTCATTTAACGGAGTTGATACACCATCTCTCTCCGTTTCAGTTGTACCAGCTGATTTGCCCGGTTATGATTTTATCAGTCATCCTGATGCAGGAATGTATTTCGCCTACCATTCAAACAACAAAGCTGTTTTTTCATTTTATAACAGCATCGGGCAAATTGAAACGGATAAAAGAACAGCTTTCCTCGATGGATTGTTACTAACTATTCAACCTGAACGTTTCAGTTTTCAGCAACTGGTCAATGGAAAGCAGCCAATTCTTCATTACTTATTTGAAACCGGCATTTCATTGAAAGGACATATTGATAATGGCAGTATTACCAATGATTCAAGCAGGGTTGATATTATAACGAAAGGTGCTGATTCTTCCACCACATACTCAACTGCAAGGATTGGTAAAAACGGCTTGTTTGCTGTAACAGATTTAAACTTCTGGAAAAGTGCCACTGTTTATATGCAGGCATTGACAAAAGAAAAGAAGCAGACTAAAATCGGGTTTGCACTGCAGCCGCAGTTTATTGATACATTATCGGGAAAGAGTTTACAGAATGCATTTTACCCTGTTATTGCAAGCCGTGTTTCATCAGACAACAATGCATTTATTGAACACTACAGTGTAAGTGGCATCGGTAAAGAACTTGCCGAAATAAAAGTGATTGGAAAGAACAGGGAAGAATTGAGAATTGATTCAATTAATAATGCCCTCACTTCTCCGGCTTTCAGAAATTCAGAATACACAAGAGTTCCCGATCACAATTTTGCTTACATCAGTTTTGCGCAATTATTTCAGCAGGAGTTTTTCGGATTTAAATTTAACCAGGGATATGATCGTCTTACAAATTCGGAAAGCGGTAATGAAATTGGTTATTCCGGTGCTGATTATATCAGTTATTATTTAGATGAGCAGGCTATTGATGCAGGTGAGCTTGGTTTTATTAATCCTGATGATGTTATTCTTATTAAAGTTAACCGCACACAGAATCTTGAGCTGGGACAATTCGGTCCCGGACCAAGTGTAATGATTTATACCAAATCAAAAGGCTACAGGGGTAAATTAGGTTTTGACAGAAAATACATTACCGGATATTCAATCCCTATCCGGTTTAATAATCCCTCCTACTCCAATGCAGAATTGTTGAAACAGGAAGACAGGCGCACCACACTTTACTGGCAACCCAATGTGAAGTTTGTAAATGGTAAATATGTATTTGAGTTTTACAATAATGATTTTGCCAAAAAGTTTAAAGTAGTGATTCAGGGAACAGATAAAAACGGCAAGCCTTATTCAATTGAAAAAATCATCGAATAAAAAAAATCCCCGGTAATGCCGGGGATTTTTTTTATGATGAATGTTTTATTTCTTAAAAGAACACTGCATTGCAAAGCATCAGTTTTCCATTTTCCCAGAAGTTGCGGAACATCACATTGTCGGTTAAATAAATAACCGAACCACGGCCGATATCCTGTGAACCAAACAGCAAACCATCCTTCAACCGATCTTTGAGTTTTGAACCTACGAAACCAGCCAGCTGACCTTCTTTCTTAATCACACCTACATTCCATCCATTCTCCATGAAATCGTAAATATTATCATCCTGTTTCAATGTGTAATAATAGTTGGGATAACCAAACGCTAATGGGTGTGTATTGTCGATATCCACTTTATAAACAGAACCGGGTGTGATTGTTCGTACATAATCTCTCTCCCTGTTTTCATATGATTTAAGCGGATCATAAATGTTCCTGCCTCCACCATCATCTGCTTTCTTTGATTTCAATCCCCAATCCAGCCGTGCAATTGCTGCTACTGCTGATTCCAGTGCAATTACTTTACCTCCGTTACTGATCCATTCTTTCAGGTTTTCAGATTGTGCTTTATCGTTCAGTATCCTGTAGTTGCCATCAGGCAGGATGATAACATCTGTTTCGTGCAGATCAATGCGGCTGAAATCATTTGCATTTACCAATGTAATCGGGTAATCGAGTTGCTTTTCAAAGAAATGCCATATTTCACCAGCAGCATTTGCATTTACACCTTCGCCCGTAAGTAATACTACTCTTTTCAGTTTGAACGGATGAACAAGATCACTTCCAAAATCGCCTCCATTGTCAACAAAGCCGGTTGAAACAGGATATGCTTTTACGTTAGCTGCATTAGCAGCATCAGCAACATAACGCCACAATTTTTCGCCTGCAGCCTGGTTAGTTGTTTTCATAATAATCACTGAACCACGGTTGAACTTTTCTCCGCCAATTTCAAATGGAATTTCGCTGTAGCGAAGTGTAAGTCCTTTCTGCAATAAAAATCCTGCAGCTTTTGCCGATTGCAATCCTTCCCATTTAATCACGTAAGCATAAGCAGCACTTGCATGATTTTTAACAGGCTCTGGTTTTTTATATGCAGATACAATTATTTTTTCTTTTGATGCAAATGCAGACAAGCCATAAGCATAAGGAAGACTCCATGCGGTAATATCATATGTAGCCGAATCGCTCAATCTTGATTTTGGTTCAAACAACACCTGCACCAATGCTGATTTTGGCTGAAATGAACTCACCACAATATCACCGTTATTTACTTTAAACATCTCTTCTTTCCCGGTAAAATAATTGTAGCCTTTCCCTGCAGCAGTTGCTGTTCCATATTCAATACCGTTTTTATCGAGCAACTCAAGTAAAGAACTGATACGTTGAGCATCTTCAGGATTATTTTTAATCACGAAAGTTTTATAGTCGCCAAAACCAGTTGTTACTGCTTTGCTGAAAAAGTTTTTGTATTCTGTAATCAGTTTATCGGCATTAGCAGAAGCTGTTTCAATGGTACTGATACCGGTTGTAAAATGATGGAGCAACCTGTCGGCAAGCGTTAATGTATCGCCAACTGCTGTTTGTACCGCAGTTCCCGAACCAATACCCCCTTGTTCATAGGTCATACCAATTGCACCATTGTAAATGGGGTAAGTATCACCATAAGAAGGATAAAACAGATCAAAACGCAGTTTGGTAAAATAAAGCCATCCGTTTGCATCAAAATATTTTGCATGGTTACGTCCAATGGTATTCTGAAAATCTCTCTGCCATTGTGTAATTACATCATGATAAGGTTCTGCAGCAGGAGCAAAATAGTAGGGATTATTATATCCCTGTTCGTGATAGTCAACATGCACCTGTGGTAACCACTGGTTGTACAAACGCAAACGTTGTTCACTTTCAACCTGTGTTTGCCATGCCCAGTCACGGTTCAGATCAAAGTTGTAATGATTACTTCTTCCGCCGGGCCATGGTTCACGGTGCTCCCTTGCATAAGCTGTTGGATTTGCCTTTACGCCCACAACCGTATTAAACCAGTTTACATAACGGTCACGGCCATCCGGGTTCATGCAGGGGTCAATAATCACCACTGTATTTTTGAGCCATTCTTTTGTTTTTGCATTGGCAGGATCAACCAATGTATAAATGGTGAGCATGGCTGCTTCGCTGGAAGATGTTTCATTGCCATGCACATTGTAACTGAGCCAAACGATAGCCGGCGCTTTTTCAGCAACAGCGGCTTTATCTTTTCCCACATTTGCCAAACGCAGGTTGTTCAAACGGATATTCTCCAGGTTTGCCAGGTTTTCTTCTGATGCAACAAAAGCAACCATCAGGGGTCGTCCTTCGTTTGTTTTACCGTATTGCTGCAGTTTTACAGTTTTAGGAAGATTGGTAGCCACATATTCAAAATAACTCACCACTTTCCAATGCGGCGTATAACGGCTGCCCAGTTTATAACCAAGAAACTGGTCGGGACTTTGAAGCTGAGCTGTTGCTGTAAAAACAAATAAAAAAACTGTTGCTGCTAAAATTATTCTCTTCATGTGTTTATATATTTAGTTTACCCAAACATTCATCGCCGGTTTTTGCTTTGAGTTCAGGCTTTTCGTATTCAAAAATTGTCCGAAAATAAAGAAAGCGACCAACTGGCGTCAGCCGCTCATCATAAGTTGGTATTTCTGCTTCTAAGATAAGCTGAGTTTCGCTTGAAAAATTTAATTTAGAAAAAAATTACCGGATGAAGTATTGTTCCCTTCTGCTGCTGTTTGTTTATTCGCTGTCATTACAGGCGCAGATTAACCCTTATCAATATTCAGTTCAAAAGAAAACCGAATGTAAAAACGGGGCCGTTGTATGCGCACATCCCTTAGCAGCAAAGGTTGGTGTTGAGATATTAAAAAAGGGAGGAAATGCTTTTGATGCAGCTATTGCCACACAACTGGCACTGGCTGTAGTGTATCCCGGGGCAGGCAATATTGGTGGCGGTGGTTTTATGCTCGCCTATACACAAAACAAAAAAACAATTGCACTCGATTACAGGGAAAAAGCGCCATCAGCTGCAGGCAGGGACATGTACCTTGATGCTAACGGCAATGCACAAACAACGCTCAGCCAGAATGGTCACCTGGCATCGGGTGTACCCGGTACTGTTGCCGGTTTATTTTCGGCACATAAGTATGCAAAACTTCCTTTTAAATTACTGATACAACCAGCTATTGACCTTGCAGAAAAAGGATTTGTGCTTACTGATGCAGAAGCAAGAAATCTGAATGCTTCTCTTGGAACATTCGTACAGTATAATACAAAACCAAATGCATTCATTAAATATGGTGGATGGAAGGCAGGTGATACATTAATACAAAAAGATCTTGCCAATACATTAAAACGCATCCGTGATCTTGGACAGAAAGGTTTTTATGAAGGAGTGACGGCAAAGCTAATTGTGGAGGAAATGAAACGAGGTGGTGGTTTAATTACGCTCAGTGATTTAAAAAATTATCAAACTGCTGTAAGAGAAGCTATGATTTCTGATTACAAAGGTTATAAAATCATCGGTATGCCTTTGGTGAGCAGCGGCGGTATTTTAATTCAGCAAATGATGGGAATGATTGAAAGCAGGAATGTAGCTCAGTATGGTTTTCAATCCTGGCAGGCGGTGCAAATGATGGTGGAAATTGAACGCAGAGCTTTTGCCGACCGTGCTGAATTTCTTGGGGATAAGGATTTTGTAAAAGTGCCTGTAAAAAAACTTACATCAGCTTCTTACCTGCAGCAACGCATGAGCGATTATGATATGAACAAAGCAGGCAGCAGTAAAATAACAACGCATGGTGCTGTTAACCCTGAAAGTGAAGAAACAACACACCTGAGTGTATATGATAAAGACGGTAATGCAGTTTCTGTTACCACAACGCTTAACGGCAGTTATGGCAGTCGTACTGTTGTTGGTGGTGCAGGATTTTTGCTGAACAATGAAATGGATGATTTCAGTGTTAAACCCGGTGTGCCCAATATGTATGGAGCTTTGGGAACTGAAGCAAATGCCATTGTGCCCAATAAACGGATGCTGAGTTCAATGACACCCACCATTGTTCTGAAAGATGAAAAACCTTATCTCGTTATAGGTACTCCCGGTGGTACCACCATTCCCACACAGGTGTACCAGGTGCTGCTGAATGTGCTTGAGTTTAATATGAGTATAGAAGACGCAGTATGGAAACCAAGGTTTCATCACCAATGGATGCCCGATGTGATTTACGTAGAGAAAGAGTTTCCGCAAGACGTACGGGTTAAACTGAAAGAGATGGGTTATGAAATTGTTGAGCGTGGAGGTATTGGCCGTTTTGAAGCAATCAGAATAACAGGCACAAAAATTGAAGCAGTTGGCGACAAACGTGGAGATGATGATGCTGAAGGATACTAAACACGTTTTTCCCAACATCGCATTTAAACAACAGTAAGAGAAAACCAAACAACATGACATTAGCCAACACATTCATTGAATCCTACATTAAACGGGTAAGCTATTACAAAGAACTTGGCGATAAAACCTTTGCCCAGTTAAGCGAAATACAATTTCATTATCATCCCGGAGAAGAGAGCAACAGCATTGCCCTGATTATTCAGCACATGCACGGAAACATGCTGAGCAGGTTTACTAATTTTCTTACTGAAGACGGAGAAAAATCATGGCGCAACAGGGATACAGAATTCAATGAACAAAAACTTTCGAAAGAACAGCTTCTGCAAAAGTGGGAAGAAGGATGGGAATGTTTCCTTGGTGCGGTGAGAACCCTTACTGAAGAAGATTTATTAAAAACAATCACGATCAGGAGCGAACAACTGACGGTTATTGACGCTCTCAACAGGCAGCTTTCGCATTACCCTTACCATGTAGGACAAATTGTATATATTGGCAGAATGATTAAAGGCGGTTTGTGGCAATCGCTTTCAATCCCAAAAGGAAAATCGGATGACTACAATTCAAAGATGAACCATAAGTAACGATTGGTTATGATCACTCTTTCAGAAATACCCGGACGAACCACCATTATTAACAACGAAGAATATCTTTTTTTTTCAGGTTACTCCTATCTTGGCATGGGGCTGAATGAACGTTTTATCAGCCTGGTGAAAGAAGGAATCAACAAATACGGAATTGTATACCCATCATCCCGTATTTCCAATACACCGCTTGATTTATACGAAGAGTTTGAACACAAATTATCGCAGTATTGCCAGGCTGAAGCTGCAGCTTGTTTTTCATCAGGGTTTCTGTCAGCACGCACCGCAACTGAAGTTGTTGCTGCACACATGAACGTGTATGCCATGCCGCATACACATCCTTCCTCTGCCGCACATCCGGTCATCAAACAAATTCCTGAAACAAAAAGCTGGGCCGATTTTTTAAAAGAACGAGAAGAGAAAAGAGAATTCAGGTTTGGTCTTGCTGCCGACAGCATCAACCCCACCCCCGGCCATATCAATGATTTCAGTTTTTTGAACAATACTCCTGCACAATTCAACATCACACTTATCATCGACGATTCGCATGGTATTGGCTGGATGGGTGATGAAGGAGAAGGCATCCGTTCAGAATTAACGTTGCCACCTAATATTGAGTTATTGCTCAATTTCTCCCTATCAAAAGCTTTTCATATGAACGGCGGAGCTGTTTGCGGATCACTGAAATGGATAAACGAAGTGAAACAACATGTAAACTATGCAACCAGCACACCCATCATGCCATCATTAGCTTATGCATGGGTGAAAAGTGAACAGTTATTTCAGCACCAGCGGGAGATTTTAAAACAAAACATACGGTATTTGCAAAAACTAACTACAAACTATACATTTGTGGCCAATGAAGGAACCCCCGTGTTTGTTGCAGGTAAGAAAGGGTTAGCTGATTTTTTACTGCAGAACAAGGTAATTATTTCTTCCTTTTCTTATCCTCATCCTGAAAATGATCCTGTAAACAGGATTGTGCTGAATGCCTGCCACCTGAAATCCGACCTTGAAAAGCTTGCCCAATTAATCGGGCAATAAACAAAAACATAAACCAAACATGAAGAAATTTTTTCTGCTGCTTACTGCAGTTACCCTTTTTGTATCTTTTCCTTTCGCACAGGATCTTGGCAAAGTTTATTTTGGAATAAAAGCAGGATATAATTACGAGATAGCGAATTATTCAGCTTCAAAAACCAATCCCACTCACAGCGGTTATGCAGGCTTTATGCTGAAAGTGCCATTTGAAAACCGTTTGCATTTTGTACCACAGATTGACTTTAACTACCGCAGCATGGATGCTAAATCGCTGCCGGAAAAGACCTACAGCAAAATTTCTGAATGGCAGTGCAGGGTAATGCCTTTGCTGCAGATTGATTTTAAAAAACCCGACGAGCATAAAAACACAGCCTTTGTGCATTTTGGACCATCTATTGGTTTTGGAATTACAGGTAAACAAACCAAACAGGACAATAATGGCGTTCCAACCAGTGGCAAACTGAAATATGGTTTTATGGATTATGGACAGTTTGATGCAAGTGCACATTTAGGTATTGGTTACGAAACAACCAAAGGTTTCCGCATGTTGCTTGAATACAATTACGGCTTAAGCAGCATGATTAATACAGATGATGCTCCTTTGCTTAAATTTCAGTCAATCAATTTCGGCATTGGCTACTGGTTCGGGAAAAGCAAAAAATAACAACCGGCTTTACTAAACGGTTATGATTAAATACAATCCCAAAGACTGGCTTACGTTTATATTCCGGCTGCATAAGTCGGATACAATACGGCAACTGGCATGGATGCTGTTAACCATTGCAGTTTATACAGGAGTGGTAGCATTTCTTGAAGTGAAGATTTTCCAACTTTCTGAAAACAATCACCTCAAAAACATCCCGGTAATGCACAGTTTGCTGGGCTTTGTTATTTCCATGCTGCTGGTATTTCGTACCAATACAGCTTACGACCGCTGGTGGGAAGGGCGTAAATTATGGGGATCGTTGGTGAACAACAGCCGCAACCTGTCAATCAAACTCTCATCTATCCTTGGTAAAGAAGATACTGCCAACCGAACTTACTTCCGCCGGGTTATTCCACTATATGCAAGAGCACTGCAAAGTCACCTGCAGAACAAAATAACCGGCTTATCACTTTTTACAGAAGATGAAAAAGGTCATTTACTAACGATCACCGATACCGAAAAACATGTACCCAACCAGGTAGCCCTTCATCTGTTTCAGAAAGTACATGAACTGCATAAGGAAGGAAAAATTTCCGGGGAAGAACTGATTATCCTGAATGGAGAGCTGCAGTCGTTTACCGAAATCTGTGGCGGTTGTGAGCGTATTAAAAACACACCCATCCCCTTTTCATACAGTGTATTTCTTAAAAAGTTTATTTTCTTTTATGTAATGACCCTGCCTTTTGGCTATGTATTCAGCCTTGGATATTATGCGGTTCCCGTTGTAACGTTTATTTTTTACGTACTTGCCAGCCTTGAGCTCATTGCCGAAGAAATTGAAGATCCGTTTGGCGGAGATGCCAATGATTTGCCAATGGACAAGATTGTTGGCAACATCAAACAGCATGTATCAGAAATCCTGCATTAAACTACCTGCAACAATAAAGTTTAGCTTTTCATAAATCGTGGTATTGAATTTGCCATAAACGGCTGATTGGTTACTTTTACAGCACGAATATTTTGGCAAGGAAAATCATCAAAATACTAACCCGGTCTCTACTTGTTATCCTCCTCCTGCTTTTAGCGGTATGGTTTCTTATTAACTCAACTCCTGTTCAGAACTGGCTTGTAAAAAAAGCAACCAACCGGCTTTCGCATAACCTGCATACGGAAGTTTCAGTCAAGCATGTATCGTTTTCATTGTTTAATAAAATGCTGCTGCAGGGAGTATTGGTAAAAGACCACAAAAAAGATACACTTGCATATATAGGCGAAGCAGGCGTGAACATTAATGACTGGTTTTTTGTAAAAGACAATATCATACTGAAATATGTTTCGCTCGAAAAAACAACTGTTTACCTGCACCGCACGGACAGTGTATGGAATTACCAGTTCCTGATTGATTATTTTTCTTCGGGTACAACCTCCACTGACACCACGCAAAAACCCATTGCATTACAGCTGAAAAAAGTTGACCTGAAAAATATTCACATTATCCAGAAAGATGAATGGCGTGGTGAAACCATGGAAGCAAGAATCGGTCACCTGAACATGGCCCTGGATAAATTTGACCTCACAAACAAAATAATTGCAGCCGATGCAATAGAACTTTCAAAGCCTTACTTTTCCATTTATAATTACGATGGCAGGCGGCCCGAACGACCAAGCAAGCCAGATGCATATTATCACCAGGACGATAATATAGTTGAGCACTGGAATGATGGCTGGCGAATTAGTTCCAACAAAATATCCATTGCTGATGGTGAGTTCAGGAACGATGTTGAAACCGAACGAGCACCGCTGAGTTATTTTGATGGAGCACATATTCAGTTCAAACAAATCAACGGAAGCTTAAACGATTTCCGTTTTATTGGTGATACAATACAGGCTAAAATCAAATTATCATCAAAAGAAAGAAGTGGGTTTGAAGTAAAAGAACTCAAGGCAGATATGTTATGGCATCCGCTGGCAATGGAGTTTAAGAACCTTGATGCACAAACAGGAAAAAGCAGGCTGAGAAGTTATTTTGCCATGCGTTATACCCAGTTCAATCATGATATGGGCGAATTCATTACACATGTTGTATTGGATGGCGACATGGAGAACAGTGTTGTACACAGTGATGATATTGCTTTTTTTGCACCTGAATTAAAAGACTGGAACGATATCATTACCATTAACGGAAAAGTAAGAGGAACGGTTAATCATCTCAAAGGAAATAACGTTACCATCACCTCGTTGAAAAACACTGTGCTTGATGGAAGTTTTACCTTAGATGGATTACCTGATATCAACTCCACTTTTCTTGACTTAAAAGCCAACAGGCTTGAAACAAGTTATGCAGATGCTGTTGCTATTTATCCCGATATCCGGAAAGTAAAATCGCCTGCATTATCAAAAATCAGTTACTTAAAATTCCAGGGATCGTATACCGGGTATTTCAATGACTTTGTTACTTACGGAACAATTCAAACCAATCTCGGAACACTTGTAACCGATATCAACTTAAAACTTCCAAAAGGAAGTGATCCTATTTATTCAGGTAAACTGAAGACAGATGGATTTGAGTTAGGTACGTTTTTACAAGATAGTCTGTTTGGAAAAATAGCTATGAACGGTTCGTTAAAAGGCCGTGGTTTTAAAATGGAAAAGATGTTTGCTGAAATTGACGGCAAAATCAGTTCATTCAACCTCAACGGCTATACTTACAACGATATTACTGCGAAAGGTATTTATGAAAAGCGTTTGTTTGATGGCTCTGTTATTGTAAAAGATCCCAACTTAAATGCAAATCTTACCGGCCAGGTTAATTTTAATAAAGACACACCGATGTACAGGGTTACAGGTGATGTGTATAAGATCAATTTTAAACCGTTGGGACTGGTTAAAAAAAATCTTTCATTAAAGGCAACAGTTGATCTTGATTTTAAAGGAAAGAATATTGATGCATTTCTTGGCACAGCCAATCTCCGCAATGCAGAACTGATCAGTGATGGTGAACAGCTTTCATTTGACCATCTTGCACTGTCATCAGTTATTGTTGATAATAAAAAAGTGCTTAACCTTGAAAGTAATGAGGTATCAGGTACACTGCAAGGCACATTCAATATTTTCGATTTACCGAATACAACCTTATCATTCCTGCACAATTACTTTCCGGCTTATATCCCTGTTCCCAAAAAAGCAGTAAAGAACCAGGATTTTTCATTCGAAATTCAAACAAAAAATATTGCTCCTTTCCTTACACTACTTGATTTACCTGTAAGTGGTTTTGAAAACAGCAGTGTTAAAGGCCGCATCAGTACAAACGATAACATGTTTAATGTAACCGGCGATGTGCCGATGTTTAAGTACAAAAAAATTGTATTCAATCATACTTCCATTACCGGTAACGGCGATTACAGCAAACTGAATTTAAGTGGCACACTTGATGAAGTACGATTGACCGACAGCTTGAGTTTACCGCAAACAAAATTTTCTGTTATTGCCGCAAATGATACAGGTATCGTCAGCATCCAGACAAGAGCATCTCAAACATTAAAGAATGCTGATCTTAACGCAAGGGTTGTAACAACCACTGACGGTGTTGAAATTGTTTTCCAGCCTTCTACTTTAGTACTGAATGATAAAGTATGGAACATCAAGGAAAACAGCGATGTATTCATTGGCAAAAAAACAATTACTTCATCCGGTGTGCACATCAGTTCTGGAACAGAAGAAATTCTTGTGTACAGTCAGCCATCAACTATTGGCAACAGTTATGATATTGTTGCTGAGTTAAAAAAATTCCAGATTGATGGGTTTATGCCTTACTTCCTGAAAGATCCCCGTCTTGAAGGTTCTGTAACCGGCCGGATTGAAATTATTGATCCATATAACAGGATGGAAATTGATGCTGATCTGACTGCCGAAAAATTCAGAATGAATAATGATTCCATTGGTGTTGTAAAAGTAAATGGCAATTATAATCCTTCTACCGGCGACATCAATACAAATGTTATTTCAGACAATCCGCTGAATGAATTTTTTGGTACAGGAAAAATCAATATCAAAGATCCTGATCATCCTGTAATTGACCAGGTAGCTGAAATAAAGAATGTACAGCTGAAACTTCTTCAAAAATACCTGTCAATTATCATGACCGACATGAAGGGTTCAGGCAATGGTACGATACGGATTACCGGCAATGCCAACAAACCCGAACTGATTGGAAAAGTAAAACTCAGCAATGCATCGTTTGTACTTGATTACACTAAATGCCGCTACCTGATTAAGGAAGGAACTGAAATTAATTTACGTGAAGGTGAAATTGATTTCGGCAATATGATACTGCAGGATACATTAAAACATGCTGCTACATTTTCGGGTAAACTCTTTCATCACTTCTTTGACAGCATGGCTTTCAGAATGAATTTCAAAGTAAATGATCCGAAAAAGGGCATTCTTGTTTTGAATACAAAGAAAAAAGACAACAGCTTGTTTTATGGCTATGTTGTAGCTAATGCAAATGGAAGTATTAACGGCTCGTCTGAAAATATTGTTTTGAAATTAAGCGGTGAACCAACTGATAGTTCGCATGTGTCATTACCTACCTCCGATTCAAGGGTTACCGGAACAGCTGATTTCATCGTGTTCCGCAAGTATGGTAAGGAAATGAAGGTTGAATCACAGGTTAAAGAAACATCAAAAATGACCGTTGATGTTGACATTACTGCCAATCCTTTAGCAAAGGTTGACCTGATACTGGATGAAATAACCAATGATATTGTGCAGGGACAAGGAAATGGTTTTCTGAATATCAGGGTAAGTACAAATGAGCCTACAACCATGAACGGCTGGTTTGATATTACCAAAGGGAAATACACCTTTAACTGGCAGGCACTGATCAAAAAACCATTTGATATTAATAAGGGAAGAATTGATTGGGACGGAGATCCTTATGATGCAAAAATCAACATTGATGCCCGTTATACTGCAAAAGATATTACTCTCCCAGATTATCTTACACGGGATTGTAATAATGAACGAACCGATTTGTATGTGATCAGCAACTTATCAAATACACTTAAAAATCCAGTTATCAATTTCAGGTTTGAACTACCTCAATCAAATCCCTGCCGTAACAGCCAGATTACATTAAATGGTTTTCAGCAGTTTTACAACAACCCCAATGAGTTGAACAACCAGGTATTTTCATTGATGTTCTTTAACCAGTTCATGACCAGTAATACCAATACTACAGCTGCCAGCAACAATATTGGTGTAAACCTTATTACCAATACTGCCGCCAGTACCATCTCTGAATTTCTTGCCCAGCAGATTACATCCGGTATTGGTCTTATTTTAAAAACTATTCCCGGTTTAAACAAACTGAATCTTGACCCGTATGTAACATTTAACCCGGGAACTATTTCCGGATTCCAGGCACAGCAATTGTTTGGCAGCGGATCATTTGGATTCACAAAACGCTTTTTAAATGGTCGTGTTGTTTTAAAAGCAGGCGGCAATGTTTTGCTGAACAACAACCAAACAACAACATTGCAGAACAACAACCAGCTTACCCCTGATATTACACTTGAATGGCTTATTTCGCCCGATGGTAAACTTCGTTTAATCGGATTTTACAAAACCACCTACGATCTTAACTGGCGCACTTCCAACCGTACGGGTATCAGCTTCTCTTATGTGAGGGATTTTGATCATCTTTTTTAAGCATTTGCTTTCCCGCTAAAATTGCAGCATCCACCTGATTACCGTCATTTACATTGGCTGGTCCGGGCTATTATCTTAGTATGTTCTGACAAAGAAAAGGAGGTATCGTTATGAAGCTTTTCACCTTCATTGCAGGGTGCAATGAAACACATTAATTACTTTTTCGCAAAGAGTATTCTTCTCACATAAATTTTTGGGTTATGAAAAAGATGTTACACCAGCTTGTTAAAGCAACAAGCATTATTTTCATTCTGACCCTACTGTTAACCCAAACCTTTGCACAGGGATTTTCTCCCTCAGTACAAAATAAGCTTCAGTATATTATTGACAGCTTTCAAAACAATCCTGCCAATCCATTTGTAGGAGGTATGTCTGTTACAATTAATGTTGATGGCCTTGCTGTATGGCAGGGTTCAACAGGATATGCCGCAAGGAATATTGATGCAAGCAACAATTTACTTCCAGGTGGTACAACATTTACAAACGACAAACTCTCCAGGATTTACAGTATTACAAAAACATTTTGTGCCGCACTTGTACTTGAACTTGTACATGAAGGTGTATTAAACCTGGAAACACCAGTTAATGCAATTCTCCCAATGGGGTCAATCAATCCCGGACTGAATGGTTCAGTAACCATCAGGCAATTACTTGCACATGAAAGCGGCTATTCTGATTTTGAAAATGAATACTACCTGCAGGTTGCGGTTGCATATATGCCTACTCACCAGTGGACAGCTTTTGAAGCAACCAGCTTTACACACCAGATCAATCCTCCCGGTACAGTAAGGCAATACAGTAATACCAACTATGTGTTGCTTGGAGCCATTGTTGAAGCTGTTACAGGCAAACCTGTTGAACAACATTTCAGGGAACGCTTCTTTGATAAACTTGGCCTCAACTCCATGTACTTTGCTGAAAGGGAACAACCCGGCAGTCATGGCGAACTTGTTGACCCGCATGATAACATCAGCATGTTTAATCCTGTTTTTTCACTGACAGGTCAACCAACCTTCCCAGATGCTTACACAAACATCAGGCGGTTCCCGATGACTGCTGTTGCTTCACTTGCATACAGCGGAGGAGCTATAGTTTCCAATTCGGCTGATGTGGCAAAATGGGGCAATGCATTATTTGGAGGAAGAGCAACCAGTGCATATACAGTTCAGGCAATGCTGAAATCAATTTCACCAACACCTGACCAGGATAACGATTATCTCGGCTTTGGATGTTGGACAAACAATAAAATAAGTCAAACCGATTTCTTTGTTGGTCACAGAGGTGGTGCTCTTGGCTACCTGGCATTGATGATGTATCAACCCGACAGGAAAATGACCATTGCACTTGTTACCAATTATCATGGTTGCGATGTTTACCTGATTGAAAAGAAACTGTATGAAGCTTTGCCCAAATTCATCACCGGCAATGAAAACAGGAAAGAAGCAAAAATTCTTCTTTGCTGGAAAGGAAAAGAAATGAGTGTAGCAAGAGAAGCAGCTCCTGAATTAATAAAGAAAGGAGCGTTTCTGGGGCCATGTGAAAATTCTGCAGCAACAAAAATCACCGACGAAATCAGTGTTGCTCCTGTTTTGCAGATTTTCCCAAATCCATTTTACAATCATACAACACTTACTGTGAGTACAGCGAATGAAGAAAGAACGAATATTCAGCTATTTGATTTTACAGGCAAAATGGTGAAGCAGATTTTTAGCGGATATCTTCAAAAAGGCACAAGGCAGTTTTCTGTTGAAACGGGTACTTTACCAAAAGGAACCTATATCTGCCGCATGCAGACAGAACAGGGAATTGTTCAACAAAAAATTATCCTGCAATAAAAACAAGGCCCCTTTTTGGGGCTTTGTTTTTTGGGCGGATGATTATTAATTACAGGCTGCATTTTAAAGCCAGTTTGATTGTTACAGAATACAGGTGATGATTCTTATCAAAATAAAAGAACAGAACGATTCTATTTATCATATTAAAGTTAAATCACTGAAGTTCGACCTCATTGAAACCGTGATCTAGGGGTAAACCAATTCGTTTACAAATTCAGCTAACAGGCAGCTGATTACAGTTTCTGAAACTGCTTTAAGCAAAGAATTTTATGACAAAACAACTGCCAAAAGCACCTGTTTCCTGTAATAAGTTTCTGCGTTATTAATTCTGAATGACAGTTGTCAGCCTTTTTCCTAATTTCTCTCATTGGCCAGAGTGCCCGTGTGACCGAATATTGCACTCGGAAATCAAACATGGGAATAAAATACCAGAAGATTTCCAGATTTACCCAGCAAGCATTTTTCTCATATAGAATGGCTCATAGCAGCCTTCAGTTGTTAAACAAGCCACAGCTTTCTCCAGGCAGTGGCTCTTTTTTTTGCCCTAAATCAGCCTGAACAATGTGAAATATTTACCTGTAGTTCAAACAAATAAATAGGCGAATCGGGCATTCGTACCTTTAACTTTCTTACTTTTGGCTTTTATATTATGAATCTTTTTGTAGCAGGACTCCCTTACGATCTAGACGATGCAGAACTGGAAGAAATTTTTGAAAAATTCGGTCCAGTATTATCTGCTAAAGTATCTATTGACAGAGCAACCGGTAAAAGCCGTGGCTTTGGTTTTGTAAAAATGCAAAACGCAGAAGATGGCAAAGAAGCCATTGAATTACTCAATGATATCTATCTTGGTAAACAAAGAAAACCACTTGTGGTAAAAGAAGCCGATGACAAACCCGGTGGCGGTAGTGGTGGTGGATTCAGCGGAGGCGGTGGCTACGGCGGCGGCGGAAACCGTGGCGGTGGTGGTTATAGTGGTGGAGGCGGCTATGGCGGCGGCGGAAACCGTGGCGGTGGCGGCTATAGTGGAGGCGGCGGCTACAGCGGTGGAGGCGGTGGCGGATACAGACGTTGATCTTCTCTGAACTAAACTTAATCTTTCACGATACGATATTTTGAATGTTACTCTTTTAAAAGGAGTAACATTTTTTTTATACCTGTATGAACTGTAGGTAAGAACCAAAATCTTTTTGTGTTTGCAAGCACGTTTTAACTACCTTAACTGTCCATTTTATTTTTCACCATTTAATTGAAACAGCTATGCCAATTGTAAAAATTATTGAAGTCATCGCTTCATCTGAAAAGGGAATTGATGATGCCATCAGAGTTGCTGTAGAAGAAGCTTCTAAAACCATACGTAATATTGATTCTGTTTATGTACAGGATATTAAAGCACATGTAAAAGATGGAAAGGTTACAACATACGGATGCGTTTGTAAAATTTCATTCAGACTTGATTAAAAAACATTTCATAAAAAAAGAGGGCTGCAATTGCAGCCCTCTTTTTATTTAAGCAACCAGTTATTTTGCTTTTACAAAATTTATAAGCTCTCCGGGTTTAATTTCTTTCAATGCATTCATCACAATTTCTGCATTGAGTTTTGCTCCATCAATATTCGTATGTGTATGATCGCCGGGAAAGAATGGTTTCACTGCATCAGCACCCAGTACTTCGTATTTCGCAGCAATGATTTCATTGAGATTGATAAAATAAGCACCCTCTTCTTTGGCTACCTGTTCAGCCCATTTGCTGTAGCTGTCGGATGAACGAAGCACTTTTCCCTCTTTCCAGTCGTTACGTGGAATGGGTGAACAAACAATAGCAACAGCACCTTTTGCCTTTGCTTCACGTATGTACTTACGCATATACCAGCCATAAGTATGCACCCCTTCTTTTACTTTGCGGATTGGGTTATAAATTTCCACGCTGTCTTCACCAATTCCTTTGATTGTTCCTCTTGCTCTTGCAGTATCATCCAGCGGACCAGAATCATTATGACCAAACTGCATGATCACATAATCGCCGGCTTTCAGTGTTGAAAGAATTTTATCCCATCTGCCCTCGGTAATAAAAGTTCGGCTGCTTCTTCCACCCATTGCATGATTCTGCACATCTATTTTTGTTGTATCAAAGTAATCAGCTATAAAACTACCCCAGCCCCACAACTGACCTTTGCCCGTTCCATCTCCATTCTTCACCGTTGAATCACCAATAATATAAAACACCGGCTTTTGCTGTAATACATTAAACGACAGCAATGCCAGTACCAATACTGCTAAAACAGGTTTCATCCATTTCATCATCTGTAATTTTTGTTTTGATTATTTATTCAACAGAAATTTCACCAGACCACAATCTGTTAATTTCATGATTCCTTCAACAACTGATGCTGCATTCACTCTTGCACCATCCACATTTGTATGTGTGTGATCGCCGGGAAAAAATTTTGTCACAGCTTCCTCTCCCATTGCATCATATTTATCGGCAGTGATGGCATTGAGATCAACAAAATACACGCCTTCACTTTCTGCCACTTCCTTTGCCCATTTACCAAAATCCTTATCAGCACGTTTTACTTTACCATCAGCAAACTCTTTACGTGGTATCATTGAACAGATGATGGGAACAGCACCTTTTGATTTTGCTTCCCTTACAAATTTCCTGAGATACCATCCATAACTATGTACTGTTTCAATTGTTCCATCCTTCCATGTTAACTGCACACTGTCTTCGCCTGTACCACGCAGCACTCCCCTGTAACCTTGTTTGGATGTATCGGGACGGCTTCCTTCGTTATGTCCAAACTGCATGATGAGATAATCACCCGGTTTAATTGTTGACATCACTTTATCCCATCTTCCTTCTTTAATAAATGTTCTTGTACTTCGTCCTGCCATTGCCTGGTTGCTGATGCTGATCTGTGCAGTATCAAACAACTCTCCAATCATTTCGCCCCAGCCGCATTGCGGACGGTTGTTATTACGTACTGTTGAATCACCAATTATATACAAGGTTGGTTTTTCAACCTTCATGATAACGAATGATGTTATCAATAAAAAAACAGCAAGTATTTTTGCAACGAATGAATATCTCTTTACCAGGTCAATCAATTTCATTTCCTTATTTTTTATTGATAATAATAGTTGGTTTTGCAGGCATCTTCATTCCTTCACCAATATAATAACTTACATGCGGAGGTTGATTGTATGCCACGTTCTGCCATGCAATACTTAAACGGTATTGCGGATTATGCATCAGTGTATATAATTTAATAGTAGTTGGAATAGATGTTGAATAGATTCGTAACTCTTTACTATCAATTGTACGGCATACAAGCTCTTCTCTCCAGTCGCCAAACAAATCAGCACTTAAACAGGGATTGGCCTTTGTACCGTTGTTGCTTACACAACCAAAATCTCTTCCATCAAATAATTTTACCGAAGTATTGTTGATATAATCCCACTTGCTGATGTTTACTCCGTTCAGTATTTCACTCAATGCATCACCATCCCAGAAAATGCCCATATTACAAGCAGGTGTTTTTTCTGCAATCACATTTCCTTTACAATCAAACATTCCTTTTATACCTGCACCTGCAACCCAGCATTCATAACCGGGATAACGTGGATCAATATCCAATGCCAGTCCTCTTCCGGGACCTTCTCCATCATCACCTGCTTTTACGGAAGCTTTTTTCCAGAGTATTTCACCGGTTTTTGCATCACGGAAATTTGCACCTTCATCACCAAAACGTTCCTGGATGCTGAACACTTCAAGGCCGGGATGCTCTGGATCAAGATCACTTACATGCAAAGCATCGGCATGACCAATACCTGTTGTATACAACCCTTTGCCATTATCATCAACCGTCATTTGTCCGTACACAATTTCATCTTTACCATCACCATCAACATCAGTTACTGTTAAGTTATGATTGCCCTGACCGGCAAATGGTTTATTACCCGGATCGTCTGTATCAAACTTCCAGCGTTTCGTTAATTGTTTATTCTTAAAATCATACGCTACCAAAACTGTTCTTGTATAATAACCACGGCACATCACCAATGAAGGATGCTGACCATCGAGATAAGCAACACATGCAAGAAAACGATCCATACGGTTGCCATAACCATCACCCCACAATGCTTTGAGTTCTTCGGTTGTTGGTGTAAGTGATGTTGGATAACGTGGAGGATCATAACTCACTGTTGTAATTGCTTCGCCTGTTAAACCATTGAACACAGTGAGGTATTCAGGACCGGCTAAAATATATCCACGTTCATTACGGTAATCCTTTGTACTGTCGCCAATCACATTTCCTTTGGCATCCATTGAGCCATCAGCAGTTTTCATCGCCACTTCTGCTTTTCCATCTCCATCTAAATCATAAACCATGAACTGTGTGTAGTGTGCCCCTTCACGGATATTTTTTCCAAGATTGATCTGCCACAGAAAAGTTCCATCCAGTTTATAACATTGAAAAATGGGCGGATCAGTAAAGCCTGCCTGCGAATTGTCTTTTGCCCTTCCCGTCATGTGAATCACAATTTCATACACGCCATCACCATCCATATCGCCCACACTTGCATCATTGGCAGAATAGCCTGCAGGCGTTTGAAGCGGAATGGATAAATAAGGTTTTGCATTTGCCTGCAGCACAAATGAAGCGCCTTGCTTTTCTTCTTTGTTATTGATAATTGCTTTTACTGTATATGTGTTGACAAGATTTGTATCAGCCGATTCATCTGTAAAACTTGTTGCAGTAACCAATGGCTTTTCATTTAATTTCTGTGTTTTACCATTGGCTGTTCGGTAGAGATTAAATGCAAGATTCTGATCTTCTGTTCCGAGTAAACGCCAACTGACAAATATTTTTCCGCTTCCGTTATTGACAGCATACAATCCACGGGTAAGGTACTCCATCTGGTATTGTGCCTGTGACTGAGCGAAAGAGAAAAGAGCTGCTATAAGTACTAAATATTTTTTCATTCGTTTGTTTTGTGAATGGTGAATGGTGAATTGTGAATAGGGTTGCTTGATCATATAACTTTTCACAATTTTCAATCAGCAATTCTTATCCTTTTAGACGTTCCTGCTCTTCAATTCCTGTTGCTGTTTTCTTTTTTTCTTCAGGCTTTGTAGAAACATCAATAACAGTGTTTGTAAACTTCCACCCTTTTGTAAACTCCATCGTACCAAGTGTATTGGCTGTAATAATCGAGTTGATAAACTGGAAATTCTCCAAGATGGATTTGGGCAAACCATTTATCTCAAATGCTTTTTGCGCATTTGTGATTTTTACATTCTGAATAACAAAATTCTTTGCATAAGGAATTCCCTTTTCTGCAGGAGTTACTTTCTGCAGCATCGCTTTCCAGTGTGGAGGAATGGTTTCGTAAGTATATCCTTTCGGCAATTCGGAATAACTGTATGCAGGATACCAGTTGAGATTAAACTGGTAGGCATTACGTACTGAATCAAGCACAGAATTTACAAAGTAAACATCTTCAACAGTGCCACCTCTTGTTACGGCTGATTTAATGCGCAGACCATTATCGGTATGTTTGGCAAACAAATCTGTACAGTAAATATGACGGATACCTCCCGATGTTTCACTGCCAAGCGTAACAAGTCCGGCACCACGACGGGCAATAGATTTACGGATGACCACATATTCTGTTGGTTTGTTTACACGCAATCCATCCCAGTCACGACCGGCTTTTAAACAGAAGTTATCATCGTTGCAATCAATATCACAATTTTCAATCAGCACCCAGCTGGATGAATCCACATCAATACCATCCGTACTCGGACCACTTCCATCTTCATTGTTCCTGATCACTACTCCATCAACCGTTACATTGGAAGAATACAATAACTGCACTGTCCAGAAACCGGCATTTTTAAAAGTGATTCCTTTCACTGTTACATCACTTGCATTTTGTACAAGCAATGTGCGTACACGTTTTGAATCGTAATCAACAATCCAACGTAAACCTTTTGCATCATATTCTTTGCGCATTGCCCAATACTTATCCCAGCAAAACTTACCTCTTGCATTTACAATACCTTCACCTGTAACAGCTGCATTTTTTACATTTAATATATTAATCAGTGCTGCAGGCCATTTCATTTCAATACCTGCAATACGTGAATCCATATCAGGATAATCATCAAAATTCTGCGAACCGAGAATCAATACACCTTTATCAATTTTCAGATGCACATTCGTTTTTAAAAAGATGGCGCCTGTAACATATGTTCCCGGTTTAAATGCAACAATACCACCACCCTTTGCTGCACATTCATCAATTGCTTTCTGAATAGCTTTGGTATTAACAGTAACCGTATCGCTAACTGCACCGTAACTGTTCACATAATAAACTGTTTTGGCTGAAGGGAATGATCTTGCTCCCACTTTCTTAACCCATAAAGGTATTGCTGTTGTTTGTGCAGAAGTACTGAAAGCTGCTGCACATAATATCATCAGCAAAAAATATTTTCTTATTTGCATACTTACTTTTTTAATCGTTGATTTTATCTGTTCTGAATGGTAGTGCCGGTAATCCATCACTGTTAAAAAAATTGGGTTGTGCTGTTTCGTTCCAGGCAAACCGCACATATTTTGGCTTCTTAATTTCATCTGAATAAACAATCACTTCATTACCCGCAATCAATGCCTGTGCATTTACAAACTTTCCATCTTTCCCTGCAATACTGAACCATGTTAATGGCTGAGCATCGCTGCTCACCAATCCTTTACCAACATGCGTAAAACTTACAATGAGTTTATTCTTTTGACGTTTTACTGATTGAAAAACCGGGCCTGAAGTTTCGGCTGAATGATCGCCATATGTTTTTTCCATTGCCTGCAATGCAAGCCTGTGTGCAACCACCCACTTGTAAGAGGGATGAATGTTTTTTAAATCATCAACGAGATCGGTTGTAACAACCATTGATACATTTGGAATAGCAAGACAGCTGGTTTGTGCTTCCCAGAATTTTGCCAGCAGTTCAGGTGTATGTTTTTTAGGATCTTTTCTTGTTGTGTAGAGATAAGGTGAAATCTGCACTGTATAAAAAGGCAGCTGATCATCTTTGAATAATGTACGCCATGAACTTACCAGTAAACGAAATTTTTCTACATAGGTTTCCTGGTCTTCAATCATGCAATTGCTTTCGCCCTGGTACCATAAAATACCTTTCACTGCAAAAGGAATCAATGGCTCCATCATTCCTTTATACATCTGCCCGGGATGTGTGCCATCAATTTTAAAGTTGGGAGATGTAACTGAATCTTTAAATACCGGTGATTGCTGGTATGCCCAATCGGGAGTCCATGGTTCAATTCGTGTACGACCCCATGAAGTGGAAATAATCCCAATGGGCACATTTGTTTTCTCGAAAATTTCTTTGCCGAAAAAATAACCAATGGCTGAAACATATCTTACAATTGTATCAGTTCCGTTTGTCCAGCCTTTTGATGGCAGCTCAGGATATTTATTTAATAAACGTTCTACATAGAGGTAACGGATCGCATCAGGCTTATCTGTTCCTGCAACTTCTTTTACAGAAGGATCATCACCTTTTTTAGGTGCTGCATATTTTTTTAAACTTTTATCCAGAGGATATTCCATGTTACTCTGACCTGAGCATAACCACACATCTCCAACCAAAACATTTTTATAGGTAATTGTCTGTTCAGCTTTAACAACAAGTTGAGCAGGTGTTGCAGATGCTTTTAACGGATCTAAAATCACCATCCAGTTACTATCAGTTCCAGCAACAGCAGTTTTTTGTTGTGATGAAAATGTAACTGTTACCGTTGAGCCAGGACTTGCTTTTCCGAAAACAGGCAATGGCTTTTCCCGTTGCAACACCATATTATCAGAAAAAACTTTCGGAAGCTTTAGTTGTGCAGACGCAGCATCTGTAAAAAAAATTACCAGTAATGCTGCAAAAAAAATACGAAGTGCGGGCAAGCGTAGCATGGCAAAAATTTAGTCGTCTAAAGTACTTACACATGAATGCTCATCCATCCTGCGGCATCCTGCAATCGTTTGAGGAATCCGTTTACATCATGTTTCTGATGATGCAATCATTTTCAATTAATTTTGCATTTACCATTAACTATTTTGATTACCATTTTATCCAAACAGAGTCCTTATTCAAGGCTGCAGATACGCATTGCAGTATCGGTATTCTTTTTTTGCCAGGGCATTTGCTTTGCCAGCTGGGCAAGCCGTATTCCTGATATTAAATCTGTATTGCATTTATCAGAAGCAGGATTGGGAAGCATTTTACTTGCATTACCTGCCGGGCAATTAACCATGATGCCCTTCAGCGGAAAGATTGTTACAAGAGTTGGAAGCAGGTTTGTATTACGCATTGCTTTAATCTGTTATTCGCTTGTATTGGTAAGCATTGGATTGGTAACTGCCCCCTGGCAGCTGGCTCTTTGTTTATACTTTTTTGGTTTGAGTGGCAATCTCTGTAATATATCCGTGAACACACAGGCTGTAAATGCAGAAGCAGTTTACGGACGTTCCATTCTTTCTTCCTTTCATGGAGTGTGGAGTACAGCAGGTTTTACCGGTGCATTGGTTGGGTTATTAATGATGAAGATTGGTTTTAAGCCATTGCATCATTTCATCATCATTACATCTGTTGTCATTATTCTTGATCTTATTTTTCAACGTTATTTAATTATAACTGCAACAAGCCGTACAGCTTCTTCCTTTAAACGTATTAAGATGCCGCATGGTTTATTACTGCAGTTGGGGATTATTGCGTTTTGCTGTTTAAGTGCCGAAGGTTGTATGTTCGACTGGAGTGGTGTTTATTTCAAACAGGTTGTTCAGGTAAAACCATCACTAATTTCGCTGGGTTATGCTTCGTTTATGATTATGATGGCAACGGGTCGTTTTACCGGCGATAAATTGGCCGAACGTTTTGGGCGGAAGAAAATGGTGCAGATAAGTGGTGTGATGATTTTTACCGGTATGATGACTGCAGTTTTATTTCCCAATATTGTGATGGCAACAATTGGTTTTTTAATTGTTGGCTTTGGTGTGAGCAGCATTATTCCCTTGTTATACAGCACTGCAGGTAAAGTAAAAGAAGTGGCGAGTGGTATTGCCATTGCAACCGTTTCTGGTGTGGGCTTTTTTGGATTTCTGATGGGGCCACCAATGATTGGTTACATTGCACAGCTTGCAGGATTGCAATACTCCTTTGCAGTGATTGCATTTCTTGGTTTAGGCATCAGTATAATGATCAGTAAGGTGAAAGAGATTGCGTGATGATTGCAATTATCTTAATCCTTCAAATTCTTTTCTGCTGATTTTTAAAATAGTCCCATGCCTTAATCCCTCAGGCAACGAAATCTTATCAGATATATCAGTCCAGTTTTTCAAATCAGCTGATTGCACCGCACCATACTTGTGATCACGATATTTATCAAAGTAAACAATCCATGTGCCGTTCATGCGCAATGTTGTCGGACCCTCTGCCCAGTAATTACCGGTAATAGGAGCTGATGCATCTGAATATCCTCCGGTAAGATTGTTGCTTGTAGCTATTTTTATATTCTTCTGTGGTGGTGTTCTTGTTTCATCTTTAAGGAACATCACATACTGTTTTCCATCGGGAACAATCGTTGCATCAATTACATTAAATCCTTTATCGTACAAAAGTTTTGTTTTGCTGAATGTTTTGAAATCTTTCGTCAATACATAATACATGCGGTGATTGTAACCATTCTCCACTTTCGGATCAGCAATATATTTACCGGCAATAGTTGTAGCCCAGTAAATCATGTATTGCTTTTTCTTTTTATCGTAAGTTATTTCCGGTGCCCAGCAGTTACGTGCTGAATCTTCATGCTGCATAACAGGAATAAACTGCTGTTCACTCCAATGAATCAAATCAGCCGATGATGCATAACCAATTCCTTTATCATTCCAGCTCACCGTCCACACCATGTGAAATAAACCATCAGCACCACGGATGATGCAGGGATCTCTCATCAGTTTATCATTGGCCACTGTTGGTTTTAAAAATGAACTGTCGCTTTTTAAAGCAGTCCAGTTAAACCCATCATTGCTGTATGCAAGATGCAAACCATCCTGACCGTTGTTTTTAAAATAAGCAAACAGGAAAACAGAATCAGTTTGAGCTTTTACCAATAATGCGTTTGCAACAAGAAAAAAGATAAAAATTATACGCTTCATTGTATTGTTGTTTGCTTAAACGGGTTAAAACATTTTTTTCAATCCTTCCCATTTCACTTTCCATGTTGATGGAAAACCAATGTTGATTGAGTGATCAGCATCGGCACCGGTGCACATCAATGCAACTGCATTCAGTACACCACCGTTACCCGGCAGATAAATCGTTAACCGATCATCCTGGTAATTATGTCCGTTAATCAAATACGTATTTGTGCGGATGGGCATCAGCAAAGCATCCACTGCTTTTTCAGGTAAATGTAAACGTGCAGCTGTCATGGCTGTTAATGGAAAATCCCAACCCCATGTATCATTCCACTGCCACACTTTCCAGACAGTATCCAATGTTTTTTTCATCACAACCGTATCCAATCCGTTTGCCGCAGGGATTGAACTGTATGCGCCCAATACAGCAGGATGATCAGTTAAGTATCTTGAACCGGGTTGGTAACAATCGGGGGTACTTTCTGTTGCAAGATAAACGCCATTCTTCTGCGGTAACGGGGCAAGGTTGTCAATAATTGTTTGCCATTTTTTGTCAGGTGATAATCCTAAACGTTTCCGCCATTCTTGTGCTTTCTGCAATGCCCAGCTCCAGTACGCCAGCTCATAAGTTGGGTTAAATGTTTGTACTGCTTCAAAACATTCCTGCGCTGGAATTAATCCTTTGCCAAGATTATATTTTTTTGTCTGCTCATTATAAGTTGGAAATGATGCCATGAAATCAGCCGTTGCAAACAACAGGTCTTTGTATCTATTAAGCGTTTGCTTTGTTGGTTTGCTGCGGTATAACATTTCAGCCATGTAAATAAAATGCGGTTGCTGCCAGATGAGTAATGCACCAACAGATGATGGAGCTTCATCACCATTATTATCCGTCATCTTTTGCCAGCGCAATCCATCAAAGCCCTGGCGCTTTGCAATGAGCCTGGCTTTTTCCGCAACAGTGAAATACCAGTCTAAACTTTTTTCCATCAGTTCGGGTCTGCCCCATTGTGCAAAATGAACAGCATGCCACCAATGCATTTCTAAATGTGGTTTACCATACCAGCTGTTATACGTTAAACCTGTTTCCTGCGGAGGATAAGATGAAGCACAATTTATTTTGGTGAGATATTGCGACAGTACCACTCTCCGTTCAATTTCAAAAGCTCTCGGATCTTTTGTTTCTGAAAAATCAATAGCACCACCGCTGAGCCAGAATTTTTTCCACGCAGTTATACTGTTTGCTGCTATCTTATCGAAAGGCAACAAAAAGGAATTGATGTATTTTTTTGTAAAGCCTGCACTCAATTCAAACTCGTTTCCCCGTTCAGGAGTTATTAAATATTCATGCTCCTTAACTTTTGTAATTCTTGAATATGTATTCCAGTAAAGAGAAGTATAGTAAACCGTTGTATCAAGCACATGCTTAATTGTTGCACCATCTTTCTCATGAATCAATAACGTTTGATGTTTGTCTTCATTTGCATAATTTGTTCCAACATCTTTGAACTGTGCATTTGGATAAGGGAACCGCACAAATACTGAAATACGTTTTTGCTGTATTAAAGCTGATTCAATGCGAAACCCGACAGCATCCTGTTGCTGATGACCAACTGTTACAACTTTCACCTTTACTCCTTCCACCGTAAATGAACTTGTAATCATTCCTGTCCACAAATCAAGCTGCTGATCAATGTTCTGAATATCGGCTGCAGTTGCAATTGAACCATCTTTCTTTCTTATTTCAAGACCGATATTTCCCAATTGCAAACGATGCGGGTTAACACGGAAATATTCAACTGCACGTTTGTTATGATCGGGTTCTTTTACCTGTACAGTGTAAGGAATTTTTCTTCCTTCAAGATCATACGTTTTATATGCTTCTTCTATTTTATAATTTTCTGTATTAGGAAAACTATGCCATCCCCAAACCGATTGTGTTCCCAACCCCACTCCTTTTGCATAAGCCTCAGGAAAACTCTGCATACCTGTCGCATCAACAGTAAATGCAAAGTTGCCATTGCCAACAGTGAGTGAAGAAAGTGAATCAATCTTTGTTACATGAACATTGTGGCGCTTCACCACAGCTTCACGGTTGATGGGCTGTGATTTTGCCACGAAGACACAAAAACATAAAGAAGCACAAAGAAGAAAAGAAATTAAATTAAGTTTCATTAAATCATTTTTTAATCAGTACAATTAAACACATTGCTTTACTCCCCTTTAGGGGTTGGGGGCAAACACATTATCCACTGCCGGCCTGCTATAATTTTCTTTTGTATCTGTTGTTTTCGGCATACCGAAATAAAAATACAACGTACGTTTCTTTGAACCGCTTACATGATTGAGTTCACTCATCGGACCATAAACTTTAGTATTGGTTGTTAATCCTGTTGCAAGTTTGGTTCCTATTGGCGGAATGCAATCAAGGAAAGAAATATTTCCAACCGGTAATTCAGGATGCGGCCTGGTTGCACTTGTCAATCCGTAAAAATCAAATAAACGCACAAACAAACCATTATCGGGTGAAGCGATGTATAACTTTCCTTCCACTGTACTTAATTCCATCCATGCCACTTCACCATAATAACCTTTGAACTCAGGATAAATATTCGGCGCATAACCTGTTTGTGTATTGTTGTATAAATTCTGCCATACGTTGATGGGTGTACCGACAATCCTGTTTTTCCATTGGCGAACCGGGCCTTTACCCAGCCACCTGCTGGTGATGATATAATTTTCAGGATAACTGAAACTGATGCCAGCAAACGGAACATCGCCTTCAAGATTATATTCATACTCAAGCGTAGTCCAGCCGCTGCTGTTGATTTTCCATTTGGTATATTTCATATTGCCGCTGTAAGTAAACTCAACCACTGCATCATTACCTTCTTTATACGACTTCGATGAAACAACAGCTGCATCACCTTTCACCAGCACCGGGCCATTATTAAACGATAACACATAATCATTGGCAGTATTTTTTGTTGTAACGAGATTACCCGTTTTCTTATTCAGCACAACTGTTACTTCACCACCTGTAATGGAGTAAGTGCTGTCGTTTTCAGCAATCACAGCCTGCTCCTGTTTTGATGTTACAAAACCATTCAGTAAAGAACTGTTGCTGTTGATGGTTGCAACCCATTTATAAATTTCCTTACCGAAATTATCTTTCGCCACAATCACCAATGCATCATAATTTTTATAATCAGCAGGTAACGGGAGCTGCAGTGTTCCTTTTTTAACCGGTTCAACAGAAGGTGCTGTTGCTGTTCCTTTTTGTTTTACCACATACCCATCAAAACGGTCAAACGGTTTGCTGTAATTCACCAATGCCCAATAGAAAGTACATTGATTGGTATTGAGAAAATGATAACGGTTTTCCAGTTCAATCGTTCCGTTGAAATCCGCAGGAAGATGATCAGGAAGTTTTAACTGGATGGGTGAAAAAATTTCACGCAGTGCATAAAAGCTTCCTTCCTTTTCACGATGTGGGCCAAGAATTCCATCAGGTGCATTCAACGCATTTGCATCAAGCACATTGTTTAAATCAGTACGTACAACTGCTTCATCCACCATTGCCCAGATAAAACCGCCGGCAGATTTTTGCGAGTTCCAGTGCAGATTCCAGAAGTCTTCCATTGCAGAACCACCACCACCATCATCCTGTGCATGCAAAAATTCAGTTGGCATATAAATGAGCGAATCATTTAAAATTTTCTGTGTGCTGTAATAATCTTCATAGTGATTGCAATCAATTCCATTAAACTGGTTACCGGGACGGTGATGCGGATGAATAACAGGACGTTTCTGTACATCCCATTTTACAAAATCATCATCGAGTTCTTTATTGGTTCCACCTTCGTTACCGTTATCCCAGAAAATAATAGACGGATGATTCATATCTCTCTGCACCATTTCTTTCACCAGCGGTTCACCTGCTTTTGTTGAATACCATTTTTGCCAGCCAGCCAGTTCATCCAACACATAAATCCCCAATGAATCGCAGAGCTGCAAAAAATATTTATCGGGAGGATAGTGACTGCAACGCACCGCATTCATGTTCATTTCTTTCAACAGCAATGCATCTGTAAGCTGTTGTTCATTGGATAATGATCTTGCAGTTTCAGGCCAAAAGCAATGACGGTTCACACCTTTAAACTTTACCTGTGTACCGTTGATGTACACACCCTGTCCATAACGTATTTCAATTGTACGGAAACCAAATTTTTCAACAACCTGGTATTTTGCAGTACCTGTTGTTAATGTAACTTTTGCTGAATAAAGATTGGGCGTTTCACTTGTCCATGTTTTAATATGTTCAACCGCAGCTTCAACAGTTACTACAGAATCAGCAGGAAGAATTTTTGATGTGATGGTTTTGATGATTGTCCCCTTTGCATCTGCAATCTCTGTTACAACAGATGATTGCTGTTTGATGTTTTTAGGAAATACTTTCATCATAAACTTACCATCAGCTTTTGCATCTATACCAACGTAGTCGATAAACTGCTGAGGCATTGCTTCTAAAAACACTGGCCGAAAAATGCCACCGAATACCCAATAATCAGCAAGACGTTCAGCATTGTTTACACTTGCATCGCTGCTCATTTTACTTACTGTTACTTCCAGTTCATTGGCTTTATCATAATTCAGCAAAGCAGAAATATCATATTTAAAACGGTAAAATGCACCACGATGTGTTTGCCCTGCACTCTTTCCATTAATTTTTACATCCGTGTCAGTCATGCTGCCATCAAATACAATGTTGATCACTTTTCCTTTCCATGAAGCAGGAACTGTAAACTTATATTTATAGATTCCCTTCTCATCGTAAAAGCGAAAATTCTTTCCGTTGGTTTTGTAATCACGACCGTAGTTGTAATTACCAAACCCTTGCTGCTCCCAGCAACTGGGAACCTGAATCTTTTTCCATTCGCCACTGTTACGTCCTGCAGTACAATAGAAATCCCATTGCACCGTATGTACAGCATCTGTACCGGAGAGATACTGAATTTGTTTTTGTTGAGCTTGGAGAAAAGTTATAAGTAATAAGTTATATGTTATAAGTAACACAACTTTGTAAATCTTCTTCATCGTATATTTTTTTGTTATCAACATTTGTACTACTATTTTTTTTGGTTGCGTCGCACACTTATCGTCATATATCCTGTTCAGCATTATTCAGCAAATAATTTTACCTGATCTATTATCACTCCATCATCCACCGCTGTAATTTTTATGACATGCGTTCCCGGTTTACCAACAGCATGGATTGTTGTGCGGACAGCCTGATTGGTTAACACATTCTGTTTCCATTCCTCATTTCTTCCCTGTGTGGCATAATCAACTGTTTGCACAGCCCCGCCATCAACCTGTATTGCATAACAGATCTTTGATCCTGTTGCAGGATGATTGGGTGCCAATGCCGTTACAATCCGTATTGAATCGTTCTTGCCAATAAATGAAAAAGAAACAGAACTTCCTTTTGCTAAACTGATTGATCCACGTTGGTAACCCAATCCGTAAGCCATTGGTTTCGTGCCAGTAAACGTTTTATAATCTGTTCCATTCAAAACAAACAACGGTTTCACTGCCTGCACAAATGGTTTATCCGTTGTTTGGCGTATTGCTTTATCAAACACAGCCAGGCTTCTTGGTTTAAAATCCATTATATATTTCCACTTGCCATAAGCAAGACTGTTATACCTGTTTGTAAGTGCAACAATTGTATCGTATGCAGCATCACTCAATTGCCATTCAGCTTTTCCATGTCTTGCCAGTTGTGCATACAACCATTTCCTGTTCATGGCAGCAGCACCTCTTACAGGATATTCAATCAACTGGAACCAGCTATCCTGTTGCTCCATAGGAATACGCTTTGCCAGCTGCATTACTTTTGCATCAATCACAGCATAATTCTTTAACCTTTGATTGATTTCTTCTTCAGTCCATGGTAAGTCTGTTACAACTTTATATTTCGGATCGTTTTCTTCAGTTCGTGTAGCACCCATAAATTCAGGTTTACGGATATAAGACAAACGATAGTATTCATTCATCAGCAACAGTGTTTCTTTTGCATTTGTTGCTCCAAACTTTTTTGCAAGCCAGTTATACAAATGCTGTTCTAATCCTTGCTGGTTCTTTGCAATGGAATCAATATTCCATGCCATATCCAGGAACAATTCGGTTAAATACTCTCCCGGCTTAATATCACCCACATTCACAATCCACATTTGTTTTGCTCCTTTGTCATAAGCCATGTGCATTTGTGTGTACAGTTGTGCAGGATGATTGCCAGACAACCATAAGTAATCATGTGGACGACCCCAGTAAGAAATATGATAGTAAACACCATTACCTCCTTTCTGTGCACGCTCTTTTTCATTGGGGAAATGTTTAATGTAGCCGTAGTTATCATCACACCAAACCAATGTTACATCTTTGGGAACTTCAAAACCATAATCATAAATATCCTGTACTTCTTTGTAAGGAATAAATGCCTGTGGTATTTTTTCTATTGAAGGATTAATATGTTTTACCAGCATTTCCCGCTGTTCTTTTACGGCTTTATACAGTACATCCTTCTGCTCCTGTAATGTATTTGCGCCAAGCATTTTGCTATCATGTACTCCACGAATACCCAATGTATAAAACGCATCGAACCCTTTGCTTTGTTTTACCCTGTCTTCCCAATATTTATAAATTGTATCGTGATTGGTAATGAAATTAAATTCACCCATCGTTTTTTCATTCCACTCATCAACATTATTACGCAACATCGGTTCTGCATGTGAGCTTCCAACTACAATTGCATAATCGGTTGCCATTTGTGCGTTGCCGGGATAATGAAAGAAAGCTTTTGTTGATGGATGCATAGCAGGCCAGATGAGATTTGCACGTAATCGTAACAACAATTCAAAAACCTTTGCATAAGTCTTGGGGCCGATATCGCCTGTTTCAGGTTCGAATGTTTTAGCAGCCCATGGTTGCAAACCCCAGTCTTCATCATTAATAAAAATACCCCGGTACTTTACGGAAGGTTCAGCTGATGTATACCTGCCGGTTACATACAACTGCTCTTTCTTTGCAGGTACAACATCGGCCCACCAAATCCATGGCGATACGCCCATTAAGCGTGAAAGATGAAAAATACCAAAAGCCGTTCCTCTTCTGTCGCTTCCAGCAATGATGAGTTTATTACCAATAGTCTGAACAATAAAACTCTCCCATTTATTTTTTATTCCTGAAACATCTACCTGTTTTTTCTTAATCAATTCATCAATGAATAATGAATGACCAATTGTACCTGCTATAATCACAAAGCCGATTTGAGGAACAGAATTTAAAACAGGCAACTGCTTTCCGGAAATCATCTCCACATCATTTGCAAAAGCTTTCGCTGCAATGGAAACCACTTTTGCATCAGCAGTATCAATACAGAAAGAAGCAATGCTTTTTGCAGAAAACAGATGAAAAGAATTTGCTGTATTTGCCCCGGAAAATATCAGTTCATTTTTACCCTGGGCAAACAGTTGCATATATGCTGTTGAATAAAACAAAAGCAGTACTGCAAAAATTTCTTTCCGTTTGTAAGTAAACTTCATCTTTATCAGTAAAATCAAATCCTGCTGTAACCCAAAAAGAGAATTTAATTCTATCAGTTAATTAATTTAAACACGATTTTATCATCCCTATTGCAACTCACTTCACCATTATCATATTTTAATTCTGCCACTTGTATCACACTTCGTTTTTCATCAAACGAGCCTCTTGCCGCAGGATTGATCTTGTTGCGGCCGGGATGTGTGAAGTAATACACAAATGCACGGTCATGATTCACTACAACATCACAATGTCCGCCAATGGCCTGGTCGTCTTTTCCGCTGCCGGGTTGTTCCAATATTCTTGCAGTTTGTTTTTTCCATGTCAGTAAATCATCGCTTGAAAAAACTTCCATGCCTTTCCATGCATCAACAATCATAAAATATTTATGCTGCCAGTAAAATACTTTCGGTCCTTCGCCTCTTGTCGCAATGGCTTTTCCTTTGTCAATCCAATTGTATAAATCATTGCTCTCAGCGTAGTAAATACTTTTTCCATCACGCTCATTGTTATACCACATACGCCAGAGTGTATCACTTACTTTGTAAACCGTAGCATCAATTACTTTTTCATTAACCAGTTTTAATGTTGACTGATAGTTCCAGTCTTTGAGATTCTTACTTGTGAGATGAATGATCACTCTTGGATGATTCCAGCCTCTAAACGTACCGGGCACATACGTAAGATACATGTGATAGATTCCTTTGTATTCAGTAACATCGGGCGCCCAGAATGTATAACCATCATCGGGGCGGTAATTGATGTTTGCAGTATCAACATACTTCCACCTTACACCATCACTGCTTTCTGCAATACCAATGCGTGTGCCATGCACCCATTGCACTGTTGAATCGTTGACAGATGCACGGCGGTTGGTGTAAAACATCCACCACTTCTTTTTTGCTTTGTTGTAAATAATTACCGGATCGGCTGCACCATGATAAACAGGGTCATCATATAATGGTTTTGGTGCGGAACGTTGTTGTGCGGGCAAATTCACATAACTCATCAGCACAGCAACAAATAAAATATGGTTGAACAGTCTTTTCATTCTTATATCTACAACTATTATTTCAATGGAATTAAAGTAACTGGTCCAAGTAATCCTGATGATAATGGTTGCCATGCCGATGCATTAAACAATCCATTCTTCACATTCTCTTTTTTCCTTGCAGGCATGTTGGTATTGTAAAATATTTTCCATGGAAGATTGTTTCTGTCCATGTATGCAATACGGTTTGCCATTAGGTTGGCAACAACAATTTCCAGTTTATTTGTTGCCTGGAATGCGGCAGCAGGAATTACACATTCGAAAACAGGGCCAATGGTTGTTCCAATTGATTTGCCGTTGAGAAATACTTCTGCAGTTTCATTAACCTTCCCAAGATTCAATACAAACGATGAAGCAGTTGCCCAAGGTTTTGCAAATGTGATTGTATACTTCGCTGTCCCTGAAAAATTCTTTACATCATCATCACCCAATTCCGTCCATGAAACAAGTTGTTTTGTTTTGATTGGAGCAGGAACCTTTGGTCCGCCGTTTAAGAATGTAATAGTCCATTCGCCGCTGATATCCTGTGGCTGACCAGCCTGCGTACGATAAGGAAATGCATTTCCTGTTTTTGCTGTTTTGTACAACTGAACAATCACCGATTCATACGATTGTAACTGTAACAACACTTCCGTTTGTCCTTTTGCATTTTTTCTTGTTTGTGCAAGACCTTTATTGCCGGTCATTGGATCAAACAATGCAACTGAGCTATTTTCTTCATCCAATGTAATCCATTCGTTCATCGCATTCTCGTTGCGGTTGGTGATGAAGTAAACTGCTCCGTCATCATTCTTCCTGCGCAGTGAGGACAATTTCATTTCATATAAATGCTGTTTTCTTGCTTTGGCAGCCAGCAGCAATGCAGTGAGATCATTGCTTACCAAAAACATTCCTTTGCCAACAATTGCCTTTTTTATTTTTCCTTCTGTATTAAAATGAAGTTCTTTGAACATTTCCTGGAATGCTTCTCTTCTTTTTTCAAGTTCACCAAAACCGGGCACATCGCCAGGCATATTTTTATACGCAAGTACAGTTGCACCTTCATTTACCAATGCAAGAATTTTTTTGAACGACTGCTCATCCATCAGTTTATTCGCCGGCAATAAGATTGTTTTATATGTATTGCCGCTGCTGATGATGTTTCCTGCTGCATAAGAAAATTTCTGCAGTTGCCTGTCGCTGAAGAAATCAAAGCTATATCCTTCTTCACTCATCCATTTTGATACATGTTCAAAATCTGTTTTCTCGAAATTCTTTTCCATACCGTCAAAATGCTGAAGCAACATATTTCCGGGTTCAGAATAACGGTCAACAATGGGATAATACAACAGTACATCGTTATCCGGTTTTCCTTTTTGCAAAAAGCTCTGCACTCTTGTAATGTAGCTATTCAGTACATGAAAATCTTTCCACTGCGGGTTGTTGGGCTGAAAATGTACAGCCGCATAAAACAACCATCCCGGCCATGGTGCATTTTTGGGAGAGTATTCAGTTCCGTGATAGAAGATATGATTCACACCACCGAGAAAATATAAATCAATTGCTTTTTTCACATCGCCCCATGAAGAAAGAAAATGCTCATTGAGCCATGTTGCAGATTCAGATGAAACCAACTGCTTGCCTGAAACATTTGCTGCTGATGTTGCAAACTTGAAACGGAGAATATCTGTTCCTTCTGTTTCGGGAATATCAACTACGCTGTACAAATCAAGTGTATTGGCAGGTGAACCATGCGATTGGTTACGCACAATTTTTCCTTTTGATGCTCCCCATTTTTTCCAGACCTGTGTAAAGTTTTCTAAAATCAGTTCATCAATCACCGAACGATAATCATAGATTACACGGCTGTTGGTTTCCGCATCTGCTTTACCAAATAAAGCGGGAAGATATTTATGCAAATCGTATCCTTTGCGTTTCTGAAATTCATCGAAAAACTTCGGAGTCCAGTTGGCTTGTTCTTTTGCATCATCCACTTCGTAAGAATCATTAAAGAAACCACGCAGGTATGAAAGATCATATCCTTTAAACGATTGATCAAATTTTTCAAAATAATGATTGGCAGCTTCTGCTGAAAAATGATCAATAGCATAACCTTCACCACCGGGTGCACCACGTTCAACCATCTTTCCATGCAATCCTTCAAACAGAGCATACAATGTCCATTCACCCTGCGGTGCAGTCCAGTTGAGTTTACCGTTTGCATCAACCAGTTTAGTTAAGTCAATAGTTGTATCGCTGCTGTAAGCTATCAAGGTCTGCAAAGGAAGTTTGCCAGGAAACTGTATCTGGTCTAATGCAAGTGCCTGCAGATTTTTATTTTTTGAAACAGGGTTCAACACCGTATCGGCCGATACAGGTTTATTATTGGCAGTGCGGACAAAACCTTCACGCTTGTATTCAATATTTTCTTTTAACTGTTCGCCTGCTTTAACTGTATAAGTTTTGTAATAAATAGTTTTGCTTGCATCAGCATCAGTAACCCATGGTCCGCCGAAAGGCCAGCCCGTTGCATTTGCAAGATCAACACCCAAACCCAAACGCTTTGATTCACTTAATGTATGCACCAGCACCTGCATCCATTGCGGGGTAAGAAAGTTGATGAATTGTTTTTCATAACCATGAATACCGTAAATGGGTGTAATCTCCACTCCACCTAAACCTGCCTGCTGGTATTGCTGCAGGTTCCAGGTAAGATCAGTTTTGTTTACAGCACTCCCTTCCCACCACCAACGTGTCCAAGGTTTGGTTGTATTTGTTACAGCAGGCCAGTTTAATTGTGCAGATGCAATGAATGCAGTAAAAATTAAACCGGCAAGTATGATCGTCTTTTTCATTTCAGTTATCATTAATCTTTTTAAAGTTTTGTTTCTTCCACTTCAACTGCATACACATTTGATTCGCCTTCGAAATTTGCACGGAAGATGATCCATTTACCATCGGGACTGAAATGAACATTGGGTTCAAGTTTGTAGTTGTGATGTTTCATGTTCACCAGTTTTTTTACAATAAACTTATCGCCATTGGGTATAAACAAATTAATCCATTGACCATTGGGTGCTTTTGCAACAGCACCGGGATCACCACCATCACCTGCAAACATTGTTTCATCTGCATTGCTGTTATAATGCACGCTCCAGTCGTTCTGACCAAGTTCATATTTAATTTCTTTTCCTGTTGCCACATCGTAACCGCCAACAAAAAATGCTTTACCTCTTGGCTGCTGCAAATCAAACCACATTGTTTTACCATTTTTCCCAAACCATTCATGCCCCCAGATTTCCATATCCATTGTACGGTGATGTACCTGTGTTATTTTTTTCGTCACAACATTGATATGCCAGATGCGGTTTACCTTATGCCATGGACCTTCATGACAGAATGATAATAAATTGGGATCGGTTGTTGAAAACTGTAAATGGTTCAGCCATGCACTGTCAGTAAAAATCTTTTTCAGCTCACCTGTTTTTACATTGATCGTGAATAATGTTTTAGGCAGATGTGCATCATAAATTAAATTGAAATAACTGCTTTTGTTGGGATTGTTTTTCAGAATTTCTTTTTCGGCAGGTGTTGCATACGAACCGGCCAGCAATGTTCCGTCCACATTTACAGTGCTGATTCCTGATTGAAAATCTTTTGGAAATACAAATACCAGTTTTGATTTTCTTGTAGCAAAGTCAAGTGCAAACACACTGTCCTTTATCTGGTAAAAAACGGTTTTTGTTTTTTCACATACCACTTCACCATTCATAGGTGATGAACAATTGGTGAGCTGCGTTATTTTTTTTGTTTTGAGATCGATACTGAAAATCTGCCTGTTGTTTACATTCACCGGCTTTGCTTCTTCCCGTTTCATATCAGTCACTTCTTCAGCAGGCTGATTGCTGGTGTTGTAAAAAATCATTTCGTTACCAATAAACGGGTTATTGTGAAAATAAAAACTCAGGCTGTTACCAGTTAACCCTGCAGAAAGTTTCACAACCTTATGATGCGTGTCTTTATCAATCCATGAGTCAGGCATTTTTTTACCGCCTGTTTCCAATACTTCCTGTGCTGTTGCTGATAAAGCAACCAGTGAGAATAATGCAACCGTTAAATATAATTTCATTATAAATGGCTTTGTTGTTATAAAGTAAAGACGAAACATTTTGTTTTATATCCTGTACAATCCTGTTTGCTCAGTCGTTGTATTTTCTTTTTAACCATGCTTCAGGAAGATAAATGATGCAGATGTTCATTGACTTTCCATCGGCCGAAAGCATGGCTGATTCAATTTCAATTTTAGTGCCGTCGGGACTCATTGTTGGATGCGGGTGATCAGCTGCTGTTGCTTTATGTCCTGCAGATAACAACATCATTTCATTCGTATGCCTGTCGATGAGATAAATGCTTCTTGAAAAATCATCACCAACAGCCCAGCGTCCATCAGCCGATCCACTTACATGCCATAAACCACTTCCGCTTTTTGTTTGCCCGGCAATGTACATTTCTCTTGTACGTAAGTTCACAATGCCAAGACCAGTTGGTTTTTCCCTGGTACCCGATGGCCCCCATGCAGGATCCTGTCCCGGATTTGCACCACCAACTTCAGTTCCTGTTGAATCTGTTTTGCCAATTTTGCGATGACCCATAATTGCAATCGCCACTTCATCTTTCGAAATCACTGCTTCATGTGTTACCCATTCATATTCAGATTCGGGATAAAGCGGACGAAGACCTGAACCATCACTCATCACAGTCCATGTACGTTGCGGCGATTTACCACCTGTTTCCCAGCAAAAAACAATTTCACCTGCCACCCAGGGATTGGTTTGTATATGACCAATCTGGAATGGAACTGATACCACATATTTTATTTCGCCAGTAAATACATTCATTGCAGCAATGCCTGCAGGACCAGCACCCATTTTACGTGGGCCAAAATTTTCTTCCATCTTTGTTCCTGCTGCAAGATGTTTTGCTGCTGCATTTTTTCCCACACGGAAATAAGCCCATTGCTCATCACCATCCAATGCCATATCACCACCACCTTCCAGTTCGGCAGGAATAGTGCCGCAGATGCGTTGATAGTTATCTGCTGATTTCATTTGATTGGCTTTACTATCTGCAAACACTTTTGCAAGATCAACTTCAACAATCTGTATTAATGGATTTGATTTTTTGTTGACGGTATCTTTCAGGTTTGGTTTACCTGCAAGGCGCATGAAATAAAGTTTCATTGATTTGCGAGCAACATTCAGCATACCAAAAAATCCACCTTCAGTAACCTGTACAATATCGCCGCTGGTTTCATTCACTGCAAATGCTTCTCCTCTTGCACGGTTTGAACGGAAGATAAGCCATTGCCCGTCACTTGTCCATTGGTTATGTGTTTGATAAATTTTTGCATCGCCTGCTTGTGTGGAAGTAAGAAATACAAGTCTTGCTCCGGTTACAGGATCTTTCATTTCTTTTCTTTCCGATGGAAAACGTTTACCGATTTGTGCATTTGACAGAACTGCAAATGATATTGCGATAAAGAGAATAAACAGAAATTTTGTTTTCATGTCACCATTCAATTTTTAAAAGTGATACTCCCTGTCTTGGCAAGGTTATTTTGTACGTAAGTTTCCTGTTGCCTATTTTTTGTTTAACAGGTTTTCCTTTGATATGCAGTTTGCCTGCAAGCTCCAGTCTTTTTATTTGTTCAGCAGTTGGGTTTTGCGGCGATCCCATTTTCTTCCACACTTCATAGGAGTTGCTGTATTCATTATCGATTCTGTATTCAGTAACAGTTACAACTGTTGCAGGTATTTCATCAACAGTAACCGTAACATCTTCAGCATCGCCCTGTTTATCTTCGTCATGATAATTCCAAAGCATAACTGTTGCAGTGCGTTTGTCTTTTGCTGCAAGTCCGCCAATATCTGTTTGCTTCCGTACACTGCTGTCGGTAAAAGTTTTTAAATCGTACATGCGGTTGCCTGTTACTTCCACTCTTCTTCCTTTCATCATACCAAACATGCGGAACACATTCAGCACAGGTTTATCCACACCGTTAGTAGCAAGGTCACGAAAGCCTGCAAACCATGGCTGGTTCTCAAATTCAAACGACCATGATACAGCACCCATTAAATTGGCTTTGTATTCATCGGCCAGTAAATATTTGCGTGCAAATGTTGCAGCAGTATAACTTGAATACATGGTTCCGTTGCGGTATGCATTTTCAGGATTGGTGCTCATACCACAGGCAGCACATCCTTCCGGATCACTTTCACCTATCACAATCGGAATATTTTTCAATGAAGGAAAAGATGTAACAGTAAGTATGCCGTTACGAATATTACGCATCTGCGTTCCTGCATTCATTACAACAGAACCGTTCACAACACGTGGCTGACCTTTTGCATGAAACAAAACAAGATCAAGTGGTGAACCTGTTTTACCTGTTGCATAATTTGTACCACTAGTGCAGTGAGTAATAAATGCTGAAAGAAATTTTTCGCCACCGCCTGTTGCATCGCAGCCTCCAACTTTTGCTGTTGGCAATGCTTTGCGTACACCATCAACTGCATAATCGTATGTTTTAAAATATTCTTCCTGTGTTCCCTGCCAGTATGTAATGTTGGGTTCATTCCATACTTCCCACCACCAGCTTTCCACTTCTTTTTTTCCGTAACGTTCAATGCAATGTTTTGTCCATTGATAAACCAGCTCTCTCCATTTATTATAATCATTGGGAGGATAACTCCAGCCTGTATAAATTTCTTTGTAGGGATTACCGGGCTTCCAGTAATGCCGGTAAGGTTGTGGATGTGAGGATAATGCTTCCGGCATAAAACCAATCTGCGCCAATGGTTTCATTCCCCGCTGAATATAAGTATCAAAAATACTGTCAACAATTTTCCAGTAGTATACAGGATTTCCATTTGCATCTTCGGTATACACATTGGTTGAACCCCATTTCAATGCAGCAGTTCCATCGCCGGTAGTAAGTAAGTTATGCGTACGTACAAAAACAGGCACAGGACTTAATGCTGCAATTTCCGACAACAGTTTTTTCCCGTCTTTCATGTAAGTATAGTTTGGTTCATCATAACCAAACCATGCCCAGATGGGTTTCATATCGCCGGTTTCTTTCGCTAAATCAACATGTATGTACGGAGATTGTGCAACTGCTGAAGAAAAAATAAAAAATATAAAGACAAGCTTTTTCATTGACGTTTTTTTTAACCGGCATTTTTTCTCTGTAGCAGCACCAGTTGTGTCACTCACTTGTGCGTTCAGTTTTCATAGCAGCATTTATTAATGCATGAGTCTAATTCCCATCCGGCTTGGTGCTGTTAACAAACGAACTCATCGGCCAGTAAAAGTTTTCAACCGGCAAAGGTTTTGCAGCATCGAAGCTGTCAACTTCAGGTCGTATAAATTCTGCCAGTGGTAATTGTTGTTGCCTGATGCTTTGAACAATACATCTTGCCAGTTCATAAGCACCATAAGGATTAAAGTGAGTATTATCTTCCAGTTTAGTTGTCTGTCCTGGAAATGTATTGGCCGGGTAATGCACAAATGCTTTTACAGATTCCTGCGGACCCCAAGCCTCATATAAAACTTTGCTCATGGCATTGAGATCAATCACCGCTACATTTTCTTCTTTCGCTGTTTGCCGAACTGCTTCGGGATAATCGCCCAATGTATTGACGATTTTCCCATTTGCATCAAAATTGCGACGGTTCATTGATGTAACAAGTACTGGGATGCCACCTTTCTTCTTAACTTCAGCAATGTATTGTTTCAATAGTTTTTTGTAAGAAGTGAATGCACCAATGCCCGGCCCTTTTTGTTTCTGATCGTTATGACCAAACTCCATGAATAAATAATCACCTGGTTTCATCAGGCTCAGAATTTTTTCAAGCCGCCTTGCACTTAAAAAAGAATTGAGTGCTTCACCGCTTTCTGCATAATTCGCTACAGCAATTTTTCCGGGCACAAAAAAACGTGGAAGCATTTGTCCCCATGCAGCCCACGGTTCACGGCTCTGATCAACAACAGTTGAATTGCCAGCAAGAAAAATAGTCGTTGCTGTTTTATTGGGAGTTATTTCAACTGCACAAACTTTAGGCATTGAATCGTTAAACTCAATGGTGAGAAAATTATCCCAATGCAGGTATTCGTATTCTCTTGGTTTTAACCGTACAGTCTTTACAATATTTCCTTTCTCATCACGGATTAAACTGTCTCTTACATTTACTGTAAATGTTTCTGTAACAAACTCACCTTTTTTTGTGCGGATATTTTCCAACATCAACCGCCTGCACTCTGCACGTACTGTTGTAGCGGATGTTCCTTTCTTATCACCAAGAATCAGTTTTACATCATAATTTCCATCGGGCAGATTTACCGAAAAATAAAAGGGTTTGGAAGAAGTTATATAATCACCTGTTAATGCATTTCCACCACGGTCAACTGCAGTCAGTTCCGATTCTTTGCTGAATCCATAACCTTTCTCATTGGCAAATTTCGACTCAGGTGTTACACTGATATAGCCTTTTGCTGCACGGCCATTTCCAAAATCAAATTTGAACGATGTGCGTTGTGCATTTACAAATACAACAGATAACATTCCCCAAAAGACTAAACAGCATTTTATTTTCATTGGACATTTAATTTTCATTCATTATTTATTCAAACACCTTCAGCGTAGAAAACGGCTGACGGGGTTTTGTATTTATCACTTCTTAATTAACTGTATCGAACTATCATTCATCCCGAAATTAAACTGTGATACCAGTTGATATATTTCAGCACCTGCAAGCAACACCGGACCATAACCATGTGCAGCATAAACATTCACCGGGCGATGGTAATAAAACATTGGTTCAAACGACATACCTGTACCAACACATGTTCCTTCCACCTGTCCTTCTGCATTTACTTTTGTTGTAACCGCATTCCATGCAAGCATTGCCATTGGTGCATATGTTGCAGCATCAAGCCAACCTTTATTTATTGCATGCGCAATACAATAAGCATAAATAGCAGTAGCTGATGTTTCGAGATAAGAATCTTCCCTGTCTAATAACTGGTGCCAGAAACCTTTTCCGCTTTGATAAGAGGCAAGGCCTTTTACATGTGCTTTGAACTGCTGCAATACAAATGCTCTGCCGGGATGATTTTCAGGAAGCACATCAAGCAATTCTGTTTTTGCTAATAAAGCCCAGCCATTTGCTCTTCCCCACCTGAATTCAGGATGTGTTTCCATACTCTCCACCCAACCGTGCATATAGACGCCTTTTTCTTTATTGAACATGCGCTGCGAAAATTGCTTCACCTGTTTTACTGCATCATCAAAATATTTCTGATCGCCTGTGAGTTTTCCCATCTGCGCAAGTGCAGGTACACCCATGTACATATCATCAAGCCACAATGTATTTTCCTGCGGACGATGACGTGCAAGTGTTCCATCTTTCAAACGGTATTCCTTTTTTGCAACGTAGTTGATGTAGTTATCAATCAACGGGCGGAGATTATTATTCAAACCTGAAGTTTGTGCTTTGATCATTGCTGCACAAACAGCTCCTGCATCATCCAGTGCATGCGGATCGATTGGCTGATTTAAGAAATGCTTTTTCTGAATGTATTCAACACTGAATTTTTCTTTTACAGCAGGAACCCACTCAGCAAGAAAATTAAAACGTGTTGTTACATAATCGGCATATTGTTTATCCTTTGTTACCTGGTAAACCCGTTGCATGGCTGAGTAAGTAACACCCCATTCGTAACTGGTTAAACGAAAATCGCCTGGCTTTACAATTGTGTTTGTATCCAGCTGCGATTTATTGGTTACCACTTCACCTGTTTGCTTGTTGATCATTTGTGCAGGTGTAACTGCATTGAGATAGTTGAACACTTTATCAAGCATCGCTTTTATATTTTCCTTTACCGGAACAGTATAAGGAACCGGGTAGTCGGGTTGCAATGCATGCAAGGGAGCATTGGCATCCGTTTGCTTTTGCTGTGCATGCAGGTTTATAACACCTAAAACTAAAAGACCGGGTAATAAAAAGAATTTCTTCATGTGTTGATTTTTATGGCAGTAATATTTCGATAAAATTAAAACAGCTGGTTATATAAAACGAAAAAGACAGGTAAAATCAGCCTGCCTTTTTCTCACGATTGCTATATAAAGAACTATTCTTATTACCATTTAAAAGGAAGATACCAGTCTTTTGCCATCAGCTTGGCCCTTGCAGCAGAAGCTGCTCCTGATGAAATTCCTGACTTTCTTAATTTATCATACACTTTGTCTGCAATAAAAGAAGGATCATTACGACGTATTGCAACACGCAATAAGTCTGCCCAACGTGTACCTTCAAATGCATTTTCCAAAGCTTCTTCTTTTATTAAACCACTTTCGATACTTAATAAACTATCAGCTACAGGAATATCAACGTTTGGCAAATTAGCTCTGTTGCGGATTCCAATATTCCTGTACCAGTCTGAACGGTAATAAGGTACACCTGAACTTCCACTGTTTCTTGCATCAAAATTAAATGGATAAGGCTCTGACAATGTGTTGTGATAAAGTGTAACATCACTACCCGGTGCCGGGTAAGCCCCGGAAATACCGTTGTTCCAGAAACCCCATGCAAGTCTGTATTTCCCTGCACGGTTTGCAGCTTCTGCAAAACGCAGGTGCAACTGAGTTTCTCTGAAGAGGAACCATTTTCCACTCTTGGTTAACACACTCGCCGGGCTTTGTGTAGCATAGTTAATGTAATTGTACAGGAACTTCATTGCTACTGGCTGACCACCGATTGTCATTGTGCTCAATACACCTCTTGCATCGTAAGGAACCGCTCCACCTTGTGCTGATACTTTTTGTGTTTCGCTTTTCCACAAATCAAACACCTGCTGAGATGGTTGCACAAGATAGCTGCCACCAACAGGAGAAAAGAGTTTAATCAAAGAATTCTCTGGCTGGAATTTACTGTCGAATGGAAGTACCCAAACCCATTCCCTGTCGAATCCTTTTGAACCATAAGCCTGTTCAAACATGATCCGCCATTGGGAATCCCATATTAAAGTAGAAGCATCACCTGCTCTTGAATAAGAAATGTAGTGGTCTATTGCACCATCGCTATCCCATCCAAGTTTATAAAAACTATAATAACGGCCATCTACAACACCTTGTGTACCTGTTTCCATTACCTGCCTGTAATACTCAGCAGCTTTCTGGTAATTATTTTTCCATAAGTAAAGATCACCAAGCAATACTTTCTTATTTACATAAAATTTTTCTGTGGTATAACCATCAACAGAAATATTCAGGTTGGTACCAGTTGGATATACATCTTTGTATGGGAGACTTTCAGTAAAATTAACCAGGCTGTCGAGCAACACATTAAACGGAAGCTTCGGAAAGTTTGCACTGTTCTTTACATCATCCACATTCTTTAATGAACTTGTTACGTAAGGAACCTGTCCGTAATGAATCCCTAACTGCAGGTAAAGAAATGAACGCAACGCACCAATATCTGAATAACGCTGGTTAAATTCTGCTTCTTTCATTTTATTTTCCTTCTTCATTACAAGGAAGTGCTCCAGCACATCATTGCAATTCAGGATTAACTCATAAAATGGTTTGGGACTTGCATATGGATTACTTTCTGTAACAGTATGTGTACTGAGTTGGCGCAGATTTTCATCAGCATTATTGGTTACATCCAGCAGGTCGGCACGAAGTTCATTCAGTACCACATACCTGTCAGCCAGTCCCATAAATTTGCCGTAGATGCCAATTACTGCAGCATCAGCATCATATACGTTCTGGTACATCTGGCTTTCATCAAGCGTATCTTTTGGCTTGATGTCAAATAATTTCTTACAGCCGGTAATACCCGTAATAAAGAGAAGAACAACAGCTGATAAAATTAAATTACGCTTCATCATAAATTTCTTTTTAACTGTTTCAACAGTTTTTATTTATCACAAATTCTTTTTTACAAACCAAACCTGATACCTGCCAATACTGATTTAAACAATGGATCAAGTCCTGTATCAATTCCCTGTGCATATACACTTGTACCTGCACTGAATTCCGGATCATATCCCATATACTTTGTAAATGTGAGCAGGTTGTTACCTGTTACATATACAGAAGCATTTTTCAGGAATTTATCTTTGAAAGGAATTGTATAACTAAGCGATAAGCTGCGCAAACGCAGGTAAGAACCATCTTCAATCCATCTTGTGCTGAAACGATTGTTGCCCATTGGATCACCAAATGTTGCTTTTGGCATTGTGGTTACCTGTCCATCAGTACGCCAGCGGTTTCTTACACTGTTCAACTGGTTTTCAATACCACTTTCCGATTCAAGCCTGTAACGCTGGTAGTTAAACAGGTCATTACCTTTTGAGAAGGTAAACAACGCATCCAGCTGAACACGCTTATATGTAAGTGTTGTACTGAAACTTCCATAGAACTGAGGAGTAGAAATGCCAATGATCTGCATATCTTTTTCATCAATAATGTTATCGTTATTCAGATCCACAAAACGAACATCGCCTGCACCAAAATAACTGTAGGAACCATCAGCATTCTTTTTCTTTAATCCTGCACTTGCAGCTTCACCTGCTGAACTGTAAACACCTTTTGCAATGTAGCCGTAGAAGATACCTGCTGAAGTACCTGACTGAGTTAAAATATTTGCACCGGCAAATTGTGTTTGCAAACTGTTACCGGGTATTGATAATACCCTGTTTTGTACGGATGCTATATTTACACCTGCATCCCATGTCCATTTAGACGCATTGATGAGTCGAACTGTTGCGCCTAACTCCACTCCTGTATTTTCCATACTTCCGCTGTTGGTAAGCACAGTGCTGAAACCGGTTGGAGTTGGAAGGCTTTCGTAAGAAAGCATGTTGTTTGTTTTTGAATGAAATACATCCAGGCTTAATGAAACACGTTCATTCCAGAATGCAACATCGAAACCAAGATTTGCTTTCTTCACTGTTTCCCACTGGATAGCAGGATTAGGAATACCGCTGCGTACCAACCCCTGCATACCTAAGAAGTTTTGAGAAACATAAGTCTGACGGTTGTTATAGTTACCAATATCATCATTACCTGCAATGCTGTAGTTGAAACGAACTTTCAACAAATCAATTTTTGAATCTTCCATGAACCTTTCAGACGACAGAAGCCATGCAGCACCAATTGATGGCATTACTGCAAACTTGTTTCCGTTAATTGAAATTCCATCTTTTGCCTTCTGACCAAAACGTGAAGACCCATCCATTGCAGCATTTACAGTAACAAAGAATTTATCCTTAAATCCGTATTCCGCATTGAAATAAGTATTTAACCAGTTCCACATTCCAATACCACCGCCTGTTGTACGTAAAGCTGTAACACCATTTTGAATACTAACCAGGTCATCAGTTGCTGAGTTATAACCAAGTGCAAAATCCTGTTCAGCTTTGTTTTGCTGGTAACGCAAACCAAGCCTTGATGATAATTTATGATTGCGCTTGATTGTTTTTGAGTATTCAATTCTTGAATCAGAATAAATTGTAAATAAACGTTTCACCTGGTTTCCTAACCTGCTGTCGGCAATTGCATTACTCAACGTATCATCAGCAACACCTTTACGAGGTATGAAGATGTTCTCTCTCACTTTATCGAACACGATACCAAACAGGGTTGATACATTCAGTGATTTCGTTAATTCATATTTAAACTGGTATGAACCAAAGAAACGGTAAGATTTATTGTAAGCCTGCATGTTATTAATAATAGCGGTAGGATTACTTATACCGAGAATGTCTGTTTCTTCAAGGTTTGGAGAGAACACGCCCTTACTGTTTACTTCGTGCGAAGTAAGAAAAGGCGCCTTTGTAAGAGAAAGATAAACCGGGGCAAACTTATCTGCAATACCCTGGTATTTGAGCATTTGCTCATTATAAGTAAATGCAAGACTTCCCACACCGGTGAATTTCTTTGTAAAGTTGAACAATGCATTAAAGCGTGTATTATACCTTGTTAAATCGGTATTCTTAATGATGCCATTGTTTTTTGTATAGCCAACACTTAAAGCATAAGTAGCAATATTATCACCACCGGTTACCTTTAAGAAATAGTTTGTATTAATGCTGTTCTGCAATACTTTATCCTGCCAGTTGGTATTGTTATGATACCTGTAATAATCTTTATTACCCGTTGTATCATCAACCATATAAGGAAGAGATGCAATTGTGCTTGATGAAAGACCTTTGCTTTGCAGCATTTCACCAAGGTAAACCCTGTAATCAGCTGCGTTCATAACAGGAAGAAAATCGGGGCGTTGGTTGATGCCGGCATATACACCAAAGTCAATTGAAGTTGCTTGCTTTTCGGCTCTTGAAGTAGTGATGATGATTGCTCCGTTGGCACCTTTTGTTCCGTAAATGGAAGCTGCATCTTTTACTACAGTTACATTATCAATATCATTTACATGAATTAATGAAAGCGGGTTGGTGTAGTTGTTGGCAATAAGACTTGTGCCGTAATCTTTCGCATCATAGATCATACCATCAACAACAATTAATGGAGCATTGGTTGCATTCAATGAATTATATCCACGCAGGAATAAATTTGCACCGGCACCGGGTGTACCCGATCTCCTGATTACATTCAAACCGGGAACCTGACCTTGTAAGAGTCCGTCAATTGTTTCAATCGGGCGCTTCCAGCTTGAATTAATATTTACACCTGTTGCTGAACCTGTTAAGTTTCGTCTTGCAACTTTACCTGTAGGAAGCACAACCGGCTCCTGGAAAGAATTATTAGATTCAAACAGCAATGAAACACTGAGTTGATTGCGGCCTTTTAAAGCAACCTGCTTGTTTTCATAACCCTCGCCTGTAATAACCACATCGGTATAATAGGAAGGAACTTTCAATGTAAACTTGCCATCATCATCAGTAATTGTTGCAGAGAATTCGCTCACACTTAAACTTATACCTGCAAGTCCTTTTCCTGTTGCTGCATCTTTTACAACGCCGGTAATTCTTTTTACAGAAGAATCAGCCTTGGCAGTTTTAGTCTTTTGGGCAAACACTCCTGCAGAAGCCATCAATGCTAAAACAAGAACGAATCCTTTTGCCAGTTTATGTATGTTCATTTTTGTCATCACAAATATCATTTTAGTAATCGCTGTTTATTATAAGCTAGGTACCAGTTTAATGTAATCACACATCAACGGATTAGTTTCTTTAACTGTTGTGGCAGCAGCCACCAGGTAAATATTATAAACCGGGGAATACTTACTGTTTGTAAATTCACCGATATACACTTCGTTATAGTTCTTTTCTGTAACTGTTGTATATGGAAATGTTGTGGCTGTTGGTAACCCTGGTGCCAGTTTTTGAGTAAACGTTAACGGAACAGCCGGGGGCACAGCTAATATAAAATCGTTCACTGCAACCCAGTAAGCCTTGTATTTAATGGAAGGCACTTCCTCAATGTCATAACGCAGCCAGAAAGATGATACACCATGGTTATAAACCAGCACATCGGTATAATTATTTCCGGTAACGGGATTAAACTTTTCCCTGAAATAAGTATTGCTTCTCCTGTTTACCAGGTAACCGGCATAGTTTTCTCCCTGGATCAGGTATGTTTTGAATTTACTTGCTGGCTGAACATTTAATTTGTTCATGATGTAAACAATACCGTTACTTGTTTTGATTGTTTTTACAATTGCTGATTTTTCAACCGGAAGTTTGGTTCCGAATTTAGATAAAACGGTATCAGGAATTGTTGCAGGATCGTACACTGTATCAACTGCAAAATCTTTCACTACATTCCAGCTTGTTACAAGTGTATTACTGTCGGTAGTGTTTGTAACGTAATAAGGTAAGAATTTTGCTACTTCACTGTCCCATGTTCCATCAGCAAGCATAAACAAAGTATACTGTTTGCTTTCGTTTCTTAAATCATGCACTTTGTTCCAGAACAGGTTGGTATAAATTGAATCGGTTCCGGCTTGGTAAATAGGATCACCAGTTATTGGATTTACACCAGTTACAATTGCATTTGTAACATCATACACATTCCTGAACAACGAAAGCATAAAGTTTTTTTGCTTGGCAGCAGCATTGGAATTGTTGTTTAAAAACTCCCAGCAGTTATCCAAGGCGGGCAGCATATTATCAGTTATCTGCAATAACCCGTTAGATGCATATTGGTTGGCTGTGGTAATATTGGCCAATTCAATTTTTGCACGGAGCATGTTGTTATACTTTCCGCTCAGCATCAGCAAACGTTTTGTAACAGTTACTGAATTGGTGTTACAGAGTTGTGCTGTGATATGATTGCCTACAAACTTTTTCAGTTTGACAGGATCGTTGATCACAGTTGCATCAAGTGTTGCAATAGCGGTATTTGATGGAGCAAATACTGTATAATCTTTTGTAGAAGCAATCACCTGGTCATACCCTGTTTGAGTAAGATATTTTGCAAATGTGCTGAGTTGCGGGTTGCTTTTAATCAACTCCAGCAAATTCTTATTTAAAGACGGATCTGTTACTGAATTATGGTCGTCAGTCGCTTTTGAACAGCTGTTCAGCAATAAGATTGCCAAACAAGCAGCAAAAGAAGAAAACCATTTAAACCTGCTGATCATAACTGTTTTTTTCATTTTGTTTTTGTAAACCTTCTTCATTTTATTACTGGTAAATCAATGTACCATCGGGTCTGAACCTTGGCAATACCTGATCCTGGTCAATCGGAATAAAATGAATCATATCAAGGTTATTATTATTCTGTGTACCGTTGAGTGGCGTAATGCGTACGATCTGTTGTTTTGTAGTTGTAAATTCAATAACACCTACCTGTCGTGCAGCAAAAACGTTAGTGGTATTTTCAGTATACCGTTTCCATCCAATTGCTTCCAGTTCAGCATCTGTACCGGAAGGACGGTTTTCAGTAAAGTTCATGGTACGTTGCATCAATGTTCCATTTACTTCCACCTGGCAAAGCATGTTTGAACTGCTTGATTGTTTTTGTGCCCTGTAACAAACCCAAACTTTATATTTTCCTTTTACAATTGGAGGAGTGCGCAATTCCCACCAGATTGGCCTGTTGGGTAAACCCATTGGCAACATGTTTACATCATTGTTATACGCATAGTTTGTGATTGAACTTGCGCTTGAGTAAACGTATGAGAGTGTATTTGTGCTTGCCAGCGGACCCCAACCCCAGTACTGATCTTTGATTGGATTATCTGCTTCAGTTGCACGTTTAAAATCGTAGTTGGCCTTTTTATAGTAAGCAGGCAACTTTTTAATTTCATCAAAAGAAGATACATCCCAGTAAAGAGCAGTTGGTTTCCTGTATTTTACCATGAAATGAGCTCTTGCATCATGCCATACACCGTTAGTAGCCGCATTATCACTCTTTGTACGGTCGAGTTTCACACCAATTTCCAGCACACCGTTAAACTCATCCTGGTTAATTACTACATCCTGGTCAATTAATTTAACACTGATTACTTCCTGTGGCAGCCACGTTTCATGAGTGGGAGTAGAAATGATATCTCCAAGAAATTTAAGTCCCTGGCTGATATGGTATGCAACATACATATTAAGACTATCGTTTGCCAGTGCAGGATTTCCTGTTTTGCAATATTTTGCTTTCAGTGCAGCATAACTGGTGAAACCACTATCGGCTAAAGCCTGGTTATTTTCAGCCAGTACTGTTATCCAACGTTTTGATGTATCACTGTTTACCACATTCAGCTTATCAAAATATCCTGTTTCTTTCATTGCCTGAACGAAAATGGAATAGTTGCTGTTTGCTTCCAGTTGCTGTGAAATTGTTTTTGTGGCGGGTGTCATCACATTATCAATTACATGAATTATACCGTTACCCACTTTTACATTGGAATTTAAAACAGTTGCCTGGCGGTTAATCTGGTAGCTTGATATGCCTGCTTTATTTACAACAGAAGTAACAAGATATTGACCATACATTGTAATAACCGGCATTTTACCATCAGTAAAAGAACTGGTATATAATGTATCGCCTAAGAGATGCAGGCGAACCATATCTTTTAACACGTTAATATCAGCAGCATCTACAGAGCTTGCACCAATATTTTTCAGGTACGTTGTTACGCCACTGTTTGTAGGAGCAAAGCAGGTGTATGCGCCATATGCATTCAGAAATGCAGCTGTACCTGTACGTTCAAGTATCTGGCGGAACAATGAAAAGGAATCAAGATGTTTATCGAGATACCCAACAATGTTTACGTCGGTTGTAGTGGTTTCAACAATATTGATTTTTTTGCAACCTGGCGTAACCACTGATGCAAGATAAATACTGATGATTCCGGCTATGATAAAGAGTTTTCTTTTCATACACTGCTTTTATTATTTATAAAAGGGGTTTTGTACCAATAATTTGTTTGTTTGCAATTCGTATATATAAATGGGCAGATAATGGCTGTTCTTATCTTTCATTTTTGCCTGGGCCGATTGCTGCATATTGGATGGTGCACTCTGAGCAACCATATTCAGCAAAAGTGAAAGCCGTTCGTAGTTATTACGCTTCGCATTACGCAGTACGTCGAACCAGCGTTTTCCTTCAAAACAAAACTCCCGTTCACGTTCCATTAAAATATATTCCTGGATAAGATATTTATCAGTTGCAGCAGGAGTAAGTGCAGTTGATGCCAGCGCATTGGCTCTTGTGCGGATAGTGTTAATGATATCAATTGCCCCTTGTCCGTTACCTGTTTCATTCAATGCTTCTGCCTTCATCAGCAAAACATCTGCATAACGGTAGAAGAACCAATGAGCATAGCTCTGATCAGCAGTTCGTAAAGATGTTGCAGTTGCACCCATGTATTTCCAGATAGTTTGAGTAGCGGCACGTACAGAAGCACCGTCACCCCTTATATCATAGTTCTTATCGTTAGTATAATCAACAGAGAATACACGATCCATCAAATCTGCCGCAGCAACCCAACGCCTTGAACTTACACTTGAAGAAAATATGCTGTAAAATGGATTTAACCGTTGCAAACTGTACTGCAGTTCAAAAATTCCTTCGTTTGAATTACCATTAAAATACAATGTATTAAACCATGAATCGTTGTAATCATAAATGGGAGGATTAACCGAAGCTCCCCTGATTAAACCAAATTTACCGGAGTTAATTACTTTGTTACATTCAGTGATACATTCGTTGTATTTATCCATCCACAAATACACATCAGCAAGAATGGTATTGATGGTGTAAACTGTAACCCGGCCTTTATCGGAAGCAACATCACCATAAGTTTTTACAGCTTTTGTTTCTGCCAGTTTCAGATCAGCTACAATCTGCATTAAAACCGAATCCTTAGAAGATTTGGGAATCGGGGTAATTTTTTCATCGCTTAATGTTGCATCAAGTTTCATTGGTACATCGCCAAATGTTCTTACAAGATAGAAATACATCAACGCCCTGATTGTAAGTGCTTCGCTCAGGTAATTATCCAGTTGTGCCTGTGTAAATGTATTATCAGTAACAAGTACTTCCGGAGCCTTCTCAATCACTGTATTACAGAAATTGATTGTACGGTAAAACGGACGCCAGTTGGTATTCACATTTGTAGGCTGAATGTTTACATTAATCAATGCAATATCATCAGCACTTGTAGCTGTTGCCGCAGCAATATCATCAGCCCGGCATTCACCCCAGATAAACAGCTGCTCAGACAATGAAGGAACATAAGTTGTGCTTCCGTATGAACCGGAAGAAGATTCCATCATGGAAGAGTAAATACCAATTACTGATGCCTGAACCTGCTCTTTGGTTTTCCAGAATTCTTCTTTAATAATACCATCCTGTGGTTTAAGATCGAGCCACTTTTTGCAACCTGTTAAACCTGCTACCAGGATAATTAAAAAGGAAGTAAGTATAATTAATCTCGTTTTCATGTTTCATTTTTAATATTAAAATCCAGCAACAATACCTATTACAATATTTTTTGATGGTGGTGTCATTGAATAATCATAAGCAACCCTGAACGGATCAGAACCACGGGTAGAAATTTCAGGATCCTGTCCGAGGTAATTGGTAAACGTAAACAGGTTTTCAGCAGTTACATAAAGGCTGAATGTTTTCATCTTCATTTTTTTGAGTGCTTTCTTATCTAAATTATAACGTGCTGTCACTGTTCTGAAACGGATATAAGATGCATCTTCCACATAACGGTCGCTGCCCAGCCAGTTATAACCTGCACCATACAACGCTCTTGGCATATCTGTTACATCACCTTCTTTTCTCCAACGGCGAAGTACTGCTGTACTCTGGTTATCGAAGTAGTACATATTGGTGGTGTTCATCTTGGTTCCGTTCACCACATCATATCCCCAGCGGAAACTGAAGAAAGTTGATACTTTCAGATTTTTCCATGTTACTGAAGGACCAAAACCACCTGACAATTTAGGGTTACTGTTGCCGAGGTAAACCACATCCATATAATTAATATTACCATCATGGTTAACATCTTCATACATGGCATCACCCGGTTGGAAAACATAATCAGTTTGAGGATAATTGAAACGTGTATAAATAATCTGGCCATTAGGTCCGATGATTGGATTTCCCTTCACATCTGATGCAATGGTTGATGCTTTGTCTTTATAAACTCCTTTGTACTTATATCCATAAAATGATCCAAACGGATTATTGATCTGCAGCAAACGGAGATATTCTCCATTCTTTGTAACATCACCTTTCTGGTTTGGATAGAGTTCTGAAATTTCACGGATGATATTCTGGTTGGCAGAAATATTAAAATCAAAACCAACTGTTATTTTTTTAGTTTTTACAGGTTGTGTCCAAACTGCAAGTTCCCATCCCTGGTTATCCATTGTACCAACGTTCATGAACAACGAATTATAACCGGTATAAGATGCAATCTGCAAACCATCGAAGAACATATCATTTGTTCTGTTCTTATAAACTTCAGCATCCAAACGCAATCTTGAATTGAACATACTCAGGTTAAACCCTACGTTTGTTCCTGTTAATGTTTGCCACTTCAGGTTTTTCAATTCCATTCTTGATGGATAAATACCTGCCTGGTCTAAGTATGTATAACCATATGTTGTATACGTATTATAGAACAGGTAATCATAGCGGGGAACTTCACCTGCAATACCATAACTTGCCCTGAAGCTAAGATCATCGAGCTTCTTAAATTTCTTCAGGAATTTTTCATCCGAAGCTCTCCATCTTACAGAAACTGACGGGAAAGTACCATACCTGTAGTTAGGTCCAAATCTTGAGTTACCATCGCCACGGATTGTTGCGTTGATAAGATACCTGTCTTTATATCCATACTGTACACCAATCAATGCACCAACCGAACGGTTTTGAGATGAACCTGATACAGCATTCAGTTCAGCATTTTGCGTACGTGAAGCAATAGAAGGATCCACCAGCAATGAAGACGCTGTATTAGATGTCATCATTTCCTGGTAAATAGCTTTATAATCATTGGTAAGAATGTTCATATACGCCTGAACATTATGATTTTCATTTTTGATATGTGGCGTATAAATCAAACTTGTTTTTGTTCCCACACTAAAAGCATCGATGTCTCCATCATAAGCCCTGTTTACAACGGTTTCAGTGTTGGGACGACCGGTTGCAATTTGCGGAAGGAAGCTGTTGTTTTTTGTATTGTTGATATCGAACTGCACATCAAAAGTAGCTTTCAGTACTTTTTTGATGATGTCGTAATCAATCTGGAAACGGGGAATAATCCTGTCGCCTAATACAGTATACTTTGCTTTATCAGCCATTGCCACAGGATTGTAAATGCGGCTGTATTGTCCCTGTACGTTTGAAGCAGGTGAAAAATAGTTTGTTGTAAGATCTCCTTGTTCATTGTATTCAAACACGCTCTGGTTAGGCATTTTAATGTATGCCATACCACGAATGGTTGATTCGCTGCTTGAAAGATAGTTTCTTGCCTGGTTAGAGTGTGTGTAAGAAAAGCTGGTAAAGAATTTGATTTTTTCTGACACTGTATAGTCGAGATTGATACGTGTGTTTACACGTTGCAATCCTGTACCAATAGTAATACCTTTCTGATCAAAGAAACCTACCGATGCAAAGTATTTTGCTTTTTCACCACCACCGGTTAAACTTACAGTGTGATCCTGTTGATAACCTTGCCGTGAAATAGCTTTAATCCAGTTTGTATTGTTACTGTAATTATTATACCAGTAAGGATCGTTTGGATCATAGTTAAACTCCCTGAAAGTAGTTGTATTCAATGTAGAACCGTTCCTGTTCATATAAGCTTCAGGAATAAGTGTTGAGTACTGATCACCATTTAAGAGCGGAATCGGATCTGGTACAAAGTTCATTGTTCCTTTAAACGAATATGTAATAGAAGGTTTTCCTATACTTCCTCTTTTTGTTGTAATCACCAATACACCGTTTGCTGCTTTAGCACCCCATATAGCTGTTGCTGCCGCATCTTTGAGTACTGTAATTTCTTTAATATCAGAAGGTGAAATATTTAACAACTGTGCATAGCCTTGTTCATCTGCAGTACCAAAGTTGAAATCGCTGGGGATTTCTGTTTCATAAGGCATACCATCCAGAACAATCATTGGAATACCAGTTGAGTTAATGGAAGAAACACCCCTGATACGAATGTTCATTGCAGCACCGGGATCACCACTTGTTGCTGTAATATCCACACCACTCAAACGACCCTGCAATTGCTGATCGATACTTGGTGCTCCCATCTCTTCCATTTCTTTTGCACTGATTCTTGACACAGCTGTGGTAAGATCCTTTTCAGGAATATTCACCATACCATTTGAATGAGATGGCCTTGCCACAACCACCACTTCACCTAAATCGCCTTGTGAATCTTCCAATGAAAGATTAATGGTCGTACGTCCGTTAAGTTTTTGAGTAACTGTTTTATAACCGATGTTGGAAAACGAAATCCTGTTTTTGGGATTTACATTTTTCAACACAAAGTTTCCTTCAATGTCTGTTTGTGTACCACGTACAATACGGTTATCTGCATCCATTTCCGAAACAGAAACACCATGAATTGGCTTGCCGTCTTTGTCCGTAATTTTTCCTTTTACAACTGCTTGTGCATAAGCAGCCAGTCCAACAACTGTAAACAGCATTGTAAAAGAAAACAGTTTCAAAAGTTTATTCCACATATATTTACGTGTTTGGGTCATTTTAATTTGATCTCAGGTAATTATCAATAAGGTGAATGGTGCACCTGTTACTCAGGTTATTGCTTGATGAAACAATTACATTGGCCGACCTGCTCTTCATATCGTTCAGGATAATATTATTCGGCGCTGAATTGTTGACGAAAATGGTAGAAGGATCACCGTTCGAAAACTTGAAGAGTGTTTCAAATGTTCCACTCTCCTGTCCATCGGTAGCAATGTTTTTCTTATTGAGAATATGATAATAAATAAAGTTGGCTACAAGTTCCCTGTCGGCTGCTGTGTAAGTACTTGTTGTAAAGTTGGGCACTTTATTAGGAGCCGTTCCTGTACCCGGAAGTAATCCAGCATTTACTGCTGCAACAATTGCCGCATTATTCGGAACAAAGAAGGTATAGAACGAACCGGAAGCTACAGAAAGGATTTCACCGGTTGTTGTATTGTAAATTGGCGAACCTTTCAGGTATTGCACAAAATAATAGTATTGTGAATTTGTTGCAGAGGTTCCACCTAAGGTCTCAAGATGTTTTCCAATTGTTTTTTCGCTGAACTGGAGCAGGTTATTGATATAATAAACTGTTCCGTTCTTGGTTGTTTTCTTATTTGTTACTGTTGCTGTTGTTCCAGCATCGCCATTACCTGCACATACAACAGTGTTATTATTAAATTTTACAAACTCACCACTGTAAGACATTCCCACACCAGTACCAGCAAGACTTGATATATCTCTTCCAGGAATAACATGCATATTCAGAATACGCTGTAACCGAACAAGACAAGAAGATCCGGTAACATCTGCACCTCCAGTTGGCGGGTGGTAACGCCATTGTTCATTTACATTATTACTAACCGTAGGATCAGCTGTGTAACCAGCAGCATTGAATGTTGCGTTGTCAACAAGGAAAAGCGTATAATTCTGGCGGATGTTTGAAATCTGGTATTTCAGATCAAGGTTCAGCAAACTTGTCATGATTGAATAGTTCGGATCAAGATATGCCTTACCATAAACGCTGCTGAATACGTTTGCTTCCTGCACTTTATTGGTACCATAAAAAATACCATTGCTCAGCACTTTCTTATCAGTGATATCGGTGTTCTTATCAAAACGGGCTTCTTCACCAACTGAACTATAAGTTGAGGCGAATTTTGAAGGCCACACTGCAGTACGCCACATGTGTGCATTAATAAAGTCATAAATCACATTAACTGGCAATGCATCAATACTCGTATAATGCTCAAGCAAAACGGTGTTAATGTAATTTGTAAGTGCTGCATTTTCAGGAACAAACATTGTGTAAGTATCTGCCTGTGCATCATTGTCCTGCAGCTTTAAGAAGTTTTCATTATTGGGGGAGAATGCAAGATTTGAATTATACACTTTCGTGTAAATATCAGCTGCTGCTCCATAAATATTTTTATAGTTAGTTGAAACCGTCTGGTTTAAAACATACTGTACCAGGAAACGGTCAAGTATTTTTTTGAATTCACTGTATTTGGGATTACTGCCGATATATTCATCAATACTTGGCAAAGATGTAATCACTTTATTAATCACATGAATTACACCGTTCTCCGCTGCAATATCTTTTTCAATAACCTTGGCATCTACAATATTAAAGCCTGTATAAGTTGTATTGGGATAAAAATAATTGTAATCGGCTGCTGTTAAACCTTTACCGGTCATAAAACCGGTTTCAAAAATGGGAACATGCTTGTTGTTATTATCTGCATCCACATAATAAACAGATCCGTTATTATTACGGTTCGATGCAATTGCTTTAATAGCAGCACCTGTTATATTTACAGTATTGTAAATGCCAGTATAATTTGCTGTTCTTCTTTTAAACGCAGCATTTTCAATCCAGCCGGTATTGCTTTGGTAATCAGCAATACGCTCCTGCTTAAAGGCATTGTAAACCAGGCAATAGGTTACAATTTTGCGGCAGGTAGCTGAATCAAGTGCATCAGCTCCACTGATATTGTTATCAGCATAATAAACTTTAAATGCAGAATCGTGCGGTGCAAAAAGCGTCCAGTAACCGGCTGCAGAAAGCGTTTCTTTATACCCTGCTTTGTCTATCAATTTCAGCAACTGCGTAAAGTTTCCTTTTGTTTGCAACAATTGATAAATAGGCTGTTCGAGAGTAGCCGGACGGCTGTAATAATCATCGAACTTCTTTTTACATGCAAATAATGATGTTGTGAGTGCAACAATAATGAAGACCTGTTTCATAATCTTATACATATCCCGGAAAATCATTTAATTGTTTCGGAACTTGAATGATGAATCAATACACTGAGATAAGAGAAATTTCGATTGCGGTAGAAGTGAGTGGCAGCTACAATATGTTGTAAATCAAAAGTAATTAAAGGGCAAATGAACACATGTATAGCAATTCGTTTCGGCAAACACATCTGCAATTAATTTCAGTTAAGCAATCAGGTTTTTGGTTCTAAAGGATATAACTTCCTTTAGCGCTACTAAATTAGTGTTAAAGAAATCCGGCTCTGTCCTGTTCTGTCCTGAATGGAAGCACTATTTTACGCAAACGATTGCGTAAATTTTTATTTACACCTGCAAAAAAAGGGCTGTCATTTAAGACAACCCTTTCAAAATCTGATTTAATATCTTTTAATAACCCGGATTTTGCATTGCCTGTTTCTGGTCAGGCGTTAAAGCAAGCCCATTCATTTGAATACCATCAAGGAAAGTTTGAGGTATTGGACGAAGCAAATGACGATCCTGAATATTTGGCGCAGCATCGGGGTTAAATGCTTTTGCACGTGCAACCAATGTTTTGGTGCGGGATAAATCATCCCAGCGTTTGTATTCACCCGCAAGCTCACGTGAACGCTCATTTAAAACAAAGCACAACATGCGGTCGTAGTTGGTTGTATATCCCAGTTTGCTGATTACATACTCATCTCCAACAGGCAAAGTTGCAATATTGGTTACTGCCAAACTTGTTGAAGGCGCTGTGGTAACAGAGATGTTGTTAGATTCGTAGTAAGAGTTTTCGGTGAAGAATGAATTAAGAGCTGCAGATTGAGGTACGGAGCTTGCTGCACCACCACCATCATAATAAGCAGATCTGTCTTCACCATTCTTATACTCGCCCCTTGTTCTCACTGCATTAATGTAAGGAAGTGCATCATTATAACTTCCAACACCCATATTCGCCTGGCGGATTTTAGCCTCAGCTGCTATTAAATAAGTTTCAGCTGAACGTGCAAGTGTAATATCTCTCAAACCTCTTACATCATTAAAACCACCACTACGTGAGCCATCCATAAATTTGCTGAGCGATGGGAATCTTACATCAGCAAATAGTGCTCCATCAGTAGTTCTGCCATTGGGGAATGCCACATAAACATTAGGAATGGTTTTACCTGTCTTGTTGTAAACAACCACATCATTTAATTTATAGTTGGCAAAACGTGTATCGCCGGGCTGATTAATTACATACATAATACCAAGATCGCCTGCAGCATAATAAGCACCAGATGGTTTGTTCAGGCGGCTTTTTGTACGGTAACTTTTCCAGAACCTTGAATCATTTACCAGGTCATATATTCTGTAAATAAAGTACGTCGTTGCAAGACGACTGAATGGACGGTCGCCTGTAAGATCACGCTGCATTTGCGGTAAATCATCATAACGTGAAATATAATACAGGTGCTGTGTGTTTGAACCGCTGGCAGATGCATCAAGTGTAAACTGAGCAGATAAAATGACTTCACTCAATTTTTCATTTGCACCATCAACTGCTGTGTATTTCCACAAATCACCATAGTTAGGAGCCAAAGGATGATTAGCAATTACAGCATCGCACAAAGGACCAATTGCAGCAAGGTCTGCAGCTTTTGTTGATGAGTTCCATGAATCATTGATTTCACTTGAACGGAACAGGTACGCCTTTGCTAAATAATGAGCCGCAGCATCCTTTGTTATTTTAGCCGGGCCTCCAGTATTTCCTAAAAGATTATATGCCTGTGTAAAATCATTGATGATTTGTGCGCATACATCTTTTGGTGTTGCACGTGTAAACTCCAGTTCAACTCCGTTGCTTGGAGTAGTTTTTAAAGGAACAGCACCGTACTGACTTACCAGTCTTAAATAATTGTAAGCACGGAAAAAATAGCCTTCGCCAAGAGCAGTTTTCTTAATAGCATCTGCAGTTGATGTACTTGCTGTTGCATTCTGAATAATCAGGTTTGCATAACCAATTCCGATATACAAATTATCCCACTGTGCATTTGCTGTAACAGTGTTGCTGTTTACAGCAGTAACAATTGATGCGAGGCCATTGCTGTACGCATTAAACATGCCGTTGGAGTTATCACCCCCTACACGAAACTCATCTGTTCCATAGTTCATGTAAGAAAATGCATGCTCTCCATTAAATGGCGTATTGAACACCTGGTAATAAGTACCATTCACCAATGATAAAATACCAGCATCTGTTTTGTAAAAATCGATACCTCTTGCAGTAGTGAGGTTCTCATCTAAAAATGTTTTTTTGCAGGAAGCAAAAACCATTACAGATGCAACGACTGCTATAGTGATTAAAAATTTATTATTCTTCATACTTAAGTTTTTAGTTGTTTTTAAAATCCGGCATTGATGCCAAACGTAATACCACGGTTATAAATTGAACTTACAACGTCCATATCCATAAACTTGATTTTAGACATGAGCATACCGGGATTTGCAGCCTGCACATAAATTCTTAAGCTGGACATGTTTAATGATTTTAATGCTTTAGCTCCCAGGTTATAAGAAGCGGAGATATTTCTTATTTTTATAAATGAAGCATTCATGTAACCAAGTGATGCTGTATAAGGATCACCGGTTGCAGTTGTGTAGATTGGTTTCTGGTATTCTGAATTCTGGTTGTTCTCAGTATAATAATCAATCTTACGCTGCATTGAACGACCTACCTGTGCTTCGCCACCTGTTGAATACATGTACTTTAAACGGGCATATAAGAAAATGGAAAGTTCAAAGTTTTTGTATGCAAATGTATTTGTCATACCAAGTACCCAGCGTGGTCTTGTATAACCAATTATTGTACGGTCGTTGTTAAAATCAATTTTGTTATCACCGTTCTGATCTACAGGTCTAACGTTACCGGCAGAGAAAGTATTACCGTTTGCATTAAACAATTTGTAAGTTGAAGAATCGGATGAATGCCAGATACCATTTGCCTTCACACCATAGATCACACCAATTGGCTGACCAATGAACCAGTTATTATTAATATCATCCTGTTTTCCGTTTGATAAAGAAACAATCCTTTCTTTTTGCCATGCAGCATTAAAATTGGTTGTCCATTGGAATACCTTGTTATTAATGTTCACTGAATTCAGATTAATTTCAAGCCCTTTGTTCGCTGTTTGACCAATGTTCTGGTAAGTAGAACTGAAACCTGTAACAGTTGGAATACTACGTGCCATCAAAAGGTCTTTTGTTTCAGATGTGTACACATCAATTGAACCAGACAATCTTCTGTTAAACACAGAGAAATCAATACCAAGGTTATACTGTGTTGTTTTTTCCCATCCCAGATCCTGGTTTGCCAGGATCGAAGAAGGCAACGAACCAGCAGTGATTGTGCTGATAAAAGGATAGAATAACGGGCTTGTAGCACCTTTAGTTGCATACGCATCAATTGCTGAGTTACCAGTAACACCAGCACCTACACGCAGCTTCAAATCATTTAACCAGTTTAAACCTTTCATGAAAGATTCATGATTAACACGCCATGCCAAAGCAGCACTTGGGAAGTTTGACCATTTTTTTCCTGGTGCAAGCATTGAAGCACCATCTCTTCTTATTGAAACAGTTACTAAATACCTATCATCAAAGCCATAGTTTACACGGGCCATATAGCTTTGAAGTTGCTTCTGTGTCAAAGACGAACTATAATCTGTTATATTGGTTGCAGGAATATTTGTTTTTGTTAACGCATTCCATTTCTGACTCGCAAAAGGAATATTGTTTGCAGCGAACACACTTCCTTCTGTATTGTATTGTGTAGCACTTTGCAACAGTGTAACACCAATAGTGTGTTTGCGAATTGTATTATCGTAGTACAACAGGTTATCAATTGTATAAGACCCTGTTTGGCTCTTTTGCAGACTAGCAGCGTTGATACCACTACTTGCAGCTGAGTTACCATCAATGTACATTCCATCACGATACAAAGAAAAATCAGGACCAAAATTCATACGGTATTTAAATCCTTTCAGGTAGCTGTGAATTGCACCAAGATTAACCTGTGTAAAAAAACTTCCAAATGCACGAAGCGTTACACGCTGATCCTGTGTGTATTTATTTTCATCCACAACAGTTTTAAAGGCAACGTCGCCACCGGGATAAATAATTCTGTTACCGGCAGAATCGTAAGGCACAGCATAAGTAAATAATCTTCTTGCAGATTCAATAACCGTATTAGCAGGAGAACCAACAAAAGCACCGGCTGCAATGTTTGACTGACCGTATTCCTGTATACCGTAACTGAAATTAAGACTACCGCCCATTGAAAACCAGTTGGTGGCCTGGATGTCAACGCTGGCTTTACTTGTATATCTTGTATACATCTGGCCAATTGAAGTCCCCCTGTTATTCAGGTAACCAAAAGAACCGTAGGCTTTGATTTTGTTACTACCGCCGCTTACGCTGATTGTATGATCTGAAGTAATTCCTTTTTGTGTAACCATACCCAGCCAATCGGTTGTAGTAACTTTGGAACCATCCCATGTACCTGAAGCCCATCCTTTGTTTATGTTTGCCCAGGCAAAAGGATCACTTGTTGCAAGAAATATATTTTTATCATTTGCAACAGTTGGAGCATCGCCTCTTGGGAAAACAGCAGGATTAGAATAATAATATGCCCAGCGCCTGAACTCAATATATTCAGCCGCATTCATCATTGGCGATAAGTTAACTTGGTTTTCAGTTGTAACAGAACTGTTCAGGGTTAATTGTGTTTTACCTGATTTACCTTGTTTTGTTGTAACAATTACAACACCATTTGCACCTCTTGAGCCAAAGATCGCAGTGGCAGATGCATCTTTTAATACATCAATCGATTCAATATCATTTGGGTTGAGATACTCAATACCACCTGTTGTTAATGGAATTCCATCCACAACATAAAGAGGTGTGTTGGATGCAGTTAATGAACGAAGACCACGGATATTAATCGTTCCAATCTGGCCGGGGCGTTCATTGGAAGTAATATCCACACCGGCAATTTTACCTTGCATAGCCTGCAATGCATTATTCACCGGACGTGAACGTATCTCATTCTGGCCAATGCCGGAAACAGATCCCGTTACATCTTTCTTTTTTACTGTTCCGTAACCAATTACAACCACATCCTGTAAGTTGGATGCGCCTGAAACAAGGCTTACATTAATTGAAGTTTGATTTCCTACAGTTATTTCCTGGTCGGCAAATCCAACAAACGAAAACACCAAAACAGATTTTACTGAAGGAACAGATATTTGAAACTTTCCATCAGCATCTGTAGATGTTCCTGTAGTTGTGCCTTTTATCTGCACGGTTACACCGGCTAAGGCTTTTCCCGATTCATCGGAAACCTTACCTGAGACTTTAATGTTGTTTTGAGAATAACTGTGTGTAATACATAACAGTGTAAACACTGTTATTGCGCAGGTGCGCAATAATTTCATTTTACTCATATAGCAGCAATTGTTGTTAAGAAAATAAAAATAAAAAACAGGGTATGAATATCTGTCCTGCTCTATCCTGACAAACCACATATCCTACCGGATTGACCTGATAATCATGAAATAACGATAGTTTTACACACAGAAAATGAAACAGACATCTTATACACATAAAACGATTTTTTTGCTTGCGCTCACATTCTGTTGCATCGGCAACGTGTTTACGCAAACTATCTCCATTTCAGGAAAATGGAACTTTGCTATTGATTATAACAATAAAGGCATTGAAGAAAAATAGTTCAGCAAAAAACTTACTGACCAGGTTTCTCTTCCCGGTTCAATGGCAGAGAATCACAAAGGTGATGACGTAACACTTCAAACAAAATGGACAGCGAGTATTTACGACAGTTCTTTTTTCTTCCGTCCGTTATTAGCCAAATACAGAACTGCTGATAATTTAAAAATTCCATTCTGGCTTACTCCTTCAAAATATTATGTTGGTGTTGCATGGTACCAGAAAGAAATAACAATTCCTGCAGGTTGGGAAAACAAAACAGTTCAACTCTATCTTGAACGTGTACACATTCAATCGACTGTTTGGGTTGATAATAAAAAAGCCGGCAGTTGTAATTCTTTATCTGCGCCGCATGAATTTCTTCTGAAAGGATTGACTGCAGGAAAGCATATTATTACGATCAGGATTGATAACAGTATTAAAGAGGTGAATGTTGGCCCCGACTCTCACAGTGTAGCCGATCATACGCAAGGCAACTGGAATGGCATTATTGGAAAACTGCTTTTGAAAGCGCTCACACCTGTTTATTGTAAAGATGTTCAGATTTACCCCGATATTAAAAACAAACAAGCTCTTGTAAAATTTCAGCTGATTAATTTTTCAGCTGCCGGTCAAACAACAACAATTCAACTCGCAGCAAAAAGTTTTAACAGCAGCAAACAACATCAAACAAAAATTATTACGCAAAATCTTCTCGTTAAAGCAAATGATTCATCTGTTGTTGAAATGATTTTACCAATGGGTAATAATTTCCTGCTTTGGGATGAGTTTGATCCTGCACTTTATCATCTTAATGCAACCATTTCTGCAAATGGAAAACAGCAATCCATCAGCAAACAATTCGGCATGCGTTCATTTGGAATTGAAGGAACACATTTCACCATCAATGGTCGTCCGGTTTTTTTAAGAGGCGATTTAAACAACTGCGAATTTCCATTAACCGGTTACCCATCGACAAATGAAAAAGACTGGATCAGGATATTTACAATTGCAAAAGCTCATGGATTAAATCATATGCGCTTTCACTCCTGGTGCCCACCCGAAGCTGCATTTATTGCTGCCGATAAAACAGGATTTTATTTACAGCCTGAGGCTCCTACATGGCCTAACCACGGAACATCACTTGGCGACGGCCGTTTTATTGATCAATACATTTATGATGAAACAAACCGCATGGCAACATACTATGGCAATTATGCATCGTTCTGTATGCTTGCAGCGGGAAATGAACCTGCGGGAAAAAACCAGGCTGCATACTTAACTGAGTTTATTCATTACTGGAAAGAAAAAGATCAGCGTCGTGTTTACACAGGCGCATCAGTTGCCATGAGCTGGCCATTGGTTCCTGCTAATGATTACATGATTAAATCTGGCTCAAGAGGTTTGCGTTGGAATACAACACAACCTGAAATTGATTCAGATTATTATGCGGCTATCAAAAATTTCACCATGCCTTATGTTACACATGAAATGGGGCAATGGTGTGTTTATCCAGACTTTGATGAAATAAAAAAATACACTGGTGTTTACAAAGCAAAAAACTTTGAACTGTTTCGTGATGAACTGGCTGCACATGGCATGCAGAAGCAGGCAAAAGATTTTATGATGGCTTCAGGCAAACTGCAGGCGTTGTGTTACAAATCTGAAATTGAAAAAAATCTTTTAACAAACGGATTGGGTGGTTTTCAATTATTAGGCCTGCAGGACTTCCCCGGGCAAGGAACTGCACTGGTTGGATTACTGGATGTATTCTGGGACAGTAAGCCTTATTTTTCTGCAGCACAGTTCAGGCAATTCTGCAACAGTACTGTTCCGTTAATCCGGATGAAGAAATTTGTTTTCAGCAATAATGAAATACTCGAAGCTAAAGCAGAGGTTTTTCATTTCGGCAACAAAGCTCTTAACAACGCTATTATTGAATGGAGTATTACTGATGAACAAAATCATGTAATTAAAAAAGAACAGCTTCCTGCAAAAACATTCAGTGTTGGATCAACACAGTCAGCAGGTGAAATAAAATTTGCATTAAATCAATTCAGCAAAGCAGGTCAATACAAACTGAAGCTGAGCATACTGAATACTGATTTTTCAAACGAATGGAACTTCTGGGTTTTTCCCTCAAAAAATGAACAGATAAATACTGGCGAAATTTACTCCTGTACAACATTAGACAAACAGGCAGAAGATGTTTTACAAAGAGGTGGCAAAGTATTTCTGCATGCGTTTGGCAACATTGTAAAAGGAAAAGAAATCATTATGAACTTCACGCCGGTTTTCTGGAATACATCATGGTTTAAAATGCGTCCGCCACATGTAACTGGAATGCTCATACAAAATCATCACCCGATATTTGAAGAGTTCCCAACATCGTACTATAGCGATTACCAGTGGTGGAGTATTGTACATAATGCGCAGGTCATGCACCTGGAAGATTTTCCAAAAGGCTTCACTCCTCTTGCGCAGCCAATTGACACATGGTTTATGAACCGCAAACTCGGATTGATCTTTGAAGCAAAAGCAGGCAATGGAAAAATTGTTGTTACTAGTGCAGATATTTCTGATACTTCATCTTATCCTGCAACAAAACAATTGTACAGGAGTATCATCAATTATATGTTGTCGGATAAGTTTAATCCAAAAGATAAAATAGGAATTGACCTCATTAAAGACCTGTTCATTTCTCCATCAAAAGAAACATGGGACAGTTTTACAAAAGATAATCCCGATGAATTAAAACCAATTAAAAACCTGCAACATTAATGAAAACATATTTATTGATTGGATTTCTGTTTGCAATCAACATTTGCAATGCACAAAACACAAATGTATATTTTGCTGATGCATCAAAAGGAAATCCTGCCATCATCAGCGGACATTTAAAATTCGGAACAAACTATAATCAAAAAGGTGATACACTTTCTGCCAACAGTCTTTATTTCATAAAAAACAACCAACCCTGGTTTCCTGTAATGGGAGAATTTCATTTTTCCCGCTTTCCAAAATCACAATGGGAAGAAGCTATTCTTAAAATGAAAGCTGCAGGCATCACTGTAATTGCAACCTATGTGTTCTGGATTCATCATGAAGAAACAGAAGGCAACTGGAACTGGCAAAACAATAATGACCTGCACTACTTTGCTTCGCTTTGTAAAAAGCACAACGTGTTTTTGTTTTTACGTATCGGGCCATGGTGCCACGGCGAAGTAAGGAATGGCGGCTTCCCCGATTGGCTTCTCACAAAAACCAAAACAAGAAGAAATGATTCAACCTACCTGCATTTTGTTTCTTTATTGTACAAACAGATTCATGAACAGGTAAAAGATTTTTATTTTAAAAACAACGGAACAATCATCGGTACTCAAATTGAAAATGAATTTCGTTTTAACAATGCATCAGGGTTAGCACATATGCTTACGCTGAAAAAGCTTGCAGTTGATGCAGGCATCGATCTGCCTTACTACACAGCAACAGGATGGCCGGGCAGTGATTTAAAACAAAAAGAATTAATTCCTGTGTGGGGTGCTTACCCTGAAGCTCCGTGGGACAAGCGCACAACTGAATTACCATTATCAGATAATTACAGGTTTGATTCATTAAGAAATGATTTCACGATTGGTAATGATCTTGTGAGCTATTCAAAAAATGACACAGCGAATTTCAAAGGATATTTATATCCTTATGCAACGGCTGAAATGGGAGGAGGCAACCAAATCACTTATCATCGTCGTCCGGTTATCAGTTCAGATGATGTGACCGCTCTTGCTTATGTAAAAACAGGTTCCGGTGCAAACCTCATGGGTTATTACATGTTTCATGGAGGAATAAATCCATTAGGGAAACGTTCAACCATGCAGGAAAGTAAAGCCACAAAATACCCGAATGATTACACAATCATGAATTATGATTTTCAATCGCCGCTTGGTCAGTGGGGACAGGTACAATCATCCTATCGTTCATTCAAGCGCTTTCATTTGTTTTTGGATGATTTTGGAAATCAACTTGCTCCAACAGCATCTTTCTTTCCGGATACAAAACCAACAGGCAATGCTGATTCATCAACTTTACGTTGGGCAGTGCGTTCAAATGGCAACAGTGGTTTTGTGTTTGTGAGTAACTTCCAGCGAAACCTTTCCATGCAATCGTTCAGCAATGTACAATTCACGGTAAAGCTGAAAAATGAAACAATAAAATTCCCGGCAGAACCAATCAACATAAACAAAGATCTGCAGGCAATTTTCCCTTTCAATCTTAAACTTGAAGATGTAGAATTAAATTATGCAACCGTTCAGCCATTATGCATTTTACATAACAGCATTACTACGTTTGTATTTTTTGCGCATGAAGGAATTAAGCCGGAGTATGTGTTTGATGCAACTGATATTGCAGGCATCAGCGGTTCATCAAAAGCAATTGTTACAAAAAAAGAAAACAAGTTTATTGTTACAGTGCAACAGCCAGGTATCGATTGCATGATTGAAATAAAAAAGAAAGATGGAAGAAAAGTTCAGCTGATAACTATTACCGAAGATGATGCGCTGAATGCATGGAAAACCAGCATCAGCAAACAAGACTATCTTTTTATTACAACATCTGAATGTTCGTTTGACGGGAATACTGTAATCCTTGGAAATGTATCCGCCAATAAATTTTCACTGCAGGTTTATCCTGCAACTGCAGGACTCAGTTTTTCAGCCGGTACAAAAATGAAGTACAACGCAAAAAACAATATTGCATCCTACGAACTTTCAGTTCCGGAAATAAAATGGACAACTGTTCTGAAAAAAGTAAATGAAGAAAAATTTCAGCCGGCTATTATTCCCGATACAATTAAATCAATGCCACTTTATGAAGTGGCGCCAAAGAAAATTCCGGGAGCGAAATACTGGAGAGTGAGTATACCATCTTCTCTTCCTGCACATGTTAAAAACGCATTTTTACAAATTGAATATACCGGCGATACACAAGCTGCCTATCTCGATTCAACAATTATAGCTGATGATTTTTATTATGGCCTGCCCTTTACAATTGGTCTGCGGCAATTCATTAATAAAAGCAAAGCGCATGAATTATTATTACTGATCACCCCATACACCGGTGCAATGCCTGTTTACTGGCAGAAAGAAATAAGGGAAAAAGTAGTGGTGAATAGAGAACCTGCTGTTCAATCTGTAAAACTGGTTCCTTATTACGAAATAAAAGCAGTAAAAAAGTAATCGTATTTGTTCAGGATGCAGCAGGATGCACCCGATTCATTTATTCATTAACATTGGCAATTATTAGCTAAATATTGCTGCTGTTATGAAAAAAATAATTTATTTCTTTTTATTCGTTTCATTAAGTGTAACTGCTTCGTCGCAAAAAATTCCTTCAAAGAAAAAAATCATTCAAACACTCCGGCTCACGAACCAGTATTTCATGAACAAGTGGCCCGATGCCGGTAAAACTATCTTTACCAATATTGAACGTCCAAGCAATATCTGGACAAGAGCTGTGTATTACGAAGGATTAATGTCGCTTTATGCAGTTGACAAACAACAGGCTTATTATGATTATGCATTGCAATGGGGCGAAAAACATAAATGGGGTTTGCGTGGCGGCATTAAAACAAGAAATGCCGATAACCAATGCTGCGGTCAAACCTATATTGATCTTTACCTCATTGACAACAAACAGCATCCTGAAAGAGTAAGAGATATTAAAGCTTCGATTGATTCAATGATGATCACATCTAAAATTGATGACTGGAGCTGGATTGATGCATTGCAGATGGGAATGCCCGTGTTTGTAAAGCTGGGCAATTTGTATAACGATACTTCATACTTCAGGAGAATGTATGAAATGTATGCCTTCACGAAATACAAACACGGAGGCAACGGCTTATTTAATCAAACTGAAAAATTATGGTGGAGAGATAAAGATTTTGTTCCTCCATACAAAGAACCTAACGGCGATGATTGTTACTGGAGCCGTGGAAATGGTTGGGTTGTTGCAGCACTTGCCAAAACACTGGAAGCATTGCCAAAAACTGATCCGCATTACAATGAATATCTCGAAGACTTTAAAGGAATGTGTGCAGCTTTACTTCCATTGCAAAGAGCCGATGGATACTGGAATGTCAGTTTAAACGATCCGAATCATTTTGGAGGCAAAGAAGTTTCAGGCACTTCATTGTTTATTTATGGTTTTGCATGGGGAATTAACCATGGCATCCTCGATAAAAAAACATACAAGCCTGCTATTGCCAAAGCATGGAACGCCATGAGCAAAGAAGCCGTTCATCCCGATGGTAAGCTTGGTTTTGTACAAGGCACAGGCAAAGAACCAAAAGATGGTCAGCCTGTTAATTACGACAGCACACCGGATTTTGAAGATTATGGTTTGGGTTGTTTCCTGCTTGCAGGTTCTGAAATTTATAAGATGAAGTAAAGTTGTATGGCACGAATTACACGAATAACTGAAGATGATTAATGATAATAATCGTGTACCAGCTTCTAAAACATTTACCTCTAACAATTTTAAGATGAAACGATTTTTGCTTGCTGCATTTTTATTTTTTGCTGCAACCAATTTACAAGCACAGAGAACAAAATATAATTTCAACCCGGGATGGAAAGTATTTGTTGGTGATGATTCACAGGCGTCGGCTGCAAACTATGATGATTCAAAATGGAAAAACATTACACTTCCATGGGCATGGAATGAAGATGATGCATTTAAAAAAGATATTGCTGATCTCTCTACAGGCATTGCATGGTACCGTAAACGTTTTAAACTTCCTGCATCATCAAAAGACCAAAAAGTATTTATCGAGTTTGAAGGTGTACGCCAGGCTGCAGAAATATTTATTAATGGACAGCGTGTTGGTCTGCATGAAAATGGTGTGATGGCTTTTGGATTCGACATCACATCATTGCTGAAATATGGAAATGAGGAAAACATTATTTCTGTACGAACAGATAACAGCTGGGAATACAAAGAGCAATCAACAAAAACAAAATTCCAGTGGATCGACAGAAACTTCAATGCCAATTACGGAGGCATCTGTAAAAATGTGTTTCTTCACCTCACAGGAAAACTCTATCAAACATTACCACTGTTCAGCACATTGGGAACAACAGGTACTTATATCTATGCGAAGGAATTTAACATTAAAGAAAAAACTGCTGTTATAACTACTGAAGCTGAAGTAAAAAATGAAACAGGCAAATCGCAGACTGTAAGTTGTAAAGTAACCGTGAAAGGTATGAGCGGTAAAGTCATCAATCAATTTCTTTCTTCAGCGATACTGCTTCAGCCAAACGAAACAAAAACGATCACAGCATCATCACTCACAAAAAATCTAAACTTCTGGAGCTGGGGCTATGGCTATTTGTATGATGTTGAAACTGCTTTGATCGTTAACAACAGCATAGCAGATGTTGTAACCACGAAAACAGGTTTCCGTAAAACGGAATTTAAAAACGGAATGATTTACCTGAACGATCGTGTTATACAGGTGCATGGTTATGCTCAGCGCACATCCAACGAATGGCCGGCCATTGGCATGAGTGTGCCTGCATGGTTAAGTGATTACAGCAACAATCTCATTATCGAAAGCAATGGCAATCTTGTACGCTGGATGCACATCACCCCATGGAAACAGGATGTTGAAAGTTGCGACCGTGTTGGTTTAATGCAGGCAATGCCCGCAGGTGATGCAGAAAAAGATGTGGAAGGAACAAGATGGACACAGCGCACTTCAGTTATGCGTGATGCCATTATCTACAACAGGAATAATCCCAGCATTATTTTTTACGAATGCGGAAATGAAAGCATCAGCGAAGCACACATGAAGGAGATGAAAGATATCCGTGATAAATATGATCCTTATGGAGGCAGGGCAATCGGCAGCCGTGAAATGCTCGACAGTAAAATTGCAGAGTATGGCGGTGAAATGCTTTACATCAACAAAAGTGCTCACATTCCAATGTGGGCGATGGAATATTCAAGAGATGAAGGCCTGCGTAAATACTGGGATGATTATTCACCTCCTTATCATAAAGATGGTGATGGTCCATTGTACAAAGGTGAGTCAGCAAAAATTTATAACCGCAACCAGGAATCACACGCCATTGAAAATATTGTGCGTTGGTACGATTACTGGAAGGAACGTCCCGGCACCGGCACTCGTGTAAGTTCGGGAGGTGTGAACATTGTTTTTTCAGAAACAAACACACATCACCGTGGTGCAGAAAATTTCCGCCGTAGTGGTGAAGTGGATGCGTTAAGAATTAAAAAAGAAAACTATTATGTACACCAGGTGATGTGGAACGGATGGGTTGATGTGGAGAAACCGGGTATTCATATTATTGGTCATTGGAATTACAGCGATACAACTGTTAAGAATATGTATGTTGTTTCAACTGCTGATAAAGTGGAGCTGTTTGTAAATGATCAGTCGCTGGGTTTTGGTGAACAGAGCAGCCGTTTTCTATACACGTTCAAAAATATTCATTGGAAGAAAGGAACCATCAAAGCAATTGGATATGATGCAGCAGGTAAACAAATCTGCAGCGCACAAAAATCAACTGCAGGTGAACCCGTTGCCTTGCGTTTGACATCCATTACAAATCCAAAAGGAATGCAGGCCGATGGTCATGATCTTTCATTGGTTGAAGTGGAAGTGGTTGATGCCAATGGAAACCGTTGTCCTGTTGCAATGAACATAATTCATTTTAAACTGGATGGCGAAGCGGAATGGAGAGGTGGAATGGCACAGGGACCCAACAATTATATTTTATCGAAAGACCTTCCTGTAGAATGCGGCGTAAACCGTGTGCTGATCCGTTCAACTACAAAAGCAGGATTGATTACATTAACAGCAACCGCTGATGGATTAAAACCTGCTGAGTTAAAATTGCAGACAACTGCTGTTGTTGTTGAAAATGGATTGAGCAAACAATTACCATCTGCAGGATTAACAGGCAAACTTGATCGTGGGCCAACCCCGCTTACTCCTTCATTCTCCAAAACAAGAAATGCATTAACGATTGTAAAAGCAACAGCAGGCGCTCACAGCGACAGTGCATTTGCAAGCTTTGATGATAATGAGCTGAGCGATTGGTACAACGATGGTCAGTTATCAACTGCATGGATTGAATATGAATTAGACAAGCCTTCATTAATAAGCGAAGTAAACCTGAAGCTGAATAATTTCCGCAGTCGCTCCTATCCTATCCGTATCCTGGTTGATGGAAAGGAAGTGTTTGCAGGCAATACGTCAACAAGTCTTGGCTACTGCAACATTATCTGCAAAAAAACAACCGGGCAGAAAGTGAGAATTGAATTGATAAAATCAAGTAATTTAACAGGCGAAACTTCCACTGAAGTGTCGGGTAAAAAATTAGATGATGGAGTAACCCGCAACGATGCAAACAGCAAAGGCCGATTCAGTGTGATAGAAGTGGAAATTTATGAACCGCTGAAATAAACAACACAAGATCAAATGATATTTATAATAGCCGGCTCTGAAAAGTACCGGCTATTATTCTAACTATATGAAATGAATCCTGAAAATTATTACATGAAAAAATATTGGTTACCTGTTGTTTTACTTTTATTGTTCAGCACATTTGTATCCGCACAAAAAATACAATACAGCCATGGCTCTATAAAAACGCCGGGCAAAGGTTATGTGCGGCTGGTGGCTAATATAAACGGGCTTCATCACCTGCTTTATTTTCCTCCCGAAAGCAAACCGGTGATTTCAGTTTTTGATGCACAGCTTCAATTGCAGGCAAAAACAGAAATTAATTTTAACATCCCGCAGGAATGCGACATAAAACTTCTGCAGTTTAAAGATTATTATCTGTTGTATGCCCACCCCGACTACAGCACAAAACATTTGCTGATAAAAATATTCAGCAACGGTTCGCAGGCAGATGTTTCCACGATCATAAACAATCCGGCCGATTCAGCATGGAATAAAAGCACAACTCCATTCCAGTTGTTTAATATTAACGATAGTCTTTTTGTCGTAACAAATACTTATTACCCTTTGCTGAAAAAAATAAAAACAATCATTGCAAAGATTAATCCTTGGTCAAATTCAACAATTGCTGCCAGTGCCATATTCCCGATTGACCTGGAAAGCGAATACCTGAAGGAAATGACTTTATATGATGATAACCTGTTTATTTTAAAAACCGGGAAAGACAAGCAGCACAACAACATTTTAACGCTGACAAAATTTGAACTGTCTTCCGGGTTATCGTATACCAAGCAATTTGAAAGCGGGAAGTATGTTTTCCTGAAACCTGCTGTAAGATATAACAAGGCGGACTCAGGTATTTTTGTTTACTCGCCGTTGATAGCACCGCTGGGATATAGCGGAAAAAGTTCATCCTTGTTTATGGTATCATTAAACAGCAAATTAAAAGAAACAACACCCATTCAGATATTGCCCAACGTTTTGCGTACCAGTACAGCTGCATCTTTCATTGTCGAAAAAAACAAGTCATACGGATGGGTATGTTTTTCTGTTAACCAAAACAATAACGTAAGCGATAATTATTTGGATTTTTATATCAGGATCAACGGATACCCGAATGCTTATAATACATCTGCTTACTATTTAAATACGCTTAGCAGCAACTTCTTAACTCAGGGTCAAAATTTTGCCACATCTGTACTTATGACGGTTTTAAACAAACGTCTTGAAAAAGCAACAGACAGCATTGTAGAAAACAAAGGAAAGTATTATAAAATGCAGCCATCACCTTATGCAAACTTTATTTACCGGGATATCCCTTACCTGCTGCTGGTACAGGGTCATTCAAAAAAAGTAAATAGTTTGGTATTGATTTCACCCAATGAAAGAGATGAACTGGAAACGGTTTCGCTTCGTGTGTACGACAAGTATAACTTTGTACTTTCCCTGTTAAAAACAGCAGACAATTATTTCATTGTTCCGTTTATTGATGACAAAGAAATGGGGTTGATGAAAGTAACATTAAACAATTAGTATGAAACGTTTTTTTGCTCTTGCAGTTTTTGCTTCGCTTTTATACAGTTCTTCCTCATTGGCACAAAAGCCGAATATCATTTTCATTTTTGCTGACGACTTAGGTTATGGCGAAGTTGGTTGTTATGGTCAGCAGAAAATTGAAACACCCAATATTGACAAACTTGCTGCAGGTGGTTTAAAGTTTAACCAGTTTTATGCTGGCACTGCTGTATGTGCTCCATCACGTGCATCGCTGATGACGGGTTTGCACACTGGGCATACTCCCATCCGTGGAAACAAATCTGTACAACCCGAAGGCCAGATGCCATTGGCAGATTCAGTAAAAACTTTTGCCAACTATCTTCAGCAAAATGGTTATGCAACTGCAGCATTTGGTAAATGGGGTTTAGGATTTAATCAAAACAGCGGCGACCCGAATAAGAAAGGCTTTGATTTATTTTATGGCTACAACGATCAGAGCATTGCGCATGATTACTTTCCTGAATATTTATGGAACAACCATGAGAAAGTAGATCTATCCATCAACAAAAAATACGATTCAGTTTACTCAGCATCACTTATTCAGCAACAGGCAATAAACTACATCCGGGAATCATCAAACAAAAAACCATTTTTCATGTACCTGCCTTATACATTACCTCATGGCGATGTAATTGGTCCGCATGACAGTTTATACAATTACTATAAGCAAAAATTTAATGAGCAACCGCTTACCGGTGCCAAACTGAAAACAAATTCAAACAACATTAATCCTGAGCCATTACCACATGCACAATTTGCAGCAATGGTTGGTCGTCTTGATTTATATGTTGGTGAAATAGTAAAAGCCTTGCAGGAAAAAGGAATTGCAAATAATACACTCATCATCTTCAGCAGCGATAATGGACCTCACAGGGAAAATGGTGGTGATCCTGCATTTTTTACCAGCAGTGGAATTTTCAGAGGTATAAAGAGAGATTTGTATGAAGGTGGAATTCGTGAAGCATTTATTGCCTACTGGCCTGGAAAAATAAAACCAGCAGTTACTGAACAACCAGCAGCTTTGTGGGATTTATATCCAACCTTTCTTGAACTGGCTGGAGCAAAAGTGAACGGAAAAATTGATGGCATTTCAATTGTACCAATGCTGCTGAACAAAGGCAGGCAAAAACAACATGATTATTTCTATTGGGAATTTCATGAAAACAACGGACGGCAGGCTGCACGCTGGGGCAAATGGAAAGCTGTTAAGCTGAATGTAAATCTCAACGACAATGCCCCCATCGAACTTTATGATCTCTCGGTTGACCCTTCTGAAAAAAACAATGTGGCTGCCAAATATCCTGCAATTGTAAAGAAGATGGAACAACTGATTAAAGAAGCCCATGTGTACAACAAAGACTGGCCTTTGCTGAAATCTGAAATCAATCAATAAAAGGAATTATTTCCCGTTTTGTTTACCACCAAGCATGGGCACAAACGAAAATGCATCAAACAATTCTTCAGTGTAAGAACCATCAGCCTGTTTGGTTAAACGCTTCATACGTTGAAATCCGTTTTCATCAACAGGTATCACCATTTTGCCACCCACCTTCATTTGCTCAATGAGCTTTGGTGGAATAAACGGAGCAGCAGCAGTAATAATTACTTTATCAAACGGAGCAAATGTTGGCAATCCCTCAAAACCATCTCCATAAAAGAACTTGATGTTGAGATATTTTTTTAAGAAAGGAAATGCAGTTTTATTGAAGTCAAAAAGTTTTTTCTGTCGCTCAATAGTATAAACCTGTGCATTGAGTTCTGCAAGCACACATGCCTGGTAAGCACTGCCGGTGCCAATTTCCAACACCTTTTCGTAAGGTTTTACTTCCAGTAACTGTGACTGGTATGCAACAGTATAAGGTTGTGAAATGGTTTGTCCCTCATCAATGGGAAAAGCCCTGTCTTCGTAAGCTATTTCATCAAACGCAGTATCTAAAAAAAAGTGACGTGGAATAGCATTAATAGCCTCTAATACCTTTTCATCAGTAATTCCTTTCGAGCGCAGTAAATCAACCAGTTTTTTGCGCAATCCTTTGTGCCGGTAAGTATCTTCAAATTTCCGCATAAGCAGGCGCAAATTAATGAAGCTGCCGTTTGTAAAAAACGATTATCATCAGTTTATTTTTTTAAACAAAAAAGCTGCATTGATAAAATGCAGCTTTTGATTTTTTACTTTTTACTTTTCACTTTACTTCAGCTTCATATCTTTTATAATTCCATCTATCCGTTCATTCAGTTGCTGGTGAACAGTATCAAAGTTTTCTGCTTTATCCAGTTTTGCATGAACGCTGAAATAGAATTTAATTTTTGGTTCAGTACCGCTTGGGCGTGCAGAAATCTTACTTCCGTCAGCAAGTACAAACTGCAGCACATTTGATTTTGGTAAAGTAATGGCCCATTCTTCGCCGGTTTGTACATTCTTGCCTTTCTGTAATTGATAGTCGAGCAATTGTGCAACAGCTGAACCATTGATGGTTGTTGGAGTATTATTCCTGTAGCCTTCCATCATTGCAGCAATTTCAGCCTGTCCGTTCATTCCTTTTTTGGTAATGGAAATCAGGCTTTCTTTATAAAAACCATACTGCACGTACAGGTCAATCATCTTCTCATACAAACTTCTTCCTTTATTCTTTTCGTATGCCGCCATTTCGCAAAGCAGCGCAACAGCACTTACAGCATCTTTATCCCTGATCTGGTTTCCAATCATCAAACCATAACTTTCTTCACCGCCAATGATATAATTTTCTGTTGCTTCTTTTTCTTTGATGAGTTCAGCAATCCATTTAAATCCTGTAAGCACATTGTAGCAACTGATGTCGTTTCCTTTGGCAATATCATCAATCATCTCTGTGGTTACGATTGTTTTTACAATCATATCATTTGGCTGGTTAATACCTTTTGCCTTGCGTGCTTCAATCATATAATTGAAAGCAAGAACGGCAGTTTGGTTACCATTCATGAGTACCCAGTTGCCATGATGATCTTTTACACCAATGCCTACACGGTCGCTGTCGGGATCAGTACCAAGCAGAATATCTGCATCAATTTCTTTGGCTTTTTTCAAACCAATACTCATCGCTTCAGCTTCTTCAGGGTTTGGATAAACAACAGTTGGGAAATTTCCGTTTGGTTCTTTCTGCTCATCAACAATTGTTACGTTGGTAAATCCAAAACGGCTCAGCACTTCCGGCACCAGGGTAATTCCTGTACCATGAATAGATGTATAAACAATTTTCAGATCGTGTTGTGCTTTGCACACTTCAGGATAAACGCTGAGGCTTTTCACCATGTTCATATAAGCCTCATCCATTTCTTTACCAATGAGAGTGATGTTCGCTTCGCCTCCGCTCCATTTCACATCATCAACATCTGCAATTTTTTCAACTTCAGTAATTACATTTTTATCATGTGGTGGAACTAATTGTCCGCCATCATTCCAATAAGCTTTATAACCATTGTATTCTTTCGGGTTGTGTGATGCTGTACAAACAACACCTCCCTGGCATCCAAGATGACGGATAGCAAAACTCAGTTCAGGTGTGGGACGTAATGCTTCAAACAAAAACACTTTAATACCATTTGCGCCCATTACATTGGCAACAATTTCAGCAAACTGGCGTGAATTATTTCTGCTGTCGTGACCAACAACGCATTTTACATTTCCCTGTCCAAAACTTTGATTGAGATAGTTGGCATAGCCCTGTGTGGCCATCCCTACTGTATATTTATTCATACGGTTGGTACCAATACCCATAATGCCACGTAAACCACCGGTACCAAACTCAAGATTGCGGTAAAATGAATCAGCCAGATCATCGGGGTGTTCCTGTTGCATTTTTTTGATTTCATCTTTTACAGATTGCTCAAAATTACCATCGAGCCATTTCTGTACATTAGCCTGAATGTTCGCTTCCATACTCAATATTTTTATGTTGTCAAATGTAGGATTCTCCTGTAATTGTTTCAATAGTTTATGCAGAAACATGTTTATTTTAAAACCCTTGCGTATTTTGCATGAGCCATGCTCTTGAAAAAACATATCAGGAAACAACTGTTCATCTTTATTGTTGCAGCAATGAGCCTGCAGCAGGGTTACTCACAGCAATATTTTATTCCTCCTGCTGATCAGTACCGGCCCGACAGGTTAAAGAAAGTTGTTTTTACTGAATCAGCCATATTTGTCCTTACATCAGTTGGCTTATATTATCTCTGGTACAAAAAATTTCCGAAAAGCAGGTTTCACTTCATCAATGATAACAGGGAATGGTTCCAGATTGATAAAATGGGGCATGCCACTACTGCTTACAATGTATCAGTAATGCAGCACGATCTGCTGCGCTGGAGCGGTGTAAAACCCAACCAGGCAATTGTTGGAGGAGCATTGACATCGCTTGCTTTTTTAAGCATTGTGGAAGTGATGGATGGATTTTCAAACGGCTGGGGCTTTTCCAAAGGCGATATGCTGGCAAATATCAGCGGTGCAGCACTTTTTGCTTCGCAGCAACGATGGTGGGGAGAGCAACGGGTAAGCATGAAGTTTTCAGCAAGTTTCTCGCCTTATGCAAAATACAATCCCAACCTGCTTGGCAAACAATGGGCATCAAGGCTCATGAAAGATTATAACGGCCAAACCTACTGGCTCTCGTTTAACCTGAAATCATTTGCCAAAACTGAAAGTAAAATACCGGCATGGTTAAATGTTGCTGCAGGTTTTGGAGGTGATGGTATGATTGGAGCAAACGATAACCCCGCAACCATCAATGGAAAATCAATTCCATCCTTTGTACGAAAACGGCAGTATTATATTGCTCCCGATATTGATCTGTTCAGAATTAATTCGGTCCCTGTATTAAACAGTAGTTTTTATTTATTGAAATTTGCAAAAACTCCTTTGCCTGCAATTGAGTTTAACAGTGATGGTAAAATAAAATTTAAACCTTTAAAGTTTTAGACTGCCATGATAAAAAATCTCTTTTACCTTTTCATCTTATTATTCCTTGTCATCTACTTTTTACGTGCATTATTAATGGTTGGCTTTAACCATCTGAAACATAAAAACAACATGAACAAAGGGATTTCAATGACAAAAGAATTAGCTCTTAATATGCTGCTGTTAAAGCCTTTGTTACAAATGAATTTAGGTCAGCGTAATACGGATTACAAAATATACCTGCGCTTCAAACGCAAGTCAATCATATATTACTACGTGCTTTGGGTTACGCTTTTCATTATTCTGCTGCTGGGAGGAAAATTATACCTGCACTGGTTTGAATAATACTTACCAGCTGAGAGAAAATTTATTGTCAGGAAAAGTTAAACGATAACTCTTGCGTTCATTTTTATTTTTAAAGTGAACGATGTTTACCTCATCTTCCCTGAACGAATACAGCAAATCATTAAACACGGTAACCGTCTTAAATGGTTTTACATTTTTCACTACCATAAAACTCCAAATGGCTTCTTCTTCACGTTGAAATCCTACAAACTCAAAAGCAACAGGTTTGCCATCTACAGTAAGCTTTAAATGTTTCTGAAAAAAACTGTTCAGCAATTCGCTGTTTCGTTTTTTATCGGCTTCATTCAAAATAGATACATTGGTTTTAAATTCCTGCTTCAATGCATATTCCAGGTCGTCAATAAAAACCTTGCCCGATATTTCAATTTCCTTCTTTCCCGCATTGTATTCCATTTCTGTTACACTTACATAGTATGGATGAAGCGCAAATGCCGAAATAAGCATGCTAAAAACAATCAGCAGCCCAAACCAGTAACCAGAAACCTGTAACCGGGAACCCTCACCCCGCCGTTTATGTAATTTTCCCGCCATTTTCATATTAATTTTCAGGATTACAAACTTCTGGTTTATTTTCCATCCTTCAACTATTGTCAACAGAAAACATGGGAGATTTTGGATTTTATTTAAGAGAAGGTGTTTATCATATCACCGACTGGAAAGGATATGACCACATTATGTTTGTGATGGCTCTCTGTCTCCCCTACCTTCTGAAAGACTGGCGACGTGTACTAATTCTCATAACTGCATTCACTCTCGGGCACACCATCACACTTGCATTAAGTGTGTTTAACAAAATCATAGTACCCACCCACTGGATTGAATTTTTAATTCCGGTAACCATTCTCATCACTGCATTGGAAAACCTGATGAGCAATAACACAGATAAAAGACATACAAACTGGCGATATATTTCAGCACTGGCATTTGGCTTAATTCATGGCATGGGCTTCAGCAATTACCTGCGTAGTTTATTGGGCAGAAGTGAAAACATTTTTACCCAGCTGCTGGCTTTCAACATTGGTCTTGAAGCAGGACAGGTTTTAATTGTAATTACTGCTTTACTGATTTCATTTTTGTTTGTGCAGGTGCTGAACACACAACGCAGGGAGTGGACAGTGTTTATGAGCGGAGGAATTTTTGCACTGGCTTTGATTATGGCTATTGAACGTACACCTTTTTAAACTTGTAAATTATTACTATGCATATTCGTTTTTTAATTGCCCTTATGTTGATTACTGCAGTTGGTATGGCACAACCTCCGCAGAACAATCCTGGAAGCAATCATGGAAACCGTTTTGAACAATTGGGTTATTTATTACAAAGTCCCAATGAATATCGTACTGCCAGCGGTGCCCCCGGTCCAAAATACTGGCAACAGCGTGCTGATTACGATATGAACGTTGAACTGGACGAAGCAAACCTGAAATTAACAGGCAGCGAAACCGTTACTTATTTCAACAACTCACCCGATGTACTCACTTATTTGTGGTTACAGCTGGATGGTAACATTCATGATCCAAGTGCTGATAACTTAAGAAACGGCCGCAACCGTATGGAGCCGCAAATGAGTAACGATCAGCTTTCACGTTTTGAGCCCTGGCGTAATGCACAGGAACAAGGCATGGGTGTAAAAATCACGAAGCTTACTGATGCTGCAGGTGTTGATTTAAAATACACCGTTAACAAAACGATGATGAGAATTGATTTGCCTGCCGGTTTAAAACCAGGTCAGAAGTTTGTTTTCAAACTCGACTGGAATTATAAAATACCCAATCGTGGTGTTTGGGGAAGCCGTGGAGGTTATGAATACTTCCCTGAAGATGGCAATCATATTTTCACCATGAGCCAGTTCTATCCACGCCTTGCTGTTTACAGCGATTTCCAGGGATGGCAGAACACACAGTTCTCAGGTGGTGCCGAATTTGCATTAACCTTTGGCAACTTCAAAGTTAAAATGACGGTGCCTTCTGATTTTGTAATTGCAGCAACAGGGGAATGTCAGAACTATAAGCAGCTGTTAACTCCTGCACAATACCAACGCTGGATGCAGGCACAAACAGGAAAAGATGTAACTGAAGTTGTTACACTTGATGAAGCGGTGAGCAATGAAAAAGATAAATCAACCGATAAGAAAACATGGATTTACGAAGCTGAAAATGTAAGGGATTTTGCTTGGGGTGCAAGCCGCAAGTTTGTATGGGATGCTATTCCTGTTTACATCGAAGGCAAGAAAGTAATGGCCATGAGTTATTATGCAAAAGAAGCTTATGGTTTATACCGCAAGTATTCAAGCAAGGTTGTTGCACATACCATCAAATCTTATTCAAATCATACCATTCCTTATCCTTACCCTGTTGCTATTTCAGTTGAAGCATCATCAGGTATGGAATATCCAATGATCTGTTTCAACTATGGAAGAACAGAAAAAGATGGTACGTACAGCGAAGGAACAAAGTATGGAATGATTGGTGTGGTGATTCATGAAGTAGGTCACAACTTCTTCCCCATGATTGTAAACAGCGACGAACGCCAGTATTGGTGGATGGATGAAGGTTTAAACACGTTCTGCCAGTTTCTTGCTGAGCAGGAGTTTGATAATAACTATCCTTCACGCCGTGGACCTGCTCACCTGATTACAGATTACATGAAGCTTCCCAAAGATCAGCTTGAACCAATTATGACCATGGGCGATAACGTTGCACAGGTTGGCTCCAATGCTTATGCAAAAGCTTCAACCGGTTTAAATATTTTACGTGAAACAGTAATGGGCAGGGAACTGTTTGATTATGCCTTTAAAGAATATGCAAGAAGATGGGCATTCAAACATCCAACTCCTGCTGATCTGTTCCGCACAATGGAAGATGCAAGTGCGGTTGATCTCGATTGGTTCTGGCGTGGCTGGTATTATGGCACTGAGCCTGTTGATATTTCGCTCGACACAGTGAAATGGTTTAAAATGGCCGATGAAACAAACGCTGCTTCATTTGTACAGAAGGAATTTGAACCATTAACAAAAATCCGCAATAAGGAAGAAAAGAAAATTGTGTTTGCAACAGATGCTGATACAAGCCTGCGTGATTTTTATTATTACAACCGTAATGCCGATGCCAACTTCCAGCAACAGCAACGTGAAGCTGCTGTTACAGTTGATAAAGAAAACAAAGGCAAATGGGCAGGAAAGAATTTTTACGAGCTCAGCTTTACCAATAAAGGCGGCATGGTAATGCCCATCATTGTTGAATGGACATTTAAAGACGGAACAAAAGAAATTGATTATATTCCTGTAAGCATCTGGAAAATGAACGAGCTGAAAGTAACCAAGACTTTTGTGAAAGATAAAGAAGTGGTTGCCATCCGTCTCGATCCAAACAAGGAAACTGCTGATATTGATGAAAGCAACAACCTGTGGCCGGTACATGAAATGCCTTCACGCTTCACGTTGTTTACACAACAAGGTGGTGGCGGCAGAGGAGCAAGAGGTCAGGCAACTGGTGGTAACTCAATGCAGCGGGCGCAAAAGAAAAATTAAATAATTCACTTGATAAAAAAGGCGGCTGAAAGGTCGCCTTTTTTTATGCTGCAAGCTCTTGTAAACATCACAAACACTCTTAACGATCTTTGGGAAACATGAAAGACAGGTTTAATAAATCTGTTTTATATCATAACAATACAAAAAGGCGAATATGAAGTAACTCAAATTCAAAATTTCATTTTTTGAACAAGAGATTAATACGGCGTATATTTATGTGTAAGCGGCAAGCGAATGTCACCTTGACATCCTAGAAATGATCTAAATAGAATCAGCAGTTTAAAGAAACAAATTTGAAGTATAAAATGATTAAGTTTGCCGACGAAAAATGAATAGACCAGATTATTTTAATGCCATTGAGGAACGCTTAAACCTTCTTGCACTTCGGATAATTTCCAGAGGTAAGTTGAACATTTTGGACTATCATGGACACTCCGAAAATTTCTACCAATACTTCTTGAATGAGGTTTACGGTTGGACTGTTACAAACGAAAACGACAACAAGCAAAATGTTGAGGCAATTGATTTGATTGATCTCACAAATAAGTTTGTAATACAAGTTTCATCAACAGCAAGTAAACAAAAAATAGAAGCTTCACTTTCCAAGGACTCTATTAAAAAATACACAGTTTTCACCTTCAAGTTTATTTCTATTGCAAGAGATGGTGACGATTTAAGAAAAGACAACTTCAAGAATCCTCATGGAATTAATTTCACTCCTTCAGCTGACATCATTGATAAGAATTCAATTCTATCTAAAATAAGAGGGTTACACATTGACGACCAAGAACGGATATACCAATTTGTAAAAAAGGAATTGACCATGGAAATTGACCCGATGAAATTAGAATCCAATTTGGCATCGGTCATAAATATTCTTTCAAAAGAAGATTGGGACAAGACAGAACCAGTTGCAGAAATCAGCAGCTTTGAGATTGAAAGGAAAATTACGCATAATAATTTGAATGCCGCAAAAGCAATCATTGACGACTATACAGTCCATTATGGTAGAGTGGATAAAATTTATACTGAATTTGATTCACAAGGAAGTAACAAAAGCAATTCTGTTCTCTCTACTATAAGACAGGAATATGCAAAATCAAAAAGTAGTTTAACCGATGACCAACTTTTTTTTGATGTAATTTCTAAAGTTCAAGGAAAGGTTTTGAATAGTTCAAACTACACTTCAATTCCATTTGACGAACTTGAACTTTGCATTAACATCCTTGTAGTAGATGCGTTTATTAGGTGTAAAATATTTGAAAATCCTGAAAACTACAACTATGCTACTACCTGATAATATACACCCTGAAAATAGCATCTACTACAATGGTGCATTTGTAATTGATTCCTTGAAAAAAGATACCAGTTACAAAATACTTGACTTGTATCAGGAAGTGAAATCTAAAAAGCAAATGTCATTTTCTGTATTCATACTTTGCTTAGATTGGCTATATTTATTAGAAGTTGCAAAACTTAACACAAAAGGCGAAATAGAATTATGTTCATAAAATCATTAACGATAACTAGTGGGCCTAAAGTCATTCGTGAAATTGAATTTCACAAAGGACTTAACCTGATTGTTGATGAAAGTGAAAATCAAATCACGGGCAACAGTGTGGGCAAAACAACAGTTCTAAAATTGGTTGACTTTTGTTTAGGTGCAAACCCCAAACACATCTATGTTGACCATGAAACTAAAAAGCAAGAATATAAAATTGTAAAGGATTACCTAATAGAAAATAAAATTCTGATTTCGCTTGTTCTAACTTCTGACTTGGACAAAGGAAATGAAGACATCGTTATTGAAAGAAATTTTTTGGCAAGAAAGGAACTCATAAGAACTATCAATGGTGACCAGTTAACAGAAGAAGAATTTGATCTAAGATTAGGTAACATTCTTTTTCCCGAACATATAGCAAGCAAGCCGACTTTTAGACAAATAATTTCACACAACATCCGATACAAAGACGAAAGCATTAATAACACATTAAAAACGCTTGACGCTTACACATCTGATGCAGAGTATGAAACACTCTATCTTTTTCTTTTCGGTTGTGAGTTCACAAAGGGTAATAGCAAACAAGAAATTTTATCAAGGCTAAAGCAAGAGGATACTTATCGAAGTCGCCTGGAAAAAAATCAAACAAAGACTGCTTACGAAACTGCATTAGCCTTAATAAATAATGACATTGAAGAACTTAACAAAAAGAAAAGCAGTTTCAAACTAAACGAAAACTTTGAAAATGATTTGGACAAACTTAACGAAGTAAAATACCAAGTCAACAAGTTGAGTTCAAACATTGGCAAATTGAATATTCGAAAGGACTTGATAAAAGAAACCGAGGCAGAACTTAAATCCAGTAAGTCAAACATTGACTTGCGACAATTGGAAATTATTTACGAACAAGCCACGAATAAAATTACAACAATCCAGAAATCGTTTTCGGACCTTGTTGCATTTCATAACACAATGATTGAGGAGAAAGTAAAATTCATCACCAAAGAATTGCCAGCTATTGAAAAGTCTATTTCAGAAAACAATGCTTTACTAAAACAATTGCTTGCAGACGAAAAAAGGCTAGCAACTGCAATTTCAAAAAGTGATTCGTTTGAGGAACTTGAAATAGTAATTGGTCAACTTACAGAAAAGCACAGGAAGAAAGGCGAATATGAAAACATAATTCAACAGTTAAGTGAAGTTGAGTCTAATATCAAAGATTTCAACAAACAACTAATCGAAATTGACACCGAGCTTTTCAGCGATAGTTTTGAGCAAGTTGTAAAAACACAACTTAACAAATTCAATAAACATTTTGCCTCCATTTCAAGTGAACTTTATGGTGAACAGTATGCAGTCAAATACGACATCATTACAAATACAAAAGGACAAAGGTTATACAAGTTCAGTTCATTCAACGCTAATATGAGTTCTGGTAAAAAGCAAGGCGAAATATCTTGCTTTGATTTGGCATACACACTTTTCGCAGACGAAGAAAATATTCCATGTTTGCATTTTTTACTAAATGACAAAAAGGAATTAATGGATGATAAGCAGTTGGTGAAAATTGCAGAATTTGTAAATAAAAATAACATTCAATTTGTTGCTTCAATTCTCAAAGACAAACTTCCTGACGAAATTAATAAGGAAGAATATTTTGTAGTTAAGTTATCTCAAAGTGACAAGCTATTTAGAATCACTGATTAAGGCTTAAAATAAGGAAAGCATACAGGAACGATAGCCGGTATTGGTATTGCCAATAGTGGGGCTTAACATTGAAACAATCAGCAACATTAGTTCTGCTGAGGGTCGGGTTTCGACGAATAAAGTCGAGCTTTAGTTCTTACTATTTAAGTTCATCAAAAAACCATGCAACAGTTCCGGCGGATGGAATTCTATTTCTCCTCCATCAGCAATATCAGCCCATTATCTGCCATGTTCACATAGCCCCCACACAACAACACAGTTTGGTGGTTTACAACTGACATTTACAGAAATAACAGGGAAAGTTCGGGATGAAACTTATTCAGCATTATTAGGTCAAAAAACCGCTAATTACAGCGTAAAAACCTACATTTCAACCACTTAAACCGTGTCTTGCAGCTCCTAAATCGGGTCTTGCACTGCCTAAATTACAGCTTACACTGCCTAAATTGCAGCGTGCAGCGTCTAAATCAATACGTGCAGTCTCCAAATCGGGTCATGCAGCAATTAAATCGTGTCGTGCAGCTTCCAAATCGTGTCGTACACTGCCTTAATTGCATCTTACAATGACTTAATTGCAGTGTGCAGCGCCTAAATCGACATCTACAGTAGCCAAATCGGTAACTACAACGCCCAAATCAACATCTGCAGTAGCTAGGTCAATAGCTGCAACCATTTTCTAAAGAACCAGTATAACTAAATGGATTACTCTCTCTTTGCAAAAAATCTTTTATTCTTTCGGAACAAATAATCATAGATCATAGGCATAATGCTACCGTCACTCATCATTCATCATTCCCTAACATTCACTCAACGAAATCGGCACATTTACAGCAAGTCCGCCTTCGGCAGTTTCTTTGTATTTGTGATTCATGTCAACAGCAGTTTCCCACATGGTTTTTACAACACCATCCAATGAAACTTTGGCAAAATCAGGCGTGCTTTGCAATGCCAGTTGTGATGCTGTAATAGCTTTTATTGCACCCATTGTATTCCGTTCAATACAGGGAACCTGCACCAATCCTGCAACAGGATCGCAGGTTAATCCAAGATGATGTTCCATGGCAATTTCAGCAGCCATCAGCACTTGTTTTTGTGTACCACCTGAGCATTCGGTTAATGCAGCAGCAGCCATTGCACTTGAAACACCAATCTCTGCCTGGCATCCACCCATTGCTGCTGATATGGTTGAACCTTTTTTAAAAATGCTGCCAATTTCAGAAGCAGTCAACAGAAAACGGCTGATCTTTTCATCGGCATTTCCATCGCAGAAACAAACATAATACATCAGCACAGCAGGAATCACTCCCGCTGCACCGTTAGTTGGAGCAGTTACCACACGACCGAATGATGCATTTTCTTCATTCACTGCCAAAGCAAAACAACTCACCCAATCGAGTGTGTATTTAAAATCCGATCCACCCGAGCGGATTGCTTCTATCCATGAATGAAAATCATTGTAATCTTTATTCAGTAATAATTTTTTGTTGAGACCGGCAGCTCTGCGTTTTACATTCAACCCGCCGGGAAGATAACCTTCGGCATGGCATCCCATAAACATGCATTCATGCATTACACGCCATATATTAAGAACACCATGTTTCGTTTCATCTTCACTTCGCCATGCGTTTTCATTTTCCATCACAATTTCACTTACACTTAAACCCGTTTTCATGCACCAGTGAAGTAAATCATCAGCCGATTCAATAGGGAAAGGCAATTGCACCTGCTGTTTATCTTTTGCAGTTTCGCCTTCTTTAATCACAAAACCACCACCAATGGAATAATATGTTTCAGCAATTGCAAAATCATCAGCAAATGATGCAAGAAATGTAACTGCATTGGGATGAAAAGGCAGACTTTCGCTGATCAGGAAATCAATATCCTCAGCTGCATTAAAATCAATTTCATGTTTACCGCCAAGTACCATTGTTTTCATGGCAGCCATGTCATTGATTTTTGAGTTGATGGATGTTACATCAAACGTAACAGGATCATCGCCACATAATCCAAGCTGTACTGCCACATCGGTACCATGTCCCTTCCCTGTTTTTGCTAATGATCCATAAAGCAATACACGAACTGACAGCACTTTTGTAAGCAGATTTTTTTCTTCAAGCGATTGCACAAAACGCTGGGCTGCACGCCATGGACCAAGAGTGTGACTGCTGGAAGGCCCCACTCCTATTTTAAACATATCAAAGACGGAAATAGGTTCGTACGACAAGGCAATTTTTTTTCAAAGTAAATAAAAAACCTCTGCTGTTTGGCAGAGGTTGTGTCATTTATTAAAAGATATTAATTGCTGACTGCAATAAGTTTCATCGTAAATACCAACACAGAATTTGGAGGCACCGAGTACACCCCCGTATTCGGGTTGAAAACTCCAGATTCGCCATAACCCATGCTGGAAGGAATAAAAATACGGAATGTGCTTCCGGCCGAAATTAAAGGAAGTACTCTTTTCCAGCCTTCCACCAATCCTCCCAACACAAATGTGGCAGTATTTGTTCCTGTTGTCTGATCGAATATTTTTCCATTGGTTAATTGACCCATGTAAGAAACCTGGATATAGCTGCACATCGATGTTGGTTTTAAACCAGTACCAACCGTATCAACCTTATAATACAATCCACTGTTTTCAACCTCAATAGCATCTGTTATACCCATGCTGCTCAGATAAGTTGTAACAGCTGACTCTTCAGATGCAGATGCAACTGTTGTTCCTTTTTCATATGTACATCCGCCACTACTCTTTTTCTTACAACCCGCCATTGCCACAGCAAAAGACAATGCGATTAACAAAACATGCTTCATTATAAATTTCAGTTTTAGTAGATAATTCCGGCAAATATATTCGTTTGTGCTGCTGCTTCCGCTTTTTAGATAATGAAAGTTTAAACCGGCATCAGCATTAACATTTCTTAAATAGACGTTTTTTCAGTTGGTTCCGCTGCTTCTTTTTCCAGCAAGGCTTTTAATTCAGTATAACGTTGTTCATTCAGATCCCACTTGAAATACATTCTGAAAACAGCATAAAAAACAATAATCAGTACAAGAGCAGTAACAATAACAATAAGCTGTGTGCCCGATACATACGACATGTTTTTATACCATCCCCTGAAAATAACGCTCAGTAAAATAGGTAAGCCAAATGCAAAACCAACAGGCAGGCCAATCAATAGTTGCCTGAGAACTTTCTTCTCTTTTACCCTGTTTTCTTCCCACCACTTAACAAATGCCTTTTCTTCAGCTGTTACCATCGTTTTTTCTGCAAAAGTAACCAACATGCAAGGTAAAGCTGCAGTTTTCGATAAATGAATGATGTTTTTAAGTAAGTTTGAGAAAAAATATCTGTGAAGATCCAGGAACTATTACCACAATACCTCTACCAGCACAAAACGCTCTCGATTCCGGGACTTGGTGTATTTGAACTAAACCCTGCTGTAAATATTTACGAAACGAAAGAAGAAGGTTGGCCTGAAGATACCATTACATTTAAGCAGGACCGCAATGTTGTTATTACAGAGGATTTTCTTAAATACCTGATTCAGCACACAGGTAAAATGAAACCACTCGCCATCAGCGATCTTGAATCATTCGTAAGCAGTGGTGTTCAATTACTCAATATAGGCAAACCGTTTATGCTGAAAGGCATTGGTTCTGTTTCAAAATCGGCTTATGGCGATTTGCAGTTCCAGCAGGGATCACCTGTTCTTGACAAACTTGAATCGGCACAACCAGATCAGCTGAAGGACCGCACACTTCAGCAAAAGGAAAATGATGAACTTGATTTTTCACATGCTGAAAGAAAAAGTTCAAAGAAAGCCATCCTCGTTTTTGCAGCAGTAATTGCACTTGCTCTCATTGGATGGGCCATTTATCTTGCACTTCCAAAACATCAGCTGGCAGAAACTGAAGCTGAAAATATTACCACAGATACAAGCAAAGCTGCTAACAATGCAACTGTTGATACTGTCACCGCAAAAAAAGATTCAGTAACAACTCCTGCACCGGTTGCTGTTGTAACTACTGATACTACTTCGTTTGATCTCATCATTAAACATGTTGATACAAAAGCAAGAGCTGATGCATTTGTTGCTTACCAGAAATCGGTAAAACAGCGGAATATTACCATTGTACAAAAAGACAGCAGCAATTACCAGCTTGTTTTACACGTTACAAAAAATCTTTCTGACACAACCTTTGTGATTGATTCATTAAAAAGTTATTACGGCATCAAAGCAACACTGCTAAAACCATCCAACTAAAATGAACAGAACAACAAAGACGTTGTTTTTATTTTTCTGTATTTTAACAGCCGCAGAGCTGTTGCTTATTTATTTCAATCAAACATCCGTCCGCTGGTTTACCAAACCACTGCTGATGCCCGTTTTGATGATTGCTTTTTATACAGGAAGCAACATAAAAAAAGACAAGCAGTTTTACTTTATACTCTTGGCATTGTTTCTTTCGTGGGCAGGCGATGTATTGCTGATGATGAAGAACATGTTTATTCCGGGACTTGTTTCTTTTTTACTTGCTCATTTTTTTTACATCATTTATTTCCTGCAAACAAAAAAGGAAAAGAGAGGGCTTTTGCAATTTCAACCGTTAATTGGTTTGCCGGTTGTTATTTATATCGCCATTTTTCTATGGCAGTTATATCCTTTTCTTGATGCCTTGAAAATACCTGTAACAATTTATGCTGTTACAATTGGCACCATGCTCATCATGGCAATTAACACAAAGCGTAAAGTTGATGACGATGCTTCCACATTATTCTTCAACGGTGCATTACAGTTTGTGATTTCCGATTCATTGCTCGCAGTAAATCTTTTTGCAGTGAACAACCTGCTGCTGGGTTTATGTGTAATGCTAACTTATTGCTCGGCACAATATCTTATTGTAAAAGGCGTGATGTTAAACAAAGAATAACAGTTCTCCCTTCAACTGAAAGTTTTGCGGCAACGTTTGCAAACAATTACTCCTTCACTTTCAGAAAATGATCGACCTTTAAAGCGCTTTCATCAATCCTTTTCCTCATGCACAAAAAGAAAATCCTTTGTTTCGGAGAATTACTGTTTCGCATTTCACCGGCAACAAATGAAGAAACAACCGATAAAAATCCCATGCAGTTATACATTGGCGGAGCTGAAGCAAATACAGCCACTGCCCTTGCCGGCTGGAATGTTCCCGTAAAATATTTTACCGCCCTGCCTGATAATTTCATGAGCAGACATGTCATTGACTATCTCGAATACAAAGGCATTTACACTTCATCCATTTTATTTTCAGGAAACAGGATTGGCGTTTATTATCTTGAAAGAGGAGCCGATTTAAAAGGAAATATGGTGTACGATCGTGACCGTTCTTCTTTTTCGGAATTGAAAAGAGGCATGGTTGACTGGGATAAAGTGTTGCGTGATGTAGAATGGCTGAATCTTTCTGCCATCAGTCCGGCATTAAATGAAAATGTAGCCGATGTTTGCCTGGAAGCACTAGAAGCAGCTGCCAGTCGCAACATTGTTATTTCAATGGATCTCAACTACCGTTCAAGACTTTGGAAGTATGGCAAACAGCCAATTGAAATCATGCCCAGGCTTGCCGCTTATTGCGATGTGCTGATGGGCAACATCTGGAGTGCAGCAAGTTTGCTGGGCACTTCAATTGATGAGCATATTCATGATAAGGGAACAAAAGAAGCATACCTTTATCATGCACAAAAAACATCAGAAGAAATTATGCAGATGTTTCCTAAATGCAAATCAGTTGCCAATACATTCCGTTTTGATGGCGATAACAATTTCATACGTTATTATACCAGCTTATATAATGAAAACAAACTTTACTTCTCTCCCGATTTTACCTGTAGTGGTGTGAGAGACAGAAGTGGCAGCGGTGATTGTTTTATGGCCGGGCTCATCTACGGATTATATAACCGTCACGAGCCACAGGAAATTCTTGATTACGCAACCGCAGCTGCTTTCGGTAAATTACAGGAAACAGGTGATGCTACCGGACAGGATATCTTTATGGTAAAAAAAATCAAAAAGACGGTTGAAGGGTAACAGGTTTTAGTAATCGACCCTCTTCTTCTTTATCTTCGCATCAAACAACGAAGCAATGCGTTATTTCCTGGTTGGATTTATGGGTAGTGGCAAAACTTATTGGGGCCGAAAATGGAGCGAAGCACATGGTTTAAAACATTACGACCTTGATGAAGAAATTGAAAAGCAGCAAGGCAAAACAATTCCCGAAATTTTTGATCAACAGGGCGAAGATGCATTCCGTAAAATTGAACGTGATACGCTGAAACAATTTCTGGAACTCGACGATTTTATTCTCAGCTGCGGCGGCGGCACTGCCTGCTTTTACAATAACATGATTACAATGAACAAAGCAGGTATTACCATTTACTTAAAAACATCACCTGCTGATCTTGCATTGCGGTTGAAAGATGAAAAAGAAACCCGGCCTTTAATTGCAGGCATGGATAATCATGTGCTGGAAGAATTCATCAGCGAAAAACTGCAGCAACGTGAACCTTACTATTCACTTTCAATGTATCATTTGCCGGGCAAATTTGCTACAAAAGAAAATTTTCAACGTATAATCAGACGACATGGCGCATAAATTTTTAAAAACAGCTTTTATACTTGGCGCATTAGCCGTTGCATTGGGTGCATTTGGTGCACATGCATTAAAACCATTGCTCAGTGAACAGGAACTCCATACTTACCAAACAGCAACACAATACCATTCAATCCATGTGTTGGCATTAACTGTTGCAGGCATATTAATGCTGCAATACTCTTCAAAATGGTTTGTGAGAGCAGGTTGGTTATTCATTGCTGGAATGATTCTCTTCGCCGGCTCTTTGTACACACTCACTTTCTTAAAAGCAGCAGGCGTTGAAAATGTGAATTGGCTAGGAGCAATTACTCCGTTAGGTGGATTGAGTTTTATCAGCGGTTGGCTTTGTTTGTTTATGGGTGTAAACAAATGGTCGAAGTCCTAAAGAGGAACGGTCAGTTTTGTTATTGTACCAACAATACCATTCCCTGAAATAATTTCAAAACTTCCGCCGACGTTTTCCATGCGGCGTTTCATATTTTTCAGACCATTGCCATATTGGTTCAGTTTTTCATAATCCATTCCTTTGCCGTTATCTCTTATTTCAATATGCAGATTTCCGTCAAACGAAATAATGATATCCACATCAGTTGCACCTGAATGTTTCATTGCATTGTTCAATGTTTCTTTTATCACAAGGAAAACATTTCTTCTTTTTTCACCCGATACTTCCGTATCAGGTAATGATTCAGGAACCTTCATGTGATAATCGATGCTGAAATTATCAAGATACTCAGATGCATAAGAACGGATATAAGAAACAAGACTGCTTACACTATCATTACCCGGGTTCATACTCCAGATAATGCCGTTCATCTTGCTCATTAATTCGTTTGCATTATTGGATATTTTGTGAATTTCCTCAACCGGGTTTTCTTTAGTTTTCTTAATGGCAATTTCGCTCAACAGGCGTATGGCTGTAACGCCGCTTCCCAATTCATCGTGCATATCAGCAGAAATTCTTACACGTTCATCATTCTGTGCACTGAGCACAGCAATTTGTTTTTCGTATTCCTGCTTTTCATTTTCCTGTTTAATTGCTTCATCCATTTTTACTTTTTCAATCAGCTCAATCTTATTCTTGTAAGTTAAACCCATCAGGAATAAAATCAGTTCAAGTAAAATACCAACTTCAAAATATGTAAGCGACTGCTGAAAAAATTCACCACTTGGCAGAAATACCGGCTGTGGGTATACCATCAGTAATAATGACATCCCTCCAAAAAGAAGATTAGCAAGGTTTCCCGCAAGCAGGTAATTCATTAACCTGTCTCGTTTTACAACACCAAGAACCAAATACATTATTCCAAGAAAAATAAAGAAATACTTACTGGTGTTTTCGGTAAATGTCAGGTAAGGATAAGAGAAAGAAGCAAAATAAAAGAAAGTGAATAATGCAAGGAAAATGATGAGTACAATCTCTGCTACAAAGAACATTTTGTTTAACAATGGATATTGCTGAGGCGTATTCAGAAACATCCGTGAAAAAGCTACATAAAAAATGTAACCACCCATCTGTAAAAAATAATCAAAGTATTCTTCGTAAAAGAAGTTAAACGTGGTTGATGTTTTAAACAGCATTGCCTTCAGGAAAAGCATCACGCAAAAAAACAAGGCATAAACTGAATAGTACAGAAATTCCTTTTTAAAATTCTGAAAATAATTCGCCATGGAAAACAATACCATCATAAGCAGCATACCGCAAATAACATAGGTAAACACATTTACCCCTTGTGCTTTTGTATGAAGTGCATTGAGATGATAATCGATGAACACCGGGTTGATGAGGTATGGCTCAAACGTAACAATATTTGTACGAGCATAGTTACAGCTCATCAGCAAATCGATCGTTGCACCGGAATCAATGTAAAATGTATGAAAAGCATACCTGTTACCAACTGTATCTTTTTCTTTTGGAATTTCAGACCATGTATTGGTTAAACTATCTCTCCAGTATAAGGAAGAATTTACTGCATAAGTGCCGGGTGTAATAAAATATTCCTTCTTTTTTTCTTCATCATTTTTTAACCTGAACAGGAAATAAATCCTTGAGTCGATCATGTAAACCTTTTCAAGATTTTTCTTAGGAAAGGCTTTTAAAGGTTTAAACCTGTTTTCATCCAACTGGTGAATTGAAACAGTTTTAGCTGTGTCGATATAAGCTCTCAGCTCAGGAATGAGGCTATGAATATTTTTTACAGACGAAGTAGTAATGACCTTAAGAGAAGTATTGCTTTGGGCATTTACATCCAGTATAAGGATCAAAAGAAAGGTAAGCAGGCGATATTTTCTCATTCAGTGTAAGGGTTAGGCAGGTAAGATAAAACTTTTCGGGATTAAATTCCAAAGTTTTGACCAATGTTTGATCCCCCGGCATTTGATGGCATTCTTTATCTTTGTTTTTATGGCCGCAAACCGCACAAAAGAAAAGAAAGGCAAGAAGAACCCCGATCAGCTTGCACAGGAAAAAGAAGAGCAGGTATCCGTAAAAGAGCTTGTTAAAGACGAGCGTACACACAAAATTACCGGTATCATTTTCCTGATTATTTCTGTTGTTTTATTCCTTTCTTTCACGTCGTATCTCTTCACATGGAAGGAAGACCAGGATAAAGTACTTCGCTATTCTTCAGGTTTTCTATTCCAGGAAAATATGAAAGTGGAAAACCTGCTGGGTCGTTTTGGCGCATGGATTTCGCACCTGTTTTTTTACAGGGGATTTGGTGTTGCATCTTATCTTATCTGTACGTTCTTTTTTATTGTTGGCTCCAATTTTCTGTTCGGCAAAAAAATGTTTTCGGTTGCAAGGAATGTGAAATACGTTATTGCAGGACTATTGGTTTTGCCCGTATTCTTTTCATTTTTTTTACATGCCGATGGTTTTCCATGGGGAGGCGCTTTTGGTAACTACGCATCAGCATGGCTGATTGGTTTTGCAGGCACAATGGGCACAGGCATCATTTTATCTGTTGCACTGATTGCTTATCTCATCTGGCGTTTTAATCCTGTATTTAAACTGCCAGCCAAAAAAATCACTGCTCCAATTGAAGATCTGATTGAAGATGAAAAATCTGAAACAATTGATCTTACAAATATTTCAACTCCGGTACAACAACAGGAAACAGCAAATAACCAGTTGAAAAAAGAAACAGGTTTTGTTCCTGTAATTACTGAAGAAGAAAAATACAATCCGCTGAATAACTTTTCGGTTACAGAGAAAGAAGAGCCGGAAGAAAAACCTGTATTGACCAATGAACAGGTTAAACCTATACTGGCTGAACCATTGAATGAAGCATCAACAGAATTAACAGTTCCGGAACCGGAAAAAATAAAGAAGCCTTCAGTAAAAGAAGAAATCGCCAATGACCTTGCGCTTGAAATAAAAAATGCTGCTGATCATCACGACAATGCAGTTCATGCAGCTGAACCAGCTAAGAAAACAGTAGAAAACTTACCTCCTTACGATCCTTTTCTTGATCTGAAAGATTACAAGTTTCCTTCGCTGAACCTGCTGGAAAATCACGGCAGTGAAAAAATTGTGCAGGACACAAGTGAACTGGAGAATTACAAAAACCAGATCATCAACACTCTTCGCAATTACGATATTGAAATACAAAAAATATTTGCAACAGTTGGGCCAACAGTTACACTGTATGAAATTGTTCCGGCTGCTGGTGTGCGTATTTCAAGAATCAAAAACCTGGAAGATGATATTGCATTAAGTCTTGCAGCGCTGGGCATACGTATCATTGCTCCTATTCCCGGAAAAGGAACGATTGGTATTGAAGTGCCGAATGTGAAGAAGACGGTGGTGAGTATGAAAACACTTCTTTCATCAGAAAAGTTTCAGCACAACAACTTTGCTTTGCCAATTGCCATTGGTAAACGTATTGACAATGAAAACTTCATTGTTGATCTTACCACCATGCCTCACCTGTTAATGGCAGGTGCTACCGGCCAGGGTAAATCAGTTGGGGTGAATGCACTGCTTGTTTCATTGTTGTATAAAAAGCATCCGTCACAGCTGAAGTTTGTATTGGTCGACCCCAAGAAAGTAGAGTTGAGTTTGTACAGGCATATCGAAAATCATTTCTTGGCCAAACTTCCCGGCGAAGAGGAAGCCATCATTACCGATACAAAAAAGGTTATCAATACACTCAACGCTTTGTGTATTGAAATGGACAACCGTTATGATCTGCTGAAAGAAGCTGGCTGCCGTAACCTGCGTGAATACAATGAAAAATTTGTAGCCCGAAAACTCAATCCGGAAAAAGGACATCAATATCTTCCGTTCATTGTGCTGGTGATTGATGAATTTGCCGACCTGATTATGACAGCCGGTAAAGAAATTGAAATGCCGATTGCCCGTTTGGCGCAGTTGGCCCGTGCCGTTGGTATTCACCTTATCATTGCTACGCAAAGGCCATCGGTTAATATTATTACCGGTACTATTAAAGCCAACTTCCCTGCAAGGATTGCATTCAAAGTATCGTCAAAAGTTGACAGCAGAACCATTCTTGACATAGGTGGCGCTGAACAGTTGATTGGGAAAGGTGATATGCTCATCAGTTACAATGGTGAGTTAACCCGCCTGCAATGTGCGTTTGTTGATACACCTGAAGTGGATGAAATTGTTTCCTTCATCAGCAAACAAAGAGGATATCCGCAGGCCTTCCTGCTTCCTGAATATGTGGATGAAAAAGAAATGGAAGGAAGGGATTTTGATCTGAGTGACAGGGATCCGTTGTTTGGCGATGCGGCCCGTTTGATTGTACAAAACCAGGTTGGTTCCACTTCCCTGCTGCAACGCCGTATGAAGCTGGGATATAACCGTGCCGGACGATTGATGGATCAACTGGAAGCTGCAGGTATTGTCGGACCAAGCCAGGGAAGCAAGGCAAGGGATGTGCTGATTAAAACTGAATCCGAACTTGACCAGCATCTCGACCTGCTTGGCTAGTGTTAAAGTTTAGCAAATCAACCCTTTTACATATTTTCATAGAGGCATCGCTTATCTTTGCGGCCTCAATTTTGAACAGACACAGAAAACAATCAGAATGAAGAAAATTATATCGTTCACACTCGTACTCCTGTTTACAGCAGCAGGCTTTGCCCAGCAAAAAAATATGGGCACGAGTGACCCTGCTGCAAAAAAAATCCTTGATGCAGTAAGTGCCAAGTTTAAAACTTACAAAGCTGTACAGGCAACTTTCACATTTAAAAATGAAGATGCAAAAGGCAAAGTACTTGGCGTTAAAAAAGGAACCATCTACACAAAAGGAAATAAATACCGTGTAACTATCACCGGCGGACAGGATATTTTTTGTGATGGTGTTACCGTTTCAACTTACGATAAAACAGCCAACGAAGTAACTGTTGCAAAATTTGAAGCTTCGCAAAGCACCATTACTCCTCAAAAACTTTTTACCAATTTCTACGATAAAGACTTTTTATACAAACTCAACGGAGAAAAGAAAGAGGCCGGAAAAACTTTGCAGGAAATTGAATTAACTCCGTTTGATAAAACAAAATCATTCTTTAAAGTTTTGATCTGGGTTGATAAAGCCACTCAAACCATTTACAGCACCAAAGTGCTGGAAAAGAGCGGCAACAAATACACAATCACTGTTGCTTCAGTAAATGGCAATGCCAATATTAATGATGCACAGTTTGTGTTTGATAAAAAGAAATTCCCAGGTGTGGAAGTAGTTGACCTGCGCTGATGACCGCATCTTGACATTATATCTGAAAATCCCGTTTCGCTCCTGAAACGGGATTTTAGTTTATGACAAAATTCTGAAAACAGGCCCTGCCCTCGGTTTCTGCAAAACCATCTATCAGGCAATAGCCCCGAATTTGTAAGAAAAAACAAAAGCCTGCCCAGCCATTAGCCTTTTAAATATATTTGAAGAATATCAATCCAAAACATACAGTTACATATGCACAAATTTTCTTTTGCCGTTATTGCATTTTTGCTGATAACCGGTATCACAAACGCTCAGAAACAAGAGACGAAAAACAAACCCAACCTCACTTTAAAAGTTGATGTAACCAGCATTAAGCAACCAGTTGAAAAATTATTCATCTCGTATTACAACGCTGTTGCTAAAGTTCGGTTTACCGACAGCGCTGATGTTCAAACCAACAAAATTGTACAGTTCAGCATGTCTATTGATGAACCGTTGCTTGCTCAGCTCAGGATTGTTCCTGTAAATACCGATACATCACGCAAGGCAAGACTTATCCAGGCAAAAGATATTTATGCTATTTATCTTGAACCGGGAACAATTGTTGTTACTGCAGTTGATTCACTCAGCAACAGCACTGTTAAAGGTTCTGCAAGTCATACAGATTACCTTTTCCTGAAAAAGAAATCATCTTCTTATGATTCTGTTTATACTTCACTGTATAAAAAATACAGCGAAGCAAGAAAAAATAAAGCAGAAACTGCTTCCATTGAAAAATCAATTGACTCGCTGGATGAAGTCATCAAGGATAAAGTGTATGCAGCCTTTGTTAAATCAGGAAAGAAAAATTCTCCGGTTGCATTGTATGCATTATCGCAATATGCAGGCTATGCAATTGACCCGGGCAAAACAGAACCTTTATTCAATCTGCTTGATAAGAAAATAAAGAATCTTCCAACAGGAAAATCATTGCAGGAAAGAATCAACCTTGCCAAGAAAACAGAAGTTGGTCAATATGCAATTCCATTTACACAAAAAGATACTTCCGGCATTGATGTTTCATTGGCTTCATTCAAAGGCAAATATGTGTTGATTGATTTCTGGGCAAGCTGGTGTGGACCTTGCCGTGCAGAAAACCCGAATGTTGTTGCTGCATTTAATAAATACAAAAAATATGGCTTTACTGTTTTGGGCGTATCACTCGACAGGCCCGATGCAAAAGAAAAATGGTTAAAAGCCATTTATGATGACAAGCTTACATGGACACATGTTTCTGACCTCAAATTTTGGGATAATGAAGTAGCAAAAATGTATGGCATCATGGCTATTCCTCAAAACTACCTGCTGGATAAAGAAGGAAAGATTATTGCCAAAAATATCAGGGGCGAAGAATTATCAAGCAAACTGACAGAAATTTTTGAACCTGCAGGAACAGGTGGACAGAATTAATCAAAACACTTCAACCAATAAAAAAACAAATCCCGTTTCATTGCTGAAACGGGATTTGCATATAAAGTAGTTACTAATTCAGAATTAGTATCCGCCCATACCGCCCATATCAGGAGCTGGCATGTGAGGTTCTTCTTTCTTTGGTTTATCAGCAATCACACATTCTGTTGTTAACAACATACCTGCAATTGAAGCTGCATTTTCCAAAGCTACACGGCTTACTTTAGTTGGATCAATTACACCAGCCTTGAACATATTTTCATAAGACTCAGTGCGGGCATTGAAACCAAAATCGCCTTTACCTTCTTTAATTTTCTGAACTACAATTGATCCATCAATACCTGCGTTTGCAGTTAATGTGCGGATTGGTTCTTCCAATGCACGACGGATAATCTGCATACCAGTTTGTTCGTCTTCAATCTGTCCACGAACTTTTGCTTCCAATGCATCCAGTGCACGGATGTAAGCAACACCACCACCAGGAACAATACCTTCTTCAACAGCAGCACGGGTTGCATGCAATGCATCATCAACACGGTCTTTCTTCTCTTTCATTTCAACTTCAGTAGCAGCACCGATGTACAATACAGCAACACCACCTGCCAGCTTAGCTAAACGCTCCTGTAATTTTTCTTTATCGTAATCAGAAGTTGTGTTTTCAACCTGTGCTTTAATCTGGTTCACACGTGCAGTGATATCAGCTTTTTTGCCTTTACCACCAACAATTGTTGTATTGTCTTTATCAATTGTTACAGAAGATGCCTGACCTAAGTAAGACAGATCAGCATTTTCTAATTTGAAACCTTGTTCTTCGCTGATAACAGTACCTGCAGTGAGGATAGCAATATCAGTCAGCATTTCTTTTCTGCGGTCACCAAAGCCTGGAGCTTTTACAGCAGCTACTTTCAATGTACCACGGAGTTTGTTTACAACCAGTGTAGCAAGTGCTTCACCTTCCAGGTCTTCAGAAATGATTAATAAAGGACGGCCGCTTTGTGCAACTTTCTCCAGGATATGAAGAATATCTTTCATTGCAGATATCTTCTTATCGTAGATAAGGATGAATGGATTCTGCAATTCAGCTTCCATTTTTTCGCTGTTTGTAACGAAGTATGGAGAAATATAACCACGGTCGAACTGCATACCTTCCACAACATCAACAGTTGTATCAGTACCTTTTGCTTCTTCAACGGTAATTACACCTTCTTTACCAACTTTTGCAAATGCTTCTGCAATCAGTTTACCAATTGTTTCATCGTTGTTGGCAGAGATAGAAGCAACCTGCTGAATTTTTTTGCTGTCGTTACCTACAGTTTGTGACTGAGATTTCAGGTTTGCTACAACCAGGCTTACAGCCTTATCAATACCACGTTTCAGATCCATTGGGTTTGCACCTGCAGCCACCATTTTCAAACCTTCGCTGATGATTGCTTGCGCAAGCACAGTAGCAGTAGTAGTACCATCACCAGCAATATCTGCTGTTTTAGAAGCTACTTCTTTTACCATTTGAGCACCCATGTTTTCAATGGGATCTTCCAGTTCAATTTCTTTTGCAACAGTAACACCATCTTTTGTTACCTGTGGTGCACCAAATTTCTTTTCAATAACAACGTTACGTCCTTTAGGACCGAGTGTTACTTTTACAGCGTTGGCAAGGATGTCAACACCTTTTTTCATTTTATTTCTTCCCTCAATATCAAAGAAGATTTGCTTTGCCATATTATAAGTTTTGTGTTTGTAGTTTTTTGTTTTGTGTTACCGGCTTGGGTAACTTTTCTCATCTTTTGTTGCGTCGCACACTTTTACAGTTGTTTCAATATGCAACAAACATTCCCACTATATGTAGTGGTTTATACGATTGCCAGGATATCACTTTCACGCATGATCAGGAGATCGTCCCCATCAATTGAAATTTCAGTACCTGCATACTTACCGTAAAGTACAGTATCGCCAACTTTTACAGTTACAGGTTCATCTTTTTTTCCGGGACCTGCAGCTACAACTGTACCACGCTGTGGTTTTTCTTTTGCTGTGTCGGGGATAATAATTCCGCCTGCGGTTTTTTCTTCAGCAGGAGCAGGCTTTACAATTACTCTGTCGTGTAAAGGGGTAACACTTACCTTCTTAGCCATAGTTGTCAATTTTTTGTTTTTAAATTAAATCAACCCGTATTAAACGGGCACGCAAAGGTAAGCGAATACAGTGCCACGCCGTCAGAATGCGCAAAAATTGCAGAATCGGGGGTAATTAAAAGATTTCTGACAGAAAAAAGGGACAATTTTTCAGAAACCGGCAAAAGAGAGCAGACTCTTACATTGCATCAAAGGCACGGATCTGCCGTGGAGTTTCTGCTTTCCTATAAAAAACATGGTTCCTGTACCTGCCTTTCAGTAAAATCTTGCCTTCTTCGTATTGTGCAGGCAGGGCAAAACTCCTATCGATTGGCTCCAGGTATAATTGATAAAGGAAAAACCCTGAGTCGGCTTTGATCACCACTTTTTCATCATTCATTTTTTGTAAGCCAACTTCAAATAATCCTTTTTCAGCAATTGCCGGAATGAGTTTCCAGGCTTTATGTTCAAACCAGGCTGTATCCCACAACACTTCATTCGATTTTGTTTCAGCAAATACCAGTACAAGTGTAATGGGCTTAGCTGGAACCGGATCGCCTTTTTCGTTTTTCATGATCGTTCCCGGTAGCTTTTCCATGCTGAATGAAGACAGCTTTTTTACAACTGATTTTTGTTGCGCACAGGAATAAAATGCTGTTATTAACAGTATAAACAAAGCAGCTTTTCTTAATCGTTTCCTGATCATGGCTGTAATAAAAAAAGTTGGGCTGAATCATCAGCCCAACTTTTGATTTTTATTGTTTAACCAGTTTAATCGTTTGTGTTTTGTTGCCGGCATCAACCCGTAGTATATACACACCTGCTGAAACCTGTCCGTTAAGCGCCATTTGCGTATAATTATCAGCACGGCCCAAATCCCATTTCTGAATCAGTTGGCCGGTATTTGTAAATAATGAAGCAGCAACTTTTTCACGTTGCGGATTACTTACATACATCGGAATACTGAAAGAAACCGGGTTCTGCAGCACCTTCACGAAATTTTCTCTCCTGCTCACATCAAACAAACCCGAAACATTGTCTTCTGCAAGGAAGAAACGTCCGTTGCCTGAAACAGTTGCTGTAAACAGATAACCTGACCCGTAAGCAGCAGAGCTTGTTGCAATCAATGTTGAATTGGAAATATCAGCTAAAGCTCCTGACGCAGCGGTTGTCTTCACAATTTTTAAGGTTGTTGGAGTTTTTGAAGCCACCTCTGCAGCGGTATAATACAACCCAAGCGTGTAAGTTGCATTGCTGTTTTGTGAAACGCTGATATTATATACTTTTTGTGAACGCTGACCAGAATAGAAACTTTGCCATGTATTACCAGCTTCGGAAATGGTTGAAGTAACACAACCAAGAGAAGCAGATGCATTACTTACACTGTTTATTACTTCCAGGAGGTTATAAAAATAATAGCTGCCGTTATTGAAAACAGATTCGGTTTTATTGCTGTTTAACGCAGTTGCGATTGGATTTCCTGAACCTGCAGTAAATGTTACAGCGATGCGTGATGCAGAAGTATTGGATGCTGATAAAGAACATCCCGAACCTGTTGTTGCATTTGAATATGCAGCAGCGGCTACAGAAGAACCCAATGGAGAACCTACTCCGTCAACCACATCAGGTAAAGCATCAACTGTTGCAGAACCATTATCGAAACAGAAATTAAGTACCACATTTGAAGATCCATCCCATGCAAAGGGAGCTGAAAACTGGATTGTATTTATTCCTGAAACTGATGTATAATTTCCTGTATAGACCTGTGTAAATGCTGGACTTACAAATCCTGATGAAAGATTGCTTGATGATGTATTTCCCATTGAGACAGTAAACCCGGCAAATGGTTGTGTGCTGTTTTTGGTAGAAACATTAAAACTTAAGGCAGAAATATTACCAGCTGCTGTAATTCCGGCAGCAGTAAGCTCAGAAGCGGTGAAAAGATATTGAACTCTGAAACGTTGCATATTACTGCGAAATGGAGTTGCACTTGTCATATTTACTTCAAACGTACCAAATGGGAAATTGCCACTAAAAGTTGGTGCAGATGGAGCAATATCATTGTCGTAAATATTAAAAGTATACGACTGACTTGATGGTGCTGCAACTGCATTTGTACCACCACCAATAGTATAGCCAATGGTAAAGTATTCTGTATTTTCTACGTCTGCATCATTATAAATCCTGATTGTGAATGACTGATCAGCAGTTGCACCATTTGCAAAAGATAATGTAGTTGAAGGATTCGTAAAGTCGCCATTGGTAGTAATGTCATAATCTACTCCCTGGGTAGCAGTTCCTCCGGCAATATTTAAAGTAACATTAGCTGTACCTGTTGGTGCTTTATCAATATGCATTTTAACAGTATAATCTTTATAATTTCTGCAAACACTTCCCGAAGCCGATGTCACTTCTGTACCCGACATATAATTATAAGATGAGGCAAAACGAACATAAGGTACAGATGGTGTAAATGTAGTTGTCCATAAGCCACGGCCATGAGTTGCTGCTACAACTGTATTATCGCTCCAGCGGTATTGAAACATATTTGTTCTTACAGAGGGGAATCCAGTGTTCTGCACCCAAACAGTTGATGAACCGTTTATATCATTCGTTTCAAATACCCCCATATCTGTAGCAATAACAGCTTTGTCATTATCTTCCGGGAAAAACATGGCCCAACGAACAGGAATATCAGGAAGATTACCTGAAATATTTGTCCAGCCACTTGTACCACCACCAGTTGCAGACATCCAAACATGTGCTGCTCCATAGTTAGAATATGTTGCAATCAGATAATTTGCACTTGTACCTGTATTAATACAAGAAACCGTACTTCCAGGCATGCCCGTACCTGTAATGTTTGTAGGTGTAGCTGTAGACAGATTTGCATTTGTAACTTTCACTACTTTACCATCTGTAAGTCCTAAATAAACAGCATTGTTTTCAAAAGGAGAAACTTTTAAACTCATTACACTGCCAGATGATGCAGAACTGATAGATACAGTCTTAAATGTTGAAGTTACCGGCGCATTATCCCAACGTACATATGTACCTCCATTACCGCCCGTATACATATTGTTATTTACATCATCATAATCAGAAGGATTGATAAACTGTCCGATACTTGATGAATAGTTTACAGCCGACCAAGAACTACCTCCATTCACACTACGCCTGTACTGGCTGTATACATAAGCACCGAATTGGTATTGCGGCTCATCCTCATCAATATGTACAAATCCGCCATCACCACCTACAACTTCTGTACTTCCAGACAATCCCGCACCATTTAATTGGTGTGTACCATTATCCTGTGCACCGGCAAGAAAATAGTTCGTTGACGTTGGGTGAATTGCACAGGAATAAAATTGTTTTATCCGAAGCCCCACATTTCTGTCTGTGAAATTATTACCATTATCAGATGAATAAAAAATACCACCATCTGTTCCAACCAACACCTGGGTTCCGTTCCACACTACATTATGATGATCTGCATGGACATAGCTGTATACAGATCCAATCCAACGGCTAGCCTGAGTCCACGTTATACCTCCATTAGATGACCTGTAAAAATTTAAACCACCAGCCAAAACATTATCAGGATTATTCGGATCAACGCCGATTGCAAGATCATACCATCCCTGACCTGTATTGATGCTTGGCTCTGATGCTGTACTTGGCGGCGAAGTAAGAGTTCCAGTCCAGGTAAACCCACCGTCAGTTGATTTATAAATCTGTGGTGTTAACCAGCTTGAATTTGTAGGTAAAGCGTAAAGTGTGTTTCCTGAAACAGCCAACTCGCAGTTATATTGTACGTTGGAAAAAGAGGTTATAGGAGAATTCCATGTCAGTGAATCAACTGAACCGGGAGTATCAGTATAAAAATAGCCTGATTGACTGGCAGGACTGTTGTAATACCCCTTTGTTACGTGCAATCGACCTGTGTTGCTTATTCTCACATCACTGATTCTTGATCCCCTTTGAGGAGAACTTGGTGTAATCTCTGTCCAGGTAACACCACCATCTTTTGATCTTTGCAAACCCGATCCGCTACCGAGTGTTCCTACATATACATAACCCGAGTTATCACAAACAATTTTTGAAATATTCCAGAATCCTGTTGTGCTTGGCAGCAGAGTCCATGTTACACCATGATCAGTACTTTTCCAAACCCCTCCTCCTTTCACAGCATCAACATTATAGGTTTTTTCACCCGTTCCCAAATACATCACGTTTGTGTTAGTCGGATCCTGAGCTATGCTTGCAATAGCAAGGTTGCCGATAAAATCATTAACCACAGTCCAGGTTGCAGGAGTAGCAGTGATATCTGTAGTTTTCCATAATCCGCCACTTACGCTACCCACCCAAACTGTTTTGTTTGTTGCATCTGCCAAATCAACCCATATTGCTCTTGTACGGCCACCTGTTACTGCATTGTTAGCAGCACCACGGGTATTACCGTTACTTGGGCCAACGACATCTGAGTTTGGTCCACGTTCAGTCCATGTTAATGATGTTAATCTGCTGTTGATCCTGCCACTTTTTTTTGCTTCATACAATTCATTATACGCATTAATTAATCGTGAAGCAGGAATATAACCAAGCTTCATATCCTTGGTCATTAAAAATTCCATTTGCTGCGCCTGCAGAATTCCATCTTCATTTTCACCTTCCTCCTCATCTTCGCCTCTGTCATCATCGTCTTTCATAATGACTTTTGATGATTCTGCCCTGTTAAATTTTGAAAATATAACCGTTGTAGCTGCTAAAACAAAACCAGAAGTAAGTAGTACAAGGAAAAAACGTTTCATTTAGTTAAAGATTTATCTTCAAACATACCAAATAGCAGTAATATTTCCTGAATAATCTCAGGTAAAACACTGCTCAGAACGATCAAATCAAAAGGAGTTAACAGGGATTCCTTATCTTCGCAGCCCAAACAGTTCTTACAAACAAATGATCAGCAGAAGAAATATACGGGTTAAGGTGATGCAGACGCTCTATACATGTTTTACAAGAGAGGGCGACATTACAAAAGAAGAAGCATTACGTACTTTAGACAAGCACCTTGACCAAAGCCGCCAGCTTTTTGTTTTCCTTATTCATTTTTTAACTGAAGTATCACGCTATGCTGAGATCGATTCACGGCAGCGTGCCTCAAAACATTTACCTACTAAGGAAGATCTTAATGTAAATACCAAACTCGCCGGAAACAATGTTCTCTGGCAGATACTTGAAAACAGCTCTTACATTGCTGTTACAAAAGAAATCAAACCCGAACTGATTGATACAGGCGACTGGATAAAAAAAACCTATTCAGAGCTGGTTGAAACCGATGTGTACAAACAGTACATCAGCCGCCCGTTAAGAGAAAAGAAAGAAGAGAAAGATATTCTCGAATTCATCTTTACCGACCTGATGCTCCCCAACGATGATTTTATTTCATTCATCGAAGAAAACTTTGTGCATTGGGATGATGACTGCGAAATGATCAACGTTCTGATGCTCAGTTTAATTCAAAAACCTGCCAGCGGAGAATTTCAGCATTTCGTAACAGCTGAAAAAATGAAATTTGCAAAAGACCTTCTGATCAGTGTTATTGAAAAAGAAGAGGTTTGTACTTCCTACATAAAAGGTAAACTGCAGAACTGGGATCCTGAACGTACTGCCGTGCTTGATATGATTTTAATGCGTATGGGCATTTGTGAGTTCCTGTTTTTTGAAACCATTCCGCCAAAAGTAACCATCAATGAATATATTGACCTGGCGAAAGATTACAGTACACCACAAAGCGGGCATTTTGTAAATGGTATTCTCGACAGTATTCACAAGGACCTTGCATCCCAGAACAAATTGCACAAGATTTCCTTTAAGAAGTCTTAGGTGGAAGCTTTCCATTACATTTGCAACGAAATAAACCAAATTTGCAGCAGACAAAAACCATCTGAAGCAACACTGTATCATAATAAACACATCTGAACAATTAAAATTTAAAACAGATGAAAGAGCTTTTCTTATTTATCCTTGTTATTGGCGCTGTAGCGTGCAATAATGTTGCTAAAAACCCAAAAGATCCTGCCGGTCCTGCCGCATTACCAAATACTGCTGCAACTGCAACAACTGATTCTACCAAATGGACAACAGTTCAATGGCTCGATTCAACTCAGAACTTTGGTAAAGTAACTGATGGAGAAAAAGTAAAAATTTCCTTCCACTTCAAAAACACAGGAAGCCAGCCGCTGGTTATTTCTGATGTACATGCAAGTTGTGGCTGCACAGTTCCATCAAAACCCGAAGAGCCGATTGCTCCAGGTAAGGAAGGTGTGATTACTGCTGAATTCAACAGCAGCGGCCGTGTTGGAAAAGCTTCGAAATACCTGAACGTTACCTGCAACACAAAAGAAAACATTATTACTTTATTATTTGAAGGAGAAGTTTTACCTAAAAAATAAACAACATACACCACTGGTGAATATTGTTACATTGGAACACACCTGAAATTAAAAAACAAAAAAAATAAACAGATGAATTCTTTCTTTCTTTTTGCGATGGATCCTAAATCAGGAGGCGGTACCATGCAATTGTTGTTTCTTGGATTGATGATCCTTGTTTTCTGGCTTTTCATGATTCGCCCGCAGGCTAAAAAAGCAAAGCAGCAAAAAACATTTATCGACAACTTACAGAAAGGCGATAAAGTGGTTACAATTGCCGGTATTCACGGAGTAATAAACAAAGTGAATGATGATGGTACTTTATCACTTGAAATTAACCCTGGCAGCTATATCAAAATTGAAAAAAGCTCCATCAGCCTGGACTGGACAACACAGTTGAACAATCCTGGTGCTGAGAAAAAATAATTAAGCGAAAAGCCAACCGCATTTCGCCCATCAGTATGCTGAAAATAGGCTTAACAGGAGGTATTGGCAGTGGAAAAAGCACCATTGCAAAAGTATTTGAAGTACTGGAAATACCTGTTTATTATGCCGATAAAGCAGCAAAGGAACTGATGAATAAAAATGAGCTGTTAAAACAACAGCTCATTTTTCATTTTGGAGAGAACACGTATATTGATGGAATATTAAACAGGAAGTACCTGGGCGAAATTGTTTTTTCCAATAAAGAAAAACTGGAATTACTGAATAGTCTTGTGCACCCGGCTACAATTGCAGATGCAGCAAAATGGTTTCAGCAACAGAAAGCGCCTTACGTTATAAAAGAAGCTGCTTTGTTATTTGAAAGCGGGTCGGCCGAAGGTCTGGATTATGTAATTGGCGTATCAGCACCTGAAACAATTCGTATTAAAAGAGTAACTGACAGGGATGCTGTTGATGCAGCTGAAGTAAAAAAAAGAATGTACAATCAGCTGGATGAAACAATTAAAATGAAATTGTGCGATTTCATTATCCGTAATAACGAACAGGAAATGATTTTACCACAGGTATTACATCTGCATAAAGAATTGATTCAACGATCGGAAAAACTGAAAGGATGAGTTTACTATTTATGATCATAGTGGCAGCAGGTCTTCCATTTCTTACAGCACTCAGCTATAAGAATATCAAAAAAATGGAAGAAGAATTGGAAGGTGCACAAATTGCAAAAATTCCGGTTTACCTGCAATCTATGACTATGCAGATTATCCTTGCAGTACTTGCATTCTTCGCTGCTAAAAGTGAAGAAATAAGCATTTCGTTTAAAAGCATTTTTACAGGAAAAACAATTGGCGCAGCTTTGCTGCTTGTGCTGATAGCATTAATGCTGGCATGGATTTCTCAAAGATTTTCAAAAGAAAAAGACGAAAGCACTTTACACCATATTCTTCCGGATACAAACGTTGAACGTTTGCTTTGGGTGTTAGCTGTTGTAGTAGCCGCTTTTTGTGAAGAATACATTTACCGTGGGGTTCTGTTCAACATCATTGCAGGAATGGTGAAAGATTATACCATTTACGTTTGGATAACTGCTACCTTATTATCTGCTATTGTGTTTGCGTTCGGGCATGGCACACAAGGCGAAAAAGCAATACTGCAGATTATTCCATTCGCCGTTGGTTTCCAGTTCCTGGTATGGCTGAGCGGCGGGTTATTTTTACCAATGATTGCTCACTTCATCTACAATATACTGGTAGAACTTTTGTTTGGAGATAAGATTAAACAAGATGCAGAACGGTAAAGAATTATTTCTTACATCACTTTTCTACCACCCTACCCGTTCGCCCCAATTTCCTAATCCAAAATATTTATTGAGTGGAATATTTAACCCAAGCTGGTTGTACGAAATATTATTCTGCAACTGTGTTCTTGCATAACGTAACTGAAGTTTAGGCAGAAGCATTCCAACACCAAATGAAAATCCTGTTAACCCATTTGCACTGTTATAAATTCTTAGTTCCTTTCCCCTTAAATAATTATAACCTGCTGTTACCTCTACCCGCTGACCAATGAGAATTTGTGTTGAAAAAACAAAATGCTGAAACAATTTATCAAACGTAAACTTCCTATCTTTTGAATTTGCAACTCCGTTATCGTTATTAAACAATGTATCGTTGTAATTAAGATTAAACTGATGAAGATGATGTGCTGTTAACGAAAAACAGATCGGTGCTTTTGCAAGACGTTTTGAAATACCCGCCTGCACATCAAAAGGAAGTTCTTCCGGCACTGCCGTATTGTAACGTTTCAATTGCGAACCCATGTTTACTACCACAACTGAAGCCTGTAAAAAATTAGCTGAATCCCTGTACAAAACACCCACATCAGCAGCCATTGCCGATGAGCGGTACACACCGTAATTGCTGGAAAGAAATTTAAGGGATATGCCATATTTCCACCTGTTCATATACTCCCTGCTTGCTGAAACCTGGGCTACAAAATCCCGTGGTTTATAATTGCCCAACACATTTCCCGAAGCATCTGTTTGCTGTGTATTTCCATAATCAAAGTAAAAAACCGATGCTGCAAAATTTGTTTGCAGTGAAGGGCTGCGATATGCAAGCATCCAGTGTACGTTCTTTACTCCCGCATACAACGAATTAAAATTGGCAACCATTTGCGAATGCATTGAAGAATCAAGCTGTGCCGGATTATTAAACGCCAGTGATAAATCGTTTGATTGATTGGTAAGATTAATACCACCTGAAGCTGCAGTTTGCGGCGATGCAGGAAATTTTAAAAACTGGTAAGCACTGCTGCCACCCAATGTTTGAGCAGTGAGCTGTGAAATAAAAATAATTGAAAGAAAAACACAGGTGAATAATCGCATCATACCAGCTTAGTCAGCATGTAATTTAAACAAATCTCTGTTGTTGGCTGCAATAAAAAAATCCCTTCGTGTGGAAGGGATTTTTTATGCTTAAAATAAAATCGATTAATAACTTCTTAATTTCAGTTCAACACGACGGTTTTTAGCTTTACCAGCTGCTGTTTTGTTATCAGCAATCGGACGATCCTGTCCGTAACCTGCAGAAGTTAAACGGCTGGCATCAATACCTTGAGCAACTAAGTATGCTTTTACAGCTGCTGCACGGTTTTCAGACAAAGTCTGATTTTTAGCAGCATCACCTGAATTATCAGTGTGGCCTTCCACATCTACTTTAATTGAAGGGTTGTCTTTCAGAATCTGAGCTACTTCGTTCAAAGGAGCATAAGATTTTTTCTGAAGCTGGAAGCTGCCTGTTGTAAAGAATACATTTTGTGCAGCAAATTCAACTTTCTTAATTACTTCCTGTTTGATTTCAGGGCAACCTGCATTAGAAGCAACACCTGGAACAGTTGGACATTTGTCTTCTTCATCATTTACGCCGTCTTTATCTGTATCTGGTACAGGACAGCCATTATAACGTGCAACACCTGCAACAGTTGGGCATTTATCTTCTTCATCATTAATGCCATCTTTATCTGTATCAGGCACAGGGCAACCGCCGTAGCGTGCAACACCAAATACATTTGGACATTTATCATCTTTATCTGCAATACCATCTTTGTCTGAATCTGGGCATCCGTTTAATGAAGCCAGACCAGGAACATCAGGGCATGCATCATTAGCATCCAATACACCATCGCCATCTTTATCTTTTGGAACTTCAGGAGCTGGAGGCGGAGGAGGCGGAGGTGTTACTTTCTTTTCAGATAAAGGAACTGAAACACCAAATGAATGTGCAAAGCTGTAATTAGCTTTTGATGTTACAGGCACTCTGTAACCGGTATTTAAATGAAGGAACACTTCATTAAATAAGTTAAACTGCAAACCTGCACCCAAAGGCATGTAAGCTAAAAAAGTTGAATTGCCTTTAGCTGCACCAATACCAGCGGTGAGGTATGGTACTACCCAGTAATTATCGGGTAATAATTTCAGGTTCAGGTTGGCATCTGCTTCCATATAGAAATGATCGCCTGTGCTTACAGTTGTTGAATTACGAAGAGGATAATCAACGAATGAAGCAGTATAGCGCCCCATGAAATCAAGATTATTTGTAATACCCTGCATGTAGTTCAGTGTAAGGGCTGGTGACATTCTGCTAACCTTAAACAGATTCTTGTTGTTAATAACATAAGCAAGATTTCTGTCACGTACTTCCTGAGCTGATTTAAAATCTAACAGTGTAAACTGAAAACCAATAGATGGCTTTTTCTTCAGATTGTTATCTTGTCCGTTAACTGCATAAAGACAGATAACTGCAAGTAATAACAAAAATGCTTTTTTCATATAATAATTGTTTTTGACTGGGCAAAAATAAAGGTAGGCAGGTTATCCTGAAAATTATTTACTAACATTCTTTATCCAAAAAAAGTCTATTTCGAAGGAGGTTTCTTTCCCAAAACTTCAAGTTTAACCCTTGTTACCCCGCTTTTGGTAAATCCAAGCTTTACAGCAGCACTGCGTGTAAGGTCAATAATCCGCTTATTACGGTGATGAAGCCTGTCGTTAATCTTTACTATAACCGACTTGCCGTTGCGCAAATTTGTAACCCTCACATAAGTGCCAAGCGGCAGTGAGTTATGCGCTGCAGTGAGTTTTTGCTGACTGAAAATTTCACCGCTCGAGGTTTTGCGGCCATTAAACTTGTTAGAATAAAAGCTGGCAATTCCGTATTGAATTTTTTGTTTTGTGCTTTTTCTTGCTTTACTGCTGTCCTGGGCATAAAGAGAAGCAAAGCCCGTTAAAGCGATGCACAAAAAAAAGAATATGGCTTTATTCATTCGTTATTGTTTGTTGCCGAAATAATTTTCACGTGCCACTTTGTCCTCGTTGTAAATATCTTCAAAAAAAACAATTTTCCCGTTCTTCACTGAATTTGTAAAATAGCGGAAATAAACAGGGAGTTTTGATTTCACCCTTACTACATGCTTCTCTTTTCGTTGCAGCCATGTTTTAATTGAATCGCTGGGAACCCTGTCAGCATCAGCTGCATAATTTGCACTGTCAAGTGCAGAAATATAATAAGTAAGCTTTGCCCATTGTTCTACACGTACGCATCCGTGACTGAGAGCCCGGCTGTCACGCTTAAACAGGTAGCGTTGATTGGTATCGTGCAGATAAACAGCATACTTGTTAGGAAAATTGAATTTCAGAATTCCCAATGCATTATCATCACCACTACCCTGCACAACATTATATGGAATTCCTTTTTTATACTTCGACCAATCAACAGTGTATGGATCCACCAACTCCCCATCTCCCTTCATCAACATGTAACCTTTCTTTGCCAGGTAGCCCGGGTTTTTCTTTAATGCCGGCAAAACTTCCTTTAAAATAATACTGTTGGGAATTGTCCATTGAGGATATGTAACCATATTACTGATCTGGCTGCTTAATAATGGTGTTCTTGTTTTAGGATTACCAACCACAACTTTGCTTTCAATTTTCACTGAATCATTTTCCCACAACTGCAATGTGTACGAAGGAAGGTTCACCCAGATATAGCGTTGCGGCATTACCGGTGGCAACACTTTATACCTGTCGAGATTGATGGCAATGCGTTTGAACTTTTCAGCATCTGAATTATTTAAAGAGCGGATAAGTTGTGCGCCGAATTTCCCATCAACTGTTAAGTTGCGTTTCTTCTGTACTTTGATTATTGCACTTTTCAGCATGGCTGTATCCACTTCATTGGTTTGCCATAAAATCACACCTTCCTCTTTTAATCGTTTTACCAGTGATTGAACAAACTTCACTGAATCTTTATAGGGATATGAAACGTAAGTGAACTGTGATTTAAAATTTGCTGAATCGAGAAACTGTTTCAATGCATTTTTTAATTCAACATAACCATGATGTTTTGGTTCAAGCGAATGAAAGATTTCAGTTATTGATTGCGCTTTAAAAACTGATTCAAGATTTTTATGATAAAAACTATCAGTTAAAGTTGAGTCGGGATTCATATACATACTGTCAACACCAAGACGGCCTTTGTGCAGGTGTGCTGATATCAGAAAGAATGCATCGGTCAGCATCAGATCGGCTTTTGACCAAATAGTAGCATCACGCCTGTCACCAACAGAAGCACTGTCGGCAGCAATACGTTTCCTGAATGTCTGCAGGGTATGATTGTGATAATCTTCAGGAAACAATCCATACTCCTTTGCATGTTCAATAAACATTATCATTGAATCGGCAAGTGGCAGAAAGTTTTCATTCGCACTCCATATCCTTTGGTAATTATTGCCTGCATAATAATCTTTAATAACCTGCAGCAGATTAAGCCTTGTGCTGTCATCAGTCTTCCCTTCATTCGACTCTGCATAGTCAAGAATTTCCTGGATATTATCACCTACCCTTTCGTTCATTTTTTCAGGCTCAATAACAATATCTTTTTTTGTCTCTGCCCTGTTGCTACCGCAGGAAAAAGCAAAGAGCAAAACAGAAAAAAAGGACAAAACCAGAAAAGGAAAAAGTTGACGGTATTTCATGCACAATTCATTTATCTTTCCATTACAAAATTGCAGCAATGGTCGTTTTTCAGGGAAGTAAGATACCAAAACAGTTTTATTCGGCAATTACCATTGCATTGTTTTTTTTAATCGACTTTTCCACTGTTTTTGCCCAGCATTTTACAACCAGTTCGTACGGAGTTCATTACATCAGTTCTGCAAAATCGTACAAGCAAACAATTAAGGCCGACAGCAATAAAAAAATGTATAACCTGCAGCAGATTATACCCGGTATCATCGTTGATTTACGTTATGCTTCCTCGCAAAACTTTGTAAGAAAATCACTATATCCCGTTGACGCAGCAGCTCCCTTTTTACGATTACCTGCTGCAAAAGCACTTCAACTTGTTCAGCAGGAATTAAAAACCGAAGGTCTGGGTCTGAAAATATTTGATGCATACCGGCCATATTCTGTTACTGTTCAGTTCTGGGAACTGGTGAAAGATGAACGCTATGTTGCCAACCCGGCCAAAGGCAGCGGACACAATCGTGGACTTGCCATTGATTTAACCATCATTAATCTTTCAACCGGAAAAGAAGTTGATATGGGAACCGGTTTTGACAATTTTACCGATACTGCACATCATTCATTTACACAATTATCACAGTCAGTTTTACAAAACCGGAAACGGTTAAAAGAAGTAATGATGAAATATGGTTTTCAGCCGCTGGAAACAGAATGGTGGCATTACTACTGGCCCAACGACAGAAATTATGAAGTGCTTGATCTTAATTTTTCCCAGCTGAGAAGAATTAATTAATTACAATCACATCAACAACTGCATCAAGATTGATCTTTCCGTAAATATGTGGGAATGTATCGCTGGTGGAAGGACTCCATTCAAATACAAACTGAACATTTAATTTGTCGGTATCAATTACAAGTTTTACCAAAGCTGTTTTACCGGCGAAATAACGTTGTAAAACTCCTTCAACCTGGTTTTCCTGTGAACAATGAATAAAACCTTCTTCTTTTAATGAAGGTGATTCATAGTAACCTTTTTCCTTTGCTGCATTCCATTCTGATGCAGTGGTAACGTGATAAATAATGGGCATCGTTAACTATTAAAATATCATTGAAGATACAGATTCTATAAAATTCGTTTTATCCGTTGTTCCTGAAGCATTAAATCAACCAGGACTAAGGCTGTTGCGGCTTCAACAATAACAGGTGCACGAAGAGCAACGCAAAGATCATGACGACCTTTTACAGAAAATGTTTCCTGTTGTTCTGTATCCCAGTTTAAACTTGTTTGTTCTTTTGGAGTTGATGATGTTGGTTTGATAGCCAGGCGGAAAACAAGTTCATTTCCATTGCTGATACCGCCAACAACACCACCTGCATGATTGGTTCTTGTTTTGCCATCCATGTTTTCAATTGCATCGTTATGTTCGCTGCCAAACATTTTTGCAGCTTCAAAACCGGTACCAAATTCAACACCACGAACAGCAGGGATTGCAAACATCATATGAGCAATCACCGATTCTACTGAATCGAAATAAGGTTCACCTAAACCAACAGGCAATCCGCTTACACGGCATTCAACAATTCCTCCCACTGTATCTTTTGCATCAATTGCTTTTTGTAATCCTCTTTCAAGGTCTTTATCGCCGGCAATTTCTGTCACATCAGCATGAATGCTGATGCCATTCAACAGTTTTTTTGCAATTGCTCCTGCTCCAACAAGTCCTGTTGTAAGCCTTGCACTGAAATGCCCGCCTCCACGATAATCTTCATGGCCGCCAAACTTCTGATGTGCAACCCAATCGGCATGACCGGGGCGTGGAATGCTTCGCTGTTTCTGGTAATCTTCGCTGCGTGTATTATTGTTTTCAAAAAAGATGGAAATCGGGAAACCCGTTGTTTTTCCATTGAACAATCCACTTTTGAAAAAAGGATAATCAGCTTCCTGCCGTGGAGTTGTACCTTTTTGTTTACCACCTTTTCTGCGTTCAAGATCGGGAAGTAAATCATCTTCTGTTAATGATAAACCGGCGGGACATCCATCCACCACAATACCTACACTTTCGCCATGCGATTCGCCGAAAATTGAAACACGAAATAATGTACCGTATGAGTTCAAAGCTGAAATGTTTTTTATAAAGATACGTTTGCTCCCAGTAATTTCAGATGATCGTAGAAATCGGGATAAGATTTATTAATGGCTTCTGCTTCTTCAATCACCACATCCGCATTTGCTTTTAATGCTGCAACAGCACAAGCCATGGCAATACGATGATCGTGACGGGAATGAACAGTTGCACCAGTTAATCCTTTGCTGCCATGAATGATCATTAGATCGTCCTGCAGATCAATCTGCACACCCAGTTTAGCAAACTCTTCCTGCAGGGTAATTGCCCTGTTGCTTTCTTTATGCGTTAACCGGGTAGTGCCTTCAATTACTGTTTTTCCATTACAGTATGCAGCTAAAGCCACAAGCGGGGGAAACAGATCGGGGCATTCTGTTGCATTGAAATGAAATGCTTTTAACGGTGCCGGACCAATTTCAATCTGTTCACTCTGAATAGAAATTTTACAACCGCAATCCATGAGCGCCTGCAACACGGCTTTATCAGCCTGCGGTGAATAAACATCAAGTCCTTTCACTGTAATTTCTCCTGCAACTGCACCCGCAACAAGAAGAAATGCTGCACCGCTCCAGTCGCCTTCAACGGTGTAATGATGAGTTGTTGTTGCTGATTGATGTGAAGCTGCTTCAAAATAAAACTCTTCAAAATTTTTATTGACAGGAACTTTCAAACCAAACTGCTTCATTACATCTAATGTAAGATCGATGTAAGGTTTGCTTTTGAGATTATTTACTTTGATGGATACATCACTTGCATTGCTTGCTGCATAAGCAAGTAACATACCTGTTAAGAATTGAGAACTGAGCGAGCCGTCGATTTCAATATTCTCCGGCACAATAGGGCCTTGTATGGAAAGCGGCAATTTACCTTCGTTGCTTTTTACCTGCACACTTAACTGCGGAAGAATTTCATCAAAGAAATTCATTGGCCGTGTAACCAGACTTCCACTTCCGTTTACAGTCATTTCTTTTTCACTTAAAGCCACTAACGGTGTAAACATGCGGATGCTTAAACCACTTTCACCACAATTAATTTCATTGCTTACTGGTTTTACACCAGCGCTTTCAATGATCAATTCTTCGCCTGAAAGATGAATAACAGCTCCCAGCTTTTGTACAATATCCATTGCAGCTTTATCATCATTGCTGTTGCCGGGATTTTTAATAACACTCTTCCCTTTTGCAACCAATGCTGCAGCACAGGCACGCTGCATACTGCTTTTGGATGCATTGGCCTGTATAACGCCAGTTAATTTTGATGGATGTATTGTTACATTCATTATTTCTCTTTAAAATAGCTTTTGGTTACTTCAATTAATCCAACAATGTTGTCATTAAACTCTTCTAATTCTTCAGCAGGAACCCATAATTCGTTGTGTATTTCTCCTCCAACATTTTGAATCTCGAATTTCTTTAAGTACTCCGAATCAACACTGAACTTAGTTACAAATCCAGCCCCATAAGCAGGAACATTCCATTCAACACTTATTTGAATAGCATATTCTTCATTCATTACAGGGTAAAAAATGGGTTGATCAGGTAAGCGTGGCGGGAACTTTTTCCATCCGGATTCTTCGATTAAGTCTAACTCCTTCTGACCAACAGGTCGATATAGAATTGTCGTACTCATCTCAGTTTATAAATTATTAATCAGTTCTTCCAGTTGAACCATTGGAATGTTCAGCACTTTTGCATCACCAATTTTATTCAGCAATACATACTGCATATAATCCTGCTGTTTCTTTTTGTCTTTCTTCAGCGTTTCAAACGCTTTGTGTTTATTGTAAACGTATGCTGATGGAAGATTGTATTGATCTATCAGTTTTACCAAACGGCCCAGATCAGCCGAATAAAAGTTATTGATCTCTTCTGAAATTTTTGCTGCAGCTACCATTCCAATTGTTACTGCGTGGCCATGCATGAGTTTATATTCGTTTTCAATGGCATGCCCGAGTGTATGACCAAAGTTGAGCAGTTTACGATCAGCTTTTTCAAACTCATCTTCCTGCACCACTTTTGTTTTAATGAGGCAGTTGCGCTGAATTAATTGCTGCAGTGCTTCGTTATTGGTTTGATAATATTCAATAGAATGCTGTTCCAGTTCATCAAACATTGCAGCATCTTTAATACAGGCATGTTTAATGATTTCTGCAAAACCATTTTCCCATTCTTTCAATGGCAACGATTTCAGCAATGAAAGATCATACAGCAAAAACGCAGGCTGACGGATAGTGCCAACCATGTTTTTATAAATACCTACATCAATTCCGTTTTTACCGCCAATGCTTGCATCAACCATTGCAAGAATACTGGTGGGAACAAATCCAAATGATACACCACGCATGTACACACTTGCAATGTAACCCGTCATATCTGTAATCACACCGCCGCCTACACCAATCAATGTTGATTTACGATCGGCTCCCATTTCAATCAACTGCTGAATAACACTGTCAACTGTTGCCTGTATTTTATATTCCTCACCAGGCTTCAGTACAATGGTATTCCATCCTTCAAACTTTGAAGTATGTGCATGAAATAAATGTTCATCGGTAATAATAAAACTGTTGTTGATGTCAACAATCTCTTTTAAACCGGTCAGATCTCCATTGAAATAATAATCAACTGTTGCAGATGAAAACTTGTATGATTGCTTTCCCATAAATTCTTCTATTGATCAAAAAACTTCCATCAACAATGTATGATGCAGGATGTTCACCCGCATTCACCATTGACAATTCACCTTAAGAATCCAATACTTTCTTCTGGTGATTGATACTTTCCATGTGCACAGCATCAAGATATCTTGTAATAAACTCTTTGCTTAATCCTTTACGTTCACCTTCACGGTATGCTCTTTCAAGAATTTCGTTCCAGCGTGTTGTTTGCAAAATGGTGATGTTGTTATCTTTTTTATACTGACCGATGTTTTCAGCAATCTTCATACGCTGACCAAGAATCTGCATCAGTTCATCATCAAGATGATTGATCTGCTGACGGAATTTCTCCAATGCAGCATGATATTCTTCCGATGCAACATCTTCTTTACGCCAGATAATGCTGTTGAGCATTTCAGCCAGGCGTTCAGGAGTAATCTGTTGTTTTGCATCGCTCCATGCATTGTCAGGATCAATGTGGCTTTCAATCATCAAACCATCAAAGTCAAGATCAATTGCTTTTTGTGCAGTTTCCAGTAATAAGTCTCTGCGTCCGCAAATATGTGAAGGATCGTTGATCAGGATCTGATCAGGGTTACGGCGTTTCATTTCAATTGCAAGATGCCACATGGGCGCATTGCGGTATTCAGTATTTCCGTAAGAAGAAAATCCACGGTGAATTAAACCAATCTGTTTTACACCTGCACGTGCCACACGCTCAATTGCACCACTCCACAATTCAAGATCAGGATTGATGGGGTTTTTGATCAGCACCGGAATATCCACGCCACGTAAAGCATCAGCCACTTCCTGTACGCTGAAGGGGTTTACAGTTGTACGTGCACCAATCCAGAGTACATCCACATCAAAAGTGAGAGCATCTTCCACCTGTTTACCAGTAGCAACTTCAACAGTTGTTGGCAAGCCGGTTAACTCTTTTGCTTTTTGCAACCAGGGTAAACCCTTTGCACCAATCCCTTCAAACATACCGGGTTTGGTACGAGGTTTCCAGATACCTGCACGAATCATGTTTACTTTGCCGGTTGCAGCTAACCGTTGTGCTGTTGACACTAACTGATCTTCTGTTTCAGCACTGCATGGGCCACTGATGATGAGTGGCTTTGTTCCCCATGCTTCCTGCACTTTCTCTTTCATATTTGCTTCAATTGTTTGCATTGTTATAGTTTGTAAAGTTAAGTTATATGTAGCGAACACTTGTTTTGCTCCCCAACACCTGTTGTGTCACTCACATCATCGTTCGGTAATTCTGTTCTGCTTCTTCCATCTCAGTTTCTCCGCCATTCATCTTTTCGCATCTCAAATTTTACTTCTCCTCTTCCGTATGTTCCGTTTTCACGCCAACCTTTCATTCTGTAAAATGTTTCTGCTCTTGAACCGGGAGCAGTGCTCAGCCAAACCATTTCATCTGTTTGTTCAAAATACCAGTTCATCATCGTGTCGTGTAACCGGCTGCCGATCCCTTTTGCTTCACTTGCCGGGTCAACAAACAATGCCCAGATATTATGATCAACCAAATCAGCAATGGCAAATCCAACCACCACCTCATCCACACAACAAACCCAGCCCTTTCCTCTTCGTGTAATATAATCTTCCACATCAGCATCAGTTACCAATGCAGGATTGCTGAGTACGTTTTCCTTTACTGCTAAACGCACAACCTGCATTTGCTTAATATCGCTTACCAATGCTTCTCTGAAAATCATTTTATTTAATTTTTTTCATTTACAATTCACTACTTAATTATCCGCCTGATCTGGTTTGCCTGTTCAATTAATTTCTTCAGCTCATCTTCACTTCCATCCTGTATTTTATCCCTGAATTTTTTCAGTTGTTCAATATGTTCATTCAGTACATCCAGCACATTTACTTTGTTCTGTAAAAAAATCGGTACCCACATTGCCGGGTTACTTTTTGCCAAACGTACAGTGCTTTCAAAACCTGCACTGGCCAGTCCGAAAATGGCACTGTCTTCCCGTTCTTTTTCCAAAACCGTATTGGCAAGCGCAAAAGATGTGATGTGCGAAATATGACTTACATAAGCTGCGTGCAAGTCATGTGCACTTGCTTCCATTTGCAGTAAATGCATGCCTATTTTGCTGTACATAATTTTTGTCCACTGTACAGCATCTTCATCACTTTCTTCTTCGTTACAGATAATTACTGCTTTGTTTTCAAACGCATTTCTAACAGCTGCTGCCGGACCACTGTATTCTGTACCCCACATTGGGTGTGTTGCAACATAACGTCCACGCTTTGGATGGTTACGTACGGCTTCCACCAACTGCGATTTTGTTGAACCAAGATCAAGTACAATCTGCTGATCAACTTTGTCTAATATCTTCGGCAAAAGACCGGTCATCTTATCCACCGGCATTGCAAGTATAATTACATCCGATTGCTGAATGGCTTCATCCAGCGGAAGTATTTCATCCACCAGTTCAAGTTCCAATGCCTTTGCTTCATGTTCAGGGTTTGCATCCATACCTATCAGCCTTGAAGAAATTTTCTTCTCGTGCAGACGTATAGCCAGCGAACCTCCAATGAGACCAAGACCAATGATTGCAATTCGTTTCCGTTCCATATCAGGAAAGAGTTTTTTTAATTCTGTCGATTGATTCTATCAACTTCACTTCATTGCTGCACAAGCTTACACGTACATATTTATCGCCGGCATTACCAAAAATTCCACCGGGAGTAATAAACACATTGCTGTTGTAAAGCACTTCATCGCTCAGTTCAAATCCTGTTTTATATTTCTCCGGAATTTTTGCCCAGATAAACATTCCTGCCTGGTCTTTTGAATATGTACACTTCAACAGGTCGAGAATTTGAAAAGCCTTTTCACGTCGTGCCCTGTACACCGCATTTACTTCATCATACCAATCTTTTCCAAGTCCCAATGCTTTTGCTGCAGCAAGCTGAACAGGTAAAAACATACCACTGTCCATATTGCTTTTAAAACGCAGCACTTCCTCTATACGTTCTTTTGCTCCACACAACATGCCTACACGCCAGCCTGCCATGTTCTGACTTTTACTGAGTGAGTTTAATTCAAGCACTACCTCTTTCGCTCCTTCAATCGCAAGCAAACTTGAAGGATTATCGTTCAGAATAAAACTGTACGGATTATCGTGAATGATTAAAATATCTTTTTTCTTAGCAAATGAAATCAGTTGTTTAAAGAACGATTCTTCAGGTAATTTACCCGTTGGCATGTGCGGATAATTTACAAACATGAGTTTCACTTTCGATAAATCTGCTTTTGCTAATTCTTCAAAATCAGGATGCCAGTTCAGGTCTTCTTTCAGTTCATAAGAACGGATGGTTCCGCCTGCCAGTTTTACCGCACTGCTGTAAGTTGGGTAGCCGGGATTGGGGACTAATGCTTCATCACCTTCATTCAGGTAAGTCATGCAGATATGCATAATACCTTCTTTACTACCAATCAGCGGCAATATTTCTGTATCAGGATTCAGTTCAACGCCATACCATGTGTTGTACCAGTCGCTCATTGCTTTTCGTAAAACCGGTGACCCTTTGTACGATTGATAAGCATGTACGTTGGGCTTTGCACTTTCTTCCTGCAGGGTTTTAATTACATCGGGGTGCGGTGGCAAATCGGGACTTCCAATACCAAGATTAATAATATTTTTTCCCTGTTTGTTCAGTTCATCAATTTCCCTCAGTTTTTGAGAGAAGTAGTATTCACCAATTCCTTCTAATCGTTTAGCTGTTTGCATCGTTATTAATTATATAATCAGGTTAAGCTTCTTTTCCGTTTTTATAAACTCCATAAATTTTCATTTCAACAGTTTCAGGTGTTATTTTATCTATTACCTGGTGAAACTGGTACAGCGTATCAAACTCCATATCTGCATGAAAACTGTATTTGAAATCACTGCCTGGAATCGGGAAACTCTGCAGTTTACTCAGGTTAATTCCACCATCAGCAATAATACCAAGCACCCTTGCCAAACTTCCTCTTGAATGATCGGTTACAAAATTCACCGATGCTTTATTGGCATTTTCAACCTGCACTTTCTTATCATCCCTCTGCAACACTAAAAACCTGGTATAATTATTTTTCATTGTTTGAATGGAAGGTGCCAGCACTTCAAGGTCGTACAATTCAGCAGCGAGTTTGCTGGCAATTGCTGCCACATGCTTGCTTTTGTGCTGATGAATATTTCTTGCGCTGAGGGCCGTATCTTCTGTTTCAACCAGTTTCCATTTGTATTTATCCAGGAAGTCGTAGCACTGCTGAAGCGCCATTGTATGCGAATGAACTTCTTTAATATCTTCCAGCTTAACACCGGGATTTACCAACAGGTTTTGCTTGATCTGTAGGTAAACTTCACCCACAATCGTCAGATTACTTTTTTGAAGAAGGTTGTAGTTAGGTAAAATACTTCCGGCAATTGAATTTTCGATTGCCATCACTGCCCCATCACTTTCCTTTTTGTTGGCACCAATTTTCACCACTTCCCTGAACGTATCGCAGGTAATCACTTCCACTTCCTTTCCAAAAAACTTTCTTGCAGCCACCTGGTGAAAACTTCCTTCATATCCCTGGATTGAAACCTTAATCCCCTTCCCATCGGTGGAAGATACCGGGGCTGCAGCCTGTTCTGCCTTTACATCTGTTTTTCCTCGTTCAGTCATTTTATATATTTTACCTTTTCAAAAGTTTTATTAACAAAAATCCCGGCCTTTCAGCCGGGATTCTTTATGTTGATTTCTTTATTTAGTTGTTTACAGTCAACAAAAGCATTCCCGGCTTCTTACTAAAGTAAAAAAAGCTAAAATAAAAGTAACGGTATGCCTTAGACTGTGTCATTGAGTGTCAAATATAACCTGATCTCTGCACACTACAATTGTTAGTTTTAGAAAAAAGAGAAAGATTTCTGCGAAAACGATTGCAAACTGAGGGTGTTTTAAGGTATAAAACGAAAAAAGCCACTCTATGAGTAGAGCGGCCGTTAACGATTGCTTGCCATATGAAAATTTTTGTCACGGGCTAATCATTCACCCGGCAAGCTGGGATATTCATTCTTCACACCAGCCCGGAGCCAAGTAAATTACTTCTTAGCAGCTGTATCAACTTTAGCAGCAGCTGTATCAACTTTAGCTGTGTCAGCTTTAGGAGCTGTAGTGTCAGCAGCAGGAGCTACTGTAGCAGCTGTGTCAGTTGTAGTTTTAGTGTCACCTTCGTTGTTACATGCAACAAAACCGAGGATTGCAAATGCTAATAAAAGCTTTTTCATTCTTTAATTTTTTTAAGTTTTAAGATAATTATCAGGGATTAATACAGGAAGCAGAAAAAGGTAACCCGGTTTTTTTAAAAAAAATTTTTAGCCGTTCTTTGGGTTACAAATTGCTCATTTTTGTATTAAAAGCAGAACATAGTGAAACCTGAGATAAACGAATCAGACTTACTGGAAGGATTAGCCCGGAACGACAGGAATACTGTTGAGACCCTGTACAAGCAGAATTACAATATGGTACAGGCCTATATTCTCAACAATAATGGAACTACAGATGATGCAAGAGATATTTTTCAGGAAACTATGATAGTTCTTTATGAAAAGGCAAAAGGCGGGGAACTGGAACTGAACTGCCAGATTAAAACTTACATCTATTCCGTAAGCAGGCGCATCTGGCTGAAAAAGCTGCAGCAGCTGCAGCGATTTGGAGCTCCTGTTGAAAATATGGAAGATACGGTACCCGTTGAAGAAGACCTGGAAGATCACGACCGGAAAAACGAAGCATTTGGCGTGATGGAAAAAGCTCTGGGGCATTTAGGCGAACCCTGTAAAAGTTTACTGGAAGCCTATTACATTCATAAAAAGCCGATGAATGAAATAGCTGAAAGCTTTGGTTATACCAATGCCGACAATGCAAAAAACCAGAAGTACAAATGCCTGATGAGACTGAAAAAATTATTCTTTGCTCAATATAAAAAAGAGGACTGAGATGGATGATATTTTACTGTTAGATGCGACTGAGCGTTACCTGAAAGGGGAAATGAGTGCTGAGGAAAAAGCTATGTTTGAACAACTGAGGCAAACAAAACCAGAAGTTGATCAACTGGTGGTTGAGCAATCATTCTTTTTACAGGAACTGCAGCGATTTGGAGATACACGTGAAATGAAACACTCGCTTCACGAAGTTCACAATCAATTATTACAGGAAGGTGCAATTAAAGCTGAAGAGCTTTCAGCTGGGGCCCGTGTTGTAAATATCTGGAAACGCTACAAACGTGTAATTGCTATTGCAGCTTCTATTGCAGGTATTACAGCTTTAAGTATTAGTGGGATGGCTATTTTGCTTGCTCCGAAAAGCGATACCAAGGTTTTAACTGAATTAAGCAGAAAAGTTGACAATCTTGAAATCAAGCAAAAAATTCAAGACAATAAACTCAACAAATTCATCAGCAAGATTGAACCGGGTGTTGTGATCAAAGAAAGCGGTTCTGCTTTTTTAATTGATGGTAAAGGCTATCTTGTAACCAACGCTCATGTGGTAAAAAATGCCAAAGGAGCAATTGTTCTTAATAACAAAGGCAGTGAGTTTAAAGCTATTATTCTGAAAGTTGATGATGTAAAAGATATTGCAATTTTAAAAATTGAGGATAAAGATTTTAAACCATTGGGAACATTACCTTATGGCATCCGCAAATCTTCAACCGCTCTTGCTGAACCAATTTTTACGCTGGGTTATCCAAGAAATGAAATTGTTTACGGCGAAGGCTACCTGAGCTCTGTTACTGGTTTTAACGGTGATACATTAAGTTGCCAGATTGCAATTGCAGCCAATCCTGGTAACAGCGGTGGACCTGTATTTAACCGCAAAGGCGAAATTGTTGGTGTTCTCAGTACAAAAGAAACGCATTCAGAAGGTGTAGTTTTCGCTATTCAATCAAAATACATTTTTGATTTCATCAATGACCTCAAAAAACAGGATTCTGAAATGCAGGAGATCAAAGTACCAGTTGCTTCTTCACTTAAAGGAATGGACCAGGTGCAGCGTGTTAACAAATTGCAGGATTACGTATTCATGGTGAAAGTTTATTAATCTGATTTCACAATAGATTTATATAAAATGAAAGCCCCGCAATTGCGGGGCTTTCTAATATCAGTTGGTTTGGGTTTTTACCATTTGTCAACCTCTTCATTTGCCAGGTTGTTTCCTGCACTTGCATCAGTTGCTGCAACCGGTTCTTCTTTAACTTCAACCGGAGCTTGAGCTGGTGCTGCTTCAACTTCATTTACAACAGCAACAGATTCATTTGCATCATAGTCTCCGCTTGATGGAGCATCTTCATGATTAAATGCATCAAAGTCAAAATCAGGCATTAATTCTGTTTTCACATAATCAACCGCTTCATTCAATCCTTTAATGAATTTGTTGAAGTCTTCTTTGTAAAGGAAAATTTTGTGACGGTCATAACCTTCACCTGTAAAACGTTTACGGCTCTCCGTAATAGTGAGGTAATAATCATTTCCACGTGTAGACCTTACATCAAAGAAATAAGTTCTTCTCTTTCCTGCACGGATTCGTTTGCTGTAAATACTTTCCATCCGTTTGTCATTGTTTTCGTACGCCACAGTTTTTAAGTTTTAGTTGTGCAATCTTTTTTTCAAACAGCGACAAAGATATATTTCTTTTGCATTTGGCAAAATTTTCCTCAAGTTGGCATATTTAAACAATCAGGAGGGAATTTCTTCGAGTTGCTGACGCCTGTACAAATCGGCGTAAAGCCCTTTCCTGGCCAGCAATTCTTCGTGTGTACCCTGCTCGGCTATATGCCCCTCTTCCATTACAAGAATCCGGTCAAACTGAAGCAGGGAAAAGATTCTGTGCGTAATTACAATAGCAGTTTTATCCTGTAAGTAACCCGATAAATGGGTAAGTATTTCCTGCTCAGTTCTTGCATCTACGGCATTTAAACAATCGTCAAGAATAATGAAGCCGGGATCTTTTACCAACGCCCTTGCAATTGAAATACGTTGTTTTTGTCCTCCACTCAGCATTACTCCCCGTTCACCCACAACCGTATTATAGCCTGCAGCAAATGAGCGGATATCTTTATCAACGGCCGCATAAACAGCAGCCTCTTTTATTACATTATCATCCTTTACTTCACTGCCAAAAGAAATATTGTTGAGGATCGAATCACTAAACAAAAACACTTCCTGCGGAATATAACTCACCTGCTTGCGGTACTGCTGCACATCGAGCGAGGATAGTTCAACTCTATCAATTTTGATATTACCAGAAGAAGGATCATAAAAGCGCAACAGTAACTGAGCTATAGTTGATTTTCCCGAACCGGTGCGGCCAATTACAGCTACCTTCTGCCCCTTGCAGATTTTTAAATTGAAATGCTTCAACGCTTCGATGCCGGTATGCGGATAAGTGAAACTAACATCATTAAATTCAATATCGCCTTGTACACTATGAGGAGCCGAGTTATTACCAGATTCAATGACAGGTTCAGTTAATAAAAATTCGTTTAATCTTCTTTGCGAAGCTGCAGCACGCTGAATAGTACTTGCCACCCATCCGATCGCACTTACCGGGAAAGTCATCATTGTAAGATACATGATGAATGCAGCCATATCGCCTATTTTGATTGACCCGTCAAGGTTTTTTAATCCTCCAATGAAAACAACTGATATTGTACTGATGCCAATAATAAATGCCATTACAGGAAAATAAACAGCTTCAATTTTATACAACCCCATAGCACTTGTGCGGTACTGCTCACTGTTTGATTGAAAAAAACGAATGATTGCATTTTCCTGAACGAAAGATTTAATAACCCTTATACCTGAATACGCCTGTTGCGCATTGGTTGTAAGATCAGAAAGCCGGGCCTGCACTTCCTCACTTTTTTTATTAATGATGGTATTTACAAAATAAATAGTGATGGCCAGTATAGGTAATGGTGCAAGTGCATACAACGATAATTCAGCATTTTTCTTTACCATGAAAAACACGCTCAGCGAGATGAGTGCAACAAGATTAATCAGGTACATGATTGCCGGACCAGTGTAAGAACGAACCCTGCTTACATCTTCTGCCATACGGTTCATTAAATCACCTGTTTCATGTGTCTTGTAAAAATTGGTATCGAGTTTCAGGTAATGTTCAAATACTTCATTTTTCTGATCATATTCAATAAACCGGCTCATTACAATAACCGTTTGCCGCATAAGGAACATAAAAAAACCTCTTAATACAGCAAACAGTAAAAGAATTAAGCCAAATAATGCCACAACCCCTGTGAAAGAAAAACCGGAAGCTTCAATTTTAGCGATGATCAGGTTTACCAACCAGTCATTATATGCACGTGAATGACTTTGGTGAGCGTTGGTAAGATACAGTTGTACTTTATCAATAATATACCCTGTAACCTGTGGGGCCAGTACTGCGAAATAGTTAGAAATGAAAATAAAAAAAATACCCAGCAGCAAACGCCACCGGTATTTCCAGAAATATTTGTTGAGATAAAATAAATGCTTCATGCGGGAGCAAAGTTACAGGTAGAAAAGTTCCTGCAGCACCATTCATCAAATGCAGCTCACACATTTCACATCAAAACATATTCAGCATATAAATTAAGACTGAATATAGCTTTTCAGATGTTCAATCGTTTCTTTTTGTGAAAGTATGGTTTCGGTTACCACATCGTTAATAGAAATAATTCCTGCTATTTCGTCATTATCAAACACAGGTAAATAGCGAATATTACTTTCGCTCATAATATGCATGCAGGTTTCAATTGAGTTTTCCGGCGTTACACGGGGAAGCCCGGTAGTCATTATGTCTTTCACAAAAGTTTCGGTGGAAGACTTCCCTTTCAGTACAATTTTACGGGCATAATCCCTTTCTGTCATCACACCAAGGTACTCTCCGTTTTCAATAACCATCACTGAACCAATATTTTTTTCAGCCATAATTTGCAAGGCATTAATAACCGGAAGACCTGGTTCAACAGTTACAATATTTTTTCCTTTTCGCTGGAGGATGTGTGATACTTTTCTCATAATATGGCTTTATTAAACTTTAAATTAAGAAAAAAAAGCTTTCTGAAAATTCTCAAATAAAAAAAGGACAAAAAAATGGCTGCCCGAAGACAGCCATTCTACTTAAACGAACTATATAAATTTAGTCGGTATATGAACCATCAACTGGCTCATAGCTACCAGTAAGAATACGAACGAAATCAATTAAGGCCCAAATGCCAACTCCCAAAAGAACAATATAGCCAATTATTGCAAGTGCAGGAAGTGTAACAGTTTCAGTAGCTGTAACTGAAGCGAATCCCACAACCATTAATACTATTCCAAGAATGGTTAAACCCAGCTTAATAAAACCATTTCTTTTATTACCTAAATAAAAGTCATGGACACCAAGATTGCCCAGGAAAAAGCAAAGAAGTGCAGCAGCGATTTTGCTTTTATCACCGTATTTCTTCCCTTTTGCAAATAATTTTTCGAATTTGCTTTTAAACACTTTCATGAAAAGCTTGCCTTTCGACATTTTTTTTGCCTCAGTTTGAGCAACTGGCGCTACAGACGCTTTTGCATTGTCCGTTGAATTTGAAGGAACGTAAATCATTCCTGCAAACGATGATACACTGAACAGAACTGTGAAAAGTAAAACAGTAAACTTTCTCATTGTGAGTCTGATTTTGGTTAATAATGCTCTAATATATTAAAAGGAATAAAAAAAAAACAAATAGAAAAATCAATAATTTCTAATCTCTGAAATATCCATCAACGGGTTCATATTTACCTGTTCCGATTCTGATTGCATCAATAAGCGACCAAATACTTAATGAAAGAAGTAACAGCATTCCTATTAATAATGTAACAGGAAAATCAACAACCTCTGTATAGACAGCGATATATCCTGATATGTATAAAACCATTGCTACAATGTAAATTCCAAGTTTGATGAATCCGTTTCTTTTGTTTCCAAGGTAAAAATCATGGATACCAAGATTACCAAGAAACAAAGCAAGCAGTATGGCCGCCAGTTTACTCTTTTCACCATTCTTCTTAAAGGAGCCTGTTATGTTGTTTAATTTTTTCTTGAAAACTTTTACAAACAACTTTCCAGTACCCAGCTTTTTGACTGTTTTTGTCTCTGCATTATTAACGACTATATTATTTGAAGATGGAGATGCCGGAACTGAATTGGGTACATATATTACTCCAGCAAACAAAGATGAATAAGCGAACAATACGATGAGTAATAAACTAAAGGCTTTCATGGTTTTAGTTTTACAATTATAATGTGTGGGTAATTGATTTTATAAGCGTAGTAACAGGTTAAGCAGATTTATAGCAGATAAAAAAGCCGGCAATAAAAAATGCCGGCTTTTTTTACGTTTACTTGTAATAGTTTTTCATAACAACCAAAGCATGAATAAAGCCTGGCAGCCAGAACAACAATGTTAGGATCAGATTTACAACCCATGTGCTTCCTTTCCAGTTATCAAAGATTCCCATTGCAATCCATGCCAAACCAAAGATTGCAAGCACGATATACAATCCCTTTGGAATATCTGCTGTGCTTCCTCCTTTCCTCATGTTTTTCTGTGCAGCTTTCAATGCCATCTTTTGCACGAAAGTCATTTTCTTACCTGTCATTTGTTCAACTTTTGCAGGTGTGAGTGAAAGAAAAGCCTGAGCATCTTTTTCCTTCATTGACATTGCGATATTAACAGGATCGCCTGCTTTGGAATTGTCGGTTGCATTTGAAGGAACATAGATTATTCCGGCGTTAACTGTTACGCCGAAAACTACTGCAAGAAACAGAATTGTAAATTTCTTCATGATGAATATGTTTTTTGGTTAATAATGCGCCTAAATTATATAATTGATTGCAGTATTTATATTACTTTTTTTCAACATTCAGATAATCATCTTTTGACAATGTAAAACACGTCAACAATGAAGTAATTTTTGGGGGATATTTATTGTCTGATTTCATTCCCTTATCTTCGCAAAAAAATCACTGCATGGAAAAGAAATCATCTGCGCTCAACTGGTTATTATTTTTTGCATCTGTCGGTGCATTCTTTCTTCTGTTCTGGTTAAAACCTGAATTTATTACGGTAACATTACCTTTTGTCGTTTATTTTCTTGCCAAGGCACTTGACCTGATTTAATACGAACATATTTATATAAAGAAAACCCGTTGCATAGCAACGGGTTTTCTTATGCAGCAAGATTAAAAAAGCCGCAGTAAACTGCGGCTTTTCTTATTTTACCTTTTAGCTTATTTCACTTCTTCAAACTGTGCATCTTCCACATTATCATTAGATGCATTACCAGCCGAAGCTCCTGCATCAGCACCTGGTTGAGCCTGGGCTCCTTCAGTTGCTTTGTACATTTCTTCGCTTGCAGCAGTCCATGCAGTATTCATTTCTGCAGTTGCAGCATCAATACCTGCAATATCCTGTGCTTTGTGTGCATCTTTCAGTTTGGTTAAAGCAGCTTCGATAGGCGCTTTTTTATCAGCTGAAATTTTATCACCATATTCCTTCAGTTGCTTTTCGGTTTGGAAAATCAAACTGTCGGCCATGTTAACTTTTTCAACTTTTTCCTTTTCGGCCTTATCTGTTGCTTCATTGGCTTTAGCCTCAGCTTTCATCTTTTCAATTTCATCTTTGGTTAAGCCGCTGCCTGCCTGTATGTGAATTTTCTGCTCTTTGCCTGTGCCTTTATCTTTTGCAGTAACATGCATGATACCGTTGGCATCAATATCAAATATTACTTCAATTTGAGGAACACCACGTGGTGCCGGCGGAATGCCATCGAGGTTGAAAATACCAAGGCTCTTGTTATCTTTCGCCATTGGCCTTTCGCCCTGCAATACATGAATCTGAACACCGGGCTGGTTATCGGCAGCAGTGCTGAACACTTCTGATTTCTTGGTAGGAATTGTTGTATTGCTTGGAATAAGTGCTGTCATTACACCGCCAAGAGTTTCAATACCGAGGCTGAGCGGAGTAACGTCGAGCAACAACACATCCTTCACTTCACCGGTTAATACCGCACCCTGGATAGCTGCACCAACTGCAACCACTTCATCAGGATTCACACCTTTATTTGGTTTCTTGCCAAAGAATTTTTCTACAATTTCCTGTACTTTCGGAATACGTGTGCTACCACCAACCAAAATCACTTCGTCTACTTCGCTGGTTGATAACCCTGCATCTTTCAGAGCCTGCTCGCAAGGACGTAAACAACGCTCAAACAAATTATCAGCTAATGCTTCAAATTTTGCACGGCTTAATTTCAGAACAAGGTGTTTAGGCACACCATCAACTGCAGTTACATACGGCAGATTGATTTCTGTTTCGCTGGAAGAAGACAATTCAATTTTTGCTTTTTCAGCAGCTTCTTTCAAACGCTGCAGTGCCATCGGATCTCTGCGAAGATCAATTCCTTCCTGGCTTTTGAATTCTTCTGCCAGCCAGTCGATGATTACTTTATCAAAGTCGTCGCCACCAAGATGTGTATCACCATTGGTTGATTTTACTTCAAATACACCATCGCCTAATTCAAGGATAGAAATATCGAATGTACCACCACCAAGATCAAACACTGCAATTTTCTGATCCTTATGTTTTTTATCTAAACCATAAGCTAATGCAGCTGCAGTAGGTTCGTTAACGATACGGCGAACGGTTAAACCTGCAATTTCACCGGCTTCTTTTGTAGCCTGGCGCTGTGCGTCGTTAAAGTAAGCGGGAACGGTAATAACCGCTTCAGTTACTTCCTGTCCAAGATAATCTTCAGCAGTTTTCTTCATTTTCTGAAGCACCATTGCCGAAATTTCCTGTGGCGTATAAAGTCTGCCATCTATGTCAATACGAACAGTATTATTGTCACCTTGTACTACATTATAGCTCCAGTGTTTTCTTTCTTCGCCTACTTCATCGTGGCGGCGGCCCATAAAACGCTTAACAGAGTTGATGGTGTTGATGGGGTTAGTGATTGCCTGGCGTTTTGCAGGATCGCCCACTTTACGTTCACCATTTTTCAAAAAAGCCACTACCGACGGGGTTGTACGGCGGCCCTCGTCATTTGCAATAACAACGGGTTCATTACCTTCCATTACAGCCACGCAACTGTTGGTAGTACCTAAATCAATTCCTATAATTTTTCCCATGATTCGGATGTTTTAAAGTTCATTGATAGTACTCAATCATAATGCCATGAGGCTCAAATGTGAAAAATTGGCAGAACTGCCACCTGTTTGCAACAATCATGACTTACTTGATAAAGTTGTGAGCCAAACTGCCAACAGACCGAAACCGGTGGTTAAAAGGAAAGCATCCCTTCAGAATCAGTTCTGGATATTTCAATATTTCCAGCTTTACCATTTATGTTAATTGTCTTTTCCCGGATAGGAATGAACCAATAACAAAGTTGCTTGTTTAATTAAACTGAAATAAATGATATGAACCACCCGCAAAAACATACCAGGCAAGCTTTCCACCTCTTCCTCCAAGGTTCAGAGACGGGATTAAAAACGCATAATAAAACCAATTTTTACACTTATTTTATTACTTTTGGTCAACCATTAGGACCTTTTCATAACCCTTAACAACATTGTAAAGCCCCATTGAGCTTACATAAATACATCCTGCCCTTAGTCCTTTTTGTTGGTTTTGCTATAAATGTGCAAAGTCAGCAAACTGATACTTTGTTTCGCTTACTTCAGAAACCAGACCTGCCAGATACAGTACGTATTAACACAAACAATCTCATCAGCCGTAACCTTTCTTTTGTTGACCCCATCAAAGCGCTGAAATACGCCCAGGAAGCATTAGAAATTTCGTTGAAGATCAAGTATAAAAAGGGAATTGCAGATTCTTACAGGAATCTTGGCAGTATCTATTCTTATTTCGGAAGCTTTTACCTGACAGTTGACAATCTTCAACGAGCTATTGCTGGGTATGAAGAACTAAACGATTCATCAGGGCTCGCCAACTGTTATATTTCTCTTGGTCACTCCTACCGGTACCTGAAAAATATTCAGAAAGAAATAGAATACCACAAGCTGTCTTTTGAAATTCATTCCCGGCTTGGCAACCCCGAACGCATTGGAGTTACAGCTCATAACCTGGGCGAAAGCTATTTCAATAACCATGAACTGGGCAAGGCTATCAACCTGACAACTCTTGCAATTCATATCAACGATTCGATAAAAAATATCCAGGTTCTTTCTTCGTGCTATAAAGTGATGGGCAAAATTTTAATGGCCCAGAACAAACTGGATGATGCCGAAGTATATTTCAAAAAGATTCTGCTGATTTCGGATTCGCTGAAAGAAAAATCGCAGAAAATTGCAACTATTGAAGCATACGTTCAGCTTTCGAATATTGCCAAAATAAAAAAAGATGGAAAGGCTGAGGAATATTACCTCCACAAAGCTTCTCAATTCATCAGAACCTATTACCTATCTAATTACCTGAACAGCATTTATCTTGACCTGATAGAACTTTATGTAGAACGAAATCAACCGCAACTTGCGCTGAACAGCATCAGTGAATATAAAGCTCTTTCCGACAGCCTGAATGCAAGACAAACACAGGACAAAAACCAATTGGTAGCTGGCTTTACAAAAGTGTATGAAGTAGAGAAGAAAAATTCAATCCTAGAAATTGAAAACAAACTGCAGAACGAAAAGGTAAGGTTGAAAAACCTGATAATTTATATTAGTATTGGCTTTGCGATAGTGGCAATTATCTTCCTGGCACTTTTATATTTTAACTGGAAAAAGGTACATCTCATAAATGAGCAGGTGGAACAGAAAAATATGATCATCGAAAGCCAGAATAAAAAACTGGAAGAGGTGAACCGCACAAAAGATAAATTCTTCAGCATCGTTTCACATGATCTTCGTTCGCCTTTAAATTCAATCTCTTTGTTTACTGATTTTATAGTGAGTGATAAGTTTACAAAATTACCACACGACCAATTCATTGAACTGGCAGGTGAATCGAAAACACTTATCGACAGTACTAAAAAACTAACTGACGACCTGATTAAGTGGGCACAGATACAAATGAAGAGAGAAGAACCGCATCCGGAACTTGTACATGTTTGGGATACGGCGAATGAAATATTAGAAGTATTTGCCGATCATGCTGCAAAAAAACAAATCAGTATTTCATCAAACATTGGTCATGACCTTACTGCTTTTGCAGATCCTAATCAATTCCGTTTTATTATACGCAACCTCGTTAACAACGCCATTAAGTTTACAAACATTGGCGGCACTGTATCCATCAACGGAAGAATCAATCAAGATGGCATGGTTGAAATTGCCATTAACGATAACGGTGTAGGCATGAGTAAAGAAAAAGCCGAAACCATTTTCCTTGTAGGCAAAAACAAAGAAACAAGAGGCACCGCCGGTGAAGCAAGTTCAGGGTTGGGACTGATTCTTGTTTGGGAGTTTATTCAGCTTAACAAAGGGAAAATTGATGTAACCAGTGAAGCTGGAAAGGGAACCACATTTACCGTGCAGCTTCCTGCAAAAGAAAGCTGACGACAGCAACCTTCCTCCATTTATCTTTGCAACGTTTTTAAAGGCCGGTCTCCGGCAATTTTCAAAAAAATATTCAATTAAATGAAGGTCTTCAAATTTGGTGGTGCCAGTGTAAGCAACTATGAAAAAATTCAGAACCTTGGCCAGATCATCAGGCAATTCCCGGATGAACAGCTGATGATTGTTATTTCGGCCATGGGCAAAACCACCAATGCACTTGAAAAAGTGGCAGAAGCTTTTTTTGCCGGTAAAAAAGATGAAGCACTTGAACTTTTCAAAGCTGTAAAACTTCAGCATGTTACCGAAGCAAAATATTTACTGGTAACACATTTTAATGCGTTACTTGAACAATACAATGATTTCTTTACAGAAGTTGAATGGCTTCTGCACGACAAACCTGTTCGTGAATACGATTATTACTACGACCAGATAGTTTGCGCAGGTGAATTATTAAGCACTGCGCTTGTAAGTGCTTACCTGAATGAAACAGGCATCAGCAATGAATGGATTGATGTAAGAGATATTTTCAGAACTGATGACAACTTCCGTGATGCAGCAATTGATTTTGAGTTTACCCAAAAACAGGTTGATGCATTGATAAAACCAATGTTCAGCAGCAACCGTATTGTAATTACACAAGGTTTTATCGGCAGTACCGATGAAAACGAAAGCACTACGCTTGGCCGTGAAGGAAGTGATTACACAGCAGCTGTGTTTGCTTATATGCTGGATGCTGAAAGCATTTCCATCTGGAAAGATGTAAAAGGTGTGATGAATGCTGACCCCAAACAATTTGCCGATGCTCAATACATCAGCGAACTGAACTACGATGAAGTCATTGAAATGGCCTATTACGGTGCACAGGTTATTCACCCGAAAACCATTAAGCCGTTGCAGAACAAAAACATTCCGCTGTATGTAAAATGTTTTGCTGATGCTTCATTACCCGGCACTGTTATTCATAACAACCCTGTAAAAAACCTTCCGCCCATCATTGTAATAAAAGACAAACAGGTGTTGCTTCAGTTACATACAAGGGATTTTTCGTTTATTGGTGAACAGCCAATGAGTGATTTGTATGAGATGATGGCCAAACTGAAAATAAAACCCAATCTTATTCAAACACATGCTGTAAGCCTGCAGCTTTGCATGGATGACCGTAGTGAAAAAATCGAGAAACTTGCATTGGCAGCTTCCGGTATTTTTGATGTACAGGTTGAGAAAGGATTAACCTTGCTCAGCATCCGTCATTACAATAAAGAAGTATTGGAAAAATTAACTGCAGGTAAAACAATTGAACTCCGCCAGCAAAGCCCCGATACAATACAGGTGCTGATGAAATAATTATTGTTTCAGAAGTTTCCCTGTATACAGTTCATCTTTCAATGTAAAACGGATATTATACATACCTGGAGGCAGTTTGCTGATATCCATGTCAAAAAAAGATTGTGTTGAACTAACAAACAAATCGTGCATCAGAACAAGTTTTCCGTCATTATTAAAAATGGTCATTGTTGTTTTGCCGCTTTCATTAACAAGTAATTCAATTTTTATATTTCCTGATGCAGGATTTGGAAAGATGCTGATCTTCCTGGAAAATGAACGTTCAAAAAACAATTCATTTGAATATTGTTTTTCACCATTCCGGGCAATTGCAACAAGCCTGAACAAAGCAGGAAATTCATTTGACAAATCATCGTACCTGTAAAAATCTTCTGACGGGTTTATATCCGTATGAATAATTTTAAACTGGCCGTTGCTTAATTTCTTTTCAAGAACAATCTTATCCAAAGCATCATCGGCATGAACAAGTTCCCAGTTTAAAATAACTGCATCATTCACTTTTTTACCGGTAAAACTTTTTAATGCAGTTAATGGCAGAATTGTACAGTTAAAAGGAACCGCTCCCTGTGCTTCAACAAAACCTGGCTGAACTGCACCATTACTTCCTGCAGTACCACCACCATTTGTATTATTGCAGGATGATGAGCTGGTAATTAATCCGGGATTTCCACCCGCAACATTTGTTGATGCAGGTGCCGCACTGCTGTACCAAATCACACCACCGCCACCGCCTGCACCCGGACCGGGACATTGGCTGCTGAACCCTGTACCATCACCATCAGCCCCTTTTGCTTCAACCGGTACTGTTCCTGAAAACGAAACCACATTCAGCAAAACAGTTCCTCCGGCTCCGCCGCCACCTCCGCCATCACCAAGAGATTTATTAGAAGGAGATAAACCCGGATTTATTCCCTGTGCACCGTTTGCAGCTATTTTTCCTGAATTACCAATAAGCGTGTTACACCTGATATACACAATTCCACCTCCATTTCCACCTGGAGTTCCGTCTTTTGTTGGTGGATATGAAACATTATCAGAATGCCCGGCACCGCCGCCGCCACCAAAAAATATTCTGTTGTTCAGCGCCGTATATCCAAGGGTACTTAATGTAGCTCCACCTTCGCCGGGAGGATTTGAAAAAGCACATCCGGTTTTTGCTCCGCCCTTTCCTCCTATACCCCAGTTTGAGCCACCACCTCCACCTGAATTTTGTGTATTTGATCCGCCACCGCCATTTGATTGTTTTCCCCTGCCGTATTCTTTTGATACAATATAATCAGCAACACCTTCACCTTTCATTGCCCCGTTTTCTGAATTAGTGATTGCTGTTGAGCTGTAATAATATTTTGTTGCACCTATGAAATAACAGTCGCCATTTAATGTTACGAGATCACCCCCGTGAAAGCCGGCACCTGTTGCATCAATATCTGCATTCATTGTTATGTTACCATCTACTTCCAATGCAAGTACGCCGCCGGTTCCTCCAACCGGATCCCAGGGTTCTGCAAGCAATGTTCCATCAACTGTAATATCTCCGCTGTAAACCGGCACACGTACAACCTGTAAATTGGCAACATCATAAGTATTGAGCAACATATTGCTGAGAACAATTGTACTACCGAGAAAACCACAAACTGTCGAGAATTCATATTTCCCGGCATTGTCAATAGTGCTGATACTTCCAAATGAAGAAGAATTGGTCTGATCAATTTCCGCACCTTTCATCTGGATGATCAGAACTTTATCGCCTCTTGATAGACCTGCAGTTGATTGTAATGTGATTCCTGAATAAGAATATCCTTTAATTGTACCACTGTAAGTAATGGCAGTTGCTTTGTAATATTTATTGATGATACCTGAAACAGACTGCGCATTGCCGGTGCAAAAACAAGCAAGCACAATTATAATAATTGCAGTCTCTTTGGTAAATATTTTCAAACTCATGTCAGTTCTCTTTATGAAAAGGGTACCTGATGAGTTTTACATAAATTATGGATGGGAGATGTAAAATACTATAAATCTTCGGGAGCTACAATATTTAAGTTTTGCTTAAGGCGTGTATTAACAGGTGCCCCATTTTTTGTTGCGGGGTGCCATTTCAGTTCTTTTTCGAATTTCGATTTTACGACTTTATTCAGATCGCTGTAACCTCCGCTGATAACATTTGCAAGCACAGTGTTACCTTCTTTGTCAACAATAAACTCCACCTGCAACGACATTGAAGGGCTACCGCTTAACATAGGCACCAGCGACTGTGTAAGATTGTACAGCCACTTTTGCAAAGCAGCGCTGCCCTCTTTGTACATAGGCACTTTGTCTACTTTTTCTTCGAGATGATATGCAGCGTAAGGATCAACCGGGTTATTGGTTTCAATGATTTTGATGCGTTCAACTTTAGGCGCATCAGGATCGCCGGCAATTACATAATTACCTCCTTTGTCAATCATAATGGCCGGAAGCTGATGTGTATCCTCAAAATATTCGTAAGCATCTCTTATTTGTGATGCAAACACCTGTGCATCCTGTTTGAACTTAGTTTTTGTTTTGAATTGTTCAGTTGCTTTTGGATCATCGTAACGCAACGGGTAAATATGTACCGGAATAAAATCCTGTCCCTGTTCTTTTGCAACTGTTGCCAGGTAATACACTTCTTCAATCAACGAATCCGTTAATGGAATACAGCCGATTGTTACACAATTACCATGAATATAAATATCACCACCTGGTTTGGATTGATCACTTAAAATAGCATCTGAAACATTGGGATAGTTCAGGCCAAGAGCAAGATGATAATTGCTGTTGGGGTTAAATTCATTGATATAATAAAACCCTTCGGGCACCTGTTTATCACCTTCCTTACGTTTGGGGCCAAAGGTTCCGGATGTGGCACAAACTTTATATACTTTAAACAGCCTGAATGTTTCTTTCACATCATTCTTCACCCATATTTCCATTTGCTTTTCGTACTTGAACGAACGTACAAACATGTACTTCATGGGCCACTTCAACCCTTTTTCTGTAAACTCTTTTTTAATGGAATCTTCAACCTTTGAAAATATGCTGGAAACCTTGAAGGATCTTCTTGGCGTGGCATCTTCAAGGGAATACTGAGCCGTTGCTGTATAAGACAGCAGAACCAAACCAAGAATATAGGACAGGCTTTTGTTGAGCATACTGGATTTCTTTAAAACGGACTCCAATAGAAATTATTTCAAATGATTTGCAAAAATAAAAGAAATGACCGGAAAATAGCAGCAACACAATGCAGCAAATTTCCGGCCACTTGTTAAAAATTACTCAGCTCAGGCGGTAGTTACTTCTTTTACATTTCCTGTACGCTTTAATGCTCCCCAACCCTGCAACTCACCTTTAATAGCTTTACTGAATGATTTAAAGAGAATATAATACATGAGCTGACGATAAATAAACCGCTGGGGAATCATCCAGACCAGCTTTTTAAAATCTTCTTTTTCATAAGCAAATGCAAGTGCTGCACCTGCCATATCAACAATAGTGAAAATAAAATAATACAGAATGATGTGACCTGTACTTGCAGGTATAATACCAATTGCCGCAGCAATTAAACTAAGCACCAGCACAAGATCGGCCAATGGAGCAAGGAAAGGCAATATCATCTGGTAAACCAGGATATGCGGCAATGCAATCAAACCAAAGTTTTTATAGTTTTTGTTGAACAATGCGTCCCTGTGTTTCCAGAAACACTGCATTACACCAAAACTCCAGCGGAAACGTTGCTTCATAAATTGCGTCATTGTTTCAGGTGCTTCGGTATACGAGATAGCATCATTGCTGTTTCGTACTGTAAATCCTGAACGATGCAGGCGCATTGTTAAATCACAATCTTCGGCCAATGTATCGCTAGTAAAACCTCCCGATTCCATTACAGCCTGTTTCCTGAATGCACCAATTGCACCGGGAACAACCGTAATACAATTAAGGAAATCAAATGCCCGTCGGTCGAAATTTTGAGATGTAATGTATTCAATGCTCTGCCATTTGGTAATCATGTTGATTTCATTTCCCACTTTTACATTTCCTGCAACAGCACCAACATTTTCATCTTCAAATTTTTTCATGAGCAACGATACCGCATCTGTTTTCAGCTGCGTGTCGGCATCAATACACACGACAAATTCAGCTGAAGCATGCTCAATTCCAAAATTCAGTGCAGTTGCTTTTCCGCCGTTTGGCTTTGTATATACTTTTACTTTTTCGTTGAAAAGAAAAGCTTCATTTACCACTTTAAATGTGTTGTCCTTACTTCCATCATCAACAAAAATAATTTCAAGTGCAGGATAATCCTGCCGCAACAAACTGTTAACCGTACGCACTGCATTAATTTCTTCGTTGTAAGCAGGAACAATAATACTTACCAAAGGCTGTGCCGCATTAAACAATCCGTTTTCTTCAGCTTTTCGTTCACGTTTTTTCTGCATGGCTGCAAGTGCTGCCATAAATGCAATACGCAAAACAGAAAGAAAAATACCTACAATGAACAACGCAAATACAATCGTACTTACCCAATACAAAGCACGCACAAAATAAAAGTTGAATGAACTCTGCCAGTCACGCTTTACCGGTGGCATCACATCATCCATTTTCTTTCCCATTAAATCTGCAACGGTGGTAAACTTATATCCCTTCTCTTTATAATACTTAATAATTTTTGGCAAGGCCTCAACAGTTGCCTGGCGTGATTCGCCACCTGCATCGTGCAGCAGAATAACACTTGCTCCACGATCTTCAATCTGCCTTACAATACGATTGAAAATACTGTCGGCATTTACATGCTTATCATCCCAATCGTTAGGATCGATACTTTCACCAACAGTGATGTAATTATTTTTTTTACTCATCACCAGTGGTTCAATTTCTTCGTATGTCTGTGGTTCACTATCTGCATTGTAAGGAGCACGGAACAATACAGTTGATCTTCCTGTTACAGCTTCAATTAAAAGCCTTGTTGATTTTAATTCAATCTCGGCTCTTTCCATCGACATTTTGGCCACATTGTTATGAGTGAATGTGTGATTGCCGATTTCAAATCCATCTTTATAAATACGTTGCAGCAGCGGAATATTTTTTTCCGCATTAATTCCTACAACAAAAAAAGTAGCCGGTACTTTTTCCCGTTCCAGTATGTCTAAAATTTTTGGAGTGTAATCGCTGCTGGGACCATCATCAAATGTAAGGATGAGTTTATGGCCCTTTCCTTCCGTCGTATCTTCTGCAAATTTTTCATACACATATCCTGAAGGAAGTTGTGTATAAGTTTGCTCTGCCACCAATTGCTCATTTACATCAAACTCAATATTAATTTTTCCCGGCTGAGGTGTGTATAAAATATTCAACAACTCACCTTCACCAACTCCGGTTGGTTTCTGGCTGGGATTGATTGGAATAGTTGAAAGTATATTATAGTTGAACGGCTGTTTTGCCAATGCATCGTTGCTGAGATTGCGGCTGTAGAAAGTCCATAACCTTGGATCTTCACTTCCTAATCTCCACAAAGCAGTACCAGCCAAACCATATTCATCAGCAAAGCGCATAATATTGAATGAAGTGGCAGCATCAACAAACCATATTTCATGTTTTACATTCTTCCCAACTTTTCCACCTTTGGCATAATTGTCCTTTTCGATATAAGAATAATGCAGATTATAACTGTTGTTATCATACTCAATCACAGCACCCGAAAGTCTTGCATTGTCAATTGCCTGGGCATAGGTTAAGGTTTTAACTTCTTTTACTGTTTTCCCATTATCATCCACATACTCCGACCAATCATAACCATAACCTGCAATACCAAGAATTATTTTATTGCTGGGGATAATATCAGCTACTTTGTCCACTGCCTGTTCAATCCATTTCTGATCACTGATTGGACCCGGTGCTGATGTAGGGCTTGACTGATCATAAGCCATCAGCACGATATAATCATTTACTTTCTCCAGTTCTTCGATATTATACGAATCGTCGCCAACTGGTATATCTTCAGTTATAAGTAAATTTTTTGCATGCAGTTGCTGATACAGGTTTTGCTGAAACTTTGTAAGTGCCGGACCACTTGCATCTTCCAGTTCTTCAAAGTCAATATTAATTCCTGCAAAATGATAAAACGACAGCGTATCAATCAACGATTGAATAAACTGCTGTTGTGTACGGGGGCTGTTGAGGATGTTACGCAATAAACTTCCGTCAAAATCACTTTTAGACGAATTGAAGTTTGTAAGAATGGGAATGATACGCAGGTTTCTTTTGCGCATATCGGCAAGTCCACCTGCATCAATTCTCGACTGCAGTTTATCATTACCAACGGTATCAATAAAAAACCATTCAGGGAACACAACATTTATTTTATCTGCATTGTGTTCGAGTGATGGTGTAGATGCACTGCGGTTCCATGGTGTATAAAAAGCAGCACGGATAAATTCAGATGTTACCTGTGATGGTTTATGATGGGCAGCTTTTATTGAATCTTCTTTTGCCTTCTGCTCCAGGAATTCCTTAAAGCCCTTATATTTTTTTGCTTTAGCGGAAGAAATACTCAATGGCCTGGTAGCGTCAATAACACCTTTGTAACTGCTGGTGTTTTTCCTGATATCAACAGCCGAGGGATTTTTGTCAAGCAAAACAGCAAGTGTGGCAACTGTAATTGCAAAAATGAATAAAACAATAAAAATCCTGCTTCCCCATTTAAATCGTTTCCAACGGGTGGGGTCATTTGCCTGGAATACCTGTCTGTGATTAGCCATGCTGCAAAATTAACAATCAAACAGCAAGCATAACCTGATTAAGCCGAAACAGGCAATTCTGTCGCCGGATAAGTTATGCATCCCGTTGCCCTATCTTTGCGGCATGCAAAACTCTCCGTTACAACCCAGAGTGGGCATCCTTGGTGGTGGACAATTAGGAAGAATGTTATTACAGGCTGCGGCCAATTATCCCGTTGAAACGTTTGTTCTTGAAAATGATGAGCATTGCCCTGCTGCACATCTATGTCATCATTTCACCAAAGGAGATATTAAAGATTTCGAAACTGTGTACCAGTTCGGAAAAGGACTTGATGCCATTACCATTGAAATTGAAAGTGTAAACGTGGAAGCGTTGGAAAAACTGGAAGCCGAAGGCGTGAAAGTGTTTCCCAAACCAGCTGCTCTGCGTATCATCAAAAATAAAATTGAACAAAAGAAATTTTATCAGCATCACCAGATTCCCACTTCTGAATTTGTGATTACTGAAAATAAAGAAGAGCTGAAAGCACTTCAATCCTTCCTGCCTGCTGCACATAAAATCGGCATGGGTGGGTATGATGGCCGTGGTGTGGAATTATTGAAAACAGCAGCTGATATTGAAAGAGGTTTTGATGCACCATCTGTATTGGAAAAGCTGGTGGCTGTTCATAAAGAAATTGCAGTGATTGTAGCTGTGGCACAGAATGGTGAAACAACTATGTATCCACCTGCTGAAATGGTTTTTGACCCGGTACTGAACCTGCTCGATTACCAGGTTTCTCCTGCTGAACTTCCGGAGAAAACATTCTGGAAAGTAGAAGCGATTTCCATGGCTGTGGTACGCAATCTTCAATCGCCGGGATTATTTGCGGTTGAATTATTTGTTGATAAAAACGGCGATGTACTTGTAAATGAAACTGCACCAAGAGTACACAACAGCGGTCATCATACCATTGAAGGAAATTTTTCTTCGCAGTTTGATATGCTGTGGCGCATTATGCTCAACTTCCCGCTTGGCTGTACCGATGCTATTTTGCCTTCTGTTATTCTGAATGTTTTAGGCGAAGAAGGTTTTAGCGGACCAGCTTATTATGAAGGACTGGAAGATGTATTGAAGATGGAAAATGCATTTATACACCTGTATGGAAAAGTGCAAACCAAGCCGGGACGTAAAATGGGGCATGTTACGGTTATTGGAAAAGACCGTGCAGAGCTAACGTACAAAGCCAACCGCATCAAACATTTGCTGAAGGTGAAAACAAAATAGTATTTGCTCGCCCATCAAGCAACAACAAACCTTAGTTCCGTTTAAATAACGTCGGGTCGGTCAGCAATAAGTGACCGACCCATTTTTTTGTTATGCAAGAACAAAAAAATTACTTCAGCCGCTTCTTTTTTCTATAAAAAACGTCCATTAAAGCCGGAGAAAATCGGCTAAAACAAACTTCTTACCATTCATCCATTGAGTGGTTGTACAAAAGAGGCTTTACTTACCTTTAGCCCTTCTATATATCAATATGAGAACATTACAAATAGTTGCAGCAGCAGCATTGATCCTGCTTTCAGCCTGCAAGGAAAAGAAAAGTCAATCAGCACAAGCACAAGGCGGTCAGCGTCAGCAAGGCCCAATGGCTGTCATGGGTTATATCGTTAAAACCGGTGCAGTAAGTGAACCGCTTCAGTTACCCGGGTCTTTATTACCCATGGAAGAAACCGAAATGCATAGCGAAGTTAGCGGACGTGTAGTAGGTTTATACATTAACGAAGGTGCTAATGTGAGCAAAGGAGCTTTGCTGGTAAAATTGTTTGATGGCGATTTAACTGCACAACTCAAGAAACTGGAAGTGCAGTTACAGATTGCACAAAAAACAGAAGAGCGTAACAAAGAGTTATTAAAGATCAGTGGCATCAGCCAGCAGGATTATGATTTGAGTTTTCTGCAGGTGAGCAACATTAAAGCCGATATTGAATTACTCAAAACAAATATTGCCAAAACAGAAATCCGTGCACCGTTTAATGGAAAAATCGGGTTCAGGAATATTTCAATGGGTGCTTATGTAACTCCTTCAACCATCATCACCACCATCAGGCAGGTGAACCAGTTAAAACTGCAGTTCAGTGTTCCTGAAAAGTATACTTCTAAAATCCGCACTGGTCAAACAATTTCATTTTCCACTGATGGCAGCAGCAAAAAACATATTGCTAAAGTGTACGCAACTGAATCAACAGTTAATGAATCATCCAGGGGTTTGAATGTACGTTGTGTAGTGGAACATACCGATGCTTCACTTGTTGCAGGTGCTTTTGCAAAAGTTGATATGGACTTTGCTAAAAACGATAACGCAGTTCTTGTTCCTTCACAGGCAATACTGCCACAGGCAAGGGGTAAGAAGCTTGTTGTTTTCAATGGAGGCGTTGCCAAATTTGTTGATGTGCAAACCGGCATCCGTGATTCAGCAAATGTTGAAATCATCAGCGGTGTAAAACCCGGCGATACAATTATTACAACAGGTTTGCTTGGTGTACGACCTGATGCAAAAATCAAACTTTCAAAAGTGCAATAGATATGACGATTTCAGAACTGAGTTTGAAACGACCCGTAATGGCAATAGTGATGAACATCATTATTGTGCTGTTTGGTGTAATTGGTTTTAAGTTTCTCGGCATACGTGATTACCCCGCTATTGATCCTCCCAACGTAAGTGTGCGTACATCTTACCCGGGTGCCAATGCTGATGTAATTGAATCGCAGATTACGGAGCCGCTTGAAAAAGCCATCAATGGTATTGCCGGTGTAAAAAACATTACATCGGGCAGCAGCCAGGGAAGCAGCAGTATTAACGTTGAATTTGAATTGGGATATAACCTGGAAGAAGCTGCAAATGATGTGCGTGATAAAGTTTCACAAACAATCCGCTCTCTTCCTTCCGATCTTGATGCACCACCGGTAGTTACAAAAGCCGATGCAAGCAGTGATCCGATTATTTCAATGACTATTCAGAGTGAATCACGCAACCCTTTACAGATTACTGAATATGCAACCAATAATCTTCTTGAACGTATTCAAACCATTCCCGGTGTTAGTACAGTAAACATCTGGGGTGAAAAGAAGTATGCGATGCGTATCTGGTTTGAGCCGCAAAAATTGCTGGCTTATAACCTTACTGCAAAAGATGTGCAGAATGCATTACTGCGGGAAAACATTGAATTACCAAGTGGAAAGATTTCGGGCAACACAACTGAATTAACGGTAAGAACATTTGGCCGTTTAAATACAGAAGATGATTTTAACAACCTGATCGTTAAAAATGTTGAAGGCAGGGATATTAAACTGAAAGATATTGGCCAGGCAATACTTGGACCTGAAAATGAAGAAACCATTCTCAAAGAAAGTGGTATTCCCATGATTGCGCTGGCAATTGTACCACAGCCCGGAAGTAACTATGTAGCCATTGCTGATGAATTTTATAAACGATATGATCAACTGAAAAAAGAAGTTCCTGCTGATATTAAACTTGATATTGGTATGGATCAGACACAGTTCATCCGCAAATCAATTTCTGAAGTGGAGGAAACATTGTTTCTGTCAATTGGTCTTGTAATTCTCATCATCTTTGTTTTCTTCCGTGACTGGATTGTTGCCATTCGACCTTTAATCGATATTCCTGTATCACTTATCTCGGCATTTTTTATCATGTACATTGCCGGGTTTACCATCAACGTGTTAACGTTGCTGGCCATTGTACTCGCAACCGGTCTTGTTGTGGATGATGGTATTGTGGTTACAGAAAACATCTTCAAGAAAATGGAACAGGGTATGGATAAATACAAAGCATCCCGCCTTGGTTCTAAAGAAATTTACTTTGCCGTAATTGCAACGTCCATCACGCTTGCAATTGTTTTCTTACCTGTAATCTTCCTGCAGGGATTTGTAGGACGTTTATTCAGGGAGTTTGGTATAGTACTGGCAGGTGCTGTATTAGTTTCTGCTTTTGTATCATTAACATTAACACCAGTACTCAACGTTTTCCTTACACGAAAATCAGGTCATGCACATGGCTGGTTGTATCGTGTAACAGAGCCGTTCTTCAGTGGTATGGAAAATGGATACAACCGTATTCTGAAATCATTTATGAGAGTAAGATGGATTGCATTTCCTGTTATTGTTCTCTGTTTAGCAGCAATATGGTTTATTTGGAATAACCTGCAGAGTGAGCTGGCTCCAATGGAAGACCGTAGCCAGTTTCGTTTGCAGTTAACTGCACCTGAAGGTACCAGTTATGATGCCATGGATAAATATGTTGACAAACTGACTTACATGGTAATGGACAGTGTGCCCGAGAAAAAAATCCTCATCTCCGTAACGGCACCTGGCTTTACCGGTTCGGGTTCGGTTAACACAGGTTTTGTACGTGCAGTATTATCTCCTCCGAGTGAACGTGTACGTTCGCAGCAGGAAATCGTTGATATGATCAGCCGCAACCTTCCGAAGTTTAATGAAGGAAGAGCATTTGCTATACAGGAACAAACCATTTCTGTAAACCGTCGTGGTGGATTACCTGTTCAGTTTGTTTTGCAGAATAACAATTTCGACAAGCTGAAGACCATGCTTCCAAAGTTTATGGAAGAAGTAAATAAGAGCAGTGTGTTTGCGGGAACGGATATTGATTTAAAATTCAACAAACCCGAACTGCGTTTATCCATTGATCGTTTAAAAGCAAGTGAATTGGGTGTAAGTGTTTCTGATATTTCTGAAATGCTGCAGTTATCATTAAGTAACCGTCGCCTTGGTTATTTTATTAAAGAGGGAAAGCAATACCAGGTAATTGGACAGGTGTTGAGAAACGATCGTGATGATCCGACCGATTTAAAAAATCTGTTTGTAAGAACTGCTGCAGGACAAATGATTTCAATTGATCAGTTTGTAAGTTTTGCAGAAGAAACAACACCTCCTACTCTGTATCACTTTAACCGGTATAAGTCTGCAACTATCAGTGCTGGTCTTGCTCCCGGCAAAACAATTGGTGATGGTATCAAGGAAATGCAGCGGATTGCTAACAAGCTTTTGGATGATTCGTTTACAACTGCGTTATCAGGAAGCTCAAGAGATTTTGCTGAAAGCTCAGGCAATACCATGTTTGCCTTTTTACTTGCGTTGGTATTAATCTTCCTCGTACTGGCAGCACAATTTGAAAGCTTTATTGATCCGTTGGTAATCATGTCAACTGTACCACTGGCAATTGCAGGTGCATTGTTATCGCTGTGGCTTTTTGATCAAACAATTAATATCTTCTCAGAAATAGGAATGATTATGCTCATTGGTCTTGTTACCAAAAACGGTATTCTCATTGTTGAATTTGCGAACCAGAAAAAACGGATGGGCATGGCTAAACTACCTGCTGTAATTGAGGCGGCCACTCTTCGTTTAAGACCCATTTTAATGACGAGTCTTGCAATGAGCCTTGGTGCATTACCGCTGGCACTTTCGCTGGGCGATGCATCAACCAGCCGTATACCGCTTGGTGTGGTAATTGTGGGTGGAATCATGTTTTCACTGATTCTTACGTTGTTCGTAATCCCGGCGATGTACTCATTCCTTTCATCTAAAAAAATAACCGTGCATGAAGAAGAAACTGAAACTGCTATTGACAGGCTTGCTGATTAATGCTGTAGCATTTGCGCAGGCTCCTGTTAAGCTTACTGTTGATGAAGCAATCCAGATTGCAGTTGAAAAGAATTTTGATGTAGTGATTGAAAAAAACACACAGCAAATAGGAAAGATCAATAACAATTGGGGAAATGCCGGCGTATTTCCAAACATTTCTGCAACAGGATCAACAAGTATTGCATCCAATAACCTTGAGCAAAAGTTATCAAGCGGCACTACCATTAAACGTAATGGAGCTATCCTGCGGAATATGAATGCAGGCTTGGCTGTGAGCTGGAAAATTTTTGATGGCATGAAAATGTTTGCCACAAAAAAGAGACTGGAAGAACTGGAGAAAATGGGTGAACTCAGTTTCAGAAAACAACTCAATGCAACGGTGTTTGATGTTATTGCTGCCTATTACCAGATTGTACAACTGAACCAGCAAAAGAAAGCGTTGCAGGAAACAATCAAATTTTTTGAAGAACGTAAACAAATTGCTGAAAGCCGTTTCACCATTGGTACTGCACCCAAAACAGATTACCTGCAGGCACAGGTTGATTTAAACCAGCAAAAAGGCAATCTTCTTTCAATCGAAAACAACATACGTATTGCAAAAGCAAACTTCAACAACCTGCTTGCAAGAGGCCCTGAAACTGTTTTTGATGTGGACGATGTTATTCAGCCTGATGCCAACGTCAACTTTACTTCATTACAGCAAAAATCAATGACGGATAATTATGATCTTCTGCTTGCACAAAGCAATCTTTCAGTTTTGGTGCAGCAAAAGAAAGAGATTATTTCGCAAAGGCTACCTGCAGTAACATTAAATGGCAATTTCAATTTCGCACAAAGTAAAAACGATGCCGGCTTTAACCTGTACAGTCGTAACCTTGGTCCAACCGGCAATGTTGGTATCGCCATCCCTATTTTCCAGGGAGGGAATATTAAACGCCAGGAAAAAGTTGCCGACATCAATATTAAAAATCAGCAATACACAATCGACCAGTTGAAAAACCAGGTAAGCACATCGCTTGTAAGTGCTTATTATAATTTCCAGAATGCACTGGATCTTGTTCAACTGGAAAAAAACACACTGCTTCTTATCCAGGAAAACAATGTAATTGCCACAGAACGTTTCAGGAAACTGGCTATTACATCACTTGAGTTAAGACAGGTACAGCTTGATTACATTAACGGACAAACACGTTATATCAACGCCCTTTACATGGCTAAACTTGCTGAAGCGGAAATGAAGATGATAGCGGGAGAATTGAGAGGTTTATAATTTATGGTTTATGGTTTGTAGTTTTTTGTTCTTAATTTTCTAAGTGAAAAACATATCACTACAGAAAAAAGATCAATGGCAACCATCCTTAAGTTTGAAGAACTCGAAATCTGGCAACTGGCTAAAGAAATTTATAAGCTTATTGTCCCGCTTGCTGAAAAATTGCGCAAAAACAAAGACTATCGTTTTGCAGAGCAGATGAAATCATCATCAGGTTCAGTAATGGATAATATTGCTGAAGGGTTTGAAAGGAGCAGCAGGTTAGAATTTATAAATTCTCTTGGAATTGCAAAAGGTGAAACCGGTGAATTAAAATCGCAACTTCACCGATGCAAAATCGACGGTTATTTACATGAAGAAGAATTTTCCGACCTTTATCAAAAAGCAGAAACTTTGAGTTCAAAAACTGCATCTTTTATGAACTACCTTAATTCATCAACTCATAAAGGTTTGAAATTTAAGGACAGGCAGTAGTAAAACAACCAAAAACCATGAACCAAAAACAAGAAACAATTCAAGTAGGCATAATTATGGGCAGCGACAGTGATTTATCTGTAATGCAGGCTGCTGCCGATATTCTGAAACAATTTGAGATTCCGTTTGAACTCACTGTTGTTTCTGCACACCGCACACCGCTGCGCATGGTTGAGTATGCTCAATCAGCAAAAGCAAGGGGATTGAAAGTGATTATTGCAGGTGCCGGTGGCGCTGCACATTTACCGGGCATGATTGCCAGTGTTACTACTTTACCTGTAATCGGAGTGCCGGTTAAATCTTCAAATTCAATCGACGGATGGGATTCTGTATTGTCCATCCTGCAAATGCCTAACGGAGTGCCTGTTGCAACTGTTGCATTGAATGCTGCAAAAAATGCCGGTATTCTTGCTGCTCAGATCATTGGTGCAAGCGATGAAAACATCTCTTCAAAAATTGCAGCCTACAAAACAACTATGAACGAAGAAGTTCTTTCGAAAGTTGATAAACTGAAAAATGACGGATGGGAAAATAAGTTTGACTGAACCCCTCCTCCTTCAATCATTTAATAAACTACCTTTTTATGAAACACATTCGTTTCAGCAGCATCGTTGTTGTATTCATTGCAGTATCAGTATTGCAATCATGCACACTTTTACGTTTTGCTTATTCGCCCACCATACAAAATGTTCCGGCTTTTAAAGAAAAAAATGAATCAAGGGTGAATGCGGCTATATCAAGCCCGGCCAGCGGCACCGAAACAAATTTTACATTACAAGGTGCTTATGCATTTGCAAATCACTTTGCTGTTTTAGCCAGTTATAACGGTACAATTAAAGGACGTGATGAACTTTCTTATACCAGCAACAATACAACTACGGTTGATGTTGTGGAATATAACAGGAATTCAGTTGAATTTGGCGGAGGTGTTTTTCTTCCTGTATCACCAGATGAAAAAGTTGTGATTGAAGCATATGGTGGTTATGGGTTTGGAAAAAATAATATTACTGATGGCAGTTCAAACTCAACTGCAAAAGGATATTACAACAGCAAAACAAACCGTTATTTTATCCAGCCGGTTTTCAGTTTTCATCCTTCCAATTATTTTACTCTGAGTATTCCGTTCCGTTATACAAATATTGGTTACAACAACATCAGCACTAACTACACGGCCGAAGACCTGAATAATTATCAGCTTTCTGAACTTGGTAAAAGAAGAGTTTCGTTTCTCGAACCTGCATTGGTTTTAAGCGGAGGATCATCAAGCATGCCCTGGCTGAGAATACAATGCCAGATGAATTTCTCATTTTATCTTGGTGGACCAACGATTAATTACAGGAGCAATTATTTTTCATTGGGATTTCAATTTGATCCCATACAGGCTGCAAAAAGCGGAAAGCATTAAAAAATTAATACGGTAAATTCCTGTTCAGTAGTGATTGAATTCTGATACAGTTCATCCAGAAGCTGTGAACCACGTTTTGCATAAAAGCTGAGGAAGCTTTCCTTTCTTTCCTGCAAGCTGTTACCGGGGAATAATTGTTGTTTGATTGCCTGAATTTGCCGCTGCTGATCAGTAAACTTTCGTTTCTCTGCACGAAGCATTTTCTTTTCCAGTTCCTGCAAGCGATAAAGGGCTTTTGTTTTTAATGCATCAACATGTGTTGCAAGTGTTGGATCAATTGCTGCAGCTTGTTCTTTTAAACTACTGTACAATTGTTGTGCTGCAGTAATACTTCCGTTTAATTCAATTGTATTTGTTGTTTGCTTTTTTACAATGCTGTTCAGCAACTCATCATCACTCAAAAAGAAATCATTTATGTCGAAACCAAGCCTGGCGATTTTCTCTTCCCATTTTTTTTCAGCCAATAAAAATGAATTGCGTACCAGTAATACAGGATAAGGAACATGGTATTGATCAAACACTGATTTCAGTTCTAACCAATAAGCAATTTCACCTCCCCCGCCAATAAATGCGATGTTGGGCAGAATGGTTTCCTGCAACAATCCACGCAAAATCACATTGGGACTGAAACGTTCAGGATGTTCATTCAACTCCTTCAGCATATCCTCTTTTGTAAAGCGAATAGTTGTATTGGCAACAGCAAAACCATCACCAACAGCTTCAATACGTTCACGCAGATCTTCATCAAAATAAAACAGGTTAATTTCTCTTCCTCCAGCCTGTACTTTGTAATGCTTTTCCAGTGCGGAAGTTGTTTGTTCAACAAGCTTTGATGAAGTATGATTCAGCAACTCATCTTCAAAAACAGGAATCATCAGTTGCTTCAATTCTTTTGCATCAGCAATAATGACGATTAAACCAAAACGGGCAAACAAATAATGTACAAACGCAAACGTCGCATCCTGGATGGATCGTTTTTCTTTGTAACATTCACGAAGTGCAGCGATGATTTCATTCCCGAAAGGATGAATAGAAATTTGTCCGCTTACTTCATCAATCAGCTTTGTAATATGCTTGTCAATCACCATGCGGCCAAACGCACCGCTTTGTGTTGTTGACCACTGGTATTTTTTTCCTTCAACTGTAAAATAACTCAGCTCTTCAAAATCGGCATCTTCACTTCCCATATAATAAACGGGAACAAAATCATATTCAGGCAACTGCTTTTTTAACTCAGCGGCAGTTTTAATTGCATGCAGAATTTTATAGATAAAATATAAAGGACCGGTAAATAAATTAGGCTGATGTGCGGTTGTAATGGTGAATGTATTTTCATTGAGCAGGAGTTCAAGATTACGGTTTACAGCATCTGAACTTTCGACTGAACTGTATTGCTTACGCAAATGATTAACCAGCACATTGCGGTTTGTTGAAAATGATTTCCGTTGCTCAATTGACTGTTTGAGTCCGTTTACATCAGGACGGTGATGATAGAACGAACGCAATGTTGCTGCATCATCAAGATAATCCAGAACAATTTTTGAAAAGAAACCTGTTTGACCGTAAGGCAGGCGATGAGAAATACAATCCATACTTCTGTAAAAATAGCGACTGTTCAGTTAAAAATTAAAAAGGCAAAAGTTAAAACCCATTACAGTGCAGTTCTGAGAACAAAATAAAACTGCTGCAATGCCCTACTGCAATTTATACGCTGCTACTGTATTCTTCCAGAAAGTAGGGATATAAACAATTTTTTCAGCATGGTTAAACCCAATATCAGCTGAATTGATTTTTTGTTCCCTGCCATCGAGCAACACCTGCTTTGAGCCATCGGCATTGATATAATACACAACACCCGACCAGCTTGAAACAATAAATTCATTGCCAGTTACATTTTCAATTCCATCTGTGCTTGTTTCCATGCCATTAGCAATTTCTGCAAATTGTTTACCCGTTTTCTTGTCTGACTTGTAAGTGTACAGCGAACCGGCATCCAATACATACAAAAGATTATTATGTGCAAGTAACCCGTTGGGGCCTTTCAGATCGGTACTGTCAAGTATCCAGGAAACTTTTTTAAAGAAGTCAACAGGAAATGTATAAACCATTTTGTTTTTTGAATCTGACACACTCAATATACCGTTTGCCGAAATGGTAATATCATTCAACCCGGTTGCACCTGTTACTTTAAGCTTGCTTACAATCACTCCTTTTACAATATCAATCACTACTATTTCAGAAAGATCGGCCACGTAAAGCTTATTCTGGTAAAGGCCCATTCCCTTTGGGGCACTCAACCCTTTTACCCATTCTTTGCTGATGACTTTTCCATCTGTGCTTAGTTTGCTGATAAATCCCTTACCATCGTTTCCCCAAGGTTCGCCATCAATATTTGAAACATACAATACGTTGTTCTGCTGATCGTACAAAACAGATTCCGGTACTTTAAACACAGAATCCGTTTCCCACAACTTAACCAGTTTGTGCTGCGCCTGCACATGGCATAAACTTAAAAATGCAATCACTGAAAAGATGAAATACTTTTTCATAAAAGGTTCTTTTGAAGAAAAATGACAGGTTTTTAAACTGTTGTAAGTTACTTCTTTTGCAACAGAGAAATCAACCCAAAACTGAAACAAATAAAATGCATTTTTGTTTTTGGCAATCATTTACATTTGTAACAACAACTGATTGCTGCATGGAAACCTACGGTAAAATATTGCTGATAGCAATGCCGGCTTTTTTAGTGCTGGTTCTTCTCGAAAAACTTTATGGTGCCTGGAAAGGCAAAGACACTGTAAGAAACATGGATATGATTTCCAGTTTAAGCAGTGGTATTACCAATGTTACAAAAGATGTACTGGGGCTCAGCATTGCCATCATCAGTTATAAATGGATGGTTGAACACATGGCCCTTGTTCATGTAAAAAATGTATGGCTCACATACGTGATTGCTTTTTTTGCCCTTGATTTTGCCGGGTACTGGACGCACCGTCTTGATCATGAATACAATTTTTTCTGGAATGCACATATTGTTCATCACAGCAGTGAAGAATATAATCTTGCCTGCGCATTACGGCAAAGTGTTTCGGTTTTCTTCCGCATATTCACCATCTTCCTGCTGCCTGCAGCTTTACTGGGTGTGCCTGAACAGGTGATTGCTGTTGTTGCACCGTTGCATTTGTTTGCACAGTTCTGGTATCATACACAGCATATCAACCGCATGGGATTTTTGGAAAAGATCATTGTTACTCCTTCGCATCACCGTGTACATCATGCCATCAATCCTGAATACATTGATAAAAACTATGCACAGATTTTTATTTTCTGGGACAAACTGTTTGGAACATTTCAGCAGGAAATGAATGATACTCCCCCGGTGTATGGCATTACAAGACCTGTGCAGACATGGAATCCCATCAAGATTAATTTCCTGCATTTGTGGTTGCTTGTAAAAGATGCATGGCTTACAAAAAGCTGGAAAGATAAATTCCGGATCTGGCTGATGCCAACGGGTTGGCGACCTGCTGATGTTGCTGAAAAATACCCGGTTTATAAAATTAATGACGTGTATCATTTTGAGAAGTACAATCCCAAAGCTTCGGCTGCATTGCATGTATGGAGCTGGGTACAGATTGTAATGGTGTTGCTGTTCATCAGCTATTTATTTGGCAATATTGCAGGTATCAATGCTCTCAATGCTTCATATATCTACATCTATGGATTGTTTGTTTTCCTTTGCGTGTATGCATACACCGAACTGATGGATAAAAACAAATACGCTGCTGTTTGGGAAATCATTAAAAACAGTTTTGGTGCTGCCATACTTTTTCAAACAGGCGATTGGTTTGGAGCATCTCAATACTTCAGCCTTATAAAATATGTATTGTTGCTGTACTTCGTTCTTTCTTCAGTGATTACATTATGGTTTGTGATGAAACATGAAAAGGAATTAAACAGCACAACTGCATTTGCACAGGCTTCTAATTAAATCTTTGCTTTGCTGAGTTCACCATTCACCGTTCTCCAAATCCCCAACGGGTTTTCATTTTTCAATTCATCAGGTAGCAACTGATTATTCCAGTTCTGGAAACAGATGGGTCGTGCAAAACGTTTAATTCCATCGGCACCAACGCTGGTAAATCTTGAATCGGTTGTGGCAGGGAATGGACCACCATGATGAATGCTTAAACAAACCTCCACTCCTGTTGGCACGCCATTTAAAATAAACCTTCCGCAAATATTTTTAATTGACTCAATCAATGCTTCATATTGTTTTACATCATTGTCAGTAGCCATAATGGTGGAAGTTAATTGTCCTTCCAGGTGCCGGGCAACAGTGAGCATTTCGTTCATGTCTTTACAACGGATCACCAGCGAATAAGGCCCAAACACTTCCTGGTGAAGCAATGGATTTTTTAAAAATGTTTCACCGCTTACAGTGGCAACAGTAGGTAAGCCTTCACCTTCTTTTACTTCCATTTCACTTTCGGCAACAAGATGAACTCCATCCTGCAGCAATGCATTTCCTTTCTTTTCTTTATACGATTTTACAATACCTGCATGAAGCATTGGTGCAGGTTGCACTTTCTGAATAGCTTTTCCCAAATCATGAACAAAGGTTTTCAGATCATCGCCATCTACACCAATCATCAAACCGGGATTGGTACAAAACTGTCCCGATCCGACTGTAATAGATGACGCATACATTGCTGCAATTTCCTGTGCTGATGATTTTAATTTTTCAGGTAATAAGAAAACAGGATTTACACTTCCCATCTCTGCAAAAACAGGAATAGGTTCTTTGCGTTGATTTGCCCAGTCGAATAATTGTTTACCGCCTGCATACGATCCGGTAAAGCCAACTGCTTTGGTATAAGGATGTAATACCAATGCCTTCCCCACTTCAAAACTTTCACCATAAGCATGATTAAAAATTCCTTTGGGCATGTTGTGATAAGCTGCTGCTTTGTAAATGGCATCAGCCACAATATGTGAAGTATATGCATGAGCAGGATGTGCTTTTACAATTACCGGGCAACCGGCAGCAAAGGCACAGGCGGTATCGCCTCCGGCAGTTGAATAAGCAAAGGGAAAATTGCTGGCACCAAACACAACCACCGGTCCGATTGGGATCATCATTTTCCGGATATCGGGTTTGGGCGGATTTTTTGACGGGACAGCAGTATCAATCCTTGCTTCCAGCCAATCGCCTTTTTCACAGGCATCGGCATATTGGTTCAGCTGCAGAATTGTTCTTGCTCTTTCGCTGCGCAATCTTGCTTCTGAAAGATGTGTTTCCTTCATGGCAGCTTCAATTAAAATATCCCCGCAGTTTTCAATTTCAATGGCAATACCACGCATAAAAGCAGCTCTTGCTTTTAACGGAAGCTTACGGTATTCATGAAATGCTGTCCACGCATCAAACATCATTTCATTCAATTCTTTAACAGAAGTATCGGGAAACATGTCGTTCTTTTTTGAATTGGTTTGAAGGCATCTGAATCATTCATTCAGCACCCGAAGTTAAGTAAGATTTCAGCTGCATATTTTACAAGAATTCGTGTCATTTATACAAGTTTTTCATCCTGTTAACGACTAAGTTCTTACCTTAACAGCTTCCAATAAACAGCATGCTTTCTTTCAGGGATAACGAACAAGCCTTCCGGGATTTTATTAATCAACACCAGCAAAGGGTGTACAATACTGCGTTGAATACACTCCAGAACGAGCAGGATGCGGAAGAAATTACCCAGGATGTTTTTATTGAAGCCTTCAATAAAGCGCATACCTTTAAAGGAGAAGCACAGGTTAGTACATGGCTGTACAGAATTACATTAAACAAATGCATTGATCATATACGAAGCAAAAAGCGCAAAAAACGCTTTGCTTTTTTAACCCAGTTGTTTCATGACAGTGGCGAACCGATAAGTGATGCCGGCGATTTTGTACACCCGGGTGTTGTGGCCGAAAACAAAGAAAAGGCAGCGTACCTGTACAAAGCCATCGACCAGTTGCCCGAAAACCAGAAAATCGCCTTTTTGCTTAGTGAAACAGAAGGTTTGAGTTATGCTGAAATCAGTGAAATCACCGGAAGCTCTGTTTCGTCGATAGAGTCGTTGTTGTTCAGGGCCAGGAAGAACCTGAGAAAAATTCTGGCAGATTTTTATAAAAATAACACCCGATAGCAAGTTTTTGAATAAACAACCGTCAAACATACTGATATGACAACTAAACAGGACAAATGGATTGATGAAGTAATGGGCAGTTTGCAGCAGATGCAGCCTGTGGAAGGCAATCCGCACCTGCACACACGTATCATTGCCCGGCTGAGCAACCAGGTTGCTCCGGCAAGGAAACCCCTGCAGCTGAAATGGGTTTATTCTTTTTCGGCACTGTTTGTTATTATGTTATTAATGAATGTTCTTGGCTGGAGAGGTTCAAACAGTACTTCTTCAGAGGTAACTGTTACCCAGCAACCGGTTGATATTGAAACGGTGATTTCTGATTACGGATTGGAAAGCAATAATACATATACCTCTTTACCCTGATTTAAACGCCATGAACAAAACGAAATTCCTTACCGCAGCGGTTATTCTTTTGGTGATTTTAAATGCAGCCACTTTGTTTTTCCTTTTTAACGGGCATGGGAAAAAACCTCCTGTTCGTAACGGGGGAAGACCATTCACAGAATTCATCAGCAAGCAGCTGAACTTTGACACAGTTCAAACTGGTCAACTGCAGTTATTGAGAGATAAACACAAAGCCGAACTGGATACTTTAAGAAAAGAAGACAAGGTTTTGCACGACAGTTTGTTTGCTTTTGTAAAAAGAGGCGATATGGATTCGGTAAAGATTGACTCATACCTCACCCGCATATCAGTTAATAAAAAGGAATTTGAACTGGCATTTATTCATCACTTTGCACAAATAAGATCGATCTGCAAACCTGAGCAACTTGATTTGTTTAATAAAATGGTTGACCAGATGATGAAAAGAAGAATGCCATCGTTTAACGGACCCGGTGGCGGTGGTAGTGATAAAAAAGATTCTCCGGAAAAGAAGTGAATATAAAGACGACAAAAAGAAAGCCCTGCAATTTTGCAGGGCTTCTTTTATTTAGTTAACCACCTCTCCTTCCAGGTCGTAATCAAACGCTTTGGTGATTTTTACATTTACAAATTCTCCGGGTTTCAGCTTTTTATCCGAATGAATGATCACTTCGTTATCTACTTCAACCGAATCAAATTCTGTACGTCCCAGGTAACGTCCGGCTTCTTTTTTATCAATAATTGTTTTGAATGTTTTTCCAACTTTTTCCTGGTTAAGCTCGTAGGAAATTTCCTGCTGCACAGCCATAATTTCCTGTGCCCTTCTTTCTTTTTCTTCAGCAGGCACATCATCCGTTAACTCATAACCACTTGTTCCTTCTTCATGGCTGTACGTAAAGATGCCTACACGATCGAAACGGTGCTTTTCAAGAAACAGTTTTGTTTCTTCAATATCCTCTAATGTTTCGCCGGGGAAACCTGCAATTAATGTTGTACGTAAGCAAAGACCGGGAACTTTTTCACGAACAGCTGCAATTAACTCTTCTGTTTCAGTACGGGTAATCTGCCTGCGCATTGCTTTCAGCATATTATCACTTCCGTGCTGCAAAGGCATATCAAGATAATTACAGATATTATCCCGTTCACGCATTACATCTAATATCTCCAATGGAAATTTATGCGGGTAAGCATAATGCAGGCGAATCCATTCCAAACCTTTTACATCCGCCAAACGGTGCATTAAATCGCCCAGCATTCTTTTCTTATAAAGATCAAGTCCGTAATAAGTAAGTTCCTGTGCAATCAGCATAATTTCTTTTACACCTTTCTTCACCAATCCCTCAGCCTCACGTACAAGATCATCCATGCTCTTGCTTACATGTGCGCCACGCATTAATGGAATAGCACAAAACGCACAGGTGCGGTTACAACCTTCACTGATTTTTAAATACGCATAATGTGATGGTGTTGCCAGCAAACGCTCTCCCACCAGTTCCGATTTATAATCAGCTTCCAGTTGTTTTAAAACCAGCGGCAGTTCCATTGTACCAAAAAAAGCATCCACTTCAGGAATTTCATCTTCCAGGTTTTGCTTGTAACGTTCGCTGAGGCAACCGGTCACAATAACTTTATCCAGCTTCCCTTTTCTCTTTAATTCAACCTGGTCGAGAATGGTATTGATACTTTCTTCTTTTGCTTTGTCAATAAAACCGCAGGTATTTACAATCACAATGTTGTGATCTTTTTTTGTGCTTTCATGCACCACATCCATATCATTTGCCTGCAGCTGCCCACTCAGCACTTCGCTGTCAACCATGTTCTTACTGCATCCCAGCGTAATGATATTAATTTTATTTTTCTTTAATGTCTTACTCTTCATAAGCCGACAAAGGTACAGGAAACAGTACGAAAGGCATCTTCTCAAAACCTTTAAAAAAAGTTTGGCATCATTTTTTCAAGGCAGTGGTTTAAACTCAGAATTATGAAGAAAGTATTTTTTATTACCATCGTATTGGCATTGATTTCAGCACAAGCAGTTTTCGCTCAATCAAAAGGAAGCAGTTATAAAACTGCGTTAGGTGTTAAGTTTTACCCGGGAGCTATTACATTAAAGCACTTTGTAAAATCAGACGCTGCTCTTGAAGGCATCGGTTATTTCTGGGAAAGAGGTGCACGTGTAACCGGTTTATATGAATTTCATGGTAACATCAGCGGTGCACGTGGTCTTAAATGGTATGTTGGACCAGGTGCGCATGTTGGATTTTACAACGACAGATACTACAACGGTGGTACCAGTGTAGGTCTTGATGGTGTACTCGGACTTGATTACAAGATCAGCGGAGCACCAATCAATTTCTCACTAGACTGGCAACCTTCGTTTGAGTTCGGCGATTACTACGGTTTTGGCAACTGGGGAGGATTCGCCATTCGCTACACCTTTTAAATATTGCTGATTTTTGTTCAGTGCCGCTAAAGGGATACCCTGATAATCTGAAATAAGATAAAAAGGGTATCCCTTTACGTTTGTAACTTTATATCACTGAAAAATTCACACAAGGTAACCCTATAAGAAAACCATTAATCCGTAGCCTAAGAGTTCACCTCAACGATTCGACCAACTAATTTAAAAGAGAGACTTTCCTCCGGTTTAGTCTCTCTTTTTTTTCCGCACTTCAAATTACCTTCCCCGCTTTTCAGGAATTTGCGTTCTTTGTGCAGAAATTATTTGCACTACTAAATACATTTTATTTCAATGCCCGATAACTACCAGATAGCAGACATGTTTTCGCTGCTGAGCAAATTGATGGACATTCATGGCGAAAATTCTTTCAAAGCAAAATCATACGCTGCTGCAGCTTTCAACATCGAAAAATTACCGGTACAGCTTGCAGAAGTTGATCATTCAAAAATTGCATCATACAAAGGCATTGGTGAAAGCACCGCTAAAAAGGTGATTGAAATTCTGCAAACCGGTCAACTCAAAGCCCTGAACGATTTGATTTCAACAACACCTCCCGGCATTATTGAAATGCTTTCCATTAAAGGCTTGGGACCGAAGAAAATTTCAACCATCTGGAAAGAAATGGAAATTGAAAGTATTGGAGAGTTGCTGTATGCCTGCCAGGAAAACCGCCTGATGCTGTTTAAAGGCTTTGGCGAAAAAACACAAGCGAATGTAAAAGACTCTATTGAATTTTTCCTGCAACATAAAGACATTCATCTCTTTGCCGATATTGAAGCGTACGCATTGGCAGTTGATGAAAAAATGAAACAGCAATTCCCAGCTGATGATCTTCAGATAACCGGCGAATTCAGAAGACAGATGGAAATTATTCATCAGCTTGAATGGGTAACTACTGCCGATGCAAACAGTATTGAAACCTTTTTTACAACAAACAATTTTTCTGTTGTTGAAAAAACCGATACTGCAATAACTGTAAAAGGGCCTGAGAATATTTTACTCCGGTTTTATTTTGCAAACAAAACTAATTTCGGCTCGATACTCTTTACCACATCAGCAAGTGAAGAATTTTTAACCGCATGGGGTAATGTTGCAGAAGCCGCAGAAGAAACGATTTTATTTGAACAGAAAGGCGTCAGCTTTATTCCTTCCTGTTTAAGAGAAGAATTCAATACAAGCAATTCAGCTGTTGATCTTATTCAGCCATCATCAATTAAAGGAATCATTCACAGCCACAGCAACTGGAGCGATGGTGGTGAAACCATTGAAACAATGGCCAGGCATGCACAGTCGAAAGGTTTTGAATATTTAGTCATCAGCGATCACAGTAAAAGTGCTGGCTATGCCAATGGTCTTTCTGTTGAGCGGATTGAACAGCAGCACAAGTACATTGATGAATTGAACAAGCAATTCAAAAACTTCCGCATTTTTAAAAGTATTGAAGCCGATATACTTGGTGATGGTTCGTTGGATTATGAAGATGATATTCTTTCAACCTTTGATCTTGTCATTGCATCCGTTCACAGTAATTTAAAGATGAATGAAGAAAAAGCAATGATGCGTGTAATGAATGCAATTGAAAATCCTTACACCACCATCCTTGGCCATATGACCGGGCGATTGTTATTAAGCCGCAACGGGTATCCGCTTGATCATAAAAAAATTATTGATGCATGTGTTGCAAACAGCGTGGTGATTGAACTCAATGCACACCCCCGCCGTTTGGATATCGACTGGCGATGGATTCCGTATGCGCTGGATAAAGGTGCGCTGATTTCAATTGATCCTGATGCACATGAACTGAGCGGCTATGATGATATCCGTTACGGAGTGCTTGCAGCGCAAAAAGGAAGACTCACCGCATCAAAAAACCTCAGCAGTTTTTCGTTAAACGAATTTGAAGATTACCTGATGGATGTGAGAAGAGAAAAGGGAATTTAATATACTCAACAATCATATTTTATGCGATTGATTCAATTACCGCTTGCCGTTTTCTTTATTCTTGTACAGTTAAGTTTATCAGCTCAGGAAACAAGCAGGCTGCAGCGAAGCACACCCGAGGCAGAAGGCATTTCGTCCAAAGCGATTCTCAATTTTATCCAAGCAGTGAACAACAGTAAAAATGAACTGCACAGTTTTATATTGGTTCGTCATGGAAAAGTTGTTGCTGAAACATGGTGGAAACCATATGCACCTGAATTAAAACATACCTTGTATTCAACCAGTAAAAGTTTTACATCAACTGCAATTGGTTTTCTTGTTTCAGAAAAAAAGATAACGGTTGATGATAAAGTCATTTCGTTTTTCCCTGAATATTTACCCGACAGCATCAGCCCGTTTTTATCGCAGTTGAAAATAAAAGATCTGCTTACAATGTCAACCGGTCAGTATCCCGAACCAACATCTGCAGTGCTTTCAAATTTCAATGAGAACAACTGGGTAAAAGGTTTTCTGCGTTTTCCTATTACTTATGAGCCGGGAACAAAATTCAATTATAACAGTTTGGCTACTTACATGCTTTCAGCAATTGTGCAGAAAGTAAGCGGAGAAAAATTAATTGATTACTTAACCCCACGACTATTTACTCCGTTAGGCATAACCGGTATGGATTGGGAAATTGACCCGATGAACAGGAACACCGGTGGCTGGGGATTGCGTTTAAAAACAGAAGACATGGCCAAATTCGGTCAGCTACTTTTACAGAAAGGTGAATGGAAGAGTAGACAAATCATTCCATCATCATGGATTGAAGAAGCAACAACAAAAAAAATTGAACAGATGCCCGGTGTGCCTGCTACCGACAGTAATAAAATGGCAAGCGATTGGGCACAGGGTTATTGCTACCAGTTCTGGCGCTGCAGGAACAATGCTTTTCGTGCTGATGGTGCATTTGGACAGTACATTGTTGTTATGCCAGATCAGGATGCAGTAGTTGCCATTACCTGTGAAACAGCAAACATGCAGGATGAACTGAATCTTGTATGGAATTATCTTTTACCCGCATTTCAACCGGCACCGTTACCTGCCAATAAAAAATTATACAAACAATTTACAACAACACTTGCTGCACAATCGCTTCAACCTTTACCTGTTTCATCCAATGCATCAACAGAACAAATGATTGCAGGCAAACAATACATGCTTGAAGGAGCAAAAAACAGTATCCGTTCTGTTTCCGTATCATTTCAAAAAAATGAGTGCATCTTAACAACGAAGTACGATACATCAACATACAGTTTTCATTTCGGATCAGGCAAATGGATAACAGGCCAAACAACAAAGCCGGGGCCGGGGTTACTGGCTGCTGCAAAAAACAGTTCGGCAGGTTTGTCACCATTTAAAACAGCAGGAACATATAACTGGATTTCCACCGACAGCCTTCAACTTAAATTACGTTACATTGAAAGTCCGCACACAGAAACATTTTTATTGGTGTTTGATGGCGACAATGTTTCCGTAACAATTACGCCAAGTAACAATACACAGATGGCAGTTAAACGAAAAGGAAAAATCAATCAATAAATCATGCAGGTAACTATTCCTACCGACCGGCCAATATACGAAAGTGAAATAGCCACTTACTGGTTTGATGATGCAGGATTTCTTGTATCACTTTCAAAAAGTGTAAAACGTACTGTAGAAAACATCAGCAGCAATAGTGAGCTGATCAAAAAAATCAGCAACAACAAACCGGTTCCGTTGTTAATCTATCTTGCAGCATCACCCATGCCTGATAAAGATGCAAGGGAAATTTCAACCAAACTGCTGCCTCAGAATTATTCTGCCATGGCAATGGTTTCAAAGCCGGGGCTTGCGGCACTTATTATGCGTTTACTGTTTAAATTAAAGCCATCCCCTATTCCAATAAAACAATTCACACATGAAAAAGAAGCAAGGGAATGGCTGATGCAATATGCAAAAGCTGATAATTAATCAACTGCTTTATCCCAATTCAGCACCACATCCATAAAAAAAAGCCGGTTAAGCTTTAGTACAATCCTGTTCAGATTGCTCTCGTCAAAGGTTATTTTTACAGATGCGGGCTGACCATCACTAACAGCATACATCACCCCTTCGTACCGCTGTTTTTTTTCATTATACACAAGATCTTTGATCACTTCATATCCAATACTGTCAGTAGTTCTTGAAGAAGATTTAATTACTGCTGAATAGTTGTGTTCTGAAGTTTGTTTTATTTCATACAGTCTTGTTCTGTCGGCCGAATACCAGCAACCGTTAATCTGCTGTGCAAATGAAACAGAAGCCAGCACTAAAAACAAAAAGCTGCAGAACAGTTTCTTCTCTGAAAATGCATTAATCATATCGACCGAATTTTCGTGTACCATACCACATATCTTTTAATGTAAGTCCCAATGAAAACTGGAAGTAGTTTTCTCTTATCTGTTTAAGCGATGACAAGCCTTTTTTACCCGCTTCCATGCTCAGGTTAACTCCAATAATTCTTGAAAGATTTTTTCCTGCACCCAAAGTGAAAGCAACATCATTCACCCTGTTACCATTCAGTACCAGGTACGATTGTGAAGTCCTTACACCAAGTGCCAGGTAATATTTTTCAAAATAATAATCACCAGCTTTAATACGGCTGCTGTATTCTATTCCACCACTTAAACCGGATGCATCCCTGATCTGTATTTTTGAATATCCTGTTTGCTGGTTTCCCCATTTCTGGTAATCGCCCTGCACATGAAACGAAAGACCACTTTTATTGAACAGACTGTATGCAACACTGAAGTTTGCAGGCATTTTAAACGACACATCTTTGTCTTTCATTTTTTTGAACAGTGTATCATTTTCAAAATACTGAGTTGAATTAAACCCGGATAATTTTGAATTTAAGGAAGCAGTTACACCAAAATTGTGTTGCCATTTCTTTTTCGGATCGGTATAATACTGAATGCCCACCTGAACACCTGCGCCGCTGTAATAATCTGTCTGAAGTTGTAACACATCAAGCGAAAGCAATGAATTGTAATATTCAACACTGTGATGCAATGAACCGAAATACCACGAACCTGTTATACCTGCTGAAAAATGTTTACCAAATTCCCTTGCAAGTGAAACATAGGTTTGATAAATACCTCCGCTTCCATCTGTGTACTTGATGTAATCAATATTTTCATCATTAAGCGATGAATTAGTTGCATATTGATAGTTCACACTGCTGAAAGGTTTTAACCCTACTGCAAATGCAGATTTAGGTGTAACCTTATACGCAAGCGAAATACTTTTTACAATAAAATCTTTCGAAGGACCGGCAATTGTATCCACACCGGGAACTTTAAACCTGCTGATCCGCCCTCTTGTAAACATATTCAGGTTTACATTCTTGTAGGTTAAAGAAGTTAATGAAGCCGGGTTGGAAAAATTATAATACCCGTCATCACGCCTTGCAGCAGAAGCACTTCCTGTTGCACTGTATCTGCCATATTCTGTTGTTTCAAGATCACCAATACCAATTGTTGAGTAAGGCGATGAAACATTTTGTGCTATTCCATTAAAATATAACAACACAAAACCTGCGATCAAATATTTTTTCTTGTTGTTCATAACCTGGTTTTACATTCCAAGAACATACATTTTAAGTTGAATAGAATTCTTCTGGCTCTGATCATTAACAATCAGGCGCTCCACACCTGCATCATAACTGCTTAATGATGATGTAAGCATGATTGCCGATTTTGAAAATTGCCCCGTGGTAATTTTATTATTGATAAAAGTGGTGATATCATAACTGTAATATGTATTCTCTCCATACAAATTATCAATTACAAGACTACCGTTTAACAAACTGGAAGAAGAGGTATTGCCATCATAAAATCCTCCCAGCAACTGGTTTGTATCATCGGTTGAAAAGAGATATAATTTTTTGGGTAAGGAATACGGAAAAGCAAGTGATGCAGTGTTGGGCCGTATAACGAGCAGCGCTTTTATCACCCGCATGTATGGATATTTTTCTTTCAGTGTAAGAAGTGAAGGAAACGAAATTTTGATGTAAGTTCCGAGTGGTGAATAGAGAAACGATTTATTGCCTGAAGCCGAACTTGAAACAAGAACTGAACTGTTTCCTTCTACAGAACCAAAATCGTTGTTAACTGCACGGAACTTCATTTGGTTAAACTGTTTGGCAGAAGCATAAGTAAAATCAAGATGCTTGGCTACAGCATACAAACCATTTTCGTGGTAAGAAAGACGCAGCAACGCAGAATCGGAAGGAGCACTGAAATAACTTACAGCAGAAGTAACAGTAGAATCAGCACAGATATACAACCCCCTGAAATAATCAACAAACAATTCTGAACTTGTAATTTCACTGGCATTGGTACGAAACTTTTCCAATAGCTCTTTTCCCAGGTCATCCGATATCCTGATTTTTATTTCGGAACCCGATTTACCTTCAAGGTTGATAGTTTGAGCCGCAAGAAGATCAGTATAATGACGAAACGAAGTTGTGTTATAATAATAATCAGTTCCATCGCTTCGCTTGATATTATCTATAAGCCTGTACACATTTACCTTAAATGGTTTTGTGCTATCGCCGTAAAACGATCCGTTGGGTTTTAAAATCAGTTCAAGCGAATCAAACGTTACGTTCACATCAAACACAGGATTTGTTGAAGGCAATGACAGCTGCACAAATGAACCGGCATTTAATACGCCAATCTCCGGGTCGTTATGATAACCAACACAAAACAACTGGTGCGACGACGTTACAAACGAATCTGTTTTACAGGTTGCAATCTCTGTTTCGTAATTATCGTAATAAGTTATGGAAGGATCCAGTTCCGTAGCCGACTCTCCAAACTGAATGTTCACTTTATTGCATGCACTAAGCAATACAACAATTGTTATGAAGCAGAGCACTGCCCCAATAATATTTTTGTTCACCATTAACAACAATCTTCGGTTTGAAAAAAATGAGGAGAAAACACAGCGTTTGTATTTACCTCAACTCAAGCTGTGATTCTCCTCAAAAGAATTTATCAGTTATCATCATCATCCTGGTCTGAGTTCGGGAAGAACTCCCACAAATCATCAAAGCGTGTACTGCTGTTATGCCCTGTTGTTAAAAATCCTCTTGAATTAACAGTGAATGAAAGTGCACCTTCACGTGCAGTGCCTTCAAAACTTGTTTTCTGTTTCCAGGTATCATTGGTGATATCATACTCCCATGTTGTTCCAATTACACCACTTGTACTTCCAGTGGTGAGGTAAGCTTTATCGTTCATTACAAAAATGGTAGCGTTGCTTCTTGTAATATTTGAACCATAATCATCATCGTAGGTTTCATCGCTCACACTGGTAATTTTTCTTTTCTCAGCCCAGTTATTTGCAACCGGATCGTACACCCAGAAATCTGCCAGGTAACTTCCGTTATTAATACCTGTAACTATATATGCTTTATTATTATTTACAAAAGCAACTGCATCCATACGTTTGCTTCCTGCAAGACTTGCTTTCTGCAACCATTCATCGTTTACAGGATCATATTGCCACAGATCTTTTAAATAGTTACCATCATAACCTGTAGAAACATATCCCATACTGCCAATTGAAAAAGCAACTGCACCATAACGTTCTGTACCACCAAAGTCAGCAACCTGTTTCCACGTATTTGTTGTTGGATTATACTCCCAGAAATCCTTGAGCTTTTTCAAACCATCATAACCTGTACCAACATAACCTTTACCATTTACTGCAAAAGCAACTGCACTGCTTCTTGCAACACCGGGAAAATCGGCTCTTCTATACCATGTTCCTGTTGACTGATCAAATTCCCAAAGATCTTTTAATCGGTCAGTTCCATCATAACCTAAGCCAACAAACACTCTTGTGCCAATGGTAAATGTTACAGCTTCTGTTCTTCCCACGCCTTCAAATTCAGAAGAACGTTTCCAGTTACCAATAATATCATCATCACTGCTGCTGCTTGATTTGGTGCAGGATGTAAGCATGAACGAAGTCATTCCCAGGATGACTGTGCTTAATTGTAAAAACCATTTTTTTCTCATCAGTGTACTTTTTATTCTTGAGTTTAATTGAGGTGTACAGTGAAACTTTCCAAAACTGCTGAACGCATGTGTGTAAAAATTTCACGGGGCAAATATTTTTTAAATGCCCGACAAACAAAATGTTAAAGGAAATAAGGCGGACAAAACAACAGTTGAAACAGGCAAAAAAATCTATGAAGAAAAGCCAACCATTTTACAAAAACATGCATCAACACCTTTAACAAAACCTTTGTGAAATAAACGCTCAATTGCGCTGCTGAAAAAGGTTTGAGCCGCAATTTTGCACGCATTGAATGTAGCTGATGAATAAAATTTTAAAAGACAGGAAAATAAGGAACAGTCTGATTACCCTTGTTGTAATTACCACTCCTCTCTTCGCCATACTTGGAGGCACACCGTTTGTAAGATTTGAATTAAACAAGATCAATCTTTTTTTTCCGGGCATTTTACTCATTGCAGTTATTACCATTCTTTCCTGGCTGATAAATATTTTATTGCTTTCGCTGTCTGTGCGCTTTCAGTTACTTGAAAAAATATTTACAAGATCAATCATCAGTATTATTATTTGCTTAATTGCAGGAACAATTGTTATTTACTATTTCCAGAAAAATTTCCCTCCGCCACAGATTAAGTTTAATGAATCATTTCAAAGAAACAACCAACTGATTATTCAATCACCATCAGATAAAAATGCAATTCTGTTTCGGGGAAAAAATGACAGCATGATCATGATGCCAGCGAGCGTTTTGAAACATCCGCCAAAAAATGCATTCTTTTTTCCGAGGATGCTTCACTTGCTGACCATTAACATCATCATCATTATTCTGTGCGAACTGATTTTACTTTATTTCAACAAACAGCGCATTGAATTGGAAAATGAAAAATTGAAACAGGCTAATCTTGAAGCAAAAAATGATCAGCTGAAAATGCAGCTGCAGCCACACTTTCTTTTCAACTCACTGAACACTCTTCGGTTGCTGTTAAAAAAAGACCAGGAAAAAGCAGAAGATTATTTATTGATGCTCTCGGATGTATTACGCTTCTCAACTGCATCTGCAAATGAGCCGCTGGTTGATATCGGGGACGAACTGAAATTCTGCCTTACTTATCTCGAAATGCAGAAAGTAAGGTTTAATGATATGCTCAACTTTAATATCGATAATAAACTTTTTTCGGCAGAAGGGAAAGTGCCGGTATTTGCTTTACAAACATTGGTTGAAAACGCCATTAAGCACAACGCTTTCTCCCAAGAAAAACCATTGAACATTGAAATAGATTATAACAGTGTAACACAGATGATTACTGTTAAAAATAAAATTCAGCCAAAACAAATAGCAGGAGTTACAACCAAAGTGGGTTTAAAAAACCTTGCCGAACGTTACAGGCTGATGTTTGATGAAGACATTATCATCAAACATGACAACAACGAGTTTGCCGTAAGTATTAAATTAATTCACCCAGGAAACAACAGTTAATTGTATTTACAAGTAAACAAACAATATGAACGTAGTTATTATTGAAGATGAAAAACTTGTTTCGGAAGATCTGGCCGAAATGATGCAGTCAATTGACAGCAGGATTACGATTACCAAAACCATCAGTTCGGTTAAGGAAGGCATTCAGTATTTTGAAACCAACCCAACTCCGCATTTAATTGTCAGTGATATTCAGCTGGGCGATGGTTACAGCTTTGAAATTTTTAAAGAAGCACAAACAAACACTCCTGTTGTGTATTGCACAGCTTTTGATCAACATGCATTGCAGGCATTTAACAACAACGGGATTGCGTACATTCTTAAACCGTACAACAAACAAAGCATTTGCCAGGCAATTGATAAATATAAAATGCTGAAGCAACCTGAAACAGGCAACCAGCAAATCAATTACGATTTATTAATCGCTGCCCTCAGTAATTCAAACAAGCATCAAACATTACTGGTCAATTCAAAAAACAAAATCATACCAATCAAAATTGCTGATGTAGCTTACTTCTGCATTGAACATAAAAACACCACACTCACAACTTTCCAGAATCAGAAATTTTACATAAATCAAACGCTGGAAGAACTGGAACTAATGTGCAATTCTTCGTTTTACAGGGCAAACAGGCAATTCCTCATCAACAAATCAGGAATTAAAGAAGTACAGCATTACAGCCTGCGTAAACTTTTTGTAAAAATGAGTGTTGATACAAGCGAAGAAATCATCATCAACAAAGTAAAGGCAACCGATTTCCTGAAGTGGCTGAAGGGATAATGTAACTAAAGTCACCGGTACCAACTACGGCAAAAGCCTAACTTTGCATCAAATAAAACAAATGGCAACAGTACGACTTACAACACAGGATTTTAAAGATAAAATCTTCAACTACGAAACGGAGAAAGACTGGAAATATGATGGTCCCCTTCCGGCAATCATTGATTTTTATGCTGACTGGTGTGGTCCCTGCAAAATGGTAGCACCTGTGCTGGAAGAATTGTCAACTGAGTATGAAGGAAAAATTGTGATTTATAAAGTTGATACCGAAGTTGAAATGGAACTTGCATCGGTATTCGGCATTCAAAGTATTCCTACTTTCTTATTTATTCCTGTAAATGGTGATCCTGTAATGCAACCGGGAGCTTTCCCTAAAAATGTATTTAAACAGGTAATTGAAGAACATTTATTAGGCACAGTTAAAGAAGAAGAACAATAATTGCATAAACCGGTTTTTAGATTTACTGGTTATCCAAAACAGGCAGCTCCACGAAAAAGGTGCTGCCTGTTTGTTGCTCTGTTTCGAACCAGATTTCACCTTTCATATTTTCCACAATACTCTTACACATTGCAAGACCTAAACCTGTTCCCGAAGTTTTTGTAGTAAAGTTGGGATAGAAAATCTTTTCATGCAGCTCAGGTGCAATTCCCTGCCCGTTGTCAGCCAAACGAACAAGCACTTTTCCATCAGTGATTGTATAACTTATTTGTACAACAGGCTTTTTGTCGTCGCCAGCTGCTTCAAATGCATTACGGATAAGATTCGTGAACAAACGGTTGAGTTGTGTTTTATCGGCCATTACTGCAACCTCAGCGCCCGGTTCATAAATCACTTCACCATCTTCATCCATACTGAACAGATCAACAACAGATTTGATGGATTTTGCCAAATCAACTTTTTCAAGTTTGGGATTGGCAATGTTTGCAAAGCTTGAAAAGTCGGAAGCGATATTAGAGAGATAATCGATCTGTTCAACCAGTGTTTTAGCAACACCCTGCGAAATATTTTTTGTATCGGGCGAATTGGAATCAACCGCTTTCTGCAGGTATTGAATACTCAGCTTCATTGGCGTAAGCGGATTTTTGATTTCATGTGCAACCTGTCGTGCCATTTCACGCCAGGCACCTTCACGCTCACTTCTTGCAAGCAGGCTGGCACTTTCTTCGAGTTGCTTCACCATTTTATTGTACTGCTGAACCAGTTCACCAATCTCATCATTCCTGTTCCATTTAATTTCTTCATTGGCCATTCCAAGTTTTACCTGTTTCATTTTTTCACTGATGATGGTAAACGAACTGGTGATACGGCCTGTTACAAAAAATGCAATCAATCCTGCAATCAGAAATACAAATGCATTCAGGTTGATGAGTGTTACCAGGAAACTTGAAATTTCCTGCTTTAATTCGTTTTGTGAAGTAAAGTAAGGAATGTTGATGTATGCATAGGTTTTACCTTCCTCATCACGCACCGGCATATAAATACTCATGTACGATCTTGAACCCACCCGTTCATCTTCAATTGACTGAACCAAATATTCTTTTGATAATTTATAAAAAGCACGGGGATTTGTTTTCCTGCTTAACATACCCTTATTGTAATAATATGGCTGCGATGAAATGCGCAGGTTGCCTGCAGGATCGTAAATATTAATATCAACTCCGTGTATTTCTGAAATGCGGTTTACTTTCGCCTGCAGATCACCGGCAGTTACATCATCATAAACTTTCAGCACATCATCAAACATTGCATGTTCTTTCAATGCATTTTCCACTTCGCCCTGCATAATACGGATGGTTCTGCTCAGGCGTTCTTTATTATTCCTGCTGTGCCTGTTAATAAAAAAGAAGATGGTTGAAATACCAATGACCACAAATGAAAGAATACTGATACCAATGATGGTTGTATGCACCTGTGAGCGGAATGTAAGCTGCAGTTCTTCCTTCCACCTGGTTAAATTAAAACCTGTTCTTGTTAAAAATTGTATTGAACGGAATGCAGCCATCATCAGCAGGAAAACAAAAAACAGGTAAGCAAATAAGGTGATTGTTTCAAGCAAACGGTTTTCCTGTTTTGCAACAATTACTGTAAGATTTGCTGAAGTGTACCATAACTCGCTGTATCCGTTCCGTTGCACTTTTTTGTACGACAGCTGTTCGGCCTGTACATTATTTAAATGAATTGGAAAAGGATAATCATTAAAGCTGTTAATGAGTTCTTTGTTTTTGTACACTGCATATGAATACTCAGGCATGCTTTCAGGCAACGGGTTCGTTACTTTGGAAAACAGCTGTGATGCAATTTTTTCATCACTGTAATGCTTGGGCCTTGAAAGAATAAACACATACCCCAAGATTTTATTTGATGAAGTATCTTTTACTTCTTTTCGTGCGATATAATAAAACTTATCAAACGATTCTTCGTGGTATTGCCAGTCTCGTACCGAAGTTGGTTTGCTTTGCAGTTTAAAAATCAGGTTCAGCGTATTAAACGAAATTGAATCTGCATTATACAGCGGTGCTTCAAGTTCATCAAACGTATATACTTCCGAATCAAACTTGTTGAGATAACCGCTGAAGTGTTCGCCAATTAAACTGTCTTTTAAATACTGGTTATTCCCCGGTGTTGTAAACCTGTAAAAGTTATCCGATAAAAAATCACTCCGTAAATTCCTGAAAGCAATTCCCAGCAGGCTTTCAGCCGAAGGATCGGTTTGAAGGCTTAATTTTTCAGCCATGCGTTTCCTGTCTTCCCATTCTCTTTCCGCATTTTGTGTAACAAGCATAACGGTTAATGAAAGTGAAAAGAAAAACAACCAGAACACGTTGCGTCCGCCCGAAGCAAGAAATCCCAGTTCAGCATCAGGTTCATTCATCAACAAAATCACCAGTAAAACCCAGATGAGTAAACTAAGATGAAACGAAACCGAACCCGAGTTAATTGTAACAGTGAGATAAAGCAAACCTGTAACGGCAACAGCGATGTATTGAACACCCTGTTTATCTTTTGCAAATTTTTTCAGGTAAAGAATCAAGCGTTCAGCAACGAGGTAATAATTCAATGCAAGACATCCAAGCACAATAAACCCAAAGAAGCTGAAGCTGTTGATTAAACCAAAAAAGTTGGTTACATCAAACGAAATCTGCGAATCAGCAACAAGACTGCGGGTAATGTTGCCAAACAAAATTGTAAGTGATACAATGGCAACTGAAACAATGGCAATACCTGCTTTATCGTTTATCTTAAAATCAAACAGTTTCTGCGGGCTGTATTTTCGTATAAATGAAACCACCCATAACAACAGGAATGAATTAATCAATAAATCGCCCAGCGATTTCAGGAAATTATTTGAACCGTAAACAGCAGGATCAAACAATTCAAATTGCCTGAAGTTTAATGGAAGCGGAATGAAATAACTGGTTGTACGCAGAATAAGCAATACTGCTACAAGAAAAACAGCACCGGTAAGAAATGATTTTTTTTGTACAAGATCAACTGCCGAACGATGAAGAAACAGCAGGAAGAAAAACATTGCCAGCAACCGCAGCAACACTGTTATTCCATTAAGAGGCTGCAGGTAATTCTTTTTATCTTTCAGCCAGAACAATGTGGTACCGTTCCTGCTTTTAACTTCCAGCTCCGATTTTGAAACATCACTGATTGAGTAATACTGTTCAATACCGTTTACATAAGCAAAACCGTTACTCAGATCTTCTGTAGTAACAAAGTAATTCCATTTTACAGGAATCAGTGCCATTGCAAAAATGGAATTGCCCTCTTTCTGCACAAACTCTTTTTTGTAAACAGTGTAATAGCCGTTAATGAGTTGTTCAAACCAAACACCATCGGCACGCTGCCACAAATTACTGCCGGGTAATATTACCTGTGTGTTCCAGAATCTTGTCTGAAATCCATCAGTACTTTCGGATGCAACAAAAATGAAATAGTCTTTTCTCAGCAGTGTATTAAACTCTTTTTCATTGTACTTGCCATTGTTTAACTTCCTGATTAGTGCTGTATCGCTGAGAATGGATTCGAAATCTTTTTCCCTGTTATTAATGCCACGTTGCAGTATTTTCTTTACCTGTGCAGGCGCAGAAGTATACGACCAGTAATATTGAAAAAGATAAGAAAACGTAAGCAACCATCCCGCAAGAAGAAGCAGGTAACCATTTTTATAAAAGAGATTGCGGATGGTTTTAATGTGGCTCAAAATAGTTTATTCAGCTTGTTTATTGCGTGCTTTAATCCGGTTCCAGATTTCATCCATTTCGTCCAGCGTCATTTTTGCCAGTTCTTTTCCTTCGCTGTTTGCTTCCTTTTCCATTTGCAAAAACCGCTGCATGAACTTCCTGTTGGTACGTTCTAAAGCATGGTCAGCATCAATCTGCAAAAACCGTGCATAATTCACCAGGGAAAAGAATACATCGCCCATCTCCTCTTCCATCTTATCCATGTCACCAGCCTGCACCACTTCTTTCAGCTCATTCATTTCTTCTTCAATTTTTTCAAACACCTGGTCTTTATTTTCCCATTCAAACCCCACCTGCTTTACTTTTTCCTGAATGCGTATGGCTTTAATCATGGAAGGCAACCCTTTGGGCACACCACCCAGTACCGATTTCTTTCCTTCTTTCATCTTCAGTTTTTCCCAGTTGCGTTTCACATCGTCTTCATCATTAACTGTTACATCACCATAAATATGCGGATGACGTGCAATAAGCTTTTCACAAATTCCATTGATCACTTCGGTTAATGTAAACTGCTCCTGCTCCAGTCCAATCTTTGCATAGAACACAATATGCAGCAACATATCGCCCAGCTCTTCTTTAATATGTTTCCAGTCGTTATCTGTAATTGCATCGGCCAGTTCATAGGTTTCTTCAATGGTTAAAGGCCTCAATGTTTCAATGGTTTGTTTTTTATCCCATGGACATTTCTCTCTTAAATCGTCCATAATTGAAACCAATCTTAAAAATGCATCCTGTACCGGTTGATTGCTCATACTTTACATGTTAAAAAATGAATAAGAGAAAAATGCTGTAAATAAAATAATGTTTAAAATAAACGTCATGAATAAAAGCAATATAAATTTCAAAATTGTTTTACCTCTTTTCTGCTGGTATACCCTGCGCATTGCTTTATACAGGTAAACAAACATCAGCATCCACAATACAAATTTAAGCCAGCCAAAACTCCAGCCCGTTGTATCCTGTAATTTACCTAAACTGAAAATGGCCAGCAAAAACAGAAACGCAAACACAAACAGATGAATGGTGAAGATGAGATGGCCCACATAATAAGAATTCCTGTGCCTGATGTAAAGCAATGAAAAGATCAGTGCAAAAAATGGCAATGAAACAAACAGCATTTTTGGCAATGAATGCAGCACATATTCCACCAAATCGTTGGCAAATGTTTTCCAGTCGTTGCCATAAATTTCCTTTAGTTTAATAAGCCGGTGTGCCATTGCACGTTCAAACCAGTTGCTTTTTTTATCAGCCGGAAGTGTTTGCTGAATGGAATCATACTCAGCAATTGATTTGTATTTTATAAAACCTCTTCCGGCAGAATCAAAGTTGATGTGCAATTCACCATCTTTGGAATCAGGAACAACCTGCTTCACCAAATCAGAATCTTGCTTATTACCTGCATTTTTCAATGCCCGCTCCTGCAGATCAACAGCAGGTTGATTCAGTGTTACTTCATTTGAATTTTCAACTGCCTTTTTGCTTTTGTGAGATGATTCAGAAAAGAAAGAGAAAAACAGGATGAAGAAGAAAGCTGAAGTAAACACATACATCCGTACCGGGTTCATGTAGCTGGCTCTTCTTCCCCGAATATATTCTACAGTTAAAAAGCCCGGTTTAAACAGCAGGTAACGGAGTGATGTAAGAAACTTACCTTCAAAATGTGTGATATCGTTAAAGAAATGAACAACCAGTTCCCAGGCCGATTCTTTAGGCTCTGTATTTTCCTGGCCGCATACATGGCAATACCTGCCAAACACCCTTGCGTTGCAGTTTAAACAGTTTTTTTCTTTCCGCTCTTTGCCATGCGACATTTGCTGAAGTTTTGCTAAAAGTAAAAAATAGCCGACAACTTTCGCCAAGTTTTGGACTTTCACAACATTTTTAAACAAACAGGAAAATCAGAATAAAATATCTTTGACAAACTATGCCAACAAAACATTTCATATTCATGCTTGCAGTTGTACTGCTTTTTGCAGCTGAAGCACCTGCGCAGATTTATTATAAAGATGTGCTTACTGCAAAGCAAACTTCAGAACAGCTGAAATTGTACAAATCAAATAAAACAAGGAAAGTTGTACTTAATTCGTTTGAAGGCACTGGTGAGCCAACTGATAAGTTTATCTGTTACCAGGAAATTGCACCCGGATTTAATTTCATCAAAACATTTACACAAAGCATTCAAACACTGCAATCGGTTTTGGTGAGCCAGTTTAATGCAAAGGGACAACTCATCCGCAGTTCGGACAGTTCAAATACCACGCTGAATGTTACCACTTACAGTTATGATGCACAGGGAAGATTACTGGTTGCCGAATCATTTTCGCAGGCATATGCCTATCAAACAAAAGAAACAGAAAAGCATTTGTGGAGTTATGATTCAACCGGCTTTCCGCAAAAGCTGTTGCGCATTAAAAACGGAAGCGACACTGCAGTGATTGAATTTAAACCTGATGAAAAAGGAAATCCCGGCGAAGAAATATGGTTCAGCAAAGGACAAGAAACACAGCATTGGTATTACTATTACGACCAGAACAGGCGTTTAACCGATATTGTACGTTTTAATGATAAAGCACGCAAGCTGCTGCCCGATTATTTATTTGAATACAATGATCAGTCGCAGTTAACGCAAATGATTGCCGTGCAGGCAGGCAGCAGCAATTATGTAATATGGCGTTATCAATACAATGCACAGGGATTAAAAACCCGTGAAAGCATTTACAGCAAGCAAAAAGAACTGATGGGCTACATTACTTACAGCTATCAGTAAGAGCAATTACAACAATGCGATAAAAAACTTTTTAAAAAAGATGCAGTAGTTTTTTTGTCAATTAAAAGTGCTTCTTTACATTTGCACCCCCAACGTTCTTTTACAAGCGGAAGTAGCTCATTTGGTAGAGCACGACCTTGCCAAGGTCGGGGTGGCCGGTTCGAGCCCGGTCTTCCGCTCCAAATCCCGCTCTATGCGGGATTTTTTTTCACCTCTTTGGAGCCCCGGTGGTGGAATTGGTAGACACGCAGGACTTAAAATCCTGTGACCCGCAACGGTCGTAACGGTTCAACTCCGTTCCGGGGCACATTTAAAGCAACGAAAGTTGCTTTTTTTGTTTATGGCAACCTGGTTTGTTTATATACTCTACTCGCCGAAATGCAACAGGTATTATGTTGGATATTCGCATGATGTGCAGGAAAGATTACAACGCCATAACAGCGGCAAAGTAACCGCTACTAAAAACTGCATCCCCTATACATTAAAAGCATTCAAGGAGTTTGATACAGCGATTGATGCCCGCAGGGAAGAATTGCGAATTAAAAAAATGAAGAGCAGGATTTATATCGAAAAATTAATTGAAGGTAATTGGTAAGCAGCCCCGATCTACAATCGGGGTGACCCGCAACGGTCGTAACGGTTCAACTCCGTTCCGGGGCACATTTAAAGCAACGAAAGTTGCTTTTTTTGTTTCAGCCTTCTGTATCAGTTTTCACCATTATTCTTGTTCAACAGTATTACTGCACTCAACTGGTGCGACGCAAGGAACGATGCCAGCTGTACTGTAGCTGGTTTCAATACATAAAAAAAACCGCCACATGGGCGGTTTACTTTATAAGAAGAAAGTTTTACTTGTATTTGGGATTGTACAGTGTGCTTTCAGGAACGTTTACCTGTGGTTTTCCTTTGTAGCGTGAATTGTACAGTTTGTAACAACCGCCCAGCAAAAAAGCAACGATTGCGAATAATTTTACATAAAACAGAAACCTGGATGATGCTACCCAGTTACTGGTGATATCTTTTTCGTTTTCTTTATTGATTACTTCAGCCATGGCAGTTATTTTTTCGTTGCAAATGTAAGGGATGATTGTAAACTTAAGATGATTTAGTTTTCACAATTTCTGAAAAAGTTTTCCTCTTTTTCACAAAATACTGCCAAACCACATTTCCGGGGTAAACACCCTTTGCCGGTGCATAACCAGCCTTATCAGGTCTGAAGGTTTTGAACAGCCAGCCGGCATAATGCAAATGAGCTTTGACTACTGCCCACCAGTACGATGGTTTACCTGTTGCCAACTCCTTCCATGCCGAGACTGCATCAAGCAAAAGCCGGAATGGGATTTTCCAGATCAATTGCCCCAATGGCAGGTTCTTGGTAATCATGACGAGGTTGTTCCTGAAGTTGAGGTACACTTTGCGTGGATTACCTGTAGGGAGTGTTCCGCCACCTACATGGTACACCACCGATTGCGGACATACATAAACCAGATGACCGTGACGCTGCAGCCTCCAGCAGAGATCAATTTCCTCCTGGTGAGCAAAGAAATAATCATCAAACCCATTCATTTCATGAAATGCTTTTGACCTGATGAACAAAGCTGCACCGCTTGCCCAGAAAACAGGAACTGTATCATTGTACTGGCCTTTATCTTCTTCCAGCACATCAAAAATCCTTCCCCTGGAAAAAGGATATCCATACGCATCAATCCAACCCCCACTTGCACCGGCATATTCAAACAGGTGTTTGTTGTGATATGCCAGCAGTTTGGGCTGGCAGGCTGCAATTACCGTATTGCTTTCCATGAGTTCAATAACAGGTTCAATCCAGTTGGGCTCCACTTCCACATCGCTGTTGAGCAACACGTAATAATCAGCTTCCACCTGCTTTAAAAAGAAGTTATAGCCTTTGGCAAAACCATAGTTTTCACTGCTGGTAAGCATTTCAACCGACGGAAAATTTTGCTGTACAAAAGAAACTGAATCATCGGTGGATGCATTGTCAGCAACAATAATCCGTTTATTGGAATAAGTTGAAGCGGTTACAAAAGGAAGGAACTGTTCAAGGAATTTTTTCCCGTTCCAGTTAAGAATAACAACAGCAACTGATGGTTGTGAATGCAAGTGTGACAAATATTTTTTCAAAAATAGCAGTTGGCAGCCAAACCTTGTATAAATTGGGGCATGCTTGGTCAATATTTTAACTGGCGAACACTTCTTGCACTGGTAGCAATTGGTATTGTAACCGGAACCATTTTTTATTCGAACTATCTTGCCGGTAAGATTGCGAAAGATGAACGCATGAAAGTGGAGCAATGGGTTGAAGCAGGAAAGTTCCTGATTAATGCACCTGTTGATGCAGACACCAAACTGCCATCGCTGATAAGAAATGAGCAAAAATCAATTCCCATTATTGAAACGGATGAGAAAGACAGTGTGGTGAGTTTTATTAATATCGATTCATCAAAAATTGCAGAAGATCCTGGTTATATCTATAAAAAATTAAAAGAGTTTAAGGGACAAAATCCGCCCATTATTCTGCAGGTGAGTAAAGAGCCATTGCTGATTAATAAATATTACTACGGCTCATCTTTTCTATTACTGGAGATCCGTTACTTTCCATTAGCACAGTTATTAGTTGTTGCCTTGTTTATTATTGTTACGATTGTATCATTACAAACAAGAAACAAATCAACCCAAAACCAGGTATGGGCAGGTATGGCTAAGGAAACAGCCCATCAGTTAGGCACCCCGGTTACTTCATTGCAGGGCTGGGTTGAAATGCTGAAAGAAACACCCGGCAGTGAACAAATATCGACCGAGATTGAAAAAGATGTAAAACGTTTGCGGCTTGTAAGCGACCGTTTTGGGAAGATTGGAAGCAGGCCGCAACTTGAACCGCATGATGCAGTGAAGCAGGTGGAAGAAATGGTGGAATACATCCGCAAAAGAGCAACAGGCAAGGTTCATTTTGAGGTATTGAAAAACAGCCAGGAAATGGTAGCTGCACTTTCGCCCCCTTTGTTTGACTGGGTGATTGAAAACCTGCTGAAGAATGCTCTTGATGCCATGGACGGAAAGGGATCAATTAAAGTACAGATGTACAACGAAGAAAAAACAGTTGTGATTGATGTAAGCGATACAGGCAAGGGAATTGCTTCTCAAAACCTGAACAGGGTGTTTAAGCCGGGTTTTACTACGAAAAAAAGGGGTTGGGGTCTTGGCCTGTCGCTGAGCAAACGGATTATTGAACAATACCATAAGGGACAACTGTATGTAAAACATTCGGAGCTGGGTAAAGGCACTACGTTCAGAATTATATTGAAGAAGTAGCCGGGAGTTGGTAGTCGTTAGCCGATAGTTGATAGCCGGTAGTCTTTAGCTGATAGTCATTAGTCGGGAGTGGATAGTTGTTTTAAAACGACTCCAGTTCCAAATAAATTTGATTGAATGGGAGGAGCACTTTACATTTGCAACCCCAAAGCCCAGGTGTTGATTTATTCTGTGGCTTTTGACAAGATCTGAAGTAAGGAAGAAAGAAAAGTATTTAAAATCAGGTATTGGAAAAGAATTCCTGAAGAATTTGAAATAACTGCCCAGGTGTTGAAATTGGTAGACAAGCCACTTTGAGGTGGTGGTGCCCGAAAGGGTGTGCAGGTTCGAATCCCGTCCTGGGCACGGATAAAAAAAGCTTCTCAATGAGAAGCTTTTTTATTGCCCGTAACTGTTACCCTACTCACTACTTTCTACATGATTTTAGTTTCAACAATGCGAACACGAATGACTTCTTTTACCGCATCAGGGTGCAGGTATCCCTGCCTGAAGATGGGCTATACCCGCCTTATGAGGGGCTTTATGTACGAAGGATGAACGAAGGATGGTTGCTTTATCCACGGCTTTGCTGTATCTTAAAAGCGAGTTTAACAGCTATTCTTCATTTATTAAACCTTATTATTTATGGCTACAAGTGAAAACAACTTTCTTCTACACAATGTAAGGGGACAATTAGGCAAACAGATTGTGGTAAAGCATTATGGCCATAAGATTGTGATTACTGCTTACCCCGATATGAGCAGGATTAAACCGAGTGTGAAACAAAAAAAACGAAGAGCACTGTTTTCGGAAGGGGTGGTTTATGCAAAGGCCATTATTGCTGACCCTGAACTGAACGAACTTTACAGGAAGGAAGTGAAAAAAGGAACAGTTTACAATTTTGCGATTAAAGAATTTTTGGATGCGTTTGAGGAGTGAAGTTTATGGTTCATGGTTTATGGTTCATAGTTCATGGTTCATAGTTCATGGTTCATAGTTCATGGTTCATAGTTCATGGTTCATAGTTCATAGTTCATGGTTTATAGTTTATGGTTTATGGTTGGCGTGATGTGGTGAGGGGTTGGAGATTTCTCAGGACACTCATTCTTTAACCGGATAAATCAAGAAGATGCTGCACTGCGGTGTATGCAGCATGATGGAGCTGTGTTACTTTTTTTGTCAATGAATCCAGATCAGTTTCTGTTATTGTGTAATTGTTGCTGTACCTGCTGCTGAGGTAGGCATCATCGAGTAATTGCAGTAAGCGTTTGTCTTCCCCTGTTACCATTGGAAAAACTTCATCTACAACTGTTGTACAGCGGCGGCAGCATTTTTTTAAGGAAGTGATTGCATGTGTTTTTTTATCGAGACCAGTTATTGAAGTAAGGATTGCCCTGCAACAGAGTTCGGTTGCCTGCTGGAGAAAAAATGCTGTGAGCAGATCAGCATTGTGCTGCTGTTGCTGTTGTGCATGTTTTAAAAAAGCGACTGCTTTTGCAAAGCCCTGCTGAAACTGTAACCATGCATTTTGCCTGGCCATGTTGAGTTTTTCTTTATTTATTTCAGGCCAGTCGTTTTTATTGCTCCAGTACAGGAGGTTAAAGGGATTGCATACAAGGTTGTAAAAAACAGAGCCTTCTGTTATTGCTGTTTTTACCTGGTTTGCATGATGCAGTGAAAAATGCAGGTTGGTACCCAGCATGCAACCGGCTTCAATCAATGTTTCAGCAGTGGTGAATTGTTTGGGTGGTAACCATTCCGGAATAACAATGAGCAGATCGGTGGTCAGTTCGGCCCCCTCCTGCAGTGGCTGATGCAGGATGCGGTAAATGCGTTCGGGGCGGATGGTTTGCACAATAAAGGAGGTAATGCCTTTGAGTATTTCATCTTCCTGCAGAAAGGCAGGACTGTTTTCTTCATTTAACAATTCAAGGTTATCGTTGTGCTGTGGCTTTGTTATTTCACCATCGGCAGCGGCATCAAGAAAATTAAAGAGGTAGTACAGTTGGGGAATGAGTTCTTCGAAATAACCGGGCATTCCTATTTTGAGTTCGGTTTCCATGAAATCGAACACAAGACTGCGGAGGTTGCGGCTTAACAAGCGGGGATTACCATATTCGATGAGAGAGTTAAGTGTTTCCATTTTTTTGTTTTTACTTTTTACCAAGCGTTGAAACAACTGTGTAAAAGTTGAAAAAGCTTTGCCGGTAACCTACCCTGCCTGTTTGTATTTTACAACGTACCTCTTGTATTTCACGGGCAGAACAGGGTCGGCGGACAGGGAATTATTTTTCATTAACAATGTAATCAGATTGTTTTTTATATTTACAATGTAAACTGATTGTATTACAGCTTTACAATGTATATTTATTGATTCACAACTACTACATCATTCAATATTTATGGCTGCTGAAACCGGTAAAAATTACTACCTGCTGCTTTTGGATATCCGGGATTCGTCGGTGCTTCCGGCAAAAGAGCTGACGCTGACCATACAGAAACTGGAAGAGCGTCTGCGGGAACTGAACCGCCGATACCGTAAACAACTTGCCCTTAAATTAAGCATTAACTACGGGGATGAGATTGCGGCCCTGCTGGAAACTGCCCAGCCTGTTTTACCGATTGTTCAGGAAATCAGAAACACCCTGTACCCACTGACCAGCCTGCGTTTTGCCGTAGTGTATGGAAAGATTGCCGTTGCGGGGAATGATATACGCAAGGCAGGCGGACCTGTTTTTAAACAGGCTGATGAACGCATCAATGAATTAAAGAAGAAGAATGTTTTTTCGTACTGGCAAACAGGACATGATGCACAGGACCAGGCATTAACTGCACTTTGTAATGTGAGTAATGTATTATTAGAAGAAATGAGCGGATACCAACGGGAGGTTTTTGCTTTACTGGAGCAGGGGTATAACCAGCGTGAGATTGCAGAGGAACTGGGGAAATACCAGCAATCGGTGTGGGATGCCCTGCACCGGAGCAAGGCGCTTTATGTACAGGAGTGTGAAAAAGGGATTGGCAGCCTGCTTGCACTGCTGAAGTAATTTTATCATATTTACAGGAAAATGAGGGGTATGCATGATTTCTGGATAAGCTTATTGATACAGGTTTCTTTTTTTGCGGGATCGTTTATATTATCCACTGTATTGCTGCGGCTGTTTATTATACGCCCACAACGCAAGGAAAAAGAGAAGCAGGCAGAAAAAACCGGAGAGGATAAAAGAAAAGGATTATTGCGTGATACCGGTTTCTGGATTGGTTTTTTTGAGCATATTATTATTTTCATTTTTGTTGCCAATAAAGAGTTTTCGGCACTGGCGATTATTTTTGGTGCGAAAGAATTTGTGCGCAAAGAAGACATTGTAAAAAACCCGGCTTATTATCTTTTGGGGACGTTACTTAATTTTGGCATAGCTTTGATAGCGGTAGAACTGTATCTGAAATTATACCCGTGCTGATTGCTGGAAATAAACCTCCTTAAATTCATATAACATCTATGACAGAAAAAACCATTCATGAAGGAAGAAATGTAAAACGCATCCGTGAGATATTAGGTATTAAGCAGGATGCATTGGCAATGGACTTAGGATTGAGCCAGCAGGCTGTTTCTGCACTGGAGCAGAAAGAGAAAATTGATGAGAAAATTTTAGTTGATGTGGCGAAGGTGTTGAATGTCCCAGTAGACGCAATAAAAAACTTTAATGAAGAAGCTGCACTTAATATTATCAATAATACATTTAATGATAATGCAGTGCTGAATGGAATTCTATATAACCCAACTTTTAACCCTATTGATAAAGTTGTAGAACTTTATGAAAGAATGATTAAGGAAAGGGATGAAAAAATTGCAATGCTTGAAAAAGCTTTAGAAAAGAAATAAGAATCAGGGGAAATAAATAAAAAAGCCTTTGCGGATGCAAAGGCTTTTTTATTTGCAAATAATTATTATCTTAACAGTGCCTGATTCATAGCGAAGCTAACACTATGAATTGACCGAACTACACTGTGCAGACACGATGCTGCTGGCTGCGAGGAATCAGGAAAGGGAAATATAGTAAGGGAAATAAAAAAAGCCCCACGGAGTACGCAGAGCTTAAGAATAATCTTCGGCTTATAGCCTTATTGTGATAAGCTTTCGGAAACAAATATAGTATTGAAACGTCAAAAACAAAAAAAATGGAAAAAATTTTAGGGCTTGATTTAGGTACTAACAGTATCGGTTGGGCAATAAGAGAAGTTGATACAGAATTGGAAAACCAGATTGTAGATAAAGGCGTATTAACATTTGACAAAGGAGTTGGAGAAGGTAAAGCAGGAGAGTTTCCATTGGTGCAAAGAAGGACCGAGAGCAGGCACAAGCGAAGGAATTATCAGGCAGAAAAATACAGGAAATGGAATTTATTACAATGCCTTATCACAAATAACCTTTGCCCTTTAACTATAGAGGAATTGAATGAATGGAAACATTACAAAAAAGGTAAAGGAAGAAAATATCCTCAATCCAAAAAATTTATTGACTGGCTCAGATTTGATTTTAATGGAGATGGTAAACCTGATTTTGAAGAAACAGGATTTACTAAGAATGAAAGCTATTATGTTTTTAGAGCAATTGCTATAAGTGAAAAAGAAGCACATAAAGAAATCTTTCAAAAAAATCCGCAGATTTTAGGTAGAATATTTTATCAATTAGTGCAGCGCAGAGGATTTAAAGGCAGAGACGAAGAAGAAGCTCAAACAATGCTTAAAGGAAGCAAGGACGGATCTATAAAAGGGAGGAATGATATAGCTTCATATTTAGAACAACACAAAACATTAGGTGCTGCACTATATCATCTTCAAAAAGAAAAAAAAGAAAGAATAAGAAAGCGTTATAACCTACGAAGTGATTATGAAAACGAATTAAAACAAATATGCCGGACTCAAAATATTGCAGATCATATTTATAAGCAACTATGGAAAGCTATTGTATGGCAAAGGCCTTTAAGAAGCCAAAAAGGATTAGTCGGCATTTGTACTTTTGAAAAGAATAAAAACAGATGTCCGATAAGTCATCCGCTTTATGAAGAATACCGCACTTGGGCTTTTATTAATAATCTTAAAATTTCTGTTCCTGAAGGCATTAAAAAGGAAACCTATTTACAAGATAAAATCTACCCGTTGTTTTACAATGCAAGTTCAGATTTTAAACTCAGCAGCATTTATAAACAACTGAAAAAAGACGGTGCTTCCTCAGATGCAAATTTCAAAGATGATACAAAAGTAATTTCAGCAAGGCTGCTAAATTTGTTTGAAAAACTGCTTGGAAATAATTGGAAGAAAGAATTTGGCTGGAATGAATCATTAAACAATCAATCGAAAAAATGCTCTTACTCCGTTGAAGATATATGGCATGTTCTTTTCACTTTTGACAGCATAGAAAAACTAAATGAATTTGCCCATGTAAAATTAAATCTGAATGAGGCAGACGCTGAAAAATTCTCAAAAATCAAATTGCAACAAGGCTATGCTACCTTAAGTCTATCTGCCATAAAAAAAATATTACCCTGGTTACGCAAAGGGTTTGTTTACAGTGAAGCTGTTTATTTGGCCAATTTGCCAAAAGTATTCGGAGCGAAAGATATTAGTACAGAGTTAATAGAAAGTTTTGAAGAACTGTATAGCAAACTGAGAGGTGAACATGAGAATGAAAAAATACTGAATAGCTGTGTCAACGATTTAATCAGGCAGGAACTAAACAGCGATAACAGATACAGGATTGAAATGGACAGAGATTTAGATGCTGAAGAATTAAAAACAGTGGAAGATAAATTGATACAGGTATTTGGCATTAAAACATGGGAAGAAAAACAAGAAGTGGGAAAGCATTTTGCTAAAAACTACGTAGCACATTATTATAAAGAATTTTTACAGAAGCCCTTCTATGGTAAAAAAGATGAATTATTCCTCTCAGTGCCAAACCTTCACCAAAGATTAATAAAACATCTGGCAGACACTTATCAGTTAACAGATAAGCAACTCAGTAATCTATGGCATCCCTCCGAGCAAGAAATATACCCTAATGCCAAAGAAAAACAATTAGAAAATGGTGGGAGTATTAAAGTTTTGGGCGAACCGCAACCGATAAGCCGAGGTTTTAAAAATCCGATGGCACTCAAAACAATGCATAAATTGAAAAGGTTGGTTAATTATTTACTGGAATCAAATAAAATTGATGATGAAACCAGGGTTGTTGTAGAAATTGCCCGTGAATTAAATGATGCCAACAAAAGAAAAGCAATAGAAAAATGGCAACGGGCTAGAGAAAAAGAAAATGAAGGTTTTAAAGAAATTATTGATGAAATAAATAAAGAATGCGATACAAACTATAATAGAGAAGACAAAACGCTTATTGATAAAATAAGGCTTTGGAAGGAGCAAAATATGTATTGTCTTTATACCGGAAAAATGATACCGCAATCCGATCTGTTTAATGGCATTAAGTATGACAATGAACATACCATACCAGCGAGTATGAGTTTTGACAATGAACTGAAAAACCTAACTATAGCAGACACTCACTACAACCGGGAAATAAAAAAGAAAAACATACCATACGATTGTCCTAATTATTGGGAAGATGTAACTATTGATGGCATAGTTTACAAACCAATTATACAAAACCTTGAAATGGTATTTGGAAAACGATCTGTTACGATTAAAAAAATAAGAGGTAAAGAAAAAGAATTTGTAACCTTTGAAAGGATTGAACATTTATCTGATTTATATGAGGAATGGAAAAAGAAATCGTCTGACACAAAGGAAATAAAAGATGCGATAATACAAAAGCGACACCTGATAAAAATGGAACTAGATTACTGGCGTAAAAAGCTATACACTTTTACGACAAAAGAATATAAAGCAGGATGGCGCAACAGTCAGCTAAGAGATACACAGATTATTACAAAGTATGCACTGCCATACCTTAAAACAGTTTTCAAAAAAACGGAAGTACAAAAAGGCAGTGTTACGGCTGATTTCAGGAAAATTTATAAGATTATAGATAAATCGGAAAAAAAAGACAGGAGTACTCATTCCCATCATGCAATAGATGCTGCTGTACTAACATTGATACCACCAGCCGCAATAAGAGATAAAATTCTACTTGCCTATAATGAAGAAATTGATAATAAAACTGGGTTTATTTATCATGAAAGGCCCAGAAATTGGAAAAATTTTACAGCATCACATCTGCTTTCAATTGCAGATGATGTATTAATTAATTTTCAGCCACAACACCGAACATTAACTCCTACTTATAAAAACGTTAGAAAACGTGGAAAACAACAATTCGTAAAATTTAAAGATTCAAATGGCAAATGGCACTTTAAAACAGATGAGCAAAATAAAAAAATACCACTCATTGCAAAAGGAGATTCTATAAGAGGCCAATTGCATAAAGAGAGTTTTTTTGGTGCGATTAAGAAAAATGGCGAAATGCTTTTGGTAGAGCGTTACCCTATTGCTGCTTTTACAAGTATCAACGACTGCAAAAATATTGTAGATGATGCAGTGAGAAAAATAGTGCAGGATGAATTGGAAAAAAGGGTAAACAGCGGGCTAAGTTTTGATAGAGCAAAACTCGACCCAATTCCCTTCCCAACTGAAAATGCTTTGATTAAAAAAGTTAGATGCAAAGTAGCCGCAGGACGTGGTTATTTATCTCCAGAAAAAGCACTGCCAGTTCATAGGCACACTTATTTATCAAAACACGAGTATAAGCAAACAACTTATGCGCAAAATGATGAGAATACACTTTGCCTGTATTATGAATTAGAAACTGATAAAAGGATTGAAAGAGCATTTAGAATAGTTGGTTTGTTTGAATTAGCTCAATTGAATCGTAGGAATTATAGTTCAATAAAACATGACTTTGCTTACAATAAAATCAACACAGGAAAAGGTAAGAATAAAATACAATTACCACTTGCATGTATTGTAAAAAATGGCATGAAAGTTATTGGCTACAAGGAAAATTCAGAAGAAATTAAAGATTTATCAAAAACAGAAATCAATAAGCGATTATTCAGAGTCTATAAATTTAATGATGTGGCATCAACTAAATATATTTATTTACAGCATCACAATGAAGCTAGGCCAGACAAGGAATTGGGAGATGGTGACACGATCCTTCAAGTAGAAAAATATCAACCCCGTTTAAAATTAACGGCGGAGAGATTTTCTTTTTTGATTGAAGGGAAACATTTTGAAATTAAGCCAGATGGTACAATTAGTTTGAAATACTAAAGTACCCATTCGTCCGTTTTATTATAGCAAACACCCCGTCCTATGATAAAGCGGACTCTTTATTTTGGCAATCCTGCCTACCTGAAAACCAGTAATGAACAGTTAGTGATTGAGCTGCCCGATACTGGCGAAACCAAGCAAGCCCCCATTGAAGATATCGGGATGCTGATATTGGACCACCAGCAGATCACCATTACACAGGCTGTGATGTCCAGGCTGTTAGCCAATAATACAGCTGTGATTACCTGTGATGAGACCCACCACCCCACCGGGCTTTTCCTGAATTTAGACGGGCATAGTCTGCAAAGCCAGAAGCAGCAGGCGCAGTTAGAAGCCAGCATACCGCTTAAAAAGCAATTGTGGCAGCAAACAGTAATGGCCAAAATCCAGAACCAGGCGGCGCTTTTAGTGCAGGAACGGGAGCAGGCAAAGTTTTTAACGGAGCTTGCCAAAGATGTGAAAAGCGGAGATGCTGACAATGCCGAAGCTGTTGCTGCAGCGTATTACTGGAAACGGGTTTTTCCTGCTTTCCTGGAGTTCAGGCGGGAACGTTATGGCCCTCCGCCTAATAACCTGCTGAACTATGGTTATTCCATTTTGAGGGCGATGGTTGCCCGGAGCCTTGTAGCCAGCGGCATGCTTCCCACTTTTGGTATTCACCACCGGAACCAGTATAACAGCTACTGCCTTGCAGATGATATTATGGAACCTTACCGGCCTTTTGTGGATAAGGTGGTTTGTGATATTGTGCGGATGAACGGGAAGTTTTTAGACATGACCCCGAAGATGAAACAGGCCATACTTGCATTGCCAGCTATGGATGTGCATATGGGCGGGCAGAAAAGCCCGTTGATGAATGCCGTGCAGCGAACCACTGCCAGTTTAGCCAAGTGTTTTGAAGGGAAGACGAGGAAGATTTTGTACCCGGAATTTGTGTGAACCGGAATGTCAGAACCGTGATTTGGGGAGATTTGATTGATTGAACAGATTGCTTCGGTCGTGCCTCCCTCGCAATGACGTTTACGAATGAACCTGTTTTATATAACCATGTATGAACGCTTTAATGCCTATAGAATAATGTGGGTGCTTGTATTTTTTGACCTCCCCACTGAAACCAAAAAGGAGCGGAAGATTTATGCCCGGTTCCGCAAGGAAATTATGGCCGACGGATTTTCCATGTTCCAGTTCAGCATTTACCTGCGGCACTGCCCCAGCAAGGAAAATGCGGATGTGCATATTAAACGGGTAAAAGGAATGCTGCCAGCCAAGGGGCATGTAGGTATTATGTGTATTACCGACAAACAATTCGGGATGATGGAAATTTTCAGGGGAAAGGAAATGGTTGACAACCCTGACACTGTACAACAGCTTGAACTATTTTAAAGAACAGGATAAAAAAAACGGGTTTAAGACCCGTTTTTTTTATCCTGAAAAGCAGCTAAAATCCTTTGCTATTAAGGCTTTCAGCGAAAGCTTGTGTGAAAGAACTAAGCTACTTAATAATTTGAAAGCAAATCACAACTTTATCTGCGAGTAAAATACGCATTAACAGTGTGTGAAAGAACTAAGCTACTTAATAATTTGAAAGCAAATCACAACGCTCACTGGATTATAATGTAAAGTGTGACGTGTGTGAAAGAACTAAGCTACTTAATAATTTGAAAGCAAATCACAACTGCCGCTGATAAGAACGCTGTTAAAGTTCGTGTGTGAAAGAACTAAGCTACTTAATAATTTGAAAGCAAATCACAACCTTAATGCGCCAGCTGCGACACCATGACCTTGTGTGAAAGAACTAAGCTACTTAATAATTTGAAAGCAAATCACAACTGTTTTGTACGCACCAGTTAAAGCTCCTGTTGTGTGAAAGAACTAAGCTACTTAATAATTTGAAAGCAAATCACAACTGTTTCCTGCCAATCATCATAAGTTCCACCTGTGTGAAAGAACTAAGCTACTTAATAATTTGAAAGCAAATCACAACTGGGCGGTATAAGCGACACAACAGCTTTCATGTGTGAAAGAACTAAGCTACTTAATAATTTGAAAGCAAATCACAACTTGTGATTCGTTTGATTCGGTATTCGGTACTGTGTGAAAGAACTAAGCTACTTAATAATTTGAAAGCAAATCACAACTGCCCTGCGGGCGCTGTCCTTTGTGTGTGGTGTGTGAAAGAACTAAGCTACTTAATAATTTGAAAGCAAATCACAACTCACCATCACCAACCAACAAACAGGAAGATTGTGTGAAAGAACTAAGCTACTTAATAATTTGAAAGCAAATCACAACTGGTTCGATATCACCCTACGCAGCAGCAGGTGTGTGAAAGAACTAAGCTACTTAATAATTTGAAAGCAAATCACAACCTTGACATAGTTACTGTGTTGAGATAACATGTGTGAAAGAACTAAGCTACTTAATAATTTGAAAGCAAATCACAACTACATCACCAAACCATTCTAAAAACATGGCTGTGTGAAAGAACTAAGCTACTTAATAATTTGAAAGCAAATCACAACTTAATAAACGCTGTTATTAATCAGCTTGGCTGTGTGAAAGAACTAAGCTACTTAATAATTTGAAAGCAAATCACAACATCAGACCTGATTAAAAAGACTGATGGAACTGTGTGAAAGAACTAAGCTACTTAATAATTTGAAAGCAAATCACAACCTTCACCTGGTAGTTACCACACTGTATTTTTGTGTGAAAGAACTAAGCTACTTAATAATTTGAAAGCAAATCACAACATGGTCATACATTGAAGATGGGAGCCATATGTGTGAAAGAACTAAGCTACTTAATAATTTGAAAGCAAATCACAACTGGTTAATATATCTCAGCTCCGGTACAGCGTGTGTGAAAGAACTAAGCTACTTAATAATTTGAAAGCAAATCACAACTGGTTGACCAGGTTTTGCAATACGACTTTATGTGTGAAAGAACTAAGCTACTTAATAATTTGAAAGCAAATCACAACTCATCAAAGGCATCAGTCCATGCTTCAATATGTGTGAAAGAACTAAGCTACTTAATAATTTGAAAGCAAATCACAACCCGAATATAAAGGGACTCCGTATGTCGATATGTGTGAAAGAACTAAGCTACTTAATAATTTGAAAGCAAATCACAACAGGAACTCGGAGCAGGAGCTTTCAACACCTGTGTGAAAGAACTAAGCTACTTAATAATTTGAAAGCAAATCACAACACTAAAGCTGTTGATATGAAGTTTACTTTTTGTGTGAAAGAACTAAGCTACTTAATAATTTGAAAGCAAATCACAACAATGTATCTCCTGGTAATACCGGCATTGCTTGTGTGAAAGAACTAAGCTACTTAATAATTTGAAAGCAAATCACAACTAAAGTGTATGGATCTAGTCCAGTTGCAATTGTGTGAAAGAACTAAGCTACTTAATAATTTGAAAGCAAATCACAACTGTATTTTTATACACTTCACTTTTAATTATGTGTGAAAGAACTAAGCTACTTAATAATTTGAAAGCAAATCACAACTATTTTTTCACTTGCCATTTTAAACGTTTATGTGTGAAAGAACTAAGCTACTTAATAATTTGAAAGCAAATCACAACACCTTTATCTTTGTGAAACAAAAGCGGGGGTGTGTGAAAGAACTAAGCTACTT
>DDFJ01000004.1:733888-3092511 GCA_002337125.1 Chitinophagaceae bacterium UBA1931
TAATTTGAAAGCAAATCACAACTTACGATATGTTTAGATGTAAGAAATGCGGTGTGTGAAAGAACTAAGCTACTTAATAATTTGAAAGCAAATCACAACTTCTGAAATAGGGATAAATCCCGTTTGTTTTGTGTGAAAGAACTAAGCTACTTAATAATTTGAAAGCAAATCACAACCTGATTCATTAAGCCAAAAGAAGCAGCTCTGTGTGAAAGAACTAAGCTACTTAATAATTTGAAAGCAAATCACAACAATGACATGCGCACTGAAAATTTTGTCTTTTGTGTGAAAGAACTAAGCTACTTAATAATTTGAAAGCAAATCACAACCAGTGAATGTTGCACGTAAAGAAGTGAAATGTGTGAAAGAACTAAGCTACTTAATAATTTGAAAGCAAATCACAACCATGAAACCGTTATACAAACAGTTAAACGTGTGTGAAAGAACTAAGCTACTTAATAATTTGAAAGCAAATCACAACTTTTAACTGAATGGAATCTTTTGCGTATATTGTGTGAAAGAACTAAGCTACTTAATAATTTGAAAGCAAATCACAACAAACCTGTTAGGTGATAAAATGGATAATACTGTGTGAAAGAACTAAGCTACTTAATAATTTGAAAGCAAATCACAACCGTTCAGCCGTTGCACGGGTTGCAAGGTTGTGTGTGAAAGAACTAAGCTACTTAATAATTTGAAAGCAAATCACAACTCGCAGGATATACTTATACAGAAGTCGCCATGTGTGAAAGAACTAAGCTACTTAATAAATTACTTCGGTAACTTTTATTGTTTTTTGTCTCAGTGACTTCCGCTGCGCTTCAGTTGAAAGCAAATCACAACACGGATATTCATTCTATTCACTTTCAAAATTGTGTGAAAGAACTAAGCTACTTAATAATTTGAAAGCAAATCACAACATTTCCAAAGTTTGCAAACTGATTTCAGAATGTGTGAAAGAACTAAGCTACTTAATAATTTACTTCGGAGATTTGTTATTGTTTTTTGGTCTCAGTGACTTCCGCTACGCTTCAGGTGAAAGCAAATCACAACCCGAAAAACGTGCTGCATTTAATGCAACCGAGTGTGAAAGAACTAAGCTACTTAATAATTTACTTCGGGGATTTTCTATTGTTTTTTTGTCTCAGTGACTTCCGCTGCGCTTCAGTTGAAAGCAAATCACAACTAAACGAGCCAGTAGCCGGTAGCCGATAGCTGTTAGTATGAAAGAACATACTTCATCATCATTTACTTCAGGGATTTTTCATTGTTTTTTTGTCTCAGTGTCTTCTGTTACGTTTCAGTTGAAAGCAACTTACAATTAAACCAGCCAATAGCCAATAGCCATTAGTCGTTAGCTGTTAGTCTGAAAGAACATGCTATCTGATCATTTCGCTTCGGGGACTGGTGATTGATTTAATTACAGTGAGTTTTGGTGTGCTTCGGTTGAAGGGAAAGCACCTGAAAACTAAGAGTTAGCTTCCAGGTGGTTGCGACCAACTGATTACTGATGAGAATGCTTTTTAATTTAAATATGCTTTGTCCGTAATTACAATTTCCATTTTAATGAAAGGTTAAGCACCCTGCCATCTATTGGTGCCCATAAGGGATTAAATACAGGAGATGTAATGGTTCCTGTAAATAAGCGTTCTTCTTTGCTCTGGCGGTAATCAAGCAGATTTTCGCCATTCAGCACAAGGCTGAAATGTTTCCCAAGTTTTTTTTCCATCATCGCTGCCATAAAGAAATAGCCGGGTGTCCTGGTATAATTTTCCCGGTATTGATACCCTGTATATGAGCCTTCTATCCCGAAACGGAATCCGGCTTTTTCAATATCCCTTACGATGGTAAACGCAAAGCGATTTTTAGGTGTAAGCGGAATAAACTGATTCTGCTGCAGGTACTTCCGTTCTGCAATTGTATAGGTATAACCTGCATATAATTCCCACTGACTGATCACTGTCCTGATATAGGTATCAAACCCTTTTGTTATAACAGGCTTTGCCTGGTTGCTGAACTCAACATTACCGTTTGTTAAAACAGTGCCGGTAACAGGATCGGTTAACTGCGTTAAGAAAAAAGCATGATTAATGAAGAGTTCATTTTCATTTCCCCATCTGGTTTTATAATTCACTTCGGCATTATAGCCAATTGATTTTTCTGCTTTTATTCCTGCAGGCAATGACAGAATTTTCTGAATAGAATAATCGGTGGTTTGCGGCGCAAGGGCATTGGGTGTTTTATATCCAAAACCGATACCTGCCCGTGTTGCCCAATGATCGTTGAGACGATAAAACACAGCAAGTCTTGGCAATAAAAAATTGCCGTATGTGAAATGATAATCATCTCTTAAGCCAACTTCAATTGTGGTTTTTTCTTTCAGGTTCCAGGTATTCTGTATAAACACACCAGCTGTATTGTTACTGAAATTCTGAAGAAGAATATTTTCTGTTATTTTTTTAAACCGGTCGCCGGTTGCATTTATTCCGGCAACAAGGCTGTTTTCCTTATAGGGTACAAGCAAAGACAGCTCTGAAAAATAGTTTAACTGCGACCCGGTAAAATTAATTTCATTACTGCTGATGTTTCGATTGAATGAACTGAGGCTGCTTTTAAATTCCAGTTTTTTGTTGTGGCTTAATTCATGTTGTGCGGTTAGTTCAAAACTGTTTCTTTTAATTGTATTGTTTTCAAAATACTGGTGCACCGCATCTTCTTTTCCTGCAAGCACCTGCATATCGCCACCTTTTCTTTTTTCAAAGGTGCCTGTATAACCTGCCACAACTGTTGTTTTTTTACCGGGGTACAAAAACAACCGTGGATGCAGTACCAATCCATTAAGATCTGTTACATCCGAGAAACCGTCATTATTTACATCTGCTGCTTTTTGAAAATTGTAACCCCCAAAAAAAGTATATCCTATTTTCTTATACTTTTTTGCAATATAGCTGTTGAAGTTTGTTTCATTTAATGTTGTTTGATTAATGCTTACAACAGCTTCCTGTTTATTGGTGGGTCGTCTTGAAATAATATTCACAATGCCACCGATTGCGCCGCCACCGTATAATGTGGAGGATGAACCTTTTATTAATTCCACCTGTTTTAAATCAAGCGGAGGAATACTTAGAATACCAAAACCTCCGCTAAAACCATCGTACAATGGCATACCATCTTTCAGTATTTGTGTATAGCGCCCGTCAAGCCCCTGAATGCGGACATTGGCGTTTCCGCTAACGGCACTGCTTTGCTGAATCTGCACACCGCTTACATCACCCAATATACTGGCGATGCCTGCAGGTTTTATACTGCTTTCCTCTTCCATTTCTTCTCTTCCGAGCACTTCCACTTTGAGTGGAGAATTCTCTATACGCTGATTATTTCTTGTGGAAGACAGTATGGTTATTTCTTCCAGGTTTTTACCTGCTTCCATAAGAGCAATTAAAACTGTACCGGATAACGGAACCTGTAAAACTGTATCAACAGGCTTGTAACCAACAAATGTAAAAGTCAGCAACTGACGTCCTGCATTCAATTGCAGCGAAGCTTCTCCGACTTTATTTGTTGCCGTCAACACTTTATTTCCAACAGAGATGCTTACACCCTCAAGTGGTTCTTTATTTGCTGCATTCACAACCTTTATGTTTACTGTATTTTGTGCTGCTGCGAAACCTGCAATAATGATGAAGCTTATAAACAAATAAATTCTTTTCAATGCTGTTCGTTTTAAAAGTTCTGTTTTTTTCCTATAACCAAAACCTGGAAGGTTCCGGCAATCATCTTTGGACGCCCGTTTGCATTATTTGCCTGTGCTTCAAATTCTGCAGTGGGGAGATATAATAAATGCGTAAGCGGATCGATTGTAATTGTTCTGGCCCCTTTTTTTGTTTTTATTGTTGCAGTAACGGTAAACTTTTCTGCATTCTCTTCGTGAATAACTGTGAGTGTACCTTCACCGTTAGCAGTATAAATGTTCTGTTCCTTTTCATCAAAGGCAACGCCATCACAGCCTTCGCCAATGGGTAACTTGTCAACAATCGTTCCATTTACTGCATTTACAACCAGCAGCATTTTTTCACAACCGGCAAAAAGCCGTTTTGTTTTTGCATCATAAGCCAGCCCGGTGGGACCTTCGCCCGGCAGTATGCTCCAATGATTTACCACTTTAAAGGTTTTCATATCAACCTGCACAATCTCATTTTTATCTTCTATGTTCACAAAGAGATGTCCTTCCCCATCGCTCACAGCAGTTTCAGGTTTACCACCCACATTAATACTATCAATTAATTTATCCTGAACGGGATCAATGATACTCAGGTTCTGACTACGCCCGTTACAGGTGATTATTTTTTTCGAGAACGGTTCATATAAAATTGCATCAGGATTTTGCCCTGTTCCAATATGGTCAATTACTTTATTGGTGTTTATATCAAATACAAACACATTGTTCAGTCTGCCGTTACTAATAAAACCTTTCTTTGTTCCCGGATCAAAAGCAATTCCATGAACACCTATGGTGTTTTCGATAACAGCAACTGAATCGCCTGATTTTTTATCAACGATATTGACCTGTGTTCCATGACTGACATAGAGCCAGTTCTGAACAGGACTTACTGCGAGATAATCCCAGCCGCCGGGGCTGGCTATATGTATTGTATTCAGGATTTCCAATTGATCTTTTTGCTGTGCCTGTACAGAGGAACAAGCATACATGACTAACAAAAAAAGTGTTGATCGAATCATTTTGTAATTCATTTAAAGTTTAAATTATGATTGTGTGACTAAGCTGGGCTAAAGCCCGTCGTGCCTGAGTTCTGAACTGGTTACCCCGTCATAAATGACGGGGCAATGAAAATCAAATCTTATAAGAACTTCAGCTAAAAGAAATCTGTTTTAGCCGGAGAACATTGTCTTGAATAATCACTCGTCTGAAAAATAAAGTTCCTGATTTAATTAGTAACCGTTCATTTATTTCACCAGTAATTAATCTTTTTCTTCGCTTAAAAAATTCCCTTTTGCATCGAATAAAAGATCTTTCCCTTTTACTTCTGCTTCATAATTTACTTCACCGGAAGACTTTGTAATTTTTGCTGCTTCTGTAATTTTCGTAGCAGCATAATGAGCTTTAACATACGAAATTACAGCTGCAGGCAAATCAGAGAGTTTTATTTCAACTTCAGTTTCCAGCATTTTGCCGGCAGCATCAAATACGGCACTCATTTCCTTCCCGTTCTGTGTAAAGCTTGCTTCATATTTATCAGCTTCCATTCCCCATTTAACTTTAGTCCCGGGAAATTGTTTTTCGCAGGCAGCCTTTACAGCAGCCGGTACTTTTGATGCATTTATTTTTTGAGCAGATGCTGAAATTCCAATTGCTGCAACTAATGCAAACAACATGATTAGTTTTTTCATTTTTGATTTGTTTTATATGGATGAATGATTTGTAAACCTAAAAGCTGATTCTGTGGGGAATTTGAAGTTGCCGGGCAACATTGCAAGGTTTCATTTTTTTAACCTCCAGTATCAAATTCTAATTTTTCTTCTTTTTGCGTTTTCAGTGTTTTACCAAACCTGTAGCTGAAGCCGATATAAATTATCTGCCCGTCTCTTCTGTTAACAGAAACCTGTTTTAAATAAGAACTGTTTAAATCCGTTTTCTGTTTCATTGATCTTAATATATCAGATGCTGTGAGTATGACAGAGAATCTCTTTTTGAAAAAATCCTGTCGTATTCCCGCATTAAGTATAAATGAAGGATATTTTTTTCCCTGAGGTGTAAGCCGGGATGAATAATAGATTGCACTCACCTGGGCCATAGTCCTGGGAGTTATTGTAAACGTGCTGTTTAAATTGGTGCTGAATGACAGGATTGTTTTATTGTTAAAATATCCGAGGTTGGTGGCGTTGATCTGATTATAAAAGAAATTTCCGCTCAGGTTAGAAGAAAAAAACTTCCCTGCCTTTGCCGAAAAAATTAATTCAAGCCCCGCAGATTTATCGTTTGACAAATTCTGTTGAGTGGTTAGTAAAACACTGTCATTTAAAGGAACAGTAACCTGTGTAAATCCATTTTGTTTATACCTGTAATAAATGCTGGGAACAAATGAAATATACTCCCCCTGCCATTTATATCCAAACTCAACTGAATGAATTATTTCAGGCAAAAGTTTTGCGTTACCAGCTCTTACATTATAAGGATCCTGGTATTCAGGAAAGGGATTGATATCGTCGCCTTCGGGACGGTGTACTCTCCTGCTGTAATTTAACTGAAGTTGACTTTGCTGATTTAATTCATATGCAAGGTGAAGTGTTGGATAAGCCTTCAGGTAATTATTGTTTATAGAAGTATCTTTTGTTAGCTGCTTTCCGCTTACAATTGTTGCTTCCACTCTTAATCCAAGAGAATACCCGAATTTTTTATAATTTTTTTGAAAGGTTCCATAAAATGCGTGAACATCCTGGTTGTATAAAAAACGATTTGTCTTTATGTTATCAATAACAAACTGCCCGGTGCCGGCATCCATATATTCAGATTTAAAATTGAAATCCTGCTGGTTGAATGCACCTGAATAACCAGCTTCCAACTTCGCAGTTTCTGACAGTGTGTGAGAATAATCAACTGTTAACAGCTGTTGCTTATCGCCCTGGAAGATGCGCATATTATCAAAGCTTGAATTGTTTCCCGGAAAATAATATTGATTCCGGTAATGATTGTTTTCTTCCTCTTTTGAAGCAGCCACATTTAATTCTACACGGAGCGTATGATCTTCACCAGGAAATTTGTGTTCATAAAAAGCAGTGACATCTTTTTCTTTTTCATATTCGGGATCATATCTCAACCGGTCAAAATAGTTTGTGTAAACATTATTTTTATCTGTAAAGAGTTTTGTGTTCCGGTCATTTTTAACCTGTGTCCTGTTAGAATAATCAGCGGAAAGGCCTAAGCTGTTGTTCTTATCCGGCTCGTATGTAAAGCCAATTGTTACCAAATGAGTTATTGGCCGGGCAAAAGAAATACCATCTTCTGAATAATAACTGTTTACGGTATTTGTAAGCGTATCAACATATTTTCGTGAAACGATGTTTGTTCGTTCCCTGCTGTCTTTTCTGATACCTGCATTTCCAAAAATGTTGAATTTTGTTGTTTTATAATTCAACATTGCACTTGCGTTATACCTGTCACGAATACCTGCATTTGCCGATACGGAACCATTCCATCCCTGTTTACTGTTTTTCTTTAAAACAATATTGATAATTCCTGAAGTACCATCGGGTTTGTAACGTGCAGATGGATTGGTAATTACTTCTATCCGTTCAATTGAACTGGCAGGGAACTGCTGCAACACTTCTGCTTTATTCATTTTCCCGAAAAGTGGTGATGGCCGGCCATTAATTAAAATCATTACATCACCTGATCCTCTCAGGCTTACATTACCATCTATATCCACTTCAACCGAAGGAATATTTTTCAGTATATCACTTGCAGTGCCACTTTGGGCCAGCAAATCTTTGGTTACATCATAAGATTTTCTGTCAATTGATGTATTTAATATTGATCTCCCCCCTGTAACAATCACATGTGATAAATTCTTTGCATCGTTGCTGATTACAATTGTACCTGCAGAAATATTTTTCTGATCACCTGTAATATTCAGATCAAGGTAAACTGTTGTACTGTAACCAATATAACTGCAATGCAAAAAGAAATTACCCGGGCTTATATTATGAAAAACAAATTTTCCATTTTTATCAGTAAGAGTGGCTGAAACAACTGTACTGTCTTTTTTCTGCATAATTTCTACTGTTACAAATTCAAGCGGCTGTTGGGTAAGCTTATCTGTAACAACTCCATTGACAGAACATTTTCCCTGTTGGGCAAATGCATTGGAAATGCATAAAAGTAACGGCAGTAAAAGAACGTATTTCATAAGCATATTCAATTGCGCACAGAATGACCTGTATGAAGTTAATAATAGTTTTAACTGCAATTTGTACCGGGATTCTGTAGTAATACTGAAGTTCAGATTACGAGCCTATCAGGGAAATAAAACAGACAGAATATGCTGTCCCTCTTTATATGAATAGTTGATTGTAAAATGATAACGGTCGCATATTTTTTTAACGATGGATAAACCCAGCCCTAATGATTCGGCATTCACTTTGTCTTTTTTAAAACGTTCAAAGAGCTTTTCGGGGGGATTAATGAGCGCTTCTCCCGTATTGCTGACTGTTAAACAATTCTGCATCAGACTGATGGTAATACTTCCCCCATCAGTATTGTGTTTAATTGAATTGGTGACCAGGTTAGAAATTAAAACCTGCGCCATGGTTTCATTCATCAGCAACACTGTATGCCGGGTAATATTTTTTATCAGGGTAATTTGTTTTGCGGAAAGCAGCTCTTCATAATTATTTAAAAGCCTGTTGATGATTTGTGCCAGATCAACCTGGCTGGTTTCCCTAAACTGGTCATTATCAATTTTTGTTAAGAGCAATAATGATTGATTTAATTTACTCAGCCGGTTAATTTCATCGTGAATTGTTTGAATATCCTGCATTTGTTGTTCCGTGAAATTTTCCGCCTGTATCAGCAACTCCAGTTTGGAATTTACCACAGCCAAAGGTGTTTGAATTTCGTGTGAAGCATTTTCAGTAAATGCTTTTAAAGAATTATAATCATTTACAACACGCTCACTCATTTTACTCACAGCATCGTTTAGTTCTTTAAATTCAGTAATCGTTGTATCGCTATGTTCAATTACTGCGTTGCTGTTGAGATTGAATTGTTTTAACCCGGCTAAGGTTTTATTAAAGGGTAACCATAATTTACTAAGTACAAACCGGTTGATCATAAATAATGCCAGCAGCAGCAATGCAATAATAGATACCGTAAGTATTACAATCAGCCTGACAAGATCTTCTGTTTCCTGACGGGATTTAGTAACAGACACTACATAATTTGTTGAGCCAACAGTTAAAGGGAACACAAGACGCCTGATAGGCTCCACTTCGTTTTCTGAAGAATCAAATACTGTTATACTGCTGAATTTTCTTGCTGTAACAGCGTCGCCAACAGGTTTATATGTCATCTGCTGGTCTTTGTAATTTGCTGCCGGCGGCAGGGTTTTGTTTATCCTTACAAAATCTTTTACTTCCAGTTCTTCCAGTCGTAAGTCTTTATCGAGTTGTTTGATCAGTACATAACTCAAAATAAAATAATAACATACGCCTCCAATGAACAATACAATAATTGTAACCAGGATATTCAGCCTGTTGTATCGGTGCAAGAGCTTCATCTGTCGGTGAATTTATAGCCCATACCATATACCGATTTGATATAATCTGCATTACCGGTTTCGAGAAGTTTTTTACGCAGGTTTTTTATATGTGTATATATAAAATCAAGATTACCTTCTAACTCATCGCCCCACAAATGTTCAGCAATTGCTGTCCTGGAAATGACCTTTTTCTTATTGTTTACAAAATACAACAGCAATTCAAATTCCTTTTTTGTCAGATCTAAAGGCTTATTGCTGATGTTCACTGATTTTGCCTGCGTATCAATTGTAATATTATTAAACTGTATGATGCTGCTTCCACCAAACTGCTTTCGCCTGATAATAGCAGCCACCCTTGCATTGAGTTCGGATAAATGAAATGGTTTAGAGAGGTAATCGTCGGCGCCAAGCATCAAGCCATTCACTTTATCATCAATGGAGTTTTTGGCAGAAATGATGAGCACACCGTCCTGTTTATTATTTGTTCTCAATTCCTTTAAAACTGCTAATCCGCTGCCCCCGGGAATCGTAATATCCAGCAGGATGCAATCATAATCGTAAAGTTCAGTTTTTTCCATAGCTGTATTAAAATCGGCAGCTATTTCGCACAGGTAATCCTGACCACGTAAGTACTTAGCGATACTATCACTCAATGCTTTTTCATCTTCAATAATCAGGATTTTCACACAACAAATTTGGAGTAAAATACGAAATGAATTTTGAAGCAATCCTGAAGTTAGTTCATATATCGTAAATCCGGTTTTATAATGCAACCCGGGAAAGACATTTAAAAGCTTATTATTTTATTGAATGAAAGCTGCGAGACAGAAGTCATTTATGCAAATACCCTTAAGATGCTGCCAGACAACTGTGTTTTATACATTTTTAAAGGCACCTGTGCAGGGCCCTGCAGTACAGTACCATCTGTTGCAAATGATGCTCCATGCTTTCCACAAAAAAGAATATCGGAAGGATAATAAGCCAGCAAACTGCCTTCATGTGTACAGCGTGCTGATGCTGCAATAAATGTTTGATGAATTGTAAATGCAACTATTATTTCTTTTATAAAAATAAAAGAGCCCGGTGTTTTTAATACGGCATATTCAGGTTTGGATAAATCGATATACAGATCAGTATTTATTGGCTGACCCATGTTTTCTTTATGTGTACATGACTGAGTACATTGCATTGCCGTAAACAGCAAGCTACTTACACCTAACTGCGCCAGGAACTCTTTCCGATTCATTTATTAAAACTATCAACAATCCTTTTTCAACAACTGGATTAAAAAATGATAACAATAAATTCAAACTGCCCAAACATTTCATAATCTCATAACATTGGGTTCCTGTTTTTCAGCGCTGTTTCAGTCAACTTTATTCCATGCAACCATTGAACCGTTTATCATTTGGCAACGATTTTTTGTGGGGTGTGGCTATTGCTGCTGCACAAAATGAAGGAGCCTGGAATAAAGACGGAAGGGGTCCTTCGATCTGGGACAACTTTGCCAAACGGAATGGAAAAATTAAAGGTGGGGCAAGACCAACAGAGAACTGTGATTTCTATTACAGGTATAAAGATGATCTGTTACTTGCAAAAGCATTAGGCTTTAACGTATTCAGGTTTTCGTTTTCCTGGAGCAGGATTTTTCCTGAAGGAACAGGAAGAGTAAACAAGGAAGGTGTATTGTTTTATCACAGGTTGATTGATGAATGTTTGCAGCTGGGGCTTATTCCTTTTGTAACATTATACCATTGGGATCTGCCACAAGCTTTGCAACATGAAGGTGGCTGGACAAGTGTGATGATGCTGAAATGGTTTTCCAAATATGCATCGTTCTGTGCAGAAGAGTTTGGATACAAAGTAAAACACTGGCTGATCTTAAATGAGCCGATGGGTTTTACATCGCTTGGTTATATGATGGGAAAACATGCACCGGGTAAAACGGGACTGGACAACTTTTTTCCTGCTATTCATAACGCTGTACTTGCACAGGCCGAAGGCGGACGCATTATCCGGAAACTTGTCAATAATGCAATAATCGGAACTACTTTTTCCTGCAGTGAAGTAAATCCTTTCACTGAAAAAAAAGAAGATATTGCAGCAGCGAGGCGAATTGATATCCTGCTCAACCGTTTATTTATTGAACCTGCTCTTGGAAGAAATTATCCGCATGATGATTTTCCCCTGATGGATAAACTTCACCTGCAAACAAAAGCCTGGAAGTTTACTGAACGTATGGCATTTGATTTCGACTTTATTGGTTTACAGAATTATTTTGCAGTAACCGTTAAACACAACTCCATTATTCCGTATATACAGGCAAGTGAAGTAAAAGCTGTAAAACGAAATGTACCTGTTACTGCACTTGGGTGGGAAGTAAATGCAGAGAGTTTTTACCGTATGCTGAAACGTTTCTGGAATTATGGAAGCATCAAACAAATCATGGTTACTGAAAACGGTGCCTGTTATAAAGATGTTGTAGAGAACGGCCGGGTAAATGATGAGCAGCGTATTCATTATTTTCAGCAATACCTTGGTGCCCTGCTGAAAGCAAAAAAAGAGGGTGTAAACATCAGCGGTTACCTTGCATGGACATTAATGGATAATTTTGAATGGAGTGAAGGATTTGCTGCAAGGTTTGGTTTAATTCATGTTGATTTTAAAACACAGCTCCGCACTATAAAAGAAAGTGGTTACTGGTGGAGAAGTTTTTTAAACAGCTGATTATTTCAGCACTTCGTCTACATCAACATCAGCTTCTTCGTCTTTTGTTTTGTGATAATCATCTTTCAATTGCTGCTCAAATTGCTTTTCATCTTTCTGATTACGCACAATTACAAACACTAAAAGAGCCATACAAATAAGAACCGTAACGGTAATGGCAAAAATGTTCATAAAAAACGTTTTGATCGTATTTTAAAAAACCCGGTTGCCAACAATGTATTCCAGTAAAAATGAATTTCTGAATACGATATCTGATCTGCATTAAAAAGAAAATCACAGCAGATGTTCAGCAATGATTATTTAGCAGCTTTCTTAACAGGTTTCTTTGCTTTTATAACCGGCTTAGCTACCTTCTTCACTGATTTTTTTGCAGCTTTTTTTGCCGGCTTTTTGGGCGCATTCTTTTCATTTACTTCCCAGATAAAATCAGCAATGAGGTGGCTTGCCTTTTTTAACTTCCTGGCTAATTTCTTTTGATGTGCAGTAATGGCAACGTCTTTTAATGCAGCTTCAATTTTGGCAAGAACGTTTTCCCTTACTTGTTTCCTTGTGGCTTTGGTTGTTGTCATAACACTTAACAATTAATTCATACAAAGATAATATTGAAGCCAACAGGCTAATGTTAAGTTTTACAAGATCAGAGCGAACTGAATACCTGATGCAGTACCTGAAAAGCTTCCTCTAATTCAATTCGTGAAATGGTCAAGGGCGGTGAAAGCTGTAACACATTTCCGTTTGATATTTTAAAGCTTAACCCGTTTTTCAAACACTCATACAATACCTGTTCGGCAACAGCTGCAGTATCTTTTCCTTCAGGTTGTGTGTTCAGCAGTTCAATTGCCCACAACAAGCCAATGCCCCGTACTTCATGAATAAACGGAAACTTTTTTTTGAGCTGCTCTAATTCATTGCGAACAAACAGTTCGTCTTCCTTTACTTTTTGCAGCAGCTGCTCCTGTTCAATGAACTCAAGCATGGCTAAACCTGCTGCACAACCAAGCGGACTCTTTTCATGTGTGAAATGACCCAAAGAAATTTCGGCAGCAATATTGTATTCCTCTTTTGTTACAATGCCGGCCATTGGTATGATGCCGGCACCCATGCTTTTTCCCAGGCAGACGATGTCAGGAACAATTCCATAATGTTCGAACGCAAACATTTTTCCTGTTTTGCCAAATGCAATGGGTATTTCATCCAGTATCAGTAACACATTATACTTTGTGCAGATTTCCCGCACTCTTTTCCAGTAGGCCTGCGATGGAATATGCACATCTGTATTACGTATTGTTTCAGCAATAAAAGCTCCCACACCGGGTTCTTCCTTCAGTATTTCTTCCAGCTCATCAGCAGCTGCCATATCATTCGCACCAGGTTGACGTACATTAACTGTATCAGGAAATATACCCATGTACTTTTTAAACTGGTATTCACCTCCGGCAGCAATGGCATCCAAAGAAGCACCATGAAAAGAATCTTCCAATGAAACAATCCGTTGTTTACCTGTAATGATTCTTGCCAGTTTTAATGCCATGCTCACAGCAGCAGTGCCACCCGGTGCAAAGAGTACTCGATTTAATGGAGCAGGAAAATAAGTAACCAGCTTTTCTGCATACCTCACCGCCGCTTCGTTTGTATATCGCCGGGGAGAAAACGGCAATATATCCATTTGCTGTTTTACTTTTTCAATGATATAGGGATTGCGGTAGCCGGTATGATGAACACTGTTGCCATGAAAGTCGAGATATCTTTTTCCATTCAGATCTGTGATATACGAACCTTCGCAGGAAGACAATACATTTAAACAGGGAGTTGATAAAGACTGATGCATAAACACCTCTTTATCCCTGTTGAGTAAATCCATTGCTTCTCCATCAAGCACAGCATACCATTTTTTTCTGCCGGATGTAAAGTTTACATCTCCTTCAACAAACAGGTTCTGATCTTTCATAACGATTTATTTATCCGCTGTTCTTTACTGATCTTGCCGCTGCACAACGTTGTAACCATTCATCTGAAAAAGGATCAACCTCCCCAAAACGATGAATGTCAAATGCATTAAAGTCATAAGGATTTTCCTCACCTGCAGCCAATGCAGCAAATGCTTTTCCCACACCACCACAAACAGCAATACCTGCGCCCACACATCCTGTTGCAAACAAGACATTCGAAAGCAGAGGTGTTGCTCCCATGCTTAAATAATTATCAGGCGTATAAGCTGAAAAACCTGCGATATAATATTTCAATCCAATATCATAAACAGCCGGAAAGAAATCGCCCAGTTTATGAATCACTTCCGACAAATCATTCATGCCTTTATCATCACTGAAATGAAAACCACTGATATCAGAAGTTATCAGTTCGGGCGAAACAGCAATTGATTTTTTTTCACGGATACCAAACAGCAATGCGCCTCCATCGGGCCGGAAATAGGCGTTGGCATCGGGAAGAACCACCATGGGTGATGATTCAGGAAAGATTTTATTTTTTTCAGTAATCCAGTACTGGCTGCGAACAGGAGCAACCGGCAAACCTATTCCTGCTTTTTTTGCAATGACGGGCGACCATGCACCAGCAGCAAGAACAACCATATCTGCACTGATGATTCCGTTTGTTGTAACAACTGCTTTTGCTGTTCCGTTTTCAACAACAATATCTGTTACCTCAATGCCCTGACGTAAATCGGCTCCCAATAGTTTTGCACTGCGTGCATAAAAAGTTCCAAGCAGGTAAGGATCGCAATATGCTTCATCCGGCACAAATGCAATCTTATTTGCTTTTGTTGCATCTAACCATGGTGCCATCCTGTTAGCTTCTGCTGCATCAATAAACACAGCAGGTTCTCCATATAATCCTGCAATCTGCATCAGTTCGTTTAACTCTTTTTCTTTTTGTTCAGATGCAGCAATATGAATAATTCCCACCCGTTTAATGTCCATACTTTCACCCAAGAGTTCTTCCATATTTTCAACGGCAGTATATGTTTCCATTGCCAATGGTATAAATTCTTCCTTTGCCCTGATCTTTGTCATCATAGATGCTGCCCTGCTGGTAGCTGCATTGCACAATTCATTACGCTCCAGCAAAATCACTTTACTGCCGGGATTATTTAATGCGTAATAATAAGCTGTTGAACATCCAAACACTCCACCGCCAATTATGACCAGATCTGCTTTTTCTGTATGCATAGAAATTAATTTACCTGTCGTGAATAATATTTTTTATTGAAGTAAATAAGAGAAAACAAAATTCCACCTATGCCAATGCATGCACAGCATAAAGAAGCCATGCTGTAAAATGAAACCCACCCGTTACTGACATGAAACAGTTCTTTTGTCAGCATCACCAGCATGCTTCCGAAATAGCCAAATGCATCGGCCACATACATGAGGAAACCGGCGTTGCCTTTTAACTGATAAGCAGCAATCATCCGTTCAAAAAAAACACAATTGAAAGGAATGTAAGCCATGTACAATCCCATGCCTACAAACTGCATCCAAACAGCTCCGGGAATCAGTCCCGCCATAAACAGCATTGAGGATAAACCTGTAACCACAAAACCAAGAAAAATAAGAAAGTGAATCAATCTGAATGCCTGGATATTGCGCCGCACAAACACCACCAGGCTTACTAAAACAAGTACAGTTACAGTTGTAATGGTTTCAGTTTTTGTATAAATCGTGAAGTCGCTGTTGTAACCTAACTCCGTCCATATCTGCGTCATGAAATTATCCCGCAGATCCCTGATGACTGTAAGAAAAATATAGACGATTGTTATAAGAAAAAGTCCTTTACCAAAATAGCGGAAGATTATTTTCCTGTCGTTGTCTGTCATTGCCACACGTTCCGATCTGCTGGCAATATCATCATCACCTGGCGGAGGTATGCGTTCAAGCAGAAGAATCAGTACTGCAAAAGGAATGATAAACAACAGACCTGTTACAAATGGCATCCATTTTTCAGCAACATTCATATCAACCAGTAACCACTTTCCAACACTTCGTGTAAAGCCACCGGCGAAAATAAAACTCACTGCCATTACAGAACCAATAAAATCAGTTGAACGTCTGCCTTCAGCATAACTGAACACAACGCCCCACATGAACCCAAGGCAAAAGCCATTGATCACCAGAAAGAACAATCCATACAATGGAGGAACTATTGCAAAGAACAATAATGAAAGCCATGATGTACCAACAAGTATAAAACTGGTTTTCCAACGGCCCAAACGTTTCAGTTCTGAAATAAACCTGATACCGAAAAACTTGCTGAGCATATAACCAATACCCTGGCAAATGATGAGCCATGTCTGGTATTTAATCCCATACCATTCAATATTGTAATACGAAGCAATGGTAAACGGTTTCCTGTATGCGTATACAACCGTGTAGGATAAAAACGTTACCAGTGCTGCAAACAAGGTTGTTTCAACGTTCTTTGAGAACAGTTTCCGTTTATGTTGTTCAACTGCCAGGCTCATAAAATCAATGATGGCAGTTGCGATAAACGATCAATAATAAAATCAGGTTTGTATGGCTTTAATTCTTCTTTGGTATAAGCTCCTGTTGTAATGCCAATCACCATTCCGCAACCGGCATTGCGTCCCTCCATAATATCCACTTCGGTATCACCAATTTTTACCACTCTTGATGAATCAGTAATACCAGCTTCTTTCATTAACTGCTGAATCATGAACGGGTAAGGCCGCCCTTCATCCACTTCGTCACTTGCAATGACATAATCAATTTTTCCGCCCGGCAACCAGTTCAGGCGTTTTAAAATAACATCAGCAATGGACCGGGTAAAACCGGTGTTTAAAGCAATTTTTATATTGTTGCTGCGGAGTTCATCAAACACGTCTTCTGCAAAATAAAGAGGCTGCAGATCTTCATCCTGCTCATAAAACTGAATCATGTTACGGATGAAATCGTCGTGTATCTGTTCCTGTAGTTCAGCCGCAAGTGCATCTGAGTTACTGTAATATTTTTTCAGTAACATCTTAATGGCATCGGCTTTGCGCCAGCCCATTACTTTGTTTACTTCATCTGCAGGAATAGGATGCCCGTTTTCACGAAAGGCATTGATAAAAGAACCTGCTACGTTGCCCCTGTCTTTTACAGTTGTACCGGCAATATCAAATACGGCCAAGGAATAATTCATCATGTTGTGCTGCTTTAATAAAAGTGAAAGTAGCAGCACAACATGATGCAGATGTTACGAAAACATGAACTGAATATTAAAAGTACGGTTGTGCATTATTGTTGCTTTGGTTTATTCTTATAATGTTCTTCCCGCTGTTCATCTTCGTCATCCATTCTCGGGCCCTGTTTCACTTTCCGCCAGTCGATGTTGCGGTTGTATTTTTTCATTGCCTGTTCCGGATCAAATACACGTTTATCAGGAAATACAAATGTGTAAGGTGTATAATCGGGTTTATCTGTAAAAAAATCCTGCAAGAGTGAGGCAGTGGCATCGTACTGGTTTACATAGTTTATGTTTAGTGTATTATAAATGACTTTGAGTATTGAACCAAAACTTGCATGCGTATGTGAAACATAATTGCGTTTTACATAAGGACCTGCCATCATCAATACACTGCGGTGTGCATCCACATGATCCACTCCACCCTGCGGATCATCTTCAGTAATAATCACCAGCATGTTTTTCCAATATTTCGTACGTGAAAGAAAATGCAGAATCCGTCCAACAGCGAGATCATTATCTGCCATAAAAGAATGGGTGTAAGGATATCCATCTTCCGGTCTTGTTCCGGCACCATGATCATTGGGCACCTGCATGGTAATAAGCTGTGGTAATTTTTCTTTTCCGTTAATCCATCTTTTGGTGAACTCCGTTTCAAACTGCTCCATCCTGAACTGGTCGGGGATGTTCATATTAAAGCCTGCATAGTTGTGTGATGTGTGGCTCCACAATGCTTTCTGCATGGGCACCATTACACCATGCCCGGCACCCGTAAGTGTATCGTACCATTCTTCACGCACATGTGCTGTTTCATTGGCTTCACCAAAATTGTAAAACGAAACATGGCTTCGTTCCAATGCTTCCCATAGTCCACCAATCTCTGCATAATCTTCAGGATCCATGCTTCCTGTACTTCCGGGAAAACGGCGACCGGGTGCTTTAGAAAACCAGGATGCAGATTTATCCACACTTGAATTGGTTTCAACCCATTCGTTTGGTATCACACCCATCATCCAATGATGACCATGAATAGACGCATCACTTTCACAATAAAAATTATCACTGTATGCAAACTCAGCAGCTGCCTTTAAATGATTGGGCATTATATCAGCAGCTGAAATTTTTATTGTATCACCCTTTCCACGAATGGCTACAGCATTACCAAATCTTGCAAGTGTTTCGTCTCCCCTGCCTGTTTTCATCTGTCCAAATATTTCATCATAGGTCCTGTTTTCTTTGGTGATGTACACAATGTATCTGATCGGGCTTTGCCTGATTTTTGGTAAAGGAGGCAAGGGATTTTTGCCATCATCAGCAATACTTACTTCCTTCATTGTATTTGCCAGGCATTGTTTTGTATAAACAGCCAACTGCTGTTCATCCGGCCTTTTTATTTTCTGAAATGCAGCCAGCTGAATATCGCCGATATAAGTTCCCTGCACAGGCTTTACAAAACCTTTACCACCATTTGGCCCTGCTCCATAACCACGGCAACTGATTACGTATAATTCTTTTTCATCCCTGCTCAGCAATACTCTTGCAGGCCCCCACCCTGTTGGTATTAATCCTTTTGTTTGCCTGCCTGCAACATCCACAACAGCAACTGCATTAAACCCAAGCAAGGCCACATACAATGTTTTTTCATCCTTGCTTAATGTAATTCCAAATGGCAACAGTCCACGGTGTTTATCAATCCGTTTATCGACTTTGATGGGAATATGTGCAACAATTTTCCGTGTGTGATAGTCGATGACTGAAATATTATCATTGGTTGCATTGGTAACATAGGCAAAACGTTTCCCAACGGCAACAGAGTTGGGAGATGCTCCACCCACCACTTCTGCATCTTCAATCATCTGGCCAATCTGGTGACCGGTTTTATACCTGTCAATAATTTTATTGGTTGCAAGATCGATGGTAAACACACTCATTGCTTCTGGTGCAAGCGGACTACCCACACCGGGAATTTCTTTTCCTTCCACTTCTGTTCCGTTAATGGATTCTTTTGTGTTATCGCCATACGGATGCCAGGGTATCATCATGGAATTATAGTTAGATGAATCCATTCCCTTTACAAGCGGATATTCATACATCCCCACATTGGCAACAAAAGCTGTTTGCTGATCGGGGCTTAAAGCAAGCCCGAAAGGTTGACGGCCGGCTTTTATACTTGCAGTAATTTTTTTTGTTGTGAGATCAATCCGTACCATACGGAAATTTCCACGGTCAAGTACCAGGAGTTCATTGGAAGATGAACGGTATACAAGATCGGATGTAAAGCTGTCGTGATATTCTTCAGCACCTACTTTACCATTTAATGAAATAGAATCAATGCGCTGCAGGGTTGTGATATCATAAATAATCACCGCACCATTATCACCACCGCTTAAAAAAACAGATTTTGAATCAGGGGCAAATGCAACACCAAGAAAAGAACCATTGCTGAGCGGAGAAGGGATAACCATACCTGTATCTGCCACTCCTGAAAACACATCCATTGAAACAGGATTGTGTGCAAGTGGTGAATTAATCTTCTGGTTATAGCTCGGCACCCGCAGCGATTTCATGGTCGCTAAATGTATAATGGTAAATACGCCGTTGTGTAAGGTTACCGCAGTGCTTCCATCGGGCGAAATAGCCATACCAAACGGATCATGAGTAATACGGATGGTTTGCCCGGCAGGAGTTACAAAACGTCCGCTGGGTAAAACAGAAACACCTGCAGTATCAATTCTGCAATATTGATTGCCGGCAGGAACAGTAAGCACATTGTATTTTTTTGTTTGTGCATTTGTTGACTGCATCATTAACAGCAATACAAAAAAGAAAGATGTATACTTCATAACATAAAATTTAAACAACAACGGAGCTAAGAATAGCTCCGCTGTAAAAGTATGAGAAAAGAAAGAGGAACTTAATTTACTTCAGAATCCACATCACCCCGTTGATATCATCATTACCTGCATATTGCGACTGCAATGCAGCTTTGTAATTATCAGCATTGGATGTAAGCTCTGATCCAAAATACTGGAATCGTTTTGCAATACGGCTGCCATTACCTGTACCCGGACCCGTTGTAAATACAGGAACACCTGTACGCCTGTTCTGGAAATAAGCTTCCAGTCCTGAATGACGGAACAGCGCAAGGTATCGCTGCTTTAATATCTGGTCAAGGCCTGCTGCATTATTACCTGCGTAGGTAACATTGCTTTGCGCATAGTATGTACCGAAATCAACATTTACATTATAGGTGTTATACACTGCAGTAGAACCGGGACTTCCTGATTTAAGAAAATAAGCTGTAAAAGTTCCGCTTTCAGGAATACCATAAAATTTCATCGATGCTTTGATAGCTGCTTTGTAATGTGCTTCAGCATTTCCCAACGGACCAGAAGTAATCCATCCACGGTTAATTGCTTCAGCAATATTGAACAGCATTTCAGCATAACCAAGCTGTATAGCCGGTTCGCCGGTATATGTTTGATAATAGCGGTAGCGGTTAATCAGGGAATATTGTCCGGCATTGGCTTTTGCATACATCGCACCAAGATCTTCACCGGGATCAGCACCTGCAAATGCAGCATAGCTTACCGGTGATGCACCGCCTGCAACCAGTGCAGCAGCCGGTTCGGCAGTAACAAATATCCTTGGGTCGTTTAATGAAGTCAGTAAACCGATATACGTTGCCGATGTATTGTAGCGTGTTGCATCAAACCCAAAGTTGGATGGGTTCATCGGGTAATAGTTGGTGGGTGACACATATACATACTGCAGGTTATCATCTGTACTCTGCATGATTGGATACTGCGATGCATTGCTGATGATGGTTGAGAACTGTGATTTGATATTTAAATCAGCATCAGCTTCTTTTTTGCTCAGTTCAATCAGCAAACGTAAACGTAATGTATTAACAGCCTTACGCCACCTGTTCAAATCATTGTTGTAATAAATATCACCGGCAAGGGTATTATTGCTTGCATCAATAAGTTGCCCCAACTGTGTATTGGCCGTATCCAGCCACTTTAATGATTGCTGGAAAATTGTTTTCTGTGCATCATATTTTGGCTTGAGGTTATCGGCTCCTTGTAACGCTTCTGTCATTGGCAGATCACCCATCTGTAAACTCATTTTAGTAAACAGGTAAGCCCTGAAAAACCTGGCAAGAGCCGAATAGGGATTCACTGCAGCAGCACCATTCTTAACTGCTTCTTCTTCCATCTTACCCACATTTTTCAATGTAGTATAGTAGTTGGAACCTGAACCAAAATCATAACGGTTGTTTCCGTAATAATCATAATTACAAAGAAAATACTGACCCCATCTTTCATACATGCTGTAATGTCCATCGGTCATATCATTCAACACGCCATTGAATAAAAGCGAGGCAGGAACACTTACAGGCTTGTTTTTGTTTACACTGAAATCTTCAAATGATTTCCGGCAGCTGCCTGCTACAACAAGCAGCAGGATCATTGCAGATAAAATATGGATAGAACGTTTCATCGTCTTAATAAGTTTGTTGTTTTTAGAAAGTAACATTGATGTTAAAACCAAACCTTCTTACAGTTGGTGATTGTACACTTGTACCTGTTGTGGAATAATTGTACTGGTCAAGATCCACATCCTTAAAACGCTTGTCTTTATAGAAATAGATCAGGTTACGTCCCACCAGTGAAACAGTTACTTTGCTGATGAATGTATTGCGCAGCAGGCTTTCAGGCAAGTCATAACCAATGGTTACTTCACGCAGTTTGGCATAGGTTTTACTCATCAGGTTGGCTTCTGTTACACCATAATACTTACTGATGTAATCCTGCACCTGTGTAACGGTTTTGTTTGGCGCAAACTGTAAATCCTTATAGTTGAGAACAGCTCCTGTGGTACCATCATAGTTAATGGAAGCAGCATTTGAAACCTGCACACCTTCACCAACATATACGCCTTTGTAATTCGGATCGCCTGCATGATCGTTATCTGATGAACGGGCAATGCCAAATGCTCCCTGTACTGTTTCAAGGTTACGGCCACCACGCATGGTTTTGTTATGCAGGTAATCAGAAGTTACACCTCCTACATTACCATCAAACTGGAAACCTACACTCAGTCCTTTCCAGCTAAGCTTGTTAAATACTGCCCACTGAAACTTACCATTCAGGTAACCAAGAAACTGTGCCTTTGGGTTAGAAATCGGTTTACCCGCTGCATCATTAATAATCTGTCCATCCTGTGTTCTTACAAAAGCACTTCCATAAAATTTATCAACACGGTCGCCTTTTTTAAAGAAGGTATTATACACCGTTTGTCCGGGAGGCAATTCAAAATAAACATCTTTATAAGTTGAATAGTTAACCAGCACATCCCAGTTAAGACCATTCTTCGACTTTAAAGGCGAACCTGATAATGAAAGTTCATAACCGGTTTTCTTTGTTTTGAGTGCATTGATGTAATAATAGTTATAACCTGTAGCAGATGAAACAGGGTTACTTAAGATACGGGGACCATCCAGGTACTGGAAAGTAGTTGCACTCAATCCCAAACGGTTATTCAGAATCTTCACATCAACACCCTGCTCAAAACTTATACGAAGTGATGATTTGATATTCGGATCAAACAGGTTGCTGGTAAAATAAGCTGCTGTCTGACTGTTATATGGTTTTGATGTTGAATAAGCAGATGCCAGTGAAAAATCGGGGCCACCATAAGGTGAGAGATAATTGTTACCATAATCAAGCGGGTAATCATACAATGAGTTGCCTGATGGTGTATTGCCAAATGCTGCAATGGTTGAGAACGGAGCCATACCAACAGTTTCACTTGTGGGCACTCCACGTACGCTTGCAAACGCACCTCTCAGTTTAAGGTAAGAAATAACAGAAGGCAGTTTTACATAATCAGAAACAACGGATGAGAGTGAAATGCTCGGGTAGAAATAACTGTTATTCTGAACCGGCAATGCTGATGATTTATCAACCCTTCCAGAGAAAGATAAGGTTGCGTATTTACCAGCTGATGCATCGAGTGAAGCAAATGCACTCAGTACAAGCATATCAGATGCAAAACTGCTGGCCTGTACCGGGTTGAGAGAGTTACTGAAACTGTACACCCCAGGTACATTTAAATAATCAGTTGATGTGAAATTTGAATTATAAGAGAAGGAACGGATGTTACCACCAACCAGGCCTGAAAGGTTTACGAACTTCTGAATATCATAATTATAGTTCAGCATCAGTTCGGTATTGTTTTCAAACAGGTTACGGTGGTCTTCACGGTAATCGCCCTTATTACCTTCACGGCTGTAAGGATGCGCAGAGAAAGGCATTTTCTCCGTACGTAACAGGTTATAGGCAGTCATCTGTGAACGTAAGGTTGTGCTTAAGTGTCTGTCAATTTTATAGTTTGCAGAAACATATCCATACACATCTGATTTATGATGACTGCGCAACCACTCATACACAGTAAGCCATGGGTTGTGGTAACGCTGGTATTCAGCAAACACACTTTGTGTGCCAACCTTACCGGGTTGCCATATACCCCTGATCAACGGAGATTCCACATCCCAGTCGGCACCTGTCCATATAGCCACACTATAAATTAAACTGTTTGGGCCATAATCAACATCGGGATAGTTGGGTGTGTACTGCCTGTTAAAATTCAGGTTTGCTTCAATCTTCAACCGTCTGGAAGGGTTGTAACTTCCGTACATATTAAAGTCGGTGATGTTCAGCTGCATATTCGGGATAATGCTTTGCTGGTATGAATGCGAAAGTGAAAAACGAAGATTGTAATTATCACCCGCCGAGCTCAATGAAATGTTATTGGTTGACTGAAACCCTGTTCTTAAAAAACGGCCAAGATTATTTTTACCCCTGGCAACCCATGCAGCAGGCTTTATATTACCTGTATATTTTAAACCACCGGGGAACGTTGTGGTATAAGATGTATTCGGTGTATATTCTCCATCCCATTGTGGTATTAACTGGCCGTTAAACTTTGGCCCCCACACATCATAGTCAGCATCATTTAAACCACCGCCCAATCCGTTGCCAAAAGCATACAAACAGTTTTCACCGGGTCCGTACTCATCCTGTAAACGGGGAAATGCAATAAAGCCTTTGTCAAACGAATTGGTGGAGTTTAATTCAACCTGCCAGCCTTTTCTTGTTTTACTTCCTTTTTTGGTAGTAATAACTATGGCACCGTTTGATGCACGGCTACCATATAAGGCTGCAGCTGATGGTCCTTTTAATACGGTGTAAGATTCGATATCATCCGGGCTGATGTTCCATGTATCAGAACTGATGGGAATACCATCAACCACATACAATGTAATTTCACTTCCACGAAGCAGCACGGTTGGCTTACGCAGCATTTCTGCATTGGCACCAACTGATAAACCAGCAATCTTTCCGGTTAAACCGGTGATAGGATTCTGATCCCTGGCTTTTATCAGTTCATCTCCTTTGATTTCCTGCACGGCGTAACCAAGCCTCTTGGTTTCTTTCTTTACACCTAATGCTGTAACCACCACTTCCTCCAATGCTTTCAATTCAGGCTCAAGTTCAATCACTACATAATTATCATTTTCTGCAACATATTCCAGTTTGTGATAACCAGCTGCACTGATCACCAGTGTTGCACCTTTTGAAACCTTAATAGAAAATTCACCGGTTTCGTTAGCCGATGTTCCCTGCTGGCTTCCTTTTACTTTAACAGAAGCAGCCGCAATGGGTTCCCTTTCTGTTTTTGAAATAATTTTTCCTGTAACGGTTTGTGCAAAAATTGCAGCAGGGCTTATTATAACCAGCAGTGCAATGCACAAGAGTTTTAGTAAATGTGTAATGAACCTCATAAGAGCTTTTTTGATTTGAGTGCAAATCTGCCAGCTCTTTGTTACCACTCTTTTAACAGCGTGTTACTAAACTATCACCAGAATGTAACCGAATTGTTACAGAACACAACGAAAGGCACTTGTGTTAAATTGCTATTATGTAATTGCTATGAAAGCATGAACTAAACTCATATCTGCATAATGTTGCCTGAATACAAATTGAAACAATCGCTTATTTTTATCATGACATATAAAAAAATCAACCCGAGGCAATGAAGAAGTTTCTCCCAAAAAAATCAAGTAACTGTTTAAACCTGTTATTCGTTCTTTTACTTTTCTCTTTTTATTCTGCTGCACAAACAAAAAACAAGATCAGCCGTACTTTACCTCAAACAATTGTTACAGCCAGTAACTATGGAGTAAAAGCCAACAGTGGAGAAAATGCTGCAACTGCCCTGCAAAAAGCCATTGCTGTTTGCCATACAAAGCAGAACCCTGTTTTGGTTTTACCCGGTGGCAGAATTGATGTGTGGGAAAAAGGCGCAGCTGAAAAAGAACTATATATTTCCAATTGTACTGAAAGTGACAGTCTGCCGAAAACAAAACATATTGCGTTGCCACTGGATGGATTTTCCAATCTAACCATAGAAGGGAATAACACATTGATTGTTTTACATGGCAAGATGATTTCATTTTCCATTATCAACAGCAAAAACATAACAATTAAAAACCTGTCATTTGATTATGAGCGACCCACAATGAGCGAACTGACAGTAACGAAGATTAATGACACATCTGCTGAGACAATTATTCACCCTGATTCCAAATACACGATAAGCAATGGCAAGATTTCTTTTTACGGAGAAGGCTGGCAAACCAATTCGTATCATACAATTGTATTTGACCCAACAGAAAATACCATGCGATATGGCAGCTTTTCTGCTTTTATAAAAAGTATTGCAAAAGAAAAGAAACCTGGCGTTGTTGCATTTGAAGGAAATTTTTCAAACGCAAAAATTAAAGCAGGTGATGTGCTGACCGTAAGAGATCCTTACAGGGATAATTGCGGTGGTTTTATCTGGTTAAGCAAAAACATTCTGCTACAGAACATCCGCATGCATTATATGCATGGGTTGGGCATTGTTGCACAGTTTTCAGAAAACCTTACGTATAAAAATATACAGGCTGTACCTCAAAAGAATTCAGGGAGAATCATCAGTTCATTTGCTGATTGCTTTCACTTTTCGGGATGCAAAGGAAAAATCCTGATAGACAGTTGTTCAACCTCCGGCTCGCATGACGACCCGATTAATGTGCATGGTACTCATTTGAAGATTACAAAAATTTCATCTCCTCAAAAAGTTACTGTTCGTTTCATGCATCATCAAACCTATGGTTTCAAAGCATTTTTTCAAGGCGATAGTATAGTCTTTATAAATCCACAAACATTGCAACCATTAGCCTATGGAAAAATCTCTAATGCTACTTTGCTTAATGAGCGTGAAATGGAATTACAAACCGATAAACCTATACCAGCCGGTATCCAGGAAGGAGTTTGTATAGAAAACATCAGCTGCACACCGGAATTAACCATCCGGAATTGCCGTTTTGAACGAACCAACACAAGAGGAATTTTAGTTACCACCAGGCGAAAGGTTCTCATTGAGAAAAATTATTTTTTCAAGACAGGCATGCATGCCATTTTAATTGCCGATGATGCATCAAGCTGGTTTGAAAGCGGCCCTGTTCATGATGTTGTTATCCGTAATAATGTATTTGAAGATTGCGGTTATAACCAGGGAGCAGACGGTTATACGATAGCTATAGCGCCTGAAAACCACCAATCTGTTGAACGTTTTTATGTGCATCAAAACATCCGCATCTATAACAATGTATTTAAACTATCCAGACCGGCTATTGTATTTGCTAAAAGCGTTGATGGATTGAAGTTTGAACACAACAGCATTGAACAAACTGGCAGTAAAACCAATCCGCCTGCTGTTATTTTTCTTGAAGCATGCAAAGATGTTTCTGTAGATAAAAACAGTTTTGGAGATTTCTTGCCAGCTATCATCCGCATAAAAAACATGACAAACTCAGAAGTGCGAACGAATCTGCAAACTACAGACAATTAATATTTACAAACGGGTTTTTATTTCATTACGATCTGAAAGCATCGTTAAACCGTTACATATTGATCAACACAATATTTTCAGCAATCTTATGAACAGCAAAAAAGACTAGTGCGGTTCAGTATTTACCAACTTCTTTAACCTCTCCCATTCTACTTTATCAGCCGGATTAAATAATTTCCCTTCCATGTAATTGAGCAGACTATATAACAATTGCTTTGCTTCGGGTCGTTTTTCATTTTCAGAAATCAAATCGATAGAAGTCAGCAGTAATTTTCCGTTACCAACTTTGCATTCAATCACCAATCCCAACGACCTTGCCGTTACCCAATCATCAATTACACGAACAACAGGTTTAATGCCTTTTGAAACAGAGTCAAGCAATATTGCATTTGAATGACTCATTGCATCCCACCATTGCCAGTTACTGTAATAATCTGTCGGAAACTGGTTGAATGCAGGATGCTTTGGATTCACTAAAATGCCCAGTGTATGCGGAGGTTGCCCACCTGTCCATGCTGTATTCCAGAAAATACTTGAAAAGCCAATGGCAATAGTTCCTCCTGCTTCTTTTCGAATTGAACCTTTAGGAAGTGTAATCAAAACCTTGCCACCATTCTTCAGCTTATCTAAAACGGCATCATCAAAACTTTGTGCAATTAAAATATCAGCAGGAGTTTTTGGAAGCGTTGCGGGATACACAAAAAAGTCCCATGTGTTTTGATAATTCTCAATGCTGACTGATAAAATTAATTTGGAAGCTTCCTTTATTGTTGAAAGCGACTGAACAATTTTACCTGCCTGGTTACCATTACCAATTTTAATATCCGTTTGTGGCAATGACCCTTTGAATAAAATTTTACCGGTTACATCTTTTATTTCCCAAACAGGAGTAACATTTCTTAATTCTTTCGGTCCGAAATGTGCTACTTCAACCGGCAATATTAATTCTTCATTATTCAGGTAAATCATTTTTGGAAAACGTACCAACGGAACTGTTGAATTGCAAAACGCACTATATTCTTTTGCAGTAACGTAACCCTTCTCTTCCCAAAAAGGATTCAGCACTCCAACCAATGCAGTTCCCTGCCCCGGAAAATCGTGCAGATCGAGCAAATGAAATCCACCCATACCTTTTGTGCGCAATGCTGCTTCTATATCCGACTTGTAACATAAAGTCTGCAGTTTACCCGATGCCAATAAAAAACTATCCGCATAATTTCCTAAACCATTTTCCCTGAGTACAGTTTGAAATATTTCAAAATTTCTCGCTTTTAAAACCCCTTTGTATTTACTGATTTCTTTGAAATCGGGATAAACACACCATTGACCTATTTCATGACTCACAACAGGAACTGTGTATGCTGCTATTATTTTTGTCCAGTCATAATTTGTTGATGGATTTTTTCCATTAATCACACTTGTTAAACCTCCACCCCATTGCTGTATTCTTGGATCAGCAAAATTGTTATACTCATTCGCTGCAATAACAGGCCATCCTGCTCCTGAAGTATATACTCTTCTTGCATCGTTTTTCTTCCAGTAATTCACAAAACCGGTGAGATAGGCAACCTGGTTTTTCCCAGCCGGTTCATTGCCATAAGCCATCATACAAAATGATGGATGATTGCCATATGCAGTGACAATCCTTTTACTTTCGTCATAAATAAACTGGTCAATTGGTTTGCCATCTCCCAATGAACTTCCCTGGTTTGCCCATGATGCACACTCGATCTGCAGGTAAATACCTGAACGATCTGCCGCATCAAATGCAGCTTCGGGAGGGCACCATGAATGAAAGCGGAAATTGTTCAGACCAAATGATTTTGCTATTCGAAATATCCGCATCCATGAAGATGTATCAGTTGGAGGAAATCCTGTTAATGGGAAGATGGCACATTCCAATGTACCACGTAAAAATATTGGACGGTTGTTTACTTCAAATTGTGTTCCTCTTGCTTTAAATTCTCTCATACCAAACTGAACCTGTTTCTCATCAGCACCAACATCTGATTGAAGTACCAACTTCATCGAATAAATATCCGGATGAAATTCATCCCACAACAAAGGATTGCTTCCCATTGGATAATTGATTTCGATAAAAGAACTGTCAGTATCAACTGTTACTTTCCTGTACAACTGATTAAGTTTTTCCGCTGATTTGTTTGATGAAACAGCAAGAAGCTGAAGTGATGCAGTTACTTTTTTCCCGCTGTTATTCCTGACGAGAATTTTTGCAGTGACGATTTTATTTTTGATATCAGGATATAAGGCCACATCACCGATATACAGTTTGGGTTTTGCAGTAAGAGCAATTTCTCCAATCATACCGTTCCAGTTTGTTTGTGTATGATCAGAAATACTGTGTGAATTCTGTCCAACATCTACCTGCTTCACACGATTATCAACCCGAATACTCAACTGGTGTTCACCTGCTTTTAATGTTCCCAAATAAAACACTTGTTGTGTTGACAAACTATTTTGTGTGCCTACCTTTTTTCCATCAATCCAAACAGTGGTTTCCCAATGGCTTCGTTCAATACTCAGAAACATTTCCTTTTCTTTCCATGTTGCAGGTATTGTAATTTTTTTCTGATACCAGGCAGCTCCTGTATAATATTTTATTGGTTGCAACCAGAAGGGAACCTTTATATTTCCGGGCTGACGAAACCGTTCATACTGTGTTTTAAAAAACCAAGATGAATCAACAATACTGCCCGTCCATTTTGTATGAACCGATATTTCATTTCCCTTCTGATTGCTTGTCATTGAACCGGGCAGAACAACCGTTTCTGAGAATGTTTTGTTATACCATTGCTCCTGCTCTCCCCTGTCGAGTGAGTCGATCCTGAATTGCCAGTTTCCTGAAAGATTGACTTTAACAGCAATGCTTTGCTGACTAAACGATTTTACACTGACAAATAAAACAAGCAATGTAAATACAATACGATTTGTTGTAGTCATACTTTTTTGATTATCGGTAATTATTCAACTGATCGTTTCAAATTAATTTTTGATGAACATACACACCCATATGTGAAGGATCTGCATCAAGCACTTTTTCAAAATATAATTTTGCTTCATCATTATTCCCCAGTCCAAGATTTCCCAAACCGATAAGATAATTACAATGGATATTATTACGCTTGTTGAGATCATCATCAAAAATCATCAGGTCAGGAAGTGAAACAGCGAAGAAATCCATCTTAATTTCTTTGTCAAGATTTTGCATGCCATAATCAACCAGTTTTTGAAAACGTGTATTTGCATCATCCACTTTTCCCAGTTTCTTTAATGCAGCACCCTGGTAAAATATTTTATCCGGTTGCTGATCGTTATAGAATATGGCCTGTGAAGGTTCACTGATTCCAACAGCAGCTTTATTCCAATATTCAACAGCTGCATTTTGATTTCCCAGTTTTTCATAAGCACAACCGAGCCAATAGTAAATATCGTTTTCCTGAGCGCCATACAATTTTCCTTCACCAAGATTTTCAGGATAATGCTGAGCCTCTGTTAATAACGCAATAGCCTTATCTGCATTTCCCTGCTTCAATGCATCCTTTGCTTCTTCCACGCACAACTCCACATGCAATGCAGATACTTTTCCTTCTCCTCCTTCCCAGGGATGAAAAGTTCGTTTGCAAAGCATTTCCTTTGCTTCTTTTTCTTTACCTGATAATATCTTCAGCAAAACCATTTCCGCATATAAATCATCTCTTTCATCAACCAATGATTGATATTGCTGCAGAAACAATAACCGGTCTTTTGGTTTTGTTTGAAAACGTTTGTATAACTGATCCAGTTCAAACAAAATCCTTGCATCAGCCTTGTCGCAATTGAATGCCTGCTTAAACGATTCAAGTGCTTTCGCTTTCTCATTAAACTTATTGTAATATGCAATACCTAAGTTTCTGTGCGTAGTTGCAAATCCGGGATAAATGTTTACCGAGTTTTCCCAATAAAGTTTTGCATCTGCATATCGCTTTTTCGCATAACAGAAATTGCCCAGGTAATAAAATGCTTTATAATCAGTTTTATTTATTTCAACAACAGTTTTCAGCACTTCCACATCTTCTATCCTGTTCGGAAAAACTTTATCAGGAGAACAATTAAATCCTTTATTAAACCATGCAATACATTCGTCCATTTTCTGTTGCATGAACTTATAGTATCCGAGATAATAAAAAACAAGTGCATCCTGTTTAGTTTCCGCTATCGGCAACAGAAATTCAAATGCTTCAGCAAACAAGCCCGCATGATAATAGTCCAACGAAATTTCAATGTAAGAATGACTGTTATTCCGCATCAGCTCTTTTAAACGACTGTATTCAACTGTTGCATTTTCTGAATCATTCAACTGGAGCAATGCATTGCGAAGTTCATACCGGCTGCCATAATCAAACCTGTCAATTTCCAATGAAGCCCGGCACCAGCTAACTGCTTCTTTAAACCGATATAACTTTTGCAGAACAATCGCTTTTAAATGTCTTGCACGTGGACTGCAATTATTTCTCTTTAAAGAATTTTCAACGTGCTCTAAAGCTGTTGCCCAATCAGCTTTCGTACAATCAATCTGTGCCAATTGCAAAAAAGCATTATCCTGCATGGCCGCATTCCATGTGCTTTTGTAAAACAATTTATAGGCTGCATCAAACTTTGCTTGAAATTTCAGTGATAACCCCAAATTATACAATGGCTCACCATCATAAGGATTGGGATTATGCTTTGATATTTTTTCAACAGCAAGTCTGAACTGTTTTTCACTTTGCTCAAACAAACCTTTACGCAGGTATAAAAGCCCAAGAGCATTGTTACACCTGCTGTCTGTCGGATCCCTTCTCAAAGCTTCATTGTAATAATCTTCCGGCATGTAGGTCGCATGCCTGTACTGTTCTAAATGCAAACCTGCGAGGTAGAGTTCTTCATTTGTTTTGATCTGAGCAGGTTCTGCTATAGGTTTTGCAGGATCAGGTATTGCATCCTCTTTCCTTTTAACCGGTGTATAACTAACTAAACAGTTATTGTTTTTATCAAGCACTTCAAGGCAATACTCTTCCAGGTTGTTCAAATCCGCAGCTATATTTAACTCTTCTGAAAAAGGAACTGTTGGAGACAATTCTTTCTGAACAGAAAATAGTATCTCCTTCCCTTTTTTTAACCTGATGGTTACCGACTTCTGTTCTGTTACATACACACCTGCATAGATTTTCTGATCGCTAACTTCAAGATTAACCACCGCATCAGTCGTTGCATTTTTTACATACCCGATTTCTTTGTAGGGCATAAAAAACTGCTTAAACTCTCTTACTTCATTGGGCATTATCCAGCTGAAATCAGGTTGGTTATCGGTAAACATACCGCACATTAATTCAAAGTAGGGTCCGTCAGCATCTGTTAAATGCTTGTCCCATGCTTTACCAAATTCACCGCATCCCCATGTCCATTGTTTTTTTCCTGGACTTACATGATGGTTCGCCACATGCAGCATTCCCGCTTTTTTCCCATGATGATAACCACCTACAAAGTTGAATTCACTATCAACAGCCATATATGATGTGGGCACAGGAATATTTGTATAAACAGAAATATCTGTACCGGGCGAATAATCCACTTTATAATAAGTTCCTTTTGCAATTGGAAAAGAACTTACATCACGTTTGCCATGATCAAATACCGCATGTACATCGGGAGGGAATACACTTTGATATTGCTCATCAACTGCAACTGCAGGATTAGCCCACCATAAAAAAGTTTGAGGAAACGGAGTGCGGTTAAACAGTTTTGCATTCAGTTCAATGACCGATTTGCCGGGATGTAATGTGAAGCCCAATGCACATTTTGTTCTGAACATTTTTTCATATTCATTCACCCATACTGTTTTACTACCATCTTTATTTTCTTCAATGGAAAAATCAACAGGTTCGAATGTAGATGGACGATGATGTTGTGGCCAGTTAAACTCAATGCCGCCACTTATCCAGGGACCGGCTAAACCAACAAGTGCAGGTTTAATTACCTGGTTGTAATAAATAAAATGATAATCGTTTGTTTTATCATAAGCCATTTGAATGCGGCCACCCAGCTCCGGCAAAATCATTATTTTCAAATACTCATTCTCTAAAAAAAGAGCTGTCCATTCTTTCTCTTCTTTTACATCATACACTTTATCAATAACAGGATGCGGATACACCACACCACTGCTCCCCTGGTACACCCTGTTTTCCAGAAACATCGGGTTTTTATCTTCTTCTCCAACTTTATAGGTTGGAATAACCACTACTTCTTTCCACGCTTTGACTTCCATCATGATCAAATTTTTATCCGTTCAAAAAATTGATTGTAGTATCAATGACCTGCAAATGCATCTTCAAGATCTTCCAGTGATTTGCCTTTTGTTTCTTTTACTTTTTTTGCAACAAACCAAAAGCCAAACAAACAGATTACTGCATAGATATAAAAGGGCGTATAAGCTCCCAGCTTACTTGCTAAAATGGGAAATGTAAATACAAGAATGGCGTACGAAAACCACAATGCAATCACTGCAACTGAAATAGCCATGCCTCGTATTTTGGTGGGAAAAATTTCAGAAATCAATACCCATGTTACCGGTGCAAGCGAAACGGCGTAGGTGCCAATTGCTGCAAGAAGTGTCCATGCTGCAACAGGCGATTTTATTTGTAAAAGAACCGCACTGATTAAATACAGAACAGCCAATCCCAACGAGCCAAACAACATCAATGCACGTCGTCCCATTTTTTCAACCTGCCACATGGCTAATAATGTAAAGAGCAGGTTAATGATTCCGATGAAGATGGTTTGCTTTAACTGATCTTCCTGGCTAAAGCCAACACTTTCAAAAATGGTTGTGGTAAAATTGAACACGACATTAATTCCGCAAAACTGTTGAAATACAGCTAAGCCAATTCCTACAATCACGGCGGGCATTACCTGTTTTTCAAAAACAGAAGCGTATCTGAGCTTTACCGGTTTTTCTTTTGTTAATGAAACAGAAGAGATCATGTCCTTTGCGTAATCAGCACCACCAATCTTACTGAGAATTTTTCCGGCTTTATCCTGGAATCCATTCTTTAGCAACCACCTTGTACTTTCAGGTAACCATAATGCTCCTGCTAAAAACAATCCCGATGGCACAGCTCCCAAACCAAACATCCATCGCCATGCTTCAACACCATTATTGCGTAACGAATAATTGACGAGGTTGGTAACTAAAATCCCCAGCACAATTGTGAGTTGATTAATCGCCACCATTCTGCCACGTATTTTGGTTGGTGCTATTTCAGCAATGTAAAGAGGTGAAAGCATAGAAGCCATTCCTACCCCGGTTCCGGCAACAAACCTTGCTGCAATAAAAAAATCCCTGTTGGGAGAAAATGCCATTGCAAGAGAGGACAAAAAGAAAATGCCTGCTGCAGTTAAAAGACCAGGTTTGCGGCCATATTTATCGGCCAGCTTTCCTGCGGTTAAACAACCAACTATACAGCCAAGTGCAAGCGATGCAGTTGCGAAACCTTCCCAATACTCATTCAGCATAAATTTTTCCTTGAGAAATGGAAGGGCTCCTGCAATAACGGCGAAATCAAAACCAAACAAGTAACCACCAAGTGCAGAGATAAATGAGATCAACAGGATAAACCCGTTGTTTAATACAATCCGATTTTCTGTCATAAAGCAAGCTGTTATATCAACAAAGATTCAATAATAAGCGCTGTAAAACAATGGAAAAAAAGATTCAAATGATGGATATAATTCTGATTTACTGCCGCAAGTAAATGCTACTTTTATATAAGCATGTGCTGATTTTACAGGTATTATCAGTTTATTCATGATTACGCCAAAAAGAAAAAGATGGATATTAAGCTTGCAGCAAAAAACAAACAACCAAAGATCAAAGAAGGTTTTGAAGGACAGGTAGCCTGCATTCTTCCACAGAGCAAACGAAAATTCTGTGCTGCACATGCACTCTGCAAAAAGCTTTATATCACTGATATTGGTTATTACCCCAATGCTGCTTTTCATAACAGGGAACGAAAACATGGATGCCAGCAATATGTATTGATCTATTGTTCAAAAGGCGAAGGATGGTATTCCATTAAAAACAAAAAATTTACTGTTAAGCAAAATCAGTATTTCATTTTACCCAAAAATGTACCGCATAAATATGGTGCTGAATTAAAAAATCCCTGGAGTATTTATTGGGTGCATTTTACCGGGGAGAACGCTGATTATTATGCAAACTACCTTCAGCCCAAAAACAGTGCAGGAAGTATTACCGTATCACCTTCAGTTCTCCGCCTGATGATTTTTGAAGACATCATCAGCCATCTTGAGCTGCTCAACAACAGCAACAATCTTATTTATGCAAGCAGCAACCTGTATGCTTATTTAGCTTCGTTTCAGCAGTTACATTTAAAGTCGGTCAACAGTGAAAAAAATCCAATTGAAGAAGTGATCAGTTATATGAAAGAAAACCTGGATAAAAATCTTACACTGGATGATTTTGCGGATCATGTACATATGTCGCCGTCACATTTGTCCGGCTTATTCCGTCAAAAGACAAAGTATTCTCCAATGAATCTTTTTACTTCATTGAAAATTCAAAAGGCCGGTCAATTGTTACAGGATGAGCAGTATAGTATTAAAGTAATTGCAGCCAGCGTTGGTTACAACGATCCGTATCATTTTTCAAGAGTGTTTAAGAAAACAATGGGTGTTTCTCCAAAGTATTTTAAAAAATAAATTTATGCAGAAAAAAAGACCGCTCTTTGGGAGCGGTCTTTTCATTTATAGAATTTCGATAATTTCTAGAACTGATGTTATTCAACACAAACTTGTTTATTTCACCTGCAGTGTATAAGTAAAATTTGTATTATCTGTCCAAATCAGGTATTTCTCTAAAGGTCTCGGACCACAACCGTTTGAACCAACACCAAGTGTTTTGGTTGAGATAGTAAATACAGTCGCATTGCTTGCAGGCAAATCAATTTTATATTCAACAGTGAACATCTGTTCATCTGTATGAGGCAATGCTGTAAACTGCATCAGGTTTTCATCAGCCTTAATTAAAACAGAAGCATTGTTACTTTTTACCTGTGCCCAACGTACATCTTCATGATTACCCCTGTCCATAGGTTTTTCATATTCGTACTGATCATTTACCTGCAGTGTGTACAAACCTACATCGGCAGAAGCTTTACGATCGGAATAATTTTCCCAGGGGCCACGTCCGAAATAAGAAACTTCGTTCATGTTTTTATCGAAGTGATATTGCACTCCTATTCTTGCCAGGTTAAACCTTAAACCAATAAACTGAATATTGTTACTGACGTTCACCGAGCCATTGCCTTTGATGAGGTACGTTGCAGTATGATAAGCTGCAAAGCCTTCTTTTCCTTCGGCTTTAATTTTGCTGGTAATTTTTACCGAATACTTATCAACTGATTCAACTTTAAAATCCACCAATGAATATTTTAAACTGTCTAAACCAAAACGTTTCCAATACCTGAAACCCCACATATCATCATTACGGTGAGGTGTACGCCACAAAACAAGTTTGGGTGAACCATCAGCAGTAAGAAGATTTGCATTGCCTTTATTTACCTGCATCAGCATTCCTGTTTGTTTGCTGAACAAAACAGCAAAACCATCTCCTTCCACTTTTACAGATTTTGCATCCTGCGTCAATTTAACAGGTTGTGTAACTGCAGGCTCATTTACAATAAGAGTATTAACAGGCAGTTTAAATTGTTCTGATGCTACTTCAAAACCTTTCTCAGCCCACAATGTTTTTTGTTTTTGTGTATAGGAAATACGGAGAAAATATTCTGCCCCAGGTTTAGGGTTGTCAATTTTATATGGCACATAAACTCTTGTTTCCCTGAATGGACCAACTCTTGGAATATCAAAAGTTCCTTTTGCAATTTCCTTTCCATCTTCTGTAACTGTCCATGCTGCATTAAAGCTTTCGAGGCTTATAAACTGGAATTTGTTTTTTATCCTGATTGTTCCTGAAGAAGGTTCAACTAATTCTGTTCCTATCCATTGAAATGCTTTTTTCATTTCAGGATAATGTGGTTTTACATGAACACCTTCAGTAGTCCTGTCGAACGATACAACACCTTTATGAATAAAATAATCGTTGTTAGGAAACTCACCGAAACCTCCACCATATGCCAATATGGGATGATTCGGATTCCGTTTGTTCCACAATGCCTGGTCCTGGTATTCCCAGATAGCACCACCTACTATTTCAGGATTTTTATCAAACATATCTGAATACTCTGCCAGCGAACCCATTGAGTTAAACATGGCATGTGCAAACTCGCAGATATATAAAGGCTTGGTTAATTCTTTATTTTGTGCAATAGCAGCAAACTCATCGGGAGTGCCATACATTTTTCCATCAAAATCAGCAGGATTGTTTTTACCAATACCAAAGCGTTCATAATGTACAGGACGGCTTGGATCAATTGCTTTAATTGTATTCATCGCTGCAACAAAATTTGAACCCACACGTCCGCATTCATTACCAAGCGACCATATAATCACTGAAGGATGATTTTTAAAATTTTCAACGTTTGCCACATTGCGGTCAATGATGGCTGCTTTCATCGTTGGTTCTTCATCAAACTTACCATCATATCCATGCGATTCAACATTTGCTTCTGCCACAACCCATATGCCCCATTCATCACATAACTCATACCAACGTGGATCATCGGAATAATGACAGGTGCGGATATGATTACAGTTGCCTTGTTTAATAACCTGCAGATCCCTGATCATCTGTTCTTCTGTAACTGCATGACCAACATCCGACCAATGTTCATGACGGTTAACACCTTTCAATTTGATCGGTACTCCGTTTACAGTAAATATTCTTCCTTTGATTTCAATTTTCCGGAAACCGATTTTTGATGATAATATTTCGCCTTCTGAACCGGTTAAAACAACTGTGTAAAGCGTTGGAGTTTCAGCTGTCCATTTTGCAGGATTCGTTACTGGAAATTTGATCGACAACTGTTGTTCCTCTTTTGCCTCCAGATCTTTACCTGCAACATTTGCTTTTGCAATTTCCTTTCCTGACTTATCGTATAACGTTGCTGTAAAAGTTTGTGCCTTTGCCTGTTTATCACTATAGTTTTTCACTTTAGTTACAACTTCAACAGTCGCATTTTTGTACTCATTGTCCAGATCCTGTTTTACAAAAAAGTCACGGATATGAACCTGTGGCGCACTCCACAATGTTACATTACGGAAGATGCCATGCAGCCTCCACATATCCTGGTCTTCGAGCCATGTACCTGCACTGTATTGATATACTTCAACAGCTAATACATTCTTACCAGCTTTGACATATTTTGTAAGATCGAACTCTGCAGCGTTGCGGCTGTTTACACTGTAACCAACTTTTTCACCATTCACCCAAATAAAGAATGCGCAATCAACTCCATCGAAAGTGATAAAAATCCGACGGCCATTCCAATTAGCAGGCACTTCAAAATCCCTGCGGTAACTGCCAACAGGATTACGTTCAACAAAGGCAGTATATTTTTTATCGGGCTCACTCATTACATGAGGGAAATCCCTTTGAATGGTATAACCAAGGTTGCGGTAAAACGGTGTACCATATCCCTGTACTTCCCAGTTTGACGGAACAGGAATTTCCTTCCAGGCTGACACATTGAAATCTGTTTTATAAAAATCAACGGGACGCTTTTCAGGGCTGGGTACCCAATTAAATTTCCAAAGCCCGTTTAAATTAAGAGCGTAAGATGATGCACGACGATTTGCTATCAATGCTTCCTGCAGATTAGCATAAGGCATTAATGTAGCATGATGTGCTTCTTTATTTATTCCCAGCAATTCTGTGTTTTCAATTTCAGCAGGAAAATCTATTCCTGGTTTTAACTGTGCTTTTGAAGACGATGAATACACAAGCATAAAAGCTGTCATCGTAACGAACAACAAACTGATCCTGATCTTTTTCATTCTTGTTATCTTTTATTCTTTTACCAATTTTTTTTCAAGCTCTTCTAACGATACGCCTTTTGTTTCAGGAACCTTTGTAAGTACCCATATTAATTGCAATACCATCATGAATGCAAAAAAGGCAAATATGGGCCATGGGTTTTCGCCGAAAAAACCTTTCTCTTTATCGAGAAATGAAGGAGTGATTAACGTAATAATTGCTGCAAACACCCAATGCACACTTGCACCAAACGATTGTCCTGTTGCACGCACTTTGTTGGGAAATATTTCTGAAATAAATACCCAGATAACAGCACCCTGACCAACAGCATGTGATGCAATAAACAGTAACAGGAAAAATAAAAGGAATCCTGCTCCTGCGCCGGAATAAAATGCCCATGCCACCATTGCAAGGCTTATGATATAACCAATTGAACCAATCAATAATAATGTCTTTCTTCCGGCCTTATCAATTAAATACAAACCAACAAATGTAAAAATGAGATTGGTTGCTCCGATTAAAATAGAATTCCCCAATGAATCTTTGGCAGCCAAGCCTGCTTTGCCAAGTATTTCAGGGGCATAATATAAAATGAAGTTGATACCACTCCACTGGTTAAAGAATGCAACGAAAAATGCCAGCCATAAAATGGTTTTGTATTTAGAGCTGAAGAAACCTTTGCTATTATGACCAGCATGTTCTTCGTGCGAAGCACTTGCACTGATGTTGGCAATTTCTTCATCGGGATTTGAAATACCCAGCTTTATTAAAATCTGCTTTGCAGATGAAGTATCTTTTTTAACTGAAATTAACCAGCGTGGACTTTCAGGAATACTGAACACCATTACTGTATACAACAACGAAGGAACTGCCATTACACCCAGCATCCAACGCCAGTCGTTTGCACCTCCAACTCCCTGCAAAAAATAATTGGAAAGAAATGCGATCAGAATACCGAATACAATATTAAACTGGTACATGGCTACCAAACGGCCTCTTGTTGCCGGCGTTGAAATTTCAGACACATATGTTGGTGCAGCGACAGATGAAACTCCTATACCCAAACCTCCAATAAAACGGAAAAAAGAAAAAGTATAAGGATCCTGTGCAAATGCAGATCCAAGTGCGGATATACTGAAGAAAACACCAATCCATAAAAGGATTTTTTTTCTGCCGTATTTATCAGTTGGTCGTCCGCCAAAAATTGAACCAACCACAGTGCCCCATAAAGCCATTGACATAATAAATAAGCCATGAAATAAAGGCGATACTTCAGTTGTATGCCATATTGCTTTGATAGGTTCGTTTGCACCTGAAATAACTACTGTATCAAATCCGAAAATAAAACCGGCTAATGCAGCTATTAATGAAATACCAAAAATATTATGGCCGCCTTTTGCAGCCTGGGTTTCGTTTGAAGCGATCGTTTGCATAGTAAGAATAATGTTTAGTCGTAACTGGCAAAATCTTCATTTGCCGGCGTTTAAATGTACATCAAAACAACAAACCAGTCTCGCAGCTCATGGAAATATGAGAAATACTACAGTTTGCTGATTTAAAAAAAGAATAGAAAACATCAATTATATCAGATTACGTCGATAAACAATCAGCATAAAAAACCTTCAACTGAAGAAGCTAACTTTTAGAAAGACGATTGAACGATTGCTGTTCTTTTTTATTAATGAAATTGAATTTCAACAAACCTTTTCGTTTTTTTGTAAGATTAAACAAACAATTGCGGTAACTTATCACCTGAATACAAAACATTTCACAGGGCATTAATGACATCAAAATCAATTACCATAAAGGATATTGCCAAAGCATTGGACTTATCTTATTCAACCGTTTCAAGAGCTTTGAAAGACAGCTACCGTATTAGTGCCCCGGTTAAGAAAAAGGTTCAGGATTATGCAGCCCTGCATAATTACCGCCCCAACCTGATGGCGCAAAGCCTTCGCAGTAATAAAAGCCGCAGCATTGGCATTTCATTGTGTTCTATTCCCAACAATTTTTTTGCAGAAGTGATCAGTGGAATGGAATCTGTTGCGTATGATAAAGATTATAAAATCTTCATTACTCAAAGCTTTGAATCGTTTGAACGGGAAGTGAAAAATATTGAGCATTTAGCCTGGTATGCAGTTGATGGTTTGCTTGTTTCACTTTCAACTGAAACAACTGATCTCAGCCATTTAAAAAAGCTACATGAAAGCGGAACACCTGTTGTTTTCTTCGACAGGATCAGTGACCAGTTACAAACACATGCTGTAATTGCTGCCAACAAGCAGGGAGCTTATGATGCAACCATGCATTTACTGCAGCAGGGATTTCAACGCATTGCGCAGATTACAAGTACACCCGATTTATCTATTACCAAAGAAAGACTGGAAGGTTATTATGAAGCATTGGCAGCAAACAGGATTGCTGTAAATAAGGATTACATCAAATATTGCATGCATGGAGGAATGATTTATGAAGAAGTGGAACAAGCCATCAGCGAATTATTTTCATTAGCAGAACCACCCGATGCAATTATTGCTGCATCCGACAGGATCAGTATTCATTCGGTTTCTGTACTCAATAAAAAAGGAATACTCATTCCGCAACAGGTTGCACTTGTGGGCTTCAGTAATTTCAGTGCACCCGAAATTATTTCAACAGCTCTCACTACAGTAAAACAACCGGCTTTTGAAATGGGAAAGAAAGCAATGGAGTTATTAATACAGCTGATTGAAGCCAAACGACCAGTCAAAAACTTTGAGAAGATTATTTTACCAACAGAGCTTCAGGTAAGAGCATCTTCAATAAAAAACAAGTAATAAATCTGATTGATTTTATGAAATCAGCAATATCAGAAACGAAACAATGATTTGTAACTGCAGTTTACCGTATCAACATTACTGAACCTGTGACAGGTATTATTCCACCATCACCACAAATCACTTCGGCAACATAACCAAACATACCGGGAGGAGCTTTTTGTCCTGTCAATGTTGTTCCATCCCATCCAAGCAAAGGATCATTTGCATTTACGTATGAACGTTCAAAAACAATATTGCCCCAGCGATCGTAAATACGCAGACTTTTCACGGCTTCAAGACCGGGACCCATTACATAAAACCTGTCGTTCGTTCCATCATTGTTTGGCGTAAATGCATTGGGGATGAAAATATTATTCCTGTCGCACAGTACAGTTATTTTCACATCATCATACGTAACACAATTACCATCGTTGGTTGCAATGATTCTGTATACCGTTGTTTTAATGGGTGTAGCCACAGGATTTATACAGGTAGTACATGTAAGATAAGTTGCAGGCGACCAGAGCACAGAGGTTACATCGCCTGAAAGTTGCGGCAAGAGTGTTATTGAACTTCCTCCACGAATAGTGGTATCCCTGCCTGCATCAACAACCGGGTATGGATAAACAGTAACTGTTACGGTTGCTGTACTTGTGAAACAATTGAGGGTATCAGTACCTGTAACTGTATAGGTAGTTGTGACAGTTGGAGAAGCAACAGGATTTGCTTTTGTTGAATCATTTAAAGATGTTCCCGGCGACCATGTATATTTTTCAGCACCTGTTGCATTAAGCTGAACTGATTTTCCAACGCAAATAATTTTATCTCCTGTAGCAGTAACTGTAAATGGTTTCTTTACACGAATTAATATTGAATCCTGGTCGGTACAACCTGCGGTTGAATTACCAGTAACAACATAATACCTGTCGTCGGTTGGTGAAGCAACAGGATTTGTGCAATTTGTACAACTGAGATCTGTTGCCGGCGACCATGTATACGTATTTGCACCAGAAGGTTTCAGTACAATAGAAGTTCCAAGGCAAATTGTTGTATCGTTACCTGCATTCACAACAGGTGTTTGATTAACAGTTACAGCATTGCTGATTGTATCGGCACAACCCAAACTGTTGGTTCCAATTAATTGCAGCGGATACAAACCTGCAGCAGCAATTGAATAATTGCTGATGTTTTGTGTTGTAAAAGATTGCCCGTCAAAACTCCACAACCAGCTCATGGAAGCTGTATCTGTATTTGTTCTTACTCCCTGCAACGATATAGATGCAGGTGTACAATATGTTGTTGTTCCGCCGATAGTTAATTGTGGTGTTTGTGATACTTTGATGAGATTGTTTTTTGTCATCACATTTGTACAACCATTGGCTGTTGTTACAGACAACGAAACAGTATATGTACCGGGCGCAGCATACACATGCGAAGGATCTTTTTGATTTGATGTTGAGCCATCACCAAAATCCCACAACCTTGAAGTAATAATATCGGCAGTGATTGTTGAATCCCTGAACTGGATTGTTCCGTTATTACACAACAATGTTTTATCAAACCCAAAGTTTGCATTCGCACCAAATATCTTAATGGTATCTCTTCCTAAAATTGGCGTAAGGCATCCATCTGCATCCTGTAAAATAACTTTGGGCAAATAATAACCCGGGGAATTATAATTAAACAAAAGCAACGAATCAGTTGTAAACAAGGTTGACCCATCTCCAAAATCCCATAAATATTTCAGACTATCACTATTCGCCGAAATTTGGAAATTTATACTCCTTGGAAAACATCCGACCAAAGGATTGTAAGCGAGACTGCCATTTACATTACTCAGTACCCTGATTATTTTCTGTTTGGTATCTCTGCATCCACCCGGGGAAATTGCAGTTAAGGTTACAATATATGTGTTGGGAATAGAATAAGAGTAACGGGGTACTGTATCTGTTGAGGTATTACCATCACCAAAATCCCATTGCACACTGCTGAAATATGATGATCGATTCGTGAACTGAACCTGCATTGGAGGACAGATTGTAAATGAATCGCTCATAATAAAATCAGCCCTTGGCAGATCAACAGTTATAAAATTGGTTTTAATTACTGAATCAACACACCCGATTGGTTCTGAACCGTACAATTTCACAGTGTAGGAACCAGGCGCTGCATAAGAATGCACAGGGTTCACTGCTGCAGAAGTTGTTCCATCTCCGAAATCCCATAAAAAACCAAGGTTAAGACCATGCGACTTATTAATAAAAGACAATGCTCCTCCCGGACATGACATTGAGTCTGCAACTGAAAAATCGATAACGGACTCTACAATATCCAGTATACTGGACCCAATTGTACTGTCAACACAACCTGAAGCATCCTGTACAATAAGTTTGGGAATAAAGGAAGAAGCTGTTGAATATTTATGTGTAACCGGATTGGTAAGCGTGTTTACGATGCTGCCATCTCCAAAATTCCAGGTAACAGAAGTAATGGCATTCACACCATCGGAAGTTGATGTATTATTAAATGTTACGTCTTTGCCTGTACATTGAATTGGAGGTGTAAAACTGAATGAAACAAGCGGACCATTTACTGTTACTGTACTCGTTAAAGTAGATTGACAATTATTTATATCCGTATATATAAGTGTAATGGTATGCCCCCCGGTAGTACTGAATGAATGGGAAACAGCAGCAGCATTGGATGTATCCCCATCATCAAATTGCCACAAATAATCCCTGATCAGTTGCGGGTTTACATTTGTTAACGAAAAACTGAAAAGCTGGTTTCTGCATTTAACTGACTGGTCAACTGAAATTACAGGATTCAAATTCAGTATAGTAATATTTGTTTTGGCTGTGTCATTGCAAGCTCCGTTGTTCACAATTAGTGAAACAGTGTATGTACCGTTTGATACATAATTGTGAATTGGGTTAGGAATTGTTGAAGTTGCTCCATCACCAAAATCCCACAAATAATTAGTTACAGGGCCGGTTGACATATCAACAAATGAAACATTGGTTGTTACGTTACAATTATAAACAACCCCAAACCTTGCAACAGGCGGAATAACATTAATATAGTTGGCTTTGGTTACAGAATCCGGGCAGCCATTTCTCCTAACTACAAGTTTTACATCAAAAGTTCCCGCACTCCTGTAAGCATGTGCAGGATTTTGTTGCGTGCTTGATTGACCATCACCAAATGTCCACAGCCATTCATCAGGTGAATTTGCGCTCATATCTGTAAACTGAATGTCTTTCCCCGCACAAGAGGATAAAGGTGCTGCTGAAAATGCTGCGGCTGGTTTTGTACCTGTTTTAACCCCCTGAATATAGGTTACCGGAACAGTACATCCGGAAGAAGTTGTAATGGTAAGCGTAACATCGTACTGACCTTGAACCGGGTAAATATGTGTTGGAAATTGCTGAGTTGAAGTTACACCATCGCCAAAGTCCCATAACCATGAGAGAACATTATCAGGAGTTGTAACAACAGGAACAGGATTGAACGTATAGGGAAAACATCCACCTCCTGGTAATGCAGGCACAGTCACGACTGGCGCCTGTACAGTAATAAAATTATTTTTTGTAAACGTTCCTGAGCATCCCGCACTGAGAAAAACAGTAAGACTCACTGAAAATTGCCCATAGCTAGTATAAATATGAACCGGGTTTTGCAGAGTAGAAGTTGTTCCATCACCAAAATTCCAAAGCCATTGGGTGGCCCCGGGGGTTGTATTTGTAAACTGAACTGTAAAAGGAGTTTTGCACGATACCGAATCATTTGCATGAATATCTGGCAAGGGATTGCTGATAACGTTTACAATACTTTCAGAAGAATCTAGACAGTTACCAAAATTGTTTATGAGTTTAACCGTGTAGCTGCCGGGAACAGGAAAAATTTTAATTGGATTTTTAATAAACGTAGTTGTTCCGTCGCTAAAACTCCAGTTGTAAGATTGCGGAGTTGGTGAAGTTTGGTTAAGGAAAGATACCGTATCATTTACACAGATGTTATTTCTGTGTGTGAAGTTTGAACTGTAATTACCGATGTTGAGGAAATTTACCCTTGTTAAGGTATCTGCACAACCTTGGTCACTTGTAGCAATAAGCCTGATGCTGAATGTTCCTGCATTTGTATAATTATGTGCCGGGTTGGTTAAAGTTGAGCCAACTCCATCACCAAAATCCCAGTTATAGGTCATAGTGCCCGTACCCGTTGTAAGATTTGTGAAGGAAATTGTTTCAGGAGGTTTACAATTTGCAGGCGTACTTGCAGAAAAGTTGGGGCTTACACCCGGTGCGGCCCGTATAAAAGAAGATTTGACAAGAATGTTGCTGCAGCCATTGCTTGTTGTTACCCTGAGCGTTACATTAAAGTTTCCTGCTGACCGGTAAACTTTAAACGGGTTTTGAAGGTTACTTGTGCTTCCGTCTCCAAAGTCCCAATCCCATGCAACAATTGAAGTTCCCGGAGGGGGTATTGAATTATCAATGAACTGAATTCGCAGGGGGAAGCAGCCAACAGTTGAACTTGATGAGGAAAACGCAACTTGCGGGACCTGCAGAATATTGATATAATTTGTACGGATCACCGAATCCTTCCCTGAAGCATTGGTAACCACAAGTTTTACTGAATAAATTCCCGGAACAAGATAAACGGTTGAAGGATTTTGTGTTGTAGAGGTTATTCCATTTCCCAAATCCCATTTCCAGCTTGTAGGTGCGCCTGTTGACAGATCGGTAAACTGTACAAGTAATGGGGCACAGCCCGATAAATTACCAGCAGAAAAATCAGCCTTTACCTGACCTGAAAGGTCCTGAAAAAACAGGTGCGCAAGCAAAAAAAGGAGAAAGCCCTTCTTTATTGTTTTGGTTGCATCAAGGTAAATATTTGTACTTTTCCTCATAAGGTAAAGAGTAGCCTTATACAGATAAATGCTGTATCAGTTGTAAGTTTTTCTGAGAACTCAAAATAACCGAGTTTATTATAATAATGTTGAATATTTAAAAAAAACAGCAAAAATAGTGCTCAATATAGCCCGTTCCGGATAAAAAGAAATCAAAGTTTTTGTTAGTTTAATTGGAAGCTCCTACCTTTGCCGTCCTAAAAATAAAAGGTTACGAATGCCTACAATTCAACAATTAGTAAGAAAAGGAAGAGATATTATCAGGGCAAAAAGCAAGTCACGTGCTTTGGATGCATGTCCGTTCCGTAGAGGTGTATGCACCCGTGTTTATACAACAACGCCCAAAAAGCCTAACTCTGCGCTCCGCAAAGTGGCTAAAGTTCGTTTAACAAATAAAGTTGAGGTTATCGCCTACATCCCGGGTGAAGGTCACAACCTGCAGGAGCACTCAATTGTTCTTGTACGTGGTGGTCGTGTGAAGGATTTACCGGGTGTGCGTTATCATATCGTTCGTGGTTCGCTCGATACTGCCGGTGTAAAAGACCGTAAGAAGAGCCGTTCTAAATACGGGACCAAGAAAGAAAAAGCAAAAAAATAAGTCCAACTAAGTAATTTTTAAATACAATGAGGAAATCGAAACCTAAAAAGATTGCGCTTGCACCAGATCCAAAGTACAATGATGTAATGGTGAGCCGCTTTGTTAATAACCTGATGTGGCAGGGAAAGAAGAGTACTGCATTCAACATTTTTTATGACGCATTGGAAAAAGTAGCTAAAACTACTGGTGAAGATGGTTATGAAATCTGGAGAAAAGCATTATCAAATGTTACTCCTGCTGTTGAAGTACGCAGCCGCCGTATTGGTGGTGCTACTTTCCAGATTCCTGCAGAAGTACGTGCCGACAGGAAGATTTCTTTGAGCATCAAATGGCTTATCCGCTATAGCCGTGAACGTAACGGACGCAGCATGGCAGACAAATTAGCCAATGAAATTGTGAGTGCAAGCAAAGGTGAAGGTGGTGCTTACAAAAAGAAAGAAGATACACACCGTATGGCTGAAGCGAATAAAGCTTTCGCTCACTTCAGAGCTTAATTTTTTTATAAATATTTAAAAACTCCCAAACTTTTGGGAGTTTTTTTTTGCATCTAGCAATGCAAACATTACTTAATTTTATTACTTATGAAAAAGCCCTTACTTATTTTAACCTTTGCCCAACTCCTTTACAGCAGTATTTTCTCACAAAATTCTGCAAAAAATAGTGATAACATTTCAATAACAAAATCGCAGAAAATAATCAAGTTTATCACTGGTAATCCCGAAAACCCTGTTCAAATCAAAACATTTTCTTTTCGTGAATTTACGTGTTCGAAATTTCGAACAATTTTTCCTTTGACTGAGCTATATAATACCATTGAGACTATTGATGAAGTAAATACCAAGATCGAAGGCGATCCATATGCAAATATTATACCTCAATATGAATATTACAATCGTGATGGTATATTTTTCTCAGATGAAAGAATATGTTATTTTATGCTTCCAATCACAAAAATCGGAGCTAAATCAAAAGTTGAAATAAAAAAAACAATTCGTGATCCTAAATATCTAACATCAATATTTTTAATTGATGAATACGATATAGAGGAGCAGGAAATAAAGTTGTATGTACCCTCTTGGATGAAGATTGAAATAAAAGAATATAACTTCTCTACCTACAAAATTTCAAAAACTATCGAAAAAAATGGAGATATAACAATTTATACTTACACCGCTCATAATCTGCCAAAATATAACAAAGAGGAAAACTCCCCTGGAATTACATATTTTGCACCACATTTACTTATTCTAACTAAATCCGCAAACCCATATACTAATGAAATATCTTATTTCAAAAATCTTTCAGATCTGTATAAATGGTATCATTCGTTAATTTTAGAAAATAACATTAATGAACCCCTGATAAAACAGTTGACAGATCAAATAACAATTGGTTGTAAAACAGATGAAGAGAAAGCTCAAAAAATTTACACATGGGTTCAAGAAAATATTCGTTATATAGCTTTTGAAGATGGTATAGCAGGATTTAAGCCTGAGGGTGCACACTTGGTCTTAAAAAAAAAGTATGGAGATTGTAAAGGTATGGCTAACCTTCTAACTGAAATGCTCCGTTCACAGAAATTAGATGCACGAAGATGTTGGATAGGAACAAAAAACATTCTATATGATTATTCAACACCATCCCTAGCAGTAGACAACCATATGATATGTGTATGGCTGAATAAAGGAAAATCTATTTTTCTGGATGCAACTGAAAAATATATTGGTTTCGGCGAAATTGCTGAACGAATTCAAGGTCGACAAACATTGATAGAAAACGGAGAGAATTTCTTACTTGATACTGTTCCTGAAAGGAATTATATACAAAACACTTTCAAGGAAACAAGAAAACTAATAATAGACAGCACAATTTTAAAAGGACACGTTATACAAGTTTGGAAGGGTGAAAATAAAGAATCATTTCTTAATTCTTTTAATTCCTTAAGATCAGAAAATAAAGAAAAAACAATAAAAAACTATTTATCACAAAATGATCAAGATTTTGAGATAATCAATTTGAATATTACTAATATTAACGATTTTAATAAGGATATACAATTAGACTATGATTTAACCTGGAAAAACAATGTAAGTGTTTTTGGTTCAGATATCTATTTAAATCTCGATAATAGGCTTTTCTTTAAATCACAATTTATTGACACTACAAGCAAAAAATTACCTTATGTTTTTGAGTTTAAAAGAAATATAATTCTTGAAGCGGAAATTACAATACCTAAAGGATACAAGATAGCCGAACTACCTCAAAATATTAATATTAATCATCAAGCTTATTCATTCTCTGGGACTTATCAACTAAAAGGAGATAAACTTCTTTATACAATAGAACTAATTCTTAAAAAAACATTATTGAAAGTGGAATATTTCACTCAATGGAATAATGACATAAAAGAGTTAAACAGATTTTATGATCAGCAAATAATTTTAACACCCAATATGAAATAAAATGAAAAAACTTTACTTAACAATATTTTTCATCAGTTTATTCTTATCTGCATATGAGCAAGCTAAGGTTGACGAGAATTACACCAAAGAATCAGAAGACTTAAAAAAAAGCATTTGGGGATGGAGCGATAAGAAATTTCAAATACGAGAAATACCTGAAAAATATAAAAATTATTCAAAAGTAATAATTGCCCATCATGGAGAGCTGGTTACAGACACGAAATCTTCAATTGGCTTTTATGGAATTTCGTTCGGGAAAAAATATCATCAAAGCTTAATTGAAACAATCCGGGAAGTAATAAAAATTAATGACAAACAAGCAGTTCAAGAATATTCCGAACTAACTTTTACGCAACTTTCAAATAAAAGTGGCTTTTTTGTGTACGACAAAAAGAGTACATATGTGGGTATACGGGTTATAAAAACAAATGGTGAAATAAGAGAAGTTGAGGCTGATGCAATTGTTTTAACAAATGACTCAAAAAATGAAAAGGAAGGGAAAATAGCTATTCCTGATTTACAGCCAGGTGATATTATTGACTATTTCTTTACAACAGTTCAGGAAACTGTTAATGACTACCAACAAAAAGAATATAATTTGGTATTAATGAATGAATCGCCAGTAATGGATTATTCTTTTCATTGCCAATTAGACAAAAGCTATGCAGTCGAATACAGAAGTTATAATAATGCACCTCAAATAAAAACTTCAAAAAATGAAGATCAGGATATTTTAATAGATCTACATCAACAAGATATCAATCCTTTAGAAACTAAATTATGGGTTTCCCCAAAAAGACAAATCCCAATTATTCGTATGAATATATATTTAGGCTTTAATGGTCTGGGGAAAAAGCCTTTAACAGTTAGTAAAGCAGGAGAAGTAAAAGAAATTACTGGTAAATATTTTGGTTTTCAAGAATTATTTGAAATTCTTGCTTATGTTAACTTTCTCAAAATGATGAAGCCTAACAATAATTATGATATTTTAGAAAGTACAAAAAAAACTGCGAAAGATCTAGGTATAGATTTTAAAAATTTACCTCCTCAGGAAAAAGCAGCTTTGCTTTATTATCAATTTAGATTTACAAACATTTTAAATTTTGATATCAATAATCCATCTAAAACAACAAACTTTGGTTCATTTGATACACGTGAATTTAGAATAATTTTTTATAACCTTTTGAAAATGGCTGACCTTGACCCTTCGATACTGGTGTGCGATTTTAATGATGGATATCGAATTTCGGATGCATTGAGTTCGTTAGACCTTTGCTATTTTATTTACCTGCCTGAGAATAAAAAACCCTTCCTAATTGATATGGTTTATGATGTGCCATTTGAGTTTCCCCAAAAATCAGAAGGTGCTAATGACACAAAATTAATTAAGATGAAAGACACTAAAATTTCCGGAATGAATTATAACAACAGAATTAAAAATTTAACTAGTTATAAAGATGGAAAAGATACTCTTCCCATAAGCAGCGCATCTGAAAATATTAGGATTGAAAAACTTACAATTACGATAAATAATGCATTAAATTCTCTTGATATTGCCAGAACTACGATACTTAAGGGATACGAAAAGAAAAGAGTTCAAAAGAATCTTATGACTTATGAGGATTTCTATGAGTATGAGCGAAATGCTTTGCACATTACAACTTCATTAATAGAAGATTGGGAAAAGGGTAAGAATACAAGAAAATATGTTGACGAAATAAAAAACTCTTTTGCTGAAGCCAAAAAAAATCAAAAAGAAGAATTTTTAAAGGAAATGAAAGAGCGATTTCAAGAAGATATTATAAATGTATCAGAGTGTAAAATTGAAAATCCTGGAGTAAGGCATAATGCACCTGACTTTGTTTATAGTTCAAAATTTGCTTTAGGTGGACTTATAAAAAAAGCTGGCAATAACCTAATCATTGATATTGGAAAAATACTGCAAAATTCATTAGTTATTGAAGAGTCCCAGCGCAAGAGAGATATGGACGTTTATTTTCCATATGCAAAAGGTTTGGAATATGAAATTGAGTTTACAATTCCTGATGGGTATTCTGTAGAAGGATTATCCGCATTAAATACTAAGATTGAAAATGAAGCAGGAGTATTTTTTGTTGAAGCAATGATAAAAAAACAAACAATCTACATTAAAATTAGAGAAGATTATTTTCACAATTTTGAACCTACAAAAAAATTTTCCAAAATAATAGAAATATCTGATGAAGCCAGCAGGTGGACTAAAACTCGACTTTTATTGAAAAAACTTTAAATAATTTCACTAAAAAAACTGGATTTAAGTTTAGCAAGTGACCGAGGATTTTACTACTTTTTGAATAAAAAACCTTACCTTTGCGCCGCCATTAAGGAAAGCTAATGTGTATTTGTTCAGTGGTCCAGGGCTTATTCTTCAAGTGGCAGTCTATGAGAGTATAAATCTTACATATCAGCCCAGGTGTTCCGGTTAAACCGGGATGATCCTTTCTTCTTATTTGCTGATAACTTTCCCGAACGTACAAGTGAGTGACACAACAGTAGCTCAACAGAATTACAAAAGTTCACACAAAAAATAAAACATAAAAACAAACATCAAATCAAATAGTCATGGCAGACTTAAAATTTCAAAGAAACTTTGGTATTGCGGCTCACATTGATGCCGGTAAAACCACTACTACTGAACGCATCCTGCGTTATACAGGTATGATTCACCGTATTGGTGAGGTGCACGATGGTGCGGCTACTACCGACTGGATGGAGCAAGAAAAAGAAAGAGGTATCACCATTACTTCTGCGGCTGTAAGCTGCCAGTGGAATTTCCCTACTGTACTTGGTAAGGCAACTCCTGATACAAAAAAATATTCTTTCAACATTATTGATACTCCCGGACACGTGGACTTTACCGTTGAGGTAGAACGTTCCATGCGTGTACTGGATGGTTTGATTGCGTTGTTCAGTGCGGTTGATGGTGTGGAACCACAATCTGAAACTGTATGGCGCCAGGCAAACCGCTACAACGTACCACGTATTGGTTTCGTTAACAAAATGGACCGCAGCGGTGCTGACTTCTTAAACGTGGTTAAGCAGGTGCGTGAAATGCTGGGTAGCAAGGCTGTTCCTCTTCAATTACCAATTGGTGCTGAAGATGATTTCAAAGGTGTTGTTGACCTGATCAAAATGAAAGGTATCATCTGGCACATGGAAACAGAAGGAATGACTTTCGATGAAATCGAAATCCCTGCTGATATGCTGGAAGAAGCAAAAGAATGGCGTGCCCAGCTTGTTGAAGCTGTTGCTGAATATGATGATCAGCTGATGGAGAAATTCTTCGACAACCCGGATTCAATTACTGAAGACGAAATTCATGAAGCTGTACGCAAGGCTACAATTGATCTTTCAATTGTACCAATGATGTGCGGTTCTTCTTTCAAAAATAAAGGTGTACAAACTGCATTAGATGCTGTTTGCCGCTACCTGCCTTCACCTGTTGATGTGGATGCTATTAAAGGAACTGATCCTGATACCGGCGAAGAAATGAGCCGTAAACCCGATGCAAAAGAACCATTTGCTGCATTGGCGTTCAAAATCATGACTGATCCTTTCGTTGGTCGTCTGGCGTTCTTCCGCTGCTACTCTGGCCATCTTGATGCAGGTTCTTACGTATTGAATGTAAGAAGTGGCAAGAAAGAACGTATCAGCCGTATCATGAAGATGTTTGCCAACAAGCAAAACCCTGTTGATTTTATTGAAGCAGGTGATATTGCTGCAGCTGTAGGTTTCAAAGAAATCAAGACTGGTGATACGCTTTGCGATGAAAACCATCCAATCACTTTAGAGAACATGTTCATTCCTGAGCCTGTAATCTCCCTGGCTGTTGAACCAAAAGCACAAGCCGACGTTGACAGAATGGGTATGGCTATTGCGAAACTGGTGGAAGAAGATCCTACACTTCGTGTAAAAACAGACGAAGAAACAGGACAAACTGTATTGAGCGGTATGGGTGAATTGCACCTTGAAATCATCGTTGACCGTATGCGTCGTGAATTTAAGGTTGAAGTAAACCAGGGTGCTCCGATGGTGGCTTATAAAGAAGCATTTAAACAAACTATTGAACACCGTGAAGTGTTGAAAAAACAGTCTGGTGGTCGTGGTAAGTTCGCTGATATCGTATTTGAAATCGGACCTGCTGATGAAGAATGGCTGAAAGAAAATGCAGGTAAATCATTCCAGTTTGTGAATGATTTGTTTGGTGGATCAATTCCTAAAGAATTTGTTCCTGCCATCACCAAAGGTTTTGAAACAGCTATGCACAATGGTGTATTAGCAAACTACCCGATGGTTGATATGAAGATCCGTGTATTTGATGGTAGCTACCATGATGTTGACTCTGATGCTATGAGTTTTGAATTGTGTGCGAAGAGTGGTTTCCGTGAAGCTGGCCGCAAAGCAAAACCAACATTGCTTGAGCCAATCATGAAAGTTGAAGTAGTAACTCCTGACCAGTATATGGGTGATGTAACAGGCGACTTAAACCGTCGCCGTGGTATGCTGGAAGGTATGGATACAAAAGGTAATGCACAGGTAATTAAAGCGAAAGTTCCGTTGAGTGAAATGTTCGGTTATGTTACTCAGTTGCGTTCATTATCTTCTGGCCGTGCAACTTCAACCATGGAGTTCAGCCACTACGCTCCTGCACCAAACAATATTGCTGAAGAAGTAATTGCAAAGGTGAAAGGAAAAGTAAGTGCTTAATTTTAGATTGTGTTTATAATAGAAATCCCGCTCAAAAGGCGGGATTTTTTTTACTTCATTCTTTTTCAGAAAAGAATTAATTTGCCTTTAAATGCTCCTTAATAATCACCTAACTGAATATCTATGAACAATATTAAGTTATACACCATTCTATTCCTTTTTTTCAGTTCAAATATTTTAAGTGCTCAAAATATTATTGGCTTTCAATGGCAAAGATATTTTGGCGGAAGCAAAACAGATCTCGGAAAATCAATAGCTAAATCTAATGATGGTGGCTTTATTATTGTTGGTAGCACTGCATCAACTGATGGTGATATTGGTATTCCCGGAGTAAGAGATAGCGGAGCAGCATGGATTATAAAATTCAATACAACCGGAGCAATACAATGGAAAAAACTTTTTGAAAGGGTATCTCCAAACAAAATCATTCAAACATCGGATAGCAACTTTGTTATTTGTGGTTATGATTATAGCAATTTCACAAATAAACTTTCGCTGACGAAACTAAATGCAACTGGTAACCTTGTATGGCAACGAAGTTTTTCTGATACAGATTTAGTAGCAGGCATAAGTATTACTGAAGCACCGGATAAAAATTTAATCGTTACTGGATATAATAATTCAAACCAAAGAGATTTGTGGATTGCTAAAATTTCACAAGACGCAAATACAATTATTTGGAAGGCATTTTTCAAAGGCTCCCGAAATGAAGAGCCAAGGGATATAAAAAATACACTTGATGGAGGTTTTATTATTACCGGCTTTTCCAGTTCAAATGACGGTGATTTTACGGGAATTGGAACAGGTGACCAGACATACAACGATATCATTTTGATAAAACTTAATAGTTCTGGTGTAACTGAATGGAAAAGAAAATATCACTTGTCGTCAAATGATGTCGGTAACAGTGTAATCCAAACTTCAGATTCAGGTTATATTATAGCTGGCTATACAGCAAGCAGTTCTCAATCTTCTTTTAGCAGGGGAAATGCATGTATACTTAAGACAAATTCTTCTGGAATTATGGAATGGCAAAAAAGCATTGTGAATAATGGTAAAGATACCTGTTCCAATGCTACCTCTATTATACCAAATTCAAATAAAAATGGCTATGTTCTTTGTGGAACTGCTTTAAACCAACAGTTCACTAACAAAGCATGGTTATTAAGTATTGATTTCGCTGGCAATATTTTATGGAGAAAAAGGTATGATACCGATTCTACTTCTGGGCTAAATGGCATAATATTAGCTAATGACAGCACTTATATTTCAACTGGGAACGTTTACCGAAATACTCAGTTCAAATATGATTTATTTCTTATCAAAACCGGTTCTTATAATACGATTAAAGGAAGTTTATTTTTAGATGAAAATGCAAATGGCTCAAGAGATAGTAATGAGCCCGTATTCACAAATGCCTTTGTAAATACAGTTAAAAATGGAGAAATATATAGTAGCAACTCAAGTAGTGGTTCATTTTATTTTGAGACTGATACTGGCACCTATATCTCAACTGTTCAATTAGTTAATCCCTATTATACTGTTATACTACCAACCCGTAATTCAACATTTACAACTTATTTTAATGTCGACACATTCAGTTTCGCTGTACAACCTATAGCAGACAAAGAAGATTTATCGTTAAGTTTACTTCCAACCTTAGCAGCCCGTCCCGGATTTAATTCGACTTATGTAATCAATTACAAAAATATCGGCACAACTACAATTACTAATGGTAGTGTTAAACTAATAAAAGATAGCCGTACAAGTTTTGTTTCTGCATTTCCTGCTACATCATCTATTATTGGAGACACCTTGGTTTGGGATTACATCAACCTAAAACCAATGGACACAACTTCCATTGTTATTTCTTTAAAAACTGCTGCATCTCCAATTGCCAATATAAACGACACGCTTAAATTAAGTGCAGTTATTTTACCCGTTAATAATGATCTTACTCCGGGGAATGATACTTCTATCCTTAAACAAAGAATAGTTGCATCATATGACCCTAATGATAAACAGGAAAATTATGCAGGTGCAATGCCAATCCAGGATGTAAACAATGGTTCATACATCAATTATTTTATTCGCTTTCAAAACACTGGCAATGACACTGCTTTTAAAGTAGTTCTGGCTGATACATTGGATGCTAATCTCGACTGGCCAAGCTTTCAGATGATTGGCAGCAGTCATGCTTATAATCTTTCGATTAAGGATGGAAACAAATTAATGTGGACGTTCGACAATATAAAACTCGTTGATAGCTTTCATAATGAATTACTAAGTCATGGTTTTATTGCTTTTAAAATCAAACCCAAAAACACACTTACAACCAACTCGCAAATTAAAAATACAGCTGCTATTTATTTTGATTACAATCTGCCCGTACTTACCAATACAACTGTAACAACAATCGTAGATAATCCTGTTGTTACAGCAGTCAGAAATATTTCACGAAGCAAAGTAAACCTGATTCTTGCCCCGAACCCTGCAAGAAACCAGGCGATGGTTCTAATCAGTGGAGAACTTTCAGGGAAATTTGAGCTGACTTTATCTGATAATTATGGACGGGTTATCTTTTCAAAACCTTTCAATAAAGTTGCTAATAACAATCTTTCGATTCCTGTTGATCTGCAAAATTTAAAAAGTGGTGTTTACTATATCCGCATAAGTCAAAAACAAAACAGCCGGACAGAAAAGATTGTAATTCAGTAAAAAGTACAGATTCTTTATTAAACTCTTCCATATTGAAAGCGAATCAGTTCAATGACCTGATCCGCTTTTTCAAATAAAGAATGGCCTTACCCGTAAGTTTTCCACCCGTTTTATCGTCTAATCAAAATATCAATTACATTTATCAGAAATCACTCTTCACGCAATTATGAAATCAATCGTTTATCCGGCAGTTATTTTGGCAGTATCAGTTCTTGTTACAGCATTCAACATTCCAAAAGCAGGCAATGAAAAGCAGGCACATTCATATGTCGCACATTACGAAAACGTATTGGGCACATCAATGGAATTAAAAGTATCAGCCCTTTCTGAAAAACAGGCTGCAATAGCTGAAAAAGCCGCATTGGCAGAGATTGATCGTTTGTCAAAAATCCTGAGCGGTTATGATGCCAACAGTGAATTCAGCAAATGGTTCAGCACCATCAATCAACCCGTACACGTTTCAAAAGATTTATTTACTGTATTAAGTTTGTTTGATCAATGGCACCAGCAAACCAACGGAGCACTTGATGCTTCGGCCGAACTGATTTCAAAAATCTGGAAGCAGGCAGCCGCCAACCAGCAGTTACCTTCTCAACAAATATTGAACAATGCTGTGGCTCAGGTGCAGCAAAAACATTGGATTTTAGATGAGGCCAATCAAACAGCAACTCATCTAACCACCACTCCGCTGAAATTAAATTCATTTGCTAAATCATACATTATTCAATCGTCTGTAAATGCAGCAAAGTCAGCTGCAAAAATCAATGGACTGATTGTAAACATCGGCGGCGATATGGTGATTGATGGCAACATTAATGAAAATGTGTGGATCAGCGATCCCAAAGCCAATGCCGAAAACGATGCACCAGTTGACCAGATAATTGTTACTGACAAAGCTGTTGCATCAAGCGGCAACTACCGCCGTGGTGAATTGATTAATGGTAACTGGTATTCACATATTGTTGATCCAAGAACAGGTAAGCCATCCGGTGAAATTATCAGTTCAACTGTTGTCGCTCCATCTGCAACCGATGCGGGTGCGTTGGCAACTGCATTTAATGTGCTCACACCTGCAGAATGTATTACCCTTGCGGCAACAATACCGGGCGTTGAATATTTGCTGATTACAAAAACAGGCGAACGTATTGAAAGTAATGGATGGAAATCATTGCAGATTAAGCATGCTGTTTCAACAACAGTATTAACAGAAAATCAGAAAGACTGGAAAAATGAATTACTGATTACGTTAAACCTTGCACAACAACAGGGATTTGCAAAGCGTCCGTTTGTTGCTGTATGGGTTGAAGATAAAGATGGAAATACGGTACGCAACATTGCATTATGGTATAACAAACCACGCTGGCTTCATGATTTAAGAGCATGGTACCGCAAAAACAATGATGCATTTGCAACTGATATGAATGTGTTTTATTCTGTTACAGGTGCAACACGTTCTGCCGGCAAATACACATTGAAATGGGATGGAAAAGATGATAAAGGCAAAGTGCTGAAACCCGGCACATATACAATTTACTTTGAGGCTGCCCGTGAGCATGGTGGTTATGATTTGCTGCACCAGGAAATCAACTGCAACGAAAGTGCACAACAGTTCACGCTGAAAGGCGAAGCTGAGATTGAATCCGTTTCACTCGAATACAAGAAAAAATAAGCGTAATGAAGTTGAACCGCAGCATTGCACAACTTTCACGATGGTTGCATATTTATGTATCCATGATCAGTTTTGCCATCGTTTTCTTTTTTGCAGTAACAGGGTTAACCTTAAATCATCCCGATTATTTTGCAGGCGAATTAAAATCGTTTAACGAAAAAGGTAAGGTTGATCCTGCATGGGTTAATGTTCCCGATACGAATGCAATCAAAAAACTCGAAATAGTTGAACAGCTACGCAAAACACTTAACATTAAAGCTGCATTAAACGAATTCAGAATTGATGATTCGCAGGTGAGTGCATCTTTCAGGGGACCGGGTTATGGTGCTGATGTGTTTATAGACCGGAGCACCGGAGACTATGAAGCAACAATTACAAAAGCAGGAGTTATTGGCATACTGAATGATTTGCACAAAGGCAGGGATAGTGGCAGTGGCTGGAGTGTGTTGATTGATGTATCAGCCATACTGATGTCGCTTGTTTCACTTACCGGAATTATTCTCATACTTTATATCAAACGCAAACGATTAAACGGATTAGTGATTGCAGCAGCAGGTTTGATTTTGGCGTGGCTGGTGTATGTAGTTTGGGTGAGGTAGTAACTTAACTCTGACATTACTTTTGTGTAACTTTCCTATTATGAAAAGTATTCTTCTATTATTATTTTATTTTCAGCTCTCATATGTTTCAGCACAGCAACCTTACGAATTACAAGATGGTAGAGATGGAAAATATTGCTATCAGTTAAAAAGCATTATTAACTCAAAACCAAAAGAGATTCTTTTCGGAATCGATTTTTTTGAAAATGGAGATGTTTATTTAATAGTTTCAAATAAAGAATGGTTCGACAAAATCTTTTCATACGCCAATGGCATTACAATAGATGTTATCACAAAAGAAAAGTACAAATGCAATACAGAGGATATTAACGGAAATGGGTTATTTAAAGGTATTGTACTTGCCCCCCTGTACAAACAAAACTTTGATGCCAATTTAAAATTTCTTGACAATGGAGCAATTCTTCTCAAAGTCGGCCATTTACCAAAATCACTATTAAACAAAGAAATTGAAGGAAATCTTGCAATCTTAAATGGCAACATTGTATGCTATTATCAAAAATTCATTAATATTCCCAGGTCAACCTGGTCTATTTTGCCAATGGGCTTTTATACTGATTCATTGATAAATCCTAATAACACACAGACAGGCATTTTTCATTATCAGAAAAAATTTCAAACAGCAATATTATTCTCAAAAAACAAATATTCTTTTAAAGAATCCGTGCTGAATCAAATTATTGATTCACTTGATTTAAGAAACTTCATCATTAACAGAATTGAAATCAGATCATATGCATCAATTGAAGGATCATTGAAGACTAATGTTTATTTAATGAACAAAAGAGCTGAAGGAATTATTGAAAAAATCAGCACACGCACTCCGGAGATTAAACAATCCAGTATTATAGCATCAGAAAACTGGGTTGACTTTTTTACAGATATAAGAGGGACAGAATATGAATATCTTCTTTCTCTATCAAAATCAGAAATTAAAAATAAATTATTGGACACCGGATTCTCAAAAAAACTTGAACCTTATTTCATCAAGGAAAGAAAAGCAATTATAACACTGTATGTTTCTCCAAAAAACGAATACTCGAAAACAAAGAACAATGACATTGTAGACAGTTTTGATTTAGCAATCAGAAATAAAAATATTAACAAAGCAAGAGTTATATTAAAAGAAATTGCAGCAAGGATATACGACAACAAACTACCAAACGATTATTTAAATCAATTAGAGATACCATTTGAAAAAGAAAATGTACAATTACTAAATGACAAAGAAGTTTATGAATACGACCTCAATCAAACACCTGAAGAAGAAGTTATTGAAAAACTTAACGAACTTAAGAAACTTACTAACGACACCGGACATATCAACTACAACATTTCTGCAATAACTCTTCACCAATGGAATAATGATTCAAATTCTATCATCCCAAACAATTTATTAGAATATATCAGCAATCTCCCTGTTCAAGGCATTGACCAATCATTAGTAAAACGGCTTTTAATAAATTATCACATTTTATTAAGCAACTACTGCTATTCAAAAGGTAAATATGAAGAAAAGGACAATGCCCTTCAATTTATAAAAGAAACTTACCAGTCTCTCAATCTAACCGATGAAGACATTTATGCTCTTGCAAAATATTTTGCTTATTATTCGCAATTTAATTGGGCAGAAAGTTTAGTAGACTCAAGAATAGACAAAATAAATGTAAATGAAGATTTACTTTTTTACTATATCAACCTCCAATTCTATCATCCAGAAAATTTTTCCAGCGAAAAATTTCAAAAAGCAATTTTGAATGCTGAAAATTTAAATTTGAAAAGATTTTGTAATTTTTTTAAACCCAATGACAAAGGCGGCGCAAGCATTCAACTCCTTGATAATAAGATTTTCAGAACTATTTATTGTGAAAGTTGTTCGACCAAATAAGCATAAAGAAGTTCAGATTACGTTAATGAGCCGACCCAAAATTCAAATCCTTCAGTCTTGATTTGGCTTTATTAAAAACATTTCTTCCTTTATCAATACCGCTGCGTAAACGCTTTTGTTCTTCTTCCGGTAGGTACATGAATTCCTTACATTCATTACTGCAGGTTCCTTCCATTTTTTCACGGCACTCATCGCATTGAATAAACAACAGGTGACAGGCATCGTTGGCACAGTTCACATGTGTATCGGCGGGCTTACCACATTGATGGCAGCGTGAAATAATTTCTTCTGTCACCCTCTCTCCCAGCCTTTGATCAAACACAAAATTCTTTCCATGAAATTTCACCGGCAAGCCTTTTTCCTTTGCCTGGTTTACATAATTGATAATACCGCCTTCCAGGTGAAATACATTTTTAAAACCTTTGTGCAGCATGTATGCACTCGCTTTTTCACAACGTATGCCACCTGTGCAATACATGATGATGTTTTTTTCTTTATCAGCCTCCATCATTTCTGCAGCCATGGGTAACTGCTCACGAAATGTATCGCTGGGGATTTCAATGGCTTTCTCAAAATGCCCCACTTCATACTCGTAATGATTGCGCATATCAATTACAACTGTGTTTGGATCATCCGTCAGTACATTAAACTGTTCTGCATTTACATACTTTCCTTTGTTGGCCATATCAAAAGCCGGATCTTCAATTCCATCAGCCACAATTTTATTGCGCACTTTTATATCCAGCACATAAAAACTTTTGCCATCATCATCCACCGCAATATTCAATCGAAGTCCATCCAGTTCCTTCACAGCATAAAGTTGTTTTTTGAATGCATCCACATTTTCCGTGGGTACACTTATTTGTGCATTGATTCCTTCATGTGCCAGGTAAATCCGGCCCAATACACCCAATTCAGTAAACTGTTTGTACAGTTCATCACGAAAGGCTTTCGGCTCTTCAATTTTAAAGTAACAGTAAAATGAAATGGTTGTACGTGGAGTGGAATCGTTTTGAATACGCTCCTTCAACTCCCTGCGGGAGATGCGGTTGTGCAGTTGTGCCATTGTTTCTGAATTTTAGTTCGTTAATGCTTTGAACCCCAATTGCAGGTTGGGCAAAATTCTAAAGCGTGGCAAAGATAAGAAAGCCTCAGAAAACGGCAGCAATCAACAGGCTTAATCATTCATGGAAGAAATCGTCATCTTCGTTCCGATTCTAATTTCATATTGCGGACGAAGATGTTGCTGATAACCTGCAACCACATCCACACGGAAGATTCTTAAAATATTTTCCAAACCAACATGACATTCTGCATAGGATTTGTTTGAAAGTTGCAGTGCAGCCACTCCTGTTACCAAATGCCAGTTTAACTGTTTTAAACCGGGAATTTTATTTGTAAGAAATCCGTTGAGATGATACTCGGAGAAAAATGCAGCATGTAATTTTTCCGTATTACTGAACTGGTAATATTGTGGAAGCTGAAATACTGTTAAAAAATCGCCTGCATTAATCAACCTGTTTCCTGCGAAATGTTTCATGTCGGGTATTTCTACATGATCTGCATTTAAGAATCCACCTGTTGAAACATGATACTGAATTTCGCCAGCTACTTTCAGGTTTAAATTATCACGAACAGATAATTGCCAGTAATCATAATCCACATCACTGCCCAGCAGGTTCTTAATTCCCTTTTTGTATTGCAGGTTCAATACAGGCCAACGGGAACCGATGTTTATTTTCCTGTCGGGGAATTCAATATACTTTGCACCCGGTTGAAAATTCAATCCAAATGTCAGCATACTTGCCTGGTGCGGAAGAAAAGAAGAAGAAGTAAGTTCAACAGGATAATTCGGGCTATATGATTTTGTTGATTTACTCCAGCTGTAATTTGTTGTATTTGCAAGTGGCTGCCTGTTCTGAAATTCAAACTTACCCGATAATGTAACACCGGCACCAACACCCTTACTAACTGCAAGCTTTGCATAATCTGCTGCATACAATTTCATGAAATTGTTTTTATAAAAGAGTGTTGATATGGTATTCGGGTAGGCATCAATCGGGTTTTCATTATTAAGTTGAAATACACGCTTACCTCCGCTCACCGAAAAATCTGAAAAATAATTTTGTCCTTTACGGTAACGGACTGTACCCCAAGCATAAAAAGTTTTGCTGCTGAAACCATAACGCAGGTGCGGAATGAATTGGATGGTTTTACGTTCACCTAACTGCTTTTGATAATTCAAAGGCATATCAAGAACCAATCCTTCAACCGTATTAAACTGAACAGAAGTTAACAAAGGTGAAAAGCCAAAACTTTGTTTTTTTGATTGTTGCCTGAAGGTTTTACCTGTAAGCAACAGATCATTGAACTTTAGTTTATTGCTGACCCTGTCGAGTGAATCAAGATAATGCGGATCTTTCCGCTGCTGTTCAAGACTATCTTTCTTATGATAATCCTTTTGTTCATCAGTTGTTAATGGCAATGGACGGATGCTGTCCCAATATGCAACAGATTTTTTATTACTTCCTTCCGCATATTTTAAAATCGTTGAACCAAAATCATTTTTTGAAAATGCAGGTGATGAATTAAAGTTAATGTACACATTACCAAATACACCATACGCATCGAAACCGAAAAATTTCACAGCGGGATAAAGCACCTGGCTTTGCGGCACCCATTGTTCATGTCCCTTCATCTGGTAAAGCTGTTCAATACGTAATGTATCTGCAAAATCCATCTGGCTTTCTTTGGTAAGCAATAATGAAATACTGTGAATGCTCCAGTCATCTTCCACAATATTGATATAACCGCTGAAACAAGGCTCGTATGCACGTTTGGGAATAACTTTAATCCTGTTTACCAGCATCCCTTCTTCTGAAAAAGCACCTTCGTATTTATAGCGGTAAAAATAAAGTGCGTTATCAGCTATCGGCGAAATAAAACCTCTTGGGTTAAGTGCTTTGCTGAGCTGTATATTGTTTTCATAAAAAGAAATAAACGAAGCGCCGGCAAAACCAAAGCCGTCACTTTGTCCGCTTACTCTTGTACTGATGACTTCCGTTTTTGTTTTATTGGGTTTATCAACTGAAATCCGTGAAACAGTTTCAGAAAGAAAAATCATTTTCTTTTTACTGGTATCACCATCTTCAAAGTCAACTGTTTCGCCCATGAATTTCTTTGGATAATTGCGAAGACTCATGGTTCCTTTACTGTACACTTCGCATTGGTAAGAATTATTTTCCTGCGAATATTCTTTTCGTTTTTTGATGGCTTTCCTGATGATGGCATAAGCCGGATCTTCATCACCCGATTTTACAACAATTTCGCTGAGACTTACCTGCTGTTCAACAAGAATAAAATTCAACTCTGCATCTTTCTCATCAATGGTTATTGTTTTTTCCTGCCGCTGATAACCTACATGGCGGCAGATAATGGTATAAGTTCCGGGCGACAAATGAATACTGAAATATCCTTTGTTGTTTGCTGAAGTACCTTCAGCAGATCCTTTAATTGTAATGGAAGAAAAAGGAAGTGTTTCTCCTTTTTGGTTAGTGACTGTTCCCGACAGTTTTGCTGCCCATGCTTGCATGGAAGAAAACAGCAGGATAGTTAGTGCAATGTACCTGGTCATACAATGCGAAAATAATTCTCCAAATGTTAGCAATTATTAAAATCTGTTAATTGCTTTTACGCAGGTACGAACCTGACAAAGCAGCAAAGCCTGCCGTTAAACCACCAACAAATCCAGTAATTGCAATCATCAGCAACGAAGACTTTACTTTCAGCAACAGCTGTGATATTTTTCCGGATAAGAGGTGATCATTATTTGCATCGATAATAAAAGCAAGTATGGCCCATAACAGAAACACTGCAAGAAATGCGGAGAGAAAAGCTTTAAAAGGCTTTTGCGGAACAAGTGCCGCAACAACGAATGCAGCTACTGCAATACTCCACCAGGGAAAATAAAGAGCAGCAGCATAACTTAATAAAGCAGTAAGTATAAAAGCAACAATAAATTTCATTTGATCTTATTTAGAATTTCATTTTAATCTGATTCAATTAACTCCGATCAGGGTTCAACCACTAACGGAGTTTGCATTATCCCTTTTTAAACTGCATTGTCCATTTTGCTCTTGCATCTTTTTCTTCACCTTTCTTCATAAACCATGCAGTGTAATATTTCCCTTGTGCCCATGTGTCAACAAACTGATCGTAATATTTACTGCCGGGGTTACCAACCTGTCCGCCGGGATAAACAACATACGCTTCTGTTTGCGCTGTAAGCTGCACAATCATACGCCAGCTTGGACCATGACTTTTTGTAACAGCATTCACAATATCACCATTACCACCAACCGGAATACCAGTACGGGCAAAAGGCAGAATTGTTTTCAGAAGATGATAGATCGTTGGATCTTTATGTTTTGTCCATTCAAGCTTACCAGCAGTTTCTTCTTTCTGCAAATCGGCTGATGCTTTCTTTATTGCTGAAGTTACCACATCAAACAAGGTTTCTTTCTGTGGTGTGTTGATGTTATCGATAAACTTCATGGCTGAATCTTTTTTCAGCAGCTCCATCAATGTTTGTGATTCAGGCCAGTTCGCTGCAGGCTTTACTCTCGTAATATCATCTTTCCATATTTCCACTTCAAGACTATCCCACCAGGTTTGAAAAACTGTCTGGCCGGTTGAGTTAGGCGATGCCTGCAAATCCCAGTTCTTCACCATGTCAACATATTTTTTTCCATTGGCATCCAGTTCATTTTCTTTCACATACTTCAGCAAAATACTACGTGCATCTTCTGCAAATACATTGAAGTAATCGTACTGCAGTTTCATCATATCTTCCACAGTAATTCCATTCATTTCTTTCAAGCGGTTCACAATCCTGATACCTCTTGGAATGATATAATTGCCGGGAATAAAATAAGGATAAGTTGAATCGGCCGCACGTTCATTTGCACTATGCAGAAAACCAAGTGCAGGATTTTTGCTGTGCGGATTTTCCTGCTGCGGAATAAATCCCTGCCACATATAACTGCTGTCTTCGCCGGGCATTGCAAACAATCCCTGACCATCCCAGCGTGCAGGAAATTTTCCCTGTTGCCAGATGGCTATATCGCCTGTTTTAGATGCAAATACAAAATTCTGTCCGGGGCATTGGAAAGTGCGTATTGCATTTTCATATTCCGCATAATTATTTGCCCGGTTTAATTTGTAAATAGCTCCTCCTTCATTACTGGGATCATGCGCCACCCAGCGAATGGCATAATTTTTTTGATGCGACAGTTCGTTTGAAAAACTTTCATCAAACATTACGGGGCCAAATACAGTGTATGCAACTGTGTCTAAATAATCGGCTCCACCTTTTACTTTAATATGTTCAACACGTTGTTCTGCTTTTGTCCATGCACCATTAAACCAATATTCCTGTTTGGTTTTGTCTTTGAATTTTATTTCGTAATAATCTTTTACATCACGCTGTGCATTGGTAACACCCCATGCAATGCTGTCGTTAAAACCAATAATTACAAACGGTGTTCCCGGTAATGAAACACCATACACATTGTTGCCCGGTGATGTTAATTGTATTTCGTACCAGATGGAAGGAAAGGACAATTCAAGATGCGGATCGTTACACAAAATAGGGCTGCCGCTTTTTGTTTTTGATCCTGCAACCACCCAGTTATTACTGCCGTTATTTTTATCGGGCTTTGAAACTTCACTGTATGCTACCGTATCTTTTTTACCGAAGTAGAGAGAATCGGCAGTTGAAGGTTTAACCGGAACAATACCCGGTTTTTCAAACACCGTTCCTTTTGGTACAATTGGCTCAAGCGAATCATTTACCTGCGGATAAATCATTTTAAATTCATCCATGCTGAATAAACTTTTTGCATTGGTGTTCAGCAAATCATTTTCAGTACCTGATGAAAGCATTTTCGCCATCATCTTCAACAGCAAAGCAGTTTTCAGGTTTGTCCACTGTCTTGGGTGATCATCAAGAAGTTTGTATTCAAGTGGTAAAGAACTTTCAGTAAGCATGCTGATGTATGCATTCACTCCCTTTTCATAAGCTGCAAAAGCAGCTGTTGTTTGTGGATCTTTTTTTGTTTCCTCAATTGCTCTTTCAGCAGCATATACCATTCCCAGCCTGCGTTGTTCACGGTCGTACTGGATTGCTTTATCTCCAATGATTGCACTTACATTTCCTGCAGCTGCTTCTGTTTGAAAATCCATTTGCCACAAGCGGAATTTTGCATGCAGAAAGCCCTGGATAAAATAAAGGTCATCATCATTTTGTGCAAACACATGCGGCACCAGTCGTTCATCAAAATAAACACTGGCTGCATCTTTTAAACCGGGAAAACTTAATTCCTCATTATAACTTTTATTAACGGGTTCGGCATTTTGCCAGAAACCATGTTGCGGGCTCAGGAATTTTCCGAGAGGAGGCATGGGCCCGATTTTAGTATTCAGTGCAAACACCAATCCGGCAGTTACTGCCGATGATAATAAAAACGGTAACAATCGCATAGTGAATAGTATAATTCGGGAAATTAAAGAAAATTGCTGATTGCCATCAAATCTTTTCAACAATCGTTTATACCCTCTTCCGGCATACCCTTATTGTGGTATTGTCCCGTACTGAAAACTTTCTTCTATTTGTATAGCTGGTTTGTTAGCATTAACAATTAAACCTTAAGCTCGCCGGCAACATATTGATTTGTTCCCGATCAAAAAACCTGGTTTTTTTTCTCATGTCAAAGGACATCCTATTTTTGGGTGTCCTTTTTATTTTTGCTTATGCAACAGGAAACAACTGACGTAAAAAACATTCTTGGCCTTCAGCTCCCTACCGATCCCAGGTGGGTTGATCTTACTGAATTATCATTGGAAGAAATTCTGACCGACCATGCTTACTGCGAGCAGAAAGCTGCCACCACCTGCATTTCAATTATTCAACGGCACAGCCAGTATGAAAAGCTGATTACAGAAGTGGCACCAATTGTATCGGAAGAATGGTCGCATTTCAGAATGGTGCTGAAAGAACTGCAACGAAGGGGACTGAAGCTGGGCAAGCAGCGCAAAGATGCGTATGTAAATGAGCTGATGAATTTCAAAAAGAAAGGTGGTCATCCCGATGATCGCTTTCTGGATGATTTGCTGATTATGGCACTTATTGAAGCAAGAAGCTGTGAACGTTTTAAGCGGCTTAGTGAAGGGCTTAATGATGCCTATCTAAGGAAGTTCTACCGCAAGTTTATGGAAAGCGAAGCAGGCCATTACACGTTCTTTATTACAATGGCTGAGTATTATCTACCTAAAACAAAAGTGCGTAAACGCTGGAAAGAATGGCTGCAGTTTGAAAAAGAACTGATGCACCGGTTGGAAGTAAGAGGCGACAGAATACATTAAACAAATAAAAAAGGCGATACATTTCTGTACCACCTTGCTATAGGGGAAGAGATCAATATCATAGGGGTTCATTTCAGATTAGAAACGGCCATAACATAGTTTTCGTGGTAGCTGGTTTTGAATGACGGCTTTAATAAGCGGCATTTTTTATAAAGACCTGTTTTTTTAAAGAAGGTTTAATCAATGATGAAAAAAATCATCTTACATTCACTTCTCATTTCACACTCACTTGTCAATTATGCTTAACAGAAGAAATTTTATCCAGCTTGCAGGACTTTCATCTGCATTATTATCCGTAAAAAATATCAGTGCCGGCCCGGCAGTAAGTAAAGGACCAATTGTTCTTTCCACTTGGGCACAAAATATGAATGCCAACAAAGCCGCATGGGAAGTTTTAAGCAAAGGCGGTAAGGCTCTTGATGCCGTAGAAGCCGGTGTAATGATTCCTGAAGCTGACCCGCATGATGTAAGCGTTGGTTATGGTGGTTTGCCTGATCGTGATGGAAAGGTAACACTTGATGCCTGCATCATGAATGAAAAAGGCCAGTGCGGTGCAGTGATGGCGCTGGAACATATTATGCATCCGATACAGGTTGCACGATTGGTAATGGAACAAACACCACACGTGCAATTGGTTGGCGAAGGTGCTTTGCAGTTTGCATTAAGCAAAGGATTTAAAATGGAAAACCTGTTAACGCCTGAAAGTGAAAAAGCATGGAAAGAATGGTTGAAAACTTCAAAATACGATCCGCTTACCATTCCAAAAATTCTTGAAAAAAACAACGAACCATTGCCTTACCCATGGCCGGTTGCAATGCTCAACCACGATACAATTGGTATGATTGCACTTGATGCTGATGGTAATTTAAGCGGAGCATGTACCACAAGTGGTATGGCTTACAAAATGCGTGGACGTGTTGGCGACTCTCCTATTATTGGTGCAGGTTTATTTGTTGACAATGAAGTTGGTGCTGCTGCTTCAACAGGTGTTGGTGAAGAAGTAGTGAAAGTTTGTGGTTCGCATACAGTTGTTGAAATGATGAGACAAGGAAAAAGTCCTGAGGCTGCATGTAAAGAAGCTGTAAGGAGAATCGTAAAAAATAATGGCATTAATGCAAAGACCGTACAGGTTGGTTTTATTGCATTAAACAAAAAAGGTGAATACGGTTGCTATTCAGTTATGCAGAAATTTACAATGGCTATCCGCAGTCAGAAAAAAGAAGAAAGTATCACATCACAAAGCTGGTTTAAATGAGTTGCAAATTAGAAGTAATTGCTTTTAACCTCGAAAGCTGTTCCGTTATTCAGCAATGTGGTGCCAACCGCATTGAATTGTGTGACAATCCTGCTGATGGTGGAACTACACCATCGTATGGCTTTTTAAAGAAAGCAAGAGAGCTTGTAACAATTGATTTGTATGCAATGATCAGACCCAGAGGTGGTGATTTCTTATTCAGTGATGATGAATTTGCTGCAATGAAAGCCGATGTGCTACGCTGCAAAGAAGTTGGTTGCGACGGAGTAGTGATTGGCATGCTGAATACTGATGGCACTGTTGATAAAAAAAGAAATGCCGAATTGGTTGAACTGGCTTATCCTCTTGGTGTAACATTTCACCGAGCATTCGACAGAACAAGAGATGCATTTGAAGCGCTTGAAACAGTTATTGAAATTGGTTGCGAACGCATCCTTACTTCTGGTCTTACACCCAATGTTACAGCAGGTGCTGATATGCTTACTCAATTGGTAAAAGCAGCTGATGGTCGTTTAATTATTATGCCTGGCAGTGGTGTACGAAGCAATAATATTACATCGCTTGCAATGCAAACTGGTGCAATTGAATTTCATACTTCAGCAAGAACAGCATTGCATTCAAAAATGAATTATATCAATCAGCAAATGAAAGAAGAGCTGAATACGGTGATTGCAGATGCTGATGAAATCAGGAAAACGTTAACTGAACTGGCTGCAATAAAAAATGCATGAACCTGCGTGAAGAAATATTAGCAGAACATTCAAAAACACAAACCAATAAAATCATTGCATGGATTGGCAGTTCGCAAAAAAGATTTGATGAACTTGTCAACCTTTTTTTAAATGATGAATACCGTGTTACACAACGTGCAGGCTGGCCGCTGAGTTATATTGCTTCAGCACATCCACAGCTTGTAAAAAAACACATGCAGGTTTTAGTTGAAACACTGCACAAAGAAAAAATTCACAATGCAGTAAAAAGAAATATCGTCCGCTTTTTGCAGGAAGTTCCAATACCGGAAAATTTACATGGCGAAGTAATGGATATCTGTTTCAGCTTTATTGCTGATGTAAACGAAGCGATTGCTGTAAAAGCATTTTCATTATCCATCCTTGAAAAGCTTGCAAAAATTTATCCTGAAATCAATAACGAATTACTTGTTGTAATAGAAGAAAGATGGGACTATGAAACAGCAGCCTTTCATTCAAGAGCAAGAAAAATTGTAAAGAAGATCAACAAATCATCGGCCAGCAAATTCTGATCGTTACCTGATCAAAACAAAATTTCCTTTGCGTTCAACAGCTTTCTTTGTGTCTTTATCAATGTATGTTAAACGCCAAACGTAAGTTGTCGATTCCTGGTCAATGCCTTTGTATTTTCCATCCCACTGATCAAGCCAGTTGTGACTTTCAAAAATCATCTGTCCCCAACGGTTATAAATTCTGAAAATAAAATTATCAGCCTTTACCGCATTCATCGGCCCGAAGAAATCATTCAAACCATCACCATTAGGTGTAAAAGCAGTGGGCACATCAATACGGCAGGTTTTTACAATTGTGATTATTTTCTGGTAAGAGCTTGTACATCCGAGATCATTTGTAATTGTATGCGTAACCGTGTATTTGGCATCAGTAAATGTAGATGGAAAAATATGCGACTGTGGTTGTTCATCAGTACTTGTTTGTCCATCACCAAAATTCCAGAAATAGGTTAATGGCCTTTCGCTTGAATCTACGCCAGTTATGTAAACAGGTTCGTTCGGGCAATTGAATGTGTCAATGGTAAAATATGCCTGCAGAAAATTATCTAAGTAAATTGATTTACTAACGGTGTCTTTACAAAAACCATTTGACACAATCAAAGTCGTATTCTTATTACCAAACGTTTTATAAAATACTTCTTCTGTTTGATTGGTTGCGTTACCACCTGTTCCAAAATTCCATAACCAGCTGTTGACAGCATTGCCCCCTGGATGCGCATACACAATTGTATCAGCAACACAACCGTAATACACATAATAATTGAAATCAGCATTAACCGTATCCTGAACAGAGAATGTCATCTGCGAAGGAGGGGTGTTTTGATTACACTCATCAATAATTGTATTACCATCAAAACCCGGCTTTAATGAAACAACAAAAGTTCCTGCATTTTGCAATGGCTGGGCAAATGAAACAACAATATCAGAAGTAAGTCCATCCGTATTACAATTGCCTTTTGCACCGGTAATAGCAACAGGATAAGTTCCAGCAATAGAGAAATCACTTCCTGAAGGATCGATTGAACTGCATTTAATCAGTTTTGAAAACACAAACCTGATTGACGTTGGCGCACAGGTTACAGGTACGAGGCTATCGAGTTTTGTTGGCTGTAAAGCAAGAATGGTGAAATCAGCTGCATCAGTTGTAGGTATGGCCCTGTCGCAGAGATCAAGAATTGTATTCGCATCGCTCCCATTTTTTAAATGCAGTGAATAACTGCCGGGAGGCAAAGGTTGAGATAAGGTAATTACAACAGAATCGGTTTCAAAACTGCTGTTGCAGCCAATTGGTCTTGCACCTGTTGCCGTTACCACTCCGTTGATTGGTGCAAAATCACTGCCATCAGCTGCAATAGATGAACACTTCATTTTTTTATTCAGCTTCAAACGCAATTCATCTCCACCGCAATTTGGTTTTACCTGTTGCAGTGCAGGTTCCTTCGGATCTGTAATAACAGCTGTACCCCCACCAAATGAAAGTTGATACCCTTTTTGTGAATTGGAAAAATTACTGATCATCAAAAGATATGTATGCCCGGCAACAATGTTAGGAAGTCTGCTGTATTTGGGTGGGTTACTTGTGCCGTATGATCCACATTCAATCAACGAAGTTGCACTCGATTTTGTTCCTGTCTCTCCTTTCAATCCCGACCAGTTGGCTACAACAACAATATTCGTATTAGTGAATACATCAGTTGGATTAAGACCGGTTATATCCCACACCTGCCAGTCGTAATCATCGTTTGCGTCAATGGGGTTAATGGTTAAACCCAACGTTCCGGAAGTGTAACAGGTAAACTTATACCAATAAGGATTTACGTCGTAATATGTATTCTGGCTGGCATTACAGCCGGGAACTTTAACTTCACCGTTCATGCAGGATGGAACATTAGCCTGCGAAAAAACACTTGTTCCACAAACAGGAAATGCGGTTGCTGGTGTTTGTCCAAGAGTTGTACATTGAGCTTTTGCTTCACTGCCAAACAACAGCAATGTTGCAACAATCAATGCCGAAAGATATTTTATACTTGACTGGTAATTCAATTTCATCATTTACTTCAACGCAAAATAACAGTTATCACCCGAAAGACAAATATTACTGCAAAAACGTTGCCTTACAAAAAACCCCGACACATTGGTCGGGGTTGAATGTATTTCAGAAGAAATACTGAATTAAGCAATTTCAACATCAGCACCTGCTTCTTTCAGCTTAGCTGCGATATCTTCAGCTTCTGCTTTAGAAACACCTTCTTTAACAGGCTTTGGAGCACCGTCAACTAAGTCTTTTGCTTCTTTCAAACCTAAACCAGTTAAGTCTTTAACGATCTTAACAACGTTCAGTTTAGAAGCACCACCGCTTTTCAGGATTACGTTGAATGAAGTTTTTTCTTCAGCAGCGGCTGCACCACCTTCGCCACCAGCAGCAACTACTACTGCTGCAGCAGCTGGTTCAATACCGTAATCTGCTTTTAAAACGTCTGCTAATTCCTGTACTTCTTTTACTGTTAAGCTTACTAATGATTCAGCTAATGCTTTAATATCTGCCATTTTTTTACTTTTTAACCGCCTTCATTTTCTTACCGAATCCGGCGGATGGTTATAAATTATTGCCGCATTTGAACCTCATCGGCGTTGGTTGTTTTTTACATCGAATAACTGCAATTACTCAGCAGCTGCAGCTTCTCCTTTTGTTTCAGCGTTATGCAGCAATGCAGCAATAACACGTTTTGCAGGAGACTGGAGCAAACCAATAACTTCGCCAATAAGCTCGTTCTTTGTTTTGATCTGTGTTAACGCCTTTAACTGGTTGTCGCCGGCATACACATCACCATTAATAAACGCAGCTTTTAATACTGGCTTTTCGCCATTGCTTGCCTTACGGAATGAGCTGATGATTAAAGCTGGCTCTTTTGGATTTTCAGAGAAAAGTAATGCAGTTACATTATTCAGTGCATCATAAACACCAGCGTAACGTTCAGCATCCAGAGATTCCAGCGCTTTTTTAATCAGCGTATTTTTTGCAACCTTCATTTCAACATTTTTGTCGAAACAAGCACGGCGCAATTTGGTTACTTGTTCTACAGTTAAAGATTCAGTATCTGTAATGTAGAAGTTATTGTATTGACTGAACTTGCCTTTCAGCACTTCAATCACTTCATTTTTTTGATCTTTCGTCATGATTTTAGTTTTAATAACCCTGAAAGGATTAGTTCATGAATGATTTTGTGTCAACAGCAATAGCAGGGCTCATTGAGCTTGCCATATAAATGCTCTTCAGGTAAGTTCCTTTCGCAGTGGAAGGTTTTGCCTTGATGATTGCATTTAAGAATTCAGTGGTATTTGCAGCCAGCTTTTCAGGAGCAAAACTTACACGGCCAATTGATGCGTGGATAATACCAGCCTTATCAACTTTAAATGCAATTTTACCGCCTTTCACTTCATTTACAGCAGCAGCAACATCATTTGTTACTGTTCCTGTTTTAGGGTTTGGCATCAGGTTACGGGGACCTAATACTTTACCAAGCTTACCAATCTTAGGCATTACAGCAGGAGTTGCGATGATAACATCAACATCTGTCCAGCCACCTTCGATTTTTGCAATGAATTCATCCAAACCTACATGGTCTGCACCAGCTGCTTTTGCATCAGCTTCCTTATCAGGAGTGCAAAGTACCAATACTCTTTTTGTTTTACCGGTACCATGAGGTAATGTTACTGTTCCACGAATTGCCTGGTCGGCTTTTTTAGGATCAACACCTAAACGAACGTGAACGTCTACTGAACTGTCAAATTTTGTACAGTTGATTTCTTTAACGAGTGTAGAAGCATCTTTAAGGGAATAAATTTTATTATTATCCACCTTTGCTTGTGCTGCTTTTCTTTTTTTGGTCAATGCCATGATTAAAAAAATTTAAGGTGAATAATTAGTTTTCCCAAGGAGCTTTTCCGTCAACAGTTAAACCCATACTGCGAGCAGTACCAGCAACCATACTCATTGCGCTTTCAAGCGTAAAGCAGTTGAGGTCGGGCATTTTGTCTTTTGCGATTGCTTCAATCTGAGCCCAGGTTACTTTACCAACCTTTACACGGTTAGATTCTTTTGAACCTTTTTGAATTTTAGCTGCTTCCATTAACTGGATAGAAGCCGGAGCTGTTTTGATAACAAAGTCGAAAGACTTATCGCTGTAAACGGTGATTAATACGGGAAGTACTTTTCCCATTTTGTCTTGAGTTCTTGCATTGAACTGCTTGCAGAACTCCATGATGTTAAGACCCTTTGAACCAAGGGCCGGACCTACAGGAGGTGCAGGGTTTGCCTGTCCACCTTTTACCTGCAGTTTCACAAATCCTGTGATTTCTTTTGCCATTGTAAAAGTTTTTTGGTGATAACGTCGTGCCATTTGGCACAACTCCCAAACGATAAAATTCTGAAAGAACTTTTTGGGACGGCAAAGGTAGGCTTGATTTCCTTACCTGCAAAGGATTTCAAGGATTATTTTGAAAGTAATATACAACCCTTTTCAATGCTGAAACATTCATAAAAACAGGCATTTTAAAAATTGCAGTTATATTTTTTTATTGACTGAATAATTTGGTTTAATTTTTCATTCAGATTCATCTTTTCATAAAACCCATTTCATTATTATGGCAAAAGCAAAGAAAAAAGCAGCCAAAAAACCTGCTAAAAAGGTCGCTAAAAAAGTGATCAAGAAAAAAGTAGCAAAAAAAGCTCCGGCTAAGAAAAAAGCAGCAAAAAAGGCAGTTAAAAAAGCCGTTAAGAAAGCAGCTAAAAAAGTGGTAAAAAAAGCAGCTAAAAAAGCTATTAAAAAAGTAGTGAAGAAAGCTGCAAAAAAAGCTCCGGCAAAAAAGAAAGTAGTGAAAAAAGCTGCTCCTAAAAAACCAGCTGCTAAGAAAGCTGCTCCCAAAAAAGCTGCCGCAAAGAAAGCCGCTCCAAAGAAAAAAACTGCCCCTAAAGCAAAACCAGCAGCAGCTCCTGCACCAGCACCAGCTCCTGTACAGGTTGAATTACCTTTAGCTGAAACTCCTGCTGCTCCAGCAACAGAAGCTCCTGCAGAAGGCCAGGCATAATTGACTTTTTGTATAAATAAAAAGTCCTTAACTGAATAGCTAAGGACTTTTTTTATGGAAGATATTTTTTGTTATGATATCTTTTCTACCTGCATGTAGTTTAATTCAACAGGTGTGGCACGGCCAAATACTTTTACTGCCACTTTTAATTTCTTCTTCTCATCGTTTACTTCTTCAATTACACCATTGAAATCGTTGAAAGGTCCGTCGATGATTTTGATTGTTTCGCCAACAATGAAAGGCTCACTCATTATCATACTTGTAGTATCGGCCATTTCATCCACTTTGCCCAGCATTTTATTTACTTCAGCTTTACGGAGTGCAATTGGATTTTCCTTTCCAAGAAAATGAATCACATTACTGGTATTGCTGATTGTTTCACGGATATCATCACTCATCTTTCCGTTTTCCACTTCAATCATTACATAACCAGGATAAAAGTTACGCTCCCTTACCACTTTTTTTCCATTGGCAACTTTATAAACTTTTTCAACAGGAAGAAATACCTGCTTCACTACTTTATCCCAACCGTTGCGTGTTATTTCTTTATCGAGATACTCCTTTACCTTCTTCTCCTTGCCGCTTACGACACGAAGCACATACCACTTACTGGTTTCCGCATTCACTGTTTCAGACATAACAGATTAAGATTTGAAGAATGAATAAAAGAATTGAAGCACTTTGGCAATACCTAAATCCATAACCCAGATTACAGCTGTAATAATGAGCGTAGCCACCAATACAATCATTGTCGATTGCTGAAGCTGTGCCCAAGTAGGCCAGGTTACTTTTTCGAGTAACTCTTTGTATGAATCTTTGAAGTAAGCTGTTACCTTGTTCATAACGTTTTTGTTTGACAAATCATCCACTGAAAACTATTTTTCAATGGTTTAACCGTTAACCGGTTTAAGAACCAGCACGGGCACTAGGATTCGAACCCAGATCAAAGGTTTTGGAGACCCGTATGCTACCGTTGCACCATGCCCGTAAATAAAATTCCTTTACAGAATTTTGATTTAAAGAACTTTTTAAAGAGCAAAGTACCTAAGGCTTAAAACCAAAGGTACTTTGCTTTTATTTTAAGCTTCCAGATTTCCTCCTGTTACAGAGAAGTTGGGGCTTTCTTATTTTAAGATTTCAGTTACCTGACCTGCACCTACTGTACGACCACCTTCACGAATCGCAAACTTCAAACCTTTTTCCATCGCAATTGGCTGGATAAGTGTAACAGTAAGATTTGTGTTATCACCAGGCATTACCATTTCAGTTCCTTCAGGTAAGCTAACTTCACCTGTTACGTCAGTTGTACGGAAGTAGAACTGAGGACGGTATTTTTGGAAGAATGGAGTATGACGTCCACCTTCTTCTTTGCTCAATACGTAAACTTCACCTTTGAATTCAGTGTGAGGAGTGATTGATTTAGGAGCACAGATAACCATACCACGACGGATATCTTTCTTTTCAATACCACGTAACAGCAGACCTGCGTTATCACCAGCTTCACCCTGATCAAGTAATTTCTTGAACATTTCAACACCAGTTACAGTAGAGTTGAGTGATTGTTCCATCAAACCAACGATTTCAACAGGCTCACCTACTTTAATTCTACCACGCTCGATACGACCAGTAGCAACTGTACCACGACCAGTGATTGAGAACACGTCTTCAACACTCATCAGGAATGGCATATCAACCGGACGGGGAGGAAGAGGAATGTAAGTATCAACTGCTTCCATCAATTCTTCTACTTTCTTAACCCATTTTTCTTCACCAGCTAATGCACCTGTAGCAGAACCTTGTACAATTGGAGTGTTGTCACCATCAAAGCCATAAGAGCTTAACAGTTCACGGATTTCCATTTCTACCAGTTCAAGCAGTTCAGGATCATCAACTAAGTCAACTTTATTCATAAACACAACAATTTTAGGTACACCTACCTGGCGTGCCAAAAGGATGTGTTCTTTTGTTTGAGGCATAGGACCATCAGTTGCAGCTACTACGAGGATAGCACCATCCATCTGAGCAGCACCAGTGATCATGTTTTTTACGTAGTCAGCGTGACCAGGACAATCTACGTGTGCGTAGTGACGGTTAGCTGTTTGATATTCAACGTGTGCAGTATTGATCGTGATACCACGTTCTTTTTCTTCAGGTGCACCATCAATTTCGTCATATTTTTTTGCCTGCGCCAATCCTTTTTTTGCAAGAATTTCGGTAATGGCAGCAGTCAAAGTTGTTTTACCGTGGTCAACGTGACCAATTGTACCAACGTTTACGTGGGGTTTCTCCCGCTTAAAGGTCTCTTTAGACATCTTATTTGTTTTAAATTGTGTTTACAAAAAAATCAACCATATATGTTTCTGGCAGCAGTAAATAAATTCAGCAACTGCCTTGCACACATCAAATTCAGAACTTTCTCCTCAAATCAGAGCCGTTGATGAGAATTGAACTCACGACCTCTTCCTTACCAAGGAAGTGCTCTACCACTGAGCTACAACGGCTGGTAGAGTTTCAGTGAAATAATTCACATCAACCTATGTAAAGAACTCTCTTTTTTGAGCGGAAGACGAGGCTCGAACTCGCCACCTATAGCTTGGAAGGCTATCGCTCTACCAAATGAGCTACTTCCGCAAGTAACCCGAAAGTTAAACTAAAATTCGGGTTGTGGGCAGTGGTGGATTCGAACCACCGAAGTCGAAAGACAGCGGATTTACAGTCCGCCCCATTTGGCCGCTCTGGAAACTGCCCTAACTGAGCCACTTGTCGGACTCGAACCAACGACCTGCTGATTACAAATCAGCTGCTCTACCAACTGAGCTAAAGTGGCATTTTAGTTTTTCCTGTACGTTCATTGGTTAATCAGTGTTTCTGACTTACCAAATCAGGTATTGTAAAAACCATATTTCTAAGAACTTGAAATGCACATAACTATGCACCCCCGTTTTTTGGGAAGGCAAAGGTAAAGGAAAACAGTAAATGGAAAAATTTTTATACAAGAAAATTTATTGTGTGGAAAGAAGTTGAATAACTCTAAAAAAAAATCCCTCCATTTTGGAGGGATTTAAACGATAATTAATCGTATTGTTTTTCTTTTTTTCTTTTTAGTTGTGAGATGAGAGATTCCATAGCATCATCAAATGACTGTTCGAAAGACTTGGACGTCTGCTTTACGAATAGTTGTTGTCTTGGCACATGAACTTTGATTTCGGCTACCTTGTCTTTAATGTTGTGAACTACATTGTCCAATTTCAGAAATACATCAACTTGCATAATCCTGTCGTGGAAGTTGTAAAGTTTTTGTACTCTCTGTTTTACGTACTCGATCAGTTTTGCATCAGCGTCAAAACGTACAGTTTGGATCTTCACGTTCATAGTGTTCCAATTTTTGTTGGTTAAGAAAAATGTGAAAGAACTGGTTTTTCATTTTGGGTAACGTCTTTCCAGTTAATAACAAGTTACGTAAGTAATCACATTTTTCAAAATATTTCTGGGCTGATTAATTATGTATTTTAACAGGTATTTGTCAATGAAAATCACTAATGTGTATTAGTATTTCAACAGCCGATTTTTTAATAACAGTTTAAGCCTTTGGATGAGCCTTTTTATGAATGTCTTTCAGCTTCTCTATTGAATTGTGTGTATAAATCTGTGTGGCAGCAAGACTGCTGTGCCCCAGTAATTCTTTTACAGCATTCAGTTCTGCACCATTATTCATTAAATGAGTGGCGAATGTATGACGAAGTACATGGGGACTTTTTTTGTCGATTGTAGTTATTAATGACAGGTATTTTTTAACAACAAGCTGCACATACTTTGGATAGAGCTTATTCCCCTTTGTATTAACTAATAAATAATCAGTTGATGCTGCCCCATCAAAAAAACTTCTTTTTTCATTAAGATATGATTCCAGACCGGCTTTTAGTTCTTTTGTCATTGGCACCAGGCGTTCTTTATTACCCTTGCCTAATATTTTAAGATTGTTTTTATGAAAATCAACCTGTGTTTCTTTAAGTGAAATCAGCTCGCTTAAACGCATTCCAGTACTATAAAGCAGCTCCATCAGTAATTTGTTCATCTGCCCTTCCCAGTTATCAGGGAACTCAACATAAGAAAACAATGTAGCAATGTCTTTTTGCTCAACATAAACAGGTAACCGCTTATTCTGTTTGGGAGAAGTAATGGTTGTCAAGGGCGACACCTCAACTATCCCTTGGCGCAATAAATATTTAAAGAAAGATTTAAGTGAAGAAATCCGGCGGCTGATGCTTTTGGGCGAAAGCCCCTCATCTCTTTGCGAAGCAAGCCAGCTGCGTACAATGGCAGGTTTAATTTCAACCAACCTTAACTCTCCAAAACTGGTTACCAGGTAATCAAAAAAATAAGTAAGGTCATCCTGGTAAGATCGGATTGTGAGTGGGGAATATCTTTTTTCAAATTTCAGATATTCCAGGAAAGAATTCAGTTCTTGGCGGTTGCTGATGTACATAAATACAGATAGCCGTAAAGTTACAAAACCTTACGGCTATCAGCTATATTTTAAAATGAAGGATTACTTCACTTCAATTTTGCCACTGGCAATTTGCTGCTTGTAGATTGCCTTCAATACTTCACCCCTGCGTCTTACAGAAGGTTTAGTGAATGATTGACGCTCACGCAACTGAAGCAGAACTTTGCTTTTTTCAAATTTCTTTTTGTACTTCTTAAGCGCTTTGTCGATATTTTCGCAATCTTTTGAATCAATTATCAGCATAATATATACCTCCTTTAAGGAATTTTGAGGCGCAAAGATAAGGGGAAAGAATAATTTACAGTCTTTTTAAAGGCATTTTTTTGCAAATTTGTAGCATGTTTACAGGAATAATAGAAACTACAGGAAAAATTTCAGCAATTGAGCACTCCGGAACCAATAAAACATTCTGGATAACCTCCCCCATCTCCAACGAATTAAAAGCAGACCAAAGTGTGGCCCATAACGGCGTTTGTCTTACTGTTGAAGAAGTTGCAGATGGAAAACACCGTGTTACAGCAGTGAAAGAGACCTTGGAGAAATCAAATCTTGGTTTTTTAAATAATGGCGATGATATAAACATTGAACGTTGCCTTCCGTTCAACGGCCGGCTGGATGGGCATTTGGTTCAGGGGCACGTTGATGCAACAGGAACTTGTACTTCTGTTACAGAACAAAACGGAAGCTGGTTATTTACATTCCAATATCCCAAAGAACTTGCCCATTTGATTGTTGAAAAAGGGTCAATCTCATTAAACGGTATTAGCTTAACTGTATTTAATGTAACTGTAGATGAGTTTAGCGTCGCAATCATCCCCTACACTTTTGAACATACCAATATGAACGGGATTCAGAAAGGTTCTGTAATAAACCTGGAATTTGATATCATTGGGAAGTATGTTCAGAAAGGGTTGGAGGTTTATGCAAACAAATAAGCCAAAACCAATCAGATAAAAGAATATATTGCACCAAAAGATTTGCAGGCATTTCATTACTATTAAATTCATCCTCGTATGCCATCTGTTTCACTCATTATACCGGTTTTTAACGAGGCGGAGAGTATTTATCCTGTTTTCCACGAAATAAAAAAATATATAATCCCCGATTTTGAATTGATATTTATAGATGATGGCAGTACAGATACCACTTTATCAGAAATACAAAGTCTGGCGGATGAAGATCAACGGGTAAAATGTATTTCTTTCAGCCGCAATTTTGGTCATCAGAACGCACTTATGGCCGGGATGGATTATGCAATAGGTGATTATATAATTACAATGGATGGCGATTTACAGCACCCTCCTTCTTTTTTGCCTCAAATTCTCGATAAACTAAATGATGGGTATGATTTAGTAGCAACAAAACGAACTAAAACGAACGACAAAAACTTCGTAAAAAAAATTTTTACAAAATGCTTTTACCGTTTCATCAATTTGATATCCGATGTACCAATTGAAGAAAACGTTTCAGATTTCAGGGGGTTCAACAAAAAAGTACTTTCTGCTATTCAGCGATTTGAAGAAAGAGACCTTTTTTTACGGGGACTGTTCAGCTGGATAGGGTTTAAAAAAACGGTTTTATCATTTGAAGCTCCGGCCCGCTTATATGGAACAAGTAAATATAGCTATGTGAAAATGATGAGGCTTGCATTGAAAGGCACTACATCTTTCAGTTTTAAACCATTAAGGATTTCACTTTTGGCCGGCAGTTTTGTATCGCTGATTTCTTTCTTCTTACTCGCAATGTCAGTGATTGCTTATTTCCAGGGCAAAACCGTTCCAGGCTGGGCATCGCTGATGACTGTAGTAACTTTTATGGGAGGAATCCAGCTTTTAGTAATCGGTCTTATGGGAGAGTATATAGCCAGTTTGTTCAGGGAAAGCAAAAAACGGCCGCTTTATATTGTGAATGAGAAAATTAATTTTTAGCAGTTTTTAAGGATCTTACTAAATACTGCCCTCCTAACGGAATTCTTGTTAAATACTTTTCCAGTTTAATGAAGCATTTAAATAAACTGCGTCTTGGAAAAAAAATGTTGAATGCGGTATCAGTCACAAGAAAATTAGTTTTTTGAAGTAAGGATTTACAGTAGCCACTCGTAATTAGATTCACATCTTTATCAAACTCGCATGTTTTAACTAAGTATTGAGTTAAGGGATTTATAGGGTTATGCTCAAATATGTAAAGTCTCCCCCCCGGTTTTAATACTCTGTACATTTCGCCAACAACAGAGAAATGCTTGTCCTTTTTTATGTGATGTAAAACACCTGCAATAAAAACAATATCAAAATTTGAATCTGGAAATGGAATCTTAACTCCATCGAAATACTTAAACATTGCGTTAGGTATTCCTCTCTTCAAGGCTTCTTCAATACTTTTTTCTGAAACATCAATACCCACCAGTTCAAATGAAGGAAAATAATTACTTAAGAAAAGTTCTGTAACACCATCACCACAACCAAAATCAAGAAGTTTTTCATGATGGCCTGCTTCAAACTTCTTGATTTCTTTTACTTTGTATTCTGCAAAATAAAAACTATCCGCACCTGATACTTTTTTAATACTTTTTGTATGAATATCCCGGTAGGATTCCGCAAACTTGTCAAAAAACTGATCATTTCGTTGACTCATACAAATGAAGTACTGTAAATTTAGCCAAACATAGTTAAACATTTTGAAAAGCAGAATAAGCCCATACCTGTTTATCCTTTTTATTTTCATACTTGCATACTTCCCTATTGTAAGCTTTATTGCCGGGGTTAAAAATGATATTCTTACAGGCTATCTGCCTGTAAGGTTTTTCATGAGCGAAAGCATATCGTCAGGTTATATGCCGTGGTGGAATCCATACGTCAATTTTGGAATACCGCAATATGCAGACATGAGTTGTTCATTCTGGAGCCCGATTACTTGGATAATTGCGTCAACTGTCGGTTACAACGTTTATACTATAACAATAGAATTACTGTTTTATATTTTGATGGCTGGCTGGGGAATGTATAAATGTGGCGACATCTTTAACTGGAACAAAAATGCAAGGATTGTGGTGGCTGCTGCTTTTATGTGCAGTGGTTTTATAACCGGACATCTTCAACATTTAAACTGGATATCAGGCGCAGCTTTTTTACCTTGGTGCTTATGGGCATATGAAAACCTGTTGAAATCAAAATCACTAAAAAACCTGTTACTTGCTGTATTCTTTTTTTACATTCTTATTTCATCGTCACATCCAGGCATAATCATAGGATCAATTTACTTCTTTATATTTTATACAGTTTACATTTTCTATTTATCAGGGAAGCAGAATCATCTTTCATATGTGAGCATTTTTTTAAAAAGAGTTCTCCCATTCATAGTTCTGTTAATCATTGTAAGTTCTGCTATGATTTATAGCTATATAGAAATACTGCCCTATATTTCCCGTGGTGACAAAGTTTTTGTCAACATACCTGCACAGAATTCAACTACTATAAACAACTGGATCAGTTTTCTTTTCCCGCTGGCAACAGTAAATAACAACAGTGAATTTTTTATCAATGAACCAACATTAAGAAATTGCTATTTTGGAATTATTGTATTTCTTTTTGGGTTGTCATCTCTTACAAAGAACTGGAAGAAAAATTTCTTCTTTTTATTAACAGGCCTCTTTTTTATGTTAGTGTCTGCCAATGGTTTTTTCCAGTCTATATGTTATAAATTTTTACCATTGCTGGGTTATGTACGATTAAACGGAGAATTCAGGTTATTCGCCCTTTTATCTTTTATTATTATTTCAGGCAATGCGATTTCAGATTATTTAAAATCCGGCGTGCAAAGCAAATATTTATCCGTCATCACAAAATCATTGGTTTATATTTTTGTGGGTGCCTTGGTTTTGTCTTCGTATAATGTATTTTTTTCAGGAAAAAGTTTTTTATTCCGGGCAGCCAGCGATTCTAATATTATCAGTCCGGTAATTCAACTAAAAAGGGTATTGTCCAGTTTAACTCTTAGCGATTTAATTCTAATACAATCAGTAATAACTATTCCTCTTCTTATCGCTTTTTATAAAGCGTTACAGAAAAATTTATCGTACAGTATCATTCTGCTAATTACATTAGACTTGCTTATTTCCACAATAATACAAATACCATTTACCGGAGCGGGCATAAAAAGTACAAAAGAGATACAGTCTTATCTTAATAAAACACCTAAGGGAGTGCCAATACCCAAATTGGATCCACTCATATTAAACGACACAGGAGTTGCTGGCATTGATAAAATTCTAGGTAAATGGAGTTTATATAATAAACAACCGGGCAACCTTTCACAAGCAAGTTACCCAACAGTTTTTAAGACAGAAAGTATCATTTACACAAATGAAATGATGAACGCTATTAAAGAAAAACCATTTCTTTTTTTTAATACTTCAGACACTTTAAACCTGCAAAAAAATGATTCGCCAAAGATTGAAGAAATTACAATTAAAAAATTTACTCCAAATGAGATTATTCTAAACTTAAAGACAGAAAGCCCTGGTGAGCTTTTTTTACTTTATAAAAATTACAAACACTGGAATGCAACTGTAAATAGTAAAAATTATACTTTGGAAAGCTATAAAAATGCCTTCTATAAACTGCCGATAGCTAATAATGCAAACATCAAAGTGTACTTCTGGTTTAATCCAGAACCAATAAAAATTTCGGCTTTAATCACACTCACCTCATTCTTAATTATGACAATGTTGTTATTAATCTACTTCCTTATTAAAAGACTCCACCGATAAATAAAACTAGTTTTAAAAATAATTTACAAAGTGTAATTGTATTTTATTCATTACGAACAATTGAATCTCTCAATAACGGCACACTGGTTCGTAAAAGAGTTGAGAATAATACTCTAAACTGATTTACATTACTTATTCCATCGTACCATCCAGATGTATCTCCATTTGGTATATATATACAGTTTAACGAATTAAAGCTTTCGTCACCGCTTAGGCCTGTTGCGAGATCTCTAGAACCATGATCACTCATTAAAATAATTACAGCCTGTCCCTTAGTCTTACTCTTTATTCGTTTAACAAAATCAAGGATAACAACATTTGTATATTTTAAATACTGTAAATATGCACTGTTTTTGTCAGCCTGAGTCAAAGGACTTTTCCGGAAGAATGCAGAATTAATATGACCCAAACTATCTTTTGCAAATGGAGAATGGGGCATCATCAAATGAGCATAACAAAAAACCGGTTCTCTCCTTTTATTATCAGCTTCACTTGCCACAGAATTCATTATCTCATAATTCGAGTTTATTTTTGAAGCAATTAATCGTTTAAGCATTTTTTCATTGTTAATCCTACGTGCAATAAACAGTGGTGTTAATTCAATCAAATCATCAAAAATTGTACTGCTAAACAACAATGATATTTCAGCAGGAATAAACCGATTATTGAATACTTTACCTGCTGCATCCATAGGAAATGGCGAATAATTTTTCACCTCATAGCCTAAATCTTTAAAAACTGTTGCCACTTGATTATTTTTGATTTCATTCAACGAATTTATATACCCCTCGGATGAATATGGATTTGCAGAAAAAAACGAATTAGTGTAATTGCAATTTAATAATGAAGCAATTGAAGGAACAGTACTACTATAATTACTTTGCGCTTTTTTTATTATCCTAAATCCTTCGTCAGACATCTCTTTAATAAACTGTTCATTTGAAAAATTATACTTTTGCAAAGTTTCTGAACCAGCATATTCATCTAGTAAAATTAAGAATACCGAAGAAAGATTTTTTTTGATTATAGTCTTTTCCTGGAACCGTAAAAAGTTGTTTTCAAAATTATTTCGCTTGGTTATTGTGTGTTCTATAAAAAAAACAAGTTCAAGTGCAAACAATATAATGAACAAGGAATTAAAATAAGCAGATAATTTATTCCATTTTAATTTACTATGTTTTATCAGCAAAAGAAATGTCAGAATCAGAACTAAAACCAGTAATACACAGGACAAACCGCTTGAAAACAGCTTTACTTTACTTGTCAGAAAAAAAGAAACAACCCCGTAAAAGAGAAAAAGAAAATTTGATAAAATAGTAAATACTGCTGCTTTAATCTTATCCCTGATAATAAAGTACGAGATATGAAAATACAAAAACACGAAAAAAAACAGAAGTAAAAAGAATTTCAAAACATCATAAAAACTTACAAGATTATAAAATTCGTTCCATTGATGCAAAACAAAAAAAAACACCAAGAGCGAGCAATTATAATTTGTATGCAATAATGCCTTTATTTTCATTTATTTTTCCCATTTGCATTTTTCCAAGCAAATACAACATTATCGCATTAAATACATTTTTCCATACCCCTTGTTGAAATACTGATCAGTATTATCTCCCTCCGACTTGTATTTTTCAAGTGCTCCGCCATTATTATTTGTAATTACACGATACAGATACACACCATTAGCCAATTTATTTCCAAATTGATCTGTGCCATCCCATTTGTAATCAGTAATGTTTCTGCCAATTCTTAACTGTCCAAGTTCACTCTTAGTAATTTCTCTTACCACTTTTCCTGTAATTGTTAAAATCTGTATACGTATGTTTTGAGGAATCTCAGACCCTGTTAATGTAAAAACAAATGCTGTTGAAGTAGTAAACGGATTGGGATAATTCAATAAATTAGAAATCATTGCTTTGTTAACTACTTCAAAAGAAACTTTATAATCCAGATTACCAGCTTTGTTTCCACTATAATCATTTCCCGAAACAGTCAATTCATATTCACCATCTTGCGTAAAGAAAGGAGTTATATCGATCGTAGCAGTATTTTCGCCATTCGAAAGATTTGCAGGTGTAAATTTCACACTATCCGACTGCGCCTTATATTCTCTTTGAACATTATCAGGGAATCGTATATAAATTTTTATCCCGGCAGTATCACTCAAAGCAAGATATTTGCTTTCGTCTTTCAATTTGACCAAAATATGAGGTTTAGAAGATACTAAATCCCTGTTAAGAATATGTGCGCCATCAAAAGTAACATCAAGCCAAGGTTTATAATTATCTGGTTTTACATAAAAACCCTTGTATAAAAAGTTATTAAACAAAAATTGCTCGGGTTGGTCACTATCAGGGTTGACCATAAAATACAATGTATTTGCACCCGGTAAATCCTTTGTGTCAATATTGTAAGAAATAACGATTGAATCTCCTGCTATAAGAGGCCTTTTCTTTGGCAAAGCAATTATATGAGGAACATTATTTCTATCCGTAACGACCATTTTTAATTTCAAACTATCAAATGCTGTTTCGCTTACATTTCTGAAAGCCACTGCAAAACTGAGCATCTCACCAACATCAAGTGTATCTTTCATCGTAAATCTTAAATTCGGGGCAAGCGCTCCCTCAGGCAAATAATCAGCCAATATCCTCCAATAATTTAATTGATGAGGTGTAATATTAACGTGATCTGAGTTGGTCATACTTAACTTTATATAGGGAAAGTTCGCAGGTGAAATAAAATCAAGTAATGTATCTCTTGCATTGGTGACAGTAGCAAGTGTCATGGTTATTCCATCCGGAGTTTTGCCAATAATATCAATGGATGTAATATCTGGATTTGCAGGCTCCAGATCTTTTCCTTGCCATATTAGCTCTTTCCAGCTTTTAGCTGGACCAAACCATGGCGATTCGATCTTACCAGTTGTGTAATATGCAGGTATTTCAATTACATCTGAAATTTGTTCAGTTATATCCCCAAAATGCTGAATAATTTTAAAATTTGGATCTCCTTTTTTACAGATAAGAATCATGGGCTTATTGTTGTAAAAAGAATCAATCATATTAAAGCCAAGTTCTTTGAACTTATGATATAATGATTTCCCTGTACCATAAATACTCTCATCTGCCTTAAGAGTACCGGCATTTGCAAAAACTCCTAAATCAGCTCTTCCCAAATTTGTAACAACTATATAATCACCATTTTTTACACTATCGATAAAATCCATGGCTCGTTTACGATAAGTCTGATCGTTATAATAATATTCAAAAAATAATCGAACATCACCAGCTCCATTACAGTTAGGTGCAAGGCTGAGGTATTTACCATTCCCAGAAGGTAATGTTGTGTTTTGCCATGACTCAAGAGTCTTACCATCAAAAACATAAAACTGAAAAGAATTATAACGACAACCATATCTTTCGATATTGAGGAAATTATATGTTAAGTACAAATCAGGAGATGTGTGATAAGGGTATATTCCGGTTTTAACTTCAATTTTTGTAATAGTTGAATCAAAAACACTCTGCCTTGTAACAGAATCAAGCAATAATTGAGAATATGCACTTTGCCTGTGCTGATAATAATGAGACTGATTAAACCCGGTAACTGTTCCAGGAATATACACAAAACTAAATCCATTCCATACTATTGCAGATGTTTCTGTTGGTCTGATTCCAACACGCCAGTAATAAACTGCACTATCTTTAAATGAAAGTCCATTCGGCTTAAACGAAATAGAGCCAGCACTTGAAGTAACTGAATCAACTTTCTTTATGGAAGAATTGAAGTTTATTGTTGTATCAATCTCGAAATAAAACTTCCGGTTAGAACCGATTGGATTGGCTGTTGAAGCATAAAAAGTAATGTCCTTTTTATTTACAACAGAATAATTGTAAGGATAAACAGGTCGAATTTCATCTTCAAAAATGTAAAAGTCTTTTGTGATTGTATTATTAGTTTCACAAGCTTCAGGAACTGTATTATCAGGATCTATTTCAACTTTTACTCTGTTTGGTCCCTTGTCTGTAAAAGGATTAATCGCAACCTGGATATGAATAGAATCCTGATAAGGTATAGGCGCAATTTTTTTATCGAAAATTATTTTCTTACTTCCGTCCGGTATCTCTCTTGTTATTCTAACCCTTAATGAGTCCTCAATTGATTTCCCTATATTATAGATATTAACAGACAGATTAAACTTATCCTCAGCAATAGAAATAAAGTCAGACACTTTTACCATAGACTGGTCAATAGCATAATCCGGCTTTTGCGAGCTATAGAACTTTATAGCCGGATCACCATGCAAAGTAATCTCCTCCAAATGCATTCTCACATAATAATCATCAAATGTATACCTAGAAGTTAGCGAGTCGCACACATTTTTCATTATTTCGCCAATCGATTTACCATATTTTACTGAGGAGAGTTGATTGTAAAACTCCTCTGTGTATAAATTAAGATAATGTACAATTCCCAGATGGGTACTTGCGACAAAAGCAATTGACCCCATCTGAGGAGAAAGAACCCATTTTTCACTGATAATTTTATTTCCAGTTAACCTGGTTGCATCATATAAAAATAAATTTCCGGCCTGACAACCATTAACAATGAAAATCGGATACTTACCGATGGCAGGATAATTTACAGGGTCAGAAAGATTATACTCAAGGTTTGTTGGTGATGAATGCCCAAAATATGTAAGTAAGGAAAAACCTTCTTTAAATAAACGTGTTATATTATCACTTGCAATATTCTGCACTACCGCCACGCCGGTTTTCTGAAGTGAGTAAACCGTTGCGCCACACAAAGTATCTCTGATAACAGATGCATATTGATTAAGATAAGTCATAATCTGTTCACCTACAAAATCGTTTGCACCTCCGATATGAATTACATTTTTTTTCCATAGCTCATCCGCTATATTGCAGGAATTGGTATTATAAAATGATTCATATTGTTTTACCTTATCTAAATAAGCTTTTACTTCAGAAGGGTCAACAACATTTAAGCGACCAATAGGAAAGTTTGGAACTATAGACCTGTCATCTGAAACCATTGACATATCAGATGCGGGATTTCCAAGTACAGGAACAAGATTCAGTTTTTCGATTAAAGGGTTCGATTCTGATGATCTATAGCCGTTGTAAAAAACACCTTTCCCAATAATCAAACTAAATTTGGGTTTAGTTGCAAAAGATGTAAATGCAAAACGCATAAAGTTCTTTATTGCATAGGCATTGTTCTTAACACCATATCCAAACTGATCAAGAATATCCTGAATATTATATGTCTTTGCATTAAACCCTCCACCGGTAGTACTGCTCCTGTATAATCTGTATTGCTCGATCTGGTTAATACCATTGGCATCGGAATAAAGTAATGGATTAGAAATAATAATATAATCAGCCTGATTACCAGTTAAACCATAATTTGTAAACGTTCTGGATTTAAAAGAACCAACAGTTTTGATATTTGAAGCATCTTCACTTACCAAAACAAGTTTTCTTGCTGTTGCTGATGCAGGTAACACAACCCTTATTTGTGTAGGCGAAATGATCGACGCTGTAATCCTTAACCTGTTCGTTAGGTCGTATAAAACAGGAGCCTGAGACCCAAAATTTACATTATCAATTATAAGATTATTTCCATTTGCGCTGGCTGGTAATTCAAACTGAAAGTTTGAAGCACCACCAAAATTAAACAGTCTGGGGTAAGTAAGTTCAAACATCCCAATCACGATCCTGTCTGTAGGTTCTATTGATGTATTTTTAAAGCCAACAACAGCGCTATTTGAACTGATAAGAGAAAGAGGGATATTATTTGCTGAAACATCTATAGTTGAATTGAAGTAATTCATTTCAACTTCTGTAACCATAGTTCCATTTACAGTAACCTGAACAGTTCTTGCATTTGTTGCCCTGCCCTCACCAGAAAACTTCAACATTGCATTCGGCCCTGACGTTGCAACATATAAATTACTCAATGTTGAAAACAAGGTTATTGATGGGGCAAACTCACTACTTGTAAAGCCCTCTCCTTTGTCAAACGATGCAGAGTAAACATTACTTCCCACATTAGAAGCATAACCATAGTTTAAATTATCTTTATAATAATTCCCTGCCGTATACATGAAATATGGTTCAGCAGTAAGACCAGAACTCAAATCATTATTTGTTTGAACCAATCTTAAGTTCGCTGAAGGAGTAGAATTAACTGTAAGAAAAAAAGCTGCAGTATCTGTAAACAAACTCCATTTATCGTTAATCTGGTAATCAGGTTGCAGGTACATTCTCTTTTCCCATTTACCATCATTCATTTCACCCCAGAATTCAATATAACCATCCGAAGCCAATGCTCCAGTTGGCGACGATGTGTAAACAGGTACTTGTTGCCCGTTTCGCCAAAGTTGAAAATAAGAGGCATCGGTGTTACCAATTCCCAAAGCTGCAAGTTGTGCTTGGCTTATACGGTATAAACCAGTTGAACCAACATTGAACTTGTAATATGTTTTACTGAAGTCAATCCACTCGTTCATATAGTTTTGCGTCTGGGCAGTCGCAAAAGAGCATATGAATAAAAACACTATGATTGGAAATCGTTTCATTTTATCAGAATTTTTTCTTGGTATTTAAGTTTGCTTTCAAAAGGTCGAGACGAAGAGAAATGATATGCGTATAAAGAGGATTGGATTGATTAGCCAGGTTAGTAAATGCATAATCAACATGAAAACTGTTTCCTAATTTAAATCCTGCTCCAGCACCAGGTTGATAAATCCAGACCTTCTTCTGGTTTAATGTATCTCCATCGGCATAGGTTTTCTGGAAATTGTAAATTCCTCCACGAAGGAAGAATGCATTTTTTATATTCAGCTCCACACCAATTTTGGGATCGCCATTTACAGCTTTTGAACTGATGAGTGTGTTGCGCTGTCCATCAAAGGTTAAATCAAGGTTTGCCTCAGCTTTTAATTTTATTCCTTTCGCTATCCTGAAATCATAAGCACCACCAACAATTAATCTCGGCGCAGTCAATTCTGTTGATTTAACAGGTATGGAGTTATTTGTAAGAAAGAGTACTTCCTTTTCTCTTTCAGTAAAACTAAACGACCAGGAGTTGAAAGTAGTAGTAATATCTTTTGCCATTGCACCAAACGACCAGTTTTCACCTTTCATCTGAATTCCCAGATCCAATCCAAATCCCCATGCTTTTGCAAACGTTCCTACATTACGGTGAATTACTTTGGCGTTCATACCAATACTGATCAGTTTATTATCTGTTTCCTTCAGCTTCTGCGCAACTGACAAAAGGAAAGCATAATCAGCTGATGAGAAAGACCGCAGGTTAGCATAATTAACACTGCCGTCAGGTTCAATCAAATAAAGTGTATTCGGAATATCATCAACAGCAAATCTCAAAAATGAGAGGCCGATTGTGCGTTTGTTATTTGCAACAGGAATCGCTAATGCACCGAAATCATATTTACCAATGCCGGCAAAATATTCTGCATGCATCAGTGAAAGTGAAGGGTCATTTTTCACAGCAGTAAGTCCTGCAGGATTCCAGTAGCCTGCAGTAGCATCATTTACTGACGCTACCTGGGCACCTCCCATTCCAAAGGCACGGGAGCCGGCTCCAATGTTCATGAATTCGTTCGAGTAAATCCGTATTTGTCCTACACAGCTGAATACTGTTAAAAGGGCAACGGAAAGAAGATAAGTGGATCGGGCTATCATCCGGTCAGTTTTCTGGTAAACAATTAGTTTAAAAAGAGTCAACTCTCATAGATTAAGCTGCTTTCATAGCACAAAATAAAAAATTCTGCGTGGCTTTGCAAACTTGGTCTAAGATCGCTATGGCTAAAAACGCTGAGTTACAATGTTTATTGCCTGTTTTAAGGATTATGCCTTTCTCTACCCTACTTTTGCGGAAATTTTCCTGAAAATGAACCTGATCGAAGAATTAAGATGGAGAGGCATGATTCAAGATATTATGCCAGGTACAGAAGAACAATTACTTAAAGAAGTAACCACTGGCTATGTGGGTTTTGATCCAACAGCCGACAGTCTGCATATTGGCCACCTTGTGCCTGTTTTATTGCTTCGCCATCTCCAGAATTATGGTCACCGGCCCGTTGCACTGGTTGGAGGTGCTACTGGTATGATTGGCGATCCAAGCGGCAAAAGTGAAGAAAGAAACTTATTGGATGAGTCAACACTTGCTCACAACGTTCAAGCTATTAAAGACCAGTTATCGCAATACATTGATTTTACGCCCGGCAAGCCTAACAGTGCCGAGTTGGTAAATAACTACGACTGGATGAAGGAATTTTCATTCATTGGTTTTCTCCGTGATATTGGTAAGCACATCACTGTTAACTACATGATGAGTAAAGACAGTGTGAAGAAGAGAATTGAGGGTGATGCAGGCATCAGCTACACCGAATTTGCATACCAACTTTTGCAGGGATACGACTTTTTGTGGCTTCACCAAAACCGCAACTGCAAACTGCAGATGGGTGGAAGTGATCAATGGGGAAATATTGTTACCGGTACAGAGCTGATCCGCAGAAAAGCTGGTGGAGAAGCTTTTGCATTTACCTGCCCATTGATTACAAAAGCTGATGGCGGAAAATTCGGCAAAACTGAATCGGGTACTGTTTGGCTTAGTGCTGCCCGTACAACTGCGTACCAGTTTTACCAGTTCTGGCTGAATGCAGGCGATGCTGACGCTGAAAAGTGGATTAAAATTTTCACATTCATCAGCAAAGAAGAAATTGATGCATTGATTGATCAGCATAAACAGGATGCATCAAAACGACTGCTTCAAAAAAGACTGGCTGAAGAAGTAACAAAATTTGTTCATGGGGAAGCTGAATTAAAGGCTGCCATTGAAACAACAGAAAAACTTTTTGCCAATCAAACCGCTCCTGCTGAGAGTTTGAGTATTGACGATCTTGAAGGAATGGAAGGCGTAATTAAATTCGATTATGCGGCCGACAAAATAGCTGCAGGCATTGATGTAGTTAGCTTTTTAGCTGAAACAACTATTTTTCCAAGTAAGGGTGAAGCCAGAAAAACAGTGCAGGGAGGCGGCGTTAGTATCAACAGGAAAAAAGTTGACGCAATAGATATGAAAATTGACAATTCATTGTTACTTCATAACAAATATTTGCTGGTACAAAAAGGTAAAAAGAACTATTACCTTGTAAAAGCAGTTTAAGAAAATCAGAACTAATCAGATATTTTTTTGGCTGGGTTTTTATTCAACCTTATTTTTGCAGCCCCTTCGGGGAGATTGGCCTATAGTATAATGGTAGTACGACAGATTTTGGTTCTGTTTGTCTTGGTTCGAATCCAGGTAGGCCAACAAAAGCCGCTCAATTGAGCGGCTTTTGTATTAAAAGAGATATACATTTTTCCAGGCTCTCTTCCCAACCGGGAACCTGAACTCCATAAATCGTTTTGATTTTGTCTTTGTTCAGCAAAGAATACTTCGGCCGTTTTGCCGGAGTTGGATATGCTGAAGTTGGGATGGGGTTAACAGCACATTCATTGCCTATCTGTTTTTTTATTGCAACGGCAAAATCATACCAACTTATCCGTCCTTCATTGCTGTAATGATAAATACCACTTTCCCATTTTCCGGAAGCAACAATATCCATAATTGCTTTTGCCAGATCAGCTGCATAAGTTGGTGAACCTACCTGGTCTTCTACAAGATTCAACTCTGTGCGTTCAGCCATCAAACGCATCATTGTCTTAACGAAGTTGTTTCCAAAAGATGAATAAACCCATGCTGTGCGAATGATGATTGAAGAAGGATCTTCCTTCAAGCATAATTGTTCCCCAAGCAGTTTTGATTCACCATATACATTTGAAGGATTGGGAATATCATCTTCCGTGTAAGGAACTGTGCTTTCACCATCAAACACATAATCCGTGGAAATATGGACAAACTTTGTGTTGTATTTTTTACAAATACTTGCCAGGTTCCCTACCACTGTTCCATTAACAAGCATTACCACATCTCTGTTTGATTCAGCTTTATCAACTGCAGTATAAGCAGCGCAATTAATGCAATAAGCTGGTTGATGTTTGGCAAAAAAGTCCCCGACTAATTCAAAATTATCGAGGGCAAGATTGTCTATGTCGGTAAATACAAATTCAAATTGAGAATAGGCAGATGCCAATTGCTTCAGCTCATTACCCAGCTGACCGTTACCGCCTGTTACAAGTATCAGAGGTTTATTCATTCCTGTTTTATAATCAAATTAAAAAAAGCAATCTTCGGGCAGCTGATCAAATGCAGGATGCAGCAAATCTTTTTCAGAAACAATTTCTTTTCCCTTTTCAATGCGCCAGTCAATATTCAGAAATGTATCATTGAACAAAAGCCCGGCTTCACTTTGCTTGTTATAAAAATTGTCGCATTTATACAGCACTTCGGCTTTTTCGCTCAATACTGAAAAACCATGTGCAAATCCTCTCGGCACGAGCAATGCATTATTCTTTTGAGAAGTAAGTTCAATTAAAAAAACCTGTTTGAATGTTGGCGAGTTCCTGCGCAGATCCACAACCACATCTAAAATAACACCACTTAAACAACGCACCAATTTTGCTTGTGCGTTTTCAGCTTTTTGAAAATGCAATCCTCTTACAACGCCGTGAGTTGAACTGGACTGATTATCCTGTACCCATTTATAAAAAAGCCCGGCTTCTTCAAATGTTTTCTGATTATACGATTCGAAAAAATATCCCCTGTCATCACCAAACACTTTTGGCTCAAACACAACTAAATCGGGGAAGTTTGTTTTAATAAATGACATTGGTTGATTTCCGGTTTATGGTTTCAGTTTACTGAACAACAATCAATATTATCTTTTCTCATATTGTTCGTCGTAATATTTTTTATAATCACCACTGGTGATATTGTTGATCCATTCTTCGTTGCTCAAATACCAGTCAACTGTTTTTTCAAGACCTTCTTCAAACTGAAGAGATGGAGACCAACCTAATTCCTTATTCAGCTTTGTTGCATCAATAGCATAACGTAAGTCGTGACCGGCACGATCTTTTACATAAGTAATAAGCTTTGCACTTTCGCCTTCAGCACGACCTAATTTTTTGTCCATAATACTGCAAAGCAAATGAACAAGGTCAATATTTTTCCATTCATTAAAGCCGCCAACATTATAGCTTTCACCTAATTTTCCATTATGAAAAATGGTATCAATTGCCCTTGCATGATCTTCAACGTACAACCAGTCTCTTACATTTTCGCCTTTACCATAAACTGGTAATGGCTTATTGGTTTTGATATTGTTGATCATTAAAGGAATTAATTTTTCAGGGAAGTGATGCGATCCGTAGTTGTTACTGCAGTTGCTCATTACAACCGGCATTCCATACGTATCAAAATAAGCCATCACAAAATGATCGGATGCAGCTTTTGAAGCAGAGTAAGGTGAATGTGGATCATACGGAGTTTCTTCTGTAAAGAATCCTGTTTCGCCCAATGAACCGTATACTTCATCCGTTGAAACGTGATAAAATAATTTGCCTTCGTAATTACCTGCCCAATGTTTACGACATGCATTCAGCAATACTGCAGTACCCAGCACATTTGTTTTTACAAATGCAAGCGGATCCATAATACTACGATCAACATGGCTTTCAGCTGCCAGGTGAATCACCGCATCAAAATGATATTGATTAAACAGTTCTTCAACTCTTGCTTCATCTGTAATATCAACTTTTTCAAAACCATAATTAGGTTTTGTTTCCACATCTTTCAGGTTTGCAAGATTACCAGCATAAGTTAAGGCATCGCCATTTATAATTTTATAATTGGGATATTTATTAACAAACAGACGGATTACATGACTGCCAATAAAACCTGCCCCTCCGGTAACCAGAATCGTTTTATCAATCTTACTCATTATAAACTCCAGTATTTGAGTTGTGAAATTTTATTTCTATATATGCCTTTTAAATCGGCAAACAATGCGCTTTTCCTGCAAATAGATAAGAGGTACTCTTCAGTAAATTCTTTATATGGTTTATGTGCTACTGCTAACACAACAGCATCGTAACCATTCGTGATACTGCTGCACATATCCAATCCATATTCATGTTTCACTTCATGGGCATCAGCGTGCGGATCAACAAAATCAACTTGTACATTATAGTCCAGCAACTCTTTCACCATGTCGGCTACTTTTGAATTGCGTATATCTGCCACATCTTCTTTAAATGTGGCCCCAAGCACCAGCACTTTTGCATCGGCAGCGTTTGGACTATACTTGATGATATGCTGAATAATCTTCTTTGCTACATACCTGGGCATTTCATCATTTACAAACCTGCCGCTTGCAATAACTTTTGAATTGTAACCAAGCTGCTGTGCTTTGTAGGTTAAGTAATACGGATCAACCCCAATACAATGCCCACCTACAAGACCGGGTGTGTATTTATGAAAATTCCATTTTGTACCGGCAGCTTCAACCACATCGTAAGTATTAATTCCAATGCGGTCAAAAATGATTGACAGTTCATTCATTAACGAAATATTGAGATCACGCTGTGTATTTTCAATGATCTTCCCTGCCTCTGCTACTTTAATATTTGGTGCACGATGTACACCAACCTTTACTACAGATTCATAAACAGCAGCAATTTCATTCAAAGATTCTTCATCACAACCGGAAACAATTTTAACCGTATTGTTTAATACATGTTGCTTATCACCAGGATTAATTCTTTCGGGAGAATAACCAATTTTAAAATCGACCTTTCCCTTCAATCCAGAAAACTGTTCCAGTATCGGCATACAATCTTCTTCAGTACAGCCGGGATAAGTTGTGCTTTCATAAATTACATAATCACCTTTCTTCAAAACCTTACCCACTGTTTCACTTGCTTTTTCTAAAGGTGTAAGATCAGGTACTTTATGGTCATCAACAGGAGTAGGAACTGTAACAATAAAAAAGGAAGCTTCTTTCAGTACATTGATATCATCTGTAAAAACAATATTCTTTCCTGCAAACATTTCAGATTCCAGTTCTTTGCTGGGATCTTCATTCCGCATCATCATCTCCACACGTTTGCGGTTAATATCAAAGCCAATCACATTCATGTGAGCAGCAAGTTCTAGAGCCAATGGCAATCCAACATAACCCAAACCTACTACTGCTAACTTTTTTTCTTTGTTGATTAATGATTGATACATTTCAGGTGTATAATTTCTGATTTAGAATACCTTATTTAAACTCATCATAGATTACTCATCACTTTATGCTTACAAATTCCTTCGGCATTTTACTCCATTCCTCTTTGGGAAGATTTTTAAAATACTCATAAGTAATCTTCAATCCTTCTGCCCGGGATACTTTTGGCTCCCACCCAAGAATTGTTTTTGCCTTTGTAATATCTGGCTGACGTTGCTTGGGATCATCAACAGGTAATGGCTTGTACACAATTTTCTGTGATGTGCCTGTAAGCTTAATCACTTCTTCAGCAAATTCTTTTAACGTTATTTCAGCCGGGTTCCCAACATTTACCGGCATATCATAATCACTCATCAGCAAACGGTAAATGCCTTCCACCAAATCAGCTACATAACAAAAACTTCTCGTTTGACTTCCATCACCAAATACAGTCAAATCTTCTCCACGCAAAGCCTGACCAATAAATGCAGGTAATGCACGGCCATCATTTAGCCTCATACGTGGGCCATATGTATTGAAGATGCGGATAATTCTTGTCTGCACACCATGAAAACGGTTGTACGCCATGGTAATGCTTTCCATAAATCGTTTTGCTTCATCATACACGCCACGTGGACCAACAGGGTTTACATTTCCCCAATATTCTTCTGTTTGCGGATGAACCAACGGGTCGCCGTACACTTCAGACGTTGAAGCAACCAATATTCTTGCGCCCTTTGCTTTAGCAAGGCCAAGACAGTTATGTGTACCATGTGCACCAACCTTCAATGTCTGGATAGGAATCTTCAGGTAATCAATCGGGCTTGCAGGCGATGCAAAGTGAAGAATATAATCCAGCTTACCGGATATATGGATGAACTTTGTTACATCGTGATGATAAAACTCAAACTGTTCTAACGGAAACAGGTGTTCAATGTTTTTCAGATCGCCGGTAATAAGATTATCCATAGCAATAACATGGTAACCTTCCTTGATAAATCTGTCGCACAAATGCGATCCTAAAAAACCTGCAGCACCGGTAATTAAAATTCGTTTACGTTCCATTAGCTAATTTTTTTACAAGAAAAGAAAATTATTTCACAGCTTCTCTGCCAACACTTTCATAATAAAACCCAAGTTGCCTCATCTGTTCTCTTTCATAAACATTTCTTCCATCAAAAATTACTTTACTTTTCAGAGATGACTTGATTTTTTCGAATTCAGGAGTCCGAAACTCACTCCATTCTGTTGCAATAATCAAAGCATCTGCATTTTTTAAAGCATCGTATTGGTTTTGAGCAAACTCTATTTTATCTCCAAGTATCTGTTTTACATTTGGCATTGCCTCGGGATCATAAGCAGAAATTGTTGCACCAGCTTCGGTTAAAGCCTTAATTATATATAACGCAGGAGCTTCACGAATATCGTCAGTATTCGGCTTAAAAGCAAGTCCCCATAAAGCAAAATGTTTTCCTTTCAGGTCATTATTGTAAAATGATTCAATTTTCGGCAATAGAAATAGTTTCTGCTCTTCGTTTACTTTAATCACAGCATTAAGAATCTCAAATTCATAATTTACCTCGTTTGAAGATTTTACTAATGCCTGTACATCTTTAGGAAAACAGCTGCCACCATAACCAATACCAGGAAATAAGAACCGTTTGCCTATTCTTTCATCACTGCCGACACCTTTACGCACCATATCCACATCTGCTCCTAACCGTTCACACAGGCGGGCAATTTCATTCATGAAAGATATCTTAACTGCCAAAAAAGAATTGGCTGCATACTTCGTAAGCTCTGCGCTCTTTTCATCCATAAAAATAACAGGATTACCGCTGCGTACAAAAGGAGCATACAAATCGGTCATGATTTTAATTGCTTTCTTATCGGTTGTTCCAACCACCACACGATCAGGTTTCATAAAATCATCAACAGCAACACCTTCACGCAAAAATTCAGGGTTGCTAACAACAGCAAAATCGCCCTTGTAATTTTTGGCGACAGCTGCTTTGACTTTATCGGCTGTACCAACAGGCACTGTACTCTTATCGACAATTACTTTATAGTCTGTGAGAATTTTTCCCAATTCATCAGCAACTCCAAGAATATATTTCAGATCAGCACTTCCATCTTCACCCGGGGGTGTTGGCAAAGCAAGAAATACAATTGATGCATCTTTTACCCCTTCGGCAAGATTAGTTGTAAATTTCAAACGATTCTCTTTCAGGTTACGAAGAAAAATCTTTTCTAATCCTGGTTCATAAATAGTAACCTGACCGTTTGAAAGTTTGTCAACTTTTGCTTTGTCAATATCCACACAAGTTACTTGGTTACCTGTTTCTGCAAAACAGGTTCCGGTAACAAGACCTACATAACCTGTTCCTACAACTGAGATTTTCATGTTTTTTTGTTTAGCATTTTTTACTTAAAAAGTCCAGCACATTATCTGTAATATACTTCAATTGTTCCTCATCCAGTTCTGTATGCATGGGCAATGAAATAACCCTGTCGGTAAGCCAATCAGTTACCGGGAGATGATAATCTGCACCACCAAATGCTGCAAACATTTGCTGGCGATGTGCAGGAACAGGGTAATAAATCATGGAAGGAATTTTCTTTTCAGCAAGAAAAACATTCAACCCATTTCTCACTTCAGCTACATTTTCAAAACCATCCAGCGTTAATGTGTATTGATGAAATACATGGTGACTGTAGTTGGCTCTGAAAGGATTAGAAATATGCGGATGACCTGCAAATGCTGCATCATAATAATCAGCTGCTTTTCTTCTTGCAGCAATATATTCATCCAGCTTTTTCAGTTTAATCTTCAATACCGCTGCCTGTACAGTATCTAATCGGGAGTTACATCCAACCAGTTCGTGATAGTAGCGTACTTTCTGACCATGGTTTGCCACCATTTTCAATTTTTCAGCCAACGCATCATCGTTTGTGAAAATTGCACCACCATCACCATAACAACCAAGGTTCTTTGAGGGGAAGAAAGAAGTGCAGCCAATTGTACCAATTGAACCGGATTTCTTTTTAGTTCCGTCAGGGAAAGTATAATCAGCACCAATTGCCTGTGCGTTATCTTCAATAACATACAGGTTGTGCTCAGCAGCAATATCCATGATTGCTTTCATATCGCACACATGCCCGTAAAGATGCACTGGGATAATTGCCTTTGTTTTTGGCGTAATTGCCTTGCGGATTGCCTCCGGATCAATGCAAAATGTCTTTGGATCAACCTCAACAAAAACAGGTTTTAAACGGAGTAATGCCACTACTTCAGTAGTTGCAATAAAAGTGAATGAAGGAGTAATCACCTCATCGCCGGGCTCAAGACCGAGTGCCATCATGGCAATCTGTAAAGCATCTGTGCCATTGGCGCACGGGATTGTATGTTTTACACCGAGGTATTCACTAAGACCGGCTGCCAGTTCCTGAACCGGTTTCCCATTAATAAAAGCTGAACTGTCGAGAACATCGAGAATAGCAGCATCGACTTCATTTTTGATAGCCAGGTATTGCTGCTTTAAATCAACCATCTGAATAGGTCGCATAATAGCATATTTAAACGGCTGCGAAAGTACGGCAAAAAAGCCGTTTGATGGCTGAAAAAAGGGGGAAGTTAGATTATAATATCGTCTTTTCTCATGTGCAATAGTCAAAAAGCAGAGCTTCATTATTAGTTTACTAAACAAACTGAAATTACCGAATTCGTTACTATTTATTTCCCAACCTGCTACTTTGCAAAAAAATATTTTAAGAAAAAAACTCCTACTTTTGGCACATGCTTAAATAACCATGAAAAAAACATAGGAATTATTTCAGTTCTTCTAATTTTAATTTTGCATCCTACACAAGCTCAGTTAGCAAACAATGGATTTGAAGGTACTTATTGGCTCAGTTCGTCAAATGGATCATGGGCAACAATTTCGGTCGGAGCTCCTGTTTATTGGGAACTTAATGCAGATCCTGCTGATTCATATGAAGGCTCAAAATCAGCAAAATTCGTTACAACTACTTCAACATTTGGACCGGCTAACTTAATTACAAATATGTTTTCAGTTGAGGCTGGGAAAAATTATACTATTAGTTTTTGGTCAAAAGTGAAATTCGCAATTTCTGGAATGCGATTAAGGTTAGACATATTACCAGGCCAATATGTTGGATCAATTTTATCTACTCCGATGGATTTTGTTGATATTACGAATTCAACTTTTCAGAAAATCGAAATAAGCTTTACCGCAACTGAAACAAAGAATATTGCTGTCGATTTTCTTGCATCTGGTTCGAGATACGATAATGTATTGTTTGTTGACAATATAACAATTACACCCTCTCTCACCACTTCTGTTTCAAATGCCAGCATAAATAAACCAGACTTAATTAAATCTTTCGTAATTAATAATACAGCCTCTATTTATGTTCTTTTGGAGAATGATTACAAAGGAAAAGTTTCTTTTCAAATTAAAGAAATAAACGGAAAAACATTGCTTACCGAAAACAAAACCATCAGCAGCAACACTTCAATACAACAAATAAATATTGAAAATCTTCAAAGAGGTATTTACTTCTTAACTGTAATTGGCAAAAACGGCAATAAGCAAACCGTAAAGTTTTTCAAGAACTAGTTTACATGTTTTTACTAATGAAAGCGATCTTCTATGCTTCTTTCTAACCATCTACTAAACACTTTTTATAAACCATAAAACAAAATGAAAAAAACACTAATTGCACTTTCATTCGCTATCTCACTTGCTACTGTTTTCACATCATGCAAAAAAGATTCCGGTAACAATTCAAAAACTACACTTATTTGTAAAGCAGACTGGCACTTCAGTAAATATGAAACACAAATTGGAAATGCTGCCTGGACTGATTTAACAGGCTATTTCACACCGTGCCTTCTGGACAACGCATATTCTTTTAAATCAAGTGGAGTCTATACGTTTGATGAAGGTGCAACTAAATGTGATCCCAGCGATCCTCAGACTTCAAACTTTAACTGGTCATTTTTAGAAAATGAAACAAAAATAAAAATCAACAATACTACATATACATTAGTTCAACTTGACGAAACAACACTTTCATATTCATCAAGTTCAACTTCAAATGGCACTACTTCAACAGCGAAATACACTTTCAAACATTAATTTTTTTTAAAAAGGGACTGCCTCAAATAGCTTTTGACAGTCTCTTTTTATTTATTATATAGTAGTAAAGAATAACCCAATTTGAAATGTTTTTATTATAAAGATTTCATGCCAAATTTCTTTCCGCTTAGTTTTGCAGTCCATGATTTTCTTCTACAACATTTTCCTCGCTGTTTATAAAACAGGGATTAACATTGCGGCCCGCTGGAACAGTAAAGCAAAAAAATGGGTTGATGGCAGGCAAAACTGGCAGCAGCAACTTGTTTCTTCCTGGAAAACCCAGCCCGGCGATTTTGTTGTGTGGGTGCATTGCGCTTCTCTTGGAGAGTTTGAACAAGGAAGACCTGTAATTGAAAAACTCAGGAGCCAAAATCCAAAAGCCAAAATTTTGCTCACCTTCTTCTCTCCCTCAGGCTACGAAATCAGGAAGAATTATAACGGCGCCGATTATGTCATGTATCTCCCGTTTGATTCAAAAGTTCATTCAAAAACATTTCTTGATATTGTTCAGCCAAAGCTTGCCGTGTTTGTGAAATATGAGTTCTGGCACTATTATCTGCAGGAACTGCACAACAGAAATATTGAGGCGATTCTTATTTCAGGAATCTTTCGCCCATCGCAACCATTTTTTAAATGGTGGGGAAGTTTTCACCGCAACATGCTGCAAAACTTTTCGCACCTGTTTGTGCAAAACCAGGCATCAAAAGAATTGCTGGATAAAATCGGACTGTCAGGAAAAACAACTGTTGCAGGCGATACAAGATTTGATCGAGTAATAACTGCTGTGAACGATTGGAAGCCCGTTGAGTATATTGAACAGTTTTGCAACAATCAATTTGTAATTGTAGCAGGCAGCACATGGCACGATGATGAAAAAATTCTGGCTGAATATTTCAATGATCAACAGAACAATCAAAAACTCATTATTGCGCCGCATGAAATAAAAGAAGAGAACATCAAACATGTACAGGAGCTCTTCCCCAATGCTGTACTTTTTTCTGAAGCAGCAGCAAATGAATCTTCCCTGCAAAACTTTTCAACTTTAATCATCAATAATATTGGCTACCTGTCAAGATTATACAAGTACGGCAATATTTGTTATGTTGGCGGAGGGTTTAATGCAAGTGGTCATCATAACATTCTTGAAGCGGCAGTTTACAACAAGCCTGTAATTACCGGACCTAATTACCAGAAGTTTAAAGAAAGTGTTGACCTGAAAGATGCAGGTGGTAGTTTTTGTGCTGAAGATGCTGCGCAGTTAAAGCGGGTTATTCTTTCAATGAATGTGGAAGAAGCAGGAAAAATTGCCGGCGATTATGTGCAGCAAAACGGAGGTGCTACTGCAACAATTCTTAAATGGCTTCAGGAAAAACGTCTTTTAACCAGCGCATAAAATTCCTGCACAGCCGGTTTTTCATTGTCCCAACCAAGTTTGATTTTTAATTCACGCTCAATCCAGTACTGGGCTTCGGGGTAGATAGAAAAATTATTGATGGTTTTGATACTGCGTTCGTACATCGCCTCATCGCCACGGAATAATTCATTGATGAACACAAATCGGTCATTAATGCCAATTGCTTTTTTCAGATCCCTTATATGTGCGGCTTCGCTTAGTTTATGACCAATCTCCGTTTTCTGTTCGTTTAACTGATCATTAATTGATAATTGTGTACCCGGTGCAACCATTTCATTCACTTCTTTTTTCTCAGCAGGTTGTTCCGGCTCTTTATAATTTGGCTGATGAATCAATGTTGGAATTTCAGGTTCTTCATCAAACAGTAAAACAGGTTTGTTCTGGTGTTGCTGCACCTGCATCTTTTGTGCAAACTCTGCTTTTTGCCTGATCTCTTCCAGTTCAGCTTCCACTTCATCTTCATTCACCTGCAATACTTCAAGTATTTTTTCTGATGGTTGCTCCTGTTTAATTACAGGGGCTGATTCTCTTTGTTGATTTTGCTGAATGGGAGTGCTTATCCTGGAAGCTGGTAAAACAACAGCCACTCGCTGTGTGCCAATTGTTCCTGCTTTTTGCTGAACAACGGTCTGCAGTTCAACCTGCAGCTGGTTTGTAATCATCAGTAATTGAGTTGCATCAGCATTTTTTTTCAATGCTTCCTGCAATTGTTCAATGAGGGATGTAATACGTTCCATGAATAGTCCTTACTTTTGGCGATATTGGTAATTGGCTGTTAAGTTACAAACAGTTTAGCATAAAATATTGATAATGTTTATTGAACCAAACATACGTGGTGAGAAAAGAGGCTGGATTGAAGTGATCTGTGGTTCCATGTTCAGTGGAAAAACAGAAGAACTGATCCGCAGGTTGAAGCGTGCACGCATTGCAAATCTGAAAGTAGAGATTTTTAAACCGGCTATTGATGTACGATATGATGAAGAAAAAATTGTATCGCATGATGAAAATGCAATCCTCTCCACCCCAATAGATAATTCACAGAAAATCCTGCTGCTTGCTCAAGATGTAGATGTGGTGGGTATTGATGAAGCACAGTTTTTTGATGCAGAAATTGCAAACGTATGTGAAGAGCTGGCGATAAGAGGTATCAGAGTAATTGTTGCCGGACTTGATATGGATTATAAAGGCAAACCGTTTGGACAAATGCCCAACCTGCTTGCCATTGCCGATTATATTACCAAACTACACGCCATTTGTGTTGTGTGCGGCAATATTGCCAACATCTCTTACCGTAAATCGGCTGATGAAGGACAGGTGGTTCTTGGCGAAAAAGATAAGTATGAACCAAGATGCAGACACTGCTATCATTTATAACTACATCAATATACCATAATTGCCTTCTACACAAAAAATATATACTCTTTTTAAAAAAGACTTACTGCTTGAAATAAGACAGCAGTATACTTTTTACGGCATTTTACTTTACATAGCAAGCACCATTTTTGTTTTATACCTGGCCATGGGCCGGCCTGAAGCAAGTGCATGGAATGGTCTTTTCTGGATGAATTTATTGTTCATATGCATTAATGCAGTTGCAAAAAGTTTTTTGCAGGAAAGCAGGGGGCGCATGCTTTATTACTATTCCATTGCAGGCGCACTTGATTTTATTTTAGCAAAACTCATGTACAACCTGTTGCTGATGCTGGTGATGAGTTTGTTAAGTCTGCTCCTGTTCAGTTTCTTTCTTGGTGCACCGTTTGCAAAAACCATCAGCTTTTTGGGCATTACCTGTCTTGGTGGTATCAGTATCAGTTTAGTGTTTACATTGCTTGCTGCTATTGCTGCAAGAGCCAATCAAAATGCTGCTTTAATGGCTATTCTCGGCTTCCCTTTAATAATTCCGCAGTTGTTATTACTTGTTAAAATTTCCAAAAGCGCATTTGGCGAAATTTTTAATACAGGAGCACTTTCACAAATGATTCTTTTGCTCTGCGGGCTTGACCTTATGGTGGTTATTCTCAGTCTTATTTTGTTTCCATTTTTATGGAAAGATTAATAGCAACACCCTAACTTTGCGGCACGTAAAAAAGGCAGGAGGCTTATCTTTTTCCTGTGATAAACATTTTTATTGGTACGTTTATCAACAGAAATAATCAATAAACTCTCCTTCTTCTTCATTTAAGATTATCAGATATGATGAAAAAATCCTGGTGGAAAATTCTGGCGATTGCATTATTGCTCTATACATTTACTGCTGGTTTTCTTATTCAAGTTCCAATTATTGGCAACTTAAATCAAACAATCAGAAACCTTTTCTTTCATGTACCCATGTGGTTCGGGCAAATGGTTCTTTTGCTGGTAAGTATGATTTATGCAATCCGCTATCTGCGCAGCGGTAATCTTGCTGACGATATATATGCAAGGGAATTTGCAAGAACAGGGATCATCTTCGGAATTCTTGGTCTTGTTACCGGAGCAATATGGGCATCTTACACATGGGGCGAACCATGGAGCAATGATCCCAAGCAAATTGCAGTTGCGATAGCATTGCTTATTTACCTTGCTTATTTTGTATTGCGTAATTCAATGCCCGATATGGATAAACGGGCAAGGGTGAGCAGTGTGTATAACATCTTTGCATATTTTATTTATGTTCCGTTGATTATGGTTCTGCCACGTTTGGTGCAATCACTTCACCCGGGTGGACAAGGTGTTGAAGGTAATCCGGCAATGAGTGGTAAAGACCTTGACCCAACCATGCGTTTGGTATTCTGGCCTGCTGTAATTGGATGGACATTGCTGGGTGTTTGGATATCAACTTTATCCATCCGTATTTCAAAAATCAAAGAAAAAAACTGGATCAATGCGTAAATATTTTCTCCTCTTTATTTCATTCCTGTTTTCTGCTGTTCAGTTAATGGCTCAAACAGCTGGCGATGAAACAACTGCAATGGAAAGTCATGGTAAAATTTATGTAGTACTTGCAGTTTGCCTGACGATTCTTGTTGGTTTAATACTCTATATGATTCGTATTGACCGCAAGGTTTCCGAGATCGAAAAGAAGAACGATTAATTTTCCATATAAATTTAAATTACGATTGTATGTCTAAAACAAACTACAGCTTTTTCGAAGCAGTTGAGCACAACTTCGATAAAGCAGCTGCCTTTACCAAATGGGACAAAGGAATTCTAGCCCAGATTAAAGAGTGCAACAGCGTTTACCAAATGAAATTCCCCGTAAAAATGGACGATGGAAGTATTGAGGTAATCGAAGCTTACCGTGTACAGCACTCACACCACAAAACACCCTGTAAAGGTGGTATCCGTTTTTCAATTGAAGTAAACCAGGACGAGGTGATGGCTCTTGCAGCACTGATGACCTACAAATGTGCCATTGTTAATGTACCGTTTGGTGGTGCAAAAGGTGGTATTAAAATCAGTCCTCGTGGCCGCTCGGCTTACGAACTTGAAAAAGTTACACGCCGCTACACTGCCGAATTAGTAAAGAAAAATTTCATTGGCCCCGGCATTGATGTTCCAGCTCCTGACTATGGTACAGGCGAAAGGGAAATGGCATGGATAGTTGATACTTACCAATCACTCCGCCCCGGCGAAATTGATGCTGCAGGTTGTGTTACTGGTAAACCAATTTCACAAGGCGGTGTTAACGGTCGTCGTGAAGCAACAGGTCTCGGTGTATTTTACGGCATCCGTGAAATATGCAATATGGCCGATGTTATGGCAAAACTTGGCTTAACCACCGGTTTAAAAGGAAAGAAAATTATTGTACAGGGATTAGGTAATGTGGGATATCATTCTGCCAAATTCTTCCAGGATGCAGGTGCAATTATTGTAGCACTTGCTGAATATGAAGGAAGCATTTACAACTATGATGGTCTTGATGTTGATGCTGTACTTGCTCACCGCAAAGCAACAAAATCAATCTTAAATTTCCCTGGCGCAACCAATTGTGCAAACAATGCAGATGCGCTTGAGCTGGAATGCGACATCCTGATTCCTGCTGCATTGGAAAGTGTGATTAATGGCGACAATGCGCCACGTGTAAAAGCAAAAATTATTGGTGAAGCTGCAAACGGACCTTTAACTCCTGAAGCAGATGAAGACTTTAATAATCGTGGAGTTCTTGTTGTTCCTGATATGTTTCTCAATGCAGGTGGTGTAACTGTATCGTATTTTGAATGGTTGAAAAACCTCAGTCACGTACGTTACGGCCGTTTGGAAAAACGTTTCCAGGAAAATCAGAACATCACTATTGTAAACCAGCTGGAAGAACTGACTGGTAAAAAAGTGGATGAAAAAATCAGGAAAACAGCCGTACACGGTCCTGATGAAATTGATCTCGTTTACAGCGGGCTTGAAGAAACAATGATAAATGCAGTGAACGAAGTAATGCATTGCTGGAAAAACAATCCTTCAATTCCTGACATGCGTACTGCAGCTTACGTTGTTGCTATTGACAAAGTTGCTCATACTTATACCGAGCTTGGAATTTTCCCTTAATCATTCCAGATTTAAACAAAACAAATTGCTTATTTTATATCCCACCGTTATCGGTGGGATTTTTTTAAGACTATTTTTCAGAGTTCTGTCACAACTACGAAATCCTTCATAACTGTTTGTTAAATGTGGGATGATGGTAGTTCTGAAATCGTGTCAGCTTCGTTATTTTACAGAGCAAAAGGCACACCCTTTGATAATTGTAATTTTGTAATAACTAATCAATTTAGAAGTATGAACACAAAACACATTATTGTTACAGTCCTGATCAGTGCAGTAACCGCATTAACAAGTGTTTTTCTGTACTCGAAATTTTCAAAAAATTCCCAGTCGCTTTCACAAAGCCAGGCTCAGTTGCCTGTCAATTATGCAGGCTTATTTGATGGCGGTGGCACACCCGGACCAGTTGATTTTGAAACTGCAGCTACAGCATCTATCCCTGCAGTAGTGCACATCAAAACAAAAACAAATCCAACTCAAACTTCCAATCAGCAGAGAAGACGCACAAGCCCTTTTGGTGACTTGTTTGGCGATGATTTCTTTGATGATTTCTTTGGTGGTCGTGGACAAAATGTTCCGCAAATGGCCAGTGGAAGTGGTGTATTTGTAAGTGCAGACGGATACATCGTTACCAACAACCACGTTGTTGATGGTGCCGATGAAGTAACCGTTACACTCAACAACAAAAAACAGTACAAAGCGAAAGTTGTTGCTACTGATCTTAATACAGATCTGGCAGTTATAAAAGTTGATGGAAATAATTTTCCTTACCTCGTTTTTGGCAATTCAGATGAAGTAAAAGTAGGTCAGTGGGTATTGGCAATTGGTTATCCATTATCACTCGAAACAACTGTTACTGCCGGTATCGTAAGTGCTAAATATCGTTTCCTTGGTATTAACCAACGTAAAGCAGGTCAGAATGCAAATGTTGTTGAAAGCTTTATTCAAACAGATGCTGCGGTTAACCAGGGTAACAGCGGTGGCGCATTGGTAAATACAAGAGGCGAATTAATTGGTATCAACTCAGCTATTGCATCTCCAACTGGTTCTTATGCCGGTTACTCCTATGCAATTCCTGTAAACATTGTAAAGAAAGTCGTTGACGACCTGATTAAGTTTGGTACAGTACAAAGAGCCTTCCTCGGTATTCGCCCTGAAGCAAATGGTGATGAAGGAACTGATTCACAAATTAAAGAAGGCGATGGTGTTGTTGTAGGTGAAGTATTAAACAGCAGTGCAGCACAAGAAGCAGGTATTAAGAAAGGTGATAAAATTATTAAGCTTGATGATAAGCCTGTTTCAACCTGGACCGAATTAACAGGTACTGTTGCAAGTTACAGACCCGGACAAAAAATTACTGTTACTTATGTTCGTAATGGAAAAGAAAGCACAGCACAACTTACCCTCAAAAACAGCTCAGGTAATACTGACATTGTAAAAACATCTGTGCTGGATAAACTGGGTGCTGAGTTTGCAACACTCGATTCTAAAAAAGCAAAAGAATATGGAATTGAAGGTGGTGTTGTAATTAAAAATTTAACTGATGGTATTATTGCCGACCAGACAGTAATTAAAAAAGGTTTCATCATTATTCGTGCAGGTGGTAAAAGCATTAAAACCATTGATGATTTGAAAAGTGTAATTGAAGGCTCCGGCAACAGTATTATACTTGAAGGAATTTATCCCGGTTATGAAGGCGTTTACACTTATGCAATTAATGATTTAAGAAACGAACCATAAGCGTTAAAAATCAAAACAATAAAAAAGAACCCCTGAAATTTCAGGGGTTCTTTTTTATTTCGACATAATATGATAGCTCCACGGGTCAATACTAAACTCTGCTGTTGCATCTTTTTGTTCACCTGAAAATTCATTTTTCATTTCTCCTCTTACACGTAAATCGTGCAACTGAAAAGTTAATGGCTTATCAGAAAAATTCAATGTAACTACAACTGCTCTTTCTTTGTTTATTCGTACAAAACAAAAGAGTTCATCGGGATGATCCGTTGCAATCCGCCATGTAATAACATCTTTATGAGCTGAAAGTAAAGCCGGATGATCTTTTCTCAATTGCAATAATCTCTTGTATAAATCATGAAGTTTTGGATCGGCAGTCCATTCAATTTCATCTTTATCAAAAAAACTTAATCGTTTTGCATTGGGCAATTCCTGGCCGCTGTAAATAAGCGGCACTCCATTCCACATACAGCTGAAAACTGCAAGAGGAATGGCAAGGTTTCCATATTTTTCATATTCTGTACCGCTCCAGCTATTTTCATCGTGGTTAGATGTAAAGAAAGCATGCATGTGTTGATATGGTTTCTTTTGCTGGTAAGCTGTTAATACCTGGTCAAGTTCAAACATCTTCTTTCGTCCCTTGCCGAACTCTTCGGTAATATGCATCCAGTGCCATGTATAACTTACATCAAAAACATGAGCGTAAGCTTCATCATTCCATTGGTCAAATTCACCCAGCCAGAATAATGTTTTATCCTGCTCTAATGCTGTTCTTGCTTCATGCCAGAAATCAACAGGTACCAGCATTGCCATATCGCAACGAAATCCGTCAATGCCGCAATCAACAATCCAGAAATTCATTGCATCAATCATTGCCTTGCGCAAAGCCGGGTTAAAAAAGTTCAGATGAATAACATCTTCCCAATTTTCAACCGGTGGTTTAAAATTTCCATTATGATCCTGTGTATAATATTCAGGGTGAGTAATTGTCCATTCATGATCCCAACCTGTGTGGTTGGCAACCCAATCAATAATCACTTTCATTCCAAGATCATGAATATTCTTCACCAGATCTTTGAATTCATCAATTGTTCCAAATTCAGGGTTGGTTTTTACGTAGCTTGAACAGGCATAATAACTGCCAAGTGAGCCTTTCCTGTTTTTTTGTGAAATAGGTGTAACCGGCATAAACCAAATCACCTCAACACCCATATCTTTTAAACGGGGCAAATGTTTAGCAAAGGATGAAAATGTTCCTTCAGCAGTATATTGCCGGAGGTTCACTTCGTAAATATTGGTTGAGTGAGCCCAATTAACAGGTGTAAAAGCAGTTGTTGACATTTTGTTTCAATTGATGCCCAATGATACGAACCAAAATGCAAATGCAGCCTGATTTTTAAAAACATCCACGCTCAACCTTGTACCTTTGCATTTGTTATATTTTTTATGAAGAAATTTCAAGTTCCGAATATTTACCGCAGTTCACTCATCAGTGCAATCAAGAACAAAAGGAAGCAGGATGATAAATTAAAAAAAGACTTTACTCCTACCCTTATTGATCTTGGACCTGTTCAGTTTTATCTGGCCCGCCACTTTGGCTTTTGTTATGGAGTTGAAAATGCAATTGAAATTGCATTCAGAACAATTGAAGAAAACCCGGGTAAGCGGATTTTTCTTTTGAGTGAAATGATTCACAATCCACAGGTAAATGCAACACTTAAAGAAAGAGGTGTTTTGTTTTTGCAGGATACATATGGCAAACAGGTTATTCCATTTGATGAAATTACAGGAGATGATGTGGTGATTATCCCTGCTTTTGGCACAACGCTTGAAATAGAGCAAATGCTTCAGCAAAAAGGGATCAGAACTGAAAAGTATAACACAACCTGTCCGTTTGTTGAAAAAGTTTGGAACAGAAGTGAACAGATTGCAGCAAAGGGATATTCCATTATCATACATGGCAAACCAAAGCACGAAGAAACAAGAGCTACCTTTTCGCATGCCAGTTCAAATACTCCAACAGTAATTGTAAACAACATGGCCGACACAATTAAATTAGGCAAATACATTACAGGCGAAAAAGCTCCCCACTTGTTTTATGATGAATTTAAAGGAATGTATTCTGAAGGATTTAATGTTGAAAAAGATCTGCAACGGTTTGGAGTTGTAAATCAAACCACGCAACTGGCAACTGATACACAGGCCATAGCTGAATACCTGAAGAATCTTGTAATGCAGCATTACAAGCTAAATAATGAAACCGCTGGTGAACGTTTTGCAGATACAAAAGACACACTTTGCTATGCTACCAACGATAATCAAACTGCTGTTTCAGCAATGCTTGAAACAAAGGCAGATTTTGCAGTGATTGTTGGAGGTTATAATAGTTCAAATACTACTCATCTTGTAGAACTTTGCGAAAAAAAAATGCCTGTTTATTTTATCAATAACGAAGAAAAGATTCTCTCAGAAAAAGAAATTGTGCATTTCAATATTCATGATAAACAGGAACATCATACAACTGACTTTATCCCTGTATCTTCCCCTGTTAAAATTCTTGTAAGCAGCGGCGCCTCCTGCCCTGATTCATTAGTTGAAGCTGTTATTAAAAAACTAAGCTCTTTATTTAATGTGCAGGATAAACTTACTGAAGCTGAAAAACAATTTGCATAAAAAAACGGGGTTCAAAAACCGAACCCCGTTACCTCAACCACCCTATAATTACTATTGTACAATGACCCTTTCAGTAACACTTTCGCCAGATTCACGGAAATTAATTCTCATTACATAAACTCCCGGGAACAGGTTATTAAACTGTATTGTTTGATTGTTTAATCCGTAGAGATTTTTAATTACTCTTCCGGTTAAATCTGTAATCATCAAATCATAGATTCCTGCATCCGAAGGAATATCTACTTTAAATGTTCCGCTGCTTGGGTTTGGACGAACCATTGCATACATCTTTCCGCCATTAGTTCTTAATGCCCTGATATCGCTGTAAGTGTATTTGCCGTCATTATCCATCATCTTCAGCCTGTAGAATGTTACTGTTCCACTAACTAAAGCCGTATCAATGAAATTATAAGTAAACCCCGTTTGCTCATTATTGCCTGATTTAGTTGGTACAAATCCAAGGTTTACAAATTGTCCGTCACCTGTTTTCTTTTCAACATAAAATCCGCTTGTATTAAGCTCTTCTTCAGTCTTCCAGTTAAGAGCAGCACCGTTAATTAATTTTTCAACATTAAACTCAACCAGCTTCAATTGCAATGGTGAGCAGCTGTTCAACAGCAGGTTAATTGCTTTGTTTGGATACCCGGTTACAGAAACCACAACCCATAAATTCATATCAGCCTCTGGCTTAACATTATTATACAGGTAAGCTATATTACCAGCAACATATGTGTTAAGCCCTGCATTAAGAATGGTTGTATAAGGAGATGTGTAAACCATTACATTATCTTCCGGCCCATATGTACCACGGTTTCCGCTACCATCAGGGTAGTCAAGATACACTTCATATGTACCAGAGATCGGGAAATCAGCAACAGAAGAAATAATAACATTGAATGTTCTTGGAAGGTTACAGTTAATTAATCCATTAATCCTTGGATCAATTGTGAATCCCATTCCGCAGTAAACGCATTGTGCATTTTGTGCTTGTTGCCCTTGTGATGACCAGAAGTCAGCTTTCATGCTAATTACATCGCTGCAGGCAAGTGGTGCTGTTATTTGAATACCCTTCACAACAAACCTGGCACTATCACCAGTTGGGTAAACATATCGTTCCAATCCGGATGCAGTAGTTAAAACAACTGTATTATCCGGATAATAAATATCAATCAGCGTAGGAGCCGGATGACCAGCATGAACTTCATTGTGGATACCGATATTAATCTTTGATAAAACTAAATCGGCTGCAACTGGAGGTTTAGCATTACTTGGTGCAGGCGGGCAATTGAAATAGTTGGGATAATCATTATTCATCCACGCATGCATGTAGATGTATTTATTACCACCATTATTTTCAATTGTAAAAATAAAATCGAAATTGACATCGCAATATCCCGGAGTAGTAGCAGAAGGTGAGGAAGAATTAACTTTTACGATTACATTCTTCACTACGCATTGAGCCATCATATTGTTATAGAGTGGCAAACTGGCCAGCAGTAATAACAGGAGTAAAATCTTTTTCATAAAATACTTTTTAATGATTAAAAATTATTTTCCTGTATTGTACGGCGTAGAATTTCAGCAATGAAGCTGATGTGCGTCAACAACTACCAAAGAACTTGAAGAAATGATTCTGTTTGAATCCTTTTAAAGTTAAACTATTAAACACACTAAATCCTATGACTTAAGTTAGATAAACGAAATAGTGCAGTGATTATGATCATATCCATTTATTCAAAATAAAAGGACCTCCTTACGGAGGCCCTTTTCCCTTCGGTTCTATCTGGTTTTTCCTTTCAAAATATTTTTTAAAAAATCAATATAAACTATAAAAATCATTCTCTGTACTTAAGTATACAGATACTTAAATACAGATTAAAGAAATAATACACAATAAGAACAGTTTTTGAAAAAATTACACAGAAAATTGGATAACAGAATATAAAAGGGACAGAATTCACAAGAAAAAAATGTCTATGTCTTCATGAATTGATTAGCTTCATTAAAAATAATTCACAATTATATAAAAAACAATTTTTTTTTAATATTTAAAAAAGATAATCCTGTCTAAATAAATATACAGAGCCTTTTGATGCTCCGTATATTTACTGATTTTTGCATTGTGTTATTGTACAGCCAGCCTTTCAGTTATAGTTTCGCCGGTCGAATTAACTTTAACACGAACAAAGTACAAACCAACTTTCAGGTTAGTTAATTGAATATTATTTGTAGTAAGATTACTAAAATGTTGTACACTTTTACCACTTACATCATTAATAGAAACGTCAACACTTCCAATTCCTGAAGGGATAGCAACATTTGTTGTACCACGGCTTGGGTTAGGATAAACCATCAATGTAAGTGTTCCATTACCGATTCTGATTGCTCTCACTTCACTATAAACTGAATGACCATCAAAATCTACCTGACGAATGCGGTAATAAACAGGCCCATTAGGCAGTGAAGCTACATCTTCAAAAGTATAAGAATAAGCAGAACCATTTCCACCCGGAGCTTTAGAATCAACAAATCCTATTCTTTGATATTGACCGCTTCCAATTTTACGTTCAACATTAAAGCCATTGTTATTTACTTCGAGAATTGTAGCCCAATTAAGAACTATTTTACCGCTTTTTTGTGCAACATCAAATGATACCAAGGTTACAGGAAGAGTAGCTTGAGAGCACATGAACGTTGATTCTGCAGGAAGATCCTGCGAATTGTTTCCATTTAAATCCAGATAAAACTGATATTGAACCGAACCTTGAACAAGAGGTCCAAGATTATCAGTTTCAAAACACCAAGAAATGAATGTACTCCCCGCTCTTGTTGAAACTGTTTTTGTTGATTCAATAATTGTTGCGGTTCCATTAGAATTAGCAATCAATGCTATTTGCAAACGAGCATCAGGTGCAGAAGGAAATTCAACTTCAATCTGACCACCTGTACCACCTGATGTACAACTGTTACCATTATTTCTTTTAGCATTGGTTGGACATGAAACAGACTGAGCATTTGCTGAAATTAATGAAACAGCAATGAAAGAAAAGAGTAAAAACTTTTTCATAAAAAAGGTTTAGAGGTTACAAAATGATAAGGCAATTCAAAGGACCTTTTGAAAAAGCTAATCAACGAGGATATAGTGATTATGTATTCAGTTACCTAAATTGTTGTGCACAGGAAAATGGACAAGTATAACTGAAAAAAAATTATGTTTTTAAGGATTCTATTGGAAGGATAGGTAATAAAGGATTAAGGGGGTCTTAAGGATAATGCGGATATTATGCTAAGTTATCAGCTGTTTAATTTATTTCAAAGAAAAAACAATTTATTTTACACATATAATTTCTGGTTATAAGTAGATAAATAAAGAAATAAAATATATCTACTTTTATTCAACAGTTAATGCATAAACAATATAAATAATTTAAGTGTAGTCTATATTAAAGCGCCGTTACAGTTTTACTTACATATTGCAATGCTAATTCTAACTGACCTTCAGGAGTCAGATGAGTATTGTCAATAACAATTGCGTCATCAGCTTTTTTAAGAGGACTTATTTCCCTGTGAGAATCGATATAATCTCTTGTTGAAAGATTGTCTTTGACTTCTTCAATTGTCACTGCCGGATTTTTTACCTGCATCTCTTTAAACCTTCTTTGAGCCCGCACCTCATTATCTGCATCCATAAAAATTTTCAATTCAGCATTTGGGAAAACAGTTGTGCCAATATCCCTGCCATCCATCACGATTCCTTTTCCATCTCCCATTTTTTGCTGTTCTCTTACAGCATATTCTCTCACCGCTTTAATAGTAGACACATCACTTACTTTTTGTGCTACAGATAACTCCCTGATAAAAGATTCAACATTTTCATCATTAAGATAAATCTCTGATTGCCCTGTTGCTGTATTATTTTTAAACGACAAACTGATTTGCTGTAATGATCTCGAAACTTCCTCTTCATTGTTCCAGTTAACATTGTTCCTGATGAAAAACAATGTAATTGCCCTGTACATAGCCCCGCTATCGATATATGTATAATTCAATTTTTTTGCTAACTGTTTAGCAAGTGTACTTTTCCCACAGCTTGACCATCCATCAATGGCAATAATTATCTTCTTCATTTGATATAATATGAGGTATGCAAAAGAACAAAAAAGAGGCCGTTTAAAAAAACGGCCTCTGAGAAAATTAAAATTTATGCTTCCGACGATTTGGTTGACTTTTTAGCTTTTTCTTTGAAAGAGAATTTGATCTTTTGATTCTCTTTATCCAGATCAGCAATTAACACATCGCCTTCTTTAATCGTCATACTCAATATTTCTTCAGCTAATGGATCTTCAAGGTATTTCTGAATAGCTCTGTGCAATGGTCGTGCACCAAACTGCACATCATATCCTTTATCCGAAATAAATTCTTTCGCTTCCGGAGTAAGTTCAAGACTGAAGCCCAGGTTGTTCAAACGAACACTTACGCCCTTCATCAAAATATCAATGATCCTGAAGATATGATCTTTTGTAAGCGAATTAAAGATCATCACATCATCAATCCTGTTAAGGAATTCAGGTGAGAATGTTTTCTTCAAAGCCTTTTCAATCACCGCTTTGCTGTTGTCTTCTGCATTCTGAATTCTTGTTGCAGTAGCAAAACCAACACCTTCGCCAAAATCTTTTAACTGGCGAACACCGATGTTAGAAGTCATAATGATGAGTGTATTCTTGAAATCCACTTTTCTACCCAAACCATCAGTTAACTGACCATCATCAAGTACCTGTAACAAGATGTTGTAAATATCAGGATGTGCTTTTTCAATTTCATCAAGTAACACAACTGAATAAGGTTTACGACGAACACGTTCTGTTAACTGACCACCTTCTTCATAACCAACATATCCGGGAGGCGCACCAATTAAGCGGCTAACAGTGAATTTTTCCATGTATTCACTCATATCAATACGAATGAGGGCATCTTCACTATCGAACATATAACGGGCCAACGCACGTGCAAGTTCAGTTTTACCAACACCGGTAGGGCCGAGGAAAATAAATGTTCCTATTGGCTTTTTCGGGTCTTTCAATCCCACCCTGTTTCGCTGAATTGCTTTTACAACTTTACTGATGGCTTCATCCTGACCAATAACTGCACCTTGTAGATCTTCAGCCATACGACGCAGTTTTTCTGTTTCGGCCTGTACCATCCGCTTAACAGGAATGCCCGTCATCATACTCACTACTTCAGCAATTGCTTCTTCATCGATCGGATAACGTTTATGCTTACTTTCTTCTTCCCACTTTGTTTTTGCTTTTTCCAGTTCTTCACCTAAACGCTTTTCTGTATCACGGAGAGAAGCAGCTTCTTCAAAACGCTGGCTTTTTACGACTTTATTTTTCTCCTGCTTAATTTCTTCAATCTTTTTCTCCAGCTCAAGAATTTCCTGGGGTACATTAATGTTCTTGAGATGAACTCTTGCTCCAACTTCGTCCAGTACATCAATTGCCTTGTCGGGAAGCAGGCGATCGGTCATATACCTGTCGCTGAGTTTTACACAAGCTACAATTGCTTCATCATTGTAAGCAACATTGTGAAACTCTTCATACTTAGGTTTGATATTATGAAGTATCTGAATTGTTTCATCAATACTTGGCGGATCAACAATTACTTTTTGGAAACGACGGTCCAATGCGCCATCCTTTTCAATATACATCCTGTATTCGTCAAGGGTTGAAGCACCAATACATTGCAATTCACCTCTTGATAAAGCTGGTTTAAAAATATTAGAAGCATCCAATGAACCACTTGCACCACCAGCACCTACAATGGTGTGAATTTCATCAATAAATAAAATCACATCCCTGTTCTTCTCCAGTTCGTTCATGATGGCTTTCATGCGCTCTTCAAACTGTCCACGGTATTTTGTTCCTGCAACCAACGCTGCAAGGTCGAGTGATACCACTCTTTTATCATATAATACACGGGAAACTTTGCGCTGCACAATGCGTAATGCAAGGCCTTCAACAATGGCTGTTTTACCAACACCAGGTTCACCAATTAAAATTGGGTTATTCTTTTTACGTCTTGAAAGAATTTGCGATACACGCTCAATTTCTTCCTCACGGCCAACAATCGGATCAAGTGATCCTAATTCTGCCATTCTTGTAATATCCCTGCCAAAATTGTCGAGTACAGGTGTTTTGCTTTTTGCACCGGGCTGTTGCTTTGAACGGGATTGCGAGTACTTCGACTTTTCATCATCAAATTCCTCTTCACCACCTGGATCATCGTATTCAGCCCTTGGATTGGGGTCGCTTGATTTTACCATACCTAATTCATTACGGAAAATATCATAATCGATTTCAAACTGGTTCAAAATCTGTGTTGCAATATTTTCCTTGTTTTTTAAGATTGAAAGCATCAGGTGCTCCGTTTCAACTTGTGGACTTTTTAAAGCTTTCGCTTCAAGCACAGTTACACGGATAACTTTCTCTGCTTGCTTTGTAAGCGGCAGACTGTTGATATTGGCAATGTTTTTACCTGTTTTGTCTTTTACTGCCAACTCAATTTCTTTACGTAATTCGTATAAATCGACGTTAAGGTTCTTAAGTATTTTAACGGCAGTATTTTCTCCTTCCCTGATCATGCCTAAGACAAGATGTTCAGTGCCAATGAAATCATTACCAAGCCTCAACGCCTCTTCTCTGCTGAAAGAAATAATTTCTTTTACTTGTGTTGAAAAATTATGATCCATATTGCGGATATTCGGTTTTTACAATTATAACGAATAAATTTGACTGTATTCTCCTTTAAATTACACACTATCTGTTAATAAAACTATGAATGTCAAAATTGATACCAAGGAAAAATTTCAGGTTCTTACACCTTCAGAAAGCATTCTCTCTGAAAATATGACAGATGAACTAAGACAATTGTTGCTTTCCTACCTGAAAAAGGATGTGAAAAATATTATCCTGAACCTGAAAGAAGTGAAAGAGGTAAAAGAACCTGTTGCTGAATGTTTACTTTCCTGCCAGGAACAATTTTACGAACAGGAATGTTCATTTGTTATTTGTGAAATTGCGCCGGAAGTTGAACAATTCCTTGATGTGAATGAATTTCTGGACCAGATGAATTTCACTCCAACAGAAAGTGAGGCATGGGATATTGTACAAATGGAAGAAATTGAACGGGAACTTTTTGACGGAGAAGAAGATTAATGCATAACGTTTTGTGTATTGATCTGAATCCTATTTTTGAAGAAATATATTAACTGATTCATGCTAGCTGTAACAATACTTGGTAACAATTCTGCTATTCCTGCTTTTGGACGACACCCCACTTCTCAGATTATTACAACAGCAGATGAATTAATGATGTTTGATTGCGGAGAAGGCACTCAAATACAAATCCTGAACTACCGCATCAGAAGAAGCCGGATCAACCATATTTTCATTTCGCATCTTCATGGCGATCATTATTTCGGGCTTGTTGGGCTGTTAAACAGTTTTGCTTTACTTGGCCGTATACAGCCATTGCATGTTTATGGACCTGCAGATCTGATTAAGATTATTGAAATGCAGTTTGATTTTGCTGATACAACTTTTCCATTTGAATTTACATTTCACCCGATAACAAAAGCAGGGCTGTTACATGATGGCAAGCATTATACTGTTGAATGTTTTCCAACACAACACAGAATTGAATGCTGGGGATTTATTGTAAGAGAAAAGAAAAAACTCCGCAAGATCATTGCTGAAAAAACAAAACAATACAACATTCCTTCAACCAGCTTCAGCAAATTACAGCAGGGCGAAGACTATGTTTCTCCCGAAGGCACCTTAATCAAAAACGAATTTGTTACTACTGAAAACACAAAAGCTAAAAGTTATGCTTTTTGTGCCGACACGAAATATGATGAAGCGTTGATCGATATTATCAAAGACATTGATCTTATTTATCATGAAACAACTTATACTGCGCCCTTTGCGGAAAAAGCTGCAGAACGATTTCATTCAACATCAAAGCAAGCAGCAACAATTGCATTAAAGTCGAACGTAAAAAAATTAATCATTGGTCATTTCTCAGCCAAGTTTGAGCAGCTTGATATTTTTGAAGAAGAAGCAAGGGAAATATTTCCTGAAACAGATATTGCAACTGAAGGTGTAACTTATTTAATCTGATTACTGTATAACCATTGGAAAAAAGCAGGCAATTCCTTTTTCCAAAACAACTCATTGTGTTTTCCATCCTTAACCTGCTTATAAAATAATTTTTTATCTCCTTTCTGCTTTAACTCCTCATACATCTTTTTCATATCAGTAACCATTTCATTGCTTTCCTGTTCACCACAAACAAAATAAACTGCTGCGTTTATTTTTTGTAAGCTGTCGGCTTTCTGATACAGTTCAGGTACGAGCCAGAATGCAGGCGAAAAAATTCCTGCAGCTCCAAAAACTTCCGGGTGTTTGAAAACCGCATACATTGAAATCAATCCACCCATTGAACTTCCTGCAATAAATGTTGATTCTTTTGGTGGCTCAGTGCGGTAAGTTTTATCAATAAACGGCTTTAATGTGTTAACCAGGAAATCAACATAAGCATCACCTTCACCTTTACCAAATCTTGAATTATAAGGATTGTATTCAGTAAGTCGTTTATCACCTCCATGATCAACTCCCACCACAATCATTTGCTTTCGTGATGCAATTGAATCCATTATCTCATCAACTCCCCATTCACCAAATGAAGAAGTAACGGCATCAAACAAATTTTGTCCATCGTGCATGTAAAGAACGGGATACCTTTTTTTGGTAAAGGCATATTCCTGCGGCAGGTAAATCCAGATTCTTCTTTTGCGGTTGAGTTGGGGAATAAAAAAAGCGGTATCGATTACAAACACATTTTTGCTTCGTGTTGAAACCGGGGGTCTTGACGGAAAATCGTCAGCCCATGCTTCAATTGAAATGTAGATTGTAGTATCTGAACTTATTTTACAGAACCGGTTATTTATTGCGGTTCCTTTTGCTGATACTTCGGCACTTGTCCATGATCCCCGGGTAACTTTAAATTCAATAATACCCGGTGATATATCTTTTAATTCCGAAACCAGGTTTCCTGTTCCATTGATTTTGAAAACGGAAGATTTTATACCCGGATTCCATGAATTAAACGTACCTGCAAGAAATAAACTGTCTTTTGGATGACTGGCAGGTTTTGCTTTTATTTCTATTCTAACTGTATGTTGTGCAGTAACGAAAGTACAGCACATGAATACAGTAAGCAGAAGCATTAATGCAAACCTTTGTAACCTGCCTTGCGACATATTGTATGTAAGAATTATCCCAGCTTATGTTTATGCAGGTAAGCCTGTACTGCCTGCTGAAGACCGGCTGACAGCGGCACTAACGGTAAGCGAAGATGATTTTCAATTAATCCCATTTCAGCCAAAAATGCTTTTACCCCTGCAGGATTGTTTTCTGCAAATAACAAATCATATGCCTCCAGCAACTGATCGTTGAGCTTTTTCGCAGCTGTAAAATCATGCTTCAATGAAAGCCTGATCATTTCTGTGAATTGTTTGGGCAAACAGTTTGCTGCCACGCTGATAACGCCTTCCATACCACAAGCAATTTGTGGCATAATCAGGTTGTCATCGCCGCTTAATGCGAGAAAATCAGCTGGCTTGTCTTTTAGTATCTGCATGCACTGCGTCATATCTCCACTCGCCTCTTTAATTCCTGCAATAATGGGGAATTCCTTTGCAAGTTTTAAAGTAGTTGCTGCAGTCATATTTCTTCCGGTTCTTCCCGGAACATTGTAAAGGATGATTGGCTTAGGAGTAACTTCTGCCAATGCCTTATAGTGCTGGTAAATTCCTTCTTGTGAAGGTTTATTGTAATAAGGACTGGCACTTAGTACAGCGGTAGCCTTATGTAAAGGGAACGATTCCAGATCCTTTATTAATGTAAGAGTGTTATTGCCACCTATACCAACTACAATCGGAACTCTGTCGTTAACCACCTGGTAAGTAAAAAGAATAAGTTCAATCTTTTCTTCCTTACTTAAAGTTGGAGTTTCGCCGGTTGTACCCAATGTAACAACGTATTCTGCCCCATTGGTAATTACATAGTTGATAACACGTTCAAGTGCAACATAATCAACCTCCATGTTTTTTTTGAACGGAGTAATTAATGCAACACCAGTACCTATCAGTTTATCTCTTAACATACAATTTTATTTTGAAAAAAATAGTTTACAGTTCGTCCCAGAATCCCATTTTGCTATAACGTTCAATACGATCATTGATACGTTGCTGCGGATCTACTTGTTTTAAACCGGCAATAATTGGTAACAGTTCCTTCTTTAATAATTGTGCAGCTTCATCATAATCCCAATGGGCTCCACCTGCTGGTTCGGGTACAATACCATCTACCAAACCAAATTTATACATGTGATCGGGAGTAAGCTTTAGCTGATCAGCAGCTACTTCTTTTTTCTCCCAGCTACGCCACAAAATGGAGCTGCAGCTTTCTGGTGAAATAACCGTGTACCAGGTATTTTCAAGCATTAGAACTTTATCACCAACACCAATACCTAATGCACCACCGCTTGCCCCTTCACCAATAATAACACAAATAACAGGCACTTTTAACCTGATCATTTCATAGATATTCTTTGCAATGGCTTCGCCCTGTCCACGTTCTTCGGCTTCCAGCCCAGGATAAGCACCGGGAGTATCAATTAAAGTAATAACAGGCTTATTGAATTTTTCGGCCAGCTTCATTAACCTCAGTGCCTTTCTGTAGCCTTCCGGATTAGCCATACCAAAATTACGCAGCTGCCGCATTTTGGTGTTGATCCCTTTTTGCTGGCCAATGATCATCACTGTTTCTTCGCCCAACTGTGCAAAACCACCAACCATTGCTTTATCATCTCTCACACCTCTGTCGCCATGAATTTCAACAAAGTTGGTGCACATTTTATCAATATACTTAAGCGTATAAGGCCTGTCGGGGTGACGGCTTAACTGTACTTTTTGCCAGCTTGTAAGATTTTGTGTTAACTCCCTTCTCTTTTCAAGAATGCTTTGCTCAATCTGGGTAAGCATTGGGGTATAATCAATCTTGCTGCTTTTCTCCGCCATTTTACGGAGTTCCTTAAGTTGATCAACCAATTCCTTAACTGGCTTCTCTATTTCTATAAACTGACGGTTTTCGAGTGATGGCATAAGATTATCTCAAATTGGTGGGTAAAATTAGGGGATTGTAAAATACCAAGGAAAAAGAGATTAAATAAAAAAGGCCACTTCATGATTAACGAAGTGGCCTTTTAGACAAAAGCTATGTTTTATTTGCGATTATCTTGAACCAAGATATTCCCAATGTTCAGTTATTGCAGACCTGATAGTTGTACCTGGTTGAAGCAGATAATAGCTGACATCAAAAGTCTTTGGTTTACCATTGCTGTCAAAAACTAATTTATTGACCCCGGCAGGGTTAAGTCCAGCACTTCTTCCATTGCTGGAAGGCTGACCATAATAGTTAACAACACTAGTAACATTACCGCTGGCATCGAAATTGAAGATTGGATCCCAACTTCCATAATATGTACCAGTAGATCCATTCAGGAATTTATAACCAAAAGTTCCACCGTTCAGATCGGGGTCATAATACGCATTTGAAGAAGCACCAACAGTGTAGAGATAAACTGTTTTGGGATAAGAAGCTCCAAAAGCTCCATTTGTATAATCAACAAATGTTCCGGTTACCTTAAACTTACCGTCAAAAATATTCCTTACAGATAAAGAATAAAGTGAAGTCCCAAAATTTCCACTGACAACTCCTGAAGAAACCTTTGTAATTTTTAATGGCAGAGCGTATGCAGCATTAAAATTATAAGTGTTTGGAAGTTTTACAGAAATTCTTGCATGACCGAACAATTCTCCTTTAGGGATTCTGATCGTTAAAGGAAAAGTAGTTGTGAATAAAGCTGTTGGAGGAATTACATAATTAGCACCATCTGCAGCATGCGCTGTATTATAAGTAGCTAACTGAGTTGCATCAATATCAACTGTTACATCAATATCCTGCGGAGCTTTATTTGCACCAGCATAATCAACGTTAACCATAAAGCTTGTTGTGTCGCCAACCTTTAAGGCCCCAAGGTCAATTGCAAACCGGGGAGCAGCGCCATTTAACGGGGAGGTAGCAACAGACCCCGTATTGGCAAATTCTACCACACTATTACTTTGCGCAGCATCCATTGTCAGGGAAGAATCCTTTAAACAGGATGATAATACCAAAGACATTGCCAGCAATAGTGATCCTGATATTTTGAATATTTTTTTCATATTTCTAATTTATAATATTTTGTATTTAATATCTCAAAAAAAGATTTATTACTAATTAGGATCCCAGAAAATACGAGATGTAAACACCGTAATATTTTTTGGCATATTGCTGTTATTGTAAGAAACCTCACTTGTTGGATACATAACACGAGAAATCAATTTATCAGCTCTTGTACTGATTGATTGTGTTGAGGCAAATGAAAGCACGGCATTTGTTGATCCGTTTGTAATTTTCGGATAACCTGTACGTCTGAAATCATTCCAAGCCTGATCACAATTGATCATATTCAACGCAATATATTTTTGAGTGATAATTGCTTCCAAACGTTGAGCATCTGTTGTAGCTGCCGGATAATCAACCAGGTAATTTCCTGTATTATCGCTTAAGTAAGCACCGAAAAGAGCAGTGTAAGGAGCACCCCACCAATTAGGATCTTCAGCAGCATCGCTACCATCTTTTCTTGCCCACAAATACTTAAAGGATGCTAAAATACCATTATAAAAACTGGTTTGCGCAGAAGTAACAACTCCTAATCCGCCAGTTAAGGATGCTTCTGCCTGTAAAAAATACGATTCAGAAGCTGTTAAGATTGGAACACCAGCACCTGGTCCTTTCATAACTCCTATATTATTTTCAAGCGACTCATTATAAGTTACAGTCCAGCTACCAGCAGCAGGAGCAGCAGCAACACTTGTACTTTCATAACCTAACTGGTTTGTTGGAGGAGCTGTACTTGCACCTGCACCAGTATTAAATACTGCATACAAACGGTAATCATCAGAAACTTTATTTCCACTATAGAAAGCGTAAACAAATTTTGAAGGCATCCAAGCTCTGTTTCCGGTTGCATCAGTATAAGTATATGCCCATGAATTATAAAATGGGTTTTGTTTACCACTTGCTTTTTGATAACCTGGGTTTACAATTGCATCTTTTGTTAAGAAACCTACATTATCATATGTATTGCTGAAAGTCAGAGCTCCAGCTTTACCCCTGATTGCGATACGCAGTTTAAGGGTATTGGCCAACCTTTTCCAGTCATCCATAGAACCTGCAAACAGTATGTCTGATGTACCTAAAGCCTTTACTTCTGCTGTGCCGTTTTTAGCAGTATTTATCACTTTAATAGCATCGTCAAGCAGAGCATAGATACTTGTATATACTGTTTTAGCATCATCATACTTTGGCGTAAGATTTGAGATTTCTTTAAACGCTTCACTATATGGGATGTCATTATAAGTATCAACCAATAACTGAACATCATAAGCCTTCATGATCTTGGCTGCAGCATTATAATAGGCATACAATGATTTTCCTTCTGTATTATTAATAATCCATTGATAATCGGCAAGATTATCATAAGTATTATCCCAGCATCCGGCATAGTTACCTGTACCAAAATCATAAGTAACGCTTGCACCAAAACCTCCATATCCTCCTGCATTAGCCATGTAACCACCTAACTGGGCTCCCATGCTATTATATGTATTTGCTAATCCAGCAGTAGCCGTAAGTGCATTCGTCAAAACAAGTTCTGGCTTAGAAGATGTTGCCGCATTAGGGTTGTCGTTAATATCAAGGTATTTTTTACAAGAAGCAAATAACAAGACCATTATTGCCCCCAAAATACCTATGTTCAATAATTTCTTCATTTTCAATATTTTTTTTAATTGATTTTTCATGATATAACTATGAAAATCGTTTATTAATACTTGCTATTAGAAGGTAAGAGAAACCGTTCCACCAAAATAGCGTGAAGGAGGACCAGAACTGATACCAGTAATACCAACACCATTACTTGTACTTGATACTTCACTATATTCAGAATCAGTATAGTAATTGGTTGCAGGAAGTATAAAGAAAAGATTACGTCCCTGAGCACTGATCACTATTGATTTAACAGCTTTTAATTTAGCCAGAGCTTTTTGAGGAACAGTATAAGAAATACTTAATTCTCTCATTTTCCAGAAAGCACCTGACGAAACATAGTTAGCAGAAACTGCCCTGTTGTTATCACTTGTCCAGAAACCAGCATTACCACCACCATCAACAATAGTAACATTCGTATTCTTTATGTACTTGCCAGGATTTGCAGGATCTGCATAAACTGAATTAGGGAATACAAAACGGCCACGGTTAAACATAATTGTTCTGATACCTGTACCAGCCCAATCAACATCACCACCTGCACCAAAGTACATTTGATAACCACCCCTGTATTCCATTACAGTTGTTAATTCAAATCCTTTGTAGCGAACATCTAAATCCAGTCCAATACGATGTTTAGCTACGCTGTTTCCTAAGATTTTCAAGGTTTGATCAATTGTTGGTTCACCGGTTGATGAATTTACAATTACATGGCCTTGAGCATCTCTTACGTAGTCTTTACCCATAATTACCGGGAAAGGCTGACCTGGGATTGCATAAATACCAGAACCATCACCGTATGTTGCCAAAGACAATTTTGGAATATCTGCACTAATCTCTTTTACTTTATTATCAAGATAAGTATAGTTACCGCCAATTGTGATTTGCAGATCTCTTGTTCTGATAGCTGTGTAATGAATAGCAGCTTCTAAACCCTGGCTCATTGTAGAACCTACATTCGTTAAATATGATGTAGCACCAGAAGTTCCGGAAATACCGGTTCTAACAGTCTGATTATTGGTTATAGAATGATACCAAGTGAAAGAAGATGTAAGTCTGCGCTTGAACATATCAAGATCAAAACCAAATTCGTACTGCTGGGTCAACTCAGGCTTCAAAGTTGGTGACACAAGTGTATTGTCTAAACCAAAACCTGGCAAACTTCCATAAGGGAATCCGTTCTGTTGAGAGAAAGTACGTTGTAACTGATAAGCACCAAATGTACCTCCAAGGTTCACATTACCTACTTTCGAAACCCCTGCTCTTAACCTGAGATAATCAATTGTTTTTGAGTTTTTAATAAAATCAAGTGCTTTGTTTGCAACAAAAGAAACATCGGCTGAAGGATAGAAAAATGAACGGCTTGCTAAAGGAAGTGTTGAATTCCAGTCGTTACGGCCAGTCATGTGCAGGAACAAATAATCATCATAACCTAATTGTAAAGAACCATAAGCACCCACAACACGAGCAAGGTAATTGCTTTCGCTAGCACCGGGAATACCAACTAGGTTTGATACATTATATAAGTCAGGTACAACTAAAGGAGATGCAGAAACACCTACACCTTTATATACATTCTGAGTCCATTGACCTCCACCGATCAATTCACCTGAAAACTTGTTAAATGTTTTCTTTGCCTGGAAGAACAAATCACTGATCAGGTTCATGTTATAGTTTTCGCCATCAGAAACACCAGCAGAAATATCCGTTTTAGTGTGGCTGCTGATTGTTTCGGCATAGGAAGTATAATCAAATGAATTGTTCCATGATTTGTTATATTGGTTTGTTTTTGTCATACCCTGACGAGCTACAAAACTTAAACCAGTGATTGGAGTAAACCTTAATTCAACATTACCAATCAGGTATTCATTTCTTGTAGTCTGACGATAGTTATCAATTTCCCAATACGGATTCTTATACCAAGGATTATAATACCCATTGGGGTTTGCATAAGGATCAGTCTTCCAGTTGGAATACCTTGTAATGTCAATATTAGAAGGCATGTTCAACATATCATTATAAATAGTACCTGTCAAAGTTGTAATATCATAATTATTTTGCGTATACCCCAAAGAATAAGAGGCATTCAACTTATCACCATAAATTTTTCTTGTACCATTGATACGTAATGTATACCTGTTATAACGATCTTTTGGTGTAGTACCTTTTATAGTGGCTAACTGACCTGACAAGTACAAAGTTGACAATGCATCACCGCTGCTTACAGAAAAGTCTGTTTGGCTGGTCAATCCCATTTTCCAGAATTGCTTCCTGGAGTTATTAGGACTGTAAAGCTGAGTTTCCTGAGAACCATTTTCGAGTGGGTCTCCTAAAGGCCTTGTTGAACCATCAAAATGTGGTCCATAGCTTTGGTTTTCAATAGAAGAAAAATTAGGGCGCCCAAAAGCATCGTAGCCATAAGAACTACCACCTTGTCCGTACTCTAACTGATTTTTCGGGAAAAATGCTGGTTGCTCAAAAGATTCAGTTTGAGCTACACGTACACTTGTAGTTCCTGATTTACCTTTCTTAGTTGTAATGATAATCGCACCATTGGATGCCTGTGAACCGTATAACGCAGCAGCACTTGCACCTTGTAAGATATTGTATGTTTCAATATCTTCCGGATTCAGGTTGCTTAAAACACTATTTGGAACAATTACGTTGTCTAATACAATCAACGCTTCATTGTTACCAGTCAATGATCTGTTACCACGTAAAATAATCCTGTAATTAGGGTTTACACCACCAGTAGTTCCCTGAATTTGTAAACCGGCAACTTTTGCTACAAGACCACCTGCAATATTTACAGATTTTGATTTTGTAACTGCGGCACCAGAAACACTGGTTTGCGCTGCACCGACTTCACTTTTGCGTTTAATGATACCACCGGCAGTAACTACTACTTCACTTATTTCCTGCCCGGCAGTTGATTTCAGGCTAACGGCGAAATTTGAACCAGAACCAATAGAAACTGTTTCTGTTTCAAAACCAACTGCTGAAATCACCAATGTTTTTGCATTTGCTGAAACTGTAAGCTGGAAACTACCTGAAGCATCGGTTGAGGTACCATTGGTAGTCCCCTTAACTAATACAGAAGCTCCGGCTATCGGACTTCCTGTACCATCGGTAATTTTTCCGGAGATTTTCCTGCCCTGAGCCATTACAGACCACAATGACAGAATTGCTGCAAAGAGCAACAATACTTTTTTTCTCATGTTCAATTAATTTAGTTAGAAAATAGTTCTCAAATATAAGGGATTAAAGTTTTCGACAAAAAAATGTTAAAAACAATTCTCTTACTTAAAAGATTATGACATAAACAATTCTGGTTTTGCTGCATTCGCCAAAAAAACATTCAAAAACTGATCAAAATCTGACATTTTACCTCTGACCGCTTGTTCCCTTCTATTTCATCCAAACCTGATCCGACTGAACGCCTATTTGCAAACACTGATTGAGCCCAGCGTACCCAAACAGTCAATTTCTTTGAAACGTCATAATTAAGATTCAAGTAGTAACGGGTTCCTTTTTCATAAAAAGCAGGGATAGAATAGCTGTACAACACATCACTTTCGTAAGCATAAATGCGGCTGTCGTAATCGTCTGTTTCAAAATATTGCAACCTGATATTGGCTGCAAATGGTTTAAATGGAGGTTTGTAAAACACATCAAAATAGGCCAGGAAGCCACGACTCTGCCCTAAACTTTTTTCATCATACCACATAATTTCAGTCCTCTGACGTAAAGTAACAGCAGCATTGATTTTATACTGAATCTGTGTTCGCCAATTGGTGCGCTGAACCGGGTTTACAGACGCAGTTTGTAAGCGTCCGTCAGCTGTATAATTCAACGCTTTTTTTTCTGTCCTGAAGCGGGAATAAATTTCAATTTGCTTATTGGAACGATAACTAAGCTGAAGCAAAAAATCCTTCCCATTTGAAGGTGCATCAACCCTGTATTTCAGGAAAGGGAAACTGTAAACATCGGCATAACCATTAATCTCCCATTTGGAAGATGGTTTTACAGAAATGCCCGCAAACAATCCTTTTTCATTTACCGGGTAATTGCCCTCCGTAAATGCATTGCCAAAAATTGTTTGATAACCTGCTTGAATATTCCGGTACAGCAATGAGAGGTCAATTTTTGGATCAGCACTCAGCAATAAACCGCTGATCAACCCATAATATTTTTGGTTGTGGCTGGCCGCTTCGCCAAACCAGTGAAGGTTTTTATAGGTATATCCCCAATCGAAACTGAAATTGGTCAACTGCTTTCCACTAAACGCAAAATAATTGTATGGCTGATCATCTCTATTAAACGGGTGATTAAAACTGAAATGAACAGCATTCAATCCAAGATGTAAATTAGTTGTGTTGTAGCTAACATTTCCACCAAATGAATTCATCTGAACTTTATTCCTGTCGGCCAGTTCACTTGCTGTACGGTGCAAACCGGATGTTTGCAGTGATGAAAAATAGTCTTCGCTTTGCAAGGTATCAGCAAGCATATTTCCACTCACTTTTCTGAATGATGCATAGGTTGTAAAGTGAAGCTTTCCTTTTTCAAGAGTAATACCTGCGCCCCTGTTAAAAAAGTATTCACCTGTAGAATTATACGGACGAAGGATTGCGGCCTGCCTTTTAATATTCAACACATCAGCACTTTTCTTAAATGCCAATGACTGCCATTGAACCAGGCCCTGACCCATATTAACAGTAAAATCTCCGATTGCAAGATTTTTTATAACCCCCACATTTCGCACAAACAAATGAGCAGAATAGAAATCAAAGCCATACCGCTGTGCACCTTTAAATAATTGTTCGCCGGGATCATTTTCAGCAGTGATTCCATATTGCAGCAGATTACTGTAAACATATTTATACCTCAACAAAAGCCGCTCCCTGCCACCCGGATAAAAATTAGTTGCTGATGGATTATTCTTCCGGATAAAACCTTCCGACTTTTCCGGTACATAAACTACTCTTGATAAAAGAGAATGCTCACCAAGGTTGAAACGTTTTGAAAATTCCTGTTTGATGGTTAAGGATGGACCAACGAAAACATAAGGAAGAATTTTCTGAATGGTTTCAATATCCCACGAAGGAACAGCCTGCAGTTCGTACAGGTGAACCAGCCTGCCAAACAGCTTGCGGTATTGTAAAAAGTTGGCGACCTGCAATGCTGTTAAAAAGGAAAATCCGTTTAAATCGGCTTCAGTTGCTTCATTGAGATTGAGTCTGTGCTTAAGATAATGCTGCAGTTCCTGAACATATGAATCATCTTCCGTTTCAGTTTCATTGATTTCAGTTATATTTTCTACCTGTTGCTCTGTTACAGGAATTTCCTGTGCTGAAACAGTGTTCAGCAACAGCAGAAAAAACAATATCGTCAGCAGAAACTTCATTCAGCTTCTTCCTGCTTTTTCTTAAAATCAAACAGCAGCATTACAGCAGGCGATAAACCTAACTGCTGATGATAAGCTGCTGCTACATCAACCCTGAACTGACCAAACTTTAACCCAATACCAGCAAAAGGCTGGGCGGTTACTGTATTAATGCCTGCCCTCACCAATAATTGTTTTACCAGGCTGTACTGAAACGCCGCATTCACACCCACATTCTTATTTTCCTCTTTGATTATTTCAGCTGAAAGGAAGAATTTATCTGATACTTCGTAACCCAGTCCTCCCCTGTACAAAAAAGCAATTTTCTCATTCTTTGACTTGTTCAAATTTCCGCCAACCGGGTTGTATACACTAAATCCTGCATGAAGTTTTTCACTGAGATGCATGAGCATTCCTGCTTCAAAATAAAAAGCTGAAGAAGACTGGTAGGCAGGAATACGCAGGTTGTAATAATTGAATTTCACACCAGCATCAATCTTTGATCCAAGCGGTAAAGCATACGACAGTGATAATTGCGATTCATTAAAATTACTGTAACCAAAATAATCGGCCTGCAATCCAAATGATCCTGAATTTGTTTCAAAACCCGCCACAGCAGTGTACTGGCTGAAGGCATTCAGCAAAAACCGTCGTTCACTGTACACTCCTGCTCCATTTTTTGCATTGGCCAAAGCTGCCGGATTTATGATAAAAGAAAAGGCATCGGCATGGGAGGAGCTATAAGCACCCAAACCAGTGTAACTGCTGATCAGTGGCTGGCGAACAGTCTGTGCTTGGGAAATACAGGTGTAACAGGCGTAGCACAACAACAGATATTTTTTCAAACAGATTAGTTTTAGACTGAAAAAATAATCTTTTCGTTTGCTTTATGCAACTGCAGTTTTAATTTTTTCCCAGTTCACTTAAAACGGCCTGTGTGCATTATTTTTGCAGCATGCAATTACTCGATGGTAAACTGGCAGCTCAAGCCATAAAAGACGATCTGAAAGCGAAAACAGCAGCATTAACAGCAAGTGGTAACCGTCCGCCACACCTGGCAGCAATCCTTGTGGGAACTGATGGTGCAAGTGAAACTTATGTAGCGTCAAAAGCAAAAAACTGTGCTGAAATTGGTTTTGAATCTACCCTGAAACGTTTTCCTGAAACGATTTCTGAAGAGGAGCTGCTGAATGAAATTGAACTGCTCAACAACGATGATAATATTGATGGCGTTCTTGTTCAGCTTCCCCTGCCCAAGCACATCAGTGATGATAAGGTGATCAACAAAATCAATCCCGCAAAAGATGTGGATGGATTTCATCCTGTAAGTGTGGGAAATATGGTTAGCGGAACACCAACGTTTATTCCGGCTACTCCTTATGGCATTTTACTCATGCTTGAACATTACAATATTCAAACATCAGGTAAACATGCTGTAGTAATTGGCCGAAGCCATATTGTTGGTACACCCATGAGCATTTTATTAAGCCGTAAAGCTTATCCCGGTAATTGCACTGTAACAACCTGCCATTCGGCAACCACCAACTTAAAAGAAATTTGTTTGCAGGGTGATATTATTGTTGCGGCGTTGGGCAAACCCGAATTTTTAACAGCCGATATGGTGAAAGAAGGTGCTGTGATTATTGACGTAGGTATTACCAGGGTTCCCGATGCAACAAAGAAAAGCGGCTTTGCGTTGAAAGGCGATGTAAAATTTGATGAAGTTGCTCCAAAGAGCAGTTATATCACGCCTGTTCCAGGTGGTGTTGGGCTCATGACAATTGCAGGCTTGCTGATGAATACTTACAATGCTTACCTGCAGAAAGAAAATAAATAACAGCATCCGATAAACGTTTTACTTTTTCAATGACCGGCCAATCAATTTCCACGCAACAACTTCTTCCTGTAATGGAATCGTTTTATACGTTACAGGGTGAAGGATATCACCAGGGTAAAGCAGCATACTTTATACGCCTGGGCGGTTGTGATGTTGGTTGTGTTTGGTGCGATGTAAAAGAAAGCTGGGACGCAGATAAACATCCAAAGTTCAGCATTGATGAAATAGTTGAAAAAGCTTTGCAAGAAGTTGCAACTGACAGTTTACAGGTTGCATCAAAACTTCCAATAGTTGTTGTAACCGGTGGTGAACCGTTATTACACAATTTATCAGCATTAACAAAAGCACTGCACGCAGCCGGTTTTCAAACAAATATTGAAACATCAGGATCAAGCCCGTTAAGCGGCGATTGGGACTGGATTTGTCTTTCGCCCAAAAAGTTCAAAGCACCATTAGCCGAAATTCTGCCAAAAGCAAACGAGCTGAAGGTTGTTATCTTCAACAAATCTGATTTTGACTGGGCCGAACAATATGCAGCGCAGGTTTCTCCTCAGTGCAAACTTTATCTGCAGCCTGAATGGGACAAAGCTGGTCAGAACACAGCGCTGATCATCGATTATATCAAGGCTAATCCTAAATGGGAACTGAGTCTGCAGATTCATAAATACATCAACGTTCCCTAAAAGGGAAAAATCAAAAGTCAAAAATTAAAACAGAACTTGACGGAAAAGGGTTTTTAAACTAAATCCTCCGTTGATTTTGACTTTTACCTTCCGTTTACAACATCTTGCCTTTGTTTTCGTTTTTATCTTTATAAAAAGAAAAACATTGAACAGATTATTACTCTTTTTCAGTTTGCTCATTGGTTTTACTGCAAACGCCCAGTGGTACGATCCGGGTAAAGTAAATGTAAAGATTGGATACAAGTATGCTGATGCACTCAATGAAGCCCGCATGAAGAATTATGACAAGGCGCTTCAGTTGATAGATGAATGCATTGCTTCCGATAAAAAATTTGTAGATGCCTACCTGAGCAAGGCCGGCATTTTCTCCGAACAAAAAAAATATAAACCTGCTGTTGAATGGTACAATACAGCGAGGAACCTCGATTCAGTTTACTTCAACACGTTTCTGCTACCCTACTCCATTGCGCTTGCCGGTAATGGTGAGTTTGAAAATGCATTGCATGCAATTATTCAATACCTGCAGAAACCAAACCTTAATGAGCGTTTAGCCAAATCGGCCAACTATCGTAAAAAATGTTACGAGTTTGCAATTAACTATTCTATCAGGCATCCGCAAAAAGATTATGTTTTTACGCCGCAGAATTTAGGCGACAGCATCAACACCAAACTGCTTGAATATTTTCCAACAACAACAATCGACGGAAACACATTGATTTTTACCCGACGTATTGGCCAGGAAGATTTTTTTGTGAGTGAACGGAAAAATGGAGTGTGGAGCAAAGCTGTTCCATTACCCGGCAATCTCAATACAGCCGAAAACGAAGGTGCACAAACCATTTCGCAGGATGGAAAAATGCTCATCTTCACCGGTTGCAATATGCCCGATGGTGAAGGCAGCTGCGATTTATATGTTTCCTATCTCACCAAAAACGGTTGGGGCGAACGCATCAATATAGGCCGGGTTATTAATACCGAATTCTGGGAAAGTCAACCCAGCTTATCACCCGATAAAAGAGCATTGTATTTTGCCGCACGTGACCCTTCCGGTTATGGAGGAAGTGATTTGTTTGTAAGTTACCTGCAACCTAACGGTAAATGGGGAACGCCGCAAAATTTAGGACCAGAGATTAATACAAGTGCCGATGAAAGTTGCCCGTTTATCCATGCCGATAATCAAACACTTTATTTCACCAGTAATGGTTTGCCCGGCTATGGCGGCAATGATTTGTTCTTTGTAAAAAAACAAGCCGATGGCACTTGGGGAAAACCTGAAAACCTTGGTTATCCTGTTAATACAATTGATGATGAAGGATCGTTAACCATTGCCAGCGATGGTAAAACTGCCTATTATTCAAGCGATGGTGCCGACAGCCGTGGCGGTCTTGACATTTACACGTTTGAATTACCACAGGCCGACAGACCTAACAAAACTTTATGGGTCAAAGGAAATGTATTTGACAGTAAAACAAAAGCCGGTTTACCTTCTTCTGTTGAATTGATTGATCTGTTCACTTCACAAACCATCAGTAAAGTGCAAACAGATGAAGAGGGAAATTATCTCATTACTTTACCTGTTGGAAATAATTATGTGTTTAATGTAAACAGGAAAGGCTATCTCTTCTATTCTGAAAACTTTTTGCTGAAAGAACAAACAGTTGATACGCCTTTAACCATCAACATTCCGTTAATACCCATTGAAGTAAATGCAAGTATTGTATTGAAGAATATTTTCTTTGACAGCAAACAATCAGTACTGAAGCCTGAATCAATGATTGAACTTGATAAAGTCATTCAACTGATGAAAGAAAACCCAACTGTTCAGATTGAAATCAGCGGCTATACCGACAATGTGGGTAAACCTGCCGACAACCTGAAACTTTCAGTTGACAGGGCAAAATCAGTGATCAATTATTTACTCTACAAAGGAATTCCTGCAAACAGGTTAAGTTCAAAAGGCTTTGGAGAAACCAAACCTGTAGCAGATAATAAAACAGAAGATGGTCGTGCAAAAAACAGGCGCACAGAGTTGAAGGTGTTAAGCAAATAATGTATTTTGAATGCATGAACACCGACCTGATCTTTCAGCTTGCTTTAACACATGTACCTAATATTGGAAAGGTACAGGCCAAAATTCTTGCAGAACATTTTTCCTCTGCTGAAGAAATATTCAAAGCACGCAAATCTTCATTAGAAAAAATTGAAGGTATTGGTGAAGTAAGAGCAAACAGCATCAAACAATTTTCATCATTCAGTGATAATGAAGAGGAAATAAAATTTATTGAGCAATACAAGATCACTCCGCTTTATATCACTGATCAAAATTACCCGCAACGTTTATTGCATTGTTACGATCCGCCCACTGTTCTTTTTTACAGGGGCACAGCCGATCTCAATGCATCTAAAATCATTTCCATCATCGGCACAAGAAATAATTCTGATTATGGAAAAATGATCACAGAAAAAATCCTGGATGATCTTGCAGCACTTTCACCATTAATCATCAGCGGACTTGCTTATGGTATTGATGCAATAGCACATAAATATTCGGTGAAACACCAGTTAGCAACTGTTGCAGTTCTTGCACATGGATTGGATACAATCTATCCATCGCAACACAAATCACTTGCAAAGGAGATGATTGCAGGAAATGGCGGTGTACTTACTGAATTCAGAAAAGAAACAAATCCCGACAGGCATAATTTTCCAACACGTAACAGAATTGTTGCAGGCATGTGCGACGCAACGGTAGTAATAGAAACAGGGAAAAAAGGTGGCAGTATGATCACCGCCAATCTTGCCAACAATTACAACAGGGATGTGTTTGCTGTACCCGGTAAAACAACCGATTCAAAAAGCGAGGGATGCAATTACCTTATTCAAAGTAACAAAGCTGTTTTAATCACAAGTGGTGAAGATATTATTGAGCAAATGGGTTGGCAATCCAAACAAAAAGAAAATAAACCCAAACAGCGTGAACTGTTTATTGAGTTGACTGAAGATGAAAAAACAATTTATCAGTTGCTACAGTCAAAAGACAGTTTTCATATTGATGAAATCAATCTTCAATGTGCACTCAGCAGCAGTGCTATTGCAGCTGCTTTGCTTTCGATGGAGCTGCAGGGAATTGTACAAAGCTTGCCAGGCAAATTATATGCATTGATATAAACAGGAATGCCCCTTTCGGGGCACCCGTTTCTAACTAAACCAGACCCGCCTAAGGTTTTATATTCAGGATTTTACATACCATATCGTACGACATCCCCTTCAGTTGATCAAAAGAATATCCAGCTGCAGCACCTGTTTCAAACCTTCCGCCAATTGCCCCAGCAATAGCAATGATTTTAAACTTATAATTAGGAATAGGATAAACCGACAATGCTGAAGAACCTGAAGGGAGAGTCCCGGCAGAACCGTTAGGAGTAAAGAAATAATGCAACCTAACTTTCCCTAAAAAGGTTTCATACACAACATTGTAATAATATTGGCTTCCAAAAGCAAGAAAAGAATAATCCAATGGAGTCCATTGTGATGTGTTATTAGTAGTATTGGCCGTAAAGTAAACTAAAACAAGCCCGTTATCAAGTATTGATTGTGTAACACCTGTATAAGATCTATCATAATAACGGGTAAACCAGCTTGTGGATCCACCTGTAGCTGTGGTAAATGAATAGTTACTGTTCCAAATCCAGTTACTGTTCGTTAATGTAAACGTGTCAACCTTTACATTCGCATTTCCCTGTGGCCCTGTGGCACCAGTGGGGCCCGTGGCGCCAGTTGCTCCTGTTGCACCGGTTGCGCCAGTAGCACCAGTAGCACCAGTAGGACCTGCAGGTCCGGCTGGCCCTGTATCACCTTTACATGCACTAAGAAGAATAATTGTTGTAAGCGCCAAAAACGCAGTAAAAAAAAGTTTTCTCATTTTTTTGTTGTTAATGTGTTATTGATTGCACAAACCTACTCCGCTGGAACTTCGTCTGCAATACCCAAAAAGTGGGGTTTTTATTCACTATTTCGGGTATTTTTTATTCAGGCAGCTGCCGATTTGGAAGCAAATACCTCATTCCTTTATCTTTGCACATGGCAACAAGAAATAACTCCACTTTCAGCAAAGCTGTTCTCAACAAATTTTTCGGTGAAGGTTTAACGTTTGATGATGTTCTTCTTATGCCCGCATACAGCGAGGTGTTACCAAGAGAAACCAATATCAGCACACATCTTACCAAATCAATCCAGTTAAATATTCCCATGCTTTCGGCAGCAATGGATACAGTTACCGAAGCAGGTCTTGCAATTGCACTTGCCCGTGAAGGCGGCATTGGCATATTGCATAAAAACATGAGCATTGAAGACCAGGCAGCCCAGGTACGTAAAGTAAAAAGAAGCGAAAGCGGACTGATTATTGACCCCATCACCCTGCATCAGGATGCCACCATTGGCGATGCATTATTACTGATGAAGGAAAACAAAATCGGTGGCATCCCTATTGTTGATCAAAGTAAAAGACTCGTTGGCATCTTAACTAATCGTGATCTTCGCTTTGAAACAAACAAGAAAAGAAAAATCAGTGAAGTAATGACTTCACAAAACCTTGTTACTGCTCCCGAAGGGACAGACATGAAAAAAGCAAAAACCATTCTCAGTAAACATAAAATTGAAAAGCTGCCTGTAATTAAGAAAGATGGCACATTAATCGGCTTAATTACTTATCGTGACATACTTCAATTGCAAAGTCATCCCAATGCCGTGAAAGATGAATTTGGACGTTTACTTGTTGGTGCAGCATTAGGTATTACTTATGATTTGTACGACCGTGCAGCTGCATTACAGCATGTAGGTGTTGATGTGGTTAGTCTCGACAGTGCACATGGCCACAGCAAAGGAGTAATTGATGCACTGAAAGGATTGAAAAAGAATTTCAAAAAACTGCAGGTAATTGCAGGTAATGCAGGTACAGGCGCAGGTGCAAAAGCATTAGCCGATGCAGGTGCTGATGCAGTGAAAATTGGTATTGGTCCAGGATCAATTTGTACAACACGTGTTGTAGCTGGTATTGGTGTACCCCAACTTACTGCAGTAATGGAAGCTGCATTTGCATTAAAATCAAAAGGTATTCCTGTTATTGCTGATGGTGGTATTAGATACACAGGCGATATGGTGAAAGCCTTGGCAGCAGGTGCTTCATCTGTTATGATGGGAAGTGTTTTTGCAGGCACAGAAGAAAGCCCCGGCGAAACCATTATTTACGAAGGAAGAAAATTCAAGCAATACCGTGGCATGGGTTCTATCGGTGCGATGCAGAAAGGCAGTAGTGACCGTTATTTCCAGGATGTGGAAGATGGCATTAAAAAATTAGTGCCTGAAGGAATTGAAGGACGGGTTCCCTTTAAAGGAAATGTTAGTGAGATCGTACATCAATATACTGGCGGGTTAAAAGCAGGTATGGGTTATTGCGGAGCAAAATCAATTAAGGAATTGCAGGATGCAAAATTTGTAGTCATCACCAACGCTGGAATGAAAGAAAGTCATCCGCATGATGTCATCATCACAAAAGAAAGTCCGAACTATTCAAGATAATTTCCGTTCAGGAATTAATACAATTTAAACTTTATAATGCCGGATATTTCTGTCCGGCATTCTTATTTTTACAAAAACAACTATTTGAAAAAGTATCAACCACTCCTGCTTTCTGTTTTATCGGGCTTATTGCTTTTTCTTGCATGGCCTGTTACAAATATTACCGTTACAGTTTTCGTTGCATTTATTCCGTTGATGATGATTGAACAAATGCAGTTCAGTCGGTTAAAATTTTTCGGGTTGATTTACCTTGCTATGTTTACCTGGAATGTAACAACCACCTGGTGGATATGGAATTCAACCATGATTGGCGCATGGCTGGCAATTGTGGTGAACAGTTTGCTCATGTGTATTCCATGGATGGGGTTCAGGTTCATGAACAAACGGTTTAATAAACCGGTTGGTTATACTTCACTGGTTATTTTCTGGCTGGCATTTGAATATATTCACCTGCAGGATTGGGGATTAAGCTGGCCATGGTTAACACTTGGAAACATTTTTGCATCACGCACCAACTGGATTCAGTGGTATGAGTTTACCGGAACAAGCGGTGGTAGTTTGTGGATATTGCTGGTGAATGTATTGTTGTTTAATCTCACAAATCCATCTGAAAAAAGTAAAACACAATGGCTGAAAATAACCGGCGTTGTTGCTGCTTTACTTATCCCGTTTGTTATTTCGATGTTCATTTCAAACAACGAACCTCAAACCTCAAACCCAAAATCTAAAACTTCAAATATTGTTGTTGTACAGCCTAATATTGATCCTTATGAAAAAGTAGCAACAGGAACATTTGAAATGCAGCTGCAGAAACTCATCCGCTTAAGCGAATCCGCAGTTGACAGTAATACAACATTGCTTGTATGGCCCGAAACGGCGTTATACTCGCCCAATGGTTTTGATGAAGCAGGTTTGAAACAGAATTTCTTCCTGAATCCTTTGTTTGATTTTTTACGTCGCCACCCGAAAGTGAATTTATTTACCGGTATTGAAAGTTACCGTATGTTTAATGAGAAGGTTTCAATTTATGCAAGACAGATTGAAGGAACTTCAAATTACTACGAAGTGTACAACGGCAGTATATTACTTGACAGCAGTGGTGCTTATGCTTTCTATCACAAATCAATGCTTGTACCCGGTGTTGAAACTTTGCCGAAGTTTTTATTATTCCTCGGACCGGTATTTGAAAAGTTTGGTGGCACTGCAGGTGGTTATGCCCGCCAGGAAGAACGTACTCCGTTAAAGACAAGAAATGGTTATATCATCGCTCCTGCAATTTGTTATGAAAGTATTTATGGCGAATACATGAGTAAGTTTTTTGCAAATGGTGCCAACATGCTGGCGGTTATTACAAACGATGGCTGGTGGGGCAATACACCCGGTCATAAGCAACACGAACTGTATGCAAAGCTCCGTGCAATTGAATCAAGAAAATGGGTTTTACGCAGTGCAAACACAGGTATCAGTTGTTTTATTGATCCAAACGGAAATGCTATGCAGGAACAACCCTGGTGGACAGAAGCTGCAATAAAAATGAATGTGCCTGTTGATGACAGGAAAACATTTTACGTAAAGTATGGCGATCTTATCAGCAAACTTGCTTTATTGTTCACTGCAGCTTTATTGCTTCTTGCATTGTATAATAAGATTATGAAAAGAAAACCTAAAGCTCAGTTGAATTAAACAACCTCTCTTATGCAAAAGATTATTGAAACCGGCAGCACTCAGCTTTCCTATAACATTTATGGCAAAGGTTTTCCTGTTGTATTAGTACATGGTTTTGGTGAAGATGGGCGCATCTGGAAAAATCAAATCAATTACCTGCAATCAAATTTTCAATTAATCATTCCTGATCTGCGTGAAAGCGGTCAGTCAACTTTAAATGATGAATTGCTGAGCATTGAATCAATGGCTGATGACGTTCAACAAATACTTGATGCAGAAAATATCAGTCAATGCATTCTGTTTGGACATTCAATGGGTGGATACATTACACTTGCGTTTGCAGAAAAATATCCTGGCACGTTAAAAGCATTTGGCCTTGTACATTCAACTGCTTATGCCGACAGTGAAGAGAAAAAAGAAGCCCGTAAAAAATCAATCGACTTTATAAAAGAACATACTGCTTTTGAATTTGTAAAAGCAACCATCCCTAATTTGTTTTCAGAACAATTTAAAGCAAATCAAAAAGAACAGGTTGATGAGTTAATTGAACAGGGAAAACAATTCAGCAAAGAAGCTTTGATAGCTTATTACGAAGCAATGATTGCCCGCCCCGATAGAACAGCTGTTTTAAAAAATGCAGCAGTTCCTGTGTTCTTTTTTATTGGGGAAGAAGACAAAGCAGTAAACCCTGCCGATGCAGTTTCACAAACTTCCCTGCCATCCATTTGCAGTGCAAACATTGTTTCAGGTATTGCACACATGGGTATGCTTGAAGCAGCAGATGAGCTGAATCATTCGATGGAAGCTTTTCTCAGTTTTATTCTTTCTTAAATTCAGCAAATCCGCTTACTGCAAAGGAAAATGAGAACAACAATCAGCAAAATTGCTGACTACGCTCCTGTTTGTACGCTACTCACTGCAATTACATTTAATGTTGATTAAACAACAACATTATGTCAACAGAAGTTAATGGCAGCACACATGTAAGCATGCCAAGAATCGGAGACACAGCACCTACATTTAAAGCTGTAACAACACAGGGCAATATTCATTTCCCTGATGATTACAAAGGCAAATGGATCATCCTCTTTAGTCACCCGGCTGATTTTACACCGGTTTGTACATCAGAGTTTATGACTTTTGCAAATCTTGAAAGTGAATTTGCAAAACTCAATACACAACTGGTGGGCCTGAGTGTTGATGGACTTTACAGTCATATTGCATGGCTGCGTACAATCAAGGAAAAAATAGAGTTCAGGGGAATGAAAAACATTGAAGTAACGTTTCCTTTGATTGAAGATATTACCATGGAAGTGGCTAAGCTTTACGGAATGATTCAGCCAAACGAAAGCAGCACAAAAGCAGTAAGAGCTGTTTTCTTTATCGACCCGAACGGCATCATCCGTGCAATGATTTATTACCCGCTTTCATTGGGCAGGAATTTTGATGAATTGAAACGTGTGATCATTGGTTTACAAACTGCCGATAAACATGCAGTGGCATTACCTGCCGACTGGCGTCCGGGTGAAGATGTAATTGTTCCTACTGCCAACAGTTGCGGCGTGGCAAAAGAACGCATGGATGGAAAAGAAAAAGATGTGTATTGCAAAGATTGGTTTTTCTGCATGCGTCCATTACCAATTGAAGAAATTGATTTATAGTAAGAGTGAATAACAATTTGTACAACCCGGGGAATTATTTCTCCGGGTTTCTTTTTGTATGAATTGTTTGTTTTCTGTCAGCTTTTTGCTTTGTGATTGTAATCATATCGGCTGGTTTTAGTGCAGGGTAGTTTTGTTCAAAAGAAACAAACATGGAAATAACAACTCAACACACACTGGGTGCAATTGTAAAAGAATTTCATTCAGCTGCATCTGTATTTGAAAAATATCATCTTGATTTTTGCTGCCAGGGCAAACGCTCATTGGCTGTGGCTTGTGAAGAAAGCGGTTTAATTCCCGAAGAAATTGCAGCCGAAGTAAACAGGGCCATCAACAGTAACAGTCCTGCAGAGCATGATTTTGATTCGTTTGATCCGGAACAACTGATCAGTTATATTATCTTAAAACATCACACTTATGTGAAGCAAACATCACCTGTCATCAAAGAACATTTGTACCGTGTTGCCACCAAGCATGGCGATCGTTTTCCTGAAATGAAAAAAGTGTTTGCATTGTTTCTTGAAGTAGATGAAGAACTGCAAATGCATTTACAGAAAGAAGAAGTGATTCTTTTCCCACGTATACGTGAAGTATACCATGCTTCTGTTAGTGCAGGTTCTACTTCATTCCCCCCTACTTACCTTAACGGGCCAATACAGGTAATGGAAGCCGAACACTCACATGCAGGAAACGCATTATACGAAATAAGGCAGTTAACAAACAATTACACAGCACCTCAGGGAGCATGCACAACATTTAACCTGGTGATTAATGAACTGAGAGCATTTGAAGAAGATCTGCATCAGCATGTACATCTTGAAAACAATCTTCTTTTTCCGAAAGGCGAAGAAATATTACTCTCCCTTAATTAATATTTTTCAGATGATCATTTTTAACCAGGCAGTTTGTACTGCCTGGTTTGCTTTACGCCTGTTTGTGTAAAACAGCACGATCTGCCAAATTAAACGTACCTTTGTGCGTCCATTTGAGTAATCTCTTGTAAGCGAACAATTTTTCTGCAGTCTTCATATTCTTCCTTTACACCAGTATTCAGCTCAATTTTTTCAACTAAACAATTCATAATTATGAACTTGTATGTTTCCAATTTGGGGCCCAATGTAAAGGATGAAAATCTGAAACAACTTTTTGCTGCATTTGGCAGTGTTAACTCAGCAAAAGTTATTATCGACAAATTCTCTAATCAAAGCCGTGGTTTTGGTTTTGTAGAAATGCCGGATGATGCTGAAGCTCAAAAAGCAATTGATGCATTAAACGGCTCAAGTAACGACAGCAGATTTATTAAAGTTTCAGAAGCAAGACCAAGAGAAGAACGTCCCCGTACCAACAAATGGTAATCCATTTTTTATTTAAACAATTTTAGTATGACGAATGACATGATTGAAAAGTTCGTTGAAAACAAAGCGAACAGTAATCAAAAAGTAAACATTCATTTTAAATCAAGGGAAACTGTAAAGGGTATCTTTATCCGTTCGACTGATTACGAAGAATTAAAATCGAAAAATTTCTGGCGGATTGTTTCTGAATCGAAAGTAAATGAATGGGAAAAAACAAAGGACTACAACCTTGCCAGGATATTTAACGGCGCTGAATTTACACGCTTAAGTGAAACACTGAAATAATATTCTTTTACTCTTTTCATAAAAAAAATCAGGTTATTATATGTTTACGCAAACATGGAAAAAGTATCTGGCTGTTATTGCAATCCTTTTGAAACGTTCGTCAAAGGATGAACAAACGCTCAAGATGAATCATACAGATTTTGAACGTGCAGCCGGAGGCAGAAAAATCAAATTCAACTTTACGCATCTCCAGTTAAATAATGGCAAGTTAAATACAGCCATTAAGCTTTCGCCTTTTGCGAAAGAACTGGCAACATTACTCCAGGAAGATGACCTGACAAGAAATCTTCTGAGAGGACGTCATCTTGAAATATCAATGAACAACGATTTTCAGTTAAGTATAAAAGATATTAAACCCCTTGATGAAACTACAGAAGAAGATGTAACTAATCCTGCTGAAGAAAATATTTCAGCAGATTAAACAAAACCGTTCAGTTAATCGTTGAACCTTTCTTAACCTGTATCAGTATATCTGCTGACGGCAAACAACCTTCAGCAGATTTTTTTTTACAAACTTTAAGCAACTATGTTACGTTCAATTATTACCGGAACAGGGTGTTACATCCCTCCTGTTGTACAAACGAACAGCGATTTTGCACAACATACTTTTTATGCTGATAACCAGCTGCCGCTACCCACTCCGCCACAGGAAGTCGTTGAAAAGTTTAAACAGATAACAGGCATAGAAGAACGTCGTTACACCACTGACGAATTAAATACATCCGATATTGGTGCAATTGCAGCCCGCAATGCCATTATTGATAGTGGAGTAAACCCGGAAGAAATTGACCAGATCATCGTTGCACACAATTTTGGCAACGTTGTAAAGCATACCATACAAACAGATGCCGTTCCTTCATTGGCAAGTCACATCAAACATCAGTTGGGCATTCACAATTCAAATTGTATTGCTTACGATATTTTGTTTGGATGTCCCGGCTGGATACAAGGCATTATCCAGGCCGATGCTTATTTTAAAGCAGGTATCGCCAAAAAAGCATTGATCATTGGCACAGAAACATTATCAAGAGTAATTGATATGTACGATCGTGACAGCATGATTTTCAGCGATGGTGCCGGTGCCGTAGTATTGGAATACAATGAATCAGCAGAAAAAGGACCGGGCATTTTAAGCGCATCTGTTCAAACACATTCACTGGAAGAAGTGGATTATATACACATGGGCAAATCGTTTTACCCCGACAGTGATCCACGCATCCGTTACATTAAAATGAAAGGACGTAAAGTGTATGAATATGCAATGAAGTATGTTCCGGCTGCCATGAAAGATTGTTTAGATAAAAGCGGTGTTGATATAAAAGATCTCAAAAAAGTGTTCATTCACCAGGCAAATGAAAAAATGGATGAAGGAATCATTCACAGGCTTTATAAACTGTATGGCATGCCTGCTCCTGAAAACATTATGCCCATGAGTATTCAATGGCTGGGCAACAGTTCAGTTGCTACCGTTCCAACATTATATGATCTTGTAAGAAAAGGACAGGTAGAACATCACCAGCTTACTGCCGGTGATGTAATAATGTTTGCATCAGTTGGTGCAGGAATGAATATTAATGCAGTTTGCTACCGCTATTAATTTCTTACCGCTGCGTAAATACTCTTCCTCTTCTGCCTCTTGATAAGTTGTTGAAAGAAGGTACTGATGGTGCAGTTGTTGTATCTGTTGTTGCCGTTGACTGTGCGCTGTGCATGGCTGTAATATCAAATTCATGACCCTCCACTACGGGAATAGACTTCTTAATCAGTTTCTGAATGTCTGTTAAAAAGATTTTTTCACTCCAGTCGCAGAATGAAATTGCAGTGCCTGATGCACCAGCTCTTCCTGTACGGCCAATACGGTGTACGTATGTTTCAGGAATATTTGGCAATTCGTAATTCACCACATGCGTTAAATCATCAATATCAATTCCTCTTGCAGCAATGTCAGTAGCAACCAACACACGGGTCTTTCTCTTTTTAAAATTTTCTAATGCCCGTTGTCTTGCATTCTGCGCTTTATTACCATGAATTGCTTCAGCAGTAATACCTGCATTGATCAATTGCTTGGCAAGTTTATCAGCAGCATGTTTCATTTGTGTAAATACAAGAGCAGTCTCAATTTCTTCGTTCTTCAGTAATTCAACCAGCAGTGAACGCTTATTCTGCTTTTCAACAAAATAAACTGACTGGTTAATTGTATCAACTGTTGAAGACACCGGTGTTACTTCTACTTTCACCGGATTTACCAATAACATATCGGCCAGCTGTTTAATTTCAAACGGCATGGTTGCTGAGAAAAACAATGTTTGTCTTTTCGAAGGAAGTTTGGCAATCACTCTTCTTACATCCTGCACAAAACCCATATCAAGCATACGGTCTGCTTCATCAAGAATAAAATATTCAATCTGTTCGAGTGAAATATGTCCCTGCTGCATTAAGTCCAGCAAACGGCCGGGTGTTGCAACAATAATATCAACTCCTCTTTTAATACCACTTACCTGCCTGTGTTGCGGCACACCGCCAAATACAACCTGGTACCTGAATGGCAGGAAATGTCCATAAGCTTTAATGCTGTCGCCAATCTGCAATGCAAGTTCACGGGTAGGTGTAAGAATTAATGTTTGAATCACATGGTTTTGCTGTTGCCTTTCCATTCGTTGCAAATGCATTAGCTGCAAAACAGGAATGGTAAACGCTGCGGTTTTTCCCGTACCGGTTTGGGCACAGCCTAATAAATCTCTTTTTTGTAAAACAGCAGGAATAGCCTGTTGCTGAATAGGTGTGGGTGTAGTGTACCCTTCTGTACTCAAGGCCTTCAATAAAGGCTCAATGAGCTGTAAATTGTTAAATGACACAATAAAATATTTAATTATAAAATCTTTGATAAGGCTATCATTCAGTGCGATGATACTTTATCCGCCTTACGTTAGCACGATCGTTATTTGAGAAGAAAAACTAAACAAACAGAGAGAGTAATAACATTAAGAACAGCAAAGATAAGCTTTTATAATTAAATGCTGTTTTTTGGCCCCGGGAGGGCTTAATTTACTTAACGTGAATGATTTTTACAGGGCAAAGCTTTGCTGCTTTTTCATTGGCTTCACGTTCATCATCATTTACTTTCACCGACCAGAATCCCCTTCTTTCTTTTGCATCAACAAGTGTGCTTCTACCATCACGTTTCGACATACGCCACCGTTCAGGCGCAGCTTCTACGCAATAGTTACATCCAATACATTTTTCCCGTTGTTGTGTGATGGTAATCATGTTGTTTCTACCTCCGCATCTGCTGCAACAATCTTATACAATTTATCCGTATGATGAATTGCCACATCCAGCGGGAAGGCGCAAAGATCACCTTTTTCAGCCACTTGAGCCGAACCAGTTTCATTTACATGCAATGATTCAATCACCGTTTCAATCACACCAAAATTTTTACCAATAATCATTACACGGTCACCTACACGCAATGGGTAACTTTCAATTTTAAATTCAGCAATTTTTGCTTTGGGATAATAATGATTGCCTTTGCCGAGATAGATTTTTCTTGTTGTTGCTTTCGATCCTGAAGCATCTGTCCATTCGCCCAATTCCTGCCCAAACAAGTAACCGCCCCAGAACCCCCTATTATACACTTCTTCCATCCGCTTCATCCATTCTGCAGCTTTCTCAGCAGTATATGTTTGATTGTAATAACTGTCAATTGCTTCACGGTAACATTGAGTTACTGTTTTTACATAATCAGGGCTCTTGCCTCTTCCTTCAATCTTCAGTACACGAACACCGGTTTCAATTAACTGGTCAAGAAAATCGATTGTGCAGAGATCTTTCGGCGACATGATGTATTCATTATCGATTTCCAGTTCATGCCCGTCTTCAATATCAATTACCTTGTATTTTCTCCTGCAGTTTTGTAAACATGCACCACGGTTAGCCGATGCATTTTGTGTATGCAGACTGAGATAACATTTTCCCGATACAGCCATACACAACGCACCATGTGCAAACACTTCTATCTCGATTAAATTACCGGATGGCCCGGTGATATTTTCTTTTTTAATTCCATCGCAGATTGCTTTCACCTGTCGCAAACTCAATTCTCTCGACAGCACCATTACATCAGCAAACAACGAGTAAAAGCGTACAGTTTCAAGATTAGTAATGTTGAGCTGCGTGGAGATATGAACTTCAAGTCCAAGCGTTCGTGCATAAGCAATCACTGCCTGGTCGGATGCAATTACTGCAGTAATACCGGCTTTCTTTGCTTCATTCACCACCATTTTCATCAGCGACAAATCATGATCGTAAACGATGGTATTTAAAGTGAGGTAGCTGCGTACATTATGCTTATTACAGAGTTCAGCAATTTCAGGTAAATCTTCAATTGTAAAATTCATAGTGGCTCTTGCACGCATATTCAGCTGCTCCACACCAAAATACACAGAATCGGCTCCCCCCTGTATGGCTGCCATCATGGATTCAAAACTGCCGGCCGGCGACATCAATTCAACTTGCTTTCCCTGCATGTAAAAAAATTAAGCCGCAAATTTACAGAAAAGGCACAAAGGCATCAAGGCAAAGAGTTTGAGCTCTGCTGACAGATGAAATAGTAAGAAAAATGATTTTATGTAACCAGCTGCATCAACATCCATCAGCTGCATTGGCGTCGCACACTTGTACAATAAAATAAAATTGAACAATAGCAGATAAAACAGAAGTTTAGTTGCTTAGCTGAATAATGTTCCGTTCATCAACTGAAAGAAAAACCAGTTCGCCTTTCCGGAAAGTAGATTTGTTAGCACGCAGTTTAATCAATTGCTGTTCAACCAGCACTTCAAGCAAATAATAACTACCAAAAAATGAAATACGTTGTGCAATACCAAATATGTGCGATTGTCCTGTTCCTGTTACATGAATATTTTCAGGACGGATCATCAATTGTTCATTTGAAGTAAACGAACCAAAAATGGGTGCTTTACTTACATCAATCAGATTGTAATCTCCCACTAAACCAGCTGCATATTCATTTACCGGTTGTTGGTAAACTTCCTGTGGCGTTCCCTGCTGAATTAATTCGCCGTTCTGCATCACAAGAATTTTATCGGCCCATGAAAGTACATCAGCTGCATCATGACTTACAAGAATACAGGTAATACCCAACTGCTCACTGATATCATCAATCACCTGCTTAATGGTGCGTTTGTGCATGGCATCAAGGTTGGAATAAGGCTCATCAAGCAACAATAATCGTGGTGAAGTGGTGAGCAAACGAGCAAGTGCAATGCGTTGCTTTTCTCCACCCGAAAGCTGATCAGTTTTCCGTTGCAGCAAATGATCAACCTGGCAAATACGATAGAGTTCAATAGCTTTTTCTTCAGCTAACTTATTCGCCATTTCAAGATAATCCCGCACCCAATAGTTATTCCGTAATTCAAAATACTGGCTCAGGAAAGCAATGCCCGGGTGGCCTGGAAACAATTCATCTTCGGGATTAATGATTTGTTTTTCTTCAAACAGCACTTCACCTTCATCGGGTTTTACAAAACCGCCAACCAGTTTCAGCAAGGTTGTTTTGCCCGACCCTGTTTCTCCAACAATCGCAATATGCTGCAGCTTTTCCTGTGTAAAGCTTACATGCTTTACAACCATATTCTCCCCGACTGTTTTACTGATATTTGAAACTTGTATGAACGACATGAATTAAGGTGCAAGCCTTTTAATATCCCAGCTTTTATTTTTATTAAGAGTGTAAACAATTCTGTCGTGCATACGGCTTGGTCGCCCCTGCCAGAATTCAATTTTAACCGGCTTTACACGAAAGCCTCCCCAATGTGGTGGCTTCGGTATTTCGCCATGCTTAAAACGTTCACGGTAAAATTCAAATGTTTCTTTTAACCATGCCTTTCCTGCAACAGCAATGCTTTGTGGAGATGCCCATGCCCCAATCTTACTTCCATCGGGCCTGCTGTTGAAATAAGCAATACTTTCTTCTGTACTTATTTTTTCAGCCACACCAACAATCTTTACCTGGCGTTCCATTTCCTTCCAGAAAAACAGCAGACAGCAATTGGGATTTTCTTCCAGATGCGAACTTTTTGCACTGTTGTAATTGGTAAAGAAAACAAAACCATTCGCATCAAAATTTTTCAGCAGCACTGTTCTCGCTTCCGGCACTGCATCTTTTCCAACTGTTGCAAGTGTCATTGCATTTACTTCCTCAATTTTTGAATCAGTTGCTTCATTCCACCAATGCTCAAATTGTGCAAATGGTGATTGCAGCACTGTTTCTTCATCAAGCGAATTGAGTGTGTACTCTTTTCTTATTCTTGCAATATCTTCAGCATTCATATTTTTCTTTATTTACTTTATTCACAAATAACATCTGCAACGCTGCACTTTGCCCCTCACAATTTTTCAGCCTGCAAATTAATCAAACTTGCTTTTGCAGAAGAATTAAATACATTACAGGAAACTTAACAGCAACAGAGGGAGTTTCGTAAATTTAAACTTCTACATTTCAGTATGAAAAAGAAAGCACACCTGGTTTTAGGAAGCGGCGGAGCAAGGGGCATTGCTCATATAGGCGTTATTGAATTGCTGGAACAACAGAGATTTGAAATCATCAGCGTTACCGGTTGTTCAATGGGCGCAGTAGTAGGTGGTATGTATTGCGCCGGGCATCTTCAAACATACAAAGATTGGTTGCTGACATTAAACAAATCAAAGGTGTTTAACCTGTTTGATTTCACATTCACCATGCAGGGTTTTTTAAAAGGTGAAAAAGTACTTGCCCAACTGGAAAGCTTTACCGGCAAACAAAACATTGAAGAACTTAAAATAAAATTTACAGCTGTTGCTACAGATATCATCAACAGGAAAGAAGTGCATTTCAGTTCCGGAAATTTATACAGGGCTTTGCGTGCATCCATTGGTATTCCCGGTGTGTTTACACCCGTGCAGGAACAGGAAACATTTTTGGTTGATGGTGGTGTTTTAAATCCATTACCATTAGACCTGGTGCAAAAGAAAGATGATGAACTGATTGTTGCTGTAAACCTGAATGGAAATTATGAACGGAAAAGATCGGAACCTGAAGCTCCATCGGCAGACACAACACCTGTTACACGTGACTGGCTGAAATCATTTTCATTGCCGGGCCGAAAAAAAACAAGCAGCATTAAAAACGTAAGCTTATCTGTTTTTGATTTGGTGAATACTTCTTACGATTTTACGCAGGATCGATTGACTGAACTGATGATCCAAACCTATCCTCCCGATTTGTATATTGAAATCCCCCGCAACAGTTGTGCTGTGTATGAATTTTACCGTGCAGGCGAAATGATTGAAATGGGCAAGAAAGCTTTTCTTGACAGTTACAACAAATTAAACAGTTAGAATTTTCTCAGGCAACTAATTGTTCATGCAAATGAGCAACTGTTTCTTCCGGATTTTTACACAAACCGGAATGCACAGCCGATGTTTGTACAACTGTACTTCGTTTAGCTGTGAGCCAGCGAAAGCGTGATGCAATATCCAATGCTGCTATCGGGCTGTCTTTTGATTCGCCTTTACTGATTTGTTCAAATGCTTCAAGATGCGATTTAATTTCAGCAATATCCACACCCGGAAACAATGCCAGTAATTTCTGTTCGTTCAACGAATACATGGTTTGCAGAAATGCTGGCCTTTTACAATACACAATCACCCCCACATTGAGGAACTCTTCACGTTCAACCCGTGGCACCACCCGTATAACGGCATATTCAAATAAGTGATTTTCCTGCATTGATTGCTTCGTTTACAAATATATCGGAATGACTGATCCTGTTAATTAAAAACTGGCAGTACACGTTTCTCATTTCATCGGGACTTTCCTTTCCATCCTCATGCAGCAACCATTCGTCCGGCACAACTGATACAATTGCCCTGATTCTTTCAGGAGTTACAACCTGTTTCATTTCTTCATTTACCTGCAGAAGTAATGATGCTTGCGGCAGCAGCACATGATCTTTTATCTGCACAAATGGTTTTACTGACTGCTCTTCCCAATTTGACCATGTATGATGAAAATACAAAGCAGCTCCGTGATCAATGAGCCAAAGTTCATTATGCCAGTTAAGCATGTTTGTATTGCGTGCAGTACGGTCAACATTCATCAGCAACGCATCAAGCCACACAATTTTTGATGCAAGATGTTTATCAATTTTTTTAACAGCAGGATCGTATGTAATAGCTCCCGATAAATAGTGCAACCCCAGGTTCAGTCCTTTGCTTGCACGAAGTAAATCCTGAATTTCCTCATCAGGTTCTGTACGTCCAAAAGCTTCATCAAGATTGGCAAATACAATTTCAGGGATTTTCAAGCCCATTGCACGTGCCATTTCCCCACCAATTAAATCTGCAATCAACGCTTTGCTTCCCTGGCCTGCTCCACGAAATTTTAATACATACAAAAAGCCATCGTCAGCTTCTGCAATAGCCGGCAACGATCCGCCTTCACGCAAAGGAGTAACATAACGCATCACCTGCACAGACCTTATATCCGGTTGCTGAATATTATTTTGCTGTTCCATCTATACAGCAAAGATGATGTTTCATTTGATAACTTGAAAGAATTCTTCTCAGTTGTTTTTCCGCTTATACCACTTCAACACTTCAATCCACAATGTTGCAACCAGTGCAACGGCAACACATTGTGCAACGATAATAAATGGCAGCAGTGTTAAACCAAAGAGACTTCTTACACCGGGCACATACAATGCAATGGCAATAAATAACAACGTAATACCTATGATGAGCCCGACAAGATTGTTTTTATAAGAAAGTGTTTCAATAAACGAATAATAAAACGAGCGGTTGACCAATGTAAGAAAAACATTACTGAATAAAAGTGTGATGAAGATAACTGAACGGATGGTTGCATCATCTGCACCTGTGTGCATGAAATACCAACCTGCACCCAAACAGCCGGCTGTAATCATCAATCCTTGCAGTATGCTCACTGATAATTGCCGTAACGAAAGAAATGTATTACCCATTTTCCTGGGAGCCCGTTGCATTGTTCCCGGCTCCATTGGTTCATTTTCATAAATAATGGAACAGGTGGGTCCCATAATCAGTTCGAGAAAAATGACATGAACAGGTGAAAATATATCGGTAAACTTCCACATTAATACCAACGGCAATGTTACAATCAGGATAATGGGAATATGGATGGAAACGATATACTGAATTGCTTTTTTCAGGTTATCATAAATCTTGCGGCCAAGTGCAACAGCATCGGTCATGTGTGCAAGATTATCATCGGTAAGAATTAATGAAGCTGCATTTTTTGCCACTTCACTTCCCCTTAATCCCATGGCAATACCAATATGTGCAGCTTTTAATGCCGGGCCATCATTTACACCATCACCCGTCATTGCAACCACTTCACCATTTTCTTTTAATGCATCAATCACTTTCAGTTTTGCTTCAGGAAACATGCGTGCAAAAATGTTGACATGCTTTACTTTTTCCTGCAGCTCTTCCTTACTGAAATGCAGTACTTCTTTACCGGTAAGTACTTCGCTGTTATGATCAAGTGTAATTTGTTCAGCAATGGCTAATGCTGTTTCAGCATAATCGCCTGTAATCATTTTTACAGGTATACCAGCTTCACGGAAAGTCTGAATAGTTTCTGTAATTTTTTCTTTTGGTGGATCCTGGAAAGCAATTAACCCTAAAAATTCAAAATCAAAATCTTCCTGCGATACCGGCCATTTTTTTCCTTCCCATATTGCTTTACCAACTCCAAGCACACGATAACCCTGTTTTGCGTAAGCCAGTGATTGTTCTTCTATATGTTTCAGCTCAGCAATAGAAAGTTTGCTTTGCCTCAATATTCCTTCAGGTCCGCCTTTCACCGCAATCACAACTTCACCTTCCTTGTTTTCAAAAATATGCGTCATCATTGGCGGCTTTCCATCAATTGGGTATTCATGTATCTGTTCAAACAAATTACGTTTGTCAACTTTTGCTGTTTGTTCGTACAAATGATGAATTGTTTTTTCCATCGGGTCGAACGGATTGGTTTCACTGCTCCACATTGCATATTCAATCAACTCGCCGGGCAATGCTGTTCCGTTTTTCACTTCAACCGATTCTTTTGTTGCAGCATTATACACATAAGCAATGCTCATTTTGTTTTGCGTAAGCGTTCCGGTTTTATCAGTACAGATCACTGTTGCAGAACCCAATGTTTCAACATATTGGGGCTGCTTCACAATGATTTGATTTTTTAGTAAACGGAATGCACCCAAAGCCTGGAATGTGCTGAACGCTACAGGAATTTCTTCGGGCAGAATACTCATAGCCAGTGTTAAGCCATGCAAAAAAGAATGTATGATATTTCCAGACTGGAGATAGTTTACAATTACTACAATCACAAAAGCAACCGCACCAATCCACACCATATTTTTTACAAACGAACGGATCTGCAGCTGCAAAGGAGTTTTTACAACACTCACTTCCTTCATCGATAAACCAATTTTTCCAAACATGGTTTTCAAACCAACTTCTGTTACCTGTATAGTTGCACTGCCGCTTGTAACCAGTGTTCCTTTATATACCGAACTATTATCATCGGTGTTTTTTATTACTGAAAACGATTCGCCGGTGAGAATGGATTCATTCAATGAAAAATCATTGGCTGCAATAATGATTCCGTCTGCAGCAACTATTTCACCTTCGGCTAACAACAACAAATCGCCCACCACAATTTCTTCTGCATCAACCTCGATCACTAAACCATTACGTAAGAGTTTTGCTTTCGCTGCCGACATTTTTTTCAATGCCTGCACTGCATTTTTACTCCTGTATTCCTGGAAAAGCGAAATGCCGGCAACAATAAATATTGAAACCAGCATAATAACTCCTTCTTTAAACTGCCCAACAGCAAAGTAGATGATGCATGCAGCCAGCAGCAGCATAAACATGGGTTCTGTAACAACATCTTTGAGCACATTTAAGAACACCCTGTCTTCATGCAGTTCAAGTTCATTTGCACCATGTTGCTTACGGCTTTCGATTACCTGCGCATCAGTTAATCCTTTTGAAATATCTGTCGATGTCATACCTGACAATTATGTGAATGATCAAGTGGATTGAGGAAAAACAAATCTACTAATAAAAAAAGGGTGACGCCTAATCAGCGTCACCCAAAATTCTAATCGTTATCCTTCTCTTTTTCACCGTCTTTTTCTTTATCTCTTCCCTGTTGTTCTTTTTCATTATTGCCCGGTTGATTTACATCAGCAGCTGTACTGATTTCAGTGTGCCTGATCTTGCCACCATAATAACCGGTTCGTGCCATTGCTCCAAAAGAAAGCAACGACATAATCAATGCAATCGTGAAAACGATTTTTGCCCGTTCGCTTTTTTGCCATTTAAAAAACAATGCTGCAAGAGAAGCAACACCTGCAGCCACCATGAGCCAGATAGCAAGCTCTGCTGCTTCTTCATGAAGATTAATCATTGCTTCAGAAACACCGGGCAGGTTTTCCACTGCATCTTCTGCAGGTTCGCCGGTTAAAAAAACGGGAATAGCAAGCAAGGTCATTGCAACAATTACAACAGCTGCAATTGCTTTTACATTTTCTTGTTTTTTAATAATACCCCAGAGTAATATCAAACTGCCAATCATTGATCCGATAATAGGAAAATGATTCAGCAGCAAATGAATGTGTGTAGTGTTCATTGCTGAAAAATTTAAATGATAAATAAAATGTCAATCTGAAAAAAATCAGCAATGCCGGGGAGGCTGCCAGATAGATGCTAAATATTGTGAAGGGAGAAACAAATCATGATAGTCTGCAAATTCATTACTGTTTTCAGTCACCGGTTTGTTTAAAACAACAAAAGCAGTTGGAGCAACAGAAACAAATGAGGCAACAGCATGCTCGGCCGATTTAAAGGGCAGACGGCTGTCTTCATCTGCATCACTATCAGTACCGTCTTCAACAATATAATGTAGCACCAGGAATTTAAAAAAGCCTGTGCTTTTACCTTCAGTTCGATGATCAGCATAATGTTCAGCAAGCAACGGCAGCTTCAATAATTCTTTTGAAGATGTTGCAGAAAGTGAATAAATCACAATCAAAAAAAGCGCTGCTATTTTCTTAAATGCTGTCACCATGCAAGTTTAAGAAAATATTTCCACCTGTTCTATAACCAAAATCACTAAATACAATTTTTAAGAATTTAATAAGCAAATGAATTCAGCAGATCCCGGAGTATCATTGCATGGTTACACTCAGGATTTTTTGCAGCATATAACAATGTTACTTTTTTGCCTGAAGCAATTTTCCTGATACGCTGAAGTTCATCAGCAGCATTTTGTAAAAGTTCTTCACGATAGCGTAAGGCAAACTCTTTCAACCGCTCGGGTTTATGATCAAACCATTTCCGTAATTCGGTTGATGGAGCTATTTGTTTGTTCCACTCATCAAGATGTGCATTTTCCTTTTTTACGCCTCTTGGCCATAACCTGTCGGTTAGAATGCGGAAACCATCCTCCTCTTGATACATTTCATAAATCCGTTTGATGACTATTGGTTTCATGACAAATGATTTGTTGATTATTTGAGGTATTCACTGCTCATTTCATCATACAACTTCAGCAATTCGTTTGCATTTCCCTGCCTGTCGAAAATAGATTCCCATGTATTTAATGGTTCCCAGATGCAGGTTCCCTTTCCTTTTCCATTTGGCAAACTAAATGCAATTTTATTGACTTCTTTTTTCAGTTGAGAATATTCAACTACAATCACATCTTTTCCATAACGGCGAACAAGATTATTGAGATTATGTTCAAGATCATCCAATGTACCATGCCATTTGGGATAATATGATTCACCTATTACATCAAAGTGTACGCCTCTTGCCAGCATCTGGTCAATAAAGAAAACTGATTCATCATTTTGTCCGCCCAAAGCAATATGCAGCATCATTACAACTGATGCATCCACTTCTTTTACTGCTGCTGTGCCTGCATTAATGAGTTGAGCCAAACTGTCGAGATGTTTTACATTTCCTTCGGGCCAAACAATTCCATGATTGATTTCGTTACCAACCTGCACCATATCAGGAACTGTGTTTTGATTTTTCAAAGCAGTCATCACCTGTTTGGTATAATCGTACAAAGCCTGTTTAAGTTGTTCAAAGTTTAAATTTTTCCAGGCAGCAGGTTTGAATTGTTTACCTGGATCGGCCCAGTAATCGCTGTAATGAAAATCAAGCAACAGTTTCATTCCTGCAGCTTTCACTCTCTTCGCCATTTCCAATGTATGATTCAGATCGCAAAAACCTTTCTTAGGAGAATAACCGCTATCCTGTGCAGGATCATGAAATATGCGAAGACGTACATAATTAAATCCATGATCTTTTAAAATCTGTATGGCATCTTTCTGCACACCGTTATCGGTGAATTTAATTCCTCTTGCTTCCAGTTCGGGAAGAAAAGAAATATCAGCACCGATCATTTTTGTTGTTTCTCTTGGCTTGGCAGCTTCACCTTTCAGCTCATATTTTTTATCTGTTGCCTTGACGTTTACATTTTCCGGTGCAACAGTAATAACGTCAGTTGAACCCGTCCATAAACCTGCAGCTTTTGCTTCTACTTTAATAATACCGGGAACTTTTCCTGATTGAATAATCAGCTGGCATTTTCCGTTAAATGCACTGCGTTGCCATGCACCTTCAGCACATTTATCCGGTTCATGACTGCTGGGATCGCCATTACCAACACCAATAATTTTTGCATCACCTGAAATATAAAAACGGATCATATTGTCAGCATCAGGCACTTCTCTTCCCTCCTTGTCAATAATTGAAACATTCATAATAGTTGCATCCTGTCCATCAGCAAGCATCGTTGTCTTGTAGGGAGTCAATACAACTTCTGCAGCTTGTCCTGTTGTTTCAACTTTTGCTGTTAAACGTTTTCCTTTTTTATTTGCAACAGCTTCTAATTTTCCAGCCTGGTAAGGAACACTCCATTGCAGATGCCCGTTGCGTGGCATTTCTTTTTTGCCTAAGCTTTTTCCATTGAGGAAAAGCTCCACATCATCTGCATTACTGTTCACCCATACATCAATTGGCTGACCTTCCTTTCCACGCCAGTTCCAATGCGGAGAAATATGCAGCACATCTTTATCTGTCCACCAACTTTGATAATAGTAATAAATATTTTTAGGAAAGCCGCATACATCCATAATACCAAAATGCGAATTGATATTTGGCCACTCGTAAGGAGTTGGTTCACCACGGTAATCAAATCCTGTCCATACAAAACCTCCCATCCAATAATTATTTTCAGCAGCAAGTTTCCACCAGTCTTCTGCACGGCTTGCCCACCATGGCGCTGTTATATCCTGGTCGGGTACATAAGCACGGATTGTATCTTTTGCATAAATACCTCTTGTAGTAACGGTGCTGCCCATCTCAGTACCAATAATGGGTTGTGTTGGATGATCACGATGATAATCAGCCACACCTGAATGACGGTAGTTAAATCCACGAACAGGAATTACTTCATTCACACCTTTAAACACATTTGCAACATCAGCTGCATAGGTACAGGTGCGGGAAGGATCAAGTTCTTTTTGCTTTGCAATTAATGTTTGTGCAATACGCAAACCCGTTGTTGAGGTTTGTATCCATCCTTCTTCATTTCCTATTGACCATAAGAAAACTGAAGCATGGTTACGGTCACGCTTAATCAAACGTTCAAACTGATTGATGTATTCAGGGCTGCTGTTAAGTAAACGTTGTTCATCGAGCACAAGCATGCCAAGACTATCACATGCATCAAGCAATTCAGGTGTAGGTGCATGATGACTGGTGCGGTATGCATTTGCTCCCATTTCTTTCAGCAAACGGATGCGGTAATATTGAAGGTAATCAGGCAATGCACTACCCACACCTGCATGATCCTGGTGATTATTGGTTCCGTAAATTTTCACATGCTTTCCATTGAGAAAAAATCCTTCATCCCCATCAAAGCGTAATGTTCTGATACCAAAACGTTGTACATGCTGATCAATAATTTCATTTCCTGATTTCACAACAGTAACAACCCTGTACAGGTAAGGATCTTCCAGCGACCACAATCGTGGATTACTGACTGAAAGTTTTTGTTTGATGGTTCCGTTTGCATTCACTGCTAATGACAAGGGCTGTTCCTTTGTTTGTGCAAGCAGTTTTCCGTTCCGTTCAGTAACATAAGAATAAACAGTGCAGTTAGCTGTATTCAGATTTTTATTTTCAACTGTTGCTTCTACATTCACCGTTGCTTTTGTATTCTGTACATCGGCATATATAAACACGCCTCCATCGGCAAGATGTATATTGTTTAATTGCTTCAGCCAAACATGGCGGTAAATACCGGCACCTTCATAAAACCAACCTTCGTATTGTGTTGCATCAACACGAACAACAATCACATTGTCTTTATCATAGTTGAGATAATCAGTAACGTCATAATTGGCTCCTACATATCCACTCATATTATTGCCAATGAAAAATCCGTTCACCCAGATATTTGCATCACGGAAGATGCCATCAAACTGCAATTGAAAACGGCTGCCTGAATCGGCTTTGGCAACAGTGAAATGTTTGCGATACCAGCCGATGCTTGTTTCAGGAAACAAACCTCCTACCGGTTTATATCCATGCGACTGAACATCAAAATTGGGAGAATAAACAAAAGGCAATTCAACAGCCCAGTCGTGCGGCAACTGAACTGTTCTCCAACTACTGTCTTTAAACTTCAGATCAATGGCTGTGTTTTGTGCAGCACCTGATTTTGCAAAGATGTTTGCAATACTGAAATTGAAATCTTTTAACGGATCGCCTGCATGACCAAAATGAAACTTCCAGTTCTCATCGAAATTGATTTTTTTCTGAGCAATGGCCGGATTAACTGAAATCAGAAACAGAACTATTAAACTATAAAAAAAACGTAGAGGAGAAGAACAGCTTTTCATAACAGAACTTTTTTGCAGGTCAAATATAGTCTGATATGATTTGTGAGGTAATTAAATAGACCCAAAACATGTTGTTCATTTGTGCACAACTGGATTTTTATTTAAACCCTTGCCATTAAACGATATGTTAATTTCATAATCTATAAAATGTTATAATTATGTAAAAGCATTCTTCTGGTAAGATTCTTGTTCTTTTCATCTCGTCTAATAAATAAATCGATTTGAAAAAAACTTTACACTTTTAAAAAACATTCAAATGAAAGCAAATAATCAAATAATAACCTCTGTATTCAGCAGGCGTTATCTCACAGCAGCATTAGCATTTATGTTGATTGGCGGATTATCTGTTAGCCCGGCTTTCTCACAGGGAAATGGTCGTGGCAGAGGAAACGGGAATGGAAATGGTAACGGCAACGGAAATGGCTGGGGAAACGGTGGTGGTAATAATGGCCGTGAACAACGTGGCAACAGCGATGTTGGACGAAACAATGGTGGTGGACAGCGGGAAGTAAACCGTAATCCAAACCGTGAATGGAACAATGGCGGCAGCAATAACAACAATGTTAATCGTGACAGAAATTCTGGGAACGGCAATAGTAATAATGTTTACCGTGACAGAACCCCTGGCAACAATAACAATGTAAACAGGGATAGAAATTACGGTAATAACAATAATGACGTAACCCGTAACAGGAACTACGGAAACAATAACGACAACAGGGGCTATGACCGTAACAGGGGTTACGATAACAATCGTGGCAATGGAAATAACAACTGGAACAATGGTAACAACCGTCGTATGCCTAACAACAATCCAGGCTATGATGGTCGCAGACCAGGTGGCGGATACTATTACACCCGCTATCCTGAAAGCAGACCAGCTTACAGACCAAATTATGGTTATTACAGAACACCTGCTTACAATGCTTATAATCCTTGCTGGCGCTACAACTATCTCCCTGCAAGGCTGAGCTATTACCGTTATCTGCCAACAAGCTACTTATCAATTTCATTTGGCGGCATTGGTTACCGTTACTGGGATGGCGTATTCTATCGTCCATATAACGGGCTGTTTACAGTAATTGCTCCTCCTATTGGCATCTACATTGATGTGTTACCTGTTGGTTACAGAAGGATTTATGTTCACGATTATCCTTACTACTATTATAACGGAACTTATTATCAAGAAAGAGGAAGCCGTTATTATGTCGTTTCTCCTCCAGTAGGTGCAGTAGTTGAAAGTTTACCTGCCGGTTATGAAACAGTAGTGATTGATGGTGAAACATATTATGTGGTTGATGGAGCACAATACAAACCATTTGTACAGGATAATGGCGAAATATGGTACGAAGTAATTAAAGCCAATTAAACAACTATAAAACAAAAAAGAAACGGGAATCAGTTATTGATTCCCGTTTTACTTTACAAAACAAAATCAGCGTATCAATGTAACACTTCCTTTAAAGAAGTATAGCTTATCATCAATTCCAACACCTTTAAAATACCACACAAAGTTTCCGGGATCCTGCTGTATACCTTTAAATTTTCCATCCCATGTTTCGTTTGAATCAGCACCCATGGAATAAACTTCCTGCCCATAACGGTTAAACACTTTAAAAACCTGCACTTCTTTTATACCAATTGTTACCGGGTAAAAAACATCATTCAACCCATCCTTATTTGGAGTAAATGCATTAGGCACAAACACCTTTACCTCTTTAATAGTGTTTACAAACTGTGTATCAACAGTACGGCAACCGGCTTTTGTGTCGATTGTAATTAAATATCGTTGCGAACCTTCATCAGGCCTGTTAAATACTGGATTAACAATGGATGTACCGCTTAAATACGTTGGCGGGCTCCAGAACGCTGAAATGCCAAATGATCTTGCCTGTAATTGTACATCCGTGTTTTGCAGCGCATACTTTAAAGGATATGCAATACCCGGCACAGGCTGTTCAATATTAATTTTTTCAGACCTGGTGGGAAGCACACAACCATCAGCATTTGTTATGGACGCATAATATGTTCCCGACTTAAGTACTTTAAGTCTGTTTGGTTTTATGACCGAAACAGCCGAGCCATCCAGGTACCATTGAATTGTGTTCGATGCCGGCAAAACTAAAACCGCACTATCGCCCGACGTACTGCAGAATTCATTTTTTCCCAACAGCAAAAGAGTTGTATCAACAACTGATGCATTTATAAACACTGTATCTGTATTACGGCAACCGCCACCACTGCTCCTTACAGTAAGAATATAACTCGTTGGAAATGCAGGTTTGGCTATTGGATTCGAAATATCAACACTCGATAAACCTGTTGGAGGCGACCAGGAATAAACAACGCCATCCTTTGGATTTTCACCTAACAATACAGATCCGGTTCCCCCGCATATCACAGCATCTTTACCAGCATTTGCTTTGAGCTTTAATGTATCTACTAACCGTGCAAACAAGGTGTCTTTGCAACCATAACCATTATACGGAGTAAGTTCAACACTAAGTAAAGTTCCTGAAGATGGCGGAGGCATCAGCCGTAATGTTTGCTGATCACCCAGCACCTGTGTAAAACTCGAATTAAACCATTTGTAATTCTGGTAGCCATAAGGTGCAACAACATTAACAGCTGTATCATCAACACAATAAGACGCACCTGTAAATTCACCGCTGCAACCTGAGTTTACATCGATATAAGCATAGCCAAAATGTTTATTGAAAGTACAATCGGCTGTTTTAAAAAAAAGCCTGATTGTTTTTCCTGCCTTGTTATTCAGGTTAATTGAAACAGGTGTCCATGCTTTGCACCAAACACTATCATCCTGTGGCGAAACAAAAAAACCAGGCAAAGGGCTTCCATACGGAGCAAATGTAAAAGAAGAACATTCGATAAGCTGGTTATCTGAAACATTCATTACCTCCAGTTCAAGTCGTGGCTGCTGATAAATTTCATGATTGGGGTTCTGGAAAACAACCGCATACATGTATATGAGGGAATATGTGTTTTGACCAGCTGGAATTGTAAATTCATACGATATACCTTCAGCCTGGTGACCTCCCGTTGTATTACCTAATTTCATGGAATAACGGCTACCGTTTGGGCTCATAACCGGAAATCCTCCATAAGGATCAGTTAAACCAGAACTTGATACTCGATCATAAATTGCATGCTGACCGGGCACGGGCCCGCCTGAAGGAGAAAGTGTTATTACATTTTGAGTCCCTACTGCAGCAACATACCCTGTATAACAACTCCAGTTTGAAAAATCGCCATGTTCAAAATCAATATTTTCCGGACACTGAGCCCGTAAATCATTCGCACAAATGAAAAAAGCAAAAAAAACAAGAAAGTAGAATTTTCTTGCTAACAGTTGATTATTGTTCATCAGTAAATTACTTAACCGGCAAATAAACATCCGCATTTTTAAAATTAGGGATTAGTTCCTCAAAAATCAATACGATTATACTGATGTGGCAAAAATCATGTTTGGTTGGGCAAACACTTGATTTTAAATTGATTTTTTATTTAAAAAAAATGAAATTTCAACCCCTGAAGCAGAAATGATCCTGCTCATTCAACAAATTGACATCTCTCATAAAGAAATTGGGCCAAAAGTGTCAATTTTACACCCTAAATTAAAACAGTTATATGCCGGCAATTTTAGACACAGCATTAATGCACCCGAGAGACCAGATAACATTAGTTATTTCCCGTGTATATGGAATGGGGCTTACAACAACAAGCGGAGGAAATATTTCAGTAATTGATGATGAAGGAAATATCTGGATCACACCTTCTGGTATCGATAAAGGATCTTTGCGGCCCGAAGATATCATGTGTGTTAAAGCAGACGGTTCAATTTCTGGAAAGCACAAACCATCATCTGAATTTCCTTTTCACAGGGCCATCTACAAAATAAGGCCTGATATAAAAGCTGTTATTCATGCACACTCTCCTGCTCTTGTTTCATTCAGCATTGTACGTGATATTCCCAACACCAATATTATTTACCAGGCAAAAAAAGTGTGCGGTGAAATTGGCTATGCACCCTACGAATTACCCGGTAGCGAAGCGCTAGGCGCAAAGATTGCAATTGAATTTGAAAAAGGATTCTCTGCGATTATTATGGAAAACCACGGAACAGTGGTTGGTGGCAGCGATTTGTCTGATGCATTTCAGCGTTTTGAGACCTTAGAATTTTGTGCAAGAACACAGATTTATGGAAGCCAGGTAGGCAAACCTCACTTCCTGAGCGATGAGGAAATTGCTGAACACGACGAACTGATGCAGGACGATTTTGAAGAATTGGAAACAGTAAATTATCCAAGTCTTGAAAGAGAGAAGAGATTTGAGATCTGCAAAATTGTAAAACGTGCCTGCCAGCATGGATTGATGAAAAGTTCTTACGGAACAGTATCAGCAAGATGGCAGGGTAATGATTTTTTAATTACGCCAAATGGTGTTCCGAGATGGGATTTAAAACCAGATGATGTTGTACAGATTAAAGACGGCAAAAAAGAACCGGGCAAAGTACCAAGTCTTACAGCACGCCTGCACCAGGAGATTTATAAAAAACATCCGAATGTAAATTCTATCATTCTTACCCAATCGCCTTACCTCATGGCATTTGCGACAACTGGTGTTGATATTAACGTAAGAACAATTCCTGAAAGCTGGATTTTCCTGAAAGATATGATGCAGCTGAGATTTGGTGCTCAGATCAACGGATCGGAAGAAGTGGTGAACAACATTTCAAGAGAAAAACCTGCCGTGTTGATTAAGAATGAATGTGTAGTTGTTGTGGGCGATAAATTACTGCAAACTTTCGATTATCTGGAAGTGGCCGAGTTCAGTGCCAAATCCATTGTTATGTCAAGTTCTATCGGCACAATGGTTCCCATCAACGATGAACAAACAGAAGAATTAAGAAAAGCATTTCTCCAGTAAAAAACCATCTCCGCATAAATCAAAAGGCCGGCAGTTGATGCCGGCCTTTGTTTTAAAAAGGAATGATCAATTCATGCGGCAGTAATGTAGATTTGCCTTCAGCACATGCTTCACAAATCATCCGGATATAAAGTTATCAGCTCATGGCTTTCGTCAAAAAGCATCTCTCCTTTCCCCTTCCAGGAAGAAGCATGGGAACATATTCTCAATGGCGAAAGTGGCTTGGTGAATGCACCGACAGGTTGCGGTAAAACCTTTTCTGTTTTTCTTGCAGCAATTATTCAGTTCATTAACCAGCACCCGGATGACTATCAAACAAAACAACATAACGGATTACAGCTTTTGTGGATTACACCGCTGCGGGCATTAGCAAAAGATATTGCCCGTGCAATGGAAGAAGTAGTGAACGAATTAAGAATGAAATGGAGCATTGGCATTCGCAATGGTGATACAACTACAAGCGAAAGGGCAAAACAAAAAAGACAAATGCCCGAAGTGCTCATCATCACACCCGAAAGTCTTCACCTCTTACTTGCACAAAAAGGAAATGCTGAACATTTCAAACACCTGCAGATTATTGCTGCCGATGAATGGCATGAATTAATGGGCAGCAAACGTGGTGTGCAGGTTGAACTGGCGTTGAGCAGAATTGTACATGCAACCCATTCACTACGCAACACTATGCCCGTTGTTTGGGGCATCTCAGCAACCATCGGCAATCTTGAAACAGCGAAAGAAGTATTGCTTTCTTCTGTTAAGCAGGTTGGGGTAATTGTAAAAGCAAAGATGAAAAAGCAAATAGATGTTGAATCTGTTTTACCCGATGAAATGGAAAATTATCCATGGGCCGGTCATCTTGGTTTAAAACTCATACACAAAGTCATTCCAATCATTGAGCAAAGTAAAACAACTCTCATCTTCATCAATACAAGAGGTATGAGTGAGCGTTGGTACCAGGAACTGCTCAATCATGCACCTCAATTAGCCGGCGCACTTGCATTGCATCACGGAAGTATTGAACAGGAATTACGATTGTGGGTGGAAGAAGCATTGCACACCGCCAAACTCAAAGCAGTTGTTTGTACTGCATCGCTTGATCTTGGTGTTGATTTCCGACCGGTTGAAACAGTTATACAGGTTGGTTCGCCCAAAGGTGTAGCTCGCTTTTTACAACGTGCAGGGCGTAGCGGTCACAGCCCCGATGCTGTGAGTAAAATTTATTTTCTTCCCACACATTCACTGGAGCTGGTGGAAGCAGTTGCATTAAAGAATGCAATTGACCTGGATTTGATAGAAGCAAAAGAACCACTCTTGCTCTGCTTTGATGTGCTCATTCAATACCTCAACACATTAGCAGTAGCTGATGGATTTATACCTGCTGAAATTTTTAAAGAAATAAAATCAACCTATTGCTACAGTGAAATAACAGAAGATGAATGGGAAAACGTTTTGCATTTTTTAGTTGGCGGAGGAAAAGCTTTACAGCAATATGATGATTATAAAAAAATAGAAATCGTTGATGGTGTGTTCAAAAATCTCAGCCGACGGCTTGCCATGCGTCACCGTATGAACATTGGTACAATTGTGAGCGATGCGATGCTGAAAGTAAAAATGACAAGCGGCGGTTACATTGGCATGATTGAAGAATATTTCATCAGCCGTCTTCAGCCCGGCGATGCTTTTACACTTGCAGGCCGAAATCTTGAACTGGTGCAGATCAAAGACATGACCGTTCTGGTTACCAAATCAACATCCAAAAAAACATTGGTACCAAGCTGGAATGGTGGGCGCATGAGTTTAACAGCCAATCTCGGAATGAAGTTGAGAGAAACATTCAGCCAGGTTGCAGTTATGAGTCAGGGCGCTCAAAGCAACCTGAATCTTACTGCAAAAAACAAGCAGAAGCAAATAAATTCAACACCTGAACTTCATCATCTTTCTTCCTTATTTCAGTTACAACAGCAGCTATCGCATATTCCAAAAGACGATGAGTTATTGATTGAACATCTAGAAAGTAAAGAAGGTTATCACCTGCTTGTATATCCGTTTGAAGGTCGGCAGGTGCACGAAGCAATGAGTGCAATTCTTGCGTGGCGTATCAGCAAAATTGCACCGCTTACTTTTTCCATTGCCATGAACGATTATGGATTTGAATTATTAAGCGATCAGCCCATACCTGTTGATGATACCAATGCTGCTGATTTATTTTCGTTAACCAATCTCAGTGCCGATATTCAGCGAAGTGTAAATGAAACGGAAATGGCAAGAAGAAAATTCAGAGATGTTGCAGTCATTGGCGGACTCATTGTTCAAACCTCACCCGGCGAGCAAAAAAAGCCACGGCATTTACAGGCATCAGCAAGTTTACTCTTTAACGTATTCAGCGAATACGATCCGCACAACCTCTTACTCAAACAGGCTTACCAGGAAGTGTACGATCAGCAAATGGAAGAACTGCGTTTGCGCAATGCATTCAACCGCATTAACAACAGCGAAATCATCATCCGCTTCCCCGAACGTTTTACACCACTCAGCTTTCCTATTATTGCCGACGGACTTAACCGCAACAGTCTTTCAAGCGAAAAAATTGAAGACCGCATCAAACGCATGCAGGAACAACTAAACAGGCTTTAATGCTGCAACATCGAACAGTGAATTTCAATGTTCATTGATCGTTCAGTCAGTTTTCTCTTTATATTTAAATAAAAAACTGCCATGCTGAAAAAAATCATCTATGTATTGATAGCAGTACTTGTCATTATCCAGTTTATAAAACCCACACGCAACATTTCTGCCGGACCATATCCAAACGATATCAGCACAAAATTTGCCATGAGCGATAACGTATCATCAGCATTAAAAACTGCCTGCTACGATTGCCACAGCAACAACACTGTTTATCCCTGGTATGCAAATGTGCAGCCCGTTGCATGGTGGTTGCAACATCATGTAAACGATGGCAAGCGTCATCTTAATTTTAATGAGTTTGCAACATATAATGCAAAAAAGCAACGAAAAAAACTCGAAGAAATCAGCGAATCAGTAACCGAAGGCTGGATGCCATTAGGCAGCTACACATGGATTCATAAAAATGCAATCCTCACTGCCGAGCAAAAAGACGCCATTAAAAAATGGTGCGATGAAAGTTCAGCAACATTACCAGCTCCCGATCCACAACAACAAAGCGACAATCAGAAAAAAGAAAATTAAATAAAAAACTCCCGGCCACAGCGTCGGGAGTTTTTTTTAACACAGTTATGTAGCAGAGGTCACTGCATCTATAAAGCTTCTGTTGCAGCCTGTGGCGCTGCAAGCGCCATCGCACTCTTGTGCCACACAATTAAGTTCAACACTTTCGTGGCACCCCGCTGCAAGCGGTGGTACGCATTCTAATTCTATTCAGCAACCCATCTTTTTATCATGTAAATTCGAAAACAAATTGTTCCGTTGTCGAGGACAGTAATCGATAAGAAAAAGTGTGTAAATTTATGAATTAGTTGAAACGACCATTTGACACTCCATTTATGAAAAAACCTACTTTAATTATCCTTTTGCTAACAATTTCTTTATCTGTTAAAGCCCAAGTGTCATTCTTTGGCAAATATAAATTTTACACTAACAATGTTGAAACCTGTTCACTGTTTTTGAATTGTAATAATACATTTCTCATGGAAGACACGATGCTGGTAACAAAAGATTCGTCAATTACAACGATTGTTAAAGGGACATGGAAAATTCAAAAAAATAAAAATTTGACTTTTTTTGTTGATTCAATTATTTCTAAAGCTACAGTGATAAGCAACTCTGTAAAAATCCAATATCTCATTAAAGACGGAAAGTTTTATCTGAGGGTACTAAACAAAAAACAATACATTAGAGAAAATAAAAAATTTGAGAAACAATTCCCAACATGTTTGCCTGGAATGAGGGAAGATTATGAAACTTACAAAGCAAGACAAAATAACAGATACTTTTTTAAGGTTGTTGATTTTAACTGTGATCAGGAATAATTTTTCTTATCGGTTGCTGTCCTCATCAACCGAATTTAATGCATTTCCATTTCACTAAAACCAACCCCAAATCAAACCGCCGCACATAAAATCCCAAATAGAATTACATCAGCTCTTAATCACAGCACAAAAGCTTAATCAGGGCTTTCGACGGAACATGGGGGTAATATGTTCCGTCTTGACTTTTTGGTTCTGCAGCCTGTCCCGAAGAATTGAGGGATGTCAAGACAAAAGAACATACAGCAATTCATTGCAAAAAGAACTTATTATTTCCATTTACGCTCTTCCCAACCAAGCTTGCACATTTGGCCAAACAAAAAAGTAAGAACAACCATCTGTGAGCAACAGGAAAAATATCTCACTTTCCTCAAAACCCATATAAGTCATGAAATCTTCACTTTATCAACCAGAAAAATCACAACCATTTATTATAACGTAAGATGTTTCCGTTGATAGGTATATAAAATAATAAACAGTAGAGGAAAAATAAAACCCATTAACATAATCAACCCAAACAAACTGTTCAAACTATAACCTGTTATAATCATAAACGCTAAAGGATAAGCAAGCTCACTTACTGCATAAACAGCAAATCCTGCTTTTTTCCGTTTACGCATTTGCAGGGCGCCATAAAAACAACCCGCAGCAGTAAGTATAGACACAATTAAAAGCAATGTGCGGTTGTCATATTCACGCTGCACCATTTTCTTTGCATCAATAAAAAACCGGTCAAATATTTCGGGCAGCTTTTTGTTTTCAGGTCGCTTAAATGTCATATCTGCCTTAACCTGCACAGCAACCATAAAATAACTATACACTGCTTTCAGTAACTGGTATGCGCTGCCAACATAAGTGAGGATGGTTAACACATTCAAACCCTGCGGAAGCGTTTCCGTTTCATATACTTCATAAGCAAGCTGATCTTTTACTTCGTTTGTATCAGTCATAAACTAGCGGTTTAGAAAACAAATTAACCAACTATTGTTATTTCAAAAAATCAGAACATTAATTTTCTGCACATCTTACATTTGCAGCCACATGCGTTCTCCCTTCAAACTTACATGGAAAGATCAAACACTCTGGCTCTCGCCGGAGAGTTGTTTGTTTTGGGAAGAAGAGCAGGCATTGATTGTATCGGATATTCACTTCGGCAAAACCGGCCACTTCAGGAAAGAAGGCATTGGCATTCCCCAAGCTGTTTTCAAAGAAGACCTGCAACGCTTAATTACGCAGGTGCTTTTTTTCAAACCAAAACAACTGCTTGTTGTTGGCGATTTTTTTCACAGCCGCATAAACAGTGAAATGCTGCTGTTTGAAAAATGGAGAAATGATCTTTCAGCCTTACCCATTCATTTAATAAAAGGCAACCACGATATTCTTGAACACAGCTGGTACAAAAAAAATAAAATTGAACTGCACGAAGAACAGCTGCACCTGCAGAATTTTTCGTTTGTACATGAAGTAAGTGATGATCTGTTCACTGAAGATGAACGATATTTCTTTTCAGGTCATATTCATCCCGGCATCAGCATATCAGGATTGGGAAAACAATCGCTCCGCTTTCCCTGTTTTTATTTTGCAGAAAATTATGCAGTGCTTCCTGCATTTGGAAAGTTTACCGGTTTACATCCTGTAAAACCAAAAAAGAAAGACAAAGTATTTGCAATAGTCAACAAATCTGTTCTTGAAATAAATTAACAGCAGGTTTATTTTTCCGCTTCTGTTTTCTTCCGCTTCAGTTTGTTATAATCAATAAAGAAAATCATACGTGCAGTAAACTCATTTCCTTTAGGCGATAATAAAACCTTGCCTGCATTACCCAGGTAGTTCCTGTACTTTACACCATCAACAGGATAATCATTAGCAAGCCAGTTTTTCCATCCAAGAATAAAGCGGCTGCCGTAATTGAAATCCCATGTATAAAACACATCCATATTCCACACATTAAAATTCTGGTCTTGTCCCGGAATAAATGCACGGTCAACCCACCAACCATCTTGTTTAATATCAAAGAACTGGCTGTAACGAACAATATTCCAGTAATGCCTTGCACGCACAGTAAGATTCATGCGGCTTGTAAAATTATAAATACCACTCATGACGGTAGTAACATCCACCACCCTTCTTCTGCCAACAATAGGTTCACCATTTGCCTCACGTTGATATGCATAACCAAACTGCCCGAAGTCATCCTGCATATTCCAGTCAAGATCAAGACTAAACTTGTCATTAAACCTGTACCTGAAACCCGGGTTCAACACATAATAGGGATCGTTTTTAAGTGCGTCCGATTCTGCAAAGCCTAACCTGAATCGGCCGAAAAGTTTTTTTCTACTATCAGAACTTCCGTTTATCTGCAGGTATGCAAACGGAACTTTTTTCATAAACCTTCCCGGTGTTCTTAATTCAAAATAATCGTTCATCCACAGTGGCTGTAACTCGGTTGAAATCGTCAAGTCCCAGAAATTTTTGAAATACCAGAATGCACTTGCGCTGTAACGGAGGCTTGAAAAAGCAAAAGGCTTGTACATCATTTCATGACGAACGCTCAACGTATAAGTAAATGAATTGCATTTCCTGATGGGTGTAACCTGGTTATAGCTAACCTTTAACAGCGTGGTTACTTCATTTGGTGCAACGAGATAACCAAGATCATTCGGATCGTACTGATCGCTTTCAATATTATTGGTAGCAAGAAACTGAATCTTACCTTTTACTTTACTGAAGCTGAAAGTTGATTTAAATCCATCGTAAGAATCGCTTCCCATAATCTTGCTGTAATCAAACTTTCCCTGCAATGCATACATGTTTGTTTTATTATACAATGCAAAATCAATCCCTGTAACATTTGCATCTCTAGCGGCTCCGCTTCGTGTAACGTTTGCGTTAGTCAGTGTTATATAGGAACGGCCACGTAATGCCTGGTCGAGTACAATGAGATTATAATTGGTGAATGGTTCGGTTTGAATACGATCAGTTTTGTGAGTGCGTATATTTTCAACTTCACCAAACATAGATGCACCGATTGCATTAAACACACCAATACCTAATTTTTGTTTGGTTCGTCCTGAGAATTTCGTTGCGTTGAGTAACTGTACAACACCGGGATTGGAAACAATTTTTGTACTGTCTGTTGAGCCAATATCTTTCACATCATAGTAACCCGATGGTCTTGCACCAACACGCCTTGAATAAAACAATCCTCCTTTGTTAAAGATTTCTGTTCCTTCGGTAAAGAAAGGTCTGTTCTCTGAAAACTGTACTTCGTAAGGTGTAAGATTGTTTACTACATTATCTGAAACCACTTGTCCAAAATCAGGAATCAGCGTCATATCCAATGTAAAACTTTCATTCACGCCGTACTTAACATCCATACCACCATTGCGCAAAAATTCATTCATTCTTCCTTTTGAGGTTGGCGTTGTTCTGTAACCTGCAGTTACATAAGGAAGAAAAGACAAACGTAATGGAGGTGTAAGATTTTCCAAACCTGTTAAACGGCCAAACTGGTTCACAAATCCATTTTCATTGGGGTTTACTTTATTCCAGTAAGAGCTTTCATTACTTCTTCTTACATAACGTTGAAAGTTGAGACCCCAATCCTGTTTTTCTTTTTTCGCAAAGCGAAGTGAATAGTAAGGAATACGCATTTCAACAACCCATCCATCTTCCTTCATGGTTACTTTGCTTTCCCAAACAGCATCCCAGCTGTAATCGCTTGGCGGACCAAACTGTGAAGTTTTAATGGGGCTCAATCTTGCATCGCTCTGCACATTACGGCTGGTAACAATAAACTGAAATCCATTCTGATCATCATTATAGGTATCGAAATAAACAGCAAAATAATCCACATCCTGCCTGCTTTCGCCATCTCTTGCTGTAAGCTGTTTACGTATTTGTTTGGGATCATCGTACAAATAAGCGCCAATGTAAACCGATGAGTTATCGTACAACACATACACTTTGGTTTTGTAAGCCGATGCATCGCCATAGTTAGGGCTGTTTATAATAAAATTTTCAGCAACTGAAGCATTTTGCCAAACAGCTTCATTTAAAACACCATCAATTTTGGGAGCCAGTAAAATTTTATTTGCCTGTAAGGAACGCTCAGCTTCTGGTCCGGGCCCGGCATTCGCCTGCACAAATACAAACAACAGCAAAAAGGAAAGGATTATTCTCATAAACGGCGCAAACTATATAAAAAAACCGCCCATACTGTTGAATTTGTATGAGCGGTGCAGATGTTTTTGATTGATTTGACTGATAATTACCTTAATTCATTTTCCGTTTGAGATTATTTACCTGGTCTTGTAAGTTGCTCACCAGCGAAGCAAGATTTGTTACATCCCAACGCTGCCCCTGTGCCACTTTACTGATGACCATTTGTGCACTCCAGAATTCCAGCACATCTTCTGCATTAACAGTATATGGCTGAAATGCCGGATTATCGCTTACAAGGGTGAGCTTATTTTTACTACGATTACTTTTTAATACCCGTTTGTAAACCACACCTTCTGTACGGCTGAGCACGATATATGCATTATTATTTTTCACATCATCCAGATTTTCAACCTTCTCACCTACAATCACACTACCGCTGGGAGTTGGCAGCATACTGTCGCCCACAATTTCAAAAGCCCTGTACGTACCGCTTGTAAGCATAGGTAAAGTAAAGGTGTTCAGCTCATCCAGAAACTCAGGATCAGCATACCCATTTAAATAACCGGCTGCGGCCTTTACAGGCACAAAATAAATGATGTTGCTGTCGGCCATCATTTTCATTTGCCTGCGCTTAGCCAGGTAACTGCCCTTTGTTTCGCTGAGATCTTTACGTATCAGGTCGTCAATGCTAACCTTAAAAAGATCACTGATTGTTTCGAGCACATCATAATTGGGCTCGGCCCTTTCTTCTTCGTAGGCACCTACAAGAGAGCGTTTAATACCGATTTTTTGTGCAAATTCTTCTTGTGTAAACCCACGCAACTTGCGCAGATATTTCATGTTCTGATTTGCCATCGCCATACTTTACTAATTTTATTGGCGCTAATATACTAATATTTTTAGTTTTTCAAAAAATATTCTTTTTTCTTCAGATTAATTTTTGCTCATACGCCAGTTTAACCAGCATGGCGGTGTTGCGGGCATTGAGTTTAAAGAGCAGGTTTTTACGGTAGCTGTTTACCGTTTCAACGCCCAGGAATAATTTATCAGCAATTTCATGATTTGTATTTCCTTCTGCAATCAAGCTTAGCAGTTGGCGTTCACGGGGAGTGAGCCATACAGATGCATTTGATTCTTTTTTCATCACCAGATCCACTTCATGACAAAAGAAATTGTTGCCGGCTGCCACAGCTTCAATTCCTTCCAGCATTTCTTCTGTCATTGAGTTTTTGAGCACATAACCCAATGCCCCGCTTTCCATCATGCGGCGCACCATTGTATATTCACCATAACTGGTAAGTGCAAGTATGTTTAAAGAAGGATAAAGCTTTTTAATCTCTCCGCATAAAGTAATGCCATCTGTATCAGGCAGGTTAATATCCAGCATTAATACATTGGGTTGGTTTTGTTTCAGCAGTTTTAAACAGTCCTTTCCATTTGTTGCAATGTTTACAACCCGGGCAACAGCAGACTCGTTGATGATTTTTTTTAACCCTTCAGCAAGTAATAAATGATCGTCAACAATTATAACCTCTATCATACAACAACTCCAGTTTTAAATTCAACATTAATTTCTGTGCCCTGGCCTGTTTCACTGAAAATATTCACTGAACCGTTGAACGTGGCAATACGGCTCTGAATACTTTTTAACCCGTAACCATTTTTAACGGCCGATACGTCAAACCCTTTTCCATCATCCTGAACAGTGAGTGAAATACTATCTGGTTGCTGGACTATCTGCACATTGATATTCTTTGCATCTGAATGTTTCAATGCATTGTTCACCAATTCGTGAGCGGTACGGTAAATTACAATTTCAAGTTTCGGATCAATCCGTACATCTTCTCCAAAGTAATGCAGCTTTGCCTGTGGAATACTGCTGAGAAAATCCTGCAGCGAAGCTTTTAAACCATAGCTTGAAAGCGATTCAGGCATCAGGTTATGCGCCACACGACGTAATTCTTTTGTTGATGTTTCCAGCATATCCAGTGCAAGGTTAAAATGTTCTTCACTTTCGCCTTCCGGTTTCATTTCTTTTTTAACATCATACAAATGAAGCTTCATGACTGAAAGCATTCCGCCCAAGCCATCGTGCAGATCCCTTGCCAATCTTGTTCGTTCTGCAGTTTCTCCGTCAAGAACCGATTGTGTGGCAATCAGTTTCTTTTCCTGTTCCAACTGAACAATTTTCTGTTCAGCCAATTCCTTTTTCTGCTTTTGGTTTTTTGCACGCATATAAAGAAAAAGGAAAAGAAAAAGAAAAACGGTAACCCCGGCAATGATGAGTATGATGCTCAACCTTTTTTCGTTTTCCAAAGATGCAATACGAAACTCTTTCTTATCGGTTTCATATTTCACTTCCATTTCAGAAAGCGATTTTTGATAGGTTTCATTTATGCGTGAATCAATCACATGGCGGTATTGCTGAAAATAAGATACAGCCTCATCATTCTGGTTATTTGAAACACTTGCCTTTACAAGATTCTCCAGCATTCGTGTTTTTGTATCCGAATCGCTTGAGTCAATATGAATGGCCTGTAATGCATAATCAATACACTCTTTATAATTTTTTTTATAAAATGCGATATCAGATAAAACAATAAGTGAGTTGGAAATATATCTTGGTGTTTGAGATATTCTTGCCAGCTTCAACGAATAGCTGGCATATTCAGTTGATCTGTTTACATCATTCAACACTAAATAAATATTGGCAATTTCTTTCATTGCCACAGATTCATATCCTGTTTCTTTGGAAGCATGAAATGCAGCAGCTGATTTTTTTGCATAATCAAGTGCTTTGCTCATTTCCTTTTTAATTAAACTTGTACGGCTTAATCCCTGGTAAATCTGTCCCAACCCGGATGAGTCGCCAATTTCAAGTGCAACCTTTTCGCCAAGTAAATAATACTTCTCTGCATGAGCATAATTTTCCTGGTACATATACAAGGCCGCAATGCTGCCCAAGGTTTTACGGATATTGCTTTTATCGCCTGTTTTTTCAAACATGGCCAGCACTTTAAAAAACTGCTCAAGTGCCAGCTGATAATTGTTGATACGTGTATTTAATGTTGCCACACCCAGTAAAACATAGGCCTGCAGACTCTGATCATTCACCTCTTTGGCTAGCATTGAAGCACTGTCCAAAAAATAAGCAGCAGAATCATATACACCGGCAAACGTAAACCCGCCACCAAGATTACGGTAAAGGCTTGCAAGCATTTTATTATTCGCTTCTTTCTTAGCCAACACAATTCCGGTGTAAGCGAACTTTTTTGCCTTAGGAAAATTGATACTGATTAAGATCCGGCTTAAATCATTACAGATATTTATACGCTCATAATTGGTAAGCTTACGGGTTTGGAGAACAAGTTCAAGAGAATCGATAGTAGAAACCTGTGCCGGCGCAGTGAAAAAACACAGGACTGTAAAAATTAAAAGGAACCGAATCCTTAATGAGTTGTTTTTCTTGTTCACTTCTGATGCTTTAATACCGAGTCCGGGTTTACGCTAATCAAAAAGGTCACATATCAGTCTTTCAAATTTACAACCTGCAGAGCAGAAATCAATTCACAATCTGCTATTTAAGTTGAGCCGTTGCAAACTGTTCCTTTTACTAAAGAATAAGCCAAAAACCCCTTTTTGGGGGTAGTAACAGGTTATAGCTGTAAATAGCTTTACGTGATAATCTAACCTTCAAATTACAGAAATATGAAACAGCTTCAGGTATTACTACTGCTCACAGCTTTTCTCGGTTTAACGGGTGAACTGAATGCACAGATTGATGTGCTCAAAAAAATCAAAAACAAAACCAATCAGCGTATTGAACGCAAGATTGACAAAACAATTGATCAGGGTCTTGATACAATTGAGAATGTGATGAAACCCAACACAAATTCTGATCCTAATAAAGGCAACACAAATAATCAGAAAGGAACATCCACTAAGAAAAATGCTGACACAACAGCACCACTGACCCAGCCAGGATTGCAATCATTTTCAAAATATGATTTTGTTCCCGGCGATAAAGTTTTGTTCTATGAAGATTTCAGCCAGGATGCCATTGGCGATTTCCCTGCATTATGGACAACCGATAAATCGGGTGAGGTTAATACCGTAAATATTGCACCCGGCAATTGGTTTAACCTAACCAATACAGAAGGCAACTGGTGGTTCACAAAAGACATCAACTTTCCTCAGAATTTTATTCTTGAATTTGACCTGATTCCAAAAAAAGAAGCGCCACGTTATGCAATTGGCATTCTGTTATATGGTGAAGACAAACACACTGAAATGGATAAGAATAATGAACCCGGAAAATGCGGATTAGAAATTGCCATTGCAAAAACACTTTGGGAAACGAAAGGTTACATTAAAACTTCTCCCGAAAAAATAAGAGGAAATTCAAACCTCAACACGGTTGTAGCAGAACAGGTGAATCATGTAATTATCTGGGTACAAAACCGTCGTGTGCGCATTTATACAAAAGGAGCAAAAGTGCTCGATGTACCTACAAATATTTATGAAGGCAGCAAGTTTACCCGTCTTGCGTTTCGCCTGTACAGGGGTGCGTCCTGCGGTTCGTATGTTACAAATATTAAAATCACAACAGCCTCACCCGATATGCGCAGCAAACTTCTTACTGAAGGAAAGATTGTGAGCTACGGTATTTATTTCGATGTAAATAAGGATGTGGTAAAACCAGAATCGTACGGTACTCTGAAAGGTATTGCTGATGTGCTTACAGAAAATCCGGATGTGAAAATTAAAATCGTTGGACATACAGATGCCGATGGCAATGATGCTTCCAACCTCGATTTATCGAAACGGCGTGCAATTGCTGTAAAAAATGAACTGGTTAAAATATTTGGAATTGATGCAGCAAGAATTGAAACAGATGGTATGGGCGAAACAAAACCTGTTGCACCTAACGACACTCCATCAAACAAAGCATTAAACAGAAGAGTTGAGTTTATTAAACTTTAAAACAACTAACATGAAAAGAAATCTTATTCTGCTGCTTTCTGTAGGATTGATAATGACCGGTTGTAAAAGCAAAAACAGTAATGCCTCTGCAAACGATCAGAAAGGTGAAAGTTCAACAATAACAAAAAAAGGAAAGTACGCTATTAAATCAGGCACTGTTCAATACAAAACACAGGTAATGGGCATGGAAGCAATTCAAACAATGATGTTTGATGACTATGGTGATAAAGAAAAAACAGTTGTTGAAATGGAAATGCTGGGAATTAAATCGCAAACAACCACCATTACAAAAGATGGCTTTACTTACAGCTACGATACTGAAAAGAAAACAGGTACAAAAACAATGGAGATAACTCAATCTTCAAATATTGATTTTGAAAACCTGACAGAGGAAATAAAAAAAGATATGAAGCTGGAGAAAATTGGTGAAGAAAACTTCCTTGGAAAAAGCTGCGACAAATACAGCATTGATTATGAAAAACTGAAAATGAAAGGCACTTATCTTGTTTGGAAAGGCATTCCGCTCAAAACAAATATTGATATGAGTTCGATGAAGATTGCACTTGAAGCGATAAAACTTACTGAAGACCCTTCATTTTCAGCAACCGAATTTGAAGTACCAGCCGATATTAAGTTCCAGTAACAGCCTGCTCATCTTCGGTATCATTAAAAATATTCCTGCCCTCTGGATTTGTAACGTTAGGCTTTTGGCCTGCACCCGTTTATCGGGTGCAGGTTAAAAAAGCAACTTCATTTTATCAGAAATTAAAATAAGTAAACCATGAAACATATTCGTCTGCATCTTGCATGTACAATTTTATTACTGGCATCTTTTATCAGCAAATCATACAGCCAGGTAACAGTTAAAACAATCAAAACCGGAATCGTCACTTCCTATTCTGCTGATTGCTATTATTCAGTAAGTGGCTCAAACATTACAGAAAGTGGTATTTGCTGGAGCACAAAACCTGCTCCGGTCGTTACTAGTTTTCATCAAAACGGCCAGGGAAGTCCTTCACAAATGAGCGTTTTAATGACCAACCTGCAGGCAAGTACAAAGTATTACCTAAGGGCTTATGCAAAAGTTGGAGACCAGGTGATTTACGGCAATGAAATCAATTTCACTACCAAGGAAAAAAACAGCAATCCAAATGGAAGCGCAAGACCAAAGTCAGAAACAAAACCTACAAGTTCCAAGAACGGGTAATGTGAAAAGTAATAAAGAAAAACACGTTTAAAAAATAACGATGAAAACAAAATTAATGCTGACAGTATTTCTATTGAATGCATTCACTGGTACTGCACAATTCAAAACTCAGCAATTTGTCGACAATATTCCTTCATTGCCGGGTGAAGGTTGTAAAACAACAGATGACGACCGTTCAAACTTCATCATTAAAGTAAAGGACCTGCAGAAAGAAATTGACGATCAGATAAAAAAAGCAAAACGTGAAACCAAGGTGGATGAAAACCAGGTAAGAAATGCTGCAATTAACCAAATGGCTGCACAATACGGTTTATCGGAAGACCAGGTAAACAAAATGAAAAACAAGAAGAAAATGTCGGCTGAAGAAAAAACAGCCCTTGCAGATTCGATGATGCAGATGCAAACAAACATTTCCATTGCTGAGATAAACAATATGAAGAAAATGACTCCGCAAGGAAAAAAAGAATGGGCAAAAGCTTACGGTGCTGAAGCTTATGCAATGGGACAAGCCAACCAGGGCAGCAATACGCAACAAAAAATTGCCGGTTCGCAAACAGAACTTGCACTTCAGTTACAAAACCTTAATGCAGCTGTTCAGCAAAGAGCACTTGATATACAAATGCAATACAACCTGATTGAGAATGATCCGGAACGCATCATTTCGTTAGGTAAAATCCAGTATTGGGATAGCCTGCGAGTATCAATGACTGGCCAGGATAACGGACAGGGAGAAAAAATGGATTCACTTTCAGTATTAATAAAAAAAGAGAAAGACAACTATTGCGAAAAATACACTCCGCAATACTGGAAAGTACTCAATACACAATATGCCAACCTCAAAGCATCGTATGCAGACTATATACGTATTGCAGATCTTAATCGTGCAGTTGCAAATATGCAGCCGGTAAAACTAAACTTGCCTGTAGGTCCGGAAATTAATTACATGGAATATATAAGAGATTACCTGGATCACTTATCGGCAGCCTTTATTTACAAACTAAATTAATCAAGATGAGCAACCATGAAAGCAATCATATTTTAAAGGTTCTGCAAAATGCTTTTGTGAGAATACTCTTGTTGTTGTGCCTGCTATTTATTTCAGATTTCTCTTTTGCACAAAACAACAATCAAAGCAAGGTTACACAGATCCGTCAGCAAATGGCTAAGATCCGTCAAACCACCAATTGGGATAATCCTGAAGAAGCAAAAAAGGCAAATGAAAAAATCAAAGAGTTGATGAAACAGCTGATGGCAGCAACATCTCCATCATCAACAAACCAGGGAAGCGGAAGTGTTAACAATCAGGGCAATCAGGATGAAGGTAATTCAGACGGAAGTAAAATGAATGAACTGCAGATGGAAATGATGAAGCAAAAAGTTGATGTGTATACACAGATATGGGAAGCTGGTTCAGCAGGAAAAGGTGCACCTGTTTTGTTAGCCAAGCCATTGCGGGAAGAAATTGTACAGGAGTTTAAAGAAGATGACAATTCAAAAGTGAATAATGCCGACTGGCTTGAATCAATGCCCTACCTGCTGATCAATGTTTCAATGCCCGGCATACAGGCTGTTATTGATCAGATGCCTGAATTTAAAGGAATCAAAATACTTGTAATTACCTGCGACAAAAGAGGAACAATTGTTGACTTAAACAGCATTTTAAATAAAGCAAAAGATTACCCGCTGGAAGAATTATACATCATAAATTTTGGAACAACAGTTTCAACATTACCTGCATCAATCGGCAATTTCAGCAATCTTAAAAAGCTGTCGTTATTAAACAACAGTATAAAAAAACTTCCTGCATCAATTTCAAAATTAACACAGCTTGAAACGCTCCATGCGGATGTAAATCCTATTCAGACAATGCTTCAGGAAATTGTTGTATTAAAAAATCTCAGGCATTTAGGAATAGCCAAAACGAAAATTCCGGATGATGAAATAAAAAAAATAAAGCAGGCTTTGCCCTATTGTGAAATATTAAGATAATCAGCAACAATTGCAAGTTAGTTCTGACTAAAATAGTTACTATGAAAAAATATTTGATACTTACAGGATTATTCATCATGCTTGTAGGCCTGACATTGAAGGCTGAAGAAAAACCTAAATTTTACATAGCCTATAAAATTGAATGCGATCCGGAAATTAAACTCAGTGTTCAGGATAAACTTTTTCAACTGGAAAATACAATTGCAGCTAAACTGCAGGAAAACTACCCCTGCATCAGCATCAAAACACAGAATTCAGTTTATCAAAGACTGGATGATCTCCGTAAAATTTGTCTTTTAAACGATCTGCCAACTGAAGACATTCAACAATCATTAAGCGAAATTGGAAGTGATATTCACTGCGATTACCTAGTTCATATCCAGATGACAGTCTTTTCCAAAAACCAGGTAATGGTTACCTGCAAAGTAATGAATGCTAAAAATTCCCATGTACTTGCCAATGCTTTTTCATCCGGGAACCTGGCCAGTTTTGGTGGAAAGGATGGCGAAGAAATGGCAAAGAAAATCATTGATGATTTAAAGACCGAAGAGATTTGTCCTTATGAAGGAAAAGTAACGATTGAAATTGAAAGCGAGAAAGAAGAAACAACCAGCAGCTCTGTACAATGCGACGCAGGCATGATTACCACAGAAATTAAACTGAAATCAAAATCAGATCTTAAATGGGAGCTGAATAAAAAAGGACTCAAAAGAGGCGATGGCGATGTAAGTTATGATTTGAATGAAACCACAGAAACAACAATCAATAACCCATGCTACATCTGCCCCAACGGGCAAAAAGTAATTGCACAAATCAATGAGAAAAAAACAGTGGAAGCAAAAGCAAACGGTTTATCAAACGAAAGTGTTTTTAAAGGACAAAAAGTTGCCGACTGCAAAATAAAAATTGTGTTTTTGACTGATGGCACCTATAACATTTTAGTGGAAGCTACTTCGCAAAAAGGAAACATGAAAACCACAGTTGATAAAAAAGTAAATGCCCCTTGTGCTGTAGGCAAAGAAGAAAAACCTGAAGAACCAAGAAACAATGAAATTGAAGTGCCTTTGAAAGTAGTATTGGGCCCATATAAAGGCACAACACAGGATAAAGTTTTGAGCCAGGAAGACAGTAAAGATTTATCGCAGGGGAAAGAAAAAACAACGGTAAAAATAAATTTCAGCTTAACACGGGAATAAGAATGGTATTGCCATGTCAACCGAAAAAATCCAGGAACTAAAAATTTAAATCACAGAAAATGAATTCCGCATCATACAGAAACAAAGTTTCATCATTCACTCTTTTCATATCGTTTGTTTTGCTGACTTTAACTTCAGCTGCACAATCAAAATACAAATACGATCCAACTGCCCCCGGCAAATGGACTTATACTTATCTCAACGAATCAAAAGGCGGTTACCGTAGCGATGCCAATTATGTACTGTCTCCTGCTGAACTGGCTGTTTTCAAAAAGAAAATGAACGCCGTACTTGAAACACTGCATCAAAATCCTGTTACACAAAATCCTGTTGGTTACGAAGCAACAGTTACAGCCTGCATTTTCGCTAATATGTTTCGTTACAAATACAATCCTGCTAATCTTGCAGGTAAGATTCCTGTTTCGGAATTAGTGATTCGTTTTTGCCCCTTATCCCGTGAAATTGCAACAGGTAATTTGCGTAAAGACTGTATTGAAGTTGAACATGTAACAGCATGGATCAACTACCTTGAAAGTACTGTTGCAGGGGTAAAAATTATGGAAGACATTGATAAACGAAATCCGCATGATGACGCATTTGGAAAAATGAATGAAGTATTCCAGGCGCCAGGGGTATTTAAAAAAATTGATGAGTATACCACTATTTATGGAAACGGAATTATGGTGATTGCCAATCCTTCAAAACCATATTGGATTCCTGTTACCGCCGGTGAGTATTTTGATTTGCAGATCAAGTACTGGACACTTGAATCAGAAAAAGAAGGCAACTCGATGTTTCTTGATATGATACTGCAGGAAAAAAAAGGTTTTACTCCTGAACAATTAAAGATGCCTGCATATAACGGAGAAAATCCTGCATCATTAATTACAATTGTACCAAACGAACGTCCTTACATGCGGTTTAATCCACAATACTTCGACAAAAAAATTCCACGCATTTCCATTCAGTTAATTACGCTTACCATTAACCAGGATACATTCATTGAGGGGTTTGATCCAAAACAATACGTACAGCCAGTAAACAGGTTTACAGATGTGTTAAGTTTTTACAACTATTCAAAAGCTATAGACATAAAAAGCCTGGAAGCATTGCTTGATATAAAATAAAACGCAGTAACTAAAAAATCCTGTCGTTAAACTCAACTGTTTCATTAAACACGTGTACTACCTGCTCATCAAACACCAGTTCTTTATTATTAATTACTTCTCGTAATACATCGTTGATGGTAATTACACCTTTAAACTGTTTGTTTTCAAACACAAGAATATATCTTGTTTTATGACTGTTGAGCAGTTTCATACAGGATTCAACACTTTCGTGTAACCCTACAGAAGGTAATGAATCACTCATGGCTTCCTTTACAGCAGCACTATCGCTGTGCAGGCCTTTCAGAATAACATTACGGCTGTAATCTCTTTCTGAAAAAATTCCCATGAAGGAATCGTTCTTTTTTACAACGAGGTAACTGTGGTTAACAGAGTTCATCATGTGCAGCGCATCAATTATTTTAGCATCTGCATCAATGGCGTTGAACATATCAGGTTTGTTCTTCAAAATATCAGAGGCAGTTCGCATAACAATCGTTTCACTAAATATACGTCTAAAACAGTTTATCAAAAAACTCTATTTTTTAATTTTTCCGGCTGTCTTTTTTACCAGACAGACCAATGCAAACTTTTATATTTGTACCGCCCATGGTTAAAAATGCCTTGAGTACAAACGAATAATTATGCCCAGGTTAAAAAAAACAATAGCCAAAGTAAAAAAGGAACCTCCTGTAATTCTTATTACTAACGACGACGGGGTTACTGCACCCGGTATACGCAACCTTGCGGAAGCCGTTAAAGATTTAGGTAAAGTAGTAATTGTAGCACCCGATAAACCGCAAAGTGGTATGGGACATGCTATCACCATTGGCTCACCCCTGCGAATGCAGCAACTACACATAATGGATGGCGTTGAAACATGGCAAACAAGTGGTACCCCTGTTGATTGTGTAAAACTGGCTGTTGATAAAGTGCTTCATGGCAAACCCGATATATGTCTCAGTGGCATTAACCACGGCGCCAACCACAGTATCAATGTAATTTACAGCGGTACTATGAGTGCTGCCATTGAAGCAAGCATTGAAAGCATTCCCTCCATCGGGTTTTCGTTGCTCAACTTCAGTATGGAAGCTGATTTTACTGCCAGTAAAATTTATGCAAGGAAAATTGTTGAGCAGGTGCTGAAGTCAAAAAAACTCGATAAGCATCTTTGCCTGAATGTAAACATTCCAAATGTTGAAGCCAGCTTAATTGCCGGAATAAAAATTTGCCGCCAGTCATACGCCAAATATGTTGAGGAGTTTCACCAACGTAAAGATCCTGCCGGTAGGAATTATTACTGGCTTACCGGTGAGTTTAAAAACTTTGATAAAGGAAAAGATACCGATGTTTGGGCCCTTGAACACAATTTTGTTAGTGTTGTTCCCGTTCAATTTGATCTTACAAACCACGCATTGAAAAAACAATTAGAAACTAAATTCAAATTCTGATGCTGAAACTAGATAAAATCCCGTTTGGAATTGCTTTAGGTGCACTTGCACCTGTACTTGGATTAGTAATTTATTATTACCTGAAATCACCATCCATCAGCTTTGGTGAGTTTACCGAATACTTCTTCAAAACAAAGGCATTGCTTACTGCCGTAGGAAGTCTTTGCCTTATTTCAAACATTGTTCTGTTTACGCTGTTCATCAACAGCAAAAGAGACAAAACAGCTATTGGCATTTTTATTATGACGCTGATGTACGGCTTAATGATACTTTACGCAAAATTCTTTATGTAAGAGTTTACTTCGTACAAAAACAAAACGGGTTGCCAAATGGCAACCCGTTGTTTTAAATACTGTACCTACAATTAACCCTTGATTATTTCAGTTTCTGTAATAATACGCATGTTGTTTTTTACATTGAATACAGTTGAAGCTGAAGTTCCTTTCAGATCAACAATTTCAAAACGTACATCCACACCATTCAGTTCTTCTGTGTTCAGCTGGAAGTTACGGCTGATATTCACACCTGTAAGAACTTCCTGGTAAAGAACTTCACCAAACTGGTCTTTAACTACCACAGCGTACTTACCATTTACTTTATTGTGGAGGTTGAGCTGAAATACCGGCTGGTTGTTCAGTTTACCAACTGAAATTAATTCTGCACCTGTTACTACTTCACCTGCAGTTGCGGTGAATCCTGTTGTTAATGTAAATAATGCTACTAAAGCAATTACTGCACTTTTCACTGTTGTTTTCATTTTCTATCAATTTAAATGTTCACTAATTCTTGTTTACTAAAACTTTTCCTATGTGCAAGTGTCGCTGGAGCAAGCAAGATGGGATATAATAAACTCCGGGTTATCTATCTGTCTGCAGTTCTGTATTTCTGCATTGACAACACAAAAGTACAAGCGCTTTTTAACCCATGCAAACCATATATCGGGTCTTTTCATGCCGTTAAATTCAATAATCTTTTTTTAATAACCTTATTATCAGCAACTTACAAAAGCAAACACGATGATGTCCAACCATCGTTTTCAAGAAAATATAAAAAATATCTTATATGATAAAGAATAGTAATTTTTTGTAGTAAATACTATAAATTTATAGATGTACAATAAAAGCCAACGCCAAACTGTTACTTTTTAAAAGAACTTTGCAATAAGTATAACATAATTGAAATATTGCCTGTTCTCAAAATGAAAACAACCCAAGACCTTACCAGAATTGAACGGCTTAAATCTGTTTTAATTGGCCCGGCGGCTGAAAGAATTTTATTACTGGCCGGGGCTGGTCTTTTGGTTACCCTTATTACTATTATAGTTGTATTTGTTATTGCAACCAATCAATCAAAATCTGCCACAAAAAGTATTGAACACGACCAGGAAGCCATACAAGAACTTCAAAACCTGCAGCAGTTGGTTACTGAATATGAATCTGCCACAAGGGGCTATCTTGTCAATGCAGCACCTGTATACCAGCAAAAGCAGGACGAAATACAGGTAAAACTCAAAGAGCAGATCAAAAAAACAAATCTTCTTTACAAGGAAGAATTCGATGGACACCGCAACAGATATATAGCACTCATTAACATTATAGAGAATAAAATTGCCTTTTCCGATACACTTGCAGCTTTACAACATTCGGGACAAAGAGTTGCTGCACTTGATCTCTTCAATAAAAATTTCGGATTTAACTACGCAAACAAAATAAAAACCCTTGTAAGTGAAATTGAGGAAGATGAAACAGAGGTCATCAATTTCAATAAACTGGTGAAGCAACATGCTGTTTCTGTAATTTATCGCCAGCTTTTCTTTTTTATTGCAATGCTACTGGTTTTAATTGCACTAACAATTTTATGGATAAACATTCAATTTGATAAAAAGCACCGGAAAGCAGAAGAATACAATAACATCTTAACCTCAAATATTACCGACGCTGTTATATCAACCGATCTTGAGTTTAGAATCCTTTCCTGGAGCAAGGCTGCCGAAAAAATTTATGGATGGACAGAAGAAGAAGCTGTTGGAAAACTTATTTACGAATTATTACATACCGAGTATCTGCATTTTACCAGGGACCAGGTACTAGAAGCAGTAAGCACTGACGGGCACATCGAAACCGAAATTATTCATACAGCTAAAAACGGGAAAAAATTAAACATCAGCTTCTCCAAATCGGGAGTTACGGATGAAAAAGGCAAACTGGTCAGAATTATCACTATCAATAAAGACATTACTCCTTTCAGGCAAATGGAACTTGCATTGAAACAATCAAACCAGTTCCTGGAAGAAAAAGTAGAACAGCGTACAAAAGAATTATACAAATCAAATTCGCTTTATCAATTCATCAGCCAGGTAAACCAACTGATCATTAACACAAGAAATGAACAGGATTTATTCCAGGGCATCTGCGACATTGCTATCAGGGATGGCAACTTCAAGATGACATGGATTGGCACAATTGACGAAGAAGAATTTTTAGTTCCGGTTGCAAAAGCCGGAGATGAGCATGGCTATTTAAATGTGATCAAAAAAATTACCGTAAAAGATGTACCTGAAGGCAGAGGCCCAACAGGTACCGCTTTACGAAACGGCAGTTATTATGTTTGCCAAGATGTTACGACTGATCCTAATCTCAGCATTTGGAGAGATGAACAAATAAAAAGAGGATTTCATTCATCAATTGCACTTTCAATTAAAAAATTCGGAAAAGTTATTGGCGGTTTTACACTTTATGCCGGTACAGCAAACTACTTCGATGAATCAGTAATTAAATTACTCGCTGAAGCAGTTGATGATATTGGCCACTGTCTTGAATTCATTGAAACAGAGAAGCAGCGGGCAGCCAATGAAATTCTGCTCAATGAGAAAGAAGCGATTAATCTCGCATTTTTTAACACCAACCCGGATGGGATTATTTTAGGCTCACCTGATGGCCAACACTATTATGGAAACAAGGCTGCTTGTGATATGCTGGGCTATACCGAACAGGAAATTCTGGAAGTAACACGAAAAGAACTGGTTGACCAGGAAGATCCGAGGTTTCATCTTTTTTTGAATGATTTATTTGCCAATAATTGGGCAAGAGCTGAATTTAATTTTGTTCATAAGGACGGAGCAAAAATTCCTTGCGAAGTAAGTACTTCGCTTTTTTCCACACCCGATGGTAAAGAATATGCAAGTGTTATTTTCCAGGATGTAAGTGAAAGAATGAACCGTGAAAAGCTGATTAAAGATTACCGTTATGCCATTGACCAATCTTCTTTAGTTGATGTAAGCGATAAAAATGGCTTAATCACTTATGTAAATGATAATTTCTGCCAGCTCACTAAATATTCAAAAGAGGAACTGATTGGAAAAAATCAGCGTATCCTCAACTCCGGCTATCATCCCAAAAGAATGTTTACTGAATTATGGAGAACCATCCTGAACGGAAATGTGTGGAGAGGCGAAGTAAGAGATAAAGCAAAAGATGGCAGTATCTTCTGGGTGCAGACAACGATTGTTCCCTTTAAAGATGCAAATGGCGAGATCATCCAGTTCTTAAGTATTAGAAATGATATTACCTCACGTAAAACAGCTGAAGAACAAATAAAAATTGCCAATGAGCGATATGAAATTATTAACCAGGCAACAAGAGATACAATCTGGGATAAAGACCTTGTGAATAATACAACTATCTACAACAACGGTATTCAAACAATGCTTGGATACAATATCGCTGAAATAAAAGACATCAACAGCTGGTGGTTGGAAAATGTACATCCTGAAGATTTTAAACAGGTTTCTGCTTCACTTGAACAGGTATTAAAAAAACAGGAAAAATTTGCAGTTGACGAATACAGGTTCCGCTGTGCAGATGGCACATACAAATACATTGTGGATCGTGTTTCTATTTTTTATGATGCAAATGGAAACCCGATAAGAATGATTGGTTCAATGCAGGATATGAGTGAATCAAAAGAATCAGAAAAAAGAATATTAAAGGCAATCATTGAAGCACAGGAAAGAGAACGCACACAATTAGGGATGGAACTGCATGATAATATCAAACAAATATTGGCAGCATCCAAACTTAACCTGGAAATGGCTTTGTTGAAAATGGACAATAAAGCATTGGTTGAAGATATTCTTACCCGCTCTGTTACTTATATAAGCGAATCAATACAGGAATTAAGAAGGCTGTCGCATCAGCTGGCACCAACATTTGATGAAGCCTTCCAGCTGCACGATAGTATCACCAACATGATCAGTAACATGGATCCGCAAAAAACATTAAATGTTACGATTCATGTCGACAAGATTAAAAATCATCTCGACAACACTATACAAACTACAATCTTCCGCATTGTTCAGGAACAGTTCAATAATATTCTAAAACATTCCAATGCCAAACTTGTTAATATTGAAATTCTGCTGATCAATAATAATGTTCATCTCAGCATTAAAGACAATGGCAAAGGTTTCAACCCCATTCAGAAAAAAGAAGGAATCGGGCTTGAAAACATCCGCAGGCGTGTTCAGTTTCTTGACGGCGAATTCAGACTCACTACAGCATTAGGTCAGGGATGCTTAATTGAAGTGGTGATACCATTAAATCAACAAACGGTTACAGCATAATATGCTATTAGCTGCTGGCTTCTTATCTTAGCAGTATATGAGATATTACATTATTGCCGGCGAAGCAAGTGGAGACCTACACGGAAGTAATCTGATTAAAGAATTACACAAAAAAGATGCACAGGCAGAAATACATTGCTGGGGTGGCGATAAAATGCAACTGGCCGGTGCAACGCTTGTTAAACATTACCGTGAACTTGCGTTTATGGGCTTTGCTGAAGTACTGATGAACATCCGCACCATTTTCAGAAACCTTGCATTTTGCAAAAAAGATATTCTGGGGTTTAAGCCCGATGTGTTGATACTGATTGATTATCCCGGTTTCAATTTACGTATTGCCAAATGGGCAAAAGAAAACAACATTCGTGTGGTGTATTATATATCTCCACAGGTTTGGGCCTGGAAAGAGAACAGGGTAAAAATGATGAAACAATGCATTGATAAAATGCTGGTCATTCTCCCGTTTGAAAAAGATTATTACAAAACAAAATGGAACTGGGAAGTTGAGTATGTGGGTCATCCCCTTGTTGAGGAAGTAGAACAACGCAGGCAGGAAACAACTGAAGATTCACTTTCACAAAAGCACGTTATTGCATTGCTGCCGGGAAGCCGCAAGCAGGAAATTTTAAAAAAACTTCCGGTAATGCTGGAGGTGAGTAAATCGTTTCCCCAATACCAGTTTATTGTTGCAAAAGCCCCGGGACTTGATGATACGTTTTACAGCAGCATGCTTCAGCAATACAACAATGTATCATCTGTTTCAAATAAAACCTACGCATTGTTACAGCAATCAACTGCTGCGCTGGTAACAAGTGGTACAGCTACTCTTGAAACTGCTTTGTTTGGTATACCTGAAGTTGTTTGCTATAAAGGAAACGAAATCAGTTACCAGATTGCAAAACGACTTGTAAATATCAAATACATTTCGCTGGTGAATCTTATTATGGATAAAGAAATAGTGAAAGAATTAATTCAGCACGAAATGAATGCCGGTAATATTAAAACTGAACTGGAAAAAATATTACCAGGCTCACAACAACGTGAAGAAATGATCAGCAACTATCAAAAGCTGAAACACAGTTTAAGTGCAGAAGGTAATGCATCGGCTAAAGCTGCAGAGAGTATTTACCGCTTTGTTAAACCCTGATTCTTTATCAACATACAATATGAACCTTATCGAATTTCCGGAACTTTCTACCAACCGTTTGCTGTTACGGGAACCGGTAATGGAAGATGCTGCTAGTGTACAGCAATTACGATCCGATAAAACAGTTAACCGGTTTTTAAAAAGACCGGAAAGAATTTCGCTGGAAGAAGCCAGGCAGTTTTTACAAAAAATTAAAACTGCGAACAGCAACAATGAAAGCCTTTATTGGGCAATTGCATTTAGAGATGAACCGCAACAACTGATCGGAACAATTTGCCTTTGGAATTTTGATTTCAAAAAACTTACCGCAGAAACAGGATTTGAATTACTTCCGCAGTTTCACCGAAAAGGTATCATAAACGAAGCATTGGGCGAAGTACTGAAATATTGCAGAAATCATCTTCCATTTAAAACAAGTACAGCCTTTGTTGACAAACAAAATATTGCATCAGCCCGCTTATTAGAAAAAAATAATTTCCGGCTCGATAAGGAAATGAAATTTATCTCAGCCCGCTATGCAAAAACCTTTGACTGCTATTTTCTTTCCCTGTAAATTTCCAGTTTGTTCTTTTTAAATCTGCCCTATACAACAGTACAAAATCACAGCTGCATTCAATGCTGAAATGAATTTTCAGAAATCTTGCTGGATATGATTTGAATCATAAGCGCCATGACGTTGGGGATTTACTTTCGATATTGAGAAATTGTTTCCTTAACAAAAAACCAAGAAACTGAAATGAAGTACTTAGCAATCCTTACTGCTTTTTTCCTTTTTATTTCCTGCAATAATGCGGCAGATAATTCAGGCAGCAGCAGTACAACCAGCACAACCGATCAGCCATCAGGTGGTGGCGGACAATCAACCGTACAGGATGATGAATCAGGCAAAGACATTGTAAAAATTGCTGTTGGCAGCAAAGATCACACAACTTTAGTAGCAGCTTTAAAAGCAGCGGACTATGTAAATGTTATTTCCAACGCCGGTCCGTTTACGGTATTTGCTCCAACCAATGCAGCTTTTGATGCATTACCAAAAGGCACTTTAGAAGATTTACTGAAGCCTGAAAACAAAGACAAGCTCCGCAGTATACTTGAATACCATGTATATGTAGGTGTATTGAAAGATGCCTTACTGGGCGATGGCATGACCTACGGTATGGCAAGCGGACAAAATATTACAATTGGAAACAAAGATGGCAAGATCACTGTGAACGGCGCAAATGTTATTGCATCAATACCTGCAACCAATGGCATCATCCATGTTATTGACAAAGTATTGTTACCGCCTTCAAAATAATCGGACTTTAGTTTACAACGAAAGGCATCCAAATGGATGCCTTTTCTTTTCATGCTTTTATTACGGGTTAATAGATAGATTCATTACCTGGAACCTGCGCAATTTTAATCTGCATTACAGTAGCTATGGATAATGCCCGTTGTTTTGCCTGTTCTGTTTTCTCTCCTTCAAACAAATCATCAATTGTTTCATTGAACAGTTTAATCCAACGGTCGAAATGCTCTTTGTGCATTGCCGATTTCTTGTGGAGATCCAGGTGTATATGCATAGGATTACCACCATAAGTACCTGAATGGAAAATAATATTTTCCCAAAAGTTGTACATCAATGGCAAATGCTTCTCCCAATCAACTTTTACAACTTTACTGAAGAAATGCCCGATGTGATCATCTGGTTTCACCCGGTCGTAAAATGTATTTACCAACCTGATGATGTCATCCCTGTTTTCAATATCTTTTTTCATTTACAGTTTTGGGTTAAATGATAAGGGTATTCTATTTAATGAGCAGCAAACTGAAATCCGTCAGTGCTTTTACAGCATGCTCCTGCTTTGCTTTAAACGAAAACAAATCACCTTTCTTAATATTGAACGATTTTCCTTCAAGAATAAACTCTGCTTCACCTTTCTGAACAATACAAAACACATCGGTTTTGGAAATATGAGGCTTCAATTCATCTCCTTCGGGTAAATTCAAAAGCATTGCATGAAAACGTTCTTCTTTGTACAGTACAGCCTTTCCTGTCTTATCGAACTTGATCAGTTCACTGATATTTCCTGTAATCATAAGTCAAATTTTATAGATCTTTTCTCTGGAATTTTTTTAACGAAAACCAAACCGGCATAATCGTCCACAAAAATAACATTAATGCCGACAACCCGATACCGGTAACACTGCCAAAAAATTCCTTAAAAATTGCTCCCGTATAACCCATCAGTGCTGAAATATCCAGTTTCAGCAAAATCAATATTCTCGATAAGTCAACCGGGTTAAGCATTGTAATGCCAATCATTGGTTTTTCCAACGGGTAATCGCTGAACTGGAAAAGCAGCAATAAAACTATTGCATCGTAAATAAGTGTAAAAAGAAACCATACAAGGATTGATACACCAATTCCTTTAGCCTTGTCTCTTGTAAGAACTGACGCCAGTAAAGCAATACCAGTAAAAATTAATGTAAGAAACAGCCCGGCTACAATTAATGTTAATCCTGTTGCACTGCCATCATAAATAATTACAGGCAAACCAACACCAATCACAAAAGAAAGTGAAAGTGATACAGCAAGCCCTGAATAAATACTCATCCAGAGTGATTTTCGTTTCAACGGTTGGGCAACAAGTAATTCAATAAACTCAGATGAATTATAAACATAGATTGTAGAAAAAATAATACTCACCAATGGAATAATGATCAGCACAAGATTCATAAGGCTCATAATTCCCTTGGTTGCATTTTCATCAATATTGAAAATGCCAAACGACATTGCAAGAAGAAAAAAAGTATAAGCAAGTACAATCCTGCTTTTCACCAGGTCAACCACTACATATTTTATAATCGTACGCATAATGTTCAAAAAGTTTAATTCGGTTTGCCGTTTGTTATTTCATGATCTGGGCAATAGCCTTTGCAAGTTTTGTTTCGCCGGTATCGGCCTGCAGCTGCTCCAGTGATTTATGAAACAGCATCTTTCCTTCCTGCATGTAAATAATTTCACTCACCACATCATCCAGCTCACTTAATATATGTGAAGTAATCAGCGTCAGTTTTCCTTTTTGCTTTTCACGTAATATCTTCTGTTTAAGTATTTCAGATGCAACGGGATCAAGACCCGCTGTGGGTTCATCAAGAATGAGCACATCGGGATTAAACAGGAATGCAAGAGAAGCACTTACTTTTTGTCTTGTACCACCGCTGAGCGTACGCATTTTCTTGCTCATCATTCCATTTAATCCAAACTCTTCAATCAGCTCTTCATCAATAACAGCAGCACTTTTTTTGCGGATATCCTTCATCATGGTAAATACCTGGGCAATACTCATGTTATCAGGATATCTTCCAATCTGTGGCATATAACCAATACGTTCACGGTAATTCCAGTCGTGCAGGATATTGTGCTGATCAAACGTGATAAATCCACTGTCAGGCACCACCATTCCGAGTATAGATTTTATAAGAGTTGTTTTACCGCTTCCATTAGGACCAATCAATGCAATGGTTTGTCCCTTCACACAGTTCACACTTACATTATCAAGCGCTTTCAGCTTGCCAAATGTTTTTGTTACATTGCTAGCAATGATCATGCATCAAAGTTTTAGAGGTTTCATTAAAGGATGATCATCTTTCAGATCAACCGGTGTAAGTACAGGAAGCATTTTTTCAGCTTTATCAATCAAACTCACAATAAAGCTTCTGAACAACATCATGCTCGATGGATTTTGTTCACCAATCATGGAGTAAAGACTTACAGGTCGGTAAGGCACATCGCCAATTCCATTCCTGTTCAGGTCGTAACCATCATATTTATCCCAGTAATTTTTTTCGAATTTGCTCAATACCAGATCGCCGTTTGTAGCTACATCAAATGAATTGGATTGAAAATTATTTTCAGTAAACACATTGTCAGAGCAGCTTGCCTGGATCTTCATGGCCCAGCCATTTGAGATAAAACGGTTCTTAATCATTTTAACCCTGTTGGTTCCTTCCATCATAATTCCAACAGTGTTTGATTTAAAGAGATTTCCCTGTGCAACGCAATCAGAAATTTCCTTCATCAGTATTCCATAAGCAGCCGATCCCCAGTTATCGGAAAAAGTATTATTGCTCATCCCGATATTTTTAGAAAACATCACCGCTACTCCTGCCCCATTATCGCTAAAAATATTGGAGATATAATTGTCGGAATTGGAAAACATAAAATGCAACCCGTAACGCACATTCTGAAAGCTTTTGTTATTACTGATAACAGAGTTTGAAACGAATTCAAAGTAAATACCATCACGGTGCCCCGATACAGTATTGTTGCTGATGTGCATACTGTCGCTTTTCCAGCAGTGAATACCATTGCCTGAAGAAATTTCATCTTTTGCATCGGAAGTCAGCAGATTATTACTGATGGTACATGCAGTTGCATGCTGGGCATATATGCCAAAATAAGTGCGTTCAAATTTGTTATTTCGTACTGTTACATACCTGCTGTCGGCAATACGCAAAGCAGCAATATCATTATAACTGCTTCGGCCTGCATTCTTAAAAAACAATCCTTCTACTGTTACAGCATTACTGCGGATGGTGAGTATTTCATACTTCACTTCACCATCAAGAACAGGATATCCTGTGCCCTTAAGTACAAGGCGCTTGGTGAGAATAATCTGCCCTTCTTTATATACACCGGGGTAAATAAGAATAGTATCTCCATCAGCAGCTTTCGCAATAGCACTGCTGATTGTTTTACAGGGTTGCGAAGCACCTACCTTCCATGTTCGTGCCTGCACTTGAAATGCACTTACACAAAACAGGACAATAATGCTGCACTGAATTATTTTAATAAATCGTTCCATTGAACTGCTGTTCCGTTAAGTTGCTGCTGAAATTTTTTCAAACTGTCTTCCGAAGCAAAGACAGCCACATTGCCCCCCATTGGGCTTCTCAACATATCGCTTTGAAGTAAAAAACTGTTGTCTGATTTTACAAGCTGATCTTTTCTTGAGTAGTCGGTAAAATAAATACCACTGATTTCTTTTTGATCAACCGTATTGGATTTGATAAACGAAGCAATACAATGCACATCATCAAACTTGTACACTTTTCCTTTAGTGGTTACCACCTCTGCTCCAAACTTCTGATCAGTGATAACCATCTTACAAAAATCGCAGGCATCCTTTCCGTAGCTGATAGGCTGCGGACCTGATGAACAGCTTTGCATCATCAGCATAGCTGTAACAAGTAATGCTGCTGAAACATTCACAGCTTTTTTTGCTTTTTTCCATTCGAGAAAAGCAATTACCATTAAAATAACACCAACTGAAATAAAAATATAACCACCAACATCGGGGAAAGAATAAGCACCAAAATTCAACAACTGCTTAAACCCGATGAGTGGTGGCTGGTAACTCATACCCGGCACTACGATTGCCGCATTAGGGTTCAGGTTATGTCCATAATTGTATTCCCAGCGCCAGAAATCATACACCGCCAGTATACCAAACAACACAAACAATACAAACCAGGAATAATAAAGCTTACGGCTTCTTGTTATACCTACCAAAATTCCAAACAATGCAAAGAAGCCAATGATATAAGGCAATACTGTAAACTCTACAAAATCATTTGCATGAATGGTTCTCATTCCAATATAATGGTTAAGACCATTGATAATATCAACATCGCCCCCTACTTTGTCGGGGTAAATTTTCATCGTTAATCCTTCAGGGTATTGAGGTGCTGCCAGATCAATACGCCACATGGGTACAAAAATCACAACGACTAACGCCAGTGCACAAATAAATGATGCAATCCTCGCTACGGAACTTAACTGACCTTTCATATCTTTTAAATTAATCGTCTTAAAATAGAAACAGACCTGAACTTCACCTGTAGTGATGAACAGGTCTGTTTCTGATAATCATCTCAACTTTTTATTTACTTATTTGGAAGCTGGTTTGCTGGTGTCTGCAGCAGCTGCACCCTGCTTACCTAAACTGAATGTAAGTGGTACATTACTCCCCGGAGCAGATACACGGATGTAACCCTGCATTTCCTGGTGCAATGCACTACAGAAATCAGTACAATAGAATGGATATACACCTACTTGTTCAGGAACCCATTTCAATGTTTGGGTTTCACCAGGCATAATCAGTAATTCAGCATTGTTTGCTCCTTTTACTGCAAAGCCATGAGGCACATCCCAGTCCTGTTCAAGATTGGTAACATGGAAATAAACTTCATCACCCAACTTGATTCCTTCAATATTATCAGGTGCAAAGTGTGAGCGGATAGCAGTTGCATATACATGTACTTTGTTTCCTTCACGTACAACCTTCGCTTCTTTTTCGCCTTTAGCTGCATATGCATTTCCGTTTTCCTCAATCTTGTAAATCTTCAGACTGTTACCCTTGATCAACTCTGCAGGAACTGCCTGTGCATAGTGTGGTTCACCAATTGTGGGGAAGTCGAGAATCAGCTGCATTTTATCGCCACTGATATCAAACAACTGTGCACTTTGTGCAAGTTCAGGACCTGTTGGCAGGTAACGGTCTTTTGTAATTTTGTTATAAGCAATTACATATTTACCAAATGGTTTTCTTGAATCACCACCGGGAACACATAAGTGACCAATTGAATAGTAAGTAGGAACACGGTCAAGAACTTTTAAATCCTTGATATTCCATTTTACAATTTCACTGCTTACAAAGAAAGAAGTGTATGCATTACCTTTTCCGTCAAACTCAGTATGCAAAGGTCCAAGACCTGGTTTCTGTACTTCACCATGTAACACTGCTTCATATTTCAATACAGGAATACCACCAAATTCACCATCATACGTTTTTTCAGCAATTGCTTTCTGCAGTTTTGCAAAAGAGAAAACAGGAATTAATGCTGCCAGTTTACCACTTCCGATAAAATATTCACCGGTAGGATCAACATCGCAACCGTGAGGAGATTTAGGACATGGTACAAAATAGCAGATATCTTTCAGCACAGCAGGATCAAGTGTTGTAACCTCTGTTCTGATTTCGCTTTTTGCAGTATGTGTTTTCTCGTCATACGTGTTGTGAGCATATTTTACTGATTGTTTTACACCTTTACCAGCTTTAAGATATTCTTCTGCTTTTTTCCAGTTTACAGCAAGAATGAAATCTTTATCACGCTGTGAAGCATTTACTTCAAGCAAGGTATTTGCCTGTTCACTGTTATAGCAACTGAAGAAGAACCATCCGTGGCTTGGTCCCTTACCTGCATGGCTCAAATCAAAGTTTACACCGGGAAGTAACAATTGGAAAGCAATATCCATTGCACCTTCTTTACTTACGCTGATGAAACTGATTGTTCCTTTGAAATTTTGTTTGTATGATGAAATAGGTACATCAGGATTTCCACCAACGGGAACACTGAATCTCGTACCTGCTACCACATACTCTGTATTTTCAGTAATGAAAGGAGAAGAGTGATTACCTGCACTGTTAGGCAATTCAATAATTTCTGCAGTGCGGAAGGTTTTCAGATCAATACGTGCAACACGTGGTGTGTTGTTACCGTTACCAAATACCCATCTTCCATCCACTTCACCATTGGTTTGTGAAAGTTCTGTGTGGTGAAGATCATCCCAGGGTACATAACCATGGCTGGTCATTAACATTGGTTTTGTTTCTTCGCTGTAACCGTATCCTTTTTCAGGATCAACAGAAAAAACAGGAATTACACGAAGCAGCCTTCCGCTTGGAATTCCGTAAACGCTCAGCTGTCCGCTGAAACCGCCCGATACAAAGTTGTAAAACTGGTCATACTTTCCTGGTGCAACGTATGCTTTTTCTGCAGCGCCTGCACCTACAGCGCTTCCTGCTCCTTTTGGTTTGCAAGACATCATGTGCATTACTGATCCTGTAAGCAGGATAAGCAGTAAGAGTTTTGAATATTTCATAATAATTGTTATGGGGTTTTTAGATTTTTATGGCGTTATCTCGATAGTTGGTTATTGTGTCTTGCTTATTTTACACCATCGTTCTCACGCATAAACTCATAGATATGTCTTGCATCATCATCACTTAAACTTTGGTTGGGCATACGTACCAAACAAATCTCCAGCATGGCCATTGCCTTTGGATCTTTATTCAGCATTTCATCTGTATTGGTAACGAAATTCATAATCCATTCAGGTTTGTGGCGTGATGTAACCCCTTTCCAGCCTGGTCCTACCAGTTTCTCATCGGTAAGCTTGTGACAGCTTGAACATTTCACTTCAAAAATTTTATTGCCGGCTTCAGCCATCGACTTGTCAAGTTCAGGCTTCACATCAACAGTAGTAAACTTTCCAGAACCTCTTTCGGGGTCATAAGAAGGATTGCCATTGTCGGTTGTTTGTGATGTCTGCTGATCACCAGCGGCTTTGTTTTCACCCTGTGTAGAGCCATTACCACAGGCATACATAAAACTTACTGCACCTAATACGATAAGAATCTTTTTCATTCGCTTTTGATTTTAATTAAAGTTTGACGGTACAAGATTACACCCACCCAAAAAAGAACTTTATGATTCAAGTCATAAAATCAAAAAAGCTTAATAATTTAGCCACCCGTGCATTTTTTGAACAGCATTTTTCATTTATTGAGAATATCCTGTATAAATTGCCGGTTGAAAACCAGCCTTATAAATAAACCTTATCATCGATCCGATATGCAGAAACAGGTTAATTGCGATATTGATGTAGATCTCCTGCTGGCTTGGGGGGCAACCTTTCATACCTACCAGAGAGGGCATGTCCTTTTTTGTGAGGGTGATCTGGCACATTTCTATTACCAGGTTGTAGAAGGGAAAATCAAAATGTGCAATACGAACGATGAAGGGCGTGAGTTTATCCAGGGGATTTTTGAACCGGGGGAAAGTTTTGGAGAACCCCCTTTGTTTGACGGAGGCTCTTACCCAGCAAGCGCTGTAGCCGATGAGCAATGTACCATTATCCGCCTCCGCAAGGAAAACTTCCTGCAACTGCTGAAAGACAATTTCGAGATTCATTTCTGCTTTACACAAACACTGGCCAGAAGACTGAGATACAAATCGCTGATGTCGAAAGAAATTTCATCTTACGGACCGCTTCACCGTGTTACAACCCTGTTGCAGGAATACAAGAAAGGTCGTGGAATGAAAGAAAATGAGCTTTCCAAAATTGAATTAACCCGCCAGCAAATTGCTGATATGACCGGCCTGAGGGTTGAAACAGTGATCCGCACCATCCGCCAGATGCAGGATGCAGGCAATCTTAAAATAGAAAAGGGAAAAGTATACTTTTGATATGATCCAGATCATACTAACCTACCATCATCTTTGCTTTTTTTGATGGTTTGATTTCATCTTTAATTTATGACGTTTACAAAAAAGTGGGCAAGATTATCGTTGCTGAATTTCGTGGTACTGGCATCTGTAGGTGTGCTGCTGAGGTATAAAATCCTTTTTTCACTGCCGGGCATTGATTACAAGAATCTGCTGCATGCACATTCACATTTTGCTTTTGCAGGATGGGTTTCAACTGCATTGTACATAGCCATCATTCATGTGCTACAGCCGCAGCAAAAACAACTGATACAATACAATTTGCTGATGTGGGTGCAGCAACTCAGCAGCTATGGCATGCTGTTTACGTTTCCGTTTATGGGTTATGCATTTCCATCCATTGCATTTTCAACCCTATCCATTTTTGTTTCATTCTGGTTTGCATACCTGGTAAGAAAGCAACTGGTTGCGTCGCCTGAAATCAGCTTCCGTAAAAAATGGTTTTATGCTGCGTTGGGTTGCAATATTGTTTCTTCCATCGGCACATTTACACTCGCCTGGTTAATGGCCAACAAAATTGCACACCAGGATCTTTATTTTGGTTCAGTTTACTTTTACCTGCATTTCCAATATAACGGCTGGTTCTTGTTTACCATTTTCGGACTATTGTTCACTTATGCAGCACAATGGATGAATGCAGTGCAGATCCGCTACAGCAATTACTTCTTTTATTTATTACTTGCAGCAGTATTACCTGCATGGTTTTTATCCATGTTGTGGATGCGGGTGCCTGAGTGGATACATATTGGAGGAATTATAGCAGCAGTGTTACAACTGCTGGCATTGATTTATTTCTTCCGGCTTTTTATTCAACTGAAAAAAAATGTGAAGCAATCAACAAAGAAAATGGTTGAATGGCTATGGTCGTTTTCAATGCTGGCATTTATGCTCAAACTTTTATTGCAGGCTTTTTCTGCCATTCCTCAACTGAACAAATATGCTTTTGGCATAAGACCCATTGTAATTGGATTTCTCCATTTGGTATTGCTGGGTTTTGTATCGCTGTTTATTGTTGGATTTTTGATTCAGCAGGAATTAATAAAAGCCGAAAGCAAATCAGCGCACATAATTTTATGGGTACTGGCTGGGGCAATATTTGCCAATGAATTAATACTGATGATACAAGGCGTTACAGCTATCAGCAACAGTGATTTGCCAAATGCACCTTATTTCCTTCTTTGTGCAGCGCTGGGTATTTTCACCAGTTTATTGCTGCTGTTCATTCATCAATTCAGAAAACGGGATCAGCAGATCGTACAATAATTTCTTACAAAAAAAGCGGGCCAGGTTAAACAACCCGGCCCTTTTTTTTAATCAAAAACTACTGATACGAAAAAACGTAATTGGAAATAACCGGTGTTTGTCCGGCCGCAGTTAGTTTTACAACTGCAGACGATGGCAACTGGTTATTGTACTGGTAAGTGTACTCTGTTGTTTCTTCAACAGCTCCATTTTTATCTTTATGAATTTCTTTGACCACATTATTTTGTGGAACTGCATACCACAGCAGTTGCAAAAACTCTTTGGCGTTTGCCAATGGATTTGCTTTTGAATCATACTCGTAAGAAATTGTTCCTGTAAGCAGCAGACTGTTTGGTGCAAGCGGGTTTTGTACAAACAAACTTGTTGTTACAATATTGCCGGCAGCATTACATGTATACTCCATCATTGTAAGCGGATAAATCACATCGCCTATTTTAGTGTATAACGAAACTGATTTTAACCGGTTATTCTGGTATTCATATTCCGTAAACCCAAGCTCTTCATCCTGGTCGTTTTTCAGGAAAGCTTTTACAATAACACCGTTCTGGTATACAGGAATAATTTTTTCATCATTATCTCCCACCACCTGTGTAATTTGTTTAGCCGTATTATAACTGATGGTATAATACACTTCTTCTCCATTCGTGACAGAATGATCTTTCATTAATGCAGCCTTAACTGTCCCGTCTGCATTATAAGAAAAAAGCATTTCGTCATTTTCGGAAGTAATTGATTTGATTTTAGCAGAAGAAACAGTTGTTTTATCTTCTTTTTTACAAGAGCCAAGCAGCAACAACATAAATGCTGCAACAAAAAACGATGAACGTTTGATAAGGTTTCTGATTTGCATAAGTTAACTGATTTTTTTTGATGATAAAATGTTATGAATTATCATAAGGTGGATTAAAACCCTGCCCTGATTTTTTTCTCCGGCAGGTTACTGTAAGCGGCTTTATGAAGTATAATTTTTTCCTGGGCAATATCAACAGTCAGCTCTACCCAGCCATTATAACGCTGATTATTTTTTACCAATTGAAACGGCAGATACCTGTGGTATGCTGTTTGCCAGTTGCCAGTCCAGAAGATAGGGCCATACATTCCTTCAACTCTTTGCACAAGAATAATGGATGACACTTCATACCAGTTATACCCGTTAAAAGAAGAGAGATAAATCATATTTCCAACTCCCATAACCGGTGTTTCCTCATCTGCATTAACTGCAAGTCTTGTATGAATACCTGATGAAACCCTGAACTGTCGTTTATCCTGTTCAAGTATTGGATCACCAACAAGCCACACACTGAAAATTAAATCGTTTTCGTTGTTATGGTCAATATCCAGAACAACAGGTCCCTGCTGGTAAGCAACCGTCCTGTTATTAAGACTTACATATGTCATGTCTTCGGGAATTGTAATATCGACCTCGATACGTTTACAGGAAGAAAAAAATACAATTGTCATTACGGCGAAAAGAAAAAAGTGCTTTTTCATGATTATTATTTTTTTGAGAACAAAAATGATTTCTTAAACTGATGCATACAATCACATGTAGATGTGAAGAATGCTTATCCAAAAAAATCCAGTTACTTCTATTTGAGTTTGCTGTTCACTTTATTGAGCATCATTTTCGCATACTCATCGTTGGGGTCAATGTCAAGTGCTTTATGAAACCATGCAGCAGCTTCCTGGTATTTTTTCTGTACCAAAAACAACTGTCCGGTAACAACACAAAGTGATGCTTCTTTTGGAAACTCCTTTCGGCCCATTTCACAAATCATAAATGCTTCGTCCAGCTTCTTCATGCTTTCAAACATATCAGAGAACATGATGTACACCCAGTGATTGGGAGTTTTATCAAATCCATATTCTTTGATTACAGCATTGTAATTGTCTTTAACATAGTTAAAACCCTTTTGCTCTACTGTTTCCATCAGTTTATTTTCAAGATATTTCTCCGGTTTATTGTAGGTACCCTTGTACAGGATACGTAAAATGTTTTCAGAAACATCTCTTGGGTTTACCCTGTTATTGATGAGCACAACAATTACATATCCATCTTCTTTCACAATTTTCAAATCAGATGAAAAGCCTTTACCACCACCATCATGACTATAAATATTTTTGCCGTACTCATTTGCATTATCCATCCAGCCAAAACTGTACTTTGCATTCCTTCCCATTTCAATTTTTCCATTCCACATGCTATCACGCATTTCAGGTTTCAGTAGTTGATTACTCAACAATGCGTTTGCAAAACGATAGAGATCCACAGCATTACTCTGCATACCGCCATCAGAAAATGCAGGAAATTCATCGCTCACTGCATTCACAAAAGTGTTAGCCGTATAAGCCAAATAAGGAAACGCTTCTTTGGGTGATTGAAATGTTGCCGGATGATGGATATAAGAATTATTGATTCCCGCTTTTCTGAAAATGCGTTCTTCTAAATTTTGCTCATAAGTTTTACCGGTAATTTTTTCAATGATTCTTCCAAGAATAATAAAACCGGAATTAGAATAATCGAACCGCTCCCCCACTCTATTCATTGTTGGTTCCATTGCAACAACATAAGGCATTACATCAGCAAGTGATTTTAATGTATTCCTGTTTTCTTCATAATCAGCATACTCCATATAATTCCCAACACCCGATGTATGTGTAAGCAGGTGAAACACGGTAATACTATCTGCCCTTTTTATTTTATACCCAGGTAAAACAGCCTGCACAGTTTCTTCAAGACGCAGCTTACCTTCCTGAACCAACTGCATAATCATTGTTGCGGTAAATGTTTTACCCATTGAAGCAATATTAAAATTGCTGTTGACTGTATTAAGAATTTTGTTTTCCTTATCAGCATAACCAACAGCACGCTGGTACAATACCTGGTTATTCTTTGCAACAAGCACCACTCCTGAAAACTGTTTTGTTTCCACAAACTGGTTAATCATACTGTCAATCTTCAATTGCTGAAGCGAAGTGAGCTGGGCTGTTGCAGCCTGCTGAACAAACAATAACAGGACGAATAATTTTTTCATGTTTCAAATTTAAAATTGCTGATCAGTGAATAAGATCACATAAACATGTGAAAGCAGTTACCTCATTTAAGAGTTATAATTGATTCAGCAGCTGTTCATACTCCTTTTCATTCATTTCAGGTTTGAACGTATTACATACTTCATCAAAAACAGGAGCAGGCATTCCAGCTTTTAATGCACCAAGCATTTCTTTGTTTTCTGAAATAGTTTGCGAAGGAACAATGTATTTCATCCAAAGCATCCGTTCATCAGGGCTCATGTGCTGCAACAGTTCCGTACGCAACTGCAATAATTCTTCATCAGTAAAATTTTCCCACAGAAGTACCTGTGTTTCTTCTTCCTCATGCAGAATATGCTCCAGGTACATTGCCTGAAACCTGGTAACGGCCAGGTACAGGTAATAACCTTGCTCGGCACTTTGCATACCATTTAGCTGAAGAATTTGCTGCTGCAGTTCTGCCTGTTGCTCTTCAATCTCTTCATGTTCTTTGAAATCATGATCAGAAGCACCGGCACTTTTCGCTTCCAGTGGTTTTAAAACAAATTCATTTTCTGCATGTGCATGTGAGCTGAGTAATGCAAACAGAACCTGTGCTTTTTCCTGCAGGCAAGCCACTTCATCAATCTGGCTGTAATCAATCTTTCCTGCAAGCATTGAAACCTGCGATAATAAATTCCGCAACGCTTTGTGCGGCGCACTGAACATTTTAATACGCTCCATCGTTTTTTTCTTTACAGTTTATAAATTGATTTGTGCCGCAGGTACAACATTTTTTACCGGCTTTGTTGATTTCAGGAAAGTATAAATTGCTTTCAGATCATTATTGCTCATGTTGGCAAAATTTGGCCATGGCATTGGAGGAAGTAAATTCCTGTTACTTTCAATTCCTTTATACTTGCCTTTTGTCATGGCAATTGTAAACTGTTCAAAAGTCCAGTTGCCGATACCGGTTGAATCAGAAGTAATATTTGCTGCATAAGAAATACCCAATGGACTTACCATTGCTGTGTTCTCGGGATAAAACAATACCCAGCCTTCTTTTAATGCAGCTTCATTAACCGGTGGCATTTTTGCATCAGAGCGGTGACCCGATAATAATCTTGCTGTATCAGGAACAGGCCCCATTGCAGTCATTACTTTTGGCGAATGACAATCGCCGCAGCCAATAGTTGCAACCAGGTATTCTCCACGTTTGATTAAACTGTCGTTATTGATTTCTGAAACCGGCTTTGATGTTTCGCTTCCTGTACAGGAAATAAATACAATTCCTGCTGTAAAAAACAAAGAACTGAAGATGAAAAACGTTTTTTTCATGATAGGTTTAATGGTTGATGATTGTTATAAATTGTATTAGTGAATTTGAATTGGTTGGAAAAGATTCAACGGTTCATTTTTCTTTTGCAATAAATGGTTAGCAACGGCCATGCGGCAGCAGCAGAATATTTTATGATTTGGTTTAATGGTTAATGTTGCGCAAATGTATCGCCACAACAATCCTGTATCAATCACATATTGATGTGATTCGTTTACTGCTTACGCTGAAATTAATTTTTTGTTACAGCAATTTGTTTACGCAACAGCAACAATACAATTGCCATGATGCATAAGAAAGCTTCGGTGTAAAGCCATTGTGTACCAAAAGCTCCAAGCTTACCTTCAATAAAAATGGTGATGGTTCTTGAAACAGCATACAATCCGCCAAACAGTGCAACCACTACAAGTCCCTGCTGTTTGTTTGTAAATGCCAGGTAAACCAGCTGTATAAAAAGCAGTAATCCTATACCGCCATACACTCCACGTATGGAACTATATGCATCTGTGTTATTGAGTTTAACCTGAACAAGATCCATTACCGATTGCGGACTGATGAATGCCTGTACACTTACCATAAATACAGCAAAAGCTGTGAAGCCTATCAACACGGCAGAAGCGATGTTGAGCATTTTTTGTTTGTTCATAAATTGTTGTTTTGATGTGATGAATAAGGTTTATGCTGCAGGTTTTTGTTCACCCGCTGATTGTTGTAAGGTTGATATGACTTGATTAATCTGTACAAAGTGTCTTTCTTCATGAGCAATGAAAAAGCGATACGTATCACCCAGCCTTAATGTTACAAACCGGCTGAGAGTTGTTGGAATCCGCACTGAATTAAGATTGGCCGATCGTGATATCTGCAACAGGTTCAGCAAATGATGCTGATGCAAAAGAAATTCATCAAGCATGGCTTTTGCATCGGGCTGTGCAGAAGGCAATGCATTGGAAGGTGATTTCATTTTAGAAGCAATCTTATTGCCTTGCTGAGGCTTCATAATTCGGGTAAAATAATTTCCAAGCCAGCCCGGTTTAAAAATGGCTGCAGATTTTGTTTGATGAAGATGAAGTTTCTTCTCCGCTGCTTTAATATAATAACGGCAATAAATATTCAGATGTTCCAGCACTTGGGCAACACTCCATTTTTCAGCAGCCGGCGATTTCTGTAATAATTCATTGGCGATTTGCTGAAGACGGCTTGCCTGCAGAATAATTTCACGCACATCTGCCTGCAGCTGGTCAAGTAAAACTTCGGAGTTAATCTGTTTCATTGCTTTGAATTTTACACAAAGCTCTTACTGCAGGAAAACTTTATTCTTGGTAAAAACCAAGATTTATGTTTGATGGTTATAATTTAATAGTGCCGAGCAGTTTGCTGAAGTTCGTGGCATCCATGCCTAGATAGGAAGCTATGTATTTATGTGGAACAAGATTCAGTATATGTGAGCTGCGTTGCAATAATGTTCTGAACTTTTCTTCATTACTGTAACAAAGCAATTCAATCTGCCGGTGTAAAGCTCCTTTTAATGCGGCAGAAGTCGCCCGGAAAATCATTTGCTGTATACCCGGGTATTGTTTCATGAGTTGCTGTAACTGTTCATAAGAAATGCGGAGAAAACGACTGGCAGTAATGGTTTCAAGAAAATAAAGCGAAGGAGTTTGTGTGAGAAAACTATCAGCCACGCCACTGAAGGATGGAGGATATGTAAATACAATCGTTGCTTCTTTGTTTTCCTGCCCCAGGTAAAAAGCCCGCTGAATTCCTTCCACAACAAAATAAAGATACCGTTCTGTTTCGCCAGCCGTGGTAAGAATAGTTTTTCGTTTTACTGTTAATGGTTGCCAGTCAGCAACAAATGCATCCACTTCTTCCGGCTTTAACGGGTAAAGCTGCAAAACAAATTTCTGAAGCAGTTCTTTTTCCATCCTGTAAAAATAAAAGCCTGCGGCAATGATGCAACAAAAAATTAAAGCAGTTTATCTTTAAATGCTTTGGCTACTGCCTCCGACTTGGAATTAACGTGCAGCTTTTCATAAATCTTTTTGATATGGCTGCGTACTGTATCAATGGAAATAAACATTTCAGATGCAATCATTTTATAACTGTATCCATCAACCAGCAACTGCAGCACCTGTTTTTCCCTGTCACTTAAATTATAATCTTCACTCTGCACATTGTTCATCTGTGAAAACATTTTCAATACCTGTGTGGCAATAGATGCCGTCATTGGTGCACCTCCGCTTGCCGCTTCCTCAATATATTCCAGCAGTTTGGCAGGTGGTGTTTTCTTTAAGATATAACCGTTTGCTCCATTCTTTACTGCCTCAAACACATTTTTGTTATCATCAAAAACAGTGAGCATTAAAATTTTCACATCACTGTTTACAGCACGGATATGTTTTAATCCTTCAATTCCATTTGTACCGGGCATATCAATATCCATCAATATCACATCAGGTTGCCATGCAGCTACTTCATCAGCAGCATGATCACAATTTTTATAAGCTGCCAGTACTGTAAATCCATCACTGCCATCAATCAGCATCGTAAGTCCTTCACGCAACTGCGGACTATCTTCATACAGTAATACTTTTATCATGTTCATTGTTTTTACAAAATTAAAAAATGTGTGCTCTCACTTTCACCACATAAATGTGTAGGCTAAAAGCCCCTGCCTCCTGTAACAACAGCATATACTTTTGGCATTGTTTTCTTTAAAAGCATGCCAACTGCAATACAAAACAACGCAAGCAATGCCGGCACAAAAAGATATGTAAGCAAACGGTATTCAGGAATTTTATCAAGATACATGACTGCTGCCTGCATTACATACGCAAGTAACGGTATGTGCATTCCATATAAAAAGAATGAATAACCTGCTGCACGCTGAAACCATTTTTTTGCGGAGAGCCACTGCACAACTTTATCAGAGCTGAACCAGATAGCAACAATACCTGCAGGAATGGAAAGCTGGTATAAAGTGAGTAAAATAAAATAAGTACTCATTTCGCCGGGATCAAGTTCAAATGCCATGAATGTTTTTACAATACATACACCAACAAAAAATATCCATGCATGACCAATGCTTAACCAAGCTGGTGGTTTTTCAACAGATATATTTCTTTTTTCAATCCACACACCTAATGAAAAGAATAACAGCCCTTGCCCTTCGGCCAGACCTATATTAAAATGTATATACCATAAAAAGCCTGCAAATGGCAACCATATATACGGGATACGCAACACCATCCACCTGATAAGCGGGTAAATAAGATTGTACACAAACAATACAAGAATAAACCACATCTGGTAAGCAATATTTCCCCACAGCAAACGTGGAAGAATTCCATGCCAGCCAATTTCAGTGTAAGGTCTGTTATCACCTAATTGATCAACTGCTGCTGTATAAACAATATTTGCAGTGAACGGAATCTGCTGCAGAAAAAATGTAAGCAGCAACGCAAAGGAGCTCCAGATGAAATATGGTATAATCAGCGATTTAAACCGTCGTTTGATCTGCGCCTTGTAAGGCCGTGTATCATACAATGAATAGATGTAACCGGATATCAGGAACAATAACGGAATGCGGAAACGAAGCAACCCATTCGCAAACAGGTATTCAAAAAATGTTGTAAAGGTTAAACGCTCATCCATGGTGGTAAACGGAGCCAGGTAAGCATTATTAAGATTATAACCATGAACATACACCAGCAAAGTGATGCATAGAAAAGTAAAAAATCTGAACTTATGACTGAGTGTTCTGTTCATAAACGGTTGTTTAAATAAGCGGAACGGAAAGCTGTATTACTGTTCCTTTACCCACCTCCGATTGAATACGAAGTTTACCATGCAATGCATCGGCACGTTTATACATATTTCCAAGTCCGTTACCATTGTCAGCAGTTTTTATATCAAAGCCACAACCATTATCACTAACACGAAGCATGAGTTGTTTCTTTTCAACCAGCAATATCACCTGTGCTTTTGTACACTTTGAATATTTTGCAGCGTTGTTGACGGCTTCTTTAAATACAAGGAAAAAATCACGGCGTGCTTCCATATCAAACTTCACATCATTCACTTCATCAGCTGCCCTGAAATCAAGTTCAATTTCTTTTGCTTCAAATACATTGGTGGCAAACTCTCTCATACGTGCCACTACTTTATGCATATTGTCGTTGGATGGTTTGATTGCCCAGACAATATCATCCATTGCTTCCATCATGCGCTGACTGTTATCACTGATCTTGTTAATGTATTCACCCGTTTTAATAGCATCTGTATTGAGTTTGGCCTTTGCCATGGAGCTGAGAATATTAATCGTACTGAGTGTGCTTCCCATATCATCGTGCAGATCACGGGCAACACGGTTGCGGATTGCTTCAACTGCAAAATAACGATGCAGCCTTAACCTGTGCATACTGTAAGCAATCATGGCAAAAATCAACAACAGTGTTGATGAAAACCACCACGTACGCCAGAAAGGAGGCATAATATAAATGCTGAGTTCAGTAATTTTTTCTGAACCCAATCCATCCAATGTTTCAGCCCGTACCTGGAAAATATAATGACCCGGCGCAAGCGATGCATAGGTGCTCGACATATATTCAGCCCTGATCCAGTTTTTATCAAGCCCCTGCATACGATAGTAATACACATACTTATCACGGTTCCTGAAATCGAGTGAAGCAAAGCTGATAGTGAAATTATTCTGATTCTGCTTTAACCTTACTTCCTGCAATGCCTGCAGCGAATCAATTAAAATATACCTGTTGCCCAATTGAAAATCGGTCAATGTTACATCAGGTGGAGGAATGGTTCGCTTAAATGCATTGGGATGAAAGAACAGCAAACTGTTTACTCCTGCAAACATTACATAATCATCATGACAGATATAATCAGCAGTCATTGCAATATCAGCAAGCAGTATTCCATCCTTCTTCCCATAACTTGTAAAACGTTTTTTTGCACGATCGTAACGACACAAACCCCTGTCGGTGATGATCCATAAAAAACCATCTTTATCCAAACGTAGCCGGTGAATGGAATTGGAAGGCAATCCTTCTTTATCAGTTACAATTTCAACATCACCTGTTTTTTTATTGATGATATTCAGTGCTTCAGTTGAAACATAAATAATACTGTCGTTCAGTTGTTCAATATCATAACAGGTATTGGAGAAAAGTTGATGATCAGATCCATCAGCAGTGTAATACTGTTCTACTTTACCTGTTTTTGTGTTTACAGCATATACACCTTTATCCTGTGTACCCAGCCATGCCCATCCTTTTGAATCAATGAGTATTTTATAAATGATTGCTCCTGCACCAAGATCAAGAACTGAAGTAAAATTTACACCATCATATTTAACGAGCTGGCCACCCTGTGTTCCAAACCAAAGATTACTTTCACTGTCTTCAGCAATGTACCTGATTGTTTTTTGCTGAAACTCCGGAGGCTGCAGGTATTGTGTACTATTGGTTGCAGGATCATAAATCATCAGCAATCCTTTCTGGCAACCAATAAAAACTTTTCCTGTTTTTTTCTGCTGGCAAAGAGCCCATGTTAATGCAAGATCACCTTTAGATGATTGCAGTGAAGCTGGGATATTTTTATAAAGAGGTGATGGATATTTCCGCAGGTTACGGTCAAGCGTAATAACACCTTTACTCCATGTGCTGAGCCAGTAATCTCCATTCTGTAATTGAATCACATCTGTTACATTCAGCTCACCGGGAATATCCGACAAATACATGTTGATGATTCCTTTGTTGTAAGGCGATGTATAATACAATCCCTGGTCGGTTGCAATCCAGATCATGCCATCCCTGTCTTCGAGTACCTGGTACACATGTTCGTAACGGATACCATAATTATCAAGGAACTGGTTACGGTGTAATACGAATCTGTTATTTTCTTTATCAAGGCTGTAAAGGTTGGCCAGACCATAAATCCATAGCGATCCATTTTTTGTTTGCAGAAAACGGTGCAACTCAGCATAAGAAGTATTTACACCATTTAACCCGGCAGTATCTTTCAATGATTGTTTTCCTGTTGAATCAAAACAATAAAATACCTGTGGCCCATTCCATGAAAAAACCCAGTGCCTTCGTTGCTGATCAATAAAGAACTCAGTTATCATTCCCTGCACTTCTGTTTGATTCAGTAATGCAAGGTGAGCAGGATTATTTTTCTTACTCCACATTTGCCTGCTGCGTTCATCATACACACACAAGCCACTGTCGCAGGTAATCCAGTAACGTTTTTCTTTTACATCATGAAATACATTCAGTGAACCTTTCCATCCGGGAGGAAGCTGATTTAATATTGTTTGTTCAGTAAATGCTTTCTGTTCTTTATTGTACTGAAGAATTTTTCCGTAATGATTAATGCTGAGAAATGTATTGCCGTAACCATCCTGCCATAATTTATATTCAGAACGTGCGGGCAATGCAGTTGATGTTTGAACAGGAATGACCTCGTATGAAAAAGTAGATGGATTAAAAATTCCGAACTGTCTTACAGATGGTGCAGCCAGCCACATACTGCTGTCGCCTGCAGGTAATATCTGCGTTACAGCAACACTTGGAAGTCCATGCCCCTTTGTACCTGCATTATCAAATCTTACAAACTTTCCACCATCAAAACGTTGTACTCCATTACCTGTGCCGATCCATAAAAATCCTTTCTGATCCTGGTAAATACTATACACCACATTCGACAGTAATCCTAATCCGTCTTCAGTACTCAAACGATGAAATGCATATTTATACCGTTGTGATGAAGCAGGTAATGCAAAACAGAGAATAAAAAATATCAAGAATAGTTTTCTCATGAAGCAGATTGCTGTTCAAATGTAATTAACAGTTTCTGGAAAACTAACCCTTGGTAACAAAACCACATATTTATGTGATGACTGGCGTGTAACCTTTCGTTTCAACGAAGCGTATATATACAGAAAGCAACGATAAACTGAGAGTTTCACACGTTTATGCGATTGTACAGACTTTCAGTAAACACAATCTTTGCATCATTAAACCTGGTCAATACGGTTTGTTACCGACCAACTAAAAAAAAATTTATTATGAAAAAGATCTTCACGTTCGCATTAGGCTTTATCAGCCTCGCAACAATTGCAACAGCCGCACCGGCTAAAAAAACACTTAACATCGAAAACATCTTTCGTTTAATTGTAAGTGATGACATCAATGTTATTCTCAAAGACAGCCCTGCAGGTGAAATAACCATCACCGGCGATGAAAAATTTGTTTCAAAAGTTTCCTACTACTCAGTGAATGGAGTATTAACCATTAAAAGCACAAAAGGATCACTGCGGAATAAAGTAACCGTTACTGTGCCTGTTCATAATCTGCAATTCCTTGAAGTAAATGATAACTGCAGAGTATTTACCAAGGGAGCCATTTATTCAACTTTGCTGAAAGTAAAAGTAAGAGGTGAAGGAAGAATTGATTTAAAAACAATTGGCCAGATGGTTGTTGAAGCCGACAGGGATATTGATCTCATCTTCGACAGATATGAAAACAAGCCACAAGCTGACAAATAAATTAAAATGAAAAAAGCTATTCTACTTGTTGTTGTATTAGCAGGCTGGTTTTGCGCAACCCATGAGCAGTTACGCAACAGTTTGTTCAGTGAATCTTTAAGTATTCGTGAAAAAATAGTGCATGTTTCAAATGAAGCAATAACCAGCCTCTTTTTACACAACCAAAAACACCCCGTGAAAAGAGGATCAGTTAAGGTTCCTTTTCAACACAAACAGTTAGCCTGCGATGGACAAACACTGCCGCTGACAGGCAATAAGCAAAAAACAACAAACGAAAGTGAGCAAAACGAAACACCTGTAGCGCCATTGCTTATTCATGCTTTGTAAAGCACCTTATTGTTGGATTTCAGTAAAAAGTTAAACATGAAAACACATCAGCCGCCAATTGGCGGCATTTTTATGAAACAAATTTTTCCAGCCCTGTAATTCTTTTTATCTTTCGGCTTCTACGATTGAGTGCCGGCATTAAACAACTGGAGAAATATGTCATTGTCAAAATCAGCAGGACTTCAGCAGTTCCGCAACCAGGTTGGAATCAAGTTTCAACTTTACAACAGCTTGTTTACGTCTTTGCCCTTTCATCGCATTGAACGTACGGGCATTTTATTGTCGCTGCTTTCAGCCAATTGCGAAGACGGGTATAAGAAAAAACAAAGTCCTTTACAGATCCTCGACGATTTTTTTAAACGTCATACAACCTACATTACTGAACAGCAACAGCTTGATCTGCTCTTCCGTTTTGTGCAATACACCGAACGGCAGATTGTTTTGTTTGATGCGTTGGAAGATGCTGCTTTTTGCCAGGTAAATGATATGCAGGGTACCGGTAGTTTAAAGCAACTGCTCAACGATGTACAACTGCAGCAAAAAGAAGATGACCTCAATAAAAAACTTGAAGACTATTCAGTTCGTTTGGTATTAACCGCACATCCAACACAGTTTTATCCGGGATCTGTTTTAGGAATTATTCATGATCTGTCAAAAGCATTATCAGAAAACAATGCTTCACAAATCAATTCCTATTTACAGCAGTTGGGTAAAACAGCATTTCTGAAAAAACAAAAGCCAACACCATACGATGAAGCAATCAGTCTCATCTGGTACCTGGAAAATGTATTTTATGCTGCTGCAGGAAAAATTTATGCCAGCATAAAAAATCAGCTACAGCTGGGTATTGAATTTAATAAGCCGTTAATCAGTATGGGATTCTGGCCCGGCGGCGACAGGGATGGCAATCCATTTGTTACAACTGATATTACACTGAAAGTTGCAGAACAATTGCGTGGTTCCATCATCAAATGTTATTACCTCGATGTACGCCGTTTAAAACGCCGCCTCACATTTGAGGGAGTGGATGTGTTGCTTGCAGGACTGGAAAAAAAATTATACGACAACATTTTTATTCCGGGTCATACAACACAATTAACAAAAGAAGAAGTTCTCGAAACATTATTTGAAATAAGAGAAATACTCATTCATCAGCACAATGGCTTGTTCCAGCAATCGGTTGAGCAACTCATCAACCGTGTACAGTTGTTTGGATTGTATTTCGCTTCACTCGATATCCGGCAGGACAGCAGCATTCACGGCAAAGTATTATCAGCCATTGCTGCAAAACAAAACATCAGTTCAATTGAATACTTACCGGGTTATACAATTGATCCGGAGAATAAAGTGAGTGATGAATTGATGGATGAAACACTGAATGTAATGCGCAGCATTAAAAACATTCAGTTAACGAATGGAGAAAATGGTTGTCACCGTTACATCATCAGTCAATGCACATCAGCTGTGAATGTATTGGAAGTATACCAGTTGTTGATGTTAAGTGGCTGGACAAAAGAAAATCTTTCAATCGATATTATTCCGTTGTTTGAAACAGTTGACGATCTGCGTTCAGCTGCAGCAGTAATGAAAGAGTTGTACGAACATGATGTGTACAAGCAGCACCTGCAGAGGCGTAACAACCAGCAAACAATTATGCTTGGCTTTAGTGATGGAACCAAAGATGGTGGTTATCTGATGGCCAACTGGAGTATTTATAAAGCAAAAGAAGAACTTACACAAATCTCCAGGCAATACGGTATCAGGGTAGTGTTCTTTGATGGTCGTGGTGGTCCTCCTGCACGTGGCGGAGGTAAAACGCACAAATTCTACGCATCAATGGGTAAGAACATTGCCAACAAAGAAATACAGGTTACCATACAGGGACAAACAGTAAGTTCAAATTTCGGCACACAGGAAGCAGCACAGTTTAACATTGAGCAACTGCTTAATGCAGGCATCAGCAACGATCTGTTTTCAACAGGCAAAATAACCCTGCAGGAAGCAGAAGAAAACCTGATTGTTGAAATTGCAAAGAAAAGTTATGATGCATATGTTGAACTGAAACAGCATCCTTACTTTATGCAATACCTTGTTGATGTAAGTCCGCTCAAATATTACAGCGATACAAACATAGCAAGCCGTCCAACAAAACGTGGTGCCTCATCAAGACTGGAATTAAAAGATCTTCGTGCTATTCCTTACGTAGGTTCCTGGAGCCAGTTAAAGCAAACCGTAACAGGTTACTATGGCGTGGGCACTGCATTAAAAAATCTGGATGAACAAGGACGTTTTCACGAAATAAAAAGTCTGTACCAGAATTCACTGTTCATACGCACATTGTTCGATAACTGTGAAATGAGTATGCGTAAATGTAATTTCCCGCTTACAGAATACTTATCATCACACCCGGTGTATGGAGTCATCTGGCAAAAGATTTACAACGAATATGAGCTTACTAAAAAATATGTGCTCATGCTCAGTGGTAATACAGAGCTGATGGAAGATTACCCTGTTGAACAGCAATCAATACAAATGCGTGAAAGGATTGTATTACCATTACTCACCATTCAGCAATATGCCATTTCCAAATGCCGTGCAATGAGTGAGCCCGGTGCAATAGCAGCAAGCAAAGGAGTGTACGAAAAACTCATTATGCGCTGCTCGTTTGGAATTATCAATGCAGCAAGGAATTCAGCATAAAAAATGAATCAAAATAGTAAAGGAGCCGGCGGCTCCTTTTTCATTTAATTGCTGAACATTTCACAAAAACAATCTAATGACATATTATGCATACATAGTATATTTATTACCATATTAATTGAAATCACCACTTATGAAAAGATTGATCAACATCTGCCTCTTCATTACTTCCATGTTTGGTTATCTTCAATGGGGCAAGAATCAGCATAGTTTCATCGTCCAGGCCGAAGCTGAAATATTATCCAAAGTGTTCAGCAGTCCGCAAAATATTTTACACCCGTTTATTCTTATTCCGCTTTTTGGACAGTTGCTGCTACTTTACACCATCGTCAGCAAGCAACAAAGCAAGGTCTTAACAATTATTGCAATTAGTTCCATCAGCCTGCTCATGCTGTTGCTACTGTTTATTGGCATTCTTGATCTGAATTATAAAATCCTGTTCTCCACCTTCCCATTCGTAATTACAGCAATCATTGCTTTTCGTATTTACTTAAAGAAAACAGGCTGATTTATAAATTTTTACTACTTGCAGATGTAACGTCAAATCAGCTGAAAACACCCAAATCACAGTTCACACAAATGCTTCCGAAAGAACACTTATTTTTGCGGCTCAATGTTCAATAACCATGAGTAAAGTAAAAGTAGGCCTGGTGCAGATGAGCTGCTCAGCAAGTAAGGAAGAAAACCTGCAGAAGGCAATTGCCAAAACAAAGGAAGCTGCAGCAAAAGGTGCACAAATCGTGTGCCTGCAGGAACTGTTTACATCGCTGTATTTCTGCGATGAAGAAAATTATGATAACTTTTTACTGGCCGAAGCTATTCCCGGACCTTCAACCGATGCGCTGAGTGCGGTCGCAAAAGAACTGGGCGTGGTAATCATTGCTTCCCTCTTTGAAAAACGCACACAGGGCTTGTACCACAATACAACGGCTGTGCTTGATGCCGATGGTACTTACCTCGGCAAATACAGGAAAATGCATATTCCAGATGACCCGGCTTATTACGAAAAGTTTTATTTCACTCCCGGCGATCTTGGCTATAAAATCTTCAAAACAAAATTTGCAAACATCGGCGTACTCATCTGCTGGGATCAGTGGTATCCCGAAGCTGCACGCATCACTGCACTCATGGGTGCAGAAATTCTGTTCTACCCCACTGCTATTGGTTGGGCAACATCGCAGGATGAAGCAACCAATACCGAACAATACAATGCATGGCAAACCATCCAGCGCAGTCATGCAGTAGCCAATGGCGTACACGTTGTAAGCGTAAACCGTGTAGGCTTTGAACAAAATGGTGCAATGAAATTCTGGGGAGGATCATTTGTCAGCAATCCGTTTGGGTCATTGATCTATAAGGCATCACACGAAGAAGAAGAAACTACAGTCGTTGAAATTGATACTGCTGAAACAGATCGTTACAGAACACACTGGCCTTTCCTGAGAGACAGGCGCATTGATTCGTATCAGCCAATTACAAAACGTTTTATCGACGAAGATTAATTGTTTGTTACCGGCTGCAGTAACCTTGTTCAGCATTGTTGCGTCGCACATTTGTACGTCTTATTCTTTTATCAACATTATTAGTCAGCATGGCATTCGATCATACCACACCAAAACAATCAGGCTATTTTTTCCCTGCAGAATTTGCACAGCACGAAGCAACATGGCTTTCATGGCCACACAAAGAAGCTTCATGGCCGGGAAAGATTCATACCATTTATCCTTACTATGCTCAGTTTATTAAAACACTTGCATTAAGTGAAAAGGTAAGAATCAATGTGGCGGACGAAGCAATGAAACAATTTGCATTGCAGCATCTGCAACAGGCAGGGGCCGATCTTTCGCAGGTGGAGTTTTTCTTTCATCCCACTAATGATGCATGGTGCAGGGATCATGGCCCGGCTTTTCTCATCAATCCCAATGCAGAGCAAAAGAAAGTGATTGTTGATTGGGGTTACAATGCCTGGGGCGATAAATATCCCCCCTACGACTTGGACGATATTATACCAACACTCATTGGTAAACATTACAACTTACCGGTGTTTCATCCCGGCATTGTGATGGAAGGCGGCTCTGTTGAATTTAACGGTGCTGGTACATTGCTTACATCAACAACTTGTTTGTTAAATCCCAACCGCAATCCGCATTTAAACCAGCAACAGATTGAAGAGTATCTCATCAACTATTATGGTGTTGAACAAATTCTCTGGGTTGATGAAGGTATTGTTGGTGATGATACCGACGGACATATCGACGATACAGTACGTTTTGTAAATGAAGACACAGTTCTTACTGTTGTGGAAGAAAACAAAGCCGATGAGAACTATGAATTACTTCAGCATAACCTGCAGCAATTAAAGCAAATGCGTTTGCTCAATGATAAACAGTTGAATATTGTTGAGCTTCCAATGCCCGATGAAATTGTGTATGAAGATCAACGACTGCCTGCTTCGTATGCCAACTTCTATATTTCCAATAAGCATGTAATTGTTCCTACTTACCAATGCGCTAAAGACGATAAAGCGTTGCAGATTATTCAGCAATGTTTCCCTTCAAGAGAAGTTATTGGTATTGATTCAACTGAAATTATCTGGGGACTTGGCAGTTTTCATTGTTTAAGTCAGCAGGAGCCATTGGTATAAATGAAATACAAAATCTGAATTCTTCAATTCGTGCAATTAGTGCAATTCGTAAAATTCGTGTTACTAATTCATGTATGAAAAAACGAAACCTTCTGTAAAAACAGAAGGTTATCGATTGCCTCCTATAAAAATAGTCGGCCTGCCATATATAAAAAAGGAAACTGAAAAGGCACCTTAATATGGCTGATAAATTACCATACTGCATCAATCTTCAAAACACTAAACCAGCGTCAATCGGTATTTGCAGTACTTCATAATATCAGTGTTATGAACGTAAAAACAACTTCACCATTCAAACACCCTCACGCTTTTTTTAACGAACAAATCGTTTGCTACCTGAACGTAAACAAACGATTTGTTTTAAACGATTGCACTTTATCCTAGAAGTGATAAGTCAGACCAAGGATAAATTGTCCTGCGTTTTTCAACGAAGGAGTGCTTACATCAGAATTTTTATAAAAAACAGGATCTTTCGCTGCATCAACCCTGAATTCAGGAATGATGGTTAAGTTATCAATATGAATATTAGCAGAAAGAGTTGCCTGGAAAATGTTAGAACCAATACCAGCAACAGCGTCTTTATCATTGAAGATTTCGCCTCTTGCAGTTAAACCAAAAACAGAAGTAGGATCAAAATTCAGGTAAAGAGCAGAACCATAAAACGAACCTTTTGAACCTTCAGCCGGTTTTACAGATTTAATTGTTCCGTTATAACCAATATTGAATTTGCTGGAAATAATTCCTGTAACAACAGCATCAACCTGGCTGATTGAATTATCACTCATATCCTTACCACCAACATAATTCAGGTAAGCACCTAACTTACCGTCAGTAGTGTTAACATGAATCTGACCAAGAAATGTTTTCTTGGAGAAATTGGCAGTTACCATATCAGTAGGATTTGCCACACCAAGCATGAAAGCAAAATTCTTACTTACAGTTACATCTGCTTTTAAACCTGTATGAAAGAAAGGACCATAAGAGAACATGTAACTCATGCTGTAGTTCCTGTTCAGATAAGCATCCAGCAATTCATAGCCAACATGTGTACCCCATTTACCAAATGTGAATTTTACTTTTTCAGATGGAGAATAAGAAATATATGCTTGCTTGATTGCTGCCAGTGCACCTGCATCATTGTACGAAAATTCAGCAGCCCTTTTTCCAAAACCAAGATCAAGAACCGCATCTACTTTGCCAATAGCATAATCTGCTTTAACAGAAGCCATACCAAGTTCAAATGAATTTTGCGAATTAGTGAAACTTGTAAGGTTGTTTAATTTACCGTGTTCTTTTGCATTCTGAAAATTGTAACGGTAATATGCATCAACAGAGCCAGATAAGGTAAGACTTCCTTTTGCAGTTGAGTCTTGTGCGTAAATCGAAGAAACCGAAAGTATAAGAATAGAAATAACAGACAATAATTTTCGTAACATTGTTAAGATTTTAAGTGTTAATAAGGGTACAGCAGATGTGTTGCGTCAACAACACATCATTAATGCTGTACCTTTTTTTATCAGAATAGATTTGACAATGAAGCGGAGCTATCAGAAGCTTGCATGTTCTTCTTCAACCTGACCGTTCTTGGCAACAAGGAGAGTTCCCTGCAAATATTTCTCATCATGCTGAGTAGCATCAAGACCCAGTTCTTCTTCTTCTTCAGTTACACGGATAGGAAGCATGAAGTTGATGAATTTGAAAATTGCAAATGAAACTGTAAAGCTGTAAGCAACAACAATTACAAGAGCTTTTGCCTGTGTAAGGAAGAATGAGAAGTTGCCATAAAACCAACCATCATTACCTGCTGTGTTAATTGCTTTTGTTGCAAACAAACCTGTAAGCAGCATACCTGCCATACCACCAAGACCATGACAAGGAAATACATCAAGTGTATCATCCAGTCTTGATTTTTGTTTGTAGAAAACTGCAACATTTGAAATAATTGCTGCAATTACACCTATGAAGATACTTTGAGGAATAGCTACAAAACCTGCTGCAGGAGTGATAGCAACCAGGCCAACTACTGCACCGATACAAAAACCAAGTACAGAAGGCTTTTTACCACGTAATACATCAAAGAACATCCAGCTTAAACCTGCAGCTGCAGCTGCTGTGTTCGTTGTAGCAAATGCAGAAACTGAAAGAGCATTTGCACCTAATGCAGAACCTGCATTGAAACCAAACCATCCAAACCATAAAAGACCGGTACCAATCAATACATAAGGTACGTTTGCAGGTGGAATTTCTTTTTGCTCAATATGCACTTTACGACGCTTTAATACCAAAGCACCTGCAAGAGCCGCACAACCAGCTGAAATGTGTACAACTGTACCACCAGCAAAGTCAAGAACACCCATTTTAAATAAGAAACCATCAGGATGCCAGCTCCAATGCGCTAAAGGAGCATACACCAGCAAACTGAATAATGCTGTAAACAGGATGTAAGCCGTAAAACGGATCCTCTCAGCTACAGCACCTACTACCAGGCCGGGAGTAATTACTGCAAACATCATCTGGAACAATGCAAACAGCATCAACGGGATGGAAGGAGCCAAACTCCATGGAGCACCTGAACCTACATTTTTGAAGAACATAAATGTGGTTGGATCTCCGATTACTCCACCAATTGATTTACCAAATGCAAGGCTGAAACCAACAACTACCCAGAGTACACCAACAATACCTGCTGCCACCACACTTTTAATCATTGTGGAGATAACGTTTTTGCGGTGCACCATCCCACCATAGAAAAAAGCAAGTCCAGGAGTCATTAAAAACACAAGTGCCGTAGCAACGATAATCCAGGCAATATCTGCCGGACTATACGCTCCAGCCTTATCTTCAAAATTGGGTAAAGCCGGAATGAATAATGAAGCGATTGCAACTGCCGCCAGAATAAGGAAGGGGGCAATTTGTCTTGGAGTTACTTTTTTAATCATGGTAATCGATTTTAGTTTAACATTAATAATTTTTATTATAAATTATTATTAAGCCAAATTACAGTTATTTTTTATCATTTTAACAAATTTAAATTACATCTTATTTTTTTTAATGTATTTGAAAATAAGCAAAAAAATTGGCTTAAGCACTTAATTATAAATGACTTAAACCAATTTTTATAAGTTGGAAGTAATTAAACAACCAAAAAAGATATCGCTTTAAATAGCTACTACTACGTTCTGATCTTTAGTTTCAAGAATAGAATGGCCGCTCAGGAATTCATCTACTTTTCTTGCACATTCACGCCCTTCACTAATAGCCCATACAACCAGAGATTGACCACGGCGCATATCGCCCGCAACAAATACTTTATTAATATTGGTACGATAATCCTTTTCCGTTGCCTTGATGTTTTTGCGATCGTCGAGATCAACTCCAAGCTGCTCCAGCATACCTGCGTATTGCGGACTCACAAAACCCATTGCCAATAAAGCCAGTTCACAGGGGAGTGTACGTTCACTACCTTCTCTTTCAACAAAAGAAGCCGGGCGTCCATCCTCACAGAACTTCCACTCAAGATCAACAATCTTTAATGCTTTCAGATTTCCGTTTCCATCGGCAATAAATTCTTTAGTTGCCACAGCCCACATACGGTCTGCACCCTCTTCGTGTGAAGATGATGTTTTAAGGATCATTGGATAAGTAGGCCAGGGCATTGCACCAGTCCTGTCCGTTGGAGGCATTGGCAACAATTCAAATTGAGTTACACTGGCTGCCTTTTGACGGTTACTGGTACCAACACAGTCGCTTCCTGTATCACCACCACCAATAACAACAACATTTTTACCTGTTGCCAAAATATCTTCACTATAAATATTGCTTTCAATATCGGCTTTAGCCAAAGGATCAATATTTGCATTACGTTTATTTTGCTGTTTCAAAAACTGCATCGCAAAATAAACACCTTTCAATTCACGTCCGGGAACTGGCAGATCTCTTGGAACGGTAGAACCTCCTGCAAGTACGACTGTATGGTATTCACGCAACAAATCATTCACACTCACATTTACACCAACATTTGCATTGCACTTAAATGTTACACCCTCTTCTTCCATAACAGAAATACGACGGTCAATTACCCACTTTTCCAGCTTGAAATCGGGAATACCGTAACGAAGTAAACCACCTGGCTTGTCGTCACGTTCAAACACAGTTACCAAATGTCCGGCATAATTCAATTGAGCTGCAGCAGCAAGTCCGGCAGGACCACTACCAACAACTGCAACTTTTTTTCCTGAACGTTTATTGATTTTCTTTGGCTGAACAAATCCTTTTTCAAAAGCAATTTCAATGATGTGCTTTTCGATTTCTTCAATTGTTATAGCAGGTTGATTAATGCCAAGCACACAAGCAGATTCGCAAGGTGCAGGGCAAATCCTTCCTGTAAACTCAGGAAAATTATTAGTTGATGTAAGTATCTGGTACGCTTCTTTCCATTCTTTACGGTAAACAGCATCGTTAAACTCGGGAATTACATTTCCCAAAGGACAACCGCTGTGACAAAAAGGAACACCGCAATTCATACAGCGACCACTTTGCTGATTGAGTTTTTCGTCAGGGAAACGATTAACAAACTCATTATAGTCATTGATGCGTTCTTCCACACTACGCTTTGATGGAAGCTCTCTTGTAAATTCTAAAAAACCGGTTGGCTTACCCATGAGAAACTATTTTTAATACTCTTCTGTTTAAAAATTATTTACCTGCACTTACTGCTGCTCCATTTTTCTGAAGCACCTTCTTGTAATCTGAAGGGAATACTTTTACAAAATGCTGAAGTTGATTTTCAAAATCATCCAGCACAAACTTCGCAACAGAGCTTCCTGTATAATCGTAATGCTTTTGAATCATTTGTTTTAATTCAACTGCATCGTCATCGCCAACAGGATCAAGATCAACCATTTCTTTATTGCAATTACTGTTGAAATGATTTTTTACATCATATACATAAGCAATACCACCACTCATACCTGCTGCAAAGTTTCTTCCGGTATCACCAAGAATCACCACACGGCCACCAGTCATATATTCACAACCATGATCGCCTACGCTTTCAACAACAACATTTGCACCTGAGTTACGAACAGCAAAACGTTCGCCGGCTTTACCACGAATAAATGCTTCACCACTTGTAGCACCGTAGAAGGCCACGTTACCGATGATGATATTTTCTTCTGCCGTATATGTAGATGTTTTATCAGGATAAATGATCAGTCTTGCACCGCTCAATCCTTTACCGAAATAATCATTCGCATCACCTTCCAGTTCAAGTGTTACACCGTTTGTATTAAATGCACCAAAGCTCTGTCCGGCAGTTCCTTTAAACTTGAAGTGAATGGTATCTTCAGGCAATCCTTCTGCACGGTATTTCTTTGTGATTTCGTTTGAAAGAATTGTTCCTGCAGTACGATCGGTATTTTTAATATCAAATGATGCAGTAACTTTTTCTTTTTTATCGATTGCAGGTTTAGCAGCTTCAAGCAATTTCCAGTCAAGTACAGTTGCCAGGCCATGATCCTGTTCTTCTGCACAATGAAGCGGTGTATATTCTGAAGCAGGTTCTTTGTAAAGAACAGGAGAAAGATCCAGTTTGCTGAATTTCCAGTGAGTGATGTTTTCTCTCATCTGTAAACAATCAACCTGTCCAATCATTTCATCTACTGTTCTGAAACCAAGCTCAGCCATGATTTCTCTCAAGTCTCTTACCATGAAACGGAAGAAATTCACCACATGATCTGGATCGCCTTTGAAGCGCTTACGTAATTCACCATCCTGTGTTGCCACACCTACAGGGCATGTATTCATATGACACTTACGCATCATGATACAACCTTCCACAATTAGAGCAGCTGTTGCCACACCCCATTCTTCAGCACCAAGTAATGCTGCAATAGCAATATCACGTGCAGTTTTCATCTGCCCATCCGCCTGTACAACAACACGACTACGTAATTTATTCTTTACAAGTGTTTGATGTGTTTCTGCCAAACCAAGTTCCCATGGAAGACCTGCATGTTTGATAGAAGAGATGGGTGATGCACCTGTACCTCCATCAAAACCGCTGATCAAAACCACATCTGCTTTTGCTTTTGTAACACCGGCAGCAATTGTACCAACACCAGCCTTACTTACAAGCTTAACGTTGATACGGGCTTTGCGATTTGCATTCTTTAAATCAAAAATCAGCTGCGCCAGATCTTCAATTGAATAAATATCGTGATGCGGAGGAGGAGAAATCAAACCAACACCAGGAGTTGAGTGACGTGTTTTACCAATCCAGTCATCTACTTTATGACCGGGTAACTGTCCACCTTCACCGGGCTTAGCACCCTGTGCCATCTTAATCTGCAACTCATCTGCTTCAGTAAGGTATAAACTTGTTACACCAAAACGGGCTGATGCAACCTGCTTGATGGCAGAACGCATACTGTCGCCATTTTCAAGCGGAGTATATCTTCTTTCATCTTCACCACCTTCACCTGTATTACTCTTACCACCTAAACGGTTCATTGCAATGGCAAGTGTTGTGTGTGCTTCCCATGAAATAGAACCAAAGCTCATTGCACCGGTAGCAAAACGCCTGTAAATATTTTCTGCAGCTTCCACTTCATCAATGCTGATAGAAGGACGGTTGCGTTTAAATTCAAACAAACTGCGCAATGTAGCAGCCTTCTCACTCTGATCATTAACTGCTTTTGAATATTTCTTAAACATTGCATAATCATTCGTCTTGGTTGACTGTTGCAACAGATGAATGGTTGTTGGATTGAATAAGTGGAATTCACCTTTACGTTTCCATTGGTAAACACCACCTGCAGGTAAACGGTCAACAGGAATATCTTTTTTGCTGAATGCAAAATAATGTTTTGCCAATGCTTCTTTTGCAATTTCATCTAACCCAATACCCTGGATACGACTTGTTGCACCGGTAAAATATTTATCAACCACGTCTTGGTTAATACCGAGTATTTCAAAAATCTGTGCGCCCTGGTATGATTGCAATGTAGAGATACCCATTTTAGAGAATACCTTCAGCAATCCGTCGCAGATAGATTTAATATAATTTTTACGGAGAACTTCCCACTCAAGATCGGTTTGCAAATGACCGCTTGCTTTCATGTTGCGGATACTTGCCAATGCTAGGTAAGGATTAATAGCAGTTGCACCAAATGCAATCAAACAGGCAAAATGATGTACTTCCCAAACATCACCAGCTTCAACAATAATACCTACCTGTCCACGTAATCCTTTACGTATAAGGTGATGGTGAACAGCCGCAGTTGCAAGCAGTGTAGGAATTGCAACGTGGTCGCTGTCAATAGCACGGTCGCAAAGAATAATCACTTCAAATCCATCATGCACTGCATCTTCCGCATAACGGCAGATACGATCAATACCATCTTTCAGCGAACCGGGTTTACCATCGGCACGGAAATAAACCTGGATTGTTTTTGCCTGAAAAATACCAGTATCAATACTCCTGATTTTTTCCAGCTCTTTACTTGTAAGAATCGGCTGCTTCAACGCAACTGTATGACAGTGCATTGGTGACTCTTCCAGTAAATTACCATTGTTACCAACAAACGATGCAAGGCTCATCACCATACGTTCACGTATAGGATCAATCGGCGGATTGGTTACCTGTGCAAATAATTGTTTGAAGTAAGAAGATAAATGCTGTGGCTGATCGCTCAATACAGCCAGCGGTGTATCAGTACCCATTGAACCGATTGGTTCTTTACCATCAAGCGCCATTGGTTTAATGATGGTTTCAATATCTTCAGATGAATAACCAAATGCCTTTTGATATTTCAACACAGTATCATCACTGAGATGTGTAAACGTAACTCTTGGCTCAGGTAATTCTTCCAGACGAATCTTATTCTGATTCAACCAATCTGCATATGGTTTTTGTGAGCAGATGGTTTCTTTCAGTTCTTCATCACTGATGATGCGTCCCTGTTCCATATCCACCACAAACATTTTACCAGGATGTAAGCGTCCTTTTTTGATGATTGTTTTCGGATCAACCCAAACAACACCAGTTTCACTTGCCATGATTACACGATCATCGGTTGTAATGCAATAGCGTGATGGACGAAGACCGTTCCTGTCTAATGTAGCACCAATGATTTTACCATCGGTGAAAGAAATCGATGCAGGACCATCCCATGGTTCCATGATCGAAGCATGATATTCATAAAATGCTTTCTTCACAGGATCCATATGATCATTGCCATCCCATGCTTCAGGTATCAGCATCATCATTACATGCGGCAAACTGCGGCCTGTCATTGCAAGCAGTTCAATCATGTTATCTAAACAAGCAGAATCAGATTGACCACCTGTTACAATCGGCAATAACATTTCCATTTCTTCTTTTGAGAAGAACGGAGATGTAAATCCATGTTCACTTGATTTTAACCAGTTAAGGTTTCCCTGCAGTGTATTGATTTCACCGTTGTGAGCAATGTAACGGAATGGCTGCGCCAGTTTCCATGAAGGGAATGTGTTTGTAGCAAAACGGCTGTGCACCAAACCAAATGCACTTACCACTCTTTTGTTCGACAGGTCGGGGAAATAACCACGAACTTGTCCGCTGGTTAACTGTCCTTTATAAACAACAGTTTTGTAAGAAAGTGATGCAATGTAAAAACCAATGGCATCTTTCTTTACAGTATCGTTAATGATATGTGTTGCGTAGTTGCGTAAAACAAAAAGCTTGCGTTCAAACTCATCTGGATTGGTGATATGATCGGGAGATGCAATAAATACCTGTTCCATTTCCGGTTCAACACTCAATGCTGTCGGACCAATACCATCAGGATTAACAGGAACCTTTCTGTAAGTGAGAATTTCCAATCCGAGCTTCTCTGCACTTCTGTTGAAAATATCACGGCACTCTTCTCTCAGTTTTATTTCCTTTGGAAAGAAAATAACACCCACAGCATATTTTCCGTAAGAAGGAAGATGAACACCAAGTTTCAAACATTCTTCAAAGAAAAATTCATGAGGAGTCTGAATCATAATACCGGCACCATCGCCTGTATTATTTTCACATCCACATGCCCCACGATGTTCCATGTTTTCCAGCACGGTAAGTGCATCATCAATGTGCTGGTGAGATTTGTTTCCTTTAATACTGGCTACAAAACCAATACCACAAGCATCATGCTCAAAAGCAGGATTGTATAAACCGTTGTTGCCCGCCATTCGTCTTTGCAAGTTTTTAGTTGTTAATTAAAATATATAAACAGGATTTCTCCCTTTTCAGCAAGCAATCGGCAATCAGGTAAAATTACCGAATTATTCAACTAACAGATGTTCGAAAAATACAATGATTACAAACAACTGACTCACACCAAATACCCAAACAAATTGTCATTTTTGTTCAGTTCTGTATAGTTGATCTGGTATTTTTTAAGATTAGCGATCAGCACATTATAATCGTCACGACTTTTCAATTCCACTCCCACAAGTGCCGGCCCTGTTTCCTTGTTATGCTTCTGCATGTATTCAAAGCGTGTAATGTCGTCATTTTCACCTAATACATGATTTACAAATTCTTTTAATGCACCGGGCCTCTGTGCAAAACGGATGAGGAAATAATGCTTCAAACCTTCATACTGAAGGCTTCTTTCCTTGATTTCCTGCATGCGGTCAATATCATTGTTACTGCCGCTGACAATGCAGACAACTGTTTTACCCTTGATTTCTTCGGCATAGTCGTCAAGTACTGCAATACTTAAAGCACCAGCTGGTTCAACCACAATGGCATCTTCGTTGTACAGTTTCAGAATGGATGAGCAGACCTTGCCTTCCGGAACCAGGTGCATATCATCCAGCACTTCTTTGCAGATGTCAAAACTAATGTCGCCAACTCTTTTTACTGCAGCACCATCAACAAACCGATCAATATTATCAAGTGTAACCGGCCGGCTTGCTTTCAATGCTTCATACATTGAAGGAGCACCTTCCGGTTCAACACCAATGATTTTTGTTTTGGGAGAATAAGTTTTAAAATAAGATCCAACTCCTGCAGCGAGTCCGCCACCACCAACAGGAATAAACACAAAGTCGATATCGCTTTGTGCTTCGAGTATTTCAACGGCAACTGTTCCCTGCCCTTCAATAATTCGTAAATCATCAAACGGGGGAATAAAAGTCATACCGTTTTCTTCGGTATATTTTTTTGCAGCTGTTGCACAATCATCAAACGTGTCGCCTGTTAAACGCACTTCAATAAAATCTTCACCAAACATTTTTGTCTGGTTGATTTTTTGATTGGGTGTGATAACGGGCATAAATACCACGCCTTTTGTATTCAGTTTTTTACAGCTGAATGCAAAACCTTGTGCATGGTTTCCCGCACTTGCACATACAACCCCTTTCTGCAATTGATCTGCCTGCAAACTGCTCATCATATTATAAGCACCACGCAGTTTATAGCTGCGCACCACCTGCAGATCTTCTCTCTTCAGATACACATTGCATTGGTATTTTTTAGAAAGATTGCGGTTTAATTGTAACGGGGTTTTCGTTACGACTTTTTTAATCCGTAACGAAGCCCCCGTAAAATCAAGTTGTATGTTGTTGTGCACAAAATTCATTCATTATGCATTAGTGCTGATTACTTTCATATCAGTCATTGCTTTACGCAATACAGCACCTACTGCTTCAACAGGATGATTGCGGATGATATGGTTTACTGCAATAATTTCTTTATTATCAACACCACCATCTTTACCAGCGTTGAAGTTGGTACCAATTACATCAGTATCGATTGTTTTCATGAATTCAGTCAGCATTGGTTTTGCTGCATGATCAAACAGGTAACAACCATATTCAGCAGTGTCAGAAATTACACGGTTCATTTCATACAATTTCTTACGTGCAATTGTATTGGCAATAAGCGGAGTTTCGTGCAATGATTCGTAGTAAGCCGATTCTGCTTTAATACCTGATTCAACCATTGTTTCAAATGCCAGCTCAACACCAGCACGTACAAAAGCAACCATCAGCAAACCATTATCGAAATATTCCTGCTCAGCAATTTTAGCTGAAGTAGGAGCTGTTTTTTCAAATGCAGTTTCTGCAGTTGCTGCACGCCATGTCAACAGGTTCTTATCATCATTTGCCCAGTCTTTCATCATAGTTGATGAAAACTCACCGCTCATGATATCATCCTGGTGTTTACGGAACAACGGACGCCAGATATTTTTGATTTCAGTTGACAATTCAAATGCTTTGATCTTGGCAGGATTTGATAAACGATCCATCATAGCAGTAACACCACCATGCTTCAACGCTTCGGTAATTACTTCCCAGCCATATTGAATCAGTTTAGCTGCATAAGCAGGTTCAACTCCTTTTTCCACCATTTTATCGAATGATAAAATTGATCCTGTTTGCAACACACCACAAAGAATGGTTTGTTCACCCATCAGATCAGATTTTACTTCAGCAACAAATGATGAGCGAAGTACACCTGCACGATGACCACCTGTTGCAGCTGCATAAGCTTTTGCATAAATCAATCCTTTTTGTTCAGGATCGTTTTCAGGATGCACAGCAATCAGTGTAGGCACACCAAAACCTCTTTTATATTCTTCACGTACTTCAGAACCTGGTGATTTAGGTGCCACCATGATAACGGTGATATCTTTACGGATCTGTGTACCTTCTTCCACGATATTAAAACCATGCGAATAAGAAAGTGTTGATCCTTTTTTCATCAAAGGCATAACTGCATTAACAACAGAAGTATGCTGCTTATCGGGAGTAAGGTTGAGTACAAGATCAGCTGAAGGAATCAATTCTTCATAAGTACCAACTGTAAATCCGTTTTCAGTTGCATTTTTCCATGAAGCTCTTTTTTGATCAATTGCTTCTTTACGTAAAGCATAAGAAATATCCAGACCTGAATCTCTCATATTCAAACCCTGGTTTAAACCTTGCGCACCGCAACCTACGATGACGATTTTTTTACCGATTAACGCATTCACACCATCTGCAAACTCACTCCTGTCCATGAACTCACAAGTTCCTAATTGACTCAATTGATCCCTGAGCGAAAGTGTGTTAAAGTAATTTGCCATTTTGATTTCCTTTTAGTTGTTTTTTGTTTTATCTCCATTCTTATGAATGAAGCAGATTGAAATTTTTATTTAATGTTACCAGCTTTTGTAATTCTGTTCATCGTCTGTTGTGTCACTCTCTTGTGCGTCATTGCATCCTTCGTCTTTTTTTATTCGCTCTTTAAAGTCAGGAGACTTCGGAGAGCAGGACACATTCATTATTCACAATTCACCATTGCCCATTCACTACTTTACATCGTAAACACTTCTTCATTCTTATCGAGGTATTCATTTTCATCAACAGCTTCACTCGGTTCCCTGTATTCAAACTCAGTGAGTTTTTTATGGAAGCCTTCGCTTTCTTTAATGATTGCCACTCTTGCACTGCGTACAAACTCAATAAGTCCGTATGGTTCCAGCACCTTAATCAGTGCATCTGTTTCGGCACGCTGACCAGATACTTCAAATACTGTATAATCTTTCCTGATCACAACAGCTTTTGCACCATGCTGACTTAACAAGCGCTCAACTTTTACCTGTTCAGCAATTACATCAGTAGGCACTTTGTACAATGCCAGTTCCTGCCAAACAATTTCATCATTGGTATTATAATATGCTTTTAAAACGCCCACCTGTTTTTCAATCTGGCGGCAGAGTTTGCGAACGAGTTCTTCAAACTCATCAATCACAATAGTGAAACGATGTACACCATCAATTTCACTGGGCGATGTATTTAAACTTTCAATGTTGATCTTTCTTCTTGAGAAGATGATAGCAATCCTGTTCAGCAAACCAACCTGGTTTTCTGTATATACTGTTATTGTAAATTCCTGCTTTTGCATAAATAATGTTTTTAGATTTCTTCTTTACTTAATACGATTTCAGCTACGCCCCTTCCTTGTGGCACCATTGGGAAAACGTTGTTTTCTTTACCTACCATTACTTCAAGTAAGTGTGTACCTTTTGAAGAAAGAAATTCCTTCAGTGCATCTTTTAAATCAGCCCTGTTTGAAATACTTCTTCCCGGTATTCCGTAACCTTTTGCCACCTGAACAAAATCAGGGCTCTGGATATCTACAAACGAATAACGTTTTTCGTGGAAGAGCTGCTGCCATTGGCGCACCATTCCAAGAAAGTTGTTATTAAGGATTAACAGTTTTACATCCGGCTTGTATTGCATGATTGTTCCCAACTCCTGGATCGTCATCTGGAAACCACCATCACCAATAATGGCAACAGTTGTACGTGAAGGATCGCCAAAGGCTGCACCAATTGCTGCAGGCAATGCATATCCCATTGTTCCTAAACCACCGCTGGTGATATTGCTTCTGCTGTTTTTATATTTTGCATAACGGCAGGCTACCATCTGGTGCTGACCAACATCTGTAACAATGATAGCGTCACCATCAGTTAATTCATTGAGCGTTTTAATTACTTCGCCCATGGTCATGATATCAGTATCCGGGTTCAGTTCCGCATCAATACACTTTTCTTTTTCTTTGTCCATGAATTCACCAAACTTGCTGAACCATGCAGTGTGTTGTTTTTGCTCAAGCAATGCAGTAAGCATTGGTAATGTTTCTTTACAATCGCCCCAAACAGGAACAGTTGTTTTTACATTCTTATCAATTTCCGAAGGATCAATATCAAGATGAACAACCTTCGCCTGTTTTGCGTACTTATCTAAACGACCAGTAACACGATCATCAAAACGCATTCCCACCGCAATCAACACATCACATTCATTCGTTAATACATTCGGACCATAGTTGCCATGCATACCAAGCATACCAACTGCCAGCGGGTGATCGGTTGGAATAGCACTCATACCCATAATTGTCCATGCTGCGGGTAAGCCTGCTTTTTCAATAAACGCTTTAAATTCTTTTTCAGCACCACCAAGAATTACACCTTGTCCAAAAATTACGAATGGTCTTTCAGCTTCGTTAATCAGCTTTGCAGCTTCTTCAACATATTGCTTACGTACTTCAGGTTTTGGACGGTAGCTGCGGATATGATCACATTTCTGGTAACCTTCATATTCAAACATCTGCAGTTGTGCATTCTTGGTAATATCAATCACAACAGGACCGGGTCTTCCGCTTCCGGCAATGTAAAATGCTTTCGCAAGTGCAGCAGGAATTTCAGAAGCATCAGTAACCTGGTGATTCCATTTGGTAACAGGAGTTGTAATGTTGATTACATCTGTTTCCTGGAATGCATCGGTACCAAGCAAGTGCGCAAACACCTGGCCGGTAATACAAACCACGGGGGTTGAATCAATCATTGCATCAGCTAAACCTGTTACAAGATTGGTTGCACCGGGACCGCTTGTTGCAAACACAACACCGGTTTTACCGCTTGCTCTTGCAAAGCCCTGTGCTGCATGAATAGCTCCCTGTTCATGACGCACCAGTATATGCTGAAGCTGATCGGGGTAATCAAATAACGCATCATAAATGGGCATGATGGCTCCGCCGGGATAACCAAAAATGGTTTTTACACCTTCCTTGAGCAATGCATCCATTACAGCATGGCTGCCGCTGATGGTTGTTGTCTTTTTTTCTCCTGCTTGTTTTTCGTTTATTGTGAGTGTTTGCATAACACTGAGTTTTTATTTTTTTATTAATGGCGTAACAAATACAGTTTTTTTTTATAGATCTGTTACACATCCTTCGCTTGCATCTTTCACCAGTTTTGCATATTTGTATAATACACCGCTGGTTACTTTAAGAGCTGGTTGTTTCCAGTTCCTTCTTCTTTCGGCTATCACTTCATCAGCTACTTTCAGGTTTATTTTGTTGTTCGTTGCATCCAGTTCAATGATGTCATCATCCTGTACCAATGCAATTAAACCACCTTCAAAAGCTTCAGGAGTGATGTGTCCGACGACGAAGCCATGCGATCCACCACTGAATCTTCCATCTGTAATCAATGCCACATCTTTACCAAGACCAGCACCCATAATAGCTGAAGTTGGTTTCAGCATTTCGGGCATACCCGGTGCACCTTTTGGTCCTTCATATCTTATAACTACTACATCACCTTTTTTCACTCTTCCGTTTGCAATACCTTCCACCAAATGTTTTTCACCATCAAATACTCTTGCAGGTCCTTCAAAACGTTCGCCTTCTTTACCACTGATTTTTGCAACACTTCCTTTTTCAGCAAGATTGCCATAAAGAATCTGTAAGTGACCAGTTGCTTTCAACGGAGTTTCTAACGGGAAAACAATTTTTTGTGTTTCAAAATTAATTGGCTCAACATGCTCTAAATTTTCAGCTACTGTTTTTCCTGTTACAGTCATGCAATCACCATGCAACAATCCTTTTTGTAAGAGATATTTCATTACTGCAGGCACACCACCATGCGCATGCAATTCCTGCATCAGGTATTTACCGCTTGGTTTAAAATCAGCCAGTACAGGAGTTTTATCACTGATGCGTTGAAAATCTTCCTGTGTTAAATCAACATCCACACTTTTTGCCATTGCAATTAAATGCAGTACAGCATTTGTGCTTCCGCCAAAAATCATCACCGTTACAATTGCATTTTCAAATGCTTTTTTGGTCATGATATCTCTTGGCTTAATATCTTTTTCAAGTAATAATTTAATGGCTTTACCTGCATCTAAACATTCAGATTTTTTATCGTTACTGATTGCAGGATTTGAAGAAGAAAACGGCAGACTCATACCCAATGCTTCAATAGCTGCTGCCATTGTATTAGCAGTATACATACCACCGCATGCACCAGCACTGGGACAACTATGCTTCACCACTTCTTTAAAATCTTCAGGAGTAATGGTGCCAGCTAATTTTTTCCCCAATGCTTCAAATGCAGAAATGATATTCAGTTCTTCACCTTTATGATGACCGGGAGCAATTGTACCACCGTACACCATAATTGAAGGACGGTTTAAACGACCCATCGCCATAATAGCACCGGGCATATTTTTATCACAACCGGGTAATGCAATCAATCCATCATAATAAAAACCACCGCATACACTTTCAATACTGTCTGCAATTAAATCACGGCTCACCAGTGAGTAACGCATACCATCAGTACCGTTGCTGATACCATCGCTGATGCCAATTGTATTAAAAATCAATCCAACCAAATCATTAGCCCACACACCTTCCTTCACCACTTTAGCAAGGTCGTTCAAATGCATGTTACAGGTATTGCCATCATAACCCATACTTGCAATACCAACCTGCGCTTTCTTTAAATCATCGTCAGTTAATCCAATTCCATACAGCATAGCTTGTGCAGCCGGCTGTGTTTCATCCTGTGTTAAAACCTTACTGTATTTGTTCAATTCGTTACTCATAATTTTTTATTTACTTAACTTTTGTACTACTATTTAAATGTTGTTGTGTCACTCCCTTGTACTGCTGGTAATTCTATTCAACTGTTTTTACTTACGCACCAACTCCGCATAAGCCAATTGTATTTTCCTGCTCACTGTATCGTTCCACTGTTTGGGCAGTTTATAATCATCCAGGCTTTCAAATCCAATTACCTCTGCTGCAGTACCGCAGAAAAATGCAGCATCTGCATTTTTTAATTCACCCGGTTCAATTGCTTTTTCTTCCACATCAATTCCCATTTCATTGCAAAGCTCCAGCACAGTTGCTCTTGTAATTCCCGGAAGAATATTCCCCAATGAAGGAGTAAACAGTTTTCCATCTTTCTCATAAAACAGGTTTGCTCCCGGTGCTTCTGCAGCATTACCATTCATATCAAGCAGCAACGCTTCATCATAACCATTTGCTTTTGCTTCCTGGCTTGCAAGAATTGAATTCACATAATGACCGGCAGCCTTTGCAGTTATCTTAAACGCTTTCGGATTAGGCCGCTGAAAAGAACTTGTTACAACCTTCAGCAATTTTTCTCCAAGAAACGGTTGCATCTGCCATGCTTCAATAACAATAAACGATTGCTCATTTTTTACAAAACTCATATTCGCCGGTGCGTATACAACAGGTCGTATATATGCATCCTGCAGTTGATTTTGTTTCAGCACTTCGTAAGTTGCGTCGATCAGTTCTTTTGCCGACCAGTGATAAGGAAGATTTAAAGAATCAGCAGAATGTTTTAAACGATCATAATGCTCTGTTGCTTTAAAAATTTTTGTTTGTCCGTTTACCGCTCTGTATGAACGTATACCTTCAAACACGCTGTATCCGTAATGAAGCGACTGACTGTAGAAATCCATCTTTGCTTCCGCAGCTTTCACAAACTCACCATTGAGATACAAAACTGTTTCGCTGTTGTAATATGATGCCATAGTAAAAAATAAAAAAACCCGCCTCTCGGAGGCGGGTTGTATAACAATTCGTTTTTTTAAATCAAATACAACTTACACCTCCGTTGATGGCAGAAATGACAATGACAACCACAATAATGACTGTGGTAGTGTTAATGACATTATGTAATCTGCTTTTCAACATAAATGTTTGTTGTTCTGCGAATATACCGCCTGCATTTTTATTTACAAAGAACTTTTTTGCTTTTTAAGGAGAAGCGTTTACTCCATTATATAATTGTTGATTTTCTCAACTCTATATTTTCTCTGTGAATTGCTCCCGGAATTTTTCCTGTTACAAAATCACTCATCAGATCACCTACTGTGCTGGTGAAATAAAAATTAACGGGATCAATATCTTTTGTAACAAAACTGTTTTTCAGTGTCCAGTCAACAGCTTCAAACACCACATGTGCTTCTTTTCTTAAACCAAAATATTCCATCATCAATGCAACAGAAAGAACTGCACCAATCGGGTTGGCAATATCTTTTCCGGCAGCATCGGGATATGATCCGTGCACCGGTTCAAACAACGCAGTGCCGTTTCCTATTGAAGCAGAAGGTAACATACCCAGTGATCCGCAGAGTACACTTGCTTCATCACTGAGAATATCACCAAACATGTTTTCGGTTAAGATGATATCAAAATGTTTTGGATAAATAAGCACCTGCATTACAGCTTTGCTTACCAGCATTGATTCAAGATGTACATCGGGATAATGTTTGGCCACATCTGCCACCACACTTCTCCACAATCTTGATGTATCAAGCACATTGGCCATATCAACCAATGTTACTTTTTTTCTTCTGCGGTGAGCATATTTAAAAGCAAGATGTGCAATGCGTTCAATTTCTTCCCTGCTGTAAACCGTTTCATCACTTGCATGACTGAGATCTTCAGCAGTTTGTTTATTGCCGAGATAATTACCACCTGACAATTCACGGAAAATAATAAAGTCAACACCTTCGAGCTGACGTGGTTTTACAGGCGACAGATGATGCAAAACAGAATAAGGAATAATTGGCCTGATATTACTTGAAAGCTGCAATGCTTTACGCAATCCAAGTAATCCCTGCTCAGGACGAACCTTTGCAGACGGATCATTAAACTTTGGATCACCAACGGCACCAAACAAAACAGCATCGCTGTCCAAACAAATATCAATTGTTTCCTGCGGAAGAGCTGTACCTGTTTTATCAATTGCAGCCGCACCAACTAATGCATCTTTATATTCAAACTGGTGACCAAATTCTTCAGCAATTGCATTGAGCATTTTAACTGCCTGTGCTGTTACTTCCGGACCAATTCCATCACCACCCAGTATCGCTATCTTTTTTTGCATAGGAAAATCAGTGTTTATCAGATTACAGCGCTTGTTGCTGTATTGTAAGCATGTCCCATCGACATTAAATCATCATCATTTACTTCTTTCTTCGTATCGGCTATTTCAAGAAACTTCACGTATAAAGTATCTACATCATCTCTTGTAAACTGGAAACCGAGTTTTTGCAAACGGTAAGCCAGTGCACTGCGGCCGCTGCGTGCAGTAAGAACAATTTTACTTGCATCAGCACCTACTTCTTCAGGGTTAATGATTTCGTAGTTCTGTGCATTCTTTAAGAAACCATCCTGGTGAATGCCACTGCTGTGAGCAAATGCATTGCTTCCAACAATTGCTTTGTTAGGCTGCACGGGCATACGCATGGTATCGCTCACCAAACGGCTCATTGGGTTGAGCATTGGTGTTTTGATGTTGGTATAAAAACCAAGATCGCTGTGCTGCTTCAGAATCATTACAACTTCCTCCAGTGAGGTGTTACCGGCACGTTCGCCTAAACCGTTTATTGTACATTCAATTTGTCTGGCGCCGGCTATTACACCTGCAATGGAATTGGCGGTGGCTAATCCCAGGTCATTATGGCAGTGGCAACTTATAACGGCCTTATCTATGTTGGGTACATTATTGATTAAATAAGCAATCTTTTCTCCGTATTGGTAAGGCAAACAATATCCTGTAGTATCAGGAATGTTCACCACTGTAGCACCTGCAGCAATTACTGCTTCAATTACACGTGCTAAATATTCGTTATCGGTACGTCCTGCATCTTCAGCATAAAACTCAACATCATCTACAAAATTCTTTGCCCACTTTACACATTGCTTTGCACGTTCCAGAATATCTTCCCTGTTAGAGTTAAATTTTGTTTTGATGTGATGATCACTGGTTCCGATACCAGTATGTATGCGTGGACGTTGTGCATGCTTTAACGCAGCAGCTGCCACTTCAATATCTTTTTGTACTGCACGGCTAAGCCCGCATACAGAAGCATTTTTAATTACTTTGGCAATTTGCGAAACGCTTTCAAAATCGCCGGGACTTGAAATAGGAAATCCTGCTTCAATAATATCAACGCCCAGCTCTTCTAATTTTAATGCCAATTCAATTTTTTCTGTAGTATTAAGCTTGCAACCGGGAACCTGCTCTCCGTCTCTGAGAGTGGTATCAAAAATGAACACTTGTTTGTCGGCCATATCAATCTTTATGAATGTTAAAAAACAGGTTGTTTACGATTATCAGATTTTTTAAGGTTTTGGAGTAATCAACCCGAACGTTAAAATTAATTTTGTTTGAGAGGGTCAGCAAACCTATATTACATCAAATTACGACAGATAAAGAGGATATTTTTAACGAAAACCCTTTACAGCAAAGAGTTTCAGCAGAATTGAATTACGATGCCCAACCGTTCGGCCGATACAGTTTTTCAGTTGGTAAAATCGCTTGAAAAGAGTGAAAAAAGGAATTTTAAACTCTATATGAAGCGTCATTCATCGGATGGTGACCTGAAAGTGATCCGCCTTTTCGATGCAATGGATAAGATGGAAGATTATGATGAAGCCATTTTGCTGAAAAAAAATCCCAGCATTGCCAAGCAGCAGCTCTCCAATTTAAAAGCCCATTTATACAAAATTATTCTTGCCAGTTTAAGGCTGATAAAGCAGGAAGACAACATTACCATACAGCTGCACGAGCAAATGGATTTTGCACGTATTCTTTACAACAAAGGCCTGTACCTGCAAACATTAAAAGTGCTTGAGCGGATGAAGGAACAGGCAAGACAATACGAGCAGATAACCTACCTGCAGCAAATCCTGTTTTTTGAAAAAAAGATTGAAGCACTTTACATCACCCGCAGTATGCAGGACAGGGCCGGGCAACTTTCAGTTGAATCAGAAATTGTTGACGACCGGCTTACGTACATCACCAAACTTTCCAACTTATCATTACAGCTATACAGCTGGTTTATCCAAAATGGTGTTGCACGCAATGAAAAAGAAGGTGATGATGTAAAAAAATACCTGGAAGATCATTTACCAAAAGATGCAGATAAGCTCAAGGGATTTTATGAGCAGCTTTATTTTTATCAATGCCATGCCTGGGTTGCATTTATACGCCAGGATTTTTTGATGTATTACCGCTATACGCAAAAATGGGTTGATCTGTTTGATATATATCCTGCAATGATTGAAGCTGAAACAGCTCACTACATTAAAGGACTGCACAATTTAATGAGTGCACATTTTGATACACAGAACGATAAAAAGCTGAGCGAAGTAATTGAACTGTTTGAACATTTTGCCCAGCGTAAAGTTGTTCAGCAAAATGAAAACCACCGCATACTCTGCTTTGTATACCTGTACATCGCAAAAATCAACAAGCATTTTATCGAAGGAACATTTACAGAAGGGTTACGGCTTGTTCCGCATATTGAAGAAAAGCTGGAAGAGTTTGAATTATTTCTCGACAGGCATCGTGTACTCACCTTCTACTATAAAATCGCCTGTTTGTATTTTGGCAGTGGTAACAATGAAAAAGCCATTGAATATCTCAACAAAATCATTAACTGGAAAGTTGATCTCCGTACCGATCTGCAATGCTATGCACGTTTGCTGCATTTGATTGCTCATTATGAGCTGGGCAATTTTGATTTGCTTGAATACCTCATCAAATCGGTTTACCGTTTCATGGGTAAAATGGAAAACCTGAGTGCAGTGGAAGAAGAGATGTTTAAGTTTCTCCGTCAGTCATTTAATCTTTCGCCCGATAAATTCAAAGCAGCTTTTGAAGAATTACTTCAGCGTATCCGCAAATATGAAGGCAACCGTTTTGAATCAAGAGCATTTGTTTACTTAGATATTATCAGCTGGCTTGAAAGTAAAATCGGCAATACACCTGTACAAAAAGTAATTAAAGAGAAGTTTACAAAAAAACAGGAATCAGCAAAGAACAAGTAAGCTTTAACCTTTCGTTTCTTTTATCATCTTACTGATCAAAGAAATCTGACCAAGGTGATAATAACAATGTTCAATCACGCCTTCAATATTCATTAAGTAAGTTCCATATTTGGCATCAACAAAAACTTCATCGAGCTGTTCATCCGTTAACTGCTCCACCTTGTTTACAAATGTTTCTGCGTTGAAAAGAAATTCATTCAACAGTTTAACCCAGTCCTGTTCATTCGTTATTTCCGGAAGATCAAAACTGAACCGGTCATGTATTTCAAGTTCACCTCCATTCAGTACATTCAAAATACCACCAAGATAATAGTTGATGTGAAAAGTTAGATGAGCAATTGTATTGAGAGTTCCTATTCTTGTTTTTGCCTGTTTCCAATCAATATGCAGCAGCTGGTCTTTGTAATTGGTATTGGCAATCCAGCGACCGTTTAACAAAACTTCGCCGAGACGTGCTGCCAGTGTTTTACTGCGTGACATTTTTTTTGATTGGATAATGTTTCTGAAGATTGATTAACTCAGTTCACCTTCACGCCATGTTGCGTATGAATTCTTGGTTTCGTAGAGTTTCATCTCAACCAGTTTCATATCGGCAGGAAGATCCTGCTGTATCAAACGCTTCATGAACAGCAACAGGTTTTCTGCAGTTGGTTCTGCATCCCACACAACCAAGTTTTCCTGTTCATTTACTTCCTTGTGTTTGGCAATATAATTTCGTGAAAGAACAAGTTTATGATCAAATAAATCAACCACAGCTTTATTAACGATTTTCTTCAGGTCTTTAAAATCAAGCAAAAAGCCGGGAGGTGGAATAAATTCCTGTTCTTTAAGCGTTGATCCTACGGTTACATGTAATTCGTACGAATGACCGTGTATATTTTTACACATGCCATCGTAACCATCAATTGCATGTGCCATTTCAAAATGAAAGATTTTGGTAAGTAAAAGCATATTCCTGCGCTCCTTTTAACATTCAGTAATTAAAAACAGCGCAAAATTAGGCTATTGCAGGCTTTCAGGGAAAGAGAAAAAAATAATCCTGATTAGTCCGTGAACTAATCAGGATCAGGATATGTACAAAAAGACGGGTTTATTATTTAGCCCAGCTGATTTTTTTGCTGAGTACTTCAGCTGAGTTTGTTCCGATCATAATCTCAAAATCGCCGGCTTCCCAATCATATTTCAACTGATCGTTATAAAACCTGAGATCATTTGTTGTAACAGTGAATGTAATTGTTTTGCTTTCACCTTTTTTGATCATCACTTTCTGAAAACCTTTCAATTCTTTTACCGGGCGAACAACTGAACCAACCAGATCACGGATGTACAACTGCACCACTTCTTCTCCATCAACATTACCTGAGTTGGTTACTATAACAGAAACCTGCAATGGTTCATTTCCTTTGAGTGATGTTTTGCTCAACGACAAATTACTGTAATCAAACTTTGAATAACTCAATCCAAAACCAAACGGGAATTTTGGATAGATCGACAAATCAATGTATGCTGAACGATATAATTTATCACTATCATTTCTTGCTGGTCTGCCGGTATTGTAATGATTGTAATAAATCGGCACTTGTCCTTCTGTTCTTGGGAATGTCATTGGTAATTTACCGGAAGGATTATAATCGCCAAACAACACATCAGCAATAGCATTACCTGCTTCAGTTCCCAGCCACCAGGTATAAAGAATTGCAGGAACATGATCAGCTGTCCAGTTAAATACCAACGGACGACCTGCACTGATCAACACCACAACAGGTTTACCTGTTGCAACAACAGCCTGTATTAATTCTTCCTGTACACCGGGCAAATGAATATTACTTCTGCTTTTTGCTTCACCACTCATATCTCTTGCTTCACCAACACTGAGAATAACAATATCTGCAGCATTTGCAGCATCAACTGCCTGCTGAAAACCTGTACGGTTTGAATCGTTGATGTTGCATCCTTTGGCATAAAGCATTTTTGCATCTGCTCCGAGTTTTGATTTTACTCCTTCCCATAATGAAACAATTCTTGCTGTATCATCAGGCCAGTCGTAACTCCAGAAACCATTATGATCGCTAACTGCTTTTGCAAACGGACCAATCAAAGCAACTGTTTTTGTTTGCTTGCTGATGGGCAGTAACTGTTTTTCATTTTTCAACAGTACAATACTTTTCCTGGCAATATCTCTTGCAACGGTTAAATGTTCAGGATTATTCCACTCCGCTTTTTCTCTTGTTTCATTGCAGAATTTATATGGATCGTCAAACAAACCCATTTCAAATTTCTTGCGCAGAATACGACGCACTGCATCATCAATCACACTCATTTTTACTTTTCCTTCCTTCACCAGTTTTGCAAGATGATTAATGTAACTGCGGCTTTCCATATCCATATCACTTCCTGCATTTGCAGCGGCCATTGCAGCTTCGTAATTATCTTTTACATAACCATGCTGAATCATTTCACCAATGCTTCCCCAATCACTCACCACAAAGCCTTTAAAGTTCCATTGACCTTTCAGGACATCACGTTGAATATATTTGTTTCCTGTTGCAGGAATACCATTGATATCGTTGAATGAATTCATGAAAGTTGCAGCACCTGCTTCTGCAGCTGCTTTAAATGGTGGCAAATAAGTTTCATGCAACTGGCGCAAGCTCATATCAACACTGTTATAATCTCTTCCACCAACAGCAGCACCATATGCAGCAAAATGTTTTACGCATGCCATTACAGCATTTGTATTACCAAAACCTTTTCCCTGGAAACCCATTACTCTTGCTTTTGCAATTAAGCTGCCTAAGTAAGGATCTTCTCCCGCACCTTCCATTACACGGCCCCAGCGTGGATCACGTGCAATATCAACCATTGGAGCAAACGTCCAGTGAATGCCCGATGCACTTGCTTCTGTTGCAGCAATACGTGCACTCAGCTCAATTGCCTGCATGTCCCAGCTTGCAGCTTCGCCTAATGGAATAGGGAAAATTGTTCTGAAACCATGAATCACATCCTGCCCAAAAAGCAAAGGAATTTTTAATCGTGACTGCATGGCAATCTGCTGCAGTTCTCTTGTACGCTTTACACCGGTTACGTTGAGCATTGACCCAACTTTACCCGTTTTAATCTGATCAAGCAGTTTATCATCGTTGGTCAAAGGGCCGGTTGCAGCCCATGGACCGTTGTATTGATTCATCTGTCCGATCTTTTCATCCAATGTCATCAGCTTTAAAACCGAATCAACTTTCTGATCAATAGTTTTACGTTGAGAAAATACCGGTTGTGAAATTGTACAAACAAAAAGTACAATTGGCAGCAATGTTAGAATTACCTTTTTCAATGTCCTGTTATTATGAATGTGAAAAATGTGATCGAAAGATAAGATGATTTTTACTGATAAATCCGCACATAGTCAATTTCCATACGTTGTGGAAACACAGAATCATCCACGCCAAACTTTCCGCCCCAGTTTCCGCCAACTGCAATATTAATCAGCAGGTGAAATGTTTGATCAAATGGCCATGCATCAGTATTGGTATGTTCATTTTTAAATACAAAGTATTTGTTCTTGTCAACAAAAAAGGAAATTTCATTTTCTGTCCATTCAATTGCATACACATGAAATGCATTGTACCAATCGTTACGACTGATTGCTTTTCCCTTTTGTGTTCCAAGCATACCGTTATAAGCACCGGTATGAACTGTACCAAATACTGAATCTTTCCAGTAACCAACATGTTCCATAATATCTATTTCACCACTCTTTGGCCAACCACCATAAGCCCATTTTGTCGGCAACATCCATATAGCAGGCCACATACCTTTTCCTTGCGGAATTTTTGCTTTGATTTCAATGCGGCCATATTTCCAGTCGCCTTTATTTTTTGTTACCAGTCTTGCTGATGTATAAGCTGCATCAGTTTTTGTCTCCTTCCTTGCTTCTACAATAAGCTTACCATTTTCAACTCTTGCATTTTTTTTATCCTTGAATGTGTAGTACTGCAGTTCATTATTTCCCCAACCACAATTTTGCGGACAACCTCTTGCAGTATCATATCCCCATTTTGCAGCATCGGGCAGTCCGGGTTTATTAAACTCATCGGCCCAAACCAGTTTTTTAAACTTTGTTTGTGCGGTTGTTGCAACACTCAACAAACAAAGGCAACTGCACAGAACTACCCCTAACAGATTTTTGAAACCCGTTTTCATAATATTTGTATTAAAAAATTTCAGAAAAAGAGTGATGGATCTTTTACTGGAAAGTAAAATATGAATCACTCCTGTTGCTATTGACTCTACACGATTGGTACGTAAGTACCTGGAAAATATTTTTATTGATAAACTCTTACATAATCAACTTCCATCGCCGCACTGGAAAAAGCCGGATCAACAGTACCACCAAATGTTCCGCCCATTGCCACATTGAGTATGATGAAAAAATTCTGGTTAAATGGTAAGCTTGCAGTGTTATTGAATGTATAAAACGCCACATCATCCACCAGGAATTTTATGGTAGTTGCTGACCATTCAAGTGCATACCTGTGAAACTCAGTTGATACATTTGAAATAACAACAGTAGTTCCGTCACCATTTCCACCAGAGTGACCGGGATGATGAAGTGTTCCAAAAATTCTGTTGAGATCATTTCCCTTGTGCTCCATAATATCAATTTCGCCACAAGCAGGCCAACCAACTGTAGTAAGATTGCTTCCCAACATCCAGATAGCAGGCCATGTGCCGCCACCTGCAGGAAGTTTTGCTCTTACTTCAATTTTTCCATACTTAAATGAGAATTTATCTTTTGTCAGTAACCTTGCCGAAGTGTATGAACTTCCACTGTAGCTTTCAGCTTTCAATGTAATTTTCAAAGTGCCGTTTGATACAGATGCATTATCGGTACGATTGGTATAATACTGTAATTCACTGTTGCCCCAGCCACCTGCACCAAGATCATATCCCCATTTGGAAGATGATGGTGCTCCGGTTCCATCAAACTCATCCGACCATACCAATGTCAATGCAACTGTAACGGTAATATCAACAGACTTTGAAATACTTTGTCCGCCTGCGCTTTTTGCTTTTACAGTAACTGTATAATTTCCTGAAGCAGGATATTTATATGTTACGGCACCTGATGCAACTGTTTGAAAAGTTCCGTTACCGAAATCGTATTCATAAGTTGCTGCATTTTTTGCAGTGGCAGTAAAGCTTACGTTACCACTGTTATCTGTACTCACTATTGCATTAACAACAAGATCTGTTGGATAAACAACTGTACTTCCACCTCCACTGTTCTTTTTACAGGAAAACGATAACAGCATGAGCAACAGAACCAATACTGACAAATATTTCATGCGATAATTTTTTTTGATTTAAAAAGCAACCTGCCTGCTGAGAGGCAGGTTGCGTTAAATTATTTCGCTTTTAATTTTTGATACCATGAGTTACCATCAATACCAATGTTACGCAGGTTAACATTTGTAGCAGAGATGGATAAGATTTCATACGTTGTACCACCAGTACCAAAGTTAATAATACCATTGCCGGGTACTACAAACTGAATTTGTGTTGAAACAGCAGGAGTTGAACCTGATGTTGCATTCATAAATGCCAGTTTTTTTGCAGTGGGAGCAACAATGTTGTAGCAGTTATCGCCGCCGCTGAAACCATAGAACGCAGATGCTGCTCCAATTGAAAATGACTGACCTTTGTTGTCAACTGTCATGAGTATGTTACCCGATCCATCTTTTGTGAATGTGATTTCATCATCGTATGCACAAGCTTCTCTTGAATTAGGGCCTGCAGCATACCAAATTGGGCCAAATGCATCAGCAGGGCCAACACCAAAGTGACCAGCTGATTCTTTATCTGTAATCCATGTTTTAGATGAACCGTTTGTTAAGTACTGAACAATATCAGCAGGAATAGTAAATGCAACAAATACTTTCACCTTTTTGGTAATGGTAGATGTTGAACCACCTGTACCAACTGCATTAACAGTAATAACATATTCAAACGTTCCGGGATTAGTGTACTTATGTGTTACAGCACCAGAAGGAACCATTTGTGTATTACCATCGCCAAAATCAATTTTATAAGTAATGGCATTGGTAGCTGCAGTAGCAATGGTTACAGCACCTGTACCATTACCATCGGGATTAGAAGCATCGGTACCAACTACTGTTGTAGCAAGTGTAAGATCAGTTGGCGATTTAATATCACCAAACTTGTAATCTGTTTTCTGGCAGCCGCTGAACCAAACCACTAAGGCAATTGCAGCAACTGAACTGAACAATTTAAATTTATGTGTAATCATAATTTTTGTTTTAAGCATTAGTTAAGTCTGATATCATCAAAGTACCAGGTAAAGTTTGCTGAACCATCTCCAGCAGTACCATTATCAAAAATGAGAACAACTTTCTGGTAAGTATTTGCTGTATTAATTGCTGTGTAATCAAATGTCAGATCTTCCCATCCATTGGCAACAGTTGTTGTTACTTCTTTTTCATAACTCTTTGTTGCATCAGTAAGATTTTCAACCTTCAGTAACACTTTAGTACCAACCCTTGGAGAATACACTTTCATTTTAAAGGTTTTGCTTGCAGAAAAATCAATCGGGTTATCGAGTGTGATATAACTGCCACCCCATGTTTGTCCTGCACCTTTCACCATCTTCGCAACTTTTGCACTGGTGTTAATGCCTGTTGAACTTGGATTGCTTACAACAGTTACTGCACCACCATCAAAATTGGTAAATGCATAATTCAAAGTGGTTGATTCAAAGTTCAACGGGATGCCTAACACATCAGCTGTACTTACAAGCCTGATATCATCAAAGTACCAGGTAAAGTTGGCTGAGCCATCACCCATTGTACCGTTATCAAAAATCAGAACAATATGATCGTATGTATTGGCAGTATTTACTGCTGTATAATCAAACACTAAATCTTCCCAACCATTAGCAACAGTTGTTGTTACTTCTTTTTCATAATTGAGTGCGGAGTTTGCACCGTTCTCAACTTTCAGTAATACTTTGGCGCCAACTCTTGGTGAATAAACTTTCATGCGGAAATATTTTCCTGCAGAGAAGTTAATAGGACCAGCAAGGCCAATCCAGCTACCACCCCATGTTTGTCCTGCATTCTTCACCATCTTACCAACTTTTGTACTGGTGTTGATACCTGTTGATTGCGGGTTGCTCACTACAGTTGCATTACCACCATCAAAGTTGGTAAATGAATATGTAAGTGATGTTGATTCAAAATCAAGAGGCAGTGTTAATGTTGGAGGCAATGTGTTGGTTAAGCGGATATCATCAAAATACCAGGTATAGTTGGCAGAACCATCGCCCATTGTGCCATTGTCGAAAATAAGTACAATGTGATGATAACTGTTAGAAGTATTAACCGCTGTATAATCAAACACAAGGTTTTCCCATGCATTAGCAACAGTTGTTGTTACTTCTTTTTCATAGTTGAGTGCACTGTTGGAAGCATTCTCAATTTTCAGCAGCACTTTGGCGCCTACTCTTGGAGAATATACTTTCATTACAAAATATTTACCAGCAGAAAAATCAACAGGGCTGCTTAATCCAATCCAGCTTCCACCCCAGGTTTGTCCTGCATTCTTCACCATCTTACCAACTTTTGCACTGGTATTAATTCCAGTAGAACTTGGATTGTTTACAACTGTTACTGCACCACCATCAAAATTGGTGAATGTGTAATTCAATGTTGAAGATTCAAATGTAATGGGCAGTAACAACGGGTCAACAATTGTAATTGTTTTTGTTACTTCTGTTGTTGCAGCACCACCACTTAATGCAACCACTTTAACAGAATAAGTTCCTGTTGCAGTATAAGTATGACTTACAGTTTCGCCTTCAAGGAACGACTTTGGAATTTCATTGGCAACATCACCAAAATAAACTTTAAAGAAAGTTTCATAAGTAGCCTTTGCAGAAACATTTACTTTGAAATTATTAGAAGCATCAATTGTTGCTGTCACTTCAAGATTTTCAGGAGCCCTGAACGAAACGGTTAATTTTTGAGTTGCTTCAGTTGTTGCACCACCTAAACCATGTGCAACAATTTTTACATTGTAAACACCTTCAGCATACGTATGTTTTGTATTGCCGCCGGGTGAAACGCTTGCAGGAGTTGTTGTTGCATCACCATAATAAATATCGTAGGACGATGCGCCTTCACCATTGGGAGTAATGGTAACAAGACCTGTATTATCCTGTGTAATTTCAAAGAATGCAGACAACTTGGATGGTGCCGGTGCATTTTTTGCAAAGTCAACATCGTTGTAATCTTTTACACATCCTGTAATGGTTAACAGCAGGAATGCAGTGAAAAAAGAATATTTAAAGAAATTCATAATCATTTGTTTTAATGGTCAGAAATTAATAACCGGGATTTTGGGTTAAGCCTGATATTTCAACTTCCTGTTGAGGAATTGGAAATACTTCATGTTTACCTGTTACAAATCCTGTTATTTTCGAAGCAGCCTGTCCTGTACGTACAAGATCAAAGAAACGATCGCCTTCCATTCCAAGTTCCAGTCTTCTTTCATCCCAGATAGCTTGTTTCAACGTTGCACCTGTTGATGTAATGTTGTGCAGGTTATCGCCAAATGCACGCTGACGTACAAGGTTCAGATATTGCTGAGCTTTTGTATCGTTTGGTGTAGTTGAGCGGTTGTAAGCTTCTGCTGCCATGAGTAATACTTCAGCATAACGGATGATGCGGAAATTATTCAGGTAGTTCAACTCAATCTGACCGGATGTTTGTCCTTTTCTTGGTAAATACTTCTGGTTATACAAACCTGTATTTTTATAAGGAGCCACCTGGTAAGTAATGTTGAAAGATGGATTTGCTGTTTTGTACGCTTCAATATTTAAACAGGTAACATCTTTCCTTTTATCACCTGCTGTATAAGCAGATGCTAAATTTTGTGTGGGAAGATTGGTACTCCATCCTGCAGCATAAGGCATAGCAGCACTACCGTTTAAACCACGGATGCCGCATTGCTGTACAGCATAGTTTCCTTGTCCCCTGTTATATCCACCCCAGTTATAATAAGGTGAAGTGTTGGAATACTGAATTTCAAAAACAGATTCAGGACCATTTTCACCAGCTAATAAAAAGATAGAACCAAAATCAGACACCAATGAAAATGCATTAGATGTAATAATGCTTTCAAGAAGTGGTGCAGCGAGGTCAAATTTATTTTCATACAAATAAACTTTTCCTAACAAAGCCTGTGCTGCATATTTTGTAATACGTCCTTTCTGTACCTGAACAGCAGGTAATACAGCAATTGCATTTGTAAGATCAAGTTCAATTTGTTTGTACACATCAGCTTTGGGTGAACGTTGAAGTGATTTTGAATCGCTTAAACTTAAACGTCTGTCGGTGAACAAAGGAACATCGCCAAACATTTTTACCAAAGTGAAATAGTAGTATGCACGGATAAAATAAACTTCACCATAAAGTGCATCTTTACCTGCAAAATCAACTGTTTTACCGGCAAGATTTTTTTCTTTATACTGAATTAAATAATTAGCCCTGTTTACACCTTCGTAAGCTGATAACCAGATTTCGGATAAAGCTGAGTTAACAGGTGTATGTGTGTAATCATCAATTTGCTGAAGAGCCAGAACGTCTGATGCGTTTTCGCCACCACTTACAGCGTTATCAGATGCAATATCACCAATAGGAACAACCTGGTTAATCCATTGCAACGGGCTGTACACACTCACAGCCATCGTCCTGTAATCACTTTCAGATTGCAGGTAATCGAGTTCAGTGATTTTGAAATCTTCATGCGGATTATAATCAACCCACTTTTTGCAGGAAGAAAGAATTACAATCAGCACAAACAAACTCAACACTTTTATATGAATAGTCTTCATTGTAATATTTTTTTGATGAACAATTAAAGTTTGATGTCAAGTCCTACTGAATACACTCTTGATTGCGGATAAGCACCACGATCAACTCCTGTTTCAAGAATACCTCCTGAAATTTCAGGATCAAAGCCAGTGTATTTAGTAAATGTGAATGCATTCTTAACCTGTACATAAATACGCAGATGGTTGAATGTATTTTTCAAAGCCTTTGCAGGAATGGTATAACCCAGCTGCAGGTTTTTGATTTTTACATACGATCCATCTTCCACATACCTGTCTGATACACGGATATTGCTGTTGGCATCAGTAAATGAGTAACGTGGAGTACGTGCATCATTAGTTGTGCCTGCACCAGTCCATCTGCCTAACACATCCCTGAATTTGTTAGTGTAGTTGGCATTACGTTCATAAGCCCTGTACACTTCATTACCAACAGAAGCATAAGTAAATGCAGTGAAATCAAAATTTTTGTATTCAAGATTCAGGCTCCATCCCAATGTAAAATCAGGGAACGGATCGCCGATCTTTGTTTTATCAGAAGCATTGATCACACCATCACCATTTACATCCACAAAACGGATATCGCCAGGCTGTGCTCCTGTTTGTGTTGGAGCTTTTGAAATTTCTTCATAGTTCTGGAACAAACCGTTTGTTTTATATCCGTAGAAATAACCGGGAGTCTGTCCTTTTTCAAATACAGTTACTGTTTGTGACTGTCCGTTGAAATAAGAACCACCAAGAATTTTTGCAGTACCATCACTGTTTGTTGCTGTTACTTTATTTTTTGATGTAGTGAATGTAACTGATGTGTTCAAACGGAAAGCTTTTCCGATTGTTTCAGTGTATCCAACTGTAACATCAACACCCTTGCTTTCTGTTGAACCAATATTAGCTGTTGGGATAGGTACAGTACCGAGGTACAAAGAAGCTGATGGAGTGAACAACAAACCATCTACATTCTTAATAAAGTAATCAGCAGAAATGTTGATTTTCTTTTTGAGTAATGTAAGATCAAAACCACCGTTTATCTGTACTTGTTTTTCCCATTTCAGTGCATTGTTTGCAGCTGATGCAACTGTTGAACCAGGATAAAATACTTCGCCAAAACTATAACCATTGCTGTTGGCTGTAGAACCATAACTTGGACCACCGGTTACAATACCAACAAACTGTGGATTAACATTTTCGTTACCAATTGTTCCGTAGCTGGCACGTACTTTCAGGTAATCAATTAGGTTTGAATGGAAGAAGTCTTCGTTTGTAGCCACCCAGCCTGCTGATCCTGAATAGAAGTTTGCAAACTTATTATCAATACCAAAAGCATAAGAACCATCACGGCGTGCAGTAAATGATGCAAGATATTTTGCTTTATAATCGTAGTTAACACGACCGAAGTAAGACAGGTTTCTCCTGAAATACTGGTAATAACCTCCGGATAAAGCATTTGTGTTAGTTGCAATATTAGTACCGGTAGCTGCAGTAAAATCAGCAAATTCCCAGGAGTTGAAAGGAACATCCTGCCTGGATGCATTGGCAGCATTACCAGAAGTTTTTGCTAATGAAAAACCAAGAACTGCTTCAAAACTATGATCATTGGCAACTGTAAAGTTGTAGTTACCATATGTTTCCCAAGTGTAATTGAAGTTGCTTGTTTTTTCGTGGTAAACACTGTTATGCTTTTCAAGAACAGTTGAACCATCAGCATTCATTGTGTTTTCAACGTTGAGCGGACCGTAGAATACCAGCGGAGTGAATGATTTGTAATTACCATCATATTTTGTATAACCAAAACGTGTGGTAAGTTTCAGGTTCTTGATTACATCATACTGAAACTCGAACTTACCATACAACTTGCTGCCATTATTCTTATTATAAGTATTGTCAAGCTTGGTCAATGGGTTGAAAATTTCTGATAACAACAGGTTGCTGTAACCATATTTTCCAACTGTGTTTGGAACAGTGTTGTAAACAGGAACTGTAGGATCAAAGTTCAACGCACTGCCGAGAATGCTGTTGAATGAGTTTTCCTGAACTCCTTTTGAATCAAGTAAAACACCTGTAGTGTTTAAAATGAATTTCAGTTTGGGAGTAAGTGTAAAGTTGAGGTTGGCTGTGAAGTTGCCACGGTCGAATCTTGATTTGTCGTTACCACCAACAATACCACCCTGGTTCATATAACCGGCAGAAAGGAAATAAGAAACCTTGTCGCTTCCGCCTCTTGCAGAAATGTTGTGTGCCTGCAGGGGAGCCTGCTTAAACACTTCATTTTGCCAGTTTGTACCAACACCCATTGTTGAAAGGTTGGGGAAGATAATATTACCACCGGCAGTTACACTTCCTTCATTAATAATAGCTGCATATTCAGTAGCATTGAGCACACCAATTGTGTTCATTACCTGCTGTACACCATAATTACTATTGATGGAAATTTCAGCTTTTTGATTTTTGCGGCCGGATTTAGTTGTTACTACAATTACACCATTACCACCTTTTACACCATAAATAGCAGTTGCAGCCGCATCTTTTAATACGTTGATTGATTCAATATCAGATGCATTGATGGAATTAAAATCGGTGAGTGTTTGAGGTACACCATCTATAATTACCACAGGATCGGTACCGGAAAATGAAGGAATACCCCTGATTAATACAGTTGGTTTTGAACCGGGCGAACCGCTTTGAATAACGTTTACACCTGAAGCTCTTCCCTGGAGTGCTTCTTCTGTACGAACCGCATTTACTTTTTCGATATCGGCACTTTTAATAACTGAAATAGCACCGGAAACCTTGGTTATTTTTTGGGTACCATACCCTACAACCACTACTTCATTCAGGGTAACCGAAGCACTTTCTTCGAGAAGTATCTCAACTACTCCGGATTTTGTTACCGGCAGCCTGAGATCTTTCATACCGGTATAAGTGATTAAAAGAACATTTCCTTTTTGAGCGCTGACGGTGAATTTTCCGTCCTTATCGGTCATTACCGATGTAGAAGTGCCTTCAATTGAAACGGTAGCTCCAACTAAAGCTTCTCCTGTTGCCTTATTCTTAACCGTACCACTAACAGAAAAACTCTGGGCGATAGCCTGGTTTGAAAAAGCTAAGAAGAGAATGCTCCAGCACAATAATGTGATTTTTAACTTCATAAAGCAATCATTTTGGTGAGAGAAATGGAGGTTTGAAACCTTAAAATTTGAAGATTAAAATTATTCATTACCCCTACATCAATGAAATAAAAAGCCACTTCATTACTACATCAGTATTCTTAAACGCTTGATTTTAACCACTTTTACACTACATCATTACTACATCAGCAAAAAAAGATTACATTCACTAACTATTTTTGCCATATGCGATACTTAAAGCTGCTATTGCTCATTAGTTTGCCGGTATTGGGCTACTCCCAGAATACGATTGGGCTGCCCGATGTAATCAATTACACCAAACAAATTTATAATGCCGGGCTCCAGAACTGGGATATTAAGCAGGACAATAATGGAATCATCTACTTCGCCAACAATGAAGGACTGCTGAGTTTTGATGGGAAGTACTGGAATCTTTACCCCCTTCCAAATAAAACAATTGTACGATCGGTTGAAATTGGCTGGGACCATAAAATATATGTTGGCGGACAGGATGAGGTAGGTTATTTCGCTCCCGCCCAAAACGGCAAGCTGGAATTTCATTCACTTTTAGAAGCAATTCCAAAAGCCAGCAGATCCTTTGGCGATGTGTGGGATATCGTTTCTTATAAAAAGGAGATTTACTTCCGCACCCAACACGCTATTTTCAAACTAACCGGTTCCAACATGTCGGTTTTTACCGCCCCGCTGGAATGGTCTTACCTCGGCATTTCAAACGGTCGGCTGTATGCTCACGACTTTAGGAACGGGCTGATGGAATATGCCGACAATATCTGGCTCCAGGTTCAGGGTAAATCCGATCTGCCTGCCGGCGATCCGGTTACTTCTATTCTTCCCTTGAAAAACGACAGCTCCATCATCACCACATTAAAAAATGGTCTTTTTATCCTTTCACCAAAGGGTGTAAGTAAATTAAATACAGCTAACAGTTCATTATTTGCCAATGAGCGTATTTATGCTGCAACAACCATCAAACAAGACTGGATAGCACTTGCCACCAATAACAGTGGTATATATATTATAGACCTGAAAGGAAATGTTATTCAAAGTTTTGCCCGACAGGAAGGTTTACAAAACAACAATGTGCTGAGTGTATTCAGAGACCGGCAGAACAATCTCTGGCTTGGACTCGATAATGGTATTGATTTTATTGCACAGAACAGTGCTATTAAACATATCATTCCAAATGGGCAGGATGCTTCGGGTTATTCAGCAGCTATTCATAACAATCAACTTTACATCGGCACATCAAACGGTTTGTACAGTGTAAACCTGCAACAAACAGCTGACCTGAGTTTCAGCAAAGGAAATTTTTCGCCCGTAAATAATACCAAAGGGCAGGTTTGGGGAATGGCAGTCATCAACGGCGAATTATTTATGGGCCATCATGAAGGCGCATACCATATTATAAATAACAATGCTCTTCAGCTTTCAAATAAAGCAGGATTCTGGAATTTTGTACCTACTTCTAATACATTTCCCACACAAAATGTTTTATCAGGAACGTACAGGGAAATCATTTCTTTTGATGCATCGGGCAATACGCTTAAAGAACAAGGTGCCATTCCGGGGTTTTCAGAATCGGCAAGGTTTATAGCGATTGATAATAACAGTGGTGATATATGGGTTTCGCACCCTTATCATGGTGTTTACCGCATTTTCAAAAAAGCAGATGGCAGTTACAGTTATGAATTATATACCGATAAGCAAGGTTTGCCTTCATTGCTTAACAATCATGTTTACAAAATCAGGAATGAAGTAGTCATTGCAACTGTAAAAGGTGTTTACAGTTTCAACCCTGCAACAAAAACATTTCAACCTTCCGTTTTTTACAAAAACATATTTGGAGAAGAAAGTTTACGCTACCTGAAGGAAGATAACTCGGGCAACATCTGGTACATCCATGAAAAATCTGTTGGTGTGGTTGACATGTCGGGCAAAGCTCCGGCAATCATTCATTTACCAGAGCTCAATAATAAAATGCTCAGCGGGTTTGAATTTATCTATCCCGTTAATGAATCAAATATTTTTCTGGGTGGTGAAAAAGGATTTATCCATATCAACTACGAGAAGTACAAAAAAAATGTTCCTGAATTAAAAGTACAGGTAAGAACAGTTAAGATTTATAACCAAACCGACAGCATGCTTTTTGGCGGCTATTTTGCCAATGTAAACGATACGCAGATACAAAGCGAAAAGAATATTCCTGAAATTTCGCACAGCTGGAAAACAATTTTGTTTGAATTTTCTTCTTCACTCTTCGGCTATCAATCAAATCTTGAATACAGTTACCGGTTAAAGGGATTTGATAATAATTGGTCTGAGTGGTCGAAACGTACAGACAAGGAATACACCAACCTTCCATCGGGCAGTTATTCATTTGAAATTAAGGTTCGCAACAACCTCGGCAACGAGTCAATTGCATCTTCATATGCGTTTAAAGTATTGCCACCCTGGTATGCAACCATCTGGGCATACATTCTTTATTTCATCATTTTTGGTGCAGGTGTTTATACACTTTACAAATTCCAGGAAAAGAAATTTCAAGAACAGGAAGCTAAACACCAGGAAGAACAAAATAAGCTTCGTTACATTCATGAACTGGAACGTAACAAAACAGAAAGCGAACTGGTGAACCTGCGCAATGAAAAACTGGAATCAGAAATCAGCTTTAAAAACTCCGAACTTGCTTCATCAGCCATGCACCTTGTAAAAAAAGGTGAACTGATGGCTAAAATAAAAGACAACTTAGCTGCCGTTATTAAAGAAATCGATAACCAGCATGCCATTGGTGAATTAAAGAAGTTGATTAAAACGCTCAGCGAAGATGATAACATCGACAACGAATGGGAAAAATTCACACAGCACTTCGATAAAGTACACAGTGATTTTGTAACCAGTCTGAAGGAAAAACATCCATCCATTACCGGTAATGAAATTAAACTCTGTGCTTACCTGCGCATGAATCTTTCCACCAAAGAAATTGCACAGCTGATGAATATATCGGTGCGTGGTGTGGAAATAAGCCGCTACCGTTTAAGAAAAAAACTGGGCATTGGTTCTGAAGTAAACCTGTTTGACTACATGATGAACATTTCAAAAGAATAAAGCAGCATTATTTTTTTGCTGCTTTTATACGTTCAAATAATAATTCAGGTTCATTGGTGGTAATAAAGTTGAAGCCGCTGCTGATGAGCCAATCCATGTCTTCTGCTGTATTAACCGTCCAGGCATTGAGTGCAATATTATTTTTCTTAGCGCTTTCAATCCATTCGGGATGAAGTTTAAAAACAGAAAAATGATAATCAACACCCGTCATTCCATCCGCTTTTACCTGCTCCGGCGTTTTATCGCCAGTGAGATATTGTGTTTGTGCTGAAGGATTCAGCTCAACAATTTTTTTCAGTATATCATAATCAAAACTGATGTACACAATTCTGTTCTCAAGGTTCAACTCATGAACCATCTGCAACACTCTTGCTGCAATCAGTTTTCCTCTTTCTTTACTGATGGTGGATGGTTTTATTTCGCAAACAAGTCTTGTGGTTTTATTATGATCCATTCCAGCCAGTAAGTATTCCCTGAGTGTAGGCAATTTCTCAGCGTTTGATAAAGTGAAGGCCTGCAGATCAGCATAGCTTGTTTTTTCAATAGGCAGTTTATGAAACTCATCATCATGGTTAATCACCAGCGAATCATCAGCAGTCATATGCACATCAAACTCCGAACCGGTACAGTTTAGCTCAATTGCATGCTTCAAAGAAGCAATTGAATTTTCAGGCAAACTGTTTTTCTTCCATGCTCCACGATGGGCAACTACAATATTATCAGCAAACTTTACAGGAGCAGCAGTTTTATTTGTAACAGTGCAGGCACTCATGGCAACAAAAATTAGAATGATCGGAATTTTTTTCATCGTAATAACTTCAGTAAACAATAATATTTGTTTGGATGCTGAAAATACAGCTTTAAAACAAACCGGCGAATCATTGAATGTTTCGCCGGTTAATTTTGAGTTTGAAAATTATTTTTCCCAATTAACTTTCCCTGATTTTACTTCAGCAGAATTTGTACCAACCATGATTACAAAATCACCCGGTTCCCAATCATATTTTAAATTGTTATTGTAAAACTTCAGATCATTAGGCGTGATGTTAAATGTTACAGTTTTTGCTTCGCCTTTTTTCAGGAATATTTTCTGAAAACCCTTTAATTCTTTTACAGGTCGTGTAATACTTCCAACAACATCACGGATATATAACTGAACAACTTCAGCACCATCATAGTTGCCGCTATTGGTTACTGTTACAGTTGCTTTTAATGTTTGGTTACCTTTTAATTTTGATGAACTTAGTTGCAGACCGCTGTACGAGAATGTTGTGTAGCTCAATCCATAACCAAACGGATACAATGGATCGTTTGTAACATCATAATAATTTGAACGGTATTTCTGAAACCATTTACCTTCATCAACAGGGCGACCCGTATTTTTATGATTGTAATAAATCGGAATCTGTCCAACGTTCTGCGGAAATGTAACAGGCAGTTTTCCTGAAGGGTTCACTAAACCAAAAACAGCATCAGCAACAGCATTACCCGATTGTGTACCGCCAAACCAAACATTCAGTATAGCAGGAATATTTTCTTTTTCCCAATTGATCGTAAGTGGTCGGCCTGTAAACAGTACCAACACAACAGGCTTGCCAATCTTTACGAGTTCTTTCAAAAATGCTTCCTGGTTTCCTGGTAACGAAATATCTGAGCGACTTGAACTTTCGCCTGTCATTTCAGAAGCTTCACCCATTACAGCAACAACCACATCACTTCTGCGTGCAATTTCTAATGCTTCTTCTTTTAATTGTTCAGGCGATTTTACCGGGTCAATGGCCGAGCCTCCCCAACTGATCCAGCTATCGAGTCGTTTATCATCAATTAAATTACATCCCTTTGCATATTGAAGATTTACACTGTTACCCAAAGCATTTTTAAAACCTTCAAGCACTGTAACCGTTTTTTTATGATCGATTGCAACGGCCCATGTACCTGCCATATCATAGCGTGAATTAGCCAACGGACCAACCAATGTAATGTTCATTTTTTTATTTAATGGCAACAGCTGCTTTTCATTTTTCATCAGCACAAATGTTTGCGACGTAAGCTCTCTTGCTGTCTGCATATTTTCAGGAGTTGAAAGTTCAGTTGCAGCACGTTTTAAATCGCAGTACCTGAACGGATCTTCAAACAATCCTAAATCATACTTTGCTTCAAGCATACGGCGGCATGCCTGGTTAATTTCAGCTTCCGTAATCTTTCCTTCTTTCAACGATTTTTTTAATGTGGTTAAAAAACCTTCACCAATCATATCCATATCAATACCTGCATGTAATGCCAGGGCCGACACTGTTTGCAAATCGCCAAGGCCATGTGCAATTAATTCATTGATAGCTGTGAAATCTGTAACAACAAAACCTTTAAAACCCCATTGCTTGCGGAGTAAATCTGTCATCAGCCAACGATTGGCAGTTGCCGGAATACCGTTAATATCGTTAAACGAACTCATAGCACTTCCTGCACCGGCATCAAACGCAGCTTTGTATGGAGGCAGATATTCATTGTACATTCTTACATAACTCATGTCGGTTGTATTGTAATCACGACCAGCTTCTGCTGCACCATATAATGCAAAATGTTTTACGCAAGCCATGATGGTATTATTGGCCGACAAATCTTTGCCCTGGTATCCACGCACATAAGCTTCAGCAGCTCTTGATCCGAGATAAACATCTTCACCCGAGCCTTCAGCAATTCTTCCCCAACGTGGATCACGGCAGATATCAACCATTGGAGAATAAGTCCAGCAAAGTCCGTCGGCACTTGCTTCCTGTGCAGCAACACGTGAAGCTTTTTCAATCAAACTCATATCCCAGCTGCTTGCCATTGCCAATGGAATAGGAAATGTGGTGCGGTAACCATGAATAATATCCATTCCAAAAATCAAGGGAATTTTCAAGCGGCTTTTTGTAACTGCAACCTGCTGCACTTCACGTATGCGCCATGCTGAATCAAGATTTAAAATACCACCTACTTGTCCATCGGCAATTTTTTTACCAATGTTACTGCTGTTTGCTTCACCTGTATGAATTTCACCGGCACCTACAAGATTTAACTGGCCGATCTTTTCATCCAATGTCATTCTCGACATCAGGTCACTGATAAATTTTTCTTTGGTTGAATTCTTTACAGTAACAGCTTGTTTCTGTGGTTGCAGTGTGGCTGTTACTACAAGCAATCCACACAACAGAAGAAGGAAATTTTTACGCATAGTATTTAAATTCAGTTTCAATTAACGTTTCAATGTTTTTTTACAAAAACCCGTTTACAATTCAACAATGATTTTATTTGTTCCGGGTTTCAGGCAAGTTAAAAAATGATTCATGGATAATTGTGCACCGCCTGCCCGGTATGCATTGTATTCCACATCAAATGAAATGGCTTCACCGTTAATCAGGATTTTCTTTGCTGCAAAATTTCCCGACTTCACAGCAAAACTCCATTGCAGATCAAACCCTCTGAATTTAAAAGAGGCTTCAAACCCATCCATCTCATTGGTGAGTACAGGATCAATTACAACATGATCGTTGAATGCACGAAAACCAATCAGCTTCTTAATAATCAGGCTCACATAAATTCCGGGGCCACTTGAATACACTCTCCATCCGCCATCAACACGCATTTTACCAGAAAGAATATCTGCATATTTTTCATCAGCTTCATAACGTGTTTTAAACGTTACATCACTACTGGAATAATAACAGTTTGCCTGCCGCAGATTACTGTTTGGCACCACATCACGATAAGCAACCGGAATTGCCTGCCGCATTGCTTTAATAAATTCATTGGCTTTACCAAGCACCGCCTGCGATTCAGTATAACGTATATGTTCATGGATATACATCAACCCAATTTCTCTTCCAAAGAACGTGCTGCTTTCTGCACGCTGGAAAATTTCCTGTATACCTCCTTTGTAACGAAGTGGTTTATCCATCAGCCTTGCACCATCAGGACCTTTGAGATGCTGATCAATAATTTTTTGATGTGCTTCAGCCTGTTCTTTTGTAAATATTCCACTCAATATACCTCTGTCCATTGGCAACAGACTATATTTTATTCCGGTATGCGTATCGGTTGGATGCAGCAATACGCTGATGCTGCCATCGTCCTGTACAAAACCATAACCGGCAACTACAGCATCTTTTACAAGATGTTTATTAAAATCATCTTTGATTTTTTGTGCAACATTGCTTAAGCGTTCTGCTTTCGTTTCATCACCAATGCGTTTATACACTTCTGTATAATCACTGAATGCCTGGTAATTCATTTGCACTGTCCAGCTTGAGATCAGTCGTTTTGCCAAATCTTCATTCACCGGCTGAAGTGAATCGTTCCAATCACCACCACCAAATGGCACCAACGCTGTACCGGTAATGTAAGAATCTTCAATCATCTTAATCAAACGCTCCACATGTTCATTGACAGTAAACAATTCCTTTTCACCAAAGAATGGAACTTTTTCATCAAGCACGGTTACATCACCTGTAACTTTTACATAAGCTGCCAACGAAATAATCACCCAATAATAAATATCACCATGGCAATCGCCAGCACGGATATTGCTGTAACTGTCAAACATCCACCACTGCGGCCAGTCACCAATTTTATTCTCATTGGCAAATGTGATGAGCAACACTTTTTTTGCAGCGTCAAATTTTTCTAAAGACAACAACAATTCAATTGGCCCTTGCGATACATCTCTTGTTCCCCACGCAGCACCGCTGAATTGTTCCAGTCCATATGGTGTGAGATAATGCGTGATAGCATTCATTCCATACCATGGCAGAATTTCACTGATTGTTTTCAGATTTTTTTCATCTGAACTTAGTTGCAAATGATTGCTTAATTCGTTCCAGAATTCATTTCCGGATGAAACTGTATTCTCTGTTGTATTTTTCAGATCAAACTTTTGTTTCAATTCTCCAACAAAATGGATTGTAAACTGTGATGTAGCAGAAGTTTCCAATACAAATAAATCAGTCAGTTCATACGGCAACCGATCCTGAAGTGAGTTTTTTATTTCCGCTGCACCATCAGCAACAATTCTGAAATCAGCTGAAGGGAATTTTTCAGCAATCATTGAAGTTGCTGTTGGCTTTGCAGTAAATGCATTGTTTCCATCAGCTGTTAATTGCCATGTATTTACTTTATCCCAATCATGTGTTATTATCAGCTTAACAGCCTTGCCATTTACTTCTTTTATTGTTGTTTGAATAACAGGCGACTTAATGTGTGTTTCTGTTTTTATCTCAAGCAAAATATTTGCCCATTTATAAATCCAGCGGCAGGAGTTAAGCCCCATTTCAAAAGCAGAAGGAATAGCAAGCAGGTAAAATACCCCGTCGATTTCTGCAAACACACGCTGACCAGAACTGATATTGGCATTGAACTGGCTTGTGTTGATGGAAAGAAAAACATTAAAGTTGGTATTGCCCTGCGAAATGTGCGAATTAAAAACGCCTGTTGCAAAACATGTGGTTGATAATGTTTCTTCCGTTGGAACCTGAGCAAGATTTGCCTGCATGATGTGAGCATGAGGGCGATCAACAGCAGTTTCTTTTGCTTTTAGAATCACATGTTGATTTGTGCCTGCAAAAAAAGATAACAACTGCTCTTCACTCTTTTCTTTTAACCGGATATCTGTTCCAAAGAGCTGTTGAATTTCTGCATTATTCAAATCTTCGGATGGAAACAGCAATGAAGTCTGGAATAAATTCTGTTTTGGCTGCATCCAGTTTGCATCAGCTACTGCAACTGCTTCTTCAAACTCATTGATAACAGCTGGCAACAATGCCAAATCATTTTCAGAAGTTGCATTACTATGATTGGCAGAAAATGCTGCCACAAATTTTACTGTATGCGATCCACTTGCAGCTAATTCAAACGGCGATTCCTGTAATGCCACAACAGGCGATTCTCCAGCCATATTGCCCGGCAATTCCTGTTGCAAAAGACATGCGGGAACTCCTGTTGCACGATAAGCATTGCCATAAAACTGCATCCCATCTGTTAAGCCAGCAACTGCTTTTCCTGCACTCGCCATCATCAACCATGGATAACCTGTCGCTTCTTTTGTATTTTGTCTGCAGGCAATTACAGCACCGTATTTTTCATCATTCAGAATAATACGTTCTAAATACTGGCTTACATAATATTCATTTACTAAACCATCGTTCAGGTTTTTTAAACCCACTTCCTGTTTCCAGATTATATCCAGTTGCACAGGTTGGTCCGTACTGTTTGTAACTGTTACCTCCCATTGCCAGGATGAACTTTTTGAAGAGAGTTGTAACACACAAACATATTTTAATCCTTTCCATTCTCCTTCAACATAAAACTTATCGCCGGCAAAAGAAATCCTGTTTCCGTTTCCCGCACCTAACAATTCAGTGAGCTCAATTTGATTTCCGTTGCGTTTACGCAGGTATAATTGTGTGCCGGGTTGAGCATAAAGATTACCAGCTTTTAAATTGATCCTGATTTTCTCAACATCAATATTTTGTACATGGCCATTTTCTAAAAAAGAAAATGCTAAACCATTTTTGTTTGAAAGTTTCATCTTACTTATTTTTTAACCCCGGTAAATAGGAAGGCGCATAAAGCCACTACTATTCCTTTGAGGCAAAATCATACATTCTATTTTACAATTTTCATCACTACCTCTTTCTTATGCAAATGAGTATAATGCACAACCAACCTGTTGCCAATAATTTTCAATTCAAGTGGCTGACCATTACACTCAATTGATTTTACTTTAGCAACATCACCTTCCAGCACCAGTTCGCCCAACAAATCCCTGTGCCCATGCAGGTGCAACTGCAAACCATCTCCTGCATTTTCAACCAGTAACAAATCAGATGTAGTGTGCAGTAACTGCAACCCATCGTTTAATGTAAATGCAATTGGTGAAAGAACTGCATGAAGCCCGGGCATTTCCATTTTTTCTGCACCCATTGGCATTTTCACCTGTTCTCCGGTTACAGGATGTGTATAGCTGATTGATGTGAGTTGTTCTTCGTTATAATAATTTCCAACAAACAACATTGCCTGTTTAGTTGCTGTAAAACGTTCCCGAACAGTGATAAAGAAATTATCGGCAGTTGTATTAAATATTCTTGCATCAGAAAGATTGAGCAATGCCATGTACACATCTTTATGTGTTTCTGTATCAAATCCCCACCATGTACCAATGTGTGCAATTTTTCCTTTGCCGGTATTTTTCTGAAAGCCGGTAATCTTTCCACGAATATTCTTTGCAATAATTTCGGCATCTTTTAAATCAGCAGCAGCATAAACCATTTGAGGGTTGGCGCATTTGATGTCTTTTAAATCAAACACATCAATCAATGCTGAATCAAAAGCATCTGTACCAACAGGTTTTACCTGCAATGCATCACGAAGAATTGCACAAGGAACTCCATTCATTTCACGCAGAGGCAGATTGGGAAAAATCACAACATGTCCGCCGCTGTTTGCATAGTCGAGAATTTTTTGTTGTTCAGCTGCATTCATTTCATCTGTACAAAAAGCCCAAACCTGTTTGTATTTATTCCATCCTGTTGAAGGTTTATTCAGATCAAGCATATCATATTCCACATTCAGCACCTGCAATGCTTTTAATAAGCCATCAAAATAAGCCGGGCGACGAATAGCTGAATAACTGAACACCACTTCACTTGCTGCATCAATTGTACGCTCCAATTCAGTTGCATAGTACGGCGGATAAAATAAAACAGCTACTTCTGCTTTGCGTTTCGATTCAACAATCACATCTTCAGCAGTGCTGATGATTTTACTCATGCGTTGCACCAATGGAAATGCAGATGTTTTTTCAGCTTCGGGTGTAAGCGGGTTGAACCAATAAAATGTTGAGCCGCTGTAACCCTTGCGTTCAGGATTTCTTCCCTGCGAAAACATATAATAATTCCATCCGGTTAAACCATTTGCCACACTTGCTTTGTAAAACAATTCCATTTCAACAGGATTGGTTACTACATGGTATTCACGTGAACCACTTTGAAACTCTGCAGCAAACATTGGCTTATTTCCCTGCATGGCATATGTAATATCATTTACAATGCGATCATCGTGCAGGTTACGGTAGCTCATGAATTCAGGAATATGATCTACACCAAAAATGATTTCACTTTTGTCTTCAAACAAATCTTCATACATCGTAATGTTAACGGGGAATTCATAACCACTACCATAAATCCAGCCGGGAAGATTGTGATAGAATGGAAGTGTAACGCCTAAATCTCTTGCCAATTTGGAAAGCATCCGCAAATAATCAGCATAATACCTGCGCCAGAAAAGTGTCCATTCGTAATCCCTTCCTTTATCAGCAACTGATTTGTAAGGTTCTCTTCCATCAGGCGGAAGCTGAATATCATTGAATGAATTGTAAACTGTTGCCCAGAGTTTATTCCAGTATTGAATGTCGTTGTTCTTTTCTTCGAGATAAGCAATAAAACGTTTTCGTACTTCTTCGTTATAATCAGCCTGATGCGATAACCAGGAGAACACACCAATTTCATTACAGATCTGCATCAAAATAACAGGTCCGCTTTTAGGATATTCATGTGCAGCAATCAACGGCATAATCTGCTTGTACCATGCCTGTACTTTTTCAAGGTAAACAGGATGAAAAAGACTTACACCATCACTGTTCACCGCATCACCTTTGCTGTTATGCATTTTCAATGTAGGAATATATTGGTCTACAAACCAATCGGGCAAACCTGCACCACGGTATTCAGCAAGAATAAATGGCCCTGGTTTTAATGTGCAATACAATCCATGTTCTTTACATTTTTTTATCCAGCCCAATAAATCCCTTTCAGGAATAGTATGGCCATCAAAATCAAATTCTCCTTCAACAGGTTCATGCCATGCCCATGGAATATATGTGCTGATGGTGGTTAAACCAGCTTCTTTTGCAGCTGATAAATGTTTATCCCATAATTCTCTTTTAATGCGGAAATAATGGATCTCTCCTGAATTAAGGAATACTTTCTTACCATCTAAAACAAAATTGTCTCCTTCAATCGTGAACATAATTTTTATTTAATTTTTTTCTACAATATTTTTTACGCTGCAGCATGTTTTGCTTTCAGCAGTTCTTTAATTTCTTTTGTGCGATCTTCAGTAAGTGAATAACGTAATACAAAGAAGAGTGAAATAAGACTCAGCAAAACAGGCAAACCAATTTCCACAATACGCATCATTAATAAAGTGTAAGGCGTTTGCTTTTTCAAAATGACGATTTCACCTTCCATTGCTTTTACACTGCTTTGCAAAGTTGAAAGATTTGTGTTGCTCCTCATGTCAGCTAATGATTGCTGTACAGTTGTAAGTTCATTAGCAAGTGCCACATAATGATCCGTATTCTTTGTTTTCTTTTCAAGCGATTTGTCTTTTAAATACGCCTGTAACTCTAAAACAGTTGCTGATAATTTATTCATCTTCGTCTGGATCAGCACAGCAGGAACAGATTGTTTATTGGCCAGCAAAGAATCGGCTGAAATTTTTGTATTCGACAGTTGGTCAATTGAGTTCTGAACCGAAGAAAGATTCTGACTGATCAGGCTGTCACGCTGTGCTGTATATCCCGGAACATTATCAAATGAGTTTTCAAATTTTTTCTCGTGTTCCTTTTTCAGCAACTTCTGGTATTCTTTTGCTTCTTTCAATGCATCTGCCTGCATGCTTTGCACAAATGAAGCATCCATTTTATTCGTTGTGATTTTCGTGTTCCATTCTTTTACCCATGTAGAAAGCTCATCAACATTTCCCTGGAACTTATCAACCTTAGTCACCTGTGTTTCATCAAACATCGTTACAACAATCAATGCACCCGCAACAAAACTTGCCAATGCAGTTCCTAATTTGATAAACCACCAGAACACTGCATAATAACTTCCTTCAGTACGCTGACCTGTTTTCAATTCATCTTCATCACAAATATCTCCCACCATTGATGATCCCAATGTGAAGAAGAACAACATACCTGCTGAAAGTAAAATCGTTGGTATAACAATCAGGTAAGGATGATTGGGATTGTAACAAACAATTTTTGAAAGCTGAGCCGCAATCATCAGCACCATTGCAATGATCAGCGTATTACGTTTCCCCATCTTCGGGCTTATCCAGTTTAACGGGAATACAGCTACCACACCAGTAATTGCCCAAACTGTTCCGTTAATTCCAAGCATGGTTGCACCTGCCAGTTTATCGCCACCAAACACATAAAAGATGGGAATGTATGAACCAAGCAACTGTACAAAGTTGAAGCCCATTGCCAGCGTAAAAATGGTGAGTGTTAAAAACACAAAGTTTCGGTTGGATACAACCAGTTTCATGTCTTTCCAGAAATTTGTTTTCTGCTGCGGCTTATCAATGTGAAACTTTGGTTCACGCAGTTTAAAAAACCACCAGAACGATAACGGAATAAGCAGCGCTGCAATCATCAGCGAAACATATTTCATTCCATCCATTTCAGTTCCGCCTGTTCCTTTAAACACTTTCAGGTTGGCTAACCAGAACAACCAGGGTGTGCTCATTGCAAATAAATTTCCTACAAAACTTTTTGCACTGAACAAACGTGTACGTTCATGCGAATCGGACGACATTTCCATGCCCAATGCACCATGCGGAATTTCAAACAAGTTCACCGCAGTAAAAAACAACAGCAATGAAACAAGAATATAAATCAATTGAAAAACCTGGTAACCTCTTTCAGTAGGAAACCATTGCTGCACCATCTCTCCTTTCGGTATCAGCCAGATCACTACAAAAAATGCAGCACTTAAAATTCCACCCCATAAAAGAAACGGGCGTCTTCTTCCCCAGCGTGTACGTGTATTATCAGAAAAATGCCCAATGAGCGGATCGGAAAACGAATCCCACAAACGGGGAACAATAAGAATCAGTCCTAACCAAAAGGCACTTAAGCCAAGACTGATATTTCCCATCAGCCCAACAAGAATACCGGCAATATTAAACAGTGCGACAGGAATAATTCCTCCGGCACCATAAGCTGCAAGCTGACCGAATTTAACTTTATCAGAATGCGACGAAACAGTTGTTTTAATTTCTTCTGTGCCCATTTTATTTTTTTTATAAGTTATTCTTTACTCCAGGTTTTATCAATATTCAATTACAATTTCAGCAGGCGATTGAATGATCTGAATGTATTTGTTTGTGAATGTTTTTATTTCTTTTCCATTCACCAATACTTTCTTTGGCAATTTTGAACCATTGAAATTCTGAATCTTCATTCCATTTGCAGGAAGTTTCAAATCGCCTGAAATGTTGAAATGATATCTGTTCCCTTCTTTTTTAATGCTGTACGAAATTTCACCATAATAAGTCGGCATATTTTTTACAGACATACCTTCCGGCGCATCAATCCAATCCTGGTACAATGCCGCTGCAAGTACAAGCGATGAATCATATTCGTTTTCATATACAAACATGGAACGGATGGCATTGATAAAATCTGAACCAACCCATGTGTGTGGCATATCGCCAATATATCTCGGCGTACGTGCATCTTTCCAAACAACTTCAGCCCAGTGATACCAACCTTGCGGACGTTGATCATGCAAGAAATAATCAATCAGCTCATGTGCACGTTCAGGTTCATTCAACATAATAAAAGAACCAATTACACGATTTTCATAAGGTGTATAATCTTTCCAGTTGATGGTATTGTTTTTACGTTTTGTAAAATAATCGTAGTACTTATCGAATGTGTTATAGATCTGCGGCTTGGGCAGGTTATCCATTTCATTACATGGAGTTAATGAAACGGTTGTAGATGTAGCATCAAAATCGCCCAGCTCTGCACAACCGGGAATATAATTGATGCCTTTATTTTTCATAGCGAGATTAATCGAGTTATACAAATTGATACGGAATGTATCCCTGATAGCCGCAATCCGTTTTTCATCAGCTGTATTTCCTAAAATGTGCTGAATATCTACTGCATCTTTCAATCCTTTCATGGTAAAGAAATCATCCCAATACGAGTGCATGGGTTTTGCTGAATATCCTTCATGACTGATGGATTCAGGGACAAGACCATACTGTGCACGGATGCTGTCGTTTCCATTGCGGTAATGATCGGTACTGTGTTGCTTAACCAGGTAATCAATATAATTGACAGCCATCAACACTTCTTTATTTTTTGAACGGAGAAAAGCAGTGTCTTTGGTGAAATTAAAATATTCACGAAGCAGGTAAATAAACTGACCATGACTGTCATTCTCCGGTGTTGGATCAGGTCCACGACCATCAACCACGCAGGGCACTTTTCCATTTTCATACAGGAAACCTGAGTACCAGTTGATAAAATCTTTTACTTCAGGAACAATACCTGATTTCATTAATGCAGATGAAGTAAGTGCACCATCACGAATCCAGCTGCGGTTGTATGAACGGCTGCCGGGCTGTATACCAGCTTTATCCCTGTTGGTAAGAATATAAACCAGTTGCGATTTGTATGTATTCACAATACGATCGGCAGATGCAGGTAATTGAAACTGTACATGATTTATTTTTCCTGTCCAGAAATCAACTGCTGCTGAAAATTCTTTTTCAAAATTATTTGCAGCGATTGTATTTGCTTCAACTGTGTTTTTATAATAAGGAACTTTTACAATAAATGAATAAGTGCTGCCTGTTGCTATGGACAAATGATATTTTACAACACCGGATGCAAGATTACCTGCATCATTTACTTTGCTTTGTTTATTGAGTTTGTTTGCGGCAATTAACGATACAATATTTCCCTGCTCTGCAGTATAGGTGCTCACTTGCTGAAAAGGAATTTGTGACTCTACTATTTTGTTGTCAACTTTTATCAGTTGCTTTCCTGCAGTTTCAATAGAGCCGATTTTACCAACGCCGCCGGTCATATTTAAAAACTGGTAGTAAGGATCAACCTGGAAAGGACGGAGTAATACATAAAAATCAAAATCCTTTTTAGCTGTTCCGTTATTGACAAAACTATACTTGATGTAGAGATTTGAATTAACATTGGCTTCACCACCCGATGTAACTTCTGTTTTAAACTGTATCTCTTTTGCATTCCATGAAACAGCGGGAACAAATCTGTAATCTTTTGTTCGTTGCGTATTTCCCATTGACTGGACGATTGCTACATTGTTCCAGTTGTACAGCTGCTTATCCATTACAATCATTGGCTCCAGCGAAAAAGCAGCAGCATCCACTTCCACATTTCCATCTTCACCAAGTAACGCTTCTTTCACATCGTTATTTACGCCGGTAATTGTCCAGAATACTCCTTTCTCTGAAAAATAACGGGGATAGCTGCCGGGCTCACTGTTCTTTGCGCAATAGATATAAAAGTTATTCAGTGTTTCGGCATCTTTCATTGATAGCAATTCAATTTCATTAATACCGAAGTTTTTTACTGAGTTTGAAGCAAGCAGGTTCAGCTTGATGTATTGCGATTCAGAATCAGGAAGACGAATGATGCTTGTATTGTTTTGATTGTCTTTTACATTTGCAATCTTCTCCCAGAGCTTTCCATCGTTTGAAGTATAGATATCGAAATTTTTCGCTGAGAGATTTTTTGCCCAGTTAATTTTCAAACCGCCGTACTCACGCCGTTGTTTTAAATTGAAAATAATATTCTGCGGTTGAGCAGTTGTGCTTTCCCATGCAGTTTGCAAAGAGTTATCTGAAATATTTACAACTGGTTTGCCATTAGCTGATGATGATGCAGAAACTTCGGGTTGTGGAAATACATTTGTTTCAGGAGGTAATGGTTCGAATTTTAAATCATCAATCCAAACTGTTCCTTTCCCACCTACAAATGAAGCGATGGTAAATTCAATTCTGTCGAAACGTGTGGGTGCAGTTCCGCCTGATGGTCCCCAAGCAAAAGTTAAATGACGCTTTTTGATTTTAATTTTTTTCCATTCAGTCGGGAATGTATAGTTGCGGTTGCTGACCCACCAAACATTATCACCCGATGCATCGAGCAACTTAATTTCGAAATTGTTTGCAGGTGAATTTGCTTTAACCCAGAAAGTGAGTTCATAATTTTCAGGCAGTACTAATGGAAATAATTTTTGAATACCACCGTAACCTGTGCCTTTAGTGAAATCATAATCAAAACGAACGCAGTTACCATTATGTCCTTTGTCAGTGGAGATGTTCAGGTTAACCGCATCAGAACGGATGAAACTCCATCCGTCTTTTGTTTCAAAATTGTCTAACTCTTTTATTTGGGCTGAAAGAAAATTAACTGTACCCAAACAAAGAACAATTATTGAAACAATCTTCGCATATAAATACTTCCGTAGCATACGCTAATTTTTATCAGTATATAAATTCTGCAGTTTGCTTTATCATTTTTTATATTCAAAATGAAGTCGTTTCAAACCTGTTTGAATAACCGGGTCTTTCATCACATATTTCCATATCATACCAGAACGGAAATTTTCAATCATTAAAAACAACGGTCCCTGGTCAATTCCTATAAAATCATTGTCAACCCATTTTGCGGTTGGATTAAATGAATCATAAAATCCATACGGTCCCCATATCTTATCGCCATATTTCGCATTCATGTTTTTTATCGTTGCTATTGACAATGCCGGTGTAAACGGAATTGATGATAATGGTCCGTAAGGTGCCAATGTTCCATCTTCAGCAATTGTTTCATCTCTTCCACTTGTACCACGGCCTGCATAGCCTTCAAACTTTTTATTACCGAAGTTGTATTTATCACCTGGGCCATCGCTTGCAGTAATTCCCCATGTGAGTGAATCATATCCAACCCATCCTTTTGGATTTTCAATGGCATATTGTTGCTGCACTAATGTTGCACGACGTGAATTTTCGAAGTAATCAATTCCTTTTTCTTTCATGTATGAATCAACCAATCCTCTAGTATCAATAAAGCATGCAGTGAACTGATGACCAAACAAAGGAGGAAAACTTACATGCGACAAACCGGGATAAGGAGTTTTCCATTGATAATATGATTGAGTTGCCTGGAAACTTGCTTCAGCATTGGTCATTCCTGTACCTGCAGCAAGAATGTATAAAAACAATGATTCATCATAACCATGCCAGCCCCAGTTTAAGATTCCACGTTCAGGGGTCCATGCCATTGAAATTGTGCGTGGATGTTTTGACGTTTCGGACAGATAAAAGAAATCCCAATCAAGCCGGCCTAACAACTTTGCAGCAAGCAATCGTATTTCCTGTTCTTCTGCATCATCTTTATTAAAATAGTTTCTTGAAAAAATAACTCCCATCAGCAACAAACCTGTATCAACTGTTGAAAGTTCTGAATTCCATTCACGCTTACCTGTTTTCAAATTCAGAAAGTGATAATAAAAACCTTTGTAGCCTGTAGAAAGTGAATCAGCACTTTGCTGAGAATTGGCAAAGAAGCGTAGAATTTTCAATGTTTGTGTTACAGCGTCTGCCCTTGTAATCCATCCACGTTCAGCAGCAACAGCATAAGTAGGCAATCCAAAACCGGTAGCGGCAATACTGCAGGGAGCCCATGAAGCTGCCCTGTCTTTTACATAACCGTTTTCGGGATCGATTGCGTTTTGAAAGAATAAAAAAGTTTTGCGCTGAATGGTATCAAGCATCAGTTCATCTTCTTTGGATAAGTTATAATTCACTTTTCCTTTTGAAGAGAATGTGTTCAGGTTCTTTTGCGTATTGCAGCCAAACATGATTGTTACAATTACAGAGAATGTAACAAGATGCCTGTGCATTAATTTTATTGACATAACCTTCATTTAATTATTGTTCAAACTTCTTCTTACTGTTATTTCTTTAACACCGGCAGCAACAATTTTTTCCAGATTGCATATCCTTTTGCATTCATGTGCAGATTGTCTTCAAGAAAAATATCATCCATTGGCGTGCCATCGGCTTTCAGCATTTTACTGTACACATCAACAAATGCTGTTAATTTTTCTTTCTTGAGCATTTGCTCTATCTGTTGATTGGCCTCTGCATATTTAGTCAGTAAGCGAGCCCTGCTCGGACTGGGTTTCATTGATACATAAACAAAAGGCACAGAAGGATATTTAGCACGGATCAGTTTGTAAAGATTTCTAAACCGCTCCACAACCATATCAACTGTTACTGAATCACTGTAAGCAAAATCATTTTCGCCGCAATAGAGTACAATCTGTTTGGGCTGATAAGGATAAATAACATCGTAACGGAATCTTGTTACATCCAGCAAAGTAGAACCACCAAAAGCCCTGTTTAAGATTTTATACCCGGGGAAATAATCTTGTACATCCGTCCACTTTGTAAATGATGAACTTCCGATAAATAAAATTTGATTAGCAGAAGGGAATGAAACACTGTCTTGCTTTTTAAACTTCTGCACATCATTCCAGAAAGGCAATGTTGTTTGTGCAAATGAAACACCTGCAACAAACAGGAACACTAAAATTAAAATCTTCTTCATGAGTTTTCTTTTCGTCTTATAAATTATTAATCATTCTTACCATTAATTTCCAATGCAGGCACAATTGATTTTACAACCTGCTGATTCTTTGTTGTGCCGTTTTGATTCACTGTTTCCACCTGGAAATAATAAACCTTTTCTTTATCCAGTCCGTTAAACCAGTATTCGTTGATATCATGAACCATGATGCAGTTGTACAATTTGTCTGGGGCAGTGCCATAATAAATATTGTATGCATATGCATTATCAACCGGGCTCCATTTAATCCATGCGCTGCGTGGATCTTTTTCAGTACGCAATACAATAAACTGTTTTACGCTATCAGGTTTGGCACCATTCCCATTTCCAAAAACACGCAGTCCGCTGAGTGCAAACTTTCCAGTTGGCATATGTACATTTTCCAGCCTGATAAACTTGGCCTGTACAGGAGTTGTGAGCTCAACATACTCATGCGGAATATCTGTTTTGTTATTGCTTTTATCAACCAGCACTTTCCATTTCTTACCATCTGTCGAATACCAGAGTTTATATTGGTGATATTGCTCGCCACCATTTATTTTTCCAAGATGATCTTCTGCCACATCCTGGTCGGCATAATTAATCTGTACAGCATTGACGGTTGATACATTTCCCAAATCAGTTTGTATCCACTCACCATTATTTCCTGTTGCAGCACTCCAGTATGTTTTCTGATTTTCATCCACTGCATTGTTTGCTTCATGTGCACCCAGCACACTGCTCACCTGCACAGGTGTTTTGTAATTAAGTAAATTCCATTGCGGACGTAAAGAACCATCAGGCGATTGACCGGGAAGATAAGTTGGATAATCGCCAAACACAGTATTACACCACATCACATCATCTTTATCAAAACCCGCAGGCCATATACCAATCCTGCGTTCAAAATTATTTTTGACGGAAAGCATGATGGTGCTTACATGCCAGTAGTTACCTGCATTATCCTGGAATGTTGCACCATGACCAGCACCTCTTGCAAAACCACCCAGCTTCATACTTAGCGGATCAGATGCAGGAAATGCTTGCACACCATCAAACAATGGTTTGCTTGCAACCACTACACCATCAGCATACCCACTGAATTCAGTACCCGGTGCACCGTATTGAAAATAATATTTACCGTTATGCTTCGTCATCCAGCTGCCTTCAATAAACGGATCAAGAAATGTATTGTCCATGTGCTCGCCAAAACGTTGCCATCCATAACGCCAGGGTTGCAGCATATACATCGGCATTCTTGTACCAATTGGTTGAAATGTTTTACGGTTTAATTCTACACCTAATGTTGGGTAAGTATTACTGCTGCCGTTGTACATATAAAGTCTTCCGTCATCATCGGTAAAGAAAGCCGGATCCCATCCGCCAATTTCAAAACTGTCAACGAGCGGTTTCCATTCGTTGGCTTTGGGATTGGTGCTCATCCACAATGTAAAATCCCGTTTATAGGTTGAACCAATCACAATCATTGTATCGCCGATGATTCCAACTGCAGGTGCGCAGAGTTCATCGTATGTATTTACATTCCATGGACGAAGAAATTTGCGGGAAACAAAATTCCAGTTGAGCATGTCGCTGCTGTGCCAATAACCCCATTGATTGGTACTGAACAAAAAGTATTCGCCTTTGTAATTTACAATTACGGGATCAGCCGTTGCACGATGACGCCCCCACTCACTGAAGTTGGGAATGGGTGTGTAACCATAATCAATGTTAATGGGATTGCAATACGTTTTTTGCTGTGCTGTTACAGAAACAACAACAAATAAAATCAATAAACTGGCAATCAACTTTTTCATAAAATTCTATTTATGATTATAATAATCCAATACAGCCAGGATATATGCTCCTGAACCATAACCAACCATTGGAATTGCACCACGATACAATCCAAGATCGTTACTCAATATTTCCGGCACCTGGTTATTGTTTCTGCCTGCATAAGCAGTAATGCGGCCGATTAATTTCTTTGCTTCGGTTTTACTACCAAGATGATTTTGAGCTACAGCAACACGTAACCCTGCAAAAGGCCACTCCTGGTTTTCATAACTGTCGCTGCTGTTAAAACGGCAATAACCTTTTGAAGGATCTTTGTTTACACGGTTATGCAGATTATATTCTTTCATGTGTGAAAGAAACAAATGACTGTCGGAAATTAAACCATTTGCAAACAACTCAAAGGTTGCAGCATCGAAATAATGATGATCGGTTGAATTTTGTTCAGTGGCATTTCCTTTGATGTACTTGCCATCAATCACACAATTACTCATTATGCCGCTCAATAATGTTTTATACCCATCTTCCATTTTCTGAAATGGCAACCCGAATTTCTTTTGTAAAGACGAAACCAGTTGCAGACCTCTTGCACAAACTCCGCTTGTCCACATAAATTCTTTGCCGGGCAAATGATGTTCCCAGGGGCCACTTTCCCTGCGGATGATTTTCTTTTCGTTGATGTTGTGAACAATAGCATTACCAACAACCGAAAGTGCATTATTCCATTTCAGTAAAAAATCTTTATCGCCGCTTTCGTTTACATAATGATAAACTGCTGTAAGAAACAGTCCGAAATCATCAATTTCAATATTAGGTCCGTTCTCATTATAATCACTTTCTTCCCTTCCGTTACCAAAATATCTTGTTACAGAAATAATATAAGGAACACCAATGCCGTAATCTTTTCCATCGCTGTGTATGTAATGAACATATTGATCAGTTGGTTTCGATTGAAGCATAAACTCCAGTGCCTTTTTTGCTTCGCTGTACATTCCAAGTTTACTCATTGCTTCAATGGCAAACGAAGCATCACGTACCCAGCAGATAGCCCACACACCCGGACGTAATGAAGCCAGCACTTGTCCATGCGATAGCGGAAAAATTTCTTTCTCTCCAACCTGGCTCATTTTTAAAACTGAAACTCCTTGTTCAACCACATTCCGTTCTTCTGCCGAAATACCCGCAGGAACTTTTGCCTTTGCAATCACACTCCGCATAAAACGAATTTCATCAGCAATAAGATTTGATTTCTTTGATAAAATTCTGTTCACAGCTTCATTTACCTGCTGCTGGTAATTTTCCTGTGCATCCGAAAACGAAAAGAGGAAATATTTTTCAGTACCAAGATTAATGCCCACTGTTTCGTTACTGATGAGTTGTGTTTGTGTTTTATCTGAAACAAAAGAAATATTCTTAATTGCTTCCGCCTTCCCTTTCACTACTGCATAGAAAATTTTTTCTTCAGTTGTAAATGGAGAAACATACTCAACTGTAAAACCGGGATATGTTACTTTAATGACATGGGTATTGTTTTCATATTCGGCTTTTACAGGTTTTACTTTTTGCTGAAGCCGGATATTTTGTACAAATGGTGCAACTGTTTTCCCTGAATCGTAATAAGAGAAAATATGCGGATACAAATTTTCAACCACATCTTTCTGCGCATTGTATACAGCCGAAATCAACCCATTTGAAGTGGTTAACTGGAAATAAGATTTCTTACTTTTTAATTGTAAAGCAATCAACCTGTCATTTTCTTTTTTGGTGATGATGGTGATATCGCCTGACATAATCCCGCCATCACCAATACCATTGTACACACGAATAGCAATGGTATTTTTCTTTTTCACCCATTCTTTCTTAATAACATATTTGCGTTGTATATCCCATGCCGACTGATCACCAGGAGGAAATTTTCCTGTACTTCCAATCAAATGCCCGTTAAAATAAGTTTCATCTGCATCATCAATTGTTCCTGCAAAAAATACCAAATCATTATTCAGCAGTTCGGCAGGCAATGTTATTTCAGTCCTGTACCAGCCAACAGAATGTTCTTTGTTGATACCTGCTTTTGTCCAGCTTAAAGGGACTGCAATATTGCTCCATTGCGAATCATCCAGCTTTTCTTCTTTGAATGATGAGTTATCTTCCATTCTGAATTTCCATTTTGCAGGAAGAATAAAAGACTGTGCAACAACAGTTGCATTCAGCAGTAAAACAACTGCTGTAAATATTATCCTGGTATTTCTCTTTGAAAACATAATCAATCAGTTCATTTATCAGTGTAGTAAAGAAGCTGCTGCTTCATCAAGCATCAGAATTGAATTGGCATGATGACGTACAACAGAAACCGGAACCTGCGTGGTTATTTCGCCAATTATTCCCTGCTGCAGAATATCTGCTTTTTCTTCTCCATTTGCCACTACAAGCAGCAATTTTGCATCAAGCACATTCTTTAAGCCAAGCGTAAATCCTTTACCTGAAATTGTTACCCCGGGAAATTTTTTCAAACCCGATTCTATCGTAGCCGGCTGCAGTATGGATACATGAGTTGCTTTTTCAAAATCAGTTCCCGGCTCATTAAAACCAATATGTCCATTCTTTCCAACTCCCACCAGCATCAAATCAATACCATCAAGATTCTTAATTGCTTCGTTCATTTTCATACACTCATCATCTTCACTGCCTGTTAATGCATTAAACATGATGATTTGTGTTGCAGAAATACCAAGAGGCTGAAACAACTGCCTGTTCAATGTATCGAAACAGGAACCTTCTGTTTTTGGTGAAATACCAATCCATTCATCCAGCTGAATAAACATGCAATTGCTGAAACTCACTTTTTCCGACAATGCTTTTTTCACCAGCAGTTCATAAGCAAGCACAGGTGTTTTACCTGTAGCCAGGCAAAGAACTGCAGATGGATTTTCTTTTACTGTTTCGATGATTTTATCTGATACTGCTTCAGAAAGATCAATGTAATCGTTGTATACTTCTGTTTTCATTTACTGTTTTGTTTAACCATTATACCATTGGCCAGGGAAACTTACTTTTTAATTTTATTTTCATTCCCGTTGCTGACGATTTTCTAGCTGCTTCAATTATTTCCAATACATGCAGCGCATGCCCAACATTTATTCTTGGCTCAATACCTTTCACAATACTTTCTCCAACAACTCTTGCACCTTCCTGCCATTCGTAGCCACCTTTATCGGTACTCATCAGTTTTGGAGGTTCTGTCCATGATGTATCTAACACCACACCGTTTGTTTCCCAATCGTAACCAATCAAACGCATATTACCATAATCACCATACACCTGTATACTGTGTAATGATTGTGTTCCTGCTTCATGCCCATGCGGATCAAAATAATTGAACCCGCACATCACATGGCTGATGACATTCTTATCATGCTCCAGCAAAATGTGTGCATTATCTTCTGCCTCTACTTTTATTTTTCCTTTATCATCAACTGTTCGTTCAGGATTTACAATACTCGTCATTGCCATTACACTTTTTGCAGGACCAAGCAAACCTGTTAATGTAGCCATATTGTAAACACCAAGATCAGGCATGCTGCCTCCACCTTTTTCATAGAAGAAAGCACTCCATGTTGGCCCTGTATGTCCGTACTGCCCGTGTGCACTTGCTATACGTCCGAGTTTGCCCGATTGAATTGTTTTACTCATAAATTCAAACTGCGGACTGTTTACCACTGCAGGAGCTCCCCACAAACGAAGCTTTTTACTTTTTGCAAGATCAAGCAATGCTTTTCCTTCAGCATAAGTATTTGCCATTGGCTTTTCGCTCCACACATGTTTTCCTGCAAGCAATGCTTTTTTATTCAAATCGCCGTGCACCTGCATATCTGTAAGCGTCACCATCATATCAAACGGAACACCTTTCAGCATTGCATCAATGTGCGGATAGGTTTCTGCATTTACATTGTATTGCTTGTTTTGAGCAACTGCACGATCGTATTTTATATCACACAGGCTTACCACTTTAATCAGCTTGCTCGATAAGAGTTGTGGAAGATAGCGGTTGCTTACACTACCGCAACCAATCACAGCAACACGAATGATTTTTTCTTCAGCAGCAGCAAACAACTCAATGTTATCAAGCAAAACAGCAGCTCCTGTTATTGCAGTTGCTTTTACAAAATCTCTTCTATTCATTTTGATTTGTTTTAGAAGTGAGAGACTGTTTTTGTGCAGCATGTTTTCCTACCGTATTCATCTGTATGATATCCACAAGAAATGCAAAAGCCATTGAGAAATAAATATATCCTTTCGGTATTTTAAACTCAAGCCCTTCAGCAATGAGAGAAACACCTATAAGCATCAGAAAACAAAGTGCTAATATTTTGAAAGAAGGATGACGGCTGATAAAGCTGCTGATTGGTCCTGATGCAAACAGCATGATAATAACTGTTACAACTACCGCTGTATACATTACCCATAATTCATTAACCATTCCTACTGCGGTGATGATTGAATCAATGGAGAAAACGAGATCAAGCAATATTATTTCGCCCAACAACTGCCTGAACGTACCGGTTTTTGCTTTCACATCTGCATCGGGATCTTTCAGTTCAGTACCTTCATAAATTTCCTTGGTGCTTTTGTATAACAGAAAGACGCCACCTGTAATTAATATCAAATCCTTTCCTGTAAAACCTCTGTTAAAAATTGTAAATAAATTTTCATCCAGTTTCAATATCCAGCTGATGAATGCCAGCAATATCAGCCGCATAACCATTGCAAGTCCCAAGCCCCAATACCGCAACGTGTTTCTGCGGTGAGCTGGAAGCTTATCGGCAAGAATTGAAATAAAAATTACATTATCAATACCTAAGATTACTTCTAATGCAATCAGCGTAATTAATGGTATCAGTTGCTCTGTCATATTTTATCAGTTTTTACTTTAAAAATTTAAGAGTAAAAACAAATTTTATTGATGAATGTTGGACGTAAATCCAAGTTTCTTAAGTCCGCTCCTGATTTCAGGAATCCCCATAAACAACTTCCACAACAATCCCGTTCTGTAATTTTCAATCATTGTAATAATTGGGCCCTGGTCAATTGCCAGGTGGCTTTTTGCATACCAGTTGTGATGAATACTGAATCCATCAACAAAACCATATTTGCTCCATATCTTATCGCCTAACTGGTAATAGAAATACCGCAATGCTTCCATACTTTCTTTGGGTGTATAAGGCATGGATGAAATAGCTGCAGTTGGTTGAATAACTCCACGATCATTTTCCGGGCTGTGAGCCACGTAACCTTTATAACTGTCGCCGGCAGTTAATCCCCAGCAAACACTGCTGTAACCTTTGTAATGATTTGGATTTTCAATGCAATAAGCTCGGTTAATAAGTGTGTGATTTTTCCCCTGCACGAAATAATCATTACCCAATGAATCCTTTAATCCATTCGGATCAATTCCCTGGAATGTGTATTGCTCAAAAAACAAAGGACCACCTTTGTCTTTATCATAGTTACCCAACGGTAATACGTAGCCATAATATTCTTTTCCGTTTTTGAATCCTGCACTACCCGCCCATGTACCATCATACACTGCTTTTGAAATGGAATGATATTGTGATGAAGCGGCCATGATATAGGTGATCAGGCATTCATTCCAACCCCACACAGGAAAGTTCATATCAAAATCATTGTTCGGGCTCCAGTGCCAGAATAATTTATTCTGATTGTTCGTGTGCCAGCTCCAGTTAGCAGCACCCCACATCTGGTTAATGCGTTTACGTAAATAAACTTCTCTTGGTGTTTGTTTATTGAAATATTCTCTTGCACAAAGAAATCCCATCAGCAGGTAAGATGTTTCAACAATATCTGCACCATCATCCAAACGGTCGAACTTAATTGTCTTGCCTGTTCTTCCATTCATGAAATGCGGATAAATGCCGTGATAGCAATCTGCATTAATTAAAAAATCTGCAATCTTAATCAACCGACGTACAGCTGTATCTCTTCCAATCCATCCACGTTCAACCGCAACAATTGTACTCATGATGCCAAAACCTGTTCCACCAATTGCACCTGCGTCAGGACCAAATTCGGTATGACTGAAGTTGGGTTCATCCCACGCTTCATTGATATAATCCCAATAATGTTCTGCTAAAACGGTATTGCTCCGTTCAAGTGCAAGTCCACTGTAAGGATGTGCCCCATGCCAGAAGAAACGGAAGGTTTGTTTTTGTACAGTTTCAAGAAGTTGCTCATCAGTTAAACCTTTGATGATACCAACAGGTGCAATACTATCAGGTCCATCGCCGTATTTACCCACTGATTTTTTCTGAGCTGTTGCATCTGAAAAAATCATTAGTGAAAGCAAGAAAGAAAAACTGTAAAAGAAATTTCTGTTCATACAAACATCTTATTTACCGATGAAGTATTTAAGACCATCTGTTAATAATTTCCAATCGTCAGTTCTGAAAGGTGATGCCGGCAATCCTTCTTTGTTCATTAAATTATCTTCTATGTTATCATCCGTCCAGCCATAACGCACAGCAACAGGCTCCTGCACATCATCACACCAAACAATCACTGCATTTTCCCTTACCCATGCTTTTGCCCAATGAAACTGCTGATCTTTTCCTGCAATCATAAATCCATTCAGGTAACCATATTTATTTCCAGCTGCAACTAAACCTCCACCTGTATTTTCAAATTCAATCCTGATATGACCGTTTTCAATCTTCATACTTTTATAAATGGGACCAGATGCAACGATACTTTTTCCGTAATCATTTTTCAATGCAATCAATGCAAGACGTTTACCAACATCCAGTTTATTTTTGGGATGAATATCTTTCGGATCGCCGATATCGGTTATAACAGCCATTCCTGTATTGGGCAATGAAAGTGTTTTTAATTGTGATTCACGAAGCTCAGCCCATTTACTTCCTGTTGTTCCGTTTTGATTATTGGCATTGAATGATGCAAGCTGCACAAAGTAAAAAGGAAAATTTCCCTGCTGAAATTTGTTGCGCCAGTCGGTAATCAACAATGGAAAACTTGTTGCATATTGCTGGGCCCAATCGGCATTGCTTTCGCCCTGGTACCAGATTGCACCTTTAATTGCAAAAGGAATCAACGGATGAACCATTGCATTATATAACAAGGTTGGCATTGAGTTAGGACTAACAGAAACAATTGAACCTTTCACATCAACCCTTGCTTTCCATTCACCTGCCAGTGAAATAGTTCCTGCTGAAGTTTCCAGTTTTATATCAGATGCTTCGCCCCAGAAACCACCAGCACCACCAGTATCAAGTACTTTAACAACAATTACATTCTTTCCTTCTTTCAGCAATTTAGCAGGCACTGTATATTTTCTCACTTTATCATACACACAGGTTTCTCCCACCTTCACACCATTTACATAGGCAATATCACAATCATCAATCTTTCCAAGCCACAATGTTACATCGCTGCCGGCTTGCTGTGCAGTAAGTGTAATCGTCTTCCTGTACCAAACTGTTCCATCTAAACCATTAAGCCCCTGATCTTCCCAGCTTTTAGGTGCAAGAAGTGTACTCCATTTTTCATCATTATATGAAGCCGATTCCCAGCCCGCAGTTGTTTCATTATTATCTGTGTATTGAAAAGCTGAAACACTTTTCTGAATACGATCGAGCTGTTCTTTTTCAAATGTTTCAGTACTTGACGGAAGTTGTGCAGCTACAGGAATAAAATCTGGACTTGTTTGTAAACCTGTTTTGCTGATCCATGTTTCAACAATTGTTCCTCCCCATGAAGTATTAATTAAACCAATCGGCACATTTAATTCAGTTTGCAGATTTTTAGCGAAGTAATAACCAACAGCTGTAAAATCCTTTGCTGTTTCACTGTTGCAAACCTGCCAGCTTGTTTTATTAATATCGGGCAATGGCGATACGCTTACCACACGCTCGACTTTTATATGACGTATCATGTTATTATTAGCTGATGCGATTTCTTTATCTGCATTAATTGTTGCAGACAAAGGCCATTCCATATTCGACTGGCCGGAACAAATCCATACATCACCAACCAATACATCACTCAATTGAACTGTAGTTGATTTCCCTTTTACGGTAAGTGTAAATGGGCCTCCTGCTGATTCATTATCCAGGTACAGCATCCACTTTCCTGTTTTATCAGTTACAGTTTGTTTTGTTTGCTGGTGAAATGTGATGGTGATTTTTTCGCCTTTTGCAGCCCAGCCCCATACAGGAATTTTTGCATTGCGCTGCAATACCATGTGATCAGAAAAAACAGTTGCAACTTTTACTTGTGCAAATGTTGCTTGAGCAATTGTAAAAGCAAGTAGCAAACAGGTCGTAATCGTTTTCATGCGTTTTTATATTTAGTTCGCCGCATAGCGGCTGTTATTTATTAACAGAACTGATCCTGTATTCAGCAGGATATTATGCCCAATAATCATCGCTGTTTTTTTGCTTTGCTTATGGGCATTTCAATCAACTTCTTTCTTTATTACAGATAAGGCGCAGAAAATCCCAGCACATTCTTCATCCCGTTCTTTACTTCAGGACAACTGCCAAATAAATTCCACAATAATCCTGTGCGGTAATTTTCAATCATGATGATAATTGGTCCCTGGTCGATGGCAAGGTATGAACCGGCATACCACATCTGGTTCAGTGAAAAGGCATCTACAAATCCATAGTTACCCCAGATTTTATCGCCCAACACATAGTAGAAAAACTTCAGAGCCTTCATACTTTCTGTTGGCGTATATGGTATAGATGAGAGGGCGGCTGTTGGAGCAATTACACTCACATCATTTCTTGGTGAACTGGCAGTGTATCCTCCTGATATATCACTTGCTGTTAAACCCCAGCAACTGTCGCTGTATCCATAATATCCCTTTGGATTAGAAACACAATAGCTGTAATTAATGAGCGAATGATTTTTTGTTTGTGTCTGATAATTGGCATAACTATCACTCAGTCCGTTCGGGTTTATTCCGAGAAATGAATAATGAGAAAAGAACAGCGGGCCACCGTAATCTTCACCTAACGGCAAGGTATAGCCCAGGAATGTTTTGCCGTTTACCATAGCTCCGTTTCGTGCATAACCACTGTCGTAAACAGGTTTATCAATTGCATGCGTTGGAGATGATGCAGCCATAACGTAAGTAATTAAACATTCGTTCCATCCTTGAACGGGTACGTTTACAGCCCATGCATAATCAGGACTCCAGTTCCAGTACAATACTTTCTTCCCTCCTCTTCTGAACCAGTCCCAGTCTACTGTACGGTAAATGGAGTTAATGCTGTCTCTCAGAGTTGTTTCTTCTGCACTTGTTCCGTTGAAGTATTGCCGTGCAGTTAACAAACCCATCATGAGGTAAGAGGTCTCAACAATATCAGCTCCGTTATCATTTGTTCCAAACGGAACTACTGCCCCGCTTGTTCCATTGATCCAATGCGAATAAGCTCCGTGAAAACGAACTGCTTTGGTTGTAAGAAAGGAAATAATTGTTTGCATCCTAGCCAACCCTTCAGCTCTTGTAATAAAATTACGGTTGATAGCTACGGGTATAGCCATAATACCAAAACCGCTTCCACCAGAAGTAACTACTTCGTTATTGCCGTTGCTGCGTTCTCTTGCCAGTCCGCTTATGGGATGTCCATAGTCCCAGAAATATTTAAAGGTTTGTTTCTGCACCAGTGTTAACAATGAATCATCACTGATGGCTGGAAATTTCCTTGTAGAATCCAATTGCGTATAAAATGTATTACTAACAGATGAAATAAACAATCCGCCTGCTGCAGATTTTAATGAACCTCCAATTGAAAAAGTATATTTCATTAGTCCCTGCAATGCAGCACTTGGCTGAACAATCACAACCGAATCGTTACTTTGATAAGTAATCGAAACCGGAATAGTTGTTCCGTTTACATTACTCAAGTTAAACGAAGATGTAACTGTAGCCTGGTTTACCGGTTCTGAAAAACGAAGCTTGATAACCGGCTGCAGGCTTACATTATAAACAATACTAACCCAGCCATTTCCATTGAGCTGAATATTTGTAAGTGACAAATATGGCGGAGGAACAGGTGCTGGTGTTGATTTCTTCTTACAGCTGTTGAAGCTGATAACTGCAGTAACTCCCAATAAACATATGGCAACAATACGTTTCATTAAGCTTTATTTAATAACATAAGTATTAATCGAATGATGCAATGCTTTTGCCTTTGCAGCTTTTCCGTTAATCCAGATAAAGAAATCAGCATCTGCATTACCCTGGTTCATTACCACTACAACAACTGAGCCATCGGGGTTTTTAAATGCAGTCGAAATTAGCTGGCTGCGGCTTGGGCTGCTCACAATATGTTTAGCACCAGGCTGAATGAATTTTGAAAAATGACCGATGTAGTAATATGAATTTGTGTAAATAATTTCACCTGTTTTAGTATCACCATGCACAGGTGCAAAGCAGAAATTACCAACATGATTTGGTCCGCCTTTTTCATCTAATAAAATATTCCAATCGGTCCAGCCAACTGCTCCATTATTAAAATCGTTGATCATGGAACGTCCGTAACGTTCGCCCAATGCCCAAACCTGGTAACGTGCTGCATCAAAACGTTCAACACAACCTTCAGTAAAAAGAATTTTTTTATCAGGAAATGCTTTGTGAACCAATCCAACGTTATCAAACATCATATCACCACCGCTCCAGTTTTCATACCAGTGAAAGCCTATACCCCATGCAAATTTTGCAACAGCAGGATCACTGAAATAAGTTGAAGCACGCTGGTAAACCAAATCCCTGTTATGATCCCACACAATAATTTTCTTTGCACCCATTCCTGCTTTCTGAATTGTAGGTCCAAGATAATTTTTCAGAAAGGCAGCTTCTTCTTCAGCTGTATACAAACAACTTTCCCATGTTTGTTTTGCCATTGGTTCGTTCTGCACACTTAAACCCCAAACAGGAATACCCTGTGCTTCGTATGCTTTAATAAACTTCACATAATAATTTGCCCAGCTTTGATAAAATGCAGGCAACAGTTTTCCGCCGTGCAGAATGTCATTGTTGTCTTTCATAAATGCTGGCGGGCTCCATGGACTTGCAAACAATGTAAAATCTTTCCCAATCATTTTCATTGCTTGCTTGATCAGTGGAACACGATACTGCAAATCATGCTCAATATTAAATGACTTTAAATCCTTGTCACCTTCTGTGATATACGTATAACTTCCACTGCTGAAATCGCAGCTGTGAATATTTGTACGAACGATATTGTATCCAATTCCTTTTTCTTTATCAAAATATGCCTGCAAAAATTCTTTCTGCTTTTCTGCAGGAAGTTTGGCAAAGGTTTCTGCAGATGCATCTGTAATAGCACCACCAATACCAATAAACGTCTGATCGGTTTTAGAAGGATCAACAAACACACAAATTTGTGTTTCAAACGGCTGACCCATATTTGTAAAGCTCTCTGTTGCAGTATTGGTTAAGCGATAATTCGTTCCTTCTGCTGTTGTATAAGCAGTAACTTTTTTACCTTCTGTTGAATACGATGATTTAGGCATTGTAGTTTTTTGCGCCATTAATAGAAAAGGAAAAAGCAAACAACCAGTTAATATCGATTTCATTATTCCGTGTTTTTAAATAATCAACAATATTTTAATCCCACACATAAGTTGCAACAGCACCAGCCGGTAATGTTGCAACTGCAGATTTGGTTTTGTATTTAATATTAAATCCTGCTGAAGCTGAACCATCGTTTACAACAATCAGCACTTTTTTCCCAGCGGGTGTAAGAAATGCTGCGTTGTATAAATTACCAGACAGATTACTTTCAATTCTTACTGAACCTGCAGGAACAAATTTTGAAGCATGTGCAACAATATAATAAGCAACATTGCGAACAATACTTCCATCAAAAGTTAATGCGCCTTTACATTCGCTGCAACCACCGGGTGTGTGTGGATTATACAATCCATCACTTGCAAGATTCCACTCTAACGCATTCCGGCTCCAGTTACGCATAGATCCAATAATTACATTACGCATATGCCATCTAAGATCGCCGGCAAACGTGCCGTTAGCGCCAGTCCATTGCTCAGTGAAATATAAATTTTTATCGGGGTGTGCTGTATGTACTGAATAGATTGCTGAAATATCACCTTCATACAAATGAAAGGCTGAACCATCAATATATTTCTTTGCATCAGGATCATTCAACACTGTAATCGGGTAATCGGGTTTATTACAGTTGTGATCGTAAATAATAATTTTTGTTGTGATACCAGCTGTCTGAAAAGCAGGTCCTAAATTATTTTTGATGAATGTTGCCTGGTCGGCTGCAGGCATAACCATACTTGGGTTATTACCTCCAAACAAAGGCTCATTCTGAATAGTAACAGCATCAATCGTAATTCCTTTCGCTTTCATTGCCTGTATATACTTCACAAAGTATTTAGCATATGCATCATAATATTTTGCCTGTAAGCTGCCACCAACACTGCTGCCGTTATCTTTCATCCACACAGGAGGGCTCCATGGTGAACCAAGAATTTTAATATTTGGATTAATGGCTATTATTTCTTTTAAAACAGGAATAAGATCAACTGTATCCTGTGCCAAACTGAAATTAGTGAGGTTAATATCTGTTTGTCCGGCAGGCATATCATCGTAGCTGAAAACAGAAGCACTCAGATCTGATGCACCGATGCTGACCCGAAGGTAACTGATACCGATTGAATTTTCATTGTTGCCGAATAATTCCTGCATCAGCGATGAACGTTCTGCTCCCGTAAGTTTATTGAGGAAATAAGCACTGCCTCCGGTTAATGTATATCCAAATCCATCAATCGTTTGAAAACGAAAGTTGCTGTCAACTTCAATTGTTTCATAACCATTTGCACCAGGGGCTGTAAACTGAATTGTATTCTTCGAAAGTTTAGATACCTGGTCGCCTGTAGTGAGCCAATAAGTTATTGTTGGCCCGGTTTCAGTAGTTCCTCCGCCTGTATTCGTGTTTTTCTTTTTACAGTTGCAATTAAAAAACAACACAGCAAAAAGAAAAAACAGAACACTTGTAAAGTGCAATCTGCTGTTTCTCATAAAATTTAAAATTTCAATAGTGAATCAATTTATTTTTAGTAACCTGCTTTCCAAAAGCGTAACTCTTTATTATTTCTTGCTATTACCAACAGCCTGCCATTTGCCGTACGAATCCATTTTGCATCTCTCACTTCTCCATCAATTGAAGGCATAATTCCCTCCGTTTCAAATCCATTACTTTTTTTACTGAATGAAAAAACAGTTGGCTGAAGTGCATCGTAACGGCCTTCGTACGGAATTACTCCGTAAAAATTACCCACAGCTATTAACTTTTCACCATCTGCCTGAAACGCAAATACAGGTGCAAGTTGCAAGCCATTTTCTAAAACTACTTTTTTGAAATTACCCTTTCCATCATTTAAGAAACAACAGGAGCCAAGTTCTTCCGCAGTCCACTCAGTATAATCTTTAAACAAATCGTAAAACATATACTGCACATCCTTACCCGCAACCTCGCTGTATGTGAGATATGCTTTCTTCAAAACTGGCAATGCTCTTTCCAATTCATCTTTGGCAAGGAAAGTATATTGCTTTCCATTAATGGTGTAACACATCACCTGTTCGATAGTGCTGTTACCATCAAAATCTTTCACGTATAATTTAAGCGGACCGTTTTTACCTGCCCACAATTTTGTGTTATGTCCCCAGTTGCCTGCAAGAATATCTTTGAATCCATCACCATTTACATCAGCAGAAAAAACTGTTTGCCAAAGACCGGTTGATTGCGGCAATTCAACTTTTTGAAAACTTCCTTTTTGATTGATGAATACATTCACCGACATCCACTCCCCTGCAACAACAAGATCGGGCCAGTTATCATTATTAATATCTGTAAATGAAGCTGATGTTACCAAACCAAGATTCAGCAAATTCATTTTCTTATTATCAGCAATTTCAAAACCACCTTTACCATCATTGAGATACAGGTAAGAACTTACAGGAATACCAAACTTAAACTGATCGCACAAATGACCAATGAATACATCCTGGTCACCGTCTTTATCAATATCTGCTACAGCAATACAGGATTTGGTATCGTATATCTGTGGTATTGATCTGAGGTTAATAGAAAAATGACCCTTACCATCATTAATGAATAAACGATCAGTATTTGCAATATCATTTTGCGGAATTTCATTTCCACCATTCACCACCCACAAATCAAGTGCACCATCACCATTTGCATCAAAGAATGTTGCATCTACATCTTCACAAACAGTAAAACGGTTGAATAAAGCTGTATCAGATTTTATAAATGACCCATTTCTTTGCTGTATCATTAGTACACCCGGCTGACCTTTTGCACCACAGGCATAAAAATCATCAAGTCCATCTTTGTTTACATCTCCAACAGCAATTTTTGGTCCACGTGTACTTTCTTCGTGCGGAAGTAAATACTGGCGGTAGAAATCAACAAAATCATTTTCCTTATGCTGCCAGTTGCAGTTTACCTGTTGTGTAACATCTTCAAACAACGGTTTTCTTGGCAGAAAGAAAGTACTGTAATTAAATACTCCGCCTGCATTTTTGTATTCGATTTTTGTTTGCTTATTAACCGGTATATTTTTAATAACCTGGAATTTCTGATCGGGCCAAACAACAAGAATACTGTCAACTGATGGAAGCGTATCAATTCCAAAATAAAGTTTTGTATCAGATGCCGATTGGAAACCTCTTGTCTGCATCAATTGCTGGTACTGCATTCCAGCTTTTGTAAACAAGTATGCTTTTGTACTGATACCAAAACGGTTTGAACTGTCATTATTGAAAGAAATTGTAACCTGGTTTTTCTTTGATGGATTTACATTCTTTAGTACTACTGCACGTGCATTAAGACTATTAATTACAATATCAACATTACCATCATTATCAAAATCAGCAACAGCCGCACCGTTGTAATAGCCTTTCATTTTTCCTGTACCCCACTGATCGCTTTCATCAGTGAATGCATATTGACCATCACCTTTAAACAGGAAAGGATGCGATGCACCATCGGGCATTGCTTTAATTGCATCATCATCAAATGCATCTGTTCGATCCATGCCCTGCATTTTCATACCCGATGCAAATTTTACATAATCCAGATCAACCGGACGTTTCACAATACCACTGGAAATAAAAAGATCTTTCTTACCGTCGTTATCAAAATCAGCAAACAAAGGACACCAGCTCCAGTCGGTTGCGGAAACACCTGCCATCAGGGAAATTTCGCTGAAAGATTCACCATTGCCATTATTTAACTGCAAACAGTTTTTCGAATATTGTTTCTGATAACCTTTGTTATCAATCTTTATCATGTATGTTTCAGGATTCTCATCACTTCCATAAGTCTTTAATGTTTTTTCATCAGGCGGAAGCATGTCAAGAGTTACAATATCCAACTGTCCGTCGTTATTGAAATCGGCAATATCATTACCCATACTGAAACGGCTGTAATGACGAAAATGCGTTGCACCACTTTCAGTAAAAGTTCCGTTGCCGTTATTGATATAGTAATAATCATTTTCATGAAAGTCGTTGCCGATGTAAATATCATCCCATCCATCATTGTTAATATCGGCAACTGCCAAACCCAAACCATAACCGAGATTACTCTGGTAAATACCTGCTTGTTTTGAAACATCTGTAAACCTGCCGTTGATGTTTACATCATTACGGTACAACCTGTCGCCCGAAAGGGAATCATAAATTCTGCGGTTGCTGGTATCAACAATATTTGCATGTGGGTGATGTGACTGGTTGAGTATATAACAATCAAGATCACCATCATGATCGTAATCAAAAAAAGCTGTTTGCGTTGTAAAGCAGGAAGTGTTTAAACCAAACTGTTCTGATTTTTCAGTAAATGTGTTGTTGCCATTATTGATATAAAGTTCGTTGTGGCCTTTAAGATTGTATCGCTGACTTACAGTTGAAACATAAATATCAAGAAAGCCATCATTATTTACATCTGCCATTGTAACACCGCTGCACCAATCGGATAATCCTTTAACACCGGCCTTTTCAGTAATGTCTTCAAACTGAAAATTGCCTTTGTTGAGATACAGTTTATTGTTGCCTTTTGTATTAGCAGTAAAGAAAATATCAGGCAGACCATCGTTATTAATATCACCTGTGGCAACACCACCACCATTATAGTAATACAGGTAATAGAGAATGCTGAAAAGAGGCTTCTTATCAAGATTGTTTTCGAATGTAATACCTGTTGTTGATGAAGGAACAGTTTCAAAAAGCTGTTGTTTCTTTTGCGTATTGCATGAAAACATCAATAGAAATAAACTGCTGCAAAATCCAAATAAAATAAACTTTCTCATTTTCTTCTTTCAATTAAAAGATGAATTAATGACCTGCCGTTATTGATTTCAGCTTACTGTCAGCAATCTCTTTATACACAGAAATAAAATGTGTATGCATATGAGCTGAAGTAGGAATATCCTCTCCCTGCCTTAATACCATAATTGCTTTCGATGGAAGTTCGGGCATATGGCAATCAATGCAATTATTTTTAAGTACTGTGTTTTCTGAAACCTGTTTGAGTTTACAGAAATTATTTTGTTGCTGACTGTGGCAAGACATGCATCGTTGTGAAAATATTTCTTTCCTGCCCGTTTCATTTCCATGTGAACTATGGCATGAATTACAGGTCATATTACTGTTGATAAAACATTTGCTGGCGCTCATCATTCCAAACTGGTTGCCATGTACATCCGTTTCCGAAACCACAGGAGCGCCTTCTTCATAATTAAAATAGTTTTTCAAAGGTTCTCCAACTTTGTATGTAAAAGAAGGTTGTGTTTTACTCAGTTTACCACCATGGCACAACCGGCACAATTCAAGGCTTTGCTGCCTTGATAATCTTCCCGGGTTAATAATATAAGAAGCAGTTTTTTGTTCGGGATGTTGTTGATGATAGGTTACATGCTGAGCTGCGGGACCATGACAACGTTCGCACTCAACACCGTAAATAATTTCTGTTTTTGAAAATTCTTCAGGGTAAACAGTTGTATCGGAAGTTTTATGAAAATATGTGCTGTGACATTCAAGGCAGCGTGATGTAACAGGTCTGTTAAACACCGGGCTGTTTGAAAAACCCGGACTGTTTGTCCATTCATGTGTTTCTGTAAAATAAGTAAGCGGCATTTGAATAAGCCTGTTTTTATTCCAGAACAAAAAAGTTTGTCCTCTTTTTCCTGAACCAACTACAATATGAAACGGTACACTGATTTTTTTAACACCGTTACTATATGCAGTTTGAAAAAGGCTATCCCCTTTTTTCTCAATCTTTATATAAACAGATGGACTGAAATAATAAGAATTATGCAAAGAATCTGTACTGCCATTTATATTACTTAAATCAGCAGCTAATGATGTAAGATGATGTGTGGTTGTGGTAAATGAATCGCAGATTTTTTGATGGCACTGAATACAACTTTTTGAACCTGCAAACTGGCCGAAATCAACATTTGTATTTTCTGCAACCGTCTTATTATTTTGCTGGCATTGTGTGAGTATAAGTATGCTCCCAATGAGTAAAATCCCGACTAAGATAATTTTTTTATATCGCCACATTCCTGATATAATTAAATCCCATCCAAACTTATAAATAATACAGGGCTGAAACTGCATTCAGCCCCGTATTATTTTTCTTTTCTACAAAACAACAATTATAACTTGTTGTCAAAAAGAGATTTTATTTCAGCGGCTGTAAGAGCAGTGCCATACATCCTGAACTGATCTAAAGAACCTTTCCAAGTTGAAGCTAACCAATCATCACCAGTAGCATCCGTGTTTGGACCAGCACCTACACGCATTTCTGCAATTTTAGAAACGTCAAGATTGATATGCCCATGAGACCCCCATTTCTTCACATTTGGGTTTGCAACACCATCAATGTAAAGTGTGAGAGAGCTGTTTGAAGCCGTATAAACAATAGCAATATGGTGCCATTGGTTGTTCAGCAAACCAGGAATTTTTTCTGCAGCAGATTCCCAGGTAAACCAGTTATCACTTTGAGGAATGCTCGGAGGGTTACCTGCATCAACAAATTCTGTTTTTACAGCACAGGCTGTATTATCTCCTTCCAAAAAGAAAAAGAAAGTTGCATTTGACCAGTGATAGTCTTTTTGGGCTTTTAAAGAAACAAAATATTCTGGACCATTTGTTCCTTTATTATTCAATGTTTGGCCATTTTTCTTAAACCAAACTGCAACAGTGAAATCATTTTGCTTTTCAACCCAATCATTAGGCTTAGGGAAAACAATGTATTTACCTGTTGCTCCCAATACACCCTTTCCTTTGATACCATCAGTAGAGCTTAATGGATTACTGATAGGGAACGAAGCTCTTACACTGTCAACCGCATTCATTAACGAATTGGTTGTTGTACCATCAAAAGCCTCATAGAATTTTAACGGGCCACCCGGAGGGTTCGCATCAACAGGATATGGTCCCATTGCAGGTTTTGAAAATTTCTGACAACCTACCATCGCCAATAACAGGAATGCAGCCACCAGCAAATTGATTGTTGTTATTTTCTTTATCATAATTCAGATTTATTAAATGAATGATTTTGTTATTACCAGAGCGGGTTTTGTACCAGCACGCCGCCCGACAAATCAATTTTCTTTTGAGGAATTGGATAATAGTTACAACGTGGAGTATAACCCAGCGGTGCCAATACAGAAGGTGCATCGCCCCAACGTACTAAGTCATAGAAACGGTAACCTTCCATTGCAAATTCCCAACGACGCTCATTCTTGATAGCTGTACGCATAGCCGCCTGAGTTGTGTAGGCAATATATGGAAGCACTGTACGTCCAGCTCCTAAATTACCACTTGCCCTGTTTCTTATCAATTCAAGCATAGCAGCAGCAGTTGCACCATCACCTAATTCGTTTGCAGCTTCAGCTTTCATCAGAATTACATCAGCATAGCGGAGAATTCTGTGATTGATCCAGCCTGGGTAACCATCAGTAATATGACCAGTGTACTTTCTCATTTCGGGATCAGAATACACTTTCTTATTCCAGTATGGACGTTCCAGAATTGCACCCGGACTATAAGCAGGTAAAGTTGCACCATAACCACCTTGAGTTGGACCACCATCATACTGACCTGAATAAAGAATCGTCATTCTCTTTCTTGGATCATTGTTATCCCAAGCTGTTTCAAGGTTTTGAGTTGGAGTGTTCCATCCCCAACCTAAATTCCATGTTTTATCAGAATAAGAATCGGCAATACGTGGGTTTTGTGTACCTGCCCACCATGATGAATAATCATTTGTACCATTAGCACCAATTGTTGCCTGAAACTCAAAAATTGATTCTGGTCCGTTTTTACCTGCACCACCCATACCATCTTTCCAGATATCACGGAAATTGGTAGAAAGTGAGTACTGAGTTGATCCAATCACTGTATTACACAATGCAAGCACTCTTGCCCAGTTTGACCTGTGAAGATAAGTTTGTGCCCAAAGCGTATTAGCAGCTCCGCTTGTTAAACGGCCAGGATACCTGTTGATACCACCAACAATCCAGTTTGCAGGAAGCAGTTGTGATGCTGAATCAAGATCCTTATCAATCTGAGTATAAATCTGTGTTACAGTTGATTTAGGTTTGATACCATCAGCAGCTTTTGTATAGTAGAAATTGATCAAAGGAACTTCACCATAAGCTTTCACCAGTTCAAAGTATGAATAAGCCCTGAAGAAGTATGCTTCACCTTTATTTCTTAAAGAAGCTGCATCAGTAACTTTTAATGAGTCGGCATAATACAATTCTTTATTACACAAGTTGATGAGATAATAGTGATCATCCCAATATGTATTGGTAGCCCAATCGTCTTTTGTGTACTTGAATGTTTCAAACTCTGCATTAATTTCAGCACCGTCTGTTACACTACTACCTTTTTCAGCATCATCATCACGAATACTGTTGAAGTCGAGCCAAGGCAGTGTGTTGAAACCAGCCCATGTGTTTACTGTATTGTACAACCCAAGACTCTGCGCCTCCAATGTACCCTGGCTGAGATCGTCTAAGGTTGCTGAAAGCGGCTTTCGGTCAAGAAACTTCTTACAACCGGAAACCGTGAACATGATTGAAGTTAAAATCATTAAACTCCAAAAAAATACTTTATTACTTTTCATATAAATCGTTTGAATTTTAATGATGATTAGAAAGTAACGTTTAAGCCCATCGTTGTAACTCTTGGAAGTGCGTTACCACCAAAATCAAATCCAAAACCTGTAGCATCGCCACCATATTCCGGACTGTATCCTGAGTTGTGTTTCCATGTCTTAAGGTTCTGAATATTGAAGAACAATCTCAGGTTCTTAATCTTAGCCTTGCTTAATTTCTGTGTATCGAAATTGTAAGCTAACTGCAGATTACGTACCCTGAAATAACTGCCATCTTCAATATTATAAGTAGAACCATTGTAGTTAAACCTGTGTCCCTGGCTGATTACAGGATCCCAGTTAGAAGTACCGGCACCATACCAGCTGTTAACTTTGAATGCAGGATAGTTTACTCTCTGGAACGGAGATTCGAGTGAACCCCATGTTCTGAAAATTTCATTTCCGTAAACACCACCTAAATCAACAGAAAGTGTGAATTGCTTGTAGTTTAAGCTAACTGAACCACCATAGATGAAATCGGGAGAAGGATTACCAATCACCTGCCTGTCATCAGTTGTAACTAAGCTGTCGGGTCCACCTTTTGCACCACCGGCAATATCTTTGAATTTGAAATCGCCAGGACCATAATCACCTACACCACCTTGTGGATAGTAAGCTAATTTATCAGCATAAGATTGAATAATACCATTTACAACATAACCATAGAATGATGCGATTGGCTGACCAGCCATTGTTCTTGCTTCTGCAGAACCATTGTTCATATAACCTCTGATCAATACTCCACTTGGCAAATCAGCAGCAAGACTGATCACTTTATTTTTCATGAAAGTGATGTTACCGTTAATTGAAATAGAAAAATCTTTGTTGATTTTCTGATTCCATGTAGCAGTAAATTCTTCACCCCAGTTTCTTAAGCTACCACCATTGATCAATTCATCTTTCTGACCTGTTCTTGAAACCATGGTCATCAAGTCTTTTGTAACCTTATTGTAGTAGTTAGCTTCAAAGAACAAACGATGCTGGAATGCATTGAATTCAACACCAATTTCAGATGCATTTACAGTTTCCCATCTCAGATCAGGGTTAGCTTCGTAAGCTGGCTGTGCAGCATTATAAGCATAAGTGCCAAATACTGCATAAGTACCGTTGGCCAAACCTGGATAAGAAGGATAGTAAATTGGTGTACCATCAAGATAAGATGATGTTTGGTTACCCAATGTACCAACAGATGCTTTTAACTTAAGGAAATCAAAGAAGTTCTGGTTTGCCATGAAATTTTCTTTGCTGATTTCCCATGCACCACCCAAAGCCCAGAATTTCTGATGCTTGTGGAATGGTAATCTTGAAGATGCATCATCACGTAAAGATGCATTGAAGTAATATTTACCATTGTAATTATAAAGTACACGCACCAGTTCTGAAACTGTAGTGTATTCATACTGAGAAGAGTTGGTTGAAGTAGGATCAACATTACCCCAGGGACCAGATGTAACATACCAGAAACGTTTGTCGTTTGGTATTGGCAAGGCCGATGCATCTGTTCCTTGTTTTGAAAGTACCTGCCTGTTGTAATTCCCGAATTGATAAGTTGTAAAACCTCCCATTGCGGTCAGGTTATGCTCACCAAAACTTTTCTTGTAAGTAAGAATATAATCTTGCTGAAATTTTTTCCAGTCGTTATTATTTTGCCTTAAGCTGGTTAAATCGCTGTACAGGAACGGAGCATTTGTTTGAGGACTGTAAGCATAATACAAAGGTTGATATTTACGCACATCCAAATTGCTCATATCGCCATACCATGTAGAACGGAAATTCAGGTTTTTGAGAATGTTGATATCAGCATAAACACTTCCTACATACCTGTACTCAGTGCTGATTGTTTTATTCCATTCGTTTTCAACCTGCAGAACAGGGTTTACAACGCCTGAACCTTGCAGTACCAGGTTGGAATATAATTTATTGAAAACACTATCACCTGTATAAGGATCTCTCACTTTAAATAACTTTCCTTTAGCCGATGTTACAGGTAATACTTTTCTTGCATCGTCAAGTACCCATGATGCATCGTAAGGATTGTTTTGGCGGGAACCGTTGAAATTAAAGCCGATTTTAATTTTGTTGTTGATCTTAAATTCATCGCTGAAAGAAAGCAGGAATTTCTGAAGTCTTTCATGAATGATGATACCTTCATCAGAAATATATCCAAGACCGAAGCTGTATTTATTTCTTTCTGTAGTACCTGAAACAGTAAGGTTATTTGAATTGTAAATACCCTTGCGAGTAACAGCCGAAATCCAGTCTGTATTTGAATTATAAGCTGAGTAATCAGGAACTGTGTTACCATCAGTTGCCATTTCATGAGCAAATAAAGTTGCAAACTGCGAAGCATCGGCCATCTTGATTTTATCAACAAGAGTCTTGTAACCGTACGTTGTATTGAAGTTTACAATGGTTTGTCCAATCTTGGCTTTTTTAGTTGTAATTACAATAGCACCAGTTGCACCTTTTACACCAAAAATTGCAAGAGAAGAAGGATCTTTCAACACTTCAACTGATTCAATATCGTTAGGGTTCAGGTAATCAATATTATCGTTGAAAATTCCATCAACAATATATAATGGATGTACCTGGCCAATACTTACTGTACCACGGATACGTATATCGGGTGAAGCACCTGGAGTACCATTGTTTACAACATACAAACCAGCTACTTTACTTTGCAAAGAAGCAACAGGGTTTGTATTTGGTTTATCAGCAACTTCTTTACCTGCAACTTTTACAATTGAACCGGTAAGGTCTCTTTTACTGGCAGTACCATAACCAATTACAACTACTTCATCCATTTTACGTGTTGACTGTTCAAGCTTAACGCTTATTTGCTGCTTGCCAGCAACAGATACTTCAACACTGTTGTAACCAACTGCTGAAATAACCAGCACTGCATTATCAGGAACGTTCAGCGAAAAGTTACCATTACCATCAGTAATCGTTCCGGTAGAAGTTCCTTTCACTACTACAGAAGCAGCAGAAATCGGATCACCACTTTCAGAAGTTACCCTTCCTGTTACCCTGATGTCTTTTTCTTCAGGATTGTTTGAACGGATGGCAATAAGGTTGTTATCCAATTGTGTATATGTCAGGCTTGTTCCTGAAAACAATTGTTTTAACACTTCATCGAGTTCAGCTTTTTCAAAGCTTACCGATACTTTTTGTTTTAAGTCTTTTAAACTGCTGTTGAATAAAAAACGATAGTCGCCCTGCTTCTGAATATCAGTTAAAACCTTTGCGATTTCACTATCGTTGGCTTTAAAAGAAATCTTTTGTGCAATAAGACCGGCAGAAGCATGAAACGTGCAGAAAACAGCAAGCAAAATCGTAAGTTTCATAATCAATAGAGGCTTTTTAAGGGCCGCCTTAGCCCTAGCAATCGAAGTTCTTTTTTTCATACTTTTATTGTTTGGTAGTATAAATTGAAACCGTGAAGTTTTCCTGTTTACCCGGTTTCATGGTAAATGACGTACTACTTACGGGAAATGTTCCAGCATTTCCCGTTTTTAATATCAGGAAGAGTTGAGTTTGATTATCATAAGCATGTCAGTTGTTTTATCGTTAAAATATCAAAACCGTTTTCCCATCAATCTTGTAATTAAACTTTGTGGTGATTTTCAGCGCCTCAAGTGCCTGTGTAAGTGTTTCACCGTCGAAAGAACCATTTAATCTTTCTTCTTCAAGCTTTTGATTTTTAAATTCAAAAGTCACATCATACCATCTTCCCATTCTTATTGACAGATCTGCAAATGTTTCGTCTTCAAAAGAAAGCTTGTTTCTTATCCACGAAGTTTCAATTGCAGAAGTATCACCATTGATATAGCTTAACTTCCTGATTGCAACAGCCGGAAGATTCATTGGCAAAATCCGTTGATCTTTCCCGCTTCTTGCATTTAAATATTCGTTGAACAGAACTAATTTCTGGTTTGGTTTCAGAAGGTACTTTTCACCGGGATTATTTTTCACTGTTACTTCCACACTTCCTCTTATCAAGCTGGTTTCAACTGTTTTATCTTCAGGATATGCTTTTACGTTAAATGCTGTACCTAATACCTTTATATCAATATTATTTGTATGGATAATAAAAGGCCGTTGCGGATTTTTTACAACATCAAAAAAAGCTTCACCGGTTAAATAAACTTCACGGATACCTGTTTCATTAATCTTTTCATAATTGAGCTTACTGCCTGCGTTCAGCCAAACTGTAGATCCATCGGGAAGTTTAAACTCTCCATTAGACCCTTTTTTCGTAACAATTTCACTTTTGGGCTTTTGTTCATCTGAAAAAAGAGCTAATGAAGGTTTCTCATTTTTAGGATTGTTGTTAAACAAGACCACTGCTATAATAATTGCCAATGCTGCAAAAACAGACCCGGCAAAAATTTTATTACGGTAACGGGTAAAAATGGTAAAGGGCCTGCCAAAATCATCTTCACTTTCCTGTACCTGTTCTTCATTTTGGGGCTCCAGCCCAAGCTTCTTCATTTTTTCATAGTGCAGGAGATAGGTTGCTTCAAGGTAATCATTGTCTGATTCGGGTTCTTCTTCCCACAATTGAATGATTGAACTCAATTCATAGTAGAGTGAAGAATCCTCTTTCAGCAAAAGGTCCAGCTCGTGAAGCTCCTCTTTGCTTGCCTCTCCAGCCAGCTTCCTGGCGAATAAATGCCAAATTTTATCTCTGCTCATAGTTGGTATAACAGTAAGGAGGCCGAAACCCGAAAAATCCCCTAAAGAAATTTTTACTTTTTTTTAGCATTTTTCAGGTTTCAATTTTAATGAGCCAGTAAGAAGGAAATATGAAAGATTAAAGCTGAAAATCAACTGTTTATATAGACATTTGCATTCTATGTCTTTTCTTATTTTTCAGAGATTTCTGAAAGACGATTCCATAAAATCACCCCTGCTGATTCTTTACCGAAATGACGGCGATTATAACGATCCGTCAAAGCCTATTTTTGGGGTTATTAATAAATTAAAACGCTTTACGGTTTTCACCGTAAAGCGTTTTAATTAACACCTGGTAATGTTTTTTAAGCCTGTATTTTATTAAAGCATTAAAGTTTGAATCTCTGTTGGAGTTAATACTTTATTGAATACTCTAAGATCATCGTACAAACTTAAATCGGATAAATGGCTCCAATAAGTAAATGATGGTGCTCCTGAACCAACGACCATGGTTGTACTTGTTGAGAAGTCGAAGCTGCTGGTATATGTTGCTGTTCTTTGAAGAACTCCGTTGAAATAGATTTTGGATTCTGTGGGAGAAACGGTAACTGCAACATGCACCCATGTTCCGATTCCGGTTGTAAGAGTTCCTCCATCATTCCATGATTCATCAGACCCAATTCCTACATTCAGTTTAATTGTTTGTGAAGTTCCACTTCCTTCCCTAAATAACCGGAGCCCCTGCTTTCTGTTATCGTCAGAATTATTCGTGTTATCATTGATTGTAATAATTCCTGAACGATCGGGAGTAGCATTCAGCTTATACCAGAAAGAAAAACTGATTCCTGCCGAACTATACAATCCTGAAACTGGAAACGACAGATAAGCATCTGTTGCTCCCTGGTAAGCTGCTCCATTATGCCCGCCTGATGCGCTTGTTGTTGTTGGGCTGCCTGTAACAGTTGGTGAAACAAAGTTGATTAAATCTTTATAATCACCACCGGCATTAAACGGAACATATAACATTTCGCTTGCCAAAACCTTATTATACTTGGTAATGTTAAATGCAAATGATTTAGTAGTGCTTTTTCCTGTTAAATCAGTTGCAACAACTTTAAACGTATGAGAGCCTATTCCCAAGTTAGAGTAAGTATAAGTTGCAGACAATCCCCTGTAATCAACAAAGCTGGTATATGATTTTAATAAAGTTCCGTTTAAGAAAATATCAATTTGCTTCAGTTCAATATCATCCTGAACTTTAAATTTAAAATCAAAGTTTGCAGCATTTGTAGTAGCCGGATATTGTATATCGGACGACGGGCTGATTATTTCAACTGTTGGTGCCGCTGCATCAGTTCCCGGATCTACTTTTGAAATCGGGTCGATATAACCTTTCTTGCATGCAGACAAGGATAATGATAACCCTATGCCAACAATAATAAATTTGAATATACTTTTCATAATATTATAATTAATGAATTAATGATCAGGATGTGTATCTGCATATTGTTTTAAAACAAAACTCTTATCCAGCTGTGCTAACGGATAAGGAAGATATTTTTTAGCCATAGTAAATGTGCGGCCATCATAACTCAATGCAGTTGTATTTTCCAAACGAACCATATCATAAAACCTGATACCCCATTCCATAGCTAATTCTGCATATTTTTCATCCATTACCTGCTGACTGGTTACACCGGATAAAGGTGCTAAACCTGCTCTTGTTCTTACAAGGTTTACAGCATTATCTGCAGTTCCTGCAGATGCAGCACCACCACGGGTTACAGCTTCTGCATACATTAATAATATTTCTGCATACCTGATACAGATATAGTTTTTGTTACTGGCATAATCAGTTCTTCCGGTAATTAATTCAGATGAAGGAAGATAATGTTTACCGCTATAGAAGTAAGCCCTTGGAGAATTCAGGAAAATATCGCCTTGAGGAGTTGTATTAGAAATCCATGCAGGAAGAGTGGCAAATGCAGGATCTGATTTTATTTTTGAAATACCATCAGGCGTAAAAATTACACTTGTTTGAAGCCGTGTTCTTTCTCCCCTTGTCAGCATAAATTTTATGTATTTTTCACTTGGCTCAAAAAAGCCCCAACCGCCACCAGCACTGCTAACTAAAGGAGTCCAGTCTGTAGGTCCAAAAAAGCCTCCCAAGTAATTCGAGTTATCTCCGGACCCTGTGTTGAAGTCTGAGAATTGCAGTTCTAAAATATTCTCACTTGAAAGTTTACCAGCAGTTTTGAATTCCTTATCAAAGTCGCTGTACAAACTGAATTTGCCAGAAGAAATAATAGCCCCGGTTGTAGCTGCTACTGCATTGTAATCTTTTAATTCCAGTTCAGCCATTGCCTTAATTGCTAAAGCAGCATATTTTGTAATTCCTCCTTTTAAATCGGTTCGTTGATTGGGATGTAAGTCTAACAACTTGGATGAAGCATCTTCCATCTCACTCTTAATCCACTTCATGATGTCGTCTTTTGGAAGTACCTGAAGAGTTGTCTGATTTGTAGAAGTTACTTTAAAAACACCACCCCATGTTCTTGCCAATTGTAAAGTAATATGTGCCCTCATTACTTTACATTCGGCAATGTATTGATCAATTAATGCAGGATTTACACCACCTTCCCTGAATTTTTCCAATTGCTCAATTTGCGCAGTAATTTGTATTACATGCTGAAACATACCATCCCATGTACTATTAAACATCCAATAATTAGCATCATATACAAATAAATCAGCTTGGTGATATGGCTCCTGATCGTATACTGTGCCTCTGCCGCCTCCTGAGTTTACATCATCACCACGAACCTGCAGCAGTGCTAATTCCTCCCACCAGTAAGATTGAAATTGTACATAAGCACCTACCAAAGCTGCTTTAGCAGCAGTTGGGCTTGTATAATCCACGCTTTTAGCCTGGGTTTCTAATTCTTTTGGCGTATCTAATTGTTTGTTACAGTCGGTAAGAAGAAACGCTGTAATCATTAATAAAGTCGCCAATAAATATTTTTTACTTTTCATTTTATTTATTTTAAACTACTAGTATTAAAATTTCACGCTCCAGCCAATTGTATACACTGCAGGAGTAGGATAGGTTTCAGAATCAACTCCATCAAAACCTACTTCCACATTTGTTGATTTACTTTTTGACCAGATATAAGGCCTGTCAGCAGTTAATGAAAAACGCATTTCAGGTATTTTGCCATGTTTTTCCACATTGTATCCTACCTGCATGTTTTGAATTCTGAAGAATTTTCCATCTTCTAACCAAAACCTTGAGTTTCTTTGATTCCATGCTGTTCTGTATCCTTCAGATGAAGGGTAGCTGTTAGAAGTGCCTTCACCATGCCAGCGGTTATTGGCTAATTGGGCATCAATATTTCTTCCTGAAGTTCTGAATACTTCAGCACGGTTTCTGTTTAAGATGATGTTTCCTCCCTGTCCATAAACACGCACTGATAAATCAAAGTTTTTGTAGGTTAATCCAACACTACCTCCATAATAATAAGTAGGAGCAGGAGAACCAAGGTATACCCTGTCGTTAGCATCCAGTACACCATCACCGTTTACATCTCTGAATTTAAAATATCCCGGTTTTACTGTTCCTGCTGCAGCAGCATTTGCAGCAACCGCTACCGGATCTTTATTGATTTCACCTTGATTTTGGTAAACGCCAATAATATCCCATCCGTAAAATTCATCAAATGGTTGCCCTACTGTTAATCGTTGCTGAAACTCAGCCATACCCCTGCTTATAAATGGCTGGCCGGCTAAATTGGTAACTTCATTATGAATTGTACTGAAATTGCCACTTATTGTATATCCTAAATCTTTAGTGATTGTTCCTTTCCAGGTAGCAGTAATTTCTATACCCTTATTACGCATGGATCCTACGTTTCTATAACTTGCTTCGCTACCCACTTGTGGATTAACAGGAATAGCCAGGTTCTTGGTGTTTTTTACAAAGTAATCTGCATCAATCGATAATCGCCTGTTAAACATTTCCAGGTTTAGACCTACGTTTAATTCTTCATTAAATTCCCAGCTCAGGTTATCCTGGAAAGTTGAAAAATAAAAACCATCTACTCTTGCATCGTTAAATACACTCCATGTTGAAGTAGCACTCTGCGCTCTTGCTGTTGGCACATTACCATTGGCTAAACGACCCCAACCTGCCCTGAGTTTTAAATAATTAATGGAAGACACATTTTTCATGAATACTTCCTGCGAAACAATCCATGCAGCACCAACTGATGGTAATGTTATATCCTTTTCCTGATTGTATTTATTAGCTGCTTCGTTTCTTAAAGTTGCATAGGCAATGTACCTGTTCTTGTATTTGTATTGTACCCTGCCGAAATAGGAACGGCTATATACTCTGCTTGGAGTATAACTATCATCAGCATCATGTGTTTCTCTTGTAGCCAAGGTGGTATTATTGAGATACCAGGATTGTTTTACATCTCTTGAAAAAGGACTACCATCATAAAAATATCCTTTACTCCAGGAATAGTCACCTCTTTCATCTCTGAAAGAAAAACCAGCCATAGCAGTAACATCATGATCTCCGAACACTTTTGCATACGTTAATGTATTATCAAACGTGTAATTTTCTTCCATTACATTAGACCTTATAATAGAAGACTCCACTAAAGTTCTTTGATAAACACTGCTGATAAAATAAGGCAGAGCCATCATCCTGTTATTATCATTTCTGCTGTTATATGAAAGACTTGTTTTAAAATTCAAGGTCTTTGGAATAATATGAAAATCGCCAAAGACATTGGCAGTAACCCTTCTTCTTTCTCCCAGGTCGTCTATATTATCAATACCGGGGAATGGGTTTTGATGATCTCTGTAACCTACATCTTTTGCAGATGAATATGGTTTAGAATATTGTGTTTTCCCTGCATAATTACTATCCAACACAGGCAAAATAGGTACTGCATAATAAATAGCTGACCATGGTGAGTTACCACCATATCCATACTGCTCACTTCTGCTATATACCATACTGGCTCCAACGGTTAACCAATCTTTAGCTTTCGCTTCTATTTTAGCTCTTAAGTTGTAGCGCTTGTAACTGTTTTTCATATTTAATATCCCATCTTGTAAGAAATAACTACCGCCTACAGAATAGGATATTTTTTGAGATCCACCATCAATAGAAATATCATGATTCATGATGGGTGCAAGGCGCAAAGATTCTCGATACCAATCTGTATTTACATTGGGCAAACTTGGATTAATGCGGCTTCTTCCATACCTGGCTATTGCAGCCTGTACACTTGCAATTTCAGCACCAGCACCTGATTCGTTAGCGAAGTTCACAAACTGCTCAGCGTTAGCCATTTTAATTACATTGGCTGCTCTTTGCGTACCGTAATAACCAGAATAAGAAACAGTTGCATCTTTATTATACTTACCGCCTTTGGTTGTAATAACTATTACACCGTTCGAGGCTTTATAACCATAGATAGCTGCTGATGAAGCATCTTTTAATACCTGGAAGTCCTGAATATCATTGGGTGTTAAGAAATCAATATTATCAACAAAAATTCCATCAACAACATATAAAACGCTTCCTCCGTACAATGATTTAATTCCACGGATATTAATCTCAGGTGCATCACCGGGGCCACCCAAACTGCTTATTTGTACACCGGTTACATTTCCCTGTATAGCATTTAACAACGCTCCGCTTGGAGTTTTCTTTAAATCTTCCGGCTTAACTGTACCAATCGAACTTGTCAAATCACCTTTCTTTGCTGTACCATAACCAATCACAACAACTTCATCCATTTTTTTCGTTGATTGTTCCAGCTTAATATTTATTTGCTGCCTGCCTGCAACTGATACTTCAGTGGTAACATATCCCACAGCAGATAAAACCAAAACAGCATCTTCCGGAACATTAATAGAAAAGTTACCAGCTGCATCTGTTACAGTTCCGATTTTTGTTCCTTTTACAACAATTGAAACAGCTGATAATGGTTCACCTGTTTCAGATGTTACTTTTCCTGTAACCCTTATATCATTTTCAGCAGGGTTATTTGAGCGGATAGCAATCAGGTTGTTATCCAGTTGAGTATAAGTAAGACTTGTGCCGGAAAATAAATTTTTCAGCACTTCATCTATCTCTGCATTTTCAAAGTTTACGGTTACTTTGTTTTTCAGGTCCTTTAAACCGCTGTTGAAAAGAAAGCGGTAGTCGCCTTGTTTCTGAATGGTAGTTAAAGCCCTTGATATTTCAATATCGTTAGCTCTAAATGAAATCTTTTGTGCATGAAGCCCGGCAGAAGCCTGAAATGTGCATAAGACAGCAAACAGAATTGTAAGTTTCATAACCAATAAAGGTTTTTTTAAGGCCATCATAAGCCTTAGAATCATAGTTCTTTTTTTCATACATTTGAAAGTTTGGTAGTAATTGAAACCGATGTATTTTCCGGTACCCGGTTTCATAATGAATTTGTACTACTGACCGGGAAATGTGTCAGCATTTCCCGTTTTTTCTTCTCAGGAAGAATTTAATTGGAGAGTCATAAGCATGTTAGTTTTGTTTATATCTAAAAAATTGTAACCTTCCTGCCTTCCACTTTGTAATTAAAATCCGTGGTTATTTTCAACGCTTCAAGTGCTTCCGTTAATGTTTCCATTTCAAACGAACCTGTAAGTTGTTCCTCTTCAGTTTTTTTATTTTTAAATTCAAACTCCACATCATACCATCGGCCCATTCTTACAGCAATGTCTTTAAATGATTCATCTTCAAAAGAAAGTTCATTCCGCATCCATGATGTTTCTTTTGATGTGCTGTCATCATTTATATAATTGATTTGTTTGATTACAACTCCCGGGAAATTTTCCGGCAAAGCTTTTTCATTTGCAGCTACATTGTTATTTAAATAGGTGTTGTATAACACTAGCTTTTGATTGGGTTTCAACACATATTTTTCAGCTGGATTATTTTTTAAAGTGATCTCCACTTTTCCCCTGATGAGGCTTGTTTCAACTGTTTTATCTTCCGGGTAAGCCTTAACATTAAAGGCAGTTCCGATTACTTTAATATCGATCGTTGAAGTATGAATAATAAAAGGACGCTGAGGATTTTTTGTTACATCAAAAAAAGCTTCCCCGGTTAAATAAACTTCACGGAGGTTGGTTTGATTGATTTTTTCATAATTGAGTTTACTGCCGGCATTCAGCCAAACAGTTGATCCGTCGGGCAGCTTAAACTGCACATTAGCTCCTTTCTTCGTGGAAATTTCTTTTGCTGATTGCTGATTGTTGTAAGCTGCGGGGAAGGAAGCTTCTGTTATTTCGGACGTTTTTATAAACAGAAATGCAAATGTTAGAATGGTTAAACCGGCAAGAAGTGCTCCGGCAAGCAGCTTGTTTTTTTTGTTGAGAAACCGGGTAAATGACGACGGGGTTTCTTCAATGTTTTCGTCTGCAACTTCATCCGGTTTGGGCTCAATACCCATTTTTTTCATTTTATCAAAATGCAGCACATAAGTTGCTTCCAGGTATTCATCGTCAGGGCAGGGTTCTTTTTCCCAGTATTGAATAAACGTATTTATCTCGTAGTAAAAAGAAGAATCTTCATTCAGTAAAGTTTCCAGTTCCTGAATTTCCTCTTTGCTCGCCTCTTCCGCCAACTTGCGGGCGAATAAATTCCATATTTTATCCCGACTCATAATAGGTTATCCTAATATAAGGAGTCAGGAAATAAAGAAATCACCCAAAAGAAAAATGAATTTTATCCTTTTTTCTTCAATGTTGCACCAACGATTACAGCAATCTTTTTGAGAGAAATGGCTAATTGATGGTCAACCGTTTTTACAGAAATATTCAGCAATGCTGCTATTTCTTTATAACGCATCTTATCTTCTTTAGCTAATTTGAATATAAGACGTGCCCGGTTGGGAAGATGCTCTATTGCATTTTCAATACTCTTGAGCATTTCGGAAGACATGATTTTATCTTCAGGATTCTGGTATAATGAATCCATTTCAACATTTATATCTTCTAATGAAAGGATGGCGTTTTTATTCTGCTGCTTTAGTTTTCGCAACGAATTGTTTTTTGTTGCAATAAACATATACAACTGCAGGTCTTCAATTTCGTTTAAACGTGCCCGGTCGTTCCAGATTTTTATGAATACATCTGATACAATTTCCTCAGCCGTTTCTTTTGACTGAACAATTCCTGTTGAGAACCTTGTGAGTGAATTAAAAAGTGCTTTGAATAACTCTTTGTATGCAGCTTCATCTTCATAAACTGCAATGCGACGCTGAAGGTCTTTAATAGTAGTATATAGTTTTCCCTGTTCCAAAGCAATCAATCGTGAAATGTAAATTACACTGATTTTTTTAAATCCGCCAAAATCATTTCTGCACTAATCGACTGAAAACGACCCGGAAAGGCATAAAAAAACCGTTTGCGCAAAGGCAAACGGTTAGAAGTGGAGCTGAGCGGATTCGAACCGCTGTCCAAACATATTCCCCAAAAGCTTTCTACATGCTTATTTCATGATTGTTTGTCGGCAATGTACAGGACCTGAACCTACCAATACATTACTTAGCTGAATGAGTCTTTTGCAACAGTCACAGCCTTCTGCTACAGCAACCTGTTTTGTTTTTGAGTCGGCGGCGGAACATGGTAACAGATCAACCTGTTCGGCGGCCCTAATGACTGAATAATCACTGATTACGCAGCCATGGCATACTGTGTATTGCCATTTGATGTTTGAATATTCAGATTTAAGTGCTAATTATCCAACGCACTGCATGCTTACACCTTCAAAGATCTATGCTGTCAAAACCAGGCAGCCCCTGTTAAAGAGAACAGCAAAATTAAAAATAAAAAACAAGATATCGCCTACTTGTTGTAACCATTTGTTTTATTTCAACACAAATATTGTTTTAACACGAATAAATTAGCTTTACGGCATGACAAACCAAAGCGTTGAACAATTTTATTTAAACAGGATATCTGAACTGCAGGCTGCATTAAATATTCTTGTCAAAAGAAGATCGCAGCTGGCGTGGCTAAGATTGGGAACATTGCTTGTGAGTGCTGTTGGTTGCTGGCAACTATGGCCACTTGGTGTTTTTCCAGCCTTGCTCTTTTTGGTCATTTTCCTGGCGTTGTTTTTATATTTTGTAAAGATTGATTTAATCAACAAAAACCTGATCAGTAACCAGCAATTGCTTACTGATATAAACAAACAGGAGATAGAAATTCTGGGGCACAAGTTTCTGCACTTGCCCGATGGGAGTGAATTTAAGCCAACCGATCATGTTTATGCTAATGACCTTGATATTTTTGGCAAAGCTTCGTTATACCAATATATCAACAGAACAACTTCTCAGCAGGGAAATAAATTACTGGCTGATTGGTTATTAAATAATGTAACAGCTGATGAAATTATTGAGCGGCAACAGGCAGTAAAAGAATTACAGCAACAAACAGCCTGGAGGCAGCAGTTGGAAGCTTACGGTCAATCAACACAAATTACTGTTGCTACTCAAAACAAAATTCAAAACTGGCTGGAACAGGAAAATAGCTTTATTGGTAAAACAATATGGCAAGTTGTTCGCTTTGTTTTACCTGCAATTTGTATTTCAATCATTGTTCTTTATGCTGCCGACCTGATTTCGACAAAAACATTGAACTTTTCTTTACTGCTGTTTTTGGCAATTGCCTTCAGTATAACCAAATGGGTGATGCCTGTTTACAAACAACTCAACAAAATTGCAAATGAAATAGAAACATTAAGAGATAGTGTTGAATGGATTGAAAAGGCAGAATTTAAAAGTACTATGCTCAAAGATTTGCAAAAGCAATTTTCAGCAAATGAACAAAAAGCATCAGATTCTATTACATTGTTGAGAAAAATTTTCAGCCGGCTCGATTACCGCTTTAACCCTGTTGTTTTTATTCCGCTTAACACTATTTTTCTGTGGGATCTGCAACAAGTGCTTGCCCTTGAAAATTGGAAACAGAAAAATCTTCACAATACATCTAACTGGTTTAATGCATTGGCGAAGTTTGAAGTATTATCAAGCATTGCGAACATTGCCTTTAATCATCCGGAATGGAATTACCCGGAATTATCAAAAAATGATTTTGTTTTTGAAGCAAAGGATCTTGGGCATCCTTTAATCATAAAACAAAAACTGGTTTCAAGCCATTTTTCTACCAAAGGAAAACAACAGATTAACCTGGTTACGGGTTCAAACATGGCGGGGAAAAGTACATTTCTCCGCAGTGTGGGAATTAATATTGTTCTTGCGCATATTGGTGCTCCTGTTTGTGCTTCATCATTACTATTATCACCTGTGAAAGTAATCAGTACGATGCGTGTGAGTGATAATCTTGAAGAAAGCACTTCCACTTTTTATGCTGAGTTAAAAAAACTGAAACAGATCATTGATGCTGTAAACAAACATGAAAATGTGTTTTTGCTGTTAGATGAAATTCTGAGAGGCACCAATTCAAATGACAGGCATACAGGTTCGGAAGCTTTAATTAAACAACTGATCCGTGATAAAGCTGCAGGAATAATTGCAACACATGATCTTGAACTCACAAAGCTTGCAGCAATATTCCCCGATAATATTCATAATTATCATTTTGATGTTGCCATTGAAAACGAAGAATTGTATTTCGATTATAAATTAAAAGATGGCATTTGCAAAAGCATGAATGCTTCTTTACTGATGAGAAAAATTGGTATTGAGTTATAAAGTATAACCGCAAAAAAAATGAGAAAGTGTTTTCACTTTCTCATTTCATTATTTAATTATAAATTCTTTTACTTATTCCAGCCAAACAAATCGTTTCCGTTGGCATAAATCAGTAAGCTGAACAAGATTACCATACCTACAATCTGGGCATACTCCAGAAACTTTTCATTTGGTTTGCGACCTGTAATCATTTCAACCAACGTAAACAGTACATGGCCGCCATCCAATGCAGGAATAGGAAGCAGGTTCATAAACGCAAGTATAATGCTGAAGAAAGCAGTAATATTCCAGAAGCTTTCCCAATCCCATGAAGAAGGGAAGATAGCACCCATTGAACCAAACCCGCCAATACCTTTATAAGCACCTGTTTTAGGATTTAAGATCAATCGGAACTGATCGATATAGTAAGCAAGTTTTTCAAAAGTCTTCTTTACACCAGCAGGGAATGATTCAAAAAAGCCATAACTCTGATGCTCAATTTTTATAACACCTAATGACTGGTATTGCTCAAGTGCCAAATAAGGAATACCCACCCGGCCTTCTTTATCAACTTTAGAAGTGAGTTTTAATGTATCAGCATTTCTCACAATAACTAAATCAGCTGTTGCACTTTTCTTTTTCTGAAGAATAGGATACATTTCATCGTAAAAAGCAACAGGTGCTCCATCAATCGCAATAATTTTATCGTTCTCTTTTAACCCTGCCTTCTTTCCGTACAAAGTATCTTTTGCATCGTATGCACCTACAATTGCAGGAATCCTGAATGAGAGTAAACCTTTTTTCCGTTTGTTTTCAATTAAGCGCTCAACAAGATTTACAGGAATATTAATCAGTTTCTTTTCTCCGTTTCTTTCAACAAGGATTGTTTTACCTGTTAATACTTTTGAATTCACCTCGCCGAAATAAGCAATGGACTTACCGTTGATTTCAATAATCTTATCGCCATTCAACAAACCAATGTCATTCATCAGCTGATCCTGTGTCCAGATACCATCTTTTAAACTGCTCATTGGTATTCTGTCTTCGCCCCATTTATAGAGGATCATGGCATAAATAATAAAGGCTAACAATACATTCACCGTAACACCACCAATCATAATGATTAAACGCTGCCAGGCTGGTTTGCTTCTGAATTCCCATGGCTGAGGAGGAAGCTTCATTGCTTCCTTGTCCATGCTTTCATCAATCATTCCGGAAATCTTTACATAGCCACCTAACGGTAACCAGCCTATGCCATATTCTGTTTCGCCTTTTTTCTTTTTGAACAGGGAAAACCATGGATCAAAAAACAAATAGAATTTTTCCACACGGCATTTAAACCATTTGGCTGTGATATAATGTCCGAATTCGTGAAATATGATTAAAATTGAAAGCGACAATAATAACTGTGCTGCTTTCATTCCAAAATCTGCGAAGTTTATTGCTAATAACATAATTGGTTAGTTGATATCAATATCGTTTTTTGTACGGAGCTGCAAATATCGGCTTAAAAATGGTGTTTAAGGACATTATTTTGCTAAAATCAAAGCTGAATAAGTGATGCGGCATAATTTCTTGCTTCACCATCACTTTCAAAATATTCTTCAAGTGTTGGCTTTTCAATAAATGAAACGTAGTTCATTGTTTTTTCAATGATATCTGTCATATCAAGAAAACCAACCCTGTTTCTCAAAAATGCCCATACAGCTATTTCGTTAGCTGCATTCATAACACATGGAAGATTGCCTCCCTTATTTAATGCGTCAAGCGCAAGAGAAAGATTGCGGAATGTTTTCAGATCAGGTTCTTCGAATGTGAGGGTGTTGATTTTTTTAAAATCGTAACGTGGAAAATTGTTGGGTATACGTTGCGGAAACGCCATGGCGTATTGAATAGGCAATTTCATATCGGGCAATCCCATCTGGGCTTTAATACTGCCATCTTCAAACTGCACCAGGCTGTGAATAATGCTTTGTGGATGAATCACCACCTGCAATTGTTCGGGGTTGAGATTAAACAACCATTTTGCTTCAATTAACTCAAGCCCTTTATTCATTAATGTAGCTGAATCAATGGTGATTTTAGCACCCATGCTCCAGTTGGGATGCTGCAAGGCATGATCCCGTTTTACATTTAGTAAGAAATTAGGCTTTTTCCCCCGGAAAGGACCGCCACTGGCAGTAAGAATGACCTTTTCAATTTTATTTCTTGCTTCGCCAACCAAACATTGAAAAATAGCTGAGTGCTCACTGTCAACAGGAATAATGGGCACCCTGTTTTCAACTGCCATCTGCATCACAATATCACCAGCAACAACCAATGTTTCTTTGTTGGCTAATGCAATTGCCTTTTTATTTTCGATGGCTTTCAATGTTGGTTTTAATCCGGCAAAACCAACAATAGCAGCCAGCATCATATCATAAGTACTGAATTCGGCCACATCTTCGAGGGACTGTTCGCCGGTAAAAACTTTTATGTGAGTTGAAGCAAGAGCCTGCTTTACCTTTTCATACTTTTTTTCATCAACAATTACAACAGCATTGGGATTAAACTGTAGCGCCTGTTTCACCAGCAATTCATCATTATGATGTGCAGTGAGAATTTCCACTTCAAATAAATGAGGGTTGGCCTCAATTACATCAAGTGCCTGCGTTCCGATAGAGCCGGTTGATCCAAAAATTGCAATTCTTTTTTTTTGTTGCTGTTGCATAAGCTTTATTAATCAGGGTATAGAACTGAACTCTCAAACCCTCAACATAATTACTAATTATCGACCCATTTCAAAAGTTCATCTGCTATTTTCCTGTCGTTGCTGAGTCGTGGTACTTTGTTTTGGCCGCCTAATTTACCAATACTTTTCATGTAGTCAATAAATCCGTTCTTTTTAACCGGAGTAATTTTTAAAGGCGTTAAGATATTACCTGTAATGAGATCATCATAATAAATGTTTTTATCACGCAGGTTATGATCAAGTTTCAATGCAAAATTTTCTATGTCGACCGGTTTGTTTTCAAACTCAATAAACCATTCATGATAACTTTTTCCTTCGCCCTGTTGTATCATGGGTGCCACCGTAAATTCAGTGATCTGCACTCCTTCTTCGTTAGCAGCAGTTAACAAGCTCTGTTCTACTTCTTCGCCAATAACATGTTCGCCAAATGCAGATATAAAATGTTTTGTGCGACCAGTTACAACCAAACGATATGGATTTGTTGATACAAATTTTACGGTGTCGCCAATATTATACCCCCAAAGCCCGGCATTACTGTTAATGATGAGTGCATAGTTTTCACCCACTTTTACATCTTTTAAGGAAAGCCTTGTTGGGTTGTCGTTGTATATTTCATTGGCAGGAACAAACTCAAAAAAGATTCCGTCGTGTGTATTTAATAACAGTCCTTCAGCTTCCTGTGAATCCTGGAAGGCAAAGAAACCTTCGCTGGCGGGAAATACTTCGATTGTATCAATCTTACGTCCAATACTTTCAAACAATTTGGCTTTGTATGGATCGAAATTGACTCCTCCCTGGATCATCACACTGAAGTTGGGAAAAACATCACCTACTTTTTTCCCGGTACGATGAATGAGTTCATCAAAATACATCTGCATCCATGGCGGTATGCCGCTGATCAGTGTCATATTCTGGTTGATGGTTTCATCGACTATTTTCTGAAGCTTGGTTTCCCAGTCCTCAATACAATTTGTTTCGTATGAAGGAAGCTGATTCGTACGCAGGTAGCTGGGAATAAGATGATTTGAAATTCCGCTTAAACGACCAGTAGGAATATTTCCCACCCTTTCCAACTCTGGCGACCCGGACAAAAAGATCAGTTTCCCATCAAAAAAACGGGTATTCCCTGTTTCGGCTGCGTAGCACAATGCAGCATTGCGGGCAGTTCCAAAATGGTTACCAACCGATTCTTTTGTAATAGGTATATACTTAACGCCGCTTGTTGTACCCGAAGTTTTGGCAAAATACATTGGCACCCCCTTCCAAAGCACATTATGGCGTCCTTCGATTATTTTATCAATCCAGTGCCGCATTTGTTCATAATCCTGTATGGGTACCGCCTGTTTGTATTGTTCATATGTATCCACCCCGGCCAGCTTATGAGCCTTGCCAAAATCTGTATTCCGCCCCGTTTTCACCAGTTGTCTGAAGATCGTCTCCTGATCGGTTACGGCGGTTGTTTTATTTTTCTGGATATTCTTATATATATAACCGGCAAATGGCTTTGCCAGGATTGATTTAATTTTCATATCAAGCCCTGCTTTAAGGCCACAAATTTAACTTTACACCTCCAAACCCACCGTTAAAAGTGGGGTAATTTTTTTGTGATAAACTTGGTTTCAAACCAATTTTATCCCTACCTTTGCAGCCCTAATATTGGAAAGTTATGTTTGCAGTAGTAAAAATTGCCGGTCAGCAGTTTAAAGTATCAGAAGGTCAAAGCCTTTATGTTCCTCATATTGAAGGTAACGCAGGCGATCAAGTTGAGTTTTCTGATGTATTATTAGTTGATGCGGATGGAAAACTCAGCACCGGTGCTGATGCTAAAGTAAAAGTGAAAGCCGAAATTCTTGGCGAAAAGAAAGGTAAAACAGTTATTGCGTTTAAAATGAAGCGCCGTAAAGGTTTCCGCAAGAAAAGAGGTCACCGCACTTTGTATACACAGATTAAAGTAACTGGCATTGCATAAAATCTGAAAGGAATTTCAGGTTTTCAAAATCAAAAATTTAAAACTCTTATACAATGGCACATAAAAAAGGTGAAGGTAGTGTAAAGAACGGTCGTGATTCACAAAGCAAACGCCTTGGTGTGAAAATTTATGGCGGACAACCTGCTGCTGCAGGAAATATCATTATCCGTCAGCGTGGTACTGTTTATCATCCTGGTAAAAATGTAGGTGTTGGTAAAGATTATACAATCTTTGCTTTGGCTGATGGTGTGGTTGAATTTAAAAAAGGAAAAGATAACAAGACTTTCGTTTCTGTTGCTCCAATCGAAGCAGGTGCTTAAAAAAATTTTTTTAAAATAAAAAATTTTTTATTTTTACCCTGTTAAGTTTTTTACTAATCATTAAATTCTAAAAAAATGGCAACAAAAAAGAAAGCTGCTAAAAAAGCTGCTCCTAAAAAAGCTGCAAAGAAAGCTGCTCCTAAAAAAGCCGCTAAGAAAGCTGCTCCTAAAAAAGCTGCAAAGAAAGCTGCTCCTAAAAAAGCTGCTAAAAAAGCTGCTAAAAAGAAATAAGATTCACAATGAATCAAAAAAAATCCTTCTGATTTCAGAAGGATTTTCTTTTTTATACAGGTTACGTATTTACTTCTTTAAACTGAATAAGCTGTCGGCAAATTCATGTTTATCAAACACCAGCAGATCTTCCACCCGCTCTCCCACACCAATAAACTTCACAGGGATTTTAAACTGGTGAGCAATTGCTAATACCACGCCGCCTTTCGCAGTCCCGTCAAGTTTTGTAATAACAAGCCCGGTAACATCAGTTGCTGCAGTAAAATGTTTGGCCTGTTCAATTGCATTCTGACCAGTTGAACCATCCAGCACCAGCAACACATCATGAGGTGCGTCAGGGATTACTTTCTGAATCACCCTTTTTATTTTACTCAGCTCATCCATCAAATGTGTTTTGGTATGAAGTCGGCCAGCAGTATCAATAATCAACACATCAATATCTTTTGCAACTGCACTGCTCACTGCATCGAAGGCAACCGACGCAGGATCGCTACTCATTTCCCGTTTAACAATGGGCACACCTGCTCTTTCACTCCAGATCGTAAGCTGATCAACAGCAGCTGCCCGAAACGTATCAGCAGCACCCAGCATTACTTTTTTGCCGGCTTGTGTAAAATGATGAGCCAGTTTTCCAATGGTTGTGGTTTTACCTACACCATTAACACCAACCACCATTAACACAAATGGTTTTTTGCCGGCAGGTAAATCAAAATTAGAATATGTTGTATCTGCCGGAGCATCAACCAGCATACTTTCAATTTCCTGCTGCAGAATACTATTTAGTTCAGAAGTATTAATGTATTTATCTTTTGCAACCCTTCCTTCGATACGTTCAATAATTTCAACAGTTGTTTCAATACCTACATCGGCACTCACCAATGCTTCCTCCAGGTTATCCAATACTTCTGCATCTACAGTGCTTTTGCCGGCAACAGCCCTTGCAATTTTTCCAAGAAAACCTTCCTTAGTCTTTTCCAAACCCTGATCAAGACTTTCTTTTTCTTTTTTGCCGAATAACTTACCAAAAAATCCCATTCTGTGTGTTTTAATATTACAAGGATAACGAATAGTATAAAAACGACAAAGCCGCTCCATGAATGAACCTGGAACAGCTTTCTATCATAATAAGCTACAAATTATTTTTGAGCCATGTAATCCTTCACTTTCTCTTTGTGCACAATAGCCTCTTTAAAGGTATATGCACCAGTCTTAGGACTGCGAACGGCCCTGATTACTTTGGTCCAGTTTTTTGATTCAGCTGCTGCTTTAGCGTCTTTAATCTTTGCGTTTTTTGAAGCTGCTTTTGCCATAACATCTTAATTTAAGATTCCTCGAGAGGAATTAGTTACTTACAAATGTGTATTGAACACATTATTTAATTTCTTTGTGAACAGTTGTCTTCTTCAGAATTGGGTTGAATTTTTTCAACTCCAGGCGTTCTGGTGTGTTCTTTTTGTTCTTGGTTGTGATATAACGGCTTGTACCAGGCTGACCAGAAGTCTTATGCTCTGTACATTCCAGGATCACCTGAACACGATTGCCTTTCCCTTTTTTTGCCATTTTGCCTCAGTTTAAAATATAATTTAATCAGATGTGCTCTCCTTTTGCTCTCAATTCCTTCACTACATTATACAATCCCTTCTTGTTAATTGTACGGATTGCTTCAGTAGAAACCTTGAGGGTTACCCACTTATCTTCTTCAGCCAGGAAGAAACGCTTGGTCTGCAAATTGGGCAAAAAGCGACGCTTGGTTTTGATATTTGAATGCGAAACCTTGTGACCGCCCATTGGCACTTTTCCTGTAAGCTGACATACTCTTGCCATGATACAAATTTTTAGGACGGCAAAGGTAGGAGAATTCAGCTTAAATTCAGCAACAAAATCAGATTTTATTTGAAGTTTTCTGCGGCTCTGACCTTACTGTGCAAAAATCTGGCTTATTTGCATAGGTTTGCGTTCAAAACGCAAAAAAATAATGGCAGATCATAAAGTTACCACCCGGTTTATTGGCGGAATGACCTTTCAGAGCAAGCTCGATGATAATCATACAATAATTATAGATACCCCTGAAGATGACGGCGGCAACGATTTAGGCCCCCGCCCCAAAAAGCTTATGCTTTCTTCACTGGCTGGATGCACCGGAATAGATGTGGTTTCAATGCTGAAAAAAATGAGGGTTGAATTCAGCAATTTCAGCATGGATGTGGAGGCCAATCTTACAAAAGAGCCACCTACTGTCTATACCTGGGTAAAAATTACCTACAAAATTCAGGTAAAAGATGAAGACAGGGAAAAGGTGGAAAAGGCCGTTCATCTTTCAAAAGAGAAATACTGCGGCGTAAGTGCCATGTTCGAAAAATTTGCCGAAGTGGAATTCGCCATCGAATACCTGTAATTATATCTGAACAAATAAAGTACTAATGAACAGCCTGCTTCCTTATTTTTGTCGGCCATGGCAAAAGCAGGAGCAGATACACCATTAATGCAGCAGCACCGGGCTATTAAAGCAAAATACCCCGATGCAATTCTATTATTCAGGGTTGGCGATTTCTACGAAACATTTGGCGAAGATGCTATTCTTGCATCACAGATCCTTGGTATTACCTTAACCAAACGCAACAATGGTTCAGCCAGCAGCAATGAACTGGCTGGTTTTCCTCATCATGCATTGGATACTTACCTGCATAAGCTGGTAAAAGCAGGCCATCGTGTTGCAATTTGCGACCAGCTGGAAGATCCCAAACAGGCCAAGGGCATTGTAAAACGTGGAGTAACCGAACTTCTTTCACCTGGTATTGCCACTAATGATAAACTGCTTGAGCACAACAGCAATAATTTCCTGGCTGCCATTCATGAAGAAAATGATCAATACGGGCTGGCATTTACCGACATCAGCACCGGTGAGTTTTTTGTAGCTGAAGGAAATAAAGAATATGCTGATAAACTTTTGCAAAGCCTGAAACCGGCCGAAGTTGTTTTTCAGCGCAATAAACAGAAACTGTTCAAAGAAAACTTTGGCAGCAAATTCTACACCTACCACCTGGAAGAATGGATTTTCAGCGAAGCATATACTACCGAACTGTTGCTGAAACATTTTCAAACACATTCATTAAAAGGATATGGAATTGAGGAGCTGCATCTTGGCAAAATTGCCGCAGGTGCCGTACTTCATTATTTAAGAGATACTGAACACCCTAACCTCAACCATATTACATCGGTTCAGCGATTGGATGAAGCTGATTATTTATGGATGGACCGGTTCACCATCCGCAACCTTGAATTACTTGGCAGTACGGCCGATGGCGGTAATACACTGCTGAAAGTAATTGACAACACCGTATCGCCAATGGGCGCAAGGTTAATGCGGAGATGGATGTTGCTGCCGCTGAAAGATATGGACCGCATCAACGAGAGATTGGATACTGTTCAATCGTTGATTATTGAACCGGAGTTGAGAAAACACCTGCAGACATTCATCAAGCAATGTGGCGATGTTGAACGGCTGGTGGCTAAACTCCCGCTGAAAAAAATTAACCCCAGGGAAATTCTGCACCTGGCAAAAGGATTGGGTTTTGCTGAAAAAATAAAAGAACAGTGCAACACATCCTCTAATCCTTATTTAAAAAGACTGGGCGATACAATTAATCCCTGTCATTACATTGCTGAAAAAATCATCCATGAAGTTGTTGACAATCCACCAGCAATGATCAGCAAGGGAGATGTGATCAGGGATGGTATTCATTCCGAATTAGATGAGCTGCGCCGCATTGCTCATCACAGCAAGGAATATCTGCTGGAAATTCAGCAAAGGGAAAGTGAAGCAACGGGTATCCCCTCACTTAAAATTGCTTTCAATAACGTGTTTGGATATTATTTAGAAGTAACAAACACGCATAAAAACAAAGTACCTGCAGAATGGACCCGTAAACAAACACTGGCCAACGCAGAACGATACATCACGCCCGAATTAAAAGAATACGAAGAAAAAATTACTGGTGCTGAAGAAAAAATCTTAAGGATTGAAGCCGAACTCTTTGAAAAAATATTAACCGAACTGCAGGAATACATTGGACCTATCCAAACCAACGGTCAGGTGATGGCGATCCTGGATTGTTTGTGTTGTTTTGCTGAAAATGCATTGCAGTATAAATATGTTCGTCCGCAAATGCATCTTGAACCTGAACTGGAGCTGAAAGATGCAAGACATCCCGTAATTGAACGGAATCTGCCGGCAGGTGAATCCTATATTTCAAACGATTTATTACTTGATAAGGAAAAGCAGCAAATCATTATCCTTACCGGACCAAACATGAGTGGTAAAAGTGCTTTGCTTCGTCAAACAGGTTTGATTGTGCTGATGGCACATATGGGAAGTTTTGTACCTGCTTCATCTGCAAAAATTCCTTTAACCGATAAAATCTTTACACGTGTTGGTGCCAGCGATAATTTAAGTGGCGGCGAAAGTACGTTCATGGTGGAAATGAATGAAACAGCCAGCATCATCAACAATCTCTCTTCACGCAGTTTAATTCTGCTGGATGAAATTGGAAGAGGAACGTCCACTTACGACGGTGTTTCCATTGCCTGGAGTATTGCAGAATACCTGCACCAGTCAGCCTCCCAGCCAAAAACATTGTTTGCAACACACTACCACGAATTAAATGAGCTGGAAGAAAAGTTCGGTCGCATCAAAAACTACCATATTACCAATAAAGAAGTGGGTAATAAAATCATCTTCCTGCGCAAACTTGCACCAGGCGGAAGTACGCACAGCTTTGGTATCCATGTGGCAAAAATGGCGGGCATGCCAGTATCGCTCATTGACAGGGCCAATGAAATTCTGAAACAACTGGAAGAGCAGCGTGGCAGTTCCGACATAAAAGAACAGCTAAAGAACATGCCGGTACAAAAAATGCAACTCAATATTTTCGATGTTCACTCCCAAACCTTTGATGAAATACGCAAAATACTCGAGGGATTGGATATTAACCGGCTTACGCCCGTCGAAGCTTTACTAAAACTCCAGGAAATAAAGCAAAAACTTAATTGAGCAGATTAAAAAAATCATTGTTCGTTCTACAAATTACATTTTTTTCTATTACTACTTTTGTTTGTGATGTACACCCGTTTCAAACAAAAAAACTTCAAAACCTGGGTTCAGGAAATAGCCGAAAAAACAGGAGTGAAAACTAAAAATTCACTGTTTGTTTTTCCTGAGCATATTGCTGATGGCTATGTTTTTGCCGACAGTATTGACAGGTCTTTTTCCTATGTATTAATGAACGCTGAGCTGAAAGATAATTTTACGTTGCACCGTTTGAGCAATAACCAACAGGGACTGCTGATCTTTTTTAACCAGGTTGAAGTAGCCGATTATGTTGGCATCAGATGCAAAAAAAATTCCATTATAGATACCACAAGAAAACGCAATAACATTTTTGTTTCGTTCAGCAATATGGAACTGGAGCTTTCATTTTCTGCCGGAACAAAAATGAAAAGACTTGGTATTTATTTATCGCCGCAATGGGTTGATGGACATTTTGATGCCAATGCAAGATTGCAGGTTGAAATGCTGACCAACCAGGAACTTGAGCAGGTTAATAAAATGCTGATCAATGAAGACCTGCAGGAAAAGTTAGCCCGGATTTTTGAATGCGACTTTAATAAAGAATCAGAAAAACTGGCATTAAAGAGCAGGATAATCATTTTGCTTGAATACTTTTTCAGTGCATATATCAACGATTCCTTACAGATCAGTAACAAAAAAATTATTCCGGATGAAGATATCATCCGCCTGCAGAATGTTGAAGAATTATTAAAGAACGAAGAACTTGAACGCTTCCCTTCTATTTCAAATCTTGCACGTATAGCTCACATGAGCAGCACCAAACTGAAACAACGCTTCAAACAGGTATATGGCTTAAGGCTTTACGAGTTTTATAATAAACGCAGATTAAGCAAAGCAAAAGAAATGATGCTGAAAGGAATTTCAGCAAAGGAGGCCGGATTCAGCATCGGGTTTACCGATGTATCAAACTTTACCAAAGCATTCAAAAGAGAATACGGATGTACTCCAAAAAACATATTGGAAAGGGAATATCACGCTGAAATCACAAATACAATCAGTTTATACAATAAAAAAATCCCTGCATAATTTGCAGGGATCAAAACTGGGAGGCTGAAGGGTTTCGAACCCTCGACCCTCAGAACCACAATCTGATGCTCTAACCAACTGAGCTACAGCCTCCGTCTTTTGGGACGGCAAAAATAATGTAAATCAGCTTTACCAGCAAATCACTTCACAAGAAATAAAAAAATAAACGTTCTTTGCGGCTCAATAAAGAATATGAATTACTGGCTACTTCTCATTCCTTTTATTTCTGCGTTTATCGGATGGATTACCAACTGGGTTGCAATTAAGATGTTGTTTCATCCCCGCAATCCAAAATATATTTTCGGGTATAACATTCAGGGAATCTTTCCAAAAAGGCAGGAACAGTTTGCCCAGAAACTGGGAAAACTGGTGAGTGATGAGTTGTTGTCGTTTGAAGAAATTGAACAAAAAATCACCGATCCTGAAAACCTGAAAAATATCCTGCCTCAACTTGAAACGCATATCGATCATTTTCTCAGAGTTAAGTTGAGTGATGCAATGCCCATGATCAGTATGTTTATTGGAGACAAGACCATTGAAAAGCTGAAATCAGTTTTTATGGTTGAACTGGAAGACCTGTTTCCGAAAATCATGAAACAGTATGGCGGTTCACTCAAATCCCAGCTTGACCTGGAAAAAATCGTGACGGAAAAAGTAAAAAACTTTTCAAGCGACAAGTTGGAGGAGATATTATACCAGGTTATGGCAAAAGAATTCCGCTTTGTTGAAATTATTGGAGGTGTTCTCGGGTTCCTCATCGGGCTTTTACAAATTTTAATCACCCTTCTTACTCAATAACTCCCTCTCATCATATTGAAACCGGGTTAAAAAAGGATTTTTTTCCTTTTGCCGTCTTATTATTTCAGTGATACCGTTCATACCAAACGGATATGCACCTAGTAAAAATTAATCCAAATTTGCACTTCTTTTAAAAAAAATAAAATATGAAGATTTTTTTCAGCCTTGTTTTCTGTTTCACAATTCTGCAGGTTTCGGCACAGATGCCCGGCATGGGGCAAGGTGGCGGACAAATGAACATGGGGCGGCTCTACGGTAAAATTGTTGATTCCAAAACAGGTAAACCTATTGAAGCAGCATCTGTACAGCTTATTCAAAATAAGTTCGATAGTGTATCACGCACAAGAAAAGAGGTGGTAGTGAACGGCCAGCTTACCCGTAACAACGGCGATTTTAGTCTTGAAGGTCTGAATGTAATGGCACAATACAAATTAAAAGTAACTGCCATTGGTTATAAAACAATTGAACAAAAAGCAGCATTTACATTAAAAAGTGGTGGCGGCGATATGAGTTCAATGCTCAACAATATTGATAAAGACCTTGGTAATATTAAACTCGAAGCTGATGCAAAAGAATTAGGTGAAGTTGTTGTAACAGGCCAACGCCCTACTCTTCAGCTTGGTATCGACAGGAAAATTTTTAATGTAGATAAGAATATTGTTTCAGAAGGTGGTACCGGCGTGGATGTAATGCGTAACGTACCCACAGTAAATGTTGATATTGATGGAAACATTACACTGCGTAACAGTGCACCACAGATATTTGTTGATGGCAGACCAACCACTTTAACGTTGGAACAAATTCCTGCCGATGCAATTCAGAGTGTGGAATTAATCACCAACCCTTCTGCAAAGTATGATGCAAGTGGTGGTCAATCAGCCATCATCAACATTGTTTTAAAGAAAAACCGTCGTGTGGGTTACAGCGGCAGTGTTCGTGTTGGCGTTGACATGCGTGGTAAACTTGGTGGCGGTGGTGATCTTAATATCCGCCAGGGAAAAATCAACTTCTTTGCGAATATTGGTTTAAACCAACGTAAATCCATTTCATTTGGTGAAACGAACCGTACCAATCTTTTAGATAAGTACGATAACACACTTTTTACCCGTAACAGGAATACCAGCACAGGAACGTTTGGTTTTGGAAGAGCAGGTTTTGATTATCTCATCGACAACAGGAACACTCTTTCTCTTTCAGGTTCGTTAATGAGAGGTAATTTCAATTCTCTTGATGAAAACACCATTCACTACGATACACTTGAGCCAACATTTAAACGCATCAATGAAGACCGTTACACAAATGGTAAAAGCGAGATGCGTAATACCGGCGCTCAGCTTAGTTATAAACACAACTTTCCAAAAGCAGGCAATGAATTAACTGCTGATGTTAACTATAATAAAAGCAGAAGTGTAAACGATCAGGATATCAACTTCAAGAGGTTTGATGCTTCAATGAGCCCCATCTCACCATTAGTCACCCAGATTATTGATGGAGGTGGAAACAGTTCATTCTTTGTTGCACAAACCGATTACGCCAATCCAATTACAGAGAACACAAAAATTGAAACAGGTCTTCGCACACAAATCAGGTGGTTTGAAAGTTTCCAGAATTATTATGACATGAATGGTGTGCTTGATACAAAGAAAAGCAACGAATACAAATACACTGATTATGTTCATGCAGCATATTTCACTTTCTCACAAAAAATTAAAAAAGCAAACCTGAATTACCAGGTTGGTTTACGTGCTGAAAGTTCAAAATATAATGGTGAGCAGGTTGGCAAATCAACAACTTACAGCAACCAGTTTCCACTTGCTCTTTTCCCAAGTGTTTTCCTGTCAAAATCGTTCAAAGGAAAACAGGATATGCAGTTGAATTACAGCCGTCGTATCAACCGCCCAAGCTTTTTCCAGTTGTTACCTAATACTGATTACAGCGATATCTTTAACTACCAGACAGGTAACCCCAACCTCAAACCGGAGTTCACCAATTCACTGGAGTTGACTTATCAAAAAACATACGGCGAAAAGAATAATACATTCCTTGCAACCGTATTCGGCAAACAAACAAACGATCTTATTTCAAGATACCAGAGCTACAGTAAAATTGGCGCAAGCACTGATTCTGTATTAATGAGTACTTACATCAACGCAACAAGAAGTTATGCAGCTGGTCTCGAGCTGGTGTTCCGTAATACTATCAGCAACTGGTGGGAACTGAACTACAATGCAAATGTTTACTATTCAAAAATTGAAGGCAGTGCATTAATGCCTGACCTGGCAAACGAACGTACCAGCTATACCATTAAGCTCAACAATACATTTAAGCTGGGTAAAGGATGGACAATGCAGTTCAGTGGTCAGTACCGTTCTAAATCTATTCTTCCTGTTTCCACAAGTAACAGTGGCGGCGGTGGTGGTTATGGTGGCCGTGGTATGGGAGGCGGTATGGGACCAGGATTTGGTTCTCAAATTTCAACAACACAAGGTTATATTGCTGCCAACTACGATTTTGATTTTGGTGTAAGAAAAGAATTTAAGATCAAGAAAAATACAGCTGTTGTTTCTGCAAACTGGAGCGACGTATTCAGCACAAGAGAAAACAGGGTGATTTCTTCATCACAATACTTCTACCAGGAAAGCTGGAGAAGAAGAGACCCGACTTTTGTTCGTGTTAACTTCTCTTACCGTTTCGGCAAGTTTGATGCTTCACTCTTCAAACGCAAAAACAACCGCATGGAAAGCGGAGATGATATGCAGATGCAGTAATAACACAAACAGTCAACAATAGAAAAAACCTCTGTACTTTTAATACAGAGGTTTTTTTATTAAATCTTTTCATCTTTAAAAAACAGACCATGAAAGTAATTGTCACTGGTGCAACAGGAATGGTAGGCGAAGGTGTTTTACATACCTGCCTCAATCATCCCGAAGTAGAAACAGTTCTTGTTATTGGCAGAAGATCCTGCAATGTGCAGCATCCCAAACTGAAAGAGATTGTACACAAGAATTTTCATGATCTTTCTTCTATTGCCGAACAACTTTCAGGTTATGATGCATGCTTCTTTTGCCTGGGCGTTTCATCAGTTGGTATGAAAGAACCGGTGTATTATCATCTCACATACAAATTAACAACACATGTTGCCGAAACTTTGGTAAAACAAAACAAAGCAATGACGTTTTGTTATGTTTCCGGTGCAGGAACCGGCAGCAGTGAAAAAGGACGGCTCATGTGGGCAAGGGTGAAAGGAAAAACAGAAAATGATTTAATGAAACTTCCTTTCAAAGCAGTTTATAATTTCAGACCGGGAATTATTGAAGCAGGCAAAGACATGAAATTTACAAACAAGTGGTACAAGTATTTTGTATGGCTTTTATGGATCATTAAGAAACTTTCGCCCGGCAGTATTACTACACTTGAACAAATTGGCAAAGCAATGATTAGTGTTACAAAATCGGGGTATGAAAAGCATGTGCTTGAAATAAAAGACATTCATATTGCTGCTGCACGATAAACGAAATCAAAAGCTGCCCTGTTCATTTATTCAATACATTTACAGCATACATTTTTTTATTTATGCCTGGAACTTTTGATTGGGACAGTAACAATACAAATGCATTTATAGCGATTGTTTATACAGCAGTTGGTTTTGCTGCATATTGGTTTATTGCAGAAAACGAACAGATCAAAAAAAAATATTTCAATAACGGAAATGATGAACAAAACCAGGTTCGCTATGTAGTGTTTCAGAAACTGGTTGGTGTACTTTTTCTGGGCATCATTCCTGCTGTTTATTTTTTATCATCAACTGAATATAGTTTGGCAAAGCTTGGTGTGCAGCTGGGAGATTACACACATTCATTGATGTATATCGCAGGCATGGCGGCTCTTATTCTTGTAATGAACTACTTTGCTTCATCAAATCCAAAAAATCTTGAACGCTATCCGCAAATGCGTTTAAAGGAATGGAATAAAAAACGAATTGCTGCTGATGCATTTTCATGGGCAGCTTACTTACTGGCTTATGAATTTTTATTCCGTGGTGTATTGTTGTTTGTTTGTTTTGATGCATTTGGTTTCTGGCCGGCAGTTGCTATAAATCTTTCGTTGTACTCAGCAACACATATTCCTAAAGGGCCGGGTGAAACATTTGGTGCAGTTGTGTTTGGCTTGTTGTTATGTTACATCACTGTTTCAACACAAAGCCTGGCAACAGCATTTTTTGCACATCTTACAATGGCATTGTCCAATGAATTCTTTTCTGTACATCATCATCCTGAAATGAAATTTGTTTAATGAATACACAGGAAGCATACAATGCATGGGCATCGCAATACGATACTAACCTCAACAAGACAAGAGATCTTGAAGCTGTTTCGTTACGCAATACCTTATCATCGCTTTCATTCAACCGTTGTCTTGAAATTGGCTGCGGTACAGGAAAAAATACAATATGGCTGAAAGAAAAAGCAAATCATATTACTGCTGTTGATCTTTCAGAAGAAATGCTGGCAAAAGCAAAAGAAAAAATCAACAGTACAAATGTTCATTTTCAGCAGGCAGATATAACAAGCGATTGGGATTTTGTAAATGGCAGTTACGATCTTGTTGTGTTCAGTTTAGTACTGGAACATATTCATAACCTTGATTCAATCTTTGAAAAAACAGCTGCTGTTGTAACAACAGGCGGATTTGTGTACATTGGCGAACTTCACCCCTTTAAACAATACAGCGGAAGTAAGGCAAGATTTGAAACAGAAGCAGGGACACAAATCGTCACCTGTTTCGATCATCATATTTCAGATTTTATTCAGCCTGCAAAAAAACATGGCTTTGCTGTTAAAAATATCAACGAGTATTTTGATGAAGATAACCGCAATGAAATTCCAAGAATACTTACAATACTGCTGAAGAAGATGTAAAAACAGAAGACCCTGAAGGTTTTGGAAACCTTCAGAGTCTGATCTTCTGAGTATAACTGAAATTAACTTTTCAGCAAATCATAACACTGCTGTACAATTTCCAGCTCTTCATTGGTAGGTATCACCAGGATTTTAACCGGAGATTCAGGCGTATTGATTTCTCTTATTTCGGAAGAGCGGATTTCATTTTTCGCTTCATCCATTTTTATACCGAGGAATTGCATATCGGTACAAACACGTTTGCGTATATCACTTGCATTTTCTCCTACACCTGCAGTAAACACAATAGCATCCAAACCATTTAATGCAGCAGCATAAGCGCCAATGTATTTTTTAATGCGGTATGCATACAAATCAAAAGCAAGATCAGCATTCTTATCGCCCTGGTCGATCAACGCTTTAATATCACGCATATCACTTAAACCGGTTAAACCAACCATCCCGCTTTTCTTGTTCAGCAAATCACTTACTTCTTTAGCTGAGTAACCCATTTGTTCAATCATATGAAAAATCACAGCCGCATCAATATCACCTGAACGTGTTCCCATAATCAACCCACCAACAGGACCAAAGCCCATTGTTGTATCAATTGATTTACCTGCATCAACAGCAGCCATACTACTACCGTTGCCAAGGTGAATGGTAATCACTTTCGCATTAGGATTATTGAGATAAGCATTTGCCTGCTTACTTACATACCTGTGCGATGTACCATGAAAACCGTAAGCACGGATATGATTTTCTTTATAGAAAGATTGAGGAATTGCAAAACGGTAAGCTCTTGCTGGCATGGTTTGATGAAATGCTGTATCAAACACACCAATCTGTTTTGCCTTGGTGAAAATTTTCTCTGCCACCTGTATGCCAATATAGTTGGCAGGATTATGCAAAGGCGCAAGCGAAAACAATTCTTTGATTTTTTCTTTTACTTCATCGGTAATAATGGTTGTTGCAGCAAAGCTTTCACCACCATGCACCACACGATGACCAACTGCATCAATATCAGCCGGGTCCTGTATCACACCAATTTCTTTATCAGTCAGCAAACGTGCAACTTCGTGCAATCCTGCTTCATGATCATTCAGCTGCATTTTTTCTTTCACCACTTTCTCTTCACCATTCACAAAAATTTTATGTGTAATGGATGAATCATCTAATCCAATACGTTCAACCAAACCACTGCAAACCGGTTTTTCATGAGGCATTTTAAAAAACTGGTATTTGATAGAACTGCTGCCGGTATTAATTACAAATATGTTCATTGCTGTTTCGATTATTATTTTTCCTGTGCCTGTATTGCTGTTATAATGACTGTATTAAAAATATCATCTACTGTACATCCCCTGCTGAGATCGTTAATTGGTTTATTCAACCCCTGCAGCATTGGGCCAATTGCTAATGCACCTGTTTCACGCTGTACAGCTTTGTATGTGTTGTTACCGGTGTTGAGATCGGGGAAGATGAGCACACTTGCCTGTCCTGCCACTTCCGATCCCGGCATTTTTTGTTTACCTACAACCGGATCAACCGCTGCATCGTATTGAATAGGTCCTTCCACTTTCAGATCAGGACGTTTTTGTTTTACAATTTCTGTTGCCTTTCTTACTTTGTCCACATCAGCACCTTCGCCCGATGAACCAGAAGAGTAAGACAACATTGCAATGCGTGGTTCAATACCAAATGCTAGACTGCTTGCTGCTGATGAAATGGCAATCTCTGCCAGTTGTTCTGCAGTTGGATCAGGATTTACGGCGCAATCACCAAATACTGATACACGATCGGGCAGACACATAAAGAACACAGATGATACAATTGAAATGCCCGGTTTTGTTTTTACAAACTGCAATGCCGGACGAATCGTATGTTGTGTTGTGTGTACTGCACCTGAAACCATACCATCAGCCTGTCCTTTGTACACCATCATTGTACCGAAGTATGAAACATCGGTCATTAGGTCACGTGCCATTTCCATTGTAAGATTTTTGCTCTTACGCAGTTCGTACAATGTGTTCACGTAATCATCGTATTGTTCTGATGTGGCAGGATCAATGATGTGAATGCGGCTTAAATCAACTGTTAAACCCAACCGTTTAAACGAAGCTGTTACTTCTGCAGGTTTACCTAAAATGGTGAGTTCAACAATTTCCTGGTTCACTAATCTTGCTGCTGCTTTTAAGATACGGTCGTCGTTACCTTCAGGAAGTACAATATGCTGTGTTTTACGTTTTGCTCTTTTTGTAAGCTGGTACTGGAACATGTGCGGTGTAATACCTTCGGGTTTGAAGGTGATGATTTTTTCATCAAGCTTGTTTACATCCACATATTTTTCAAATGTGCTGATGGCTAACTGAATCTTCTTGGTATTATCAGCCGAAATTCTTGAACGGATGGTACCAAGTTTAGCACTTGTCTGGAATGTTCCTTCTTTTACAGAAACAATAGGCAGTACTGATGGCAAACCTTCCAGCAAACGCATTACCGGAGGTTCGGGAGTAATACCCGCTGTTAACACCACACCTGCAATTTTTGGATAGTTGTGCGATTGACCTGCCTGCAATGCACCAATGATAATATCGCCACGGTCACCAGGAGTTACAATCAACACATTTTCGCTGATATGATCAAGGAAGTGCGGCAAATGCATGGCACCTGTAATCATTACATCCACCTGGTTGTTGAGCTGGTCTTCACCAAAAAGAAGTTTACCGCCAAGTTGCTCGGTAATTTCTTTCATTGTGGGATTCTGCAGGTTTTTATCTTCAGGAATAATCGAAAGAATGGTTCCGTTTACAAGTTGTGAAGTAAGCAGTTCACGCACATCTTCCACCATTTCCTTTTTCACTTTGTTAACCACAACTGCCAGCACCTGCACATCTCTCGATTTAAAGTTGCGCATTACCGTGCTCACTGTATTTACCAGCTGGGCTGTAGATTTACTTTCGCCTGAAACCACAAATACAACCGGTGCGTTTACGTTTTTAGCGATGGTGGCATTGGTTTCAAATTCAAATGCTGTGCCTTCACCTAAAAAGTCACTTCCTTCAATAACGGTGAAATCGTAGGTTTCTTCCAGCATTTTTACTTTACGGATGACAGTATCAATTAAATCGCCACGCTTTTCCGTTTCCATCTGCCTCATGGCTTTCTGGCGGGTAAACGCATAAGTGTCGTCGTAGGCAATGGGTAACCCAAAGTAGTTAACAATCATTTCAATATCTGCATCCTTCTTTTCCTTGGGATCTTCGTTAATGAGAGGCTTAAAATAGCCCACTTTACGGGCCTTTCCCAGCAACATATTAACAATACCAAGCGCCACAATCGACTTTCCGCTATAGGGTTCAGCAGTAGCTATAAAAATTGTCTTTGTCATATTATAAATAATGAACAGCAAAGTTAACCGGGCATCTGCACTTTTTTATCTAATCATAATCAGTAAAAAAAATGAAAAAAGTCACTTGCCCGGTGGGTTACTAGTGCTATGAGCTGCCCGAAATAAAAAATGCACTGCTTTTGGCTCATTCATATCTATTTCTGTATATTTAGTTTATTAACCCCTAATAATAAAAACCATTCAAATGAGAAAGATTATTACCTCCGGGATCGTTGCCGGAATTGCTTTAGTTGCTTTTGCTTTTGCCGCATTAAAACTCATGCCTATTCTGTTGCCCAAAATTGCAGAAGAATATTACAGCCCGGCCTTTATTAACGATTCAGCCCGAAACTTTTTGTACTATGTACATCCTGTTGTACTTGCCTTTGCCCTTGCATGGTTCTGGAACAGGTTTAAATCCTTATTAAAAGGAAATTCACTGATGCAGGGAATTGAAATGGCTGTTATTTATGCATTGGTTGCAACTATTCCTTCATTACTCATTACGTACAGTGCCATTGATGTAAGTCTGTTGGTTGTATGGAGCTGGGTATTGTATGGTTTCTTCCAGGCATTGATTGCAGCATTTATTTTTTCAAGAATGCATGCGTAAAGCTGTACACAGCAAATGAATTAAAGCCCCGGCGTATTGCCGGGGCTTTTGTTTTTTTATTCATCAACATACAAACCAATTTTCTAAAGTGATTTGTTACGGTTATTACGACACCTGTTGCTGCAATACTTTACGTCATCCCATACCTTTTCCCATTTTTTTCGCCATGTGAACGGACGGTTACAGGTGACACATATTTTTTGCGGAAGATTTTTTTTATTCGTTTGTTTCATGATCCAGTTGCTGAAGAAAATGTTCTGCAGTTGAAAGATGTTTGTTCTTTTTTTCAGGAACCATGTTATGAAAGGTTTTCAATAACATACCCAGTCGTGGATTTTGCTGGAAGAAATGGCGGTGCACATGCATAAAGCGCCAAAACAAACCATCCCATATTTCCTGCCATGAACCTTTATCCCAATCGCCCATCTTAAGTAAATAGTTACTGCCGCTGATGTATGGTTTCGTGGTCATTAATCCGCCATCAGCAAACTGCGTCATGCCATAAACATTCGGCACCATTACCCAATCATAACTGTCAATATACATTTCCATAAACCAGCGGTACACTTCATCCGGATCAAACTCGCACAACAACATAAAATTGCCCAGCACCATCAGCCGCTCAATATGATGTGTGTAGCCGGTTTGTAACAACCGTTTTATCACCGTATCAACAGGATGAATACCAGTAGTTCCATTCCAGAACGAAGCCGGTATTTTCCGTTTAAATTTCCAGTAATTCGTAGTACGTTGCCTGCTCCCCTCCCGTTCGTACACCATACGTATAAACTCACGCCAGCCAATAATCTGCCTCGTAAATCCTTCGAGTGAGTTAAGTGGCACATCATGATCAACAGCCACATCAAGTGCCTTGTTAATTACCTGCTGCGGAGTAAGCAACCCAATATTCAGCAGCGGACTTAACAATGAATGATAAAGAATTGATTCCTGCTGAACCATTGCATCTTCATAAATTCCAAACTTTGAAAAACGGTTCTGCAAAAAATCATCCAGCCATTTTTCAGCAGCACTGAAATGTACAGGATAGTGAAAAGGCTCAGCCAAACCTGGATTGGCAGCAAACCGTTGCTGAACATATTCTATTGCTTCGTGCACAAATTCATTTGCAGCCGGGAAATCAATTGACGGAACAATTTCTTTGCGTGGAAATTTTTGCCGGTTCTCCGTATCGTATGTCCATTTACCACCAACAGGTTTTTCATTTGCTTCCAGTAAAATGGATAAACGTTTACGCTGGTGAATATAAAAATCGGTTTGATAATAGTTTTTCTTCCGGTCAAAATAATCATTGCCTTCTTTTACTGAATTAATAAAACCGGGGTTGCGGTATTTCATCAATTCAATTCCTGCATTACCTGCCGCAAGGTTTATTCTTTTCTCAAGCCAGTTATCTGTTGTATCGGTATAATGAATGTGCGTTACACCCTTGTTTGCCAGTTGCTGAATCAATACACGTATATCAGCAGCTTCATCCATGCAATCAATGTAATGAACAGTTAATCCATGCTGCTGCAGAAACTGCTGATACATTTTCATACTTGCACGGTGAAGAATAAGTTTCTGTTTGTGAAACTTATATTGACGGAAGAACAGGAATTCTTCTACAAGAAAAACAGTGCGGCCCTTACTCACTGCATCAGCAACCTTCAAGAGCTGATGTGGAAAAACGACAGAAACTTCGTGCATGCTGCTTTAAACAATTGTTCCATACTTATTGTTTAGTGATAAAAATTTCTGACGCATGGAATCGGTAAAAGGCAAAAACATATTGGTAACAGGTGCAACCGGGGGCATAGGTTCTAAAACAGCTAAACTGCTGGCAGCAGGCGGTGCCAATCTTTTTATTACAGCAAGAAATGCAGAAAAGCTCACTGCCGTTGCTGCTGAACTTAAACTCACTGCCGATAAAGTATTTGCAGCCGATTTATCCGTACCTGCACAGGTAACACAGTTAAAAGAACAGTTCTTCCATGTATATCCTTCCATTGATATACTGGTGAATGCTGCGGGCATTGGCATTATTAAACCGCTGGAGAATTTAACAGAAGAAGATTTTCTGCAAACAATTCATTTTAATTTATTCGCACCGTTTCTTTTGGCAAAGGCTTTTTTACCTGCCATGAAAAATGAAAAGAAAGGATTAATCATAAATATTCCCGGTGTGCTTGGTAAAACACCTATGGCCGGCGCAGCTGCATACAGTGCATCAAAATATGGATTAACGGGCATGATGCAGAGTATTCGTGAAGAACTGAAACGCACAGAAATCCGCATTACCAATATTTTTTTAGGTGGTACCGATTCGCCTTTCTGGGATCATATTGATTTAAGAGTCCAACGTGAAAAAATGATCCAGGCACATGAGGCTGCCAAAGCTGTTTGGTTTTTATGCCAGCAACCTGCAAGTGCAGTTGTAAGCGAAATGGTGCTGCAGCCGTTTAATCACCAGGCAATTTAAAGAGCTGGTAAAAATAGTTTCCTTTCAACCTGTTGTTGATATGAATAACTAAAGCGTAGAGTTTATACTTACTTTTTTGTTTGGCCAAAAAAGTGCAAACTTCATTTGGATTGTGAAGAGAGGAAACAATAATTAGAACCTCCTTTGTAATGAATTGCTGTATGTTCTTTTGTCTTGACACAAAAGAACCAAAAAGTCAAGACTGAACATATTACCCCCATGTTCCGTCGAAAGCCCTGATTAAGCAGAAGTACTACTGTGATGAATTGCCGCAATATTTCTATTGTGCATCTTATATGCAGCAGTTTGATTTTGGGCTAGCTTTATCAAAATGGAAATGCATTAATTTCGGTTAGCAAGGACAGCAACCGATAAGAAATCAAAATTTATGAAAACATACATATATCATATAATATTCGTGTTGTTTTTTTTTGAAACAGCAGAGTTAAAAAGCCAAATTAGAAATATTCCAATAAAAGAATTTTGGAGTTATACTTCACAAACCCCAATTCTTCTAAATGAAAATCCACTTGAGATAAATGAGAATATAACTTTAGAGGAGTCATATTTTGGTTTGTTTTTTAAAAAAATTAAATTGATTAAAAACAAATTTTTGGAAATTGATGGCTACATCTGTAAAAAAGATACAGTTATATGCGATCCTGTCGAAGGCTTAAGAATTTTTACAGCAAGAAAAAAGAAAGGTTTTTTAATTGATACAATTAATTTTTATACTTATAAAATTTCTGACAGCAATATCAGGCAGGATTTTAAAATCAGGTTGAATATTTTTAATTCAGATTATCTTTATATATATGGCCCTGGGTTTTTATTAGACGAGTTTAATATTTATAAGTTAAGGCGTAAAAAAACACACCCTTAATCGACTTTTCAAATTCATACACAACTATTCCTCCATTTCTTCGTAGTAACGTATCCCATCGCAATGAAGTTGAGGGTTTACAAATAACTGATGCGGACGTTATTTAATACAGATAGTGCACTCGGCAAATAAACAAGCCCAGTACTGCAGTGCCTCTTTATTTGTTATTTATTCTTTCTTTGCAATAACATTTTGTATGATTTATCAGTAAGAAAAAATTGGCATTTTGATTCACCTGCTGCAAGTCCTGTACATCCAATCCCTTTTTCAAAATAAATAACGGAATACTGCCCATTTGTAATTTTAGTTTTGATACATTTCTCTGATGAAGGTGGATAGCAATCTCCTAAAATATAATATAAGAACATTTCTCTTCCACCAACATTGACTGTTTTGACAGGAATAAAAATAATGACACTTTGCATAAGCCTTAAAACGTGTTGAACATTAGATTCACCTACTTTTTGCAAAGTATCATTAGGAGATAATCCATAATAATAATAACGGTACTTTTTCTTGTTGTTGATAAAATCTTCTTCGATATCAATAAGTTTGTAAGTAGCCCCTTTATGTAACCGGAACAGACTCCCATCTTTAACCATTAAAGTATCTGTAACATCATTGTGACGTTCAATATAAACAGAATCATTTAAATACTCTCTTGTATAATCCAAATATCGATTACAAGTATTTGAATAAAATTGCAAAGTTTCTGTTTGACTGTTTAATGTCAATTTTTTTTGTGCTTTGCAAGAAGATATTAACCCAACTAATATTATAATATAAATTTTCATTTTTTCTTATCGGTTGGTGTCCTCACCAACCGAAACGCACTATTGAATTTACAGCATAATCAAATAAGTTGTGTTGCTGAGTAATGTTAACAACGTACAATAATGCTACACAACTGAAGCTTTAATATGGTGAACGTCTTTGCGAGGAGGTACGACGAAGCAATCTATATTTTAGCAAGGGTGATTTTATTATATAACAACCTTAGCAGTTACTCCTGAGCCAAGACAGACTAATCTATTTTATTTCTGTGCTATGTATTTCTCCAGAATTCCTTTTATTGTTTCAAGAGAATCTTCTCCCGTTACTCTTTTTAAAATCCGACCTTTTTCATCAATTAATATAAATGTTGGAAATGTATCAACTTTGAATTTTCTACATATTGTACTTGAATTAATTGGGTCAAAAAAGTTAATCCAGCTAACATCATTTTTTTCAATAAAGCTTTTTACATCATTAAAACTATGATCATAGGCAATACTTAAAATTGCAAGGTTTGTGTGCCCAAACTTTTCATGAATTAACTTCAGGTTTGGTATTGATTGTATACAAGGCTGACACCAAGTTCCCCAAAAATCAAGTAAGATTAATTTACCCTTAAAGTTTTCAGTGCTTATAATTGAATCTGTTTTAATATCCTTCGCTTTAATATTGAAAGCATATTTTCCGGAATCAATACCATAACTTAATTTGTTACTATTCTCCAACTTAATTAAGTGGAGTGAATCACCAAATTTTGAAACACCTTTTATTAAGAACCTTTTATTTTCTAAATATAATGTATCACCAAGTGTGTAGGGGTATTTGTTCCTGTTTGAAATAGCCGAACTAATATAAATCTTTGAATTTTCCCGATTGTAAAGAACATAAGGAGGTTGCTGGTTGTAAATCTGTATATTATATTTTTGGCCATTTAATTTAAAAGAACCCTGTTTTGTTTCGTGAGGATAAACAACCAAGTAAAACTTTTTCTCAATAGAATCATAATAATTTACTATTGCTTTCTTTGAAGAATAACGTAAGTAGATAGACCTGTTCAATATTTTTCCATTCAAGCTATACTGGTACTTAAAATTTCCAAAACAATTTAAGCTGGTTTGTGATGCATTCAATTCTGAATAATCTGCCTTACTAATAAATTGCTTATCGTCACTAAAATCATAGTTATTATTTTCATCACCGATCATTATCAATTGGCCATCTTTATTTTTCCCAATAAAAAACGATACAAAATGTTTTATAGGAATCCTGCTAAGCTTAACAGTGTCGCTAAGATTTAATGAGTAAAATTTAAGACCCTGTTCAAAGTCTTTCAACCTCATTTCTCCGTTCAGTCTGCAATACTGTTCATAAAGTCCTTGTTCCGGTTGAAAATCAAAGGTTTTGATAATGTATTCCTCAATCTTATCAGGGAAGCCTTTAAATTTAATATCAGATTTGAAGTTTGTATTGCCTGTATTGTAAATTTCAGTGAAGCAACTGCTTTGTTGTTCAGTTTGTTTAGAATGTAAATAAACAGAAAGCCTGTTGTGAATTTGACTTAAAACCCTTGAATTTATAGTGATCAAGAGTAACAGCAATAAATGTATTTTGATCATTTCCGGTGTTTTCATCTTTAATTTTTTCTTATCGGTTGCAGTTTTTACCAACCGAATTTAAAGCATTTTCATTTTGGTAAAGCCAAACCAATCTCAAACCGCCACACCTAAGATGTACAATAGAAATTCTCCTGCAATTAACCACAGTAGCACAAAAGCTTAATCAGGGCTTTCGACGGAACATAGGGGTAATATGTTCCATCTTCACTTTTTCCTGCCCGATCTATCAATCAAATCCCAGTCTTTTGCGGATCACTTCTTACTATTAAACTCTAATCCAATAAAAAAACGTTCAATCTCACCCAATTCCAAAGTTCTTAAAACAATTTTTCCTGTGCTATCCAGTAATATGTATGTAGGATAACCACTTATTCTTAATTCTCTAATTATTTCTGCTTTATTAAAAGGGTCGTCCCTTAATTGAAGCAGTTGTGGCCAGTTCAGTCTGTTTTTTTTAATAAGTGTTGCTGCTTTTGTTGTATCGTATTTTGACTCATAAAGTACTCCTATAAACTGTACTTGTTTATTCATTGCATCTGAAAGCGCTTTGAGCTTAGGTAAATTAGAAACACAAGGTGTGCACCACGACCCCCAAAAATGAAGCAACGTAAATCTGTAACTTGTTTTACTGAAATTATAACTTACATATTTCAGATCGGGAAATGAATTGCCTTCTAAATGTTCAATTATGCCTCCTTTCAGTTTGCTTTTTAATTCAGGCGAAATACCCGCTTCTTTAAATGTAATCGTATCACCAAGTAAATTAATAGTGTCCAGCACAAGTATTTTGTCAGCTAAACTCAAACTGTCACGATAACTGTACACATAATAATGTGGATCATATATTTCAACAGTATTTTCATTTGGTTCGGAAAACGAAAACCGGCTGTTCTTTTTAGTAAAAAAAACAGAATGATAAGGCAAAAAAACTTTTACTAAAAAACTATCAAGTCCAATTTTTAATTGTCCCTGTTTAACATAACGTAAACCTCCCCATGTATTAAATAAAGCTTTCTTGTTGGGATGAGGTGGCAAATCTCTTCTGTCAGGGTATATCAAAAAATCGAATACTGTAGTATACTCTTTTTTGTACCAGAAATTGATTTTATACTTTACAACGATAGGCTCATTGCTATTTCCTTTGCTTTTAAAAACAGTATCATCAGTAAAAATGCCGGATTGGTTCAAGTCCGGTATTACGATATAGCTGCCATCTTTCATTTGCTTTATTAAAACTGACAGGTGATTATTTTTTTGCCATTTGCTTAAATTACCTGTATCTGCAAGGTTTTCCTTTACTCGTTCATCGAATGATTGATTGAAGTTTCCATCTGTTTTTTCATTCAGTCGCTTATAAGTAAAATCAAATGTATAGTTTACAACCTGTGCAGTATTAGCAGCATCAATTGATTCAATCTCCAAAGGTTCAAGTGTTGCTCCCTTACCATTTCTTAAGGATTCATCCTTCGTGCATATTACACGATAAATACTGTTATTACTTTGACCCCAAACAGCTTGGCTTAAAAACAAAAAGATACTGTATACAATAGGTTTAAGCATTTTACTTTGAGTTAATGAAAGTGTTTATTGCAGTTTAATTAGTTTTATTAAGTCAGCGTATTCTGAAACTCTTGGTGCATCAAGGCTAATAAGCTTTCCTTCTTTATTAAGCAAAATATATCTCGGTATACTTGAAATATTAAAATACTGGCTAAAAGCATTTGGAAAACTTATGTACAAATAACTGTTTATCATTGTGCTTTTGTTTTTGCTTACCGTTTTCTTCCAGTTTAATATACTTTCGTCCTGCGATAGGTATAGCACTTCAATACTGTCTCTCTTTAACCCTCCGGCTTTTATAAAATCGTGTGATTTACTTATTTCCTGTAAACATGGGCCGCACCATGATGCCCAGTTGTCAATCAAAATGTATTTACCCTTTAAGGATTCAATTACTTTTTTAAGTTCTGTTTTATTGCCCTTAATATCACTTAACCCAATACTTAAAATGCTGTCAGGTAAATTCTGATTAACATTTGAGTGCAAAACATATTTCCTAAGTACATAAGTTTTTAATCTCTCGTCACTAAATTGATTTGCGTTGGCAAATATTTTTTCAACTACTTTACCCGTTTCATCATTTTTTAACTTGACAAGGTTGTTAAAAAGAAATGCCAGAAAATATTCTCTTATTATACCGGAATAATTTTCATTGACAAACTGATAAAGCAGGGAATATTCATTGTTTATACCAGGGCTTTTTACCTTAGCTCTTACAATGAATTGTAAATAATCACGGCAAAATTGCAGGTAAGTTTGATGCCGAAATAAGCCGTCAGCATTAAAAAGTGTATCAACTCTGATTGATTTTAAATAGGTTTCAGCTGTAAGATAATTTGCTGATTTATCAATATAAAACGGAAGTAAAATTGACATAAGATATTGGCTGCATAATTCATCTTTATAAAAACTCCTGAATTGCTCAGTAGCCCTATGTTTCAAACTGTATTCGTTAAGTAACGCAAGATCCATATTGTACTTTTTCTCACATGTTTTTTGAAACTCTGACCAGTTGCTGTTATAATTTTTCAATTCCTTGTCTATATCAATCGCAGAGTTCAGTTTAAGAAAGTCTGAAAATTCATAATGAGATGCATTACTGCCTGTTACTTGTAATTTGTACCTTTTTGATGATAAGCTGTCGTCAGTAACAATAAGATGAATTGTATCGCCAGGAGTTATATAAAAAAAATCTTCATAAAATTTACAGTAAACCGGCTCTGAAAGCTCAAACCTCATTTCAAACGTACCCTTAGCTGAAACTTTTGTTTTTACTATATATTCAAAATCTTCTTTAACAAGATCATAATATAAAAGGTTAACAGAAGGCATTTTAGTTTGCATAAACGCTCCGCTTATAAAAACGTTTTGCTTCTGTGCAGTACTATTGAATGCCAGAAATAACAGAAGTATAAATGACAGGTTATTCTTCATTAAATTAGTTTTAGTAAGATGAGAATATCTCTCTTACATGGTAAACTTTTTCTTATCGGTTGCAGTTTTAACCAACCGAATTTAAAGCATTTTCATTTTGGAAATCCTACCCAAAATCAAACCGCCACACATAAGATGCACTTGCAATTCCAACAGCACAACTCAGCATTCTATCCGGTAAATTGCCCAAATCGCATTAGGCACTTATAAAATAATCTGCACACCCGCCTTAAACGCATTTTTCAGTACTTAAACCAGGAATTACAGCGTAAAAACCTCCATTTCAACCACTTAAACCGTGTCTTACAGCGTCTTAATCGGTACGTGCAGTCGTTTAATCGCCTCTTACACTGCCTTAATTACATCTTACACTGCCTTAATTGCAGCGTGCAGTCATTTAATTGATATGTGCAGCAGTTTAATCGGTACGTGCAGTCATTTAATCGCTTCGTGCACTGCCTTAATTGCATCTTACACTGCCTTAATTACATTTTACAGTCGTTTAATCGGTATCTACAGTGGCAAAATCAATAGCTGCAGCAGTTTTTCAAAACACAGTTATGCAAAAAAACAACACACTAATTAAACTTACCGCTTCGTGGTATTGCCCATCCATAAATCACATATTAGTTTAAAACGTCAATTATTATTTTCCATTAAACACTATTCAAAATGACGTCAAGAAATGAAGCCAAACTCGGCATGTACAACGCAGTACTAACCCACATTGAAGCTAACGGTACAATCACCGCCACCGTTCCCGCCTTCGAAACAGCAGCCGATGCATTGCGGGCAGTTTACAACAACATCATCGATGCATCGCAGCAGGAATCTCTTGCCATTGGCGGTATTACCACCGACAAATCTCAGGCACGCATCGCTCTTTGCCAGGAAGCAGCCAACATTGCAGCCGCAGTCTTTGCATTTGCAGCAGCCGCTTCAAACAACACACTCAAAGAACAGGTTAACTATCCTGTTTCAAAACTCCTGCTCACAAAAGATGAATTATTAATTCCGGCCTGCAACAACATTCATGATCTGGCAAATACAAATGCGGCATTGCTCATACCTTATGGCGTTACTGCAACTCGTTTAACAGCATTCGAAACTATACTTGAAAATTACCAGGAACTCATTCCTTCACCACGCAATGCCGTAACAAGTAAAGCAGCCGTCCGCACATCACTCACTAATTTGTTTAAACAGGCCGATACACTTTTAAAAACACAGCTCGATAAAATTGCATTACAGTTCAAAACTTCAAACGAAGAATTTTACAACACATACAAACAAAACCGCATTATACTCGATGCTGCAACATCTTCAACTCAGGTAACAGGCGTTATAACCGATAGTGTAAGCAATCAACCAATCCCAGGAGTAAAAGTGCAGGTAGTCGATCAGCCATATACAGCAACATCAAATGCATTAGGCCAGTACACAGTTAAAGTTCCCGTACCCGGCACTTACAATATTGCATTTACAATCTTGGCAGGTTACAGCAACAAAACACAAACAGGCGTGGTTGTTACATTAGGTCAGTCAACAACAGTAAATACACAACTCGTTCCGTTACCATCTTAAAACAAAAGCAACTTTAAAACAAAAAGCCCCGGCATAATCGTCGGGGCTTTTATTTTAAAAATTTATCAAATCAAAAAAATGAAAAGCTGCATAAAACAAAATCCCCTCCTTGCGGAGGGGACTTACACAACTAATAAAACCTGTGATTCTAAGATTCACCTTACAACTATAAAACAACGATTACTCCACGCTGAAGCATGGAACTATTCATTAATCGGGTTTTTTACCATCTAAAAATGTGTTGATGGTTTTTATTTCGGCCTGGTTATTTTCATCGCTTTGTACAGTGTAATTGCTGTAAAAGTTTTCGGCAGGCGAAATGGTATTATACAATTCTAAATTACGGCGGAGATAAGCCGGCACAGTGTCAAACTCATTATTCGGATCAGCCGAATGGATGTTAAACGAGAGGTTTCTCAACTTCTGTAAACGATCTGCAGCTTTTTTCCGTTGCTCTTCTGCCTCATCTGTTACCAGTGGCTCTTCCGAAGAAGCAAGATGAACATTTTGATCGGCCCAAGACTTTTCCTCCGCCGCTGGTTGTTCTGTTTTTTCCACAATCTGCATCTCGAACGATTCTTCCTCGTCCTTAACAATATGCAGCTGTACCGGAGTAACAGGAACTTCAACCGGTTTTTCTTCGGCTTTTATTTCCGGAATGGATTCTTCTTTTTCTTCTTTTGTTTCAACATAAATAACCGTTGGCTTTCTTAAAAAACCTCCTGATGTTATTGATGATGGCTGCTGCTGTGGTTGCTGTTGCTCAACGGGCTTTTCTGTTAACTTCATAACAGGTGGTTCAACAACTGCTGCAGGTTCTTCTTTCTTTTCTTCCACCTTTGGAACTTCTGCAACAACAGGAACAACAGGATCAAGTACAAATTCAATACGCTCTGTTTCTACAACTGGAGCCTGTATTATTTCAGCCACAGGTGCTTCCTGTTTTACTTCTTCAACCATTACAGGAGCAACCGGATCTTTTACTTCTTCCGTAAAGAGTACAGGTTGTGTGTATTCTTTCTTTTCAGGTTCGCCCAGCGTCATGATAATTTTTTCGGGCTTGGCATCAGCTTTCTTTTCTTCAACAACGGGCTTTTTGTCAAACGGATTCTTTTGTTCAAAACCTGTTGCAATAAGTGTAATGCCAATTTTATCGCCGAGTGAATTATCGTAACCTAAACCAAGAATAACATCTGTATTTTCTCCTGCCTGTGATAACAAATGGTTCTGTATAATTTCTACTTCATCCATTGTAAACTCATGTTCTGTTTCAGAACTGTTGATGTTGATGAGTATCCATTTTGCACCACGGATATCGTTATCATTCAGCAATGGCGAATTCAATGCTTCTTCAATTGCACGTTGTGCCCTGTTTTCGCCATTTGCACTTGCATTACCAAGGATTGCCACACCACCGTTTTTCATAACGGTGCATACATCGGCAAAGTCAACATTGATCTGGCCGGTGCTGTTGATGACATCCGTAATACATTTTGCTGCAGTTGCCAATACATTATCTGCTTTGGCAAATGCTTCTTTCATTTTTAAATTTCCAAACTGGTGACGCAGTTTATCGTTACTGATAACAAGTAATGTATCAACGTAATCTTTTAAACGGTTAATACCATCTTCCGCCTGCTGAATACGTTTCTTTCCTTCGTAACCAAACGGAGTTGTAACAATACCTACAGTAAGGATGCCCAGATCTTTACAGATTTTTGCAATGATAGGCGCACCACCTGTACCTGTACCACCGCCCATGCCGGCAGTGATAAAAGCCATCTTGGTATTTACTTCCAGTATGCGTTTAATTTCTTCTAAACTTTCTTCGGTTGCCTGGCGACCGATTTCAGGATTGGCTCCTGCACCAAGACCCTGTGTTAAATGCGGGCCTAACTGCACTTTGTTGGGAACCATGCTTTGCGATATTGCCTGTGCATCGGTATTGCAGATAATAAAGTTTACGCCTTCAATAATCTGAGAATGCATGTGATTCACTGCATTGCTACCACCACCTCCAACACCAATTACTTTGATGATGGATGACTTCTCTTTTGGCAGATCAAATTGTATCATAATTTCTACGAGTTTGCGGGTTAGTTAGTAAGTTTTGTTTGAGTAGTAAGTTGTATGTTATAAGTTATAAGTTGGGAAACTGTTCCGGCTAAACTTATCACTTATTACTTATCACTTACAACTTCCTGTCTTCTTCTTCATTAAACAGATCAATCAATCCGTCTTTAATGCTGTCCATAAATCCTTTTAAGCTCTTACGCTTTTTCACTCTTACCTGGTGTGTATCGGTTTGTTCGTCGTACACATTCACCACTTCGGCAACAGTTTCTTCTTTTACTTCAATTCCTTTCAGTTTGTTCTGTGTATTTTCAAACACGTTGTAACCTTTCAGTATTAAACCAATACAGGTTGAGTACATTGGCTTAGCCAGTTCATCAATATGGCCGGGAGCTAAATGCTCGTTAGGGAAACCAATGCGTGCATTTAATCCTGTAACATATTCTGTTAACTGAATTAAATGTTTGAGTTGCGAACCACCACCGGTTAATACAATGCCACCATTGAGCATGCGGTTATCTAAACCAACCTGCTTGAGATGATAGCTTACAAAATCCATAATCTCACTCATACGTGCCTGTATGATGTGTGCAAGATTTTTTACACTGATTTCTTTGGGTGCCATTCCACGAATGCCGGGAATAGTAATGAATGCATTTGATTTTGCTTCGTCGGCCAAAGCACTGCCGAACTGTACTTTCATTTGCTCAGCCTGTGTACGCAGTACGCCTAATCCCATCTTAATATCGTTGGTGATATTTTCACCGCCGAAAGGAATAACTGCTGTGTGTTTTAAGATGCCTTCATAAAACACAGCGAGGTCGGTTGTACCACCACCAATATCTACAATGGCAACACCTGCTTCCAGGTCATGCTCACACATTACTGCTGCTGCTGATGCCAATGGCTGCAGTACAAGATCCTTTACTTTTAAATGACTTTTCTCCACACTGCGATTGATATTGCGGATTGCATTTTTATCGCCGGTGATGATGTGAAAATTAGCACCAACTTTCACGCCACTATATCCAATCGGGTTAGGAATATTCTGAAAATTATCCACAGTAAACTCCTGCGGAATAACATCAATAATCTGATCGCCTGCAGGAATGTACGTTTTGTACTGATCATTAATGAGCTGATCAATTTCACGCTGTGCAATTTCATCTTCGTTGTTCTGACGAACGATATCGCCACGTGTTTGCAATGATTTGATGTGGTGACCTGCAATACCCACATACACTTCATTAATTTCTAAATTAGGATTGCTTGCATAGCAATTCTGTAAAGCCTGCTCAATGGCTTTAATGGTTTGATCAATGTTCAACACCATACCGTGCTGAACACCGCTTGAATTGGCACGGCCAAACCCAAGAATTTCTAATTTTCCGAATTCATTTTTACGGCCTGCAATTGCTGCAATTTTGGTTGTACCAATGTCCAAACCCACGATGATGGGATTGTTGTTTACAGCCTGTGCTCCGGTTGCTGTTCCATTAGTTGGTGATTCCGTTGTCATAGTTGTATGTTGTTTTTAGTTGTGTGCGTTTTTGCTTAGATAATAGTTAATCGTTCATGGTTCATAGCAATACTTCTTCATTCTTCATTCTTCATTCTTCATTTCTCATTTCTCTCATCCTCCCTTTTTCGGCATAACTGCTTTTGGTTGATTTTTTGTTTTTTGTTTTGCTTCGTTTAATACTTTTTCTTCTTCACTGGTTGTTTTTGCTTTTGTTTTCGAAGGGGTAGGGAGTTGGTTCTTCAAAGCAATGGGATTTTTGGTTTGTGGTTTCACAGCGGATTTTAAAACGGGCCCAGCTGTTGGTTTACTCTTGTTGTTCTCTGAGGTAAGCAAACTCTTTGCAGTATCTTTTACAACCGGAGTTGCAATTGTTTTTGTTGCTGAATCAGGTTGATTATATACACTGTCTTCTGTTACTCTTGTTTGATAGATACTTTGCTGAAGCACCATTGATTTAAACAGGCTTGCGCTATCCCTTCTTACCGCCACTAACTGTTTATCATATCGCACATCCAATGCACTGTAAAAATTCCAGCCGGTTTTTGCCATTACTTTTTTATAGAACAACAGTAACCGGTTAAATTTTGCTTCCATGTTGGTTGCATCGCCCAGCAGTATAACATGATTACCCAGTTTGGGTACCAGTTCAAATTCATAGTTGTTGATATTCACCTGGTCAATCTGCGCCATCCAGAAATCATTTTTGAGAATGAAGCGTCCGAGTTCTTTTACCTGTTGCTGCAATACACTGTCTTTTTGTTTTGTAGCAACGGCCTCATTGGGGAAAGAAGTGAATACAGGCACACGTGCAATCTGGTCGGTTGTTACCGGCAACTGCTCGCCAAGATCATCAACGTAAAATGATTCGCCTGCTTCCCTGAACACTCTTGCCACCGGCTCCCTTTCGGTAATATCTGCATGAAGCACATCATTATTATCAAAGAACAATTCTGCATTGCGTATCCACAAATTGCGTTCAAGCAATTCTTCGAGTTGCTGCAGATCAAATGTTTTCAGCTTCTGCCCTTTCATCAATTCAGGTCTTCCTCCTGAAATGGTTTGCAGTATCTGTTTCTTACTGATGTATTCCACACCATCAACACTTTTAATATTCACCACCACATCTTTACACACTTCAGCATTCTGGCTCTGAGCAGCAGCAACCAGCAACACAATGGTAGCTGTACCGGCCGCTGTCCATACAGTTGCCAGTAAAAACTTCTTCCATGAAAATCTCTTACTGCTCATTTCGTATTATTCAACAATCTTTTTTATCTGCATCAGCATTGCATCAATATCGCCTGCACCTGCTGTAACCAGCAATTTTATATTGCCGTTTATTTTTTCATTGCTTAACCTGTTCAGCAATTCATCCTTCGTTACACAACTCACTTTTGCTTTCTTCATCTTACCTGAAATGAGTTCGCTTGTAACTCCTTCAACCGGCAATTCCCTTGCAGGATAAATGGGTAACAGGAAAACTTCATCTGCCATATCCAGCACTTCTGCAAAACCATCAGCCAAATCTCTTGTACGTGAAAAGAGATGTGGCTGAAATACCAACGTCAGCTTTTCATCGCCAAACAAACTTCTTGCACCATTGATTAATGCTCTCAACTCTTCCGGGTGATGTGCATAATCATCAATCATCACAACCTTTGCTGCGCCGGGAGAAAGAATGTATTCAAACCTTCTCTTTACTCCTTTAAATGCGGCAACTGCTTCTTTTATCTTTTCGTCTTCAATGTTTAATATGTGTGCTACAGTAATCGCTGCAAGTGCATTTTCCACGTTGTGCAAGCCACCAATATTCAGCTGCACATTACTGATCACATGTCCGTTCACAACTGCATCAAACAAATACGTTCCGCTTTGCACTTTCAGGTTGGCAGCATGTACATGCGCATTCACATCTGATAAATGATAAGTGATGTGATGCGTTGCTTTTAACTCACTGCTGCGTTTCAATCCATGCTTGCTGATAAGCCAGCCACCGGGTTTTATTTTTTCAGTGAATTCAATGAACGCCTGTTCCATTGCTTCTGCTGTTCCGTAGATATCGAGATGATCGGCATCCATTGCAGTGATCACTGCAATATCCGGACTCAGCTTATGAAAAGAACGGTCGTATTCATCTGCTTCAACAACACACACATTGTTTTCTGACGACCAGAAATTGCGGTTGTAATTCACAGCTATACCACCAAGGAATGCATTGCAACCAAAACCTGTATGACGAAGTACATGACCTGTCATTGTGCTGATGGTTGTTTTACCATGCGTTCCTGCCACACATATATTCAAAGAACTTTGTGTAATAATCTGCAGTACATCACTTCTCTTCACCACACTGTAACCATTCTGCAGGTAATACTGGTATTCCTTATGCTCCTTTGGAATAGCAGGGGTGTAAATCACCAGCTGCACATCTTTTGGAATACCTTCAACATCTTCTTTATAATGAACTTCAATTCCCTCTGCCTCCAGTTGCGATGTAAGCGGCGTTACTGTTTTATCATAACCACTCACCTTCACTCCCTTTTCATGAAAGAACCTTGCAATGGCACTCATTCCAATTCCTCCAATGCCAACGAAGTATACTTTCTTTATGTCGTTCAACTGAATCATTCGCTTCGTTTATCCTCCAATAATTTCAATTATGTCTTTTGCAATCACATCATCTGCATTACTTACTGCCAGCTGTTTTATTTGCTGCCTGAGTTCGTTTTGCTTTACTTCATCATTCAATAAAGCAACAATAGTGCTGACGAGTTTTGCTTTTGCTTCATCATCCTTCACCATCAGTGCTGCATTTTTTTCTACTAAACTTTTTGCATTAGCTGTCTGGTGATCTTCTGCTGCAAACGGGTAAGGAACAAACACTGCAGGTTTTGCTGTTAAACAGATTTCTGCAATGGCCATTGCACCGGCTCTTGAAATAATTACATCAGCAGCTGCATAAGCCTGGTCCATTTGTGTGATGAAATCATTCACCCACACATTTGCTTTTCCATTTGCCCTTGCTTTTCCCTGTTCAGCATAAGGTTTACCTGTTTGCCAGATGAGCTGAAGATTATTTTTTTCAAACTCATCAATGCCTGCATCAATAGCTTCGTTAATGCTTTTTGCACCAAGACTTCCACCAACAACCAGCACTGTTTTTTTATCCGCATTCAATCCAAAGAACTTTAATCCTTCCTGGTGCGAAACAGTTGATTCGCTGATTGCCTTACGAACGGGATTACCGGTGATCATCAGTTTTTCTGCAGGAAAAAATTTCGACATACCATCTGTCGCAACAAAAATTTTTGTTGCTTTTTTTCCTAGCATAATGTTTGACTTACCTGCAAACGAATTGCTTTCGTGGATGAAGGTTTTTATTCCTTTCGACTGTGCAAACCTGAGCACAGGAAAACTGGAATAACCACCTACTCCTATCACGGCATCGGGTTTAAACTGGCTGATGATTGTACGCACCTGCATAAAACTCTTTACCAGCTTAAACGGCAAACCGATGTTTTTTATCAAAGAACTTCTGTTAAAACCTGCTATATCCAATCCTTTTATTTCATAACCGGCCTGCGGCACTTTTTCCATTTCCATTTTTCCTTTTGCACCCACAAACAAAATCTGTGCATCGGGCTTAATTTTCTTAATGGCGTTAGCAATTGCTATGGCAGGGAAAATATGTCCGCCTGTTCCGCCGCCTGCTATCATAATACATTGCCCCCTCCGACCCCTGAAGGGGGAACCAGCAACTGTATCATTATTTTCTATCACGCCGTTATTCATTTCCAAATTCCATTTTTCATTTATCATTTCTAAACCCAAACATGATGTTTCAATTTCATCATGCTGCTGCCTCACTCCCCTTCAGGGGCTGGGGGTTTACGCCCTCAGCTTCTTCTACATTACGTGCCACACTCAGGATAATTCCAATGGACAAACATGTAAACAGGAAACTGCTTCCTCCCATACTCACCAGCGGAAGTGTAACACCTGTTACAGGAAACAATCCCACATTCACTGCCATATTCGTCATGGCCTGTATGACGAGTGTAAAACTTAACGCCAGTGCAAGAAATGCCCCGAATGCATACGGGCACTTCCTGAATATTTTTATGCTTCTGAAAAGAAACACCATGTAAATAAAAATGATGAAGCCTGCACCAATCATTCCATACTCTTCGATGATGATTGCATAGATGTAATCGGAATAAGGATGCGGCAGAAAGTTGCGTTGTTCGCTGTTGCCGGGGCCTAATCCAAACACACCACCTTTTGCCACTGCAATTTTTGCCTGCTGCACCTGGTAAGGCGATTCATCTTTTTTTGCATACCTGAAATCCTGTACACGTTTTATCCACGTAGGAATACGACCTACTGAAAGAACTGCAGGTAATTCTTTCTGTTTACCTTCTGCTTTATCGTAGTAAGCGCCTGCAATAAGAATTAAAATAATCAACGGCACTGCAACTGCTGCTCCAACAATGGCAATATGCTTCATACTTGCACGGCCAATGAACAACAGCAGCATGCTTGTTGCGCCGGTAAGTAATGCAGTTGAAAGATTGGCAGGAGCAATTAATCCGCAGATAACAACCACAGGAATCATAAGCGGAATAAATCCTTTTTTGAAATCCTTGATTACTTCCTGCTTCTTGGATAACAATCTCGACAAGTACATAAACAATGAAAGCTTTGCAATGTCGGATGTTTGTATGGTGAGATTGATGATAGGCAGTTTAATCCACCTGCTGCCATCATTAATTTTTGCACCAAAGAATAATGTATAGATGAGCAATACAATCGAAATATAGAACATCATCTTCGCCACCCTTGAGTAAATGGTATAGTTTACACGGTGAGCAAAGTACACAACGATAATTCCAATGCTGATGAATGCAATCTGCTTTACGAGGTATATAAAATTATTTCCCTTGTACATTTTATATGCCAGTGAATTGGTTGCACTGTACACCACCAATAAACTTACCAGCGAAAGCACAATAACAATCGCCCAGATAACTTTATCGCCACGGGTTTTTTCCTGCAACCCTGCCGGTGAAAATTTAGATGTTATGTTTGAAAACTGACTCAAAAATTAGTTTATAGTTAGGTACACTCTGCATTACATCACACATCGTACATCACACATCGTACATCACACATCGTACATGTTACAGCTCTCTTACTGCCTGTTTAAACTGGAGCCCCCTGTCTTCATAGTTTTTGAACAAATCAAAACTTGCACAAGCAGGACTTAATAAAACAGTATCACCTTTTTCTGCGAAATGGTATGCCGCCTTCACTGCATCTTCTGCGCTTGTTGTATTCACCATCAGTGAAACAACATCGCCAAATGCTTCATGAATTTTCCTGTTATCAATACCAAGGCAAACAATGGCTTTTACTTTTTCCTTCACCAAGTCTTTCAACACTTCATAATCATTACCCTTATCCACACCACCAAGAATAAGAATGGTTGGGCGTGACATACTTTCCAAAGCATACCATGTAGAGTTGATGTTGGTTGCCTTGCTGTCGTTGATGTATTCCACACCTTTCACCATTGCCACCATTTCCATGCGGTGTTCCAGGCTTTCGAATGTGGTAACGGCTTCCCTTATTTTCTCTTTGCGGATACCTAATGTAGCCGCTGCAATCCCTGCTGCCATGGTGTTGTACTGGTTGTGTTTACCTTTAATTTTAAAATCGTCTACACTCATTGTTACTTTGTCGTCGTTAACTGCAATCGTCATTGTGCCGTCTTTAATGAAAGCACCTTTTTGTGGTTCCTGCTTCATGGTGAATGGTAATGGGTTTGAAAGGATAGTAAGTTTTGTTAAATAATCTTCTGTAACCGGATCGTCCGGACAGTAAATGAAAAAATCGTTTTTTGTCTGGTTTGTTGTGATCTTGAATTTTGAACGGATATAATTATCAAACTTGTAATCATACCTGTCTAAATGATCTTCAGTGATGTTGGTGAGCACAGCAATATCAGCTCTGAAATCTTTAATATCATCTAACTGAAAGCTGCTGATCTCTGCCACATATATTTCTTTAGGATCAAGTGCAACCTGCTTGGCAATGCTGATGCCGATGTTGCCAACCAATGCGCAATTCAATCCTGCATGTTTACATATATGATAAATCAAAGAAGTTGTTGTGGTCTTTCCGTTGCTTCCTGTAATGGCTACAATTTTACTGTTGCCTTTAAACCGGTAAGCCAGTTCAATTTCACTGATGACCGGAATTCCTTTCTTGCGGATCTTCTTCATCATGTCACTCTTCTCAGGAATACCCGGACTTTTTACAATTTCATCTGCACTCAGAATCTTTTCTTCGTTGTGTGCACTTTCTTCAAACTCAATTCCATATTCCGCCAGCTCTTCTTTATAAATGTTTTTGATGGGGCCAGCATCGCTCACAAACACATCATATCCCTGCTTCTGTGCAAGAATAGCTGCGCCTGTTCCGCTTTCGCCTGCTCCCAGTATGTAACATTTATGCGCCATGTTCTTTTCGTTTCCAGTTTCTGTTTTTGATTACCGGCAACTGGACATCCGGTAATTTTTTCTTTTTGGTTTTTCGCCTTTCCTTATTCCCTGTGAGAATAAAAAAGGTTCTTCACAAGTATGGGTTAGTACGGGTTCAGAGGTGTTACAATGGTTTTATCTGGTTTTGCGATATGGATATTGTGTCGAAAACCTGTTGTGGTTTTTCACAAACATCTTTACCTTATTTTAAGCGTAACAATTGCAAGCACCACACAAAGGATTGTTACAATCCAGAAGCGTGTTACAATCTTACTTTCATGAAATCCCTTTTTCTGGTAATGATGATGCAGCGGACTCATTAAGAAAATCCTTCTGCCTTCACCATACTTTTTCTTTGTGTACTTGAAATAACTCACCTGCAGTGTTACACTCAATGCTTCCACAAAAAACACAGCACACAAAATGGGAATGAGCAATTCTTTTCTTACTAAAAACGAAAGAGAAGCAATTACACCACCCAGCATTAAACTTCCTGTATCGCCCATGAACACCTGTGCGGGATATGAATTGTACCAGAGAAAACCAACGCATGCTCCCACCATTGCTGCAATGAAAATGGAGATCTCACCAATACCCGGCACGTAAAGTATATTCAGGTATTCAGCTAACCTGGAATCACCACTTGCATAAGCAAAAATGCCCAGCCCCACACTGATGATGGCCGATATACCTGTTGCCAGTCCATCAATACCATCGGTAAGGTTTGCTGCATTTGAAACTGCTGTAACAATGAAAATCACAATCAGTACATACAGCAACCATGTAATTCCACGGATTGCTTTTGGCAACAGCTTGGCATAGTTAAACTCATGACTCTTTACAAACGGAATGGTTGTAACAGGATCATTTGCTTTTACCATGATCTTTTCTTTTCCGTTTACTTTGATGATTTTTGTTTCAACACCATCCGGAACTTTTGAACCGGTGAATTCACGGAAAGCACTTACTGAATCATTAAACATGAGTGTTGTTGCAACTGCAATACCCAACACCACCTGTCCTAATATTTTAAACCAACCTGCCAAACCATCTTTATCACCTTTTACATATGCAACACCTTGCTGTTGTGCCAAACGTTTTGCACGGATCTTTAAATAATCATCCACAAAACCAATTGCACCCATCCAGATCGTTGCAAACAACATGAGCAGGATGTACACTTTACTAACATCAGCTAAAAGAAGCGTTGGCACAACAATGGAAAGAATGATGATCAGTCCACCCATTGTTGGTGTTCCTTTTTTCTGTTGCTCACCTGCAAGACCAAGATCCCTCACCGTTTCACCCACTTGTTTTTTGCGCAGGTAGTTGATGAGTTTTTTACCGAACACAGTTGATATGACCAGCGACAACAACACTGCAAGCATTACCCTGCTGGTGATAAACTGAAACAGGTTATCGCCTGGGAATTTTATCCCGATGCTGTTCAACCAATCAAATAAGTTCTTTAACATGTGTTCTGTTTTTAAAAGCTATTTGCTTATATCTATCGTTCTAATAATTCAAACATTTCCTGTAATACCTTCTTATCATCAAAATCGTGCTTCACTCCTTTTATGTCCTGGTATTTTTCATGACCTTTTCCTGCAACAAGAATAATGTCTTCATGCTTTGCAAGATTGACAGCAGTTTTAATTGCTTCTTTCCTGTCGGCAATGGAAATAAATTTTCTTCTTGCTGCTGAGTTTAATCCGTATTCCATATCAGCAAGAATATCCAGCGGATCTTCGCTGCGAGGATTATCGCTGGTGAAAATCACTTTGTCGCTTAACTCACAGGCAACTTCACCCATAACCGGACGCTTGGTTTTATCCCTGTCGCCGCCACAACCAACTACTGTAATAATCTGCTCATGACCTCTTCTTAATTTCTTAATCGTCATCAGCACATTCTCAAGCGCATCAGGTGTGTGTGCGTAATCAATAATTCCGAGAATTAAATCCTTGGGAGAAATGATGTAATCAAATCTTCCTTCTGCTCCTGTTAAACCACTCAGCACCTGCAACACTTTCTGTTTTTCTTCGCCCATTGAAACAGCAGCACCATACACAGCAAGTAAATTGTAGGCATTGAATTCACCAATCAAACGGAAGTGTACTTCATCATTATTCACCTGCATCTGCAAACCTGTGAGACCGTTTTCTAAAATCTTTCCTTTAAAGTCAGCAACGTTCTTTAACCCGTAATACAGTTTTTTTGCTTTTGTATTCTGCAGCATCACTTCACCACGTTTATCATCTTTGTTGCTGATTGCAAAAGCATCTTTCCCTAATCCATCAAAAAAGCTCTTTTTAACTTTTATGTATTCATCAAAGGTTTTATGATAATCAAGATGATCATGTGTGATGTTGCTGAACAATGCACCTGCAAAATGAATACCTGTTATGCGGTGCTGGTGAATGGCATGACTGCTGCATTCCATAAATACATACGTACAACCGGCATCATACATTTCTTTCAACAACTGATTTAAACTGATAACATCAGGTGTTGTATGTGTTGATGGAACAATTTTATCTGCAATGTGATAGTCAACTGTTGAAACAAGTCCGCACTTATAGCCCATTGCACTGAACAGTTTAAACAGCAGTGTTGCAATAGTTGTTTTTCCATTGGTACCGGTTACACCAACCACTTTCATTTGTTCCGTTACATTTCCGTAAAACTCGTTGGACATATAACCTGCAGCTTCAGCACTGTTCTTTACTTCAACATAAGTAACAGCATCATTCAACTCACTGGGTAAATCTTCACAAATAATTGCAGTTGCTCCCTGCTCAATTGCTTTTGCAATAAATGCATGACCATCGACTGAAACCCCTTTCATGGCAATAAAACAAGTGCCTTGCTTCACTTTACGTGAATCAATCTGCAGGTCGTTCACTTCAACATTGGTTGAACCATGAACGCTGCGGAGATGCACTTTGTATAATATGTCTTTCAGCAATGCCATTAATTCAGGTATAAAACAATTTGTTGTCCTTTTGCAACAGCAGTTCCTGCTGCTACCGACTGGTTATTGATTTTTCCTTTTCCGTTTATCTGCACTTTCATTCCTGTTGATTCAAGAACATACAGTGCATCTTTTAAACCCATACCCCTTACATCAGGAACAACAGAACCTGTTGTTTCAATTGTTTGGGGTTGAATTGTATTATTCTTTAAAACTGTTCTGCGCCAGTTACCCATCAGCTGATCAGCATATGTAAAGCCAAACTGGAAAGAGATGGTTTGTAACTCTTTTTTCATTCCGCTGAATGTGTACAGCATGGAATCAGCAATTGATGGCAGTTGAATTGGTTGTTGCTGTTCCTGGCTGTATTTATATAAATGGTCAGCGATTTCTCTGAATACGGGAGCTGCCACTGATCCTCCATAGTAATTAGCCGCATGCGGTTTGTTCTTCACCACAACAATGATGGAATACTTTGGTGCATCGGCTGGAAAATATCCTGCAAATGCTGATTGATAAACACCGTCGCTGTATTTAAACTTACCGTCATTAACTTTTGCTGTTCCTGTTTTTCCTGCTGCTTTGTAAGGTGCAGTTGCAAATGCTGCCTTACCCGTTCCTTCGGTACAAACAGCTGCAAGGCATTCCTGCAGTTGTCTTAATGTTTCATCGCTGCAGATATGCTCGTTGAGCACAACAGGTTCATTCTTTTTAATTGTTGTTCCGTAACTCTTTATTTCACTTACGAGATATGGCTTCATCATTTTGCCATTGTTGGCAACTGCATTGTACACCATCAGCAACTGCAGTGGTGATAACATGATTTCATAACCAAAACCCCAAGATGCCAATGTTTGCGGGTGCCAGTATTTAGCTGTGTTTGGATTTTTTACCAATGGCCTGAACTCTTCATTTAAACCAATACCTGTTTTAGTAGTGAGATGAAGATCATTAAGATGCTTGTAATATTTTTTAGGATCGTTGGTGTAATACTGGTAAGCCAGTTTACTCATAGCCACGTTTGAACTTGCAGTGAATGCATGTTTAATGGTTGTTACTTCGGGGCCATGATGATCATCCACAATTGTCCGTCCGTTAAATGTCCAACGGCCTCCGTTAATTACAATGTTATCATTAATGGTAACGTACTTATCTTCCAGCACATTCATTAATGTAATAAGCTTAATGGTTGAACCGGGCTCTGAAGTACGCAATGCATAATTGTCCGATTCAAAATAAGTTCCGTCAGGATTAAGACCTAAGTTGGCAATAGCTTTAATTTTTCCTGTTGCCACTTCCATAACAATACATGTACCTTCCAGTGGTTGGTTCTGCACCATGGTGCGCATCAATGCACGTTCAGCAATATCCTGTATGTTTACATCAAGTGTTGTATAAACATCTTCCCCATTTTCAGGTTCCACTTCATAACCTTCAACCGGCATCATTACACCACCTGCAACAAAACGTACCAAACGTTTACCTGCAGTACCACGCAACACACTGTCGTACGAACGTTCAAGACCAACCAGTTTTGCATTTTCCCTGTACAAGCCAATTGTTCTGAAACCAAGTTCTCCAAATGGATTAAGTCGTTTTGTTTTTACTTCTGCAATAAAGCCGCTTTTATTTTTTCCTAAACGTACCAATGGAAATTCACGCAGCTCCTTGTATTCTTCAAACGTAACTTTCTTGTGAAGAGAATAATACCTGTCTTTACTCTTATAGGCAAGCCTTAAATCTTTTTTATACTCATCTGCTGATTTGTCTTTGAATAAACCTGCAAGACAAATAGAAAGTGAATCCACATTTTCGAAAAAGTTCTTTCCGTCTTTTGCACGCAAACCATCAGCAGCAAAATCAATAAAAATATCAAACTGCGGAATAGAGGTACTCAGCATACTTCCATCTTCACTGTAAATGGTACCACGCTCTGCTTCAAGATCAAGAATTTTAGTATGCATACTGTCGCCCATGCTGCGCCAGTAGCTGCCTTCAATACGTTGTGTATAGAAAGCTTTGCCAAGAATGGTTAAGCCAAAAAGACCCAGCCCCAGGAAACCCAGGTACACACGCCACAATATGTCTTTTTTAACTTCCATTAATTTGTTTTCTGTTTTGAACTGTCGGTTAGTTTCAACGGTTGCTGTATGTTTTCTTTTAAACCAATTGGCTCTACAGCTTTTGATACTTCACTCAAACGGTTTTGAAACATGAGTTTTCCGTTGAGTGTTTTAAATTCATACTCCTGTTCTTTTAGTTCCCTGGTAGTTTTGTTAATGTTGCGGATTGTGTTATCGGCGTAATGGCCATTGGCGATGTAGATGATCGCCAGCAATGAGAGAAAGAGAAAGTATGGAACGTTTTTTACGATCCACTGGTAGTTCAACCACTTCTTAAAGTCAATCTTCTGCTCCTTTACTGCCATTGGTTTGTTTGTAATTTCCTTGTTTCAGTTTTTGTTCACCTGGTTTTACAACGGCCTAAAGTTTTTCAGCAGCACGCAGGCGTGCGCTTCTGGATCTTGGATTTATTTTCAGTTCTTCAGCCGATGCTTCCACCGGCTTTTTGGTTATGATTTTAAACACCTGTTCTTTTACATCTCTTTCAAACGGGTTATACGCTTCCTCTTCAAAACTTCCTTTTTTGAAAAAGTTTTTAACCAACCTGTCTTCCAGCGAATGAAAGGAAATGATTGCCACACGGGCTTTGGGTTTCAGTATACCGGGCAGTTGCTCCAGCAGTTCCTTCAACACATTCAACTCATCGTTTACTTCAATACGTAATGCCTGGAATACCTGTGCGAAATATTTGTTGGGATTACCCTTTACCACCGGCTGCAGCGCCTGCTTCAGTTGCTCAATTGTTTGAAACGGATTGGTTACTCTTTGCTGAACAATTGTTGCAGCAAGTGTTTTTGAATTGGTTACTTCACCGTATTGTTCAAACAATTTATGCAGCTGCTGTTGCGAATAGGTTTGCAGAATGCCGGAGGCTGTTACGGGTTGCGATGGATCCATCCGCATATCAAGCGGGCCATCGAACCTTGTAGAAAAACCTCTTGCACCTTCGTCAAACTGGTGACTGGAAACGCCTAGATCGGCAAGTACTCCATCCACTTTTGCAAAACCATTGAGTTTTAAAAAGCGGGCAATGTGTTTAAAGTTGTGCGGAACAAAAACTACACGCTCATCATCGGGAAGATTGCGTTTGGCATCGGGGTCCTGGTCAAAAGCAACCAGCTTTCCATCTGCATTTAAACGTTTTAAAATTTCCCGGCTGTGACCACCACCACCAAATGTGCAGTCAACATACACACCGTTTGGCTGTATGTTCAGTGCATCAACGGCTTCCATCAACATTACAGGAATATGATAGACTTCCTGTTGCTGATTGACAGCATCATCGTCAGCAGCTTGTATTTTTTTTTGTTTCGCCATAACTCTTACAACACTGGAGGTTTCACCATCACTTCATTCGCCAGGTTGCTGAAATCGTTGGCTGAAAGGGCTTCAAAGAACTGTTTGTACTTATTGCTATCCCATATTTCAATCTTGTTTCCTTTGGCAAACAACACCACATCCTTGTCCAAACCTGCAAATTCTTTCAGCTGAGCCGGTACCAGCAGACGACCTGCAGAATCCAGTTCAACCGTTGTAGCACCGTTCAGGAAGTAGCGCTGAAATTGCCTTACCTTCGGATCAAAATCATTTAAAGAACTAATCTGGGCGAAAATGGGTTCCCAATGCTTGGTATGGTATAAAGTGAGACATGAGTCTAAGCCACGGCTGATCACAAACTGGCTATTCCAATCTTCCGGCAGTTGCTTTTTAAAGCCCGCCGGGAGCAGGAACCGACCTTTTGCGTCGAGCGTAACCTCATATTCTCCCAGAAAACCAATCATTTAAATGAATTTGATATTAAATCTACACAATTCTACACAAAATAACACTTTTTCCCACTTTAGAACCAAAAGTGGAAAGTTTTATTTTTTCCACAAACCTCAAAGCCAATAGAGCAAAGGGTTTCATTGGGAAAACCTGGAAAATTCAGTGAAGCGAATGTGAATAGCTGTGTTTAAACTGTGGATAAGCCCGAGGCAAATGTGAATTAGCAAAAGACCTGAAGATTATACAATCCAACCAATGAGTGTTCTGATTTTTTTGTAACCGGCACTTGTGCTTGTGGTGTCGCCTGTTGCCACGCTCGGTTCAAAGTTCTGTTTTCATGGCAGCAATGTCTGATCCGGTGCTGATCATTTATCAAATTAGGAAGTTGTAAATAATAATTTCTATTTCGTGCTTACATTCATACAATCATTGCTTCTAACTTATGACCAAACAAAAGAAACTTTATTATGTACCTGGGCTAATTAGTCTTTTCGGATTATTCATTCTGCTTTTCGTCTTCAGACCTTTAGAAAAATTGGAAATAAAAGGCACAACAAGAATTAATCTTCCCACTGATGAAAAAATCATTGTTCCGGATAAATTCACGAAAGGTTTTATTTATAACTTTTTAAAAAGAAAAAAAATTGAACAGATTTACTTAGACGAGTTCGATGAAAATGGTAACATCAGTGCAAAAAAATTAAATTTCATAAAAGCAGAAGCTGAAAGATTACAGAACTTACATGATACCTCAACTGTGTTAAAGATATCCTTTAGCAAAGAAAATACTTATGGTAATTTCATCGAAATATTAGACATAGCTTATGTCTATGAATTTAAAAGATTCGCTTTTTATGATGATGAATTTTTATTAGTACCGAATAAAAAAGTTCCTTCATATAATTCCAATACACTTTTAGTAACTGAGTATGAATATGAAGGCTCTGGTAAATGGCAAATCTTTTGTCGGCAGATAGAAGATTATTATTACTTATGGGAATACTCATTAAAGCACTTCAAGCTTATAAGTTTTGGTTTCATTTTTCTTATTCTTGTTCCAGCAATAATCAATCTTTTTCTAAGATTTAAATAATCACTTCAATCAAAACCCCTTCTTCCTCTTCTCATAAAAATCAAGAACGTGTTGCGGAATTTCTGCACCGGGTTTCATCGTTGTATCGCTAACAGGAAATTCAACAACTGTTTTAACCGGGATGGTACCGCACCAGTAATCCAGTTCACGATCTTCTGCATTATCATTGGGTGGTGCTGTTGCAATTTTAGCAGAGGCTGTTTCTATATCAATGGCAATAACCCTTGTTGCTTTTAATTCACTTTCATTGGGCTCTCTGCAATAGTCCCAGCGGTTGGGCACAAAATGATTGATGATGGCTTTCAATCCTTCCAGTTTTTCTTCATTGGTCTGCAGTTCACGCACTTTACCAAAAACAACTGCCGACCGGTAATTCACTGAATGATGAAATGCTGAACGTGTCAGCTTCATTGCATCTAAATGAAACACACTTAAACAGGCTTCACCATTTTCAATCAGCGCATTCGTCATCCTGTTTTGCAGCGAGCCATGCATGTACAATGTTTCGCCACTGCGGCCGAAATTAATCGGCTGCACATAACTCTTGCCATTTATTAAAAAAGCTACGCTGCATATTTCACACGCATCAAGTATGGCATGAATTTCTTCTTTGTTGTAAGTTGCTTTTTTTGCACCACGCTTAATGGTATTGTCGGATGTTTTTTGATATTCCATTTGACTGAAAACAGAATGATTTAAGTGTATAAAAAAATAAAACTACACATTTCCGTTCAGGACTTTGTGTAGTTCTTCTGCAAACTGAGCAGTAAATAAATTTTATTTCTTCAACGGAAAATCAAGTGTAAACATACTACCCTTGCCCGGCACACTATCGGCTTTTACTTTACCGCCATGTGCTTCCACCATTGTTTTTACATAGCTGAGACCAAGACCAAAACCTTTTACATTATGTACATTGCCTGTATGTGCTCGATAGAATTTTTCAAACACTCTTGCCAGTGTTTCCTTGTTCATACCAATACCATGATCTTCTACTGTAATGCGGATATTCTTCCCGATATTTTTTGTAACAATCTTTAACTGGAAGGAATCATCTTTTGAATACTTCAGTGCATTATCAACAAGGTTATTGATGAGGTTGGTTAAATGCACTTCATCTGCTTCCATTAAATCGTTGGTTGCATTGAGCTGCACATCCACCTTACCCTGTTTTTCTTCAATCTGCAGCTGAAGATTACTGAGCACATTACGCACAATATCGTGTACATGCACATCGTGTTTGTTGAGCTGTACTTCCTGCCGTTCCATTTGTGCAGCCTGCAGAATGGTTTCCACATGCTTGTTCATGCGTTTGTTTTCATCCTTGATCATGGAAGTGAAGTATTCCCTTTTTTCAGGATTACCCAGCACTTTTTCGCTTCTCAATGCATCAACAGCCAATGAAATAGTTGCCAAAGGAGTTTTTAACTCATGCGTCATGTTATTGATGAAATCATTTTTCATGTCGCCGAGTTTTTTCTGCTGCAGCAATGTTCTTACTGTTAAGAAAAATGCGGTGATGATGATGAGTGTAAAAATAACTGCACCAATAATCGTCCAGCCCAGCGATTGAAGAATGTATGATTTGTAGTTGGGTACAACTATCACCAGGTATTCATCGGGTGTTAAACTTTCAAGCAAACTTCCACTGGCAGGAATCAAAGGATAGTACACACTTTTGTTGTGAATGGAATCGGCTGCCATTTCAACAAAACTCTGTGTTTTCATTTCAAAATGACCAAATGCATTATCGCTTGCAACTGCAAATTCAAACTTTGTATCCTTGAGGTTTTGCCGGAGAAATGCTTTCTGAATTTTTTCTCTTATTTCAAACAGTGTAAACCTGTTTGTTACGGAGAACTGGCGGTAGATATCATAATTATCACCGGGAAATTTCATACCAGGCATTTGCCCGGGATTATTGAACGTAACATTTCGCTGCGATACAAGTTCTTCACCCACCTGCTGTGCAATATCGCCCAGCTTACCATACAGCTGCTCTTCCCTGAACAATGCCTGCGTACGTATCCACGATACCTGGATAAAAATAATACCCAGCAGTGATACCGTAATCAGCGTAATAATAACCGGAAAGATTTTCTTCATGTATTCCTTTTTCTGTCAGAACTGTTTTTCAGCAAACCGATCTGATGTTCAAATTTCAGTTAAGCAGCCTGTTTGCAAAAATAGTTGTCAAAGTAAAAGGAAATGCAGCAGAATGCAATCAAATGCTGTTTTAACTTCCCTTTGACAGGAACTGTTTTTTATTATTTGAAATATACGTTGTAAATTAAATCAATGATTGACCCCGCAACAGGTGTATTATTAATTTCCGATCCATTTCTCAAGGATCCCAACTTTATGCGAACAGTGGTGCTGCTTTGCGAACATAAAGATGAGGGAAGCTTTGGCCTTGTACTTAACCGCACATTTGATCTTACACTTGATGAATTAATGAACTATCCCGATGGAAGCAAGGCGCCTGTTTATATTGGCGGACCGGTACAAATGGATACGCTTCATTTTCTGCACCAGTTACCCGATGAAATTCCCGGTGGTCTTGAAATTTGTAAAGATGTTTACTGGGGTGGTGACTTTGAAATTCTGAAAACACTGATCAGCAACAACCTGCTCGATTTAAATAAAATCCGTTTTTATATTGGATACAGTGGCTGGAGCAGCGGACAACTGGCAGCTGAAATGAAAGAGAAAAGCTGGCTTACTGTTCCTGCAAACCGCAATCTCATCTTTACCAAAAAAGTGGAAAATATCTGGAAGGATGCTGTAAAATCGATGGGTAAAAAATACGAACAGGTCATTCATTACCCCATCGATCCACAACTCAATTAATCTTTCTTCTTTTTTACTCTTGAATATTTTAAACTGCGTACAATCCAGTTGGGCAAAGGCTTTGCAGGGTTGCGACGTTTTAAATTAAGATACCAGCCGATTTTTTTGAGAATTGGTACACGATGTGTTTCCACGTATTCAATCAATGTTCCATCAGGATCTTCGTTGTAGGCAAAATGACCTGCAGCTTCACCCATATCAAAGCTTGTTGAACTGTCAACTGTAAACGGATAACCGGCTTCGTTGCAGATACGTTCATGTTCGGCATAACCATGTATATCAAAACAAACATGAATAAAACCAAGATCGCCCCAGAAACGGTTTTCATAAATTTTGCGTGGAGTGCTGTCCTGCACTTCAACCAACTCAATACAGGTTGAACCCAGCAGTTGTGAAAACGCACCTTCTAACGGTCTTGTATGACGGAGTAACAAACGCTTAAACTTATGTGCACCTCCTGCAATTTTATTGAACTCAGGATAAACACCTTCGCTTGAAAAAGCTTCAATATCATAACCCAGCACCTTCTCATAAAAATCAATTGCTTTTTCAATGGATGAAACGCCAATAGTAACACCACAAACCGATCCGGTTAAATGGCCGGTGTTCATAAACCAATGTGTGTCTTCCACAATTTCAAACACGTTGCCGTAAGGATCTTTGAGGAAAAAGCTTTCTTCACCACCGGGATTTTTTGTGGGTTCTGAAAGCAGGTTCACATCCATTTTTTTATACAACTCGTAAGTTGCTTTTACATCACGGCTTTTAATTTTTACAGCAAAAATTCCAAGATCGCCCAACTGCACTTCAAATGCTGCTGGTTGAGGAGTGCGGCTCCTGTACTCCCAGATTTCAAAACCACCGCCACTTTGCATATTCAACGCAAGAATTGCATAACGGTCGTGACCTTCGCCACCGGTATAGCGTTTCATCAATTCTGCACGACCTGCAGATTTAAACACGACTATATCCGTACCAAATACGTTACTGTACCATTTAAATGCTTCGTCTGCATTTGTTACGCCAATGCCAACTTGCTGAATACCGCTTATTACTCTTTGCATTTTCCTGTTTTATATGTCAAGTGGTGAAGATATTCAGATTTTTATTTCAAACAACAGGAATTTTTGGATTATTTGCAGCTGAAAATGCAACTATTCCAACTGCAACTTTTTCTCCTTTGGATATTTTACACTATAGCTGAACTGCATTTTCTTTGATTGCTTCGGATCGATGCTGTAGTTCCAGGTAAATACTTTTGTTTCATCATTCAGCTTTGCCCCTTCATATTTCAAATCATCCACTTCAATTTCTTTTATCGTTGAAATGGGGAACTGGTCTTCAAGAACAAGATTCACCGGAACATTTTTGTTGTTGCGCACAATAATTTCAAACTGGCGTGTATCAGTACGGTTGCTGCCAAGGAATTTTTTAATACTGAATTCTTTGAGCATGGTACGTTTTACTGTGATTCCTTTATCAACTCCAAGTGATAATAAAAGTGTGTCTGAACCTGTTGAAAGATCGAGATAAGATTTGCCGAGATAAGTTCCTTCGTAGAACAAATTGGTTTCGCCTGGGATAAGGTTCAGATCCTGCCAGTTGCTGATTTTAGCTGTGAGATAAGCAGCTTCATCCAGCTTTGGTGCTGAGTAATATTCATAATATGCAGCTATACTTGTTTCGTTGATGCTGAGTGTATTTGTTTTGCCATCATTGTTTACTGAAGTGATTTCTTCAATTTCATATTGAATGGTGATGGGTTGAAATGTTGTTGTTATCTGTAATGGAATTGATTTCACTTCTTTTTTCCGTTCTACATATCCCTTGTCGTAATCATCTGAACGGGATGTACCATAACCAACTACAACTACTTCATTTAAATTCTGTTCAGTTTGCTTTAATGCTACATTCATAAATCCTGTTCCTGCAACAAATTCTGCAACATTATACCCAACTGAAGATACTGTTAACGGTTGTGAAGTACCATTTGCTTTGATCTTATAAAATCCATTGGCATCAGTTACGGTGCCGGTATTTGTTCCTTTAATTACAACTGAAGCACCTGGTACCGGAACTCCTTTATCATCAGTGATTCTTCCTGTCAGCATCTGGTCTGTTCCTCCAATAAACCACTGCTTCATGGTATTACTCATCTGTGCATCCATGTAAGAAATAAACCACGGACTCATGATTGGTTTTGAATTATTTTCATTGGGGTTTCCTGTTGAAAGCACGAGTTTAATATTGTTCCAGTTTTCTCCGCTCGTCTGGTAAACATTGGCATTCATTTCCAACTGCAGGTTACTCACCACATCTTTTACACGGATATTATAGCTTGGATACCATCCTGCTTTTTGTACGAGATAAGTAATTTCAAAAGGTACTGTTGCATTTTCTTTTACATCGGCCAGCACTACAATTTCATTGGTGGAGAGATCAAATTTGCGGTTCATCTCCGTTAACTGGTTCAGCAGTTTTGTCCGTTCTTTCTGCATCTCATCAATCTCTTTTTGCAACGACAATTGCTGCTTCAGCACTTCTGCAAGTCTTGATCGTTGAAAGTCGAGTGCAAGCCGCAACTCTTCCGGTTTTAGTGTAACAGTTGACCCGCTGATCTGCTGATTTTTGATGATCATGGATTCTTCCTGCTTAAATACTTCCAGCATTTTTGAAGTGAGCGTAATTTTTTCAACGAGCAAATCAGATCTATTCTGCACTGTTTTTATTTCTTCCCGCACCTCTTGTTCTTTCAGAAAATCCCGCTGCACACGTACCGATAAAATGGTGAGTTTGCCTTCTGCTTTTACCTGCACACTTTGTTTTTCAATATCTGTTGAAATGCCGGTGAAAACAATTTCCTGTTTGCCTGTTGTGATAGTTTGTTTGGCTGTACGTTTTACCTGTGCTCCTTTCATAAACACAGTTACCTGTTCCATTTTTGTTTCAACAGGTACACGTTTTACTGATTGGGCAATTACTGTAAAAGGAACTGCAAATAAGAAGAGAAGCATCCATTTCGTGTTCATAAACATTCGTTTTATGAAGGATGGATGCAGGAAAGAAATGAATTACATAAACCTGGAAAATAATATTGCCGGGATTTGTGGAGTTTATTTTGACTTTTGACTTTTGACTTTTAATTCAATCACCCGCCACAATTCAGTTGAAACTTTTTTCAGTTCACATTCCAATTTACTGCCTGCAACAATTTTGAGTTGCTCCACATCAGCTGCAGTCGTGATGGCTTTGAGTGTTGCCCCTTTTTCAGCACCGGGCATTTGAAGCTGCTCTGTTTTTTTTGATGAAGTAACCTGTAATTGCAGAATGAAAAAACCTTGCTGGGCAGTATAAGGCTCCACCGACAAAACAGTTGCCGTAATGAATGATTTATTGGGAGCCATCTGTACCATAAACAAATTTTAAATGAAGCGGCTATACAAATATAACCGCTTCAATTGCGTGATTATTTTCTTCGTGCTGCTTTCTTTTTCTTAGGAGCTAATGCAGGACCAGACTTCACATAAAGATCGGCTGTAATTTTTCCTGCATTGAGTTTAATGTTTTTTGCTGCAACATTTGTAGGAAGTCCGCCGTACGATTTTGAATTAGGCTTCGACGTATTGCTGAATGTTTTTTTGTGAGCAGTTCCCGGCCATGGATCGGCAGTATCGCCCTGGTTGGCTCCGCTCTCCAGTTGTTTTTTCCCATCGGCTTGTACTAATGCAACTTTATAATGCATTTCATTAGCATTGCTGCTCATGGCATCATCAATGTGATAAATGAGCAAACCTTCTCCCGGTAAATACTTGTCGTAATTTTTTTTCATGCGGTGTTCCAGTAAAAAATATTCTGTACCCGGACCACCATCCTTCCATAAACGATAAACATTTTTAGATGATTTCACATCATCCATTACAACTGCTTTTTTGTTGCTGCTCAAGTTGATTGTATCCACCCAGCTCTGATCGGCTTTACACCATGCACAGGGATGTGCAGGAGTTAAACCATTGTTATTCCAGCTGCCGCCAGCCATGAGGCACCAGTCGCCGATACCTTCACTGGTGTAATCATCATCATACAAATCAGGAAATCCAAACAACAAATGCCCCAGCTCATGTGCACATACACCCAGCTTGCAATCTTCGGGCACAGTTAAGTATGCATACACATGTGTGCCGTCAGCATTCAGTGCAGAAGGGAACACCCATTTGTGGCTCCAGATATCATTGTTATTGCCGGTTTCTTCTGAGCCACGACCGGCATGTATTACAACAAATGCATCCACATAACCATCATGATCATTATCATACAATGAAAAATCAACTGCAGCATTGGCTGCTTTGGCTGCATCAAAAGCCATTGTTCTTGCATTGGGAAAACCATTGTCGGTTCCTGCACCATTGCCTGCATAGGTTTTCAACGTTTTAGGCATGCGGTAAGGACCAACCACTTCACCTGAAATGTTAATCATGCCATTGGTTACTTCTTTGTAATATTCTTTTACGCTGCCTGTTGGCACAACTCCTTCTGAAAAAAATAAATCCTGGAAATGTTTCTTTGACTGTGAAAATGCTTTGTCTGAAAAATCAACGAGAACAACAATTACACGAACTGTTCCTCTTAAAGGTGCTTTGGCCGCCGACATACTTCTTACTCTTACTGCCGATGTGCCCAACGGAAAAACATTACCGGGTTGCAGCATGGCATCATTCATGCCGAGCTTGGTTTTGCTTTCAGGCTTTATTAAGTTGCCCAATGCAAAAGAGCCCAGATCTTTCTTCAGCTTTTTAAACTCCTGCTTCAGTTTATTCTTAAGGTCGGGATGAGGAGCAATCATACAACGTTCGCCGTCATTGCTGGCTGCCGCATGCTGCATTATCTGCAGGTATGACTGCAAAAGCGGAGAGAGTGTTTTTTTATTCATGATGAAAAGTTTGAATGTAAAAGTTACTCTTTCCCCCGGGCAAATACAATAGTAGTTTCAATCGTAAAAACTCCTTCTGAAATTTTATTTCAGCCCTTGCGTTATAAAAGCATGAAACATCTCAATTTGCTGGGCTACCTTTTCCTGCTCCTCATTTCCTGTAAAACAAACACAAAAGATAAATTCAGTTTTTATCCAGATTATCCCGACAGTTCCGTTCTGAAAAAAGAACTGATTGCAAAACGCATCAAAGAAAACAGCAGGTTTAATTTGCCTGATATCACTAGTGGTATTAACGATTCACTTGAGGTAAGGGTTTGGCCGAACTATACGTTTGATTGGTTTAAAAACTGTTATGTATTTCGCTATTCAAATAATGGATTTATGGGTTATCACTACAATTCTTATACAACACCCATAATAGATCAGGACGGATTAGAAACGAATTGGACAGATAGAAAACAAATAGGCTCTAATGTTTTTGTTGTGAAACAAGTCATTCCAAAATGTGGCTGGAAAAATTTTTACGACAGTGTTTCTTATTTCAGGTTAACAGAATTACCTACACAAACCGATATTCCGAATTTTAAATACATATCTATACTAGATGGATATGCTTATACGTTTGAAATAGCGACAAAAAATTCTTACCGTATTTTAGTTTATGGTAATCCACATATATATTATTACACCGAATGCAAAGCCATATCCGGATTTATTGAAATGATGAAAAGACAATTCGGACAGGATTTTGATTGGTCGCTCTATGAATTTTCAGAAAATAAAAAATCCCGCCATTTCTGACGGGACTTTATGTATGAAGATTTTGGTTTCTTATTTTGTTGCTTCTTCACTTCCTTCAACCAATACAGTGACTTTGTTATTGAGTACTTCAACAAACCCGCCCTGGATATTATAGAATTCGTTACGGTTTTTTTCAACCAGTACCTTCAGCTGTCCGGCTTTTAAAGCACTTACCAGCGGAGCGTGATTATCCAGTACTTCAAAACTACCGCCAATACCAGGCAACTGTACACCAATTACCTCGCCGCTGTATGTTTTACCGAGTGGAGTTAATATTTCGAGATTCATAATTTGAAAATTTGTGCATTTGAAAATTTGAGAGTTGTGAGCCTTCATTTTCAAATTGGCTCATCTTCAAACTTTCAAATTGTTTTTATCCTTTTGCTGCAGCGAGTAATTTCTTACCTTTTTCAACTGCATCTTCAATAGTACCAACCAGGTTGAAGGCTGCTTCAGGATATTCATCCACTTCACCGTCCATAATCATGTTGAAACCACGGATAGTGTCTTCGATGCTTACAAACACACCTTTCAAACCGGTAAACGCTTCCGCTACGTGGAATGGCTGAGAAAGGAAACGCTGTACTTTACGTGCACGGAATACAGTCATTTTATCATCTTCGCTCAATTCATCCATACCAAGGATGGCGATGATATCCTGCAGTTCCTTATAACGTTGTAAGATCAGTTTAACCTTGTTTGCACATTCGTAGTGCGCATCACCCACAATTTGCGGAGTAAGGATACGTGAAGTTGATTCCAACGGGTTTACCGCAGGGTAGATACCTAAGTCGGCAATCTTACGATCCAATACTGTAGTCGCATCAAGGTGAGCAAATGTTGTTGCAGGAGCAGGGTCAGTCAAGTCATCCGCAGGTACATATACCGCCTGTACAGAGGTAATTGAACCATTACGTGTTGAAGTGATACGTTCCTGCATCAGACCCATTTCAGTTGCAAGTGTTGGCTGGTAACCTACCGCTGAAGGCATACGGCCTAACAACGCAGATACTTCAGAACCTGCCTGTGTGAAACGGAAGATATTATCTACGAAGAACAGGATGTCTTTTCCTTTACCGGTACCATCTCCATCACGGAAATATTCAGCTACTGTAAGACCAGAAAGTGCCACACGTGCACGTGCACCCGGAGGCTCATTCATCTGACCAAACACGAAGGTTGCTTTTGATTCTTTCAAACCTTCCATATCCACTTTGCTCAGATCCCAGCCACCTTCTTCCATGCTGTGTTTGAAAGCATCACCATATTTCATGATACCTGCTTCAATCATTTCACGCAACAGGTCATTACCTTCACGGGTACGCTCACCTACACCGGCAAATACCGACAGACCACCATAACCTTTTGCGATATTATTAATCAATTCCTGGATCAATACTGTTTTACCCACACCGGCACCACCAAACAAACCAATTTTACCACCTTTTGCGTATGGCTCAATCAGGTCAATTACTTTAATACCTGTGAAAAGCACTTCACTTGAAGTAGAAAGATTTTCGAAAGCAGGGGGTTTTGCGTGGATAGCACGACCGTTTGCTTTACTAACCTGGGGCAAACCATCAATTGCATCGCCGGTTACATTAAATAAGCGGCCGTTGATTAATTCGCCGGTAGGCATTACAATGTTTTTCTCGGTATCAACCACTTCCATACCACGTACCAAACCTTCAGTACCGTCCATCGCAATGGTACGAACGCTGTCTTCACCAAGGTGTTGCTGAACTTCAAGAACAAGCACATCACCATTTGGACGCTTTAATTCAAGCGCACTGTAAATTTCGGGCAGCTTACCGTCAAACTGTACGTCAACAACGGCGCCGATAACCTGTTTAACCTTACCAGAATTGGCCATATTAAATGCTATTTTAAAAATGTGGGTTTAAAAACTGGGCGCAAAGGTAAGGGTGGCGTAACGAATTGCCAATTTGTTAAGGGGCATTTTTTAATTTGGGGAAAAGAAAATAAACGGCTGGGTATCAGTACCCAAAAATTGCCTGCAAAAGGCGGTGCCGGGTAGCAAAATCAGTATCCCCAGCCTCATTTTACAGCCCCCAGAAAAAGAAACTGGTTCTATAAGCCAAGCCTGCCTGATCAAACTCAAAACAGACGGAAAAAAGAAGATAATCCACGCATCTCCAGCCACTGAAATTATTTTTTTCGTTTGTAGCTGCGATTTATCTTTCCTGTCAAATCAACAACTATGAACAGCATTTCTGCTATCTATCCGGCTAACCCTCAAAACGTTTCCCCTCAAATAACAGAGCCATCACCAACTTTCAAAAAAGAAGTCAGTAAAGTTATGGTCGCAATAGGCCTGTTTTTCGTGGTATATATTATCCTCATTATTCTGTCGGTTATTCTTTCCATTGGCTGTGTGTTTTTAGGTGTCAGCGTTATTGCCGGTTTGTCCAACATTATTGGAATTATTGCCGGGTTGGGTATCATCAGCATTGGTATCCTCGTGTTTGTATTCCTGGTTAAGTTTATTTTTTCGGTAAAGAAATACGATGAGTCGAACAGTATTGAAATTACCGAAGCAGAACAGCCACAACTCTTCGGCTTTATCCGGCAACTTACAACCGATACGCACACAAAATTTCCGAAGAAGATTGTGTTATCACCGGATGTAAATGCCAGCGTTTTTTATAATGATAGTTTCTGGAGCATGATTTTCCCGGTAAAGAAAAATCTGCAAATAGGGCTTGGCCTTGTAAACACACTAACCCTCAGTGAATTTAAAGCAGTGATGGCGCATGAGTTTGGCCATTTTTCGCAGCGAAGCATGAAACTGGGAAGCTTTGTTTACAATGTAAACAAAGCCATTTACAACATGCTGTTTGAAAACAAGGATTATGGAAAATTCCTGAGCGGATGGGGCAGTGTACATTGGGTCATCAGCATTTTTGTTTGGTTAACCATCCAGATTATTAAAGGCATTCAATCCATACTGCAGGGCATGTATAGTTTTATTAATAAACAGTACATGCGTTTATCCCGTGAAATGGAATTTCATGCTGATGCTGTTGCCGCAAGTGTAAGCGGAAGTAATAACTGCATTGCAGCACTGAACAAACTTGAAATAAGCACTGCCTGTTACAATACAGTTTTACAAAAAGCCGATGATTTTCTTGGTGAGAAAAAAGTGTTGCAGAACATTTACCAGAAGCACAGCATTGTTATGCAGCAGTTCGGCGATCAATATAACCTGCCCACTGTTCTTCATGTTCCGGTGGTGGACGACTCGTTCAAAAAACGTTTTCAGCAAAGCCGGGTGAATATAAAAGATCAATGGGCTTCACATCCTTCAAATGAAGACAGGACGCAGAAACTTGAGGAAATTGCATTAAATGCCGGCACTGATAACCGCAGTGCGTGGGTATTATTTAATGATGCAGAAAAAGTGCAGCAGCAGCTTTCGGCCGTTCTTTATAAAAACGTTTCAGCAGAAATAAAACAAGAAACTTTAAATGCAGATGAGTTTAAAGAAAAATACCTGCTGGATATTGAAAGCTTTCATCTCCCTGAAGAGTACAAAGGTTTTTACGAACAGCATATTATGCAGGAAGCAGATATTGAACAACTCATCAGTCAATCACAAAACACAGAAATAAGCAAAGAAACCTTTGACAAACTATTTAATGATGAAACAACTTCACTGGCCAAAGCAGTTATTTCAAACCGAACCGATGAGCAAACAATCAACGCCATTGCCAGCAAACAAATTGACACGAAAAGTTTTGACTTTGACGGAAAGAAATACAAAAGCAGTGAAGCGGAAGATGTACTAAAACTCCTGAAAGCAGAAATAGAAAAACAGACCAGCCTGTTGAAACAGCATGATGAAAATGCATTTGTCTTTTTCTATAAAGTTGCTTTGCTGAAAAGTGAAGACGATGCATCATCCTTAAAAAATTCATACAACGCATACTTCAGCAACCGGGCTAAAACCGATAAATACATTGGCGTATGTAACAGGGTTATTGAATTACTTTCTCCCCTACTCATGGGACAGACAGTAAGCATTGAAGCAGCCAATCAAATGGCAGCCGGATTGCGTGATGAAAGTCAAGAAATCCGTCTTTACCTGAAAGCATGGATTGAACAAGGTGTTTTTGATGATGCAGCTTTAATAAAAAACCGTGCTATACATTTTGTAAATGTAAACTACCAGTACTTCGTTAACGAATCATTTTTTGATGCAGAACTAACCGAACTGCACCAGTTAATTATTAACACAGTACCTCATCTGCAGAGCTACCAGTTTAAAGATTTTAAAAAGATACTGGTTAAACAACTTGAGTTATATAAATCAGTATTTGCATAACATTTAACTGAACAGTTATTGAAATAAAACAGGTCGTTAACTAACAAGTGTAATTGCACTTATGCCAACGTTTTCGCTAAAACTTTGTTGAAAGCCAATTCATCTAAGTAAATTGCGCCCCTAAAATTTTTATACTGATGGCGGTACAACCATGGCGCAAAGGCATTGTAACAGATATTATTGACGAAACTCCAAATACAAAACGTTTTCGGATTAAGATACCTGAACTGGAAGTGTTTGATTTTAATCCCGGGCAGTTTATCACATTCGATCTTCCTATACATGAAAAACCAAGCAAGCGTTTACGCAGCTATTCCATTGCAAGCTGGCCCAACGGTACCAACGAATTTGAACTGATTATTGTATTAAACAAAGCAGGTGCAGGAACTCCCTGGCTCTGGGATCATGTTTCAGTTGGATCTGAATTAACATTAAGAGGACCACAAGGTGTGTTCACACTGCCTGAAACAATTGATACCGATTTATTCTTTATCTGCACAGGTACAGGTATTGCTCCTTTCCGCAGCAAAACACATTATATATTAAAGAACAACATCCCTCATCATAATATCTATCTCATTTTCGGCACAAGAAAAAAAGAAGATTTACTTTATTATGATGAGCTGAGCAAGCTGCACGATGAATACGACAGCTTCCACTATTACCCCACACTTTCACGTGAATTATGGAATGGCCATACAGGCTATGTACATAATATTTACGAGAAGCTGCTGGAAAATAAACAGGATGCAAGGTTTTACCTCTGTGGCTGGAGAGCCATGCTGGATGAAACCAAAAAACGCATCATTGAACTGGGTTATGATAAGAAAACCATTCACCAGGAAGTGTACGGATAGTGACAATTATTACATAAAAATCATATAAAAACTCCGGCAACGTTGCCGGAGTTTTTTTTGTAATAAATGTTGCCAGAACTGTAAAAAACGCATGTTGAAACAATGACCTTCAACAGAAACGGGGTTAATAAGAATCAGGGATGCCATTATTTTAATTGTTGCTAAATTCGTCGAATCAAAAAAACCGACTTTTTATGGGTGCAGCATCGCTCATTGTATTAATTATTGCGGCCGTAGCCTTTTCAACCATTGCTATTTTAATTGCCAAAGTGGTTACAAAGTCCACAACCAACAAGCAAAAGGGTGAAGCCATTGAATGTGGTATTCCTACAAAAGGCCCCAGCTGGATCCAGTTTAATGTAGGTTATTACCTGTTTGCCCTCATCTTCCTGATTTTTGATGTGGAACTGGTGTTCCTTTATCCATGGGCTGTAGCGGTTAAACAAACCGGCTGGATGGCTCTGATAGAGATCGTGATCTTTTTCTTTATCTTGTTTGCAGGATTTTTGTATGCACATAAGAAAGGTGCACTGAAATGGGTGTAAGGATAAGACTTATTGAACAAGAAACGTTGAAGTGCAAAAGCAGCCATTGAAGTAACACCACATAACTTTTAGAAATGAGTAAAAACGATAAACAGAAAAGCTTTTTAGAAACGTTTCCAACAGGCAAGGAAACTGAGAGCGTTTTTCCCGGAACTATTCATGAACTGCCGGGCGGTGGTATTGTTACAAGCAAACTTGACGATGTAATTAACTGGGCACGTTCAAACTCACTGTGGCCCTTAACATTTGCCACCAGTTGCTGCGGTATTGAATACATGGCTGTTGCCGGTGCCAAATACGATTTTTCCCGTTTTGGATTTGAAGTAGCCCGTGCCACACCACGCCAGGCCGACGTAATTATTATTGCAGGAACCATTGTAAACAAAATGGCACCTGTATTAAAGCGTCTTTACGACCAGATGGCTGATCCGAAATATGTGATTGCGATGGGTGCCTGTGCCATCAGCGGTGGTCCATTCTTTTATAATACCTACTCTGTTGTGAAGGGAGCCGATCATGTAGTTCCCGTGGATGTGTACATTCCCGGTTGCCCTCCCCGCCCCGAAGCTTTGTTGCACGCATTGATTGCTTTGCAGCAAAAAATCAAAAGCGGTATGACAAGAGAACAAATCAGAGAAGGAAAAGATATTGTATGACAAACGAAGAATTAAAGGTAAAACTTACCGAACTGTTACCCTCAGCCACTTTTGAAGAAGGTGGTGAATGGCTGAATGTATACATTGAACCAGCTGCACTACCGGCTTTTGCAAAACAACTGAAAAGCGATGAAGTACTGCAGTTCGATTTTCTTTTCTGTCTTACCTGTGTTGACTGGAAAACCCATTTAACAATGGTTTACCACCTCCGCTCAACCAAACTGCAACATGCTGTTGTGGTAAAGGCAAAACTCGACAGAACAAAACCTGAAATAGAAACCGTTTCTGATACATGGCGTACAGCCGAGTTTCATGAAAGAGAAGTATATGAAATGTTTGGCGTGCATTTTCTTCACCATCCCGATCTGCGTTTGCTGATTTTACCTGCAGGATGGGAAGGAAAGAACCCGATGCGTAAGGATTTTGAAGATCCGGTGAATATGATAAAACTATAAAGAAGTTTTTAGTTGTGCGTACTTAGGCTAACAGCTTGGGTGAATAGAATTACCGGATGTACAAGTGAGTGACACAACAGAAGTAAAATAGAAATACAAAAGTTCACAACATAAAATTGTTTTAGTTGTACAGAGAAACCGAAATAATAAAAGACGCACCGCAATTTGGTGAACCGGGCTTTGGTGATCTGGTGATAAACGTTGGTCCGCAGCACCCTGCAACGCATGGTGTATTGCACCTGATTATTACACTTAATGGTGAAACCATTAAAGATATTAAACCCAACCTGGGATATATTCATCGCTCCATTGAAAAAATGTGTGAGAGTCTTACTTACAGGCAGTTCATTTATGTAACCAGCCGTATGGATTATCTCTCAGCACATATCAACAACCACGCCTGTGCGTTGGTGGTTGAAAAAGGATTGCAGGTTGAAGTGCCTGAGCGTGCACAGGTAATACGTGTTTTGTTTGATGAATTAACAAGAATTGCATCGCACGAATTATGGTGGGGAGCAATGGCCATGGATCTTGGTGCTTTTACTCCATTCTTCCACTCATTCAGGGAAAGAGAAACCATCAACGTAATTATGGAAGAAACCTGCGGCGCAAGGTTAACTATGAATTACTATGTACCCGGTGGTGTAATGTGGGATCTTCACCCCGATTTTCAGAAGAGAGTAAAAGATTTTATTACCCTTTATAAAAAGAAAATTCACGAATACGACGAACTGGTAACTGGTAATATCATTTTCCAGAACAGGATGAAAGGCATTGGATATATTTCGCCTGAAGATGTGATTTCGTACGGCTGTACAGGACCTGTTGCAAGAGGAAGCGGTGTACACTCTGATATTCGTAAAGTTTCACCTTATTCGATTTACAGCAAACTTGATTTTGATGAAGTACTTGAAACTGGCGGCGATTCATTTGCACGTTATGTTGTACGCATCAAAGAAATGCACCAGTCGATAAAAATTATTGAACAACTGATTGACAATATACCTGAAGGTGATTTCCAGGCGAAAACAAAAGCTGTATTGAAATTGCCAAAAGGAGAATATTACCAGAGCGTGGAGACTGCACGTGGTGAATTGGGTGTTTACATTGTGAGCGAAGGTGGAACCACTCCGTACAGGATTAAATTCCGTTCGCCCGGTTTCTCCAACCTGTCTGCATTAAATCACATGATTAAAGGTGGAAAGATTGGTGACCTGATTGCAGCAATGGGAACACTGGACCTGGTAATACCTGATATTGACAGGTAGAAGATTTGAAGTTTATAGTTTATGGTTTTTTAGTTGGCTTGCTTCTGAAAGTAAATAGCCAATGGTGAATAATCTGAAATCAAACAAGCGTACACATACATCTGACATCGTACATAAAAACAGACGACTAAATAATATTAAATGTGGAGTTTTAGCGAAATAGCAAAAAATATTGATCTCTGGCTGAACGACCTTGTTGGTTCAACATGGGCGTTGGTTCTGGAAATGGTCATTGCCGGTGTTGCAGTAATTGGATTATTTGCTGCACTTGGATTGGTACTTGTAATTATGGAACGTAAGGTTGCAGCCTGGATTCAGATTCGTCTCGGGCCAAACCGTGTAGGACCAAAAGGTATGTTTCAATCCATGGCCGATACAGTAAAGCTGCTGGTAAAAGAAGGTATGACTCCTGATGGTGCTGACCGTCTTTTGTTCAACGTTGCTCCGTTCATTGCAATGATTGTAGCAATGTTGCTGATGGCACCCATTGCCTTTGCAAAAGATTTTCAGTTGTGGGATATGAACATTGGTGTGTTGTACATCACTGCTGTTTCATCACTTTCAGTAATTGGTATTTTAATGGCAGGCTGGGCAAGTAATAACAAATATTCATTGCTTGGTGCTATGCGCAGTGGTGCACAGATTGTGAGTTACGAATTATCAGGTGGTCTTGCAATACTTGCAGTGGTTGTATTAACCGGCAGCATCAGTTTAACAGACATCATCAAAGCACAGGAAAACGGCTGGTGGATTTTTAAAGGACATATTCCTGTCATCATTGCATTTATTATTTACATCATTGCAGTAACAGCCGAAACCAACCGTGCACCATTTGACCTTGCTGAAGCTGAAAGTGAATTGACAGCAGGTTTCCATACAGAATATTCAGGAATGAAGTTCGCACTGTTTTTCCTTGCAGAATACATCAACGTATTTATTGTTTGTGCAATTGGTGCAACCTTATTCTTTGGTGGCTGGATGCCTTTACACATCGGCAACTGGCAGGCATTTAATCATATCATGGATTACATTCCTTCCAGCGTGTGGTTTTTTGGAAAAACATTTTTCCTGATTTTCCTGATCATGTGGTTCAGGTGGACTTTCCCCCGCCTGCGTATTGATCAGTTGCTGAACCTGGAATGGAAATATTTATTACCCATCAGCATGATTAATTTATTGCTGGTGACATTGATTGCAATTTTGGGATGGCATTTTTAATGCCCGCAGATAACAAAGAGCATTATGTTTATAAAAGACTATATAAAAGATATTGCGAGTGCGTTGAAATCACTTGCTACCGGTATGAAAATGACCGGCTACTATTTCACGCATCATAAAGAAATCATTACTGAACAATATCCTGATAACAGGGATACACTTGTTCTTGCTGAGCGCTTTAAAGGTGAAGTGGTAATGCCGCACGACGAAAACAACGAACATGCATGTACAGGTTGTACATCATGCGAACTGGCTTGTCCCAACGGCAGTATCAAAATCATCACCAAGTTTGATGTTGATGCTGAAACAGGAAAAAGGAAAAAAGCAATTGACACATGGGTTTATCATCTTGATTTATGCACCATGTGCGGGCTTTGTGTGGAAGCATGTCCAACCAATGCAATTAAAATGGCTCCAACTTTTGAACATAGTGTGTTCGACAGAAACAAACTGGTAAAAAAACTGAATGAAGATGGTTCGAAAGTAAGAGCAGGTGTTGAGTAGAGTAAAAAAAGTTTATCGTTTGAAGTTTTAGGTTGGTTGTACATCACACTTCCAACATCGCATATAAAAGAAAGAATTGAAATAAAGAGTTTATGAGTGTATCTCAAATCATATTTTACATTGTCGCAGCATTTATACTGGGCATGGGCATTTTATCGGTAACTACAAGAAAGATTTTCCGTTCGGCTATCTGGTTACTGTTTTCACTGATTGGCATTGCAGGTTTGTACTTTATGCTGGATGTTGAGTTTATTGCAGCTGTACAGATTGTGGTTTACGTTGGTGGTATTGTTGTACTCATCATCTTCTCCATTTTCTTAACCCAGCAATCGGGAAAAGAAATGCCGAAAGCACCCATGATCAGATCCATTTTTGCAGCACTGGCTGTTGTATTTGGCTTTGCACTTACTTATTTACTGATTTATCAATATGGCTTTGTTACAATTGATCAACCATTCGACAGCACGGTTGCACGCATTGGTAAATCCATGCTGAAAACAGACCAGGGAGGTTTTTCACTTCCGTTTGAAGTGGTGAGTATTTTATTGCTTGCTGCAATGATTGGTTGTATTGTAATTGCCTTAAAAGTTAAACCCGAAGAAAAATGAACGAAATCCCATTGAGCCATATTTTATTTGTGAGCACCGGACTGTTCTTTATTGGCATGTACGGTTTGTTTACACGCCGCAACATGATTACCATGCTGATGGCAATTGAACTGATGCTGAACAGTGTGAACATTAATTTCGTTGCATTCAACAAATATCTCTATCCGGAAAAATTAGACGGCATATTCTTTACCATTTTCATTATTACCATTGCTGCTGCTGAAGCTGCTGTGGCAATTGCCATTGTGATTCATCTTTACCGCAATCATAAATCAATTGATGTGGAAGATGCTGCGGAAATGAAATGGTAGAGAGTTTATAGTTAAGCGTACCGGATAAAATTTCAATACTGTTGTTGCAGTACAAGTGTGCGACGCAACAGGAGTAAAATAGTAGTACAGAAGTTGATAACAAAAAAATGAATTACTGATAAATGAATTCGTATAGTTACACACCCCTTATTCCACTGCTGCCGTTTGCTGGCTTTGTTATCCTCGGCATTTTTGGAAGAAAATATTTCAACAAAACAGGTGGCCTTATCGGCACTGGTTTATTACTTATTTCAGCCATACTTTCTCTTTACACAGCGTACCAGTATTTTTTTGTGAATGGAAAAGTGGGCGATACGTATCAAACAATTACTGCGGTTAAATTTACATGGCTTACGTTTTCGCAACATGTATCAATTGATATGGGCATCATTCTCGATCCTATTTCGGTGATGATGCTGGTGGTGGTTACGTTTGTATCGCTGATGGTACACATCTTCAGCCTTGGTTACATGCATGGAGAAGAACGCTTTGCCACTTATTATGCATTCCTTGGCTTGTTTACTTTCTCCATGCTTGGATTGGTTGTTTCATCCAACCTCTTTCAGATTTATATGTTCTGGGAACTGGTGGGTGTTTCATCTTACCTGCTCATTGGTTATTATTTCGACAGACCTTCGGCTGTTGCAGCTTCTAAAAAAGCATTCATCGTTACACGCTTTGCCGATCTTGGTTTCTTAATCGGCATCCTGGTACTTGCTTTTTATGGTGAGAGTTTAGATTTTGCAACAATCATTAAAAATTTATCAACTGCACAATCAACACAATTTGTTGCCATCACATCAGCATCGTTCCTCGGCATTTCAGCCATCACATGGGGATTAACGTTAGTGTTTATGGGTGGTGCAGGTAAGAGTGCAATGTTTCCGCTGCACATCTGGTTACCCGATGCAATGGAAGGCCCCACTCCTGTTTCAGCATTGATCCATGCTGCAACCATGGTTGTTGCCGGTGTTTATTTAGTTGCAAGATTGTTTCCGTTGTTTGCGATCAATGAAAGTGCTTTAGAAATTGTAAGAGTGGTTGGTGTTACATCGGCAGTGTTTGCTGCGATTATTGCCTGCACACAAACAGATATTAAACGTGTACTTGCTTACTCAACCATGAGCCAGATTGGTTATATGATGTTTGCATTAGGCGTAAGCAGCACAGGTGGTGAAAATGGTTTGGGTTATACTGCATCCATGTTTCACTTGTTTACACATGCATTCTTTAAATCATTATTATTCCTTGGTGCTGGCGCTGTGATTCACATGGTGCACAGCAACGACATGAAAGATATGGGTGGATTAAGAAAGCACATGCCCATTACACATATCAGCTTCCTGGTTGCATGTTTGGCCATTGCAGGTGTTCCTTTCTTCTCGGGCTTTTTCAGTAAGGAAGAAATTCTGCTTGCAGCATATCATTCAAGCAAAACAGTTTATGTGCTTGCATTGCTTACTTCAGGTCTTACTGCTTTTTATATGTTCCGTTTATACTTTAATATTTTCTGGAACAAAGACACAGAAGTACACGGCCATCATGGCGAAGGCACATTTGCCATGAAGCTTCCGCTGATTCTTTTAGCTGTACTTGCATTTGGTGCCGGTTATATTCCGTTCGGACAATTTGTTTCAACCGATGGTAAAGCACTTGAATCTGAATTTCATTTTCTATTCTCTGTTGCACCGGTAGCACTCGGTTTCCTGGGTATTGCCATTGCAGCATGGATGTATGCGAAGCCAAATGATAAACCACAACGTGTTGCAACCGCAATGGGCGGTTTATACAAAGCAGCTTACAGTAAATTTTATATCGACGAGATTTACCTCTTCATCACCAAAAAAATCATCTTTAATTTAATTGGCCGCCCTGCAGCATGGATTGACCGTAACATTATTGATGGAATGATGAATGGTATTGCTGCCGTTACAGCTAAAACCGCTGCCTTAATCAAAGGACTGCAATCGGGTAAAGTACAGAATTACGCATTGTATTTCTTTGGTGGTATTGCTGCATTATTAATCATGTTTATTTATTTCTGGAGACCATAAAATGAACTTATCAATATTACTCCTACTGCCTTTAGCATTTTCGTTGATTCTTTTATTTGTAAAAGGTCAGAAACAGGTTCGTGCCGTTGCGTTAACAGCTGCTGTTGCACAACTTGCATTAAGCATTGTGCTGCTGTTTCAGTTTCTTGCTGAAAGAGCAAAATGTAATTCAGCATTTTTATTTGAATCGAACTATACCTGGTTTAAGCAACTGCACATTAATTATCATGTTGGTGTGGATGGTATTTCCGTAGCCATGATTTTATTAACTGCTTTTGTTGTGCTGGCTGGTGTGCTTGTTTCATGGAACCAGGAAAAACTGTATAAAGAATTTTTCTTCCTGCTTGTTTTCTTAAGCATGGGTGCATATGGATTCTTTATTTCGCTGGATGTATTCACCATGTTCTTCTTCCTTGAAGTTGCGGTGATTCCAAAATTCTTACTCATTGGTATATGGGGAAGCGGAAAGAAAGAATACAGTGCCATGAAGCTTGCGTTAATGCTGATGGCTGGTTCGGCACTGGTGTTTGTTGGCTTAACAGGATTATATTACAATGCAAAAGGAGCTGTATCATTTGATCTTGTGCAGTTATCAATGCATCCGTTCTCTCCTGCTGTGCAGAAAATGTTTTTCCCCTTTGCATTTATCGGCTTCGGCATATTTACTGCACTGTTTCCTTTTCACACATGGGTACCTGATGGTCACTCATCAGCACCAACTGCAGCATCCATGTTCCTCGCAGGTATTTCAATGAAGCTTGGTGGTTATGGTTGCTTGCGTGTGGCAGCTTATTTAATGCCCGATGCAGCACATTATTATTCAACCATCATCATCGTTCTTGCATCAATAGCCATTCTTTACGGTGCGTTTGCCACCATGATGCAGACCGATCTGAAATACATCAACGCATACTCATCCGTAAGTCATACAGCTTTTGTAATTCTTGGTATTGCCATGATGACCAAAACATCCATTAACGGTGCAGTGATGCAGATGATCTCACATGGTTTGATGACAGCCCTTTTCTTCGCCGTAATTGGTATGATTTACGAACGCACACATACAAGACAGGTTGCACAACTGGGAGGCTTGCTGAAAGTAATGCCGTTCATTTCTTCCATTTTCGTGCTTGTTGGTCTTTGCTCACTTGGTTTACCGGGCATGAGTGGATTTGTAGCAGAGATGACCGTGTTTATGGGCAGTTGGGAAAGAGCTGGTACATTTTACCACTTTGCAACAATTATTGCAGCAGCATCAATTGTTGTTACTGCCGTTTATATTTTAAGAGCAGTTGGTTCAGCTATTATGGGACCAATGAAGAATAATGATTATTTACAATTAACCGATGCAGCCTGGAATGAAAAAACAGCTGCAGTATTGCTGATGGTTGGAATCCTGTTAATGGGTCTGGCACCTTTCTGGTTAAACGACCTTATTAACCCGGGAACAGAAGTGATCATGCAAAAAATCGGAATGATAAAGTAAAACAGACGATGACTAACTTTTTTCTTTTAATGCAACAGGAATTACTGCTTACAGTAATCATCTTTATTTTATTGTTCCTGAAGCTTGGCGCTGGCGATATCGACAGCAAAAAATTAATGACACTGGTGAATGTACTGCTGGCAGTGAACCTTGCTGCAGGATTCTTTTTCAAACAAAGCGGTTCGTTGTTCGGCGATATGTTTTATACCGACAACTTACTCCGTCTTGAAAAAAACATACTCAACCTTGGTGTGCTCATCATTTCACTGCAGTCCGCAAACTGGTTAAGCAAACACCAGCATGCAGTTGAGTTTTACCTGCTCATGCTTTCTACCCTGCTGGGTATGTATTTCATGATCAGCAGTCATAACATTCTTATGTTTTATGTTGGCCTGGAGCTGGCAAGTATTCCACTTGCAGCAATGGCAAACTTCGATCTTGATAAAAAGCGTTCATCTGAAGCAGCTATGAAATACATCATGTCTTCAGCATTTGCTTCAGGTTTGTTGTTGTTTGGTATTTCGATCATGTACGGTGTTACCGGCACTTTGAGTTATGAAGGATTAAAAGAAATGGCATCAGATTCTCCCTTGTTCATCTTCTCCTTTATTTTACTCATAGCGGGTTTCGGTTTCAAAATCTCTGCAGTTCCATTTCATTTATGGACAGCCGATGTATACGAAGGCTCACCCATTGCAGTTACATCTTACATGTCAGTAATCTCCAAAGGCAGTATGATTTTTGTGATGGCAAGTGTATTGTTTCATGTGTTTGACAAGATCTTCTTTACTTGGTACAACATTATGGCTGTACTGTCTGTGCTTTCAATGATCATTGGTAACCTGTTTGCATTACGCCAGCAAAACCTCAAACGTTTCCTTGCCTTCTCATCTATATCGCAGGTCGGTTTTATCCTCATCGGTATTTCAAGTGGTAACATGCAGGGAGCAACTTCGGTTATTTATTTCGTACTGATTTATATCTTCTCTAACCTCGCTGCATTTGGTGTGCTGAGCCTCGTTAGTACAGAAAAAGGAAAAGAAACCATCGACGATTTCAAAGGATTTTACAAAACCAATCCTGCACTTACATGGATATTGGCCATTGCATTATTTTCACTGGCTGGTATTCCGCCAACAGCAGGTTTCTTTGGTAAATTCTTCCTGATTCTTGCAGGTGCATCAAAAAACAATTATGTGCTCATTACCATTGCTGCACTCAACATGGTGATCTCAATGTACTATTACCTGCGTATCATCAAGGCAATGTTTATGGATGCAAATGATACACCAATTGAAAAAGTGGAAATAAGCCTTAGCCCGAAAATAGCATTTGTAACATGTGTTGCAGGTATTGTTGTTACCGGTTTGGCAAGTGGCGTGTATGATTATATTTTCTCTTTAGTTAGATAAGCTTCACAGCTTAAAAATAGTTTTGAATATGGCAATCAATAAAAATCACGAATTTGAGGAACTGAACGGAGTGAAATGTGCAATTGTAGAAAAGTTTGCAACAGAAGACCGTGTTTCGTTTCTGAAAGAACTCCTTGAGTTTAATGGTTATGAAGTTGTGGTTGTGCCATCGCCACCACCAAAGGCAGCACCTGCTCCTAAACTTGCAGAAGGCGAAACTCCACCTCCGCCACCACCTCCCCCTCCAACAACATTTACTGTTGGCGTAACGAATATTTTTTTCAACCCAACCAATGCAGTTTACGGACGGTTGTTAAAAACAAAAGGTGGACATATTGTTACCCCGGCTTATTGGCTGCAGAAAGATCCTGTAAGCCACGACGATATCCCTTATTATGAACAAAGTTTATAATTGATGTTTTATGCTTGTCAAAAATCTCTTCGATAAAGAAGCCCACAACGAAATTCTTCATCGCATTCATTACCTCACACCTGTATCGTATGGTCATTGGGGAAAGATGAATGTTGGACAAATGCTTGTACACTGCCAGGAAGCATTTAAAATACCCTTAAGCAGCAAACCGCATAAACTTACCCTGTTTGGTTTTCTTGTTGGCTGGGCTATGCGTAAAAAACTGTACGACGATCAGCCATGGGATAAAAACTTGCCAACTGCTCCCAACTTCCGCATTCACGGTGAATACAAATTTGAACCTGAAAGAGATAAACTTGTTTCCATGATCAACAGCTTTTACGAAAAAGGAGCTGCAGGAATTGGTGACAAGGTTCATCCCGTGTTTGGAAAATTCACTGCTGAGCAATGGGGCAAAAGCATGTGGAAACATCTCGATCATCACCTGCGCCAGTTTGGTGTGTAACAGGTTTTAATAAACAAAACGATATTCTCAAAAGGTTGACGACTTTTTTAAAAGTGTCAACCTTTCTTTTTTACCAGCAGTTTACTGTGTAAAGAATAAACTAACAACTGTTTTGATAGTTCTGATTTCTTTCTATCTTTGATCCATGCCTTTATATCTCTGGAAAAATATTATCAGAAGGCCTTCATAACTCATCTCCCCGGTCTGCATTAAGACCACCCTTACTCTTTTACTATTTACAAAGCAAACAGCTGTACATCACGTACCGTTTCGTTTTATTAATCACCTGTTGCTGCTGTGCAGTAGCTTAATATTTGAACCATGATTAAAACAATCATTGAACCGTTCAGGATTAAATCGGTTGAGCCTATTTATTTTACAACCAAAGAAGAACGCATTGACATACTTGAAAAAGCATTTTACAATCCATTTTTAATTGATGCAGAACATGTGCTGATTGATTTATTAACCGACAGCGGCACCAGTGCCATGAGCAGCAACCAATGGGCAGGCATTATGCAGGGCGATGAATCGTATGCAGGCAGCCCCAGCTTTTTCCGTTTTGAAAAAGCTGTAAGAGAAATAACCGGTATGCCGATAATTATACCAACACACCAGGGACGTGCATCTGAAAAAATTCTTTTCAGTATAACTGGTGGTAAAGGAAAATATTTTCTCAGCAATACGTTGTTTGATACCACAAGAGCAAACATTGAATTTTCAGGAGCTGAAGGAATTGATCTTGTTTGTGAAGAAGGGAAATATCCCACTGTTCCGGCACCGTTTAAAGGCAACATGGATGTTATTGCTTTAACAAAAGCAATTGAAGAAAAAGGTGCTGAAAACATCCCGATGGTGATTATGACCATCACCAACAACTCAGGTGGAGGACAGCCGGTAAGTATGCAAAACATCAGGGAAACAAAAGCTGTTTGTGCAGCATACAATATTCCGTTCTTTATCGATGCCTGTCGTTTTGCAGAGAATGCTTACTTCATTAAAAAACGTGAAGAAGGTTACGCCAACAAAACTGTAAAACAAATTGCCAATGAAATTTTTTCTTATGCTGATGGTTGTACCATGAGTGCCAAGAAAGATGCCTTTGCCAACATTGGTGGTTTTCTTGCATTGAAAGATGAAGAGCTTGCAAGGCAATGCAGAAATCTGCTGATCATTACCGAAGGCTTTCCTACTTATGGCGGACTTGCAGGACGGGATCTTGAAGCTATTGCTATTGGCTTAAGAGAAGTGATGGATGAACATTACCTGCAATACCGTATCCGCAGTATTGAATACCTCACCAATAAATTAGTTGATGCAGGTGTACCTGTTATGCAACCCGGCGGCGGACATGCAGTATATCTCGATGCAAAACCATTTCTTCCTCACATACCTGTTGAACAATATCCCGGCCAGGCATTGGTGGGTGCATTGTATGTTGAAGGTGGAATAAGAAGTGTGGAGATAGGCTCACTGATGTTTGGTAAGTACGACGAAAACAAAAAATTAATTCCTGCACAAATGGAACTTGTACGTCTTGCAATACCAAGAAGAGTGTACACGCAAAGTCATATTGATTATGTGGCCGAAGTAATTATTGAAGTATTTGAAAAACGCAGTGAAATAAAAGGTTTGACGATTACTGAAGAAGCACCGATGCTGAGACATTTTACTGCTAAACTGAAACCCATTCGTTAACGATTAAAGCTATATAACATGAAACCAATTAAACGCAGCTGGGCTGAACCTTACAAAATCAAAATGGTTGAGCTGCTGAAAATGACTACTCCTGCACAACGTAAAAAAGCATTGAAAGAAGCAGGATACAACACTTTCCTTTTACGCTCTGAAGATGTGTACATCGATTTACTCACCGACAGTGGTACAAGTGCCATGAGTGATCGTCAATGGGCTGGCATGATGCTGGGCGATGAAGCCTATGCAGGCAGCCGTAACTTTTATCATCTTGAAGATGTGGTGAAAGAAGTTTATGGCTACAAATATCTTGTACCAACTCACCAGGGACGTGGCGCTGAAAACATCATCTCCAAAATTTTAATTAAGAAAGGTGATATTATTCCCGGCAACATGTACTTCACCACAACAAGACTGCACCAGGAATTAGCAGGTGGAAAATTTGAAGATGTGATTATTGATGAAGCACATGATCCTGAAAATCTTTTTCCGTTTAAAGGCAATGTTGATTTAAAGAAACTGGATGCACTTGTAAAAAAACATGGTGCTTCAAAAATTCCTTATGTGAGTGTTGCCACAAGTGTAAACATGGCTGGTGGCCAGCCCATCAGCATGCAGAACTTAAAAGAGCTGAGAGCTTACACCAAAAAGCATGGCATACGTATTATACACGATATGACACGTGTTGCAGAGAATGCTTACTTTATTCAGCAGCGTGAAAAAGGTTATGATAAAAAAACGATTAAACAGATTGTAAAAGAAATCTGTTCGTACACCGATGGTGCCACCATGAGTGCTAAGAAAGATGCATTGGTTAACATTGGTGGTTTTCTTGCCATCAACGATTGGGATGTGTTTGAAGAAGCAAGAAACATGGTGGTGGTGTATGAAGGTTTGCATACGTACGGTGGGCTTGCAGGAAGAGATATGGAAGCGATGGCGATTGGTATTGGCGAAAGTGTAAGTGATGATCATATTAAAGCAAGAGTTGGACAGGTGGAATATCTCGGCAATGAAATGATGAAGTATGGTGTGCCTATTGTGTTGCCTATTGGTGGCCATGGAATATTTGTAGATGCAAAGAAATTCCTTCCGCACATTCCGCAAGATCAGTTTCCTGCACAAACGCTTGCTGCAGAAATTTATCTCGACTCAGGTGTAAGAACAATGGAACGTGGTATTGTTTCGGCAGGACGTAAAGCCAATGGCGAAAACTATTATCCCAAACTGGAGCTGGTACGCTTCACCATCCCTCGTCGTGTGTATACACAGGCGCATATGGATGTGATTGCCGAATCAACTGCAAGAGTTTTTGAACGCAGAAATAAAATTACCGGTATGAAAATGGTGTATGAACCGAAGTACCTGCGTTTCTTCCAGGCGAAGTTTGAGAAGTTGTAAAACTTATGTTGTAAATTGTTAACGTCGAGCCTTTTGCTAGAAAGCTCGACGTTTTTTTAACCTTGAATAGCTCAACAAATGACTTTTACACCAACAATTTATAAATATAGAACATGGAGCATTCCCTTCCACCGCAGCGTATTACTTAAGAATGAATTATTTTATGCATCACCAAGCGATTTAAATGATCCTTTTGATTTAAAAATTACTGAAGATTATAGATTAATAGACACTAAAAGGAAAAGGGAGCAATATGCAGATAACTTAATCAATTCGACAATTGAAGACTTGATAAAAAAAGGAATAAATCCTGTTTTAAAAAGAAAACAAATTATACAGCTACTTGAAAGCGATGCGGAAAAAATGCAAAAAGAATATGATGATACGAGTTCTATATGGACAAACAATAGATTTGGTGTAATCTCTTTCAGCGAAAGATGGGATAGCATTTTAATGTGGTCTCACTATGCTGAAAATCATCGAGGGTTTTGTATAGGCTACGACAAAAAGAAAATCCAGAATTCAAAATTCTTTGCAACAGCAGGAAATGTCAAATATTACGATATCTATCCTTCAATTGACCCTCTTAATAATGATATAATTTCAACTTTAAAATTCAAATGTCATACAAAATCGAAAGAATGGGAATATGAACAAGAATTTAGGACAACGCAATTATGGGAAAATGCCGATCCAACAATTGAAGAGCGAATAATTAAAGTTCCAGAAAATTTTATTTCCGAAGTAATACTAGGAATGATGATTACAGAAAAGGACAAATCTGAGATCATGAAGATAACTTCTGAAAGAAATATCCCAACCTATATAATTTCTCAAAAACCAAGGACATTTATTTTGCAAAAAGAATTGATTCAATAATTTAAATTCATTAAGCCTTTTTGATCGTCTGTTTAACAAGAGCCACTGATGAGAAATTTGAAAAATAATTTTCTAACTTATAAAAAACTGGGCTGGTTATTGCAAGACCCTTGATGGAGAAAAAGTCACTTAATCCTGTTCCAAAATTTCTTCAATAAGTCCACGCCATTAAAACGTTTAACAGAACTGTTTTGTCGTTTTGGGTCTTGAAGGTCAGTAATGCTAAAGTCTCCATTGTTTAGAAAAGTAATTTTATAAACACTTGTTCCGTCGTCAATGATTGTGGGGATGCAATTAAAGGATGTAATAAATGTAACTAATCCAGTTATGCCACCATAAGGATAGCTATATGGATCGTACTCAATTCTGCCCTTTGTATCAAGTATTTTAAAGCAGTCTGCATACACGATTTCATAATCAGTTTGTAATAAACTTATCAATGAATAAAAGTGCCATGTAAATTCTGTCTTATCAGCAGTAAGAAAAGATGGTTTCAAATCCTGATCAGAAAATTCAAACTGTTTAAGCGAATAATCTGGAAATGTGTAAAGCCAGAACTCATCAGATTGAGGTCGTTCTGTATTTTTTGCTTCTCTGATTAATTCAAAAACTTTTTTCAGGTCAATAAAGTTCTGCTCACTTAAAATATCAAATTCTATATAACAGTTTTGATTTTGCACAATCATGATTTAGGATAGCCAATACATAAATATAAGAAAGATCCCAACCTCCATACTTTCGTTTTTTATATTTATTGGGAGGTAATCAATGTACGCCTTTGTTGGTCGCCTGACTAACAAAATTCACACCCGGTAATGTGTCAAAAACTGAAACTCACTTTCATCTTTCTCATAAAATGCTGCACTGCTCCAACGATACTCTTCGGGTATTTCTGCTAATTGCCATTTTGGTTGAAGCGGGTTGTTATGTATATAATCCAACTTCTGAAGAAAGGCATTTTCAGAAAACAAATCAATGGAAAGAGAATTTCGCTCCCACACCTGGAAATTGCGATCAGCCGCTTTAATTTTCAGCTGCTGTAACAATGGGTCATCATGCATACGCATAAAGTTTAAAATACTTCTGGAGGTGAATTTTAAAAAATCTCTTTGAAAATCCTGTTTTATAATTCCATCATGCAATTGCCATATACAATGAAAATGATTGGGCATGAGAACAAACCCATATACTGTTAGTTGTTCAAGCTGAACACGCCTTTGCATTGCTTCAATGACAATTTGTTTGTGATAATCGTTTTGTAAAACCGGCAGCCAGTTAAGGTTTGTTATGGTTATGAATTGCGGCAGGTGTTCAAATCTGATCATCTACTAATTTAAAAATAATTCCCTTTAATCATAATCATCTTGTTGGTCAGGCGACCAACAAGGTCGTGGAGGCTTGAGAAATTATTCACCAAGCGTTGTAATTATGTAGTAATATTTCTGCTTTTGGGGCATATAAAAGTCCAAACTTCTTTGACCTAAAATCCCTTTGTGACTTGTAGCAATTAAACCTTTTGTTATAAAGCTTTTTTGTTCTTTTGAATAAATCATAAAAGCTCCATCTAACATTAAAGCAGCTCCGACAAAATAAAACTGGTTGTTCAAATTTTGCAATTTTATCGAATCGCCATAAATCCTAATTAAGCTGTCAAGCTCTGCATTATTTTTATGGTCAGGAATGTTTAGAAGCGTGATATTTTTTGTTGAGGTTCTCAATGTGTCCAATAAATCTTTATACGAACCTTGCCCAATCAAATTCTTATTCTTTGGATTTAAAATGAAATCTGTAATGTCTTGTTGCTTGAAATAAATTTTAACTATCTGAAGGTCATAAATAAATACTTTTTCTTTAGTTGTATCTATAAATATTGTTGTCAATCTTTTTTTTGGAATTTCAAAATCTTGACAATAACTATTGTAAGTCACAATTAATAAGAAAGGCGTTATTAGAAATTTGATGTTCATGGTTTTTTTTACACAATTAAAATTTCGTTTCGTGTGACACGAACCGAGGCAAAGGCAGGTGTTCAAATCTGATCATCTACTAATTTAAAAATAGTTTTGCTTAATCATAAACTTCTTTTTGGTCAGGCGACCAACAAGGGCGTGGAAACAACTTACTAATTTTAATAATCATTTAAATTACGTAAGCTCTTAAGGTCATTCAAATGAAAAGCCTTCGTTACAGGAGCCTTGATGGAACTATTTACATCTAAGTCATCGGGCTTTTGAGTGATATAAACTGAATCTTTTTTGCATTCAACATATATCCCACCCTTTGTTTCATCAAAAGCACCTAGGAAAATTCTAAAAGTGGCTGAATCAGTTAACCATTTCCCATCTCGGTCTCCACCCCATGCGCCCTGCCCAAATGTGCTAAACGTTTCGGCGTATAGGCTGTCACATACTTTGAAAGTCCATTTATGATTTTTTCTACTCTTATCATTTATGCAACCTTGAAAAAAGCAACTACAAAATATAATTCCAATAAGAAGTGTTTTTTTATTTATTTCCATCATGTCTGGCAAGCACTTTAGTATACGGTCGAACTGTTTTGCAATAACAGTTAATTCTAAATATACGAAAGATCCCAACCTCTAAACCTTCGCTCTTTTAAAACCGCTTTTGTATTGCTTCGATGACAATTTGTTTTTGATAATCGTTTTGTAAAACCGCAGCCAGTTAAGATTTGTTATTGTAATGAATTGTGGCAGGTGTTCAAATCTGATCATCTACTAATTTAAAAATAATTCCCCTTAATCATAATCAGAAAAAAGCTATCGAACTAAGAGTAAATGAATAAAAAGAATTGTCTGATTTTGTATTCATTTCTAACTACTGTGGTCGGCTATGCCTGACCTTTACAGACTGAATAACGATACAAAGAATGAATTCTGACATCATGGGAACTACAAATAGTTAGTTTAGAAGCAAGGGTAGCTTTAGAATATGCTCAGGTACCTTTGAGCTGCAGGTTAAACAAATTCACTGATTTCAGCGCATGTTTTTTGTATGCTTTTACCAATGGAATCGAAATGCAGGTTGATGTAACCGCAACTCCTGTTAGATAGCCATTAATTCCTTTTCCATTTACGAGGTCGATAATCTGCCATCCAACCAGGAAGCCGCCCATATATTCAAAAAAGTACCCGATTTTATTTCTTGAAGCGTGCTTGAATTCGTTATATGCTTGCTTGTTGATTTCTAAAGTTTCTTTCAGTTCACGTGTAGTTAACAGGGTGTTTGATTTAAAGAAACGAAGCCCATACCTTGTGTTTTGAATAGTAAGCGTATCTGATTTTGCCTGGCAAAGCAGATAATGGGGAAAAAGCAACGCTATAAATATGAAGTACTTTTTCATGCTGTTTTGTTTGCATAAAAAAAAGAGTCAAAAGGTATTACGTCCAATACATAAATATATGATACTGCTTTGGGGTTTCAAAAAACAGGGATTGCTCACACAATACTATAGCTACGCATTTTATTTGGCCATAAGATTAAGTTCCTAGCGAGCACCAAGGTCGGCAGCACTAACTTCTGCTTCAACATCATAAAATGTAAAGGGAGCCTGAACAGGCTCCCTTCTTTCTATCTTTTCATAAGGAATAATCAAGTATCATAACCCTTTCAGTGTATGAAGGCGTTCCCATCTTGTTGTCTTCATTTCTTCAGACTGTTTGAGGAACTCTTCGGCAAGAACGGGATCTTTTGCTTTGATGACTTTGAAACGGTTTTCATGATACATGAAATCAGCCAAAGGCATTGATGGATCTTTTGAATCAATTACAAAGCGTTGTCCTTTTTCTTTCATTGGGTTGTAGTGGAACAGTGGCCAGTAACCGCTCTTCACTGCAAAATCCTGTTCTTCTGCACCGTGTGCCATATCAATACCATGTGCAATACATTGGCTGTATGCAATGATAATTGAAGGACCAGGATATGCTTCGGCTTCAAGAATGGTACGTACAGTGTGTGCATCGTTTGCACCCATTGCTACTGTAGCTACATAAGAGTTACCGTGTGCAATTGCCTGCAGTGCCAGGTCTTTTTTACCGGTTGTTTTACCATTTACAGAGAACTTAGCACTTGAACCAAGCGGTGTTGATTTTGATTTCTGTCCACCTGTATTTGAATAAACTTCAGTATCAAGAACAAGGATGTTGATATTTTCACCGGTGCTGAGTACGTGATCCAGACCACCGTAACCAATATCATAAGCCCAACCATCACCACCAATAATCCAAACTGATTTTTCAGAAAGGAAATCAGCAAGGTGCAGAAGATCTTTTGCTGCCTGGCCAGGTAACTGTACCAGTTGTTTTTTCAGCAATGCAATCATTTCTTCTTTTGCTTTAATTTCTGCTTCGGTAGTTTCAGGAGCTGATGCAAGAGTTGTTGCTAAACCTTCGCCTACAAACGGACGAACTTCATCGAGCAACTGTAATGCAAGATCACGCTTCTTATCGTTGGCCATTTTAATACCTAAACCAAATTCAGCATTATCTTCAAACAGTGAGTTAGCCCAAGCTGGTCCAACACCTTTTTCGTTTGTTGTCCATGGAGTTGTTGGAAGGTTACCACCAAAGATGGATGAACAACCTGTTGCGTTGGCAACAAGCATTCTTTCACCAAACAACTGGGTTAACAGTTTAATGTATGGAGTTTCACCGCAACCAGAACATGCACCACTGAACTCAAACAACGGCTGGAAGAACTGTGAACCTTTTACTGTATTCTTATTGATTTTTGTACGGTCAACTTCAGGAATGCTGAGGAAGAAATCCCAGTTGGCAACTTCTTTTTCCTGGAACGGCATCTTATCCATCATGTTGATGGCTTTATGACCAGCTTCAGTTTTACTTGTGATTGGACAATATTCAACGCAAAGTGAACAACCTGTACAATCTTCAGTTGCAACCTGCAATGTATATGCTTCAGTTTCCTTGTTCCATTCTTTACCAATAGGATCGGTATGTTTGAATGTTTCAGGAGCGTTTGCAAGTAAACCTTTATCGTAAACTTTTGGACGGATAGCTGCGTGAGGACAAATGAGGAAACATTTACCGCACTGTGTACACAGTGATGGATCCCAAACAGGAACTGTATCAGCAATATTTCTCTTTTCCCACTTGGTTGTACCGGCAGGGAATGTACCATCAACAGGGAATGCACTTACAGGAAGTTCATCACCTTCACCAGCAATGATTTTACCTAACACTTCACGAACAAAATCAGGAGCTTGTTCAGGCACAGGCTGATCGAGTTCTTTTGTTCCGATTGCGAGTGATGAGTAATCAATTTCATACAGGTTATCCAATGCTGCGTCAACCGCTGCATAGTTTTTCTGTACAACTGCTTCACCTTTTTTCCAGTATGAATCATAAATCGCTTCTTTAATTTTTGCAATGGCTTCTTCTCTTGGAAGAATGTTGCTGATTGCAAAGAAGCAGGTTTGTAAAATTGTATTTAAACGGTTACCCATTCCGCTTTCTTTCGCAACTGCATAAGCGTTGATTACATAAAACTTCAGTTGCTTTTGTTTGATTTCTTCCTGCACTTTCTTTGGCAACTTAGCCCACACTTCATCTTTTGGATAAGGTGCGTTAAGAAGGAAGGTTGCTCCGTCAGCAGCATCTTTCAGAATATCATACTTGGTAAGATAGTTGAAGTGATGACATGCTACAAAGTTTGCAGAATTGATGAGGTAAGTAGAGCGGATTGGATTTTCACCAAAACGTAAGTGAGATGCTGTGAGTGAACCAGACTTTTTAGAGTCGTACACAAAATAACCCTGTACAAAATAATCGGTTTTATCACCAATGATTTTGATAGAGTTTTTGTTGGCACTTACTGTACCATCTGAACCAAGTCCAAAGAACAAACCGCAAAACTTATGCTGGTTATCCAGGTTGAACTTCTTGTCGTAAGAAAGGCTCAGGTGAGTAATGTCATCTTCAATACCTACTGTAAAGTGTTGTTTGGGGTGTTTTTGTTCCAGTTCATTAAACACAGAAATCACCATCGCCGGAGTAAACTCTTTAGATGATAAGCCATAACGGCCACCAATTACATGTGCATGATGATTTTCCTGCGATTCGTTCAATGCATTGACAACATCCATAAACAATGGTTCGGCCATTGCATTGGGTTCCTTCGTTCTGTCGAGTACGGCAATTGCTACGACAGATTTGGGCATCGCTTTAATAAAGGCATCAATCGAGAACGGTCTGTAAAGGCGAACGCATAATACACCAACACGTTTACCTTCTGCATTCAGGTGGTCAACTGTTTCTTGTACAGCGCCTGTACCTGAACCCATAATAATAATCAAACGATCGGGGTGCGGATGACCATAGTAATCAAAGAGATTGTATCTTCTTCCGGTTAATTCATAGAACTTATCCATTTCGGCCTGAACAATGCCGGGCACTTTTTCAAAATATGGATTGGCAGCTTCCCTGTTCTGGAAATACACATCAGGGTTTTGTGCAGTACCACGGATGAAAGGATTGTTAGGAGATAATGCTCTGTCACGATGTGCAATAATTGCATCTTTATCGAGCATTGCATCAATTATAGAATCAGGTATAATTTCAACCTGTGATAATTCGTGTGAAGTACGGAAACCATCAAAGATGTTCATGAAAGGAACTCTTGATTTCAATGTAGCAGCCTGTGCAATCAGCGCCATATCCATTGCTTCCTGTGCAGTGTTGCCAAACAGCATGGAGAAACCGGTACTTTTTGCAGCCATAACGTCGCTATGATCACCAAAGATCGAAAGCGCATGAGCAGCTAAGCTTCTTGCAGCAATGTGAAATACGGTAGGAGTAAGTTCACCTGCAATTTTATACATGTTGGGGATCATGAGCAATAATCCCTGCGAAGCAGTAAATGTAGATGCGAGTGCACCACCTTGTAAAGCACCGTGAATAGCACCGGCAGCACCGGCTTCACTTTGCATTTCCATTACACGTGGCACTTGTCCGAAAATATTTTTTTCTCCGTGTGCACTCCATTCATCGGCCCATTCGCCCATGTTTGATGAGGGAGTAATTGGATAGATAGCGCAAACTTCACTGCATTTATAAGCAATGTAAGCTGCCGCTTCGTTACCATCCATCACCTCAACAACTGGCTTTGGCTGGAGTTCTTCCTGATTGATGTTCTTGTCCATATTTTGACTGTTTTGAAGGGGCTAAATTACCGGAGGCCCGATAGTGTGGAAATGACAAGAATCAGCAAATTGGCTAATCTATATGGGTGACCTTAGTCAGGGAAACTGATGACGATGGTTAGACATTGAATTACGCTTACAGCTTCTTGTATAACGACAAGTAGATGGAATGATTAAGCCTTGCTTTTTTTAAGCAAGGCTTGATATGTTATTATTGATTTACTAAAACTTATTGTTTCGTAAATGTAGATTCGATTACAGTGCGGTATTGTGATGATGCTGAATATGATTCAACTTTCACTTTCAACACATTACCTGTTAATGTGTACGTGTATTTTTTTGATGCGGGCAGAATTACAAAAGACGGAAAGAAAATATATTGTGCGTCATCAATGCTCATTTCACTTCCTGGTATTGAAAAAGTATAATTGCTGCTTTTAGTTGCTGTACTGGCACCGCTGGTTCCGGTTAATGGAGTTGTATTTGTAGTAATTGTAGCCCCTGTGTTTGTGTTTTTCTCTTTATGAATTCCGGTTGTATTGAAATCACACATTAAGCCATTTGCACTAATCGATGTTGCTGTAAAAGTAATAGTGCCTTTTAGATTTGTGGTAGTTGTTGTGTATTCATTTGTTGTTAAAATACCTGAACCGGGAATGCTGTCATAAGCTTTTCCGACAGAAGCTGTAAAGGAGTAAGTCCCTCCTAGAGGTCCATTATCAATTGGTGTTCCATTGTTATTAGTATCTTTTTTGCAGGAGAAAAGCATTGCAGAGAGTGCAAGAATAGAAATTGTTTTTTTCATGGTTTAAAAATTTTTGCGCAATATTATATTAACCGGCACTTACAAACAAAAAATAAAACTCCAGGTTAGATACTCTTAGTTTAATAATCGTTTCAGGTCAATTTCATTTCAACGCTTCAACTTTGCTGTTAAATATTTCCGCACGGGTATGTCGTAAGCAAGCATAACTAAATAAGATATACCGATAAGAAGAAGAGAACCTGCAGTAATTACAATCACCAATTCTGTTGTTCCGGGTTTGTGACTGTTGTAATAATTTCCAAACATCCACAAAGCTGCATAATGTGTCATGTACAACGGGTAAGAAATGTTACCGCTGAAAAGACAAGCCTTTCTTGTTCGTTGTGAAAGCACTGCACCTGCACCAAGCGATACCATCAATGGAAAATAAAAAACCACCACCAGTGTTTCGGCCAGCCAGTTCCAGCTGAACCAGGGCATTACAAAAGCAAGCAGTAATAAAATAGAAAGCGGAATAAAACCAAGCTTTGTTTTGATAATCCAGTTAAACCTGTATACAAGTAATCCTGCCGAAAATGAGTAAGCGATGCGTACGCCGCCATCCCAGAAAGTTCCTCCGGACCAACCACCCATCAGATTTCCTGCACGGTGTGCAACAAAGCCCAATGCCACTGCTGAAAGAGCACAGAGTACAACAATTATTTTTTTATTGAGCCTGCAGAGAATAAATGCATACACAATATTGGCCACATACTCCCAAAACAACGACCATGCAGGTGCATTAAAGCTGAAGAGATTATAAAACCGGTCTCTCATTACCGGAAACGGAATCACCAACATGGACAAAACAAAAATCAATATGATGCGCCCTGCATTGTATAATTCAGGATGACCGCCAAACGGATCAAACAAAAAAGTAAGCAGCCCAAGCACCGAACCAGAAATAACGAGCGGGTGCAACCTGATTAATCGTGCTTTGAAAAAATCTTTCAGACCAATTTTTTGAATACGGTCATCGTATGCATAAGCGATTACAAAACCGGATAAACAGAAAAAAAAGTCAACAGCAAGAAAACCATGACCAATAAAATTTTTACTGTAATCGGAAATAACAATCTCCATAAAATGAAAAACTAAAACCGAAACGGCTGCAATGCCTCTTAGACCATCAAGAATTTCAAAATGCTGTTTGCCGGTTAAAACAGCTGCGTTTTTTTGCTGCATGTATTTTTATATAGCTAAATGATTACGGATGATTTTGGCGGCAATGAAGATAGCTACAAAACTAATCGTTGAGAATATGCTGCATTTCTTTTGTTAAAAATCGAAGCATTTTTTAATTGTGCAAGACAGGTATGCAAAAATCGCCTGACAAAAAATCAATTTATGTTTAGAGAATATCTTACTGATTTATTTTTCGTACTGATATTCGCATATTTGACAAGCAAAGCTTTCGAAAGGATTACTCACAGCATTAAAAAACAACCCAGTTGTATTGGCATTTGTATTTCTGAAAACAGCAAGCCAACAGGAATAACATGAATATTGCTGAAGGCTATCAATGGAATTTTGAAATTTTTTCGGGAAAGTAATTTATTGTTATAAAGTTACTTCTTAAAAAAAGTAAAAATTCTTTTCTAACATTCATTCCAGAATAAACATCAGAGTTTGAGTCGATTTTTAAGTACATTATTCAATATTTATAAGTGAAAATATTTACTAAACCTCTTGGAATGTATTTTTAAATTCCTTATACTTAATTTTGAGAATAATTTCGTCATAAATAAGTAAACTCTCAGCTATGCCATTAACACTATTGTTTAAGCTTATGGTTTTTTCGCTTTTAAACTACATAACATTATGGAATGAACTTCCTTTTAAGCCTGCCGACAAAACCGATTTCCCGGAGAATTCATACCTGCGTTTTGTATCACAAGGCAAAAAGAGTGTTGTTGCCCTTTCAAATAACCATTCATTAAATAAAGAATCAGTTGACAGCAACAATAAGGTTCTTCTATATGAATGCGGAGAAGACAACCATTTTCATGAAAAAACTGACATTGCACATGCCTTTTCAAATATTGGCGGAACATGTGTTGCCGGAACTGTAAACCGGTTTACAGGTTCATACCATTCAAACCTGTATATAGGAAATCAATCAGGGGTAAACGTTGTTTTGGCATGGGGCCAGAATATGGCAACCTATATTGGAACCGGAAGTGGTAACATTACATCGCCCACAACAGTTTCAACAGGTAGTTATAGTGGCGTTCCTCTTGAAGTCCGTTCGTCAAGTAGTGGAAGTTCTACAGGATACAGTGCCTTAGTACTCAGAACATCAACCAATCTCTATTTTTTTGGAACTGCTGCAAATCTTACAGCTATAACAACAATGACAGGTTTTGGAGGTGCTTCTTTAACTACAGCTGCAAGCGATGTAACTTCCAAATTACCTTCAGGAGTAACAATAAGTGATATTGTACAGGTAGAAGTTTCACAAACTGCTTTTGCAATAGTTACAACCACAGGTGATGTTTATATTTTAACATCACTTGTAAACTTACAAGGCGACATTACAGCTGCAAATTCTGCTATCTGGCACCATGTTAAATTGTCCGGAGGTTCAACATATTTAACCGGAGTAAAAAAACTATCTTTATCAAGTTCTGGTGCATTTGCTCTGACAAATTCAGGCAAAATATACTACTGGGGATCACCGGCAAATGTTGCAGGCGTTGCAAATACATCTACCAGTTATAACTATGCCTATGATTTGTCTGCACAGATACCATCTGGACAAACAGTAAAAGACCTGGTTGTTTTAGGTACAAAAACACCAAGCTCAAGTACGTTGTTTATTGCTTGCGGCAATGGAAAGGTTTATGCAACCGGCCTTAACACAAACGGTGTGCTTGGAATCAACAATTCAACTTACACAACTAACCAGGCTACATTTCAACCAGTAAAAACAACAGATGGAACAACTGATTTAACTGGTGTAATAAAAATTGATGGAGACACTGAAGCTGATATTTTTTGCATGGCTGCTTTAACAACTACCGGGCAAATTTTTGGATGGGGAGATAGTCCCGCAGGCATGTTGGGGGTTAATGCGGGGATTTCATCATATCCGGTGCCTAAAACGGTACAATTATTTTACCCCACTCCGGGTGCCAGTTATACAGACTTTAGTGTTGCCGGCCATTTTACAATAGCTTTTTATACAAATGGAACGACTGATCAATATTGGTATTTAGGACATAATACTGGTGGTTCAATTGGTGATCCTGCAAATTCAACTACATATATCCTTGCTGCTTCGCCTGCATCTTTAAACGCATCAGGTGGAGTTAGTTTTGACTGCTCTAATGCCACTCTTCCGTTAACACTTTTAACATTTAATGGAAAAATAGTAAACAACTCATCTGTTTTAACATGGTCAACCTCACTCGAAATGAACTCAAACCGTTTTGAAATAGAACATAGCACAGATGGCAGGCAATTTAAAACTATTGGAGAAGTTGATGCCCAAGGTAACAGCAGTACTATCATTCAATACAGTTTTACTGATCCTAATACAACGAGTAATACAAACTTTTACAGGTTAAAGATGATTGACAATGACGGAAAGTATGAATACAGCAGTGTTCTTATATTAAACCACCAACAGGAATTTAAAATCAAACTTTATCCTAATCCATTTTCATCAAATACCCAGGTATTAATCAATACAGATAAAAAAACTGAATGTTATATACGTGTATTGAATCAAAGTGGAGTTATTCTCTACAATAATTTACGTCTCTTAAATCCTGGAACAAATTCAATTTCTATTAAAGAACTATCGAATTTACCCGAAGGGGCTTACATTTTTGAAGTAAGGTTAGGAGAAACAAAGTATGTACAACAACTAGTGAAAGTAAAGTAATTAAATAGCGACTATAAAAAAGGAGGCTGGCTCAATATTCAGTCTCCTTTTTATTGTAAAGGACTTCATGAAATTAACACCCAAATTTCTGCAGCAATCAACGCTCCCGCTATCGGCCCCGCAATTGGTATCCAGCTGTAACTCCAGTCGCTGTTACGTTTGTTTTTGATGGGGAGAATAAAATGCATGATGCGTGGACCTAAATCTCTTGCCGGGTTAATGGCATAACCGGTTGGCCCACCCAAACTCAAACCAATGCCCAGCACCAGCAATGCAACAGGCAATGCATCCAATGCACCTAATGTGTTTTGCGGTGCGGCTATAAATAACACACCCAGCATGAGTACAAACGTACCGATGATTTCAGTTGTAAGATTGGCAACTGTATTTCGTATTGCAGGACCTGTGCAGAATATTGCCAGCATAGCTTCTGCATCAGTTGTTTCATCAAAATGTTTACGGTAGGCAAGCCACATGAGTAATGAACCCGTCATGGCTCCTAGCAACTGGGCAAGTATATAAGAAGGAACATTTATCCACGCAAACTTTCCAATTGCTGCAAGAGCAATTGTAATTGCAGGATTTAAATGTGCACCGCTTACCGATGCACTGCTATAAACACCAACAAACACAGCAATGGCCCAGCCAAAAGCAATCACTATCCAACCGCCATTATTTCCTTTTGATTTTGCAAGGAGCACATTGGCAACAACACCGTTACCTAGAAGAATGATAAACATTGTTCCGATAAATTCAGCAAGGAATGGAGACATGGCAAGAAGTTTTGTTTTGGGTTTTATATAAATCCGTCACACGGTCGACATCATATATTGTTCATTCAGCTTACTTCAGCATATACCCTTTCGCCACTTCATTGAATGCAGCAATCTGTTGTTGCTTCCATGCTTCATCTTTGTTCAGTTCCTTCATCATGATATCAGCAACTAATGGTGCGGCTTCGACAGCAGCTTTCGCATCAAGGAACAATGCTCTTGTGCGACGTGCAAGTACATCTTCCACCGTCATTGCCATTTCATTCAATACAGACCAGTATACTTCTGCAACGGTAAAAGGAAGTTCAGGATGAATTAACTGAGAATAACCCTGGTGCTGTAAGAAGCGGATAGCAGCTGCATCACTTCCATAATAATGAAGGGGATCATTATAGTCCACTTTCTTCATCCATCCATGAATCTTCATGGTTTCAGTCTGGCATCTTGTGTACGCCAAGCCGCCTTCGTAGTGCGCTTTCAGAATAACTTCCTGCGCCATTTTCCGGTAGGTTGTCCATTTGCCTCCACTGATGTTGATCATTCCTCCCTTTGAAACCCAGATGGTATGATCACGGGGAAGCAAAGCCGTTTTTTTCTGACCGGGAATTTTCACCAGCGGGCGTAAACCTGCAAATACGCTTTTTACATCGCTGCGCTGCAAACCGGTTTGTACATAACGCTTAAAGTGATTGATTACAAATTCCACTTCTTCTTCCAGCGGCAATGGCTCAATCACTGCCGTTTCAACACTGGTATCAGTTGTGCCAATAATTACCCGATCATGAAACGGAACAGCAAATAACACACGTCCGTCATCAGTACGTGGAATAAACAATGCCTGGTCGCCGGGAAAAAACTTTTTATCGATTGTAATATGCACACCTTGTGAAGGTGTAACCAACTTGGTTAATCCGTCATCATCCATTTTCAGCACTTCATCTACAAAAACACCAGTTGCATTAATCACAATTGTTCCTCTTGCTTCATGAACTTCGCCACTTAACTTGTCTTGAATTACCACACCTTTTACTTTTCCCTGGTCGTGAATAAGGTCTGTGACTCTGCAATAATTCAAAACAGTTGCACTTACATCCGTTGCTGTTAATGCCAGCGACACACACATACGTGCATCATCAAACTGCCCGTCGAAATAAGCCACACCACCGCTGAGTTTTTTTCCATCAAGACCTTTAATATATTCCTGTGTTTTTTTGATGGAAAGAATTTCGCTGGGGCCAAGACTTAATTTATTCGAAAGAAAATTATACACTTTCAAACCCAGCCCGTAATATAACTTTTCCCACCAGCGGTAAGCAGGAAGTACAAGTTTTAACGGGTGAGCAATATGCGGCGCATTCTTCAGCAACAAACCTCTTTCACGCAAAGCATCACGCACCAAACGAAAGTTTCCCTGCTGCAGGTAACGTACACCACCATGAATCAGTTTGGTTGAACGGCTGGATGTACCTTTACCAAAATCGTATTGTTCCAGCAACAGTGTTTTATAACCACGGCCTGCCGCATCAACTGCTGCACCTAAACCGGTTGCGCCTCCGCCAATGATAATAATATCCCAGTGATTGGTTGTTTTTAACTGCTGTATTTGCTGCGAACGATTCAAGAGATAAGTTTAAAGTTGAAAGTTAAAAGTTTAAAGTGAATCAAAACTCAAATTGATCTGCAATATTAATGAAACTGTTAAGGGTTTCAGGTTTTGACTTTTAACTTTTCACTTTTGATTTTTTTAAAAACTCACAGTTGCTTTAATTGCCTTCTTCCATCCTTCCATCAAATGAGTTCGGTTTTCTTCGTTCATCTGCGGTTCAAACCTGCGCTCCACCTGCCACTGCTGCTGAATTTCTTCCACGCTGTTCCAGTAACCGGTAGCAAGCCCGGCCAGATAAGCTGCACCCAGTGCGGTGGTTTCTGTAATACGTGGACGCACAACTGCTGTTTTTAAAATATCGCTCTGGAACTGCATTAAAATATTATTCACCGTTGCACCCCCATCAACACGAAGTTCTTTGATTTCAATTCCTGCATCTGCTTCCATAGCTTTCAATACATCGGCTGTTTGATAGGCAATACTGTCGAGTGCAGCTTTGGCAATATGTGCAGCAGTGGAACCTCTTGTTAACCCAACCATTGTTCCTCTTGCATGCTGGTTCCAGTAAGGAGCACCCAGCCCAGTAAACGCAGGAACAATGTACACACCTTCACTATCGTTTACTTTTGAAGCCAGTTCTTCCACCTCAGCTGAAGTTCGTATAATACCCAATCCATCTCTCAGCCATTGCACTACTGCACCGGCAATAAACACACTTCCTTCCAATGCATATTCTGTTTTACCATTCATTTTCCATGCTACTGTTGTCAACAGGTTGTTTTTGGAGATCACTGCTTTTTCACCCGTATTCATCAGCATAAAACATCCTGTACCATAAGTATTCTTCACCATGCCGGGTTGTGTGCACATTTGTCCAAACAATGCACTTTGCTGATCGCCAGCAATACCGGCCACAGGAATATTATGTGCTGTTAAAATGTTTTGTGTTTTACCATACACTTCACTGCTGCTGCGTATTTGCGGCAGCATATTTCCGGGTATATCAAAAATCTTTTCTAATTCACCATCCCACTGAAGTGTGTTCAGGTTCATTAACATGGTGCGGCTTGCATTGCTTACATCGGTAGCATGCACCTGTCCTTTTGTTAAGTTCCAGAGCAGCCAGGTATCAACTGTACCAAAACAAAGTTCACCACGTTCAGCTTTTGCTCTTGCGCCTTCTACGTTATCCAGTATCCATTTAATTTTTGAAGCACTGAAATAAGCATCCACGATTAAACCTGTGCGTTGCTGAATAAGAATGTGCAGGTTTTTCCTTTTCAGTTCATCACAAAAATCTGCAGTGCGCCTGTCCTGCCACACAATAGCATTGTAGATTGGCTTACCTGTATTCCTGTCCCACACAATCGTTGTTTCACGCTGGTTGGTAATACCAATCGCATGAATATTCTCTGTTGTTAAGCCTGCATGTGTTATGGCTTCTGCGGCTACACCTAATTGTGTACTCCATATTTCTTCCGGATCATGTTCAACCCAACCGGGCTGCGGAAAAATCTGCCTGAATTCTTTTTGCGCAACTGAAATAATATTTCCATTATGATCAAACACAATGGCACGGCTGCTGGTAGTACCCTGATCGAGGGCAAGAATATACTTGGTCATGCAACAAGTTAACAAAAAAGATGTAATGACCGGTTAAACGCTTTTTGAACTAATTTCGCAACGATTTTGAATAGATACGAAATGAAACTGATTGAAGTAACCGATAAACAATCTATAAAAGAATTCTTGCAGATTGCAGTAGAAATCTACAAAGATGATCCTAATTGGGTAAGGCCTCTTGATAATGATATTGAAAACGTTTTTGATCCAAAAAAAAATAAAGCATTCCGTCATGGCGAAGCTATTCGCTGGATATTAAAATCAGATGATGGAAAACTATTGGGCCGTGTTGCAGCATTCACCAATAAAAAATACAAAACAAAAGGCGATGATGGTCCTGTTGGTGGTATGGGCTTTTTTGAATGCATAAATGATCAGTCTGCCGCCAATATGTTATTTGATGCTGCAAAAAACTGGCTGCAGAGCAAAGGCATGGAAGCAATGGACGGTCCCATCAACTTTGGTGAGCGTGACAGGTGGTGGGGTTTGCAGGTGGAAGGATTTGCTTCTCCACTCTATTGCATGAACTACAATCCACCTTATTACCAGCCTTTATTTGAAAACTACGGTTTCCAGTTATTTTATAACGAGCTCTGTTATTCACTGAATGTAAAAGATAAACTGCAGGAAAAATTTTATCATCGTCACGATGAAATTTCAAAAAACCCTGATTACAAAGCAGTACATATAAGGAGCAATGAGCTGGAAAAATTTGCCAAAGATTTTATTCATGTGTACAATACAGCCTGGGCTGGTCATGGCGGGTTAAAAGAAATGGATTATCAAACAGCCATTACCATGTTTAAATCAATGAAGGCTGTAATGGATGAAAAAATCTGCTGGTTTACGTATTATAAAGATGAACCGATTGCCATCTGGTTAAATATTCCTGATTTAAACCAATGGTTTAAATACCTGAACGGACGTTTTGATTTGTGGGGTAAGTTGAAATTTTTATGGCTGAAGGCAACAAAGAAAAACAAGAAATTCCTTGGTTTGATTTTTGGTGTTGTTCCTGCACACCAGGCAAAAGGTGTTGATGCATTTATGATTCTGGAAGCAGCAAAAATTATCCAGGATAATATGCTGTATGAAGATTATGAAATGCAGTGGATTGGTGATTTTAATCCCAAGATGATGAATATTGCTGCAAGCCTTGGCACACATATCAGCCGCAGATTAATTACTTACCGTTATAACTTCGACCGCACAAAAGAATTTAAACGCCACCCGATTTTATAAACGAACTGAACTTTATAAAAGCAAGTCGCCCGCAATTATGCAGGCGACTTTTTTAATCGAGAAACCGTCCATAACAAACGCATTCAATATTTTGTCAGTGACTAATTTTTAATGCCATCCGCCACGTTCTGTTTCACTGCTGATGACTGCATTGAATTCTGAAACTGAAAGGTATTGAGGAGTATAATCAGTACCTGCATTTTGAATATTTCTGTAAAAAGCACGAAGATGATTCCTGCTTCCCCTGGAAAGATTGCTATAAACAAGACGTATATCTTCATTATCAATAAATGAAAACGATTTCATCAGATCAAATAAATCAAGGTCTTCAATGGTTGCACCAGCTTTATATGCATCGACCAGGCTTTTCATGCCAAGCTCTGTTAACTGCTTATACAAATTCTGCATTTCAGCACTCTTAAACACACCTGCTTCATCAGATGGGACAGGATCTGTTAGATTGTATTTTTTCATCAGCATCAATACCGCATCCATATGATTTTGTTCGGCAGATGAAATATTGCTGAACACCCTGCTCCCCCATTTTGCATATAACGTGTTGTACACATCTCTTGCGAGCTTTTCTTCTTCACGCATATGCATAAGTGAATTGATTTCTTCAGTGCTTAGCTGCTCAACAGGCATGAGTAATAGTTGTTGCTGAACTAATGCCATTGACCAATCATTATTTAACGGGGTATTTGCAGTACGTTCCTGTTTACTGCAACCAGCAAAAAGTAACCCCGGAAACAATAATGCAAATGATAATTTTAAAACCGATTTCATTTTGTGATTTTTAACATTTACAATTACCAGCCTCTGCGGCAGCCATTACCTCTCCTGTAAAAAGCATTATTCCGGCAACTGCCATTTCCCCTGCGTTGCATCTGCGAACGGTTCCTGTTTGCATTGCCATTCCTGTTTTCATAATTGTCGCACACATTGTTTTTGTTCGCATCAACATAACCTGGGTTGTTACGATTGGTTCCGGCTGAACCATTTCCATTTTTTGTTTGAGCAGACAATAAGCTGCTTACAGCAATCGCAAGGATTGCAGTGAGGATGAACTTTTTCATATTTTCTGTTTAAAGATTACGGGGTATTTCTCCAGCCACGCCTGTGCTGCTGACCGGGAGAATAATTATTGATTTCGCTTTTAAATAATGGCTGAAATGCCTGTTCAAGTTTTGTTTTCTGTTCGGCAGTGCAAAGTTTTTTTATGTTTAAAAAGAACTGGTATGTATCATGTTTCAACAGGGCATGTTTACGTCCGATTTCATCCGAAAGAAGATTCAGTTTTGCAGTATCAGCCTGTTCCTTCTGCATTTCAGCAAACATTTCGTTCTTTAATGAATCAATCCCTAAAGTAATATCCGCTGTAACAGGTCTGAATTGCTGGTTAATTTCACGAAATGCATCCATTTGCTTGTCATCAAATCCCAGATCCTGGCGCAAAAAACGGCCGTTGATCATTTGTCCACCGTAAGAGCTGTTAATCACAACATCACTCTGCAATTTCTTTTCATTGTAGTTATGATAAAGAATAGTTGAGATGGATGCAATATTCATTACAACCAATAAAACAACCAGCCATATCAATATTTTTGTTTTGCTGATCATACATTATTGGTTTTCGGTTGACTGGTAAAAACTAAAATCCTCCATCACATCATCATTCGTTAAAACAACATCGGGCTGATTGCTTTGCGGATGATAAAGATTGCCGGTTGCTATTCCAACTGTAAGCGCCAATATCAATCCCACAGCAACAAACACAGTTTTCCAAACCGGCGGCAAAAGAACATACTCGTTACTCCTGCTATGCTCAATCTTTGCCATTACACGGGTTGATAAAAAAGAATTGGATTGCTGTTCCTTTTCCTGTTTTACCAGTTCATCAACTTTTTGCCAGATTGTTTCGTCAATTTTCATGTTATGTATGTTTGACAATGAGTGAATTTGTTTTCCTATGCTTCTTCCAGTTTATTTTCAAGATTTTTTTTAAGATTATTCCTCGCCCGGTGAACAAGCTGCTCCACTGCACCTTCGCTGATGTGCATCACAGCCGCCACCTCTTTCTGCGGCAGCTCTTCATATTTCATCAGTATAAAAGCGATACGTTGTTTTACAGGTAAGGCGTTGATTGCTGCACGTATCATTTCAGCATTTGATTTTTCAACCAGCTTTGTTTCGGCTGCTTTTTCTTTTGAAGTGATCTGCACCAACTCTGTAATGCTTGTCCAGAAACCTGTTCGTTTTTGTTTGCGTAAATAATTAATACTTGTGTTAACTGAAATTCTGTAAAGCCAGGTTGAGAAAGCTGATTTTCCATTAAATGCGGAAAGCGACTGGTACACTTTCACAAATACATCCTGCACAATTTCATCTGCATCATCCCGGTTATGAACAAAACCAACAGCAATACGAAAAACATTGGGCTGATATTTTTCCATCAGCTGCTTCATTCCAAAACGTTCTCCGTTCAAAATACTTTTTATCAGTTCTTCATCGTGCATGTGCCGGCCGGTTAAACATTAGACGTCCGTTTCGTTCATCATCCTATGGCTTTGGCAAACCCGGGACAATAATTTTTGAAAAGGTATGAAATGCAGCAACAAAGCGATGTAATGTTTATCACAGGTGCAAAACCCAACGTTCTGCATCCTTATATTTTCCCTAAATTGCAGCCGCAGTTATGGATAAATTCATTGTTTCAGCACGTAAGTACAGGCCCCAGACTTTTGATACAGTTGTGGGACAAAGCCACATCACCACCACATTAAAAAATGCCATCAGTCATAATCAACTGGCGCATGCATTTTTATTTTGCGGACCAAGAGGTGTAGGTAAAACAACCTGTGCCCGTATTCTTGCCAAAACAATCAACTGTGAAAATTTACAGCCGAATGGTGAAGCATGCGATCAGTGTGTAAGCTGTAAAACATTTAATGAAGGCACATCGCTCAACATTCATGAATTGGATGCGGCCAGTAACAACTCGGTGGATGATATCCGTTCATTGATTGAGCAGGTTCGCTTTGCTCCTCAAATGGGTAAATACAAAGTGTATATTATCGATGAGGTGCACATGCTCAGCTCCAGTGCGTTTAATGCGTTTCTGAAAACACTGGAAGAACCACCTTCCTATGCCATTTTTATTCTTGCAACAACGGAGAAACATAAAATTCTTCCAACCATTTTAAGCCGTTGCCAGATTTTTGATTTCAAACGTATTACCACCAACGATACGGTTGATCATTTACAGGAAATTGTTGACAAAGAAGAAATCAAAGCCGAAAAACCGGCCTTACAGGTTATTGCACAAAAGAGTGAAGGTTGTATGCGTGATGCACTCAGCATCATGGATAAAATTGTAAGTTTTACCAATGGCGAACTTACCTACCAGAACACACTGGAACACCTGAACATTCTTGATGCCGATTATTTTTTCAAGTTGCTTGATGCCATGCAGCAGCAGGATCTTTCAAATGCCATGTTGTTGTTTGATGATATTAACCGCAAAGGATTTGAAGGTGATATGGTATTGAATGCAATGGCTGAATTTTTCCGCAACCTGCTTGTATGTAAAGATGAGAAAGTAGCCAACCTGCTGGAAGTGGTGGAAAGTTTTAAAGACAAATACCTTGAAGCTGCAAAGAAAACTTCTGCATCATACATCATCAGTGCATTGAATGTACTGAACGAAGCTGAAATAAACTACAAACAGGCCCGCAATAAACGTCTGCATGTTGAACTGGCTTTAATTAAGCTTACGTACCTGCAGCAGGCACTGGATCTTTCTGATAAAAAAAAAGTAGCTGATAAAGCAAAGCCTGTTCAGTTCAGGTTATTAAAGCCCGTTGAAGTAAAAGAAAGCAATGTGCAGCACACTGAAAGCACTATGCCAAAAGCAGGTTCAGCAAAACTCATCATTGAAGAACCAAAACAATCATACCCAACTACTGCAACGCAAAAGCCAGCTTCAAAACCTGTAACTCCACCCCCAACTTCAGCATCAGGAACAGGAATGAAAGGTGGACTTGCCAAACTTCGCCAGAAAATTGCAGCTGAAAATAACCAGAACATCAACGCCGCCAGGGATATTGAACCAGAACCGTTGAAAATAGCCTGGCAGGAATTTATTCTCAAATTAAAAGCAGCACAAAAGCATTCAGTTGTTTCCACTTTCGAAATGATGGAATGCCGGATGAAAAATACTGAGTTGTTTGAAGTGATTGTTTATGGCAATATCCAGGCTGGATTTCTGAAGCAGGAAAAAACGCATTTGCTGGAACATGTGCAGCATTTCTTTCATAATCCCAACATCAATATTCATGTTGAACTGATTGAAGAAGCGGAAGACACAAATCCTGTTAACCGTCCGCTATCAACCAAGGAACAGTTCATGAAAATGGCTGAAAAATATCCGCTGGTAAAAGAATTAAAAGACAAGCTTGGTCTTGAACTGGATTATTGATGCTATTGTTTTTTCAACAGTATATCATAACGCATGGGTGAATCAATAAAAAGCTGATCGCCCGTGATAGTGTAATTGCAGGGTTTGCAGGGATGAATGGATTGCAATCCGCAGGAGCCAAGCACAACAAATAAACTTCTTCCCCACTCTTCTTCATACACCTGCGATTGAATAGCCGGTAAATCGAACGTTATTTTATTACTATCCTGCACTGCAAATGTGCCGTTTGAAAAAGTATTCGCCATTGTATGGCCGGAATAAGTTCCGTTTGCTGTAAATGTAATGATCACATCGCCGGAAGGTTGAGATAAATAGGGAAGCCCGCCATCATATACTTTTACCAGTTTCCAGCTCCCTTCAAGTGATCCATTGCCCGGTGCAGGCTGCTTGGAACAAGACAGTAAAAAAACCAGTGAAATAAAGAAAATTGACAGCCGTTTCATGTTGCGAATTTATACTCCTGACAGCATAAAATTCAATGACGTTGCACGCTGTAAAGAACAATTGTAAGAAAAACAATATTTCAGCAGGCTGCTGCCGGTATCTGAAATCGTTAAGACTAACAACTATTGGTCAAAACATCGGCCTCTGTTTGCAGTTTTTGCCTTAATTTCACGCCCTCAATCCAATCAAATAAAATAGAATTTATGGCTGAAGTAATTCGTATGCCCCTGTTGAGTGATACAATGACCGAAGGAAAAATTGTAAAATGGAATAAACAGGTGGGCGATAAAGTAAAAGGCGACGACGTGCTGGCAGATGTGGAAACTGATAAAGCTACGATGGAGGTTGTAGGATATGTAGATGGCACATTGTTATACATAGGTGTACCCGAAGGGAAAGCCGCACAGGTAAACGAAATCATTGCAATTATTGGTAAAGAAGGTGAAGATTACCAGGCTCTTCTTCGTGGTGGTTCATCAACTGCTGCACCGGCTCCTGCTCCTGCAGCTGAAGCTCCGGTTGCTGCTGCACCCGCTGCTGGTGGTGATGCAGACAGTATTGCAAAATCACTTGCAGTAACAGTTATCCGCATGCCTTTGCTGAGCGATACCATGACAGAAGGAAAAATTGTTGCATGGAATAAGAAAGTAGGCGATACAGTTAAGGCCGATGAAAGTCTGGCGGATGTTGAAACCGATAAAGCAACAATGGAAGTTGTTCCTTATGCAGATGGCACTTTATTATACACCGGTTTTGAAGCTGGTACTGCTGCAAAAGTAAACGAGGTAATTGCCATTATTGGTAAAGCAGGTACCGATGTTAGTGGTTTGATTGAAGCCATTAAAAATCCATCAGCTCCGGCTGCTTCTGCACCAGCGGCATCAACTGCGGCTGCTCCTGCTGCTGCAACAACTGCTGCAAGTGCTGCACCTGCAGAAACAGGCACTGACGGACGCATTAAAGCATCACCATTAGCTAAGAAAATTGCTGCTGAAAAAGGCATTGACCTGAAAGCAGTTCAGGGAAGTGGCGATGGCGGAAGAATTATTAAAGCTGATATTGATAACTATACTCCTGCTGCCGCAACAGCACCTGCTGCATCTAAACCAGCTGCAGCTGCACCCGTTGTTGCATTTACTCCTGGCGCAGGCGAAGGTTTTGTTGATACACCAAACAGCAGCATGCGTAAAACCATTGCACGCCGTTTAGGTGAAAGCATGTTCACTGCTCCTCACTTCTACCTGAAGATGGAGATCAACATGGACAATGCAATTGCTGCACGTGCACAAATGAATGCAGTAAGCCCGGTTAAGATCAGCTTCCAGGATATGATGATCAAAGCCTGTGCAATGGCATTGCGTAAACATCCTGCTGTAAACAGTTCATGGATGGGCGAATTTATCCGCACTTACAATCATATCCATATCGGAAGTGCTGTTGCTGTTGACCAGGGATTGATTGTTCCTGTGTTCAAATTTGCTGATCAGAAATCATTGAGCCAGATTGCTTCTGAAGCCGGTGGTTTATATGAAAAAGCAAGAACAGGTAAACTGCAGCCACAGGAATTCACTGGCAATACATTTACTATTTCTAATCTTGGTATGATGGATATTGAAGATTTCACTGCCATCATCAATCCTCCCGACAGCTGTATTCTTGCTGTAGGCCGCATTAAAGAAATTGTAGTGAAGAAAGCTGATGGAAGCTTTGATACAACCAACGTAATGAAAGTAACACTAAGCGCCGATCACAGAAGTGTTGATGGAGCTGTTGGTGCATCTTTCTTACAAACATTGAAAAAGTATATTGAGAATCCGGTTACAATGCTGGTTTAATCAATCACAAATAACAACGAAAGCGCAGGATAACACCTGCGCTTTTTATTTATAAGGAAGAGCAAAACTCTTACCTTCATCTCTTTACAATAACTACCAATTACATGCATCGCCTGCTAATAATTCTTGCTATCATTCAATGCTATTCAGTATCTGCACAGGTTGACAGCAATACTGTACATCATCAGCACAATTTAAAAGCAGCTGGCATTATTGTTCCGTCAGTAATGATTGTTTATGGCATAACCGCATTGAAAAACCCGGAACTAATTCATTTCAATCAAACTATACAGCAAAAAATCTGGACCGAGAATCCGCATAACACAACACATATAGACGATTACCTCGTATTTGTTCCCGCAGCAGCTGTTTATGGCTTAAATGCCATCAACGTAAAAGGCAAACACCATTTTATTGACAGAAGTCTTCTTTATGGAATGAGTATGGTGCTTGCAACCGCAGTTGTAACACCGGTAAAACATCTCACAAAAGAATCAAGACCAGATGGCTCAAATACATTATCATTTCCCAGCGGACATACAACCGATGCATTTGTTGCAGCAGAGTTTATGTGGCAGGAATACAAAGATGTTTCGCCCTGGTATGGTGTTGCAGGTTATGCCGTAGCAGCAACAACAGCTTACCTGCGCATGTATAATAATAAACATTGGCTAAGTGATGTTGTAGCCGGTGCAGGTGTTGGAATATTATCAACCAAAGCCGTTTATTATATATATCCCTGGATCAAGAAAAAGCTGCCGGGTAAACTTAAAGATGAAGTTGCCCTCCTGCCATATTACCAGCCGCATTATGGTGGAATAAGTCTTATTTACCATTTACCCTGAACAGATTTTCAATAATTTTTGAAAATTTTAAATAATCTGTTATCTTCGTTACATGACTGTAACAGAAGCCAGGCAACAATTTATCAGCACATGGGGTGCAATGGGCACACATTGGGGCATCAACCGCACCATGGCGCAGGTACATGCCTTGCTCATGATCAGTGCCAATCCGTTAACCCAGGATGATATTATGGCCCAGCTCAATATCAGTCGTGGTAATGTAAACATGAACATCCGTGAGCTGATTGATTGGGGATTGGTTGACCGTGTGATTATTGCCGGCGAAAGAAAGGAATACTTTACAGCTGAAAAGGATATCTGGAAAGTTGCCACACAAATCATCAAGGAACGTAAGAAAAGAGAGCTTGACCCGATGATGAAATTAATTGACCAGATGAGTAAAGTGGAAGGCGATAAAAATGATAAGGATGTAAAAGTTTTCCTCGACACAATCAACGGCATCCAGAAGTTTGGAGCACATGCAGATGATATGCTGGGATTGCTGGTTAAAAGCGATGAAAACTGGTTTTTAAGCACAGTTCTGAAATTAATTAAATAGAGAAAACAACACGGAAGGCCGGACGAATCCGGCTTTTTTAAAACATATTATTTTCATTTTTTTCTGAAAATTTAAAATATTAGAAATGAAATTATTTAAACAAACCGAATTGATCCTTACAGTTGTTTTGGCAGCAGCATTAGTAACACTGTTTTGGAGAACAGGCTGGTTTGAGATAGCATACATCATTTACGTTATTGCAGGTGCGAGCCAGTTCATCAGTTTGTTTATACATTTCAAAACCGGGTGGTTCAGTAATCACCTGCTGAGGAATATTTATTACTTCACATTTTTATTGTCAGCATTACTTGCTATTACCAATACTGGTCTGATGATTTCATTTTTCACATCACCATTCATGTTACTTATCTACACATTTATCTGCTATAAGGAAATGCAGATTCTGCGGTTGAAGGAATTTTTTCATTTGAAATAACCAATCAAAATAAAGAAATATGAGAAATGCAAAAATTGTCATTGCCGGCGGCAGTGGCTTTATTGGAGAAAGTTTAATTAAATACTTTGGCAATGAAAATAAACTGATTATTCTAAGTAGAAATGCTGACAACTCACAAAACAACAGAAACAGATTTTCATTATTATCAGAACCAGAGTTAAAGAATGTTATCTATTGCCATTGGGATGGGAAAACATTGGGAGACTGGTATAAACAATTGGAAGACACTGATATCCTTATCAACCTATCAGGCAAATCAGTTAATTGCAGGTATACTGAAAAAAATAAAAAGGATATTTTAAACAGCCGGGTCGATTCAACAAAGATTCTCGGAGAAGCAATTGCTAAAACAAAAAATCCACCCAAACTTTGGATCAATGCGTCGTCGGCAACAATTTATCGACATTCAACGGATAAACCCCAGGATGAATTTACAGGTGAAATTGAAAATGATTTTTCAGTACAAGTTTGTAAAGCATGGGAAAATACATTTTACAATCAGGCTACACCATTCACAAGAAAAATTGCATTAAGAATGGCAATTACACTTGGTGCAGGAGGTATAATGATTCCTTACTTTAACCTGTTGAAATTCGGGCTTGGAGGAAAGCAAGGCAACGGAAAACAAATGTATAGCTGGGTTCATATTGAAGACAGCTGCAGGATGATTGAATGGTTTTATGAGCATCATGAACTGGAAGGCACATTTAACTGTGCATCGCCTTACCCAGTTCATAATAAGGAATTCATGAAAACATTAAGAACAATATCGCATACCACTTTTGGATTACCTGCAATGAAATGGATGTTACAGATTGGTGCATTATTAATTGGAACAGAAACAGAACTGGTTCTTAAAAGCAGATGGGTTGTTCCCACAAGAATACTTGAAACCGGTTTTCAATTTAAATACCCATTGCTAAGCGATGCATTAGCTGAAGTATTTAACAACACTCCCAAAAATTTGTACCGCATCTTTTAAGAATTCAGGTATTTACTTGCTCCTTACCTTTACAGTATGAACAAGAAAACCCTCGTTCTCGGAGCATCAGACAATCCTAACAGGTACAGTTATCTTGCTGTTCAGAATCTGCGCAGTAAAGGTCATGATGTAATAGGTATTGGCCGGCATGCAGGTGTTGTTGCTGATGTTGAAATTAAAACCGAACAGCAGGAAATCAACGATATTGATACAGTAACATTATACCTCAACCCTACACATCAACAGCAATACTATAATTACATTCTTTCGCTGAAGCCCAAACGCATCATCTTTAACCCAGGAACAGAAAATGATGAGTTGGAAAAACTGGCAATGGAAAATAATATTCAGCCTGTTGAAGCCTGCACATTGGTAATGCTCAGCACTGGCCAATATTGATTTCCGTCTGACTTTAATTTTCCGAGGTTTATTTCGCTTATCCCCATTTGTTAATAAAGACTTAGCTTATCCGGCTTGCAGCTCCTGAAAATATATTCGTAAATTAGGAAAACCTCAATTTATGAACTGGAGACGATTTAACGGTGAACAGATCCGCTTCCCCATTAAAGACGAAGTTCGTGCAGCAATCATCAGGGAGTCCGATAAAGGTTTTCGCCTGAAGGTTTGTATTGGCACCGACAGCCAGGTAAAGGGAAACGATACAGAGTTTGCAACTGTTATTGTTTTTCTTCGTGAAGGGCACGGAGGATTTATGTTCATCCACAATGAAAAAACCCTGCAGCGTTACACCATCAAAGAACGCATGCTGGTTGAAGTAGCAAAAAGTATTGAAATTGCTTACGAACTATGCGACTTGTTTACAGAGTATGATGTTGACATGGAGGTACATGCCGACATTAATACCAACCCGCATTTCAAAAGCAATGAAGCATTGCGTGAAGCAATGGGTTACATTCTCGGAATGGGCTTTGCCTTTAAAGCCAAACCGGAGGCATTTGCCAGCAGCAGCTGTGCAAATAAAATTGTAAACTGAGTATTTGTTTGAAAGCTGATAATCGGTGTGCTCACACCGTATGGGGCATTGTTTCCTCTGTTCATTACACAACTGTCAGTAATGTTGCAGCAACCACAGCTGCAGTTTCAGTTCGTAACCGGGTTTCGCCAAGTGCAACCGGCTGAAATTTATGCTGCAATGCCAGTTCAATTTCTGCAGGCGAAAAGTCGCCTTCAGGACCAATAAGAATACAGCTTTGATTAGTTGAACGTAAATCAATATCCCTTAATGAATGTTTCATTCCATCTTCACAATGAGCAATCAACTTCAGCAACTGTGCATTTTCATTTGTTTGTTCCACATACGATGAATAAGAAACAGGTTCATGTAAAACAGGCATCCATGTTTGCTGGCTTTGCAGCATGGCACTGATTACAATTCCCTTCATCCTGTCATAACGGAAATGTTGCCGCTCTGTACGTTCGCTGATGAGTGGAATAATTTCACTCACACCTATCTCTGTTGCTTTTTCCAAAAACCATTCAAAGCGGCTGGCATTTTTTACCAGCGAAACAGCAATGGAAACTTTTCGTTTTGGTTCATCTGTTTTTGTTACAGCATTTATTTTAACCACACAACTTCGTTTATGTGGTTCTGTAATTGATGCATTCAACAGGCTGCCTTTTCCATCAGTTAAATTCATTTCTTCGCCACGCTGCATGCGTAATACCTGCACAACGTGTTTTGATGTTTCTTCATTGAGAGTAAGAAGCATTGAAGAACCATCGTAAGCATCAATATAAAAAAAAGGTAGTGCCATAATGAAAAATCCCGCTGCAATGAGCGGGACAAATCTATAATCGTAAATCTGAATTCAGAAATTAAAACGGAGTTTCTTCATCAAAATTCATGTCATTCATCTTACTTCCTTTCTGCACAAATACTTTTGGTCCGTCATCGGTTGAAACAGGTTTCCAGTTACCGCCACCGGGCAATGCACCTCCGCCCATATCACCAAAATCATCTTCCACAAATTTCTGAATATGCAGCAATGCTCTCAGTTTAATTGTTTCAAGCGAACCGTTACGGTGCTTGGCAATACGCACATGCGTTTCACCACGGTTGCTCTCGCCAAATTCGTTGGAAGTGATATCGTAGTATTCAGGACGGTAAAGGAACATAACCATATCAGCATCCTGTTCAATAGCACCCGATTCACGAAGGTCACTCAACTGCGGCATTTTATTTCCATCCTTACGTTTTTCCACCTCACGACTTAACTGTGAAAGTGCAATGATTGGAATCTGCAGTTCTTTTGCCAACTGTTTTAATGAACGTGAAATAGTACTGATCTCCTGTTCACGGTTGGTATTTTTGTTTCCACCGCCACCGCTCATTAACTGCAAATAATCGATGATGAGTAAGCCTACACCATGTTTATTTACAAGACGACGGGCTTTTGCACGCAATTCAAAAATGTTCAGTGCTGCTGAATCATCAATGTAAATAGGTGCTTTACCTAAACGTTCAATTCCTTTTTTGTACAACTGCTGTACTTCATGATCTTCCAGCTTACCCCTTGAGATTTTCTCCAGCATAATTTCACTTTCTGCCGAAAGAATACGCTGCACCAACTGCGCAGCACTCATTTCAAGCGAGAAGAATGCAACCGGTGTTGGCTTGGTTGCACTTAATGCAGCATTACGCACAAGGTTTAAGGCAAATGCTGTTTTACCCACAGCAGGACGTGCCGCAAGAATCACCAGGTCGGATGGTTGCCATCCGTAAGTTACTTTGTCCATAGTGGCAAAGCCGCTTGGCACACCGGTAATATCTTCCTGTTTATTGCGCAGGTCTTCAATACGCTGAATGGTTTTGATCAAAACATTATCAAACGAATCAAAGTTTTTGCGGAGATAGTTATTGGTAATTTCAAACAACTTGCTTTCTGCATCATCCAGCAAATCGAATACATCGGTACTTTCTTCGTATGCATCGCCGATTGTTTCGCCGCTGATGCGGATTAATTCACGTTGTAAAAATTTCTGTAAAATAATTCTTGCGTGTGCTTCAATGTTAGCAGTTGAAACTACTGTGTTGGTTAAACGTGTTACAAAGTATGCACCACCAACCATTTCAAGTTCTTCCTTCAGCTTCAGTTCTTCCACCACAGTGAGCAAATCAATAGGCGAACTTTTTGCAGTGAGTGACTGCATTGAACGGAATATGCGTTGATGTGCATCAACATAAAAACATTCCGGGCGTAGAATTTCACTGATTGCATCAAACGCACCTTTCTCCAGCATAATTGCACCAAGTACTGCTTCTTCCAGTTCTTTAGCTTGTGGTGGCACTTTACCATACACCATGGTAGAAAGGTCGAGGGGAGCCTTCCGTTTTGCTTTCCGGTCCTTATTGATATTCGTAAGATCCATAGTTTGCTAAGAAATACAATGTTTTGATTCGGGTTCTTCCTTCACAACCGCCAACATTTTTTAATGTTAAGCAACTGTTACGGAACGAGGGCGACGAATGTAATTGAGAAAACAATACCAGCAAAAACAAATCCACTCAATATTTTTTTCATACATGATTCACATTAATTCCGGGGTTATCCACCGTAATTATTCAGCTATCCACATATATCAGGCCTGTTTTCCTCAATTTAATTTATTTTTTCGCCCCCGCCTAATGTATTTGCACACCCGCTGTGCAGAAAGATTTCAGAAGCAATCTTTGGTTGTATGAAAAAGATTACAATTTGGCTTCCTGTCATTTTTTCACAGGTTCGCATTGCTTTGCTTAGCTGTTTACTGCAATGAAATACGATTGAAAACCCGTTTTCGCACCAAGCCTTCAATCAATTATCTTTGCGCAGCAAAAAATGTTGAGAACGTATGACGATTAGTTATAAATGGCTGCATGAATATTTACCCCTTACAGTTGAACCGGAACGTTTAAGCCGCATTCTTACTTCAATTGGTCTTGAAGTGGAAAGCATGGAACCTTATGAAGAAGTGAAAGGAGGATTGAAAGGATTGGTGATTGGTGAAGTACTCACTTGTGAGAAACATCCCGATGCTGATAAACTTTCATTAACAACAGTAAATGTGGGTGGAGAAACTCCTTTACAGATTGTTTGCGGGGCACCGAATGTTGCTGCCGGACAAAAAGTAGTGGTGGCAACCATTGGCACAACTATTTATCCTGCAGGTGGCGATCCGTTAACGATGAAGAAGGCAAAGATCCGTGGCGTTGAAAGTCATGGAATGATTTGCGCTGAGGATGAAATTGGCCTAGGCAGCAGTCATGCAGGAATTATGATTCTGAAAGATGATGCAGTTGTTGGTACTCCTGCAGCTGACTATTTCAAATTATACACCGACTGGATTTATGAAATTGGTTTAACACCAAATCATATGGATGCCATGAGTCATATTGGTGTTGCGAGAGATGTGGTGGCTTATCTCAGCTTTCATGATAAAAAACATGAAGCCATTAAAACACCTTACAGCAATTCATTTAAAGCTGATAACAAATCGTTACCCATTTCTATAAAAATTGAAAATGAAGATGCCTGCCAGCGTTATTCAGGTGTTAGTATTACCAATGTTACAGTAAAAGAAAGCCCGTCCTGGTTACAGCAACGGTTAAAAGCAATTGGTGTAAGACCAATTAATAATATTGTTGACATTACCAATTACATTCTTCACGAAACAGGTCAGCCGCTGCATGCGTTTGATGCAGATGCAATTACCGGTGCTGAAGTAATTGTAAAAAATCTTCCTGAAGGTTCCCCCTTTGTTACGCTTGATGAAAAGGAACGCAAACTCAGCAGCGAAGATTTAATGATCTGCAATGCAGAAGAACCAATGTGTATTGCCGGTGTGTTTGGCGGTTTGAAAAGCGGTGTAAAAGAGTCAACAAAAAATATTTTTCTTGAAAGTGCCTGGTTTAACCCGGTAACTACACGTAAAACATCGTTCAGGCACAACCTGCGTACCGATGCTGCTACTCGTTTTGAAAAAGGAATTGACATCAGCAATACAGTAAATGTGCTGAAACGTGCTGCACTCATGATTAAAGAATTGTGTGGTGGTGAAATAGCCAGTGATGTAGTTGATATTTATCCAAAGCCAAAAGAGAAAACGCAGATTGCGCTGAAATATCATTACCTGAAAAAAATCAGTGGTAAAAACTATCACCCCGATACAGTAAAACGGATTTTCGATTCACTTGGTTTTGAATTGGTCAAAGAATCGATTGATGAACTTTGGCTTGCTGCTCCCTTCAGCAAACCTGATATGGAGTTGCCTGCTGACCTTGCTGAAGAAGTAATGCGTATTGATGGCCTGGATAATGTTGAAATTCCAACAAGCATTACCATTTCTCCTTCAACAGAATCAGATCATACATCATTTGCGTATAAAGAAAAAATCAGCAACATACTTGCAGGACAAGGTTTCAACGAAATTTTTACCAACTCCATTGCAAACAGTGCATGGTATAGTGAAGAAGTATTAAACACAACAGTGAAAATGCTTAACAATCTCAGTGCAGAACTGAATGTTATGCGTCCTTCCATGCTTGAAACAGGATTACAATGTGTTTCGTTTAACCTTAACAGGAAAAACAACAGCCTGCGTTTGTTTGAATTTGGAAAAACATATACAACAACAGAAACTGGCAAGTATTTTGAAACAGACCACCTTGCATTATATACAACCGGTAATACGGAAGCTTCGTGGAAACAGAAAGCAGCAGCAACTGATGTTTATTTTCTGAAAGCTGTTGTAAATAATATTTTACAACAAGCGGGATTAAGTGCTGAAACAGAAATTGCCGAAGCAGAAAAAGGTTTCAGTGGTGTAATCAGTTACAAAGTAAAAAAACAGGTTGTTGCCAAAATAGGAATTGTAGATGCAACTCAATTGAAACATTTCGACATTAAACAGCCGGTTTATTTTGCCGATATTAATTGGAACATTTTTACACAGCTTGCATCAAAAATGAAGCTGACGTATAATGAAATTCCACGTTTCCCTGCTGTAGAAAGAGACCTGGCAATTGTTATTTCCAAAACAACAACTTATGCTGAAGTGGAAAAAACAATTGGTGCGGCTAAAGTGGGTAAACTGAAATCAGTTTCTTTGTTTGATGTGTTTGAAAGCGATAAAATAGGCGCAGGTAAAAAATCAATGGCGCTGAACTTTGTTTTCCAGGATGAGGAAAAAACACTCACTGATAAGGAAACAGAGAAAATGATGAACACGCTTATTCAAACGCTTGAAAAGCAACTTTCGGCCGAAATAAGAAAGTAATCAACCATAACCAATTTTTCATGCCCAAGCTTGAAGAACATATTCAGTCGCTGCAGCAAAAAATGCAACTGCTTGTAAAAAAGCACCAGCAGCTGCAGAAAGAAAATCAAAAGCTGAAAGAAGAGCTGAAAACCCTGAAAGAAAATCTTTCAGTACAAAAGCATGAATTTGAGATTATGGAAATGCAGAACGCAATGCTCAAGGCAACGCAGCAGCAACTGGATGATAAAGAGAAAAAGGAACTGGAGAAAAAAATCAATCATTACATCAGGGAAATCGACAGGTGTATTGCATTAATTACACAATAGCAATTGCTTAAACCCTCTTTATAATTCTTACTTTCATTTCTTCCTCACCATTATGAAGCTCTATGGTGTAAACACCGTAAGGTAAATCATCTAATCCGCCCCAGAATAAAGATGGATGATGTGATTCTGTTTCAATACTGCGGCAAACAAGTCCTTTTTCATCTCTCAATACAGCTTTAATTCCGTTGTTTTGAGGATCAGGAAGTTCAACAGTTAATGAATCAAGAAAAACGATTGGTTTTACTCTTGCAAACATTTTGTTTTTTTGGATTTACTACTTTTAAATTTGGGCTGTTTTTAAAAGTTAGGGACGATGAAAAGGCTTCCCTTTTTAAGAAGGCATCTTAAAGATATGGTTTCAGTTTAATATTTCATTATTATGGAAACATTAATTCCGGTAAACATTGTGATTGGCGATCGAAATTATCGCATTAAAGTAAGTCCTTCGGATGAAGAACATGTACGCAAAACCATTAAAACCATCAACGATAAAATTCTGGAATTTAAAACCAGTTTTGCAGGCAAAGACATGCAGGATTATGTAGCAATGGTTTTGGTATGGTACGCAACGCATGCAGGTACATCAAACAACAATGCCTCCCTGCCCGATGAAACCGAAGCAAAAGAGGCATTGCAAAAAATGGAACAGCAGATTGATTCGTTGCTGAACAGTATTTCTTAAAGTTCCGAAACTGTAATTATTGACGTTGAGTTTCCGCTGATTGGTATTTCCATTCCCATGACTTCAGAAGTGCCATTCAATTTCATATCAGCCTTCCGTTCAACAACCAATCCTGTTTTTAAATTTACTTTCAACAAACCGGTTGTTTCCGTTTTCATTTTCATTTTCACCTCCATACCGTTTGCTGTGGTTGTGCCTGATGCGTTATTGACAGAAGTGTAATTTATAACCGCAATATTATTTTCGATCTTATCAAGTGTATAAACGTTAACAACGCTCATTTCAGAAGTTATTGCAGAATCCTTCCAGGTTTCACCGGACTTAATTGTTTGCGGAACTGGGGTAAGAAATAAACCTGCAATAGCAACAGAATCGTTATTCATGGGCATAATTGATCCCATAGCATCTGCTGCACTTTCTTCCTGCACAGGGTTCTGCAATTTTATCTGCCCGTTTTCTGTTACAGTAGCATCAATAGGAACATTCAGCTTGTCTTTCATTTTTTGTCCCATCTCTCCTTCCATATCTTCCTTTTTATCAGAATCGAAATCAATATCTTTTCCCATTGCATTAATGTGCATGGTTAATTTAACAGGGGTTTTGGAAAGATTAAAACTGCCTTTTGTCTCACTTTTAACCGAAACCGAATCAGTGGATGTAGAATTCATTTCGATATCAATCTTCTGCCCCATCAGTTCCTGGCCGATTTTAGCTGTCATAACAGTGCTAACCCTCAATTGCTTTCCGGCAGGGAGATTTACTTTCCAGGGTTTTAGTTTTGAGCTTTTACAGATCCTGCTAAAAAGAGTACGAGATATAGATACATTAACTGCTTCATCGAATTAAATTTTTGGCAAATCTATCTGTGATTTTGTTACGAGATGATAAATGTTATAAAATCTTCCCAATCTGGGGGTTGCTGATGCCTGTTAGTAGCTTATTTTTACTTAATTTCGCCCCTATTGTCCCGCTATGAACCCAATTTGTTGCCATAGATAGGAGCGATACCAAACAAACCAATTAAACACAATGGAACCTACAATTTTATACATCATTATAGGAGCTGCCTCACTCATCATAGGATTGATTGGGGGCAAATTTCTCTTTGCCAAGAACACAAAGAAACAGGTTGAAGAAGCAGAATTACAGGCGCAAACAATTATTAAGGAGGCTGAATTAAGAGGTGAAACTGTTCGAAAAGAGAAAGAACTTGAAGCAAAAGAAAAGTTTGTTCAGCTTAAATCGGAGTACGACAGGGAAGTAAATGAGCGTAACCGTAAAATCGGCGAAAGTGAAAACAGGGCCCGTCAGAAAGAACAATCAATTAACCAGAAGGAAGCCAATCTTGATAAGCAGATCAAAGAAAATGAAGCTATTAAGGAAAACCTGAACAGGCAAATTGAAGTGGTGAATATGAAACGTACCGAACTGGAAAAACACCAGGAGGAACATATCCGCCGCCTTGAAAAAATTGCTGGCTTAAGTGCAGAAGAAGCCAAAAACCAGTTGATTGAAAGCCTGAAACAGGAAGCACAAACAAAAGCACTGGCACTTCAGCAGGAAATTATTGAAGATGCCAAGCAAAAGGCTAATAAAGAAGCCCGCAAAATTGTTATTCAGTCCATTCAGCGTACAGCTGCTGAACAGACAATTGAAAATACTGTTACCGTTTTCAACCTCGAAAGCGACGAAATAAAAGGACAGATCATTGGTCGTGAAGGCCGTAACATCCGTGCCATTGAAGCTGCAACAGGGGTTGACCTGATTGTTGATGACACTCCTGAAGCAATCCTTCTTTCATCATTTGATCCATTGCGCCGTGAAGTTGCCCGTTTGAGTCTTCAGCGCCTTGTTGCAGATGGACGTATACACCCTGCACGTATTGAAGAAGTAGTGGAAAAAACCCGCAAGCAGCTGGAAGAGCAGGTAATGGAAATTGGTGAGCGTACTGTTATTGAGCTCGGTATTCATGGCATGCACAAAGAACTGATCAGGATGGTGGGCAGAATGCGTTTCCGTTCTTCTTACGGCCAAAACCTGCTCATGCACAGCCGTGAAACAGCCAATCTTTGCGCTATCATGGCATCAGAATTAGGAATGAATCCAAAACTGGCGAAACGTGCCGGTTTGTTACACGATATTGGTAAAGTTCCAGATGAAGAAACAGAACTGAGCCACGCTCTGCTTGGTGCTAAACTCGCTGAAAAATATGGCGAAAACCCGGCAGTGGTAAACGCTATTGGCGCTCACCACGATGAAATGGAGATGCAATACGTTATTTCCCCGATTGTACAGGCCTGCGACGCAATCAGTGGCGCAAGACCAGGAGCCCGCAGGGAAATTATGCAGCAATACCTGCAACGTATTAAGGATCTTGAAAACCTTGCTATGAGTTACCCCGGCGTTGAGAAAGCTTATGCGATCCAGGCAGGTCGTGAACTGAGGGTAATTGTAGAAGCTGAAAAAGTAACCGATTCAGAATCAGATAAACTGAGCTTTGAAATGGCTCAGAAAATCCAGACCGAAATGGTTTATCCCGGCCAGATTAAGGTGACTGTTATCAGGGAAAAAAGAGCTGTAAACGTGGCAAGGTAGATAAAAAACACGGCTGATGTTGATTATTTTGACCGTTTTAAAAAAACTTTCAACTTTCAAACTTCAACTTTCAACTTTTTCCCTACCTTTGCCGTCCTAAAATTTTGAGTTATGAACGCCGCTGTTGCATTTATACATGAACAATTAACTGCTAAAAAGGAGTATCCTAAATTTAAAGCAGGTGATAATGTTACCGTACACTACAAGATCGTTGAAGGCGGTAAAGAGCGTATCCAGAGCTTCCGTGGCGATGTGATTAAAAAGCAAGGCCAGGGTGCTACAGCAACCTTTACTGTTCGTAAAATTTCCGACGGTGTGGGTGTTGAACGTACGTTCCCTTTTAATTCTCCTAACGTTGATTCAGTTGAACTGAACAAAGTAGGTAAAGTAAGCCGTGCTAAACTCTTCTACCTGCGTGAAAGAAGCGGTAAGAGTGCCCGTATTAAAGAAAAGCGCATGAAATAAGCTGTTTCAGCAATATTTTAATAAAGGGGAAAGAAAATCTTTCCCCTTTATACTTTTAATCGCAGCATTTTCGTTGTATATTTACTGAACCTAGATAGAATTTCAACAGTACTAAATCCATACCTGGCGAAACAATCGTTACTCTATTCTTAACTAAATTATTGTTCCGGTATGAAAAAAGTATTGTTAGTGCTGGCGGTTATTGCCTTCTTCCTGATGTCTTGTAATCATGGTATTACTCCTTACCAGGCAGCTAATGGCAAAGCAGGTAAATGCGGCAGAAATTACATTCGCTGATAATTGTTTTAAACAAATAATTCAAAACCTTCCAAACGGAAGGTTTTTTTATGAAAATCTTTATCTATCTGGCTTGTAAAATAACTTTACCTTTGTTGTCCAAAATTTCAAAACATGAATTTCCAACCCATACTTCTCGGTGTACTTGGCACTCAGGAGATTATTTTAATCGTTATTGCAATTCTTATCCTTTTTGGCGGACGCAAGATTCCTGAACTGATGAAAGGACTGGGAAAAGGTATCCGTGAGTTTAACGATGCAAAAAACAATGTGCGTAAAGAGATCGAAGAAAGCACAAACGATACAAATCAGCAGCCTAAATAATCTGCTGCAAACAAGGTTCATTCTTCCTAACTGAAGTTGTTCAGCTATTTGTATCCATTCGCTACCATAAAAGAATTTCACGAAAGCTTATTATTAAATAAAACTTCCTGCAGAAATGCGGTGGAGTTTTATTTGTCCCAAATAAGCAAATATGCGTACCTGAATGCGCTGGTGCATACCTATGCCGATGAAGCATTGGCAAAAGCAGATGCTCTTGATGCAAAAAGAAACGCCGGAAAACCAATCGGCAAACTTCACGGCGTGGTTATCACAATTAAGGATGTTATTTCATACAAAAATCATCCTGTTTCTGCCGCTTCAAAAATCCTTAAAGGATTTCATTCTATTTACAACTCTACCGCAGTAGAAAGACTCCTTACTGAAGGTGCCATCATCATCGGTTCAAACAACTGTGATGAATTTGCCATGGGCAGCAGTAATGAAAACTCTGCTTATGGAGTTACCAGGAATATGATTGATGAAAATCTTGTTCCCGGTGGTTCATCAGGCGGTTCTGCCGTTGCTGTGCAAGCCAATCTTTGCATGGTAAGCCTGGGAAGTGACACCGGCGGATCAGTACGCCAGCCGGCCGATTTCTGCGGGATTGTTGGAATGAAACCTACTTATGGACGTATCAGCCGCCACGGCTTGATTGCATACGGTTCAAGTTTTGACCAGATTGGTGTTTTGGCTCATAATGTTGAAGATGCAGCCCTGGTGCTATCTGTTATTGCAGGTGCTGATGATTTCGACAGTACTGTTTCATCATTGCCTGTTCCTGATTACTATAACGGCCTTAGCCTTGCAAGTGAAAAGAAACCTGTTGTTGGTTATTTCAGGCAAACACTGCAGCACGAAGGGCTGGATGAAGAAATCAAAACATCGCATTTCAAATTTATCGATCAGCTGAAAGCTGATGGATATGAAATAAAAGAACTGGATTTTGACCTGATCGATTACATTGTTCCGGCTTATTATATTCTTACCACTGCTGAAGCAAGCAGTAATCTTTCGAGATATGATGGAATACGTTACGGCCATCAATCACAACCAGTTAAACAAGAATTAACAGAATTTTACTCGGCCAACCGTTCAAGCGGATTTGGCAAGGAAGTTCAACGCCGCATCATGTTGGGCACATTTGTTCTCAGTGCAGGTTATTATGATGCTTATTACACAAAAGCACAGCAGGTACGTCGTAAATTGTACGAGCAAATAAAACTGGTTTTCAGTGAAATAGATGTTTTAATCATGCCGGTATCTCCAACCACAGCTTTTAAGATCGGAGAAAAAAGCAACAACCCGGTTGAAATGTATATTGCTGATATCTACACTGTTTTTGCTAACCTGGTTGGTATTCCTGCGCTTTCAATTCCGCTGTTTAAACACAGCAATGGACTTCCATTTGGACCTCAGCTAATGACGAAGCACTTTGATGAGCTATCTTTGCTTCGTCTTGGTAATGACTGGATGAACACTTACAAGACCAATTAATTGGTTGATGAAGCACTACTTATTTCTCATATTGTTTTTATCTGCAACAAATTTCTTATTGGCTCAGCCGAATGGAAACAGCAATACTGTAACAGACACTACTGTAAACGGAGATGTTAGTAAATATGGTTTCAAAAACCTGTTTGTAAATAAAGAATACAATTCCGCACTTCCTTACGATGGACAGATACACCCACAGGCCTGGGGGTTTATACAGGATTATTTAGATGCACATGGCAAAAGCCTCAACAAAATGAAAAGCTGGGGAGTACCCTACTTTACATTAATTGAAAATGTGTTGATGCAATATGGTCTTCCGCATGAATTAAAATATTTAGCAGTAATTGAATCAGGTTTAAATACAAATGCAACCAGCTGGGTTGGCGCAAGAGGTCCCTGGCAATTTATGCCCTACACTGCAAAAGAATATGGGCTGAATGTAAATGCATGGGTTGATGAACGTACTGATTATTTCCGCAGCACACATGCGGCAGCAAAATATCTTACAACATTGTATAATGACCTGCACGATTGGTTGTTGGTTATTGCAGCATACAATGGCGGACCTGCAAGAGTATATTCTGCTATTAAAAAAAGCGGCAGCAGGGATTTCTGGAAACTGCAGTATTATTTACCGGCTGAAAGTCGCACACACGTAAAAAAATTCATTGCCACACATTACATCATGGAAGGGAAAGGCGGTGTTACAACTACTGTTAACAATGGTGAAACAAAAGTTGATGAATTTGCCCCTGAAAAAACAGATCCAAATATTGATGTACAGGCAATTGCCGGCAAATTCAGTTCAGTGGTGATGGCTAAGAACCTAACTATGGATTTGATTTATTTCAACAACCTCAATCCAAACTTTGATGCAGTGCTTGCTGGTAATAATGTTTTCAATCTTCGTTTACCAAAAGATAAAATGCAACTCTTTAATGCAAACCGTTATTCGATACTAAGCGAAAGTGTTCAGTTGCTGATGCGCTTTTATGGTGAAGATGGTTTGAAAGAAGTTTATCCAAAAGTTTCTGAGTTACCGGAAATAAAAAAACCAGCTCCTAAAAAAAGAAGCTGATTTTCTTTATTCACGATAATAGAGAAATAAATTCAATTGAAACTGAACCTGAGTTAGTATTTAAAAAAGCTTGTTGTTTGCACTAAACCTTTATTATCATCAGCGATAATTTTATACACTCCTTTTGAAAAAGTTGATGTATTAACGCTAAGAACACCGCTTGATACTTTTTTATTGTAGAATACTCTACCCGTCATATCTATAATTGTCAAATTCAGGTTATTGCTTTGAACAGTTACATTCAGGTTGTCAGTAATTGTACTTGACAAAAGGCGTAACAGTGAATTATCTTGTTTGAATTGAAGTTTTTTAATTTCAGAGAATTTCGTTTTGCCATCCAGATCAACCAACTTTATCCTGTAATAATTAACAGCTGATGAAGATGGCTGTGCATGATGAAATGTATAATTCATTTTTAGCGAACTGTTACGAGAAGCATTTACTTTCCCAACTGTCATAAATACATTACCATCAAGCGAATACTCTATTGCAAAATAATCGGTATTATCTTCCTGCAACGTTGACCATTTTAATTCCGCCGCATTTCGATTTTCAATAACATTAAATTCTCCCCAAACAGCTGGCAATGTTGCCTCCCCTTTTGTAACAGATACTGATTGTTGGCTGTATGCAATAGTATAACCAACCGGCAGACTTGCTGAACTGAATGATCCAGAGAAATTTCCGGTTGTTGTCAAAATAACATAAGTATTGCTTGGTGCCGCAGGATTTTCTGTTACAACAACATTATTACCTGAAAGATTAATATCTCCGGTTAAATCTAACCTGTTATGTCCAGTACCAGCACCAGATCCATCATATATTCCAATATTAATCTGAGAATTTTGTCCAGCAACAAGGCCACCGCTTACTGTCAATATACCCGGTGAATTACCAGGTTTTATAATGCCTGTATTTGTTACGGTACCGCTAAAATTAAATGCACCAACACCCTGCAACGTTCCAGTATTCGTAAAATTCACAGTATTGTTTGAAAACGTGTTCGTTGATAATTTTTTAAATGTTCCTGTATTGACAAACGCAACGGTACCTCCTCCATTTGTAAATCCTTTATTAGATACAAACGATTCATTGAGAAGGCCGTTGTTTATAAATCTTGCACCTATAATTTGTATATCGCCACCAGTGCCAGCTGTACTCCAGTTAAATGTTCCATTATTAGTAAGGTTTGCTGCAAGAGTTTTAGCAGTATTACCTGTTGCGTTTATTGTAGAACCGCTTTCGGCAACTGTTTTTACCGATAGTGTTCCGCCCAACCAGTTGATTATTCCATTTAATTGTACAGAGCCCGCACCATTAATACTTGCAGTACTTGTTAGGTTTGTTGTACCCTTTATCAGTAAATCCGTTCCCGGACCATCAATAATTGTCAACCTTGCGGATGAAAGATGAAGAACAGCTCCATTTTCTACAATCAATTGATCAGCACTCACTGCAACATCCATATCAATACTGTCAGTATTTGAAATTGTAATAATACCCACGGATGCACTTGGCAATGTACTTGTATTTGACCAGCTCTGTCCGTCAAAACGTCTCCAGCTTGAAGTACTGCTCCATTTCCCTCCGGCAGGTTTAGCTGCATTTGAATGATAATCTCCTACATTAGGCGAAAAACTTGTTTCAGGACGCTGTGATAATAATAACCATTCATACAAATTAAGACTGTCTTGCGTTTTACCGCTCCCCCTTACAGAAGAACCATTATTGTTAAGCGCTACCGGAACTCCCCCATAATTACAACCATTGTTACAAGATCCTGTTTTGCCATAATAATTCAGAATTGGTCTGAAAGACGGATCATAGGCCTTTCCCCATGCAGCGTGCCCAACACCCTGTATAACTGTCAATTTATTTGGTTTAACAGAATTTAAAAAATTAGTGCTGTCATGATACTTCACATCAGTATTCAACAAAAAATCTTCTTCTCCGGCGATTGTCCAGATATTTACTCCATATGTTGAGCCATAACGTATACCAGCTTCAACCTGAACATCTGTGTAACCATTGCTGGCATTAACACCTGCACTACTTGCAGTGGCCATTGCAGCGAAATTCTTAATAAACAGAGAATCTCTGCTACCAAAAGTTGAAAAGGTGCCGCCTCCACCAGCAGAAAGACCAACTAAATAAATGCGGCTTCGATCAATCCTATACTTATTAATAATGGAAGGGAGAATATATTTCAGTTCTGTATAACTGTAACTCCATGAAGAAGCCTGTGGCGAAACAACAATAAAACTATCTTGCTGACCAGTACGTGGATTAACTGCAACAGGGTCCCATCCATCAGCAATACGACCAGATACTGCTCTTGGTGATGCTGTATAAAGTTTTGACAGGTCTGCTGAAGTAGTCCCTGTTTCCCCAGCTCCATGTAAAGAAATTATCAATGGGTAATTTCTTGTTGTGCTGTTATAAGTTCCGGGCAACCAAGTTAAACCATACGTTAATGTACCACTACTATTAATTGGAAACTGATCGACGATTTGCCGACCCATGATTGTTTGTGCGTTAGTACATACTGTAAATAACAAGCATGTACAAACAAATGCAAGATTTTTCATTAGGACACGGTTTGGATATGAATTTTAATAAATGTAAATGTCACTAAAATCCAAACAAAACTATAACGAACTAGCTACTAATTTCAATAAATAATTACTTATGTAAACTACGCTGTAAGTGTTTCCCTAATCGCAATACAGGAATCGTATATGCCCGAATTTGAAAAAAACACCTGATTACGTAGTATTCCTATTGAATGCTCAGCAAATACTGAAATTCTTTTATTTCAAAAGAAGCTGCAAAAAAAATCACAACGAGACAATCGGCCAAAAATACTTTTAAAACCGCATTAACATCTTTCGATTAATTATTTCATTTTGTACTTTGAAGATATTTTACTCATTGCTCTTTCTGTAATTGCAGCAATACTTAAACTTGGATTAACACCAGGATTGGCAGAAATCATACTTCCATCACAAATCATCATATCCTGGTAATTAAACACCCTGTTGTTTTTATCGATTACAGCTTTTGTATCATCCTCACCCATACAGGCACCACCAAGAATATGAGCAGTTGTTGGTATGCCAAAAAGAGCTTCTGTACTCATCACCATTGCTTTGCCGTTAATGATCTTTTCAACTTTCTTTGCCATTTCCTGTGCAGTTGGATTAAAAGCAGTTGGAGCTGCACCACTATCAAGTTTTGTTTTTAAGCCCCCAAATACAGTTCGGTTGTAACTGAGCGATGAGTCAACGCTTTCCATGTAAAGCAATATCTGTGAGCGCTTGCTCCAGTCATCAATAAAATATGCTTTAAAATTCTGAACAGGATGAGTAATGAAACTTTTAAAAATGTTTCCAATTCTCGCAGCAATATTTTTACCCTGCACCATCGGTGCCATGAATATTCGCCAGAAGCCCGAACCTTCTGCATATTTAACAGGCTCAATATGCCTGCTTTCATCAATATGAACAATTGAACCGATTGCAATCCCTTCTGAAAAAGAAACATCATCAAATGATGTTACTGCAATCAGGCTTTCAGAATTTGTACGCACTTCCTTGCCAAGTTTATCAGACAGTCTGGGCAATGAAGTTTGTTTCAGTTTCAGCAAAAGACTCATTGTACCAAGAACACCTCCGGCAAAAATCACCGCCTTTGTTTTCACACTATGCCGGCGTTTAAAAAAAGACAACGAATCCCTGTACTTTATTTCATATCCTTTACTCCCATCTTCATTTAGCGGAACAACATCATACACTTCCTTTTCCGCAATAATTTCACAACCCTTTTGCTGTGCCAGCCAGAGGTAATTTTTATCAAGTGTATTTTTTGAATTGTAACGACAGCCTGTCATGCATCCGCCACAAAGTATACAACCCGTACGGCTTGGTCCTGCTCCGTCAAAATAAGGATCATCCACTGTAATTCCGGGTTCACCGAAATAAACCGCAGCATCTGTTTTTTCAAATGCATGTTCAACACCCGACTGTTTTGCGAGTTCTTTCATCACCTTATCGCCCCTGCTCATGTAAGGATGTGTTGCTGCACCCAGCATTCGTTTTGCTTTAGCATAAAACGGTCTTAATTCTTCTTCCCAGTTTGCCAAGCCACTCCATTCTCCTGTATTATAAAATTCTTTCTTGGGAACAGGTAATGTGTTGGCATAAACAAGCGAACCACCACCTACACCGGTACCACTCAAAACAGTAACATGCCTGAAAAAACTAAGATTAAAAAAGCCTTTCATTTTTAACGAAGGCATCCACATCCATTTCCAGAGATTCCAGTTTGTTTTGGGAAAATCTTCGGGCTTTGTAAACCATTTGCCCTTTTCAATTACTAACACTTTATATCCTTTTTCGGATAGTCTCAGTGCCGAAACTGATCCACCAAAACCACTGCCGATGATAACATAATCATAGTCATGCATAGAAGGGAAATAAAAATGATTGTAAAACTAAATGTACTGATTTATTGTGTGCAGTGAGCGGAGGCAAAGAAGCAGCTAAGGTTTACTTTGCAATTCCCAATGCACTGCAGATAGCTCCAGATTTGAGGAGGCACTCTTCATATTCATTTTCTGCATCACTGTAAAAAGTAATACCACTGCCAACCGAATAAGAAAGATAGTTTGTGGCTGCATTATAAAATACACTCCTGATAACTACATTAAAATCAAAATCACTACCGGGAGTAATGTAACCTACTGCACCGGAAAATAAGCCACGTTTCGATTTTTCGTACTGTTCAATCAGCTGCATCACTCTTCTTTTTGGAGCCCCTGTCATACTGCCCATCGGGAAAGTTGCCCTGATGAGATCGGTGAAATTTATTTCATCTTTTATCTCCCCACTTACAGAAGATATCATTTGATGCACCTGCGGAAATGTGTATACTGCAAACAACTCATCAACAGCAACACTTCCTTCCCTGCAAACACGGCTGAGATCGTTGCGCACAAGATCCACCACCATCACATTTTCACTCTTATCTTTTTCACTTTCCTGTAACTGCAGTTTTAATTCCTCATCTGCAATTTGATTCTGTGTGTTTCGCTTGAGTGTTCCTTTTATTGGCTGAGATAAAATTTTATTTCCCTGTTTACGTAAAAAACGTTCAGGGCTTGCGCACATTAAATAACTATCATTGATTTTATAAAATGCAGAAAAAGGATTAGGTGAAACTTCAGTTAATGATTGATAAACCTGCAATGGCTTAATAATAGCTTGTTCTGCAAAAAATTCCATGCAGTAATTCAGTTCATAACAATCTCCACGAAGAATATGTTGCTGAATGTCTTTTATTGTACGGATGTATTCTTGCTTTGAAACTCTTTCCTGTATTACAGGAATTTTTTGTTGTTGCGGATAAGCAGTTGCTGTTTCAGAAATTTCATTGAAAATTTTCTCATGATCGCCTGATAAGGAACCGATGTTTATTTCTTTTTCACTCAGCTGCAATACGTACCGGGGAACAAAAAAAGTAAGATCAGCAAAGCCGGAGTAATCTATATGCGATGCAGCAACCTGGTCGGTTTCTGACTTGAGATCATAACCAAGATGACCAAAACACCAATCGTTATGTTTATTGAGAAATTTCTGCAGCTGATTAAGTGCATCACCAGCGTTTGCATGAAGTACATCAACAGTACCACAGCCGGCAAGGCATTCATAGCTGTGACCTTGCAATTGATACTGATGGTTATCCAAAAAAGAGCAAATGTTGAACCCGTTAGCCCAGTTCAACATTTGCTCTTTTGTTACAGATAAATCTGCAATTGGAAAAGATTGAAATATTCTTTTCACTTTATGATTTAAAAATCATCGTCTTCATCATCAAAATCATCATCACCCATCATATCAAACTCTTTGAAATCTTCATCAAGTTTGAAATCATCATCATCATCTGCAGCTTTTTTCTTACCCGCAGTTTTACCTTTTGATTTAGGTATATCAAATTCTTCAAAATCGGGATCATAATCATCGTCCTCGCTCTTATTCCAATCATCATCTTCTTCATCTGTATCATCTTCATCATCATCGTCGTCATCAGTTTTCTTCGATTTTGATGCAACAGGCTTTTTACCTCCCTTCGCTACAGGTTCATCATCCATATCAAAATCATCATCATCTTCGTCTTCTTCTTCAGATTTTTTAGGTTTGGTATCAGCCTTTTTTGTTTGCTCCTTTTTTGGAGTAGAACTTTCAATACTTTTCTTTGTTGACTTTGCCATATTTAACAACGATTATGCTGTAAAATTTCAAATGGTTTTTTAAATAGCCAAATTTTTTTTTCTTTTTTTCTATGATGCTCAAACCTTTGGATTTAAACATCCCTGCAGGCTTGTTCGAAGCCGAATATATTTCTTAAGAAACAATGATCTGATCTCTGCCCGGTCCGTTTGAAACATACTTCACTTCCACACCGAGATAATTGTTGATGAACGACAGATAATTGTTCATCTGTTCAGGTAAATCAGCCCATTCTTTACAGTCAACAATAGGATTACTCCAGCCTTTAAACGCTTTATAAACCGGTTCAACTGCAACTTTGCTTATTTCAAACGGAATTTCGTCTGTTTCTTTTCCATCTACTTTATAGGATGTACAAACTTCAAGATCAGCAAAACTATCCAGTACATCTGCTTTCGTCATCACAATCTGTGTTACGCCATTTATCATGCAGGCAAATTTTAATGCAACCAGGTCAATCCATCCGCAACGGCGTGGGCGACCAGTTGTAGCACCAAATTCATTTCCGATTTTACGCAGCTCTTCGCCTGTTGCATCAAACAACTCTGTTGGGAAAGGACCACCTCCAACTCTTGTGCAATAAGCTTTTGTAATACCTATAATTTCACCAATCTTATTTGGAGGAACACCTAAACCTGTACTTACACCAGCTGAAATAGTGTTGGATGATGTAACAAACGGGAAGGTTCCAAAATCAACATCAAGCATGCTTCCCTGTGCACCTTCAGCTAAAACTTTTTTGCCTTCAGCAATTTTTTGATTGATAAAATATTCACCGTTTACAATGTTGAGCGATTTTACAAATTCAACAGCTTCAAAAAATTCTTTTTCCCATTCAGTAAGATCTTCTGTGAAATTGTAATTACCAAGTAACTGCTGATGTTTTGAACGCAGTTTTTCATACAAAGATTTAAAATCAGGATCAAGTAAATCACCAACACGCAAAGCATTACGACCTGTTTTATCCATATAAGCCGGACCGATGCCTTTTAATGTTGATCCGATTTTTTGATCACCTTTTGCCAGTTCAGCAGCTTTATCCAACGCTCTGTGCGAAGGAACAATAATGTTTGTACGTTGAGAAATAAAGAGGTTTTGTTTTACATCAACTCCCATTGATGCAACTTTCTCACATTCCTTTTTCAACGTTACAGGATCAAGCACAACACCATTACCAATTAAGTTGATGATGCCTTTGTGAAAAATGCCACTGGGTATCTGGTGTAATACTACTTTTTCACCGTTTACATAAAGTGTGTGTCCTGCATTTGGTCCGCCCTGGAAGCGTGCAATCACATCATATTTCGGAGCAAAAAAATCAACGATCTTTCCTTTTCCTTCATCGCCCCATTGGAGGCCTAGAATAACGTCAACCATAAAATAAATTGAGTGGGTATTTGAAGCCGCAAAAATAGGTTAAACAACAAGGGGGAGGAAATAAAAATTTAACCAAAACACAAACACTTGTTCAAAGAATGGGGAAAACAACAGATTTCTGAACGAGCGTTATTGTTCAGTGTCGTAACGCTCAACTGTTTGAACACCGGTTAATTTGGTTAAGCGGGAAACAAGATCATCCAGTTCATCTTTATCATGAACAAACAGTTTAAGGTTGCCGTTAAACAAACCTTCTTTTGCTTCAATGGTAATAGCACTGATGTTTAACCGCATTTCGCTGCTGATGAGATTGGTAATGCGGCTTACAATTCCCACATCATCCACACCAACAATTTTAATACCGGTGAGGAAAGAAATTTCTTTGTTCTTGGCCCATTTGGTTTTCACCACCCTGTGACCAAAGTTTGCAAGCAGCCTTGCTGCGTTGGGGCAGGTTGTACGGTGAATGATCAATCCTTTTCCTGTGGACACAAAACCAAAGACATCATCACCCGGAATTGGTTTGCAACAATTGGCAAGAGTGTAAACAATTCTGTCACTCGATTCGCCAAAAATGATCAGTTCAGAATCCTTGTGACTGATGACTTTATTAGGATCGTATTCCGGCTTAGGCTCATGAACCGGCTTGGTAGGTTTGGGCAGCTCAAGTTTATCGCCATGAAGGTGCAGCTCTTTCAGCTCCTTGAGATCAATGATTTTCGTAGCAATTTTGTAATACAGCTCAAGGTGCGAAGGAAGTTTGTAAAACTGTGTAAGCAGTTCCACATTGTTTGCATCAAAAACAGCTCCCATTTGTTCCAGTTTACGCTGCAGCACATATTTTCCTTCATCGGCCACTTTTCGTTTTTCTTCCTTCAGCGCATCTTTAATCCTGCTTCTTGCCTTAGCTGTTACAACAAAGTTCAGCCAGTCTTCGCTGGGCTTCTGTTTGCTGCTGGTAATGATTTCCAACTGATCACCACTGCGCAGCTTATGTGCAATCGGCACCAGTTTATGATTCACTTTGGCACCAATACATTTGCTACCCACATCACTATGAACACTGAAAGCAAAGTCAAGTGCGGTGGCACCAACAGGCAGCATTTTCACATCACCCTTGGGTGTATAAACATAAATTTCTTCTGCAAGAAATGAACTTTTGAAATCCTGCAAAAAGTCCAGTGAGCTGCTTTCCTGGTTATTTAATGCTTCACGGATATTGTGAAACCATTTATCAAACCTGTCTTCATCACTGCTGCCCTCTTTGTATTTCCAGTGAGCAGCCAAACCTTTTTCCGCAATTTCATTCATACGCTTGGTACGAATCTGTACTTCAACCCACTTACCCTGCGGACCCATCACGGTTGTGTGCAACGCTTCGTAACCATTGCTTTTAGGATTACTGAGCCAGTCACGCAGGCGCTCAGGGCTGGGCGTGTACATATCAGTAACAATGGAATAAGCTTTCCAGCAATCTTCTTTTTCACGTTCTGGTGGAGCATCTATGATCATGCGGATCGCAAACAAATCATATACTTCCTCAAAACTTACACCCTTCTTTTTTATTTTGTTGGAAATGGAGTGAATGGATTTAGGACGACCGTAAATTTCAAAACTGCTGAAACCGGACTTCTCCATTTTCTCTTTTACCGGCTTGATGAATTCATTGATGTACCTGCTCCGTTCCCTTTTGGTCTCAGAAAGCTTGCGTGCAATTTCTTTGTACGTATCCGGCTCCATGTACTTCATCGACAGGTCTTCCATTTCTGTCTTGATGTTGTACAAACCCAGCCTGTGTGCCAGCGGAGCGTAGATATAAACTGTTTCACTTGCCACTTTTAACTGCTTTTCCCGCTTCATGGCATCAAGCGTACGCATGTTGTGAAGACGGTCGGCCAGTTTTATCAGGATCACCCTTGGGTCATCCGTAAGTGTTAATAAAATTTTCTTGAAATTTTCTGCCTGCTGGCTGCTGTTTGAGTCAACAACAGTGGCAATTTTTGTGAGTCCATCAATAATCCGGGCAATTTCATTCCCAAACTCACGGGCAATATCTTCCAGCGTTATATCGGTATCTTCAACCGTATCGTGCAGCAAAGCACAAATGGTAGAACGTACACCCAACCCAATCTCTTCTACGCAAATTTCTGCCACGGCAAGCGGGTGCAGAATGTAAGGCTCACCACTTTTCCTGCGCATGCTTTTATGCGCTTCTGCCGCCATTTCAAAGGCAGTACGCACCAATTCTTTATCGCCTTTTTTGAGTTTGGTCTTTAACGACCGTAACAAACTCCGGTAGTGGCGAAGAATTTCCTTTTTTTCCTGGTCAGGAGTAAGGGTATAGGGCGGTATGGTAGTAAGCGATTCCAGTGTAAATGCGAATTTACGAAAAAGCTTGTTTACAGGATGAATCAATCGCTGAAACCCCCTACCTTTGCAACCCACAAAAAAGCAGCATGCTTTTAGCCGGATGTGGTGAAATTGGTAGACACGTCAGACTTAGGATCTGATGCCGCAAGGTGTGGGGGTTCGAGTCCCTTCATCCGGACTGCTTTCAGAGGTTTAAGGTTTAAAGTTGAACGTTTCAACGTTAGCCTCAACCTTAAACTAAAAATTTTAAAACAATCAACCCTCTTATGGCAACAGTAACAAGAGAAAACATTGGTTTGTTAAACGACAAGCTATCAGTAAAAATCGCAAAAGAAGATTATTTCCCAACGTTTGAAAAAACGTTGAAAGATTACAGCAAACAGGCAAATATTCCCGGCTTCCGTAAAGGAATGGTTCCCGCAGGAATGGTAAAGAAAATGTACGGACAAGGACTTTTTACAGAAGAAGTGATCCGCAACATTGAAAAAAGTCTGAACGAATATCTCGTAAATGAGAAACTCGACATTTTTGCTCAGCCTCTTCCTTTGCCCAATGCTGATTTTAAGCCCGACATGAATGCGCCGGCTGATTACAGCTTTGATTTTGAAATTGGTTTAAAACCTGCTTTCGATATCAACCTCGGCAGCATTTCAGCTCCTTACTATAAAGTGAAAGCAACTGCTGAAATGGTGAACGAAGAAATTGAACGTTTACAAAACCGTTTCGGAAAACTTACTGAACCAGAAGCTGTAAATACAGATGAAAATGTGTTGAACCTTGTGTTCCAGGAAAGCGATGCAGACGGAAATGTAGTTGAAGGTGGAATTAAAAAAGATAACTCTTTATTAGTTAAATATTTTTCTGAAGCTTACCGTCCTAAATTAATCGGACTGAAAAAAGATGACACGCTGGTTCTGCAACTGAACGAAGCGTTTGAAGAAAAAGAACGCAACTGGGTGTTGGGCGATTTAGGATTGAGTGCTGAAGATGCTGCAGGAAAAAATTTCAAAATCACCATTACCAAAGTTGGTCTTATTGAAAAAAGAGAACTGAACGAAGAATTCTTCAAAGAAGCTTTCCCCAGAAAAGATATTACTACAGAAGCTGATTTTAAAGCAACTGTTGAAGCTGAAATCCAGGCTTACTGGGATAAACAAAGCAGCAACCAGATTCAGCATCACCTCTATCATGTATTGCTTGAAGATACAAAGATGGAACTGCCTGAAGGCTTTTTGAAAAAATGGCTTGCAACAAATACCGACGAAAATAAACAGCCTAAAACTGCTGAGCAGGTTGAAACTGAATATCCAACTTTCAACAACCAGTTACGCTGGACGCTGATTACAGATAAAATCATCACTGAAAACAAACTGGATGTTACTCCTGAAGAACTGAAGGAAAACATGCGCCAGCAGGTATTGAATTACTTTGGCAGCATGAGCCTTGGCGATGGTAATCTTGATTGGTTAGATCAGTATGTTGACAGCTTGCTGAAAGATGAGCAACAGGTTGACCAAACTTACCGCCGCCTTGTTACTGAAAAAGTATTTGACTGGGCTGAAACACAAGTGAAAAAAGATGAGAAAGAAATTTCTGCTGAAGAATTCATTAAGATGAATGAAGAACATCAGCACCATCATCATTAACAGGCAAAGCTTACATTTTACATATAGTCCCGGTCAGCAATGACCGGGATTTTTTATTTAGTTATTAAAGAATGCAAAACCTTTAATTGATTTGTATGGGCGTTGAAAAAAATCATCCACTTCATTATTAAACTTGTCTTTGTAGCCAAAAACAGGAAGACCGTGACCAGCATCAGGAGCAATCCACAAGTTTGATTTGGGAATTGATTGCGCAATTAATAACGTATGCTGAACCCTGATTACATCATGATCACCAGCCATAACAAGTGTGGGGCATTTTACCGCTGTTAATGCTGCAGGTTTAATGTTGGGTTGTGTAAGAATTAAATTGAAATGCCTGATCATGACTTTGTTTTCAGTTGTTGCAGGCTTTTTTTTCAAAGTGTTCAGCATAGTATTAAAATAGTTGATGATAAATGGCTCAACTGTTGAAGTATCGCACCAGAGGTTGGCGCCGGTTATTGCAAGCTTTTTAACTTTTTCAGGATGACGCATAGCTAACAGAATCCCGTTAATACCACCATCGCTCCAGCCAAGTACAAATGCCGAATCGATTTTTAAATGAGATAGTAAAGCTGCATAATCATCCGCCATCATTTCATAACTAAGTGAATCATCCATATGCAACGTATCAAGTGTATTTCCATGATCTCTGCTGTCAGCAACAATTACTTTGTATTTTTTAGAGAAGTAAGGGATCTGCGCTTCAAAATCAGCAATCGAGCCACTATTACCATGAATAATTAAAAGCGGCTGACCGGTTCCATATATTTCATAATACATTTTAATCCCCCTGATGCTGGCATAATTGCCCGCTTTTGAATTATTACCGTAAGAAATGGAATCTTTTTGCTGAGCATTCAGAAAAACAGCAGGCAGAATAAAGAAGAAAGCAACAAAAAACTGTTTCATGTTATTGAATGTTTGTGTTACAAAAAAGCCCGTTTAAAACAATCAACTCTGTTTCAAACGGGCAGTTATTTAAATGGAGCCTTATTATTCAGAAACTACAAGACGGAAACCGTTTCCGTGAATATTTACAATTTCAACTTTTGCATCTTCTTTCAGGTATTTACGCAATTTGGCAATATACACATCCATACTGCGCCCATTGAAATAAGTATCGCTTCCCCAAATACGCTTTAACGCTGTTTCTCTTGGAAGCAAATCATTTTTGTATTCGCAAAGCATACGCAGCAGCTCACTTTCTTTTGGCGATAAAGTGCTTGTCTGTCCGTTTGCAATTAACTGGCGCAGCTTGGGGTTGAAATGATATATACCAAGATCAAATTCCTTGTTTTCTGTTTCGTGCTTGGTTTCTTCGTTACGCTTCAGGATGGCTTTGATCTTCATCAGCAATACTTCACTATCGAAAGGTTTCGTGATGTAATCATCTGCACCCAGTTTATAGCCGGTTAAAATATCATCCTTCATTGTTTTTGCACTCAGGAAAAACAAAGGAACATCGGGATCAATATCACGGATTTCTTCAGCAAGTGTAAATCCATCAACATGCGGCATCATTACATCCAGCAGGCAGATGTCGAATTTTTCACGCTGAAATGCAGCAAGACCTAAGCGTCCATCTCTTTCCAGCACCACATCAAAATCATTCAGCTCCAGGTAATTCTTCAATACATTTCCAAAACTGGAATCATCTTCAACTAACAATACTTTTGATTTTACTTCTTCCATTGTAGAATATTTATTCAAATAAAGTTAATTGATTTGTGGATTGATTACAATGCCGACTAATTTTTTGTTAAAGAATCAACCATCTTCCTCCCTTTACTGTTTATCCTGATTCATCTACTGTCTTATTTTTGCAAATATTTTTAATTATGCGTATCACATCCGACAACCGATTTAAGAAGCTGATCGTTATCGGCGATCGTATTTTAATCAAACCCAGTAAACCTGAAGAACGTACTGCCAGTGGCTTGTATCTTCCTCCCGGTGTTCAGGAAAAAGATAAAGTACAGCAGGGTTATGTAATTAAAACCGGGCCCGGTTATGCTATTCCTATGCCGGTTGATGATGAACCATGGAAGAGCGATGAAGAGCAGGTGAAGTATGTTCCGCTACAGGCAAAGGAAGGTGACCTTGCAATTTTTTTATTAAGCGGCGCAACAGAAGTGATGTACGAAGGAGATAAATATTTTATTGTTCCGCAAAGTGCAATACTGATGCTTGAGCGGGAAGAAGATTTATAAAAAAATGCCCTGCAGAATTGCAGGACATTTTTTTAAATCAGTTTTAATTTTTCCGGTCCATATACCATGTTCCACTTCCTGATACACTTGTACCAGACCCCCATGTTCCATTTGTAAGTTTACCATCGTTACTGAAAGTTGCCTGGATGCTGAACGTTGAGCCTCCTCCAGTATACGTGTAAGTAGCTTGAATGTATTACCAGTTAAAGTCCATGTTCCTGTTGCTTTTGAAGAACTGGTAATAGTGCTTCCATCTGCAATTGTTAATACTCCACCCGGCTCAACAACCATTGAATAGCCTGATGATGGTGCTGCAGTTCCGCTACCATACTTTCCTACCCAGTAACCTTCAATGGGATAAGTAATTGTTGTTTTTTTACACGAGACCATTGCGCCCGATACAAACAATAAAAGAATTAAGCATTTTTTCATTTTAAAAGATTTTAGTTAATGTTATTGTGGTGCGAAATTAGTTTTACAAATACATTCATACAATACGTAAAAGAGGTGATACCGCTTCGTGGTATTTCCGTAATTTCAAGAAGCAAATACAAAACAAGATTTGCAAATCAGTAACTTTCAGCTTAAAATAAAATCTATGGCAGACAAAGAAAAATTCCTGCAGAGTATAAAAGATGGTTACACGTTTAAAGGTGAAACATTCCGCATTGGTCTTGGTATGCTTGATAAAGAAACAGTAGCAGGTGCTGATGTTTTTCTTGCGCTGAAAACAATGAACCGTCACGGTTTAATTGCAGGTGCAACAGGTACAGGTAAAACAAAAACACTACAGGTGCTTGCAGAAGGATTGAGTGATGCAAGTGTTCCTGTTGTATTGATGGATATTAAAGGCGATCTCAGCGGTATTGCTGCAGCAGGAACTTCCAATCCTAAAATTGAGGAGCGGATGAAACTGATGGGCATGGAATACAAACCATCTTCGTTTCCAACTGAGCTGATGACACTAAGCTCTAACCAAAAAGGGGTAAGGCTCCGTGCAACAGTGAGCGAATTCGGCCCGATTCTTCTTTCAAAAATTCTTGGCCTGAATGATACGCAGCAGGGAATTGTTGCGATGATTTTTAAGTTCTGCGACGACAACAAAATGCCGTTGATTGACCTGAAAGATTTCACAAAAACCATTCAATACATCAGTGATGAAGGAAAAGATTCCATTGAAAAAGACTATGGCAAAATTTCCACTTCATCAACCGGAACCATTCTGCGCAAAGTAATTGAACTGCAGCAGCAGGGTGCGGATGATTTTTTTGGCGAACCAAGTTTTGAAGTTGACGACCTGATGAAAATTGGTGACGATGGCAGAGGTGTTATCAGCGTAATACGTGTAATGGAGCTGCAGGATCGTCCTAAATTATTTTCAACATTCATGCTGAGTTTGCTTGCTGAATTATACGCCAGCCTACCTGAAGAAGGTGATATGGATAAACCAAAACTGGTGATGTTTATTGATGAAGCACACCTTGTTTTCCAGGAAGCAAACGAAGCTTTGCTGCAGCAGATTGAAACAGTGATAAAACTGATCCGTTCAAAAGGCGTTGGTATTTTCTTCTGCACACAAAATCCGCAGGATGTACCGGCAAGTGTGCTTGCACAGCTTGGCTTAAAAGTGCAGCATGCATTAAGAGCATTTACAGCTGCCGACAGAAAAGTAATCAAGCAGGCTGCTGAAAACTATCCCGAAACAGAATATTACGATGTGGATGAATTACTCACACAATTAGGTATTGGTGAAGCATTCATTACCATGCTGAATGAAAAAGGCATTCCAACTCCGCTTGTACATACCATGCTTGTTCCTCCACGAAGCCGCATGGATGTATTAAACGATAGTGAAATAGATACCCTGGTTGGCAAAAGCAAACTGGTGAAGAAATATGCGAACACTTTAGATAATGAAAGTGCATATGAAATCATCACTGCAAAACTTGAAGAAGCTGCGGAAAAAACAAAAGAAGTTGAAGAAGAAAAACAACAGGCAAAGGAAGAGAAGAAAGCTGCAAAAGATGAAAAAGGTTTCTTTGATAACCCAACAGTAAAACAGGTTGGCCGTACAGCCGCAACCGTTATTACACGTTCATTACTTGGAGCTTTGGGGCTAGGAGGAAGATCAACGAGGAAGAAGAGTGGATGGTTTTAGGTGAAGCACTCCAAACTCTTAGTTTCATCGATATATTCGTTAATTATTTTCAAGTAAAATTTCACATTGGCTTTTGCCAATTCTAGGCTTAAAAGAAAGAATACAGACTGGGAGTTGTGTTTCAAATGCTATCATAACATGAGTTTTCATTGGCTTCAGCTCATCTAAAATGTGTACCATTTCTAATTGCTTTTTTGATATTATTTTAAGGTTATCAGCATGAGCTACGCCAATGTTGAAAACATAGTTTTCCAGTTCTTGTAGATAAACAGTTATTCTTCTTGGATCTTCTTCATGATATTTAATTCGTTGTGACAGAGTTATTATCAAATGATAATAATCTTGAAGAGCAATGTCGTTGAATATTGAGGCTACCATACTTGCTAGCTCAGGGTCACTAGATGTGATATTAAGTGATGCAGCCGATCGGAAATCTTGAAACACTCTATTTATAGTACTAAGTAGTTCTTGCTCAGGCAATATCGAAGGAAGTAATTCTTTTGCTGAGGTGTAAGCATTTTTCTTTGCATTATTATAATAGTCTTGTCCAATGCTTAATAATTGAATAGAATTATTTTCAAAAGTATTTTTCTTTAATTTTTGTAATAAAAGTATTAAATCAACTGCAGTGATATCAATGCTTACAAGGATTTCAAATGTTCTTTGCGATAGCGTTGCACATAACTGTACTCCTAATTCTTTTTCATAATCATTATGATAAAACCCTTCTTCATTTCCATATGCGATTATACTTATTAAAGCTATGTATTTATAATCGTCATGGCTAATACAAAATTTTCCATACTCATTTTCGCCAATTAACTTCCTTCCGCTTCTCCACTCGTCTAACCAGCCCTTGGCTTGTTTAAAATTATTTGCTATCAGTTTGTCCTTCCTGTCCCTGACCACATTTGTTTCATTAGTCCCTTTGTTTTCTTTTGCTTTCATGTAGAAAAGAAAGATGCAGTTATTACATGCCCAAACTAAGTCAGCAGGTTCTCTTTGGGCATTACCTTTTTTATATAAATCCGGAGCAAAAATGAAAGGTCTGCCAAATGATTTTTGGGTTAGTTTTTTTACAATTTCTTCCTGTTTGCTATTCAATGTAATTATAGATATTTAAATTGGTTCTAAGAGGTAAATATACACTACTCATTAATAAAACATAACAGTGGATTCTCACAAATGCCCCATGTTTTAACCCATTCAGCAACCAATCAATTCTGCTTTATCACCCGTAGACCATCCGCCTCGATGAACAACAATCACCAGTGAAGTGTTTGCAGTTCGGTTTGCAAGTAAACGAAGATCTAACTTCTGACCTGCATTTGCTCTGTAACAAAGATTTGAAATAGTAGTATCCTTTATTGTGATTGGCCCAACAGGAAGCCGAACCTGTTCAGGTTTACAGCTAATCAATGTGTAAAGAATAAGTGCAGTAAGGAAGAGCGAATGCAACCTCATAGTGTGCGTAATTTGGTCAAACATCTCAATAGTCAAACGAATTCAGGTAAGGTATAGTTTGAAGGGAATTCATTTAACCTTTAATAAGCCTTCGTTACTGAGAGTAATTTTTTCCTCCGCCACCAAATGATCAATCACCCGCCAAAACTTTTCTTTCTGTTTGCTGCCCAGCTTAGTTAATAATTCTTTCACTGCAACTCCATCAATACCCGCTTTTTCTTTCAGGAACAGATGAATACGTTCAAACTCGTCAGCAGAAATTTCATTTCCCTTCTTCCACAAACAAATATCACATATACCGCAATCAGCAATCGCTTCATCCCCGAAATATTGACCAATCGTTTTGCTTCGGCAAATGGTTTCGTCTTTTACATAATCAATCATCGCCTGCACCCTTGCTTCAAATTGTTCTTTACGTTGCAATCTGTTTTGCGGATTAATATATAATTCTTCTGTTGCTGGGCGATTCTGCAAAAACTGTAATTGCGGTTTATCTTTTTGAGGAGTATATTCAATAATACCAAACCTGTGCAGCTGAATCAACGCATCTTTCACCTGCTCAACACCGGTTTTAATAAATGCAGCTAATTGCTTTTCTGAAATAAAACATTCCATATCAAAGATGCCGCCATAACTGCGCAGCAATCCTTTTACAAACGGATCGAGCTGTGGTTGTTCTTTTTCAAATTCTGCAAGTCGCTCCTTCGATGATGTAAACACAACTTTTGCAGGAAGAAAAACCTGCTCGGTATACATCATCCAACCTTCCTGTTCCAATGCTTTAAGTGAATACATTGCAGAATATGCGTTGAGACGAAAGGTTTTCATGAAATCATTCAGATCAAATTCAAACCACTGCCCTTCGCCACTTCCGCTGGGCAACTGCAGGTAATTAACAAGATGCTGGTAAACTTTTTTTATTTCTTCAATGGAGGGGAAACGAACGGAAGATAAATTCTTCAATTCGTTCAGATCTCTTTCTTCATACAGCAATACTGCATACGATTTCTTTCCATCTCTTCCTGCACGACCAGCTTCCTGGTAATAATTTTCCAGACAATCAGGCACATCGTGATGAATCACAAGCCGCACATCGGGCTTATCAATGCCCATCCCGAAAGCATTGGTGCAAACCATCACCCTTGTTTCATTCTTCAGCCATGATTCCTGTCGCTTGCTTCGTTCATCATTCGTTAATCCGGCATGATAATAATTGGCAGAAATTTGTTGCAGTTGTAACAGCTGTGCAACTTCCTGCGTCATGCGTCGGCTTTTGCAATACACAATCGCTGTGCCTGCAACATTCTTCAACACCTGTAGAATTTTATTGATGCGGCTGTCGACCTTAAAGACACTGAACGATAAATTATCACGAAGAAATGATCCTTTAAAAACCTGTTTGTTTTTAAATTGAAGCTGACTACAAATATCATCCTGTACCAATGGCGTTGCAGATGCAGTTAATGCAAGTACAGGAACGCCGGGCAATTCATTACGCAACTGAACAATCCGCAAATAAGAAGGACGGAAATCGTAACCCCACTGGCTTACACAATGTGCTTCATCAACTGCAATCAACTGCACATTCATCCCGGGTAGATATTCAAGAAATAATTTCGTTTCCAAACGTTCAGGTGATACATACAGGAACTTCAACTTTTCATTCACACACATTTGCAGAATATCTTTCACCTGCGGAAAAGGCATACCCGTATAAATTGCAGCAGCAGGAATATCTTTTTTGTGTAATGTTTCCACCTGGTCTTTCATTAACGCAATCAGCGGCGATACAACAATGCACATTCCGTCTTTTGCAAGAGCAGGCACCTGGAAACAAATACTTTTTCCTCCGCCGGTTGGCAGCAATGCAAGTGTATCCTTACCACTCAGTACCGATTCAATAATTTCTTTCTGAAGCGGCCTGAACGAAGAATATCCCCAATAACGGTTTAGTATGGAAGAAATGTTATCCATGCGTTGAAGAGTTTAAAGTACTGATTTTTGGATAACATTTAAAAACCATGTTTTTATTTGCAGCAATGATACACTGGCTATCAACTAACGGCTAAGTACTATCGGCTTTCTCCTCACTCCACCTTTTTCACAAACAAACGCACACTGTTAACAGCAAGCACCACATCACTCATTCCCATTGCAAATGCAGCAATGGTTGGTGTTAAGAAACCAAACGCAGCAACAGGTATGGCAATGATATTATAGAAGAATGCCCAGAATAAATTTTGTTTGATGGTTAAGAATGTGTGCTTACCCAACCCAAGTGAAAGCGGCAGATTTTTCAACCCATGATTCATGAGCACAACATCAGCAGTCTGCATAGCAACCTGTGATGCTTCACTCAATGAAATACCGATGGTTGCTTTTGCCAATGCAGGTGCATCATTAATGCCATCACCAATCATTGCTGTTGGCGCCTGGTTATTAAGCTGTTCAATTACCTGCAACTTTTGTTCAGGAGTTTGTTCAGCAATCACTTCATCAATTCCCAACTCCTTTGCAATAACCTCACATTTCAATTTTCTGTCGCCACTTAACAAATAAGTTTTTACATGCTTACTGTGCAGGTATGCAACAATTGATTTTGCTTCAGGCCGCAATTCATCTTTCACATCAATCCATCCAATAAGCTGACCATTCTTCAGCACATACACATTATGTGACTCATCAGTTGTTACAGATGCAGCAGCCTTGAAAGAACCGGCAATAAATTCATCACCTTCAGCAGTTGTGGCCTTCATGCCAAGTCCTTTTATTTCTTCGATATTTTTCCAGCGAAGCGGCTTGTTGATTTTCCATTCTGCTGCAACACACAACGCAATCGGGTGATTGGAATATTTCTCCAACGAAAAAACAAGTTGCTTAAACTGTTCTTCTGTAAATGATGTATCGAACACCTTAAACTCCGACAATTGAAAATTACCTGTTGTTAATGTTCCTGTTTTATCAAACACCACCTGCACAATATTCTTAAACAGTTCAAGACTTTTTGCATTGCGGAACAACACCCCGTTTTTAGCAGCACGGCCCAAACCCACTGCAATGGCTGCAGGTGTTGCCAATCCCATTGCACATGGACATGAGATCACCAACACAGCAATGCTCCGCATTAAGGAAGGAGTAAAATTTTTCGTCACAATCCAGTTCACAATTAATGTAACAGCGGAAATACCAAGTACAACAGGAACAAAAATAGCACTGATCTTATCAGCCATTTGCTGAACCGGAGGCTTTTCACCCTGTGCACGTTTCACAAGATTTACAATGTTTGCCAGAACAGAATCATTAGCTGCAGCAGTTACCTGTGCTTTTACAGTACCATCAACAAGAATACTTCCGCCAACTAAATTGTCTTTTGCTTTTTTGGTCAAGGGCAAACTCTCACCGGTAATGATTGATTCATTAACCGTTGCTTCGCCCCAGAGAATTTTACAATCTGCAGGAATCTGTTCGCCGCTTTTGATCAAAACCAGATCACCGTTGCGCAATACACTGTTTTCAACAGGAAAAACCTGTTCGTGATGCTGATCATCAAATGCAATCATGTTTGCCATCACCTTCTGGCTTTTTGCCAAACTATTTAATGCACGCTGCGTTTGTTCAACCGAACTATCTTCAAGATAATTGCCAAGAAACACCAATGTTATAATTGCAGCAGCCGTTTCATAAAACATGTATTCCTGCGCCTGACCGGTTAATGTGCCATACAAACTGTAAACAAAAGCCGCAGCAGCACCAACAGCAACCAGCACATTCATATTGGGCATGCCGTTCATAATACTTTTCACTGCACTCCGTCCAAAATGATACATACCAATTGCAAACACAGGCAAACACAAACCAAGTTGCAGCCATGGATTCATGAGCCAGTGAAGTGGCATTACTTTTTCAAACATGTGCAGCATTAACACAAGAGTAAATGGTGCACAAATGAGCAGGTAACGCAGGTATTTGTTCATCGGTTTTTTATCCACTACTTTCAACGCCACACCATTTTTTTCAGCAACATGATAACCAAGTTGAGCAATTCCCTTCTCCAGTTTATCCATGTTCCCATTCTGTTCAACCACATCAAACATCACTTCACCTGTAACAGGATTCACCTTTACATTCTGCATACCTTCTTTCTGCAAATATTTATTTACAGTGAGTGCACAGTTGGTGCAGGTCATCCCTTCTACTTTCCAGTTAACTGTTTCCATTTTTAAACATTCTTTTTTGTTACAAGCCGCATTACAATTTTCATCTTCTGTTGCGTCGCACTCTTGTACAACCAGTCCCGCTTCAGCAGGAATTTAAAATCCTCTTCCTCTTTTTGTACAATGTATGCCAGACTTATTTTTTCTCTCTTGTTTCAACCACAAAATTACGCCATCAACCCAAGCCTATGAATCAATATCTTTGCAACCATCATTCAAATTTTCAGTGCAAAAGGAATTTACATTAGAAAATATACACGCTGTTGCAAAAGAAATGTACCAGCAGTTTGCATCATACAATGTATGGACATTCGATGCTTCAATGGGCAGCGGCAAAACCACATTCATTCATGCGCTTTGCGATGAACTTGCTGTTAAAGATGCAGTGGGAAGCCCAACATTTTCTATCATCAATCAATACAAAACAAAAGAAGGGAAAACCATTTACCACCTCGATCTGTATCGTATCAAAGATGAAGAAGAAGCTATTCAGGCAGGTGTGGAAGATGTATTGTACAGCGGCGAATTCTGTTTGGTTGAATGGCCCGATAAAACGCCCGGTCTTATTCCTGAAAATGCACTCCTTCTGAAAATTGAAATAATTAATACCACAACAAGGCGATTAACCGCTGTTATTCCAAACTAGTTTTGTAATTTAGGAACGCACACAAACAACCCGGTTGCAACTGTATGGCTTTATCAAAACCAATTGTCAGCGCTTCGTTCAGCTATGAAACATTAGAAGAAAAATTAGACATTAAAACAAAAGGCGCTCAGTTATTCATCGGCATTCCAAAGGAACAGATGTTCCAAGAAAACCGTATTGCATTAACTCCTGAAGCAGTAAGTGTACTTGTAAATAACGGTCATCGTGTATTAATTGAATACATGGCCGGCGAAGGTTCGCACTACACAGATAAAGATTACAGCGAAGCAGGTGCAAAAATTGCTTACGACAGGAAAGAAGTTTATCAATGTGATATACTCATCAAATCAGCACCCGTGAGCGACCAGGAACTGGACTTGCTGAAACCTGGACAAACCATCATTTCTCCTATTCACCTTGCAGTATTGAAAGCTGAAATTCTTGAAGCCATGATGGAAAAAAGAATTACCGGTCTTTCATTTGAAAACTTAAAAGACGATTCAGGCCACAACCCGATTGTAAGAAGCATGAGTGAAATTGCAGGTAGTGCAGTAATGCTGGTTGCCGGTCAGTATCTCAGCAGTGCAAACAGTGGAAAAGGTGTTTTGCTTGGAGGCATCAGTGGTATTCCTCCAACAAAAGTGATCATCATTGGTGCAGGTATTGTGGGCGAATATGCAGCACGTACAGCGTTAGCAATGGGTGCCAGTGTAAAAGTGTTCGATAATAATATTTACAGGCTCAAGCGTATGCAAAATGCCATTGGCCAACGCATGTGGACTTCGGTAATTGAACCAAAAATTCTTGCCAAGCAGTTAAAAACCTGCGATGTGGCTGTTGGTGCTTTATCATCCATTGGTGGTGCAAGAACGGCTGTTGTTGTATCAGAGGATATGGTTGCACAGATGCGCCCCGGCAGTGTAATTGTAGATGTAAGTATTGACAAAGGCGGCTGTTTTGAAACAAGCGAAGTAACCAGTCACGAAAGCCCGATTTTTTTAAAGCATGGTGTTATTCACTATTGTGTTCCAAATATTCCAAGTGGTTTTGCACGGACAGCATCGCAGGCTATCAGCAATGTACTCATGCCGCTGTTGCTTGAAGTAGCCGATGAAGGTGGTTTGGAAAAACTGTTGTGGCACAAACTCAGCATCCGAAACGGCATTTATTTGTACAAGGGTGCACTTACTAATTTTTATTTAAGTCAGCGTTTCGATTTAAAATACACCGATCTGAATTTGCTGATTGCAAGCAGGGGATAAAATCTGAAATTGATTAAATTCCGAAAGTGATATTACTTCAGTTGGTGTTTAAAAACCACTCTGCCTGTGATATGAATTCTGATTGCTTTTGCATCTATGAAAAAAATATATTCTATGCAAACGGTTTACCTGCTGTTCATTTGTTTGTCTTTAATTACTTGCCATGAAAAAAGCAAGCCTTCTTCAACTTCACAAATAATTTCAACAAAGACTGCAACTCCCAAAATCAATAAGTCTAAAGTTATTCATGTGTTTGTTGCCTTGTGCGATAACATCAATCAAGGTATCGTAAAAGTGCCCGCTGCCATTGGCAATGGCCAGGACCCGGAACGAAATCTTTACTGGGGTGCTGCATACGGAGTAAAATCATGGTATAAAAATCAGGCAAACTGGAAATTGGTTTCTCAATCAAAAAGAAATGGGCCAGTACTCGAAAGATGTCTTTTTAAACATAAAACAGAAAATGTTTTTCTCGTTGCAGATGCATACGATGGCGTCCAGATAAAACAATGCACAATTGATTTCCTGAAAAGCTGCAGCGGCAATCTGGATGATTTTGTGCTTTCAGGAAAAGACAGTTTGTTTTGCGGCGGCAATGCTGATTTACTTGCTTACGTTGGGCATGATGGTCTGATGGATTTTTCTATCAGTGAAAGATTCGAGAATGTAAATGATAAAAAAAGAAGTGCAATAATTCTTGCCTGTAAAAGCAAGTCTTTCTTTGCGCCGCATCTTAAACCAACAGGAGCCACTCCTTTGTTATGGAGCAATGGATTAATGAGTCCGGAAGCATATACATTAAGTGCAGCCATCAATGGATGGATCAATAATGAACATGGAGTAAACATTCATAAAGAAGCAGCCATTGCATACAATCAATATCAGAAATGCGGCATGAAAGGAGCCATGAATTTATTGGCAACAGGATGGTAACAGTTATTTATAATCTTCCCTCTCCGGCATAAAAATATCAATCACTTTACAATCTGTAACTGCATGTCCTTTATGAACAATATTGGAAGGAATGGTTACAACAGCACCGGCAGTTAAGAGTTGCGGAGTGCCATCAACTGTTAATTCAAATTCACCTTCCACCACATGCATGATCTGTTCATGCACATGCGAATGTTCAGGAATAGGCGAACCCGCTTTGATTTCCCAGAAAGCAACAGTTGAAGTGCCTGTATGAATAAACTTACCAAAATAGCCGGGAAACATTTCCCTTGCTGTCATTTGAGAAAGATGATGGAAATACATATCAGTTTTTATAATCGGCAATATTAATCCTGAAATTACAGAAGTTAAATTCTTCTTCATCGTTGCTGCTCACAATCACCAAGCGTTCGCCACAATATTCATTGATGAGACGATGATACAACGAAATACCATCTGCATCCAGATTTGTACAGGGTTCATCAAGCAACACAACAGGCACATCGGTTAAAATTGCCTGCGCCAGTTTTACACGTTGCTTCATTCCACTGCTGAAATTGCGTATCTGTTTTTCAGTTGCTTTTTCAAGCCCGAGAATTTGAATAATGCTTTTTGCATTTAATGAATAAAGAAAAGGCTTGAATGATTGATGAAATTCAAGAAACTCAATCAACGTCATTTCTTCCGGCAGTTCAAGATAGGGTGCTGCAATACCCAGGTGAAGATGATGTGCGTCGGATGAAATATTCTTTCCATCAGCTGCATAGTCAATGGTTCCTTCAGAATGCTGAATAGCACCTGCAATAATCTGCAGCAAGGTTGATTTACCCGAACCGTTGTTTCCGGTTATGGCATACGCATTACCAATTGAAAATTCGTACGTAAAATGACGGAAGATCCATTCCCTGTTATATCGCTTACCTGCATCAGAAAGCAATATCTTCATCGCTGCTGCTTTGAAATTGACGTTTGATAATTCCTATTTCAGACTTTTTAATAAAGCCGAGAATGGCATCTCTTGTTTCAGTTGAAGGCATCATGTTTTCAATCAATTCAACTGCCTTTGAAACAATATGCTTTTCAACAAAAAGTATGTGATAGATTTTGAAGATTTCTTCGATGGTTTCTTTTGAATATCCTCTGCGGCTTAAACCAACATTATTAATTCCCACATAACTCAGCGGCTCTCTTGCAGCCTTTACATAAGGAGGAACATCCTTACGTATTGCACTCATTCCTGCTATGTATGTATGCTTGCCGATATGTGTAAACTGGTGTGCAGCACTCATACCACCAATGATTGCAAAATCATCAACAGTAACATGGCCTGCGAGCTGAACAGAGTTTGCAAGAATAACATTGTTACCAACAAGGCAGTCATGTGCAACGTGTGCATAAGCCATGATCAAACAGTTGCTGCCAACCTTGGTAGTATTTTTATCGGTAGTGCCACGGTGTATTGTTGCACATTCACGAATAGTGGTGTTATCACCAATTTCAGCCAATGTGTATTCACCCCTGTATTTTAAATCCTGTGGCACAGCACCAATTACTGCACCCGGGAAGACCTTGCAATTCTTTCCAATTCTTGAGCAGGAAAAAACGGTGACATTACTCATGATATGTGTACCATCACCAATCACCACATCATCGTGGATAACACTGAACGGGTCGATTGTAACATTTGCACCAATCTGTGCATTAGGATGGATATAAGCCAGGTTACTAATCATTCTTTGGACGTTTTACAATTTGAGCAGTAAGATCAGCTTCACATGAAATTTTACTGCCCACAAAAATAGTTCCTCTCATTTCGCAAATACCACGGCGTATGGGACTTTTTAATTCCATCTTTAAAATTAATGTATCGCCCGGTACCACCTTTTGTTTAAACTTACAGTTATCTACTTTTAAGAAATAAGTATCGTACTTATCATCAGTATCCTTTGGTATTGCCAGTAACCCTCCGCATTGTGCCAGTGCTTCAACCTGTAAAACGCCGGGCATTACACAGTTGCCTGGAAAATGACCCTGGAAATAAGGCTCGTTATAAGTAACGTTTTTAACGCCCACAATCATCGTATCAGTCAGTTCAATAATCTTATCTACCAACAAGAACGGAAAACGGTGAGGTAATATTTTTTCAATAGCATGTATATCATAAACAGGTGTCTTATCGGGATAATAAGCCGGCACATTTGCCTTAAACCTGTTCTTTTTAATATGCTCTTTGATTTTTTTGGCAAACGCCACATTGCTTGCATGACCGGGGCGGTTTGCAATGATATGTGCCTTAAACGGCATGCCTACCAGTGCAAGATCGCCTACAAGATCAAGCAGTTTATGACGTGCAGGTTCGTTAGGGAAACGTAACTGCAGATTGTTGAGGTAACCTTCGCTTGTAATAGCTACTTTTTCCCTGTTAAACCCTTTTGCCAGTGTATCTAACTGCTCATCTGTAACAGGTTTATCAACCACAACAATTGCATTGTTGAGATCGCCACCTTTGATGAGATTATTTTTTAATAAGAACTCAAGTTCATGGAAAAACGAAAATGTACGGCAAGGCGCAATTTCTGTTTTAAACTCATTTACATGATCAAGATTGGCATGCTGTGTACCAAGTACAGGCGAATTAAAATCAATTAAAGTATTGATGCGGTATTCATTTGCCGGCATAGCCACCATTTCCACTTTTTTATTTTCATCAAGAAAATAAAGATTGTGATCAATTGTGTACCATGTTTTAATTGCTTCCTGCTTTTTAATGCCAGTCTTTTCTATTGCTTCTACGTAAGGGCGGGAGCTGCCATCGAGAATCGGTATTTCAGGACCGTCTATTTTCACCAGCACATTATCCACTTCACAACCAATAAAGGAAGCCAGCAAATGTTCAACTGTGTTTACAGTTGCTCCATTATTTGAAAGGGTTGTACTGCGGTTGGTTTCTACTACAAAATCCACATCAGCTTTAACGGTTGGTTGTCCGGGAAGATCAACACGTTGAAAAACAACTCCGGTATTAGGTTCGGCGGGTTCTAAACTCATTGTAACCGCTTGTCCTGAATGTATTCCTACCCCTGAAATGGTAATTACGTCAGCCAGCGTATGCTGGTTAGCATTTTCATTGCCATTATTACTACTCATGGGCACGAAAGTACTAAAAACGGGTTAAATGGTTGTACTTTGAAACTTTCGGTTAAATACTTTCTTTTTCTGCGAGCAATTGCTTGACTAAAAGCTCAAGTTCAGCAAGGCGTTTTTCCATTTCTGGAAGTGTGCGGAATATAGCCTGGCTGCGTAAAGTACTGGTATAATCGTAAGCCGGGGAGCCTGTTACAACACTATCGGGCTGCTTGAGTGATTTGCTGACGCCGCTTTGAGCATTAATACGGCTGCCATCGGCAATGGTGATGTGACCAACAATTCCTGCCTGTCCGCCAATCATAACCCTGTTGCCTATTTTGGTGCTGCCGCTAACGCCTGTTTGCGCTGCAATAACAGTATAAGTTCCGATTTCAACATTATGAGCAATCTGGATCAGGTTATCGAGCTTGGCTCCTTTATGAATAATTGTTGAGCCCATTGTTGCCCGGTCAATTGTACAGTTTGAACCAATTTCCACTTCATCTTCCACCACCACATTTCCAATCTGCGGCACTTTTTTATAAGTACCATCAGGCTGCGGAGCAAAACCAAATCCATCACCACCCAAAACTGTTCCTGCATGAATAATAACCTTATTACCCAGCACACAGTTGTGATAAATTTTTACACCGGGATTGAGAACGCAATTATCACCGATAACAACATTATTGCCGATATAGCAATGAGGATGAATTTTTACATTCTTTCCCACTTTTACCTGGTCGCCGATATAAGTAAATGCGCCAACAAAAACATTTTCGCCCAGTTGTGCCGATTTAGACACATAGGATGGTTCCTGCACACCAGCCAGGGTTTGTTCTTTGATTTGCTCATATGCCTGGAGCAAAGTTGCAAAGGCTGAATATGCATCGGGAACACGGAGAAGCGTAGGCGAAACAGCCTGTTTCAGCTCCAGTGAATCATTGACGATGATAATGGAAGCTCCTGTTGTATATAAATAATCTTCGTATTTGGGATTGGCTAAAAATGCAAGCTGCCCTGCAGTTGCTTCTTCTATTTTACTGAACGAACTAACAGCAGCATCGGGGTTTCCCTCCACTTTACCGTTAATGATGAGCGCAATCTGTGAGGCAGTAAACTCCATGAATATTTTTTCTAATTAAATTAAAGTTACTTTCAAAAACCTTTCCAACAATCCTTTGATGCACTTTTTCATTTGGTGGAAGGGTGGCAAAGATAAAATTTTTTAACCGGGCTCTCAATGGCTTTATGAATCAACCCATATTCTATTTCCGAAATATCCCGTACCGTACCATCTTTAAACAAAATATTGATCCGTTCATTGCCGGGATTATACATCCGGTTTTCAGCAATTCCGTTGAAAACAAAGAAACCAATCTCTTCTTCATTTAACGACAAGTATTGCTGTACTTTTTGCTGCATCAATCTGACTTCGGCCGGATCAAACGGTTGCATCTGCAGTTTGGTTTTCAGCATTTTTCTGTTGAGCAGCCATTCGCTGAGCGTGCTCAGCACCTTATCGGGATGGTGCATCCATTTTTTTACAGAAGCCACCACATCATAATCATCCAGTTCGCAAAACTTAGCCAGGTTAGCTTTTATAAATGCCGATGGTTGCGTGGTACGCAAAAACTCGTCCAGTAAAGGAGTTGATGAAAAAAGTCCATCTTCTTTTTTGGCCAGTTGTTTGGCACGTTCCAGAATTTTCACCAGCATGTTTTCTGCACTCAGTACTGCTTTGTGCAGGTATGCCTGCCAGTACATGAGACGGCGTGCCACTAAAAACTTTTCAATACTGTACACCGCTTTTTCCTCCACCACCAGTTCATTATTGTACACTGCCATCATTTTAATAATACGGTCGTACCCAATCACACCTTCACTTACGCCACTGTAAAAACTGTCTCTTGTGAGATAATCCATACGGTCAACATCAAGCTGGCTGCTGATTAACTGGTGAAGAAACTGTTTGTGGTAAGTGCCTTTAAAAATCCGGATAGCAAGGTCAAGCTTTCCGTTAAATTCTTTATTGAGATGTTCAAAAATGAGCAGTGAAATTTCTTCGTGGTGCACATCTTCAATCAACACATGCTCCAGTGCATGACTGAAAGGTCCATGACCCACATCGTGCAGCAGAATGGCAATTTTTGCTGCCTGTTCTTCTTCGGCTGTTATTTCGATGTTCTTGCTTTTCAGTTCCTGCAATGCCTCACACATTAAATGATAAGCTCCCATACTGTGATGCAGCCTTGTATGTACCGCACCCGGATACACAAGATGAGCAAGTGCCATTTGGTGTATACGTCTTAAGCGCTGGTAAAAAGGATGGGAAAGAATATCATAGATTAACGCATCATCAAACGTGATAAAACCGTAAACAGGATCATTGACTATTTTTCTGAACTTCATTTGCAAAACTGTTAAATATTCCCTCTCTCTGGTGCGCAAAGGTAGTATGTTGCAATCTGATTCGCTAACTTGTGATTTATATGGTAAATTGAACCGGTTTATCCGTTAATCCTTAATCTCAAAACACTAAATCAAAACATGGCACTGGCTAAAATACTTTGGGTGGATGATGAAATAGAAAGTCTGCAATCACAAAAAATGTTTTTGGAGAATAAAGGTTACGAAGTACAAACACTTACCAACGGATTTGATGCCATTGATTATGTAAAGGAAAACCCGGTTGATGTGGTGCTGATGGATGAAAGTATGCCTGGGATTACCGGGCTTGAAACCCTCACCAAAATAAAACAGGTAAACCAATCTATCCCGGTTGTACTCATCACGAAAAATGAAACAGAAAACCTGATGGATGATGCCATCGGCTCACAAATCAGCGACTACCTCATTAAGCCTGTTAACCCCAACCAGGTATTGCTTAGTTTAAAAAAAATCATCGACAACAAACGACTTGTCAGTGAAAAAACCACATCGGCCTACCAGCAGCAGTTCCGTAATTTATTTATGGCGCTCAACAGTAATCCCAATTACAATGAGTGGATGGATATTTATAAAAAATTAGTTTATTGGGAACTTGAGATCAGCAAGGCCGACAGTCCGGAAATGAGTGAAGTACTGCAAACGCAAAAGGGTGAAGCCAACAACGAATTTTTTAAATACATCTCCAGGAATTATGCCGACTGGCTGAAACCGAAAGCAGCTGAAGCTCCCATTATGAGCCATAGTTTGTTCCAGTTTAAAGTGCTTCCGCATGTGGAAAAGGGAACTCCGTTGTTTTTTATCCTGATTGATAACCTGCGGTTTGACCAGTGGAAAGCCATTCAGCCAATCTTTGCTGAAAACTTCCGCATTGCAGAAGAAGATTCGTTTTATGCCATTATACCTACCGCCACACAATACAGCCGTAACGCTATCTTCAGCGGAATGCTACCGGTGGATATTGAAAAGAAATTTCCACAGCAATGGAAAAACGATCATGAAGAAGGAGGAAAAAATTTACATGAAGAAGAGTTTTTCCGTGCACAGTTAAAACGTTTGGGCAAAGGCGATCTTAAAGCATCATTCACCAAAGTACTCAATCACCAGGCAGGCCAGGATCTTGTAAACAATATTCACAATCTCATGAACAACGACATAAATGTGATTGTGTACAATTTTGTTGACATGCTGAGCCATGCACGTACAGAAATGGAAGTGCTGAAAGAACTGGCAAACGATGAAAAAAGTTACCGCAGCATTACAGCCAGCTGGTTTGAACATTCGCCACTTAACCAGGCATTGAAAAAAATTGCTGATAAAAAAATCAACATCGTCATGGCTACCGATCATGGCAGCATACGAGTTCAGAAACCGGCCAAGGTAATTGGCGATAAAGAAACAACCACCAATATCAGGTACAAACACGGACGTAACCTGAAATTTGAATCGAAAGATGTGTTGGCGTTCCGTGATCCTGCTGAGGCCGGATTACCGGTTCCCAATGTAAACTCATCGTTCATTTTTGCGAGGGAAGATGTGTATCTCTGTTATCCCAATAATTACAATTACTATGTAAACTATTACCGCAACACTTTTCAGCATGGCGGAGTAAGTTTAGAGGAAATGATTATCCCGGTGGTAAGGATGACGAGTAAATAATACCCATCAGTTAAGCACTGTGAATAACTTAAGAGAATTTATGTGAGCAATTCGTAAACATGCTGATATTTTTGCAAGCCCCGGCCCCACTTTAGGGAATGGATGTGTGATATGAAATTAAATCAATCAACTTTAGATAAACTGGAAGCTATTCTTGAAGAAAGCGGATACATTGTACGCTACGAACGTGGCACGTTCCAGAGCGGTTATTGTATCCTTGAACAAAAGAAAGTTGTGGTGTTGAATAAATTCCTGATGCTGGAAAGCCGTATCAATACGTTGCTTGAACTTATTCCACAGATAAATGTAACGTTCGATGCGTTAACCGGCGAATCGCAAAAGTTATATGAAGAGGTTCTTGCCATGGCTTCAGCAAAAGCTGAAAATGATAAAGAAAACAACCCGTAACAGCAGTTCATCTTTTTCTATTTCCACTTTCATTAATATTTTTACCGGGTGAATTACCCTCCCTTCAAAGTAACATTTCTTGGTACCGGCACAAGCAGCGGTGTACCCATGATTGGCTGCGAATGTGAAGTCTGCACATCAGCCGACAAACGGGATAACCGTCTTCGCAGCAGTATTATGATTGAAACAGCTGACACAACAATTGTTGTTGATGCCACCCCCGATTTCCGTTATCAAATGCTAAGGCTTGGAGTAAAAAAATTAGATGCCATTATTTTTACTCATCCCCACAGAGATCATATGGCCGGGCTTGATGATGTGAGAGCATTTAATTATCTCACCCGTTCTTCAATGAATGTTTATTGTAATTATTTGACAGAAGAAGCTTTACGAAGAGATTTTTATTATGCTTTTTCCGATACAAAATATCCCGGTGTACCCGAAATTGAATTACATACAATTGCCGAAGATCCATTTTATGTAAAAGAATTGCTTGTTGAACCGGTACTGGTTTGGCACCTGAAAATGCCTGTACTTGGTTTCAGGTTCGGGCCTTTCACCTATATCACCGATGCAAATTTTATTGAAGAACAGGAAAAGGAAAAAATTAAAGGAAGTAAGGCCATTGTGTTAAACGCACTGAGAAAAGAAAAACATATCTCTCATTTTAACCTGGAAGAAGCTGTTGCACTGGTTCAGGAACTGAATGTACCGGAAGCTTATTTCACACATATCAGTCACCAGTTAGGATTACATGCTGAAGTAGAAAAAGAATTACCGGATGGAATTCATCTTGCCTACGACGGACTCACACTACAGTTTTAATTGTCTTTTATAACCACACAATACCCGCTTTGTAGTATTTGATTCCGGATTTTAAGCTGTTAATTTTAAGTTATGCAGCTAACACAAAGAAAATGGGTGAAAGAATATTTCACCTTTTCGCAAAAAGAAAGACGAGCCGTTATCATCCTTGCTATCTGTGCTACACTGTTTGCTCTCTTGCCAACAATGTTTCCTTTCCTTGTAAAAAACGACCTGCAACTCGTTAATAACCCGGAAGTAGAAAAGGAACTGGCCCAGTTAAAAACAATTCCCGGAAACACTGATCAGAACCTGGGGGATGAAAGCAGTGATCAGTTATTCCAGCCCAAAACTAATTTTAGTAAAACGCAGGAGTGGAAAGGCTCTTTGTTTTATTTCGATCCAAATACTGCCAGTGAAAATGAATGGCAAAAGCTGGGACTGAGGGATAAAACCATCAAAACAATTCTGAATTACAGGAGTAAAGGAGGCAAATTTCGTCGTGCAGAAGATCTTGGTAAAATTTATGGCTTGCACGAAGAGGAATTGCAGCGGTTATTGCCATATGTAAAAATTGCTGGTGCCGGACCAAGCTTTGATAACGACGATCATGCGGCAGTAATTACATATCCAACAAAGAACAGCTTTTCAAAAACAGCAGTAGTCATTGATATTAACTCAGCTGATACAACTGAATTAAAAAGATTGAATGGAATTGGCAGCAAGCTTTCCCAACGTATCATCAACTTCCGTTCAAAGCTCGGCGGATTTGTTTCTGTAGAGCAGGTAGCAGAAACTTATGGCCTGCCCGACTCTACTTTCCAGAAAATTAAAGAACAGCTCAGGGTGAATCCTTCAACCATAAAAAAAATCGATATTAACAGTGCTTCACTTGATGAACTGAAAGCACATCCCTATATCAGGTTCGCCATAGCAAATGCCATCATTCAGTATCGTAATGAACATGGCCGTTTTCAAACGATATCAGAATTACAAAAGCTGGGTGCAATTGATGAGGTTGTTTTCAGAAAAATTTCTCCATACCTGACTGTGGAATAAAAAAAATTTCACCGACCACTAACATATGTTAGCAAAACTCTTATATTTGTCCTGCCGTTTCGATTGATTGCTATATATGTTAAACTGTTGAGTCATGTTTCTGCTTTCTGCCAGTTCATGGCTCAACTTCTTTTTAAACCAGCCAAATGAACTTTTCAAAGGGTGAACATACAGAATTGATTACCCAGGCAGCAAGGGATTTTGCCCGGAAGCAAATTGCTCCATTTGTAATGGAGTGGGATGAAACACAGCATTTCCCAGCTGAAGTTTTCAAAGAAATGGGGAAGCTGGGATTGATGGGCTTGTTTGTTCCGGAAGAATATGGCGGCAGTGGTTTTGATTATTTTGATTACGCATCGGTTATTACAGAAATAGCAAAGGTTTGTGGCGGAGTGGCACTTGGATTGGCAGCACATAATTCGCTTTGTACAGGTCACATTTTGTACTGTGCAAATGAAGAGCAGAAAAAGAAATATTTACCGAAACTGGCAAGAGGTGAATGGATTGGAGCCTGGGCACTGACCGAGCCGAACACAGGAAGTGATGCTGGCAACATACAAACAACTGCTGTTAAACAAGGAAATGAATGGATCCTTAATGGTACGAAATGCTGGATTACACATGGTATCAGCAGTGATGTGGTTGTGGTAATTGCACGAACAGGTGAACCAAGAACGAGTAATAACTCAACGGCTTTTATTGTAGAGCGGGGAACGGAGGGATTAATTGGTGGACGAAAAGAAAACAAGCTGGGCATGCGGTCAAGCGAAACATCTGAACTGATACTTGATAATTGTCGTGTAAGTGATGAAAACAGGATTGGCTATGTGGGTGATGGTTTCAGGCAGGCATTGAAAATACTGGACGGGGGAAGAATATCCATTGCAGCTCTTGCTTTAGGTATTGCAAAAGGTGCTTTTGAAGCTGCACTGAATTATTCGAAAGAGCGGAAGCAATTTGATCAGCCGATTTCGAACTTTCAGGGTATATCATTTAAACTGGCAGATATGGCGACAGAAATTGCTGCTGCTGAGTTACTGATTCTCAAAGCTGCCGATTTAAAAAACCGTGCTGAAAAAGTTACTGAAGCAAGTGCAATGGCTAAGTATTATGCAAGTGAAGTAGCTGTTAGAGTGAGTACAGAAGCCGTACAGATTTTTGGAGGTTATGGTTATACCAAAGATTACCCGGTTGAAAAATATTATCGTGATTCAAAACTTTGTACAATTGGTGAAGGCACCAGCGAAATACAGAAAATTATTATTGCACGAGAGCAATTAAAATAACTACAACTGGCAATTACATGAGAAAAACGCAGCCGTCTGTAACAGGGCGGCTGTCTGTTTTAATGTAAAAAATCATCATCATCTTTCGGACCGTACTTGTCAAACAACTTATCAATTGCACCGCCAAAAATGGGAAATTTTTCTTTCGCAAAATTTTTGATTATCTCAATGGCTTTGTAAGCCTGTTGTTCAGTTAGTCCTTCGGCCATTAAACGGTTTATCAGATCCTGCATATTAAAATGATTTAAGTCAAAAGTAAAACTAGAAAAGACGATAATTAGTTTTTTGTATTAAAAAACCTGCTGAAAATGTCAGCAGGTTTACTATAACAAAATTTAATTTCTTTATGCAACTTTCAGCATACTCAGTTTGCTCTTGTCAAACTTGTGCACTGCGTAATCAAGTGTAAGATGGAATTTCTTTACATCGCTGCCTGGCAAATCAAACATGGCATCCGTTAAAATACTTTCGCAGATGCTGCGCAGTCCTCTTGCACCAAGTTTATATTCCATTGCTTTACCAACCATGAAATCAAATACATCTTCATCCACCACCAATTCAATACCTTCCAGTTCAAATAATTTGTGATATTGTTTGATAAGGGCATTTTTAGGTGCAACCAGGATTTCACGAAGCGTTTCTGCATCAAGCGGATTGAGATATGTAACAACCGGCAAACGGCCAAGTAACTCAGGAATCAAACCAAATGTTTTCAGATCCTGTGCATTTACATACTGCAGCAGGTTTTTCTTCATATGCTCCTGCTCTTCCTTGTTTACATTAAAGCCAATTGCATTTGTATTTACACGGCGTGCAATTACTTTATCAATTCCATCAAATGCGCCACCGCAGATGAACAGGATATTTTGTGTGTTGATTTTGATAAGCTTTTGTTCAGGATGTTTTCGTCCGCCCTGTGGTGGCACCAGTACTTCTGTGCCTTCCAGCAGTTTCAACATTCCCTGCTGAACACCTTCACCACTTACATCACGTGTAATGGAAGGGTTATCACCTTTACGGGCAATCTTATCAATTTCATCAATATATACAATTCCCTTTTCAGCAGCTGCCACATCATAATTACAAACCTGCAGCAGGCGGGTAAGGATGCTTTCCACATCTTCGCCTACATAACCAGCTTCAGTAAATACAGTTGCATCAACAATAGCAAAGGGAACATTCAGCAAACGTGCAATGGTTTTAGCCAGCAGAGTTTTACCTGTACCGGTTTCGCCCACCATAACGATATTGCTTTTTTCAATTTCAATTTCGCTTTCGGTTTTTTGCTTTAAACGTTTGTAGTGATTGTAAACGGCAACAGCCAGTACTTTCTTCGCTTCATCCTGACCAATAATATATTCATCAAGAAAACGCTTGATTTCAATTGGCTTCTTAACGTTGAGTTTAAAGTTGGATGATGTTGTTTCATGACGCAGCAATAATTCCTGCGCAATAATTTCCTGTGCATGCTCTACACAATTTTCACAGATATGACCTTCCTGACCTGCTATGAGGATCTTAACTTCATCTCTGCTTCTTCCACAAAAAGAACAATGCAACATGTTGTTTTTCGCCATTTGTAATGGATTTTCAGGTTGAACTGCTTTTGCAATCCAACGTCAAAGATAACAATGCTTTTGGAATCGGGTAGTATTCCGTAAAAAAAGGGTGCGGCGCCTTGGCGCCGCACCCTTATATTCAATTTCGCTTACAGTTTGTCGAGAATGCCGTCAACAATGCCATATTGCACTGCTTCTTCTGCATTCATCCAGTAGTCACGGTCAAAATCCTTCAACACCTGGTCGAGTGATTTGCCGCAATTCTTCGCCAGGATCTTTGCTCCCAGATCTTTGGTTTTGGCAATCTGGTTGGCAAGAATTTCCAGATCGGCACTGGTTCCCTGGGCACCTCCGATGCTGGGTTGGTGAATCATCACTTCGCCATGAGGAAAAATATAACGTTTACCCTTGGCTCCACCGCTCAGCAGGATTGAACCCATCGAGGCAGCCATCCCCATACAAATCGTACTTACAGGTGAACTGATCATTTGCATGGTATCGTACACAACCATGCCACTTGTTACAACGCCACCGGGACTGTTGATATACAACTTAATTTCTTCACCGGGTTTAACAGAATCGAGATAAAGCAACTTGTTCACGAGTTCTTTTGCTGACTGATCGTGTACAACACCCCAGAAGAAAATCTTTCTTTCTTCGAGAAACTTCTTATTGTAAGGACTAAACGCTGCGGTAAAATTCTCCAGCGGATTTTCTTTTGGAGCTTCAGGTTCTTCTTCGCCTTCGTCAAAACGGAAAGGTGGAAATTTCAAATTATGCTGATTCATTGTTTAATACGTTTAATGGTTTAGCTTTCTTTTACTTTACGTGGATTCATAATCAGTACCTCATCAACAAGACCATATTCTTTTGCTTCGGTAGCTGTCATCCAGAAATCCCTGTCACTGTCTTCTTTTACTTTATCAAATGTTTGACCACTGTGGTAAGCAATGATTTCATACAGTTCATTCTTCAGTTTCTTTACTTCATTTACCATAATCTGTATGTCTGTTGCCTGGCCACCTGCACCACCATAAGGTTGGTGAAGCATAATGCGTGAATGTTTCAATGCTGTACGCTTTCCTTTTGTACCCGCACACATCAATACAGCACCCATACTTGCAGCAATACCAATAGTAATGGTACTTACATCGGGCGTGATGTACTGCATGGTGTCGTAAATACCCAAGCCTGCATAGATACTGCCGCCGGGACTGTTGATGTACATCTGGATATCTCTTGTACGGTCAGTACTTTCCAGGAACAACAACTGGGCTGTTACAATATTTGCAACGTAATCGTTGATTGGCTCACCAAGAAAGATAATCCTGTCCATCATTAACCTTGAAAACACATCCATACTTGCCACGTTGAGCGGACGCTCTTCAATGATATAAGGAGTAAGGTTTGTTGGGTTGAATTGCGTTTGATAATTATGCAAAGTTGCACCGGAAATTCCACGGTGCTTTACAGCGTATTTTTCAAATTCCTTATTAAAATCCATATTCAATTTATTTTCGGTTTGAAGTTAAGGTAATCAATCGGATAAAACACATTTCCAAATACCATGCAATGTTCAAAAGCAGGACAATTAGGCAGAAATTTCAACCTGTTTTATAAAATGATTGATAAAACCATTCTTATAACTGACGTAATCACTGTTTTGTTAGTTGATTACACTCTTCGATAAACGAAAGTATTTGCCTGCGGCCGGTGCTTTTTACAGCCGATGAAACAAAGTGCGGCGGAAGTGCGGCCCAATGCTCACCCAATGCAGAAAGAAAAGCTTTTACCGCTGCAGCCACTTCCTTTTGGGTACTTTTATCGGCCTTGGTAAATACAATGGCAAAAGGAATTTTCCATTCGCCCAGTTGGTTAATAAAACTGATGTCGATTTCCTGTGGTTTATGACGGCTGTCGATCAATACAAATAAATTCAGCAGGTTTTCCCGTTTGCGGATGTAGTTTTCAATCATCTTAATCCACTGCTTCCTTTGCCCCTGTGCCACTTTTGCATAACCATATCCCGGTAAATCAACAAGGTACCAACTGCTCACCTTGCCTGTTTTTTCATGAATATCTTCAATTACAAAATGGTTGATCAGTTGCGTTTTGCCTGGAGAAGCACTGGTTTTGGCCAGTTTATGATTATTGCAGATCATATTGATGAGCGATGACTTGCCCACATTACTCCTGCCAATAAATGCATATTCCGGTTTATCGCCCTTGGGGCATTTATCAACCGATGGACTGCTGATGAGATATGTTGCTGATTTAATATTCACGGGTGCAAGATAACACTTACGTCATACATCCTACTTCGTACATTGCACATAAAACTTACCTTTGCAGCCCATGGCTGAAAAATATTTACACGATAACGTTGTACCCGATACCGCATCTGCTGAAACTAAGAAAAAGCAGGTGGCTGAAATGTTTGATGACATTGCTCCCCGTTATGATTTTCTGAACCGGTTTCTTTCTGCCGGTATTGATGTTATCTGGAGAAGAAAAGCTCTGGCAAAACTGAAAGAACTTCATCCCAAACTGATGCTGGATGTTGCTACCGGTACCGGTGATGTGGCAATTATGGCAGCCCGACAGCTGCAACCCGAAAAAATTATCGGGATTGATATCAGTGAAAAAATGCTGGAAGGCGGTCGTGTAAAGGTGGCAGCCAAGGGTTTAGATACGGTGATTGAGCTGAAAAGCGGTGACAGCGAAACAATAAATTTTCCCGATAATACGTTTGATGCTGTGACAGTTGCTTTTGGTGTTCGCAACTTTGAAAACCTCGAAAAAGGTATCAGCGAAATTTACCGGGTGTTAAAACCGGGCGGAAGATTGGTGGTGCTGGAGTTTTCAAAACCAAAGCTGCCGGGTGTAATTCAGGCTTACAATCTTTACATGAGTATTGTAGCTCCGCAAGTGGCAGGTGCGTTCAGCAAAAACAAAAAAGCTTATCAATATCTTACAAACAGTATTAAAGCATTCCCCGAAGGAAAAAACTTTGTTGCTGTTTTAAATAAAACCGGATTTTCAAACACTTCATGCAAACCTCTTACGCTTGGAATTTGCAGTATTTACTGCGGCGACAAATAACCCTGTTTATTGGTTGTTTGCTGGTTGCTGCTACTGCTTTCGCTCAGGATGAAATTAATTTACCCGATCACGAAAACAAACCCTATTATTTTGGCATTACGCTCAGCAGTAATATATCTTATTTTCACCTGAACCATTCCCCGAAGTTTCTGCAGGATGACAGTGTGGCTTATGTTTCGCCTGTTAATAAAGCTGGCTTTGGATTGGGTTTACTTGGCACATTGCGTTTAGTTCCACATCTTGAAGCAAGAATTAACCCGCATTTGATATTTGCATCAAGAGGTGTGAATTATTATCTGAATCATCCGCTTATTGGCGATAGTGCAAGGCAGGAAAAAACGGTTGAAAGCATCTACCTCAACTTTCCTTTGCAGTTAAAATTCAGCAGCGATCGTATTGGCAATTTCAGGGTATATGTTTTAGGTGGGGTGAAGTATGAATTTGACCTTGCCAGCAACAGCCAGGCACGTCGTGCCGATGATATGATCAAACTCAACAAATCGGCGTTGGGTTATGAAGCCGGACTTGGATTTCATTTCTACTTCCCAACGTTTATTCTCAGCCCTGAAATAAAGATCAGCAACAGCTTCGGAAATGTGCACAGCAAAGATCCCAACTTAATTTACTCCAATGTTGTTGACAGAATGCAGGCAAGAATGATTGTGTTTAGTATTCACCTGGAAGGATGATGATTCAGCGAACGCACCAAATTATCCTTTTAATTTTTTTGGTATTTACAATTTCATGTAAGGATTACACGAATGAAACAATTCATTGGATTGATTCAATTCCTGCAGGAACTGTTATTGATTCTGTAAAGAAACAGCAACCATCTTTTGTTGAAATAGACTGGAATAATCCAATTATTCGTGATTCAGTCAAAAAATTTACAGTTGCAAAAATCAAAAACAGCAGAGATATTTTAAAGATGGAGTACTCACTGATTTTTGTTAATGACAAATTTGAAATGAGGCGATCAATAAAATAATTTTTTTACACGTCTATATAACCCGTGTCATCCGTATTTCTATTTTTCCTAATAATCATACTCCCTGAACCACAAATTCATTCGTACGCCCAATCCAAACATCGCAGTATTTTGTGCGGCGGCTGATCCTTTTGTAAAACGGCGCAGTAATAGATTAGCGTCAATAAAAATATTTTCATACACTTCATAGCTGGCAAGAAACAAGGCATTGATGCCTGTGCTCTTTACACCGTTGAGCATTGTATAACCATACGAACTGGTGCGGCCATCGCCATTCAAACGGAAAATATCTGAACCGGAGTTACGTCCGCTGGCACTGTCTAATCCCTGCTTCCAGTAAATGATTTTTCCTGTAAGATTCAGTTTGCCTGTTGGCTGGTAACGGAGAATTGCAATTAACTCATTAAAGTTGGCGCCCAGCGGATGAGCCAGCGGCTCATTATAATGTGTATAGTTTGAAATAGAATCAAAATGCGAATAAGTAAACGGACGAACCCTGTTCCATTCCAGCTGTGCATCAAGATTACTGATGTTTGCCACATCAATATATTTTATTCCCAGTTGCGTTCCTGTTTTATTTCCCCACCAGCTTCTGTCTTTACGGAGTTCTTTTATGTTTAATTCATCCAGCAACAATTGACCATACAGCTGTACATGATTCAGCAGGTTGGCTTTAAAATCAGCACCTATCATGGCATTATCTGTACTTCCAAGATTACCTTCAATACTGCGGTAGAAAATAATCGGGTTCATATAGCCGAACTCGAAATGATCTTTGCGGCCAAATATCACTCCTTCAAACAAACCCACATTCAACCAAGGCATCACATTCATGCTCAGGTGATGCATGGCGGCATATTTCTTCGTCAACAAATTATTATTATTGTTGCTCTTCCCTGTTGTTTGCAGTTCCATGAAAAGATTCTGGTAATTAAACTTCCACACACGTGTATTAATTTTCACAAACACATTATTACCTCCAAAATCACTCAGGAACAAACTGCGGTAACCATTGCCGATAAAGTTGCGGTCGTAACCCAACTGAAAGTTGATATACTTTGCAGCTTTGAACGTAATTGTTCCTCTTGCATCCATATAATCAACAGCCGTTTTTTTGAAACTCTTGTAAAAGTTTGCGCCGGGCACTGCATTTAAACTGTCAATCCAGTTTTGAACAAACTCAGGTCCACGCTCCTGCACATCCATTGCCATGGCTGATATGCCAATTTTATTTCCAATACCTGCACGCACATTCAAGCCACGCTGGTTCAGGAAAATATTCTGTGATGTGTTATTCAGTTCAACTGATTGCCTGTAACTCACCATCGGATTAACTACAACAAAATAATCGCTGCCATATTTTTCAATCAAGCCTGCAGGCGTTTTGTAAAAATTTTTGAGAAAGAGTTTTTTATTGTTGAATACAGACCTGTCGCCTTTATACCATTCCTGGTTATTGAGATATAAGCTGCGGAGATTATACGCATCGGTCTTGCTTAATTTCAACGCAGTATCAGTGCTGAAAAAAAGAGGTTTAACTCCGAGCATGGAATCCGTTTTTGCACCCAGCCATTCAATGGCATAGCGGCGGTCGTATGGCTTTGTGCTGGTAAAATTCAAATCGCTGATTGTACCAGTTCTGATTTCCAGCCTGTCGATAAAATGAAGGTGCTTTGAATTTTGCTGCAGGTAAGTACTTTGCGCTGCAGAAAAAAATGGCAGCATCAGAAATAGAATCCATAACCTGCTTTTGGTAAATTGCATGCGTTAGTTATTTAATGGTAAAAATAAGTTATGCAAAATTATCTGTTGAAAAATTGTTTGGTGGTGAATGAAGGCCGCATCAGCCCTGCTGATGTATTGCTGAAGAATGGAAGAATTGAAAAGATTGCACCCGTAATTGAATCATCTGCTGCTGTTACTGAAATAAATGCTGAAGGCCACTACCTGCTTCCCGGTGTAATTGACGACCAGGTGCATTTCCGTGAACCGGGACTAACACATAAGGCTTCCATTCACTCAGAAGCAAGAGCGGCTGTTGCTGGTGGTGTTACTTCTTTTATGGAAATGCCCAACACCATCCCCAACACATTGACCATTGATTTGCTGGAAGAAAAATATGCCATTGCATCAAAAACATCTGTTGCAAACTATTCATTTTTTATGGGCACCAGCAACCAGAGTGCCGATGAAACACTGAAGGCAAATAATCTTAAGAATGATGTATGCGGCATTAAAATCTTCATGGGTGCCAGCACAGGCAATATGCTGGTTGATAATTACAATACGTTAGATAAAGTATTCCGTGAAAGTGAAATACTTATTGCCACGCATTGCGAAAGTGAAAGCATCATCAAAGAAAATTATGTAAAGCTGAAAGCAGAAAAAGGAGAATTAACTGCTGCTGATCATCCAATCATCCGTTCAGTTGATGCCTGTTACGAATCTTCGCTCATGGCTATTCAGATTGCAAGGCAATACAAAACCCGTCTGCATATTTTACACATCAGCACAGCCAAAGAACTGGAGTTATTTGGCAACATGATGCCTTTAAAAGAAAAACACATCACCAGTGAAGTATGTGTGCATCATCTTCATTTCACTGCCGATGATTATGCAACATTGGGCAACCGCATTAAATGCAACCCGGCCATCAAAGCAAAAGAAAACAAGGAAGCCTTGTGGAAAGCGTTGCTGGATGACAGGCTGGATGTAATTGCAACCGATCATGCGCCACATACATGGGAAGAAAAACAAGGCTCTTATGAACATGCGCATGCAGGCTTACCACTTGTTCAGCATTCGCTGCAACTGATGCTGCATTATCACAAAGAAGGAAAGATTTCGCTGGAAAAGATTGCAGAAAAAATGAGTCACGCTGTTGCAGATTGTTTCCAGGTAAAAGATCGTGGCTATATCCGTGAAGGTTATGCTGCCGACCTGGTACTGGTTGATCTGAACAAACCCAATACGGTTTCAAAAGAAAATATTCTCTACAAATGCGGATGGAGCCCGCTGGAAGGTTTCCATTTCCCTGCATCTGTAACACATACTTTTGTAAATGGTCATTTAGCTTATGCAAATGGTGTGGTTGATGAATCTAATAAAGGACAACGATTAAAATTTGACCGATAGAATTCCCAGCCACAACTGTACGTACTGATGGAAATAGACAAAACCACATACTACGATCTTTCAATCCTTAACAACGAGGAAGAATATTCGCTGCTGCACAGGATTAATTTCTGTACAACAAACGGAGGTAAAGAACGGTTGCAGCACCTGCTTACAAATCCGCACAGCAGTTTGCTGAAAATTCAGCAAACGCAATCCGCATTAAAGCAAATCATTTCAGTATTGGATAAGTGGCCTGTGCAAATCACCAACGGAACCATTCTTGTACTGGAAAAATTTTATGGTTACCCGTTTGAAAATATCCCCAACAGCCACTCGCCTGTTTCAGCCATGCTGTACAGGATTTTTGATTCACCCGATTACCGGTTAGTACGATACTCTGTTGGTCATTTCATTGATTTCCTGAAAGGGCTGGATAAAATGCAGGAATTATTTTCTGCAGATAATTCTTCAGTGCTTTTATCAGGCATTGTTACCGACATCAGGCGAAGGATGAACAATGAACTTATTCAGCAAATGCTTGAAAGCGATGCATCTCTTCTTCCTCCAGCTAAAATGCTGCGGTTTGGTCATTACCTGCGTTACGGATTTAAGCAACATGCAGAAATGCTGATTGATCTTTATCACCAGCTTGATGCATTGTACAGTATGGCCGTTGCAGTAAAAAAGTTCAACCTTCACTTCCCGGAAATCATCGATACAAAAGAACCCGTCATACAGGCCAACGGTTTGTATCACCTGTTATTGCAAACGCCTGTTGCTTATGATATCACATTAAATCCGCAAACCAACTTTTTGTTTTTAACCGGTGCAAACATGGCTGGTAAAAGCACATTAATCAAATCGGTTGGATGTGCAGTTTATCTTGCTCATGTGGGCATGGGCGTACCTGCACAATCCATGCAGTTAAGTTTATTTGATGGATTGCTGAGCAATATCCAGGTGCAGGACAATATTGTAAAAGGTGAGAGCTATTTCTTCAATGAAGTGCAACGCATTAAAAACACCGTTTTAAAAATCAACGATGGAAGAAAATGGCTGGTATTGATTGATGAATTATTCAAAGGCACCAACATCCAGGATGCCATGCATTGCAGCACAGCCGTGATTAAGGGATTGCTCAAAATAAAAAGTTCACTCTTCATCCTTTCCACGCACCTGTATGAAATAGGTGAAGAGTTGAAAGTATACCCGAATATTTCGTTCCGCTATTTTGAAACAACTGCCGATAATGAACAACTGCATTTCAGTTACCAGTTGAAAGAAGGCATCAGCAACGACAGGTTTGGTTACCTGATTCTGAAGCGTGAAAAAGTGGTGGACTTGCTGGAGAATCTGTAGGCTGCAATTATTTCTATCCGCATTTTTCAAGAAGAATTTTATATTTGAATACATCATTCTTAACAGGCCAAAACCATTGCTTGCATCATGACCTCATTGGAAAAGAAATCACTCCTCCTATTTCTGTTTCACTGTGTACTCACATTGGGGGCCTATCTTGTTCCTTTTCTGATCAGCTGGAAAATAGCAGTACCTGTTTTTGTTTTAACCATTGCACAACATGCCATTTTCGGGCGCTGCCTGCTCAATGCAAAACATGGTTTATCTGAAGAAGACGGAAGCACATTTTACTCTGATTTAATTGAGCGGCTTGGTTTTGAGCCCAATAAAAAAGCCATCCGTTTTTTTGTACGCAAAATCCTTTACACATCCCTTACCATTGTTACGTTAATCTGGCAGGTTTATCTGGGTAACCAACCTTTACTTTTCTGAGCACAGAGTTATTCCATCTCGGCAAAAAAATTTAGCTTTACCCTTTCTTAAACAATCTGGTCTCTGCATGCTGGTAAAAACCTTTGGAAGCGCTGTATATGGAGTGAATGCCATCACTATTACTGTTGAAGTAAATGTGAGCAGCGGTCAGAAGTTTTTCATGGTAGGCTTACCCGACAGTGCTGTAAAAGAAAGTGAACAGCGGATTGAAAGTGCGTTAAAAACAACCGGTCATTATTTCCCCAGAACTAAAGTAATCGTAAACCTTGCTCCTGCCGATATCCGCAAAACAGGAACTGCATTTGATTTACCCATTGCCATTGGAATACTTGGGGCAACTGAACAAATTGACCATCCTGAAAAATTAAGTGAATATGTTATCATGGGTGAGCTGAGTCTTGACGGAAGTATTCAACCCATTAAAGGCGCATTGCCAATCGCCATACAGGCAAGAAAAGAAAATTTTAAAGGATTGATTGTTCCCAAACAAAATGCACGGGAAGCGGGAATGGTGAATAACCTGAATGTGTACGGTGTTGAACACATTCTTGATGTTGTGAACTTTTTTAAAGATGAATCAACATTGCAGCCGGTAGTAGTAAATACGAGAGAAGAGTTTTTTCATTCGCAATATGATTTTGAATTTGATTTCAGTGATGTAAAAGGACAAAGCAATATCAAACGTGCATTGGAAATTGCAGCTGCAGGAAGTCATAATGCAATTTTAATTGGCCCTCCCGGTGCAGGCAAAACAATGCTGGCAAAACGGCTACCGACTATTCTTCCTCCACTGAGTTTGCAGGAAGCACTGGAAACAACAAAAATTCATAGTGTGGCGGGAAAGCTTCCTGAAAATTCAACACTTATTTCAAAACGTCCTTTCCGTTCTCCGCATCATACAATTTCTGATGTAGCATTAGTTGGAGGGGGAACAAATCCTCAGCCTGGTGAAATTTCATTAGCACATAATGGTGTTTTGTTTTTAGATGAATTACCAGAATTCAAACGCACAGTTCTTGAAGTGATGCGCCAGCCAATGGAGGAAAGAAGAGTTACAATTTCAAGAGCAAAAGTGGCAATTGATTTTCCGGCATCGTTTATGCTTATTGCATCAATGAATCCATGCCCCTGCGGTTTTTACAATCATCCTGAAAAAGAATGTACTTGTCAGCCGGGTGCTGTACAGAAATATCTCAACAAAATTTCAGGACCATTGCTTGATCGTATTGATCTGCATGTTGAAGTTACACCTGTACCGTTCAGCGAACTTGCAAGAAAAGAAAACAGTGAAGACAGTGCAACGATTCGTGACCGTGTAATCATTGCAAGGGAAATACAGGAAGAGCGATACAAAACGTTTGAAGGCATTTATGCCAATGCACAAATGACCAGCAAACAACTGAAAGATATTTGCGTGATTTCACAAGCAGGTCAAACGCTGCTAAAAGCAGCAATGGATAAACTGAATTTAAGTGCAAGAGCGTACGACCGCATTTTAAAAGTGAGCCGTACAATTGCTGATCTTGCGCAAAGCACAGATATAAAAGTTGAACATTTAGCAGAAGCTATTCAATACCGTAGTCTGGACAGAGAAGGATGGGCAGGTTAAAATGAAAACAAAACATGCAATTTGAATGTAGAAAAATAAACGGCATTTCCATTATTATCCCCAACTATAACGGAATAGAACTATTGCCGAAAATAATTCCCCCTGCACTTACAGCTGCACAAAACTCAGGGATGGAATTTGAAATCATTGTTGTGGATGATCATTCATCTGATGAATCAGTTAACCTGCTGAAAAAACAATTTCCGTTTGTTACATGCATTGAAAACAATTCGAACCTTGGTTTTTCAAAAACGGTCAACAAGGGAATTCACGCTTCAACATTTAACTGGATACTTTTATTAAACAGCGATGTTATTCTTGAGTCGGATTATTTAAAGCAACTTTTAAAATACACTGCAAACAATAAAATATTTGGCGTTACCGGGCGCATCATTGGCTGGAATGATGACGGAATAATGGATGCTGCGAAATTCCCCATCATGCACGGAACCAAACTGAAAACATCTACCGACTACATGATGACAAATGAAGGAGACATGCAGAACGGCATTTACAGTTTATACCTTACAGGAGCCAATGCATTTATCAATAAAGATGCACTATTGTACATTGGCGGATTGAATGAACTGTTCTCTCCTTTTTATGCAGAAGATACAGAGCTCAGCATTCGTGCATGGCGCCTTGGCTTTGAATGTATGTATGAACACAATGCCATTTGTCGCCACCAACGATCAGGCACAATCAATACTGCGGTTAAAAAAGATTTTATCAGGGTAGTTTACAACCGCAACAAAATGTACCTGCATGCCATACACCTGCAGGGATTTGGATTATGGTTATGGTGGGCACAGCTTATTGCTGAAGTAGCTGCACAAACGTTGCTCTTTAAAACAAGCTACATCAAATCATTTGTACAGGTTATCCGTCATTTACCACAGGTAAAAGAAAGCAGGAAAGCAATCCTGCAAAAAAATGTTCCGCTTATTTCCCTGAAGGATGTTGTAAAAAAAATAGAAACTTTTTCAAAAGGAAAATCGTATTCAACTTTTGTACGCTGATTACAAAAATCTGTAGCAAATTAATAGCTCCCGTTTCGTTTGTTGGCTAAACAATCTTAAAGAACATCTTTATACAAAATAAGAATATCCTTATTCCGGATCTTTTTTTAGTGGCAAGAATTTCGTTCCGGTATTTCCACACAATACAACTCCGCTTAAAATTATTTGCAATCGAAAAACTTTGATAAGAACTGTAAAGCTTTTTCACAATATCTCCGTTTTCAACCCCGGAATCAGCAACCAGGTCATTAAAGACTTTTAACCGTTGCCGTATTAACGCATTCCTATCTGTATGTTCCTTTTTTTTCTTCGCACCTTTTACTTTAATTGCTGCAATTATATTACCTGTATGCTGGCGGTATTTCACCAATGGACTATCAGTATAATTCATTTTACCAAAACAGGAAACATAAAAAGCAATATACCAGTCGTACCATACAAATGGAGGAAAAGGCAAACAGTTCATCAACATATTTCTGCGTACAAGAAGTGCATGTCCTGAAACAACATTGCAAATAGCAAAAGGCAGGCAATTATTGTACGGTTTCAGATTCTTAATATCAGTCATCTTCTTGCCCAGGCTATTATCTTGATCATCGATAAATTCAGAATCAGAATAAACAAGATCATATCCCTGAATCTGATTCAGTAAAACTTCAATCTTATTTTTTTCCCAAAGATCATCCTGGTCACAAAAAGCAACAAAATCACCGCTGCTTTTCAGAACAGCCTGTTCGAAATTTTTATTGATGCCAAGTTGTAAACTGTTGCGAAATGTTTTTATCCGGTTATCCCTTTTTTCATATTCCTTTAATATCTCCCAGGTATCATCCGTTGAACAATCATCCACAACAATTATTTCAAGATTGGTATAGGTTTGTTCAAGTACAGATGTAATCTGCTCCCGCAAATAAGCAGCGCCATTATATGTACATAATGCTATGGAGACAAGAGGATGATTCATACGTTACAGGTTAAAAGATTTACAGCTGGTAATTGTTTGATTAACCAACGTTAAATCTTTTTATAATTTTTATACTCACCGGGTATCCATCCGGTAATACTGAACACAATCCGTTTCAGCTTATCTTTTGAAGAGGCGTATTTCAATTTCAGATCGGGCGTAAACGGCCAGTTTTGTTTTTCAATTCTTTCATGCATTACAGTCGGATGCTGACCTGTAAATTTTTTTACCGGCTCCTTTGCTTCCTGGTAATTGTAAATTGATTTGCTGAACTCTTCGTAATATTCTTCTACTTTATCCTTTTTATATACTGCAATATTTTCTTTGATCTTTTCCTGCATGGCATCAGGTTTACGTACCCAGCCATAATGATAAACCGTTGCATCAATCAGCTTCACATTCAATTTATCGTTTGGTTTTTTCCTGAAACCCTGTGCATCCCTGTATGAAAAAAAGTCTTTGTTATTACGGATGATCCTTACTTCCCTGCGGTACCATGAATATTTTGCACCAACAAAATCATATGATCCAAAAAAGTGGCAATAATTAAACAGCAATCCGTCTACTTTTTTATCATCCACATATTGCTCCATTGCACGGCGAATAGCAGGATAATCTTTCTCATGCAGAATTTCATCGCCCTGTAAATAAAAAGCCCAATCGTATTCCGCTGCTATTGCCTGGAATGCTTTATCCGTTTCAAGGGCAAGTACCCGGCCTCCGGCTTTCTGTGTATCATCCCACACCGTTTCAAACACTTCAATTTTCGGGTCAATTGATTTTACAACGTTTAATGTATCATCATCCGAATTGCCAACTGCCACAATTACTTTATCGCACAAAGGCAGCAATGACCTCAGCGATTCTGCAAAAGGATAATCAAACTTTACTCCGTTCCTGATAAATGAGAAGCCGCAAACCTTCATAAGAATAATATTTCAGTGTCTGATCTGAACCAGCCAAAATTACAAGGATTACAGGCACAGTTCAAATCCCGTTACTGAAAGATCGGAATTCCTGCAAACTTGTCTTATTTTTAGGGATGGCTCAATGTTTGACCAATTTCTGTCTTTTACAAATTATATTATGAAGCTTTTAATTAAATACTTATCTCCATACAAAAGTTTGATTATGCTAACCATGGCATTGGCCGGGATCAATATTGGCTTTTCGCTCATTGATCCTATCTTATTTGGTAAGCTCATCAACCTTGCAACAAGACACCTTGGGCAAAACAATCATCCCACCCTTAGTAAAAATGATTTCTTTTTTTCGTTTAAGTGGGCAAAGCCCGGAGTGTTATATATTGTTGCAGCATCCATAACAGTTGCAATGATCAGCCGTATTGCAAAAGCTTTCCAGGATTATTTCCAGAATCTGACCACGCAAAAATTCGGCGCCAAAGTTTTTACCGATGGTTTGAAACATGCTATGAAACTTCCTTACCAGGATTTTGAAGATCAGCGGAGCGGTGAAACACTTTCCATTCTCACCAAGGTTAGAACTGATACAGAAAAATTTGTTGCAACATTCGTTAATATACTATTCCCGGTTATTATAGGAATTATCATTGTTGCTGTTTACGCATCTTCTATTCACTGGTCACTGCCATTCATTTATTTCGGAGGCATTATACTTCTCATCATCATTTCAAATGCACTGAGCAAAAAAGTAAAAGCAGTACAAAAAACAATTGTTACACAAACAACGCAATTAGCAGGCGCAACAACTGAATCACTAAGAAATATTGAACTGGTAAAAAGTCTGGGCTTAACCGACCAGGAAGTAACACGTCTCAACAAAAACACATTTAAAATTCTCGGGCTTGAGTTAACCAAGGTAAAACGTATCCGCAGTATCAGCTTTGTGCAGGGAACTTTTGTGAACACTTTACGCCAGGTAATTTTGTTTATGTTGATGTGGGTGATATATGAAGGAAAGATGGATGCCGGCCAATTAGTCACCATGCAGATCTTTTCGTTCTTTGTATTTGGACCATTGCAGGAAATCGGCAATATTCTGCTTGCTTATCGTGAAGCAGAAGCATCGATTACCAACTTTCATAAGCTGATGGAAAAACAACCGGAGCCCACTCCTTTAAGTCCGCAGCATCTGGGTAAAATTGAAACACTGCAGTTCAGCAATGTGGCATTTAAACATCAAACAGCATCGCAGCATGCTATCAACAACATCAGTTTTGATGTAAAGATTGGAGAAACCGTGGCGTTTGTAGGACCATCCGGTTCCGGAAAAACAACATTGATGAAGCTGCTTGTGGGGCTTTATCGTCCGCAACAAGGAAATATTTTTTATAATGGCATGGATGAAACCTCCATCAATTTTGAAGACCTGCGCAACCAGATAGGTTTTGTTACGCAGGATACACAGTTGTTCAGCGGAACCATCAGGGAAAACCTCACATTTGTAAACCCAACTGCAAATGAAGATGAACTGACTGATGCGTTGAATAAAGCAAGTTGCCAGCGCTTACTTTCAAGAGCTGAAAAAGGCTTGGAAACTATGATTGGTGAAGGTGGATTAAAATTAAGCGGTGGCGAAAAACAACGTTTATCGATTGCCCGTGCATTGCTGCGCAAACCAAGATTATTGATTTTTGATGAAGCAACATCTGCACTTGATTCAATTACTGAAGAAGAAATTACATCAACCATACGTGACATCTCATCACAACGAAACCAGATTACCATTTTGATTGCACATCGTCTTTCAACTATTATGCATGCTGATCGCATTTATGTACTGGAAGGTGGCGATGTGGTTGAAACAGGATCGCACCAGGATCTCCTGGAAGAGAAAGGTCTGTATTATGCTATGTGGCGCCAGCAAATTGGTGAACGTAAAAAAATTGCTCTTGCAGCACCACAAAGCAATTAGTGTGACAAGGATCACTTTGTATCCGTTAATAAAATTTACATTTGCGCAAAACTTTCCGGAATGAGTGCGAAGAAGCCCAATTACCTGTTGAGTATTTTATCCATGAACTGCCCAAGATGCAGACGGGGAAAATTATTCAAGGATTACAGTGCGTATAACTTTAAACATACATTTGATATGCACAAAGAATGTCCTGTATGCAAACAGAAATATGATATGGAGCCAGGCTTCTGGTATGGAACAGGATATGTGAGTTATGCGTTGGCTATTGCATTTTCTGTAGCAACATTTATTGCATGGTGGGTATTGATTGGAATTTCAGTAAGTGATAACCGTGTACTTTGGTGGCTTTTGACCAATTCCATTTTATTAATCGTGCTTCAACCTGTTTTAATGCGTTTAAGCCGCACCATCTATGTTTATTTCTTTGTAAAATACGACGAGCATTACGAAAGCAGCGAACCCAGAAAGTTCGACTATTGATCAGGAGAAGAAGCCAGTAATAATCCCAAAGCATATTGAACCCGTTTGACTTGGTCGACGGGTTTTTTGTTTTAGCCAAATAATGATATGGGATTGATCAAAACAATAAACCTGAAATTATTCAAGATTGTCCCATGCTTTTACATCCCCTTCTTTGATTTGTAAAATAGCAAACAGGATAACAATACCCAGAAGACCAATCAGCGACTGACCTATGCCTAACCCGAGTTGTATGTTAATCAATAATGCAATAATACTTGTTCCCAGGTAGCCATAGAATCCTGCCTTTTTCCACTTAAAGAGCAGTACAGCAAAAGCAACATTGGCAATTGCACAAACACCCATTGCAACTAACCAGCCTGAAGCATCCGGTTTATGCAGACTTTTCACAACCAAATCTCTTCCAAAAAAATAAAGTGCAGCAGTAAGGGAATTTGTAACGATCAGCAAAATCAACCAGGCCGTTACACAGCCATGTCTTTGTTTAGGTTCATTTTCTTCATTGAAAATTGTATCTGTTTCCATTTTTCAGAATATTTAGTTTTTAGTTGTGTCCGGAGTTTCATCGCCATCAAGCATTGATTTTATCAAACCTTTTTTACCCAGTTCCATATCACTTAATACAAGATCAATAGCTCTTGTACTTAGCACAATTTCAATCAAAGAATAAATTAATGAAGTAAGCAGGCTTAATAAGCTGAAAGCAAAAATCCATTTTGCCGCCGTCATGTAATTATTAAAAATAAGAAACATGCACACTACACAAAAAACAAAACTCAGTACACCAAAGCCCTGCATGTTGCGGATTAAACCAATACGGATATGCAGATTCTTGATTTGCTTTTGTATCAAAGGATTTTTTTCTTCTTCATGATATTCGCTGTGCAGTGTTCTTACCAGTGAAGCCAACGCAAGAAAGCGATTGGTATATGCCAGCATAAGAAGTGTAATAGCAGGAAACAATAATGCGGGAGTAGTAATTGACAGTTCCATATTTAAATGTACAACTGAAAAAAATAAACGGCTGCAAAAACCTGCAGCCGTTTACTCACTTATTTAAAGTTCAGCGGTACATTCAGTTTTATACTGAAGTTTCGGCCCATATTAAAAACACCAACCCTGCCAGTGAGCATATTTTCAGCTGTATATTTTAACCGGCTCAAATGACTTTGCCATGCCACATCACTTAAATTATTACCGGCGAGGTAAACCGAAAACAAGGTTTTTGATTTATGTACGATATCGCCACCAATACTCATGTTCAGCAAACAGTATGCAGCTGTTTTTGTTTCGGTATTATAACCGGTAAAAGCATTGTTCTGTGCAAACGTGTTATCAGCTTCAAACTGCACATACACATTCCTGAATGTTTTTCCTTTTGGCAAAAACTCACCTCTTACTTCGCTTAACAATCTTGGCGCAGGAATAAGTGGCAGATTTTTGCTGCCATCTTTTTCAACACTCAGCAATCCCCGCACATACGAGAATGTATTTTCAATATGCAACCAGTGCAATGGGTGCGGATGAATATCGAGTTTCATTTCAACACCATAAAGATGAGCAGCATCCTGGTCGTACTTAAATACAGTAAGAATATTTGTTCCATCTGTCAATAACGAATCACCACCATTTACTGACGACAACTTCCTGTAGTAAATAAAATGCTGCATGGCATTATAAAACAGATCGGTTGAAAACGACACATGTTCACTGTTATAATCAAACGATGCATCTGTTTGCACACTTGTTTCTGAACGAAGATCCTGTTCGCCAATTTCATACCTGTTTGTTCCTTCATGTGCACCATTGCTGGCAAGCTCTGAAAGATTGGGCGCCCTGAAACCTCTTGCAATATTCAGCTTCAATACTACTTGTTCAGAAACCTGGCTGCTGATGCCTGCGCTTGCAGAGAAATTAGAAAACTGTTTTTCAAACGAAGTAAATTTCATTACACCATTTTCTTCCAATGCTTTTGAGTGAAGTGTACGGTTATCAAACCTTACACCTCCGCTGAAAGATGTTTTTCCAAAACTTCGCTGTGCATACAAAAACACACCGGCATCAAACAAATTGTATTCAGGAATCAGTACTTCAACTCCCCTGTTGAGGTTTTGCTGCTCCATGCCATTCACACCAATTGATGTTTTCCAGTTTTTAAATCCATCAAAGTGATATTGAAAATTGTAATCAACCGTACGCAAATCAAACGACAATTCTTTTTCCTGCGGATCAAGTACATTCCCAAACTCTGAGCGTTGGTTTTCCTGGTAACCTGCGGTTAAAACAAGTCGGCCGCTTTTTAAATGAATACTGTTTTCGGTTGCAATTTTTGTATGAAGAATATGTTGACGGGGGAAACCTGGATTAATTGATTTTGCATCGGCTGCATCAGTAATGACTTGCGCTTCTGTTCCGTTATCATTTATTGTTTTCAGAAATTTTCCTGTTGTGTTATCTCTCTCCCCTTCAATTATACCCGGGTGCTGATCGAAACGGCTGTAATAAATACGGCTGAAGCCCCAGTGTTTATTCAAACCCAGATAAGCACCAATATTGTTTTCTTTAAACCGTGAATTATAAACAGCACCATCATATTTGTTGTGATAATCAGCAGCAGCTTTATAAGTAGCATTTACACCCCAGATAAATCCATTACTGTTACCATCAGCCGAAGCATGAATAAAATGCTGCCTGTTGTTGGTTTGATAACCAGTTGTTATTTCACCATTCACCGAACCTTCATTTGAAGGATGAATGGATAAAATATTCACGACACCTGCCAATGCATCACTTCCGTACATTAATGAAGCCGGACCTTTGAGCACTTCAATTTTACTTACACTGAATTCATCCACTTCAATTCCATGTTCATCGCCCCATTGCTGGCCTTCCTGCCTGATGCCATCATTCACAACAATCACCCTGTTATAACCAAGTCCACGTATAACAGGTTTTGAAATTGCCGGACCTGTTGAAACCTGGCTTACTCCCGGAATTTTTGATAACGCATCAATGATATTGGTTGATACACCTTTCATCAAATCTGTTTTCCTGATAAGCTCAATCGGCACCGGTGTTTTTTTAATGGAAGTTGCATTTGACACACCTGTTACCGTTACACCTTCATGTTCAGTAAACGATGGACTTAATGCAAAATCTTTTTTCACATCGCCATTGATCAAAACTGTTTCAACAATAGAAGAAAAACCGGCGAAGCTAACTTCCACAAGATATTTTCCCTGTGGAATATTCTGAATGGAATAATATCCATGTGTATCGGCTGCACTGCCTATTCGCAGATCGGGAAAAAAAACACTTGCACCCGGCAACGCCTCGCCGGTTTTTGCATTGGTAATCTGTCCTGATAAACTTGCTTTCTCTACTTTTCCTGTCACCTGGTTTGAAATCTGAACCAGTTGCTGTGCTTCAGCATTAAAACTGCTATGAATAAAATAAAAAAAGAAGAGTATGGTAATTGATAATTGTTTCATGTAATAATTTATTGTGGCCATTAGCCACGTAGTCTTCATCAGAAAATAATAAGTATTGAATCCATTTCAGGATTCATTGCAATAAAAAGATTTGCTTACTCCTTAACCGGAGATAAAAAACATCAGCAGCTTACAGGAGGTGCACGCAGTTGAAACAAATGGCTGACGAATGATGAAACAAATTGCTGTGTTACAATTTTATTTTCCTGTTCAAAAAATACAGGAAGGTTTTGTGTGAAGTTATCTGTGTTTGTAAAAGGCGATTCAGCAACGTAATTATGATAGTCGCAGGAAAAGCCTGTCTTGGTCAGCTGTGCATCAGTATGTTTACTGTTGCTCTTATAGGCAACATCGGTATGCCCTGCAAAAACATCATGCAGAATTTTTTGCGGAGTGTTGCCGAACATGAAAAGTACCAGCAAAAAACCTGCAACTGATTTTCGTATCGTAAAACTAAGCTTCACTAATTTGAAACAATGTTGCAAATATAGATTAAATCTTATTTCTTATTCAAATAAAAAAGGAGCGGCAAGCCGCTCCCTGTATAAAGATGCAAGTTTTGGCTATGAAATATTTTCGATTATTCCTGCAATTCCTTGTCCGCCGCCAACACAAGCAGTAACAATACCGTACTTTTTGTTGAGCCGTTTCATATCATTTGTAATCTGGATCGTAAGCTTGGCACCGGTGCATCCCAATGGGTGACCCAATGCAATGGCTCCACCATTAATATTTACAATATCAGGATTGAGGTTCAGTTCACGCATAACAGCTAATGATTGCGATGCAAATGCCTCGTTTAATTCAATCAGATCAATCTGGTTCATACTCATGCCCGACTGCCGCAACACTTTTGGAATAGCAGCTACAGGACCAATGCCCATCAATCTCGGATCAACACCGGCAACTGCACTGTTTATCAAACGTGCAATGGGTTTTAATCCAAGTTCATTCACCATCTTTTCGCTCATAACAATGACGAATGCAGAACCATCGCTTGTTTGTGACGAGTTACCTGCAGTAACAGATCCGTTTACTGCAAATGCAGGTTTTAATTTGGCGAGTGATTCAACACTGGTATCAGCACGAACACCTTCATCAGTATCAACTACAAAATTCCGTTTCTGCTTCTTCCCTTTTTCATCTAAATAAACTTCTTCAACAGTAATGGGAAGAATACCATTTTTGAAATAACCATTTTCAATAGCAGCCTTTGCTTTCATGTGCGAATTGTAAGCAAACAGATCCTGGTCTTCACGACTTACTTTATAATCATTGGCAACAGCCTCAGCTGTTAAACCCATGTTGAGATAATAATCGGGAGCTTCGGTTGCAATGGAATAAGCAGGAACAGTTTTCCAACCGGCAGTTGGTACAAGACTCATACTTTCTGTACCACCGGCAATAATACATTCGGCCAAACCACAACGGATTTTTGCAGTGGCAATAGCAATGGTTTCCAAACCACTTGCACAATAACGGTTCACCGTCATACCCGGCGCCTGTTGACCCAATGCTCTTGCAGCAATGATACGCCCAACCTGCAAACCTTGTTCGGCTTCGGGAACAGCATTACCTACAATCACATCATCAACACGTTTGGGATCAAGTTGCGGAACAGATGCCATCAAACCTTTGATTACATCAATAGCTAAATCATCCGGACGGGTAAAACGAAAACCACCACGTTTTGCTTTGGTAACTGCTGTGCGAAAACCAGCAACGATATACGCTTCCTGCATGAAAAATGTTTTTGGTTAATTATTCCTTGTTTGGCTGCAATCTTTCGCAACAAATTGGAGAATGACAGCAACCGATAGTTGTTTATGCAACCTTTTATCAAAATTAAGGTTTTGCCGGAAGATTTACCAAACGAAGGCTGTTAATTTCACCCGTTTATTTTTTCCTTTTTTTAAATGACGGGGAGTATATCCATAAAATCAATAACACAGTTGAATCTTCAACTGCATTTTATGGATATTTCAGAACTATCTTCGCAGTATGTACAAACTCATCCGCTCCTTCTTCTTTTTGTTTGATCCTGAGAAAGTACACTACTTTGCTATGAGCATGTTCAGGATTCTTTGTTCGTTTGCTCCAACAAGAAAAATTCTTGCAGCAGCATTTAAACCTTCAGCCTCTAACCTGGCAACAGAACAATGGGGAATTTGTTTTCCCAACCCGGTTGGACTTGCAGCAGGCTTTGATAAAAATGCAAAGTACCTGCGTGAACTGGAGGTGATGGGATTTGGTGCAGTTGAAATTGGCACTGTAACTCCATTAGCTCAGCCCGGTAACGATAAGCCAAGATTGTTCCGCTTGGTGAAAGATAAAGCCATCATCAACCGCATGGGTTTTAATAACGAAGGTGTGAAGGAAGTAGTGAAGCGGTTGGAAGCATGGCGGTCAAAACGCCGTCAATCGCCCATGATCATTGGAGGAAACATTGGGAAGAACAAAGTTACTCCCAACGAAAATGCATGGAAGGATTATGAAATCTGTTTTAATGAGCTGTTTGATTATGTTGATTATTTTGTCGTGAATGTGAGCAGCCCCAATACCCCGGGTTTGCGTGAACTGCAGGAAAAAGATTCCTTACGAAAAATTTTATCGCACCTGCAAACATTAAGAGCCGAACGATTGAAGCTGAGCGGAAGTACAATTCAAAAACCAATTTTGCTGAAGATAGCACCGGATCTTACAGAATCGCAGCTGGATGATGTAATTGATCTTGCAAAAGAAATTCAGCTTGATGGGCTGGTTGCAACCAATACCACCATCAGCCGGGATAACCTCAGCCCCGAATCGCAGGAAAAAGCAAAAGAAACCGGCGGATTAAGTGGGCTTCCTTTAAAACAAAAAAGCACTGAGTTTGTTAGGCATATTTATGAAAAAACAAACGCAGGCATACCTGTTATTGCAAGTGGCGGCATATTTACTGCTGCTGACGCTAAAGAAAAGCTGAATGCAGGTGCATCACTTGTTCAGGTTTGGACAAGCTTTATTTACGAAGGCCCCGCTGTTGCAAAGAAGATTTGCAATGGTCTTTGATGATTCATTATTTTTGAGGCCATCATTTTAACACACCATGGATTTTTCTGTACTGTTTTCTGTTGACTCAGTCATCAGCTTATTTATTTTAATCGTTCTTGAAGTTGTTCTCGGAATTGATAATGTGATTTTCGTAAGCATTATCATGAACCGCATGGACAAAAAGGATGAAAAGAAAGCAAGATTGTTCTGGATCATCCTTGGCATTATTGTTCGTATTGTTTTGCTGATGGGACTTACATGGCTGCTGGAACAAAAAGGCAAACCCATCTTTACCATTCCGTTTATTGATAAAGGAATTGACCTTGCCAGCCTTGTAATGCTGGGCGGTGGTTTATTTCTTATTTATAAAACCATCAAGGAAATTCACCACAAACTGGAAGGTGAAATTGAAACCGGTAGCAACAACTCAAAACCACTTGGCTTTGCTGCTGGCATGGGACAAATTGTGCTGATTGATATGATCTTCAGCTTCGACAGCATCATTACTGCAGGTGGTACTGCCAAGCATGTGGAAGTAATGATTGTTGCTGTAGTAATTGCAATGGGCATTATGTTTTTATTCAGTCCGAAGATTTCTGCATTTATACATAAACATCCTACACTGAAAATGCTGGCACTTTCATTCCTTGTTATGATTGGTTTTGTACTGATTGTTGAAGGATGGAACAGTGAAGCCGCACATCAGCTGCACCTCAAAAACTATGTGTATTTCGCCATGGCATTTTCTGTTGCGGTAGAAGCACTGAATATGCGTATGCGCCGCAAAGCTGCAAAACGTGTGGTTGTATTAAATGAACCTGTACTGAAGGAAGAAGAAGAATCTGATATGGCGAAGTAAACATTACTTCTTTTCAACTAAATTAGTAATCACTAATAATGGTGGCGGTGCCGGGCCAAGTGTTGTGCACAATACAGCATCGGGTGCTGCTTTAATGCTGATGTAAAAGCGTTTCCCTTTTATAACTGATGCAGCAGGTATATCCCTTGTCATTGCAGTAACAGAAGAAAAACCACAGGCAGCTCTCATTCCTGTTGTATCAACAAATTGTATAACCGGAATGTGGCAGTCGATCTGAGAAGTTTCCATCAACTCCACTTCAAAAAACTGTTTATCCATCTGCTTTGTGCAGCCGGCAAAAAGAAATGCAATTAAGATAAAGCTGATATTTCGCATAATGAGTTGACAAATTCAACAACCGATCCGTTGCATCAGCTGAACAAGCTTGGATTAACTCCACCGTATGGTTTCTTTCCCAAATGCTCATACGCTTTGGCTGTTACTTCTCTTCCTCTTGGTGTGCGTTGTAAAAATCCTTCCTGTATCAGGAATGGTTCATACACTTCTTCTAACGTGCCTGCTTCTTCACCAACAGCAGTGGCAATGGTGGTAATACCAACAGGACCGCCTTTAAATTTATCAATAATAGTGAGCAGAATTTTATTGTCCATATCATCCAGACCATACTCATCCACATTCAATGCCTTCAAACCATGTTGCGTTACACCAAGATCAATTACACCATTACCAAGCACCATTGCAAAATCTCTCATCCTGCGAAGCAAACCATTTGCAATACGTGGTGTGGCACGGCTACGCCCGGCAATTTCTTTAGCAGCATCGCTGGTAATCTTCACATTCAGGATACCGGCTGCACGCTGAATAATTTTCTGCAAGGTTTCAGCACTGTAATATTCCAGTCTTGATTTAATGGCAAAACGTGAAAGCAACGGAGCAGTAAGCAAACCACTTCTTGTTGTTGCACCAATCAGTGTAAAAGGATTTAATGTAATCTGTATGCTTCTTGCATTGGGTCCGCTGTCGATCATAATATCAATGCGGTAATCTTCCATTGCAGCATAAAGGTATTCTTCAACAACTGTACTCAACCGGTGAATTTCATCAATAAACAACACATCATTCGGTTCCAGTGCAGTTAACAACCCGGCAAGATCACCCGGCTTTTCAATAACAGGTCCCGAAGTTTCTTTAATATTCACACCAAGTTCATTGGCCACAATCCGTGAAAGTGTTGTTTTTCCCAAACCGGGAGGACCATGAAACAATACATGATCCAACGCTTCGCCACGCATCTTTGCCGCCTTGATAAATATTTTGAGATTATCAATAATCTGCGACTGGCCGGAAAATTCTTCCATCACAGATGGCCGGATATTGTTCTCAAACTCTTTATCAGCTGCGTTTAAAAACTCTTTTTCGTTATTTAAATTGGGATTTGCCATTTAGTAGTAACTTGATGTAAAACTAATCAAATAAACTCATCGTCATGCAAATCGGAATTCTCGGTACAGGATCAGTCGGACAAACCATCGGCTCTGCTCTTATCAGGAAAGGCCATACCGTAATGCTTGGAAGCAGATCAGCCGACAATGAAAAACTCGTTGAATGGAAAAAGAAAAACAGTCACTCTGCGCTTGGAGGAACATTTGCTGACGCTGCCATATTTGGAGAAATCATTTTTATTTGTGTGAATGGTGCCATTGCATCTGAAGTGTTGCAGCAGGCAGGTATTGATCATTTCAACAACAAAACAGTGATTGATGTAACCAACCCGCTTGATTTTTCACATGGCATGCCACCTTCACTGTTACCTCAATACTGCAACAACTGGTCATTGGGCGAAGAAATACAAAAAACCATTCCCGGTGCGTTTGTGGTGAAAGCATTGAACACAGTTACTGCACGCTTAATGGTTGATGCAACACTGGTGAACGATGCCAATCACAACCTGTTTATTTGCGGCAATGATGTGGAAGCAAAAAACAAAGTGAAACATGTGCTTGCTGAAAACTTTAACTGGAAGCCTGAACACATTGTTGACCTTGGCGATATTAAATATGCACGGATGACGGAAGCCATTGTGCCTTTCTGGGTGGCAGTGATGGCCAACATGGGAACTTCTATGTTCAATTACCAGGTGGTGAGATAAATAACCCCGGCAGCGGCTGCAAGCCCTGTTGGCGGTTGAAGAAAACGAAAAACTCCCATGCACAAATTCAAAGCAGAACTGCAGATCATTGGTATTAACCCTTTTGTTTTTGTACCTGTTAAAATACTTGCTGCAGTTTTTAAACAGGCAAATAAAGACAAAGGTCCAATACCGGTAAGAGGAACGATTAACACAGAACCCTACCGGCAAACACTTGTGCGGTACAGTGGTGAATGGAGACTTTATATCAATACATCGATGCTGAAAAATTCACCAAAAAGAATTGGCGAAAAAATAGAATTGACCATTGAACACGACCCATCCGACAGAAGTATTCAGCCACACCCGAAACTTGAAGCTGCATTAAAGAAAAACAAAGAAGCAAAAAAAGTATTTGACCAGCTCACAGATTCAAGACGATTGGAAATCGTCCGTTACATTTCTTTTCTGAAAACTGAAGAGAGTGTTGACAGGAATATTATCAAGGCAATTGATTTTTTATTGGGCAAAGAAAGATTTGCTGGAAGAGATAAACCTTAGCTGATTGTTTTAAATTTAACTTCAATTCATCCGGCATGAAAAAAATGTTCTTAACGATTGCTCTGATTCTGTTTGCATTTTTATCAAATGCACAAACCATTCAATGGATTTCAACAACTGCAAAAGAACAATGGAAAACACAAACCGGCGCCAGCATTCTTCCTGCAACTACTTCTGCTGATGTCAGCATTGAGTTGAATAAACCGCAGCAAACTATTGAAGGCTTTGGCACCTGCTTTAATGAACTGGGCTGGACTTCATTAAGTCTCTTAAGCGAAACAGACCGTGAAACTATTCTGCGTGAATTATTTGCGCCGGGCATTGGTGCAAACTTCAGCATTTGCCGCATGCCTGTTGGTGCCAATGATTTTTCAAGGCAATGGTATTCGTACAATGAAACAGATGGCGATTTTGACATGAAACATTTCAGCATTGCCAACGATTTGCAAACATTGATTCCGTTTATTCATCATGCACAGAAATACAATCCTGCATTGAAAATATGGGCATCACCCTGGTCGCCTCCTTCATGGATGAAACACAATCATCATTATGCAGCAAGGAGTTTACTGGGCAACATGAATTTTAAATCAGAAGATTGGGGCATGGACTTCACCGGCATCAACAATGGTTTGCTTGCCGATCGTGAAGGAAGAGAAGGAACCGATATGTTTATACGTGAAGCAAACTATTACAAAGCCTATGCATTGTATTTTACAAAATTTATTGAAGCTTACCGTAAACAGAAAATCAACATCGGGATGGTAATGCCGCAAAATGAATTTAATTCAGCACAGGTGTTTCCAAGCTGTACCTGGACTGCAGATGGATTGTCGGAATTTATTTCTTATCTCGGACCAGCAATGAAAAAACTGGGCGTGAAAGTTTTCTTTGGTACAATAGAACGTCCCAATGCAAAACTGGTTGATACCATTTTAACAGGCAGCAAAAGCAAAAACTATATTTCAGGTGTGGGCTTTCAATGGGCAGGAAAAGATGCCATCCCAACTATACACAACAATTATCCATCGCTCACACTCTATCAATCAGAACAGGAATGTGGTAACGGCAAAAACGACTGGAAGTATTGTACATACACATGGACATTGATGAAACATTATTTAAGCAATGGAGCTAATGCATATATGTACTGGAATACTTCATTAAAACAAGGCGGCATCAGCACATGGGGATGGAAACAAAATTCATTGGTAAGTGTTGATACGGTAAACAGAAAGTATAAATACAACTATGAGTTTTATCTCATGAAACACCTCAGTCATTTTGTAAAGCCGGGTGCAAAACGTTTAACTACAGCAGGAACATTCAGTAACCTGCTTGCATTTATTAATCCCGATCAATCCATTATCGTTGTTGCACAAAATGACACAGACAAATTAATGCAGCTTACAATAAAAGCAGGAAACAAAACAATCCGTGCTTCATTACAACCCGATTCATTTAATACATTCTCGTTTAAGCAATAACTGTAAAGAAAATTATTGATACACTTCTTCTATTATCAGCTGCATACAAATTATGTAGCTGATTTATTTTTTGTAATAAACTTCATCTGCAAAGAACAAGCCACAAACGTTCAATAAAATTTTATTATTCATTTATAAATGATTTACAGTTTGCAAACAGGCTTTAACTGCGTGCTGTTTAAAGCTTTATGCATTCTCCATATTGCGCTGGCATGATTTTCGTAATTCCATTTTTGAAAAAAGTAATCCACATCAATTAAACTTTTGATGAACGATACTATCCATTTATGACCGTGAAGGAAACGAAACTTTAATCAATCAAAAAATCAATGATCATGAAACAATCTTTGAAAACAATGTCAGTATTTGCATCAGCAATGATCACAGGTCAGTTGCTGTTGGCACAGGTAACAGTGAATGTACAGAACACAGCACATACTGTAACAAAAACTTCTGCCAATGTAAACCAGGTAAACAATGCAGTAAGTAAAACAGTAAATGCAACAACAAATGTTGTACAGACTACGGGCAATGCAGTTCAAAAAACAGCGAATGCAACAACAAAAAGTCTTCAGCAGGTTCAATTAAAAACAAATGCTGCCATTAACACTACAAGCAGCACTAAACTAAACAACAGCGAGGCAAGCAGTCAAACAAATGCCCAGGCTAATGCTGAAGTAAAAACAAATGCAGACAAAGAAGTAAACAATCAATCGGCCGAAGTAAAAGAACTGGTGGTTACAGAAGCGCAGGGTATCAGAACAACAGCAAAGGAATTACGCAAAGATGTAAAGCCGGGATTAAGCATCAGTAACAACACAAACACATCAGCACAGGGCGAAGTAAAAACAGGCAACGCAACAGTTAGCGGCGATGCAAACAATGAAACAGAAGTAAGCACAGGAACAACTGAAGTAAAAGAAAAAGCCGTTGAAACAAAAAACGAACTGAAACAGAAAACAAAAACGGGTATCAAAAAAGTGAAGGCTGCCAAACCGAAAGTGAAGGCAGAAGCATCAGGCAGCACATCCGCTTCAGGAGAAGTGAAACATTCATAAGTGCAGCGGGAAGCGGGTGATTGTAAAGGCCTGCATAAAAAAGTGCAGGCCTTTTTCAAATCATCAACACAACTTATTTCCAAACATCATCAATGCGTAAACATCATCCGATGAAAAAGTATCTGTTTCTTTTTCTGCTGCATCTCACTGCTCTTCCATTGCTAGTAAAAAGCCAGGACAGCACACAGGAAAAAAAACCTGTTTTTACAGCAACAGCAGCATACCAGTCGTATGTGCATTTTCTTGGACGTACCGACAGTTTAAACAGCAGTGCAGCAATGGCCATCACCGGTTATCAGCTCAAGAATGGGTTGTATGCACAGGGCGCAGTTATTTTTGTAAACAACAACCTTACTCCTTTTGAACTTACCGGCGGAAGTATTGAACTTGGTTACCGCTTTCCTGAAACAAACCATTTTTCAGGAAATGTATTTGCATCAAGATTTATTTACGGCAAACAATCATTGCTGGTTCAGTCATCACTCAATTATCAAACAGGTATTAATGCCAACTTCAAAACAAAATTCATCAATATCAATACAGGAGCCGATCTTAAGTTCAGCGATCATACCGATGTTGGATTAACCGCTGGAGCTGATCATCTCTTCATTATCCGTCTCAAAGAAAATGAAGCAAAAGCACTTGCCCTTAATCCCGGCATAACAGCTTACGCCGGCACACAACGCTTTTCAACCACTTACCAGAAAAATCAATCAGGAAATATTATTGGAATACCTGTAGGTAATCAACCCGTAACTGTTACCGAACAGCAAAGCAGACTTTCAATACTTGCGTATGAAGCAACAGTACCGGTTATACTTGTACTGAAAAAATTCAACGCATTTATTTTTCCATCGTATATCATTCCGCAAAACATACTTACGCAGGCTGGCGAACATGGAACAAATAAATTTTACATTACAGCAGGTGTGGGAGTCCGGTTATAAAATATACCGGTTCATCTGCAGCATCAAATCAGGATCGGGACAATTCTTTAAATAAAAATCTTTTTCACTCAGCTTACATACGCCGGGATAATCGCCTTCCTTCAACTGCAGATCAATAATAACCTGGAAATGCAAATGCGGAGGCCAGTGACCGTTTTCTTCAGCTACACCAAAATGTGCAAACTCCTGTCCACGGTTAATGTACTGCCCGTCAACAATGGCAAGATCATTTAAACTTAAATGACCATACAACGTATAAAATGCCACACCTTCCAGTTGATGAAGTAATACAATGGTTGCACCATAATCACCGTAACGATCATTGAATTTAAAACTGTGCACCATACCACCTAATGGAGCAAACACAGGCGTACCTGCTTCGCCCCAAATATCAACACCTAAATGCAAACGTCTTGGTTCTCCCCCACCGGGTGCATCAAACACTTTACTGCGGCTGTAAACAGTACGGTGCTCAGCATATCCGCCAATACCATATTTCGCATTTGCAGCCAGCAATTGCTTCTGCACATAATCCGTAAAGTGCGGCACATATTCAATCACATTTTTTGTAAGCTCTTTATTCTCTTCTGTAAAATCCAGTTTCAGTAAACGGTCTTTGCCAGGCTCAAAAGGAACCACCGGGTAAAAAAGCTGCCTGTTCTTTTCTAAAATATTGATGAGTGGTGTTGTCATACCCTTATTTGCAGTTTACATTAGCATTTGCTAATTTTTGCAACTTAAAATTAAAGAAGCATGAACAAACTCATCAGTTGTTGTTTGATTTTATTATTTATTCAAACAGCTACAGCCCAGGACAACCCGTTGTGGATGCGTTATCCTTCCATTTCGCCCGATGGAAAATCCATCGTGTTCAGTTACAAAGGCGATTTGTATAAAGTTGCCTCTGCAGGCGGCACTGCAACTCCGCTTACATTACACGAAGCACACGACTTTATGCCCGTGTGGAGTCATGATGGTAAATACATTGCCTTTGCAAGTGACCGTTATGGCAACTTCGATGTATTTATTATGCCTGCTGAAGGTGGTGCACCAACACGTTTAACCTACAACAGTGCAGGCGATTATCCTTATGATTTCACACCTGATAATAAGAAAGTGGTTTTTGGAAGCGCAAGAGAAATCAGCGCTAACAACGTTCGCTTTTACAGTCCACGACTGTTCCAGAATTTATACAGTGTAAATGTTGGCGGTGGCAGACCTGTTCTCATCAGTGAAGCAGGAATGGAAAATGCACACTTCAATGCCAATGGTTCACAAATTATTTTCCAGGACAGGAAAGGTTATGAAGATCCCTGGCGCAAACATCACACATCTGCAGTAACAAGAGATATCTGGATCATGGATGTAAACAAAGCTACTTACCGTAAAATCAGTGGCTTTGAAGGTGAAGACAGGGAACCTGTTTTTTCCAATGATGGTCAGTTCTTCTTTTACTTAAGTGAAAAGAACGGAACACAAAATATTTTTAAAGCACCAGTGCTCAACAAAATGGCTGAGCAGCAGCTCACCAGTTTTAAAGATCATCCTGTGCGTCATTTAAGCCGCAGCGATGATAATACCATTTGCTTTACATGGAATGGAGAAATCTATACACTGAAAGAAGGCAAAGCACAAAAAGTAAACATCAGCATCAATGCCGATGCAAGAACAAACAACGAACGCATTCTTCCCATCAACGGTGGTGCAACTGAATTTGCAGTATCACCCAACGGAAAAGAAATTGCATTCATCTTCCGTGGTGAAGTGTTTGTAACAAGTGTGGAAGGTGGTATTACCAAACGCATCACCAATACACCGCAGCAGGAACGCATGGTTGCATGGAGCCCCGACAGCAAAAAAATTATTTATGCTGCTGAGCGTAACAACAACTGGGATATTTTTCAAACCACTATTGTTCGCAAAGAAGAACCTTATTTCTATGCAGCAACTGTGTTGAAAGAAGAACCGGTTATTGCAACAGATGAAGAAGAGTTTGGCCCTGAGTTTTCGCCCGATGGAAAAGAAATTGCTTACATCGCCGACAGAAATATTCTGAAAGTGTACAATGTTGCTTCAAAAAAATCAAGAACCATTTTACCCAAAGGACATAACTACAGTTACTCTGATGGTGACTGGGGTTTTAGATGGAGTCCCGACAGTAAATGGATTATCTGCGACGACCAGGAAGGCACATGGCAGTACGGCAATTTTGCATTAATCAAAGCCGATGGAAGTGGTACAATTGAAAAACCAATTCAATCAGGTTACGGACAAAATAATATCAAGTGGGCATTGGATGGCAAAGCCATTACATGGGTGAATGAACGTTTAGGCCGCCGCTCACTTGCTTTCCAGGGAAGCCGTGAAGTGGATATTTATGCAGGCTTTCTCGATCAGCCTTTGTTTGAAAAAATGAAACTCAGCAAAGACGATTATGCATTGGCAAAAGAAAAAGAAGACCAGGAAAAGAAAACCGATTCAACAAAGAAAAAAGATTCCATTGCCAAAGCAAACTGGAAACCATTGTTACCCGGCTTTGAAGATCGTGTACTACGTTTAACCATCAACAGTGCATCGATTGCTGATTACATTGTAAGCAGCGACGGATCAAAAGTATATTACCTCTCATCGTTTGAAAAAGGTTATGATTTATGGGTAACAGAACCACGCACAAGAGAAACAAAAATTTTAGTGAAGCTCAGCGGTTCACCCAGCAGTCTTGAATTATCAAAAGATGGTAAAAGCATTTTCTTAATCAGCAACGGCACTATTATGAAAGTGGATGTTGAAAGCGGCCGCCAGTCTGCCGTTGGCATCAGTGGTGAAATGGTGCTGAACCCTGCTGCAGAACGTGCTTATATTTTTGAACATGCTTGGCGCCAGGTAAAAGAAAAATTCTACGATCCAAAACTTCATGGCATCGACTGGAAAATGTATAAAGAAGCGTATGCACGTTTCTTACCGCACATCAACAACAATTACGATTTCCAGGAACTGCTCAGCGAACTGCTTGGCGAACTCAATGGTTCACACACAGGCGGACGTTATTCTCCTCAACCTGTTAATGCCGATGCAACTGCAGTACTTGGTTTATTGTACGATGAAACATTTACAGGTAATGGTTTAAAAATTGGTGAAGTAATTGCAGGCGGACCATTTGATAAATCAACCAGCAAAATAAAAGCAGGCTGCATCATTGAAAAAATTGATGGCGATGCAATCACTGATGAAGTGGATTGGGCAAAATTCCTCAACCGTAAAATTGGAAAGAATGTATTGCTCAATGTATTTGATCCTTCAACCAATACACGTTTTGAAGAAACTGTAAAACCAATTTCGTTTGGCGAAGAAAGTGCACTCATGTACAAACGCTGGGTGGATAAAATGCGTAAGATGACCGAAGAACTCAGCGGCGGCAAAGTTGGTTATGTGCATGTACAGGGAATGAACGATGGAAGTTTCCGCACTGTGTTTGAAGATGTGCTGGGTAAAAACTATAACAAGGAAGCACTCATTGTTGATACACGTTTCAACGGTGGCGGCTGGCTGCACAACGATCTTAATACATTCCTCAGCGGTAAAGCATATCTCAAATTTGCACCACAGGGAAATGTTGTTAACTCCAACGAACCATTCGACCGCTGGAGCAAACCAAGTTGTGTAATCATGAGCGAAGGCAACTACAGCGATGCATTTATTTTCCCTTACATCTACAAACAAAATGCTGTTGGAAAATTAGTAGGCATGCCGGTTGCCGGTACAGGTACTGCGGTTTGGTGGGAAACACAAATTGATCCCACACTGGTGTTTGGTATTCCAATGGTGGCAACAATTGGTAAAGAAGGAAGACCAACCGAAAACCTGCAGGTTGAACCCGATATTAAAGTGGAACTTCCTTACGAAGAATTCATGAAAGGCAAAGACCGCCAGCTCGAAGCAGCTGTAACAGAAATGCTGAAAGAAATTAAAAAATAGTCTTTGTAGTTTTGATTAGTTAAGGCGATGCCATTTTTGGCGTCGCCTTTTTTTGTAGCAAAAAATAGCGCAAGTGTTCCGCCTGTATTTTATTATTACTTAAAGTTTCCAAACCTTAACTTGCAAGTATATTTTATTCATATCCCTAATTGAACAAAGTATTTAATCTCTAAAAGAAGATGCGATATTTGAAGCATTTCAATCCTGCAAGATTCTTTGCACTGCTGATATTTATTGGTGCGCTAACCTTTTTTTCATTCTTAACTGCATTTGGAAAAGATGAAGGGACGCTCGGTGAAAATCTTTTTTTGAACTTTATGGCTGATGCTTATGCTTTTTTCCGTTTCCCATCACATGTTTTATTTTGGAAATTCATGCAGGGCCCTCTTTTTTTCATTGGGCTATTGATCAATATTATTTTCTATACTTTTTTTATTGAGCTTGTAATCGTATTTTTTAAAATGCGTACTAAATCATGAACGTAATAAGTATTTGGTCTTATTCATTCCCCACATTTTAACAATACCCAAAAACTTCTGCAGTTATTTTTGCGGCTCAACAACTGAAACAAACCATGACCAAACAGCATTTCCTGCTTTGTATCATTTCTGTATTTATTTCTGTGAGCAGCATTGCACAAACCAATCATGAACAAACCGGCTGGCTGTTCTTTTTAAACAGTACAAAATTCAACAGCAAATGGGGTATGCATTTCGATATGCAGGTACGCAGCCAGGATAACTGGAACGGCGTACGCAATGTGTTAATCAGGCCGGGCATTACCTATTACATCCGCCCCAACCAGAATGCAACAGTTGGTTATCTCTACACGCCCACTTACCGTAAGGTTGATGGTGCAACCAGCAGCGTTACCGAACAGCGTGTGTGGGAACAATACATTATTTCACACAAAGTATTTACCGGCACACTCAGTCACCGCCTGCGGCTGGAGCAACGCTTTATTGAAAAATTCACCGGCGATAAAGTGTTTGCACAGCGCTTCCGTTATTTCTTCCGTGATGTGCAGCGGCTGAAACAAAACAAAGGAGCATTTACCAAAGGCCCGTTTGCAGCTTTGCAGAACGAACTGTTCTTTAATGTGCAGAACAAACAAAATACCAACAACAATTTTTTTGATCAGAACCGCAGCTATATTGCTGCCGGTTACCGCTTCTCCAAAAAGCTGGATGCTGAACTTGGCTACATGAACATTTTTGTAAAGGGAGCATCGGCAAATACCATCAACAATGTTGTACAGCTGGCGGTTTATACAAGGTTTTAATGATTGCTACGGTATGAGCTTTTTCAAAAGCTTCCTCAATAGTATAGCAAAGCCTGAACAGTTGTAACAACCATTTTTTCTGATATAGATCATTATAATTTTGTCTGAAATCATAGAATTTCTCCTGCTTACCCCTATATATTTAGCAAGGCATTTTGTACTTCCTAAAATGCAGCCGTTTTAAAACATTATGTTGAGTTACCGGCTTTTGTTACCTGCCGGTCAATACCCATTGTTTCTCACCTACCGGCCTTAGCATTTAACCCTATACCCGCTGTATCCAATATTATTGATTCTCGTGCTTACTCTCTTTTCATTACTGCTTCATGCTGCAATAATTTACAGCTGTGGTTAAATGGAATTGAAATCAAACAACATCGTACCTGTACTTACAACCGCATTTTCCAGGGCTGATTTAAAATCATCCCCGATAATGACTGTATATTTTTCCTGCACATGGAAACACAGACCAAACCATTTTATTAAAACCAAAAATTAATAACATGAAAAAGAAATCAATTGTAATTGTAACTGTTTTTCTGGCTTTCTCATTTACGGCCTTTGGACAAAAAGCGTTTAAAGCCAATGATAATACCATTAATGTTGGAGCAGGTTTTCTTGGTATCAGCTGGAAAGGAGTAAACTATAGTGCTAACTATGAACATGGCTTTAACGATCGTTGGGGTGCAGGTTTGCACTTCGGGTATTCGCAATACAAAAAAAACAGTTATACCTATACAGCTGTACTTGTTGGAGTAAGAGGCAACTATCATTTTTTCACCACAGAAAAAACAGATCCTTATATCGGTGCCGAATTAGGCTATGCATCCATTAGTCACACCGGTCATAACAGCAGCGTATCAGCTCATGATTATTCGCCTGTTGGCATTGGTTTTTATGGCGGCATCAGGCAATATCTTACACCTGCTGTAGGTATATATGGCGAACTGCATCTGTCAACTTTTTCAATAATCGCAGCCGGTTTTACATTCAAATTTTAAGAGAGTTTCACAATAACAGTAAGCCTTTTTAAGCACAACTGTTTTTACTTCATCCCTCCAACGCAGCAGCACAAGCAGGTAGCCCGTGCTGCTGTGTTATCCTTCACACGTTTCAGCAATTATCAGCAGTATAAAAATCAGGCTGGAACCACACAGAAAAATAAAAAACAAAACCAATATCTTTCGGTTAGCCGAACCTCTTTTCCTCTATATTTGTTGGAACGAAAAAATCTTAGCCATATGACCAATAAGAGCATTTTAATCCTTGCTGGTGGTGGTCCAGCTCCCGGCATTAACACTGTAATCAGTTCTGTTTCAAAAATTTTTCTCAGGGATGGCTATCGTGTAATTGGTTTACACGATGGTTATAAAAACCTGTTTGTAGAAAACCCCTCGACGGTAGATATTGATTTTGAAATTGCCGATGGTATTCTCGGGCGTGGCGGCAGTATGTTACGTATGAGCCGTTACAAACCTTCTGACCTTGAATTCAAAACAGACTTCTTTGTAAAGAACAATGTAAAACTGCTTGTTACCATTGGTGGTGATGATACTGCATCAACCGCCAACCGTATTGCAAAATATTTAGTGGAGAAGAAATTCCCCATCCAGAATATACACGTACCAAAAACAATTGATAACGATTTACCTCTTCCTGATGGCATGCCTACTTTCGGTTACCAGAGTGCGAAAGAAGAAGGTGTGCGTATTGGCCGTACCATTTATGAAGATGCCCGTTCATCAGGTAACTGGTTTGTAATTTCAGCAATGGGTCGTGAAGCCGGTCACCTTGCATTTGGTATTGGTACTGCCTGTCACTTCCCTATGATTGTGATTCCTGAAATGTTTAACAAAACAAAACTTACACTCGATAAAATCACCAAGCTGATTATTTCAGCAATTGTAAAACGCAAAATTCTCGGCGTTAACTACGGTGTGGCTATTGTGAGTGAAGGTGTGTTCCATTTCATGAATGATGAAGACATTGAGTCATCAGGCATACAGTTTACATACGATGAACATGGTCACCCGGAACTGGGCAATGTAAGTAAAGCGCATATCTATAACCTCTTACTCCAGATTAAATTAAAACAACTGGGCATTAATGTAAAAAGCCGCCCGGTTGAAATGGGTTATGAACTGCGTTGTCTTGTACCTGCTGCTTACGATCTGCAATACTGCAGTTACCTTGGTATTGGTGTAAAAAAATTATTCGACCAGGGATTAACCGGTTGTGTTGTTACTGCTAACACAAACGGAGAAATTGCTCCGTTGTACCTGAAAGATGTGGAAGACAAACACGGCAAGGTAAGAACAAGAATGGTGAATATGAATGCACATGAATCGAAGATGGTATTCTTCGACAGTATTCAATACCTCACCCCAGATGATGTTAAAGCTGCAAAGAAATACCTGAAAGATCCTGAAGAGTATGTGTTCCAAACCATCCTTGAATGGGATGCTTAAGAAAACGCTGAAATAAATAAAGAGCCGCCATTATAAATGGCGGCTCTTTTTCTTTTGGCAATGCAATGTGTGTTTTATGCAAGATCAATTTCTTTATCAAGATATACATCCTGAACATTATTGAGCATATCCACACCTTCGTTAAACGGACGCTGGAAGGCTTTACGACCTAATATAAGACCCATACCACCTGCACGCTTATTCACCACTGCAGTATAAACTGCTTCGGCAACATCGCTTGCACCTTTGCTTTCACCACCGGAATTGATTAAACCAATTTTTCCGTTGTAGCAGTTAAGTACCTGGTAACGGCAAAGATCAATGGGATGATCTGTTGTGAGTTTTTCGTAAACAAGTTTGCTTGTTTTACCATGCTTGGTTGCAAGGTAACCACCATTATTTGTTGGGAGTTTTTGTTTGATGATATCAGCCTGTAATGTTACACCAAGATGATTGGCTTGTCCTGTAAGATCTGCAGATGAATGATAATCCACTCCGTCAACTTTAAATCCGGGATTACGCAGGTAGCACCACAAAATGGTAGCCATACCTAATTCATGTGCCATTTGAAAAGCTTCACCAATTTCTTTTATCTGCCTTGTGCTTTCATCCGAACCAAAATAAATTGTAGCACCAACTGCAGTTGCGCCCATATCCCATGCACTCTTAATAGTGCCAAAAAGAATCTGGTCGTAACGGTTAGGCATGCTGATAAATTCGTTGTGATTTATTTTTACTACAAAAGGAATTTTGTGTGCATACTTACGGCTTACTGCACCCAAAACACCAAAGGTTGAAGCAACACCGTTGCAGCCACCTTCAATAGCAAGTTTTACAATATTTTCCGGGTCAAAATAAATTGGGTTCGGTGCAAATGATGCGCCACCGCTGTGTTCAATTCCCTGGTCAACAGGTAAGATGCTGCAGTAACCTGTGTTGGCCAGACGGCCATGCCCTAACAGTTGCTGCATGCTTTTCAGCACATTGTTATTACGGTTTCCCATAGCCATTTCATTGTCCACATAATTGGGCGATGGAACATGAAGTGTTGACTTGTCAACAGTGCTGCATTTGTGATCTAATAAATACGCAGCCTGATCACCGAGCAGTTGAGTAATTTTATTCGATGCCATAGTTTAAAAAATTTGACATTAAATATATAGCACAGCAATTACCCCCGTACTGATATAAATCATATCCTGAACAAACCAAAAGTTTTGGCTGCGTGATAAGCTGAAAATCGGGAAGCGGTTAAAAAACAAGCTGACAAAGCCTTTGCTTTAGCGGTTGCCTGTTTTGTAAATGCGTTGCAGCATTTCAAATAAATCGGGGTGATATTGCTGAAGTAATAGTGGTTGTTCAAAAAAGTATTCGGAGATCACTGCAAAAAACTCTGTTGTATTTGTTGCAGCATACATATCAATATCCGAGCCGTGCATTTTCATTTGTTCAATTGTTTCATTCATCAGCCTGCGCCAGCGTTCGGTATACTTACGTTCAAGAATAATTTCAGGAACACCATCCATTGTTCCATCCATTTTATCAATGAGGTGTACAAACTCATGAATGGCTGTGTTATGCGCATCATTGCTGTTGATGAAGCCCTGCCGTAACTGCCATTTGGTAATCACCATTACGTTCTGCATGGCACCTGTGCCTACCATGCCGGCAATATTTCTGTCGCTGCCATGCTGGTCAAAATCGTAATTAAATGCACCGGGATATAACAACACTTCATGCAGGTTAATGTATTGCCAGTCGTGAATATTAAACACAGGGATGATGGCACCGGCAGCAATCAATACACGATCAAGATCTTCAGCCTCGGCATTTACACCGGTTATTTTTACAGCCGATAAAAACTGTTCTGCACGCTTTTCAAATTCTTCTTTTTCTTCCTCATTCAATTCACGGTAAAAGCTTACATAATCGTGCAGCAGCTCTTTGTAATTAGCAGGTAACTGTCGCAATGGTTTTTTCCTGCTGATGCGGAAAGCAATGATGATGGCTAATATAATCATCAGCAGCACCAGTAATATCTGTAATACTAAAACCATTGTAAGATGAAGATAAACTTTCTTTCCTGCAGACAGAAATAGTAAGCCGGGCAGTAACGCCCGGCTTACTAAAATATTTACAGAAAATGTAAATGGATGATGTACTGAAAAATCTGATCAATCCCTGGATCAGGCAACTACTGCAGCTTCGGCTCTTGCAACAGCTAATTCATACTGCTGGCATAAAGCAACAAGATCCTGCTCTGCAATTTCCAGGTCGCTAAGAAACTTTTCTTTGTTACTTGCAGCAACACCTGGAAGTGTACGGTAATAATCTATTCCGTTAAACAGCTGCTGGAAAAATGATTCAAAATATTTTTTCCTTTTCTCGTCGCCTTCTTTGTAATCAGTTAATTCATTTGCGATATAATCGACATAAAGCCTCAGTTCAGCGATAAACATATGCGGCCTGTTTTTGTTCATGCTGATTTCTTTTCGTCCGTAAATATGATCTGCCATTGCCTGCAACGACACAACTTCAGAAAAGTTAATGATGTTTGGACCGGGACAAACGTTTACATCATACCGCTTATTAAAAAACGGCTGATCGTATTTGATTGATGCGGTATTACTAAGACCTACACACAAACATTCCTTTGCCGTTACATCACTCAGCTGCTTTTCATATTCATCAGCCGGCAGATTCAACGATTGAAGTTGTGCAATTTTCAACCTCTGGTATTTGAAAGATGCGGTACAAATAGGCATTTCGGTAAACTCGGTATTGAATGCAAGCAGTTTTTCACTGCAGGGACTTCCGGGTTTTCCTTTTTGTATTCTTGCCTGTTTTATTTCATCAGCTGTTGTTCCTTTCAGGTAATGAAAACGAACACCAAGCGGTGAATTTTTGCTTAAAACAATATTCTCTATTTTTGCGTTGCTTAATTTCTGTAACGTATCATCATCAACAGTTGTTGCTTCAGGTACCAGTAAGAAAGGTGTTCCCCAGCCTGTACTGTCAATGTTATAATAATCGTGTAAAAAACTATCTTCTTCAAAATCACCAATACCTCCCTGCGCAGAAAAAAGAATAGCTGGAGGTGCTGCAAATGGTTCTTTGTTGCTTTTTTGCAATGCAGCATTATAAATTTCAAACAACGATTCTGTAAGCTCGTCTCTTTTTGATTTAAACTCTTCCAAAATCGGCCCCATTAAATAACCATCAGTTGCAAATGCATGTCCGCCACAATTCAAACCAGATTCTATTCTGAACTCACTAACCCATATTCCTTTCTTAGCAAGGTATTTACCTTGTATTAATGCAGAACGGTAATCACTTACCTTAATCACTACTTTTTTAGCAAATACACCATTTTCATTTTCATGAAGTTCATGGCAACTTTCCATGTAATTAAACAGGCGTGGATTCATTCCTGCAGAAAACACAACAGATGAATTCACCAGGTCGCTTTTTACATAACCACGCAAAGCTGTTACAGCATCCGATCCATTTTCAATAACCGCACCTTCCTTCGTGAATGTATTGCGATCAACCTTGGTCATAATGTTTACATCAATACTGCCTGGCTTAATGTAAGCACGCAGTTTGGCTTCCAGCATGCTTTTAAGCGACTGGTCAGTTGTACTCATCATTTCCCTGTACAGTTTTTTTATCTTGCTGTCTTCGGGAAGCATTTCAAAATACTTTACGATTTCAGAACCTGCTTCAAAAGCAGTCTTCTTGATTTTATCTACCTGCTGGTGAACAATTGTATTCATCAGGTTCAGATAATCGGTAATACGTTTTGCCCTGTAATCAGGTTCCTGTTCAGTAATAGGTTTATATTCCTGCTTAATGGTAGGATAATAATAACTTCTCATCATCTCTACCAGTTTATCTTCCACAATAGAAACCACAGAAGCGATTCCGTATTGGGCCACTTTAACGGGGCTGTCAATTGTATATGCCAAACCCATTACTGGTATATGAAATTTATGATAGGGAGATTGTTGCATCATGTTACAGCTCAAAATAAATTGGTAATAAAATAAGGAGGGACAAGAAACAGAAAATGAATGCTCACTATTATCGGTTATTTGCCTCATGGCAAAGCTAACCATAAATAAGCCTATAATAGCTGATTAAAATCATAAATACGATGTAAAACTGCTTCAACACACTCATTCCAAACGATCAGTTGTTCTTAATTAGTTCGGAATGCAACCTGAAGACACAATTACACATATTATTTCTCAGGGTAAAACCGTAAATGCTCAAACACATAATTATCATGTTGCCGCAGTTTATCAATCAACTGTTTCAACTCACTTTCCTCCCATTTCTTCTGAAACATTTCATCGTGTAGAAGTAATACAAGATGATCTTTGGTAAACAGGTTACCATTGTTTAAGCGTGTTTCAATTTCTTTCAGCATTTCATCAACTGTTTGCACAGGTTCGCCATTTGATTTGTGCTGCCATTCAAGATCCCATCCATACACTTTGTAATTATTTTTTGCAAGCAGATCAGCAGCTTCTGAACCACTTGTGCCATCATCTTTTTTTCTTCCGCCGATACGCCACATATTTCTTCCGGGCAAACGAACAATTTTAAATTTCAGGTTCAGCTGCTGTTCATTTGTTTGAATATCTTTCAATACCTGCTGTGGATTACTGTAAAATTCTTTGTAATGATCGTTGGCGTGTGTAAAGCTGTGATTGTAAGCTTCCACAAACGGATTCTCTTCATACAGTTTGTAATAGTTGCCAAGTTGTTTACTTTTTTCAGCATGTTCACCAACAATAAACACACTGATCTTAAGCCGTTCGCTTAAAATAACACTGTCAATATTTTCACTGCCATTCAGCGGGCCATCATCAAATGTGAGATAGATATACTTCAACGGCTCTTTTGCTTTTACAACAGGTTGAGGCAGGTGCAAAGGCAAAGTGGCACCGGAAAAAAGAAAAACTGCTGCCAGTAAACCAATTATCAATAGAAGATTTTTCATAAAAATATTTTTACCTGTTTGTTGTGTGATGCATCTGTAAGTTAGAAAAATTAAAGAGTCACTTTGTTATCAATCGGCCAATCAAACTCTTTAATCGCTTAACACAGGCAAATCGTTTTCAAAAACAAAGCAGAAAATCTTTCCCAAATCTTTAACATCTCAAAAAAATATTTCCAGGGAGATGCCGTTTTAACTGAACATGATGATCCGTTTCGTTTTACTGCTTCATTTATTCTTTTCAGTTACCGCCACCTTACATGCACAAATGATTACAGGTGTGTGGAAAGGTAAGGCTGGCAATGGATTACGTTCAGGTAAACTGGAGCTGAAACTGATACAGAAAGGCGACAGTTTGTACGGCACTTCTTACTACTACGAATCAGCAAACAACTACCGCCGCTATACAGTTAAAGGATATTTTAACCAGCAAACAAACCAGGTAGTATGGTGGGATGATGAATTGATAGAAAGCAAATCACCCAAAGTAAATATTCTTTCGCCCGGTGAAATTCCTTTGTTGATGGAAGCTGATTTTAATTGTCCCGGCAGTGGTGTAATGATGCTTGATGGAAAAGCGGTCACAAAAGAAGAACAGAAAGAAAAAGGCACTGTGCATCTTGATAAAGTTGAACGAAACCTGTTTACTGATGAATGGGATTTTGTGATTGAAAATTATACAGTGGGTGCCAATGACCCGGAGATTATTGACAGTATTGCAAGATTACATTCAACTGTTCAGCAACCAGAGGTTGTTGCAGCAGCGCCACAGCCTCCAGTTCAACATCCTTCACCAACAGTACAACCCAAAACTGAACCGGTTGTGGTAAAAGAAAAACCAGCTATTCAGAAAGACACAGTTCGTACAATAACAAAAGCTGAAACAACACCTGCACCTAAAAGAGAACCAACAGTTGCTGCTATCAAACAACCCGACATTAAAGAAAAATTTGTTGAGCGGAAGAAAGTATTAACTACTGAACTTCCGCTGGAAGGCGACAGTATTGAAATTCATTTTTATGACAATGCAGAAATTGATGGTGATTCGATCTCGCTATTCATGAACAGCAAACTTGTTTTTGAACATGTGCGCCTCAGCGACAAACCATACATTGTAAAATTTGCAACAAAGGATTTAACTGAAAACAATGAACTGGTAATGGTTGCTGAAAATTTAGGATCGATTCCGCCCAACACTTCGTTCATGATTGCATATATCAACAATCAGCGGTATACAGCCAATCTTGAAAGCACGGAAAACAGCAGTGCGATGATACGATTTGTACGAAGGCAATAAAAAATTACACAGAAATAAAAATCCCGTCAACGATGAAACATTGACGGGATTTTTTATGATTGATCTTAATGCTTAATAAAGTGTAAGGAAATTTGTAAGCAGGTTTGGCAGCAAACCAAGTGCAATAATAAGTACAGCAACAACAACCATGATTGCTTTGAATGCAGGTGTTACAGCTATCTCCTGTCCTTCACCATCTTTAAAATACATAGCCTGTATCACACGAAAATAATAATACACACTCACTGCTGCCATCAGCACTGCAAAAATGATGAGCCATAAATAAGCCCCTGCTTTTACAGCTGCTGCCAGTACATAATATTTTGCAAAGAAACCTGCAGTTGCAGGAATACCTGCCAGTGAAAAGAAACATACTGCCAATACAAAAGCAAGAACCGGTTGTTTTTTCGCAAAACCGTTGAAGCCATCAAATGTGTAATCTTTCATTTTTGAAAGAATAGCAAAGATGCCGATAGTTGCCAGTGAATAAGCAGCAGCATATAATAACAAACCTTGTTTTGCCAGGTCGTTAATTGCAAATACAGAAAACATCATAAAACCGGCCTGTGCAATACTTGAATATGCCAGCATACGCTTAACACTTTGCTGGTAAACAGCTGTAATATTTCCAATGAAAAGCGTCAGTGCAATAATGATGCTTATGGTAAGTTGCCATTTGCCTGTCATACCTGCAAAACCGTTGGCAAACAAATTCAGGAAGCCGATAAACACAGCCACTTTTACAATGGTGGCCATGAAAGAAGTAAATACAGTTGGCGCTCCATCGTACACATCAGGCGTCCAGAAATGAAACGGAGCAGCCGATACTTTAAATGCAAGTGCAATCATGATCATTACAATACCAATCACAGTAAAGATCATGTAGCTTTCATTTGCAGCAACAGCTATATTCTCCACTCTGAAAGAACCTGAACCACCGTAAAGAAATGCAATACCCAGCAGCATAATTCCTGTTGAGAAAGACCCCATGAGGAAATATTTCAACGCAGCTTCATTGCCTTTGAGATTACGTTTGTCAGATGCAGTTAATATGTATAACGGGATAGAAATAATTTCAATACCGATGAATAAAATCAGCAGGTTGTTAAACAATGCTACAAGACCTGCACCGCTCATGATAAAGAAAATAAGTGCAAAATATTCGTAAGGGTGTTTTCCCACAGCCATTACTTCATCGCCACTGAGTAAAAGATAAACCAGTAATGCAATGACAAGAACGGTAAGAAAAATCAGGCCAAAACGTTCATACTGCAGCATTCCTTTAAAATCGCTGCTGATAATCATTTTACCGGAAAGATCAAATATGTTACCAATAAGCAATGCAACAGCTCCTGCAACAGCAACTGTTTTAGCAGCTGTTCTGCTTTTGATAAACAATCCGCTAAACATCATCACAACTCCCCAAAGTGCTGAAATTAAAATCAGGTTCATCGTACTTCGTTAAATTATTTAAAGATTCCTAAGATTGTTGTTACTGTATCGTTCACAAGGGCAAATACAGGTTTGGGAAATACTCCCAGTACAAAAATGAATGCCACGATAACAATCAGTCCTGCTTTTTCAAACCATGAAATATCAACGGCCTTAGCAGTAAGTTCATTGGTGTTACCGTAAAATACTTTCTGGATCATCCTTAATGTATATACCGCACTGAGGATAATACTTAATCCGCCAATTGCAGCAAACCATACATTAAACTTGAACAAGCCATTAAACATTAAGAACTCACCTACAAATGCATTGGTAAGCGGCAAGGCTACATTCGCCAGTGCAACGATTACAAGCAAAATAGATAAGCCCTGTGCTTTTTGTGCAAGACCACCCAGTTCACTGATTTTTCTTGTACCAAACTGGCGTTCGATTAATTCAACAACCACCCACATACCAAGTACGTTTACACCGTGGCTGAAGAACTGGATCATGGCACCCTGCAATGCACTTTCATTCAGTGTAAAGAGTGATGCACTCATTAAACCAATATGTGCAATGGAAGAATATGCGATTAAACGCTTCAGATCATCCTGCTGCATGGCAAGAATACTTGCGTAAATCATACCTGCAACACTTAAACCTATTACAATATTGCTGAACTCAAATGAACCTGCAGGGAACAAAGGAATTAACCAGCGTACCACTGCAAACAAACCCATCTTCACCATCAATGCACTCAGCACCATTGTAACTGCAGTGGGAGATTGCTCGTATGTATCGGGCTGCCATGTATGAAAAGGAAATACCGGCATCTTGATGGCAAATGCAATAAAGAACAACCAGAACAACCATGCCTGTTGTGCAGTAGAAAGTTTTACTGCATACAATGATTGCATGGAGAAAGAAGCATCGGGTGTTTGAAAATAAAGCCAGATAAATCCAACCAGCATTAACAAAGAACCAACGAATGTATAAATGAAAAACTTAAATGTAACTGCAATCCGTTTTTCTCCACCCCATTTCGAGCAAAGAAAATAAACAGGGATCAGTGCCAGTTCCCAGAAGAAGTAAAACAACAAACCATCTGCTGCAAGAAACACACCCAGCAATCCAGCCATGGTTAACAACATCAATCCATAAAAGCTGTTGGATGAAGTGTACTTACTGCTCCATGTTGTAATAAAAATAATGGGATAGGCAATTACTGTCAGCAGGCAAAGAACGGCGCTCATTCCATCCATCAGCAGGCTGAACGATGAACCAAGCTGCAGAAGCCACTCAGCAGAATAAACTTTGTTTGCCGGGTTGCCGGATAGTAACGTATATACCATTACTGCCAGTGCAGCAAGCGATACAATCAGGCTCCATGATTTTGCCTGCTTTTCTTCTTTCAGAAAAAAAGCAGCAAGACCACCAATCAACGGAATCAATATCAACAATAATGCAGTCATAAAACAGTTAATCTATAATCAGATAAATAAAGTAATTACAAAGAACACCAGTATTCCAAGTACCATCCACAAAATGTAAGTGCCTACCTGTCCGCTCTGAAGCAAACGTAACTGGCGGCCACCCCACTGTACACTCTTTCCTACTCCGTTCACCAATCCATCAATACCACTCTTTTCAACAAAACGGTTGAGTATATTACCTAAAGCATTTAATGGTTTTGTGATGATGGAATCATATAACTCATCAACGTACCATTTATCAGCCAGTACTTTTCCAAATCCTGTTGCATCAGATGTTTCAGGTTTTTTGCTGAAACGTGTCCAGGCAAAAATGATGGCAAGAAGAATTAATGCCTGGCTTACCACCAGTAATACCCATTCATTTTTGATTTCATGTGCAGCTTCAACCCTTGCTGCAGATGCTGCAAACACAGGATCTAAATAATGCTGAAGTGCATGTGCATTGGGCGCAAACAATTCAGGAATACCAACAAAACCTGCAACAGCAGCCAGTACTGCAAGTACTGCCAGCGGCATGGTCATTTGCCAGGGACTTTCGTGCAGGTGATGTTCCTGCTCATGTGTACCACGGAAATTTCCACGGAATGTCATGGCGTATAAACGGAACATATAAAATGCAGTCATCAAAGCACCAAGCAAGCCAATGATATAATAAATCGTATTTGCTTCCAGTGCATGAACAAGTATTTCATCTTTCGAGAAAAATCCACTCAATGGAAATATACCTGCAATGGCAATACAGCCGATTAAGAATGTAGCATGTGTAACAGGAAGTTTCTTCGCCAGTCCACCCATTTTACGGATATCCTGTTCGTGATGCATGGCATGAATAACAGAACCAGCACCAAGGAATAACAATGCTTTGAAGAACGCATGTGTCATTACATGGAATACTGCACCGGTGTAAGCACCCACACCCAAACCAACAAACATATAACCTAACTGGCTTACGGTTGAATAGGCAAGTACTTTTTTAATATCGTTTTGCTTGATGGCGATTGTTGCTGCAAGAATTGCAGTTGCCAAACCAATTACAGCAACCACTGTTTGCGATACCGGTGCCAGTGTATATAAAATGTTGCTGCGTGCAATCATGTAAATACCGGCAGTAACCATTGTTGCTGCGTGGATGAGTGCTGATACAGGTGTTGGACCTGCCATCGCATCGGGCAACCATGTGTACAAAGGAATCTGTGCACTTTTACCGGTAGCACCAACAAAAAGCAATAATGTAATAACCACAAGAACAGTATCGCCACTGCTTAAATCGCCGGCTTGTTTAAATACATCTATATACGTTAATGTGCCGAATTGTTTGAGGATAAAGAATAAGCCAAGCAGGAAACCAAGATCACCAATGCGGTTCATCACAAATGCTTTTCTTGCTGCATTTCCGTACTCTGTATTTTTAAACCAGTAACCGATGAGTAAATAAGAACAAAGACCAACACCTTCCCAGCCAATAAACATGATAAGATAGTTAGCACCAAGTACAAGCATCAGCATACTGAACACAAAGAGATTCAGGTAAGCAAAATACCTTGCATAGTGCGGAGGTTCTTCATCATGCATGTAAGAGGTAGAATAAACATGAATCAGAAAACCAACACCTGTAATGATCAACAGGAACAGGGCTGAAAGCTGATCAACCTGGAAAGCAAAGGGAATATTGATTCCTGCAGTGTTGATAAAGTCAAATAAATTCACAGTAACAGGAGTAAATCCTGTTGCCCTTGTTTCATTAAAAACAAGCAGACTTACAACAAAGGATGCAAGTACAACTGCGCTTCCGATCATGCCGCTCAGCGATTTGCTCAATCCTTTTCTTCCAAGCCCGTTAATTAAAAATCCAATCAATGGAAATAACGGAACTAAATAAACCAATTTACTCATAAACGCTTATGCTTAATGCTTAACGCTGAGCGCCAAATACTGTGAAAGTATTCAGCATTCTGCTTTCAGCTTTTAATGTTTTAATCTGTTTAAAAAGTTTACATCCACACTATGAATATTCCTGTACATCATTACAATTATTGCCAGTCCCACACTTACTTCTGCTGCTGCAACCACCATAATAAAGAATACAAATAATTGAGCTTCCACACCTGCTGTTGTTTCAGGTATGCCTGTTACAGCAACTCCATAATGCATTTTCGAGAATGCAACCAGCAACAGGTTCACTGCATTCAGCATTAATTCAATGCACATGAAAATGATGATTGCATTACGGCGGGTTAACACACCTGCCACACCAATACTGAACAATGCAATAGCCAGGATGATATAATAATTTATCGGCATAATACAATTTGAGAGTTATTCAATTTGAAAATTGGCAGGAATTCACGCCCGCTGATCATTTTCAAATTTTCAAATTATTAAATTTTAATCTTCTTTTTTTCCAATTACCACTGCACCAACCATTGCACTCAGGAACAGCACACTGCTTATTTCAAACGGCAGCACATAATCGGTAAATAATGTTTTACCTAATTGCTTGATCAATCCGGTTGATCCGGAAAGACTCAGCGTTTGCTCTTTTAATCCTTCGGTACGAAGAATTGCAGAAACTAATACCAGCATTAAACAACCGCCTGCAATAACACCGGCAATCTTCAGCCATTTATTTTTCTGCGGTTCATTATCTGCATTCAGGTTCATGAGCATAATCACAAACAGGAATAACACCATAATAGCACCTGCATAAACAATGATGTTTACAATTGCAAGGAACTGCGCATTGAGTAAAATGTAATGACCGGAAATAGCAAAGAACACCACAATCAGCCACAGTACACTGTAAACAGGGTTTTTGCTGAACACCATCATCAATGAGCCGCCAAGGGCAAGCGCAGTTAAGAACCAGAATAAAATTTCAGTAATATTCATATTAAGCAGTCTGTTGATTGGCTTTCGCCTTACGTTCATCAATTAATCCCTTTGCCTTCTTATATCCTTCCGGATCTTTTTTAGGATCAGGAATCACTAAATTGTCTTTACCATAAATAAAACTTTTGCGGCTGTAATTGGCAGGAGCAAATGTTTCGGTTAAATAAATTGCATCTTTCGGACAAGCTTCTTCGCACAAACCACAGAAAATGCAACGCAGCATATTGATTTCATATTTCGCTGCATATTTTTCTTCACGGTATAAATTTTCTTCGCCGGGTAAGCGTTCTGCTGCATCCATTGTAATGGCTTCAGCAGGGCAGGCAACTGCACACAAACCACAGGCAGTGCAGTTTTCACGACCTTCTTCATCACGGTTCAGGATATGCAAACCACGGAACACAGGACTGAATGGTCTTGTTTCCTCAGGGAAGTTGATGGTAACTTTCTTTTTGAAAAAGTGACCAAGCGTAATTTTCATCCCTTTCAGAATGGCAGGCATGTACATCTTTTCTGCCCAGTTCATTGGTCTGCGATCAACCTGCTTTGATCTGTTTGTTAATTGCATTTACGTCTTTTATAAAAGTTGACTATAAATTATTTATTCGTTTTATCTGGTTGCAAGTATAAACACTGCTGTTATCAGCATCCATACAAGCGAAATCGGAATCAGTGATTTCCATCCAAGGTTCATCAGCTGATCGTAGCGGAAACGTGGAATAGTCCAGCGTACCCACATGAATACAAAAATCAGCACTAATATCTTCACAAATAATGCAAGGAAGCCAAGCAACGCCATCAGGTTGGTTGATAAGCCCCAAGCACTTTCATCGTAAAAAGGAATGATATCATAACCACCGAAATACAATGTTGCCATGATAGCACTGCTGATGAACATATTGATGTATTCAGAAAAAAGATAAAAACCAAGTTTCATACTGGAGAATTCTGAATGGTAACCACCAATCAATTCATTCTCTGCTTCAGCAAGATCAAACGGTGTACGGTTACATTCTGCAAATGCGCAAATGAGGAAGATGAAAAACCCAACCGGTTGCTTGATGACGTTCCACCAACCTGTTTGTTGCTGATGCACCATTTCAGATAAACTGAGTGTGCCTGTTGTCATCAGCAATGCAATAAGTGATAAACCCATTGCCAGTTCATAAGAAATAATCTGTGATGCAGCACGTACACCACCCATCAATGAAAACTTGTTGTTACTTGCCCATGCACCAATCATAATACCATATACACCTAAACTCACAACACCAAACACATACAAAATACCAATGTTAACATCAGCAATCTGCAATGAAATGGTACGGCCAAACATCTCAATCTTATCGCCCCATGGAATTACCGCACTGGTTAACAACGCAGTGAGCATGGCTAAAGATGGACCGAGAATAAACAATACTTTATTCGAAGCATTGGGAATAATTTCTTCTTTCATGAACAGTTTCAAACCATCAGCAAGCGGTTGAAACAAACCCAAAGGACCTGCACGGTTTGGTCCAAGACGATCCTGGATAAATGCGGCGACCTTACGTTCGCCCCATGTTGCATACATTGCTACCACCATTGATACTGTAACAACCAATGCAATGAGGATGACTTTTTCCAGCACTAAAGGCAAATCAATTGCTAATAAAATCGTATTCATTAATTTTCTTTCTTCAGTTGTTTAAATACCTGCGATGTTGCAGGGCCTTTCAGTTCACTCAGTTCAACCTGGTTTACTTCCGTTACATCTTTAATGTTCAGCAATAACTTCGGATCACGACCTGTTACTTTCTGAATGGTTTCTTTCGGTTTCACAAGACCAGTATAATGTCCTTGAGAAATCACTGAATGACGGTTTACCTGTGAAGGGCCTTCAATTACCCAGTCGCTGACTTTCTTACGTTCAAAGCGGCAGGTATTGCAGATCCATCCGGGTTCACCTTTTGTTGTATCTTTTACTTCGCCCCATTCATCTTTACGTGCAGTTACACGAAGTACTTCATCGCCACGCATCCACAGCTGCACTTCACCTGAACACTTATCGCAGTTACAATGTGCATCTACCGGTTTGGTAAACCATACACGGTTTTTAAAACGGAATGTCTTATCTGTTAATGCACCAACAGGGCAAACATCAATTACATTTCCTATAAAATCATTATCAAGACTCTTTTCAATATAAGTTGCAATCTCTGCATGATCGCCACGGTTGAGTATACCATGTCTTCTTTCACCACTTACCTGGTCGGCAACATACACACAACGGTAGCAAAGAATGCAACGGGTCATGTGCAGCTGAATGTAAGGGCCGAGATCATGTTTATCAAATGTTCTCTTTTTGAATTCATAACGGCTGGCTGATTTGCCATTCTCATAACTCAGATCCTGGAGATGGCACTCACCTGCCTGATCGCAGATAGGGCAATCAAGCGGATGATTGATTAATAAAAATTCAACCACACCATTTCTTGCATCAATTACACGTTCGCTGGTAATATTCTTTACCACCATGCCATCCATTACATTTGTGCGGCAGCTTGCAACCAGTTTGGGCATTGGGCGTGGATCAGCTGTTGATCCCTGCGCAACTTCTACTAAACAAGTGCGGCACTTACCACCACTATCTTTCAGTTTGCTGTAATAGCACATTGCCGGGGGAGTTACATCGCCGCCAATTTTACGGGCAGCCTGTAAAATAGTTGTACCCGGCTCCACGTCAACAGTAATGTTGTCGATGGTTACTTTAAATAATTTCTTTTCGTCAGCCATTCTGATTTTATTTCTTTATGCTGTTGTTACAACTTCTAATGGTTTTGCATAATTCGCCAAACCATAATTCCTGCTTAATGCATCAGACGGATTGGTTACATGCCATTCAAATTCATCACGGAAATGACGAATAGCTGCTGCTACCGGCCATGCTGCTGCATCACCTAACGGACAAATTGTATTGCCTTCAATCTTGCGTTGAATATCCCACAACAAATCAATATCACTCATCTTTCCTTTTCCGTTCTCAATATTCAATAAGATTTTTTCCATCCAGCCAGTTCCTTCACGGCAAGGCGAACATTGTCCGCAACTTTCATGACGGTAAAACCGTGCTAATGTATAAGTATGTTTTACCACGCACTGATCTTCATCCATTACAATAAAACCACCACTACCCATCATTGTGCCTGTGGCAAAACCACCATCGCTCAAACTTTCATACGTCATCATCCTTGCATCGCCTTTTGCTGTTTTCAGCAACAGGTTTGCAGGAAGAATAGGAACTGATGATCCACCGGGAATACATGCTTTCAGTCGCTTGCCATTTGCAATACCGCCGCAATATTCATCGCTGTAAATAAATTCTTCAACAGAAATATTCATTTCAATTTCATACACACCCGGCTTGTTAATGTTACCGCATGCAGAAATGAGTTTTGTTCCGGTTGATTTACCTGTGCCCAGTTTAGCATATTCATCGCCGCCATCATTTACAATAGGTACAACTGCCGAAATGGTTTCAACATTGTTTACCACTGTTGGGCAACCCCACAAACCTTTTACCGCAGGGAAAGGAGGTTTCAAACGTGGATTACCACGCTTTCCTTCCAGGCTTTCGAGCAACGCTGTTTCTTCACCGCAGATATAAGCACCTGCACCGGGATGAACAAATATGTCGCAATCAAAACCACTACCTAAAATATTTTTTCCAAGCATGCCTGCATTGCGTGCTTCCTGGATAGCTTGTTCCAGAATTTCTTTCACCCACCAGTACTCACCACGTATGTAGATATAAGAACGGTTACTTCCCAATGCATACGATGCACAGATCATTCCCTCAATCAGTAAATGCGGAATAAATTCCATGAGGTAACGGTCTTTAAACGTACCCGGCTCACTTTCATCAGCGTTCACTACCAAATAACGTGGTACACCTTCGGGCTTTGCAAGAAAACTCCATTTCATACCTGCAGGGAAACCTGCACCACCACGACCACGTAATCCACTCTTCTTTACTTCTTCAGTAACCTGGTCGGGCGACATTGTTTTCAAAGCTTTTTCCACGCTGCGGTAACCACCTTCACGACGGTACACATCGTAATGCCTGATGCCTTCAACATGCGCTTTTTCTAATAATAATTTTCTTCCCATTTAATTCAGCTTTTAGCCTTTCGCTTTTAGCAAATTATATTTTGTAATCAACTTCAGTAACTCTGTTCACCTGCATTGGCGTCGCACACTTGTACTGAACGAATCTTACTCTTCTGTTTTATTTTGTCCGGAAAACCAACCAGGTTTAAACCGGATGATGTTCCTGATAATCCATGAGCAAAGGATCAATCCCAAACCAACATAAACCAATCCTTTCATCTCCTGTTTATTGCTGCTGGTGAAATACACCACCGCAAGAACCAATGCCACTGTTGACAATCCAAAGCTGATGATACGTGCTGTTTTCAGGTTCATATTAATTCAGTTTCTTTCTTCCTTCTTCAATTAATGCATCTACTTTTTCTTTCGTCAGCTTTTCCCTGTAGCTGGGGCCAATCTGCATCATCGGTGCATAACCACAAGCGCCTAAACATTCAGCAGTTTTCAAGGTAAACAAACCATCAGCGGTTGTTTCTCCCGGACGAATACCCAGCTTCTCGTAGATATAAGCAACAATACCATCACTTCCATTCAGCATACATGGACCTGTTTGACAAACTTCAAAAATGGTTTTACCAACAGGTTGCAGGTTGAACATGCTGTAAAAAGTTGCCACTTCATACACTTCAATAGGAGTAATAGCAAGCAGCTCCGCAGCATAATCCATTGCTTCAGTGCTCAGCCATCCGCCATTTTCCTTTTGCACAAAATGCAGCAAAGGAATCAATGCACTTTTTTGTTTGCCTTCAGGATAATGAGCAACCAACTCATCCACCTGCTTTAATTTATCGTCTGAAAACTTCATATAAAGTCAAAAATTAAAAATCAAAAATCAAAAGCGAAAAAGTGTTTTACTTTTTACTTTTAAATTTTTACGTTACTTACGCATCCAGCTCTCCGGCAATTAAATTCAAACTACTCATCACAACAATTGCATCACTCAGCATACTTCCTTTTACCAGTTCTTCAAAAGCCTGGTAATAAATAAAGCATGGCCTGCGGAAATGCAAACGGTAAGGTGTTCTTCCACCATCGCTGATGAAATAAAAACCAAGTTCACCATTTGCTGCTTCAATGCTGCTGTATACTTCACCTTTCGGCATTTCAATTTCACCCATGATGATTTTGAAGTGCCAGATCAGTGCTTCCATGCTGGTATAAACATCTTCTTTTTTAGGCAGGTAATATTCAGGAACATTTGCATGATACACTTCTGCTTCTTCTCCCTTCATGTTCTGAATCTTCTGGTAAGCCTGTTCAATCAAACTTAAACTCTGCCACATTTCCACGTTACGCACAAGGAAACGATCGTATACATCACCCGTTGTACCAACAGGAACAATAAAATCAAAATCGTCGTAAGATGAATAAGGCGTATGAACACGCACATCATAATCCACACCTGCAGCACGCAGGTTTGGACCGGTGAAACCATAATTCAATGCACGCTCAGCCGAAATAGGACCACAACCGATTGTACGATCCATGAAAATGCGGTTGCGTGTAAACAGGTTTTCAAATTCCTGTAAAGCAGCCGGATATTCTTTTAAGAAACGATCGAGTTTTTCCCAGGCTGTGGCGCTGAAGTTGCGTTCAAAACCACCAATACGGCCAATGTTTGTTGTTAAACGGCTGCCGCAGATTTCTTCATAAATTTCATAAATCAATTCCCTGAACTCCATTAAATAAACGAAGCCGGAAAAGGCACCGGTATCAACACCAATAATTGAATTACAGATCAGGTGATCGGCAATACGTGCCAGCTCCATAATAATGATACGCAGGTAATCAACACGCTTGGGCGTTTTGATGCCGAGCAGTTTTTCTGCAGTGAGATGCCAGCCAATGTTGTTGAGCGGACTGCTGCAGTAATTCAACCTGTCGGTGATAGGCGTAATTTGAAACAATGGTCGGCGTTCGGCCAGTTTTTCAAATGCACGGTGAATGTAACCAACAGTTGAAACTGATGATTTAATACGCTCACCATCCATTTCAAGAATATTCTGGAACACACCATGCGTTGCAGGATGTGTAGGACCAAGGTTCAATGTGATTGTTTTCTTCTCAATTGAACCTTCCGGCAATAATATGTTTTGTACTTCGCTCATTATGCGTAATCCATTAATCAATTATCAATTAATACTTCCTCCACGGCCAAACATCTCATCATCCTTATCTGTTCTTGTCTGATCTTCCAGCGGGAACTCTTTTCTCAACGGGAAATAATCCATTTCATCCACATTCAAAATGCGTTTGAGGTTAGGATGACCAACGAAGTTTACACCATAGAAATCATAAGTTTCACGCTCCATCCAGTTGGCAGTTGCAAATAACTGGGTTGCTGTAAACACGTCGGGTTGATTAATGTCGGTAAACACTTTAAAGCGTATACGCACATTATCAACCAGGTTGTGCAGATGATAAACCACTGCCAGTTCCCTTCCTTTATCGTTGGGATAATGAACAGCCTGTAAATCGGTTAAAAAGCGAAACTTCAGGGTTTCATCATCATATAAAAACTGGAGTACTTTTAAATTAAGTTCCTTTGGTGCTTCAAACGTAAGCATACCATAAGGCTCAGAAAAATTTCCAAGCTGGTCGCCGAACTTTTCTGCCAGTTTTTGCTGAACTATTTCGTTTGTTAAACTCATATTCTCAAGTGACATGTGAAAAGAAAAAAAAGAGTCTTTTTACTTTTCACTTTTAATTTTTATTGTATTCCGTAACTGCCCAACAGTTTCTGGTAATGCTCACTGTTTCTTCTGCGCAAACTTTCTTTACCCACCAGCTCCTGTATTTTCATTAGTCCGTCAAGTATTGCCTCGGGTCTTGGAGGACAGCCGGGCACATACACATCTACAGGTATTACCTGGTCAATTCCCTGCAACACACTGTAAGTATCAAATATTCCTCCGCTGCTTGCACATGCACCAACAGCCATTACCCAGCGGGGTTCGGCCATTTGCAGGTAAACCTGTTTTACAACAGGAGCCATTTTTTTAGAAATGGTACCCATCACCATCATTACATCGCACTGGCGTGGGGTAAATGCCATACGTTCAGAACCAAAACGGCCAAGATCGTAATGCGCAGCCGCAGTGGCCATAAACTCAATACCACAGCAGGAAGTGGCAAATGGTAAAGGCCAAACCGAATTCTTTCGGCCCAAACCAACCAGCTCACTCATTTTTGTGGCAAAAAAGCCTTCACCAATATGACCCGCTGGCAAATCAACCATGCTGATATGCCCTTCGTAATCTGTTGGCTTAGGATTAATATTAAACTGTACCGGACGTGCCATAATTTTTTATTTGAAAATTTCACAATTTGAAAACCTGAAGATTCACTACACTCATCTAACAGCAATCATTCCTAAATGTTTTATCAACATATCTTCAAATTCCCGAATTCAACAATTTAATCTTCCCAGGTTAAAGCACCTTTTTTTATGATATAATAAAAACCACACAGGAAAAATCCAACAAACATCAGCACGGCAGCAAAGCCGCCCCAACCGAGTTCCTTGAAATTAACTGCATAGGGATAAAAGAAAATCACCTCCACATCAAACAATACAAACAAAATAGCGACCAAAAAGTATTTCACCGCCATTGGCTGACGTGCATTTCCGTGTATTTCGATACCACTCTCAAAGTTTTCGAGCTTTTGTGCAGTTGGACGCTGTGGCCCCAGCCAATGTGTAAGCACCATGATAAGCACAACCAGGCCAATTGCAAATAAAATCTGGATACCAATAGGAAAATAATTTGATGAGTCGTTTATCTGTTGTGCAACCGGAATAGTTGGATTGGACTGTAAAAAGAAAAACAAATTCATTTGCGGCTTTGTTTTGGAATTGGTTATGTTTTACCTGAAATAAGGCTTGAAATTCAGGCCAGATTACTAAGGTATTTCATAACAACCTGTTTTGAATGTGCAAAAATAAGGCAGGGGCTTGTAATAATGTTCACACTCCAAATAAAAATCCCCACGCACCAGCGTGGGGATTTTTATTATTCAAATTTTATAAAGCTATTTCTTAATAACTCCGCCGCTGGCAGGTTTGCCAGTGGCCGGTTTTGTACCACCAGGATTGTTTTGTGCACCGGGTGCAGGCTGTTGCTTACCACCATTTAACTGAAGTTTATAATTTTTTGCATCCTGGTCTGCGGGATCAAGAGCAAGAATCTTATCGCAATATTCAATTGCCTTCTTATAATCTTTGGTTACAAAAACATTATAGCCAATGAAATATTTATAAGCTACTTTGATCTGTCCTTTGAATGTAGAAGAATCTTTGCTTGTAGTTGCAACCTCAATGAACTTTTCAAAATGAGGATTTGCCATTGCATTGGTCATGCTTGTATCAATACTCCAGTTGCAGCGGCCACGCCAGTAATAACCATAAGCCTGATCGGGATATTTTTCGGTATAAATAGCAAACAGGCTATCGGCTTTCTTATAATAAGGGAACGAAACTGTGCCAGCATCAAAAGTAGATCTGCCTAAGTTGTACAAATCAACATTTGAAGGATTTTTCTTGAAACCGTATTGTTTTGCAAGCCAGTCAGAAACGGCTACAACATCTTTTTGCTTTTTAGCAAGATCAACGGCTTTCTGTACATACGCTACTTTATTGTCAAAAATAGTGTCGGCGCTGATCGCTTTTTCGTAATAACCATAAGCTTTTGATTCAGAGCCCGGGGTTATCGACATAATGTCACCGTACAGTTCATAGTCTTTTGGAACGATGTCATGATCATGTACTTTTTTGAAAAACTCATCGGCACTTGTTTTAGCATTTGCATAATCATTCAGCTTGAAGTAGCTGTATGCTTTCAAACGGTAAATACGTGGTTTAATCACATCAGGACCAACTTTTCCAATCAACGCATCACTCATGCTGATAGCTTCGCCATATTTCTGTGCGGCATATTTCAGGTCAATTGTGTAATAATCATTCTGTGGATCAGCATCAATTACAGAAATGTATTTGTGCAGGTAATCTTCAGCCTTTACCACATCACGGAAATACCAGTAAACATATAATGAATAATATGCAGGTCCGTAGTTAGGGTCCATTTTAACAGCCTCTTCGTAAGCTGCTAAAAAGAATTCTGTATTCTTCTGGCTTTCGTAAATGCGGCCTTCTTTGTATTTGGCAGCAGCGTAAGCCGGATTCAGCATTAATGCATTTTTAAATGCCAGCACGGCATTACCACCATCAATAAGCTTGCGGTATGCATCACCCATAATTACATATGCTTCGGGGTCTTTAAAACCTTTTAATGTTGTTGCTTTCTGTATCTGGGCAATTGCATAATTAGCATCGCCAGCGTTCGTATAAGCATTAGCACGGGCAACAGCTTTCAAAATTTCAAGGTCTTTGAATTTTGTGCTGTTTAAAGCCATATCAAAATGGGCACGTGCATCAGCAGCTTTACCTTCGTTTAATTCAATTTCCCCCATACCACATAAAAGAATGGGTGAGGTTGGACTACCCTGTAATGCTGTTTGATAGGTTTTCTTTGCAGTAGCATCATCTTCCAATCCTATATATGCCTGACCCAGCCAATAAGCTGCCTCTTCACTTTTTGGATTAGCTGTAATAAGTTTTGTAAACACATCTTTTGCACTGTTGAAGCGTTCATAGTACATGAACTTCTTTCCTTCATCAATAGACTGTGCAAACACCTGCTGCACAAAAACGATTGCCAAGAATACCAGACTAAGTGATCGTTTCATTTTCATTTTTTTCTTTAGTTACGAAATCACGCCTTTTGGGGCGGTAAAAGTATTACTTTATTTGTTTCAGCGGCTTTACTAATTTCAGCTTGGTTTCCCGCATAATGAAAAACCGCAAAGCAGGAACCAGATAACCTCTTCTGAATATCAGTTGCCCTCTGTCACCTTTCATAAAATTCACCATTGAATTTCCTAATCCATGATGATTTTCTTTCAAGACGTAATAAACCCCCCTGGTGAATGGATAACGCCTTGTTAAAATCTCTTCCTGCCAGGGCTTGGTATAAGAACTGTCGCTGCAACTATCGCATGGCAGCCAGGCCATTCTTACCTTTTTAAGCATGTTAACCTGTGCAGTATCCTCAGGATTACCGATCCAGCTTACACCAACAAATCCAATATAGCCGGGGTTTTGGCTGATGTATTTGACTACATCTGAACTTGTTCGTGCAGCGGTAATATCCTTTGTATTCAGTTTGCCACCTTTCAAAATACTGTCAACCGCATACCTTACCGTACTGGTAGCTGTTACGCCATCAAATACCGGTTTGTAAGGATAGCTACTTGTACCCTGCAGCATTTGTGCCACTTCTTCACGGGTAAATACAGAATCTTTAACCTGCCTGTTAAGCAACAAGGTAACTGCATCGTAAGCCAGCAGGCCGCTTTGAGGATAAAAACCTAATGAATCAGCATAATATTTTCCTTCGCCTTCGGTAAGTCTTTTGGTTACAATAACCATCCGGATGCTGTCGTTCAGCAAATCCTTCCAGCAATCAGCTTCCGACTTATAATGTGCAATAATTTTAGCCTTGGGCCAGGATGATTCAAATACTCTGATCTGCTCATCAATAATTGGCTTGAATGTTTCATCAACACTGATATGAATGGTACCGCTATCGCTCGTATCAGCTGGTTGAGGCTTTTGTGTTTTACAGGAAAAGAAAAGCGCCGAACCCAATAACCCGATCCAAAAAATAATTTTCGTCATTGAATATCTAATCAACAATATTATATGTTTTTATACCCCTGAAAACCCTGAAACCGCCATACACAACAGCCAATGTTCCAAATGCGATTGCTGCTTCCGAAGGTATATACCTGAATTCAAACCCGGCAAGTTTAGCAAGGGCAAGGGCCAAGCCCATCAGCACATAAATAATCCCCATCACAATATCAAATAACGCCCTTACATTCACCGGCTTTTGCTTCTTTCTGAAATCGTCCTGAACTGACATATCACATAATTTACGTGGAACCGGCAAGTTAATTAATATTACTCTGCTTCAGCAACAAAGCTCACAGGTTGGGTAAAATAAACAGCTATATTTTTGCCATGTTGCTTACCCGGTTTCCATTTGGGCATTTTGCCTATAACCCGCAATACTTCCCTGTCAAAAGCAACACCTGCACTTTGCACAATTTCAGCATCTGTTATTTCTCCATTAATATTTACCACAAACTTTACTTTCACTGTTCGTTTGTCACCGGCTTCAAGATCTTCAGGCATACGGAGCATATTTCCAAGGTACCTTCTCCATGCCTCAACACCTCCCGGAAACTCGGGTTGTACATCAGCCATACCCTGATCAATGATTGCCGGTGTTTCAGGTTCGGCTGGTTTGGGAGGAATACTGGTTACTGTACCTTCATTTCCCTGTACCATGTTGTTTCCATCGCCTGTTGCCGCACTATTTTCCTTACCCGGTACATACTCTTCAGGTGTATCCCTGTCGGGAACCGGATTTTTGATACTGTCTTTGTCAACAATAATTGGAATATTATCAATTTTTGTTGCGGGTTTATCTTTCACTGTCCGTTTTTCTTCCGGCTGCTTTGGCTCTTCTTTTTTGTCAACATTTACAAGATCAACCTGGTGCGAAACATAAACTTTCCCTTCATTTTCTCCAGAACTTTTTTTTGATGTTGCATAAGCATAAATCACAATTGCTGCAACCAGTAAAAGCATACTTATCAGCGCTTTTTTCAGGTTCTGCGGATATTCTCTTCTTAAAACATACGCACCGTATTCCTTATTACGGTTTTCAAAAATAATGTCGAGTAAATCGGCATTAAGCAGTTGATTTGTTGTCATGGTGTTTCGTTTAACAGTAAGATGCAGCAGTAAATACAATCCATAATCAAATTGTAATGAATACGTAAAAGCATTTCAATCAAACTGTCAGTTATCTTTGCAGCCATGCGAATTTTAATGGTTTGTCTGGGAAATATCTGCCGCAGTCCGTTGGCAGAAGGTATATTGCAACAACGTGCATGGGATGCCGGTCTGAAATGGAGTGTGGAAAGTGCTGGCACAGGATCGTGGCATATTGGAGAACCACCGCATCATTTAAGCACTAAAGTGGCAAAGATGAACGGTGTTGACATCAGCAAACAAAGAGCCCGGCAATTTGTGAAAGAAGACTTTCAACGTTATGATTTTATTTACGTGATGGACAGCAGCAATTACCAGGATGTAAAACACATGAGCGGACATTTATTCAATGATGAAAAAATTGATTTGCTGCTCAATGAACTTTATCCCGGTGAAAACAGGAGTGTTCCTGATCCATGGTATGGCAAAGAAGATGGTTATCATAAAGTATTTGAGCTGATTGATGCTGCCTGCAGAAAAATTGTGCATAAGCATAAGCAAGAGGTACGATAAAAGATGACCGTTAGAACCAATAAACTATAAACAACAAACTATACACTTACAGATGGCGAAAGTAAACGTATCATTACCGCAGGGTACAAGAGATTTTGGAGCAGATGTTGTTCGTAAACGCAACTATATTTTCAGTACAATTAAAACTGTATTTGAAGTATATGGGTTTGAACCGCTGGAAACACCTGCCATGGAAAATCTTGATACATTGATGGGTAAGTATGGCGAAGAAGGTGATAAACTGATTTTTAAAATTCTGAATAATGGTCTGGACCGTCCTGAAAAACATGCAGTAGCAAGAACTGAATTTGAAAAAGTTTTACAGGGAAAAAATACAAGTGGTATTACAGAACGTGCATTAAAATACGATCTCACGATTCCTTTTGCACGTTATGTGGCCATGAATCACAATCAGCTTACCATGCCGTTTAAACGCTTCCAGGTACAGCCTGTGTGGAGAGCCGATCGCCCGCAGAAAGGCCGTTACAGGGAATTTTATCAATGCGATGCGGATGTAGTGGGAAGTTATTCGTTGCTGAACGAAGTGGAACTGGCAAACATTTATGCAACCGTATTTGCAAAACTTGGAATTGAAGTTGAAATAAAAATCAACAGCCGTAAGATATTAGCAGCACTTGCAGAAGTATGTGGCGGTGCAGATAAAATGGTTGACATAACCATCGCTATTGACAAACTTGATAAGATTGGCCTTGAAAAAGTAAAAGAAGAACTTCTTCAGCGGGGAATGAACAACCAGCAGATAGCAGTAATTGAGCAATACCTCAGCATCAGTGGAAGCAATGATGAAAAACTTGCAGCTGTAATCAATCTTATTGGTGAAAACGAAACCGGCAAAAAAGGAATTGAGGAAATAAAAACAGTGCTTGAACTTTCACGCATCACACAAAATTCATCTCTCGTAATTGATTTCACACTTGCCCGAGGACTTAACTACTACACAGGAATCATCTTTGAAGTAAAAGCAAAGAATGTGCAGATGGGAAGCATTGGCGGTGGTGGACGTTACGATGATCTGACCGGTTTATTTGGCGTTCCAAATATTCCCGGTGTAGGCATTTCGTTTGGTGTAGACCGTATTTATGATGTGATGGAAGAACTGAAGCTGTTTCCCTCAGGTGTACACAGCGGAACCAAAGTACTATTCTTTAATCTTGGTGACGCTGAAAGCAAAAAAGCCTTTGAACTGATGCAGCAACTGCGCAGCAAAGGCATTAGCTGCGAACTCTATCACGAAAACGTGAAATTCGACAAGCAATTCAAATATGCTGAGAAGAAGCAAATACCATTTGTTGTCATTATCGGCACAAAAGAACTGGAAACAAACACCTGCAATGTAAAAGACTTACAGGCAGGCGCACAACAAACCATTTCATTCGATGAATTACTGAACAGGTTTGCCTGATTTGAGAAAGAAATTTCTTTTTTGGGTTGTATGGGTGTGAATCTTTATTTTTGCCACCCCAAAATTTTCGGCCGGTGAGGTGGATGAGTGGCTGAAATCAGTAGTTTGCTAAACTGCCGTACGGGTAACTCTGTACCGCGGGTTCGAATCCCGCCCTCACCGCACTTTAAAAACATAAAAAGCTGTAAACGAATAGTTTGCAGCTTTTTTATTTGTATGGGTAGCAAAAGCGGTAGCAGTTTTCTTGTATTCTGCTCTATTTCTTTCGTGCTTTTTTTACCTGTGTCTGTTCGTCTTGTTTGCCTCCAATATCAGAAAACATAATAGGCAAGTAAGCTTTATGCAGATAAGTTCCAGAAAGCTCTTTGTATAAAACTCCTCGACACGTTGATACAGAGATTGAGTTAACTAGATTGTCGAATCCAGAAAGAATTTTAAAATTACCGTCCTCTTGCTTATTTACAGCTATTTCAAAATTCATAATTTCAAACACAATCGCCACACTAATCTTTGCTAGCGTATCATTTTTGCTTTTTAGATCAGATACAGTAACATCAGTAAACGTAATAAGGTGCTTCAATTTCTCATTTACCTTGATTTCTTGACGAACGTTAAAATTGAATTGCTCAATTTTTTCATTTTCTGATGTTCTTGTCGCTAAATGCTTTCCGGTTAATTCTATGGCGTGCAGCCTAAATGAAATTTCAGGATTTTCCATTTTCTTAATCTTCGATGTTTTCAAATTCTGTTACTCCTATGAACTTGCCTGTTTCAGAAACATCATAAAACTTTTCAATGCTCTTTATAGTATTTCTGTCAACAGTCAAAGGATCATTGTTGCTTATAATAACGTTATATTGAATGGGCCTGGACTCCTTTTTATGGGCGACAACATCATTCAAATCATCCTCAATAAACTGTTTTTTGTCTTTAAACTCAATAAAAGGAATTTTATCGGCAGCCAATGAAAGTTCAACTAATTTGCTGAGCTTGTGATCAAAATCCCCATTCATGACCTGAGAAATGTAACCCTTTGAAAAACCAAGCTTTTCAGCGATGTCCTTCTTTTTCAGATCGTTTTTCTTCATGTATTCGTGGAGTATTTGGAACAGCCTATTTTGAATCATGGCCGTCCAATAAACTGGGCTGTTTAATAGCTCTTCTCTTTTCATGTGGTTGACTTTTTTTGAGACAATTGCTCGACAACTCTCAGCTTAAACGCTCTGAATGTGGCAATTTCTTGTTTGGTTTGTTTGTTTTTATGGCTGCAATAGGCAACTATTTTATTCCCCTCAAGCTTAAAACAGTAAATGCGGAGATGCTTGCTCTTAAATTCATAATCTTTAATTGCGTCTGAAGTGGGCCGCTCTTCTAATTCGTGGTATTTATTACCTGACACATGCTCCCCATCAGCAACCATGTTCATGTACGCATAAATGGTTTTGAGCTCACTTTCATATTTGGTTTCTAGTCCAGCTTCGAAAGTATCCAGCACTCCCGTTTTTCGTTCATTCCTTTCTTCCTCTGTTTTAGCACCCGTAAAATCAGGAGTATCATCAACTGTTAGCTGATAAAACTTCTGCTTCCCTTTTACTTGTGTTAATCGCTTTAAATCAAATGTAGGCATAAAAAGTTAAGTTGCAACTAAACTTTAGGCATTTTTACAGTTATTTTACAGTAAAAAGGCTTTACTTATGTTTCTTTTATTAATATGTTTTATACGCTGGATAGTTTGGCCATTATTTCCATTCCAACCCTTCCACATCGAAAACAAATTGCTGCAATCCGTTCTGATAAAAAGGAACTTCAACGACCATTTTCTTTGAATGCTTAATCTTCTCTAACAACCCCTTTACGCCTGTAAAAAAGACTATTGTTGTGCTTCCGTCGCTCGGCTCATTTACCAAATATTTCTGAGGCTTCCCATCGTCAAACTTCACTCTTACATAGGTCCCTTCAAAATCAGTATCAATTTGTCCTTTCGATATTGAGAACATGATATCAAGTGAGTTGTTTTTCTTTCTGATCAGGATTTGCCCGACTGAACCACCGTTATAAGGAAAAGCGAATTGAACCAGATCGTTTGCATCAATACTTGCAAACGTCAATGCGTCGCCCATCTCATTAACAGACGAGTCATAAACCCAATGTTTTGCCTCGGTATCGTCTTTAGAAGTAACTGCAACCGGTGCGGTTTGAGCTGTATCAGCTGTTGTTGTGGAAACAGGTTTATTAGTTTTTGGATCGCTGCAAGAAAAAAAGACAAAGGCGATAGCAAAAGCTGTTAGCTTGGTGTAGTGCTTTTTCATTTTGAGATGTTTTAATGGTGAAATATACAGCAAAATCATTTTACTTTTTGGGCCACCCCCAGAAAAAACCTCTAATCATTTGCCACTATAGATATAACCAAAAGCAAACAAAATGGCAAACGACGTTGAAATTAAAAGCAAAATAACCGTTGATACTGGCGACGGTGAGCAGAAAATATCTGCACTAAAAGGAGCTATTAAAGGAGCCGGAGGAGAAACCGGAGCACTCGGAGGCACATTCGGCAAGCTGAAAGAGTCACTTTCAACTTTACCAGGTGCAACAGGACAAGCGACACAAGGTTTGGGGGTATTAACTCAGGCTTTGAATGTGCTGAAAGCACACCCAATAGTCGGGGTGTTTATTTTGATCGCAGGGCTTGTGATGGCTTTGTTCAAACGATTTACTGAGATGGAAGCCGTCAGCGATACATTAGGCGCAGCATGGGCAAACCTCTCAGGCATATTTGATGCGTTTATCAGCAACATACTTACGCCTTTGATTGAAGGGTTCTCAAAGTTTATCGGCTGGATTACGCAAGGGATCGATTTTATTGTCGGCAAGTTTGCCCCAGGGCTTGCAGAGGCAGGAAAGCAAAGCGAAAAGCTTGCAAAGGAATTGGACGATTTAGAGGACCAAGAAAGCAAGACAGCGGTTGCAAGAGAACGATCTAACCGACTAATGCAAGAGGCCAGGGAAAAAGCTGCAGACGCAAACGTGCCGATCAAAGAAAGAATCGCAGCATTGAAAGAAGCGGCAAGGATTGAGCACGCAACCCTCGAGCAATCAATTCAGGACAATTTAATCCACGCAAGAAATATCATTGCAACCTCAGCGAATAAAATCGGGGCGACTGAAAAAGAGATCGAGGCAATTAAACGAATGACTGCCGCTGAACTCGATGCGTACAGGATAAGGATGCTTACAGAGGGAAAAATAAATAAGGATGAATTAAACAAGTCGATTGAGTTTTTGAAAAATGCGGAGAGCTTCGGAGCTGATCAGGCTAAGATCGATAAGAAGACTCAAACGCAAATAACTTCGATTCAAAACGAAGAGAACAACAAGAGAAAAGCCGCTGCCGATAAATCGAGATCCGCAAGAGAAAGCGCAGAGAAAGAATATACTTCTTTCATGGAAAAAGAGCATGAAAGACGGTTGAAACTCGGCATGAATGCCGCAGACGTTGAACTCTTTGAGCTGAGTAAGAAGTATGAAAAGATTTATGAGATAGCAAAAAAGTACGGGCTTTCAGAAAAGCAGTTGACAGAATTGAAGATTCAGGACGACGTTGACTATATCAACAAGACAGTACAGAACGAGGAAAAGAAATGGAACTTCAAAGCTGATGCAATGGCGAATTTCATCCCCAAGCAAATAGAGATGAACACGACCCTTGTTGCAAACAATGACGCTGCAAACAAGACCGATCTTGAAAACACAAAAATGACGGCAGAGCAAAAAAAAGCTCTATACGGACAGCTCGGTAATACAATAGCTGCTTTCTCTGATTTAGTGGGGCGTGAAACTGTTGCAGGTAAAGCAATGGCTATTGCAAATGCAACGATCAATACCTATCTCGCTGCAACAGAGGCATTGAAAGCAAACTACGGGGCATTCGGTCCGGCGGCAATGGTGGCCAGAGTTGCGGCTGTTGCTGCGACTATTGCGAGCGGTATTGCACAGATCAAAGGAATTGCAGGCGCACAAGTGCCGGGCAAAGGGTCGTCATCATCTACGCCCACGCTATCAGTAACGGCACCACTTACACCAAGAGTAGCAATGCCGACAACCTTAGACCAGGCTGCAATTAATGGTATCAGAAACGCAGCGGTAGGAGGTACAAACAGGGCTTTTGTACTGGATGCCGATATAAAAGACAACGACGAAAGAAACGCCCGTATTAACAGAGCAGCAAGACTCGGCTAAACAGTTTAATTATGACACACGTATTTGTCCCTATATCTTCCATCATGGTCACACTTGAAACACAATACACAGAGATTGAACTTGAAGTAGAAGCGGATTTAATGAAGGTTTACCACAAGGACATACTAAAGGCAAAGAAAGAAAACAACAAGTTTGCTCTTGAAGCATATTACGACAGGATAATTAGGCGGTATAATCTCAGGGAAAACGATCTCGGGGTAATACCGATTAATTTCAGCCGAAACTGATCGTTTGCTTTGTAGGTTTTAGGAGGCTTCGGCCTCCTTTTTTTATGCCTTTCAACTAATTGCAACAATGTTTCAAACATTTTCTTTCCTTACTGGGAAAGGGTTTCGGCGCAAATTGAGGCTATTATACCCCATTATAGTAAAAAAGAGTAGAAAAGATGCCACTATAAAAAAAACTCATTTTATGGATGGAACGCTATTAACAAGAAAAGAGGCGGCGCAACACTTAAAAATAAAGCCGGTAACACTCAAGAAATACGAAAAGAAAGGACTTATTAAGCCTGCTTGCTGGCTTTCAAATCGGCCTCGGTATTCAATTGACGACTTGAATAATTTACTAACTATTAAACCGGGTACAAATGGAAACTAATCGAATTTATTTAACTGAGTTGACCGTCGAAAGCCTGTCAGAAATAATCGAGAGGTCAGTTTACAAAGCCCTTGAGGGAAAACAGGCTACCGGAGCGGACCAGAAGACTACACAGTGCGAAATTATTGATAGGGCGGAGCTATGCAAGCGGTTAAGCATTACAGAGCCAACAGTAATAAGATGGGAGAAAAAAGGAAAGATACCCTGCCTCCATCTTGGCAAAAGTGTCCGGTATAAATGGGAGGAAGTGATAACAGCTCTGGAAAAAAAAGGAGGTAAGGCATGAAAGCTCCTACCCCCAAAAAGTTAATCAGTTCAGAGGGTAAAGTTAATACCTGGCAAAAAATATACCTCGCTTTTTTCAACGGTCCCACAAGTATTGAAGAGGCAGCTGCAGCTACAGGGATTGCGTTTAACGTGATCAGCATGCAGTTAACGCAAATGCTTGCGGACAAAAACGCCTGTTTGATATTGGAAGCACAGGACCACAGTAGCGGTAAATGGGTAAAGAAGTACATAACAAACTACGGAGTAATGAACACGCTTTTAATGCTAAGTAAAGCCGGAGCGTTCGCCGGGATGGAAAAGGAAATCATTTTCCCTGTTGATCAATGGGAAGAGTTAAAAAAAGGAGGTGCTGCATGGGACAAGATAAAGCTATAAACCACGAACTCGAGTTAACTGTAGTCAGTGACTTTCCGATCAAAGGGATGAATGAAGAGTACGAGGAAGAGATCGCATTGAGCGAAGCAGAGGGCGACAGCGTTGACGCTATTTTAAAAGCCTCAAAGATTGACCCCGACACTCCTATCACTGACGATTTCATTCTCGCTAAAATCGGACCGTCGACTTTTGCTACCCTCGGAAACTTTAGCTGCATTACCGGCAAAGCGAAAAGCAAAAAAACGTTTCTCGTCACTTCGGTTGTTGCTGCATTTCTTAAAGGTGAAAACGATCTGATCAGTACGATAAAGTATTCTTTCAAAAACCGGATTGTTTGGTTTGATACAGAGCAAAGCAAATTCCACGTTCAAAAATCATTGTACAGAGCTTTGGCGATTGCTGACGGCAACAGTGAACATTCAATTGAAGTGCACTCGCTCCGCCCCTATTCTCCTAAAGAAAGAAAAGAAGCAATCACAAGGCTGCTGATCCAACACAACAAAGAGAATGACATTGCCTTTGTAGTAATTGACGGAATAAGGGACCTCGTTACGGACATAAACGATCCAGAGCAGGCAACGGATGTCGTAACCTGGTTAATGAAAATAACGGATGAAAAGAACTTGCACATTTGCACCGTTCTGCATCAAAACAAAAGCGACAATAACGCAAGAGGACACATAGGCACAGAGATAATAAACAAAGCAGAGACGGTCTTATCAGTGCAGAAAGTGACAAACGTTGACAACGTAAGCGAAGTGAAGCCGGAGCAGTGCCGAGATATTGAATTTGCGCCTTTTGCTTTTGCCATCAATGAAAACGGTTTGCCCTTCATTTTGTCCGACTATCACACACAAGAGCCAGAGCCGATAATTAAAAAGCTCTCTCCTCTTTCTATTCCAATTGATACCCACAAGGAAGCTGTGAAAATGATCTTCGCAAAAGGTGAAGGCAAGAGCCGGGCTGATTTGTTGACAGCTATTAAACTGGCATACGGCAAACTCGGGTTTCAATTCGGAGACTCAAAGGCAAAAGAGTTCCTGCATCATCTTGTAGACTCGGAGGGCTTAATCGAGCACAACGGACTCAGCACAACGAAATCAAAATACGGTCCTGCATCTATCGACTTGGCTTCGGTTACTTGACTTAGGTTAATGCCCCCTATATATAGGGGGGCATAACTTAACCGAAGTCTTAAGCATCTTGGTTTAACTCTAAAAATCTACGGTTAACCGAAGTAACCGAAGTAAAAACAAAGCAACATGAAAAGTGTATTAGACATCACAGTATCGGCTTATAAAAATTCAAAAGACACAACCCCGACACAAATAAACCTTTTGGCCTGGCTACAGAGCGATAAGTTTCTACCAAAGCAGGAAGCATTAAGAGCAGAGACAGATCCACAAAAAAGAAAACGTAAAAAGCTGCAAATGCCAATGGTGAACCCGACGGGCACATTTTCAAAGAGAGGAAACGAACATCTTGTTACTTTCTCCGGTCTTGTGCAGGTTGATTTCGATAAAACTCAAAACAGCCATGTATTAGACTTCGATGAACTCAGAGACAGCTTCTTTAAGTTCATCCCCGAAATTGCTTATTGTGGAAGATCAATCAGCGGTAAAGGTTGGTGGGTGTTGATACCTGTTGAAAGCCCCGACAAATACGAAGCACATTACGCTTTTATAGAGCGTTACTTCAAAAAAAGAAATCTTATAATCGACCTTGCCTGCAGGCCAGTTTCTCAACCTCGTTTCTATAGTTACGACCCTGACGCATATTTCAACCACGACGCAAAGCCATTACGGGCGATTTACAGCCCCAATAACTGCAGCCGGCACAAAGAGAAGGGAAAGCCGGAGATAAGCGAAGGAACAAAGCCGGGTGAGTTATACAGTCAATCTGATGAATTTTTAGAGTTATTGAAAGACCATGGATGGACCGTTGTAGCAGAAAGAGAGCACAGGATCGATCTATGCCGCCCCGGTTCGTCAAGTTCGTTACAAAATGCAACAGCATACCTCAACACGCCTAAACGCTTTGTCGTACTTACTGATCTCGACTCCACTTTTAAACGTGGTACATACACTCCGTTCTCTGTTTATGCAATCCTGAAATGCGGAGGCGATTATAAAGAAGCTGCAAAACTGCTGCAAGCTGAAAACGATTTTAAAACAGTTGTGTAATGAAATCAGAAATCAATATCCCCGAATTGTATTTTTCGCAAAGCCTGAGTTCATTCAAAGAAAACGGGTTTGTGCAATTCATCTATGATCGGTTCGGTCCCGTTTCTCCTCTTGCTGGCCGGTATGGCTTGGGGACTTCGTTTAACCTGGACGGCAGTACAATTTTTTGGCAAAGAGATTACAGGGGGAAACTGAGAGGGGCAAAGATTTATTTGTATGACCCAGTTATCGGAAAGCTGATCAAACGTGCGCCTCTTGCATCAATAGCTTTCGTCAGTTCAGTTTTTAAGAACAGCGAACTCGATTATCAAAACTGCTTTTACTTGGAGCATTTGATAAAATGGGATGGCAAACCGGTCGTGATTACTGAAACTGAAAAGCGTGCAGTCATTGCGAATATTCGACAAAAAGACTTTGTCTTTGTTGCTGCTGGTGATCTCAGTGAGCTGATCGTTTCCGGTAGAATTAACAGGGTTTTGAAACACTTTAAAGCAAAAAAGTTCTTTTATGAACCGGAGATGATGAACATTACGGGATGGGGCCAGATAATAAAAGAGTTCCCTTCATTGTCACCTATTCCGACCTCTGTATGCACATAATTGCACAGGCTTTGATCATGCCCACGAAGATTTTATTGAAATTCCCACGCACGTAGTAATGCACGAAGGTTTTATTGACATCTCCACGCACGTAGTAAAGCATGAATTTATCCGTATCTGTTATGTGTGTAAGTGTACAAAACCCCGTATCCCCCTATCTGTTATGTGTTAATAAGGGCACAGTTCACCTATGCTACTATCTGTTATGCGTTATTAAGATGAATTTTCCCCTATCTGTTATGCGTGTAAGATCACAGTTCCCCTATTTCCCTATCTGTTATGCGTGTGTATAGAATGCCGTAGTTAATTAGCCGAACTGCAAAGCGTGTTTATTATGCACTGCCCTGCTTCGCCTGAGATGCAGTGCCTTTGCTTTTTGTGGTGTTACCCATTGCCTTTTGACCTCGTCGTAAATCTTTCCGGTTGGGATAATATGCTCTTGTGGCAAATAAGTTTCAACAGTTTGGCCGTCACTCATCAAAGTTTCGATGTAGGTTTTGAAACTGCTGATCTGAACCCAATACTTTGACAGTTCGAAAACATAGTCTCTCATCATTACTGCTGCCTTTTCTGACGGCTCAATACTGTTTGTAAACATGGGAACAGTTAAACTCACTTCTGACTCTGTCCCGTTTAAATGCTTCAAAACGGCTCTGACGATTCTCTTTACTGGCGTTGCTTTTTGGTTTGTTGTGATTTGCTTTATCATAGTACTTTTTTTATTGAAAAAACCTGAATTACATGCGTGTGTATATGGGTTGATTAAATTTTTCGGAAATCTCCCCAAAAGGGTGTATTACGCCGGTTTCAATGTCAATTTGAAAATTAATCTCGTTTAAGCTGCTTTCGAATTTTCTTACGGTGTCCCTGCTCTTTAATAGTAACTTATGCAAGTACTCCGCATAACTTTCTTTTGTGTTAGCGTCATAAGCCAAAGCCGTTATCTGTTCGAGTGTAATTCGTTTCATTGTTTTTTTTTATTGTTTAGAAATCAGATTGCTTTCAGTTTTGTTTCTGCTAAACCTCCGCCCCACGCTTTCAGCATCACAGTCTTTTTAAGTTGGTCCGTTACATTCACATAGCGTTTAAAGCTCTTGTAATCTTTCCAGCCACCTATCGACATCACTTGCTCTGCACTCATTCCTTTTTCGAGGGAGAGAGTTGCAAATGTTTTACGGCCGGTGTGGGACCCGATCAGTTCATATTTGGGGTAGATGTTCACGATTCGCTTTGAACCTTGAAAGCGGACAATCTCAATAGGTTCTGAAATACCGGCAAGTTTGCAAAGTTGTTTCAGGTAGTCATTCATTTTCTGATTGCTGATGTGAGGTAAGGGCTTTGCCTGTCCTTTGTATCTTTCAATTATCGCTCTTGAGAATGGAGTGAGCGGTATTGTTAACGGCTGCTTTGTTTTCGTTACAGTGAGTTTTATTTCGTCCTCTTTGATGTGCTCCCATTTCAATTGGGCCAGATCGCTGAACCTTAACCCAGTTGTACAACCAAAGCAAAACAGATCCCGGACCTTTGCAAGTTTATTGCTTTTACTCAGGTCCAAATAATAAACGCTTTCAAACTCTTTGTTTGTAAGTGCGATCACTTCCAACAGTTCACGCTTTACAGTAAAGTCTTTGTATTTGTCGCTTACATCAATCCCGTTCTTTCTGGCATAGTTCAAAAAAGTTTTGATAGTACTCAGCTGCTTTGCTGCAGTAGAGTTTGTAAGTGGCACACGTGGAACTATTTCACCTTTTCGGTTTGTAGTTGTGCCAACAGGTGAGATCAGAAAAGTTTGAAACGATTGAAAGAAAGCGTAATCGATCTTTTCAAAAAGGATTCTCTTTCTCGTGTGCCGTTGATAGTCGTACAAATGCTTTTTCAGTGATCTGTATGTTTGGAGGCTTCCCTCTTCTCTTGTTGTGCTGTGCTCACTGATGTACTGATCGATAAAATCAAACAGCAGATCAGTCTTTGCTTCTTTCACTGTTGCTTTCTGGCTTTCCTCTTTCAGCTTATCGATAACCATTGAGCAGGTATAAGGTATCTTGTCAAGTGTAAACCTGCTTTCTATTGAGCCGACATGCTTTCTGAAAGCGTTTAAATCCTGATTGAATGTTTCTACTTCCTTTGATGTGAGGTAAAGTGCTTTGTCTAAATCAGGGCTTTGCTTTTTTACTGTCCTTGGTTCTTTGTATATAGCTTTCTGACTTGTTTGCTCCCAATACACCGGATAGATTGAAAACCCTGTCCCGAAATATTTCCTTTGTCCTTCCACCTGGTAAACAAGTTCAATAGGGCTGCGACCTTGCTTATTTGCTTTGTCTGTTCTGATGTTAAACCTTACTGTTCCCATGTTTTATGTTTGAAGCAATAAAGGTAATAGGTAGCAAATTGGGTAGCAATAATTTGTTTAGTTATTTTTTGTTAATTTTAGTCGTATTAAACAAAAGGCTTTGCAGCAAAGCATTTCAAAGATTTTCAGCACACACGAATTTTCATAAAATAACAAAGGTTCAAATCCCGCCCTCACCGCAAAAAGCCAGTGTTTAATCACTGGCTTTTTTTGTACCCAACCTTTCCCTTTTTATTTTAATCTTATTAAACAGGAATTATTGCCTGTTCGCAAATTACCTGCTGGCATAATCCTGATTTTTTTTCTAATTTTCTAACTCAATCAATCATACATGAATATGAAGCACTTTTATTCAGTACTCGCTTTAGCTACAGTTGCATTAACCACTATCTATTTTTTTGCAGGGAAAAGCAACCGGCTGAAAGGAAAAAAAGAAATTCAGAAATATTTATCCGTTAACCGTGATGCAGAAGATGAAGAAAGAGAAGAACGTGAAGCAGGCTTCAGGCGCTGGCAATACGAATGGAAGATGCTGCACGACCCTAAAACCGGCATTATTCCAAGAAATATCCACCAGCAGGAAAATGATCTGCTGCAAAAAATTATAGCCCGTCAGAAATCAGTTGCTTTCCGACCCGAAATCAACAATACCTATACTGCTGCCGGACCAACACAAAACGGTGGACGAACAAGAGCACTGGCTTTTGACATGCGGAATAACCAGATTGTGCTGGCTGCAGGTGTTTCAGGCGGACTGTTCCGTTCAACAGATGGAGGCAATACATGGGGCTTTGTTCACCCGGCCAACGATGTACGTAATGTAAGCTGTATTGCGCAGGATCCCCGTCCCGGCTTCCAGGATATTTGGTATGCAGGAACAGGTGAGTTACTTGGTGCTTCTCCAACATACCCAAATGCATTTATTCCAGGCTATGGTATTTTCAAATCAACAGACAATGGAGTTACGTGGACAAAACTCAGTTCAACTATTAATGGTACCTCAAGGGAATCTTTTGATAATATTTTCGATATCGTTTTCAATATTAAAGTCGATGGGAACGGCTATGTGTATGCAGCCATCCTGAATTATATTGTCAGATCAACAAATGGTGGCACATCATGGGGAGTGTCCATGTACGAAACCGGTGAATTAACCAATGCCAACCAGATTGTAGAAAACATGATCACCGATATTGATATCTCTAAATACGGCGTAACACCTGTACGATTATATGCCAGTTTTTCAGGGAGAAACAGGAACAGGGATACTGCAGGTGTGTGGACTTCAACCACAGGTACATTTGGAAGTTGGACAAGAATTGCCGGAGGAAAATTTGGCAATGCCGATTCGGTTGCAGGATGGAGAGCTTACAACAACTCAACAGATTTCTCCGGAAATTATGTTGGGGGCTGGGGCAAAACAACACTTGCAGTTTCACCAAGCAATTCCAACATACTTTATGTTATGTACAGGAATGCTTTGAGTGCCGACAACAACCAGGCTGAAGCCGATTTATTCAGAGCAGATCTTACCAGTTATCCATCTGTAAGCTGGGGAAGCAACCGAAATTCCAATCTCAGGGCACTGCAAAACGGCACAACTACAAAATATATGGAGTTGCAGGATGGTTATAACATGTTGCTCGCTGTTCATCCAACGAATCCAAACCTTGTTGTTGCAGGTGGAGTAAACCTGTTTCGCTCAACTGATGGATTTGCCACACAAGGAACGTTCATTGGTGGATTAACATCATCTACATACACCGATCCCAATTCATACAGTCATGTGGATTTCCATTCCTTCTCATTTGATCCTTCAAATTCAAACAGGATGGCTGTTGGCGATGATGGAGGTTTGCAGGTAACCAGCGATATTACTGCTAGCAGTGTATCCTGGAATAATTTTGCAAGTCAATATCAAACATTACAATACTATCATGTGGCTATTGACCCGGTTGCAGGCTCAACAGTTTTTGCAGGAGGTGCACAGGATAATTCCACTACTTACCGGGATTCAAAAGGGTTACTTGATGTTCCGTTATCCGATCCCAATGATCAATACATCCTGATTGGTGGCGATGGTGGTATGGCGGCCCTTACACCCAGTACAGCAACCAGCCAGTATTTATATGGCTCTTTCCAGAACGGAAATGTTTACCGCATTTTTATTAATGGTGCATCATCCAGTATGAGCCCATCTTCCATTGCGCCTGCTGCATCAGGCGATGGAGAATTCATCACCTACTTCCATCTTGATCCCGACAATACAGAAACGATGTATTACGTAAGTCTAGACAGTGTTTGGCGTACAACTTCTGCTTCTACCGTCAGTGCATCAACAGGCTGGACTTTAATGACAGGCATCCCTACCCTGTTGACCGGAAGTATATTTTCATTAGCAACATCAAGAGGAACTTATGTCGGTACCAGCAGCTATTTATTTATTGGTACAGATAACGGAAAAATTTACCGGCTGCAAAATCCAAGAGATGGTTTGGCGAGCAATTTCCCTGTTGACATTTCTCCATCATCTGGAGTTGGTATGACAAGCGGATCATTGATCAGGGAAATTGCAGTTAATCCACGAAATCCAGATACTGTTCTTGCAGTCGTTTCAAATTATGGAGTAACAAGTGCATTCTGGACAGGTAATGCAACCGCTACCACACCAACTTGGCAGGCAGTGGAAGGAAATATTTCACTTCCATCTTTCCGCAGTTGTGCAATTGTTGTAAAAACAACCGGTGTTGAATATTATGTAGGCACATCCATTGGTCTTTTCAGTACAACAACCATCAATGGAAGTTCAACAGTATGGACACTTGAAGGCCCAACAGCAATGCAGGGAGCACTTGTAAATGATATTGTATTACGAACGGCAGATAATACGCTGCTCATTGGCACACATGGCAATGGAATGTTTTATACTACCATCGGCAATGTGCCAACAGCCGTTTCAAATGTTATTCAAAACGATTCGAAATTTATCTCAGCAGTTTATCCAACAGTAACAAACACTTCAGTAAACTTTACAACAGGTGGTGCAACCGGCATTAAAACTGTAGCTGTAAGCATGTACAACATGAAAGGACAGCTGCTGTTTAAATCAACCCAAAGCTACCAGAACGGCTCAATACCAGTGAGCAGGTTTGCTGCAGGAACATACATCCTGGAAATTTTGAGTGATAATGGCAAATACAAGCATATTCAGAAAATTGTAAAAACGCAATAAACAGTTTCTGAAAGTTGATGACAGGATAAAAGCGAAACATCTGAAATATGTTTCGCTTTTATTTTTCTGTGAACCCTGAACACATTTTCAGTAACCTGATGGTTGCAGCAATTTGTTACCTTTGCGGTTATGAAAGTAGCGAACGAGCGAAACATCCGCCACTTAAGTCTTCAGAATATTACAGACTATTTTGAAAGCATTGGTGAAAAGAAATTCAGGGCCAAACAGGTTTACGAATGGCTTTGGCAAAAACATGCACACAGTTTTGCCGATATGACCAACCTCAGCAAAGAACTGAGACAAAAGCTGGGCGAAACATTTACCCTTCCTGCATTAACAATTGATGCCACACAATACTCAGCCGACGGAACAATCAAATCGAGGTTCCGTACGCATGAAGGTTATTTAGCCGAAGGTGTGCTCATTCCTACTGACGATCGTAAAACAGCTTGCGTATCCTCACAGATCGGCTGTTCATTAAGCTGCAAATTCTGCGCAACCGGTTATATTGACCGTAAACGCAATTTATCATACGATGAAATTTATGATGAAGTTGTGCTCATTAACCAACAAAGCGAACGGGTTTATGAAAAAAAACTCAGCAACATTGTTTTTATGGGAATGGGCGAACCTTTGCTCAACTACAACAATGTGCTGAAAGCCATTGAACGTATTACTTCTCCCGACGGACTTGCAATGAGCCCCAGAAGAATTACCGTTTCAACAGCAGGTGTGGCCAAACAAATTAAACAGCTGGGCGATGATGAGGTGAAATTTAAACTGGCGTTATCGTTACATGCAGCTAACGACAGCAAGCGTCATGAAATTATGCCCATCAACGATACCAACAATATTAAATCGCTGATCGAAGCACTAAATCATTTCTATAAAAAAACAGGTAATGAAATTACGTTTGAATATATCCTTTTTAAAAACTTCAACGATTCATTAAAAGATGCTGATGAACTGATTAAAGTGTACAGGCAGGTACCGGCCGATTTAATCAACATCATTGAATACAATCCGATTGATCTTGCAACATTCCAGAAACCTGAAGAACAGGTAACCAATGCATTTATGACTTACCTTGAAAAACACAAGGTGAATGCACGGTTAAGAAAGAGCCGTGGTAAAGATATTGATGCGGCTTGTGGTCAGTTGGCAAATAAAGAAGCATTAAATCCCTGATGGATACAGGTTTTATTTTACTTCGTGATTCAGCAATGCATCTCTGATTATTGTCTTGCTCTTACTCTTTTGTTGTTGTTACCTGCAGGTGCTACCCTGGGTTGTCCACCTCTTTTTGATTGACCACCGAACTTACGTGGATAATAGGCAATGGTCAGCATAAAAAACTGCTGCAGCCCGTTAGATACAGTTGTTGTAATAGTGTTGCTGCCAGAAGCAATCAGGATGTTTTTGTTTTGCCTTAAAATATCCATTGCTGAAAACTTTGCTTCCAGTTGCTTTGCTTTAAAAAACCGGTAGCTCACAAACGCATTCCACAGTGCTGAACTTTGTTTCGTAGTATTATTCTTTACATAGTTAAGTGTATTACTGAACGTAAGATCTTTCGGGTACTGAAGATTAATATTTGCACCGGTAACATAATTTGTATTTTTAAAAGAACGCAGGTTAATTCCGGTTTGTATACTGTTGCTCATATTAACTCCCTGCGAAACGGAGAAGTTAACAATTTCATTTAATGCAAAATAAACACGCAGTGAATTATTGATATTCTGAATACGGGAAGTTGAAAAGATATTATCAATATAATTTGGCGACAAGCTGTTATAAACTGTTCCGTTATAAGTAAACTGCAGTACATTTTTTTTAATGCGGATGGATGTATTGAAATTACCACCTATGCTCCAGTTCTTTCTTCCGTCAATATTAATCAGGTAAATATTTCTTCTTCCAAGGTCATCATAAAAACTACTGTCGGCAATATCATCGTTTACAAAACTGTAACTACCATAAACGTTTAAGTTAATATCCGCTTTCTTATTTCTGTTATTACCCCTGCTGTAGTTAACACTGAAACTGAAGTTGTTTGTTTTAGATGGACTTAAAAAAGCATTACCATAATTGAACGAATAAAGATTTGCGCTATCAATAATGGGAAACAGTTGATCAATGCCGGGAATCGTAAAACTTTTTGCATGATTGATGCTACCGCTTACATTGTAACCATTTGATTTCTGGTAATAATAGGAAATGCTTGTACTGGGTGTAAAGAACGAAAAATCCCTGCTCAGATTTCGTTTGCTGAAATTGGACTCGTCTTTCTCCCGCAAGAACTGACCGCCAAGATTAGTTGAAAAAGTAAATGCTTTGTAATAGCGGTTCGACAATCTTTTTGTAAATGTTTTCGAAATGTTAAGTGAAGGTTCTTCACTTAACCTGTTATTGTTGTGCAGGTTTGAAATTTTTGTATTTGTAAGGTAAATCTTACTTGCAGAGTCAAAATCACTTACCTTATAATTCAAATCAGATTTACTGAAAGCAATATTATTTGTAAGCCTGATATTAATATTCCACAGGTTGTTACTGCCAAACAACAAACGCTTTAACGCATTATAAGTAACATTCACCGAGTTGCTCCAGTAATTTGAGTTGGTATTGTACAAACGGTTATATGTTGTATTACGGGCAGCATTTTCAAACGAAACGAAATCATTCAAACTGTTACGGATATTTTCATTTTCACCATAGGTTGAATTAAATCTCAACGAAAAACTTTTCAGGTTACGTTCGTCACTATCCTTATTTAAAAAACTACCGCTCAGATTTACATTACGGGTTTTTGTTTCCGACTCTGAAGACTCTTTGCTTTCGCTTACTTTCCCTTTAGCATCGGTTTGTGTAAGTGTTGATGAAGAAGAACTGCCTGTACCAGTACTGTTGGTTGCAGCTGCCCGTAGATTCACATCTTTATCCCTGTCTCTTTTATCATAATTCAGAGACATTGTTTTGCTGTCATTTTCCTGCGTGGTATTGCGTTGCGAAGATTTGTAGAATGTATTACCACCGGTGCTTGTTATTCCATCTGACTGTGAAAAAATATCATTGACATTTCCTCTTCCTGTAATATTAAACGTTAATTGATTGGTGCGCTGATTATTGGTGGTTTCAATAAAACTGTGCTGTACATCGGCTCCAACAAAATATAATTTGTTAACCCCTCTTCCACCAAAATTTGCAACATACCTGTTGCGTGGATTAAAGCTGCGGAAAGTTGTTTCGCCCAGCAGCGATTGCAGATCATCAACATTTTTATTGATGTTGTTGATTGCACCTCCAAGTCCCAACCTTGTTTTCTTATTAAATGCCTGTAATCCAAGATCAGCTTCAAAACGTTTATCCGTGCCAATGCCGGCACTTCCTTTTCCAAAATATCCTCTCTTCTTATCAGCTTTCAGTTTAATATTCATGGTAAGAAGCGAATCGGAAGGTGTGCGTTCGGCTGCAGTTTTTGTACGGTCTTCTTCTGTATAAACCTGAATTTTTTCAATTGCATTTTTTGGAAGATTTTGTGTGGCAATGGCTGGATCGTTTCCAAAAAAAGGTTTGCCATCAACATACACATTGGTTACTTTTTTACCATTTACAGTTACCGTACCATCGCCCCAGAGAGTAATGCCCGGCACTTTCCGCAACATATCTTCCACCACAGCATTTGAATCGAGTTTAAAAGCAGCAGGATTTATTTCAAGTGTATCGCCATTCATACGTATTGGCAACACAGCCTGTATAACCACTTCATCAAGGTTCTTAAAATTACCTCCCATCTTTATTACAGAAAAATCATAAGCCGGGTGAACACTATCAAGCTTAATTGTTTTTGAAAAAGATTTGTATCCCGAAAAACTAAGGCTTACCAGCAACTGCATATTTAATGGCACCTGCTGAAAATTAAATTCGCCTGATGGGTTGGTCAGCTGGTAATTCAGTAAAGTGGAATCACTTTTTTTATAAATCAATACCGTTACAGCTTCCAGCGAGTAATCATTGGCAGAGTCTTTTACAACTCCTGTAACTGAACCTGGAACAGCAGTTTTTTTCTCTTGTGAAAGTGCAAAGAATGGTAACAGCAGCAGTAATAAGGCAGTTAATTTCATTTGGTTTTTGTCAATGGTTTCAGGATGATAATAACAGGATTAGATGATGGTTTGCTGTTTTCAAAATAAGATTTCAGCAATGGTGAGTATTCAGGATTTTTACTTTGAGTGGCATCTTTTGAACGAAACATCGCATCAGATGAAATACTGCTGTACAAAGCCGTATTGTCGTAATACTGAAAACTCCATCCGGTTACGGGCAGGTAAGCATTGCTGCTGTCGGGTGTTATTCTGTTGATGTTGTAAAACCGGTTGCTGTTTCTGTCAAACAAAAAACGACGATCACGCTTCTCATAATCCAGCGAAAAAAACAAATAGTTATTAAATGGTACAAGGCTGTAAATACGCCACACATAAGCCGGGTTCATTTGCTTATACTCTCTTAATTCATTGCGTGAGCTGAATTCTTTTGTAAAAAAAGATTTAGGAATTGAATTTTCAAAAGGAAGTACAAAATTATAAAGCATGGTAACACTGTCGGTAGTAAGCATGTAAATAGAATAATTGTATGTACGGGTAAATAAAAGTGTGCCTTCCAGACCTGTGTTATAAAAACCAATATCAGCAGGATTGGAGAAATAAGAAGAATTGCGTTTTTTATAAGGAAAATATGCCCTCAGCAGTTTACTGCCGTCAGAAATTTTCAATTCATAATCAACAGAGTCTTTTGCATTCTTATCTTCCAGTACAACACTGTAAGCCCACTGATTGGATGCAAGATAACTTGGAGCAGCCAAGGCAATATTGAAACCGGGTATTTCGCTGATCTGTTCTTTGTTAATATCAGCAAGATCGTAAAGAATTGAGCGGCCATATTTTAAACTGCTTTTTGAAAAAGGATTGCGGACAATCTCATCTCTTTCCTGCTCAGTTGGACGGAAGTTTTTATTTATCTGCAGCAGGTAAATTGCATTTTCCCTTTCAATAAACTGCATATCAATAACAGTGTATTTATCATCTTTATATTTCTTTAAAAATTTCCCTGAACGGTTAAAGAAATACAACCCTCTTGTATCGGAATCAAAAATGACAAAATAGTCCGGGGTTACTACTAACTGGCTTACCTGTCCGAACAAACTTTGTTTAGTTGTTTCAAGAGGAACATAAGTGATGCTTTCGAATATTCTTGATTGTGGTGCTCCCAGTGTGGATCCCGGATCGAAATAAAGCGTTTGAGCAGATTGCCCGGCAGCAAGTTTGGAAATAAATAAGAGCAGGAACAAGAAACCATTTCTCATAGATCAGTTTGACGAGATTAGTAAAGAATACCTGCAAGATAATTTCTGAAAGCTGCGCCAGATTTATATCAATGGATGAACGGTTACCAGCCTGTTTGGCCAGCACGCTGAACCAGCCGCAGAAACACACATTTCTCACCCTAAAGCATTTCAGTTACCTTTGTGCCTCATCCTGTTGCAAAACAGCAAACTTTATAACATGACAAAAAACAATTTCGGCAAATTCGTTCAGAAAAAAAGCAACGCCCAGATTAAAGAAGAACACCGCCAGGAAAAGCGAAAAGCCCGTGCTGAAAAGAATGACTATTTTGAAAAGAAAAGACAAGAAGAAGGTCAGTTTTCAAAAGTAAAAAATCAGAAACCTGCTTCACGAAACATTCAATCGCAAGCATCCAGCCGCAACCAGCAAACAACTGTTAAACCCGTTACATTCAAAAAAGAATCTGCCGGTGGCGAAATGCCATTGAATAAATACATTGCCCATTGCGGTGTGTGCAGCCGCAGAGATGCTGTTCTGTTTATCAAAGAAGAAAAAGTAAAGGTTAACGGACAGGTGATCACTGAACCGGGACATAAAGTAACTGACAAGGACGAAGTATTTGTAAACGGAAAAAAAATCAGCATTCAGAAAGACCTGGTTTATATTCTGCTGAATAAACCGAAAGATTACATTACCACTTCAGAAGATCCGCAGGGAAGAAAAACGATTATGGATCTGATGAAAGGAATACCAACAAGCCGCATTTATCCTGTTGGTCGCCTTGACAGAAATACAACAGGCGTGTTATTGCTTACAAACGATGGCGAACTCACACAAAAACTTTCGCACCCAAGTTACCAGGTAAAAAAGGTGTATGAAGTAACGCTTGATAAACCATTGGAGAAAAAAGATTTTGAAGCCATGCTTGACGGTGTAACACTGGAAGATGGATTTATTGCGCCTGATGCATTGGGATATCCTGATCCAAAAAATAAAAAAGTGATTGGCATTGAAATTCACAGTGGCCGTAACAGGATTGTACGACGAATGTTTGAACACCTGGGTTATGATGTAAAAGGATTGGACCGTGTGTTGTTTGCCAACCTTACAAAGAAAAATGTTGAACGTGGCCGCTGGCGTTATCTCAATGAAAAAGAAGTAAGATTGCTGAAGTTCCTGAACAAATCGTTTGTAAAAAAGAAAGAAGAAAAAAAAGGCAAAAACAGAGATGAGGAATAAAGTTGAAATAATTGCTGAAACTGATCACTGGATTGCATTGAGCAAAGCTTCCGGTTTATTGTCGATTCCTGACCGTGAACAAAGTGAGCCTTCATTAAAAGACTGGCTCAATGAAAAATATGGCAAGGTCTGGATTATTCACCGTTTGGATAAGTACACCAGCGGGTTGATCGTTTTTGCAAAAGATGAAGAAACACACAAGTTTCTTTCGAACCAGTTTGCTGAACGTGAAGTAGAAAAATTTTACCTCGGTCTTGTTCATGGTACACTGGTAAATAAAGAAGGAAGTGTTGATGCTGCGATTATGGAGCATCCTGTAAAAAAGTCAACTTACATTACACACATAAAAGGAAAAGCATCATTAACTGATTATAAAGTGCTGCACGAATATGGCATGTATTCGTGGATACAGTTCCAGATTCATACAGGACGTACACACCAGATACGTGTACACATGAAACATATCGGGCACCCCATTGTGTGTGATGATATTTACGGAACAGAACAACCTGTTTTATTATCCAGCATCAAACGAAAGAAATTTAAACTTTCCAAAGCCGATGAAGAAGAGCGTCCGTTGCTGAACCGTATGGCACTGCATGCATGGAAGCTGGCGTTTACCGATGTTAATGGTGAAAGAAGAGAACTCGAAGCTCCATTATCAAAAGATCTGAAAGCAATGCTTCATCAGTTTGACAAATGGATCAAATAATGCTTTAAAAAATCAGCCACAAATACACAAATGAATCTATTCATCGTGCATTCGTGGCCATTTTACCAAACTAATTACTTCAGTTATTTATTGGGTTGCGGAGTATAACGCAGGTAAGGTTTCACCACTTTTACACCTTTAGGAAACTTTGAAATTGCATCTTCTGTGCTAACAGCAGGAACTACAATTACATCTTCGCCTTCTTTCCAGTCAGCAGGAGTTGCCACGCTGTAATTTGCAGTCAGCTGCAATGAATCAATTACACGAAGCACTTCATAAAAATTTCTTCCTGTTGAAGCAGGGTAAGTAATGAAGAGTTTTACTTTTTTATCGGGACCAATGATGAACAGTGAACGTACAGTAAACGTTTCAGATGCATTGGGATGAATCATATCATACAGGTTGGCAACAGTTCTGTCTTCATCAGCAATAATAGGAAACTGAACAGTTGTGTTCTGTGTTTCGTTGATGTCGCTTACCCAGCCATTATGCTTGTCCAATCCATCAACACTTAATGCCAGCACCTTTACATTTCTTTTTTCAAACTCGTTTTTCAGCAATGCTGTTTTGCCCAGCTCTGTTGTACAAACGGGAGTGTAATCAGCAGGATGAGAAAATAATACACCCCAGCTGTTTCCGAGGTATTCGTGAAAGTCAATTTCACCTGCAGTTGTTTTTGCTTTAAAATTGGGAGCGATGTCCCCAAGACGTAAACTCATAAAATGATTTTAGTTGTTAAACAATGAATAAGCAGCAAATATATTTATTTCCTACTAATCGAATAGACTTTATGAGAATATTTTTTGCTTTGAAATTTATTTTCAACATAACAAGTGTTAGGAAGCATCACGTAAATCATCGTTGTTCCTGCGCTTGTTGGCATTTCGCCCTTTTGTAAGCAGGTCTTTGCCGAAACGGCCTTTCACTTCATCAATGGCTTTGTACAGGTCGTTTTTACGTTGAATATCCTGGAAGAGATTGGTTTGGGACGATACGTCAATCAGCTCACTCAGCTTTACACCGAGCAGGCGTACGGGCTTTCCTTTTTTATAAAGCTGGTGAAATAATTCCTTGGCATTATAAATCAGCTCATCATCATATTGTGTGTAGGGAACAGTTGCCTGGCGTTGTTGTGTTTCAAAATCGGGGTAACGGATTTTCACTGAAACACAACCCGCCATTTTTTGATCCTGCCGTAATTCATGTGCGATTTTTTCTGTTAACCTTACGATTTCCGATTCAAGGAACTCAATATCATTCCTGTTTTCGTGAAATGTATTTTCGCTGGAAATAGATTTTGCTTCATGGAATGAATGAATTTCGCTGAAGCTGATGCCGTGTGCCCGTTGCCATAAATCCCTGCCATGTTTTCCCAGCTGCTGTTCAAGCATTACAGGATTAGTGTTCTGCAGTTCACCAATTGTTTCAATACCAAGATCGAGTAATGTGTGAAAAGCCTTCTCCCCTATACCGGGAATTTTATTCACACGAAGCGGCGCAAGAAATTCTTTTTCTTTTCCAAACTCAATAAAAATATAATTGTTAGGCTTGGCAAAATCAGTTCCGATTTTAGCAACAAGCTTGTTACTTGCCATCGCAAATGAAATAGGAAGTTTTGTTTCATTAATAATTTCCTGCCGCAAATCAATCGTCCATTGCAGGGGATCAAAAAAACGATCCATTCCAGTCAGGTCAATATAAAATTCATCAATTGAAGCCTTCTCAAATAAAGGGGCTTTGGCTGCAATAATATCCGTAACCCAACGGGAATATTTGCTGTAATCATTTCTTGTTCCCTGCACAACAATTGCATGCGGACAAAGTTTCATTGCCTGCGCCATTGGCATTCCGCTGTGTACACCAAACACTCTTGTTTCATAGCTGCAGGTGCTTACCACTCCCCTTTCCTTACTACCACCTACAATTACAGGTTTACCAACGAGTGAAGGATCATTCAAACGTTCTACCGATACAAAAAAAGTATCAAGATCAAAGTGTGCTATAATTCGCTGGCGTGACAGATGATAAAGTTACGCAGGGAAAAATATCCGTTGATTTTATTATTTGTGTTAATTTAATTGCTTAAACGAAAACATGAATCTCGATTGGTTAAAAAGCGGCATTGCGCCATTAGATAATCTGATTTCTTTTCTGCACAAGCAATCCCAAACAGCTGATGTGCTGAAAAAACAATTGCTGATGGAGCTGCGCAACAATCTCAACATTTTTAAAAATGCTTTTTTGAATAAAGCCAATCCTGATACAGTAATTGATCTGCTAAGCAACGAAGCCATACAAGATGCTGTTAAAAACAATTTTGCATTTAAAAAACTGAAAGCCGGCAGCATTGAACCCTATCATGTGTTTGATGAACGCAATAAAAAATATATTGGATGGAATGCAGAAAAGCTGATGGATAAAATTGATGAAAAAATTGTGGAACTGAAAAACCTGAAGAAGATGAATAACGGCACAGTAAATAATCTTAAAAATAATGTGCCGCTGATGATCAGCAACCTTTACTTCAGAATGAAACTGATGGCTGATTTTATAAAAAGTGATTTTAAATAAACAGTTTTAAAAAATAAAAAAGGTGATGTTGTTCCAACATCACCTTTTTTAATAAATCCATTTTCTTTTTACATTTCTGCGAAATGCTTGTGGAAATAAGGAATGGTTTCAATTCCTTTATAGAAATTCACCAAATCATATTTTTCGTTAGGGCTGTGAAGATTATCACTGTCTAAACCAAAGCCCATGAACACAATTTTAATTTCCAGTTCTTTTTCAAATAACGCACAGATAGGAATACTTCCGCCACCACGTACAGGAATCGGGTCTTTTCCAAATGTATCTTTCATTGCAGCAGCAGCAGCTTTGTAAGCTTTGCTGTCAACCGGAGTCATATATGGTTCGCCACCATGATGCTCACTGGCTTTTACAACCACACCTGCAGGCGCAATGCTTTGAAAATAGTTAATCAGCTTTTCCGTAATTTTTTCTGATGATTGATCAGGAACAAGTCGTGCTGAAATTTTTGCAAATGCTTTTGAAGGAAGAACTGTCTTTGCACCTTCGCCAGTATAACCACCCCAGATACCGTTTAACTCCAATGTAGGACGAATACCGGTACGTTCATTACTGGTAAATCCTTTTTCGCCCCAAAGTTCTGATACGCCTAAATCAGCTTTAAATTCATTCTCATCGTAAGGAGCAGCGGCCATCAGTTTCCGTTCTTCAGGTGTTGCATTTACCACATCATCATAAAATCCGGGAATCGTGATGTGATTGCTTTCATCGTGGCAGGATGCAATCATTTTTGCCAGCATAGTAATCGGGTTGGCAACAGCACCGCCATAAACACCACTGTGCAAGTCCCTGTTCGGGCCAGTTACTTCCACTTCAATATAACTCAGCCCTCGCACACCAATGTCAATGGAAGGATTTTCCATGCTGATCATGGCTGTATCGCTGATAAGAATTACATCGGCTTTCAGTAACTCTTTATTATTTTTTACAAAGGTTGCAAGGTTGGGACTTCCCACTTCTTCTTCACCTTCAATAATAAACTTGATGTTTGTTGTAAGCGAACTGGTTTGCACCATTGTTTCAAATGCTTTCACATGCATAAAGAACTGGCCTTTATCATCGGCTGAACCACGGGCAAAAATTTTACCGTCTTTAATTGTAGGTTCAAACGGCGGACTGTTCCATAAGTTCAACGGATCAACAGGCTGTACATCGTAGTGACCATACACCAGAACTGTTGGCTTTGATGGATCAATCATTTTTTCACCATAAACAACAGGGTGACCAGCTGTTTCATAAATCACCGCTTTATCTGCACCAGCTGCAAGCAAATGCTGCTTAACAGCTTCAGCACAGGTAATCATATCAGCTTTATTTTCATTTTTTGCGCTGATGGAAGGGATGCGCAATAATTGAAGCAATTCATTCAGGAAACGATCTTTATTCTGTTCCTGATATTCTTTCCAGGCTTGCATAACAATAGTATTTATATTAAGAATGTGTATTGACCGGATGACGAAAGTAGGATATTCAGACAAACAATTAAAAAGCATTTAAGCGAAATGATGAACGGCAGAAAACATGAGCGATCTCATTAAAAAAAATGACTACAGTTGGCGGAATTTTAAGAAACAGTTAAAGTGACAAAATCAAAAAAAATGTTTACAATTTGTGCAACATCCTAACAATATTCCCGTTTACTTTGCATCCATTAACAGCCTCTGCAGATGCTACTTCCCGCTTGCAATTGTGAAGATGTTTTCTGCAGGGGCTGTGCCTATTTAGCTAACTGCTGAAGTCTTACAAGCAATGGCTGCAGATTCTTATCCGTCTTTATCATTTCCTTACAAACATTTTCAACCCGTGTAAGTGCTGCATTTGACAGTACCCAGTTCATTGGAACTTTATGCCCATCAAGCGGCAGGTACAATGGAATTAATGAGGCATTGTTTTGTTTGCAGGTACGGAACAAATCTTCATAGCTGAAAAGGGAATGCCCGCTTCTTGCATTCATCATTGCATTCAGTATTTCCCTTGGCTCATTTAAGAAACGAATTCCGTAATACTCTCCAGGTGTTGGTTCAATAAAATGAAACTGGATAACATAGAATTCAGCTTTGTCTTTGTACTTTGAAAACTTCTTAATGGCCTGCAATGCTTCGGCTGCACTTTGTGCCCCTTTGTTTTCGTAATAACCACCATCAACATAATGCAGTTGAAATCCTTTTCGCCATTCAATAGCTCCTGCAGGAGATACCAATGGAAATCTTGCACTTAAACTGATGGCAGTGCTGTAAGGCAATTGAACAAGGGCCTTTTTCTGCAGATCGGCTACTTCATTAAAATTTACCGGATCAATAATCACATTACTGAATATTGTTCTTAACCCGCTCTCAACTTCTGTAATATTGATCAGCACTGCTGCATGATCTTTTGAAGCAGGGTTACCCACACCTGTAGAAAAATTCTGTGTGAATAAATTTGAATCAGCACTTGTTCCTGTTGCTTCCGCAAAACCATATTCCCAGCTTTTTTCAAGAGCAGTTGCTCTGTCGAATTTTGAAATCATTCTTGGCGAATACGCATTGAAAATTTCAGAGAATACAAGTTTACCGGTTGTAGCCGTTAAGAAATCCTGCCCATAAAATTTCCTTGTAACTGTTGCATAGTTTGAAGGAAGCGATGGTAGCTGAGTAAGTGCATTAAAAAAATTTGTTCCTAACGAGCCGCCGCTTACACTGCTGTAACAAAACACATGATTTTTAAATACAGGAAATGAATCCTGCAATTGTGCCAGCATCATGGATGTAAAACAACCGGTTCGCAATGCACCACCTTCAGCACTAACAAACACAACCGGGAATGAAGAATCTTTATCAAATCCTTTTGCTTCAACCCAGTCATCAAAATACTGCTGAACCAACTTTCTTGTTTCTCCTTTGGGCTTAACAGCTGCAATCCTTGCCGGATGATCATGATTGTACCATGAAAAAATCAACAAGCCAAAAAACATAATTAAACGGTAAGGAATTTTTATGAACAAAGGCTGCATCTTATCCAGGATATCGAACCAGCAATAAACTGCTATCCAGCAGGCAAGTGAAAGACAAACAATAAATGCTGCGCCATAAGGTGGGAAATAGTTTACAGGCAGAAAGCTGAACAACAGAATACAAAAAACTGCGGGCAATAAAAATGCCACATGAAATCGCCTCATAATCGGGCGGAAAAAATACTTGCCTCCAACCTGTACCTGTACCAATTGTGGTTTACCATCAACAAGTTCAATTGCAGGTATTAAACGAAGCTTACTGATGCTGTACAATTTTGACAAAACAAACTTCTGCCACTTGTTCAGCTTCAGCACATAAAACTTTTTCCTGAGTTTGCCGAAATACAATTGATAAATAACAAATGCAAGCAACAGATTAGCAGCAATAATTATTGCAAGAATAAGAATCGGATTTTTTTGCTGAAATGCATCAACAGAAGCTCCTTTCATTAACCGCAGACTTGTTATAACAAATCCACAAGCCACTGAAACAGCAGGGGCAAACAATACAATTTTTGAGAGTGAGCGCTGATACACTTTCCTGTAACGCACACGCCGTGGTTCCAGTTCATGTGTTGTTAAATCAGAGAAATAAATAATCAGCCTGCTGCCAAATTCAGAAACAGTGCTTAAGGCAAACAGCGAAATCAACAGGCATACAAATGCAAACCAGTGATCATTGAAATCAATAACCATGCTCAGCAACATGTCCTGTCCCTGGGGTGCGGCAACAAATGCAACAAAAATCAGCACCTGAAACAGCACAATAATCCACAACGGGCGAACTACTGTTCCAAAATCTTTTATTCTTTCAGCAAAATGGCTGAAATGTTTACGCCAAAAAAGTTTTATGTTCATCTATTTGTGATTAAAGTGTAATTGTTACTGCAACAGGGCAATGATCTGAAGCTGTTTTTTTATCTGTAACTCCATCAAACCTTACACCGGCATATTTTGTTGCCTTGGTGCTTAATCCATTACGAACAATTACAGGAATTGCTGCAGGATTTTGATCAGCAATTTTTTTTGAGAGAAAAATATAATCAATCTGTTTGTATCGCTCTTCAACAGGAACGGAAGTTGTATCCCAGAAATGCGTCCAGCGTTCACTCTCATCCTGTATTCTTGTCTGCACAACATTTTCCATCCAGTTACTGTTGAGCAGTGTTTTTAATGCTGACTTCGAATCGGGATAATCGTTCAAGTCGCCCAAGGCAATCCAGGCGGCTTTTTCAGGTTCAGGAAATTTTTGCTTGATGATTGAAAGCAGTGCATTTGATTGAAGAATACGTTTTGCTGCAGTTTTTGCTCTTTTCTGTGCAGGTGTAAGATTGCCCTGGTCAAACATCGATTTAAAATGATTTACGAAAACTGTCAATGGTTTTCCTTCAATTTCAAATTCCACTTCCAGGCAATCTCTTGAAAAAACAGAACTGCTCCCGTTTTTTAAATACTGGTGTGTTTTTACATTGCCGAATGGAATTTTACTGATGAGTGCCACATCAATCAGGCGGGGATCATTACCATCAATCAGCATTTTGTATTTATAGCCTGCACTGGATAAATAGGCTGACAGAAAATTCTTCAACGTATCCATGTTTTCAATTTCTTGCAGACAAACAATATCTGCTTTAGAAGCTTTAATTGCAGCTGCAGTTAATTCACGTTCAGTTTCAGTTACAGTTGAAAGAATGGTTTTATCAATAATAAATCCATCTTTCAATTTCTTTTCAACGCTTTCTTTACTGATGTTACTGTTGAATTTAAACCGGCGAAAAAGGTTTTCACAATTAAAGGTTGCAATGGTTATTTTTCCCATCAGGCAGAAGTTTAGCTTAAATAAAATGACTGAATAATTAATTCACGGTTATCAGTTGATCCATGAAGATAATTATTCAGTCATCTAAATGCAATATTGCAAACAGTATATTATGAAAATCAGTTACAGCATATCAAAACGTTGCTGCACAAATTCCCAGTTCACTGTATTCCACCATGCATTGATATAATCAGCTCTTTTGTTTTGGTATTTCAGGTAATAAGCATGTTCCCATACGTCCAGTCCAAGCAAAGGAGTTCCTTTTATTTCGCTCACATCCATCAACGGATTGTCCTGGTTAGGTGTTGAACCAATTTTCAATTGCCTGTCTTTGTCAACATACAACCATGCCCAGCCACTGCCAAAACGGTTTTTACCTGCATCTGAAAACTGAGTTTTAAATGCATCAAAACTGTTGAACGATTGATTAATAGCTGAAAGAAGTTTTCCTGCAGGCTGTCCACCGCCATCTTTTTTCATACTCTTCCAGAAAAGTTCATGGTTGTAATGACCGCCGCCATTGTTACGAAGTTTGCCTGAGTATTTAGAAATTTTTCCAAATACATCTTCCAGCGGTTTGCTCATGTCGATACCTTCTGCTTTTGCTGCATCTTTCAGGTTTGTTGCATAAGCAGCAGCATGTTTGCTGTAATGGATTTCCATTGTTAAGGCATCAATAAAAGGCTCCAGTGCATTATAGGCATAAGACAAAGGAGTTTGATCAAAACCTGTGAACGATGCTGTATGTACGCTTGCGCCTGCAAACAGTTCATTGCTTGTAACAGCAGCTGCAGTAACAGCTAATCCTGCTTTTGCTGATTGATGAATAAAGTTCCGGCGTGAAATCTGTTTAGCCATAAAATAAATTTTGAAGCTTTAAATTACTACCAAAAATGGAGCCATTATTTTTTTTCTTTCAGGAAGCGTGATAAATGCAACCTGCGCAGTATCCTGTAATAAAATTCTGCATTAAACAGGTTTGAATCCTGCATGGCTTTATAAGTAAGAAATATTCCAACAGGAATTAATATTGCAGTTGAAAGCCACATACCACTGTATGGCAAAAGCACATTTTCACGTACCATTTTTTCTCCGCTTGTATTGGCAACATGAAACGCAATAAAAAAGAAAACAGAAATTACAAGAGGCAACCCAATACCTCCTTTGCGGATGATGGAACCAAGTGGTGCCCCAATTAAAAACAATACAACACAAGCAAACGAGAGTGTAAATTTCCTGTGCCGCTCAATTTCATGCAAACGCATCTGCCACTGCTGTTCTTTGTAATCAACTGCAAAAAATTCAACCTGGTTTTTTAACCCTGATAATTTTGAAATCGCCCCGTTGAAAACGGTTTGTTTTAAACTGTCAGGTACAAGGTTTTCAATCTTCTTGAAATTCTTTGCCAGTGGTTTTGCTTTCTTCCATACTGAATCAGGGATCATCTGAAATGGAAGTAATGCTGCAAGTTCTCTTCTTGCTTTATTGCCAGCCTCAACCTGTACCCGTTTCATTGAATCTATTACAGTGGTAAGCTGACTTAAGCTGAGCATTTTATAATAATTCTTAAAAGTAGAATCGGCTGTTTTGTTCAGCTTAAATGAACTCAGATCAAATACTTTTTTATATTCTTTAAATCCAAGCCGGTAATAATCAGTTTCAATTGTGCCCGGGTTTCCTTTTTCCTGGTAGCGCCAGCCATTTTGTAAATTGAAATAAAGAAATCGTTGATCGGGCGATACAGTCATTGTTCCTTTTTCTGCCAGGATAATATTATCCTGTAAGGTGTAATTGTTTTCATAAATCACTACGTTATGAATTATGGAATCCTTTTCTTTTTTCCCAATCTTAATTGTGTAACCATCCAGTTTATTATAAAAAACACCTTCTTTAATATCAAATGCAGGTTTGGCAACACGTATGTCATAGAGGAGTGTACGCATTTTTAACTCAGCAACCGGTATCACATAATTGGCAAATCCAAATGCAACCACACCAAGCAAACCGGAAACCACAAACACCGGCCGCATAAAACGTATCAGCGGTATGCCCGCACTTTTGATGGCAACAAGTTCAAATGACTCACCCAGGTTTCCAAACGTCATGATAGATGAAAGCAGGATACCCAGCGGTAAAGCTAATGGAACAAGAGTTGTACTTACGTAAGCAATAAACTGAATCAGTGTGAGAAAATCAATGCCCTTGCCTACAAAATCATCAATATACAGCCAGAAAAACTGCATCACCAAAATAAACACAGCAATAAAGAACGTTGCAAGGAACGGCCCGATAAATGCTTTTATAATAAGTTTGTCTAACTTTTTAATCACAGTAATCTGTTATGCAGGATTCCGCAAATGTAAGCCTTTCATCTTTTGAGAAACAATTAGTAACCAATGCTGATTGGATTTTAACAAAGAATGGCATTATTCAAAAAGTAAACATACTGTTTCAGAAGCTTTCTGATAACTATTGCAGAAATGAAATAGTTCAGAAATTACCTGCTGAAGTAAAAAACATATTGCCCAAAATTTCAAAAGGCGAAAATTATGAAGGGTTACCTTACCTGGTGCTGGATTATCCACGTTGCTTTGGAAAAGAAGATGTTTTTGCAGTAAGAACTTTTTTCTGGTGGGGACATTTTTTCAGCATCACCATTCATCTGAAAGGAATTTATAAAGCACAGTTTCAGGAAAAGATTGCAAAGACTCTTGCACATGTTAACAATGAAGAGCCCTGGATAAATGTTACTGACGAAGAATGGGTGTTCAATTTCAACATAACAAACATGCTTCCTGTAAGCAAACAGGAATTCAAGCCCCAGAATAAACATGTTCTCAGGATGGCCTATAAACTCGACTTAGATAAATGGGATGAAGCAGAAGAATTTCTTATGGAAAAGTTCAACCAGTTATTGCAGTTGCTGTATTAATTGCCAATACGATGAAAGAGATCTTTGATCTGGTATTCCCATAACCTGCTTTGATCTTTGATTTCTTTTTTGTCGGCAAAATCTTTTACAACAAGAATTGTTTGGTTGGATATTTCTGTCTTTTCAATTCTGAATTCAAAGTATTCATCTTTGGCATAATGAAGCCACTTGTAACGCACAAATTTATCGAGTTCACTTTCCAATAGCTGAGCTTTGTCTTCTGATCCGTTCCAGTTAAATGTAAATACTCCGTCTCTTTCATCAACCTTGTCTGCAAACCATTCCTGTAGTCCGGAAGGTGTTGCAAGGAATTCGTATAAAATACCCGGGGAGCATTTAACAGGAAATTCTAGCGTGTATAAAACTTTTTTACTCATTTGTTTTTCAGTTCACCTCTTGATTTGATGCAATAATAAAAAAATATTAGAGGATTCAAAATTTTAAATTTTTTATTTTTTGTTTATCGAAAGAGAGGTAATAATTAAACAAACCATACCCTCTTCGTGGTAAAAACAGTCCAAATTGGGCTTTTTTTTGGCTGATTTGATATTAAAGTTTAAATTAGGTGAGGTTTTTAAGTCAAATTACCAACAGATGCCATGTAGTTGAAACTATGATTTCGCTTCAGTTTTTGTAGTAATGACTGTAAAACTTTTAAAACAATAACCTTAATATCAAGCTTATGAGCATGCGCCAACTCAAAATCACAAAATCAATCACCAATCGTGAATCGCAAAGTCTTGAAAAGTATTTGCAGGAGATTGGAAAGGTTGAATTGATTACTCCGGAAGAGGAAGTTAAACTTGCTGTCCGGATAAGGCAAGGAGATCAACGGGCATTGGACCGTTTGACCAAGGCAAATCTTCGTTTTGTTGTTTCTGTAGCAAAACAATACCAAAACCAGGGACTTTCGCTTCCCGATCTTATCAATGAAGGAAATCTTGGATTAATTAAAGCTGCACAACGTTTCGATGAAACAAGAGGATTCAAATTTATTTCCTATGCAGTTTGGTGGATACGCCAAAGTATTTTACAGGCATTGGCAGAACAATCAAGAATTGTTCGTTTACCGTTAAACAAAGTAGGACTCACAAACCGCATCAACAAAGCCTTTTCGCAACTCGAACAGGAATATGAACGTGAACCTTCGGCTGAAGAACTGGCTGAAGTACTGGAAATTGAAATTGATGAAGTTTCTTCCACACTGGGTATTTCGTCCCGCCATGTAAGTATGGACTCTCCATTATCGGATGGTGAAGAAAATACGTTAATGGATGTAATGGAAAATCCAAATGCATCAGCAACGGATGAAGAACTTGATCATAACGAATCGTTACAAACAGAAATCAAACGTTCTTTACAAACATTAACTGAACGCCAGCAGGATGTTATCCGCTTCTTTTTTGGAATTGGTGTTGACCATCCGCTGAGTCTTGAAGATATTGGCGAACGCTTTAACCTTACCCGTGAACGTGTAAGGCAAATTAAAGACAAAGCCATCAGCAAACTGAAAACAAACAGCCGCTGTAAATTATTAAAAGGATATCTCGGCTAATAATCATTCTTTTTGTTTTTTACCGGAAGCGACCCATTGCTTCCGGTTTTTTATTTAATAAGAATCGTAATTGCTTGTTTATTTATCTTCGTAACCACTCATGAACAGGTTAGTATCTTATTTAATCGTAATTGCAATTGCATCGCTTTTATTTTTCCACTCACTTGGAAAGGTGCATTTGTTCGACTGGGATGAAATCAATTTTGCAGAAAGTGCCCGTGAAATGATTGAAACAGGCAATTACATGCGTGTGCAGATTAACTATGAACCCTTCTGGGAAAAGCCCCCGCTTTTTTTCTGGATGCAGGTTGCAAGCATGAAAGCCTTTGGTGAAAATGAGTTTGCTGCCCGTTTTCCAAATGCCGTATGTGGCGTGGTTACATTGTTTGTTTTATTTGGTATAGGAAGAAGATTACATAACGAACGCTTTGCGATGTGGTGGGTGCTTATTTATGCAGGAACATTTTTGCCACATCTTTACTTTAAAAGTGGCATTATTGATCCCTGGTTTAACCTGTTTATCTTTTTAGGCATTTACTATTTAAGTAAATTTTTGTCTGCCAAAGAAGAGCGAAAAAAACTATTGCCTTCATTACTTCTTTCCGCATTGTTTACCGGCGCCGGCATATTAACCAAAGGCCCTGTGGCATTACTGGTTGTGCTACTGAGTTATGTTCTGTTTATCGTGTTTATGCGGGGTAAAGGATTAGTGGCACTGAAATATTATTTACTGTGGGGACTGGGTGTTGCTGTTGTAACCCTGTTGTGGTTTGGATTGGAAATTCTGCAACACGGCTGGTGGTTTGTGAATGAGTTTATTACTTACCAGATACGATTGGCGCAAACGAAAGACGCAGGCCATGGCGGATTTTTATTGTATCATTTTGTAGTGGTGCTGATTGGATGCTTCCCGGCATCACTCCTCATCTTCCGTTACAAAAACCAGATGAATGAAAACACAGCCCAGCAATTTTTCAGAACCATGATGATTGCGTCGCTGATTGTAATCCTTGTTGTGTTTACCATTGTAAAAACAAAGATTGTTCATTACTCTTCGTTTACGTACTTACCTATTGGTTATTTAGCGGCTTCAACCGTATATGGAATCGTTAACCGCACTGCACAATTAAAAAACTCGCAACGGCATGCATTGCTTGCATTAGGATTAATATGGAGCATCCTTTTTATTGCTTTACCGCTCGTCGGCAATAATATTCACTGGTTAAAACCATTGCTGCAAAAAGACAAGTTTGCATTGGCAAATATTGAAGCAACTGTTAATTGGAATTATTGGTTAATGATTCCGGGCATTTTATTCCTTGCTGCAGTTATTGGAGCTTATATACAGCTCAGTAAAAGAAAATATCAACCAGCGTTTATTACATTGTTTGTTGCAGGTATTGTTGCCATGCAGGTGTTGCTCACTGCATTTACACCACGTATTGAACAATATTCACAGAATGCGGCCATTGAATTTTTCCAAAGCCTGCAAGGGAAAGATGTATATGTAAAACCGCTGGGATATAAAAGTTATGCGCAATACTTCTACACCAAATTAAAACCCGGCAACAGGAAAGAATCAAAAGACGAAGAGTGGTTACTGACCGGACCTGTTGACAAGCCCACTTACTTCATCAGCAAAAACACCTACAAAGAAGAATTGATGAAAGAACATGGCGACAGGCTGGAAGTTCTTTACGAAAAGAATGGGTTTGTTTTTTACAAGAGAAAATAAGATTGTGAATTAAGAACAACCTCTTTTCATTCATCCAACAGATGACAGAAAGTTATCGGCTAATTATCAATACAACTTACTTTTCATTAATCCCCATTTGCATAAACGGTAAACAAGGGAAACTTTTAAACAGCCTAAACCATATTTCATGCTGCGGCGGAAGTTGATGCTGCTGGCTTCTTCAAAATATTTTGTAGGACAGGTTACCTCTCCTATTTCAAATCCTTTATAAAAAATCTGCGATACCATTTCGTTATCGAAAATAAAATCATCATCACATGCATCAAGCTTTACAGCTTCCAGAACTTCTTTGCTGAAGGATCTGTAGCCGGTATGATATTCCGAAAGCTTCTGACCAAGTAAAATGTTTTGAGTAAGTGTAAGAAAACGGTTGGCAATGTATTTGTACAACGGCATTCCACCTTTCAATGCTCCGTTACCTAAGATACGGCTGCCAAATACTACTGGATAAACATCATTGCCAATAATACTCGTCATTGCATGGATTAACTGCGGGGTATATTGGTAATCGGGGTGAAGCATAATCACAATATCAGCACCCAGCTCCAGCGCTTTTTTATAACAACTTTTCTGGTTACCACCGTAACCTTTGTTGTTTTCATGACTGATCACATGCTTAATGCCCAGCTCTTTTGCTTTGGCAACTGTTTCATCTTTGCTGGCATCATCTACTAATACCACTTCATCTACAATATCGAAGGGAATTTCCTTGTATGTAATTTCCAGCGTTTTGGCTGCATTATAAGCCGGCAGCACAACAATTACTTTCTTATTATTGAACATGGCGGCAAAGATAAGGCAGGAGGATTTATAGTTTATAGTTTGAGGTTTGAGGTAGGCGTGATTGTTTGAGAGAATAATTGATTATTTAGTTTAGGCAGGAGTACCAGTTACAGGTTGCAGGTTACCTGTTGGGTAGCGAGGGAGATGGAACGCTTTTAATAGGGAGTATCCATGCTTTATACCTTAAGTATATGGGGAGGAGGGGTTGAGGTTGAGCGTGCTGAATTAGGAGAATAATTGATTATTTAGTTCAGGCAGGTTGAAAGTTGGGGTTGCAGGGAAACCCGACCGGATTAATACAATTGCATTCTTTTTTTAAAATTCGTTTCTTGTGGTAAACAGCATCAAGTGGCCAAACAGGTAGGACCATACAAGATTACAGGAACGATCGATAATATCTGTTTTTACGAAATGGATGGGCAGCATTATGCCCGTCAGAAAAGTTCGCTTACGGGTAAGCGGGTGAAAAAAGACCCTGTTTTTGCTAGGACCATGCAAAATGCCAGCCTGTTTGGAAAGGCATCCAGCCTGGCTTCACAGATCAAGCGTGGTTTTCCGAAAGAGGAACAATGCCGGGAGTTGTACCGTGAACTGCTCAGGAAGGTGCTTGATCTGATGAAAGAGGGTGTTGCTGAAGAAGAAATCAGGCAACGGCTTTCATTTGTGTGCAAAGAAGAAACAACTGCTGCAGTTGAGAGAACACCACTAATAACAGTACAGCACAAGTGCAGTTACCGTTTCGTTTCTGCACTACCCTATCCAGGATTTGAGCAAGGAAGAAAGAGCAACCATATACCTGCGGGCATCCATACAAAGCAAAAGGCAATATTGAATTGCGGGCCGCCGTAAGGATGATTTTATTTTTATTTATGCCTCTTTTATCTGCATTTTTCAGTACAATGTAACGTCCCCATCAGCTATTTGTGAACAGGAAGCTTTAGTACATGAGAGACGTTGCTGCGAAGAAGGGTTAGTACCAGTCCAGGCAATTTTTTGAGTCTGCACGCTAATCTGAAAACTGAAAGATCAAACAACTAATAACTTTAAAAAAATGGAAAAAGTAATCATTGAAGAAAAACTAAACTTATTTTCTGAATACTGGAGCCCGAAAATTGTTGGAGAACTAAATGGACAGCATGTTAAACTTGCAAAATTTAAAGGTGAGTTTGTTTGGCATAAACACGATTATGAAGATGAACTGTTTTTAGTTCTTGAAGGAGTGTTAAAAATGGAACTTCGTGACAAGACCATTGAAATCGGCAAAAACGAATTTCTGATTGTTCCAAAAGGAACAGAACACAGACCTGTTGCAGAAAAAGAAGTTTCAGTTCTGCTGTTTGAACCAGCCTCAACCTTAAACACCGGAGACACTGAAAACGAATTAACCAAACGTATTTTAGACAGAATATAAAAGAAAACAGCAGCCTAAGATTAAAAGCATTTACATTTAACTTCAGTTTTTTTCAATTGCGAAGTACATGAATAATGAAACTAAATAACAGCACTAAAATTATACTGGTTGTTTTATGCCTGTTTATGTCGGCATCAGGTTTTTTAATCAAACTTCCATCGGAATTCAGGCATATTGATAAAGAGTTACATTCCCTTTTTTACTTTTTGGCTGCTGCGTTTCTGAATATATTATTTGCCAATAAAAATCTCATCAGGCATCTTGTTATTCTTGCGATTCTATATTTTTTTGGTATTGCTATTGAATATGGCCAGGACTATTCGAATAAATTCTTTCATAAAAGAATTCACGGACGTTTTGATCCGGAAGATGTACAAGCAAACCTGAAAGGTTTGTTATTCTTTTCTGCTGTATGGATTTTGTATACAGCGCTTTTATTTGCCTATAGCAAAATGAATTCCGGAAAAATGAAAAACTCAGAAGAAACCCCGTAATAAACATCCGGCAGAAAACCAGTTCATGTTAACAGCCCGAACTATTTCCCAATTCTCTTGGCTACATCTGCCAGCACGAATACGTTTTTCCAGCAACAGTTCTGTTACTTATCTTCACGCCCAAAAAAACAAGGTTCACAAATAGTGTGAATCATAAAATGAAACTATGGCAACCATTGAACATATATCAGTACACAAAGCTGGAAATAAGCAACTGGATGAAACCTTGTACATATCAAAGCAACCGCTGAAGGCAGATGACAACTTAAAAACTTTACTGAGCGACTTTTTTCTCCGTGCATTTAAAACAGAAGAATATTATTCCTTTCAACATGATTCAAGTCTTGATCTGAATGAAGTATACACTTATGTGAAAGCCATTTTTGAAAACCCGGAACATTTGCACGAACAATCAATAAACCTGGTAAAGCATTTGTACAACCAAAGTGTACACCCAAAAATAAAAGGCGGAGAGTTTTATGTGGTTTATTTTAAAGACTTTCATTTAAACGGTGTGGAAACAGATGCTGTAGGTTTGTTTAAAACCGAAAACAAAGACACATATCTTGAAGTAGAAGCTATTGTTGATGGAATTGAAGTAGAAAGCAGGGAAGGAATCAATATCAATAAACTGGATAAAGGTTGTCTTATTTACAATCAAGAAAAAGAGAAAGGTTATGTACTGTCGATTGTTGACAATGTAAACAAAGGAACAGAAGCACAATACTGGAAAGATGATTTTTTACATGTATTGATCCAGAACAATGATTTTCACCAGACCAACCAGTTTATGGGCATTGCCAAAAACTTTGTAACCAAACAACTGACAGAAGATTTTGACATGTCGAAAGCGGAGCAGATTGATTACCTGAACCGTTCGGTTGAATATTTTAAAACACACGACACATTCGACAAACAGCAGTTTGAAGAAGAAGTGTTTCACCACGAGAATGTAATTGAATCGTTCCGGAGGTTTGATGAACATTACCGGAATGAACATGTAATGGAAGTAGCTGATAATTTTGACATTTCGGCACAGGCTGTAAAAAAGCAGGCACGCATTTTTAAGAGTGTTTTAAAACTTGACAAGAACTTTCATATTTATATTCATGGTAACAGGGATATGATTGAACAAGGCGTGGATGAAAACGGCCGGAAGTTTTATAAGATTTATTTTGAGCATGAAAGCTAGTTATGAGCAACAAAAACTGCTTGTATAATTTTAATTAACTTCAACTTAAAATAAAGCATTACAATTATTGAGCTACTTATGAAAATTTCTACCCGAATTATCTGGATATGGCTGTTATTGTTCCTTCCCTTTTTAAGCTTTAAGTTGTTCAGGCTTTACATAGAAAATGAAAAACATGAAAAGCAATATAGCAGCAGTTTAGATATTTATACCGGAAGCAAGTTTGCACTTGACCACTTTGTTGATTCAAACGGAGCTGATACCAAAATTGATTTGAGCAAATCTGACATTACTGTTGTGGATTTTTGGTTCAAGGATTGCCCTCCATGTTTGGATGATATGAAATCTTACTCAAAGCTGATACAGGGAAAAGAGAAGCAAATAAATGTTGTAACAGTTTGTGTAAACAGGTTTGACATCTGGAAAGCTCTTCTCGATTCTTCTGATGAAAGATTTATAATGTTTTCGATGCCCGTATCAAACTGGAAGCATCTCGTGCTAAAATCAACAGAAGACCCCAAATTAAAAAACGAAATACCTGCAAAGAATTTATTATTATTGGATAGCTCCTTTCATACAACCAGTTTTCCTATGTATTTCGTTCTGGATAAAAATGGAACAATCATAGCAGCTCCTTTTTCTTTAAGTAAATACATTGAACTGGAAATCCTGAAACGCAATTCCTTTTTATATTTCCTGAAAAAATCAAATACATGGAGTGCAGATTTATATTTCATTCCGCTTGCATTTGTTGAATACAGCGGCTTTTTCTGGATTTTTACAATTTTAACCTTGTCATTAGCTCATGCCTTACGTAAAAAGTATTATTAGTATATAATAAAGTATCAAATCAAACAATAACATTACCGAAAATGGAATCAGTATTTAAAACATGGAAAACAAGCAGGAAACTCCTTTCCGACTATTTTGATAAATACACGCTGGAGCAGTTGAATCATATTCCTGCAGGATACAGCAATAATCTTATCTGGAACATCGGGCACATTATTGTTGCACAGCAATCGCTGGTTTATAAACTTTCAGGATTGCCGGGTTATGTTTCTGATGATTTAATCAGCAAGTACAAGCCAGGAACAAAACCTGCCGGGCCTGTTTCACAGGAAGAGGCAGATGAGCTGAAGACCCTTTTGCTTTCACTCGTTGAGAAAACAGAAACAGATTTTCAAAACGGAGCTTTTGTAACATTTACTGAGCGTATGACGGGAACAGGATTTCATCTCACCTCTTTACAGGATGCATTTGAGTTTAATAATTATCACGAAGGATTGCATTTAGGTTATATGATGGGGATCAGGAAGTTTGTTTAATAAATGAAAGCAAAAACACATTCAAGAAAAATAATCAAACTATTACTTATTATAGTTTCTGTACTATTAATATCACTTTATTTATTCCTTTCCATTAGAACATCAGTAACCAATAACCTTGATAAGTATGAATATGCTTTGCCATTTATGAGTGGAACAAAACACAAAGTGGTTCAGGGATATGGAGGTTTATTTTCGCATAACCATATTGCAGCAATAGATTTTGAAATGCCTGAAGGAACTCCAATTTATGCAGCAAGAGAAGGAAATATTTACAGTTATAAAGATTGCTATGACGAAGGTGGCCCATTTTCAAAATACAAGAACAAAGCAAATTTTATTATCATTAAACATTCCGATGGAAGTTTTGGCTGTTACTGGCACTTGAAAAAGAATGGAGTCGTGATCAAACACGGGTTTGTTTCAAAAGGTCAACAAATCGGTTATAGTGGCGCTACTGGTTTTGTATTAAAACCACATTTGCATTTTTCGGTCAAAGTCAAACTAAACTATGAAACGAATTCCTTTGTCAGAACTAAGTTTAAAACCTCAAAAGGAACCATGTTATTAGAGAGCGGAGAAATTTATGAAAAACCAGCTGATTAGTTTTAAACCTGTTTCTTGAGAACCGTAAAAGTAATTTGATACAAATCCTAATTGCCGATTCTTTCTTTAAATCAAGATTCTGGCCAATTGAAAAACCGAGCCCTGAACGGAGCGTCGCCGTCGGAGGATGCCATGGGCACAAGCGCCGGTAACCAAAGCTTGCCTATCTTTTCTTACATTTGCTGCCCCAAACAAAGCGGATTATGTTTCAGAATTTAAGTGAACGTTTAGAAAGTGCGTTTAAGAATATAAAAGGTGAAGGCCGTATTACCGAGCTCAATATTGCGGCTACGGTAAAAGACATTCGCCGTGCACTGGTTGATGCGGATGTGAATTACAAGATTGCCAAGGAGTTTACCGATACGGTAAAGGACAAGGCACTTGGTTCAAAAGTGTTGCTGGCAGTGAATCCTGGTCAGCAGATGGTGAAGATTGTGCAGGACGAACTGACTGAACTGATGGGTGGAACGGAAGCCGAACTGGATGTAAAAGGTGCCCCTGCTGTAATCCTGATTGCCGGTTTACAAGGTAGCGGTAAAACCACGTTCAGCGGAAAGCTGGCCAATTATCTCAAAACCAAGAAAGGAAAAAGTCCGTTGCTGGTGGCAGCAGATATTTACCGCCCGGCGGCCATTGACCAGTTAACTGTTCTTGGCGGGCAAATTGGTGTGGATGTTTACAGCGAGAGGGAAAACAAAGATGCAGTTGCCATTGTACAAAATGCCGTTAAAGAAGCAAAAGCCAAAAACAAGAATGTTGTAATTATCGATACTGCCGGTCGTTTAGCCATTGATGAAGTGCTGATGACCGAGGTGGCCAATATCAAGAATGCGGCAAACCCGAACGAAATTTTGTTTGTGGTGGACAGCATGACGGGACAGGATGCTGTAAACACAGCCAAAGCTTTTAACGACCGTCTTAACTTCACCGGGGTGGTGCTCACCAAACTGGATGGCGATACAAGAGGTGGTGCGGCACTTTCCATTAAGTACACCGTAAACAAACCCATCAAGTTTGTAAGCAGTGGCGAAAAAATGGAAACGCTTGATGTGTTTTACCCCGACCGTATGGCACAGCGTATCCTTGGCATGGGTGATATTACTTCGCTTGTTGAAAAGGCGCAGGCGCAATTTGACGAAGAGGAAGCCAAGAAGCTGGAGAAGAAAATCCGCAAAAATCAGTTTGATTTTGAAGACTTTAAGCAACAGCTGCAGCAAATCAAGAAAATGGGTAACCTCAAGGACCTGATGGGCATGATACCTGGAATGGGCAAGGCCATGAAGGATATTGAGATCAGTGACGATGCATTTAAAGGCGTGGAAGCGATCATTAATTCAATGACACCGCAGGAGCGTGCAAACCCTGACCTCATTGATCAAAACCGCCGCAAACGTATTGCAAAGGGCTGTGGCAAGGATATTGCGGATGTAAATGCGTTCATGAAGCAGTTTGAGCAAATGAAGCAGATGATGAGCATGATGAACAAAATGCCAATGGGGGGCCGTATGATGCCCGGATTTGGCCGCAGATAAATTTATATTTTTCTTAGGTTGGAATTTTGCGCATTTGCGTTTAAATTTGTCGCCTATTTAAATAACCTTTATTTATTCACGCATTTAAATTTTAATTTACGATGCCAGTTAAAATCCGACTGCAGAGACACGGGTCTAAGAAAAGACCCTTCTATTTCATCGTAGTGGCAGACGCAAGAGCGCCCAGAGATGGAAAATTCATTCAAAAAATTGGTACTTACAACCCTGTAACAGAGCCTGCTGTGATCCAGATTGATCGTCAGAAAGCTTTGGAATGGTTGCACAAAGGAGCACAGCCAACTGATACAGTTCGCAAAATCCTTTCGCAAAAAGGCGTATTGTACCTGAAACACCTCTTACGTGGTGTTAGCCTTGGTTTATTTGACCAGGCTGTTGCAATGGAAAAATTCCAGGCATGGCACTCAGAGCATGAAGCTGCTGAAGCGAAGAAAAGAGAAGAAGCCCGCAGGGCAAGATTCAAACAACGCAGTGGTGGTAACTACCAACGCCGTCCTATGGCTCCCAGAAGACAAGAAGGTGGTGAAGCTGCTCAGGGAGAGTAATTCTGATTAAAGATTTAGTCTTCATAAAAGTCCCCTGCAATTATGCGGGGGATTTTTTTATGCTTTAAAAGCAGAAAGCCCGCTGTAAAATTTACAGCGGGCTTTCTGCTTAAATGAATGAGATTTATTTTATACCAATGACCGGTAAACTTTTTTCACGGATAAGCTGGTTAAACTTCGGCACTTCTTCTGCCACAATTTTCTTCAGCTTGTTTAGTTGCTCATCGGCCTGTGCGCTTAACTCGGCATAAACTTCTTTTACCTGCTTGCTGGGTGGGTTGAACCCGCTATTAGCCACATCAAACACACCACTGAGTTTATCATTCAAACGGATAGGATAGTTCAATGGGTCCTGGCCGCTTTTTGATTTTGTCTGGTAGAGAGTTTCTTCAATTGCTGTGATGTCTTTTATAGTTGCAGCCGACATGTCTTTGATTTCCTTCGGACAATCTTTCCCTTGCCTTGCAACAAACTCATTGATTTGCGTACGCAGTGTGCGTATATCCTTAATGGCTTTCTGCACCTCGTTGAATTTGCTTTGCACAGTTAAAAGAAAGTTGAACTGCGCTTCATACTCTGCCTGCGACATTTTGTAATTCGGATCAGCCTTAATTGTAAATGGAACTTCGGCCGAATCTTTTCCCAGCTTCACTAACGCAAAATAATTTCCCGGAGCAGCAGTGATTGAACCCGGAGCACCATTCCATAAAATCATTCCTTCGCTTGGTTCAGCCGGAGGATACTGCAGATCCCAGGCAAACTGGTTAAGGCCCTGCTTCACTTCCAGTTTATCTTTTCCGTCAACTGTAAATGTTTTAATTGGTTTTTTGTTTTTATCCATGATCGTAACAGAAGCTTTGGTACTGTCGGTTACTTCTTTTGCATAAAATTTTATCACTGCACCACCTGTTGGATTTTCGCCCACATTTTTTGGTGTACCAAAACGTGCAGCATACGGATTCACCTGCATGCGCCATGCAGGGTTTACATCAAACACAAACAGGTTGCTTGATGTAATGTCATTTTTTAACTGCTGCAACACTGTCAAATCATCCAGAATATAAATGCCCCTGCCCTGTGTAGTTATGATAAGATCATTTTCTTTGATGGTCATATCAGTAATTGGTACAACCGGCATATTTAACTGAAAAGGCTTCCAGCTTTCACCTGCATCAAACGAAATATACATCCCGAATTCTGTACCTGCGTACAGCAAACCGGCACGCTTATGATCGGCACGGATGGCTCTTGTAAAATGCATTTTATTGATGCCATTTGTAATCAGCTTCCATGTTTTACCATAGTCTTCTGTTTTATACATGTAGGGGGTGTAATCATCCAGCTTGTATCGTGTACCTGCGAAATAAGCAGTTCCTTTTTTATACGGATCCACATCCACACAATTCCACATCATTAATTTGGGAGCATCTTTTGGCGTAACGTTTTCCCAATTCTTACCAGCATCTTTACTTACATAAATCAACCCGTCATCACTACCTGTCCACAGAACATCTTTTTCAATAAAGCTTTCTGTTGCGGTGAAGATGGTGCAGTAATATTCAACACTTGTGTTATCCTGTGTAATTGGTCCGCCGCTTGATTTTTGTTTTGATTTATCATTGGTAGTTAAATCAGGCGAAAGAGCTGTCCATGTTTGCCCCTCATCTTCTGTTGCAAACAAAACGTTTCCTGCACAATACAACTTCTTCGGGTTGTTGGGCGAAAAGAAAACAGGGAAGTTCCATTGAAAACGATACTTCTGTACATCAGCACCGGCACCCATCGGGTTATCGGGCCAAACAGTGATTGCACGGTTCTCTCCTGTTTTATGATCCAGGCGTGATAAATAACCGCCATAGTTTCCACCATAAACAATATCTGGATTATTTGGATCAGCAACCACATAACCACTTTCAGCACCTGCTGTAGGTTCCCAATCCTGTTCAGTAATACCGGCACCAGTTGTACGGCTTTGAATCCGCACAGTTGAATTATCCTGTTGTGCTGCCAGTATGCGGTAAGGGAAACTGTTATCGGTTGATACACGATAGAATTGTGCAGTAGGCTGATTGTTGTAATTACTCCAGTTATTTGCGCCATCAAAACTTACCTGTGCACCACCATCATCAGCCACAATCATACGATCGCCATTTTCTGGATCAATCCATAAATCATGATGATCGCCATGCGGTGTACGCAAACTCTGAAATGTTTTTCCACCATCACGGCTGCGCATAAAATTTACATTGGGACAATAAACCACATCCGCATTCTTTGGATCAACAAACACTTTGCTGTAATACCAGGCACGCTGGCGGATGTTGTTATCACTGCTCATAAGTTGCCATGTTTCACCCGAATCATCACTACGGAACAAACCACCATTTGCATTTTCAACCAACGCATAAATACGTTCAGGAGCAGAAGGTGCAAACGCAACTCCTACAATTCCCCACACTCCTTTTGGTAATCCTTTTTTTGTTGAAACATTTGTCCAGGTTTCACCTCCGTCAGTTGATTTGTATAATCCACTTCCTTCACCTCCACTTTCCAAACTATGCGGAGTGCGGATTACACGCCAGGTACCTGCATACAATACAGAAGGATTGCCCGGCTCCATTACAAGATCAGAAGCACCGGTTTGATTATTGACGAATAATGTTCTTTTCCATGTTTTACCGCCATCGGTTGTTTTATATACGCCACGTTCTTCGTTGGGGCCAAACAAATGTCCCATTACTGCCACCCACACCACATCAGGATTACGAGGATGAATGAGAATACGGATAATGTGACGACCATCTTTCAATCCAAGATTTTTCCATGTTCTTCCACCATCATCGCTGCGCCACATTCCACCCAAACCTTCACTTACGTTTCCACGCATGGTGTTTTCGCCTTCACCTACATAAAGAATATTTTCATCGGAAGGAGCAACGGCAACGGCACCAATGCTTCCACCAAAATATTTATCGCTGATGTTTTTCCAGTTATTACCGCCATCGCTTGTTTTCCAGACACCACCACCGGTTGAGCCCATGTAAAAAGTGGTTTTGCTTTTGTAACTGCCGGTTACAGCTCCGCTTCTTCCTCCACGGTAAGGACCAATGGAACGGTACTTGAGCTGACTGTACACCTGTTCATCATTCATTGAAGCTGAAGGAGATAATTGTACTTTCTTTTGTGCTGATAACAGACTTGCTGAAAAAATTGCAGCAGAAATCAATATCAAATTTCTCATTGTTGATTTATGTTTTGGATGCTGAAAATACGAATGAAACACAGCTTTGAATCAGGCATGCCGGAAAATTTGATGAAAGGCTGACAACAATAACAAACAGGCGAAAAAAAATGCACACAACAGCATATTCTCCGGCAATACAGGGGGGGTGGTAATACCTGAAAGTGGTATTGCATTCAAAAAAACACGCATGTATTTTTAGCTTACAATTTTTTTATATGAAACATTTTTTGGCTACAGCGCTGTATTCAGTCATATTAATACCTGCGTTTTCCCAAAGTATTTTTGTTCAAACCGGTGGTACAATTCATACGCAAACAGGTGCAATCGTTACACTGCAAAACATCAACCTTGTTAATAACGGCACTATCACCGATAATGGAACGTTTATCTTTAATGGCAGTTCATTACAATCCATCAGTGGCAGCGGTACAACCACTTTTAATAATTTAACCATCTCTAACTCTGCAGGTGTTGAACTTGGCAAAAACATCAGTATCAATAACCAGCTATTATTTACAGCCGGGGTATTCAATCTAAAAAATTACACTGTTCTGCTGGGGCCTGCTGCAACTGTTTCAGGTGAAAGCGAAACCAATCGTATAACCGGTATAGCAGGTGGTTATATAGAAATTACTGTTCCTGTTGCAGCATCAGCTACTGTTAATCCCGGCAACCTTGGTTTGACGATTACTCCATCTGCTGATATGGGAAATGTAACTGTGAGAAGAGGACATGATGCACAAACCATTACCCCAGCCAGCAGACCTTCAATTGAAAGATATTTTGATATTCTACCAACAAATAATTCTGCATTAAATGCAACTGTTACTTTCAATTATTTTGATGCAGAATTAAACAGCCGCAACGAACCATTGCTGAGTTTCTGGAACAGCCCGGATAATACTACATGGACAGCTGCAAACTTCAGTAACAGAAATACAGCTACCAATTTTGTACAACTCACAGCCGTAAACACATTTCCCAAACGATGGACATTAACTGATCAGCAGTTTGCCACAGGCATATTTGAAATAACCGGTAATAGTAATGTATTAAGACTATGGCCTAATCCTGCAACAAAATATGTTCCTGTTTACTTACAGGTTTCGGTAAATAAAAAAGCAAAGGCTGTTGTAATGATTGTTGATGCATCCGGAAGAACAATAAGTATGCAGGCTGTTTCTCTACTTAATGGTGTAAATACAATACAGATTAATCAAACGCCTTTGGCAAAAGGGAATTACACATTACTCCTGAAGGCAGAAGACGGCAGCAGCAGTACAATCAACTTTATACAACTTTAATTACAAATCAAAACATCTGTTACAGCTTACAGAAATTTATAAACAATCCCGTTTTATTAATAAATCAAATGAACATGAAACAGCTAATTGTTTTTCTTACAACACTCTTTGTTTGCAATTTTGCATCAGCCCAAAATGTTGGTATTGGTACAACAACACCCGCTGCCAAGCTTGATATAAAAACAACTTCAAATTACGTTACACAATTCAATGGTGCATCGCCTATGTACCTGGGACTTTTTGAAAGTGATGTGTATCGTGGTTATATCGGCTCCTATTCAGGTGCAGCTGAGGATGTGGATTTTGGAACAGGATCTGGTAATACATTAGGCAAACTTCATTTAACTATACAGGCTGTCCCAAAACTAACCGTAGGAGCAGATGGCAAAATCGGCATCGGCACCACTAACCCCGCTTACAATTTACATGTCAGTAACGGTGATTTATTTGTTGAATCAAGCGTAGGTAAAATTATTTTAGGATATAACTCAGGAGGAAGTCAATGGCGTTTAGGTACTACTGGTGCAGGTGCTGATGTAAGATGGTATACCTATAATGGAACAACTGAAACTCCCGTGCATTACTACCAGCAAAATGGTAATGTGGGTATTGCCACAGGTATTCCTGTTCCTATTGCCAGGCTCGAAGTAAAAGGTGCCGGCACCACATCTTCAACAAATACATTTGTTTTGAGAAACAGTACTGGCGATACTTTACTGCGCATGAGGGATGATGGCAGAATGGGAATAGGCTATAATGGAACTACTTATGGCAGACAAATAAATCTGGGCGGAACAGGAATTAACTTTTACACCTCAAATGAAGCTGCATTTGGAGGCGCTATTTTCCCAACCGACACATCGCTTGTTTTATGGTCAAACTCCAATTCAAATAATTACCTGGTATTGCAACCAAGCTGGGGAAACACAGGTATTGGCACTTATACTCCTAATGCAAAATTTCATGTAAACGGAGCACAATTAATCGGAAACAACAGTCAGCGAATTGCAACAGGTTTTGCATTAAGTGTTGATGGAAAAGTAATAGCTGAAAACTTTACAACACTGGATAGCGGCAGCTGGCCTGATTATGTATTTGAAAATGATTATCAACTTCCATCCCTGGCAGAAGTGAAGCTGTTTATTGAGAAAAACAAACACCTGCCCAATGTTCCTTCCGCTGCACAAATTGAAAAAGAAGGTATTAACCTTGGCGAAATGAATAAGAAACTGATGGAAAAAGTTGAGGAATTAACTCTTTACATCATCGAAATGGATAAACGCATCAAAGAGCTGGAACAAAAAAACAACAAGTAAGGTTAACCATAAATATTTAATTGATGATAAAAAGCACTCCTAAAACGGAGTGCTTTTTATTTTTTATAAACCATTCATAATTTTTCAGCAAATCTTTAACAACCACTCATCCACAACAGCAACGAAACAATTAAAATCATTCAACTGGCTTTAACACGGTTTATCCTTTACATTCACCACTCGTCATACAAAGAATGCAAGCAGATTTTTTTCATAACATCATTTCCGAAAAACATAACACTTCATCATAGTTATATTTCACAAAATCTGTAACCTTTTTAGCTTTCGCTTCGTATTAACCAAAACCTGTTCGCAATAATGAAACGACTAACGCTTTTTGCTTTAACAACTTTTGCAGCAACTTCTTTGCTTGCACAAACAAGCAAAACTGAATTTAAGAAGGAAAAGGCCGAGCCGAGAAGTCTTCCTGCAAAACGCACAACACAAAAAGTGAAGATTGATGGTTTGCTGAACGACAGTGCATGGCGTGATGCAGCTGTTGCCACCAATTATATTGAGTTTCGCCCCAAAGTTGGAAGACCTGATGATGAAGAAACAAAAACGGTTACATATTTAATGTATGATGATGAAGGAATTTATTTTGGTGGTTTTTGCTATGAACGAAATAAAGACAGTATAACAACTGAATTAATTGGCAAGCGGGATGGTTTTGGTACAAATGATTATATCGGTATTATCATCGACACTTATAAAGATCACTTAAACGGTTTTGAATATTTTGTAACTCCTTTAAATGAACAATGGGATTCAAAGATGTCGCCTGTCATGAGTAATAATGGCGGCAATGAAGATTTTTCCTGGAATGCTGTTTGGAAAAGCGGTGCTGTGATTCATGATAATGGCTGGAGTTTTGAAATGTTTATTCCTTACAGTGCCATCCGCTTTGGCAAAAGCAATATCCAGGACTGGGGAATTAACATGACACGCCGCAGGCAAAAAACCGGGCAACAAAATACCTGGAACCCGATTGATCCCAATGTAAATGGATTTTTAACACAGGAAGGTTACTGGACAGGTATAACAGATATTAAACCGCCGGTACGCTTACAACTCTCTCCTTACTTTTCGGTGTATGCAAATAACTATCCGGTTAATCAGCCGGGTGTAAAAAACACAACCACTTTATTAAACGGCGGACTTGACCTGAAATATGGATTGAATCAGGCATTTACACTTGACGCTACATTAATTCCTGACTTTGGCCAGGTGCAAAGTGATAACCAGGTGCTGAACCTTACACCATTTGAAGTTCAGTATAACGAATACCGTCCTTTCTTTAATGAAGGAACAGAATTATTCAGCAAGGGAAATTTATTTTATTCCAGAAGAATTGGCGGGACACCCTTTCACTATTACGATGCAATGAATGCAGTTGCTGGTAATGAAAAAATGCTGAAAAATCCTTCACAATCCAAACTCATCAACGCAACAAAAATTTCCGGTCGTACACAAAAGAAATTAGGTATTGGCTTTTTAAATGCCATTACACAAACACAGTATGCCGAAATTGAAGACATCAATACAAAAACCGACAGAAAATATTTAACTGACCCGCTTACCAACTACAATGTTTTTGTTCTTGACCAGGCGCTGAAACACAATTCAAGTATTACGCTCATCAATACAAATGTTATGCGTGCGGGGAAAGATTATGATGCAAATGTTACCGCAGGCTTGTTTGATTTTAACGACAAAAAGAACACATGGAATGTTGGTGGTAAATTTTCTGTAAGCCAGTTATTCGGAACAACTACCAATGGAAAAACAGATGCAGGCTATAATCACAATATCTATTTTGGAAAAGTAAGCGGTCACTTCAACTTTAATGTGTACCAGGATCTGATGGATAAAAAATACACCAACCAGGATTTAGCTTATTTCACCAACAACAACTATCTCAATCATGGTTTGTGGGCAGGTTACAGCTGGACCGAACCAAAGAAATGGCACAACCAGATGAGGTTGAACTTCAATGCAATGATCAGCCATTTGTATGCACCTGTTACAGGTGTCAGCGAAAAATTTCAAATGGCAAACATGAATGTGAATTTTAATGCACAAACAAAAAAGCTCTGGTGGTTTGGTGGTTTAATAGGAGCAAGACCGCATGAAAATGATTTTTATGAACCACGTAAAACAGGTTATTTTTTCCAGCGTAAGCCAAGTATTTCATACGACATCTGGCTAAACAGTAATGAAGCAAAAAAATATTCATTCTATACCGAATTGTTTGGCCGCAGCTATTTTAACTTTTATGGAAGCAAATCATTTGATTTAAGTGTAAGGCATAGTTACAGGATTAATAAAAAACTTACCCTTACGCAAGCAGTTGAATGGATGCCGCAGGTAAACAATATCGGCTTTACAAAAATTGATGATGCAGGGAATGTAATCTTTGCACGCCGTAAACGAAACACCATCGACAATACATTCAATGTTAAATACAGCTTTACCAACAAAATGGGGATCACCTTCCGCATGAGGCATTACCTGAGTTATGTTGAAAACAAAGAATTCTTTACACTTCAGCAAAATGGTTTGCTTACAAAGAATGCAGCGGCCTATAACACAAACCAGAATGTAAACATTTTCAATATCGACATGGTGTACACATGGGAGTTTGCACCTGGAAGTTTCTTAAATGTTGTATGGAAGAACAACATCTTTACTTCCGGCACTGTAATAGAACGTGATTACTTTAAGAACTTAGGTGACACATGGCAATCAGATCAGAACAACAATCTATCCATCAAGCTGATTTACTTCCTCGATTACCAGAACATTAAAAAATTACTCAACTAAAAAAAAGAAGCCGCTCATAAATGAGCGGCTTCTTTTTTTAGTCATTACTTATTTATCCTTTGTTTGTTTTACCTGTGCCTTTTTCATTTTCTCTTTTGCAATTGCCTCCATTACCTTTTTCTCAAACTGTTGTTTCAGTTCTTCATTCTTCTGTTCAGCTTTTGCCAGTTCTGCTTTTAAAACTTCAACACGCTGCAACTGCAGGTTGCTTGGTCTTGCTTCCTGTCCAACAACTGCTCCATACACTTCACTGATATCGCTGCGTAAACGTTTCAGATCACCGGTGCCTTTCATAACAGGAGGCACAAGTGTTAAACGGAACTCTTCCAGTTTATTCCAGTAATCCTGCAATAAAGCCTTGGTCTTTTTGTTTGAAGTTGAATCGATATTCTTCTTCAGCAATGTTTGTGTTACATTAATACTGTCAACCAGTTTTGCCAGGCGTTCATTCATCGCATAGAGTTCCATTCCTGTTTTGTACTGCAGTTCCCTGTCCTGCACCGTAAACTCTTTGTTATTGGCATCGTGCTGCAGCTTAATTGTCTGCACATACTCTTTACCATTCACTTTCATTTTAATTACATAATCGCCGGGCAACACCTGTGGTGCAGTAAATGCAGCCTGTTCCATTTGGTTACCACCCTTTGCTGTTTTTGGCGGAGTGATGCGTTGGTTCCAGACAATCTTATTGTATCCTTTCCTGTTGGTAGGCGATAATTTCTGCAACAGTTTTCCATCTTTATCATACACTTCCATCTGGATGGTATTTGCCCTGTCTTTCAGATAATACTGTATGGGTGTAATTACAGGCGAAACACCTCCATTCCAGTCGCCGCTTGCATTCTGAAATGCACCCTGGTATTTTCCCATTGTAAGATTGATTGGTTTATCGTTCATCATCACCACATCATTGTTTGCCACATCAGGTGTGATGGTGCGCATGGGAGTAATGTTATCAACAATAATAATTCCACGGCCATGTGTTGCAAGTAACAGGTCGTTGGTTTGTTCCTGTATTTTAATATCACGAACAAGGCAATACCAGGGAATATTGTTTTTCATCCTGAACCATTCTTTCCCGCCATCAACACTTGCAAACAATCCCATTTCAGTTCCTGCAAACAACAGGTTTTTATTTACGACATCTTCTTTTATTTTATGAGCGAAGCCAGTAAATTCCTTGCTCTCAAATTTCTTCCATGTTTTTCCTAAATCATTACTTACTGCTAAATACGTCTGGTGATCGCCATACATGTGATTATCAAACGTAGCATACACTGTATTGATATCATACTTCGAAGGTTCAATACTGCTCACCCATGTTTGCTTTGGAATACCAGCTGCTGCATAATTAGCAGCAACATTTGTCCAGGTTTTTCCAGCATTGGTTGTAAACTGAAGGTTACCATCATCGGTTCCCACCCAAATCATATTTTCATCCAATGGCGATTCGGCAATTGTAAAGATGGTGCAATGATTTTCGGCACTTGTTACATCCATACTTAGTCCACCGCTTTTTTCCTGTTCCTGTTTTCGCTTATCATTCGTAGTAAGGTCCGGTGAAATTTTTGTCCAGTTAGCACCATGGTCGGTACTCTTGTACAGGTATTGTGCACCTGCATACAAATTCGCTTTGTTTTTTGAACCTGTTACAATTGGTGTGTTCCAGTTGTAACGGAGTTTTTCATCACCTGCACCTGCCTGTGGCTGAATAAACACACTGGTTCCTTTTTTCATATTAATCCTCGACATGTTGCCTCCCTGGTATTCAGCATAAGCAAAATCAGGATCGGTGGCATCGGGTTGTACCCAAAAACCATCACCACCCATGATTGCCTGCCAGTTGCCATTGAGTACACCGCCGGGAAATGCACTGGGCGCAACCCAGCTGCCGTTATCCTGCAAGCCACCATAAATACGATAGGGCTCCTGTGTATCTGTACTTACGTGATAAAATTGTCCAACAGGAAGATTGTTACAAAACTTCCATGTTGCTCCACGGTCTAAACTATAATAAACACCACCATCTGTTCCAACATACATGAGGTTTGTATTTGCCGGATTAATCCATAATGCATGCATATCGCTGTGCACCCATCCTCCGTCATTACTTGCATCAGCAAATGAATAACCGCCATCGCTTGAATAAGAGAAACCTGTTGCAGGACGATAAACACGTTTGGGATCTTTTGGATCTACTTCAAGTGTGGAGAAATAAAATGGTCTTGAAACAATATTGCTTGTTGCACTTTGCTGCTTCCATGTTTCGCCGGCATCAGCCGAAATATATAAGCCTGTATTTTCACTTTCAACAATGGCCCAGAGATTTTGCGGTGCAGATGGTGCAAGTGCAATAGCCACACGTCCAAAAGGTTTTTTGGGTAACCCATTGCTTAACTCTTTCCATGTTTTACCTGCATCAGTTGATTTATAAATACCGCTTCCGCTGCCACCACTGTTAAATGCATAAGGATAGCGACGGAACTCCCAGGAAGTTGCGTAAAGAATATTTGAGTTGGTGGGATCAATTTCAACATCGGCCACACCAGCTTTTTCATTGATGAACAAAATCTTTTCCCATGTTTTACCGGCATCAGTTGACTTGTATAAACCACGATGTTTACTATCGCTCCACAATGCGCCGGGGGCTGCCACATAAATAACAGATGAGTTGGCAGGATCAACCATTACTTTTGAAATATGCTCAGTACTGTCGAGACCAATCTTTGTCCAGTTATCGCCGGCATCGGTTGACTTATACATTCCATCGCCGATGGAAACAGAGTTACGCATATTGCTTTCGCCTGTACCAACATAAATGATCCGTGGATTTTTCTGATCAACTGCAATGGCACCAATGCTCTGCACATATTTATCAAAGATGGGTCTGAAGGAAGCTCCGGCATTGGTTGTTTTCCAGATTCCACCACCGGCAGTGCCAATGTAAATGGTTTTACCTCCATCCGATTCCACACCTTTTATATCTGTAATACGGCCGCTCATTGTACCCGGACCAAGATGGCGTGCTTCCATCATACCAAAAGTGGAAGAAGTGATTTGTGCAGAAACCATGTTGGCTGCAACAAATAATAAAATAGATGATAAAATCTTTTTCATGTGCTTATCTGTTATTTTTTTATTGCCACATGTTATGCCCAAACAATTATCAATGTTTTGGATGATTTACTCATGGGCATTTCATCTGCATAAACATGTTTTGGTGAAAGAAAAAAACCCCGGCACGTATGCCAGGGTTTTAAGATAAAAAGAAAAAATTACTTAGCTGGTTTAAAAATAGATTCGTCAATTGCTTTGTTCACTTCCACTTTTGTAACAGAGAAATCTGCACTGAAGCCGGGACCGAGCGGAACGGAAATACTCATGGGGATAACAATACCTTCAGGTAACTTCTGGTAATTGCTGAAGCTGGTTGTAAATTCCATTTCCTGGCCATTGGCCTTACGTACAGTAGAAACTTTTACTAATGAAAACGTTTTTGCATCAATGTACATAGTTTCTGAACGTCCGCTTTTCAATGATACTTTTAACTTATAACATTCAGTTCCGTCAACATCTTCTTTACCAAGCAACTCAACTGTATGTCCTTTCGCTTTATAATCAACCAAACTACCTTGAGCATCCAGTTCATCCTGCGATTCTTTCACATCATCTGCAGTCATTGCTTCAGGAGCAGTTTGTCCCTGGAATGGCATAAAATTCCATCCTTCAGTTGGAGTAATGATCATATATCCGTTCATACCCATCAGCGAAATATCCTGTCTTGATCCTTTGTTGTTCACAACAGTTCTTACAACTGATACATCAGCACCCTGCACCGACATAGTTCCGGTTTGAACAATGCTGTTTACTTTTTTCCAGTTTGCAGCTCCACCAATAGCATCCACATATTTAGCTGCAATTTCATCGGCAGTTTGTGCTTTTACAAACGACAAACTGAACATTGCTGCAACCAGGAGCGAAAGGAATTTTACTTTTTTCATTTGTTTATGTATTTTATTTATTTGTCTCCGTTAAGGGGCAAATGTTACAAAGCCTGTGGCTTGTACACTTTTTCATCAACCGGTTTGTTTACTTCAATTTTTTCGAAGAACAAACCACCGCCCATTCCAACAACTGTTGTTTTATACGCAAATACAAAGCCGTCGTCAGTTTTCTTGTATTCAGAATAATCCATTTTCATTTCTCTCTGACCACCGCCCTGGCCACCACCGCCGCCACGGCCACCAAATCCACCAACAGTTGAGGTGCGAAAGATATAATAAGTTTTCGGATCGAAATAATATGTAATATCTCTTCCGGTTTTTAAAGTGAGTTTTATTTTCCAGCATTCAGTTCCATCCACATCTTCTTTACCAAGCAATTCAACTTTATGGCCTTTTGCTGCATAATCAACCAATGGACCTGCACAATCCATTTCCAGTTGTGCATTTGCCAGCATTTCGGCAGGCATTGGTTCAAAATTTCCATTGGTACGCTGGTTCATATTCCAACCTTCCTTGTCGGTTACAAGTGTTACTCCGTTAAACATGGCTGAACTTATTTCCCGGCGCATCAGTTTGCCATCTACCTTCCATATCTTCTGTGTAATTTCAGTTCCGTTCTGCATTACACTTGTTCCTTCCATATAAACACTTTTGATGGAAAGAAGTTTGGCCTTCCCTCCCATTGCTTCCATGTACTTGTTGATAATATCATCGGCAGTTTGTGCCTTTGTGCCCATTACAGCAAAAAATGCCAGGGCAAGAAAAAATAGCTTTTTCATAAATGAAATTTTTTGATTTTAGAAAGAGACGTCTTTTTACCAATACGGCTTGCACCAACCGGTATATTTATTCTTTCTCTATCAAATTTAAATGGCTTTCCTGATTAATATTATCCTTCCATCCCTTAACTTGAACCCTTGATAGAAAAATCTAAACTGCAGACGTTATGCCAAGCTTTACAGTTGCGGGAAATATTGTCAATATTTTCGCAAAACAAATTTTTTATGGAGAAGTTGAAGTTGAAAACGGAAAAATAAAATCAATCCGGCAAACCAGTCAGCTTCCATCGGCAAATGAAGGTTTTGTTCTTCCAGGTTTTGTTGATGCACATGTGCATGTTGAAAGCTCCATGCTGGTGCCTTCTGAATTTGGACGATTGGCGGTTGTGCATGGTACTGTTGCAACCGTAAGTGATCCGCATGAAATTGCCAATGTGTGCGGCATGGCCGGTGTTGATTATATGATTGAAAATGGCAAGACAGTTCCATTTAAATTCAACTTTGGCGCACCCAGTTGTGTACCTGCTACAACATTTGAAACTGCTGGTGCAACGCTCAATGCAGATGATGTAAAAAAAATGTTGGAAAAAGACGAAATCAAATACCTGAGCGAAATGATGAATTTCCCCGGTGTTTTACACGGCGATCCTGAAGTGATGGAAAAAATAAAAGCATCACACGAACTTGGAAAGCCGGTGGATGGACATGCTCCCGGTTTAAGAGGAGAAGAAGCAAGACAATATATTGCTGCCGGTATTTCAACCGATCATGAATGCTTTACCAAAGAAGAAGCGTTGGACAAACTGAAGCATGGTATGAAAATTCTTATCCGTGAAGGAAGTGCTGCCAAAAACTTTGAAGCCCTGATAGATCTTGTTGATGAATATCCTGATATGATGATGTTCTGCAGCGATGATAAACACCCCGACAGTTTGGTTGAAGGACATATTAACCAGCTTTGTGCAAGGGCGATGAAGAAAGGTATTAACGGATTTAATATTCTGCAGGCTGCCTGTATTAATCCTGTACTTCATTACAAACTTGATGTGGGTTTGCTCCGTGAAGGCGATGCTGCTGATTTCATTGTTGTAAACGATCTGGAGCATTTTGCTGTAAAGCAAACATATATCAATGGTGAACTGGTTGCTGAAAATGGTCAATCATTTATCAAAACTGAAAAAGCTTCACTTATTAATCATTTTGATTGCACCGAAAAACCGGCAGAAGAGTTTGAATACAAACTCAACCGTTTCGGTCATCATGATTTGGAAAACTTTGAACAGGTGTACATCATTGAAGCTTTGGATGGACAACTCATCACCAATAAAATCATTAAACCTATTTCTGATTTCAACATCAGCGATGGTTACATTCACAGCAATACCGAAAAAGATTATTTATACATGGTGGTGGTTAACAGGTATAACAATGCCCCGGTTGCCAAATCATTTGTAAAGAATTTCGGGTTGGAAAAAGGAGCAATAGCATCATCTGTAGCTCACGACAGTCATAATATTATTGCTGTTGGTGCTGATGCAGAAAGTTTATGCAAAGCCGTAAACCTGGTAATAAAAGCAAAAGGTGGAGTAAGTGTTGTTGACGATGGTTTGGAAAAAGTGCTGCCCTTACCCGTTGGTGGTTTAATGAGTAATGAAGACGGGTATAAAGTTGCGGAAGCTTACAGCGATATTGATAAAGCAGCAAAGAATCTCGGTTCCAGCCTAGCTGCACCATTCATGACATTATCATTTATGGGGTTACTGGTGATACCGCATTTAAAACTCAGCGATCTTGGTTTATTTGACGGCGACAGTTTCAGTATTATTTAGTGGAAATATGTAGGCCAGCTACACGAATCCGACAATTTTTATTTCTTTTATTGCAGGAAGAGAGGGAATACAGATTTTAATGAACATATTAGGATTCTGAAAAATTAAAATCCAATCTTATGCAAGAACTATTAGCTGAACTTGATCACATTGTTGATCTTTCGCCCGAAGAAACAAGACTGATCTTACAATCATTTAAACAATTTCTCGACCGCCGTCTCGACATCAGCCCTGAACTGATGGACGATATTTTTACACCCCCGGTTTATCTCCTGCTAAACCAGCAGGAAGATGAAGACAACTATCACACCGTATTGACAGAAACCTTTGCGTACTAACGCAAGCCCTTTGCTGCGTACAGGAACTGTAGTTCATTTACAGAATATCGTTTATATTTAGGATGAAAATAAATGATATGCGTAAATTTCTCAGCATCTTTATTACTGTATTAATTGTTGTTCTTGCCGTCTTTATCTACTGGCGCTACTATTATGTTTTTGGGGAAGGTGTAAAAGCCGGCGAACTGAACTATATGGTGAAGAAAGGGTATGTTTTTAAAACGTATGAAGGCAAACTCATTCAATCCGGGCTTCGCTCAAAAGCACCCGGCACTGTTGCCAGCTATGAATTTGAATTCAGTGTTGTAAACGACAGCATTGCCAATATACTGATGCTGAACAGCGGAAAAGAATTTGAACTGCACTATAAAGAATACATGGGAACAATTCCCTGGCGTGGGCATTCGGTTTATGTAGTTGACCAGATCATCAACATGAAAGAAGTGAAGTAACTGATATCTAACCCATCAAACAAAATATAACCGGCTGCTTATGCAGATCCGGTTTTTTTATTTTCCATTCAGCTACTGTTTTTGTTTCAATCATTTCATTTGCTGCTGTAAGATTAGCAGCAACACAAATCCGGGTTTGCGGTTTACAGTTTTTGATGATTGTTTCCAGCAACTGATTATTCCTGTAAGGTGTTTCAATAAACACCTGTGTACTTTGCTGCTTTGCTGAAATTTCTTCAAGCTGGTGAAGTTTGCGTTTGCGCTGCTGTTCATCAATGGGCAGGTAACCAACAAAAGAAAACTGCTGACCATTCATGCCGCTTCCCATCAATGCAAGTAAAATTGAACTTGGCCCAACCAACGGCTTAATGATTGCATTTTGTTTATGTGCCGCTTCAATCAGCACTTGGCCGGGATCAGCAATGCCAGGGCAACCAGCTTCGCTGATAATGCCAATTGTTTTTCCTTCTTTCAGTTTCTGAATAAACTGCTGCTTTACTTCAGCTTCAGCTTTATGAATCACGAACCATTCAAAATCATCAATTACAATTGCCTTATCGAGTTTCTTCAAATACCTTCTTGCAGTACGTTCATTCTCCACGAACAATACTTTACATTGCTTCACTGCATCCAGCACATAAGCAGGTATACAATCAAGTGTTTCATCTTCCAGCGGAGCAGGTATTAAATAAACAACAGCCATCAGGGATTTTCGTTTTGATGATACAGGCTTAAAGTTGCTGCTACAACTGCATAAGCAGGCGCAAGCACCCAGCCAATAAAAGGAACAAGATGCATGGCAAAAAACACCATGCCATTTCCAATAGCCAAACCTTTACGGTTACTGATAAAAGCAATGCTTTGTGATGGAGAAAGTTTATGACGTTCGGTACTGTAATCAAGCATGGAGAAACCGTAGTAATAACATTCAACCATAAAAGCAATCAGCGGGCTGATCCATCCTGCCAGCGGAACCATTGATAAAATGAGCAGGCTGATGGTATAAACGGTTTGCCATAATGTATTTCGAAGAGCCAAGCGGATTCCTCTCCATATATCAATTAATAATTGCTGAAAGCTGAATGGATATTCTTTTCCTTCAATAATATTTTCTGTTTTTTCGCTGAGGTAAGCAAATACAGGCGAACCAACAATGAGAAATAAGAATTTAAATAAGGAGAAATAAAAGAAAAGCAAGATAAGCCTGAACATGATTGTACCGATAATAATCAGGAAGTTCAGGAAACTGTTATTCATACTTTCCAGCCAGTTTTTTAACCCGATTAAATCGTAGAGCCATTCAATGAACGTACCGCTTGAATGCCAGAACAGCCACATCCCTCCCATAAACATCAGCATGTAAATGATGCCCGGAATAAAAATCCATTTCCATAACTTGTGACGCACTATAAACTGATGCGCTTTAAAGTAGGATTGTATGGCTATGACCAGTTCTTTCAGCAATGGATATAAGTTTTAAAGTTCAAAAAAATACGGTGCATCAACAGGCGGATAAGCAAAATACGACAAAATGCAAAAGCTCGGCAAGGATTTTTATTTAAGGAACGATGTGCTACAGGTTGCCCGTGACCTGCTGGGGAAAGTTCTTGTCACGAAATTCAATGGTGAATACACTGCCGGACGTATTGTTGAAACCGAAGCTTATGCCGGAATTATCGACAAAGCCTCGCATGCATACGGGTACAGGAGAACCAACCGCACAGAGGTTATGTTTGGGGAAGGTGCTGTAGCTTATGTTTATCTCTGTTACGGTATTAATCACCTATTTAATGTGGTCTGCAATGCCAAAGACAAACCCGATGCTGTGTTGATACGAGGTATTGAACCATTGGAAGGAACTCCGGTTATGCTTCAACGTTTCAGTAAAGAAAAACTGGACACATCTGTTGGACGTGGGCCGGGCAATGTGAGTAAGGCGCTTGGAATTACCACAAAGCACAGCGGGCTAAGTTTGCTGAGCAAAGAACTGTACCTGGCTGATGACAGTTTCACTTCATTTGAAACAGTAGTTTCAAAACGTATTGGCGTTGATTATGCTGAAGAGCACGCTGCGTGGCTCTATCGTTTTTTTATGAAAGGCAACCAGCATGTAACCAAACATGCGTTTAATAAAGAAGGAATTGATCTTTTGTAGTACCACGTAGTTATTTATCTTCCGAAGCTTTCAAGATCTGCCGGATCTTTTTATATTTAGTTCATGGAGTGGTTCAAAAAAAATCAATACCTGCTTGCTGTTTTATCAGGCATCATTTTATCGGTGGCTGCTTACATCTTTAATCCTTTTCATCTTTCGGCTGATGCAAATAAAGCCGTTGCAGTAGCCATTCTCATGATCACCTGGTGGATCAGCGAAGCATTGCCAATGCCTGCTGTGGCTTTACTGCCATTGGTATTATTCCCTTTATTTAAAATTGCTTCCATTGAGGAAACATCCAAAGCATACAGCAACCCGGTGATTTTTTTATTCATGGGAGGCTTTATGATTGGTCTTGCCATTGAGAAATGGAACCTGCATAAACGTATTGCACTGCATATTGTAAAACGCACAGGTACCAGCGGCGATCGTATTATCCTCGGCTTCATCATTGCCACAGGTTTTTTAAGTATGTGGCTCAGTAATACAGCAACAACGATGATGATGTTTCCCATTGCCCTCAGCGTTATCGCTGTAATGAAGGAACACGAACAGCCGGGAACAAAAATGAACAACTTCTCACTGGTGCTGATGCTCGTAATTGCCTACGCAAGCAATATCGGCGGTATGGCAACTATTATTGGCACACCTCCTAATGTGGCGTTTGTTGGGTTTATTGAAAAGAAGTATGGTTACACAGTTCAGTTTTTTGACTGGATGATTGTATGTACTCCTCTTGCCATTATACTTCTTGCAGCACTCTACTGGGTACTGGCAAAGTGGATGTTCCCGAGCCATATTAAAAACAGCAGCGATGCAAATGATTTTATTACAAACGAAATTAAATCGCTTGGGAAATTATCGGCAGCAGAAAAAAGAGTGCTGGTCATTTTTGTAATTACAGCTTCGTTGTGGATCACAAAAGATCTACTGAATAAACTCAATTGGTTTAAGCTGGATGATAACATGATTGCAATCATTGGTGCATTGATGTTATTTGCCACACCAACAGGCGAAAAGAAAGAGAACAAAACACAAATGGTGCTGGATTGGAAAGACACATCTAAAATGGCCTGGGGAATTTTGTTATTGTTTGGAGGAGGTATTGCATTAGCCAATTCATTAGAGAAAGTTGGTGTGATGGCACAAGTGGGTAACTGGCTTGCCGGTTTCAGTAATATCAATGCATTTGCATTGCTGCTCATGATCGTGATTGTTTCTATTTTCATGAGTGAAGTAATGAGCAACGTGGCACAGGTAATTGTTCTGTCGCCGGTGCTTGCGGCATTAGCTGATGCATTGCATCTTGATCCCTTAATGCTTGGCATACCAATGACACTTGCTGCAAGTGCTGCTGCCATGATGCCAATGGGTACGCCGCCTAATGCAATTGTATTCAGCAGCGGTCATATAAAACTCAAAGACATGCTCAAAGCCGGTTTTGTAATGAACCTGATCAGTATTGTGCTGATTACTTTATTCTGTTGGTATGTTTTGCCAATGGTGATGGCGGTGGTGATGAAATAAAAAGCGTCTAGCATATTTCATTATTCCCGATTTAGAAAATAACCCTTGATGAAAAAAGCATTTGCAATCATTCACCGTGCACACTGGATATTATTATTGCTGAGCCTGGTTAACATTGCAGGTGCGGTTGCAGAAAGCCATGGTTTATTCTTTTTCTGACAAATATTATATTTTCAATTAATACAGCTGCAACGTTACCTGCTGCTATTTTGTTTTCTGCACAAAAGCATTATCTTACTATTCCTTATCAATCCCACCCTTCGTATCCCCTTGAATCAACCGAAAGACTCCCCCAAAAGTTCACCGGTAATTGTTCAACAACAATTGCCAGATTTTTAACCAATCAAAATTGTAAAATGAAAAAGTTGTTCATTCTCGTCAGTGTTACTTTGTTTATGTCATGTAACAACACAGGCTCAAACGAATCAAAAGAAACAAAAGAAACTTCAGCAACAACTCCTGAAGAAAAAGTTGAGTATGCTTACTTACCTTCTGATCACGAACCGGATAACTGGGACCGGGGCAGCCAGAAAAATCTTGAACTGGTATTAAAATCCCTCAAGGCATTTGAAACCGGAGATGTGGAAGGATCGTTGTCCTACTTTGGGGATTCAGTAACATGGAGCTTTGATAACTTCGATCAGAAACTTTCGAAAGACAGTCTTCGTGCCATGTTAACCGGGTACAGAAATAGTCTTGCCAGTGTTAAAATTACAATGGGCGACTATGAATCTGTTATTTCAAAAGACAAGAAAGAAGAATGGGTAACGATGTGGTACAAACAGGTTACAACTACTAAAAGTGGTGTAACAGATTCTATTGCGGTTGTGGATGATGCAAAAGTTGTAAATGGAAAAATTGTTGTACTTGATGAAAAATCAAGAAGGCTCCCGGCGAAAAAGAAATAAACAAACAGGTGTATTCCAATCCCGTTACAAAAAAAGTAGCGGGATTTTTTATTTTGTACGTAGTATACAATCCAATCTTTCTGCAAACTGAATAATTGTAATTTCGCCATGCAACGGGATATACTTTTTCATTCTGTCGCTGTTATCTGAAGATGACAAACAGTTAGAATGAATGGCACATAAACACAACTAAGAAATGCAATCAAAGAAAGATTTAAAGGACGCATACAAACAAATGAAATTTCCGGCAGGAGTATTCCAGATCAGGAATACAAGCAATGGAAAAATATATGTCGACAGCAGCGTAAACCTCAACTCTATCTGGAACCGTCATAAAACACAACTGAAGTTTGGCGGCCACCCGAATGAAGAGTTGCAAAAAGACTGGAACCTTTTAGGAGAAGATTGTTTTGTGTATGAAATTGTTTCAGAAATTAACCAGGAAGATGATCAACCTGTTGATCTTGCAAAAGAAGTAAAGCAGCTTGAGAAATTATTCCTCGACGAACTACAGCCATACGACGAGAAAGGTTATAATCACAGAAAGAAATAATCTTACAATATTCCGTTCTTTTTCATCTCGATCATCAGCAGCAAACATTTGCTCATCATTACTGTGGTGTATGCATCGCTTTTAAAATGAAGGAAATTTTTCACAACAGTACCACCACTGAAAAACACACCACCCTTCCAGTAATAATAGCCATTTTCATCTGTCTGCAACTGTGTAAGAAGATATTGTAATGCCTTATTGATTGTTGCTGCAGTTTCATATTCCTGCAAATGACCAACCTGCAACAATGCATACAATGCATTCACTGTTGATTGCACCTTATCACCTTTATTTAATCTTTTACTGCTTTTGAACGATCCGTCTTTTTGCTGATGCTTTTTTATATCGGCCACCAGTAAACCGACTGCATTGTTTAGTTGTTCAACACCTGCTGCATAAGCTCTTGCTGTCGCAGCATGCAGATGATAGCGGTTCGGGTAATAAATTGTTGCCCGATTAAACCTATTCTGCATAAATTTTTTTGTAATAAAAGCGGAAGCATTTTTTATAATGCGGCTGCTGTCGGTTTGTTTAGCCTTTGCCAGTGCAAACAGCACATTTGCATTTACCACCGCATCAACATCATTTGTTCCGTACGGAATATATGGTTGATTAAATACCGGGTAACACTTGCTGGCTGGCGAAAAAAATGTGAGATTATGCAACACCGTATTAAACATACCTGTGTATTTTACCTGCGCCTCCTTTCCCATCCATGTCATAAATGCACCTGAGTTTCGCTTGTCTTTATTCCTGAAATTATACCAATGCTGGTAACGCCTGTTTTCGTCAATCCATGGCCGAACCGAATCAAATAATGAAAATGAGGAAGACTTTCTGTTCATTTGCTGCTGCAGTAAAGAAGCATAATAACCCAGCGAAGTATCATCCGCATCATTTACAACATTAGCAGCCTTTTTAATAAATTTTGTATTCAGCGGGTAAGCCATTGGCTGGCGAAGAAGAACAGTTGTATCAAATTGCTTAAAAGAAAAATGAACAGGATATTGCCGCCAGAAATTATATCCATTGCCATTTTTATAATTGTTTAAAGCAGTATATGCATTGGTGATAACCGGTTGAAGAAAAGAATAACGGGCAGAATCAGTAAGATAAATTTCAGCTAATTCATTATGAAGGTTTGCAACAGTAAAACAGTTCGCATCGGCACATTCTTTTGCATTTCCCAAATATGGGTAGCGGATTGTCATATTCATAACCGAAGGCCACTCACCTTCAAAACAAGTAGCTGTATTTGTTTTTTGCTGATGTGCAGCAGCATATTGCAAACTGCTGTATAAAATATGTTGTAAAGAATCGGGTGTAATTCCCTGCGCTTTGCCAGCCAACGCTAAACAAAAGCTGAAACAAAACAGTAAGAAAAATTTTTTAAATAATAACAAAGATGAATACACAGGTAAATATGAAATGTTGAAATAAAAACGAAGTTACTGAATGAATAAAAACAACAGTTCCTAATTCTCGTCAGTGCTTTTTAAAATTCATTCTCTTTACTAACTTTAACCAAACACGAAACAATGACCAGTCAAACAATTCAACTCAACAAAGAAGTTTCTGAATTTCTTGACAAACTGAATCACCCGTTCAGAAAAGAAATTGAATTACTGCGCCAGGTTATTTTAAGCAGCAACACAAAGCTTGAAGAAACCATTAAATGGAACGGACCTAATTACAGCATTGGAAACGACGACCGCATAACCATGCGCATTATGCCTCCCAAACAGGTGCAGCTGATTTTTCACCGTGGTGCAAAAAAACAGGAACAGCCTAAACAAAAATTAATCAATGATGAGTCGGGTTTACTTGAATGGAAAGAAAACGACCGGGCAGTTGCTTCGTTTAAAACCCTTGCAGATATTGAAACAAAAAAGAAAGAACTCACTAACATTATAACCAGCTGGATCACAGCATCAACATAAAAAAACGTCGCTTCAAAAATGAAGCGACGTTTTTATTAATTACTTGTTTTACTTCTTGCTTGTCCACACTTTGTTTAATTCCTCAGCAGAAAGCACGCCTTTGTAACGCCACACTTCCTGTCCGTCTTTCAGTAAAATAAATGTTGGCAGCCCATCTGCTTTTGCATAATTCATCACATCGGTATGTATGCCTCCATCAACCTTAAACAAAAACACATCCCTGTTTGCTGCGGTAAAATCATTAATGATTGGTTCCATTTTTTTACAGGGTGGGCACCACTCTGCTCCAAAATCAACCAATACATATTTCTTACCGGCAATTTGCTGGTTGTATTCTTCAACCGTCATTTGTTTCACATCAGGAGCTCCTTCAAAAGGTTTTCCAAAACGTTTCCAGGTTGAAAAACCACCCTGCAGTTCGCTTACATTTTTAAATCCGTTTTCAACCAACCATGCGGCAGCTGCATGGCTGCGTGGACCAGCTGCACAATAAACCAACACTGGCTTGTTTTTATCCAACGCCGCTGTGCGTTCAGTAAATTCAGTTTCATTATTCCAGTTGGCCTGCAGTGATCCTTTGATATGGCCGTTGCGGTATTCGCCTGCTGTACGTACGTCAAGCAACTGTGCATCTTTTGCAGTAACCGCCTGCTGAAATTCTTCAACTGTTAAATACTGACTTTGCTGAGCGCCTGTGCTGCAGCCGAACAATAAAAGCAAAAACAATAATGGCAGATTTCGCATATCTCTTTTTTTGCTGCAAAACTATACTTTGTAAATGTTAATATTGTACGCTACCTCACTATAATCTTCGTAATTAAGACTTATCTTCGCCCGTTTTTATGATTAACCGGTTCATTTCTTTCCTACACCGTTTTATTGATTGGTTCTATCCACCATTCAAAAAGATCATGCCTTTGCAGACGTTCCGCTATGCTGCATGTGGCGGAGGAAACACTATTCTAGATATTACGCTTTTTTACATCAGCTATAACTTTATCCTTCACAAACAATTACTGGTAACGCCTGTAATGACATTCAGTCCGCACATTGCTGCTTTCCTTATGTCGTTCTGTGTTACATTCCCGGTTGGTTTCTTTCTCAGCCGTTACGTTGTGTTTGAAGGAAGAGATGTACGCAAGCGTGAACAGTTACCAAAATACATGGTGGTGGTTGCCGGTTCAATTTTGCTCAACTATTTTTTCCTGAAAGTATTTATTGAAACGTTCGGCATGTACGCCACACTGGCAAAAATCTGCACAACATTTTTTGTTGTGGCATTCAGTTACTTCTCACAAAAGCATTTCACATTTAAATAACCCAGCCTGTTAAATAGCCCAATGGCGGCTTTCATTCCAGATGTTTATCCCTTACTTTTGTTCTGATCTAAAACTCCGGTTATGAATATCAACAGAAAAGTGTCTACACTGGATGAATTCACCATTCAGCAGTTGCGCAACTTTCCGCAGGCAACAGGAGAACTCAGTAGTTTGCTGCGTGATCTCGGACTTGCTGCCAAGCGTGTAAACGTAGAGGTAAACAAAGCAGGGTTGGTTGATATTCTTGGTGATGCCGGAAGTATAAATGTGCAGGGCGAAGATGTAAAGAAACTGGATGTATATGCCAATGATCAGTTCATGAAAGTGCTGCAGCATGGTGTAAGCTGTGCAGGTATTGGCAGTGAAGAAATGGATGATATTGTTGTGTTTAATGACGAAATAAGCAACAATGCAAAATATGTGGTGATGTTTGACCCGCTTGATGGAAGTGGGAATATTGATGTCAACATTTCCATCGGTACAATTTTCAGCGTGTACAGGCGCATCAGTGAACTGGGAAAACCTTGTACAAAAGAAGATTTTCTGCAACCCGGCCGCAACCAGGTGGCAGCAGGTTATATTGTGTACGGCAGCAGCACCATGTTGGTTTATGCAACGAGACGTGGAGTGAATGGTTTTACACTCGATCCTTCCATTGGTGAATTTTGTTTAAGTCACCCCGATATTACCTGTCCATCTGATGGAACAATTTATTCGGTTAATCATGGAAATTTTTTCCGTTATGATCCGGCAGTTCGTGAATACATCAATACCTGCCAGAAAAAAGACAAACTAAATGGCGGGCCATATTCACAACGTTATATTGGAAGTATGGTGGCCGATGTACACCGCAGCCTGATTAAAGGTGGAATTTTTATGTACCCGGGAACAGTTGATAAACCAAATGGAAAACTCCGTTTGTGTTATGAATGCAACCCGTTTGGTTTTATTATGGAAATGGCAGGAGGAAAAGCGACGAACGGAAAAATTCCGATTCTTGATGTGGAAGTAACTGAGCTGCATCAACGGTCGCCATTCTTTGTGGGCAGTAAAAATATGATGGCTGAGCTTGATTACTATCTTACAAAATAATACGATGAAGTTTATTCTTCATCTGGAGAAATAATATGCAGAAAACAATTATAGAGGTTAAAGATTTAGTAAAGAATTATGGCAGCTTCCAGGCTGTAAAAGGCATCAGCTTTGATGTATACGAGGGTGAAATATTTGGTTTGCTGGGACCAAATGGTGCAGGTAAATCAACCACACTTGAAATCATTGAAACACTTCGTGAAAAAACAGGTGGTTCTGTTTTGGTTGATGGTTTTAATCTGGATAAAGATGCGAATGAAATCAAAAAGCTCATTGGTGTACAGCTTCAGACCTCAGGTTATTATCCCGGGCTGAATTTAACTGAACTCATCCGTTTGTTCAGCGGTTTGTATAACCGTGAAGTTGATCCGATGGAGTTATTAAAAACAGTGAACCTTGAAGAAAAAGCAAAAGCCCGTTATAAAGAATTAAGTGGCGGACAGAAGCAACGCTTTTCAGTTGCGACAACACTGATTAACGAACCAAAAATTATTTTTCTTGATGAGCCAACAACCGGACTCGATCCGCAGGCAAGACGCAACCTCTGGGAACTGGTGAGGAATATCCGTTCAAGAGGAACAACCGTTATCATCACCACACATTATATGGATGAAGCTGAATATTTGTGCGACCGTGTTGCGATCATTGACAGTGGCAAAATTGTTGCACTTGACACACCATCCAAACTTATCGACAATTTACTTTCTACAGGATTTGAACGTCCTGTACAGGTAAAGCAGGCGAATCTTGAAGATGTATTTATTACCTTAACCGGTCATGCATTGCGTGACGAATAAATTAACAATTAAAAAATGCGCATTTTATTTTTAGCTATTACAGCGTTTTCATGTTTGAGCGTTACAGTTGCACAGGTAAAAAAAGCACCTGTAAAAAAAACAACCACTACCAAACAACCCGTTAAAAAAGAAGAACCAAAATTTGTTTTAAAGAACGGCATCGACAGTTTGAGCTATGCAATTGGTATGAACGTAGGATCAAGTATGAATGCCCAGGGCATTGACCAGATTAACTACGCAGCTTTTAACAAAGGCATGTCTGATGGAATTAAAGAAAACCCGCAGGCATTAATGGACATTAACACATGTGGCATGACAATACAACAAAAACTCCAGGAGTATATGGCAAAGAAAATTGCTCCTGTTAAAGAAGAAGGAAAAAAATTCCTGGCAGAAAACAAAAAACAACCGGGTGTAGTTGAACTGCCAAGCGGCATTCAATACAAAATTATTTCGCAGGGTAATGGTGTAAAACCAGCTTTGGAAGACACGATTAAAGTGCATTACAAAGGATCAACCATGGATGGAAATATTTTTGATGATTCATACAGCCGTGGTGAACCTGTTGAGTTTCCTTTAGGTGGTTTGATTGAAGGCTGGAAACAAGCACTGGTACTGATGCCTGCAGGAAGTAAATGGCAATTATTTATTCCAAGCGATTATGCTTATGGTGATATGGGTCGCCAGCCTGCAATTCCCGGCGGTGCATTATTAATTTTTGAACTGGAATTACTGGAAGTAAAACCGGCACATAAGTAAAAGACGTTCATGGCAAATAGTTAATGGTTCATGGCAGATCAGCCATGAACCATTAACCATGAACTATTCACTATAAATTCTAAACATCATGGATCCTCGTTATCCCATTGGCAAATACGAACCAGCCCCTTTCAGCAATGAACTGAAAGAAGAGCGTTTAGCTGATATAAAATTCCTTCCGGGTCTTCTTGAAAAAGCAATTGAAAATTTAGATGAAGCCCAGCTGGATACTCCTTACCGTGAAGGTGGATGGACAGTGAAGCAGGTGGTGCATCATGTTGCCGACAGCCATATGAATGCATTGAGCCGTTTAAAGTTCACATTAACGGAAGACAATCCTACTATCATGGGATATGATGAGGAAGCCTGGGCAAAAACAATTGATTACACAATTGTTCCCATCAATATTTCATTAACCATGATTCACACACTGCATGCAAAAGTGTATGCTCTGTTTGCCAACTTAAGTGATGAAGACTGGAAACGTACCTATGTTCATTCCCATTCAAAAAAACAATTTGACTTGTGGTTTTTGCTGGGTATGTATGCATGGCATGGCAAACATCATGTGGCACATATTACAACACTGAGAGAACAGAAAGGATGGTAAAAAGCCAATAGCTCATGGTTAATAGTTCATAGAAATGCTGCTTTTAACCATAAACAATGAACGATTAACTATGAACAAATGAACTGGAAAACTCTTTCTTCTAAATACTTATTCAAACGCAACTGGCTTACACTTCGTGAAGATGAGTGCGAACGGCCCGATGGTAAAATCATTTCGCCTTATTATGTGTATGAATTTCCTGAATGGGTGGCTGCACTTGCATTAACGAAAGACAATAAAGTAATTCTTGTAAAACAATACCGCCATGCATTGGGCGAAACATTGCTTGAACTGCCGGGCGGCTGTGTAGATGACACAGACAAATCATTTGAAGAAGCCATTGCAAGAGAACTGATTGAAGAAACGGGTTACAGGTTTGATAAGATTGAATACCTCTGTAAAACATCGGCTAATCCTTCCACCAACAATAATTTACTACGTGCCTACCTTGCAACTGGTGGCGAAAAAATTACTGATCAGAAATTAGATGAAGGAGAAGATATTGAAGTGCTGCTGTTCAGCATTGATGAAGTAAAGCAGCTGATCCGTGATAACCAGCTGATGCAAAGTATGCATGTGACTGCGTTGCTTTACGGACTAGAAAAACTGGGTGAGCTGAAGTATTGATCTGTATGATGTAAGAAGTACGATGTAAAAACAACAACTGCTGATTTTTACTTTTAACTTTTTAATTTTTCAGCATCAACTTCACCAGCTAAAAAAACACTTCCGCAAACTAAGATCAAATCATCGGCAGAAGCATTTTGCAGTGCAATGTTCAATGCATTGTTCACATCGGGATAAGTTTCACCTTTCAATCCAAACACAGCCGCTTTTTCCTGCAACTGATCTCCAGGCAATGCTCTTGGCAAATGTGCATGTGTGAAATAATAAGTAGCATCTTTTGGCAGCAGTGATAACACTTTCTCCACTTCTTTATCTTTCACCATGCCGGTAATGATGTGCAGTTTATTGTATGTCGTTTCTGCAAGCTGGGCAACAATTTGTTTTATTCCATCTTCATTATGACCAACATCAACAATTACAAAAGGATGCTGATGAATGGTTTCCCATCGCCCATGCAGACCATTGATTTTCTTTACTTGTTTTAATGCTTCACGAATCTGTTGCTCCTCAATGTTCCATCCTCGTTGCTGCAAAAGTTTTATTGCAGTAAGAACAGTTAGAATATTTTTTGTTTGATAAAGACCGGGCAAATCAAGTTGATAAGAATGCAGAAGCTTTGATTTTATTTCTTCTGCTTCAACCAATAAATAACCATTGCTTTGTTCCTTGCTGATGATGCTGAATTCATCTGTTGCAAGATGCAGTGAAGCCTGTTGTTCATTTGCTTTGCTTTCAAACACGGGTCTTGTTTCAGCAATCACTTCGCCTACCACTACTGGAATACCGGGTTTGATGATGCCTGCTTTTTCACCGGCAATTTTTTCCAGTGTATCGCCAAGTAAGTTCATGTGATCCCAGCCAATATTGGTGATAATGCTTAACTCTGGTGTGATGATATTAGTACTGTCGAGCCGGCCACCCAAACCTACTTCCACCACAGCAACATCTACTTGCTGCTGTGCAAAATAATCAAAGGCCATGGCAACTGTAATTTCAAAAAAGGAAGGATGTATCAGATCAATCTGCGGTTGAATACGCTCCGTAAACTCAACTACAAATTCTTCACTGATCATTTCGCCATTTACTTTTATGCGTTCACGGAAATCATGCAAATGCGGTGAAGTATATAAACCTGTTTTATAACCTGCAGTTTGCAACACTGCTGCCAGCATATGACTCACCGATCCTTTACCATTTGTGCCGGCAACATGAATGGTTTTAAACTTATGATGCGGATTGTTCAGCACTTCGCATAGCTCAATGGTATTGTGCAGGTCTTTTTTAATTGCAGCAGCACCAATTCTGCTGAACATGGGAAGACGGGTAAATAAATAGTCAACTGTTTCCTTATAATTCATCACCGGTCAAAGATAATTGTCTGAACTATGATTTGGGGAGATTGTTGGGATTATTAAGATGAGAAAACAAGAAGATTTTTTTAAACACATAAAATACTTTGCCGGGAAGTCGGAAAGAAAAGAAGAAGAAAAACAATTACATCTTTCCCGCCTTATCGTCTTACCGGCTGTTTACTATTCAAAGAAAATGAATCATCTGTTGAATCATTTCAATCCACCCAAATCATGGTTCTGACATTGCTGCTATAAAACCCAAACGCACAAGTGAGTGACACAACAGGCGATGCCACAAAGCTCCACTGCCGGCAACCTTATTTTCCTTCCTTTTTGCGAAGCAAAAGTCTATTTATCGGTCAGGTCGCTGTAGCGTCCCGACCGGAATGACAACTATCAGTTTTTTGAATGATTAAGTGAATGATTACAAAAACTAAAACTTGTTAGTTTTGCTCTACTTCCTAACGATAAACTTGCCACAATGGAAGATAAAAACACATCTGTTCCAGCGGCTGTAAAACAGCGCAAAGTAAAAGGTAAGGTTGTGATTGATATTCAGCGTTGCAAAGGCTGTGAGCTTTGTACCGATGCATGTAAAGAACATGCGCTTTCACTATCCTCCACCATCAACAACAAAGGTTACCGCTACATTATTGCCAACAACGATTTGTGCACCGGTTGTGTAAACTGTGCATTGGTTTGTCCCGATGCAGTGATAACGGTATACCGCACCAAACCGCAAAAGAAACCTGTTGAGCTGAAAGGTGAAGAGGTAAAGCAGATTATCAAAGACGCTTTTTCAACAGAGTTACGCAGTTCATAATTCAATTATCATTTACAAAATGAACATAGAAACAAAATTGATGAAGGGAAACGAAGCGCTTGCAGAAGCGGCCATACAAGCCGGTTGCGATGCGTATTTTGGTTATCCCATTACACCTCAATCGGAAGTGCTGGAATACCTTGCACGTGAAATGCCAAAGCACAACCGTGTTTGCCTGCAGGCCGAAAGTGAAGTTGCATCCATTAACATGGTGTATGGTGCAGCAGGTGCGGGCTTCAGGGTTATGACAACTTCTTCATCACCTGGTTTCAGTTTAATGCAGGAAGGTGTATCGTACATTGCTGGTGCTGAACTTCCATGTTTGCTGGTGAATGTAAACAGGGCTGGTCCCGGACTTGGAACAATACAACCCGGACAAGGCGATTATTTCCAGGCAGTAAAAGGTGGTGGCCATGGCGATTATAAACTGATTGTACTTGCACCATCATCGGTACAGGAAATGGCCGATTTTGTTTTTCTTGGATTTGATCTTGCAGAAAAATACCGCAATCCTGTTTTGCTGTTATCAGATGGTGCAATTGGACAAATGATGGAGAAAGTAACCTTTGGTCATCATGAAGTGAAAGTTTCAGAAAAACCTTGGGCAACAACTGGTAAACCGGCAACAAGACAACGCAATTATATTACATCGCTACACATAAAACCTGAAGAGATGGAAAAACATAATTTTCATCTCGAAGAAAAATATAACAGCATCCGCAAAAATGAAGTGCGGTATGAAGAAATGAATACAGAAGATGCTGAATATATTTTTGTGGCTTATGGCTTAAGTGCAAGAATCTGTACAAAAGCAATGGATCTCTGCCGCAAACAAGGTTTGAAAGTTGGATTGTTCCGCCCCATTACATTGTTCCCCTTCCCTTACGATGCATTAAACAAACTGGCTGATAAAGCAACCATGATGATGACGATGGAACTCAATGCAGGACAAATGGTGGAAGATGTAAAACTTGCAGTTAATGGAAAAATTCCGGTTGATTTTTACGGACGCATGGGTGGTATGATTCCAACACCTGAAGAAATAGTACATCATTTTGAAAACGTAATTCATCCAACATATGCAAACTGAAGAAATGATACTACCCGAAACAAAAGTGACTGAACTGCCTGAGGCATGCAGCCACGAAGACGAATATGAACTGGTGTATCAACGTCCTTCAACAATGGTTGATACAACCATGCACTATTGCCCGGGATGTGCCCACAGCCTGGTACATAAACTGATTATGGAAGTGGTGCAGGAAATGGATATACAGGAAAAAACCATTGGTATTGCGCCTGTAGGTTGTTCGGTATTTGCTTATGATTATATGGATATTGATATGCAGGAAGCAGCACATGGCAGAGCCGCTGCCGTTGCAACTGCTGTAAAACGTTTAATGCCGCAGCATTATGTGTTTACTTACCAGGGCGATGGTGATCTGGCAGCGATTGGTATTGCAGAAACCATTCATGCAGTAAACCGTGGTGAAAATATTCTGATTGTGTTCATGAACAACGCTGTGTATGGAATGACGAGTGGGCAAATGGCGCCTACCACACTAACGGGCATGAAAACAACCACAAGTCCGGATGGAAGACAGAATGAAATGTATGGTGCTCCAATGAAAATTGCTGAACTGATGGCACAACTGCCCGGCGCTTATTTTGTAACAAGACAGGCAGTGAATAATGCAGGTGCAGTTCGTCATACAAAGAAAGCATTGCTGAATGCATTCAAATACCAGCAGCAGCATAAGGGAACATGCTTTGTGGAAATACTGGCTAACTGTCCATCAAACTGGAAAATGACGCCGCTTGAAACATCGCATTTTATTGATGATGAAATGAGTCATGCTTTCCCGTTAGGTGATATTAAAGTGCCTAAAGGCGATTTGAAAATTTTTTAAACAAGTAAACAATGCTTGAAGAAATTATTATTGCAGGTTTTGGCGGACAAGGTGTTCTTTCCATGGGAATGACACTTGCTTATGCAGGCATGGTGGAAGATAAAGAAATTTCATGGATGCCATCATACGGTCCTGAAATGCGTGGAGGTACAGCGAACTGTATTACGATATTAAGCGATGAAAAAATAAGCTCCCCCATTATTGCTGCGTTTGATACAGCGATTATTCTTAACCAGCCTTCCATGGAAAAATTTGCAGGCAAAGTAAAACCGGGTGGTGTGTTGCTGTTCGATTCCTCAACGATTATACATGCAGTTGAACGTACAGATATTGACATTATCGGTATTCCTGCAACTACTGAAGCAATTGCCATGAAGAACCCACGTATTATGAATATGATTATACTGGGTGCTTATCTTCACCTGAAACCAATTGTTGCCCTGGATGATATCATGAAAGCACTGGAAAAAGTATTGCCTGAAAAATATCATCACCTGCTTCCGTTAAACAGGCAGGCAATGGAAAGAGGAGCTGCACTGGTTCAGGAACATCACCAGCTTGTTGCAGGCTGATTGAACATTCAAACCAAAATCTATATATATAAAAGCACAAAGTAAAAGAGTGAATACTCTTTCTGCTTTGTGCTTATTTTTTTCACTTTCTACCTCTTTGTCTTTTACCTTATGCCTTTTTTTACAACGGAATATTTCCATGCTTCTTTCTCGGACGCTTGGCCACTTTATTCTCCAGCATGGCAAATGCCTTGATGAGTTTTTTTCTTGTTTCCTTTGGTTCAATTACTTCATCAATAAATCCACGTTCAGCTGCAGTGTATGGATTCGCAAATAACTCAGCATATTCTTTTTCCTTCTCGGCAAGTTTTGCAGCAGGATCTTCTGCTTCTGAAATTTCTTTCTTGAAAATAATTTCACTTGCACCCTTTGCGCCCATCACAGCAATTTCTGCTGTAGGCCAGGCATAGTTCATATCAGCTCCTATATGTTTGGAGTTCATTACATCATATGCACCGCCGTATGCTTTGCGTGTAATCACTGTTACTCTCGGCACAGTTGCTTCGCTTAATGCATACAACAGTTTTGCGCCGTTGCTGATAATACCATGCCATTCCTGGTCGGTACCGGGCAAAAAGCCGGGCACATCAACCAGCACCAGCAAAGGAATATTAAAGCAATCGCAGAAACGTGTAAACCTTGCACCTTTCTTTGAACTTTCAATATCCAGCACTCCTGCAAGACTCATTGGTTGATTTGCAACGATACCAATACTTCTTCCTGCAAGTCTTGCAAAACCAACCACGATGTTATCAGCATAATATTTATGAATTTCAAAAAATGAATGTTCATCACAAATGCCATTGATCACATCACGCATATCATAAGGCACCATTGCACTTTCAGGAATAATTTTTTCGAGACCTTCCCTTGTTTCATCAGCACATGTGTACGGAAGTTTCTGCAGCACATCTTCACAATTCTGCGGCATATAGCTCAGCAGTTTTTTTACCTGCATGATACAGTCAACATCATTCACAGCTGTTAAATGTGTAACACCTGATTTTGTTGAATGTGTTGATGCGCCTCCCAGTTCTTCGGAAGTGACTTCTTCATTGGTAACTGTTTTCACAACGTTCGGCCCTGTTACAAACATGTAGCTTGTTCCTTCAACCATGATGGTAAAATCAGTCATTGCAGGTGAATACACTGCACCACCAGCACATGGTCCCATGATAGCAGATATCTGAGGTATCACTCCCGATGATTGAACGTTGCGGTAAAAAATATCAGCATAACCACCCAACGACCGGACACCTTCCTGTATTCTTGCTCCACCTGAATCGTTTAATCCAATCATCGGTGCACCTGTCTTCATGGCCATATCCATAATGCGGCAAATTTTTTCAGCATGTGTTTCTGAAAGTGCTCCGCCAAAAACAGTAAAGTCCTGTGCAAACACATACACCAATCGTCCGTTCACAGTTCCATAACCTGTAACAACACCATCGCCATAAAACTGCTGATCTTCCATTCCAAAATCTTTGGTACGGTGTGTAACCAATGCGCCTATTTCTTCAAACGAACCAGGGTCCATCAGCAATTCAATACGTTCCCTTGCAGTAAGCTTTCCTTTCTTATGCTGCGCTTCAATTCTTTTTTTACCACCACCTAACTTTCCTTCTTCAATCTTTTGATTTAATATTTCAAGTTTTGATTTCATAAAATTGTTTTGATCATTTTATTCTTCAATTCGCAACTATCATTTTTCAATTATTAATGTGCAAGTCTCCGTTTCCAGCTGGTTGATTTGTTTTCAACAGGTGTCAGCATTTTTTGTTTTTCCATCCAGCAACGCAATGCAACCAGTGCTGCCACTTCAGCATTGGCTCTTTCTTTTTCTTTTATTTTTTCAGGTGTGTAATAATTTTTTACAAAGTGCGTATCAAACTTGCCGGAGAAAAATGCATCGTGTTCAAAAACAAATGTGCCAAACGGAAGCGTGGTGGTTACACCTTCAATCTTGTAATCCTTAATCGCCTGCAGCATTTTCTGAATCGCTTCGGTTCTTGTTTTACCATGAACAACGAGTTTTGAAATCATGGGATCGTAGTAAATGGGAATCGTCATTCCTTCTTCGTAACCATCATCCACTCTCACTCCTTCTCCTGATGGACGTTCATAACGTAGCAATGTGCCGATTGATGGCATGAAATTATTAAACGGATCTTCAGCATATACACGCAGTTCAATGGCATGACCATTCAGTACAAGATCTTCCTGTTTAATTGTAAGCTCTTCTCCTCTTGCAATTTTAATTTGAATTTCCACCAGGTCAAGACCGGTAATCATTTCTGAAACCGGATGCTCCACCTGCAGCCTTGTATTCATCTCAAGAAAATAAAAGTTGAGTTTATCGTCCATTAAAAACTCAACTGTTCCGAGACTGCAATAGTTACAGGACTTTGCAACAAGCACAGCAGCTTCACCAATTTTTTCACGAAGCTCAGGAGTAATAATAGCTGATGGCGTTTCTTCCACCACTTTCTGATGACGGCGCTGAATACTGCACTCCCGTTCAAAACCATGAATCACATTTCCAAACTTATCAGCAATCACCTGCACTTCAATATGCCTTGGTGAAGTCACATATTTTTCGATGAACACAGAACCATCGCCAAAAGAAGAAGTTGCTTCACTGATTGCCCGTTCCATCTGCTCCTGCATATCTTCTGCTTTCTCAACAATACGCATGCCTTTACCTCCACCACCAGCAGATGCTTTGATTAAAACAGGATAACCAATTTCATTGGCAATTTTTTTTGCCAGCTCCACATCATCAATGGCATGATCAACACCGGGCACCATTGGAATATTATACTTCTTCACACTTTCTTTTGCTGCAAGTTTTGATCCCATGATACGCATAGCATCAGGACCGGGGCCAATGAATGTAATTCCTGCATCCTGAACTTTTTGTGCGAAATCTGCATTTTCACTAAGGAAACCATAGCCGGGATGAATAGCATCTACGTTTAGTTCTTTACATGCTGCAATAATTTTATCTGCATTGAGATAAGATTGATTGGAAGGTGCAGGCCCGAGAAAAACAGCTTCATCTGCAAACAACACATGTGGTGCGTAACGATCGGCTTCAGAATATACTGCAACAGATTGTAATCCCATTTTACGGATGGTACGCATAATCCGCATTGCAATTTCACCACGGTTGGCGACTAATATTTTTTTCATCTGTATATTTTTAGCTTTTATTTTGGCCAGATGTTATTCGCCATAAAATTTTCATCGGCGGTTGGTATAATACCTCAAAAATTTTATGGCTCATTTCATGTGCTGATTTTTGTTTGAAATAATTACTCCAGCTCAACAAGTATCTGACCCTTATCAACTGCCTGTCCTTTTTCAACAAGTATTTTTTTGATAATGGCCGTGCAATGCGTGGTAATGGAATTTTCCATCTTCATTGCTTCGAGAATTAAAACACGCTCACCTTCGTGCACTTCCTGTCCAACATGAACTGCAACGTCCAGTACAAGTCCGGGCATAGGTGCTTTAATTTCTTTTTCGTGTTTGGCCGATACATTGTTGAAGCCCATTGTGTCGAGCATCTGATCGAGTTCATCTTTTATTTCAACAGAATAAAACTCACCATCCACTTCAATTTTACTTTTTTTGGCAGCAGCATCGCAGTTAATCAGCTTGGTATTTACAGACCGGTGATTCCTGATAAGATTATATTCACCAGGAGCCGTTTGAATAATATCTGCTTCTGCAATTTCTTTTTCAGTGAATAAAAAAACAAACTCGTTCACTTTAACCTGGAAGGTTTTGTTACGGTCGGTCATAATGATAAATGTGATTGATGAAAGATTGAGTTGGCAGCATCGTTTATGGCATTTATGAAACAGGTTAAAAAAGCACCTGCTTGTTATAGTAAGTTTGATTTTTTTATGTTGTTAAACAATGACATTACTCATCATTTTTCAGAATAGATATCAATTTACAAAAAAACATCCCGCATGCAAACAGCAGCAACCATTCTTTCAATTAAAGCACTAATACAGTTTTCTACTGAAAATTTTTGAGTACTAAAAAACTAACTACTATGATTTAAAAATTGTGCCAGATCAAAATCTGCATATTGCCAGGCTTTATCGAAACGGACTTTCACACGTTCTGCTTCTGCAATCTTTCCTTGCTTTTGAAGCGACTGATATAATCCAAAGAGAGCCCACCCGTTTTCTTTCCAGGTGTTTAAATCTTCCTGGTATATTTTTTCAGCTTCAGCATATTTGCCGGCCTTTAGTAATGCAGCTCCAAAATGATGGCGAACAGAAAAAAACCAGTCAGGCGGTTCATTGTAATTCAAATTATCCTCAATAACAATTGCTTTCTGAAAAGCAGTTATTGCTTTTGCATATTCCTTTTTTTGCTGATAAATTCCGGCAGCAAGTGTACTCTCTGCAATCTGTACAATATCGAGCATACTATTAATCCCCCAGATTGTCATTTCCTTCAGCGCATTATCTTTTGCCAATTCTTTTAATTGTGAAAGTTCATGTTCAGCATTCGCAATATCGTTTTTGCCGATGTGCGCCATGCCCTTTGCGTAGTGCAGTATTATACGGGGATAAACCAAATCATTCTCCGGCTGTTTTATTTGAAGGATGCTGTCCCACAAACCAAACTTAACTGCCACAAAATATGGGATGGTATAATAATGCTGCAGTGTAGCCCAGCCGGGTTCACGCATTATGTCTTGTGCCGTTTTTTCCTGCACTTTATTTGCAGCCATCCATGCCAGCTTATAATTTCCTTCAAATGTTGCAGTAGCAGTCAGGTAGTGATAGTTATGCGGATAGTAGGCTAATGGATATGCACCCTGTGCGTGGCAGGTTGTAACATATGCACTGTCTATCTTAACAGCTTGCATATTAGCAACAGAACCAAGATGATAATCACCTGTCCAGATATAAATGTGAGAAGGCATATGTACTAAGTGCCCGGAACCGGGTACCAGTGTCATAAGCAACTTTGCACTGGCCAATCCTCTTTCAGGTGTTTTCGAAGCTTCCACTGCATGAATATAAAAATGCGGAGCTCCCGGATGTTTTGGATAAAGTTTAATAAGATTTTCAAGAACAGTAACAATTTCGGGGGTCCATGGGCGTGGCTCTTTTGTTTTTTTATCATACAAATCCCACGGATGCATATCCATTAACGATTCAGCATAAATAGCACTGATGTCGGGATCTGCAGGGAATGCTTCATAAACTTTTTTCATTTCGCTGGAAAAAGCGCTGTCAAGATGTGATCTGTCTTTTGGTGCATCAGGTGTGTAGCGAAAAGTTAAAGCTTTTATCAGCGCTTTTTCTTTAGGTGTACAGTTTCCTGAAAGCATTAATGCTTTTTGAGAAGCAGCATAAGCCCGTTGATAGTTATCATCTTCCATTCCTGCATTATAGTTGGGACCAAGTACATAAGCAAAACCCCACCAGGCCATTGCACAGGATGAATCGATTCGTGCAGCTTCAAAAAAAGATCTGGCTGCTTCTGCATGATTAAAACCGTAAGACAGCATCAGTCCCTGGTTGAAATATTCCTGTGCTTCCTGATCGGCAGTTGATACTTTGAAATTGATTCCTTCCAGTCCCTTGAGCTTCGGCGCTTTTATACCAGCTGAGTACCAGCTTTTGTCGGTTGTTTGTGGTGTGCATCCTACTATGTTTTCCTTAGCAGATGTAGCAACAGTTTTTTTTCCTGTTTCATTGCAACTCATGGTCAATACAAACAGTACTACGCCATAAAATATTTTTTGCATGATGAAAGGTTTAAAACACCATGCAGAAATTTCCAGGTGCATGGTAATTGGTTATTGTAATTGTTTTGAGAGAATTTCAGAAAGCCAGCCTGCTTCTTTATCAAAACCAGAGAAACAGAATAATACTGATCTTCTGCAAATCCTGCAGTTCCAAAATACAAAGTCGATTACTCAAATGCAACAGAAAGAAAACAGTGATATTGTGATGCAAGACTGACTGATAAAAAAAGCCCTGCAAAAAATGCAGGGCGTAAATCATCACAAAAAATTATTTGGCTCCCGGAGGACATTTTTCTTTCAGAAAATTTGTGTACAGTTTAATTAAATGCGCATAAGTTCCCTGTCCCTCGCTGATGCTGTGTGTACGGTTGGGATAAGGCATAAACTGGAACAACTTACCATATTTGATGAGTTCATTCACCAGCATTTCTGCGTTACTGTAATGCACATTATCATCGCCTGTACCATGAATGTATAATAAATTTCCTTTCAGGTTTTTGGCATACGTAATGGGCGAACCTTTAATAAAGTCGTCTTTATTTTCCTGCGGCAAACCCATGTAACGTTCCTGGTAAATATTATCGTAATTCAGTTGATTGGTTACAGCAGCAACTGCAATTCCTGTCTGGAAAATATCAGGATACTGAAACAGCAAATGCAAAGTTGAAGAAGCACCACCGCTCCAACCCCACACAGCTACTCTTGACTGATCAAGATACTTGCGTTGCTCCAGTAATTTCTTCATTCCCATTGCCTGGTCACGGATGTTCATGCGGCCAATCTGTTTGTAAATAGCTTTTCTCCATTCAGCACCTTTTAATGTGGGTGTGCCACGGCTGTTGAATGAAACATAGAAATAACCATCATTATTCATGTTACCATAAAGAAAATTATTTCCTGCATAAAAATCATCTTCAACAGTTGTTGCTGCAGGCTCGCTGTACACATATAATACAACAGGATATTTTTTTGTGCTGTCGAAATTTTTTGGCCTGCTTATCCAACCATCCATTGTTATTCCGTCTTCGGTAGTGATGGTAAAGAATTCAAGATTATCCCGTTTAACCGGTTTTATTTTTGTGAGCAAATCATCACCTGCAATTGCTTTGTGCGTTGGCAGACTGATCATTTCGGAAGAAGGCATTACACTACGACTTGTAAAACTGTGCATACCAAATTTTCCATTGGGCGAAAGCTCGTATGTGTTGGTACCATTATAACCATCAGGTGTAACACGGACAGCTTTGCTTTTACCATCCATTTTTACTTTGTACAAATAACGTTGAATAGGATTATCGGGTGAAGCAATAAAATACAATTCATTTGTTGTTTCATCAACTGCACTGATGGTTTCAATATCATAATTACCAATGGTGAGTAAGGTTTCCTTGCCATCTCTTGTTACTTTATAAATATGTCTCCATCCATCCTTTTCACTCACCCATAAAAATGCAGAATTGTTACTGATGAAATTCCAACCTCTCGGATCATCATCATTCCACCTGCTTTTAATATCAATCCATGCTTTATCTGTTTCGCTGTAAAATTGTTTTGCTTCGCCGGTAACAGCATTACAGAAATATAATTTGCTTTCGTTTTGTTTGCGGTTGAGTTGCTGTACTACAATTTCATTTGCTGCACTCCATTCCATGCGTGGCAGATAATTGTTTGCAGGATCGCCGGGAATATTCATCCAAACAGTTTTACCTGTTTCAACGTTCACAACGCCAATTTTAACCGGTGAAGGTTGTTCGCCAACTTTTGGATATTCAACCGGAATTATTCTTGAGTAAACCGAATCGGTTGTGTTGATCATGTAATAATCACGGATCTGGTTGGCATCCACCTGCCAGTAAGCAATACTCTTACTGTCCGTACTCCAGCGAAAACCATCACGTGCACCAAACTCTTCTTCATACACCCAATCAAACGTTCCGTTGATGAGTTTTTTTGTATTGTTGGTTGATGTTACAGCAGCAGCATTACCTGTTGCCACATCTTCCACATAAATATTGTTTTGCGAAACATAGGCTGCTTTCTTTCCATCGGGCGAAAGTTTTGCGTACAATAATGTTTGCGATGGACGGCCTTTACCGATCTGTACAAGTTTATTTGACGCAGCATCATACAGCCAGTAATCGCCTCTTGTGTTGTAACGCCATACACGGGCAGTGTTGGTAAAAATCAACACCTGCTGCTCGTTTTCGCTTACAGCAAAATCGGCAACAGTAATTGTTTTGCCATCAGCATTTTTTAATGCAGCAGCAATTACTTTCTGTGCGCCTGTTTTGAGATTTGTTTTTACAATTGAGCCATTCTCGTTTTCGTACATCGAAACGCCGTCATTGGCCCATTTAATTTTGTCGGCTTTAAACTGTGCAAAAGAAAAAAAGGAGAGAAGAATAAAGCAAACCGTAACAAGGAAAGATTTCATAACAATAAATTGAGTTCCCGAAAATAATCAAAACACAAATTGTAATTTGCAAATGTTATGGAAGGCAAAGAAAAACTGCGGATTGACAAATATCTCTGGGCAATAAGGCTGTTTAAAACCCGTAGCCAGGCAGCAGCTGCATGCGAAAGCGGCAAAGTAAAATACAATGGAGATTCGTGCAAAGCATCTAAGCTGGTAAGTGTTGGCGATGAATACGAGGTAAAAACGGAAGCCAAGCGCTGGCGTATAAAAGTAAGCGGACTGCTTCACAACCGTGTGCAATACAGCGAAGCTATTAAATATTATATCGATATTACTCCTGCCGAAGAACTGGAACGCATCCGGTTTATTGCATCATCTTTCCACACTGGTAAGCGGTTAAGCAAGGTTGGTCGCCCAACGAAAAAAGAACGCAGAGACCTGGATGATTTTATGGAAGATTAATTATCCGTTGGCGGCAGATCATTTTTTGTATAATACTTGTTCTGAATTTCGAAATAAAGTATCTTTCTTCCACGTTCAATTCTGTAACGTTTGATTTTATCAGGCAGTCCATCCCTGTTGTAACTGATTTCTTCTTCCCACATATCAGCAGCAGGTTTCAATCGGTGTAATTGCTGACTCAACAGCACACCACTTAAACTATATGTACGCTCAAGTTCATAATTGGTAAAAAAATCTTTCCCCTTGCCACGAACCCTGATTGATGGCTTGGTTGTTACATAACCCTTTAGCTGAAATGTTGCTTTTGCCTGTTCGATATCACCCACCATATAACGTTTGGCAAAAACATGCGTAAGCGTATCGATCATAAATTCCCAATCATCAGGCGGAGCATAAATTGAATTCTCATCTTCAAAAAGATAAATTTCATTGTAAAAGAAACGTTGAAGAAATGTATCCTTCAGAGAAATATTTTTGCCGTTCATATCATATTTCATCTGGAATATTTTAGGTTCAGGAATGGTATCAGGCCAGTAATTAATTTCCTGCTCCTTCAGTATTTCATTCATGTAATCAATCCGTTCTTTATACTTCAAACCAATTCCCACAAGTTTCTGGTACGTTATTCCGCTTTCGCCAGATGAAAAAGATGTATTCGCCTGCCTGCTGATATCGCCTAAAATAATCGCATCAACCCCTTCACGCTGTGCCTGTGCACATAAGCGCTTCAGCATTTGTTCTGAACTGAGTTCATACGATCCTTTTACTTCCACCAGTTTTACACGGTAAAATGGCTTTGCAGGTTTTTCGTTGTTGAAGAACACATCCACTTCGTTTTTATGTGGACGCAAAGGAATTTTTGAAAGTGAGTTATTCTCTGAATTAAAGTATTGCCCGCTTTGATAAACTTCGCAGGATGTAAACGTAAGCAACACAAAGCAACAAGTGTAAAACAAACGCATAGGCTAAAATTTACACTAAATGTAAAAGAGCATTCTAAAAACAAATTGTTAATTAAGTTTGCAGTATGAACATTCACATCATTTCTATTGTACCTGAATTGCTCGAAAGTCCGCTGAACCATTCCATCATGAAAAGGGCAAAGGACAAAGGGTTGCTCAATATTACTGTTCATCACCTGCGCAAGTGGGCGGTGAATGAATACGGGCAGGTAGATGATTACCAGTATGGCGGCGGTGCAGGCATGGTCATGATGTGTGAGCCATTGGAAAAAGCTATTCTTGAATTACAGCAGGAGAAAAAATTTGATGAGATCATTTATCTCACACCTGATGGCGAAACGTTTAAACAAAAAATGGCGAACCAGCTTTCGCTGAAAGAAAATATGCTCATCATCTGTGGTCATTACAAAGGCATTGATGAACGCATCCGTGAACATTATGTAAGCAAAGAAATTTCCATTGGCGATTATGTATTGAGTGGCGGCGAGCTTGCTGCAGCCGTTTTAGTTGATACTGTGGGACGACTGATTCCGGGTGTATTGAATGATGAAACATCGGCATTAACTGATTCGTTCCAGGATCATTTACTTGCTCCTCCCGTTTATACAAGACCTGCTGATTACAACGGCTGGAAGATTCCTGACATTTTACTGAGTGGCGATTTAAAGAAAATTGAAGAGTGGCGTTATGAACAATCAGTTGAACGCACAAAGCAACGCCGTCCGGATTTACTCGATGGTGAATAACCAAAACTTATCTTTGTACAATGGCACAATATTTCAGCATCGGTCAGATAGTTGGCACATTTGGATTAAACGGGGAAGTGGTACTGAAACACAATCTCGGCAAGCGTACTTCATTAAAAGGACTGGAAGTGTTGTTTGTGGAAGAAGCAAAGGACAAATTTCTCCCCTACTTTATTACCGGCACAAAAATTAAAAACGAAGCTGAAGTTTATATTGCAGTTGAAGGCATCGCTTCAAAAGAAGCGGCAAAAAAAATCACTGCAAAAAAAGTATGGCTGCGTGAAGATGATTTTAAAAAACATGCCGGCAAAACAGCTCCTATTTCGCTCATTGGCTATATGATGATTGATGGCACAAAAGAGCTGGGTAACGTTCTTGAAGTAATTGAACAACCTTTACAAATTCTCTGCAAACTGGAAATAGAAGGAAAGGAAGTGCTGATTCCACTGCATGAAGAAACCATCCGCAGTGTAAATCATAAAAAGAAGCAGGTGGTGGTTGAATTACCTGATGGATTGCTGGAAGTTTACTTGGGATAAGATATTTTTATAAGTTATTCACCAAATGCTGTAACAACGTTATAAAACTCCTTCCCCTTAAATAAAAATGAAAGATATTCTGCACCCAACAAACCTTTTACTTTCTTAACTTTTAAATGTCTTGTATTGACCTTGTTGGCTTGTTTTAAAAGAAGCATAAATTGATTTTTGACCATCAATTCTGCAGCAATAAAATAAAATGAATTTGACAATTTTTGATTTAAAGAGTTATCGTTGACAACATCAGTTTGAAAAATTTTTATACTCCGAACTGCAGTTTTCAATGTATCAAGTAAAAATTGAACTTCCGCTTTACCTGCCAGGGAAATACCTGAATTACTCAGATGCTTGGCAACATCAGACTGCTTGAAATAAATTACAGTCGCCTTACTTTCTAAAGAAATATATTTTTCACTAACAGTATCAACAAAACGAGGCTTTAGCTTTTGCCTGTTAACTGAAAGCATATTTTGTGAAAAACAATTCACAGAATACAAAACAACAAATATTAGAAATCCAAAACGTAGCATTTTACATTTATTCCTTTGGAAATTATTTCTCCGGCAAATTTCGTAAAAAGAAATCCCGCACATTACCACCCATAATCATTTCAATTTCATTCCGGTTAAATCCTTCTTTCAGCAAGGCATTTACAATAAGCGGCAATCCTGTTACATCAAAATGTGTTCCGATAGCTCCGTCAAAATCAGAACCAAGCGCCACTTTATCTACACCAATTTTATCGGCTACATAACGGATTGTCCGGGCAGTGGCAGCAGCATCTGTGCCGCATACAGCTGTTTCCCAAAAACCAATTCCCACTAATCCATTGTGTTTACCAATGGACAGTAAATGAGCATCTGATAAATTTCTTGTGTTGTTACAAACACCCTGCACACCTGTATGCGAAACAATAACAGGGCTGTTGGTAAATGCCAGCACATCATCAATTGTTTTTGGCGATGCATGTGCCAGGTCAATAATTACATGCAGGCTGTCCATTTTCTTCACCAGTTCTTTTCCTTTTGCAGTAAGTCCGCCCTTGTTTATACCATGCGCAGAGCCAGCCCACTCATTATCAAAAAAATGTGCAAGACCAATATAACGCACTCCTGCATTGTACACTTTATACAGGTTTTCAATATCATCATTCAAACAATGAGCGCCTTCAATACCCAGCATGCCTGCAGTAATGTTGTGGTTTGCTGCACGGTCTTTTATATATTGCTGTAAAGTTGCTTTACTTGTGATAACCCTGAACTGTCCATTTGATTTTTCAGCAAATGCATGCAGTTCACTGCACTGGTTCAGCGCCCTGTTGGTAACATTAAACCATGTATTAAAAGGACGCAGTTGTGCAAAGCTCAGCAAAGTGATGTTATCCGTTTTACTGTCGTTGTGTTCAATGTTCATGTGCTTTGGTGTTTTACTCACTATGGTAAACACCTGCAAAGCCATATTTGCTTTCAGCATACGGGGAACATCCACATGCCCATAAGTGTGTTCAGCCAGCAGGTTTCTGTCCCACAGCAATTCATCGCAATGCAGATCAGCAATAAATGGAATAGAATCGTACCAGCTTTGTTTAGGTGGGTTGACCACTTTTAACGCAACAGTGTTTTTTGATTTGTCGACCATCCCCGGCACAAAGCCGAAGAAGATGACAGCTGCAATTACAAGTATTACTAGAAATACCCGGGCAATTTTCTTAAGCATACGATCAGTTGATTGATCAATGAAAATAAGCATTCCTGCTGTATTTCAGAGAATCGTACTACCTTCATCTTTATTGTATCGTTATGAAACGACCTTGCCTGCTGCTGCTTTTTGTTTTTGCTGTTGTTTTGATAGCATCATCTCAAACACTCACTTCTTCCAATCTCCCGATTATCGTCATCAACACTAATGGACAAACCATTGTTGACGAGCCAAAGATTACAGCCGATATGGGTATTATTTACAACGGCGCCGGCGTGCGGAATAATATTACCGATGCATTTAATCATTACAACGGGAAAATAGGAATTGAAGTAAGAGGACAATCATCGCAGATGTTCCCAATGAAATCGTACAGTATTGAACTGCGTGATAATGCTGGAAACTCAACCGATAAATCATTATTCGGCTTGCCAAAAGAAAGCGACTGGGTAATGTATGCACCTTACACCGACAAAACATTAATGCGAAATTTTCTTGCTTATACCATGAGCAGGGAAATGGGTCACTGGGCTTCCAATTGCCGTTATGCAGAAGTTATTCTTAACGGGCAATACGTTGGCATTTATGTTTTCATGGAAAAAATTAAACGCAACAGCGGCCGTGTGAACATCAGCAAAATAGCAGCAACGGATATAAGTGGCGATGCAGTAACCGGTGGTTATATTTTCAGTATTGATAAGGAAGCCGACGGATGGATGTCTTCTTTCGTTCCTCCGTACGTGTATAAAAATCAGTTTATACAGTTCAGTTATGTTTATCCAAAAATCACTGCATTGGTTCCCGAGCAGCAGCAATACATTAAAAGCTATGTTGACAGTTTTGAAAATGCTTTGTATTATTCAGATGTGCCTGCCAGGAGAAATGAATGGAGAAACTTTGCAGACGAAGCTTCGTTCATTGATTACTTAATTGTGAATGAAGTAAGCCGCAATGTGGACGGCTACAGACTGAGTTCTTATTTTTATAAAGACCGTAATTCAAAAAACAGGAAAATTTTTGCAGGACCAGTATGGGATTACGACCTGGCTTTCAGGAATGCCAATTACTGCAGTGGAAGCAGTGTATCCGGCTGGGCATTTGAATTTAATAAAACCTGTAATGAAGACTATTGGGAAATTCCTTTCTGGTGGTATAAACTTACAGAAGATGATGCTTTCCGTGCAGGAATACGTTGCCGCTGGAAACAATTACGCCAGACAACATTAAGCAATACCCATCTTTTTTCTTTGATTGATTCAATTGCCAATTTAACCAGCGAAGCCAGGGCAAGGCATTTTCAGAAATGGCCGATACTTGGTCAGTACATCTGGCCCAACCCCGAACCTATTCCAACAAGCTATACAGGTGAAATTGATTATTTAAAAAACTGGATTGAATCAAGATTAGCATGGATTGACAATAACATCCCCAACGAAGGAACCTGTTATGATTATCCTGCCAATGTAAAAGAAACAATGATCATCAGTGGTTCACCAAACCCAGTTCAAACCAATTACAATCTTATCATTAAATCAAAAACACAACAGCAGATCAGTATTGTTGCAACTGATATAACAGGACGAACAGTTTACAGCCAGCTCTTTGCTGCAAATGCAGGTTATAATCAACTTGCAGTTCCAATGCAGGCATGGCAAAGAGGAATATACATTTTCAGGTTTATATCAACAGCAAAAGAAAAGCTTGTACAGAAAGTAATGAAGATGTAATGATTAATTCATCGTCTTTACAATTTCACTAATACCCTGCTGATAACTTGTTGCAGTGAAACTAAAACGTTTTTCAAACTTGCTGCTGTCGAAAAAATAATCCTGGTTGTTCTGGTACTGCATTTCAACCAGCTCTTTTACCATTGGAGAAAAAAGACCAAACAAACGCATCATCCATTTTTTAAGCAGGTAATACCGTGGCTGCACATTCATTGCTGCAGCAATCATTGTAATAAATTCTTTGCCTGTTAACTTTTCAGCAGATGTTGGCAAATGCCAAACTTCACCAAAAGCATCAGCTGTATTGCCAAGTAACGCTGTTGCCTTAGCAGCATCGGGTGTATAAGTAAACGAATGAATTTTATTATCTGCTTCCTGCCAGAAAGCTTTGCTACCTTTTTTGAAATTATCGAATACTGAAATTTTTAATGCACTTGAATTTACATCCGGACCATAAAAATCAGCACTTCTTGCAATCAATGCAACAAGCTTTCCTTCTTTCACCGCATTCATGATCATCTGCACCAACTGCAATCTTATTTTTCCTTTTTCACTTGGAGGATTGAGTGTTGAATTTTCCGTCATGTGCGGAATTTCATCAGCAGCATACATGTACACATTGTCTAAAAAAACAAGTTTGGCTTTATGATGTATGCAGGCATCAATCACATTCTGCATCAGTACCGGCCATTCTTTTTTCCAAACCTTGATATTGTAAAGTAATCCCACAGTGAGGTACACCACTTCTGATCCGGCTACGGCCTTCATCACTTCGTCTTTATTTGTAAGATCGGCGGTAACTAATTCGTCCTTATCATTTACTTTCTTTGGATTTCTTCCTACCAAACGGATGTGGTTAGTGTAAGCTGTTAATTCTTTTGCTAAAGGAGTTCCGATTGCGCCGCCTGCTCCGAGTATTGTTTGCATAACGAATAATTTAATGCAAAGCTACCTGGCTGCTTTTTCAAAAACGTTGACTTAGGTTAAGACTTTGCTGCCACCAGTATTCTCTTTTTAATGCGGCTTAAACTTTCGGGAGCAATGCCGAGGTATTGTGCAATTAATTTCTGAGGTACACGCTGAAAAATATCAGGACGCTGTTCAAGCAGTTCATTGAATTGTTTTTCGGGAGAAAAAGAAAGCAGGTTTTTTGTACGCCTGATGCTTTCGGAGGCAACACGTTCCACAACGATGCGGAAAAATTCAGAAACAGCAGGAGATTGTTTCAGCAGCTCAACAAGATCAACACAGTTTACCTGGTAACAAACTGTTGGCTCCAATGCTTTAATTGAAGAAGCCGATCTTGTTTGTTGCGAAAAACTTTCCAGGTCGGTTACAAATTCATTTTCAAATGTAAAATTGCAGGTACGTTCATTGCCTGCTTCATCCAGATAAAACTGGTGTAATCCACCGCTTTGAACAAAGTAAACATGATGTGACACTTCGCCTGCACGCAGCAGTATTTCATTACGCTTATATTTCTTTTTCTGGAAAAAATACAGTGTTGCAGCAACTTCTTCCTCTGTAAGTGAAACAGATTTCTGAACAATATTAATTAAAGGATGCATGTTATGAAGTTATTGTTGCATGCAGAAGCTGATCAAACATTAAAACCTCGGGCAACTCAGCTTTTTCTTGTTTGGATCAACATGCTTTTTAATCCAGATCAATGATATTTCCAAACCACCCTGCCTGCGTGATGCAGCAGCGAGTCTTGACACATTCACATCATAAGAAACACCAAATCTGAAATCGCCAAATTCTAAACCGGCATAAGGAATAATAGCATCGCCTAAACGATACCATGCACCAGCATATACATCAGTAGGACTTTCATAATCGCCATTTACTGTAAAACCTATTGCTGTGCCCAGCATGGTTTCACTTGCACCTGCCTGCCGTTGATAGTTGGCACTAACAAATAAAGTGGTCGCATCGGCAATGGGGAAATAACCACCACCATGAATCGTATAGCGTGGATTTAATAAATAAGTAGCACCCTGGAAACTTACTTTAGGGCGATTGATATGATACATGGATGCTCCAATGTAAAAATTGTTGTAATCGCTGGTGGCACCACTGTACACAAAGCCTGCATTAATATCGGCATAACCAATATTTACAAAACCTGTATTGTTAAATACTTCTGATGTTACACCTGTAAAACCAATACTGGTCAACTCATCTGCAAAATCAAGTTTATTAATATCGAGTCGGCGCTGTGCATAGCTTCCGCTGAAGCCAACACCAATCTGGTGATATCCGTTTTCATCCAATCCCTTATGATATGCAACCGAACCGGAAACATAACTGCTCTTTAAAATACCATCACCGTTAATATCATACATGCCCATTACACCCACGCCAAACTGGTCGAACTCAGGGATACGGTTACCCAGTATTCCAAAATCACCGGAGATGGTATTTGTGCGGAAAGCGTTATTGATTGTTGGCCATTGGTTACGGTAATTCACTGCAACACGGGCTGTACCATTAAACTTGCCTGTTAAAGCAGGATTGAGGGTAAGCGGTGATGCAAAGAATTGAGAAAAATGAGGATCCTGTGCAGAAACGTTCTGCGCCAGTAAAATGATTAAAATAAACGGTATAAGTTTTCTCATCAGAGAGCGATTCTTTTTTTCAGACGTTTTTCAATGAATGTTTGCTGCTTTGCTTATTTGTTAAAACAAAGGGTATTCGATTAGTTTTGAATTTTTGTTCCGTATGAAAGGTCGCCGGCATCGCCTAAACCGGGTACAATATAACCTTTTGCTGTGAGTTCGTCATCTATTGCACCACACCATATTTTTACTTTTGGCTCATTGCGCTGCACATATTCAATTCCTACTGTACAGGCAATGGCGCAAACAATATGAATTTCAGACGGCTGTCCTTCAACCCTTAAATGCTGTACTGTTTTTACCAAAGAACTTCCTGTTGCCAGCATGGGATCGGCAATGATCACTACACGGTTTTCCAACGTTGGGCAACTCACATATTCAAGGCTTATTTCAAAACTGCCATCACGGTGATGCTTACGGTAAGCTGAAATAAACGCATTATCGGCCCTGTCGAAATAATTTAACAGACCTTGATGTAACGGCAAACCGGCTCGTAATATTGTCGCAAGAACAGGCTGCTGTTTCAGCACTTTTGTTGGGGCCGAACCTAACGGAGTCGTAATTTCTTTTTCTTCCCAGGCAAGTTCCTTGCTTATTTCATACGCTGCAATTTCACCGATGCGTTCCAGGTTGCGGCGAAACCGCATACGATCAGTTTGAATTTCTGTATCTCTTAACTCTGCAACCCAGTTGCTTACCAATGAATGCTGTTCGCTTAAATTAATCACCATAATGAAAGTTCTTGTATCGTTTAATGCAGTGGTGTTTTGTCATGGTTGAGAGGCATTTTATTCAGCAACCCGGCTGGTTGACTGTTTTAATATGCTGCCTGCTTAATTTTACAAATCTAAATGATAATGACTTAACCCCACAATCATTGGGGAACAAAATTGGCCATCTGCATAAAATTCAACGCAAATGATTTACAGGGTAATTGGTTTAATGAGCGGCAGTTCACTCGATGGGCTGGATATTGTTTTTACAGAATTTGAAGTGCTGGGTAATAAATGGAGCTACAATGTTCAGTTCAGCGATTGCTACCCATACAGCAATGAATGGACAGAAAAGCTGAAAAACGCACCTTCACTTTCTGCGGCGGATTATATGCAGCTGCACAGCGATTATGGTCATTTGCTGGGGCAGATGGTGAACAGGTTTATTGAAGAACACGGGCTCCAGTTTAAAGTGCAGCTGATTACTTCGCACGGGCACACAAGTTTTCACTCACCATCCACAAAAATGACGCATCAGTTGGGCGATGGTGCAGCCATTGCAGCCGAAACAGATATTAATGTTGTGAGTGACCTGCGTGCAATGGATGTTGCGTTGGGCGGACAGGGTGCACCTATTGTTCCAATTGGTGAAAAATTATTGTTCAGCGATTTTTCTTATTTCCTCAATATTGGCGGCATTGCCAACATTACAGCCAAAACAGATCCGTTTGTTGCGTTTGATATTTGTCCGGCAAACCGGGTGCTGAACCTGCTTGCCCAGCAAACCGGTAATGCATTTGATCCCGGTGGCGAAATGGCAAGAAGCGGTACGGTTGATGAAACCTTGTTACAACAGCTGAATACATTGAACTATTACAATCAACCCTACCCCAAATCATTGGCAAATGAATTTGGAACAGATGAAGTTTATCCAATCATTCAACAATCGGGCTGCAGTATTGCCGATGCCTTGGCCACTTACACCGAACATATTGCCCTGCAGTTGAAAAATGCGGTGGAAGCAATTCATCTTCCCTCAACAGAAAAACAAAAATTGCTGGTTACCGGTGGCGGCGCATGGAATACTTTTTTAATAGAACGGATGCAATATCATCTTCCGTCTGTTGAAATAACTGTACCTGATGCACAGCTCGTGAATTACAAAGAAGCTATCATTATGGCTTTGATTGGTGTGCTTCGCTGGAGAGAAGAAAAAAATGTACTCAACAGTGTTACCGGATCGGCACGAAGCAGTGTTGGTGGTGCGGTGTGGATGGGGTTGGTATAAAATTCAGCAAAGGCTTTGATTTTTTTCAACCACTTTCAATGCATGCTTAAAAGGTTGGTTATGTTTCAACGGCTATAAAAACAAACGAATTATAGACCGAGTATTGATTTGAGTTTTGGATAACCTGCCCTGCTTACAGGAATTTTTGCACCCGATTTCAGCAAGGCAACATGATTTTCTTTTTCATACGGATCAATTCTTGTTATCTCCTGGATATTCACCATAAAAGAACGATGTGTACGGACAAACAAAGAACCATCGAGTACATCTTCAAAATAGCCCATTGTTTGTTTTTTCAGAAACGCACCTTCGGCAGTAATAATCTTTACATAATCATCAGCCGCCTCCAGGTAATGAATTTCCTGCACAGGAATGATTTTAATTTTGCTTCCTGTCTTCACAACAATCCGTTCATTTTGCTGCGGATGCCGTGCTGCTTCTTTCAATAAATTTTCAGTGGCTTTTGAATCGGTTGTTTTGTTTTTCTCCATCCACTTGCTGATGGCTTTATCAAAACGTTCCTGCGAAAAAGGTTTTAATAAATAATCAACTGCATTTGCTTCAAATGCCTGCATGGCAAATTCATCATACGCCGTTGTAAAAATTACATGCGGTGGATTTTCAATCAGCTCCAGCATTTCAAAGCCGGTAATCTTCGGCATTTGTATATCAAGAAAAATTAAATCGGGCTGATGTTGCTGCACTGCCTTCACACCTTCAAAACCGTTTGAACATTCTTCCACCAATTCAAGCTGAGCATGTTTCTGCAGGTATTCTTTCACCACGCTTCTTGCCAGTGGTTCATCATCAATAATTATAACTTTATAACTCATTGTTGTACTTCTTCATTAATGGTTTGTGGTTGCGGAATCATAACTGTTGTGATAAAGATATTTTCTTTTGTTTCAGTTTGCAGCAGTTCATTGCGGCCAAACAAAAGAAAAAGTCTTCGTTGAACCGAACTTAAGCCAAAGCCCGTTCCTTTTTTTGCCGGCGATGTTTCTGCATCAAAAGGATTTTCAACCACTACTTTTAATTCATTGTTTTCAGCCATGGCACGAATGCTGATTTGTGTTGGCTCGGTTGTATCATACAAACCAAACTTAATAGCATTCTCCACCAATGGCTGCAGCAGCAAAGCAGGCAACTGCATGGTAAGTGCATCAACATCGGCTTCAATTCTCGTTGTAAGTCGATTACCAAACCTCACCTTTTCAATATCAAGATATAACTGCAGTGAATGTAATTCTTCATCCAGCTTCAGCCATTGCTTTTCTTCTTTCTTCAATGTTGTACGCAAAAATTCAGAAAGCTGCTGCACCATTTTACGTGCTTCATCAGGCTTTATTGAAATCAATGCATTGATGGAGTTAAGTGCATTGAATAAAAAATGCGGTTGCAGTTGCTGGCGGAGTTTAAACAACTCTGCTTCACGGGTTAATTTTTCTGCTTCGGTTTTTTGTTTATCAGCTTCCGCTTTTTCCTGCCAGTTATAATAAGCATAAGCAAACATGGTAACACACCCATTAATCAAAAAAGCAATTCCAATCCTTAATGGCAGCGTGGTGTTTCGTATCTGCATATACACACTGTTCTTGGGATAAATAGCATTCATGATGAATGTTTTTGCAAAGAACCATGCAGCGGTTAACACAATCACCAGTAAAAACAAATTGAAAATTCCTTCTTTGCGGGGCAGGTAATATCGCAGAATGGTAAACACAAGCCATGTGCCCCATATCAGCAATGTATTGCTCACAACACTATCGGTAAGTGCAGTAAACCAATCAAGTCCCATTTTATACAACGCCAGCTGGTGTGCACTAATCCACACAAACCAGAACAGGCTGAAGGGCACCATGAATTTTTTTGATTGAAAAGGAGAAACAGCCACGAAAAATAATTTAGGAATGATAAATTTCAACCGGTTCATTCAGCACATCCTGTGCACGAAGCCTGGCCGAATAAATAAAAGCATCTGCATCTTCCTCCACTCTTGTGCCTGAAAATAATTCAGCACCATCCAGCATTGCATTAAACGGGTATACATCCGTTACCGCAACCATCTTCCAGCAAATCATTTTGTTTGATAAACTGAAAAAACTTTCTTCTTCATTCTTTGCAAGTGTATTTGCTTTTGCAAAGGCTGCAGCTTTATCTGCAGCCTGTATTAAACGTATCTGCTCTTCAAATTGTGCGGGGTGTTTTCCATTACCGCAAATAACCTGGAAAATGATTTTTGCGAGAAACCAGTTCATTGTACAGTTGTTTTGATTGAATAACATTTACAGCAATTAATAAGCCGATTTAATATCAATACCACCAAACATTACAAACCCATCAAGGATTAAAACCTTATCGGCACTTACGCCAGAAGTATGAGGACGTTTATCATCAATACCACCAAACACAGCTGTTGCATCAGAACGTATCTGCCAGTGTGATGGAACAACCAATGTACATCCGCCGAACATACAGGTTACATCAAGCCTTGCTTCTCTGTCAAAATCGGCATTCATTAAATTAATTTCTGCGCCACCGAATATGGCCGAAATATCACCACCTCTTAAATCTTTGGCGTAAATATTTTTCTTTACAGCTCCAAACACTGCCGTTGCATCAATTACATTGTCTGAACTGTTTGTTCCCTGCGAAGACATGGTTGTTTGCGCATTGGTTGTGTATGTATTCTGAGTTGTTGACTGGGCATTGGTTGTGTACGTAGCCTGCGTTTGTGTATCATCTTCAATCCATCTTCTTTTTCTGCGGCCAAGTAAAAAGCTAAGACCAACTGCAATTAAAATCACCGGCCAGAAAAACTGGCGGAACTGCCAATCGGGATTGTTCTGCGTCATCAGAAAATAACCTCCTATGATCATCATAATCCACCATCCGTTATTTCTGAACCCATCTTTTATTCCTATTATCAGCCCGATAGCAATTAAGATCATGGGCCATGTAAACAGGTAACCAGGCACAAACATGAGGTTAAGGTTGCGCAGCAAAATAAGAATACCTGCAACGATGATGATAACACCTAAAAGAAGCCGCTCATTTACTCTTCTTTTTCTTCTTTCAAAATTTGCCATAACTATAATTTTTATTCAGTTTCTGTACGGTTATTGTTTCGTTCTTTCAGTGAAGATATTATTTACTGTTTGCTTTCTTCGTTTCTTTTGTGCTTCAGCACAATCATTAAACCAACAGCAATTAATATAGCAGGAAAGAAAAAGTGACCAAGCCCAAAGCCAAAGAAGATATGATTACGCATCATCAAAAAACATCCGCCAATCAGCATCAGTATCCACCATCTGTTATTTTTAAATCCATCCCTCAATCCAAGCACAAGACCAATCACAACCAGGATCAGCGGCCAGCTGAAAACAAAGTGAGGAATTAATGAAAAGCTGAACCTGTTCATTAACAAAAGAACACCTGCAATAAGGATAACCATGCCAATAACGCTGCGGTCATGTGTTCTTTCCTGTTGTCTTTCAATATTTGCCATAAGAATTAATTTTTATCAAAATTATCTTACCGCAGCACCCGGGTCAATAGCAGAGAGGTTAAGCGAAATTGTTTGTCGGTTAACGACAGGTTGCCGTCGGTAAACTGCGATTCCAATTCCCATCACAGCGGTGACTGATACCGGTCATTCATTAAAAAGCAGTCTGGCATTACCTTAAATGGCTGTATAAAAAATAAACATGCTGACTTTTTCGCCTGACACATACCGTTTGCTTCAACACGAAAACATTGAGCAAAACAGGCAATTGTTTCAACAGTTGCAGGATCAGTTTGCTGCAGAGTTTGAAGCTGTTTTTCCAGATAAACTCGCAGCGAAAACAATTGTGGTAATTCCAAGTCTTACGGTTGACCAGGAGATATTAACCAAAGTAAAAGGTCATTTTTATTATGAAGAACGGCTGCTTTGTTTACTCATGCTGCTGCGCATGCCACGTACGCATGTTGTGTTTGTAACAAGTGTGCCGGTTGATCCGGTGATTGTTGATTATTACCTTCACCTGCTGCCGGGCATTACCGGTTTTCATGCAAGAGAACGGTTAACATTGCTGAGTTGCTTTGATGCATCGGCCAAATCATTAACTGAAAAAATTCTCGAACGTCCAAGGCTTATTGAACGCATCAAAAAATGTATTCCGCAAAATTCGCCTGCACATATCACCTGTTTTAATACAACTGAACTGGAACGGGTATTAGCAGTAAAACTTGGTTTACCTGTTTATGCCTGTAATCCTGATCTTAATTTTCTAGGCACCAAAAGCGGTTGCCGAAAAATTTTTAAAGCCTGCAATGGTCCTGCTCCTGATGGTTTTGAAGATGTGCAGAACAGAAGAAATATTGTTCAACGGCTGGTCGATTTAAAACGTAAACATCCTTTACTAAAAAAAGCCGTCATTAAAATGAACGATGGTTTTTCCGGTGATGGAAATGCTGTTTTCTTTTATGACGATGCAGTGAAAAATAAACAGCTTGAACAATGGATAAACAGTAATCTTGAACAGCAATTAAAAGTGATTGCAACAGAATTAAGTGCTTCAACATTTATCAGCAAGTATGAAACCATGGGTGGTATTGTGGAAGAATTTATTGAAGGCGAAATAAAAGCATCACCTTCTGTTCAATGCCGTATTAATCCGCTGGGACAAATTGATATTCTATCCACACATGATCAGTTACTCGGAGGCGAAGATCGACAGGTATTTCTTGGTGCTACATTTCCTGCAAATGAGGAATATGCAAAAGAACTGGCTGTGATTGCCTTTCCCATTGCAGAAGAATTAAAAAAATATGGTGTGCTTGGTCGTTTTGGAATTGACTTCATCAGTGTAAAAGAAAACGACTGCTGGAAACATTTTGTGGTTGAAATTAATTTACGCAAAGGCGGCACAACACATCCTTACATTATGCTGCAGTTTTTAACTGAGGGAGATTATGATGCAGCATCGGGCAAATTTTATATGAACGATGGAAAACAGCGTTACTACATTGCCACTGATAATCTACAAAGCGATTCATACAAAGGCATTACTCCTTACGATTTAATGGACATTGCAATCTGTAACGGTCTTCATTACAATGGTGCATCCGAAGAAGGCGTAACCTTTCATTTAATTGGTGCACTTTCTGAATATGGGAAAACGGGTGTTGTTTGCATTGGCAACACACCCGACCGTGCAAAAGCTTATTTCAATAAAGTTGTTGAAGTGCTGGATAAGGAATGCAAACAAAAAAAATGATTTTATTCAAAAGCAGGCGATTAAATAAATTCTTTTTTATACTTAACAACCGCCGTTTACTCATACACTAATACATCGGCATACACAATCATAGTACCCATATTCATATAGCCGGTCCAGGTATATTGATTTTTTCTTAACTGCCTTGTCCAGGATAATCTTTTATTCTGTTGATCAGTAAAAGCAATCTGTGGTTGTTTGTAGTCAACTGTATTTTTCTGAACATTTAACCATTGCATGGAAACAAAAAAAGAACGCTGATCAAGTACTTTATCTGGCTCGGGAATTTCAACCGATAAATACTTACCTTTTAATACAGTTGATGACAGAACTATATCATTTTCCAGTAAATCATCTCCAGGACTACCATCACTGTTTACGCTGTAAATGTGAATACGAACAGGATTCATATTGCCGGTTTTGGCATTTTTAGTATATACCTTAAAATAAATCTGTCGAACAGAATATTTCTTTATTTCATCAGGAATTGTAATGAGAGTAGCATATTCTGAACGATACCCGAGACCTGCAGCCATTGAGTAATCCTTTTTTTCATGTAGTATTCCCACTTTCTCTGTTCTGAACTTTCCAACATAAACATTATTCAGCTCAACAGGTTTATGCACAAGTTTAATTTCCGGTAAATCTGCGCTTAAGCCAGTTATTTTTTTATCATAATAACCAACACAGGTAATTAAAACTGTATCATTCTTTTGAGGAGTATAAGTAAAAATCCCAGAACTATCTGCTTCAAAAAATAATTGATTCCGAACATTTATTGTTGCAAAAGCAATACGTTCTTTTGTTGCGGAATCTATAATCTGAAACCGCAAGATTTGTTGAGATTTAGCTGTAATGCAGATTAACAGCAAACAGATCATTAAAGTGTTTTTCATTTTCATCGTTTCAGAAAAGATTATTTCTCTGAATGAAAATAAAGAACAATAAAAAAAACAGTACCGAAGTACTGTTAAAATTGTTTATAAAACCCGAAGGCTGATAAAAAAGTTACAATCCATACTGATCCACCACATACAACAGCAGCACCATATTAACTGCACCTAATTCAAGTTCACGTTTGCTCACAGCTTCAAATACATCATTACCTGCATGATGATGATCGAAGTAACGCTGCGAATCGGGACGTAAACCGCAAAGCATTGCTCCTGTTTCTTTCAACGGACCAATATCGGCTCCACCACCACCTTCTGCAAATTCATACACACCATAAGGCTTAAACAACGGTTCCCAGTTTTTTAATTTTTGCAATGGCGCTCCGCCGATTGTAAATCCAAATGAACGTGGGGTAAATCCACCGGCATCACTTTCCAAAGCAAAAATGTACTTGTTGGTTTTATCTGCAGCAGCAACTTCACCATATTTTTTTCCGCCACGTAAACCATTTTCTTCATTCATAAACATCACCACACGAATGGTGCGTTTTGGTTTTATACCAAGTGCTTTATAAACACGGATGATTTCCATACTCTGTATACATCCTGCACCATCATCATGTGCACCTTCAGCCAGATCCCATGAATCAAGATGACCACCAACTGTAATGATTTCATTGGGGAATTCTGTTCCTTTTATTTCACCAATTACATTATAACTTTTTGCATCGGGCAGCATTTCACATTCTGTTCTGAAATACATCTGCAGACCTTTTTTCTTCTTCAGTTCATTGCTGATATATTCTGCATGACGTGTTGAAACTGCAATGGCAGGAATTTTTGGAAATGAATCGTTATAGGTTGTTGTGCCTGTATGCGGATAATCATCAATATTACTTGCAAGTGAGCGAACCATTGCTCCAATTGCTCCGTACTTGGCAGCCATGGATGGTCCACGTCCACGGTATTGTCCTGCTTCACCATATGAACGGAATGTTTCAACGTTGGTTGGATTCATCGGGAAATTGTAAAACACAATTTTTCCTTTCACTCCTTTTTCACCTAACTCATCCAGTTCTTTAAATGAATGCACTTCCACCACTTCGGCTTTAATTCCTTTTTTACCTGTACCAACGCTGTTGCCCAGCGCACAAATGTTGAGATTCACCGGCTTGCCGTTTACATCAACCAGGAAAGCATTTTCTTTTGCTCCACGCACCCAATGCGGCACCATACACTCCTGCAGGTAAACCGTATCGGCACCCAGTTCCTTCATCATGCGGAAGGTTTCTTTTACGGCTTTTTCTGCCTGTGGCGAACCGCTTAATCTCGGCCCCACTTTCTTACATAGAAACCAAAGGTTCTGGTACGCTTTGCTATTGGTAAAAACATCGTCAGATATGCGTTTAAACATAGCTGAATCATTTGTTTGAGCTGATAATTCAATCACAGAAAAAATAAACAGAAGTAAGCTGGTAATACGTCTCATGCAGTAGAATTTAGAATATCCCCAAAGTAAAACAACTCTGCCAACCGGCAAAAAAAGGATTGAATGCCGAATGTAAAATTTTACAGACGGCAGCATACGGAAATACGTACTGATACGAAATGATTAACTTCGTCGTCTTAACCTGTCAATTTATCCTGCCTGTTGAAATGGCATGATAAATGTTGAACAGTAGCAAAATCAAGGAAAATGAAAATTGGCATTGTTTGTTATCCCACATTTGGTGGTAGTGGTGTTTTGGCAACTGAACTTGGAAAAGCGCTTGCCGATAAAGGCCACCTGGTGCATTTTATAACTTACCAGCAGCCTGTGCGTTTGAGTGGTTTTTGTGCTAATATTTTTTATCACGAAGTAAGAGTGCCACATTACCCTTTATTTGATTATCCGCCATACGAAACTACGCTTGCCAGTACAATGGTTGATGTGGTAATGAACAATGATCTTGATCTGCTGCATGTACATTATGCTATCCCGCATGCCTCAGCAGCATTTATGGCCAAACAGATTCTCCGCAAAAAAGGGAAAGATATTCCGGTAATTACAACGCTTCACGGTACAGATATTACACTGGTTGGAAAAGACAAAACGTTTGAACCGGTTGTAACATTCTCCATTAATGAAAGCGATGCAATAACTGCAGTTTCTGAAAGTTTGCGTAAAGAAACCTACCACAGCTTTAAAATTGAAAAAGAGATAGAAGTCATTTACAATTTTGTTGATGTAAAACGTTTTGCCAAGAAGCCGCTTGATGCTTTCAGAAAGGCAATTGCTCCAAATGGCGAACGTATTCTTGTGCATGCATCCAACTTCAGGAAAGTGAAAAGGGTGAATGATGTGATCAAAATTTTTGCCGGCATACGAAAAGAAGTTCCTGCCAAATTGCTGATGGTTGGTGATGGCCCTGACAGGCCTGGTGCTGAAGAACTTTGCCGTGAACTGCATACATGCGATGATATCCGTTTCCTTGGCAAGCAGCAGGAAATGGAAGAAATCCTGGCGATATCCGATTTATTTATTCTTCCTTCTGAGAGCGAAAGCTTTGGTTTATCTGCACTGGAAGCAATGGCTGCAGGTGTTCCCGTATTATCATCTAATGCTGGCGGTTTACCTGAAATTAATATTCATGGTGAAACCGGTTATATGGCGAATGTTGGTGATATTAACGGATTAGTTAAAGCCGGTATTGAACTGTTGAAAGAAGATGAAACGCTGAATAACTTCAAACAAAAAGCAAAGGAACATGCAGAGAAATTCGATATTCACCACATTGTTCCTTTGTATGAAGAGTTGTACGAGCGATTTGTGCCCGCAACTGCAACTGTTTAATTAATTACTACGACGTAACCATGATGCCGGGTTGAGGAATTGATTTTCTCTTGAAAGAATAAAATCAATTTGTCCTTCACCATCAAGGTTAGTTCCAACACGACCAACTGTTTGACCGGTTTTGATATTCTGTCCTTTACTTACGTTAACAGATGATAGATTACTGTATGTAGTGAAGTACTTACCATGCCTTACAGTTACAGCACTCATTCCACCTACATCAAACACACTCACAACTTCACCATCAAAAACAACTTTTACAGAAGTGCCAGCGGGAGATGCAATTGTAATAAAGTCCTGGTGACCTTTAATAGGAGTACCCGGAACAACATAATCACCATAAGGAATTGCAACATACCCGTTATCAACAGGGAATGGAAGTTTCATCCTATTTATTTCAAAACTGTTACCCAACGCTAAATCTTCCTTATTATACTCAAGATAACTTTCTACTTTTTTAACAACAGGTGCTGTTGTAACCGGTGTTGTTTTAGGAGTAGTAGCTGGTGTTGTTACTGTTGTTGAAGGATTTGTATTTGCCGGAGCATTATTTTTAGCATCTGCTTTTGCCTTGGCATCTGCATCAGCTTTTGCTTTTGCATCGGCTTTGGCTTTTAATTCTGCTTCTTTTCTTGCAGCGGCAATTTCCCTGTTAATGATTGCAGTAATTGATGCCTGTAATGATTGAGCCTGTTTTCTTTTTGCAGAAATATTTTTACTGATTTCCTTTTCTTTATTCTTCAGGTTTTTTACCACTTCATCCTGCTCCTGCTTATCCTTCACCAGTTCGCCCATTTCTTTATTCTGATCCTGCAGAACAACACTTTTTTGTTTACGGTTATTGGTAAGCTGTGTGATCTTCTGTTTATACAGTTCTTCTGTTTTAATAATAGCATCTAATTGCTGTGCACGGTAATTGCGGTAAGCACGCATGTATGAAACACGTTGAACAGCATCATTAAAGCTTGTAGCAGAAAACAGGAAGTTGAGAAAATCATAACTGCTCCTGTTTTTATATGCATACACCACGTTTTGTGCATAGTTCATCTTAAGCGTATCAAGATCCTTTTGCAAACGGCGCATTTCGATGTATGAAGTATTAATATCACCATCAATTGCTCTTACCTGCTTATTGATGGTTGAAATAACTTCATTGCGTAAACGGATTTTGTTCTGGATCAGTGTTAACTGCCCAATACTCTGTTTCTTATTTTTTTTGATTTCGTTGTACTGATCATTGAGGATTTCAATTTCCTGCAATGTTTGTTTGCGTTTTTTTTCCAGCTCAGCTTTATCCTGGGCAAACACAACAACATTCATTACAACAAATACCGTAAACAAAAAGAATTTCCGCATAGGCATGGTTTAAAAAGTACAAAATTAAGGTTTCAGGTCAAAAAGGGTAAACGCACTGTTCTGCGAAAACGTATCTGCTTTTAAATTCTTTTGAATTTTTTAGGAATTGAAAACGGAAAGCTCAGATCTTCATTGAATTTATAATCCTTGAATTTGAGCTGCACATCTAATTTGTTCTGCTGCGAAATAAAAATTTCCCTGTAAGATGAAAAAGGAATTCCTGCTTTGTTTTCGTACTCTGTATAAATAAGATCGCAGGTTCTGTTGCGGGCAGGATCATTATCATCCAGTTTGCTTTTCTCAACTAAAAAGTTACTGTTTATGGAAATGAGATTTTTAAACAACGCATCAACACTCAGCAAAGTATAACCTTTATCATTGCGTGTATAAGATGTAATACTGTCCCTGTTAAAAAACACGGGATTACCCAGCAGCAGGTTCTGCAAATCAGCAAATGCAAACGGGATCTGGCTCAACTCCTGGATATGTGACAAAGGACGTACCTGGTAAGTGTTGGCCAGTTTATCCAGCACTTTAATACTATCGGGTGTAATCAGCACACGAAAACCTTCAATACCCAGTTCATTACCCAGCGAAAGCCAGATAAGACTGTCTTTCTTCATACGCACATTGGCAACAAAATCCGGTTGCTTCCCTTTTGAATTAAAATAATCAACCTTAATCTTAGCCGAGAATGTTTTGAAGTCAATCCTGTTTTTCTGCACGCTTGTAAGCAATTCATTTACCATACGAACCGTATCGGCATGTGTAGGCAATACTTCGGGCACAACAGTTACAACAGTATCTTTTTTTATAATTGCCTGTTGCAATTTTTTTGTGGAACGACAGGCAGAAAAAATAAGAATCAGTACAAGCGATGCCGCAGCAATCGAAAATTTCTTCATTTGTTTATTATTTTCCCGTGCTGCCAAATCCACCGGCATTGCGGGTTGTGTGATCAATTTCTTCAGAAAGCGTCCAGTTCACTTTTTCTACTTTCTGGATAACCATTTGTGCAATACGCTCACCACTTTGAATTGTGTGAGGCTGCTTATCAAGATTAATTAAGATGATTTTTATTTCACCACGGTAATCTGCATCAATTGTACCTGGAGTGTTAAGGCAGGTAATTCCCTGTTTGGCTGCCAAGCCGCTCCTGGGCCGTATCTGTGCTTCAAATCCATCGGGAAGTTCAAGATAAAGACCAGTTGGAATCAATGCACGTTCCATTGGTTTCAGTTCTACGGCTACGGGTAAATAAGCCCTAATATCCATTCCACTTGAACCTTCTGTTGCATAAGTTGGTAACGGATTGTTTGATCGGTTGATAATCTTTACGGTCATAATTCAATTTTTTCAAGTAATACAGTTGCATTGGCAACAAGGCCTTCTTCTCTTCCAACAAATCCCATCTTTTCGGTGGTGGTGGCTTTTACTGAAACAGCATCTGCACCCAGTTCAAGAATAGCTGCAATTGTTTGCTGCATCAGGCTGATATAAGGTTTTATTTTAGGAGCCTGCAAGCACAATGTACTGTCAACATTCACCACACGGTAGCCTTTTTCCCTGATTTTATCGTACGAACGCTGCAGTAATATTTTACTGTCAATGTCTTTAAACTCATTTGATGTATCAGGGAAATGGGTGCCGATATCGCCAAGGGCGAGTGCACCAAGCAGCGCATCACAAATGGCATGCAACAGCACATCTGCATCGCTGTGACCCAATGCGCCTTTATGATGTGGAATTTCCACACCGCCTATAAAAAGTTTTCTTCCTTCAGCGAGTTGATGGTAATCAATGCCTGTTCCTATTCTAAATGCCATATTTAAAAATAAAAAGCGAAGGTAAAGTACCTCCGCTTTTGACAAAATATCTTTTAGAACCTATTAATCAGTAGCTCCGCCTGTTGCAGCATCACCACCTAAATCAAACACAAGGCTGAAACGGGTGGTATTGCTTAATGGATTGCGGGTTTGTCCCTGGCCTGAAGGAACGAGATAAGAGAAATTAAAGCCAAGGCGGTTGTATTTAACACCTAAGCCAACGCTGAAATATTTGCGGTTGCCTTTGGTTTTTGATTCATAGAAATAACCTGCACGGGCAAAAAACAAATCGTTATAACTGTATTCTGTACCTGCAGAAATCTGGAACTCCTTCAGTTCTTCACTAAATCCACCGGGAGCATCGCCAAATGAAGAGAACCAGCTGGCAGGCACGCCCTTGTTACGGTATTTTTCAAGCGCACTGGCTGCAGTATCTGTCGGCGGGGTGGGAACCATCAGCTTATTGATATCAATACCAAAGCTGATTTTATTGGTTTCATCAATTGTTTTCTGGTACACAGCACCAAGACCAAGGTTTGCAGGGATATAATCTTTACCTCTAGCGTCATTGGTATATTGAATTTTGCTACCAAGGTTGCTCATAACAGCACCGGCAGTAAATCCATTTCCTTCTTCATTAATTCCATTGTAGAAGAATGAAAGATCGCCCGCAACAGCTGTACCTGCTTTATACGTTACACCACCTTCGCTGTAACCACTGGCAAGGTTAGAGTAAATAAAGCGGAGAGCAACACCAACACTCAGTTTTTCACCTAAACGGCGGCTGTAACCACCATCAATTGACCATTCACGTGGCATGGCTGTTTTAATGGGGTTGCCTGAATAATCGGTGAACTGGATATTACCTAAGTTGAAATAGCGTAATGAACCTGAAACGGCCTGGTCTTCATTGATCTGGTGATAACCGGCAACAGCGCCGATAAATACATCGTTCAATCCAAGATCTTTTAACCAGGGAGTATATGTTAAGCCAATAGCTGATGGCTGTGATGCAAATGGAATTTTTGCCTGGTTCCAGAATGATGCGTTGGCATCGGCTGAAGTGGCAATGCCAATATCACCCATACCACCTGCACGGGCATCGGGCGAAATACGGAGCATTGGAACCGCAGTTGTAACAACATTAATAGATTGTGTGGTTTGGGCAAATAAGGCTACAGAATTAAAGGAGAGAAAAAGAGCCAGGAAAGTTCTGTTTCTCATCAGCATTTTGATTTGGGACATAAAAAGTTTTTTTCAATAAAGCTTATTAAAGATAGAACGGTTTGCATTTACAGAACAACCAATTTTTGCAGTGCCGATTGCTTTTTGCCATTTGAATCTTTTACTTCCAGTTGGTAAATGTAAACGCCCCTGCCAATTTTTTGCCCGTAATCATCCTTGCCGTCCCACTCTATTTCAAAAGAACGGTTTCCCTCGTTATTTATTGTGCGGGTGATGGTTTTTACCACTTTGCCCGAAACAGTATAAATGCGGATCAAAACCTGCAGATTATCCCCCGGCCTGTTGTGCTCAAACATAAATGTTGTGTGGCTGGTAAACGGGTTGGGGTAATTATATACATGCGCCAGTTTCAATTCGCTGTCTTTTACAACCTTAAACTCCAGCTCATATTCGCTGCTGTTATTCTGTACATCCCAGGCTTTAATTTTCAACACATGATTTCCTTCGGTTAAATTCTGCAGATGAAACTTTACAGTGCCTTTTTGATAGCTATCAGATTCTGCTTCGTAATAATCATTAAGAACATAATACTGGTTATTATCATTATCAAGTGTGGCAACAAGATCGTGACCAATTCCTGTAGAAACCGTATTAATTCCACTTGAATCAGACAACTTCAGCAATAAAACAGGGTTTTCGTTGCTAATGCCGCCATTCACAAACTTCTCGTCATTGAGCCATGCTTTTATAGCCGGACCTGTATTATCACTCACAGGATTTTTTGATGCGCCTCCAACAATAATTGAAGTTTCAGCACCTGTTCCATCTTTCACACCATCTTCTGTATAATAACTGATTTTGCCATTGCCATATTGATAATTAATATCCTTGGGCACAACAAAACTGTAGCTGAATTTTCCGTTCACCACTTTGGCCTTTCCCCTGAAAATAATATTGGATTGATTGCTGAATGAAATGACGTTGCTTGCCGGATCATTCCCCAATGTTTTTATTAGTTGAGGTTTATCATAAATAACCGGGTAAACATTGCCATTAAAGTTTGTGAGAACATTGCCCGACACATCAGTTACTTCGCCTTTAATTGTATAACGATCGAGTGCTTTCAATGTATCTGACGACGGTTGCTGGTTGTTGATTTGTGTTGTTCTTACTTTCAATGTTGGGAAGGCAAGACGTAATGCAGGGTCGCCGAGAAGAGTAAACTTGCGGTTATTAATGATGTCTCCAAAATTCTGATACGTGTAATTCTTCGCTCTTTTTACTGCATCACCCAATGTTGGAAAAATGCCATTTTGATCAGGTGCAAGTGCAATTTTCAGGTAATTATTATTGATGATGCGGTTGCTGAAAGCAAATACAACCCTGGTGGTTGTCATCAGTGCAATTGCCCCTGCTTTTTCCTTGAGTAAAATGCTTTCGCCTATTGAACTGATAGCAGGATCGTCATAAGGAGCAAAGTCACAAGTGGCAGTTATAAACAATGGAAATTTATTTTTATTACTCCAGCTGTTAACCATATCCTGGTCAAGAATATCTTCTTCAGCCAATCGTTTTGAACCGCCGTGGCCACTGTAGTTCCAGATTAATGTTCCTGAAAATATTTTGTTGTTGATCGCCTGGTTTACATCGGGGTAACGGCTGCCGCCACTTCCGCTCTGCTGGCGGTAAGCATCAAGATAAATTTTTGCTACATTAAAATTATTATTCTGCTGAATAAGCTGTGCATGCAGCTCGGCATCATCCAAATGAATATTATTGTCTTCATCATCAGCAACGAGCGTAACATCATTACGCCATGGGCCAAGACAATCTTTATCGTAATAATGAATGATTTTATCAACTACGTAACGGGCTTCATCAACCGTTTTTACCGGGATACGTCCAATACCAATATCCAGCAGGTTTAGAGGATACGACTGGTTGATATTTTCTCCATCATCTAAATAACCAAAAAAATCATCTGAAGTATAGGTTGACAAAGGATCCAGGGACGATTCACTTTCATAGCAAGGAACAAAGTTGGTATTATTCTTAATCCTGCTTTGGTAATCGTATGAAGCATCTCCAAACAACAACAAATACTTTGGTCGTTTTGTGGTATCTGTTCCTGCTTTATCGTAATACATTTTTACATAATCCCTGATAGCAACAGGATCGGGTGTACCAGATGCAAATTCACTGAACACCTGGTCGGTTGTTACAACCAGCACACTCAATGATTGATTTTGCTGATGCCAGGCCCCTAAACGTTGAGCTTCGGCAAGAAATGAAGGATACGTTATAATTAAAAAATCTTTGGGCGATGAGTTGTGCAGATCCTGGTTATTTATTTTGCCGGCAGATGTTGGAACAAAAAACTCCTGCGAATTAAAAGCTGCATATTCATGCAGCTGTTCATTATGGTTCACAAACCGGAATTCACCGCCAGATAAACTGCCAGGAATATTGACAGGTTTTAACGGATCAGTTATATCCCAAACCACAGTAGTTGCAGTAGCTGACTGCAGCCTGAACTCGGCTGCATTTCCAATTGCCACCGATTCCCAATCACGAAACAACAGCTGGTTTACTCCATTCATGCTTAGCTGTCTTTTTGGAAAAAGTTCAAACCAGTTGAGCCAGCCTTGAGCATTTACACTCAACGGCTGGTATGTATATTGAAGCGTAATGGTTGGCTGACTGGAAGAAAAGGAAGTTACCAGTTCATGAGGAGATGCAACAGGATCATAATTGCCCGTGCCTATTTGATTAATGCTATGCTGAGCAACTGCAACATCGTTTGCTTTGATAAGAAATGAACTGTTTACCCCAGAGCTTCTTGCCGCCACATTTGAAACAAGTTGAACTGGAGCCGAAGTAATAAAATTGGGAAAGCTTGCTGAAAAACTTCTTGCCAACGTTAAGCCGGGCACATTACTGAACTCCTCGCCATACCATTCCCTTCCGCTTCTTAAGAAATTAACCGTATCAAGTTCATAAGCATAGCGGTCACGAAAACCCGTTACTACCGGGCCCGGAACCAAGCCGCTGTTATTTGCGTTCTGAATCCTTAAACCCGTTCCGCCAATTGTAATAAAGTAGAAAGATTCTTTTGCATAGAGATTTTTTTGATGGCGGAAGCGCTGGTTTACCGAGTCTTTCACCCATTTGTCGGGCCCTGCTGCATAAAAAAGGAAATAATCGGTACCGCTGAAAACACCATCACCCCCATCAATAACCTGAATTGCATTTTCGGAAAGATCGTCAATACGGGGAACGCTGTTTGCTTCAGCCAGCATTTGTCCTCCATTACCATATAAACGGATGCTGTTACTTGACAGCCCCGATGTACTTATCCCTAAAGACTGTAAAAACGCCGCATCAACTTTATAAATACCAGATTTTTTTACGGAAATCTTATACCAGCTGCCACTGGCAAGCACTGAATTACTGCGGTAAGCACGCTGAGCAGTGCTGCTGAAAAAGAAAAATAAGGCCAATAACAGGGCTGAGTATCGCATAATGGTGTTAAACAAATATAGTAATTCATTATGTAGATGACAGATGTTACCCCAATGCTGCAAACACCCGTATTTCTACTAAAAAAATTTACAAGCACAAATACTAAATCTTACAAATTGAGCGTTTTAGGTACGACAATTTCAAAAAGATTATGTTATGTTTGCGATGATCTCATACCAAAGTTTGGGATGAAAATCCAATACAATATTTTTGAATTTCACTCGTTAACTATCAAAACGAAAAGATGAAAAACCTTTTCCGCATTCAGAATCTGGGTATCCTTTTAGTTGGGGCCGCATTGTTATCTTCCTGTAACTTGTTTAAAAAGAAACCGGAGAAATCATCAAACACTGGCTGGACGTATAACGATCCTACCGGCAGTGGTTTCCGTGTTTCAAAAGAAAAAGAACAAAAAACCGGTCCGGGACTGGTATTTGTTGAAGGTGGTACATTTACAATGGGCGCTACTGAAGAAGACGTTATGCGTGACTGGAACAACAGTCCCCGCCGTGTTACAGTCGCTTCTTTTTACATGGATGAAACCGAAGTTGCCAACGTTCACTACCGTGAATATCTCTACTGGTTAAACCGTGTGTTCATGGATACAGCCATCACCAACCGTGCATTACCTGATACATTATGCTGGAGAAGTGAGCTGGCTTACAACGAACCATATGTTGACTATTATTTCCGCCATCCTTCTTATAATTTATATCCTGTAGTAGGTGTTAGCTGGAAACAAGCTTATGACTACTGCTTATGGCGTTCAGACAGGGTAAATGAAAATATCCTGTATGAAAAAGGCATTACAAATAAGAAAGCCGAAATGCAGAAACAAATGCAGGGAGGTGGACAGGACAACTTCAATACGAAAGCTTATCTGTTAGGCGAATACCAGGCAACTCCTGGCAAATCGCTCAAAACTTATAAAGATCCTCTTACAAAACAGGTTCCAACTTCAATTTCATTTGAAGAAGGTATTCTTCTCCCCGACTATCGTCTGCCAACTGAAGCTGAATGGGAATATGCGGCTTATGGTTATATTGCTCAGAACCCTAACCCACGCCGGAGCGAAAAACGTCGTGGTGAGGAGTTAACTGCAAACAAGCAGGTTTACCCTTGGGCACAAAATGTAAATGGCTTGCGTGATGCAAAACGTAGTTCCTGGCAAGGTCAGTTCCTGGCAAACTTTAAACGTGGTGCTGGTGATAATATGGGTGTTGCAGGTGGTTTGAATGACCGTGCAGTGATTCCTGGTCCAATTAACTCATTCTATCCAAATGGATTTGGTTTATATAACATGGCAGGTAACGTAAGCGAATGGGTTGCCGATGTTTACAGACCACTTACTCCAACAGATGGTGATGATTTCAACACATATCGTGGTAATAAGTTTCAACGTCTCGACTTAAGCACAGGAAAACCTGAGAGAGATTCTTTAGGTCGCATTAAGTACCGTGATGAAACTGAAGAAGAAGTAAAAAACCGCAGAAACTACCAACAAGGATATGCAATTAACTATCTCGATGGTGACTCTTTAAGCCAGGTTCAATATGGTTATGGCATTACAACATTGGTTAGTGATAAGAGCCGTGTTTATAAAGGTGGCAGTTGGAATGATCGTGCATATTGGTTAAGCCCAGGCACACGCCGCTTCCTTGAAGAAGATCAAAGCAGTTCTACAATTGGTTTCCGTTGCGCCATGACACGTTATGGTAGCCAGGAAGGTAATGGCCGCAAAACCGGTAACTGGTTCCAGAAAAGAAAACAAAACAACAGGAAAAGAAGTTAAACCTCTTAATATTTCAAACAAAAAGCCCTTTGCAATTGCAAAGGGCTTTTTGTTGTCAGGAACTAAATAACATGATCTTGCTTGAATTTATTTCTGGATAAAATTTTTATAATTATTAAACATTGATTTTTCTGTCAAAAGCTATCTTTGATTTTATGCTGATACAGGAACTTTACCAGGTTTATCTTCAACACCCGTTTATACAGACAGATACCCGCAAATTAAAAGCAGGAGAATTGTTCTTTGCATTAAAGGGAGATAACTTTAATGGTAATAGTTTTGCTTTAAAAGCACTTGAACTCGGAGCTGCTGCAGTTGTGGTTGATGAGGATGTTAACAGTTCCGATAAACGAATTTTCAAAGTAGATAATGTTCTATCAACATTACAGCAATTAGCAAAACATCACAGACAGCAGTTTCAAATACCTTTTCTCGCCATTACAGGAAGCAATGGCAAAACCACCACCAAGGAACTGATTCATGCTGTTCTTTCTTCTCATTACAAAACGTACACAACTGAAGGCAACCTGAACAACCATATTGGTGTGCCCTTCACCATTTTAAAAATCAGGCCCGATGCAGAAATGGCCGTGATTGAAATGGGAGCAAATCATCAGAAGGAAATTGCTTCTTATTGTACATATGCATTGCCAAATTTTGGTCTGATTAATAACGTAGGCAAAGCCCACCTAGAAGGTTTTGGAGGCATTGAAGGTGTAAAAAAAGGGAAAGGTGAGTTGTATGATTTTATTCGGGAAACGGGCGGATCCATTTTTATTAATACTGATTTAGACTACCTGCAGGAAATGAGCCAGGGAATCACCAAAAAAATTACATACGGCACAACAAATGCTGAAACAACCGGATCAATGATCGAAAGCGATCCGTTTATAAAAGTTAAGATTGAAAGCGATCCGGGCATTGGTATTATTACAACGAACCTAGTGGGAGAATATAATCTGCCGAATATTCTTGCTGCAGTTGCAGTTGGAAAATACTTTCAAGTACCTATTGAGAAAATCAAGCTATCTATTGAAAATTATTTGCCCTCAAACAGCAGATCGCAGTTAATTGAAAAAGACTCCAATAAAATCATCATGGATGCATACAATGCCAACCCGGCAAGTATGAAAGCCGCCATTGAAAATTTTGCAAAAATTGATGCCCCAAAAAAAATACTGATGCTTGGAGCAATGGCCGAATTAGGGCATGAAAGCATTTTGGAACATAAAGGTCTTGTGACACTTATCCAAAAGCACGAATGGGAAAAAGTAGTACTTGTTGGTGGTGACTTTGAAAAAACACATGAAAATTTTCTTTTCTTTAAAAACTCCTCAGAAGCCAAAAAATGGTTTCAAAATCAGATAATTGCAAACACTTATATTCTTATAAAGGGATCTCGCAGTATGCAGATGGAAAAACTTTTATATTAATTACTTGCATTTCTGGTACATTTAAATACTTTTACAGTCTATCCTTATCTTTAGAACAACCTCAATTTCCAATTTTCCCCACAATTCCAGAGATCCAACCCACTGAAAAGAGCCGTTTATTTTTTACGCTAAACTTTTAGTTCCGTATATGAAACGACTTTTACTACTTTTTTCTTTAGTTATAATTTCAATAGAAATTTCGGCACAGGTTTATTGGCCGAATTCATTTAAATATCCATCATGCTCAACAATGCCTCCTGCAACTACAAATTGCACAAAATGGCCTACTCATACTTCAGGCACTTGGTTTTGGAATGATCCAAACACTTGGAATGGCAATTCGATTCCCAAAGACGATGATATTGTTTGTATTCCGTCTGGCTACAGTGTTTCTATTAAAAACAATGTCTATTCTAGTAGTTCTTGTCCTGCTCCTGCAGATACGGTTCTTTCACCTCGGTTAAACATTTTTGTTTGCGGCTCATTAGTTTTTGAACCATCCGGCACACTTAACTTAGCTTGTTTTAGTTTCATTCAAATATGGCCAGGGGGAACAATTTATGCAGCAAATGGTAGCAGTGATTTAATTCGAATAGGCAGTACAATTCTTTGGGGAGGACCCGGTTCAACAACTCAAAACAATCTCACAGGTCCAACATATGTTGCAAGCCCTGCCATAGGCCAAGGCGTTTTACCAGCCATGTTTGACTATATAAAAGTTAATCAAAGCAACCCCTACCAGGTTTCTGTTGAATGGGGCACTTTACAGGAAATCAACAGCATGGCATTTATTGTTGAAAGAAGTATTGATCAGAAAACATGGTCTGCAATAGGTTCCGTTAAATCAGTAGGCAATTCTTCTCTAAAAACGAGTTATTCATTTACTGATAAAAATCCACTTTCTGGCACAACTTATTATCGTTTAAAGCAAGTAGATATAGATGGTGCAGCTGCTTATTCCGATATTGTTAAAGTATCCAATAATCAATCAGCAAAAACTATTAGTGTATATCCTAATCCGGTGTCAGGAATTGCTAACATTTATTCAAAAACAAATTTCAAATCAGGACAACAGCTTTATTTGATCGATGCAAAAGGCATGAGAATAAAAGCATATGCTGCAACCAGCAATACGAATATCATGCAAATAGATTTGGCAATGATGAAACCTGGTTTATATCTGTTGCAGGTAGTTGATAACGGATCAGTTGTTGAAAGCTTGCCTTTAATAAAGCAGTAAGTTCATTTTTATAATTTATTTGAAAATAGTCATCAAAACGATGACTATTTTTTTTCCTGGCACAATTCTACCAAAACACCATTTGTTCCTTTTGGATGAAGAAAGCAAACCAACTTATTATCTGCTCCGTTCTTAGGTTTCTCATTCAACAACACAAAGCCCTCATTCTGCAAACGTTTCATTTCAGCTTCAATATCCTGCACATCAAATGCGATATGATGCAGTCCTTCACCTTTTTTCTCAATGAACTTTGCAATTACACCATCAGGGTCAGTACTTTCAAGTAATTCAATCTTCGTCTCGCCTTTTTGAAAAAATGCAGTACTTACTTTTTCCGATTCAACCATTTCTGTTTTATAACAAACCGTGTTCAGCAGCTTTTCAAATAAAGGGACAGATATATCCAGTTTTTTTACGGCAATACCAATATGTTCAATCTTTTGCATGAATTTATTTTAAAAGCAATTTACATAGCATCAGTTTAAATTTGTATGATAATGGGCATACAAAAATCTGTTCTGTACTTCGATTATAATTCCACTACTCCTGTTGACCCAAGAGTACTGGAAATGATGCTGCCCTATTTCACTGAAAAATTTGGCAATGCCGCAAGTAATTCTCATGTGTATGGATGGGAAGCAGCTGAAGCAATTACAATTGCTAGGGAACAGGTTGCGGCAATAATTGGAGCTATAAAAGAAGAAATCATTTTTACTTCAGGTGCTACTGAGAGTATTAATCTTGCGATAAAGGGTGTTGCTGATGCCTACAGTGGTAAAGGCAATCACATTGTTACCTGTGCGACTGAACACAAAGCTGTTCTTGACACATGCTCATCCCTTGAAAAAAAAGGATATAAGGTTACTTACCTGCCGGTCGATCATGAAGGATTGATTGATCTGAATTTATTAGAACAATCCATAAGACCAGATACAATCCTGGTTGCTTTCATGTACGCAAATAATGAAACCGGAGTTATTCATCCCATTGCTGATATCGGACGTATTGCCAAACAGAAAAAGACACTCTTTTTTTGTGATGCCACACAAGCTGCAGGAAAAATTCCGGTTAATGCAATCAATGATGGTATTGACCTTTTGGCCTTCTCATCACACAAATTATACGGACCAAAAGGATCCGGAGCGCTTTATGTAAGAAGAAAAAATCCTAGAGTTTCGATTAAAGCACAAATTGATGGTGGCGGCCACGAAAGAGGTTTACGAAGCGGCACATTAAATGTTCCATGTATTGCAGGTTTTGGCAAAGCATGTGAACTTGCTAAAGCAGAAATGGAAACCAGGAATAGAAGTATCCTTTTTCTTAGAAACAAGCTGGAAGAAGGGCTGCGTTCGCTGGGAAGAACCGCAATAAACGGGAACAAGACAAACCGGTTACCCAACACAAGTAACCTATTATTTGACAACCAGGCTGGATCTTCACTCCTGACAACGATCTCAAAAAAAATTGCAGTTTCGGCAGGAAGTGCATGCACAAGCGCATTACAACACCCAAGTCATGTGTTGCTGGCAATGGGCTTGAGTGAGGATGAATGTAAAAACTCTATTCGCTTCAGCATTGGTTATCTTACAACGGAAGAAGAAATTGATTTTGCATTGCAGGAAATCGGCACAATTCTGCAATCATCCAGAACCTGAATTATCAGATAAAAGCCAACTTCGTTCATTTTCTTAATTTTGCTGACAAACCGTCGCAAAAGCCAACTGGCACGGCTGTTGATAAACAATAATAAACCAGATTATGATTTTTGTTACCGATAAAGCGAAAGAAAAAGTTGCAGTATTACTGCAAAAAGCGAAAGTAGAAAATGAAGCTGACTACTTTTTAAGAGTGAGTGTTGTTGGAGGTGGTTGCAGTGGATTAAGCTACAAACTTGATTTTGATAATGAATCAAAACAAGGCGACCAGGTATTTGAAGATAACGGCTTAAAAGTAGTTACCGACATGAAAAGCCTGCTTTACCTGTACAATACAACACTTGATTTCAGCGACGGCTTAAATGGAAAAGGATTCCATTTCAACAATCCAAATGCCACCCGCACTTGCGGTTGTGGTGAAAGTTTTGCAGTTTAAGATCAAATCTTACAGAAATAAAACAAAAGCCCCGACTGAGTCGGGGCTTTTTCAGCAGTTGGTTTCGGGTCGTCATTTTTTGACAAATGGCTTAGTTATGAGCCCGTTTTTATCCAGAATACGCAGATAATACATTCCCGCTTGCAATTGAGATATATTTATTTCAGTAGAAAACTGAATCGTATTAACCTGTTTCAATACCTGGCCGGATATATTGACAAGGTCAATTCTGGAAATGCTGCGTGGATCGGAAAAATTAATTACAATTTTTTCAGAAGCCGGGTTTGGACTTATCCTGACGTACTCTCCTATTCCATACCAAACCTTGACAACTTGCGAAATCTTTTCCCTGTTTTGCTTATCTGTAGCCTGAATTCGGTAATAATTCCAGCCAAAATAAGGTTTAGAATCAACTTCTGAGTACGAAGCCTGATTCAGAATTGTTTTTGATGGTACAACTTTTTTCGTTTCAAACTTAATCCCGTCCCTGCTGTGCTCAATCACATATTCATCCTGGTCGTTATTATTCATAATACTCCACTCAATCAAAACATCGGACTTACGAGAAACAGCTGAAAATGAAAAAAGGCTAAGTACCTGTGGTAATGGGTTATAACGTACATCGGTTGTGCCAAGTGAAAACGGGCTAAATGAAGGAACCCCATTCCAGGTAACGGTACCGGCTGTGTTATCACCTGTATATCCTCCATTATTCCCATGAGAATTCCATGAGTTTGTACTATTATCAAAATGAGCAATAACAAGGTAAGCAGGATCGGTTACATAAGCCTGGTTACAGGGACTCTGCCCCGACCAGCTTAATGTTACATTAGCAGATGACGACCCCGTATTGTGATCAAGTTTCCAATACTCACATTGGCTCACCCATTGTAATGGTGGCGGACCTGGAGAATTAACCGCTCCTAACAGCCTGGCATTGGCTCTCATAAACTCAGCTGTAAATGCATTTGCCGGATCAGCTGCCAAACCCGAAATTCCAATTGCCCTGTAATGAGGTGTTGTGAAAACTAATTTTCCTACAGGAAAACTAAAATTATCATCGCCAATTTTCTTAACCGGACCATTTACAAAAGAGGATGTGCTTGCCCCTGTTGCATCAGCATTGTCAACCACTACCAACGGATTACTGGCTGATGAAGTAACAATTCCTTTGCTGAATATTATAAGCTTGCTTATCCCTACCGGGCAGTTAAGTGTTATTTGTTCTGTTCCGTTTGTTTTGTCAATGACTGCATAACTGAAATATTGTGTTGGAACAGTTGGAGTTATTGAAACATTGGGGGTATTGATGGTGGAATTTAATGCCCCTTTAAAATAAATAGCCCGGTTGTTATCGGTATAAGAACTTCCATTATACCTGCTGAAATTTCCGTACAACCATAAATCACCATTCATGACATTTGACAATCCCAGTTCACTTGAAGTAGAAGCGGCATCAACAGAACCAATAATTAAATTTCCGCCTACAGAAAGTGGTTTATTCATATTGTTGTTCATATACACCCTGCCCCAGCCTGTAGAATTACCAAGAATTAAATCGCCACCAGTTTCGAGCTGAGAAATTGTTATTGGGTTGCTGTTAAGATCAAGTATTGTGTTTGCCTGCACAGTTACGTTATAAGGATAACCAGGCAAGCCAGCAGAGTTGCCCCATTCAATATTTCGTTGATATGAACCACCTGTACTATATACCAACGAAGAACCTGAGTTGTAATAAGGCGCATCAATGATATAAGCACCTGAATTCAGCTTCATTTGATTCATGATCGTAGCAGAATTTGTTATTGCACCATTAAAATCAACTCCTCCATTTATAATTACTGAATAAAGCTTTGGATAGCCATCGGCAATACCGCTGGTGGAACCAGCATTTATAAATTCAATGTTTCCAGCATTCGCACTATTGGGATTACTTCCTCCATTCCCATAGACAATACCATTGTTTGCAATTTTTAACGTTTGATTGGTGCCTGAAGCGAAATAACCACTGTTAAGGTACAATGCAGTAGCAGTTGTATTATCGTTTGTGAGAGTTACGGTATTCCCCGTATTGGCGACTGTTAACGTGTAAACAGTATTTGCAACAGGTGTAGTTGTGAAATTGCCGGTTACCTGGTTAGTGATTCCGTTGTAAACGTAGTTTGCATCGCTGCTGTATGTACGACCCGAAGTTTGAATATTTCCCAAACCTGAAGACGTTATTCCATCAGGTGATCCAATACCTAATTTACCACCGGCATTAAGCATAAAAGCAGATGAACCTGATACCACATTAGCAAAGCAGTTGAATGTGCTTCCATTATTTACAGAGAAAGTACCAGTTCCATTAATTATTTTGTTTGAGATAAGACTAACGATTGCAGGACTGATAATCTGCAAACCACTTCCATTTAAAGTAATAGTTCCCGAACCTCCTAACTGAGCAGAAGTACCATTGATTTGTAGTGCGCCAGAGCCAGCAAGCTGCGATATTGATCCTGAGCCAACAATACCATCACGAAAAATCTTGATACCTGAATTATCAAAAGTAACAGCACCATCAACTTGCAACAATCCGTTGATTGTGGTTGTGGTACCAGCACCTACTGTACCTAGATTTGCTGAAATTTTAAAAATTGGTTTTTCTGTCGAATTTGCAAAATAGGTTATACCAGATGATTGAAATATTGAAGAAACTGACCAATCAAAAACACTTCCGGTTTTAAACAAGCAGGTTGTATTTGTTGAAAACGCAAAATTATCTGAGTCCAAATATGGAGTTGAATTCGTTTTTACCTGAACAACACCTCCACTTTCAACTGTAATGTTATACATCTGCGGAGAAGGAATTACAGGAATAGTTCCATTTAAAATATAAGTTCCATAAATAACCAAATCAGACCCCAATCCATCATCCAAAGTAAAATCTATACCCTCTGCATGATTTAAAATTGCCCCAGCCTCAATTGTTAACTGGTCAGCAGAAGTTGCGGCTACAATTGATACTGTATGCCCATTTTTTATAGTAATTGTATTTGCTGCACTTGTTGGTGATAATGTGGCATTTATCCATGTTATTCCATCTGCCGAACTTTCCCATGTTGAAGCTGATCCCCAATCTCCACTTTGCTTACTTCTGAAATAATCAGAATAGTTACTCGTTGGAATCGTACCAGTTGTTGCCGTAATAGATAAATTATCAATTCCGATTGCCTGTCCATTAGTTGAGCCCCCGTTTCCAGTATAAGTCCATCTGAAATAATAAGATGAACCGTCGGGAACAGCTATACCAGTTATAGTAACCGTTTTTGATATTGTTGTAGGAGGATTATAAACAGTATTATTAGTAGCATCTGCAACATAGGCCTGGTCGCCTCCGGAGTTTGAAGCCCAACTCGATCCATCGTTGCCATGAAAAAATGTCCAGTCGAAAGCCCTTGATCCTGACCTGTATTTTTCATAATCAAACGAAATTGAAAAAGAGACAATCATACTACCTGTATTATTTGTAACCTGTAACATTATTGAGCAAGGACTTGTATATCCGCTTGAGGATAAAAACCCAAGACACCTGTCAGTTGAAGTAGCTGTAATACCATTTGCAAAATTGTATGCTCCACCACTAGAAGTCGAAGTTAATCCGCCTGTTCCTGTTGTACCTGCTGCCTGTGTAGTAACGTTTAACCCAGAAGAGAATGTAGTTGATCCTGTAACTACAAAACCTGCAGGAAGTGTAGCCGTCCCGCTGCTTCCAAGCGATGTAAAATCTTGAGTAAAGGGTGTTCCTGCAGATATAATACTCAGTTGTGCAAATGCATTGGTCGCAAAAACAAAAGCCAAAAATAAACTCAATAAGAAATTAGAAAGCAGTCGTCCATTTTTCTTAATTACGATTAGCAATACTTTTTCCATCCGATTTTCAATTTATTGTGATCGAAATTGATTCTCGTCAGTTCTCTGGTAAAAATTGGATGATATTGGTTTAAGTGGGGATTTCTAACAGGTCTGGATCATATTTTAGCTTATCTAAAATAAGTTTTCTGTTCAAAGTTTTATAATTATTTAGCGAAAATTTGTCAGCCGTTTTTCAAACCGCTCTGCCTCAACACTTTTTTAATAAAAGCTTCTGCCATCAACTTGCCCGTTTCCTTTATTTTTGTCATCTATGTGGGCAATTTGTAAAAAAGAATTCCGGCAGTTTTTCAGCAACCTTACAGGATACATCACCATCATCCTTTTTCTTTTGCTGAATGGTTTGTTCCTGTTCGTTTTTTCCAGTTTCAATATTTTAGATTATGGTTATGCAACACTGGAAAACTTTTTCAACCTGTCGCCGTATATATTACTCCTGCTTATCCCTGCAGTAACAATGCGTCTTTTCCCCGATGAATGGAAAACAGGAACAATTGAAACATTATTTACCCGGCCGCTCACTGCATGGCAAATTGTATTAGGCAAATACATTGCTTCGTTACTCGTTGTAATCATTGCTTTGCTGCCAACGCTTACTTATTATTTCACCATGAAAGCGATGGCAGCAGAAGGCACATCACTTGATACAGGTGGTATCATCGGTTCTTACATCGGGCTGTTGTTTTTATCGGCAGCATTTACTGCTGTAGGACTTTGTTGCAGCAGCTATACAAGCAACCCCGTTGTTGCATTTTTGCTGAGTGCATTTTTCTGTTTCGTATTATACAGCGGATTTGCAGCATTAAGTAAACTTGTTGGCACCGGCGCCGATTATATGGTTGAAATGCTTGGAATGGATTTTCATTACCGCAGTTTATCAAAAGGAGTTATTGACAGCCGTGATGTGATTTATTTTATCAGCATAATTTTCTTTACACTTTATCTCACTGTTCAGCATATCAGCCGCAAAAAGTAATTAAATCAACAATGAAACTATTTTCCAATAAATTCGGATGGCTCATTTTACTGGCAGTATTGTTTGCTGTAAACTTGCTGGCAGGTTTGCTCAAGTTCCGTATTGATTTAACTGCGGAGAAAAGATATTCGCTTTCACCGCAAACAAAAGCATTATTAAAAAACATTGATGGAACGGTTACGGTTGATGTTTTTCTGAAAGGTGATTTCCGTTCTTCGTTCAGGAAATTAAAAAACAGCACCAGTGATTTATTGACTGAGATGAAAGAATACAGCGGTAATAAACTGCAGGTAAATTACAAATCGGTTGATGAACTGTTTAGCGAAGAAGCAAAAACAGAAATGCTGAATAATGTGTTGAAAGATCTGAGATATAACGGTGTAAACATCGACAGCCTGCACCAGGTAAGACCCAACTTTAATGAAGAAGTCACACAGCAACTTATTGGCGATTCATTGAAAACTCTCGGCATCATGCCATACACGCTTGAAGTGCAGGAAAAAGAAGAAGCAAAAACGCAACGTGTCATTTATCCATCAGCGATTATTCATTACGAAAACAAAGTGATTCCGGTTGATTTGCTCAGTGGGAAAACAGAATACAGCCGAGATCCCTTGACCGGCCGCTTAACTACTGATGAAGCAAAAAGCATCAGCAATGCAGAGGCCCTGCTTGAATTTAAATTTGCAAATGCTATTGAAAAAATTCAGCAGAAACAAAAACCGGTTATTGGTTATTTAACCGGTAATGGAGAACCCGGTGGTCCTGAAATTTATGACCTGGTGCAAGTTTTGAACAACGATTACAGTTTTCATACACTCGATTTAAACAATCATCCGGTTATTCCAAAAGAAATGTCGGCAGTGTTGATTGTAAAACCATCACAGTCATTTTCTGATTCTGCAAAAATGAAAATTGACCAGTACATTATGCAGGGAGGAAAAGTAATCTGGATGCTGGATATGCTGTATGCAGAAAAAGACAGTCTTGCATTTACTGCACAAACACTTGCTTTTGACCGTGGTTTAAATCTCGATGATTTGTTGTTTAAGTATGGTGTTCGTATCAACAGGGATTTGTTACAGGATCAGCAGTGCGATCTCAGCAAACTCGTTGTTGGTAACGCAGGTGGTCAGCCGCAACTGGCCGATGTTCCGTTTAACTATTATCCGCTGCTGGTTGCAAGCAATCAACATCCCATAACAAAAAATCTTGAACCTGTTTTAAGCCAGTTTACCAACACACTCGATACCGTTAAAGCTGAAGGCATCACGAAAACAATTTTACTTTCTTCCAGCGAAAATGCAAAGTTTGTCAGTACACCAGCTATCATCAGTCTGCAGGAATTAAGAACAATTGAAGATGTTAAACTGTACAATAAGAAAAATCTACCGGTTGGTATTTTACTTGAAGGAAAATTCAACAGTTTCTATGCAAACAGGGCATCTGTTGAAGCAAGGCAATTCTTTACTTCTAATTACGGTTCATTCCAGGCGCAGTCGCCCTTAACACAACAAATTGTTATTGGTGATGGCGATATTGTATTAAACAGCTATACACAAAAAGAACCATTTCCAATGGGCTACAGCCGTTCGCAGGAACGCAGTTTCGCCAATAAAAGTTTCTTATTGAATGCACTGGAATATATGACCGGAAATGCAGGCATCATTTCGTTACGTAACAAAGATGTGACACTCCGGTTACTCAACCCGCAAAAAGTAAGTGAGCAACGTTTGTTATGGCAAATCATTAACATCATTGTTCCTGTTATACTCATAATCTTCGTTGGTATTGCGTACCTTCAATGGAGAAAAAGAAAATACGGCAAAGCATAATATCTTTGCTATTGTTTTTGTTTTGAAACTTTAATCATGAATCCAACGCAAATTACTTATCTCGTATTCGGGATAGTATTGTTACTTGCCATCATTTTCGATTTAGGTCTGCTTAGTAAAAAATCAGCTCAGCTTACAACCAAACAGGCTTTAAACCAAACCATTTTTTGGGTAATCCTTGCTCTTGCATTTGGAGTATTTGTTTTTTTCCAGGATGGAAAACAATCAGCAATAGAATACATCAGTGCATACCTTATGGAATGGAGCCTGAGTATTGATAATATTTTTGTTTTTGTTTTAATCTTCAGCTTTTTTAAAGTGAAGGAACGGTTTATCCCAAGAGTTTTGCTTGTGGGTATTCTTATGGCCATTGTTTTCCGTGTGATTTTTATAACAGTTGGTGTAGGATTGGTTAACCGCTTTCACTGGTTATTATATTTCTTCGGCGCATTTCTTATTTACACCGGCTTTAAAATGTTTACCTCCAACCAGGAGGAAGAATTTGATCCCAAAGAGAGTGCAGTGTTCAAATTCCTGAAAAAGTTTTTGCCAATTACAATGGATGATGGCGATGGGAAGTATCGCATTAAACAGTATGGCAAACCGGTTTATACAGTTTTATTTGTAGTTATTGTAATGCTGGCAACAACCGATATTGTTTTTGCGCTTGATTCCATCCCTGCTGTAATGGGAATAAGCCGCAACGTCATGATCATTTACACTTCCAATATTTTTGCAGTGCTTGGTTTACGTTCATTATTCTTTTTACTGAGAGGTGCTGTAAGCAAATTCGATTTCCTGCAACAGGGCATTGCCATTGTACTGGTGTTTATTGGTTTAAAAATGCTTGGCGAAGAACTCATCAGTACAGTTGTTGACAAGCCAACACAGGTTATTATTTCATTAGGAGTTATCGTCGTTTGTATTGGCGGATCCATGTTATATTCTGTTTATAATAAGAAAAAAGGAACTCCGCCCGACATGCCTAAATAGTTTGCATCTTTGCAGGAATGATTTCCTACTCCATTGATACAATCGCTTCCGTTTTAAAAGCTGTTTACTTACAACAAGCAAACAGCAGTGATACTATTGAACATTTACAAACCGACAGCCGCCGTGTAATTCATCCGCAAACAGCTTTGTTCTTTGCGCTCAAAACAGGAAGAAGGGATGGCCATGATTTTATACAGGAATGTTACAATAAAGGAGTAAGAAACTTCATTGTTCACAAACAGGTTTCTGTTGACGAATATCCCAACGCTAATCTTTTATTGGTTGATGACACACTGAATGCCTTACAGCAACTTGCTGCATGGCATCGCCGCCAGTTTTCTATTCCTGTTATTGGTATTACCGGCAGTAATGGAAAAACAATTGTGAAAGAATGGCTCAACCAATTGTTATCCGATCAGCTGGCAATTGTACGAAGCCCTAAAAGTTACAACTCACAGGTTGGTGTACCACTGAGTGTATGGCAAATAAAACCCGAACATCAACTGGGTATTTTTGAAGCAGGCATTTCACAAACTGGTGAAATGAGTAAGCTGCAGCAAATCATACAACCATCGATTGGAATTTTAACCAATATTGGTGAAGCTCATGAAGATGGATTTGAAAGCAAACAGCAAAAACTCAATGAAAAAATTCAGTTATTTACTGATTCAGAAATCATTATTTGTTCTCCTGAAAAGTTAAACGGACTTGCGATTAACAGCAATAAACTTTTTACATGGGGACGGCATGAGCAAAACAACATTCAGATAACAGGAATAAAAACAGAACCTTCATCAACTGAAATACAGTTCAGCTATAATGGAAATTCATCCAGCATCAATATCCCGTTTATTGATGAGGCATCAGTTGAAAATGCATTGCATTGCCTGGCTACTTGCTTATACCTGAATCTGTTTACTTCGGTTAAAGAAAAGTTCAGTCAGTTGCGGCCGGTAAGCCTAAGGCTTGAATTAAAAAGCGGCATTCACAATACAACAATTATCAACGACAGTTACAGTGCCGATTTAAGTTCGTTCAGCATTGCATTGAACATGCTGCAGCAACAACATCAACATAAAAACAAAACACTCATTCTTTCCGATTTTCCATTATCTGCAGGACAGGAAAAAGATGTTTATGCATCGGCAGCAAGGTTAATCCAAAGTCATGAAGTAAACCGCTTGATTACCGTTGGCGAAAAATCAAAACAATTCTTTCGTGAGTTGTTGCCTGCTATGCAGATGCTGCATTTCCCAACTACACATGAGTTGACAGAAGAATTTACTTCCATCAATTTTCATAACGAAAGTATTTTAATAAAAGGTGCCCGTGCTTTTGAGCTGGATAAAGTAGCGGCATTGCTCGAACAGAAAACACATCAAACAGTACTTGAAATAAATCTTTCAGCAATTGCAAGAAATATCAAGGAATACCAGAAGAAGCTTAACCTATCAACCAAATTGATGGCAATGGTGAAAGCTTTTTCATACGGCAGCGGCAGTTACGAGATTGCCAACCTGCTTCAGTTCTTAAAAGCCGATTATTTAGCAGTAGCATTTACAGACGAAGGTGTTGAACTACGAAAAGCAGGCATTACATTACCAATCATGGTGATGAATCCTGAACCTGCCAGCTTTGATGCATTAACCGATCACAATCTTGAACCTGAACTGTTTTCATTTTCCATACTTCATGCCTTCGAAAACTATTTAGAAAAAGAAGCGATTACTGATTATCCTGTTCATTTAAAAATCGACACAGGCATGCACAGGCTTGGTTTTATGCAGCATGAATTACAACAGCTCTGCATTGAACTGAAAAAGAAAAATTATTTTTCTGTACAATCGGTATTCAGTCATCTTGCAGCAAGTGAAGATGCAAATGAAGATGCATTTACATTGCAGCAAGCTAATGAGTTTGAATATGCATGTCATTTCATCAGTAATGAACTGAATTATTCGTTCATCAGACATCTTGATAATTCAAACGGCACCATGCGTCATCCGCAACTTCAGTACGATATGGTGCGCCTCGGCATTGGCATGTATGGCATCAGTTCTGCAGCAGGCAAACTGCAGCTTGAAGAAGCATTGAGTTTAAAAACAACCATCGCTCAAATAAAACATCTGCAGCCCGACGATACGGTTGGTTATAACCGCAGAGGCATTATCACAAAACCATCTGTTACAGCAACAGTTCGTATTGGTTATGCCGATGGCTACCCCCGCAGCTTAAGTAATGGCAAAGGCTATATGCTGGTAAATGGTCAGAAAGCTCCTGTTATAGGAACCATCTGTATGGATATGACCATGCTTGATGTAACCGGCATTGCTGATGTTAAAGAAGGTGATGAAGTGATTGTTTTCGGCAACAATCTGTCCATTAACCAGCTTTCAAGCTGGAGCCAAACGATCCCTTACGAGATAATGACAGGTATCAGCCAACGGGTAAAAAGGGTTTATTTTGAAGAATAGTTAAAAGATTATCATCTGCCGATTCACGGTTCACGATTGACCATTCACTATTCCCCATTCACCTTATCTTTGCTCACTAAAATTTAAACAGTGAAGATCCGCCACGTAATATTGATTGTTCTGATTATTTTATTTGCAGACCAGGCATTGAAAATATGGGTAAAAACCAGTTTCTTTTACCAGGAAGAACGGCATGTTATGGGCAATTGGTTCAGATTGTATTTTATTGAAAATGCGGGCATGGCCTATGGTTGGAAACTGGGCACGACCGATTGGGCTAAACTGGCATTAACACTGTTCCGTTTGGGTGCTGTAATTTTTGGCAGCTGGTATATTGTAAAAATTGTTCGTGAAAAATACAATGCAGGCTTTATCATCTGCGCTGCGTTAATCTATGCAGGTGCATTAGGAAACCTGATCGACAGTTTATTTTACGGGATGATTTTCGATAAAGGAATGGGCTATAATGCAGCGCTTGACTCATATATTGCATATGATGGTGTGGCAAAAGCAACAGGCAAAGGTTATTCTTCCTTCCTTCACGGGCATGTGGTTGATATGCTGTACTTCCCTCTTATTGAAAACAAAATGATGCCGGGCTGGGTTCCGTTTATTGGCGGTAAGCCCTTTACCTTTTTCTCTGCCATTTTTAATATTGCCGATGCGTCAATTTCGGTTGGCGTAATTACCATTTTATTATTTCAGAAACGCTTTTTCAGGCATCATAAGCAGGAAGAAAGTAATCCTGTTGTAGAAGAAGTTACTGAAACAGCCGGTGATGATACACAGGTAATGTAATTTTCAAAAAACTATTCCTATCTTAATGCAGCATTGATTGTGCAGTAACAATTGTATGCCGTAGAATTTCCTGTGTAAAACATTGCGCCGTAACACCTGCAACAAAACTTCTAAATGAGATGCGGATGAAAAAGTTGGCAATAGCCATCCTTTCGCTTTTAATAGTGGCAGGATGCAAAAAAGAAAAAAGTCTTGATACCGGCGACTTTAGCCCTTTGTTTATTGGAAACAACTGTACCGTATCACAGGTGCTTACAGTTGATTCGCTCACCGGCATTGGGCTTGCTGCTCATAATGCTTTTTTTAGTGCATCGTTAAATCCTGTTGGTACAGAAATTTATGACAGTCTTGCCAACTCATTATATTTCATATCTGCATTTACAACCAGTGGCGATACAATCAAAGGATCAGCTGGTGAATATTTTGTAAAAGATGCCAGTGGCAGAATAAAATATTACAAAGGACTGGACGATCCTACAGATCCCTCATCAGATACGGTTGAAATACGCTTTACCTATGATGTTACAGGCTATTTAACCAAACGTGAATATTATTATTACGGCATCCCCATTCCGCTTGCACGTTCAACTTATTCGTATACGAATGGCAATCTTACAAAGTCTGTATTTGAAACAGTTTATCCCACTTCACAGGTTGTGATTGATGCAACTGCAGAATACAATACCAATCAGCCGGTAAAAGGTTTTGTGTATACATTTCCCGATGATTTTCTGACGTTCATGTATAACCTGTCGTTTAATTATGGCAACAGACCAGCAAATACGTTGAAAAAACTTACAACCAAGATTTATGATAACGGTACACTCACAGATTCGCTGGTGACCAATTACAAAAACTATAAGCTTTCAAGAGATAATTATGTGCTGGAGTTATTTGCAGAAGGCGATTACCAGAATGGACTTGGCATCATTGACGGAAGAACAAAGTTCAGCTATCAATGTAAATAAAAAAAGCCGGTAGTTAACCGGCAATTTTAATCTAACCACAACTATTACTTTTTCTGAATTATTTTATTAAGAACTTCAGTTGATGATTTCAACTGAAGAATGTAAGTTCCTCTTTGCAGCAATCCTTCAATTGAAAGAAGAACGTTGTTATACCCATTCTGCAATGTTATTTTTTGCGATTTCACTGTTCGCCCGCTAACATCGTTTATTGATATTTCAACTGCTTGATTAACGGGTGAAGAGATTATAAGCTTTACCTGCTGATCAAACGGATTAACCAGATTCAGTATTTCCATCTTTTCCAAATGTGGCAATAAAACCTGAACAATACTGGTTGTTTTAAAGGAGCCATTAGCTGTAATAAATCTTAACCGATAAAACATTTTATTACCTGGTACAACACCATCATTAAATTTATATCTGTGGGCTGACCCCCCATCCGTTACGGCAGTAACCTCTCCTGCCTTTTTAAAATGAATCCCATCTTCACTTCGGTATACTTCAAAGGAAGTGATATTTTCATCATCTTTTGCAGCCCAACTGACAATAGAATTGTTATTAACAATATTCGCTTTTAGCTGAACCTCTTCAGCAGATAATATTTCACAAACTGGAAGAACATTTACCGTAATTACATCAGTATTGTTATAAACAGCACAGGAACTGTTTGCCAAATTAGACATAGAAGTGGCAATTCTGATCCTGTACTTATACCCGTTCATTGATGATGTGGCTATAAAAGTCGGATACTTTACAGTATCAATATAATCAGGAGCTGAATAAGTATATGACAGTACCTGTGGCGTAGGCGCAAGAGGAGCATTACTCCATGTAGCACCATTATCCGTACTAACTTCCCATTGATAATAAGAGTAATTGTTATAAAATGATTTTACAACTACAGATATGTCAATTGCACCATCAACACAATATGTAGGTGTTGTAGTTGGTTTCATTTCAAGTCCGGGAAGGCAGGTTGCAAACATAACATCATCCATTACCCAATCATTACCTCCGCCCCCTGGTGCGTTGTTCCTGATTACAATATTTAAAGATGTTTGTGAGGCTCCTGTTTTATACAAAAAACCTTTCTTTATCCATTGACCTGAATAATCAAGATTACCGGTAGTGTAATAATCAACTCCATCAACCTGAAATGTAAGATTGGGTAATACCCCTGCAGAGTCATTTGTGCTGGGGATTGAAGGCGACATGTAACTTTTAAAACCAGCACTTCCTGAACCCTTGCCCGATGTATCACAACTGCATCGCCTGCAGATATTCCTGAACCATGCTGAAAACTCATAATAGGTATCTGGGCATAGACCAGAAACAGTTTGCTGAACTGCATTATTAATTCCGTAAGCAGCATTTACAACTGCCATATACCCACCTGCCTGTCCGGGTGTTGTTGGAGAGTTGCCCAACAATGGATTTGCCGCATTTGTATGATCACCTATAATATCCCACACACCAAATAAACGTGCAGGTGAACTGGGATATGGTAATGAAGAAATAACAGAGCCATCGGTGCTGGTATTGTTTGCAACAGTAAACATGCTGTCGTTGGGGCCCGAACCAGAACTAAAAGGCTGCCACTGGTATCCGGGAACAACAGTACCTGCCGATGGAGCAGGACTTAAATTTTGTGTTGAACCACTTCCAAAATCTCCTCCGTTTCCTGAAATGGAATTTGAACCTACTGAAGAGCAGGTAGCCAACGCAGTTGAAACCATAACAGTCATTTTATTCAGCGGTTTAACAACACTTGGCAATGTCACTTCGCTAAATGTGTTTCCTGTTTTATAACGAAACGCTCCGCCTGGAATATTAAAACTATTTCCAGCAGTTGCATTAACATAAACCCTGTAGGTAACCATAATTATACAGGTTCCGCCATAAAAACTTGGACGGCCATTATTATATATTCTGCAACCCGAGGCAGGTGGCAATACATCAATAAGAGCTGGCGCAACAACTGCATTATATGCTGCAGTTTGTCCACCTGATTTTGTTAAGCTTCCAAGATTAACCCGTAATACACCGGCGCTGTACGTTGCTTCATCATCAGCACCAGCGTCAGTAAGTAATCCTGTTACACGTAACGGTGTCCCATAATACATTCCTTCATTAGTGGAAAAGCGGATTGAATTGGCTTTGTAAGTAGTACCTGCAGGAATTGTATCATTATATCTTGTAAAATATGTGCTCCCGCCTGTAACAGAAATAACCGCTCTGATTTCTAATTCATCTCCATTTTCAATGATCCCGCCTGTTGGTTTTGTGATATTGATATAACTCTTTCCTGCCTGTACCCGCAACTGACCCACTGCACTGTTAACCATTAACAGCGAGTTTAAAAAGACCAGTATAACAAAGAAACTGTGTAAAGTTTGCTTCATAAGATCGGATTTAGGAAAAAATAAGGCAATTAGCCTTCACATGAAATCAAAAGTAATATTACCCTAACACTGCTGCAAGAGCAATTAACGCAAAATTTTTTCAGTTAATAATACTGCTTTCAATAGTATTTTTCCGAGAAAAACAACGAACATAAAAGATAAAAGGTATTATTGTCTTCTATTCTTCAGGACTAACCCGATATTTTTTGCAACGTATATTCCGAAAATCAGAAAGTGAAGTCACTCTTGCAACAGAAATACATCCTGTCTATTTTTATACACCCAATAACCATTTAAAACCATGAAGAAATTAATTCTGATCGTACCAATTGTACTTCTTTCGCTCCAATTTGTTTGTGCCCAGCCTTCAGCAACCAGAATGAAGGAAATTTTTTCAGAAACAATCATTGCTACCAATGGTGCTAACTTAAACAGCCCCTGGGAAATTACTTATGGAAGTGATGGCTACCTCTGGATTACGGAGTCAAAAACTTTTTTGATCAGAAGAATTCTTCCAACAGCAAGTTATACTTCCACCCCACCCGCATCAACAGTTGTACTTGATTTAACCAGTGCATCATGGGCTGCTGGAATCAGGAAAAATTATACAGTAGGTGCAACGGTTGCAGGTACTGCCACTCCCGATCCGCAGGGTGGATTGATGGGCATTGCACTGCATCCTGAATTCAGCACAAATGCGGCAAAACGTTTTGTTTATGTTGCGTATAACAGGCAATACCTTGGTCTTAATCAATCATACGCCGGCTCAACTGTTAGTGGACATTTGTTCCTGAATAATATTGTACGGTTTACTTACAACACATCAACAAATGCATTAGAAAGTCCGGTTGTGATTTGCGATACAATCAGGGGAAGTAATGACCATAACAGCGGCAGAATGATTATTGCTTCAGTAAGCGGTACAGATTATTTATTTTATGCGGAAGGCGATATGGGTGCAGGACAATTTTCCAACATCAACAGGGAAGAAAAAGCACAACTAACCCAATCGTATGAAGGTAAAATACTGCGGTTCAATCTAGAACCAGATGGAGATGCAGACCAGGGAACTGTTGACTACAATCAATGGATACCAAATGATAATCCGTTCAATAACGTTGCACCTGTAACCGGACAAAGTGCAGTATGGTCAACAGGCATCAGAAATAACCAGGGGTTTGCATTTGCGAACGGAATTTTATACGGTTCATCGCACGGGCCTTTCAGTGACGATGAAATAAATATTATTGAACGACAAAAAAACTATGGTCATCCCCAGGTGATTGGTTACAGTACGGATGGTAATTATAATAATGCAAAAGCTGGTCCGTCTACAAGTATTCTTCCGTTGATCAGTTCTGAAGCAACTGAAGCATCAACAATAGGTGCAAATTATAAAGATCCAATTTATTCATTCTTTCCTGCACCTGCAGGCAATACAAGTACACCATGGTCAATTCAATACATTTATACCAATCAAACATATCCCGGCCCACCTTCCAGCGGGCAAGCACAAAACCTGAATCAGTACTGGGCTTCTATTGCACCATCAGGCATGGATATTTATACAAATACAAAAATACCGGGCTGGAAAAATTCATTATTACTTGCATCACTCAAAAAAGGATATATGATGCGTGTAAAACTGAATACTGCAGGAACAGCAGTTATACCAACTGATGGTTACGACACTGTTGCAGTATTTAATGTACAAAACCGTTTTCGTGATCTTGCATTTGATCCTGATGGTGTAACCATTTACAGTGTTGTTGACAGAAGTGGCAGCACATCCGGACCAACTTCAACAAATCCTGTTTCAAGTACTTGCCCCGGATGTGTGATTAAATACAAATTTTTGGGTTATGCTGATAATGGAACAACAAGCACCATCTCAACCGGCATACCTATTGATGCAGGACAGGCAAATACATGTGCAATCGGTTCTTCATTAACAATTGATGCAACAAACAATAACATCTGGGTGCCAATAACAGGGCCAAACGGAGATGTGGTTGCTGAAATAAAAGCAAATGGAAACAATCTTGGAACAGTAACATCTTCCTTTTATGTGAATACAGGAATTGTAAGAGAAGACATGAATTACAAACCGTACTCTAACAGAAACATTACTATATCATTACCCGGCAACCCGGTTATTTCAGGTAATGTCAGCATCAGGCTTTACATGACAACAGCTGAATACAATGCTTTACGTACTTATGTAAATTCTCAATCACAACCAAGCGGCATTGCTACAGTTAATGATGTTTCGATTTATAAAAATGCCGATATATGCGGAAGCAATATTCAAAGCAGCGCCAGTAAATTAACAACAACAGCATACACACATGGCACGTATGGGTATGCATTGCAGGCCAATGTAACTTCATTTTCGTCCTTTTATATTGCAGCTAATTCTTTTACAACATTGCCAGTTAATCTAATCACTTTTACAGGAAAACCATTCAGCAACACATCTCTTCTTCATTGGGAAGTTGGTAGCAACGACAAAATTGCTTCATTTGAAATTGAACGCAGCATAACAAAAACTGATTTTGAAAAAATCGGCAATCTCTCAGCTAATGAAAATACAGCCGGCTTTGCAGCGTACAACTTTACAGATTACGATGGAGGCAGGTCGGGTAATACAGTTTATTACAGGGTTAAGCTGATTGAAAAAGATGAAGCATACAGCTACACTGATGTTATCGCTGTTTCATTTAAACCAATCAATGAATCGAATGTGAACATTTACCCCAACCCTGTAAAAAATAAGATACAGGTTGTGGTTAATTCAGCAGCAGATGAAACTGCACAACTAAGAATAGTGGACAACAAAGGACAGATCATATCAACCAGAACAGTTCAACTTAAGAAAGGCGCAAACACATTTGAGCTGAATGCAGAATCGTTAACACCCGGAATTTATTATACTGATATTACCGGTCAGACAATCAACAAAAAAGTAAAATTCATTAAACAATAACAGACTGTTAAAAGAAACTCCCGCCGTTTAACCGGCAGGAGTTTTGATTTATTTACCCTGTAAAACCTTTCAAATGAAAAAAGCAATTATTCCGGCCTCATTTCTTTCAGCCGCCATAAAAAACAACCGTTCTGTCCTGGAAAACGAATCGTATATGTATGTTATCCGGGAAGAAAGCACATTGAACCAGACATCAAAATTATACTCGTTATTCTTTGGCTTACCGGTAACGAAAACTGCTATGGCAGTTTCCGATGAGCAATCTTCTTCCGAGCCGGATTATTACAGCAGTTATGAATAAAAAAAGAGAAGCATCAAGCTTCTCTTTTATAACACGACTAAATAAGAATACTAAATTTTGCCAACCATGTTTGCAGGCACAACCCATTCATCAAATTGTTCCGGGGTTACATAACCAAGTTTCACGGCCATTTCTTTTAATGTAGTTCCCTGTTTGTGTGCTTTCTGTGCAATTTCAGCTGCTTTGTAATAACCGATTTTTGTATTGAGTGCGGTTACAAGCATCAGCGAATTTTCAACATGCTTTTTAATGTTTGCTTCAATTGGCTCAATACCAACAGCACATTTATCATTAAAGCTTACACAACCATCACCAATCAATCTTGCACTGTGCAGGAAGTTATAAATCATCACCGGCTTAAACACGTTCAGTTCAAAATGACCGGTTGCACCACCAATATTAATCGCCACATCATTACCCATTACCTGTGCAGCAATCATGGTTAATGCTTCACACTGAGTTGGGTTTACTTTACCTGGCATGATAGATGAGCCTGGTTCATTATCAGGAATAAAAATTTCACCAATACCACTGCGTGGACCACTTGACAACATACGGATATCATTTGCAATCTTCATCAGGCTTACAGCTACAGTTTTCAATGCGCCATGTGCTTCAACAATGGCATCATGTGCAGCCAGTGCTTCAAATTTATTATCAGCAGTTTTGAACGGAAGCTTGGTGAGTTTTGCAATATGCTTTGCAACATTTACATCATAGTTGGGAGGTGTATTGATACCTGTACCAACTGCAGTACCGCCAAGTGCCAGTTCGCTTAAATGAGCCAATGTGTTTTTAATTGCTTTCAATCCATGATCAAGCTGGGAAACATAACCGCTGAACTCCTGTCCCAATGTAAGCGGAGTTGCATCCATAAAGTGTGTACGGCCAATCTTCACCACTTTCTTGAAAGCCTTAGATTTTTTATCTAAAGTGTTACGGAGTTTTTCAATTCCGGGAATTGTTGTTTCAATAAGGATTTTGTAAGCTGCAATATGCATGGCAGTAGGGAATGTATCGTTACTGCTCTGTGATTTGTTTACATCATCATTTGGATGCAGGTATTTTTCTTTATCGCTCAGTTTGCCACCATTGAGCACATGACCACGATAAGCAACCACTTCGTTTACATTCATGTTGCTTTGTGTGCCACTACCTGTTTGCCATACAACCAATGGAAAATATTCGTCTAACTTTCCTTCAAGAATTTCTTTACACACTTTGCCAATCAGCGTAGCTTTCTTTTTAGTCAGCACACCAGCCTCAAGATTCGTAAGGGCAGCAGCATGCTTCAGGTAAGCAAATGCACGGATAATTTCTTTGGGCATGCGGTTAATATCCTGGGCAATCTTAAAGTTGTCAATGCTGCGTTGTGTCTGTGCACCGTAGTAAGCGTTAACGGGCACTTTCACTTCGCCCATCGTATCTTTTTCAATTCTGTATTCCATGTTGTTTATTTTGTGGGCTCAAAGGTAAAGATGCAAAACGAAATTGCGCCTGTTCTATAGGAGTTGTTAATCAAAACAATATCTGATTTTTGTCAGCCATTTCAATTATTTAGACTGAATTTGATTCTCCTGCCGGCTGATTTTTATTATTCCACAATCACAATCACATCCCTTAGGCTTCAAATTTTCGGACATTTTTAATTCCTCTTCAAGCTCTTTAATTGTTTTCTCTGTCTGTAATATTTCTTTTGAATTTCTGGTTTCGCCGGCAGTAATACTTAATTTTTCAAAACTTAGCCCACCGATTATTTTTTGAAATTCTTCCTTGGAACTCAAATTCAAAGACATCTCTATGTTTTGCTTTGTGCTTGTGGTAAATTCTTTTAATGCGAACGCAATGCTTTGTTGGACTTCAGTAACAGCAAGAACATAGGCTTTCGTATTTTGAGGAAGCTGTATTGATCCGTCTTTTTTATAAAAGGAATATTCATCATTAACTCTGTTAGTTTCGCCACCCTCGCCATAAACTTTTTCAGAAGGGATTATGAGATATATTTTAATTTTTTCCCGGTATTGACCAACAACTCTTACAAAAAGCTCGCTTTGTTGAACATTGTCTTTTTGTGAAACAAGCATATCAATGTTGTACCAGCCAAAACTTTCAATTGTAAACTGGTAATAAATTGAGCCATATTCTTTCGGTTGAACTTTAGAATCAAAATCAGGAGGAGGGGGATTATTATTCCGCTGCCATGTTGGATCAGGTATTTTTTTTACCAATGAGCCGTTTTCATTTATTAATTCCTTTCTTTTTAACTCGGCCTGCTCTTTTCTATTTTCAAGCTCAGTTTGTATTTTCGAATATAAAAAACAACTGTCAGTGCAATCTTTCAGGTAAGCATGTTTTGGATACGGAAGATTCCGCCTGTTCGACTCATTCTCAATATATTTATAAATTTTCAACCATTCCGTTTGATTCTTACCGAAATCTTCGGATAAATCCACTTCCTTATTATTAAACAAACTTATAAGATTGCAGATATAAGTGTCGGTAAAATTTATGTGATCGCTCACTCCAGATGTGTCGGTTATAAAAAAACCATCAACAGCATTTGTGCCTTTTCTGAATCTATGATAAAAAACACCTACTCCTTCGTCCCCTAAAGGGCCAAGTCGTTTAACTACTTGCGCCAGATCAGGGCCATTATTTTCTTTACCTATTCCATGGCACGAAGCACATTTTTGCTGAAATAAGACTTCGCCACTTTCCAGGTTGGCTGACAATAAACTCTTTTCTAATTTTTTTGGATCTGACCAATTGAAACCAGTCTCACTTTTTGTTCCTGCCTTATACAATTCCATATTTTTATCGTAACAATCCGTTGGAATTGCTACTCTAATTGGTTTACTAACTGCAATTTTTTGACCAGCAGCAACATTAATATAAATCATTCCACCACTTGATAATAATTGGCCATTTGATTGTGTAGTTAATCCGGCATTAACCATTTGACTGATTGTATATGCTTCTTTAATCTCAAGTACAACTTCATCCTTTTCAGAAATCAATGAACCGCTGTCAATTTTCAACCATGCTCCAAATTGAGTCATGACCAATGTGTCTTTTTTGATATTAATTGTGAGAAATTCGGATTTCAGGCTATCCACATTAAGTAAACCAGAAGAAAAGGGAATAGGTCGATTGCAGCTTAATACAACTAAAAATATTATTACAGGCAGCAGGATATACTTTCTCATAAATTATTTTTTACTTAGATGAATTTTAAGGGGCTTTGCATAAAATTATTATTTCATTTTTGTAAAAGAATCAAAACAGGTATTTTTTGATAGTGAAATCAAAGGACAAATGCTTACATATTAACTAAACGAATTGCATTGTATGACTAAAAAAACTCTTGCTGGATTTCTAATTCTTGTTTCAATAAATTGTACAGCCCAGCAAAAAACAACTTCACTTGCCCAATCAACCGATTGGCTGATTCAACAGTCAAATCATAAAGCTGTAGTTACAACCGGCAAGCAAGACATTACTCTTTCAAACGGTCTTGCCAGCAGAAGTTTCCGCCTTTCAGCAAATGTTGTTTGCACAGATTATAAAAATCTCATTAACGGGCAACAGCTGCTGCGTGCAGTTTCGCCGGAGGCAAGAATAACCATCGACGGCACGGCGTACAATGTTGGCGGACTGTACGGGCAAAAAGAAAAAGCTTACCTGTTGCCGGAATGGCTGAACAGTTTTACTACAGCTGAAGCCGACTTCCGGTTTGTAAAATATGAAACGGGCAACATCACTCCTTCCATTAACTGGAAACAAGGCAGGTGGTGGATGCTCAACAAACAAAACCCGACAGGAAAAACGATTTCTTTTTACTACGCTTCAAAACAACCACAACTCAGCGGCATTGAAATAAAGGTTGTGTATGAATTGTACGATCAACTGCCGCTGTTTTCAAAATGGGTTGAACTGAAAAACAACAGCAATCATTCCATCAAACTCAACCGTGTGGTGAATGAAATCATTGCAATGGTGGAAGAAGAAAGTGCAGTGGTTGGTGCTCCTGAACAAATGAAAACCCAGCAGGGAATTTATATCGAAAGTAATTATGCATTTAACAATGCCATGCGTTACAGCATCAGCGATCAGACCACACACTGGAAAACAGATACAGCATATACATCACAAGTAAACTACAATTATCAAACACCTTGTATACTTGAAATTTATCCTGATAAAGCTCCCGGTGTTGAATTAAATCCCGGCGAAGATTTTACATCCATCAAAACATTTGAATTACTGCTCGACAGTTATGACCGTGAACGCAGAGGTTTGGCTGTGCGGAAAATGTACAGCACTATTGCACCATGGACAACCATGAATCCAATCTTCATGCATCTCGTGAGCAAAAATGACCAGGAAGTAAAAACCGCTGTTGACCAATGTGCAGCTACCGGTTACGAAGCATTGATTTTAAGTTTCGGCAGTCATTTAAACATGGAAGATTCATCTGCAAAAAATATTCAGCGATGGAAAGAACTGTCAGACTACGCACACAGCAAAGGCGTTGCCATTGGCGGTTATTCACTTTTCAGTTCACGTCGCATAAGTGAAGAAGACGATGTAATCAGCCCGGTAACAGGAAAAACAGGCGGGGCATTTTTTGGCAATGCTCCCTGCTTTGGAAGTAACTGGGGAATTGCATACCGTAATAAAATCAAATATTTTTTCGAACAGACAGGATTTGATATCTGGGAAAATGACGGTCCCTACCCCGGCGATCTTTGTGCATCAACCAAACATCCCGGTCATAAAGGTTTAGATGATTCGCAATGGAGGCAGATGGAAATGCAGAAAGAATTATACCATTGGTTAAATGAACGTGGCGTTTACATTAATGCGCCCGATTGGTATTTTTTAAATGGCACCAATAAAATTGCAATTGGTTACCGTGAAGTGAATTTTTCGTTGTCAAGAGATCAGCAAAAAATTCTCAACCGCCAGAATATATTTGATGGCACATGGGAAAAAACACCTTCGATGGGTTGGGGTTTTGTTCCGCTTACAAGATACCATGGTGGTGGAGCAGAATCTATTCTTGAACCGCTTAGTGAGCATCTTGAAGATTACAAACAACTGATGATGCAATACTATGGCGCAGGTGTACAGGCCTGTTACCGTGGACCAAGATTGTACGATACAGAGAAAACAAAACAAACTGTTGCAGATGTTATTCAGTGGTATAAAAAGTACAGGGATATTTTAAACTCGGATGTTATTCATTTGCGCAGGGCCGATGGAAGAGATTGGGACGGCTGGATGCATGTAAATCCTTCGCTTAAACAAAAAGCGCTCATCATGTTATTCAATCCGTTGAAACAATCCATCACAAGAACAATTACTGTTCCTGTTTATTATACAGGTCTTTCAAAAACAGCAACAATAAAAATAAATGGAGTAAATTCAAATACAGTTTCCATCAGCAGGGAATACGAAATAAAAATACCGGTAACTATAAACCCGCAAGACTACATATGGATAACCATCGAATAAAAACAACCTTCAGCTTATTACTTTTACTTGCAGTACAAACTGCAGTATTTGCACAGCAACCCAAACCCAAACCCACACCACAGCAAATAAGGTGGCACAATTCAGAATTTTATCTATTCACTCATTTCGGTCCCAATACATTTACTGATAAGGAATGGGGCGAAGGAACAGAAGCAGAAGACCTGTTCAATCCAACAAATTTTGATTGCCGCCAATGGTGCCGCATTGCAAAAGCAGCAGGCGCAACCGGCATCATCGTTACTGCAAAACATCACGACGGATTTTGTTTATGGCCAAGTAAATATTCCAAACATACAGTTCGTGAAAGCAAATGGAAAAACGGCAAAGGCGATGTACTGAAAGAAGTATCAAAAGCCTGCAAAGAATATGGATTGAAGTTTGGTGTTTACATTTCGCCATGGGACAGAAATCATCCTGATTACGGAACAGAAAAATACAACACTGTTTTTGTAAACATGATGAAAGAAATTTTTACCAACTACGGACCTATCACAGAATTATGGTGGGATGGTGCAAATGGCGAAGGACCGAATGGGAAAAAGCAAGTGTATAACTGGAAACTATTTAAAGAAACAGTACGAAAACTTTCACCCAATACAGTTGTGTTCAGCGATGTTGGCCCTGATATTCGCTGGGTTGGAAATGAAAATGGCATTGCCGGAAAAACAAACTGGAACACATTAAATATTGATGGCTTTACTCCCGGTGCAGGTGCACCTCCAACCGATACATTAAACAGTGGTAATGAAAATGGCAAATACTGGATACCTGCAGAATGTGATGTAAGTATCCGCCCCGGATGGTTTTATCACGAACAGGAAGATGGAAAAGTAAAATCGCCTGAGCAGTTGTTTGAACTGTATTTGAAAAGTGTTGGACGTGGTGCAACATTATTGCTGAATGTTCCTCCCGACAGAAGAGGCATGCTGCACAGCAATGATTCTGCAGCATTGATGGGTTTTAAAAAACTGCGGGATGAAAACTTCAAAACAAATCTTTCTTTAAAAGCCCGTGGCGAACAGCATTACAAAGGAATTATTTACCCGAATAATAAACTGGTGGATGGCAATGTTGCAACAGCAGAAACATTTCCTGACTATCACCAAGGCGTGTTCTGGATCAAGATGAAGCAGGAAGAAAAGATCAACTGCATTGTACTGCAGGAAGCAATAGAAAAAGGTCAGCAGATCAAAAAGCTGAAAATTTCATTGGTAAATGGTGCCGATCCTGTTGAAGAAATCAACATCACTACAGTTGGCCGCAAACGCATCGTTACATTTCCTTCGAAATATGTAAGTGCAATACGTATTGAAATTGAAGATGCCAAAGCTGCCCCGTATTTGAGTGAGGTTGGCGTTTACCTGATCGATGAAAACCTGGTTGAAAAATAAAAAAACAATGCTTTGTTTAAGGGAGGCGGGGCTTTCAGCCCCGCCTCCCTTTTTTTGAAAATATAAGCCGGTTGCAGTAAGTTTGATAAATGTTATCTCCGGCGGTTGTATTGCTGTACATTTTATCACTTTGTAATTTTTCGTACAAAGAGCCGCTTCATGCAAAAACCAATGCTGTCAATATTTCAACAGCAACTTCAGCAAACGTAAGTTCATCACACAAACCAAAAAAGAAAAAGAGAAAAAAGATAACATACCCTGCAGTTAAGATCAACACCGGCTATACCACTCCGGGCGAGATTATTGATTATGCAAAAACATTCATCGGCACACCCTACCGTTATGCGCATGCCAATCCTGAAATTGGGTTTGACTGTTCCGGTTTTGTAATGTATGTGTTCAATCATTTCAACATTACTGTTCCCCGCAAATCAACTTACTATACCTATGCAGGTATGCAGGTAAAAGAAAAAGATGCAAGACCCGGCGATATTATTTTATTCACCGGTACCAATAAAAAAATCCGTGTTGTGGGACACATGGGTATTGTTGAAGATAACAACGAAGGCAAACTGAGTTTCCTGCATGCATCATCAGGAAAAGAATACGCAGTTACACGATCTGTATTGGAAAACAGTTACAGGGGAAGATTGATAAAAATCATCCGTGTATTCCCTGCTGATTGCTTTAATTAAACGATGGTTTTCTTTTTTCTAAAAACGCACTAACTCCTTCTTTCATTTCATCTGTACCAAAACATTCGCCAAACAATTTTGCTTCAGCAACAAAACCGTTTTGTGTTTTATCAAAATGAGCATTCACGGCAGCAACCACTTTTCCAACAGCATTCGGACCCTTGGTCATAATTACTTTCAGAATCTGTTTGGTTTGTTCAATTAAATTTTCAGGAGTTGTAAGATGATTGATTAAACCAATTTGTTTTGCTTCTGCGGCATCAATCATGTTAGCTGTCATCATCAGTTCTATTGCTTTGCCTTTACCAACAAGTTGTGTTAAACGTTGTGTACCGCCATAACCGGGAATCAATCCTAAATTCACTTCTGGCTGACCAAATTTTGCATTGTCGCTTGCCAAACGGAAATGACAGCTCATTGCCAGTTCACAACCACCTCCCAACGCAAAACCGTTTACTGCAGCCACAATGGGTTTGCGACAGTTTTCAATTTTATCAAATACCAGTTCCTGTCCCCGAACAGCAAGTGCTTCTCCCCCGGTTGAATCAAGTGTAAGAAATTCGCTGATATCTGCTCCGGCAACAAAGGCTTTTGGTCCGGCACCTGTAATGATGGCGCATTTTATTGCAGCATTATTATACACTTCATCAACAGCGGCTGAAAGTTCTTCAATCACTGTTTTGTTCAGTGCATTCAGTTTATCAGGGCGATTGATGGTGATGGTAAATATTCCATCTTCAAGTGCAGTAAGCAGAGTCGTGAACATTTTTTTTATTTAAGATACAAATCTAAACGAAAGCCGTATTAATTTGCACGCCAATGAACTTTTTAACCTTTATCACTTACGCCGGTATTTTTGTTTTTGCCCTGACTGGTGCATTTAAAGCAAGAACATACAAGATGGATGTCTTTGGTGGCATTGTGGTGGCTTTTGTTACAGCCTACGGCGGAGGTACAGTAAGAGATCTGTTGCTGGGTATTAAACCGGTTAACTGGATTAACGATAACATCGCCTTCATACTCGTATCAGCAGGAACTTTTTTTACCTTCTTATTAAAAGAAAACGTCAACAAGTTTAAGCGTACTATTTTTTATACGGATGTAATCGGGCTTGGCTTTTTTACTGCATGGGGAATTGAAGTGGCGCAACGCAGCGGTGCAAATGATTTGTATGCATTAGTGATGGGTGTAATTACTGCAACCTTCGGCGGTTTGTGCGGCGATATTATCTGCAACTCCATTCCCAACTTATTAAAACGAGGTGAGCTCTATGCCACAGCCTGTGCAATTGGCGGAGCTGCTTATCTTTTTTGCGAACGTATCCCTGTTGAACATAATTACAACCTCCTGCTTTGCATACTTGTAGTAGCAGGTGTACGTATCTATTCCAAACGTAAACGGTTAATGCTTCCCGATATTTAGAAGATGCGGTTATTATTCACCCATTTGCTGATATAATCGGCAATTTCATGTGTGTTGGCACCGGGGTGAAATAATTTTCCCACGCCCATTTTATTCAGCACATTCATATCTTCTTCTGGAATAATGCCACCGCCTGTAAGCAGCACATCATCCATCTCTTTTTCTTTCATCAGCTGAAGAACTTTCGGGAACACTGTCATATGTGCTCCGCTGAGAATACTTACACCAATAGCATCCACGTCTTCCTGCAAAGCAGCATTCACTACCATTTCAGGGGTTTGACGGAGACCGGTATAAATTACTTCCATTCCTGCATCACGTAATGCAGTGGCAATTACTTTGGCACCACGGTCGTGGCCATCTAATCCAACCTTTGCAACTAAAACTCTTATGGGTCTGTTCATACGGCAAAAATCTTGTTGTGTAAATTTACAGGGTTTCAGTTATCACTTCGTAATTTAAAGTATGAACTACAGAAAATTCGGATCAACCGATCTCACCGTTAGTGAAATTGGTTTTGGTGCCTGGGCTATTGGTGGCGCTGCCATGATTGGCAACACAGCCATTGGCTGGGGCGATGCCGATGACAGCATTTCTGCAAAAGCCATTCATGCTGCCATTGATGCAGGTATCAACTTTTTTGATACGGCTGATATTTATGGCCTTGGTCATTCAGAAGAACTGATAGGAAAAGAATGCGGAAGCAACAATGATATAATTATTGCCAGCAAAGCAGGCAACGTTGCAAGGAATAATGAGTTTACAATTGATTATTCAAAGCAATACATTCTTACTGCCTGCGAAGCTTCGCTCAAAAGGTTAAAAAGAGAAACGATTGATTATTACCAGTTGCATACTGTACGCATGCAACATTTGCAGAACGGGGAATGTATTGAAGCGATGCAGCAGTTACAGCAGCAGGGAAAAATCCGTTACTGGGGTTTATCGCTGAATACATTTGAGCCTTCGGCAGAAGCAGAGTATTTATTGCAGAACAACTTTGGAAATGGTTTTCAGCTGGTGCTGAATATCATCAATCAAAAAGCATTGCCGTTGCTGAAAACATCTGCGCAAAAAGGTTATGGCATGATTGCCCGTATGCCACTGCAGTTTGGTTTGCTCACGGGTAAGTTTGACCGTGAAGTAAATTTCGCTGATACCGATCATCGCAAAAACCGTTTAACCAGGGAAGTAATTGATGCATCCCTTGAAGCTACTGAACCCGTTTGGAAGTTATGCACAAAATACAACTGCAACAAAACACAGCTGGCACTGAGTTATATTCTCAGTTATCACGAAGTATCAACGGTAATTCCGGGTATACGTACACCCGAACAGGTGCAGCTGAATACAGCCGGACTGTTTCAGCTGGAAGAAACAGACCGCAAAATAATTGAAAGTCTTGGAGAAACATCTCTGAACAGTTTAATGGAACTGATCAGGAAACAAGGCTGATACTTTAACATTCATTTTTATACAGACTGTTATTCTAATAAGATTATTCAGGATATTTAAACAGTCATCACTCAACTCACAACTATGAATCCCTCCATCCACGCAGAGGTAAACGAACATCTCCGGCACAAAGATTATTCGCTTGTTTTAAGGCGCATGCTTGATCTCAGTTATGATACAGGAAATCTTTCCATCATCCGTGAAGCAACAGCATGGAGCAGGCAATGGAGCAGCAGTATCAACAGCCAGCAAGGTAATGAGCCCGGAGAGCAGTTTTTTACAGACATTAATCAACTGCTTGAAAAAGCTGATGCTGCATTAAAACGTGAAGAACAAAATCACATCATGCTGCTTGATGCTGTAAACATTTCAAAAACGTACAGCAAGGGAAATTTCAAACTCAATCCTGTAAGCATCAGTATTCAGAATGGCGATATACTTGGTGTGGTTGGTGAAAATGGTAATGGTAAAACAACTTTGCTGCGTTGTCTTGCCGGGCAGTTGTATCCTGATAATGGAATGGTTCATTACAGTCTTTTATCAAATCCTGATTACTACAATATCAAAAATTATGTAGCATTCATTCCGCAGCGTATTCCACGCTGGTATGGCATGCTGAAAGATAATCTTCATTTCAGTGCTTCCATTGCGGGCATGCATGGCGAAACAAATGAAACCATGGTTGAGTTTATGCTGGAACGTTTAAATCTTACCCAGTATGCCGATTTAAACTGGAACCAGATCAGTAGTGGTTACCGCACCCGTTTTGAACTGGCAAGAATTTTATTACAGAAACCGCAACTGCTGATATTAGATGAACCACTTGCCAATCTTGACATCAAAGCACAGCAAACAATATTAACTGATCTGCGGTATATGACTGCATGGCGCAATCATCCAATGGGTATTGTATTAAGCTCACAGCAATTACATGAAGTGGAAAAGATTGCTCATTCAGTAATGATGATAAAAAATGGAAGCTGCATCCATCATTCATTTACCAACGATGATGCATTAAAGGGAAATGCAGTAGAAGTGGAAACAACCACAGACAAAGAAACCCTGCAGCGTGTATTTGCTGAAAGCAATACAGCGATTCAGTTTAATGGCGGATTTTATACCATTACTTCTGAAAGCATTTCTGCACAGCAGATTATTGAACTGCTGGTGAGGAACAATGTTACTGTTACTTATTTCAGAGACATTACACATTCAACCAAACGTTACTTTTAAAACACCTGCTTGTTATGAAAACAAAAAGACCATTAACTCCTTCATTCATTAACCAGCTTGATAAATACCTGTTACTGAACAGCCCGGTAACATGGACGGCAAGAACGCATCTTGTAATTTATTATGCCATCCTGTTTTCAGCAGTACTTACTGTGCTTAGTTTTATTGTACCGACAGATCCACGAAACGACAGCAATATTTTTGCGTGGATTTCATTAACAGCATTACTTGCTGCAATAGGTTTTATTGTTTGGTGTATTTTTCTTTTCCGCTTTAATGTGTTTAAACGTTTTGGCGAAGACAAACCTTTTGATGCATTGAAAACCTTCCTGCTTTATTTTATTGCAGTACTGTTTATGGTTGCACCCTGTTATATCCCTCCTGCTGTTGAATCAATAAGAGCAAACAATGCATTTGGAAATGACGAGTTGGTAAACGATATGAACAGCATCAACCTGAAAATCTGCCAGCTGGAATATGATTCACTGGAGCACAGTTGGTACGGAGCAAAATACATTGTAAGAGAATCGTTGACAGACCGATTTTATGATTCAGATGAAGAAACGATTGAACGATCATCACAAAACAAAGAATACAAGATTATCGATACTGCATCTTTCAGGCAAAAGAAAACGATGGCCGACAGTGTTGTGAAAATCAACGATTCAACTTGGCATTTTTATACATGTCCCAATTATACGTTTCTTACAAATTATAGTTTGGATGAATACACACAATCAAAGATTTTCAATTCTGTCAAATTATTTAACCTTGTAATCCGTGATTACAAAACACCGGATTTCAGCAAAACAAAAAAAGAATTAGATGATCTGCTGAAGAAATACAGTTCATCTGAATTTTCTTTTTTAATAAGTGATATCCCAGTTGATGTTGTTGGAAGAAATGGCAATTACAACGATAAAATTCAAAACAGATACAACCTTGCCCACATCAACAGCAGTTTCTACAATATCAAGGAAAAGAAATACCGCTGGTATGAAGGCAATGAGAGCAGGATCAAATTCTGGCTGTACATATCGCTGATATTTTCCTTGCTGGTATTTATTTACAGGCATACAACAGTAAAAACATTCTTTCTTACAATACTTACAGGAATTATTCTTTTAATTCTCTCTGGCCTTTTTCTTGCTTTTTCACATTTTAAAGAAGAAACTGTTTACTATCTCATCCTGTTATATTATGCAGCATTCTTTCTCATTGCAGTTTCTGTTTTTGGCAGGAAAACAAGAACGGTTATTGATGGTATTGCCATTAACATGATTACATTTTTTATTGCATTCATGCCCATATTTGCAACACTTCTTTATTATGTTATTGATGAGAAAAATTACATCAGGCAGAATTACCCCAATGGATATACTGAACAAAGAGATTTACACTACATTATTGCCCAACTGGCAGGATTTGTATTGCTGCTTGTATTAATCGAACCTTTGTTTAAACGGTTATTCCGCAACTGGTATTCAAAACCTGAACAATAAAAAAAGAGGGATTCATTTCCCTCTTTCTTTTTATTACAATTACAGTATTTATTTTTTCAGTTGCAGTTGAACAGAAGTTCCGTTACCCTCACTGCTCACAATAAAAAGTTCACCATTAGCTGAAGCTGCCCTTTCCCGCATGTTTACAAGACCCTGTGCTGAAGTTTGTGCATGCAGGTTAAATCCTTTTCCATTATCAATAACTGTAAACGAAACAAGGTCATCCTCTTCTGTAATTTTCACCTTTACTTCCGATGCTTGTGCGTGATACAGCACATTGTGCAGCGCTTCCTGGCAAATACGGAAAATATCAAGCTTTGTTTCTATTGTTAATTCATCTTCGTTTAAACTGCCTTCAAGTGTACATGGTACTCCGCTAAGCAGCGCAAATTCATTGCAATGCCATTTCAATGTTTCTGTAAGACCAAGATCCTGCAACATACCCGGGCTGATAGAAAAAGAAATACGCCTGATCGCATTCGTGATTAAATCAGATACAACCGATGCATGCTCTGTTCTTTTACGTCCCCTCTCTGACAGAGCAGGTTCATTTGTTGCCAGCCAGTCAATATCCATTTTAACCACAGCAACAAGTTGTGCAAGTTCTTCATGCAATTCAACAGCAATGTACTTGCGGTCACGTTCATTGCGGCTTTTAAAATGGCCGGCAAGTGATTTGAATTTTTCGAAACGTTCTTCTATTTCTTTTTCTGAAGATTTGCGGCTGCTTACATCTTTTGCAATGGCAAAAACAATTTCACGTTCGGGGAAATAAATTGATGTCCAGTCGAGCCAAACAACAGTTCCATCTTTTGCTAAGTACCTGTTCTGGAAATTAATTAAAGGCTGACCGTTAAGTAAATTAGTACGCTTTTCTGCTGTCAGTTCTTTATCAGCAGGATGAATAAAAGAAGATACAGGCTGAGACATCAGCTCATCCTTACTATAGCCGAGTACTTTGATTACGGATTGATTAACTCTGATGAAATAACCCTCTTTGTTTACCACACACACCAGGTCGGGAGTCATTTCAAAAAAAGGATCGAGTTCAACATCTTTTTTCTCTTCAAGAAGCATCTGCTAATTTAAGAAACTAACTACAAACGGATGCTTAGCTTGATCATGTAATTGTAAAAAAAAGAGGAGACAATGTCTCCTCTTCGCTAAAATGCAGTTAATGCTTTTTGTATTCGTGTAACCGTTTCTTCTTTCCCGATCAATTCAGCTATCTGGAACACTGCCGGGCCGAACTTACCTCCCACCAGCATTATACGCATAGGCAACTGAAGTTCGCCTGCTTTGATATTTTTTTCTGCAGCAATATCTTTAAACAACTGCTCAATACTATGCAAATCCCACACAGAAAGATTATTTAGCTTTTCTGCAAACAATTCAAAGAATTGTTTTTTCTCTTCTGTCCATTTTGGTTTCACAGCTTCAACATCAAGTGTTGCCGGAGCTTTAAAAAAGAAACCTGCATGTTGTACAAAGTCGGTTAACAATGTACAGCGCTCTTTCACCAGTTCAATAATCTTTTCAAGTTTTGCCTCATCAACTGCATCGATACCTTCTGTTGCAAGAACTTCTTTCACATTCAACTTTAAACTTTCAACACTCAGTTTCTTGATCCACTCATGGTTGAACCATTTTGCTTTTTCATAATCAAACTTTGCACCCGCACTGTGTACACGTTTAATATCAAAATTGGCAATGAGCTCATCCATGCTGTACAGTTCCTTTTCGGTTCCATCATTCCAGCCAAGCAATGCCAGCATATTTACAAAAGCTTCAGGAATAAATCCTTTTTCTTTAAATCCTTCCGTCAGTTCATTTGTTTTTGGATCTTTCCAGTTCATAGCAAAAACGGGGAATCCATATTTTGCTCCATCACGCTTACTCAGTTTTCCATTAGGACCAAGTATTAATGGAAGATGCGCCCATTTTGGCATTGATGATTCCCATCCAAGATATTTCCACAACAACAGGTGAACCGGTGCACTGGGCAACCATTCTTCACCACGAAATGCATTTGTAATTTTCATCAGGTAATCATCCACAACCACTGCCAGGTGATATGTTGGCATACCGTCTGCTTTCAGTAACACTTTATCATCAACCAATCCTGTCTGGAAACTTACATCGCCACGGATCATGTCGGTAAAACTCACCACATCATTTTCCGGCATTTTTATACGGATAACATGCGGCGTATTATCTGCAAGCAGTTGTTTCACTTCATCATCTGTAAGCGATAAACTGTTACGCATTTTTTTGCGGATGCGGTGATCATATTGCGGTGAAGGATTTTCTTCCGAACGGTTTTCTTCACGCATTTTTTCCAGATCTTCCGGCGTGTCAAATGCATAATAAGCATAACCGTCTGCAACCAATGCTTCCGCATATTTGCGGTACATAGGCTTGCGCTCACTCTGGCGGTAAGGACCATAATCACCACCATGCTTTACACTTTCATCTGGATCTAATCCGCACCATTTCAAACACTCAAAAATGTATTCTTCAGCACCAGCAACAAACCGGGTCTGGTCGGTATCTTCAATACGAACAATAAACTCACCGCCATGATGTTTGGCAAAAAGATAATTGTACAACACTGTGCGTACGCCGCCTAAATGCAATCCACCTGTGGGACTCGGGGCAAATCTTACTCTTACACTCATGCCGCAAAGATAAAGGGTTCATTCACTATTGCACATGAGATATATTGCTTTACTTTGAACAGGATGAGAAATGTATTTTCTGTATTATTCTGTATTCTTTCTTTGGTTGGTTTTTCACAATCAACTTTCGTTTACCCTTCGCTGTACGTTGAATATGACAGTGCCGTAACATACAAGCACCTGAAACTGATTCCTGTAAAACGTGCCGACAGCAGCGAAATGATTGTTCAGCAAAATGACCAGGTTTTTTATCCGTTAAAAACTGCACTAAAAAAAGGCTGGGTTAAAGTCAAAGAACGTGGCAATTACATGGTTGATAATATCAATGTACTCATCATTGAAAACAACAGTAACGAAAAGATTTTTATCCGCAGCGGGGAGCTGGTTACAGGTGGCAGGCAGGATCGTGTAATTGCTGCAGATACCATTCTGATGCCCGGCAAAAAAGAATATACAATCCCCGTTTATTGTATTGAAGAAAGCCGCTGGAGCGAACATGAAAAAAAGTTCAGCTATGGTGGCAATGCAGCATCAGGACTACAAAAAATCATTGACTCAGCACACAACCAGAAAAAGCTGTGGGAAGAAATAAGACGGTTACTGGTGCTGAATAATCAAACATCTTCTTCCTCCTATGCAACACTTCTCAGCAATCATAAAATTGCAGACGGCACCAACGAATACATACAATTCTTTTTACAGCAATTCAGTAAAAGAGACAGCAGCATTGTTGGCATCATTGCATCAACAGGAAATAAAATTCTTGGAGCTGATGTGTTGATCAATGAAGGTTTGTTTTATCAAACATTACCCGAACTGCTGAATAAATATTGTATTGAAGCCATATTGAATGGCACTGCTGCATCGCCGGTTCATGAAAAGGAACAGGCTTATGCAGATGAAATGCTCAGTGAAAAAACACAGCAAAGCTTTCTGAACAAAAAAGGCAAACGCATTTTTTATAAAGGAAAATTGATACAAATAACAGGATATTAAAACACTTCAACTTTTTCAGCAATGAAGTACATTGTAACAACCCCATGGTGGCTGCGGATGATGTTTCCCAAAAATCTTACATGGGAAATTCCATCTGATGAAAAAATTCTTTACCTCACATTTGATGACGGACCTCACCCTGAAGCAACTCCGTTTGTGCTGGATGAATTAAAAAAATACAATGCAAAAGCAACCTTCTTCTGCATCGGAAAAAATGTTGCTGAACAGCCCGATATCTATAAACGGATTTTAAGCGAAGGACACCGAACAGGAAATCATACACACAACCATCTCAACGCATTTAAAACAAAAGATGAACTGTGGCTGAACAATGTCAAAGAAGCGGCCAAATGGATTGATTCGGATCTTATACGCCCACCGTATGGGAAAATCAAAGCTTTTCCGGCAAAAGTGTTACAACAGTCGAACCCGCCATTCAGGATCATTATGTGGACGTTGATCAGTGCTGATTTTGACCGTTCAAAAACACCTGAACAATGTTTTCAATACGTAAAAAAGAATGCAAAAAAAGGATCAATCATTGTATTTCACGATAGTGAAAAAGCATTTCCGAATATGAAGTATGCGCTGACGGAAACATTAAAATATTTTGCAAGTGAGGGCTACGGGTTTGAGGCAATCAGCTAAAGTATGGGGACTTTAAATAAGAAGGGCCGGGGTGGAAACCCTGGCCCGTTTTTAATCCGTACCCTATGAAAACTTTTGCTAAGGTACAATTTCTTTTATCAGTTGCAAGAGTTTTTTCTTATCGGAGAGTAATAACTTTTGTGTTTCCGTTTACGGTAAGTACTGCCTGGTTATCGCAATCACCATTACCATAATCGAGTGTTCCGGTTTTTCCGTTATGAGTTACCCGGATAATTCCTTTTGAAATCCAGCGACATGTGAATTTCTTGATCAGGGGCTCAATTACTTCATGGCTCCAGGTTCTGCCCTTGCTGTTTTCGCCCTGGCCTGCACCGGTAATAGAGAAAATATCATCCAGTGGCCATAAAGGCGTACCATTACCTTCCAGCTGAGTTACTGTGCGGGTGTTACTCCAGGCTACCCAACGGCCGCTATCCCAGGTTAATTTTCCTGAAAGAACCCTTGTAGTGAAGATCTGGTTGTTGCTGGTGCTGCTGTTTACCACTTCGTGTGTACCGGTTACGCTCACACTGTCAATCTTGTAGCCATCAAAAGTTGTAGTGGCCTTGCTTCCAGGAACTTTCATTCTTCCTGTAAATACGGTAATAATTTTACCTTTTCTTACTTTACCATCTTTGCCTAAGCAACCTGCGCCAAAATCAATAGTTACAGTTTTTGGGAATACACCAACGGTAACCGGGCTAACTGTTAAAGTAAAGCAACGTACGCTGTCGGGACGACCAGCATAATAGCCGGTTTCAGTTCTTCCGCCAAATACGCCAACGCTTCCGGTAATACCAATGTCTTCGCCGGTTTCGGCTCCAATACCCATGGTGTTGTCAAAAACATCATCATATGCTGCTTCGGCTTCGTTATCATTAACGATGCTTTCTTCAGTAGCAGCCTGGTCGGTTGCAGAGCTGTTTTCTTTTTTACAGGAGGTAAAGGTTAATGCACCAAACAGTACGAGCGCCATGCTGCTGGTGATGATAATGTTACTTGTTTTCATGTTTACGCTGTTTTTTGAGTTGTGAATTATAAAACGAACAAATAAGAGACTATCATATATGTTTCCGGTTTAAAAGCTGTTAAAAATTCTTTTTGAACAAAAGAGTTGATGAGAGGAATGCCGATGCTTTACTTTTGTGCCTATGTATTTGATTGACACACATTCACATCTTTATTCAGAAGAGTTTAATGAGGATATTTCCCAGGTAATTATACGTGCAAAAGAAAATGCTGTTGAAAAAATTTATATGCCCAATATCGACAGCAGTTCAATTAACGGCATGCTGTTGCTGGAAGAAAAACATCCTGACGTATGTATTGCCATGATGGGACTCCACCCCTGCTACGTTAATGAACAATTTAAAGCTGAACTGAAACTGGTTGAAGAATGGTTCAGCAAACGGTCTTTTGCAGCTGTGGGTGAAATAGGGCTTGATTATTACTGGGATCAGACTTTTGTAAAAGAACAACAGGAAGCTTTTCAATTCCAGATAGAGCTGGCTTTACAGCACAACACACCCATTGTTATTCATAGCCGCAATTCAACACAAGACTGTATTGATATGGTTCGGAAAAATCAAAACGGCAAACTGAAAGGTATTTTTCATTGTTTTGGAGGAAGCGTTGAAGAAGCAAAACAAATGATTGATCTTGGATTTTTATTGGGAATCGGCGGAGTTGTAACCTACAAAAAATCAGGGCTTGCCGAAGTGCTGAAAGAAATTTCTTTAGATCACCTGGTTCTTGAAACTGATGCACCCTATCTTACACCAGTGCCTTACCGTGGTAAGCGAAATGAACCTTCTTATTTAAAATATGTAGTTGATAAAATTGCTGAAGCAAAGGAATGTACTGTAGAAGAAGTAGTTCAGAAAACAACTCAAAATGCAGAAAAACTGTTTGATAAAAAATAAGCCTGCAATTGCAGGCTTATTTTTTTGATGGATATTCTTTAGTTATGTTCAGCACTCATCTCAAATACCAGTAACCCACCTTGTATCAGTTGTTCATGCGTAATTGATGTAACGGAAACAGGATTACCGTTGAGCAACACACGTTTTACATATACATTTTTTGCTGATTGATTTTTTGCTTCAATAACCAGCTTTTTCCCATTTTCAAACTGCAGTACAGCTTTTTTCACTGCCGGGCTTCCTAACTGGTACAGATTATTGCCGGGAGCAAAAGGATAAAATCCCAACGATGAAAAAACATACCATGCACTCATTTGCCCGCAATCATCATTACCACCTAACCCATCAACTGATGATTTGTATTGCTTTTTCAGGATCATACGAATACGCTCCTGCGTTTTCCATGGCTGATTGGTAAAGTTGTAGAGATAAGCTACATGATGTGAGGGTTCATTTCCATGAACGTAATTACCAATAATGCCTTCTCGTGTAATATCTTCTGTTTCTTTGAAAAACTCATCAGACAGTTCCATGGTAAATAACGAATCAAGATGAGGAATAAACTTTTGATTACCTCCCATCATTGCAATCATTCGTTGAGAATCATGCGGAACAAACAAGCTGAAGTTCCATGCATTACCTTCAATAAAGCCCTGGTCGTGTGTGGACAGCACATCAAAGTTTTTTCTGAACTCACCATCACTCAGTTTTGGACGCATGTAACCGGTTGAAGCATCATATACATTCATCCAGTTTTGCGAACGTTTTATAAATTCATCGTAAATCGCTTTCCGCCCAAGCTTTTGCGCCAGTTGTGCAATACACCAATCATCAAACGCAAATTCAAGTGTGGTTGAAACAGAAATTCCACGCAGCTTATCTTCAGGTACATATCCATACTTTACATAATCGCCCAGCTTCATATAATAGTTTGTTCTTGCAGTTTGCACACAGGCATCTAGTGCTTTGTTGGCATCAAATCCCTTTACTCCTTTTGCAACAGCATCAGCAATAACGCTCACAGCATGATAACCACTCATACACCAGTTTTCATTGGCATAGTGACTCCATACCGGCAACATGTGTTCGGCACTTTGCTGCTGATGCACAAGCATGCTATGCACCATATCTGAATTTCGTTTTGGCTGAATAAGATTAAACCATGGATGCAATGCCCTGTATGTATCCCACAGTGAAAATGTTGTATAGTTCGTAAAGCCCTTAGCGGTGTGCACATTCTGATCAAGACCTTTATACTCACCGTTTACATCCATATAAACTGTAGGCCCTAAAAATGTATGATAGAGTGCAGTGTAAAAATTCACCATATCCTCTTTGTCTTCCAGTTCAACATCCACTTTTGAAAGTTCGGCATTCCACTGTTGCTGCCCTTTCAGTTTTACTGCGTCAAAGTTCCAGCCGGGAGTTTCAGTACGTAAGTTTTGTAAGGCATTATTGCTGCTTACCGGCGAAAGAGCAAATTTTATTTTCAATTGTTCGCCTTCCTTCATAGCACCGAATGAAAACCATGTACGTAAATTTTTCGAAGCCATTTCAGGGAAATTTTTACTTTGATCAAACTTGCCCCAGAATCCTCTGTACACCTGCCTCTTACTGTAATCTTTATTTCCATATTCTTTGATGGGTTTACTGAAGCTCATGGCAAAATAAACAGTCCTCGTTCTGGCCCAGCCGTTAGTTTGCCTGAAACCGGTAACCAGTGTGTCGTTTTCTATTCGTATGTATGTCCAGGTATTTTTGTCTTCATAATTATAAATGCCATGCATTAAATCGAGAATGATGTTGGCATTATCTGTTTGAGGAAAAGTGTATTGGTGAAATCCTACACGTGTGGTGGTTGTCAGTTCTGCAGTAATGTTGTGATCTTCGAGTTTTACTTTATAGTAATTGGGTTGTGCAATTTCTGTACTGTGCGAGAACTTTGAACGATAGCCCGTTTCAGGATGATCGGCTGTTCCCGGGTTTATCTGCACAACACCTGTGGTAGGCATAATTAAAAAATCGCCCAAATCACTATGGCCTGTTCCGCTGAAATGTGTATGACTGAAGCCTACAATTGTTGCATCGTCATATTGATAACCTGCACAGTATTTATATACATCACCATTGTACTTTCCATTCATTTCATAAGGAATCGTATCTGTATCAGGACTAAGCTGCACTGCTCCGAATGGAACTGTTGCTCCCGGAAAAGTATGTCCCATTTTTTGTGTACCAATCAAAGGATTTACATACTGAATGAAATTCTTTTTTTGTGCATTTACATAAAGAGCAGTGGAACATAAAAGAATGGCTGTAATTTTTTTCATCGATTGAAGATTTAAACTATTTGCAGATGATCTGTAGTAAGCGTTGAAGCATTCAAGGTAATGAAATACTTCACAATGATTGGCTTCATTCATTAGCATTCTTAAAAGAACGACTGTAAAATTATTTTAGTGGTAATTTGTTTCGATGAGTGAAGTGTTCGTATAAAACAAAATGGTCCTGCGTATTGCAGAACCATTTTATCTGGCGGAGACTAAGAGATTCGAACTCTTGATACGGTTTCCCGTATACACACTTTCCAGGCGTGCCTCTTCAACCACTCGAGCAAGTCTCCGTAATTATGTGGCGGCAAAAATAAGAAGTAATAAAATGGAAATCAAAATCAGTTAATACCCAGCTTTTCTACTGCTGTCTGTGCGGCAATCTGGCTTGCATCTTTCTTGTTAAATGCTTTGCCATCTGCAATCAGCTGGCCATCAACAACAGCGCCAATGGTAAACAAACGACGGCCATTTTCCACACGTTCATCCAGCGTTTCAAACTCAAGCACTTTGCCGTTTTTATTTGCCCAGCCGTATAATTTGTTTTTGTGATTAATTTCCAGCAATTCCAGTTCTTCCATGAACAAATGCGGAACAATCACATTCTTCATTATCCAGCGTTGCGTTTTCCTGTAACCCAGATCAAGATAAATGGCTCCCAATAAAGCTTCTAATGTATTGCCGAAGATTTGAGAAATTTTAAGTGAGTTATCTCCCTTGTTATACAGTGTGATTTTTTTTAAACCCATGCGCAGGGCAATATCGTTGAGCGTGGCACGGTTCACCATCTTGCTGCGCATTTCAGTTAAAAAGCCTTCGCCTTTGTATGGATATTTTTTAAAGAGATAATCTGCAACAATTGCACTTAAAACAGCATCGCCCAAAAATTCAAGGCGTTCGTTGTTCTGGTCACTCCCCTCCTTAACTGAACGATGGCTCAGTGCTGTTTTGTACAGCATAAGGTTGCCTGGGTTATAACCAAGAACATTACGAAGATTACTTTCGAATTTGTTCCTTGCTGGTAATATTTGACGGACAAGATTCCGTACCATAAGAGTATTTACATCATCACCTGTAAAAAGAATTCATTTCTTTTAGTTCATGATGTGATGGACAAATCTAAACTAAATCAGGAATATTTTTTTACAATCACTGATGCATTATGTCCACCAAATCCAAACGTATTACTCAAAGCTGCACGTACAGTGCGTTTCTGAGCCTTGTTAAAGGTGAAATTAAGATTTGGATCTAACCCTGGATCATCTGTATAGTGATTGATTGTAGGTGGTACCATATCATGCACCACACTCATTACACAAGCAATAGCTTCCAGTGCACCTGCTGCCCCAAGGCAATGACCCGTCATTGATTTGGTTGAACTGATGTTGAGATTGTAAGCATGCTCACCAAATACATTTAAAATGGCTTTGGTTTCAGCAATATCTCCCAATGGTGTGGAAGTACCGTGTACATTGATGTAATCAATATCAGAAGGCGTTAAACCTGCATCTTTCAATGCTGCCTTCATAACATTGTTAGCACCCAACCCTTCGGGATGAGGGGCTGTAATATGATGAGCATCGGCAGTTGCACCGCCTCCTGCTATTTCACAGTAAATTTTTGCACCACGTGCTAAAGCATGTTCCAGACTTTCGAGGATCAGCATACCTGCGCCTTCGCCCATTACAAAACCATCACGGTCTTTATCAAACGGGCGGCTGGCTGTTTTAGGATCGTCGTTTCTTTCGCTGAGAGCTTTCATGGCGTTAAAGCCACCAAGTCCTGCAGCGCTTACCACAGCCTCACTTCCGCCGGTAAGCACAATATCTGCCTTACCTAAACGAATGGTATCATAAGCATCAATGATTGCATTGGTTGAGGATGCACATGCTGAAACAACAGCATAATTAGGACCCCTGAAGCCATGGCGCATAGAAATTTGCCCGGCTGCAATGTCCAGAATCATTTTTGGTATGAAGAAAGGATTGAAGCGTGGTGTACCGTCGCCGGTAGCATAAGCAGAAACTTCTTCCTGGAATGTGATTAATCCTCCAATTCCACTGGCGAAAATTACACCTACCCTGTCAACATCAACATTTTCCTTGCTGATGCCTGCATCCTGTACAGCCTGATCGCTTACGATTAATGCAAACTGGGTAAAACGGTCTATTTTTCTCGCTTCTTTTTTATCAAGATAAGCGGTGGGTTCAAAATCCTTTACCTCACAGGCAAATCTTGTTTTGAACTTGGAACAATCAAATTGTTTGATGAAATCAGCGCCAGATACACCATTAATCAAACCCTCCCAATATTCATCAAGAGTTCTGCCTAATGGTGTAATGGCACCAATTCCGGTAACTACTACTCGTTTGAGCTGCATAAGTTGCCTGGTAAAAAGAAAGGTTAATACCGCCTTGGCGGTACTTAATTTACTTAGCGTGTTCTTCTAAATAAGCTACAGCCTGACCAACTGTTGTAATGGTTTCAGCTTGTTCATCGGGGATAGAGATGTTGAACTCTTTTTCAAATTCCATGATCAGTTCAACTGTGTCTAACGAATCAGCTCCTAAATCATTAGTAAAAGAAGCCTCAGGATTAACTTCTGATTCTTCAACACCTAATTTGTCAACGATGATTTTTTTAACTCTTGCTGCGATGTCTGACATTGTCGTAATAATTTGGTTACAGGTTGCAAAAATAGAGTTTTTAAGCATTTGACAAGCGTTCTTAAAAAAATGTCTTAAATGCCTCATTTTCTGACGGTATCAGCCGGGGAATACTTATCTTTCGCCCACGATTTAAAATTGGCCTGCAAATACAAATCCGTTAACAACATTCGTTTGTTTTTGCGTAAAAAAATGTAACTTAACTTCCCCGCTTAATAGTTATGGCTTTAAAACAAATTGACTACGGCACAAAGGAATACAGGCAGTCGCTGCAATTGCGATACGATATTTTGCGGAAACCACTTGGACTTGAATTTGACCCGAAAGAACTTGAATCGGAAAAAGATGATATTCATATTGCAGCTTATGATGATGATATTATTCTTGGCTGCTGCTTCTTAAAACATGTAAATAATTCAACTGCACGTTTACGCCAGATTGCCGTTGCAAATAACCAGCGTGGTAAAGGAATTGGTGAATCGCTGATGAATTTTGCAGAGAACATTGCCCGTGACAGGGGCTATAAAACCATTGTAATGGATGCCCGCAAAGACACCTGGCACTTCTTCGAAAAATTAGGCTACAAGCCCGATGGGAATGAGTTCACCAAAATCACTATTCCGCATGTTGTGATGAAAAAGAAATTGGTTTAACAACTGATATATAAAAACAAAAGGGAACGAAAAACGTTCCCTTTCTTATTTCTGATAAAAGCTTATTATGCTTTGTACTGAGGTATAAGGCTGTTTGCAAGATCAACCAGCTTTTTAATACCATCTTCAGGTAATCCACCTTTCTTAAACTCAGCAAGTACATCAGGATGTTTGGTTTCCATTTCTGCAAGGAAATGTTCTTCAAACGCCCTTACATTTCTTACAGGTATAGAATTGAGCAAGCCATTTGTACCGAGGTAAATAATAGCCACCTGTTTTTCAACAGCAAATGGAGTGTACTGAGGCTGTTTCAGAATTTCCACGTTACGTGCACCTTTGTCAATTACTGCTTTAGTTGCAGCATCCATATCACCACCAAACTTAGAAAAGGCTTCCATTTCACGGTAAAGTGCCTGGTCAAGTTTTAATGTACCAGCAACCTTTTTCATTGATTTAATCTGAGCGTTACCACCCACACGGCTTACAGAGATACCAACGTTGATCGCCGGGCGGATACCTGAGTTGAAGAGGTTACCTTCCAGGAAGATCTGTCCGTCAGTAATTGAGATTACGTTAGTAGGAATATAAGCTGATACGTCACCTGCTTGTGTTTCAATAATCGGCAATGCTGTTAATGAACCACCACCTTTTACAAGATGTTTAATGCTGTCAGGCACATCATTCATGTTCTTTGCTACATTATCATCACCAATTACTTTCGCAGCACGCTCAAGCAAACGGCTATGCAGGTAGAATACGTCACCAGGATAAGCTTCACGGCCAGGAGGACGACGAAGCAACAATGACACCTCACGGTAAGCCACCGCCTGCTTAGACAGATCATCATAAATGATCAATGCAGGACGTCCGGTATCACGGAAGAACTCACCAATGGCAGCACCTGCATAAGGAGCGTAGAACTGCTGAGGAGCAGGATCGCTTGCAGAAGCGGCTACAATGGTTGTATATTTCATAGCACCGTTATCTTCCAGTGTTTTCATTACACCGGCAATAGTTGATGCTTTTTGACCAATAGCTACATAAATACAGTAAACAGGCTTACCAGCTTCGTAAAACTCTTTCTGGTTGATGATTGTATCAATAGCGATAGCTGTTTTACCAGTCTGACGATCACCAATGATCAACTCACGCTGTCCACGACCAATCGGGATCATCGCATCAATTGCTTTGATACCGGTTTGCAGTGGTTCTTTTACCGGTTCACGGAAAATTACACCAGGTGCTTTACGTTCCAGCGGCATTTCATACAATTCGCCGGCAATCGGGCCTTTACCATCAATTGGTTCTCCCAAAACGTTAATTACACGTCCGCTCATTCCTTCACCAACTTTGATAGAGGCAATCTGACCTGTACGACGAACTTTAGAACCTTCTTTAATGTCGGTTCCTTCACCCATCAATACCACACCCACATTGTCTTCTTCAAGGTTCAACGCAATGGCACGAACACCATTTTCAAATTCAACCAGTTCACCGTAGCGAACATTGTTCAGTCCATATACACGGGCAATACCGTCGCCCACTTGTAATACGGTTCCCACTTCTTCCAAATCAGCACCAACATTGAAATTGCTTAACTGCTGGCGAAGTATCGCTGAAATCTCATCTGGTTTGATATTTACCATAAAAAATGCTTGTTTAAAATTTATCTATCGTATGTTTTGCACATACACGTTTTGGCTAAATTGTTTTTGAATGTCTCTCAGATCCCTGAGAATGCTGGCATCAACGAGGTTGCCTTTGTACTCCAGCTGAAAACCACCAATAATGGCATCTTTCACTACAGTTTCCAGTTCAATATTCTGCAAACCTGTATCAGCTTTTACCTTGCTGATGATAGCTGTTTTCAGTTCTTCACTTGCTGCAATTGCAGTTGTAAGTTTTACCCTGTGAATATCTTTGATTTCGTTGTATTGCTCAATAACAGAATCTGCAATTTCAGGCAGGTTGCTTTCACGGCCTTTTTTCACCAGCAGGTGAATAAAAGCACTGGCCAGCGGGCTAACGTTTTTGCTGATAATTTCAGCAACAATCTTTTCCTTCACGTCGCCTTTAATGACCGGGCTGCGCAGCACATTTGTAAAATCTTTGCTTTTCCTGCACACTTCCTGCAAATACTTCATATCGCTGCACACCGCTTCAAGCTGGTTTTGCTCCTGTGACAGATCAACCAGTGATTTTGCGTAACGGGTTGCCAAACGTGGGTTCTGCATAATGATTATTTACTGTTGCCGATCTGATGATGTTTTTCAACATCATTTACTCAGCTCCTGTTTTAGTTAAGTTTTACTTCTCCTGCTAATTGATTGATATAAATTTCCTGGTCGGCTTTGTTAGCCAGTTCACGACGCAATACTTTTTCACTCACTTCAATAACAAGGTTACCAACCTGGTTTTTAACCTCTGTTAAAGCAGCCATTTTCTGCTGGTTAATTGCAGCCTGTGCTTCAACAATAATTTTATTGGCTTCAGCTTTTGCCTGTTCTTTTGCCTCGTTTACAATTTTATCTCTTGTTTCACGGGCTTCTTTCAGCAGCTGAGCTCTTTCTTCACGTGCTTTTGTAAGCAACGCTTCGTTTTCGTTCTGCAGCTGAGCCATTTCAGCTTTTACTTTTTCAGCGGTTTCAAGCGCCTGGGCAATGCCTTGTTCCCTTTCCTGCAAACCTTTTACAATTGCAGGCCATGCATATTTGCCTAAAATGAAAAACACGACGAGGAAGGCCAGTAATGTCCACACTAACAAACCAAGACCCGGAGTAAGTAAATTCATATTCTGTTTATTAAAAATTAAATTCTTTAATCGTTAAAAATACTGCATCCGCCGTCCTGTACTTTGGATGCAGTAAAATTGTTTGGCGATTGGATTAGAGTACCATCGCTAAGAAGCCTACGATAATAGCAAACAGTGAAGCTCCTTCTACGAGAGCCGCAGTAAGGATCATGTTTGCACGGATATCGTTAGAAGCTTCAGGCTGGCGTGCAATTGATTCCAACGCACCTTTACCAATCTGACCGATACCGATACCAGCACCTACAGCAGCTAAACCAGCGCCTACAGCACCACCGGCATTTGCCAACGCATCTAATAAAATAACATGCATAATTGTGAATTTATATTGATGATTAAAAAACGATTAATGATGTGCTGCTTCTTCGTGTCCATGATCTCCTGCAACTGCTTCACCTATAAACACAGCCGTAAGCATGGTAAAGATGAATGCCTGCAGAAACGCAACCAGCACTTCGATGAAATAAATAAATATGGTAAAACCGATTGATAATGGAGATGCAGCCCAACCTGCCCAATGCGTTAATCCTGCAAAAATGAAGATCAGCGATATTAAGCAAATGATGATGATGTGACCTGCAACCATGTTGGCGAACAAACGTATCATCAAGGCAGTTGGCTTAATAAATACGCTGATAAATTCAACAGGCACCAGAATCACCTTTACCCATCCCGGTACGCCCGGAGGATTTAAAATATGTTTCCAGTAATGACCATTTGAACTGAAGATGATTACCACAAACGAAATAACAGCTAATACTGCTGTAAAAGCAATGTTTCCTGTTACGTTAGCCGTTCCGGGAACCAAGCCGAATATGTTATTAATAAGAATAAAGAAGAATACTGTAAGTAAAAAAGGCAGGTATTTGTTAGACTTATGGCCAAGGTTTGGAACAGCTACTTCATCTCTTACAAAAGTTACAACAGGCTCAAGCAGGCTTTGTTTGCCTTTTGGAGCTGTTTTTACTCCTTGTCCTTTCTTATATGTGTTAGCGATACTGATAAACAACCAAACCAGCAATGCAAGTGCCAGCATCATCTGAACCACATTACGGGTTAAAGAGAAATCGTATACTTTTTCAGCAGGATCAGTTGATTCAATTTTTTCGCCGATTGTTTCTTTTACCAGCTTATAACCCTGGTATTCGGCATGTCCATGTTCAAAACGGGCAGAAGAAAATACAGTGAGGCCTTTTTGAGCTGAATAAAGAATTACAGGCAAAGGAATGGTGGCTGCATGCTCTTTACCATCGCTTCCTTCCCACTCAAAAAAGTGGAATTCGTGGGCATCCATAATGTGGCCAAAAATCACTTCTTTGGCGTCGAATCCTTCTTTTTTCTGCTCATGCTCGCCTTCCTGCGCAGCAGGAGCCTGTTCAGCCGGTTCGTGCTGGGCAAAAACGGCAGTAGAAAAAGTCAATAAAATTCCGCTGAAAACCGCAACCATTAAGGATTTGAAGCTCGTAAAACGCATACCTTTTCTCAAATTTGGCGCAAAGATAGGGAGCGGGAGGTGAAAAACAGGGGAAATAAGGTTCTGAAACGGAAAAAAGTTTTCAGTTTTACAAGCCCCCCTTTGCCAATCTCCTTTTTTCAATCCAATACCTCTTTTCGCCGGTTAATCTTTCAAAAATTCCCGCTCAGTGTTGTTGGCTTGTTCGGGTTTTACAGCACCGATACTTTTACCATGTAAAGAAAAATAATCAATTAAAAACCACTTTTATGAAACAGTTATTTGCAGCCTTAGTAATATTTTTTTCCATCAGTTCCTGCACCAGGGCTGACGATAGTTCATTCAATGCAGTGCCCGCAGGTACCGTGCTTGTTTCCTCACAGGTACCATCAGCAGTAAATATTGCTTTTCACGCAAAATACCCTGCTGCTACCGGGGAAATTGAATTTGAAAAAGAAGATAACAATACAGTGAAAGTGAAATACTTTATTGGATCGCAACGTTGGCAGGCATTTTTTAAAGTTGATGGCACCTTCATTTCCGAATCCACCATCTAAAGCTATTCTTCTATATACAGTTTGTTAAAGCCGCCGCTTGCTGGCGGCTTTTTTATGCGGTTGCCTGCGCAAACTGCATGGCGTGTAATTTGGAATAATATCCACCTGCAGCAAGTAATTCTTCATGTGTGCCAATTTCCTTTATCTCACCCTTATCCAAAACAATAATTTTATTGGCTTTGCGGATGGTTGATAAACGATGGGCAATAACAATAGATGTTCTTCCTTCAATCAACGTATCAATTGCATGTTGAATCAATTGTTCGGTTTCTGTATCAACTGCCGATGTTGCTTCGTCAAGAATAAGAATGGATGGATCGTACAGCAAAGCCCTGATGAAACTCAGCAACTGGCGCTGCCCCTGGCTCATTGTGGCACCTCGCTCCATTACATTAAAATCATAATTACCCGGCAGGCGCATAATGAAATCATGGATGCCGATAAGCTTGGCAGCTTCTATTACTTTTTCCTTGCTGATAGCTTCATTCCGAAGTGTTACATTTTCAGTAACTGATCCTGCAAACAAAAACACATCCTGCAATACAATCCCAACTTTGCTGCGTAATGCTTCAAGGTTATAATCTTCAATCTTTACATCATCGATCTTAATTGCTCCTTTTTGAATATGATATAACCTGTTCAATAAACTGATGATGGATGTTTTACCGCTTCCGGTATGGCCCACCAATGCAATTGTTTCGCCGGGTTGTGCCGTAAATGAAATATCCTTCAGCACCCAGTTTTCTTCGTTGTAAGCAAACCACACATGATCAAATTCAATTTTACCAGGCACAGCACCTGCCGGATTAAATGCATTGGCTGGTGATGGTGCAATTTCATCCGTATTATCAATCACTTTAAATACACGTTCGCTTGCAACCATTCCCATCTGCAGCACATTAAACTTATCAGCAATTACACGCAGCGGCCTGAACAGCATGTTCAACAAAAGAATAAATGCCATGATTTCTCCTGCCATTTTCACCGCTTCTTCTTTTGGCGCTGTTACAGCCTGACCCGATGCAAACCAAACCAGCAAACCCAATGAAACAGCAAGAATAATTTCAACTACAGGAAAGAAAACAGAGTAAGCAAAAATGGCATTGATGTTGGCATTGCGATGCTCTTTGTTAATGCGTTTAAACTTGTTAAACTCCTTTTGTTCAGCTGCAAATGCCTGTACCACCTGCATACCTTGAATATGTTCCTGCACAAATGCATTGAGCGCTGCAACCGCATTACGCACACGATGAAAACTTTTATTAACGCTTTCTTTAAAATAATAAGTCGCCAATATGAGAAAAGGAAAAGGAATCAGGCAGATTAATGTAAGTTTCCAGTTGATGTAAAACATCGCAAACAATACAGCAATAATCGTCAGTAAATCAGCAAGGATAGAAATAAAACCTTCAGCAAAAATATCGCTGATGGTTTCAATATCATTAATGGTTCGTGTGGTAAGTGTGCCAATTGGAGTTTGATCGAACTGGCGCAGGTTGAGTCCCAATATTTTTTTGAACACCTGTACACGCATATCCCGTACAACAGTTTGACCAAGCCACGAAGTATAAAATGAAAAGAAAAACCGGAACACTGTTTCAATCAATATCAGCACCACCTGCACTGCTGTAATGATCATAATCATCTGCACTACACCAAACACAAACTCATTTCCAAACAGGTGATAAATAAATTTTTGCTGCGGACTTACTGGTTTTGAAATATAATGATTAACGGTATAATTGATCAGCCACGGACGCACAGGTGCAATAATTGCCAGTAAAATCGCCAGCATAATGGAACTTCTGAACCGTTTTTTGTACGGCGATGCATAGCCGATAACACGACGGAGTAAACTGAGATCAAATAACTTTTTTTTCTTCTCTTTCTGTTCCAAACCCGGTAAAATTTATCGGCAAAGGTAACTGCTTTACTTCAGCTGTGGTAAAGTTGAATCTTAATGGAAGCTAAAGCGGATAAATGGCAACGCTGTAACAGCTATTACATTTCGCCGGTTGCCTTCCTGTATGCTTTGATAAAGATGGCACCAAGATTTTTATGCGGCGGCACATAATCCTTGAGCAGTTCATTGGCTCTTGAATCAGTTTTCACCGAACCTTCAATCTGCTTCCACAGCGGAATCCACTCAATATTTCTTCCGTTACGGATGGCATCATTAATAGCACGCAGGATAGGTTCGTTTACCGAATAACTGCCAACCTGCTTGGTTGAAATAATATGTGCATCTTCATTTACATTCAGAATTTTTGCAAGATTCTGGTAACCGCCACAGGAACCAAGCATTACAATGCGTGATGAAGGAAGCATTTGCTGAATAGTGTACTTCAGGTGATAACTATGTCCCCTGTGTACAACAAAAGTCGGCTTGATGTTATTCTTGTTTAAATATTCAATTAAATGCTGCTGTGCGGCTGCATCAAGATCGGTTTTGTTATCTAAAGGAAGATTTGCATAGATTGTGTAAGGCCTCGGACTTTTTAATGCTTTAATGGTTACCCATTCCTTTCCTGTTATTACCTGCCAATCGTTTTTGTTGGCAAACAACCCCATGAAATTGCGGTAAGAAGTTAAACCATCTTCATCACCATAAAAGAACACATGCTGCACCACACCGTTGCTATCGTTGGAAAGACTGTTGTAATCAACCTTATACACCGGTGGTATTCCAAGCAGCGCTGAAAGATTCATAGATGTATCGGATGCAGAAGCAAACAACGTTCGGAGAATATTATAAATAACCTGGCCTTTCTGATCATTATCTTTCTGACTTTTTTCAAAGTTTTTCTGTATTTCGGTTTTCAGGAAATCCTGTGTTTCAACATTTGTGATACTTCCGTAACTATCAGCCACATCAACTGCATCTTCCAGCGAGTTTGTTTTTTGCAAACCATTTACAAAAGCATACATGAGGCGGTTGCTGTTCAGTTCAGGCATCGCTTTCAGGAAATCATCCAGGCGGTTATAGTTAGCCGCCATTTTAATAAATTTTTTAAACCTGTCGAAACTTACACTCATCAGCAGCGAATCACTTCTCCTGCCGGGATAGCGGTCCATCATACGCTTGTATAAGTTTGTATAGGTGCTGGTGTAAATCACATCTTCCGTTGTTACAATCAGGAAATAAATTTCCTGTGAGTTCAAGGGATCGGCAACCCTGAAACGCACAGCTTCCGGCGATTCATGCAAATCATTCATCACATTCACAAAAACATCTGTTGCTTTACGCTCCAGCATTTTATAAAGTACATCAGCAAGTACAGGTGTATCGCCTGCTGTAATGCGGTCGTAATATTTAATCTGTGTTTTTACCAGCAGTTTGTAATATGCAAGTTCATTTTCTGCAACAGCACGTATATCTTCAATTGTTAGTTGGTTGTTCAGTAATTCGTCAAGAAAAGGCAGGTAAAGTGTACCGTTGGTAATAGAACTGAGCTGTGCAATAATTTTTACTTTAGGATTGGTATTTCGCCTGATGATTTTTGCAGCAACTGTTTTTACGGCCTGTGCATACGTATATACTTCAAGCGGAATTTTTTCAGCGGCAATAAAAATTAAGCTGTCGGCAAAGGGTTCATTTTCGAACGCATCAATACCCTTCATGATAAACGAAGGATTAACCTGTACTTTCTTGAGAAAAGCAATCTTTTTAAATTCGGGCAATTCTTTGCTTTGCGAAAAAACGGTCGACAGTATTTCTGCACCCTGGTAAGGAAGTTTTTCAAACACAGGCAATAAACTTTTTCCCTGTGCCGTGAGTTGCATACACTCTTCATAACTGTTGAACAACTGGGGAATCATTGCAGGAATATCTTTTTCCCTTGCCTGCATACCAATTGCCTGTAATAATTCCTTTAATGAACGCAGGTATCCAATCTTTGTGTTATTATCCGCATTCATGCGCTCAATGTACAGCTGCATTTCATCCACCCGTCTTAAAATCACATCGGTAATCTGGATATTCAGGTCTTCGTTAGTGCTCAGTTTCAGAAACTGGTCAACCTTACCATCAATCTTATCTGTACGTTTTTGTTCTTTATCAATATCCTCATGCCATCTTTGGCGCTGAATAGGAATTTCAACTTTACCACCAGTTGTATCAAATACAATTTTGCTTTGCGCATTTGCAAAAGATACAATTAAACCAAGTGCTGTAATAAATGCTGTAATATGCTTTCTCATGTTCATGATTGGCAAAAATAACTTCAAATTTTTAATAAGATCATTTGTATGTTCACAAGGTTGCAGTTAAAATCAGGCCAAATTGCTGAAACCCGTTAACAATTATATAATATTATCTTCGTGTTACGCATATTGGCAGCCTTTAACTTTGCAACACATCTCATGGAACCCAAAGGAAAAAAAATTCTCATTGCCGACGACGAACCTGATATTCTGGAAATTCTTGAATACAACTTATCGGCAGAAGGCTTTGCAGTTGTAAAAGCAAAAGATGGCGCTGAAGCTATCGACATTGCAAAAAAGGAAAAGCCCGATTTAATTATTCTTGATGTGATGATGCCCCGCAAAAATGGCATGGAAGTTTGCCAGCTTCTGCGATCACAATCTGAATTTGCACAAACTTTGATTATTATGCTCACCGCATTGAGCGATGAAAGCAGTCATATCAAAGGTTTGGAAATGGGTGCAGATGATTATGTAAGTAAGCCTATCAGCCCCAAAGTTCTCATCAGCCGTGTAAATGCATTGTTCAGAAGAACTTTCCGTTCAGATGAAACCGTTATTAAGCTCGGCGATCTGCAGATCGATAAAGAACAGTTTCTCGTTAAATACAACGGCAGGGATATTATTCTTGCAAAAAAAGAATTTGAGCTGCTGGCATTACTGGCATCAAAACCGGGACGTGTATTTCTGCGTCATGAAATCCTGAGCCAGGTTTGGGGTGCAGATGTTATTGTGGGCGATCGTACCATTGATGTACACATCCGAAAAATCAGGCAAAAGCTGGGGATCGACTGCATTACCACGGTTAAAGGCGTTGGGTATAAATTTGAACTTACTGCAGCCTGATTCCTTTATACCTTCGCTGTATAAACAATTATTCAGCATTTCAGCATGAGTACTTCACGTCAACTTACGCCCAACCAGGTGGCGGCCATTAATGCAGTAACCATTTCAGTGCTGGTAGCTGTAGTTAATTATTTCTTTATCCGTAACTGGTGGATTGCGCTTGCAACATTTGCTGCATTATTTCTCATCAGTTATTTACTCATCCGCTATTTCACTGAAAGGTTTATTTACCGGCACATCAAACTCATTTATAAATTCATTTCGCAAACAAAAGCAACAAAGCGTGAAGAGTTTTACAACAAATCGCTTTTGCCTGATAAAAGCCTGGAAGAAGTAAGTGCAGAAGTGGAAAAATGGGGCGAACAAAAGAAAAAACAAATTGAGCTGTTACAGGCTAACGAACAATACCGCAAAGAATTTCTGCAAAACCTCAGTCACGAATTAAAAACGCCCATCTTCGCTGTACAGGGATATGTTGATACCCTGCTTAACGGAGCTATGAACAATGAAGAAGTGGCCAAAAAATTTCTGCTTAACACTTCACGTAATATCGACCGGCTGGTAAACCTTGTTGATGACCTTGATGAAATTTCAAAACTTGAAAGTGGTCAGCAGGAGTTGTTCAAAGAAAATTTTGTTATTCATGATCTCGTAAATGAAGTGTTTGAAAGCCTTTCCATAAAAGCAGCAGGGAAAAACATTAAAACATTAGTAAAGAAAGGCTGCGAACAACCGCTAATTGTTTATGCTGACAAAGAAAAAATACGAATGGTGCTGATCAACCTTGTTGACAATGCCATTAAATATGGCAAGCAAAACGGATCAATTATTTTCAGTGCATACAAAACACATGGTAATCTTATATTGATTGAAATTGGGGATGATGGTTTTGGGATTGCTGAAGAACACCTGTCAAGAATTTTTGAACGCTTTTACCGTACCGATCTTGCACGCAGCCGTAAAGAAGGAGGCAGCGGTCTCGGTCTATCTATCTGCAAACATATCATTGAAGCACATAACCAGCGTATTCATGTACGCAGCCGGCTTGATGTAGGAACCACTTTTGGTTTTACATTGGAAGGAAAGAAAGATTAGCATTTACCACAAAGACTGAAGAGCAGGGTGCCGCTCAAAGTTCATTTTTTAAAAGTCCTACAGCCTTACGAATCAAATCCTGAATACATAAAATAAAAAAACATCTCACTGAAGAATCAGCATGATGTTATTGCATGAGAAAAAAACTCGTCTATTTCTTAACCGGCATAAAATTGCAAACTGAATTTTAATTTGCTGTTAGCTGAATATATTCTTACTGTTAAATAATCGGTCAACAGCCATCTCCTGTAAACCTTACTGTCTTAATCATCCCATTCTTCCAATAAATCCCGGTTCAGACAAAAAAATGCCCCCTGGGAACAGGAGGCAGAATAGAGGATACTTGCTTAAGGAAAAAGTTCGCTCTGTATAGCAATAATTTTTAGTCAGTTTATTTACCCCAAACAGTCCAGCCGGTTGTCCAGTCGGTTGTACCATCAAATGCACCGATATAAGTTACCTTGGTAAAAAATGCATTATTCAACTCTGTCAGATCAAATTTTGCAGCAGTTGTTAAAGGCAATGAACCAGCAGTTGGTTTCAGGTTTGGAGCCGCATTGTTAAACGGATCAGTTAAACCAATTGCTGCAGCAGAAGTAAATAACTGGCTGAAGTTTGTAGTTAATGTTTTTGTTGCAAGAGTGGTTGAATCAAGAAAAGCACCCGTGCTGCTTACTTTGAACGGAGAAGTAACTGCATGCAGGAAACTGTTATAAAACTTGCTGATACCTTGAGTGTAATATGAACCTGTAGAATCATGCTCTACAACTAATCCCGCTTTTTGTCCGCCCATTACAATTGAGTTGGCAAGAATAAACTTTGTACCTCTTCTCCAACGCATACCATAACCATAATCGCTGCTTGTACCTGCTGCGTTATTAGGACCAATTGCAGTAAAGTTTGATAATACAGGGAACGTAATGGGTGATCTGTTTAATGCAAAACCATTTGATGGGTTTACATTATCCACTTCAAAGTTGTTAGAGATATCACCTGTAGTTCCTTTATTATCAGTAAATGCAGGATCTTTTACTGAAATGGCAAACTGGATCATACCACGATATCCGTCATCCATATCAAAATCATCATCAGCAGAATTGTAAGCAATTAAATATTTACAGTTAACAGTTCCGCCAAAAAATTCATACGCATCATCCAATCCTCTTATAACCTGGATATGATCAATGGTTGTTCCGCTTCCAACAGCATACAATGATAAACCGTTTACTTCATCACCGGGATTAACGGCCTTGCCACCATATTCAATACGTACATAACTAAGCGTACCTGAATTGTGTGCATCATTTGTACCACCAAAAGAACTGTAAGCAGGATCAACACCACCTTCAATTACCGAGTGGTTGCCATTACCTTTTGCCTGCCCTGCGATAATAATACCACCTAAATCACCGGGCTGTTTAGTTGTTTCGTTTGAAGTAAATACAATCGGTGAAGTAGAAGTTCCCTGTGCATTAATCATTGCATCCCTGTATATCACCAATACACCTGCAGAATCTTTGTTAGAAACAATTTTTGTTCCGGGCTCAATAGTTAAGGTAGCGCCATCTGTAACATATACATAACCACGAAGACGATACACATAATCTTTTTTCCAGGTAGTGTTTGTTTTAATTACACCACGTACATCAATGGTGCTTCCGGGAGCAGGAGTGTTATCAACCGGAGTGGTTTGATTATCACTCTTCTTACACGATGCAAAGGCAATCATACCTGCCATTGCGAAAAGAATCAATTTTTTATTCATAATGCTTTTATTGAAATGCAAATCTGTTACAGCTGTATTATGGAATTGTTAGCCCAGTTTAAACAAATGATTATTTCGTAAAACTGTATTTTAAACCAATTGAGCAGGATGTGCCGAAACGGTAACTGTTAATAACCCTGTCAGTTGCTGCATTGAATTTTGTTGATGAAGGATTCGCTTCATACTTATAATACCAGCTGTATGGCTGAGCAAAAATGTCGCTGATGGTAAACTTTGCTTCAAGCCTGTTGTTTAAGAATTTTTTGCTGACCTGGAAGTCAAGTACATCTCTTGACTTTTCGAAAATATTTCGTCCTGCACTTGTTGCAGCCCTGAATTTTAAACGTTGACCAATCCTGTTATAAAGAAGATTAAACGAAAGTTTATCGTTCTCTGTTGAATATGTAAGACCGGTATTAATCAGGTAAGGAGATTGACCTTGCAGCGGGCTGTTAAATGTTTGTCCGTTAAACTTCACCGAACCTTTAATGTATGCAGCATTACTGTAAAACACCATATGGCTGAAGAAAGAAGAAGGAATAAAATCAAGTTTCTTTCTTATTTCCAGTTCAATACCATACACTGTTGCAGCATCAGCATTTACATAACCAAGTACATCATTGTTGAGATTACTTTGCTCAATAGGGTTCTGGAAATATTTATAGAACAAACTGGTTGAAATAATTTCTCCGCTTGCAGGAAACCATTCATAACGGAAATCTGCATTGGTATTTTTACAACGTACAAGATTATTATTTCCTTGTACGATATAATTGTTTTCAAAATCATAAGAGCGGTAAGTAGCCAGCTCCCTGAATTCAGGACGGTTTACTGTTTGTGAACCGGAGAAACGAAGGTTTGATTTCTTTGTGAGCGAATAAGTCAGCAATGCCGATGGTAATACATCAATATTATCTTTTGTAATGGTGGGTTTACCTTTTGCAGTAAACTCCTGCAGATAACGCTCAGCTCTTACACCCCAAGTTAATTTTACTTTGTTGCCAAATTTGTTATCCATCATGGCATACGCACTGTTCATTAAAACAGTTCCTGTATAATCAGTTGAGTTGGCAGGAATATTGGAGTAGAAGAATTTGTAATAATCAATATTATCTGTACTCATAATGTTGTTGAATGTAGTTGTCTTGGTTTCAGGAATACGCAAGCCATAAAAACTTGCAGAAGCCAGTCCAAGTGCATTTACTTCAACTGTACGGTCACGGTAATAGTTAGCTGTACCAAACTTTAATTTCTGCTTTTCTCCTTTCCACATAAACTGTTTGGTTACATTCAGGTTGGCACCATAAATATGTTCATGGAGATAAGAATAAATTCTTCCTGCTTCAGTAATAACAGGTGAGTTTTCATTGTTCAGCTTCAGAAAATAATTTTCTGTGTTGGGATCGCTTACAAAAGTCATGTAATGCTGATCGGGTTGCCAGCGGTATGTAAGTGTGTACGATGCATTCCAGTCAATTGTCAGTTCTTTCTTCAGGTTATGAATACCTTCCAGCACTGAACTTCCAATACCATTTGCTGTTGCTTCTGTATTCTGGCTCTTGTAATAAAAAGGCTCACCGGCATTGACTGTATTCACACCTTTTCTTTGAGCAAATGAGCTTACAAAATCATTGTTGAATAAATTCTTCAACGAAATTTTGCTCTTGCCATCAATAGAATAAGAAAGATTCAGCAATGCCGATAAGGAGCTGCGTTTATCATAGTTTGTAGTTGTATAAGAATAATTATGAAAATCGTACGATTCGAATTCATCTCTTGTTCTGTCTGCTACTCTCCTTCCGTTATTGTAATTAACTGCATAAATATATCCCAGCTTGTTATCGTTGTTCTTAAAGAATTTTGTGTTTCCGCCGGTATAAGAAAAATTAAAGTTGGGCTGACTTTGATTAGCCACCTGCATACCATAGGTATTCGGGAACTGCTTGGTGATAGCCAGCTTTGTATTCTCTGAAAGATTGCTGTAAGCAGCTCCACGGTATTTGTAATAAGAGCCGGGAATGAGTCTTGAATTATCAAAGAAACCTAACCAATCAAGTTTACCATCAGGATTGCCCTTGTAAAAATTCTTGAAAGTTGTAAGCGAATTGTAACCAATTGTAAAAGATAAATCACTTACATGTTTGGATGGATAATCTCTTGTTGAGATCTTAACAGCACCACCGGAAAAATCGCCCGGCAAATCAGGTGTAGACGATTTATAAACAACAATATTATCAATGAGAGAAGAAGGAATAATATCAAATGAAAATGCTTTTTTGTCAGGTTCAGTACTTGGAAGCACCGTATTGTTCAGCATTGATGAGTTGTAACGCTCACTCAATCCACGAATGATCACAAACTTATTATCCTGGATTGAAGTACCGCTTACCCTGCGTAATACTTCACTTGTGTTACGATCAGGTGATTTTTTAATTACCTCTGCAGAGATCGCATCTGAAATGGAAGAACTGTTTTTCTGTACAGTATATAAACTGGCAGCAGTTTCTTTTTTAGCTGTAGTACGGATCACTACCTCACCCACCTCTTTACTTGCTCTTGCAAGTGTGATGTTTAATGTGGCATTATCAGATTGTGCAGCCTGGTAATCGGTAAGCAGCTTGGTTTGGTAACCAATGCTGGTAACCTTAATCGTGTATTTTTTACCGGCTTCTAATGTGAGAAAGAAATTTCCTTCAACATCGGTTGAAGTACCTTTTTGTAACCCTTCAATAATAATGGAAGCTTTTACCAATGGTTCGTTGTTAGAAGCATCTGTAATTTTTCCTGAAACCTTAATGTATTTAGCCTGGCTGAAAGCAACAGTAAATACAATTGCAAATATTCCCGTTAAGAAAGTACGCATATCACTCTATTTTTTGATGATGCGAAAGTAGAAGGGCATTGTTGCGTGAATCTTAACGGAGCGTTACCGAATTGTTACGGGCAGATTAACAAATTGTGAACGGGGGAACCAACTTTCCCAACGTTGCCGGCTTTTCACCAAAACCTTTTTTTGAATTCCTGAATTCCGGGTGTACATTTAAAGGTGTGAAATGATTCATCTACAAAGATTGCGAAGGACAAGGCTTTCATTGATTTAAACAACCCACAGATGAACAAGCTAATCCTCTTCCTTACCTTATGCATGCCGCTGATAGCTTCTGCCCAATCCTACAAGATTACACATAAAGGAGCCATAACGGGCAATTGGTATTATTCGCCTAAATCAACGGAGTTCGAGTACAACACAGTTTATGCAACTTCTGAGAGCTTAAAAAACCCTGAGCAGTTAAAAAATCCTGTACAGCCAAATGACTACAACACAAACCTCGAACGACAGGATCAACTTGCCCAATTGTTTATCAACTATTCTCTTGATGGAGGAATAACTGTAAAAGCTGTAAATGAAACAGCTGATAATTTCTACAGCAATTATATCACTGATAATGAATACAACGAATACCTGCAAAGTGCACAGACAAACGGACAACAAATAAGCCCCAGCGATTATTTCAAATCAAAATATGCAGGCAGTTTGCCCGAAAAAATTTTGCAAACAACCGTGAATGGCCACAAAGCATATTACTATGTAACGAAAACAGAGCAGGAAAACGAAACCACAACAAAGGGTTATAGTTTTTTTGTTTTCGCAGATGAACAGAATGGAATATTAATTACTGCCGGCATTAAACATATTGAAGGCAAAAGTGCCGAATCGCTTGAAGGGTTTGAGCAGTTGATGTTTCAGCATATCAGCGAACTGGAGTTTAGCAAAAATGATGGAAATAATGCAGGCAGCACTGAACCACCTGTAACTACACCGGCAACAGACACGCCGGGTTCAGATGCAAGTGATATTCCCTGGACCGTAATTATTGGAACAGTTTCGGCAGCAACTGTTGCAGGTATTGTAAGGCAGCTGGTAAAAAAGAACACAACAAAAAGCAAACAAAACAAAAAAGAAGAGAAAGATGATGATGAAGAAGCCCGTTATATTTTGCAGTTAAATAAAGATTCGTTTCACTTACAGCTTAACCAGCCCGACAGTTTGCAGGTACAGGTTTGGAAGGTTACCACCAAAGGAAAAACATCTGTTGCGGCAGAAATAAACTTACAGAATCCGGAAAAAAATCTCAAGATCACATCGCAATTAACCGGCAATGGTTTATCTGCACAAATGGTATTGGAAAAACAAGCTGCACAGCCACAATTTAACTTGATGATATTGGCAACAGCTGAAGGCAAATCAATACAAAGACCGGTATCAATAATTGCAGATGGAAAAATGCAGATCGTAATTGAAACATTGCCTGATAACAGACGACAATTACGTCCCGATACAAATAAAGTCATTACCTGCCTGGCCGAAGTAATTGACGAAACAGGAAAATCTGTTCCTGAGTTAACAAAGAAGATTCAGTTCAAACCGCAAAGCAACTGGATTGACTTGTCTGATCCGGCAATGAACAAAAACAAAATTGCCATCAACATTGCAGCTTCAAATCCAGACCAGGTTGCTTCGGTTTCACATATTCCAAAATCGGTTACTCTTTCACTTGTAATGGATGATGTGAAAGAAAATAATGCAAAGCTGCAAACCGATCTCGTTATTGATCTGCTCGATTGCAAAATTGACACAGATGTTTCACAATGTTCATTCCCTGCAACCGACAACCAGACCGAAATAAAAATCAATGCCTTTATTGAAAACCCCGGCAATGAACCATGGACTTTTGAAGCAGAGTATAAAAAAGGAACTGATCATGATGATCCGCTAACAAATATCAGCATCAGCAAAAAATCAGATTCAGAAGCAATTGTTACATTAACCGGTCCAATAGAAAAACCTGCAGCAAATGAAACAGGTCTTAGTAAAACATTGGTTATATCAGCTTACCAGGGAAATGAAAAACCGTTGGAACGTCATATTCGTGTGGCAGTTACACAGGTGGGACTCTTTATTAAACATGGCGCAGAAAACAACCAGGTGAATTACACGGCACAAGGAGGATTTGAACGTGACATTGAATTTGTTTTATATAAACAGAATAAAGAAACCAATGAAATTACTGTTGATAAGGAAGGATTGAAACATCTGAAATTTGAATTGAAAGATGAAGAACAGGACATCATCAACTTTGCGAGTGTTCTGAAAGTAAATTATTCTTTCTCAGATTTGGTTGGCAATATTCCTTATGGCCGGTATAAATTAAAAAGTGAAGAACAGATGCCCGGCTTTGGTGATGTATTTACATTATCCTACCTGGTACAGGCTCCATGTACTGCCGATGAAAATCCTGAACAGTTTCAACTCGAGCTTCAACTGAAAGTAAAAACATTTGGTATAGGTGCCGAATTTCCCGATTGGGTGGAAGCATATAATAACTGCCGGAAAGTAATTCTTGATTTTGTGCCATCAGGCAATACGCAAAGTAAGTTGTACGATTTACTTGAAGCAAGAAAATACACATTGGGAGCTGAAGGTTTAAATGAATTAAGAAAACGGATCTGGAAAATTGCCTACAACCTCATTTTAGCTGAAGGTGCTGAAGGTTATAAAGCAGAAGAAAAATGGGCAAACTACATCACTACTACTTTAGAATGGACAGAATGGGCCGGCGATCTGGCGTTTAATGCATTAGTGGCATATTACATGAAAAGTGCAGCAGGATCAGTTGGCATAAGCATGGCAAAAGCCGGAATGATTGAAGCTCTCAACTATTACATTTATGAAAATGGCACACTGGATGATTTCATGAACAGGCAATATGAAAAAATTGTTCCGTTGCTGATTAATGTTGCCAAAGGAAGACTCATCAGTGTTGAAAACATTGAAATGGTGGTAAAGAAAAACAAACCACTGGCGGTTGCCATTTTTGTAAGCTGTGAGTTCCTGTTTAATTTATATCAAACAAAATCTGTTGTGGAAGCCGCTAAACTTACAGCACAGCAGATAAGAGATGAATTCATCATCAGCAAACTCACACTTCATCTGCACAAAAACCAACTAAAGTACAATATCAAACTCACTACTGTACAGGAATCGCTGGAAGATATTGTAAAAAGCATCAAAACAAAAGATGGGAAGGAATACATTGAAACCGATAAGCTAATGGAAATTATGCGTGACCCTGCGCAGGTGCGTACGCTTAAAAACAACGGCCCCGACTGGCTTAAAAAAATATTTGATGATTCACGCAATGAAATTTATAAACAGCATGATACACAACTGAAAAAATTCATTTCAGAAACCTATAAAATTGACCCTGATAATATCAAGATTGATGATTTCAGAACTCCTGGAACTGATGGCTCTTACAATCTTAATACCGACAGGGATTACAGGGTTTTGCGAAAAGTAAAAACACAGGACGGACAGGAAGTATGGATTGAACTGCAGCGAAAAAACTGGATCGATAAATCCTACGAAACCTTTGGTGAACTTACCGGCAAACCTTACGGTATTTCCGATAAAGAATGGGCTGAAAAACATTTGCAGAGAGCTACCGACCGCTTTGATGCAGAAGCAAGCAAAGATTATTCTGATCATACATACAATGCAGATACGGGCGAAATAAGTAAAGGCGAACCAAACATTGTAAAAGTAAAACACGGCGAAGGAACATTATACGATGCAGAAGGACTTGGAAAAATGTATGAAAACAAAGTAAAGAATGCGCTTGAGCCAGGTACAATTCCTGAAGCCTATGCACAGGCAAAAAAAGCAGTTGAGTCCCTGCAAAAAGTAAAAGAAAGTTACACAGGTCAGAACCTGGAAGTACAACCAACATCCGAAAATCTTAAAAAAGCAATGGATGTTATTTCAGGAGCAAAAACTGATGCTAAAGCAACACCACAGGCTATTGAAACATTGAATAATAAGTTGAAAGAATTAGGATATAAAGACGTAGGCGAAGTATCAAAAGATATAGCGAATGAATTTAAAAACCTGAAACAGTTTGACAACAAGAGCCCGGTTTATACAGTAACAAGTTAAAATCATACCTATGCAATTTTGTTCCCAATGCGGCACAGCAGTTTCATCGCAGGCAATTATTTGTCCATCCTGCGGACTTAAAATTTCATCGCAGAACTCAACCGGTGATTTGCTGGAAAATCCAACACAAAAAATGGAAAAAGGAGTCAGGAAATCACTCCAGGATCAGGCACAGAACTTTGTGAATAAGGAAATAAAGGATCAGCTGCAAAACGCAGTTAAAACAAATAGTAAAACAAAAGAAAACACTTCCCCTGCTATTGAAAAAGAGCAGGCTGAGAATAATGCAGAACAGAAACAGCAGCAAAGACAAGCAGGCGGCTACATCAGTTTTTGGTTCTGGATATACATTGCACTCAATATTGTGCTGGCTTATTTTGGCTTCCACATCAACGATGTATTGTATGCATTGATGCTGTCGTTTTTAATTATCATGATTGTTTTAATACGCACCAGCAATCAAAATCCATTTAACTGGCTGGCAAAACTTTTATTAGTTGCACAGTTGGCATTATTTGTATTCATTGAAATGAAATGGATCGACTACATTTTACAGTTCCGTATATCACAAATCATTATTGCAGTATTTTTTGTAAACCTCATCCTGTTATTTAAAGGAAACAGGACCAAATAAGAATCATACAACATGCTTCCCGATTTAGAAAATAAACAACTAAAAACATCACGTATTGCATGGATAGTTGCCCTTGTGTTTGCAATCATAATGATATTACCATTTATGAAAGGCAATGCCTTAAGCGATATATGGGCAGTTGCATTTCTGAGTTTCTTTTTTGTTATCTCGGCAGTTATAACTGCGGTCATGTACCAGATGCGCTCCAATAAATTCAAAAAATTACTATCCGGCGAAAAAGCAATTGCAGAATGGACATTATCAGAAATTGAGAAGCTCAGTTTTGTTGAACATCAGTATGAAGAGCGGAAAAAGAAAAACAAACTCAACTTTATGTTAGTGAGTATTTTAATGATTCTCATTTTCGGCTTTTTTATTTTCATGATGGATGAAGATAACCGTATGATCATGGTTTATATACTCGCTGGCTTTTTAGCACTTTTTGCATTCTTTGCATTCTTTATGCCAGGGTATTTCAAAAACAAAAACCTGAATGGCGACGGGCACATTATTATCGGAAAGAAATATGCATATATCAATGGCTTCTTTTACAACTGGGATTTTTTGCTTTCCGGAATAGAAGAAGTTGAACTGCTTGATGAACCTTTTCATGGCATACGTTTATCCTATTATTATTACGCCCGTTCAACTGTAAAGAATGTAGAAAATCTTGATATACCTGCGCCAAAAAATATTGATTTGATTAAACTGAGAAAAAAACTGTTAGCTGAATAAACCAATTGATCTGCATCAAAAAAATGCACCTTAAAAATTATTTGCTTTTTGCAACCAATAACCAAATGAAACAAACGGATGCAGAAAACATTATTACAAAAAGAGAAGGCTTCTCTTCAGAAGCCTCGTACTATATTAAATTTTAAAACCTGAACTGTAACCGGCAGGTAAACACATCATCTTTTACATCGCCTGTATAACCAGTAAGAGCAGTATGTTCATTCATCACTTTGGCATAGTACAAAACCAGCTTTACATTTTCAGTAATGTAATTAACATACCCGATGCCGAATGTATTGTACTTAATATTTGCAGCAGTAAAGTTTGAGCCGGCTGCACCAATTTCTTTCCCTTTCACTTTTGTGTTAGGATCATACCAATCATATTTCAGCACAAGCTGATGACGTTCTGAAAACAGGTTTTGCAGAAAATAAAAATAAGCTCCGTTAAACTGGCGAACATGAAAACCATCAACTCCGGTTAATAATGCAGCAGGTGTTTCATTGCTGCTGGCTGTTCCGGTTTGTGTTCCTGTAACATACTCAGCCCTGAATTCAGTAAAGCCTTTCCTGTTCCTGATTTTAAGTTGGGCATCGGCACCATAATAAACACGTGGTGAAATTTTATAAAGATTGCTGGCCTGTGAATCAACCACCATTTTCTTAATCCCTGCCACAGTTCCGGTTTCATATTTATACTTAGTGTTTTCAAGCAAACCGCCATTGAGATAGGAAACACTGCCTGACAAAATCAGTTTCTTATTTATATTATAAGGTTTAAGAGATATTCTTCCTATGAAATCTTTCCGGTTATCAAAATCACCGGTGGCAGTTAACCCTTGCCCGTTAAATAAACCGGCATCAATGCGCAGGTATTTCAGTTTCTGATCTTTTCTTCTTGATTCAAGCGATACCATTGCACCAAGATCCCGTTCACTTTTCATCAGTGCCTGGCTCATTCGTCCACGTTCAGGTGTTTCCCTGTCGCTGCTGCTGTAATTCACTTCATTGCCGAAAGGACGGGCGAACATCCCAGTTGCCAATGAAAACAACTGATACTTGTTTTCAAATATCCTTCCCCAAACATCACGTATAGTAAACCCTCTCTCAGTTACATCAAACTGGAATGCAACCTGCACACCCGGTTTTGTTTCTTTTCCAAAATGCACATAATCAATCCGTATACGGCTGCGCTTGAGCATAAACCGGTTACTTACCTGTGGGGCAAAATCGCCGCCTTCGTAACTTTTGGCTCCTTTTTCCTGTGCTACCTGGAATTGAGGTTGAATGTAGCCACCCAACTTTAAATGATCGAACTTTTTGTAAATACCAAGCATGCCTTTCCCGGCATCTTTGGATGTATCAATCATGTCCATTAAATATTGGGCATGTGTATAAAAGGGGGCAATAAGAAGCAGGCAGAAGAGCAGCTTCCTGTACTGGTTGTTCATGTTTTTTCCTTAAGCGCTGCAAAGTTAGACAGCCCCGTAAAGCCGTATATTAAGAAATCATTACCAATTAAACCAACACGAACAGTATAATATCAATGATGCAATCGCATTAGGTTTCTTGTTCATTCAAGGCTAATGTTAAGAAATCATTATCAAATTGTTTTCATTTTAGCCGGAACAAGGATCGTTTACCTTTGCCCAAATTTAAAAAAATTAGCTATGTCAGGCTTCAACTCTATCCTTAAAATCTTTTTACCCAAGGATAAAATCTTCTACCAGTTATTCCAGGAAGTATCTGTTACCTCACTCGAAATGGCCGTATTATTAAAAAAGATGGTTGCCGAAAGATCATTTGAGGGAAGAGAACAATTGTTACTCCAGATCGAAGATCTTGAGCACAAAAACGATGATCTCACACACAAAATTTTTACTGAATTAAGCCGCAACTTCATTACTCCGTTCGATAGGGAAGATATTCACTATCTCGCCTCAGCTATGGATGATGTGGCTGATTATATTTTTGCTTCTGCTAAAAAAATCAACTTCTACAGGGTTGACCCGGCTCATGAAACTTTTGGTAAAATGGCCGATTTAATTATACAGGCCTGCGAAAGCATTAAGCAAGCGGTATCAGAACTGAAAGACATGAAAAACATGCGCAAGATTACTGATGCATTGGTTCGTGTTAACAGCATCGAAAACCAGGCTGATGATATTTTTGATTTGAGTATTGAACGTCTTTTTGATGCAGAAACAGATGCAAAAGAAGTGATCAAGAAAAGAGAAATTTACCAGGCAATGGAAATTGCAACCGACAAATGTGAAGATGCGGCTAATGTAATTGAATCCATTATTGTTAAATACGCTTAAACAATTTGAAAGTGATACGATCATTTTCAATTTTTCAAATCAAATCATTATCAAATTGTTTTTATGACTCTTCTCATTGTCATTATAGCACTGGCGCTGGTATTTGATTACATCAATGGTTTTCACGATGCAGCAAATTCAATTGCAACAATCGTTTCAACCAAAGTACTCACACCTTTTCAGGCTGTATTATGGGCTGCGTTTTTCAACTTCGTGGCATTCTATATTTTTAAAGATCATGGTGTGGCTAATACCATTGCCAAAACAGTAAAGCAGGATTTCATCACATTACCGGTAATCTTTTCAGGTCTCATTGCAGCTATTGCATGGAACCTGTTTACATGGTGGTTTGGTATTCCTTCTTCTTCATCACATACATTAATTGGCGGGTTTGCCGGAGCGGCAATTGCACACGCAGGAAGCTTCAGTTCAATCAATGCTGAGCCTATTATTAAAACGGCAAGTTTCATTTTTCTTGCACCTGTTGTGGGTATGATTGTAGCGTTCATCATCTCCATCTGGTTTATCAACTCATTCAGAAAAAGCATTGTACCCAAGCTCATTTCCTTTGGTATTATTTTGCTGGTATTCTGGTTCCTGAGAGCCAACCTGGAATTCGATCCGGCCAAATTGAAATCGCATTACGAATCATACTGGATGAAAGTAATTTTCTTCGGCAAAAACTTCAAGTGGATTTTGCTGGCGGTTATTCTTTTAATCATGGCTGTATTTTCGTTATACCTGAGCAAACTCAACGCACATCGTTCAACAGTATGGTTTAAACGTTTGCAATTGGTTTCATCAGCAGCTTTCAGTATTGGCCATGGTGGTAATGATGCACAAAAAGTAATGGGTATTATCACTGCAGCTCTAATTGCCCACGGCTCCATTGGCAGTTTTGAACAAATGCCAACATGGGTACCGCTGGCCTGTTATGCAGCCATTGGTTTTGGAACGATGAGTGGTGGTTGGAAAATTGTAAAAACCATGGGCACACGTATTACAAAAGTTACTCCGTTTGAAGGGGTGGCTGCTGAAACAGCTGGTGCCATTACACTTTTTGTAACGGAAGCATTAAAAATTCCGGTAAGTACCACACACACAATTACAGGTTCAATTATTGGTGTGGGTGCCACTAAACGTTTAAGCGCCGTACGCTGGGGTGTTACCACCAACCTTTTATGGGCCTGGATATTAACCATTCCTGTGAGTGGTTTACTGGCAGCAGGTGTTTATTACATTGCCGCAATGTTTATATAAAATGAATAAAATAATTTAAAGCCGGTTAATTACCGGCTTTTTTTATGCCTTAACCGCACATCTTTATCTTTGCGGCACATTGCCTGAAAATGATGTGCTTTATATGATGACCTGTAGATTCAGCATCAATCCTTCCAGACTGTCTTCCACTCATTTTCCGGCCTAAAAATTATACGAATGAAAGGAATTATTCTTGCCGGAGGTTCCGGTACAAGGCTACACCCCATCACTTACGCCATCAGCAAGCAAATTATGCCTATCTATGATAAGCCGATGATTTACTATCCCCTTTCGGTTTTAATGATGGCAGGCATCAATGAAATATTAATCATCTCAACTCCGCAGGATCTGCCCAACTTTAAACGCCTCTTCGGCGATGGTAAACATCTCGGTCTTACTCTTTATTATGAAGAACAGGCTGTTCCTAATGGTCTTGCACAGGCTTTTGTAATTGGCGAGAAATTTATTGGCAATGATAAAGTAGCGCTGGTACTTGGTGATAATATTTTTTACGGAGCAGGTTTGGGTAAGCTGTTGGAAAATAACACAAATCCCGACGGTGGAATTATTTACGCTTACCACGTAAGCGATCCTGAACGCTATGGTGTGGTTGAATTTGACAAAGAGTTTAATGTACTGAGCATTGAAGAAAAACCATCACAACCTAAAAGCAATTATGCTGTACCTGGTTTGTATTTTTATGATAATGATGTAGTGAAGATTGCAAAAGAACTGAAACCAAGTCCACGTGGCGAATTTGAAATCACGGATGTAAACAAAGAATACCTGAAGAGAGGCAAACTAAAAGTATCTATTCTCGACCGTGGAACTGCATGGCTCGACACAGGCACATTCGACAGCCTGATGCAGGCATCACAATTTGTACAGGTTATTGAACAAAGGCAGGGAATTAAAATAGCGTGTATTGAAGAAATAGCATGGCGTAAAGGATTTATTACAACAGAACAATTAAAAGAACTGGCTCAGCCATTATTAAAAAGTGGTTACGGCCAGTACCTGGTGAACCTGATTAAATAAAAGAAGTAAAATGAAAAAAATCTTAGTTACAGGCGGTTGTGGTTACATTGGCTCGCACACAATCGTTGATCTTGTGCAAAACGGGTATGAAGTTATTTGTGTTGATGACAACTCCCGTTCTAACCTTCGCTTACTGGAAGGCGCTGAAAAAATTCTGAACCGCAAAATCAAAAATTACAAAGTTGATCTTTGTAATTACGATGAAACCTTTGCTGTGATACAGGAGAACCCTGACATTGCCGGTGTTATTCATTTTGCAGCATATAAAGCAGTGGGCGAAAGCGTTGAAAAACCGTTGATGTATTTTGAAAATAATCTCATTTCATTAATCAACCTGCTGAAATGTGTACAGGAATTCCAGATTCCAAATTTTGTATTTTCTTCTTCATGTACCGTTTATGGCAACCCCGATGTTGTTCCGGTTACAGAAGAAACACCACCCAAGCCTGCTGAAAGTCCTTATGGATATACCAAGCAAATGGGCGAACAGATCGTTAGCGAAACAGTGAAACGCATTTCAACGAATGCCATCCTGCTCCGTTACTTTAATCCGGTTGGTGCACATCCAAGCGGCATTATGGGTGAACTGCCAATTGGCAGGCCACAAAACCTGGTGCCCGCCATTACACAAACAGCAATCGGCAAACTGCCACAGATGATTGTATTTGGCGATGATTATGATACAAGAGATGGTTCATGCGTTCGTGACTTTATTCATATCTGCGATCTTGCCCATGCACATACACTTGCATTAGATTACCTGATCGAGAAAAAGAATTTATCAAAATGCGAAGTGTTTAACCTTGGTACCGGAAACGGCGTAACAGTGCTGGAAGCAATTAAAGCATTTGAAAAAGTAAGCGGCCAAAAGCTGAATTATAAAATCGGACCACGCCGTGCTGGTGACGTAATCTCAACTTACGCTAACAACGATAAAGCTAGAACGTTCTTAGGCTGGGACCCGAAATATGGCCTGGATGATATGATGAAAACTGCCTGGGAATGGGAACTGAATCTGAAAAAAGATGAAAGCCTGCACAGCAGCCAGAACAGTAATTTAAACTGATTTCTGGTAAGCAATATTCCCCGCATTGCAAAAAAAGTACAGGAATAAAAGAAACCCGTTAAACTTTTTACTATACAACCCGTCATACCGGCGGGTTTTTTATTTTTATACAAGCATTAGCTGGAAATAGAGAATCCAAAACCAGAAAACCTCTATTCATGACGCAACCAGACGACAAAGAATTATTGATTCTGTTTCATGCGCCTGCCACAAAAGAGCAGGCATTTACCCGCATTATAAAAAAGTACCAAGAAAAATTGTACTGGCATATACGCCGTATGGTGGTTGAACATGAAGACGCCAATGATGTGTTGCAAAACATGTTCATTAAAGTCTGGAACGGGCTGGAAAACTTCCGGGAAGATAGCCAGCTTTATACCTGGCTTTACCGTATTGCCACCAACGAATGCCTTACTTTTCTTGATCAACGGAAAAAAAGGACGGTTGTACCGATGGATGATTCAGAATCAGCCATCAGCAATTCAATCAAAGCCGATAAACATTTTGATGCCAACAGGCTTGAATGGAAGCTCCAGCTGGCCATTCAGCAACTCCCTGAAAAGCAACGGGCTGTGTTTAATCTCAGGTATTATGATGAGATGCCCTACGAGGAAATGAGCCGGGTGCTCGACACAAGCGAAGGGGCTTTAAAAGCAAGCTATCATCATGCCGTAAAAAAAATTGAAGACTTTATCTTAAACCGTTAAACTTTTTAGAAAGAAATACATCTATTATTCAGGAAATGACACGTAGTAAAGAGATATTGAATGAATTAACAGAATTAAGCACCTTGCTTTCCAAAAGCGGAACCGGGATGCCATATGCTGTACCTGATGGTTATTTCGAAACATTGGATACTGTAATCATGGCCCGTATCGCAGCTGGCGGAAACGAAGAACACTCCCTTCTGCAGACAGTTGACCGGCAAATGCCACAGGATATTCCTTCCGGTTATTTCGACACGCTGGCCAGCACTATTCTTTCAAAAATAAATGCAGCAGAAGAACAATCAGTTGATGAGGAGTTAATAGAATTAGCACCAGTATTGGCAGGACTCAATAAAATCAACACTTATCAGGTACCTGAAGGTTATTTTGATACGCTGGCAGAAAAAATAACCGTTGAACCTCATAAAGCAAAAGTTGTTTCAATCTTCAACAGAAAAACCTGGGTAAGACTTTCAGTTGCTGCTGCCTTTATTGTATTTGTTGGTTTTGGGCTGAAATTCTTTGCAGGAAAATCATCTAACAGCACCGCATTGCTGCCACAAACTAAATCAGAAGAACAAATTAAGACAGAACTGGCCCAGATAAGTGATGAAGAAATTATCAATTATCTTAAAATGAACAGTGATACAAAAGATGCTGAGATGATTGCTTCTTTTGTTGATCAGAGCAAATTACCCGAAGCTGTTGATTACATGAATGATGCTTTTCTTGATTCATTTATGAAAGAACTTGAAAAAACTGAACAGAAAACCAATTAAACCCATCAATGTATAATAAACGAACAGGAGGATAGTACCATGAAAAGATTATTTACACTTATGATTATTTTTCTTGGCATAAGCGGAATGGCTTTTGCACAAGAACCGCCACAGCAACCCGATCCCAAGCAGGAAGAAAAAATTCAGGCGCTTGAAATTGCATTCATCAGCCGCAAGCTTGATCTCACACCTGAAGAAGCACAAAAGTTCTGGCCTATTTATAATGAGTATAAAAAAGAAATGAGGCAGACAATGCTTGCTCAAAAAAACAGTCCGAACAAAGACGTTGTTGAAACAGAACAAAAACTTGTTGATATTAAAAAGAAATATCGTGACCGGTTTGTTGGTGTTATAGGACAACCCAGAATGAATAAATTATTTGAAGCAGAAAGGGAATTTCGAAGTGTATTATTGAATCAGTTAAAAAACCGACCAGACAGGCCAGCGTTACAAAGAAAACTGAGAAATTAATTTGGAAATATAATTCCTAATGCTATAAATTTGCGAATAGGTGTTTTTCATAGGTTAGCAACGGCCGACTCTTTTCAGGGTTGGCCTATTTTTTTGTATTAAAGCTTAAACAAATTTCACTTTCCAACCTACATGCACTTCAGTTGACAAAGCATTTCAACCTGTTGTTTAAAAAATTATACTGATTTACTGAAAACGAAATACAGGAACTTTAATGTCGTGGTAAAAAAGGAATGTCCATTTTTCCTGTTCGCCCTGCTTCCACCACTTCATCCGTATTTCGGAAGCAAGTTTGCCATCAAAATCATATTTGGCAACAAATTTTGTTTTCATCTGAACTAATTGAGGAGCAACATCACCTCCAAAGAATATTGTTTCATTATCTTCTTTAATCCAGAAAGCCTGGTGCCATGGACAATGAGCACCTGTCCATTCATAATGAATATAGCCATCAATTATACCGCTGCTTTCAATAATTGCAAGCTGGTGACTTTCTGCAAGCAGGCTTACATCATCTACCTGGTAAGATTTGGAAAGTTTGCTTAAAGCAATTTCAAGTTCCTGCCTGTTTACATAATAAGTAGCGTTGGGAAAACTGAGAAAACGCTGGTTCAGCAGTTCATCTTTTTTACTGATACCCGCTGCATGATCGTGATGCAGGTGACTCATCAATACTTTTGTAACATCCATCGGGTTAATTCCCGCTTGCATTAAATTATGATGTATCTGAAGTGTTCCATCAGGCAGAGAATATCCAAGTCCTGTATCAAGAACAATAACATCTTTTGAAGTAACAACAGCAAAAGGCTGCACTTCAACCAGCAGACTGCCCGCAGGACGGTCTTTCAGTTTGTCAGTTGAATGATTAAAAGGAATTAATTTTTTAGAAGCATCTACAGTAAAACTTCCTTCAGACAGCGGAAAAATTTTCATGCGGCAAAGATAATACCGCAAGGCATCAAACAAAATCAGTTCATCACCAGTTTTGGTGCGCCTATCATTGAGTCGAAAATAAACAGTTCATCCAGTTCGTAATGAAAATAAGGGCGGATTGGAAACTTCTCAACATAATCTGCTGCATCTTTTTCAGTTTCAGCATTCAGTACAACCCATCCTTTTGTACGTGTATCGTTTACAGAATAAGTTACAATCACTTCATCACGCATTAAACTGTTTACATAAATCCTGTGCTGCGAAATGATTTCCCAAAAACCATGATCGAGATTAGATGATAAATAAAATGTGCAAAGAAACTTCTTCATGCAGAAATTGTTTAAACCTTTCAGAGAAACGGAATACAAAGTTTACCAAAAAAAACTGATATAAACATCAACGCAAAATCATTTGCCTGTCGGCATCAAGGCGAATCATGATAAAAATGAGGATGGTGAATGTAACCAATGACGAACCGCCATAGCTTAATAAAGGCAGCGTAATACCAATTACAGGCATTAAACCAATCGTCATGCAGATATTGATAAATACGTGAAAGAACAGGATTGAAGCAACACTATATGCATACACCCGTGAAAAAACACTTCGCTGCCGCTCGGCTAATGCAATAATGCGGAAGATGAGGAAGAAATATAAACCCAGCAGTAATGCACTGCCCCAGAATCCAAAACTTTCAGCAATGGCAGTAAAAATAAAATCGGTATGCTGCTCAGGAACAAAATCACCCTGCGTTGTAACTCCCTTCAGAAATCCTTTGCCCGCAAATCCACCTGAGCCAATGGCAATCTTTGATTGCTTTACATTATAGGTATAATCTTTTTTCTTACCGGTAGCTTTCTCTTTTTCAAACAGGGCAATGCGGTCGGCCGATTTTGGTTCGTAGGTTTTACCAAACATGCTTAACACACGTTCAGACTGGTAAGGTTTCAGAACTTTATCGAAAACAATATTGTCAACAAAATATTTGAACCCAACACAACTACCTCCAAGTAGTAAAATAAAAAATAGCAATACAAAATTGCGCCTGATTAACCGCCACAAATAAAAAATTGCAATGAAAGCAATTACTCCAATCATTATGGCATAAACGGGAAACGAAAGTAAAATAGCTGTAACAAATAATACTACAATTGAAAATCCAACAATCAGGTACCAGGCAGGTAAGCCTTCCCTGTACATAACCAGGAAGAATGAAAAATAAACCAATGCAAGACCGGTTTCTTTTTGTGCAATTGAAAGTATTGCCGGCCCCAGTGTAATCGCAAATGCAATTAAATGCGACCTGAATGTTTTAAACTCCGTTTCCTGCCTGCTTAAATATTTTGCCAATGCAAGTGCTGTAAACACTTTACACAATTCAGCAGGCTGAAGATTAAATCCGCCACCCAATGCAATCCATGATTTAGATCCGCTGATATCTTTACCAATAACAAACGTCAGCAGCATCAGCAAAATACCACCGGCATAAAGCAGGTTGGCAATAGTGGTGAAAAATTTACTGTCGATCAGTAAAATAAAAACTCCAACCAATGAACTAACGCCAATAAACAATACCTGTTTTGAATAGTTTTTCTTCAGCTCAAGCAACGATTGTGTAAATGAATCGCCCGACCGGTATTCAACAGAAAAAATAGCAATGAATCCTACCATTACTAAAGTATAATAAAGCAGTAATGTTATTTTATCAACTCCTTTTCCTATCGTTGCTTTTTCCTGCATGTTATTCTGATCGCATCATTTAAGAGATAAACAATTAATTCTTCGAAGTATCTTTCTTAATTTTTCTTTTTTCATCGGGCAGTATAGCTGATGGTTTTATTTTCAGCGGAACACCATTACTGTCCTTATCGTTTTTAGTTGACTTTTTTGCTTCAGGTTTTAAATCGGGTTCTTCTTCTGTTTGAAGTGTGTCCTTTGTTGCTTTCCAATAAACTGTTTTCTTCAGATTGGCGGTGTCTTTTGAACGTTCAATTGAATCTCTTACCCGCAATTCTTTATAGATACGTGGAGGTATCAGGTTGAGATTAGCCATTTGTTCCAGCCTCTGCTTTCTGCCTTCAGCAATGGTATCGTTCAGGTATTTTTCAATTAAGAAGCCAACAATTGGTGCGGCATAAGTACCTCCATAACGTCCACCGTTTTCAACCACACACATAATGGCAATCCGTGGATTTTCTCTTGGTGCAAATCCGCAGAAGAAACCATGGTTGGGCTGTTTAACTCCTTTATAATAGTTTTCAACTGTACCGGTTTTACCACAAATAGTTATGCCATCCACTTTAGCTCCCGTTCCTGTTCCTCTTTCAACCACACCCTGCATACCATTTTGCACTACTTCAAAAACTTCTTCAGGAATATCCGTTGGTTTAATCGGTTCCTGAAATTTTGTAAGCAACCCATATTTATCACCGCCTTCAATTGAATCAATGAGGTGCGGAGTTTTATACCATCCCTTGTTGGCGATATATGCCATTTCATTGGCCACTTGTATAGGAGTAACATCCACTTCACCCTGGCCGATACTTACTGAACGGAACGTACAGAAATTCCAATGTCCCTTTCCATATACTTTATCATAATACGCAGGAGTTGGAATATGTCCTTTTCTTTCAGTTGGAATATCAACACCGAGTTTGTGACCAAGACCAAACGCATACATGTACCTGTCCCACACGGCAAGACTGCTGTCAACGGTTGGGTATTTAGGATTATTAATTACCCTTTGCATAACAGTTGCGAAATAGGTATTGTCGGAAATAGTAATGGCATTTTGTAAATTGAACACACCTTTATCCAAACAACCCATTGGATGACCGCCGCCACAACCATAAAAAGCGCCGGAACAGGAAACCGTAAAGTCAGTAGTAATTACACCTTCATGCAAAGCAATTAATGCCTGCAGTGTTTTAAAAGTTGAACCGGGAGAATATGTTGCATTCACTGCACGGTTAAGCAAAGGAAGTGCAGGATCTCTGTATAATTCATTAAAATGTTTTCTTCTTTCGGAGCCCGTCAGCAAATTAGGATTGTAAGAAGGTGCACTAACCAACGCAAGGATACCACCTGTTCTTGGATCAACCGCAACAATGGACCCGATTTTATTCTGCATTAATTTTTCACCCAGTTGCTGCAGTTCAATATCAAGTGAAGAATATAAATGATTGCCGGCTACTGCAGCAGTATCATAAGCTCCTTTTTCATACGCACCAATGGGGCGGTTGAGATTGTCTTTTAAAATGTATTGAATACCCCGCTGCCCCATCAATACTTTTTCATAACTCCTTTCAAGCCCCGTCATACCTGCATAATCGCCCATCAGGTAACCTTCTTCTGCATGTCGTTTCAGAAAGCTGGAATCCACTTCACTTAAATATCCCATTACGTTTGCCGCAGCATTGAATGGATATAAACGGATAGGACGTTCCTGTAAAAAGAAAGCAGGTTGAAAGCGGTAAAGATTTTCATTCACCTTCGCATATTTTTCAGGCGAAAGCAATGCTTCAAAAACAGAAGACCGGTTCCTGGAGTTTTTGACAATAGCAGCAACAACCCGTTTTTTAAATTCTGCTGTATCAATATCAAGTATGCGGCAAAGAGTAAATGTGTCAACCCCTTTCAGTTGTGATGGAGTAACCATCAAATCGTACATCGTTGTGTTATCAAGAATTGCACGATGCTTTCTGTCGAAAATAATTCCACGGCTGGGATAAACAACTTTGCGGAGAATGGCCTGGTCGTTGGCAAGTTTTTCATACTTCGATGAAAACAGTTGCAACGTCATCAACCTTACAATAATTACGGCAAACACAACGCCGATAATTATCCGGATGGTTGTTTGTCTTGAATAATTAAAATCGGCCATACTGCACTCCGTTTTTCAACTCTGTAATCAGGTGTTGGTTAAGAATTTTTGTTTTCTGATAAAAATGATTTCAACAAGGGCAATCAGCAGCAGGCTTACGATTGCAGAACCAACTGTTTTCAAAACCAGGTAAACTATATTGCCAAATTGAAATGCTTCGACAGTAAATAAAACTAAATGATGAAATAAAGTAAGCAATGAAACATAGGTAACATACTGCGTAAAGCCAATGCTGATAACTGATGGTTCACGATAGTTGAACTCAACTCCTTGCTGCGGCATCAGTAAATTAATAAGATATGGTCGCATATAACCAATGAAAACGCAGGCAGATGCATGTAAGCCGGGCGTTTTTGTAAAGAAATCAAGACAAAGACCAGTAATGAATGAAACCAGCAACAACGAACTGCGGCCAATGTTAAATGGCAACCATAAAATAAACAGGAAATAAATATAAGGTGTGATATACTGGTGTAAAGGCGGCACTTTGTAAAGTACAAAAAACTGCACCAGGATGAAGAGCGCCAAACGGATAATATTTCGTAAGAGGTTACTCATTTTTTCTTTTTCAAACGGTCTTCCAGTTCTTTTTGCTCGCTACGTTGAAGATTAGAAACAACAAACACATTCTGCAAACGGCTGAAATCATTTGCCGGACGAACCTGCAGCAGGTAGTTGTTGGTGCTTTGTTCAAGAAGTACTTTTTCAACCACACCAATCATAATTCCGGGAGGAAAATCGGAATACTGACTCGTAAGTACAGTATCACCTTTCTGCACCTTCACACTCTTGGGAATATCTCTCAGCTGCACCAACCTGGGATTAGCACCATCCCATTCAATACGGCCACTTTCACCCGTTTTTTTCAACCTTGCACTAATACGGCTTTGCTTGTTCAGCATACTCATCACCGTAGAAAAGTTTTCTGTTACATCATAAACCACACCGGCAACTCCGTTTGCAGAAAGTACAACCATATTCGGCTGCACTCCCTGTGCACTTCCACGATGAATGGTAAAGAAATTGTTTGGCTGCGAAATGGAATTGTTCACCACTTCCGCATCCATATAAAAATATTTCCGCTTGTTACCTGTTGTATCAAAAGAAACACTGTCGGCAACAACATGACCGGAAGTATCGGGACTTTGAAAATTTTCAGCTAACCTGTTTTGTACTTCGTTTAAGCGGCGGCGGAGTTCATCATTTTCTTTTTTCAGGTGAAAATAGCTGTTCACTTTCCTGTACTGCACTTCAACACTGCCTGTAATTTCGCCGGCTACATCCATGTAAGCAGCCTGGTGAAATTTGTTATACCTGAAAAGAAGAACCATGCTGATGGTTTCCAGTAAAAGAAACAACAACAACACTGAAAAACGCCTGATGAAAGCGAAAAGGTTCCGCACTGAGTGATGGATAGTTTATTTTGTTTCCACCGTTGAGATGCAACGCTGTTAGTTGCGCATCACAAACGGGTAACGATTGTAATTTTTCAATGCAATACCTGTACCTCTTACAACGCTCTTTAACGGATCGTCGGCAATATGTACGGGCAATTTGATTTTTTGATTCAAACGCTTGTCTAATCCACGAAGCAAAGCACCACCACCTGTGATATAAATACCACGACGGTAAATATCGGCTGCCAGTTCAGGAGGAGTCATTTCAAGCGCTTTGAGAATAGCTTCTTCAATTTTGAAGATGCTTTTATCCAACGCTTCAGCCACTTCCTGGTAGCTAACCATAATCTGCTTGGGAATACCTGTTACAAGATCACGACCATTTACCGGAATATCATCTGGTGGATTGTCAAGATCTTTCATCGCAGAGCCAATCTGAATTTTAATTTGTTCAGCAGTACGTTCACCAATCAGCAAACTGTGATAGCGGCGCAATGCTTCCATAATATCTGCTGTGAATTCATCACCTGCAATACGGATACTCTGGTCGCACACAATACCTGCCAGAGCAATAACGGTAATACCGGTAGTACCACCACCAATATCCACAATCATGTTACCAACAGGCTCTTCGACATCAATACCAATACCAAGTGCAGCTGCCATTGGTTCGTGCAGCAGGTAAACTTCCTGTGCTCCTGCCTGTTCAGCACTGTCTCTTACAGCTCTTTTCTCTACTTCAGTAATGCTGCTGGGTATGCAAATCATCATTCTCCACTTGGGGGTGAATAATGGCTTTTTGGTCAAAACTAATTTAATGAGTTCACGGATCATCAGTTCAGCTGCATTAAAGTCGGCAATTACACCGTCTTTCAGCGGGCGAACTGTGCGAATGCTTTCGTGAGTTTTTTCATGCATCATCAAAGCCTTCTTCCCAACCGCTAAAACATTCTTAGGATTGTTCCGGTCAAGTGCTACGATAGATGGTTCGTTAACAACAATCTCATCGTTATGTATAATAAGGGTATTGGCAGTACCCAGATCCATTGCTATTTCCTGGATGAAAAAATTAAAAAGTCCCATATGTTGTTGCTGGAAATTATTTGTTCCGGTGAGTGCAAATTTGAGTGAAAAATTTGGAATAACAACACGAAAACCATGCCTGCAAAAAGATTTTTACAGATTTTTTTTGAATTATTTTTTCAGACAGGCAGCTGCCTCCAAATTCAGAACAACAAAGGGTTTGCGGAAAACAGAAAAACTTCGGTTACATATCTCAGTTAGTATCAGGAAATTCATACCCGATATCTTTCCTGAAATACATATCTCTGAAACTGATGCCGCTTAAAACCTGTTTTGATTTAATTACACAATCCTGCACACTGTTGCCGAAAGATGTAACGGTCAGAACCCTTCCGCCACTTGTTACAATTTCGTCGTTTTCGGCTTTTGTACCTGCATGGAAAATCAAAGAATCGCTTCCCGTATTTTGCTCCAAACCCTTAATGGCAAAGCCTTTCACATAATCGCCTGGATAACCGCCGCTGACCGCAACAACAGTTACAGCCGAGCGCTGATCTTTTTCGATTTTAATATCCTGCAGTTCATTTTTAGCTGTAGCCGACAACAGTTCTACAAGATCATTTTTTAAACGTGGGATGATTACTTCCGTTTCAGGATCACCCATGCGGCAATTGTATTCAATCACCAATGGTTCACCATCAACCTTAATCAATCCAATAAACACAAATCCTTTGTAGACCATTCCTTCATTGTGCAACCCATTGATTGTTGGCTTTACAATCCGCTCTTCTACTTTTTGCATAAAAGCCGCATGTGCAAATGGAACCGGGCTTACAGCACCCATTCCACCAGTGTTTAAACCAGTATCGCCTTCACCAATCCGTTTGTAATCTTTTGCTTCGGGCAAAATGCAGTAGTTCTTTCCATCAGTGAGCACAAACACACTTAATTCAATTCCATTTAAGAACTCTTCAATCACAACCTTTTTACCTGCATCGCCAAATTTCGACTGGTGAATCATCATATCAAATTCCGCAACAGCTTCCAGTGTGCTGTTACAAATGATGACACCCTTGCCTGCCGCCAAACCATCGGCCTTCAAAACAACCGGTAATGGATGATTTAAAAGAAATTCTCTTCCTTCATCAAAATTATCGTTGGTAAACTCCCTGTAACCAGCGGTGGGTATATTATGCCGCTGCATGAATGCCTTGGCAAAAGCCTTGCTGCCTTCCAGCTGGGCTGCATATTTCGACGGACCAATAACGCCTAACCATCCATCTGTAAATGCCTGGCGCTGATGTGCCTGCTCAAAATAATCGTACACTCCATTCACCAATGGGTCTTCAGGCCCTACCACTACAAGATGCACCTGCCTGCTGCGGCAAAAATTCTCAGCTTCTGAAAAATCACTGCTACCCGTTTTAAGATTAACATTTGTACCGCATTGAGCAGTACCCGGATTACCCGGAGCGATGTAAAGATTTTCACACAAAGGGCTTTGAGCTAATTTCCATGCCAGCGCATGTTCACGGCCGCCGGAGCCAAGGAGTAATATATTCATTGATTGATTTTCTGGCCCGAAATTAATTGATGCTGTTTAAAAAACTGTAACTGATTATAAACAGTCAACATAACTAATAAGTGTTACCATTATTTTCATACTTTCGGAACTTATCTTACTTACTACAAACTAAATTATATGAACGAAGCCGTTGCTCAAAAAGGTCACCCCAAAGGACTTTGGGTTTTATTTGGAACAGAAATGTGGGAACGTTTCAACTTTTATGGAATGCGTGCCCTGCTTACCTTGTTTCTTGTTCATTCGTTAATGATGAAGGAAGCTGATGCTTCTATAATTTATGGAGGATTTCTGGCTCTCTGTTACCTTACCCCTCTTTTAGGTGGTTTTATCTCTGACAGATTCCTGGGAAACAGAAACTGTATCCTTATAGGTGGATCTTTAATGGCAACAGGCCAGTTACTGCTTTTTTTCAGTGCCAGTATTTTTTCAAGCAATCTTGACTTAGCCAAATCACTTATGTGGCTGGCTTTGTTTATTATCATTTTCGGGAACGGTTTCTTTAAGCCCAATATTTCTTCCATGGTGGGTAGCCTGTATCCAAAACAGGAAAAAAGCAAATTAGATTCTGCCTTTACAATTTTCTACATGGGTATTAACCTTGGAGCTTTTTTAGGACAGTTAATCTGCCCTTTACTTGGCGATGTGAAGACAATGGAAGGAATCAGGGATATTCATGCATTTAAATGGGGTTTTCTTGCAGCATCCTGTGCAATGGTTATTGGATCATTGGTATTCTTTTTCCTTAAAAACAAATATGTAAAAACTCCGGAAGGAAGAGCTATTGGCGGATTGCCCAAACACAATACAAGCGAAGATTTTGAAGAAGGAGAATCACAAAAGGCAACATTCAGTACCAAATCGCTTATTACTGCTTTTGTACTTTTCATTTCTTTATTTTTCATCTTCCGCTACCTCCTGGTAAACGAAGTTTGGTTCAGCAGTTTAGAAGTAAGTAAACTAATCAAAGGAATTATTTATCCGATCATTTATGCTGCTGGCATTTCATTGGCTGTATTGATCGTTTCTGATTCATCTTTAAACAAAGTTGAAAGAGACCGCATTTTTGTGATCTATATTGTATCGTTCTTTATTATATTCTTCTGGGCGGCGTTTGAACAAGCCGGTTCTTCTTTAACATTTATTGCCGACAACCAAACCGACAGGAATTTCTTAGGATGGAATATGCCACCTTCAATGGTACAGATATTCAACGGTATTTTCGTTGTTATGCTTGCGGTTCCGTTTAGTATTTTATGGGATAAGTTACGCAGCAAAAACAGGGAGCCTATTTCCCCAATGAAACAATCATTTGGGTTAATACTGATTGCACTCAGCTATTTTATTATTGCATATAATGTAAAAGATCTTGGTAATAATGGTTTGCTTGCCATTAAATGGTTGATCTTATTGTATTTTATCCAAACATGCGGAGAACTTTGCTTATCTCCTATTGGACTTTCGCTTGTTGGTAAATTATCACCCAAACGTTTTTCGTCGTTATTATATGGTGTGTTTTTCATTTCCAATGCTGCTGGCTATGCACTGGCCGGAACATTAGGTTCAATTCTTCCTGCAACAGGCGATAAGTTTAAAAAAGCTGCTGAATTAGGTGTTGACCTTCAAAGCTTACTTGATAAAAAAATTGCAGCATCTCCTGAGCAGTTAAAATTATTAACCGACAACCATGTACCTCTCAGCTACCCAAGTTTTGCCGGAGTTACTATTCACAACCTGTTTGAATTCTTTATGGTATTTGTAGTGCTGTGTGGCATTGCTGCTGTTATTCTTTTTTCACTGACTCCATTCCTGAAAAAAATGATGCATGGCGTACGTTAGTTTATACTGGAAAAAGTCAGGACCTACTGTTAACAGATAATCTTTAAAGCTTCATAAACAGCGAATATTATGGAAATAACATTGGAGCAGATCCAGGATTTTAAAGGCAAATACCCAAAACAAATCTGGGGGTTGTTTTTTAGTGAAATGTGGGAAAGGTTTTGCTTTTATGGAATGAGGGGAATGCTCGTTTTTTTCATGATATCACAGCTGAACTTTGCTGAAACAAAAGCGAATCTTCAGTATGGAGCCACACAGGCTTTTGTATATGCCTTTACATTTATTGGAGGTCTTTTTGCCGATAAAATTCTTGGCTTCAGGAAATCTCTTTTCTGGGGAGGGCTTTTGATGATTACCGGCAGTATTATTCTGTCGATTGATCCGCATAAATTTTTCTTCCTTGGTATATCCTTTACCGTTATTGGCACCGGTTTCTTTAAACCCAATATCTCTTCAATGGTAGGGTATCTTTATAAAACAGGCGATTCCAGGAGAGATGCAGGATTTTCTTTGTTCTATGCCGGTATTAATCTTGGTGCTTTATTAGGAGGATACTTTTGTATAGCAATTGGGAAAGGCGATATGTTTTCAAATTCAATACCTGAAAACATGAGGTGGAATGTTGCTTTCAGCCTGGCTGCAGTTGTAATGGTCATCAGCCTTATCAATTTCATCTTTACACAAAAGAAGCTTGGACCAATCGGGTTGCAGCCGCAAAAAGTTCATGCAGACGGTTCTTCAACAGCCATCAGTAAATGGAAAGAAATATCGGTTTATGCAGGCTCAATTGTTGCAATTCCCCTGATTATGGCAATGGTGTCGAAAACAGAATACACAGATTACTTCATGTTTTCCATCGGGCCTCTTACTTTGCTGTACCTGTTTTATGAAATGACTAAAGTAAATTCTGCAGAGCGTAAAAAACTCATTGCAGCTTTAGTATTCATTTTGTTTTCTATTATTTTCTGGGCCATCTATGAGCAGGCAGGAGGTTCGTTAAGCATTTTTGCTGCCAACAATCTCAATAATAATTTAATGGGATTAAAACTGGATCCAAATGGTGTAAACAATTCCGGAGGCTCATTCTTTATTATTTTCCTTGCACCGTTGCTGGGTTTATTATGGATATGGCTCGACAAAAAACATAAAGATCCGAATACAATTGTCAAGTTTGGATTAGGATTTCTTTTTCTTGCCCTTGGCTATTATTTTCTTTTTGGCACAAGATGGTTTGCAAATGCAGCGGGTGTTACATCTTTAAACTTTTTCACGCTGGCATTATTGGTAATCACTTTTGGCGAATTATGTCTTTCTCCAATCGGGCTTTCAATTATGACTAAGCTTTCAACAAAAAACCTGCAGGGAATGATGATGGGTATGTGGTTTTTAGCCAGTGCTTACGGCCAATACGTTGCAGGTCTTTTGGGTGCAGGTATTGCTTCTGCAAAAGAAGGAGCATCAAATCATTCAGCGCTATTAGCGTATACACTTGGATATAAACAGCTGGCCATTTATGCGCTGATTGCTGGTATAGTATTATTAGCTATTTCACCTTGGGTTAAAAAATTAATGCAGGAAGTAAAATAAAACCAGTTACAGAATAACATTACTCAAATAAAAATGCCTCCACTAAGGAGGCATTTTTTTGTCTCAATATTCATAAAGGCCAGTAAGCACTATGCTATGCCCAGCAATGAAGCCGCTGCTTTTGCCTGGCGAAGCATAAAGAATTCCTGTGCTGGTTGCGCTGCAATCTGCTCGTACAACTCTGTATACTTGCTGGTAATATTTTCAATACTGTACCTGTAACGCATTTTCCATCCGTTATTGACTAATGCATCCCTGTATTCTTCGTTTTCAATCACTTTTAAAATGCCTCTGCGAATGTCAAGTACATTGTAAGGATTCACTTTGCAGGCAGCGTCGTCTGCAATTTCATCCATAGGAGAAATCCGGCTGGTTATCAACGGGCGACCTACGGCACATGCCTCAAGTATGGGCAGGCCAAAACCTTCATAAGTTGATGCAAAAACAACCATATCGCATAATTCGTATTGTTGTTTTAATTCTTGAAATGAAAGATTCGTGTATGTTTTAAAATCAATTTTATTTTCCTGTAATACAAGCTGTGTTTCTACATCGAGGCTGCCGATGATATGCAGTTCACAATTCAGCCCTTTTAATGCCACAGCAAGATTTTGAATATTTTTATTTTCTTTTGTTCCGATTTGTAAAATACGTGGACGTTCTGCATTAAATGCTTTTGGTTTAAACTTAAACCTGGGATCAAAAAAGTTAGGAACTACTTTAATTTTTGATTCATCCACACCTGTCAGCTTAACTAATTCTTTTTTTGTTTTTTCACTGATAACAGTGATTGTATTTGCACGCCACATTGGCAACTGGTACCAGAAAAATTTAAATAACCAGTACTTCAGATTCAGTTTATTGTACTTGGTCAGAAACACACAATCATGAATTGTAAGAACGGTGTTACGCTTTTTCATACCAAGTGATACATAGTGAATATCGCCGGTAATATGGTTAATCTCTCCCTGGTGTGCTGATGATTTGAAAATATTTTTTACAACATTAATGATTGAAGGAACTTCAAACTTCTTTGCTTTAATATCACTTTGCAAACTTACCTGGGAAGTTACATTATCGAAGAGTGCTTCGATACTGAAAGCGTGGAGCCTTTTTTTGCGGAAGAAATAAGATACTTCCATGGATATTGGAACGTTTGGTTTTTGAATATTGGACAATACAAATATAGGCTGGTCTGCGCTGTTCAGCAATAGCGATTTCCACCTAAAATTAGGGCAGTAATTTTACTTACTGCCCTAATAAATCAGTTGAATAAACTCACTCCAAAGCTCAAATAAAATCAAGCGGAGCAATGTTTTGCTTCAATATGGTACCTGCGTCCGCTCCCAGCCAGTTATTCAGAACCGTAGCATACACTTGCCTGAAATCAACCTGGTATTTCAGATCGCCATCGTCAAGGTTTTTTAAGTCGGGTAATGAGTTATACAATCCCTGTTTCTTCAACCCACCCCCAATAAAAAACATATTATTGGCTTTTCCGTGGTCGGTTCCGCCACTGGCATTTTGAGAAACCCTTCTGCCAAACTCTGAGAAAGTAAACAACAGCACATCGTTAAACCGGTTGTTTGTTTTCAGATCTTTCACAAATGCTTTTACAGCATCATTGAGTTCTGTAAACAGTCGCTTTTGCTGTGCTTCCTGGTTGATATGTGTATCAAAACTTCCCAATGAAATGTAATACACTTTTGTATTGATATCACTGAAAATAAGCGAGGCAATTGTTTTCAATCCTTTTCCAAGATCGGTATTAGGATAAGTTTCACCCGATGGGTGCAGCCTGCTCTGTTTAAAAATATAATCAGCACTTGAAACAGTTTCAGCCATCGTTTTGTACAGGTATTCAACCGGCTGCTCATGCTCGGCTTTATGCTGCGCCAGCATATCTTTAAAATATTTTTCCTGGCTGGTAGTGTACAATCTGCGGGGATCTTCGAGAGCAATTCCTTTAATGTCTTCGCCCTTTAATGCAAGACTGAGCACATCGTCAATTTCCAATGCCTGCGTTGGTTTATCGCAGCCTTTACATTGAGCATCAAGATATCGTCCCACCCAACCTGTATTCCAGTAGTCGCTGCTGTTGCTTGCTGTATGCCAGATATCCATGCTGCGGAAATGACTTTTATCGGGATTGGGATAGCCCACACTGTTGAAAATGCCAAGACTTCCATCATCATACAAATCTTTGAATGCAGTCAATGAAGGATGAAGTGCAGCTTCATCGGTTAATGCCAATGCATCGGTACGTTGAATACCCAACTTTGGACGGTTGCTGTAATAAAGATCATTTCTTACCGGTATCACCGTATTTAAACCATCATTACCACCACTGAGCTGGATAATAACGGTAACCTTGTTGCCCGGGGGAACAAGCGATCCTTTTTCAAATGCTTTCAGAAACTCAGGCATAAGCATAGAGGCCGTTGCCAATGAACCAAGTTGAATAAATCCTCTGCGTTTTATAAGCATATTCTCTTTTTAAATTTTATCAATCCAGGTCTGAAGCCGGAATATTATTTACTTAACACATCTGGTATTCAGGTGTGCTCATGAGTTGAATCATTGCTGTTTGAATGTATTGTTCCCTCGCCGATGCATCAACATACTTCTCCACTAACTCTTTATTAAATGAAGCTGAATTTCCCTGCCAAACATGATCAGCAATGGATGCAAGCAGGTTTTCTCTTGAAGTTTTTTCCAGTTGATGAAACAATGTATCCCAGTTAACGACTGCCTGGATCATTTTACCACCAGCTTTGCGCTGTACTTTTCCCATTTCCTGATCATCATCCGATTTTGGTTTTACATTGATCGATTCTTTATTCCAAACAAATTGGGGAATACGCATACGGAACATAAGCGAAGAACTGTCGATCCAGTTTAAGCCACCTGGCCAGCCGGCAACATTGGGCGGATAAAATAAAATCTGCCCGAGAATTTTCTGCACCTGCAGCAACACTTCTTCATTTTCAAACTGCATGGGCATTGCCCTGCGGATACCAACAATTAACTCAACAGGCGACTTTACTCTTGTGCCGATATTTTTTGCATCATAAAACCAATCACTGGTAAAAATGTCTTTTAGTAAAGCTGCAATATCATAACCCGATTTATAAAACTTATCAGTAAGCATTTTTACTTTTTGATCATCCACTTCATCGTTTACAAAATAGCGGTAGATTTTTTTAGTGATGTAGACAGAAGTTTGCTTTTGTTCAAGCAGAATATCTAAAATATCATCGCCATTGAAGTTGCCGGTTTTACCCAATACTGTTTTTTCGCCATCATCATGCAACATCGGACGAAAAACAAAATCACCATTCAATTTAAACTGCCAGCCAGTAAATGCTCTTGCAGCTTCTTTAATATCTTTTTCGGTATAGTTACCTCTTCCCATCGTAAACAATTCCATTACTTCACGGGCAAAGTTTTCGTTGGGATGCTGCTTACGGTTTTGCTGGTTATTTAGAAAAGCAAGCATCGCTGCACTGCGGCTTACTTCTTTTAACATCGTTCCAAAATTGCCCAAAGCATTTTTGCGGATAATGTTTATCAGATCCTGCTGGTACAAGGCATTCAGATTGCGGCACGCAAAATGACCATGCCAGAACAACGCAACCTTTTCACGAAGTTGCTGTTCACTGTTCACCATTTCATCAAGCCATTCCAAATTGAGATTCCTGATTTCTTCTCTTGATTTTTTCTGCATCTCCTGTTTTTGCTCCTGGTTTAATTCGGTTTTGCGGATGCCATCAATGCCATTCATCAACCCATCGGCAAAATTTGTTGCCACTTTAAATGGCATAGGCTCTTTGGAAGATGCCTTTTCTAATGCTTCATAAAATTTTCGGGGAGAGGATTTGATTACATCGTTCCACTGTTCAACGGCTGGGCCAAAGCCTGCACGCCAAAGCAGGTGTTGATTTTTTTGTTGTACTGAAACCGGCATGAGTAAGAATTATTTTGGTTCGACCAATAACAAATCAATTGGTTTAATGGCTGTAATAACGCTTCGCCCATAAAATAATTGGTTAAGCATTTCAGAAAATGGAAAAGAATGAATCTTTAAAAAGCATTTTTTGCTTTGTAAACTCTATTAAAGAAGTACTCTTCCTAAGTAAAACTCCTTTTATCCAGGATTTTTGAAAAAAAATTTCACTTTGCCTAACAACTGTCAGGAAAAAACTAATAAATTCACGAATTATCTTTTTTTCAACTCTAAATCAACTAACAACATGAGAAGAATTGCATTATTCGCAACTTTAGGAATTCTTGTATTCGCTTCGTGTAACAAGAAAAAAACAGAAGCAACTGCTCCAGAAGAATCAACCACAATTACACAAAGAAAATGTGCTTCGTATGAAGTTTTACAGGCTCAATTAAAAGCTGATCCTTCTTTACAAAAAAGGATGGATGAGATTGAAGCTTTCACAGCCCGTTTTGTTCAAAATCCTTCTGCATTCAGAGTTTCTAACGATACGCTTTATCTGCCGGTTTGGGTGAATGTACTTTACAGAACTGCTGCTGAAAATATTTCAAATGCGCAGATTCAATCACAAATTGATGTACTGAATGAAGATTATGCTGCAACGAACTCTGATTACAACAGTACTCCATCTATTTTTACAGGAGTGCGTTCAGGTAACATCAAAATCAAATTTGTTTGGTCAACGTCAAATGTTACCCGCAAATCAACAACAAAATCAAGCTGGAGAACGGATGATTCAATGAAGAAAAGTGCAAAGGGTGGTATTAATCCAACTAATCCAACAACTACATTAAACCTTTGGTCATGCAACCTTGCAAACGGAATTTTGGGTTATGCCCAATTCCCTGGCGGAAGTTCTACTACTGACGGTGTGGTAATATTATACTCTGCTTTTGGCAGCCGTGCAAAATATCCCGGTGGTACATATATCTCTACTTATGATAAGGGAAGAACTGCCACTCACGAAGTTGGTCACTGGTTCAACCTCCGTCATATCTGGGGCGATGCTACTTGCGGTAATGACCAGGTAGGTGACACACCATCTCATAATGCAGCAAACTATGGTTGCCCATCTTACCCTCATTTAAGCACATGCTCAGGCACACCTGTTGAAATGACCATGAACTATATGGATTATACAGATGATGCATGTATGTATATGTTTACTGCAGGACAAGCCACACGTATGCAGGCTACATTTGCTGTTGGTGGACCAAGAGCGAGCTTGAGACCTTAATTTTTGATAAATGATATATAAAAGAGCCCCGAAGTTAAATCGGGGCTTTTTTGTGTTACGCATAGGTTTATAGAAGAATAGTTGTGTTATTTGATAATCCATCTTGCGCCTATACCGATATTGCTGAGGTAACCAAGGCCGAGGCTGGAGTTGAATGAAAAATTCCGATCAGTTGTTTTATAACCTCCTGCTGATTTTGTTTCACGCCATGAATAACCAAGTTCAGCAAAATCTGCAAAACGCAGATCAAGCATAAACTTATCGCTCCATTTATATGCAAGTCCAGGATGAACCCCAATGCTTATACCATATTGTTTTGTATCAGGATTTGAAGTGTTTCCGCTGTTATCCTTGTAATAATTTATCCCAGCCCTTCCTTCTCCGTAAACAAAAAATCCCTTGCCGAGTGGTTTGTATATTTTTGAAAAATATCCACCCGATACACTAAAATTATCGGAGCTGCTATTTGAAGATGGCTGAGAGGGATTTTCATATTTTGACTTTCCATATCCGGTATTAATAAAGAAGCCATTCAACCTGTTTGCTTTTTTGGCAAATCCCATTTCTAATCCAAGGCTAAAACTATTATTTACAGAGTTGGTGTTTGATGGTTTATAATCAGTTTTTCCTGTATGAATGTTTAATCCAGCACCTAATACTTTATTTCCTTTCTGAAATTGTGCGTTGGCTGTAATAACGAAAATGGAGCATACAAAGAGTGTAAGAAATTTTTGCATAGTGTTGTGTTTTGGTGAAATGCAAGTGTACTTCACGCTATGCTAAATGGATGTTAACAAAAACGATTTAGCAAAACATTGACAACAAAAAAATGATGCCTGATCGTTTGACCAGGCATCAGCAAAAAAAGTTATTGAAGAATATCAGCTCCGTAATACGGGCGCAGCACTTCAGGAATAACAATTCCATTTTCGGTTTGATTGTTTTCCAGTAATGCAGCCAGTATTCTTGGTAATGCAAGCGAACTGCCGTTGAGCGAATGAGCAAGTTGTGGTTTTCCCTTCTCATCTTTAAAACGGATTTTCATGCGGTTGGTCTGGTAGTTTTCAAAGTTGCTCACACTTGAACATTCCAGCCATTTCTTTTGTGCCCCGCTCCATACTTCAAAGTCGTATGTAAGTGCTGAAGTAAAACTCATATCGCCACCACACAAACGAAGAATACGATATTTCAATCCCAGCGATTGTACCAGCTTTTCGACATGGGCTACCATTTCATCTAACGATTCGTAACTTTTATCGGGATGAACCAGCTGAACAATTTCAACTTTATCAAACTGGTGAACACGGTTCAGCCCACGTACATCAGCACCAAAACTTCCTGCTTCTCTTCTGAAACAAGGTGTGTATGCTGTCATTTTAATCGGCAAATCGGTTTCTTTTAAAATATCATCCCTGTAAATATTGGTAACAGGAACTTCAGCTGTTGGAATCATGTAAAAATTATCAGCCGGCATGTAATACATCTGTCCTTCTTTATCGGGCAGCTGGCCTGTACCGTAAGCAGTTGCTTCATTTACCATGTAAGGCGGAATGTATTCGGTATATCCTGCAGCAGTATTATAATCTAAAAAATAACTGATGAGTGCTCTCTGCAGTTTCGCTCCTTTTCCTTTGTAAACAGGAAAACCGCTGCCGGTGATTTTTACACCCAGTTCAAAATTTACAATATCGTATTGCTTAATCAGATCCCAGTGAGGAACTGCATTGGCAGGCAATACAGGATCAGCTCCAGCTTCTTTCACATTCACATTGTCTTCAGGAGTTTTACCTGCAGGCACAAGTGTGGAAGGAAGGTTGGGCAACTTCACCAGCAAATCATTGACCTGCTGTTCAAGTGCAGCTAATTCGTCCGCAATTTGTTTGGATGATTCTTTATACTGTGCAACTTCTGTTTTCTTTTGTTCGGCAGCTTCTTTCTCACCTTTGCCCATCAGCATTCCAATTTCTTTGGAAGCGGCATTTACTTTAGAAGCAAGCTCATCATTTTCCAGTTGTGTTTTTCTGCGCTTCTCATCAAGCGAAATAATTTCATCCACAAGATTAAGATCAGCAAAGTTTTTAACGGCTAAACGTTCTTTCACCAAATCTCTGTTCTGACGGATAAATGCCAATTGTAACATAACTCAAATTTTGCAGCAAAGATAACGGATGAAGGCCATAAGCGAAATGACTGCTTATGGTTCTTTCTTATACCTGTCGGGGTGATGAATATGCATCCATCTATCAGTAAATGTAAGTGGCACAAAGCCGAACTGTGCATACAAGCCATGCGCATCTTTTGTTGCCAGCATCATGCGGCGGAATCCCTGCAGATCGGGATGGTTTAAAATTTCTTCCATCAGCCATTTACTTAATCCCTGTCCACGGTAAGCTTCATCAATAAACACATCAGCCAAATAGCCAAACGTTGCCTTGTCGGTAATTACTCTTGCAAAACCTATTTGCCTGCCGAGGTGAAACACGCCGAAGCAAAGCGAATTGTCAATGGATCTCTGAACAGTTTCAATTGGAATATCTTTTGCCCAGTAAGACTGAGATAAAAACCCATGAATATATTCCAGGTTAAAAAATGTTGTATCGGTTGTTATTGCAAATCCTTCTCTTGACATAGACTTAATTTATGAAAGATATTTTCCTACTATCGGTACTCTCCTGCCCACACCAAATGCTTTTGGACTTACCCGGATGATTGGACAGAACTGGTTGCGTTTGTATTCATTTACATTTACCATTTTCAGCACACGGTCAACCAGTGCAGCATCATAACCCAAAGCTTTAATTTCATTCGGCCCCTGCCTGCGCTCAATGTATTGGTATAATACTTTATCGAGAATAGAATAATCAGGAAGTGAATCAGAATCTTTTTGATTAGGGCGCAATTCTGCACTTGGCGGTTTGGTGATGATATTATCGGGAATAATTTCTTCGTTGCGGTTAATGTACTTCGCCAGTTCATATACCTGCAGTTTATAACAATCGCCCAGCACTCCAAGTCCTCCGGCCATATCGCCATACAATGTTCCATAGCCGGTTGAAAGTTCACTTTTGTTGGATGTGTTCAGCAACACATATCCAAACTTATTGGCAATAGCCATCAGCAGGTTTCCTCTTGTGCGGCTTTGAATATTTTCTTCCGCCACACTGAAAGGAAGGTCTTTGAATAACGGTTTCAGTTCGGTTAAAAATGATTCGTAAATATTTTTAATCGGGATGATATCGTAAGGATTACCCAGATTTTTACTCAACTGTTCTGCATCGCTTACACTATGACCGGTTGAGTATTGCGATGGCATAAGTATAGCACGAACATTTTCTTTTCCCAATGCAGTGCAGGCAAGTGCAAGTGTAACTGCGCTGTCAATACCACCACTGCTGCCGAGAATGGCTTTGCTGAAACCCATTTTTAAAAAATAATCTTTGATACCGAGAATAATGGCATCGTGTATTTCAGCAATGCAAAGTGTTTCTTCAAGATGAGGTGGATTATATTCAGCAGAAGGCAACTCACCGGCCTTTGTAACGACAGCTTCTGCAAATGTGCCATCATCTTTCAATTCAACAAAATCAAGTGCTTCTTCAAAAAGCGGAAGATGCTTTACCATGTTGGCATCTTTATCAAACACAAGCGAACCACCATCAAATACAATTTCTGTTTGGCTGCCGGTACAGTTACAATACAGCATGGGCAGTTTGTATTTCTGTACATTCAGTTTTACAATTGCCTTGCGGTCTTCCACATGCGTATAATCAAATGGCGATGCTGAAATGTTCAGCATTACATCTGGTTTAAACTGCATCAGTTCATCCATGGGGCAATAACGGTACAAAGGATTATCGCCAAGGTTCCAGATATCTTCACAAATGGTAATCGCTAATTTCTTTCCCTTAAATTCAACAATACTCCAGTCATAAGCCGGTTCAAAATAGCGGTATTCATCAAACACATCGTAAGTGGGTAAGCAGGTTTTATGAATAACAGCTTTTACTTCTTTTTCGTAAAGAAACCAGGCAGCGTTGTGCAAATCTTTTCCTTCTTTGCGGCTGTTCCTGTCGGGCGAACCAACAATTACTCCAATGGTATCTGCATGTGCTTTGATTTGCTCAATAGCTTCGTTGCATTTATTGATAAAGTCGTTGAATTCAAGAAAGTCCCTCGGAGGATAACCGCACACACTCAGTTCGCTGAACATAATCAGATCGCCACCTTGTGCCTTTGCTGCTTCAACTGCATTAATTATCTTTCTTGTATTGCTCTCAAAGTTGCCGATATGATAATTTTGCTGCGCTAAAAAAATCTTCATTACCAACTGTTTTTATTTGCGGATGTAAATCAAAGGTCAAATTTCACGAATTTCGTCCACAGAACAACACAACATTCAAATCAATCTTTCGTTAGTGAACAGCATGAAAAAAATATTACTGCCCGTTTTAGTTCTGTTCGTTTTTTCCTGTAAGGATAAAACCAATGCGCCCGATGTGTCCGGCATCAAACTTAAAGTTGATGTGCAGCGTTTTGAACAGGATTTTTTTGCAGTTGACAGTAACAATACCAAAACAGGCCTGGTTCAACTTCAAACCAAATACCCCGCATTTCTTCCGCTATTTGTTGGAAATGTGCTGGGACTTGGCCCCATCAGCGACAGTAATCAATTGGTATTTGAAGGTTGCAAACGCTTTCTTCACCTGAACGAACCTGTTTACAAGCGCTCACAGGAATTGTATAAAAATTTCGGAGATGTTGAGAAAGAATTAACGCAGGGCTTCAAATACGTAAAATATTATTTCCCTGCTTATAAAGTTCCTGCGCATATTATAACAACCGTTGGGCCAATGGATGCACTTGCACCAATGACCAACCAGGAACCTTCGCCCAACTTCATGGGACAGGATTTTGTTGCAATAGGTTTACAGTTTTACCTGGGCAAAGATTTTTTTATTTATAACGATGCAGGCTTCATCAGCAATGTTGCACCACAATACCGTAGCCGCAGGTTTGCAAAAGAATTTATTGCTTCAGATATTTTTAAACTGGTGATTGATGACATGTACCCCGACAGCAGCAACCGCTATCCACTGATTGAACGTTTTATTGAAAAAGGGAAACGGCTGTACCTGTTAAACCAGTTTCTTCCATCAGCAGAAGACACGTTGCTGATTGGTTACACCGGCAAACAAATAAACTGGTGCAGGGATAATGAACGAAGCATTTACAACTTTTTTATTCAACAGAATTTATTGTTTGAAATTGATCCGGCTCTAACACAAAACTTTACTACCGATGGACCAGCAACACAGGGAATGCCCGAAGAAAGTCCCGGTAATGTTGGCGCATTCCTGGGATGGCAGATTGTAAAATCGTACATGAAAAAACATACATCAGTAACACCTGAACGGCTGATGCTGACAAAAAACAAAATCATTTACGACGAATCGGCTTACAAACCGAAATAGAGAAGTTAATTTGATTTAAACGGAGCAATCATTTCAAAAACAGGGATAGAAACTTTGAATAACTTTTTGTTATTGAGGTTTTCCATTGTGTAGAAGCCTTCCATTTTACCCATTTCTGTTTTCAGGTTACAGCCGCTTACATATTGGTATTGATCGCCTGGCTGTACTACAGGTTGCACACCTACCACACCGTCGCCATCAATTTCTTTGTAAGAGCCGTTGCTGTCAAACACATTCCAGTGACGAAGTAATAATTTAACAGGGAAAATGTTATTGTTTTCAATGGTAATGCGGTAGGCAAACATATACTCTCCCGCTACAGGATTGCTGTACTCTGGTTGATAAAATGTTTCTGCGCTGATGGTTACGCCTTCTGTTATTTTGGAAACCATGAATTAAAAATAAAATAAAATTCCGGGTTTACATGTCATTTGACAATAGTATTACACAACTTGTTTAATTATCGAACCACCAACCAATATTTGTTTTGCTAAGTAACCATGTAACAGACATTACAAAAACAAGAACAGCTGTCACAATCATTAAAATCAATGCCCTCCTTTTTTTTCTTTTACGGCTGTTTGAACCTGCAGCATCAAAATATAAAAAGAAACTCCAGATTAATGCCCCTACGGTAAAAAAGAAAAAGAATTTAAACAGCTCTACCCTGGCTGTATAAGCTCCAAGCAAAATAATTGACTTCATGTGGTTAGTTGTTAATGATAAAACCGACTGATGTAATCTTTAACTGATGATAAAATTGTTTTCTTAACCCGATTTTTTGGTTTTACTGTAACCGTTCTTCAGTAAGAACTGAACTACTTTATCCCGCTGATCGCCCTGTACTATAATCTCCCCGTCTTTAACCGAACCTCCCGTACCGCAAAAATTCTTTAATTGCTTCCCTAAAACTTCTGCATCATCGTCAGTACCCACAAATCCATCCACTAATGTAACAATTTTTCCTGCCCGATGTTTGGTTTCTAATTTAATGCGGAGGTTCTGCTGTGCCGGCGCCAATGTTTGCTTTACTGTACTTTCTTCTTCTTCAAATCTGAAATTGGGATCGGTGCTGAAAACAAAGCCCCGGTTGTCTGGTTTATGTTTCTTTGACATCGTTGATTATTTATTGGATTCAATCAGTTTGGCTTTTAAACTAAGATCAAGACTCCTGGCCTGGTGAATTAATGCCCCGACGCTGATAAAGTCAACATTGGTTTTTGCATATTCCTCAATATTATCAAAATTAATTCCGCCGCTTGCTTCGGTTTCATAACGGTCATTGATGATTACTATTGCCTCTTTAATCAATTCGGGCGAAAAATTGTCAAGCATTATGCGATCTACTTTTCCAACTGCCATTACTTTCTTTACATCTTCAAGCGATCTTGTTTCCACTTCAATCTTCATTCCCGGCTTTACTCGCTGCACATAATCATGCGCTTTTTCAATAGCGGCTTCAATACCTCCGCAGTAATCAATATGATTATCCTTCAGCATAATCATATCATACAAAGCAAAACGATGATTATAACCTCCGCCTATTGCAACGGCTTCTTTTTCCAGTAAACGAAAGTTTGGTGTTGTTTTTCTTGTATCCAGAATTCTTGTTCGATAACCGCTTAGCTTATCTGCATACTTTTTGGTAAGAGTAGCTATGCCACTCATGCGTTGCATGCAATTCAGCACCAGCCGTTCGCATTGCAGGATTGTATAAACCGTTGCTTCAACTTCAAATGCAATTTCACCGACTTTCATCAGCTCACCATCCTGCTTAAACGCAGTAAATACGCAGCCCGGTTCTTTATGCCTGAAAATTTTTTCAGCCACTTTTACACCTGCCAGCACACCATCTTCTTTTATCTTCAAAACTGCTTTTCCTTTTGCGTCGGGCGAAATACAGCTAAGAGTTGAATGATCGCCTTCACCTATATCTTCCTTCAGTGCATGCACAACAAGGTCGTGCAGCAGTTCTTCATAATTTGCTATCATGCCGCAAATCTAACGCAAATCAATTTTCCGGTACCAGAATCAAAAAACCCCGGCATAAAAGCCGGGGCCTGAGAGTAAAATTTCTTCATTAATTATTTCAGTTCAAATTCAATTCCCTGTATTAATTGTTTATCACCTCTTGTGCGCATGTACACAGTTGTACGGTAAGAGTCGCCGCCGGTTGTAAGCGTACCAATAATAAAATTGGATGAAGGGTTACTGCCTGAATGTTGCAGTTCAAAGTTTTTTACTTTGTTTAAAGCAAAAAAGTCTTTTACCACCATTTCTGCCTGTCCTTTGCTGAACGTATTGCTTTTACCCGGCACACTTACATCCACCATATTGTCAAAATATTTGGCCAACTTGTCGGCACTGCCTGTCTTTAATGCAGCTACAATATCATCCTTCTGGTAAGAAAAGGACAACAATACAGCCATAAGCGGTAGCATTAACAAAACCAAAAATCCCTTCTTTTTCATTTTTTCTAGTTTATTCAGTATGATACGAAAAACATGCCAATCCATAATGTTAGACAGATAAAGCTAACCAATTGCTGCTGGCTTTAACACATAGAGATGGTTTTGAATCAATAAAATAAAGAAAAAGGCTATTCATTTTAATGTAAAGGGTCGGTGAAAACCGACCCGATAAGACCTCAAAAGGCCTACTCTATCAAATCGTTGATCTGCATTATTGCTTCAGGAATAATTGACTGAAAACCTGCTTTCCATCAGCATATTGCAATATATAAGTTCCGTTTGTTAGATTATTGATATTAGCTGAAGTAATAACTGCATTTGCGGGTATTACTCCTCTTGTCATTATTCTTCCCGATACATCCACAACCGTGTACGTTGCATTCACGGCTTCCGGATGGCTGAACCTGAGTTGAGACTGTACAGGGTTTTGTAAAACTGTTAATTTACTTTCCTTCTTACCGCCAACTGATACTATCTGGCTGTACGTAACAGTGCCATAATAATCGGTAAGTTTTAACTGGTAATATTTTTTACCCTGCGCAGCTACTCCTGCATCAAAGTAAGTATACCGCACATCCTGGGTTGGCGTAACAGCATACAAATAGTTAAAATGCACCCCATCATTGCTTTGCTGCAATTCGAAATTCTTGTACATACCTGCATTCTCAACTTCCCATGAAAGTTGGTTACCACTTCCTGCATTTGCTGCAGTAAATAATTTTAATGCGGAAGGCAAAATCACAACATTGCCGATAATGTATGGATAACCTGTTCCTGCAGTTCCAAAATTGCTGACAGCACTGGCAGCAGTAGAAGCATAATTTGACGTATTACTGTTACTGAAAGCAGTAGGTGATGGGATAAGCATCCAATGTGCACCTATATAACGCCAAACACCAATCGCTGAGTTGGCAAGTGATGAAAAAGTTGCTCCTTCAATAGTGTTGGTATACCAGTCAAGACGAATATGTGCATTAGCAGAACCTGCAGCTCTGTCAATTTGCCAAACTGCATCTACATGATCACTTCTGTTTGCGAAAGCCGGGCCACCAGGCACACCATTCGTTGTGGTACTTCTGAAAACAGATATTGAAAAATCTGATCCTGCAGAAGCAGGTGAAATTGTTGCAGGCAGGTATAAGCTTGTTGTTCCTATTGGGAAAACTCTTGCAGATGCTCCTAAATTATTCTGACGTAAACGTCCATTGGTTGAAGTAGTTGGTGCAGTTACAATATATCTTGATGAAGTTGCACCGCTGATACTTCCACCCGAAGCAATGGTAAGATTATTTGAACCAATGTTCAGCTTGCCGTTTGATGAAGATGCAAGTGAAAGTACATTGTTTACAGTAATACTTGTTGCAAGTGATAAGCCTGCTGCATTTGTATTACTGTTGGTTAAATTGTAAAAAGTTGTACTTGCCGAACCTCCGATTACTTGTGCCTGGGTTGTACTGTTGAATGTTACTGTCGCTGTGCCGGGTAAAAAACTGCCGTTGTTAATCCAGTTACGTTGCACAGTAACATTTACATTATTGGTTGCAGCATCAAGCACACCTCCAATAGTCACATCATTTACAAATGTTGTTGGTGTAAATAACCTTACAGTTGGTGTATTAGAAGAATAAACAACCATATTGTAAAACGATGGTGTACTCTTCATGTAAAACAATGCACTTGTTGGCGATGACGGATCACCAAACTGGACTGTGCCACCAGTTACCAATGATGTGGCTGCATAATTGATATAATCATCATATACGCCAGCCGGCTTTTGTACAACAAGTGTACCTCCGGTCATTGTAAAACTGGAACCGCTTGCCTGTATACCAAATGATGGAACACTGTAATTGTTTCCAACTGTGCATATAGTTACTGTGCCACTGCTTTGAGTATAAGTAAGCGTTGAATATCCGGTATTTCCAAATAAAGCTCCACTTACATTCAGCGCACCACCTTCAACAATAATTGATGCACCTGAATTATATTGAAGCCACCAGTCAGAGGTTACTCCTACATTATATGTTCCGGCAGTTATCCTTATCACCCCGGATAATTGCGTATCACCATTCTGTCCTGTAACTGTAACATTGGGATTATTAAGCCAGATACCTTCATCTGAGGCAATCGTAGGATTTGCTGTTGAGAAAAAAGTATTGTTAAGCGTATACGAACCCGACATCTTGATAATACCTTTCGTTAAAACAAGAAAACCTGCAGCAGCGGTGAATGCAGATGAAGATACTTCCACGATATTATTTCCTGCTGATCCCGAATTGTTGATGTTAACAGTATTTACATCCGTTGTTGTTCCTGTACCTGTAAGCTGTTGGTTTGAAGATCCGTTAAATATAAGGTCAGCTGATGCTGAACCAATATTCAGGTCTAATGTTCCGTTGTTGGTTAAATTACCTCCAATATCAATACTGTTACCACCATTTCCTGCAGTTATTATACTGCCTCCATTATTAATTGTGATATTGCCTGTAACAGATAAATTCCGGTCGGTATTATTATTTCCCAATTCAAGTGAAGCCGAACTACTTCCCACTACCAGCGAACCTATGTTTTGAGCAGGACTTATGTTCAGTGTAACAGAATGACCATTTTGAATTGTAACCACACCTGTTCCCGAGTTTTGTCCGGGATATCCTTGTGAAGGATTTGTAACCCAGGTTGAACCATTCCAACGCTGCCAGTTTGATGTTGCGTTCCAGTTCATACTGCCGGCATTAGTTCTATAATCCCCAACAGACTGTGCAAATACGCATGACACATTTAACAGAAACGTTATTACTAACAGAGCGGAGATACAACCGGGAAATAACAAAAGAGAAAACACAGCTCTGTACCTTGCTGATACAGCATATTTAACTAAGGGTACAAACGGATTGAAGAGTTGAGTGCTCATCGTTTTTCGAAAAAGGATTTTGGAATAATACTTAGCTAAAGTAATACAAACATCTAAATAAAAGACTGTTTCACTTAAGAAAAATAAGCATTTACCCCTAAAAAGGGTGTTTGTACTCCATGCTTCGTAATTTTCCTAAGCAGAAAAACGGGTGTTTTTGATAAAAAAGTAATATTGCATTAAAAGTGTTATTAATATGATTCGGACTCTTTTTTTGTCTTGATTGCTATTTCTCTACAAAATATTTTTCAAATTTCCTCTGCTTAAAAACAGCCGCTATTCTAATCAGCTCTTGCCGATGTTCAGCTCAAATGGAGTAGCTTTGCGAGCGAAAAAGATCTTGATTTCTCTGCCCCTTTTTTGGAAAAGAAGATCACAGACCTCAACAGCAAATAATCATAAGACAAATCAATTAAGATGACACAGAAAAAAGCAATCCTCGTAATCATGGATGGATGGGGACTTGGCCAGGTAAAAAGCGCCGATGCCATTCAGAATGCTAATGTTCCTTTCGTTTCAAGTCTATATTCAAAATATTCAAATACTACCCTTACTACCTGCGGTGAAGCAGTAGGTTTACCCGATGGACAAATGGGTAATAGTGAAGTTGGTCACCTCAACCTTGGTGCCGGCCGTATTGTTTACCAGGAACTGCAGCGCATACATGTAGCTGTCCGTAACGGTGAGTTTGCAGCTAATCCTGTTTTAAACGCAAGTATTGATTATGCCATCAGTAACAACAAACCACTTCATATCATTGGTCTTGTAAGCGACGGTGGTGTTCACTCTCATACAAGTCATCTCAAAGCTATTACCAGCCTCTGCAAAACAAAAGGCTTAACCAATGTATTTATTCATGCATTTACTGATGGAAGAGATACAGATCCAAAAAGCGGACTTGGTTATTTAACCAATCTGCAGGCACATCTTGATCAATCGACTGGTGTGATTGCTTCTGTAACCGGACGTTATTATGCAATGGACAGGGACAAGCGTTGGGAACGTGTTAAACTGGCTTATGATGCGTTGGTAAATGCAGTTGGCGAAAAAACAGATAATGTTCTTAAAGCAGTTGCCGCATCTTACGAAAATGGTGTAACAGATGAATTCCTGAAACCAATCATTAATGTAAATGCTCCCGATTCAAGCATTAAAGAAGGTGATGCAGTAATCTGCTTCAATTTCCGCACCGATCGTTGCCGTGAAATTACACAGGTATTAACCCAGCAGGATATGCCTGAATTTGGCATGAAGAAAATGAAACTGCATTATACCACAATGACCGAGTATGATAAAACATACAAAGATGTGAATGTAATTTTTGCAACGGATAACCTCACTCAAACATTGGGTGAAGTATTGGAGGAAAATGGATTAAGGCAAATCCGTATTGCAGAAACAGAAAAATATCCACATGTAAGTTTCTTCTTCAGCGGTGGAAGGGAAAAGCCATTTGAACGTGAACAACGCATCATGATTCCTTCTCCCAAAGTAGCTACTTACGATCTGCAACCCGAAATGAGTGCACTGGAAGTAACAGATGCAATTGTTCCGGAAATTGAAGATGAAACTGCCGATTTTATTTGCCTCAACTTTGCCAATGCCGACATGGTTGGTCATACAGGTGTTTTCAGCGCAGCACAAAAAGCAGTTGAAACAGTTGATAAATGTGTTGAGCGTGTGGTAAAAGCAGCATTGGATCATGACTATGCAGTATTTATTTTGGCCGATCATGGTAATGCAGATTATATGATTAACGAAGATGGCACACCAAATACAGCACATACGTTAAATCCTGTTCCATTAATTTTGGTTGACCGTTCATGGAAAGGAAAATTAAAACCCGGAAAATTGGGTGATATTGCACCATCCATTTTAAAAATGATGGGGTTGGCCATTCCCAAAGAAATGACAGGGGATGTGCTGCTTGAAGATTAATGCAACCAGCTAAAAATATACTGACTGTTTTATTATTGGCAGCATTCAGCTTACCGCTGATGCTGCCTGTTTTTTTACAGGTAAAACAGCAGTATGTAAAGTGGCAAATGAGTGAAGCTCTCGAACAACAGCAACTCGTTCATCTTAAAGTAAAAACATCAGCAATACAATGGCTGCGCCGTGGCAAAGAATGTATCATTAACGGTGAGTTGTTTGATGTTAAGAACACTGTTGTCATCAAAAACGAAACAATCCTTACCGGTCTGTTTGATAAAAAAGAAACAGAAATCAAAACCACCATTGAAAAACAAACCCGTGAACAGCAGGATGAAAGCAAATGGAAACAATTGGTAAAACTTTATACAACCTGTCAGGCTTCCACCGGCTTTATTACTATCAAGCCGCCTGTTGCAGCATCAAACTTTAAATTCCGATCTTTCTATACGGCGTTTTATTTACAGCCATCGCTTGGCATTCTTACGCCTCCTCCTGAAATAGTGTAAAGACTACATATCTTTTTTTCTGACATGAACCTTTGCTAAAAAGGTTGACACTATTTTACAACCAAATATTCTTTTTTAATGAAAAGTATTTTCATAACTGCTTTTTTATTTATAACTACAATTGGCTATTCTCAAACACTTGTAAAAGGAAAAGTTACAGATGCTGAAACAAAAGCACCATTGCCCGGCGCAACTGTTTTCTTAGCAGGGAAAACAGCGATCACAACTGATAAAGATGGCCGGTTTTCGTTCGAATGCGGAAAAGCAAATTTTATCACAGTTTCTTATGTTGGCTACGAATCAAAAAAACATACAATTACAAATTGTGCAGATGAAATAAGTGTTGAACTTGTAACACTCACACAGTCTTTAAATGAAATTGAAATCACAGCATCATCCAATCCAAATAAAAAACTGCTTTACCAACCTGCTGCAATCAGCAAGCTCTCGCCTGTTGAATTAAAAAGAAGCACTGGCTTATTTTTAACTGATGCGATTAACGGCAATGTTCCAGGGGTAACCATGCAGAGCCGTGGTGTATCATCTGGCCAGCAATTTAACCTGCGTGGTTATGGCAATGGCATGAGAGGAACAAACGGATTAAACAGCAACTTCGATGGGCAAGGATATAAAGTTTATCTCAACGGCATTCCTGTTACTGATGCAGAAGGTATTACAACAATGGATGATATCGATTTCGGTTCGGTTGGTAATGTTGAAATCACCAAAGGACCTGCAGGCACTTTATATGGACTGGCAATCTCTGGTGCGGTGAACTTAAAAACCATCAAACCTGAAGCAGGAAAAACTTCTTTGGGGCAAGATGTGTTAGTCGGTTCATACGGACTGCAACGTTATACCACACATTTTACAACGGCTACTGATAAATCATCCATACTCCTAAATTATGGTCATCAAAAAACAGATGGTTATACCATTCACAATGCATCGCACAAAGACTTCATCAATGTAGCAGGAGATTTTCAGCCCAACACAAAACAAAAAGTAGCTGTTTATTTTGGTTACAGTAACAGTTACGATGAACGTAATGGTGAAGATTCAGTAGCACAATATGAAGCGGGCGATTATACCGGCAACATGGAATACATTAAGCGTAATGCACATAGTGCTGTATATACTGTACGTGCAGGTGTAAGTCATACTTACAACTTTACAAAAGGAATTGATAATACAACGACTGTCTTTGGAACAGCATTCAACAGTAATGCAAGTTCTGCAGGTGGCTGGACTGATAAAGCAGCATCTAACTGGGGTGCCCGTTCGGTAATGAATACAAAATTTGATCTTAAAAACAATCTTGCGCTGAGTGGTATTACAGGTGTTGAAACACAACATCAGAATGCAACAACCATTGGATTAGATATGATTGATCCGCAGGGCTCATCGCATGTATGGAAATTAGGCGATCCCTATTTCATCATTGGAAGTACAGCAGCTGCAACCATTAACGGTGTAAAATCAGATGTGTATACAAACACACATACAACCAGCTTGTTTACCGAATGGACATTAGCGCTGAAAAAAGATTTATCCATCACGGCCGGGCTTGGTTACAGCAATATGAAAATTGGTTTGAACGACAGGTTCTACACTTCATCTATTCCAAACAAAGTGCGCCAGTACGACACGACTTATAAAGGAATGTTCTCTCCGCATATCGCCATTAACAAAGTATTCAGCAAACAGTTTTCAGCTTACGTTTCATACAGCAAAGGATATAAAGCTCCCGTAAGTTCTTACTTCTATATTCCTGCAATTGGCACAACTTCAACTGCAACAACATTTAATGGTGCAATAAACAGCAAACTTGAACCTGAGATTGGCAACCAGTTTGAAATTGGCACAAAAGGAAATACGCTCAACAATAAGTTGTCTTATCAGCTGGCATTGTTCAACGCAATCTTTTCGCATAAGATGACGGTTGTTGCTGTGCCAAATCCTGCAAATACTGTTACGCTTTATACATATGTAACCAATGGTGGCAAACAGGATCACAAAGGCATTGAAGCTTCCGTGAGATATACCGCATATGAATCAGAGAAAGGATTCTTTAAATCAGTAACTCCTTTTGCAAACCTTACCTATTCTGATTTCAAATACAAGGATTTCCGTTATCAAACCAAAGGCAAAACAAAAACCACACCGCAGGTAGATTCTGCTTACACTGTTGATTACAGTGGATATGCCGTGGCAGGTGTTGCAAAAGTTGTAACAAATGTGGGTATTGATGTTGTTTCAAACTACGGGCTTTATCTAAATGCAACATGGTTCTATAAAGATCCGATGTCATTAACATCAAACGGCATTGTAAAAATTGGCGGTGTAGATAAGACGTACCGCACAGCAGCTTATCATTTACTGAATGCAAAACTTGGTTATCAAACAACTTTATTAAAACATATTGATGCCGATATTTATTTTGGAATAAACAATATCACCAATACAAAATATCCGCTGATGGTTTTTGTGAACCAGATTCCTGATGCATATTTAACCGGCCCTAACAAAGCCTTGTATTACGGCGGAGTAAGTTTAAAATATAATTTCTGATTTTTACAGGAGCAGTTTATGACTGCTCCTTTTTAATTTTTTAAAATGAAAAAATTATTATTTGCAGCATGCGCATTGGCATTGATGGTTTCCTGCGGAAGATTTGCCAACAAAGAAGTTGATGGCAAAAAAGATATGCGCATTGTTAGTCTTTCGAAACATTTAACTGAAATGGTATTCGCATTGGGTAAAGGTTACAACCTTGTTGCTGTTGATTTAAGCAGTACTTACCCCGACAGTGCAAAACTGTTGAAAACAGTTGGCTATCACCGTGCATTAAATCCTGAAGGAATTATTTCCATGAATCCTGACCTTGTGATTCACAGCAATGATATCGGACCTGAAAATGTTCTGCCACAAATAACACAGGCAGGATTAAACATTAAAGCATTTGGCGGAGCGAATACAATTGACAGTGCAAAACTATTATTAAAAGAGCTGGGTGTTTTCTTTGGCACTGAACAGAAGGCTGATTCCATTATCAAAAAAATGGATAATGATATTGCAAGAGCAGCTGACACATTGAAAGCTTATGGCATCAAAGATTCATTACGTGTGATGGTTATTCATTTTGGCCTGCGCAACAATAATTATTTTGTAATGAGCGGAAGAAATGGTGTGGCTGATAAAATGTTACGCCTGGCTGGTTGCACACCTGCATTATACGATGGAAAAGGCGCAAGGGAAATGAGTCCCGAAGCTGTAGCGCTTGCAAACCCCGACGTAATCATTGCAACTGATTTTGGTTTCGACAGGATGGGCAGCATGGATAAATTCATTTCATCTGTTCCGGGAGTGGCATTAACCAATGCCGGGAAAAACAAACGCATCATTCGTTTTGAAGAACACGATATTGTTTATTTTGGTCCACGCAGTGGTGAAAATATTATCAACCTCATTCACTTGCTTTATCCAAACAGCAGCAGTGCAGCGAAATAAATTGTTCATACCGCTTCTTGTTTTGTTACTCTTTGTAATTGTAATAACCGCAATTGCTTTGGGTTCAGTGTCTATTCTACCTTCTGATATGTTATCGGCTGTTATTCATTTTTTCCAGGGGAAAAAAGCAGCCAACATCTATGAGGGAGTTTTTCTTCAGCTTCGTTTACCAAGAGTTTTATTATGTGCAATAACAGGAGCTGTATTATCTGTAAGCGGAGTTCTTATGCAGGGACTTTTTCGTAATCCTATTGTTGAACCGGGGTTGGTAGGCACCAGCTCAGGTGCAGCATTGGGCGCTTCAATTGTTTTTGTTTTAGCCTCTGGTTTCAGCCCAGCATTAAAAAGTTTTACAGGTCCGTTGTTGGTGCCTCTTGCAGCATTTGCCGGCGCATTAACTGCAACCTATGCCGTTTATTCACTCGCAAGAAATGCAAAACGTATTTCCATTCTTTCGTTATTACTTATTGGGATTGCTGTAAATGCAGTTTGCTTAAGCGGAACAGGTTTTATGAGCTACATTGCCCGTGATCCGCAGGCAAGGAGCATTACGTTCTGGAATCTTGGAACTTTTTCAGGCGCATCGTGGCTGCAGGTACTCATTGTTGGATTAACAGCAACAGTGATTTTTATTTTCGCCTTCCGGCAGTCAAAACAACTCAACGCATTATTATTAGGTGAAGAAGAAGCTACTTACCTGGGAGTTGATGCAGATAAACTGAAACGAAGAATTCTTTTACTGAACACTGCAATGGTTTCTGTTGCTACAGCATTTGTTGGAGTCATCAGTTTTATGGGATTGATTGTGCCGCATATTTTACGTTTACTCATTGGTAGTGATAACAAAAAACTTTTGCCGGCTTCGATGTTACTTGGCGCAGCTTTACTCACTCTTGCCGATTTATGTGCACGTATCATTATTTCACCAGCCGAAGTACCGATTGGTATTCTCACTTCGTTGGTTGGTGCACCTGTATTTATTTTTTTACTGAGGCGGTTTAATTTAACACAGCAAAAAGGCGGGTACAATGCTTAAAGTACAAAACATACAATACAGCATTGGTAAAAAAGAAATCGTCAGGGATATTTCTGCTGAATTTCTGCCCGGTGAGTTCAATGTAATTCTTGGACCAAACGGTTCAGGCAAATCAACTTTCCTCAAAATCTTCAGCGGTGAAATAAACGGTTACAGTGGCTCGGTTTTTTATAACCAAACAAACATCAGCCACGAAAAAAAAGCCACGCTGGCAAAGTTCAGGGCAGTATTAAGTCAGCAGCCCGAATTGAGTTTTCCATTGACTGTTGATGAAGTAATCATGATGGGTCGCTATCCGCATTTTCATTTCTCCCCAACAAAAAAGGATATTACGATTTGTAATGAAGTCATCAGCAAACTTGACTTATCCTCTTTTAAAGAAAGAAACTATTTAACCCTGAGTGGTGGCGAAAAACAACGGGTGCAGCTGGCACGTATTCTTGCCCAGATTTGGGAAGCAGATTCATCAACAGTTCGCTATCTCTTATTAGATGAACCGTTAAATAACCTTGACATCAGCCATCAGCAGGAAATCATGCAACTGGCAAAAGAATTTACCGGCAGTAAAACAGTCATTGTAGCCGTTCTTCACGATATTAATCTGGCTACCCAGTATGCCGATAAATTATTTTTCCTCAAAGACGGTCAGCTTGTTGCCCAAGGTAAGCCCGCAGAGATTCTGACACCCGGTCTTTTACTGCAGGTTTTCAACACTTCTACCACGATTATACAAAACCCCGTCACCAACACACCCCTTGTTCTGTACCACACACCTGGCAATCTGCTGCAATAAAAGTTATGACCAGTTCAGGCATAATAAATGCTTTTTTAGCAAATTAAGCAGCAATTATATCATGGAATTTGTCTAAATTCAGGGTTGCAAACCCATCTGTGAATGACTGAAGAAGCAATCTTGCAAGGTTGTTTGAAAAATCAACCCGTTGCACAACAGGAATTATACAGCCGTTACAGCCCCAAGATGTTGGCTGTATGTTACCGTTTTGCCCGCAACAGAGAAGATGCCGAAGACATGTTGCAGGAAGGTTTCATCAGGGTATTCACACAAATTCATCAGTTTCAGAACAAAGGCTCTTTTGAAGGTTGGATCAGGCGGATCATTGTTCATACCTGCATTAATCATCTGAAAAAACATAAGAAGTTTAATGACAGTGTGGATATAACACAAGCACATACTGTGCAAATCAGGGAAGACAGTGTTCCTTCTATCATCCAGGCCAAACAGGTAATAGAATGTATCAGGATGTTGCCCGTTGGCTACCGAACGGTATTGAACCTTTTTGCAATTGACGGTTACACTCATCGTGAAATTGCTGCAATGCTCGACATTGAAGAAAGTACAAGCCGGTCGCAATACACAAGAGCAAAGGCCATGCTGGAGCAGATTTTAGTGCAGAAAAAAATTATTCTACGGCCTCAGAGACAGGATGAATGGGTGGCAGCAGCCCATCCTCGGTTTTAACATCCGTACAACCAAACTAAACTGATTATGGAGCGCTATATGTACCAGGACGAATCATTTGAAAGGATGCTGAAGCAGAAGGCGGATGAGTACAAAATGTATCCGTCGGGCAATATTTGGGAAAACATTCAGCAGCGGGTTCAGAAAAAATCATACCTGTTTAATCTGAAATCCACCAGCCTCACTATTCTTCTTCTTACTGTTTGTTCAATTTATATTTCCAGCAATCAACAAGCTTATACCAAACTTTCTTCTGAAAAAGTTCAGCAATTAATTGCGGCAACAGAATCAACTGTACCAACAACTACTTTTATTTCAAAACAACCATCACATCAACCAACATCTTTATCAATAAAGCATGCTGATGTGGTCGTTTATGAAACCCCGGCCAATATTTCCAACAAGGAAGAAGTTGTGTTGAACAATGCTGACGAAAGCAATACAACAGTTTCATCACAAACAAATCATACGGAAGTTATAATATCTCCTGAAACAGCAAACAACAGCACTGTAAATACAAACGATGAACAGAGCAGTGAAGAATTGCTTGAAAAAACAGGACCGGCTTCAACTCAAACTTCTTTAGTTCCCGGTATGCCAACAATAGTTCCTGAGCAAACATTACCTGAACTTCCTGAAGTCGAGAATACTATTACTGAGCCTGAATCAGCAACATTAAAAACAGATGCGGAATTAAACTACGAAGTAAATATTCCTCTTTTAGTGAAACCAAAACTCAAAAAAGAAATTCAGTATTTCGTAACGCCTTCAGCCAGCTATAGAATCTTATACGCAGAGAACCTGTTTACATTCGGGAATATTCCACAACAGGATCCTAATAATGCTGTAACACATAAGCCAGCAATGGGTGTTGAAGCAGGTGCGGTAGTACGTTTCCCGGTTTCACCAAAATTCAGGTTTGTAGCCGGTTTACAGTTCAACTATACACGTTATACAGTTAGTGCATATAATTCCACACCTCAGTTAACTACTGTACGGCTAAACTATTCCGGCGTTCAGCAACGTGTAAGCACGCTCAATAACAGCAATGGCTTCTGGCCAAATGATATTGCCAATGAAACTTACCAGGTTGCAATTCCATTGGGATTCCAGTTACAGCTTGCAGGAAACAAAAAGCTGCAATGGAATATCGGGGCTGAAGTACAGCCAACTTATATGATGAAGGCTTCAGGATACCTTGTAACAAACGATTACACCAAGTACATAAAGGCTCCTGATCTTTTAAGTCATTTAAACATGAACACATCACTACAGACATTCTTAAGCTGGGATGCTAAAAGCTATAAGATTATTGCAGGGCCACAGTTCAGGTACCAGATGTTTTCTAATGCGCCCGATTATCCCATCCAGGAACACTTAATTGATTATGGCTTCCGTGTAGGAATAATCAAAACACTTCGTTAAGTCTTTCTGCATTTCTTTATTCAGAAAACCAGATTTCAATATTTTTACAGCATGATCAAACACATGCCTGTAATTCTTTTACTTGCCGGGGTATTTATTTTCGGCAGCTGTAAAGACAAAAAAACTGAGCCAAAAGATTATATAAATGTAAGCGCCTACCTCAAAGGGCAGCTGAAGTATATTGACACTGTTCCGTTTGCTTTTCTGAAGCTTGTAAAAAAAGACAGCATTTTTACAGATTCCCAATACATCACAAAAGAGCAGGTGAAAAACATAATCAATGAATTTCTTGTAAAAGAGCTGGAAAAAGGAAACTTCGAAAAGAACTATAAAGAAATCTCTTTTGCCGATGCAACCATTAAAATGGTTACAATTAACTACGAAAGCATTGACAAAAGCAATCCTGTTTCAAGAATAGATGTGTATGTAAATCCTGACAAAGAAAGAATTAGCCAGGTATATCTTGTTCGCTCTAAAGAAAACAGCGACTCAACCATTACACAACAACTGTTGTGGAAACATAACAAAGACTTTTTACTGGTTACTACTGTTTCTAAAAAAGATCAACCCGAAAAAACAATAACAGAAAAAATTATTTGGGACGACAGGCCTGATGAAGAATGATTATGACTGATGAAGAACTTAAAAAAGTATTACCCGGCATTCCGGCACAACCCGGCATTTATAAATATTATGATGCTGATAAAAAACTATTGTATGTAGGAAAGGCTAAACATCTGCGCAAAAGAGTTTCGTCTTATTTTACAAAAACACTTCAATCCTACAAAACACAGGAGCTTGTACGTCGTATACGTAGTATAGAGTTTACTGTTGTTAATTCAGAACAGGATGCTTTTTTCCTTGAGAATTCGCTGATCAAACAATTTCAGCCGGTATTTAATATTGATCTGAAAGATGATAAAAGCTATCCATTCATTGTTATTAAAAACGAACCATTCCCCCGGGTTTTTCTTACAAGAAGAAAGATCAATGATGGCTCAACATATCTTGGTCCATTTACATCAGTTGGGAAAGTGAGGGATTTAATTCAGTTTATCAGGCAGAATATACCAATCAGAAACTGCAAACTGAATTTAACCGATTCGAATATCAGGAAAAGAAAATTCAAAGTTTGTCTTGAATATCATATAGGCAATTGCAAAGGACCTTGCGAAGGTTTACAATCGGCTTTTGATTACAAGAATGATCTTGACCAGGTTAAAAATCTGCTGAAAGGAAACCTTTCACCAGTTATCAGGCACTTGAAAGAGGAGATGAAACAACATGCTGCTGATTTGAATTTTGAAAAAGCAGAAATTGTCAGGAAGAAAATTGAACACCTCGAATCTTACAAAGCAACATCAACAGTTGTAAATCCAAAAATGGGTGATGCAGATGTATTTTCAGTTATACTGAATGAAGACAAAGCATTTATCAATTTTATGATGGTTCAGAACGGAGCCGTTATTCAAACAGAAAATATACAATTAGAAAGTCACCTTGGTGAAAACGAAAAACAGATTCTTGAATTTGCTGTAAGCTTCATCCGCAATAAATTCGAAAGTATATCACAGGAAATAATTGTTCCTGTTGAACTTGAATTACTCGATGACAACTTGAAAGTAACAGTACCAAAAGCCGGTGATAAAAAAAATCTTCTTGATCTGTCGATAAAAAATGCCGCAGTCTTTTTTGAAGAATATAAAAGAAAAAAGGCACTGCACTTATATGAAAAGAAAAAAGACGACAACCGAAACATTCTTCATCAATTACAAGAAGATCTTCATCTGCCGCAATTGCCTGTTCATATTGAGTGTTTCGATAACTCCAATTTCCAGGGAAGTTATCCTGTATCAGCAATGGTTTGTTTTAAAAACGGCGAAGCAAGCAAAAAGGATTACAGGCATTTTAATATCAGAACCGTTACAGGTATCAATGATTTTGCTTCAATGAAAGAAGTGGTAATGCGGCGATATAAACGCTTAACAGAAGAGAATGAACCGCTGCCGCAATTAGTTATTATTGATGGTGGAAAAGGTCAGTTATCTGCGGCAATGGAAAGTATAAAAGAACTAAAACTGGAAAAGAAACTTACAGTTGTAGGACTCGCAAAAAATGTGGAAGAAATATTTTTTACCGGCGATACAGAATCGTTGAAGTTGCCCTACTCAAGTGAATCATTAAAATTAATCCGCACAATCAGGGATGAAGTACATCGCTTTGGCATAACACATCACCGCCAGAGAAGAAGTAAGGGAGCTTTCAATACACAACTCGAAACCATTCCGGGTATTGGTAAATCAACCATTGATTTGTTGCTCAAAGAATTTAAATCGGTTTCCAATATTAAGAATGCACCAATAGAAGACATTGCAGAACTGATTGGATTTAAAAAGGCTGGAATCGTAAAAGATGCATTAAAAGATTGATTCAAAAAAATGGGGCCAGGATAGAAATCCAGCCCCGTCTTTAAAATCCAATATCCTATGAAAAACCGAAACAAAGATACAATTAGTTAAGCAAAAAGCAATACCACTAACTGGGTATTTTAATGGTATTTTTATATATGTACCCCACTGCTTTTATTTATTTTACTTTTTTAATTTTTCCCAAACACGTCCTTTTATCATTGCAACCGATTGCTTAACAGCTTTTCTGCCTGTTTAATTTAATTCATAAAAAAAGCCGCCCAAAAGGCGGCTTTTAATTTTAAGTCTCTTTTTTAATACGACCACAAATCCTGTTCGTAATTAAATATTTTTTCTTTGATATTTTCACCTTCAAGTAAACGAAGTATCGGATCTTTTATATAATCTTTCAACCTGCGGTCGTAAGGATTATCCAATGTCGTTTTTGTAATATAGCTGCTGAACATTCTGTTTTCAAACAACTCTTCCCATGTCATACGTGCACCATAGTTTTTGCCATTAAATGCTTCGTATTTTGAAAGAATTGGTCTGCAGTCAGGATAATAAACCCAAAACATCGGAAACTTGTCGATATATTGACCTGATGAAGAATACAAAGGTTTTACAGGACAGATACCAAGTATGCGTACAAACATCCTGGATGATTCTTTATCAAACACCCATTCTTCCTTAATACGATATTGATAAATGCTATCCGGATCAAATTCACGGGTGCGAACTTCATACCTTGTAATATTTCCCTGCATATCATAAACAGGAACAGTATCAACACCACCAGCAAAAGATTCCATTACTTTAGCAGGAGTAAGCGGAGTTGTAAATCTGTCATCAGCAACATCAAATGCTGTTATTTCCCTGTTCTTAATAGCTTGTAATAAAATTGAAATGAATCGTTGATTACCATTATCCTCATCAGCTGCATAACGGAAAGGCAGGTTCATTTTTTCACGTGTATCAATTTCTCTCCACACACGCTGGCGGTAAACCGCATCGTCTTCACGGATATGTTCATAAGCCAGTGGCTGACGATCTTTAATCAGGTTTCTTTCAATTGACGCATCATTACGCAATGAAGGCTTTACCGTATCAAGTGCAGTGTTGCCTGTTGAAGGAACTACAACAATCGGAATATTGGCTTGCGGCTGGTTACTTTGCTGTTGCTGGTTATTATTACCATAGCTTGACGACTGATTACCATAGCCAGATTGTTGCTGGTTTTGATTACCTGCCGGTTGTGTGCTATTGCCTGCTGGCTGTGTACCATAACCAGATGGTTGCGTACCATACCCAGATGGCTGAGTAGTTTGGCGTTGAGTTTTTGTTCTCTTCTTTTGTGCATTAACCCCACCTGAAATTATCAGGCAAACAGCTAAGATATAAATGCCGAGGTTTTTCATTTTCATTTCACCTTTTTTTAAATAACGCAATTTCTTTCAGATTAATATACAATCAGTATTAATAAAGATTGAAAAATACTCCGGGGATTTTTCTTCCACCGCCAGGACCAGATGCCCTGATCTCATCAATTGTTACGGTTGTACCGGGGCCACATTTATTAATCAAATCTCTAACAGCATCAAATGTGTTACTGTTAACAGACCTATATTGTGGATCAGGAAATCCTTTTCCTGTTAAATAAATAGTATAACCGGTTACTGTAAATTGTACTCCTTCAAAAACAAAGTTTTCCAGTTCTGCACGTACACCTTGCTGTGCTTTGAACACATTTGAAGCCATACGTCCACTCTTACTTGCACCTACCATTGCAACGGGATCAGGAACTGTTTTAACCCTGAATTCAAAACTGCTTGGTTTACCATCAGACATCACTGTTACTGTTGCTTTACCAGGTGTTGTTGGCCTAGCCACATAACGACCTGGACCAATTTTGCGAAGTGCTCCATTATTGATGCTCACAGTTACTTTTTCATCACCCACATTACCACCACTAACTGCCAGTTCATTATCTAAATCAATGTAAAGCACTTTTACTTTTTCTGCACTTACAAATGCACCGGTAGCTGTACCAACTGTATAAGGAACCTGAACAGTTTTGCTTTGAGGATTACCATCCTGATCGAGATAGCTTACAACCACATTTACATTACCACTTGTGCTACCCACTTTAAATTTCTTGGTTGCAACACCCTTTTCATTTACAGCAATACTTTCACCACCAATTGTAATGTTTGGTTTTTTTGTGCTGCTGAATGCACCTAAACCTGCAGTAATTTCTAATTCCTGTCCGGGGAATAAGTAGTTTGAGCTTGCACCAACAATTGGTTCAAATGCATCGTAACGGATAACTACTTGTCCAACCTGGTTATGACAGAAGTTAACAATTCTGTTTTCTGTGTTCTTAACGTCATTCTGATATTTACTCAGCATGGTTAAAGCTGCAACAGCAGGCATCATGTGAAAGTTCTTTGTAGGAACTTCTGTTGTGAGCGGTAAGCCGTTTGCAAATTCTTTTGCAATAATTGGATCGATAGCAAGAATTTTTTGCTTGTATTCTTCCAAAAGCTTTTGCAGTTTTTCGCCACCTTTTTCAGTGTCCATGATCCTGGTTGCCACATCAATATTTTCTTCCCTGAAGGTTGTATCTCCTTTTTCAGGATTATAACCGGAAGAACGTTTGATTTTATCTTTAAACTCTTCTATTGCATCATTAATTGTTTTTGTTAATGATACAGCAGCATCAGCTTTTGGCTTCCAGATAGCTGCTTTAACAGCAGACTTTTCATCTTTTAATTTATCTTCAAGCGACTTTAAAACAGTTTCGGTTGAAGCATTAACGATATTATTTGTCGATCTTAAACTATTATCAACCACTTTAAAGGCATTGATAATTTCGGCTGATACGTTCAGTGCCAACAATGCTGTTAACACCAAATACATCAGGTTGATCATCTTTTGCCGGGGCTCTTTAGGTAGTGCCATGATGTTCGGATTTTGGTTTTAATTCAGGAGTTTACTTTTTAGTTCTTCTTTAATTATTAACGTCCTTGCATGGCATTGATCATATTACCATATATGTTATTCAGCGTACCGAGGTTTTTAGCCAGGGTTGTAATTTGGTCGTGAGCTTTTTTAGCATCATCCACTGTGCCGTGCATAGCTTCTGAAGCTGCAGCCAGGTTACCATAAAACTTGTTCATTGATTTAAGATGATTGTTGGTATCCTGCAATTCAAGTTCATAAATCGTATTTAAAGAACCGAGGTTTTTGGTCATAACCTGAACCTGCTCGTGGTATGCTTTTGTACCTTCTGCTGCAAGGTTAAAGGAAGAAACTGTAGCAGCAGCTTCCTGGTATGCATTTTTCATACCGCCAAGAACTTCCGCAGCTTCTTTTGATTTTGCACTCAGTTCGCCGGTTGATACAACCACATCACTTACATCTTTAATACCACCAACTGTTGAATTAAGTTTCTGGAAGTTATCGCTTAAGCTGCGAAGACTGTCAGGAGTAATTTCTGCATCCTGCATCATTTTGTCTAAAGAAGCAAGTGCTGGTGTACCAGCAGGAGCAGCTGCAGGAGCTTCATGACCATGTGCATTTAAGCCATAACCCTGCGTAGATAAATATGCATAAATAAGGAAGATAAATGCTTCTGTTAAAAGACCTACAGTAAGCATAAAGTCAGAAAATGGCATACTTCCTACCATTGGCTTTGCTACGTGTAATATTTTTGCCCATGCACCAAGGATAACGATCGATGCACCAAGGGAAACAATAATGTTTGATGTTTTTTCTGCTTGTTGTGAAACTGCCATAAGATTGGTTTTTAAAAGTTGATTGATGATTTTAACTGTTGGTATCGACTATACAGTTTGATAATTTTTGGGTTATTACTTTTTCTGATCAGGAATTAACGCTTACGCATTGCAGGTGGCAAATCAATTACGCAACGGAAACCGATGTATGATTTTGCTGTATCCTGGTATTCATAATTACGTGTGCTTGTTTGAAGGAAATAACCTACGTCTTTCCAGCTGCCACCACGTACCACTTTACGTTTCATTCGTGGAGGATCACTTTCCTTAGCGTTATAGCGGATGTCAGGATTCATGTCGTGTGCAAAGTTGTAACCACCTTCATAATATAATGAACTGGTCCACTCTGCCACATTACCTGCCATATTGTAGAGACCGAAATCGTTTGGCCAGTAAGCATCAGCACGTACTGTGTAGAAACCACCGTCTTCCGGATAGTTACCACGGCCGGGTTTGAAGTTGGCCATCAGGCAACCTTTACGGTTACGGAGATAATAGTTACCCCAAGGGAACATTGATTGTGAACGGCCACCTCTTGCTGCGTATTCCCACTCAGCTTCTGTTGGTAAACGGAAGCTAGATTCGTTGGCTTTTTTCTTTGAATCAAGATAGCTGTTCAAGTATCTTGAACGCCATGTACAGAAAGCAGTTGCCTGTTTCCATGTAACACCAACAACGGGATAATTAGCAAATGCAGGGTGTGCGAAATAACGCTGGCTCATTGGTTCGTTATAAGCATAGCTGAAATCACGAACCCATACCAATGTATCGGGATAAACCTTTACGGGGTTTTTGATAATAAATTTTGAACGGGGTTCATTAGGCTTACGGTAAGCTGCAGCTTTATAATCTACATATTCTTCCATGTAGATCAGTTTGTCAGGATCAATTTCCATTTTACCGAAAATCCTGTCGTCTGGAGCCATTACCAAACCGCTTAATTTTTCATACACATTTTTCTCCTTCCAGATACCATTGGCTTTTTTCCAGTCAATGTTATTTGTCTTGGGATCAATGTAATTGAGAGCTGTTGCTGCAAGAGAGTCTCTTACATAGAATACAAACTGCTTGTATTCGCTGTTGGTAATTTCTGTGGCATCCATCCAGAATCCGCTGATTGAAACCTGGCGGTTACGTGCAGTGTACGCATAGTTGATGTCCTCATCACTGGGTCCCATATGAAATGTTCCCTGAGGCACATGCACCATGCCAATTGGTTTGGTAAGACCCGCAGGGGCACCATAACTTACACCAACTAACTGGCCATTGTTTGCGGCAGATTTTGTGGATGATTTCGATTTCCCGCAGCTAATCATAAGCAGCGATAGGGCGGCGACTGAGATGCAACTTAACAGTTGGTTCTTCATTGTTAAGAGTTTAATTTACTTATTAGGTATTGGACAAGAGTAAGTTCACCTTCTCTGATTCCCTTACAATTCGTCGCAATGCTAACATTAATTTTTAAATAATCAAAATGAATAATAATACTTTCTCGATAACGATTTTTGAGTTTCTTTATTGTTTAAATGCCCTTAAATGATAAAAGTTCCTTTATTTTCAAGGGCTCCGGTGTGGGTACCTGGCACGAATAGTTACGGCACAGGTATATCAGGGTTTCAGCAAATGGAGGGGTTTTACCCGCCAATAACGGGAATTTACGATCTTCTTCCGAGGCCGACTGCAGCACGATATCCGGCAAATAAATGCCCAGAATTTCATCTCTTTTTTCTGCAAATTCTTTTCCAATAACCGCCAGTTCGTTCAAACCATCAACCATGTTTAAATAAAGCATAGACCAAACCCCAAAAGAGCCGGGGTATTTGATAACGATTTCCTGCAGGCCATCGAGCATTTTTATACTTTGATTCTTCCAATATTGGTTATCATAAATAGTTCCGAGGTACAACAGGTTAAAAGCCATTATAGCGTTACCCGAAGGAGTAGCCCCATCATAAATTTCTTTCTTCCGCACAATAATATCCTCCTGATTGCTGGGGGTGAAATAGAAATAGCCGGTTTCAGGCTCCGCAAAATGACGGATGACCACATCTGCTAACTCTTTTGCCTTTTCCAGGTAAATTGTTTGCGAGGTAATCTCCTGCAAATGAATTAATGACTGAATGAGAAAAGCATAATCGTCAAGGAAGGCAGGATGTTTTGCTTCACCATTTTTGTAAACATGGGCAAACAATCCTTCACCAGTTTGAAATGCATTCAGCAAAAAAGCCATATTACTTACAGCCTTTGTGCGGTATTCTTCAACTCCTGTGGCTGCAAAAGCCTTGCTGTAAGCACTGTTCATTAAAGCATTCCAGCCTAGTATGACTTTATCGTCAAGTAATGGCCTGATTCTTTTATTCCTGGCGTCAAGAAGTTTGCTGCGGCAGATTTTCATCTTTGAATCAAATACAGCAATATCCAGCTGATGATCGGCACAAAAAGCATCCTTGTTCTGCTTTACCCTTGGAATATTCACGTGTTCCCAATTTCCATCTTCCGAAATATCATAAAAGCTGCAAAACAAATCTGCGTCTTCTTTCAATAACTCATCCACTTCCTTCTTTGACCATGTATAATATTTTCCTTCCACCCCCTCACTATCAGCATCAAGTGCTGAATAAAACCCATTTTCAGGCGAAGTCATTTCTTTTTCACTAAAATCAAGCGTTTCCTTAATGGCAGTTTTATATCGCTCGTGCCGGGTAATTTTATATGCATCGCTCAACGCCATTACAAGCAAGGCATTATCGTACAACATTTTTTCAAAATGGGGTGCAAGCCATTCAGCGTCTGTACTGTAACGGGCAAAGCCACCTCCCACCTGGTCATAAATTCCACCGGCAATCATTTTATCCAGGCTTAAGCAGGCTTGTTGTAAAGCAGTTTGATTTTGCGTGAAATAATAATATTGAAGCAGGTACCTGATTGTAAATGTTTGAGGAAACTTTGGTGCTTTTCCAAATCCGCCCCAAACGGTATCGGCCGACTGCATAATATTCGCAAACATCACATCGGCCTGTCGTTTTATAAAAAGCTCACCGGCTGGTAAGTCTAAAATTGGTTTTTGAGTGAGCCCAAAAGAGTTGGCATCTTTTAAATGTTGCAGCAACTGCTCTGCCTGATTTTCGATTTCATCCCTTCTTTCATTAAATGCTTTTGATATTGCCGTAAGTACCTCCGTCCACGAAGCTCTGTTGTGCAATTTCACCGGCGGAAAATAAGTGCCTCCATAAAATGGTTTCAGATCAGGAGTAAGAAAAACATTCAATGGCCATCCCCCACTGCCGGTCATGGCCTGCAATGCATCCATATACACATGATCAAGATCGGGGCGTTCTTCCCTGTCAATCTTAATATTAATGAAATGCTGATTCATCAGCCCGGCAGTATTCACATCTTCAAAACTTTCACGCTCCATTACGTGGCACCAGTGGCAGGATGAATAGCCAATGCTTACAAGTATCGGTTTATCTTCCTGCCTGGCTTTTTGCAAAGCTTCCTCACCCCAGGGAAACCAATCAACCGGGTTATGTGCATGTTGCTGTAAATAAGGACTCGATTCTGATACAAGGCGGTTTGTATACTGCATACGTAAATAGTAAACAGCAAACCTACATGCTTTGTTGAAATAAGTAAAGTGGTAAAAAGCTTACTTGCCTTGTTGTGCCAGGAACTTATCAAGTGCCGACACCATACTTGGAGCCTGTGGTTCAGGTGCTTTGATCTGTAGTTTAAGACCAGCTTCTTCAACTGCTTTGAATGTGTTGATGCCAAAAGCCCCGATGAAAGTTCCGTTTTGTTTGTATTTAGGAAGATTTTCAAACAGACTTTTTACACCGCTTGGTGTAAAGAAGCAGATAACATCAAACTCGCCAGAAGAAATAATTTCTTTTACATCATTACTGATGGTGCGGTAAAGAATGGGGATCGCAAATTCGCAGTTGTTATTTCTTAACCAGCCTGCTATTTCATTATCATGATTTTCGCTGCAGGGATAAAGAAATTTTTCGTTGCTTTTATGCTTATTGATTACATCAAAGAGACTTTTGTTTGTACCATCTGCACCATAAAATACTTTGCGCTTGCGGTACAAAATAAATTTCTGAAGGTAAAGGGCAACAGCTTCAGTAATGCAGAAATACTTGGTTTCCTGCGAAACAGTAATTCTCATCTCCTCACAAATACGGAAAAAATGGTCAATTGCATGACGACTTGTAAAAATAACGGCAGAGAAAGAAGCAATATCAATTTTCTGTTTCCTGAAATCTTTAGCCGGAACGCCTTCAATTCTGATAAAAGGATGAAAGGACAGTTCAACACTATATTTCCTGGCAAGTTCATAATAGGGCGACTTGTCAGATTCTGGTTTTGGCTGGGTTATAAGAATCTTCCTGATATTTTCTTTCTTAGACTTCACAACGTTTTTTTCCATAAGTTTTTTGGAAAATTTCTGCAAAGGTAAGTACAATTTTTTTTAAATAAACTGAACCAGTACTTTATAAATTACCATCAGAGGTGCTATTTCAAACCCCAGGAAGAAAATAAAGAAATGAAAACGACCAACTTTCAGGTTGGCCTGTATTGGATTATATGCCCGCAGAAACCTGTACAGGAAAAGCCCTGTGATCATTGCCAGGGATGCAGTAATGGCAATTCCGGCAAGTTGATGCCCGGAAAAAGCAATAATTACAATAAAGGGCAACAGTGCTACCCCAATAATTTTATTGATCAGGAATACAATAAATGCATACGCTTCGGTAGCGTTTTTCATACCAAATAACCAACCGCTGAAATTCAGGAACAAATACTTGCCAAGATAAAGCACCGCAATAATGGCGGAAGCAATCAGCGGTATAAGCAGTTCGGGCAACTTTACCGACACATTAAACCAGATACCCAACAGGTAAACATATGTACCGGCCGAAACAGCAAAGAAAATATTGTATAACAGCGACTGAAGCCCCGATTGCACCAACTGTTCCCTGATTTGATTCACCCGTAAAGAAGTACGGAAAAACACCCTGAACAAATCATTAAAATAACGGGTATAACTCAGTTTCAACAAAGCAAACAGGAAACCAAGACCCAGTATATAATAAAACAACCAGTCTTTGTCATTCGCCTGTTTTTCCTTTTCGATAAAAAATTCCGGCTTGCCGTAAAGATTTAAACGAACAAGCTTTTTGAGCACATAATTTCTGCTTGAATCAAATGTTGGAACAGTGCTCAGGATTGCTTTATAAGCCGAATCTTTTTTCAGCGAATCAACTGTGGTTTTGGCTGCAACTGTATCAACAGGTTTTACCTGCTGTAACGTATCCTGTGCTGCAGCTGTCAAACAAATGAAAAAAGTAAGAAGAAAAAAGATTGATCGCATGTGGTTGTTTGCAAAAATAAGATTACCCGATAAAGTAAAAACAAAGTTTCTGCAGCAATTCTTCATTAAAAAATATTCACGTAGCCGAAATGAATTTTACTCTGCCTGAGATTTAACGGAAGATCGTTCCGTTTACCTGCAGCAAAGGCGATATTGAAAATGCCGGCTTTTGTTTCAAAGGCAAGTCCTAAACCTGTGCCAAAATAGGTATTAGTAGTATTTGCATACTGGCTGTTGTTTCGTACCCATGCACCATCCGTAAATGCATAGATATAACTGTTGAGCCCTATCAATATTCTGTACTCAGCAGTGGCAACAGCATAAGCCGATGCAAAAATGCTTTCTTCATCAAATCCACGCAGCAAACGAAAGCCGCCAATCTGGTACAATTCATTCCTGAAAATATTCGGACTTTGAATCAATCCTGCATTAACGGATGTTTTAAATGTTGTTTGTTTACCCGTACGGAAAAATTTTGCAGCATCAAGCTTTAAACGAAATGTATATGCCCGCATTCCGGCAGAATCGTATAAGGATTGATAATTATAATCCGGATCAAGTGGATCTTTGAGATTGGTGATATTGTTGTTGGGTTTGATTTTCCTGATACCTGCTGAACCTGTAAACTTCAGGTCAATTCCTTTTCTTGGATTAAACCGGTAATCGGTGGTAAACCATTCGTATTCTAATCCAATGTTCGATGTGGTTTGGTCAATCTGATCGGGCAACCGTTTATTTATCCTCACAGCATTGGTATCAATATCAAGCAGGTTGGAAATAAACTGTTGGAAGAAAATTTTACCGCTCCTGTTTCCTCCAAATGAATACTGAACCCCTGCTTTTAAATTAATGTTGAGATAGGCTGAATCTTTTTTAAACCCATCAAACATCACATCAACTCCAAATGGCGATCCAAACAAAAACGGTTGCTGGTAACTCAACTGCAGTCGTGGCGATTTTTGCTGCACTTGCTGAAACATCAAACCCAGCGATTCGCCCAGGCCAAAACCATTTTTGAGGTTCAGGTTAAAATCGCCTGATATATTGATTTTGCTTTTACCATTTGCATCGGTTGTTGGAAGAAATCCCAGCAAACCATTTACCTGGCTGCTTTTTTTATCTTTCAGGTAAAGGTTCAGTATTGAACCCGTGCCTAAAAAACTCATGTTCCACCGTTGCTGTTCGGTGACATATGGCAACAGCCGGAGCTTTCCTGTTATGTTGAGTAGCTTTTGTTTCTGGTAAACCGATCCGTTTTCAATTTCAAGATAACGCTGTAAAAAACGGTTGCTGATGCGTACATCACCATATACACGTATACTATCAATTTTATACAACGGACCTTTATCAATTTTTAAAACTGCAGAGATACCTTCCTGCTTCAGTTCAAAACTATCCAGTGATATTGCAGCAAATGGATAACCGGTATTCTCCAACTTATCGAGCAAGCGTTGCTGCAATTGCTGAATGGATGCAAAATCAAGAAACTGGTGCTGAAAATTTTTATCCCTGTAACCTACAGCATTCAGCAAATCCTGCGGAACAGAAGAAGTGTTGAGCATAGCCCAGCGGTATTGCCTTCCGAGAAACAATACCAGTTTTGCCGAAGCAGAATCAAGCTGTACACTATCAATTGAAGCAGTAATAAATCCCTTCTTTTGTAAAAGTTTTGGCAATTCAAACACATATTGATTGCAGGCAAGCTTATCGTTGAACTGCTGTTGCAAACCAAGCGAAACAGACACATCGGTTGTATCGGCAAAACGGTAATGCAACTGGTATTTATTTTGTGCAGCCGCATTCTGCATCATGCCAACAAGGCACGAAAGAAAAACAAGTTTGAAGAATGCTGTGAGTTTTTGATGCACGATCAGTTAGTTTTGCAGTTTCACCGGACGTTATAAAATTAAGGTTTCATTGGCAGGTATCTACATTCATATTCCTTTTTGCAGACAGGCATGTCATTATTGTAATTTTCATTTCAGTACCAGTTTGCATTACAAGAACGATTTTGTAGATGCTTTATTGAAAGAAATTGAACTGCAGTCAACAAATAATTATTTGCAGAACCAGCCTGTTGAAACCTTGTACTTTGGAGGAGGAACTCCCAGCCTTTTATCAAACGATGAAATTCAACTCATCACCGAACAACTGCATCGTTACTTCAGCATTGCAAAAGATGCTGAGTTTACGCTGGAGGCAAACCCGGATGATATCAGCAATGAAAAACTAAGCGGCTGGAAAAATACAGGCATTAACCGCTTAAGCATCGGCATTCAATCGTTGTTTGAAGAAGACCTTCAATGGATGAACCGCTCACATACAGCTGCTCATGCTAAAAAAGTAATTGAACAATCAAGAGATGCAGGCTTTGAACATTTCACTGTTGATCTGATTTATGGCACACCGGGATTAACCGATGATAAATGGAAACAGAATCTTGACTGGGTTGTACAGCAAAACATCACCCACCTTTCCTGTTATGCATTAACGGTTGAAGAAAAAACACCGTTAGAGAAAAAAATCCGTCAGCATAAAAAAGAAAATACAAATGCTGAACAGCAAAGCCGCCAGTTTATACAGCTGATGGATTATGCAGCACAGGCAGGTTTTGAGCATTATGAAATTTCAAATTTTGCAAAGCCGGGTCACCGAAGCAAACATAACAGCAGTTACTGGAAAGGGGTACCCTATCTTGGTCTCGGACCATCGGCACATTCGTTTAACAGAAACAGCCGTCAATGGAATGTAAGTAACAACCAGCAATACATCCAGTCGTTACAGCAGAATAATATTCCGTTTGAAAAAGAAGAACTCACTTCAACACAAAAACTAAACGAATACATCATGACAAGTTTGCGCCTCATGGAAGGTTGTGATTTAAATAAAGTAAAAGATGAGTTTGGAAATAAGCAGGCAGATCAACTGAGAAAAGAAGCACATACATTTATTGAAAAAAACTGGCTGAAAGAAGACAGCAACCATTTAATCCTCACAAAAGAAGGAAAACTATTTGCCGACAGAATAGCATCTGATTTATTTTTTGAAGAATAAAAAGAAAGATGCCATTCTTTTTACATAAAATTCTGAATTAGCTTTTTTAATTTCGTATTGTACATCATCACTCCCGTTGTATGTACGAAACAATAACCGATATTACCAAAATGTTCAGGGTTGAATGGTTTGGTATAACTATTCTTGAACCCTTTACGGCATTCACCAATCTTTTAATTGCCGCAGTTTGTTTTATTGCCTTGTATGGATTAAAGAAAAAAAAGCCTGCAGAAAATTTTGCACAACAATCATTACAGTTATTCTTTTTACTTATCGCATTTGCAACAATGATTGGTGGTGTTTTGGGGCATTCATTTATTTACATAACAGGATTGTATGGAAAAATTCCGGGCTGGTATTTAAGTATGGCCGGAGTGGTGGCTTTTGAACGATCGGTAATTGCACATAGCCGTCCGCTCATGCATCCATTGGTTGGCAGGTTCTTTTCGGTGTTAAATATTGTGGAAGTGTTTACGTTTATGACGCTTTCGTTTGTAACATTAAATTTTGCATTTGTAGAAGCACATGCAGCTTATGGATTATTTGTCGTGGTGTTTTGTTTTGAACTGTATGTTTACCTTAAAACAAAAAATGATTCATTCTGGTATATTTTGCTTGCAACATTGTTTGGGTTAACGGCCGCACTTTGCCATGCATTTAAAATCAGCATTACTTACTGGTTTAACTACAATGACGTAAGCCACTTGTTCATGGCCATTGCTGTGTTGCTTTATTACAAAGCTGCGTTACTGATGAAGAATTATGAAACGGTTGCAGAAGAAACCTATTCAACCGAATGATCTTTTGCATTACGATCTGAAACCAGGTGATGGATAATTCCAACAGCCAGCATCAGCAAAAGTGCCCAAACTCCAAAACCTGAAAATGAAAGAGGCATTTGATTTTGTTTGTATAAAGTTACGAAGAAGGTAAGATCAACTTTACAGGCATCAATTATTTAACAGAACATATACTGCAACTTGCTTTTTATATCAACACCTGCTCCAGCTCTTCAAATGCCTGCGCCGCCGGCACATCTTCCCACAAAATTTTATACACTGTTGTTGCTATCGGCATCTCCGCACCCACTTCTTTATTAATGATGTAAAAACTTTTACTGGCATTTACACCTTCGGCCACCATATTCATTTCAAGTTGTGCAGCTTTCACTGTAAATCCTTTGCCAATCATAGTACCAAACGTACGGTTGCGGCTATACATGGAATAACAGGTTACAAGCAAATCTCCCATGTACACACTGGCTGCATAGTTGGCCGATTTACGGAAAGAAGTTTTTAATAACTGCACACCCGGAATAGGTTCTTTGTGCACACCAATTTCGATGTTGCGGATACCAACCTTGCGAAGAAAACCCGCCATTTCATCGGCTGCATTGGCAATCAGCACACTTAAAAAGTTATCACCGTATTCAAGTCCGTGAGCAATACCACTGCCCAACGCATAAATATTTTTTAAGATGGCGGCAAACTGCACACCATACACATCACTGTTGGTAATAACGTTGATGTAATAATTCTTGAACTGATCAGCAATCCATTGTGCTGTTTTATCATGCAAACCGGTAAAGGTGAGATAGGATAATTTTTCTGATGCCACTTCTTCTGCATGGCAAGGACCCATGATGGTGTAATAATCGTTGGGATCAAAACCAAATTCATTCTTCAGGTAATCATTCAGCAAAAGGTTGGTGCGGGGCATAATACCTTTAATGGCTGAGATCACTTTCTTTCCTTCAAAAATATCTTTTGGCAGTTTATCCAGCACTTCTTCTGTATATGCAGATGGAATGGCGAGAATTATATATTCAGCTTTACGGATAACTTCAGCATGATCCGTTCCTATTTCGAGCAATGAAGTATTAAATGAAACCGAACGCAAGTAACTGGGATTATGCCCGTGCTTCATTACATGATCAACAATATTCTGGCTACGTACACACCAATGAATAGGCACATCATTACCGTTCAGGATCTTTGCCAGAGCCGTTGCAAAACTTCCGCTGCCAATTATGGCAAATTTATTTTTCAATTCTTCCTTCAAGCAGTTTGTATTTGAGAACAACTAAAAGTAAACCCAAATTCGGCAGCAGCAAAATTTGAATAAAAAAAGAATCCCGCCTTGCGGCGGGATTCTTTCAAAATCGTTTACTCTATTTGTCTTCGTACACTTTATCTTTTGGTACAACTTTTACTTTCATTCCGTCTTTCAGTGTTTTACTGATCGTGTTATACGGAGCACATACCACTTCATCGCCTTCTTTCAATCCTCCCATCACTTCAATGTATTCATTATCCTGGATGTTGGTGCGGATTGGTACTTTCTTCACAGTACCATCAGCTGCCATAACAAACACCACTTCCTGCATATCATCAGTCAGTAATGCATTATCAGTAGTTCCGGCATCCTGACCCTGTGCTTTTTTCTTATCCTGCTCTGCTTTTACTTTTGTTTGTGTTTGCTTTTCGTTCTTATCTCGTGTAGTAACAGCAAGGATTGGAACTGCAAGCACATTTTCATTTTTAGTTGTCATGATATCAGCACTTGCACTCATACCCGGGCGGAAAGGAAGATTCTTACCTTTCTTCGGATCAATCAGATCGGCATAAGAAGCAGGATCGATGCGGATATATACTTTATAGTTTGTAACATCAGTTGTACTTGTAGTAACTGTTTGTGCAGAAGTACTGCTGCTTGAAATCTTGGTTACAACTCCTTTGAACTTCCTGTCGTTGTAAGCATCCACTTCAATAATAGCACTGTCACCAACTTTTACTTTAGGCACATCGTTTTCACCAACATCAACACGTACTTCAATCTTGCTCATATCAGCCACACGCATAATTTCTGTACCAAGACTGAAACTGTTACCTGCAACACGTTCACCTTTTTTCACGGCAAGTAATGATACAATACCGTTCATTGGTGCAACAACCGTTGTACGTGAAAGGTTTTTGTTTGCAGCAGTTAAACTTGCCTGCGCACTCTGAACGCCTGCTTTTCCGCTGCGGATGGTTTGCTTAGCTGCATTCAGATCTGCTTTAGCGGTGAGGTAAGAACTCTCGGCTGTTTCAAATTCTGATTTTGAAATAACCTTATCATCATATAATTTTTTCTGACGATCGTAGTTCTGTTTTGCCTGGTTCAGTCTTGCTTCAAAAGATGCTAAAGACGCTTCCGTATTATCAACCTGTGCCTGTTGCTGGTTAACAATTGATGCAGCACGATCTCTGTCGGATGTAAGTACATCAGCAAATACTTTTGCCAGCACCTGGCCCTTGCGTACACTGTCGCCTTCTTCAACCAGCATTTCAACTACTTCACCACTTACGTCAGAACTTACTTTGCGTTCATCTTCGGGATAAACTTTACCGCTGGCGCTTACAGTTTCAATAATTGTGCGCTTCATGATTTTTTCTGTTGCCACTTTAACCGCTTCTTCTTTTCCTACCACGCCGGTTTTTTTCAGTACTACTAGTGCAATGATCACCAAAACAAGTGCCCCGATGATCCACCATATTTTTTTGTTCATAATCCGATGTTATACCTGTTAATAATTTTTTTGATTGATGGTTATAATTTCAAACCCTGGCCTTTATAAAACTCAAGCACTTTCATTCTGAAAACATATTCAAACTGGTTAGCCGATTTTTCCAGGCGTGCTTTGAATAAATTGTTCTGGTTTGTGATGAGGTCAATGGAACGAAGTAAGCCGGCTTCATATCTTTTTCGTGAGAGCTCATAAGAATACTCAGCTGTTTTTACTGTTTTGATGGAAGCCTGGTAACGCTGGTAAGCAGCCGTTGCATCATTATATGCTTTATAAATATCCTGCTTCATGGATTGGTTATCCTTATCAACCTGCAATTGCTGGTTCTGGTAACTCAACTTGCTGCGCTGCCAGTTTGCTTTTGCCTGCCAGCCGTTGAAAACAGGAACACTTAAAGTAAGACCAACTGATTGACTGAAGTTATTGTTTAACTGTTTAAAAAAGCCCACATGCTCGTAAATAGGAACCTGCACCTGTGTGAATACATTCGGGCTGGTAGGTGTACCTGCACCTGTGTATCCAATTGGTTTTTGTATGGGTGAACCGTAACCGGTTAAACGTTCATATAAACTTGAAAAGTTTGAATTAATTTGTCCAAACGCCCTGATGGATGGGTATAATCTTGCTTTTGCAGCTTTCTGATAAAAATCCAATGATTCAAGTCTGAACTGGTTTACACGCTGAATAGGCATGTTTTTCAATGCAAGTTCATACACCAACTCAGGCTGCAGTTCAGCAAATGTTTCGATTGGAATCATTTCAACTGGTGGCGTATCTATATCAAAAGGCAAAGCCGGGTCAAGATTCATCCAGTTTTTTAACGAGAGAATGTTTCCTGTATAGGTTGATAATGCTACAATATATGTACTGCTGTCTCTTGCAAGCTGTGCTTCCAGTTCTGCAGCATTTAATTCCGGTAAACTTCCTGCATCAACCAGTTTCTTTGTGGTTTTCAGTTGCTCCCTTGTAAGATTTAACTGTGTTAAACTGATATTAGCCTGTTCTCTTGAAAGCAAACATTGCAGGTAAAAATTGGCAACGTACAATGAAATATCGTCTTTCAGTTTCTGCACACCTGCTGTTTGTGCTTTTAATTCCTTTTCATTTCCAAGAATGGTATTCTTCTGTGAAAAGAAGTTGAACAGGGTTACACCTGAAGAAAGGCCGACAGAAGAAGAAGAAATCTGCTGGTTAATGAACCCGTTTGTTGTAGGGTCGATGGAACGGCCAAACTGGTAACCATAACTGTTGCTGAAGTTGGCAGTAGGCCATATTCCCAGTTTACTTTGCTTTAAAGTAATCTCAGATGACTTAGCCTGCACATCAGCCTGTTTAACACTGATATTATTGGCAACGGCATAATCAACGCAGCGGCGTAAATCCCATTTTTCCTGGGCAGGTAAGCTTTGCATCGTAAAAAACAGCAACATTGTTACTGCGGATGCGTAAACTGAATTTCTCATAAAACAAATATAGTATGTAACCAACACGAATGTATTGAAATTTGATTAGCGGTGTTGCTGCAGCCAAAGCCTGTTACAGGTTTTTACGAAAACGCCTTTTTAAGCGCCTGCTCAAGATCGGAGATAAGGTATTCCGGCTCTTCCAGTCCAACATACATCCTGATCATTTGATGATCGGGAATATCGGGTTTAAATTCTTCGTTGGTTATCCCTGCACACCTGGGCATTAGCAGGCTTTCGTGCCCGCCCCAGCTTACCGCCATCTGGATATGTTGCAGACTTTCGCAGAATGTTACAACCTGCTGCCTTGATGTTGCCTTCAGGTAAAACGAAAACAGCCCGGGAGCTTCTTTCATTTGTTTTTTAGCCAGTTCGTACTGACCAAAACTTTCATCAAAAGGATAAATGATGGAAGAAACAGCCGGGTGAGCTTTTACAAATTCAACCACTTTTTGGGTTGTACGGTTAATACGCTCAAGTCTTGCCGGCAGTGTACGCAAACCCCTGATGAGCAACCAGGCATTAAAAGGCTGAATACCGCTTCCGATGTTGAGGTATTCGCTATCGAATATTTTTTTGATCATGGACTTGCTGCCGCTGATCACTCCACCCAATGTATCACTGTGCCCGCCGATATACTTGGTAGCGGTTTGCATAGCCATATCAATTCCAAGACTGATGGGTTGCTGGTATAACGGTGTACAATAGCTGTTATCAATCAGCGTGGTGATATTTTTTGCTTTGGCAAATGACGCAATGGCTTCAATATCCTGCAGCTCCAGGCTCCAGCTGTTGGGGCTTTCGAGATAAAAAAATGTGGTATTGGGTTTGGTGGCTTCCACATAATTCTCTGTTTTCCGGCCGTCAACATAAGTTGTTGTAACATTAAAGCGGGGAAGGATCACATCGAACATGCGCTGTACCCATGTATAAGGCTTCTGCACACTTACAATATGATCACCGGCTTTTACATTGGCAAGTACTGCTGCAAAAATGGCCGCTGCCCCGTTGTTGAACACCAGCGCATCTTCAGCACCATCCAATGCGGCTAATTTTTTACGCAGAATATCAACCGTTGGGTTCAAGCCCCGGCTGTAGAGATAAGTGCTCATTTCATCAGCAAAAGCACTGCGCAGTTCATCTACCTTATTAAACCTGAAATTGCTGGTTTGAATGATGGGCGGTGCAATGGCATTAAAATACAGTTCTCTGTCTTCGCCCAGTTCGTTAATAATTTGAGAGATGTCCATCTTGTTTTTTCTTTTTATAATAAAACAGGAAATAGATGAGCAGGAAAAATGCAAGCAGACCGGTTCCGATAAATGCTGCACGTACATCTTTAATCACCACTCCAACAGCAATCATAAAATAACTCAGCACAAAAAAACCGGCAAACATTGGCGTTAATTTATTCCAGTTACCTGTTATCACCTGTTCATTTTCCTTCCTCTTGCGCAAAATAAATAAGGTAGCAGCCGATGTGCTCATACCTATACTGTCGAGAAACATGGTGAAGTTTAAAATATTATCAACTCCTTTTCCAAAAAAAGCAACAATGATGGTTACCAGTGAAAACACAATTAACCCCGGCACAAGTGCTCCTGTTTTGGGATGACGGTAAGAAAATATTTTAGGGAAAACCTTGTCTTCACTCATGGCATACATTACACGTGGATTACTCATCAACACAATATTTACATACGCCATCACTGAAATAAACATCAATGCATCAAACACTTTACCACCGGCTTTTCCAAACCATGCTTCGCAAAGCAGGGCACCGATTGCTGAAGCATTTTTCATTTTATCATAACCAATCACCTTTGTGTAAGCAACATTAATGAGCAGGTACATGGCTATTACGATGATGATGCCAATAATAATTCCTTTGGGAATACTTTTTGAATCTTTCACCTCCGCACCAAAATTGATGGTTTGCTGGTAACCTCCGTAGGCAAAACAAACAGGAATCAGCGAAATAAGAAATAATGAAACGGCGCTTTTATCATTCAGTGTATAAAACGGTGATCCTTCTTCATAACCATGTGGTTCAATCACAACTCCTTTTAACACCGCAGCGATCAGCAATACAATCAACGCCATCTTTACAACGGTCAATATATTTTGTGTTCGGCTGCTGGTTTTTAAACCCATCATATTTACACTGAAAAAAACTGCAACTGCAACAATGGCGACCATGGTATTAAAGAAGATGCCGCTTGGTTTGCCAAATAACAAATCACTCACATAATCGGCACCAATTAATGCAACAATAGCAAGCGATGCAGCATTACTGATGAGGATAATTGCATTTACACTAAACCCGATTGAAGGATGATAACAATGAGCAAATATTTTATAGTAACCACCCATTGCAGGCAAACGCTGACCAATCTCTGCATAAGTTAATGCGCCGAAAAGTGCAATTAACCCACCAGCCACCCACAAGAAGAAAAAGATGGAAACAGTTCCTGATGTTGCAGCAACAGAAGCAGGGTTCCGGAAAATGCCCATGCCTATTACAAGGCTTACAACAATAAGACTGATGTCGAAAAGATTAAGTTGGCTGTTTGATTTCGTCATGCTTTTTTATTCGGGACTGAAGATAATTGTTCTTCCTCATTCATGTAAAAAAGAAATAGAGGCTAACTTTATCCAATGAACAGGGGTTTTATTTTTCTGCTTACAGTACTTTTTTTCAATAACACAATCAAAGCTCAGGAGCAAAACGACTCAAGCTATAAAGATTTAAACGAAATCATCATCCGTTCATTTGAGCAAAACAAAAAAGCCAGTCTCACAACTGCTACGGTGAAAGTGATTGAACTCAACAATGCCGACAAGAGTAATAAAACATCCCTTGTAAACGGGTTCAACAGCATTGCCGGTGTAAGAATGGAAGAACGTTCGCCCGGAAGTTACCGCATCAACATCAGGGGTAGTTCAGTACGTTCGCCATTTGGTGTACGCAATGTAAAAGTGTACTGGAACAATATTCCTGTAACCGATCCCGGCGGCAATACTTATTTTAACCAGTTTGCTTTTAATAATTTTTCCAGTATTGAACTGTATAAAGGACCGGCATCAAGCATGTATGGTGCAGGAACGGGAGGATTAATTCTTATCAACAATTTTGACCGCTGGCAACCCGGTGTTTCACTTGAATACATGACGGGAAGTTATAACCTGCAGAATATCTTTGCAGCAGCATCGTTTGGAACAAAAGACAACCGCAATCAACTTACCTATGCACATAATGCAAGCGATGGTTACAGGATTCAGTCGGCTATGCGTAGAGATAATTTCACCTATCAATCACAAATAAAACTAACCGACAAGCAACAACTCAATGCATCCTTTTTATATACTGATCTGTATTATCAAACTCCCGGCGCTTTAACATTGGCAGAGTACAATGCCAATCCAAAAGCTGCACGACCAGCTGCAGGAACACTCCCATCTGCAGTTGCAGTGAATGCATCCATCCGCCAAAAAACAATGCTGGCCGGTTTTACCAATCAATACAAATTCAATTCACAGTTCAGCAATAGCACAACTTTGTACGGTTCATTTGCGCATATAAAAAATTCTGCTATCCGCAATTATGAACGAAGGATTGAACCCTCGTTTGGAGCAAGAACTGTATTCAGCTTTAAAGAAGACAAACTTGCCGGCAATGAAAAAAGTTCGTTTCAACTAGTTGCAGGAAGTGAACTACAGCAGGGATATTTCAATACACAGGTTTCAAAAAACAAAAAAGGTAATCCTGATACGCTTCAAACAAATGACGATATTAACTACAATGTGGTTTCAGTTTTTACACAGGCTGATCTTGTGCTGAATGAACAATGGTTTTTAAGTGCAGGTGTAAGCTTTAATCACAACCATGTTGAAATAACAAGGTTAAATAAATATCCGGTTCTTACACAAACAAGAACATACCGCAATGAAGCCACACCAAGATTTGTTATAAAAAGAAAAATCATTAATAACCTTTTTCTTTCTGTAACTGCATCAAAAGGTTTTTCACCACCAACTGTTTCTGAACTGTTACCATCAACAGGTGTAATCAGCACCAATCTTGAAGCTGAAAGCGGATGGAATTATGAAGCAAATACTGATTATCATTTTTCATTTAACCACAGTTTTGTGAATCTGAATGTTACTGCTTTTTCATTCAGACTAAACAATGGTTTGGTGCAACGCAGGGATTCATCAGGAGCTGATTATTTTGTAAATGCCAGTGTGCTGAAAGAAAAAGGAATTGAAACGCATGCGCAATACATTTATTCGCTCATCAACAAACCAATTGATTATATAGCTGTAACGGCCGATTACACATTCAACCATTTCCGCTACGGAAAATTTGTACAGGATGCAGCTGATTACAGTAACAATATCATTCCATCAGTTCCAGCAAACACTATTTCATTAGCTGCTGATATAAGTTTTAAAAACGGAATTTATTTCAGCAGTACGTATTATACTGCATCAAAGATTTTTTTGAATGATGCCAACACTGCTGTTGCCGGCACATATCATCTGCTTGGTATAAAAACGGGTTGGCGAAAAACTGTTCAGAAAAAATACAAACTCAATTTTTATGCAGGTGCCGACAACCTGCTGAATGAAACTTACAGCCTGGGTAACGACATTAATGCACAGGCTAACCGTTTTTACAATGCAGCACCCGGCCGTAATTATTTCATCGGTCTTTCATTTCAATATCTTTCAAAAAAATAAGTTGAATTACTATTGAATCACTTTCGGGCAGTCCCACGAATTCTTTCTGCCAAAGCGATAAATAACACCAACAGCAATATTGTAATAATGATCCTTGAATTTTGGATTTGCTGCTTTGCTGAATCCATCTAAATAATCAGTAAACAACTGCCTGTAAGAAACTTCGCCATTGATCACAATACGTGGCGATACTGCATAACGTAAACCTGCACCAACAGGAATCGATGGTAAAAAACGTGGAGTGCTGTGTGCCATATCTTCAGCAATACGTGCAGGCAAATTTTCATTGGCACCAAAATGCGAAGCATTAAATCCGCTCCAATCCCGCTTAATACGAACAAATCCCAAACCAACACCTGCAAATGCATAAGGAGAAATTTTTGCTCCCACTTCATTCCAGCCTGTCGGGCTCCATACAATTTGTGGCGAAAGTTCAATTAAACGTGTTTTGAAATTAAAGTTGCGGTACTGGTGATAAACAGGTGTACTGTATTTGGCATCATCACCGCTTAAAGAGGCCAGTGAAAAATTCAATCGTGCAGCAAAGGTTGAATTTATATATCTCGTTCCCTGAATAATCAAACCCGGACGAATAGTTTTATACGAACCGAAAATTGATGGAGAAAGATCGCCCTGGTAAATAAAACCTCCGATTGCTGCACCAACTTCATACTTTGATTTTTTTGTTTGTGCATTTGAAAAAAGAGAAATGAATAAACTGACAATAGCCGTAAGTGCGAAAGCCCTGCAACTGAACATAAACGATTGTTTTTAAGGTAATAGAAAATCCCGATAAGATCAGTTGCCCGGTTAAAGCGAAAGATGTATAACATGTGCAGCAAGTTTAAAACGCAGAGTAAAAAATTAAATTACTGACGGAATGTTAAAAACTTCTTTAAATGCAATGGGCTTAAAATTTGATTGTACTTAACCATCACCCTAATTTTGTTGCGGTAACGGTTGGCGCTTAAGGCGCCATTAAAAGGGAAGACCGGTGTAAATCCGGCGCTATCCCCGTAGCTGTAAAGCGATGCCCCCAACCCCTGAAGGGGAGAAAGGCAACAACTTAATCTTCTTTGCCACTGAAGTATTTCGGGAAGGCTTATTAAGTTGGTCGTTAAGCCAGAAGACCTGCCGGTACAGTTAATTTTCATTTTGCTTTCGGGTGAAAGGCGTGGAGTGTAATCGTCGGAGGGCTTTTATATTTCTATCTTTTTTTTCTGAAAGCAGTCACACAAAAACTTTTTTCAAACAAATGAAAAAGAAATTAATTGTTGTGGCTGCGGGATTTTTCATCAGCAGTCAGCTATGTGCACAGGACAGCACCAGTAAATCATTGAGTGAAGTAATTGTTACTGCCAGCAAAGTGCAGCAGAAATTACTGGAGACAGGAAAAGTAATCACTGTCATCAGCAAACAAACTATTGAACGCAGTGCAGGAAAAGATCTTGCCCAACTGTTAACCGAACAGGCAGGAATTGTAATCAACGGAGCAACCAGCAACACTGGTAAAGACAAAAGTTTTTATTTACGTGGTGCAGGAAATGGCTACACTGTTATTTTAATGGATGGTGTTCCTGTAAACGATCCTTCATTTTCAGGTGCATTTGATTTGCGTATGCTTCCGCTTGACCAGGTTGAACGTATTGAAATTGTAAAAGGAGCACAATCCACTTTATACGGGTCGGATGCTGTTGCAGGTGTTGTGAACATCATCACCAAAAAAGGAGCAGATAAAGCACTGCGTTTATATGGCAATGCTTCAGCAGGTTCGTACAACAGCTACAAATTTGCTGCAGGTGTAAGAGGTACAGTTGAAAAGATCAATTACAACCTTGTTTATTCGCACTTTGAATCAAAAGGTATTTCAGAAGCTGCTGATACAACCAAAGCAAAAAGTTTTGACAAAGACGGTTTTCTCAACAATGCCATCAGTTTTACTGCCGATGCTCCCATTGTAAAACAGTTACGCATTCTTCCTTTCTTCCGCTACAGTTATATACAAGGTGGGTATGATGGCGGTGCATTTACCGATGCGCCTGATACATATAATTCATCGCTTACAAGTGCAGGTTCTGCTTTGGAATTTAAATACAAAAAAGGATTGGCAAAAGCATTGTTTACCTATGATAAAATGGAACGAAACTATACCAGTGCGTGGGGACCTTATGGTTACAACGGTAACAATAAAATTGTGGAACTTTTTGCACATTACCAGTTGAATGATCATGTAAAAGTGCTGGCAGGTACAGACTACCGTTTTCAACAAAACTTAGATTCCAATGTAAACTTCAGCAGTGTGTATGCTACATTGTTTCTGCAAAAGTTAAATGGATTTTTCCTTGAAGCAGGCGGACGTTATAACAAACATTCAAAGTATGGAAACAACTTTACCTACAGCATTAATCCATCATATGTACTCAATGAACATTTAAAGTTTTTTGCAAACATCGCTACTGCATTTAAAGCGCCGGGCATCAGCCAGCTTTACGGAATGTTTGGAGCGAATCCGCAATTAAAACCGGAGCAATCATTTACATGGGAAGCAGGTATACAAACAACGCTGCTCAGTAATAAAGCCGATATACGTGTGGTATATTTCAACAGGAAAATGAAAGATGTGATTATCTACACTACTAAATATATCAACCTCGATGAGCAAAATGATCATGGTATTGAAATTGAACCAAGCATCCAGTTCAACAGCAAACTGCAGTTGAAAATGTATTACAGTTTTGTTGATGGAAATGTAACAACCAAATCGCCTGCAGGAAAAGATACCACCTATTTTAACCTGCTGCGCCGACCCAAACATTCAGTTGGTGCAACAATTTCTTACCAGGCAACAAAAAAATTATTTGTTAGCACAGGTTTCAATAATTACAGCAAGCGGAGTGATAAAGATTTCAATGCATGGCCTGCAAAAGCTGTTACGCTTGATAATTATTTTCTCTGGAACCTCTACGCCGAATACAAACTGGCCGGCAATAAACTCAGCATCTTTGCCGATGCAAAAAACCTGCTCAACAGCAAGTACCAGGAAGTATATGGTTACAGTGCCACAGGATTTAATTTTATGGCAGGTGTAAGGCTCAGCCTTTAAATAATCATGAGTGATGAATGAGGAGTTAAAACAATTACTCTTTCATTCATCACTCATTACCCAATACTCATCTCTCATCACATGAACAAACACGAAGAAAAAAGCTGTCCACGCTGTGGTGCTAAGTTTGAATGTAAAGTAGGCGATATCACCAATTGCCAGTGTTATGGTGTTGAGCTCACGGCAGGTGAAGAAGCATTTATCACCCAATCCTATTCCGATTGTCTTTGCCGCAACTGCCTTCTGCAGCTCAAAAGCCGCTACTCGCTCTTCACCGAACAAAAGATACTCTACATCAACCGCTGATTAATCTGCCAAGGTTCATACAAACGTTCATAAAGTATTTACATTTGTTGAAACCAACGCTATGAACTTTGATATTAAAGAACTGCTTACTCTCAGCTTCACGCTTTTTGCGGTGATAGATATTATTGGTTCTATCCCCATGCTGATTTCCTTAAAAGAAAAGATGGGCGGCATTCATGCCCTGCGTGCAACATTAATTTCCGGTGCACTCATGACGTTGTTTTTCTTTATCGGAAAACCCTTCCTCAACATGCTTGGAGTGGATGTAAAATCATTTGCAGTTGCGGGTTCAATTGTGATTTTTATTCTTGGACTGGAAATGGTGCTGGGTATTGAATTTTTTAAACCCGATAATAACCCAAAAGCCGGAACAGTTGTTCCGATTGCTTTTCCGCTCATTGCAGGTTCAGGAACGTTGACTACGATTATGTCGCTTAAAGCAACCTTTGAACGTACCGATAAAAACGAATGGATGATTTTAGTGGCCATTGGTGTAAACCTGGTCATCATCTATATTGTACTGCTCTCACTCAACCGCATTGAAAAAGTATTAGGCCCTGCAGGATTAATTGCAGTGCGAAAATTTTTTGGCGTAATATTGCTGGCCATTGCGGTAAAAATCTTCGGCAGTAATGTAGGAGGATTGATTAAGTAATGTTCAATTGCAGATTTTACCGGCCTCGTAGTACAATGGATAGTATAAGAGTTTCCGAAGCTCCAGATTCAGGTTCGATTCCTGACGAGGCTACAAGATAAAAAGAGGTTGCAGCAACTGCAACCTCTTTTGTTATAATGATCATTTAACTGTCATCCTTTCATTCGTAACCGACCACGCATTTATTTCGCAGAAAATTTCCACCAGTCAAAATTGAACAGTTCGCCTTCGCCACCTTTGAAAACAAAGAAAAGGTCATGAATGCCTTTTACACTATTCACTTTAACTGATTGAATTTTCCATGAAGCTTCACCACCTGTTGATTTTACAATGCAGGTGCCAAGTAATTTACCATTCAAACTATCGATCCGGATTTCTATTTGACCACCGTTTGAAGCTGCTGCTACATTAGCTGAAAATGATTTTACTGCTTTACCAAAATCAACACTACGCACTTTGACATAATCTCCGTTGTTAATTTTTGTGACGTATACTCCGGTTACAGAGTCTGTAGCTGTTTTCAAGCCTTCTGACCATGCAATGGTTTCAGCTTCCACCCGTTTAAACGGATTTAAATTGGATGCACTTTTGATCACTCCTTCTTTTGTAGGATGAATCAGCGGAATAGATCCATCTGCATTAAAACTGAATGGCTCAATGCATACAGAACGTTTAAATCCTCCGCCACCGGGCAAACCTGCATCATGATAGAACAGGTAAGATTGTCCTTTGAAGTCAATATAACCCGGATGGTTGGTGAATGCTCCGTGGTTTTTGATGACATGCATAATTGTATCACCATACACCCATGGACCAGTGGGGCCAACGCTGGTTGAATATGCTAAATGCTCAGGCACACCTCCTGCAGGATAAAGCAAATAATATTTTGATTCACGTTTAAAAAACCAAGGACCTTCTTCATAAGCAGCAGTGCGGTTGTTTATCTTTTTAGAACGGTATCCAAAATTTTCATCTTTCAGATCTTCTTTTACAATGCCCACATTCTGGTCGTACGAAATCATATCTTCATTCAGCTTTACGTGCCAGAGATTGGGATTTCCCCAATAGAGATAAGCCTGTCCATCATCATCAATGTAAACTGTGGGATCGATATAACCAAAGCCAACAAGCAATGGTTTTCCAAGTGCATCTTTGAAAGGCCCTGTTGGACTATCTGACACAGCCACACCAATAGCATTGCCGCCGTTTTTCTGATTTACGGGTAAGTAATAATAAAATTTTCCATTGCGGTAAATACATTGACCAGCCCACGCATCACCACGTGACCATTCAAATGTTTTGTACGATAACACTGCTCCATGATCTGTCCAGTTCACCATGTCGGTTGATGAATAACATCGCCAGTCATTCATGGTAAAGAAATTTTTCACCGTAACATCTTCATCATGGCTTGTATAAAGATAAACAGTGCCATTATGTACCATAGGTGCAGGATCGGCTGTATAGTTTGTCTGTACAATTGGGTTTTGCGTTTTACCTGCAAAAGGCAACAACACAAGAGCTGCTATACCGGCAAATGTTTTCAAAATATCATATTTCATTTTTCAAAGAGAATTAATCAGTCAATTAAAATTATTTTACCGGCGTAAACTTGTAAAGGAGCACTCCATGTACAGGCACTTTAATTTTTAAGTCACCTGTTTTTGTATCAACTCTGCAAACATCTTTCTGCCGCCAGAGATCACGAACATTGCAAATACCCTTGATGTTCAGTTTTGCAAAGTCCTTGTAAGAAATCTCCACTATTTCAAGTCCGAAATTGCAGAACCCTACTGCATGGCTTCCATCAGCAAGTATTTTTTCATAAACAAGCAGATTGCCGATTGTGTCTTTACAGGTTGCCTGTTTACCAAGCGGATCCTGGTTAATTGCAATTACTTCATCGTTGGTTAAAATATTCAATGTAAAGTCATCCAGTTTTTCCATATCGCAGCCTATTAACAATGGTGCAGAGAAAAGACACCAGAGACTGAAATGCAGATACTGTTCATCGGGACGGAGTTTGCTGGGATGAGGATTTCCCCAACCAACTGTACCTAACACTAACATATCAGGATCGTTCCAATTGCCGGGCTTTGCCCATGCTGCAGCTTTATCCTGTGCAAGAGCAATACTCTTTACACTATTCCATGTATCAGTAATATCATTTGTTGTACGCCAGCTTACACCACCAACAGAATCGCCCCATTTCCAAACATCCGACATACCGTATTGACATAAACTAAATACAATATCCCTTGGCTGTTTTTTAAGATAATCGCCCATTAGTTTAAATGGCTTCATTGCTGTTGCAAGATTATTACCACCTTGATACGACAATGAACCTACTTTGTATGGATCATTATCTTTCATCCCATTAATCACTCCACCATAACTGCACCAATCGTATTTAAGATAATCAAAACCCCAGGCAGCATAGCTTTCTGCATCTTCTTTTTCATAACCGTAACTACCAGCACTGCCGCCACAAGTCCATGGTCCGGGACTGGAATAAAGACCTGCCTTTAATCCTTTGCTGTGCATATAATCAGCCAATGACTTCATATCGCCAAAACGTTTGTTGGGAATAATCTTACCTGCTTCATCTCTTAAGTTGCCACGTAAAGAAGAGTCTTTTGAATTCCTGTGGTTTTCCCAAAAATCATCAACGTTTATATAAGTCCATCCATGATTAATCAGTCCGCTCTTTACCATTGCATCAGCAGCTCTTTTTACTTTATCAGCCGATACCTGGTCAGCAAAACAGTTCCAGCTGTTCCAACCCATTGGTGGTGTAAGTGCAATACGATCGCCACATATGATTGTAAATTTTTTCTCTGCTGTTCCTTTCGCATTTTTTGCAGATAGGGTTACAACTGTTGTTCCTGCCTTTGCAATTTTTCCTGTGATGATACCTGTGTTGCGATCAATTTTTAAACCTGCGGGAAGACCTTTTGCTGAAAACGTCATTGGTCGTTCACCCGTTGCAGGAATCATAAACTGAAAAGGAGAACCGGGTCTTACACCAAAAACAGAAGCGCCATTAATTCTTGGTGTAACCGGTGGTGCCGGTGTAAGAATATATGGTGTGCTTGAAACAGAATTGACTGCTACGATTGATCCTGCTCCATCCGTTTCAAATTTTGCATCAGCCCAATCCGCATGATCATAATAATTACCATTGCCACCATCAGTAACAACAAGCTCAAGTTTTTTTACACCTGTAAGAGAAACAGAGCAGAACCTTGCAGAATCTTTTAACCGCATGATCCCACTCTTCCATAGCTGTTTACCATCTCCAATCAAAATGAATTCAACAGCTGGCTGATGTCCATCTACTTCATCATCAATTCCAACAAAAGCTGTAAAAGATGTTGCATGACCATTTAATAGAATGAATAAAGAGCTCTCAGCATGTGTTCCAAAACCACGATTGAAAGTTTTACCGTTGATTGTAATTGTTTTCTCAGCAACCGATTTGTTTTTACCAGGAACACCGTAGCCTTGTGTTGCTGCACTGAGATCCAGTTGATCGAGCCAAACAGTTTGGGCAAACAACTGGCTGTTACCAATAAAACTTAAAAGAACGATTAGCCCGGCAATGATCATTGCCCTTTTTGTTTTTAAACAATTCATATTCGTTACATCTTTTACATTCGTATTAAATCGAAGCATCAGCATAATTTGTATTAAGCCAACACTTCGATTTAACAATAACATTCTATTTCTGAATTAACAAAGCACATTCATAAATGCTGAAGCTTTGTTTTCTTTCGATCTGATTTTATTTACCGGTTTGCAGCATAATTATACTTACTGAATACGGATCCAGTGTCCGTTTGAATTTTGCTGACACTCCTTTAATGGTTGATTTTACAGGAAGAATTTTTTCGGGATCAGTAATTGTATTTGTATCATCAGGCTGATTGCCTTTAACTACATACATTTCTGCGGCAGGCAACACCTTCACAACTCCATTCAGATTAATTTCAACAGGTTGCTTTTTACCTGATGCATTTACAACTTTCAGATAAACCACTCCTGTTTTTTCATCCAGTGTTGCAGAATAAAATACAGTTGGAACCGGTTTGGGTATTTTGTTTTCCATACTGTCTCTTTTGCTCATGGGTCTTGGTTGCACAGGAATATTTTCTGCAGTTACAGGAACAATTTTATTTCCTAAATACTGGCTGAATAATTTCTGTACGTAATAAGATGGTGAACCAAAACTGTTCAGTGCATTATAACCAATCAAATCAGAATCCCATTGCCATGCTTTAGGTGCAGTTGCTGTTGCTGTATTCACATTTACAAACAGCGGTGCATAACAAGACATAATCACAAGATCTGAATTGCGTTCCATTCCAGTCATCCATGCAGCATCGCCTAACGCAGCATTTAAGTTTGTTGTTGGTGCACCTTCACGTGTAGCCCATTCGCCCACAAATATCTTCGCACCGGTACGGCTGTATGAATCATATTGTGAAGCATTTGCCCACATTTCCCATGAATCACGGTAATAGTGTTCATCAAGAACCACTGGCTTTTTACCACTTGTAACTTTCAGGTTAGGAAATTGTGCATCAGCAATGGATGAAATGCAGGTGAGTTGAGGATATTTCTTTTCAATGGCTTCCCTGAATTGGGTAAACCTTCCATCATAGCTTCCTGTTTTATCAAACCAGTCTTCATTTCCAATTTCAACGTATGTAAGTTTAAACGGAGCAGGATGTCCATCAGCTATACGCTTAGCCCCCCAATATGTATTTGCATCGCCAATCACATATTCTATTTCATCCAATGCATCCTCAACATAAGGTTGCAAAAGCGGACCTGCATCCACATGATCACCATTTAATGAATAACCTGCATAAACTGCTAAGAGAGGTTCTGCACCCATGTCTTCACACCATTCCAAAAATTCAAGCAGTCCCATTCCATCTGAAGGACGGTAACCCCATGAACCTTTATGACCGGGTCTGTTTTCTAACGGACCTAATGTTTGCTTCCACGGAAAAGCATCTGTAAGCAATGGACCTTCCAGAAAATTACCACCGGGGAAACGTAAGAATTTTGGTTTCATGTCAACAAGCATCTGCATAATGTCGGTCCTGTTACCATTTGGCCGGTTATTATATGTTGGCGGAAAAAGTGAAACAAGATTGAAGTAGTAAAGCCCGGTACGGTTGGTTGAAATAACAAACCTTGCATCAGCAGTTGGTTTTACATCAGCTGCAGTAGTTAATGTTAATTCATATTTTTTCCAGAACGTTGATTTTGCAAGCTGGATAGTACCGGAAGCATAAACCGTTTTACCATCATTGCTTTCAATTGTTACAGTAATTGGTCCTGCAGTATTGTCTTCGATTACAGGTGCAGCTGGTTGTGGATTTGGTGCACCCGGGCGACGGAAAGGCTGCATACTTGCTGAGCCCTTCATATAAAAAGATGCTTTGTATGTTGTTGCAGGTTTTACCGGAATACCCCAGTAACCTTCATTTGCAATACCTACTCTGCCGCCGGCTTTTTCTACAGTAAGACGAAGACAGGTTTGCAGTGCACTGTTGATTGCATGACGACGTTCATCAAAAGGAACATTGTCGGGATTTGCTGCAATTAATTTGATGGTTGCTTTTGAACGAACAGTGTCTTCATTTACTAAACTCCATCCTTCTGGTTTTGAAGAATTGTCTTTAAATATCCTGTTGCGTATCAACTCTGCATATAAGCCTCCGTCGTACGAGTGATTGATTTCTTCTGTCATCAATCCATAAAGCATGGGGCTTACATCAGCACCTGGTTTGGTGAAGTCTAAAGTGAGTTTGGTTTGTTGAGCATTTGTGCTGTTTGTGATAAAGCACAATAATCCCAATAATAAGAAACCCATTTTTAAAACAGGTTTCCTCGTCCAATTCTTTTTCATGTGTTCTGTTTGTTTAAAAGCACTGTTTATTATAAAAAAATTGTTGATCGTTGAAATCATTTTCATCACCTTCTCCGTTTCATATCATTGGCCATAATATCATCCAGGTTATTTACAGGACGTTCGATATTGTATGGAATCGGCATGTGACTGAATTGCTGAAAATATTGAAGACAGGCATCCTTCCATAAAACAGCATTGATACATTCCTCTCTTAACTTGCGCTGTACTTCCTTAAAGCGTGTGCTGTCAACATAAGGTTCAGCTCTGTCCCAAACTTTTTGAAACTCTCTTACCTGGTTTACACCCTTATCATAATGAAAACAAAGTTCATCCCACAAACTGCTACCACTTTTCATTTTAAAATCCCATGGCAAATGATGAAACCACAGTAAAAGATTATCCGGGCATGTTGCGGGGTCATTAAATGTTGATGCAAGTGGTTCACTGTATTGACTTACCGCATCACTCCCTTTTTTTGTACGGTCAAAACCAATACCATTTGCACTGGCCTGGTGATAATAAGGTGGTGTCCAGTCTGCACGCATGCCCTTTGGTGCCCACCATGGACCGGGACCATAATGTCCGTTGGCCGACATGATGTGATGTAATCCCAAAGGCATCATGTAATTCACTGCAGCTTCACGGCTGTCAAGCATCATTTGCTTTACAGGTTGAAGAAATTCTTTTAACCAATCTGCCTGATAATTTGCCGTATTTGTTCTGGCTGATTGTGCATTATAAAATGTAAGCTTCAACCACTCTTCAGCAATCTGCTCACTCTTTAAACCATTGTTCCAGGCAAGCCGGCCAAATGCATACCAATTGGCTTGTGCAAATTGATGACCACACCAGTTTGTATCTAACCCAATATTTGAAACACCGGCAACAGCCGTATGTGTTTGCGGATAAATTGTTCCATCGGTACTATGTGCAACGGTACTTCCCTGGCTATGTTGGTATGTATCGCTTTGTAAACACTCTTCCCACATGGTTGAAAGAAAAACAAGATGAATGGAGTGACCGAGATATTCCTGCGTAATCTGAAACTCAGGCATCACAGATGTTTTTTTCATTGCACCGAAAAGCGGGCTGAAAGGCTCTCTTGGCTGAAAATCAACGGGGCCATTCTTTACTTGTATAATAACGTTATCACGAAACTGTCCATCTAACGGAGTAAACTCATTGTATGCCTGCTTTGCACGATCCTTATCGTTCGGGCTGTAAACAAACGCTCTCCACATCACAATGCCGTTGTAAGGTTTCAGTGCATCAGCCAGCATATTGGCACCATCCGCATGTGATCGACCATAATCCTGTGGGCCTGGCTGACCTTCACTACTTGCTTTCACCAAAAAACCACCAAAGTCGGGAATGATGCTGTAAATTTCTTTCACCTTATTCTTCCACCAGTTAATCACTTCAGCATCTAAAGGATCAGCTGTTTTTAATTTTCCCAAAAGGATTGGGGAAGAAAATTTTATAGAGAGGTATGTTTTGATTCCGTAAGGACGCAACACATCGGCAATTGCTTTTACACGGTTCAGATATTCTGCAGTAAGAATGGAAGGGGAAGCATTCACATTGTTCAGCACTGAACCGTTAATGCCAACCGATGCATTTGCTCGTGCATATTCCTGCCAAAGTTTTTGATCATTTTCTGTTACTGTAAAAGGATCATCTTTTCGCCAGAAGATGGAATTGCCTGCATAGCCACGCTCAATAGAACCATCGGGATTATCCCAATGGTTCAGAATACGAAACTCATACGATGGGTTGTTGATTTCATTTTCAATCGGCTCACCTGTTTGCTGTCGTCGCAACAATTCATACACTCCATACAATATTCCGTTTTCATTGTTTGCCTGGATTGTGTTGCTGCTCAGCTTAAATCCATCTCCCTTTACTGCCTTATCTTTTTTTATTGTGAAAGTAATGGTAGCACCTGCCTGTCCCTGCCATCCATTTTGCAACTCATTCATTGCAACATTTATAATTGCTGATTTTTTTGATGCAATTACTTTCACCGGCACAGCTGTTTTATTGCGCAGCCAGAGCTCATGTCCATCCTGTGCCTTAAGGCCCAATGCAGACAAAAGCAAATAAATACAAAGCAATCCTTTTTTCATTTCAATTTTACTTTAACAATGCTTCAAGCAAGCTGATAATTAAAATCTGTTTCAATTATTGCCGATACTGTCACTGATGTGGAAATAATCAAAATCAGCAAAGCCTCCCGTATTTTTTGTTGCATAGTTGAATAAAGCAAAACGGTAACCTATGAACTGCGGAATGGTGTAGGCCATTTTTAATTGTGTGCCAATTGGCATCCATTTTTTTCCATCTAAGCTGTAAAAGAAATTTGCCACATCTTTCTTATCAGTAAAATCACATTCTGCTTTGAAGAAAACTGTTTGCTGATTCAACGGAAGCGTTGCTGCTTCTACCGGTTTTCCTGTGCTTGCATTGATCATCACAATTACTTTCTTATCAGCTTCCACCCTTACTCCAAGCAATCCATAATTTTTTTGAAGCAATCCAAGTCCGGCAAAATCACCATCTTTCATATTGGAAACATCAAGTGATGCAGATCCCGAACAAACCGGACCAATAGTGCGTTGTGTCAATGAATTTCTTGCGAATAAGAAACTGGTATCAATACGGCCGGTTGTCAAACGTAAATAACCTTTTCTTGCATTCACAGACCAAAGACTATTATCAGGATTGTGATTCCATTGCCAAACTAACGGTAAAGCACGTTCACCTTTTTTGCGTGTAAATTCATCTGATGCAACGATGCCTGGTATTAATGATTTATTAGCAGGAAGATCAAGTGTAAAAGGAACTTTCCCGTTTTCACCTAACACTGGCCAGCCATCTTCCCATTTAACAGGAACGAGGTATGGAATACGGCCAACAGAACCAAAATCTCTGAACAAATATGCAAACCATGTTCCATTTGGCATGTCAATCAATCCTCCTTGTGCAACACCTAAATCTGAAAGTGCCATCTTTCCTTCCCATGGCCCGGTAATTTTATCGGCCCTGTGAATGACAACTGTTCTTCCGCCACCACGTGGCCATGTAATGTTGAACAAATAATATTTTCCATTCACTTTAAAAAGTTGTGAACCTTCGCCCAACCCACTTACAGCAATGCTTTCACTTGGCTGACTTGAATTTTCAACAATTACCTGGTTGATGCCACCTTGCTTTACACCGGAAAGATCTTCGTTCAATTCAATCAGACTGAGTTTTTTGTTGCCTGTAATGATGTATACTTTTCCATCATCATCAAAGAAAAGTGAATGATCGTGGTAAGCAGGGCTGAATGCCATTTCTTTCCATGGCCCCTTTTCAATATTCTTTGTTGTATAGATATGTGTTTTGCCGCTTGTTGCTGCAAATGTTGAAACATAATAGGTGCCGTTATGATAACGGATACTGCTGGCCCATGAACCTCTTCCATAAGTGCTTTTTCCATTGGTAAGATTCATTTGATCGTTACTTACTAAAGTATCATAAGCATAATTAATCAACTGCCAGTTCACAAGGTCTTTTGATTTCATGATAGGAACACCGGGACTCATGTGCATTGTAGTACTGCTCATGTAGTAGGTATCTCCAACACGCATCATTGATATATCGGGAACATCAGCAAAAATGAGAGGATTGTGTGCCTTGGTTTGCTGGGCAATTGCTGTTATACATACACTTTGAGACATTAAAACAGCAAGACTGAGTATAAACTTTTTCATTTGTGTTCGAACTTATTATTCAGTTATTATTGAATGTTCATTTTGGCTAATGTTTCAAAAGAGCAGGCCCCTGTAACATGGCCTTCAACACCGGTGTTTGTTTTCATTTTTCTGGATGCTGTATACAGGTTAGTTACACATCAAATGTATTTTAAGAAACAGTACCTAACTATATGCAAAAAAAATGAAGGATGAAGAATCATCCTCCATTACTGCAATATGAGAAACGAAAAACATCTGCTTACTTAATTACAGGACTAAAAGTTTCCAAAGCAATTGCACGATCACGCATTACCAATGTATCCTTTGTTACCACATGCATATTCTGGCTGTTTAAATCCACTGTATAATCTAAATATAAAGCATCACGATCCTGGCTACCCCAACTGTTCTTTTCCCCTTTTTTCACAAACTTACCTGTACCGGAAGCAGTTACACCAGATGTTAATGATGTAACACTGCAATTACCTGAAGCATCAAATACAAGTTGCAGTGTGCAGTTTACGTTTGCACCACTTGCGTTTTTATATACAACCGGGAAATTAAGCTGTGTTAACGATGCAGTAGAAAGCATATTCACATCATCATTTTCAACATAAGGTTTGTGTCTTGATAAAGTTTGATTAACACTACCTGTAATAACATCAGTACCACGACGGAGATAGTTTCCATGCCATGTATTCACAAACTTAACAGCATAAACAACATAGTCACGTGGCTTAATAGTCCAGTTACCATCAATAGCACGATTTGGATTTGTAACAGCAGGAATACCACGAAGAATGGAGTCGCCGCTTTTAACGCTATTTAATAAAACCGGAATTACATACGTATTCGTGATAGCTAAAGGATCCTGGAAAAAAGCATCTGTAAGTTGTACCTCTACACCGCCCATAAGACTGCCTTTAGGGATAACAATCTGGTTGGAGGCCAGTTGGTAGTAGTTAGATGGTAAAGGAATAGCTTTTGCTCCACCTTTATCTGAAGGGAAATAAAGCTTTGTACAGAGTGATGTATCAACAGTAAAGCTGAGTACAAGCTCTTTGTTATTTTCCTGAACACCGCCCGTTGTAGCCTTGATCACTACCTTGTGTGCATTGTCTATTGAATTATCAACAAACAAATCTTCACCCAGCTCAACAGTTCTTATCGGGAACTGTGTAGCAAAGTAAACTGTTTGGTATTTGAAATCCGGAAAGCTTACATCATTGTTTTTTATACATGCTGTCAGCGAGAACACCGAAGCAATCGCTAACCATAAAAATTTCGTATTTGTTTTCATGTCATTTTTATTTTTAGTAAGCTGCATTATTTCCAGCCTTTATTCTGAGTTAAATTGCTGAACTTAAGCACCTCTGAAGAAGGAATAGGTCCATAGTACATAAAATCGAGGAATGCCCTGTTTTCTACATCAAGAGGAGTAAACACTGTTCCGTTAACATCCATACCTTTTGCTTTTTCGGTTAAAGGCGCTTTCCAGCGACGGAGATCCCAGAAGCGGAAACTCTCGAAACACAATTCCAGCCTGCGTTCATTACGGATGAGCTCACGCATTTTATTCTGATCAGCTTTGCATTCTTCCAGGTACAGATCACCACCGGTGATTCCTGCCCTGCTGCGGATCTTCTTAATTACATCGTATGCAGAGTAAGTATGAGTTCCTGTTCCTGTTGGTCCCCATGCTTCATTTGCTGCTTCGGCATAAGCAAGATAGATTTCTGTGTAGCGAATACGTGGAGTAATGTGGTTTTTGCCGGTTGTAGATGCCGGGTTACGGTTTACATCCATACGCAAACGCTTACGCATATAGTATCCTGTGCGGGTAGATGTTTCTTTAACATTAATACCATTATCGGTTCCAGACTGGCTGCCTGTGTAAATCACCACGTTTCCTACCCCTTCAGTGCTACCATTGTAAACAATATATTTTGCAAAACGTGGATCCCTGCCAGCATATGGGTTAGCAGGATTGTAATTGCTGCTGCTGTTTGTAATGGGGTAACCGTTTGCCATTGGGAAAGCATCCACAAGGTTCTGTGTTGGATTCATATTTCCATTACCAAACAATGTAGGAGGAAAGTTTGCTGCTTCCTGTGAACCCTCATTCGTTGCAACATTTTCTCTCCATATAATTTCTGAAGGGTTGCTGCCACCACTTAAGTTATCAATTTCACTGTTATTAGCATAGTAAGTTACGCCTGTTGAAGACAGTGAGTTAACGCCACCTTTGTAATCAATTACTGCTGATGCATAATCAGCTGCATTTGCCCATGTAGTTAAATTGGCTGTATTCTGGTAAGCAGGACTTGCCGCAAGCAAAGCTGCTCTTGCACGGAAAGCCTTTGCAATAAGCCCGTTAAATAACTGACGGGAATATTGACCCATAACACGGTTATAAACAGCAACGTTTTGTGTAACAGTTTTGAATTGATTTGGAATCTGACTGGCAGTAGTGAGATCATTATATTCCAGTGGAAGATTAGCTTCTGCACTGTCAAGATCCTTATACAACTGTTTCATACATTCATCAAAACTTGCACGGGGTACATTTACATCAGATCCAACTGTTTTCAGATCAGTTATAATCGGCACTCCCATCAGTTTGCCATCTTCAGCATATCCTGCATGTGCACGCAAAAGGAAGTACATGTAAAGAGCACGTAAGCCATACGCTTCGCCCCTCATCCTCATGTTAAAGAGTTTTGCAGCTACAGTATCTGTAGCCCAGTTTACTTTGTCTACATTCGCAAGGAAAAGATTCAGGTACTGTATGCCTGCATATGAACCGTTCCATACAGATAAGGGATTGTTTGCAGCAGTCCATGAACCTGTTGCCATCTGGAGCAGGTTATTTGTCTTCTGGTTTGTTACAGCATCATCAGTAGCATAATCACTGTTATCATAATAACCAGGAATAGTTCTGTAAGCATTTACAAGGAATCCCTGCGCATAGCCAGGATCCGAATACATCTGCTCAATCGTCTTCAGGTTTTCAGGATCTGCAGTCAGGATCTTCTTGCAGCTTGTGAAAGCCAGAACGCTCAACACTAAAATGATCAATTTATTTTTCATAAAAATCGTTCTTTGTTTTTTCGTTAAAAAGAAGCCCTTACGCCGAAATTATAAAACCGGTATTGGGGAGCTGATCCTATATTGGTTTCCATCAGCTTCCGTTCTTTAGCCAATACTAACAGGTTATCTCCCTGTACGTAGAAGCTCATACCATGAACAAATGAACCTTTGAAAACATCATTCTTAAAATCATAGGTAAACTGCACCCTGGTTAAATTAAACCTGTTGGTTTTATAAATCCAGAAAGTAGAGTTCTGATAATTATTGCTGCCGGCACCTGTTGTTAAACGTGGGAAGGTAGCAGTGTTCTTTGTAGCTTCTGTCCAACGTCCAAGCATAGGATCAGAGAATTTACCTGTACCACTTACCCAGTAATAAGAACTGTTTTTGAAACCAATGGCACCACTCTGTCCGTTACCCAAGGCAAACAGTGTGAAATTCTTCCATTTCAAACTAAGGTTTACACCGTAAGTAAAAGGTGATACAGCCCAGCCGTTATGTCCAAGATCAACCTGATCTTTACCATCAACTACACCATCATTATTTACGTCCTTATATTTAAGGTCGCCTGGTTTAAGTGTACCGCCAAACGTTTGTCTTGCGTGGTTGGTAATTTCATCTTGTGTCTGGAAGAATCCTTCACAGATATAACCCCAATAAGCATCGAGGCTTTTGCCTGCCCTGTACTGATATGCATCCTGGTAAACTTCATCCCTGCGAATAGCTTTTGATGAATAGAACATACCGGAAACACCCACAGAGTATTGCAGTTTGCCGATTGAGTTGTTCAGGTTTACAGCGAAATCAAATCCTGAACGTCTGTCTTTATTATAGTTCAACCATGGACGGAAATCGCCTGAACCAGTAAAGTAAGAAGGATACAATGTGTTACCTCTTGTAAGTAAACCATTGGTGTTTTGAATAAAGTAGTTGGCATCAAATGTAATCAGTCGGCCAAATAACGAAGCATTTAAACCAGTGCGGTATTCCTTACGTTGAACAAATGTGAGATTTAAATTAGTTCCTCTGCCGGAGAGACTTGTGAAACCACCTGAAGAACCATCACGCCAGGGATACCATCCGCCCAATGTACCGTTGTTGCCATAATATCCTTGATACAGATAATAGTCAGTAGGTGTGGTACCATCAGGTCTGAAGCCTGTAATGTCCAGGTCCTGGTTAATTAAACCATATGATGCGGAAATTTTCAGATCATCAACAAAAGAAACTGCTTTGAAAAATTTCTCGCTGCTCATACGCCATCCAAGTGTAAATGTTGGAGACAGTGCATTGCGGCCACCTTCTGGCAGTTTAGCCGAATGAACCAGCGCACTGGCAAAATCAAAATAATATTTCCTGCGATAATTATATCCTGCCTGTAAGCCAAGGTTTGTATTTCTGTCGGGGTGATAATCACTTCCTCCATCATTATCCGGATCGCTGGAGAACTGTGTCATAAACCACCAGCCAATCAAAGCTGCAGTAACATTATGATCCTTTGCAAATGTGCGGTCATAGTTAAACTGTGATTTGAATGAAGTGGTTTGCGTATAATTGCTTTGACCAACAAACTCATTGGTTGCATTCTTATCATCGTTATATTTTTTCAGCGCAGTGATCATATCCTGCCCGTTGATCCTTGACCATGTTGGTTCGTACACTGCATAACCTACTGAATAGGCTTCTGAATAAAGCGATGAGTAATCCATGCTGTAACCAGTGGTGAAAGACAAACCTTTTACTATAGAACCCAGATCAGCTTTTGCACTTACGTTGAAAAGAAATGTACGGGTCTTTCTCTTAATGTAACCGGCAGCCAGATTATCTGAAAAAGCATTGGTCTGGTCGGTTGACAAACCACCTAAAAGATATTTACCGTCAATCAGGTGATTCGAGTTAGCGATATATGATTTGATTGTGCTGTTGGTTGTATCCATCATGCTGATAGGCAACAGAGGTGAAAACCAGTTAGGGCGCATAGTGGCTGAAGTACCCCAGAAGTTACCCCTGCCTGTATAGTTATTCGAAAAATTAGCAACTGCGCCAACTGAAGCAGACAACCATTTGGAGAGGTTCATATCCACATTGGTTCTTACATTAAATGCAAGATCATTGTTCTTTTTCTGATCTCCGAAATTCATGAGGCTGTTATTATAAGCCAATCCGATATTGGTATAATAGCGTGCCGACTCATTTCCGCCTGATATTTCTGTTGTCAGGTCTGATCTGAAATAGGCTTTCTTTAAATAATCAGAACTGAAATAATCAATATTAGGAAACCTGTAAGGACTAACACCTGATCTTGAGCTGTCGATGATAGCCTGGCTGTATTTTTCTGCAAGACCATCATTGCGGCTTGCTTCATTATACATCGTCATATAATCAGCAGCATTTAAGTAGCTCGGGTATCTTTTAGGAGCAAAAAGACCTGTATTTGCACGCACATCAATGCTTAATGGCTTAACAGAACCTTTTTTTGTTGTGATAAGAATAACGCCTTTTGATGCATAACTTCCGTATAAAACCACGGCGCTTGCACCTTTCATTACAGTGATCGATTCAACCTCACTCATCCGTACATCAGTGGCAAGACGAGGTATACCGTCTACAAGAATAAGCGGTTGCTGACCCCATAAATTACCATTATAACCTTCAATAAAACTTTGCAGATTGTCAAGACTGTAGTTGCTGTAACTTTTCTTAAGCAATTCAGTAACATTGATTGTTGAAACGCCGCCCAGTAAGTCCGTTTTGGCAACTTTTCCAAAAGCAACATTTACAACACTGTCATTCTTTTCCTGGGCCTGCGTTACCACCATAGTCAGCAAAGAAGTGGCAAGCAGAACACAGCAGGCTTTTATATTAATTTTCTTCATTTAGTTTAGTTTTTTAGAAATTACCAACCAGGATTCTGTGTAAACTCAGGATATAAATTAACATCGCTGTTAATGAATGGGAACCAATAATGCCTTTGACCTAATTGTCTTTCAAACAACACTGTTTCCCTGAAATTCAGAACCTGTCCGTTTCTTGGATTTGCATATAAATCTGAATAGTCCGGCACCTGTACACCATTAACTGTTTTGTACTTGGTAACAACACGGTCGAACTGAACAGCTTTTCTGAGCGTATAAGGACGTTCAGTTAAAAGAAGCCAGCGACGAAGATCATTAAAACGATGTCCTTCAAATGCCAACTCCACAGCACGTTCACGCCTGTATTCAGATCTGAAAGCTTCCTGTGAGGTTAAAAACTTATCTGCTACATGGCCTACACCAAGGCCTGGCCTGTCTCTTACGAAATTGACTGCGTCAACTGCAGTTTTATTGTAGCTGCTTACTTTAGCAGTTGGTGAGTTGTAACCTTCTGAAACAGCTTCAGCATACATCAGGTAAACATCCGATAAACGCATTAAGCTTAACACAACTGTATTGTTGTCTTTGTAGCCATCCCAGTCGTTCATGAGTTTCGAAGCCCATTTTGCTTCCATATAACCTGTAAGCATAGCGTGAACAGGATCGAGTGTTCTGTATTTTCCGCCAGTGAAGAGACTTGCATATTGCCTGTATTCATCGTTTCCAACATTACCTGCATTGTTAACCGCTTTTTCGCCGTCAATCATAATATCGTTGTAAAAGCGGGGGTCTCTGTTTTTAAATGGAAACCTTGGATCATAACCTGATTCAGGATCAGCTCTTTCCGGATCTACGATTGGAAGTCCGTTAGCCATTCCGTAATTATCAACATAATTAGCAGTAGGATAACATTTAAGACCAGAGCCATTGATGGTATAAGGTCTGTAGTCATTAACCTGGTTCCAACGGAAACGGCCACCTGCACCTGCCAGGTTTTCCATGAAGATTGCTTCTTCAAGTCCGGGTATTTTACTATTCTGGTTCCAGGTATAAAACAGTTGACTGTATTGAGAAAAATCAGCCAGTTTATAACGACCTGTTGATTCAATAATCTGCAATGCCTGTGCAAATGCATCAGCAGCCTTTTTGCAATACTCAGCATTGTACGTTGGATTACCGGTAGATTCCCTGTTCATCAGCGGGCTTCCTGCATACAACAGGTTCTTGCCAAGGAAAGCAATCGCCATGATCTTATTGATACGCCAGTTGTTATTTCCTTTGGTTTGTAAACCAACTGTTGTTTCATCCCAGTTTACAGGTAACAGTTCTGCAGCTTTCTTCATATCCGCAGCAACTTTATCTGCTGTTGCCTGGTAGTTAAGCCTTGGAAGTTTAGGTGTTTCATCTGTTGGCAATACCTTGTCTATATATGGAAGGCCACCCCAATATGTCATCAACATAAAATGATAGAACCCTCTGAAAAAATAAAGCTGTCCGGCAATCAGGTTTCTTTCCTCATCTGTAGCTTCTGTAAGCTTGTCGAGATTGGCAAGGCCAATATTTGCCTTACGGATACAACCCCAGGATTGACTCCAGAGATTACCCTTGTCGCCATTACCCTGGCTGGTAAATTGTGCTGAGTTTGTGCTGTTCTTAAACTCCGAACCAAATATTGCACTGTTCCAAGCCCTGTAATCGCCCTGGTCTACGTTATAAGCAAACATCCTGGTTTCAGTTGGCTCCCACATTTCATCGTCGCCAAAATTCCAGTTGTTATGTGAACCCACTGCAGTGAACAATGGAAGAGAATTATACATCTCTTCAGTGAACCCCTGGAAGTTCTTGAAGTTTTTAAAAGCTTCTGTTTCCTTGATATCGGAAAGCGGGGCTTTATCGAGATATTTTTTGCATGAGACCAGCACAAGGCTCATCACAAATGTTAAGGTCAATGGCAATATGATCTTTAAATACTTTCTCATTTTGTAATGGTTTATAAGTTTATGTCGATACCTGTGTTGTAACGTTTCATTGTTGGGTAGGCACCAAAACTGCTACCTCCAGAAAAGTTTGATTCACGGTCATCTGGCATATCGGTCCATAAAGCCAGGTTGTTTCCGTTTACATATATTCTAAGCGACCTCATGCCCATTTTGCTGATCGCTTTACCTGTGATTGTGTATCCAATCTCAGCATTTTTTAAACGGAGATAAGAACCATCAAACAGGTAATGGGTACCCTCTGCACCAGTGGCAGCCAGAGAAGAGTAGCGTGGAAGCGGTGCATCGCCGCCGCCATTTGCTTTAGTCCAGTATGTACCTTCAACATATGCTACGTTTGAACCTGAATAGGTATTAAAAGTTGGGAAAGTAACTTCACGGGTTACATTGTTAACTGCATAAAACTGAACAAATGCACTAAAGCCTTTCCAGTCTAATCCTATTGTAACGTTGTATGTATTTTGCGGGTTGCTGCTGTATTGGTAAGGAGCCCGGTCATACTGATCAATAATACCATCACCATTAAAGTCAACAATATTATAATCGCCAGCGAGTTTGTTACGGTTGTTTGTAGAACGTTCAGTACTTCCGTAAAAATCATCCCAGCTTTGGAGGAATCCTGAATTTAAATATGCATAGGTTTGACCAAGTGCATGACCTGCAGATTTCAGATAGTCTGCCAGTAATTCGGGATCATCTCTGTAGATAACCTTGTTTGTTGCATGGCTGACATTGATATTAGCCCATGCTCTGAATTGCTTACCAAAGTTTTGATTGAGTTTAAGCTCAACTTCAAATCCCTGTCCTTTTACTTTTCCGAGATTGGCTTTTGGAGCAGTTGCACCAAAGTAAGTAGGAATAGCACGGTTTGAACCATCAATAATAATATCACTTCTCACATCATTAAATACATCCACACTACCGGCAACTCTGCCACGGAAGAGAGAGAAGTCAACACCTAAGTTGTGTTTCTCAACAGTTTCCCATGAGATATTCGGGTTACCTAACTGTGATATCCTGTAAAATGTATAAGGAGTGTTTGATAACGGGCTGCCCATTTGTGTATTACCACCATAAGACCATTGGTCTCTGTAAAGCCAGCGACCGCTTACGTTATCATCACCTACCCAACCCCATGAACCACGGAGTTTTAATAAATTGACGAACCTTACTTCCTTCATGAATTTTTCATTGCTGATAGTCCATCCTGCTGAAAAAGAAGGGAAGAAAGCAAAACGTTTTGCAGGTCCGAATTTTTCTGAACCATTATACGCTCCGTTCACTTCAAATAAATATTTTGAATCGTATGCATAAGTTCCACGGAAAACCCAGTCTTCTCTGAAATGGAAAAACTCACTACCAGTTGCATATTTTTCACGTTGGAAAAGAGCTAAACCAGAAACATCATTCTTGCCAAACTTGCGTGCATAATTCAACTGAGCCTGGTAGTTTGAGTGACGGCCAGTATAGTTTTTATCTACCGAACCTGCCTGGGGAGACCAGCGTATCTGATCAATATAATCCAGTTGAGTTCCGGTATTGATTGGTGTTTCCAATTTAATTTCACCGGTTTCAGGGTTGATCCATTTACGTTGCGGACCATTATAAAGGTCATTTACACCACGTCCTGTTTCCCTGAAGTTATTGTCAAGTGAAAGGCTGGCTCTTGCACTTAATCCTTTCAAGATCATGTTCAGATCCTGTTGAAGTACAAAATCTGTTGTAAGTTGTGTATTGGTTCTTTTTTCTATACCTGAAACTGCCAGGTTGTAAACCGAGTTAGGCACATCGGCATTTCTTGGCGAGTACCAGCCCCATGTACCATCCGAATAAATCGGACGCATAGCATCGGGAGCTGAACGATAAGCAGAAGCCCAGTAAGATGCATCTCCATCGAGACTTCCCCATGGACCTTTACGAACACCGTTAGAACCGAATAACCTCGTTGTGAATTTCGTAGTCCTGGTTAAGTTAAAATCAAGATTACTACGGATGTTGGTACGGGTATAACCGTAGCCTGGCTGATATCCCCTGTTATTGGTAAATGTCTTAAACAAGTCGCCTTCATACACAAAATCAATGGCAGCAAAATAAGTAACGAATTTTGATCCACCTGATACATTCGCACTTGTGTTGTAAGACAACGCATTGCTCTTAAACAATTCCTTTTCCCAGTCAACGTTTGGATATCTGTCCCATTCGTCGCTGTTTGCAGGATGACGGTATTTGTCAAGAATTCCTTCCGGCTTAAAATTTGACCAACCTGCAGGAGCATTCATCAGTTCGTTTGCAACTACAGTATTCCTGAGCGAAAGGGCATCGTATGCGTCATATTTTTCAGGCAGTTTTGAAGCCACCTTCATTGTCATGTTGGATCTTAAACGAATCGTTGGTTTTCCTTCAATACCTTTTCTGGTAGTAATTAATATTACACCATTGGCACCCTTTACACCATAAACAGCAGTAGCAGATGCATCTTTCAATATTGAAATACTTTCTACAGAAGTAATATCGATGGTATTTAAAGCACCGGGCCTTTCAATACCATCTACAAGAATAAGTGGTGAGCTGCTGTTCCAGGATGTTTGAGCACGGATCAGAATTTGTGGATCTTCTGCGCCGGGCATACCCGATGATGCTGTAGTTACCAAGCCCGGAAGATTACCAGTTAACGCCATACCCAGGTTATTTACACCACCTGTGCGTTCCAGTACCTGGCCGGTTGTTTGTGATATGGCACCTACTACGCTGGCCTTTTTCTGCCTGCCGTAACCTACCACCACAATAGCATCTATTTCAGCGGCATTATCTTTCAAAGTAACTTTTACTGAAGTTTGGTTACCAATGGCAACTTCTTCAGCTGATTTTCCTACGAAACTTATTACAAGTATTTTCTTTCCATCAGGAACCGATATTGAAAACCTTCCTTTTGAATCAGTAACAGTACTGATCTTGGTTTCCTTTACCTGTACAGTGGCACCTTCCAATGGCTTTTGCTGTGCATCCAGCACAACACCTTGTACAGAATGAGTTTTTTGTGCAGCTAGTGGCAGACTGACAACAATACACGTTGTAATTGCAATAACAGCAAAAAACAGTCTTCTCAAATATAAATTCACAATCATGTAATTTTTTGATTTAAAAGATGGGGATTGCTCTGATTTGAGCAGGATATCTTTATCTCTGTGCAGCGACTAAATGGCGCCCGCCATTTTTTGTCCCGGGAATTGTCATGTAACTCTTTTCATATGGCAATGTTTTGGTTTTTATTTTGCGGCCTTGTGAGGCCCGGCAGTTAGTAAATTTTTTTATAGCACATCGAAAACATTACCGGGCTTCGGAAAACAAGCTGGTTAATTTACCACCATCATTTATTCCTGATTTTGTGGCGCAGCAATTAACAGTTGCCCGGTTTCAATAGCCAAAATTGGACTTTTGACAATTTGAATTCTTGCACATTTAGCTAATTTTCTGTACTAAATGTTCAATTTTTATTTTCACAAATATTTGAATATCAATTAAATAGAAAATAATGTACAAATGACACTTATGAAGTGAAAGAAAAAGCAAGCCCGGGTTTGAAAATCAGTTCATCCTGTGGCATTAATTCTTTGAATAAGCTGGAAAAAAGCTGTTAAACCGGCAATGAATCATCACCGATTCTTCGGCTTACCGGGAGGGTTTCAGTGTAAATGATGAAAGAATTTTTATGGCTGATTTAGGCCTGCGTTGATTAATCAGCTTCAATATTGCCAGCATCATTATTACTTCGCTTTTGCGCTGCATATTCCGATGGCGACAGGTTATACTTTGCTTTAAATGCCCTGGTGAAGTAATTTGGCGAAGAAAATCCCACCATATACCCGATCTGCGAGATCTTCAAATCGGATTTTTCTAACAATACTGCTGCCTTTTTTAGTTTTATTGACCTGATGAATTCTACCGGAGTTTCGCCCGTGATATCGACAATTTTGCTGTATAATGAGCCCCGGCTCATAAATAAGTGCTTACTTAAATCTTCAACACTCAGATCTGGACTGTCAATATTGGCCTCAATGTACTGAGTAATGGTAGTCAAAAGCTTTTCATCTTCCGATTCTACCTTGATCTCAGAAGGAATCACACTGATTTTTTTGCTGTAAGTTTCTTTCAGGTTCTGGTTCAGTGCCACAAGATTTTTAATCTTGACATTGAGTATTTCAAAGTTAAATGGCTTGGTTAAATAGTCTGAGGCCCCGGTTGAAAGACCTTTCAACTGATTCGCATCACCGGTAATTGCTGTGAGTAATAAAACAGGTATATGACTTGTTCGTTTATCTGCCTTGATCTTCCTGCACAAGGTAATACCATCCATGCCCGGCATATTAATATCACTCACCACCACATGTGGGTGTGAGGAAAGAACCTTTTGCCATCCCTCTTTGCCGTCAGAAGCTTCAACAATTTTGTAATACGGGCTTAGGCTATCTTTCAGGTATTGCCTGAAGTCTTCATTATCTTCAATCAGCAAAACAGTAAACTTGTCTAATGCACTATTCTTTACACTACTGCGCCGTTCTTGTGATCCGACGTTCCGGTTCTCCTGTTCTGCGGATGTATTGATTGGCTCACAAGGCAGTATTACTGTAAACACACTGCCTTTGCCAGGTTCACTTTCCACATCAATACTGCCACCATGCAATTTGGCAAATTCCTTTGCAATCGAAAGACCTATCCCACTGCCTTGGTTTATTACCTCCTGGTTATCACCCGCCTGGAAAAAGCGCTCAAATATCTTCTCCTTCACTTCTTTCGACATGCCAACTCCTGAATCAGAAACAATAATCTTTAAATCCTTGACTGCACTACTTTGAATTTCTAAGGATACACGCCCTCCTTTGGGAGTAAACTTAAATGCATTTGATAAAAGGTTGAGAAGAATACGTTCAACCTTATCCCTGTCAAATAAAGTATCGAAATGTGCAACAGAACTTGAACAGGTGAATTCAATTGATTTAGCTTCTGCAATTTCTTTGAATGAGTCGCCGGTTTCCTTTACAAAAGAAATAATATCACCGGCAGTTAAGTTTAGCTTTAACTCGTTATCATCAAGCTTTCTGAAATCAAGCAGTTGATTAACGAGGTTCAAAAGTCTTCCGGCATTCCTTTTCACCATTGAAAGCTGGGACTGTTTTTCTGCATTTTCTTCCTGGCTGAGCAACCGTTCTACCGGACCAACAATAAGTGATATGGGAGTTCTGAATTCATGACTAAGGTTGGTAAGAAACTTAATTCTGAGCTGGTCAAATTCATGCTGCCTTTCTGCTTCTTTTCTTTCCTGCTCAATCATTTGTTTTACCTGTAATCGTTCCTGCTCAATGGCAAACCTGTTTCGAAGTTTGCGCATACCCTGGTAACGAAGCATCATAATAATACCAATAGCAAGAAGAAAATATAACGCATAGGCATAGCCGCTACGCCAGAATGGCGGCCTTACAATAATGCGGATCGTTTTTTCCGGTGTACTCCATGAGCCATCATCGCTGGTAGCCTTTATACGAAAAACATATTCTCCCGGATCAATGTTTGTATATACAGCCGTATGAGAATTACCAATGACGTTCCAGTCCCGGTCAAAGCCCTGCAGTTTGTAAGCATAACGGCTGTCCTGCGGTGCTGTATAATCAAGTGCAATAAAATCTAAAGAAAAGTTTTGCTTATAATCAAGTACAATTTCCTTCGCTGTAGATATGTTTTCCCTTATGGCCTCATCATTACCAGGAATAACTATTTTATTAGAGATTTTGAGCGCTGTGAACTGAAGTGAAGGAACATTTTTGTTGCTGTGCAAACTAAACGGGTCAAAATAATTGAAGCCATCAAGGCCCCCAAAAAACAGTTGCCCGTCAGCAGTTCTTAATCCTGCTCCGAGCGAAAAAGCATTTCGCTGCAAACCATTTTGATAATAGTAATTTTTAAACTTGAGTGTTGACTGGTCAAAACTGCTGATGCCTTTATTTGTGCTGACCCATATTTTCCCTGAATTGTCTTCAAGAATTTTATAAACAACTGCATTTGACAGTCCCTCGGGTTCGGAATAAGAATTAAATCTTCCGTTTTTCCTGTCGAATTTACTCAGCCCACCACCCTGCGAACCAACCCACATATTTCCTGAATGGTCAAGATGAATGTTCGTTATAACATTGGAAGGAAGGTGACTGTTACCACTATTATAAATTTTCACCGAATTGTTTAATGGATTGTATACTGCAACTCCTGCACCACTCGAGCCAATCCAGATATTCCCTTCTGAATCCTCTTCTATACTGCGGCAGTACCATGCATCAAGTATTCCAGTCCCTTCTGTTTTGCCGGGATAAAAAAATGCATCCGACTCAGGGTAATAAACAACGACTCCATTTCCATTAGTGCCCATCCACATATGTCCTCGTCTATCCACCTTTAAACAAAAAACATCATTATTAAGAAGGTCGTGTGGAGCTTTGCCTTTCACATATTGGCGAACAGCCCCTGAAAGCATGTTCATTACATACACTCCGTGTTTGTAAGTGGCAACCCATAATTCATTACCAGATCTTTCCATTGCAAGAATGGTCAGCGAGTTATTTTCATTTCCCCCGGTAAGTTTTGGATGATCAAACAGTCCTGTCTTTCTATGATAAAGATTTAGTCCCCCTCCATCAGTACCTACATAAATATCTCCTGATGGCGCTTCCGCAAAAGATGTGACAAAAGATGAACTCAAACCAAAAGGATCAACGGGATTGCTTTCACGGAGATTGAAAAAAGCAAGATTCTTATCGTATTTGCTTACTCCTCCAAGATAGGCTCCAATCCAATATATACCAGCACTGTCAATAAAGATGCTCCTGATTGATTTTCCAACAAGGCTGTATTTTCTTCTTTTATCTGATTGAATTCTTTCAGAAGTTCCTGAAGCTGGATCAAAAATATCCACTCCATTTTCAGTACCCACCCATATTTGTCCCGCCTTATCTGCACGTAGTGCATAAATACTGTTCTCCCCAGCTCCGTTAGCTGCAGAACTGCTGAAACTATAATTTTTAAAGCCTGTACCATTGGGCAACAATTGACTTAACCCATTGGTAGTACCAAACCATAAATTGTTTCTACTGTCTTCAGCAATTGCCCTTACTCCCGTTCCTGCAATTGAAGCAGGATCATTGTCAGTGTGTATATATAATTTGAAACTGCGATTGTTTTTCGAATAAAGAAACAAGCCTGCATTCGTTCCAACCCATAACCTTCTCTGACTATCTTCAAAAATGCTGAGAACTGTATTGCTCATCACTCTATCAAGCCTTGTGAGCTTAATAGTTCCTTTTTTATTCTTTTCAGTTTCGTAATTTATTTTGTACAAACCAAAATAACCACCCACCAACAAATTACCATCCTTGTCTTCAAAAATTGCACGGGTAGCACTGCCCCCCATAAATGTAAAATTTGTAAACGCTTCTCTTTTGCGGTCAAAAACAGATAATGACTGATTCGTCCCAATCCATAGATTACCAAGATGATCTTCATAAAGTGCACTAATAACATTCCCGCCAATCGATGTAGTATCAGTGAGGTTATGCCTGTACACTGTAAAATTCACTCCATCAAACTTATTCAGTCCATCATCAGTACCAAACCACATATAACCGAGTTTGTCTTTGACGATTGCGTTTACTGAACTGGAAGAAAGACCATCTTTACTGTTGAAATTAATAAAATTAATACCCGTTTCCTGTGCAAGACTTACATTAAAACACAAGCAACCTAAGAGGAGAAAAGAAAACAACTTTTTCCTAATGGCAGAGATAAAATAAAAACAGTAATTCATGGGCTTATTATTGGTTATTGCATCCCGCCCACACTTAAGTAAATTAACTTTCTCTATTACAGCAATCATAATTTAGAAAAAACCTTTCAATTTCACAAACGAAACACACAAATCTATCATTCAATTAGAAAATTGGTATAATCCTTATCCTGCACGAGTTTTTTCAAGCTTCTGCACATGCAACCGAAACAAATTATCACAATTCAAGAATAAATGTACAAAAGACATTTAATAATAAAGCGCATTTTTTTTAAACGGCTCTATTAAAAATAGAATTCCGGAATCCTTCCAAAGCTTTTTCTGTAAATATCCCAACAAAGTTTTTGATATAACACTGAATATGAGCGCTTCAGTACAAAACTCCTCATACAGTCACGAATGGAATATTTCTTTTTTACGTGACAACTATTTTAAAACAGAAGCTGCAAACGCAAGAATCTTGTATAAATCTTCTTTATTATTAAAATTGATTTGCTTCTGCTCCAGGAAATTGTTGAGCTCCTGCTGTTTGCCGGAGAAAAGTTTACTAACACCTTTTTTGGTTGCGGGATAAACCTGGTCCGAATTCTTGATGAAATAATAATCATCAGAAAAAATATACACTGTATTTACATCAGATGTCAGTTTCATCACACCACCACCTTCAGTTGGAGTTATATTATTATACGAACTGGTTGAGGTTGTTCCGGAATATGTACCATAGGCTCCTTTTTTCTCCTGCCCATTATATTTAAGTGATCGTCTTATGAGCAGGTTATAAACAGGGTTATGGGTAATTTGCTGAAGAAATTCTTTTTTACAATAATAAAAGGTATCAACGCCAATCACAATCTCACGGAAATTTTCGCCCTGCGACAATTCTAATGTATCACCTTTTGCATCGATAAAAAGGATCATATTGGTTAAATAACTGTAATTGAGCTTTGCTGCTGTAACAGTACCATTTTTATAAATTGCCTGACCTGCAGTAAACTGGTCATATTGATACATCTTATTCGTGAGCTCCTGCTCATTTTGTTTTACAGGATTGATTGTTACTTTATTGGGATTCTGGGCAAGTGTAAACTGGTAAACAAAGATTGCAAGCAGTCCTAAGGAAATCCGTTTCATATGAAGTTAGTTGAATAAAATAATTCCGAATTTAAGGAGAAAAATGAAATATAAAAATAATTGTATAAAAGACATTATAGCTGCCAGTAAGGAATTACAGGAAGATTTACAGAAAGGCTTCTGCCTGCAGAAGACATGCGGGTAATTTCCGGATCGTTCTCATCAGTTTTTTTGCACAAAAAAGGATCGCTTTAAACAGCGATCCTTCGATTTGATTTTTTTGCCTGAAAAAATTTTTACGGATTGGTAGAGAATATACTTGCTTCTTTTACAAAAATCCGTGGATGCAGTTTGAGCTGCGAAATAATCAGTTCAGCAAAATCTTCGGGATGCATTACACGTTCAGGATCGCCTTTAATTAAATCGGCGCTGTATGCAAGATCAGTTACCACTGTGCTTGGTGCCAATGCTGTAACACGGATATTGTGTTTTCTTACTTCCTGCATTAAACTTTCGCTTAATCCAAACACACCAAACTTCGAAGCACTGTATGCACTGGTAATTGCAGCACCAGTTTTACCAGCAGTTGAAGCAATATTAATAATATCACCCGCTTGTTTTTCGATCATTTGCGGCAATACTGCACGTATGGTATAATAAGTACCGAATAAATTCACTTTCACCTGGCGTTCCCATACTTCAGGTTCAAGTTCTAAAAATTTACCAAAAGTTCCGGTGCCTGCATTGTTGATGAGAATATCAATGGAGCCAAGAGCTGTTGAGATTGACTGTACCGCCTGTTCAACTGAAACACGATCGCTTACATCGGCTGTTGCATAAGAGGCCTTTACTCCTTTTGCTTTGATTTCGTCTGCAAGCGAAACAAGATCATTTTCTGTTCTTGCAATTAAACCCACATTAGCACCTTCGGCAGCAAGTGCCAGTGCCAATGCTTTTCCAATTCCTTTTCCCGCTCCTGTAATCAGCGCATTCTTGTTCTTTAATGATTGCATAACTGTTGATTTTATATTGATTGATAATTGTGGATGCAAATTTACCGGAGATGGGATGAAAGTTGAAGAAAGATCCTGAATGCTTACATGAATATTACAATAAAATAAAGGATGCCGGTTTTAATGCAGGCATTTCCGTAATTAAGAAAAAACACATTTGCATTCGCTCACTGTTGTATCAATTCCTAAAAAAACTAATCAAGACCTCTCTTTTATTTCAACCTCACCAGCTCCATTTTCTTCACCTGTAATTCTTTCGCTGGAATTAATTCAATACTACTGTATGCTTGAACAGGAAAGTATAACGATGTCATCACTGTTAATCCATCATCTGCAAACAACTCTACTGAAGATGCATCAATAAGTATGGAAACAGTTTGCATGTTGTTGTTAGTAAACCGTGGCGCTGTATGCTTTGCTGCAAAATTTTGATGAAAATTACTGATGCCTGCTTTTGTACGATCGATATAATACTGCTTTTGTTCTTTGCTGTAACCAATCAACACTTCTTCACCTTCTTTGTTTGATAAACGGATTACAAAATCATCAGCAACTGTTTCAATATTGATTCTGCAGGGAAGCTGAAGATTTTGATTTGCTTTGAGCAAACTTTTTTTCTGCGTCAGCAACGCATTGTTCCATGTTGTTACAACCATTGCAGTTTTATTGAGTTCAGCAACAGGTGTTGATGCAACATATAATTCATAATCGGATTCTTTTAAGGAAAGTTCTCTTGCAACCGTCATTGCATTGCGCCACGTGGTGGTGGGTACAACATTCCCATACATCCAGTTACTCATCCAACCGATAAACAACCGACGGTTTCCTGTATTGCTCCATGTTACGCCTGCATATTCATCAGGACCGTAATCGATCCATTTTATTTTTTTTGAATGAGATGAAAACTTCTTTCCATCAAAATCACCAACAAAATATTGTGTAGCTGAACCTCCGTTCGGACCACCGGAACCAATGTTCACCACAAATACCCAATATGTTTTTCCCATATAAGAAAGCGGAAACAGGTCGGGGCATTCCCATACGCCGCCATGAGCTCCAATGCCTTCGCCAAAATCAGATTCCTTTGTCCAGCTTTTTAAATCGGGTGATGAATAGAAATAAATTTTATCAACCACTGCAAGTGCCATGATCCATTTCTTTGTTGCTTCATGCCACATGACTTTTGGATCTCTGAAATCACGGATGCCCGGGCTTCTCAACACCGGATTACCACTGTACTTTGTCCATGTTTTACCTCCGTCATTACTGTAAGCAAGACTTTGATTCTGAAAATCATTTCTTCCATTTTTTTCTCCCTGCTCATTATGCTGTGTAAAAATGGCAACCAATGGCGGCTGATGATTTTTTCCAAAACCAGATGTATTGTTTTTATCAACCACAGCGCTGCCTGAAAAAATAGTACCGATACTATCAGGATAAATCGCAATGGGCTGTTCTTTCCAGTGAACAAGATCAGTGCTGGTTGCATGACCCCAGTGCATTGGACCCCAAACTGAACTATATGGATGGTACTGGAAAAACAGGTGGTACACACCGTTATAATATACCATTCCGTTGGGATCATTGATCCAATGTGCAGCAGGAGAAAAATGAATCAGCGGGCGATACTGCTCATCATGTACAACCTGTTTCTGTTGTGCAGATGCGGCAAGTTGTATTAAACAAAAGTATAAGGCAGTAAGAACTGTATTAATTCTTCCCGCAAATAAATACCTGCGCTTAACTGTCATAGGACAAAATTTGCAGTTCAATAAATTATATCGGCAGCAATTCAGTTATCAGAATTGAAAATCCTTTTCCAGCAAACCTCTTTGCTTCATGGCATCCCAAAAAGCAGACGGTATTTTCACATCCACCATTTCATAATTGCCTTTTACACGTTTGGCTGAAGTGGTGTTTAATGCAAGACTTTTTACACCAGGCATCTTAATGGCAAACTGCACAGCTGCTTCTGCAGGTTTAATGGAAAACTCATCGCAGAGTTTGAAGAACTCATCTCTCCAATGAAACAGCGGAGCATGTTCGGGATTATCACGACTCACCAATTTGTAATCGCAGTAATCGCCACCCATTAAAAAGCCTCCGTGAAAAACAGCAGAGTTAATGATGGTAATGTTTTTGCTTTCCAGCTCACGCATAAACTGCAACAGATCTGCAGGATGCGATTTAATGGTCATGCTGTTTGCAATCATCACCCAGTCGAGCGGAATATCTTTTGCCACACGCTGAATGGCTTTCCAGTTTTTAGCGCCCACACCAACAGCAGTCACTTTTCCCTGCTTCTTTAAATCAAATAAAGCACGGTAAGCATCAAGAATATCGTTGTATAATTTTTCTTCCTCTTCCTTGCTGGTTGCTTTTGCTAAGTATTCATCGGGGTCATGAACAGAAACCATTTGCGGTATATAACCTTTCAGCAATTCGTTACCCTGTTCAAAACATTCAAGTATACCATCATAACTTATTTTCTGAACAGCATCATATTTCAAATCACGCCATACACCGGGTTCAAATGTTGGCTCTTCCGTTGTAAGTTCAGTACGAACCCAGCCAAGTTTGTTGCTGATGATAACCCTGTCATGCTTCACATTTAATTCAGTTAAACATTGTCCTAATGTTTCCAGTGCAAGCCCCGCACCATATTTCCCTGCAGAATCAAACACTACTTTCCCTTTTGAATGAAGAATACATTCTTTAAGAATTTCACGCTTTACTTCATACGGTTGTGCTACGTATAAATTTCCCAAACCACTTGTTCCGAAAATGACCGGGGGTAAACCCAATTCGTTTGCTGACTGATTCACTGGCTAAATGTTTTTAATCGTTAATCGTTCCTACGGGTATCAAATATCGCATCATTACAAACTAAATTGAAGATATTTTTTGAAAGCAGTCCATTTTTTAAAAAATAAACACATACAGTCATTAGTTATAATCATTCCGGCAAACTAAAAAAGGACCTCGTTAAAGAAGTCCTTTTACTAAATCAGTATAAAAAATACAGGTGAAGTTCGTTTTACCTGTTGTTTTGTTTATTGAAATAATTCTTCATGAACAGTAACTGGTACTGAATGGCATTGCCCCAGTACGACCATACATGTGCACCCGGCCTTACTACATAATCGTGTGGTATGTTACGTAACAGCAACTGGCGATGCAGTTCTTCATTTACATTATAGAAAAAATCTTCCGTACCACATTCAATCATTAATGAAAGTGAATTGGGTGTTAAGAGATACAACTGGTTCATTACAGTATTTCTTTCCCAGTTGTCGGGATGCTCAGCATAAGAACCCAGCAGTTTGGCCATATCCCATTTTGTTGGGAACGGACGAATATCAACACCACCGCTCATACTACCTGCTGCACCAAACACATCTTGGTGGCGAAATGCAAGATAAAGAGCCCCGTGCCCGCCCATACTCAAACCTGTAATAGCCCTGCCTGTTTTATTCCTGATAGTTTTATAATGTTCATCAACCCATTTCACCAATTCGGTTGAAACATAGGTTTCATATTTATATGCAGGATCAACGGGACTATCCCAATACCAGCTGTTATTTCCATCGGGGCACACAATGATCAATTGGTTAATATCAGTAAGCGATGAAAGATTTGCAACCGACTTAACCCAATCGGCATAATTACCACTATAGCCATGCAGTAAATAAACAACAGGATATTCTTTTGATGAATTATATGAATCAGGAGTAATTACAACTGCTTTAATCTGTTTTACCATCGATTGGCTGTAAGTAAGGACCGTATCAACTTTACCTGCCTGCGATTCCAAACTGAAAAACACAGACAAAAAAAGTACAGCCCAAAAAACGTTTACATGTTTGTTCATTATGATTTGTTTGACAATGAAATGATAAACATAAAGAAATTGTGATTACATAACAACAAATGCGGGCTTCTTAATCAACCTGTGTTCCTGATGGAGCAGGTAATACTTCACCAGTTTTTACAGGCACTCCAAAATTGGGTGTACCATCTTTGTTCCATATAAACTTCTGTGCTCTTGGTGAACGGAAACCTCCGCAACCTTGTCCGGGTTTTGAATTAGCATGATATAAAATATAATCTTCTTTTCCATCAGGCGACTTGAAAAATGAATTATGTCCCGGTGCATACACACTGTTTTCAACAGATTGTTTAAATACCGGCTCCGGTGATTTTTTCCATGATGATGGATTCATCAAATCACTTTTACTGTCGACAGTAAGCATACCCAATGTGTATGAATCTGTCCAGCATCCGCTTGCCGAATAAATTAAAAACAATTTGTTGCCATGCACCAATACGTCAGGACCTTCATTCACATAAACATTTGGCGGATCATCGGGGTTGCTGATTTTACCATTGCGTTCCCATGGATATTCAGGTGATGAAAGCTTCACTCGCTGCCCTTCTACTGTCCATGGATTTTTCATTTTGGCAATGTAAATATTCTGTTGCCCGTTTACATCGCCTTCCCAACCCGACCAGATAAGGTAAAGTTGTTTTTTGTATTCAAACAAAGAACCATCAATGCTCCATTTATCATCAGGTGTTTGAAGTTTGCCTTTCATAATCCATTCGCCCTGCAACGGATCGGCTGAACTGTTTTCTAAAACAAACAGGCGGTGATTGATGTTGCGGCCACTATCAGCAGCAAAATAGATATACCATTTCCCTTGCAGGAAATGTATTTCAGGTGCCCAGAGTTCTTTTGAATAAGGACCTGTTGCAGGTGGAATGAACACAACTTTTCGTTCGGCCGAATGAAGATTGCCGATATTCTTTGTTTTCCAGATAGCAATATTGCGGCCGGTTGTATGCGTGTAATAATAATAACCATCTTTATAAATACACCAGGGATCTGCACCTGAAGGGAGCAAAGGATTGGTGAATGTTTGTTGTGCAGAAATATTATTTGCAAACAGCAGACAGGTAATGATGAACGGAAGAAAACGTTTTGACAAGTTCATGTTTAAAAATTAGGGATGATCATTTTGTAACAGAGAATGTATAAACGGAAGTTGTTTTATAAACCTTCCCCGGTTCTAACACGGTTGAAGGAAACGATGGTTGATTGGGCGAATCAGGAAAGTGTTGTGTTTCCAGGCAAAATGCAGTGCGGAACTCATCTTTCTTACCACCCTTCATACTGTTTTTTGACTGCATGAAATTACCACCATAAAACTGCAGACCGGGTTCAAGCGTATACACATCCATTGTAATTTTTGTTTGATCAGCAACAACTGTTGCAGCATGATTTAAACCATTGGGCGTGCTTTTGTTCAGCACAAAATTATGATCATAGCCTTTGCCGTTTTTCAACTGCTCATCATTGGCATCTACTCTTGAGCCAATGGTTACTGCTTTACGGAAATCAAAGGGTGTGTTTTCAACAGTTGCAATTGCTCCAGTTGGAATAAGCGTTGAATCAACCGGTGTGTAATGATCGGCATTAATCAGCAATGTATGATTGTTGATCGTTCCGCTTCCCTCTCCATTTAAATTAAAGAAAGCATGATTGGTAAGATTCACTACTGTTTTCTTATCGGTTGTTGCTTCATAATCAATCCGCAGACTGTTATCAGTTGTCAAGGTATAAATCACTTTTACAGAAAGATTACCGGGGAAACCTTCTTCCATATCTTTCGACAGATATGTAAGCACTAACGCTGTATCACTTGTTTGCTGCGCATCCCACACCACATACTGGAATCCTTTTTTACCGCCATGCAAAGTGTTTACGCCATTATTTGTAAACAGTGTGTATTGTTTACCATCCAATGAAAATTTTCCTTTGGCAATGCGGTTGCCGTAACGGCCAATGGTTGCACCAAAGTAAGGTTCGGTTGAAGACTGATATTGCAATACACTATCGAAACCAGCTACCACATCAACCAAATGATCATTTACATCAGGCACAAGTAAACTCACCACTCGTCCGCCATAATTGGTAATAGCAGCCTGCATGTTGTTTTTATTTTTCAGCACATAAAGTGCTGTGGCTTTACCATCAATGTTTGTTTTAAATGCTTCGGCTGAAGGAAGCTTAGCTTCAGTAGTATTCTTGTCTTGCTCATTATTATTTTTTTGCTGATTATTATTACAGCCCATGGCGAAAACAAATCCCAGCAACAGCAGGTACGTGTTTTTATAACGGTTCATACTAAAAATTTATAAAGGTTTAAAATTAAAGGCATACTTATCCCATCACAACTGAGGGCAGTTGTGCGGCAGGTGTTCTTCAGCAACAAAGCAGTTTATTTTACAACAGGAAAAGAAGTAATCCGCAGGCGTGCTGCGCCCATCGGTATCAGTTCAATCTGCTGTTCGGCAGTTGATACCTGAACCGGGCTTTGCGGCAACACATCGCATAATCCATACTTATCCAATATCCACTCGGGAATAATTTTTCCTTTGGCTTTCATCATCAGCGGAACAGTTTCCTGGGTAAAAGGAAAATTATTTGCCGGCCATGTTTTCTTTACTATCTCAAACTGTTCTTCCAATGGACGATTATTTAATACCAATCCGTAGTTCCACATACTTGCAGGATAAATTTCAAACGAAGGCCATAACGACTGATCAACATTTTCCTGCCACTTGGAATCACCTATCGCTGACTTCTTACTGTCCATTTGCTTGTACACTTCAGCAATCTTCAGTGAAAATGTAAGCGGACCATAATTAATGCTCACACTGTTTTTATTTTTTGTCCATGTATTTTGCGAAAGCTTCATTGGTAAAACAAGTTCCACTACATCGCCTTGTTTCCATTTGCGTTCCATGCGTGCATATGAGCCTGCAGCAAATGTTACCTGTTGTGCAACACCATTTATTTTCACTACTGCATTGCTGCACCAGCCGGGTATTCTTAGATACATGGGGAAACTTACAGGAGCAGATGTGCTTACTTCAATTTTAATACTTTCATCAAAAGGATAATTGGTTGTTTCTTTCAGACTTACTGTTTGTCCTTTGCCTGTACCCACTTTTACATTGGCTTCACAGCTGCTGAATAAAATGGCAGCCACACCATTATCAGGCGAAGCCATCCACAAATGTTCGGCATAATAAGGCCAGCCCATTGAATGATTATGCTGGCAGCAACGGCTGCTGAATGGATTCATCATTAAAAATGGACCTTCATTCTGCAAGCCCGGTGCGTGATTCCTGCTGTCACTTACAACCATATTTGGTGCAGTGAGATAACGAAGACCTTTAAAGTCGGGCATAACTGCTGCAGGATAAGAATTGAATGCAACATTTTCACAATGATCGGCCCAGAACGGATCACCGGTAATGCTGGTTAACATTTCATCTGAAGCCATTTGTTCAACCATACCGCATGTTTCAACTCCTTGTCTCGGATCATCATAACCTCTTCTTGCATTTTCATCAGCACCAAACATACCACCGGGCACCTGGCCATAAAGATTACGGATGATGTTGAAATCATTATACGTTGCTTGCAGATAACCACTGTCTTTCGTCTGCATAAAATAAGTAGCAGGTTCACGGAAACACTGTGCAATATTGACGTTGTGCCAGTTGGGTAAATTATTCTTCTGTGTCCAGTCGGCTGTGTTACGGTGAATTTTTTGGGCAAGATCAAGCAACCATTTTTCACCTGTGTGATTGTACAGCCAGTAAATGCTGTACAGGTTATCGCCGCCACGACTGTTTTCCCAATATGTTTTTAATAATTTTTCATCGGGCACTTTCATCTGCCACTGAAAATATTTTTTCATGAAAGGAATCACACGTTCATCATGACTGTATTCGTAGTACGATTGCAGGCACCAAAGCATGAGCATGTTGGGCCACAAATCAGGAATTTCTTTTTTTCTTACTTTGATATCTTCATCCGAAAGTTTGGGACCAAAATATCCATCTTGCTGCTGGCTGGCAAACACTTTTTCAATCCACAATTTAGTTTCAGCAATAATTGAAGCATCATTCAATACATAACCAAGATCACCATAGCCTTTTAACCAGTAAGGCACTTCTTCCCAGCCATGATCACCTTTTCCATCGGTACTGAACCATGCATTGTTTTTTTTATCAAGCCATGCACTGATGGTGCCCAGTTTACCTGTAAGCCCATCACGCTGCAGTTCAAGATATTTCAATACCCATCCCTGTGGTTTAATGGAACCTGCAGGCAGCTTGATGAAATTTAATGGCTGCAACGGCACCTGGTTACCTACATAATGTTTATTGAGAACAGCTGTTGAAGGCCGTTGTACATTGGTAATTTTTTCCTGGCTGTAACCGGCAGCGAAAACAGTTACAGCTAATGTTGAAAGGAAAACCTTTCTTACAATATTCATGTTGCTGACTACTTTCATCATATACTTATCGTTTAAAAAATCAACTTCAAAAATCAATCATTTTCACAAATCACCAGGTTTAAAAAAAACTAACCTCATGTAGAAACACAAGGTTACTGATTGCTGTCATATGAAACAACGATTGTGAACTTAGTTTTTCCCATTCAGCTTTTTGATGAGGTTAACCTCATCCTGCCTGTATGGAATACCATCAATGGTAAATATGTCATGGAACCATTCTGTTGGCTGGCTGCCATCTGCAAGAGGAGTATCCCATGCATAAATGGTGTTTGTTTTTCCAGCAACAAAACCCCAGTTAATAGCGCCTACATTTTCTTCCTTAAGCATCGGCATAACTGTGGAGAAACGGCTGTTTCTTGTACGTGCCATATATTCTGTGCAGATCAACGGCTTTCCGTTTGCTTTCAAAATCTGCACCACTAACCTGTGCTGCGCAACATCCTGGTAATCGTGGTAGGTAATAACGTCTGAATTCTGTAACTGAAAAGCATTCAGTTTTTCAAGACGCCATGCCCACAACCCTGCTGATACAGGTTGATCAGGATTTACTTCTCTTGCCCATTGAAATACTTTTGTAAGCAATGGCAAAGAAGAATCGCCTTTGCCGTTGTTACCGGGTTCATTATAAAGATCCCATAAAAGAATACGTTTATCATGTGCGAAAGTGGAGAGAACATCTTTCACATATTTTTCCAGCTCAGGAAATATAGTTGTATCAGCAGATGCCGGCTGACCGGGATCCTGCATCCATCCCGAATTATGAATACCTGTTTTAGGAGCAGGTTGTTTGCCTGGCTTTGGTTCTTTGTTCCAGCAGTCATCAAAGAACACAAAGAGCGGCTGAATATGATGCCTGTCGGCAATCGCTAAAAACTGGTTCATGCGGTTTTTAAATCCGGCAGGATCGGCTTTCCATGCAACTGAATGCAGAAACACACGCAACGTATTAAAACCAATACTTTCGGCCCAGCCTAATTCTTTGTTGATGGTAACGGTATCAAATGTTTCAGCCTGCCACATCTCCAGCTGGTTAATGGCATTAGCAGGAATGTAATTTGCACCTGAAATCCATTTGTGTTCGCTGTACCATGCTTTTGCTTTTTCGGCCGACCAAACTTTTGCAACAGGTGCAGGTACTGCCATTTCTTTCTTTACTTTTTGTGCCTGTAACTGCACAAAGCAAAAAATCATGACCAAAGAAAAAATGCCGTTCAACTTCTTGTACATATCGATTGATTAATTTTTTGTTAGTGGCTATTGCAGTTGCTGCATAAGTGCAACCACATCACCCGGTTTTGAATAATCAGTTTTATTTGCTTTTACAAAATCATTAATGAGTTGTTTCTTTTCAGGAAAAATGCTGATGAGCTGTTTAAGTGTATTAGCTCTTCTCAATTTTCCATCTTTACGCACCCAGAATGTTTTTTGCGTTGTTACTTTATAATCGTCCGGAAGTTTTATTTCATAAACCATTCCTGAACGGATTAAAGAACTAAGTGAAATTGCATTGGTGGTAGGCGATGCATTGCCATAACCAATGGAAGCACCGGGCTCAATCAGTGTACCGTTATACTCAACATACAGTGAATAAGTTTGAGAAAGCAACACTTCGTAAAATTCTTTTTCAACAGGCACAAACTTTCGGCCTGTAACAAAAACCGTATCGGTTGCTGATGGCTGTTCAATTGCAAGATTCCGTCCATTATCGGAAAAGATCATTTCGCCGGTAAGAATGTTATAGTTGAGTTTGCGTTGAAACACTTCGCCTGACTTCATCAATATTTTTCCGGTGTAAAATGTATCCAGTAAATAATGCGAAACTGTAATTGCTTTTGTTACCTGCTGTGCGTTGGAAGCAGTGACAAACAAAAAACAGATCATTGTCAGGTATCGGTTCACGTTGAAAGAATTATTTGTTTTTAAATTTCTGTTCAAGCACTTTCATAAAATACCCACCTACAACACTTCTTGCCTGGAAGCCAACCATTTTTCCTGTAGTTGTTTGATGCCAGTCGGAAATAGGAACTCTTGAAGATGTTTCAAGTGCATAGTGATACATGGGTTCAACAAGCGCAAGAAAATCTTTTTCATTTGATGCAAGTACTGAAGTCCAGATCACCCAATCAGATTTTGTATAAGTAGCACGGCTGTCGAGCGGTAAACCAAATTCATTTTGTTTGGTGAGGTAGTATTTCACTTCCCGGTCATACACTTCCTGCGGAAATAACTTCAGACCTAATACTTTATCCCAAACAAGATTGTATTTCTGGCTCCACGTTCCTTTTTTATCAAACGTTAATGAATAATGATCACCATCATCAGCCATCTGCATCCATTTCGTCACCATTTCTTTGCTCAGTTGTTTGTAGCGTGCTGCAGTTTCTTTTTCACCAATCATCTCCGCCATCATTGCATAACAGCCAAGTGCAACAATTGCTTTGATGGAAAGATTGGCATTCCTTGCAAGATGCCCTGCAAAATCATCAGTACACAACTGGTTTGCCGGATCAAAACCTGCACGACTGAGATAATCGGCCCAAACAGTTAATGTTTTCCAATGCTGCTTTGCATATGTTGCATTGCCTTCTGCTTTTGCAATAGCAGCAGCAAGAATCATCATGTTACCGGTTTCTTCTACAGGCATATCTTCTCCATAAGTTTGTCCATTGGCTAAAGGATAAGTACCCAGGTCATGCGCAGCGTAAGGTTTGGCCCATTTGCCGCTTTCACTGTAATAAAATATTCCGTTCATCATTCCTTTTAATAACTCTGGCTGATAGGACAGGTACATTGGAGCAGATGGATAAGTTATATCAACAGTATTAATTGATCCGTTACTGAAGTTTTCTTTTGATAAGAATAATAATTCACCAGAAGGACTTTTCACCAGCTTGTGTGCAGCAATGCTCTGGCGGTAAGCGAGAATACAAAGCGATGCATATTTTTCTCCACCTGCATTCACTGCATCGTTGTAAACAACAGCATTAAAGCCGGTGCATTTTTGCAGTATTGAAGCATATTCACTTTGAGCTTTTGCCAGCAGCAATTCCATTGTTGAAGTTTCGCCCTGCTTCCACCACGGTGTCAGGTTGGTTGAAAAAAACTGAACCGGGTACAAATCATCATAACCAATCATCAGCACCTGTTCTTTAGCATTGCTTCCAACTTTTCCCATACGCACAACTGTATTCAGGAATAAATGTTTACCGCTGTCGATTGTTTTTGAAGTGGCTGCAAATGAATTGGAAATTCCATTAGCAGCTGAAATAAATTGTGTAACAGCAGGGGTTTGCTGTGCAGCAACATACATATATCCCCAATCAATTCGGAGATCATCTCCTTTCTTTTGCAATACAGGTTGAGAAGTTGTACCTGCTTTGAGAATGGTTAAACCATTTGCAGTATATTTTTTTGTCTGCACCTGTTGTGCAGAAGTATTCACAGCAATATCGGTTGATGCACCAATGTACAACTGTACATCATGCGTTTTACCGTCGTTTGATTTTACATTCACAGTAATATAAGAAACAGGGCGTGCTAAAATATCCAGGTCCTGCAACAGCAAAGGAGAAGTGAATGTAAGTGTAAGGTCAACCTTGCCACAGGTAAAATGATAAATGGTTTGAGTGGCAGTGAGTGTACTGTTTTTTTGTACAGCTGTTTTCTTTGCTTCACCTGCAGGTTCCTGTACTTCCTGTACAATACCTGCATCAAGCCATTGGCCACCGGCAGTATTCACGACATGAATAGCTAAAACGTTTTTTCCTTGTTTCAGTTTTGATTTTATTTCATCAGTAATGGGCAGGTAAATGTATTTACCTGTCCATCCAATTGTTTTATAAACAACAGCACCATTGATATACACTTCCACATTATCATCGTGCTGCAGTTTTAAAAACAGGTGATTTAAGTTTGTTTGATTGATTGTAAACACACGACGCATCCACAAATCGTTGGAGCGCCACAATGTTTTTGCAGTGGTTTTGTTATCACCAAAAGCACCTTTCCCTTTTTTCCACTGGCTGTCGTCGAATGAAAGATTCATCCAGCCATCAGCAGGTGCTGTTTCAGTATAAGCAGCTTCATAATTTACTTCATCAGCAGCAGGAAGAATTTGTTTATACGATTTACCTGCATTACCCATGAACCGGTACACTTCGCCATCAACTTTCAGCATGCCAAGCAACGACTGGTCAGAACCTGTCCAGTGTTTGGTGGGTGATGCAGTAAGCTGATCAGTTGTTGACCAGATACTGAAATACGTATCATGTGTAATTAATGGATAAGCGGGTGCTTTTCTTTCCTGGGTAAACCCAATTGAATATCCGAGAACAAAGAGTAATGCTGCTAAACTGATTTTTTTCATTATAAAACTATTTAAACACAGGGTAAGCGATTTTTATGAAACCCTGCTGCTGAAATTAAAAGGCCACTTAACCAGAGCTAAATGGCCTTGGTAAAAATTAGTATTTAAAAATACTTTGTTTACCTGTATGCAAAAACAACTGCTTATTCGACAAATTCAGAACTGATTGAGCAAATAATCAGAATGTAAGCTTTTGTACAGGTGAATAAATCCTGTCTTCCACACCGGCAATCTTCAGCCCTATTCTTGCAAACACATATTTTTGAGTTGGCACTAAGGCAGGAATTGTTACGTTCATACTGATGTTATTAGGATCAGTAATATTTGCACCCGTAACAGTTGTAACAGCAATATTATCAGTAGCTGAAACAAAAGCTGTTTTGTTGATATAAAGACTCACACTTTCAATGTTCTTAGCTGATGCATCAGTAATGATTTTTTCAGCTTTGAATGTACCTGTTACTTTTCCGGCACTTACAGCAAGCTGCGGAGTGCGGATCATATAATAAGGAGTTACATCAATATCAATATTCTTATCTCCACTTAAATTGATAACCAACGTATCTGGGTTACCGGCAGAAGTTTGTTTCCACTTAAAAGGTCCCTGTCCATTGGCGATGATGAATTTATATTCACCATCAAACAGCAGGCAGGAGAAGGTACCATCAGGTGCAAACACCTGGCCAATTGAACCTACTTTACCAAAACCATATTGGTATAATTCAAAAGGAACTTTATCATATTCAACCTGTATGTTTTCGCCGTTGTACTGAATCCTTCCGGTTAAATGAGACGAAGGAGCTTTGTAGTTATCTTTTTTGCATGCCACTGAAAAAATGATCAGCGCCAGCAGAACGATATATTGAAACTTATTTTTCATTGTTCGTTGTTTTATGATAGAAAAACAAAACGGATCATAATTTTCTGAATCATCGTACATACCATGATCCGTTTTTGTTTCATGTCGGTTTTATTGATTAGGCTGTTTTACAATTTTTGGATTGTTTGCCCTTACTGTTGCATCAATTGCTGAATAATAGTTACCCATCTGGAACGTATTTGCTCCTGTTACCAGCGATGGAAGAACTATCCTGTATAACCATTTACCATCGTTGGGACTGGCGGGGTTATAGTATTTAAACGGCCACAATGCATAAGGCTGTGTGTTACGTTTTGTTGCTTTACCAATATCACTCAGCAAATCTGTAACAGTCATTTTAACACCATCCCAAACTACATGAGCAAGTCTCCAGCGTTTCATATCATAGAAGAAATGACCTTCAAATGCCAGCTCAACCCTGCGTTCGTGTACAATTCTGTCGAATGTAATATCAGCAGGAGTTAAAGGAGTTGTCAATCCAGCTCTTAAACGTACCTGGTTCATATACAATGCAGCATCAGCAGTATTTCCTAATTCAAATGAAGCTTCAGCAGCATTCAGCAATACTTCTGCATAACGGTAACGGATAAAAGGTAATTCACTGTTTGTACCACGTGAACCTGAACCAATAGCAGGATCAAGATATTTGCGGAGATAGAAACCACTTTGTGCAGTAAATTCTTTTGCGTTAATCGGTCCGTCAAATCCAACCACTTGTCTTAATCCGGTTGTGCCGGGTAATACTTTTTGCTGGCCCCTGTCATCACCACTGAAAACAGAACCATCAGCTAACACATAACCATTCCAGATATCAACTGTACGTCCTTTGAATGATGTACCGGGAAGCATTACTGTACCAGCCAGACGTGCATCTCTTCCTGCAAACGGATCGGTTTGATTTGTATAATAAATCGGGTTACCGCTACCGTCAGCAATTGGAATTGGAGCAAATGTGTTATCTAATTTTTCAAAAGATTCAACAAGGTTGAGTGAAGGATTGATACGTCCGCCTTCTTCTTCTTCAGCACCATAACGTGGCTGGTTCGATCCGGTGAAGTAATGCACCTTTCCGCTCTTCAGTTTGAAATCTTCAATGAAAATCGTTTCAGGATTATTTCCTTTATCAATAAAAATATTTGCAAAGTTTTCTGAAAGATCTGGCTTCTTGTTATACAATGCATAGTTACCAACTGAACCGCTGATGATTTGTTTTGCAGCATTCAGCGCTTTGGTATAATAAGCATTTGCCATACTTGCAGGAATACCAACTTCACCACCTGTTAAGGAAACTGTAGGTGTGCCTGCACCATATTTTGCAATTGAACCAGCGTATAAAGCAGCTCTTGCTTCCATAGCTAAAGCAGCACCTCTTGTTGCTCTTGCACAAAATACAGCACTTGATTTTGTATCAATGGGCAAGTCGCCTTTGATTGCTTCTGCTTCGCTGATAACGAAATCATAGAGTTCTGATTCTTTTGCTCTTGGATATTGCAGATCATCGGTTTTACCACTGAAATCATAAGAAAGTGATTTTAAAATAAGTGGTACACCACCCATTCTCTTCACCATTTCAAAATAATAATTGGCACGGAGAAAACGGGCTTCGGCTTTAAACTGTGCTTTATCTGCTGCTGCAAGTGTAGTGGATGCTTCAAGCCTTTCAAGAAACAGGTTCAGTTCACGGATGTATGCATAATCCCATGTGGCCCACTCGCCATAACCCCAGCTGTTACGTTGTACAAGGTTTGCACGACCGTTTTCAGATGGAAAACTTTCGCTGAAGTCGGCCATTGTAGCCCAGTCTTTCACTGTAGAAAAATCAACCTGGCGGTTATACAAGTTGGCAAGTACTGAAAGAACGTTTGATGAATTTTCGAAAGCCAGATCAGTAGAGATAATGGATGTTGGCTGAACATTCAGAAACTCACTGTCTCTTTTACAGCTTCCTGCTGCAAGCAGGGAAGCCATTCCTATATATAGATATATCTTCTTCATTGATTTGTTAATTGATGTTAGAGAATTAAAGAGTCAGATTAACACCTACGTTTACAACTTTACTCTGAGGGAACTGCAAACCATTATCATCGTTCACTTCCGGATCAATGTTGAATTTATGAACATTGTCGATCGAGAACAGGTTATAAGCATTCACATAAAAACGTGCTTTTTTAATTGCCCTTGTTTTAACCAGGATATTTTGAGGTAATGAATAGGCAAGTTCTATTGTACGTGCACGTAAGTATGTTACGTTATGTGCCCAGTAAGTTGAAGACCTGTTGTAGTTACTATGACCACTTTGATTGTAACGTAATGCAGGATAACGGCCAGGAATCCATGTACTGTTCAGATCATAAATATCTGCCCTGTGCCACCTGTCTTCAAACATGGTGTTTAAGTTACCATCGTTCTGGAATGCCCATCTTGTTTCCCAGTTCTGGAACCATGTGTAACCAGATGCACCTGAGAAGTCGGCATGAAATTCAATTCCTTTCCAAGCAACTGCGAAGTTGAGACCAAAGTTGATGTTTGGTTGTGCACCACCACCATAACCAATGGGGCGAACATCGTAACCATCAATTTTACCATCACCATTAATATCCCTGTAAATAAGATCACCAGGTAACAGTGTTTTATTTCCCTGTCCGTCAATGTTTACTTTATAATTGTTGATTTCTTCCTGTGTCTGGAACTGACCGTCGATGATATAACCCCAGTCAATGCGCTTATACCTGTTTTCGCCTGAGTTACGGTATTGATCCCATGAGTTAAGGAACTTAGGTTTGTAACTGTCAAGATTCATTGAACGTGTATAAGAAAGATTAGCTCCAACTACATATTGCACTTCCCTGATATGATCAGCATAGCTCAATGCACCTTCTTCACCAAACTGAGCATCACTGTTCAGGTTTTCGTTAGGAAGTGAATAACCAAGTTCGGAAGGAATCAACACATCTGTTTTTACACCTCTTAAACCAGTTCTTTTCCTGTAGAAATAATCAAATGAAGCGGTAAGTCTGCCGTTAAGCATGGAGAAGTCAGCACCAATATCAGTGATCTTACTTTTTAACCAGCTGATGTTGGTTGTTGGTGCACCACGATCGCTTGATCCGATTACAGGAACACCACCAAGAATAGTAATACTGCTGTTATAGTTATAACCGGCGATGTAGCTGTAAGCACCAAGACCTAAAGCAGAACCATCATCACCAAGTTCACCATAAGATGCACGGAGTTTTAAATCAGATAACAACTTGGTATTACCTAACATTTTCTTGAAAAATTCTTCTTCAGAAATTCTCCAGCCTGCAGATGCACTTGGGAAATAACCTACACGGTTTTCTGGTGCAAAGAGGTAAGATGCATCTCTTCTTGCTGATAATTCTACAAAGTATTTGTTAGAGTAGCTGTAGTTTACACGGCCAATGTAACCAATACGTGCCTGTTTATCATCACTATCCTGGTACTGATCGGCAGTAGCAAAATAAATCAATGCCAATGCATTGGTTGTTGGTACAGAGTGAATCCAGTTACGCAGGCGCTGGTTTGTAAGTCTTTCAGCCACAAACGTAGCAGCAATGGTATGATTGCCAAAACTGTTGTTGTAGTTAGCCTGTAACTGAGAAGTGGTATTGATTTGTTTAATCTGTTCTCTTTCTCTCCATGGGTTGATACTACCGCCGGTTCTCTTATAAGTTGAATCAACAGGATTATAAGTATAAGTATCATAAGTGTACTCATGGTTATTCAGCACATAGTCTGCAATATAATAAGAGTACAATCCTTTTACACTAAGACCTTTTACATAAGGCACCTGATATTCAAGTGTTGCATTTGTTTGCAGCACACGCCAGTCGTTATGATATTTACCTGCATTTTGATAATTAAGATAAGCCCAGTTGGTTTCGTTATGTTTAATATCATTCAGGTATTTTGTATTATCGTTTGCATATGGCCTTTCAAGCGGCGTGTTACGGAGAATAGCAAAACGTGCAAGCCAGTAGTCATCAGTACCTGGTACACCGGGGTTATCTCTTGTTTCGATACGGCCGTTCATTGCCAAACCAATCTTTAAACCACTTGCAACCTGTGCAGTAATATTTGATTGAATATTGGTACGGTTAAATTTATATTCACGACCTAAAACTGAGTTCTGGAACAAATTTGTACCTGAAACATAGTAGTTGATTTTATCAGTACCACCGGTAAAGTTGATGTTTACAGAATTGATTGGCGCATTTTTCTTAATGATAAAACTTTTCCAGTCAAAACTTTTATCGTAACCGGGTAATGTACCTTGTTTCCATTTATCCAGTTCAGCCTGTGTAATTGCAGTACTTCCATAACGGTTAACTTCTGCTTCTGCCCTTAAACGTTCATAGTCGTAAGAGTTTGTAAGAACATCAGTAAACCTTGACCAGTTTTGAACACCTGAATATGCATTGATATTAATGGTATTGCCGGAATTTTTGCGGCCTTGTTTTGTTGTAACAACCACAACACCATTTGCAGCACGCACACCATAAATAGCAGCAGATGCATCTTTCAGAATAGTTACACTTTCAATATCATTCGGAGCAAGGTTGTTGAATTGTCCTGCATCCTGCTGAATTCCATCAATAACATAAAGCGGATCGCCCATGTTACGGATCTGGATATTTGCACTTGAGCCGGGACGGCCATCAGGCATTTTAAATGTTACACCAGGTAATTTACCTGCAAGTGTTGTACTTACAGTTGAACCACCGTGTACACGATCCATATCTTTTGCAGTAATAGTTGAAATGGCACCTGTTAACGATTCTTTCTTTTTGGTACCATAACCAATTACAACCACTTCTTCCATGTTAACTTTTTGTGGTTCAAGAGAAAGACTTAGATCTCTTTTGGAACCCACCATAATTTCTTTTGTAGCGAATCCTACAGATGTAATAACTAAAACAGATTTTTCACTGGCAACTTTCAAAGAAAAGTGTCCGGTTAAATCTGTTGTTGTTGCGTTCTTTGTTCCTTTTTCCGTTACTGTTGTTTTAGGAATTGCAGCACCGGCACTGTCAGTAATGTAACCCGATACTGTAATACCAGCATTATCCTGCGCATAAATGAATGATGCTGAGAGCATACTCACTACGAATAACAACAGGAATTTTTGCATTTGCCGGAAAAAAATTGCAGAGTTTGCGCTTCGGGATGGAAGTCGCATTGATAAAAAACTCATAAGGCAAGTTTGTTTCGTTAATAATGGTTATAAATATTTTTGATGATCAACAAAAAGTATATCTGTTTGATCGGGTGTAAAATACCGTCATAATTTTTTTTCTTTCTGTTCACTCCGTATCAGAATTTTTTCAAATTGTTTCATTTACTTTTATTGCCCTTGAAACATTATTAATAAGCAATAATTTGTTCTGTCTTGCGGGTCAACGATAAAAAAAACTGTCATATGCTGAAGGTGTTCATCATCCTTTTCCTTACATTTTTCATTGGAGAAATCACTTCAGCGCAATCCTATTCATTTAAGCATTACCAGGTTGAAAATGGCTTATCACATAATATGGTGTACTGCAGTGCGCAGGACAGTACAGGCTTTGTTTGGTTTGGAACAAAAGATGGATTAAACCGGTTTGATGGTTACAGGTTTAAACATTACAACACACAGGCACAAGGTCACAGCATGAATCCTTCCATGATCAGCTGCATCGTAGTTGACAGCAAAAACAAAATCTGGATCGGTTCGCAATCAGGAATTTACTTCTTCAATAATCAAACGGAAACATTGGTTCCGTTAATTGATACATTGCCTTTTATCAAAGCAATGGCTTTCGATAACAATAATAATCTTTGGTTTATTTCTGTTTCATCGGTTTACAAATATCAACTCACAACAAAAAAGTTAACCAGCTTTCCTGCTTCATCTTATTTTCCGGCCACTTCGTTATGCTTTTGCGCAAAAGGAAATTTATGGGTTTCAACAACCGATGGTTTTCTGCACCGCTACAATCCGGCATCAAATAATTTTACTGCATTTAATCTTTTTGCACACTCGTCACCAACAACATCCAACTGGATTCAGAAAATTTACTGCAATGGGAAAAACGGAATCTTTGTTGGCACAACCAGCCAGGGCCTGAAAGAATTTGATGTTAATACGCTTACGTATAAAGATGTGTTGATGTTTAATCCCGACAAAACTGCCATCTTCATTCGTGATATTGTGAAATACGCAAACGACGAATACTGGATTGCAACAGAATCGGGCATTTTCATTTACAACACGGCAACAAAAAGCTTCAATAACCTGAAAAAGAAATTTGAAGATCCGTATTCTCTTTCAGACAATGCAGTTTATACATTGTGCAGGGATAAAGAAGGTGGCGTGTGGGCAGGCACCTATTTTGGCGGTGTTAATTATTACTCACGGCAAAGCACCATTTTCCAAAAGTATTATCCCAACAACTCAGAAAGTTCCATCAGCGGAAATGTTGTTCGTGAAATATGTGAAGATCATGCAGGCAATTTATGGATTGGTACAGAAGATGCGGGTTTGAATAAATTAAACCTGGCAACAGGAAAAGTAACTCAGTTTAAACCTACTGGTGATCCAAAAAGTATTGCGTATAGTAATATTCATGGCTTACTGCTGATTGGAAATGAACTGTGGATTGGCACATTTGATCATGGTCTTGATATCATGGATACAAGAACAGGAAATATTGTACGCCGGTACAATGCAGGTCAAGGAAATAAAAAACTGAAGAGCAATTTTATTGTGTGCATGATGCAAACAAAAAACGGTGATATTTATATCGGATCTTCTAACTCGCTTTTTAAATACGATAAAAAAAATGACGGGTTTGATCTTGTAACAGAAACACCGCCTTACATTTTTGTTTCATGCATGCTGGAAGATCACGAAGGAATGATATGGGTTGGAACCAACAACAATGGTTTTTACTATTTCAATCCGGTGAATGGGAAGAAAGGACATATAAAAAGCGACCCTAATAACCCAAACAGTCTTACCAACAATATTATTAACAGTATCCTGGAAGATGAAAACTATAACCTGTGGATAGCAACAGATGGTGGCGGCCTCTGCAAACTGAATAAAGAAAAAACAAATTACACTTACTACAATACAAGCAACGGCTTGCCCAGCAACTTTACATTTAAAATTCTGACGGATAACGAAAAGAATTTATGGATCACCACTACGAAAGGTTTGGTGAAATTAAACACGGTTACAAACAGCATTACGTCTTTTACAAAAGACAATGGATTATTAAGTGATCAGTTTAATTACAACTCTGGTTATAAAGACGCAAAAGGAAACATGTATTTCGGCTGTGTAAAGGGAATGATAAGGTTTAATCCAAATGAAATTGCCGCACCTGCTTTTACTTTTCCAATTGTAATTACAGGGTTCCAGGTACAGAATGAAGAAGCTGAAATCAATACAACAAATTCATTTCTGAGTAAATCAATCCTGTTAACAGATGAAATTATTCTGCCGCACAACAAATCATCTTTCAGCATTGATTTTGCATCGCTCAGTTATACATCGCCCGAAATGACAGAATACAGCTACTTCATGAAGGGGCTTGATAAGGAATGGACAACAGTAAAACCAAACCGTAAAATATATTTTACAGGTCTTGCTCCGGGTAAATATATTTTTAAACTCAAAGCAGCTGTTAATGGCAAATGGAGCGAACAGGTAAAAGAACTCACAATAAAAATTATGCCGCCGTTCTGGGCTACCAGCTGGGCATACATTCTTTATTCACTTGCGGTAATCATACTTGCATATTATTTATTCCGTACGTATCACTTTTATATTGAAAGCAAAAAGAAAAAAGAAATCTACGAAGCCAAGATTGATTTCTTTACCAACATTGCACATGAAATTAAAACGCCGCTTACGTTAATTAAAGGCCCGGTTGAAAACATCATGGAGCAGATTGAATACCTGCCTGAGTTGAAAGATGATCTTGTAATGATGGAAAAAAACACCAACCGCCTGGTGGCATTAATTACACAAATGCTCGACTTCCGTAAAACAGAAACAAACTCGTTTAGTCTCGATCTTGCAAAGATGAACATCAGCGAACTGCTGCGTGAAACCTGTGCAAGCTTCAACAATATGGCTAAAAAGAAGAAGCTGCAATACAATATCAATATCCCTGCAGGCAACGAAATAATTTTTGCTGATGAAGAAGCGATGACAAAAATTCTCAGCAACCTGTTGAACAATGCAGTGAAATATGCTTCAACAATTGTGAACGTACGTTTGATTGCTGATGAAAATAACAAAGATGAACTGCTGATAGAAATTGAAAATGACGGAATGAAAATTCCTGAAGAAATGAATGAAAAAGTATTTGAACCATTCTTCCGGCTCAAAGATGGAGGTAAATCACAAGGAACCGGCATTGGTCTTGCACTTGCAAAATCTTTAACTGAATTACATAAAGGAAAATTGTACATCAGAAATTCTTCCGACGGGTTGAATACATTTATTTTGCAGCTGAAATACACTCCATCAGAAACGTAACCCTGAAAATTTAAACTGAAAATAAAACGAACATGCTTCCATCGATTTTGATTGTAGATGATAATGAGGAGATTCTTAGTTTGCTGGAAAGATCGCTGAACAGCAAGTACACAATTTTTAAAGCCGAAGACGGACAACAGGCATTGAACCTGCTTAAAACAGAAGCAATTCAGTTAGTAGTGAGCGATGTAATGATGCCTGTAATGGATGGCTTTGAATTGTGCAGGAAAATAAAATCAAACTTTGAATACTCACATATTCCGGTAATTCTGCTTACAGCAAAAAACACTATCCAGTCAAAAGTGGAAGGATTGGAACTGGGCGCTGATGCATACATTGAAAAACCATTTTCAAAAGAGCACCTGCATGCACAGATTGCAAGCCTTATTGCCAACCGGAATATGATTCGTGATTTTTTTGCCAGCTCTCCATTGGTGCATATCAAAAACAATGATCATTCAAAAGCTGATGAAAAATTCCTGGAGTTACTTAATGATGCTATTCTTGCAAATATTGATGATGCAGATCTTGATGTAAATAAGCTGGCAAAGATTATGAACATGAGCCGCATTACATTGTACAGGAAAATAAAAGCCGCTTCAGTTTTAACACCCATTGAATTAATCAACATCACCCGTTTGAAAAAAGCAGCGGAATTACTTGCAGAAGGTCAGTACAAAATTTATGAAATCTCTTACATGGTAGGCTTCAGTTCACAAAGCAACTTTTCAAGAAACTTTCAGAAGCATTTCAACTTAACACCCAGGGATTACGCCACATCAAAAATTTCAGAAAAGAATAAGGAGTAGTTACATCGTAGGGGTTTGTTCGTAAATCGTCCACAACTGCAGTTTAGATCCGTTCTTTTCCTGCAGTTCAATTCCTGAATTAACGCTGCCCTTTTTATCTACTGCAGTAACATACAAATCAGTTCCCTTTAACCTGATGAGATAAACATCATTTCCTGCATTGATAAATTCATACAACTGAATAGCAGATGCTGAGTTAAGCGGCTGCTGTTCCAGTCTTGTGCCTTTAGCAACAGCTCCGCCTTTTGGTTGAAATGTTTTTCCTGTAAACAGATTCTTCAACTGGTAAGTTTGTCCTTCCACATTTCTGAATTCCCATGTCATGCATTTCCAGTTAACAGGATTATATAAAACAAGCGGTGTACCATTTGAACCATTTGCATCTTTTATCCGCAGCAACATTCCGGTTTCAGCATTCTTAATAGCATACGTTCCTTTAATCACCTGTGCATGTATAAACACAGTACACACAATGAATACTGAAAGTAACAAACTGCGTGAAATGATTGTTCGTATCATGTCTAACAATTACAGGTGAATAATGATATTTAATTTACGGCTTTCTTCAGGTAAGAAAACGTTGAAACCTCTGCAACAACTTTATCAATACCCGCTTTTTTATCTTTTACAAAACGAAGTTTTATAACAGCTGTTTTTCTAGGACCAACACGCTGATCTGAAAAATGTGTATGAAAAACATACAACAGGTTGTTCTCTGCGTCACGAAAAAAATCACCATGACCTGTTCCGTTTATTCCAAGCAATTTACGGCTGATAACCGGGCTGCCGCTATATTTGTTCCATGGACCATAAGGCGAATTGCTTGTTGCATACCCAACAGCATAATCAGGATTACGATAGTCATTCGCTGTATAAAAAAGATAATACACTCCTTTTTGTTTAATAACAGAAGGACCTTCGGTTACAGACCACGAACTGTTTGCTGTATTTTCCCAGGGTTCAGTTGCAGTTATACATTCTTTTAAAGTAGATGGTTTAATGGCAGAGAAATCATCTTCCATTTCAGCAACAAAAATCCGGTTACCGTTTGTTAACCGCACATGATACAAATACTTTTTACCATCTTCATCAATAAACACAAACGGATCAATTTGTTTTACAGGAGCACTTAACGGAGCAATTAGCTGTTGCACAAACGGACCGGCTGGATGAACAGATTTTGCAATGGCGATTTGCTCATCAGCCGCATAGGCCATATAAAATGTATCTTTAAAACGAAACACCTGCGGCGCCCAGAACCTTGACTGGCCAAAAGCATTTCCCTTCATTAATGCATAACCACGTTGTGCAGTTGATTTTTTCCAGCTCAGTAAATCAGCTGAAGTATATGCGACAAAACCATTGTTGGCATTTTCTTCTGTTGTGCCATATAAATAATAGGTTCCGTTATAAGAATAAATACAAGGGTCAGCAAAATAAACGGATGTATCGTTTTTGTTCACTGTTTGCGCCGGCAAACGGTTACTGCAAACAAAAAGGCAAACAGTAACAACAATGACAGCAACAATATCTATTCGCCTGGAAAAATGCATATTCAACTTTTAATTATTACGCAACTGAATTAAGATGATCCAAACTACTTCAATATTAACTGCCTGCCTATTCCTGCTGTTTCTTTTCTTATGCAAAACTGTTCAGCAAAAAAAACCGGCACTAAGTGCCGGCCTTGATTATAACCCAAACTGAATGACAGGTTAATGTGCTCTCCCGCTTCACTTTGCTTCAGCTGCGCTGGTTGAAAATGAATAAGGAAAAGCTGTTACTGAAGTTCCCCTTGATTTATTTGGCGTTGCTCCCATTTTAAACTGGAGCAAACCTCCCTGTTGTAAATCAAAATGATTCAGCCAGTTTTTATCCCATGGTTTTCCATTAATCGTTAATGTTTGTACATACTTGTTATCGCTGCTGTTGCCCTGTGCAGAAATGATCAGTTTTTTACCATTATCAAACTGCACAGTTACCTGCTTAAACAATGGTGTGCCTAAAACATACTGATCTGTTGCAGGACAAACAGGATAAAATCCAAGCGCTGAGAAAACATACCATGCGGATGTTTGCCCGTTATCTTCATCACCACAATAACCATCGGGTGTTGCTTTGTACAACTGTTCCATTGCACGGCGAACCCAGTATTGTGTTTTCCATGGCTCTCCGCCATAGTTATACAGGTAGATCATGTGTTGTATAGGCTGGTTGCCATGTGCATATTGCCCCATGTTCATAATCTGCATTTCACGTATTTCATGAATCACACCGCCATAATAACTTTCATCAAATACAGGAGGCATGATGAAAACAGAATCAAGCATACTTACAAACATTTTATTTCCGCCCATGAGTTGTTTTAATCCTTCAATATCATGAAACACACTCCAGCTGTAATGCCAGCTGTTACCTTCAGTAAATGCATCACCCCATTTAAACGGATTGAATGGTGACTGGAAGTTTCCATCTTTATTTTTACCACGCATCAGTTTGCTTTGTGCATCAAAAAGATTGCGGTAGTTCTGGCTACGCTTTGCATATAATTCAATTTCTTCCTTAGGACGGTTCAATGCTTTGGCAAGTCTGTAAATCGTGAAATCATCATACGCATATTCCAGTGTACGTGCTGCACTTTCATTAATACCTACATCATAAGGCACATAACCAAGTTCATTATAATACTGCACACCTTTACGTGCAACTGCTGTTAACGGACCTTCACTGTTTGCATCTTTTACCAATGCTTCATACAATGTATTGATATCATAACCTCTCAGTCCTTTCATGTAAGCATCAACCACAACAGATGCAGAGTTGTTGCCCACCATTACATTGCGGTAACCGGGGCTGCTCCACTCAGGTAAGAAACCTCCTTCCTTATAATCATTGATTAATCCCTGCTGCATTTCTTTGTTGATGGAAGGATATAAAAAGTTCAGGAACGGGTACAATGCCCTGAACGTATCCCAGAAACCTGTGCCTGCAAACATATATCCCGGCAACACTTCACCATTGTACGGACTGTAATGCACTACCTGTCCTTTACTGTCAATTTCATAATGACGTTGAGGGAACTGTAATGTTCTGTACAAACAGGAATAAAATGTTCTTACCTGGTCAATGGTTCCACCTTCAACAAGAATTTTATTCAGCTGTTTGTTCCATGCTGCTTTTGCTTTTTGCTTGGTTACATCAAACCCGTCATTTCCCAATTCACTCTTCAGGTTTTGTTCAGCCTGTTCATAACTGATGAAAGAAGAAGCAACTTTCAGCTGCACTTTTTCACCCCGGTTGGTTTTAAAACCAATCACAGCACCGGCATGTGCTGATTTAATTTCTTTCAAACTTCTCAGCAATACCGTATCGCTCCAGCTGCAGCTGAACGAAAAAGGTTTGTCGGAATAAATAACAAAATAGTTTTTGAAATTCTTTGGAACACCACCGCTGTTTCGTGTGGTATACCCAATGATTTTATTCTGCTCAGGAATCACTTTTACATACGAGTCTTTATCAAACGCATCAATTACAATAAATGCACTGTCGGTTGCGGGAAATGTAAACCTGAACTGTGCTGCACGTTCTGTTGGAGTAATTTCTGTTGTTACATCATGATCGGCAAGATAAACACTGTAGTAATAAGGCTTTGCTGTTTCAGCTTTGTGCGAAAACCAGCTGGCACGTTCTTCTTCCCTGAAACGTAATTTATTTGTAACAGGCATAATGGAAAATTGCCCGTAATCATTCATCCATGGTGATGGTTGATGTGTTTGTTTGAATCCCCTGATTTTATCTGCAGCATAAGTATAGGCCCAGCCATTACCCATGTTGCCTGTTTGAGGAGTCCAGTAGTTCATTCCCCACGGCACTGCAATGGAAGGATAGGTATTTCCATTCGACATGCTGGGTTTTGAATCGGTACCCATTAATGGATTAATCCATTCAACAGGGTCCGTTACTTTCGACACTTCCTGTGCGCTGAGTTGTAAACCGGCAAACAATGTTGCTGCTATCAATAGTTTTTTCTTCATAAAATATCCATCCGTTTATTGAATGATGACCCGACAATATACAACATCTGCAACAGGATGATTCTGCTTTTTACATAACCGATACAAATCAGTTGTTGAATGTTCAGCCCCTGTAAAAGCATTGCTAAGAAAATGCTTTATCAATGATTCAACTATTCAATGCTGATCAAAATCGGCACAATTTGTTACAACCATTACTTCGTTAATGAAAACGGTTTGCTTTCTGCATTCACGCCCCTGTTGTATGCAGGTGCATCACCCATTACAAACTGCAGTGCCGATCCGTTCATAATATCGTTGTAAGAAATCCAGTTACGGTCAAATGCCTGTCCGTTTAATGTTGCTGATTGTATATATACGTTCTGTTTGTTATTGTTCTTTGCTTCAATCACAAATTTTTTCCCGTTCTCTAATGTGATGGTTACTTTCTGGAACACAGGACTGCCGATCACATATTGATCCGTTCCCGGGCATACACTGTAAAATCCCAATGCACTTAACACATACCAGGAAGATGTTTGTCCCTGGTCTTCATCGCCGGGATAACCATTCTCAGTTGCGTTGTATAATTTTTCCATCACATCACGTACATGATATTGCGCTTTCCACGGAGCACCGCTGTAATTGTATAAATAAATCATGTGCTGTATGGGTTGATTGCCATGTGCATACTGTCCCATATCCGCCATAACCATCTCCGTCATTTCATGAATCATTCCGCCATACGTTCCCACTTTCACTGTGTTGGGAACAGAAAAAACAGAATCAAGTTTAGCTGTAAAGTTTTTTTCTCCTCCCATTAAATGAATCAAGCCGTTTACATCATGAAACACCGACCATACCCAATGCCATGCATTTCCTTCCGTAAATGGTCCGCCCCATTCAACAGGATCAAAATTGGGAAGCCATTCACCATTTGCTTTTCTTCCACGCATAAATCCTGTTGTTGAATCATACACATTGCGGTAGTTGTACATCTGTCGTTCAAAAATGTTTTGATAGAATGTATTCCCCGTTGCTTTTGCTAACTGGTAACCGCAGAAATCATCATACGCATATTCCAGTGTTTTGGCTGTTGCTTCACGTACTTCTGGATAAGGAACATAACCCAGCTGGTAATATTGTTTCCAGCCATCTCTGCCATTAGCTGGTCCCCATGGTCCTTTGTTGGTTGCTTCGTTGAGATAAGCTTTCAATGCTTTTTGCGGATCAAAAGTTCTGATGCCTTTCATCCATGCATCGGTTAATAATGAAATGGCATGATTGCCGATCATGCTTCCACCTTCACCGGGAAACGACCATGCAGGCAACCATCCGCATTGCTCCTGTGCATCAAGCAAGGCCTGCATATAACGGCCATGCATAGTGGGATATAAAATAGTGTTTAACGGAAACTGTGCACGGAAAGTGTCCCAGAAACCCGTATCAGTAAACATAAATCCTTTGTGAATTTTTCCATCATACGGACTGAAATAATACGGGTTGCCATCTTTATCATATTCATAAAACTGCCGGGAAAACAAACTGGCCCTGAAGAAGCAGGAATAAAAAGTTGCTTTCTGTTCTTCTGTTCCACCTTCAACTAAAATACGGCCGAGATGTTTGTTCCACACATTTGCTGCAGCAAGCTTTGTATCTTCTAAATTTTTATATGCACCCAGTTCTCTTGTTAAATTCAATGCAGCCTGTTCAGCACTGATGTAAGATGATGCAACTTTTACCTGCACCGTTTCACCATTCTTAAACTGGATATAAGCACCAATGCCACCACCTTCAGCATCAGTTGCATGTTCATTCATCGTGTTGTTCCTGTTCTCCCATGTGCCGTAACTTTTAAACGGTTTATCAAAATGAATTTCAAAATAACTTTTGATGAGGTTATGCCTGTTCTCTTTGTTGTTGCTTACATAACCGGTAATCATTTGTTCCTTCGGCCAGATTTTTACCTGGCTTAAACCGGTATATCCATCCAGCACTAAATAACTTGAACCATTTTTTGGAAAACTGAAACGGAGATGTGCGCCTCTTTCTGTTGGAGAAATTTCAGTTGTAATGCCGTTGTCTAATTTTACTTTATAATAATGTGGTTTGGCAATTTCATTTTCATGATGAAAACCTGTTGCCCGGTCGTTTTCATTCAGCAGCAGTTTCCCTGTAACAGGCATCAGCGAATACACACAATAATCAGTTGTCCATGAACTGCACTGGTGTGCCTGCTGAAATCCACGGATGGTTGTTTTAAAATACTGGTATTTCCAGCCGTCGCCATTACGGCCTGTTTGCGGCGTCCATGTGTGCATACCAAAAGGCAAAGCAGTTGTTGGATAAGTATTGCCACGGGTTAATTCATGTTTTGAATTAGTGCCCTGTAATGTATTCACATAATCAACAGGATCTTTTCCTCCCGCAAACAAAGCTGCCTGAGCATACAGCAAAAACAATAAAAAGAAAACAACATTTTTAATCATAGCAATTCGTTTGGTTCTTAAGAAATGATGAAAGGTTTAATGTTTTTTAGTTCAGCAATTGCTGCTGTTCAAGCAAAGCAAACCTTGCCAGTATTTCCAGCATACCACCCTGTTCAACAAGATCAAGCACCTGCTCTTTCTTTAGCAAACCTTCTGCTGTTTTATGATGAAGCAGTACATCATCTAAACAATGTTTAAACCCAAGAATATATTTCCTGTCGTTGTTATAACGGAGCAAATGCTGGTATGCTCTTAACAACACTGCATTAAACCAGTAATTATCCCTGAACGACTGACCTCCATAAAAAAATGCAAGTGAACTGTCAGCAATAGCAGTTGCTTCATTTAAATACTTCTTGTCCTTCGTGATTTCATACAGGTAAATGTTTGACTGCATCATGGTTCCTGTATTGTACGAAAACATTGCTTTACCAATCCGTTTGTTTTTAATCCCGATATTATCGTAATACAAGCCTGCGTCATTTTTAAGATTTGCATTCACCCAATTATATAAAAGCAGGGCAGTATCAAGATAGATTTTGTTCTTTGTTGCCTTGTACAACTGCAATGCAAGAATAATACCCGGACCATTGGAACAGGTGTTCTTGGATGTTTTTTTATTTTCCTGCCAGTACAATCCACCGTTTAACACAGTATCATAACCCGTCATCATGTACCTGTAAATTTCGTTTCCTGTTTGCAAAAAGTTTTTCTTTCCTGTTCTTGCATACGCATCCATTGCCGCAATACCGATCCACTGGTTATCATCATAAAAACGGTCACCACCTTTCAGCTTCATAATGTACGATGCATAACCGGGTGCAGGTACTGCAGGATCATAATAATCTTTGATGATGGCAAACAATGGCTGCATGAAATTGCCATGTGCATCAAGCTTTTCCATTTCATTGGCAGCCTGGTACAATGTACAAAGCGGCCACAGGTAACAATAAGGATTGTCGCTGGGCTTTGGCAAAACAACTTCTTTGTAATAACCGGAACTGCTGTCGAAAAAATTCTGTTGTATAGCCTGCTGCAGCTGTTTCATTTCATGTGTATAATAGCCTTCTTTCTTCTGTAAAGATTTCTGCGCAGCTGTTTGCTGCACAAATGCAAAAGAAACAAGCAATCCAAGCAGTGAAAATCCTTTCATCTTTTTTTTAAATAAAAAGTGCAATCACCCCGGCATCAAAAAAACCTAATGTTTACTGTTGGTTCGCCGGAGTGATTACACAAATAAGCTGATATCTCATCAAACAAAACGGTTTCTTCTCATCCGTTTATTTTAATTGTACATTTTTATTACTGTATAACTGCTGGTGAATTGCATTCAGTTGTTCAACCGGCATTTTAATCACCCTGCGGTCGTACGTCATCAAACCATTTGTTTCCACTTCCACGTCGGTTGTTTGTGTATATACAGCAGCCGACAATCCTTTTCCAATCAGTTCAGGAATACGGTTGATGAACTCAGTATATCTTGCCAGCAATTCAGTTTCATTTTTAAAACTCTGGTAACCCCAGTTATTTTTCTCCTGCCATGTATGATTTTCAACAGGCAAACCAAGTCCGCCAAATTCACCAAGCACCAGGATGGTTTTCTTACCAAACAAACCCGGTTCAGGCATCAATGGTTCAGGATAATTATGCAGATCAGTGATATGACCAACATCTTCAAAGTTGCCACCGCTGGCTGTATTCACTAAACGTGATGGATCTTTCTTCATCGTCCATTGCACAATTTCTTTTGTTTTAAACTGTCCCCATGCTTCATTAAACGGAACCCACACAATAATGGAAGGGAAGTTGTACAAGTCCTGCATAATTTCTTTCCACTCTGTACGGTAAGCTGTTTCAGATTCAGCAGTACGTTGCTTATCTGTTGCACGGCCATAAATACCTGGACGGTTTTCCCAACGGTTTCCTAAATCACCGCTTGGCATATCCTGCCAAACTAAAATACCCAGTTCATCGCAATGATAATACCATCTTGCAGGTTCTACTTTCACATGCTTACGGATCATGTTAAAGCCCATTGCTTTTGTTTTCTCTACATCAAACTTCAATGCTTCATCTGTTGGTGCAGTGTACAAACCATCAGGCCACCAGCCTTGATCTAAAGGACCATATTGAAAAACAAACTGATCATTCAACATCATTCGCTGCACACCATTTGCATCTGTCTTCATGGAAATTTTGCGCATACCGAAATAGCTCTTTGCTTCATCAACCACTTTTCCTTTACGCAAAACTGTAAACTTCAGGTTGTATAAAAATGGTGATGAAGGCGACCATAATTTCGGATGATCAATTGCCAACGCAACTTCACTGTTATCAGTTACAGTTTGCTCAGCAACTTTTGTTTCACCATCCAGTGCGGTAATCAATAACTGATCGCCGGGCAGCATATTTTCAACAACTGCACTTACACGAACGGTGTTATGATCCACATCGGGAGTTTGTTTGGTGGTAACAATATATGTAGCAGCAACTGTTTCAGCCCATACTGTTTGCCAGATGCCTGTTACTGGTGTGTACCAGATGCCATGCGGATTTTTTACCTGCTTACCTCTTGGTTGCGGACCATCATCAGATGGGTCCCAAACACGTATTGCAAGATCCTGCTTGCTTCCTTTATTTAATGCAGCAGTGATATCAATGGAGAAAGGATCATATCCTCCCTGGTGACTGCCCACTTCTTTTCCATTTACAAAAACAGTGCATTGCCAGTCAACTGCACCAAAATGCAGAATGGTTTTTTTGCCTTTTGCAGCTGCAATTGTTACTGTGCGTTTATACCAGAGCACACTGTCTTTACCAACTGTTTTTCCTACACCTGATAAAGCTGATTCAACTGCAAAGGGTACAAGAATTTTTCCTTGCACCTGTGCAGGAATGGACTGTTCACTTTTAGGTAAAATGGAATAATCCCAAAGCCCGTTAAGATTCGTCCAGTTGGCACGAACAAGTTGCGGTCTTGGATATTCAGGTAATGTGTTGGATGGATTTACTTTTTCGGCCCATGGCGTGGTAATTTTGCCCGGAACAATTTTCCATGCATCCTGCGCATGCAATACAGTTGCAGCAAGTAACAGCAGGAGCGTAAACGATTTCTTCATGTTTGCTGATTAGAATGTGTGTATAAATGTGGTGATGGTAAAACAAATTGTAACTGCATGCAGTTTCCTGTTTCAATACAATCGCTGAAAGTATGTTTCAGAATCATGGCAAAGCAATTAACATGGTGTACTACAAATAACAATGCAAAATAGATGCATCGCCGGTTTTCCATTAGTTCATTTGTATCTAAACTTTGACGATGTGTTTCATCAGGCTATTTAAGATAAGATGATCAGCAATGCAAAGCATCCGCATTTACATAAGCGGAAAAAAATCAGACCCCTTTCTCAATTCTTCGGCTTGGGAAATACGTTGTGCGTTATTGCCCAGTTCTGCCATTGTGCAGCCAAACGCTTCACCACATCGGGGTATTGCTTTGCAAGATCATTCACCTCCGATTCATCAGCCGTTATTTTGTACAACCGCCACGTCGTATCACCCGAAAGCGAAACAAGCTTCCATTCTCCATCACGCACATATCTTGCTTTGTAATGCTCATTATACAAACTGCGGTATTGCGTTTTATCTTCTCCTTTTAACGCCGGCAACAAACTTACACCACTGTAAGCTGTAATCGTATTGCCATGAAATGTTTTGGGATAACGTGCCGATGCCAGCTGCAGAAACGTTGGCATAAAATCCATCACATGACCAATATAATCAGAGTAAACACCTTTGCTTTTAATTCCCTCCGGCCAAAAGGCAATCATGGGTGTGCGTATACCTCCTTCGAATGATTGTTCTTTGGCATAACGATAAGGTGTATTGGCAACATTGGCCCACCGCTGACCGATTGATGCAAAGCTTGTCTCTGCACCGGGCAACATATCTTTGTTCACCGGGTAAGCAATCTTCTCTCCTGTTCTTGTTTCACCGGGGCGGTCAAAGCCCGGTCCATAGCGTGCACAATCTTCCGGACTTGCCCCATTATCACTTAAAAAAAGAATGATGGTATTTTCCAACTCACCTGTTTCTTTCAATGCATTGATGATGCGGCCTATACCCTGGTCCATACGGTCAATCATGGCCGCATGTACAGCCATGGCTCTTGCATCCCATTCTTTTGTTGGATTCTTTTCCCAGCTCAGTTCATTGTTGATGCGTGGCGAAAGTTTGGTGGTCGATGGATCAATCAATCCCATTTGAATCATGCGTTGATAGCGTGCTTCACGTATGGCATCCCATCCGCTTGTGTAGGTGTTTTTATATTTCTCAATATCTTCCGGCAATGCATGCAAAGGCCAGTGCGGCGCAGTCTCCGCTACATATAAAAAGAAAGGCCGGTCTTCCTTACTGAACGTTTTAATATAACTCACTGCAGTATCATTAATCGCATCGGTATGATAATAACCGGCAGGAACTTTTTCAACAGGCGTTGTGCCATTCACCAAACTAAACGGATCAAAATAATCAACCACACCAAAAATATTTCCATAGTATTTTTCAAAACCACGGTTAACAGGGTATTGCTCCACCGGTGAAAAATAAGGATGCACCGCTTGATGATTCAGCCATTTCATCTGCTCTTTTGCATTGGGTTGTTCAATGGTATTCGATACATGCCATTTGCCCGACATAGCTGTGTGATAACCTGCAGCCAGCAACACTTCAGCAAGTGTAACGGTGTTAGGTGTAATAAAACCACGGTAACCATCTTCGCTGCGTGATGCAGTCATTTCTCCAATACCTGCCTGGTGATTGTACAAACCTGTAAGCAGTGATGCTCTTGTAGGGCAGCAGCGTGAAGTGTTGTAAAAATTCCGGAAACGGATACCATTGCCGGCAAGGTAATCGAGGTTGGGCGTATGCACTTCGCCACCATAACAACCAATATCAGAATAGCCAAGATCATCAGCCATGATCAACACAATATTCGGCCGCTGATCTTTTTTTGCAGCAGTTCCAATCTTTCCTTTGTGATTACAAGCAAACAGCAGCACAACAAGAAACAGCAGTGTATATCTTTTTATATTGACAAACTTCATACGTTGAATCCGTTACAGAAAGTTGATGATAAAATATGATTTTTCAGAATGATAAAGGACAATAAAACCTGCAGCATCAACTATTCAGCACGTATCAGATTTTTGTTTTTCTGTTTCATTACAAACAAATGCAGCAGCTGAGTTTTCATCAACCGTTTTATTCCATACTTTCATTCTTAAATTTATTATTCTAAAGTTTATTCAAGTGAAACAAATCTCCGCATTGCTTTTTGTCATCATTACAACTGCAGCAACAGCACAACAAATAAAGAAAGACGATACGTATTCAGGCAATCCGTTATTCAAAGGCTGGTATGCCGATCCTGAAGCAACCATCTTTCAGAAACAATACTGGATTTTCCCCACCTACTCTGCACCCTACAACAAGCAGGTGTTCTTTGATGCGTTTTCATCACCCGATCTTGTTCACTGGACAAAACACGAACACATACTCGATACTGCTGCTGTTAAATGGGCAAAGCGTGCAATATGGGCGCCATCCATTATTCAGAAAAACAAACAATACTTTTTATTCTTTGGTGCAAATGATATTCAGAACAACAATGAATACGGAGGCATTGGCGTGGCAGTGGCAAAAAAGCCAGGAGGACCTTACAAAGATTATCTCGGCAAACCTTTGATTGGTGAATTTCACAACGGCGCACAACCAATCGATCAGTTTGTGTTTCATGATAAGGATGGAAAATATTATCTCATTTATGGTGGATGGCGTCATTGCAATATTGTGCGTTTGAAAAATGATTTCACCGGTTTAATTCCTTTCAACGACAGTGTAACGTATAAAGAAATCACACCCGAAGGTTATGTGGAAGGGCCCTTCATGTTTATCCGCAACGGCAAGTATTATTTTATGTGGTCAGAAGGTGGCTGGACAGGTCCCGATTACTGTGTGGCTTATGCCATTGGCGATTCACCCTTTGGTCCGTTTAAACGTGTAGGAAAAATTCTGCAGCAGGATCCCAACATTGCAAAAGGTGCAGGGCATCATTCCGTCATCAACATTCCCGGTACCGATGAATGGTACATTGTGTACCACCGCCGTCCTTTAACTGAAAAAGATGGCAACTCAAGAGAAACCTGTATTGATTATTTATACTTCGATGAAAACGGTTTTATCAAACCGGTGAAGATTACAAACGAAGGTGTGAAGATGAGGGTAATTGAAAAAGGAAATAAATAATGTAGCAGAAGCTGTTGCAACAATTAAGCTATTGTTGCGTCGCACTCTTGTGCATTCTGAAACAATATTCGGCAATACAACTTCATTATGAAAGTGTAAATTCGAACACATTTTGGTTTACGTATACAGCAACCGAAAAAAATAAGGCCCTTAAACGAGGGCTTTATTTATATATTTTTCTCTTATTAGTTGGGTTATCAAAAAACTGATAATAGCAACAATATATAAAGTCCTTTGTCCTTCATATTTTATCGCTCAATAAACAAACGGGCAACAAATAACAAGCCATTCCGCAATTAATTTTATTCGTAAATACTTGGGATTAGGAATAATCAAAACTGCATCCAATATTATTAATGATATTAAAAACCCCGCCCAAAACATTATACCGTAAAGACAAATTAAAATCAATGATGCTATTATTGATTGAAAAATGTTTCTTGAAACATTAGGGTCTATTAAACCATATGCAACGGAGTATATAAATATTGAAATAAAAACACCAAGTAAATTAACCTTATTTGTAAGTAAGATTTTCATATCAATTTATTCTTTTGTTCTTGCCTACGCCCCGGTTCGTGGCACACGAAACGAAATGTAAAAATTTGTTTTAGCTTTCCATAACAAATTCCTTTCGTGATTTTATATTCGAACGACGATTATTCAATCTCAATTGCTCCGGACAATTTCATTGTTTCTAATGTTTCATAAATAACCAAACTGTGATAAACAATATCACTTTCACTTTTGTCAGTAATTTGGTAGGCCAAATTAAACAATTCGCCAAAACCATCTTTGGGAACAAATTCAACTAAAACATAATAGCCATTATTTGCCTTATATAGTTTTGAATTCTCAGGCAGTTTTAAATTATCAATCTCAGTTAATTCTTTTGCTGATAAAAAATCTGATATTAGTTTGGGATTGGACAAATGACATTCTACGACCGGAGTTTTTAATTCTTCTAAAGTATAAATGAGCAAATATTTAGTGATTAAAATATAATCTTCATAAGATTCGCAGATATAATAAGGATTCCCTTTTATTGAACGACTTTGATCAATACAACACAATCCATTTGCCAATTTATAAATTCTAGCCTTACCTGAAAAATCAAATCTTGGATACATTAATTGAAAATTAGTATCACTATACAGGTGCTGATCGTTTCTTTCTTGCAAAACGCCTTTATACTTTTGTAATATCTGATTGAACGTTTCATTATCCTTTATAATTAGAATCGAAACTATTTTATTAGCTGGAAGTATATCATATTTTATCAAACTTCCGTGTTCTTTAATCATGGTGTTGATTTCAAACATAGTTTTGGACCTTTACATTTAAAAAATAAAAACAGAAAAAAGCAATTTGTCCTTGCCTCTATTCTTCCAGCTAATTTACTTCCAAAAATCAAACAACAAATGCATCTACATTTCAACTTCTTTTTTTTAAATCACCTTCCACTTTTAAACAGCAGATTCAGTAAAAACAAAATAACAATTGCCCCGATTGCGCCTGTAAAAATCACTCCAATTAAACCCGAACCAAGATAAATATGCAGCTTACCAAGCAACCAGTAACCAACAACACTTCCAATAATACCAACAGCAATATTGCCAAAGAAACCCAAACCCCTGCCTTTGAAAATAACACTGCCCAGCCAGCCGGCAACGCCGCCAATTAATAAAATAGTGATCAGTTCCATAACCATTGTTTAAGTGTACAATTAAATTTCCATAGTACAATTTGCAACTAACGTACCAGCTTTCTTTGCAGCTGCAGCTTATCAACTGAAACATAAAAAATGATAATTTCGGTTGGCGATACTGCTGTTTCATTCAGAAAAGGTTTTTAAAATCATACACATGAAAAAATATGTTTCCTTCACCACGCTGTTGCTTGTTCTGTTAACTGCCGGTTTATCATCAATGAAAACAATACCTCAAAAAAACCGCAGCATTTACCAGCTTACAGTATATCACTATCAAACAGCCGATCAGGAAAAATTACTTGATGACTATCTGCAAAACGCATTACTGCCTGCATTGCATCGCCATCACTTCAAAAACATCGGCGTGTTCAAACGCATTGCACAGGATACATCCGCCAATAAAATTTTATACATCTTCATTCCGCATCAATCACTGCAGTCGGTTGTGCAAATAGCAGAACAATTAAAAACAGATGCAGTTTATCAGAAAGATGGTGCTGCTTATCTCAATGCAGTTTATAACAATCCGCCATATACAAGAATGGAAAACATTTTATTACAGGCATTCACACTTGCACCGGAAATGCAGTTGCCCGATCTGAAAAGCAACCGGAAAGAACGGGTGTATGAACTGCGCAGTTATGAAAGCAGTACCGAAAAAATATTTGCCAACAAAGTGCACATGTTTAATGAAGGCGATGAAATTGGTTTGTTTAAACAACTGCATTTCAATGCAGCATTTTACGGCGAAGTCATTGCAGGAAGCAAAATACCCAACCTGATGTATATGACCTGTCATGAAAACAAGGCAGCACGTGACAGTAACTGGAAAAATTTCAGCGAATCGCAGCAATGGAAAAAACTTTCATCTGCACCGGAGTATCAGCACAATGTTGCACATATTGATATTGAGTTCTTATACCCGACAGATTATTCTGACTTTTAATGCTGTTATTCGTCACTACAAATATTGTGTGACATAGTTCATACTGGAGCACTTGTATTATACTTAACTTGGCAACATCAACTCATTGTTTATGAAAAAGCCGGTACAGGACATCGTTTTTGTTGCAGTACAATTTGTACTGTTTGTGCTGTATATATTTGAACTGTTGCCCAAACTCCAAATACCTTTTGCTGTTTCCATTGTCGGGTTACTCGTTGCAATTGCCGGTTTTATTGTTTCGTTGCTTTCCGTATTCAAACTCGATCAGAGTTTAACTGTTTATCCATCACCCAAACCCGGATCAGAATTAATCACCACCGGTTTGTACAAATATGTGCGGCATCCCATTTATGCAGGCATTCTCTTTTTTGCATTTGGATTTGCCCTGTTCTGGTCATCAGCATTTAAATTAATCATCAGTGCAGTATTGCTGCTGTGGTTCTGGCTCAAATCCAGTTACGAAGAAAAAAAGCTGCAAGACAGATACAGCAATTACAATCAATACCGGCAAACCACCGGACGATTTTTCCCGAAATTATAAACCACGCCTTTGTTGATCGCCTGACCAACAAATTCCTCCCAGTTAACAAACCCAACACTGCTGCAAACTGCTGCACATAAAATCCCAAATAGAATTACATCAGCTCTTAATCACAGTAGCACAAAAGCTTAATCAGGGCTTTCGACGTAACATGGGGGTAATATGTTCCGTCTTGACTTTTTGGTTCTTTTGTGTCAAGACAAAAGAACATACAGCAATTCATTGCAAAAGAAGCTTCTTATTACCGTTTGCGCTTTTCCCCGCTATGCTGAGTTTGCAACCCAGCATATTGCGGAAAGCTGTTTCCTCAGCACTAAATACTCCTTACTATCGGCTATCGGCTGATTTTCAACCTAAATCCATCATTTCCACCCACTTGGAACCCCTCTGTCACTCATTGGAAGCCCCCTGTCAGTCGTTGGAAAGCCCCTGCACCTGACTGGAAGACAGTTTACACTGCCGGGATTGCAGCTGTCGCCCGTTGGAAAGCTCCTGTCAGCCGTTGGAAGCCATCTGTCGGCGGTTGGAAAGCATCTGTCAGTCATTGGAAAGCTGCTGTCGGTCGTTGGAAGGCCGCTGTCACTCATTGGAAAGGCAACTATTCCCGTTGGAAACACGCTGTCAGCTGTTGGAAAGCATCCGTTAACGGTTGGAAAGCTCCTGTCAGCACCTGGAAAAACAATATCAGCCTTTGGAAACAAAACTCCGGAAACTGAATTCGATTCAATTAGAGTTGAATCGCCAGCTCAATTAAATTTTCACTATATATTCCTCATTTTAAACCTTACTATTGAAAATTTTTGAATAATTATTTCAAAAAACTGCATTTTATCAAACAAAAGCAGATTAACAACATATATAATTATTATCGTTATGCATCAGCAGCCCTCTTTTCAATAGCTTTGCTCCGCCATTATATAAAATATAAAAAAGGATGTTAGATACTGGATTAACGGCCTTCATGCTCCTGGCCACAAGCTTAGTTATGCTCATGACCCCCGGTTTGGCTTTTTTCTACGGCGGTCTTGCATGTAAAAAGAATATTCTCAACGTAATGATGCAAAGCTTTGTATCAATGGGTTGGACCTCAGTACTATGGTACGTCTTTGGCTACTCGCTTTGCTTCAGCGGTGGCGATGGTGCCATTATTGGTGATTTGCACAAAGCATTTTACCACGGTGTAACACCCGATACCATTTTCTCCCCCGACAAACGTTTCCCTGAAATTGTGTTCATTGCCTACCAGATGATGTTTGCCATCATTACCCCGGCGCTCATTACAGGTGCGTTTGCCAACCGCATTACGTTCAAAGCCTATTTTATTTTCTTAACCCTTTGGCAGATATTGGTGTACTACCCTTTCGTGCACATGATCTGGGGCAACGGTCTGCTGGCAAAATGGGGTGTACTCGATTTTGCCGGAGGTATTACCGTTCACGCCACTGCCGGTTTTGCAGCTCTTGCATCGGTATTTTATGTGGGCCGCAGGCGTGTCATTAACGAGCGCCCCAACAACCTTCCGCTGGTAGCCATTGGTACAGCCCTGCTCTGGTTTGGCTGGTACGGCTTTAATGCCGGAAGCGAATTGCAGATGAACGGCATCACCGCCATGTCTTTTCTCAATACCGATATTGCTGCATCCGTAGCTGCAGTAACATGGTTGTGCATTGAATGGTTTACCGGGAACAAACGCCCCACCTTTGTTGGACTGTTAACAGGTTCAGTTGCAGGTTTGGCAACAGTAACCCCTGCCGCCGGTTATATCACATACGATAAAGCATTTCTTGCAGGCATCCTTGCATCGGTTGTTTGTCACCTCGCTGTGAAACTCAAAAACAAAATGGGTTGGGATGATGCGCTGGATGTATGGGGTGTGCATGGTGTTGGCGGTGTATTCGGAACAATTTTATTAGGTGTGTTTGCAACAAAAGCAGTGAACCCCAATGGTGCCGATGGATTGCTGTTTGGCGGAGTTGGTTTCTTCATGAAAGAACTGGTGGCTGTTGCCGCAACATCGCTCTATGCCTTCGTATTTACCTACCTCATGCTCATTCTTATCAATAAAGTAACCCGTGTAAAAGTAACCGCCGAAGAAGAAGAAGACGGGCTCGATGTTGCTTACCATGGCGAAATAGCAAGAGATCTGCATTAATCGTAAACCATATCATTTCTTTAAAAGCACAGGCAAAATGCCTGTGCTTTTTATTTCTGCAAGTTGTTATCATAAAAAGAGCATCAGCCGCAGATAGCCCATAGATACTCCATACATACTTCATGGATACTCCATAGATAAAGCATGGATAGTTCATCAAATAGTGCAGTTTGGTGCCGTTGTGATCCGTTACGTTCCGTTATGTGCCCTTTTGAAACCTTTGGGTAGATTGGAAGACGTTTGAACAGTTTCCCGGCAGTCTGTTTAGCAGGTTTACAATTATTAATTTTTGAATAGAATGATTATTTTGTAGTAAACCTTTAAAACAATTAATGATGAAAAAAGTACTTTTCACCTTCCTCGTTGTGGGTATTCTTTCAGCATGCAGCAACCAAACAAATGATACTGCTTCAAAAGAAAAAACGGCGCAAACTACATCGGTTACGCTTCCTTTCCCCATTAGCTATTCTTCCGATTTTGAAATTGGCGATAAAAAATTCGCTCAATCGGTATTGGAAATTTCAAAAGATTACGACAACAATACCATCCCGAATTCAAGAGAAAAGTTTGCCGACAGTATTTTATTCCGCCTTTCTGATGGCACCGTACTTCAGGGGCCTAAAGATTCTGTTTTAGCAGCTGTTACAGGTGCCCGGAGCAGTTTTACATCAGCATCAGACTATTTCTATTCCGTTGTTGTCTTAAAACCCAAGGGCAAAGATGAAACATGGGTAAGTTGCTGGGAAAAAGAAGTGGATGTAATGAAAGATGGGAAAAAAGACTCTACCCTCATCAATGAAAACTGGAAGTTTAACAAGGATGGAAAGATTTATGAGATCTACCAGTTTACAGCAAAATAACCCGGAACACAGTATTTCAATAAAAAAGCTATGAGCATACGCTCATAGCTTTTTTAAGTAGTAGTCCCGACAGGAATCGAACCTGTATCTAAAGTTTAGGAAACTTCTATTCTATCCATTGAACTACGGGACCAGCACACCCTTGGCAACTAATCGCTTAACGGGGCAGCAAAAATAACAGAAATCATTCATCAACAAAGCAAAAATCTGGCTTCTTATCCTACCTTTGCTCCCCAATTCAAAGAATATGAAGCTTTTAAATATTTATATCAGGTACAGGCTTATCCTCGGTATTGTTTTCCTGGCAATTGCAATTGCAGTTCATTACTTCACCGGTTTCTGGCCTTCATTCATTATTTATCTTGTGGCCGTTGTAAGTATTTTCGGTCACTTCTTTTTTGGCCCGCTGCGTCTTATCCAGGAACATATGGAAACCGGCGATATTGAAGGAGCCGAAAAAATCATCAACTCTATCAAATTCCCTGGTCTGCTGTTCAAGCCTATCAGGTCGGTTTACTATACGCTCAAAGGCAACATGGCCATGATGAAGCAGGACTTTGACAGTGCCGAGGTAATGATGAAAAAAGGAATTGATCTTGGATCAGGTTCTTCGCTTATGCAGGGTACAGAAGGTGCAAGTCTTTTACAGATGGGAATGCTGGCCATGCAGAAAAACAACTTCAAACAGGCCGAAAGCTATATCCGCCAGGCATTACGCAAAGGTCTCCCCGATAAAGAAAATGAAGCTGCCGCTCAATTACAGATGTGCAGCATTATGATCAACAAGCGTGAATTCAGGGCAGCAAAAGATCATTTCAGAAGAGCAAAAGCACTGAAGCCTTCTTCTTCACAGATCGTTGACCAGATTAAACAGATGGAAAAGTATATATCAAGACTGCCAGGTTAATAAAGAGGCAGAGTTTGGTATTAGGTAGGATAGCTGTGAATCTGCCTCTTTAATTATTTACTTCTAGCTGAAAATTCAGCGGGTGTGTAGGATAAACAACGGCTTTAAACCTTTGACTTTGTAAAAGTAGGCAGTAAACTTGTAGTAAAAAATACCACAAAGCGGGTATATGCTACCCTTAAAAGATAAAAAACCGCCTTTATTAGCTAAAGACGGCAAGTTTGTTTTGCTACGGCTGGATTTTAAAAACGGGTTGTAAGTTAGACATCTAAAAATAAAATAATTCTTTCTGTTTCCCATCTTTTGCCTACCCCTTTTTTACTTCTTTTTCCACAGTTCTAACCTTTTTGCCGATCACTTTCTGTTTAAAATTCACTTTTTGCTCATTGCGGAAGTTTAACTTTGAAACATGTCATTCAACAAGGAAAAACTCGAACTGAAGTTTGCAGAAGAATACAACAGGCTAAATGAAAAACAGAAACTCGCTGTTGATACCATTGAAGGGCCGGTAATGGTTATTGCCGGACCAGGCACAGGTAAAACACAGATTCTTGCCAGCCGCATTGGTAAAATATTACTCGAAACTGATGCGCTGCCACAAAACATTCTTTGTCTTACCTATACCGATGCAGGCGTAGTTGCCATGAGGAAAAGACTGCTGGGCTTTATTGGCCCTGATGCATACAAAGTAAACATCTGCACCTATCATGCATTTTGTAACGATGTAATACAGGAAAACCTGTCGGTATTTGAGAAAACCGCACTCGATCCCATTTCAGAACTGGAAAAGATTGAACTGTTTAAAGAACTGATTGACACATTCCCCAAAAATCATCCACTCAAACGCTACCGTGGCGATGTGTACTTTGAAGTCAACAACCTCGACCGCCTGTTCAGCACGATGAAAAAAGAAGGATGGACACCGGCATTTGTTAATGAACGGATTGATACATACCTGAACGAACTGCCAACAAGAGATGAATTCATCTATAAAAGAAAATACAAACAATTCAATGCTGGTGATCTCAAGAAGGAAAAGCTGGAAGAAGAAACTGAACGAATGGGAAAACTGCGTGCAGCAGTAAATGAGTTCGACCGTTACCAGTCAATGATGCGTAAACGCAACCGCTATGATTTTGATGATATGATTACATGGGTCATCAAAGCATTTGAAGAAGATAAAAATCTGCTGGCCCGTTACCAGGAGCAATACCAGTACATACTGGTGGATGAGTTCCAAGATTCAAGCGGTACTCAAAACCGTATTGTAGAATTGCTCATCAGCTATTGGGATGTACCCAACGTATTCGTTGTTGGTGATGATGATCAGAGCATCTACCGTTTCCAGGGAGCGAATGTTGAAAACATGCTTCATTTTGCTTCGAGCTATAAAGAAGATTTGTTTACCGTTGTGCTCACCAACAACTATCGTTCAACGCAACCTATCCTTGATATTTCAAAATCACTCATCAACCGCAACGAAGAAAGGCTGATTAAAAAGATTGATGGGTTAACAAAAGATCTTGTATCCAGCAACCAGAAACTCAGTCATCTTTCGCACCTGCCTGCAATAAAAGAATACCAGTCGCAGCGGGAAGAAATGATTGATATTACACTACAGGTTCAGAAGTTGTTGAGCGAAGGAATACCCGCAGGAAAAGTAGCTGTGATTTATAAAGAAAACAAGTATGGTGAAGAACTGCAGCAATACTTCAACCACCTGGGCATACCGTTTTACAGCAAACGCAATCTCAACATATTTGAAATACCGCTTGCGCAAAAGATTATTCTCATTTTAAAATATCTCGCTGCCGAACATGACGTTCCTTACGGTGGCGATGAAATGCTGTTTGAAATTCTGCACTTCGATTGGTTTGCTGTTCCACCAGTTGAAATTGCCAAGCTAAGTGTTGAAACTGCAGCGTTGCAATTCAGCGAAAACAAAACGTCGCTCCGAAGGTTACTGTACGAAAAAGCAAATACTCCTCCCAAAGATTTATTCTCGCAGGGAATTCATACAGGATTAAAAACAGCAAGTACAGTTTTTGAACGATTGATTGCAGATGTACCAAATGTAACTTTGCAGCACCTGTTTGAAAACATTATCCGGGAAGCAGGTGTGTTGAAACACATTATGCAAAGCACCGATAAACACTGGCTGCTGAAAGTATTAACCGGCTTGTTTGATTTTATTAAAGACGAAACTGCACGAAATCCCTTGCTGAAACTGCAGGAACTGATTGGCGTAGTTGAGTTAATGGAAAAAGAAAATATTGCTTTGCCATTGATTCAGATCAGCGGAAGTGATAAAGGAGTGAACCTTCTAACAGCACATGGATCAAAGGGACTGGAGTTTGAATATGTATTCTTCCCCGGCTGCAATGCAGGTTTCTGGGAAAAGAAACGCAAACCTGCCGGCGGTTACAAATTGCCCGATACAATTTTTGCCACTTCATCCGACAGTAACGATAACAACAATGAAGAACTGCGTCGTTTGTTCTACGTTGCATTAACAAGAGCAGAATCGCACCTGTTCATTTCATACAGCAGGTTTAAAAATGATGGTAAAGAACTGGAACCTTCCATGTTTGTGGCGGAGATACAAGATCAACACGATATCAAAACACAAACAATGATTGTAACAGAAGAAGCATTAAGCGAGTTTGCAGCATTATTGTTTGGCGAAGCAACAGCTCCTGAAATTGACAAGCTGGAAAATGATTTTGTGCAGCCCATGCTTGATAAGTTTGTAATGAACGTAACAGCACTGAACAACTACCTCAAATGCCCACTTGAATTTTATTATAAAAATCTCATCCGCATTCCTTCGCCTAAAAACGAAGCAACAGAGTTTGGATCAGCCGCTCACTTTGCATTGGAGCAACTGTTCCGTAAAATGCAGGATGGAAAAGAAAACACATTCCATTCAAAAGAACAGTTTATTAAAGATTTTGTGTGGTACATGCACCGACACAGGGAAAGCTTTACACTTGAACAGTTCAACAGGCGCCTTGAATATGGCGAAGGAATCCTCAGCAACTATTACGACAAATACATCAACACTTTCAATAAAATTGTGGCTATTGAACGCAATATCCGCAATGTGGTTATTCGCAATGTGCCTATTAAAGGAAAGTTAGATAAACTGGAGTTTGATGGCAAAGCTGTGAATGTGGTTGATTATAAAACAGGCAACTTCGATAAGGCAAAAGACAAATTAAAAGGCCCGAACGATAAAGAACCTAACGGCGGCGATTACTGGCGCCAGGCAGTGTTTTATAAAATACTGGTTGATAATAACGAAGCAAAAGACTGGAAAGTTGTCAGCACTGAATTTGATTTTGTTGAACCGGATGATAAAAAGAAAGAATACCACAAAGAAAAAATTGTCATCTCACCTGCCGATATTGAAACAGTAACGCAGCAGATTACAACCACCTGGGAAAAGATTCAGAACAAAGAGTTTTACACCGGCTGTGGTAAAGAAGATTGTCACTGGTGCAATTTTGTAAAGACCAATAATCTTGCTGTGGCATTGCATGAGTTGAATGATGAGGAACCAGAAGCATGATCAAAATTTCCTGTTAATCTCAGCAATCCCATAAATCCCGGTTCACACAATTATTCTATGTTTGCAGCTGCAATGAACAAACTCTTTTTATATATCGTTTTCAGCGGATTATTTCTCATCAGCATTTTTTCCGAAACAGGCTGCGCCAATATTGTTCCACCCAGCGGCGGACCAAGAGACAGTCTTGCTCCTGTACTTATTGCAGCCAACCCCAAAGATTCGGCATTGAATGTAAACACGCAAAAAATCGCACTTGTATTTAACGAGTTTGTCAACAGTTTAACCACTGCTTCAGAAAAGATTCTCATTTCACCTTTTCCTGCTAAAACACCCATGTACGAATCGAAACTGAAAACAATAACTGTTCGTCTTAAAGATTCTTTATTGCCCAACACCACATACAGCATTGATTTTGGTGATGCCATTTCTGACCTCAACGAAAATAATATCCTCAAAAATTTCCGCTTTACGTTTTCAACAGGTCCAACCATTGATACAAATGAGCTGAGAGGAAAAATTATTCTTGCCGAAACAGGAACAACCGACAGTACGATGTTTGCGTTGCTGTACACCAAGCAGGAAGATTCAACTGTTGCAAAAGAAACACCAAGGTATGTTGCAAGGGTTGATGCAAAAGGCAATTTTCATTTCACCAATTTACCTGCCGGAACATTTTATGTTTATGCACTGCAGGATGCTGACGGAAACAAGAAATACAATCAGCCCATTGAGCAGTTTGCATTTCTTGATTCACCGGTTGTGATAAATGCTTCCACCAAACCGGTATTGCTGTATGCTTATGCAGCCGAAAAAGAAAAGAAAAGAGAAACAACAGCAGCAACTGCCAAAGGCGAAATAAGAACCCTTCGTTTTACAAACAATCTTGATGCAAATACATTCGACTTCCTCGACAGTCTTGAATTAACGTATGCAAAACCAGTCAGGAAATTAGATGTATCCAAGATCAGGCTTGTGCAGGATTCAACAACAACAATCAACGACTTTTACATCAGGAACGACAGCATCAATAAAAAACTCATCATTCAAACCAACTGGAAACAGGATTCAAAATACGTTCTGTATCTAAACAAAGATTATGCTGCTGATTCATCAGGTTTGGCTGCTGTAAAAAATGATACGCTCAAGTTCAGGGTTAAGAATGAAAAAGAATATGGTTCAGTAAGAATCCGTTTTAAAAATATTGATACAGCCCGTCACCCGGTACTGCTTATTTATGCCAACAATGCATTAGTTGGCAGCTATCCGTTTAACGGCAAAGAGTTTTACAAATCATTGTTCAGACCGGGCACTTACAGCATGGCTATTTTGTATGATAATAACCAGAACAGTGTTTGGGATCCCGGCAATTATTTTCTGAAAGTGAAGCGGCAACCTGAAATTGTGCAGAAGATCTATGCTTCGCTTGCAGTAAAAGCCAACTGGGATAACGAACTGAACATTGATATCAACCAGCCACCACCTGCACCGGAGCAACAAAAAAATCCGAATCAGCAATCACCGGGTTTTTAATTCTTCAACCTTCGTATTTTCGCCGTATGTCTTTTTCATCTTCCCTTTTGGAACATGCTGTAAATGAATTTGCCAAACTTCCCGGTATTGGTAAAAAAACAGCTTTGCGTTTGGTTCTTCATCTCATCAAACAACCAAAGGAAGAAACACAGTTTTTTGCCGATACCATTGCCAGAATGCGGAAAGAAATCAAGTTCTGTTCAAAATGTTGCAACGTATCTGATACCGAAATCTGCAACATCTGCAGCAACCCCATGCGCAAAAAACAAATTGTATGTGTGGTGGAAAACATACGAGATGTAATTGCCATTGAAAGCACACAGCAGTTTAACGGATTGTATCATGTTCTTGGTGGCATCATCTCACCACTTGATGGTGTTGGGCCTGATCAGCTGGCCATTGAACCGCTGATTAACCGCATTAAAGAAGATGAAGTGGAAGAACTCATCTTTGCACTTAATCCAAATATTCAAGGTGATACAACGTTGTTTTACATCAGCAAAAAAATCAAAGACCTGCCGGTAAAAATCACCACTATTGCCCGTGGTATTGCATTTGGAGGTGAGCTCGAATATGCTGATGAACTCACTCTTGCTAAAAGTCTGCAAAACAGGCAGCCGGTTGCCAACTATGTTTCAATGAAATAATAATTGACTGAATTTAATTTTTTCAGTTCCTGTTCATCCCCGTTCAGTCATGGTTTTTACGGCTTCAGTTTCATTGCTTAAGCTTTAAAGCAGTCATGAATCTATCTTGTCGTCAAATAGGAAATCTTATCAGCATTATAAAACCAGCCAGATGAAGAAATTGAAAATAGCAGGCATCATTATTTTATTTACCGTTGCAGCAGTAAGCTTTTATGCCTGGTTATATATTTGGAACAAGCCGCAACTGAATGTTGAACATTCATCAGCAGTAAAGGTTACAGCAGCTGCACTCTTCAGCGAATACAGCAGCAACGAAAAAGAAGCAAATGCAAAATATATCGACAAAGTAGTAGAAGTATCGGGCGTGGTGAACAGTGTGGCAAAAAACAGCGAAGGCAAAACAGTTGTACTGCTGAAAACAGATGACCTGATGTTTGGTGTAAACTGCACGCTTGAACAAGCAGCAGATATTAAAGCAGATGAAAACATTTCGCTGAAAGGAATCTGTACAGGATATTTAACCGATGTGGTATTAATCAGGTGCTATAAAACAAATTAACCAATGATAAAAAAGCTCTTCATCATCTTATTCCCTGTTGTACTTCTTTCATCTTGTTATTATGATAAAGAAGAAATATTGTATCCCGCTGTACCCTGCGATACCAGTAAAGTAACATACAGTGGCCAGATATTGAATACACTTTCATCAAACTGTTTAAGTTGTCACGGAGGCACGGCCATTTCAGGCGGAGGCATTCAATTGGGCACATATAATGCAGTAAAAACGCAGGCGCTGAACGGAAAGCTGATGGGAGTTATAACACAAGCACCTGGTTTTACAGCAATGCCACAGGGAGCAGCAAAATTGCAGGAATGCCGTATTGCTGAAATAAGAACATGGATCAGGAACGGCGCACCCAACAATTAACAATAACAATCAAAAAGGTTAACTATGATTCAGAAGATATTTTTTCTCTTTACACTGGTTGCCGCATTACATGTAAAAGCACAGGATGTGCAGCTTACACGTAACGGGCAAATCAGTTTCTTTTCTACAACACCTGTTGAAGATATCAGGGCTGTGAACAATGAAGTGTCAAGTGTACTGAATACAAAAACAGGAGCCATGCAGTTTGTAGTGCTCATCAAAAGTTTCCAGTTTAAGAAGGCCGCAATGCAGGAGCATTTCAACAAAGAAAATTACATGAACTCCGATCTTTATCCAAAAGCTGAGTTTAAAGGAAACATAACAGACTTAAGCAAAGTTGATTTTGGTAAAGATGGAACTTATCCTGTTTCAGTAGAAGGTAACTTAACCATGCATGGTGTTACCAATAAAATGAAAGCACCCGGAACCGTTACTGTGAAAGATGGAAAAATAAGTGCAGCATCAAAGTTCAACGTTAAACTTGCTGATTATAAAATAACAGTTCCGGCTTTTGTATCGGCAAAAATTGCAGAAACAGTTGAAATAAATGTTAACTGCAATTACGAACTCTTTCAACCAAAGTCCTGATAACAACAACCATTATGACCCAAAAACTTTCACTGCTTGCACTTTTTGTTTTCATTTTTGCTTTTGCAGCAAAAGCACAGGATATTGATTTAAATAAAATGCTTGAAGAAGAACAGGCAAAAGAAGAAAAAGGAAAAGTGCATTATACCGAAGCAACTTTTAAAACAACAAGACTCATCAACGGGCACTCTATTGAAAACATTGCACCGGGCATAATGGACCTGAAAGTTTCGCACCGGTTTGGAACACTCAACAGTGGTGCGTATGAATTTTTTGGACTTGACAATGCTTCCATGCGTTTAGGTTTTGACTTCGGTATTACACCCCGTTTAATGGTTGGCGTTGGAAGAAGCAGTTATCAAAAACAGTTTGACGGCTTTCTGAAATATAAAATTCTTCGCCAGAGTACCGGTAAGAGAACCATGCCCATCAGTATGTCGGTTGTAAGTTCTACCATGGTAACTTCCCTGAAATGGAGCGACCCGACAAGAAAAAATTTCTTTACATCACGCATGCAATTTGCTCACCAGTTAATTATTGCACGTAAGTTTTCTGAATCAACTTCGTTGCAACTGATGCCAACAATTGTGCATTACAACCTTGTTCCAAAAGCAAATGATCCAAATGATGTAATTGCAATAGGTTTTGGTGGCAGGCAAAAAATCACCAAACGTATTTCCATTAATGCAGAATATTATTTCCAGGTTCCCGGATATAAATTTTCAGGTACAACCGATGCCCTGTCATTTGGATTTGATATTGAAACAGGAGGACATGTGTTTCAACTGCACATCACCAACTCAAGAGGAATGACAGAACGCACATTCATTTCTGAAACCAACGGAAAATGGAGTAAAGGCGATCTGCTGTTTGGCTTTAATATTTCAAGAGTATTCACCATAAAAAAACCTAGAAAAAAATAGGTTTGTCTTTAACCGTCAACTTGGTTAATTTTCGATACTTAAAGCAAGCAAATGAAATTATTTCTGTTGGTTATAACGGGTTGGGTTTTCTGTGCAGCAGCTACCACAGACCCGGTTATTTATACGTCAAACAACGGCTCTGTTAACTTCCGTTCTGAAGCCCCGTTTGAGCTGATCAATGCCAGCAGTAAAGAATTAAAAGGCGCCATTGATGCATCAAAAAATAATTTTGCTTTCCGCATTCGCATACGCTCATTTGAAGGTTTTAATAAACCGCTGCAGAAAGAACACTTCAACGAAAATTATCTTGAAAGCGAAAAATATCCAGAAGCAACGTTTAACGGAAAAATTATTGAAACCGTTGATTACAGTACAAAAGGAAAATACACTGTACGTGCAAAAGGAATTCTGAGCATTCACGGAGTGGAGCAGGAACGGATTATAAAAAGCGATATTGAAATTACCGGCAACAGCATCCGCATCAGCAGCAACTTCACGGTATTACTTTCCGATCATAATATTCCAATTCCAAGAGTGGTAAAAGAAAAGCTGGCCAATGAAATTAAAGTAACCATCAACACAGAATTATTTGCCAAGTAAACCTCATGAAGTTTTATCTTACCATATTATTTTTCCTGTGCCTTGCAATTACAAATGCACAGGAAAATAGTGGCATAACAGTTTCGCCATGGCAACAACAGTTAAGCGAAACAGATTTACCCGGCAAACCGCAATGCTTTTTGTTTGATGCAACTCACCTTATGTACATCGGCACATCAAATGGTCTTTATACGTACAATGGATTAAAAATATTACCGGTTTCATTAAACACAACCCAGGCAAACATTACTTCACTTTATACCGATAAAAACAACCAGCTCTGGGCAGGACTGCAAAACGGAACAATTATTTGTGTAAAAAACAAACAGGCATGGCCCTTTCAGCCACAGGAAGGTTTACCTAAAAAAGAAATCAGTAAAATCGTTGGCGATTACGATAATCGTCTTTGGTTTGCAACACAGGGCGAAGGTGTTTATGTTCAGCATGCAGGTAAACTTTATAATATCAACACGGATGATGGCCTCAGCGATAACTATGTTTACGATCTTGAACTGTTGCCCGGCAATATCATTGCAGCATCAACCGATAAAGGATTAAGCCTTTGCAGCTTTAACGGCACAAAAAAAACAATCGACAACTACAGCACAGGCAATGGTCTTCCTGATAATATTGTACGATGCATTACACCCGACAGGAACGATAAATCCATCATCTGGCTCGGATTTCAGCAAGGTGGTATCTGCAGGTTTTCGCTCATTACCAAGCAGGCTGAAATATTCCCTGTTTCACAGTTAAAAGATAAACAGGTCAACGACATTCTTGTTCTTGATGAACAAATATGGATAACAACTGAAAACAGTTTTCTGCAACTGAACAAAAAAGGAACACTTCTTTCAGAACAAAGTTTTAATAATCCATCGCAACTGGCAGTTGGTACAGAAGCAAATGGCTGGCTCATCAGCCGCAACGGTTTATTTAAAAGCGATGCAGAAAAAATTCAAACGGTTTTACTGTTAACAGCTGAAGAAACAAATGAAATACATGATGTGCTGGAAGATGCTGAAGGAAATACCTGGTACAACCTCAACAAAACAGTTGTAAAATTCAATCCGGCCACTTCATCAAAACAAATATTTCAACTGCCGGGAGTTGATCGTAAAACAGATATCACCTGTCTTTACCAGGATGGTCAGCAAAACATTTGGGTAGGTACAATGGGTAAAGGCATTTATCTCATCAATTCAAAAACCAATACTGTAAAACACCTGAGCAACCTGCAGGGAAACGAAGGCATGAGCATACTTTCCATTACAGGCAAACACGATCATGTATGGATTTCATCACTGCAGGGAATTTTTAAAGCAACAGCACAGGGAAATGATTTTGTGTTTCAGAACCTTACTGAACTTTCGGGAATCGGCATCAGTTACATCTACCATATTTATGAAGACAGTAAAGGAAGAGTTTGGTTTGCAACCGATGGAAAAGGTTTGGTAATGATGCAGGATAACAGGTTTTCTTACTTCGGCGAAAAAGAAGGTCTTACTGCCAAAGTAATTTATTCAGTTGCTGAAGACAGGAAAGGCATCATCTGGTGTGCCGCATTTCAGAAAGGATTATTTCAGTTGAGAGGAAATGTATTCAGCAATTTCGGAACAAGCAAAGGCATCCCCGACCTGGATATTTCTTCGCTCAACATTGATAACAAAGGAAATTTATTTTGCATCAGCCGCAGCGGGCTTTTCCTTGTTGACGCCGAGTCGCAGGATGTGATTCTTCCGGGCAACAACAGGCAAACAGGCATGTTTAATACCGATCTCAACAGCACTGCACAGGCATTAAACGGCGTTCTGTTTCATACAGCAAAAGGAATTTTTAAATACTGTGCACCTTCTTATCAAACAATTTACCAGCCGCAAACAACCATTAATGCAGTATCACTTTTTCTCAACGAAATAAATGCCGTGGAGAAAAAAAGTTTTAAACACGACGAAAACAATCTCTCTTTTTCATTCAACGGTATTTATTTTTCCGATCCTTCCCGTGTGCAGTACCAATACAGGCTAGACGGTTATAACAATGAATGGCAGGTAAGTAAAAACGATGAAATTAATTTTCCCAAACTGCCATCGGGCACATACACGTTCCGTGTACGTTCGTCGGTAACAGGAAACTTTGATCATGCAAAAGAAGCAAGCTATACGTTTACCATTGGCAAACCATTCTGGAAACAATGGTGGTTTATACTATTAGTTATTGCCGCTGTTACAGCTTCATTGATTTATATTATTAAAGAAAGAGAGAAAGCTGCAAAACGCTGGCAGCAACTGCAAACAGAAAAACTGCAATCGCAATACGAAACATTAAAGAACCAGGTTAATCCGCATTTTCTTTTTAACAGCTTTAATACATTACTCAGCATTATTGAGGAAAGCCCTGAAAATGCAGCGGAATATGTTGAACACCTCAGCGATTTTTACCGCAACATTGTAAACCTGCGTGAAAAAGATCTTGTTTCACTTGCCGATGAAACAGATGTGCTGGGCAATTATTTCTTTATTCAGCAAAAACGTTTCTGCACGGCACTGGAATTTGAAGACAGGATTACTCCTGAAGAAAAAGCCGCCTACCAGATTCCGCCACTGAGTTTACAGATACTTGCTGAAAATGCATTGAAGCACAATATTGTCTCAAAAGAAAAACCATTGAAGTTTGAATTGTTTACCGAAAACGGAATGCTGGTCATCCGTAACAATATCAACCTCAAACAAACAAAAGAAAAAGGCGAATCATTCGGGTTGCAGAATATCAACAACCGTTTTTCGCTCATTGCATCAAAAGAAATTAAAATTGAAAATACAGGAACTCATTTTATTGTAAAACTGCCCTTAATTAAGCGACTATGATATACGTACTTATTCTGGAAGATGAAGAACCTGCAGTAAAGCGGTTAAAAAAACTGCTCAGCGAAACTGTTGAAGAAACAGAAGTGGTTGCAGTACTCGACAGTATCAGCTCTGCCAAACAATGGTTGCAGGAAAATAAACAGCCCGACCTGATGCTTGTTGACATTCATCTTGCTGATGGTATCAGCTTTGAACTGTTTAAACAGGTTGAAATAACCTGTCCCATCATTTTCACTACTGCTTATGATGAGTATGCATTGCAGGCATTTAAATTAAACAGTGTTGATTATTTATTAAAACCGGTGAAGAAAGATGAACTGCAGCAGGCACTCAACAAATACACAAAACTTAACCCGAAACAAACATTAAATATTGATCAGTTGCTGCAGGCCGTTTCGCAGGCACCAGCCGACAAATACCGCCAGCGTTTTATCATTCGCTATGGCGAGCATATTAAAACCGTTGAAACAAAAGACGCCGCTTATTTCTATACCGAAGCAAGGGCCAATTTTCTCATTACCAACGATGGAAAACGGTATGTAATTGATTTTAACCTCGATCAGTTGGAACAAATGCTGAACCCCGAAGTTTATTTTCGCATCAACAGGCAGTTTATTATCTCCATTGGTTCAATTGATGAAATGACCACCTGGACCAAGGGACGTGTAATGATTAAATTAAAACCAGCTTCCAAAATTGAAACAATTGTGAGCACTGAACGCTCTCCCGAATTCAAAAAATGGCTGGGAGGCGAATAATACGGGTTTCTTTGCTTGCTATACAGGCCGCATCCCTTTGTTGGTGCGGCTTTTTCATGTAACTTCGCATCGCTTTGGCGGATTTGTTTATTGTTCGGCCGCAACAGAACTAATAAACGTTACAAACTTTCACAGGTTTCTCCAACGTTTATAGTTCAATTCCCTTGGGGAATAAAAAATGATGATGTTGTCAGTTGCAAATAGCTGTTCATCTTCTGTTGCGTCGCACACTTCAGCACAAATACTTCCCTGGGCAAAAAACATTTTATATGAGTGATATCAGAAAAGAGCTGGAAAAGAGAATTCTTGTAATCGATGGTGCAATGGGCACCATGATTCAGCGCCACAAACTTACTGAAGCTGATTACCGTGGCGAACGGTTTAAAGACTGGGCTTCCGATTTAAAAGGCAACAACGATTTGTTGTGTCTTACAAACCCGGATATTATCAAAGGCATCCACAAACAATACCTTGCTGCCGGTGCCGATATCATTGAAACAAATACATTCAATGCCCAGCGTATTTCATTGGCCGATTATCATATGGAAGAACTGGCTTATGAAATCAATCTTGCAGCTGCAAAAATTGCAAAGCAGGCCGTTGCTGAATTCAATGCCAAAACAAATAACACAGTTCCGAAATTTGTTGCAGGTGCTATCGGGCCAATGAACAAAACATTATCGCTGAGTCCCGATGTAAACAATCCCGGCTTCCGTGCAATGAGTTTTGATGATGCCTTGAGTGCATACTACGAACAGGTAAAAGGATTGGTTGATGGTGGTGTTGATCTGTTATTGATTGAAACCATCTTTGATACGCTCAATGCAAAAGCTGCCATCTTCGCAATTAAAAAATATTTCCAGGACAGCAACAAACCTGAACTGCCTGTTTCTATTTCAGGAACAATTACCGATGCAAGTGGCCGTACATTAAGCGGTCAAACACTGGAAGCATTTTATATTTCAGTGATGCATGCAAAACCATTGAGTGTTGGACTCAATTGCGCATTGGGTGCACATGAAATGCGTCCGCATATTGAAGAGTTGTCTGAAATGGCTTCCTGTTATGTATCTGCTTATCCCAATGCCGGTTTACCCAATGCAATGGGCGAATATGATGAACGCCCTGAAGACACTGGTCATTACCTTGAAGAATGGGCGAAAGAAGGCTTTGTAAATATTGTTGGTGGTTGCTGCGGTACCACACCCGATCATATCAAACATATTGCAGATCATGTAAAGAATATCAAGCCAAGGGCAATCCCTTTAGTTGAACAAGAATTATCTGCTGAATAAAATATTAAGAATGAGTTTATCAATTAAGCCATATAGTCGTTTCTCTGGATTAGAACCGTTAATCGTTCGTCCTGAAACAAACTTTATCAATGTAGGTGAACGTACAAACGTAACCGGTTCAAAAAAGTTTGCACGTCTTATACGTGAAAACAAGTACGAAGAAGCATTAAGTGTTGCACGCCAGCAGGTAGAAAACGGCGCACAGATCATTGATGTAAACATGGATGATGCATTGCTTGACGGTGTTCATGCAATGACAACATTCATTAACCTGCTGCAAAGTGAACCGGATATTGCAAAAGTTCCGGTAATGCTTGATTCTTCAAAGTTTGAAATCATTGAAGCCGGTTTAAAATGTGTGCAGGGAAAATGTATTGTCAATTCTATTTCAATGAAAGAAGGCGAAGCCAAATTCATTGAACATGCACGCATCTGCCACATGTATGGAGCATCGGCGATTGTAATGGCTTTTGATGAAAAAGGACAGGCCGATACAAAAGAGCGGAAGATTGAAATCTGTCACAGGGCTTATAAAATTCTTACTGAACAGGTTGGTTACGATCCACAGGATATCATCTTCGATCCAAACATTTTTGCATTGGCAACAGGGATGGAAGAACATAACAACTATGGTGTTGATTTTATTGAAGCAACGAGAGAAATCAAACGCCTGATGCCGTTGACAAAAATCAGTGGTGGCGTAAGTAATCTCTCCTTCTCTTTCCGTGGAAATGATCATGTTCGTGAAGCCATGCACAGTGTGTTTTTGTTCCATGCTATCAAAGCAGGTATGGACATGGGTATTGTAAATGCAGGTCAGCTTGTAGTATACGATGAAATTGAGCCACAGTTAAGAGAATTGTGTGAAGATGTAATTCTTAACCGTAATAACGAAAACAACGAAGCAACAGAAAAACTCATTGCCTTTGCTGAAACAGTAAAAGCAAAAGGTAAAGTGGAAGTGAAAGATGAAGCATGGAGAAACAATTCAGTAGAAGAACGTTTAAAACATGCTTTGGTGAATGGCATCACCGATTATATTGATACAGATACAGAAGAAGCAAGATTAAAATACAGCAGACCATTAGAAGTAATTGAAGGTCCGTTAATGGCAGGCATGAGTGTGGTTGGCGATTTATTTGGTGCAGGAAAAATGTTTTTGCCACAGGTGGTAAAAAGTGCAAGGGTCATGAAAAAAAGTGTGGCATGGCTTACTCCTTTTATTGAAGCAGAAAAACAGGAAGCCTCTAATGCTCCAACAATTTTATTGGCAACCGTAAAAGGTGATGTGCATGATATTGGTAAAAACATTGTTGGTGTGGTGCTTGGATGTAATGGTTACAACATTGTTGATCTTGGCGTAATGGTTCCTGCAGATAAAATCCTGGACGAAGCAGAAAAATGCAATGCATCAATCATCGGTTTATCCGGATTAATTACACCATCACTCGATGAAATGGTGCATGTAGCACACGAGATGAAACGCCGCAACATGAAACAGCCGTTGCTGATTGGTGGTGCAACCACATCACGTATGCACACAGCTGTAAAGATTGCACCAAAGTATGATGAAGGTGTTGTTCATGTGCTGGATGCCAGTCGTAGTGTAACAGTTGCTGGAAGTTTGCTGAGCAAAGAACAGAAACCTGAATTTCTTAACAACATCAACAAAGAATATCAGAAGCTGAAAGAAGACTTTGAAAATAAAAAGCCGGTAAAACAGTTCCTGAGTTTTGCTGATGCACAAAAGAATAAAGCAAAAATCGACTGGACAAATTACAAGCCAGCCGTTCCTTCTTATACTGGTGCAAAGTCGTTTGACAACTATGATTTAAATGAAATCAGAAAGTACATTGACTGGCAGCCGTTCTTTATTGCATGGGAACTGCATGGAAAATTCCCGGCTATCTTAAGCGATGAAAAAGTGGGTGTTGAAGCAACCAAACTTTATCATGATGCGAATGCTATGCTTGACCAGATCATTAAAGAAAACTGGTTAACAGCAAAAGGCACTGCCGGTTTCTGGCCAGCAAACAGCAATGGAAAAGATACGGTTACAGTAAACAATAACGGATCAACTGTAAATCTAGAATTCCTTCGTCAGCAGATTAAAAAAGCAGAAGGTCAGGCAAACAGTTCACTGGCTGATTTTATTGCTCCTGCAGAAACAAATCTCCAGGATTATATCGGCGCATTTACCGTAACTATCCAGGGAATTGAAGAACACATCAAACGCTTTGAAGCAGCACATGACGATTACAGCAAAATCACATTACAGGCATTAGCCGACCGTTTAGCTGAAGGATTTGCTGAATTACTGCACGAACGTACGAGAAAAGAATTCTGGGCTTATGCAAAAAATGAGCAGTTGAGTAATGAAGATCTGATTAAAGAAGAATATACTGGCATCCGCCCGGCACCGGGTTATCCTGCTTGTCCCGATCATACAGAAAAATATAAACTGTTTTCATTACTTGGTGGTGAAGCATCAACCGGTATTCATTTAACTGAATCACTGGCCATGTATCCTGCAGCAAGTGTCTGCGGCTGGTACTTTGCACACCCTGAAAGCAAATACTTCGGCGTAGGTAAGATTGAAAAAGATCAGCTGCAGGATTATACGGAGCGTAAAGGAATAAGTATGGAAGAAGCAACAAGATGGCTGAGACCTGTTTTGGAATAAGAAAAAAGAGAGCAACTAAGTTGCTCTCTTTTTTTATCTAAAACATAAATCGTCTTAAATCACTCCCCTACTCACCAACTCTTCTTTCAGCAAATCTGCATTTTTAAAATGAATACTTTGCAACCCTAGCTTTTCAGCTGCAACAATGTTGCGCAGGTTATCATCAATAAACAATGCTTTTGAAACATCCACATTATAACGATCAAAAAGTATCTGGTAAAATTCAGGAAATGGTTTTCTTGTTTTCTCCACACCACTCACTACAATACCATCAAACCATCCAAGATAATTGTAGCGTACTAGCGGAATGTTAAACAAATCGTGCTGCCAGTTGGTTAAAGCATAAATTTTATACCTGCCGCTGTCTTTTAATTGTTTGAATATTTCAACTGCTCCTTCAACAGGTCCACCCAGCATATCTGTCCATCTTCCATAATAATCACGGATGGGTTGTTCCCATTCGGGAAATTGTTCAATGAGAATATTTGTTGCTTCAACGATTGAACGACCTGCATCCTGTTCTTCATTCCAGTCGTGTGTACAGATGTTTTCAAAAAAGTAGTTCAGCTTTTCTTCGCTGTCAAAATAATTTTTATACACATGCATCGGGTTCCAGTCAATAAGAACCCCGCCAAGGTCGTAGATTATTGTTTCAATCATCCTGTTATTTGTATTTCTTTATTGATTTCAATTCTTCTGCAGCTGCAGGTTTAATGCTGATGGCACAACCACCTCCTGCTGCAAGTTTCAGTTTTAAATTCGTTGTGTTTGTTACTGCAAATTTTTCAATCACATATGCTTCTGCATTTCCATCCCAGCTGGCATTATCTGCATCACGGTAAATGGTTACAATGTATTTCTGATTTGCATTTAAGAAAGTCAAAGGCACTGTAAAGTTTCTTCCCTGCTCATCAGTAATTGCACCAATATACCAGTTCTCTTTGTTTTTTTCTTTTCTTGCAATAACAAGATAATCGCCCGGCTCAGCCAACAAATATTTACTGTCGTCCCAATCAACCGGCACATCTTTGATAAACTGAAATGCATCCTGTTTTGCTTCATAATTTTCAGGAAGATCAGCAGCCATCTGCAACGGACTGTACAAAGTTACATACAATGCAAGCTGCTTGGTTAATGTTGTATGCATGCGCCTGTTGGGTGCACCTGCTGCATAACCTGTCAATTTAAAAATACCGGGTGTATAATCCATTGGCCCGCCCATTAAACGTGTAAACGGAAGAATGGTTTCATGTTCGGGAGGACTTCCTTCACTAAACGCATTAAATTCATTTCCTCTTCCTGCTTCGCATGCAATAAAGTTGGGATAAGTGCGGTGCAATCCTGTTGGACGAACAGGTTCATGTATATCAATCATCACCAAATGGTCAGCAGCTTTTTTAACTGAACGCAGGTAATGATTAATCATCCACTGCCCATCGTGATGTTCACCACGTGGAATAATTTCACCAACATATCCTGTTTTTACAGAATGATAGCCGAACCGGTTCATAAATTTAAATGCAGTATCCATCTGCTGATCGTATGTTGCAGCATCTGCACTTGTTTCGTTGTGCATTATCATCTGCACATTTTTTTCAGCAGCATATTTCTGAATAGCAGCCACATCAAAATCAGGATAAGCTGTAACAAAATCAAAATGCCGTCCATGCCAGTTGCCATACCATGCTTCCCATCCTGTGTTCCATCCTTCAACAAGCAATCCCTGTATGCCATTCTTTGAAGCAAAATCAATATAGCGTTTTACATTTTCTGTGTTTGCACTATGTCTGCCGTTAGGAATTTGTTTTCCGTTTGCATCAGTCACATCAGGTTTATCAGTATAATTCCAGCTGCCTTTGTTCGTCTGCATTTCCCACCACACTCCCATAAATTTCATTGGCTGAATCCATGATGTATTATTCAGCTTTGATGGCTCATTCAAATTCAGAATCATTTTTGAAGCAAGGATCTCTGTTGCTTTATTGCTTATAATAATCGTACGCCAGGGTGATGTTGCCGGAGTACGTAAATACGCTTTGTTGCCAAAAGCATCAGGAACAAGATTGGCACTAAGTTGATAGGTTGCCCTGTCAACATGCAGCTGCATGGCAGGAAAATCAATTAATGCAGCTTCATGAATATTGATGAACAAACTATCAGCCGTCTTCATCATCAACGGAGTTTGCACTGCATACTGATCAGGAACATTCAGCTCTCTTCCTCCAACAGAAACCATATCTGATTTCCATGCATCAACCTCACTTAATTTAGAAGTGGTATAAAGCTGTTCGTTTGTATCATAATCGCCCGGTATCCAGAATGTTTTATGATCGCCGGTAAGACTGAACTGTGTAATTTCCTTTGTGATGATGAAATACGTCATGTTCTGTTGACGTGGAAACTCATATCGGAAACCAATACCATCATCAAACACACGAAATTCAATATTCAATAATTTGCCCGTGCTGTTTTGCTTCAGCATTAACTTCAGCTGGTTGTAATGATTGCGGATGATTTTCACTTCACCCCAAACAGGGTTCCAGTTTTCATCAACATTTTTTGTTTCATCAGCAACAATGCTGAAGCCGGAAGAAAAATCTTCATTAGCAGCAAATACAAATCCCAGATACGATTGCTTGATAACTGCATGCTGATTATATGTAACAGCATAAAAAGGTTTACCTGTTCCATCAACATCAACAGTAACTTTAATATTTCCAGAAGGGGAAGAAATTTCTTTTGCAGATACGTTCACAAAAAGGAACAGTAACGAAATTGCAAACAATGAAAGAATTCTCATAATTTCGGTTTGAGGAATTGCAAGTTAATCATCTCACCAATAACAATTACTGATCATGCGCATCATTTCTTACAATGTTAACGGCATAAGAGCCGCAATTAAAAAAGGTTTTCTTGATTGGATGAAAACAAACCCGGCAGAAATCGTTTGCGTTCAGGAAACCAAGGCAACAAAAGATGATGTTGATCATGAAGCTTTTCATGAACTGGGTTATTACAACTACTGGTTCAGTGCACAAAAGAAAGGCTACAGTGGTGTGGCTGTGTTTACAAAAATTAAACCCGATAACGTTGAATATGGTAATGGACACGGACCAAGTGATGATGAAGGCAGAGTAATTCAGCTTGACTTTGGTGATGTGCGGTTAATCAACACCTATTTCCCAAGCGGAACAAGTGGAGATGAACGCCAGAGTTTTAAATACAAGTGGCTGGATGAATATTATGCATGGCTCAACACGTTAAAGAAGAAACATCCCAAACTTATTCTTTGCGGTGATTATAATATTGCACATAATGAAATTGATATTCATGATCCGAAGGGAAATAAAAAATCAAGTGGTTTTTTACCGGAAGAACGTGCATGGATGACAAAGTTTTTAGAAAGTGGATGGGTTGATACATTCCGTGAATTTCATCCCGAACCACATCGTTACAGCTGGTGGAGCCAGCGCTTCCCTTCTGTACGACTGAACAACAAAGGCTGGCGTATTGATTACATCAGTGTTACAGAACCGTTGAAGAAAAATTTAAAAGATGCAGAAATATACCCGGATGTAAAACACAGTGATCATTGCCCGGTGTATCTTGAGCTGAAATTGTAAAACCTCCATTATGGAAGCCCTTATAATACTGATTATCCTTGCAATTCTTGTTTTGATAATCGTAAACGCTGCTAACCGAAACCAGAAGCAACAGGAAATTCTGAACAGGATCAAGTCTGTTGAAAACAAGCTTATGCAGATCAATGATAAGCTGCAGCAACAATTTGTAAAACCTGAAACGGTTCAGGAAAAAAAAGAACCTACTCCTCAACAAAAAGCAGAACCACTAAAAGAAACACCTGTTGTAAAAGAAGAACAACCTGCTCCTGTTTATGTGCAGCCCAAAGTAATTGAACCACCTGTTGAAAAAGAAACCCCGGTTCAATCTGCCCAACCTGCACCGGTTAAAAAACCTGAGCCAGTTGCAACGCCACAAACTGCACCTGTATATAAAGAAAGCTGGTGGGAAAAATGGGTGGCTGAAAATCCCGACATTGAAAAATTCATTGGAGAAAACCTTGCCAACAAAATTGGTATTGCAGTTTTGGTATTAGGCATTGGCTTCTTCGTAAAATATGCTATCGATAAAGATTGGATTAACCAGGTTGGCCGTGTCAGCATTGGTTTGTTATGTGGTGCTGCATTGATCTTTCTTGCACATCGTTTAAAAGAAAAATACCGTTCATTCAGTTCTGTACTTGTGGGTGGCGGATTGACTGTATTATATTTTACAATTGCACTTGGTTTTCATCAATACCACCTCTTTTCGCAAACATCTGCTTTTGTAATTATGATTGTGATTACAGCATTTGCTGTAGTTCTTTCATTATTATACAACCGGATTGAATTATCGGTACTGGCAACAATTGGTGGATATGTAACACCTTTTCTTGTAAGCACCGGAGAAAATAATTATGTTTCCTTATTCACTTACCTGTGTATTTTAAATGCAGGCCTCCTGGCTTTGTCCTATTTTAAAAAATGGAACATTGTTCATTACATCGCTGTGTTCTTTACCACAATTATTTTCGGTGGCTGGCTGGTAAACCAGGCAGTAACTTACAACGTTGTTCCTTACAAAGCTGCTATCCTGTTCGCTTCATTATTTTATGTACAGTTTATTGCAATGGCCATCATCAATAAGCTTCGCACAAATGATGTGTTTGGCAAATTTGATTTTTCGTTACTGCTGGGCATTAATGTGCTTTATTACAGTGCAGGTATGTTTATTCTTTCCAAATGGGATAATGGCGATTATAAAGGTTTGTTCACCATCATTCTTGCAGTTGTAAACTTTGTACTTGCATGGGTGTTCTTTAAACGGTTTAAGGCAGATAAGAATTTCGTTTACCTGCTGATTGGATTAACACTCACTTATGTTTCGCTTACAGCGCCAGTGCAGTTAAACGGTAATTACATTACATTGTTCTGGGCAGCTGAAACAGTATTGCTCTTCTGGTTATTCCAACGTTCACAAATTAAACTGATGAAGATTGCTTCGCTGATTGTATTTGCAGCACTGCTTGTCAGCTTATTAATGGACTGGGTTGATCTTTATGTTTGGGTTTCCGAAAAGAGAATGATCGTTTTCAACAAAGCTTATCTCACATCCGTATTTGTAAGTGCTGCATTGTTTGTTTATTACAGCTTACTTTATAAAGAAGCCGATTCATGGTACCTGAAAGGATTCTCCAATCGTTTTATCCGCAATACAATGCTGAGCACCGGTATCATTATTTTCTATGTTGCCGGTTTGTTTGAAATGAATTACCAGTTCTCAACCAGGCAATATGCAGAAGCAATGTTTGCACCTTACAGTTTCTTCTATACAGCCTGCTTTGCAGCAATCACAGTTCCATTGCTGAAACAATTAAAGAAGTTCAGTCATTCGCTGCTGCTGCTGATCACCGTTTATGTATTTATTTATTACTGCCTGGGAATAGTTGTTACCAAAGAATTCTTTGTAAACGATCTTATACTGCAAAACAAATCAGCACTTCCCATCGCTGCACATTGGGCAGGTGTTTTATTACTGTTCTGGCTGATGTTTGAAACGGTGCGTTCGCTCCGCAAAAATTACAAAGAAGAAAAATTATCATTCCCCACTTATGTTATTGCAGCAGCTTATCTTTTAGTGATCAGTTTTTCACTGCTGTATCCATGGCTGCTCATCAACAGTGCAAATGCAGAAAACATCAACTTCTGGTTCAACCTTTATAACAAAGCAGTATTGACCATCAGCTGGGGACTAAGCTCATTTGTAATGATGTGGCTTGGATTAAGAAATAGTTTTAAACCATTGCGTTGGGGATCAATTATCCTGTTTGGAATTACATTGGTGAAACTGTTTCTATACGATATCAGGAATATACCTGCAGGTGGAAAAATTGCAGCGTTTATTCTTCTTGGTGTATTGCTGCTGGTGATTTCATTCATGTATCAACGGTTGAAAAAACTCATTATTGATGATGAAAAACAAGATGTTTAAACTCAGCTGTCTGCTGATGCTCTTTTCAACAGCGGTTGTACATGCACAGCAGTTTAATTATAAAGCTGATCTTGATCCTGTAAAGGAAACAGGATTTTATACAATTAAACTAAGCCCGGAAATTACATCACATCTTAAAACCGACTTTTCTGATTTCCGCATTGCAGATGAAAAAGGAAAATGGGTTCCGCATATTATACTCAATGGAACCGAAGTGATAAAGAAGGAAAAGGTTATTGATTTCCCTATTCTCAGCAACAGCATTACCGACAGTGGTAAAACTGAACTGATTCTGCTGAACAAAGCAGATACGCTTGTTTCCGAGATAAGATTATTTCTGAAAAATACAGCTGTAAGCCGTACAGGTATTATCAGTGGCAGTAATGATCAGAAACATTGGTTTATCATCTCGCCTGTTTTCATCGAACGTTCATATGAAACAACAGTTGCAGAATATATACAGGAATTAAAATTTATTCCATCAGACTACAGGTTTTTTAAAGTGGTGATTAATAATTTCCAAAACGACCCGCTTAATATTTTGCATGCCGGTGTTTATTCAAATGAGTATGTTGAACCACCCAGGCTGTTTATTGAACATAACAATACAATGTTTGTTCAAAAGGATTCGGTAACCCAAACATTGTTGATGATAACGGAAAAAGCTTCCGGGCATATTGGCAAACTGCGGATGAATATAAACGGCCCTAAATTCTATAACAGGCATTTGGTTATCTATCTCCCGGATGCAAATGGCAAGCCGGGAAAATTCATTGCAGAATTTGAACTGTTAAGAGGAATACAGGAATTTGAATTTCCCGTTGTTAAGACCAAACAACTTTTACTAGTTATTGACAACAAAGACAATCCACCGCTATCTGTTACCTCAATCAGTACTGCAGAGCCGTTTGTTTACGCAACATCTTATCTTGACGCAGATCATAGTTATCATTTACTGATGGAGAGTGATTCAGCTTCAGCACCTGATTTTGATCTTGTACAATTTAAAGACAGCATTCCTTCCAATACATTGTTTTTAGCTGCAGGAAAAATTACAGCAGTTGAAAAAGCACAACCTGCCCCAGCTGAAAAATCTTTTTTCAAAAAATGGTTTATATGGCCAATTTTGCTACTGGTGCTGGCTTTATTGTTTATGCTGGTAAAAAGTCTGCTGAACGATATTCATAAATCAAACACCAATAATTAATGTTATGATCGTTTATAACGTAACCACCAAACTTACATGGAACATCCATGATAACTGGTTAAAATGGATGAAAGAAGTACACATGCCCGAAGTGGTAGCCACCGGTTGTTTCACACATGCACAATTATTACGGGTACTGGAAATTGATGAAGAAGAAGGACCAACTTATGCTGCACAATACTTTGCCGATTCAATGGAAAAGAAAAATGAATACATTGAAAAATTTGCAACAGCTCTCCGCAATAAAGTGTTCAGCGAGTGGGGAAACCAGTTCATTTCTTTCCGCAGTATAATGGAAGTTGTGCACTGATTGTGGAAAATGAAAACAATTTATTTTACTCATTTTTCATTGACAAATTCACTCACTTACCAATGACTTTCTGACATAGAAAAGCTGAAACCCTTTACAGCAAAGAGTTTCAGCTTTTTTGTTTACAAACAGTACGCATTTAACAAAATCAATCATCACCTGTAACCCTTGCCCAATAAGGATTTTAGAGGATTTTACATAATCTATTTTCAATTAAAAAAATTTTGTTGCAATACAAAAGCATCTATATTTGTCCCACTTAAAAAATTCTCACTATGAACAAAGCTGAATTAGTTGCAAAACTTGCCGACGATGCAGGTATTTCTAAAACTCAGGCAAATGCTGCATTGGATTCTTTTATTGATGCAGTTACCAAAACATTAAAAAAAGATGGTAAGGTAACATTAGTAGGTTTCGGTACATTTTCTGTAAGCAAACGTGCTGCCCGTACTGGCCGTAACCCACAAACAGGTGCAACAATCAAAATCAAAGCAAAGAAAGTTGCTAAGTTTAAAGCTGGTAAGGAATTGGCTGCAAAGCTCTGATTTCCTGAATTATTTAAAAAGAGCAGGAAGCTTGGCTTTCCTGCTTTTTTTTGATAAACGCAGCATTTGAATTATCTTCAAACTTCAATTAACATCAAATAAAATTTACTATGGGAAGAGGTGATAAAAAAACAGCAAAAGGCAAACGCTTTAAAGGTTCATTCGGCAAAAGCCGTCCTGCAAATGTTGCCAAGAAAGCTGCGAAAAAAGACGCAAAGAAAGCGTAACAACATTCAACAAATAAAAATGGATGATGATACTGAACAGTTTCATCATCCATTTTATTTTTTACACCTGTTTGGTTTAAGATTTTTGTCCGCCTGAAATTTTTGCCAGCATCACTTCTATTTCTGAAAGTCGTGAAAGCTGCGATTCCAGTTTCTTATTGTGATCCGATACCTGCTGCAGATCTTTATTCAGCTCTTCCAGGAATTCATTGCGCTTGTGCAATTGCTGGCGCTGCATATTTGCTTCCTTCAGCTTGCTTTCAAGTTCGGTCGACTCCTGCGATAATCTTGAATTTTCTTCCACCACATCCCTGTACTTCAATCGCAGATCATTTAACTCAACCGAAAGCAAATGATTGGCTTCTTCCAGTTCATCATACTTCAAAGCATTGGCCTGAGGTACCGAAAGCTGCTGCTCCACTTTCATCAGCTTCGATTGAATTTCGTTAAACTCATCGTAAGCTGTTTCAAGCCTGTTCTTCATTTCCTGTGTAAGTATCGTTTGCTCACGAATTGTATTGAGTTCTGTTTCTTTTTCCTGCAATGATCGGCGCAGGTTCATTAACTGATCATTCAAAAACTGGTTTTGCTGTAAAGTTGTCTGGTGTTTCTGCTCAACTTTTTCAAGCAGTTCAACCTGTTCAAGCAATCTTGAAATATTCTGGTTATGCTGCAGCAAATTATCCTGTGCCGATTTTAACTGGGCAAGATATTCAGCCGGAGTAACATCAGCAGCTGCAACAGGCTGCGCAGCAACAGGCATTTCACGCTGCTTCTGCATCAGTTCTTTATTCAGTGCTTTTACCTCATCCAGTTCTTCCAGTAAAATGCGTTCATTATCCCTTGCATGTGCAAGTTCTTTCTGCAAATGTTCGCCCGATTCTTTCTGGCCTTCAAGAATGTTGTAATATTTCATGCGCCAGTCGTGAGCCTCACGTTCATATTTTTCTACATCCAGTTGCTGATCAAACTGGCTGCCGTGACGCATATTCCAGAAGTAATGAATCACAAACCCAAGCACAAGTGCCCCCACCTGGAACATAATAATTTCAGGAACAGAAACACGTATTTCAAGAATAGTTAACCACATTTGATGTTGCTTTAGTTATCAAACAAACTATTACACTGAAAGTTAAACTCTTCGGTAAAGCTGGTAAAGACGATAAGGCGGAATTTTATCCCCAATCAATGCGGGGCTGTGCATATATATCAGGTTGTAACAATTGTGCCCACCTGTTCGCCTGTAACAACACGTTTCAGGTTGTTAGGCCTGTTCATATCAAATACAATAATGGGTAAATTGTTTTCCATGCAAAGTGTAAAGGCAGTCATATCCATTACACGCAGGTTTTTATCAATACATTCCCTGAACGTAACTTTTTCGTACTTGGTTGCTTTAGGATCTTTTTCAGGATCGGCTGTGTAAATACCATCAACCCTCGTTCCTTTCAAAATCACATCTGCATTAATCTCAATTGCTCTTAATGAACCTGCAGTATCAGTAGTAAAGTAAGGATTACCAGTACCTGCTCCAAAAATCACCACACGTCCTTTTTCCAGGTGGCGTATTGCACGCCTGCGTATATAAGGTTCAGCAATCTGTTCCATTTTAATCGCACTCTGCAAACGTGTATATACTCCGGCTTTTTCCAAACCTGCCTGTAAGGCCATGCCGTTAATTACTGTTGCCAGCATACCCATATAATCGCCATGAGCACGTTCAATACCTGTTTCAGCTTCATTCATACCACGGTAAATATTACCGCCACCAATCACTATTGCCACCTGCACACCCAGTTCCGTTATACTTTTAATGTCTTTAGCGTATTGTGTAATCACGGCTGAATCCATTCCGAAATTTTTATCGCCCATTAATGATTCGCCGGATAATTTGAGGAGGATGCGTTTGTATTTTGGAAGCATGCTGCGAAGATAAAGATTTCAGGCGATGCAAAAAACGGAATACAATTTTGTGTTACCAGCGGTTGTGCTATTATGATGCTGCGGTTGCGTCGCACACTTGTGCAGCACAATAAAAATGTACATCTGATCCAACCCTATAATGTTTTGAAAACGTTACAGGTGTTAATCATAAATCCGTTCAATCGCATCTTTATATTTTTCCATAATCACTTTACGTTTCAGCTTTAATGTTGGTGTAAGCTCACCACCATCAACTGTCCATTCATCTGTACACAATTCAAATTTCTTTACCTGCTCCACATGGTTAAACTGCTCATTGTATTCTTCCACAATGTGTTTATACATTTCAATCACAGCCGGGTTGCGTACAAGATCATGAATGCTGGAAAAAGCAATATTGTTTTGTGTAGCCCACTCCTTCAGGTTTTCAAATGCAGGCACAATCAATGCGCCGGCAAATTTCCGTTCAGGACCAACCACCATCATCTGCTCAATAAACCTGCTCTCCTTCATTTTATTTTCAATAGGCTGGGGAGCAACATATTTACCACCACTTGTTTTAAAAATCTCTTTCTTACGGTCGGTGATTTTTAAAAACCTTTTATCTGCAAATACACCAATATCACCGGTATGAAAATATCCATCTGCATCAATCACTTCAGCAGTAAGATCAGGGCGCTTGTAATAGCCCATCATAATGTTATCACCCTTGCAGCATATTTCTCCATCTTCCGCAATCTTTACATCAACACCACTGATTAACGGACCTACTGTTCCAAACATGCGGTTCTTTTCGCTGTAACGGTTTACAGCAATCACCGGCGATGTTTCGGTTAAACCATATCCTTCCATGATATTGATTTTACCTGCAGTGAAAATGCGCAGCAAACGCACCTGGCAGGCGGCAGCACCTGTAACAATGGCTTTTACTTTTCCACCCAAACCTTCACGCCACTTTGAAAAAATGAGTTTATTGGCAATGGCAAGTTTGGTGCGGTAAATAAACCCTTTGTTCTGATTGATTTCAAATTCTTCTGCAACACCAACAGCCCAGAAGAAGAGCTTTTTAACCAGGCCGGTTTGCTCTTGTCCCCTGCCCATAATACGTTCATACACTTTTTCCAGCAGGCGGGGAACTGTTGTAAAAATTGCGGGTTGTACTTCTTTCAGGTTTTCACCAATGGTATCAAGTGACTCAGCATAATAAACCGAAAGACCGTTAAACATGTACACATATGTAACCATCCGTTCAAAAATATGATTGAGCGGAAGAAAACTCAATGAGCGATCACCTGCTGTACAAAATTCATTAAACACTTCTTCGCAACTCATTACATTACTCAGAATGTTTTTATGACTGAGCATTACGCCCTTTGGAGTTCCGGTTGTACCTGAAGTATAAATAATCGTAACAAGATCTTCATACTTTACTTTCGTTTCTGCTTCGGCTAATACAGCATAATCATGTTGTTCAGCCTTGCTCAGAATTTCTTTCCAGTAAAGAGAGTGCTGCACTTTATCAAACGAATAAACAGCCTGCACTGTTGGCGTTTTGCTGCGCAGGTGCTGCACTTTGTGGTAAAGTTCTTCATCGCCCACAAAAACAAGTTTCACTTCTGCATCGTTCAATACAAACTCCAGCTCATTTACTGCAAGTGTGGGATAAATGGGAACTGAAACAGCTCCAATTTTCTGAATAGCAAAATCAAGGAACATCCACTCAGGCCTGTTGCCGCTGATGATGGCAATTTTATCTCTGTGTTCATTGCTGCCATCTTTGGCACCAATGCCAAGATGAATTAAACCTGCAGCAAGTTTATCTACAATTTCTTTTACGGCTGATGTGCTGTATTTATGCCAGATGCCGCCTTCTTCTTTGGCAGCAAACATATCTTCACGTGGAAATTTCTGTAATTGTACTTCAATACAATCAAACAAGCGGTTTGGACTCATATAGCACGCAATTGTTTTGGAAGATAAGGAGATTTCATCAATGAAAAAGCAAAAAAAATCCTGCTTCAAAAGCAGGATTTCTATATGAATTAATTGGAAGATTTATAATACTGACCCGCAGGAACTTTAAACAGTTTTGACTTCTGGAACTTGGTAAAATCATTGTACTGTTCAGCATTCAGCTTTGTCCAGCTTTCATATTTGGCAAGATCGCCGGCAGCTTCAAATATCCAGTGATTGTATGCTTCAAACATACCTTCCTGCAAAAGCTGTGTCTGGTGATCAAACAACTTAAAAGGAAATTTAGCAGCATACTGTTTATTCCAGTCAAGAATAAAACGTGTGCGAAGCATGGTTAAACTTTCGGTTGTAATACCGCTGTTGACCACCACGCTGTTTTGTTTCATTACAGCTGTAAAGGCATCACTGAATTCATTTTTTGTTTTAGATGGTTTCAGTTTCGGATCATCAGAAAAAAACTTTTTATAACCGTCAAGCAACAGGTTTTTTATTTCAGCAGTTTTACTGCTGTAGCTTTCCATGTTAATGAATATTTCACCATACACCAGCGCCCACACTTTATCGGTTGTAAAGAAGTAATAACGTGAAGCAAAATAATAGTTGCCTGCATACGCCGGATCGGCTTTAATTCCTGCTTCCCATTGTACAATACTTGCAGCCTGTTCGCTCATCAGCCAAAGCAATTCGCCATACTCTGCATACAATGCGCCGCTTTCAGGAAATTTCTTCAACGCTTTTTTGTACATCTTTTCGCAATCTTTCGATTCCTGGATGGCTTTAAAAATATTTCCTGCAACCTGGAACACCTGCACATCAGCATCTTCACGATCAATCAACGGCTTGATGGTTTCTTTTGCCTTTCCAAAATCACGCTGGTAATAGTATGTAAGTGCAAGATCTTTTTGTATAGAAAGACTATTGGGTGCTTTAGCAAGCGCTTTGTTCAGCACCAGTACGGCATTTGTCCAGTCGCCGCTGCGCATAAACTGCCTTGCTGTTTCCTGCAACTGGTCAGCATCGGGCTCCTGTGCAAATACTGCAGCAGAAACAAATAACATACTGAAAGCTAAAAGTAGTTTCTTCATAACAGGCTCAAAAATAAATGAAAAGCGGCGTTTGTATAAACACCGCCTTTATATTTTGATTTTCTTATGATTCGTGGTAAATAAGGTGAGTAAGTAACCCATCTCTTAATTTGGGTTCAAACCATGTGCTTTTGGGAGGCATGATGTTGCCGCTGTCGGCAATATCAAACAACTGTTCCATTGTAACAGGATATAAGCTGAACGCAATTTTCATTTCACCACTGTCAACACGTTTCTGTAATTCACCAAGACCACGGATACCACCAACAAAATCAATCCGCTTATCGGTACGCTGGTCTTTAATGCCCAGGTGCTTATCCAGCAAATTATCTGAAAGAATGGTTACATCCAGTACACCAATCGGATCGTTGCTGTAGGTACCTTCTTTTGCAGTAAGCTCGTACCAGTTACCTTCGGCATACATACCAAAGCTGTGCAGTGCAGATGGTTTAACCGGAGTTTTGCCAACAAGTTTACAATCAAAATCAGCAGAAATTTTTTCAATCAGCTCATTCAGCGATAAACCATTGAGGTCTTTCACCAAACGGTTATAATCAAGGATCTGCAGTTCACTTGCAGGAAACAACGTTGTTAAGAAGTACATACTTTCAGCTGTTGCTTCTTCGCCCAATGCTGCTCTTACTTTAGCTGCTGATGCTGCACGGTGGTGACCATCGGCAATATATGTTTGAGGAACCTGCTTTTTGAAAATACCTGAAATGGTTTTAATCACTTCATCATCATTCACCACCCAGATGGTATGCCGGATTTCATCTTCGGCAACAAAATCATACACAGGACTTTTATCTGCTTTCCATTTTGCAACCAGTTCGTTGAGTTCTGTTACATCACGATAAGCAAGAAATACATTTCCTGTTTGTGCTCCGCTTGTTTTAATGTGATTAATGCGGTCGTTTTCTTTATCAGGCCGGGTAAATTCGTGCTTCTTGATAACGTCTTTTTCATAATCCTTAACCGCACTGCCACAAACCAAACCTGTTTGACTGCGGCCATTCATTACCAGCTGATAAATGTAATAACAAGGCTTACTTTCAAGAAACAATACATTACGCTGCATAAATGCCTGCAGGTTTTCTTTTGCCTTGGCATAAACTTCAGGAGCATAATGATCGGTTTCTTCCGGAAGATCGATTTCCGGTTTAGTAATATGTAAAAAAGAATAAGGATTGCCTTGTGCTTCTTCTTTAGCCTCTTTACTGTTTAACACATCATAAGGGCGTGACGCCACTTGTTTCGCAAACTGCGCCTGCGGGCGCAATGCCTTAAAAGGAACTATTGTAGCCATATTTAATACTTACTAACCGCTGCAAAGAAACAGCTTTTTTGGTGAGATTCTGTTTAAAACTGAAAAGCAGATCAACCATGCTTCTGTGCAAATTGGTTGATGAGTGATACAACTGTTTCAACACTGCTCATTGGCAATGCGTTATACAAACTGATACGGAAACCGCCCACACTTCTGTGACCTTTAACGCCATACATTCCGTTTTCTTTACATGTTTGTAAAAATTCTTTTTCCAGTTGTTCATCATTCATGGTAAACACCACATTCATTTTACTTCTGTCGTCTTTTGCAACAGGCAGATTGATAAATGGAATTTTTTCCAGCGTTGAATATAAAAGGGAAGCCTTTTCGTTATTTATTTTTTCAATAGCTGTAACACCACCCTGTTCTTTCAGCCATTTGAGTGTAAGCATTGCAACATACACTGCAAATACTGGTGGAGTATTCAGCATACTTCCTTCTTTAATATGATTGCGGTAATCAAGAATAGTTGGAATTGTGCGGTTTGCTTTACCCAGCACATTTTTATTCACCACAACAAGGTTTACACCTGCCGCACCCATGTTCTTTTGTGCACCTGCGTAAATAAGACTGAATTTGGAGAAATCAATATCACGGCTCAGAATATCACTGCTCATATCAGCTACCAGCGGAACACCTGTGTTGTAAGGAATCGTATTCCACTGCGTACCTGCAATGGTTTCGTTGGTTGTGATATGAAGATAAGCTGCAGTTGGTGTTACTGAAAGCTCTTTGGGCATTGAAGTATAATTGTCGGCCTTTGTTGAGCCGGCAATTTCTACATGACCAAACAATTTTGCTTCCTTGATTGCTTTACCTGCCCATGTACCTGTTTCGGTATAAGAAGCAATACCATCATCACTCAGCAGATTCATTGGCACCTGCATGAATTGTGTGGAAGCACCGCCATGTAAAAACAATACTTCAAAATCATCATTTAAACGCATGAGTTCTTTTACCAGCGATCGTGCTTCATTCATCACATCTTCAAACACTGCTGTACGATGACCGATTTCAAGAATGGATAAACCACTGTTGTTGAAATTAAGAACCGCCTCACTTGCTTTCTGAAATACTTCCTTTGGTAAAATAGAAGGTCCTGCATTAAAATTGTGGATCATGCCGCAAATTTAATGTTTTCGGGGGGAACAGGTGTTAGGTATAAACTATGCCTGTTTTCAAAAGCTAACCGGTATAATGTCCTACATCATTATTATTTTCACTGCAGAACTTTGATGAGCGATTATTGCAAATTCAACATCCATAAATTTGTTTTTATGAAGAAAATAGCTGCACTGCTTGTATTTATCCTGCTTTATCATGCAGGCATATTTGCACAAAAAACTTACTTGTTAATACCTGATCGTGTGTTTGATGGTGTACAGGTGCATGAAGGCTGGGCTGTGCTGGTGAAAGACAGCTTAATCATTGCAGTTGGTCCTGTTACACAACTGCCAAAAGAAAATGCAGAAGTGATTACGATGAAAGGTTGCACATTGCTACCGGGCTTAATTGAAGGCCATTCGCATTTGTATTTGCATCCTTACAATGAAACTTCATGGAACGACCAGGTGTTGAAAGAATCCCGTTCGTACCGCACAGCAAGAGCCGTTGTGCATGCAAAACGAACACTTGAAAATGGTTTTACCACTGTTCGTGATTTGGGAACAGAAGGTGCGATGTATGATGATGCCGGTTTAAAAAAATCAATTGATGATGGAATTATTCCCGGCCCACGTATGCTTGTGGCAACAAGAGCTATTGTTGCAACCGGAAGTTATGGAGTAAACAAAGGTTACAGTGCCGATGAAGATTTTCCCAAAGGTGCTGAAGAAGCCGATGGACATGATGCAATCATCAAAGCTGTGCGTACACAAATTGGCAAGGGTGCAGATGTGATTAAAATTTATGCCGATTACCGCTGGGGAGCAAATGGTGAAATACAACCAACATTTTCACAGGAAGAAATTGCTTTGATTGTTGAAACTGCAAAAAGCAGCGGAAGACCTGTTGCAGCACACGCAGGTTCTCCCGAAGCAATACGCAGGGCTGTGCTGGGCGGATGTGAAACGATTGAACATGCCGATAATTGTACTGCTGAAGTTTTTCAGCTGATGAAAGAAAAAGACGTGTACTTCTGTCCTACTCTTGCTGCAACCGAAGCAATTGCAAAATACCGTGGATGGATGAAAGGAAAAGATGCCGATCCTGAATCAGTAAAGAACAAAAAGCAATCCTTTAAAACAGCAATGGAAATTGGTGTGAAAATTATTTTCGGTGGAGATGTGGGAGTATTTCCTCACGGCGATAATGCACGTGAAATGGAACTGATGGTGGAATATGGCATGAAGCCGCTTGATGTATTGCGATCAGCCACATCAGTTAACGCAACAGCTTTTCATCTCAACAATCTTGGACAAATCAAAACAGGTATGCTTGCAGATATCATTTTTGTTGAAGGCAAACCAGACGAACAGATTCAATCAATCAGGAAAATAAAACTGGTAATGAAAAATGGAAAAATTGTTGTGAGAAATTGATTTGTATAATTTATTCATGTTCTCTTCCTGCAATTTTTCCTTTACGCCAGCTTTCATTCAGCAGTTCAAATTCTTTTATATCGTCTTCAGTAAACTCTTTATTTGTGAGTTGCTTTAAATCGGGCTGGCCTGCATTTATCCATGCCGTATACCAGAACGATGCAACGGCAAAAATACTTTGACGCATACGCAGTTCAACCATACCCACAAGTTTGTTATTATATGCAGAAGTAAAGGATGCTGAATAAACTTTTGTTGTAACGCCATTCCTGTTTTCAAATGCAAATTTCTGATCGTGTGAAAATTGCTGCGTCAGCAATCGTTCATACAGCAAAACAGTATCAGCTGCTGCTGCACTTTCCAGTACACGGTTCCAGATAAACTGCCCGGGATTTTTGATAAACTCCGCCTTACCTATCCAGAAATCAAATTCTTTATCGGCCAGTAATTCCGGCACCCTGCTTTCCCAAAAACCATGAATTCCTTTTTGGTTGGTGAATTGCCCGTTATGATTACTGTTTGCATGCAGCGGCACATGTGCATCGGCTATGTAATGACCAATCTCAGCACTGAGCTTTAAAATTTTTGTTTGATTCTTTTCTTTAAATGCTTTTGTTAAGCGTTGCAGCATTGTTTGCACCCACCATGGTACAATGCCATAAGCTGCAAGTGTATCTGCACCGTATTTTGATACAGCACTATCATAGTTGCGTGGCAATTCTTTGTAAGGATAAATACCGTAACGGTCAATATCAATATAATGCCTCGGACCTTCTTCAGGCACTGCGTACCTGCGTTTATCAGGATCAGGTGCATGCTCGCTTAAAAAATCAATGTTGGCTTTATAAAACTGCAGCATTTCAGGTGGCAACAAAAAAACAGCCAGGTAATTTATTTTCCGGTGTCCATAAAATCCCCAGCAAAACACCTGTTGAACAGCACAAATAAAGATGAGTGTTAAACAGAATTTTTTCATTCAGGTTATTTAGGTGGTTACTGTTTTGCTGCAGGAACTTATTACATCGATTGTTCTTCTTCCACTTTTGTAACACCACCGCTAATGGCAAATTTCATTGCTTCGCCCGGTGTTACCAGCTGATCAATCGGTTTTACCCTGCTTGCAGGAATAAGATACACATTTCCTGCAATAGAATAACTCATGGGCACATATACTGCCACGTAATCTTTCAAACCAAAGTCTTCCATATCATCTTTCGTTAAAAAAGCCACACGCCACACATCATTATCATCAATGTTGGCCAATACTGGTTTGTTGAATTTCTTTTTCTCACCGGCAAAGGCTTCAAAAAACTCCTTCACAGTAGTATAAATGAATTTAATACCCGGTGCCCGCTCCAGCCAGCGGTCGAACATATTGAATAACCTGCTCTGGATAAAGAATGTACTGAGGTAACCAACAAGGCTTATTGTAACGATAACAACCACGAAGCCCAGGCCGAAATTGCGCACTTTTACATTTCCTCCATCATCAATAAAAGTAAAAATGGGAATCAGATCGTCTATACTGGTTATGATCCAGTAAATAGCGTAGCCGGTAACAACAACCGGGGCCAAAACAAGTAATCCCTGCAAAAAATACTGGAGAAAATTTTTATAGCTGAATGATTTGAACATGCTGAACAGTTTAAGATCAAAATTACAGTTTCAGGAGGCAGTGAAGGGGTTATTTTTTTTGATGAATGGAGAAAATCGGGGACGGAAACTTTGACAACGATATAAGTTTCCATAGTTTTGCGAACTGAAAAAGTGAATATGGAACCGAAAGACCGCATACAATCAAAAGCCCGGGAACTCTTTCTACGCTATGGAATCAGGTCGGTATCAATGGATGATATTGCCTCTCAGCTGGGTATGAGTAAGAAAACGATTTACCAGTCGTTTGCCGATAAAGACGACCTGGTAGCAGCAGTTATGAATGTGGAAGTAACACAGATTCATAATGACTGCGAATTCTGTAAACGACAGGCAAAGGATGCTATTGATGAAATTTTTGGCACTATGCAGCAGATCTATGATCAGTTCACCAATTTGAACCCGATGCTGCTGTACGATATTGAAAAGTTTCATCCCCGTGCCTTTGAAACGTTCAGGAAAATGAAAGAGGAATATTTATTGCAGGTAATTGCACTTAACCTGAAACGGGGAATAAAGGAAGAATTATACCGTGAGGACATAAATATTGAACTGATGAGCCGCTACAGGGTAGAAACAATTATGACACCGTTCGCCATTTCGGCCTCATCGCCCTCAAAATTTAACCTGGTTATGATTACCATAGAACTGATGGAACATTTCCTGTACGGAGTTGCCACATTAAAAGGACACAAACTGATTACTAAATACAAAGAAGAACTATTAAAAAAGAAGGTGTATGAAATTACTCACAAGAAGTAAGCTACTGTTGTTAATGACTGTGATTGTAACGGGAAGTATTACCGCTCAAACGCCAACAGAATATAAACTGTCGGTAAAGGATGCAGTGAACCTGTCGTTAAAAAACACGATCGACATTAAAAACCTGCGTGTTGATTCGCTGAAGCAGGAAGCTCAAAACAAAGAAATTACCGGTATGGCGTTGCCGCAGGCATCAGCTTCAGGACAGGTTGGTCATTACCTGAACCTGCCAAAGATTTTGTTCCCTGATGCAGGTGAAACAAGTATTTATACAGTATTAAATAAAGAAGGTGTAAAAGATGGAAGCGGTAACACTATTCAGCCAAAGTATAGTTTTACTGTAAGAGAATTCAGCTTTGTACAACCGTGGAATATTACTGCAGGCGCTTCAGTAAGTCAGCTGTTATTTCAGCCGGAAGTATTTGTTGGGCTGCTTGCAAGAAAAACCTCGATTGAATTTGCATCGAACAACATTAAAGTTGCCGAAGTAAAGCAAATCGAACAGGTGCAGAAAGCTTATTACCAGGTTTTGATTGCAGAACAGCAACTGGATGTGCTGAAGAAAACCATTCAGCGTATGGAAAAACTGGCAACAGACCAGCAGCAGTTGTACAAAAATGGCTTTGTTGAAAAACTGGATATTGATAAAACAACTGTTTCTCTCAATAACTTGAAAGCAACAGAAACTCAATTGAACAATATGATTGAGATGGGCTATGCTGCACTGAAGTTTGCAATGGGACTCAAGCAAACAGATGTGGTTATTCTTACCGATAAACTCAACAACGAATCTGTAAAAGAAAATATTCTTGATGATGGTACTGTTGATTATAATAACCGCAGCGAACTGACATTGCTCAATACGGTAAAAAAACTTAATCAGCTTGATATTAAACGTAACCAGTTAGGCTACCTGCCAACAGTTGCTGTTTCCTATCAGTTCCAGGAACAAGGTCAGCAAAACAAAAGCTATTCTGCCATTACAGGAAGCAGCTGGTTCTGGTACAACTCCAACCTGATTGGTTTAAGTGTAAGCGTTCCCATCTTCGATGGCTTTCAGCGCAAGTACAAAATTCAGCAGGCAAAATACAGTCTTGAAAAAACAAACAACAATATTGAACAGTTTAAACAGGCTGTTGATCTTGAACACAACGTTTCAAAAATCAATTTAAAAAATGCCATCCTCACAATGGATGCACAAAAGAAGAACCTTGAGCTGGCTGAGCAGGTGTACAATACAACAAAGAAAAAATATGAGCAGGGTGTGGGCAGCAGTTTTGAAGTATTGCAGGCCGATACAGAATGGCAAAGAGCATACGGAAATTATTTTGATGCGATGTACAATGCTGTGATCGCAAAAATTAATTATCTCAAAGCAATTGGTAAACTCAATTAATCAATCAACCAAAACAAACACATAAGTATGAAACGCATATTACAATACACAATCATCGCAGGAATGGCAATCATCATTGCATCCTGCGGTACAGGAAGGAAAGAGAAGCTTGGATCTCTTGGTGAAAAGAAAGCAAAACTGGAAGAACTGAAAAAGCAACAATCAACTCTTGCTGCAGAAATTCAAACACTGCAGGATGAAATTGCAAAGCTTGATACTGGCAGTGCAACTGCTTCAAGAGCTAAACTGATTGCTGTTGCTCCTGTTACAACAGAAGATTTTTCACACTACATCGATCTGCAGGGAAAAATTGATGCAGAAGATATTTCTTACATCGCTCCTTCAAACGGACAAGGCGGTGTTGTTACTGACATTTATATTAAAGAAGGTCAGTTTGTGAAGAAAGGTCAGCTGGTACTGAAACTGGATGATAAAGTACTTCGCCAGCAAATTAAAATTCAAGAAACTCAATTAAGCTTTGCAAAAGAAGTATACCAACGTCAAAAGAATTTGTGGGATCAGAATATTGGTACAGAAGTACAATTGCTTTCAGCAAAAAACAATGTTGATGCGCTGGAAAAACAAATTGCAACCATGCAGGAGCAAATCAAACTGTATACAGTTTACTCTCCGGTGAGCGGTATTGCAGATGTGGTGAATGTAAAAGTGGGTGAATTGTTTGTTGGTGCAAATGCTGCTGGCCCGCAGATACGCATTGTAAACTCCGCAACATTAAAAGCAACAGCCGATGTTCCTGAAAACTATATGAGCAGGGTGCATGTTGGAAGCCAGGTTGAAGTTACTGTACCGGATATGAACCGTACATTCAGTTCAACAATCCGTATTTCATCACAGCTGATTAATCCAAACAGCCGCTCATTTACAATTGAAGCTCCTGTTCCCGGCGGAACTGTTCGTCCAAATTCTGTTGCGCAGGTTCGCATTAAAGATTACAGTGCACCAAATGCAGTTGTTATTTCTGTAAACCTTGTGCAGACTGATGAAAAAGGAAAATATGTTTATGTAATGGAGAAAGATGGTAAAGGAAGAAATGTAGCTGTTAAGAAACCGGTTGTTGTTGGTGAATCGTACGATAACAAAGTTGAGATCAAAGGCGGTTTACAGGCAGGCATGCAGGTGATTACTGAAGGATACCAGAACCTGTACAACGGACAAGTGGTATCAACTACTGCTTTATAAATTTTTGAATCAACTTGATCATTATACTGAGCAGCTTTATAAAACAGATGAATAGTGAACAAATGTACAAGAGTGCGACGCCTGTGAAGCTGAACAGCATTACAAATGATGACTATAAAAAAATACTATGCAATCAAAATTTTTAGAAGGGGTAAGTAAAAAGTTTAAAGAAATAGGTTTTACCAGCTGGAGTATAGATAACCGCACAGCTATCTATATTGTAACTATACTTATTTCTGCATTGGGTTTGTATAAATTTCAAACCATGCCGAAAGAACAGTTCCCCGATATTGTTGTGCCTACCATTTCGGTAGTTACTGTTTATGTGGGAAACGCTCCTGCTGATATTGAGAATCTTGTAACACGCCCCATTGAAAAGCAAATCAAAAGCATCAGTGGTGCAAGGGTAAACAAAGTACAATCCATATCGCAACAGGATTATTCATTAATCATTGTTGAGTTTGATACGGATGTTAAAACTGATATTGCCAAGCAGAAAGTAAAAGATGCCGTGGATAAAGCAAAGACCGATTTGCCGCAGGATCTTACATCACAACCGGAAGTGCAGGAATTTGCGTTCAGTGAAATTCCTATCATGTATGTAAACGTAAGTGGTAATTATGATGCGGTGAAACTGAAGCAGTATGCTGATAAATTGCAGGACAGGTTTGAAGGACTGAAAGAAATTACAAGAGCTGATATTGTTGGTGCGCCTGAACGTGAAATACAGATCAATGTTGATCCTTACCGCATGGCTGGTGCAAAAATCACATTCAGTGATATTGAAAATGCCATTAAACGTGAAAATGCCGATATCAGTGGCGGACAGGTTGAAAGTGGAAATATGGAACGCACTGTACGTATTCGTGGACAGTTTAAAACTGCGTTTGATATTGATAAAATTGTAGTGAAGAACGTAAGTGGCTCACCAATTTACCTGCGTGATATTGCGTCAATAAAAGACACGATTAAAGAAAGAGAAAGCTATGCACGTTTAAATGGACAGAATGTAATTACACTCAACATCATTAAACGCAGTGGTGAAAACCTGATATCGACTGCTGATACTGTAAAAGCTACAGTAGCAGAAATGAAATCAACGAAAGAACTTCCTGATGATCTGAATGTAACAATTACAGGTGATCAGAGTAAGCAAACAAGAACTTCATTTAATGATCTCGTAAATACCATCATCATCGGTTTTATTCTTGTATTACTGATCCTGATGTTCTTCATGGGTGTTACCAATGCATTCTTTGTGGCGTTGAGTGTGCCGTTAAGTGTGTTCGTTGCCTTCCTGTTCCTGCCTGTGGGCGATTGGCTTGTAGGTACGGGTATTACACTCAACTTCATTGTATTGTTTGCATTGCTGTTTGGGTTGGGAATTATTGTGGATGATGCCATTGTGGTAATTGAAAACACACACCGTATTTATCATAACGGTCGTGTACCAATTATACGAAGTGCAAAAGAAGCTGCAGGTGAAATATTTATTCCTGTGCTTGCTGGTACAGCCACAACACTTGCACCATTCTTCCCGCTGCTTTTCTGGAAAGGGATCATTGGTAAGTTTATGATTTACCTGCCTGTGATGCTCATCTTTACATTAACAGCATCGCTTGTTGTAGCATTTATCATTAACCCTGTATTTGCTGTAAGCTTCATGAAGCCTGAAGGAAGAGAGTATGATGAGCCTAAAAATGCCATCTTCCGTAAATGGTTCTGGTGGGTATTCTGGATTGGTGGTGGTTTAATGCATATGCTCGGTAATCATGGTATTGGAAACTTCCTGTTCTTCATGGCACTGATGGGAGTATTGAACCGTTATTTACTCCGTGATTCAATTTACTTCTTCCAGGAAAAAGTATTGCCTAAACTGATGAACAGTTATGAAAAACTGTTACGTTGGGTATTAAAAGGAACAAGACCTGCCTGGATGCTGGTATCATTGTTTATCCTGTTTCCTGTTGCGGCAGTTATGCTGTTCATGCGTGGCAACCCGGTTACATTCTTCCCAAGTGGAGATCCCAACATTGTGTATGTGTATATGAAGCTGCCTGTTGGTACAGATGTGAAGTATACTGATTCCATTACAAGAGTACTTGAACAAAGAGTTGATAAAGTGCTTGCAAAAGAAAAACCGGGTAGTGAAGGTTCAATTGTTGAGAGTGTGATTACCAATGTTGCCGTTAGTGCAAACAACCCGAGGGATAATAACAGGAGCACACAACCTAACCTGGGACGTATACAGATTTCGTTTGTTGAATTTGAAAAACGGCATGGAAAGAGTACACAGCCAATCATGGATGAAATCAGGAGCAGCATTAAAAATATTCCTGGCGCACAGATCAGTGTTGAAAAAGAAGCAGGTGGACCAAATACAGAACCTCCTGTTAATATTGAAGTAAGTGGTGATGATTATGCCAGCATTTCAAAAGTTGCAACTGATCTTTATAATTACCTCGACACCAACCGTGTTGATGGAATTGACAACCTGCAGATGGATGTTGACCTGAACAGTCCGGAAATCACCATTACAGTTGACAGGGAACGAGCATTGATTGAAGGTGTGAGCACAGCACAGGTTGGTATGGAAATACGTACTGCATTATTTGGTAAAGAAATCAGTAAGCTGAAAGAAGGTGAAGATGAATATAAAATTCAGTTACGCTACAGCGATTTACAGCGCAACAACATCACTGACCTGATGAATATGAAAATCACTTTCCGTGATTTCAACACAGGACAAATTAAGCAGGTGCCAATTAATGCTGTTGCAAAATTTGATTATACAAGTACAAGTGGTGGTGTTAAACGTAAAAACCATAAACGTACCATCCAGTTACAATCAAATGTGGATGATCCGAGCAAGACAACACCAATCAACGCAGCACTTAAATTAAAGATTGATGATTTCAGAACAAAAACAAGAATACCGGATGATGTAACCATTAAACAAAGTGGTGAAAGCGAACAGCAAAAAGAAACATCAGCATTTCTTGGTAAAGCATTGATGATTGCCATTGGTTTGATCTTTATGATTCTTGTATTACAGTTCAACAGCTTAAGCAAACCGTTTATTGTAATCACTGAAATCTTCTTTAGTGTAATTGGTGTAATGATCATGTATGCAATAACCGGGCAAACGATTGCGACTATCATGTTCCTGGTTGGTATCGTTGGTCTTGCAGGTATTGTAATTAAGAACGGTATTCTCTTAATCGAATTCACTGATGAGCTTCGCCATCGTGGTTATAAAACAAGAGAAGCCGCAATACAAGCCGGAAAGATCCGTATCATTCCTGTATTGTTAACAGCACTTGCAACTATGCTTGGATTGTTACCGCTTGCAGTTGGATTTAATATTGATTTCGTTTCATTGTTCCAGCACCTGAATCCAAAGATTTTCTTTGGTGGTGATAGTGTGGTGTTCTGGGGACCATTGAGCTGGACAATCATTTATGGATTAATCTTTGCATTCTTCCTTACATTAATGATGGTTCCAAGTATGTATCTCATATCAGAACGTTTACGCCGCCCGATGGAACGTTTTTACGGAACAAAATATATTGCATTGCTTGGATTCCTCGGTCCGTTTTTCTTTATCCTTGTCTTTATCATGTACCTGGTAAAAACATTACAGGGCAAAAAAGTATGGATGGGACAACAAAGAAAAGCAACCGCTTAAGAATGTTTCGACTTGTTATTTTGGTTATAGCAAAGCCCCTTCAAATGAAGGGGCTTTTTATATGGATAAGGTTATAAGCAACGATGATGGCGAAATGCCTTAAAAAATTATTTCTTTTTAGCAGGAAGGTGAGCTTGTAAACCAACATTTACAGGAATATACCATCTTTTATATGCACTTGTATAGTCATAACCTGTTCCTGTTGATGGCCTGTATTCATAAGTTGTTTTTGAACTGCCATAATTAAAGCCAACAGAAACATAAAAACCAAGTGTTTTGCTGATAAATTGTTCATAGCCGAAAGCAAGCCCGGAGTTCCAGTCATATTTTGGCTTGTAGGTTGTTTCTGAACTGCTTCCTGTACTAGTACTGCTTTTGCTTTTCCCACCTGAAATTCCGTATTGAGCATTCAGTTGTACAAAAGGCATCCCGGTTTTACTTCCGCTGAAATAATAACGGGCATAAGGACTTAAATAAAAAGCCGGTTGATTAGATGTTGATTTGGAAGTAGTAGTTGAACTTGAATTACTACTGTTTGAAGTACTGGTATAAAAACTCATCGATACTCCACCACCAATAGCAAGCCTGTCTTGTACAAACCAGGCAACATTTGGATTTACGCTGATGCTGAAGCTGTTGCCTTCACTTTTATATACAGTAGGTGTGTTGGAATAGGTTGTTTGAGAATTGCTGTTGGTGTAACTGATACTTCCAAAACCTACACCAATTAATTTACTGCCTTTTTCTGTTTGTGCTGAAACAACAAGAAGTGAGCATAATGCTGCAACAAGGAAAAATGTTCTTTTCATAAATAGTTTGTTTAGTGTACACAAAGAACTATCAAAGCAACGTTAGCCGCAATCCCACAAACTGGTTAAATAAGTAGTATAAGAAAATAGCCGCTTAGTGGTATAAAAAGCCCGCTTGTTGAAATTCAAAGAACATTAGATTTGCTATTTGTAATTTTTAAACATCAAATAACTTTTATATGGCACAGGCACATGAAATTGACTACCGCATTGTTGGCGAGGAAATGCAGTATGTTGAAATTGAACTCGACCCCAATGAAACCGCCATTGCAGAAGCAGGCAGTTTTATGCTGATGGATGATGGAATACAAATGGAAACAATCTTTGGTGATGGAAGCGGCAACCAGAGTAACAGTGTTCTCGGCAAATTATTTTCAGCCGGCAAACGCCTGCTTGTTGGTGAAAGCCTGTTTATGACTGCTTACACCAATATAGGCCAGGGAAAAAAACGGGTGAGTTTTGCTTCACCTTATCCCGGAAAAATTATTCCACTTGATTTGATGCAGCTCGGTGGTACAGTTATTTGTCAGAAAGATGCTTTTCTCTGCGCAGCCAAAGGAGTAAGCGTTGGCATTGCATTACAGCGTAAGCTTGGTACTGGCCTATTCGGTGGTGAAGGTTTTATCATGGAAAAACTGGAAGGTGATGGAATGGCCTTTGTACATGCAGGCGGCCATGTGTTTGAACGTGAACTGCAGGCAGGTGAAATTCTGAAGATTGATACAGGTTGTGTGGTTGCTTATACCAAAACCATTGACTTCGATATCCAGTTTGTAGGTGGTATAAAAAATACCATTTTTGGGGGAGAAGGTTTATTCTTTGCAACACTGCGAGGTCCGGGTAAAGTGTGGATGCAAACGCTTCCCATTTCACGACTGGCAAGCCGCATTCTCTCTTATTCACGCCCGGGCAACCGTAAAGAAGAAGGAAGCATTCTCGGCGGTATCGGCAATTTACTTGACGGCGATGGTTTTTAATTAAACGCATTGTTTAAATAAAAAAGGAAAGTTGGTAACTTTCTCGTATGAGAAAAATCACTTTCCTTTTTTTATTGTCATTTGCTTTTAAAGCTGCCTTTGCCCAAACAATTGAACTAAAAAAAGACCTTGTCATTTCATCATCGGTAAATGTAATTGCGAAAGAGTATAAAATTGCTGCCGATACTTCACTGAACAAACCCGTTATTTTAATTGAAGGCAATAACATTACTGTTGATTTCAAAAAAGCAGTATTAACAGGTTCAACAGGGAAATTATCGCCTGATGAATTTTACGGAACAGCAATCATTATCAGAAACTCAAAGAATGTTACGATAAAAAACCTGTTTGCAAGAGGATATAAAATTGCTGTGAGAGTTGAAAACACAGATGGACTTCATCTTGAAAACTGCGACTTCAGTTATAACTACCGCCAGCACTTGAACAGCACTCCCGAATACGAAGATATCAGCGACTGGCTCAGTCATCATCACAATGAAAAAGACGAATGGTTAAGATATGGCGCTGCTATTTACATGCGCAACTGCAACAACAGTGTTATCAGCAACTGCACAGTAACAAACGGACAAAATGCTTTAATGATGACTGATTGCAACAACAACATCATCAAACAAAATTTCTTTTGCTTCAACTCCGGTCTTGGAATTGGCATGTACCGCAGCAGCAACAATCAAATCATCAGCAATAACCTTGACTGGAATGTTCGTGGTTACAGTCATGGTGTTTACCAGCGTGGACAGGACAGTGCAGGAATATTAATTTATGAGCAAAGCAATGATAATCTTATCCAGTATAATTCTGTAACACATAGTGGTGATGGATTATTCTTATGGGCTGGACAAACAACAATGGACAACGGGCAGGGAGGTTGCAATGGAAATAAAATCATTCACAACGATTTCAGTTTTGCACCAACAAACGGTATTGAAGTAACCTTCAGCAGTAACATCATTGAACAAAACTATATCGAAGGTTGTACGCATGGCATCTGGGGTGGCTACAGTTATAACACAGCAATCGATAAAAATTATTTCATTAATAACCGCATTGCAATTGCCATTGAGCACGGGCAACACAACAACATTCAGCAGAATGTATTTGCATTTGATTCCACGGCCGATCTTGGTGATAAAACAAAAACATCCAGTGGCATCCGGCTATGGGCAAACCCTGTTGAACCTTCCGACTGGGGTTATCCAAAGTACAGGGATACAAGAAGCGTGTACACATCAGTAACAGAAAATATTTTTTCAGGAATAGATGTGCCTGTTGATATTAAACAAACAGACAGCAGTGAAGCAATCAATAATATTTCAGACAAAGCTTTTAAAAAAGACAGCATCAGCAATGTTGTGCTGAACAATGAAATCAAACAAAAAGTAACAGCATATATATTTAATAAAAACACTCTGCTTCCTGCACCAAAAAATTCATCAAGGGGAAGAAAATATATTCTTGTAAATGAATGGGGCCCTTTTGATTTCAATTCGCCGCAACTTGTTTTAAGAAAACAGGATGGAGATGTTTATGAATTTGAAATACTTGGTCCTGCAGGAAAATGGGCAGTGCACCAGTTGAAAAATGCAGTGATCAAAGAACCGCAGCAACACCATGTTCCCGGAACAATTAAAGCAATCATTACCAACAAAAATGATTATGCTGTTGTGTTATCGTATAAAGGAGAAAAAGTTGTTGACCAGTTTGGTCACACAACTGATAAAGGACAGCCGTATTTGTTTTCTTCATCTTACCAGCAGCAAACATCATTATGGAATGTTGCATGGTTTAATGCAGACAGTTCGCTGAATCCGTATGCGCATTATGAAGCTTACAAGCAACTTGTTTCAGGCAAACCAACTGCAACAGGCAGGTTTGATCATATCCGTTTTAACTGGTGGGGCAAGCCTGTAAAAGAAGTTACAGAAGATTATTTTGCAACGGTTGCAGAAACTGATGTCAACCTTGAAAAAGGAAAATATGAGTTGGGCATTACAAGTGATGATGGTGTGAAAATTTTTGTTGATGGCACTCTTGTAATTGATGCATGGAACCCTGCACTGTTTCAGCAGGCTGATCTTCCGCATTTCAGGAAAGAACTGCAGCTGAATGCAGGAACGCATCATATCCGCATTGAACATTATGAGTTAACAGGATTTTCCTGCTTAACATTTTCATTGAAAAAGAAAGCGTAAATATTTACAACGTACCCTTCACCATGCCGCCATCAACAGTAATGGTTTGTCCGGTTACATAGCGGCTGTGTTTGCTCAGCAACCAAAGTGCAAGTGATGCAAAATCATCTGCTTCACCCAAAGCACCAACAGGAATTTGATTGATAGCTGCCTGCTTTATTTCATCAAAAGGCAAACCTGTCTGTTCGCTTTTCTTTACATACAACCTGTCAATAGCCGGTGTGTTGTGGCTGCCGGGGCCAAGTATATTTAATGTAACACCGCTGCGTGCAATTTCCTGGCTCAATGTTTTTACCATACCAACAACTGCAAGTCGTAATGAATTACTGAGCACTAAATTTTCAATGGGTTGTTTTACGCTTGAGCTTTCAACAAACACCAAACGTCCATAACCTGCTTTGATCATGGCAGGAACAAATGCCTGTGTAAGCTCCACTTTCCAGCGAAGGATTTTATGGTAAGCATCATCCCAATCTTCCAGTACTGTTTCCAGCACCATTTTAGCAGGCGGGCCTCCTGCATTTACGAGCATACCATGCAACTGCCGTTTGCCAACAATTGCTTTCAATGCTTCAATTGTGCTATGCTGTGTAAGATCGCCTTCCACAATTTCTGCCAAAGGCTGATGAGCGTATTGCTGTTCCAGTTTTTCTTTGCCTCTTGCCACAACAATTACAGCTGCACCTTCATTGAGCAATGCATGTGCAACTGCTTTTCCAAAACCACTGGTGGCACCACCAACAATAAACAACTGGCTGTTTAATTCAAGATTCATATAATTATTTTTTGATCAAGACAAACAAAGCCCATCATACGACGGGCTTTGCAGATTTTATACAATGATGGTTTTACTCAACATTCATGTGGCTGTCGATCTGTTCGCAGAGTGAAGCAAAAATTTCATCAATACTTCCCTCGCCTTTTACTTCAGCCAGTTTATCAAACTGCTTGTAATAATCAGCAACAACCGAAGTTTTGTTACGGTATTCAACAATTCTTGCACGGATCACTGTTTCGTTGGTATCATCGCTGCGGCCGCTGGTTAAACCACGGTTGAGCAAACGCTTTACCAGTTCTTCTTCCGTAACAAGCAATGAAATCATGGCATTGATCTGTGTGCCTTTCAGCTTCAGTAATTTATCCAGTGCTTCGGCCTGTGCGGTTGTGCGGGGAAATCCATCAAACAAAAATCCTTTTGCTTCAGGATTTGCTTCCAATGCCGAGCTGATCATACCAATCACCACTTCATCGGGCACAAGTTGTCCTTTGTCCATTAATTTTTTTGCTTCCATTCCAAGAGGAGTCTGGGCTGCAATTTCGCTGCGCAGTAAATCGCCGGTACTTAAATGTTTCAGACTATACTTTTCGATGAGGCGTTCGCTTTGGGTACCTTTTCCACTTCCGGGAGGGCCAAACAAGATCAGATTAAACATACATTACAATCCTTGATTCAGTTGTAAATATATAGAGCAAACGTGAAATACGGCCATAAAAAAATATACCGTTGAAAAAGGCCTGAAAAAGCCTGAACCATTGCCCTTTTTACTTGTTTAAAAACTAATAAATGTTAAGAATTTGCTGTACGGGATAAACGGATAACAGTTGCCTTGCGGCTTTCGTAACTTTAACCAACAATTGAAGGAATGATATGAGCAAACGATTATCACTAAAAAGCATGTGCCTGGTTTTAGCAGTACTGCCACTTGCAATAAGCAGCTGCCATGCACAACAACCCCAACCAAACGAAAAAAAGAATACTATGAGTGAAGAGAAAAAAAACAACCCGGTTTATTCCAAAACCGATACAGCCAAAGTGGCGATGAGTGAAGATGAGTGGAAGAAAGTTCTTCCTGCTGATGTGTATTACATAGCAAGACAAAAAGGAACTGAACGCCCGTGGACAAGCAAGTTTGAAAAGTTTAATGAGGTGGGAACGTATTACTGTGCTGCCTGCGGCAACCCGCTGTTTAAAAGCGATACAAAATTTGAAAGTGGTTGCGGCTGGCCAAGTTTTTATGAACCCATCAGCAAGGGATCGATTATTTACACACCCGATCACAGTCATGGTATGGACAGAACAGAAGTGCAGTGCGGACGATGCAAGGCGCATCTTGGTCATGTGTTTGAAGATGGCCCGCCGCCTACCGGTTTGCGTTACTGCATTAACGGTGTGATACTTGATTTTGAAAAAGCGAAAGAGGCTGAAAAGAAATTCGGGAAGAAGGATTAAGGTTATTACCTGAAGAAAACAAAAAACCCCGGCCATAACGCCGGGGTTTTTTATGTAATGAACTCATGTACTGATATTGAGCTGTTGTTGCGTCGCACTCTTGTGCCACACAATCAAATTCAACACTTTCGTGGCACCCCACTGCGAGCGGTGGTACAATTTGTAATTCTAGTCAGCTATTTGTTTGTAAATCTCATTTGCGGCGAGTTCCCTGTAGTATGCCTGAGAAAAAGGATAGTTTAGATTACATATATCTTATTTCCTAAGACCTTCTTCAATTATTCTCTTGTAAGTATTTGAAGTATTCTCATCAACGCCAATTGTCCTTGAAATTAATTTTCCATTATTTGATAGAAATAAAACATCTGGAACAGTGCTGATCTCAAACTCCTGAGCGAAAGACTTCTTTATATTTTCAGGAATGATCAATTGCTCCCAACTCATTTTCTCTTCCCGCAATGCGCTTTGCCATGCCTCGACGTTGTTGTCAATTGAAATACTGACAAGTCTCAATCCTTTGCTATTATATTCAGCATAAAGTTTTTTTAGTTCTGGTATTTCTTTTCTGCAAGGGCCACACCAGCTTGCCCAAATAACTATCATATTAATTTTAGCAGTACTGTCTATCATTTTTTTAGAAACACCATATTGATTTTCAAGGAAACGATTACTATAAACCGGAGTGTCGTTTTTCTTTTTTGTATACAGAATTAATGATTCCCCCACTTCAGTTTTTATGACATCTTGATCAAAATGTTTTAACAATAAAGAAAGTTCATTTTTATTAATAACAGATTTATTATCAGCAATCAATGATAAAAGATATTTTGAATGGGGGTACTTGTCAATGATATCGGTGTATTGCTGCAATTGTATTGAACGCTTTTCAAAAGTTGGATCAAAGTATCCAAAATTGATCATTTGTGTTCTGTACATTGCCAAGGTTTCCAAACCGGCACTTATCTCAAAATATGGACTTTCATCTTTGGTATTATTAATTTCAATTGTATCCTTGTCCAGGAAGAAGGAGGAGTAAAGGTGCCCTATTTTGCCAGTAGTGTCTAAAGCTCTGTTCACAAATTCGAATAACTTTATTTTTCCGTTTTTGTTTTTATACCCTATACTAACCATTAACAATTTACTATCAGTTAAATTCAGTTCTAATTTAAATTTATCATTTTTAATTACGGTGTAATTTAAAGGCTTGTCCCACTCATGTGCTTCTGCTATAAATAATGAATCCGTATTTACTCCATTAACTTGCCCAATAACAACAAACTTATTTGTCTTTTTTGAACAGCCTAATGTATAAATACAAACAAAAAGGAAAAGGAAAACTTTATAGGTCATTTTAAATAGTTATAATAAAATAGGTGCCAATATTTTTAGAGCTCTAAACAAATATACTAGTTGTAATATAGGAAGAATGTAGCATCAAAAGCCGTAAGCCATCTTTGTTTTTCTTATCAGTTGGTGTCCTCACCAACCGAACAATTTTTTTTCGAATTTACATGATAAAAAGATGGGTTGCTGAATAGAATTACAATGCGTATAAGAGTGCGATGGCGCTTGCAGCAGCCACAGGCTGCAACAGAAGCTTTATAGATACAATTATCCCTCGCTACAAAATATCTGGCTTCTTTAATGAACAGGGCTTTTACTTTTTTTCAAAAAGTAAAAGCCCTGATTAAAAATAAAATTTATTTATACTAATTACCTGGAGCAGGAGTGGCATCTTTTATTGCAACAGGCCAAACAGAACCGGGGGGTGATGTTGAAGGAATGGTAATGCCTTTATTAACTCCCCTTATTAAACCATCGGGACCATAATAATACAATGGGCGGCCTTTATAGGTTAACTGCTTTTTGCCATTAAAATCAATTACTTTAAAAAGTGCTTTATCCATTGTGGAGGGCACTGTTATATTTTCGGTTTCATAAATGGGCCAGATGGAATTATTGCTGAAATCGCTCTTGGTAAATTTATTTTTATAGGCACTGTCTTTTGCAAAAAAGTACAGTGTATTTCCCTTTTCATCGCACATGTAATTTGTTCGTCCATCGCCTGCAGTATAATTGCTTAAATAATTTATTGCGTTGGCACCTGTTAGCTGGTAGTTGGCAATGGTAATGGAGTAATTGGGTTTGGCTACAAACCAGATGTTATTTACCCCCTCACCTTTTGTTTCGCCTGCAAGTTCGGCAACGCCTGAAGGGGCATAGTAATAAAGTGGCCAGCCTTTGTAGGTTGTTTGTAAAGCACCTGCAGAAGTGGTTATTGTTTTAAAATCGGAGGCAAGGAGCCCGCCGCTGAATGTAGTGGTTATTGTATCGGCATAAAAGATTGGCCAGGTGGTGAGGCAACCACCTGTGCAGGCGGTTTGGCCATTTACATCGTTAGAGAAATAATACAGGCTGCGGCCGTCTTTATCTACAATATGTGTACCTACTGCCGCATTTGAATCAAGATGAATATCGGTGCGGGGCCTGATTTGTGGTTCTCTTTTACATGATGCAACAGAAAACACGAAAGCAATCACTCCAACAATTGAAACGGTCCATTTCATATTCATAATAAATGTTTTTGAAAGAAAAGATAGAAAGGCTGTTTAACCCAAAACCGCCACAATAATAGCTAACCGGTTTGTTTAATTATAACAACTGTGACCGAGCCGGCAGGGCCAATGGCTGAACCGTCATAAAACAGGGTTGAACTGATTTGCGGAAAATGGCACTAAAACAGGAGGAAGGAAGGATTTACGGCCCTACAATAAAAGCAAAAGCCGCTGAGAAAAAAATCCAGCGGCTTTTATATAAACTACCAATCAAAAAAAGACAACTTAGTCGTGTGTTTCGGATGCCAGTTGGTACACTTTGGGCGAACGCCACAATGCACTCAGCAGTAATTCACGCATGTACATGAATTCTTTTGGCATACGATCGTACAGTTTTTCAAACAACTCTTCGTGACCAAGTAATTCCTGTTTCCACAGTTCACGGTCAACCAGCATGAGTTCGTTGAATTGTTCTTTAGGGAAATCTAAACCTGTCCAGTCCATATCGGCATAACGTGGTCTCCAGCCAATGGGGCATTCAACAGCGCTTGCATTTCCTTTGCAACGGTTAACGATCCATTTCAACACACGCATGTTTTCGCCAAAGCCAGGCCAGATGAATTCGCCTTTAGCATTTTTGCGGAACCAGTTTACACCGAAAATACGTGGAGCATTTGGAAGGTCACGGCCAAACTGTAACCAATGGTTAAAGTAATCGCCCATGTGATAACCCATGAATGGTAACATTGCAAACGGATCTCTTCTTACTTTACCAAGTTCACCAAATGCAGCAGCTGTCATTTCGCTACCCATTGTTGCAGCCAGGTATACACCAAAGCTCCAGCTGAGTGACTGATAAACTAAAGGAACAGTGCTTCCTCTTCTTCCGCCAAATACGAACGCTGTGATTTCAACGCCGGCAGGATTATCCCAATCTGAATCAATGGCAGGGTTTTGGTAAGCAGGCGCTGTAAAGCGGCTGTTAGGATGTGCTGCAGGTTTGCCACTGTTTTTATCGTAAGGTTCGCCATGCCAGTCGATCAATCCATCAGGAATTTCTTTGGTCATACCTTCCCACCATACATCGCCATCAGGAGTAACAGCTACGTTTGTGAAGATGGTATCAGACTTAATAGAAAGCATTGCGTTTGGATTTGTTTTGGCATTTGTACCGGGAGCAACTCCAAAGTATCCTGCTTCGGGGTTGATGGCACGTAAATGACCTTCAACATCTTTATGAATCCATGCAATATCATCACCAACTGTTGTTACTTTCCATCCATCGAGTTCTTTTGGAGGAATCATCATTGCAAAGTTGGTTTTACCACATGCACTTGGGAATGCAGCAGCGATATATGTTTTTTCTTTTTCAGGATTTTCAACACCAAGAATCAGCATGTGTTCTGCAAGCCAGCCTTCATCACGACCCATTACAGATGCAATACGGAGAGCGAAACATTTTTTACCAAGTAAGGCATTACCACCGTAACCACTACCGTAAGAAATAATCAATCTTTCTTCAGGGAAGTGAGAGATGTATTTTACTGTTGGGTTACAAGGCCATTTCACATCCTGCTGACCAGCTTCGAGCGGAGCACCTAATGTGTGTAAACATTTTACCCATTCGCCATCGAGGTAAGGAACTACATCTTTACCCATGCGTGTCATAATACGCATGTTGATTACTACATATTCACTATCGGTTATTTGTACACCATAACGTGAATAAGCAGAACCTACAGGACCCATACAAAAAGGAATAACATACATGGTTCTTCCTTTCATACATCCTACAGTAAGTTCATCAAGAATTCCTTTCATTTTAGAAGGTTCCATCCAGTTGTTGGTTGGGCCTGCATCCTGCTTGCGTTTGCTGCATATATATGTACGGTCTTCTACACGGGCAACATCACTTGGATCACTGAAACAAGCGAAACTGTTTGGACGCTTTTCAGGATTAAGCTTAATAAATGTTCCCTTATCAACCAGCTGCTGACATAAACTATCATACTCTTCTTGTGAGCCGTCGCACCAATGCACGGCTTCTGGCTGAAAATGTTTCTGCATACTTTCAACCCAATCTTTCAAATCTGTTTTAACTGTTGCTATCATATTCTTTAAATTGATTTATGCCCAAAATAAGGCGAGTAAAATTGAATAACAAATTTGTACAGCTGCAAGATTACTGCACAATAGAAAATTGATGAATGAGAAGAATCAGTGCCATTTCTAATCACAATTAGTTTCTGTGTTGAAGTGCCAGAGAATCAACAGCTCACAACCAATTTGTTAATACAAAAAATAAAAGCAATTTTTGCTAACGAACAGTAAGTTATGACAGGATCATTAGTATCAATATGGTGGAAACTGAAAGGCTGGAAGGTTAGCGGAACATTTCCCGCAAACGTTCCCAAAATGGTTATTGCTGTTGGCCCGCATACGAGTGCATGGGATATTGTTGTGGGCATGGCAGCAAGAAAAATTATTCCAATAGAGAATGCTTTATACCTTGGAAAAAAAGAATTGTTCGACGGGCCTTTCGGTTGGTTTTTCAGAGCTACAGGTGGCACACCTGTTGATCGTTTCTCATCTAACGGTGCGGTACAACAGGTAGCTGAAAAATTTAAACAGTATGATGTGATAAGGTTAGCAATGAGCCCGGAAGGAACAAGAAAAAAAGTTGATAAACTGCGTACAGGTTTTTATTATATAGCTAAAGAAGCTAACGTGCCGATATTGCTGGCAGGTTTTGATTTCAAAAAACGTGAAGTAATTTTTGGTGAATTGTTTTATCCTTCAAACGAAGAAGAAGATTTTAAAAAAATTAAAATCTTCTTCTCAACCATTGAAGGAAAAAATCCTGAAAAAGGAATGCAGCATTTGTCTTAGCTGTTTTCGGCAATTGCTTTTATCTGTACAAGAATGGGATTCCAGCCTTCACCATTGTTATAACTGTCGGCATATCGTTTTTCGCCTTCAGCAACTGTTTCAAAACCTTTTTGTGTAACGGTTAATGTTGTTGTTCCGTTTTCTTCGCTGAGCAAATAGTTAACTGTTAAATAATTTTCCGGCACATCTAGTATTGCAGGATTGTTGGGATCGATAACAGTATAAACCAACAGCTGAGCAGGAACAATTTCCTGAATGAATCCTTTTACAAAAACCATTTGTACTCCTTCATATTCACCACGCCATAATAATTCATCGCCCACATTCCAGCTGCTCACTGTTTCGCAGCCAAACATGTATTTCTTTGTTTGCTGTGGATTGACAAGTACATCCCACACAACTGATGCAGGTGCGTTGATTAAAATTTCGTTGCGGATAATTAATTCGTTCGACATGTTTAGTTTGATTTTGAAACATTAAAATCCTTTGTCATCAGCACTTGGTCCGTAGCTGCCGGGGATTGGTACATTTAATAAACGAAGATATACACCAAGCTGTGCACGGTGATGAACAATCTGGCTGTAAGACATACGTATTACTTCACCTTTTTCGCTTTCACTGTAAATGGCATCACCTTCACGCAATGTCCACATGGGCAGTAAATCTTCATCTGTTGCTTTTTGCAGTTCCGCTTTTCCTTCTGCAAGGCATTTTTCAAAATAATCCAGCAACTCTTTTGTGTTGTTAATCACTACGGGGTTGTAAGGGTTGTTGGCAAAATCAAGCCCATCAGTTGTAAGAGCCATGCTTACCCATGTTGGAAGTTCAGCAATATGTGTTGCAAGTCGCTGAATCGTCATACTTTTTTCATGAGGCTTCCATCCGAATTTATCATCAGGAACTCTTGATAACATTTTACGTGTTGTGGCAGCTTCCTGCTCCATTTCTTTTACAAGTCGTTGAACGGTTGTCATTGTTATTTCTTTTTGGTGTTGAGCAAAGAAATAAACGATCACTGACAACCCTATGGCAGTGCTAAAAAAATTAATATTTAACCGGTAATTGCTGCATGTATTCGCCCAGCTGAATATGATTTTTTTTGCGGAAGGGATCAGATGTTGTTTTTAAATCAACAATGGAACTTACCCTGAAATCCCTGTATTCATTTCGTTTATAACACCAGGCAATCAGGTGCCAGTTGTACGCATAAAAGATCAAGCCAAGCGGTTCAGCTTTTCGTTTGCTGGTAATGCCTTCTTTGTTTTTGTACGTAAACTCAATGATATGTTTATTAGAGATGGCTGTTTGCAAAGGCGAAAGATAATTTACTTCAGGGGCCACCATATAACTTGTTTGCAGACGTATATGCTCCTGCAACAAATCCATTTGTTCTTTTTGTGTAGAACGCATCACTGATTTGATTTTATCAAGTCCGGAAGAGTAATGCTTAAAAGTTGTTTTATCGGAGAACCGTTCAACAACTGCATTCATCAGCAGAAATGCATTGGCTTCTTCAGGTGTAAATGAAACGGGTGGCAGAAAAAATCCCTGCACCAGGAAATAACCTTTGCCCTGTTCAAAGCTCACCGGTATTCCCTGTTCAGCAATGGCTTTTACATCCCTGTAAACGGTACGGATGCTGATGTTGTATTTCTCTGCAATCCTTTCAGCAGTTACATATTTTTTTGATTGCAGCGTGGTGATGATTCCCAGCAGTCGGTCGATGCGGTTCATGGCTAACAGCAATTAAATTATTTCACTTCTTCAAACATACCTGTCTGTTTGTTCTTGCGCACATTATCCCAGTTAAAATATCTTCCGTTCATTGCAACATAAACACCGGCAGGTAAGGTTTGGGCAAATGCCAACGCACTTCCCAGGTTAAACAAACCATCACTACTACCAAATTTGATCGGAATCATTGCACCCGTAAGCACAACAGTTTTATCTTTTACTTTACCGGCAATTACTTTTGCTGTTTCAGCCATAGTATCTGTACCATGTGTAATTACAATCTGGTTTTCTTCGCACTGGTTACATTGATGGACGATCAGTTCCCTGTCTTCAGCACTCATTTCAAGACTATCAATCATCATCAGGGTTCTTATTTCCACATCAACACGACAGCGGCCCATGTCAAGCAAATCGTGCATATGCGTATCATTGAAATAAAGCTGACCAGTAATTTCATTGTATTCTTTATCAAAGGTTCCACCTGTTATAAAAATCCGGACTGACATGATTTAAATTTTGAGTGAAATTAATAAAACTGTCCGCTAAAAAAGTTGAAGTACAAAAAAAGGCTGCCTGCGGCAGCCTTGTATCTTTAAACCGGTTGATTGTTAGATAACCAGTCCTGAAGTGTTAATGTAGTTCACCAGTGCGGCACTGTTCTTCAGGTTCAGCTTCTTCAGAATATTATGCCTGTGTACTTCCACTGTTTTAAGTGAAATATTCAGCTCCTGGGAAATTTCTTTTGAAGAAAGACCTTGTTTGATATACTTAATTACATCCAGCTCTCTTGTTGAAAGAGAATTGGCACCTGAAGTATTTTCTTCTTCAAATACCTGCTCAGATAAAATGGTTTTGATTTCACTGCACACATAGCGGCGGCCCTGACTTACTTCAACAATAGCATCGAACATTTCCTGCTGTGGTGAGTTTTTGGTTACATAACCCATAGCTCCCATCTTCAGCAATTTTTTTGCATAAGCTGGTTGCGAGTGCATGGAAACACCAATGATTTTAGTTGAAGGCGAAAACTTACGGATCTGCTCCGTTGCCTCTATGCCATTTACAGGATCCATGTTAATATCTAGCAGAGCAATCTTTGGTCGAAGTTTGGTTGCGATTTCAATTGCCTCCTGTCCGTTACTACATTGGGCAACCACACTAAAACGAGGGTCTGAGTTTAATATAAAACTCCATGTTTCCCTGATCAGCTTATGATCATCAGCTATTAAAACTGTAATCTTATCCATTTTTATAAATTTATATATTTAAATGTTAATCGGAATTTTCACTGTTAATTTACATCCTTTACCTGGTTCTGTCAAGATATCTGCTTTTCCGCCCATCAACTCTGCCCTGCTTCGCATGTTTTTCAGTCCCAAACCCGGTTTGATTTTATTAATATCAAAACCAATTCCATCATCAGTAACCATTAAATGTATTTTGTTATTTTCCTCAAACAAATCAATTTCAATTTTTTCTGCAGACGCATACTTTATAATATTACTGATTTGTTCTTGCAAAATACGATACAAAGTAAGTTTTAATTTTTTATTCATCAGCTCTTCAATATCATCTGAAGCTGCAAACTCAATTTTTATATTACCAAACGATTGAAAGTTCTCTGCCAGGTCATTTATTGTCGCAACCAAACCCAGATCGATGATACTTGATGGAACAAGCGATTTGGATAAAGCCCTTATTTCTGAAATAACGCTATTTATCTGTTGTACGCTGGTTTTTATCAGATCATTTTCATCACTGTTCTTAAAAGCAAACAATTCGAGGTACAGCTTGGTAGTCGTTAATAAATGACTCACATTATCATGCAGCTCCTTACCTATTTCGGCTCTTTCACGTTCCTGCGCTTCTACTGCTGCCTGTGCAATTTCATTCTGCTTTTCTTTTTGCTTTAACAACAACTGCTTTTCCAGCAGTTTTCGCCCGGTAATATCAATACCATAACCAATTACCTGTTCAACCTTATTATCGCTGTTTGTAACAGGATACCATTTTCTTAATACATACTCTTCAGTTCCATCTGGCTTTATAATCCGCTCTTCATATTCATTTGGCTTCAGTGTGGCAATGGCTTTATTAAATTTTGCTCTTCGTTCTTTTGCTATCCGCATGGGCTTTTTACGGTAAACACAATAGTCTTCATCACGTTTGCCAATGATCCAATTCCTTAAATGATCATCTTTAATTCCTTTTGGATTCACAAACAGGTATTCATGTTTTGAATTGAAAACAGCAATATCGGCCGGGATATTATTGAGTATGCTTTCGTAAAACTTGCGCTGGTCTTCCATATCCCTGAGCGAAACCTTGCTTTCCGTAATATCCTGCATACAACCAATTACTCTTACCGGATTTTTTTCATTATCAAAGAGCAGGTATGCTTTGTCGAACACAGTTGCAAAAGTTCCGTCCTTACGCTCAAAACGGTATTCACTAAACCAGAAACTTGTTTCATTCTGACTAATAAATTCATTAAACCCTGCAATCACTTGTTCTTTTTCATCAGGGTGAATATGATTTATCCAGAAGTCAAGAGCATCAGCACTATCAGTAAAATCATGTCCAAAAAGCAGTTTATAACTTTTTGTACAGGTAATTGTTCGATTGATGATATCAAAATCCCAAATAGCTTCGTTGGTTAGTTTTGTAATTACTTCATAACTATCGTTACTGATCTTCACCTGCAAATTTTCTTCTTGTGTATTTTCGTAACCTGTACATTCAATTTGCAGATGGTTACCAGCAACAGGCACAGCAACAAACCTCCATGAAGTTTCCCTACTGCTCTGTTCATTGCTTCCCATCCAAATAGTCAAAGGATAAACAAGTCCTGGATTTTGAATACAGTTTTCAATGGTTTCGTAAAATAATGCCTTGTCCTTAGGGTCGATAAAAAAGTCAAAGGGCTTTTGCTGAAGTGAATTGCTAATTAAAAAACTTTCTTTGAAACAATGATTAGCTGACACCAAGTTAAACCCATAACTCTCAAGCAGGGTAAAATATACCTTGCGGGATGATAAGATTGATTTTGGGAGGATTTCCTGATAGATCATATATATTGGAAACAAACAAATCTAAAACAAAACAAATATCTTTTTTGTAGTAAAAGATGTAATTCCGATTAGTAATTTCCCTATATGTTCAGGTAGTTATTTCTGAAATTTCCGCTAAATACAGCTGTTTTCCCTGAAACCTGAAATAAGGGATTACAGGCCGCAAAACACCTGATTTTATTGAAAAACTCCGTTATTCAGGTCAGTTTTAAATTGCTTCAGACCCCGATATAAAATAAAATATATCACCAAGCGTTTTTACGTAAATTGGAAAAAATCAAATTATCATAGAAATGTCATTTCCCTTTTTATGAAAACCAGACCAGTAAAGTTTATTTTACTTCTTTTACTTTTTTCTGCCTGCAGAAAACCAACTGATGCGCCAACCCTTAAAAGCGTTATTAAACAGGGCACATGGTATGTGAACCTTATGAAAGACAATAGCGTTACTTATACTTCAAATTACAAAGGATGGAAGTTCACTTTTAAAACAGATACAACCCTAACTGTTACTAATGGCATTGACAGCTGTAATGGAACATGGAGAGAAGATGTAGACAGGGAAAAATTTCTGCTCAACATTCAAACATCAAATATGTCGCTGATCTGGATAAGCCAGGAATGGGATATCACTCTTAAAAACCCCGGCAGGGTGGTTTTTATGGACAATAAGTACAGCCCGTCAATGGAACTGCAACTGACCAAATATTAATTGCAACCGCTGTCAATTCAACAATAGTTGGTTCTTTCAATCACACCTGCTTAATTCAGCAACTTCTCCGGCTTTTTTCACTTTACTATTATCCACTCATCCTTTCTTTGATTTACGAAAACGATTTTCATTTAACTTAAGCGCTTATTACTAAATCAACTTTGCAAACATGAGAAAACTCGTTTTTTTCTCCTGGCTATTGTTTTTTTCAACATTGTCCAGGGCACAGGAAACATTTCCTGTAAATGGAGTTGCCGATAACCGCAGCGGCACATATGCTTTTACCAACGCTACAATTGTTAAGGATGGCAGCACTACAATTAAGAATGCCACCATGGTGATTAAAGAAGGAAAAATCACTGCAATCGGAACAAATGTTTCTGTTCCTGCCGATGCAGTGGTACTGGATTGTAAAGGCAAGTTTATTTATCCTTCGTTCATTGACATTTATGCCGATTATGGTATTCCTGCACCACAACGACAGGCAGGCGGCTTTAACTTCAATGCGCCTGCACAGCTTACATCAAATCAAAAAGGACCTTTTGGCTGGAACCAGGCAATACGTACAGATGTAAATGCTGCAACACTTTTTTCGGCCGATGAAGCTAAAGCAAAAGCACTTCGTGAAAGTGGTTTTGGTTCGGTGCTTACACATCAGCGTGATGGTATTGCAAGAGGTACAGGTGTATTTGTTACACTCGCCAATGAAAAAGAAAACAAAGTTGTATTAAAAGAAAAAGCTTCTGCTCATTATTCATTCAGCAAAGGAACATCAACACAATCTTATCCATCATCAATCATGGGAAGTATTGCATTGCTGCGTCAAACTTATCTTGATGCACAATGGTATAAAAACAATCCAACAGCAGAAGGTGTAAACCTCACATTGAAATACTGGAACGAAGAACAATCTGTTCCCCAGATTTTTGAAGCATCCGACAAATGGAGTGTGCTGAGAGCCGATAAAATTGGTGATGAGTTTGGTGTGCAGTACATCATTAAAGCCGGTGGTAACGAATACCAGCGTATTAATGAAATGGCAGGCACAAAAGCATGGTTTATTCTTCCGCTTAACTTCCCTGCAGCAATGGATGTGGAAGATCCGCAGGATGCACGCTTTGTTGCATTAAGTGATTTAAAACATTGGGAAATAGCTCCTGCTAATGCAGCTATATTTGAAAAAGCTGGCATCAATTTTTGTTTAACCAGTTCTGATCTGCGTGATGTAAAACAGTTTCTGGCTAACCTCCGCAAAGCCATTGATTATGGCTTAAGCGAAAGCAAAGCATTTGATGCATTAACAAAAAATCCTGCAACAGTATTGGGTGTATACGACCAGGTGGGAAGTCTTGAAACTGGAAAAGTTGCCAACTTCCTCATCACCAGCGGACCCATCTTCGCTGAAAAAACAGTAATCTATCAAAACTGGGTACAAGGCGAAAAATATGCAGTGAAAGAAGGTTTGTGGAATGATGTAAAAGGTTCGTACAATTTAATTGTAAACACACCCGGTGGAGCAAAGAATTTTACACTTGATGTAAAAAGCAGCATGAGTGCTTCTGTTATTGCAAAAGATACCGTGCAAAGCAAATTCAGTTTTGATGGCAAGCTCGTTAAACTCAGTTTCCCTGAAGCAAAAGGAAGCCGCAATAATATTATGCTGAGCGGAACATCAACCGACCGCATCTGGAGTGGTGTGGGCGATGATGCCAATGGTAATCACTTTACATGGACGGCAACTTTTGTAAAAGAAGCTGAAGTTAAAAACGATAGTCCAAGAACAAAACCTGCTCCAAAAATTGGCAATATCAATTATCCGTTTGGTGGTTATGGCTTTGAAACAATGCCGGTACAGGAAACATTGCTGATTAAAAATGCAACTGTTTGGACCAATGAAAAAGAAGGCATTTTACTTAATACAGATGTGTTGGTGAAGAATGGAAAAATTGCAGCCATCGGAAAAAATCTTTCTGAGCCAAGTGCAAAAATCATTGACGGAACAGGCAAACATTTAACAGCAGGAATTATTGATGAGCACTCGCATATTGCTGCAGCATCAATTAACGAAGGTGCACAAAGTGTAACATCTGAAGTTCGTATTGCTGACAATTTAAATCCTGATGATATCAACATTTACCGCCAGTTAAGCGGAGGTGTTACTACATCACACATTCTGCATGGGTCAGCCAATACAATTGGCGGACAAACACAACTCATCAAACTTCGTTGGGGAGCCAATGCTGAAGATCTGAAGTTTGCAGGTGCTGCACCTTTCATCAAGTTTGCATTGGGAGAAAATGTAAAACGTACAACTTCCACACAAAACAACCGTTTCCCCGATACACGTATGGGTGTAAGCCAGGTGTTGATGGATGCATTTACAAGAGCAAAAGATTATGAAGCTGCATGGAAAAAATATGATGAGGAGAAAAAGAAAAATCCAAAAGCTGTTGCACCACGTCGTGATCTTGAGCTGGATGCATTGGTTGAAATCATCAACAAAAAACGTTTCATTACCTGCCACTCTTATGTGCAAAGTGAAATCACCGACATCTTACGTACAGCTGAAAAATTTGGTTTCACCTTAAATACACTTACACATATCCTGGAAGGATATAAAGTGGCTGATAAAATTAAACAGCATGGTGCCAACGTTTCAACTTTCAGCGACTGGTGGATTTATAAAATGGAAGTGGTGGATGCCATTGCTTACAATGCTGCAATTATGCAAAAGGTTGGCTTGAATGTGGCTATCAATTCTGATGATGCAGAAATGGCACGCCACTTAAACTTTGAAGCAGCAAAAACAATTAAGTATGGCGGAGTAAGTGAAGAAGATGCATTGAAGATGGTTACACTTAATCCGGCAAAAATGCTGCACGTTGATGATAAAGTCGGCAGTATCAAGGTTGGTAAAGATGCTGATCTTGTTTTGTGGAGTGATCATCCGCTGAGCATTTATGCCAAAGCTGAAAGAACAATCGTGGATGGTATTATTTATTTCGACCGTGAAAAAGATAAACAGATGCGTGCTGATATGGCAAAAGAAAGAGCAAGGATAATTGCAAAGATGATCAATGAAAAGAAAATGGGTGGCCCTACATCACCTTATTCTCCAAGTATTGAAATCATGCAGACCTGTTCAGATCATTATCACAATCATGGTTTGCTTGTTGTAGATGCATCAGAAGAATATCAAACACAAAATCAATAAAACAAACAGCGATGAAAAAAATATTCTTATTCATAAATATCCTGTTTGTGGCAATTGCAGCCTTTTCCCAGGAAACGGTTTATCCAGCAAAGCCTCAATCAGAAAAAATTACGATTATCAACGCTACCATTCATGTTGGTAACGGAACAGTAATCAGCAATGGTTACGTTGTATTCGAAAACGGAAAAATCACAGCAGTTGGTGAAGGAAGCACAAACGCAGGCGGTAAAACAATTGATGCAAAAGGCAAACATGTTTACCCCGGACTTATTCAATCCATTTCACAACTTGGTTTGGTTGAGGTAAACAGTGTAAGAGCTACAATTGATCATACAGAGCTGGGCACATACAATCCCAACATCCGTTCAGTAGTTGCTTATAATACAGATTCAAAAGTGATCAATACACTCAAATCAAATGGTATTCTGCTGGTGAATATTGTTCCGCAAGGTGGTATCATCAGCGGTTCATCATCAGTTGTGCAGTTAGATGCATGGAACTGGGAAGATGCAACGTATAAAGCCGATGGACAAATTCACCTCAACATGCCTTCATTGTTCTACCGTCCCAATCCGTTTGCAGGATTCCGTGGACAGGCAGATACCCGTACACCAGCTGATGTGGTGAAAGAAGGCCTGGATAAAGTAGAAGAAACAAAAGCATTTTTCCGTGAAGCAAAAGCTTATTTCAAAGAAACTGCTCACACTAAAATCAATTTGAAATTCGAAGCTGTAAAAGGTTTGTTTGATAAAAAACAAAAGCTGTTTGTGCATTGCGATGTTGTACGTGAAATGCTGGTAGCAATTGATTTTGCAAAAGAGTTTGGTTTTGATGTAGTGCTTGTTGGTGCAAGTGAAAGCTGGCAGGTTGCAGATTTACTGAAGCAAAATAATATTGCTGTTATTCTTGCTGAACGTCATGCATTACCAACAATGGCTGATGATGATGTGGATCTTCCCTACAAATCAGCAAACTATCTGCAAAATGCAGGCGTGCTGTTTGCAATCACTGATGAAGACGGGCAGACAAGAGGCCGTAATCTTTCTTTCAATGCTGGTACTGCAGCTGCATACGGCATTACAAAAGAACAGGCGCTTTCATCGATCACATTAAATGCAGCAAAAATTCTCGGCATTGATAACACAACCGGCTCCATTGAAACAGGAAAAGATGCAAATATTGTTATCAGCGATGGCGATATTCTTGATATGAAATCAAGTAATGTATCTTATGCATTTATCCAGGGCAGAGAAGTGAACCTTGACAACAAACAGAAACAACTGTACGAACGGTACAAATACAAATACGGGATTAAATAATCCTTGTAAATAAAAAGGGCGGCTGTAACAGCCGCCCTTTCTTTATCTTAAATAATTCGTTTAGGATAATCAAAGAATAAAAATTCCTTTTCTGCTTTTTCAAAATCACTCCATTTATTACTATGAACTTTTAATGCAAAAATGGAACAGGTGGGCATGTTATCAACCCGCACTTGTGTAAGCTGGTTTACAAAATCAGTAATGCCATTGTTGTGTGAAAAAACAGCCGCATGATTTATTGAAGCATCTATTTGTTTGATGACATTATAAAAAACAGGAGGTTCAGCAAGATAAAGTTCCGGTTTCAATACAATCTTTTTTTCATCAACTCCCATTTCATGCATAAACAGTTCACAGGTTTTCTTTGCACGTTTGGCAGTGCTGCTCAGGAACAAATCAATCTGCAGGTTTCGTTCAAGTAAACGTTTGGCCATTACAGGAGCATCTTTTAATCCTCTTGCATTTAATGTTCGCTCAAAGTCGTTCTGGCCGGGAACATCCCAGCTGCTTTTTGCATGCCTTATCAGTAACAATGTTTTCATGTGTTTATTTAATCCTACGCTGTTTTGCCTTCGTGCATTTCTTTCCGTGTGCAAAATAAAAAAAACCACCTGTTGAATAACAAGTGGTTTTATAAATCTCATAGCTCTTTGGTAAATATGATTTTAAAGACGGTATTATGATCTTGCAAAAATTTTGCCACAGTCATTAATATCCTCTCACATTTTTACCATCGAGGTAATTTAAAAGCGCTTTATTACAAACCCTGTTTCCTCCCGGTGTTGGATAATTACCAGTAAAGTACCAGTCGCCCGTATTGGTGGGACAACTTGCATGTAAGTCTTCAATGTTCTGGTAAATTACCTGCACAGGAATTTCAAAATTAGCAGGGGTAATCAATTGTGCAATTTTATCACTGATCTCTTCTGTTGTAAATGGTTTGTATAAACGACGCACAACATTTTCAGTATGCAGCTGATTATTGCGCTGCAGTTCTTTAATGGTCGTTTGTACATCATCAATAATATGCTCCATTCCTCTTTCTTTCAGCAATGCCATTGCTGCACGGAATGCAACGAAATCACCCATCTTGCTCATATCAATACCATAACAATCAGGATAACGTATTTGCGGAGCACTTGAAACAACAATAATTTTTTTCGGACCTAAACGACCCAGCATACGCACAATACTTTCTTTCAATGTTGTTCCTCTTACAATGCTGTCATCAATTACAACCAATGTATCTTCTCCCCTGCGCACAGTACCGTACGTAATATCATACACGTGCTGCACCATTTCGTTGCGGCTGCTGTCTTCGGTAATAAATGTGCGGAGCTTTACATCCTTGATGGCAATTTTTTCCTGGCGTATTTTTCGGTTAATCATTTCACTCAGTTTTTCCTCAGTGAAATCATTTCCCCAACTCATAATACGCTCCACCTTTTTCAGGTTCAGGTATTCTTCCATTCCTTTCACCAAACCATAAAATGCAACTTCTGCTGTGTTTGGGATGTATGAAAAGATGGTATTCTTTAAATCGTAACTGATATGCTCCAGTACACGCTTGCTCAGCTTATGACCAAGTGTGATACGTTCACGATAAATTTTTTCATCACTGCCCCGGCTGAAATAAATGCGTTCAAACGAACAGGCCCTTCTTTCTTTTGGTTCCAGTATCTGATCAATGTGGTAATGTCCATCGGGTTCTACAATCAATGCCTGTCCCGGCAACAGTTCCAGTACTTCATTTTCGCCTACATTAAATGTAGTGCGTATAGAAGCACGTTCGCTGGCAGCAACAATCACATCATCATTAACATAGTAATATGCTGGTCTTATTCCGTGTGCATCACGTATTACAAAGCCTGCGCCATTCCCCGTCATACCACCTACAGTATAACCACCATCAAACAACGGTGTTGCTTTTTTCAGCACATTACTCACACAGGGATTATTCGGATTCAGTTCATCTTCTTTTACGAGAAAATGATGCACCACTTCCATCATTGCAGCAAGATCACTTTGCTTCTGAAATTCACCCGGATCAATATTCACCAATCCAAACAGCTCATCTGTATTCACCAGGTTAAAGTTTCCGGCCAATGCAAGATTTCGTGAAGGATGTGTATTACGTTTTATAAAGGGATGACAAAACTCAACATTGTTTTTGCCTTGTGTACCATAACGGAGATGTCCTAAAAGAACTTCGCCCAAATATGGTAAATGACCTTTCATTAAACCGGGATGCTGTTTTATATCGGGGAGATATTTTTCCAGCTCTTGCACTTCCTGACCCACTTTAAAAAACAAATCGGCAATTGGCTGAGGAGCACTGCTGCGCAAACGCTGAAGAAAAGGATAACCCGGTTCAACATTGAGCTTTGCAGCTGCAATACCGGCACCATCCTGCCCACGGTTGTGCTGTTTTTCCATCAGCAGGTACAGCTTGTTAAGGCCGTAAAGTGCCGATCCATATTGTTTCTGGTAATGTGAGAAAGGTTTTCGTAAACGAATGAAGGCTAACCCGCACTCGTGTTTTATTTCGTCGCTCATGATTGTTGAGAAGCCGCAAAGGTAAGAACACCTGTCTAGAAAATCATATTAATTCAATACTCTTTCGGGATGAAGACTTTCGCTGAGCCATAAAAACTCATTTACAAACACATCCACATTCTTTTCAAAGCTTTCATCCAGCAGGTTACCTTCTGCGTCAAATTTTTTATCAACAGCACCAACAACCAGCATATGCGGACTTGCAATACCAAATAAAGCATTGATGAGCAATTGCATTTGCTGAGTGGCACGTATTCCACCCATCATACCAGGGCTGGCTGTAACAATGCCAAAAGGCTTGCGTGTCTGCTTGGGAAAATGATCCAGCAGATTTTTCATAGCCGGTGTATAACTTCCGTTAAATTCAGGGGTAACGAGAATAAACGCATTGGCGCTGAACATTCGTTTGCTTAACGGCTTGAATTGTTCAGGCGTTGCATCAACCGAAACAAATACATGCTGCAGTAATGGAAGATCCCATTCTCTTACATCAATAATGTTTACATGATGAGGCGTGTGTTTCTGTAAAAAGTTTTTCAGGAATAAAGCCACACGATAAGTCACACTGTTTTCTCTCGGGCTTCCTGCAATTATTTCTATGTTCATGTTAATTAGTTCAATTGTCCGAATTTACCCGCATTAAAATCTTTGATTGTTTCTACAATCTCTTCCTGCGTATTCATTACAAACGGGCCGTATGATGCAACGGGTTCATCAATTGGTTCTCCGCTTAACAACAGTAAATGAGTTTCATTGTTCGTTTGAATATGAATAGAATTTCCGGCCTGTTCAAATACAATCATATCACCTTCTCTTGCCGTTTGGTGATCATCAATCAGCACTGTGCCTTTTGCAACAATGATGGCTGTATTATCGCCTGCTGTAACATTCAGTTCAAAACCGGATTCAGCCTTTGCATGCACATCAAAAATATTGATGCGTGTAAATGTGTTGGCTGCTCCTTTTATACCATTCAGTTCGCCTGCTATAATCCTGATCTTACCTTTTGCATCAGGCAATTCCACTTCAGGAATTTTTGATGATGAAATATCCTGGTAAGCTGGCGGAGTAAGTTTATTTTTTGCCGGAAGATTTACCCATAGCTGGGCATTGTGCAGCACGCCGCCTTTACGGCTGAATTCCTCTTCATGAAATTCTTTGTGAAGAATTCCCGATCCGGCAGTCATCCACTGCACATCGCCGGGATAAAGTTTTCCAGTGGCCCCGGTACTATCGGCATGTGCCAAAGCACCTTCCCACAAAATGGTTACTGTTTCAAAACCCTTGTGCGGATGTACATCCACACCACGGGCATGATTGGTTGGTAACAGTTCCCATGGTTCTACATAATCAAGCATCAGGAAAGGGCTTAAATCCCGCCACATCTGCGACGTAAAAAACGTTCTCACTTTAAATCCATCTCCCACCATGTGAGGGGCGGCCGCTTTCCTGATATACTTAATTTGTTTCATGTTGATTGCTCCTTATTTTTTTGTTTCAACGGGAACAATAACTGTTTCGTTATTGCTTTACAAACTGAACGTTCAGCTGAATTTTCACTTCATCACTTACCACAATACCACCAGCTTCTGTTACAGCATCCCACGATAAACCAAATTCTTTACGCTTCACTTTTCCTTCTGCTTCAAAACCTATTTTAGTTTGACCCCATGGATCAACTACCAAACCTGAATATTCAGCTTTAAGCTCAACAGGTTTTGTAATATCACGAATGGTTAAATCACCCTTCAATACATAAGCGTCACCGCTTTTTGCAAATGAAGTTGATACAAACTTCAGCTGGGGAAATTTCTCTGCATTAAAGAAGTCATCACTTTTCAGGTGACCATTTCTTTGTTCATCACGAGTATCAATGCTGTTAATATCAGCAGTGAATTCAATTGCAGCATCAGTGAAATCTTCTTTCTCTGCTGTTAATGTTCCATCGAAGCTTGTAAAATGACCTGTTACTGTTGTAATCATCAGGTGCTTTACTTTAAAGAGGATGTCGCTGTGAGCCGCATCAATTTTGTACGTTGCCATGTTGTTTAGTTTTTAAATTTTTAATTGTTGTTATTGTATAGTCTTTATTGAATTGCCATTGGTACTTCCATCAGTAATACAGTTGCATCTGTTGTTGCTGTAATAGTTAACTCATCTGTTTCTGTAATTCCAAGTCCGTCTCTTTTGTTTAATTCCTGGTTGTTGATGGTTACATTTCCTTCAATCACAAATGCATAAACTCCATTTCCTTTTTTGTTCAGTTTATACGATGTAGAAAAACCGTTTTCAAGATTCCCTAGGCTGAACCATGCATCCTGGTGTGTCCAAACTCCTTCAGCATGCTGATCCGGGCTTACCACCTGCAGCAGATTGTTGTGCATTTTTGCTGCATCAAGTGTAACCTGGCCGTAGCGGGGCTGCACATTGCGTTTATTGGGAAACACCCATATCTGCAAAAACTTCACCTCCTGGTCATTGTTGGCATTCATTTCACTGTGGCGAATACCGGTTCCTGCACTCATTATCTGAACATCACCTTGCTTAATCACTGTTTCATTGCCCATACTGTCCTTATGTTTCAGATCACCACTTAACGGAATGGAAATGATTTCCATATTGTCGTGAGGGTGAGTTCCAAAACCCATGCCCGCTGCAACGGTATCGTCATTTAAAACACGCAATGCTCCAAAATGCACCCGCTCTTCGTTGTAATAACCGGCAAAGCTGAATGTATGATAGCTGTTCAGCCAGCCGTGATTGGCATGCCCTCTTGTTTCTGCTTTGTGAAGAATCATATTCATAATCGCTCCTTTTCTTATTACATGTATGTACATGTATTTGTTCAAAAAAATTAAATTTCGCTTTCCCTTACCATCTCCAGCAATTCGTTCAGCTGTTTTGCTGCCGCTTCATCCATCTGGATGGTCTTTTCAAATATTTCATTGATCTTTTTTGTACAAAGGTCAAGAATGTTAAAACCTGCAGCTGTAAGTGTCATCACTGTATGCCGTTTATCATTCGGATCGGTTGTACGCTTTACAAGCTTCTTCAGTACCAGCCTGTCGATAATCCTGGGTACATTGGAGCTTTTCTCAATCATCCTTCCCGCAATATCCTTTACACACATTTCATCGGGAGATTTACCTTTAAGAATCCGCAATACATTATATTGCTCATGAGTAAGACCGAAATTCTTCAGCTCCCTGCTCATCATCGTCTTTAACCACCAGGCTGTATATAAAACATTCAGCCCGGCCTTTTGGGTTTCGTTTTTAAAATTCACACTTTTAATGGCTTGTTCAAGTTTCACAATGCAAATATATGTACATACATGCAATTTTCCAACAACAAAAATCCCCCGGGGTTCCGGGGGATGATATTTTCACATTTTGTTTACCTTTTTTCGGCTTGTTTCAGCAGGTTTTTTATGTTGCTGCATTGGATGTATTCATCATCAATCTGCACATAAAACGTGTTTGAGTTTTTCACAAACCATTTTTCCAGTTCTTTTTCTTTCTTCTCTTCCATTGCACGGTTGGCAATTTTGCTGTAATCATCTTTCATATTTTCCCTGTGAGGGGCGGTGCGGCTGATCAGATAAACCATGCGGACACCTTTTTTACCACGCTCATCGGTAAATGCAATGGGCTGAGAATATTCACCGGGCTTTAATTTATCGAGATAAGGAATCAGGTCTTTGTCCAACTGATCAATTGTTACAACAGATGATCCATCAGCACCGGTAATCCTTCCACCTGAATATTTGGATGTTTCATCATCCGAATATTTACTTACAGCTTCACCAAACTTAATAGTACCGGCAATGAGTTTTGAACGTACAGTATCAAGTCTGCCGATTGCCTGGTTCACATCTTCCTGGTTAATACGTGGTATTTTGAGGATATGGCGTACAGTTACTTCATCGCCATTTCTTGAAAGACACTGAATAATATGATAACCGAATTTTGATTTGATTACTCTTGAAATCTGGCCTTCTTTTAAACTCATTGCTGTTTGGAAAAAGGTAGGATCCCATTGTTTATCGTTACGGTTCAGTACATATAATCCGCCATTTTCTTTTACACCGGGATCTTCACTGTACTGTGTTGCAAGAAATTCAAATTTCTTAGAGCCGTTCTCCACCATTTTCTTGTATTCGTTCAGTTCATCCTGTGCAAACTCTTCCATTTCCCTGCCGGCTTTCGGATACACAACTATTTCGCCAATTTCCAGTTCTGTTTCATAAAACGCAAGACTGTCTTTGGGAATTTTATCAAAAAAACCTCTTACTTCAGTGGGAGTGATTTTTACATTTTCAACAATCTTTTTCTTCATTGCTTCGGCCAGCAGCATTTCCTTGATGGGATCACGCATTTCTTCACGGAACTGGTAAATGGTTTTACCGGTAATCTGCTCAATTACTTCCCTTGATCCGTATTGCTGAATAAAGTAACGTACACGCTTATCAACTTCCGCTTCCACGTCCTCATCACCTACGGGCAATGAATCCTTTTCAGCCTGTATCGCCAGCATTTTATTAATGATGAGCTGCTGCATAATAAAGCAGTGTGCATCGGGAGGAAGTTCATAATCCTTTCCTTTGGCATCATTAATCTGGTTATCTACATCCGATTTTAAAACAATACGATCACCAACAACACCAATAATTTTATCAGCAGTTATCTTCTTTACCTGTGCCTGCGTTGCAAACACCAGAACGGTCAAAACAATTGTAAATAATTTCTTCATCATCTAATGTGAAATGAGGATCAAAAGTAATAGAGATGGCCGTCTTAAAAACACGGCCATCTTCTTTTAACATTCTCTTTTTGCAAAAGAATGGTTATAATGTACGTTTCACTTCTTCTTCTTCAAACGCAACAACAGTGTCGCCAACGTTAATATCGCTGAAGTTCTTAATGGTTAAACCACACTCCATGTTCGAAGAAACTTCTTTTGCATCATCCTTGAAGCGTTTCAAACTTCCGAGTTCTGCAAATGCACCTTCCTGACGTGGGTAAATAAGCACACCGTCTCTGAACAGGCGAATCTTGGCATCACGTTTCATTTTACCATCAAGTACAAAACATCCGGCTACGGTTACCTTGTCGAATTTGTATACTTCACGTATTTCAACATTCGCAACCTCTTTCTCCGTAATCTTCGGTTCAAGCATACCTTCCATCGCACTCTTCACTTCTTCAATTGCGTTGTAAATGATGGAGTAGTTCTTGATCTGCACACCTTCATGTTCTGCAAGACGTGCGGCCTGCAGTGAAGGACGAACGTTAAAGCCAATCAGGATTGCATCAGATGCGCTGGCCAATGTTACATCGGCTTCTGAAATCTGACCTACTGCACGGTGAACAACGTTCACTGCAATTTCTTCTGTCGACAATTTCTGTAATGAGTCGGTCAACGCTTCTACTGAACCATCCACGTCACCTTTGATGATGAGGTTGAGTTCTTTAAAGTTACCCAGTGCCAAACGACGGCCAATTTCATCAAGTGTGATATGTTTCTTGGTTCTGATACCTTGTTCACGCAGGATCTGTGCACGGCGGTAAGCAATTTCTTTTGCTTCTGCTTCATCTTCATACACTTTGAATTTCTCACCTGCCTGTGGGGCTCCGTTCAAACCAAGGATCTGTGCAGGAGTAGAAGGACCTGCAGTTTCAATACGCTGGTTGCGCTCGTTGAACATCGCTTTAATACGTCCGAAATACTGGCCCGATACAATCAGGTCACCTTGTTTCAGTGTACCGTTCTGAACAAGAATGGTGGCTACATAACCACGACCTTTATCCAGCGATGCTTCAATGATTGAACCCGAAGCTTCCCTGTCGGGGTTTGCTTTCAGATCAAGCAATTCAGCTTCAAGTAATATTTTCTCCAGCAGTTTATCAATATTCAATCCTTTTTTGGCTGATAATTCCTGGCTCTGGTATTTACCACCCCATTCTTCAACCAACAAATTCATTTGTGATAACTGCTCGTAAATTTTTTGGGGATTAGCACCATCCTTATCAATTTTATTGATGGCGAAAATCATGGGTACACCAGCTGCCTGTGCGTGGCTGATGGCCTCTTTTGTTTGAGGCATCACCGCATCATCAGCAGCTACAACAATCACTGCAATATCAGTAACCTTGGCACCACGTGCACGCATGGCAGTAAATGCTTCGTGACCCGGTGTATCAAGGAAAGTAATTTTCTTACCTGATTGTGTCAATACCTCGTACGCACCAATGTGCTGGGTAATACCACCGGCTTCACCCGATACCACATTAGCATTACGGATATAGTCGAGCAATGATGTTTTACCATGGTCAACGTGTCCCATAATTGTTACAATTGGTGCACGTGACTGCAGGTGATCTTCTTCATCAAATTCCTCTTCTTCTTCCATCTCAGCCTGCTTCTCCATGTCAATGAATTCAACTTCATAGCCAAATTCACCGGCAACAAGTTCAATAACTTCCGCATCAAGACGCTGGTTGATTGACACCATCAAACCAAGACCAAAACATTTTGCCACAACATCAGTTGCAGAAACATCCATCAGGTTTGCCAATTCAGCAGCACTGATAAATTCAGTTACCTGCAGCTTGTTGCTTTCATCTCCCTCCTGTGTATGTTCTGCGTGTTCTTCACGCTTCAGTTTACGGTATTTGGCTTTCAGGCTCTTTCCACGACCACCGGCACCCGAAAGTTTGGCCTGTGTTTCACGGAGTTTTTCCTGTATCTCTTTTGCGTCAATGACTTTATCTTCTCTGCGTGGCAGGTTACGGTTACGTTGATCATTCCTGTTACCGCCTCTTCTGTCGTTGCTGCGCTGGCCATGGCCTTGCTGGCCACCCTGGTGCTGACCACCACGGTTTTGCTGACCACCCTGTCCACCACCATGTTGCTGGCCTTGTCCGCCGCTACCCGGTGCACCTTTTTTATCAATAGGGATACGCTTGCGTTTGCGTTTTTCCTTATCAGAAGATGGCTTGGGTCTTGTATCGGGATTAACCGGTAATTCAATCTTACCGAGAATTTTAGGACCTTCTAATTTTTCTGCCTTGATATTTTCAATCACCACATCTTCTTCTGCAGCAGGAGCTTTTTCTTCCACAACCGGTTCAACAACAACAGGCTTCACTTCTTCAACAACCACAGGTTTCGGTTCTTCTTTCTTTACCTCAGGTTCAGGTTTCTTCTTTTCAACTTTCTTGGGTCTTGTTGAAGAATCAATTTTATCAAGATCAATTTTTGTAACAATCTTTGGGCCTTCCACTTCAGGTGCCTCAATTTTTACCACTTCCGGTTCTGCCGGTTTCACTTCTTCCACAACAACTGGCTTGGGCTCTTCCACCGGTTTTACTTCTTCCACTGGTTTCACCTCTTCAACAACCACCGGTTTTACTTCTTCCACCTTCGGCTCTTCCTTAACAACTTTCTTAACCTCTTTTTTGGTTGCCTGATCTTCTTCTTCCTTTTTCTTTTTCAGGTCAGCCATACCGCCCTTCGGAATTTCAATCTGGTCACTTTTCGCCTTCGCTAACTTGTCAGATGAAAACTCAGCCTGCAGGGCTTTGTACATTTCCGGAGTAAGTTTTGCTGTCGGTTTCAGATCATCTTTGCCAAATCCTTTCCCCGCCAAAAAGTCTATCAGTGTATCCTTACCGATATTAAACTCTTTGGCCGCAGCCATTAAACGTGGTGTATTAATTTCTGACATAATGTACTTCCCTTTGTCAATACGAACCTGGGAAAACTAGTTTAAATGTTTAAAAATCTATCCAGTAATAATCATTGCTGATTATTCATTTTCAAATTCTTCTTTCAGGATACGCTGTACTTCTTCGATTGTTTCTTTTTCGAGGTCTGTACGACGTTCCAGTTCGGCTGTGGTTAATTCAAGTACACTGCGTGCTGTATCGCAACCTACACGCTTCAGTTCATCAATAATCCAGCCTTCAATTTCATCTGTAAATTCATCCAAATCAACATCAAATTCATCTTCTTCTCCTTCGTTATCACGGTAAACATCAATTTCATAACCGGTAAGTTCACAGGCAAGTTTAATATTCACCCCTCTTTTACCAATTGCCAGCGACACCTGGTCGGGCTTGAGGTAAACTTCAGCATGTTTGCCTTCCTGGTCAATATTCATGCTGGTGATTTTTGCAGGTGTAAGCGAACGCTGAATTAACAGGTTGATGTTATTGGTAAAGTTGATAACGTCGATATTTTCATTCTTCAGTTCACGCACAATTCCGTGAATACGGCTACCCTTCATACCAACGCAGGCACCAACCGGATCAATACGGTCATCAAAGCTTTCAACAGCAACTTTTGCTCTTTCGCCCGGTTCACGCACAATTTTCTTGATAACGATAAGTCCATCAAAAATTTCAGGTACTTCAATTTCAAGCAGCTTGGCCAAAAACAGCGGACTTGTTCTTGAAAGAATAATAACAGGTGCATTATTTTTCAGTTCCACTTTCTTGATAACTGCACGGATGTTTTCACCTTTCTTGAAATAATCCTGTGGTATCTGTTCGCTCTTTGGTAAGAGTAATTCATTTCCTTCTTCATCAAGAAGTAATACTTCTTTTTTCCAAACCTGGTAAACCTCAGCACTGAGAATTTCTCCCACCCTGTCGGAATATTTTTTTACCAGCACATTCTTCTTTAAATCACCAATACGGCTGGCCAGTGTTTGCTTGGCAGCAAGAATGGCACGGCGGCCGAAATCATGAATGTCCACATCTTCATACAGCTCTTCACCCACTTCATAATCTGGTTCTAGTTTCACTGCATCGCTGTAAGCAATTTGTGCAAGCGGATCTTCAACCTGTCCGTCTTCTACAATTGTACGGCGTCGCATAATTTCAAGGTCACCTTTTTCGGTGTTTACAATCACATCAAAATTATCATCGGCTCCGTATTTTTTACGCAGCAATGTTTTGAACACATCTTCCAGTACTTTCATCATCGTTGGGCGGTCTATATTTTCCGCATCCTTAAACTCCTGGAAACTTTCAATCAGGTTGATACTTGCCATATTACTATTTTTTAAAAACACTGCGGCTGCCCACAGCAGCCGTCATTAATGAAAAACAATTTGAATTTTTGTTGATTTTATGTCGTTAAATAAAATACTGTGCTGAACGATTTCCTGTTTTTTGCCCTTGCCTTTTGTTTCTTCCAGGGTTACCTGTTGTTCATCGGCTGCAAGCATTTTACCGGTTATTTTGCGGCCATCTTTCAGTACAACTTCCACCACACGACCAATATTTTTGATATACTGCCTGAGCAGTTTCAGCGGCTCCTCAAGTCCCGGCGAGGAAACTTCCAGTGCAAAATCACCATCATTAAACAATGCAGCTTCTTCAATTTGCTTATACAAAGCACGGTTATATCCAATACAACGACTTAATGGAAGACCTGCATCTGCGTCAACAAAAACCTGGATATTATTTCCCGGTTTCAGTTTCACATCAACCAGGAAACAATCGGCATCCGTACTGATGATTTCTTCAGTAATCTGCCTGATTTTTGCCGCTTTTTGTTCAATGTTCATGTAGTAGTAATAAAGAAGGGAACGTTATCCGTTCCCTTCCGCTGATTCCTTAATCCGCTGCAAATGTATAACAATGACGCTGAATGGAAAAATTAATTTTAACCTTCTTCCCAATAAAAAGAGTTTGTATGTTTCTTCACAATTGAGATTTTACGTTTCAGTTATCTTTGCCCTATGTTTATACGTTATTTTGTTATAGCACTTATACTGTACTTTTTTCTCCGTTTCATTTTCAAATTCATTATACCTGTTGCCAAAGCAACAAAGGAAATGAAAAGCAAAATGGATGAATTCAAAAGCCGCATGGAAGATCAACAAAATACAGCTGCAGGCAATACTCCCGGCAACAAACCATCTTCCACTCCAAAAGGCGGTGATTATATTGACTTTGAAGAAATCAACTGATGATGAACGCATCTCATACACCGTACATCTAACTTCTATAACTATAGTCCCAACTCTTCCACCCGCATGCCGGGTTTTAAATGAATCGTTTTTATTCCAAGCTGATCTGCTGCTTCAATATTATTAATACTGTCATCTATAAACAGAGTTTCTTCTGCAGATAAACCATGTTTGTGCAGGATAAATTCAAAAGCATCTGCATTGGGTTTACGGCGGCCAATCCGGTGCGAATAATAAACACCATCAAACAGGTCTTCAAAATGTGTTTCAGGATATGTTTGTTCAAACCGCTGCAGAAATTCCTGGATATGAATTTCATTGGTATTACTCAGCAGGTAAAGCTTGTATTTTTTGCGGAGCAATGGCAGCATGGCCATGCTTTCTTTCCTGAAATCGAGCAGCAATGCATTCCACGCATGCCTGATCTGCTCATCCGTTACATCAAGCCCTGTTTCTTTCCTGAAAGCATCATAAAAAAAATCAGTATCAACACCTGTTTCAAGCCGGGCAAATAATGGATTGCTGTGAAACTGGGTGAAATAAGATGCAAAATCTTTTACACCCAACTCTGTAAAGGCCTTTTCTGTAAGCCTGAAATCAATATTAAACAGCACACCACCAAGATCAAAAATGATATTCTTTACATTTTGCATGATGCAAAGAAATTAAATGAAATTGATACTTCGTTTTTTCTATCTTTGCCCCCGCCCAAACGGGTTCGGATCCTTAGCTCAGACGGTTAGAGCATCTGACTCATAATCAGAGGGTCGCAGGTTCAAATCCTGCAGGATCCACAAGCGATGCCGGTAAGACAGGAAGACAGGGAAAACAGTACACTTCCCGTCTTTGTTTCTTTCCGGCAACGTTTTTTCAGGCTTTAACCTTTGATTAACCCTAAAGCAAATACATTTGCCCACACTGTATAATTATTATGAAAAAAGTAATTTTAGTTTTATTCCTCTTTACTGCTGCAACTTCATTATTTGCGCAGGAAACAGAAAAAAAGAAAAAGAAAGACTGGTCGAAAGTAAACTTAAACAACCGTCCTAAAGATCACCTGATGCTCCAGGTTGGTTACCTCAACTGGCTCAACACACCCGATACAATTGCAACAAAAGGTTTTGCCCGTTCGGTAAACGTTTACTTCATGTTCGATTTTCCGTTTAAGGTTGATCCACGTTTCAGTGTTGGTTTAGGCGCAGGTGTAGGCACAGATAATATGTTCTTTGATAAAAATGCCGGCCGTAACCTCATTCTCAATAATAACACAGCATTCAGCTTTGCTAAAAACACAGGGAAAGATACACTCAACAAATACAGATCAATCAAGCTTTCCAACGTATACCTGGAAGCTCCTGTTGAACTGCGTTTTATGGTTGATCCCGAACATCCCAACAAAAGCCTCAAGTTTGCATTGGGTGTGAAAGTTGGTACAATGGTGAGCGCTGTTGACAAAACCAAGTTTACAAGAGATGCTAATGGTTTTACTTCTTACACTTTAAAAGAAAAAGACCGTAAGCATTTCAACAACCTGAAACTGGCAGCCACTGCACGTATTGGCTTTGGTAACTTCGGCATCTTTGCACAGTATATGATCAACGACTTTATCAAAGAAGGTCAGGGACCAAACCAGATCAGGCCGTTTACAGCAGGCATCACTCTTACAGGATTATAATTTATACCAGCATATGTTCAAAAGCGGATGAAGATTTCATCCGCTTTTTTTATTCTCTGTGCCAGGCATTTTGCAGCATACATTCTGCCTCATCATTCCCCTACCTTTGCAGCTGAATTGATACATAGTGATTGAACGTAAACAAGCAATACAACAAGAAGAAAGAGCCGTTCTTGTAGGATTAATCCAGAAAGGACAAACGGAATTACAGGTGCAGGAATACATTGATGAACTGGCATTCCTGGCCGAAACCGCAGGTGCAAAAACTGTAAAACGTTTTTTGCAGAAACTCACCCATCCCGACAGTAAGACCTTTATTGGAAAAGGAAAACTTCAGGAAATAAAAGAGTATGTGCGGGAACGTGATATTTCACTCATCATTTTCGATGATGAACTCACGGGTGCGCAAATCATGAACATTGAAAAAGAACTCGGCATTTATACCATCGACCGCAGCGACCTGATTCTCGACATTTTTGCACGCCGTGCTAAAACAGCACAGGCCAAAACCCAAGTGGAGCTGGCGCAATACCAATACATTTTACCCCGGTTGAAAGGGATGTGGAAACACCTGGAACGCCAGGGAGGTGGTGTGGGCACAAGAGGCCCCGGTGAAACAGAAATTGAAACCGACCGCCGTATTGTAAAAGACAAAATATCCCTGCTCCGGAAACGCCTGGCCGAAATCGACAAACAGGCTTTTACCCAGCGTAAAGACCGTGGTGAGTTTATCCGTGTGGCTCTGGTTGGTTATACCAACGTGGGTAAAAGCACACTCATGAACATCCTCAGCAAAAGAGAAGTATTTGCCGAAAACAAACTCTTTGCAACACTTGATACCACCACCAGTAAAGTGGTGTACGAAAACACACCTTTCCTGCTCAGCGATACGGTTGGGTTCATCCGTAAACTGCCGCACCACCTCGTGGAAAGTTTTAAAAGCACACTTGATGAAGTAAGGGAAAGTGATGTGCTGCTGCATGTAGTGGACATTTCACATCCGCAATACGAAGACCAGATGCATGTGGTGAACAAAACACTGCAGGAATTAAAATGTTACGACAAACCTGTTATCACCATTTTCAACAAAATGGATCTCTACGAAAAGACACACTTTGATGAATGGCTGGAAGAGGAAGTGAAAACAACCATATTACAGGAACTGAAAGAACGATGGGAGAATGAAACCCGTGGCAACTGTGTGTTTATCTCTGCCACTGAAAAATCGAATATACCCGAACTGCGTGAACGCCTTCTTGAAAATGTAAGAAACCTGTACAGGATCCGTTATCCTTACAAAACCGAATATCTCTATTAATGAGTACGGAAAAGAAGTACAGCTGGCATAAAATAGCCGATGCTATAAACGAATTGCCCTGGCAGGAAAACCAGTTATGTGAAATAGAACTGAAAGGGAAACGCATCTGCCTGGCAAAGCACAACAGTAATGTTTCAGCCTGTGCAGCTAAATGTCCGCATGCAGGCGGTTACTTATCCGATGGGTATATTGATGCAGTCGGGAATATTGTTTGTCCGCTGCACCGTTATAAGTTCAGTTTGCAGACAGGCAGAAATACCAGCGGAGAAGGTTATTATCTCAGTACTTACCCCGTTGAAGAAAGAGCAGATGGAATTTATATTGGCATCGAAGAAAAAAGATTGTTTGGGTTCTTATAAAAAAGTTGGGATTATTTTAGAATGTAAAAATGAAAATCCCCTATTTTTGCAACCCCGAAAGGGAAACACTCCTCCCTAGCTCAGTTGGTTAGAGCATCTGACTGTTAATCAGAGGGTCGCTGGTTCAAGTCCAGCGGGGGGAGCGAAAAAAAGGTTACACTTTTAAAGTGTAACCTTTTTTATTTTAGGTATTTCTGCTCTGTCCAAAAATTCTATTTCCTTCTTTTAAATCTAAAAGCCGCCTCAATTTTTTTTACAATATCCAGGCTACTCAACTTTTTTCCCTTTGTGAAGAATTCACCGATCCACCTAATCGTTTCAAAGTTTACCTTTTTGATACCCTGAATAAAAACGTGAATTTGGGTGATATGCTACGACTAGCAAATGCCCCTTGCCGTTTCTACGCAAATAAGTGGAGCAATGTGTTGTTGCCTTTTCTCCTTAATGGAACCAGACGTTGTTAAAATGTTACGTTTAGTTTACCATACTTACTTCAATAGCTTCAGGGCCTTTAACCCCCTTAGTAATTAAGAACCGTACTTTATCATTTAATTTCACAGGCATCAAAAGCTGTTTGTTATGAACAAATACACTTTGTTTTGTTCTTGAGTCACGAATAAATCCATACCCCTTTTCGTCGTTAAAAAACGTTACAACACCCTCTTCATATTCTTCAGTTGAATTCAGATCCGTCTCTTTTGGTACACTTATTTGTATCTCATCAATTCTAAAATCCCGTTTTCTTTTGGGATCCTGGGGAATTGATGTAAGGTTTCCATTTTCATCTACATAAGCCATCATCTCAGCAAGCGAATTGCCATTACGAGAGGATTCTTTTCTTTCTCGCCTCTTTTCGTCTTTCTCTTTTCGAGCATGCTGTTTCTTTTTTTCTCTATCCCGTTTACTGAAAAAATCTGCCATTTATTTTTTGCTTTGTGATTTATAATTGACGAATAAGAATTAAGCCAAAAAAAGCAGCTTCTGAAGCTGCTTTAGAAAATTAATGCTGTAATCTGACATTTATAGCATTGACGCCTTTATTGCCAACTTCAGTATCATAAGATACATTGTCGTTTTCCTGAATCTCATCTTTTAAACCGCTTACATGAACAAAAACTTCTTGTCCATCTTCTCCTTTAATAAAACCAAATCCTTTGGCTGTATTAAAGAACTTTACTGTTCCTTTTTTCATTTGTTGATTTTTACCCAATTCGGGTTTTGTTTTGAAATATCCCTCGACAGTTTATAATGTAGAGTTACTTGATTAAAAAATTGCGAAACTTAACTGAAAGTATCTTAGATACAATTAGATTGAGAACTCAATCTTCTGATGAAGAACACAAATGTAGCTTTTAATATCGAACTTTCCTAACTCGTATAGAACCAGCGGTTGTGGAAGTAAGATGAAATAGTGATTGGAAAATACAGGGAACAAGAAATCGAGATAATTGAACTTCCGTTCAAATGAAGGAAACCAAAGGGTAAATTTTAAAGAGTTTATACTCAATCTAAAGAATAATAGCTGCATCTTTTGTCTATAAGGGGAGGATAAAAGGTTATACTTTTAAAGTGTAAACTTTTTATTTCAAATGAAAAATTGTGCGTTAAAATCAGATGTCAAAACTGCTGACTGGTTTGAAGAAGAAATCAGGAAAATCGACAGACAGATTCTTGATTTGAACATTGCCCGGCCGGCTCTTAGAGCTTTAGTCAGCGCTTCTATTTACACTGTAACAACACTTCGCTCAAAAACAATCGATGAACTGAAGGCCTTGCATGGGATGGGTCCTTCTGCACTTAAAAAACTGGAAAAACTATACCGGCAATAGCAACAGCTCATTTCAACTCATAAACATTCAATCTGATCACATGAAAACAAAGTTCCCCATCATTCCTTTTGCAGCAGTTTCACTGTTGCTGATCCCGTTCATTGCCATGCAATTCACAAAAGAGGTAAACTGGTCGGCCAGCGATTTTATTATTATGGGCGTACTGTTACTATTGGTGGGAAGCGGAATTGAAGTAGTGCGCAGAAAGAATATAAAAAGCACAAGGAGACTTATCTATATAGCACTGATTGTAATAAGCTTCCTGCTCATCTGGCTGGAATTAGCAGTAGGTATTTTCGGAACTCCATGGGCAGGAAAATAACAGGAGTTTCTTTTAAAATCAATTGAGCGAATATGTACTTGTTTATCTCCTGAACAAATAATTAAACTTCACCATAAACACATTTCTGGGATATAAATCCTTCAGATGGTTCAGGCCGTTGTTTAGATCAAACAAACCCGGTTGTTCAAACGCAGTACGGTCCTGTGTCCATACAAGATAAATAACCGAACCAACTTTATACTCCCATCGCAGGACAAGGTTACTTCTGAACTGCTGGTAATTAAAATCAGGATTGCCAATACTGTAATCAATGGTGCCATCAGCATCTGCATCAAAACCATAAGCAGCGCCGTTTATTTGTGGTTGCAACTCTATAAACCTGTCGGTATATACTGATGCATGCGGGTGCAGCACTTCTTTAAAATGCGAGTATTTGCCAATGGAAACAAAGGGACTTCCATAATACTGTACAGTAAACTCCGGAGTAATTGCCCAATCAATACGGAATGATACAGCAGCATTCCTGTTGTCAACTTTTCCAAGCAGGTAATGTTTGTTTGCAGAAGATGATTGGCTGAACTGACCAACATACTGCAGTTCATCAACGGTTTTGATATACGTTGGTTGTAATGAAACTGCCAGGTTGGAAACAGGACGATAACTGAACTCTGCAGAAAGATTGATTGATTTAAAACTGCCTTTCATTCCCTTGTTAGACGTACCGGTTAAACTCACATACAGCTTTTTTGAACTGTTGGTTTGCAGCAACCATGAATGCATGAGTATATCAGGCACTTTCATGCTTGGTCCGCCACGTAGCAGCCAGTCATCAACAATCCTGAATTTATACTGGCTGTTCAGTTGTGCAACCCATCCATTCATGAATTCGGTTTGTGCAGTGATGGACGCCTGCGAATACAAATCTTCACCATGTGCATCCCATGCATTCTGCTGCAGTAAACTGATGGTATATGTTTTGAAGACTTTTGTGTTCACCTTTTCTACATAAGAAAGGTTATTGTTGTTTTTGATAATGTTTGAAAGATTCATGTAACCAAGATCATTGAGATCAAGACCCGGCGAACGAAAAATAAATTCTTCGCTGTAACGCCAGTGACCTTTACTTGATTTACCTGCTTTTAGAGAAACTCCCATTCCATTCATCAACGTTTTACTGGTATCATAATCAACACCCTTGATATCGGGCCGCTGAAAATAATGAGCAGAAGAAGTTTGAAGCCGGCGGATAGCCATTACATCACCATTGATTGTACTGCCAATTGTTTTTATCTCTGTAAAATAAGTACGGTCTTTCCAGTAATGTGTAAAATCAAGACCATAGGTAAGTGCATTGCTTGTAAGGAACTGCAGGTACTGGTTTTGCACAGAGCGGTGTGTATGCGTAAGAATACCACCGATAATGGTATTGCCTTTATCATAATCTTTCTGAAAACGGCCAATGAAATAATTACTGAAAGGTTCCGCAACCTGTTTGAAATCCTGGTTATGATCATGAATACTTGCCAGCTCATGCGGTGTAACGGATTCAATAATTCCCAGAGAAAGACCTTTGGATGTTTTACCGGATAATTTAACAGCAGCACCAATGGTTGTAAACTCCGGCACACTCACCGTATCAAATGAAGGTGTATAAGATGGTGCATGACCAATACGCCTGGAATAAAACAACTGGTCGGCATCAAATGTGAAATCAAAAATATTTTTCCCTTCGGTGAAGAAAGGACGCTTCTCTTCAAAGTATGTTTCAAAAGCTGTCAGGTTCATGACCGAAGGATCGGCTTCCACTTGTCCAAAGTCGGGATTGATTGTTGCATTTAACGTGAAATTATTGCTGATGCCGATTTTTGCATCCAGTCCAAACTGGTTTTGAAACGATGAACCTTTGGCAAAAGGATTTCCTGCAATACGCTTGTCTGTAACCAGCTTTGCAGAAACATAAGGCGACAATTCAATACGGTTTGCTTTTTTGAAGCCCTCCAGTCCATGCAATTCACCAAACGTATATACAAGACCGGTACCATCATTGGCAACAAGGTTCCAGTGATTTTCTTCTTTTAACCGGTCGATCAGCCGCCATGAATTTAATCCCCACACCTGTGTTTCTGCCGAACTGAAACGCAACTGGCTTAAGGGTATTTCAAACTCAGCTGTCCATGCCGAATCTTCATACGCCACCTTTCCGTTCCATACAGCATTCCAATTGGTATCCCAACCGTCGTTCGATAACCAGAGATCGATTTTCTGACCAGCAGATGTAAGATCAAATTCAAACGCTGTGCGATGATCAAAATAACTGTCAAAGTGAACACCAACAATATCACCTGAAAACTGGTCACGCCTGCTCAGCCGTCGTGTAATTTGTTTCATATCATCATATGCACGGATAGCAACAAATACACTCTTATCGTTGTACAGAATTTTTAAAGTTGTTTTGTGTGAAGCCTTGCCTTTATATACCGGCGAAAACTGCGTGTAATCTGTTTGCCATTCGCCCAGCTTCCAGCAACTGTCGTTTAGTTTTCCATCAATCACCGGTGGGTCTTTAATACGCAAACTGTTGTACACCCGTTTAAGATGAGCCGTACTGTCGCCTGGTAAATGGAGTGTATGTTCAGCTGCACAAAGATTGTTTGCCACAACAGATGTGATCAGAAAAAACACAATCGTCCATGTGCAGGATCGTTTCATCGCCCTTTATTTTGAGCTGTTCATCAACCGTTTTGTCAGCCATCTTCTTACCGGCTCATCATACAATTTCACAGATGTGTAGGCCACCACAATGCTTGTAATAAACACAACAGTACCTGCAAGTACAGCAGTGAGAATTGCATCTGTAGATCCTTCTTTCAAAAAGCTCTCATGCTTTGCAACCCATGCTGTAAACAAATAAATAAACGGATAGTGTGTGATATAAATCGGGTAAGAAATATCGCCTAAAAATTTGCTGATGCGGGATGATTTAGCCGTTGAAGATTCAGCACTTGCTCCAAGATAAACGATGAGGGGAAATACCAGCACAATCGTAAGCGAATCATACAGACCATTCATCCACAAATGTTCATGACCACCCAGCCGTGGAAATGCAAGCATGGCTACCAGTAACAGGCTGCACCATAAAAAAGCATGTTTTAACTGGCCGGGCTTGCTGATACGTGAAAGCAACAACCCGCCGAAGAACGGGAACATCAACCGTGTAAAACCAATACGCAGTTGTTTTGGTTCCAGTGCCCAGCCACCAATCATATCGCCCTGGTCGTTTGTAACAGCAAAATGAATGAGTGCTGCACCGGCAATAAATACCAGTATGGCAAGAAGCGTATTGGAGAACTTCCGTACAAACAGGGCGTAAAGAATATTAGCAACGTATTCAAAAAACAGCGACCATGCCGGACCATCCAGCGGGTGCATTTCTGTCCATCCCCTGATATCGAGTGATAACGGTACAGGCACAAGCGTAAAACCAATCAGCATCACCAGCAGCATTTTCCATACCGGTGTAGTTGCAATATTGGGGAACCAGGCACAATCCTGGAAATAAAATGTAACAGCACCAATGAGCATCCCAATAATAATCATCGGGTGCAAACGGATGAGACGGCGTTTAAAGAAACTGCCTAAGCTCATCTTCGTCCAGCGGTCATCGTAAGCATATCCAATCACAAAACCTGACAGTACAAAAAAGAAATCAACAGCGAGGTAGCCATGATTAATAATCTGTTTTGTATGATCCCCACCTGAAAAGGTTTCAAACAAATGGAAGACCACCACCACAAGGGCAGCAACACCACGTAAACCATCAAGAACAGGATAATGTTTTTTCGAATCAGAAAAACCGGAGGAGGGCGCAATCGCTGAAGACATAAACAGTGCTAATTTATTCCAATGTTAAACAGAACTACTACTTGTTCATTTGACAAATATCAAATAATCACCTTAATAACCATACACCGACCTGCGCAGGGCAGCATATTTTGCCGCCTTTTCATCCAGCTTCATATCCTGGCATACAGAAACCAACCCGTCAAGGATTAACGACTGGTTGCCATACTTCGCAACAAACTGTTCCATCAATACCACAGCCTTTGCCTGTTCGCCGGTTGAAAATAACCCGATGGCATAACCGTAAACCATCTGTGCACTGGAAGCACCCAGCGTGGCTGCTGTTTTTAATTCAACCATGCCTTTTGTATTGTCTTTCTGGCGGATGTACCAAAGCCCCAGTGCATAATGCAGGAAAGGATTGTTGGGCATGCGTTGCAAACCCATATCAGCTATACGTTTTGCTTCTGCATCACGGTTCTGTTCCCTGTACAAATCAACCAGGTTGGAGTAAGATTGTGCAAAGCCGGGAAAGCGCTGGATGCAGGTAAGATATAACTGTTCGGCCTCTGTTGTATTGCCGGTTGTTTTCAACACAATGGCCCGGTTATAAAAACCTTCGGGGCGGTGACTCATCTGTTCCTGTACCTGCAGGTATTCTTTCAATACTGTCTGAAACTGTTTACTGTCTTTCTCTTCCAGCTTGTTATAAAAAGCTGCAAGAACGGTCATTGCTTCCATACGTACACCCTTCACCGCATCAAACAACAAAGCAGGCACAGCAGCCAGCACAATATCTTCAGGATAGTTTACCATGGCCTTTACTGCATTTAACCGCAGCAGGGCATTACTGCTGCCAAGCTGTGTTTCCAGTAAATCTTTGATACGTGGTGAACTGTAATAACCATACTGCTCCATGGCCGTTGCTTTGATCATGGCAGGATAGGTTGTTGATTGCAGGATTGCATACAGCGATGATTCACTCTCCGGCATAAACCGGGAGAGGTTGTACATCAGTTCGGCATAGGTTTTCTCTTGGGGAAGTTTGACTGCAAACCATTTATTAAAATTATCTGCAGCCCATGCCACTGTTTTATCAGTATGACATTTATTGCAGGCATTGGGTGTTCCCATCAGCAACGACTGATCGGGCCGGGGAATACGGATGCTGTGATCAAGACGGTTATCCACTACCATGTAAGTTGTAACAGGCATGTGGCAGTTCACACATTGGTTGCCTGTGCCGGCTGTTTGATGAAAGCTGTGTTGCGGACCATCGTACTTAGCAGGTGAATGACAGCTGCCGCAAAGAGCATTGCCCGTTGCTTTTATTTTCATGCTGTGCGGATCATGACAGTTAATGCAGGTAACACCTGCCGCATGCATTTTGCTTTGCAGGAAGGATGCATACTCGTAATCCTCATCCTTGATCTGCCCGTCAACAAAATAGTTTTCTGTATTGGCTGTGGAAGGAATATGTGATTGTAAAAACGATTGTCCGTGTACATAGTCATCGGTAAACCTTGTGGCCCTTGCATGGCAGCGTGCACAGGTTTCAATTAATGTATCGTTACTGATGGCTGTTTCGGGAACCCTTGTTTGTTTGGCAGGATCCATTTTCCAGTTCATAAGTTTGGATGCAAGGCTGATGGAGAACCCTTTGTATGGAACGGAATTATCTTTTGTTTGTGCCCACTGTACATGCACTGATGCAGGACCGTGGCATGATTCGCAGGAAACCCTGTCTTCATTCCATGTGCTGTGAAAACTGTTGGTTGCAGGTTCAAAGTTCTTTTTGTAATCCGTGGTATGGCAATCGGCACACATGTAGTTCCAGTTCTGGTTCATGCCCATCCAGAACAATTCATCGGTATGTGAAATGCGTTCTTTATTGTAGAGGTGAAACCAGCGCTGCCCGCCTTTTTCCTTTGCCCTTGTATCCCAGCAAAAAGGAAGCACCTGCATACGTCCATCATCAAACTTAACCAGGTACTGCTGCAATGGTTGCCAGCCGAATGTATAGCTAATGACGAATTCCTTTTTTGTCCCTGTACTGTCGGTGGTGCGTACAAAATATTTTCCATCACGTTTGTAAAAAAAAGCAGTGTCGCCGGTATAAACAAAACTGGTATTGTTGAAGTCGCCTTTTACAGTTGCTGCTGAAACCGTATCCATAGCATGGTAATGATCGGAGGTTTTAAACAGTTCTGCTTCTTTCTGGTGGCAGGACTGGCACTTATCCGAACCCACATATACAGCAGCAGATGATGATGCTTTCTGCTGCATGCATTGATTGAGTACAAGAATAAGCACCGTTAAAACAAGAATCACTTTGAGCAACTTCATAAAATAAAACCGGTTTAAGAAAACAGCCTGTTGATCTTCAGCAAAAATAAATGAACTGTACCTACCGGTTACAGGAATGTGCTGTGAAATGCAACCGTTTGTCTTCGTTGCCAAGACCAGGCAGTTTGATTTATTGTTAATGCATGAAATGCTGAAATGGTTTTTGAAATGGAGCATTATGTGAGTTTGCAGACTCTGCCGGATTCTCTTTTCTTTTTGCTTGTCCAAAAAGAAACAAAAAGGACCCCGAAAACCAATATCCAGCATGGTTTTCGGTTGACGCCTTGATTTAGCAGCTATACTACTGTGGTGAATTACAGTATGAAGATGATTGAACATCTTATGTGCAGCAGGTTGATTATTTGTAAAAGTTATTGGTATATGTATAGCGCATTGAATTGCGGCTATCTTTCTTTTATCTTGATATTCCTCAATTCTTCGGGACAGGCTGCAGAAACCCTGCCTGACCGATGTCAGATCGGGCAGGAAAAAATCAAGACGGAACAACCGCCTCAAACAGTCGGGCAGGTATCAGCAGGTACATCCATTTTCTGCAGCTACGTTTAAGCATGGGTGTTTATTCTTTTTTCAACGTTTGTTTTACTGCACTGCTTTCTTTCAGCAACACTTACCCCTTCGGGCAACGGTACCATCCGCAAGAGATGGCTAAAAGATATATATAAGGATGTTCTTGCTTCCGGGTTTTTAATTGTGTATATTTCACTACATCGTCTTATGAAAAGCTAACTGATCGAAACCTCATCATCTGTCAATCATCAACACTGGACTATGAAAACAGTGAAACTTACCCAAAGACCTGCACTAAGCAGTTCTGCTCAGAGTGCATCAAAAGCAATTCTTGTACTTTCTCCTTACAAAGAAATTCTTTATTGTACCAAACCTGCTGTTTCACTCATCAGGCAATACTTCAACAATACGGTTAAGAATGGTTATTGTTTTGATTGTAAACAGCCCGATGCTCTGCATAAATTTATCTGCAAACTCATTAAATCTTCCCGGGAAAGTGAAAAATTGTTTGCGGCCCATTCTTTTTCTTCGGGAACCAACGGCAAAATTCTCGGGTTTAAAGCCTACAGTTTAAAAAAAACAGGCGATTACCCCCCGCTCATATTTATTGAGCTTGCTGAAGAAGACGGTGATGATATTCTGCACAGCAAAAATGTGGAACAAATCATCGGCAACCTGCACAAGTTGGGCGACCTGATCTGGACCCATGATTTCGTGAAAGATGAAACCTGGTTTTCGGGTGAAGTGAATCCCTTTACGGGTTACCGCAACAAGGACCTGACAGCTGCACAACGTGCAAAGCTTTGGTGGATTGCCACAGCAAAGGAATACAAGTGCCTGCTGGAAGAAAGTGACCGCAGGTATAAGAAGGGATTGCAGAAAGAGCATACACTGGAATACCCCATCACGGACCGTTATGGCAAGACACGCTGGGTACTCGACAAGGGCATGGTGCTGAAACAGAATGCAAGGGGTATACCGCACCTGATCATCGGCACGCATACCGATATTACCAACCTTAAAAAACTACAGGCCGAGATTGACGATCTCCGTAACCAGCAGGAACGGGAACAGGTTTCAACACTTGTTACAACCATTGAAACCGACCGTAAACGGTTTATTGAATTTTTGCAGGAAGATCTTAACCAGTTTTTATCGGCAGCCAGTGTAAAGCTGGGCAGCAATTCACACACGGATGTACCTGCAGAAAAGCTGATTCCGGAAGTACAGGGCATCCTGCAGAAAGCCATTGGCGAAATCAATACCATTTGCAGGATGTATGACCCCACCGGGCTTGAACTGCTGGGCCTTGGTGAAGTAATCGGAGATGTGTGCAATTTTATCAGTGAAAAATACGGGAAGACCATTCATCTTACCTATACCGATCATAGCAATGCGGTTAAACACCTGGATGAAGAGCTCACTGTTCTGCGAACTGCACAACGGCTGGCCTTTCTTTTTGGCTCATCCGTTGCCGCCCGAAAAGCCATGATCAAAATTACACATACAGCTTCTGATATAAAGATGAGTATACGTTTCAAAGATCCCGGTTTTGATACAGAACGGTTTCTTACAAGCAATGAAACCAGGACGCTGCAGGGACGATACAAACTTTATGGAGGACAACTGAACATCAGCAAAACAGCCAGCCAGATGGTGACGCTGAATGCATGGGTGAAGACGGGATGAGGTTTAAAGTTTGAGGTTTAAGGTTTGAGGTTGGGCGTGTTGAGAGGTGGAGTTAAACTGATATTGATTGTGTGAAAAAATACAGCAATTGTTTTTTGGTATGGATGCATTATGTGAGTTTGAATACTCTGTTGGTTTCACTTTTCTTTTTGCTTGTCCAAAAAGAAACAAAAAGGACCCCGAAAACCAATATCCAGCATGGTTTTCGGATGGCGCCCTGATTTAGCAGTTGTACTACTGTGGTGAAGAGCATTTGAATTTCTATTGGGGATCTTATGTGCAGCAGGTTGATTAGTTGCGGTGATGTTGCGGTTTAAGGTTTGAGGTTGGGCGTGTTGTGAGGAGGAGGAGGTTGAAAGATATTGACCCTGTATAAAAAATGCCGGCATAACCGGCAAAAAATAATTGAAATCTGCTTATCTGCTGCTGCCTATCCCGGCTCACCGAGATATTTGAATATAGCCCTTACCTGCAGTGTGGTAAAATACCTTCCCTTTTTTTCACCAATGCTTTCCTGGTGGGGAAGCATCCATGTACGTAAACATTTGGTGCTTACTCCATACAGTGCTGCCAGCTCTTTTAAGGTATAACCCCTGATGGGTACATCGGCTGCAACAACCGCTCCTGCTTTCAACGGTATTGCCTGTTTCATCATAGTCGTCGTAGTGCTCATATCTTGCCTGTTAACTTGTTTAAAATCTGTTTTTCATTGCCCTGTTGCATGGAAAAAAGGGACTTAAAAATAACTAAAATATTTAGCATTTCAGAACGAAAAACGCCTCTTTTTTCCGGTCTTTTCTGCCGCTGATTTTCAGTGCAAAAGAAAACAAGGGAGCCCGCAGGCTCCCTTGTTGAGGTGTTTTTCAAAAGCTGCAACGGCTACTCGCTGCCGGCTTCTTCATCGTATTCATCAATACCCTCGCCTTTTACGGTAGCCTGGCTTACGGCGCCAATTACTGAGCCTGCTACGGTAAGGTAGCCGCCAATGGTTACAATGGCTGCAGGCAGGGCAACAGGCGCCGTTAGTAATGCTCCTCCCACTGCTGCCAGTGCAAAACCCATATTGCGCAGCCGGCGGAAAAACTTTGGTGTGGGTGCTTTGATTCTGTTAATGAGGCTCATAGATGTCTTTTTTTTAAGGTTTAGAAATGCACTAAATGCTGAATGCTTAATGCGCAATGCATCATGCTGAAGGCAAAAGCATGCTGTTAAGCAGGTTTTTCAAAGGAAGCGACCATTCATTTTGATTGCTATAATGTCAGGATGAATTTCAAGGATGATTGGTTCCTGACGGGGCTGCTTGCTTACCAACTGCATAAGTATTCGGAAAGCGATGCGTGACTTGCTGCCGCTGCCTTCGCCGGTAAAAGAGGTTACAGGTGCAATGCATCCCTTCAGTTCTTTCACTGCATCATTGGCCGGATGAAACAGGATGAAACTGCGGCCGGGTACTGCAGTTACCTGCAGGTGAAGGCCAAAACGCACACTCCACCTTTGTTTCAGCACATAGCTGCCTTCGGGAATACAACTGCACTGCGGCCTGTTATCAAGCCAGGGGAGTTCGATGGTATGACAGATCTTTTCTCCGTTACAATAAAGCGTGCCGTTTGTACCTGTTGGATGATATGTTCTGATTAAAGTGAGTTTCATGTGTTTAGAAGATAGAAGTTGAAAGAAAGAAGATAGAAGCCAGAAGTTAGAAGAAATGCAGGCTGTTCTGCAATTCTTATACACCGCTCACTTTTACCATTTGCAGTGAATTAAAGCTGCCATCCTTCAGTGAATAGTAGCTGCCGTTTACCTGCTGGTAAAACTGGATACCGAACACGAGAAACAGGGGGTGAGTGCTGTTGGGTGTAACGGTACAGGCCAGGTTAATGGCTGCTGTTGCCAGTTCATTGAGTGGTAACACAGCTGATTCTTCAGCGCCTGCTTCAAACTCTTCCTGTTCAAAGTTGATGGCGGCGGCTGATGCCAGCAGTTTAAAATGCGTGGTGCCGGCAGGTGCCACAATCATCTGAGCAGGGATAAAGGGAGGCACAGCTACTGAGAGCTGACCTGCTGCACGGTCAATGGTTGCGGTGTAAGGTGCATACAGGGTGCTACCCATGGGTGCATTGCTGTTGAAGTTGAACCCCTGCAGGAGTTCGGTTTCACCGTCGATGACATTGCGCTGGCCACGGGCACTTGTTGCATCGGCCTTAATGACACGGATGAATTCGGCAAGGAGACGTGCTGTTACACGGGAGTCCTTTGCGGTTTGCAGTACCGGACGGATTGCATTGCGGAGCAGGCCTGCTGCTTTGCCAGCCTTTGCAAATTCTGCATTGTTTTCACGGGTGCGCTGAAAAGCCGGATCGGTTGCAATTTGCTGCGCTGTTACGGGTGCGTTTTCACGTGCCAGGTAACCGTCGGCTGTTTTGAAGAAGGTAATATCACCAATGGTGCCTTCGAGTTTAATGATTCCTTTTTGCTTTGCCATTTTGTTTGGGTTTAGCTGATAGGTTTAGCTATTAGCTGTTGGCTGTTAGCCATTAGCTGGTAGCGGTGCTATCATGGTTAAAAAAATTGTTTAGCGGTTTCGAGTAAGAGTGATCGGCTCTTTTTGTTGCAACGTTGTTCCTGAAACCGAGTGCAAGATGCGAAGGTTTGAAGGGGTTGTTTCCCATAACGGCATATAAGGGAACAGAACGGCATGTAATGGCATCAAATGGCACAAAAGGGAATGAAAGGGCATGTAACGGACCATTTCAACGAAAAAAGCTGAACCCTGCTGAACTATCCCTGAAGGGACTATGAAGGGAGTGCGGAGGATGGTTGAAGGAGAAATGGAGAACCCCGCCAGCCGTTCTCAAACGCTGGCGGCGGTTTTAGCATCTGAATGATTTAAGTCGGTGTCCATTCTCTTGAAATATAAAATACAAAACCTGTTTCGGCCAGCAGCTGCATGAGCCCCGGTTTAAACACAAACATAAACGAGTTTTTCTCAGCTGCTTTTTTTACCAGTTCTTCTTTTTCGTAGCAGATATAAATTTCTTTTTTTGTACCCGGCAGAAACCACTGCCTTGCACAAAGCAGTTCTTTATTGGCAACAAGAAAACGGCCAAACGAAAAGGGTATCACATCCACTGCTTCAGCATTATAAAACTGGAGATTAAAACCAAAATTTTCTCTATTGGGATCATCGGGTTCCCAGTAATGTACAACAGGTGGCAGGTGTTTTAATTCGAGCAGGAAATTGTATGCATCAAACAGATCGCCATGAATCCATATTTCAAGAATCATCGGTGTTTTTTTAAGTGGAATACAAGAACGAAAAAAATATTCGTAAAAGAAAGGGCTGCATTTTGCAGCCCCATTCTTTAAGTTCGTTACTGGCATTTCCAGGGATCAAGCGGGTTACCACTTGTACCGGTAATAGCAGCAGTATCGGAAGCCATATTCGTTTCTGCACGCTTATCGTAACAAAAATGAAACTTATTGGCTTTTATTTTTGTAATCTCCGTTGTAATATAAGTTCCTCTTTCACTTGCCGGAGCCGACCATGCATCTCCGGTATTTGGCTCAACCTCCGTTAATGTCATTGTTTCTGTTTTAAACAAATCATGATTGGCTTTCCAGTAATGAATTTCCACTTCCACATAATCCAGCACGTAGGGCGTTTTATTATCAACAGCAAGTACAACATCTTTAAACCCACCTAATACCAATGCTGTTTTTGAATCAATAGATGATCGTATATATGACTGCCAGTTATTACGCAGGTTCATATACTTCTTTGTCAATACATCATTTTGTGCTTTCTTTTCCTGTTCACTTGCTGCTACAGAATCGGCTACATGTTTAGCAACAGCATATGTAGCAGAGGTATCGAGGGGATCTTGTACAGTAGTAGCAGTTGTTACAGGTTCAGCTTTTACTTCTGCAGCTTTATTCTGTAAAAAAAATATCAATAACGCAATTGCAACAATACCAAGTGATAAATACAACCAAAGGTTCCGGTTGCCCCGCTTTGTTTCAGTTGCCGGTTGTTCTGCAAATAAAGGAGGAGGAGTTACTGAAGGTTTAAATTTCGGAGGGATTGCTTTCAGTATACCCTTTAATTCATCCAGTTCGCCTGCCTTTGTCCATTGAGGCAAACCCTCATACCAAATAAACGACTCATGGTTAACTTCCAGTGAGGCAAGCTCATCAATTGTATAAGGTCCGGTTTGTGCTGCACCGTTATGCAGGTAGTATTTTTTCATTTTGATTAGAATTTGCGGCAAGATATTGAAGCATTTTAATATTATAAAAAAGGAAGCTCCAAAATTTACCGATTATAAATTAATATACTTAGCTATTACACCGCAACATGAGTTGGAAACAACAAAGAAAACTTAATTGACTAATTCAAAATAAAACAATGCAATTTGCACAAGAGCGGAAAAGCATAAGACACCTGATTACAATTGCGACAATTTTACCCAGTCACCAGCTGCGTTCCTGATTGTCCAGAAATACCAGCCATTCACTGTTGCATTTTTCACAATAGCTTTTGCAGCAGCTGTAGGTGTTGTATATACTTTTCGTTTATAATAAATATTCCCTTTTGGAGTAAGTAATGCTTTGTATTCAACTCCCTTATACATTTTGTAGATCGGGGTTCTTTTATTAACTAACCCAACCAACGATGTATGTATCCTGACTTTTTTAATTTGTTTTTTTGCTGAACGGCCAGGAATCAGTTCATTTAGTTCTTGTTTATGCTTTTGCTTAATAAGGTTTTTGAGTTTACTTACAAGTGCCTTTGAATCCCTACCCCTTGGCTTTGCCCTATTGCCAACCGGTTCTGCAATACGGATAAGTAACGACTCAATATCACCTATGTAATCAACCTTTTTAATCAGGAATAAACTGAAGTGAGTCCACTGCGAATCATGCCTGTCTTTTAAATGCTGGTTTACTCTTCGCTTCAAATCCGAAGCCCTGCCAACATAGTACAACTCATTTTCATCGTATAGAGCATAGATACCTGATGAATCACCAATTAATTCTGTAATAATTTCTTTATGATCTTTAAACAGGTTTCGTGAAATACCTTCGAGTGATTCGGTAAACAGTCCCTTTTTAGTAATGCTTTTCATGCAGCTAAAGTTAAAGAATCAATGGGAAAGATTTTTCATGAAGTCTTGAATTGATCTTATGATGCCTGTCGTGTTGCTGTAAGAATACTTAATATTGATCTGCACTTATGTAAATCCATGTTGTCAGCTTTCTACAATACTGGTTTTCTGAAACAATTATTGTATACTACCCATGAACTCCCTTTTGCTCGTACAATTAATAAAGAACTTTGTTACTCTGGTCTTAAGGTACTCTCGTTTCCCAGCAAGGTCTCTCGCAGAAGGCATTGCGATATTGCAAACGTATCTTCCCCCTTTTAAATTCTTTTTTATTCATAGTATAAATTGGGTTATAGCTATTTTAATTGACTGAACAAGCCTTCAATCGGTGTAAATATTTGTTCTTTTCTTAAATAAGCAGTAGGCCAAATGTCATTCAACAAGCAAAAATAATTGCTATTTAAAAGATTGTGGTTTCCAAAACCACCCCAATTATTCCCTGTCATCACTAACAGGAATGATTTCGCATTAGGAAATTCCTTTTTCAATTTCAAATCTCTGTCAATATATTGTTGTTCCCAATTATCTCGATTCCAGCCAAGCTGTGTCTTACACTCAATAATTGCAACAACTTCATTGTTTCTCCAAATTGACAAATCGGGTCTAATGGAATTCTTTGTTTTTTTTATTTGCCGTTCAGAATGAGCTTGTAGATCACTTCCTGTTGAAACTAAATATAGTCGTAGAAAGAATAAAACACACTCAACAAAGTAGTCGGAACCAGATGCCAAATACCTTTTATTAAGAAATGTTTTAATTTTCCCTTGTGTTATGTAGTAGGTTTTTAGTCTTTCGAGAATTGCATCTGTAATTTCCGTTTTGTTTAAATCAAAAGCATAGTGGTTTAAAATTTCATTATAGGATTTTTCTAATTGAATATATGTTGCACTCAGGCTATTGATATACAAATTATCAATTTCTTTTAACGCTGACATGATTTATTAAGTGTGTTATTATTTGAATATTTCGGGTAAATATTTGGAAACAATGTCTTTTGTCAATTTCGCTAATGGCCTTTTATTGAAATCTTTTTCATCAAGATAATTTGCAAAATAAAACCTGTAAAACTCCTTTGTTGACGCCCCTAATCGGGTTAGCATATCGACAATATTTCCTGCATAATACGGACTGAGTTTATCAGATTTGACAATAAGTTCTCCAACAACATCTGCGTGAGACTGATAAACTTCACGTATTTTAAAAACTTTGACATTCCCAGAATTATCAACTCCATGAACACCAAATATCTGAGTATGCTTCATATTTGGATATGAAACATTTTCAGTGAGAGTAACGTTGTAGTTCCGTGGGTCACTTTTATCAGGATTTAATCCAACTTGCAAATAATCAAAAGTAGCGTCGTTACCAAAGCCTTCTTTATATGGATGAATGTGCATATTTAAAGTAAAGAGTTTATCTCCCTTTAAATTAGAATTACAATAGTTACATGATGGAATGAGGTTATAAAAAGATAAACCAAGAAAAGGATGCAATGCCTGATGAAAATAATGATCCAGTATTGGCCGTACAACTAAATCCCGTCCTGTACCAATGACAGTATTTGTGTATATACGATTACAGTATACACACACATTAACTTTCAGTGCATTTGATAAATCATAGGCATTATAAGGAGTAGTCGCTTTATCTATAAATTCATCATACGGTATTATTGCTTTAATAAATTTTGCTGTTTCCTTTGTAAACCATGCCTGCTGGTATGCCTGATTAGTCGATTGTAAATCATCAACTTCAGAAAGTATTAAGGCCTCTAAATTATTTTGATTTGATAATGTTGTAAGAAGAGCAATATAATCGGCTCTATGATTATAAAAATGCTTTGATAATGAAGTCCGATTTCTTAATCTGGAATAATGAGTTTGGTTGCTAATAGATCTTTTATTCCTTCCAATAATAGTAAGTAGCGAAGTTTTTGTACGTGTGCTTAGGCCTGTAAAACTGAGAACACTTGCTATAGTGAAACCCGCTTGACGATCCATGACTTTAAAAGCCAAAAGATAAAAATTGACTCTGTTGAGAATTAAATCCTTAACCCCGTCAAAATGAGCCTTTTTTATCGCACCGATATTATCAACTTCTATTTTTATCATTTCGCATTTTTCTGATTAAATCAAGTTCTTTTTCCCTTTCAACTATAATGTTATCAAATTGCTCCCTTGGTATACCTTGAAGCACTTTTTCCAATAGTTTAAATCGTACATAGGGTTCGCCGATTATGTCAATTTCCTTTTTAAATGAATTGTATTCAGCCTGTGTATATTGGTTCTTATCATGTACTCTCTTTATCAGGTTCTCAATCTTTCGTCTTGCAAATTCTCCTATTAAGCCATCCTGCAAAAAGAAAGAATCGGTAAATAGCTCATGTACGTTTGCTCCGAATGTTTCATTTTTTTTATCAAGACTATCGACAACAACTGGATTCGAATCTCCTCTTTTTAAGAGAACAACACAGTTTGGAGGCAAATCAGAAAGTATAAAAGGAGAGTGAGATGTAACTAAGATTTGTACTTCCCGTTTGCCGAATTTCTCAGATATAAATTCAGTAAAAACATCAATAAATCGAATTTGCCAAGCAGGATGTAGAGCTAATTCAGCTTCATCAATCAAAAACAGCAGACTCCGCTTTGTTCTATGAAACTTCGTATCGTTTATTCTTCCAAATAAACTTAACAAAGAATACTCGCCCGAGCTAAGCGACGACTCTCCAAGTGGCTGATGACTAAAATAGAATTCTGCAAAATCTCCAATCTTGTTAACAGAATAAAAATTGTCTATTAAATTTACTAAAGACCCTATCGTTGCTTGCGATAATTTAATTGAAACTCCAGTCTCGTTTGCATTAATACTGCCATCTTTTTTTTCAAGATAATTGTTTAATTCATTAATGAAATTTTGGATACTATCAAGTTTGTTAGAAGTTGCCTTCCATAGATCTCCTCTCTTTAAATGATTAATTATACTCGATATTTTAGCTAAGGTTGATGTGTCTTCTATATCTCTTTTTGCTCTGATATACGTCGATATGCGATCAACGGTTTCAATAATAAAGTTTCCAGCACCAAGGGTAAGAGATAAAGCACCTTCATCAGCCAAATGAAAAATACTCGCTTCAAACGCATTAACTAAAAATTGATCTCGCTTTGATCTTCCTATTTGAAAATATAATTTTAACGCCTCCTGTAATTCAATATATTTTTTAAAATTGGGAGAATCTTCATTATAGTAAAGGCTTAAGTTGATATATGGTGGCAACTTCGCCGGGAAAGGATTCCGTTCGTTCCTCGAAGTAATCCATCTCAACAGCTTTACAATCCGGATAAATTCCTGAGCAGAAAATGCATTTGCATGATCTCTATAGGGCAAATTATCTTTTTTAGCATCTTTGAAAGTCCGTCGCTTTTGAATGTCGGTTAAAAGCAAATAATTAGTTGAAAGATTTTTTGTGTCACCAAACTGTTCTTTTAAAGAATCAAAAGAATAAAAAGAGGTCGGGTCAAAATGATTAGAAACAAAAATTAGAGTGGTCGATTCTTTAAATCTCTGTAAATCCTTTACTCTTTGTATTGAATATTGCTTGCCAGGTATCGTTATAGATATTCCAGAAGCAGAATAAACATAAAATACATTTTGGCTAAAAAAAACAGCGATACTTTTATTATCAATTTCACTATTCCCGTCGCCAAAATATTGCATGACGTATCTTAAAATTGAAGTTTTGCCAGTTCCATTTTGACCTATTATACCAGTAAGGTTGCTGATATTTCTGCCAAAAAAATGATCAATAAAATTGGGTGTTTCATCAATCTTAACTGTTAGTTCGATTTCATCATAATGGAAACGAAAGCGGTTGCTAAAGTTGAGATCAATACCTGAAAGGCCTTTGTAATTATTTATTCTTATATAGAGTAGCTCCATAAGTTTTCTTTATTTCTGATTAAACAATCCTCCTAAATTCTCATCCGGCTCATCCACTCTGCTCACAATATCATCATCCGTTTTATACGATTTCTTTTTCCCTCCCTTCTTATCCCACAACCCAGCTTTCACTTCTTCCTTATGTATTTTATGGTTCAGTTCCAACAAACGTTTCAACACTTCTTTCCGTGCATCGGGATGGATAGTGAAACGGATGCGGTCATTCTCTGGTAAATAATCTACCTCATAGAAATCATGGCGGAGTTGGATTGTTATTTCAGGAGATTGCTTCGTACCTCGCAATGACGACCCCCAGCCATACGCCTCCAATACCGCCTCATCCATTTGCACATGCAGCTCACGGAGTTTGAGAATACCTTGTATGGCTTCGTTAAACGAAATTGTATTGGGTGTTTTCTCTAAATGCTTTTGCAGGGCGGCTACCTGTTTGTCGTTTTCATTTACTGCTTGTGCTGTGATGGCATGGCTATGAAACAAATTATAGGTTTTGGTAAGTCCCAGCTGCATACCCAGCATGAGTTGTCTGCGGAGTTCGTGGTAGGCTTCACCAATAGTTTCTAATTGCTGTTGTTGTTGCTCGATTAATCGTTGAGGAAATGGATAGGTTGCTAAAGCAGAGCTTGGAGTATACCTTAAAGTGTTGCCACCCATTGTTGAACTTTGAAGCCAAGCCCATTGCTCATGAAAAGTGTTGCTTATTAATGAAAAAGACTTGAAATCTTCAAATGCAATTGCTCCACCAGCATGTGAAACAACTATTTTTCCTTCTTTGAAAGTAAAGGATAAATACTTGGTTGTGAAAGGTACAACAAGATATCTTTTTAGAGGCTTAATTGATTTATATAGATTAATTGCCTTTTCAGCATAGTGCCACCAATTTTCCCGGTATGTTGCTCGATTAACCTTATCCCTTTCTGGTTTTACTTTTTCACGTAAGATGGTTATACAATCAGGATATTCTGATTGACAATAATCCAAACTCCAATCTGAGAAATTAATGATATTCCTGCTTGGCGCTTGTGTCGGAGAGTTATTAATATCATCTGCATTTAAAAAAGGAAAGATAACATCGGCATTTTTAGGGTTATCTCTAATTAGTCTATTTGACTCTTCAAAATCCAAAATGAAACCACTACCCAAGACATTGCTTCCCATAAAGCCTAAATTCTGGGATGACACTAAAAGATATGCAGATAAAGTGTTTTCTGAATTTTCTAAATAAGAATTAATTACATCAACTGGTTTATTATTTAACAGTTTTGGTATGTTCTTCTGGGATTTATTAAGTGAAATCAAAGAAACTTCAACCGCTGCCAAACCTGGCCACTTCATTGATTTAATCGCAAAATTTATTACGCCATTGTTATTCAAAATAAATTCAAGTCCACCAATTCTTGAATCTCCTTGACAGATTGTATTTGTAGAAATCAAAGACTGGAATCCTTCAGAATTAATCACATCGAATATTCTTCTAAAAAAGTAAGTAACAAGATCAAGGCCACCATTTGATGGCTCATAATTTGTTTTTATAAAATTTAAGTAGCCGTCCCCAAAAGAGCCACTTATTTTCTTACCACCTAAAAATGGTGGGTTACCCAAAATGCAATCAAACCCGCCTTCACCAAACACCTCCGGAAACTCAATAAACCAATGAAAGAAACGCTGCTCATGAGCTACGGCTGTGGCTTTTGCAGTAGCTTTTCCTGTCCAACCGCCATAACCACTCATTACTTTTCTGTACTCGCTATCAGTTATCAGCAAATCATTATTTGCTTCTGTTTTAGGGATGAAAAACTGAGCAACCTGAACATCTGCCATCGTCTTTAAAAACGAACAGCCTTTGCCATCAATAAATTTCTTGTATGCTCTTGCTTTGCGTTCAATTTCTTCGGGTGAGGTTTCGGGCAATTGGCTAAAGGTTTTGTATTCGGCCATTGCTTCCTGCACGGAGTTCTCGGTGCTTTTTTCAAACTCTGCTTTAAGTTGCAGGGCTTTGGCGGCTCTTTCCTTGCGTTCCTTTACGTTCTTATCCCGCCAGGTTTTGGCAATGTCTTTATCATCACCAGGCAGGGTTTTAAAGGCTTCATCGGCAATGCCGTTTTCCAGTTCGCTGCGGTGTGCCAGCCCCACAATGGCATCTCCACATTTAATGTGGTGGTCTAAAAAGTTCAACGGTTCACCGGGGTTATAGGCTTCCAGCCAAAGGGCTATTTTACAAAGCTCAACCGCCAATGGGTTTTTATCTACCCCATAAATGCAGTTACGCACCACATCCTTCATGGCTTTGCGTATGGCAACCGGGTTGGGTTGTTCTTCTTCGGTTTGCACCCGGGCAATTTCTAAGGATAGTCTTCTGGCTGCACTCAGCAATATGTGACCGCTACCGCAGGCTACGTCTGCAATTTTAAGGTTGAGCAACGACTGTATAGTGGCTTCTTTGCTGGTCTTTTTTTGCAGACAGGGTCTTACCCGGTCTTCAATCAAATATTCCAATGAATGTTTGATGAGGGGCTGCACCAATTCTTCGGGCGTATAGTGACTACCGCTTTTGCCCCTTTCGTTGCTGGCATCGAAACTGCAACTGTATTGGTCGCTGCCTTCAATCTTTTTAACTTCCAGTTTCAGCTCTAATAAACCTTCGTACACCGAGCCAAATTCTTCTACATCCAATCCACCATAGTTTACAGCTATCAACACACCATTATCATTTTCAAAATAGCTGAGTGATTTGATGATGTTGAGCAATACCGCATTGCTCAGGTAGCACTGGTGCAAATCGTACCCATTGCCACTGATGGCATCGTAGCCAAACAAATCGCCCTGCAAAGCCATGATGCCCAGCTTTTCGCCAATTTCTTTTTTCTCAAATAAAGAAAAGGTGCTGATTAAGCCCTGCCATAAATCGTGATGGCGGCTGGCTTCTGGTGGCAATAGCTTTTTGGCCAGTTTGCGTAAGCGCAACAGGCTGTAGTAATTGAAGTAAATATGGTTGAAGCGTTTGGCTTCTGCTGTTTTGTTATCTGCATAAACCAGGTTGCGTTCTTCAATTACAAACAGGAACAGCAGTCGGTAAATGATTCGCAACTGATGGCGGTAATATTCATCGGTATTAAATTGGCCTGATGCAACGGCTTCCCGTAATGTGGTGTTGTTCGGATGGTTGATGAAGCCATTGGCCAAACTCTTGATGGCCTCCTTTACGGCATCGCCCAGTTTGCTGCGGATGGTGCTGCCGGCTGCCAATCCTTCCTGGTGGTATTTTTCAATAATGCTTTCTGCCCCCTGGTCTATCTTTCTGGGCATACGGCTGGCATGGAGTACCCGGTAGAGAATCACGAAATCGGAATACAAATCCTCTTCCATCATCTTCTCCAGATTGAACTCCACATAACTCAGGCGGGTAATGCGGCTGGCATCACGCAACAAACGCAACTGGCGGCCATTGGTCACCAAGCCATACAAGTGCTCGCTGTAATTCAGGTACTCCTGCAGCATAGCATGAGGCGATACACGGAGTTGTTTATTTTCCGGTCGCTTATCCAGCGATTCGTGATAGCCGCCCACATACACCGGGAAATTATCCAAACTGCTATCCCTGTACCCAATGGGAAACGATTTGCCATTTAGTTCTTCCGATTGTCGATTAAAGGTTAGGTTATAACCAAGATTGGTAAGTAAAGGTGAAATCCAGAAATTACGGGTTTCGGTAGTTCCTGTTTCACTTTCTTTGAGTCGGGTGAGTTTACTTTTAAAAATGTTCCATTGCCCCTTGGCTTCCTGCCATGCCAGGCTTATTTCATCTTTCAGTTTGGCATTGGTTAAATCGGGATGAAAATCTTTACCCTGTTGAAAGGTTGCCTGCTCACTACGGATCTTCGCCAGCAAGTCGGTGGAGAGGATGGAGCCTTGTATATCGATGGATGGGAAATTCATTCAGTTACTAATTTTTTAAGAGCTGCTTTTGTAGGCAAATACAATTTGTATTGCGATGCAAAAATTTGTCTGTTATCTTTTGGTAGCGTTATTTCAACAACAGCATCGGATTTGTCTTTACAAATAATAATGCCGATGGTTGGTTGTTCAAAGTCCTGCTTTACAAACCGGTCGTAATAATTTACATACATCTGCATTTGTCCAATATCCTGGTGTTTGAGCTTGCCAATTTTCAGATCTACCAATACAAAACATTTTAAAAGGCGATTATATAAAACAAGATCAACATAAAAGTTTTCTTCATCAAATGAAAACCGCACCTGCCTGCCCTGAAATAAAAATCCTTTACCCAGCTCTAATAAGAAGTGTTCAATTTTATTAATGATGGCTGTTTCTAAATCGGTTTCAGAGTAGCTGGTTTTATCATCCAATCCTAAAAACTCCAATACATAGGGAGTTTTTAAAACATCTTCAGGCTTTTCTATTATTTGGCCTTTAGTGGCAAGTTGCTTTACTTTCTTTTTGTCTTTACTTAACGAGAGTCTTTCAAACAGGCCGCTATCTAATTGTCGTTGCAGTTCCCGTACACTCCAGTTACCCTGCGTGGCTTCAATTTCATAAAATGATCGTTCATCTTCATTTTCTATACGACTAAGAATAACATAGTGCGACCATGATAATGGAAAAACATCTGCAAAAGATTTCCGAGGCTCTGTCTCGGATTTTGCTTTACTTAAATATTTCGCAGACACTGTCTGCGGTTTTTTCTTTGTTGTCAATTCCGCAGACAGTGTCTGCGGAATCGGCAGTTGATTTTTTCTATTCTCAAAAGAAATATAGAACAATCGCATTTGTTCTATATTTCTTTCTGAAAATCCATTACCAAATTGCCTGGTGAGTTGTTTACTTAGTTGTTTTATTGTTTCACTGCCATAAGATGCTTTAATTCTTCCTTTTTGCTCATTTTCAACGATAAGTCTTCCAATATTAAAATAACTAAACACCATTACACTATTGGTTTGTCTTACCACATGCTGCCGGGCAACTTGTACTAATTCAATAGCCTGTTTTATAAAAGCATCTGATTGTTTTGTTGATAGAGTTGACTTAGCCATAACACTATAATTTAGGATTTGGAATTAACACATACACCCCTAAAATATCGGGCGGCAATACCGGTGTAACGGCTTCAAATCTTTTTGCGCCTATATATTTGGCAAAACGGGTATGTGCATTCACCAATTCATCGGAACGCTTTTCAACTACCTTGATAAAATCGGGATGCAATTGTTTGAAGTGTTCCAGTTCCTTTTCAAATATGAGTTCCTGCCTTTCAGTGCTTAGGTCTAATGCATTCGATGAATGCAATAGTTCTTTACAGCGGTCAATATCGAGTGCATTGATGCCATCAGGTGTTTGTTCATAACCCCAGAGGAACATTTCTTCCGATACCATTTCGTTTTGCCTGCTTACTTCACGAATTACATTACGAACACGGAATTGTATTAAAGTAGTTTGTGTTGATACAGCATCAGTGCGGAAAACAGAAGCTCTTGCAGCTTTATTACCTTTTCTTTCCTTATCCAATGAGTTGGCAATAATGCGGTGGCACAACTGTTCTACAAAGCGATGATTGCGGCCAATGTAACGGAAACCTTGTGGAGTGGGTGACTGAAACGAAATATGAATTTTATCGCCTTGGCCTAAGGCAGATGCCATCCATTCGTCCATGTTGAGTTTTCTAAAGATGTAGCCACCTTCAACGGTTTCAAAGTTTGCTCCCAATAATTTAGAAGCTGCAATTACAAATGTTTCCAGAGTGACAACATCTCCAATAGCTTCATCCACCTCATGTAAATCTTTCTTTACCTCTTCCGGCATGATGCTTTCATGGGCAAAAATGGAACGGATTTTTTCTGCCTTTTCCCTGGCCGCTTCAATTTCATTGGTTATCTCCGCATCCAGTTCGTCTAACTCCGGGCTTGTACCAAAATCCAGTCGCATTTGCCTGGAAAAGCGGTTTTGAGCCTTGTCGGGATTGAGGAGTACTTCTTTCAATACCTTGTCCATCACGGAACGGTTATCATCCGCCAATGCAATGCTCACACCGGAAGTGTTTTGAATACGTTGTATTTTCTCGATGATGATTTTGAGCACCACGACATCAATGGGGTTGTCTTCTCCAAACAGCACTTTTACATCAATTGTGTTTTGATGATTCCCGTTCTTATCAATCCATCCTGGTTGTCCGTAACGATCCACACGACCTTCTCTTTGTTCTAAACGGTTGGGGTTCCAGGGCAAATCATAATGCAAGATGGCATTGAATTTATCTTGCAGGTTGATGCCCTCACTTAAACAATCGGTAGCCACCAAAACTCTTTGTTGGCTTTTGGCCATTTCATCAATTTTTTCCCTGCGTTCCTCATCGCTCAATTCGCTGGTAATAGCTCTTACATCTACATCTTTCGGTAAATATTCTTTTAGAATCTTAGCTACATACTCTGCAGTGGCAATAAAGCGGCAGAATATAATAGGACTTTGCCCTTTGTTAATCCAAACCTTAATTTGCTCTGCACAGCGTTTTACCTTTTGGTCTTTTTCAATACTTGTTAATTCAGCTGCCTTTTGAGACAGGCGATGTAATACATTCCATTCAGTTTCGCTAAGGCCAGCACGGTCAATAATCTCCACCTGTTCCGTATCGCTTTGCTCATCCCATTTCTCAACAATCGGATTTTCCTTTAACTCATCTGCTGTTATCTCATCCTGCTCACTTAGTCTTGATTTTCTTTTTTGCAGCATCTCAAAACCTGCTGCCGGGCTACTCATTACTCCTCTCAGTAAAGAAAGGGCTGCAAAGTATTTTATACGTGCTTTGTTTTCAGTAACAGCTTCTGTGCTGATACCCCTTGCAAATTTTAGTACGTCCTGATAGAGTTTGTAATAATCGGATGAGGCAGATAATATGTAGGGTAATTCTTCCGTAGTCCGCTTTGGAAATGGAGTTTCTTCATCTAACCATTTCTCAATATTCTTTCTTTTGCGCTGTATGAAATGGGCGGCCACTTTTCTTTTTTCGGAAGTTGTCAGGTCAGCAAAGTCATAGTTTTCAAATTCCGGATTTACCAAGCCAAGTAAGGATTTAAATTCACCATCCTTACCACTGTGCGGAGTGGCAGTCAACAACAGCAAATGTTGTTGTTCTTTCGATCCGATCTTTTCCAAAAGTTCATAACGCTGCTGGCTTTGGCTTTTTTTATTCGCATCCAGATTTTTGGTGCAGGAGTGAGCTTCATCTACAATTACCAGATCAGGAACATCCTTTAAAAAAGCCGGCATCTTGGTAGAACCGTTTTTTACATAGTCAATGGAAACTACCTGGTAAGGGTAATAATTGAATACATTCAATGTATCATCTCCAACAATCTTTCTTTCTAATGCAGCTACAGTACTAGACCGGATGATGACAGCATCTATATCTAATTTGTCTGCCAATTCTTTTTGCCATTGTTCGCAAAGGTGCGGAGGACATAAAACAGCAAAAGTTTTGATGGCACCTCTTTCCAACAACTCCCGTAAAATGAGGATGGCTTCGATAGTTTTACCAATACCGACATCATCAGCAATGAGTAACCTGGTAATTGGTTGCTTTAAAGCCATTATAAGCGGAACTAATTGATATGAGCGGGGACGGAATGAAAGCTTCCCCATACAACGGAAGGGTCCGCTTACCTGGCGGAATGAAAGTCTTGCAGCATCATATAACAGTTTAGCAGTAAGAAAACTATCTAAGTCAGTTTTGGCAGGCAATTCAAAATTGTCCTCTTCTATTTTATCAAAAGGTTGCAGTACAGGTTCAAATACAGAAATCATTTCATCATCAGAGCCACCCAAAGGTTTCAACAAAATGATTTCGCTGTCAGATGATGGTTGTATTACACATCTTCTTCCTCTGAACTTTACCAGTTTTCCTGGCTTTTTTAATTTGCTGTCAATCATAGTGCTTAACGTACTTTTCTAAAAACATCTTGTCTTCTTGTTACAAAGGAGGATACTTCTTCGGTTGTTTCATCCCACACTAATACATCGAATCCTGCCAGTTCAATGGTTTTACGCTTTTTTTCATCGTCGGCTTTCACAATGGATTTCTTATGAATGCCGCCATCCACAAAAATCAAAGCCTTTTCCTTTTCGTATACAAAATCGGGCTGTACATAAAACTGCTCCATATTGTGATTTGTATAATCAGGCAAACGATAACCGTTGTGATATAAATAATCCAGTAGTATTATTTCACCAGGACTGCGATGATGCAGCCCCTTCTTCAATACTTCATATTTCCCTTCGTATGTGCCTCCTATAGTGTCATCAGGATTTGATGCAATCAATAGCTCCAATGCCTTGATGACAGAATGCCGATCAATTTTGCCATGATCCATTTGGTTGTAATAGGAAAGCAAGTCATCATAACTGGCTTTTGGTCGGAGTGGAAACAAATCTTCCTTAGCAGTATAATCGTATCCGCATATTTTGTAGGCTTCCATAAAAATGTCACGGAGCTTAACCGGATTACGGGAAATATCTTTTAGCACTCCAATACTACCCTCAGCAGATTCATACAACATAATATTCTTATACTCACTGCCCCCCATGAGCTTGGCATCAATCTCCACCGGCTCTATGTTGTATATTTTTTCTATGGCTTTTTCCAAGGCATACTGCATGGTAATCACCCCTTCCTCTGTTAACCCAAGCGATTTTACCGGCTGTATGTACAGCACATCAGAAGTATCATAAGTGTACAGCATGATGTTTTGAATCGGGTCTTCCGGATTGGGTTTTACCAGTTGCTTTTTTGTTTTAAAGAAACCCGTCTTTGTTCCAATATCAAAACCATCATCTCTACCCCTCCGCCATTTTTTATTGAGTAGAATCAATTTTGCAGCTGGTGCATAAAACAACTTCATCAATTCATCGCCATCTACCGTTAGCTTAATCTTGGTGGCATCCTGAAGGCTATCTGCAGTGTTTAAATACAATTCGGTAATGTACCCTTCAGAGGTACGCACCTCTTCCATACAGGAAATGCGTTCAGAATTCTCCGATTGAGCTTCCTCTAATTCCAACAAATTCTGATGCAGTTCTATATTGCTTGCAGTAAACTGAACACCGGTAATAGGGTCTTGATTCTTTCCTTTGCCTTCATCTTTTCCAAGAAAGGCGTAATTGGTTTCCTTTGAAATTTTGATTTCAGAAAGGTCAAGCGACACATCATTAGGCGTAATGCGAATTACCTTATACTTCCCGCCATTATGATAAATAAGATTGTTAGGGCCAAACTCCTTTAAGCCAATGAAACGAGGTCTTGAAATGGCTTCATTTCTGTCTTTGCCGCCAAGAAAAACACGAATCGGTAAGCGAGTGAAGTTGTAGCCAGGGAGAAAGCCCTCTGAAGCCAAGTACCTGAAAGTATAGAACTCGGAAAGTGTTGAGTTCTTACTTTTATCAGACTGATTCTCCAACAGGCTTTTTCTATCCTTTGCCCGCATATATGAAATGTTTGCCAGTTTCTTTATCTCCGGGTCTTTTACTATCGGGCTGATATGGGTTTCATGCGCTTCATTCATTTGTCGTATGGCATCTAAATACATCTTGCGCCAGCGTAGTAATGCTTTTTCAAGTTTAGAGGGAACGTCTTTTATTTCTTTATGCAACCAAATCGGAGTATACCATTTTGTCTCTTGCAGATCTTTAATTCCGTTGATAACTTCCAATACAGTTCTCTTAATTTCATCAAATCGGGAATCAATTACATCCTGATAGGTTGCCTTAATGTCTTGTTTGAGTTTGTAGGTTCCGCCTGTAATGTCTATCAAGTCAACCAGAGAAGGCTTAAATTCTTCGGCATTCAGGAATAAAAGGACGGTTGCATTTATATGCGAACGAATTAATTCTTCGTTGGTTAAATCAATTCTCGGCGCCTGCACTACACCGGCAACCATTTTTACAGGATTTGCGAAATAGTGTTTATCGTGTGGAGAAACTTTAGAAGCATAAGTAAATACCAACGCAGATTGGCCGCTTCGACCGGCACGTCCACTACGCTGTGCATAGTTTGCAGGACTTGGGGGCACATTTCGCATATGAACGATGTTGAGTGATGAAATATCAATACCCAACTCCATAGTAGGAGAACAATACAATGCACTTAACTCTACTCCTTCGTTAAATTTTTCTTCTCTTTCGATCTTTTCTTCATTTTTTATCTGGCCTGTATGCTCGGCAGCTATGTATGATTTTGGAAGTGTAGAAAAATTCTCCTGGTAGAGCTTTTGAAAGTAGAGATGTGGTTTAATCTTAACCTCATCATCAAGCGTTATTAATGAAGTTTTATCAGCTGTTACAGTTGCCAAATCGCCTTTCTTCCACAGTACCGTTGAAAGGATCAATTGGTAGGCATCTTTATCTCCTTTTTCTGCTTTTATATTAACTTTCTTCAAGTAATGAGCTTCGGCTAAAGCACCCAAAAGTGCTTTCATGAAAACATGATAATCGTTTCCTGATGGCGGAGTTTTTCCATCCTTTCTAAACTCGTGTTTGATGTAACGAGCCAATCTACTGGATGGACCGATACTTTGAATGAATGTCTCTCTTGTGGCTTTATCAGCCCCTTGCACAGAAAGGAAATTGGGAGCATCCAGTTTTTCGCCTTTGTCTAAAGACCAAAGTTTCTCCTTATTCAATTGCTGGTTTAACTCTCCTTCAATCCGTAACCTATTTTCATAACGCAGCATGTCATAATCAACAGCATACATATTTCTGAAGTAGTTCAACACTTGCAGTATAAATTCCTTCCGCTTGTCAATTGTCCAGTCTTTTAATAAATCTACATTGCTCCATAGTGTTTCATCAGCCACATCCTTATCAATATTCTTGTAGCTTATTTCTAATAGAGCTGTTTGTTCAAGGTTAGGTAAAATATATCGCCAGCCTCTTTTTAAATCCTGAATGATGCGATAAGCTATGTAGTTTCTAAGGGCTTCAAGATTATCTTCATTCGGTCGATTAGGATTTGGGGCCGGATTGGTGGCGTAATCTTTTTCAGGCAAGTTAAGGGCTTCCTGAACCTTGAATATCAAGTCAGATATTTTTAAAGATTCTGTGCTGCTGCTCAACACTTTTTCAATTGCGGAACGCAAATGAACTACCTGTATGAAATCATTGAAGTGCCCGGCTTGCAAAGAAGCGTCCTGCCTGTTATCGGTAAAGCTCATGAGCTTCTGCTCTTTCAAAACTTTGCCCTGACGATAGAGTGCCAGTAAAGTTTGAAGTGTTATAAGTGTTGTTGAAGTAGAACGACCCTCATTGCCCAAAGAAATCAATTTTGATTTTTCACTTAGTTTAGGTTCCAGATAAATTAATCCACAGGTGGGATCATAAATAAGTGGGGCAGGAATAAACCAGCCTTTCTCACCTCCATTAGGTGTTTCAGAAAAAGAGCCATCTCTTGTTATATAGATTTCCTTGGGTAACAAAAAATCTTTAGATGGATCGATTTTATCACCGGCTTTGTTTTTCCATGAAGCTGGAAGTAATTCCAGAAATTCGTTTATATCTACGTTATATCCCTTATCGAATAAAATATAACCATCTTTATAATCATCAGCACTACGGCTTTTGACTTTTTTGACTTTGATGCCATCATTAGCTTTCAGGTCATCATCGTTTTTAGGATTTTGATTCTCATTGAAATCTCTAAATACCAGTTTGGTCTCATTAAGTTCCTTTCTAACACAAATAAACTCAATGCCACTTACCCTGCTAAATACAGTTTGAAAGACCGGAACTTCAGTTTTATCTGCACCAAGTTTCACAAATGGATTTGGCTCTAAGGTTATATGCCTTTTATCGGCATCTTCAAGGGTCACATATACATAGCCAGTTTGGGAGATAAACTGATGCAACTTAAACGGTAATACTGTGTCTTTTTTCTTATCCTTAGCACTTTGTATGTTCAGTGATTCAGCCCAAACTAATATCTCTATTAATTTTTGTTCACTGGCAGATGTGTCAATGCCAGTTAGTTCGGAAAATGCAGTAGCAATGGATTTTAGAGACTGTGGTTCATTTCTCCGTTTGTGAATACCCTCGTTTCGAATGGCAATGGACCTTTCAAGCCAAATTGCAATTGGATTTTGCAGAATGGCATTTCTTGAACGGTCATTGATAGGAGTATAAAAGGAATCAACAAGCTGATCCCTTTTTGGGATAATATCATTTGTGGAATAAGTCAGCGATTCAACAATAATATCATCAGGAAGAAAACTGCCATCAAAGAAACGAGAAGCAACTTTTGCGACTTCACCCTTTTGCTCATCAATCGAACCAGTTGCCATTGTTGCTGATGTGCCAATACAAATGATGTTCTTATTTTTCGCAGCAGCTTTAATTCTTCTGTTTAACAGTGAAACATCTGCGCCCTGTCTGCCTTTGTAAACATGTAACTCATCATACACCAAAAATTCAACATTATCCAAGAAAGAATTTCTTAAACTTTCATCCGTTTTTCTTACCATCAATAATTCAAGCATCATATAATTGGTAAGTAGAATATCGGGTGGATTTGCAATCACTTTATCCCTGTCTTCTTGCTTTTCCTGCCCGGTGTATTTCGCATATGTAAAAGGAAAACTGTGACCTGTATGCCTTCTGTAATTTTCCTCAAAACCAACTAAAGCCAATTCTTGTGAATTGATGAGTGCATTCAACGGATAAACGATAATAGCTTTTATGCCAGGCGTACCAGTATTCTTGAAGAGATGATTGAAGATAGTTGATATGTACGTTAAACTTTTACCTGAACCAGTTCCAGATGTAACAACAAAACCTCTTCCTTCATTTCCTTTAATGATTGCTTCCGTTTGATGCTTATATATTTCCCATGATTTGTTTTCAGCATCATAAAAAATATTATTGAACTCTTTCGATAGAATACCTTTGTTGACAAGGTCTTCAACGCTTCCACCCGACTCAAACGAAGGATTAAATTGAATCAAGGGTTCGGGATATAAATTTCCTGATGCAAATTCTTTTTTTACTGTCTCAAGAATTTTATAATCAGAAATATTGATAAAGCTGTCTATGTATAATTTGTAATCATCGAGTATTTCTCTGTGTAAGTCAAAGATGTTTTTTGTAGCCATTAATCGCCTTTTACATTATTCGAAAATAAAATTGAAAATATATTCAATTTTTAAAAGCAAAATTTACTTTTATTTATTGATTTAACTTTTAGTCTGGTAAATAATAAATCAGTGCTTATAAAAAGATTCTCGTTCACAGACCTTTTGAAATTTTCATATACCTCAAAAAGCTATTTTTATTATTCAAATTCCATAGATTAATACGTAAATGTAATAATTTGATAATTATTAATATTGGTTTATATGTAATGCTGCGAAATTTTCGAAATTGTCAGGACTTCAACTCCTTGCTTTATTTGCCCTATATAAAACAACCCCTTCAGTCATTGTTATCCAGTAACGTTGTAAGGTTATTTCAGTACAAGCAAGGTATCCATCAGGCACAGGTAGTGCATACATAGAGCATGAAAATACCTTTGATTGTATAAAAATCCATAACACAGCGAAGAATAGCATATCGCTTTTACTATCTTGTTGCTGCTTGCCCACCCGGGCAATCATCCCGATACAGATGAACCGGCCTTAGCCATTGTGGAGAACATTGAAGAAATGATCAGTGCTCATTAGTTGAGTTGGTATTGGTTAAGCTTATAAACGCAGCTATAAACCGTTCCAATTCATTTCTTGTTTCGTTGTTGATTAAATTTCCCTGTTGATCAAACTTTCCTTTTATACCCTGTATTAACAGGGTTGTGTTTTCATTGAATGTTGCCATGGCTGTTTTCATGATGAGCTGCAATTCTTCGTGCCCTTTTTGTCCGTGTGCAGAAGCGGTTATGAGTCCGCATGGTTTGCCGGAAAAAACAGTTGTTGCAATGCACCATTCAATTGCATTTTTTAACCCGGCCGGAATGCTGAAAACATATTCAGGTGTACAAATGATGATGCCATCTGCACGGTCGATTTTATTTCTGAGTTCGGTTATTTTTTCCGGGGGATTATTTGCCGACAGTTCAGGATCGAAATGAGGTAAGGATTTTAATTCGTTGTAAACAGAGAGGTTTAACTGGTGCTTTGTTAAATCACCAATCAGTTTAACGAGTTGTAGGTTTGCAGAATTTTCGCTTGCGCTTCCGATAATTGCCAGGATGTTTTTCTTTAAAGCCATAAGAGCTGCAAGTTATTGTAAGCCCTGCAATGTTGTTAACTGTTTGTTTTACGCAGAAGTAATTTCATAAAGAGAATGATGATTCCCAGCAGCAGGAGTTCTGCAATCACTGTGGTGGATGTACTGGTGCTAAACTGTTTTACCAGCTGCCCGTTTTTATAGGTGGTATTCCAGATACTGAAATAATTACCCGTGGTACCCAATACCAGCTGCACCAGGTTACCTGCAGCATGAAACCCCGTAGGCATTGAAATGCCCTTTGAATAAACGGCGAGAACTGCAAATGCCAAACCCCAGGTAGCTGTTGAAATAAAACCTGCGATACCCCAACCATTCACATAGTGATAAACGCCAAATAAGAAGGAGGTAATGATGATGGCAGCTAATGGTCCTGTTTTATTTTGCAGGATTACCAGGGGGTATGCCCTGAACAGCAGTTCTTCCATAAATGCCAGCAGGATGATGATGGGAAGAGCCTGCAGCAAAATGAACAATGCGTTAGCGTTTTTATTGGGCATAACGCTTAACCCTTCGGCATAAAGAACGGCGAGTACATAGATACTCATGACAAGAGCACCCAAAATAAAACCAATCAAAAATCTTGTTCCGGTAGATAACTCAAATTTCAACCCGATGTCGGAAAAAGATGCATGGTCAATCTTTAAAAAAACAACTGTTGTCAGAAGGACTAATGCAGGACCAACAGAACTTGACAGCAAATTGTTTGACAGCCCGGGAATTGCTGTTGTGATGAACAATGCCAGTTTAAGCACTGCGATATTAATGACACAGAAGAGTATTGCCTTGGCGGTAATTTTTTTCATCAATCCTTTTCGATTAAAAAACAATGCTGAAAACTACTCTTTTTTTACTGCCAGCTAACTGCTTATTTTTTTGATGGGTTAAAAATGCCGAGATTAAACCCTCCTACTGCAAACATTTGCTTGGGGTCGGAATATTTATGCGTATTGCCGTCGAAATTGGTACCGAATGAAAATTTGAATGTTATGGCATCAGTTATTTTATAATCGAGTGAAGAAACAAAACGATAGGTATACCTGTGGTTAACTGATGGCGGAACTTTTGTTGCAAAACGATAAACTGCTTCCATAGAAAGGCTCCACCTGTTATGCGTAAGCTGAAGTTTTGTTCCTGCATCGAAGAAGTCGGCAATATCAATGCTGTCTTTTTTATTATTGAACGTATAACGGAAAACGGAGGCCCAATCAAGCAGCGTAATATTGTTTTCATCTTTATTCAGTTGCCAGCGATATGAGGGGGTTAGCCATATGGCTGTTTTTGCATGTTTGCCACTATCTAAAGCACTTCCCTGAAAAACATAGGCAGAACCAACTGCAAACTCCAGTATAAATCCTGTTTTTGCAAAGGGCAGTTTATTCTCGTTGATTTTTTTTAGCAGCTCGGTTTCTTCTGCTTTTTCTTTTTGTATAACTGTGTTGATGTTATTTACGATTGCATCATCCTTGAGGTGTTCTACTTTTTTTATTTCCTCTTTCACTTCTTTTATAAGTAAGTCTGTATCATATAATCCGCCGAGATTATACAGACTTTTATTATCGCCTATATGTTCAAGATAGGTGCTGATTGCGTTGTTGATAATTGTTTCGTTTGTAATATCGGTGTCTTTACTGCTGATGCCGTTGATGATTGTTTCAAGTATTGCCTGTTTATGTATGAGCCTGTTCCATTGCATGAGGCGTTTCATGTTTTCGCCCTGCGGTTTACCATCAATTATTGTAAAGCGAAGACCGGTGCCAAAGCCCGTACCTGGTTTCATTTTACCAAAAACAACCGTATCAGATTCACTTGTACCTAAAGAAAAGGTTGCGGTTTTAATAATAGATCTGAACAGATTTTTTTCAGGCAAAATGACTTCTTCCGGTTTGAACCTGGCCGGATCTTTAACGGGGTTTTTCCAAAAATAGGGAGTTATTTCAAATGCAATGTTTGGTTTTAATTTTCCGTTTACCACTGCATTTTGTACTCCTCCCATGAATTGTGAAGGCGTGGTTGGGCGTTGTATATTTTCCGGCTCAATACCCAATAAAACATATGCCGGTGATGAATTTAATTTTAAGGCTTCGAAATTGGGTTTTGGGAGATCAGGCGTATTGTTTTGAGCAATGCCTGAGTGCGTGATGAAGAGGTATAAGAAGAACAGTATTAATTTGTTTTTCATGGCTGTAATTTAAAGTTGATAAATGCATACAGGTTTGAAGGATTGTGAGAATCGCTGTCAAGTGAGAACTCGTTTATGAGTGTATCGCCCGCTTCAATGCGTATTGAATAAGTAAAGATGGTGGGCGTGTCATTAGCAGCATCTTCTCTGAATCTTGAAACATGAGAAGTAATAGACAGTTTTTTATTCACTGTGTTTTTTGCATAATCAATTTTCAGGTCAACAGGTTCTGGTATTTTATTGGGATAGATATCAATGCCCCGGTAAGATATTATATGATAAGAAGCATATTTCCAGCCTTTATCCCTGAGCTGAATTTTTACAGTAATGTATATCATGGTTTCTGCATGTTCTTTGGGGATCAGAAACTCTACAGGCTCTGTTGGCCTTACATCAAGGACAAGCGGGTTTTTATTTGCCATACGCAAGTTTTAATGCCTACTCTTGGTACCCTTTTCGGCTAACGGGTTGGTTATTGATCCTGGCTTTTTAATTCGGCCAGTTTGGTTTTGAGTTCATCAATTGTTTCGAGTGTATCCCTGTATTTATATTCAGCCGGCACTGTTGGTAACAGGTTGAGATCCAATTCCAGTTTTACATTGCCGTTGTTGAGTACTGCACCCATTGTAAATGCTTCGTACGAATCAAATGTGCAGGTGGCCGTTCTTTGTTCAACAGCATCGCTGATTATGATAGAATTGGGAAAATAACTGTCGTGAAGTATAAAATAAACTTTACCATCAATGGGGCTGGCAGTAACATCTGTTGTGCTTACCGTTGCTGTAACATGAAACAGATCAGGATCATTTCCGTCCTGCAGTACGGTTGCGCTCAACTGATATGAGCCGTTTATACTGGATGAACCCCAGCGGTTTTTCTGGCAATCGTTTAATACAGTTACAGGGCCGGGTTTTGCGTTATCGAGTACAGCTTTTACATCATCGGAGCTTTCACGAACGGTTACTTTGTTGCGTTCCCTGTTAAAGTCGTCAATCTTCCGTTCCAGCTTTTCCTGCTCAAACCTGTTGTTTTGCTTTTTAACTGTATCGCTTACATTGTTTACTTTACTCATGACTGTTTCAAGATCATTGAGCTGTTTGAGGAAATAAACCCTTGCCCACAAATACACAATAAGAAAACCACAAACAGAGAAGAAGATAATGATACTGCCTGAATAGGAAAATCCAAAGTCGGGTAACAGGTATCCGTTAAACGAACGAGCCAGTGAGCGGCAGGATTGTTTATAAAAATCGATGAGCTTTGTGAGCTGAATTAAACTTACACCAACAATAATTTTTGTAAGCCAATCGGAAATTTCTTCGAGGTTGGTGTTGCTGCTGAAAATTTTACTATTTGTTGCAGGAGCAGCTTTACCTGTTGAAGGATCGGGTACAGATACTGCCTGGTTTTTTTGCAGGCTTTTGGGAATACCAAATAAGAAACCAAGGAACCCGCCGGCAACTGTTGCTGCAAAAGCTATTGCCAGACTTAGCCCCAATACAGGAAACAATCCTTTACTTGTATTGCCCTTTACTGCGGTAAAAAAACTGACGAATAAAATGGCTACAATACCAAATGCCAATACACGTGTAAGAATTTTCAGTGTAAAATCATTTTTCAGTTCTTCGTTCATGTTGGGGTCATGATTCTGCCCATTGTCTTTGTTCTGCATGAGAGAAGCGTTCATGGTGTGCTTTTTTAAAATTGAACAACATATATTATTGTGGCAATAAACTGCCAGATACAACCATCCAGATTGTTTCAGACAACAGCAAGCAAGAACAGCTTTTAAGGGAATGATTTAACAGGGTGTTTTGATTGGAAATGGACTTTGTGAGCAGGTGGGTACTAAACTCTGAAACATTTTTTAATTATGCAATAGTAAAAACACTTTGTAAATTTCTTTTTGCAGGCAAGCGCAATTAATTTACCAGATGCCGGAGTGCTTTTTAAACTTGTTTGAATTTGATTTTATTGAAAGGGAAATGGGTAAAGGGTAACAGTAATGATTAAATGGCAGGTTTTGCCCGATTAATGAAGAACCCTGTGCTTCAGCTTTATAATGTTCAAAACAAATCTTTATTTATCAGCCCCCCTCATTGGAAGAGGTTTGTTTAAGAACCAGTATACCGTATAAATGGTTGCCTGCATAAGTAAAAGTTATATGAGTGATGGTGAATATTTCATAATTTCACATTGCTTATGAAAATGTTCTATACACTGTGTTTGTCACTTGTATTGTTTGCACCAGTTAATGCCCAGCAAACATTTCCTTCTGCTTTTAAAACACCCGGGACAGAAAATGGTTTTTTAAAAAATACGGGACAAGTAAGAGACTTTGAAAACAAGCCTGTGGATTTTGTATTATACCAGGCAAACCTTGGAGGACAACAGGTATTCATTACCAACTATGGACTTGCACTTTTATTCTCAAGGCCAAAGAAAACATTGAAGATGGCCGGCTCTAAAAGGAAGATGCCTGTATCACAAAATGAATCATTTTCCGACTCGTTAACGGTTGTAACTTATGAAATGGAGCGGATAGATATTGTTTTAAAAAACGCATCCATTTTAAATAAGAATATTATTACAAAAGCAGCAAAAACATCTCCGTTGTTTAACTTTTACATTGATAGTAATGAAGCTACCAATGATGGAATAAGTCTTCAAAAGGAACTACTCGTTAAAAATGTATACCCTGATATTGACTGGAAAATATATATAAAAGAAGAAGCCGGTAAGCAGGCAATTTTGAAGTATGATTTTATAGTACATCCCGGAGCAGACATTTCCCGAATTCAACTGCAGTATTCTGATAACGCTGTGCTTGAAAAATCAGGTAATGAAATGAAAGCCCGGGCAAATATGGGAACAGTAAAAGAAGAAAAGCCATACTCATACCTGCTGGAAAACAATACAGCTATAGATGTGGCTTACAGGATTAAAAAAAATACAATCAGTTTTCATACAGAAAACTACAACAGGGAAAGCACTTTGGTGATTGACCCTTCCATTTTCTGGCTTACATATCTTAGCTCAACCAGTCATGTAGTTGCTTACAAATCAATTTCGGGCCACGATATAGAAACAGATGCTGCAGGAAATATTTTTGTGCTGTTATCTGCTTCCGGAGGCACCCCTTTCCCAACAATCAATCCAGGAGGGGGAGCTTATTACCAGGATATTACAGCAAGCCCTGACGGAGCAGTCATTATTTCAAAGTTTGCACCCGGAGGCCAGCTCTTATGGTCTACTTATTTCGGAAATGCCGTAAGTGCCAGGGTAATGACGATTGATAAATTTGGAAATATTATTGCAATAGGCTGTGAGCTTGACGGCACACCTTCTATTCCCGTTTATCATTCAACCATACCCTTGTTGAATAATGGAGGGTTTTATGATGCGGCCAGAAAAAAATTTTTTATTGCAAAATTCTCAAATAACGGCAAGCTGATCTGGAGTTCCTATTATGCTAATTACAGCAGTTATCCAATTGACATGACCTATGATGTAAATGGAAATGTTTATGTAACCGGATGGTCTGAAAAACCTGATTTTCCCGTTGTTGATCCCGGAGGTGGTGCATATACTGTAACAAATTCGCAATACGGAGCTGCCCAGGTTATATTCATCTCACAATTTGATGCAGCCAATAGATTAACGTGGTCAACAAGAATAGAAGGAAATGATTATGATCCGCATGCCAGGGTGTGTACAGATATTGCAGGCAACATTTATATAGGTGGGCAAACACGTTCAACCAATTATCCATTACTGGATGCAGGAGGATATTTTGATAACAGCAGATGGGGTTCAGTTATCACCCGTTTTAACCCCGCCCGTCAAATGACATGGTCTACCTATTTTCCGGGGCCGTTTGGATTGGCAGATATAACAACAGATGACAGCAGTAATTTATATGTGGCTTGCCAGCAGCGTATTCTGAAATTCAACAGCAAAACGCAGCTGATATTTGATAAAAAAGTGAATACGAACCAGCTCTACTTCTGGAATAAAATTGAGTATAATCGATTTAATGATCAAATTCAATTGCTTGGAGTGATGAATGATGGCGTTTGGGGATTTCCTTTACTCAATACAGCCTGTAATGGCAGTTTTTTTGATGATGGTATAACCGGACAACAATTTAACTCGGCCACCGATCCGATCTTTGCCACAATTAATCATGATGGCGAGTTCAGTTACCGCTCGCTGGCCGACTGGCCTTACGAATATTACAATCCCAGCGAGATAGCTGTTGATGTTTTTGGGAATACACTTTACCTGTTCGGAGATCAGCAAAATGGTTATCATACTCCCAACCCAGACCTTACTAACCCGGGAAATGGCGCTTATTTTGACAATTCATGTTGTACATACAGTAATGGGAATATGTCTGCTTTACTGCTAAAACTTATTTCATCAGAGCTTTCAGCAACTGCACAAACACATGTACCTGCCGGTTGTAATTGTGATGGATCGGCTGATATAACTGTAACATGCGGGGTGGCACCTTACAGCTATTTATGGAGTACCGGGGATGTTACTTCTTCCGTTTCCGGTTTATGCCCAGGTGATTATTGGGTAAGGGTTACAGATGCAAATAATCTTTCTAAAAAGATAAATATAACCATACCATATCCACCCGGAAGTATAACCTCATTTAACCCGGTTGTTATTCCTGAAAATTGTGACAGATCAAATGCTGTTATAGAAATAAAAAACATACAGGGCGGAACATCTCCATACAGTTATTCTATTAATGGCAGTTCTTATACAACAGTACCAAAATTTACCGGGCTTGATTCAGGCCGTTATGTTATACGGATTAAAGATGTGAACGGATGCACTTATAAAGACACAATTGATGTGAACCGTGTTACAGGCCCTTCTACAGTTACCTATTCTGTTCAGAAAAGCAGTTGTCGTGCTGATGATGGACAGTTACAGGTTACATCTGTTCTGGGCGGAACCGGACCCTATCAATATACTTTGAATGGTTCTGTTACAAACAGTTCAGGTATCTTTTTAAATCTTGCCGCCGGGAGCTACCAGTTACTTGTTACAGATACGGCAGGTTGCGGAATTTTAAATACGGTTTTGATTGGAAAATCAAGTTCTGCAACAGATGTTTCGTATACCGTTGGAAATGATCATTGTAACAAGAAGGATGGATACATACAGATTGCCAGTGTAACAGGAGGAACAGAACCGTTTGCATTTTCTACTGATAGTTTATCATTTGCGGGCAGTCCGGTAAATCAACTCAGTGCGGGAAATTATTCACTATATATTAAAGATGCAAATGGCTGCATTCTTAAAAAGGAGCCAATTGTCATTGCTCAAGAAGCAGGTCCGGCATCAGTTACATTTACAGTAAAGGATGCTTACTGCGGGAAACCAGATGGTGATTTAAATATCAATTCCACAACAGGCGGAACAGCTCCGTATATGTATTCTATAGACAGCAACGGGTATTTTACTACTGTAAATTATTCAAATATTCGGCCCGGCGCACATACGTTATTTGTAAAAGATGTTTATGGATGCATTTACAAAAAAGACTTTATGGTAGATTATAAAGCAATTGCAAACATTGGGTTGTTACCTATTGATACAACCGTATGTTATGACGCAATTGTTCCATTGATCCTTACCGGTGATGTAAACGGTTTAAAGAATATATCGTGGAGTGTTGGTGCACAGGGTTTGTCGGCAAGTGTAAAAGCAGTCAATGATCAGTTGGTATCTGTTATTATTACTGATCAAAATAATTGCAGGTTGTTTGATACAAGTGTGATACATGTAGTTCCCTGTAACCCTCCGGAAAAATGTGTTGCAATTCCGAACGCTTTTACACCAAATAATGACGGAAAAAATGAAACAATTGGTCCATTAGTAAACGGATGCAGAGTTCAATCAATCAGCTTCAAACTGTATAACCGATGGGGTCAATTGATTTTTGAAACAAATAATTTTCTGAAAAAATGGGATGGTTTCTATAAAGGAATACCACAACCACAGGGGGCATATGCATTTTACTGCAGTTACATTACAGAAGATGGAATTCTGCGGCACCAGGAAGGGCTTATTACATTGATAAGATAGTGGGTTAATCGTGATTATTACTTTGCAGTTATTACCCGGCAACTCCCGGACTGGACTTAGCCGATCGGCTACCTGTATTTAAGTTGGATTGAATATATCAGTTTTCATCCTTTCTAATATCGTAGAAATATCTCTTCCCCCCTCCCTATCTTTATTATTCATAATCACATCATGAATAAATTGCTTTTTTTCTCGATTATCATCATTGCAGTTGTTTCACCATTGCACAGCAATTCACAAACAAAAACGCTTGAAGACAGTATTCAGCAAATCATGCAGCGGCAGCATGCCGTGGGGATCAGTGTGGCCGTGGTGAAAAAAGGAAAGATGATTTACACGCATTCGTTTGGGTTAAAAGATGTAGCGACAGGTACTGCTTTAACCGATGACTGCATGTTCCGTATTGCATCCATCAGTAAATCTTTTTCGGCCACTTCCATTATGCAATTGGTACAGGCAAAGAAACTGAGCCTGGATGATGACGTGAGCAAACTCATTGGTTTTACGGTTCGTAACCCAAGGTTTCCTTCCACAGTGATTACGCTGCGCATGCTGCTCAGTCATCGTTCCAGTCTTAACGACAGCCAGGGATATTTTTCACTTGATGCCATTAACCCGGCAAAGAATCCCAACTGGGAAAACTGTTATAACGATTATGAACCGGGTACGGGTTATAAATACTGTAATCTTAATTTCAACATCACCGGCACCATTATCGAACGGGTATCGGGTGAGCGGTTCGACCAGTATGTAAAACACCATATCCTTGATCCGCTGCAGATCGAAGGCGGTTACTGTGTTGATTCGCTCAATACTGCACGCTTTGCAACTATTTATGAATACAACGACAGTACCAAACAACTGGAACCGCAACCGGCAGCCTACAATCCACGCAGGGAAGAAATTGCAAACTATGTAATGGGCTACAGCACTCCTATCTTTTCACCTACGGGTGGTATGAAGATCAGTGCCACTAACCTTGCCCGTTATATGACGATGCATATGTATAAGGGTCGCTACAAAGGCACACGTATTATTTCACGCCGAAGTGCAAAGCTGATGCAGCACCAGATCTCTGAGCAGGAGGGTTACGGGCTGGCTATTATGACTACGGATAAACTCATCAAGGGTGTAACGCTGAAAGGTCATACCGGTTCTGCGTATGGGTTGTATAGTGCCATGTTTTTTGATCCCAAAAAGAAATATGGTTTTGTGGTGATCACCAATGGATGCTACCCGGGTTATACAGACGGGTTTGTAAATGTGATAAAGCAGGTGGTGAATTGTTTGTATGGGGAGTTGATTCAATGAGCTGATATAAGCAACCTGTTTTTTCTGCTTTGCCACGAAGACTGAAAGACAGAAAGTAACACAAAGATTATTCCTCATAATTGTACAGACTGCTTCGTTCCTCGCAGTGACGCAAAAGTTCATCATCACTTGAACTGCTACACACAGGTTGTTCACCAGAAATACAAATGCTCTTTATTACAGTAGTGCAAAAGCATAATCAGGGCGCCTGCCGGAACATGGGGGTAATATGTTCCGGCTTGACTTTTTGTTTCTTTTGTGTCAAGACAAAAGAAAGATACCCGCAATTCATTGCGGTATTTAATAAAAACATCTCACATAGTTTTAATCAACCATTCACATTATTTCAAACCATCACATCCCTCAAATCATCTATCTTTCCTTAAACATCTTTCTATGAACTTTTTGGGGAATCTTATCTGGCTCATCTTTGGTGGTTTCTTTGCAGCGGTTGGCTATTTTCTGGGAGGCATTGTATTGTGCTGCACCATTGTGGGTATTCCATGGGGCATCCAGTGTTTTAAACTGGCTGGACTGGTACTGTGGCCTTTTGGTAAAAAAGTGGTGAGCGATTCTTCCACTACCGGCTGTTTATCAGTATTCGCCAATATTATCTGGATTCTTGTTGGAGGCATTGGTGTTACCATCAATCACCTTATCTGGGGTGCATTGCTGTACATCAGTATTATTGGTATTCCATGGGGGCGACAGCATTTTAAATTGCTGGAGATTTCATTGATACCTTTTGGCAAACGTGTGGTAGATGCATAAACAGGATGAAATGAAAAAACTGCTGCTACTCTTTCTTCTTCTTGCAGGTATAAAAAACAGCACTGCCCAATACATCATCAGCGGTAAGGTTGTGTTTGCTGAAGACCAGAAACCTGTTTCGCTGGCTTCCGTATTCTTAAGCAATACATCAGTTGGATCGGTTACATCAAACGATGGAACATTTCAGCTTGAAGTAGGTTCGCCAGGCAAGTACGATTTAATTGTGAGCTTTGTTGGTTTTGAAACCATTCAGAAAACCATCAACATCCCTTCGGCGGAAGCCAGCAATATGCTGCTGATGATTAAACCCAAACCCCGTGAACTGCAGGAAGTGGTGATTGGCGAATTTGAAGAACAATCCTGGAAAAGATGGGGCCGCTTTTTTACAGATAACTTTTTAGGTACAGGAAGCTGGGCCAGCGCCTGCACAATGAAAAACGAAGACAAGATTCATTTCCTGTACAGCAAACGTCAACAGATACTGAAAGCATATTGCGATGAGCAACTCATCATCAGCAATAAAAAAACTGGCTACCGCATTACCTACAAACTGGAAAGCTTTGAATACAACTTTACAACCAAGGTATTGTTCTACCAGGGTTACCCGTTGTTTGAAGAAATGAGCAGCAGGCGTGATGCACAACATGAACGCTGGCTAAAAGCACGCAACAAAATTTACTATGGTTCGATGATGCATTTCATGCGCAGCCTTTACAGGAATAAACTGGTGGAAGATGGTTTTGAAATACGCCACATGGTACGCACTTACAATACCGAAAAGAAACGTGTACAGCAATTATACAGGAACAGGCTCAGGAATAAAGGAGAAAACAACCTGCCCGTACCTGCCGATTCATCAGCGTATTATGCAACTGTATTAGAACAGAAAGATTACAGCGACAGTTTTTCTTCGTACACACTTACCGGCGACAGTATTGCTTATGCGCTTGATTCGGTAACTGCGGTATTGCACTTCAATAATTTTTTACATATCACCTACAAGAATGGCTGGGAAGATGCAGATTATGTGGGTTATTATTCCGGCTCCACCAAAACCAATCATCCATCTTCGTACATGCTGTTGATGAATGATCCGGCACTGCTTGTGTTTGCCAATGGATTTTATTTTGATACAAAAAATGTACTGACTTACGGATATTGGTCGTGGAGTGAAAAAATGGGCCGCATGCTGCCGTTTGATTTTAAACCAACCTCCCCATAGACTTCTACTGTAAGAAAAGCACTCCGTATTTCTTCTGTTGCATTTATCAGCAAACTGGTTTATTTTTCTGAACATTCTTTTTGCTTTCCTGCTGTTAGCATATCATCACACTAAAACAGTTACTATGGAAAAAGATTTGTTTGAGGTTGTTACCAAAATTTCTACTCCGCTTATACTGGGTGGTCTTGTTATGATGATTTTGTTTTTGGTAATCTACAAAGTGTATGACAGCTCGGTAAAAGACAAAAATGTTACGGCCAATAAATTAAAATTGGCGAAGATGGTGTTCCGCAGCATTATTGTACTGGCAGGGATGAGTATGGTAACTGGTGCAGCGGGATGGTTTTATGAAAAGAGCCGGCCGCCGAAAGTAACCCCTGTAACAATTGCCGAGGTGGCATTTTATTTATACCTCAACCAACATTCGGTTCCCGATGTAAAAGTAAAAGCCAACAACCTGCAGCAAACAGCTGTATCAGATCCTTATGGTAAAGTAAGTTTCAGTTTCGACAGCACTAAGGTCGACAGTCTTTTTCTTGAATTTAATTCAGATCCTTTGCGCATCTCCAATACAATGAATGTTGCAGTTAATAATATGCCCAACCGTTTTGATCTTGTTGCTTTGCCGGCAGCACCTCCACCATCAACTGGCGATACCACCCATCCGGTAAACCCGGTCAGAGCAAAGATTGACATTACAAAACTGAACCTGAAGTATATACCGAAGATGCAGATAAAGCAGTAGCACAAGCCATTCAATAACTGTGTTTCGTTTACCGGATTTTGCATTTCTCTAATTTTGTATCATGAGCAAGCTTCTTCATATCAAGAATATGGTATGCGACCGTTGTATTATGGTGGTGCGGCAGCAACTCGATGCTGCAGGACTGGATTATAAACATGTACAGCTGGGACAGGTTGAACTGGGCAAAGAAGCAACTGCTGCACAACTGCAGCAACTGCGTGAACAGCTGGAGCAGAATGGTTTTGAACTGCTTGATGATAAAAAAGCAAAGCTGGTGGAGAAGATCAAGAACATCATCATTACACTGGTGCATGGAAAAGATGCAGGTGAACTTCATTTAAAACTTTCAGCCATACTCGAAGAAAAAACAGGTATGGATTATCATTATCTCACTTCGCTTTTTTCGTCGGTGGAAGGAATCACGATTGAGAAATATACCATCCTTCAACGTATTGAAAAAGTAAAGGAGCTGCTTACCTACGATGAAAAAAGTTTAAGTGATATAGCTTTTGAAATGGGCTACAGCAGTGTGCAGCATTTATCGCAGCAGTTTAAAAAAACAACTGGTCTTACACCCACGCATTTTAAACAGGTAAAAGAAAACAAACGCCAGCCGCTCGATAAAATCACCGGCTCATAATTCTATACATTTCCTGCACAATCCTGTAACAATCCTGCTTACACGCAGCAGTAGCTTTGTGAAAACAAGTTTATGGAACAGGTATTACTTCAGCCAGATAAATCAAAGACAGGAAAAAAGCATTTCATCAAAGAAACCTTCCCGGTAATGGAAATGACCTGTGCTGCCTGTGCAGTAAGCGTGGAATCGATGCTGAAATCAGCAGAAGGTGTAAAAGATGCAGCTGTCAACTTTGCCAACCAGGATGCATGGGTTGAATACAATCCTTCTGTTATTACTCCGCAGCAGTTACAGAATGTTATCCGCTCAATTGGTTACGATCTGGTGATTGAAAAAGATTACCAGCAGGAAGTAAAAGAAGCTGCACAGCAACAGCAATACAAAGCCATCCGGCAACGTACCATCTGGTCATCAATACTTGCTTTCCCTATTGTGATGATTGGAATGTTTTTCATGAACATGCCTTATGCTAACTGGATCATGATGGCGCTGGCAACACCTGTGCTGTTTTATTTTGGCCGCAGTTTTTTTATACATGCGTATAAGCAGGCAAAACATGGAAAGGCCAATATGGATACACTGGTGGCATTAAGCACCGGCATTGCCTATCTCTTCAGTGTGTTTAATACAGTGTATCCTGAGTTCTGGCATAGTCGTGGATTGCATGCACATGTTTATTTTGAAGCAGCAGCGGTGGTAATTGCGTTTATTTCATTGGGAAAACTGCTCGAAGAAAAAGCCAAATCAAATACTTCATCTGCCATTAAAAAATTAATGGGACTGCAACCGAAAACAGTCACACTTGTACTGGAGAATGGAAACACAAAAGAAATTGCGGTAAGTGAAGTAAAAGTCAACGATGTCCTGCTGGTAAAACCCGGAGAAAAAATTCCGGTGGATGGTTCAGTTGTGAGCGGCGGATCATTTGTGGATGAGAGTATGATAACAGGTGAACCCATTCCTGTTGAAAAGAAAACAACTGATAAAGTCTTTGCTGGAACCATTAACCAGAAAGGCAGCTTTCGTTTTACTGCTGAAAAAGTAGGTGCAGAAACATTACTTGCCCAAATCATCCGCATGGTGCAGGAAGCACAGGGAAGTAAGGCACCGGTACAAAAACTCGTGGATAAAATAGCCGGCATTTTTGTTCCGGTGGTGATCGGCATTTCTATTCTAACGTTTATTGTGTGGATGTTGCTTGGTGGCGAACATGCCTTTACGCATGCATTGCTTACTTCCATTACTGTACTGGTGATTGCCTGCCCCTGTGCGTTGGGGTTAGCTACTCCAACTGCTATTATGGTTGGAGTGGGCAAGGGAGCCGAAAACAATCTGCTGATTAAAGATGCAGAAAGCCTGGAACTGGCGCATAAAGTAAATGCCATCATACTTGATAAAACAGGTACCATTACCGAAGGCAAACCACAGGTAACTGATCTGTTCTTTAAAACAGGTATAAACAAAGAAGAACTGCAGCAGGTTTTATTATCAATGGAACAACATTCAGAGCATCCGCTGGCAGATGCGATTGTACAGTACCTGCAGCAGCAAAACATTCAACCGCTGTTACTGGACCAAGTCGAAAGTGTAACAGGAAAAGGTATCAGAACTGTTTACAATCATCAACACTACATGCTTGGCCATGCAGGATGGATGAAGGAAGAACAGGTATTAATTGATGCAGAACTGCAACAGCAAATGCTTCAGCTGCAGCAACAGGCAAAAACAGTAGTTATGCTGGCGAAAGATCAAGAGGCTTCTGTTCTCATAGCCATTGCAGATAAAGTAAAAGCAGGTTCAAGAAAAGCTATTGCAACCTTGCAGCAACAAGGTATTGAAGTATATATGCTCTCCGGTGATAATGAACAAACGGCTGCAGCCATTGCTGCAGAAGTAGGCGTAAAACAGTTTAAAGCAGAAATGCTTCCGTCGGCTAAAGCTGCATTTGTACAAGCGTTGCAACAGCAGGGAAAAACAGTGGCGATGGTGGGCGATGGAATTAATGACAGTCATGCACTGGCGCAGGCCGATGTAAGTATTGCCATGGGAAGAGGAAGTGATATTGCGATGGATGTGGCAAAGATGACCATCATCTCTTCTGATCTTAACAGCATACCCAAAGCACTGAAGCTTTCGCACAAAACAGTCAATGCCATCCGGCAGAATTTATTCTGGGCTTTTATTTACAATCTCATTGGCATTCCTATTGCAGCAGGTGTATTATATCCTGTAAACGGATTTTTATTAGATCCCATGATTGCAGGTGGGGCAATGGCCTTAAGCAGTGTGAGCGTGGTGAGTAACAGTCTCCGTTTAAAACTCGCAAAACTGTAAACTGAAAATGATATAAGTTTTGATAGTAATTGTATAACAACAGCAGTTAAGCACTGAACTAATTTTACATTTTAAATCAACAATAATGAAATCACTCACATTCAAAACAACTATTAAATGCGCAGGCTGTATTGAAAAAGTTACACCTGTTTTAAATGCACTGGCTGGCGAAGAAAACTGGAAAGTGGATCTGCAGAATCCAAACCGTTTACTTACTGTAAATGCTAAAGATGAGTTACAGGCAGGAACGATTATCAGCGGCTTGCAGGGAGTTGGTTACAAGGCTGAAGAGATTGCTTAAAAAAGAAACCGGATTTTCAGATAACAGGTATTTCAACAATTAATTCAAATCCCTTACCAGGTGAAGAATTAATTTTTACAGTCCCGTCGAGTGCCTGTGCACGGCGTCGGATATTTTCCAAACCTATTCCTTCTTTTTTAAGATCGGGATCGAAGCCTTTGCCATTATCTTTTACAACAATAGCAACCTGTTTACCATCCCTCCGTACACTAATGTTCAGTAAACCTGCATCAGCATGTTTTAATGCATTGGCAATCTGCTCCTGTAAAATGCGGTAAACAGCCAGCTGCATAACAGAAGAAAGTTTGTTCGAAAATTCATCTACCTCTATCTCTACACTCATCTTACGGGATGAAAGCATCGTTTGAACAAGATTATCCAACTTGTCATATAGGTTAACAGAAGAATCGAGTGATGGTGCCAGTTGATGCGACAGGCGGCGTAAATCATAAATGGCTTCACGCATATAAACCATGAGCTGACCAATCCGTTCTGAAGCCATTTGTTTATCATCAAGATGCATCTGCAGGTATTCAAGGTTCAGTAAGGTGGCTGCCATGATCTGTTTCACATTATCATGCAGTTCCATTCCTATCTGCATTCGTTCACGTTCCTGTGCTTCTGTTACCGCTTTGCTGATCCTTTTTTCTTCTTCAATTCTTCCGGTAATATCAATAGCCGTTCCAATCACTGCAGGTTTATCTTCATATATAATTGGAGAGGCAATCACTTCGGCATGCAGCATTACACCATCTTTACGTATAACCCTGATGGTATATTGTGAAGGAGGGTTCTTTCCACTGGTGCGTTGCGCATAAAATGTTTGCACTTTTTCAAGGTCGTCAGGATGAATCACATCTTCCATTTTAACAATATTCAGCAATTCGTTCTTTGTATACCCAAATGCATCTTCAAACCCGGGGTTACTATATTTAAAACGTCCACCCTGGATAATAAATACTGCAACAAGGTTTTGTTCAACAAGCACCCTGAATTTTTCTTCACTCTGTTTCAGTTCTGATGTTTTTTGGTCCACCATTTTTTCCAACACTTTCGGTTGCATTGCAAAAAACCAAACCAGGAAACCTACAGTAAATGAAAACAATACACCCAGGAAGTATAAAGAAATGAGATTATTAGGCCGCTTTTGCACTGTTACAAAACGGGCATAAATTTTCCAGTCGCCTTTTGGCACATTTACTGAAACTGCTGTTGTAGAAGTAAACTTCTCGGGGTGTGGAAGAAAGAATTCTTCCTTTCCTGTGTTGGGATTTATTTTCGATAACTGGAACAGGTAAGCGCTGTTATAGCTGCTATCCATTTGAGCAGCTTTTGTAAGAGTAGAGAGTTTGATGATAGCCGATGAGAACCCCCAGAACTTTCCTTGTATAAAAATGGGCAGGCGGCCAATTACACCTGTATAACCCTGTTGAAGTTTTACGGGGCCAGCAAAATACAGCATCTTATTCTGCATTGCCTTTACAGCTTCCCGTTTCTGCAGGTTATCTTTCAAAATATCAAAACCTATTGCTGATGCATTTTCGTTGTATGGATAAATATGTTTTACAACACCGCCTTCGGTAAGTGCCAATGCATCAATATACTGGTTATTTTCCAAGATATTCCTTGCTGCTTCATCAAAATCCTTTTCAATATCATATTTCGTTACAACAAAACTTAGTGTTTCGGTGGCCGACAAACAATACTCTAATGCTTTTTCCAGACGTTCTTTGGCTGAATAAGCTGCACGTTGAAGCTGTAAGGTTTGTTCGTCGTTGAAATTATGCCAACGCTGAAAAATAAATGCAGATACAATCAGCAACAGAATAGAAAAGACAAGTAAACCTGCTACAAGAGGTTTCTTAAAAAATGATAAGGTTCTACCAAAATTCATGAAGCGAAAAATTAAATCCTGTCGTTGTAAAAGTATCTCCTCTTCATCTTCACTTTCGGCCATCAGGACCGGAACTGAAGCTTCATATAACAATCAGTTGTACTATCACAATAAATTTAAAAAAATTAATTAAGAAAACCTGTATCAATAAATTTTCATTTGTAGTACTACAACAGAAAAGCTGATAATTTGTATTTCCCTAAGAATGCTTTGCTGATTTGCTTTATTATTTAAACACATCAGGAATAACGGCAGATGTAACCAGCCAGCTGCCTTCTTCTATTTCGGCTTCCAGTTCGCCTGTATCCCAGCCGCTGTAACCAACAAAGATTTTAATGTGCTGCGGAGTAAGTGTATGGTTATTGATTGCATCCACTGCCTGCTGAAAGTTTCCTCCAAGGTATAACCCGTTCCCGATGGCTGTACCTTCTTCAACAAGGTCGGGACGCATGTGTACAAAGTACAGGTGCTGATGATCAACAGGTCCTCCTTCATATAACGGAAATGAAATACTGTGTTTAAACTCTTCCAGTTCGTTCAGGGAACGGTTGTATGGTTTATTGATTACAAAACCCAATGCACCTTTGCTGTTGTATTCAGCTATTAAGATAATGCTGTGCTCAAACACCGTATCATTCAGCAACGAAGTGCTTTTGAGAAAAACACCGTTTTGTAGCGTCATAACCGTTCGTTTAAAATGATCAGATAAAACAAAGTTAATACCCTTTAAGGGCAGCTTTCAAGTCTTTCATGCTTAAAAAAATACCCGCTTTGTAGTATTGTCTACAAATTAAAAATAAATTTACTTTGTTCAGGATATGGTACGGTTTGGGTTTTCAGCTGAACAGAGCAGGTTTCAGAGACTACTCAAAAACTATCCATTAACCATACATAATGAAAGGGCCATTGAAATACATGTCCCTTTTGTTTGTATGGGTTATTTCTTCAAAGCCGGCTTACCTGTAAAACTGATCAGCTTCACCCCTTCTGTATTGTGTTGCTCAATTGCTTCATTAAAATAAGATTGCCTGTTTTCGCCCCACTGAACTGAACAGTTGCGAAGCATGATGTTGGTTGCCGTATCAAAATAAAAACCACTGGTGCTTCCTTTTACAAAACCATCCACTGCACAAGGACGGCGATCGTACACGCCTCCGGGAACAGTTGTTGTTTTATCAATGAACACATCCACCTGGTCAAATACAATACCCTGTATTTTATCGCTTGATTCAGCACTAACATACACACCGTTTTCGCTGTAACATTTTATGTTGCTGAAAGAAATATTTTTCACCACACCCACTTTTCCTTCCGTTGCTCCTTTGGGAAAACGCCAGTTGGCATCTTTGTGATTGATTTTTGCACGGCGGTAAGCAGTAATATAAATGGGTTCTGCTTTGCCCCACCACACATCACTGAACAAATGACCTTCAATGATCATGTTGGAGAATACCACATCCATCACCACACCTTCATCCCTGTTCTGAATGCCCACACCACGATTACTTTTTTTGATGATGCAGTTGTTGAACAACACCTGGCGTATGGTATCCATATTCTCCGAACCAATTTTAATAGCACAGCTTCTTGATGTCATGGTGCAATTGGTAACTGTAATATTTTCACAGCGGCCAAACTCTTCATACTCTCTCCTGTTTTTTAAACAGATACAATCATCCCCACTTTCAATGTAACAATCACTGATGCGAACATTCTTACTGTGATCCACATCAATACCATCGCTGTTGCGCACTTTTAAACTGTTGAGTAAAGTGATGCCGCTGATGACCACATCATTGCAACCCACCAGGTGAATGGTCCAGTAAGCTGAGTTGCCAATCTTTGCATCATGAATGCGGATGTTTTTTCCATTGATGATGGTAAGCACATGCGGACGGGGATCAAGCACATTAAACGGTTTGAGTTCATACGAATCTTCGAGTTCAGCACCCATAAATGAAATGCCATTGCCGTTGATTTCTCCTGTGCCTGTAATACTGAAGTTGCTGATATTTTCTCCACTGAGCCACATGGTTCCTTCGCCGGGGTTTTCACGAAAAGCACTTTTGGTATAAATTTTTTCATCAGGATTGGCCAGCAGTTTTGCGCCACCCTGCAAATGCAGTTCAACATTGGACCGCAATTGCAAAGGACCTGACATATAAACAAAGGGCGCAGTAAACAATACTGTTCCTCCACCTGCTGCAGTGCATGCATCCATTGCTTTTTGAATTGCTGCAGCATCATCGGTTAATCCATCACCCACTGCACCAAAATCGTTCACCGAAAAAATTTTCTGACGGTTGTTTTGCTGTGCATCAACATTAATACTCACTACTAAAAAAAGAATTGCTGCTATGATTTTGTTCATGTGTTTGTTTTTAGTTGTTTAACCCTGCTGCCCTGTTTTGCAGCATTGATCCCCATGCCGATGGTTTTTCCTGCAGGTAAATATCCAGTGTTCCGCCCTGCTGTAACATCTGGTACGTAATATAATTTTTGCTGTACAGTTGCCCGTTCCATTTTACTTTGCTGATAAATCCAGCCTTTGCAGATGTTTTATGCGTGATGAGTTTTACTGTTTTATTTGCTGATAAATGCATCTCCACTTCATCAAACAAAGGTGTACACAACTGGTAATTGTTTGATACCGGGTCAACAGGATAAAATCCCATTGCTGCAAATACATACCATGCACTCATTTGCCCTGCATCATCATTGCCACTTAATCCGCCTGCACCATTGCTGTATTCTTCTTTAAGAATTTTCTTCACCACCTGCTGTGTTTTCCATGGCGCTGCTGTGTAATTGTATAAAAAAGGAATCTGATGACCGGGTTCATTTCCATGCCAGTATTCATCTTTGGCAAATAAACTATCCAGTGCATTTTCCAATTCTTTTGTACCACCCATCAGCTTTGCAAGACCGGGAATATCCTGCGGCACATAAAATGTATAATGTCTTGGCGTGCCTTCGGTGATATACGATTCACGTTTATCAGCATGAAAAGATTCATACCAGTTACCGTTGCTGTATCTTCCTCTCACCATCTTCACTGTTGAATCAAATACATTTTTATAATTGAATGAACGCTGATGAAGCAATTGATAATCGTTCATCTTTTTCAATCCTTTTGCAACAATACTCAACGCATAATCATCATACGCATATTCAAGTGTACGGCTTACCTGTTCCTTTTTATGAAAGGCTTCCTGCACACTATCTTCCATTGGTATATAGCCATATTTTAAATAGGAAGTCAACGCTCTTCTTCCCATGCCATTGACATACACCGAAAAATCATTGGGTGTATCAAATGCATTTTGCCTCATTAGTTTGTACGCAGCTTCTGCATCGTAACCACGAATACATTTTGCATAAGCCGATGCAATAAATGCAGTGGAGTGATCACCAATCATTGCTGCTGTATAACTGTTCCAGCAGGGGAAGATGGGCAACCAACCACCCTGTTCGCCTTTGAGGATTAACGACTGTACAAGATTACCAGCAAGCTTTGGTTGGATGATTTCAAGCAATGGTAATTGTGCCCGGTAAATATCCCACATTGAAAAATCGTCGTAATAAGCAGCACCGTTTTTCATGTACATCCGTTCGCCTTTTCCTGCAAAGCGTGGATAAGCTCCATCCACATCACTCATTAAACGGGGATGCTGCATAGCATGATACATGCCTGTATAAAACACCTGTTTATCTTTTTCATTGGCAGTCTGCACTTTTATTTGCGACAAAGTCTTTTGCCATTTTGCTGTTGCTGCTGATTGAATTCGCTGAAAGGTTTTTATACCCACTTCTTTCTGCAGGTTAACTTTTGCTCCTTCCAAACCTGTAAATGAAGTACCAATACGAATAACAATCTGTTCCCCTTTCTTCAACTTAAAACCAAGATAAGCACCCATGTCTTTCTGGTTCTGCAAACGATCTGTTTTAAACAACTGCTCACCGGAAAATGTTCCGTTTGCAGCAACTGCCTTTTCAATCTTAACATAAAACCATCCGCTGAAACCGGCGGGTTGTCCCCAGCCCTGGTAAATACGATGAACTGGATTAAAGCCCCACACTTCACCGTTAGCAACATTCATCTGCACAAACCCTTTTTGCTGATCGCTGTTGGGAATGATGAGTATATACAAACTATCATCCTGCAGCATGGTAAAACGCATCACCGCACAACGCAGTGTTGAAGTAAGCTCTGCACGCAGATGTGCTGAAGGAAGTTCTACTTTATAATAAGCCGGACCTGTTGTTTCATTTGCATGTGTAAACGGAACAGCATAATCTTTCGCTGTTGTTTTTAATGAACCGGTAACAGGCATTACGGTAAAGCTGCCATAATCCTGTGTGCATGATCCGCTGATCCAATGCGTACCTCTAAAGCCTGTGAGCAAACTGTCTTTATAATAATAAGGCGGCTGACATTTAATTTCTGTTTGCCTGGTCTGCGCTGTCCACTGCGTCATTGCAAGAGGAAGTGTAACTGCCGGAATAGTGTTGACATTTTTTTCACTTCCTGCTTCGCTGTGTTTCATTGCAGAAGTTGTTGTGGAAGGAGCAGTGCCCGATAAGGTTTGTACATACTGCACATAATTCTGCGCAGTTAATTGCAGTGCAGTTAAAACAAAAACAGCTGTTGCTGTTACTTGTTTGATGATGCGGACTGCAGCAATACTGTTGAGCTTTTGTTGTGTCACTCCCTTCAACTTTCTTACTACTATTGAACCATTGATCCTCATGCTTACTTCTTCTGATTTGTTATTTCTGTTACATCATGTTTAAACAGCTGAGGTTTTGCTGTGCTGCCTTCACTGTTTACTTTCTGCAGGTAAAGATCTTTCACATCGTTGAATAAATAAGCTGTTCTGAAATCTGTTCCTTTCATTTTTACTGAAACATTTTTCATCTGCAAGCCGTTTACATGCCTTACATAAAATCCCCACACCGGCAGTTCGCCAAACATGGAAAACTCCGGGTAATCTTTTTCAGCTTCAGTAATTAACTGAAAAGAATCCAGCGGAAAATAATTGATCTTTTTATCGGCCTTTGTGTAATACAGAATTTCAATGTTCTCCAGTTTTACATTCTCCACCGCATGACCGGGTAATCCACTTACAGATGAAGGAAATACATTGTGCTGATAAATGATTGCTGCAGAATCTTTGTATGAATGATTCCATGGTGATATACTGATCAGTTTCCCATCTGTTGGTTTTACAGTCGGGGGATAACGTAACAACGGACCCTGCATTTCATAAGCAGCATCGGGTTTACCTGCAGGCACTTCCACTTTTACGTTACTGATGTAAATATTCTTTACTGTTGAATAACGCTTATCGTTATTTCGATGACCAAGTTTTATAAATACTGCATTGCCTGTATTTCTTGCAGCGATGTTCCGCACATCCACATTCTCAATAAAACCACCATCCACCGCTTCGAGTGCAACAGCCGAGCGGTAAGTATCATACACAACAAGATTTCTTACCGTAATATTCTTGAATCCACCTTTGGAAGCTGTCCCAAGTTTAAATGCATTGGCACTTGAACGGAGAATGCAGTTGGACACATAAATACTGTCGCAGTAATCATCTTCCTTTGCCGACTTTAAACAAATTGCATCATCTGCAGTATTGATGTAGCAATTGGTGATGCGTACACTTTTACAATCAACCATATCAATTCCATCATTGTTCCAATATGCCACACTTTCAATTTTAACACTGTCGATGCTGATGTTCCTGCAACGTTCGTAATGCGTTACCCAGTTGGTGGCATCTTTAATGGTTACTCCCTTCACAAGAATATTGGCACAGTCTTCAAAGAAAAAAATGTTGGTTCTTGTTCCTTCAGTTGGCCGTTTTGTTTTCCATTCTTTATCAATCAGTGTTCCTTCTTCCAGGCGTTTGAAAATATCTTTCATCAGTTCTCTTCCCTTCCCATCAATTATTCCATTTCCTGTAATGGAAAAATGCTGTTTTGCTGATGCAACAATCAACGCCGGATGAATCTTATTTTCATAATCTTTCCGCAAAGTACTTCCCTGCAATACAGCTCCTTTTTGCAGATGCAGTTCAACACCCGACTTCAGTTCAATTGATCCCGTAACAAAAACACCAGCAGGTATTACCACCGTTCCGCCACCGGCAGCAGTTACATCATCAATTGCTTTTTGAATAAAGGATGCATTGTTGGTTACAGCATCAGCCTTTGCACCGTATTGTACAATGTTTACTGTTTTATGTTGCGCATAAACCGATGCAGATAAAAAAAATAAAAACAGAAATCGCTTCATTACCTGTATGAGTTATGTTCTGAACCTTCATCTGATTTTGATGGCGGCAATTGTGCTGATCCCCATGCTGAAGGAGCAGAAGACATTTCCAGTATCAATTCGCCACCGTTGACAATATCATTGTGTTCAATCCATGATTTATTATAAGAAACTCCGTTCAGCTTTGCAGACTTGATGTATTTATTTTCTGCTGAGAAATTTTCCGCTTTAATAATAAAGTCTTTCCCGTTTTCCTGGTGAATAACTGTTTGCTTAAAATAAGGTGTATTGATTAAGTAATACGATTGACCTGCATTGGGATAAATGCCCATCATGTGAAATGCAAGCCAGGACGACATGGCACCTGAATCATCATTACCAGGAATACCAGCATATGTTGCGTTGAAATTTTTATTGATGATCTGGTGAATGCGTTCGCTGCTGAGATGCGGCTTACCAATCCAGTGATAAAGGTTGGGGCTCAAGAAAGAAGGTTCGTTCCCCACATTATACAATTCTTTGTCAAACAAAATATCAAGCCGTTTTTGAAATGCATCGTTACCTCCTGATCTTTTAATTAAAGCTGCCACATCGTGCGGCACACTCAACGAATATTCCCATGAACTTGCTTCATAAAAAAATCCGCACCACCAGCAAACGCAGTTTGGCCAATCCTGTGCCAATGGTGTATAAGGAATGTAATTAATTCTTCCATTGTTTATATCGCACTGAAAACTGTCGACCCATTTTCCTGCAGCATTCTTTGGCATAATAAAACCTCTTGCCCCGTTATCACTGATATCTCTCCAGAGGTTTTGCCAGTTATCTGATTGCCGGATAAACCGTCCGTATTCGCCTTTGCGTTTAATTCCTTTTGCAACTATGGCAAGGCAATAATCATTGTATGCATATTCAAGTGTTCGGTTGCCTGCACGTACAAAACTTGTTGACACATAGCCGAGCCGGTTGTAATCTGTTAAACCACCACGACCTTCCTTTTCTTCGTTACCACCGGGAGGAACAGTTGCATCTTTCAGCATTGCTTCAAGTGCAAGATTGTAATTAATACCTTTTAATCCTTTTACAAATGCATCAGCAATCACCACTTCGGCATTAGAACCACCCTGTGTGCGGCCATTGCAGTTACCACTTCTTGCATCGGGCATGTAACCATCCCGTTTATAAATCTGCAGCAATGCATTTACAATATCAATTTCTCTTGAAGGAGTAATGAGTGTGATAAGCGGATTAGAAGAACGGTAGGTATCCCAGATGGCATAAAAATCATCATAGTAAGGACCGTTGTTTTCCCACTTCGGATTTTCACCTGTACGGTCGACAGGCATCAGCATGGTATGATACAATGCTGTATAAAACATTTTCTTCTGATCGGCTGTTGCAGCTGCATCAACTTCCACTTTGTTTAAAATGTTTTCCCACTTGTTTTGTGTTTCGGTTAATAGTTTTTCAAAACTCCAGTGTGGTACTTCTGTATCAATATTCTGTTTTGCTTTTAATGTGCTGATGAAGGAGATACCAATCTTGAGTTCAATGCTGTCGCTTTTTACCTGGTCAAAGAACAACAACACACCTGTCTTTTTTCCTTCATCGGTCTGCGATTTTTTGCCGGGATAAAATTGTGCAGCTTTCCATGTAGTGAATTTTGAAAAAGGTTTGCTGCTGATGGCTGTAAAATAAACGGTATATGCATCGCCGTTATTCCATCCTCCACGGATTTTTGTATATCCACGTATTTCATTTTCATTAACCACTTCAATTTCAGAACCAACAAACTGTTGCGCTTCCCTTGCATCGGGCACAACGGATTCGCCCAGGAATTCACCGCAATCAATTTTCATTCCTTTAGCAGCATTACTTCCGTACACAAAACGGTAATAGGCCACTTTGGGCGATGTGGTGATTTCTGTTTTAATATTCCATCGTTTTAAATCAACTGTATAATAACCTAAAGCAACTTTTTCATTTTGCCTTACCGATTCAAACTTTGTTGTTTCTTCTGTTCCTGTAAAAGGCATCACTGAAATATTGCCATACTTTGCTCCGCCACCTGTACCGCTTACATGCACCTGGCTGAAACCATAAAGCGGTTTTTCCATATTGGGTGTGTAGCCGCTGTTTCCATCTTTGTTGCAATCAGGACCGGGCTTTACCATTCCATACGGACAGGATGGACCAATAAACACATTGCCTTCTCCTTCTGCACCAATCAACGGATCAACAAAAGGATGATACTGTGCTGTCGCAAAAAAAGGAACAAGTGAAGTAAGAAAAAGAAATAAAATGCCTGCCCCGCTTTGTAAACGAATGCGGATATGTTTGAGCTTCATCATCAGATGCTTGTTTTACTGGAGAGATTATGTGCTAAATTAACCCTGCTTACCCTATTTCCGACAACTTCACCGGTCTTCCTTCCAGCATTGATTTTTTAGCAGCCACAGCAATCTTTGTTGCCTGCAATGCATCATCACCACCAACCGGCATATCGGTATTATTATTTAATGCAGAAATGAAGAAATCCATTTCGTTTAAATAAGATTTTGCATACCTGTCCATAAAGAAATCAAGAGGCAATGCATAATGAATACCGCTTTGATTGTACAGTACGTTCCTGTTGTGCTGGTTGTTATCAACCTGTATCATTCCATCGTTGCCAAAAATTTCAATACGCTGATCATAACCGTAAACAGCTTTCCTGCTGTTATCAATTACAGCATATGTGCCATCTTCAAAAGTTAAGGTGGTTAATGCAGTATCAATATCACCGGCATCGCCAACAGCTTTATCTATTCTTACAGCACCTTTTGCAAAAACTTCGGCCACTTTTTTATTCATGATATAACAAGCCATATCAAAATCATGAATAGCCATATCCATAAACAAACCGCCGGAGTTTTTGATATAATCAACCGGAGGTAAGCCGGGATCACGACTGGTGATTTTTACAATCTGCACATCACCGATTGTTCCTTTCTTCACCGATTCTCTTGCATGAAGAAAATCAGGATCAAACCTCCTGTTAAAGCCCATCATTAATTTTGTGTTGGTGCTTTTTGCCAGTTCGGCTAATGCTTTTGTTCTGTCGAGTGATAAGTCCATTGGTTTTTCGCAGAACACACTTTTACCTGACTGGATAGCCAGTTCCAATAATTCAGCATGTGAACTTGTTGGTGTGCAGATGAGAACAGCTTCCACATCTTTGCTCAACACCACTTCTTTTGAATCGTTTGTAAAAAAGATGGAAGAAAATTGTTTTTGTATAGCAGGCACATCAATTAAAGGATCTGCAACAGCAACAACAGTTGCAACATTCGAAAAATATTGCTGAATATTTTGGAAGTGAATTTTGCCAATCCTTCCCATTCCCAATAATCCGATTTGTATTTTTTTCATCGTTTGTTATTTTATTTTTTTAAAGGCCAGCTTTATTTGCTGTATCGTAAAAGCATGTTTTGTTATACGCCGATTGATAACAGGTATTCCCTGTTGTTCTTTGCGCATTTTTTTGGATTACCCATTCCTGGTAATACATCCTGCTCAACAACAACCCAACCGTCATAATTTTTTTCTTCAAGGAATGCAGCAACCTGCTTAAAGTCAACATTGCCTTTTCCCAATTCACAGAACACACCATGTGATACTGCTTCAAAATAATTCCAGTTGTTTTTGGCAGCATCAGCTGCAACTGAAGGAGAAAAATCTTTGAAGTGTACATGCCAGATCCTGTCCCAGTATTTTTCCATGAATGCTGTATGATTTGTTCCCTGGCCAAAAGAAAAATGACCAGTATCAAAACACAAACCCAGCAAAGAAGGATCAGTATTATCCATCAACGCTTCAATTTCAGCTGGTGTTTCAATATAGCCTGCACAGTGATGATGAAACACTGTACGCATACCATATTTATCTTTTACTGCTTTTGCAAGTTTGTTTGCACCGGCAGCAAATACTTTCATCAACTCATCGGGTAAAGAATCTTCTGCAGTAGTACGACCGGCCTTTTGTGTTCTGTTTGCTACAGAACCATTTTCATCAGCCAGTACAATAAATGCATTGGTGTAACCTGCACCATGCATAAGCCCTGCAGTTTTTAATGCACGATCAATGCCGTCTTCATGTGCTGCTTCGTTTGACAATGCAACCGGAACAAATGCACCAAGCAGCTGCAGGTTCCGTTTCTGAATTTCGTTTTGCAACTCCTGAGGATTGGTGGGCATAAAACCCCAATCGCCGAGTTCTGTTCCAATGTATCCAGTTTCACACAATTCATCCAGCACCTGTTCATAACCAAGAGCTTTGCCTTCGAGGTCAAACTCCAGCACTCCCCATGAGCAGGGAGCGTTGGCTATTTTAATATTCTGTTTCATTTGTATGGTTTTTGATGTTTTAAATGTCTGTTCGATGGTATTTGGTTGTATTAAAATTTTCTTGACCATTCTTTTGGCCAGCGTTCAACTACCACTTTTGTTTGTGTAAAGAATTCAATGGCATGCTTGCCTTGTCCGTGCAGATCGCCAAAGAAACTTTCTTTCCAGCCGCTGAATGGAAACTGTGCCATTGGTGCTGCCACGCCAATGTTGATGCCGATATTACCGGCCATTGCTTCGTTACGGAATTTTCTTGCATTGGCGCCGCTTGATGTAAACAGGCAGGCCATGTTGCCGTAATGATTTTTGTTGATGAAGCTGATGGCATCTTCAATTGTATTCATCTGTACCAGACTCATCACAGGGCCAAAAATTTCTGTACGCATTAATTCGCTATCCAATGGTAAATCCTGGATAATGGAAGGTTTTAAGAAATTACCTTTCTCAAAATCTTTTACGGAAGTATTTCTTCCATCCAGTAATAATTTACCACCTTCTTTTTCGCCCAATGCAATCAGGCTTTCAATACGATCCTTGCTTTGTTTGCTGATAACAGGCCCCATTTCCACACCATCATTCAAGCCATAACCTGTAACACGCTTTTGTGCTGATTGATACAATGCATCTTTGATATTTCCTTTATCATTTACTGTTACAATCACAGAAGCTGCAAGACAACGCTGACCTGCACAACCGTACACACTATCAGTAATGATTTGTGTAGCTAAATCAACATCTGCATCAGGCAACACCACAACCGGATTTTTTGCACCACCCTGTGCCTGTACACGTTTGCCATTTGCAGTGCCACGTGCATAGATGTATTTTGCAACTGGCGTGCTTCCAACAAAACTTACCGACTTCACTGCAGGATTATCCAGAATGGCATCAACTGTTTGCTTACCACCATGTACAAGGTTGATTAATCCTTTTGGCAGATCAATCTGATCCAGCAGTTCAAAAATTTTCATCATTGTAAGCGGCACTTTCTCCGATGGTTTTACAATCATACTGTTACCACATGCAATAGCATAAGGTAAAAACCAGAAAGAGATCATTGCAGGAAAGTTGAACGGAGCAATACAGGATGTAACACCAAGAGGCTGACGGATCATGTATTCATCAATACCTGTTGCTACATTTTCAAGAAACTCACTCTGCATCAGCATAGGTGTACCGCAGGCAACTTCTACGTTTTCAATTGCACGCTGCAGTTCGCCATACGATTCAGCCAATGTTTTACCACATTCCTGCGTAATGGTTTTTGCAATCTCATCTTTATGATCTTCCAGCAACTGTTTCAGTTTAAACAACGGCTGAATACGTCTTAACACAGGAACATCTTTCCACCCGAGGTACGCAGCATGGGCAATTTCAACTGCAGCATTCAGATCGTTTGCTGTAGCATCGCCAAAAGGAACTTTTGCCAATACCTCAGCTGTTGCAGGATTCACAACATCAATCGTTTCCCTGCAGGAACTTTCTACCCATTGTCCGTTAATGTAGTTTTTTAAAATTTCCATATGATTTCTTTTTAACTAAGGAGTATATAAATTAAAATGGTGATGATTGTTAATGCTATTCCAACAGGTACTGCATATTTCCATGGTGTGATATTTACTTCGCCGGTATGCGTCATCACATAATTATTCTTGTTTTTGAAGAAGTAAGAAACACCAATCATGATGAGGATATTCATAACAAACTCAATTCCCCAGATGTGTACGAAGTGAATATTTACTTTCATTACAAAACTTGTAAGCACATAAAAAATTAAACCGGTGAAGATGGCAACCTTGGCGCCTGTTGCCGAAATGGATTTAATAAAAAAGCCGCCAATTAAAACAGATGCGATGGGAATAAAGAATATTCCATTAAGCTGTTGCAACAACTGGTACATGCCTTCAGGTGCTTTGGCAACAAGCGGGGCAACTGCAATAGCGAAAATGGCCATTACCACTGTTGTGATTTTTCCTACACGTACAATTTGTTTTTCACTTGCATTGGGATTGATCTGGCGTTTATATACACCCAGGCTGAACAAGGTAGCAGCACTATTTAATACTGCATTTAATACACTCAGCACTGTACCCATTACCACTGCAGCAAATAAACCCACTAAACTTACAGGCAATACTTTCTTTACAAGCACTGGATAAATCGTATCCTGTGCACCATATAAACTGTCTTTGAAATAAAAGAACCCGATAACACCAGGCAGTACAATAATAATCGGCATGAGAATTTTAAACACACCCATGATGAGTAATCCTTTCTGTGCTTCTTTTAAATTAGCTGCGCCCAATGCACGCTGTACAATTACCTGGTTCATACACCAGAAATAAATCTGGTTTACAACCAGGCCGGTAAACAGTGTGCTGAAGGGCAATACTGAATCAGGCTTGCCGATTGCATTAAATTTTTCAGGTGCGAAATGATATACTTTCGATAAGCCCGACATTACATGTCCATCGCCGATATTGTATAAAGCAATCAAAGGAATCAATAAACCACCTGCAAATAAACCAACACCATAAATGGAATCAGAATAAGCAATTGCTTTTAATCCGCCGAAGATGGCATATACCGAACCCAGCACACCAATGGCGATAATGAGTATAACAAGTGATTCCTGTTTTGAAATCTGGAATTTCTCTGACACATCAAACAGTGTTTCCATGTTTAATGCACCGGTGTATAATACAACAGGCAGTAAAGTAATGAGGAATGAAACCAGCAGCAACAAATTCACAATGGTATGTGTTGATTTGTCGTAACGTAATTCCAGGTATTGCGGGATAGTGGTTAATCCCATCTTTAAATAACGTGGAATAAAATACAATGCACCAATAACCAATGCAATTGCAGAAGTCACTTCCCATGCCATTACCACAAAACCATTTTTGTAAGAAGACCCGTTCATGCCCACCAGCTGTTCAGTGGAAATATTGGTGAGCAGCATTGAAATGGCAATCAACGGTGCATTCAGACTTCTGCCACCAAGAAAATAAGATGATGCAGATTCGAAGTGAGATTTCCGAAGCCTGTACCATGTATAAATTCCCACAGACAATGTAAAAGCAATGAATGATAACAACGTAATACTCATGTGCAAGCAATTTTTGTTTTAGTTAGAGATACAATCGTTTCTTTTTCCTGTTTTCTGTTAATTTTTTATAGCTCTCGTTAATCGTTTTTATTTGAGATACTTCTGATATCGGCACTTCCCACCAGGCATAACCGCCAACTCTTTTTTCACGATCAGTTTCAATATACACGACTGTTGTACGATCGGTTTGCTTTGCCTTGCTTAATGATTGTTTAAACTCATCAATATTGTTTGCCTTTAGAACAATTGCACCAAGACTTTCAGCATTTGCGGCAAGATCAACAGGTAAGTATCCACCATCTAACTGACCTGTTTTTTTATTCCTGAATTTGTAATGCGTTCCAAATCCCTGTGAGCCTAATGAGTTGGATAATCCTCCAATACTTGCAAAACCATGATTGTTGATTAACACAATAATCATTTTAATTCCTTCCTGTACTGAAGTAATGATTTCCTGCATCATCATTAAATAACTGCCATCGCCCACCATTACATACACTTCTCTTGAAGGATCAGCCATCTTCGCACCAAGTCCGCCGGCAATTTCATAACCCATACAGGAGTAACCATACTCTAAATGAAATCCTTTGCTGCTGCGGGTTTGCCACAGTTTGTGTAAATCGCCGGGTAAACTTCCTGCTGCACAAACCATGATATCTTTTTCATTCATTCCATTATTAACCGCACCAACCACTTCGCCCTGGCTGGTTAATCCATCTGTTTTTTGCTGGTAGATTTTATCAACAGCTTTATTCCATTGTGCATGATGTTTTTTGATGGATGCAGCATATTTATCTGAAACTTTATAATCACTCAGTTCTTTGATTAAGTCTGTCAACGTTTCTTTTGCATCGGCAACAACAGGAACTGCTGATTGTTTGAATGCATCAAACTCACATACATTGATGTTAATGAATTTAACTGAAGGATGCTGAAATCCTGATTGAGAAATTGTTGTAAAGTCGCTGTAACGTGTGCCAATACCAATCACCACATCTGCTTTTTCACAAACGGCGATTGCACCGGGTGTACCTGTAACACCAACAGCACCTAAATTCTGTTCTTCATCAAAATGCAATGCACCTTTTCCTGCAAATGTTTCCACAACTGGAATACCTGTCTTATTCACCAGTTTTTTCAGCTCTGCATTTGCTTCGCTGTAATGTACACCACCACCTGCAACAATGACCGGATTTTTTGCTTTCTTAATCAGTTCAATTGCCTGCTTCAATATTTTTTTATCGGCTCTTGTGCGCTGAATAGCCCATACTCTTTTCTTAAATAATTCTACAGGGAATTCATAAACTTCTGCCTGAACATCCTGCGGCATGGCAAGTGTAACTGCACCTGTTTCAGCAGGAGAAGTTAAGATACGCATAGCCTTCAGTAAGGCCGGCATTAATTGTTCGGGACGATTGATCCTGTCCCAGTATTTTGATACCGGTTTAAAACAATCATTCACTGAAACATCATTACTGTATTGATATTCGAGTTGCTGCAATACAGGATCAACAGAACGGTTGGCAAAAATATCGCCGGGCAAGAGCAACACAGGCAAGCGGTTGATGGTTGCCGTTGCTGCACCTGTAACCATATTTGTAGCACCGGGGCCGATGGATGTTGTACAAACAAATGCACCTGTCCTGTTTTTTACTTTGGCATAAGCAATAGCTGAATGTACCATTGCCTGCTCGTTACGAACCTGGTAATATTTAAACGAAGGATATTGCAATAATGCCTGGCCAATACCACCCACATTACCATGACCAAAAATGCCGAAGCAACCTGCAAAAAAAGCCTGCTCTTTTCCATCTCTTTCTACAAACTGGTTTTGTAAAAAAAGAATGGTGGCTTGTGCAACTGTTAACTTTTGTGTTTTCGTTTTCATAACAATCTTTTTAAAACAATCAACTATAATCCTCCTCTTGATTCTACAAACTTCATCAACTCATCGTGGTATGGCATGTCGTTGGCACAGCCGGGTTTTTGAACTACCCATGCTCCACTTGCATTACCAAGCCTGCACGATTTATATAAACTCCAGTTTTGTAAATAACCATAAATAAATCCGCTTGCGAATGCATCACCTGCACCAAGCACGTTTAATATTTCTACTGGGAAACCGGGCACTTCTTCCATCTTTCCATCTTTGTAGTGAATGGTTGCGCCTTTTGATCCACGTTTTACAATCAGCACTTCCGGACCTGACTTTAAAATCTTTTCAATGGAAGCATCAATGTTGCCTTTTATTTCAGGTGCAGAAATCTGTTGATGAGAGATTTTCACCTGACCTGCATCCTGCAATGTTGCAGCGAGAATTTCTTCTTCGGTACCAATAGCAATTTTTACTTTGGGAAGAATTGCACGAACCATCAATCCAAATGAACGCAGATCTTTCCACTGATCGGCCCTGAAGTCAACATCCAGCACAACATCTACGTTGTTTTCATACGCTGTTTCAACTGCATAAAAAACGGCACTGCGGCTTGGTTCAATATTTAAAGCTGTTGCAGAAATTTCCAACACTTTGTATTCAGGAACATTGGCTGCAATTACATGATCAATCGTCATCTGGCTGTCGGCACAGTTATCCCTGTAATACACCAATGGAAACCTGTCGGGTGGTTCAATACCTAATACAACAGCACTTGTTCTTGCTCCGTCAATACGTGGAATCGTATCTGTGTTTACCTGTTGCTTCTTTAAAAAGTGCAGGATAAAATCGCCCACTTTATCGTTACCCAAACCTGTAAGCAACGAAACTTTTGCTCCCAACCTGCTTGCACCAACTGCGATATTTAAAGGAGAACCTCCAACAAATGCATCAAACCCTTTGATGTCAACAAAATCGGCACCAATGTTTTGCGAGTAAAGATCAATGGATGATCTTCCCATTGTAATCAGATCAAATTTTTTTTCGTCCATATAGCATCGTTTATTCGTTATTCATTTTACTGCTCACCATTGGAATCCTGGGATCAACTGTTTTCCATGAATGAAAAATCCATTCGTGTTTCGGATCGGGTGTATTGGCCAGCGACTGATCACTACCCGCCAGGAAATTCAAATAATAACAATTATATCCATGACCGGCAGCAACGGGATGATAACCTGATGGCACCAATACAATATCATCATTTGTAACACGCATCAATTCATCCATGCTGAAATCATCATTGTACACATGCTGGTAAGCAAATCCATCCGGTTTATCTATTTTGAAAAAATAAAATTCTTCCAGCTCTGCTTCAAGCAAATGTCCATTGGCATCAACCTTACGCACATCATGTTTGTGTGCAGGAAAAGAACTCCAGTTACCTGATGGTGTATACACTTCAACGGCAACAATTTTACTTGCACCAAAGCCCGGTTCAATCAAACTGTTGATCTGCCTTGTTGCATTATCTCCTCCACGTATTTCTATTGCCGCTTCATCGGGCAGTTTAAAACGTGCAGGAAAATCCTCTGTTGCCAATGTCCATCCTGCAGCAAGATCAAGCACTTCACTTTCAGCAGTAATAGAAAATTCTGTATGTCTGGGCAAAAACAAACTATGTGCAATACCGGAGAAAACTGATTTACGTCCATTCACTGTTTGCCAGTTTCCCTTTGATGTTTTAGCTGAATAGTTTCCACTCAGCAGGATAAAGCCAAATTCATTTTCGCCAGTATAGCCTTCCCAGGTCTGACCATTCTTCATCAGCCTTGCTTCCACATTCAGGTAATTCCATCCTGCATCTTCCTGTGTTATCTTCTGATAAGATGCTGCACTGTAATCAGGATGTTTTACCAATCGATATTCTTTTGCCATACAATTACAATTTTATAGCAGATGCTTTTCCGGTTGAGCCCAACACTTCAAACTTGTTTGCGAGTAAAATTTTTATTTCTTCGATATACTTTTTACCCGGAATAATGGGATCAAACTTTTCAGGTTCGTTATAGAAAAATTCACGATGCACTTTTGTCCACAGCAACCGTAAATCAGTTGCAATGTTCACTTTGCATACACCGTATTGAATTGTTTTTTTCAATTCTTCATCACTTACACCACTTGCATTTGCAGCAAGCTTTCCTCCATGTGCATTAATACTTGCAACATCTTCCTGCCGCACATTTGATGCGCCGTGCAATACCAATGGAAACTGCGGAAGTTTTTGCTGAATGGATTTCAACACATGGAACCGCATTCCCTGCTGACCACTGAATTTATAAGCACCATGACTTGTTCCTGCAGCCACAGCAAGACTATCGCAGTTGGTTAACTGTACAAATTCGGCAGCCTGTGCCGGGCTTGTGTACCTGCTCATACTTTCATCAACCGATATATCATCTTCCACGCCACTCAGTATTCCCAGTTCAGCTTCCACTACAATATTTTTTGCATGCGCTTTTTCTACTACAGCTTTTGTGCGTGCAACATTTTCTTCAAATTCACTGTGCGATGCATCAATCATTACAGAAGTATAACCTTCGTTAATTGCAGCAAATGCATGCTCTTCATTTCCATGATCAAGATGAATGGCAAACACAACATCACTGTAAACTTCAGCAGCTGCGTGTACCATTGCCAGCATCATTTTTGTATGCGCATAATTTCTTGCAACAGGAGTTATCTGCACAATAACAGGCGATTGATATTGCTGAGCTGCAGCAAATACACCATGCACCTGTTCCATTGTAAACACATTTACTGCAGCGATGGCATAGTTGCTATAACATTGATTGAATAATATTTTAGTTGATACCGCCTGCATATGTTTCTCAGCTGAATATTAGTTGATGTTTAAATGGTGTTTTGCCTGTTATGTACACATGCATACCTTCCGTACGCAATGTGCCGAAATGTGTACTGTACATTTCACCTTCCAGGTTTGTAATCATTTTATGTGTTACACTGCCCGGACCAAACTGAATTGTATCGTTTCCAAAACTGTATTCACCTGTTCCCGACTCAAGAAAACTATTATCGTTCTCTGCTTTTGTTACGCCAGTTAATTTACCTCCTGCTGCAAAACATAGTTCAAGTGTTACAGGTACTTCTTTCAATCCATTTATTTCAAATTCAAGTTCAACAGTTCCGTTTGTATGTGTTAGTGTAATGGTTGTTTCTAATGTTTTTACATTGCTTACCGGACGGTTTTTAAAATCCATTTTATTCCAGAACCTTCCATCAACACTTGGCGAAAGCAGGTAATCGCCTTTACTGTTTCGTTTTTCTTTTGGCAATGGCTGGTAATATGGTACTTCCAGTTTTTTATGAAGAATGTATTTGTTGCCTTCTTTCTTTAACCCTTCGCTGTAGAAATAACCCATGCTGAAGAAGTTGGTTGAAAGACGCATGTATTTTAAAATCGCATCGCCTTTGCGGTAAGAAAAAAAGTCGGGAGAGATAGAACGCCCCGATGCAACAACTAAAGGCCAATCAACACCACCAAACAATGTTGCTGTCATATTTTTTTCCTTGATGCGGAGCAAGTGAGAGGTAGAAAAAAGTTTTTCGTATTGATCCGGCAATGTTGCAGGTGCAGGTAATTGTTGCTGCAATGTTTCATCTTCCAGGAAATAGAACAACGATTTGCTTAAAATATCTTTTTCAAAATTGCTGATTGATTCAATCATTTTTGCAACAGCTGCAAACTGGCTGTTCTTATCATGGATGGCCATGTAGCGGTATTGCAGGTAAAAGATGGTTGCATTTTTTGCAAAGCTGAGATATTGATCCTGGCGGCGTGAATCGTTCGTAACTACATCACCATTCGGTTCAATATAATAAACATACATAGCCAGGTTTTTCCTGACTGGTTTCAGTAATTCGGGTTTGTTCGCCAACCGTGCAATTGTAATGAAGGCAGTGTTTTCAACATTGGAATAAATGCCGCTTCGTTCAGGGTAATGCCCGTCTTCATCATTATATACACCTTCGCCTAACCAATCATTAATGCGGTTAACAAATTTTTTATCGGGATACAACGCATTGATCTGTGCCAGTGCAGAACTTACCACCCAACGATGATTAGGTGTATGAATTCCGCCAACAACAAGACCATTGCCAGCTTTTAGAATAATCTGTTTCAGTTGCTGAAGCAGGGTTGTTATTTCCTGTCCCTTTTCTTTATGTAGAATAGATGCTGCGGGGCAAAGTATTTCAATAAGAAATGCAGTATCGGGTGGCGATTCAAGATTACCCACATTCACAGTTCCGTCTTCCGATTGTGCTTTGGAAAGAAAATCGGTCAGCAGTTCAAGTTTGCTCACCAGTTCTGTGTTGTGATAATAGGCTGAACCGGGAGAGCAGTAAGATGCAATTAAAACTGAAATATCGTAAGCAATCATACGGCTGAACTTCAGGTTGCCGGGTTTCACAGATTCAAGCAGTAATGCAACCTGTTTATCATTCGCAGCAATTAACCTGTTCAGCAAATCAGTATCAATTGCATTTGTATGAAACAAATCATTTCCTGCATTAACAAACAGCGGACTTAATGCAGCGAAGGTTCCAATCTTTAAAAAATCACCACGTTTCATATTTATTTTCTTATGGTGTAAGAATATATGAGCTTACCAGTATAATCAACTGTTTGCAACAGCAAATCGTTTGCAGTTACAGACAGCACAAAAAATCCATATTCAGATGCAGCGAATTTGCTGCCGTTAATCAATTGTACAGGTGTTCTTTCAGATGCTGCACCTGAAATCACCTGCTGCATTTTTCCTGCAGGAATAATATGCTGCAAACTATGTTCATGCCCCGACAAATAAACATCCACACCTGTTTTATCGAACAAAGGCTTGAGCGATGCACGTATTGCTTTTGTATCATAAGCATCTGTGCGGCTTCCGCCAGTATAGAAAGGGTGATGACCCACCACTATTTTCCATTTAATGAAAGGAGATGGATCGCTTAATACTTTTTCCATCCACTTTTTTTGTTTTGCTGAATCCTGTGTTCTTACATTAGGACCGTATTCGGCATTGCTGTAAAATTCCGGAATCAGCGGATTAGTGTCAATGAATACAAACAACACCTGTTGCGTTGTATCGCCATTGATGGCAATTTTTTTTGAATAATAACGTGCAGGCATTTGCCAGCGCCTGCTGATGGTTGAATATTTTACCTGCGCATCAGGATTACTTTTATAATCATGATTGCCCAGTACAGGATACCAATCCCATTGTAAACGGAAATCGGTATAAATATTTTCGAATGAATAATGCCACGAAGGATCCCATTCGCTTCTTACGCCGCTTGGATAAAAATTATCGCCTGTTGAAATGGTGAATTGTGATTGAACAAGATTAGCTGTCTTTCCCATCTGCACAGCCACTTCACGCTGATGATCGGCACCATTTCTACCCCAATCACCCATTACAAGAAAGTTCAGCGCTTTTGCTTTGTATGTAACCACAGCATCAGCCGTCGGTTTATCAGAAGAATCTTTATAATAAACCTGCGCTCTCGCAGAAAAGCTAAAGAGAGAGAATAAAATAAATAGTGAAAGAAGAGATTTCATCATTATAAAAAATAATCAGAAAAAATCCCGGGGTTAGAAAACCCCGGGGGAGATAAAAACTAACTGATCATATGATGTGGGTATTAATACCCAGGGTTCTGTGTGAGTTTTGGATTTGCTGACAATGCAACAGTTGGTATAGGATATAATCTCCTGTACGTTTCTGTATTTGATTTGAAGCCGTAAATGGTTTCGTATTTGCCAAAACGGATCATATCATTTCTATGCCAGAATTCCCATGCCAGTTCACGACTGCGTTCCTGGTACAGATCTTCCAGTGTTACTGTAGTCCATGCAGCAGAAGTTGAACGTTTTGAACGAATCATATTTACAAGTGAAACTGCAGTATGACCATTTGTTGCAGTACCGCCTCTCAGAATAGCTTCAGCTTTCATGAGGATGATATCTGAAATACGGAACAGCGGAACGTCATTACCCTGGTTACGGCTTGCAGTGTTTGTATAATCAGCAAGGAACTTAATGTTTCTTGCACCCTGATTCCAGGCAATTTCATCATTACCGCAATCAAACAGCGCATCGTTTTGTCTTAACTTGATTGAAGTATCAAGCACGAGTGCATAATCAATACTTGTACTACCATCTGATCCTGTATAGAACTGATCATAACCTTTTTTGGTTGTTCTAACCATAATTGGGTTGCCATCAGGCCAGTATTGAGGACCATATAACCATTGACCCAGGCGGATGTCATTTGGATCGCTGAGGAAGTAGTTCAGGAAAGTTGACAATGTAGCTCTTGGACCGCTTGGCTTACTGTTTACAAGACCATTGCCAGAAGTACCGTTCATAATAGGATCAACATTGTTGCCAGCAGTTGAACCTGAATATTTATATCGGATACCGAGATTTCTGTTCAGGTCATAACGTGCAGGGAAATAGTATCCACTTGAGGTGGCACCATCAAAAGGAATAGCAAAGATAAACTCCTTCATGGATGGACCATTGGTAGGATAAAACATCGACAGATAACTGCTTCTTGGTTCCACCACATATTGTGAACCACCACCTGCATTCATTACACTGTCGCAGGCAGCAATACAATCATTCAACCTTGCAGTACCAGTATACACTTCAGCATTCAGGTACAATTTTGCAAGTAAAGAAAATGCAAAATAGCGTGTAGGCTTGCCGTATGTTGTTGCGCCTGATGCTGTTTTCAGGTTGGGAAGAATTGATTTTAATTCTGATTCAATATAATTGAACACATCAGTTCTTGTGGCACGGGCTTTCAGTTCAGTCACTCCATACAATGTATCTAACGGCACACCACCGTAACCATCCATTAGCATAAAGAAGCCTAAAGCACGCATTGCTTTTACTTCAGCAATACCCGAAGATTTAGCAGCACCGTCAGGAGCATCTTTTAAAATGTACAAAGTCTGATTAGCCAACCCAACAAGGTAAGCAGCATCGGAGTAAGTTGAGTTTACCCATGGGTTATCCTTTGTCCATGTGTGGCGGTGTAATTCCTGGTACTTGTTACCATCGTACCAGTTACCACCATAAGCTGGCAGAATGGATTCATCAGTTGATAAACTGAACGTTAACTGATCGCCCTGGTATATGTTACGCAGGTGCGTATAGATTGGCCCGATAACCGACTGGAATTGTGCTTCCGTAGTTGGGAACACTGCCGGCGTGTATTCCGAGTTGGACACAACGTCCACTTTGTGGCAGGACTGCATAGCGCCTGCTGCAACGATTGATGCAAAGAGAAAAACAAATATCTTTTTCATACTTATGTTTTAAAAAGAATGATTAAAAATTCACACTTACGCCTAACATGATTGTACGTGTCTTAGGGTAGAAGTTGTTGTAATCAATACCCGGAGATGCGCCACCCATGTTAATTTCAGGATCAATTCCCTTATACTTTGTGATAACAGCAAGGTTGTTTACGGTTGTATATAAACGTAAGGAACTAACATAAGGGTTGCTGAGTTTAACGAGATAACCCAATGTTAAGTTATCGAAACGGATATAAGAACCATTTTCAATATACCTTGTAGAATAAGAGTTGTTCCTTGAATCAGTCATCTTGTCGCCGGAAGCATAAGATGAAATGTTATTCACTGCTGCATTTACTGTATAAGACAGATCGGCACGTGTTGCATTAAATGTTTTATTACCAAACACACCACGAACAAAGAGGTTTAAATCAAAGTTTCTATACCTGAGTGTATTACCCCATCCTAATAATACTTTTGGCTGAGGACTTCCTACATAGAAATAATCGGTACGGATTGCAGGAGAAGTTGTAAGTGAACCGTCGTGTTTCAGGAACTGTGAGTTTCCGTTTGCATCTTTTCCCGAATACATCAGGGAGAAAAACTGACCCAGAGGTTTACCCACTTTCAGGATTTGCAAAGTACTGTTTGTCTGGCCCGGACCTTCAGGATCAGAATACAAAACAGAGTCTGTATTCACACCGTATTTAGAAGGACCCTGCATATCAACAATCAGGTTTTTATTGAATGCAACGTTTACGTTTGTATTCCATGAGAAATTGTTGGTTTTAACCGGTGTTGCATTAACTACCAGTTCAACACCCTTATTACTCATTTTACCACCGTTTGCCCAGATACGACCACCTGGAACAAGTGTTGTACTTACAGAGTAGTTGAAAATCATGTTGGAGGTTACTTTTTCATAATAATCGAGCGAACCACCTAAACGGCCGTTAAATAATGTAAAGTCAACACCAACGTTTTTGGTTTCAGTTTTTTCCCATTGCAGATCGGGGTTAGAACCTTGTGATACACCAATTGCACGGTCAAAGCTGCCTGCGTTGTAATAGGTACCCTGGCTCACAAATAACTGTTGTGCGGTATAAGCACCAAAGCCGAGAGCATTACCTGTAACACCATAGCTGGCTCTTAATTTAAGATCGCCGATTGCAGAAACCGACTGCATGAATTTTTCCTGGCTGATGCGCCAAGCCAGACCTATTGATGGGAAATAACCCCATTTTTTATTTGCACCAAATACAGAGCTTCCATCTCTTCTTACTGAAGCCTGAACAAGGTAACGGTCATCGTAGTTGTAATTCAAACGTCCAAAGTCAGAGATAAAACGTGTTTTGCTGTAGTTATCTCCACCAAAGTCAATTGTATAACCTGAAACGGCCTGGTAGTTACCTAAGCTAAGGTTTTGGTAACCTGTATAATCAGATGCAAAGTTGGTATTGGTTGTCTGGAATCCTTCGCCATTTACATTTTCCTGGAATGTATAACCAACAACGGCATTAATGCTGTGCTTGTTAAATTTCTTATCCCATGTTAAGAACGATTCGGCATTGGTTGCTGTACTTTGATAAGTGTTCCTGATGGCCGCACCATTTGTTCCAAATACAGAACTGATAAGCCAGTGTGAAACGCCAATACCAGGATCGGGGTTATTGTAGAAGTTACCTGCTTTGTAGTTATCAGAATAATACTTATCATAATATTCACCATGCAGTGAATTTGTTTTCTGATACGACAAATTGAGGTTGTATGTTAGGTTAAACGGAAGTTTAACTTCAGTTGTAAAGCCTCCCAGGAATGTGCTGTATTTCGAATTATCCTGTGCGTTGTTGATCAGCGATACAGGGTTGAAATAACCGGTAGTATTAAAGTTTTCGAAATAAGAAACACCATCTGCTTTATATATCGGAGAAATTGGAAGATGCTTTGCAGCCTGGAGCAATACAACATTCTGAAGAGGAACATAATTTGCATTGCTGAATGAATTAGAAATATTCAGACCAAACTTCACTTTGTCATTCAATGCATATTGTTCTAAACCAAGGCGGGCAATAACCCTGTTTAATTTACTCTTCAGCAAAATACCTTCTTTGTTCAGATAGTTCACACTTGCGCTGTAAGTGCTTTTATCCGTACCGCCGCTGAAAGAAATATTATGGTTTTGTGAAAATGCGCCTGAACGCTGAACAGCACTCATCCAGTCTGTATTTGCACCAAGATCATCACTTGGAGAGAATGATGAATTGTTAGCAGTAATATAGGACCTGATACCTGCAGCATCCATTACTTTTAACTTGCTTGAAACCGCTTCAAATCCAACATTACCTGTGTAAGTTGTTTGTAAGCGACCTTTCTTTCCTTTTTTGGTTGTAACCATAATTACACCATTGGCAGCTTTGTTACCGTAGATAGCTGTTGCTGCAGCATCTTTTAACACATCTACAGAAGCAATATCATCAGGTGCAACCAATGCAATATCTGCACCGGGTACTCCATCAATTACATAAAACGGGCCACCGGGACTATTAATAGTCGAAGCACCACGTAAAATAACTGCTGCGCCTTTGTTAGGGTCGCCGCTTGAAGTAATGTTCAAACCAGCTACTTTACCTTGTAACAACTGGCCAACATCGCTTATAACACCACGTGTAAAATCTTCGGGCTTAATAGTAGTAATCGAGCTGGAAAGATTTTTCCTTGTGCTACGACCATAACCTACCACAACCACATCACTCAATGACAATGTGGAAACAGAAAGTGTTACATCGTAAGATGCAGCACTGGTTACTTTTACTTCAGAAGCTGCAAATGAAACGGACGTAATCACCAATACATCTCCTTCTTTTGCTTCAATAGCAAACGCACCTTTGTCGTTTGTGGTAGTAGAAACTTTTGTTCCTTTTACAGTAACAGTTGCCAATGCAACAGGTACTCCTTTGTCATCTCTGACTGTTCCTTTTACTTGTTTTTGCTGTGCCTGTGCAGTAAATAGCGAAAGCGACAGCACAAATGTCAACAAAAGTGACAATCCATGGCGGCAAGTTAATTTTTGTTTTTGCATACTCAACATTGCTGTTAATTTTAAGTTTTAGAATCGGCTTCCCGGATATCGGATAAATGTTTTTATGACAGGTATTTGTTAAAAGACACTTTTAGTTTACCATTTCGACGCTTCTGATTTTTAATTCTGGAAATTTTACCTGGGATCTGCTGGAAAACAACCGTTAATCATTCGTTTAATTTCACCAGGTCTTGCTGAAGATAAATTGCTTGCACTGTAAGGGAAGCCGTTTTGATTCGCTTCCCGTAACCGGTTTATATCATGTTCCGCATTTCTTGAATCAATGTTTTCAATAACGTAGGGTGAGTATCTGTTAATACCGTCCTGCCGTTTCTGCAAACATGTGCGGCTTTTAGCTTCATGATAAAGTCCACTTCTCATTTCTATATTCAGGCAATCGTTTTAATGGCAATTATTGTTTCTGATGGAAAATTGGTTTTTTTTTGGGATAACTTGTATGAAAACAATCCGATTTATTTACGAAACCGTTTTCGGAATTTGTAGATTTACATGAATTTTCAGACCCTCTTATCATGCAACCAGAGCAAATAAAGAAAGTTAATATTAAAGAACTTGCACGGCTATTGTCGCTGTCAACTGCTACAGTATCAAAAGCATTAAAAGACAGCTATGAAATAAGCGAGCAAACCAAGAAGAAAGTACAGGAGGCTGCATTAAAATACAATTACACACCCAACCCATACGCCAGCAGCTTACGAAAGAAAAAAAGCAAAACCATTGCCGTTGTTCTGCCCGAGGTTGATGACAATTATTTCTCACTTGCAATAAAGGGTATACAGGCAATTGCCGAAGAAAAGGGCTATCATTTGCTCATGTATCTTTCGCATGAAAAATTAAGTATTGAGAAAGCAATTATTGATGCCTGTACAAGCGGAAGAGTGGATGGAGTGCTGATTTCGATTTCAAAGGAAAGCAATACAGCATCTCACCTTAACCAGTTGATTGCTGAACAGATTCCCGTTGTATTCTTTGACAGGGCAATGGATGTTTTTGAAGCACCAAGAGTCATCACCAACGACTTTGAAAGTGGTTACTATGCTGCAAACCTGCTTTTGGAAAAAGGTTGTAAAAAACCTGTTTTCCTTTCTGTTTCGTCCAGTTTGCCCATTTGCAACCTGAGGGCAGAAGGTTTTTTGAAAGCTCTTACTGATGCAGGATTTAAAGGAAAAGCAAATGATCAGTTGATTTATTGTGATGGAACTGATGCCGAAAACTATGCACAGGTTAAAAAACTGCTGAAAAGTAAAAAAAGGCCCGATGCTGTTGTAGGTTCAGTTGAGCGATTAGCCATCCATGCCTATTTTGCCTGCCAGGAACTTGGACTTACAATTCCAAAAGACCTTAAGGTTGTTGCGTTTTCATCACTAGAAATAGCGCCAATCCTGAATCCTTCTTTATCAACCATTACACAACCTGCGTTTGAAACAGGTAAAAAGGCTGCAGAAATTTTATTTTCCAATATTGAAAAGCCCGGCAAAGTAAAAGCTTCTGAAACCTTTATTCTGCCAACAGCATATTTTGAGCGGGGATCAACCTTATAGTAAATTCATAACACATCAAATTGATTAGCGTACTGAAATCTTTTTCAGCATAGAAATTCACTTTCACCAATCAGTTATCTTCCTCAACAAATCTTTATTTTTGCGGCCTCGCAATGTCTCCCGGATAGTCGGGATCTGAAGGCGGTCTTTATTACTAAATAAAATGTTTATGAACAAAGGACCCGTTTCACAATTCATCCAGCATCATTACCGTCATTTTAACTCAGCTGCTTTGATGGATGCTGCCAAAGGTTACGAAGCACACTTAGCCGATGGTGGTAAAATGATGATTACACTTGCAGGTGCAATGAGTACTGCAGAACTTGGTTTAAGTCTTGCAGAAATGATCAGGCAGGATAAAGTACAAATCATCAGTTGTACCGGTGCTAACCTGGAAGAAGATGTGATGAACCTTGTAGCACACAGTCATTACAAACGTGTACCCAACTATCGTGATCTTACACCGCAGGAAGAATGGGATTTACTCGAACATCATTACAACCGTGTAACTGATACCTGTATTCCTGAAGAAGAAGCTTTCCGCCGCCTGCAAAAGCATTTGGAAAAGCAATGGAAAGAAGCTGAAGCAAAAGGTGAACGTTATTTCCCTCATGAGTTTTTATACAAAGTTGTATTGAGTGGTGATCTGCAGCAGTATTATGAAATTGATCCAAAAGACAGCTGGATCATTGCTGCAGCAGAAAAAAATATTCCGATTGTTGTACCCGGTTGGGAAGACAGCACAACAGGAAACATCTTTGCAAGCTATGTGATCAAAAACGAACTGAAAGCTAGCACCGTTAAAAGCGGTATCGAATACATGGTTTGGTTAACAGAATGGTACAGGCAAAACAGTGGTGGCAAAGGTGTTGGTTTCTTCCAGATTGGTGGTGGTATTGCCGGCGATTTCCCGATTTGTGTTGTGCCGATGATGTACCAGGATCTTGAATGGCATGATGTTCCTTTCTGGAGTTATTTCTGCCAGATCAGTGATTCAACAACTTCTTATGGCTCGTACAGTGGTGCTGTGCCCAATGAAAAAATTACCTGGGGCAAGCTCGACATCAACACACCAAAATTCATTGTAGAAAGTGATGCAACCATTGTTGCTCCGCTGATGTTTGCATGGATTCTTGGCTGGTAATTCAGCAGTGTATTTTGTTGAAATAAAAAGAGCCGGTGCAAAACACCGGCTCTTTCATTTTTATTATTTCTTTTTCAACCAATCCATTGCAGGAATAGCTGCAGGGTCTTTAAAGTAATGCAGTCGCAAACTATCGTTCCATCCATTTGGATTTTTGTTAAAGGTTTTGCTGCTGAAGAAAATCATTCCCTGTATGTTGGGCGTTTTCCGCAGCAATTCAATCTGCCGAGGAATTAATGTACTGTCTTTCCAAATATCACTGCTTCCTGCACGGTAAATGCCAAGACCAATATAGCAATGCTTTCCATAAGAATGTTTACTCCACCAATCAATCAATACTTCGTAAGGCGCAGCTTTATGACCAAACTCCCAATAGAGTTGTGGTGCTACATAATCAATCCAGCCTTTTTCAAGCCACAATAAAATATCAGCATACAAATCATCATAATTGGTTTGTCCGGCTTTGGTATTACTTCCTCTCGGATCTTTATCGGCATTACGCCAAACACCAAACGGACTGATGCCAAACTTCACCTGCGGTTTTATTTTTTTAATGATACGGTTCAACGATACAATAATTGAATCAACATTACTTCTGCGCCAGTCATCTGTTGTTAATCCTTTTCCATAAAGTTTGTACGTAACAGAATCGGGAAATTCTTTTCCTGCAATACGGTAAGGATAGAAATAATCATCAAAATGTATTGCATCAACATTATACCTTCTTACAATATCGCCAATAACATCAGCCACAAAAGCCTGTGCAGCTTTATTACCGGGGTCGAAATAAAGTTTATCACCATAAGGCAAAAACCAATCGGGATGCACACGTGTAATATGCGATGGGGCGATGGAAGCTGTTCCTATTTTAAAATCGGCACGGTAAGGATTACACCACGCATGAAATTCCATTCCACGTTTATGCGTTTCAGTAATCATGAACTGCAACGGATCGTAATAAGGTGATGGCGGTTTACCCTGCACACCACTAAGCCATTCGCTCCATGGTTCATACGGTGAAGGATAGAATGCATCTGTTGCAGGACGTACCTGTACAATCAATGCATTCATTCCGTTTTGCTGATGCAAATTGATCAGGCGGATAAATTCTGCTTTTTGCGAATCAACAGAAAGTCCTTTTTGTGATGGCCAGTCGATATTATCAACAGTTGCCACCCACACAGCTCTGAACTCAGGCTTTGCCTGTGCACTTAACAACTGTGTTGCTAATACAAATAAAAACAGGTTGGTTATTTTGATCATGTTTTTTAATACGATCCTCTTATTTTATCAAACAGGTGATTGATTTCAGCGGCTTCATCATAAGTTATATGTTGCATCAGTTGATCAAGCCTTTCCTGTTTGTCATCAATCCTTGCCAGAGTCTGCAAGCCCTTTTCAGTAATCACAACATCTACCAGCCGCTTATCATGCTGACTTACGGTTTTATTTGCAAGCCCTTTTAAGATCAGCCGGTCAACAATCCTGCTTGTATCACTCATTTTGTCGAGCATCCGCTCTCTTATCTGCAAGGTGGAAATCGGACCATTGCTCCCTCTCAAAATACGAAGAATGTTAAACTGCTGGTGAGTAATGCCGTCTTCTTTTAAAACATTTTTTAATTTTTCCACCACCCAGTTGTGGGTGTAAATCAGGTTTACAATTGCTTTATGGCGTTCGTTCCGGAAACTCCTTGTCTGTTGGATATCCTGTTCTAAACTCATAAGTTGGTATTTATATGAATCAAAATTCCGGCGACCTTGGTTTGGTGCCGAAAATAGTATCTATCTGTTCCATTATCTCATTTGTTAGTAAGGGCAGCACTTCCAATGACTTCATGTTTTCAAGAAGCTGCTCTTTTTTTGTGGCACCTAAAATTGCTGTTGTTACATGTGGATTTTTAATACACCATGCAACAGATAGTGCCGCCATCGTTACATTCAACTCTTTAGCCAGTATTTCGTAAGCATGCATTTTACTTAGCTTCTCTTCCGCATAAGTTTTGTCTTTCAGCCATTCAAATCCCGGAATACTTAAGCGTGAACCTTCGGGTATACCATTGTTGTATTTACCTGTAAGCAGCCCGCTTGCAAGCGGACTCCAGATTGTTGTACCAAGACCTACAGTTTTAAAAATCTGCAGGTATTCATTTTCAAGTTTATGCCGGTTAAAGAGATTGTATTCGGGCTGTTCCATTGTTGGGCCAATAAGATGATATTGTGCAGCTGCACGATGAGCTTCCATAATTTCCACACCACTCCATTCACTTGTACCCCAGTACAGAATTTTTCCCTGCTGCATTAAATGGTTCATTGCCCAAACCACTTCTTCAACAGGAGAATTTTTATCGGGGCGATGACAGTAGTATAAATCAAGATAATCAACCTGCAGGCGTTGTAATGCTTCGTTGCAGGCTTCAATGATATGTTTGCGGCTTAGTCCTGTTTGATTGGGTTTGTTTTCTTTTCCCCGCCAGCCAAAAAACACTTTGCTGCTAACGGTATAACTTGTACGATCCCATTTTTTTTGTTTGAGCACACGACCCATCATTTTTTCGCTTTCGCCCAATGCATATACTTCGGCATTATCAAAAAAATTGATGCCGTTATCATAGGCAATACCCATGAGTTCATCCGCAATACTATCATTGATTTGCTTGTGAAAACTTACCCAGCTTCCAAACGAAATGACGCTGAGTTGTAAACCAGATTTGCCTAACCGCCGGTATTCCATACAAAAGATTTTTTGGTGATCTTCTAAGTTAAAAAAGATGTGAGAAAAAAAGCTTGTGGAGTTTTATTCTCAGCCCGGCTGGCTATTGAATGGTCAAAGGTAAAGATTAAACACACCAATACAGGTCATCAGTAAAAGAAATTTTTTAATACAACTGTATGAATGCATTTGTTTGCAGCTGAAACGTTATAAAAAGAGGAAGCTGATTTAATTGCCGGCAAATTTTGAAGCGCCTACCAGCAGAATACCGGTTGTGGTGTCGATACTGAAGTTTTTGAGTTGTTCATCACTTTCAAAACCCTTTCCAAAAATGGTTTTATTTTTTTGCCTGATCTCAACATCGCTTTTGGTAAAAAGCTTATGCAGGTTCTGTTCCCAGTAAAGTTCTTTTGTTTTAAGTGTATCGCCATCAATGCGTATAACTACAACGCTATCGGTTAATACTACCCTGTTTTGGTTTTCATAATACCACGCTTTTTTTGCATCAAGATAGCTTTCAATCTTTGTGCTGTCGTTGAAAAAATCAACGTGCATGGTTTTGGGAAACTCCACCCTTGGTAAGCTGTCATAATAACGAAGCATAAAAGGCGATGTAAGCTTTGCCTTCATTTTTCCAGCCTGGCTTAAGTAGCTGGTTACATCACGTACCTCATCAACAGAAAGCTTTGTCCGCTGCAGATCACGTATTTTATTCAAATCGTTTTCGCAGGAAAAGAAAAAAAAGCAGCCCGCTAAAAAAGCTGCTGCTCTGAATATTTTTTTATTTCCTGTTCTGTTATTCATACTTGCGTTTGATAAACCAAATATCGCTCATTGAAAAACCAATGGCAAACCTGAAATAATTTTCACGAAGTAAGGCCTGGCGGTTGCCTCTTTGTCCAAATTCCAATGCCAGGTTGATAACGTTATTACGGTTAAACTCGGTATAAGAATATCGTTTAATAGGTAATCCTGCACCGAATGTAACTCCGTAAGAGTGCATATTACCATCTACCTTATACGGCTCAAGACCATAGTGGAAGCCGGCACTATAAAACACCGTTGACCAGTACGATTTTGAACGGCCAGTAATATCCGGCAGCAGTTTTGCACCTGCTTTGAATGTCCATCCATCCTGTAACGCATCTGTATTACCATAATAACGGTAAGTAGACCATTTTGACATTTCATAATCTGCACTTACCTGCAACAAACTTTCTTTCACTGATTCGTACATAAAACCAAAACCATAAACCGCAGGATAAATAATATCGCCCTTTATTTTGTTGGCGTATGAAATTGTATCAAGGTTTGTTTCGTTACCTGCCTCATCAACCACGTAATAGGTTTCTAAAATATTTCCTTTGGTTGATTTCAATTTGCTCTGCAGGCTTGCATAAGCACCCAGTTGTAAAGAGCTGCTTTTATGATGGATTGTATCTCTTTTCAGAAAAATACGGTATTGAACACCTGCTTCAAGAAACGGAGCAGCAAACCTGTTGTTTGTTACTTTTCTGCCGGCAATGTAACGGTTTGCTACTGTATCGTTAAGTATATGAACTCGTGTAGTGTAATCAACCGAACCAAAACGATATCCGCTGTTTACACCAACACTGAAATTTTTAATTCCGATTGCAGTACCAACAAATGCCTGGTACGTACCGCCGTTGCCTTCATAAATGGAAATAACGCTGTCGCCGGAGCTCATCTTCTTTCCGCTGGAAATATTGTAGCTCACCTTGGTTAATGGACGTAAACCCATTACCAGCCCCCAGTCATATTTGGCTTTAATTGGTTTAATCTGAAAACCGGTAGCCAGGTAGGGAATATAGGCGTTGTTAGATGTGTAAGATGTAGCCTTATTATCGCTGAGCTTGCGGCTGTTGATATCAAGTCCTATATCAAATATGGCTCTTTGAAGGCCAAACTTGCTGTAAGAAGCCGGATTTAGAAAATTAATTGTCTGGAAATCGCTGTAAGCTGCTCCAACCTGGCCCATGCCCCTGTTGGCAATGTTTCCAGATGGTACAATATCGCCTAAGCCATAACGGCTCCAAGGTGAATTATCCTGAGAAAAAGCAGAAATAGCAGTTGCTGATAATAGTGTCAAAGACAAAAAAACACGCTTACCGATTATACTCACTGATTGCATACAAACCTTTAAATATTAGTTGAGGGTCTGCAAATATCTGGTTTTTGAGCAGAGGAGCAAAATGAAGCGTATCGCCCCCGGTTAACAGCACGTTAAAGTTCCCGTATTTTTCAGCGTAAGCGCCAATAATACCGTCAATTTCCTTGGCCATACCCCAGGCTACACCGCTGAGAAGATTTGTTTTGGTATCGTAGCCAATCAGGGGAAAATTCCATTCCATACTCACCAGCGGAAGTTTGGCCGTAAGCCCGTGCATGGATTTAAACCTCATTTCAAGTCCGGGAGAAATGCTGCCGCCCAGGAACTGGTTTTGATTATTGATGAAATTATAGGTAATGCAGGTACCCATCCCTATTGCCAGGTTATTCCTGTTTGGAAACAACGAAACCGCTGCTGCACAAAGAGCCAAACGGTCGGCACCAATGGTTTCGGGTTTGCCAACCGGTGTTGAGAAGGGCAATTTGGTTTGGTGCGACAGTTTGTGAAATGAGCTGTGATGTGCCAGCACATCTTCCACAATTGGCTGGTGATGAATAACGGAAGAAAGAATAGTATAAGCCGGTTTATAACGCCGTGTTATTTCTTCAATGGTTTCCCTGCTATCATCATTGATGATAATGATTTCTTTCAGATGATCATTTTCAAACACTGCAGCTTTTAACCTTGTGTTGCCAAAATCGAAACAAATAGTTACAGGCATAAGGCGAAATTACAAATCAAAATTAAAAGACTCCAAATCCCTGAAATGGCCATTGAGTTTTACTTTCTTTTTCAGGTTTTCCATTTCAGCAAGTAAGGGAATTACTTTACCGAGATGCCGTTTTAAATATTCCTGCCGGTGAAGTTCACTGAAAAGCCCAAGCAACTCATATTCTTCCTCGATATTTAAACCAATGTGATGCGCCACATCGAAAGACTTCAATTCATCTTCAGGCTTTTTAAAATCTTTGCTTACCTGCAAAAAGCGATGCAACTGCTTAATATCGCTGATCACTTTTTTCATCAAAAGACGATTCCCGTCATCAGTATTGCCGGGATATGTTACAATTGCTCCGCTGTATAATTTATCAGGAATCTGTTTTACCAGCTCAAGCAAACGAAAAACCTGTACAGCTGTTGTAACAATATCCATTTCGCCATTATCATAAACCTTACTGATTTCTTTAATCTCTACCAATGTTCCCAGATCTTTCAGTTCTTTGTTTACAACAGCAGGAATTCCAAAAGGCTTTTTTGCATCAAAGCATTCTTTTATCAATTGCTTATAACGGGGCTCAAAGATGTGCAGGTTCAGGTTTTCGCCTGGGAAAACAATAATGCTCAATGGAAAAACAGGAATAAAATTCGTCATAAAGACAAAAATTCTATCTACAAATTAACAAAAAGAAGATTAACCCTTTGTGCCTGCTTTTTCCAGTTCGTGTAAATATTCATACTTCGCACGGGTATATTTTGCCGACATGGAAGCTGCAATAAAACCGGCAACACCATCTAAAAATCCAAGCTTGAAAAAATAATTGCGGATAAAGGCTGCTGCAGGTGAAAAGTATCGTTTAATCGTTGATGCTTTCTTATGACTTTTGAAATATTTCTCTGCTGTTTTTTGGGCAGAAGCGATAATTTTTTCCTCGTATTCCGCCCGGTTCCTGATTATTTTATGAAGAAGAAAGCCATTCAGTACAGAAATACGGCAGGAATCATCGTACACCAGTTTTTCGTTTACCGAAACTTCGCTCCACATGGCATAATTCACATTAAACAAACGGATGTCTTCATCGCTTCCCCATTCGCCAAAACGCAGTAGTTTTTTGCCTAGGTAATTTTTAAATCTGATTTTGAAAATTTCTTTTTCGTCATCAAGTTTAAGATTAAGCAGTGATTGAAGCAATATATCATCCACCACTTCATCGGCATCAAGTTGCAGAATCCAGCTGTATTTCGCTTCTAAATTTGCTTTGTTTTTTGTTGGACTGTACCCATACCATTCTTCTTCAATAACCCGGGCTCCGTTTTGTATTGCAACTGGAATAGTTGCATCCATACTTCCGGTATCGCAAACGAGCAGATCATCCGTCAGCATTCTTACACTCCTGAGCGTTTCAGGCAGAATGTGGGCTTCATTTTTAGCAAGTATTACAACGGAAATGGGTTGCATAAAAGGGTTTAAATCAATACATCATGTACAGGAAAGAATATAAAAAAAGAGTAATTAAATACTCTGTTTTCATTTTCTTGTTTGCACCAGTGCACGAATATAATATTCATCATTAACAAAAAAGCAATTGCCGGCATGTTTTGCATCATTATTCTGAAAAAAAAGGAAAAAACTACAAACACAAACAGAAACAAGTTAGTCGAAAACTGTTTTCCCTTTCTTTACGGTTTCAACATTGACTTTACTAACGGATAACAGTAGTTATTTTATTTTGTTGAGTAATTAAAAAATATTCTGCAAAAACAAATGGATTACTATTTATTCAGCATCCGTCCCTGTTTAATCAATATTTAAATCTTTTCGTTTAGGTTTGTACTATGTGGCAAACATTATTGCAGGAATTACAACAGGGAAATTTTAAAAGCCTTGCCCGCAGTATTTCATTGGTTGAAAATGAAGTGGCTGGCTATGAAGAATTTCTGCAATCATTACCGGCTTCTCACACTCCGGTTATTGGAATTACTGGCCCGCCCGGAGCCGGAAAAAGTACGATGGTCGATTCGCTGATTGATGTACTTACAAATGAAGGTAAAAAAGTGGCTGTGCTTTGTGTTGATCCTTCATCGCCATTTAATCTTGGTGCTTTGCTGGGCGACCGCATACGCATGAGCAGCTGGTACAATCATCCTAATGTGTTTATCCGTTCGCTGGCAACACGTGGATCGCTGGGAGGACTGCATCCAAAAATTATGGAGATAACAGATGTGTGCCGCAATGCACAATTCGATTATGTGATTGTCGAAACCGTTGGTGTGGGACAAAGTGAAATTGAAATTGCAGGCCTTGCAGATATTACAGTAGTTGTACTTGTACCTGAAGCCGGCGATGAAGTGCAAACCATGAAAGCAGGTTTGATGGAAATAGCTGATGTGTTTGCAGTAAATAAAGCCGACCGCCCCGATGCAGATTTATTTGTAAGAAATTTACGGCTGATGCTTGCCCCTGCTTATGCAAACACCCACAGGGAAATACCTGTTGTAAAAACAATTGCCACACAAAAGCAGGGAACAAAAGATTTATGGCTCAAGATTGATGAACTGCTGCAACAACATCATACAAATGAAAGAAGAAGCTGGCTGCTTGCTGAAAAAGCATACTTCTTAATTCAGAAAAAAAGAATGAAGGGAATTGAAAAGAAAGAAATGAAGCAGCACATTGAAGAAGAGATCAACAAACCCGGTTTTAATTTATACCGTTTTATTCAGCGTTATCTTTAATACGTATAAATAAAAGAGAGAGCAATAGCTCCCTCTTTTATTATTCTTCTTCATCGCAGCCAATAGGTGCACCGGGTGGAATTTCTTTATGAATCGTTGGCTTTGCTTCTTTTGGATTTTTTATCCGCTCAGCTGCCAGTAACAAATGACCGGCATAAGAACCGGTTGCTGTTTTATTCTGCAATTCAATAAATTTCTTCAGATCATTTAATGCTTTTGTGATAACAGCACGTACTGCATACGAATTATTTTCATCAACAGAAGCCGCCAGTAAATAAGTAAGTAATACCTGTTCAGTTTGCTGCTGTATCAACCCTTCCATACCAGTACGGCGTGGAGCTTTCCATGTTTTATCAATCAGCACCTGTACCATTTCTGCAACTCCAAGTCCGCCATTTGGTTCTTGCTGCACCATACGACTTAAACGTTCGCTGTTAAACAAAAATGAAAACGGCACATCAGCTCCAGTTTCAGCAGGCGATAATTGATCAAATGATAAACCTGTGCGCTTCCTGAACAATTCCCTTGAACTGTTATACCCCGATGGACGGGGTGGAATAAGTACAGCAATCCGTTCAGGAACCTGCAGCACTTTTGGATCAATACAATCAACAATTGCATTCAATGCACTGAGCTGCTCAACCCTTCCAACCATTTTGGTTACAACCTGTCCATCGCCACGCAATGCATAAGTGTAATACATTCCACCAACCACTTTAGTCACTGCTTCAAGCTGGTAACGATGATAAAAGTAAACAGGCACCAATGCATCTTCCAGCATCGCCATTGGCATTCCCGGACGAATATTTTTTTCGCCAAACTCCTGTAATGCTTTTGTTCGCACTTTCATCACTTCCTTTAACTCTTCGGTTGCACTTCCACCGTTATCCCACAAATGCGCCTGTGGATGTAAACCACCTGGTGCCCTTGCATCACGATCAGTAATAAACTGCAGTCCTTTTTTATTTGCCTCATTCAAAATTGCATTTAATGCACTTGCTTCATTGGTTGTTGCAGGAAAATCCTGGTAGCCCCAGTTGATGGCAACTTTATCCCACTCACCGATTTTATCATCATACACATTGGTAAAATCAATTTCACCACGGGCATTCAGATGAATAAGCGGATGCGGATAATCCATTACGCTGGCCCGGTTGTTTACACTTGATGCATAGTTGTGCATAAGCCCGAGTGTATGACCAATTTCATGTGCAGCCAATTGCCGCAATCTTGCAAGTGCTGCCTTGAGCATAGGATCGTTTGCAGGAACACCTGTTTCATAAGGCGACAGTAAACCGGAGAAGATGAGATAATCCTGCCGCACACGCAACGAACCAAGTGTAACCTGTCCTTTAATAATTTCGCCTGTGCGTGGATCAACAACCGAAGCACCATAACTCCATCCCCGTGTTGAACGATGTACCCAGTTGATCATATTGTAACGGATGTCCATCGGGTCGGCACTGTCGGGTAATATTTTTACCTGGAACGCATTGATATAACCGGCAGCTTCAAATGCCTGGTTCCACCAGCGGCCACCTTCAAGCAATGCCGAACGAATTGGTTCAGGAGTTCCATTATCGAGATAATAAATTATGGGCTTTACTGCTTCGCTTTTTGCAGCTGAAGGATCTTTCTTTTGTAGCCTGTGCCTGATGATGAAATATTTTTCGATGGGCTCACTTACCGGCGTAGCATAATCATAAAAAGAAACAGGAATAAAACTACTGCGTGGATCAAATGTTCTTGGTTTGTAATTATTATCGGGCAGTTGTACAAACGAATGATGAATACGAAGTGTAATGGCTTCAGTTGAAGGTGCAACTGATTGTACAAAATTTCCAACTTCGCCATCATTGTTGGTATATGTTACGGTTACTTCCATTTCGGAGTTTAGCGGAAAATTTTTTGTACGGGGCAAATACATTGCACTGCGTGATTTATCCAATACATAATTGCCTTGCTTCATTCGCCTGATGGTATTACTCACCTTCATTGCATCACGCAGCAAAAAATCGGTTGCATCAACCAATACTTTTCCATTGCTTTCAGCTTCAACAGTAAATCCCCAAACTGCAGTTTGTGCAAATGCCTGTTCAACTGCACGACGTTCAGACTCGCTGTTTGATACAGCACGATAGCCATAATTTGGTTGAATCAATAAAACCTTTCTGCCTGTTTTGGTAAACTTCACAATGCGGTCTTCGCCAAGCAAACCACGGTCAAGACCAATATCGTTTGAACCAAGTCCGGCAGGAAGCGAAACCACGTACAAAAACTCTGTATCAAGCTTATCAATTTCAAGCCAGAGTTTGCCGCTGTTTTCATCCCAGTAAAAAGGAAAATAACCTTCGTACTTTTTTAAACCATTTGTTTTTTCTTCAATTGAAGGAAGTTTTTGTGCCAGGCTCAAGAGCGGGCACAGCAGTGCTAATAAAACGAATTTTCTCATATACAGTAATTTCCTGCATACAAGTTAACGGAAGTACAGAAGATGAAAAAGCGAAAATGATCAGTGGCTGTATTTTGATCAATTCATTAAACGGATTATTGTTCTTCGTGTTTTTGTGAACGCCACCAACGCCAGCCAACAAAACCAATAATCAGAAAAGGAGCACCCATTAAATAAAGAATAGCAGTGTTGAGAGCTGCTGCAGGTTTTTCACCCAGTTGCGAAGCCGTTTTGGTACAGATAGAACATTGCGCTGCTGCATCACTGGTTACAAACAATGCTGCAAGTACAAACAAAACAATGATCAGTCCGTATTTCTTCATGTGCTCAATTTTCTGCAAAGTTAGGGTAAACGGTTTTTACCCCGGGCCGGAAAAAAGAATGGATGAACGGGTTTTATTTTTCAATTTCATTTCAGAACTTGTATAATAGTCACCAATCAAAACAGGAATTATGAAACACGCAATCAGCTGGTTTGAAATACCAACCATCGATATTGACAGGGCTCAAAAGTTTTACGAATCCATTTTTGAAATCACACTCTCACCCATCGAAATGCCCGGGTTTAAGATGAGAATGTTCCCCCTTGATAACCCGATGGAGGGAATTGGCGGTGCACTTACTTATGCCGACGGATTTTACAAACCTTCTGCAACTGACGGACCGTTGATTTATCTGAATGGAAATCCAGATGTGCAGATTGTACTGGACAGGGTTGAACCCGCAGGAGGAAAAATCACCGTACCCAAAACACAGATTTCGGAAGAGTATGGATACATGGCTGTTTTTATCGACACAGAAGGAAACCGCATTGCCCTACATTCAGTTCCCGAAAAATATCTCCAACAATAAAACCAGCCGCAAACCGGCAAACTAAAAACCAACCACATGAAATTTGTAAAACGTTTGTTATTCATCGTTGCAGCCCTCATTGCATTAGTTCTCATTGTTGCTCTTTTTGTAAAAAAGGAATTTGGCACTGAAAGAGAAATCGTCATCAACAAACCCAAACAGATTGTTTTTGATTATGTAAAGCTGTTGAAAAACCAGAACAACTTCAGCAAATGGGCATCAATGGATCCCGCAATGAAAAAAGATTTTCGTGGCACAGATGGCACTGTTGGTTTTGTGAGCGCATGGGATAGTGATAAAAAAGATGTGGGCAAAGGCGAACAGGAAATCACCGCCATAAAAGAAGGTGAGCGTATTGATTACGAATTACGATTTATTAAACCGTTTGAATCAAAAGCAAAAGCATACATGACAACTGAAGCTGTTAACGACAGCACAACAAAAGTGAAATGGGGCTTTGAAAGCAAGATGATTTACCCAATGAATATTATTCGTTTGTTTGTAGATATGGAAAAAGCTGTAGGCGATGATTTCGGCACAGGCTTAACCAATCTTAAAAGCATTATGGAAAAACAATAGCATGGCATATAATGAACAACTCGCCGACCGGTCAAGAGAAATCATTTCTCTTACTGAAAACAATGTGGAAGAAAAAGCAATGTTTGGCGGATTGTGTTTTATGGTGAACGACAAGATGGCTCTTGGCATTGAAAAAGAAAGACTGATGGTTCGGATTGATCCTGCTGTTTATGAAGAAGTACTGGAAAAAGAAGGATGCAGGCCAATGGATTTTACAGGTCGTGTAATGAAAGGATATGTATTTGTTGATGCAGCAGCAGTAACAACAAAGAAAAAACTGGAATACTGGATTAACCTTGCACTTGCTTATAACAAGATTGCAAAGCCATCAAAGAAAAAAACTTCAAAGAAAAAGTAACATGAACAGACTTGAAATAAAGGCAGGCATACAGGTTGTAAAACCTGTGGAAGAAGTGTTTGATGCCATTGTAAATAATGATAAAATGAAAAACTATTTTATCAGCAAAGCATCAGGCCCGCTGAAAAATGAAGGTGAGATTATTACCTGGCATTTTCCTGAAGTGGCTGAAGGCTTTCCCATACGCACAGGAAAAGTGGAACCGTACAGTTATATTTCTTATTACTGGAATGATATTGACGGCGAAGAAACCTTTGTTGAAATGAAACTGGAAGAAGTAAAATCCGGTTTAACTTATATACGCATTACTGAAAAAAGTAAAGAAAATAACGAAGCCGGTATTGGCTGGCTGAAACGTAATACCGAAGGCTGGGCTAATTTTCTTGCCTGTTTAAAAGCATGGCTTGAGTACGGCATCAATCTTCGTAAAGATGCTTTTAATCCTTCACAAATTCCATCCTGATTTTTATGCAATCAAAAGCCACAACTGTAGAACAATACATTTCAGAACTGCCTGAAGATCGGAAAAAGGCAATGACTGAATTAAGAAAAGTTATTAAGAAAAATCTGCCCAAAGGTTTTAAAGAAGAGATGAGTTATGGTATGATTGGTTATGTTGTGCCGCACAGCAAATACCCGGCAGGCTATCATTGTAATCCACAACTTCCTTTGCCTTTTCTGAACATCGCATCACAAAAAAACTTTATTGCGGTGTATCATATGGGATTATATGCTAATCCTGTTTTGTATAAATGGTTTACGGAAGCACATGCAAAAGCCACATCAAAAAAATTAGATATCGGTAAATCCTGTATGCGTTATAAAAAAGCAGAAGACATTCCTCTTCAGTTATTGGGAGAACTCGCTTCAAAAATAACGCCTGACGAATGGATTGCATCCTATGAAAAAGCATTCCGGAAAAAATAGCTATTCATTCATTACCTTCCCTGAAGTAAAAAATCAGTTATGAGATCATTCACTTATTTCAGCACATTGCTGCTGCTGTTGTTTTCTGTGTCATTGACTGCACAAAAGAAAACAACCACTGCTTCTCCAAAAGAAGAAACAAAAGACATCATCAGTTCCAACCTTTTAAACGGTTTACATTTCAGAAGTGTGGGGCCAGCCATTACATCGGGTCGTATTGCCGATGTAGCTGTTAATCCAAAAAATACCAGCGAGTATTATGTTGCATCAGCTGCTGGTGGTGTTTGGAAAACTACCAATGCAGGTGTTACTTACGAGCCTGTTTTTGATGGAGAAGGATCGTATTCCATCGGTTGTATTTCCATTGACCCCACCAACAGCAATGTTGTTTGGGTAGGCAGCGGAGAAAACAACAACCAGCGCAGTGTTTCATATGGCGATGGATTGTATAAATCGGAAGACGGTGGCAAGAGCTGGAAAAATGTTGGGCTGAAAAATTCAGAACACATTGGCCGCATTGCAATTGATCCTTCCAACAGCGACATTGTGTATGTGGCTGCATACGGACCGGTTTGGAGTTCCGGTGGCGATCGTGGTATTTACAAAACAACTGATGGCGGTAAAACATGGAAACAGGTGTTGTTTGTAAGTGAGCATACCGGTTTTAATGAAGTAATGGTTGATCCCCGCAACCCGAACATTGTTTATGCTGCAGCACACCAGCGTCAGCGCAAAGTGTTTACATATATTGGTGGCGGACCAGAAACTGCTTTGTATAAAAGTACTGACGGCGGTGCAACATGGAACAAAATCATGAATGGATTGCCCGGTGGTGATTTGGGAAGAATAGGATTGAATTATTCACCTGTTAATCCTGATGTATTGTTTGCCGTTGTTGAAGCAAACGAAGGAAAAGGCGGTGTGTTTAAAAGTACTGATCGTGGTGCAAGCTGGGAAAAACAAAGTGGCTACACAACTTCTGGCAACTATTACCAGAAAGTTTATTGCGATCCTAAAGACATCAATAAAGTTTTTGTCACCAATACTTATCTCGGTGTAAGCAAGGATGGCGGAAAAAGTTTTTCTGCACTTGGTGAAAAAAGCAAGCACATCGATAACCATGTAATCTGGATTGATGCAAACAACACTGCACATTACCTTGTGGGATGCGATGGTGGTTTGTATGAAAGTTATGATGAAGGTGAAAACTGGAATTTCAAAGCAAACATTCCTGTAACACAGTTTTATAAAGTGGCAACAGATAATGCATTTCCTTTTTATAATATTCACGGGGGCACACAGGATAACTTCAGTATTGGTGGTCCATCACGCACATTAAGTTCAAATGGTATTTTTAATTCCGATTGGTATTTCACCAGTACAGGTGATGGTTTTGAAAGCCAGGTTGATCAGAGTAATCCTGATATTGTTTATGCACAAGCACAATACGGTGCAGTAACAAGATATGACAGGAAGAGTGGTGAGTTTTTATTTATCCAGCCACAGGAACCCGAAGGTGAAGCTTACCGCTGGAACTGGGATGCTCCGTTAGTGATTTCAAAATTCGATAACAAACGGATTTACATTGCTGCCAACAAAGTATTCCGCAGCGACGACAGAGGTAATACATGGAAAGTAATCAGTGGCGATTTATCAAGAGGTATTGACCGCAACAAACTTCCTGTAATGGGCAAAGTGTGGAGCATGGATGCTATTGCAAAAAATGGTTCAACTGATATTTATGGCAACATCACTGCATTAACCGAAAGCAGCTTAGATGAAAATATATTGTATGCTGGTACAGATGATGGGTTGATACAAATCACAACCGATGCTGGTAAAACATGGACAAAAGTTGATAATATTCCCGGTGTTCCTGAACGCACTTATGTCAATCAAATCATCGCATCGCAACACGATAAGAATGTAGCTTATGTAACATTCAATCATCACCGCTATGGCGATTTTCATCCGTATGTGTACAAAACAACTGATGGCGGTAAAACATGGAAAGCCATTCAGAATAATTTACCTGAACGGGGAACTGCTTATACCATTGCAGAAGATCATGTAAACAAAGACCTGCTCTTTGTTGGTACTGAATTTGGTTTGTTTGTAAGTATTGATGGCGGCAGTAAGTGGACGCAGATGAAAGCAGGATTGCCAACCATTGCTGTACGTGATCTTGAAATACAAAAAAGAGAAAACGATTTAGTACTTGCAACATTCGGCCGTGGATTTTATGTACTGGATGATTACACTCCTCTCCGTTACATCAAAAAAGAAGGGCTGGATAAACCGGCAACTATTTTCCCTGTTAAAGATGCATGGATGTATATGCAGTCAACTCCGCTTGGTGTAAGAGGAAAAGGATTCCAGGGCGAAAGTTTCTTTACCACACCTAATCCAAAAGTGGGTGCAGTGTTTACGTATTACCTGAAAGATGATATTAAAACCATCAAAGAAAAACGCCGTGCAGCAGAAGCAGAAAAAATCAAGAGAGGTGAAGCGCCAACATATCCGCCAATTGATTCATTACGGATGGAAGATGAACAACCTGCACCGCATTTGTTATTTACAGTAACAGATGAAGCGGGTAATGTTGTAAGAAGAATCAAAGTTCCTGCGAAAAAAGGATTGAACCGCATTGTATGGGATTTCCGCACATCGGCTTTCGGACCAATTGATTTTACTCCGTTTGATGAATCAAATGCATTCAGCAGTCCAGATCAGGGTTATATGGCTCTGCCTGGTAATTATAAAGTTTCGCTGAGCAAGTTTGAAGATGGTGTTTATTCCGAACTGGTGGCACCACAACCGTTCAAAGCAGTTGCCTTAAACACAGCTACATTGCCAGCTACTGATAAAAAAGCATTGGATGAGTTCTGCAAAAAAATTGCTGAGCTTAGTCGTGTAGCAGCAAGTGCTGATCAATACCGCAATGAACTGGCAAATAAAATCCGTTACATCAAGCAGGCAGTTATTGAAACGCCCAAACAACCATTGGATATTTCTAAAACAATTGCTGATCTTGAAAAAAGACTTAGTGCTGTTAACAGGTTGTTGAATGGAGATGCAACACTTACAAGAAGAGAATTTGAAGCAACTCCTTCCATCAACAGCCGCATTGGTTATGTAATTGGCTCATTGTGGAACACAACTGCAGCACCAACACAAACACAGATGACTGCTTATCAAATTGCAGCCAAACAGTTTACTCCGGTTTACAATGAACTGAAAGCAATTGGAGAAGAAGTGAAGAAATTAGAAGATGCACTTGAAAAAAATGGCGCACCTTATACACCGGGAAGAATGCCTGAGTGGAAAGGTGGAATGTGATAGAATCGCAGATGACACGGATTAAAAAGATCTGTACAGATTTTTTATCATACTAAACAAACAGCCGCTTAATAAAAGCGGCTGTTTGTTTATCTGTATTAATCTGTTCTATCTGTGTCATCCGTGTTTCCATCAATTCGTGTTATCAACTCATACTTTCAAATAAACGCTCTGCATCTTCCCGTTTAAACAACTGCGTTCCTTCGTTCATGGTTGCAGCACTGCCGCATGCAACACCAAAACGAATGGCTTCATCAAGTTGCTGTTCTTTAGCCAGCATATAAGTAATACCCGCCACCATACTATCGCCTGCACCAACTGTACTTCTTTTTTCAACTTTCGGAGCTGCACAGTAATAACGTTCATCAGCAGAAACCAGCCATGCACCATCCGGTCCCATTGACACAGCCATCATTTGTGCATAGCCATCAGCAATTGCCTGTTGTGCTGCATCAGGTACATCATTTTTATCCAGCCATTCAATGTTAAGCATCTTACACAATTCACCAATGTTTGGTTTAATCATGTACGCATTTTTTCCTTTCAATGCCTGCAATGCTGCACCACTTGTATCTACAATACATTTTGCATCCAATGCATTCGCTGTTTCCACAATCAAACCATAAAAATAATCAGGCAGACCCGGAGGTAAACTTCCGCTTGCAACAACATATCGTGGAGAAAAAGAACGTATATGATCAACCAAAGAAATAATCGTTTCTTCCTGCACTTCACGACCGGGAAATGTAAAACGGTACTGGCTGTTGGTTGATGTTTCAAGCACAATCCAGTTTTCTCTTGTTTCAACTTTTGTATCAACAGGATGATGATTGATTCCTTCTTCCATAAGCAATGAGCAAAGCATGTTGCCGTTATGCCCGCCTGCAGGAAACAAAGCAACTGAATCGGTATTTAATTTCTTCAATGCCTTGCTGACATTAATTCCTCCGCCGCCCGGTTCGTGTACCACTTCTGTGCAACGTAATTTACTTTCGGGTTTCAGTTTTTCAACTGTTGAACTTTTATCGATGCAGGGATTTAATGTTACTGTAAGAATCATTGTTCAGTGTTGATCAGTTAAACGAATTGTTTTCTATTTCTGATAAAACAAGTTGCAGTCTGCGTGAAAGTGTTTCATAATCTGTAAAACCTCTTGCAAGCAAATGAAATTTTGTTTCGCCTGATCTTAACAGTAATTGAGGAAAACCGGTTACCTGTAATTGTTTGCACAACTGAAATTCGTAATAAGCTTTCTCTTTGTATTCGTCTGATTTGAGTTTGCTGTAAAAATCATCTGCATCAATTGTATATTTTTCCAGCAGGTGACGATAAGCTTCATTATCCGTCAAATCTCTTCCTTCATAATTTAAAGCGTACTGCAGTTCAGATGCAAACTCAGCCTGCAGATCAGGATAAATTTCTTTGAAGATGCACATTGCAATTGCAGGTTTTTCAGAAGAAGGAAACCAGTCACTGTCATCAGGATTAAAAATATGCCAGAGAAAATCCTGACCGAATTTTATACCCGTACGTTCTTCCACCGTTTTGTACGCTTCTTTAATATAACCGGCCATGGTTTTAATGTGAACCGGCTGTTCGGGCAAAATCATTCCGCCACTTAATACTTCAACATGCAGTTTACCTTTGTATTCCTGCGCAATTTTTTTTATTACCGGGCTGAAACCATAACACCAGCCGCAGTAAGCATCATAACAATAAATTAATTCGGGTTGCATGATGCAAAGATAGCTGTGAAAAAAAGATGAGCGTGACCGATTATTCAATTTGTGCTTTGCAGCTACATATATTTCCAGTTGCGTTGTTTTTTCTCGGCAACCCATTCAACAGTCTGTTCAATACGTTTCTGCCTTGTTTCTTCACGTTTGGCTTCTTCAATCCATGTGATGTATTCTTTGCGGTGGCTTGGGGGAAATGCTTCAAAAACAACCAGTGCTTTTTTGTTTTTCTTTAATGCAGCCTGCAGATCAGGAGGAGCAGGCCACTCGCTTTTAGAAACAGGTTTTTCTTTTTTGACCTTAACACCTTCATCATTAAGCTTCATCGCTTCTTTGATGTATGCAATCATTTGTTTATCGGCTGGCAAATCTTTCAACGATGTGATCCTTCCCATATGTCCCATGGCTGTTTCACCTTTTGCATTTTCAAGCAGGGATTGATCGCTCATCAATGCTGCCTTCCAGAAACCAAATGCACAGTGTTGTTTAAATGCCGCCATGCTGCACATCATTTCGCCTTTGTAATCGAAATGAGGAAAACTCCATTTCATGGTTTCTTCCACCTGCGGACAGGCTTTGTGCACCAGCTTGCGAATATGGGCTAAGATGGGCTTTGCAAAGTCTGCGCTTTTAGCAATGTATGCATCAATGCGTGGATCAGTTGTTGGCATGTTTAGAAATTTATAGACTCAATTAAAACATCATCTTTATATCTCTCAACCTTCACTTTCTTGCCGCTATTATCAAAATAAATCCATTCGCCTGTGCGAACATGGCAAAGACTTTTTGAATGATTCTTGCTTTCTTCTTCGCTTAATCTCCTCCAAAATGAAATCCGAATGAGTTTCCCATCTTTGTACTCTCTCAATTCACCTATTATACAATCTGTAGAATAGAACCCTTCCCAGATTAATATGCCCTTAACATCATAATGCTTTTGCCAGCATGGCTTGCATTTTTCAAAATCAGTCCGAGACTTTTGATAGTTATCATATTCTTCCTTCGAAACCTCATCATACACAATTTCATAAACTGTATCTCTGCCATTAAACTTCTTCTGGAAATATCCCAACTTGTAAACTACAAACTTATAGTTGTATTTTCTTACTTGCTCAATTTCTGAAGTGCTATATTTATTATAATAGAATTTAACTGTATCAATTTTTTGAGAAAATGTTGATACAGAGAAAATCAAAAAAACAATTAAACTAATTATTCGCAAAACTTTCTAATTCTAAATCTAATGCGCTTCCAGCCAGTTAACACCTGTTCCGGCTTCTGCAATTACAGGAACATTGTTTGGCAAAGGCATGGCTGATTGCATACTGTCGAGTATTAATGCCTTTATTTCATCCACTTCTTCTTTCACCACATCAAACACCAATTCATCATGCACCTGCAGAATCATTTTGCTTTTCAGCTTACTGTTCAGTAATGAATGATGTGTTTTAATCATTGCCAGTTTAATCATATCAGCTGCAGTTCCCTGTATGGGTGAGTTAATGGCGTTTCGCTCAGCAAAGCCACGAACGGTAAAGTTGGATGAATTGATATCCCGCAGCCAGCGTTTACGACCCATCAGCGTTTGCACATATCCATGTTCTCTTGCAAAATTCACTGTATCATCCATGTACTTCTGGATACCTGCAAATTCACGTTTGTAGTTATCAATAATTTCTTTTGCTTCAGTACGACTGATACCAAGATTATCGGCCAGACCAAATGCCCCCTGCCCGTAAATGATACCGAAGTTTACACTCTTGGCTTTGTAACGCATTTCTTTTGTTACATCCTTTTCTTCCACCTTAAACACTTTTGCAGCGGTTGAGGTATGAATATCTTTTCCATGAATAAAGGCATCGCACATAGCAGGATCACCACTGATTGCAGCAACAATGCGTAATTCAATCTGTGAATAATCTGCACTCACCAGCAAATGATTTTCATCTCTTGGAATAAATGCTTTGCGTATCTCCCGACCACGTTCTGTACGCACAGGAATATTCTGGAGATTTGGATTGTTACTTGCCAAACGACCTGTTACTGCAACAGCCTGGCCGTAAGTTGTATGTACCCGTCCAGTTTTACGGTTGATGAGCAAGGGCAATGCATCAACGTACGTTGATTTAAGTTTTGTAAGCTCTCTATACGCAAGAATATCTTCTACAATTGTACTTGAATGCGCCAGTTTCAGTAACACATCTTCACCAGTTGCATACTGACCTGTTTTTGTTTTCTTGGCTTTTGGATCAAGCTTCAGATGATCAAACAATACTTCGCCCAATTGTTTGGGTGATGCAAGATTGAATTTTAAACCTGATGCGCTATACACCCTTTCTTCTGCTTCTTTTGCATCTTTTTCCAGTTGCTTAGAATAATCGTTGAGAAAATCCACATCCACCCTTATGCCTTCGTACTCCATATTCATTAATACTTTCACCAATGGATTTTCCACTTCGTAAAACACACGCTCCACTTCTTTCTCTTTCAGCTTGGGAAGAAAAATATGTTTTAACTGCAAAGTAATATCAGCATCTTCAGCAGCGTAGTCTTTGATTTTTTCCAGCTCCACGTCACGCATAGTACCCTGCGTTTTACCTTTTTTACCAATCAGCTCTTCAATATGCACCGGTTCATAACCAAGAAACTGTTCGCTGAGTAAATCCATGCTGCGTTTACCTTCGGGTTCAATTACATAATGCGCCAGCATGGTATCAAATAATTTTCCTTTCAATTCAACATTGTACCATTTCAGTACCAGCAAATCATATTTAATGTTTTGACCAATCCAGACTTTACTTTCATCAGCAAATAAATTGTGAAATAATTTCAGCAGCTGCTTTGTTTTATCCTGGTCTGCAGGGCAGGGAATGTAATAAGCTTTATGCAGCTCATAAGAAAAACTCATACCCACCAGTTCGCAATCATTGGCATCAATACCTGTTGTTTCGGTATCAAAACAGATTTCAGTTTGCTGGGACAATTCTTCAACGAAATTTTTTATTTCATCATCAGTAGTAAGTGCAATGTATTCATGTTGTGTATTGCTGATGTTGTTTGATGCAGTAATCACAGTTTCTTCATCTCCTGCTGGTTGTTCTTCAGCAGAACCGGTTTCTTCACTTGCTGAGAAATTAATTTCCTGTTCGGTTTTTTTGGGTTTTGCCGCTGATTTCTTTTCTTTCCTTACTTCACCCATCGTTGTATCAATCACATTGCCGAACAAATCGGTTTGCACACCAACAGGAGCAGTGCTGAATACATTAAAATCATCACCGAGTATACGTTTGCCGATTGTTTTAAATTCCAGTTCAGCAAAGACCTCTTTCAGTTCTTCTTTATTTAACTCTTTTAAACGGAAATCTTCTTCATGAAATTCAACCGGTACATTGGTAATAATGGTTGCAAGTTTTTTACTCAGTATGGCCATGTCTTTTCCATTACGCACTTTTTCGCCCATTGCACCTTTAATCTTATCGGCATTTTCAAGTACGTTTTCAAGTGTGCCATATTCAGCTAAAAGTTTGGCAGCAGTTTTTTCTCCAACACCTGGAATCCCGGGGATATTATCAACAGCATCACCCATCATTCCAAGAATATCAATTACCTGGTTTACATTGCTGATATTCCATTTGGCACAAACTTCAGCCGGTCCCATAATTTCCACATCACCACCCTGGTAACCGGGTTTATAAATTTTTACTTTCTCTGTTACTAATTGACCATAATCTTTATCAGGAGTAACCATGAACACTTCATAACCTGCTGCTTCAGCCTGTTGGCTGAGTGTACCAATAATATCATCGGCTTCATAACCATCGCTTTCAATAACCGGAATGTTGAAACCTTTGATGATACGTTTAATATCAGGAAGAGCTTCCAGCAAATCTTCAGGAGCTTCCTGGCGGTTAGCTTTATAATCAGCAAAATCAGTGTGACGTTCAGTTGGTGCATGTGTATCAAAGCATACAGCCATGTGTGAAGGCTTGCGGTTATTGATCAGTTCAATCAATGCATTGGTGAAACCAAACTGTGCATTTGTATTTTTTCCTTTTGATGTAATACGTGGATTACGTATTAACGCATAATATGCACGGAAGATGAGGGCAAGTGCATCAAGCAAAAAAACTCTTTTGTCGTTGTTATCAGTCATTCCGCTAAGTTAACAACCTGCATTGAAGCAGCATAACCATAAACGGAATTTTTACAAATTACACAAACGAAAACAGGAGGTGGTAAATACCACCTCCGCAAAACTTACATTATGAGAAAATTCAACACCGGCAGCAAAAAAAGTATAGGGTACGGATCGCCGGCAGTTGACCTGCTTTACAAAAATTAATATGCTTCCTGGAACTATTTTGCCGTGTTTTCAGCCATCTGAGATTCAATTGGCTTTGCTTCTTTGGATTCCTGCTTAGCAGTTTGCTGTTGTTTTGAAACTTCAGCTTTACCAGCAACAACACGTGCAAGGAAAGAATCTTCCTTGTAAAAAACGTTTAAGTAAATAGCAAAAAGGAAAAATACGAACGAGAAGAAACGCAATGGTTTTTTCATTTCTATTGGATTTAGTTTTTAATAAATATTGGACACTTCAAAAGTAAACACTCCAGTTGAATTATACAACTGAAAAACAGTGTTTTGAAAAAATCGGGTGATACTACTTTGACCTGTTTTGGTAAAATTACGGTGGCACTAAATGCAAAGTATTAGTGGCTATAATACTCCCTCTTTAATCTCTTCCCAGAGATCCCTGTAGCATTGTGCGGCATAGCTGCTGCGGGCAAATTCTTCTAACGGTGCCCTGTGAACGCCCATCTTTTCCACATCACTTAAATATGGAATATAACTCTGGAAGAAACGCTTGTCTTTGTATAACTCTTCCATTACTTCATTGTGCATATTGCGGCGCAGATCAGTCATGGTAAAAAAGCAGGCCATCTTTTTATTATCAATTCCTTTTTCTTTAAAGAAGTCTTTCACCATATGATAAGTACGTACAGAAAGAGTTGTAGGAATAATCGGCATCAGCACAATATCTGAAGCGTTAAAAATATTTTCAGCAAGCGAACTTAATCCCGGAGGGCAATCAATAAAAACAAAATCATATTCATTCTGCAGTTGTTTGAGAATGCTTGTTAATCTTTTTTTAGATGATTGCATTTCATCAATCATGATGTCATGAGCTTTCGCAGTAATATCAGCAGGAATAATATCGAGGTTTTCATATTGAGTTGACATAATATGCTCTGCCAGTTCTGCATCTTTTCCAACAAGATCACGCATTGCAACCTTTTGTTTGGGCTTTATATTATAATAAAATGATGTTGCTCCCTGCGGATCAATATCCCATAACAAAGTTTTATATCCATCTGCTGCTGCTAAGTAAGCGAAGTTTACACAACTGGCAGTTTTACCAACACCACCTTTAAGATTAAACAATGCGAATGTGAACATAGCTGACAATTTTTTGACATTAATGAAGATAAGAAAAAGTAACTTAATATTTTATGAGTTGCTTTATCCTGATTGATTACTTAAATTCGCAATTCGCAACTGGAATACACCCCGACATTAAACCTTAAATTATTGAATCATGATTAAGAAACTTACCGGCGAACGCTGGAAAGAAGCCATTTTTCACAAATCTCTTATCAAAAAGTATGCAGTCAGCAACAAAGGGCGCGTAGCCAGCTACACCAACGATCTTTTTGAAGATGGTACGTTATTAAAAGGCAGCCTTCAACAGGGCTACAAAATCATTCGTTTCAGGGTCAGAACCAAAAAGGGAATACGTTATGAATTTATTTTCTTTCACACCCTGGTGGCCCAACATTTCTGTAAACAGAAATCAGCTGAACATTCAAAAATTATTTTCAAAGATTACAACCGCAAAAATATTGCAGCCGATAATCTTGAATGGGTTAGCATTCGTCAGCAATTTGAGCACAGCATGAAAAGTCCCAATTACAAAAAGGCTTTAAAGAAAAGAAGAGAACTGGGCATTGGTGCTGTACTGAATATTGAAAAAGTAAAACAGATTAAACTGGCTTTAAAGAAAGGATCTACTCTTAAAAAGCTTGCTGTTAAATATAAAGTAAGTGACATGCAGATTCACCGAATTAAAACAGGTGAAAACTGGGGTTATGTAAAAGTATAAATGCTTCATACTTTGCAGTTTTAGTTGCTGGTAAACTAAAACTGCAAAGTATATCCATCAAATTTCCATAATCTTGTTTTTGCTGCAGGTACTTTCTTACCGGTATTTTCATCCAGTTTTGTTCCTGTTTGTATTGCTGTGATTGTTTGTTTCTTATTATTGAAAACAAACCTCGTTCTAAATTCATAGTATTGTTTTTGCCCGGCATCATAACTGCCACTGTTATTTTCATTGCTTATCATACTCAGCACCTGTGCTCCGTAATAATAAAAAGTGGTTGTAACAGATGTAACGCCCATTCCACTGTAACTATCATCAATCTGCAATAACAGATACCCGTTGCCAAGGTCAACAAGCTTAAGCGTATAGGCTGGTTCACCAAAGGTTCCGTGCTGCCCCATATTTTTTTTAATCATTGATAAACTGCACGAATCATCTGCAATATCAAATACAATTAAGCTGAGGTGTGTGCCGCAAACATGGCAACTGTTGGCATTTTCCATTTCACCTTCATCATTTTTGATGTAGGAAGAAGTATGTGTTACCAGGTATAAACTGTTTTCGTATTTAAAGGCAGTATCAAGTTTTGTGTAAAGAAACCCATCGCCGAGTGTTCCGCCAAACTCATATAAATCTGCAGCTGAGGCTTTCCACTTAATACTTTGTGTTGTGGTATCATAGCTGCCATCAAACACCCGTTCAAGCATTTGATTGTAAGGCGTGGTTGCCGGCATTGTAATAAAATGTTGCTGGGAAAAAAGCGGCACTGAGAAAAAAATAAGCAGGAGAAACGAAATAATATTCTTCATGTATTGCAGAGATTTAACCCTGTAAAAATAGCCTTCGCCTTAAGAGAAAGAATACCCTCCAGCCACAGATTTTGAACGGTTGAGTACCAGTAAACAGTCATGACATCAATCAGCAAAAATTATCGCTCCAAATTCTCTCCACTTGCTAACTTTAATTATTTCACGCTAAATCACAAATTTCCCCGGCAACTAAAAGCACCGGTTACCTCAACATTCATTTAATTACTGTTTATGAATACACTAAAAATTTACAGGCTGCTGCCGCTGTGTTTATTATTTGCAGTGCAGGCATCTGCGCAGGTAGTAAATGCAGAAGATGAAGCAACAGCAATGCAGCTGGCAAAGAAATTCAAGAATGAAGACATTGCCTGCTTCAGTTATTACGAGCTTTATTCCTTCGACAAAGGATTAAATGCACTGAACGATAAAGTGGTGAGTGTGCATGGCGAAGCCGCCATGGAATTTATTGCACTTAAGAAATTCGGCAGTATGGTTTATCCTGAGTTTTATAATAAATTCATCCAGATCAGGTCGTTTACAAAAGAAATAAAAAGCGGTGGCAGGTATTTTCTTGTTTCATCAAGGCCGCAGGACCGTTCTGTAACAAGTGACGGTGTTTTCTTCGACGACAGCCGGGTAAAATATCACCCCATCCGTTTTACACAGAAAGGAAATATGAACAGGATTATTGTGAAAAAGGATTTTTCCGATTCAAAATATCTTACCCGTGTTTTTTTCAGCGAGCATTACCCGGTAAAAGAAAAAACGGTTGAGTTCAGGGTTCCTGAATGGCTTTCGGTTGAGTTTAAGCCAATGAACTTTGAAGGTTATAAAATTGAAAAGAAAACCACACCGGGAAATGGATTTACCAGTTATACATTTACCATGCGTGATATTCCTGCAACAAAACAGGAAAGTAAAAGCATTGGTATTGCATTTACTGAACCGCACATCATCATCCAGGTAAAATCGTTTGATTCAAAAGGCGAAACTATAAAAGGTTTCGACAAAGTGGAAGATGTGTACAACTGGAATTACAGGTTGTATAAAATGGCAGGCAATGAACCTGAGCAATTAAAAACAGTTCTGCCAAAAATCATCCAGGGAAAAACAACAGATGTAGAAAAGATCAAAGCCATTTATTACTGGGTGCAGAACAACATCCGTTACATTGCTTATGAAGATGGTTATTCCGGTTATATTCCAGCGCCAGGACAAGAAGTACTCAGCAAAAAATACGGCGATTGTAAAGGAATGGCCAACCTGCTTACCGAACTTTTGCAACTGGCCGGTTTCGATGCACGTTTTACCTGGATCGGCACGAGAGAAATTCCGTATTCGCAAACGCTGCCTGCTTTGTGCGTAAACAATCATGCCATCACAACTCTGTACTTGAACAGCAAAGAGTATTTTCTTGATGCAACAGAAAAATATATTCCGTTTGGAGAAAATGCTTACCGTATACAGGGAAAAGAAGCAATGATTGCCAACAAGGATAAGTTTGAAATCAAAACTGTTCCGCTCACAACAGGTGAAGAACATAAAATTCAAACCAAAGCCGATTTTAATCTCGTTGATAAAATTTTAACCGGCAAAATAAAAATCACTTTAACAGGAAATGAACGAACCGATTTTCACCAGGCATACCACGATTTACCTGTTACTTCCCAGCAGGAATTTTTGCAGGAGATGATTGAATTCGGCAATACAAACATCACTTCCAAAGTTGTTAAAACCAGCGATCTGAATAATATTGAAATACCGGTTACAATTGAAGGCGAATCAAACCTCAGCAATAATGTAAATGTGATTGAAGGCGATTATTATGTAAACATTGACTTCTTTCCCAAAACACTTCAGCGTTATTTGCCCGATGAAAAACGAACAAGAGGATATGATCTTGACTGGGTTACTTCATTTGAAGATGAACTGTCGCTCACTATTCCTGCCAATAAAAAATTTGCTGATGTACCGGAGAAACTTGAAATCACCAACGATGGTTATAGTTTCAGTGGCGAGTACGTTATTACCGGCAATAAAATTGTGCTGAAGAAAAAACTGGTGATCAGGAAAAGCACTGTTGGCAAAAAAGACTTTGACAGCTGGAAGAAATTTCTCGAAAGCATCAAGGCATTCAGCGAAAACTATATTACTGTAACCTCTAAATAACAAGCCATGAATAACAATCTTATTGCGAAATATATTCTTCTTTTATTCTGTGCTTTGTTATTAACAACCGTGCAAAGCACAAAAGCACAGGCTGTCATTGATGAAGATTTCATTGGCATCATTGATCAGAATGTGGCCTCCTTCTGGAATGAAACAGCTCCTGCCTTTGCAGTTACTTCCACTCCCGACAAATGGAAAAATGAATCAGCTGTTATCATTGCATTCAAGCGCAGCATTATGTTTGATAAGCAGGTAACAGGTGGAGGTTGGTTTTCTGCAGGCAAACAAAATGTTTTTCTTTTTGAAAAAGTCCGTTTTAAAATAAAACTGCAGGATAAAAATGCAGTTGAAAGTTTTACAGAAATCTTTTTCCGTTATGGCGATAAGCTGGATGGATTTGCTGCAAAAATTTACAAGCCAGATGGTCAGCAGCAGGTTGTTGATTTAAGTGATGCAGTTGAAGCTGGCGACAGAGGTGAAGTGCCAGAGTTTTATAAAAGTTTCTTTGACCAGAACACCGGAGCCGAAACAAGGTATTACAAAGTAGCTATCCCCAATCTTGAAATCGGCGATGTGCTGGAATACATTTCTTATACCAAGAGCAAACTGAATGTTGTGCGCAGCAAATACGTGGAGTTTGATCCGCAGTATGAAATATGCAGTAAGAAATATCCCATCATGTACAATGAAATCAGCATTGATACAGATGATAAAACATTCTTTAAATCACTTTCGCAAAACGGTGCGCCTGAATTTAAAAAAGAAAACAGCGATGTGGCAGGGTTTTACCGTTATGTATTTATCGACAGGGATCGTGGCACAGAAAAAGATGTCAACTTCATCAGTCCCATGCTTGCCTATCCCATGATCAAGTTCCAGGTAATTTATTCAAATAACGAAAATGCAAAAGGAGCATTGATTGGTGATAAAGGCGAACTGAAAAAAGGTTTTTCAAAAGAAGAACTGGGGAAAACTGCCTGGGAAAATTATGTGATGTCGGCTGGTTACTGGATCAATCAATCGGCCAATGCACAAAATGCAGCTTATTATATTTTATCGGAGATGAAGAAAGATGAAGTGCTCGATTTGCCCGAAGAAAAATTTATCACCAATGCTTATTACCGCATCAGGAATCTTGTTTTGTTCCGCAGTGCCTATTTCCCCGACAGGGTATTTGCTTACATGTTCACCACAATTTTATCGCAGCGCAAAATCAATTATGATCTTGCAATCACTATCAGCAACAAAACAGGAAAGTTGAGTGATATTTTATTTGAAGATGAAATACGGTATGCCGTTAAAGTGGGCAACAAGTTTTATTTCAATTGCACCGATCATTCAAACCCCGGTGAGCTTGTGGAAACATTGCTGGGCAACGATGCATACATCATTAAAGCCCCTTCAAGATCGGGCGACCAGGAAATAACTGACGTGAAGCTTCCTGATACAGATGTAAATGAAAACACAGCGCAATACGACATCAATGTTCAGTATGATCCTGTAAGCAACAATATGGTTGTAAGCCGTTCTTCCACCTACAATGGTTTAACCAAGGCAAGGGAAATTGATGATGTGGTGAAATACACTCCCTACATGTTTGATGATTTCAGGGTTTATTTCGGCAGTTCACCACTGGATAAAATGAGCAACAAACAAATTGATGAATATTACAGTACTGTTGGCGCTATTAAAGAAGAATTTAAAACTGCCAAGCCTGAGTATGTACAGCAACAATTAGACAAAGAGTACATGCAGAAATTAAAGTACAAAAATTTCAGATTGATAAGTGATGGAAGATCCCTGCAGAAAAAACAACTGACAGCAGTTGAAGATTTTGAAATCGGTGAAATGTCGAAACATGCCGGAAAGAAAATTCTTTTGAATCTGCCGGGGCTGATGGGTTCGCAATTACAAATCAGCAATGATGAACGCATCCGCACAAAAGATATACAGGTAGGTTTTGCAAGAACACTTAACTGGAGGATTGTGATGCCTGTACCAGCCGGTTATACGGTGAAGGGTTTAAAAGAACTCAACACAGTTGTAGATAACGAAGCGGGCAAATTTACCTGTGAAGCAAAAGAAGAAAACGGGAATGTGATTTTACTTATGACCAAAGTGTACAAGAAAAGAGAAATGCCAAAAGAAAAATGGAATGATATGCTGGCGTTTGTTGATGCTGCTTACAATCAAACCTTCAGGTATATTTTACTTGTGCCGAAAAATTAAAAACTTCGTCAACAAAAAAGCGATCAGGAATCTGATCGCTTTTTTTTATTTACATCCTTCCAGCCATTCCTTTACTCCTTTTACAATTGCATCGGCCATTTGTTTCCTGAATGCAGGATTCAGCACATTGTATTCATCTTCCGGGTTGCTGATAAACAATGTTTCAACCAATGCATTCGGGCATTCAGTTAACCCGTTTAAGATAAAATTGAAATTGCCCACATTACCATACTCCTGCAAACCAATGCCCAGCATTTCTTTTAATATTGTTTGAGTCAGTGGCCGGTAACCAATGTATTTATAATAAGTACTCACACCTTTAATCCGCACAGGATCGGCAGAGCTGTTTAAATGAATGCTGAGCAGGAAATCGGGATTTTTTTCTTTGTAAAAACTCAGGCGATCGTGATTATCATAAGTGGTATCTTTTGTTCTTGTTGTAATCACCGTTGCTCCTTCAGCTTCAAGTGCCTGCTGCAATTCCTTTGCAATCAGCAACGTCATATCTTTTTCCATCACACCTGTTAACCCAAATGCGCCTTTGTTATCGCCTCCATGACCGGCATCAACAGCAATAACAAGTTTGCTGAGCGAAAGATTCTGCGGCTGACGTTTTACCCTGATGACTAACGTATTTCCATTGTAATAAATGCTGTGTCCCCAATGCTGATGATGATTCAACTCAATGGTTATACGCAATACATCTTCATCTACCTGGTTGTAATAAACATTTTTGATTTCTTTCACCGACTGCAATTGGGTAAGCCAGTTGGTATTGGATGTTGCACCAAATACATCCACCACAATTTTTGACGGATTGATTTCCTGGAAGGATTGGTAAGGTAATTTTTCCGACATCGCAAGTGATACATAATCAAAACTGCTGTCACCCCATACACGCATATTAGCAGTAAGTGATGCCGGTGAAAATGTTCCGGCAGCAGCTGTATCAACATACTCTTCTTCAATATAAGCCTGCCTGTTTTTACTTAGTTGAATGCAATATTTATTTCCAACCTTGCCAACAGCATATAATTTCACCAGCGAATCAAGATAACCCATCTTGGTTCCGCCCAAGCGATCTTCACCAAGTCCCAGCAACAGGTAAGGAAGCTTCCCTTTTGTTTGAAGCACCAATGGCTTCATCATTGCATAATTACTTTTTGTGACAGCTTCAATCAGTTGATCATTCTTTGTTTCAACAATTAATTTCAGTTTTGCTTTTGAATAAGAAAACAGATTATCATTTTCCTTTACAATATATTCTGCTTTGTAAATGCCTTTTATACCGGTTGAATCTTTTGGCTGCAGTTCTGTAAACACAAAACCATTCTCCAGTTTTACAACAGAACCGGGCAACGTTTTCGCTGTCATTTTTATATGATCACCCGGCTTCACCAATAAATCGCCTGCAGGATCAAAACGCCAGTATTCAATAGTGTTGGTTGTAACTTCTTTTTCAACAGGTGCGGGCTGATATTTATAAAATACCCGCATAGTTTCTTTCATCCCTTTTTTATTTACTGCCACAACCTGGAAACTTGTATCAGCCTGCTGCAAATTCAGTTCAACAGCAAATGCACCGGTAGGCCATACTTTCACATCCGTTCCATTTACCTGCAAGCTGCATTCTTTACAGGTGGTGCCTGTAATAAACTGTCGTGCTGCACTGAAGTTGTTTTGTGTTTTTGCCGGAGTAACAAGTTTGATAAAAACCTGTTGTGCATTTGCAGCTGTTGCCAGGCAAAGAACGAGTATGGTTGAAATGATTCGCATGAAGTAAGTTTAAATAAAAAATCCTTTGCAAATTATGCAAAGGATTTTAAACCGATGACCGGACAGCGAGCCACTTAAAAAAGTGACTCACTGTACAAATCATCATAACGGATATTTTCCGTCGTTTCTCAGCTTTTCTACAATTCGCCTTCTCGCCTCTTTACTGTTGAACGGGTCAACTTTAGTAAATCGTTTTAAGCCTAACAGCATCATCCGGTGTTCGTCGCCATCTGCAAATGCATTAATGGCATCTTTACCAAACTTATTGATGCGGTCAGCAGCATCGTATAAATAAGTATGCATGATATCGAGTTCAAATTTGCAGGCATCCTCACCTTTTTCTGCAACCAGTTTTGCTGCACGTAATAAAGCACTTTCCGCATTAAAGGTCTGAATAGCCATATCAGCAATATTCATCAGTATTTCCTGCTCCTGCTCAATCTTCATCATCAGTTTCTGAACAGCAGCACCTGCTGTCATCATGATTGCTTTTTTGAAATTTGCAACAGCTTTAAATTCTTTTGCAAATGCTGTATCATCATCATTTCCAAAATCAGGAATACTCATCAGTTCTTTTTGCACAGCCATTGCCGGACCCATAATATCAAGCCTGCCCTTCATAGCACGTTTCAATACCATATCAACTGTTAACAGGCGATTGATTTCATTGGTGCCTTCGTAAATACGGTTGATGCGGCTGTCACGATAAGCTCTTGAAATTTCGTACTCATCGCTGAAACCATTACCACCATGAATCTGCACACCTTCATCCACAACATAATCGAGTAATTCACTACCATCAACTTTTAACATGGCACATTCAATGGCATATTCTTCAGCTGCACCAAGCAATGCTTCTGCCGATGTTTTACCAGCAGCTTCCAGTTCTGTTTCTTTATCATCAATCCATTTACATGTTCTGTACAATGCACTTTCAAGCACCCAGATATTTGTAGCCATTTCGCCCAGCTTGTGCTGAATAGCACCAAAGTTTGCAATAGGTGTTTTGAACTGCTCTCTTGTTGCTGCGTAGGTTAAAGCAATATTGAGCGAACGTTTTGAACCGCCGAGTACAGCTGCTGCTAATTTCAAACGGCCGATGTTGAGAATGTTGAATGCAATTACATGGCCTTTTCCTTTTTCACCCAGCAAATTTTCAACAGGCACTTTGCAATCCTGGAAATACAACTGTACTGTTGAAGATCCTTTGATACCCATTTTATGTTCTTCCGGACCTTGTGTAAATCCTTCCATTCCACGCTCAACAATGAATGCAGTAAATTCTTTGCCATCGATTTTTGCGAATACAGTATATACATCGGCAAAACCACCATTGGTGATCCAGCATTTTTGCCCGTTAAGAATATAATGCTTTCCATCATCACTCAACTTAGCAGTTGTTTTTGCACTCAATGCATCACTGCCGCTGTTGGGTTCCGTTAGCCCGTAAGCACCTTTCCATTCACCAGTTGCAAGTTTGGGTATGTATTTCGCTTTTTGTTCAGCAGTTCCAAAATACAGAATGGGCAAGGTGCCAATGCCGGTATGTGCTGCAACAGCAACAGAAAAAGAATAGCCGCCACCCAAGGCTTCGTTTACCAATGTAGAGGTGATAAAATCTTTACCCAGCCCGCCCAAATCTTCTGGGGCTGAAGTGCCGAGCAATCCCAGTTCGCCTGCTTTATCCATTAATGCAGGCATCAGGCCTTGTTCCATTTTATCAATACGTGCAACAACAGGCAATATTTCGGTATCAAGAAATGTGGCGCACATATCTTTCACCATCTGTTGTTCCTCATTAAAATTTTCAGGAATGAATGTATCCTGTGCTGTACTTGCTTTTATCAGCCACTCGCCGCCTTTAAGTGGTGTTGCAATCGTTGCGGTACTCATACTACTTCAGTTTTATTGTTGATTAATTGTTTCGGGCAATTATTATGCAGTATTACTTCAGGTTGTCATAAACAATCTGTAAAACTTCTTTACAGATGTCGATTTTATCTGATGGTACTCCTGTTAATGCTTCATTCAATGTTGTGTTGGCCACATTCATTGTTTCATCTTCCAGTTGTTTCCCATATTCAGTAAGAAACACCTGGTTAATACGGCGGTCACTTTTGCTGGCAACACGTTTTACCAGTTTCAGTTTTTCCAGGTTATCAACCAAACGTGTAATGCTTGGTTTATCCCTGAAAGTTGCATTGCATAAATCCTGTTGACTGAGGCCATCATTTTTCCAGAGATGATATAAGACGCTCCACTGTTCAACAGTGATTTCAATGTTGTGCTGTTTGAGGTTTTTCTGCAAACGACGGGCAATAGCAGTGCTTGCCTTACCTGTCATAAAGCTGTATAACTCTCCTTTTTTGAATTGGTTGTTTGGCATATAGTTGTTTATGCAACTAACCAAAAATAAGGATTCTTTTTTGATAATACTGCAACCTGAGAAAGAATTTCATCGAATTAGTAAAATTATCTTTCGTTACTGATAAGTGCACCTGGACTCAGGGAGTTAATTTTTGAAAGGTTATAAAAGAAGAGCCTGCTCCTGTATTTTTGTATGACTGACTTATAAAAACAACAATGAAGAAAATCCGGTTCAACATAGACTTCAAAACAATCAGCCTTTTTATCATTCTGCTTTCATTATCAGAAATCACTTCAGCACAGTGTAACCAGATTTACAATTGGACAACCTGGACCAGTTTTACTGGTAACTCAGCAACAGGAACCATCATCAATAACGGTCAGCCAATAGCAGTAACAATGACTGCGAATTATACCTTTGGATCAACCCCATCCGTTTATAATTATTCATTGTTTTCAGGATTTACAACCAACTTACCAAATGCAACAGTACCACAAACAACCTGGGCAGCTGGTGCAGGTGGCACAACTACAATGTGTTTTTCGCAAACTGTTGAGAACCCTGTTTTATTGATTTCTTCGCTTGGCGATATTCACACCCCCGTTAAACTAACTTTTTCGAAACATTATGTTTCTGTTTATGAAAAAGGTGGAATGACCTTTCCGGATGACACAACAATTATAGGAGCCGAAGGAAATGCTGTGATCGTATTTCCTGGAAAATTTGACTGTGTAACTATTTTCTCAACTACACCTGAGTACTACACAAATATTACATGGGGGTTAAATCCTCCACTTTTCCCAGTAACAATTTCAGGTAATACAGTTAGTTGCGATAGTGTAACGCTAGCAGCTTCTGGTGGCACAACCTATTTGTGGAGTGATGGCAAGCAGCCCAATGCTGCTACAAACACTTTCTACAAAAGCGGAACATATTTTCTCACCGTTACCGATGCAAATGCCTGTACAGTTACAACATCAAAGTCAGTAACAGTCAATCAAAAAGCAACTTCTGTTATTAACAAAACGATTTGTTCGGGAAATTCTTTTGAGGGATATACTACTTCCGGTACTTATAAAGATATTTTCACTGGTGTTAACGGCTGTGATAGCATTCGAACTTTGAACCTCGTCGTCAATCAAAAAACAAGTTCGATAATTTCAAAAACAATTTGTCAAGGCGATTCATTCGAAGGATACTCTTCATCCGGAACTTTTATTGATCATTTTACAGGCTCGAATGGATGTGACAGCACCAGAACCTTAAACCTTACTGTTAATCAAAAAAAATCATCCACTATCAATAAAACGATTTGTGAGGGTGATTCATTTGAAGGACACAGCTCATCTGGGACATTTATTGATCACTTTACTGGTTCAAACGGATGTGACAGTGCCAGAACCTTAAACCTGACAGTCAATCAAAAAATTTCATCTACCATCAGTAAATCAATTTGCAGGGGAGAGTACTTTGAAGGATATAATTCCGCAGGAAGCTATGTCGACAAATTTATTGCTGCCAATGGCTGTGACAGTACACGCACTTTGTTGCTCGCTGTAACTGATTTACCGAGCCCTTCATTAGGAATTGATAAAGAAATATGTTCAGGAGATTCTTTACTGCTCAACCCCGGGGTTTTTGATTCTTATTTGTGGCAGGATGGATCAACACTTAATTACTATATCGTACGGCAGCCTGGAGTTTATTCTGTACAGGTAAGTAATACCTGTGGCTCTAATACAGACCAGGTTATGGTTGCGTCTAAAAACTGCACACTTTTTTTCCCAAATGCTTTCACTCCAAATCATGATGGATTGAATGATATTTTTTCCGCACTAAATGCCTATAATCTGAAAGATTTCCGCTTAGCGGTTTATAACTGTTTTGGAGAAAGGGTTTTTGAAACAACCAATTATCTTCAGGGCTGGGATGGAAATTACAAAGGAAAAGCAGCTGTACCTGGCGTTTATGTTTGGTACTGCACTTTTGCAACACAAACTGTTCCGCTGAAAGGCACAGTTACTTTAATCAGGTAACTATTTGCAGTTTATCTTTGCGGCTTATGCCCCGTTTTCACCGGAACGATATAACCAATCTTTTATCAAAGCTTACAATACGCAGAGCATGGAATGCAGGAAAAGTATGGAGCAGTTACCAGCTGAGTCGTTTGCTCAACAAACCTGTGCAATGGGGTTACCCGGTTTCCATTTCATTTGAACCTACCACAAGCTGCAATCTCCGCTGCCCCGAATGCCCGAGTGGTTTAAGACAGTTTACCCGGCCAACAGGTATGCTGCAGAAAAGTTTCTTTGAACAAACCATTGATGATATTCACAAGGAGTTACTTTACCTCATCTTCTATTTCCAGGGTGAGCCTTTCCTGAATCCCGATTTTTTGCCGATGGTGAACTACGCATCGAAGAAAAAAATTTATACCGCCACATCAACCAATGCACACTATTTAACCGAGGAAAAAGCAAAGCAAACAGTTGAAAGCGGACTCGACCGTTTAATTATTTCCATTGATGGCACTACGCAGGATGTGTACCAGCAGTACCGTGTTGGTGGTCAGCTGAACAAAGTACTTGAAGGCGCAAAGAACATTGTTAAGTGGAAAAAAGAATTAAAGAGCAAAACACCGTTTGTGATTTTCCAGTTTTTGGTTGTAAAGCCAAACGAACATCAGCTGGAAGATGTAAAAAAACTTGCCAAAGAAGTTGGTGTGGATGATGTATGGTTTAAAACTGCACAGGTGTACGATTATGAAAATGATCCAAACCAACTCATCCCTTCTCTCAACAAATACAGCCGCTATAAAAAAGACAGCAACGGCAACACTGTTCCCAAAAACAAACTGCAGAATCATTGTTGGAAATTATGGCATGCAAATGTGATTACATGGGATGGGCTTATTGTTCCCTGCTGTTTTGATAAAGATGCCATGCACCAGTTAGGCAACCTGAAAATGCAGTCCTTCAAACAAATCTGGAACAACGATAATTATAAACAGTTCCGCAAAGAAATAACCAGCAGCCGCAAAAACATCGACATCTGCTCCAACTGCAGCGAAGGTCTGAAAGTGTGGGAAGATTAAAACAGAAATTACTCCGGTTTAAACAGGAAAACTACCCGGTCGGTTACATCTGCTTCAGTTCTGAAAAAGCTTATTATAATTTACTTGAAAAAATTATGAAAAAGATTTCCATGCAACTGATATCGCAACTGCAACAAGCATTATGGCTTCAGGCAAATAACAGACGAGCTTTATTACTTTGTAAATATTACCGGCCTTACAGCAACAGATGAAACACTCACTGCTGCTCATATTCATAACAGGGCTGCCAGTCGTGTAGAAGTAAAACAAGTAATTCGAACAAATACATAAATCAGTGCTTTTAAAACAGCAGCTCTTTATGTAAATACAGATTCAGCACTTTCTCCGCAGGTTTGGTGCGGGCACATATAAGGTGATGTCGAATAGTAGGTGTTTTAAACCGGGCGTCTGCCCGGTTTTTTATTCAACGGCTTTTTTATCAATCAATGTTTTCTGTGTAATTTCATTACATGGCATCTTTCAGTAACCGTTTACGACAAATTATACTGCTGGTTGTACTTGCAGGACTTGGCTACTTACTTATCAAAGAACTGTATGTTTTTCTTCCGGGATTTCTTGGTGCAGTTACTTTATACATTCTAAGCCGCAAAACCTACCGTTATCTCACATTACAAAGAGGATGGAATAAAAACCTCACTGCAACCATCTTTCTCTTTTCATGCCTTATTATGATCGGGTTGCCGGTGTATTATATCATTACTTTGTTATCACCAAAAGTTACCGTTCTCTTCAGTCATTCAGATGAAATGATACAGGGTTTAAAATCTGCTTCAGCAAAAATCAAAGAATGGACAGGACAGGATATTCTTACTGACAACAACATTGCTGAAATACAAAAACAGATTGCCAACTTCTTCCCGGCATTTCTTAACAGTACAGCCATGATTCTTTCCAACCTGGCTATGATGCTGTTTATGTATTTCTTTATGCTCACCAGCGGAAAGGAAATGGAAGAATCGTTTGAATATTGGCTGCCGCTTCATGAAAAAAATATCGACATACTTGGTAAAGAAACCATCAGTGTGGTAAAAGCAAACGCAATCGGCATTCCGCTTATATCACTCATACAAGGTGTTTTTGCAATGATCGGTTACTGGATTTTTGGTGTAAACGAATTTGTGCTGTGGGGATTTATTACAGGTGTATTTGCTTTTTTCCCGATTGTGGGCACAACACTTATATGGGCACCATTGGTAGTATATCTTTTTTCTCAGGGGCATACCGGGCAGGGCGTTGGCTTACTCATCTACAGTCTTGTTATTACAGGCAATGTTGATTACCTGGCAAGAATAACGTTAATGAAAAGAATGGGCGATGTGCATCCAATGGTAACTGTGCTGGGAGTAATTGTGGGGTTAAGCCTTTTTGGATTCTGGGGATTTATTTTTGGCCCGTTACTGATTAGTTATTTTATCTTGTTATTCAAAATCTATACAAGTGAGTTCGGACCCATTCATGCAACAGTTAATCCGCATGATCATGGTTAAACAATAAGTACAGATTCAAAACAATAACTGCATATTTACACAAACGATTATTATGTCATTCAAAGGAAAAACAGTTTTTATTACCGGTGCCAGCCGTGGCATTGGTAAAGCCATTGGATTACGCCTGGCAAAAGAAGGAGCTAACATTGTTGTAGCTGCAAAAAGCGTGGAAGAAAATCCAAAACTTGGTGGTACCATTTTTTCATCAGCCAGCGATATGACAGCTGCCGGTGGTAAAGGATTGGCCATCCAGCTTGATATCAGGAATGAAGAGCAGATACAGGCTGCCGTTGAAAAAACAGTAGCTGAATTTGGCGGCATCGATATCCTTATCAACAATGCATCAGCCATTACCTTATCTGCAACAGAACAAACAGAAGCAAAACGCTTCGACCTGATGTACGACATTAATGTACGTGGTACATTCTTTATGACGAAGGCCTGCATACCGCACCTGCGCAAAGGAAACAATCCGCACATTCTTACATTATCGCCGCCTTTAACCATGCGTGCAAAATGGCTGGCCGATCATGTTGCTTATACCATCAGCAAATACAATATGAGCATGCTTACACTTGGCTGGTCGTCTGAATTTAAAAAAGAAGGAATTGCTGCCAATGCTCTCTGGCCGCAAACAACAATCGATACTGCTGCAGTGCGAAATTTGTTAGGTGGACAAGCGCTTGCTAAAATGAGCCGCAAGCCCGATATACTGGCTGATGCTGCACATATTATTCTCAGCAAACCTTCAAGAGAATGTACCGGTAATTTGTTTGTTGATGAAGATGTGTTTGCAGCTGAAGGAATTACTGACTTAAGTAAATACAGCGTAACTCCCGGTGCTGAATTATTCAAGGATTTATTTGTTGATTAAGCCTATTACAAAAGATATTTGCCACAAAAGCACAAAGCTTCGATTCTCTGTGCCCAATAAACATTATGCGATACATTTTTATACTTTTTCTTTTTTTGATTTCCTGTCAAAACAACAAGCCCATGCAGAATGATGAAATAAAAGTTCATGCCTTTCGCTTAAAGCCGGGACAGGATCTGAGAAAAGAAATTGAAGCATACGTACAAAAAGAAAAAATTGAAGCCGGCTGGATCATGACCTGTGCAGGAAGCTTAACACAATGGAATATTCGTTTTGCTAATCAGCCCGAAGGAGCCAAAGGCAATGGTCATTTTGAAATCGTCAGCTTAACCGGCACTGTGAGCACCAATGGTTCACACCTGCACATCAGCATCAGCGACAGTACAGGAAAAACAACCGGCGGCCATTTGCTTGACAGCAATTTTATTTACACCACAGCTGAAATTGTTATCGGCGAAGGAAAGCAGTTAATGTTTACAAGAGAAAAAGATGGCACTACCCCTTGGGAAGAATTACAGGTGAAGAAAAAGAAAAATTGATATTATTTTGCATGTCCAATGTTTCAATTTTACTACGACTAGAAGAAATGGTTGCAAACTATCTTTCAAACAAAGTCACAAAGGAAACTTTCGTTACTTTTTTAATTGATTCAATCAATGCTCTTGAAGGTTTTGATTATTCAGTTATTCAAAAAGCAAGAGATTTTCAATATAAATTTGAAGTTGCGGACTTTTATGATGAGGATCCTCAAATTGAAACAAAAGAAAAAGTAAGTACAGATTTTAAAAATTGGATAGATACATTAAAATAAAAAACCGGGATAAAATTCCCGGTTTTTTATTTTTACCTCAACAACTCTTTCGGCATTTCTTTTTCCAATAAGTTTTTATAGATAAATAAGTTGTTCTCATTTTGTGAGTGCATCTGCTGGTTGCCGGGCCATCCGTGACGGCCACCAGGATAAAGCATAAACTCGAAATGCTTCTTCTTTTCTTCCAGTTTCTTAATAAGCTGAATACTGTTCTGCATGTGCACATTATCATCCATTGTACCATGATAAATACGCAGCAGACCTTTGTACTTATCTACATACGTTAATACAGATGATGTTTTATATCCTTCCGGATTTTCAGCAGGTGTATCCATAAAACGTTCGGTGTAATGACTGTCGTACAAACTCCAGTCAACAACGCTGCCACCAGCCAGACCGTAAGTAAAATAATCAGCACCATAAGTCAATGCATAGCAGGTCATATAACCACCATAACTAAAACCGCTGATGCATACTTTGCTCTTATCAACACCTGCATTATCAATCAGCCATTTTACAATCGTAATCCAGTCTTTCATTTCCCAGTAGCCAAGATTACGGTGCATATAGTTTACACCTTCCTTACCAAAATGTCCGCTTGCACGGTGATCAATGGCCACCTGTATCATTCCTTCTTTTGCAAACCATTGCTGCTGCATACTCAGCTGCCAGCCATCATACACAGTTCCTGCATTTGGTCCACCGTAGATAGTAATCATCAGCGGATACTTTTTATTCTTATCAAAATTCAACGGCCACACAATACGCACAGGTAAATCATATTTTCCATCTTCACTTTTTACTCGAAGCAATTCTGTTTTTGCCAGAATGGTGTTTTCGTAATCTTCACCTTTTGCTGAACCAAGTTCCTTGATCAGCTGACCTTTATTATTCACCAATGCAAGCACATCAGGTGTGGAAGTGTTTGAATAAGTAGTGATGAAATAAGCAGCATTAGGAGAAAGGTTGATGCTGCGGTGTGTGTATTCACCAAATGTTAAACGCTGCAATCCTTTACCATCAAACTTTACTTTGTATAAATCAAAACGTGCACTGTTGTCTTTACGGCAGGTGAAATAAACGGTTTGATTTTTTTCATCGATATAATTCACTGCAGTAACTGTAAACGCTCCGCTGGTAATGGCGCTGATGCGTTTGCCTGTCATATCGTGCAGGTACAAATGATTCCATCCTGTTGCATCGCTTTCAAGAATAAAATTCTTTCCGTTCTTCAGGAAAGTAATGCGGCTGCCCTGGTCGTCAAGATCAATCCATGTTTTTTGTTTTTCATCATAGATTTCCTTTTTACTTCCATCAGCTAAATTCATTTCATATACTTTCAGGTTGTCCTGTGTGCGTGGCATCCACTGAATCCATAAGGCACTGCCATCAGGTTTCCAGTAAGGCAAACCAAAATACTGATCATCCTTTTCATTAAACGCAGCCCATACTGTTGATCCGCCATCAGCACCAACAACACCAATCTTTACTTCAGGGTTTTTATCACCGGCTTTGGGATAACGGGTCTGTTCAATATATCCGTGCTGACCTTCTTCGCTGTAAATAGGAAACATGGGCACCATACTTTCATCCATGTGCATGTAAGCAATACGCTTACTGTCGGGGCTCCACCAGAAAGAACGGTAATGGGTGGGTCTGCCAAGAATTTCTTCATAATATACCCAGCTTGCATAACCATTCAGGATTACATCAGTACCATCAAATGTTAACTGTGTTTCCTTGTTATCGCTGAGATGAATAGTGAACAGGTTGTTGTTGCGTGTAAAGGCAACATAATTTCCATCGGGCGATAAAGTGGGGTTCTTTTCAATGTCTTTGTTATTGGTTAAACGTGTTTCACCAGCATCAGTACGGCGAAACAGATCATTGTCCTTTACATATACTTCATTGATGAGTTTTGCTTCCAGCGTTTTTACTTCGGTGTATTCTTTTTCTATGCCTGTTTTGCAATCAACAAGAAAAGTTTTGCCATCATGCTTCAATACAAAACTGTTATCACCCATCCACTTTACAAACTGTGGTAAGGTTTTGGTTATTTTTTGCGGAGCGCCTTTCAGCATCTGCTCAACAGTGAGTTCTTTTTGCTGGGCAAAAGCAGAAAATGCCAATGCGACGAATAGAACAAGAAATCCTGATTTTCTCATGAGTTTGATTTTAATGGGGGTGAAGATAATTTTTTTAAGCAAAGCCCGATGGCCATTTGGATGAATGGAATAAAAAAACCGCAGCTGCTATTGCTGCGGCCTGAATAGAATAATTGTCGTTTATTTCTTCTCTAAATTGATCTGCACACCAAAGTTGAGATTAAATGAGCCTTGGTCAAGCTTGTCGCTATAAATGTGATCATAAGTTAGTTGCATAAATAATCCCAATTTCTTTGAAGAAAACCAAGACAAGCCAGCGCCGCCGCCAGAGTTAAAGTACCTGGAATTACCTTTACTTTCTACGCCCAAGTTTATCTGTTTGTCATAGCTTAAGTTGTATCCAGTTGAAATTACAGCAAACGGTCTGACTGATTTATTTCCGAAATAGTATTTGCTGTAAACACCAAAATTATACCTGTAAGATTGCTCAAAAGACGGAGGCCCGGGAAGATTGTCATATGGTGGTTTGAATTTTTGCCTGAAAACTCCAAATTGAATCCCTGCTCCTATTTCCCAATTATTTTTCACAAAATATCCCGTTCCTGCACCAATATTTAGTTTGAACTGTTTGAATACATCATTGTTCTCATAGACAGCTCCGCCATTGCTTCCAAATAATCCATTGATGTTAACAGTACGCTTTGTAGTTTGTGAAATAGCTGCAATGGTACATACCAGTAATGCAACTGTTAAATAGAATGTTTTCATGATTATTAATTTTCAGCAAAAATAAAAGGCAAACGTTTACATAAAAAAAGAAGAGGAAATTAGATATTTTTTTAACATGACACTAACGTAATAAAAAAGCTGCTGTTACAATCAACAGCAGCTTATATCTCAATCTCTATTCTTTACTTTATTCAGGTTGTGCATCGTCTATCTTCTCCGGCCGCATCATCGGGAACAGCAGTACATCCTGTATGCTTGGCTGGTTGGTCATCAGCATCACCAAACGGTCGATACCAATACCAATACCACTTGTAGGCGGCATACCATATTCCAGTGCACGTAAGAAATCATAATCAATAAACATCGCTTCATCATCACCTCTTTCCTTCAGCTTCACCTGGTCTTCAAAACGTTCACGTTGATCAATCGGGTCGTTCAGTTCACTGTAAGCATTAGCAATTTCCTTACCGTTAATCATCAGCTCAAAACGTTCCACCAGTCCGGGTTTGCTGCGGTGCTTCTTCGTAAGCGGACTCATTTCAACCGGGTAATCAATAATGAATGTTGGCTGAATGTAGTTTGCTTCGCTTGTTTCGCTGAACAGTTCATCAATCAGTTTTCCTTTACCCATGCTGTTATCTGCATGAATGTTGAGTTGCTTGCAAACTGCACGCAATCCATCTTCATCCATTCCGCTCACATCAATACCAGTATTTTCTTTAATGGCATCCAAAATTGAAACACGCTTAAACGGTGTTTTAAAACTGATCACTTTATCGCCTACCTGCACATCAGTACCTCCATGCAATGCAATAGCCACACGTTCCAGCAGGTTTTCAGTTACGTTCATCATCCAGAAATAATCCTTGTAAGCAGTGTACCATTCAAGAATGGTGAATTCAGGATTATGTGTTCTGTCCATACCCTCATTACGGAAGTTGCGTGCAAACTCATACACCCAGTCAAAACCACCAACAATCAAACGCTTTAAGTAAAGTTCATTGGCAATACGCATGTACATGGGTACATCCAGCGCATTGTGGTGTGTGGAGAACGGACGGGCAGTTGCACCACCGGGAATGGTTTGCAGCACCGGCGTATCCACTTCAAGCGCACCATGCTCGTTTAAATATTCACGGATGCTGTTGATGAGTATGGTACGTTTTACAAACACATCTTTCACCTGCGGGTTAATAATCAGGTCGGCATAACGCTGACGGTATTTAAACTCAGGATCAGTTACTGCATCAAAAGTTTGTCCTTCTGCTTCCTTCACAACCGGTAAAGGCTTTAATGACTTGGTGAGGATGGTGAGTTCTTTTACATGCAGACTTGTTTCGCCAGTTTTGGTAATAAACACAAACCCTTTCACACCAATAATATCACCAATATCCAGCAGTTTCTTAAACACCACATCGTAAAGGGTTTTGTCTTCGCCGGGGCAAATATCATCCCTGCGTACATACACCTGCAGGCGGCCGTGGCTGTCCTGCAACACTGCAAAGCATGCCTTTCCCATATCACGTATACTCATGACACGGCCGGCAATGCACACATCCTGGTAATGATTTTTTGTGTGCTCGTTGTATCCCTTTTTGATGGCGGTTGAAAAATGCGATACCGGGTAAAGCGGGGCCGGATAAGCATCAATACCCAGTTTAGTTAACTCAGCTAATTTTTCCCTTCTGATAATTTCCTGTTCAGACAAATGTGTACTCATAATAATTGTTTCCGGATGGCTATGTTTACCGGTTGCCCGGCATGAATTTTAACAAGTTACAAAAGTACCGTAAGTGAAGCACACAAACAAAGGTGCGTATCTTCGGCACGGTGTATGCAACCTTTATGGCATAAATACCGTTTTAATTAAAAACATCCAATTATGATCAAACGTTTTTTGTTTCTCGTATCCTTCAGCAGTGTATTTGCTTCTTGTGAAGTATTGAGCCAGTTACCTACCAACCCAACAACCTCAAACACTGTAACCGAAGCCGAAGCCGGCCAGGGAATTAAAGATGCTCTTGCGCAGGGCTTAACCCGTGCAGTACTCAACCTTAATAAAACCGATGGTTTTTTCGGCAGCAGTTTTTATAAAATTCTTTTGCCGCCCGAAGTACAGAAAGTTGAAAACACCATGCGTACAATCGGACTTGGAAAGGTGGCCGATAAAGCTGTTTTACAAATTAACCGTGGTGCTGAAGATGCCGTTGGCTATGCCAAACCCATTTTTATTGATGCCATTAAACAAATGACGTTTACCGATGCCATCAACATTATCCGTGGACAAAAAGATGCGGCTACGAATTACTTTAAAGAAAAAACAAGTGCTGCATTGATACAGGCATTTACTCCCGTGGTTAAAACAAGCCTTGATAAAGTGGAGGCAACAAAATATTACGGCGATCTTGTAAACGGCTACAACAAGTTCCCTACAACCAGGAACAAGATTAACCCCGATCTTACTTCGTACGTGGTGGGAAAAACAGTTGATGCACTGTTCGACCAGATTGCAAAAGAAGAACTGGAGATCAGGGAAAACCCGATTAAGCGTACAACCGAAATATTGAAAAAAGTATTTGGTGCTGTTTGGAATTAATCTGCATGCTATTGATAAAAAAGCCCCGGCGAGTTTGCCGGGGCTTTTTGTTTTACGGCGAGTTCTTTGCAGTAGACTCGTCTGGGAAAGAAGGTATAGATGAAACTTCCACGCTTTAATAAAGATTGCTTCGGCACAGGGCAACCGCTCAATACCTGCTTACCCTCGCAATGACGGGTGCGATGATGTTCTTTCTTACGAAGGATGATTCCTCCGGTATACGTCTTTGCGAGGAGGAACGACGAAGCAATCTGTTTTTTACAAAGGGGGATTTAGTTATTTAATTATCGGGGACTTTTGCACCAGTTCCCTGGCGGCTTTAAAGTGATTATTTATGAGATGAAAGCCAAATACTATCGCCTGCTTTGGTTGTATAATTCCAAAGCAGTTCGCTATCTATTTTATTTCTGTAAAATAACTGTCCTCGTATTTCTTTCCATTCATGCTTATAAAAAGTCAATACCTGTTTTATACCATTAAGTTGTTTCTCAGTTAACGGTTTTCTGTCAGTTTCAAATTTGTTGTTTATAAAATAGGTTGGTGCATATTCAAAATAATCTTTGGTCAGTCCGACCTGCTTAAGCCAAATTTTTTTGAAATATTCTTTATCAGCAACAGAATAAGCCCAATCACTTCTCTGTTTTATTAAGTTACTGTTTGTTCTGAACGAAAGGGAACTATCAGCTTTGAAGTAAACTGTTAACGTATATTCAGGTAAAAACTTGTACGGTCCTTTTGGCCATGAATCATTCCAATCCTCAACAAAGTCAGCAACCTGTTCATTTGTAAGATGTAATGAAACTGAATCAAATTGCTTACTGATTTCAATATGATCAATATCGTCCGTTTTTAATTTTTGTTTGTCGTTAAAAGGACTAAAACATGATGTAAGGGAAAGCAAAATTATTAGCAGAGTTTGTCTCATAAACTTCAGGGACATTTTATTTACTTCATCAATACGATTGATCAGTTTATATGAAAAATGACATTTAGTTTAAGTCTGCCCAGTTGTTCGAATGATGTAATTTTTTTAGTTTTTATTAATACCCAGCTCTCGTCAGTTCTTTTAAAAACTTTTACACTATCCGGAAAGACATAATCATAAGTATCCAGATCTTCACAATCGCAATCTTTGTCTTTACTTGTCTTCTTAATATGTTCTGTTTTCTTAATCACAAAAGCATAACAGTCCAAGTTTTTATAATTCACACTCTTTCCATTGTCGTAATATCTTAATAAGCTGTCAGAACTTATTGAAGATTTAAACTTCAGGATATCGCCTTTAGGAACATAAAGTAAATCGTAGGATTTATTTGAGTAACAATCGCCAAACAAATAAATTCCTGTTGAGTCACTTTTTTGTACACCCTGTATCCCGCCTTGCCACATGTCAAGAGAATCACATACAGTACAATAATCAATTGAGTTTATTTCTTTATTTATTGAGTTATGATTAGAATCCGGAGTTATCTTTTTTGTATTCTCAGTTGAATTGGAACATGCAAGAAATAATCCAATTGATAAACAAAGGAAAATTGTTTTCATTGTTAGTTCGATTTTTTTTATGTTTGGTGTCCTCACCAAACAATTTGTTTCCTACGCCTTTATTGGTCGCCTGACCAACAAAATATTTTTACGAATGTGAAAGATAAAAAATTATCTCACTTACTTTTTTCCAGCTCATCCATAAACTCCTGCAACTTCTTCACCTGTTCAGCCGATAAATTTTCTTCTTATCGGTTGCTGTCACCACCAACCGAAATCAATGCATTTCCATTTTGGCAAACCAAACTCAAACTGCTGCACATAAGATGCACAATAGAAGTTCTGCTGCAATTCACCACAACTTGTCCCGAAGAATTGAGGAATGTCAGGACAAAAGAACACACAGCATTCATTGCAAAAGCAAGTACTCACATCTTTGTTGGTTGTCTGTCTAACAAAGGCGTAAAATGCAGATTTAATCGCAACAATATTAAATCCGCAACGCAACATTCTTTTGTCAAGAGTTCAGGGCTTTGGAATAAGTCGCTGTGAAGGAGATATCATATACATAGATATTTTTTGCATATTTTTGGCCCGCACAAAAATTACCCAAAAACCACAAAAGATGAAACAAATTTTTACGCTCATTACCTTCAGTTTACCTTTTTTTTTACATGCACAGGTAGTATGTGGTACTGCAAATGAGAATGGCGTGGTTACATTAACTGCACCTCCGGGAAATATAATTACCAGTATTGAATTTGCCAGTTATGGAACACCCAATGGTAGCTGCGGTGCGTTTACAATTGGAAGCTGTCATGCAACCAACAGCGTAAGTATCTGTTCTTCCACTTTTGTGGGCCTTAATTCAGCCAGTATAAACGCCACGAATGCTGTTTTCGGCGATCCCTGCGGCGGAACAGTGAAACGGCTTTATATACAGGCAACATACGGAACCATTTTACCTGTAACACTGGTCTCCTTTATTGCAAAACGTATTGAACAGAATACTGTAAAATTATTCTGGGTAAGTGCAGAGGAAATCAATACCTCACATTTTATTATTGAAAAAAGTACAGATGCTGTTACGTTTGAAGTTGCAGGTACTGTAAAGGCGGGCGGCAGTGGTGGATACAGCTTTGCAGATAATCTTTTGAACAGTACAGACGCTGTTTACTACCGTTTGAAAATTGTTGATTACGATGGAAAGATTCAATACAGTGATGTTATCCGATTGAATACAGGCAACGAAAAACTGCAGTTGCAGCTGTTCCCGAATCCTTCAACAAAAGTGATCACCATCATCAGCAATAAAGATCAGGATGCATTCATCGCCAATTATACCGGCCAGGTTGTTCAGTCAATAAAGTTAAAGAATGGTGCACAGGCAGTAAATGTTTCATTACTCCTGCCAGGTATTTATTTTATTAAAACAAAGGAAGAAGTCGTCAGGTTTATTAAAAATTAAAGAACTATTCTTTTGGTTGCTGTCCTCACCAACCGAACTATTTATTTTCGAATTTACATGATAAAAAGATGGGTTGCTGAATAGAATTACAATGCGTACCACCGCTTGCAGCGGGGTGCCACGAATGTGTTGAATTTAATTGTGTGGCACAAGAGTGCGACGCAACAAAAGCTTCATAGATGCACCTGCTGCTGTAACATCATTTTCTTACAACACATCGCTTCGCTTCAGCTTTTTCATCTGGTATTGCTGCACCATGTCTTTAACAGAAGAGGGCACAACATAATCAAGCATTTTATACAACTTGTTAAGCTTGCCGGGAATGATGACTTCTTTTTTACTGAGCATTCCGCTGATGGCAATGGCTGCCACCACATCGGGTTCCATGGCTGAGTGACGGGCAAACCATGTACCGCTCTGGTTAACCTGTGTTACCACTGCATTGGTGTTCATACCACCGGGGCAGATAACGCTTACCGATACACCGTGTGGACGCAGTTCTTTTTTTAATGTGCGGGATAAATAATAGATATAGGTTTTGGTGCTGCCGTAAACCGATTTGCGTGGCAAATGAAAAAAACACGACAGGCTGCTTACGTTTAAAATATACGATTGATGATGATGCTCCAGCAACGGGAGAAACAAACGGGTTAATAACGTTGTGGCAAGTACGTTGAGCTTTACCTGCTTTTCAAAAAAATCGGCACCGCCTTCATAAAAATAAAAAGTGCTGCCAACGCCTGCATTGTTGATGAGAATATTGACCCGCAGGTTTTGCTTTATTACTTCGCTGTGCAAAGAATAACATCCCTCTTCGGTTGACAGATCTTTTTCAACTGCCATAGCCTTTACTCCATAGCGCATGCGTATGCTGTCGGCCAGCTCTTTTAACTCCGGGCCGGGCAATGCAACAAGAATAAGATTCATTTTTCTTGATGCACACTCCAGCGCCAGTGATTTACCAAAGCCTGAACTGGCCCCGGTAATCAACGTGTAGGTTTCGGTTGTCACTTGTGTTTATTTTGGCAATTACAACAGGTTTTGCCTGATGTATTGAATGGTTTGCGCAATGCCTTCGCTGAACGGTGTTACCACATACCCGATTTCACTCTCTGCTTTTTTTGTTGAATAGGTTGCATCAACAAAATAACGTCCCAGCATTTTGGGTGTAATGGCAGGAAATGTGTTGGTGAGTTTTGCACGCAGCAGTTCAATGTTGCCTGCCAGTTTCATAACAGGTAATGAAAGCCGCAGCGATTTAAATTCGCCCAACTGATTTTTCGCCACATCCAGGAATTCAAGATAGCTGATGTTTTCGCCGCCAAGAATATAACGTTCGCCACTTACACCTTTGTCCATTGCTTTGATGTGCCCGTCGATTACATCGTTTACAAAAGCATAGTTGCCTACTGCATTGCCGCCCGGCACAACCACCCGTTTTCCTTTCAATGCCTGGATGATCATTTTTGAAACAGCATTGCTGTACGAAAGCGGACCGGGACCATATACTCTTGACGGGTTTACAATTACTGCATTAAACCCATCAGCAGCAAATTTTCTTACTTCTTCTTCAGCAAGGTGCTTGCTGTATTCGTAATCGTTATCAAACTCAGATGTGCGTGGATCAGCTTCCGTCATTACCTTGCCTGCTGTTGCACCAAGTACACCTGTGCTGCTGGTGAATACAAATTTTGAAACACCATTCTGCACTGCAGCATTGAGCATATTCTTTGTGCCCTCGAGATTTACTTTAAAAAACTCGTTGCGGTCTTTGGCCCACATGCGTGCATAAGCTGCAATATGATACACCTGCTCACAACCTTTTACCGCTGTTTGTATGGAATCAACATCATTAATATCGCCGTTGAACAACTGTACATTGGGATGCTGAAGATGTTGTGCCTTGTTGATATTCCTGACCATGGCGTGCACATCATGTCCCTGTTCGGCCAGTTTGTGTACCAAACCCGATGCAATAAATCCGGCAGCTCCTGTAACTAAAATTTTCATAATCGTCGTTCGTATTAATCATCAGCCAGCAGTACCTGCCATGCTTCGTTTACTTTTCCTGCATCGAGTAATTCTTTTGCATACTTGTGCAGTTCTTTATCCATTTCAGTTGGGTTTACAGAAAAATACTGGAAGATATTTTTCAACCGTTCATCTTCATAGCTTGCATCAACAGCAGGGTATTCATGCACGTTTGCCAGCTGACCAAGATTATTTCCTGTTAAGATATTGCTGTTGCGGATAGCTTCGGGCAATGCATCAATACCAATGCCCAGCTGTGTATTTGGTTTTTCAACCATAAACAAATTTGTTGCATCAACACTGCTGTACCAATCACCACCTAGTCTTGCTGCATGATGAAGTTTACGCTGATCAATCATTGTTTTCTCCTCATTCAAAACAGTTTCATCCACATGCATGCAAAGCACTTCACAGATAACGAGGTTGCCTGCTCCACCTTCGGTGCCCAATGGTTTTACTTCAAGCACTTTGCATTCAAGCTTTACTTTGCTTTCTTTCACCATGGGAGGTTTTATCATTGATGAAGGTTCTTCTGTAAATCCTGCTTTAATAAATTCACTTGTGCCTGTTGGAAATTCGCAGCTTGCCAAACTAACCTGCTGCACCATTTCCATATCAACCACATTAATCACCACTTCAGGAAACTCCAGTACATTTTTCAATGTGTCTTTTTCTGAATTATCTCTCACTCTTCTCAACACAGAAAAAACAACAACGGGAGGATTGGTGGAGAACAGGTTAAAAAAGCTGAACGGGCTTAGGTTTACATTTCCCTCCTTATCCATACTTGATACAAATGCAATGGGCCTTGGTGCAATGGCGTGCTGCAGCCACGGTGTGCGTTGCAGAACAGTCAGTGCTTTTAAATCAATCATCATAACAGTGCTGAATTAATGCTGTAATGGTTCAAATTTACCGCAAAGATGATGCATCCTGTTTAAAAACACGATGAGATATATCAGTGTAAAACGCCATTCTTCATTTGTCATCATGTCCGCAACGGAAATTTGCTAACTTGAATACATGAAGAAGATGTTCCTGTTCTTACTGCTTGCTGTTGTTATTGCAGCATTTACAAATAAGAAAGAAACAAATGAATGGATACGCATCAATCAGCTGGGTTATAAACCCGGTGGGGTGAAAGTTGCAGTTTGGTGCAGCAAAGGGATTGATACCATTCAGCAGTTTGCATTAATTGATTCTGCTACAGGAAAAACTGTTTTTACTTCTAAAGCAGGAAAAGCATTTGGCAGCTACGGACCGTTTACGCAAACCTGCCGGTTAAATTTCTCTGCATTTAAAAAAACAGGAAAATATTATCTCAAGGCAGGTAATGCAACATCACCTGTGTTTTCGATAAACGAAAACGTGTACAAAGGCGCTGCCGATTTTTGTTTGCGTTACATGCGCCAGCAACGCAGCGGCTTCAATCCGTTTTTAAAAGACAGTTGTCATACACAGGATGGATATACATTGTATGGAAAGGAAGCAGGTATCCCCGACAGTACACATATTGATGTAGTGGGTGGATGGCATGATGCAAGTGATTACCTGCAGTACTCCACCACATCAGCCAATGCAACCTATCATTTGCTGATGGCTTACCGGGATTTTCCAACTGTGTTTACTGATGGGCATTTTGCAAACGGACTTGATGGCAGCAACAATGTACCCGATGTACTTGATGAAGCCAACTGGGGTATTAACTGGTTGCTGAAAATGTTTCCTGCAAATAATGAAATGTATAATCAGCTGGGCGATGACAGGGATCACATCAGCATGCGTATTCCGAAAATGGATTCGCAGTACGGCAAAGGATTTGAACGTCCTGTTTATTTTATTGATGGCAAACCGCAACAGCGTGGAAAATTCATGAACAATACAACCGGCACAAGTTCAACTGCTGCAAAGTTTGCAAGCGTGTTTGCTCTTGCACATTGCATGTATGAAAAAGACAGTGTGTTCAAAAATGCAGCTGTAAGAAAAGGGTTTTATGAAAAGGCATTTGATGCTTACAATTATTCAAAGAAAATACCCGGTGTTACACAAACAGTTTCAGTTAAATCGCCTTACATCTATGCTGAAGACAATTGGGTGGATGATATGGAACTGGCATCATCAGCCATTCACGAAATGGTGATCAATACTCCGCATAGTGCTGATAATGGTTATTACCTTGGGTTGGGTGTGAATTATGCTAAGCAGGAAAAAATCACACCATGGCTCGGTGCAGATACAGCGAAGCATTATCAATGGTATCCTTTCATCAACATTGGTCATTACGAACTCATCAAACAATTACAAACAAAAAAGAACGGACCGGTAAAAGGTTATTACCAGGATTACATTGATCACTTCTGGTATAATACTGATACGTTGATTTCATTTTATAAAGAAGGCATCAATCGTGTTTGGAACAAAGCAAGGCAGAATGCATTTTACCGTGGTGTTCCGTTTATCTGGTGCAGCAATAATTTAACCACATCATTTGCCATTCAGTGTTACTGGTACAGGCAGTTAACCAACGATCAGACATTTGAAGAACTGGAGCAGGCAAATATCGACTGGCTGTTTGGTTGTAATCCGTGGGGAACAAGTATGGTGTATGGTTTGCCTTCCTGGGGCGACTGGCCTGCTGATCCGCACAGTGCATTCACTCACCTGAAAAAATATCCCATTGATGGTGGCCTGGTGGATGGACCAGTTTATACCAGCATCTTCAAAAACTTAATCGGGTTAAAACTGTATAACGAGGATGCGTATGCTGCTTTTCAAAGTGAGCTGGCCGTGTATCATGATGATTATGGCGATTACAGCAGCAATGAACCAACCATGGATGGTACTGCATCGCTTATTTATTTGCTGGCTGCAATGGAAGCACCATTTCATCCGCAAAACATAACTACATCTGCAGCAAGTTTCCGTTATGATCATGGTGCTGTTGTTCGTGGCGATACAACAAAAAAAGAAATTGCACTGGTGTTTACCGGTCATGAGTTTGCTGATGGCGGCACAGGCATCCTGCAAACATTGCAGCAGCAACACATCAAAGCGTCGTTCTTTTTTACAGGCGATTTTTACCGTAACAAACAATTTGCACCGCTTATTTCACAATTCAAAAAGAACGGGCATTATCTCGGTGCACATTCCAATAAACATTTGCTGTATGCTGATTGGAGCAAACGTGATAGTCTGCTGGTAACAAAGCAAGAGTTCAAAAAAGATTTATTGCAGAACTATGCTGAAATGAAACGCTTTGGCATCAGTAAATCAAATGCAGCTCTTTTCTTACCGCCTTATGAATGGTATAATGATTCTGTTGCTGTATGGACGAAAGAATTGGGTCTGCAACTCATCAATTATTCGCCGGGTACAAAATCGGCAGCTGATTATACCTGGCCTGAATTAAAAAATTATCAAAGCAGTGAAACCATTTTTCAATCAATCATTAATTATGAACAATCAAAACCTGCTGGGTTGAATGGTTTTATTCTGCTGGTTCATATTGGTACTGATCCAAAACGTACAGATAAATTTTATAACCACCTGCCCGAATTGATTCAAACACTTCAGCAAAAAGGATATAAGTTTAAACGGATTGATGAATTGCTGAAATAAAGCGTCCAAAACTCTCTGCCGCTTTTGTTACTGCGGAAAATTTCAACTTACATTTGTGCTTCTATGATAAATTCTATCAACGATTTTAAGAAACCGTTTTTTATTGGTGTGGCCGGTGCAGGTATGAGCGCTATTGCTCAATACTTGCAGGGAATTGGAAAAGAAGTGAGTGGCAGCGACCGTTATTTTCATCCCGGCGAATACAACGAAACAAAAGAAAAACTGGAAGCAGAAGGAATAAAATGCTTCCTGCAAAACGGTGAAGGTATTACTGCAGAAACTGATCTTGTGGTTGCATCTACTGCAATAGAAGATACCGTTGTTGAAATCGTCAAGGCAAAAGAATTAAACATCCCCATCATACGCCGTGCTGAACTGCTTGCATTAATTGCGCAAAGCAAAAAAACAATTGCAGTGGGCGGCACCAGTGGTAAATCAACCACCAGTGCCATGCTGTTTGAAATACTGCAGCATGCAGGATTGGAACCAAGCATCATCAGCGGTGCAGGATTAACCAGCATTATTAAAGAAGGTAAAATCGGCAATGCAAAAGTGGGCAAAGGAGAGTGGCTGGTTATTGAAGCCGATGAAAGCGATGGCAGCATTGTGCTTTACACACCCGAAGTGGGCTTGTTGCTCAACATCGATAAAGACCATAAGGAAATTGATGTGCTGATGGATATATTCAATCAGTTTAAACAGCACACAAAAGAATTCTTTGTGGTGAATCAATCGCATGCACTGGCAAAACAATTATCAGCAAACCCTGCGTTTAATTTTTCGGTTGATGAAACCGATGATGCAGCTTTTCATGCAACAAACTTTGAACAAAAAGGCTTTGCCATTTCTTTTGATGTAAAACATAAGGACAGCTCTATTCACCATTCACCATTCACCATTCACGCATTGGGCAAACACAACATGGAAAATGCGCTTGCTGCTGCAACGGTTGCCGGGCTGATTGGTGTTCCTTTACAAACTTCTGCCGAAGCATTAAAACAATACGAAGGCATTTACCGCCGTCATCAAATACTCGGACAAAAAAATGGAGTGTGGCTCATTGATGATTATGCGCACAACCCCGCCAAATGTGCGGCAAGTATTGAAGCCTGTCAGCCACTGGCTAAAAAAGTAATTGCCTGGTTTCAGCCGCATGGCTTTGCACCAACCAAATTCCTGCGAAACGATTTTGTGGAAGAAATCAGCAAAGTGCTTCGTCCGCAGGATGAAATATGGATGAGCGAAATTTTTTATGCAGGTGGCACCACCACTAAAGATATTTCGGCCAACGATCTCATTTCCGATCTCAAAGCAAAAGGAAGCAATGCGTTCTTTGCAGAAAACAGGAACGACCTGCTGCAGCAGGTTCGCCCGCATTTTACAGAAGATTGTGTGCTGCTGCTCATGGGCGCCCGTGATCCCGGTCTGGAGCAGTTTGCAAAAAAAGTATGGGACGAACTATAATAAAATACTGATCAATCACATTCTGCTGTTCTGCGAATTCCTCTAAATTTGTTTATCAGCAATCCTTTCACGATTAAACATACCGGCATGAAGATGAATATTGACACCCCAATACCTGTGGTTGATGGAACTACCATTACCCGTAAAGAATTTACCGAGAAGTACCTGAAACCACAGAAGCCTGTTGTACTCCGTGGACTCTGGAAGCAATACCCTGCTTATGAAAAGTGGACAATGGATTTCTTTAAACAGGCAATGGGCGATATTGAAGTCAATCTCTTCAGCAGCAAACAGGCCAATCCCAGCGAAACACTGAGTGTGCCGCATGCCAAAATGAAGTTCAACGAATATCTTGAGCTGATTGAAAATGAACCAACCGATCTGCGTTTGTTCCTTTTCCCTGTGTTTAAACACAAACCAGAATTGCTGAAAGATTTTGGTTACCCCAACATTACCGGTCGTTATATCAAGGTTCCGTTTATGTTCTTCGGACCCAAAAACTCTGTTACACGCATGCACATGGATATCGACATGAGCAATGTGTTCCTTACACAGTTTGCAGGTAAACGTCGTGTGGTGTTGTTCCATCCCAACCAGAGCGAATATCTCTACCGCCTGCCATTCAATGTGCACGGATTGGTTGATATTGATAAACCCGACTTTGAAACATTCCCTGCACTACAGTATGCAACCGGCAGCAGTACCATTCTTGAGCATGGCGATACCTTGTTCATGCCCAGCGGTTACTGGCATCATATTGAATATACCGAAGGTGGCTTTGGCTTATCGGTACGTACAATCGGTTCAAGCATCGGCACCATCTTCAACGGACTGTGGAATGTAACCGGCCGCCGCAAGTTTGATGATATTATGTTTAAGATCCGTGGGCAGAAATGGTTTCAATACAAAAAGGCCATTGCTATGAAGCGTGGCGAACGTGCTGCCCAAAAGATGAAAGGAGCTGTGTTGCAGTAGAATGAATACTAAAGGCGTAATGCTGAAGGCTTAATGCCGAATGCAAGAGGCTAAAAGCCATCAGCTAAAGGCTATCGGCTATCAACTACCGGCTACCGGCTAACTACCACCGGCTACCGGCTTATGCCTATCACCCATAAGATAACCTTTATTTCTCTTGCCTCCCCCGCCCAAATGACCTACCTTTGCCGCCTTAATTCGCTGCCAGCCAAATGCTTTTAAGCCTCCCCAAGGGATCATGTGCTATCAGCTATTGGCTAACGGCTTAAAGCTCAAGATTATATGAATATCCGCAACATAGCAATTATTGCACACGTTGACCACGGTAAAACAACACTGGTCGACAAAATTTTACATGCCACAAAGGTTTTCCGTGAAAACCAGGAAACAGGCGACCTGATCATGGACAGCAACGACCTGGAACGTGAACGTGGTATCACTATCTTTTCTAAAAATGCAGCCGTTACTTATAACGATGTAAAGATTAACGTAATTGATACTCCGGGCCACGCCGATTTTGGTGGCGAAGTGGAACGTGTATTGAAAATGGCCGATGGGGTTATCCTCTTGGTTGATGCGTTTGAAGGCCCAATGCCCCAAACCCGTTTTGTACTGCAAAAAGCGTTGCATTTAAACCTGAAACCAATTGTTGTTATCAATAAGGTTGATAAACCAAACTGCCGTCCTGATGAAGTACACGATGCAGTGTTTGAGCTTTTCTTTAACCTCGATGCAACAGAAGAGCAACTTGATTTCCCTACTTACTACGGTAGTGGAAAGAACGGTTGGTTCAACGATTCATTAACTGAAATTGACAATATCACTCCGTTGCTGGATGGTATCATTAAATATGTTCCGCCTCCGCATGTATCAGAAGGTACATTGCAGATGCAGATTACTTCACTCGATTATTCTTCTTTCCTTGGCCGCATTGCCATTGGTAAAGTAAGCCGTGGTACGATTAAAGAAAACCAGCAGATTGCGTTGATACAGGCTGATGGTTCGATCAAAAAATCGAAAGTGAGAGAACTGTATGTGTTTGAAGGCATGGGTAAGAAAAAAGTTGCTGAAGTAAAAGCTGGCGATCTCTGTGCAGTGGTTGGACTGGAAGATTTTAATATCGGTGATACCATTGCTGATATCGAAAATCCGGAAGCATTACCGGTTATCAGCGTGGATGAGCCTACGATGAACATGCTGTTCAGCGTAAACAACTCACCTTTCTTTGGTAAGGATGGTAAGTTTGTTACCAGCCGTCACCTGCGTGACCGTTTAATGAAAGAAACAGAAAAGAACCTTGCCTTACGTGTTGAAGACAGTGAAAACGGTGATAGCCTTGTGGTGTATGGCCGTGGTATTCTTCACCTTGGTATCTTAATTGAAACCATGCGTCGTGAAGGATATGAATTAACTGTTGGTCAGCCGCAGGTAATTACAAAAGAAATTGGTGGTAAGAAATTTGAACCATACGAATCATTGGTGGTGGATGTGCCGCAGGAGTTTGCAAGTAAAGTAATTGACCTTGTAACACGCCGTAAAGGTGAACTGCATGTAATGGATACAAAAGGCGAAATGCAGCATCTTGAATTTGAAATTCCTTCAAGAGGTTTAATTGGTTTGCGTACACAAATGCTTACTGCCACAACAGGTGAAGCTGTAATGGCTCACCGTTTCAGCGAATACAAACCATGGAAAGGACAGATACCCGGACGTAACAACGGTGTATTACTTTCTAAATTCCAGGATAAAACAACCGGTTACTCAATTGATAAACTGCAGGACCGTGGTACTTTTTTTGTTGATCCGGGTGAAGAAGTTTATGCAGGACAAATCATTGCCGAGCATATTAAACCAGGCGATCTTGTGGTGAATGCAACTGAAGGTAAAAAGTTAACCAACCACCGTGCAAGCGGTAGTGACGATGCAACACGCATTGCTCCAAAAACATTGATGACTCTGGAAGAATGTATGGAGTACATTGAGTTTGATGAGTGCATTGAGGTTACTCCAAACTTCATCCGTATGCGTAAAGTAATCCTGGATGAAGAAGAAAGAAAGAAAGCTGCAAAAGCAATGAATGCCCAGGTAGCACAATAAGCTTACACGACAGATTATACAAAGCCGCTTACTTGTTAAGCGGCTTTTTTGTGCGTTTATGTTTTTGCAGATGTTGATTGATTGGTTGCACTTCTCTTTTTAATGAGATGGGGTCATTGAGGTTGGATTACTGCACCGGAGTGGTATTATCATGCAGTTTGCCTTGGCTATGATTGCCCGAATAGTGCTCTTTACAACGAAGGATGAACGAAGGATGCATGCTTTATGTACGCTTTAACTACGCTTTATCCATGCCTTTGAGTGGGCTTTGCTATGCTTTAAGCCCTTTCCGCCAGGAATGGCATAAAGTAGGCTTTTGTCTGTTGCTGTAAGAATTATTACTTTTTGCTTGTCCAAAAAGTAAAACAAAAAGGACCCCGAAAACCAATATCCAGCATGGTTTTCGGAAAAACGCCCTGATTAAACAGAAGTACTACTGTGGTAAAGAACTTTTGTACTTGCATGAACATCCTAAGTGTAACAGGATGAGTAGTAGCAGTGGAATAGAATGCTGAAATGAATAAGTTGATTTGATTAGTACAGCATAACTCAGGAGAGGCCGAGGGGTTCGAATTGGGTGGTTGCTGCAACTGGTTCTATTGTTGTTTCGGAGGGTTGGTATTGACCGGGAAAGGCGGTAAGGATGTTTCCTTTTGCATCGGTGAATACGGTGATGAAAGTAGTGTTTTGTCCATTGCGATCATAGCCGATGCAGCTGTTGCAATTGTGAATGCGAAACTGTGTTGCATGACCGGGAACGGGCTGGGTTGTGCTTTTCCTGGCTTCGCTGATATGCCAGAGTATATCATTGACGGGTATGCAGAATTTGCCTGCACCGGGATGGCGTGGCACTTTGTGATAGTGCCGTTCGAGTATATGCGCCATTGCGTTTATGCCAAGGTAATAATCGGTTCTCTGCAATTTCCGTTTGCCCATGTGCGGTAGCTGGCTGAATGTGGAGCTGGTGAGTTCATTGATCCACTGCTGTATATCGGCCAGTGCAAATAGAAGACGTATGATTTCCTGTTCGTTCATTGGTTGGGGTTATGGTTATGCCTTACAACCGGCGGCGGGGTTTATGGTACCAGTTTCTGAACCATTGGTTTTGATGTTTTTTGCGCCATGCAGCATATTTATCGAGCAGTTTTGTACCAGAACGTTTTGGAAAGAGCAGGCCTACAGCATCCATTTCCTTAAAAATTTGCTGCAGTTCTTCTTCTGTGTAAAATTCATTGCCATAGCCGTGTGTAATGAAATAACTGATGAGGTGTTGCTTGGCTTTATCCCTGCCCTCCCTGTTAGAGGCAGAGCAGGAAAGGTTCTCCATAAAATCGTAGAGGATTTGTTCGGGGGTAGTATTGGTTAAACGGCAGAGTAAGAGAAATGGGTAAGGTAAGATGAAGTGAAAAGTAGGATAGCGGGTGTATTCACCAGTTTGCCATTTGAGCTCAGGTTTGAGCTTCCGGAGTTTTTCGTGACGTTGAGCTTGAGTAGATGTCTTTTTCATAAATCACATTTTGAGTGTAAAAAAGCCAACAATTGTATATTATTTCTATACTAAAGTATAGAACAGCCCACAATATTCCTAATTTATGTATAGTTTTTTTGGCATTTTTTACCTTACAACCTATAAAGAGTATAGAAAAACCTAATAATCAATGACAAAGCTCGGATTATACCTTGCACAGAAATCTGTAAACAAATCGGAAGTAGCCAGAAAAACAGGACTTTCAAAAGCAAGGATGAATGAATTGACATTAAATGAAAAAAGTCATTTACGTGCAGAGGAGATGTACCTGATAGCGCTTGCTATTGATGTAAAGCCGGGAGATTTGTTAGAAGCATTGTATGGAGGTATGGAGTTGAAGAAATAGGTATATGCTTTAGGTATCCTTGTCGATTTCGATTTTAGTAATTTAAAGATCAAAAGATGTTTCATACTGTTTGTTTTTAAATAAAGAAGATTATGTCTGATCTGCGAAGTAAGAAACGATAGCTTCGAATACTAAATAATATTTCGTTTAAGTGATTATGATATTATTTCTCAATCATAAAACCTTTCCTAACTAAATATGAATAACAGCACCGTAATTACAATATATACAGACGGCTCAGCAAAAGGAAATCCGGGACCCGGCGGATATGGTGTAATACTTATGAGTGGGGAACACCGCAAAGAACTTTCACAAGGTTATAAACTTACTACCAATAACCGCATGGAACTGCTGGCTGTTATTACAGGTTTAAAGGCGTTAAGAAAAGAAGGCATGAACATTACTGTTTACTCCGACAGCCAATATGTTGTAAAAGCTGTAGAAGAAGGGTGGCTAAACACCTGGGTTAAAACAAATTTTAAAGGCGGCAAAAAAAATCCTGATTTATGGAAGGAATATTATTTCCTTGCGCAAAAGCATACTGTAAAGTTTGTATGGGTAAAAGGCCATGCTGATAATCCGAATAATAACCGCTGTGATGAATTAGCTACTGCAGCCGCTGATTCTGCAGACTTACTGATTGATGTGGGATATGAGCAAAGCAAAGGGAGTTTGTTTTAGTGCCTTTTGCATTGCATCATTCATTTTGTGGTTGAGAAAAAATTCTTTAATTAAAAAAAGACGACTACCACAAGATCATTGTTGTATGGAGAAATAAATACAAAATTGAAGTATCTAACCTATTTAAAAAACGAGCATGCATTCATTGCCTTGGTTCGTGAGACACGAACCGGGGCATTAGATGGCGATTTAGACGCTGCACGCTGTAATTAAGGCAGTGTAAGATGCAATTAAGACAGTGCACGTGGCGATTAATTGACTGCACGAGTTGATTTATTTGCTGCACTCATCAATTAATTGACTGCACGCTGCAATTAAGGCAGTGTAAGATGCAATTTAGGCAGTGCACGAACCGATTTAACCGATGTAAAACACGGTTTAAGTGGTTGAAAAAGAGGGTTTTAGGGGGATAATTATTGTAATTCTGACTTCTGGGAATTATTCTTGATTTAATTACAATAATTGTAGAATATCAAAGCCAAATTCTTCTTTAATGGCCCTTGGATATGATATTTGACAAACATCTTCCCCAATTAGTATTGTAAAAAAGTCAATCACAGTTAGATTGAATGATGTAATTTCTTTCTGTTTTCTTGCTATATATTTCTTTCGCTTATCTGCTAAAATCGGATCGTCTAGATTTAACAAGCTAATGAGATTTTTAGTCTCTTTGTCATTATTATCATTTGCTAAATAATCACCGGTTAAATAAATTAGCCTTTCTTCGAAATCTGATGCGACAGGATGCAAAATGGGTTGGAAGTTTTCCCATTTATAGCTTTTTTCATTATTCCATTGATGCTTTACAACAAACCAGTTTTCATAATTATCCTCCAATGTATCTTTTAAAGTAGGGTTAAAGTGTTCAACATCACAAGCGTCAGTTCTGCTAATATACTCATCTGTATAAGCACAAAAATTCTTTTGCTCTGCTAAAAGAATTTCTTTTAATTTCCGATTGTTCTTATGATTTCCTAAAATATATTCTAAATTTTTAACCCGTATTACAGAATCGGCAGGCTTAAGACTTTTTCTCATTAGAAATTATATTTATCACCGAGAGCTACAGCCTCTTTAATTAATTTTTTCTTGGTTTCAGGGTTGGTTTCTTTTGAAGCTCTTGATTTTAATTCTAAATACTTTTCATAAGCCTCTATACCAAATTTATTATAATAATTTACCTGAAAGTCATTCCCTAATACATCATTAGGATCATCTCCAATAGGCGACACTCCTCTACGTAAAGCTACTTTTCCATTATTGTTAAAATATAAAATAAACCTTTCTTCCGGTTCAAAAGAAGCAGCAATAAACGGTGAATGTGTTGCAATAATCAATTGTGAATTTGGAGCCAACCGTTCATAATGTGATACTAAGTCAATTTGTATATCTGGAAATAACGAGCGTTCTGGTTCATCAATGAATATTATACCGTTATCTGTATTTAATTCCGATAGGGGAAACATTGCTAAAAGCAAGCCTTTAGTGCCTGTACTTAAACCTGAAATAGGAATGATTTCATTGGTTGTCTCTGACTTAATCGGAATAGGGAACTCTGTATTAATTAAGTCAACACTCAACCTTAATTTCTCTAAAATTGGATTAAAGTATTTAGAAAAAGGTATTAAAGGGTTTTCATTAAGTTTGGACCATTCTTGATATTTGGCGTTTAATCTTTGCAAGTCACCAATTGCGCCTTTGTTTATTAATTCAGAAGCCATTTGAGTGAATTTTTTCCTGTATTGAAGAATCTTATACAATAAGGAAAACCATAACTCCTCATTCATGTTATTGCTAAATTCGTAATTATATGAATTTTGAGTAAACTTATTATTGAGATCAGTAAATTTTTCGTTGGCTAAATCATTAAGAATATTTGTTGGATTCTGATCAAAAATTTTTATTGAATCACTAGAAATTAATTCTGAACTCAAATAAAGAACTCGCAATCCATTCTGCAAAATTTTGCCTATGGCACCACCGGCATTATAATTATTTTCAAAAGCTTTCCCATTTTTTATTATTGTCTTCTCTTGCAACAAATAGACATTCTTTTCATCTCTGCTTTCTATACTCCCCGAAAATCCTAATCGATAATTTGAAAAAAGGTATTTGTCTGCAACTGTCTTTGCTTCACCAAGGGGCCCTATATTGTTTTTTAACAGCTCGAGAATTGTTGTTTTGCCAGTAGCACTCTGTCCAATTAAACAAATCTTGTGTAAAGGTTTTCCCGCATTCTTATGACCCTCTGGATAACAAAAATCAAAATCTAGGTTTTGTAATTGCCTGTAAGAATCAATATGAAGATTTGATATTTTCATAAGTATAAAGATACTATACAAATCTGTTATTAGTTGATTTCAATCCTCTCAGGATCAGCTATTGCCATATTCCGGTCAGGCAGTTTAACCTTGCTACTTATTCTCTTCAACGCCCCTTCACTTCCACTTCACAGTCCCTTCAGGGATAAGCCGTAGATAGTTCAGCAAATAGTGCAATTTGGTGCTGTTGCATGCCGTTACGTTCCCTTTTGTTCCGTTATGCGCCGTTACATGCCGTTATGCTCCGTTATGTGCTGTTATGGGAACTTGTTCATGTAAACACAAAGCCGGGAAGATTACAACTACGGAGCGTCATTGCGAGGGTAAGCAGGTTTGTGCATAGGCTCGTGCCGAAGCAATCTTTTATTCTTGTAGGGTGCAGATTGCTTCGTAGCAGTATAGATTGCTTCGTTCCTCGCAATGACGGTAGCGACGATGATTATTCTTCCTGTCTTCTTTCCGCCTTACCGTTTTCCCGGCAAACTATATTTCAGGCTTCACACAATCCCCGGCAGTCAACGAAAGCCACCTGCTATTTTAATTCTTTTAGTTTAATATTCTTCCAGCGCACTTTAATGCCGCCGCCATCATGTATCTGCAGGGCAATAAAACCTACGCCTTTGCCAATGGTTTCGTCTTTGATATAAATCATCTGGTGGCCATTGAGCCAGGTGGTTACTTCATCGCCTTTCACCATTATTTTCATTTCATTCCACTCTCCCTGTTTCAGCCATTGTTCATCTTCTGCCTTCGGCTGAATTAACCAGCCCCTTCCGTACGATTCATAAATACCGCCTGTATGCTGATTTATTGGAGCAACTTCCACCTGCCATCCGCTGATTTTCACTCCTTCAATCGATGAACGGAAAAACACACCACTGTTGCCGTTTGCCTCCTGCTTAAACTGCAGTGTGAGAATAAAATTCTTGTAGTTCTTTTCTGTTGAGAGGTAGCCGTATTGTTTGTCGGGCCCGCTTTCGCAAACCAGTTCACCATTTTCTACATACCATTTTTCAGTACCATTATTTTTCCAGCCGGTAAGATCTTTACCATTGAACAAAGAAACTTTTTTTTGCGCCATCAGTGTTGTTGTTGCAAGCATGATGAGCAGAGAAATGAGGCAGGTTTTCATTACAATCGTTTTTAAATTTTAAGTACGTCAAATTACCAAAAAGTCAGCTAACCAAAATGCTGAAAAAAGTACAGCATGATCAGTGCTGTTGTTACTTCATCTCCACTTTCAGTTCTTTGTTCTTCCACACAATACCATCAATCAAAATACCATCGGCAGTTCGCTGGTAAGTATCACACAGGTGCCCGTCAATCATCACGCCTTTGTTTGGGTTAACGCCATGCACATACAAATCAATGCTGCGTTGCAAAGGTTTGCCTTTGTATTGTCCGGTTGTATTAATGGTAACTGAAGTTTTATTTCCTTTTGTTAAACCAATACATTTTACCAGTTCGTACTGTTTTTTCTGAATGGCATTGGCAGTGCTTCCATCATCCTCATACATCTGTGATTGCTGTTCGCCTTCGGCTACGTAATAATGCAGTACAATTTTATCTTTCGGGTAATTGGCTGTATTATCAAACACCGGCTTCATGGGTATAATGCTTCCTGCTTTTACAAACACAGGAATACTTTCTGCCGTTACATTCACCTCTATCCATTCACCACCTGTTCTTTTTTCAGCAGCATTCCAGAAATTATACCATTCGCCTTTGGGTAAATAGAGTCTGCGTTTTGTTGCTCCTTTTTCCAATACAGGTGCAATGAGCAAAGCATCGCCAAACATATACTGGTCGTTTGCTTTGTACAAATTACTATCTGTACGATCATAGAAAAACATGGGTCTTACAATTGGTGTGCCCCTGGTGGCTGCTTCATACACGGCTGTGTAGGTGTATGGCATCAGCTGGTAACGGAGCTGAACAAACTTTCTTAAAATCGGTTTCTCCGGTTCATCATAAAACACGGGTTCGCTTTCAATACTTGCAGTAGTGGCTTCGGGTGCATTTACACTTCCATGCGGACGGAAGATGGGTGTAAACACCGCCATCTGCAACCAGCGCATGTACAATTCAGGATCACGCTTGCCCATAGCAAAACCACCTGCATCGCTGTGCATGGTTGGTACGCCGCTTAAGCTCATGCTCTGCATAATGTTGAGTTGTGCACGAAAGCCATCCCAACTGCGGTCAACATCACCACTCCAGGGATAAGAACCATAACGCCAGGTGCCTGCAAAACCGCTGCGGTTTAAATGAAACAATCTTTCGTTGGGATAAGTGGCTGCATATTTTTCAAACAGCATCTGGCTCCATGCATGCCCGTACATATTGTGCACTTCATCGGCATTGAACAAACGCTTTTGGCCAAGATCTTTTAAGTTGTGATACACATAGTCGGGATGTTTTTCGGGTTCACCCAAATCGCCCCACCAACCTGCAACACCTTTCTTCACCTGTGCATTGTATTTACTCCAGAACCAGTCTCTTGTTTTGTTTTGAAAAATATCAAGCAGTCCCGTATGACCGAAATAAAATTCTTTGATACCAACAGTATCGCCGTTTTTATCAACTGCATTGAGTTTGTTTTGCTGTGTGTATTTGTAGTTGAACGATTCGCTTAACACAAATGGTTCGGCAATTAAAATGGTTTTGATGTTTTGTTTTTTCAGATCGGCAATCATTTTCTCCGGTTGCGGAAAACGTTTTTTATTCCAGTCGAGATTGCCCATGTTCCAGCTGCCGTGTTGTGCATCGCCAAACCAGAACAGGTCGATGATGACTGCATCAAACGGAAACTGCTGGTCTTTCATTTTTTGTGCAATGCTCATCACTTCATCCTGTGTGCGGTAACCAAAGCGGCTCATGAAATTGCCCAATGCCCAGCGTGGAGGAAGACTCATGCGCCCAACCAATGAAGTAAACTGCTCAATTAAACCGGCAGCATTATTGGCAAAGAAGGTGTAGAATTGAATCTTACCTGCTTTCAGTCCAACTTCTAAAACCTTTGCATCTGTTTTGCCAATATCTAAATATCCTCTTGAAGGGTTATCAAAGAACAAAGCATAACCATTTGCTGATTGAATGTATGGAACTGAATAGTTAAGATTATCTGCATTTACATTGTAACCATACCAGGGATTGTTGTTGAGTTCTACTTTGTAGCCATGTTTGTTTAAAGGAATGGAGCGTGAACCGGTGCCGAAAAACTGTTCGCCTGCATCAACACCAAACTGCAGCACATGAAAACTATTTTTATCGGCATAATCTGTTAAGGCAAAACCACGGTTGTTATTGGTATAAGAAAGTTGCACCGGATTTTTTTGTACGGTAACAATGGTGCTGCCCAGCATGAGTTGCAGTTTGGATGCATCATCACGGATGAGTTTAATATTCACCACAGGCTTTTCGATGACCGCATTGCTAACCTGCTCGCCTGTATAATTGTTTGCTTCAATGGTTGTTTGTAAAATACCGCCGGGGTAAGAGCTGAAGATAATTTTACCTGTAGTTGTGTTTACAATTATTTTCCCCCCGTCAATCTTCATGGTTTTATAAACACCTAATCCCTGCTGAGCAAAAACAATGGCTGAATGAATAAAAAACAGCAGCAGAACCGTCAATCGTTTCATAAGTAACATATTTAAACCGAAGCTACTTCATAAACAGGAATAATTTCAAGAAGTGTTGACCGTTGGGCGATGATTGATGACCGATGGCCGTTGGCTGCAGATTGTTGACCTTCGTCATTGTTGTGCCTATACCAATCAAACAGTCATTACAAACAAAAACCCGTGTCCATCTGTGCCATCTGTGAGCAAAACTCCTTCTTTGGCCATTCATCATCCGTTTCTTTCGGGTTTACAGAAATCACTTAACTTGCAGCCCTTGAATAAACATATATGGAATACGGAAAATTAATAGCAGTAACCGGAATGCCCGGTTTGTATGAATTGGTAAGCAGCAAAAGCGATGGCGCTATTGTACGTTCACTGGAAGATGGCACTACAAAATTTGCATCTTCACGGCAGCACCAGTTTTCGCATTTGGAAAGCATTGAAGTGTACACAGTTCGTGATAATGTGAACCTTACCGATGTATTTAAAGCAATGGAAGCTGATGGAGGAAAATTGCCCGAAGAAAAAGATGCAAAAGCCGTGAAAGCTTATTTCGAAAAAGTATTCCCCGATATGGATTTTGAAAGGGTGTACAGCAGCGATATGAAGAAAATGGTGAAATGGTACGGCATCATTAAAGGCAAGGGTATTGAAATCAAGTTAACTGAAGAAGCTGTTGAAGAAGAAGCTCCTGCAGTTGCTGAAGAACCGGTGGCAGAAGAAAAACCTGCTAAGAAAGCAGCAAAGAAAAAAGCTGAACCAAAAGCAGAAGAAGCTGCTGAAGAAGCTCCAAAGAAAAAAGCAGCGAAGAAAAAGAAAGAAGACTAAGCACTGCTTAATATATTTACTTGCCGGTAAGGCGGATAGTTGGGAAAAAGAACAAATAACTTTATACCCACTCCGGCTTCCCGGCATAAATTTTTGAAATCATTACTATGACATTTTCAGCCAACATTCAACCTATTGAACGGAATTTTCTACCCAAGGATTTTACCATTACCACATGGGAGCAGCTGGAACCTTATTTTCAGCAATTGCTCGACCGTTCCATTAACAGCAAAGCCGATCTTGAACAATGGCTGCACGACAGCAGTGAGCTGGAAGCGATTGTAAGCGAAGATGCCTGCTGGCGACAGGTTCGCACCACCTGCGATACAGAAAACAAAGAACTTGAAGAAGCGTTCAACTATTTCTACATGGAGATTGCACCCAAAATGCAACCTTTTGCTGATAAGCTGAACCGTAAGCTGGTTGATTGTGCTTTTACCAAAGAACTGGATACTGATAAGTATTTTACTTACCTGCGTTCCATCAAAAAAAGCATTGAACTGTTCCGTGAAGAAAACATTCCCATTTTCGCTGAGCTGAATGTGATGCAGCAGCAGTTCGGACAGGTTGCCGGTAAGATGACGATTGAAGTAAACGGAAAGGAATACACATTGCAACAAGCCGGCAAGTTTCTGGAAAACCCTGATCGTAAGTTGAGAGAAGAAGTGTACAGGAAAGTACAAAGCCGCCGGTACGAAGACAGGGATGCATTAAATGAATTGTTCAATAAACTGGTAGAGAAGCGTAACCAGGTTGCACTCAATGCAGGCTTTGCCAATTACCGTGATTATAAGTTTAAAGAACTCGGACGTTTTGATTATACAGCACAGGATTGTTTCAACTTTCATGAAGCAGTAAAGCAACATGTGGTTCCGCTGGTGAAAATTATTTATGAAGAACAGCGCAAAGCAATTGGAGTTGATGTATTGCGTCCGTGGGATCTTGATGCTGAACCAGAAGGAATACAGCCTTTGCAACCTTTCAGCACCGGAAAAGAACTCACTGAAAAAACCATTCAGTGTTTTGAAAAGCTCAACCCGTTTTTTGCTGATTGTTTAAAGAAGATGGAAGAACTCAAACGCTTTGATCTCGACAGCAGGAAAGGAAAAGCTCCCGGTGGTTACAACATGCCGTTGGCTGAAACAGGTGCGCCGTTTATTTTCATGAATGCAGCTGGCACCATGGATGATGTAACAACAATGGTACACGAAGGTGGTCATGCCATTCATTCATTCCTTACACACAATCTTGAATTAACAGGTTTTAAAGAATACGGTGCTGAAATTGCAGAAGTAGCCAGCATGTCGATGGAACTGTTCAGCATGGAGCATTGGGATATTTTCTTTAAAGATGCAGATGAATTACGCCGGGCTAAATTCAAACAGTTAGAACGTGTGCTCACCATCCTTCCATGGATTGCACGTATTGATGCATTCCAGCACTGGATTTATGAACATCCCCAACATACAATTGAAGAGAGAGGAAACAAGTGGATGGAACTTGCTGCTGAATACAGCACAGGTTTAATTGATTACAGCGGACTGGAACAATTCCGTCCGTACGAATGGCAACGTCAGCTGCATTTATTTGAAGTTCCGTTTTATTATATCGAATATGGTATCGCACAACTCGGAGCCATTGGCTTATGGATGCAGTTTAAGCAGGATCAGCAATCAGCTTTGAACAATTATATCAACGCATTAAGCCTTGGCGGAACAAAAACACTTCCACAGTTATATGCTGCAGCGGGGCTAAAATTCGACTTTTCACCCACACATATTAAATTGTTAATGGATTTTGTTAAAACCGAAATGGATCAATTGAATTAATCAGTATATTGGCTTTGCTAAATCAGAACCTTAATCATGCTCTGCTGTTTCTACGGCAGGGCATTTTTTATTGTCTGAACCATGATTTGCAGGATTTCTCAGATGCGCCTGATTTAAAATTTCACTTGTACTTTTTTGCTACAATAAGTTAGCCGGGAAGTAGATAAGACGGTGAGAAAAAAAATTACGTAAAGGAGAATAGTTCGCAGATAATAGGAAAACAGCCGGTAAGGAAACCCAATTGCATACAAGAAACTTCAAACTTTAAACTGAGTCTTTCTCAGTGCTCTCAGTATCTCTGTGGTAAAATAACTTATTTACAGTCCTGGCAAATGCCATTCACCACCATATTACTTTGATGTGGAACAAATCCTCCCGGCAGTTTTACTTCGGGCACATGCACATCTTCGAGGCAAATGGTTTTACCACATTTGTCACAAATAAAGTGCACATGGTTATCGTGATGATGACCTTCAGCACAATGATCTTTGCACAAAGCGTATTTGATTGAATTATCGGCAGTGGGAATGGTGTGTATTAATCCTTTTTCTTCAAACGTCTGAAGCGTACGGTAAATGGTGACACGATCAATCTTATCGCTTGCTTTCTTTTCAATATCAGCATGTGCAAGTGCACCCGGTGCGTTACAAAACAGTTCCAGTATCTGCAACCGGCTGTCGGTAACACTCATATGATTTTTCTTCAGCAATTCACGCATCATATCTGTACTCATATCCTGCTCAGTTTGGATTGTTCTGGAATATTCCGTTTACAAACCTTGGACCGTTGTAACGTTCTTTCAGCAACAGTTCAATATCATCATTCAGCTTGGCCAGTTCTTTTTTATTCAGTCCGTCGTAAATGCCACGCACTTTACCTGCTTTATCAACTAACGCAAATAACTGCGTATGTACAAACTGTTCGTTAATGGGCAAGCCTGCATTGTTGAGATCATCAAGGTTATAACTTTTTCGTGCTGCTTCGTATAATTTTTCCTTGCTGCCGGTTAAAAACATCCATTTTTTCGGATCAGCTTTTAAAGAATCGGCATATACTTTCATACGACCAACCGAATCTCTTTCCGGATCTACTGAATGACTCAGGATTACAAAATCTTCTTCATGTGCAAACTTCTCAGCAATCTTCACCATATTGGTATTCATCTTTGGGCAAATACCTTTGCAGGTGGTGAAGAAAAATTCCACCACATTCACTTTCCCTTCCACATCCCTGTTCGTAATTGTATCGCCGAGTTGGTTTACAAAAGCAAAGTCTTTTACTTCATTGATTACCGGCAGTTTTTTACGCCACATATCGGTACCCCAGAACAGCATCAGGTAAAAAGCCACCAGCAAAAGGCCAAAGAAACCCAGGTAAAAAGCAAATTTTTTCGACATCGTTTAAAAATGAAAGGCAAAGGTACGAAGCCTGATGCAGGCAAAAACAGTTTGAAATAATATTTGCAACAATATTGCAAATATGTATATTTGCACCCTTATGAATTTTCGGATTAACTGGGAGGCGTTAGGAATTGGGGCATCGATAGCCTGTGCTATTCACTGTGCTGTGGTACCGTTATTTATCAGCACACTACCTTTATTTGGAGTGAACATGGTGCACAATATGGCCATTGAAGTTTTATTGCTTGGTTCTGCATTCCTGATTGGTTTTGCTACTTTACGAACCGGTTATAAAAAGCATACCCGTACGCTGCCCATTGTGCTTTTCAGCGCAGGAATGCTGCTGTTTACCGTTAACCAGTTTATAATTTTCCCTTATTCATCTTTTGTATTTGTTATACCTGCAGCTGCACTGGTAGTTGCCGCACACATTTTTAATCACCGCTTTATCAGGGAAGCAGGTGCATGCGCAGTTGACGGAGCCTGCGATGATAATCACCAGCATTAATCGGCTTTAATAAACACTTCTTCTTCTTTGTCGAAGAAAAACGAATGCTTCATATTGTCTTTGATAAATGCTTTCAACTCTGCTGAGGTTTGAAATTTTTCATCAATGTTTTCAGTTAACGGACTCAATGTAATTTTTGTACCGCTGTTATTGATTTCAAGTTTATAGAGATAATATTTAAGTGTACTGTTATCTCCTGTTTTTTCATACAGGTTGAGAAACTTTACACCATCAACCTCTGATAAGAATGCTTCATATTCTTCGGGAGTATCTTCGGCTTTCGCATTCTTTTTTGTTTTGATGATGGATAGAATAAAATCATCCTTGCGCTTGATTTTATAAAACTCATCGCCTGAGCTTTTCGGTTCCCAGTTGCCTAATATGGTTGCAGGATATTTTACAGATGCAGAAGTATCGATAGCAACTTCTGATTCGTAAGGACAACCGGTTAAAATAAACGAGAAGCAGATGATTGCGGCGATAAAAAGAAAGCGTTTCATTGTATTCAGTTTTTGGTTAACGACAGATCATTTCTGTTGCAGAATTGACCGGAACATGCTTGCTGAAGAAAAACAGTTCAACTGATCTGCCTGGTATTAGTTCCTTAAAAATACTTCTTACTTATCTGAACAGTCAATGACAGGCATCATTTAACAAAATAAAAAGGCCCTTCCCGTTGAAACGGAAAAGGCCATGATACTTACAAACAAACCCGAAGTTTACGAAGCCGCAGCCCCGTTTTGAATTTCTTTTATCTTTTCACGGATTTTACTTTCAATTTCATTCGCCATTTCAGGATTATCAATCAGCAGTTGTTTTACTGAATCTCTTCCCTGGCCTAATTTATCGCCATTGTAGCTGTACCAGCTACCACTTTTCTGAATAATTGCCAGCTCAACACCCATATCAATAATTTCACCTGTTTTGCTGATACCTTCACCAAAGATGATATCAAACTCAGCAGCTTTGAACGGAGGAGCCACTTTGTTCTTTACCACTTTTACTTTTACACGGTTACCAACTGCTTCATCACCATCTTTGATCTGGCTCATACGACGGATATCCAAACGAACTGATGCATAGAATTTGAGCGCATTACCACCGGTTGTGGTTTCAGGATTACCAAACATTACCCCGATTTTTTCACGCAGCTGGTTGATGAAAATGCAGATGGTATTTGTTTTGGAAATCGTTGCTGTGAGTTTTCTTAAAGCCTGGCTCATAAGCCTTGCCTGCAAGCCCATTTTGCTGTCGCCCATTTCACCTTCCAGTTCACCTTTGGGAACCAGTGCTGCAACAGAGTCAATCACCACAACATCCAGCGCACCGGAAAGAATTAAACGATCGGCAATTTCCAAAGCCTGTTCGCCATAGTCGGGTTGTGAAATCAAAAGATTATCTACATCCACACCCAATTTTTGTGCATAGGAACTGTCAAACGCATGTTCCGCATCGATAATAGCGCAGATGCCGCCTTTCTTTTGTGCTTCAGCAATAATATGTGTGGCAATGGTTGTTTTACCACTGCTTTCAGGTCCGTAAATCTCAACGATTCTTCCTTTGGGCACACCGCCAACTCCAAGGGCCACATCAAGACCAATTGAACCGGTTGATACCACTTCCAGTTCGTGTACGCCCTTTTCATTCATCATCATCACACTGCCTTTCCCAAAGTCTTTATCAATCTTGTCAATGGTAAGCTTTAATGCTTTCAGTTTTTCAACATTCTCTTTGCTGATTTCCTTGCTCATTTTTTCCTTTTTTGGTTTCTCCAAAATTAAAGCCTCTTCCATAACGGGTTTGTTTTGTTTGTTAACACTAATTTATTTAGCAATATTAATGCTAATAATTTTAGATGACAAATTTTTTAGCAAAATATTTTTTTGGGGTTGCCATACATCAGGGAAAATGCTGTTGCAAGTAAACCGCCTGTCAAAAACATTTGGGTGCAGTGCGTTGTTTTCAGACCTTGAGCATTCCTAAATCAGCATATCATAATGAGACTAATTGCAGTAGCCCTTTCGGCCCTGTTGTTTTATTCAGCAACAGCCCAGGTAAAAACCGATCTTTTCAAAAACATGAAAGCACGCAACATTGGTCCCGCCGGTATGAGCGGACGTGTTGTTGCCATTGATGCCCTGTACAGTAACCCCGATGTGATTTTTGTAGGTGGTGCCAGTGCAGGTGTATGGAAAACCGATAATGGCGGCTCCAGTTGGAAACCGCTGTTTGATGATCAGCCCATTCTCAACATTGGCTCCATCAAAGTACAGCAAAGCAACCCCGATGTGATCTGGGTGGGAACAGGCGAAGGCAATCCCCGTAACTCACTCAACCTTGGTGATGGTATTTTCAAAACCCTTGATGGCGGTAAAACATGGAAACGCATGGGATTGGAAAAAACCAAAAACATTCACCGCATTATTATCGATCCCAATAATCCCAATGTTGTGTATGCAGCCGCAATCGGCAATCCCTACACTCCGCACAGCGAAAGAGGTGTTTACAAAACAACCGATGGTGGTGCAACATGGGAAAAAGTATTATACACCAACGATACCAGCGGCTGCGGCGAACTGGTAATGGATCCATCGAACCCCAATAAACTTATTGCCAACATGTGGCAGCACCAGCGCAAACCCTGGAATTTCAACAGCGGTGGACCGGGCAGTGGTTTATACATTACAGTTGATGCCGGTAAAACATGGAAAAAGCTGGGCAAGGAAGATGGTATCCCCGATGGTAATCTCGGCCGTATTGGTCTTGCGTTTGCAGCAAGTCAGCCATCAAGAGTGTATGCAAAAATTGAGGCTACCAAAAATGGTTTTTATAAAAGTGATGATGGCGGTTTTACATGGACGTTAGTCAACAGTGATCCTGCACAGGTTACCGACCGTCCATTCTACTTCCAGGAAATTTATGTTGATTCAAAAAATGAAAACCGCATTTACGATATCCATTCAACTGTAACATTCAGTGAAGATGGTGGTAAATCATTTTCTACATTAATTCCTTACAGTGGTATTCACCCCGATCATCATGCATGGTGGATTCATCCAACCAATCCCAATATCATCATTGAAGGAAATGATGGTGGTATCGGCATCAGTAAAGACCGTGGTAAATCGTGGCGCTTTGATGAGCAATTACCATTCGGACAGTTTTATCATATCAACACCGATAATGAAATTCCGTACAACGTTATGGGTGGTATGCAGGATAACGGCAGCTGGCGTGGACCGGCTTATATGTGGACAGAAGCTGGCATCCGCAATCCTTACTGGGAAAGCCTTTGGGGTGGTGATGGTTTTGATGTGGCTCCCGATCCTGAAGACAGCAAGTGGGTATATGCTATGAGCCAGGGCGGTTCCGTTGGACGTTACAATGTTACAACCGGTCAGCAGGAATTTATTCGTCCGCCTGCTCCCGATCCAAAAACCAAAATGCGTTTTAACTGGAACAGTGCCATTGCGCTTGATCCCAACGATCCTAAAACAGTTTACTTCGGCAGCCAGTTCCTGAACAAGAGTACAGATAAAGGAACCAGCTGGCAAATCATCTCTCCCGATTTAACCACCAATAATCCTGAACAGCAAAAAGAAGAAACAGGTGGTTTAACACTTGATATTACCGGTGCTGAAAACTATAACACCATCATGGCTATTGCACCATCGGCTAAAAACAAAGATGTAATCTGGGTTGGTACCGATGATGGTAATGTACAGCTTACAAAAGATGGCGGTAAAACATGGACCAACTTCCGTGGTAAAATTCCGGGAATGAATGTGGGTGCATGGATTACACAAATACAGGCCAGCCGTTACAACGAAGCGGAGGCATTTGTTGTAAGCAACGATTACCGCCGTGGTGATTTTGGCACTACTGTTTTCCGTACAAAAGACTTTGGTAAAACATGGGAAAATATTGCAGCCAATAAAGGCATCAGGGGTTATGCATTGTGTACAATCCAGGATCCTCTTCAGCCAAACTTAATCTTCATTGGTGCAGAACATGGTCTTTGGGTAAGTTATGATAATGCAAAAACATTTTCACAATGGACAAATGGTTTCCCATCTGTTTCAACATTTGATTTAACCATACAGGAACGTGAAGCTGATTTGGTGATTGCCACATTTGGCCGTGCATTGTGGGTATTGGATGATATCCGTCCGCTGAGAGCTTTTGCTGCAGCTAACGGTGCCCTGCCTTCGAAAAGAATCAGTGTGTTTGAAGCACCTGTTGCATACCAGGCTTCGTTTAAAAATGCACCCGGTTACGAATGGAGTACTTGGGGTTTGTATGAAGGTGAAAACAGGAACAGGGGAGCAATGATTTCCTACTTTGTAAAACCGGTTGATGCCAAAGACACCGCTGCAACAAAACAAAAAAGCGACAGTGTGTGGTTTAAAGTTTTTGATGAGCAGAACAAACAGATCAGGAGTTATAAACTAAAAGCCGATACCGGCTTTAACCGCACATGGTGGGGATTTGAAACAAAGGGCAACCGTCGTCCCGGATCACCTAAACCAAGACCCGGTGCACCTGAACCATATGGCGGCATGCAGGTATTTCCCGGCACTTACAAAGTGGTGATTTCAATGGGTAAGGACAGCGATTCAACCATGCTGACTGTTAAACCCGATCCACGCATTGAAACAAAGAAAGAAGTGTATGATGCGAAAAAGAAAATGATGGAACGTTTACAGGTAAGCAGCGATAAGCTAACGGAAGCGGTTGACCGTATCACTGAAGCCGAAGAAACCATCGCAAAAATTGAAGCATCACTGCGTGGTGTGGAAGGAAAAGAAGCCGACAGCTTACGCAAGGCAAGTGCAAACATGAAAAATGAAATCAAAAAAATAAGGGAAAGCCTTTTCGGCCGCAACGCAACCGACAGGCAGGGCATTACCCGCTATGCTGATATTACCACAACAACGATCCTGCAAAATGCGAGCTCGGATATTACAGGTAAGATTGCAGCACCTACTGCACAAACAGAACGACTTGTAACAGAAGCTGAAAATGCAGTAAAAGAATCACTCAAAAAAATCAACGAATTTTTCGATGGTAAATGGAAAGAGTACAGGAAGCTTGCAGAGGCTACTCCTGTAAAACTTTTCAAAGATTACAAGCCCATCGATTAATAGTGCAATCTGTAAAAAAAGCAAAACCACGGCTGTATAGCCGTGGTTTTTTATTGCAAATAAGTTGAGAGGAATAGAAATCGTGTTACGCTGTTGCTGCTTTCCGTTTCAGAATAATTGCAACAATCAACGAAACAATAATACCCACTGGCAGAATTTCCATGTAGGTCATCAGGCTGAAGAAAACCGGATTTTTATAATTCTCCCGTTGTGTATTCATTTGCTCAGTCAGTTTCTGCAGTTCAGCAGGTGAGGAACTTGCTTTTGCATGTTCAATGATCTGTTCAACATACCTGTCCATAAAGTCGGGCATCACAAAATGATAAACCAACGCCCATGTAATAACGTACATGGTTGAGGCAATCAGTGAAATGAGTACCCCGATTGTAAAAGCTTTTCCAAAACTGATGGCTCCACCGTTTTGCTGATCCCTGAAATTTTTCACCGCAACAAAAATGAGTGAGAAAGCCAGCAGCATACTCAGGTAACCTACAACCATTGAGCTCACACCTCCGCATAATTCGGGATGCCTGGACATATAAGTCATGCTGATTGCCATAATGGTTGAAACAACCAGCCCGGAAATCAAACCAAATACAAGTACATTCTTCTTCATGTGCTTCTTATTTAATTTTTTTAAATGGTCACATGTTATTCGCCAAAAAATTTTCATCGGTAGCTGGTATAAATTACCTCGAAAATTTTATGGCTCATATCATATAAAATAGTTTTGTGCCGTAAAGATGATAAGTCTGTTGCTGAAAGACCTCATACTAAAGTATGAAACTGCTGATTGAACAAAGAAATAATACCAAAGAATGAGGATCAGGCAATGAGTTTCAGTTGCCGTGCTTTATCAACTGCCTGTGTGCGGCGTTTTACATCGAGTTTTTCAAACAGTTTGGACGAATGTGTTTTAACCGTTGCAAGCGAAAGAAACAAACGGTCGGCTATTTCCTGGTTACTCAACCCTTCGGCCATCAGTTGCAGCACTTCTGCTTCACGGCTGCTTAATCCCAGCTTTTGGCGTTCGGCATCTAGTAGCTTCAACTCATCTTCATTCAGTTCTTTTACATACACATTCTTTTCAACGACGACTGTTTGGATTTCTGGTTTAGGTTTTACCAGCTTCAATGCAATCCATATACCCAGCCCGGTAAATACAATGGCAATGGCAAGAATATATATTTCGTAGGAATGATAAATAAGCACCAGTTTGTATTGCAATATCTGCAAGGCAAGCAGCAGTGCAACGAGTGCCGTTGCATAAATAATTATTAGCCTGTATTTGCTCAGCAGTCTGCGCATAGTGGCACTAAAATAACAGATTCTGCTGAAGGATGAAATAAGGTCTGTCGGCTTACTGCTGCAATTTACTTTCGCAAAATTTTTTCCATTGCCTTGCCTTTTGCCAGTTCATCCACCAGCTTATCGAGGTAACGGATTTTCTGCATCAGTTCTTCCTTAATTTCTTCGACACGATAGCCGCAAATAACTCCTGTAATTTTTGATGCGTTGGGATTGAAATGCGGAGCCTCTGCAAAAAAGGTTTCAAAATCAGTTTTATTATCAATGATTTTCTGCAATGCTTTTTGATCATAACCTGTTAACCAGGAAATGATGGTATCGAGTTCTTCTTTTGTGCGTCCCTTTTTCTCTGCCTTATTTATATAATGCGGGTACACACTTGCAAACGACATTTTATAAACTCTTGTATTGTCCATTGGAGTTATTGTTGGTTGGTAAAATTAATCAATCATTTTTTTTGTATTATTGAAATCAATGACAATATTATAAAGAAGAAGTTTGTTGATTATGCGACCAACAATGGCGTGGGATTTTATTTCCTTGCATAACGAAATTATTTTATCTATTTTTCAGCCACTTGAAACAAAACCACAATCATGAATAACCAACACTTGCTGTGTACAGTAATGTTCACGCTACTCTTCCTTCACCCTTTTGCCCAGCAAAAATCGTATAATCAAAACCAGGCACGCAGTAACCACACCCGTTCATTCATCAATACAAATGATGCATGGAACTTCGGGCTTAACAGTGGTGGAGCCTTTGCACTAAAGAGCAATGAAAATACATTGTTCAGGGGCAACAGCCTTGCTTCAAAATTTATGGGCCAGTATTATTTTGGCCCGGTAGGTATTGGATTAAACGGAGGAATCATCTCCGGTAATTTCAGTACGCAGGCCATTGATGCATTTATCACCGACAGAAAATTTACCGGCTCCACTTTTACAACAACCAATCCTTTTAATGGCTACCTGTTGCTGGGACCATCGCTCCGGCTTGGGCAACGCATTCAGCTGATTGCAGAAATCAAAGGCGGCATGTTTTTTAACCAGGGTGGCAGTTTAACCATTGCACAGCAAGGTGCTGTTCGTCCGCTTTATCGTTTTGAAGCAGGTAATAAAAATTTATTTCCCGGTTTTAACGGTGGTCTTTCCATTGCTTATCCTGTTGGCAACAGTTCATCCATTATGCTTACAGGTGATTACATGCACTCCTCTTCATCTGTACGCATGTACGATCCGCAACGGGGCATTGATGTACCTGTTGAGCTGAAAAAGAAAATGCAGCTGTTTACTGCAGGTATTTCATTTGTAAAAACATTTGAGATAAAATCGCCGAGAGATGCTGCAAGTGGACAGGCAAGTGGAAAGCGTACACATGAAATCAAAACTCCCCGTGATGCTGCAAGCGGACAGGCCAGTGGTAAAATGGCAACAACAAATGATGATGGTGGAAGTATCATCAACCCTGATAAACCGGCATTGATTAAATCAAAAACAAAATCAAACCAGTCGAACGACCGCACAACCAATCCTGCTTGCGGACCAGTTACAGTTAAAACAACCAATACCGATGGCACAACAGATGAAATGACATTTGCATGCCCCGATGATGCGGTGAATTATAAAACGGCCATTAACAGCATTAATAACGGAATGCCTAACCGCATCTCCATGAATGTTACTGTTCCCAAACAAACACAGGGAGCAACCTTTGGTGAAAAAGTAAACCAGGGTTTGCATGCAGCAGGTGGTGCATTGGCACAAGGTGCAGCTTTGAAACAAAATATTATTCATCGTGATCTTGCTGCAAGAAATATTATTTCAGGAAAAATTATACACAGTGCAGGTGGTGGCAGTGGAGGTATTGTTACCAATGCAGCAGTTTCAGGTGTATCAGCTCTCAGTGGAGGAAGCGGTGCTGCATCTGCATCATATGCAGCAACAGGACGAATGGCAGGTTCAAACACGCCCATCATCAAAGGCGCTGCTGTTCACTTTTATGCAAGAGAAGCAGGCAGTGGCATGGCTACCGGCCGCAGGCAATACAAACCTGCTTACTTCGATGGACAAACACAAACTGAAGTTTGCAATCCATGCATGGCAACAATCTCCAATCCTTTATACACGGGAACGAAAAATGAAGGAACCAATCCGCTTCATAAAGAGAACCGCATGGCAGCTGATGGCGGTGATGATGATTGCGATGGTTTAGCAGAAGGTTTTGATGTGATGCTGATTGACCGTACAACAGGTGCTGTTGTTGCATCCACCAAAACCAATCACTGCGGCGAATACTTTTTTGCCAATGTACCTGATGGCGCTTACACAGTTGAAGTAAGCGGTGCATCCACCATTGGCAAACAATACAATGTTTCCTTAACAGGTGAAAAAACAGATGTGGCAGGTGAAATCGTTGCTTCCAGTGAAATATGGCAGCATATTTTATATAACAACAATCCCAATCAACGAGCAGGCATCAGTACCTCACGCTCAAACATCAGGGACAAACGAAGCATTACTGTTACAACAGGCGATACCGATAGTGATGGCGCTCCTGATTTCTTTCGGGTGATGGCTGAATTTACCGATGGCACTTCAGGCGATATCAGCAGTCAATGCACAATCAATAATACCAGTCCAAAAACCATCATCATTCCATTTGAAAATCAAAACCAGAAAGCAAGCATCAACACAACACGATCAAACATCAAGCATCTTTCCATTTCAGTAAACGATCAAGGTGCAATTGATAAAGCCTTTGCTATTTTTGCCGACGGAACAAGTCGTGAAGTAACACAACTGGCAAACATCAAACCTCATCCTAATGTTGTGCAGCTCACAATTGCAACAGGTGATGTGGATGGTGATGGTGCTGCCGATCTTATCTGGAGCCCGAGAAGCAATGTATGCATCAGTGCAAAATCATCAGCTGAAAATAAAGATGAAATTGATGAATCAGTTTTCACAGCAACCGATGCATTCATCAGCAATCTTCCCATTGCTGTTGGCGATCTGGATGGTGATGGTGTTTCTGAAATCATTGCAGGAAAGAAGAAAACTTATTTTGAGAACGGTGATATTCCCACAGAAGAACAACGGCAGCAGGGAGCATCATTACTTGGCGGAGCGTTGCCCGGTGGTTCTGTTATCAGCTCAGCTTTACGTCCCGGTAATCCAATTGGTGGCATCAGCATTAAAGGTGGAAAAAATCCCGGTGGTAATTTAAGAACCGTTACAACAAATGAACTGGGAGAGTTTGAGTTTCCCGGTTTAACCAAAGGCGATTATACTTTCTCCACTGAAACAAGATATATTATTTCGGATGAAACAGATGTTGATGTCATCAGCAACGATACCACTACTGAACGCAAAGGCGATGTAAAAATCACTGCATCACAAAACAGTCAGTCGTTAAAAACAACAGTACCCAAACAAACACAGGGTACAAGCTTTGGTGAAAAAGTAAATGCCGGGCTTGCTTCTGTTTCTTCCTTAACACAAACTCTTGATGATATTGATGAAAAGCTGAACAACGATCAAACATCTGCACGTGCAGGTATAAGCACATCACGCAGTAATATCAGGAATGTAAAATCAACCCTTGCTGCTATTCAAGCCGATCTTGCAAATAATAACATAACAGAAGCGCAGGCAAAAATGCAAACACTCAACAACCAATTGCTTTCTTTACAGCAATCCTTACAAAATCTCGGCAATCAATACACATCCATTTCAAATGTGTTGAAAACAAAACACGATACGGTAAAGAATTCAATCAGTAATATCAGGTAAAGATTTGCTTCGTTTACTATAAAACAAAAAGTCCCGGTGATTACGCCGGGGTTTTTGTTAAGCGAATTATTTACAAGATACTCAACTGTGGAAAACATATTACCACATCAATGCTGCAAGTATAATTATTGCAAGTGCATGAATAACGACCTTAATAAAATTCTTCCTATCCACTTTAATTGACAGGTAAATGTTTCGTAGTAAAAGCACTGCAACAACAGGCATTAAGATAAATAATGAAAGCACCCCTAAACCAAGCGTGCAGGGTCCACTCGGGTAAACCCTATCCAAAATATAAACAACCGCTGCAGCAGCAAGATAAAATAACAGTGTCGGTCTGATAAATCGCAAGGTCAAAGTCTTTGTTTTAAACAGGTTTCGTTTAGCTAACTATCCTTACATAAATATAAACCATATCAGAACCCTGCAAAAAGGCTTTGTATTTGGTTAACCAAATCACCCTGCTCTTTTTAACAATTCTGTTTTCTCCGCAACTCATTCCGGCACGGTATTTTTGTTCTTTACTGCAACCATCAAATAATTCCCATGCGTTTACTTTTCTTCTTTGCTCTTTTGCTTTTCACCAATCAATCAAAAGCACAGGACTTTTTTATCAACAAGGACACCACCATCAATAACACGTGGAATATTCCAAAAGGCAGTATCATTAAATTCGGAAGTAAAGGTAAGATCAGCGGTACAGGCACCATTAAAGGCGGCATTATTGATGCAGCTTATACACAATGGATTTTTGATACATCGCTCAACGTTTTTCCCGAAGCCACTTACAGCAATCTGTTCAGTGCAAAATGGTTTGGTGCAGGGCAGTTTAAAGACAATTACCCGGCTTTGCAAAAAAGTATCAACACTGTATTAAACAACAGCAGCACATTGCATAATTTATTTATTCCACGTGGTGTATATGCTTTCAGCAAACCGCTGAAAGTTGAAAGCGTTTACAAAAGCAGTTTCAGCAACTGCAGCATTCATTTATTTGGTGAATCGTCTTTCTGGGACAGTGGTCAAGGCACTACATTGCAGTACACCTCCACAGATGGTTTTGCATTGGGCATTCAACTCAACAAAGGAACAGAGATCGATCATCTCACAATTACCGGCATGTTTAAAGCCCCGGAAGGAAATGATGCAGAATATTATGCAATTCCATTTGATCAGTTCAACGATGTAAATGGCAAGTGTACACCGCTTTATGCCGGGCTTGTTATTGACTACGACGGAAGTAAAAACGTAAGCGGTTCTACTGGTATAAAAATCCATGATATGAACATCGGCAATTTCACCATCAACTATCTTATCAGTCCGAATGGTAAAACCTTTAATGCCGATATCCTGTTGTTCGAAAACATCCGTTGCGGTAATGCAAAGGTTGGCTTTGCAACAGGGCAGGCACAGGAAAAAGGAAATGTTATCCGTGGTATTTACAGCTGGGGCAGCATCCACACTTTATACGTTGTTGGCAAATACGGTAAAGCACAGGCCGGCAGTTATACTATTGACGGTGGTAATATTGCCGGTCGTTGTATCCGTTTATTTGATATTTCGCAGGCTGGTTGGTACAGCAGCAACATCAGTAACCTGTTTGCAGAAAGTTTAGGCAGCATTGGCAACATCAGCACACAAATACCAGTAAACATCAGTAACTGCACTTTTCATTTTATGTATCCTTCAAAAGTTGGAAAACAGGTATTACTAAACAGCAATAGCGAAAAAGTGGTGTTCAGTAATTGTATTCTACGTTACTATGGTTTACAGGATCCAATGCTTATAAAAGGGAAAGCAACATTTAACAACTGTCAGTTCAGCGGAACCGTTGTTAATCAATAAACAGTTTTTTATAAAGCTGATCAATTAGCAGAGTCCAACATATGCTTTGTGGTAAACATTTTCAAAAGCAAAAAAACATCTTTCATTTTGCATCTCTAATTTCATCAACTTTGCGGCGGATAAATTCATTTGATGATTGCTTAAAAAAGTTTGTATGAAAACCGTCTGCCGTTTGCTGTTATGCTTATTTACCATAACAGCATTGTTTACTTCAGCATCTGCTTCCGATACATTACATGTTCTTTCGCACAGGGCACAAACAGTTGTAACCGACCCTTCCAAAGGCATCAACAGCTACAAACGCTGGGCTGTGTTTCCTTCTGCATCGCAACCCATCCGTAAAATTGTTTTGCATATCAGTTTCGGTTGTCCCGATTCCATGCGTTGTGCCGATTGGGATTATGTAGATAATGTGATCATTAAACGTGTTGGTGGCGTAAACGGTGAATCAAAAGATTTTGAAATTGCACGATTGCTTACGCCTTATGGCGGTGCATTTGCCAAAGAATGGAAGTTTGACTGGGAAGTTGATGTAACAGATTTCAGTTTGCTGTTAAGAGACAGTGTTGAAATTGATTATGTGCACAGCGGTTATGAACCCAACAAAGACCGTGGCTGGAAAGTAACAGTTGATTTTGAACTCATCAAAGGCAAACCTGCAGCCGAACCCATCAGTATACAAAAAGTATATGCCGGTAATTTTCTTTATGGCGACAGTACACGCAGCATTGAACAGGATTTAAAACCTTACACGTTTAAAAAAGAAGCAAAGGCTGATTATGCGGTGTTTAAAATTTATCAAACCGGTCATGGTGCAAATGAAGGAGATGAATGCGGCGAGTTCTGCAGCAAATACCGTGAAGTATATTTCAATGATCAGCTTATTGACAAACGCCCTATCTGGAAAGAATGCAGCGACAATGCATTATATCCGCAGGCAGGCACCTGGATTTACGACCGTGCAAACTGGTGTCCCGGCTATTTGCAAATTCCTGATCAGTATCTCCTGCAATTGAAAGAAAACAATCGGCTTGATGTAAACATGGAGCCTTATTTAGCTACAGGAAAAACACAGGCAGTTGAAAACATAACAGCCTACATCATTCAATACAAAAAACCAATCGCTGCAAATGATGTAGCCATTGTTCAGCTCATCAATCCTGCCACACAAATGGTGAACCAGCGTTTCAGTTCGGCTGCAATAAAACCATCTCTTGTTATTCAGAACAACGGAAGTAAAGTGCTTCATGCAGCAACCATCAGTTACGGAACAGCGGGCAATGCAGTTTATACGTACAAATGGAAAGGAACACTTGCTGCCGGCAAACAGCAAACCATTGAACTGCCTCACACAATCGACATCAGCAATGCAGTCAACCGTTTTGAAGTAAGCGTAACTAAACCCAACAATACAGCCGATGCATTTGAATGGGATAATAAAATGGCAGCAACTTTTACCGCACCTCCTGTTCATGCACAAAAGATTGTGGTTGCATTTAAAACAAACAAACAACCGCAGCACAACAGTTATTCCATCAGCAATACAAATGGCGAAACAGTTGCTTCACGCAGCTTTGATTCATTACAGAAAGAAAAACTCTTTGCTGATACAATTGTATTGAAAGAAGGTGTTTACCAGCTCAATGTAAAAGATACAGCCAATGATGGTCTTGAGTTCTGGTTCAATACTCAAGGTGGTTCGGGTTATGTTCGTTTGCTGGATGAAAAAGGAAACCTGCTTAAACAGTTTGATCCCGATTTCGGCTGCTGCATCAATTACACATTTGAAGTAAGTGCAGATACAAAACGTTTTTCACCGGTGAATACAAAACCGGCTGTGAGTTTATATCCCACACGTACAACAGGCATTACAACTCTTGATTATTACAGCGGCAAGGAAGAAGATGTGCTTGTACAGATTATTACCGATGAAGGAGCAACACTGGTGGAAGAGCACCAGTATAAAAAATTAAAAGCAGGAACATTTACATACAATCTTTCTTACCGTCCTGCGCAACGTTATTACCTGCGTGTGTATAAGAGTGGTGAATTGATTTACAACAAACGTATAAGAGTGGTTGAAAAAGTGAACTGAAACACGAAGACTGGAAGACACAAAGAAACACAAAGTAAAATGCCCCTCGGATGAGGGGCATTTGTTTAAGCTTATCTGTTTTCTTCTTTGTGCTTCTTTCTGTCTTTGCGTCTTCGTGGCAATTTACTTCACCCATTTTTTCTTCCACGCTTCATAAGCTTTTAATACCGATTGCGGTTCGTATGTGTACCAGCTGTAACCTGTTCTACGTTCACGCTCCACTTCTGCTAATGAATAAACAACCTTACTATCCCTGTTGCAGAACAGCGGACGGTGTGTGTTGAGTTCGTAAAATCTTGTCCAGATAGGAGGTGCAGCTGAATCAGTTATCACAACTCTGTCCTTGTTAGAAAAATGAAATGCAAACTGTACGGGTTCTGCATCAACTGTTTTTACACGGGTGTACAATATTTTGCTTTCATTAAACCATGCCACAGCATTCTGTACAGCATCAATTATTTTTTGTGAGGGATGATCAATGCTCATCAGCAACAAAACAATACCACAACTTTCACCATTGGAAATAGCAGGTGGTTCAAACTTTCTTGCCCAATCAGGCAACAACGTATTTTCATTATGCTGCTGGCACCAAACAGTTGGTTTGCCTTTATCATTGATCTGCATTTTCAGGATACAATCAATGCCCTTATCAAATGCTTCCCCGACTTTCTTCTTTCGCTTATCATCAATAAACGCATATTGAATTTTGTTTTCATTGATCTCCTTCAACAGTTTCATTACACCCACCATTGCATCATCATTGAATGTAATGTGCCTGCTGTAATTATTCTGTAGCGGATAATATTGCGGCCAGCCTCCATTGCTGTACTGGGCAGACAGAATAAAGTCGATGCCTTTTAATGCAGCTGTTTTGTAGCGTTCATCTTTTGTTACATAATACACTTTACACAGCAAGGCAATCTGCGAGTAAGTCGACCTGTTATCAAAAGTTGTATTCTCTTCTTTCTTTGTTGCAATCAGCGAATCTTTTTGTTCGGGAGTAAGAATGGCCATGATATCATAATTCTTTGGCCAGCCTCCATTGCTTCGTTGGTAGAGCAATACATTATCAGCAACTTCTTTTAATTGTGTTGCCTTGTATTTTGGCTGATTTTTCTTTGGCTGAATGATGGCTTCCTTATCAAATATATCATACCAGTGATGAGCATTGTCTTCAAACAAAGCCGTATCAATGAATTTGAATTCGGATGGCACTTGTGCTGTTGCATAACTGCTGCACAGCAGTAATAAAATTGCCAAAAGCAGTTTGCCGGTTCGTTGTGTAGTAAGCATACCTAAAGTTAAATGAATGACGAATGAATCTTTTGCAAAAAAATATCTGCACCTGATTCATGTCTTTAAGAACCAACGTGCAGATATAAAAATCAACCGGAATATTTTGAGCTGATTATTTTTTCAGTGAAGCCATGTCAATCACAAAGCGGTATTTCACATCACCTTTTTCCAAACGTTCAAATGCTTCATTCACTTGTTCAACGTTAATCAGTTCAATTTCCGCAGTAATATTATGCTCAGCACAAAAATCAAGTACTTCCTGTGTTTCTGCAATACCACCGATGTTTGAACCTGAAAAACTTTTTCTTCCGCCAACAAGATTAAATGCTGCTACAGGAAGTTGCTCAGCAGGCAATCCCACCAGCACCAGGCTACCATCCACTTTCAGTAAACGCAAATAAACATTTACATCATGTTTTGTAGAAACTGTATCAAGAATCATATCCAGTTTAGATTGTTGTTTCATCTGTACCGGATCTGTTGACAGCACCACTTCATCAGCACCTAAACGTTTGGCATCTTCTGCTTTTGCATTAGAAGTTGTGAACACAACCACATGTGCGCCCATTGCTTTTGCAATTTTAATGGCCATGTGTCCCAATCCGCCAATACCAATAATTCCCACTTTTTTCCCGGGACCTGTCTTCCAGTGTTTCAATGGTGAATAAACAGTGATGCCTGCACAAAGAATAGGTGCAGCTGATGGCAGATCTAATTTTTCGGGAACATGCAACACATAATTTTCATCGGCCACAATGGTTTCAGAAAAACCACCGAATGTATGACCGCCGAGATGTTTATCGGGTGAACCAAATACAATTGTGTTTCCGTTTTCACAAAACTGCTCTTCACCTTCCTTGCAATAGTCGCATTCCCTGCACGAATCAACAATACAGCCAATCGCTGCGAGATCGCCCACTTTGAATTTGCTTACATGCGCACCCACTTTTGTTACTCTTCCTACAATTTCATGGCCGGGCACGATAGGATATTTTGTTCCCTTCCAGTCGTTCTTTGCTGCATGCAAATCTGAATGACAGATACCACAATAAAGAATGTCAATTTCCACATCATGTGCCAGCACATCTCTTCGTTCAATGTTTAATGAATGTAATGGAGTTGTTGCTGCTTCTGTTCCAATAGCTTTAATATTCGTCATATCAATTTTGTTTTTTGTTTAAAGTCCTGTTGATTTTTCCAAAGCTTCAGGATAACGTTCGCCTAAAATTTTTATTTGCGCTGAAGCCGTTTCCATTTCCTGCAATTCTTCCTTTGTAAACGCAACAGATACTGAACCGATATTTTCTGTTAAGCGATGTTGTTTTGTTGTACCGGGAATAGGAACAATCCATGGTTTTTGTGCCAGTACCCATGCCAATGCAATTTGTGCAGCAGTGGCATTTTTCTTTTCTGCAAAACGGTTCACAAGATCAAGCAAAGCCTGGTTAGCTGCTCTTGCTTCTTCTGTAAACCTTGGTAAAATATTCCTGAAATCTCCTGCTTCAAATTTAGTGTTCACATCAATTTTACCGGTTAAGAACCCTTTTCCCAGCGGACTGAAAGCCACCAAACCAATTCCCAGTTCTTCAATTGTTGGAATAATTTCATTTTCATGTTGCCTTGTCCACAAAGAGTATTCACTTTGCAAAGCACTTACAGGTTGCACTGCATGTGCTTTGCGGATGGTGCCTGCACCTGCTTCACTTAATCCAAAATATTTTACTTTTCCCTCGCTGATTAAATCTTTTACAGTACCTGCCACATCTTCAATGGGAACATTCGGATCAACACGATGCTGATACAACAAATCAATCACATCAATGTTCAATCGTTTCAGTGAACCTTCAACTGCTTTGCGGATATGTTCAGGTTTGCTTGTTACACCAGCCATCTTTCCATCCTGAATGTTGAAACCAAATTTGGTAGCGATGATAACTTTATCACGGTAAGGAGCCAATGCTTCGCCTACCAGTTCTTCATTGGTGTAAGGACCATATACTTCAGCTGTATCAAAAAAGTTCACGCCCTGTTCAACCGCACGATGAATAAGGTTGATGGCATCTTTTTTTTCTGGAAAAGGATAGTAAGAAAAACTCATTCCCATACATCCCAATCCAATAGCCGATACTTCTAAACCGCTGTTGCCTAATTTTCTTGTCTGCATTTGAATTAATTTATGTTGCAAAACTCTGAAACACTGCAATTGATATTGTTATACAAATTACTGCTTTACTTACCATTATTACTGATTGAAGCTGTCTGTTCAGAACAACGCTTTCAGAATGTTTAAATTTGTATTGATTAAAAAGCAAGATCATGAGTGAAATCCATCATTTCAACAACATATATGAGATTAACGATCTCAACGGTCACAAAACCCTGCACCCGTTAGTAAGTGTGATTGATTTTTCAAAAGCCCCACCACGCCCATGGGATGGAAGTAAAAAGGTGAAAGTGAAATACGGCGTTTATACTGTTTTCCTGAAAGAAATAAAGTGTGGCGAATTAAAATACGGACGCAACTATTACGATTACCAGGAAGGTACTCTTGTTTTTTTAGCACCGGGGCAAATGCTGGAAATTGATTATACAGTTCCCAACTATCAGCCAAAAGGTTATTCGCTGATTTTCCATCCCGATCTGATTAAAGGAACCCCACTGGGAAAACATATACAGGACTATTCGTTTTTTTCATACGATGTAAACGAAGCCTTGCATCTTTCAGAAAAAGAAAAACGAATTGTACTGGATTGCTTTGCAAAAATTCAATACGAAATGGAACAGCCTGTTGATAAGCATAGCAAAATGTTGATTGCCTCAAACATAGAGTTGTTCCTGAATTACTGCATCCGTTTTTACGACCGGCAGTTTATAACAAGAGATACTGCACACAAAGGAACACTTGAAAATTTCGACCAGTTGCTGAATAACTATTTCTCTTCTGAAAAGCCTGTAACAAAAGGCGTTCCTTCTGTTTCTTATTTTGCTGACGAACTGCATCTCTCTGCTAATTACTTCGGTGATTTAATAAAAAAAGAAGCCGGCATTTCTGCACAGGAATACATCCAGTCTAAAATGATTGATGTGGCGAAAGAACGCATATTTGATCTGGATAAATCAATCAGCGAAGTGGCTTACGATCTTGGTTTTAAATATCCCCAGCACTTTACCCGATTATTCAAGAAAAAAGTTGGGATGTCGCCCCTCGAATACAGGAGTTTAAATTAAGCAGATTCATTTCAGCATTTTTCAAACAGCTGTTTCAAGCTCAAGTACCCTTGGTATTGTTTTTCCGCTGAATTCTATTGCAAGCAGGTTGCTTTCAGGAACGATGGTATTTGCTTTCTCAAATGCACTCCAGTTGAAGTGTACAGGTAAAACCACGTACCTGTTTTTATGATGATTGAGTTTGTGCTGCTCAATAAATTCATTTGCCTGCTTTTGCGAAAGCTCTTCATAAAACAATCGCACCGGTTTTATTTTATGCTGCAGGTAATAATCAATGGTGATGAGTTGCAGCAGTATATGATCATCTGGATAATGCAGCACAGCATATTCATACATCATGGCATACACATCTTTCAGATCATGTTTGTGAAAATCGCAGTGCTGTTCAAAATATTCACCCACGCCCAGTAAAAAATCAAACACACTGTATTGTGATGTTACATACCTGAGTGTATGACGTGTACGGTTGCGGTTCCAGTACACTTCCAGTGCTTCTTCCACCACCAGTATTTTGTTCAGTTCTTCTTTACTTAAATAATTGCTTTCAATGATCTGGTAAGGAGCAACGGGATCATACACATAACCATGCTCTTTGCTGGTTTGACGAACCGGTGTTCCTTTTAAAAATTTTAAAAAACCCAACTGCAGTTCAGGAGCAAACAGTTTAAACACTTCTTCAAAACTGTATTTTATATCGGCAAAATAATCAAGTGGTAAACCAACAATCAGGTCGAGATGCAGTTCCACCTTATCACGCACCTGTGCAATAATGCTTTTTGTTTTTTCAAAATTCTGTTTGCGGTTTACTTCAAGGTTTGCTTTCTGGTTCACGGTTTGAATACCAATTTCAAACCTGAACAAACCCTGCGGCACTTTTTCATTGATAAATTTGATGATATCCGGGTGCAGAATATCCGCTGTAATTTCAAATTGAAAAATATTCCCGGGTTTGTGATGATCAAGAATAAACTGGAAAATATCAATCGTGAAATCCTTCTTCATGTTAAAGGTGCGGTCGAGAAACTTGATCACCCGTCCATGCTGCATTAAATACAGCAGGTTGCGTTTAATATCAGCCATTGGAAGATAACGCACATTGTTATCAAGACTTGCCAAACAAAAACCACACTTGTACGGACAGCCACGGCTTGTTTCAATATAGCTTACTTTGTTGTACAAATCTTCAACCGGATCGTTGATGTAGGGGTTTACATCAATGAAGTTGCTCATATCATACATCACGCTCCGTTCATAAAAATGCACTTCACCGTTTTCCTTGTACACAAGATTGGGAACAGCATGCACATCAGGATAATGCGTTAAAAATTCATGAAACGGAATTTCACCTTCACCGCAAATAATATAATCCACAAAATCATGGGCAATCACTTCTTCCCATTCATAACTCACTTCAGGACCACCCAGTAAAATTTTAACGGACGGGTTGATGGCTTTTATTTTTTCTGCAACCTTTAATGTTTGTGTAATATTCCAGATATAACAGCTGAAAGCAACCACATCATACTCCGCACAGGCTTCCGCAATTCCATCTGCCTTTTGCCGGATGGTAAATTCTTTCCATGCAAGTCCTTCCTGCTGTTTATTCAGCTCATACAATAAGCGTATGGCCAGATTGAGGTGAATATATTTTGCATTAAGCGTTGTAAGTAAAATGCGCATGAAAAGAAATCTTTGCGCAAAAATAACGAACAGAGGTTCATTCCAAAGAACGCTACACTTATATTCTTTTTTCTTCTTTGTGCCTTAGTGCCTTTGTTTCTATGTGTTATTTTTGTTGTTCATGTACAAACAGCAACTCACCAAAGAGCAGGCCCATCAAAAAGCAAAGCATTATTGTGCTTACCAGGAGCGATGCCACAGCGAAGTAAAAGAAAAGCTTTATGGTTTCGGTCTGCGCAAAACTGAAGTGGAAGAACTGCTCAGCAAATTAATTGAAGAAGATTACCTCAACGAAGAACGGTTCGCTGTGCAGTTTGCCGGAGGCCGGTTCCGCATGAAACAGTGGGGAAGAGTTAAAATCAAATACGAACTCAAACAGAAACAGGTAAGTGAATATATAATCCGCAAAGCGCTGAAAACAATTGATGAAGACGATTATCAATCCACTCTTCAAAAGCTATACGAACAGAAGCAACAACAACTTTCTTCCGAAAAAAACATCTTCATCAAAAAACGAAAGCTGCAGGATTATTTATTACAGAAGGGGTATGAGCTGCAGTTGATTAATGAGCTGATGCGGTAAGCTGACGCTCTGTTTTTACAAAATACCCTCTTAACGGTAGGACCTTTGTGCATGCATCTTTCTATTTTGCCGGCAAAAACAACATGAAAAAAATGCTTTTCACACTGATTGTATCAGTGATAATCAGTGCTGGATTTTCTCAATCAAAAGATCACAGCGGCAAAGGTTTATACATCGGCACTTCCTATTCGCAGCCTAAGCATACACAATTTGATCAGTACATGAAAGTGGCAAGTGATTCTCTTCACCTGGGTAGTTCACTCATCGCTAAAAACAGTATTGGCATTCACGCCGGTTATTGCGGCCGCAGCGGGAATAATGAAGTAGAAGCAGGCGTTTCTTTATTTAAAACACTCAAAGCACAATCTGCAAGCACAACCAACGGTGCATCATCTGCTTTATCCGAAACCAATATTGATATTCATTTCGGATACAATCATTACATGGGTGCTTTTTTACTTGGTTTCGATGTTGGCGCTTTAAGCAATGAAGCAAAACTCACGTTTGGTAACAATGCCAACAGCTATCCTTTTGAATCATCGCCTGATAACAGCAACCCCTTTAAAGGTTATTGCATGTTTGTACGTCCAAAAGCCGGCTTCTTTTTCCCCTTCAAAAAATCAGAAGGCAACAGCGGCATTCGACTCAACGCCTTTTATGATCTTGGTTTAACTAAATACAAGTTCTATGACAATGGTGTTGTGAACCAGCAGTTGAAAACCTACAACGGCAGCAAACAATCATCATACAGCAATGCAGGTGTTGAGTTGATACTCTTGTTTGATGTTTCAAAATAACAGCTCAAAAAATAAAAAAGCGATCAGTACTGATCGCTTTTTTGTGCTAGGCCAACAAAAAACAGCATGCCTGTTCTCATGCAGCAGGAAGCATCTCTTAAATAAACCAATAAAGAGTAATGGATAAACAAATGAAGGAAATACTATCTAAAAAAATAGAAGCCTGGCCAGTGACAAACCTCATCCTCGAAATATTCTCTCTTCACTAACTACTACCGGCTATCTACTAACGACTTTCTTCTAACTTTTATCATCTTATTCATTCGGAATTAAAACTTCCAGCGTACAACCTTCTCCTGGTGCAGAAATCAAATCCATTTTACCAGAATAAAAATTCACCCGGCTGTTAATGTTTTTTAAACCAATACCATTGTTTTGCTTTTTTACATTGAAGCCAATCCCATTATCATGGATAAGAAGGTAAAGCTGGTTTCCCTGGAGTTGCAAACGTATAATAACCTCACTTGCCTGTGCATATTTAACAATGTTGTTCAGCTGCTCCTGTACAATACGATAAAACACCAGCTCCTTATTTTTATCCTGCAGCAGCAACTCAAAATCTTTATCAACGGATAAGTGGATGTCAATCTTATTCAGTTTATGTACACTTCCCGTAAGATCTTCCAGCGCTTTCTTTAATCCGTTAGCGCCAAGTGATGGCGTAACAAGTGAATGCGATAATTTCCTGATATCCTGGATGGCTTCTTCTAAATGCACATAGCTTTTATCAATCATTTCTTTGTTGAATGTATTTTCTTGTCTTACCACACCCAGGTAAAGTTTTGAAACACTCAGCAACTGGTTAATATTGTCGTGCAGTTCAAGCCCCAGTTCATTCCGTTCTTTTTCCTGTGCACGGATTGTTATTTCTGTAATCAGTTTTTGTTGTGATAATTGTTTCTCCCGCAGTTCTTCTTCCATTTTTTTCTGCTCAGTAATATCCACCATAATACCGCTCAGGCGCACCGGTTTGTTGTTTTCCATAATCACAGCCACAATATCACGCAGCCAGAGAATTCTTCCGTCTGCTGCAATCATTCTGTATTCAAACTGGTGCGATTTACCTTCAGCAGTGGCAGTTAAGCAATAATTAACAGCACGGCTCCTGTCTTCTTCATGAATATGCTGTTCCCAGAAATCCGGTTCACGAATCCAGCGTTCAACAGGATAACCCAGTATCCGTTCCGCCTGTTCACTTACAAAACTAAAAGCAAAACTCTCTGCATCGGCTTCCCATACAATCCCATCCACACTGTTCATTAATGTATAATAACGTTCCTGCGATTGCCTGATTTTATACTCAGCCATTTCTCTCCTTTCTTCATCAGCAAGTTTTTTTTCTTGCAGACTTTTCGCTTCATATTTATTAATGATAAAAGCTGTTACCCAAATCAGTACACCTAACATAAAAATAACAGCACATACAAACAGTGATATCCATACAACCACCGTAAACCGTCCTTTCAGCATACCCGCTAAAACGATATATCCCAATACAACAGCAATCACAATCATGGCAGGTAATAACATACGGGCAGCCTTACCACCTGCGTACAGTTTGGAAATTTCTGTCATAAAACCTTTCTCACTTTTTGCAACAAGTAATGCTGTTGAAATAAACATAAAGCAAATACCGGTATGAAACGACATGGGTTCAAAGGAAGGAACCACATAATAAGAACTGATATGATAACTGTAACCAATCACCGACAGCATACTTAAACCATTCACCGGTAAAGCCAGCCATTGCGATGCATGAATGCGGTTATTTATCAGCAGCAAAAGAGATAACCCGGTCAGTAAAAAGGCAATGGCTGCATGAAACACAAGATTATTGGGATAACCATTATAAGTGGTCGTTTGCAGTTCTGTTGTAAACAGCAGTCTGTCAATACCAGCATCGTATAAACCAGTAACAGCAAAAATCCGCAGCAATGCAATCAGTATCACCAGCATGGCACATAATAGGGCCAGCATCCGTTTATAGCCCTTCTCCGCATACAGCAAAAAAGAAATGGCACAAAGGATAAATGCAACTGCCGCCATGGGATTCATGGCAATCATTTTGGGCAAAATCTGTTTCAGGAAAATGCTGTTCACCTGCCAGCCTCTCAGCACAAGCAAGGATATAACAAGAACAATAATTGCAGAGGATCGGGTAATGTAAAAGCTGATTCGGTTCAAAGGATGGATGTTGGGTTTAATGTTGGGCAATATTAAACAGAATCAACAATAATGGATTATAATTTTTTTTATTTCGCCAATAAAAAAAGCGATCAAAATTGATCGCTTTTACGTGGTGTGGCAAGGGATTAGCTCTTCTTATAAGACAGATATGGACATATTCGGACATTGGCTGACATTGTACTACCTGGGAGAGGCGTTTGAGGAATAGAATCCGGGTAAGAAACAGGCTTTCTGACCGATGTTACCAACTGTATGAATACGGTTTTTTGATCGGCTCCAGGGTTTCCCGGTCGATATCCTGCAAAAGCTCATCCGGAGTTTCGGTGAAAGGGTCATACCAGTCTGCCTTTCCCCTAGCCCACGAAAGCCAGGATTGCAATTCATCGTCGAGTTTGTTTTCGGCCTTTGCTTTGGCTTCTACTTCGTCGATATAATTTCTGAGGTTGACAGCCTTATGCCAGCGGGAGGATTTGAGCAATGTATTCTTAAAATTGAGAAGGTCATTTTCCTTCCTTTTCTCATACTCTTTTCTGATTCTTTCCTGTTCTTCCCTTATTTCCTGCTCTCTTTTCCAATGAAGTTCCCGTTCTTTTTGCTCATGTGCGACCAGCTCCAGTTTGGCAATAATCTTAGATAACATTTCTTCAATAAGTATCGTTCCATCCTTCCATTCTTTATCGTGGTATGTTCCAATCTGAAAAGCCAGTATACCCGTTGGACGATACTCTGTACTATCATAGTGGGTTCCTTTTACGATTTCTTTTTTAAGTTTTTCTCTGAATCTTATTTCTATTTTTTGGCCATCAATACGAACATATGTCTTGTCATTTTTGATTTCAATATCATGCCCTCTTTTTCTGAGCGCTTTAATTAGTGTATCCATAAAACGCAAGGCTCTTGGGATATTAGGCTTTGCAACCCGAATGTCCAGCTCTTCTCTTTCACAGCTTACCATTCCGTTATGCTCATAACGATCCTTTCTGTTCAGACTTTCTCTTGCCGCAATAATTAGTTCATCCGGCTTGCTGAGTTTCTCAGGAACTGATAAAGCTGGTTGTATTTCCTTTTCAATTTGCTGCTGAAGAATTTTTGAAGGTGAAGGAGTAGCAGCTATGTTTTTCATTTCTTCAGTTCTTAAACTTAATGTTACTTCCTTGTCGCCATTGTAATTGGCTGACAGCTTTGGTTGATTTGTCTTCTTATTGAATTTGAGTTTCTGCCAGTGACCGGCCTTGGGCAATGGTATTTCCATTTTAACACAGATCTTCCGTAGCCCTACATCAGAGATCGCATATTTTTTGGAAAGCGTCAGCAGCGGAACCGACCAAACTAAATCATATAGTTCGTTACGGGTGAATGTTTCTTTTTCCATAAACTTATTTTGAATTCAATAGCCAGTTTCTCCAACTCAGCCTTTTTTTAGTCCATGAAGTTAACCCGGATTCATCCGTTATTGTTTGGTTACGGGAATTTGAACATTACGGAGCATTTGCGGAGGGATTGAGGAGCCGTTGAATTTGATGCGGTGCAATTAAGGAGCTATAACCCCAGCACTTTAGCCCTTTGCTGTATCAATTGGAGGTATTGCTCCTGCAAGGAATTATCTATAAAACTCTGGGGAATAAACTGCAACCAGCTTTCAACGGCATTGGCAAATTTGCCGTACATATTCTGGATCGCTTTTTCTTCCAACACCTTGAAGGAAGAAAAGACGATATCAAAATCTTTACGTAGCAATTTTCTTTTTTTGCCATTGAAGTTCAGCGCCAGCTCTTCATTATCTCCCTGTACCACCAATGCGGAAGCCACCATATCATAAGCCGGGGATAAAATAAAACCGGTGCCCGGCTGCTCTATCAATGAAAAGTTTTTCAGGTGCATGTCGGCATTACCGGTCAGAAAGGAAAACAATACCTGTTCAAAAAAATTGATCAGGTCCAGCACCGGGTTAGCGGAGTATTTCAAAATGGCTTTCCCGATCTGTTCATACGATCCTTTGTACTTGTCCTCGGTAAGCCGTTCTGTTAACTGGCACATATCTTCCATGTGCAGCTTGCTTTTTTTATGGCGGTCGATTCGTTTGGTAATGTAGGCAAGATTACCGCCCTGCATTCGTATCAGTGAGTGAGGTACGGTTGCTATTCCTGCCAGTTCTGCCAGGTGCATGGTAAGGTCTTCCAGCTCGGGCAACTGCGGGTATTGTTTAGTAGGCGGTTTTAAAATATACCCTCCCCATAAACCAACAATGGTAAACCGTTGCGGCGTTTTTTGCCCTTCTTTTTGCTTACCTGGTTTTTCTATGTCCAGGGAGAGCTTGGGTTGTACACCGGTAACAGCCACCTGACTTTTAATCACCTGTTCTCCCAGCTCCAGCATCTGATCTTCGGTATAAGGCAGTATCGGCGGCTCGGGTTTACCAAAGATCTTCCGGCTGCAGGCAGGATGAAAATCAAGCTGTCCGTTTTCCAGTTTGTTATAGCAATACAAACAGTTCATCATTTTTCTTCTTTGGCTTCAACAATACTTACTGCACCAATACAATCTTTGCAGCAGGCTAATAAAAGTCCCATCCTGTCACGCTCGTTCAGCTTCCAGTTTTTTTCTGCTACTTCCAGTAACCATCCTTCGGGAATCAATCCGTCAAAAAACGGGATCATCGTTTTGCTGTTGTAGGGTTTGTCTGTCAATGGCAGGGTAAGACTAACGGCTTTTGCGTGTGCTGCATTAAGGTAGGCAGCATCATACCAGAAACGGTAACCATCTTCCGTTTCGGAAAGGTAGCCCGCTGTATGACCATTCATCAATATATTAGCTTTCCTCATGGAGAAGTGATTTTCGGTTAACAGGTACAGGGCCCAGTTCATGCCCAAAAAGTTTCAGCACCTGGTTTACCTTATCCATTTTAAGCGTGGTTTTTCCCTGCTCCACGTCTCTTACAAAGCGCAGGCCCACACCCGCCTTAGCGGCCAGCTCAGGTTGAGTGAGATTAGCTTGTTTGCGCTTGTCCTTTATGAAACGGGATAATGTGTTGTTTTCGTTTTCCATTGTGTACCCTTTCGGGTATAAAGTTAATAATATAATTATAAATGTACCCTAAAGGGTATATTATTTTAATAAACAAACAATATTATACCTTAAGGGGTATAAAATTAATTTGTAAAATACTTTCTACTTTCATAATTGTTCAATATATTGCACTAACAGAATCAAATATGGGAAGGATTCCCATATTAAAAGCGGGGGCAACGCTATACAAACTGCATATTCAAAATGACACAGTCTAAAAATCTTCCAGTTCTTAAAATCGGAGACCGGGTAACGTTTGACACAGATCAGATAGAATTATTTAAAGCTGAAACAAGCAGTGAGGATAAAGCTGTAAAGCAATACCAGCAACTGGTGCTCGGTGGTGTTGATCAGGTTGGCGTAGTAAAGGAACTGGGTGGTAATCTTACAACGGTATCTTATCCCGATGGATGGGATTTACCGGTTCCTACCAAATATCTTATTGTTTTACCTTAGAAATGAAAAACACTGTTATGACAAAAAAGGCCCGGCCTACAGATGAACATATTAGAAAGTATCGTGAAGAAATTGGCGAGACCATACGTTCATTCCGGGAAAAAAGAGGATATAGTCAGGATGAACTGGCAGAGATAATGGATGTGCACCGGTCAACAATTTCAAAGGTTGAAACAGGCAAGTTTTCAATAACAGTGGATTACCTGACAAGATTTGCGTGGTATCTGGATTTTAAATTTTCCGTCATTGAAAAGTAGAGAATAACATTTTTCATTTTGCATGAAAGAGAATTCATTAGAAAAAAGGTTCATTCGAGATGGTAGAGCCCCGATTCCGAAAAAAATTGCGACGTCTTGGGTAATGAGTGCTAACAGGTCAAAGAACACTAAACCAGAATTAGTTTTTAGAAAATCGATTTGGTCAATGGGAATTCGGGGTTACAGGCTTCATTGGAAAAAAACACCAGGTCAACCAGACATAGCATTTCCAAGCAAAAGAGTGGCGGTTTTTATTAATGGATGCTTTTGGCATCGATGCCCTAAATGCAGACTACCAATTCCTAAAATGAATTCAAATTTTTGGAGTGAAAAATTTAAAAAAAATATAGAACGAGACAAATCAAAAATCTCTTTATTGAAAAAAAACGAATGGAAGGTATTAGTTGTATGGGAATGTGAATTAAGGGACAATCTTAAAGCTTGTGTTGATGAATTAAAACTGTATTTGAGTAATTAACCGAAATAAAATTTATCAAAAGAACTTTTAAATAATTGCATATTTAATGAGCCGACTAACTGTAATAGATCTTTTTTGTGGGGCAGGAGGTTTTTCTGAAGGGTTTCGGCAAGAAGGATTTGAAATAAAGATGGGAATTGATCGTTGGGAGCCAGCAATAAAGACTTTCAACCACAACTTTGAATTAAACTGCCCCGTAAAGAACATTCTCGATTTTCAAGACAGTATCGAGGAGATCGAATCTCTCCCGGATACTGACATAATTATTGGAAGTCCACCTTGCGTGACATTTTCATCATCTAATATTTCGGGGAAGGCCGACAAGACTTCTGGTATAACTTTAACCCAAATATTTTTGAAGATAGTAGCTGTAAAAAAATGGAAGCCAGGCTCCAAATTGAAAGCTTGGTTTATGGAAAATGTCCCAAGTTCAATAAAACATCTAGGAAATGAATATACGTTTGAAGAACTAGGCTTAGGAGATTGGGCTGCAAAAAATAAGATTGGAAGAACCAAAGTGGCTATAAAACTATTAGGGAATCAACATATAGTCAATTCAGCGGACTATGGGAGCGCTCAATGTAGAGAAAGAGTTATAGCAGGTGAGATTGTAAATAAAAAGAAGCTCGTCATTCCAAAAACAACACATATAAACCCAGAACAAACAAGTGAAATATTGAAATCATGGCGCTCTCTTAAAGATATCAAAAAAGCCCTTCCAAGCCCATATTCCAATTTTAGTACGAGAAAGGTTGTTGATCCAAATTATCCTGGGATAGAACTTAGTCTAAATAAGGTAACTGATCATTTTTATGACACAGGCCTTTTTCAGTGTGAATGGAAGCAATCAAAATTCTTAAAAATCAATCATCCCTATATGGGGAAAATGTCCTTCCCAGAAAATGAAGACAAACCAAGTCGAACAATTACAGCTACCAAAATAGGCACCTCGAGAGAAGCAATAATTTACCGATCGGAATCAGGTCGAATAGGAAATGGCGAATTCAGGACTCCAACCGTTCGGGAAGCAGCTTGCATTATGGGATTTCCAATCACTTTTCAATTTCTTGGAGGCGAAACAACAAAGTGGCGGCTCGTAGGTAATGCCGTATGTCCATCAGTAGCAAGAGCATTTGCTAAACAAGTTCGAATAGAGCTAAGGCTTGGGAAACCAGAAAAATTATTTTTAAGCTCTGAACCACGTCTTGAAAATATCAATAATCTGAACACTTTTTCGCCAAAAATATTTCAGACTCCACCCAAAAGAAATAAAGGGTCAAGATTTAGGCGACATCCATTTAAAGATGGAAATATTACAGTTACATTATCAAATTACGATATTAATAAGAATGGGAAAAATACACGCAAATGGAGAACTTCAATACAATATGGAAATGGTGAAGGATTCCCAACATTTAATCTGCCAGATGGTTTCTATAAAAAAATCGAAAGAACCATTGAAAAAGAAATACATGGATTTGCTTTTCTCGAAATTATTAACAACGGTTTCTCAGAGAAAATAGCAAAAGGGGAAATACTTCAGGAAATGTATGAAGTTCAAAAACCAAAGAAAATATATTTAGAACCAACGACACTAATTGAAAAAATTGCAGAGATTATTGAAAACCTAAAAATTGAAAACGAAAAGTTCGAACAAAATAATACGATTATATTTAAGAATAAAGAAAATGTGCCATTAAAGCAGCTATTTGCTCTTTATGCCATTAATAAAATTGCTACAATAGCAAATAATTAATTAATGCCTGTAAGATTTCACCCATTTAACCCGATTGATGCTTTGGAAAAAATAATCCTAAAGCAAGATGGATCGCCATTACAGGGTGAGATTGACATTTATAGAAAACTTCATAATGACTTAGCGTCAAGCCAAGAAGAATGGGATGTGTGGCATGATTTAAAGCTCCCTGAACATTCCGATTGTTTCAATTATTATAAGAAAACTTCTGCTCAAATAGATTTTCTTATTCTCTGGAAGGAAGGCGTCATGGCACTTGAGGTAAAAGGTGGTTTTATTTCTACCAGAGATAATAAATTTTATTATGGAAAGCATTTTGAAGACGAAATGCGGCAAAACCCATTTAAACAGGTAGAAGGTTACAAGCATACGCTAAAAGATAATATTCTCAACAATATAAAGGGCTGTTTCTTTTGCGAAGCCGTTGCTTTTCCTCATGTCAATTACCCTTTTGAATCGAAACTTATAGATAAAAATCTTCTATGGACTGACTACACGGCCGCGAATCACAGTAATTCAATGGAGATATTTATTAAGAATGTCTTTGCTTCTACAAAGCTCAAACACAAGAAGCATTTTAGAACGTATTCTGATTTATCCATAAAGCAAATTGAGGCCGTTAAAAAAATATTAATCCCAATCATTGGTGACCGTAATAAATTCACCAATATCGACACTCTAAACTGGCTTGGGATTCAAAACATCGAAATACTTGAAGGGCTTTATAAGAATTCCAGGATTATGATCGAAGGCCCTCCTGGTAGTGGAAAGACCACCATAGCAAAAGCGTTTATTGATAGGCAATTTGGTAAATGTGGGATCTATTTATGCTGGAATAATTTTTTGAGTCACTTTACCAAGCATCTATTGAAGACTAGATCAAACGGTGTTGATATTGAGGTCACCACTTTTTTTCGATTCATGTTAAAGCATAACCCTGATCTTAAATATGAGGAAGTAATTCGTCTAAATGAATCTCAATTTTACGAACTGTTTAAACAAACCATTAGTAAATTGGAAAGGACGAATTCTTTAAAGCAATATGACTTCGTGGTTATTGACGAAGGACAGGATATTCTTGACAGAGGGTTGGACTTATTCATTAATAAATTTTGTGGCTATAACGGTAATGGGTTGAGCAACGGTAGTGCCTTAGTCCTGTGTGATATTGATCAAAGTTATTCGGCAAGCGGCAGGAATGTGATGGAGCTTGCTGATTTACTAACGGAATATTTTTCGCACTTTAAATTGAATGATGTTAAACGCAGTGCGCAGAATCCTGATATTAGAAAACTCTCATGCGAGCTTTTGGATTCTCCAAAAGCCTTGGCAGCCGATAGTTTTTCAGTTACCTATCCCAATATTCCTGTGATAGTTCATAGTTCCCTTGAAAGCGTTAAGCGCCATTTAGTTCAAGAAGTTCTGAGCTCGATCCGCAGTGCAACTTCTTCTCTTCGTGGTGAGGATTGTATTGTTTTAATAGAATCTTCTCTTCTGAAAGGAACATTCAAAGGACAACCTGATATGAATTATGAGTTGACGATAAAAGATATTGAGGAGTTAAACGAAAATAATATTGCTGATACTGCTAACAAACTTAGATATACCTCCATCTTGAAGTATAAGGGTCTGGAAAAGAAAAATGTTTACCTGATAATTACAGAACCGTCTGAATTGAATAAGTATGAAATCTTTGTGGGCATCACTCGAGCGATTTACAACGTAGAAATTAATATTGTAAAACCGTGAACAAAGTATCACAGCATATCAATGAACATATTGATGCCTTCATTTCAGGTAAGGATACTGTTTTCGATACCATTTTCAATGAAATTCAGAATAGTAATAAAGACCATTATAGATTTTTGCTGCTATACATTCATAAAATTTTGCTCGCATCGCAGACTGAAAGCACAACTGGCTTAAGGGCACTTCATCTTCATTTTGAAGGGATACTTGAGGATAGTACAAAAAATTTAATCGCAGAATTTTTAATTGTCAGGGCTTTTCTCCTTGAACTTGAAAAGGACAATTGCGAAACAATAAATGAAAATTTACGAAATGAAATTGCAAGAATCTCCAAAGAAGTAAATCAAGACTTATTTCTTCCAACAGATATAAGTAAAGCAAAGGAAAATAAAATCAGGCAGGAAAGAAAAGATTTGCGAGGTAAACTGAAATTCTATCTGGCATTGAACGATAAGGCTACTTTATTTCCTAAAACAATAATGAACTTGCAGACTAAAACTCATAGACCTTTGGCAGAATTATTCAAATCAAAGGCTTATGCGATCAGCCTACCTGAATTTTCAAAAGTAAATTCATATATCGTTCTTAATACAGAAAGTGGAATTAATCAGTTGGACGGCTTTGAAAAGTTAGTCGATAATCTTGATGACATTATACTTTTTGATTGTGAAAGAAAAGGGGATTTTCTTGAATACAGATATAATTTATTGCAAGAGTGGAATGCAGATAATGGGACGTCTTTTAAAAATCTTTTAATATTGACTTTTGATAAGGATGAATCGAACATCAATAGGTTAAAAAACGCAATCAATCGAATCAAAGATCGTTTCCAAATACCGAAAAATAGCACTTATACCATAACAAGAAATGAACGTACTCACCTATTAAATAATAAAAAGGACAATTTAATAGGTGTGAATTTTTGTGGAGACTGTAATTCAACTTTTTGGGAATTGTTTGAGTTGGAAGCTGGCATTAGAGATTTGTATGAGTTAAGATCCATTAAGATGCTGAATATTTATTCCCTTACGCTTGATAAGGAAATAAAGCAATACATTTTAGACGATATTTTTTCTCCAAGTAAGCAATCTATTTTTCTTTCAAGTGATTCAAAGCAAGCTCTCCTGAGATGGTCAGATGAAGACGTAAAGACGATCCGCGATACCCTTTCGAATGCTTTGGATTTGGTTATCCAAAGCAAATTAGCTGTTGAATTCAAGAAATTTCTCCATGATGATTCTACAATTGTACTCCCAGAAGACGTTCTTAAGAATGACTTCATTCGAAACAGAATATTTGATGTATTACAACTTTCAAGAAGAAATAAATTACTTTCTTGGGATAGCGTTGATGTTTATTCGGATAAGCCCATTTTAATTTTGGCATACAGAGATCAAGGGAGATTTCAGTACTATTTTTACCCAAATATTTTGGAATGTATTTTCTATAATTCATCAAGCGTTAATGCAGTTTTTTTATCGATCTTTTTTAAAGCGCATTATGAATGGGCATCTTACAGTCTACAAAGAGATAGATGCAAATACTTAACACATGAGATAAGGCAGGAACGTTTCGATTTCTCAAACCTTGAAAAAGAAATAACTTCCTTAAAACCCTCTAAACCAGACACGGCAGATTGGGATTTAGAGAACGAATACGCTGCTTCCGAAAGTCGAACAGTAGTGAAAGTCAAGTTTAAAAGGATAAGAGGTGCCAGAACTTTCACAAAGTCTGATTTATTTATTCTTAATTACGGTAGCCAGCACACATACAGAATTGAACGTATTGAAGATTTAATGAGTATTGATCTCGCCGAAGAATCACTAAGTATTCAACGCCTTGATGAAATCCAGGAGAAAATTAACATCTATGAAAAATTAAACACCCTAAATAACTCAGAAGAAGAATTAGAAGTTATTCGGGATCAATTCAAAATTGATGACAAAGAACCAGAAAGGCTTTGGAAAATACAATTACAGAGAAAATCGGGTGAGAAAGGAGAAAGAGAATCTTATACGGAGCTTGACGCGTTCCTTAAGACAAAAGGGCTAAATATTGTTTCCTTCACGCATTTTCAACATACATGGGCAAATCCTGAAAGCGATTCTCTAACTCCTCTAAGCAAAAAGGTTTTCGTTGCTCTTTGTGAGTATTTAGGAATACCCAAAACATATTTCATAATCATGCAACGGCTTAAAAATGCCTCTAAGCAAGCGACAAGACAGAGTACTAGGCAAATGAATTCCCTTTTAAAAGATTTGTTCAATGATCGTTGCTTTGATGCGGATGCAAAAGCTAAGGAAATATTGGAAGGAAGACTAGATTATTATAAGAAAAAGCATCCTCTGGACGAAATTGGCATTAATGAAAATTATTTACTCGAAAATCTTGTGACCCTGGTTGAGCTGATTCAACCTGAAATAAAATTACTTGAAGTGGAAACAATTGAAACTGTAGAACAATGATAAAGGAAAAGAGAGATTCGCTGGAGAGGTTTATTCGTGAGCAAACTATTGGGCCAGGGATAAACGGATATAGGTTTGTGGATTTGGAGAATGAGATAATTGTAAAATCTAACATCTCCAAGCTATTTCCTATTGATTACTCAAATGAGATAATTGACATCGTACCTGCGGCAGTTTATGGAACAGGCGTGTTATTCCCAGATGAAGTCAAGCAGCTTGAGGGCTCCAACATCGAGTATGTAAACAATGAAATTATTGAAAATGAAAATGAAGGAGAAGAACCTGATTCTCAGAACTCGAGCGCTCCCGACGTCGAGGAGCCTGATACGATTCAGCTTGATCAAATGTTCCCAAAAATAATGGGATTTACCTTTTGCTTGGATGAAAGTGTACTTCAAGATAAAACACTTGAAATCAAGTTGCAGGCAAGGTATTATAGAAAATTAAAAAAAGACAAGGAAGGAAACTTTAATAAGAAATACGCTTTACTGTGTGAAGTCGCGAAAGCTGAAATCGAAAAATTCATAACTCAATTTGAATTGACGGCCTTCAATATAATTTCCATTGGTGAAAATACTTTTATAACACTTAAAAGAATCGTTTCAGAAGAGGTTACGAATGTGAAAACTCGAATTCGAGCCATACAAAAGCAGATCGCCGAAAGTATTTATGACAAAGTAATTTCTATTGCTGCCTTACCTCGATTAACAAAGGCAAATAGTCATTTAAGTAATCTAAAGTCAACTATATTCTACGAACTGAAAAATTCGGTAGTTGATCAAAATCTTAGAAAATCTCTGTATGATATAACACAAGAAATTGAACTTGCAGAAAATATTACCGATCATTTCAGAAACATTTTGGATGCTAATTCAGGAGGATATGGCCTTTGGAAATCGGAATTAATCGAAAGAATAATTAGAATTGAAAATATTGATTTTCCTGCAAATGCTAAGAAAAAATCCTATCTCTATTTTAGAAATGATTTTACAGAAACCATACGTATCTTATCACTGGATGGGGTTGAAGTTAGTCAAGGCCTGAATGACGTTTTTATGAATATTATAGATAACAAAGAAAACGATATTGCTTCGTTGTCTTTAAACATCCAAGTGAGCAGGGATTCGAGAAAAGCGGACAATAAGATATTTGTCAAAGTTCAATTAATCAATACAAGCACAGCATTTGATGAATCTAAACAAGAGGATAACCGCTATTATTCAACATTTAATGAATTGGTTAATCAAAAGTGTTTCTTTGGGGTAAAACTTTCATGTACCAACAAGTATCTAGTTCCATACAATAGTTTCTCTCTAAAAAATCAAGAAGGCTTTTATAATGAGGATACAACTACCGGCTTCATTTATGAGCAATTTAAGGACTACGGTGTAGGTCATGGTTGCTCTGTTAAATGGGATACGGCAACTAAAACTGTGGAAACTGAATATGTTCCACATTGCGATACTCCCGATGTTGACCCCGTACCAAGAAATAAAAGCACAGCCTCACCTGCCATAATGGAAGAAGGTGAATTTAAAGATGCTTATTTTTTGAGCAATTCAAAAGCACAAGAGTTTAAATGGTTATCGACTTTTTCAGCCGCTAAAGATTCTGAAATTTTGTCAGCCCTTAATGAATTTGTTGATGCCTATGGTAAGTGGATTGAAATTAAGAGAGGAGACCATAAGAAAGGACTTTTAACTGACAGCATTGCAAAACAAGAATTGGATAAATGCGAAGGGGATTTTTTAAGGATGAAAAAAAATATCCAAACCTTTCTTTCCGGTAATAATAATAAGTCTAACCTGGAATCCTTCCGTTTAATGAATGCGGCCATGTTTATGCAACTATGGCATTCGGTAAAAACTAAGAGAGATGAAGTGCACTCAATTATGGAAGACACTTCTTTTGAAACTTTTAATTTTGATTTTTATAGTCAAAAAGCTGATGACAAACTCTTTTCTCCATTCAAGGAATCTGCATCCTGGAGAGCCTTTCAGTTAGCGTTTATATTACTTAATCTCGATGGTATTTTTCATGATAAAGAAGATAAAAAGTGGGAAAGGAGAAATGAATGGGTTGATCTCGTTTGGTTCCCAACAGGAGGAGGAAAAACAGAGGCATATTTGGGTCTGATAGCATTGACTATTATAAATCGCAGAAGATTACATGAAAACAAAGGTGGTGGAACCGCAGCGATAATGCGATACACGCTGCGACTTTTGACCTTACAACAATTCCAAAGAGCTACTCTTTTGATCATGGCCTTAGAATTAATTAGGCGTTGGGAAGGTAAATACAATTTAGGAGCCGAACCGATCAACATTGGGTTATGGGTAGGAAAAAACTCTATTCCAAATACAAACGAGGATTTAATCAAAGAGTACGTAAAATTAAATGACAACCTAGAGAATAAGATACCATTCACTGATTGTCCTTGGTGTAAATCAAAGATAGTTGGTGAAACAGCGGAAGATTTGAAAGCGCCTGATATATTTTTAAAGGATCGTGTCCATTTGAAATGTGCAAATATAAAATGTTCATTCTCTTTTGGAACTGGAAGAATCTCTCACAAGAGACGTGATCAGGGGCCAATTCCGGTTAATCTATCTGATGAAACCATCTACCAGCACCCACCTACATTATTGTTTGGAACAGTTGACAAATTCGCACAATTGGCGCATAAGGTAAATGGAACTGATCAGGGGCGGAATAGTGATTCAAGGAGGATTTTTGGTAGAGGAAATTGGGAATCCGGCAAGCCCAAAGAAGGATATTTACCTCCCGATCTAATCATCCAGGATGAATTACATCTTTTACTTGGGCCGCTCGGCTCAGCGGTTGCCTTGTTCGAATCGGCAGTTAATCAACTTTGCACGAGAGAGGATGGTACTCGTCCAAAAATTATTTCTTCGACTGCAACGACACGAAATACTGGACTTCAAATAGCTGCACTTTTTGACCGAAAGGTTGACTTATTTCCCAAGCCAGGTGTGGAATGTGATGACTCTTTTTTTGCTTTCTACAAAAGAAAATACTCGGATAAAAATAAAAGCTCGTTTGAGTATTTATCAAAAAGAAGATACATAGGCATTATACCAACTGGAAGAACACAAATATGGATGCAAATGAGGCTCGCGGCCATAATAATGACTCATAGAGCGTTTTTTGAATTACAAAAACTTGGAACAAACCACCCTATAGATTTTAATTCCTACATAGACTTTGAGAAAGCAATGGATTATTATCACACAATCCTTTCTTATTTCAACAGTGTAAAAGAAGTTGGTAAGACACAATCCCAAGTGCAATCATATATTCTCAAAGAAGTAAGAAGAGTATTTAGCCGGGTTGTTCGTCCTCAAAAACTGATGCATTCAATTTACACTTACGGGCCGATTAATGAGGCTGAATTAACCGGTCGATTATCGGGTGAAGAAGTGAAAAACGAATTAAAAAAAGTTGAGACAAAATGGAACGCGGGTAAAAGATTTGCTCATATTGTTAAGGAAAAAGATGATTCAGGAATTGAGGTAGAAAAACTGAAATCAGGAAAAGTACCTCCAGAGTTTGTTGTTGCAACGAATATGATTTCTGTTGGAATTGATGTCTCAAGGTTCAACACAATCATAATGAATTCTATGCCTCGAAATACAGCCGAGTACATTCAGGCGAGCAGTCGCGTTGCAAGGGACTCTTACGGTATGGTATTGACCGTTCATCATCCTTTCAGAGCAAGAGACGTTTCTCATTATGAAAAGTTTATCGAGTTTCACGAGAAGATGTACAGTTATGTTGAACCTATTTCCATCACACCCTTCACTCAGAAAGCGGTTGAAAGATATTTAGGCCTGTATCTAGCCACTATGATTCGACACCGAATACCTCGTTTTACAGAAAGAAATTCTGCTTCGATTATTTCAAGTATTAACGAGGCTGAGTTGAACCAAATAGTGAATGATTTAACTGCTTATTTAACCGAAAGAAAAGACCGTCTTGGGTTTGAGAAGGATGCGATGATTCGGAATCTTTTAAAAGATGAAAATTTGAATCAAATCAAAAGGTGGATACATGCAGCGTTGGAAGAATGGAAGGAAGAAGCTAATAAGGTAATTGCAGAAAGAAAGGATTTCGTATTCAATAACAAGTCTTCAAGGGGAGCAAGGCAGCAAGAACAGTTATATGTAAACATTGATGAATACGAAGGAAATATCCATAGTGAAAAATGGCAGGTGCCGATGTCCCTACGAGTAATTGAACCTGAGGCCGCAATAAAGATTAATCCAAAGTAAGATGAAGATATTAAGACAAAATCAATATAATCAAGGAATCGGGAAGTATAAATTACTTTCTTCAACATCAGGTGTAGGCTCAATCATTACTTCCAAACTTGGATACTATGTTTTGATCTCTGATATAAACAAGTGGAAGTTCTTGCATTGGGCAAACGCCAAAATCGGTTCAATAAGAACAAATAATAGCGATGACAATGTTGTATACAGGAATTCTGAAATTGAAATTGTGAATAGAGGATTAAATTTCATTGATGATAAAAGATTTGTTGAGTTCTTAAAATGTGAAAAAGAATTAGACAACCTTGTTTGTTTGGTCGGAATCCCCCACATGACATTAAATGAAGCATTTAATACACCCAACTGGAAGAACCATCCTATTAAATTGGCTCTTGAAAGAAGTGGCGATAATGGTTCTTCAAGTGATTTTATGATTAAAGCAACGCACTTTCCAAAGTGGTTTAAGAATAAGCATGGCGACCTTAAAAAAATTGATTCATGGTTTGAAATTTGGGAAAAGGAATGCCGGAAGCGGGCAGGCTCTCTCAAATTAGATCAGTTTGCACCCCCTCGTGATGGTAATGATTTTTTATGGGAGATAGATTCTAAAAATGAAGACGGAACACCTATTAAAATCAGAGAGTATCGAACATTAGAACAAACTAACTTAATCCTTATATGTCCGAATGGGCATTTATCTGACATCCCTTGGCCAAAGTATTTACGATGGAAAACAGAAAAGGAATTAAGAATACGAAATGATGAAGATAAGGGCGAGAACTTACTTACTCTTGATAATTGCTGTTCAAATCCAAAATTGAAATGGACTGAAAGCAAAACAAAATCAGAGGGTTATGCTAGCGTTTTTATTGAATGTGAAAGCTGTGGATTGGGCAGTGGAGCAAATAAAGAAACTCCCAAAATAAATTTAGAAGGTATCAATGGCATCCAGCCATTTTGTAGAGGAGAAAAGCCTTGGGAAATTGATTTGGAAAATGAAGGTCCGATACCTAATGAGCTGTGTCATGTACGGGGCGATGCAGGTAGCGGTAGAGAAACAATGAAAGTAGCTTTAGTTACTGCGAATAATGTTTACTATGCAAGTGGTTTCTCTAGTCTATTTATACCTATGCACTTAGCGGAAAATAAGTCGCAACTTTTGATAAGTGCTATTGAAAAACTCGAAGAAAAATACAAGAATTTTAAAGCGAAAACGATCTCTAAGGAGTTGTTTTGGACTAAACTGGACAAGGAATTCTGGATTGTAGAAAATGATTTTAAAATTCCGAATAATGATAATGATGCATTTCTTAAGCAGGTTGAGATAGAGTTTTTAAATCCTTCTCAGGATAGTGGAAACATAGACCTGCATGAACATTATAGATGGCAAGAGTACCAATGCTTTTCAAACAATTCAAACATTCCAGATGAACCTAAAAACAAGGGACTAAAATTTAAGGATATTGATGCTCATGATGAAATAATGGATTTCTTTGAGAAAGTTCAGCAGGTTGAAGAATTGAAAGTTGCGAACGTGCAATTGGATTTTACAAGGGTAAAGTCAAAAGAAAGGGTTATTGTAAACGGAGAGCCAATTGCCTCTACAAAAGGGCAAGATATATTTTCAATTGATTCAAATGAACTTTATGTTTTACCGGCAAATGAAACCTTAGGCGAGGGCCTTTTTTTCCAATTTAACGAAAGCCAAATTGAACGATGGTTTGAATCTAAAAAAGAAAGCTTAAGTCATAGGTTTTCTAACTATCTCGATTTCGAGCCTGATTTAACTACTCAAGGTGCAGGAATAAAAAGAAGAATTTATAACAATGGAATCAAACACTTCTTGATTCATTCTTTTTCTCACATGCTTATGAGAGAACTGGAGTTTTCGTGTGGTTACCCTACAGCTAGTCTTAAAGAGCGATTATACATTTCTAGTAATCCAGATAAAATAATGTCTGGTGTTTTGATTTATACTGCAGAAGGAGCAGAAGGAAGTATGGGGGGCTTGGTTTCACAAGGGGAACCACAAAAACTTTTTGACATCATAAAAAAAGGATTAAATCGAGCTATTGATTGTTCATCAGATCCATTATGCTGGGAATCGGATGGACAGGGAATATTTGATTTGAACTTAGCTGCTTGTTTTTCTTGTTCCTTGGTATCAGAAACAGCATGTGAAGAAATGAACCTAGGGTTAGACAGAAGAGTACTTGTAGATCAGGATTTTGGGTTCTTTAGTAAGCTATTATATTGATAAGGTAATTTGTTTTTTCTTTTTCTCTCTTTTTTGGAAGTCACAATTCGTCCTAAATCGGAATTCTTTGGACATTAGGATCAATATTTTGCAAGAACTTACAAAAACTTGCACAAACTTACCCAAACTGGAAAGTGAGTTTTTCGGCTGTTATAGGTTTGCATTCTAAACAAATCTTATACACCATGAAGACGATTAAAGTTCGGGAGTTTGAAATCCCCGTAAGCGCAATGCCCGAAGTGGCAGACATCCTGGAGAAAAGTGAACTGGGTAACAGTATCACAGGAACGGATGAAGATCATGAATTCATTTTAGTGGAAGTGAGCTATGACAAAGATGACGAGGATGAGCGTTCTGCCATCCACGCCATTGATGACGTAATCGCCGATCACGAAGATGATGGCGATGACGACGATGAAGAAGAGGGGAATTAACCCCTCTTTTTTATCTTATTTAATTGATAATCAATTATTTATTATTTTTGAAATCCACTCCTATGAATAGAATCACTGCCGGGGATGTAAAGCAATATCCGGAATTTAAGGATCTGAACGACGAGCAACTAAACGCCATTGTTGAGCTCATCCAATGCTACAACAATGTAGTGTATCAATTGGCAATGGGGCTGGAAAAGACTGACACAGCTTCCGGGAAAGTAATTGAAATAACCACGATTAAAAAACAGGCTGCATAATTACATCTATATGACCAACGCTGTATTATTTGAAAGTTTTGCAAAAGGAAAAGCATCGCAACAAAGCCGGAGTAATAATTGTGTTGTTTACACCCGTGTATCAACCAAAGAACAGGCCGATAACAATATGAGCCTTGAAACGCAGCGAAAGCATTGCGAACAGTTCGCAATAAAGAACGGCTACAATATCCAGGGATACTTTGGCGGTACTTACGAAAGCGCCAAAACAGATGAACGGAAAGAGTTCAACAGGATGCTGTCCTTTGTAAAAAAGAGCAAAGAAAATATTGCTCATATCATTGTGTATAGTGTTGACCGCTTTAGCAGATCGGGAGCCAATGCCATCTACATTACTGAACAATTGAAGAAACAGGGAATATTGTTACATTCAGTAAGTCAGCCTACTGATATTACTACGCCAAGCGGCAACCTGCAACAGAATATCCAGTTTATTTTCAGTGAATACGACAATCAGCTACGCCGGCAGAAATGTATGGCAGGCGTAAAAGAAATGCTGTTGCGTGGCGACTGGCCAACCATGCCACCAATGGGCTATTCGATTATAAGAGAAAACGGCGTTAGAAAAATTGTGGTCAATGAAAAAGGCAAATTGCTGAGGAAAGCATTTATCTGGAAAGCCAACGAAAGAATCACGAACGAAGAGATTTGCAAAAGACTCGAAGCCCTTGGATTAAAGTTGGCAGATCAACGGCTCTCGGATATGTTCCGCAATCCATTCTATTGCGGTTTTATGGTACATAATATGCTGGATGGGCAGGTAATAAAGGGGAATCATGAAAAAATGATTTCGGAAGAAATATTTCTGAAAGCTAATAATGCATTACCGCATCATAAAGACGGCATCAGAATACTGCATGAGCGAGAAGAAGCTCCGCTAAAACGATTCCTGAAATGCGATCAATGCAAACAGTTTTATACAGCTTACAGGAAAAAGGAAAAGCACTGGTATTATAAGTGCAACACGAAGGGCTGTAACTGTAACCTGAATGCAACACAATTACATGCTGATTTCAAATACATGTTGAAGGACTTATCGCTCACTGTTTCTCCCGGCCTTGAAAGCCTGATTAAACAGGATATGGAAGCCTTGTATTCAGAAAGCGGTAAGGACAGCAATGAGCAGCGATCAATCGTCAACAGAAATTTAACTGAGCTTACCAATAAGATTGCAAGACTGCATGAGAAGTTTATCGACGGCGATATAGACCGGGAAACCTATTGGCAAATGAAGGGCAAATTTGAAGGGGAGCGGGAAAAGATCGAACTCCAGCTGTCAAAGATGGGTAAAGGCTTATCGAACTTGCAAAAATGCCTGGATCTGGCGATGGAATTTTCCTCAAACCTCCCGTCACTGTGGGATTTGAGCGATTATGCCAACAAACAAAGAATCCAATATCTGATCTTTCCGGAGGGAATTTATGTTGATAAAGAAACCAGGGATTATCGAACTCCGAAAGTAAATTCGGTATGCCTCTATCTGGCACGTCTGAAGCGGGTTTTAGCGGAAAATGAAAGCGGGAAAACCAACACGAATGTCAATTTTCCCGCTTCTGTGGTGTGGGGCGGGATCGAACCGCCGACACAAGGATTTTCAGTCCTTTGCTCTACCAACTGAGCTACCGCACCATTCCTGAAACACTCTATTTGGTAAGTGGAAGCCTATCCTCCTTTTGTGCTTCGGGGTTGCAAATATAGAGGGATTTAACAACATATCCGCAACTATTTTCAGAAGAAAGTTCAGGACTTACATTCCAAACTCACTCAAAAACTTAATACGCATAATTTTCAACTGCTCCCAGCTGTATTCACCTTCTTCCAGTTCCTGCTGTGCTACTTTTAAATCGCTGGTGCTGCAGCCTTTGAAATAATCAATGATCTCTTCCTGTTCATATTCATCCAGCCATTCATCAATGGCATAATCCAGTTTCAGTTTGGTACCGCTGGCTGCAATGGTTTCCATTTCTTCCAGCATTTCATCCATACGCCAGCCTTTGTTTTTGGCAATGGTTTCAAGCGGGATGCGTTTATCAATATTCTGGATCAGGTACACTTTATTACCGCTCTTGTTCACCACGCTTTTCATCACAAACTCATCCGGCTTTTCAATATCATTATCCTCCACATATTTTGCAACCAGCTCTACAAAAGGTTTCCCGTAGCGGATGGCCTTACCCTTGCTCACACCCTGGCATTTTTCCAGTTCTTCCAGTGTGGTGGGATAAAGTGTAGCCATATCCTGCAGCGAGTTTTCAAGGAATATCACAAATGGCGGCAGTCCTTTTTTCTTCGCTTCTTTCTGACGCAGTTCCTTCAGCATCTCAAACAGCTTATCATCGGTAGCAGCACCGCTGTTGCCCGATTCATTCGCTTCATCATCATCCTCATTTGCTTCTTCGTACAAATTGTTCAGTACAATCTTGAACGATTTGGGCTTCTTCAGGAACGCTTCTCCATCCTTGGTCATTTTCAGCAAACCATATTCCTCAATATCTTTCTTGATCAATCCGCCCAGCAGCATCTGCCTGATAAGCGAATTCCAGAAATGCACGTCTTTTTCCTTACCGCTGCCAAACTCAGCCAGTTGATCGTGACGGTACATCTGTATTTGAGGAGTGAGCCTTCCAATAATAACCGGGATGACATATTCAGCAGCAAAACGCTCATCAAGTGCCTTAATCACTTTTAACGCAATGGATGCTTCTGCCTTGGCTTCGATTTTTTCTTTAGGGTGCAGACAGTTATCACAGTTACCGCAGTTTTCAGTTTCAAATTCCTCACCAAAATAATGGAGTAATATCTTGCGGCGGCAAACGGAACTTTCAGCAAAAGCTACCGTTTCCTGGATCATCTGTGCTGTTACTTCACGTTCGCTGAGAGGCTTATCACGCATTAAATGTTCAAGCTTGCTTACATCTTTATGCGAGTAGTAAAGAATACATTTCCCTTCCATTCCATCTCTTCCAGCACGTCCTGTTTCCTGGTAATAGTTCTCAATACTTTTGGGAATATTGAAATGGATCACAAACCGGATATCGGGCTTGTCAATACCCATTCCAAAGGCAATGGTGGCAACAATTACCTGCACATCTTCATTCAGGAACTGGTCCTGTCTTGTTGCTCTTAGTTTGGCATCAAGTCCGGCATGGTAAGCAACGGCTTTAATACCATTGGCCATCAGCATATCGGCCAGCTCTTCCGTTGTTTTACGGTTGAGGGTATAGATAATGCCGCTCTTTCCTTTATTCTGCGAAATAAACTTTACAATACTTTTTACCGTTTGATCTTTTTTGATCTTAGGCTGAATTTCGTAATACAGATTACCCCTGTTAAACGAAGAAATAAAAATATCAGGTTCTCTCAACCCGAGATTTTTTACAATATCGCTCTGAACTTTTGGAGTAGCTGTTGCTGTTAATGCAATGATAGGAATATCGGGGTTGATCTGGTCCATCATTTCTTTCAGTCGCCTGTACTCCGGTCTGAAATCATGACCCCATTCACTAATACAGTGTGCTTCATCAACTGCAAAAAAAGATATTTTAAGATCGCTGAAGAATTCAAGATTTTCCTGCTTGGTTAATGTTTCAGGTGCCACATACAGCATCTTTGTGCGGCCGGTCAGTAAATCATCGTGTACTTCTTTGATTTCCTTTTTATTGAGAGTGGAATTGAGAAAATGTGCCACATCGTCTTTGCTGCTGTAACTGCGTACAAGATCAACCTGGTTTTTCATTAGGGCAATCAGCGGACTTACCACAATAGCCACACCCTCACTTACTAATGCCGGCAACTGGTAGCACAAACTTTTACCGCCACCTGTAGGCATAATCACAAATGTGTCTTTGCCATTTAAAACGTTGTGAATTACTTCCTCCTGTGTGCCCTTAAATCCATCAAAACCAAAATGCTCATTTAACGCAGCATAGAGATCAATGCCGTGAAATTTTTTTGATGCAGCCTGTCCGTTCTGCTTTTTGGTTGTTTTAGCAGCTGTTTCTTTCTTTTCTTTACTGGAAGTTTTAGCCGCTGGTTTTTTCTTAACTGTACTCATCACTTTTGTTCCCACGCTCTTTGGTTAATACAAACTGGATATGTTATAGCAAGCAGTTGGTTATTGTAAGCACCTGTAGTGCTTTAAAAACAAGGGGAGCGAAGTTACTTAAATTAGCCCACTTGCCCCTTGCCCATTCGTCAAAAACATGCTAAAAAAGAACATTAGTATAAGATAATTCAAATTCTTTAACCCGCCGTTAAAAAATTTGCACAAAACGGGTCTTTTCCATCTTGGTTATTTGGAGTAGGTTTGCCCCGCCATTATGAATCATGCAAATAATATAAACCCGGCAGATGTGGCCCGCAGAACGATTGCACTGGAGGCAGGGGCCATCGAAAGCCTGGGCAAACTCATTACAGAAGATTTCAGCCAGATCTGTTCCGTCATTCTCGCAGCAAAAGGTCGGGTAATCGTCAGTGGTATTGGTAAAAGTGCAGTCATCGCCCAAAAAATTGTTGCCACTCTTAATTCAACGGGAACGCCTGCTGTTTTCCTTCATGCAGCCGATGCTATTCATGGCGATCTTGGAATGATCCTCAGCCACGATGTGGTCATCATCATCAGCAAAAGCGGCGAAAGCCCCGAAATAAAAGTATTGGTGCAGTTGGTAAGAGGTTTTGGCAATCCCATCATTGGATTAGTCGGCAATACTGAATCCTATCTCGCCAAACAAAGCGATTATATACTGGATGCAACCGTAAGCCAGGAAGCCTGCCCCAACAATCTTGCTCCAACCAGCAGCACAACAGCGCAGATGGTGATGGGCGATGCATTGGCAGTAGCCCTGATGGAGCTCCGTGGATTCAAAAGCAGCGATTTTGCCAAGTTTCACCCCGGTGGTGCATTGGGCAAAAAACTGTACCTGCGGGTGGCCGATTTTTATGTCAACAATGAACAGCCCAAAGTATCGCCCGATGCCTTGCTGAAAGATGTGATTGTGGAGATTTCAAAGAAACGACTGGGTGCAACAGCTGTGGTAAATGAACAGGGCGAATTGCTGGGTGTAATCACCGATGGTGACCTGCGCCGTATGCTGGAAAAAAACAGTGCAGTTGATACCATCACAGCTGCAGAAATTATGACCATCGATCCAAAAACAATTGAAGACGAAGAACTGGCAATTGATGCAATGGAGCTGATGCGGAAAAATAATATCACACAATTATTGGTGGTAAATAACAAACAATATCTCGGAGTTATACATTTGCACGATTTAATTAAAGAAGGTTTGATTTAAACAGTGAACGCAAGATGGTCTGCTGAACTTATAAACAGGCCAATCAACATTCACCATTTTCGAGTATCATGAACAAAAATCATTATGTGGCCATCATGGCCGGGGGAATCGGAAGCCGTTTCTGGCCGAAAAGCCGCACAAGTTATCCCAAGCAGTTTCTGGATATTTTACATACAGGAAGAACATTGATTCAGTCAACATACGACAGGTATCGCCAGTTTATTCCTGCTGAAAATATTTTTATCGTAACATCAGTTGAGTATACAAACATTGTAAAAGAACAATTGCCCGAACTGCCTGCTGAAAATATTTTAAGCGAACCTTCCAGGAAAAACACAGCTCCCTGCATTGCATACATTGCATATAAACTGCAGCAGATAAATGAAAACGGCTTACTCATTTGTGCACCGGCCGATCATTTAATTCTTGATACGCCTGCTTTTACAAAAGTGTGCCTCGATGCATTTCAGTTTGTAGAGAATATTAATTCGCTTGTAACGTTGGGCATTAAACCAACTTATGCCAATACCGGTTATGGTTATATTCAGCACGAAGCATTGCCTGTTGCAGACAATGTGTACAAGGTGAAAACCTTTACTGAAAAGCCCAATCATGAACTGGCAAAAACATTTCTTGCCAGCGGCGACTTTTTATGGAATGCAGGCATCTTCATGTGGAAGATTAAAAACATTGTAGCTGCATTTGAAAAATTTCTGCCTGAGATGTGTGAATTATTTGTAGCTGAAAAAGAAACGTTTAATACAATTCATGAACAGGAAGCAGTTGAACGTATCTATCCTCAGTGTACCAATATATCCATCGACTATGGCATTATGGAAAAAGCCGACAATGTATATGTTATTCCTTCTTCGTTTGGATGGAGTGATCTGGGTACATGGACCAGTGCATATGAAAACATGGAAAAAGATTATTTTGGAAATGCAGTGGCCGGTAAAAATGTACTCATCATCGATGCAACAAAAAATGTAGTACATGCCAACGATAAAAAACTGGTGCTTTTACAAGGTCTTGATGATTTTATTGTAGTAGATACAAAAGATGTACTCCTCATCTGCAAAAAAGAAAAAGAACAGGAAATAAAAAATTATGTAGCCGAAGTAAAACGAAATATCGGGGATCAGTTTCTCTGATAAACAGAAATAAAAAGAGCGGTGATAATCACCGCTCTTTTTTTATGAATTAGTTTTTATTGCTGAAAAACATAAAAGGTGGCACTTCCTTTTTCAAGGCAAATTTTTTAATCGTGCTTTTATGCAAAATAATTTTAGAATTATTAAGGTCTATGATTTCATGTGCTGTACAAAAATGATCTGTGTCTTCAACCGTATTCAGCAGTTGGTGCAGCTCCGATAATTCATCTTCAACACCCGGTCTGAAAAGATCGCTTTTACTTGTTACAACAAACAGCTCTCTGCGTTGGTTACTCTTCATGTCCTTCAGTTTTTTGTTAATATCCCACCATGCCTTTTTTGTTCGGACAGCCACAGTCGTTTTTTTTATGAAACAGTTTTCCATTACTGCAACCGGCTAAAAAAATGGTAGTGACGATGATTAAAAGAAAGGCAACTTTGCTGTAACGCTGCTTCACTGTGTTTTTATTTTTTTCCAGATTCATGGGATATTTGTTTTAAACAAGACTGACAAAATAACTACTTTCCACCTTAAATTATTGTTATACAAGGGATGAATGGGGAAAAAAAACTTCGGATTCTGCTTGCGCCGCTTGATTGGGGCCTGGGACATGCTACCCGTTGCATCCCGATCATCCGTTATTTTCTGCAAAAAGGATGCGAAGTTGTAATTGCTGCTGATGCTGCACCTGCAAAGCTGCTGCAGGCCGAGTTTCCCGGTATCGGAATCAAACAATTACCTGGCTACAAAATACGCTACAGTTCAGGAGCTTTTTTGGCTTTGGCAATTGTAAAACAACTGCCAAACATCCTGCGAACAATCAAAGCTGAGCAGCAGTGGCTCAATGATTTGCTGCAGAAAGAACACTTTGATCTGATCATCAGCGATAACCGCCCCGGCTTTTATCATAAAAACGTACACTCGGTTTACATTACGCACCAGTTACTCATCAAATCAGGATGGGGAAAGATGATTGACGGGGTTCTTCAAAAAAAACATGCTTCCTACATCAAACAGTTTAATGAAGTATGGGTGCCCGATTTACCCGGACCGCAAAACCTGGCTGGTGATTTATCACATCCGCCAAAACAGATTGTTCAGCCCGTTTATATTGGATTACTGTCAAGATTCAGTCGGGAAGTGAACAGCAGCACCAAATACGATCTGCTCATTCTTCTTTCAGGTCCTGAGCCGCAACGCTCCATTCTTGAGCAAAAAATAATTCAGCAGCTGCATCTGTTTAAAGGATCGGTATTACTTGTAAGAGGATTACCTGCTGCAGATGAAAAACTGTTTTCTCAACTGCCACATGTAACTGCAGTTAATCATCTTCCTGCACTGGAGCTGCAGCAGGCAATAGTTTCATCACAACAAATTATTTGCAGAAGCGGCTACACAACATTGATGGATTTAATGAAGCTGCAGAAAAAAGCTGTACTCATTCCAACACCGGGTCAGCCGGAGCAGGAATACCTTGCACAATACATGCAGCAGCAGGGATATTTTCCATTCATCCATCAACAACATTTTTCACTTGATGCTGCATTAAAACTATTGAACAAGTTTACTACTGCAACTTCCTTTACTGAAAATGATTTTGAATTATACCCGGCTGCCATTGAACATGGTTTTAAACAAACTGCTTCAAATAATCATTAAGTAATAATTTTGCGTTCATTTTTTCAAATTGTCATCCATTCAGATAAAAAAAGCGCATTGGGCAGTTTTTACAACAAACCTGCTGTTTGGTATTAATTTCAGTATTGTAAAATATATTTCACCGCAATACATTAAACCATTTGGATTAAACTTTATCCGTGTTATTGTTACAGTAACATTGTTGTGGTTGCTTTACTTGCTTAAACCATCAAAAGCAGGTATAGATAAAAAAGATATTCCTGCCTTTATATTATGTGCCATTAGTGGTGTGGCCATTAACCAGCTGATGTTTATTAAAGGTCTTACACTCAGCACACCAATTCATGGAGCATTACTTATTCTTGCAACACCTGTTTTTATTTTACTCATTGCTTTCGTGATGAAAAAAGAAGCCATCACATTGTTTAAAACATTGGGATTGTTATTGAGTATTGGCGGGGCTTCACTGCTCATAGTATCAGGAAAAAAATCTACAACAGGCGATAATATTTTGCTGGGAGATATACTGATTGTGATTAACTCTGTTTCCTACGCTTTTTATTACATACTGGTAAAACCTCTCATGGCAAAGTACAGCCCCATTCATGTATTGCGCTGGGTGTTTACATTTGGTTTGATCTTCATCACACCTTTTTGTTTCAAACAGTTTGCTGCCATTGAATGGAATAGTTTTTCACTGATACAATACGCAGCACTGGCTTTTGTTGTTTTGGGCGCAACATTTTTTCCTTATCTGTTTACGGTGTATGGATTACAGCATCTCAGTGCTTCAACTGTTGGAGCATACATTTACCTGCAGCCTGTTTTCTCAGCTATTGTTTCTGTACTTGTTTTTCACGAAGAGTTATCGGTTTACAAACTGCTGGCTGCTGTTTTAATTTTTGGAGGAGTATATCTCATCAACAAAAGAAAAGAAGCGGTTACTTGAAAAACCAATACCTGCGTTCAAACAGGAATCCTTTCGGTTGTTGTTTTTTAGGATGAAGATCAAAACGCTTGATGCTTTTTTCCTTCAGCACTTTCATCGCATCTTTTACCGAATCGGTTACAAAAAACAAATCCACATCTTCGGGCGAAATGGTTCCGTTTATTTTCATCCGTTCAATATGTTCCATCATTTCCCTGTGATATTCTTTTCCAAAAACAATAACAGGAAAGTCTTTGATTTTTTTTGTTTGAATAAGTGTGATGGCTTCAAACAACTCATCTAATGTACCAAAACCGCCGGGCATACAAATAAAAGCGTAGGAATATTTAATGAGCAATGTTTTGCGTACAAAAAAATAGCGGATGTTCACCCACCTGTCGAGATAAGGATTGGGCTTTTGTTCGTGCGGCAGAATAATATTGCAACCAACACTACGCCCGCCAACTTCTTTTGCTCCTTTATTGGCAGCTTCCATTAAACCGGGACCGCCGCCTGTTAAAACAGTGAAGCCCATCTTGGCTACTTCGGCACCAACTTTTTCAGTAAGTTCATAATATTTATCACCCGGATGAAAACGTGCAGAACCAAAAATGGTAACACATGGCCCAACGAATGCCAGTTGACGGTAGCCCCTGATAAACTCAGCAAATACTTTAAAAGCAAACTTTAACTCTTTCCACCTGCTTTGCGGTCCTTCTAAAAACTTTATTTCTATCTGGTGGTGCTTCTTTTTCATCGATAAGAGAATACTTAGATCAATAATTAATTATACAAAGTAAGGTAAATGAACAGTTCCAATTGAAACGAAGGTACTGATTAAACAAAGCAGCACTGACGGATGAAACTTGTTTTCACGAAGTTTTAATTTTTTAACCAACTAATTATCAATGAAATACAGCTAAAAATATCAACATTATAAAAAATGAATGTTTGATGCAAGCCAAAATCATGATTGTGGTTAGCATCAAAAATAACGTCCGTTTTTATTTTTGAGTTCAATTTACGCTTATGAATCTTGACTGGCTGATTAAACTTGTTACAGAAGAAAGCATCCCTCAAACAGTTATTATCTATGGTTTAGTCATCGCAATCGGCGTATGGCTTGGTCGCCTTAAAATCTTTGGAATATCGCTTGGCGTTACCTGGGTTTTGTTTGCAGGTCTTGCACTTTCTTATTTTGGCGTGGCTATCAGTAAAGAAACAGAACACTTCCTCCGTGAATTTGGCTTAATCCTTTTTGTATACACTATTGGCCTGCAGGTAGGTCCCGGCTTTTTTGCATCACTCAAAAAAAATGCAATTGTCACCAATGGGCTTGCTGCTTCGGTAGTACTGCTGGGTGTGTTAATCGTTGTTGCTTTCTTTTACTTTTCAGGAACACCAATGCCCACCCTCACAGGTATTATGAGTGGTGCGGTTACCAATACACCAGGAATGGGTGCTGCACAGGCTGCCGCTAAAGATATGCAGCTGCCCGGCGATCCTTCATCCATGATTACACTGGCGTATGCATTGGTTTATCCGTTTGGTGTGTTTGGTATTATTGGTTCCATCCTTTTACTCAAAGTTATTTTCCGTGTTGATCTTGATAAAGAACGTGAACTGCACCGCAAGCTCGATGCGTTGAAATCAAGAAAACCAATTTCCATTCATCTTAAACTCGAAAACAAACAGCTTGTTGGCAAACAGCTGCGTGAAATATTTGAACTGCTGAAAGAACCCATTGTTGTATCACGCATGTTTCACGAAGGCGAAATCATTACTCCCACACCACAAACTATTTTACACGAAGGTGATGTGTTGCTGGTAGTTGCACATAAAGAACAATTGCAGGTGCTGAAACTCATTATTGGTGAAGAAACCAATATGAACCTGAAAGATGCACCTCAAAGCGAACTCATTTCAAGAATCATTACTGTTACAAAAGCTGAAGTAACACACAGACGCCTTGGCGATTTATCAGCCCTGCACAGGCACGATTTTACATTAACCCGTCTTAACAGGGCTGGTGTTGAAATGGTTGCCCACGGCGATATCATCTTACAACTTGGCGATAACATTAAAGTGGTTGGTACAAAAGAAGGAATTGAAGCTGTTACCGTAGCTCTCGGTAATGAAATGAAACGATTGGATGTACCTGATCTTGCTCCTATTTTTCTCGGTATCGTACTGGGTGTTGTGCTTGGAAGCATCCCCATGTACTTCTTTAATATGCCTGTGCCTGTTAAGATTGGTTTAGCAGGCGGACCGTTAATTATTGCTTTGCTGCTCAGCCGTTATGGAAACAAACTTTACCTCAACCAGTTTACAACTTACAGCGCCAACCTTATGCTGCGTGAACTTGGTATTGCTTTGTTCCTTGCCAGTGTTGGATTAAGCAGTGGTGGCAACCTTGCACATGCCTTTGAAGGTGGTAACGCCTGGGTGTGGATTGCAATGGGCCTCACCGTTACCATGGTGCCACTGCTTGTTGTTGGTATGGTTGCCCACTACGGATTCAGAAAAACGTATTTCGAAATCTGTGGTTTACTCTCCGGTGCAAGTACCGATCCGCCAGCGCTTGCATTTTCATCACAGCTGGCAAAAAATGAAGTTGCTTCTATCAATTACGCCACGGTTTACCCGCTCACGATGATTTTACGAATAATAGCAGGGCAGTTGTTAATACTATTCTTTGCTTAAGGAAAGCCCCGACCTAATGTCGGGGCTTTCTGTTTTTATGCAATGTTCTTATCCTCTTCTTCGTTCCAGCAGGGCCATCATCATTAACCCAAGCTGTATTCTCGTTTCTTCGCCGGGTTCAAATGCAGCTTCCTGGTTTAACGAAAACTTACGGCCAAAAAACGAAGCCTGCTTTTTGAATGTTGCCACCAATATACCATCCGGACGTTTTACGGTATAAGTGGGGTTAAAGAAATAGCCGGTCAATATTCCCAAAAAAGGAATTTCAGAAAGCACAGCATCGCCCACTTTCACCCATGCATTCTTTTCCTGGATAATTAAATCCTGCTGATCTTTTTCATCATACAACTCATAGTGTGCACGCCACAATGAACGCCATCCCTTTCTTGCAACACGACCAACATGCACGCCATCGGCCTGCGTAAAGGTGTAAGTAGTATTAAAGTCGAGCCACTTGTTTGCATTAATGGTGTACATCAGCTGGCTCTTGGTTTCATCACTGAACACTTCCACATGCTCAGTTAGTTTAAAGAGCTTTGCTTTTACATAAGCCTTGGTGGTGCCCGATGCATCTACAGCCCTGAAATCGTTATAAATTGTTCCGATACGGAAAATAAACTGATACGGATAGAATACCGGATCAAAAACAGATGTTTGGTTCATTGTGCTTGTTTTGTTTTTGCAATGATAGAGCAGGAGAGGAATACTTCCAAAATTGTTGACAGGCGTGTTTGATGTTTTGCAGTAATTGGTTTTTGTGCAATATGCAATGGTTTCCCAGCCTTTGTAGTTGACAATAACTGCAATGCTTGTTGCAGTTATTGTAATGTTCTTTGCAGTTATTTCAATGCTCTTTGCAATTTCTGTAATGTTTATTGCAGTTATTTGAATTCTCTTTGCAATTACTGCAATGTATTTTGCAGTTTCTGCAATGCTCTTTGCAATTTCTGCAAAGCTTGTTGCAGTTATTTGAATGTAATTTGCAGTTTCTGCAATGTAAATGCCCGTTTATTTGATGTTTTGAGCTGTTTTTGTATCTTTTTAGCCTGAAAAACACATTTTTATGCTTCAATTGAATGTTTTAGGCCTGCTTGAGAGCAGGGGAATTACAAATCCGCAGCAGTATCTGGTTCGCCAGGGGATTCCTTACTACACTGTGAGCCGGCTGGTAACCAACAAATCAAAGAACATTAGTTACGAGAACCTGGAACAACTTTGTATTGCGTGTAAATGCACGCCTGATGATTTGTTTGTGTGGGTGCCTGATGAAAAAACTACAGCGAATGAGCCTCTTGCTCTTGAAAAGCTGAAACCAAAACCGAAGTTGCCGACTGCTGCTGAGCGGTTGAAAAATTTATCGGCTGAACAGGTAAAGAAGCTGCAGGAGTTTATGGATGAGATGGAGAGGAATAAGTGAGAAGCTTGCGCCTGCGTGTGAATTTGCTTTTGCAATGAATTGCTTTATGTTCTTTTGTCTTGACACAAAAGAACCAAAAAGTCAAGACGGAACATATTACCCCCATGTTCCGTCGAAAGCCCTGATTAGGTTTTTGTACTACTCCCGCTGAGGCGGGACAAGTTGTGGTGAATTCCATCAGAGTTTCTATTGTGCATCTTTGGTGAGACAGTTTGAGTTTGAGTTGGCTTTACCAAAATTGAAATGCATTAATTTCGGTTGGTGAAGACAGCAACCGATGAGAAAAAACTGACGTAAAAAAACACTAAAATGAGACAAAGTATTTCTATAACACTTAGTGCCGTATTAATAATGTTTATTTTTTGTTTTTCTCATTGCAAAAAAGAAAAAAAAGAAACCAATTCTTTGAACATTACGCTTTATGATAAACCACTTGATACTATTAAATTCTATATTCAAGGAAAATGGAACTTGTGTTATGCAAAGGGAGGTATTTGCGCTATCTGCACACAACGTTACAGTAATTTTTATTGGACTTTTTCATTAAACAATAAAATAGAAAAATCATTAAATGGAACTGTTATAGCAGATGCCAGCATTAATTGGTTTAAAGACTCAGGTACATTTACAAATGGAGACTCCACTTATATTCTTAACTTTTATGATAAGCAAAATGTGCCATGGAATTATGTAGTTGAACGGATTTACAATGACACATTAATAATTCATGACAATTCCGCTGATGCAGTTTTCTACCGATTAACGAAACTTTAAAACACTTCTTTCTCAGATGAGCCCTTGCAAGGGACTCATCGTAAAACAGAGACAACTTTTTACATTTCATCTTCTAAAAAGTCTTTTGTTGGTCAGGCGACCAACAAAGGCGTGAGCAGTTTGATTTTGGGCAGGGTTTTACCAAAATAGAAATGCATTAATTTCGGTTGGTGAGGACACCAACCGATAAGAAAAGTGGTTATAACTATTCAAACTTATTTAACTGACCATAAACTCAATCGATAATGAATAGAAAGTTAGTATTTTATTTATATGCTTCCTGCCTTGTTGGAGTTGGCTTATTTTTATTTGTCTTATATGGAGCAACAGGACATAGTTTTGATTTTAAAGATGAGGAATCTTTAAAGTACTTTATATTTTCAGTCTCTTTTCTAACAACTTCTTTTCTCTTCTTATGCAGTAGTCTTTTTATGAAATGGAAATTGATGTATGTAATTACAAAAATTTTTCTGTCAGTTATTTTATGTTTACTCCTGTTTTTAGTAGGAGTATTTATTAATCTTTCCCGCAAAGATGGTTTTGTATTGCCAGAAGCAATTATCATAATTTTTTTAATGTCATTGATATTTGGAGCTGTGAGATATTTATTAAAAAAAGAATTTTGGAATTGATCTCGTTCAAATTCGTCAAATGAAACTAAACTGCTTTACTGCCAATTAGAAATACAATGCGCATAAGAGTGCGACGCAACTACAGCTCAACAGATGCAATAGCCCCTGCTACATAACATGCATTAAAAAACCCAGACTTTCAGTCTGGGTTTTTTATTTTATCTCGTTGGTACATTCAACGGAATATCCCGTTTCATCATGTCGTTCCTGTTTGATGCTTCCCATGCAAGGAAGAAAACAAGTCTTGCTCTTTTCTCCAGCAAATCGTAATTGATTTTATCGGGCGTATCGCTTGGTTTGTGATAGTCTTTATGAATACCATCAAAGAAAAAGAGAATGGGAACTCCTTTTGATGCAAAGTTGTAATGATCGCTGCGGTAGTATAAACGCTGCGGATCTTTGGGATCGTTATACTTTCTGTCGGTAATAAGATTGATGTATGTGTGGTTGATACTGTCAACAAGATTGGGCAAATCACTGCTGAGCTTATCATCACCAATTAAGTACACATGATTGTTACTGTCGAGCGATTTGAGATTATCATCTTTACGGCCAATCATGTCAATGTTTAAATCAATGGATGTTTTATCAAGCGGGTAAACAGGATGGTTGGAATAATATTCACTTCCCCACAAACCTTTTTCTTCGCCGCTAACAAGAATAAACAAAATGCTGCGGCGTGGACCTTTGCCTGCTGCTTTTGCTTTTGCAAATGCTTCAGCAATTTCAAGCACGCCAACAGTACCGCTTCCATCATCATCAGCACCGGGAAACAGCAATCCGTTTTGTGTGCCAAGATGATCGTAGTGTGCTGATATAATCACCCATTCATCTTTTTTATCTGTTCCTTCAACTATACCCAGAACATTGGATGATGAACCGGTAATAATGTCTTTGTTAAATGAAAGCATCAGTTCGGTTGAAACTGTTTTTGTTTCAAGCGACTGATCTTTTGCTTTTGCAAAATCTGTTTTCAACAACGCTTCGCCCATTGCTTCGGATATGCGAACCACCAATGGCGACTGGCGTGCTTTGAATAAATTAATATACGGCCTTCCGCTGCGTTGCAATGGTTGTTTATCAATACCGGGCTGAATAAACAATACAGCAGCAGGCTGGCGGCTGAAGAGTTTCATTAAATCAGTATTGCGTGGGTTTTGCAATGCAGCTGATGATAACAGTAACACTGCTTTTCCTCTTACATCAGTCGTGGTATCAATCTTACTCATGTACACTACTTCGCTGAAGTAAAGTTTTGTTGTAATGATTGAATTGGCCATGGCAGAAAAATCTTTGCCCAGCTCGTATGATTTGTTGTTGATGGTTACTGCAGCATCTTTCAGTGTGTCTTTATAAACAGCATAGCCCTGCTCGTAGTTGCCATTATTACCTGCTGCAATCCCCATACGCTGAAATTGCTGTTTCAGGTATTCAGCTGCTTTCCGCTGACCTTCAGTTCCTGTTTCTCTTCCCTGCATTTCGGGTGAGGCAAGAACAAATAAATAATTTTTGAGATCGGCTGCTGAAATGGTTTGTGCAAATTTTTCTGCTGTTTTATTTTTCTTCTGTGCAGATGCAGTAAGTGCGAATAAACTGCATGCAATAATTAAAAACGTTCTCATGTAATAAATGTTAGGAGCCGAATTTAAACGAAAATCCCGCACAGGGCGGGATAGTTATATAAGTGGTAAATATGCTGAGCTGTATTAAGCACAACGCATTTTCTGTACTCTTCTTTCGTGGCGGCCACCTTCAAACTCGGTGGTCATAAATGTTTCAACCATTTTTTCTGCATCGCCTTCACGTACAAAACGTGCAGGTATGCAAATAACATTGGCGTTGTTATGACCTCTTGCTAATTGTGCCAGTTCTTCGCCCCAGCAAATAGCTGCTCTTATGCCCTGGTGTTTATTAGCTGTAATAGCCACACCGTTTGCACTGCCGCAGAGTAAAATACCAAATGCAGCTTCATTGCTTTCAACAGCTGAAGAAACGGGGTGAGCAAAATCGGCATAATCAACCGACTCAGTTGAGTATGTTCCGAAATCTTTAAAAGCAATTCCTTTTCCTTCAAGAAAAGAAATGAGATCTTCTTTAAAATCAAACCCTGCATGATCACAACCAATTGCAACGGGCTTACTCATATCAAAAGGGCTTTGCATAATAATTTGTTTTTGCAAAAGTAATGAATTCGTTTTTAGCTAATAGCCAACAGCTAAAAGCTATTAGCCGTTAACTCCATTCTTCCACTTCTTCTTCCTCTCCTTTATTGTTGCGTTTGTAGATGCGTACGCTTAAGAAAATGCTGAACTCATATAAGCCGTAAAGAGGAATTGTTACCAATGCTAAACTGAAAGGATCGGTTGATGGTGTAATGATTGCGGCAAGAATTAAGATCACCACAAATGCAAACTTGCGGATGTTCTTTAATGTTTTGGGTGTAAGTATACCAACTCTTGTAAGCAGCATAACCACAACCGGCAGCTGGAATAACAAACCAATACCAACAGTTAGATAAACCAGGTTTTCAAAATAATCGCTGATGGTTGGTTTAAAATCAATGAGCGGACTGATGGTATAGGTTGAATAGAAATAAACCATGAACGGTGTGAGGATGTAATAACCAAATGCCACACCAATAAAAAACAAAATAGAAATCCAAGCAATAACACCGGCGGTTCCTCTTTTTTCTTTTTCACTTAATGCCGGGCGAACAAATTTCCACAGCTCCCAGAACACGTATGGAAAAGCAACGATAAAGCCTGCAGTAAATGCAATGGTAAAGGTCATGAGGAATTGCTCCGTCATGGCATTACTCTGGAAACGCAGGTTAAAGTTGTTCATGCACAGATCGGGGATATGAATCCAGTTACCAATCTGGCAAAGCCATTTGTAGGTAATGAATTCTTTATGCACCGGACCCATGAAAATACGGTCAACAACAAAAGTGATATTAAAACCAACAATGATGGAGCCGATGATAATAGCAATCAATGAGCGGATGATATGCCAGCGCAGTTCTTCCAAATGATCAATAAAGGTCATTTCGGCCTGCTCGTTAGGAGATGCTTTCCCCCTGATACGTTGAAAAACTGATCTGCGTTCTGATTGCGTTTCTGCCACTGGAAAAAATTTTCAGCTGCAAATGTAACCCGAATTATACGAGTGGAAAAATTGATGGAAAGAACAAAGCCATCCCGGGGGATGGCTTTGTTTAAAAAAGAAAATGAACGTTTATTTTGTTGCCAGTGCCTTATCAATCAAAAACAACAGCATGGAGCGGTGTGCTTTTGTTGATTCGTTTGGCGATGGAGCAGTTGCCAGCTGTGCTTTGATTTTGCGCAGACTGTTGTAAGCTCCGCTTCTTGCAACATTGTCGTAACCGGTTTTTGATTCAACAATGGAAACAAGACCTTTCACATATTCTGTTTGCAGGTTCTGACGGTACACATTCACTGCACCACCAATATCGGCTTTGAAAATGCCATTGGTAAGATCGTTTAACACATCAGCCACTGTATATGTATTGCCATACAATGCACTGTTGGTGATGCGGCGCATGGTAACAGCGTTCAGCAATTCAGATAAAATATTCATCTGGAAATTGAGCACTACCGATGTATGCTTGGGATCTTCTGTTGCACCAAAGAAATTATAACCACGGCGCTGTACCTGCAGGTAAGGCAGCAATGGTAGATCAACATCAAATGCATTTGGAGCAAATACATATTTGTTTAAGAATGCCATCGCTTTTTTCTGGTAATCAACCGGGGTAATTACAAAAGGCTTGCTGCCGGGGTTTTGTCCGGGAAAACTTCTGTCGACCTGTACACCACCAATATAACGGCTGATGGCATTGGCCATTTGATAACGCTGGTTGTTTAAAACAGCATAGCGAATCTGTATTTGCTGGTAAGACTTATCGTTTGATGCATATTTGCTGAGCAGTTTACCCATGGAATTGTTTACTAACTTGTAACGGTCTTCGCCATAAGTAACCATATCGCTGCTCATATCATTGATCATTACACGGGGATCAATACCATTGCCCGGGCTGCGCATATCATCAGCATCATTACCAAACAACAGATCATGTTCATGACTGCGGCTGAGAATTGCTTTCAATCCACTTTCTTCCTGTCCTTCAGGAAACACTTTGTAACCAAATTCAATTGCCCACAAATCATAAGGACCAGGCTTCATTGTATAATAATCACCCTGTTTGCTTCTGTCGCTGTTGATGTTTACAGAAGGATAATCCATAACTGAACCCTGTAAACCTTTTTTCTGTGTAATTGATGTGTTGTGAACTTCAGCAGGGCTCAGCATCTGCGATGCTTTCATGTTATGGTTTAAACCAAGAGTGTGTCCCATTTCGTGCAGCACGAGGTAATAGAGAAATTGCTCATGCGCCTTCCTGATTTCAGTTTCACCACCATCAGCTGCGCTTGTTGCAATAAGTGTTGAACCAGCCATAAACTGTTTAGCCAGTTCGGCACCAATACTGCAATTGAGCCAATGTTTTTTTACTTCGGGCGGAAGTTGATCAAACAAATTCTGCTGGGCTGTTGCATCATTATTTTCCACCACATCCATGTAAGGAACAGCAGAACCGCTTTTCCATTCAACGGTGATATCTGTTCCGAGAATCTGACCCGTTAACGGATTAACAAAGCTGGGTCCGATTGCACCGTAAGAAGGATAGGCTGAAGAAACCCAACGGATCACATTGTAGCGAATGTCTGCAGGGTCCCATGTTGCCGTATCGGGCATAATTTTCATCACCACCGCATTTTTAAATCCTGCTTTTTCAAACGCTTCGTTCCAGCGTTCACCCGCAGCTTTAATGATGTTGCGGTATTCAACAGGTGTTGTGTTTTCAACCCAGTAAACAATTGGCTCAACAGGTTCGCTGATGGCTGCATTGGGATCTTTTTTCTTTAAATGCCAGCGGTTGATCACATCACGGTAGTTGGTAACATCGGCTGATGTAAGATCATCCACTTCCTGTGTAAAGAAACCGACACGTGGATCATCAAACCTTGGTTTAAAATCATTCACCGGCACTTCAATAAATGAATGCTGCAGTTTAATACGCACATAACGTGCATCAGTAATATCTTTTCCGCCGCTGTTATACGGAACAGGATTATCATAAGCCAGGTCAACAATTACATCGGTGTTGTTGGGATAAGAACGTACGTTGCTCACCTTGCTCTTGGTTGGATTAAATCCGCCAAGATTAAACATCATGTAGGATGGAACTGTTGGAGGCATTACCGGTTTAACCGGATCAAGTTTATCACTTAAAAACAACTGATCAACACTGATGAGGTAGCCGGTTGAATCTTCAGCAGAAAATTTATCGGTATAAAAAACAGCATCGGCCACATCAACATTTGCCGACTTGCTGACTGCATTTTTCGGATCGTAATAGAAGTTGGTGTTTACAACTGAAAACTCAATTTTATCAAACGACTTTTTCATTTTAAACAACAATGTGGAACGGTGCATACTCTGGTTTAAAAACAAAGTAGTTGGTCCGCTCAATGAAAAACTCTGGTAAATAAAATTTTTATCCAGCTGGTCTTTACGTATGTACATCTGCACACTACCGGTGGCTGTATCCTGGTAAAGTGTAAACAGGCCGGCAAGTTTTTTACTTGATTTTACTTTTTCTGTAATGCCTGGTTTGGGTGCTGCTTTTTTTGTTGTATCGGCAGCTGGTGCTGTTGCTGGTTTGTTCTGTGCCTGCGATTGGGTACCAGCCAGCAATAGAAGCGATGCCAGTGCTACTGCAATTTTCTTCATATAAATGATGGTTTTGTTTAATCAACGAATTTCTTTCAGTCAAAAATTCCGGGAAAAAGATATTGCAAAGTTTTCGCAGGTGTATATACTTTGTATAAACGGATTGGGTTGGTTTTAACCGGTGTTGATTCCGTATCAGCTGAGGATTTTCATTTTCACTGTTTCAATACGGGTTTCGCCTACCGAAAGAATATCAAATTCATAATTGTCGACAATGATGCGCTCTTTAGCTTTTGGAATTGTTTCGTGATGCTCAACAATATAACCCGACAAGGTTTCTGCATCTGTATCATCTTTAAATTCCAGGTTGTATTTTTCTGCGAGATAATCAAGCTCAAGTCTTCCGCTGAAGATAAACTCTGATTCAGCAAGTTGCTTTTCAACAAACTCTTCAGTGTCGTATTCATCCTGTATTTCACCAAAAATTTCTTCCAGCAAATCTTCCATGGTTACAATACCACTTGTACCACCAAACTCATCAACAACCCACGCAATGCTTTTACGTTCTTTTGTAAACTGGTTGATGAGATCTGTAACACCCATACTTTCAGGTACTGCAGGTATGGGTAAAAGAACCGATTTCAACTCGGTTGGTTTCCTGAAAAAATCAAGCTGGTGAACATAACCAAGAATATTGTCGATATTGCCTTCGTAAACAATCAGCTTACTGAGCTTTGTTTCAATAAACTTTTGTTTTACTTCTTCAACCGAAGTGGTTGCATCAACGCCAACAATTTCTTTTCGTGGTATTAAACACTCACGCACTTTTACACCGGGAAGCGAAAGTGCATTTTCAAACAGTTCGGTATTTATATCCTGATCTTCTTCGTTATTCTCCCTGCTTTGCTGAATAAAATAGTCAATATCAACACGTATAAAAGCTTCTTTCTTTTCGTTCATCCGCACATCAAACAAATATTTCAGTATCCATTCTGAAACACCCACAAACAACATGGCAACCGGTGAAAGAATACGGTAAATTAAACTGAACACTCTTGCAAAAAAGGAAAGAATGACATTGCTTCTTGCCCTGAAATAAGCTCTGAAAATAAACTGAACAAGGAGTACAATAATGGAAGTGGTAATTATTTCAATGATCAGCTTCAGCCATGAGTTCTGAATAATGATGGGCATTTTTTCCCACAGCGGTGTAAAGAAACGGCTGCTGAGCAACACATAAAACACCAGCGATATGGAAGTACCTGCCAGTAATGCGCCAATGAAACGGCTTTGCTGCTCAATAAAATTTCCAAGTATGCGGCCGCTTGTATGTCCCTGCTTTTTCTTCAGCTCAATTGAAAAACGGTTGAGTGTTCCAAACGCAGCTTCAAGACCGGAAAAAAGTCCGGCCAAAAGAATACATACAATAACACCACCCAATAAATACCAGTTCATATCTCTAAACTAATGGATTTGTGATGAATCTCCAACTACGGTTTATGATGCAAGAAACGCACCAACAACTTCTTCTGCTTCTTTACATGCTTTATGCAGATCATCATTTACAATCACTTTTGTAAAAGATTGTTTGAACGAAATTTCATAAGCAGCTTTATTTACACGTGCCTCCAGTGTTTCGGCAGTTTCAGTTCCCCTGCTTTCGAGCCTGCGACGCAGTTCTTCAACAGAAGGTGGTTCAATAAAAACCGAAAGTGTTTGTGTGGGATAAAGTCCCTGCACATGAATAGCACCTTTTACATCAATATCAAGAATGGGTGTTTGATGCTTATTCCAGATACGTTGTATTTCGCTTTTTAATGTGCCGTAATACTTGCCTTCATACACCATTTCCCATTCAATAAATTCATCATTACGGATCCTTTGCTGAAAATCTTCCACCGTGATGAAATGATAATCAACTCCGTCTTTTTCATTTGCTCTTGGCTGCCTTGTAGCTGCTGAAATGGAAAAAGCAAGCTGCGGAAAACATTGCATTAAATGTTTGGTAACCGATGTTTTTCCTGCGCCTGAAGGAGCAGTAATAATGAGCAGTTTATTATTCTGTTGTTCCATGAAGCAGCAAAAATAAATATTCAGGCTCAACTGCCCGTATATTTTGCTAAACAGAACCGGTGAAGTAATCTTAACTTTTGTTCAGTTGTTTCCAGATGTTGTGATGAAACTCTTTGATTGCTTTTGTATGAAGCAACGGGTATAAATATTTATCCCTGAAAGCGGAGTTGCTTTTATAAATGGTGTGATGGGTAATTTTTGTGTGGCCGTTTTCATCTTCCTCAAAATACACCCGCTGCGAGCCGATGGATTTCCCTTTCATGAGGTAAGATGTTTCCATATACGTTTCTTCATTGTTGATGGCCGTTATTTCGTGCCCAACTGCAATTTTGGCCAAACCGCCCAATACTTTTACCCTGATGAAAATAATCTGGCCTACCAGTGCCTCTTTAAAATCATCATCAATGTAAGAGAACTTGTTCTGCTTGCGGCAGTACTGCAAACCAAACTGCAGCATACTGCCGCACCAGGCCTGTTTAGGCGGCGTGGTTTTATAGGCTTCCCATACTTTATTTACAGGATGGTTTACATGAAATGTTTTGACATGATGATGAAAAAGTTCTGCAGCCTGTGTTTCCTTACAGAAACATTTCAGCGATGCAAAATCATCCAGCTTGTAAAGCTTGTGATCATGAATAAAAGAAACAATTTCTTTGTTGCTGATGCGGGACAGATCAATATCGTAAACTGGCCGTAACAATTCGTTGGTATGTTTTTGGGTTTTGCGAATATAAGTTTTTCTGATAAACAAAACAGGCAACACTGGTAGGTGTTGCCTGTATGATCTTTAAAAAGGATTTCAGATTATTTTATTCGGTTTCCTTCGTTTATTAATGTTCTGCTTTTACTTTATGTTTAACACTGTAACTTCTGTTCAGGTTAAATCCTAAAGAAAATTGTCCCAGGGTACTTTTAACCGGGTTGGTGGTTAACTGGTAAATATTACTTGCAAAAGAACTGTTAGTAATAAAGAACTGGAAAATATGGCCACCAGTATCCCAGTCGTAACCAAGTGAAATAAGATCGGGAGAGTAGTTTACAATTTCACCGCTCTTGTCAATTACGTTATTATACATATTCAGCTGCCTGGTGTATTCAAACGTAATGGCTTTTTTAGCCGACAGTTTGTAGCGGCCGCCAATGCCTAATGAAAACACATCATGCGAATTGCCATAACCATAAGCAACAATGTTGTTATGAACAACTGAAGGTGTTAACTGCAATGAAAAGTTTTCGTTGAACTTTCTTGCAACCATCAGCTGGTGCATAAACGAAAACTTGTTCCATGTAAGATCGTTGGGCGATGCAACGGTTTTTGAAGCATTGGTATGCACCATTGAAAGCCATGCAATAGTAACAGGAATGTTTTTTAAACCTGTTTGCTGGCGCAGGATTTTAAACTTGGCAGTACCTTCCACATTTGAATTACCTGCAAGTGCCAAACCAAGGTTTAACCAGCTTGATGGTGAATAATCAAAGGAAATATATGTGCTGGCAAAATTTCCGTTAAAGCCAAATACACGTGCAAGGTTTGATGCACCTTCCTTGTTATCCCAGATCTGTCCAAAGTGGTGAATAACCATGAATTGCAGATTGCCTTCACCGGTCATTTCAACACTGTTCATATTAATAATACGTGTTGCTTTAAATGTAGCAATGGTAAGATTCTGTTTTACCTGTGCTGAGTCTTCTCTTGTCAGTTCTCCCAGCAAATCGTCCTGTGCAAACAGGTATTGTGTTGCAAAAACAGAAAGTACCAGAATGAATATTTTTTTCATAAACGTTCAGTTCGTTGTTAGTGATTAGTTCATTTTGAAAGTAATGGTAGCTGCAATTGGAGTTTCATCCAGCAGTTTTGGTTTTACCAGTGCAGGAATATCAATGTTGTAGCTTTCTGCTTTGATACTGAATGTACATTTAAATGTAACTGTACCACCTTTTACAATCATTGTTACAGGAGCCTTAAATGGCTGAGATGCACCGTGCAGTTCAACCTTACCTTCAGAGGTCATTTTGTATTCACCATCTTTTGCAAGCATGCTTTTGTCAAAGCCAATCAGTTTACCTGAATACTTTGCATTGGGATATTTGTTGGTGTGCAGGTAGTTTTCATTAAAGTGCTCTTCAAGTAATGCATTGTTGAAATGAAAACTTTTCATTGGAACCAGCATGGCTACTTCTGCTGTCTCAACTTTAAACAAAGCAGTACCTTCTGTACTTTCAGCAGAGTACTCTTTATTTCCCTGGTTTTTATTTGGGTTGAAAAATAATTTACCATCTCTTGTTTTATACGTTTGTGCGTTTACAGCTAAAACACCTGCTACTAACACAAGGAACATGAATATCTTTTTCATCTTTTTCGTTTTTAAGTTTTAATAAGTTGGTTGATAATTAGTTTTTATATCCTTGTGCAATCCATGCAAGGAATGTAGCTGCACTTGCAGGTGCAACGCTGATGGTACCACCCGGGTGACCGGAAGCACCAAGGCTGCTCATCATTGATTTCAATGTTGATTCTTTTGATTTCAGCAAGGTATAATCAAGTGCAACTGCAGTACCACCATGACAGGTACCACCTTTACAATCAGTTTTGTAAATAGGCACAATATTTAAGTTATAAGTAATATCGCCGGTAATCGGAGGAGGTGTATAATCATCTTTTGCTCCTTGTGCAACCCATGCTTTTACAATTGCTGCCTGTGAAGGGGTAAATGAAACACTACCTTCGCCTGGGTGTTCGCCACCTTTTGCCATTTTATCCAGGATAGCTGATCTTGCCTGTATAGCAGAGTAAAAAATTGTATCAAGATGTGAAAACGCAACCTGTCCGGTTTTGCCATTGTTATGGCATCCGCAGGCACCGCTTACAACAATTGGAACAACATCATTTCTGAAAGAAACATTATTAATTGATGCCAGCGTTGATTCTGAAACATCGTAGTAATTCTTGAAGCAGGAAGAAACTGCTATCGTAATTACTATAAGTAAGGACAGTATAGTTAATTTTTTCATATTCATTTCAATTGAGTTGTTCTGAATTATTTTACGATGATGTTGCCTGTTTTCCTGTATTTGTAAATACCAGTACCGGTTGAAAGACCGAATTTCCATACATCAGGAATGTTAGGATCGGCAAAATACCAGGCCTTGATTGTTGCAATTTCTGAAGCTGTTAAACCACCATCACTGTAAGCCATATCACCCTGGTGGCTTGTTGCAAAAGTGGCCGTACGTGGATTGGCCAGTAACAATGTAGAGTCAACCCTGCTCAATAAAGAACTTGTTGAGTTAAGGTTATCACCTTTTACATAATATTTCTTTGATGTTACCGGATCGGTGTAAACGATAGAGCTGTTTGATCTCAAAGATTTGGGATACATAATATCCATCAGGATATCATCATATGTATTTAACGGACCTCTGCGGCTTGCTGTTGTCCATGGTGTGCCAAATGTTTTAAACGGACGGAAACTCGCATTCGCCAATGTATCAGCATAAAATTTCTTCACACTGTCTTTGTAAGCATTCCATACAGTATTCAGTAAAGGATTTTTTAATTGAGCATAATAACTTGTAGATCCTGTACCGGGGTTAATATAAACGAACGAAACTGTATCAGTAGATGCAAATGTGAACCAGCCTTTTCTTGCCCATTCACCGCCAACAGTTGCTTCATTATGACAGTTACCGGATGCACATCCATTTGTGATGATTGAAACAGCCGCCGGTCTGAAATCTTCAAGAGCCGGTGCTTCTTTAGCGCCGTTTTTAATCCAGTTATAGATTTTAGTTTTTTCTGTTACAGAAAGATCAACACCATAAGTTACAGGAGGCATTGCCCTGTTTTTAGTACTGGTGGTAATCAGGTCAAACAGTTTGCTGCCTTCAGGATTACCAGCCACAACCAGTGTTTTGATCTCGCTGTATGTAGTAAGCTTGGGAGCAACTGCACCGCCATGACAGGCAGAAGATGCACAGTTACTTTTAATAATACTTAAAACTCCTGTTGTTCTGATCACATCATTTACATCTGCAACCACATCGGCTTTTGCAACTTTAAATGAGTCATAGAAGGGAGAAAATACAGTTGAATCGGGTGTTTCAACCAGCGCCCTTGAAATAAGTGATGCATTGGGGCCTTCCTTGGTACATTGTACAATAGTAAGCATCAATCCTACTGCTCCTAAAATAAGCAGAAATGTTTGTTTTGTTTTTTTGATTGTCATAAACAAGTTTTTTATTCTTTGGCTGTATCGTTTCTGATTACACCACTTTTGTGATATAGGTTACAAAATAACCGGTCAAATTTTGACGGAAGCATGACAATAAGAAGTTTAAACACTGATTCAGGTCATTTCAGAGTTTAACCATTGAGCTGACTTTTGTCCGGTAAATTGTAAACCGGATGGCGTTATAGCAAGCCATCACAAACCCATCTAAACGATTAATATGAAGAATAAAAAACTCAGGAACCTGCTGATAGCTGCAGTTATCCTTTTAGGTGTAACCGGCGTTGTGGTTGTTGTAAACCCGGGCTTGTTTATGGATTTTGGTATGTGGCTCACCTCATCAGCCAAACACCGTAATGCGGCTGAAGAAAAACCTGCTTTTACATTAACAGCTCAGCAGTTATCTGATGACATTAAAAATGATACAGCTGCTTTTAAAAAGTATGTTGACAAAGCCGTTCTTGTAAACGGACCCATCTCTGCAATTGAAGGCAACCACGTTTCATTAGGAAATGTGATCTGCAGTCTGGATTCAACAGAAGCAGTAAAGATCAGCAAACTTGCAACAGGCCAGGAAGTAAAAATCCAGGGTCGTGTTTCTACTTATAATGATTTGATGGAAGAAATAGTGCTTGATCAATGTGTGATCAAGTAAGATATTGATGAACGATGATCAAAAGCCCGTGCTGTTAAACTGTACGGTTTTTTTGATGGGTATAACAAAAAGAGGTTGCCGTTGGCAACCTCTTTCTTATCGGGATATTTCTTTTTATTATCCTAAAGCAACACGTTTGAAACTTGTTACTTTCACATCGCCTGAAGCTTTCAGGTAATCGCCAACGCTTTTTGAAGCATCTTTTACAAAAGCCTGTGCCAGTAATGTTTGCTCTTTGAAGAAGGCATTCATTTTACCATCTGCAATTTTAGCAATCATTTCATCTGGTTTACCAGCCATTTTAGGATCCTGTTTCATTACTTCAACAATGATATCTTTTTCACGGGCCACCACATCAGCAGGTACGCTTTCAGCATCAACAGCCACAGGGTTCATAGCTGCAATCTGCATGGCTACGTCTTTACCTGCTTCAACAGCTTCTTTATCCAAACCTACTAAAACACCCATGCGGTATGCACCGTGAATGTAAGAAGAAACAAAAGCAGCTTCAATACGCTCAAACTTGCTGATACCGATTTTTTCGCCAATAGCAGCGAGTTTATCATTTACCAGGTCGGCTACTTTAGCACCATTTACTTCAGCAGCATTGAGTTCATCAATATTCTTCACATCGTTTGCTACAGCAGCATCAGCAATTGATTTTGCAAAAGCAACGAAGTCAGCATTTTTACTTACGAAATCAGTTTCACAGCTTACACATACAACAAAACCAACTTTGTTATCAGCACTTGTTTGTGCAATCACCACACCTTCTTTCGCTTCACGGTCGCTGCGTTTTGCTGCCACCTTCTGGCCTTGTTTGCGTAACCAGTCGATTGCTGCTTCAAAATCGCCGTTTGTTTCAGTTAATGCTTTGCGGCAATCCATCATACCAGCGCCTGTTGCCTGGCGCAGCTTATTAATATCCTGTGCACTTATTGTTACGGTTGACATAATTTCTATTTGATAATTTATTAATCAGTAAATCAGAAAATGCTTCCTGCTAAATAGTATTGAGCAGGAAGCATTTTTATTATTCAGAATCAATCTTCGTATATCTTACTTCCGGCTTTCTTCTATCTGTTAGAAGTACGCTTTTGTGTGCTTGGTACACGACGTTTAGGAGCACCTCCGCCACCTGTGTTACCACGGCCACCACCGCCACGGTTTGCACCACCACGGCCACCTCTTTCTCTTCCACCTTCTTCACCCACATCAAACTTAGATGCCTGGTCAGTTACTTCTTCAGTTTCTTCTTCTTCTTTTTCAACCTGGCGTTCTGCTAAACCTTCTGCAATGGCAGCAGTGATGTATTCAGTAATGATAGCGATTGATTTTGTAGCATCATCGTTACCAGGAATGAAGTAATCAACTTTATTAGGATCGCAGTTGGTATCAACCACACCAAATGTTGTAATGCCTAAACGTTTTGCTTCAGCCAAAGCAATGTGCTCATGGCCAATATCAACGAGGAATAAAGCTGCAGGGATACGGCTCATGTTAGCAATACCACCTAATACTTTTTCCATCTTGTCTTTATCACGGCTTAACTGCAGGCGCTCTTTCTTGGTAATGCTGTCGAATGTACCATCGTTCAGCATTTTTTCGATGCTCTGCATTTTCTTAACGCTTTTGCGTACGGTGTTGAAGTTAGTCAACATACCACCCAACCAACGGTCAGTTACATAAGGCATGTTTACTTTCTGTGCACATTCAGTAACAATTTCCTTTGCCTGCTTTTTAGTAGCAACAAACATGATTTTTTTACCGCTGCGTGCCAGTTGTTTCATAGCTGCTGCAGTTTCCTGCAAACCTTCAACTGTTTTGTTGAGGTCGATGATGTGAATGCCTTTCTTTTCAGCAAAGATGTAAGGCAACATCTTGGGGTTCCACTTCTTTTTCAGGTGACCGAAATGCACACCTGCTTCGAGTAATTGCTGTTGTAATGAAGTGTTATTTTCCATTATTAATAGTTTATCGTTTTTTGTTTTTTGTTTCTTGTTGTGATGGCAAGGCAGCTGATCAGGAACCAAACTGCCAGCCATAAACCACAAATGATATTAACGTTTAGAGAACTGGAAGCTTCTGCGTGCTTTCTTCTTACCAAATTTCTTACGTTCAACACCACGTGGGTCACGCTTCAGTAAACCGGCTGCTTTTAAAGCAGGACGATATTCAGCATTTACTTCGAGGAGTGCACGGGCAATACCCAGCTTAATCGCTTCAGCCTGGCCTTTAATACCACCACCGCCAGCATTGATTTTTACATCAAACTTATCTAACGATTCAACGGTTTTTAACGGGGCTTCAACCTGGTTTTGTAAGTAAACCAGCGGGAAATATTCTTTATAGTTTTTGTCGTTCACAGTAATGTTACCTGTACCCTTGCTGATGAACACACGGGTGATGGCTTCTTTACGGCGACCAACTGCATTTTTTTGCTTTTCCATTTATTATTGTTTTACTCCCTTGGCGGGATGAGGTTTTAGAATTTGAGTTCTTTTGGTTGTTGTGCCTTGTGCGCATGTTCTGCACCTGCATATACAAATAACTTCTTGTACATTTTACGGCCTAAACGGTTTTTAGGTAACATGCCTTTTACAGCACGCTCAATTACCACTTCAGGACGACGACGAAGAAGGTCTTTTGCCATCTCAATTTTCTGACCGCCAGGGTAACCGGTAAAGTGCTGGTATTCTTTCTGATCCAGCTTTGCTCCGGTTAATACAACCTTATCGGCATTAATTACAATTACATAATCGCCACAATCAACGTGGGGAGTGTAATAAGCTTTGTTTTTACCACGGAGTACCGCAGCAATTCTTGCACACATGCGACCAACGGTTTGATTGGTGCCGTCAACAACGTACCAGTTACGCTGCACGGTAGCCTCGTTCGCATGCTTGGTAGTGAAATGTAGTTTACTCATTTTGTTTAATTTTTACCACGCCATCCCGTGGATTTGTTGAAAATAGCCGTTTTTATCAACGGGGTCGCAAAGGTAGCCACCCATTACTCATTTCACCAAAGAAAAGAGCAAGTATTTTTTATTGCACTTTTGCAACAGATTGATTTACAGTAAATATTTTGTTCAACAATTTTTATGGTGCCGGAAAAGCCAGTGTTTATAAGGGTTGGCCACACCAAAACCAGTCTGCCAGCCAGTTCCTTTCTTTATCTGGGCCGCCAAAACAACCGCCCTGAAACAATAAAACGGCAGGCTCTTTCTGAACCTGCCGTTTTAAACTAAAACCGGAATATAATCAGTGATATTTACGATTCACAGCTGCTGCAACTCACCAGGTTGGTCACCAGTTCCTTTGATACACTCTGACTACGCTGGTAATACAGGGTTTTGATACCCAGCTTCCAGGCTTCAATCATCAGCCGGTTTACTTCTTTAATTGGTAAATCGGGAGGTATGTTCAGGTTCAGACTCTGGGCCTGGTCGATATACTGCTGGCGGATGGAAGCCTGCTGCACCAGTTCCAGCTGGCTGATTTCACGGAAAGTTTTAAACACTGCTTTTTCATCTTCTGTCAGACCTTCAAGATGCTGTACACTTCCCTGGTTCAGCATAATACTTCTCCAGGTATCTTCATGATCCATCTGTTTGGAAGCAAGTAATTCCTTCAGGTATTTGTTCTTCCGCATAAAATTGCCCTTGGATAAACCAGCCTTGTAATAATTGCTGCTGTACGGTTCAATACCCGGCGAAGTTTGTCCCAGGATAGAGGAAGAAGAAGTAGTTGGTGCAATGGCCAGCAATGTGCTGTTCCTGCGACCATATCCCTTCAGCAATTCCGGTTCACCATAAATATTGGCAAGGTCCTTTGTTGCTTTTTCCGAACGTTCACGGATTTCTTTAAAGATGGAAGACGTTAGCTGTTTGGCTCGCATCCCTTCAAAAGGAATCATATTTTTCTGCAGGTAAGAATGCCAGCCCAATACACCCAAACCCAATGCCCTGTGCCTTTTGGCAAAACGGTTGGCATTGATGAGGTAGTGATTGTTCTCTGTTTTGCTGATAAACTCCTGCAATACTGCATCAAGGAAAAAGATGGCAAGACGGATGGTATCCGTATCCTTCCACTCATCGTACAATTCCAGGTTCAGCGAAGAAAGACAGCAGATAAAAGATTCATCTTCGGTGGAAGGCAGCATAATCTCGGAGCACAAGTTGCTTGACTTGATAACGAGGTTATGATCTTTATATACCTGCGGTTTGTTTTTGTTCACATTGTCTGAAAAGAAAATATAAGGCAACCCTTTCTGCTGGCGGCTTTCCAGCACTTTGGCCCATATTTCACGTTTGGCCGTATCACCTTCAATCATTTCCTGCATCCAGTAATCGGGTACACATACACCGAAAAACAGGTTCTGAATAGGATGACCGATATTTTTGATACCCAGGAATTCTTCAATATCCGGGTGATCAATATCGAGATAAGCTGCAAATGCACCTCTTCTTACACCGCCCTGCGAAATCGTGTCCATCGCTGTATCAAACAGGCGCATAAAACTTACCGCACCACTGCTTTTCCCGTTATCGGTTACTGCACTGCCTCTTTCACGCAGGTCACCAAAATAAGCCGATGTACCACCACCTGTTTTGGTTTGCATAATCACTTCGCCCAGCTTGTGTGTAATACCTTCAATATTGTCGGGCACATACACATTAAAGCAGGAAATAGGCAACCCTCTTTCTGTACCCATATTGGCCCAGATAGGAGAGCTCAGGCTGAGCCAGCCCCGTTCAATCATTTCACAAAAAGCTTCTTTCAGCTCCGGTTTGTACAGGCGTTTGGCCGCTGCACTGCAAATACGGTCAATGGCTTTTTCAACGGTTTCGCCTTTGAGTAAATAACCCCTGTTGAGTACCTGTTCACTTTCTTCATTTTTCCACCAATATCTTTCCATCATGGTTGTTCTTTTTTGAATGTTTGGTTATTGTTTAAAACAAATCGTTTGCTGTAATACTTTTATCATGCTTGGTGTATTCAACAGGTCGCTTGGCAAAGAAATCATCAAGACTGTTTGCAAACACTTCTTCTTCAAACCACTTCATGGGTTCGTACTGTGAACTGCTGATAAAAAACTGTGCAGGGAAACCAATCTTCTGCAAACTCTCATCCACCCTGAACTTGATAAAATTTAATAAATCAGTTTTGCTGATGTTGCTGATTTCTCCTTCCAAAAAAATCCAGTCGATAATCTGTGCTTCTATCTCAACAAACTCTTTGACGAGCTGAACGGTTTGCTGTATCAATGCTTCATCCACCAGTTCAGGATATTCTTCTTTGAGTTTGTTGATGAGATAAATCCCTGCATTTGCATGCACCTGTTCATCTACCGAAGTCCATGCAATGATGTTGCTTACATTCTTCATCAGTCCTTTAAAACGGGTAAAGGAAAGAATGACGGCAAACTGGCTGAACAGGGACACGTTTTCAATAAGAATGGTAAACAGGATGAGTGAAATGATATACTCTTTCTGGTTGGCCGAGTTTACATTGCTCAGTGCACCGGATAAAAAACTGATGCGCTGTTTCACCACCGGCACTTCAATGAGCCGTTCAAATTCATCATTGTAACCCAATACTTCCACCAGCCTTGAATACGCTTCTGAATGACGGAACTCACACTCCGCAAACGTGCTGCCCAGCCCGTTCAGTTCCGGCTTGGGAAAATGATGATACAAATTTCCCCAGAAGGATTTCACAGCCACTTCAATCTGTGCAATGGTGAGCAGGCTGTGCTTCACAGCACTTTTTTCCTCTGCTGTCAGGTGAGAATGAAAATCCTGTGTATCGGCGGTAAAGTCAATTTCTGAATGTACCCAGAATGATTTGTTGATCGCCTCCGTAAACTGTAATACCTCGGGGTATTCAAACGGCTTGTAATTGATTCGTTTTTCAAATAAACCCATACTCTTTTATTTCTGCTGATGATAAAAAACTTTGGGAGACGGCGACAGGATACCGAACCGGTTACATAGAAATGAAAGCGATGTTCAAAACAATGTTCGTTCCAGATCCTGCTTTTCCTCCGAAAGCATGATTAATTATTTTAGTTCCTGGCAGGTCTTCTGACTCACTCCGTTGTTTCAGGCCTTCCCATCCGTTGTTGCCGGACAGTGGCATGAAGATGAAACAATGTGCTGGAGTTTACAGCTACGGGGATAGTTCCCGGTTTACACGGGATTCCCTTTTAATGACAGACTGAACGTTGTTCAGTGTCAACCAGTACCGGGCTGTAAAATAAAAACCAAAAAAGCAGAAGCGGTTTTTTTCTTATTCACGATGTGTTGAAAAAATGAATTGAATGTTTGAGAAGGCAAAGCAGGTAAGGGTTTTTACAACTATTGCGAAGTGTTGCAGTACATCTTCAACAACGAAACATGATTGCCTGGAAGAAAAGATTGAGGTAAGTTATCGTTTCAATCTCCTCATTAATATTACAACTGGAACTGATTATTGATTATTGCTGATATAATTGAGAATGGTTTGTGTACATGCATCCTCACTCAATACAGTTGTATTCAGTTCAATTTCGGGATGCAGTGGTGGTTCATAAGGTGCTGTGATGCCTGTGAAGTTTTCAATTTCGCCGGCCAATGCTTTTTTATACAAACCTTTCGGGTCACGCTGTTTACAGGTTTCAAGATCAGTTGACACATACACTTCGCAAAAGTTTTTGCATAAGCTCCTGATATGGTCTCTGATTTCACGGTAGGGTGAAATAAGCGCAACAACCACAACATGACCATCGGCTTCAAGTGAAGCAGCCAGCCGACCGATTGTAGCATTGTATTCTTTTCGTGATTGTTCATCAAAACCCTGGTTCTGCAAAATGAAACGCATAATGTCACCATCAAGCGTAACAGGGTTGATCTCTTGCAAACGCAACTCCCTGATAAGGTTTCGTGCAATGGTGGTTTTCCCTGCCCCGCTTAAACCGGTAATCCAGATAACCATCGGTTTCATTTCAGTTGTTTTTGTTGATGAAAAGAAAGAGCAGCGAAAGGTTGATGCATTGTTTTCTGTTTATGCCAAAGGTATTCAATTTGACATGAGAAGGTATTTGTTTGAATAAACATCTCTCCGGCAAAAATTTAAGAGGATAATATGCGCCGGGTTTTGCCTTGACGTAAAAGGGCAAGACGGAACAGTTATGTCTTGTACTGAAAAAACTTTACAGTATTTCACTGGACAGGCAGGCATTACCCCATACTTCATTAATGACACGGTTGGGCACATCGCTGTTGCCATTGGATGTTTTACCAATTTTGGTCCATTCTTCATTATAGTTTTTGTGGGACAATAGTAAGCAGGTTTCTGTTGATGGTGTAGGTTTCCTTTTCGTAACCAAACGATCTGGTATCTGTATAATGAGAGGCAATTATACATATTAACGGGTAAGTTAATAGTTAACATTGGTGACTGTTACAGCGACGTCAGTAACAGGTTAGTATTTGAAATCTATCCTGGTACCAGCAGGCAATTCAATTTGCGGCTTACCGGGGTTATAGGGCCTTCCATAAAGCCACGAGTTTTTAAAAGTTGCATTGCTGCTGAATGCTCCGTCTCTCACTGTTTGCCTGTTATATTGTAATACCATGTTGGTTTTTTGAATGCCGGAGAAATAATGAAAGTCTATTGTGTATGTAATATTTTCAAGTGTACGTTTTTCTGTTTTTAATAATTTGCCTGCCTTATCACCGCCTGCTTTGCTCCAGCTTTCAACTGTACCGTTTTGCGGTGATATGGTCAGCTGGTTGCCATTGAGTTTATAGGTTCCTTTTTCGTAAATAAAAATAATATCGTTGTGATATAAATAACTGATACTTTTCTCAAGAAACTGATACGTTCCATCTGTGTTGAAATAATATTCCCGCCAGTCGTACCCTGCTGTATTAGATTCACTCATATATTGCCCCCAGATACCCAAAAGCTGGCTGTTATTTGCACTGTTTGAATTGGATCCGTTATCATTTTTACTTTGTGTTGTATTAGCAGAAGCTGGTGGCGGGGTTGAAAGGGGTTTGTTTCCAAAATCTGTTTTGAACCCCGGCGGGTTATCTATGATGGATTTATCTGCAGCTCGCTTGGTATAACTATATTCCTGCACACCTGTTTTTTGCCCTGTTTTAAATAGCAGCGCTGTATCATGAGAACCTGAATAGTATTTTATCTCATAATAGTAAACTTTCTTTTCTGATTTAAAATCTGCAGACTCTTTCACAAAAGGCCCCCATTCTTTCGTGCTTTTTGTTTTCTGCCACCATCCGCCTTTGCCTTGTTTGGGCATGAAAGTAATTTGGTTGCCATTAATGGAATAAGTTCCCGTTTCGTAAACAAATAAAATATCCTTTGCCCCATAAACCAACCAGTTTTTCACCCGGTAAACATATGTTTCGTTCTCTTTTAATAAATATTCACTTCTTATATATCCTCCGGTGTATTGGGGTATTCCATTAGTATATCCATTTGTTTCAAGCTGATTGTTTGTCCATAACCCAATAATTGATGAACCGTTTGTATTATTTATGGCTGCGGAAGTTTTATCGTCGGTTGTATTTGATGTAATCTTTTCAAGTTCCAGCGAATTAATAAATGAAAGCAATTCGTTCTGGTATTTCTGGGTATTGGTCAACAACACCACACTTACTGTTTGCCCACCTCCTGTTGCGGTTAATAAAGTAGCCAGTCCTTTATTACTGCCGTCGGTATAATTAGCATTACCTGACACAATATCCCAGCCGTTATCTGTGGATGGATTCTGCATGGTGGGTTCTGTATTCACCTGTACAGTACTTTTTACCAGCCGGGTCCAGTCAGTATTAAAATTTTCATTAGCGGTTCCACCAGAAGCTGTCGCTTTTGTGATGATGGCGATGGCATAGCCTCCGGTTTTTTTATCAGTAACTGATAATTGCACACCCCCTTCATTTTGGGTGGTTTGCCATTTTGCAGGCACCGAATAGGAAACAACATCAAAGCTTTGCTTTTGTGCAAAAACGTTCATGGGAAAACAGGTAAAGGCGGTGATGATAAAATATTTCATACTTATGTATTTCATTGAAAACATCAGAATTTAAAATCTGGTGGATTGTCAATAAGGAGTTCTTTTCGCTGAACATAAACAAACCTGTACGGCCCATTATTAAGCTGGCCGCCATCCCGTTCAGTTGCTTTGCTGCAATTAAGAATTATCGAATTGCTATAATTGGGATCAATTTTTATTTCAACAGTATATTCAGTGGTTTGGGTTTTATAGGCGGCAGTTTTTTGATAATTACCCCATTTATTTACATCGTTTGTTACTTTGTCTTTATTCCACCACCCGGCTTTACCTTTTTTGGGACTAATAGTTAATTTGTTTCCCTCCATTGTCCATGTTCCTGATTCGTAAACAAAATAGATGGTTTCATTATTAGCCAGCCAGTTTTTTTCACGAAAAATATAGGAGCCATCTTCTTTTAGCTGGTATTCCTTCCGCATATATCCGCCAGAGTACATAAGATGCCCGTTTGTAAACCCTCTTGTTTCAGCCTGGTTAACAACCCATATACCCACCACTGAATTTTTATTAGTAGCCACAGATGAACCGGCATTTGAGGAGTTGTTTTTTGTGTCAGAATTCAGTTGCGCATTTCCTGGATGTAATAATATGGACGCAAGTACTGTTTGATAATCCTTTAAATAAATCGTTGCAGTAAAATTGCACAGCAACGATATAGAAACCTTGCTATTGGAATAAACTGTTAGGCGTGAAGTAACATGAACCCCGTTATATTGCCAGGTTCCGCTTCCGCTCATTACCATCCAGTCATCTTGTGGTTGTGGTTTTGTTTTTTGCGGAGAAGAAATCGTTTTATTTACAGCAACCAGTTCGTTCCAGTCATTATCAAAATCCGCATCGATATTACCGGCGCTTTCAGTGCTTTTGTAAATCACGATTTGTGCCCAGTTTCCGTTTTCAATACGGGAATAGGAAACATTACTGTTGCCCGGGGTTTCAGCCCAACCTTCAGGTGCTGTGTAAGAAACAATATCAAAGCTTTGCTTCTGCGCATGCAGGTTACTATTCATTATTAAGATTGCACCGAAAAGAAAAATGATTTTTGTATATCTCATCGGGTTGATTTTTATTGTACTTTATATAAATAATCAACAGTATTATTTGTTGTATTGGTTTCAGGCAGTGCTGAATTGTTGAAAGTGCCAATTGTAAAATGAAAAACAATATTTGCACCACTGGTAAGCCCGTTTACATGAACTGTGCCACCTATTCTCACTTTATCACCCGGTTTTAATGGGCCATTTACCTTGTAATAACCCGGGTAAGTCTGGTTATTGATCACTCTTGTTGCAAAGGGATATGCTTCATTATAAAGATTGGTTCCCGGGCTTCCTGAAGGATATACCTGTACCTGGGGAATAATCTGCCGAACAACATCCAACGGAATTTCACCTGTACCGGTATTTACAACCGATACGTTGATGAGTGTATTTAAATAAGTACTGCCGGTTACCGGGGCAATTGCATCTACCTGAAAGGTAAGATCAGGTAACGGGGTACTCCATGATTCGAGATTGCCCGTAACAGGTATTTCAAGTGTATTGTTTGTTTCATTGGTTTCGGCAATGGTATTGCCGTAGTCAATGATCATAATGAATTTATTATTGCTGTTAGCAGAAGGATTAAATCCGGTTACCACATAAGAACCATGAAATTTATCACCGGGATGAAGAATCCCGTTTGCTGGTAAATTTGGTATCGGAGTCTTTAATGTAAATCCACCTGCCGGGCTGTTGTAACCTGAAACGGTGCGTACAAAACATTGTATACCTGTTCCAATGATATTGATATCTTCCCCACCTGAATTCATGATGTCAAAATTTATCGTATAAATTCCTGCTTCGCCAATTGCAAAATTGCTGCTGTTTTTATCAATCGACACAAGTGCAATTTTTAAATCCTTGCCAACCGTTTTCCGTAAATCTGTTTGCTGCTGTGGCAGGGCAGCATTTACACGGGAAGGAGGAAGCTGAGGTTGCGTAATCTTTTTCATCTGCGGCAGGGCTGATAGTGCCCCGGTAATAAACAGAATGATCATTAATGCTTTTTTCATACATGAATGGTGAGATGATTGGTATAAAACTAATTAGCCGGCAAAAGCTCTGGCATCATTAAAAAAGATGAATTTTTTGGAAAACCTTGATGGAATCGGGGCACGAAGAAATTTATTCATACCCCGGTGTTGATATCATTTTAGTTAACCTGACCGGCAATTACTTCACCACAATACCAAATGCGCCGGAACGGCTGCTGGTTGATAAAATAGTTTCCACGCCATTTTTGAAATATTTGGCTTTCTCCAGAGAAAGATTGTATTCAGTTACTGCCACATATACATCGCTGCCGGAAACATAGATGGATTTAGCTTCTGCAGAATAAGAAGCAGTAGCGGTAAAACTGGTTTCCACGCCATTCTTCCAATATTTGGCAAATCCTTTTTCATAACCTGCTGCATATACATCGCTGCCGGAAACATAAATGGAGTTTGCACGGGAAGAATTTGCAGCCAGGTCAGTTGACGTACCGTTTTTCCAGTATTTAGCAATTTCAACAGTGCCGTTAAACTGGTATCCTGCCACATACACATCACTGCCCGATATAAAGATGGAATTAGCACAGGAATACTTACCGCCGGCGGTAACATTAGGGAGTACAACCTTTGTTCCGTTTTTCCAATAACAGGCAACATCCACTGAGCCGCTATTTTCATATCCTGCTGCATACACATCATTGCCTGAAACAAAAATAGAATTGACCATAGCATCATTTGTGCCATCGGTAAGAGATATTGCTGTTCCGTTTTTCCAATATTTAGCTATCCATTTTGAACCGTTGTTCTCTTCTCCCCCCACATATACATCGTTTCCCTGCACAAAAACGGAGCTGGCCCTGGAATTGGCTGAAGCCAAAACTGTGGCAACACCGTTTTTCCAGATTTTTGCATTATCTATTCCTCCGGTAAAATCCCAACCGGATATATACACATCTCCTGCGTCTGAAACTGCTATTCCCGAAGCATACGATTTAAGTGTGCTGCTTGCTAAAAGTGCGCCTGTGCCATCCGCCCAAAAGCTTGCACGGTCGTATCCCGGATTCAGAACATCATAACCGCAAACATATACTTTAGGAATTCCCGGAGTAATAAAGCTGATATCATTGCCATAAGCAGTACCTGCACTGCTGCTGGCATAAGCCCTTACATGGTAAGTAGTGTTTGGCTGCAGACCGGTTATAGAAGAAGTAAATGATCCGGTACCTGCGCCATCAATGGTTTTGGTGGTTAAAGAAATAACAGGATTCGCATCTGCACCCCACACAATGCCCCTGGCTGTAATTGCTGCAGAGCCTTGTGCGCTGATAGTACCTCCACATGCGGCGCTGTTTGAAGTGATGGCAGAAACAGCTGAAGTTGTGAGGGAAGGTAAAACAGGTACATTATCCTTGTCTTTATGACAGGCCGTAAGCAACAATAAAAAAAACAACGGTGAAAAGAATAACTTCAGATTTAAACAAACTTTCATAAAATTAATTTTTTGAGGTTTTAATTCGTTCTGATAACAGTGTAAAAAGCAGCATTCATAGCAGGTACAATCAATCATTTAAAAGATGACGTTTAAACCTTACTCCAGCATATTTCTTACTGCATCAAAATCGAAATTGTCAGTAAAATTTTCAACAAGCGCTTTGCCGGGGTTGGTGTTAATGTACCGGTAACTTAATTGGATCATAAAAGGTTTTACCGGATTCTTTTCAGCATTTTTAAAATATTCGGGATTGTATTTATACAGCATTGTTCCACCTTTATTATCCCAAAATCCGCTGAACGTAAATGCACCGGTATTTTTTGCATCTTCCGGTGTGTCGGCGTAATACACGTCAACTGTTACATAATCATTGGTGCCGGGGCCATAATAATTTTTCCAGGAGAAATGATCTTTTTGAGCTTTTACGATTGCAGGTTTTGAAAGCCAGTCTTCATTGTTTTCTTTCAAAGCCTTTTGTACAATAGCTTTCTTCTGTTCAATCTTTTTCTGCCAGTCGGGGTAACGGGCTTTTCTTGCAGTTAAATTTTTCTTTCCGTTTTCATATAGCTGCGGATATTTTACAGGGTCTTTCATCATGCCCGCACATTCGGTTTCAATTTCTTTTATTTTGCCTGCTGTGTAAATTGCTTCCCTGTTGTAATATTCCAGTAGTGCTTCCAGGTATTCTTTGCGTGTAACAGGTATTAAAATCTGAATACCGGTTTTTGTAAAGTACCAATGCCTGGTAATAAAAGTACTCCGGTCTCCAGGTTTAACTGATGATTCAGCAATGTCCTGGTAATAACCTTTACCATTGTTAATGTTTTTGATTTCAGTTTGTTTAATAAAGCCGAACAGGGCAATAAACTTTCCATTGTATTTATTGTATGTTTCGTAATAAGCATAATCATCGGAGAAAGTGAAAGCAGGTTCAATGTCTTTAAACCTGTTTACATAAGCTCTGAAAACAATGGAGTATTCATCATTGACTTTAAGATTGTTTTTATAGCAGAAATATTCATGGTATCCTGTATTCAGATCATAACTCAGCAAAGCATTTTTTCCATAAACAATCACAGCATTTGATGGCGTTCCAAAAGAAGATTTCAGTACACCACCGGTAAGATTAAAATTTTTGCGGCTTTCTTTTTCCAGTGTTTCAATTCGGGTAAGCAGTTTACTTGCTGCTGCCTTATTTGTTGCTGTTACCAGCTGGTCAAGCCAATGCGCTTTTTGCTGCGGCCATTCGCAATGTGCCGCATCAATATATTTTCCGGGTAAAGCATTTAGTTCTTCGTTTGAAGAACAGGGTTGCGTATAGGCTTTTTGAAAAAGCATTCCGCATAACAGAATGAGTATCGCTTTGTTTTTTATTTTATTAGCATGCAGTACAGCTAAAATGCAAAGACCGGGAACGATGAGAATATACTTTTTCAACTTTCAGATTTTATGCTGCAAACCTATATTCCGTCACACCGCATATCAATCATTAAAAAAGATGATTTTTAACTGCTGCGAAAAATCATTAAAAAAGATGATGGGGTAATAACTACCTGCTACTTTTATTTGCATTATGATAAATTAAGTATTTTACAAAATGCGGAAATCATTACTAATAATATCGTTTCTTTTAACTGCTGCAATACTCAATGCACAATCGCCGGTAAAAGACAGCCTGTTACACCTGTTGCAAACAGCAAAGGAGGATAGTAATAAAGTGAAGTTGTATTTTAAGCTGGGCGGATTATTTGAAAATTCTGATCCTGAAATAGCTAAGCAATATTATAAACAAGCCGGAGAACTAAGTGAAAAAATCAATTTTAAAAGAGGTGTTTTAGGCTATTATAGTTTCAGCGCAAACATACTAAGCCGACAGGGATATTTCGATTCGGCATTACAGCTATCGCTTAAACTGGAAGACTTTTCTGAAAGAATAAAAGACTCAACTTACCTGGCACTTTCGTTGATAATAGCAGGTCAGTTTTATAAGCAGGTTCAGGATTATGATAAAGCTATTCTTTCATTGGAACGTGGAAGATTAATAAGACATCTCCGCGGCGAAACCCAGGAAGAAGGAAATATTGAAGGGGCAATAGCATTTGTCTACAGCGGTATGCATCAGTATCGGAAAGCGGTGGAATATGAATTATCTTCTGCTGAAAATCTTATAAAGAATAATGATAGCGCCAGTTTATCAGGCACCTATCTTTCACTGGGATATGACTATACAAATTTGCAGTTGTACGATTCTGCTAAAATATTTTTAGACAAAGCCAATGCCATTGCTGTTCGCCTGGAAATACCTTTTGTAGAAATGGCTTACAACCTGAATATGGCTTACCTGTATTATAAGCTTGGGAAGATTGAACTCATAAAACCTTTTGTTGATAAGGGCCTGCATCTGGCAAGATTACTTGGTAATACAGAATGGGAGGCAAATGGCTTGTGGGGGTTATCAATCTTTTATTTGTTTACAAAGGACTTTGTAAAAGCAGGTATATATGCAGATAGCAGCCTGCAATCTGCTATGAAATATAATTTTCAGGAAGTAAAGATGAGGGTGTTTAATACACTATCGCAGATTGCTTTTTTCAAGGGAGATACAAAAAAGGGCTATTATTATGCCAACCAGCATGAATTATTGAAAGATAGTATTTTGAATGAGTCCATTTTAATGAACACAACTTTCTATGAAGCCCAGTTTAAAACACAAAAAAAGGAAACACAGATACAATTACAACAATCGCAGCTAAGGCAAAAGTCTGTTCTCAACTATTTACTGATTGCAGGTGCATTTGTAATGCTGCTTTTATTTTTGCTGGTTTTCCGAAATTATAAGAACAGCCAAAAACTGCAACAGGCAAAAATTGATGAACTGGAAACAGAAAAGCAACTTGCTGCTGCCGAAGCTGTACTCAAGGGCGAAGAACAGGAACGCTCACGCCTTGCAAAAGACCTGCACGACGGACTTGGTGGTATGCTGAGTGGTATAAAATACTCCTTGAACAGTGTGAAAGAAAATTTAATCATGACACCTGATAATGCCCAGGCATTTGAACGAAGCATAGATATGCTCGACAGTTCAATAAAAGAAATGCGAAGGGTGGCACACAACATGATGCCGGAAGTTTTAGTGAAGTACGGACTCGATACAGCTCTTCGTGAATTTTGTCATGAAATTAAGCAGAGCGGTGTAATACAGGTCAGCTATCATTCCATTGGTATAACGTCAACAGCAATTGACCAGGTGATGGCTGTTACTGTTTACCGCATTGTGCAGGAACTGGTCAACAATTCCATTAAACACGCATCTGCCAAAATTATATTGGTACAGCTGCACGTTGCAGAACAGGAAAAACTGTTAACTGTAACTGTAGAAGATGATGGACAAGGTTTTGACTCTTCTGCTTTAACATTATCTTCCGGTATAGGATGGAAAAACATCAGGAGCAGGGTTGAATTTTTAAAAGGGAAAATGGATATTACATCTGAAAAAGGAAATGGCACTTCAGTATTGATTGAAATGGGTATCTGATTTTTTTTACAAACGTTTTGCAACACAGGTGAAAGCACAATTATTCATAGTAGAAGATCATTACCTTGTTATAGAAGGTATCTATTCTTTGTTAAAAGAAGAAAAAGACATTGAATGGATGGGGCATGCAATGAATGCTGCCTCCTGCCTGAATTTTCTCAGTAACCATAAGCCCGATGTAATACTGATGGATATAAACCTTCCCGATAAAAGCGGGATTGATTTATGTAAAGAAGTAAAAACGGCTTACCCGCAAATCGCTGTTCTTGGGCTGAGTACGTTTAATCAGCAGGCAATCATCCGGAATATGATGGAGAACGGGGCTTCCGGCTATGTTTTAAAAAACGCAACCCGTAACGAATTGCTTGAAGCAATAGCCACAGTCATGAAAGGAAAACAATACCTGAGTGCTGAAGTAACGCTTTCCTTACGTGAAAATGCTGACCGTATCCCACCGCTTACAAGAAGGGAAAAAGAAGTACTGAAACTGATAGCAGAAGGTCTCACAAATAGTGAAATCGCAGAAAAAATTTTTGTCAGTATTCCAACGGTAAATACTCACCGCAAAAGTCTTCTCGAAAAATTTAATGCAAAAAACACAGCAATTCTTATAAACAAAGCGGCCAAACTTGAATTGATATAGTGCTGCAGCTGTAAAAAATAACTGTGTTCACCAACCGCTAAGGAAAAGGATTGTCAGTCTGAGCCCGTCGAAGGCTATCGTTTTGAGGCAGCCTCTTTATTTTATTGGTTACTATTTTCACCAACCAGATTCGTAAACTTATTTCGGTTGGTGGAAGACAGCAACCGCTAAGAAAATTTTATTCTTCGTCAGTTAACGGTAAAACTTAGTTTTTCAGATGCGTTTTCACAATAGAACAACTGCATTTCATAACTACCCTTGGAAAGTTGTGTTTTATCATTTAGCAATACAACAAGATCGTACAAACTGAATTTCCCGGAAATACTTTCGCCCTGTTTCAGATGATACGAATAATGTTCAACCTGTTCGGGCGAATAAGTCTGTGATGACAGAATTGCCCTGTTCTGGTATTTCAAAACAGAGCGACCGGTTTTTTTGTTGATCAGCATGACTGATGTAAACGCAGGCCCGCCGGTTGATGATTTTGGCCGGTCGAACCAAACCGATTGCATCTTTTTACTTTTATTCGTGAGAGTAATGACGAGATAAATGTTTTCGCCCTGCTTAAATGTATTGTTTGCAAGTTTAACTGATACTGCAAGTTCAGGACATCCTTTTGGTGAAGATGAAAATGCATACGCAGTATAAAAAATGACAACTAAACCGAAGAGTAAAACTGAATACCGCATAACAATTTATTTTCCCGTATTGCAAACGATGAGTTGGTTTACTAAAATCACTATTTTCATTTCATCCGGCTTCCCAATAATCCCAAACCTGCAGCAATATCTTTCCGGGTTTCCAATACAGACGGATCAACACTCCAGTGTTCGGCTATTTTCATCACGGTTTCCTCATTGGGCCTAACAATATCTTCCCGTTCAAAGTAGGCATCATCTTTCGCCTCTGCCGATAATGTATTGATCAGTTTCATTGTCTTTTCAGCAGCCGTCGGTTCACCTTCAACAACAATGTTCTCCCCACTTTCACCCGAAAAACTATACACTCTTTCCACCTTCCCGTTCTGTGCTTTTATCCAGCAATGATATTCTATTACTCGATGCGTACAGAAAAACTGCGCATCACCAAATTCCTTACTTAACACCTGTAATAACTTTTTTACTTCTGCAATGCTTTCTTTCGAATCACCATGCGGCAGCCCCCAGCCACAGGCCAATGTCCATTCACCAACAGCTGGCGTAATAAAAACAAAGTCATCATACGCTTTTTCAATACCAACCTGCCAGTTGCAATCCGATACATTGCTGAGCTGCAGTAATGCTGCAAGTCTGTTTTTATCTGTTGTTTTAACGGCAAACCACATGCATTTATAACCAAACGAAACGGCTGAATCAGGAACAGACTTATCGACCTTTTCTGAAATTACAGTTACAGCTGTTTGCTGTACGGTAGATTTTTTTTCTTTATAAAACTTAAATAAGATGAATACAACTACAAAAGCTGCTATCAGAAAAGCGATCAGCATTTTAAAATTAGTTTTCAATGTCTTTGTTATTCTTTTTATTGGTTTTACTGATTGCTGTCTCCACCAACCAATTGTGTAAATTTTATTTCGGTTAGAGAGCAACCAACCGATAAGAAAAGTTAGGTGCACTTATTCTTTAAACTTCGACTTTCTTAAAACACCTAAGTATTTGTTTCCAATACTTATGTCTGTAAATCTGATATTGATGTAAACTTTATAATGACCATATTTTCTACTGAACTTATACGAATAGAATGTCTTGTTATTAATCTTATTATAAACTTTGAAGTATTCCCGTTGAAAAGATACGTGGTCAATCTTCTCAATCGACAAACTGCTGTCGATGACGTTATAACTTGTAAGATTAAAAAGTGACCTCAAATAAAGCTTACTCTCTTCTCTATTTCTTCTTTCCCATGTTGAATTATCTGAGGAATCAATAAAAAGAACAGAGTTGAAAAAATTATTTTCATCAGATTCAATCCAAAAAAGAGTTAATAGATTTTTATCTGGCGTAACTGAAGATGTTTCCCAAGATGAATGATTGATTTGGCCACTTGAACTGAATGCTGAGTCTTTAAAGGATATGTCAGAAGGCAACTCAAAAGTCCAACCAACTTCGTTAAGACTAATCGTTCTGGAAATATTAGCCTTACAACTCGATAATAAAATAATGATTAAAAAGAGTCTCATAACTGCATGTTAGCATTCGTTTATTTGCCAAGGCAGAGTATTAATAATTGCCCGGCCCTGTTTTTGAAATACCTATCAGCGGCTGCTCTTCGCTTCACAAAACTCTTTCACTGCATCCATAATCATTTTGCCTCTGTCACCTAAAAATATGGCTTGTTTTAAGTCGTTACAGATAATCGTTAACTCATTTTCGGGTATTCCGGGATTGTCTTTTGATGCCATAACAGTTACTCCATTGCTTTCTGATAATTTTCTACTGCTTCCAAACTGGTATTTTCTGATTCTTGCAAATGCCCGATTGGATAAAGCCATTTCAAAATATGGTTCAAACTTTAAGGCTTGGTCAAAATCAAGAATTGCTTCGTCAAACTGAAACTCATTTAATTTAACGGTTCCTCTTGCAAAATAGGCTTCGGCATAACCGCTGTCAAGCTCTATTGCTTTTGAATAGTTTTTTATTGCAGATTTATAATCCCCTTCCTTGTTACTTGCATGTCCCTTATTCATTGCTTGATTTACTTTTTCAAGACGTTTATCCGGTGTTGTTTTTCCATTTTTTGTTACTTCAACTGCAAGTATCCTGCCTGTCGAATAATAAACGGTTGTTTCACCTTCCATATTTCCATCCTTGAAATTGCTTCGCTGTTTTACCTGGCCATTTGGAAAATACATTTCCCAAATACCTTCTTCTTTACCGTTTACAAATGCTCCCTTTTGTTGAAGCGTGCCATCTTCATAGTATTCCTTTTCCAAACCATTTTCAATACCGCCGGAATAAGTCCTTTCCATTGATAATTGCCCATTTTGATGATACATTGTTCGAAGCCCTTCAACTTTTCCGTTCTCAAAAGTTCCTTCTCCCTGTTTCCTTCCGCTGTAATAATAGTCGATGAATTTGCCGCTATATACGCTGCCTCGGAAATACCATACACCGTTTTTCTTTTCCATTTGGTTGGTTGATGGAATCAGTTTCAGGTCCTCAGGTCTTTTACGATATTCTTTAGTGAAGATGAAAATGGCGCCGTCAAATTTTTCGTAGCCAAAAAGCTTTAAACTGTCCTTATTTTTAACGACGGTGATGTCCGCAATATCAGTTTCTACAATTTCGTTACCTTCTTCAGGTTCATCAATTATTGGTATGGAGTCAACAATATAGATAATGTTTTCCTGTGCTTGACCAACTGAATGTAAGCTCAAGAGCATTAGTGCAAATACGATAAAAAAGATTTTATTCATGATGATGTGTCAGATTATAATTAGCTAAATTCTTTTTCGGCCGGTGTGGTCAGCAATCGGTAAGAAAAAAGTCGTAGCTGCTATTCCACTATTACTTCTTTCAATTTTTTAAATAATAAATCCAGGTTTTCATTACCATTTTCAATTTCCCTGTCATAAATAATTACACCAGCTGGATTTATCAGGTAAACTTTTGGTACGCCACCGCTTGCACAATAAATATTTTCGATATCTACATTGTCATAAATATTTACCCATGTCATACCTTGTTTTTTAATTGTATTATAAAACAACTCCTTTGTTTTTGAGGAAATACAAACAGAGACCACCTCAACTCCCTTTGCAGCATATTTTTCATGAACACGCTTGAGAACTGGCATTTCCCTTATACAAGGCACACACCATGTAGCCCAAAAATTCAGTAATACATATTTATTATTAGTTCTGTACTTACTTAATGAAACAATATGTCCATTTATATCCCTGCAAGTGAAATCAGGAGCATTACCTCCAATTTTGACTTCGATTAAACCCTGAATCTTTTTTATCAACGTTTTTCCTTCAACACTTTTCAAAAACTTATCAGGAAAGGTACTGTTCATAAAACTCAGAACAGAGTCTGCACTTACATATGAAGGATAACTTAGATTTCGACGGAAAAACCAAAAAGAATAATAAGAAGAACTGGTGCTTTTTACAATCTCTGTATTTTTATCTTTGAGGCACTTCTGTAAAGGATTAAAATGTTGATTTATTTCTACAGTGTCTTGTAACATTTCCTCAAACTTATCTCCAAGGGCAGTAATATAATTTTCCAGATTTTTATATTCATTCGCATTGTTTTTAGCAAAAAAATCTTTTTCTTTTTTAAAATCGAAACAATTAGTGAGCCGGTACTTCTCAAATGGTGAACCCGCAGAATCACTCTTTAAAAAAACGATTTTTGCCGGTCGTTCGTCAAAGAAAAAACTGTTTCGATAAGCCAGGTATTTGCTTCTCTGATACTGTAATGTTATTGATGCATAGATAGAAAAGTATTTTTTCTTAATTACAAATTGCCCGTTTTTACTGGAAAGGTGCAGGGGCTTTTGTTCTTTTCCATCATCGTAGCTGATGTTAACTGCGGAACAATTAAACCCTTTTGGAAACTGAAGAATAACTGTACTCATTTTCTGGCCATACGCACAGGTTATGTTTATGGCAGTGAATAAAGCTATTCCAAAAATGCTCTTGCAAGAAAGATGTGTTTTCATAAATCAACTGCTGTTTAATTTTTTAGCAGGCGTATAAGAACCTGGTTCTGGCTGTAATAATAGCCAGCCTTTAATGAAAGGTAAGAAAAAATCGTCTTTGAGAAATTGTCTATACTTTTGAGTTCGCTGCCATGATCAATAAGCATATATGAAACCCGTTACGATTTTAATTACAGTTATCTCTATACTTACAATTAACCATTGCCTTTCTCAAACAAACCGGCTGCCTTTAAATCAAAACACGATTGACACTTCTAAAATTATTGCTAAGGTCTGCACACATGGATTGCCTTATCAAAAGAGAAGCGATTTGGTTGACTACCCGCCTTTCGTTTGTGCTTATATTGATGAAAAGAACAGCTTTAAATCTTTCAATGTGCTGAGTTATGATTTTATAGATCTAAACAATGAGCATCCAAAAGAAATTCACGTATCAGGGAATTCATTAGGTTCAATAAAAATATATTTAATTGATCAGGATAGTGTAACTGTAAAAAACTTATTCCTCGCCAATATAGTACTGGAAGTCGAAGGCAGGAAGATTACCTTAAAAGGGTTAAGGCCAATACTTGGACCTAATAGGTAAACTTTGTTTTGTTTTACAGGTTGCTGTCTTCACCAACCAGTTATGTGAATTTTATTTCGGTTGGCGGGGACACCAACCACTAAGAAAAAAATGAAACAGCTTGCAATAAGCACATTCAGAATTCAACTGGTGCCAATGTATAGTACGGGGTCACATTGTTTGAACAGAATGAAATCCCCGCAGTGGTTATTAGGGCACCAGTGATGACTTACCGGCGGGAGTTTTTTTGTACTGCTGCAGTAAATGGTACAGGCTTTGATTGTATTCAGGGGGTTTCAGAAGTACAGTATCTTAGAACAAACATATATCATGAAACATTCAGTTAACGATGGGTTCCCTTATTATATTGAACTGTCGGAAGACAGGGACTTAAAGAAATTGTTTTCTTCACAAGAAAACTTTACGCTCCTTGAATCGCTGGGGGAAGAAAAGGCCAGCTACCGTTATGAGCCGGATAAATGGAGCATTAAACAACTGGTTGGGCATATGACAGATCATGAACGGATCATGATCTACCGTTGCCTGCGTTTCAGCCGAAATGATCAGACAATTCTTCCCGGCTACGATCAGGACCTGATGGTGGAGAACAGCCGTTTTGAAGAACTGAGTTTTGCCGAGCTTTTGACAGACTTTGTACAGGTGCGGAATGCGTCCAGGAGTTTTATCAATGGCCTGTCACCGGAGCAGTTGCTGCGTAAGGGTACAGCCTGGAGATTTGAATTAACGGTGGAAGAATTTCTACGGGCAACAATCGGTCATGAATTGCATCACATGGAGATTATCAGGAAGCGGTACCTGCACTAATTTCTTATTAAATCTTATTTCGGTTGATGGAGACACCAACCGCTAAGAAAAACAATAAAAACACAAAACAAATTCAGTTTTCGGGGTCGGTTACAGCCGACCCTTTTTTTATGTATGCCATTTTATAATTAAAGGAATTGATTGCAGCAGTGACCGTGCTGATTTTGCTATAACTGTGTTTTATAAAGTTGCTGCAGTTGTTGATTTTGCCGTTGCAGATGTCGGTTTATTCGCTGCACGCTGTAATTAAGGCAGTGTAAGATGCAATTCAGGCAGTGTACGTATTGATTTATTGACTGCACGGGTTGATTTATTTGCTGCACGTATCAATTAATTGACTGCACGCTGCAATTTAGGCAGTGTAAGATGCAATTTAGGCAGTGTACGAAGCGATTTAGCCGCTGCACGACCCAATTTAACCGATGTAAAACACGGTTTAAGTGGTTGAAATGAAGTTCTTTAGGCTGTATTTTATGAATGAACTCCTGCATATTGCTGAAACAAGGGGTGTGCAGATTTTAGAATAAGTGCTGATTGAAACCGAGCAGGTTTAAATGGTAGCAAATGATCTTCTTATTACGGTTCGTGAGACACGAACCTAGGCGTAGCAATTAAGGCAGTGCACGAAGCGATTTAGCCGTTGCACGACCCGATTTAACCGATGTAAAACACGGTTTAAGTGGTTGAAATGAAGTTCTTTAGGCTGCATTTTATGAATGAACAGCTGCATATTGCTGAAACAGGGGGTGTGCAGATTTTTGAATAAGTGCGGAAGGGAAATGCTTTTGTTTTAATTGCAGGAATTTATTTGTCCGATGCATATGGAGCCAACAACTTATTTCAGTTGCTGACTAAGCATGACAAGTAACGGGGCGGCACAGGTCGGGAGACCTGCGCCAGTGGGGCGCAGTCTATTCAAATCTTATTTCGATTTTTAAAATTCTGTCAAGCTCTTCTTCGATATTCTTTTTTATTTCTTCTATTTTATTGTACTTCTCTGCAATTTTTATTTGAGATTTAAAGTCAGGTTCATTATTCTTATCGATAGGAAATGAAATTGCAATATTTTCTATCATTGAAGGGTAAACTTTTGTAAATTCATCTTCTCCTCTTTCACCTTTTCGTCCCTTTGCCAAACTACGCAATTGTGGTTCTAAGATATGCTTAACGTAAGAAATGCTAATATTATTTAATTTGGGTTTTAGCAAACCTCTATCACCATTTATTGAAAATTTGCCATCAATAAGCATCATGTATCCAGCGAACCCATTTGTTGCCCATGTCAAATATTGTCCATCATAATCAAATGAATTAATGTATGTCAATGGGGAATTATTTGAAGCAGAATAAACAGGGTGCTCGCCTTTATTCTGATTGCCATATTTTCTTGTATATTTTGCGATTCCTTTTTCGATATAAAATAAATCTTTTAACTTAAATTCTGCTAAATCAAAATCTACTAAACTATCAACTTCTATTGTAAGTTTAGCAACTTGTTCTTTGTAATTTTCAATAGTTCTTTTTAATTCAGTTACAAATTGATACTTTTCGATTACCTCGATTTGCTTATCCTTATCGATTTCATTTTTAGAATTAAAAGGAATATTTATAACGACTTCTTTCATGTTTTTGATAGATGACCTTAAACCTCTATCAAAACCATAATGTCTTTTGATTTTTTCAAGTTGTAGCATTAAATATTCTGGAAGTATTTCATCCTTTTTAATTCTGATTACTCCACAATGGTCCGTTGGATAGAATGGTTTATTTTTCCCAATAACATTAAATTCAAAATCTCCATCAATACCCCACAATACAAAATTGCTATTAAAATCCTGTATGATGCTTTTTGTATGAACTCCGATTGGCTCTTTCACATTGGCACTAAATATTGGAATTACTCCTTTAGAGTTATATATATCTTTCTTTAAAACCCTTTTCCCAATACTTAATTCGAAAAATGTAGTATTGGATAATTTTAGTTCTTTAAAATTTACTTTTTGCTTTTTTTTTTCAGCAACCTCTTTTAGAATACTGGAAAATTCTTTGAGGCTATCAGAAATATCATTTACTAATTCACTAAATACTGTTATTTCGACTGGTTTTTCATCTTCAATAATTCCTAATCTTACCTTATCATCGTTTGACCACCATCTGTCAATACTCCAATGATTATCGGGTTTAAATAACTCAAATGGTTGAATTTTACACCTTTCATCTTTATTTATTTTTGCAAAATTCGATTTATTCCCTTTGAAGAAGGAATATAATGTGATTGCTTCGTTTAAATCATCTTGGTCAATATCAAAGCGATAAACATCCCTACTTTCGCCTATCTCACTTACTAAATAAGTAAATACAGGATCTTTTTGTATGTCTTTCTTATTTGCTTTTTTTGTTAAGCAAAGAATATATGTTTTTTTGTTTGTTGTAAAGAATGTATTTAATGGTAACGATACAATACCATCAATGTAGCATTCATCTATAATAAACTGCCTTAAATTTTTATCGTTTTGACGATTGAAAATTCCATCAGGCACAATGATAAAAGCTTTTCCATTTGGCTTTAACGCTCTAATAATCCACTCCATAAACAAACCTTCAACGCCAATAGCATTAATTTTGTAGTAGTTTACAAGTGTCCCGTCTTTCTTAATTTCTTCTTTCAAGTTACTACTTCCACTTGTTACGTAGGGTGGATTTGTAACGATAAGATCATATTCATTTTCAACTGGTTCCGAAAGTGTACCTAAAATTGAATTTGTTTTGAGTAGAAAACTGTCGTTAAAAAGTTTAGCAAATTCAGTTGTTATTCCTGGGTTTTCCTTAATAATATCAGAAAAGTAAATCAACATATTAGCTTTAGCCAAAATGATTGTTTTTTGTTCGTCTTTATCAAACCCTTTATCGTAACCGTGAATTGTGATTTTAGGAATTAATTTTCCCTTCTTGATTTCGTAGAATTGGTCAAGTTTGGTTATAACTGGCTCTAATAAAAACTTTCCAACCCCGCAAGCCGGGTCGCAAATTTTAGCCCCTACTTTGATGTCGTCTTTTGCCATTTCTACAACGGCTCTAACAACTTTTAAAGGAGTAAAGAATTGCCCCCAATTTTTCTTACTGATACTTTCTTTTAGAAAGCTTTCAAAAAGTTGGCTTTTGAAATCATAATCAATATGCTCAAGCTTGCCGTAATCTTTAAACTTAGTTAGCACTTTTTTGAAAACGGAGCTATAACCTTTTACTGCTTTTTGGTCTTTGCTTACAAAAATAGTTCCGTTAATAATCGTTGTTTTGTCTGCTGGATTTTCAGGAAACAAAGTTTTGATTTTAGGACGAACAACACTTGCATAAGTTTCTAAAACTTCATCTTCTGTATTTCCACTAAAACTTGCGTAAAGAGAATTGAAGTTGAACATTCCCTGTAAAACTCCTAAATCACTTAAGTATTTGAAAATGAAAAGTTCAACAAATGTATAAAGACAGTTTTCCGGTGTCGCACCACTTACGGACCAGATGTCTTGCCAAATTTGCTTTGCCAAATCAGTTGGATTTACTAATTGCTTTGGTTTAATTTGGTCATTCAACTCATTTATTGAAAACATTATTTTCTCAATAAGCACTGGCAATTTTTCGTCTTTTATATCAAAGTTGGTTTTTATTTCTTTTCCACTCTCATCTTTAATTCTATTACCTGTTAAAACATTTACCCAAACTGTATCTTTGGTGTCAGTCGCAATAATTATATGAGCATCAAGTTTTCTGGCAACTTCTAATTCTTGTTTTACTGCCTTGTTTTTCTGTACAGCAGTTTTAAATTCAGAAGGCTTTTTATATTCAATGACTGCAATTACATTTTTCTTTTGAACAATTAAGCCATCAACTTTCTTTTTTTCTTCATCGCCATAATTTACATTTCTAATAATACCATATTCTTTCAACGCTTTTACAGACGTTGCACCAATATTATAGAAATCCCATTTCCCAATTTTTTCGGGATTTTTCAATAAGTTTCTTTGTAAAAGTTCTTCACTCATAGTGGCTTAAATTTTAGTTTGGCTCATTTAGTGTTGATACTTTTAATATATTTTACATTGTCTTCTGCAACTAAGAAAACATTTTCTGAACAATGATTTTCGTATGCTTCGAGTGCAAATTTGTCGGCATAAAATAAGTCTGTAAGTGTTTGAACACTTGTCTGAAAGATTTCTGCAAGTTTTGGCAATTTGGATTTGCTGAATTTTTGTGTTCCATTTTCAATTCTGCTAATTGCACTTGAATTAATACCGATTAGTGCACCAAACTCTGTCTGTGTCCACTCTTTTTTTTCCCTTTCTGCTTTTATGTATTGTCCAAAACTTGCCATGTTTTAGGTTTTACTTTTTTTGATTTGACCTACAATTCGCAAATCTAACAAAGGTTTTCAACTCGTCAACTATATTTGATATATTTTTTGATTTAGGGTTGCGGTTAGGCTAGGGTACGGGTGGTCAAAATCAAAAGTGCTGGAAATTGTGCAGTCAGATTTTCTGGTGAGTATATTAATTGATTGGATACCAACCGAAAAGAAAAACTAAAGTTGCAAATAGTTTGTCCAGTCCGAATTGCCGCACAACAGAATTACCGCTGCTGATTACTCCTGTAATCCCCTAATATTGGCAATATCAATGTTAGTAGCATCCAAACTAGTTAGTTAACAGTCCAATAATAGTCTGTGTAGTAATAAACTTCACTTTGTCCGTTGTAAGTGATATATCCTTGAGTCCACATGTTTACTTTTTCTTCGTAGCCCCAAGCATTTTTTTTAGTATGGAATTTATGAGTATCATCTAAATTATTATAAACAACACTTGCTATTCCTACATGATATGGACTTGTACATTTGTCACTAATAACGGTAGACTTGTTTACAGCATGTCCTATCCATATTAGGTCTTGATTATTTGGTGTTCTCGCCAATCCAATCTTTGTACATAAAATGTGACCAAAGTCTATTCCAATTCCGAAGTTGACTGCTGAATACTTAGTCAAGTATGTGTTTATTCCTTCAGTACTTGAAATGATATATTTCATTTGCATGGCTGCAAAAACAGCCTTATTCAATGTCGTTTTGTCATTTCCATGGTAAAAGACCAAAACACTATCACCATTAAAGCTTCTGACCTCACCATTTGTTGATTGTGCAATTTTTAGTATCGCATGGAAATATGCCATGTGAATTTTAGCAACGACTGGGCGATTATGTTTGGTAAGAATTGCCGTAGAACCTCTCATGTCTACATAAAGAACCGTGCCTTCAAACTGAAGACCTGTATTTCCATACGTAAGCTTTGAATTTGTAATGTCAGGCACATAACTTACATCTTCAACATCGAATTTTGTGTCAAGAATATTCTTGACATCTGAAATAATATCATCTTTTAAACTCATCTGTCATTATTAGGGTTAAAAAAGATTTCAAATATAATTGTACCAATAGGGGTCGTTATTCCAGCGATTGTCCAAAGGAAAGCCTTATTGAATAATTTGAATTTTCTCAAAGCTATTTGTGCCATTATAATTGATTGTCTTGCCAAGTCGCATTCGTAGTCGCTGGTTTCATCTGTGATTTTATACCTGTTTTTTATTAGTTCAACAAGTTCGCCAGATTTCATTTGGGATACTTTTCCAAAAAATAATGGATTGTCAGAACTAAAGGACATTCTTTCTTTTTCATGGTGTCTTAATTGTGCAACTAAAGCGGCTAAGCAGAGAAATAATGATATGAGGCACATAATTAAGATGTAAATAAATAAGTAAAACAGCCAACTATGCTTGTCCCAAAAGTCAATAGCTAATTTGGTCATTCCAATTATAACTGCTCCATTAAAAGCAATTAAACCAGCATTTTTTGTGTCTGCTATTTTTTGCATGTCCGAACTGTGCGCATAAATATCCTTTAGAATTGTTGAAATCTCTGGCATATTGTGTACTGGTTGCTGCTAACGCATAAATATGCAAAACTTTCCTGCTATTGAACCTTTCGCTTTTTTACGCAACTCTTTTGCTTATAATTTATTTAAATATTGTTTTCAGTTTCAAACTTTCACAAATTCAACATACCTAATTAATATGCAAACGTTTTTAATCGTTTATACATGTCTTGCTTTATTCAAAACCTTTCATTCAACAAATCATTGGAGAATCCGGCATCTCAATTCAGTTCATTTCTCCTGCACAGCAGGCAGGTAATTCCGGTGTAGGCTGGAGTTGGGGTGCGTTAGCTCTGGCTGTTCCGGTGTTCACAGTAGCGGGTGTCACAGTGCTGTTGCATTGCTAATATAAAGAAAAAATCAATTTGTTTTAAAATCAACAAGTGCAGTAATTGAAATCTCTAAGGCTTTCGCAATTTCGTAAAGCGTATAAAGAGTCGGATTTACTTTTCCGCTTTCTAACTTCTCTATGGCCTGCCTGTCTTTACTGCAGGCCCTGGCTAACTCTGCTTGCGTAAACCCTTTCTTCGTGCGTTGATCGATTATTCTTTGGCCAATCTTCTTATTTAAATCCGCTTTTTTCACATCACAATGTGCGGAAAAATTTTTTGAAAAATGTCATATTAAAAGTTGACAATGCAAAATATTGTAAATATGTTTGTCATATTATTAGCTGACGATTTATTCAATAATCTACCAAACGCAATTACATGAACAAAACACCCAATAGCCGGTTTTCCGCTCTACCTTTCAGCATTCCCTTAGCTGCGCAGGATTACAGCATCAGCATCCAGGACCTCAACGCTGTTGCTGATGAAACACTGCAGCGCAAAACAGCTTATTTCAGTCCTCACCTCAGGTTCAAATCCTTCCGTGGTAATCAACTAATACTCCTCAACAACTACAGGGAGGAGTGCTATCACTTGCAAATCGGTATTGAGCCGGGCAGCCTAACAGTAAGCTGTTCCTGCAACCAACCCGTGCAATCGCTTTGCATCCACAGCTACCGTGCCTTAAAAGAAATCGCCTTTCGCAGGGAAAACTATTTTCAGTACTTCGCACCCGGTGGTTGGGCATCCACTGCACTCGCCAATAAAAAAGCCTTTGTCTTTAATGATGAGCAGTTAGGCCCGCTCATCAAACCATTACCACCGCACAGTAAAGTTTATGGTCTCAATATGCAGCTGCCCCTTACCGCCAACCTGTTGGCGCAGCAGCAAACCACACCCCGCAGGGAATTACAGCCAACCTATATTATACTCAGCTTTTCTAGAAGGTGCCTGCCGCCCATACTCATGCCCTGCCTGTACAAACCCGCAAAAACAGGAACAGGAATAAAATCCTTCGCATCATTTCCTGAAACCATTGCCGCCGGCAATGCACATCATTTCACAGAAATACAACAGCAGCTCAACAGCTATTGCCTCGTCATGCTAAAGGAAGCGGAAAAAATCAGTGCAACAAATGACTATTATGGAAGGGAGTGGCAATGGCAGCAATACACAACACTTTTTAATCTCTGGCAGCAGGCCTGGCCCCTGTTAAGCACTCAGCCTTTCATCGTTTACTCGCATATCTATCAGCTCAAATTCCTCCGCAAAAAACCATGGCTCCGTAACACAAAACCCATAACTGTATCAACAGAAAAACCGGTTCCGCAGTTTCAACTCAGGCAGTTCCCCGATCACCGGCGTTTTTCAATGGATATGATGCTTCAAAACAACCTGCTGCAAACAGAAGCAGGCATACTTCCGTTCTTTGCCATCTGCCCTGAAACCAATTGCTTTTACTTACTTCCCACAATTCACATGGCACAACTCGTTGCTGATATGCACGATGCCGAACCCTTTATTTCAGTATTCAAACAACAATACAAATCCTTTCAGAAACAGGTACTCAAACCACTGCAGCAACAAAAACTCTTAACCATCAGCAAACAAAAAAATCCAAAAAGAAAATCAGTTAAAAAAACATCAAACAGGCAATCATCTTCTTAATCGTCATTTCGAAAGAGTGGGCGAGCGCAGCGAGGGTACCACGACTGAGAAATCTGCTGCTACGAAGCAAACCAACAACCATCAACTGCAAATAACCAACCAACATGCCAGCCAATAATCATACATCCGCACATAGGATGATAGTGTATGCAATAATGCACTTCACCACAACTTGTCCCGCCTCAGCGGGAGTAGCACAAAAACCACATCAGGGCCCAAACCGAAAACCAGGATGTACATTGGTTTTCGGGGTCCTTTTTGTTTCTCCTGAGCTTGTCGAAGGATTGGACAACTTGTCCCGCATTAGCGGGAAGCAAAAAGAAAAGAAAACCAGCGTAGACGCACCGCATAAACATGCAACCAATCACTCAACCTCCCGCAACAGAAGCAACCCATCAAACTGAAACTCATCTCACATGAACACACATAACGAACCGGAACTCATCCGCCTCCTCTTCACACTGGCCGATATTGAAAAATGGATCAGCGATCTCACATCCGCTGCAATAAGCCAGGTACCACACATGGGTAAAAAGAAATTACAGAAACACGATTATTATCTCGGTATAAGCACACTGGCGCATATTCTTGAAAGGCATTACCATAAAATACAACGTCATCCCGGTGCTGCAAAGTTCTGCATACCGCTAAGCAGTATTCTCTGGCACATTAAACAGGCAAAAGAAAGCGAACCCAAACAGGCCATCAATCATTCCGGCCACTACCGCATCCACCAATGCGATACCATCATTGGTTACGATCAGCAGGGCAATGAAACAGGATGCATCACCGTATTCACCGATATAAAAGGAAACATCCTCACCGCATTCCCCGGAATATTCGAACCGAAGGAAATACCAATTAAAACAAATGAAATAATTGAAGCCGAAGAAATGGTAGGGTTAGCATAACAATAAAAAATACAGCAAATGAGTACACTTCCGGAAAAACACCGTAGCTATAAAAAGAAAAAAGGCTGCATTATAATTTGCAGCCTTTTTTTTAAAAATACAATAAATTATGGACACGTGTTATAAAACGAATTTGAAACGCCGCCTTCAGAGAGGATAGCTGAATTTACTGAAGTTTCTTTAAGTAACTCACCCAATAAACCAGCACTGCTGATTGTTCCGATGTTTGGCCAATAGGCGGTTGGTCGTTTGATTGGCAATTCCCCTAAAAGCAAAATATTTACAGCATAATCAACATTATTGTTATAGAAAAAGTGATAATTGGGAAAAACACTTAAACTATGTTTTACAAAATCAAGAATCTTAGAAAACTGTGTGTTGCTTACTCCGAAAGTCAAAGCAACATCATAGGATTTATTGCTTTTATCAAGCAAAACGCCTGTAGCAGATTGAGTTGAATTTTCATTCACAGGTGAGGAAGGATAAAAACCAAATACACGGGTGTAAGACCCTTGTTGAATTTCAATAAATACATCTCCGACAGAAGCAATGGAATTACCAGTATTATGCCAGAGTTGATCTGTATTAGCTGTAGGTTGATCAACGTACACTGTAATGGTGGCAGAGCTGTAGGGATCAAGGCATTTAAAATAATCATTTACATTGCTGATTGTACTTCCGTCTAAACTGTTAAAAACAGAAGTATTCGTTCCCCACACTTCATTTCCACCCATTCCGTTTGGAGGGGCGCTGCCTGTGGAAGGCGATACAGAATAACAAACCGTATATGAAACATCTTTATAAGATGCATACCATTGCCCATATTGGTTTTGTTTTAATTCCCACAGCTGATCGCTTACTGTGTTACAGTTAACATCGAATATATCAGTTGATTCAGGGGGTAAACGTTGTACGATTTCTTCTGATGTTTCTTTTTTCTGTAAACTGGCTGAAGGCTTCTGACAGGAAATAAAAAAGACAGTTAGGAAAAACAGAACTGACAAAATTGTGCTGAACTTTAAAAATGGTGTTTGCTTTTGTGAAGGTAAAATGTTTATCATATGTTTATTTTTTTATAAATGTATAACCAAAAGAAAATAAACATATTTTAATTCAATTTAATACAAAAAATTAGGGGTTTATCTGTAGGTCATGTTAGTATATCTTCAGTTGATTAGATATGCACAATCAAAACAGAATTTCTTTACAAGTTCAGTTTGCATTATGATTAAGCCATTCTTCACTCTCTCACTGTCAAGTCTCCGGAAATTCGCATCTGATGTGTAAGACAAATATGTGCAGAGATTCTTACTGACTTACTAATCAACTTCATAACGGAATACAAAAACAAACATCTTCAAAATTTTATGATAGTTGCTTCTTAATACGACGAGTCGTGCGGCCATTGCGCAGGCTATAAGCAAAGGCATCGTCTGCAAACCACTAAGTAAACCCAACCGGAAGAAAAAGGAAAAAACTTAGTTATGGTGGGCCATAGATCAGTATCCGCCGCTGTTTTGTATTGCTTCTTGTGAGTAAACGTTTATTCTTCCGGCGTTGCACGACACATAAATCAGGTATAATAAAAACAGAAAGGTAGCTGCTGCTGTTTATCGTCATCAACTACGCTGGAGTATCAGCAGAAATTGTTTCTTCCTTGCATACAAAGCAAAGTCGCTCCTGTATTTCTTCGGTTGCAACACCCTCTTCCATCAGCTCTTTTGCCGGCCTGTACAATCGTATTAATGCGGTTGTTTTCCCGGTAACCTGCAACAGCTCTCAACCTCAAAACACCAATCTGCCTTAACCATATACTATGATCTATGAACCATTAACCATGAACTATTAACCATTAACCCTTCCTCTCCCCACATACTTAAAAGATAAAGCCCGGATACACCTCATTAAAAGTGTTCCAGTTGAATGTTGTCGTTCGTTATGCTTCGTAGCAAACAGATTGCTTCGTCGCTACTCCTCGCAATGACGGTAACGATGGCGATAATCAATCCGCAACCTGTATAAGCATTTCGCATTCAGCCTTATGCATTCCCTGGCCTTTGTCCACCCAACCTCAAACCATAAACCTCAAACTTGAAACTGCTTTCATTCAGGATTTTTTCAGTTTTTCGGAATTCAGTTTACCATAAACAAACAAAACCGCAGTATACACGATCCATACCGCAGAAAAGAACAACAGGCCTTTCAGGTTGGCCTGCACATCTTCCGGGTCAAAACGTCCGTGAATCCGTTTATGAAAGAATTTATTCGAATAGTCCTGTGCATATTCAATAGCAATACCAAAAAAATAAAGCACTGCAAAAACAAGGGCATGCCTGGTTACACTTTTATAAACAAACAATAAATTCAGAAAAGCAGCAGCCAGGAAATAAAACAGGGAATGCAGTTCTTTATCAACATGACTGAACCCCGATGGCAGTTTGATTAAAAATCCTGCTACCGATACAAACAGGCATAAAATAACCAGGATAAGTTTAGTGCTGTTTTGTAGTTTCATTTTTTTACTGGGGAAATAATATCGCCAATGATTACTGCATGTTCAATTTTATTTACTGATCCCTTTTGAAATTGCGCATTACAAGATCGGTTTTAATAAAGTCATTTTACCGGGTTCTGTTGCAAGAGTTTTTGCAGTGTCTTTTTCCCACTCTCATTGCCGGGGTTTAATTCTACCGACTTTTTGTACATTTTTATCGCTTCTTCTTTTTGCCCATCAGCCAAAAGAGCCTCTGCATAACTGTCATAGGCGTTCCAGCTGCCGGGAAACAATTCAACATTCATTTTAAGCGTTTCAACAGCCTGTTTATACAGGTGCTTCTCCGGCAAATGGTAAGGATTGTTATTACCCATAAAATCATATCCAAGTGTATTCATTTCATCTTCACTCAGGTAATAATTACTGCTGTCTTTTCGCAGAATAAACAATGTTTCTTTTGCTGCAGCAGCACCTTTGTTCAGCAAAACAGCTCCATACACGTTAGCAATACTTTTCTTGGGCATATCCACTTGCTGATCATTTAAAAGCTTCATCACATTTGTGGCATTTTCATGAGCATTGAAATGTGCATTGTCAAATAAAATAACGGTTTGCTTTTTTGTGATGTTTCTTAAAATATTAGAACTAAGTCCCATCGCCGCCCCGCTATGGTAAACCATCTTGCCCAGCGAACTGTCTTTTTCAATCTCCCATCCCAATCCAAACGCATCTGGATTATTTTCTCCGCTGTTTAATTTTGTTGGGATAAAAGCTTCTTCCAGTGTCTGTTTTCGTAATAACCTGTTATTGTATAAAGCCTGGTCAAATTTCCACAAATCCCTTGTGGTACTGATATAATCACCAAAGCCATTAAAGCCATATGCATGCCAGTATTCCCGTACATAAGGAATCGAATTCGATTTTACAGGCATTGAATCATACGGATGTAAATACACATGCGGAAATGCAAAGTTGTTGATATCGGCCCTGTTAAATTGTTCAGGTAATGGTAACAGCGAGGTCTCGTTCATTCCCGCAGGCTGAAGAATATGTTTTTTAATATAAGCAGGGTAAGTCATCCCTGACACTTTCTCTACAATCAACGCCAGCAGAATAAAGTTGATATTATCATAATTTCCTTTTTCGCCGGGTTGGTAAATCAAAGCCTGTTTGTTACGCACAATCCCCGGCATAAAATCGTTGTTGCTGAAAACCTTGCCGGGCTGTTCGTTTTTTTCTTTGTCAAAAAAAGCATTGTAAGGCGGTAACCCCGATGTATGTGAAAGTAAATGCCTGAGCGTTATTTCAGGATAAGGAAAATCGGGCAGGTAATGGTTAACGGCATCTGTTATGTTCAACAGGCCTTTTTCTTTTAACTGCAGGATTGCTGTCGCCGTCAGGAGTTTTGATATACTTGCAACAGGGAAACGGATGCTGGATGTATTGGGTGTTTTTGTTGTGTAATCAGCATACCCAAAAGATTTTTCATAAACAATCCGGTTGTTTTCAATTACAAGAACATTACCGCTGAATTGCTGGTTTTGAACTAATGCCTTGAAATAGCTGTCAATGATGTCATGTTTAGATTGTCCGGTTACAGGTAGTCCTGCGATAAACAGAATGTAAACAATAAAAACTTTTTTAAGCATTGATGACGTTGTTGTTTGTTTAAAAAAAGTGAATGCATTCCGGCAACTGAAAAACAAAATCAATTGTATTTATCGAAACGGCGAAATAGTATTCCATCTGCGCCGGCAGCTTATTTTTTTTGTTTGATGTGAAGAGATGCTGACAAACGATGCAGCGCAGCAATAACCAAAATCTGCTTTTACTCAATTACTGAAGTTTGATTTTATCAGTAACACTTGTTGTACCACCTGTTATTTGCAGCTGCACTTTTGCAGGTCATATTTTACAGTAAATCTTTTGCTAAACGTATAATCAGTCCTTTGCATTGCAGTTGTTTTTGCAAAAGAAAACACAAAATCACCGGAACAGAAGTTCATTGACTTAAGCCCGGAGCCTTGACACCTGCCACTGTTTGATGAAAAAAAATAGAATAGACAAAATCATTCGTTAAGGTGGTCCGCAGTTGAACATTGACTCCTGCTTTATTTTGTCAGTCGCAGGTTGAAGTTTTTTCTTCCGGCGCTGCACTACACATAATTCAGGTATAATAAAAACAGAACGGTAGCTGCTGCTGTTTATCGTCATCAACTGCTCTGGAGTATCAGTAGCAACTGTTTCTTCCTTGCTTACAAAACAAAGACGTTGTTTTATTTCTTCAGTTGCAACACCCTCTTCCATCAGCTGTTTCACCTTACGCATCAGTTGCCGGTACAGATCACGGCACTGTTGTTCTTTCGGAAAGCTCCGCTTGATAACCGAAGCCAGCGATGATGCCTTACCAAACAAACCTGCCTCCCGCATGGTACCTGCAAAAGCAGGGTCTGTTTTCACCCGTTTACTGCTAAGTGAGCTTTTTTGCCGTGCATAATACTGCCCATCCATTTTGTAAAAACAGATATTGTCGATGGTACCCGTAATCTTATATGGTCCTGCTTGTTTGGCCAATCACAGATTTTTAGCACAAGAAACTAATTTTTCCCGGCCTGTACAATCGTATTAATGCGGTCTTTTTTCCCCACAACCCCAACTCTCAAACCTAAACCCCTCAACCCTAAACCACAAACCTGCCTTAACCATGAACAATGAACCATGAACTATAAACCATGAACTATTAACCATGAACTATAAACCAACCCTTTCCCCCCATACTTAAGGGATAAAGCCCGGATACGCCCCATTAAAAGCGTTCCAGGTAAATGTTGTAGTTCGTTGTGCTTCGTAGCAAACAGATTGCTTCGTCGTCCCTCCTCGCAATGACGGTAGTGAGGGTGATAATCAATCCGCAACCAATCACTCTGACTGCAACACAGAGGATGCTGATGTTAGCACATCTGCAATTCACCACAGTAGTACAATGGCTTAATCAGGGCTGCTGACGGAACATGGGAGTAATATGTTCCGTCTTGATCTTTTGTTTCTGTAGCCTGTCCCGAAGAATTGAGGGATGTCAAGACAAAAGAACGATAACCGCAAAACCTTGCGGTATATACCCAAACTGTATGTTACGCTTCGTAAGTACAGATTGCTTCGTTCCTCGCAATGACGGGAGCTAACTACCCATTTACTTCAAACACATCCATAAACACCAAGCGCTCGCCCATGTGGATGGTATTGGCATTGCCAAAATCGCCATTGGGGAAACGTAACGGGTCTTTGGGATGCAGTTCAAATTCCTTCACCACAACCCGGTAAGGTTTGCCCTTCCATTGTGCAGGCAGTTCAATATCGGCTGCATAGAGGAAGTTGTTGCCCTGGATCATTTCCTTGGTTACTTCACCCACCTTGGTATAAATAGTGGTGCTCACCTGCCTGTTGTTGATGCTGATAAACGCATCTTCTGTTTTGGGCAGCATGGTATTTTCAACTGTTACTTCAATCTTTGTACGTGGCTTATAGTTCAGCGCCGTCATGGCCATGCCTTCGTTTGGTTTAAAGGCAACCAGTCCGCTGATGGCTACTTTAAACTTATTGGTTTGTGCATCGAGCTGCAGGGCAGTGTTGCGCTGCGGTACCAGTTGCAGCCAGTCGGCATGTACAATACTGCTTGCACAGCAATCGTACCGTACGGTGCGTACCGAATCACGCTGGTAACGTACCAGTGCCAGTTTTGCAAAGGGAAAATAAGCCTGGTTAATGGCAATGGGTATATCGGCAAAATACATCTGCCGGTCTTCATCGTATAACACATTGTACGCAGCAATATCCACCCGCATGGTTTTATCTTCCTGCAGGTATATACTGTCGTAATCGGCTGCAAAAGGAAAGGCTGCTTTTGTTGGCAGGTTTAACCCGTTTAAATCGCCGCTTATAAACACAGGGTCTTTACCCCATACAGTACAATGCTTCATGATATCGGCACCACTGCTTCCTTCGGGTGCCAGTACAACGCCAAGGCGTTCGCCTTCGCCACTGCTGAACCAGGGGCGTTTGAGGTACACACGTATGTTACCGTTGCGTACATGCGTGGTGAGATTGCCTTTTGTATTCTTTATCCAGTTAAAGGATGGAAGCACATAACTCACTATGGGCGCAACAGGTCTTGCTGTGCTGAGGATGTTGATTTTCTTTACTGCACCTTCACGGCTCAGCGGAAACTCCTGTTTGTTTTTGGTTGCCTGTGCAACAAGTGCTGTAAAATATTCCCTGTAACGGGTGGTGGCAATTGGTTTATAGGTTACCCAGCGGTGTTTGGTATCGCCAAAGTACTGCACCAGCGGATCATCGGCTGTTGCATCTTTTGGTGCGGCCTGCCCCGGCCATTGCGACAGGTTGTTTTTGAGTTTCACTGCATCATACATTACCTGTACCGATGCCACATGTGCAGCAGCGGGTACCTGTTTGGGACCAAGCTCGGCAAGATCATCCCTGAACTCTGTCCAGCTGGCTTCAATATCCACCTGCGTGGTGCTTTTTCCATGCAGCGATAATTCGGTATCGAGCAGGGCTGTTGTTTCGTTGTAATAACGTTGTGGTGTAAGTACGGTAAACTCAGGTGTGGTAATGGGTTGCTGTACGGCATGCACCAATGTTATTTTCCTCCACGGTGAAAACATCCAGTGCCTTCCTGTTTTGATTTTTGTTTTTACATCGGGAGCTGCTGCAATCATTTTCTGCATAGCCGAGAGTTTCTCCACATCATCGGGCCGCCAGAAGGATGCATAGTTTACAATAGCCCTTTCGCCTTTGGGCAGATAAACTGTAAAGAGTCGTTTAGCAGTATCCCAGCCTGCGGCCTGTGTGCCTTCCATTAAACGGATGCGGATGCTCTTTGGATTTTTCCATTGCTCAACTGTATAAGCTGTATTGGCACTTGCATCGTTTACTTCATCGTTAAAATAAAAACTGAAGCGGCGTGAGATACCGGCTGTCCACCCATTGATGCTTTGTGATTCATTGTTTACAAAGAACACAACGCCTGCGGCCATGGGATCGGCCAGGTATTCCAGTTCCAGGTTCTGTTTTTCACCATCAATAATGTTTTTGTTGGATGGCTTTAAGTCTTCCGGTTTTACTTCATAGTCTTTTGATACAATGTAATCGTACATCTGCTTGGCAGCTGTTGCATTACCACTGCCAAAAGCTGCATCAAACATCCCATGCAGTTCGGCCATTTGCTGGCTGTTGCGTGGTGCTTTGATATGGCGTGTTGCATGTGGGGGATATTGTTTTCCTCCTGCACTGTTCTTTGATTCGTAATCGGCTGATGCCACATTGTAATTACTGCGCACCACCATGTGTTCCACACTTTCACCATCACGGCTTTCATTTCCCTGTATAAGGAAGGGTGAAGGCAATGGTTCGTATCGTTGATATTTGATTCCTGTAATGATGGTTTCAGTTGCATTTTCAGGAGCAAGGTTGGCGGGCAAGCTGTTACCAGCCAGGTCAACGGTGCGGATTTTTACACGATAGGTTTTACCAAAACGCAGCATGGGTAATGAACCTTTTACTGATTTTGTTTTTACCTGTAACCTGAAGTCGACACTGTTGGGTAAGAGATACTTTTTCTCTTCGTCTTTTCTTGAACTTACTTCACCTCCTTCACCGGGATTGTTAACGCCTTTGCCGGGTTTGGGTACTGAAAGACTCCATCCTTCCCAGCGTGCAATCACTTCGTTTACATGCACACTGTTTTTATCGTTCTCATCTTCCACCACGGCTGTTTGCATAAAGCCTTCATCTTCGGTAATGCCGTCAATCATTACGGTGTTACCGCTAACAGGAGCAAACTGGTATTCTTCCAGTTTTTTGTGCAATGAATACCAGTTGTTGGGTTTATCATCGTAAGCAATATCCATGCGGTAGCCCTGCAGTAAATCATCGGCATACATCACTTCTTCTTTTGGCAACAGAATTTTTGCATTGAGTAAAACAGGGTTGAAGGAAGTGATGGTTTGCTGTGCTGCTGTTGCACTGGTGATTTTTGTATTGAAGGTATCTAAGCGAAACAGCTTTTTATAAATCGCTTCTGCATGACCATTCTTTGCCACACCAATACCTGCAGTACGCATAAAGGGTAAACCTTCTTCCACTTCAGGACTTTTTAATTCAAGCAATGGCAGCGGACGTACTTTAATCCGTTCAACTGTAACAGGTGCAGGCTGGTTGATGCGTTGCATTTTTGCAAACCTGTTTTTCTGGCTCATGTTTTCAACAGCCGTATTTTTTTCCTGCGTGTTCACCATTGCATAAGGCGCAACCGTTGTAACAGCAAGCTTGTTTGTTTCGGCAGTGATCACATGTGTTTTGAATAAGAAGTTGGCCTTCCTGTTCTGCAATGCATCAATATGGTTGCAGAGTTTTAATGCAGCACCATCGGTATCAACTGTAACAACCGTAAAATCGCTGGTGTTTATTTTCAGTACGCCTTTATCAATATTGCTGTTGGGTTCGGGTGCAGCATAAAATCCTTTTGCAGTTAACTGGTAAGCTGTGAGTGGTGAAGTGATTTCAGCTGCAGTGGTAAGTGCAAGATCCTGCGGAACGATACGCACTGTACCTGTTGCTGCTGATGGTGCATTCTTTATTTCAAAATCAAGCACCAACCCAAACTTGCGCATGAGCTGCGGGTAGGATGTAAGCACCGAAAGAATATCGTGGTATTCAAAATCGGGCATATCAATCTTATCCAGTCTTGTTCTGATAGCATTGGCCGAACGATCATGGAAATAACGCACCTGTGCAAAATCAGTGGAGGGTTTTGCCGTTTTATCAAATGCCATGAACTTGGAAGACTGTATCTGTTGTTTAACAGCAACACGTTTGCCTGCATCTTTCTGAATAAAATCGCCCAGCTTGGTGCGGTTGACTTCTTTCTGTACAGGTGTATCGTTTACTTTAAACTCCGTAATCTCCTGCAGGTTTTTCCAGTCGTCGGTAAAAAACTTCTGCGTGGGCATTGTATCGGCTTTGAGGTTACCTACTTCTGTATAGGTTTTCTGTATAAAGTCGAGCACATGTTTAATGGGATAGGATTTAATCATAAGTTGATTTACCTGCAGCTGTTCAAAGGTTTTTACTTTGATGTGCGGCGTAAACAACTGTGTATAGATATCCTTATCGAGCTGATCTTTCTTCAACGTAATTTCCTGCAGATCGCCATTGTTCCACTGTGCAGCATATTTTGCTTTGGATAATTTTTCAACCCATGCAAGCATATCCGGAAAATCGGCCAGTGTTGCTTTTTTACCGGCTTCCAGTTTAATGCTGATGAATGCAGACAGCATCAGCTTGTTGGTCTGGTAATTTTTCCAGGGCAGTGTGGTGAAAATAAATTTCTGAGCCATATCGAATGTCTTTAATTGAGTTGATGATTAATGTGCAAATGCTTCACAGTATTCGTGCCAGTCGGGTTCTTCGATCAGCATTGCAAATGTTGGGTCGGCAGCAGAGCCTGCAAATTCTTTTCTTGTTTTGATGGAGACTGTTTTGGAGAAGAACAGGATTTCCACTTTTACCTTGAGGCTTGCTTCACCATATACCAGGTTTCCTTTTCCACCCTGGTCGAGATAAGTAAGACCAAGATAGAATTCAAGACTTACGGTGATTAAACCCAGCACACTCAACGCACCGTTGATGCGTACATAACCGGTAAGTTCAACAATGGTATTACCGTTATCAAACTTCATGGCAAAGTAAATACCACCCATAACCGATACGGCACCACTTGCCACACCCAGGTCAATGGAAACAGCTGCACCAAATTCAAGTGCTGCTTCAATCATGCGCAGACCTTTGAGATCAAGCTCCATTGCAAAGAAACCACCACCACCAAACATGGACACTGTTAAGGTGAATGGCTGATGTTTTTCGCAGAAGTTGAAACGCATGCTTAACGGTGCACCGGTGAACGGTAATGTAACTTTTGCACCAAGTGTAATGTTGCGTAAGGTGAACACACCAATCTGTACATCAGGTACAGCAAGTGTGTAACCTGTTACCACACCTTCGGATGTAATATCAAGGAACGGCGGATCGCTGAACCCATCCGATGGAATTAATGTATGCAGCTGGTTAACGAAGGCAAGCGGCCCGAGGAAACGCATGGGCTCTTTCTTCATCACAATGTTTACATCTGCTTTTATTTTACTGCTGATGCCAAAGGATACTTTTTCAAAATCAATGGCAATCAACTTGGCCAGTATAATACTGAAATCGTTGATGGAAGAAGTGGCCGTCATTTCGGGAAAATCACCATTCTCCGGTCGTTTCAGTAAGGTTTCAATCTGTATTGTTTCAGAAGGTTTGTTTGACTTGAAGGTGAGTATACCGCCAACAGGTGAGTACTCCGGTTTGGTTTCTCCCTTCCATACATATTGCGTGCAGCTTGCACCGGGTATCTTGAATGTTTTTAATACCGGGATCTTTGATGAAAAGCTTTGTGCAATATTGATTAAATCATCTTTCTTCTGTTCAAGTTTTTTCTGCAGCGCTTCCGCTTCCGACATCAGTTTCTGTTCAGTCTTGCTGATAATATCCTGCTGCAGTTGTTCAATTTCATTGACAGCGTTGTTGATTTTGCTTACAAAAGCTGAAGGGTTCATATCCACCAGCTTCATTAAATCACTCAGCTTCACCACACCAAATAATTTCGCCGCCATATCATCAGCACCACCAAAGAAAGAAGATGGATTGAAGGAGAGCTTCTTCATATCATCCACTGCACCACCAAATGCTCCCTGCAGTTTTGAAAGACCGGTGAGTGCAAAGTTGGGCGCAATGCTTCCGCCTGTTTTATCGCTGTTGCCATTGAAATTAACAGTGGGTGCACCAAGAATTTTTGCAAACACCATTCCTTTGTTGTTATCATCCACCAGCTCAATGGAAATGGCATCTCTTGTATTGGTTAATGCCTGGCTTGACTGTTCGTGTATAGCTGCGCTGTCTAATCTCGGACTGAAGTAACAAAGTTCATCGCTGTTGATCTGCGCACCAAAGAAGAGGCTTTCTGTTTCGTACGATGTATCGCCGGGAATAAAGCTTCTTGCATACGCAATTTTCTGTCCACGTGTATCTGCACTTGTATCAATATCTTTTTCTGCCGACTTGGATGTGTTTTTATATTCTTTGATAACTGAATTGAGGAAGGATTCGTTGTTCTTTCCTGATGCAGTGGAAGAAATAAAAATCACTGGTAATGAAAAATCAAATTCATGACCGGTGCTGTCGGTGCCGAGCATCTTAAATTCATAAGGCTGTCCACCAACTTTTACAATAAAGTTTTCATCTGCATCCTGTCCGTTTACATACGCTTTTGTATTATCAATAATGGGCGATGCAGTTGTAATAAAACGAATGGCATTAAAAGGGAAGGAGAGGAATGATTTGTTTTTTGCATACGGATTGTAACGTTTCTCTTCTTCTGTTATCACTACAATTTTGCGTTGCCTGTTAACGGCATAGCCTGCTTCGGGTTTACGTTCTGTAATTTTTATCAGCACTGCCTGGTGACCAAAGGGAAAAATGTTTCCTGCTTCCACCACTTCCACATAATGATCACGGGCCATGGTGGCAATATGTTTCCATTTAAGCAGGTTGAGGTAACCGGTTAAATCAGCTGCTTCAAGATCGGTGCGGTTGATGAGCATTTCTGCATCCATCCATCCACCCAATGCAGAGAGCATCATGTTTTTTACCTGTGCTGCTTTTGGTGTAAACTTTGGAATGCCCCAGTTGCTGCTTTCGTGCACAATCATGTGGCGGTTACGGTTGTTGAGACTTGTGCGGAACACACTATCATTTGATGATGGTACGTTTTTATAATCAGCACAAATATCAACACCCCACATCGCACGGAGTGTTTTGAGTTTATCGGTTACTTCATTTTCCAAAACCTTCCCTGATGATTTTGTAGCAAGCCGTGTATGCCAGAGTTCATATACACTCACCGGTTTGCCTTTGTATGCATCGGCCAGTTTTAATTCGTAAGTATGTGCCCATGCCGAAATGTTGGAAGGTGATACAAACAAACGCCAGGGAAACTCAACGGAGGTTTCAAGCAACTCCGGCGGCCTTGGTGTTTTACCTACAAAGAGGTTTTGAAATACAGCACTGATGCCGGGATCTTTCTGCACTTCCTGCCGCTGCACTTCTTTTGGCGGCACCTGCGTAACAACCACCTGTTGCTGTTCTTCTTTATTGGTTACACGGTTAATGCGGTTGAGGTTGTTATTAATTGCTTTGGCCGTGTCTTGTTTTACTGGTTGAATAATACGGATTGGTTTCTGCAGTACAGGATTTTGCTGAGTTTCCTGTTTCTGTTCCACAGGTTGTGTTTCCCTGCGGTTGAAGATGGGTTTCTGAATGGTATCTTTTACAATGGGTGTAATTGGTTTAAACTCGATGGGTTTATCATCATCACTTGTCCATGGAATAACAATACCGGGAGCCGATGCACGCTTGTTTACTTTTAAATCAAACCTTGCCCAATCCAGTAAATCTTTTGCAGTAAGCTGAATATTTTTTACGGATGATGGTATTTCATACACCAGCCGGCTTTCTTCTGAAAGATAGGTTCTTGCAGGAAGAGTAAGCTTTTCATTGTTTGCAGGATTCTCTGCTTCGAGGTATGCCTGCTCGGCAAGACTTTGCGGCTGGAATGTTACTACTAAATAAGAGCTGCCACCTGATTTGCGCTGAAGCTGGTTTCCTTTCAGTTCAAAGTTGGAGAAGCTCAGTTCAAGATGCAACAAATCTTCTGCCCTGAAGAATTTAAATGAAACAGCATCCTGCAGCTGCGTGCCTTTTTCAATAAGCCAGTCTGCATTTTCGGGACAGGTATTAAGATGCTGTCCGAAAGCAGAACTGCCCTGGAATGCAGCAGCACCAATTCCCATCATTTTGAGAAAAATTCTTCTTGATTTGCCGAAGGATGAATCAGTTGTTTGAGCAGGGTTATCAGCGTTTGGTTTGTTCCGTGAAGAAGCCTTCATGATCATTAGGGGTTATTGCAGTAAGGTATTAATAAAAATGCTGATGTTATAATTGTTTTTTGCACTGTGAAAAAAAATGTGCAGTTAGTTAAAAAAGAAAAGGGCCTGTTTTGCAACAGGCCCTTTTTTATTGAAAGAAAATCAGATTATAAATCCGTAATGGCTTTGTAACGTGGTACAAGGAATTTCATAATAGACCATGCTGTTAAGTAAGCCAACCCGCAAAAGATAAACATGATTAAATATGCATGCTGCGGATTTGCTTTAAATGCATCGGTTAAGCGGCCGGCCAGGATCTGCACCAGCACACCACCCAAACCTCCTGCCATTGCACCAATACCTGTTACAGAACCAACTGCTTTTTTCGGGAACATATCAGATACTGTTGTAAACAGGTTGGCACTCCATGCCTGGTGTGCAGCGGCACCAATACAGATTACTGTTACAGCCAGGTACATAGCAGAAGTTCCGAAACGTTCAACATTACCAAAGTACTGTGTTGATAAAACGATCAGCGGCACTACGGCAATTAATAACATGGCTGTTAACCTTGCTTTGTACACCTGCATTCCTTTATTGATAAGGAACAAAGGAATACTTCCGCCAAACACACTACCAATAATTGCAATACCATATACAATGAAAGAAGGCCATTTTACATCGGCTGGTGCCATTCCAAACTGTTTGATTAAATAATCAGGCAGCCAGAACAGATAGAACCACCAAACACCATCAGTTAAAAACTTGCCCCAGAAGAACGACCATGTTTGCCTGTAACCAAAGAGTTTACCCCAGGCTACTTTTTCTTTCGGAGCATCTGCTCCTGCAGCAACAGGTTCATCATCGCTGTGGATATAATCGTATTCTTCTTTTGTTAATCTTGTTTGTTTGGAAGGCGTGTTATACAGCCAGAACCAGAAAATGAGCCAGAGAAAACCAACTGCACCGGTAATGACGAATGCCATTTTCCAACCTGTTTGTGTACCGAAATAAACCAAACACCATGGAACAAATAATGCAGAGATCATTGCACCAAGATTGGAACCACTGTTAAAGATACCGGTTGCCAATGCACGTTCTTTTTTAGGGAACCATTCTGCAACTGTTTTGATCGATGCAGGAAAGTTACCCGCTTCACCAATACCAAACAGGCTCCTCACCATTGCATGTACAGCAACTGTAGCACCTGCAAACGCATTGAGGATACCAAACACTGACCAGATGATCAATGAAAAAGCAAGTCCGAGTTTTGTTCCAATCTTATCAATCACCCATCCTGCCACAATGGTAATACCGGCATAAAAAGCAGTGAACACAGAAGTGATCACAGAAAAGTCGGTATTGGTCCAGCCAAAGCCTCCCTGTTCAACCGGTGAACAGTAAAATGGTTTTAAATAACTGATCACCTGCCTGTCCATGTAGTTGATCGTCGTTGCAAACAACAGGAGTGTAGCTATCACCCATCTGTATTTGCCAATGGCTTCCTTCGTCATGTTTATAATTGTTTATCTATGATTTTGGTTAAATGTACTGCAAAGCAGCCATATTATTTTTTTACTGATGCGATCACTTCCAGCACCTTTTTGGTTTCCACTTCAATGGTTGTATAATCTTTTGCTTCCATCAATGCTTTGCTGATGAGTTTGCTTCCCATACCTACTGCACAAACACCTGCTTTGTACCAGCTTTCAACACTTTCTTTTGTTGTATCAACACCACCTGTTGGCATAAACAACAGTTTGGGGAAAATGTCTTTAATGGTTGAAAGGAATTTGGGTCCTAACATATCGCCGGGGAACAGCTTGATGAATTTTACTCCTGCATTTTCTGCAGCAATAATTTCAGAAGGTGTCATGCAACCGGGTGCATAAAAAATATCGTTTGCCACGCAATGTGCTGCCACATCAGGAACAAAACCGGGACTTACCAAAAAGTCGGCACCAGCTGCTAAATAATCAGTGGCATGCTGCATGTTTTTAATGGTACCTACGCCGAGTAATAAACCGGGCATGGATGCATTACGCAGTTCCACCATTTTCTTAAAGTTGCTTAAAGCAGCATCGCCACGGTTGGTGTATTCAACTGCTTTAATACCTGCATTGTAAATTGCTTTTAATACATCAAGGCTTATTTCTTCGCTTGGATTAAAATACAGCGGAAGAATTCCCTGTTGTACAATTGCATCAGTTATTTGTTGTGTCTTGCTCATTTTATTCGAGGCACAAAGGCATCAAGGCAAAAGGCATTAAGTACTTTGTGCCTCTGTGCCTTTGCGGCTTTTTTAGATTTTCACTTTAATCACCAGTTTCTTGATTTCTGCATCACCAATCATTGGAGAGTGTACATCTTCAGGGAAGAAGATGGCGAACTGTCCGTTGGTAAGTTGAAAATAAGTATCAGGTGTATCGTTAAAGAACAATACGTCTTTTTCATCGCTGTATTCACCTTTTGGTGAAGTACATTTCTGACGTGGTTTCCAGCCAATTGTTTCCAAGCCGTTAATGCAAAACTGGATGTCGATATTTTTATTATGACATTCAAATTTTTCCAAACTGGTTTCTTTTGTTTTGCCGGGAGCTTTGCTGATGATGGCTTTTAAACCTTCAGCAATATCTTCTTTACCATCAGCAGCATTTGCCAGATCAGTTAGCTGAATGTATTCGAACGCTTTTGCAAACAACGGATGAGCGCTGAAATATTTTGCTGCGTTTTCTAAAGAATCTATAATCATATTTTATAGTTTATCGTTCGAAGTTTATCGTTTATGTTTTTTCAACTTCAAACCATAAACGATAAACCTGAAACAGTATTAACGTTGTACACGACCACTGCCGTCGCCTTTCATTAAATCTTTTACTTCGCCTAATGTTGCGTGGTTGAGATCACCGGGGATGGTGTGTTTTAATGCACTTGCAGCAACACCAAACTCTGCTGAATCAGCCATGCTCATGCCTGTAACCAATCCGTAGATCAAACCACTTGCAAATGAATCACCACTACCAACACGGTCAACAATACGCACATTGTATTTCTTTGTGTGATAGAATTCCTGTCCGTTATACACCAATGCACTCCAGCCATTATCACTTGCACTGTAGCTTTCTCTCAGCGATGAAGCAACATATTTAAATCCAAACTTCGCCACCATCTGCTTCATGATATCCTGGAAACCATCGAGGTGCAATTCACCTTTTGTTACATCTGTTTCGCCGGGTTTAAAACCAAGTGTTGTTTCAGCATCTTCTTCGTTACCGATACAAACATCCACCCACTGGCAGAGATGTGTCATTACCTTCTGCGCTTTTTCTTTGCTCCACAATTTTTTGCGGTAGTTCAAATCGATACTTGTTGTAATGCCTTTTGCTTTAGCCGCTTTTAAAGCAGCTTCAGTTAATGCAGCAGCTTTATCGCTCAATGCAGGAGTGATACCTGTTGTATGGAACCAATCAGCACCTTCAAAAATTTTATCCCAGTCAAATTCGCTTGCATCCACATCAGCAATAGAAGCACCTGCACGATCGTACACCACCTGTGACGCACGCATGGAAGCACCTGTTTCGAGGAAGTAAATACCTAAACGTTCGCCACCACGTGCAACAAACTGTGTATCCACACCATAACGGCGTAAATGATTAATTGCAGACTGGCCAATAGGATTATTAGGAACTTTTGTTACGAATGTTCCGTTTAAACCATAGTTGCATAATGCAGCTGAAACGTTTGCTTCACCACCGCCGTACGTCACATCAAATGTATCAGCCTGTACAAAACGTTTGAAATCGGGAGTTGACAAACGCAGCATAATCTCTCCCAGTGTTACTACTTTCTTAGACATATAGTTGGTTTAATTTTAAATGTTTGAATTTTATTTTAATGTTGGAACCGGTGCAGGATCCATATCAGAATACACTAAGTTTTCACCTGCCATTCCCCAAATGAAACCATAGTTGGTTGTACCGCAACCGTAGTGTGTGCTCCAGGGTGGAGAAATCACTGCTTCGTTGTTGGCCATTACCAGGTGACGTGTTTCAACAGGGTTGCCCATGAAATGGAACATGCGTTGCTCTGCTGGTAAATCAAAATAGAAATAAGCTTCCATGCGGCGTGTATGTGTGTGCGGAGGAATTGAATTCCACACACTGCCGGGGGCAAGTGTTGTTAAGCCCATCACCAGCTGGCAGCTTTTGATACCATCGAGGTGAATGTATTTGTATACTGTTCTTTTGTTTGCTGTTTCAGGTGCACCAAGCTCAACAGGTGATGCCTGTTCTTTGGTGAACACTGTTGCAGGATACACTGCATGTGCAGGAGAAGAAAGAATGTAAAAAATTGCAGGTGATTTTTTTGATGCAGATGCAAAGGTTACTTTCTTTGTTCCTTTACCAAGATAGAGACAGGATAATTTTTCGAGATCAAATTTCTTTCCATCAGCAGTAACGGTTCCTTTTCCCCCTACGTTGATGATGCCCATTTCTCTCCTTTCCAGAAAATAATCAGCTCTTAATTCAGGATGATTAGGTAAAGTGAGTGTTTTGTTTACAGGAACTGCACCACCAATAATTACACGATCATAATGTGTGTATACCAGCTTGAGCTGATCGTTCAGCATCAGGTTCTGAACAAGAAAATTATCAATGAGCTTTTGTGTATCGAATTGTTTTGTTTCTTCCGGACCAACTGCAAAACGGATTTCCATATCGCCATCCATGAAGGTGTTGGTTTTGTAATCCTTTAATTTTAAAGCCGGAGCTTTTGCTTTTTTCGTTGCCATGACTTTCGTATTACTAATGACTAATTACTTTTAACTACTGGCTTATTATCTCGCCATCCATCCACCATCAACAAACAGTACTGTACCGTTTACATAATCAGATGCTGCTGATGCAAGGAATACAACCGGTCCTTTAAAGTCGGCAGGTACACCCCAGCGACCAACAGGAATACGGTCTAATATTGATTTGCTTCTTTCAGGATCTTCACGCAAGGCCTGCGTGTTGTTGGTTGCAATGTAACCTGGAGCAATACCATTTACACAAACACCTTTTCCTCCCCACTCATTACCAAATGCACGTACCAAACCTGCAACAGCTGATTTACTTGCTGTGTAACCGGGAACATTGATACCACCCTGGAAGCTGAGCAATGAACAGGTGAAGATGATTTTACCACCGCCCTGTTCAATCATTGTTTTACCAAACTCACGACCAAGAATAAACTGCGCATCGAGGTTGATGGAAATCACTTTATCCCAGTATTCATCAGGATGTTCTGCAGCTGGTTTACGCATGATGATACCTGCGTTGTTTACAAGGATATCAATCCTGCTGTTTTCAGCCTTTACTTTATTGATGAATGCATACAATGCATCACGATCTGAAATATCAACTTTGTGATAAGTAAATTTTCTGCCGGTTGCTTCTACTGCTTCTTTTGTTGCAGAATAATCGTCAACAATTGATGCGCCAACGATATCAGCACCAGCTTCGGCCAGTGCCAGTGCCATACCTTGTCCAAGACCGGTATCGCATCCTGTTACAACTGCAGTTTTACCTGCAAGGCTAAATGATTCTAATGTTTGCATAATGAATGTTTATAAAGTTGATGTTGTTATTGTTTGCTGCTGATCGAGATGCTGAAGGTTGAAATAGTTCCTTGCATTGTTGTAGCAGATATCCTGAATTACTTTTCCTGTCCATGCAATATCATTTGGCAATTCACCATTTTCAATTTCTTCACCAAACAGGTCGCAGAGAATACGACGGAAATATTCATGGCGTGGGAATGATAAGAAGCTGCGGCTATCGGTTAGCATACCAATAAACTTGCTGAGTAATCCTAAGTTGCCGAGTGCATTCAGCTGCTTGGTCATTCCATCTTTCTGATCGAGGAACCACCAGCCGCTTCCCCATTGTACTTTACCTTCAACAGAACCATCATTGAAGTTACCGATCATGGTTGCGAACAATTCATTATCGGCAGGGTTGAGATTGTAGATAATTGTTTTTGCGAGTTTGTTTTCTGTATCTAACCTGTTGAGGAATTTAGCCAGTGCACGTGCCTGTGAAAAATCACCAATGCTGTCCCAACCTGTATCAGGGCCGAGCTGTTTCAGCATCCTGGAGTTGTTATTACGAAGAGCTCCGAGATGAAATTGCTGTACCCATCCTTTTTCACAATCCCATTCTGCAAATGTTACCAGCATAGCGCTCTTGAATTTTTTATTTTCTTCAAGAGTGAGTGTGCCACCAGAACGGATCTTGGCAAAGATGCCTGCAATTTCAGTTTGTGTATAATCTTCTGCATAGATCTCTTCAAGACCATGATCAGAAACACCGCAATTATTTTCAGCAAAGAAATCATGACGCTTCTTCAATGCTGCGAGATAATCGTTGTATGTGCTGATGGAAACATCGGCAGCTTTTTCCAATGCAGATAAGTAATTGTTGAATGATGCAGTATCATCCACATTCATTGCTTTATCCGGACGGAAAGCAGGATTCATTTTGGTGAATGTTTCTTCGCCACGCATCTGCTGGTGGAAGTTGAGCGGATCAACCGGATCATCCGTTGTGCAGATGAGTTTTACATTCATCTTTTTCAGCAAACCACGTACAGAAAAATCTTTTGTCTGAAGTTTGGCTGATGCATCATCATAAATACGTTTTGCACTATCAGCATTCAGTATTTCATGAATATCAAAATAACGCTGTAATTCCAGGTGTGTCCAGTGGTACAGCGGGTTTCTTAATGTATAGGGAACAGTTGCAGCCCATTTTTCAAATTTTTCATAATCGCTGGCATTACCGGTAATGAATTTTTCGTTCACACCGTTGGTACGCATGGCTCTCCATTTATAGTGATCGCCGTACAACCATACCTGTGTTAAGTTTTCGAAATTCACATCATTGGCGACCTGTTCAGGAATCAGGTGATTGTGGTAGTCGATGATGGGCATTGACTTTGCATACTCATGGAAGAGCTGCTGTGCTGTTTTGCTGCGAAGCAAAAAGTTTTCGTCTAAGAACTGTTTCATGTGTTTTTAGTCTTTAATGTTCTTTTAATCACATGTTGTTTACTATAAAAAATGGTCGTAACTGAATGGCAGCAATCAACCTGCTTTTACAGCGTAATCATGCATTGTTTGTATATGTCGAATGATAAATTCCGTATTCAACACCTCTCAGTTCTGCAAGGCCACGCAGGCGACCGATAGCAGAATAACCGGGATTTGTTTTTTTGCCAAGATCATCCAGCATCTGGTGACCATGATCGGGACGCATGGGAATGGAAACTTTGCGTTGCTGCATTACTTCCAGAATTTCCCTGATCACTGCATACATGTTCACATCACCTTCGAGATGATTGTCTTCGTGAAAATCACCATCCGCATTCCGTTTGGTGCTGCGAAGGTGAACAAAGTTGATCCTGTTTGCAAACTGTTTCACCATTTTTGGCAAATCATTATCAGCTCTTACACCAAATGAACCGGTGCAGAAACAAAGTCCGTTGCTGAGCGATGGTACTGCACTGATCAGTGCTTCCACATCGGCTGCTGTTTTCACCACTCTTGGTAAACCAAAGATGGGGAAGGGAGGATCATCGGGATGGATTACCATCTTCACGCCGCAATCATCTGCAACAGGAATGATTTGTTGCAGAAATTCAATCAAATGCTGCTGCAGTTTTGCTGCATCAATTCCATTGTAGGTATCCAGTGCCTGCTGAAATTGTTCTACTGTAAAACTTTCTTCACTACCCGGTAAACCTGCAATAATGTTGCGTTGAAGTTGCAGCTTTTCTCCTTCGGTCATGGATTCAAAACGAAGCTTTGCTTTGTGCAATTCATCGGCTGTATAATCTTTTTCCGCATCCTTCCGCTTGAGTATGTACACATCAAATGCAACGAGTGCTGCTTTCTCAAAGCGAAGGGCTTTGCTGCCATCTGCCACAGTGTAACTCAAATCTGTTCTTGTCCAGTCGAGCACGGGCATGAAATTGTAAGTAACAATGTAAATACCGTTTGCAGCAAGATTGCGTAAGGACTGCTTATAATTTTCAATGAACTGTTTGTATTGGCCGGTTTGTGTTTTGATCTGTTCGTGAACCGGAACACTTTCCACCACCGACCAAACAAGGCCGGCTTTTTCTATTTCAGTCTTACGTTTACTGATCTCTTCTGATGTCCATACTTCACCGTTGGGAATATGATGCAATGCCGTTACAACACCTGTACAACCTGCTTGTTTTATATCAGACAAACTAACCGGATCAGCCGGGCCAAACCACCGCATGGTTTGCTGCATTTGATAAATAGGATTCATTTCCTTTTTTGCTGTAAAAAATGTGGCATTTACAGACTTTTTTCAGGACGATAAAAGTATGAAATAAGCCCCGTGCCTTGTGCAAAATCTATGCAAACGTTGTCATAAGAAGATAGAGACACGGATGGTACGGTTGGAACGGATTTCCACTGATCTTTTTACATAAAATTTTTATGCCACGAATGCACGGATAGGATTTCAGGAAAAAAGAAAAACGGATGAACCCAGCTATTCCATCTGTGATCATCCGTTCAATCGGGTCAATCCGTTTTTTATCTTATTTCCTGCTCAACAGCCACTTTACAAGGTCTTCAGCAGCTTTGAAGTTTTCATATTCCGCAGGAAGTTTCCTTCCATCGAGGTATTCGTTATAAATCCATGGATCACCAACGGCAAACACTGTTCCGTTACCGTATTTAGCCACAGCAATAATCTGTTTGCCATCTTTTGTTACAATTGAAGTCGCAGGAGCTTTTACATTCAGCTCACTGATTTCCTTCAGGTACATTTTTTTCGGCTGCTTGAATACGGGATTGTTTGCGCCGGGATATTCAACACCAGTTTCGTACTGGTCGTTTTTCACCATGTTGAGACTATTGTTGGTGAATGTAATGCCAAACTTATTTGCAAGAATGTTGAAGTGCTGCAGATCGCAGTTGGCACTGTCGTTGGCCATAAGCACCAATGTACCACCTGCTTTTACCCAATTGCTGATTACAGCTGCATCAGCCTCCGTTACATAATTTGGTTTGGGATTATCCTTTACATGGTCGGGGTCAACAATGATATAAACAGATGATCCTTTTAGGTTCAATGCTGATGGAGCCACATCAAGTGATTTTAGTTTTGCACCATAGCGTTCAAAAATAGTTCCGAAGGTGTAGAAGCCGGGATGACTTCTTTCTTCCCACACATAATGCCAGTAAACTTCGGCACCGGTTGCATCTTTTCTTTTTTCGCTGTTGAAATAGCGATCGAGCAGAACGGTTTTGCCTTTGCCTGCAGAAAGTGTTGGCAGCATTTCCATTTCATCAGCTGCGAGTAAAAATGCACCAACGCCTTTGGCATCGTTTACAATTACCGGCTCACTCATGTAATAGGCAAAGCTTCCGTCACGATAAGGCTTGCCTCCAAGTCCGGATACTTTTACAGTACCATGCAAATTGGTCTGCCCATTTTCTTCCTTGATGAATTTTTTAATGATTCCATCATAACCTTTTTTAGCAATGGCAATTTTTTCAGCAGGCAGGTATCCTTTGCGAACACCTTTTGCAATGGCATATACAAATTGTGAAGAAGCAGAAGCTTCAAAATAATTTTTTTCTTTACCGGGACCGCTGTAGTTCATTACATCATACCACAAACCGGTTTGATTATCCTGTTGTTTTTCCAATGCAACAACAAGACGGTTGAGAATAGCAATCAGTTCTTTTCTTTTTGGATGATTGGCAGGAAAATAATCGAGCACATCCACAATTGCATCAGCATACCAGCCCATTGCCCTTGCCCAGAAGTTGGGTGATGTTCCTGTTGTTTTATTGGCCCATTGCTGTTCTTTACTTTCATCCCATGCATGATAGAGCAATCCTGTTTTTGAATCTCTTGCATGTCTTTCCATCCAGATAAACTGGTTGGCAATATCATTGAACGCTGAATCTTCGTGAAACAGCATAGCGTATTCTGCATAGAATGGTTCGCCCATGTACAAGCCATCGAGCCACATCTGGTTGGTATAAACTTTCTTGTGCCAGAAGCCACCTTCATTTGTACGTGGATGAGTTCTTAACTGGCTGCGCAGTAAATCGGCAGCTTTTTTATACTTGTCTTTTCCTGTAATGCGGTAGAGAAGAAGAACCAGCTTACCGTTGTTTACATGATCAATATTGTATTCATCCAGCTCGTAACCTTTGATGGTGCCATCGTTCTGCACGAAGTAATCCATTTTAGCTGCGATGTAATTATAATAACGGGCATCGCCGGTGTTCATCCACAAACCTTCCAGGCCTTTGAGTACAACACCCATATCATAGCTCCACTTTGTTGCGCTGCCAATGGGAGTTGAGTCCTTCCATGTTTGCATAACAGTTGAAGCCATTTTTTCGCTCCATTTTGTCTGGGCTGATGATTGCAGAAAACAAAATAAAAATGACGCTGCAAGTAATTTCTTCATAACTAAGAATGATTGAATGTAAAAACTGTAAAACCTCACTGGCACTTACCGGTGAGGTTTGTATGTACAAAGATTGTTTAAAAATCAATTACCATTTCACTTCTTTCGTATCGGCACCAAGCTCGCACACAAGTTTTTCTTTTGCATTTGCTGCACTTGTATTGCTGATGCTGATATTTTTACTTCTATCGCCGCTTACACGAAACAGCAGTTCGCTGTTTTCTTTGTAAGTGATTTTATCAAATACCAGTTTATCGCTGTTAATAATATCCACTACAGGTTTTGTATCGGCTGAAAGAATGGTGATGTTGCGGAAGGTAATATTGCTTGCTTCCTGTACATCAATTCCTTTTTGCGCCTGCAGCACCATATTTTCAAGAACGATATCTTTTACATGCATTTCGGGTAAACCACGAACAAAGATTCCTTTCTGTGCACCGTTGCAATATACGTTACTGATGAAGAAGTTTTTGAATACCGGTGTGCTTTCATCCACTGTTTTAAATTCTACAGGAGGCAGTTCTCTTTTTTCGCCTGCAAGAGGTACCGGATCTTTTGCCATATAATACATGTCGAACAGGATGGCTTCACCCGGAATATCTTTCATGTAAATGTCTTTAATGAAAATATTTTCCACCACACCACCACGGCCTCTTGTGGTTTTAAAACGCAGACCAATATCTGTTCCAACAAATGTGCAATTGCTCACCCACATATTTTTTGCACCGCCGCTCATTTCACTTCCAATTACAAAACCACCATGTGCTGCATAAACTGTACAGTTGCGGATGATAACGTTTTCAATGGGTCTTCCTCTTTTTCTTCCTTCTGCATCACGACCACTCTTCATACACAATGCATCATCGCCCACATCAAAGATGGAATTTTCGATGAGAACATTTTTGCAGCTTTCTGCATCAATACCATCACCATTTTGTGCGTACCATGGGTTTTTTACAAATACATTTCTTACCGTAAGGTTTTCGCAAAGCAGCGGATGTAAACACCATGCCGGTGAATTCTGAAAAGTAACTCCTTCGAGCAATACATTCTTACATTCAGAAAGTAAAACCAGGTTGGGACGGAGAAAATCTTTGATGCCTTGGTAATACGCTTCATCTTTATCAGCAGAAATCTGGCCGGGATTAGTCAGCTTGCTTGCAGTTTTAAATGCTTCTGAAGGATACCATGTTTTTTTATCATCACTCAGCACACCACCAGATGCAATTTTTTTCTTCCATTGACTTTCGGTAAGCTTATCATTTTTCACTGCACGCCACACGTCACCGTTACCATCAATAATTCCTTTTCCGGTAATGGCAATATTGGTTGCACCTGTTGCAGAAATGGGTGATTGATTACGCATCTGCGGAATTCCTTCCCAGTTGCCTTTCACTAATGGGTATTGTGATTTATCAGCTGTAAACAACAAGGTTGCACCTGCAGCAAGATAAAGGTTCACATTACTTTTAATCACCACCGGACCTGTTAACCAAAGACCGGCAGGAACCATTACCACACCACCACCTTTTTTATTGCAGGCATCAATGGCATTGTTAACAGCTGAAGTATTCAGCGTTTTACCATCTGATACTGCACCAAACTTTGTAATACTGATGGTATCTTTTTTAAACTTTGGTACTGTTATAACCGGAAGTTTTGCATTAAACTGTGCAAACGAAAGAATTGCCGAAGCAATAAACAGATTTGTAAAAATTATTTTTTTCATTTCAAGCTGAATCGTTGAAAATAAGTGAGCTTTTTAATTCGGGGCTCAAGTTAGTTCTGCTTTAGCTTTTAATTCAGCGATGCAGAACGTTTATTTACGCAAACGATACCGAACAATACAATTGTTATTGCACTGGTGGTTTCACTGCCTGTCGTGCAATCATGATCCATTTACCGTGTTGCTTATACCAGCTGGTCATGAGTTTTAAATGTACTTCGCCGGGCTTACCGCCATCATTTGTTTTTGCATCAAGTTTAAAACTTACTACCGCCACTTTGCCTGTTACTGTTATTTTCATTTCAGAAAAATCGCAGGTAACAAAATCAGAACGGCCGCTTACCAGTGTTTCAACAAAATCCTGCTTGGTTTCAAGTTTACCACCGCTATGACCGTATTGCAAAATATCAGATGCAATAGCTTCGAGATCGGCCTTGTTGCCACTGATCATGGCAAGACGTAATTTTTCAACAGCAGCTTTTACCTGTGTTTCTTTTTTTGATTGTGAAAAAGAACCAAGTGCAATTACTGTAAAGAATAAGATGAACAATACTTTTCTGAAATTCATTTGTTTCAATTTTTTATTGATTAAAATCGTTTTGCCATCGGCACAAGATCAGTGAGTTCACTGATTTTTACAGGGCGTTTCAGCTGAATACTTTTTCTTGCTGCAATGCCGATTAAAATACTCATGGCTCCATCTCTTGTTCCTGCCATGATATGATGCGGATTATCGTTGGTGTCAACAAACATCCTGCGCTGCATACGCACATCACCACCGCCATGACCTGCTTTAATAATCGGTGTGGTGTAGATTTCGTATTCCTTTGCAAAATTATCCATTGCAATAATCTCTCTTACTTCGCCGGGAACAGCATCATCGGCCTGGCTCATTTCCACTGCATGTTTTTTTGACTGATCTTCCTGTACCTTCTGCAGGAACGGAATATCTTCCCACGTATCAATTCTGCCTTTTGTTCCGTTGAAGGCAATCTTCCATCCTTCATAAGGCGAATAGGTGGTGAGTGAATAGTTGGCGGTTATTCCGTTTGCATAAATGACCTGTGCACTCATTTTATCAAAGATGTCGATATCATTGCTCCACACACAACCATCTCTTAAATAACCATCATATTTTTCATTCTCTGCATACAGGCTCATCAAACGTGCATCCTGTGTCATATCCCAATAAAACTTGCATTTTTCTTTGTGTTCACAGCCACGGCATTTTGTACCACGGAATGAATTGTTTTTTCCATAATGATCAAGACTTCCGTAAGCTGATACTTCAACCGGTTCTGAATTCACCCACCAGTTGAGTAAATCAAAGTGATGTGTTGCCTTGTGCACCCAAAGCGATCCACTCCTGTTCATGTGGCCATGCCATCTCCTGAAATAATCGGCACCATGATACACATTGAGGTACCAGTGAAAATCAACCGATGTAATTTTTCCCACACGTTCAGCTGCCAGTAATTCCTTAAGCTGCACATTGTGTACACTGTGACGGTAGTTGAATGCAACAATTACTTTTTTACCCGAACGTTTTTCGGCATCAAGAATTTCTTTGCACTTCACTTCATCCGTAGTCATTGGTTTTTCAGTAATCACATTAAACCCTTTGTTGAGTGCTTTTACAATAAACTCATTGTGCGTGGCATCAACAGTGGTTACAATAATATAATCAGCTGTTACCTTCTCCAGCATTTCATCATAACTGGAAAATGCTTTTACATCAGCACCATATAATTTCTGTGCACGCATCATGCGGCCTTGATTGATATCATGCACACCAGTAAACTCAACGTAATCACCAAAATTTTTCAATAAATCCTCGCCCCAGAATCCACTTCCACGATGACCTGTTCCGGCTTGTGCGAGTTTAATTTTTTTCCCGGTGGGAGATGCTAGTGATGCAAAGGGATGCAGTAAAAGTGAAGCACCTGCAGCTGCAGTGTATTTTACAAATGATCTTCTTTCCATATGGCGTTATTTTAATCGTTTTATTATTTGTCAATCCTGAACCAGTCAACATCTGTAAAGCCGGCATCATTTGTTTTGTTGATTCTTGAAAAGAAGAAACCAACTTTTGCTCCAACCCATCTGCCAGGTTTTACTTTGAATGGTTCACCAATCGTTTTAAAATTCACTCCGTCTTCACTGTAACTGAAACTGCAAACAGCATCTTTCTTTACCTGAACACGAAAATAAATTTCCTTACTGTTCAGCTTTTCTCCATCCTGTACTGTTTCTGTTTTTCCTTTGTCGGCATCTTTACAGGAAGCGAATGAAATATAATTTCCATCTGCTTTTTTGGTGATGGAAACAGAAGCAAAATCAACACCAATCACAATCAAACCCAAACGTTCACCTTCCCACTTAGGATTGAAGGCAAATTTTGTTGTTGCTGTAAATTCATCGGCAGGAAATTTCTGTGCAAGAATATTGGGATAAAACCAAGGTGATACTTCTGCATCACCCTTAAGCACAGAAAATAGTTTTAATTGACCATAAGGAGTTGGCATGGGCCAGTATTGCTGCGGGTTGGCCTGCCACTGCCATTGCAAACCAAGCGTTGTGCTGTTAAACTCATCGCTTTCATCAGGCGTAACAATGGGATATGTTTTACCAACATTTGGTTTTTTATATGTGAGAACAGGTTCGCCTTTCCCATCAGCATCTTTATCCACGCCAATCACCGGCCAGTCATTGACCCATTTCATTGGCTGCAGGTGAACCACACGTCCGTATGCTTCTTTATCCTGGAAATGTAAGAACCAGTCTTCGCCTGTTTGTGTTGTTACCCATGCACCCTGGTGCGGACCATTAACTGTTGATGCACCTTGATCCATCACCACTTTGCGTTCGTAAGGACCATAAATATTTTTTGAACGAAGAACCAATTGCCATCCTGTGCTTACGCCACCTGCAGGTGCAAAAATGTAATAGTAACCATTGCGTTTATAAAACTTAGGGCCTTCAAGAGTAGGATCAGCAGCATGACCATCAAATACCATTACAGGATCACTGATGGTTTTTGTTCCTTCCTTATTCATTTCTTTCACCACCACAATTGATTTAATTCCTGCACGGCTGCCTGCATAAGCATGAACGAGATACACTTTACCGTTATCATCCCACAGCGGACAGGGATCAATCAAACCCTTTCCTTCTTCTACAAGAACAGGTTCGCTCCACGGGCCCATAATTGTTTTTGATTTGATGAGATAAATGCCAAAATCAGGATCGGGATAATAAATATAAAATTCATTGTTGTGATAACGGATGGATGGAGCCCAAACACCTGCGCCATGTTGCACTTTATCATATACATTGTATGGTGGTTGTTTGATGAGGGCATGACCAATGAGTTTCCAGTTCACCAAATCTTTCGACTGCAGGATGGGCAGGCCCGGTATATGTGTGAAGGATGAAGCAATCATGTAATAATCATCTCCAACACGAATAGCATCCGGATCACTGTAATCAGCATTGATTACCGGATTTTTGTACGTACCATTTCCATTATCAGCCACCCATACTTTTGAAACTGTTTGTGCATGTAAAAAATTTACTGATGCTGCAACCATCAATAAACACATTAATTTTTTCATTGGAATTTTTCTTGTTTTTTTCATTTTGCCGGGGAGATTTCCCGGTTGTGATTTATAAATCGATTCTTCTTTTTTCTTTCACACTTTTTAATGCTGCTTCAATCACACTGATCACTTTCATTCCATCTTCACCACTGATGTGTACAGGATTGTTATTGCGTAATGTTTGATAAACGCCTTCGTAAAAATCCATGTAGTTGCCTTTAAACGAAGGAATATGTTCTCTCACAACTTTTCCATTTACTTCTGAGTGCAGCAATCCTCTTTCAGATTCGGGTTCAATTCCATAATCAGCATCTGTTGGTTTTTTTCCTGCTTGTAATTGCGTTTCCTGCACATCTGTTTTGGGTTTGATGAACGAACCAAGTTTGCCATGTATCTGCAAGCCGGGCATTGCTTCACGCACATAGTAACTCGATCTTAATGTTGCACGATGTGTTGGATAAAATAATTTCAGATCAAAATAATCATCCACCTGCGAACCCGGACGGTTGATGGCGATATCTGCAAACACAGCAGTTGGCATTCCAAAAAACTGTATGGACTGATCAATTAAATGTGCACCGAGATCATACAAACAACCAACAGCTGCAGTAGGAGCTTCTTTATGTGCTTTATAACTTAATGCAGGAACATAACGGTCGTATCTTAATTCAGCATCAACAATATCGCCCAGCAATCCATCTTCCAACACTTTCTTTACGGTTTTAAAATCGCTGTCGAAGCGCCTGTTCTGGTAAACAAAGAGTTTACAGTTGTTTTGTTTCGCCAGTTCAATTAATTCCTGTGCCTGTGCAACTGTTGCAGTAAAAGGCTTTTCAACCACTACATGTTTACCAGCCTGTAATACCTGCTTTGTAAAATCGTAATGCGTAACACTTGGTGTGTTCACAACAACAAGTTCAATATTGTCATCAGCAAGCAACTCTTCCAGTGTGCGGAATGTTTTTACCGATGGATATTTTTCCTGTGCAAGATTTTTTGTGCGTTCCCAAACACCATATAAATTAAATGCAGGATGAGCATCAATGAAAGGCGCATGAAACACCCATCCGCTCATACCAAAAGAACAAAGTGCTGTATTAATCTGTTTCATTTTATTTCAGCTTATTGTTAGATATTTTTGATTACACGAATGAAGTAGGCTATAGATTTCTATTGTTAATCTGTATTGATAATTCGTGTACTAAAATCTTTTTCACCTTTTACAATCCCGCCAGCCAGTTTTTCAAACGTTCCATCCAGTTATCAGCAGTTGTTTTGTTATGCAGACCAAATCCATGTCCGCCATGAGGATAAAGATGCATTTCAACCGGCACTTTGTTTTTCACACAAGCCTGGTAAAAGCGTACACTGTTTTCAACGGGCACGCCACCATCATCACTTGCATGTACAATAAATGTTGGAGGTGTTGCAGCTGTTACCTGCAATTCATTGGAGAAAAATTTAATTGTTTCAGCCGATGCTTTTGCACCAACCAAATTATTTCTCGATCCTTTATGTGTGATTGTACTGTCGAAGCTGATAACAGGATAAAGCAGGATTGCAAAATCAGGACGTACAGAAGTTGTATCGTTATTAGTCGCATCGGCCTTGAAGTTGAAATGTGTTGCAGCTGTTGATGCAAGATGACCGCCAGCTGAAAAACCCATGATGCCGATTTTGTTTTTGTTCACGCCCCATTGTGCAGCATTCGCCCGTACAAAACGAATAGCCTGCTGTGCATCCTGCAAGGGTGCAAGACTTTTATCAATATTGAATGTATCATCGGGCAAACGGTATTTCAACACAAAAGCAGTAACACCCCATTTGTTTAATTCTTCCGCCACTTTAGTTCCTTCTTTATCAAATGCAAGAATACCATAACCACCGCCGGGACAAATGATCACTGCCTGTCCGTTTGGTGTGGCAGGTTTGTAAACAGTAATTGTCGGGAAGCTTACTTTTTCAATGCGCAGAACATTATCACGAAAAGTTGAATTTTCTTTCTTGGGTGCTGGTTTTGAATTGGGAACGGCACCGTTGTATAAAGGCATTTCCATTGTTGATTGTGCTGATACAGCAGCAGTAAAAAGAACAGCCGACATAAATAATAATTTCTTCATTATGATTTATTTAATGTTTTGTTTGATTAAGGCTTCTAAAGGTAGATTGTTTTTTAAATGAATTGCTTACATGAAGGTGATTATGCCAGTAAAACATACCTGTCGCTGACTGATTGCACCCATGCCTTCCGTTATTTTTTAACCGGCCATTCAAACTGTTTTGGTTCACTTTTAAACCATCCTGTTTCATCAGTAACCCATGCACCGCAATTAGAGAAAATTGTTTCAAGCGTATATTCTTTTGCTTCTTTATCGCTTAACTGTTTGCTCCATTTTGCACGCTGTGCAGTTGCTGCACCTTCGCCTGTGCATTTATATTCAGCATAAAAAACAGTTGTTTCATTTTGTGGGTTGCCCCAGTTATTCCATCCTTCGGGAACAATTTCCTTTGGCAATTCGCAACGGATGAAGACTGTTTTTGCATGTGCACGCCACGGTCGCCCAAGTGTAATTTTTGTTGCAGCTGTATCCGCAAGTATTTTACAATCGAGAAATACATAACCAAACTTTTTGCCGGGAGTTGTGCTTGCTGCAGTAATAAACGAGTTTGTTTTTTCTTTGATGGTGCAGTTTTGAAACACTGCAGTTGATGGACCAAAAATAAAATCGGTTGTTCCTTCAATGTAACAATCCTGGAACAGTTGCCTTGATTGCTCGCCTGCTGCAAAAATGGTATCCTGGTTGCCGAGGAAGCGGCAGTTTTTGAAAACAGCTTTATCTGCATCAACATACAATGCAACTGCTTGTCCCACCGGGCCAGCTGAATTGGCAAACGTAATATTCTCGGCCCTGAAACGGTTGCCGGAAATTTTTGCAGTTGCTGAAGTGAATGTTGTGAGCTTTCCCCTACCTGAATAATCATTAAAAGTGATGATGGTTTTCTCTACACTTTCTCCAATGAAAATTACATCGGTGTTAGTGGTGGGTAATTCTATCTTTTCGTTATACACACCATTCTTGATGTACAATGTGATTGGTGCCAGCGGGTAAACACGCATAGCATCAATGGCATCCTGTATGTATTTAAAATCGCCGCTGCCATCTTTCGCAACAGTGAAAACATATTTGTATTGCTGCGGGTTAGATGTTTGTGCAGTTAAGAGTTGTGTACAAACAAACAGCACAGCTGCAAGAAGTATTTTCTTCATTATTTTATTTTTTTACAACAGGTGATATAACCCGTTCTGTTAATTCAATGTTTAATTCTTTTAATTCTTTCAGTACAAGTTGGGCAATCAACCTTGCACCCAGTTCACTGAAATGCGTATCATCTTTTTTGCCATCGGGGTAATTGGGATGCTGACCTGCGTCTAAATAATTAAATAAATATTTCGATGTTTCTGCACCCATGCTTTGATACAGCTCCTGGCTTTTTTTATCAAGATCAACCAGCAATACATTTTCTGCTTTGGCCACATCACGTACAATCTGTGAATACACTTCATGTGTACCTTCAATTTTTCCGTTTGCATCAAACTTTCTTCTTGCAACAGGTGTAATTAAAATGGGCGTTGCTTTTTTATCTCTTGCTTCCTTTACATACTGCGTTAAATTATTTCTGAACTCTGCTTCAGTTGTGTACGTTTTTTTTGTGGGCACTTCATCGTTATGTCCAAACTGTATCAATACATAATCACCTTCGCCTGCCTGGTCCATAATCTGTTTCCACAAACCTTCATTTCGGAACGAACTGGTGCTGCGTCCGTTCTTTGCTTTATTCACCACTGTAACTGTTGAATCCCAGAAATAAACAAAGGGCATTCCCCATCCTGTTTCAGGAAAAGCTTTTGTTTCTTTAATGGCCATTGTGGAATCGCCGGCCAGAAAAATGTTGATTTTCTTTTTTTGTGGCAGTACAAATGCCATTACAGGTAATGCAAAAAGTAAGATCAGTTTAGCTTTCATGTAATCGTTGTTTTGTTCTTAATTATTGGTAATACTGTTTATATACATTTCAATGTTGGTAAAATGCCTGTCGAGATTGTGCTCAGCTGCATCATCTGCATTTGCATTTAAACCATGCTTCACTTCCCATGCATCAGGCATGCCATCTTTATCTGTATCAGCAGGCGCAGGTAATGATTGCAATGCAGGCCATGCATTTACTGTTTGTTCATACGCAGTTCCATGTGCATATCCGCCCTGCACATCTACAAACTTTCCTTTGTTACTGACAACATCTTTCACAATCCGTGCATCCATTGTATCTCTTTTAAAACTTGCACCGGCATATTTTAAAACAGAACTGTATGCATCTTTTGCTTTCTGGATATTGATGTTGATTGCAGGATGTGGAACTGAAACTACAACTGTTTTCTTTTCTTCTTCTGTTGCATTATTTGCCAGGTGAACACCTGTATAATTATTGGATGAAACATCGGGTGCACCTTCCACTTCATTTCCGTTTACATACCACTGACCAAAAGAAATTTTATCGTTACGCCATGGATTCGCAATGCGGTAAAGAACATTTTTACGGGTTGAAGGTCCGCTTTTAAAATAATTGTTGATGATATTATAACGACCACCTTCACCTGCATAAATATTATTCTCACCCCAGTTATAAATAACGTTGTTGCAATAATCAACCAGCTCGGGTATACCTTGACGTATTCCATTAAAACGTGGATTACGGCTGTTACAATCAGCAAACAAATTATGATGTGCTGATAGATGCTGACCGCCCCAGATACCACCATAGCCATGCTGTTCGTAATCCTTATCGCCTGTTTCAAAATGGTAAGAATAGTTTAGCGGTTCTGAAATGATGTTCCATTGAATGGTTGTACTGTCGCCATTGTAAACAGAAAGTACTTCATCTGTACTCCAGCTTAAACTGCAATGATCAATGATGATGTTTTTGCGTTTCATTCCGCCAAATGCATCATCACCACCGTTGCCATCAACCATTCCACCTTTCTGGTATTTATCGCCCATGCGGAAACGCATATAACGGATGATGATGTTATCTCCTCCCAATGATACGGGTCTGTCGGCAAGACAAATTCCATCACCCGGTGCTGTTTGTCCTGCAATGGTTACATCGCCTTTAATGATGAGATGTGTTTCAAGATGAATCGTTCCTGAAACAGCAAACACAATCATGCGTTTTTGTTTTGCTTCCGCTGCTACACGAAAACTTCCTTCACCGTTATCATTGAGGTTGGTAACGATAAACACTTTGCCTCCACGTCCGCCAGTTGTGTATTTGCCAAAACCTTCAGCACCGGGAAAAGCAACAGCATCGCCTGATACATTGGCAGTAGTTTGTGTTGTTTGTTTTTGTGATCGGCATGCTGTTGCAACAAGCATCATTATGCCAAGTGAAAAAAGAAATCTGTTCGTCATTTTTTGCATATAAAAAGGCTGCTTTAGGGGCAGCCTTTTTGGTTTTATGAATTAAAAAGATCTGAAGAATTAAATACTATTAATAACCCGGATTTTGTACAAGGTTTTTATTTGCATCAATTGCAGGCTGTGGCAAAGGCAACAATTCAGATTTGCCAGTAACATATCCGGTTGCAAATCTGTCGGAGCAGGTTGTCTTTACAGCTGCACCAATCCATGTAACTTTCGTTGTTCCCGATGGGGTTGATGTTGGAGCTGTTTTGTATAACGAATTTTTCCAAAGCCCATTTATTGTGTTTACATCCGATGTTGTATTTGTTATATAATACATTGAAAGCGGCAATGCTGTTGTTAAGCAGTAAGATGGATACCCTGCCATATAAGACGGATTAACCATTGCTGTACTGGTTGACATCTTTACCATATTTGCAGTTGATTCGCTTAATGCAGCAGCAAGTAAATTCCAGCGTATCAGGTCATATTTGCGAATGCCTTCACCACCAAGTTCAAGAGCCCTTTCTCTTACGATGTATTTAAAGAAATCGGATTTTGATAAACCGGCAGGAAGATCAACAGTTACATCAGCAGTTGTGATTGATTTACCATAACCTCTTCTTCTTACCATATTAACAGCATTATAAGCTGCTGTTGAAGGGCCGCTTAATTCGTTTTCTGCCTCAGCAAACATGAGTAATACATCTGAATAGCGAATGATCTGCCATTTCAATCCAAAGTACTGAACTGCACTTGTTGGTGAAATAACGGGATTACTGATCCAGTCTCTCCTGTATTTACCATCCGTCTGGTTTGTAAGCGGCTGCCCGGTTCTTGTTCCTGTTGTTGAAGTATAATAATGACAGATTGTAACGTCTCTTCTTAAATCAACTGAATCAAAAAGATAAAAGTAAGTTGGCAATGGATTAACGCTGTTGTTTCCAAGATTGTTTACCCTTGGACCATTGTAATAACCAAGCTTGGTATCTTCTGTGCCTGTAAGGCCAACACCACTTGCCTGAAACATTAATTCTCCGTTTGGATCAGCAATTGCATGTGCACAAACCTGGTCTTTCCATAAAGCTTTAAAGCTGGGGTTGAGTGAATGCTGGTTTGAATTCATAATATCATTGCACTCATCTCTTGCAATCTGGTAATATGCCTGGTAATTTGAACCACGTTGCATTCCTCCTGTCTGGCGCAGCGCATAACCACCCCTGAACAAAGCAATTCTTGCACGAAGTGCTTTAATGGTCCCTTTTGTAATACGTTCATCCTGCGGGTCGCCGATTGAAGCCAGATCTCCTCTCCATGGAACAAGGTCTTCAGCAGTTTTTAAATCATTCAGTAACTGTGCATATAAAGAATCCCTGTCGGTTTTGGCGGGAAATGGATTTATCAAAGCCAGCTCACCTGCCGGGAGAAAATGCGCAGGTAAATCGCCCCAGTTTCTGATTGCTTCAAAATAAAACTGGGCTCTTAATGTTAACGCTTCGCCCAGCATCCTTTGCAATTGCTTTTGTTCCTGTGTTGTTCCTTTTGTATACAAATCCATTTTAGGAATATTGGATATACAAATATTTGCATATTCAATACCCTGAAACATCTGGTTAAATGGTTTTTCTATTTGTGCGTTACCGGATGTTGCTGCGTAACGAGCAATATCTCTTCTGTCGTTATCAGCAGATCCTGTAGGGCCCTGCATTTCATCATTATCAAGCGGATAATACAAACTTACACGGATACCATAACCCTGATCGCCCACCAAACGGCTGTATACACCGGAGATGGCTTTATACGTACTGGCAACATCTTTAAAAACCAATTCAGGTCCAAGTTCTGTTATAGGTTGCTGGTCCAGGTATTTTTTACATCCTGTTGATACCAACAACATGCTTATTGCTGCTAAAATTATAAGCTTATTGAATTGTAATGTTTTCATTTCAAATCGTTTTTATGTTTTTATCAAAAGGATGCATTTAAACCAACTACAAAACTCCTGCTTTTGGGATAAGAAGAGTAATCCAGTCCGGGAGTAAGCGGGCTGCTTCTTACACTAACTTCAGGATCATAACCACTGTAATTGGTAAACACTGCCAGGTTATTTGCAGTTACATAAAATCTCAGCTGACTCATGTGAATACGTGTGATTTTATTAACCGGCAAGCTATAACCAAGCGTGATATTGTTTATACGAAGAAAAGAACCGTCTTCAATAGCCCATGAACTTGGGTAAAAAGCACCAGCACCTTTAATAGGTTGCCATATTTTAGCGTTGGCATTTAATGCTTGCAGTTGATCTGGTGGTATTCCGTAAACGGTTCCCGTTGTACTGTTAATCCATTGTGCTGTTGCACCGTTTTCAGTTACAACCTTCCAGCGGTCCTTCATTATAGCCAGCATGTTTGCATTATTGGTATACGTATTGGTAAATTCAATTTTATTGGCATTGTAAATATCATTGCCATATGAAAAGTTCACAAACAGACTTGCATCCCACTGTTTGTATGTAAACATCTGGTTTAAACCACCGGTAAACTTAGGGGTTGGGTTACCGATAATTTTTCTGTCGTTATTGATATCAATGACACCATCTCCATTTAAGTCTTTAAACTTAACAGCACCTGGTTGCACCGTACCAATAATACCCGCATTGCTTACCACACCTGATTTTAATGTATACACTCCTGTTGTTGTGTTGTAATCAAAATCGCTTACTTTATAAAAGCCGTCATTTACCAAGCCCCAGAAAGAACCGACAGGTGATCCGATTTTTTCAATATAATCTGTTGGTTGACCAGATACACCCCAGCTGGCTCCGGGATAGAAATAGCTTTGCCCTTTACCTAAAGCAACGACTTTGTTTGTATTAAAGGCGATGTTAAAGCTTGCATTCCAGTTCAGGCCCTGTTGCTTTCTGAGTATAGCTGCATTCAACTGAACTTCCACTCCTTTATTTGATGTTTTACCAATGTTTTGTACCTGTGTTGAATAACCAAATGTTGATGCAATGGGTACATCAAGTAACAGGTCTTTTGACTGGTTGTCGTAAACATCAATACTCAAATCAAACCTGTTGTGCAACAATGTAATGTCAAGACCAATATTTTTATTAACCAATGACTCCCATGTAAGGTTGGGGTTTGCAAGTGAATTGGACGTATATGCCAAAACGTTATTATTATTAATACCATAATAGTAAGTACCATTAGCAAACGAAGTAAGGAACAGGTAATCTTTAATACGGTTATTACCCACCAAACCATAACCAGCTCTCACTTTAAGGTCATTAATAAAGTTTACATTTTCGAGAAAACGCTCTCTCTTAACTCTCCAGGCAACCGAGCCTGCGGGAAAATAACCCCACTGCTGACCAGGAGCAAATTTTGAAGCTCCGTCGGCACGAACGTTAAAAGAGAAAAGGTATTTGTCCTTATAAGAATAATTTATTCTGCTGAAAAACGAAAGACTGGTGTACCTGGATTTTGTGATCCTGTTTCCTGATAAAGCAGTTCCTAAATAACTTGCGCCGACTATTGCAACATTTTTACTGGTATATTTTGGAACTGTATATGCACTTGGAAAATCCTGTGTCCGCAAGTCGTAAGTTTCTTCTCCAATTAAGAAATCAAAATCATGGTTCTTTTTAAAATTTGAAAGAGAATATGAAAGCACATTGGAGTTTGTAATAGTCTGACGCCTGTTTGTATCAAGCACTACAATTGGCTTGGTTCCACCGGTAATAATTGCATAAGGTGTAATGGAATCATTGAACTGGCGATCCCAAAGCCGGGTATTGTCGTATCCGAAAGTTGAACGGAAGGTCAGGTTTTTCAAAATTCTGTAAGAAACATAAGCAGTGAAATTAGCAGAATTTGTTGTTTTGTTTCTGTATTCAGCATTTGAAAGAGCAATAGGATTTACGAGATATAAACTGTTTCCCGGATTCGGATCAGTAAACGGATCTGCATCATCTATTTCCATGTTAGACGACAAGAACGGTCTGAATTTTACTGCATTGCGCAGTCTGTTATAAGATGTTCCCTTAGAATCTGATACACCTGCTCCTGAAACATTCTGATTTGTATAGCGGGCAGTAATACCTGCCTTCAGGTTACTTGTAATATTATAATCGCCTTTAAAATTCAACAAGTGACGAACATAATTTGAATTAAGAACAATTGCTTTTTCGTTATTGTAAGTATACCCAAAATTGTATGTAAACTTTTTATTTCCTCCTGATACACCAAGATTCTGTGTGGTTGTAACACCTGTTCTTCCAAAAACTTCATCCTGCCAGTCAACCGGGCTTACATTTTTGTAATTCGACAACGTATCCCATGTTGTACCATAATTCTTCGTAAAGGTTGCACTGTCGGTAGCACTTCCCCTTGACCTTTCAGACTGCGCAACAATAAAGTCATATGGAGAGAGTACAGCAAGTTTTTTTGGTAAAAACTTAACTCCTACAAAACTGTTAAACGTAACTTTTGTTTTACCTGATCTTCCCGATTTTGTTGTGATTACGATTACACCATTTGCTCCCCTTGCGCCATATATTGCAGTGGCAGCAGCATCCTTCAGTACATCAATTGACTGGATATCTTGTGGAGCAATCACAGATAATGCTTTTTCAACCTGCACTCCATCCACAATATAAAGAGGTGAGTTATCACTTGTAATTGACATTCCTCCACGAACCCTGATCCGAATATCCGCATCAGGCGAACCCTCTGCAGTTGTAGCTGTGACACCTGCAAGGCGACCATTCAGCATTTGTTCTGCAGAAGCAATTGGTACATCTTTCATTTCTTTAGCCCCAACTGAAGAAACGGATGCAAGCAGGTTTTTCCGTTTAATTGTTTGATAGCCGATTACAACTACCTCCTCCATTGCAGCGACTTCTTTTTCAAGTTTTATTTCAACATCAGCATTCCCTTCGGCGGTTATCGTTTTTGATTTATATCCCGTATAGGTAAAAACAAGTTTTAAACTACCTGAAGATGGAATATCGATTTTGAATTTACCCGTTACATCAGTTTGGGTTCCGGTTTTGGTTCCGCTTACAACAACTGTGACTCCTGCCATTGGGTTGCCATTTTCATCAGTTACACTACCTTTTATCTGCCTGGTTTGGGCAAACAATAATGAACCGCATAAAAGAACCAAAAGCAGGGAGAAAATCTTTTTCATAAAAAGTGCTTTAGTTTTAGTTTGATTTGCGAGCAAATAACCTTATGGTTATTACAGGTTTGATTTTTGAGTGAATGGTTTACAGAATGTAACCGGTGCAAGTCAATGTTTGTGAGATGGCAATGGCAATTCTGTTTCAGCTCACAATGCTATGCACTAATTCAAGATTTGAGAAGGTTTTTTAACGTTTTATTTACGCAAACGATTCCGTATTTGCAAAGAAAAAAAACAATCATTGGGTGCAATAGCATCTAAAACAAAGACTTTTTTTTCTGCGCAAAAGCTGCGTTTTTTGCAATTTTTTTCCCGGCCGGAAAGGAGTAACTTTAAATACCAAAACCGCTGTTATGAAATTTGAAGCTGTAACAATAAAAGATATAGCTAAAGCACTGGGTCTGTCCACATCAACTGTTTCAAGAGCATTGAGAGACAGTTATGAGATCAGCGCAGAGACCAAGCAGTTGGTTCTTGAATGTGCTGAAAAACTAAACTATAAACCCAACCCTATTGCTTTAAGTTTAAAAGAAAAGCGCAGCCGGTCAATAGGCGTTGTTATTTGCGAAATCGCCAACAACTTTTTTTCCCAGATCATTAATGGTATTGAATCAATTGCTTACGATAAGGGTTATAACGTAATTGTGGCGCAAAGCAGGGAATCGTACGAACGGGAGGTGATTGACCTGCAGTTCCTCGCTTCAAGATCGGTTGACGGACTTATTATATCACTATCAACTGAAACAACTGACCTTACACATATTAAAGCATTACACGACAGGGGGATGCCGATTGTGCTGATTGACCGCATCAACGATGAAATAGATACACACAAAGTAATTGTAGATAATTATAAAGGTGTGTATGATGCAACAGAACATCTCATTAAAAACGGTTTTAAACGCATTGCTGCAATTGCCGGTTCAGAGTTCTTATCCATCACAAATGAAAGGCTTGCAGGTTATCATGATGCGCTGAAAGCGAATAATCTCTCGTTCAGTAAAGAATATGTGCAGCATTGCTTTTATGGCGGAATGATTTTTTCTGAAGTAGAGGAGGCGATGAACAAACTGCTTACACTAAAGCAAAGACCCGATGCTTTAATTACCACCAGCGATAAACTTACAACAGGCTGTTTAAAAACAATGAAACGCAGGGGGCTTCATGTGCCAAAGGACATGGCCATCATTGGTTTTTCAAACTCCGACATTATGGAGTTGTTTGATCCGCCACTGACTTATATCCGCCAGCCTGCTGAAGAAATGGGCAGGGATGCCACCGAGTTATTATTGCAGTTGATTGAAAGCAAGCGGCCGATTACTGAATTTGAAAAACGTGTACTCAGTCCGCAATTAATTATCGGCAGCTCAAGTATCAAGCATTAAAAACTTATTCCTCTTTTCGTTTAACGATTAAAAACCAGTCATTGTCTAAAGGCAGGTAACCATAATCGTAACAGTAGAAGTATGTCTTCCCCGTTTTGGTTTGATAGGTATGTGTAAGATACCTGAACTGAAAACCCAGTCGCATCAGTTTGTCTTTATTTGCTTTGGCAGTTTCTTCGGTTTCGGGCAAAAGGCTTTCTAAAATGCGGCGATTTTTCATCAATGTATTATTGATGTTGCGTACATAACTGCTGTGGCTTCCCTTTGCTTTTTGCTGATTGTTGTAATTGTTGCGGCAGTAATCATCACAAAACTTCTTATCAATTCTTCCATTTAGTTTTTTACCGCAGGCAAGACAGGTTCTTGGTTCAGATGCAGTCATAGTAAGTGTATTATTGAGTAAGATACAATTATTTTATCCGTGTGCAAACGTTTCTACACGTTTAGCTTCGGGAGTAAACGGTTAAAAACCGGTTAAGGCTTTCGCACCAATTCATCTTTGTGTTGTCAACAGGCAAACAACCAGGTTGACTGAGATAACAAATTCAAAACAATTAAATCAAATGTTATGTACGCATTAAAAAACAAAGTTCAGCTCATTGGCAATCTTGGAAACGCTCCCGAAGTAAAGACATTGGAAGGCGGAAAGAAAATGGCAAGGTTCAGCATTGCAACCAACGAAAGCTACCGCAATGCAAGAGGTGAAAAGATAACCGAAACTCAATGGCACAATCTGATTGCGTGGGGTAAGGTGGCTGAACTTGCAGAAAAATATTTAACCAAAGGAAAAGAAGTGATGATTGAAGGAAAGCTCGTCAACAAAAACTACACAGATAAATCCGGAGTAAAAAAATATTTTACCGAAGTACAGGTAAACGAACTTTTACTGCTGAGCGATAAATAAACCCGAATACCAACACCGGCAAGAACGTATAAAACATTTTCACCTGCCGGTGTTTTACTTTATCATTCTATCTTTATCCGATGCAGGCAGTTGAACGTAATGAAATTTTTGACCTGGCTTTTCGCTTTGTAACCGAAACACAGGAAAGTATTTTCTTAACAGGAAAAGCAGGAACTGGTAAAACAACTTTTCTCAAATACCTGAAAGAACATTGTGCCAAGAATATTATTGTTGCGGCACCAACAGGCGTTGCAGCTATTAATGCAGGCGGGGTTACATTACATAGCTTGTTTCAGCTTCCGTTTTCGCCATTTCTTCCAACAGCTGCTTCAAAAACTGAACTGCTTTCGAAAATCCGTTTTAACAAACAACGGCTGCAACTGTTGCGCAAAATGGATTTACTGGTGATTGATGAAATAAGCATGGTGCGTTGCGATGTTCTTGATGCAATTGATAACATTCTGCGAAGTGTGCGCCATGAGCATCATGTTCCTTTTGGAGGAGTACAGCTTCTTTTTATTGGCGATTTATTTCAGCTGCCACCTGTTGCACAAAATCATGAATGGGCTGTGCTGCAGGAATATTATTCTTCTTCTTTCTTTTTCGACAGTCTTGTGATAAAAGAACAAATGCCGCTCTTGATTGAGCTCAACAAAATCTACCGTCAAAAAGAACAACGTTTTGTTGATCTGCTCAATAAAGTGCGGAACAACCAAATGAACACGGACGACCTGCAAAGTTTGAATGAACGCTATCAGCCATACTTTAAACCATCACCCGACGAAAAATACATCACACTTACAACACATAATAACCAGGCCGATACCATTAACCGACGGGAACTGCAGCAAATTATTTCAGCACCATTCACCTACAAAGCAACCATTGATGGCGATTTTCCTGAAAACAGTTATCCCGCCGATGAAGAACTGGTTTTGAAAGAAGGCGCACAGGTTATGTTTTTGAAAAACGATCCTGTTGCAAGAAAATATTTCAATGGAAAAATAGGCACGGTAACAAGACTTGAAACTGACAGCATTACTGTTGAATCTGACGGCGAACAGATTCGTGTTCAAAAGGAAACCTGGGAAAACAATCGTTACACATTAAACAGGAGTGATGGAAAACTTGAGCAGGAAATGCTGGGCACCTTTGAGCAATACCCGTTGCGGCTTGCATGGGCCATTACCATTCACAAAAGCCAGGGTTTAACCTTTGATAAAGTAATGATTGATGCCGGGCAATCCTTCACCAGCGGGCAGGTGTATGTTGCGTTAAGCCGCTGCACATCTATAGACGGCATTGTGCTGCTTTCAAAAATTCAACCTTCGGTTATATTTAGCAACGAGCATGTTGTGAACGGGCAAAATTCACTTGCGCCAAAAGGTTCGCTTGCCGAACGCTTTACACATGCACGAAAACTGTTTACTCAACTTTTATTAGAAGATATTTTCAGATTCGGGCAAACTGAATCATCCATCAAACAGCTGCAGCAAATTATCATCAAACACAAACACGATGTAAATGCAGAAGCAGAAAGCTGGGCTGCTGATTTTGCCGCACAATATGAAACTGAAAAACCAGTTTCTTCCAAATTCATTTTACTGATCAATGAATTAATGAAACAAGAAGGAGAAGTTGAAAAAAATGCTGCCTTGCAAAAACGTATCAGCGATGCAGCTGTCTACTTTCTTTCAAAACTTGAAGCGTTAAAGCAAAACGTTACTCACCACCCTGTTGTTACAGAACACAAAACTGTTTCAGAAGAAATTAATGAGCAACTGCAAAATGTTTGTATTGCGCTGCACAGTTCCATTTATTTTTTACACTACTGCAGAGAGCCATTTTCCATAAATGGTTTTTTAAAACATAAACTGAATCTGTCGGTTCCCAAATTCCAGGTAAGCAGTTATGCTGCCAACAAAAAACCTATTGAAACAAACATTAAAAATGCAGATTTATACTTTCAGCTGAAAGACTGGCGTGATAAAGTTTGCACTGAAAACAATATGCCCATTTATATGCTGGCGAACAGCAGCAGTCTTGTTGAAATCTGTACTTATTTACCTCTGACAAAAAATCATCTTTTACAGATTGCGGGTTTTGGAAAAGCAAAAGTTGATAAATATGGTGATGAAATTCTGGAGATGGTTCACGATTATTGCAACGAACATCATATTGAAACAAACATTGATGCCATACCGGTTCATGCAAAAAGAAAAAAGAAAGAAACTTCAACTGTAAAAACAACCAAACCACTTTCTTACACTATTTCCTTACAGTATTTCAAGGAAGAAAAAACAATTGAAGAAATTGCAAAGCTCAGAAACATTACCGTTTCAACTGTTGAAGGACATTTAGCAGAGGCTGTAAAAGCTGGGCAAATTGCAGTTACCAATCTTGTTACAAACGATAAATTACAAGCAATCATCAAGGCCATTGAACAAAATGCTGAAGCAAAAGCAACTGAATTAAAAGCATTGCTGGGCAACGATTATTCATTTGGAGAAATAAGAGCTGTAATAAGTCACTTACAATGGCAACAATCAAAACTGTAACCAATCAGGGAAGATCACTTCAAACAAGTTGCATAAATTTTTTTTAGTTTTTAATTTAACTATCTGTAATCTCTGACGTCACACAGCTATTGTTAAGCTTTAAACACTCACCATGAAAAAAAATTATTTTATCGTGCTTGTATTGCTGTTTATTACAGCAAGTTCATTTTCAGTAATACAAAACTGGCGTTTCATCGGAGATAAATGGGCAGCCTTTGGACCAGATCGTGATGTACTTCGTGTTGGCGGCAATGATGCTTACAGGCAAATCAAAATCAGGGTTACAGACGGCCCTTTGAGAATTGACGATCTGGACATTTACTTTGAAAATGGTGAGAAAATGAATGTTTCGCTGAAACATGTTTTCAGAGCCGGTCAGGAAAGCAGGGTTATTGATTTGCCCGGAGGCATTAGAAGATTAGACAGGATTGAATTTTTGTATTCAACGATTGGTCGGGCAAAAGGAAGGGCCCGGGTGGCCGTTTGGGGAAACAGGTAATTTCATTTACAATAAAGCAGCATCGATTTTTGCTGCTTTATTTTTTACCCTCCAGTTTGTTCACATATTCAAGCGATCCCAGCCTGAAACGGAAAGGAATACCAGTTAATTTTTCCAGTTTATATTCAGCCACACACATAATTCCGGCTTTACTTAAAGGGTTCAGAAAAAAAGATTGATTTTTTTGAAGATTATTTGAAAAAATTGCAGAACTGCTGTGCATTTGAAGCAAAATCCGGCTCTCAGCCACGCACAATGAATCTTGTCGCACTCGTGGAAATGCAGATTGGGCTTGCGTTTTAAAAGATAATGTTAAGAAAAGTACCACTACCCAACAAAAATTGTTCCAAAATGAATTCATTTTCCCGTTTTTTAATAATTTAGCTGCTGAACAATCGCATTACAAAGATAAAAACGTACCATCAAAGATGTCGTTAAGCCAGGGATTACAGCAAAAATTATTACAGAAACTATCACCACAGCAAATTCAGTTAATGAAACTGCTGCAGGTTCCTACTGCCAATCTGGAAGAGAGAATAAAAGAAGAAATGGAGGAAAACCCGGCACTGGAACAATCGGATGAGGATGGAGAGGATCAGTTTACAGAAGACATTAAAGATGAATTTGATTCCTCGGAAGAAGAAGATTTCGATATGGATGGAAGCGAGGACGAATATGACAATATTAATCTTGACGAATATGTGAGTGAGGGCGATGACGAAATTGCCGACTACAGAACAAGGGATGAAAACTACGGCGAGCAGGAAGAACGCAAAACAACACCGATAAAAATTGAAGTAAGCTTTTACGATTTATTACTCCAGCAACTGGGTTTGCTTAAACTGGATGATAAACGGCAGGTTATTGCGGAGCAGATTGTAGGAAGTATTGATGACGACGGCTATCTGCGTCGTGAAAACAGTGCTATTGTAAACGATCTTGCTTTCAGGCAAAACATTGAAACCACAGAACAGGAAGTCGAAGATCTGATTCAGCTGATTCAGCAATTTGACCCGCCTGGTATTTGTGCCAGGGATTTGCAGGAGTGCCTGTTAATTCAATTGCATCATAAAGCAAAACACGACAATGCAAAAGATGTTACTGCGGCTATTCTCATCCTTGAAAAATATTTCGATGAGTTTACCAAGAAACATTACGAAAAAATCCAGCGCAGCTTATCGTTAAGTGATGAAGACCTAAAAGCGGTTATTCAGCAAATCATCAAACTTAACCCCAAGCCGGGTGGTAATATTGGCGAAGTAAATAAAGCTGAAACCTATATCGTTCCTGATTTTTTTATTACCAACAGCAACGGCAAACTCGAACTCACACTCAATTCCCGCAATGCGCCTGATTTGCGAATCAGCGAAGGATACCGGGACATGCTGAAGGAATACGAAAGAGGAAGTAAAAGAGATAAGCGGCAGAAAGAAGCTGTGTTATTTATCAAACAAAAAATTGATGCGGCTAAATGGTTTATTGATGCAATTAAGCAACGTCAAAATACATTGCTGCACACCATGACTGCAATTATGCAGCACCAGGAAGATTTTTTTCTTACGGGTGATGAAACATCTTTGCGGCCGATGATTTTAAAAGATATTGCAGAGAAAACCGGTCTTGATATTTCAACAGTAAGCCGTGTTGCCAACAGCAAATTTGTACAAACAGAATTCGGTACTTACCGTCTTAAATTTTTCTTCAGCGAATCGCTGAGTACAGAAAGCGGCGAAGAGGTTTCAACAAGAGAAGTAAAGAAAATACTTTCCGATCTTACTGAGGCAGAAGATAAACGCAAACCTTTAAGCGATGAAAGACTAACTGAATTACTTCAGGAAAAAGGGTATAATATTGCACGCAGAACGGTAGCCAAATACAGGGAACAATTAAATATTCCGGTTGCCAGGTTACGCAAACAACTTTAATATGGAACAACTCATTGTTGATGATAAAGGCAATCTTGACGTTGCAGACAATTCGTTTTCACCTGTAACAAAAGCATTGGCTGTATTTTTTTCTTACCTGTTCCATCCCATTCTTATCATTATCTGGACGAGCCTTTACCTCATCTATTACAACAGCTTTATTTTTACCGGCGTTCAGAGTTTTGAAAAGCTCAAAATATTCCTGAGTATTTTCAGTACCAATGTTTTTATTCCGCTGGTAACTGTGCTGTTGCTGAAGGGACTCGGTTTCATTCAATCTATTCAGCTGCGTACACAAAAAGAACGCATCATACCGTACGTTGCCTGTATTACATTCTTTTTCTGGAGTTATTACGTATCAAGACAACTTCAATATCCATTTGAATTAAGAGCATTTTTACTTAGTCTTTTTGTAGCTGCAAGTGCATCTCTGTTACTTAACAATTACATGAAGGTTAGCATGCACGCCATTGGTGCCGGTGGTTTAACTGCACTGTTTATCATGTTATTGTTTGCAAATAAAATGGATGATGGCTTATCGCTGCTGATTTGTTTTTTTGTTGCAGGTGTTATTTGTACCAGCCGTTTTGTTGCAAGCGATCATAAACCAAGTGAAATATATACAGGGTTCATTACCGGTTTTATTATTCAGTTAATTGCCTGGTATATTGCCTAAAAAAATAAAACCCCGCTAAAGCGGGGTTCTTCATCAGGATTTGGTGTATCAACTGGTTGATTTGCAAAAAGTATTTTTAGCTGTTCAGTATTTCTGATTCTTCCAGGTACTTTTTTTCAGGATGATAAATAAACAGAACACTGCCGTTCTTAATGGTGTTAATAATTGCAGGTGCCTGTTTTCTTGGAACTGCAGGGCAACCAAGGCTGCGGCCAATATAACCTCTGTCGTTTGCAAACTGAGGTGTTACATAATCGGAGCCATGCATCACAATTGATCTGTCAAAAGCTTTGTCATTAATTCCTTTTTCAAGTCCTTTTAGTTTCAGAGCTAAGCCTTTGTCGCCAAAGTAAGTTTGCAGAGTAAGATAAAAACCAAGACTGCTTTTATTTGATTCGGGTTTGTTTGAAAATTCTGTTGCATAACTTAATCCGCTGTTGCGGCCATGAGCAACCAAAGTGTGATAAAGAAGCTTACCTTCTTTCATGTCGATAATATACAAACGCTTTTCACTTGATGGTTTGGAAAAATCGGCAATGGTTAATACTTCAGAGCGGGAAACCATTCCTTCTTCCAGTAACCTTTCATAACCCTTATAAGCAAGTTCAAAAGCTTCCTGCTCCAGTCCCGATTCCATTAATTTAAAATTCTGGAAAAGACTATCAGCAGTTGCAAGAATTATTTCCTGTTTGCTTTTTTCGACTAAGGTTTTTGAAACAGCAGGAGCAGTTATCCGCTCTTTTGATGTGCTACCCGCAATTAAAATGGGAATCTGTAAAAAAATTACAGCAGAAATAATAAGATAAATCAATTTGGTTTGAACCAGTTTCATAGAATAGGATTTATGGATCATTAAAAATAATAAAAGTTTCTTTTTCACCAAATGCATTGCCCGTAACGTTTTTGCGTTTTAAATATTATCCCCTATTAACAGTAAAGTTTTGGCGGAGAGTGGTCGTAGGTTACAGATGGTGGTGAAAGGAAGCAGCAAATTTACGTCAAGCCACAGAGAAAGGATTCATTTTGAGATATTTGAATGTGGCTAAAAACTGCTTCCAAAAGCTAATCAAGCTGTAAGACGTTGGTTCTTAAAGTGTTTCTCATCCGGCATTTTTGCCTGGCCTGCTGAATAAACGGTTTTATTAACATTTTTATTTTACCGGACAGGGCTGAAGGTTATTCCATTTCATATAAATCACTTTGCGAAGAAAGAATTTCCCGGTATTTATTAAACAACTTGGTTTTAGAAATAAACCCTACAAATTTTTTATCCTTGTCAAGAACAGGCAAATACCAGCTTTGTGTAAGATCAAACAACTCCATAACAGAATGCATATCCTGGTCTTGCTCCAAAACTGCAGCAGGTTTTTTCATCAGTGAGCGGATACTTGTTTTATTATACTCTTCCGGCTGAAACAGCTTTTGCTTAATATCATTCAACTCAACAATACCAACAAACCTGCCCTTACTTCCTGCTACAGCAAAAATATTTTTCTCACTTTTTTTCAGCAGCTCAACAAGATCTTTCAGTTTTTTATCAAGACTGATTGTTTCATATTGATCCTGCATTATTTCATCCAGTGTAAACGAAGTAAGAATATTCTTTTCCTTTTTATGTGTGAAGACCTGGCCCTCTTTTGCAAGTTTTTTTAAGTCCATCGAAAACGGTTCATACGTCTTGACAATAAAAAAGGAGATAGATGAAACAATCATTAACGGAATAAACAATTCATAACCATTCGTGATTTCTGCAATTAAAAAGATGGCCGTTAGCGGACTGTACATTACACCACTTAATACACCAGCCATACCAACAAGACTAAAATTGCCAACAGGAATTTTTACCCACGGTGTTGCATTCAACACCTGTGAAAAGAAGTAACCTAAATAAGAACCCGCAAACAAAGAAGGAGCAAAATTTCCTCCATTACCACCACTTCCGATTGTAATGCCTGCAGCAACAGGTTTAAATAAAACAATAAAAGCAGCGAAAGCTATAATTGCCCATTTGGTGCCAAGCAAAGAAAACAAAGTGGTATTATCAATGAACGTATTGAACGAACCATTCGCAACTTTTTTTACACTGTTATAGCCTTCACCAAAAAGTGGTGGAAACACAAAATAAATTCCCAGCAATAACAAACCTCCGATAATGACTTTGCCATAGCTATTTATTTTCCAGCTGTGAATTTTTGATTCAGTGAACTTAAATATTCTTGCATAGTAAAGTGAAACAAAGCCAGCCAAAATACCCAGGAGAATATAGTATGGAACATTCTTGTAATCAAACGATTGCTTCAGAACAAAATTGAAAAGCGATGATTCTTCAAGAATAATTTTGGAACAAAGTGCCCCAACAACAGAAGAAATAATAAGCGGAATAAAATAACTCACCAATGTTTCAACCAGCAACACTTCAATGGCAAATACAACTCCTGCAATAGGAGCATTAAACACAGCCGATATGCCAGCTGCTGCACCGCATGCAATCAGCAATGTACGTTCCTGGTAATTAAGATCACTGATACGTGCAAGATTTGACCCGGCTGCAGAACCTGTTGCAACAATGGGCGCTTCCAAACCTGCAGAGCCGCCAAGTCCAACCGTCAATGAACTTGTGATGACATGAAGATATGTATGACTGAATGGAATGTAAGATGACTTTCGTGCAATTGCCTTCAGCACCATTGCAATTCCCCGTTCGATATGACCATGAAAGAAACGATTTACAATAAAAACCGTCAGCAGTATACCCAGCATGGGAAATAACAAATAGGAAAATCTTGAAACAGGAATTGCATCAATTCCATGTTGTATATAATGTACAATTGTTTTGAGTAAAACGGCCAGCATACCTGAAACAAAACCGGTAACAGTTGCAATAAGCATAATAAACTGCACCCGGCTCAATTTTGTACGCAGGTAATTGATCAATACAACATACCCGTTCTTAATTGTTTTCATTGCATGCTATTTTAAAACTGCAGCTGTAATAAGTATACAGCTATACCCGCAGCAAAACCAATTAAAGCAAGCCAGCTTATTTTTTTCAAATACCACATAAAATCAACTTGCTCTATTCCCATAACTGCAACTCCCGCAGCAGAACCAATAATAATTGCACTTCCACCCGTTCCTGTTGTTAATGCAAGCATTTCCCAAAACGGATGATCAGTTGGATAAGTTGCAAGGTCAAACATTCCCTGCGATGCTGCAACCAACGGAACATTGTCAACAAGTGCCGATAACAAACCTAATGCAGTTGCAATTAAGTAATCATTTTTTAATGTTTGTGTTAATGCTACCGCCAGTTCTTTTAAATAGCCGGCAGATTGTAAAGCCGATACAGCAAGCAAAATTCCAAGAAAAAATAAAATGCTTGGCGTGTCAACTTTCTGCAATGCTTTTGCCACTGTATATTTCTCTGCAATTTCAGGTTCCTTACTTTTATGAATAACCGTTGTTATAATCCACATCAAACCCAAAGCAAGCAGCATCCCCATAAATGGGGGAAGATGTGTTACAGTTTTAAACACAGGAACAAAAAGCAATAATCCAACACCTGAAAACAATACAATTCTTCCATCTTTCTTTTCTTTCTCTGTTCGCACCAGCTGAGGCATTGAAGATATTTTTTTTCCTTTGAAACGTGCGGCCACTATTGCAGCAGGAATTGCAGCCACAAGAATACTTGGGAGAATCAGTTGTTTGATGATATTGACAGCCGTAATCTGTTTTCCAATCCAGAGCATGGTCGTAGTAACATCGCCTAAAGGCGACCATGCGCCCCCTGCATTAGCGGCTATTACAACCATTCCTGCAAACCACAATTTGTCCGATTTATTATTAAGCAATTTCGCAAGCAATGATGTCATGACAATTGCTGTTGTAAGGTTATCAAGCAATGCTGAAAGAAAAAAAGTGACAACAGTTACTATCAGCAACAGCTTACCCTTATCGGTAGCAGTTATTTTTTGTGTAATAAGATCAAAACCATCATGTGAATCGATCAGTTCAACAATGGTCATTGCGCCAAGTAAAAAGAAAAGAATGGAGGCAATTTCACCAACATGATGTAACAATTCATCAGTAGCTGCATGTATTTCAACTGAATGAACAAAATAAATGGTCCAGCACAATACACCTGTTATTAAAGCAGATGCAGCTTTGTTCAGTTTGAGAGGATGCTCAAATGCAATAGCAAGGTATCCTAAAACAAAAATTATTAACGTTAAAAACATCAGTTACAAAATTATTGGATTAAGCAAACTAAAATCAGGTTCTTTAATTACAAAGTCAGCAACAGCATCCAGTAAACTATTGGAAGAGCAAAATGAAATGCCAATACCAGCCTTTCTTATCATACAAATATCATTTTCACTATCGCCTACAGCAAGAGTGTCTTCAACCGGAATATTGTACCTGCTGCAAATGTGTATAAGGGCATTTGTTTTGCAATACTCATGATTACATAAACCAGAATCATGTGTCAGAAAAAAAGAGGGAATCTTAACTTCTCCTGTTGCAATGCTTTTGGAAAACTCCAATTCATTCGCTAATGAAAAATCAAATGAAAATTTGTTTTTCAAATGATTGGTAATGCAATCATAACTATCAGAAATAATACCTGTTACAAACCCGTTTTCATGCAGCAATTTAATTGTTTCTTCAATAGCTTTTGTTACAGGAATTTCATCGGCCAGATTTAATAAATCGCTGATTGATTTACCCTTCAGTAAACGGGCAATTTGTTTGGTACGTATAAAAGGATTTGATTGTGATGTAACTATATCAAGTAACTCTTTTTTGAATCCAAATTTTTCCGCAGCTGTATGAATAAAACTTGCACGCAATATGGTGTTATCCATATCAAAAATGGCTACCTTCTTTAATTTTCTTGAACTTTCTCTAATTGCAAAATCCATTTGTTCCCTAATCATCTGTATATGCTCAAGTGTTTCAAAATTTGTTTCACCGCTATTCTTTGATTTTTTCAGAATCACCGATGCAACTTCTTTCGACATTTTTCCCAACTGTTCTAATGACTGCATTCTGTTTTCAATATGACCAATATTTACCTCTTTAATTCTAACTCCCATCTGGTACATATCAATCAGTATTCCTATATCAACACCATATCCTTCTTCAAACTCAATCCTTTCAAAGTATTCTTTCCGTCCTGCAATCATACCACTCAGCGGTTGCCAGAAAGAAGGAAAATCAGGATACAGAATTGACAAAAGCGGCTTGGCAACTAATTCAGTTACTCTTCCTGCCTGTCTTGAAAAAAATGATTTGCAAAAATCTGCATCCCCTTTTATTATCGGATCAGTAAGCAATGAAATAATATCTGCAGGATATGTCGTTATATCTGCATCCAAAAAAACAATTACCGGGTTTTTTGCATAAAGCACACCATCTTTCATTGATGCGCCTTTGCCAAGCTTGGTGCTTGTAATAACAACAGCTCCTGCACCTTTTGCATTTTCAATAGTTTTGTCAAATGATTTATCGTCAACAACAATAACTTCAGTAACAGCAGAATTTTCTTTTGCAAGTGCAACAACACTGGCAACTGATTTTTCTTCATTCAATGCAGGTATAACAACTGTAATCATTTCCCGAAAATTATGGTTAAACTATCTGTTTTCATTCTAAGCTTCAGCCAATTTGTAATTTTAGTTTTATCCGTTTGCGGAATAACTTCTGAAAAAGATAAAACTGCAACAGTTATTCTAGCTGGTTTTTGGTTTTTCTCAATCATTAGCGATGGACCAATTATGGCCTGATTTAATGAAGGATAATAAACCCTCAATTCTTCAAAAACATCCTGTGCTGTTTTCTGATTGTTATTAATACTGTCAACAGTAGTCCGCAGTTTGTTTAATTCGATTTCCTTTTCTGCCAAAGCTTCATTAATCTGTACATATCGTCCATCGTTTTGCTTTATTTCATCAACTGTTAAATTGGAAAATCCCTGTTTTATCTCAAGTTCTGTATTCGTAAGGTTATATTTTCCCATTTCATGCTTTAACTTGTCTGATTCAGCACTTTTAATTTCTTTACCTCCAAAAACCAGTAAAATTTTTCTATTTCTTGCATCAATTTTTTTATTCAGCAGGTAATCGCCTTCAAAGTGTGCTTCGTTATTTATAAACAATCCGGCATTCTTTACAAAACGTTCCTGTTGTATAAAATCGTAACCGAAATAAATACTTGGCATTGCGGTAGCTATTACAATCAACCAAATGATGCGCCTCGAAATTGTTTCCTGTTTTTTATTTTGAAAAACCTTGTTAGGAAAGTGGAGCAATTGAACAATCATTAAAGTTGAAAGTGCAATAAAAACTGTATTAATGATATAAAGATAAAACGCTCCTAAAAAAAACTCCAGCTGCATCGTTGCCAACCCATAGCCTGCTGTACAAAGAGGTGGCATTAACGCAGTTGCAATGGCGACGCCGGGAATTACATTTCCCTTATTCTTACTTGACACAGCAACAATTCCGGCAAGACCTCCGAACAAGGCAATGAGCACATCATAAATATTAGGCGATGTTCTTGCAAGCAATTCAGAATGGGCCTCATTTAATGGTGATAAAACAAAAAAAACAGTTGACGCAGACAAGGCAACAACTGTTGCAATGAAATAATTGCTTGCTGCTTTTTTTAATAAGGCAATATCATTCATGCCCATCGCCAGACCAATACCCATAATAGGGCCCATCAAAGGCGAAATCAGCATTGCACCAATAATAACAGCTGTTGAATTAACATTTAGTCCTAATGAGGCAACTAAAATAGCAAGTATAAGAATCCACAGATTTGTACCTCTGAAAACAACACCGTTTACAATGTTTTGTACTACTGTTTCTAGATTTTCCTTTTCATTGCCCAGCCTGAACTTTTCAAAAAGATTCTCCATCAGTTTTATTTTCAGGTGTTAACGAGAATAACAAATATAGGAATATCTATTTTGGTGCTTGTTAAGCATCAATAAACAGATTTACTTTTTCATATCATCCAGCTGCTTTTGCAACGCAAACATTTCATCACGCAAACGTGCAGCTTCCATGAAATCAAGATCTCTTGCAGCTTTTTCCATTTTCTTTTTTGTTTGTGTGATCGCTTTCTCAACCTGAGGAATAGTTTGATAGGTTTCCTGGTCTTCTGCAGCAACATTCACCAGTTCACCATCAGGCGAAAGTGCGTACGGTTTACTTGTATCATACCCTTTAATATCAAGTACTGATGTTTGTTTCATCACCTGGTCAATACTCTTGATAATTGTTTTTGGAGTAACACCATGTTCAATATTGTATGCAACCTGTTTCTCTCTTCTGCGGTTGGTTTCTTCAATGGTGCGACGCATGCTTTCCGTCATCTTATCAGCATAAAAAATTACAAGCCCGTTTACATTTCTTGCAGCACGACCAGCCGTTTGTGTTAAACTTTTTTCATTACGTAAGAAACCTTCTTTATCTGCATCAAGAATAGCCACCAATGAAACCTCAGGCAAATCCAGACCTTCACGCAATAAATTCACACCAACCAACACATCAATTTCACCCAGGCGTAACTGCCGCAAAATTTCCACACGATCCAATGTGTGTACTTCGCTGTGAATGTATTTTGATTTAATGTTGATGCGTTGTAAATATTTATCCATCTCTTCGGCCATGCGTTTGGTTAATGTTGTTACCAATACACGATCGCCTTTCTTCACACGCTTATCAATTTCATTAAGCAAATCATCAATCTGGTTAACACTTGGTCTTATTTCAATGGGCGGATCAAGCAAACCTGTCGGACGAACAATCTGCTCCACCACAACACCACCTGTTTTTTCCAGTTCATAATCATCAGGAGTTGCACTGATGAAAACAGTTTGATTCAATAAACTTTCAAATTCATGAAAGTTTAACGGACGGTTATCCAATGCACTTGGCAAACGAAAACCATAATCAACCAGAATTAATTTACGGCTTCTGTCGCCACCATACATACCGCTTACCTGCGGAATGGTTTGATGGCTTTCATCAATCACCATTAAAAAATCTTTCGGAAAATAATCAAGCAGACAAAATGGTCTTGTACCCGGATGACGACGATCAAAAAATCGTGAATAGTTTTCAATACCGTTACAATAACCAAGCTCACGAATCATTTCCAGATCATATTCTGTACGTTCTTTCAAACGTTGTGCTTCAATGTATTTACCAACACTTTTAAAATACTCTACCTGTGCAGCTGATTCATCCTGTATTTCATAAATGATTTCCTGCATCATGTCTTTTGGTGCAACATATAAATTAGCCGGGAAGATGGCGGCATTATCAACCTTGCCAATACGTTTACCGGTTTTTATTTCGAGGGTTTCTATTTCTTCAATTTCATCACCAAAGAATGTAACACGGTAGCCAAAATCAACATAGGGGAGATTGATATCAACCGTATCGCCTTTTACACGAAATGTTCCTCTTGTAAAATCGCCCTGTGTGCGGTTGTATAAGCTGTTAACGAGTGAATGTAAAAATCCCTGCCTTGAAAGTGTTTGCTTTTTTGAAATGCGGACGATGCCGTTTTCAAAATCAGTAGGGTTACCCATACCATAAATACAACTAACACTTGCAACGATGATAATGTCTCTCCGTCCGCTGAGTAGTTCGCTTGTTGCTTGTAAACGAAGTTTGTCTAATTCTTCGTTGATATTTAAATCCTTTTCGATGTATGTATCACTAACAGGCATGTATGCCTCAGGCTGATAGTAATCGTAATAGCTTACAAAATATCCAACTGCATTATCAGGAAAGAACTGTTTAAACTCACCGTACAATTGTGCCACCAGTGTTTTGTTATGTGTAAGCACCAGTGTTGGTTTCTGCACATTCTGAATTACATTGGCAATGGTGAATGTTTTACCACTGCCGGTAACACCGAGCAATGTCTGGAATTTTTCGCCGTTGAGAATTCCTTCGGTTAATTGCTGAATGGCCTGCGGCTGATCGCCAGCAGGTGTGTATGATGAATGAAGTTGAAAAGGCATTAGGTAAAGTTATACCTTTTGCAGTTTCTGATTAAGAGATAGGTACGACTGCTGATTGCATTGCTAATGATTAATCAAAGATCTTTTTTGCTGAAGAACAGATGTTGATTCAACTACCGAAGAAGGCTTTTCAATGAACGGAGATGTACTTCCAAATGAAAGAGATGACTGTTTAATAAAGCCTTTATATTCCACAAACAATGCAGTTGTATTTTTCTTTTGATAAGATATTATTACAACAAGAAACCGATTGTTTTCAGGCGTCGGTATTAGTCTTCCAACCGGCGACAACGTATTTCCAATGACCGACAATGGCTTTCCAACCACCGACAGCAGGTTTCCAACGAGGATAGTTGTCTTTCCAATGAGTGGAGATGGGCTCCCAACGACCGACTGCGGGCTTCCAATGACTGACAGATGCTTTCCAAGCGCCGACAGATTGCTTCCAACGGCTGACAGAGGCCTTCCAACGAGTGACAGCTGCAATCCCGTCAGTGTAAACTGTCTTCCAGTCAGGTGCAGCGGCTTTCCAACGGCCGACAGGGGTCTTCCAACGAGTGACAGAGGCTTTCCAACTGGGTAAAAATGAGGGTTTTAGACTCTTTTTCTTTTTGCTTGCCCAAAAAGAAAGAAAAAGGGCCACGATTTCGAATGACAGCCCGAAATCGGATTGTTCCCTGATTTGGCGGTAGTGCTAAGTGGTGAATTGCAGTTGAATTTATATGTACATCCCAGGTACTGCGGGTCGAAGAAAACGCAACCCGGCAAAATTGATGGCTATATCTCTATTTATTTTACTTTGATGTAAAACACATCCAGATCTTCATTCACTATTAGTTTATCAGATTTTATTGGGAGGGAACTTGAAATTACTACATTCCTTATTGCAGCAGGTGAATGAGAGTAATTTTCAGGGTTGTTGTCTTGATCAAGATACAGATTGTCTAATTCGATTCTGCCATTATCATTTATCCACCATGTTGACATGTTTTCAAAAAGCATCTGTCCGGTTGATTTGCTATAAAACTTTTGCGTGTACTTGTAAACTTTTCTGTTATAAACTAATGTTGGCTGTAAGCTATCAGCATAAATAAACAAAGTGTCTATTGTATAAAGCGATGGCGACTTAACATAAACACCTGCAATTTCTTTTTCTTTTTTACCACAGCTGATAAACGAAGGAAGCAAAAAGAGGAAGCAGAAATATTTTTTCATAAGTTTTATCTCAATCGATAATTAATTATCAGAAGCACTTGGAGCTATATCAATATCTTTCGTTTTTAATCGATAATTTTTATACGAAGGATGAGTGTATTCCAAAAGAATATATCCCTTTTTGAAGTTCGTACTCAGCTTATATCCTACTCTGCCCATATGAGGTACTATTGCAAACAAACTATCCTTATTTTTCGACAACTCAAACCGTGATACATATGAATTAATTGCTGCAGAATCTCCTTCTCTAAACCTAATTTGTATTCTTTTATAATATTTCATTTCCTCAGAACGATAATCAAAATTAATAAACGTGTCTATTTGAGACTTATGATAAAAACCTTTAGGTAGTTTGTTTCCGGTAAAACCATTTCCAGACAAATCATCGAGTTTCTTTGGAAAAAAATTAATTGCAGTTTTTGTTAGCTTATTCTCTCTAAGACTACAAGATAAAATCAAAAAAGAAAATGCAAAAAGGCATAGAGTGTTTTTTAGTATCATTTGATTATGTTTTCTTTCATAGATAGTTTAATAAACAGAGGTTTGCTGTTATAAAGATACTTTCTTCATCAAACAAAAAATGCAGGAAGAAAGCTTCCTGCATTTTTATCATCAAACAGATAACGATTAGTTGATTGTTACTGTTTGTGTATGTTCGTTGAGTGTAATGATATATGTACCATTTAAAACAGGAGTTTTGAAGTTATCGCCACCTTCCCATTTAATTTTACGTGCAACACCTGTTGCTGTACTTCCGCCACTGTTATCTTCATAGTCGAAAGCACCCCAATCATTTCCTGCAAGGAATTTAATATCCTTACCTGCAATCAGTGTAGCTGTAATCTGCCAAATACCATTACCCATGTATGTCATTTGAGGACTGGCACCTGGGTTCCAGTCAGGCACGCCCTGGATACCGTTACCAACCAAACGCATTTCAGTAGCTGGCGACATTTCGTATTTAATTCCATCAACATTACGTCCGTCCCAGATTACACGGTAACGACCTGCAGTTGTGATATTGGGGAAGTTTGCATCGTTAATCACCATCGGGCTTCCGCTTGCACCTGTTGAACCATAGCTTCTTGCATTGGTAACAGAAATATCACCATTGTTCCAGTCGTTGAAGTCAATCAACTTCCAACCACCTGGTGTCATACTTGTAATACCAACAAACAGGTTTGTTGCTGCTGTACCCATTGCATAGTTAGGAAATGCTGATGATGGACTCCAGCCAGAACCTGTTGCATCGCCAACAAAGCCCATACGTCCTTCACGAATATCATATTTCAATGAAGTTCTGTCGATTGAAATTCTGTAAAAGCCTGCTGTTGCAACAGAGAAGTTTGCACCACCTGCAGAAAGGTTTCCACCAGTTCCACCATAGTTTACATCCCAGCTGCGGCCTTGTGTTACTTTAAACTCTGCACCTGCAGGTAACCAGATGTAGAGATAATACAGTTTGTTTAATGCAGCAGGACGAAGATCCCTGATAAATTCAGGAGCATTTGACGGACTCCAATCTGTTCCGTTTCCAGTTGCAGCCTGGTAACTACCCGGCATGTAGAAACGAAGCAATGGGATATACGTAGCAATTGTTACTGATACTGTGTTTGAATAAGAAGTAGCACCTTGCGCAGTAACTGATTTAACACGGAAATCAAGTTTACCGGTTGTACCACCTGCAATGCCTTCGCTCAATGCAAAATCATTGATTTCACCTTCGGTAAATGTTTTTTCATACAGCGAGTTGCCGATTAAAACACTTTGAGGAGAAGTGAAGTTTTTACCTGTAGAATCGTATTGCAATGTGTAAGTAACCACGCCACTGTATCCGTTGAAAGCAGCTGTCCAGCTAAACTTATTTGAAGCGTTGTTCATTGTGTTTAATGTTCCGCTTACTGAAGTTTTTTGTGTTGTTAACACAGAAGGATCGCTGTAAGGAGTAACCCTGATCTTTACAATATTTGATTTGTATTGCTCATTGTTATTTCCATAAGATGAAGTGATACGGAAATCAAGATCAACAGGAGAACCCAATGCAAAACCATAATTCAGCAACATGTTGTTGATTTCTTTTCCTGTAAAGGATTTGGTTTTGCTGCCTGTTTGAATAACCGTATTTGGTTTTGTAAAGTTTCTTGAACTTGAATCGAGCTCAAGAATATACTTGTACGTGTTTGAATCTGTTGCGTATTCAGGGCTTGTCCAGTTCAGTGTAAGTTTTACTGCATTGGAGTCTGCCGCTGTCATCGTAACAGCAGTAGTGGAAGCCGAGAGTGTTACGGCGGTTCCGTTTTTGTGATATGTTAATTCGGGAGCTTTTTCACATGCTGTAAAAGCAAAAACCAGAAGCAATGCGAAAAACCCGTATTTATTTAAAAGTTTCATGTTTGTTTGTTTTTACAGTTTTACAACATTGTAAGTTCCTAACTGGAAGTTCACCGTAATCTTATATGTACCAGCAGAAGGCGGACCAGGGAATTGCGGATCAGAGTCTTTCTTTTCAAATTCACCAGCTTGCCATGTTCCTGTTGTCATGTGGTATTGAGTACCCCAAACACCTTGTGTTTGAATTAACTTGTAACCACCGCCACCTGGTAGTGCAACAGTAAGTGTATATAATGTTTTAGATACTTTGGTAAACTTCTGAGACACATCGTATGGAGCTTTTACGGGGTTATCCCATCCGCCAAAGCTTGCATCACCCACCATCCATAAATTACCATCAGTATAGTTGTTTGCTGCTGTACCTGGAGCTTCAACTTTTGGTGGTGGAACAAATGGGCTTGCAGAAAACGTAACAACATTTGATGTTAAAGGAACGGCTGCAACGCCAGTACCTAAACGTGATGTTACTCTTACCTGTAATGAATAGCTTCTGCGTGGATCATTTTGCAGTAACATGGTATTACCCAAAATTCCATTCAGTTCGGTAACTGTAAATGTTTTGGATAAATCCTTTGCATAAGCAGTTGAATATTTAGCACCACTGCTGAAGTTACCACCAACAGTATCCATTTCAAATGTATAAGTTACATCCTGTGAGCTGATGCCTGTTGTAAACTTATAATCAGGATTGGTCCATTTAAACACAATCGCTGTATTGGCTTCCTGGCCCGGTTGTAAACTTACTGAAGTTGTACTTGCAGTAAGCACGGGATTCGTTCCGCCCTCGTAGTAAATTTTATTTTCTACTTTCTTGCAGGCAAAGAAAGATACGATTGCCAGCAAAAGCGAAAATTTGGTTAAGTATGATTTCATATCTTTTTATTTTTTTGATTAATAGCCTGAGTTCTGTGTAAGGTTAGGGTTAGCTGCAATTTCTGAATCAGGAATAGGATAAATTTTCCTGTATGCATCAACACCTGCTCCGTTTTTAACACCAGCTTTCCATGGCCATAAATAAGAAGCTTCTACAAAACGATCGTAACGGATAAGATCCGAACGACGGAAACCTTCCCAATACAGCTCTCTTCCTCTTTCATCCAGAATATAATCAAGTGAGTATGTACCAATAGCTGAAGCCTGTGCTCTTGTTCTTAAGTTATTAAGATAAATAAGTGCCTGTGCTTCTGTACCACCAGTACCACCACGTTTAACAGCTTCGGCATAAATCAAATACATTTCTGCAAGACGGAACACAGGGAAATCAATATCAGAAAATGTTCTGTCAGGATCCTGTCCAAATGCACCGGTGCGTGTTTTGTTTCTGAATTTAATTACAGCAAGTCCATCTTTAAAATCAGCAATGTTGTTGATTTCAAGATTTTGTGAACCTGTTACAAACTCAGCTCTTTTATCACCTGTACCGTTTACATCAGGAAACAGAAGCGGTAAATTTTTTGTAGCACGGATACCACCCCATGCACCAAGACCAGAAACAGCTTTATCCATATCGCCACCTACAGAAGCATTCACCAAGAAAGTTGTACCACCATAGTTTTTGGTTTTGATACCATCATAGTTCAAAGTCCAGATAGCTTCTGTATTGTTTACGTTGTTATCTGCAAGCATTAACCAAGAGTAGTTGCTGAGCAAGCTGTAACCTGCATCAATTACTTTTTTGGAATAAGTAACAGCATCTGTGTATTTATCAGTACCTGTATAAACTTTTGCATTGAGATAAATACGTGCAAGCAATGACCATGCAGCTGCTTTATCAACACGACCATAAGCGGCAGATTTTGCAGCAGGTAAATCAGCATCAATTGCTTTTAATTCACTTTCAATGAAAGTAAACAGTTCTGTACGTGTTTTACGGGGAGGATTGAATTTACCAATTGGATCATTCTCTGTAGTGAAGCCCGGATTAGCATACAAATCCATCAACACCCAGTTTGCAAATGCTCTTACAAACCTGGCTTCAGCACGCATTTGTTTAATGTTAGATGCTGTTGTGCCGGTAAAACCACGTGAAGAGATTTTATCGTCTGCACTTTCCCTGATGAATTCGTTACAAAGCGTAACAATGTATGTACAACGGTAGTACAAACCTTTCAACATTGGGTTACTGGAACTCCAGTTCATGTTATGAAAATCCTGGATGCCGGGGTCGTTCCATGCAACTACAGCTTCATCGGTACTTAATTCCTGTGCTTTCCAGAATAAACGGAGAAAGTCGGAAGTACCTTCATCAATACCTGCAACGTCGCCTGAACCTGCAGGACCCTGGTTACCTGTTAAAGCCATACTACCGTATACTTTAGCAAGCACTTCCATGTATCCGGCCTCAGTGCTGTAAACAGCATCTGAAGAAAGTGTGTTGGGCGGATTCTTATCGAGAGATTTATGACAGCTTACCAAAAGCGCCATTCCCAACACCAGTGAAGTTATATATACTGAAATACGTTTCATAATTCAGATGTTTGTTTAATTAAAAATCAAGATTTACACCAAGCACATAAGTACGTGGACGTGGATAAATTGTATTGTCAATACCACCAGCAACTTCAGGATCCAATCCTTTATACTTAGTAATTACGAATACGTTTTGAATGTTAGCAGTAAGGCGCATTCTTACATTCTTCGCAATATTTCCTGCGTCATAACCAAAGTTGATGTTATCCATCTTCAGGAATGATGCATTCTTAATGTAGTAATCAGAAAAATACTGGTTGTTATAGAATCCTGTAAACAGGTAATCTCTTGTTCCGTTTGCAAGGAAATTAAGCGGGTTAACAATCTGACGATAAACACCGTTGTTAGAGTTTAAGTTATCGTACATATAGTTACCAATGCTTGCACGCATAATAAATCCTGCAGTGAAACGATCAACAGTAATGTTTGATGTAAAACCAAGGAAGTATTTTGATTCAGGAGAATTGTAGATGTACAGATCTTTTTCGTTGATGATACCATCACGGTTCATGTCTTCATACAATCCTTCAATTGGTTTGTTATTTGCATCATAAATCTGCTTGTATACATAGAATGAATTAGGACGCTGACCAACAATATGACGTTGTATAGTATTACCAGTACCACCACTGATACCGCCTACTGCAACACCTGTAAAGTTGGGATCTTCATTTACCAGCAGTTTGGTGATTTTAGGAACAACATATGTAAAGTTTACACCAAAATCCCAATCAACTCTCTTCGTTCTTACCGGAACCACGTTTAATGTAACTTCCAAACCTTTGCTTTCAATGTTACCAACGTTGGTAAAGAGGTTGTTGGTAAAGTTTGAACCTGCAGGAATAGGAACAGTACTTAACAGGTCTTTTGTTTTACGGGAGAAACCTTCAACTGTACCATTGATACGGTTATTGAGAAATCCGAAATCAATTGCTGCGTTGATGTTGGTTGTTGTTTCCCAACGAAGATTTGCATCGTAAGCACCGGGACGGAGCATGTTATAGAAGCTGCTTCCAAACTGGTATTGTGCCTGGTTGTTACTTAAACCATAAACAGGAATATATCCGTAATAAGGAATACCATCCTGCTGACCGGTAACACCATAACCTGCACGCAGTTTAAGATTAGAAACAACTTTTGAATTTTTCAGGAAGTTTTCTTCATTAATCAACCATGCAAATGCTGCAGAAGGGAAGAAACCCCAACGGTTGTCTTTGCTGAATTTTGAAGTACCATCGGTACGTGCATTTAATGTAACAGTGTACTTATTGGCCAATGTATAAATTAAACGTCCGTAGTAGGAGATCAAAGTATATCCGGGATCAGATGAAATGTATTCCTGTGTTGAACCCGGAATTGTATCACCATTATATCTTCTGTCGGGGAAGTTAAAGCTGAAGTTGGTGAAACTCTGATAACCTGTACCAGCAGTAAAATCAACACGGCTGTTAATCTTCTTGAATGATTGTGCATAGTTGAAGTAGAAGTCCATCAACTTGTTTGTACGTTCCTGGTAGTAAGGATTGTTCACACCCTTACGACGATAGTTATCGGCAGCGCTGTCAGATATTGTTCTTCTTCCGCTACCTTTTGATACATCATAACCAAGGTTAAGGTTTGCTTTCAAACCTCTTACAAACGGAATCTGGTAATCGAACTGAATGTTACCAATGCTTCTTAACACTTCACTTTTATCAGAACGAAGGTTCAGTAAGCCAACAGGGTTGCGGTTTGACAGTTGCATGGGCAAGCCATCATTTTCCTGCCATTCCCAATAACCACCATAACGTTTGCTTGAAGAGTAAACTGGTTTTGTAGGATCAAATGTTACTGAGTTGCCAATAGCACCTTCGTTTGCAAAATCAGTATTTGTTTTTGTTCCTTTAATATTCAGGTCAATTTTCAGTTTGTTATTTAACAGGCTTGGGCTTAAGTTGAAAGCTCCGGTTAAACGTTGAAAGTTTCCTGTTTTTAAGATACCATCCTGGTTCAGGTAACCACCTGATAAACGGAAAGGCAATTTGCCATCAGCTATTGCACCGGCAGCACTCAGGTTAAAGTCTTGTGCAAAAGCATTTTTGTAAATTTCATCCTGCCAGTTAGTGCTTTCTTTTCCTAACAAAGCAATCTGCGCAGAAGTTCCTTTTGCATTTACAATTGAACGAACTTCATCAGCAGTCAACACATCAACTTTTGAAGATGGAGTTTGAACAAAACCCTGTGCACTGAAATTATATTTTACTTTTCCTTTCTTACCTTTTTTAGTTGTGATAAGAATTACACCATTGGAAGCTCTTGATCCGTAAATAGCAGCAGCTGAAGGATCTTTCAGCACTGTAAACGTTTCAATATCGTTGGGGTTAATTAAGTTGAGCGGATTTGCTGCACCTGAAATTCCACCATTATCAACAGGAACTCCATCAATAACAATCAACGGATCGTTACTTGCATTTAATGAAGCACCACCACGGATACGGATGCGGCTGCCACTACCGGGAGCACCACTGTTAGGCGTAATTTGTACACCGGCAACTTTACCAGCAATTAATTGTTCGGGAGTTTGGAGAGCACCTTTTACAAAGTCTTTAGAAGATACTGTAGCAACAGAACCGGAAAGGTCTCTTTTTCTTTGAGTACCATAACCAACAACAACAACTTCGTTGAGTGTGGATTGTGTGGATACCAATGTAATTGCCAATGTAGTTTGTTCTCCAACTGAAACTTCTTTTGTTCCGAAACCAACAGAGGAAATAACCAGAACTGTGCTATTGTTGTCAATTGCAATTCTGAAATTACCACCCTGATCGGTTGTGGTTCCTTTAGAGGTACCTTTAATAGTAATGGAAGCGTTGGGCACCGGGCTTCCGTCTTTACTATCAGTTACCTTTCCCGTTACAGTCTTACCCTGGGCAAAAACAGATTGTGCTACAACCATTAACAGGAGCATCAATGCACCTGCTCTGGCAAGCAGTCGTTTGGGAGTCATAATCAATAGTTTTGTTTTTAAAATTTCACAATTTATAACCAATCAAAAGAAAAAGTCAATGATTAAAATGCTGATCTTAATCAGCCACATCAACCTTACTTTTTAGCTTAGTCCATCTTATAAGACAATATATTTCTTCTACTGCTGCTCAATAATGATTTTTTCATTTCTTACTACATTATCAACCCTCACCTGTAAAATATACTGACCTGTTGTTAAAGGATAACCCGCAAGACTGCTGTTTAGTTCATAAGCCTGCAATCCTTTTAACTGAAAACCTAAATTTTTTGAAAACATTACCTGTCCCTGCATATTCATCAACTGCAAACTCACTTTACCGCTCTTTGGTAATTCGTATTTTACAATTGCTGATTGCTTAACAGGATTTGGATAAACACTTAATTTAAAATTGCTGTTGTTTGCAACAATATCCCTGTTTAAAGCCGACACAATTCCGCCTGCAATATTCTGGTTCAGGAATACTTTGTATTCGCCGGGTGCAAGTGTTACAGTATATGTTGAACTGCTTACAGTAATACTGCCGCCATTGGTATAATCATACCATGTTCCTGTTGCAGGAAATGTAACAGCAGGTGATTGCTGAACAACATCAAAGTTTGCAACAACTACATATTTCAAATCAACATGATCAACAGCTACGATCTTAACAAGGTTGCTGCTTAAATCGGTTCCTGCTGCAAGTGAAAACGTACGGAATGTGTAAGGCTTTTGCTGGCGAAGTTTTGCCATTGCTGCATACGTATCATACACTCTTTTGCGGCGCTGCTCCTGGTAATAATCCCAGCGAACAGGTTTTGCATCGAGCCTGCAGTTATTATTAATTGTTCCGTTGGTACAATAGTTAATTGAATAATCGTAACCGGTTTCTCCAAATTGCCAGATCATCTTTGGTCCGGGAATCGCCAATAAAATTGCTGCTGCTGCTTCTTCTCTTCTTAAACCTGTTGTTGTATCCTTTATATTGTAAGGACTGTTTGTTGCACCATACAGAATGTTTTTATACATCAGTCTTTCTTCATCATGACTTTCAGCATAAGAAATTAAATGTGGTTTATCAAGCAGGTTGGATGAATTCCAGTAAGTACCACCTGAACCCCTGTTGCGCCAGTAAGCCCTGGTTAAATCTGAACCACTGCTGTAACCCATTGTGTTTTGGTTGAACGCATAATTATGATTTCCCCAAAGCAACATACCGTAAGTTGCCAGTTCTGATTCTTCCTGGTCGCCACCCCAATGTTCAAGAATGCAATACGATCCGTTAGAAACAACCTGCATGGAATCGTAATTGCGTTTCCAGATGTTGATACGATCTGTATTGTATGCATCCCAGCATGATTGATTGCCTGCACAGTTTTGATTGGTGAAGCCTTTACTTAAATCCCACCTGAAACCATCCATGCGGTACTCGGTTAACCAATGACGGATAAACCTCGATACATAATATTTTGTGGGAGTTGTGTTGTGATTAAAATCATTGAACACACTTGAAGGATGTTGTGCTGTTTCGTAGAAATAAGGATTATTTGCTGCCGGCTGACTGCTGGTACTGTTCCACCACATCATTGCCAATGGCGACTGACCTGTTGCATGATTGAATGCAATATCCTGTATCACGGCAATGCCTAAACTATGTGCCCTGTCAATGAATGCCTTTAATGCCGCTTTACTTCCATAAGCTTTATCAGGAGCAAAGAAATAGCAGGGATTATAGCCCCAGCTTTCGTTACCATCAAACTCATTGATGGGCATTAATTCAATGGCATTGAATCCAAGATTCTTGATATAGCCGAGTGTATCTTTTAATGTTTGCCAGTTTTTAGCCGAAGTAAAATCTCTCACCAGCAATTCATAAATCATCAAATCTTTTTTATCGGGGCGTACATAGCTGCTGCTTGTCCAGTTATAAGTTGCTTCGCCGGGAGTTAACACACCAACAATTCCTCCTGTTGTTTTGCCTGTTGGATATGCAGGCATGTTGGGATAAGTTGATGAAGAAATGTATTGATCGTTGTTTGGATCTAACACCAGTTCACTGTACGGATCTGCAAAACGAATGGCATCATCAACAACATACTGATAACGGTAATTTGTACCGGGAGTAAGACCCGTAATTCTTGTCCAGAAATAATCACCATCTTTCTTTAAAATACTTTCACAGCTTTCTGTCCAGTTATTAAAATCGCCAAGTACAACCACTTTACTTTTCAGCGGTGCATAGAGAATCAGAACTGCTTCTGTATTGTTATTGTCGTAGGTAATTCCATCCCTGAAACCTGCCGGTCTTGCAGCAGTTGGGTAACTTGTTGGTGTAACCGAAAAGCTGATAGTATCTCTTTTATACGTTGTATTATCAAAAGCTTCAACGGTTATTTTATGATTACATTCAGTTGTAACATTAGCTGTACCATTTACTGTTTGAGCCGATGCAACAGAACCAATTTGTGTACCATCGTATTTCAGACTAATGGCAGCATTGGCTGAAGTAACGGCTGTAACCGGGATAGAAGTGGGAACTGTAACATTAATGGGTTCAGGAATCATGTTATACATAGGCTGCATGGCAGGCGATGTAAACCTAACTGCAAACTCACCCGACGGATAAATGGGAACGTAAGTATCACTTCCATCGATATTTGTCTGCTTGATAGTTCCCGAACCGTTTCTGAACAAAATGGCGATCCGCAGGATTGTTTCACCTGCGGGAACGCCAAAGTAACTCTTTACATTATTAATAGTGAATGACCAAATGTTGGGAGAAACAACATTTGCTTTATAGTTAACATCGGTGCTACCCCATGTTGTTTTTACATATTTCCAGTTGGTTTGAGAAGTACTGAGATTGGTAATTACACCAATATGAACAAACACATCTCCGGTATAACCCATTAAACCTTTGTTTCCTTTTGTTGCATCCATTGTTATGGTAACATTGCTGTTATCCACTGGAAAATCGGGGCTGAACGAAAACAGTTGTGCTTTTGTTAGCAATACAACAGGCAAACTAAGCAAAACGAGTAATAGTCTTTTCATGAAATGCAATCGTTTAAATCTTTAACCACTAATTATTACCCAGTTAATTTAGATCCGCAACCAGATAGCTGTACCAGCCGGTTTACGGAAGAATACGAATGCAAAGCTATTATGCAACCGTTGGACTAAATTGAACTATAATTCCAATTTATTACACTATATTGCCAACATTGTTTAATTTAGCTGACAAATTTTTTTCGCCCTGTTTTAGTAATGATGAAAGCCGAACTTGAAAAAATTGTCCCCGGTGAAGGCAAACCTTTTATGGTAGCCTACCGTATGAACCTGCCTTATCTTGAATTTTACTGGCATCACCATCCCGAGTATGAACTCACGTATAAAATAAATGTAGAAGGTAAGCGTATTGTGGGTGATAGTTATGAAGAATTTAAGGCCGGCGACCTTGTACTGATTGGCCCTGACTTACCGCACACATGGGTTACCGACAGAAAAATCAAAAACAAGAACTGCGACTTTGTGGTTATACAGTTTTCGGCCTCACTGTTTAACAGCTTTATTGGTTTGAATGAATTTGAAAGCATTAAGAGACTACTGCAAAACAGCAAAAACGGCCTGCACTTTAAAAACAGCAAGTTGTTCAGGGAAAAAATTATGGCGTTGCCCGAAAAAAGCGGGGTTGAGAAAATCAGTGACCTTATCTGGCTGTTAGGACAACTATCAAAACAAAAAGGAAGAAAGCTGGCTTCATCTGATTACGATGTTTCGCAGGCAAAAAACAAAGAACAGCGCATTAACCAGGTTTGTACGTACCTGGAAAATAATTTCTCCAAACCTGTTTCCATCAGCGAAGCAGCATCCATTATTAATATTTCGCCCAGTGCATTTTGTAAGTTTTTTAAACGGGCAACAGGCAAAACATTTTCGGATTACCTCAACGATATACGTATTGGTTACGCCTGCTACCAGCTTATTGAAACAGATAAACAAATTTCTACTATCGCCAGAAGCGCAGGTTTTGAATCCGTTACTTATTTCAACCGTGTGTTTACACGAAAGAAAAACAGCACGCCAAGAGAATTCAGGAATGAGGCTGCATAAGAATTAAGCAAAAGTCAAAAACCAGTTGTAATTTATTTTCTGCTGTAAACAGTTTCGCCTCCGCAAACAGTTTTGATCACATGTGCTTTGAGTATTTGTTCAAATGATGCTGTCATTAAATCGGTATCAAGTATAACAAAGTCTGCAAGCTTTCCTTTTTCAATACTGCCCTTTTCGTTTTCCTCAAAGTTTGATTTTGCAGCCCAGATAGTCATTCCCCTGATTGCATCTGTTCGTGTTAAAGCATTTTCTGTTTGAAATCCTGCTGCAGGCCAGCCTTTGGCATCTTTCCTGAACACAGCTGCATAAAATGTTTTCAACGGATCAATATCTTCTACAGGAAAATCTGTTCCCAGCGGAATCCAGCCATTTTGTTTCAGTAAATCTTTATAAGCATATGCACCCTTTATACGTTCGGGGCCCACACGCTGCTCAGCCCAATACATATCACTTGTTGCATGTGTTGGCTGCACACTTGGAATTATGCTGAACTGCCCAAACAAACTGAAATCATTTTTATTCACCACCTGCGCATGTTCTATGCGCCATCTTAAATCATTCTTTCCTTTTAAATATTTTCCATAAGTGTTTAAAATAATCCTGTTGCCGCTGTCGCCAATTGCATGCGTACACATCTGGAAACCGTTTTTATAAATCAGAGCAGCAACAGAATCAAAATGAGCCGCACTGCTTAATAAAAATCCATAATGATCTTTTACATCAGAATAAGGTTGCAGCATACACGCACCTCTTGATCCAAGAGCACCATCGGCATACACTTTAAAGCTCCGCACATTTAAACGGTCGGTTTTAATTTTTCCTCGTTTAAAAGCAGCATCGTAGTTCCATTTCGAATCGCTGAGCATTACATACAAACGCATTTTTAATTCGCCGGTTTTGTAATACTTCTCCAGTTGCAAAACATTGAGATACGATAAACCGCAATCATCAACTGTTGTTAATCCTGCTGCAAAACAATTCTTTTGTGCTCCAAGCAATGCATCTTTAATCTGTTGTTCTGTTGCTGCAGGAATACGATCGCCAACAAAATCAACAGCATTATCAATTAATATTCCTGTGGGCTTGCCGTTTTTTACAACTACTTCTCCACCGCTGATGGTTGTTGCTGCATTGACATTACTCAGCTTTAATGCCACATTATTCACCACTGCGGCATGACCATCAACTCTTGTAAGCAATACAGGATTTTGAGGAAACAATACATTCAGTGAATCGTTTACAGGAAAATCTTTCACATCCCAGTCGTTCTGATCCCATCCTCTTCCAACAATCCATTCATTTGGCTGCAAATTTTTTACTGCAACATATTGCTGCACTCTTTTCAGGCATTCACTCCAGCTTTTGGTTCCTGTAAGATCAACAATGCGCAGACTCAGTCCATAACTTAAAAAATGTGCATGTGCATCAATAAAGCCGGGGAATACATATTTGCCATGCAGGTCAACAGTTTGTTTTGCAGAAAACGTTTTCTGCAGTTCAGCAGTTTTTCCAACAGCTACAATTTTTCCATCCTTTACTGCAATCGCTTCCGCTTTTGAAAAAGCAGCATCAACCGTATACACAGTTCCGTTGATGAACAAAACATCAACAGTTGTTTTTTCACTCAATGGAAAAAATGCTGCAGCAAGCAATGAAAATAAAATGTACCTGATCATAATAAAAGAATTGCAGGCTAAATTAATTTGTTTTGCAAATAGTCCTTGTATTTTTACTGCCTCATTTAAATGATATGTATTCGCCAACCACGACAAAAGAATTACAGCATACTACAACAGAATTACTGAAGCTTGTTCATGAACATGCAATGACAACAGCTAATCTCGAAGCGCTTCGTGATGTGTTGCGTTTTCATGAATACCGTTATTATATATTGAACGATCCGCTCATCAGCGATTATGAATACGATCAGTTGTACAAAGCACTTGAAAAACTCGAAGCTACCGATCCTTCACTCATCACCCCCGGCTCTCCAACACAGCGTGTAGCCAAAGGTCTGGGAAATGATTTTAAAAAAGTACAGCATCTCGTTCCCATGCTGAGTCTTGAAAACTCTTACAATGCAGATGATTTGTATGACTGGGACCGCAAGGCAAAGGAAGCAAGCGGACTGGATGAAATTGAATATTGTGTTGAACCGAAATTTGACGGTGCAAGTATTTCTCTTATATACGAAGATGATTTATTAACCCGTGGTGCAACAAGAGGCGATGGAACAGAAGGTGAAGAAATCACAACAAACATCAGGCAGATTAAATCCATTCCGCTTTCAGCTGTGTTTTCAAAGTACGGTATCAGGCAAATTGAAATACGTGGTGAAATTTTAATGAGCAAGAAAAATTTCAAAGCTTACAACGATCAGCTTGCCGAAGAAAACCTGCCACCACTTGCCAATCCACGTAATGCAGCCAGCGGTACATTAAGAATAAAAGATGCAAAGGAAGTTGCACGCAGAAATCTTGAAGCATTTCTTTATCATGTTGGCTATGTGGCAATGATCGATGATAAATCGTCGATGTACAACGTCATGCACACACATAGTTCTGCATTGCAGCTCATGTGGGAGCTTGGTTTCCGCAGTCCTGAAAAAGAAAAGAAAGTTGTAAGAGGTATACAGGCTGTGATTGATCACATCAATGCGTTTGAAGAAAAGAGAGATGATCTTCCGTATGAAATTGATGGCATGGTAATTAAGGTAAACGATTTACAGCTGCAGGATAAAATGGGCATGACCAGCCATCATCCCCGCTGGGCAATTGCTTACAAATTCAAAGCAAGGCAGGGAACAAGTAAACTGCGTGCTGTTGAATACCAGGTTGGGCGAACCGGTGCTGTTACTCCTGTTGCGAAAATTGATCCTGTTGCAATCGGTGGTGTAACAGTAACAAGCATCTCACTCCACAATGAAGATTTTATTGCTGATAAAGATTTAATGATTGGTGATACTGTTTTGGTTGAACGTGCAGGCGATGTGATTCCTTACATTGTTAAATCTATGGCTGAGCTGCGTAATGGCGATGAACAAAAAATTCAGTTTCCTGAATATTGTCCTGTCTGCAAAAGCAAACTTGAAAAGCCTGAAGGTGAAGCTGTGTGGCGTTGCATGAATTATCATTGCGAAGCACAGATTGTTGAACGCATCATTCATTTCACCAGTAAAGATGCAATGGATATTCGTGGTATGGGCGATGCGAATGTGCGTAAATTCTATGAGCTGGGATTTTTGAAAGATATTCCAGGTTTATACCAGTTGCCGTATGACCAGATAAAAAAACTGGATGGTTACGGAGCAAAAAGCGTGGAGAACCTGCAAACTGCTTTAGAAAATTCAAAAAAGCAACCACTGTTTCGTTTAATCAATGCATTGGGTATTCGTTTTGTTGGAGAAGCCACAGCCAAAACCCTGGCCAATTCAACCAAGCATCTTTTAGAAATAAAAGACAGGAGTATTGAAGATTTACAACAACTCGAAGATATTGGACCAAGAGTTGCTGGTAGTATTTATGGTTTCTTTCATGATGAAGAAAATATTGAAATGCTGAAACAGCTTGAACAACTTGGTCTTCAGCTCAACAATGAACAGAAAGAACAGCAGCATGATGGAAATCTTACCGGCATTACATTCCTGTTTACCGGCACACTTCCAACGCTTAAACGAAGCCAGGCTGAGCAAATGGCCGAAGAACAGGGCGCTACCATCCTGGGCGGGGTTAGTGCTAAGCTTAACTACCTTGTTGTTGGGGAAGATGCCGGAAGTAAACTGGAAAAAGCAAAGAAAATAGGCACCGTTAAAATCATCAGCGAGGAAGAATTTTTGAATCTGCTGAAAAAATAATATGATGAACTACTTGCAGGTACGGGGTTTGCTGTTGTATATTTAATACATCCAATCATTTACTTTATGATCAAGAAACTTCCTGGCGAACAATGGAAACAATTGCAATTTGCCGGATGGAAACAGCTGCGGAAGAAATATGCCGTTTCCAATTTAGGACGTTGCGCCAGCTATTACTCCGATGTTGCTGAAGATGGTAAACTGTTAAACGGTTCAATCACTACCGGTTACCGCACATTAAATCTTCATCGTGCAGAAAACAAAGGAACCATTTACCTGCACCGTGAAGTGGCAAAGCTTTTTATGAAAAAACCATCGCCAAGGTGCAAGTATGTTATTCATCTCAATCACAACAAAACAGATAACAAGGCTTCTAATCTCAGGTGGGCAACGCTGGAAGAAATGTCGGCACACCAGCAAAAAAGCCCGCAGAAAATTGCATATAAAAAACTGCAGAAGGAACGCAGTGCCACACAAAAAGGATTGAAACTTTCGCCGGTGCAGGTTAAAACAATCAAGAAAATTATTCATGATCCTAACCGCAGCATTACCTACAAACAGCTGGCAAAAAAATATGGTGTTAGTGAAATGACTTTATACCGTATAAGGAGTGGCGAAAACTGGGGAGCTGTACAATAAAGAATAAAGCTTTAAGTAGTATGTGTTAAGTAATAAGTTGAGTTGCAGTTTTCTGCAATTCAACTTTTTTTATCTTTAACCTTTATCAAAAAAAGATTCTGTCACAATATGCTTCAATCATCAACGATTAAATTTTTAAAGGATTTAAAAAAGAACAACAACAAGCCCTGGTTTGATGCCAACAGGAAAGTATACGAAACAGCCAAAGCCGATTTCGCAGCTTTTATTGAAGCCATCATTGAAAAGCATGGGAAGAAAGATCCTCAGATTGCTCACCTTAAAGCAAAGGATTGCTTGTTCCGTATTAACAGGGATGTGCGTTTTTCGAAAGATAAATCGCCTTACAAAACAAACTTTGGCGCAAGCATTAATAAGGGTGGAAAGAAAGCCATGAGCAGTGCCGGTTATTATTTTCATCTTGAACCCGGCGAATGTTTTACAGGCGGAGGGTTGTATATGGCGATGCCTGATGAGTTAAAAAAAATCAGGCAGGAAATTGATTATAACTGGAAAGAGTTTCAGAAAATCATTGGCAGCAAATCGTTCAAATCTGTTTATGGCGATTTATATACCGGCGAAGATATGAAGCTTACACGGCCACCCAAAGGTTACGAAGCCGATAATCCTGCCATTGAATACATTAAACTCAAAAGCTGGATTGGTATGCAAAACATCAGCGATGCTGATTTAACATCAAAAGACCTGGTAAAAAAAGTTGCGCATTCGTTTGAAGTATTGCAACCACTGATTGAGTTTTTGAATGAAGGGTTAGCAGGATAGTCTTTTATTTAACTTGTTTTAAAAATAAAAGGGACGATGATAAATCATCGTCCCTTTATCATTTGGATAATTATCTTACAACAAACCTTTACCCATCAGGTATTCTGCAATCTGCACAGCATTTGTTGCAGCACCTTTGCGGAGGTTATCGCTCACCACCCACAGGTTAAGTGTGTTGGCTTGTGATTCATCTCTGCGGATACGGCCTACAAACACTTCGTCTTTTTCGTGTGCATCCATTGGCATTGGGTATTGCTGTGTTGCATCATCATTTACAACAATAACACCAGGAGCTGCTGCTAAAAGACTCTTCACTTCATTCAGGTCAAAGTCATTTGCAAACTCAATGTTTACGCTTTCGCTATGTCCGCCCATTACAGGAATACGCACAGTAGTTGCAGTAACACGAATGCTGTCATCGCCCATAATCTTGTTGGTTTCTTTCACCATTTTCATTTCTTCTTTGGTGTAACCATTTTCAAGAAACACATCAATTTGCGGAATAACATTGAGGTCAATCGGATATTTATACGCCATTGGATATTCTTCTGTACTTCCTGCAACAGCTTTTGCTCTTTCGCCCATGAGCTGATCAACTGCTTTTTTACCTGTACCTGTTACACTCTGGTAAGTTGATACAACCACTCTTTTAATCTGGTATTTTTTATGCAAAGGCTGCAATGCCACCACCATCTGGATAGTAGAGCAGTTGGGGTTTGCAATAATTTTATCTTCAGCAGTAAGTACATCTGCATTTACTTCAGGCACCACTAATTTTTTAGTAGCATCCATACGCCATGCACTGGAGTTATCAATTACTGTAATGCCTGCTTCAGCAAACTTTGGAGCCCACTCCAAAGAAGTGCCACCACCGGCAGAAAATAAAGCAACAGCAGGTTTGGCTGCAATACCATCAGTCATGCTAACTACCTTGTACTTCTTTCCCTTAAACTCCACTTCTTTACCAACTGACTTTTCACTTGCAACGGGAACAATTTCTGTAACCGGGAAATTCCTTTCTGCTAATACCTGTAACATTTTGGTTCCTACAAGACCTGTAGCGCCAACTACTGCAACTTTCATTTTGTTTGTTTTTTATTTATTGGTTTTAAAAAAAGAGGCCTTCCGTGTGGGAAGGCCTGTTAATATGTTTATACCAAAACGTACAACGTTACCTTCCCTGCGGGAACTGTTTCTTAGTGCGTTTTGTATGTTTCTTTATCATCATCGGGTGCAAAAGTAGGGCTCAGCAAGTGTTTCGCCAAATTGTAAGGAAAAAAATTTCTGCATCACTAACTCAAACGTTTGAATAATATTATTTTTAAGACATGCTTCTAAAAACACTTATTACAACAACTGTTTGTTTGTGCTTCCTTTGTTTAACATCTCTCCCTGCACAAAACAGGTACGATGTCGTCATCACAGAAATGATGAGCGATCCATCTCCGCAAATAGGTTTACCCAACTTTGAATGGATTGAAATCAGGAATACATCCTCAGCGGCAATCAATATTCAGAACTGGAGAGTGGGCGATGCAAGTGGAGTAAGCGGTACTCTTCCTAATTTTTTGTTACAGCCTGATAGTATTGCTATCATCTGCGGCACTTCAGCATTAAGTTCCATGCAGGCATTTGGACGAACATTCGCTGTCACAAGTTTTCCTTCTTTAGATAATGATGGGGATTTAATTTTTCTGCGAAGCAATACTGGTATAACGATTCATGCTGTTGAATACAATAAATCATGGTTTAATAATGCTGTAAAGAGTGATGGCGGATGGACACTTGAAATGATTGATCCAAAAAATCCATGCAGCGGTAGCAGCAACTGGAAAGCAAGCATTGATCCAAGAGGAGGAACACCTGGAACAAAAAATTCAGTTGATGGAATAAATAAAGATGTGGCACTTCCGGTTCTGCTGCGTGCATTTGCAACCGATAGTGTTACTGTAGTTTTAAACTTTGAAGAACCACTTGACAGTTTAAGTGCTGCAACCGCTTCAAACTATTCGTTCAGCGATGGAGTGGGGCAGGCAGGTTCTGCAATTTGTGTTGCACAACTATTCAATACTGTTCAACTGAAACTTTCAACTCCGTTGCAGCGAAATAAAGTTTATACAGTTACTGCAACAGGAGTGAAAGATTGTGCAGGCAATACAATCGGAGCATTTAATACAGCAAAGCTTGGGTTAAGTTCATTTGCTGACAGTAATGATGTTGTGATTAACGAAATCCTGTTTAATCCAAAAGCCGACGGAACTGATTATGTTGAGCTCTACAACCGAAGTTCCAAAATCATTAATCTTAAAGATTTATTTATTGCCAACAGGAGCAGCACAGGCATCATCAGTAATTTAAAACAGCTGAGCATTGCAAACATTGCATTCTTTCCGGGTGAATATTTAGTTTTGAGTGAAGATGAGCAGTTGGTGAAGAAGCAATACACAGCAAAAAATCTTTCAGCATTTATCAATCTGTCTTCTATGCCTTCTTTTCCTGATGATAAAGGAAATGTTGTGCTTGTTAATTATACAGGTGCAGTGGTGGATGAACTTGCTTATGATGAAAAGTGGCATTTTGCTTTAATCAGCAATGCAGAAGGTATTTCATTGGAACGGATTGATCCAAATACCAAAACCCAAAACAAAGACAACTGGCACAGTGCTGCAAAAGATGCGGGATACGGAACACCTTCCTATCAAAACTCACAGTTCAGGGTTGACCTGCAGGTGAAGGGAGATATTACAACAACGCCTGAGGTGTTTTCGCCCGATAACGATGGCACAGATGATTTCTTAACCATCACTTATCGTTTTCCCGAAACCGGTTATACCATGAACATAACCGTATTTGATGCGGCAGGAAGAGTAGTGAAATCGTTGCAACGAAATGCCATTTGCAGTCAGTCAGGTTCGTTTCGCTGGGATGGATTGAATGACAAGTTTCAGCAATTACCTGTTGGGCCCTACATCATCTTTACAGAAGTATTCAATCTAACAGGTAAAGTAAAACGTTTTAAAAACCAGGTTGTGCTTGCAAGAAAATTCTGATAAACTTTGACAACGATCATTCATCATTTGACGAAAATCATCTGCTAATACTGTCAATGAACAAACAGTTGCCGTAACTTGGCACAGAATTATCATGCGCTGAAACCAGGTTGAAATGATCAGTAAGAAAAAAATAATTTATCCCGTTAATGCATCACTGCACAAATACCTGCAGCAGTATCAGCGTGAAAAAAAACTGCCCATTTCGTACCATCAGCTCAAATACTTTCTCGAAACAATCCCTGTTATTGACGGAAGGGGAAAAGATACGCTTTGGGAAAGTGTGATTTACCCGCATGCACAAATTGAAGAAATACACAATTCGCTTAAACAAGTGTATGCAATGCTGAAAGCAGGTGGCGATATTAATGTGCAACGCCATTTATACATTGAGCGGATTGATTTCTGTACGTTTGGCAACACACATCCGTTCCGCATAAGGATTGTAAACAGTTACAATGATGTGCATGATTATTTCTACATTAAAGTTCCCGATGCTTCACGTGTTTACGGTCTTGAGCTGGAACACCTGCTTTCGCCTAACCAGTTAAACTATATTGTGGATGAAAACACGTTGGTGGAAGAACATATTCCCGGTATTCCCGGCGATGTATTTTTGCCAATGTATTCAGGCAGGCCCGAGTTTAACATTAAACGCATTGGCAAAGAGTTTGTAAAATTCAATGAGCGTTGTTTTGTGCGTTTACTGGGCGATATGCGTGCTTACAATTTTGTATTTGATATTACACCCGATTTTGACGACTGCCAGTTCCGCATACGTGCCATTGATTTTGACCAGCAGTTTTATGAAGGCTCATTAAAAATTTATCTCCCTCAATACTTCAAAGAAAACTTTCCTTACGTTGAAATGGCATTGAAAAATTTCAACAAAGATGTAATTGAACAGTACCAGCAGGAAGAGCGTGCTTTGATTGCAAGAAGAATTAAAGAACAGCGCTACCGCCTCAGGGATTTACGTGATGTGGTGGTGAAAGATGAAATAAGCACACCTGAAAAAGTAAAACAATTAGGACTGGAGCTGGCTGAGCATTATGATGATTCCACTTTTGAAAAATGCAACAGCATGGGCGAAATTATTGACCGCAGTTTAAAACGCCTGCTTGTAACTACCAGAATAAAAAACCCTCTTTATTTCTAAAGAGGGCTGTTTGATTATTTTCAAAACCGGTTAAACCAGTTCAATATCAAAATTCACCAGCTGAACAAATTGCTGAATACGTGCATCAATATCAGCTTTGGAAATTTCTTTCAGTCGTTGTGTACCAAATTTCTCAACACTGAAACTTGCCATTGCGCTTCCAACAATAATCGCTGTCTTCATGTTTTCAAAACTGATGTCTTTTGTTTTGGCAATATGCCCAACAAAACCACCCGCAAATGTATCGCCAGCACCAGTTGGATCAAACACTTCTTCCAGCGGTAAAGCGGGAGCAAAGAAGACATTATCATCATTAAACAGCAATGCACCATGCTCACCTTTTTTAATGATGAGGTATTTAGGACCCATGCCCATAATTACCTTGGCGGCTTTTACCAGCGAAAATTGTCCACTCAGTTCACGTGCTTCACTATCGTTTACCAGCAATACATCCACTTTCTTCAGTACATTTTCCAACTCCGGCATGGCTGTTTCCATCCAGAAGTTCATGGTATCAAGAACCACCAGTTTGGGTTTGTTCTTCATTTGATCAATCACTGTGTTCTGAACAACAGGAGAAAGATTACCCAGCATTAGTATTTCACAATCCTGGTAACTATCAGGCACAACCGGGTTAAATGTTCCTAAAACATTCAGTTGTGTTTCCAGCGTATCTCTTGTATTCATGTCGAGGTGATACCTGCCGCTCCAGAAAAATGATTTTTCATTTTCTTTAATTTCAACGCCATCCACAACAACACCTCTTGCTTCAAGCATCTGCAGTTCATCTTTTGGAAAATCGCCGCCAACTACAGATACCTGTTTAATTGGCTGGGTAAAGTTGGAAGCACTCCAGGCAATATAAGTTGCAGCACCACCAATAATTTTATCGCTTTTTCCAAAAGGGGTTTCAATTGCATCAAACGCCATTGAACCAACAACAACTAATGACATAAATTTTATTTTTTTGAACCGGGCAAAGGTAATGGGTACTGGCTTACCCACGAAGGATTCAAATAAAAAAAGCGCTATCAAAAAATGATAACGCTTATTGAAAACGAAAACTCTGCTTTACTTCTTGTCACTGCGAACAAGATCGAAAAACTTATTATCGCTCATACCAAGCCAAACCATATCAATCTGGCTGATATCAAAGGCTTTGTCAAAGCAGATGTACTGAATATGGTTCTGACCGGGTTCTACTGACCAGTTGCAGGACAGATCGCCATCCTTAGCCTGTGTAGTGTAGTTATAGAACAGATCGTTGTTTTTTAGTTTGATGTAGATTTTGTAATCGCTCCATTTAAACGTGTTGGCACCTTCCTGGTTAATGACGGCCATACGTATTTTGGTGTAGCCGGTACCATCATCACGTGTGATGAATTCATTTTTGGTAACGTAAACACCAATCAGGAAATTAATGGTTTTACTTGGGTTTGAAATGCTTTCATAATAATAGTAATCGCTGCTTTGCGATTTACCCGATAATGGTGCTGCCATGATAAATGCCATGCAGATCAGAGTAAGGAAGAAGAGTTTCTTTTTCATTTTTTTGATTTTTGGTGAAGTAAAAATAGAACCGGAAAGCATTCGTTCCTATACCGCCTTTTGGGTATTTTGGAAAAAGCCGTTTAAACACTATATTTTTGTAACATGGGAAAACTGAAAGTGCCTAAAAACGGCAACCGCAAAGACCTCATTGTAAAAGCCGGAGCCGCTCTTTTCCGGGAAAAAGGATTTGGTGCCGCAAGTATGCGGGACCTTGCTGAAACCCTCGGCATTGAAGCAGCCAGCCTTTACAATCACATCCGTTCTAAGAACGAAATCCTTGAATCAATCTGTTTTAACGTAGCCAACCGTTTCAACACTCACCTTGATGAAATTGAAACAAGCAGCAACACTCCGTTAAAAAAAATCGAAACTCTTTTGCGTTTCCACATTCAACAAATGCTGGAAAATTATGAAGAAGTAATTGTGAGCGACAGGGAATGGAAGCACCTGGAAGATCCTTATCTCTCAAACTTCCGTACACAACGCCGCAACTACCGCAAAAGATTAGCCGCTATTATTGAAGACGGTATTAAAAAAGGTGAAATCAAGAAAATTGATGCGCCTACTGCCGTTGTTATCCTGTTACAGGCTGTAAGCGGTATTGAAAGCTGGCATCGTTCTACTGCAAAAATCAGCGGAGGCGAGCTGGAAGACAATATGGTTTTGATTTTGGTAGAGGGTATGAAAAAATAATTTTTATTTCTTCTTTGTGCATATCACTTTCATTCCGGGAATGAAAGGTGGAAATTTATTTACCAATCATTTTTTCGCATCCAGACTTTCACTTTAATGATTTTCCAAACCAATCATCTACAACCGATGAAGTTGAGTCGTTGAATGAATGGTGATGGTATTCATTTGTGTCGGCTTCATACACATAATCCTTTTTCCATTCCTGGTAATTAATAGCAACTTGTTCAATTGCATCAAGCATAAACAACACTTCCTCATTCGTCATTACAGGATGAACTGACATACGTATCCAACCGGGTTTACAGGAAAGATCTCCTTCATGAATTTCATCCAGTATTTCATAGGAGTGTAATTCGTCTACATGCAACAATATGTGGCCGTATGTTCCAGCGCATGCACAACCGCCTCTTGTTTGTATTCCAAAGCGATCGTTCAACAACTTCACCACAAGATTAAAATGTGTACCCTTTATTATAAATGAAATTACACCCAGCCTTTTTTTGTTTTGTCCTTCAAGAATTTCAACTCCGGGTATCAATGGTAACCTGTCGAAAATAAGTTTCAGCAATTCTTCTTCCCTGAGCAACATTTGTTCAGTCCCCATTTCTTCTTTCAGCTTAACAGCAAGTGCAGCTTTTATTCCCTGCAGGAATGGTGGAGTTCCTCCATCTTCCCTGTGTTCAATATCAGAAATGTATTCATGGTATTTCCAGGGATTGGTATACGTTACCGTTCCACCACCTGGTTGATCAGGCACAATATTGTGATACAGCTTTCGGTTAAAAATTAAAACACCCGGAGTTCCTTGTCCGCCAAGAAACTTATGTGGCGAAAAGAAAATAGCATCAAGATCACTTCCTTCTGCATCGGGATGCATATTAATTGAAACATACGGAGCTGAACATGCGAAATCAACAAAACACAAACCACCATACCTGTGAACAATCTTCGCTACATCATGGTAAGGTGTTTGAATCCCCGTTACATTGGAACATCCTGTAATTGCAGCAATTTTATTTTGCCTGTTGTTATGTTTAATCATCAATTGTTCCAAAGCCTCAAGATTGATATTCCCGTTTTCATCGTTGGGAATAATTTCAACATCGGCAATAGTTTCAAGCCAGGATGTTTGGTTGGAGTGGTGTTCCATGTGCGATACAAAAACAACCGGCTTGCGCAATGGATCAACATCAAGATAATTGCTGAAAAGAGAATGAATGCTCACCTTCCTGTTTTTCAGTTCTTCCTCCGATGGAAGAGATCCTTCTTTTACATAATCCATAATCCGTTCAGGAATCCTGAGTCCGAGCAGACGTTGGAGTTTATTAACAGCACCCGTCATTCCGCTGCCGGCAAAAATCAGCACATCATCTGGAGCTGCATGTACATGCTGTTTAATAATTTGCTTGGCCTTTTCATAGGCCTTTGTCATTGCTGTGCCTGTAACAGTTGTTTCTGTATGTGTGTTGGCAAGCAAAGGCATAATTTCTTTCTGAATGCGCTCTTCTATTGGTGCATAAGCCCGGCCACTGGCAGTCCAGTCTGCATAAATCATTTGCTTTACACCATAAGGAGTTTCAAACCTTGCATCAATTCCAATAATGTTATTCCTGAATTGACTGAAATCTTGTTGTACCAATTCTGCTGATTTTAGATAAATATCGGTTTATATCAAACAAATTTAAGCCTAACACGTGTTAGTTATTGTAATTTTTTTTACCTTGTTTATATTCTTTAAACCGTTATTAAAATAAATTATAATGCCCACACCTCAGCAAATAGTTGACGAAATGCTGCAGAAAGATGCTTTCAGCAAATGGCTGGGTATAGAACTGATTGAAGTAAAAGAAGGTTACTGTAAACTGAAAATGACAATCAGGGACGAAATGATTAACGGAGTTGGAATTGCACATGGCGGAATTATGTTTTCGCTCGCTGATACAGCTTTTGCATTTGCCTGTATTATACACAATAAGCACACTGTTTCATTAGAGGCATCAATCAGTTTTATTAAAATGCTGTCTGTGGGTGATCTTTTAATTGCAGATGCAACCGAATTGCACAATGGCAGATCAACAAGCATCTATCTCATTTCAATCTTTAATCAGCATAATCAACTTGTAGCACAGTTTAAGGGAACAGGTTTTCACCACTAAAAGATTAACAAATGTTCTTTTTGACAGCCTTAAGAATTACAAATATTTTTATTTTGTAGAAAAAAACACGACAAATCTTGTATGTTTAAAATTTTCATTCTAAGTTTGCTGTACCATTGACCCTATATCTTTTATAAAGCCACCCCCTATCAACCCTTAGACCGTATCCAACTATCGTTACAAAAGCCTCATTTTTATTGGTTCAAATCCTCTTAATGCCGCAACAATAAGGTCCGTTTCCTTCTAAGCCACTATTGTTTTACTTAAACCTTTAATTATGAAACTTTTTACTCTTGTAACGAAGAAGTTATTTTTAATGCTGTCTTTTGTTACAGCATCCGTAACCAGCTTTGCACAAACTGCAAGCATTAGTCCTTCATCCACACAAACAACATTTGCAGGCGGCTCGATTACTTTTACTGCAACCAGGGGAAACAACAACTGGGGAAGCGGTTCTAACAGTGCAACCTATAGCTATTTGTGGACAGTTTCCGGTGGCACTTACACTATTTCAGGCACAAATCCAATATCAGTTGGATCTGGTGGAGCTTCTAATCAAAAAACAATTACGTTTAGTTCGGCCGGCACTTACACTGTGTCATGCACAGTTACAAGATCTAGCAATGGTAACACAGCAACAACCTCATCAGTTACTGTAAATGTCTTCACGCCGAATCTTTATTCAACCTCTGGCACGGGCACTGTAAAAGCATATAAAGTAAACCCTGTTATTGGATCAATTGATTATGGTCCGGTGGATGTGTTTACTCCTTCAGGGAATACTGCCGGGCTTGGCAAAAACAAAGCCAATGTAAATGATCCTCAGGGCTGCTTATATTATATACTTAATACAAACAATAACAGTGGAATTGTTCAGATTTATGCCGCTACTCCTACTGGAACAGGAGATACTAATGTCGGTTCCATAGATATGAACGGATCGGGCGATAACAACAGCCTTGGCTTTGTAAGGATTGGTTTTGACGCAAATGGAAAGGGCTGGATTATTGCAGGCGATGGCTCTACTTCTCTTTATATTGCATCATTCCAGGGAAATGGTACTAATGCCATCAGTAATGTTAACACTTTCAGTAATTCAACTTTAACCATTAGCGGTGGCAGTGCGTCAGAGTTTCAAAATGGCGATTTGGCAATTTCAGCTAACGGTACATTATATGCTTTAGCTAATGTTACTGGTGCCGATACTTACATTTATACACTTAACTCATTAACAAATCCAACCACTTTAACAAAAAAATGGACCGTACAAACCGGAGGTGGACAATTTACAGGCACAAGTGTAAATGGAGTAGCATGGACTCAGACAGGGTCATTGCACATTTCTACAGGTAATGGCATTTATTTTATTGATCAGACAACCGCTAATTCTGCAACAGGCACTGTTCAATGTACATTGATCAGCAGCGTAAGCGGATTAACTGATTTGGGTTCAAGCGAGTTTCCAAGCAACTCAACTCTTCCTGTTGTTTACAGCAGTTTCAACGTTAAGAAAAACGGATCAAATGCTGATCTTACCTGGACAACAGACAATGAAATCAACAACGATCATTTCATTGTACAACGCAGTACTGATGGCGTTCGTTTCCAGAATATAGGTACAATCAATTCTAAAGGAAACGGATCATCACAACAATCATACAGCTATTCCGATCCTGTTGGTGCTAACACAATCGTTTATTACAGGCTTCAGCAGGTTGATGTGAGCGGCTCAAGCACATATTCAAATATCGTGGCACTCAGAATTAACGCAGCTAACGCTGCCAAGATAACTGTATATCCAAACCCATTTGTAAGCGATATTAAACTGCAGGTTCAGGCAGATAAAAAAGAAGACATGGTAGTAAGAGTGAGCAATATGACCGGCCAGGTTGTACTTGCAAAAAAATACACCCTTCAAACAGGCGATAATGTAATTGTTCTTACAGGTGTAGAATCACTGAAAACAGGAATCTATACTGTTGAAATGATTACCGACGGGTGGAAAACTGTTCAGAGGGTTACAAAACAATAGCGAGAAAGGATATTAATATCCTGATTAACCCCTTTGCTTTTAAGCAAGGGGGTCTTTTTTTGCATTATCGTAGAGGCTAACCTTAATAAGCCAATTCAATTTTCAAAAAACTATCTTTGCCCCGAGCATGGAAAAGAACTTCATTGATTACATACGGGTATTTTGTCGCAGTGGCCACGGTGGTGCTGGCATTAAACATTTTTTGCGGAATAAACTTACAGCCAAAGGTGGACCCGATGGTGGCGATGGCGGCCGTGGTGCACATATCATTTTAAAAGGTAATGCCCAGCTGTGGACATTGCTTCACCTCCGTTATTTAAAAAATATTCTGGCAGAAGATGGTGCTCCCGGCGGACATAACAACAAAACCGGCAGGGATGGAAAAGATATTATCATCGAAGTTCCCCTGGGAACCATTGCACGTGATGAAGAAACCGGCAAGCTTGAAGCTGAAATTTTAGAAGATGGCCAGGAAATAATTCTGATCAAGGGAGGAAGAGGGGGTTTAGGTAATTCAAACTTTGCAACAGCAACAAACCAGGTACCTGAATATGCACAGCCGGGCGAACCAGGTATTGAAGGTTGGAAATTACTTGAACTGAAAGTACTTGCTGATGTTGGTTTGGTTGGATTTCCCAATGCTGGGAAATCGACTTTGTTATCATCGATAACAGCTGCCAAACCCAAAATTGCTGATTACGCTTTTACAACACTGGTACCGCAATTGGGCATGGTGGAATATCGTGATGCAAAAAGTTTTTGTATTGCCGATTTACCTGGAATTATTGAAGGTGCTGCTGAAGGAAAGGGATTAGGACACCGCTTTCTCCGTCATATTGAACGCAACGCTGTATTGCTGTTTCTAATTCCAGCTGACAGTAATGATCATAAAAAAGAATTTGAAATTTTAGTAAACGAACTGGAAGAATACAACCCGGAAATGCTGCAGAAAGATTTTATCATTGCCATCAGCAAAAGCGATATGCTGGATGATGAATTAAAAGAAGCAATTGAAAAAGAGTTGCCGAAAAATGTTCCGCATGTATTTATTTCATCTGTAACCGGTCAGGGTTTAACAGAGTTAAAAGATATTCTCTGGCAAAAACTAAACGACTAAAAGACAATCTTCAACATTTCATCTCAACATAAGCATTGCGTTGAAAAAACTGATAACAGGAACTATCGCTGACCTGCAGCAAATTTTTTCATGGAAGAAATACCTTGTTGCTTTTGCAATTATTGCAACAGTTTGCTATATCAATTATTTCAGCAGTTTTCATTTCTGGTTAAGGGCTAAACCGTTTTCTCTTACCTTACCCTGGTATTATTTATTATTCTTTATTTTCCTGTTTACAGGTCTTGTTATTCAAACAGGAAAACTTTCATTGACAAAAAACACTGCTTTCGTTTTATTTATTTCACCGTTATTGTTTGCATTAAAAGTTGCTTTCCCTGTAAATCAACTGTTCGGCGAAGTACTTGCTCCTGAATATTTAAAAACATTTCATCAGCCAATTGCATGGCTGGCAGGTGTTATTATTATTTCATCCTCATTGTTATTAGTGCATCGTTACTTGTACGGCACATGGACATTGTTTGGAATAAAAAAAACAACTTCACTTTCATCGTATGCAATGCTTGTTTTAATGATGCTGCCCTTGTTGTTATTTGCATCAGCACAAAAAGATTTTTCTTTGATTTACCCCAGGGCAAAAGTAATTGCTGAAAATCTTGGCAGCAGTGCTACAACATGGCATTATCTTTTTTTTGAAGCAGCTTATACTTCTGATTTCATAAGCATTGAACTTTTCTTTCGTGGCTTCTTAATCATTGTGCTGGGTAAAGCATTGGGCAAAGACTGTATTCTGCCAATTGCGCTGTTTTATTTTTCCATTCACCTCGGCAAACCCATGTTTGAAGCCATCAGCAGTTTTTTTGGCGGGCTCATTCTCGGGTCAATTTCTTACAAAAGTCAAAGCATCTGGGGTGGCTGGATGGTGCATGTCAGCATTGCGCTGTTAATGGAACTTTTTGGCTTTCTCTTTTAACATCATCAAAAGTTTTCCTTTCAGTACTTTTATTATTCAATCGTTCAGCTATGAAGAAACTGTTGTTTTTCACTTTGGCATTTGTTTGTGTATCTGTTTTTGCTCCTGCGCAATCTGTGAGGCAGATTCGTAAAAGTTTTGAAATGAAAATGCCTTCAGGTCCCGGCGATAATGGAGGTACTGTTGCCATTAATTTAAAGAATCGTTACTTCTATGCAACCATTGCCGGCAACAAAACGTATTCTATCGCTTACTTCAATGCCATTGGAGAAATGATGTCGCCACCTGATCTTTCGCAACTTGCAGATATACGTGGTATGTGGTACAGTACTGCATTAAAAACATTTGTTGCAAACGGGTATGGATCTACCGGCTGGTTTACCTATGTGCTCGATGATGCAGGTGTTGTGTATGATGTAAAACCATTGTTCAGTGGACAGCTTCAGCCTTTCCCTAATTCTGTTGGCCAATATAATCAACGGGAAAATCTTGTTCATTTTCTAAAAGGTTCAACAGTGGTTGCGTACGATGCTGCAACAGGAAAAGAAATCAAAGAAAAAACTGTATTGATAAAAGCTGGTTATACAAAAAAAATGCCTCCTCCTGCAGGAACAGTAATCGACTCCAATGCAGTGTTGAAAGATTACAACTCAACCACGGTCATATATACCGGCATGACCAATGCTGAATTTGGTTTACTGAATATTAAAACAAAGGAAATAGAATTGTACAGCAAAGCTGATGGGTTGATGACGCAGAAATTAAAACTGCCTGATGATGCAGTTGTGAAAGACAAACTGAATTTCAGCTTCTGCAATAATGTTTATTTTTTGTACGACAGCAGGAAACGTTCCTGGATTGCTTACAGGTAGCACTTCATTGTTACGACTATTTTCCTCTAACCATAAAAACATCAACATATATTTTTTTATGAGCAGCCCTTCAAAAAAACAACTGCTTGATTATATTCCATTAACTATTCTAATAATTTCAGCAACTGTTAGCTGGATACAAATGCTTACATCCAATACAATTCTTCAATGGCAGCATTATTTAGGAATTCTTTTTTTAATAATCAATGCTTTTGTCTTTTTTAAAAATCACAAAGCAGGAGTGCTGTTTTCAGGACTGGCATTAATCCTGGCATTGATTGGTATAATTTCTTTTAACGTAGGCATAATAGAATCCTCTTTATATTGGACTATTTCTGATATTAAAATCCCATTATCTTTTGGAAATCCAATCATTATTATCTGGCTGATTCTTCATATTATTTTATCTGGAAAGTATTATTTTGGAATTTTGACTAAACAATACTGGAGAACATTCTTAAGCCAGAAATTATAAGACAATTTTTCCCTTTTTTATCCTTAGCCATCATATCAACACGCATATTTTGTTTTCGGTAAATCGCCGGATAGGGATATATTTAGCCGTAAGGATAAATACAACTGAAGGATGCGATTTACGGAAACAGAACGGCTGTCTGCCTCTGACAATAATAAGAACTGGAAAAAATGGGGACCCTACCTTTCTGAAAGGCAATGGGCAACTGTGCGTGAAGATTACAGTGCCGAGGGGAATGCATGGAATTACATCAACCACGATCTTGCACGCAGCTATGCTTACCGCTGGGGCGAAGAAGGCATTGCAGGCTTTTGTGATACCGACCAGGTTTTATGCATTGCCCCTGCATTCTGGAACGGGAAAGATTCGATTTTAAAAGAACGTTTTTTTGGCTTAACAAATAATGAAGGCAATCATGGTGAAGATGTGAAAGAACTTTACTTTCATTTAGATTCTTCACCAACGCATAGCTATTGCAAATTTTTATACAAATACCCGCAGCAGGCTTTTCCTTATCTCGATTTAGTAAACAAGAATAAAACTGACCGGCTTACACCTGAATTTGAACTTACAGATACTGATGCATTTCAAAACAACCGCTATTTTGATTGTTATATTGAATATGCAAAAAATGAAATCAATGATCTGCTGATGCGGATTACTGTGTTTAACCGTGCAGATGAAGAAGCAGAAATTCATGTATTGCCGCATGTGTGGTTCAGAAATTTCTGGAAGCACAATCCACGTTTCAGTAAACCGGAAATTAACTCCGTATCTGAAAGCTGTTTGCAAACAACATCATCACGCAATGGCAATTATTATTTTTATCATGATGATGGTGAGCAGTTGTTTTGTGAAAATGAAACAAACAACCAGCGGATGTACAGCCGCACAAATGATTATCCTTTTGTGAAAGATGGCATCAATAATTATGTTGTAAACGGCGAGCCAACTGTTAATCCTGCAAAGCAGGGAACAAAAGCAGCAGTATGGTTAAAGAAAACAATTTCATCTGGCGGTTCTGCAACATTCCGTGTGAGGTTGAGTAACAAACCTGTTGCTGACCCATGGCTTGATTTTGCAGCTGTGTTTACCAAATGTATTGCACAAACAAACCAGTATTACAGCAACCTTGCACCAAAACATCTTTCATCCGAACAAAAGAAATTAGTAAGAAGTGCATTTGGTGGATTGTTATGGACCAAACAGTTTTATTATCTCGATGTATTTAAATGGCTGTTTGGCGAACCAAACGATCCGGCACCAAAACGAAATCATAAACAGAATTACGACTGGCAACATCTTACCTGTCGCAACATTCTTTCCATGCCCGACAAATGGGAGTATCCCTGGTTTGCAGCATGGGATCTTGCTTTTCATGCAGCAAGTTTTGTACATATAGATCCTGATTTTGCCAAACAGCAATTACTGGTGATGCTGCGTGAATATTATATGCATCCCAACGGACAAATACCTGCATACGAATGGAATTTCAGTGATGTGAATCCTCCGGTACACGCATGGGGAGTATGGTATGTGTATGAAGAAGACAAGAAAAAAACAGGTGTGGGCGACCGTGATTTTCTTGAACGTGCTTTTCAAAAACTGCTGATGAATTTTACCTGGTGGGTAAACCAGAAAGACTCTAACGGTACTGATATTTTTGAAGGCGGATTTTTAGGTTTGGATAATATTGGCGTGTTTGACCGTAACCATATGCCGCCCGGTATTAAAAAATTGCAACAGGCCGATGCCACCAGCTGGATGGCGATGTATTCTCTGAACATGCTGCGTATTTCACTGGAGCTGGCTCAACATAATCTTGCTTATGAAGAATCGGCTGCAAAATTCTTCCGTCACTTTTTGAATATTGGTTGGGCAATGAGTCATATTGGTCAGAAAGATATTTCGCTGTGGGATGATGAAGATGCTTTTTATTATGATGCCATTCAATTTGAAAACGGCACAAGTCAGCGCATGAGAATACGTTCTCTTGTTGGTATTATTCCATTGCTTGCAGTTGAAATTATTCATGGCAGTGAGTTTAAAAATCTGCGACAGTTTAATACAAGGCTTGATGTAATACGTTTAACAAGACCTGATCTTACAAGAATCATTACCGACATTGATAAGAAAAATGCAGATGGCAATTACCTCTTTGCAATTATGGTTGATGATCGTATGGAAAAACTGTTGAAACGTTTATTGGATGAAGCAGAGTTTCTATCGGATTATGGAATCCGTTCATTATCCAAAGCACATGAAACACCATATTCATTCAGCTACCAGGGAAATACATACAGCATACAATATGAACCCGGCGAAAGTACAAGCTCTATGTTTGGAGGCAATTCAAACTGGCGTGGGCCTATCTGGTTGCCATTAAATTATCTCATCATTCATTCATTACGTAAGTATTACCAGTATTACGGGGATAAATACACGTATGAATTCCCTTCAGGTTCCGGCAACAAATTAAACCTGAAACAAATTGCCAATGAATTAACAAGGCGATTGGTAAAAATATTTGAACGTAATGACGAAGGTGCCTTTCAATATCACAACAACAAACAACAGGTGTGGACTGATGAACATTTTAAAGACCATCATTTGTTTTATGAATTCTTTCATGGCGATACAGGTCAAGGTCTCGGCGCATCACATCAAACTGGATGGACGGCATTAATTGCAAACTTATTGTTGGAAATGGATGAAGAATGAGTTATTTCAATTTCATCTTTTTTTAACCGTTTGTTTAAGATTAGTTGATGAAAGAATTATCATCTCTATATTGTTTTCAAACAATTAGTAATAAATAATACTTAAAGATTTGTAATAATTTATATTTAGTGTATTTTCGGATTTCTTAACAACTAAATATGAGATTTTTCAGCACCTCATTCATTGCAATGCTGTTATGGTATTGCAGTAATGCACAAACAATCAATGTATCAGGGCAATGTATGACAGGTACAATCACCCTCACACAAATTTCAAATGTAAATGGAAAACCCGCTTATCAAGGTACAGGCACAGTTCAGGGATTTGCAGGTGTAACAGTAAGTATCTATTGGATTGGAGCCCCGGATAATGTTTGGGTCCTTGATTTTGATGGCCAGCCATATTATCAGAATGCTTGTAATTCCAGCGGTCCTTATGGAACTGGAAATGTTAGTTGTCCCTGGACGACTGTTCCGTCAACTTCTTGTACAGGTGGAGCAGCGTTATCAATTGCAGGTGTAGGTGTGCTACCTGTTAATTTGATAAGCTTTACTGCGAAAAAAGAAAATAAAGAAGTAATCCTTAATTGGAAAACTGCATCAGAAAACAACAATAAAGGTTTTGATGTACAGAGAAGTAAGGATGGCTTCAGTTGGATTTCACTTGGATTTATAAACGGTGCAATTAATTCTTCTTTGGAAAAAGAATATGTTTTCAATGACAAAGCTCCTTTATCAGGAAAAAATTATTACCGCCTTGCCCAACAAGATCTTGATGGCAACAAAACATATTCATCGATCGTAAATCTTGATTTTTCAACAACCGGTTATTACACATTAGGCAATAACCCAGGTAATGGTGTTTACAAATTAAATATCCTGTCTTCTCAATTATTTGAAGTAACGGTTCTTGATTTAACCGGTAAAAAAATACTAAGCACTACAGCAGGCGCAGGTGTACACCAGGTAGACATCAGTAATTATGCAGCTGGTACTTACTTCCTGAGGCTTACAAATGGAAACGTAACATTTACTGAAAAACTCATCAAACAATAAAGGATGATCAATAATAAAAACAGCAGAAGAAGCTTTTTAAGCAGCATTGCAGTTTTATCTGCGGGAGCTGCCTTAGGTTCACCGTCATCACTTTTTTCATCAGCAGGGGAAAAATCGACATTGGAAGAAAAGTGGAAAAAATTCTGGCAACTGCAAGGTGGAGAGTTGCACTTCAATCAAACTGCTATTCCTGATACAGCTGTAGATTCTGTTTGTAAAAATCATATATACCAGGCAGGGAAAATAGTTTATTTCCATAATGAAAATTTGCTTGCACAGCCAATCTGGATTTATTGGGGGAATAAAAAAACAAAGCCCGATGATGTGATTATTACATTTTTTACAAACAATAAAGAGTCGCAAAAAGTTTTCCGGATTAATTGTTTTGAACTTGACAGCCTTTATCATTTATCAGCAGAAAAGAATGAAAGGAATCTTGTATTACTGTTAAGAGAAGATGCAACTGCAGTTTCAGGAAAAAGCAGTGATGCAAAAAATAATATAACAATCAAAGCTGTTGTTCAGAAAGAAAGACCAGTAAAAATTTCAGCTTCATTTGCCGAGAAATCATTGACCATTGAAAGAAAATTTATTTATAACTGTTAAATTTTATTTTTTATGCCAGCATCCGATCAATTAATTGGAGAAATTTATATGGCGGGATTCAATTTTGCGCCACGTAATTATGCATTTTGTAACGGGCAGCTTTTATCAATTGCATCAAACACTGCTCTGTTTTCATTATTGGGAACAACTTTTGGAGGCAATGGAACCACAACATTTGCTCTGCCAAATATGCAAGGACGAGTTCCTATTGCAATGGGAAATGGCGCAGGTTTAACAACAAGAACTTTGGGTGAACTAGGGGGAACAGAAACTGTAACGTTAACAACGGCTCAAATACCAGCGCACACTCATCAGTTAATCGGCGTTTCTGATGCAGGTGATACTTCATCCCCTTCTGGTGCATACCCTGCAAATACAGGAGCTCTAGATAAAGAATACAAAACATCCGGAACTACTGTAGCTATGAATCCCGGAGCTATCTCAGCAGCAGGGAGCAGTCAACCTCATAATATTATGCAGCCGTACATTGTTTTAAATTTTTACATCGCATTATACGGTATTTTTCCAAGTCGTAACTAAATGTTTTTTGAATGAATAAAAATATGCCTGATTGGTGGAGGCAAACAGAACCACAATGGAAACAGGCTTTTGCAGAAACGATCTTCCGTCATTCAAACGAGCCAACTCCAGATGAGTTGGCTCTAGTTTATAATGCACCTGCTATAAGATTCGCCGGACCAACTGCATTCTTTCCAAATATGACATTTGAGCTAACAAATCTGTCAGGGGTCTTGGCATTAGCAAATCTTGAAACATTGGTTGTTATTAATCATAAAATTGAGAGTATAAAAGAGGTTAATACTTTTGAATCACTAAAAAGTTTGTTTTTACTTGGCAACCAGATTACAAGCCTTGAAGGAATTGAAAACTTAACCGGTCTCGAAATGTTATATGTACAGGACAACCTGATCGAATCAATAAAACCGGTTGAAAAATTACTTAATCTGAAGGAGCTGTATGTGAATGGAAATCGTATTTCATCCCTTGAAGGTTTAACTGAAATGCATGCTGAAAAGCTGGAGAAATTTTTCTGCAAGCCTAATGATTTGCTTAAGCAAAAAGAAATACTTCGTGTGGAAAGAGAATTGGGAATTAAATGCAGGGAAGTATAAACAGTTATTGCCATATTTTTCTCCGATATCATTAAGCTATAACAAAAGATGGATGCAGATACTGCACATAATTTAGAGAAGAGGGTTCCGTGGAAACTGAAAAGTTCCAACAATAAACTGTTGTGTGAATGGCTCTTTACAGGTGATAAAGAATTTACAGAACCCTTCTTTGATGATACAATCAACATCTGTAAAAGACTTTCTGAAAACAGAAAAGAGCAAATAATCAATACTGATCTCAATACCATTACAGAACAGAGCAGGAACACAGAAACGGCGTCCCCGGCTGCAATCATCTTTCATGTTTCCCGCTGCGGATCAACATTACTTTCACAATTGCTGAGTTGCGACAAAAGGAACATTGTTCTTTCAGAAGTTCCTTTTTTTGATGAGTTGCTTCGATTGCATTTTAAACAAAAGGATGTTGACTTCTCCGATATTGAAAATTATTTATCTGCATCTATCAGGCTATACGCACAAAAAAAAAGCATTTACTCAAAGTTCTTCTTTATAAAAACCGATAGCTGGCATTTGCATTTTTATGAGACATACAGGAAACTCTTTCCTTCTGTTCCATTTATACTTTTATATCGAAATCCTCTTGAAGTAATAGAATCACAGCAAAAGCAACGTGGATTACAGGCAATTCCCGGTATATTAGAACCCGAAATTTTTGGCTTTAGCAGAGAACGAAATAACATTGCTGATTTTGATGCATATATGGGTGATGTGCTGACGACGTATTTCAAAAAAACAATTGAAATAAAGGCAAAAGATACGATCGCCTTCTCCTTCAATTATTCTGAGGGAATACCAACTATTACGAGAAAACTCTATCAGTTACTTAATTTATCTCTTGATGCGAACATGGAAGAAATGATTAATAAACGTAGCCTTTACCATGCCAAGCACCCACAACAGGTTTTTACAGAGCAAATGAAGTTGAATAAAGTTCCTTCTTATCTTGAGCAAGCCTTTTTATTATTTCAGGAACTTGATAAAAACAAACATAATAACCGTTAGAAAAACTACAACTAATCTCTCAACCACTTAATCATTGCAGGATAAACAGGAAAGCCGCTTTGCGTATCAGTAGTCGTCATTCCCAACCATTGTAACACAGGCACACCAATATATCGTCCATCCTGGAAATTTTCTACAATGTTTAATCCTCCGCCTTTGTAGCCTTGCTCGTGAAAAACAAATACAGGGTCAATGTTCAGATAAATACAGGCAGCATAACTCCACGCAATAGCCATCATTTCTTCCGCAGGTGCATCATTCCGTTTTGCAATCAATGGGCCTTTAAGATTTTTTCTTTCTGCTGCGGGAACAACAGCTATATGACCAGCTTCATGCAAAATATCTCCGGGATATAAAAGCTTGTCTTTATCAATGATAATCTTACCGTTTTCAATTAAAAAACCAGGCAGGAAACAATCTTCATCATCCAGTTTTCGATAACAGGTTTCGATTCCTATTTCATTAAGAAAACCGATAATTTTTTCAAACCGTCCATCCTGTGTTATCATAATTCCTTTTCCATTTTGTTTGCCATTTCAATTGAGGTTTCTGTATTCATCAACCTGAGTTGCTGAATAATTTTTTCTTTCTCTTCTTTACTTATCGGTTGCTTTTTCTCTTCTGCAACATGCTTTTGCAGCAATAATGGATCAGCAAATAAATTTCTCATCCAGTCGTTCACCTTGCAATCAATTACAAGATGTACACGATCAGTATCTCCAAAATTATTCACCCTGTGTTTCAATGAAAGGTTCAAATACCAGCATTCGCCTTCCTGCATAATTATCCGTTCATCATCAACAAAAAATTCAACACCCGGATTGGTAAATACAGGAACATGTATTCTTGCTTCGCCTTCTTCATAACTCATTTCCTGATCCCTGTGCTCCTTAATAACAGCACCGGAATGCAGTTTCATTAAGCGTGCTGAAGTTTTTTCGCATTCAAAAAAATCAAGTACAGATTTTATGTAAGCACATTGATTCAGCAATGGCGTGTTTTGATACACATTTGCATTCTCTGAAGCGGTTGAATGAACTGCAATAATGTTATCAACACTTCCGCCAATAGAACGTAATGGCAAAATGCTCCAGTTTCCTTCGTAATATTTTGTGTTATAGTGTAGTTTCCAGAGTTGCCCCTCTAGTTGCGTAACCTCATCTTGCATTTTTTTAACATCAAACAGCTGTTTCAATTGGAGATATTTAAGCATCCGGAGCTTCTTTAGTAAGCAATGAAATTAATATTTCATTTGTAGAAGGAGGTTGGTTTTTCAAAAAGTTTTTTAGAAGTGTCGTAAGGAAATGATTGAATACCTGCCTGATCATCTCTTCTGCACAAATTTATTCACCACAGTATCAGAGGATTTCACCTGCAGAATATAGGTTCCTTTTTGGAGGTTACCGAGATTGCCGAGTTGAATATTGTTATTTCCAGCAGAAACTTCAAACTGGTTTGAAGACAATACCCTGCCAGCCATATCGCTGACAATGACTGTAACTATTTCTGATTTAATATCAGTCAAAATAAATTTTATATCCTGGTCAAATGGGTTAACAAGATTCAGCAGCTCCATTTTTTTAATGCCGCCGGAATAAAGTTCAACTACATCACTCATTTTGTAAGAACCATTTGCTGAAGTCATTTTCAAACGGTAAAAAACTTTATTAACGGGTTTTGTAACATCGTTAAACGAGTACCTGCTTTCATTCAATCCATTTTGTGCAGAACGAACTGTCCCGATTTTTTTAAAGCGTACGCCATCTTCACTTCTTTCAATGTCGTAATAAGAAATCTGTTCTTCGTTTTTTGCATCCCATGATATAACAGCACCGTTATCCTTTGCTTCCGCCTTCAATTTTATAATCTCTGCAAGCAGAATAACACATGCAGGTGGTACATTAATGGTAATCACATCTGTTGTATTATAAACAGCACAGGAAGAGTTGCTTAAATTAGAAAGTGATGTGGCAACTCTGATCCTGTATTTATATCCACTGATTGATTGCGTTGCAATAAATGATGGGTACTGAACCGTATCAATGTAATTGGGAGCAGCATAAGTGTAACTGAGCGTTTGTGGTGTTGGCGCTAAAGGTGCATTGTTCCAGGTTACACCATTATCGGTGCTTATTTCCCATTGGTAATAAGAATAGTTGTTGTAAAAAGTCTGAACAACCACTGATATATCAACCTGCGAATTATCACAATAAGTTGGATTTAATGTTGGTTTCATTTCCAATCCCGGCAGGCAGGTTGCAAACATCACATCATCCATTACCCAGTCGTTACCTCCGCCTCCCGGCGCATTATTCCTGATCACAATATTTAAAGAAGTTTGTGCAGCACCTGTTTTATATAAAAATCCTTTCTTCACCCATTGACCACTGTAATCAATATTTCCAGTTGTGTAATGATCCACTCCATCGATCTGGAAGGTAAGATTTGGTGAAACACCTGATGAATCAACTGTGTTTGGTATGGATGGCGATAGATAACTCTTAAATCCGGTTGTACCTGTACCTTTTCCCGAACTATCACAACTGCACCGGCGGCAAATATTCCTGAACCATGCAGAGAACTCATAATACGTATCTGGACAAAGACCGGTAACGGTTTGTTGTACTGCATTATTAATTCCATATGCAGCGTTTACCACGGCCATGTAACCCCCGGTTTGCCCCGGTGTTGTTGGTGCATTTCCTAAAAGTGGGTTTGATGCATTTGTATGATCACCGATAATATCCCAAAAACCAAACAACCTTGAAGGACTGCTGGGATATGGAAGCGAAGAATTAATTGTACCGTCGGTGCTGGTATTATTGGCAACTGTAAACATGCTGTCGTTTGGTCCAGATCCTGAAGTAAATGGTTGCCACTGGTAACCGGGTACCACTGTGCCTGCAGCGGGAGCAGGACTTAAATTTTGAGTTGTACCACTTCCAAAATTACCGCCATTGCCTGCAATAGAGTTGTTGCCTACTGAACTGCAAACAGGTAATGCCTCAGATACCATCACCGTCATTTTATTCAGCGGTTTTACAATACTCGGCAACGTTACTTCACTGGATGTGTTTGCAGTTTTATAACGGAATGCACCACCTGGAATATTAAATGTACTACCTGCTGCAGTATTTACATAAACCCTGTATGTAACCATGATAATACAGGTACTTCCATAGTTACTTGGCCTTCCGTTATTATAAATTCTGCAACCCGATGCAGGAGGCAATACATCAATTGGTGTTGATGCAGACACTGCATTGTAAGCGGCTGTTTGACCACCAGATCTTGATAAGCTTCCAAGATTTACACGGATAATGCCACCGCTGTAAACAGCTTCATCATCACTACCGGCATCTGTCAACAATCCTGTTGGATGTAATGGCGTCCCATAAACAAGGCCTTCATTTGTTGAAAAGCGGATTGAGTTTGCTTTGTAAGTTGTACCAGCAGGTAATGTATCATTATAGCGGGCAAAATAAACACTTGAGCCGGAAACAGAAAACACAGCTCTTATTTCAAGTTCATTTCCGTTTTCAACTACACCACCTGTTGGCTTGCTGATATTGATGTAACTTTTACCCGCCTGAATTTTTAATTGAGCTGAAACCGTATTGAAATAAGCACACGAACTTATGAAAGCCAGCAGAGCTACAAACCATGTTGAAGTTTGTTTCATAAGATCGGATTTAAAATAGTTTTTCGGGGGACAAATTATCCCACAGTAAATACAAATTTAGCCCAGCTAAGGTTTGCAGACAATAGACATTAGCACTAATATTCATGTCATGTTTAATTGAGTGTTTTTAAGTGTTTCTTATTAGAAACAAGCTGGTTTTATGCTCAATTTTAAATGCCCCCGTCCGTTGCAGGGTTTGCCATTTAAAAAAAAGAAAGTCGGGTTAGTAACACAATAAAATAAATTTGAAACAGGGATAACCCTACTCCTGATTAACACAAGCATCAATGACCAAAAGAAAATTGATTTTACCTGCGTTTATTATTGTGAAATTTATTTTGCAATACAGCTTAATCAATCCAGCTTATGAATTACACAGGGATGAGTTTCTTCACCTTGACCAGGCAAAACATTTAGCATGGGGTTATTTATCTGTACCGCCATTTACTTCCTGGATTTCTGCTCTTGTTTCGTTATTGGGCAACGCTGTTTTCTGGATTAAATTTTTTCCTGCACTGTTTGGCGCATTAACAATCCTCGTTGTCTGGAAAATTATTGAAGAATTGGGTGGAACCCTGTTTGCCTTAGTGTTGGGATCAACAAGCGTACTGCTGTCGGTTTTACTGCGCATCAATATTCTTTATCAGCCCAACTCGTTTGATATTTTATGCTGGACGGTTTTTTATTTTATCCTTGTTAAATACTTTAAAACCGAACATTACAAATGGCTGTATGCAGCTTCCGTTGTTTTTGCTCTAGGATTCTTAAATAAGTATAATCTTGTTTTCCTGTTGATTGGATTTGCACCTGCAATACTTATCAGCAAGCAGCGAAATGTCTTTGTGCAGAAACATTTTTATGCTGCTGTTTTACTTGCACTGGTTTTAATTTCTCCGAATATCATCTGGCAGTATCAAAATAATTTCCCTGTTGTTCATCACATGAAGGAATTAGCGGCAACTCAACTGGTGAATGTTAAACGTTCTGATTTCTTAATGAACCAGCTTATGTTTTTTACCGGTTCGCTGATTGTAATTCTTGCAGCATTGATTGGACTTTTGGTTTACAAACCATTCAGAAATTATCAATCATTTTTCTGGGCATTTGTTTTTACACTTGCCGTGTTCACTTACCTGAAGGCGAAAGGATATTACGCCATCGGGCTTTACCCGGTTTACATTGCTTTCGGTTCGGTTTATCTCTCGGTTGTTTTAAAAGAGGGATGGAAAAGATATTTACAACCTGTGTTGTTAGCATTGCCCGTGTTGTTTTTTATACCGTTGTACTCCATCGGGTTTCCGAACAAAACACCGGAATATATTCTTGCACATTCAGAAAAATACAAAGCGTTTGGTTTGCTGAAATGGGAGGATGGAAAAGATCACAACCTTCCGCAGGATTTTGCTGATATGCTTGGCTGGAAAGAACTGGCGCAGAAAACCGACAGTGCTTATGCTGCACTTGCAACTAAAGGAAAAACACTTGTGCTCTGTGATAACTATGGACAAACAGGTGCTATAAACTTTTACAGTAAACAAAACATAAAAGCTGTTTCGTTTAATGCAGATTATATCAACTGGTTTGATTTATCGGAGAGGTATGACAACCTGATCCGCATTAAAGAAAAAAAGGACATTGAAACGGAGCTGCAGAAAACCTCGCCTTATTTTCAAAACTCATTTATTGCCGGTTCGGTTACCAACAGCAATGCCAGGGAATTTGGTACAACTGTTTTTGTTTTCGCCGGTGCTAAAATTGACATCAGGGAAAGACTTAAAAAGGAAATCAGCGAACGAAAAAACGATCACTAAACTTACTGCTGCCGAAGAGTGCGACGCCAATGCAGCTGAACAATGTGCTTCGGCCGGCTACATAAAATTCCTCTTGCATCAATTTGTTTTTAACGTACGTTTGTTGCACTAAAAAATCAATTATTTATGAAGAAGATTCTAATAACGGTTGTATTAGCCCTTTCGCTATTACGCAGCTATGCCGATGAAGGTATGTGGTTGCCGCTTTTACTTGGCGAGCAGGTGTACTCAGAAATGCAGAAAAAAGGATTAAAGCTTACCAAAGACCAGTTGTACAACATCAACAAAGCATCGCTGAAAGATGCCATCATTATTTTCGGCAATGGTTGTACCGGCGAAATTGTAAGCAGCCAGGGTTTGATATTCACCAATCACCACTGCGGATATGATGCAATTGCAACTGCATCAACTGTTGAACACAACTACCTGCGTGATGGATTTTATGCAAAAAGTCAGCAGGAAGAAATCCGTTCAGCCATTACTGTACAGTTTCTTGTACGTATTGACGATGTAACCAAAGAAGTAAACGATTCGCTTGGTACTTTATTGGGAAGAGCAAGAGCAGACAAACAAGCTGCTGTACTTGCTGCTATCAACAAGCGCTTATCAAAAGCTGATGAGTTTATTGAATGCCGTGTTAGTCCGTTGTTTAAAGGCAACCAGTTCCTCGCATTTATTTACCAACGTTACAAAGATGTTCGTTTAGTTGGCGCACCACCAGAAAGCGTAGGTAAGTTTGGTGGCGATACTGATAACTGGGAATGGCCACGCCATACCGGTGACTTCAGCATTTTCCGTGTGTACATGAGCAAAGACGGAAAGCCTGCTGAATACAGCGAAGCAAACGTTCCGCTTAAACCAAAATATTTCTTACCTGTATCTATTCGTCCGTTGAAGGATGGTGATTTTGCAATGATCTGGGGTTACCCCGGCAGCACTAACCGTTACGAAACTTCATTGGGTGTAAATCTTTCAATTGACATCAACAACCCAACACTTGTTAAACTGCGTGATGTACGTTTGAAATACATGTTTACTGAAATGCAGAAAGATGCCGGTACCAAACTGAAACTTGCCAGCAACTATGCAAGTGTTGCCAACTACTGGAAGTTTTATGATGGTGAAACAAAACAGTTGTTGAAATATGATGTAGCCGGACAAAAGAAAAAAGCAGAAGCTGAATTCATTAACTGGGCAAAAGGAAAACCTGAATATGAAAACATTTTTCCTGAATGGGAAAAAGTGTATGCAGCATGGCGTCCTTATGCCAAGCACCGTGTTTACATGAACGAAGGTATTTTTGGTTCACCGCTTATTGCTTATGCAGCATCACTCATTCAGCTGGAAGCTGCATTGGTAAAAACAAGTGCAACAAAAGATGATGTAACAAAAGCTGTGAATGCTGCAGTTGAAGCACGCAAAGGATTTTTAGAAGATCATGATTTACCAAGCGATCAGAATATTCTTGGAGCAGTATTGCAGATGTTTTATAACGATATTCCGAAAGAGCAATACCCAATTGGTTTCTTTGAAGGTGTGAAAGGAAGCTTTGGCGATTTGAAAGATGAAGCAACATGGAAAGCTTATGCTGCTTCTGTTTTCAAAAACACCATGATCCTGAACGATGAAAAATGGAATGCATTTGTTGCAAATCCTGAAGCTGTAAAACTGCAGGAAGATCCGGCATTTGTTATTGCAAGTGCTTTCTTTAAAAACTACAGTGTTAAGTTCATGCCACGCTTCCAGGAATTCACTATCAAGAATAATGATCTTGGCCGTTTGTACCTGAAAGGAATTCTTGAAATGAATCCTGCAAAGGCTAAGAAAATGTATCCTGATGCTACATTCACTATGCGTGTTTCTTATGGTAATGTAAAAAGCTATGTGCCAAGAGATGCGGTGAAGTATGATTATGTAACCACATCAAAAGGCTTGCTTGAAAAATACAAAGCCGGTGATTATGAATTTGATCTTCCATCAAAACAAATTGATTTGCTGAAGAAAAAAGATTTTGGTCAGTATGGTGATAAGCAACGTGGTGAACTGGTAATTGGTTTTATTACCACTAATGACATTACCGGTGGTAACAGTGGTTCGCCTGTTATTAATGGTAATGGCGAATTAATTGGTCTTGCTTTCGATGGTAACTACGAAGCATTAAGTCATAAAATGGCTTTTGACAAAGATCTCAACCGCACCATTTGTGTTGACATCCGTTATGTATTGTGGTGTATTGACAAATTGGGTGGTGCATCAAACATCATCAAGGAACTGAAGCTGATGAAATAAGCATTCAAACGTTACTGATAAAGATAAAAGCCCCGACGTAGCGTCGGGGCTTTTTGTTGAGCAAACTTTTTCAACTTATGTTTGGTTATCGCATCATCATTTGATCAAGAGCTACGTAATGCCTGCCATTGGTATTGTCTTTCCAGATACAGTAACGTGTGGGATAATTTGTTCCTGATGGAGAAAAATACATTGGCTGACGATATGGTTTAAGAACAGTTCCACCACCTGCAAGTGTTGCAAGTGTAATCATTGGTTCAACAAAAGTTACTGCACCATCATAAGATCCATAAATAAATGTATGAGTGAAATCGGCATGCTGAGGACTGGCCGGTGGTTGAATTTCGGGCGACAAAAGATCAATCCAGTGCGAGCCCATCATTGGCACACCTCCTCCTGGATTAAAATATAAATCAGGAATAAAACCAGCCGGCGGAAAAATATTAAACTTAACAGGATCGGTTGTGTTCATCACTTCTTCGTGCGATACTTTATAAAAGTGAAAATCAAAATGCGGCACATCATAAACATGTGGCGGTTCATGACCCATCACATTCCAGTTCACCATAATGTGCTTAAACGGTGTAACATCCATTGCCTTTTGATGCAACATAAGAATATACGTAGCTGCCATGTGATCTTCAGGATCAGTTGGCAAACCGGATAAAGCACCATCTGTCATTTCAACTCCAATGGCAAGCGGCACTCCGCTGTGTGTTATATTAATCCATGAACGTACACGTCCGTTTCCCATTTGTACCTGCGGACCATAAAATGTATTGTACTTTTCATCGTTCCTGCTTACAACAATGGAAGATGATGGCAACATATCTCCCGACATGGTAATGATATGTGTATCATTTTCAGGTAAAGGAGCATCGACTTTTACGGCCTGGTTTATCACATTTCCATCAGAGCTTTTTTTACAAGAAAAGAAAGTGGCGCTGACGAGAAGCAATAAACAGAACACTTGAAAAAGTTGCTTTTTCATGTTTGTTTGTTTTTAAAATTTACAATTGGTTACGCTTTCAGCAGGCACATAAGGAGATGTGAGATGGCAGCCTGAAGTATGTGGTTGGTTACTGCAGCCAAAGTCATCGCCATTGTTTCAATCAGATGTAGTTCGTAAAGCAAATAAAAAGTTATGCATTGTTTAAGCGAATTGCAAGCAATGAAATGTATATTTTTAACTGTAAAGTTTAAAGCCGATTGACTGATTCATTAACTTCATTCTATGGCACAGCTAATTACTTCTGTTGAAATCTACAAACTCTCTGTTCCGCTTAAACAACCTTTTGTTATATCGCTTGGTCCGCAATACGATGCTGACAATGTTGTAGTGAAGATCAACACACAACAAGGGATCAGCGGTTGGGGCGAGTGCAGTCCATATATGAGTATTAATGGTGAAAGCATGGACACCTGTTTTATAGTCGGGCAATATTTAGCCAAAGCATTAAAAGGAAAAGATGCATTGGATATTGAAGCCAGCACAAAAGCAATGGACTATGTTATAACACGTAACGAAAGCATTAAAAGTGCATTTGATATGGCGTTGTATGATATTGCTGCACAACATGCACAGCAACCTTTGTATAAATTCCTTGGCGGAAATAAAAACAAAGTAATTACAACCGACATGACTGTTGGCCTGGGCTCACCGGAGAAAATGGCAGGTGAAGCATTGCAGTACAAGAATGAAGGTTTTCCTTTTATTAAAGTTAAGCTTGGCACAACTACTGAAGATGATGTTGCAAGAATAAAGGCTATTCGTGCAGCTGTTGGCAATGAACTTCCATTACGAATTGATGCCAACCAGGGATGGAGTGTTGAAACAGCAATTGCAACATTAAATGCGTTAAAGGAATTTGATATTGAACATTGTGAGGAACCGATTGCCAAATGGAATTATATGGAACTGCCTGTTGTAAGAAAAAACAGTCCCATAAAAATCATGGCCGATGAAAGTTGTTTTGATGAGCATGATGCAGAACGTTTGGCAAAACTGGATGCAGTTGATTATTTCAATATTAAACTTGGAAAGAGCGGCGGCATTTACCGTGCAATGAAGATTGTTGAAGTTGCTAAAGCAAACAACCTGAAACTTCAGGTGGGATGTTTTATGGAAAGCCGTTTGGCAATTACAGCTTTAGTTCATTTTGCTTACAGTAGTGATCTGATTGTGCATTATGACTTAGACACACCTTTAATGCTGAAAGAAGATCCTGTAATTGGAGGAATGATCTTTAAAGAAAACGGCGTGGTTGAAATTGATGAAGCATTTGGAACAGGTGCAACGATTGATGAAAATTTTTTGAAGAAATGCGAAAGTGTAGTTATTTGAACCGTTGAACTATGAAACTATTTGCTTTTCCTCTAACAGAACTGGAGTTTGTTGGCAACAAAAAACCTTATGACTACTTTAATATCATTAACGAAAAGTGTGAAAAAGAAGCCTGGCATGATCTTCCTCTCTTGAGAGGCGAACTTTTATCCACGGAGCCATTGCAATATAAATTTTACAGTGATTTTTTCCCGAACAACAAAGTACCCCAGTCGTTTAAAACAAGCATAACTGTTACATTAGTAAGTTCAGCAGCAGGGACAAGATTTATCATTAAAACAAAAGCCGGCGTTCCTTTTTGGATACTCAGCAGTATTTTTTCGTTTACATTCTTACTTGAAGTATACAAAGCGATTTTTGAAAAGCACAATATCGGGAGCCTGTTTTCTCCGGCAATATTTATTGTTGCTTTTTATTTTCTAGAATTATATATCCTGAAAAGGTTAATCAGGAATTTCAGAAATGAAGTTCAGGCTTAATCAATTCCCATCTTTCCATCGCCATAAATGAATACAGGCATAGGTTCTGTATGGCTTCCATTTTTCAGCTACTTTATGCATCTGTTCATACAGGATCTTTTTATTTGAATGATCAAGCTTATACAACTTCGTCATTGCTTGCTGAATGCCCAGATCATCAACCGGGAATACATCTTCGTGCTGCAATGAAAACATCAGGATCATTTCAGTTGTCCATTTTCCTACACCTTTTATCTGTGTCAGTTTTGCAATTACATCTTCGTTGCTCATTTTATACAACTGTGCATCTGTGATTTTCTCCTCAATAAAAAAGCGGCAAACGTTATGTACATAGTTTGTCTTGGCATTACTTAAACCAATACTGCGTAATGTTTCAAACGGTGTATCAATAATCTGCTGAGCGGTTGGTTCTTTCTTTCCATATAGCGCAAGAAACCGGCTATAAATAACTTCGGCCACTTTTGTTGAAAGCTGCTGACTCATGATAGAAGCGCAAAGCCGTAAATAAATTTTTTTCCGCTTTTCCAGCACAAGGGCATCCTGCTCCTCAAGCACCTTCCTGAGTTTTTTGTCTTTACACAAATGCTGTATGTACTCCATTACTGATTGGTTTAATGAATTAGCTGCGTAACATTTTCATTACAATTTATTCATTCTTCCTTAATTCAAAAGCAATAATCAGTTAACAGTTGGTTTCAATCTTTGTGAAACCCTTTACGGTGAAGACGTATTATAAAACAATTATCCTGTCCGATATCCATCTCGGCATCCGCAATTCACGGGTAAAAGAAGTGGTAGACTTTCTTAGTGAGCACAAATGCGATACACTCATTCTCAATGGTGACATTATCGACGGATGGCAGTTAAAAAAATCAGGTGAGTGGAAAAAGAAACATACTGCTTTTTTCCGCATCATCATGAAGTACATGCATAAGTACCAAACAAAAGTGATTTACCTGCGTGGCAATCATGACGATTTTCTCGATGAAATTCTTCCTTTCAACTTCGGACAGTTTATGATCAAACGGCATCATATCCTGCAAAGCAGTTCAAAAAAATATTATGTAGTGCATGGCGATATATTTGATACTGTTACAACAAAACTAAAATGGCTTGCAAAACTCGGTGATGTTGGATATACGTTCCTGCTATGGCTCAACCGTTATTATAACCAATACCGTTCAAAAAGAGGATTGCCTTATTACTCACTTTCGCAGGTGGTGAAAGCAAAAGTAAAATCAGCTGTTTCATTTATTTCTGATTATGAAGAACAGCTTTGTGCTGTTGCTGCTGTCAACAAATGCGATGGCGTTATTTGCGGGCATATTCACCAGGCTGCAGATAAAACCATCAACAACATTCATTACCTCAACAGTGGCGATTGGGTTGAAACCATGAGCGCCCTTGTTGAAACAGAAAACAATGAATGGAAAATAATTTACTACAACGACTGGCTGAAAGAAACAACAGCCGTCGTTACTGCTTCAGAACAAACTGCAACCATTCCTTCTGCTTTTATTCCAAACTTAATTTCCAACTAATATGAGCAAAACGTTTGTATTTGCGGTACAGGGCGAGGGGCGTGGACATTTAACACAGGCAATTGCTGCTTATGAAATGCTTACTTCTTACGGTCATAAAGTTGCAGCTGTATTAATAGGAAGCAGCGACAGGAGACAGGTTCCTGATTTTGTAAAAGCACGGATTAAAGCGCCACTGATTAATATTCACAGTCCGAATTTTGTTACAGATAAAAACAATAAGTCGATCCGCATTGGTAAAACGATCAGTAAAAACCTCCAGCAATGGAAGCGGTTTCGTCAAAGCATGAACATAATCAGGAAGCAGGTAGATGAACTTCAGCCGGATATCCTTTTGAATTTTTATGAACCACTGATCGGGCTTTGTTCCTTATTTCAGCCACTCAATACTAAAATCATTTCTGTTGCACACCAGTTTGTTTATCTCCATCCTGAATTTAAATTTCCTGAAGGAGGAAATAAGATTGACAGGTTCGCTATAAAAAAGTACACAGCATTAACTGCAACCGGTTCTGAAAAATTACTGGCGCTTTCGTTCTATCCATTCAAACAACAGTTTTATAAAAACATGATTGTGAGTGCTCCGCTGCTGCGTAAAGAAATCGGAGAACAGAAATTATTTAAAGGCGATCATTTGCTGGTGTACATTCTCAACTCCGGTTACATGCAGGAAATTATTAACTGGCATAACCAGCATCCTGAAATAAGCATTCATTGTTTTACCGATAGCAAAACGGTAAAAGGCAAATGGCATTTTGACGATACGCTTTGTTTTCACTCACTCGACGATCAGAAGTTTCTGCAGTACATGGCTACCGCAAAAGCGTTGGTTACAACGGCAGGTTTTGAAAGTGTGTGCGAAGCCATGTATTTGGGAAAACCGGTTTTAATGGTTCCGGTAAAAGGGCATTTTGAACAATGGTGTAATGCAAGAGATGGAGACAAAGCCGGTGCAGGAATTTATGCAGATGGTTTTAATCTTGACTTACTGCTGGATTATCTTCCTTACTATGAAAATAAAAGCAATGAATTTATACAATGGTGCAGGCAAACAAGGTATTTAATGATGCTTTGCTTTGCAGAAGTGTTACATCAGCAGGCGGAAGATCATTTTCCCTTTTCGCCGGCAATGACATAAAAAAAGCGGCAACTGTAACACAGCTGCCGTTTTGTATCGTTCAACTACAAGTTATAAACTGTAACTCATTCCACCATCTTTTTCATCTTTCAGCTGAACACCCATTTCAGCAAGCTGGTTGCGGATTTTATCGCTGGTTGCAAAGTCTTTTCTCGCCTTTGCATCTTTACGTAATTCAATCAATATCTGCATCACCGCTTTAAACTTGCTGCTGTCTTCAGCACTCACATTCTTCAATCCAAAAATATCTTCAACAAACGTTTTCATCTGCGATTGCAAGAATGCAAGCGTTTCACTGCTTAAAGCATTTGATGCAATGTGTTTGTCCTTCAATCCATTTATTACAGGAACAAGTTCAAACATATTTGCCAATGTTTTCGCTGTGTTGAGATCATCATTCATAAACTCATCGAATTCTGTTGCAAGCTGTTTCACTTTTGCATCAAGTTCTTTATCCGCAGCGTCCTGTTTGCTTACTTCCAGCTTCATCAGCCATTCGTATGCTTCCCACAAACGTTTCAATCCTTTTTCTGCACCCTGCAATGCTTCATTACTGAAATCAAGAGTGCTGCGGTATTGCGTTTGCAGAATAAAGAAACGCACCGTCATTGGATGATATGCTTTTTCAAGAATAGGATGATCGCCACTGAAGAGTTCCGTTAACTTAATAACGTTGTTGTAACTCTTGCCCATTTTTTTACCGTTAATGGTGATCATGTTATTATGAATCCAGTAACGTACAGGCGATGTGTGATTGCAGATAGTACTTTGTGCTATTTCACTTTCATGATGAGGAAACAGCAAATCCATACCACCGCCGTGAATATCAAACTGTGCACCTAAATATTTTGTTGCCATTGCCGAGCATTCAATATGCCAGCCGGGGAAACCAATACCCCAGGGACTTTTCCAGCGCATGATATGTTCAGGTGCAGCATTTTTCCATAAAGCAAAATCGGCACGGTCTCTTTTTTCATCCTGACCTTCCAGTTCTCTTGTTGTTTCAAGCAAATCATCAATCACTCTTCCGCTCAGCTTTCCGTAATCGTGGCTGGCCGCATATTTTTTTACATCAAAATAAACTGAACCATTTTTTACATATGCATAACCGGCTTCAATAATCTGTTCAATCATTCCAATCTGTTCAACAATATGTCCTGTTGCTGTAGGTTCAATTGTTGGAGGAATGGTGTTGAACTGATCCATTGCCCAATGAAACAGGTTGGTATACTTCTGCACCAGTTCCATTGGTTCCAGTTTTTCCAGTACTGCTTTTTTGGAAATTTTATCTTCTGCCTCTCTTCCTTCTTCTTCAAAATGACCGGCATCGGTAATGTTGCGCACATAACGAACCCTGTAGCCCATATGTGTGAGATAACGGTACAATACATCAAACGTTATATACGGGCGGGCATGACCAAGATGGCTTTCGCCGCTAACGGTTGGTCCGCACACATACATACCCACATGGCCGGGTGTGATGGATTCAAAAACTTCTTTCTGGCGTGTAAGAGAATTATAAACTTTTAACTGCGACATAAATTATGAATGATTGGAAATGAAGAATTGTTGTTAATGGAGATCCGGTTGCTTAATCAGCAACAACAGCAACAACAATATTGTGAGAATGTCTTCATTGAAACAAAGATAGTATTTCCGCCGGTTTATTCGGGCAAATTAAAATCGGCAATAACGGGGTTATGATCACCGGGCGATGGGCGCACAATTTTTATTTGCTGTACAGCTATTGCTTTGCTGTGCAGGATATAATCAATACGAAGTGTGGGCGAAAGAAACTGGAAGGTGGGACCAATACCTGCACCTTTTTCAGTAAACACATCTTTTAAACCGCTTCTGATTTTTTGATAGGCGTAAGAATTTGGCACATCATTCATATCGCCGCAAACAATTACCGGGTATGGACTTTTATTTATTTCTTCCTTTACTTTCTTTGCCTGTTCTGCACGAAACAAATATGCCGTTCGCATTTTGCGGATGATATTCCTGCCGTTATGATTTACTGTTTCGGCATCCTGTTCATCAATGTTTTCAATAAAATCATAATCCTTATTTACAAAGTGCATGCTTTGTAAGTGAATATTAAAAAACCTGATGGTATCGTCTCCGATTTTAAGATCGGCACGTAAAAATGTTTGATTGTATTCTTTTTTACTCTGCACTTTTTCCCAGCTGAGAATAGGATAGTTGGAAAACAGTGCCACACAAAAAGGGTGGTAACGTTCTTTATGCGGGGCAGGATAAGTATGTACACCAAAAGCCCGGTCGTTAGCTGCCACAACATATTTGTACCCGAGTTTTTTCTTCACTTTATCAAGCGAAATTTCAGAATTACTGTCTAACGAAAACACAAACTCCTGCACCGATAATACATCTGCTTTAAACGAACGTACTGTACGCATCATATCATCATCAAGCTTGCCGTTGTTTTCATAAAAATTAAACAAGTGCGTATTCCATGTGGCAATACGTAATGTGCTGTCGGTTTTCGCCTGCAGTTTTCCGGGAAAGTGCATACCAACGGCATTGCTGATTAATCCCCAGCACAATAACAGAGAAACAACAGGGATCAACGCCAGCTTTGGCTTTACAATTAACCAAAACACAAGAAAGAGTGCCTGTATCAACAGGAAAAAAGGAAACATTAAAGCCAGCAGGTTAATAAACCAGGAAATACCCTGGCTGGTGTAAGGCAGCACATACAGCAAAAGCATACACACTGTTACACAAACATTGCTGGTAACAATGAAACGTTTTGTGACTTTGCGGATAAATCCTGCCATGAGTAATTACAATGTTTCGTTTTCAGCAGCTTTTTTCAAAATGTCTTTTTCATCCTGAGTCAGCGATTCGTATCCTTTTTGACTGATCTTGTCTAAAATTTCATCCACCTTCTGCTGTGTAATATTGGGTTTGCGTATAAACGGCTGTTGACCTTTACTATTATTAGAAGCGATTTTCTTTTTCAGCTTCTTCGTTTTGTTTTTTTTTGACGGATTGAATAAACTGTTCATCCAGTTATAACTGTTGTGCAACCAGTTACTCCAGTCAACTCCTGATCGTAATTGTTTCATATACACAAAGCCCATTACTGCACCTCCTGCATGTGCCAGAACGAAAGGAAAACCGTTACCTGCAACACCTGCAAGATCAATCACCACATATACCAATGTAAGAATCCAGATGGGTATACCCCCTCCAATCATAGGAAAAATTCTGAACTGTGGTGCAGTTACCGTTGCTGCAATGGCAATGGCAACAACACCTGCACCGGCACCGCTGTATGTATAATCAATATGCCTGAACTGCGGCAGTTGTGAAGAAGCAAGAAATAATACTGCAGCAGCAATACATCCATATAAAAAAACAGGAATGATATGACGGTTACCTGTAAGATCCTGCAGCAAATAACCAAAGGCCCAGAGAAAAAGCATATCGCCAATCAGTGTCCAAACCTTTACCTGGCTGATGAAGTGTGTAAGGATTACCCACGGGCGGAAAAGCAATGTTTTAAAATCGGCTGGTAACACAAACCAATCGTAGATATTGGTGCGGTACAACGATTCATACAATTCCTTATCATAAGTAAGCTGGTAAACAATTTTCAAAAACATCAGTATAATAAACATCAGCACATTGATGATGATAAGCATCATCAATGAATCGCCATCCTCACCAAACCTGATTTTACTTTTATATTCTGCCTGCTGATAACTCATGATGAAAAATCCTTTTTAATAAAACGTTCTTCTGTTGTTTTTGTTCCAGTAAAGTACTAATAAAAATCCGATGAGTGCACCGCCCAGGTGAGCGAAATGTGCAACATTGTCACCTGCAATCCTGTATAATCCACCGAATAAATCAATTAAAATATAAACAGGAATAACATACTTTGCTTTTACCGGAAAAGGAATAAACATAATGTACAACTGTGTGTTGGGGAACAGCCATGCAAATGCAGCCATAACACCCATAATTGCACCTGAAGCACCAAGCGCCTGGTAGTTGTACATAAAATATTCAATCAACTGCTGTTTTGAAACACCTTCCTGCAAGGCAATTGCACTTTTTGCAAATTGTTCTGCACTGAATGGAATTGTTAATTCAACACAAACAGAAGCACCTATTCCGCAAACAAGATAAAACAACAGGAATTTTTTGCTTCCCCAGAACCTTTCAAGTATTGAGCCGAAAATATAGAGGGCAAACATATTGAAAAGAATATGCCCGAAGCCTCCATGCATAAACATATTTGTAACCAGCTGCACAGGTTTAAATGCCGGCGATTTGTAGTAATGTAAAGAGCCGAGCTCTGTTAAATCAACCTGCTTAACAATAATCTGCGCAAGAAACACAATTGCATTAATAATAATAAGATTAAACACAATTGGAGATTCTCTCTGTGTGCGATTGCCGGAAGTAAAATAACTCATATCACAAAATTAAACTTCTGTTTTAACTCTCAATGTTAATGCTGCTACATTTTCAATATGATGTGTGTGCGGAAACATATCAACCGGCTGCAATTGTTCAACCACATATTTTTCATTGAGCAGTTGCAGGTCTCTTGCCTGTGTTGCAGGATTACAGCTGACGTAAACAATTCTCGGCGCTTCAATTTCAAGCAGCTTCCGTACTAATTTTTCGTGCATGCCTGCACGTGGCGGATCAGTAATGATCACATCGGGTTTACCATTTGCTGCAAAAAACTCATCATTACAAATATCAATTACATCGCCTGCATAAAACGATGTGTTGGAAAGACCATTCATTGCTGCATTTTCTTTTGCATCTTCAATTGCTTCGGCGACTGTTTCAACGCCGATGATTTTTTTAGCACCCTTGCTGCAAAAGATACCAATGCTTCCTGTTCCGCAATAAAGATCATACAACACTTCATTGCCGGTAAGCCTGGCAAAATCTCTTGTAACCTTGTACAATGCTTCGCCCTGTTTTGTATTTGTTTGAAAAAATGATTTGGGACCAATCTTAAATACAAACTCTTCCAGCTTTTCAGTTACATACCCGCTGCCGAAATATGTTTGCGGCTGCAGATCATAAATACTGTCGTTCCATTTGGGATTGATGGTATACAGCAACGTGGTGATTTCAGGAAATTCATGGATCAATGCGTTGAATAAAATTTCCCTGTTGGCTGCATCTTCGTAACCAAATGTAATGTTCACCATTACTTCGCCCGTTGTTGTCATACGGAAGATCATGGTACGCAGCCAGCCTTCGTGTGCTTTAATATCGTAAAAAGAAAAGTTGTGCTTTTTTGCAAAGTCTCTTACAAAATTCCTGATGGCATTGTTTGGTTCCTGCTGCAGGTAACAGGTTTCAATATCAATCACCTTATCAAAAATCTTTGGCACATGATAACCTAATGCGCCGTCCAAAGGCAGTGTATATTCAACCTGTGCTTCTTCTGCTTTCCGTTTCTCCTCATCTCTTTTTGACAGCTCTTCTCTTGTTAAATAGCGTTTGGTGCTGAACGTATATTCCAGCTTATTGCGGTAATACTTTGTTTGTTTTGATCCCACAATGGGCAACATGGCGGGCAATTCAATCCTGCCAATGCGTTTCAGGTTCTGCTCCACTTCACGCTGCTTGTACTCAAGCTGCTTTTCGTAAGGTAGCATTTGCCATTTGCATCCTCCGCACAATCCAAAATGTTCGCAAAAGGGAGTAGTACGCTCTGCAGCATATTCATGAAAACGTACAGCCTTGCCTTCGGCCCAGTCTTTTTTGCTTTTGCCCAGCTGCACATCAATAATATCGCCGGGAACGGCACCTTCAATAAAAATTACTTTCCCATCTACACGGGCAATGGATTTTCCTTCAGCTGCGTAATCTTCTACTTTTACGCTTTCCAGTATTCTGATTTTGTTTTTTTTCCTCACGGCGCAAAGGTAACATTCCATCCCTTTGCAAATAGTTAACAGCAGTAGAAAGCTTTTTGAATAACTTTACTGTTCTGTGATTATGAAAAAAACGCTTCTTTTTTTCCTTCTTGCAATCGGCAGTAAGCTTGCTGTTGCACAGGGCTACCAGATAACCATTCAATACAAACCCGTTAAAAACGGGTATCTCTATCTTGGCTATTATTTTGGCGATAAGAAATATGTAAAAGATTCTGTGCTCATTCAGCCGGATGGAAAAGTTGTTTTTGCTGATAAAGAGCCGCTGGTTGGCGGTTTGTATATTGTAGTTGATCCCGCCAAGAAACAATTCTTTGATGTATTGATTGATAAAGAGCAAACATTTTCCATTAAGATCGATACAGCAAATTTTACCATTGCAAAAATTACCGGTTCATCCGAAAACAATTATTTAGAAGCCTACAAAAAAGCAACAGCACTTTATTTCAAAGATTTCCAGAACTGGCAAACCAGTCTTTCGCTGGCAAAAACAGCAGGAGATAGTGCCATTATTCAAAAAAAGATGAACTATGCCGGAAATCTTTCGCAACACTGGCGTGATAGTTTTTCGCTGGCACATCCGCAAAGCTATCTTACGCTTTTATTCCGTTTAATGAAAGAGCCGCAATATAAAATTGCAGGCGCAAAAACAAAGCAGGACAGCCTCAACGCTTTTTACAATTACAAAAAACAATACTGGCAGGACATTTCGTTTGCAGATGAACGATTGCTGCGTACACCCATGTTTGAGCAACGTCTCAACCGTTATTTCGAAACAGCTGTTTACCTGCACCCTGATACGGTGAAGCTTGAACTCGACAAATTCATTTTAAGCAGCCGCAGTAACAAAACCATGTTCAAATACTTCATCAACAAATTCACCAATGAGTACATGAACCCGAAGTATATGGGCTTTGATGTGGTGTTTCTTCATTTGTTTGAAAAATATTACCAACCCGGCGATGTTGACTGGCTGGAGAAAAAAGACCGGGATTTAGTGTACAACCGGGCTTACAGTTTGATGGGAAATATCATTGGCGAACCGGCAGCCGATCTGAACATGCTTGACACATTGGATAAAAAGATGAATCTTTATGCGGTGCAATCACGTTACACCCTGGTGGTTTTCTGGGATCCTGATTGCGGGCATTGCCAGGAGCAGGTTCCAAAACTCGACAGCCTTTACCGCAATAGATGGAGGAAGTTAGGCGTTAAAGTAGTAGGCATTCTAACAGATACTGTGCGTACCGATTATGCAAAAATGCCGCTGGTAAAGCTGAACTGGATGAATTATATAAAAGAACACAGGCTGGAAGACTGGGTGCACCTGTATCAAACACCGCAAATGAGAGATGCAGAAATAAAAACCAACACCCCTGGCTTCAGGCAACTGTACGATGTATACCAAACACCAACAATTTATTTACTTGACGAACAAAAACGGATTGTAGCAAAAAAAATCAGCCCGGAACAGGTTGATGAATTTCTGCAGTTCAAACAAAACAATCAAACATCCAAACATCCATAAACTGTTTATGCGTAAAATTTTCAGTCTATCATTGTTATTGCTCTGCATCAGCAGCAATGCACAAACTATTTTCTCGTACGGAACAAATACAGTTGATAAGAAAGAATTCTGGCGGGCTTTTTCTAAAAACAATAATGGTGCTACAGATGAAAAATCAATCCGTGATTACCTCGATCTGTTCATCCGTTTTAAACTGAAAGTCCAGGCTGCTAAAGAAGCAAAGCTTGATACACTCCCCAACATCAAAAACGATATTGCCGGCTTTCGTGCACAGATGAGTGATCAGTTTATGCAAAACAATAGCGCAGTGAAAGAAGTTATTGCCGAAGCACAGGACCGCAGCAAAAGCGAACTTGAAGTGGCACATATTTTTGTTGTGTACGGCTTTGATAGTTCTGCAGCTAAAAAGCAAATTGATAAAGCTTACCAGCAATTACAAACCGGTGCTGATTTTGGAAAAACAGCCGAGGCCTTTTCAACCAATGAATATGTAAAATCAACCAAAGGTTACATTGGTTATATCAGTGTGTTTTCGCTGCCTTATGATATTGAAAATACCGTCTACAACCTGGCGGTTGGTTCTTATTCAAAACCCGTTGCAGGAGCTACCGGTTACCACATCCTGAAACTGATCAGCAAACGAAAATCACTGGGCACAATGAAAGCAGCGCAGGTGTTGATTGCTGTTCCGGCTAATTCTTCAGCAGAAGATATCAACGAAGCAAAAGAAAAAGCACAACTGGTGTATAAAGAAGCAAAGGCTGGTGAAAAATTTGAAACACTTGCATTTAAATACAGTAACGATAAACTCAGTTACGCATCAGGTGGTGTAATGCCCGATTTTGGTTTTACTAAATATGCCCCTGCTTTCTCTACTGCAGCTTTTAATTTAAAAAATGATGGAGATATCAGCGAACCTGTTCTTCTTTCTGATGGGTTTCATATCATCAAACGCATTGCATTAAAACCTGCTCCTGAAAACAACAATGATGCTGCTTTTTTACAGGAGATGACGGAAAAAGTAAATGCTGATTCCCGTGTAAATGTTGCTCTTGCCCGTGTTAAAGAGCAAATGAAAACAGCAAGCGGATTTAAACAGCTCCCTTACAATGAAAAAGAGTTGTGGACTTTAACTGACACCACGCTTAATGCAAAGAATTATGTTACGTTCTTTAAAGCCAATCAATCAAAACCGTTGTTTTCGCTGAAAGGAAAAACCATTTCAGTTGCAGATTGGCTGAAATATGCAAAAACACAGCAACCCTATCATACCAGTGGCTCCATCAACTACAATAAACTCATGAATCAGTTTGTTGAAACAACAGTTGAGCAATATTATAAAGACAGGCTTGAAGCCAACAACGAAGATTTCCGCTACCAGTTAAAAGAATTCAGCGAAGGAAGTTTGTTGTTTGAAATTATGGAACGCAGAATCTGGAGTGTTGCCCCAACTGATACCGCTGCTTTATTAACTTATTACAACAAGAACAAAGGCAAATACAAATGGCAACCCAGTGCAGGTGCGGTTATTTTCAACTGCTCTGATACAGCTATTGCCAATAAAGCATTGCTGATGATGAAAGCTGATCCAACCAAATGGAAAGAATATATGAATGATTTCAACGGAACCGCATTAGCCGATAGCGGACGTTTTGAAATGAACCAGTTACCCGCAGTTAATGGCGGCGAACTGAAGCCCGGCATGTTTACACAGGTTGTAACAAACCCCAACGATGGTTCAGCTTCGTTCTGTTACATTATCAAACTGTTTAACACAGAAGATCAGCGCACATTTGAAGAAGCAAAAGGATTGGTGATTAACGATTACCAACTGCTGATGGAAGAACAGTGGATTGCACAACTGAAAAAGAAATACCCGGTGAAAGTAAACGAACCGGTATTGAAGAGTTTGATTAAAAAATAAAAAAAGAGAGGCGCAAATGCGCCTCTCTTTTTTTATAGCATATCTGAAAAATATCACATCACTTCCTTCACTACATTGTAAATAATTTTTGTACTGCCTAATGTATAATAATGCAGTACAGGCACGCCAAATTCTTTCAGTTCTTTTGATTGTTGCGTAAGCCATTCCTGGCCGATTTTTTTACAATCATCATCTGTTTTTGCTTTCAGAATTTCATTGCTCAGTTCAGTTGGAATATCAACATGAAATGTGCGTGGAATAACAGAAAGCTGCTTCTTGCTGGTTAATGGTTTTAAACCCGGAATAATCGGTACTTCAATTCCCATTTCACGGCATTTGTTTACAAAATCAAAAAACTTCTTATTGTCGAAAAACATTTGTGTCATGATGTATTCTGCACCGGCATCCACTTTGTCTTTCAGTCGTTGCATTTCAATTTCCATGTTGGGCGATTCGAAATGCTTTTCAGGATATCCTGCCACACCTGCACAGAAATCAGTACGGAAACCATCACGTATATCTTCTTCCAGGTAAATGCCATGGTTGAGGTTAATGGTTTGCTTCAGCAAATCAATTGCATATTTATTACCATCGGCATGTGGTTCAAAAAAGGTTTCATTCTTTGCAGCATCTCCACGAAGAACAAGCACATTCTGTACACCGATAAAATTCAGATCAATCAACGCATCTTCTGTTTCACGTTTGGAAAAACCACCGCAAATCAGGTGAGGAACAGCATCAACATTATAATGGTTCTGAATAGCAGCACAAATACCAACAGTGCCGGGACGTTTTCTTACTTCCACCTTTTCAAACGTACCATCGGCTTTTTTCTTAAACACATGTTCAGCCCTGTGATAGGTAACATTTACCCATGATGGTTTAAACTCCATCAGCGGGTTGAGTGTGTCAAAAATTGAATTAATGGTTTTGCCTTTCAGTGGTGGCAGAATTTCAAATGATACCAGTGTATCTTTTGCCTTTGCTATATGTTCAGTAACCTTCATGTTTGCTCAATTCATGCAAACTTATACCAACAGCCGCTTTTATTCAAACAAAGTTTAATAACGTCCGTTCTTACAAACAATGCGTTTTCACAAATCAACAGGGTTTCAAATGGCACATTTCTGCCGAAATCAGGTATTTTCGCAATCATAAATTTTTACTTTGAGTTTAACTATACATACCCAATCGCTTGTTAAGCGCTACCGCAGCCGCACAGTTGCCAACCAGGTAAGCATTGAAGTAAAGCAGGGCGAAATAGTTGGTTTACTTGGCCCTAACGGAGCCGGCAAAACCACTACGTTTTACATGGTGGTAGGTTTTATTAAGCCAGATGAAGGAGAAGTATTTCTCGATGATCTCAACATCACCAAATATCCCATGTACAAACGTGCACAGATGGGCATTGGTTACCTGCCGCAGGAAGCAAGTGTGTTTCGTAAACTCACTGTTGAAGAAAATATTTCAGCTGTATTGGAAATGACTGATCTGAGCAAGCAGGAACAAAAGGATAAACTGGAAGACCTGCTGACCGAATTCCGTCTGCATCACGTACGCAAAAACAAAGGCGATTCATTAAGTGGTGGCGAAAGAAGAAGAACTGAAATAGCACGTGCACTTGCTGTTGATCCAAAATTCATCTTGCTGGATGAACCTTTTGCAGGCGTTGACCCGATTGCTGTGGAAGATATCCAGGCAGTGGTTGCACGTTTGAAGTATAAAAACATTGGCATCTTAATCACCGATCATAACGTAACCGAAACACTTTCCATCTGCGACAGGGCTTACCTGCTCATTGAAGGAAAGATATTTAAACACGGCACTGCAGAACAATTGGCAGAGGATGAGCATGTGCGCCGTCTTTACCTTGGCCGCAACTTTGAATTAAAGCGAAAAGATTATCTGCACGAAGAAGCAAATAAAGCATTATCAGAACAATCTGAATCTGAAGAAAGCTAAACGGTTTTTTCCTTAAACTTTTATTTATCTTGCCGGTATCAACATGAAGCTGCTCAGCCCGGCCATATCAAGACTTGCCCGCATGCGTTTATGGCGCATCGAAAGCTGGATGAATAATCCGGTAGCAGCCCAGCGTGAAGTGTTACAGGATCTTGTCACCACTGCACAATACACACAGTTTGGTCACCAGTATAAGTTTGAAAAACTGTTTAACATCACTGAGTTTAAAAAAACTGTTCCCGTTCACGAATACAATGATATCAAGCCTTACATTGAACGAATGATGAATGGTGAAAAAAATGTACTGTGGCCAACTCCAGTAAAATGGTTTGCCAAAAGCAGCGGCACCACCAGCGATAAAAGCAAGTTCATCCCGGTTAGTGAAGAGAGTTTGCAGGAAGGTCATTACAAAGCAAGTAAGGATGTACTAACCCTGTACTACAGCAATTTCCCCGCATCTGATCTTTTAACCGGCAAAGGCCTGGTTATTGGCGGCAGCCATAATGTTAATCAGTTAAACGAAGAAATACAGTTTGGTGATCTGAGTGCTGTGCTGATGCAGAATGCTCCGTTCTGGAGTAACTGGATCCGCACTCCTGATTTAAGTATTGCACTCATGGATGAATGGGAAAGCAAGATTGAAAAACTGGCGCTGAGTACAATTAAAGAAAATGTGAGTTCTATTTCAGGTGTACCCACATGGACACTTGTACTTTTCAGACGAATACTTGAAATAACAGGAAAGAAAACGATTAGCGAAGTATGGCCGCAGCTTGAATTATACCTGCATGGCGGCGTTTCATTTGTTCCTTACAGGGAACAGTTTGAACAGATCATTGGCAAACCAATTAACTATCTCGAAACCTATAATGCCAGCGAAGGATTTTTTGCTGCACAGGATAAACCCGGTGAAGATGGTATGTTGCTGCTGGCCGATCATGGTATTTTTTATGAGTTCATGCCCGTTTCTGAATATGGAAATCCGTTTCCAAAAACAATTGGTTTAGATAAAGTTGAACCGGGAAAAAATTATGCGATTATCATCACCACCAATGGCGGGCTTTGGCGTTACCTTGTTGGCGATACAGTTCAGTTTACATCCGTTGAACCATACAGGTTAAAAGTAAGTGGCCGCATCAAACACTTCATGAATGCATTTGGAGAAGAAGTAATTGTTGATAACAGTGATAAAGCCATTGCACTTGCATGCGAACAAACAGGCGCAGTTGTAAATGAATACACTGCTGCACCCGTGTACTTCAGTCATTCAGGAAATGGTGCACACGAATGGTTGATTGAATTTGAAAAAGAACCATCCAGCTTAAACGATTTTGTTTACGAGCTTGACACTGCTTTAAAAAATCTCAACAGCGATTACGAAGCCAAGCGACATAAAAATATTGCCCTGCGTTTGCCCTTTGTTCATCCCGTACCAAAAGGAACATTTCACGAATGGCTCCGCAGCAGGGGAAAACTGGGTGGTCAGCACAAAGTACCCCGCCTCAGTAACGACCGCAGTTATGTGGAAGAAATTCTGAAGTTTAAAAACACAGGTAGTTAACCAAGGTTTGAATTACAAACATTCTCTTGCTGCAAAAAGCAAAAGAATACCTTTACTTTGCATCATCTCAATTAATATTTTATGAAACTTCTTGAAGGAAAAACAGCCATTGTTACCGGTGCAGCCCGTGGAATTGGCGAAGCCGTTGCACTTAAGTTTGCCGAAAATGGCGCTAATGTTGCTTTTACATTTGTAAGCGACAGCAGTAAAGATAAAGCAGCAGCACTTGAACAAAAGTTAACAGCACTCGGCGTAAAAGCAAAAGCATATCAAAGCAACGCCGGTGATTTTGCAGCTTGCGAAGCTTTTGTAAATGATGTGCTCAAAGAATTTGGGACTGTTGATATTTGTGTAAACAATGCAGGTATTTCAAAAGATAATTTATTACTCCGCATGAGTCCCGAGCAATTTGAAGAAGTAATAAAAGTAAACCTCAACAGCGTGTTCTACATGACCAAGCAGGTTATTCGTCCCATGATGAAAGCAAAAAGCGGAAGCATCATTAACATGAGTTCCGTTATTGGCGAAATGGGTAATGCTGGTCAAAGCAGTTATGCAGCAAGTAAAGCTGGTGTAATTGGTTTTACCAAATCAGTTGCAAAAGAATTGGGCAGCCGCAACATCCGTTGCAATGCTATTGCGCCAGGTTTTGTTGAAACAGATATGACTTCTTACCTCAAAGAAGGTGAAGCGGCGGATAAATACAAAGCAGGAATTCCGCTTGGCCGTTTTGCAAGTGCTGAAGACATTGCAAATGTTACGTTGTTTCTTGCAAGCGATCTCAGCAGTTATGTAACCGGACAAACCATCAGCGCCTGTGGTGGTCTCAATATTTAAGTTCAACCTAATTAAATAAAAAAGCCCCGACTTAATTTGTCGGGGCTTTTTGTTTAGTGCCTCAACTCTGCAAGACTAAACTCGGGGTTCACTTCATCTTTTATAAACTCAACATCTTCATAAAAATCAACCTTACCTGTTTCAATATTATACATTGCACCAACTACTCCTATTTCACCGCTTTCCACCATTTGTTCGATAATAAAACTGCGTTCAATAATACCCTTCACTGAACGACGCACATTGATAGATGAAACATTTTCAACAAACTCCTGGTTTTTTGAATTTCGTTTTTCAATATCAACCGTTGATCGTTCTGCATACACCGATGGCTGCAGTTTTGAAAGCAGCTCAGTAAGATTTCCCATCTCCACATGATCGCATGCACCTTTTACTGCACCGCACTTTGTATGACCAAGAACAACAATCAGTTTTGATCCCGCTACTTTGCAGGCAAACTCCATGCAACCAAGAATATCAGTATTTACAATATTGCCTGCCACCCTGATGCTGAAAATATCACCAAGACCCTGGTCAAAAATCAATTCAGCAGAAGTGCGGCTGTCCATACAACTTAATACTGCTGCAAAAGGCCACTGACCATCACGTGTTGCATTCACCTGTTCCAGTAAGTTGCGGTTTTCTTTTAAATTATTCAAAAATCGTTCGTTACCCTCTTTCAAAATATCCAATGCCATTCTCGGTGTAAGGTTCGATTGTGTTTCTTTTGTATGTACTCTCATATTATTTGTTGTTTAAGTATTGTTTAAAATATTTGTTTGTTGTACCTGTTAATCTTTTTCAGAATGAACATGCACAGAGTCTTCCATTTTATAAGCAGGTTTAAAATTCTTTAAAGTAACCTGTATGTTTTTATCTTTTGAACTGAAGTTTAAAAAATCACGAAGTAGTTCAAGCACATCATGATCAATATAAACTGTATTAGCTGCATCAATTACAAGTTTGCTGTTTTTGGGCAAATGTGCAAGTGTTTGCTTAATGGCTGCTTTGTTAAGAAACGAAACTTCCTGCGCAAGATCCATGTGAACAGTTTCGCCTTCGTGATGTTTTTCTTTTTTAAAGAAATAAGCCAGCTTCATATTTCCACGTAAGATAAAAATCACACTTACGGCCAAACCAATTCCTACACCTTTCAGTAAATCAGTAAACACAACTGCCACAACAGTTACAATGAAAGGTATAAACTGATGTTTACCTGTGTGCCACATATGTGTAAATACTTTGGGACTTGCAAGTTTTAAACCAATCATTATAAGAATAGCTGCAAGACTCGCCATTGGAATTTTATTCAGCAATCCCGGAACAGATACAACTGCAATCAGCAAAAACACACCATGTGCAATTGCAGAAAGTTTTGTTCGGGCACCAGAGTTAATATTTGCTGTTGTACGCACAATAACAGAAGTCATTGGTAAGCCGCCAAGCAGTCCTGTAAGAATATTTCCTATTCCCTGTGCACGTAATTCTGTATTAGCACTTGAAAAACGTTTCTGCGGATCCATTTTATCACCTGCTTCAAGACAAAGCAGTGTTTCAATGCTTGCAACAATTGCAATGGTGGCTCCAACAATCCAAACCTTCGGATCTACAAAGCCTGAAAAATCAGGCGTATGAAACTGTCCTACAAATTCTTTGAAAGAAGATGCTGTTGGTAATGTTACAAGATGATCCTGCGAAATAGCAAGTGCCGATCCGGTTGATTTGAATAATTCATTGATAACAATTCCGGCAACAACAACAACCAATGCTCCAGGCAGTGCTTTAATTTTTTTGAGTGCAGGCACTTTATTAAAAGCAATCAGTATGGCTAATGAAACAACGGTGATGATGATTGCACCTGCATGTGCATAGTTAAACGAATGAATAAGCTCCGTGAAAAAACCTTTGTCTTCTTTCAGCAGTTCGTATGAAAAGAAATCGCCTTCGTGTGCTTTATCATAACCAATGGCATGCGGAATTTCTTTTTTAATGATGATGATACCAATTGCAGCAAGCATCCCTTCAATTACGCTTGTAGGAAAATAGCTTGAAATACCACCTGCTTTAATTAAACCAAGTGTAAGCTGCATAATACCTGCAATAACAACTGCAGCAAGAAAAGGTTCATAACCTAAATCAGTAATTGCTGCCAGCACAATAGCAATAAGACCTGCAGCCGGACCCGATACACTAACATTTGAATTACTTAAATAACCCACAACAATACCGCCTATAATGCCTGTAATAATACCTGCAAAAGGTGGTGCGCCGCTGGCAACTGCAATGCCTAAACAGAGCGGCAGTGCTACAAGAAAGACCACCATGCCCGACAGCATATCTGCTTTAAAAAACTTTGTACTTAGTTTCATTGAATGAAAAAATATTTTTGATGTGATTCGATCGATGTTCAGATTGGATGGATAAGCTAAATGCATACATCTGCAGATTATTTCAAACAGCAATCACTGCTGTTCAAAACAAATCAGCCTGCAGTCAATACAATTGACCGCAAAGAATGTAATGATTCAACTTTTAAACTGTAAATGGAAGCATGAAGCCAGTTATTGACTTCCTTATCAGGCAAGGTTTGGAGGAGGTACCAGCAGTTCGCCATGAAAAGCGATGTAAGCTTTTTCGTCTTCAGTTCTGCCGTAACCTTCTTTAGCTAAAAGAAAACAATCTGTTTTGTGATGATCATGAAGAAACTCTTCGGTTAAAGTTGTTGTGCCGCCGGATTTTTCTTCGTTTGAATTTGTAAGCGGGTTTGAAGAATCTTCATCTGTTGATTTTTGCGATGACAATGCTTTTTCAACAGCTTTCAGCTTTTCAATTTTCTGCATGGCCGAATAAACAAGAGGGGTGCACACAGTAAGCCAAGCCAAAACCGCCATTAAAAAAATGGTGGAGAATTTATTGAGTTGGTTATTTGTTCCTGTGTATCGCATCAGTAAAATTTGCTGCTAATTTTCCCTATTTTTATTCAAATTGCAGGAAGATTGGCGGCGAAAGTAATACAATTGATCGTTTATTTCTGCCATAAAACCTTTAAATATTTCTTAACTCTTTTAACAGTTCAAGAAATAAAAAATTTCAAATTAACGGAATGAAATCATACGAAAAATTATTGCAGGAAAACAAAGAATGGGCTTCTGGAAAAATTACTGCCGATCCTGAATTTTTCAGCAGGCTCGCTGATTTGCAGAACCCGGAATTTTTATGGATAGGCTGCAGCGACAGCCGTGTGCCTGCTAATGAAATTACCGGAACACAACCGGGCGAAATTTTTGTGCACCGCAATATTGCCAACCTTGTTATTCATACCGATGTAAACCTGTTAAGTGTACTTGAATATGCTGTTGAACATTTGAAAGTAAAACATGTAATTGTATGTGGTCACTACGGCTGTGGTGGAATTAAAGCTGCAATGAGCAACAGGGATTACAAACAGGTACTGAACATGTGGCTTCGTTATATTAAAGATGTGTACCGCCACAACCGGGAAGAATTAAATGCAATTGATGATGAAGAAACAAGGGCCGACAGGTTAACCGAGCTGAATGTAATTGAACAGGTGCAGCGGCTTGCAAAAACATCTATCATTCAAAAAGCATGGAAAGAAGAAAAGCGACCAGATTTACATGGATGGGTTTACGGTTTAAAAGATGGATTAATTAACCCGGTGTATGAAATGAAAGCAGGTACGCCTCTTGATCCCTTGTATGAATATCAAGACATTTAAATTAGTTAAATCCCGCAGCAGCGGGATTTTTTATACACTGATCTTCAGGTTTCGCTTTTGAATGTATGCATGCCACAAAATCATTGCTGCAATGGTACGGTATGGCCGCCAGGGTTCAGCAATAGCCAGCATTTCATCTTTTGTAATATGCGGATGCAATTGCTTTTGTTCTTTTAAACTGGTCACTAATGCAACATCTCCCAACGGAAACAAATCGGTACGTTGCAATGCATGCATTAAATACACATCAGCTGTCCAGTGTCCAATTCCTTTTATGGCTGTCAGCTGCGCCCTTACTTCTTCATCGTGCAGGTTGCTGAGTTTTTTAAGATGAAGTTGTTTTGATAAAATGGCTGTTGCCAGTTCTCTTGCATAAATAATTTTTTGTCGGGAAAAATAACAGGCCCTCAGTTCTTCGTCTGTCATTAACAAAATTTTTTGTGGAGTTACAGTCCCGATTTTTTCTTTCAGTCTTTTGTATGCAGCATAAGCCGATGCAAGTGAAACCTGCTGTTCAAGAATGGTAAGAACAAGTGTTTCAAAGCCCTGCTTTCTCGTCCACATGGGCGGGTATCCAAGTTCAGTAACAATCTTCTTCAACTGCTTATCACGTTTTGAAAGAAGATCGCAGTATTGCTGAAAATTATCTGCTGAAAAAGTTTGTATCATTCTTATTATAAAAAAGGATAAATATAATTTACACTTATTAAAAAAAAGAAGCGGCAGATAAAAACCACCGCTTCCTTTTATGAAAGATGAATGTCCCTGTTACCTTTTTTTCATATTGGCAATTGCCTCTTTTGAAAACTCCGTTAGTACAAGTCTGCCGCTGATCTTTGCTCTGTCTGCCAGTAACTCATCCCAGTTCTCGGTTCCCTTCCAGAAAATCTTTTTCATTTCAGCCATTGCTTCCGGCGAAGAAACAGAAAGTTTTATTGAAAGTTTTTCAACCGCTTCATCCATCAGTTCAACTGTTGCATGGTGCTCAGCAAACAAACCTTTGCGTTTTGCCCATTCTGAACTTCTGAACAATGAAGCATCAATTGCCAGCATGCTGAATGCGGATAATCCAACCTTACGTTCAATTGCAGGGCCAACTACAAAAGGACCAATTGCCAGCGACAGCTCACTAAGTTTCACATCTGCGCCATCAACTGCAATGGCATAATCAGCTGCCGCCGCTATGCCAACACCACCGCCCACACATTTGCCATGAATCCTAGCTATTATAAACTTCGGGCATTTACGCATTGCATTAATCAGCTCTGCAAAACCTTTGAAGAAAGCAAAACCCTGCTGTTCATTTTTAATAGCTTCCAGTTCGTCAAAACTTGCTCCTGCACAAAAAGCCTTTTCACCTGCCGACCGGAGAATAATCACCACGCATGCCGGATCTGTTCCTGCATGATTAATTGCATGCACCAATTCGGCAATAATATCTGATGGTAATGAATTGCTTTGCGGATGAAAAAATTCAATTGTTGTAATGCCCTTGTGCGTTTCCGTTTTTACATGTCCGCTTCCAATATGCTTTATCATAACCTGCTTTTAAGTACTATTAAGTTACGTTGCAGAAATTACAAAAGCAATGAGCTAACAACCGATTTTTCCCTTTAGCTACATATAAATTTTAAAATAATCCGTCAACGCTGAAGTAACGTTCACCCGTATCGTAATTAAAGATTAACACCTTGCTTCCTTTTGGAATTTCAGGAAGTTTTTTAGCTACAGCAGCCAGTGTTGCCCCACTTGAAATTCCCTGAAAAATTCCCTCTTCTTTAGCTGCACGCTGTGCATAGGAAAAGGCTTCATCTTTACTAACCAGGATCGTTCCATCAAGAACGGATGTATCTAAGTTTACAGGAATAAAGCCCGCACCAATACCCTGTATTGGGTGTGGGGATGGAGCACCACCGCTGATAACAGGAGAAAGCTCCGGTTCAACTGCAAACACTTTCAGGTTCGGGAATTTCTTTTTCAGTTCACGACCAACACCGGTGATATGTCCACCTGTTCCAACACCTGTAATTAAGTAGTCAAGCCCTTCAGGAAAATCAGCAATCACTTCCTGCGCAGTTTTTTGGGCATGTACTTCAATATTTGCAGGATTATCAAACTGCTGGGGCATCCAGCTGTTGGGAGTTGCTTCAACCAATTCTTTTGCTTTTTCAATTGCACCTTTCATTCCTTTTTCACGTGGAGTAAGTTCAAATGATGCACCGTAAACACTCATCAGTTTACGGCGTTCAATACTCATACTTTCAGGCATTACTAAAATAAGCTTATAGCCTTTTACTGCAGCCACCATTGCCAAACCAATACCGGTATTTCCGCTGGTAGGTTCAATAATTACACTGCCTTCTTTTAAAATTCCTTTTGCTTCAGCATCCTCAATCATACTTAAAGCAATACGGTCCTTAATGCTACCGCCGGGGTTTGTTCTTTCTAATTTTGTCCATACTTCCACATCGGCAGGATAAAGTTTATTGATACGCACATGGGGCGTATTGCCGATAGTTGCTAAAATGTTATTCGCTTTCATTTTTGTTGATTAATGTTTTAAAAAATATCAAATGACGAAATTCAACGGTTCAATAAAATCTTTTTTATCTGCTACAATAGTTTGATTCTTTGTATAAACAATACTGTGCGGTATAACTGATTCTGTAACCCATGTATTACCACCAATAATACTGTCGTGACCAATAACCGTTTTACCACCAAGTATGGTACTGTTTGCATAAATCACCACATTATCTTCAATTGTTGGATGCCGTTTTATTTCCGCATCTTCCTTACGTACAGCCAATGCACCCAAAGTAACACCCTGGTACAGCTTTACATTTTTCCCAATAACTGTTGTTTCACCAATTACAACACCAGTACCATGATCAATAAAAAACGGGCAGCCAATTGTTGCTCCCGGATTAATATCAATACCGGTTTTACTATGCGCCCATTCACTCATCATCCTTGGTAAAATCGGAATCTGTTTTTTATACAACACATGTGTAAGCCTGTAAACAATGATTGCAAGAAAACCGGGATAGGAAAGCACAACTTCTTCCAATGATTTTGCTGCAGGATCAAACTCAACAATAAATTCAGCATCTTCAATCAACTGCTGCTTTATAACAGGAAGTTCATCAAAATAATGTTCAGAAATTTCAACAACATCAATTGAATAATTCTGCGAAAGTGGCGTAAGAATTTCAATCAGTTCTTTCTGCATAGAAGCTTTCAGGTTGGCCTCTATCTGATCAAAATTTTTAGGATCATCTATAACTGGAAATAAAAAATTAATCAGCTCTTCAGTAAATGCAACTACTGTTTGCCTTGAAGGGAAATGACTGCTCAACAGGTAACCCGGAAATTCGTTCATATAAAACATTTTGAAGCACTTTTAATTATAGCAAACAATGAACGATCGGTAGTTGTAAACTGTTGATCGCTTTCAAAAATAGGAATTCTTTTCAACCTGTCTACCAAACTGGTGGGTTATTTGAAGCGTTCGGCGGTTTACAACAGAAAAATGACAAAGTTTTAACGAAGTTACTTCTTTAATGCAGCCTTCAAAGCTTCGACCGTTTTTTTATCGTTGCCAATAAAAATTTTGTCGCCGAGAATGGTAACGGGGCGTTTCAGAAAAGTGTCTTCACTTAAAATATATTGGCGGTAATCCTCTTCCGTCAGTTTCTTATCTTTTAGCCCAAGCTCTTTATACTTTAATGCCCTGCGGCTGAACAATGCTTCATAACTACCCGATAGCTTTTTCATTTCATCAAGCTGCTTTGCAGTTATTTTCTGCTCACGGATATTCTGGAAATCAACACCAGCCTCTTCGGCTTTTGTTTCTTTAATAATTGCCTGGCAGGTTGTACAATTGGCCAGGTGATACATTTTCTTCATCTTAATACCGGTTTACTGTAACTTAAATCAATTTTATGCAACTTATACAAATATCAAAACCAAAAGGTTGAATGACAAGCCCGGCTGAACAGGAATTTTTACAAATGATAACACAAAACCAGGGAATCATCCGCAAGGTGTGTCATTTGTATGGCCGTAATGACAGTGATAAAGAAGATCTGTACCAGGAAATTGTCATACAACTATGGAGATCGTTTGGTTCTTTCCGGGGCGAAGCAAAGATCAGCACATGGATGTACAGGATTGCTTTGAACACAGCTATTACAGCAAGGCGAAAAGAAGCGAAGAAAGTGGAACTGCAGTTCCCGGAATTTATTCCGAAAGAAGAAGCTGACTCAGATGAAGAAAAACTAAAAGAAGAGCGGTTAAAAGATATGTACAACGCCATTTCAAAGCTCACGGAAGTTGAAAAGGCAATTGTTATGTTATACCTCGAGGATAAGAGTTATGAAGAAATGGAAGAAATTTTAGGTATCAGCAGCGGTACACTCCGTGTAAAAATGAACCGCATCAAAGAAAAATTACGCTCACTTACTAAATCGGCACAGTATGGAACTTGAACAGTTAAAAGAAATGTGGAACAGTGCAGATGAACAGCACAAAGCTTCTTCAGCTGAAGAGCTGCAGGCCCTGCTGCGTAAAAAATCGCAGAGCCCGATTGCAAAAATGAAACGCAACCTGTTTCTTGAACTCATTGTTGTAGTTGTTCTGTATACACTCATCATCGTTTATTATTTTTTAAACTTCAGCGGCGGAATGCTGGCTTTGCCTGTATTTCTTTTTCTTATTGGTATTGTTTATGTGTTCTATTATATCAGGAAAAACAAATTGCTGAAACAAATGGAATGTAACAGTTGTGAGGTAAAAGCCAATCTCAACATGCAGGTGAAAACGCTGGAGAAATATGTACGGTTTTATTTATTAGCCGGCACCGCAATATTTCCGTTAACAATGATTGTGGCAAGCTGTATTGTTCTTTTCTATTCGCCGCAAAGCCAGCAATATCCTTCCGCATTGCAATCAAAACAGTTTCTGTTACTATTTGCGGGGATACTCATTGCAGCAACAACCCTGTTCACCATCCCCATTTATTTCATCAACAAATGGTATGTACGAAAATTATACGGCCAGCATATTGAACGGTTAAAGTCAATTGTTGACGAAATGGACGAAGAAGTGTAGTTTGCATCCCGGCTGAATTACTTCAAAAGGATGATTGAAAAAAAGACAAAATGAAAAAGATATTTTTTGCTGCTCTGTTATTACTCTCTTCAACAGTTTCTTTTTCCCAACAAAAAACACAAAGCAGTTTGTTGTGGGAAATAAGCGGCAATGGTTTAAAAGAACCATCTTATGTTTTTGGAACAGTACACATGATTTGCCGTGAAGATTTTATTTTCCCTGATGTACTGCGTGAAAAATTTATCAACGCCAATGAAGTTTTTCTTGAACTGGATATGGACGATCCGAACATGATCATGAAAATGATGAGCTTACTGCAGTTGCCCAAGGGACAAACCATCATTAAGTTATTTGGCGATAGTGCTTTCAAAAGTTTCGACAGCAGTTATAAAAAAATTACCGGCTCATCTGCTAGTACGTTCAATGGTTTAAAACCATTTATGCTGATGAGTATCCTTACTGAAAAAATGCTTCCCTGCAGCAGTAAGGAATCATACGAGCAAAACTTTATAACACTTGCAGCCAAATACAACAAAGACATCAAAGGACTTGAAACCATTGAAGACCAGGTAGCGGTGTTTGATTCAATACCCGACAGTGTTGAAGTGGCCAACCTGAAAGAAATGGTCATCAATTTTGATAAGCAGGTAAATGAGTTTAAGAAATTGGTAGCTGTTTATAAAACGCAGGATATTGATTCATTATTCAACATTACACAAACCGGTGTAAAAGATCTTGAAGCAGAAAGTGAACTGCTGACTAAACGCAACAGCAAATGGATTCCGGTAATGAAAACTAATATGCAGAAAACATCCTGCTTCTTTGCCGTTGGTGCAGCACATCTCGGCGGAAATATTGGCGTGCTGGCTCTTTTACGAAAAGAAGGTTACAAGGTAAAACCGGTGAAACTCTGATCATTAAACCGGCTAAACAACTCATCATGCAGCATTATCTCGTTGTTTTATCAAACGCTTATAACAAACAGCAACTCATCCAGCAACTGCTGGATATGAAAGCAACAGGTTTGTTTGATGAAATCAATCAACTGCATACTGAATTGTTTTCTTCCTACACATTGCAACAGTTTTTGCATGAAGAACAGATTCATGAATACTCAGGGATAGATGATACCAAAAAGCAAACACTCCGTTCCATGTCGAGCGGAGAACAGAAGAAGGTTTTACTAAAACATCTTATTTCATTAAAACCCGATGTGCTGATCCTTGATAACGTGTTTGATAACCTCGATATGGCTACACAGCAATCGCTGAAAGATGATTTAAAAATAATAGCTGAACATACTTCCATTATTCAGCTGCTGCACAGGAAAAGAGATGCACTTGATTTTATTGAAACAAAAGTTACTGCAACAGCCAAAGGAGAAATTATTTCTTACACTGAAACAACTGAGCTATCCGACGATCATTTTTACCAGGCAATCCCTGCTCCGCTGCACACATACGATCTCAGCAGTAATGAACTGGTGCGTTTTACCAATGTAAAAGTGAGTTATGAAGGCCGACAAGTGCTGCAAAACATCAACTGGAGTATTTATAAAGGAGAGTTCTGGCAACTGAAAGGACCAAACGGTTCGGGCAAAACAACCATGCTCACCATGATTACCGGCGATAATGTAAAAGGTTATGGACAGGAGCTGTATTTATTTGGAAGAAAAAAGGGAACAGGCGAATCGGTTTGGGATATCAAAAGCAAGGTTGGTTATCTCACACCATCGATGACCGATCTGTTCAGCACAAGACATACACTGGAGCAAATGATCATGTCGGGCTATGTTGACCAGATTGGATTATACAGCATTCCATCTGATATGCAGCAACGCTCAGCACATGAATGGCTGCAGCTGCTGCAGTTGGAACAAAAAGCCAAACAACCATTCTGCAATTTATCGCCCGGCGAACAACGCATGGCACTTGTGGCAAGAGCAATGGTCAAACATCCGCCTGTATTAATACTTGATGAGCCACTAACCGGGCTTGATGATCACAATGCAGAAAAAGTAATTCAGCTCATTAATAAAATTGCAGCCGAAAGTTCTTCCGCTATTTTATACGTATCTCATCAAACAGAAAAAGGATTAGAGCCGCAGAAAATTTTTGAATTAACGAAAACTGAAAATGGTTCGGTTGGAGAAGTTGTGTTAACACACTAAGATTTTTTCTTCATCATACTCATTTCAAAACCTCGTTTCTAAATAATGCGGCATCACGGCTTTCCATGTATTCCAGTCGTGCGGCCATTCCGGGCCCCAGATATCAAGTTCGTAGTTAATGTTTTTATCGTACAGAATTTTTGCAAACCTTGAGCCACTTGAAGGATCTTCATACGGACCACTTCCGCTGAAAATATGAATATGCCTGCTGCGGCGTATTTGTTCGAGAATATGATGATCAGTAAGATTAGGCATGTAGTGCATGGGGCTGTTGAAATACACCTGTTCATCATAATAGCCCTTTGTATATTCCGTCAGATCATACACGCCACTCATTGCAAAAACACCGTTGATAATATCAGGACGTTTTAAAAACAAATTCATACTGTGCAATGCACCAAACGATGCGCCGCTTACAATGATTTCTGTTTCGTTGGACGTTTTACTTTTTATAAACGGAATCACTTCATTAAAAATATAATTGTTGAACTCGTTATGCCGGATGGCTTTGTGTTCGCCCAGCATATCGTTGTTCATCCAGCTTTCCGTATTCAGGCTGTTTACCGAAAACACTTTTACTTTACCCGCATCAATCCATGGCCTGATGGCTTCGATAAGCTGAAAGCGCTCATATTCCAGGTAATCAGCTGCTGCTGTTGGAACAAGCAGTAAAGCAAATCCGTAATGTCCATAAGTAACAACCGGCATATCCCTGTTAACTGCCGGGCTGAACCAGCTTGTAATTTCCCGCTGCATAATCAAATGTGTTTAAAAGGAAAGATAAAAAGAATTCTGCCGAATGTTGAACCTGGCGTTTTCATTCATTTCAGATCAAAACTTTTTTGTCACAGGGTTGTTATTTTTTATTTACGATAAAAGGAAAATCTGCGGAAGAGGTGGGCCCTGCGGTTTTAAAAGGCCGAAATGTTAGCCCCGAACACAGATTTATCTTTAAATTTACAGCTTAAAGTTTTACGATTATGATTCAGACAGGAAATCCCGTTATCAGTATTTATACAGAAATGACTCCCAACCCGGAAACCATGAAGTTTGTGGCCAATAAGCTTCTCTATCCCGGCAAGAGCATTGATTTTCCTGAAGTAACAGCAGCAGAAGCATCTCCGCTTGCACAGGAATTGTTCGGCTTTCCTTTTGTTAAGGCCGTATTCATTGCCAGCAATTTTGTAACACTTACACGTTCAACCCCCGATACTGATTGGCAGGAACTGATTCCTACCATCCGCCAGTTTTTGAAAGATTACCTGGAAGAAGGTAAAATGGTGATTGACGAATCAAAAGTGGTTGTTCCTGAAAAAGAAGAATATGTTTTCAGTGGCGATGAAAGCGATGTGGTAAAACGCATCCAGGAAATTTTAGACAACTATGTAAAACCTGCGGTTGAAATGGATGGCGGCGCTATTCAGTTCAAGAGTTTTAAAGATGGCAAGGTAAACCTGATGTTGCAGGGAAGCTGCAGTGGTTGTCCTTCAAGCATGATTACACTCAAAGCCGGTATTGAAGGTATGATGAAGCGCATGATTCCTGAAGTACAGGAAGTGGTGGCAGAAGCAGAGTAATAAAGATCATTTTACTTTATAATAGTATGCAAACAAAAAGGGCTGAAAATTTCAGCCCTCTTTGTTTATAAAGTTTACTGCAAATTATGCAAGTGTAGCATCGCAGCTGATAGCAAGTCCTTTGCCCAATAAAGCAGAAATAGGACAGTTGAGTTCAGCATCTTTTACACATTCATCAAATTTTTCTTTGCTGATGCCGTGAACTTTTGCAGTTAAGATGAGGTGAGATTTTGAAACAACACCTTCAACAAAAGTGATTTCGCATTTTGTTTCCAATGTTTCAGGAGTAAACCCTGCAGCACCTAAAACAAAACTCAGTTTCATTACAAAGCAACCAGCATGTGCAGCTGCAATTAATTCTTCAGGGTTTGTACCAACTCCGCTTTCAAAACGTGAAAGGTAAGAGTACTGAGTATTGGTTAAAACGGTGCTTTGAGTTGTAAGGTGTCCGTTACCTTCTTTTCCAGAGCCATTCCAAACGGCTGTTGCGTGACGTATCATAATGTTCGATTTTAATTTGAGAAAGTAAAACTAAACAAAAATTGACTTGCTTAACCGATTTATAAAGGGCAAAACAAATTTTTAATGGTTCTTATTACTTGAAATTGACGCAGAAATTCGGCAGAAAATCAAAATTAACCTGCATATTTGAACACTATGGATACAATCTGGCAGGAATTTGTACAGGGAATGAAAGACACTACATGGCTGGAATATATTGCTGTTATTTCAGGCGTGGCAAGTGTTTGGTACAGCCGCAAAGAAGATATTCTTGTGTATCCTGTTGGGTTAATCAACACCGTTATCTACATCTGGCTGAGTTTTAAGGGCCATTTATTTGGCGAGGCTTCGGTTAATTTTTATTACACCGTTATGAGTATTTATGGCTGGATTCTCTGGGCAAAAAAAGATAAACAACATCACCATGTTGTACATATCAGTTATTCAAATGCCAAATGGTGGGGTTATCAGCTGGCGTTCTTTTTTGCGTTTTACATCATTATTTTTTTCGCTTTACAATATCTCAAACAAAACTTTTCAGCAGGCGCAATTCCTTGGGCCGATGCATTTGCAAGTGCAACCGCTTACACAGGTATGTGGTTAATGGCAAAGAAAAAAGTTGAGAGCTGGTATTGGTGGATTGCAACAAACGTAGCTTCTATACCTTTGTACTTTGTAAAGCATTATGTTTTTACAAGTGTATTTTATTTCATTTTACTGTTCATGGCTATCTGGGGATTAATTGAATGGAAAAGAAAAGCAAATGAACAACTGAACGCAGAAACAATTTAACTGACTTCCGATTTAAACCTCATCTATTACTGTGCTGAAAAAAGTTGCAATCATAGGACCTGAATCAACCGGCAAATCTGTTTTAACCGAACAACTGGCCAATCATTATCATTGCCCATGGAACCCTGAATATGCAAGGGAATATCTTCTTACAATCAAACGGAAATATACCTACGATGATTTGCTCATCATTGCAAAAAAACAATGGGAACTTACTGAACAGAAAGCAGAAGCAGCAAAGCAACACGGATGCAAAGTAATGTTTACCGATACTGAAATGTACATTATGAAAGTGTGGTGCGAGGTGGTGTTTGGCAAATGCCATTCATGGATTACTGATAAAATCAATGAACAGCAGTTTGATTTATTTCTTCTCTGCAAACCCGATATTCCATGGGTAAAAGATGAGCTGCGTGAATATCCTGATCTTGAAATGCGTGTAACACTCTTCAACACATACAAACATTTAATGGAGAACCAAAACACAGCATGGGTTGAGATTGGCGGAAATTATGACGACCGTTTTTCAACAGCATTAAAAGCTGTTGAGGCAATCCTGTAATAGAATTTATTTCTTTTTCTCTGTAATCAGCTGTTGAATATCTTCATCCCCTTCCAGGTTATTCATTTGCACCATTACCCACTTTGAACGGGAAGCAACAAATTTTGTTAATGGCTTAACGGTAAATATTTTCGGGTTACGTAATGATGCTGCAATCTGTGCAGCTTCGGCTCTTGAAATAGTTGCTGCTGATTTATTGAAATATGTTTTAGATGCAGCTTCAATTCCATATACACCTTTTCCCATTTCAACCACATTGAGATACACTTCCAGTATGCGTTTCTTTCCCCAAACCCATTCAATCATTTTGGTAAAATAAACTTCCAGTCCTTTACGAAACCAGCTTCGTCCCTGCCATAAAAAAACATTTTTGGCTGTTTGTTGTGAAAGTGTAGAAGCACCACGAATTCTGTTGGGCTTTTTATCATTATGCTGCATTGCTTTTTCAATCAGCTTCCAGTCAAACCCTCCGTGATCAGGAAAAAGCTGGTCTTCTGCTGCAATAACGGCAAGCCTTGCATTGGGCGAAATCTGTTCTATTGAAACATAATCTCTTTTCAATCCATCGCCGGTTAAAACACTTACAAGTTGGGTAATAGTAATGGGAGGATCAATCCATTTGAGCAGGATGATATAAACAAACTGTGCTATAAAAAGCACAATGAATAATTTCTTCAGAAAACGCAATGTTCTTTTAAAGAAGCTTTGCTTTGATGAATTGGATTTTGATTTAGCCACGCTGCAATATACTTCATTGATTTTTTTGAGGAACTTTTTCTGCCGGGTGAAGATCCAGCACCAGCAAATCAAATTTCTTCCCAACCACATACTTCCGGTTTACATTAAACACAAGTCGCTTAATGTTGTACAAAAGAAGAGGTGCATAAACGATACCCACACCAACCGACAGCGCTGTTGCTAATGGTTCGCCACTGATCAGCAAACCGGTTACAAACAATGGTATGCCCAGGTTGGCATAAAGAAAAGCTTCTTTGCCAAATGGCACAATGGGTGTTCTGCTTTTTACTTTTTTATAAACAGCCCCAATATCACGGATATGAATACCGTTGCCTGCAAAATAAATACTATCGTTCTGTATTAAATAAATGGTGCCGGTATACTCAAGCCCCAGTTTTGATTTAAGATGAATAGTTGACCCTTCGGTAAAACGCTTAATGGTAATTCCGTTTTTGCGTAACAGCAACTGGTTATAATCCTGTGCCGTTATGTGCAGTGAAACAAATAAAATGAAAAAAGTAAAAAGCAGTTTCATGTAAAACATCAAAGGAACAGCACAAAATTGAAACAGTTTGTTAAGACAAAAAATAAATGAGTAAAAAGATTGCTGTAAATAATTACGCCTTTTGTTTATAGAATAAAATCCCGGCCATAATTACAATACCAAACACCAGCAAAATAATACCGGAAAGTTTGTTGATGATACCAATGGTTTTAGGCGTTAACCGCTGCCGCAGTTTATTAGCAAGGAACACTTTCAACAAATCAGCAACAAACACAACCGAAAGACAGGCGCCAAACAAAGCAATACGGTCGTTAACAGGTAATGTAATAAATGCTGTAGCCCATGTAAACCAAAAAGCAATTACACCGGGATTAAGCACATTCATGAAATAGCCTGCAAAGAAAATACGTGCATAATCGCTTGCTTTTCGTTTCAGTACAATACCGTCACCGGTTTCGTTAAGATGAATTTTTTTGAAGAAAAGAAAGTAAACACCAATGCTGATGAGCAGGATGCTGCCGCCCATGCCAATGATTTTTTCAAACCGGAGTAAGCGGTTAAATAATTCAGTAAAAATATTGCTGACGAGAACAAGCGTTAAATCGCTGGCAGCAACGCCAATGGCAAAACTTACACCACCTTTATGCCCGTTGCTGATACTTTGTTTGATGATGGAGAAAATAACCGGACCCATGCTGATTGCCAGCAAAAACCCTAATGCCAATCCTTTGATAATAGCCTCGGTCATTATAACAAAATAATAAACCTTGAAAAATATAAGTGAATTACCAAACCGAATCTGCATTAAACTGCATCATCAGTGTTTTTATAGTTTTCCTGTTTCCAGGAACTGTTTCCAGTCGGCCAGCATTTTGCCTTTCAATACTCTTGGAAATTTATGTTGCGAACCGATTTTTCCTTTCAGTTCCATAAACTCCATAAATTTTGATTCAGGAAGAATATCAAGATAAACATCTCTTAATGCACTGCCACGTTCAACCGCATAGTCGTCATTAATTTCCTTGATGGCATTATCAATTCTCACACGCAGATCCTCTGCATTTGCACTGTCATCACAAGCAACATACCAATGGTGTGCAAAAAAGTTTCCGTGTGGTTCGCCCACAACTGTGTACTCGGGAATGGAAATGTTCAGTTGTTCACTCACCATTTCAACAGCCTTGTTCATATTGTCCACACTCAGGTGTTCACCAACCAGACTAAGGAAGTGTTTTGTTCTTCCTGTTATAATTATTTCACATTCTTCTTTATTGATAAAACGAACCGTATCACCAATCATATACCTCCATGCACCTGCGGTTGTGCTTAACAGCAATGCATAATCTTTCCCTTCTTCTACTTCGTGTATCATCAGCACCTCGGGGTTTGCAATAATATTCCCGTCGGCATCAAAATTTTTACTGTCAAACGGAACAAACTCCAAAAAGATATGCTCGTTGGTAACAAGCTTCATGCCTTTTGAATCCTGCTTTCCCTGGTAAGCAATAAAGCCTTCGCTTGCCAGGTAAGTCTCAATATAAATAAGTGGCTTGCCCAGTAATTTTTCAAAGCCGTGTTTATATGGTTCAAATGCCACACCACCATGAACAAAGAATGCAAGGTTGGGCCATATTTCATGAATATTATTGAGCTTGTAACGTTCAATAATCATTTCCATGCTCATTTGTATCCATGCAGGAACGCCAACTACAAAACCAATATCCCAGTTAGGCGCTTCGTTAACGATGTATTCTAACTTTTCATTCCAGTCTTTTGTTTTGGCAATTTCTTTTCCGGGTTTATAAAACGGACTGAACCAAAAAGGAACTTTTTTTGCGGTGATGCCACTCAGATCACCGGCATAATAACCGGGGCCTTTTTGCAAATCGGTGCTTCCGCCAAGCATTAACCAGCCTTTACCCAAACTGCGTACGGGCAGATTTTCATACGTACGCAAGGTGAGCAAATGCTTGATCATGGTAATGCGGTTGCCACGCATTAAATCGTTGGTGATGGGAATGTATTTGCTTGCGGCTTCGCTTGTACCTGAACTGAGCGCAAAATATTTGATCTTGCCCGGCCAGCAAACATCGGTATGACCTTCCAGCGTTTTATGCCACCACTCCCTGTATATTTTATTGTAATCAAAAACAGGCACCAGCTCCTGGAATCGCTTCCCGGGATGACGGCTGTTCAGAATTTCATCAAAATGATATCGTTGACCGAATTCCGTATGCTTCGCCCGCTTCAATAGCTTCGCCAGCACTTTTAACTGCTGCCGTTTTGGTGAGTTAACGGGCAGATTAAGCGCCTTGCTGATTGATTTTGGTAATTTGATTTCGATAATAGACATGCGTATCGTTCAATAGCAACAAATGTAACGACTAGGTTTCTATTTGCTGCCTAAATTTTTATAGTTAAAACGTATTGTTTTGAGATCATAAAAGGCCTCGTATTCACGTGCATACCACTCATCTGCCAATAATAATCCCTCGCTGTTTAATTTGGTCTCACTATGCGGAACACCCGCAACACCCAGAATCGATGGTTTAAGTTCGGGTAAATGTTTGTGAGGTGCTGAAAAACCAACCCAGGTTTTTTTGCCAAGAAAAACCTGCAGGCTGTTCTGTAATAATAAAAACGGATGCTTATTAAAAATAAAATGAAACGGAAACGTAAGCAGCAGCAAGAATCCGGTGCACACATCAATCAGCCGTTTTAAACGAAGATTCACCGACTGTGCCAATGCATATTGCTTTGAATTCAACACATAACCTGCTTCGTTTTTAGAATCGCTTCCAACAATGCTTTCACTGCTTGCTGCATGAAGTCTCAGTTTTACCTTTTTTCCGCATTGCTCATACAGTGTTATTATCCGGGCAAACGAAAGCTCTTTTCCCTCGCACAGAATCAATTCTTTTGCCGGGGTACTTTTAAGCAGGCTCTGAATATCATTAATTGTTCCAAGCGAATGTTTTTCAGCAAACGGGCTTACAAAACCTTCTACAGTTGTTCTTCCCGATTGCTTTAATAATCTATTTACTTTATCCAGGTCATTCTGCGTTCCTGCCACCAATGAAAAAACATCCTCCTCATTTTCTGCTTTCCTCAGCACATCAGTAACAAGCAAAATCCACCGCCATACAACCAACGCAACAGAACTGAAGACAGATCCTGTTACAATCATTCCCCTTGAAAAACGAAGATGTTCAGGTAAAAGAGAATAAACTGCAAGGTTAATGAGTAAGGAAATAATGGTAGAGCGCCAGAGATTCAAGTAACGAAATCTCTTTTCATACAACCCTGTATAATAACTTACAAGAAGAAAAAGTAAAGTAAACCCGCCGAAAGATACAGGAAGCAACTGGTCGGAGTAAGTTGTATCGGGTTTTACATAATGCACCCACACAAATCTAGCCGCCCAGAAAGAAAGAAAAATAATCAGGGCATCCAGTAAAGGCAAACCAACCCGCTGAATAAACCGTTTCACCACACTCAGCAATGCACGTAAAAAAATAGCAATGTTGATAAAGATTTTAAATGCTCCCGCACTCGATGATGAATAATGTTTTTGCACAAACCTGCTCATGGCCATATAAAACATCCGCACATAATTTACCGAGCTTTTCTTTGTGCTTTCGCCTTTAAAATGAATGATGGAATCTTCGCCGTAATAATAATTTTTATATCCTGCCCGCTGAATACGATAGCTCAGATCAATGTCTTCACCATACATAAAAAAGCTTTCATCAAAACCACCTGTTTTATCCAGCACTTCTTTTTTAATCAGCATAAATGCCCCGGCCATTACATCTATTTCATGGTTCTGATGTTCTTCGAGATAACCGAGATGATAAAGGCTGAACGTTTTTGAACGTGGAAACAATGCTGTTAATCCACTGAGTTTATAAAAAGAAATGAGAGGTGATGGGAAAGAGCGTTTACTTTCAGGCAAAAATTTACCGCCGCCGTCAAGCATACGAATACCCAATGCACCTGCATCTTTTTGTTGCTCAAGAAAAGAAATACAATCAGCAAAACAGTTTTCAGGAACAATCGTATCCGGATTAAGAAACAGAATATATTCTCCGGTTGATTGTTTTAACCCCTGGTTGCAGGCTTTACCGAAACCAATATTTTCAGCATTCCAGGTAAAATGCACAAAAGGAAACTTAGGTTCGATATAAGAACGGCTGTCATCAGTTGAAGCATTATCAACAACAAACACTTCGGCCTGCATCCCGGCAATAGCTTTCTGCACAGAAAGTAAACACTGTTCAAGGAAGTGCTTTACGTTGTAATTGACAATAATGACCGACAGTTTCATTCTTTACATGTGGACTAACCGGCACGAAAATAACATATTGTTCCAATGCGGCTTGTTTTATTCAGCAACTTCAGCGGTTGGGGGTATCGTTGTATCTTTGCGCATGCTTAAACAAACACTAATAGAAGCTACACAGGCAGGAGCTGAGCAACTGAAACATTTTTTCAACAGCAATTTTGAAATACATCATAAGGAAGGAGTAAATAATCTTGTTACTGAAGCAGATCATGCAGCAGAAAAAGCCATTTTTGAAGTGATCAGAAAAAACTTTCCTGATCATTATATCTTAAGCGAAGAGGCTGGGGAAATTATACAGGATTCAAACTACAAATGGATCATTGACCCCATTGACGGAACAGTGAATTTTGCCAATGCTATTCCAATTTGCTGCGTAAGCATTGGTATTGAAAAAGATGGAAAGATGGTAATGGGTGCCGTATACAATCCGTTCATGAACGAATTTTTCTTTGCTGAAAAAGGGAAGGGTTCTTTCCTGAACGATCAGCCGATTCATGTAAGTAAGCAAACCGATGTTGCAAAAGCATGTCTTGTTACAGGATTTCCCTACACTTATCTTGAAATGCAGAACGGACCTCTGGATGTATTTGACCGTTTAATCCGCAAAGGTGTTCCTGTAAGAAGACTGGGCAGTGCAGCAATTGATCTTTGCTGGGTGGCAGCAGGAAGATTTGATGGATTCTATGAACACAAACTGAATGCCTGGGATAGTGCTGCCGGTTTTTTATTAGTGGAAGAAGCAGGTGGTAAGGTTACAGATTTCGAAGGAAATTATTATTCACCCTACCAACAGTTTATTGTTGCAACAAACGGTAAAATCCATGATGAACTGATTGAAGTAATTCATGACAGAAAAAAATTATAAAGTAAAAACATTGAATAATAAATGAGCGAGCAACGTACAGAAATATCAACTCTTGGTGAGTTTGGATTAATTGATCATCTCACAAAAAATATTGAGCATCAAAACGCATCAACCATTGTTGGTGTGGGCGATGATGCAGCTGTTATTGATCATTTCGGCAAGCAAACAGTTATCACCACTGATCTGCTGATTGAAGGTGTGCATTTTGATTTAATGTACACGCCACTGAAACATCTCGGCTATAAAAGCATTATTGCAAACCTCAGCGATGTGTATGCAATGAATGCAATACCAACACAGGTGACTCTCAGTCTTGCTATCAGCAATCGTTTTAGTGTTGAAGCACTGGAAGAGTTTTACGAAGGTGTGTATGCCGCCTGCGATGCGTATGGAGTTGATCTTGTTGGTGGCGATACAACATCTTCACAAAAAGGATTTGTGATTTCAGTAACCGCATTAGGCGAAGTGGCGCCGGATAAATATGTAAAAAGAAGTACAGCAAAAGTAAACGACCTGGTTTGTGTGAGCGGCTATCTTGGCGGCGCTTATCTTGGTTTGATTTTACTGGAACGTGAAAAGAAAATATTCCTTGAAACAAAAGGTGCACAACCTGATCTTGAAAACAGGGATTATATTGTTGGTCGGCTGTTGAAACCCGAAGCTAGGAAAGATGTGATTGAATTTTTTGAAAAAGAAAACATCACACCAACTTCAATGATGGACATCAGCGACGGACTGAGCAGTGAAATATTACATATCTGCAAACAAAGCGGAACAGGTGCTGTGATTTATGAAGATAAAATTCCTGTTCATCCTGATGCAAAGGATTTTGCTTACAAACTTGAACTTGATCCTACAGCCTGCGCTTTAAGCGGTGGTGAAGATTATGAACTGCTGTTTACCATTTCTCAAGCCGATTATGATAAAATCAAAGAAGTGGAAGGCATCAGTGTAATTGGTTATATCGCAGAACAAACCGAAGGAGCAACAATTATCACCAGGGGAGGAAACAAATATAACATTACTGCACAGGGCTGGAACTCGTTTGAAAAGTAACCGCAAGAATGAAAAACCTGTATTATTTTTTTTTATTGTTAACCGGTCACATGTTGATTTCATGCACTGCATCAAACAACATTGGCTGGACACCATTAAAAAAATACAGTCCGCAGCAGCTGAAAGAAGATATGCAGGTAATGGAAGAAACGCTGCGCAACAATCATCCTTCACTCAACTGGTATAACAACGATTCGGTTATTACAGCTTCTTTTCAGAGAGGATACAACCTGCTGAACGACTCATTAACTGAAACACAATTCAGGAATGTTGTGGCAGAAACTTTGTTTCCCATCAGGTGCGGGCATACAAGTGTGCAGCCTTCCAAAAAGTATACACAATACCGCAAAGGGAAAAGAGAAAAATCGTTCCCGCTTGGGATGAAGATCATTAACGATTCCACCCTGGCTGTTACAACCAATCTTAACAGGAGAGATTCGTTAATAAAAACAGGAACTAGAATTCTTGCAGTAAATGATCTTACTGCAAAGCAGATCATTGACACATTGCTGCCGCTTGTTTCCATTGATGGCAATTCAAAAAATTTCAGCTATCAAAACCTCAGCAACAGTTTTACCGGTTATTACAACAGCCGGTTTGGATTGAGCAGTATTTATGAAGTGTTATATGCTGATGAAAGAGGCGTACAGAAAAAAGCAGTTCTGAAATTATTTAACCCGGCTGCCGATACATTCCGCCGGGCACCAATTGTAATCAACCGTGTTCCTCCACCTGTTCAGCAACAAGAGATAAGTAAGCACCAGCGGAAATTAATGATGGTGCGAACTTTTACAATTGATTCATCAGGAAAATTTGCAACCCTGCGTTTGAACAGTTTTGGTACTGCTCTTTCAAAACATTTTCTCAAAAAAAGTTTTCGCCAGTTAAGAAAAGAACATGTCGGGAATCTGATTCTTGATGTACGGAATAATGGTGGTGGATTGATTAAAACGGCATTGTGGTTATCAAAGCAATTGCACCAGGAACCTTTTCTTTTTGCGGACTCTGTTTATTCCAAACACAGAAAAATTATAAGCGACGCACATATCTCCAAACTTTTTTTTTATAACACAGGTCTGCTTTTTCTCAATAAAAAAATAAATGACAGTGTTTATGCATTCCGGCTTTTCAGCAAAAGGCATTACCAGCCAAACAAAAACAATTACAAAGGACAGGTGTACCTGTTAACCGGCGGATTTTCTTTTTCTGCAACAACGCTTTTTGCAGCATCAGTTAAAGGATTAAATAATGTAACAATTATTGGTGAAGAAACCGGTGGAGCTTATTATGGAAACAATGGTGTGTTTATTCCTGAAATGACTTTGCCCAACACAAAAATAAAAGTACGGCTGCCTTTATTCCGGATTGTAAATAACAGGAACTACCCTAAAAACGGAGCTGGCGTTTTACCGGATATTGAAGTAAAGCCTTCGGCTGAAACCATACGACGCAACAGGGATCCTAAGATGGAAAAAGCATTGGAGTTAATCAATGCGAAAAAATAAACTGTCCATCTCTCATTACATTTTCAACGCCGTAATCTTTTGACAATACAACCAGATCAGCTTTAAACCCTTTTTCAATTTTCCCCAACTCATTTTCTGCCTGTATAATTCTTGCAGGATACAACGAACCCATGCGTAATGCTTCGGCTTCATCAATACCAGCATAGCTGATGCAATTGGTTACAGCTTTGATCATTGTTAATGCCGACCCTGACAATGTTCCATCGGGCAAAACAAAACGATCGCCTTGCAGCAGGTGTTGATATTCGCCTGCTTTTACTTCTGCCACCGCATCTGTAATAAGGAACAGCCGTTCTTTCATTATTTTTTTACTGATGCTTACAGCTGCAAAATCGGTATGAATACCATCACACACAATACTGCTGTTCACAGTTTCGTGATCATAAACAGCACCAACAACACCTGGCGCCCTGCTTTGCAATGGCGACATGGCATTAAACAAATGTGTTGCTGTTGTAATGTTTTTATTGAACGCATCTGTTGCCTGCTGATAGGTTGCATTGGTATGTCCTGCTGATAAAACAATGCCATGATCACTGAGCAGGTTAAGCACTTCATCACTGCAAACTTCAGGAGCAACCGTCATCATTTTTAAAACACCCTCACTTTTATCAATCAGCAACCGCACTTCATCAGCTGATGGTTGCCGCACATATTGTGCAAGATGTGCTCCTTTTTTTTCAGCATTGATGTAGGGACCTTCGAGGTGCAGCCCAAGCAAACCGCTTTGATGTGATTGCTGAAACTGTTTGACCACTTCAATTCCTTTCAGCATTTTTTCCAGCGAATTGGTTGCCATTGTAATCAGGAATCTTGTACAACCACCGCTCACACAATAATCATCTGTTGCAGTCAGTGATTCATCGCTCAGCCCATGTGAAAACAACTTTGCATTGCCGCCATAAATCTGCAGATCAATCAATGCAGGAACAAGTTTTTTTCCTTTTAAATCATGAATTGTTGCATATGAAGGAATGTTGGCTGAAGAAACAATTCCCGTTATCAAATCCTGTTCAACCAGTACTGCATGGTCGTGTACAAAACGTTCGCCCGTAAACACAAGGGCGTTATTAAAAGCAATCATCGGGTTAAGGTATTATTGTAAAGTCATCCGCATCTTTCAGGAACGGAAACTTTGTTCGCACATCCTGCAGTTTTTCTTTTGACAATGTGATGGTATAAATATCTTCTTCGTGTTCTTTTTCATACAGCACTTCACCAAGCGCATCAATAACCATGCTGTTGCCGCTGTGATAAATATTATTTCCGTCGTTGCCAGTCCTGTTCACCCCAATTACATAGCATTGATTTTCGATAGCTCTTGCAGTTAACAATGTTTTCCATACATGCAATCTTCTTTCAGGCCAGTTGGCAACATAAATCAATACATCAAATTCTGTTTCATCATAAGGCGATTGTCTTGCCCACACAGGGAAACGAAGATCATAACATACCTGCAGGTTAATTTTCCATCCATTAACCGAAGCAATTAAACGCTTGCTTCCCGCAGTGTATTGCTGGTCTTCGCCTGCAAAAGCAAAGCGGTGACGCTTATCATAAACACCACACTGTCCGTTGGGTAACATCCAGATGAGGCGGTTGTAATAATTGGTTGTGGCAGTTTTTCCAGAGTGAGCTGCATCTGTTGTTTCTTTAATGATAACACTGCCAGTAAGTATAACCCGTTTTTCTGCAGCAATCCTTCTCATCCATTCAACAGTTGGTCCGTTCATCTCTTCTGCAAGATTTGCCGGACTCATGCTGAAACCAGTGCTGAACATTTCTGGCAACACCACTACCTGCGTAGGATGCTGAATTGATTTGATCTTCTCTTCCAGCATTTGCAGGTTCGCTTCTTTATCTTCCCAATGAAGCTGCGTTTGTATTAATGTAAAAGTGAGATGGCTCATACTGTAAAGTTCGAAAATCTTCAGCGAAAACGAAAGCTTAAACCAAAAGCTCCGTAAAATTCAGCCTTATCAATCATTGAGCGGGCTTCTCTCTGCTTCACCGTGTATACAATGGAAAAGGCTGTTTGTTTCCAGGAAAAAACAGCTCCGCCCTTTATAACATAAATCAATGGATGGAGGGGAGCAACATAATATCCTTTATCCTGCCTGAACAAGCCTCCCTGAACAGTGGCATTATAAGCCTGCGCAGTAAGCAACGATTCAAGAAAAAAAATTGATTCGCATTTGTTTGTTAACACATTTCCGGCGGTGCCAAGATTGCCACTCCAGAATGCACTTTCAGCTTCTTTTCTAAGCTTGCCGAACTTCAATAAAAAGCCGGCAGAAGCATTGGTAAATGTGTTGCCCAAGGATGCTTTGCCTGCAAGATGAAGCGAAACATTTTGAACATCTTTGTTCAGTAAAGAATGATAGTATTGAAGAGATGTATTAACACCCATTTCATTTTTCAACTGAAAGCCCCAGCCATAAACATTATACAACCTCATCAGTTTATGATAACCCGTTTGCACTTCTTTGCCCAATGCGCCCGGACCAAGAATACCAACAGTTGCATCATATAACAACACATCATTACTGTTTTTGAATTTTGTTTTACCGAAAGAAGCATACAACCAACCTGCATACGGACGGTCGAGTGTTGTAAGCACTTCAGCATTTGAATGACGGTTGAACCAGGAGTTATAAATCATTTGCCCGGCTTCAAACCGGTTGATTGTTTTTACATTATTGCTCTGTGTATTTGCTTTCTGCAACCAGTTGTAACGGATAAAAAGACCATTGGTATAATACCTGTCGTGCTCAGTAAAATTGTAGTTATCGTTTTCGGTAATAACGGAAAGTTCTTTAGAAACTCCTGCTGTTTCTTTTTGTGCGGACACTTTTGTTTGAAATAAAAAAAGCAGCAGAACTGCCAACAGATTTTTAGGCAACATAAGCTGCAAGAATAGTCAAAAAAACAGAACGGTTACAATACAACGATGATAAATTAACGTAATTTCAGCTTTCAATAGCCAGCCTTTGCTTTAACCAAAACCAGTTTATATGCGCAAAGGATTATTTCTGATGGCTTTTGTTTTTTCCTTTTTCACAGTTTGTGCTCAGCCATATGTTGACATTGTAAATGTGCGTTACATGTCATCGCCCGACAATGGTTTGTTCAGGCGTAATCAAACACCCAACAGCTATCAGTACAATGATGTAGATCTTACGCTTCCCATTCAATTCAAAAAAAGCGGAACAATACTGGTCTTCAGCCCATCATTTGAAAACTGGCAGGCAAAGGTTGAAGATTCGAGAACCGTTTTTCCATCGGGAATTGCGTTGCCCGTTACGTTGTTAACGCCACTTAAAAACAAAAAGTTTCTGCTGAACACAACTGCCATTGTAAGAAACAACGGAGAAAAATTTTCATTGCCCAATACGTTCCAGGCTGGTGGATTATTCCTGTTAAACTATAAAGTCAATGATAAGCTTACAGTAAAAGGTGGACTTTATTACAACCGTGAAGCGTTTGGCAATTTCTTTATGCCACTTGGTGGTATTGATTACAAACCCGACAGCACATTAAACATCTGGGGCACATTGCCCGGTTCGTTCTTTATTGAAAAGCGTTTTAAAAAGTGGTTATATGCAGGTGTAACGTTTAAGGCAGTAACCAGCAGTTATCAATTATTCGGTTTGCATTACCTGCACATCAACGATAACCAGTTAAGCCTGTTTACAGATGTTTATCTCACCAAAAATTTCGTGTTGAATGCAGAGGCAGGGCATAGCATTCTGCGCCGTTTAAGAATCGGGAACACAGGAAAAATTAAAGATTACAGTTTCGATGCAAAATCAAACGATAATTATCTTTTCCGCATTTCTGCAGCTTACAGAATCAGGATGTGATTAAAATGCAGAAGGACATTTGTAAGATGTAATACTGAAAGTAACACCTACCATCGCCATTACATATTTATCTTTTTGTCCACTGAAGCCACGCTGGCTTCCTGCAGTGCCTATCCTCGTTCCTGTTTCATAACTTCTGTCCTGTAAATAATAAGCAGGAGAACCTACAGGAAACGCTGCAAGTCCGGCATATGTTTTAGAAACATCATCCAGGTAATCAGTAGTTGTAAAACGGTTGGAGATTTCAAAGTTGAGATTCACCTTTGAGTTCAATGCATATTTAATTCCTATACCAAAAGGAAATGCAAATGCCATGGGTGAATATTGTTTTCGGTCAGGATAAACTGAAGATCCCTGGCCTTCTGTTCCCAATGGACGTAAATAATATTTTGTTCCGTTTAAGTAGGCATAAGGGTCGAAGTTAAAAACACCTACACCAAGAGTCAGGTAAGGTGTAAAACGTTCGCCCGGATTGGTGGGGTTGAAGCGGAAGAAGTTGAAATCGCCCTGCACCATAATTTCAAAAAGATTGGTATTGAAACTAAGGTTACGGCGCATCTGAAACTCGTTTGATTTTTCATAAACATCACTGTAGCCAAGCTGTGCGTAGTTAACACCAATTCTGAAGGCAGAATAATTATTCAGCTGTTTACGAAAGAAAACACCTGCAGCGATTTTGGGGCGGTTAATTCGTGTATTTGGATTCAGATCACCAAAATAATGAGCAGCACCAAGCTGCACTCCAAATTCACCTTCGTGGCGGTATCCTTCATATTGCGCATTGGCAGCAAATGATGTATGCAGCAGCGCAATTGTGAGTAAGCAATAAATAAGTCGTTTCATCAGGAAAGTATTCTCAAAATGTAATAACGTAAAGATCATGCTTTTTCTTATCAGTTGCGCCTGTCTAATCCCCATGATAATTTATTTCTGAGGGTTTGAAGAAAATTATTTTCGTTCAAACGTATAAGATTGATTGAAAAATCTTCTTTTTTAACTGCCAGCTGAATACTCCTGTTTACAATTTCCTTGCGGGCATCAAGCGTACACAGGAAGCTGTCAGCACGACCTTCAATCTCAAATGAAATTACATTGTTATCAGGAACAACAATTGGTCTTACATTCAGGTTGTGGGGTGCCACAGGCGTTATAACAAAGCTTCCCGATTCGGGAAATACAACAGGGCCATTACAGCTTAATGAATAGCCGGTAGATCCGGTTGGTGTTGAAACAATCAAACCATCAGCCCAATAAGTATTGAGAAATTCACCATTAAGGTATGTGTGAATTTTTATCATGGATGATGTGTCAAGCTTGTGAATGGTAAACTCATTTAAACCGTATGGCGTTTCACCAAACAACGGTTCATTGCTGTTGAGATGAATAAGCGTTCTCTCGTCTTTTACAAACGTGTGATTTTTTAAAGCAGCTACAGCAGTGCCCATTTCTTTGCGGCCAAGACTTGCAAGAAAACCAAGGCGGCCGAAGTTAATACCGAGCATTGGAATATTACGGTTGCGGACCAGCGTTACAGTATCCAGCAAAGTACCATCGCCACCAAGACTGATCATACATTCAATCGAATCATCAAGGTCGTTGGAAGAATGGAACAATTGGGGTTCGTTTGCAAACGAGATTTCGTTTTTTATCTGCTCATAAAGTCCGCTGAAAATAATTGCTTTAATGTGATTGGCTTCCAGTTCATGCACAAGTTTCTGCACATCTTCCCGTTGCTCCGATTCATAAACCCTGCTGTAAATAGCTACTTTCATCCGTAATATTTTTAAACCCGCTGTATTTTTGAAGTGCTTAAAAGTCTTTCCGTATATGTAAAAATATACCCTTTTGGCCCAACTGGTTAAATGAATATTCAATCCTGGCAACAAAATCATAATAACTCAGCACATCAAAACCGGCACCGTATGTGTAAAGGAATTTATTATTAAGCATATTGGTTGTGTACTCCGGTAAATAGCTTGCACCAATATCGCCATATACTTTCGCAATTATCTTAAACGGAATTTTCCTGTACTTCTCATTTTTAAATCCTGTCGGCACATTTATATGCAGTATTTCCTGTCGTACAGTTCCTTTTAACATAGCCGAGTGCACACCATCAATCACATAATATTCTAGTCCACGTAAAAACCATTCACCATAACCCATTGCTCCAAGATTATAAAGTGGTTGTTTAAACGGTACTTTCACCATGTAATAACCAACAGCTGATACAGAAGTTGTTTTTGTTAACTCAAAAAACTTTCCTGCCTTGCCGTTAAACTGCCACAGGTTCATATCTTTCGCACCCAATCCTCTCTGTACAAAACTTCCCTGAAATGCAAATCCTTTCCATGGATAAACAATGTTGTTAACATTGTAGTATTGATAGGCATAAATGAACTCAGCAAATTCCTGTTTTGTTTTGTTGCCGGTAAAATAGGGGATATAATTTTTTGACGGGTTATCACGAATGATGTGGCTAACGGTATCAGCAATCTGCTCGTTATTATAACTTAACCTGAACTGGTGACGGTTGTTAACGCCTTTACGTATAGAGAACCCAACTTCAGCTTTAATTGTGCGCTTTACAAACCCTCTTATATCGCCGTTTGTAGCAGGGAAGAATACCTGTTTATTCTGATCGGTAGCATATGCAAGCTGGCGGCCCTCTTTATAATACAATCCAACAAGAAAACCTTTTTCCAGTTTCCTGTCGGCATAAGGTTGTTCGTAAGTAATGGAGTGTTCTCTTGAATAACCATTTACAAATGATGCAGTGAGCCTGTCTCTTCGTCCCGAAACATTATCCCAGTTAAGCTTTGCACCATAGTTTACACGTTCAAGACTTCCGTTTTGTTCCATAATCCACTGGTTGGGATTACGGTCAACCAATTTGAAATAAGGAAAGGGGAAAATATACCAACGCTCTTTTACATCAAACACCACATCAATATAATTACCTTCTTTCTTTTCAATACAAGGCAACACTTCAAGAAACAACTGCGTGTTTACAATATTAATTCTTGCCTGTTCAATTTCATCATAAAGCTGGTTACTTAAAACTTTCGATCCGTTTCTGAACGGCATTTCACGGAGAACAATATATGTTCTTGTTTTTTTAAGCCCAGTGATTGTTACGGAACGGATAATGATATCTGTTGAGTCGGGGAAAAGTGCAACGGTATTCTTAAGTGCTGCTCTTGCCTTGTTCAATACAACTGATGGTTGAGCAGAGAGCCTTGAAGCCCTGATACCCATCATTAAAAGAAAAAAAAAGACAAAAGCACTTTTAGTTATCATCATGCACACAAAATAGCTGACTGTAAATTTAGCCAGATTTGACCAAAAAAGAAGGGACAAGCAGTACCTTAAATGTTAAGATAATTGATAAGATGGTCGTAGTTTTCCTTCAGTTCCTCTTCTGAAAGATTTTCGCCAAAATAATGAACGATGTTGTATTGGTAACGTTCAAATGAAGCAAGAATATCCTGTATATCGCTTTTATTCACTTTAATTGCAACCATCAGCTCACCTGTTGAACCATCGGTCCAGGTGTTAAGATGAATTATTCTTGCATTATTTGATTCAACAATGCGGCCAATTTCAGACAAATAGAAACTATTGGGCTGCATCTGAAAAATGATGATGCCACCGGGAACTGCAGCAGAGTTGTAATGCGATGCTGCCCATAATAATTCTTCCTGTGTTAACACACCCATCAGCTCACCGGTTTCTTTTACAACAGGTAATAAATCAAGCTGACGTTGGTGCATTATTTTAAGAGGAACAAGAAAAAAGTCGGAGGGGCTGACATGCACAGGGTTGATACCTTGCAGGTGTTTTTCAATCAACTCGTTTTCATCTGCATCTTCAAGATCGCCTTCGTCAATAAGACCAGCATAAACCTGGTTGTTAACCACGGGTAATTGCTGAACCTTATTATCCTGCATTAATTCAAGCGCCAGCCGAACGGTATCTGTGGTTTGCAAAACCGGGATGCTGTTTGTTATGAGTTCGGCTGCTGTCATTTATTTTGTTTGTGTTTATGCCGGTACCGGCGTGTTGAGCTTTGTAAGGAAGCCACTTAATATTTCATTGAATTCGGCGGGTCGTTCCATCATTGGAGCGTGTCCGCATTTATCTATGAAATGAAGTTCGGAATGCGGAATCAGCCTGTTAAATTCTTTACCAACAAACGGAGGAGTAATTGTATCGTTATTTCCCCAGATAAGTAATGTTGGCATTTTAATTTCCTTTAACTCCTCGCCCAGGTTATTCCTGATTGCGCTTTTTGCAAGTGCAAGTACTTTGATCACTTTCAAACGCTGGTTAACGATATCATATACTTCATCCACCAGTTCTTTCGTAGCCATTGCCGGATCAAAAAAAGTAACTTCTGTTTTTTTCCGGATGTATTCATAATCGCCACGCTTGGGATAAGTATCGCCCATTCCGTTTTCAAACAAGCCTGAGCTTCCTGTTAAAATTAAAGACTTTATACGCTCAGGATGTTTTAATACGTGCACCAATGCAACATGGCCACCAAGTGAATTGCCAAGCAAATGAATATTCTGATAATCTTTAAATTCAATAAACTTCTGTACATGTTTTTCCAAACCACCTACAGATGTGTGCAGTAAATCAAGATCAAACAGCGGCAGCATGGGAACAACCACTTTGTTACGCTTGCTGAAATAATCAATGAGATCTTTGAAATTACTCAAAGCACCAAACAGACCATGAAGCAACATTAATGGTTCTCCTTCTCCTACCTCGATGTAGCGAAACTTTCCTTCTTGTTTAATTTCGTAATTCATTATTCGTAACAGCAAAACAATTGATCGTTGCTAAAATAGTTTATTTGATTGAAAAACAGTAATTCAGTTTTGGCTGAACTTTTATGACGGCAACTTTCCTCCTATGTTTCCAAAAAAATCCTGCAAATCAGAAAAAACATTTTTGAAAACAGGAATAACGGCACCGATTGTATCAATTACTCTTGGTCCCCATGGCTGAATATAGCTATACACTTTTGATTCATCTATTGTTTGCGTTGTAAATACACCAAACTGTGTAATATAAAAAAGCAAAACACTAAAAATGATGCAGTATAAAAGTATATACAGCAGTACACCTGCAATTTTATTGATTGAACCAAGAAAGGCTGCTTCGGCTGCCTTTTCCACCAGCTTTGCACCCCATCGAATGGCAAATACCACCGCAATAAACACCAGGAAAAAAGCAATAAACGGAAGCCATTTTGCATTGATGTTTGTGGAGTTCCCAAGCCATACTGCTACAACTGCACTCAGTTTTAAAGCGGCTGCAAGACCAACAATAAATGCAACGATTGAAAACACGGCAACAATTAACCCTCGCTGCAGCCCTTTAACCACAGCCATAATCATAAACACAAGAAAAATGATGTCAATAATCATCTTATTGGGTTAATAGCTCCTTTACAACAGAGCTGATTGTTTTTCCATCGGCCTTGCCTGCAAGCTGTTTACTTGCAACACCCATCACCTTACCCATATCGGCAGGCGAAGAAGCACCAACCTGAGTAATAATTTCAGCAATGATTGTTTTTAATTCCTCTGCATCAAGCTGCTTGGGTAAAAACTTTTCAATTACAGCAATTTCTTCTTCTTCTTTCTGTGCAAGATCAGCACGGTTTTGCTGTTTGAAAATATCAAGCGAGTCTTTTCTTTGCTTCACTAACTTCTGCAGCAGCTTTATCTCATCATCGGATGAAAGTTCGCTTCCACTTCCTGAAGTTTTTGCCAATAAGATCGCAGCTTTAATTGCTCTTAATCCACGTAATCCTGCTTCGTCTTTTGCTTTCATGGCATCTTTCATCTGTGCCATAATCTGTTGTTCCAGGCTCATATTGCTTATTGATTTTCGTTTAATTGAATGGTTTTAAATTTCTTCATAAAGTCCTGTGCAAACTTCTTCATATCAGCACTAAGTTCCGGCTGGTTGGTTGCACGTTGAAAAGTATCAGCCATCGTCATTAACAGCTGGTAATAGTAATCAGCCATTTCATCCACCATCATCTCTTTTGTCCATAAATCAATGCGCAGGGCCGATTTATCAGCACCGTCCCAAAACGAAACCATCATCGCTTTTGCCTGCTGTTCAGCATCTGCACTGCTGTCGCTGGCCTTCCATTTGATCGTTTCAGGCACTTTCTGCTCATCAAGATAAACATCTATTGAAATTGTACTCTTATGCATAAAAAAATTATTGAGCAAATGTAAGTTATTCGGGGCGGGTTGCCAGCTCAATGCATTCCCACATTTTTTGTGTTGTTTGATCCCACGAAAAAAGCTTCACCCTTTCCTTGCCGTTTTCAATCAGCTTATTACGTAAAGTTTCATCTTTATATAAAAGCATCATTTTTGCAGCAATGTCTTCAAAGTCATCCGGTTTAATATACAAATAAGCATCACCGCCAACTTCCGGAAGTGCACTTGTGCGTGAAACGATTGCGGGCACCTGGCTTTGTAAAGCCTCAAAGGGAGGAACGCCAAAATCTTCAAAATACGAAGGATAAACCATCGCATATGCTGATGCTATTAATGTTGCTCTTTCGCTGTCATCCGCTTGGTCTACCAGTTTAACATCATCTCTGAACTTAAATGTTTTAAGCAGGCTCAGGAACTCTTCACTCCCCAAACTCTTTTGCCCGCAAATAATCAGCTTCATATTGCTTTTTTGCTTTTTCTTGAAAACAGAAAATGCTTTTAACAAGTTCAGCAAGTTCTTTTGTGGATAATATGATCCTGAATAAATAAAATATTCGCAGCCATCAGCATATTGTTCTTTTATTTTTTCTCTTTCTTCAGTCTCACAGGGTTTGAACAATTCATTAATGCCATAGCCGGCAACATGAATTTTTTGTTCACCTGTTCCATAGTTTTTACAAATATCTTCTTTCGAAAAGTTTGATATTGTCAATACAACTTTGGCCTTTTCAAGAAACTTCGCCATATTCTTTTTTAAAAAAGCCAGTTGATTTTTTTGCTGAAACTCCGGATGATGCAAGAACGACAGATCCTGAATCAGTAATAGTTGTGGAATTGTTGCCTTCAATGCAAGTATGCCATCGGCATTTATCAATACATCAGCATTTATTTTTTTTAATATTGAAGACAACCTTCGGTTGTAAAGAACAGTTCCCAACAAAGAGAATGTTGAATTTGCCTTTACTGTTATTATTTTAATATTTACGGGCAAATTCTCCTGCCGGTTTTCAGCAGCTTCAGATAAAATATAAAATATATCACCGGGGCGTTGATGGGCTAATCGTAAAATCACCTCCTTTGTAAAGTATCCGGTTCCTTCTCTGTCAAATGAGTTAAATACCTGTATAGTAACTGCTATTATCATAAAACATAGCAAAGGTAGCTGTCAAAAAAGGAATGATTGCAACAAACAGGTGTAGGCCGGAAAAATTGAAAATTCTGCATTATAAAAACGTTGATTCACTAAGCATTTATTCAAAAGAAATACGATTGACAAAACAGGCCTGTGGGGCTATTTTTACATTCATAAATATTTTTATATTTTGTTTTCCGTACAGATAAGGAGCAAAAAAACTGCAGAAATTACGGTAAGGATTTTAAGCAGATTCACTTAAAAATTGAAAATAAATTCCGGGCAAAAAAAATTATTAAGCAGGAAACTTTTTTGGAACAGTAATTGCAGAATAAGTGAAGATTGAAACAAAATCGAAAAACAATAACAGTTGATAATCAGCCGTTTGCAAATAAAAAGATAAATCTCTAACAGGGAAGAGTCAGGATACATTGATGGTTTTACAATGTGGATTTTGGGTAAACGACCCCGCTTTCCAGCGGGGTCAATTTTTTAAAACAACAATTTTCATGTTGTTTATTATTTCACCCTGATATAAATTCGTATTGAAAATCTAATATCTCAATATCCAAAAACCGTAACTATGAAACAACTTGTTTTGTTACTGTTATCCTGCTCAATCACATTTTATACCTTTTCGCAGGAAGTTAAATTCGAGTCTGGCAAAGCCAAACACGATAAGAAGCCCAAATTATTTACCGGAACAGCAAACAGATTTGCAGCATCAGCTTCATTTATTGAAGAAGTGATCAATTCGCCTTTGCAGTCAAATGCAGCAGTTCTGATTACTCCCGGATTTATTTTTAAAGGAAAAGTTACTTCCGTTACAAATGATGCCCCCGGCTTAACTACTGTAACTATACAGTCGTCTGAGGTTAAGGGTGCCATCCTCTCCCTTTCAAGAATTACACTGGAAAATAAAGAAATCGTTTACCGTGGTGTTGTTATGAGCAAAAATCATAGCGATATGCTTATGCTTGAAAAAGATCCGGTAACAGGTGTATACAACTGGAATAAGAAAGAAGTTTCAAACCTTCTTGCCGATTAGACCTGTTGTATTTTCCCGAATCCAATTCTAATATCCTTTTAAATCCATAACTATGAACCGAATTTTAATCCTTGTCCTTGTTGCATTATTAGCAGTCCCTGCATTTAAGGCTGCTGCCCAGGTTCCGTTACTCAATAGTTACCCCGGTGCAACTTCAACAATTTATCTTGATTTTGACGGGCAATCAGTTAACTCTCCTTATTGGAATTCAGGTGTACCTTTTTATTGTACATCTCCCAATTTCACCAGCGCCCAAATCACCACAATCTTTAACAGGGTTGCAGAAGATTACAGTCCGTTCAAATTAAATATTACAACAGATTCAACTGTTTACTTTGCTACTGCAACTACAAAAAGACAACGTATTATCGTTTCTGCATATAGTGCTTGGTACGGTAATGCTGGTGGTGTTGCTTATATCGGATCGTTTACATGGGGAATGGAAATCCCGGGGTTTGTTTTCGCAAACCTTCTTAACTATAATGTAAACAACGTTTCTGAAGCAATTTCACACGAAACAGGTCATACACTTGGTTTAAGTCATCAATCAAAATATGATGCCAACTGTAATTTCGTAAATGAATACAATCCTGGTGGTGGAACAGGTGAAACAAGCTGGGCACCAATTATGGGTAATAGTTATGGAAAAAGCTTAACCCTCTGGCACAAAGGACCAACAAGTGCCGGATGTAACTCGGTTCAGGACGATCTTTCAATTATCGCAAGTAACACTAACGGTTTTGGATATAAAACGGATGATATTGGCAATACAGTTCAGCAATCTACTCCTGTAACATTTGCCTCTAATGCATTTACAGTTAGCGGAACAATGAACAGTGCGTCGGATGTTGATATTATGAAAGTTACTTTCCCTTCTCCACAAAGGTTTTCTCTTTCGGCATCAGGATTAAACAGTGATCTTCTTGTTACAATTACTGATAATAAAGGCAACGTGTTAAACTCTTACAACCCTCCGGCATATACTTCTGTTTTGTTTGATACCACATTTAATGCAGGTACCTATTATTTAAGTGTTACCAATACCGGAAATACAAACACAACAACTTATGGAATGCTTGGAGCATATACACTTAATGGAACATTACCAGCTACAGCTCTTCCTATTCACAGCATGAACCTTAGCGGCGCTGTTGTAAATAATAAGCATAGCTTAAACTGGGATATCATTGCTGATGAACCGATTGAATCAATTTCAATTGAAACTTCAACAGATGGTAAAAACTTCAGCAATCTTCAGAATGTTTCTGCTGATGCACGCAAGTTTGACTATCAACCGAACTCAACAGGTAACCAGTATTACAGACTTTATGTTATTACTGCTTCCCAGTTAAAATATTATTCAAATGTGATTTCACTTCGTGAAGTTGCACGTGGAGAAAAATACATTCTCACTTCAAACATTGTTCGTGGAAATAACATCTCATTAAACAGCACCGGCACATTCAACTGGAGACTGGTTGATATGAACGGCCGCAGTGTATCAGCTGGAAAGATGAACACTGGCTTTAACCAGATTAATGCAGGCAATCTTACCAGCGGTATGTATCTCCTGCAGGTTATTGACGGAACATCTGTTTCAACTGAAAAAATCGTTAAACAATAAGCCCAGCTTCCGGAATACTCTTTGCTTATCACTGAAACCAGCTGCCCTTTTAAAAAGGGCAGCTTTGTTTTTGCACCCTTTTCATACATTTGCTTATTATAATTATGGAATACAATACAACAAGAAGCTCACTTACCATACGTGAATATGGCCGTCATATTCATAAAATGGTAGCCTATCTTCTTACAATAGAAGATCGCCAGAAAAGGCAGGAGCAGGCACAGGTGGTGATTGAACTGATGGGTTTTTTGAACCCGCATTTAAAAAACGTTGAAGATTTTCGTCATAAATTATGGGACCATTTGTTCCTCATTTCTGATTTTAAATTAGATGTTGACAGCCCTTACCCAATCCCAACAAGGGAAACACTGAAGGCAAAACCACATCCGCTGCCTTATCCTAAACGCCACCCCCGTTATAACCATTTAGGTAAAAACCTGGAAGTAGTAATTGATAAAGCATTGAAAGAAGAAGATCCTGAAAAGAAACAGGGCTTTGCTAATGCTATTGCTTATTACATGAAACTGGCTTATAACAACTGGCATAAAGAAAATATTCATGATGATGCAATACAGGCAGAACTAAGCAACATAACAAAAGGTGAGCTTGAATTCAACAACAAGCCATTTGTACGTCATTATAAACCAAGCGACGATTTCAGGGAAAACCGTGGCGGCGGTGGCGGAAAATTCAAAAAGCATTTTCAGCAAAGAAACCGCAACAACAACGGAGGAAGAGACAACCGTGGTGGCGGTGGCGGCGGAAAATTCAAAAAGCGCTATTAATTTTAAAAAATATCTGCTTATCCCTTCTGGTTCTTACAGAAGGGATTTTTGTTATTATTACTTTCGTGAAAGAAAACAATCAACCACATGCATTCATTTGAAGTAAGAGGAGGAAAAAAACTAAAAGGAACCATTGTTCCGCAGGGAGCAAAAAACGAAGCACTGCAAATCATCAGTGCTGTTTTACTCACACCCGAAAAAGTTACGGTCACAAACATCCCCGATATTATTGATGTAAATCTCCTCATTGAATTACTCGGCGAAATGAATGTAAAAATTGAACGTCCTCAACGTGATACCTGTATTTTCCAGGCCGATGACGTGGATGTGGATTATTTACACAGTGAAACATTTAAAAAGAAAAGTGGAAGACTTCGTGGATCGGTAATGCTTGCCGGCCCCATGCTTGCACGTTATAAAAAAGCATTTATCCCAAAACCCGGTGGAGATAAAATAGGAAGGAGGAGATTAGATACGCATATTATTGGTTTTGAAAAATTAGGAGCTGATTTTAATTATCATCCTGAAGACGGTTTCTTTCATTTAACAACCGGTCAGCTCAAAGGAACGTACATGCTGCTCGATGAACCTTCTGTAACAGGAACAGCCAACATTGTAATGGCTGCAACCATGGCCGAAGGAACTACAACAATTTACAATGCGGCCTGCGAACCATACATTCAGCAGTTATGCAAAATGCTCAACAGCATGGGTGCAAAAATCAGTGGTGTTGGAAGTAACCTGCTTACGATTGAAGGCGTTGCTTACATGGGCGGAACAAATCACCGCATTTTGCCTGATATGATTGAAGTAGGTTCATTTATTGGACTTGCAGCAATGACACAAAGTAATATTGTGATTAAAGATGCAGGTGTTGAACATCTTGGCATTATTCCTGAAAAATTTCGTCAGCTTGGAATACGAATGAATATTACAGGAGATGATATTCATATACCCGAACAGGATATTTATGAAGTGCAACGTTATTTCGATGGCGGGGTGCTAACCATCTACGATCATCCATGGCCGGGTTTTACGCCTGATTTATTGAGCATCGTTTTAGTAACAGCTATACAGGCAAAAGGTAGTGTACTCATTCATCAGAAAATGTTTGAAAGTCGTTTGTTCTTTGTAGATAAACTGATTGATATGGGTGCACAGATTATTTTGTGCGATCCACACCGTGCTGTTGTAATTGGTCTGGAGCGTGAACAAAAGCTGAGAGGCATCACCATGAGCAGCCCTGATATACGTGCCGGACAAGCATTGCTGATTGCCGCTTTAAGTGCAGAAGGAAAAAGTGTAATTCAGAACATTGAACAAATCGACAGAGGTTATCAAAACATTGATGAACGTTTGAGAAATCTCGGGGCCGATATTAAACGAATTTAAAAGGGTTATTGAATTTTTACAATCCTTTCGGCCTGTTGTGCATACAACCTGCCAATGGGAATTTCATAACCACCTATCTCCACGTCGTGACTTGTAAAGGCTGTTATTTTTAACAGGGAAACAATATACGAACGGTGAATACGAAGGAACAGATCGGAAGGCAAAAATTCTTCCACTGAACTGATGGATTGTTTTACCAGCAACGGTTTGTCATTTTCTCTTACAACTTTTATATAATCCTTCATGCTTTCGATAAAAACAATGTCGTTGTAGTTTACTTTAATCATTTTTCGTTCGGAACGGAAATAAATAAATCCTTTTTCATCAATGATTGAATGTTCTTCTTTTGGTTCGTACAAAGCGTTGCTGTTTAATTTATTTACTGCTTTCAATAAGCGTTCAAGTGTAACCGGCTTTAATAAATAGTCGATTGCTTCAAGTTCAAACGCTTCTACAGCATATTCTTTATACGCTGTTGTAAAAATTACTTTAGGTGGATTTCGTAACGTTCGCAAAAATTCATGACCCATTAATTTAGGCATGTGAATATCTAAAAACATCAAATCAACCTGGTGCTTATTCAGAAGCTCCATTGCAGCAAACGCATTATGACAAGTTGCTGCAACAGATAAAAAAGGGATACTTTCAATATGTTTTTCAAGCACCTTAATTGCAAGAGGTTCATTATCTACTATCAGGCATTTTATTTTCATGCAACTACAGTTGAATTTAAACTAAGTGTTGGTGTTGTTTCTTTTGTCTGAGTCCTGTTGATTCTGTTCAGGTAAACAATAAGTTTTACATTGTATATTTCTTCAGTACTTTTTATGAGCAGTTCATATTTACCGGGATACATCAGCTCAAGTCTTTTTTTGATATTCTGCAGACCTATTCCTCCGGCCTGATTATTTTCGTTACCGTTATTTGTATGACTGTTGCTTAAGTTGAAAGTTAATTTGTTGCCATCAGCATTCAAGTGCAGGTTAATCCAGCATTGATCCAGTTCTTCACTTATTCCATACTTAAAACTGTTTTCAATAAACGGCAACAATAACAATGCTGCAATTTGCAGCTCATTAACAGCACCGGTGCAAACAAACGAAACATCGATGCGGTTACCGTAACGTATTTTTTCAAGCTCAACATATTTCCGCATCATTTCAACTTCTTTCTCAAGCGGCATTTCATCTTCATTGCATTCATATAACATGTACCTCAACAGGTCGGATAAATGGGTAACAACTTTTGGTGCATTCACCGACTGAGATAATGTTAAAGAATAAAGATTGTTTAAAGTGTTAAATAAAAAATGAGGATGTACCTGTGCCTTCAGTAACTGCAGTTGTGCTTCTGTTTTTTCTTTTTGCAGCCGAAGATTGGTTTGTTCTTTTATATACCAATACTTCATCAGTTTAATTGCAACGGCTATTCCACCAACCGTTATTCCACCTCTTAATCCTGCAAGCAAGGATAAAAATATTGTGGGGTTAGCCGGGCCAACATGTTTATCAAACAAAAAATTCCACACAAAAGGCAATATATAATTGCCGGTAATTGTTGAAATGAATGCAGTAATAAAAAAACAACAAACTGTGGCAAAGGCTGCAGCTACATACTTCCCCTTTAATAATAACCTGGGTGCAACAAAATACATGAGTGAATAAGAAAGAAAAATATGCGCTCCCAAAAAAAAGAATGAATTAAGAAGGGAAACAGGGAAACGTTCAACATCCGGCAAAAAATAATGACCGGGAACATAAGAATACAAAAAAGCAAAAAATAAAAACCAGAAAATCCAGAATGCAACATGCCTCCTGATGCGATATTTTGGTTCATCAGAAAATATAAACTGGTATTGCCCGATCGGATTCATTTAATTAAAATTATAAAAACAGCAAGCCAAATAAAAGCCAAAAGATGTTATAGTAGACGAATGATTATTTTTCGTCGCTGAACTGCATGGTCCTGCATTTAATCGCTGTTATCTGCACGAATGTTTTCTGCATCATTTCGTTCAACCACTTTCCTGTAACTGCCTTTTTCTGTGATATAGTTTTACGATCATCATTCACAAAAAAATTAATCGTTATGAAAAAGATGTGTTTGGCTATTTCATTAAGCTGTTTGTTTTTTGTTGCAGCAGCACAGGAAAAAACAAATCATACACCAAAATGGATAAGCAATACAGGTTATTGGGTTGTTGAAAGCAACATTAAAACACCCGAAACTTCTATTGTTTATTTTTATAACAACAATCAGGTTCTTGTTTACAAAGAAAACCTTGACGGGGTTCGACTCCAGCTTAACAAGCGTAAAATAAAAATGAGACTAAAAAAAGTACTTGAGCAGGCAGTGTATGCTTACGAACAAAAGAAGTTTATTCCCGAAAATGAAAAGTGGCTGTTACTCGCAATTAAGAAATAAAGAAAAAACCACGCAGTAAACAAAAATTCCTTCCTGAATACTGCGTGGTTTCTATTTTATAGTTATTCTACAATCCTCAACTTGGCATAATTGAGCATAATCTTTTTCTCACCATTCAGTTCAAACTTTACTGTGGCAATAGGATTATGTGCGCTGCCTTCCATTTTTACAACAGTACCAAAACCAAATTTCTGGTGTTCCACTTTCTGACCTTCCTGCAAATTACTTGTATCACTTGCAACAAAATCAGCAGCAGGTTTATGCTCTACTGTTTGTGGCCGTGAAGGTGGAGTTATGTAAGATGGTTTTGGTGTTGCCGCTTTAGGTGGAGGTCCATAGCGCTTTTCAGTTTGTGACACATCGTTATAATCTGACTTGTTGCCCCAGCCTTTCATTCTGTCAAATGCTGAACTTCCGCCAAACGAAGAGGATTGATTTCTTAATCCACCTCCTGCAAAACTTTTATCAACATATTGTTCCGGCAATTCATCCAAGAAGCGGCTCGGATCGTTCTGTACAATCTGTCCAAACTTATACCTTGTATTGGCATAGCTGATCCAGAGTTTCTTTTTTGCACGTGTAATCACCACATAAAATAACCTGCGCTCTTCTTCCAGCTCTTCTCTTGTGTTGATGGAAAGTGCATTGGGGAAAAGCATTTCTTCCAGTCCTGCAGCAAACACACATTCAAACTCCAGGCCTTTGGCAGCATGAATGGTCATGAGTTTTACATTATCAGCATCGGGATCTTTTTCATCTGCATCTGTAAGCAAAGTAATCTGTTGCAGGTAGGCACCTAACGTAACCGCACCAAGCTTGATTTGTTCTTCAGTTGGTGCTGCTTCAAACGATAATTCCTTTTGAGCCGCTTCGCTTTCTGCAAATAATTTTTCTTCTTCCAGCATCACGCCATCATCATCAATCTGCTGACGGTTCTGCGTATCATCCACCCATTCTTTTATTGAGTTGAGTAATTCCTGCGTGTTTTCATATCGTTGTAATCCTTCGGTGCTTTTATCGTTAAATAATTCTTTAACGATGTTTGTTTGTTTACCTACATGCACGGCCACATCATACGCATTGTTTTTCTGCAACATGCTGGCAAAGCTTTTGATCATTGTTACAAACTCATCAATTGCTTCCAGTGTGCCTGCTTTAAATCCATATTGCTGTGCTTTGGTGAGCACTTCCCACATGCTGATGTTTTGTTCATTAGCAAACAGCACACATTTATCTACCGTTGTTTTTCCAATTCCTCTTGTGGGATAGTTGATGATACGTTTCAGCGCTTCTTCATCTCTTGGGTTTACAATCAACCGCAGGTAAGCAATAAAGTCTTTGATTTCTTTACGCTGATAGAAACTGATACCACCGTAAATAATATACGGAATACCCATACGGCGAAGACTTTCTTCAAACGCACGACTCTGTGCATTGGTACGATATAGGATAGCAAAATCTTTATTGCGGTAGTGGTTGCGTAGTTTTTGTTCCTGGATTGTATCGGCCACAAATTTCCCTTCATCGTTATCCGTCATAGTGCGGATTAAACGGATCTTTTCGCCTTCTGTATTTTCAGTAAACAACGTTTTCTCAATCTGTCCTTTGTTATTGGCTATAACTTCATTTGCCACATTGAGAATATTTTTTGTGCTTCGGTAATTCTGCTCAAGCTTCACCACGTGTACATTATCATAATCTTTCTGGAACTGTAAAATGTTTTCAATGGTTGCTCCACGAAAGCTGTAAATACTCTGCGCATCATCGCCCACCACGCAAACATTTTCATACATAGCTCCCAGCAGTTTGATTATTTCGTACTGTGCAGGATTCGTATCCTGGTACTCATCAATCATAATATATTTAAAGCGGCGCTGGTATTTGCTTAAACTTTCCGGAACATTTTTCAGCAGTTCATAAAACTTCAGCAACAGATCATCAAAATCCATTGCCCCGTTTTTAAAACAGCGTTTTACATACGCATCATAAATCTGTGCAATGGCGGGGCGGTTGGCACGCATATCTTCCTGCTGAAGATGCCAGTCGTTTTTATATTCTTCAGCCGAAACCAACGAGTTTTTTGCAGAAGATATCCGGTTGTAAACAGTAGCAGGCTTGTAATGCTTGTCATCAAGATTCATTTCATTGATCACCGTTTTCACCACACTTTTTGCATCATCAGTATCGTAAATGGTGAAGTTGGAAGGATAGCCAATCTTTGTTGCCTCGCTTCTTAAAATGCGTGCAAACACACTGTGAAATGTGCCGATGTATAAATTTCGTGCTTCATGGTTGCCAAGAATGTGCTCCACACGTTCTTTCATTTCCTTGGCAGCTTTATTTGTAAACGTTAACGCCAGTATATTGAATGCATCCACACCTCTTGCCATTAAATGAGCAATACGTGTGGTGAGCACTTTTGTTTTACCGCTTCCTGCACCTGCAACAATCATCAACGGCCCTTCAATAGTTGTTACCGCTTCTTTCTGCCGCTCGTTCAGTCCTTTTAAGTAGTCAATCATCCGGCGAAATTACAGTAAGGTTTTGGGAGATGAATTAGTGTGGAGAAAGAAATTCAATCAAAAATAAAAAGGCATCCTTCAAATTGATGAAAGATGCCCCTATCTGAATTTCTTGAAGCTTATGCACCCCGCTGTGCACCACCCACATGCTTACCCGAAGCGTTGGATGACTTGGTGTTTGCTTTTACATTGCCGCCTTTGGGTGCAATGAATGCAGACTTTCCGGAAGATGCTGCACCTTTTTTTTTATCTTTTTTGTTCTTACCTGTATTAAATAATGACATATAAACGAATTTAACCGTAAGTTACAATTTTCTGTTTACATGAATGAAACTGTGCTACCTGCCTGAAATAAAATCAAGTAAACTGTTTTTGTTGGCAGTTGAAAAAAATTCTTCAGCAAGTGTAAAATAATTCCCTTTGTCGCTGCAGTAATCGTAAGCATATTTAGCGAATTCAAGCTTTTTGCTGTCGTCAAAAAACAAATTCATAATTTCTTTTACCTGCGATGTTTTTAACCAAACATTCTTAACCGTAACCTTTGCCATGCGTAATTTATCTGCATCAGAAAATTCATTGTTAATTGCCCGTTTTATTTTACCGAATTGTTCGGCATCTGCAGCCATGCGGTTTTCATCATTACGGTCATGATGCGGGCCGCCTCCGTAATTATTATCAGGCTGCGGATTCATCTCATTATCATTCCACTCATCTCTTGCAATATATCCTTCATCCCAAACAGCTTTGCCAAAACGCATTACCGTCAGTTCAAGATGTTTCCCTGCAATTAATGTTATACTGCCATTGTACACCGAAACATAATCGGCTCCGCTCTGCGTTGGTTGCCATTGATAGACTGTAAGTGAATAATTACCGGGAGCAAGGTTCTGGAATGTACAGCTCCGGTCCTGCAAACTGTATTTTTTCCCTGCGAAAATAATTTTAAGATTGGTGCTTCCGGTTGTACTGATGGTGAAGTTGCTTCTTTGAGCAAATGAAATCATTGCTGTAAACAGAAAGCAAACGGCAAAAAGCAATTGCTTATACATGTAAAATTTTTACTAAAGATAGAAAGCAAATCAACTCGTATTATACCCTTAACCACGGATAATTTTATTTTCAAAAGAGTACCCTCGTCATGGTATTCTTTTTACCAAAAGTTAGTTTATTTTTATTGTTATGTTTTTCTACAAACTTCTCTTATCATCTGTACTTTTTTTATTTCTTACACTGCCTGCAATTGCACAGCAGGCAAAAGGCTCTTCTGAAGATGTTGCAGTTACGGAAGAAATGAAAACAACTTATGCTGTTGTTATTGGTATTTCTGATTACGAGTCGCCAAGGTTGCAACTCAATGCAGCAGATAAAGATGCTGCATTGTTTGCCCGTTTTTTGCTGGAAACAAAAAAAGCATCCAAAGAAAATATACAACTACTGCTCAACAGGCAGGCCAGCAGCCAGTCGGTCAATGCTGCTATCCGCTCCTTAATGCAATTAAAAATAAAAAGCGGCGATGAGGTGATCATTTATTTTTCAGGTCATGGTGATATACAAAAATCAAAAGACACCGCAAATAAAGATGGATACACGGGCTACCTGCTTTGCAGCGATGTAAACGTAGAACGGGCATACACGGGTGCACAGGGAACGCTCAGCTTTAAAGACTTAAACGAAGCCGTTAGCTTTCTCACACAACACAATGTACAGGTAAGTTTGGTTTTAGATGCCTGCCACAGCGGACAAACAGTGAACGAAGAAGGGGCGAACCTGTTAAGTGAGTCTGCACTTACTTCTTTTCGCAACACCATCCGTTACCTCAGTTGCGGAGCCAATCAGCGTTCATTTGAAAGCGAACAAATGGGTCATGGCTTTTTTACTTATTATCTCGTGCAGGGAATGATGGGCGCAGCAGATAACAGCCCTGCAGATAATAAAATAAAAGTAAACGAACTGAACATCTACGTGTACAACAATGTGTACGAAGAATCAAAAGAAAAACAAGAACCTAATATCGGGGCTTCATCCGGCGGAAAAATAGTTATGCAGATTTCGCCCGAAATAAAATCAATTGCATTTGAACAGCTGAAACAAAATGCATTGCTTGAAATTAAAGAATCAACAGTAGCAGCACGTTCTGCCGGAATAGAAGAGAACACATTACTCACACAACTTTCAACATCACAAAAACAACTTCTACAACAACTCAACAATTATTTAAAAAACAGTCAACCGGATTATCAGAAAGCAACAAGCCTGTACAGGAGTTTTATAAATCAACAACTTTTCCCGGCCGACTGGCTTCGTTACATCAAACAAAAACTGGTACTGCAGTTCGGCATTGAACCACAACGGGCAGTTAATGAAGTGTTGAAAGGAAAAAATAATCCGCCGCCAGCTTCTTACTTTAAATCGGCAGCTGAACAAAGCAACCTTCTGCTTTCGCTGCTTGATACAACAGACTATGGCTATAAAATTTATTATATCTACAGCCGTTATCTCGAAGCTTATTCTTACCTGCGTGGAAAAAATTACAAAATGTATCCAACTGCAAAAAAGCTTTTACACGAAGCATTGATTGCAGAACCTGATGCAGCATTTGTTTTACATGCATTGGGACTTGTTGCTGAATATCAAAATGATTTTACGCTGGCTGAAAAATATTACCGGCAGGCAATAGAATTAATCCCCACCTGGACTTATCCACGAAGCAGTCTCGGAAATGCATTACGCAGCCAGGGAAAATACAATGAAGCAATCAAAGTGTTTAATGAAGTAATCCGTCTTGCTCCTTCTTTTAGCTGGCCGTATAATAACCTGGGAACGGTGTATCTCGATTTAAAACAATATAAGGAAGCGGAACGCTTGTTTAATTATTCTATTTCGATTGATACGCTTGACGCATCCTGCGAATACAATAATCTTGGTCTTATTTACAGCGACAGGGGAAATGTAAAAGCCGCAGAGGAATTTTATCTCAGGTCAATTAAAAAAGACAGTCTCTTTGTTTATGCCTATCAAAATCTTGCTGATTTATACCTGAAAGTAAATGCACGGAAAACTTCCGAACTGCTGGCAAAATCAGTAAACATGGAACCATATTTTGCAAGCGGCATTAATGAGCTTGCCGATTTTTATAAAGATGGAACTTCAACCAACGACTGGAAAACTGCCGACAGTCTTTATTCACTTGCTATCAGTTATAATCCTTATGAAACCTGGGGATATGCAGGAAAAGCATGGACAAGAATGCAACTCAAGGACACAGCTTCTGCACTTCGTTTGTTCAAAGAATGCTTGCGTATCAATTCCGACAAAGCTTCTTCGTATGGTTATTATGGCCAGTTTTTTCAATATACCAAACAATACCGCCAGGCAGTATCATGGTATAAAAAAGCATTAAACATCAACCCGTATTACTGGGAAGGATACGAATGGACATTTGAATGCTGGATGAAATTAAACAAACCAGACAGTGCATTGAATATTTTAAAAATGGCCTTGCCTTATTTCAATCAAAATCCTGATCTGTATAATTTATGGGGTAACTTTTTTTATGCAGAAGGAAATTATAAAGAAGCTGTCAATCAATATGCAAAAGCATTGACTTCCGACAGCAGCTATGCACATGCGTATGGCAATCTTGCCTATACATCACTTGAAATAAATGATTTTGCAAATGCAGTGAATTATTTTAAAAAAGCAAACGAGAATGATCCTTTATTGTTTCCATTTGCAGATATCGCTGTTGATTTAATTGATAAAGCAGACAACCTGTTACTTGCTGAAAAACCGGCAGAAGCTTTAGCTCTTTTTTCACTTGCAGCAGATCTTATTCCCAAAGATGAATATGCTTTTCATCTGAAAAATGCAGCACTACAATACATCAACGGTCAACACAAAAAAGCTGTTCCATTGATTGATCATATGCTGCAAAACAATGATCTTCCGCCAAGCTACCGGTATCTTTTTTTACAACAGCTTGGCTGGTGTTATATTGATGCAGGTGATTATGAAAAAGCCATTACTTCGTTTGAAACATCATTTAATTCATCGGCTAATCCATCTTACATTGGTATTGCCGTTGCCCTGTTTGCATCAAATCAAAAAGAAAAAGCAAAACAATGGTTGCTGAAAGAAAAACAACAGAACATCAACTGGAAGGAAAGTGAAAAGCAGAAGCTGATGTACAGCAACAACAGCATGCAACTATTACAACAACTGAAACAATTGTAACCAAATGCGTCTACAGCAATTATTTTTTACAGCTGTCATCTTATTTTCATTTATTTCTGCAAAAGCAGGAGTGAATATAAAGAACGGTAATTTTTATATTTCTTATACCGATCACGACCTTACTGCATTCAATGGTTTTGACATTACACGTACGTATAATTCCCATGCAACAGGTAAGGGTTTGTTTGGTTATGGATGGGGATCGGAGTTTGAAACAAGACTTTATATTATCGGCGATGGAAATTTACTTGTGATTGAATATGGTGCCGGCACATGGAATACGTTTTCAATGGCAGATCAAAATGAAGCATTGCTGACTCAATGCATCAATCAACTGGTAAAAGCTGCTGTTAAAAATGAAGACATTCAAAACAATCCTGTTGAAGTAAACAGGTTTCGCCGCAACATGAGGAACAATTTATCTGAACGTTTAAAAAAATGGGTACGCTACAGCCAGCAAGGTTTGGTAAAATCGCCACTGTTGCCTGAAGGAACACGCTGGCAAAGCATGGACCTTGGTTACAATGAGCTTGTAAAAACAAAAACAGGTTTTAAACGCACAACAGATGATGGCCGTTTTGACTTGTTTAATACAAACGGATATCTCGTTGGTCATTATACAGCAGAAGGTAAACTTGTGTACAGCATCAGCTACAATGAAAAAGGACAAATCACACAACTGAAAGACAAGGGCAACAATCTTTTTTTCTTCGCTTTCACGAAAGATGGGTTTATACAATCGGTGAAAAGCAGGCAGGGAACTTCGTATTACTGGTACAAAGGCAATGCACTTGTTAAAACAAAAGATATTGCCAATAATGTTTACCGCCATGAATACGACTCGGCTTATAATATGACTGCCATTTATTATACCGACAGATCGCCCATGCGTATTGAATACGAGAATACAACCCTGTTCTGCAAAAAAATTACTGAACCCAACGGGCGGATAACAGAGTATGTATATAACAGCTTTTATGATGCGCAGGGAAATATCGACGGTAACCATTATGCCACCTGGGTTTTTTCAACAGAAAAACCAGGTTCAAAAACCGACAGCAGTTATTTTGAATATGAACTAAAAGACAAGGCTGATGGCAGCACATATCAATACCGGTATGTATACAGAAAAAACGATGACCTGTTTGAAGAAATCAACAACGAAAGCTGTGAAATGCCCGACACCACAAGGCGCAACAACAAAACAATTACATACAAGTATAACAACAACTGTATTACAGTTGGAAAAGAAACTGATTCGCTTATTGTGAAAGCCGAAATTGATTCGGTATGGAACAAAGCAAGCAGGATCACTTATTTTAATAAACGCACCCAAATCACCCGTACGAAACTGTTTACATATAACGAAGCAGGTAATCCTGTACAAATTAATGAAGATGGAAAGATTACAAACATCGCTTACACATCTGCTCAAAAACTTGCTTCGGTCAAAAACAAGGATAAGGAATTCATATACCGTTACAACTCTTTTCAACAATTGCAGTCGGTTACACTTGCCGGTACCGGTGAGTTATTATTTGTGTACAACAAAACAGGTGAGTTGCTCCGCACTGAAAGCAAAAAAGGAAAAGAGGTTGCTGCTGAAATAGAAGCTTCGTATAAGGAAATGGAAAAATACCTTGAGGAAACAAGCATCGAGTTTGATTTTTAAGAACCGTTTTTACCAACTGCAAGCTGTTGTGGTTAATATAAAATCACAAGGCAAGTCCAGTTCCAATACCTTTGCAATATGATACAAGTTGGCCAATACAACCGTCTTATTGTTCAGCGCCTGAAAGATGCAGGTGCTTTTCTAAGTGATGGCGACAGTGATGTACTGCTGCCCAAACGTTTTGTTCCCAAAGGGACAAAGGTTGGCGATGAGCTCACTGTTTTTGTTTATCACGATTCGGAAGACCGCATCATTGCCACCACGCAACATCCAACCGCTGTGGTGGGTGATATTGCATTGATGAAAGTGGTTGGCACAAGTGGTCACGGTGCATTTTTAGACTGGGGCCTGATGAAAGACCTGTTTGTTCCCAACAGCAAACAACTTTCTTCCATGCGTTTGGGTGGCGAATATTTAGTGCATGTGTATCTTGATGAAAAAACAGGACGTGTTGCAGCTTCGCAATACATTGAACATTTATTAAGTAATGAAGAGCTTACAGTAAAAGAAAAAGATGTTGTTGATTTGATTGTGTACAGGGAAACCGATCTTGGCTGGGCTGTCATTATCAACAAAAAACATATCGGGCTGCTGTATTCCAACGAAGTGTTTCAGCCCTTACAGATTGGCGATAAAGTAACCGGCTATATTAAAACCATCCGTGAAGATGGAAAGATTGATGTAGCAATTGGTAAGCAGGGATATCAACGTGTGGAAGATGAAGCAACAAAAATTTTACGACTGCTTGAAGAAAACAACGGCTATCTTCCTTATCATGATAAAAGCGATCCGGAAGAAATTTATTCTTTCTTTGGCATGAGCAAAAAAGCATTTAAGATGACGGTTGGAAAACTATACAAAGAAAGAAAAATTGAGCTGACTAAAACAGGAATCAAAGCAGTAACAAACCAATAGTTTTTATTCGTGCATATTTAGCAAACTTTTGGTTCAGGCCGCACAAGCGTCCCGGTTCTAATAATCTTTTTCCTGCGGCAGTGTCCAGTCAAGCACTTCTTTATCCACTTCAAGATCTATGTGACAACCATTACAGTTTTTCGTGAGTAAACGATACGCATGAATAGCTTTGGGAAAATCATTCTGCTTTAATGCACTTCGCATATCCTGGATAGGAGGAGCAAGTAATTTGTTATACGATTTTTTAAAAGGATCAATCAGCTTACGGTGTGTGTTAAATTTTTCAGCAATCACCTGCAGACTGCTATCCATACCATTCAGCAACCACAGCGCATAATCAGCATTATTGTTACGGAGATACATGCCGAGATTATCGTGATACACACGCATATCAAGCATGTTTTCATCCAGATCTTTTGAATTGGAGATATTGCTGCTGCATGCAGCAACAATCAGCAGCATTGCTGTGGCGGTTATTGTTATTGTCAGTTTCATTCAGTTTATACAACTGCTTTTTCGCAAACAAAGGTAGGAACAATGCCGGTAGAGCGTATTCTTGTTTCGGCATCATCGGGCAATGTGTTACCCGAAAGAACCAATACGGTATCAAGACCAAATTTATTTCCTCCAATGATATCGGTATGAAGTGTATCGCCCACCATCAGGATTTCTTTTTTACTGATTGTTCTTTTTTCCCTGATAAGATCGTAAGCAAACATAAACATCTGTGAATCGGGTTTACCAAAACGGATGAAGCGTTTGCCCACAATACTTTCAACCATCGTTGCAATACCACCAATGGCAATGGAAACATTGTTACTGCCCGATACGGGATAAATATTATCGGTATTGGCAACAATAGCAGGTATGGTGCGCTGGCGGAGAATATTCACCGTTTTGTTGAGATCAGAAAACCAGTCGAACCCTTCGTCATCGAGCAGCACCAATGCGTTTACCTGGTCGATATTACCTTCATCAATTGCACTTACAGGAAGCGCCTGCAAACCCGAACGCTCAATATAATGTGCTGAATTTTCCGTACCGAGATAAGCTACAATACCATCATTCACTTTCAGATCAAGATATTCTTTTGCCAGCATGCCCGATGAAATAATCCGGTCGTGCTGCACTGCATGAAAACCCATGCGGTGATAAGTTTGTGCCAGCTGCATCGGACTTCTTGATGCATCGTTGGTAACAATATAATATTCCTTTCCTGTTTCGGCGAGGTAATCAAAGGTCTGAATGATTCCCGGTATCAAACCATTATAACTCTTGATTACACCAAATGCATCAAAGAATACAATCTTGTAATTTTCTACAACAGTTCTGAAATCATGTATTGTAAGCATAACTGAGTTTTTTAGCTGTTGGCTTTTAGCCGATAGCTATTAGCCTGTTGCTTTTCTATGAATATCTTATATCAAATATGTGCTCAACTTTTCTTTGCAGGCTCTTCTTTTATTTTCAGTGCCTTGATAATTTTTTCCGGATCAAAATCCCTGTCAACAGAAGGAAGATAAATTTCATACGCTTCATTCCGCAGCTTTGTTGCATACTGTTCACTAAAGAAATACGAACCATCTTTAATCACATAGTTGAGAATAAAGAAACGGTAGCTTTCCCGAAGGAAACGGATTTCATTCGCAGTAAGCGGATTAACTTTATGATATTCTTCCAGGAACATGAGAAAGCGGTCTTCATTCATCGTATTGATGTAATAGCTGAACACTGTTCTGTCGCCTGCATCTGAACACACACGACTGAAGAAATAAAAATCCATCATGCGGTAACTCATCCTGAACCAATCATAATCCCAACGTGAATAAAGTTCAAGCTTATCTGTTACAGAAAAGTTGCCGATATTCCAGTCGATAAACACAGGGATGATTTCAAAACCACTTACATTATTTTTCAACCTGTTCTTTAAAAACAAATCGCAATGATAACGGATCATATCAGCCTGTGCTCTTGTACCAAACTTTGATTCATCTTTTTCCAAACGCTCAAGCAATGCCTGTATATCAGTACGGAGTGTTTTAGATGATTTGGGGAAATTATTTTTGATACGTGAACAGGCTTTATGAAAACGTCCGATCTGCTGACCAAACTTTCGGATATGTTTTTCATCAAGCCTGCGTGGCATGCGCTGCAACACACGAACAGGATTGTAAAACACCACCCAGATATCTTTTTTTCCCTGCCGGTAACGATACGTGTACACCCTGTTATTCTTCAGCAATGATTTTGCCAGTACATTTTCAAACGGATACAACAGGTTGTTGGCTAATGTATGAATGAAGCGGTGATCTTCTTTAAAGTGTTCATACTTTCCATACGATGAAAGTTTGGCAATCACAATATCCTCATCTTCGAATGTAATACGGTACACATGGTTGGTTGATACCATGGCACTGATCTCTTCCACCTTTACAATTTTGCGGGAAGCATCAAAACCTTCCCACGCTTTATGAATAATTTTTACATGCTCAGTCATATAGTTTGCCACGAAGACTCAAAGGCTCAAAGGAGCACAAAGAATTTATTTAAATGATTTCAAAATAACGTTTCAGTTCCCAGTCGGTAACATGTTTTGCAAACTGCCTGTGTTCCCACAAACGGGTTTCGGCAAAATGCTCCACAAACTCTTCGCCCAATAACTCTTTTGCAAGAGCCGATTGGTGCATCTGTTTTGTTGCTTCCAGCAAAGAAGAAGGAAGTACACCATTTTCTTTCTGCAAATAACCATTGCCTTCTGTTGCAGGAATGGTTAAGGGCAGTTTATGTTTGATGCCGTACAATCCTGAAGCAAGTGATGCGGCCATTGCAAGATAAGGGTTGCTATCAGAGCCGGGCACACGCAGTTCAATCCTTGTGCTTTTGTGCGATGGATTGATGATGCGGAATGCTGTAGTACGGTTTTCAATTCCCCAGGTAATGGTAGTGGGTGCCCATGCACCTTCCACCAGCCGTTTGTAACTGTTGATGGTGGGCGCATACATGGGTAATACATGTGGCAGACAGTGAAGCAATCCTGCTAAGTAATGCTTCATCGTCTCACTCATTTTATTTGGATCAGCTTCGTCGTAAAAAAGATTCTGTTTGTTATCGGTTGTCCATAAACTCTGGTGCACATGACCGCTGCAGCCGGGAAGTTTTTCATTCCACTTGGCCATGAACGAAGCCATGATGCCATGCTTGTAAGCAATTTCCTTAACAGCTGTTTTAAACAAGGTTGCTTTATCAGCAGCATTCAACACTTCATCATGTGCAATAGCAGCTTCATATACACCCGGACCAGTTTCGGTATGAATACCTTCAATGGGAATATTAAAGCCGTTAAGTTGTTTGATGAGGTCAAAATAAAATTCATCCTGCATGGATGTGCGCAGGATGGAATATCCAAACATGCCTGGTGTTAAGGGCTCAATGGAAGTAAACTGTTTCTGTTCTAATGTTTGTGGTGTTTCTTTAAAATTGAACCATTCAAACTCCTGTGCAAACTCAGCCCTGAAACCCATTTCTTTACAAGCAGCCTGTACCTTCTTCAGCAATGTTCTGCTGCAGGCAGGCACATTATCCCTGCTGAAATCGGCCAGGAAAAAAATCAGATCATTCTGCCAGGGAATTTTGCGGAAGGTAGATAAATCAATATCTGCTGTTTTATCAGGATAACCTGTATGCCAGCCGGTGAGTTTTACATGATCATAAGCCTGGTCGTTACTGTCCCAGCCAAACACCACATCACAAAAGCCAATACCCTGTTCAAGTGTATCAAGAAACTTTTGTTTGCTGATGACCTTGCCACGCAGCACAGCATCAATATCAGCAAAGGCAAATTTTACCTGCTCTTTGTTTTGCTGCTGCATGTATTCTTTCAGATCCTGTATGTTCATGTTGCGTGTTTAAGTTTGATAAACAAAGTTGCTTTTATTAACCGTTATTTCAAAGAAAGAAAAGGTTTAATGTTGAAGGTTCAACGTTTAAAGTTTTTGAGCTGTTGTATGTAACAGCTCTGCCGATAAATTTTCTGCTGCCAGCTGTTTGGAGCCAATGCAGAGTGCGGCACAAACAGCTCCATATTTCATGCATTGCTGCAAGGGTAACTGCTGCAGCCATCCAAACAAAAAGCCGGAAAAGAATGCATCCCCTGCGCCATTGGCATCAACAAGTGGAAACTGTGTAAAAGCCTTTTGCCCGATCCATTCATCTTCCGGAGTTAACAGTGTTGCTCCCTGTTTGCCATGTGTGCAGATAACAAGTTTTTTTCCTTCATTGATCAATCGCTGCATCACCGGTTTATAGTCAGGCAGATTATCGGAGCTTAAATGAATGTATTGCGATGCACGGATAAACGGATCATGATATGTATTTTTTCCGTCGTAATCATGCAGATCAGTCCAAACAGGTTTACCCGAAGCCATTACCATTGGCACAATGTTTTTGCAATAGGCAATGATGTTGAGCACAAGCACATCAGCCTTATCCATTGCATTTTGTATGGCTGTTGTGTTATGATTGATCTGTTCGGATGATTGTGTAATAAAAATGGAAATGCGGTTGCCTTCTTCATCCATCAGGTTTACATGACGTTCTGTACCGGCTTCATCTATGTCATAAAACGCATCAATACCATTCCGCTGCAAATCTTCAACAATCATCTTTCCATACACATCATTTCCCAATACACTGTACAGCTGTAATGGTATGCCCAGCTTGTGCATATTCAATGCTTTTCCTGCACCTGTAGAGCCAGTGCCTTCATGAAAAACAGCTTTGTGAATGGTGTGTGGAACCGGCTGTGGCAGTTGTGGCAAATGCACAATATGATCGAAGGTGGTACCGCCTATGATGAAGATTTTTTGCATGAAATGAAGTTCGGAAAAAGAAAAGAAGTTTAAAGTTTCTTGTTCAATGTTTAATGTTGGTAAACGATGTTGCAGAATGCCATCAAGACACAAGGACAGAACGTGTATGAAGATTGTTTGCCGGGAAGTCGGGGAGAAGAGAAGATAAAACAACAGGCATTCTTTCCACCTGAACAGCAATTCATCTCTGTACCTACGGGCTCGTGGTCGACTTCCTTAACTATTGCTGTTTACCATTATCGCTGGACTGCTGCATTTCTTTTTTATCGTCTTCATCTGCATCTTCATCTAAGTTGCTGCCATTTTTGCCCCGCCTGAAACGCACAACCGGGTTTTCCTGGGTGCCTGTTACCGTTAGCGGAATGCCAAAGATGCCAAAGGGTGGCAAACCTAATCTTGCTTTGAGATTAAGTCGACCGTCTAAACTTACCTGTCCTTCAAAACGTGGACGGAAACCGGCTACTTTCAGCTTCACCCGTTCAAGTGTAATGATGTTGTTGGCAATGGTTGTTTTTAGCTGAATGGTTTGTTTTGAAAGACTGGGTGATTCCATTGCATCCTTACCAGTTTTTTTACTGATGGCACTGAAGAGTTTAAACCCTTTAAACGAAGGATTTTTTATACTGAGCACACCACCACCTTTCAGGCTTTTCATTACAGGATATAAACTATCGTTGAGCATACCACTCAGCGAATAATCCAATGAAACCTGTCCTTTTACTTTTGACGCACTGGTTAACAGATCCCTGAACAACTTTATTTCTTTGTATGCTTTTTGTATATCAAGTTCGTTTGCATTTACATGATACGTAAACGCTGCCTGTTTTGTATTTACCGGTGCATAGCTTGCTTCCATATTTACCGGCGCACCTGCAACAGTGAATGCTGATTTGCTGATGGTGAGTTTTCCATTCTGCAGTGCTGCATCTGCCAGCCAATTGTACACAGCCAGTCCGTTGTAATCAATCTTATTTACATCTGCATGAAACTGCAGATCAAGATTGGGTGGTATGATAATGACAGATGATTCAGATGAAGCAGCGGTTTGTTTTGATGAATTTGTTTTTGCTGATGTTGTTTGTTCAGTACTCATAAACTCCTGCAGCAGCAACTGCTTACTGCTGAGCGATAAATTGCCGTGCAGTGCCGCATCAGCTTTCATGATGTAGTTGATGATATTGCTGAAACTTCCTTTAATGGTTGCAGTATTATTCCTGTAATTCATTACAAGGTTATCGGCCACCAGCTGATCATTGTTGATATGAAAAGCACCCGTGCTGATTAAAAACCTGTTGGGAAAATAAGGTGTGCTGATGCTGATCTGTTTTAAACCAATGGTTCCTTTGTTTCTGAGTTTATCATAACGCCCTGCAGTTGCATCGGCCTGTGAACCACTTAATGAAAGATCGGTTGTTATTGTTCCGTTTACATCATATCCATCAACTGCAAAAAGTTTATACAACTTACCAATGCTGATGTTTCCTTTTGTGCTGACGTTGTATGCAAGGTTGTCAAAGTTGTTGAGATCGGCAGTGAGTGTAAACGGTTGTCCTTCGAACAAAAAAGAAACGGGTTTAATTTTTACCTGCATATCCTGTGCGGTACCACGTTGGTTAAACAGGTTTACATCTAACTGAATACCGGTAATGGGGTTGGGATAATACGATGTGCGCAGCAAACCATTCTGCCATTGTATTCCTGTATTGATAATGGGGTATAAATTTTTTGCAGGAGCGTATACACCATTCATTACTGCCTGCATTTTTACAGCACCACCAAGATCGATACCTGCCAGTTGCTGCAAACCAAGTACAGAAGACCATTTCGCTAAATCAGCTGCGGCATTGATATGCCCGTTAATATGCGGAAGAGAAAACCCTTTAGTGTTGATGGCAGCACTGATAAAATCAGTTCCCATTTCTGCATGCAGTGTATCAACCTGCAGCTGCATGTTTTCAGTATTCAGTCCGGGTAATGAAAAACGAAAACCAAGATCAATGTTCTGCAGTTGCTGTTTAACCGCTTTTGTTGTAAAGGAACCATTGTTCACTTTCATACTGAAAGAAAGATCGGGCATGCGGTTTTCAGCAGCAATAAAATCACCTTTGAGTGATGCCTCCATTTCCAGCTTACCGGTTACATCGGTTTTATCAAGCCATGTTACATAAGCCGGGGGAAGAGCTGTAAACAAATATGCAAGATTGGTCCGTTCGGTACGTGCATTAAAATCCATGCGGTAACCATTCTTCAGGAAATAAAACACACCGGTAAAAGCAACGGGCAAACGGTTAATCTTCAGATCATTTTTTCTGAAATCAAGTTCCAGTGAATTGGTGTTAATGCGTGTGCGCAGGTTTGCTTCCAGGTTTTTATCTGAAAGATATTGTTCACCATCATACTGCAGATCCACATTTTCCATACTGATCTGCGACTTGAGAAAGAACACTGCTTCACTTAATTTTCCTTTGCCGAGATAGTTGAGCTTGCCGGCTTTGAGCAAGAAAGGAATGGACTGATCATTGTACAGCAATGCACAGTCTTCGAGTTGTATACGATCGAGCTTTAGTGCAGCACCCGATGAAGAAGTATCGGTTTCTGCCGTAGTTTGTTTTTTGGATGATTTGTAAATATTGTAATTGGGCCTACCGTTTTCGTTTACCAGGATATGCACATCGCCACGGGTAACATAAATTTCGTTGATGCGGATTGTTTTGCTGAATACCGATGTAAGATCAACACCCAGTGCAATTTCATTGGCAGCCACCAGTGTATCGTTCTGGAAAGGAGCTGATCCTGTTAACGACACATCATACAGTGTTAATGTGAGTGATGGAAAATGATTGAAGAAAGACAATCTTGCTTTTGAAAACTCCAGTTTTGTTTCAATGGCCTGGTTGGTCCATTTTTTTATTTTGTCTGATACAAAGCCGGGGAACAAATAAGGGATTGCAAACATTACCAGGAGGATCACTGCAATACCTGAACCCAAATACTTCGCAACTTTTACCACTCTTTTTCCAATACGCATCTTTCATCTGTTTTAAAGCCAGTACAAAAGTAACTTATTTTAAAAGAGGGATTGTTGGAGAAGGCTTAAAGTTTGAGGTCTGGCCTGTTATTGCGGAAGATTGATTAACAGCTGGCATTATGATTTTATATGAGGTAGTTGTTACGAAGCAGTTGCTTAATGCAACAGAAGCGCCTTTATCCATGCCTTTGGGTGGGCTTTGAGTGGGCGTATTCTGCCTTTATCAACGAAGGATGAACGAAGGATGATGGCTTTATACAGGTAGTTGAACAGGGAATGACTGGCGGAAGAGTTGTCTGTAGTTTGGGGCTGGCCTATTATTGCAGGAGATTGATCAGCGACCGAAGCTGTATATCGCAACGGATTACAGGTGTTTTTCTTTTGCTTTGACATTTCTCAGAACCTCAGAACCAGTCAAAGAAAGCCCGCCTGAAACTGCCGGACTGGATAATCATCATGTTCATCAGGAACATAGAAGTTCGGAAGATTTGCAATTATTATAACAATCCCGAAAGGATAATATTATTTTAAAGAATGTCACAAAATTTAATAATGCCCGAAGAGGATTGATATTAAAAATATTATGCCATTGGGGATTTCCGTTTAAGTTCAGAAAATTCCAACGTTTACATCTGAGTAAGATTGCAATAAAAACTGAGGTTGTTGTTTACCCTGTTTCCGTAATTGCCCCTATGTGCTTTATAACACTTTGATACATGAATACAAAAAGCCGTTTTCCCGAAAGATTTGTGTGTGCTTTAATCCCTAACAAAACAAATGCATATCCATCACAACTACGTATAAGCGAAATCTATTATTTTTGCAGCAGTGCATTTTGAAATGCATTTTTGACTACATAAACCTTATCTACCAAGAGAGACTGGCCTTGTGCCAAGGTGATCCTGCTGCCTTTTTGAAAACATCATCCAAACCCGTTAATTTTTTCAATTGTTATTAACCAATATTATGACTCATTATCTTCAAAAAGTGTTGTTGTTGCTGGGCATTCTACCTATTGCAACCGAATTAACAGCACAAACAACAAACATTTACACAACAGCCACCACATGGAACGTTCCTGCCGGAGTTCATTCAATTTCCATAAAAGTGTATGGCGGTGGCGGTGGCCTTGGCGGACAGGACTGCGGAGCAGGATGTTCCAATGCAGCGGCGGGCAATGCAGGCTATGTTGTAGCCGACTTTGCGGTGAGTGCAGGAAATACCATTGGTATTTACCCTGGCGGAACGGGCACCAACGGATCAAACAGCGTAACCAATACGGGCGGCGGAGCTGGCGGTGTTTCTCCCTATAGCACAGCCTATAATGGCGGCAAGGGTGGTAATGCAGGCGCCAGTGGTTCCAGTGGTGGTGGTGGTGGCGGCGGAGCAGCCTCTGTTGTAACCATTAATTCCGTGATCAAAATTGTAGCCGGCGGTGCAGGCGGTGGTGGTGGCATGGCCAATGTAGCCAATTCGGGTCAGCCCGGCACTAATACTTATGTCGCTAATGGTACCTCCAATACAGGCGGTAACGGCACCACACCTTCAGGCGATGGTGGCGGCGGTGGCGGTGGCGGTGGTGGTCAGTATGGTTCCACAGGTGGATCAGTGTATGCCACCAGCGGTGAAAGTGCAGGCTATGGTGGTAATATTGGAGGTAACCTGGTAAGTGGTGCAACTGCAATAACTTCCAATACAAATATTTCCTGGACCAATGCGGGCAGAATTGAAATTACTTATCTCGTTTCACTCCCGGTTACATGGCTTGACTTTACACTTGCCAGGCAGACCGATGGCTCAGCTCTTCTCCGTTGGCGTACGGCTACTGAATCAGATACAAAGGATTTTACCCTGCAGCGCAGCAGCAATGCAAGAGAGTGGACTGATATTGGCACCGTAACAGCAGCCGGCAACAGCAGCAGTATCAGCAATTACAGTTTCAGGGATCAGTATTCAGTGCAAAACAAGGTTTACTACCGCATCAGGTTAACGAACCTTGACGGCACAACCAGTTACAGTGATATTATTGCAGACAACAGCCAAGCCAGCAGCTTTATTCAATTATCTCCTAACCCTGTAAGTGGTGGTACAGCTGTATTAAGTTTACAACATGCTTCAACGGTTGTGTTGTACAACAGTACAGGCGTAAAGCTGATGGAAAAATATTTCCCTGCAGGAAACAGCCTGCTGCAGACAGCAGCTTATCCTAAAGGAACTTATTTCCTTAAAACAAATGAAGGGCATCTTGCTTTTGTGATACAATAAGCAAACTTTATAGAATGAAAAGCCGGTTCACATAATGACCGGCTTTTTTTATGTTGGCATGTGAATACTCTTGAAGTTTTGCTGAGCCAATTGTACTAAAATGCCCCCGGACAGAAGCCGGGGGCGTTTTGCAATAAAGATGTTTTCGACGGATGAACAACGGGCCTTACTTGCTATTTAATTGTTGTATCAGTGAAAGCAACTGGCTTTCGGTTACTTCGCTTAATGTAAATGTTACGGGGAAGTATGTTTTACCGCTTGCTGGTGCACCTACAGTTACATCCTGCATCTCAGCATAAATTTTATTGTTCTTAAACGTAACGGCAAGGAATGTACCTTCAATACCAATCGGCATACTGTTCTGGTAACTTAACAAACCTTCTTTACCTGCAGGTGCGTTGATGATTTTGTTATACAGTTTTACTAATGTGTTTTGCTGTTTTACTTTAAAGTAGAGCATGCTTGGTTCTGCGCCCATATAGTTGGTACTTGTTGCAGCATTCCACTGGTTGCTGAAATAACCAAGTACAGTTGTTTTTGGTCGAGGATCACCCATTAATGCATCACAGTTACGCCATACACCAAGACTATCGAGGTTGAATGAAGATGTTCCGTTGTTATTGTTTGTTGCAACGTTTCCGTTCTGCACCCAGTTTACACCACGTGGCACATAACCGGTTTGTGTAAGTGTTACAGGTAAGTTTTCATGATCGTTACCATTGATGGTATAGGTTACAGCACTATCACCTCTCCACATTGGTATTTCACGTATAACCTGGCCGTTGGCTGGTTTGGGAGGAGCTGCAGGCACCACAACCTGTGCAGGAGCATTCAGTTGTAATTCATCTGAACCCTGGTTTGCCTTTACTGTCATTTCACCATAAGAGATCAGCATGTCGCCTGATGCTGCAGTTGGCCTGTTACCCAGCAGCATATCACTTACGTTGTACATATCTTTTACCTGTACTGTTACAGCGCCTGTAACAATTTGTCCGTTTGCTTTCTTAAATGCATTGGCAGGAAAACTGATTTTTGTGCCCTTGCCTGTTACCAGGCTACCACCTGCTGAAGCGTCGATTGTAAAAGCTTCATATTTTGGAGCGTTGGCATCAAAAAAGGATTTTACTTTTTGTTCAACAGCATCCTGTTGTACGACTGTGTTGTTATCTTTTTTACATGCAGTAAAACTGATGGCTGCTGCAATTGCTACTGTTGAGAAGATTGATTGTTTCATAAAAAGAAGTTTTAATTGTTTGAGTTGTTTTGTTTGTTGTTTGCAGGTATATCCGCAGCCATGAAGGTTTGTTACCCTGTTTTGGAAAAAATTTTTCAGGTTTTTTCTAAAACACTGATTCTGAAAGAAAAGAAGGGAGTTTTTTTGAACCACGGAGGCAGGGAGAACACAGAGGTTTTGCCGGGAAGACGGAAAGAAAAGAAGAGAACTATTCCTCTTTCTTCTCAGTGCACTCTGTGTCTCTGTGGTTATCACTTGCAAGCGAAGCGCCGTAACAATCCGTGTAAATCAGTGTCATCTGTGAGCAACATTCCTTTTTTCCGCCTTACGTCCTTCCCGGCTATTCTTTGCGCCTTTGCGTGAAATGCTTTACCAAGAAAAGAAATCAGGAAGTGCGCCTGCGGAGGAAATAGTAGCCAAGCGGCAGAACAAGAAGCAGCAAGAACCAGTACCAGCTGAAAGATGAGGTTTGTAATTGTACCTGCTGGTCAACACCCATATAACAAAAGCCTGCCCAGAGCAGTGGATTTTTTTGTGCAAGATTGTTTGTATGCTGCAGGTATTGTTTTACTGCCTGCTGTAATGCGGTTACAGGTGAGTACTGTTGCTGCAACGAAGTATAAAACGATTGAACGAATACCGGTGCCACTGCATCATCAACCGGCCACCTGCCGGCAACAACGCCTTTTACTCCCTTACTGATAAATGCACGGCCAATACTTGCAACACCTTCACCTTGCTGTACTTTTCCTGCAGCTGTTTCGCAGGCAGTGAGTACTACAAGTGGTGCATTTGTAACAACATACTGCAACTGGCCGAGGTAAAACTTTTGTTTTAATACAAGATAAGGTTGCTGCATACTGTCGGCCACTGCATGTGCAGCAATATGCAATACCGATCCCGACTGCATGGTAGCAACAAATGCATTTGCATCAGTTGTAGTTGCTTCTTTGATTATTGCCTTGAACTGTTTTTTCAATTGCTTTGCTTCAAGCTCCGAATTAGGTAATGCAGCAAAGCCGTTTTGCAGCTGACTGAATGTATAAACTGTAAGCGGCAGGGTTGCATCCGGTTGTTTTGAATCCTGCACATACTGCAGGAAAGAGTATACATAACTTACGGCTGTCTGCTCAACAAGAAACTGTTGTTTACCATCAGTGCTCAATGCTTCAAACGGAAGGTTATGCAGCAGACCATCTGCAGAAATGATGAGTGAATTCTTTTTCAGTTCAAAAGGAATCAGTTGTTTGAACACTTCATGCGACAATTGAAAATATGCAGCAGGATGATTGTTATACTCAGATGATGCAGGAGAGAAATAGGTTTGCAGCAAGGAACCTGTTTGTTGTATGACTGAAGATGATAACAGTTTATGATTGATGGTTCCTCCCTTTGCATGCAATAAATAAACCTGGTTGTTGATGATGGTATAGCTGATGAGGTCTGCATTTGCTGTTACTTCATTTATCTTTTGCTGAAACAGTTGAAAAGAAGGTTGCTCCAGCAGTTGTGCAAAACGGTTTTCCTGTAAACCAAGTTCCAGTTCCTGTTTACGGATACGTTCGCTGATGAGATTTTTCTTTGCAGCATCTGTTTCTTCTGCCAGTAACAGGTAATCATTCCTCAACTCTTCAAACAACTGCTGTTGTAATAACGCTGTGCCGCCCTGCCATTGCCTGCTCCTGTTTTGTTCGTTTAATAACTTACGGCCTTTTGATAATTCAACCAGCCATAACAACTGCTGCAGTAATTCCTGTTTTCCTGTTTGATTATACTGCTGTTCAAAAAACAAAATTGCTTCTTCACTTACTGTATTGCTGTTACTCACCTGCAAACTATTCGTTGAAGTAGTGATGAGTTGGTTACAGTAATAATCATTGGCAACAGCAAGTGTGTAGTAATGCAAAGCACTATCGGGTTGTTGTTTTGTATATGCTTTTGCCAGGCCTGCATACAATGTTGTAACAGTATGATCCGGGTAATAACCACTGTTACTGATGTTGAAATAATGCAATCCCTGTTTGAAATTCTCCATACTGCTGTCGGGTTGCTGCAACTGGTAAAACAGGTTTCCTTTTTCTGCTTTCAGTTTTGCTTTATCTCTTTGCCTGCTGCCGGGATATGTTTGCTCCAGTATCTTTTCTGCGTTCTGTAATTTCTGTAAAGCCTTGTTCCATTGTTTCTGATCACAGAGCAGTTTTGCAGACAGCTGTAAAGCGCTCACCATCCAGGAAGCATCTGCATCCACTGCATCGGCTGAACGAAAGAATGCCAATGCTTTCTGATTATAAAATGCAGCACTATCCATTTTTACTGCTGCATAAAATGCATCGGCTTTTACATTGTACAACAAACCAGTTACTGCCGGATGCTGTGCTATAAATTGCAAACCTTTATTACAGGTTGATTGTGTTTCATCATACTTACCCAGCCAGTAATAGGTAATGGCTTTGTTGCTGTAAAGCGAGGCAAGCAGGTTGAACTTTTCTTCAGCAGTTGCCTGTTCAATGGCTGATTGTTGTAAAGTAATTGCTTTATCATAATCGCCTAAACGAACATAGTTGTTGCCAAGCGGTTTAATAATAAACTCTTCTGTTTCGTAATGCAGTTTCTGTTGCTGCCTGTAGTTCAATCCCTTTTCATACCAGCGTGTGCTTGCCTGTATTTGTCCCTGCTGTAATAAATGATAAGCGATGTTGAGTACAAAATCAAGATAAGCTGTTTGCTCATCTTTAAACTTTGGCTGCCGCCACAATGTTTGTTCTAACGAATCGGCTTTGTTGGATAAATAAAACGGCTGCTCATCAGTAAGATCATAAAGCTTTTCAAGATATGCCTGCAGCTGGTCTTTGGGTTGATAGACTTCTTTCCATTTTGCTTTTTGCTGCGGCGCTTCATCACCCGAAAAAAATAACAACAGGAAGACAATACTGCCGAGGGGCAGCAAACGATAAAGCTTTGAATGATATGAATGAATTACAGTCGCCAGGATGCATAAAAATAGAGATAAGATTTGTTTGTTCCGCCATAATAAAAACGGGTACCCAGCTGCGGGCCAAGACGCACTTTTCCAAACTGCAGATCCACAAACGGAAGAAACTGTGTATTGGAAAACAGTTTTACAGAAGCATTCTTTTTCAGATCGTACGGATAATTAAGCTGACCATTATAATTGTTCAGCAGGTAGGTGCGACTTGTATCAGCCGAACCTGCTATGTCTGCATCAATACGCAAACCCACACCGGCAGATAACAGGTCGTTGAAATTATAACGCAGGTGTAAAGGCACAAGACCAATCCTTGTAATGTTCAGCTGCAACTGTTCCCTGTATCCACGGTAATCATAATTCTTTCCATCAATCAGCACCAAGCCCTGTGTTTGATAGGTTTGCTGTGCAGTAGTTGTTTGCTCATACTTGCCGAATAATTCAAACTGTAAATAAGGTTTGTAAGGTGCAAGGCGGGCAATACCCACACCAACCGTTGCACCGCTGCGTAATGCATTTGCACCTGTATTCATTTCATAACCTGCCATTACGATGGGTGAAAGAGCAGGCCTGAATTTTCCTGTGGCAAAGTTGGTGATCACCGGTTCGTTCTTATCAAAATAAATAGCTGTTCTTCCTTTGAAGGGAAGGTTATCCAGTTTCTTTTTTGTGCTTACATCAAACTCCACAAAACCTTTGGTACTGTCTTTATCGGTTACCCCTTTCTGATTGGTGCCCGGTAAATAAATTCCATTGAAGATAAATGCAGCACTGTCTTTATTTGTTACCAGTTCCCAGCAACCGGTACGACCGGCCACACTATCGCAGGGCAAACAATAAGGCGACATATCTTTTATCCTGATCGTTTGCGGATCCATTGCTGATGGTAATGTAATCGCCAGTTTTATTTTCCTTGCAGGACCTTCACCATCATTCTGGAAACGGATTTTATAACCCAGCGATTTACTTTTTTTCAGTGTGCGGTAATTCAGTCTTCCCTGTTTCAGGTTCATCTTGTTGGGATCATGCGAAGTAACAATGGGAATGTTGAGCTGGTGCATGTACGCATCACCTTTATCGGGCACAAACAAACCAGTGATGGTGATGGTTGCGTTGGTGTCTTTGATCATTCCCGGTGTTACATACAGGTTGGTAAACATAAACTGTGCATCAGTGCCCGCCTGTTTAATATCCACTGCAAATACATTGCTGTAGTTTTTCAATGTATTCATTAAAAAGGTTTTGCTCTCTGCGCCACTGAAGGTTTTCTTTTCCTTGAAGTGCGATGCAGGACTTCCGCTACTGGTGAGTAAAAGATTATCAAACGGGCGAACAGAAGCAATTGCATTTTTATCGTTGATCAACGCTGCATCGTTATACAAACGGAAACCTGCCGTATCAAAACTGTTTTGCCCGAACTGTTTTTCATTGATGAAGAGATACAGTTTGCCGTTCATTGCCACATCGTTTTTCCATCCCGCCATGAGAACCATTGTATCACCAGGCTTGGCCATGCAGTTATACTTCAGTTCAAAAAAACCATTTGCCTTAAAGAAGTTTTGTTCGGAAGGAGATACTGCTGCGAGATAGGTTTTGTTTACCTGTTTCACACCAACCTTTGCCGGCTTACGTCCGGGTTTCTTTCCATCATCATAATTATTCACGGCATACAACACCGCTTCGTAATCGCCTTCCTTTGCATAGATGTGTTCAGGATTGGCATCGGTGCTGAAATGACCATCACCAAAATCCCAGAGGTACGTATAAAAGGGTTTGGGAGCACCCGGTATCTGCGTAAGTGCAGGCAGGTTGGCTTTAAAGAAAACCCTGTTATCGTTCTGCTGTACATGAACCGACAAATCGGTTTGTGCTGATGCAGTAAAACAAACAAAAAAGATGGCTGTATAGCAGATTATTTTTTTCATATCGATACAGGTATATCAACGGGGTTGGTATACTGTTACCCTAAATATAAAAATCTTATTTTTATCCTTCTACTAAACCATTGTACTTGCACGCCGACCAGAAATATATTACTGCATTACTTGATCATGATCAGCGGCTCATCAGTGAGATCTATCAACGCTTTGCGCCTAATATGAAGGCCTACCTGCTTTCACGTGGCTGCAGTGAAGATGATGCAGGTGATGTGTTCCAGGAAGCACTGATTGATATTTATAAACTGGCGAATGACGGGCAGTTTGTACTTACCTGTCCGTTTGAAGCCTTTCTTTTATTACTCTGCAAACGCAAGTTCATCAACAAAACAAAAAAAACATCGCTTACCGTGGTAACAAACAGCGATGAAGATGCATATACACATATACCGGGCGATGTTAACGCCGGTGCTGCTGAACATGTGGCACAGGTGGAAAAAGAACAGCTTGTAATGCTTGTGCTGGATGAAATGGGCAACTGCAAAGAAGTGATATTAAAAAGCCTGCTGAAAAAACCGCAGGAAGAAATTGCAGAAGAACTGGGTATGACCTATGCCTATTACCGCAAACGGAAAAGTAATTGCATGGGCGAACTGGCAGAACTGGTACGTAATCATTCACGGTTTAAAGAAATTGTATCATGACCTATTCGTACAACGATATTGATTCCTACCTCAACGGCGAACTGCAAGCAGAAGAACTGCAGCAGTTTGAACAGGAACTCCGCAGCAACACCCAACTGCAGGAGCAGGTAAACAGCTATCGTTTACTGAACAGTACGGTAGGTAAACATCAGCTTGCAGAACAAACAATTCCTGAACTGAAACAACTGCTCGATCCGCTTACACAACAATATTTCAAACAGCAAAAGGCAAAAGTATTTACGCTGAAACGCAGCATGTATATGCTGGCTGCTGCTGCATCGGTTGTACTGATTTTATTACTTGCATTACCGGGTGTATCGCCCGATGGTTATACGGTTGACAATATGCCCGGTGCAATTGTACGTGGCAAAGAAGAGGAGAAAGCAAAAGCTGCACAACTGTTCAACAATGAACAGTATGCAGAAGCAGTTCAAGCATTTCAGCAACTGAAAGCAAGCGGACCTGCTGATGCGGCTGTTGATTTTTATCTTGCTGTGAGCCTGCTCAAAACCAAACAATATACAGCAGCACTTTCTTTATTTGAACCGCTTGCAAACGGTGCATCTGTTTATGCAGAAGATGCACATTTCTTTGCTGCATTAAGTGCTTATCACCTGCAACAACATGAGAAGGCAAAACAATATGCTGAACAAGTAAAAGAGGGAAGCCGATACTGGAAAAATGCAAAAGCGATATTGAAGAAAGAGAAGTAAGCATTGTTGCAGATTGCTTCGGCACATACCCACGCACAGCCCACTTATCCCCGCAATGACGCTTCATGGCTGAACTCTTCCCGCCTTAGCTTCTTACCGGCTATGCTCTTACCCATTACATATAAAAGTCTGCCTCTATCCATTCCGCAGCTTAGTGTGAAATGACGGGAATCACGAATGACACAAGAATTCTTTGCCGGAAAGAAAAAGAAGAACGAAGCAACCTCTATTATTGTGAAGCAGTTTGTTTTATGTATTTATAAAAACCGGTGAGCACAATGATGCAGACGGTGATCATGCTTAATGCAAGTGTTACGAGTAAAAACGAAATGAGTGCTTCGGTAAAATCAGTTCCTTCCCTGCCACCTGCAAGCGGCATCATTTTTCCGTTACCAGTTATCGCTGCAAGTATCACTGCCGAGAAGTTGGCAAATGCTCCATACAGCAGCAACCAGTAAGTTGTTCGCAGCCATGTTGCTGAGAGTACCAGTTTTTTCCAGAGTAAACCAAGGATGATTAAAAACATTCCGTTCATCACGCCTTCCATGTGTGCCGAGAGGCCCATACGTGGATTAGCAAAAAACGGAACGATGAGCCCGGTAACAAGTCCAAACAAAAACAAAAGAAGTCCGTAGAAAATGAGTTTTGATGATTGCTGCTGCGGGTTAGTTACTGGCATGTGTTTATGATTGATGATTGGTTATGCAATTAAAAATAGTCGATGGGTTTTGTTTATGCAAGTGGTTTGGGTTTATGGTTTGAGGTTTAAAGTTTGAGGTTGGGCGTGTTGTGTGTGGCAGCTGAGTGATTCGTTAAGTATGAAATTGCAGTACCTCTGCTGCTTTCTCTTTTCTTTTTGCTTGTCCAAAAAGAAACAAAAAAGACCCCGAAAACCAATATCCAGCATGGTTTTCGGATAGCGCCCTGATTTAACTGCTGTACTACTCCCGCTGAGGCGGGACAAGTTGTGGTGAATTGCAGTATGAAGATGATTGAACATCTTGTGTGCAGCAGGTTGATTAGTTGTGCGGATGTTGCGGATTGAAGTTGAGGGTTTGAGGTTGGGGTAGCCGAGTTTGGAGAAGATAATGAGAAGTTGCTGCAGTGAATAGCGGTGACCTTTTTGTTTACCGGTTATGTTTTCGAATGGTTTCAGCCAGGTGCGCAGCAGCCACAATTCAAAATGGGAGTAATGGCATGAAAGTGGGCTTTGGGTGGCTTTATCCATGCCTTTGAGTGGGCTTTGCTATGCAGTAAGCCCTTTCCGGCAATAACGGCAGCAAGTGACCAAAATGGCCATTTGAGGATTTTATGAAAGGCATGTCATCCTGTGTTAAAAGAACACCTTAAACAACAGTTATCGTTGTTACCTGCAGATATCAAGGTAGAAAGAAAAACTGCTTCCTTTTCCGAATTCACTTTCAACAGTCATGTACCCACCTTGTGCTTCAATAAACTCTTTACTGATGCTTAAGCCTAATCCAGTCCCTTCTTTTTTGGTGCCGGGAATGCGGAAGTAGCGTTCGAAAATTTTACCAATGTATTGCGGAGCAATTCCCTGCCCGTTGTCGGTAACTGTAAATTTCATTTTGTTATTATCTTCTGTTACAGTTATTAAAACAGTGGAATTGTCGTAACTGAAACGGATGGCATTGGAAATAAGATTGTTTAATACCCAGGCTGTTTTGTCTTTATCGGCAAATACCCGGGGTATATTCACAGGTATGGAAATATCCAGTTTTATGTTTTTGTTTTCTGCAGTTGTTTTGTTTGCATTAACTGCATAGTCAATAATATCATCAGGAGAAGATGGGATTACAGACATTTGAATGGAGCCTGTTTCAACCTGTGTCATATTCAGGAGTTCGCCTGTGATTTTTAATAAACGTCGGGCATCTTCTTTTATACTGTCAACAAGATTCTGTTGTTCTGTGTTTAAGGAACCCATCTGTTTGTTTTCTAACAACTGCAGGCTCATTTTTATGGAAGAGATGGGTGTTTTCAGTTCGTGTGAAACCGTTGCGATAAAATTAGTTTTTGCAAAATCAAGTTCTTTGTATGGGGTGATGTTTTGTAAAAGAATCACATTACCCATGAGTACTTCCCTTGTTTCGCCGGTAGGAATAATTTTAATTGGAATGATCTGTTTTTGAAAATAACTTTCTTTATGGTTCGCATATATTTTTACCGGCTGTTTATTATCTGCCTTTTCTTTGTTCTCAGCAAAGAGTTCCTGTACCAATGACCGGACCAGATCATTTGTTACAGCAATTTCCTGTACAGGTTTATTTTTTACATCTTCTGCTTTTAACCCTGAAATTTTCAATGCAACATTATTCATGAACAACACTTTCCTGTTTTCATCTAAACCAATAACCGGATCGTTCATGTTATTGATCAGCGTTTCAATCCGTTTCTTTTCAATAAGCAGTTTCTGAATATTGCTGGCCTGGTATTCTTCCAGTTTTTCGGCCATTGTATTGAAGGAAGAAGCCAGTTCGCCAAATTCATTTTTACCCGGGTAATGAATGCGGCGTGCATAATTTCCCTGTGCAATTTCTTTGATGCTTTCAGTTAACTCCCTGATGGGATTTGCCACATTACCGGGAAGGTTGAAAAACAAGGTGAGTGCAATGATAAAACAGATTGTACCTATCAGTGTAATCCAGAAAATTGAATTGCCGGAAGTTTCGGCAGCGATTTTGCTTTTACGTTCAATGGCCTGCATGTTGAGCAACATAATGCCGGAGATGTTTTTTCTTGCGCTGTGTAAAACAGAAGAATCAGAAGGGTGAAGCAAGAGCGCTTTATAGTTGGCAGTAAGGCTGTCGGTAAACTCAAGTTCGCCGGGTTCGGTTATATTTTTATGCTGTAAATGCAGGTTTTCTTCAAACTGCTGCCGACTTGTTTTGTTTGCGATATTATCGTCGAGTGCCATCATCATTTTCCTGGAATAATCCAGTGTGTTGTAATTGGCAACAAGAATATTTGATGTGTCGTTACTGAGACGGTTGATGTAAATAATGCTTAGTGCCGTGAGTAAAATAATCATGGCAAAAAGAACACCTGTACTTAACAATAGTTTTTCCTTTACTTTCATCAGCTTAAAATTACTAAGTCTGTATCGCTGGCTGATAGTTTTTTCAGCAGCTCGTTAAACACATTTGTTGCCAGTATAAGCCGCATCATACTGAGATGGGGTTTACCGATGCAGATGGTTGTTACCTGCCGTTCTTCGCATTGTTCAATAATGGCTTTGGCAATATTGCTGTTTTCCACTTTAATGATCTCTGCACCCAATTCGGTTGCCAGTTTAAAATTATTGATCAGGTGACGTTGTTTATCCAGGGGGATTTTCTCTGTGCTTTCTTTTGGTGTTTGTACATACAGCGCATACCATTTACTGTTGTAATAATTTGCCAGTCGTGCCGTTTTCCTGATCACTGTTTTTGCTGTTGTTTCATTTGAACTGATACAGGCAAGGAAACGCTCATGTTTTGCAGCGTTTGTTTTTGTTACTTCTGTTTCCACTTTCCGTTCCACCTGTGATGCCACTTCTTTCAGGGCCAGTTCACGCAGCTGCAAAATGTGCTGACTTTTAAAAAAGTTTTTTAATGCGGTTTCAATCTTTGCAGCATCATAAATTTTACCTTCTTTCAAACGGGTGATTAATTCATCGGCTGTTAAATCAATATTCACCACTTCATCAGCCTGTGCCAGCACGCTATCGGGGATGCGTTCTTTTACTTCGATGCCTGTTATTTCCTTTACATCTGCATTGAGACTTTCGATGTGCTGAATGTTGACTGCGCTGATTACATTGATTCCAGCTTCGAGAATTTCCATCACATCCTGCCAGCGTTTTTCATTTTTACTTCCTTCAATATTGGTGTGTGCCAGCTCGTCGATTATTACCACTTCAGGACGAAGATTAATTACAGCCTGCACATCGAGTTCATCCAGTTCTTTTCCTTTATAAAATAATTTACGGCGGGGAATAACCGGCAAGCCATCCAGCAGATCGTGTGTTTCTTTGCGGTTGTGCGTTTCGATGTAACCAATCTTTACGTCAATACCATTCCGGAGCAGTGCATGTGCTTCCTGCAGCATGCGGAAGGTTTTACCTACACCGGCGCTCATACCGATGTAGATTTTAAACTTGCCTCTGCGGGATTTTTTTATGAGGTCGAGAAAATGCTGTACTGTATTTTCTTTTTCATCAGGCATAATCAACTTATTAAACCGATACTCACTTAAATTTAATTCTTTTAAAAATGAAAGGTTGCTGCCAGTATAAACGAATCTGTGCTTCTTGACGTTGGCTGCAGTTTATCAGTGTTCGTATAGAAGATGGCATCTTTTGCTGCATCTGTACGGAACTCAGGAATAATGGTGAGGTTGCCGATCCTGATATTTGCCGACAATGTAGCGTCAAAAATATTTGTGCCAATGCCAGCAGACCCGTTTTTATCACCCAAATATTCTCCTCTTGCTGTTAAACCAAATGAAGAACAAGCATCAAAGTTCAGGTACAATGCATTGCCAAACCATGAACTGCTGTTGCCGGTACCCGGCTTTACTGATTTAACTGTTCCATTGTAACCAACGCTGAATTTATCTGTAATAACCCCGGTAATCACAGCATCAAACTGGTTGATTGAATTATCTGAACGATCCTTTCCACCAACATAGTTCAGGTATCCCCCCAATTTGCCATCATTTGTATTCAGATGGATCTGGCCAAGAAAAAACTTCTTTTCAAAACTGGCAGCAGTATAATCTGGAGGGTTTGAAATACCTGCCATAAACGAAAAGTTTTTGCTGATCATAAAGTCTGCTTTTATTCCTGTGTGAAAAAAAGGCCCGTATGAAAACATATATGACATACTGTAATTTCGGTTGAGGTATGCATCGGGCATTTCATAACCCACATGTGTTGCCCATTTACCCATTGTGAATTTTACTTTGTCAGAAGGGGAGTAGGTAACATATGCCTGTTTTACAGCTGCCAAAGTGCCCGCATCGTTGTAAGAAAACTCTTCTGCCCTTCTTCCAAAACCAAGATCAAGAACAGCACCCGCTTTGCCAATTGAATAATCGGCTTTAACAGAGGCCATACCGAGTTCAAATGAATTCTGCGAGTTGGTGAAGCTGGTTAAATTATTCAGGTGACCTGAATCTTTTGCATTAGCGAAATTGAAACGGTAATAAGCATCAACTGAACCTGAAAGAACCAGGTTCCCTTTTTTTGTTGAATCCTGTGCCATTGAAGTGAAGCCCATCAAAAGAGCTGCACTTACGAAAATCATTCTCATCTTTTAAATTATTTTTATTTTAATTGGTCTAATGCGATATTTAATTTCAACACATTCACTTTTGACGGACCAAACATTCCCAGAAATGGTTTTTCTGTTTGCTGATCAACAAGGCTGATCAATTTTGCTTCATCAATCTTACGGATAGCAGCAATACGCTTTACCTGCACTTTGGCTCCCGCTGGTGAAAGATCTGGATCAAGTCCGCTGCCGGAAGCTGTTACCAGTTCAGCAGGAATTTTCTCTTTGTTAACGGTGGGGTTGTGTACAAGGAATGTATCGATTCTGTCCTGCACCTGTTTCAGGTAGTCAGGGTTGGTAGGCCCTTTATTAGAACCTGCAGAACCTGCAGCATTATAATCTACAGCAGAAGGTCTGCTCCAGAAATATTTATCATCGGTGAACTTTTGTCCAATTTTAGCGTACCCAACTACTTTTCCATTTACCATTACAGTTTCACCTTTGCCGCCACCAGGAGCAAGTTTGGCAACTGCTGCAATCAGGAGCGGATACAGAACAGAACATATAACGATCAGTACAAGTGTTAATTTAACGGATGGCCAAACATATTTTTTCATAATCATGAAATTCAATTGTTAAATAAATAATGCTACAAAAAGATCAATGAGTTTTATTCCGATAAAAGGAACAATCACACCACCTAAACCATAGATCAGTAAATTTCTTCTCAGTAATGCACTGGCGCCGATTGGTTTGTAAGCAACCCCTTTTAATGCCAACGGAATCAGCATCGGGATAATGATTGCGTTGAAGATTACTGCAGAAAGAATAGCGCTTTCAGGGCTATGCAGGTTCATAATATTTAATGCCTGTAATGCAGGAATAGAAGTGATGAACAATGCCGGAACGATTGCAAAATATTTTGCCACATCATTTGCAATGGAGAAAGTAGTTAATGTTCCTCTTGTCATCAGTAACTGTTTCCCGATCTCTACAATTTCAATCAACTTGGTAGGATCATTATCCAGGTCAACCATGTTGCCCGCTTCTTTTGCAGCAGCAGTACCACTGTTCATGGCAACACCCACATCGGCCTGTGCAAGGGCAGGAGCATCATTTGTACCGTCACCCATCATGGCAACAAGTTTACCTCCCTGCTGTTCCTGTTTGATGTAATTCATTTTATCTTCCGGTTTTGCTTCGGCAATAAAATCATCCACACCAGCTTTATCTGCAATGAATCTGGCCGTTAATGGATTGTCGCCTGTTACCATCACTGTTTTCACACCCATTTTGCGCAACCGTTCAAAACGTTCCTGAATGCCGGGTTTAATAATATCCTGCAATTCAATTACACCTAAAACCTTGTTGTTTTCACTAACCACTAACGGTGTACCGCCATTGCTTGAAATTACTTTTACCTGCTCAGCAGTTTCATTGGGAAATGAGTTGCCGGCTTTTGTTACCATATTGCGGATAGAATCAAATGCGCCCTTGCGGATTTTTGTTCCGTTGGTTAAATTAATACCACTGCTTCTTGTTTCTGCTGTGAATTCAACAAATGTTGCACCGTTTGTATTTAATTTACTTACATCCAGTTTGGCTAATTCTATAATTGATTTTCCTTCGGGTGTTTGGTCTGCAATAGAAGACAAAGCACAGGCTTCTGTAAATGTTGCTGCTGTTATTCCGTTGGCAGGATAAAAATTGGTTGCCTTACGGTTTCCAATTGTAATGGTTCCTGTTTTATCTAATAACAGGGTATCAAGGTCGCCGGCTGTTTCTACTGCTTTACCGCTTTTTGTAATCACATTGGCACGCAGTGCCCTGTCCATACCGGCAATACCAATTGCACTCAGCAAACCGCCAATGGTTGTAGGAATTAAACAAACATACAGGGAAACAAATGCGGCAATAGTGATGGGTGTGTTGGCATAATCAGCAAATGGTTTTAAAGTAACCACCACAATCAGGAAGATGATGGTGAAGCTGGCCAGTAGTATTGTTAATGCAATTTCATTCGGTGTTTTTTGCCTGGATGCACCTTCCACCAATGCAATCATTTTATCAAGGAAACTTTCACCCGGTCCTGTTGTTACACGTACCTGTATTTTATCGCTGAGCACTTTTGTGCCGCCTGTTACTGATGATTTATCACCACCGGCTTCTCTTATTACCGGAGCAGATTCACCTGTAATTGCAGACTCATCAATAGTTGCAATACCTGAAATGATTTCTCCATCCATCGGTATTGTATCTCCGGCTTCGCACAGAAAGATATCACCCTTCGCTAATTGTGAAGAAGGGACAATTTTCATTTCATTCACAAAATTGTCGCCAATAAGAAATATTTTTTTCGCCGGTGTGTCTTCTCTTGTTTTACGTAAACTGTCGGCTTGTGCCTTGCCCCTTGCTTCTGCAATGGCTTCTGCAAAATTGCCAAAGAGTACAGTAATAAACAGAACGCTGAAGATGGTGAGGTTGTACGCAAGTGACCCCTGCGATGTTTGTCCTGCGGCTATCCAGATACAAACACCCAGCATAATGAGTGTGCCAATGTATACCGTGAACATCACCGGGTTTTTCAGCATCACTCCGGGTTTTAATTTTATAAATGATTGTTTCAATGCTCCTTTTACAAGTGAGCCTTCAAACAATTTTGTATTTCTTTTATGTTGTGACATAGTATAAAATTTTGTTGGTCTTTGTTACATTCCTAAATATTCTGCAATAGGGCCCAATACCAAAGGAGGGAAATAGGACAAGGCTGTGATGATGATAATGATGGCGAATGTTAATATGCCGAAAGTTGCTGAATCAACTTTTAATGTACCGGATGATTCAGGGATATATTTTTTCTTTGCAAGTAAACCTGCAATGGCAACTGGCCCGATGATAGGAAGAAATCTTCCAAGCAGCAAAACAAAACCGGTTGTAACATTCCAGAAAATATTATTATCACCCAGCCCTTCAAAACCGCTGCCGTTATTTGCATTGGAAGAAGTGAATTCATAAAACATTTCGGAGAAACCATGGTTGCCCGGGTTGTTTAGCCAGGCAGATGGTTTTACTGCCCAGTCTGCATTGCCATGCTGTACGAAATAATAAGCTGCCAAAGCAGTTCCGCCTTTAATGAGGAAGGCAGATAATAAAGTAACTAATGCAGCAATCTTTACTTCTCTTGCTTCTACTTTATGACCCATAAACTCGGGAGTTCGCCCAACCATCAATCCGCCAATAAAAACGGCAATGATGATATAAATATAGTAGTTGAGTATACCAACCCCGCATCCGCCATAAAACGCATTGATGAGCATTCCCAGCATTTGCATCATGCCTGATAAGGGCATGGAGCTGTCGTGCATAGAGTTAACAGATCCGGTTGAAATGATTGTAGTAACAATACTCCAGTATCCTGAAATGGCCGGACCAAACCTCACTTCCTTTCCTTCCATGGCACCGGTTGCCTGCATAATGCCCATTTTAGCTATTTCAGGATTGCCATGCATTTCCCAGTTGATGGTTGGAACAATAAGGAAAAGCATTCCAATAGTCATCACGGCAAAAATCATGTAAGCAAATTTTTTCCGCCTGATATAGAAACCTAAAGCAAAGAGCATAGCTATGGGAATGATCATTTGTGCAATCAATTCCAGCATGCCTGTAAAGTAAGTCGGGTTTTCAAGTGGATGTGCTGAGTTAGCACCAAACCAACCGCCACCATTTGTACCAAGGTGTTTGATGGCAATCATACCGGCAGCAGGACCACGGGATACAGCAACTGTATCGCCTTGCAGTGTAACAATGCTATCCTTACCGTCATAACTTGCAGGTGAACCATTGAAAGCAAGTATTACTGCAATAACAATTGAAACAGGTAATAAAATCCTGGTAATTGATTTGGTGAAAATGTCCCAGAAGTTACCAAGGTTCTCTGTTGTTTTATGTTTTAAACCATTAAACAAAGCAACTGCGGCAGCAATACCTGTGGCTGCACTTACAAATTGTAAAAATGTAATGACAAACAGTTGTGTGAAATAAGTCAACCCGATTTCACCAGAATAGTGCTGCAGGTTACAATTCACTAAAAAACTGATAGCGGTATTAAAACTCAAATCAGGAGCCATGTTGGGATTACCATCCGGGTTCAGCGGAAGACTTGCCTGATTTAACAGAAGAAAGAAAGCATAGAAAAGCCACAGCATGTTGATCATTAACATGGCAGTTAAAAATTCTTTCCAGTTCATGCCTTTCTTTGAATCAATTCCTGATATGCGGTAAATAAACCGCTCCATAGGATTCATAAAGTCTGTAAATGTTCTTTCACCGGCAAATACTTTTGCTATGTATTTAGCAAGTGGGTATGCCAGAAGAACAGTTAGCAGAAAGGTTACGATTACGCCGATTAGTTCTGTATTCATTAGTATGCGCTTTTAAGATTAAAATTTTTCCGGTTTAATTAATACATACAGGAGGTAACCAAATACCAGTATGGCGATAATAAAAATGGATGTTATCATGTTGATTATATTTTTTCGAAAAAGTCAATGGATTTAAAAAATATGCCGAACAGTACAATGCAGGCAATCAGCAAAAAGATGGTCAATATCATGCTTGAAATATTCAGGGTTTTGAAATAATTCCTTTGGTAAGGAGGTTTACGCCGGTATTATTTCAATTAATATTCCTGAATGAAAAATTTTATGGAAATCCTTTACTGGAAAGCATTTCGGGCGAACGTGTAAAATGCAGGCAATAAAAAACCCTTTCAAAATGAAAGGGTATGCACTATCGTTTTGAAAGTGATTAACTGATTTTGTATTCTTCGAGTTTGCGGTATAAGGTGGTTAAGGCAATGTTGAGCAGCTTTGCAGTTTCTGTTTTGTTGCCATTTGTATAGTTGAGCACTTTCTGAATATGAATTTTTTCTGCGCTTGCCAGGTCAAAGGCCGAGAGAATGTTGCCCTCTTTGCTTTGTGGCTGCTGCAGTTCGGCCGGGAGTGAACTTACCTGCAGTTCGTTTTCATCGGTTAAAATCACACTGCGTTCAATGACGTTTTTCAGTTCACGGATATTGCCCTTCCATTTATGCAGTTTCAGTGCATCGAGATAGGGTTTTGATAACTGCCTATTTTTCTTCCCTGTTTTTATGGCAAACTGTTCAAGAAAATGTGCAGCCAGTTCTTCTATATCGGCCACCCGTTCTCTTAACGGCGGTAATGAAATACTGAATACAGAGATGCGGTAATAAAGATCTTCCCGGAAGGTTCCTTTTTTTATTTCATCCTGCAAATCCCTGTTGGTAGCGGCAATGATGCGAACGTTTACTTTGGTTGTTTTGCTATCGCCCACTTTTAAAAACTCACCAGTTTCCAGCACCCTTAATAATTTGGCCTGTAATGCCAATGGCATTTCGCCAATTTCATCCAAAAAAACGGTGCCGCCGTTTGCTTCTTCAAAAATTCCCTTGCTGTCTTTTACCGCACCGGTAAATGCCCCGGCTTTATGACCAAACAATTCGTTTTCCAGCAATTCGTTGCTGAATGCAGAACAGTTGATGGCAATAAATGGCTGCCTGTTTCTTTTACCTGCATTATGTATTGCGTGTGCAAACACTTCTTTTCCTGTTCCGGTTTCGCCCGTTAATAAAACGGTGGCATCGGTTGCAGCAACTTTTATTGCAGCATCATAAGCAGCCTGTATTGCTTTTGATTTGCCGGAAATGCTGCTGAAGGAGTATTTGTTTCCCAATTGTTTTTCGAGCTGCTGTACCCGTTTTGACAGTGCTACTTTTTCGGCCGCTTTATACAGGAGCGGAATGATGCGGTTGTTATCATCGCCCTTTGTTATATAATCAAAGGCCCCGTTTTTAATTGCCTGCACACTATCGGGAATATTACCATAAGCTGTGAGTAAAATAATTTCAACTGCCGGATATTTTTCCTTGATGGTTTTTGATAAGTCCACACCGTTTCCATCGGGGAGCTTTACATCGCAGAGCACCACATCAATTTCGTTTGTTTCCATTTTTTTTAATCCCGATCTGCAATCGGCAGCCTGTAATACATCAAACCCTTCCAGCGAAATAATCTTTGATAAAAGTGTGCGTAGTTTTTCTTCGTCGTCGATGATGAGAATATGATTCAACATATTTTATGCGGGATTACGGTTGTAAATATACATGATTGCGTATGGGGGTTTATGGTTTGATGTTTATAGTTTGAGGTTAGGCGTGTTGTTGAGTGGAGGCACAAAGGCAAAGAGGCAGAAAGGCAAGAGTTAGAAGCATGAAGAACACAAATAGTTTTGCCGGGAAGGCGGGAAGAAAAGAAGATGTTTAAAGTTGGCGTGTTGTGGTTGAGTAGAGGCAGAAAGGCAAGAGTGTATGCGATCATCATCCTCGCTACCGTCATTGCGAGGAGGTACGACAAAGCAATCTGTTTGCTACGAAGAATAAAAATCTTATACTGATCATTAAAGGCAATTATATACCGCAAGGTTTTGCGGGTATCTTTCTTTTGCCTTGATGCAAAAGAAACAAAAGATCAAGACGGAACACCCGCCTGCCGGACGGGCAGGTATTACCCCCATGTTCCGATGGGCGCCCTGATTATGCAATTGTACTACTCCCGCTGAGGCGGGACAGGTTGTAGTGAATAGCAGTTATAAGTTGATTGGGGATACTATGTGTAGCAGTTTGATTTATTGTTAATGTATGAAATGCTGAAATGGTTTTTGGTATGGATGCATAATGTGAGTTTGCAGACTCTGCTGGTTTTTCTTTTCTTTTTGTTTGGCCAAAAAGAAACAAAAAGGCCCCCCGCAATCAATATCCAGCATGATTGCGGGGAAAGCGCCCTGATTTAACAGCTGTACTACTGTGATGAATTGCAGTATGAAGATGATTGAACATCTTATGTGCAGCAGGTTGATTGATAGCAGAGATATTAAGATTTATGGTTTGAAGTACAGGGTTTGAGGTTGGGCGTGTTGTTGAGTGGAGGCAAAAAGGCAAAGAGGCAGAAAGGCAAGAGTTAGAAGCATGAAGAACACAAATAGTTTTGCCGGGAAGGCGGGAAGAAAAGAAGATGTTTAAAGTTGGCGTGTTGTGGTTGAGTAGAGGCAGAAAGGCAAGAGTGTGTGCGATCATCCTCCTCGCTACCGTCATTGCGAGGAGGTACGACAAAGCAATCTGTTTGCTACGAAGAATAAAAATCTTATACTGATCATTAAAGGCAATTATATACCGCAAGGTTTTGCGGGTATCTTTCTTTTGTCTTGACATCCCGCAATTCTTCGGGACAGGCTACAGAAACAAAAAGTCAAGACGGAACACCCGCCTGCCGGACGGGCAGGTATTACCCCCATGTTCCGTCGCCAGCCCTGATTAAGCAATTGTACTACTCCCGCTGAGGCGGGACAGGTTGTGGTGAATTGCAGTATGAAGATGAATGAACAGCAGTGGGTTTACTGACGACCTGTTTACCGTTCATAAAGTACGTATAAACACCTATACATAAGTAAAATATTGCAACTGTTTGTTTCATAAATTCGTCATTAACAATAGCCTCTCCAAACAAACATTCTTAAAATTTACATTCAATCACTATGAGAAAGTTATTGTTTTTACCTCTGGCCGTGGTCTTTCTTTTTTTACAGAAAGCCTCTGCACAATGCAGTTTTACAGTTAACACCACACTTACACATGTATCGTGTTACAACGGAACAAATGGTTCAATCACCGTATCTGTAACCGGTGGCACAGCACCTTACCAGTACCAGTTAGCTGAAGCAGGTGCCGGTGCCTGGCAAAGCAGCAATAGTTTTACTGCACTGACAGCAAGCACTTACCCGGTATCTGTGAAAGATGCCACAGGCTGTATCAAAACGGTGTATGTAACGATTACTCAACCCGCAGCGTTAGTTGCCGGTTACAGCGAAACAGATGCTACCTGTACAGGTGCTAATAACGGAAGTATTACCATTACCCCTACAGGAGGAACGACTCCTTATTCGTACAGCTGGACCAAAAACGGCACAGCCTACTCCACTTCACAGAATTTAAGCAACCTTGCACCGGGCAATTACCTGCTAACGCTTACAGATGCCAACGGCTGCAGTACATCTCCCATTATCAGCACCCAGATAAAGCCTCTTGCACTGACCGGTTTTAACCAGGATGTGATTGCCAACGGAACAGGTGCAGCCAACGCTTCCACCACGCAGCCGTTAGATGATCACAACTATGTTTTCTTTGCCAGCGGGTATAATAACGGAACCTCAACAGGTTCAAACGGACTTCCGGCTTCGGGTTCATTTACCAGCGCACAGAGTGGATCCAGAACTTACCAACTGGCTTCCTATACCGGAAACAACTCACTTGTGCTTACCACCACGCCTACCACCTACGGCAGCGCCAACAGCGGTACGTTAAGCTTTACCAGTCCTTACCAGAGCCCTTATGCCACATTGTATGTTGTTGGCACAACCGGAAACGGTACAGGTACTTTAAACTATACGGTGAATTATGCAGATGCAACCACATCAACCGGTTCTATTTCCTTTCCTGACTGGTTTCTTGCTGCCAGCACCTCCTCTTCCATAAGGGCACTGGGAAGTTTAGACAGGGTTACCTGGGCCAGTCCCGGTGCATTTGATAACAGCACCAATTTCAATTTATTTGAAGCGCCCATTTCCATACCAGGTGCAAGCCAGAGCAAGGTGATTAATTCCGTCAGTTTTGCCTGGGCCAGCAGCGGTACGGCCCGTGTGAATGTGTTTGCCATTACCGGTTATACTTCCACTACCAGCGGCATCAGGGTTAACGACGGGGCTTCGGTGAGTGTTACCCCTTCTGTGAGTGTTACCAGCAATGCTCCTTCCAATACCTTCTGCAGCGGCCAGTCGGTAACGTTTACGGCCAACCCGGTTAACGGAGGCAGCAGCCCATCGTACCAGTGGAAAAAGAACGGAACCAATATTTCAGGGGCAACATCACCCACTTATACAACCAATACACTTGCCAACGGCGACCAGATCAGTGTTGTTTTAACCAGCAGTCTTGCCTGCGTTACCAGTTCAACAGGAACCAGCCCGGCGGTGACCATGACACTTGGTACAGTGCCCGCATCAGTAAGCATTGGCTCAACAGGCAGCAGTATCTGCAGCGGCACAGCTGTAACGTTTACGGCTACACCCACCAACGGGGGCAGCAGTCCCTCGTACCAATGGTTGTTAAACGGCAGCCCGATAGGCGGAGCCACTTCTTCCACCTACAGCAGCAGCAGTCTTGTTAACGGCAACCAGGTAAGTGTACGCATGACCAGCAGTATTGCCTGTGCCACCGGAAGCCCTGCCAGCAGCAGCGCTATTACTATGGCCGTAACCGCCAGCGGAGAGCCTACTGTTTCCATTACTTCAGTTCCACATGTAAGTTTTTCATCCAGCAGCAGTTTTGCAGGGGCTTCGCCGACTTACCAATGGTATAAAAACGGGGTAGCTATCGGAGGTGCCACTTCTTCCACTTATAATACCTTAACGGCAGTTCCCGGAGATGTGTTTTCGCTGAAGATGACATCGAACTATGCCTGCAAAACAGCACCATCGGCCATGAGCAACTATATTACCATGACCGGTACCACTTTGCCGGTAGCCTGGGATTGGTTTACAGCCACAAAAAACCAGGGTATGGTGCAGCTTGCGTGGAAGGTATCGTCTGAAACAGAAACGAAACAATACCTTGTGCAGCGTTCAGCAGGTAGCAGCAGTTTTGAAACAACCGGCACTGTAACTGCAAGGAACAGCGGCAATGCAACAACTTACCAGTTTACCGATTATCCTGTGCAACAGGGGTCGGTGAGTTACAGAATTGTTGCAGAAGAGCTGAGCGGAAAGCAGCAATACTCCGAGATCAGGCAGGTTGATTTTACACAGACAAACAGCTGGACGTTGCAGAACAGCAATGGCTACTGGCAACTGAACAGCAGCAAACCTGTACAATACAATTTAACAGATGAGCTTGGGCGTGTGCTGGTGAAGAATAAGCTAACCGGCGGGTACGTACAGATTGCAAAACCTGTTTCGGGAAATGTGTTTGTGCTAACGGTAACCTGTGATGGTAAAACAACTCACCAGACGTTACTGAGATAGCGTTTTTCAATAGCTTTTACAATAGAAGAAAAGACTTCCTGTATGGAGGTCTTTTTTTTTGAATGTTTAGGGAAAGGAAGAGGGTTCGAGGTTGGGCGTGTTGTTGAGAGGAGGCACAAAGGCAAAGAGGCAGAAAGGCAAGAGTTAGAAGCACGAAGAACACAAATGGTTTTGCCGGGAAGGCGGGAAGAAAAGAAGATGTTTAAAGTTGGGTGTGTTGTTAAGTGGAGGCAAAAAGGCAAAGAGGCAGAAAGGCAAGAGTTGGTCGGGAAGACCGGAAGAAGTTTGCCACGAAGACGCAAAGGCAGGAAGAAGCACAAAGAAAAATCCCCTTGCTACCGTCATTGCGAGGAGGTACGACAAAGCAATCTGTTTGCTACGAAGAATAGATCAAACTCATTTTAATTACTAAAGCCAAAGTCAATCATATACCGCAAGGTTTTGCAGGTATCTTTCTTTTGCCTTGACATCCCTCAATTCTTCGGGACAGGCTACAGAAACCCCGCCTGACCGATGTCAGATCGGGCAGGAAAAAGTCAAGACGGAACACCCGCCTATTCAGTCGGGCAGGTATTACCCCTATGTTCCGTCGTAAGCCCTGATTAAGCAGTTGTACAACTCCCGCTGAGGCGGGACAGGTTGTAGTGAATAGCAGTTATAAGTTGATTGGGGATACTATGTGTAGCAGTTTGATTTATTGTTAATGTATGAAATGCTGAAATGGTTTTTGGTATGGATGCATAATGTGAGTTTGCAGACTCTGCTGGTATTTCTTTTCTTTTTGCTTGTCCAAAAAGAAACAAAAAAGACCCCGAAAACCAATATCCAGCATGGTTTTCGGATAGCGCCCTGATTTAACAGCTGTACTACTGTGATGAATTGCAGTATGAAGATGATTGAACATCTTGTGTGAAGCAGGTTGATTACGGGCTGAAGGCGAAAGGCTTAATGCTAAAAGCTGAAGGCAAGGGTTGAAGGCCACTATGAGGCCAGTATCAGGGGAGTATGAGGGAAGTATGGGGGAAGGAAGAGGGGCAATATTTAAAGTTTGAGGTTTATGATTTGAAGTTGGGTGAACTATTACCTGGACTTTTTGGATGATAGCAGGAGATGTTGCAGGGTTGAGAATGTTGTTTAATGCTGCGCACTATACGGGAGTAAAATACTCTACCAGAGATTGTTTTGGGATTGTAGGTTTGAGGTAAGATGGGGGGTGAGGTTTATGGTTCATGGTTTATAGTTTATGGTTGGGCGTGTTATGTGTAGATGGTTGAATGATGCGTTAAGTATGAAATTGCAGAACCTCTGCTGTTTTCTCTTTTCTTTTTGCTTGTCCAAAAAGAAACAAAAAAGACCCCCGCAATCAATATCCAGCATGATTGCGGGGAAAACGCCTTGATTAAGCTTTCGTACTACTGTAGTGAATTGCGGTATGAAGATGATTGAACATTTTATGTGCAGCAGGTTGATTGGTGGTGCTGATGTTGCGGTTTGAGGTTGAGGGGCATTATCTATGCTTTATGTACCCTTTATGTACGCTTTATGTACGGAGTAAGGCCTTTCAGGCCATTATGGCCATAAGTGGACAAAGTGGTCAATGCGGGAGGAAGCAGGTTTAGGGTTTGAGGTTTAGGGTTTATGGTTGGGCGTGTTGGGTGGATAATTGAAGGTTTAATGTTGAGAGGTATGGGATCAAGAGGTTGGGAAGGAAGGAAAGGAAACCGCCGCCAGGGTTTAGAACCGCTGGCGGGGTGACATTGGGAATATTGCTGTTTACATCTACAATACCGCATTTCACATAAATGATTTTGAAAGCAGGTTTTTAAGCTGCAATTTGTAGGGAGGGTAAATACTCCCATTCCAGGGGGGTAAACCCTATTGACCGGTAAAAGAAAAACAAGCAGCTTTATGTGTCCTTCTATTGAGTACCTGAAGAAAGGCAAAGCGGTTACTCCTTAAAAGTATTGATCCATGTGGATTGCGGCTTCCAAAATCCTTATTGAAATATCCAATTCCCTTATTGATTTTTTTGATGGCGAACACAGGATTGAGCAGTTTTACAGCTGCATTTTTTATAAACACCCGGGATGGCTTTGCAGCTGTTGCCTGCAGGCGCCTACCCCTTTTTTAAGTAGTGATGATGATGAAGAAGAAATTAGCTACAGCAGTAAAGGCGCTGATTGATGAAGACCCATCGGGAGATTACCGGCTGGACGTACTGGCCGCCCGCTTTCATGTAAGCAAGGGAACACTGGTGCAGCAGTTTACAACTGCTTACCATGTTACGGTACACCAGTATGTGCTGGAGCAACGTTTGCTGAAGGCTTCGCTGCTGCTGAAGGAAACGGATGATAAGATCAGGACTATTGCCCATGACTGCGGTTTTGCCTCGGAGAAACATTTTATGGTGCTGTTTAAACAACAGTTTGGTGTAAGCGCCGGTGCTTACCGGAAACAATACGGTTAGGAACAGATGCTGTTTATTTTGCTGCCTGTTTTGTTCTTTTACGAACCTTCCTGCTTTTTTTGAAACCTTTTATTGCTTTTTACGAACCTGTTTGCACTTGCACCTGATTTTTTAATGTTGGAATTTTACAGTGCCTAAGGATGACTCACGCAAAACAGCGGGGTTGTTTTTATGGCATTTTATTTCTTCCATACCTTTTCTCATAATTATGCTTCTTCGTCAACGGAGAAGCGTTGCTTATTTCCTGTTGAATCAAGGGCGAAAAAACTGGGTCTGTCCTTAGGCACAGTAAAGGGCTGGCTGATGATTATTATCTCCGCCTTGAAAGGCGAAGCAAGTCAGTCATGCCCTTTTTATCATTACTCAATGCTTTACGTAATACATGCTGCAGCCGTGCACAGCTGCTGTGTGCAGGCTATGCCGAAAACCTGTATAAACGAGTAGGCTCATGTTTAAATTTTACTTTTTATGAGGGTTTATTTATTGGGCATCGTTGCACTACTTGCAGTTGGAGCAGCCAGTGCATTTGCCCTTCATCAAAACAAAACATCCAACATCACGCTTTATTATTTTTATGAAGTGGTAAACGGACAGGTGGATACGGGTCAGCCGCTGAATGATGAGCCGATGACGGTGGAAGATTTTTCTGCCATCAACCCGGTCAGCTGTCCTTCGGGTAACAATGCCGATTGTATCCGTGCATGGGAGCAGGGCCACACTCCCACTACATCGGGCGCAGGTGATTACACAATCCGTAAACTGTAAACAGAAATTTTAATTGTTAAACAAAAAAGAGAACAGCTATTGCTATTCTCTTTTTTGCTTTATAACCAATACTGTTACCAGCACGTTCTTTTTTATCACTGCAAGGCCGTATTTTTTTAAACCTTTATTAAGTACTGCGAGGTTAAATGGTTCCAGTGCAGCCCCTTCAATACAGATGCTGATGTTTTGTTTAATTCCTGTTTGATCAACAAAGGGCAACTGCAGGTTTGTTTCAATGATTGCTTTTACGGTTGCAGCAAAATCAGCAAAGGGAAGGTTTTGTATGCAACGTACTGAATCGGCTATGTATTTTTTACCCACCCACCTGTTGAATGATTGCTGCCCTGTATTTATGAACTGAACCGTTTCGGTTTTAATTAATACACAGGCTTCCATGTTTCTTTTTTCAACCACAGCTTCATAATCAAAGTAACGCTGCAGATCCTGCTGCATGATTTTATAGCGTTCCTGTTTTTTTGCTGCCGGTAATTTTAATTCGTAGGTGTAACGATGGTTGTTTTTCCATTGATCAATGAGGTTTTCATCGGTTGGGTAAACCAATGCAAAGGGATCAGGCACATCCAGTATTACCTGCGAAGCAGTTGAAAAATGATACCTGTTGAATTCACTGTAAGCCTGCTGAAACAATGAAGCAATTGATGTGCAGGGATTGAGCAGGTGGATCATCCCGTTTTCTTCCACCGTACCTTCTGAATAACCAGCCCTGCTGTTTTCATTGCAGGGAGTAAGCGAGGAAGTATAAAACAGTGCCTGCTGATTCTGCCACTGATCGGTGTTGTTTTTTATTGCTGGTTTCTGCCCGCTGAGAAAAGCCTGCAGGTGTTCCTTTGTGAGGTTATACGGCTCCGTTATGTATTGCACTGTACCTGCGGAATCAATCCATACATGGTATGGTGTACGATCGGCCGAGAACTGAAACCAGTAAGAACCTGCAGCAGTTATCATTGGCAGGGCCGGTGGTTTTACCTGTTTGTGTTTGCTGAAAAATGCCAGCGTGGAATCTTTTGATTCCCTGTTAAGCATGATGATCTGCAGACGGTTGCCAAACTGTTTCTGCAATGCCTCCAGTTTGGGAAAGGAATGGATGCAGGAAAGACAGGTGGTATTCCAGAAGCTGAGTACGATGCCTTTGTTTTTTGCCCCGCTGATCAAGAGCGAATCTTTTTCATTCAATAACTGCAGCGACTGAAAGCCGTTCCAGTGCCCGCCTGGTTTTACCTGCTGTGCGGATGTGTATTGAGCAATGATCAAGTAAAGCAGAAAGAAGTATTTGCAGTAATTTTTTTTCATCAGTAACCGGGGTTTTGGATGAGGAAAGGATTGGTATCGAGTTCGTATTGCTGAATGGGATAAAGTGTATCGGCCGGTTGCCAGCCCGGAGCCTTGATGGTTTGTAATACAGCATCGGCAGTGCCTGTGCGTTTGAGATCGGACCAACGGTGCCCCCACTCGAACATGAGTTCTATTCTCCGTTCCTGCATGAGGGCAGTAAGTAAAGCTGGTTGCGTTGTGTATGCTGTATTTGGTAAGCCGGCCCTGTTGCGGATGGCATTGATATCGGCAGCAGCGGCTGTGAGGTTGTTGAGCTGCAGGTTTGCCTCTGCCCTGATAAGATAGAGTTCGGCCAGGCGGATAACCACATACATTTCGGAGTAAGGGGGTGCACCGGTACGAACCTTGTATTTGTACGGATATGCGTAGGGCTGCCCTCCAACTGTATTTGTTTTGAGCCAGCTGGTTTTCCGCTGATCACCGGGTTCAAATGCATCAAGCAGCCATGAAGTAAGGGCCATTACCGGGCGGGTTGTTGCTGATGATGGAATAAAGAGATTGCCTTCGGCAGTATTGACGGTAGTGCTGACGGGTGATAATTGCCAGATGGTTTCATTACTTGCGGAGAGAAATACATTATTGAGCACGGGGTTGAGTGCATAGCGGTTACTGCTGATGACTTCGGAAGCATACTGTGCAGCAAGGGGCCAGTTTTGCCTGTAGATGCACAGTCTTGCCAGCAAAGCAGCAGCTGTAAAATGATCGGGCCGGGTACGGGCGCCTGCTGTATAAGCAAAGCCAAGCAGGTTGTATGCTTCTTTGAGATCGGTTTCGACCTGGTTATATACTTCAGTCGTGGCGGTGCGGGGCATTGACTGGTTGATGCTGTAAGAGGTGGAAGTGATTAGCGGTACATCGCCAAAGAGGCGTAAAAGGCAGAGGTAGTGAAAGCCCCTTACAACGAGCATTTCGCCCCGCAGCTGTTTTTTTAATGAATCGGGGATCGATGCCGAAGCATTTAAACCTTCCATGACGGCATTGGCATGGTAGATGTTGCGATAGCTGAAGGTCCATAAACGGGTAAGACCTGTGCTGGAAGCAAACTGGATATTGTTTGAGCGAAATGCATCATAGTCTGCATTAGCAGCGGTATTGTACAGCTCATCAGCAGAAAGTGCCGGGTACAATGTTGCAGCCCCGTTGCTGACGGATAAGGAAGACTGCATCATCTGGCTGTAGAGGCCCATTGCTGCCGATACAGCTGCAGAACTGTTACTGAACAGTGTTAATGATTCGAGCTGTGTTTCGGGAGGCGGTATGGCCAGGAATTTTTTGCAGGATGAACAGCAAAGTATGCATGCGAGCAGTATTGAATAACGGAATTGTATTGTAGTCATTGAGGTGATTTTAAAATGTGAGCTGAATGCCTGCCAGCACAGTGCGGAGTGTTGGCAGCTGGTAAAAACTTTTTGTTTCGGGATCGGTGCCTTTGTAGCGGGTGAAGGTGTAAATATTCTGTGCCTGTATATAGAACCTGCAACTGCTGATTTTGCCCTTTGCCAGAACAGAGGCAGGCAGATCGTACCCCAAGGCGAGGTTTTTAAAGCGTATAAACGAAGCATCGGAGTAAATGGCATCGGAAGCCAGCAAACGGGAGGATGCTGTGAATACCGGGCTTGCTGCTGTTGCGCCAAAACGTTGTACGGCCGATTGCTTACCCGGCTGCTGCCAGCGGTTCATTACAAGCAAGGGCTGGTTGTACATAAAGCCTGCCGGGTTGAGGTACTGGTAGGCCAGGTAGTTGGTCCCCTTCTGTATGTTGTAATCGAAAAAAATATCAACAGACCAGCCACTGTACTGCAGGCCGGAGGAAATACCCCCATAGCATACCGGATCAAGGTTGCCGAGAACCTGCAGATCGCCAGGAGTGGAAATGCTGCCATCCTTGTTATAATCCTCATAGGTGTAGAGCCCTGTTGCAGGATCAATGCCGGTGTATTTCATTTTGCGGATGACGGAGAGGGACTGACCGATGGTATAGATGGCGTTGTAACTGGAGGTTTCAAGACCGGGGAAGGACAGGAGTTTGTTTGAAGGCAGTGTTGCATTGGCTGATAGTTTCCAGCTCCAGTTTTTTGTTTCGAGGGCTGTTGCTGTAAGCTGGAACTCCCAGCCTTTGTTTTGTACAAGGGCCGGAAGGTTTTTGGTTACAGAGGCAAAGCCTGTTTGATTGGGCAGGCGGTAGCTGATAAGCTGGTTGCTGCTGCGGTGTATGTAAAAAGCCGGACTGAACATGATCCTGTTACCACAAAAGGACAGCTCCAGTGCTGTTTCAAATTTGTTGTTCTTTTCCCATTCGAGATAAGGGTTAAAAAGGCTGGAAGGCCGCAGGCCGGGAACAGCTGTGTAGGGATTGGTGGTGGAAAGCCAGAGATCGAGGTAACGGTAATTACCTAACTGATCGTTACCGGTTACGCCATAGCTGGCCCTAAGTTTGGCAAAGCTGATAAAGGGCAGGCTGTTTTTGAAGAAGGTTTCTTCGGAGAGAATCCAGGCGGCGCCTGCTGCTGCAAAGTTTGCAAAGCGGCGGGCCGGACCAAAGCGGCTTGAACCATCCCTACGGCCGCTGAGGTTGAGGATGTATTTTGAACCGAAGTTATAGTTGAGCCTTGCAAAAACTGCTTGGTAATTGTATTGCTCGCTGTTATTGGAAGCTGTTACAGCCGCTGCTGCGCTGAGGGCATTCAGCAGCAGATCGTTACTATAGCCGGTGGCCTGTATGCTTGTGAGTTGTTCCTGCCGTTGCTGGAAGGCGGCACCCAGTAACATCTGTAGTTTGCCTTTTGCAAAAGCGCCATTGTACTCAAGCTGAGGCTCGGCCATCCAGTTAGAGCGGAGGGCTGTTGCCAACTGCGAGGAAGCAAGGGTTGTGTTTTCGGGAGCCAGTGAGGCTTTGGGCTGGGTTGATTTTTCATTTGTTGTAAGGTTGTTGTAGCCCGTGCTTACACGGAGGTTCCAGTTTTTGCTAATACGGATACCCAGCACAAGGCTGGCTGAAAGGTTGTTGTTACGGGCCTCGTAAGGTTGTAACAGCTCAGCAAGCGGATTAAAGAAGCCCAGTGATGAATAGCTGATGCCTGCCTCCTGCCAAACAAGTTCTCCACCCGGACCGGTAAGTTTTATATTGGGTGGCAGGCCGAAGTATTTGCTGAGATCGGTACGCAGGAGTTTATTATCATCGGCCGAGAAGATGGCTGAGAACTGAAGATCCCAACGAGCTGAAGCCGGTTTATGCCTGAGGTTGATATGAGATGAATAACGCTGGTAGGGCTGACTGCCGGGAAATACATTGGTTTGGTTGAAATAAGCCATGCCAAGCAGGAACTGTGTGCCGGGGCTGCCTGCTGAAAGGGAGGCCTGCCAGTTTGTTGTGCGGGCTGTATTGCCGGTAAGCAGTTTCTGCAGGTTGGTATAACGGGAAGTATCCCAGAGAAGCAGATCGGGAGCGTTGGATGTATTGGGAAGAAGGCCATCGTTGGCAAAGGCTTCCCTGCGCATGAGCAGGTATTGAGCCGTATTGAGCATGGGCATTGAGGAAGAAGGCCTGCTGAAGCCATTGCTGATATTGAGTGTGAGTTTTGCCTTGCCTGCTTTGCCCTTGCGGGTAGTGATGAGGATGACCCCGTTGGCCCCCCTGCTGCCATAAATGGCTGTGGCATCGGCATCCTTGAGGACTTCGATGCTTTCAATATCGGCCGGGTTGATGCTGCTGAGGGGGCTGAGCCCACCAGGAGAAGTGCCTGCTACCTGATAGGGATTAACGGCAGCTGAACTGAGCTGGTTGGAAGGTATGTTGCCCGACTCGAAGGGAACGCCATCGATTATAAAGAGGGGATCGTTACGGGAAAGCAGTGGATCGAGTGAAGACTGGCCACGGAGCTGGATGCTGACGGCAGAGCCGGTAACGCCGCTACTTTGTGTAACCAGCAGGCCCGGCACCCTGCCGTGCAGGGTGGCCAGCGGGTTTGAGACGGGCTGGTTGCTGATTTCGGCCGTTGTTATTTTTGTGATGCTGCCCGTGTTGAAGCGTTTGGTGGTGGTGCCATAGGCTATTATGATGGTTTCATCGAGCTGGGTGATTTTGCGGCGGAGGGTGATGCTGATAAGCCCCCGTTCGTTATTGGGAACAGTGGCGGTTTGGTAACCAATAGCAGTGACAATAAGTGTATCGTTGAGGCGGGTGTTGGTGATGGTGAAATTGCCCTTGCTATCAGCCAGGGTGGATTTGCCGGACTGTTTGATGCTGATGGTGGCACCTGCAAGCGGTGTACCCTCTTCATTGATGACGGAACCTTTGATGGTGATTGGCTGGCAGCTGGTAAGGATGGGATAAAGCAATGCCAGGCAAAGAATGAGTTGTTTCATTTTTGCAGTTGATTTAGGTTTGAAGCCGGGGCTGCAAACAGGTGATGAAATAGCCGGGAAGGTTGTAAGGCGGGAAGGTGCAGCCATGCATTGGTGGCAGCGATTGTTTTTTATTCTGGATTCTTGGGCTTGCTGCTAAATTTTGTGAGCAGCAGATGGATGGTTTTGTGCCGGTGTTGAACTTTCATGCTTTATGGTTTAATTGCCGCTGAAAGTCCCGTTTTTCGATAAGAAGCTCTTGCTATTACTTCAAAAAAACGAAAGGCAAAGAACATGAAGCAAAAAGCGTGGAACTCAACTTATCGATCTGAGGTACTGGTATACCCTGCAACGAATAAGAGAGCCCACGCCGTAACGTGGGCATCCACTTACTATCTCGTTGCAAAAGAAAATTACCAGTTTTCAGATCGAGACCTTAAGCGAATGCACTCAATTAGTTAATTGATGTAATCGCAAATATAAATAGTATTCATTCTAATTCTGCATGCAGAGTTTGAACAAATACTATACAATATTAAACAAATAATTGTACAATTTAAAAAATATGTGTTCATTTTTTTGGACAAAACTGTTTATTTCTTTAACTTATTGAAAACGAAAGGCAAACATATCCACCGGGGTGAATTATTAGAGAAAGCTGTTGAGAGCAATCCTCTTTCTGTTACCAAACTATCTAAGCGTATGGGTATCAGCAGGGGTACGTATTACAATCACATTGCCACTGCTGATCTTCCTTTTGAGCTTCTCGAACGATATGGCCGTGTTTTGAAATATGATTTCAGCGCTGATCTGCCTGAAATGAAATCGTACACATTTGAAGAACCGGTTGAGCCTTATGGTGAACCTTCCACTATAGAAGAGGCAATTAATCAAAGAGATTACTGGAAAAGAGAAGCGGATAAGTGGAAGGATAAATATATAGCGATGCTTGAGGGTAAATAATCGTTACGAATTTTCATTTGCGTCATTAACTTCACTCTCTTTACACGTTGAACTACTTCATGTAATCTTTCTTTTGTTTAGCATCTTTAAATGAAGAAACTCTACACATATCCATATTTTATTTATATTAGTTGTGCTACAGCAAATGACATAGCTAACGTGAACACCCGAAGAGCAAGAGCTAACTATTATTACTCCACTCTACACCCGGATATGGTTTTATTGCTGCGCAAAAAGCAAAGTTTAGAAGGGAGAAAACTTTCGCATATTTATGCGTTAAAAGAAACAAAAATTGACACCTTCTATTAATTAACAAAAAATAAATGCAAGAACAATTTAGATACTTATACCATCTTTTAGACAATGAAAAATTTGTTGAAGCAAGAAAAATTACAGAGCAAGCTTTAGAAAACATTTCATCATTAGAGCCAGAAAAGAAAATATTTACAGAAGCCCAACTGCACGGCTTTTTAATTGATATTGGTTGTGAAAGTGGTAGCGAAAACGATTTGAATTCTGCAATTTCATTTTTTGAAGCAAATGAAGCTTTACTTCAAACTGTAATGACTAAGTCCAGTTATTACTATAATCTTGCAAATGCTAAACATGGTTTAGGTAAGATATTTTATTCGCAAAACAAAGGAGTTCATTCATTAACAACTACTAAAGAAAAATTCCAAGAACCGATTAACCTTTATTGGCTTGCGTATAAAACAATAGATACCAATGACAAACCTTTAACAACACAGATTTTGATCAACCTTTCCAATTCTTTAATTACTGTAAACAGAATTGTTGAGGGGTTACAATTTTTAGATATTGTCCTAAAACAGCAGCCCAATTTCCCGCAGGCTTTGATTTCAAGAGGCGACAACCTCCATTACTTAAGTGTGGTTACAAATTGTTCTGTAACAATTGCTCTATACACTCAAATCTACAAATCGTACGACAAAGGAATACTTACTAATTCATTACCACCTTCAATCTTAAAAAGAAGTGAATTTGGCAAAAAGGAGGCTTTAAAAACAATTCACTCGTATGGATTTGATACTTCAAATTTCAAAAAAGAAATTCAGGAGACGGAGAAGGAATATAATCAGCATTCAGATTTTCGTAAATTTTGTTTAGACAACTTTCTTACTCTTAACGAACATGCGATTTATTGTACTTGTGTAGCTGCAGAAAAAGACGACTTACAAATTGGTGTACCTCAAGGAACATTTAAAGGCAATCTTGTCCCAAAGCTTGAACTTCTTTTAAACAGAATGAAGTCTGAATTTTCGTTTGCTAGGTGGATGTTTTATAAATCTAACACAGAAGAACCTTTTAATAGTGATGTTAAATTTTCAGAATTATTAGACGGAGAAATTATTAATTCACAAACCGAATTCTTACGAACCAGTTATCGTATTTGTTATGGAATACTTGATAAAATAGCGTTGGGCATTTGTAAATTGTATGACCTTGATAGCAAAAGAATATTTTTTGAAACCTTTTGGGAAGAAACAAAAAGAAAAGCGGAACTTGATAAAGTAAAAAATATTCATCTTAATGCACTTTACAGTATTGCGTGCGACTTGAATACTAAAACAGGTGAACTAAAGCACTTCAAAAACTGGAGAAACAAATTAGAACACAACCTTTTAATTTTAAAAGATAAAAGAGAATTTATTCCGGACGCACTTAAAATATTTGAAGATGAAGAATTTGTTGCTGTTGCAGATGTAAATGACTTTAATCAAAAGACGCTTCATTTGCTTCAACATACAAGAGCAGCTATATTCAGTTATGTTTATTGTGTTCGTTTGCAAACTATTCAACACAAAACAGAAGATGAAACTATTAAATATTTTAACATAAAGTTTAAGTGATAGCACAACAAGGTATGCGGATAATAATGGCATGTCCGTAACAAGTTGGGCATTGGAGCATCAACAGCGGAAATTCTGCCTAACTGTATTAGTACCCGATGAATTAAGCCCTTGATTAGTTCTTAATATTTAAATTTATCAAAAGCCAGCCAGCAGTTCCTTGCCGATTAATATAAAAATTCCTGCCATTGGCAATGTCTGCTCGTTATCGGCGGCCTTAACTCAACACCACCAACACAGCAATGAAAGAACTCCCCGACTTTTTTAAAAACAACCTGATTGAGTTTAATAGTACTGGATATCCTGTGTTTCCAGATAGCAAATTGACTTCACTTAGGCACGGGCTAAAAAACTATTTTGACACATACAACATATTTTCAAGTGGATTTTATGAGTATTTGCATAAAGGACATTCGAAAATTATTCTCAATTCAGTCAAAGGACACGACTATTTGATTAGATACTTTTCGTCAATAACGTTTATTCATTTATCGTTTGAACATTTCCTGACAGAAATCCTTAACAGCAAATCTGCAATTCTTTCGAAACTGACTTTGAATAAAGAAATTGACCTCATAAAAATTCTTGCAGGTAAAATAAATACTATTGACACGTCTGCAAAAAGAAACATAGATTATTCCATTGCGCTCTTTCGAATAGAGGAACTTATTAAAAATGACAACGACTTGCCGAGCGAATATCGCATTGACTCTAAGTTTCATTTTTTAGTTAATCACATTGAAACACTAAAGCAACTTGCAATTTTGCGGAACGATATAATTCATTCTGGCAAGGCAATGTTGAACCGATACGTTTATGAATACTTTTTTGCAAATAAAGTTCTTCCTTTAGTTAGGGAGTATTTGAACACCCAGTCACCGACACCTTTTCTTGAAAGAGATTTAGCTTGTAATAAAAATGTGATTGATGAAATCATTCGTTATCCACTACCTGAAACCTTTGAAAACATTGCAAATTTTGACACCCTTACTAATTCACTAAGACGCATAAATCATTTCAAAGAACTTGGCAGAGCATCTTATAAAAACCCTCTTCACATGCATGAAAATGTAACTTCTGAAGAGCACAAGAAATTAGTTGAAGAAAATGCAAACAAAAGAAAAAGAGAGGAAGCAAGTTTGAATGTTCATTTTAAACAAGAAACTTTGGGGCATTATGAGGTTCATACGTGCCCGTGTTGTGGAACAAATGCACTAACAACGTTTGATTTCTGGACTATATTAGTTAATCGTAGAACAAGAGTTCAAACAGCAGAATGTTCGGTTTGCTCATACAAAGTAAATATCAACATTGGCGAACCAAAAGAATTTGGAATTATGGACACTGAACTTTTTAAATTTCTTGATTAGTAAAATTAAGAATAGCTTGCCAAATCTTTATCGCATCAAGAATCTGTTGTGTAAAATTGGACGGCCACATTTTCTGTCCAAAAAAAGCAGTCAATAGCAAGGGGCTTGCGATAGCGGGCTCTGTGCTTCTCAGCAGTTTCGTGCAAGCCGAAAGTTCAGTTCTCTAAATGAAATTTATTAATAGAACTACTACCCATCGCAAACCAAAGAAATGTTTTAATCAACTTATAAAACAAGCTTCATGACAAATAAAGAAAAGGAACTGACCAGGTTATACGGTGACTTCTTGACAAGATTTGAATTTGTTTGCTCGAGATTGCGTTATTGCATCAACTACCTTTTGTTTCCAGACTACGATATATCTAAAAGGAATTTGTGCGAAATAATGACAGAAGGATTAACTGCAGATCCTTTAAGAAAAAAATTTATGGCATTACTAATTGAGCGTTATACCAACAGATCTGACATATATAAAGCGATTATTCCTTTCAACAAATCGTTTCAGGATTTAATTGAGTTGAGAAATTCGTTTGCACATGGGACACCTTTTTTTGGAGAATATGATTTTATTAGTGAAACGAAAAAAGCTAGATTGGCTTTGCGCCATCCTAAACTAAAAAGTGAAGGCTTGGACTTAAATTTCAAACTTTTTGATAGTACAAAATTAAAGCAGTTAATAGCTGCACTTATAATTATTGAAAGTTCATTGGGCACTATAGCATTTCTTTTGAAACATGAAGAAATAAAGGAAGATGCTAAGAAAAAGCATTATGAAAGAATATCCAATCAGTATAAACTAATCAACATAAAAGATATTTTAAAAAAAAAATCGAAGTAATTAATTTACAATAGTGGTAGTTGGCATCAAAAATTTAATAATTTGTCTGAAATATATTGATTGTTAATCCGCTCCTGCTCCAATCTTTTATTATTTTGTTGTAAAAACTGATAAAAACTCAGTTCATCATCTGTAAGTCTTGCTAACTGGCGGGTACGATAGACAGAAGTAACAGAGTATTGATTAAATTGATGATATGTTTGTGCATCCATTAAAAAACTCTTTGCTTGAGGATAATATTCACGAATCATATTCAACATTTCAAAACCTGCAGCATCTATATCAAACCAACAATATAACTCAGCGCCTAACAACCAAGGAAAGTGTTTGCTAATACGACTTTTAAATCCTTCACCAAATATCGCAACAGCATTTTTGACTTTAGGGAAAGAAAGAAAGCAGGCTCTATTTTCAATAATGAATACTTTTTGCGGTTGCCAGTTTAGTGTGGCACAATCATCCAGGGTTAATGCGAACTCATCAAATCCAACTGCAGCTTTAAACGAATCGTCGAGTAAACGAATTTGTGCAAATACAGTAGGCCTTTTTATGTTATAACGGTTTAAGAAATCGGACTCTGTAGCATTTACCCATTCTGGAGGCAATAAAACATCCAGTAATTTTCGTAGCGGTGCAAAATTATATTCAATAAACTTTGAGTGTATTTCAATTGGTAATTCACGTAAAAACAGATTATAAGGTGGTCTATTTTTGACAAAAAATTTGCAGACCTTAATTAAATCTTCCATCGTGGCTGAGTAATTAAGCAAAAAGGGACTATTTGCATATGCCCATTCTTTTACTGTTGGAAAAGCGTCAATTAGTGATGTAACTGATTTAGTTATGGCTTCATAATCTTTGTAACGTTTAACATAAAACAAATAATCATCCAACGATTCAAAATATATTTTTGAAGGTATTTTTTGTTTAGAGCCTTCGATAACTTTTTCTTTCCAATCAATAGTATATCCTTTTCCTTGGGCTTGCTTCGATTGTTGATATAGAGGAAGCAAGGCATCCTTCAGCTCACTAAAATTAGTTCCCTCAATTTTTTTATTAGATGGAATAAACAGAGGAAAGAAGCTTTCTCCTTTTAGCTCGGCATTGACAATTTTAAAAAAAAGTTTATCTGCTTTATTTTTAAGATCCCTTGGAGTAATCATTCGTAGACTTAAGCTAATTGTTTAAAACTTTCTTTCTTTTGATAATATTGCTCCATTGTGAGATTATAAAGAATAGAGTTCTTTTTGTTCTTTATTTCCACAAAATGAACGGCATTAATGTAGGGTTCTGCAATATTAATTTTATCGAGTGGCGTAACTACTAAGATTTGCAAATTTAGTTGAGCGCAAAACTCCATCAGGAATTGACTTTTTTCCGGATCTAGTTTACTAAAGGCTTCATCAACTGTAATAAATCGAAGGCTTTTGTGCTGCTTACCTTGTTGAAATATGCCAAACTGATGTGCAATAGCTGCGCCTAAGATAGCATAAGTAAATTGCGCTTTTTGACCTCCTGAATAACTAGCTGTATTATCATGATACTGACCAGCCTTATTTTCATCAATAGAATATTCTCTCGCACTAAATGTCAGCCAATTTCGAACATCTGTCACTTTTCTGCGCCAATGTTCTTCTTTTTGTAATTCTGTAATTAGTTCTTTAATTTTTTTAAATATTTCTTCTCGATAGTTATCATCTTTTTGCAATGCAAAATCTAATGTATTAGGTATTGCAGCATTTAATTGGGCCCGGAAGATGTTGATTTCATTTTCGCCTCTAAGTGTCCTACATTCCAACTGCAAGTAAGTATCTGGATTGCGATTGAAGGTGATTTTTTTCAATGGTATATTCAATTCATCAATCATGTCTTCAATTTTACTTTGTTCGTTATTAAGCCAAGCACGATAGCTAGTGAGAGCATCTAATACGCTTTTATCCATATAATCTCTAAACCGTCTTTTATGCTCAACAAGTCTTTGCGTTTGGATCTTTTTATACAAATCCTCTAGGTCATCAAGCGCTGTTAGATCTGCTTTAATGTTCATTACATCTCCACTCCAATTAGGAAACTCTTTAATTATCTTTTCTTCGGGATGTACAAATGCTGCAATAAGTATAATTGTATCTTTTTCTATGTTGTTTACTGACTCGTTTATTGCTTTTTGTTTTGCCTTAAACTTAACTCCCGTTTGGATAAAAATATTTTCAAACTGATGCAATGAGCGAATATCGTCAAAGGAAATGTGTTCATTAGAGAGAAAAGAGTTTATTGCCTTTTCACCTTCCGCAGTTAAATCCTCAAAGTTGAGATTGAGTTTCTTCAAATTTTTTGCATTAAACTCAGTCTCCTGTCGATCAATTAATTTAATCAACTCTTCATTTTTATTGTATCCTGCTTTTATTTTTTCCTCAACTTCTTTAATTTGATTCACTATCGTTTCATATAAATCAGAGGATTTTTGTAAATCCCGTAACTGCTTGTTTAAGCGATTTAATCTTTCTGCATGCTGCCCCCAATTAATTTCATCATAATTTTTTATAAGGGCTATTGTAGTAATAGCGCTAGCCTTAGTCTGTAAGGAAGTAATACGAGGAAGAATATCCTTAATTTCATTAGAAAGCTTTTGATAGTTTTTTTCCTGCTCATATTTCTGCTCTTGCAGGAATAATATTGTAGATCTATTATCCCAGCCAAGTCGATATTTTGATTTATCCCAACGACCCGGACGGTCATCTTTTTCATGACGATTCACGTTTCGTATTAATCCATTAGAAGTAATTGCTTTTGATGAGCCATTAAAAACGTTTAAGTCATCTGTACAGTAATAACTAAATCGATCAAGCAATGTTGTTTCAATCCATTGTTTATAAATAGAATCTTTTAAGTCAAGTTTATTTATTAAAGCCGCTTCGTCAGCAGGCCAACTTACAAGGCTATTAGAGGGTTTGCTTTCTACTTTTTGATATACCAATTTTGTGCGCATATCATTTTTATAAATAAATTGATTTGCCGCTTTAATAAATTTTTCCGGGACCAAAAGTTGCATCGAAAAGCTGTGTAATAGTTTTTCGATTGAGTCCTCCCATAGCTGTTCTTTTGTTTTTACTTTAATTAACTCGCCAACAAAAGGCAGGTCTTCTTCGGTTATTTCAAGTATTTCAGTCAATCGGCGTCTTGCATTAATCAATTCATCAGGAATTCTACTTTTCCTTGACAATAGCGATGTAATTTGTTGCTGAAGAAATTCAATTCTGCGGCTTACATTTTCCTGATCTATTTTTAGTCTTGCTTTTTGTTCCGACAGAATTTCAGCCTCTTTAGGAATTATCGTATTAAGTTCAAGTATTTTGTTATAGTTGGCTTTAAATATTTCTGCATCTATTTGCGTATCTAACTTTAACTGTTGACAAAGTTTTATGTATCTATCGCTTTCAGCGCTCTTATGATTCCTTTTATCCGTTTCTCCTTCAATTTCTTTATTAAGTAGCGCAATCTGGCTGTCGATGTTTAACGCTGCCCTCTGTACAATGAGTTGTTCCTTTTCTTTATTAAGCATTTCTAATGATGCAGAGATGACTATTTTGTCTTTTTTTACAAATTCAATCTCTATTTCTAATCTTTCAGTGTCTTTTTCTAACAATTCATATTCGACCCTACCCATGAAAAAGGGCATTTGCTTTTCAATAAAATCAAGCTCTTCTTTTTTTCGAGACAGATTGTTCAATTTTTTAATATTGCTTATTACTGGCTCAAGAAGTTCTAATTGCTTTTCATCTTTTTGTATGGCCTTATGGCTAATTAATAAGTTACTATACTGTTCATATAAAGCTTTAAATTGTTCCTCAGCATCAACCTCTTCAAGCATATCCTGTCTGATAAAATTGGTTAAATCGCCAAGTACTTTTATTCCAACAGTTTTACTGAAAAGGGATAAAGCTTTATCTCGCAAACCAAATAATTCACTAAATCTTGCAGCATATTCTTTAAAACTATTATATACCTCAGTTTTAGCGTATTGCTTAATCAACTTCTTTCTCCAATCGCCCTTTAAATCAAAATGGCCTTCTCCAAAGTGCTCTTTTACGTTGAGTTGATACGGAGAAATGATGAATATTTTTTGTAAACCTCCATTGCCATACCATCGTACCTGAACTAGTGTTATTGTATGTTGTGTACCTGAGTTTTGAAAACAAGCCAAAAGAACAGAGTAAGGATTATCTGCTTTATTTCGAAGTTGTTCTGTTTTTGACTTCTCTTCTATATCTGAAAACGTTTTGCCATAATATCCCCAGAAATAGGAACTTTCGTCACGTTCTTTTTTTGATTCTGCACCAGAGGATTGATTGTAAAATCGCTGATTCGTGGGCACCAGGATTGTTAGCAATGCATCAATTAACGTTGTTTTGCCGCTACCATTTGCCCCAGTAAGTAAAGATGTTCGACCATCGGGCTGAAGTTTATACACTTTACCATTAAAAGTACCCCAATTAAAAACTTCGAGATATCGAAGACGATATCCGTTATCTGAATTATTGCTGAATAGTGTTGACATAATTATTTAGCTTATTCTTAATCTCTTCCAGTTTTTCATTACTTATGAAAGCCTTGATGATTCTTTTTATTTCATATTGATTGTTGTCTTTATTAACAATATCCTCCCGATTTAATTTCAATATGCCAATATTTGTTAAACTGGTTATAGGTTTTGACAAGTCTTTCCAAAGTTTGCTCTTATTAGATTGCTCTTTATAAAATAATTCAATGCGTTCCTTTATCTCTTTTTGTGTGAGATAGAATTTTGTTCCATCGGCTTTTACATCAAACTCTTCCAGCCCTTCTCTAAGCATTACAGCAAGTAAAGTTGCTTCGTAATTGAGTGCCTGTTTTTTCATGAGGCGAGGCAAAGGACTATCATCAAACTCATCTGCTTCTGGCTGTATAATTCTTGCAAATCCATCTTGCTCAGTTATGATTAGTTCCATTCCAATTTTACCAAAATATTCCTGTATAGCAGATTGCCAACCTAATAGATCTCGCCAAATGTTTTTGTCATCAGCATATATTGGCCCTTGTAATAATTTAATTATAACCGCTGCAAAAGGAACTCTTGCAATTTTAGTTTCCATAATTATTTTGTATTTGGATTTGTGTAAAGCACCATTGGAGTGTTTATGATTTTATTTTCGAGAATAATTGGGTCTGGAATATCTTCCATAATGATATTATGGGAACCTGATGTAGCAATTGAAAAATAGCCAACAATTTCGCTCAGCCCATTTTCTACTCCGTACTCGTCTACAATTTCTTTAAGGGAAACTTGTGTTCTATTTTCCAGCATTACATCTATTCTCTGTTGAAGCCGTTTCCGATCAATTGTAAACTGATCAAAAAGAGAGCTGAAATCAACATTTTCATTTTCTTGTGAATCTTCGGGGAACAATATCCCTATAACTGTTTCTTTCTCCTCTCCAGGTTCCCACCTGTCGAAAAGATTAATGCTTGGTTCGTCTTCAATAACTATAAAATCGTCTTCTTTTATTTTTGTATCAATTAGAGAATAAGCCATTTGTCTTATATTTCCAATCAATTCCATTGCTCTTCTTCTCTCTAAAAGATTTTTTTCTGAAAGTACTCTGCTAATTTTTTCACTGAGTTTTCTATTTGAGTCAATTATTCTACGACCTGATACATGAAGATATCTTTTGAGATGTTTTAAAAACCTATCGTTATTATAATCAATGTTTTGCTCGTTTAATAGTTGATAAAGTCTTTCTGTAAGCTGAGTAAATTCTTGTTGTCTTTTGTCATCCATTAAAAATTCCCAGAAAGCTTTAAAACTTTTTCCTTGTGGTTTTTGATCTATTTCGTCTAATGCGTCGAGCGCAAAAACAAGCAATGTTCCTTTTGCAATATCTTTCTCTGTATATTTTCGATGTATATCCTTTCGAATTTGTTCAAAATTTTGTTCTACTTCACTAAAGTCAGCCAAAAGCTCTCTGGACATTTTATTCAACTCATAAAATTGCTCCTGAATTTCTGTTTCATCAAACACAGAAGGTTTCATTCCATTTTTTAGAAGATTAATCTCGTTTTCAATTTCCCATTTCTTTTTATTAAGTTCTTCAATTCTAGTTTCTGCGTCTTCGTTAGTGTGTTCAATCATTTTCTGCAGCTTAAAGAATATATCTTTGAAACGACTATTTGTACCGACATATTCACGACGATCTAAATCTGTCAGCCATTTTAATACTTTAATTGTATCAGGTGTCAATTCATGCAAATCCTCTCCATCGTCATTAGGATATTTTCGCAGAAAACCGTTGTTACTCCATCTGTCAATGTATTGTGCTGCTCTAACTGAAAAGTCATCAAACAAGGTAGTAGCATCTAATTCATCGTCTTTTGCTTCATAAGACAACTCTTCCATATATCCTTCCAATTTACTACGCAGTTCGGAGTTGGTGATTGTTGTTATATTAGCATCAGTAAATACTTTTTGAAAAAAGGAAATAATAAACGGTGCGTTTTTTGCTCTTAAAAGAAGCAGAGATTTTGAGGTATTAAATTGTAACTGAATTTCTTCAAAGGTCATTCACTAAAGTAGGAATTTTTACATAAAAGAGAAAGATTTAGATACTATATACTGGTGTTTAGTTGTAGTTATCATATAGTTGAATGTTTATAAGCGGTCCTTTTTTTATGCAATCTTCATTTTGGGCAAATAGCCCCTTTTTCGCAGATGATCATGATGAAATTGATTTGTTGTAATGATAACAATTAAACAAATTGAGGCAAGCTATTTGAGTGGCACACGGATAGTAATGAAACTTTAGTGTTTTGCTATTTCTATCTATTAGGAAACTGTTGTACAAAGAAATTAAGATCAAAATCGCAATAACCATATTCAAGGATTGAGGGGCAAAAAGACAAATCGGTATAGATGGGCCGAGAGAATACAAAAACCCCAGGGTTTTTTGCGATAAACCGTTCCATATCACGATATGGTTTGCCGACAGGGCCCCAACCCCTATTAATATCCCTTCGTTGTGGAAACAAATTAACATCGATAGGCCCTCCGAATCCATGAGCTATAAAATGTCCCTTATCATACTTGTCGCCAAAAAATTTAAAAATTTCTGATGTTTTGCCAATCCATTTACGCATCATTTTTCTGTTATTTTTATTCACATTGGTATGAGTCAATCCAAATGCCGCAACCACACGTGATTCCAATATTTCTTTTTCTGGCGAATTGCGGTTTGGCAATTGATTACCATCATCAATAATAAACGCATAACCGTGAAAATTTTGTAGTGTAATAACACCATGTTTTTCGGACATTGATTTGTATGCTTCGCCCCAATCATAAGCTATGTCTTCCCAAAATAAAGTATTGAGCTCGGCCAGTGATTTTATATTGTTTTCATTTATCAGTTGTTGATAATTAAACATAGTGTTGCGGTTAATTAATTATTGATGCCTATTTAGGCATAACTAATGCAAGACACAAAAAATGATGCTTAAGACTTAAAGAACTCATTATGCTGTTTTAATAATTCCTTTGCTGGCAAAAACTTATCCGGCAACTGAATTGATTTGCCTTCCAGTTTTAAAAAGTATTGCTCAATACTTTCCGTTGGTTTTTTGCTTTTGAGTTTTGAAGAAATTTTAATGGTATAATCATCTGCATCAATCGTGATTAAACCACTATCAAATGCTTTATCGTGCAGGGCATTTAAACAAAGACCATTCATGGGGTTAAGCCTGTTGGTTTGATCTTTACTCCATGGAACAATGTGGCTTGCTATTAACAATTCTGGATTATTAATACCGGTAATACAGCAGGCGCTGTTATAGGTTGCCAATACAACGGAACGAAACACTGATTGATTTACTCTTGTTTTTACCAGCCGTTGTTTTTCTTTTCCTTCTTTTGGCAGATCGTCCAGGTTAATGTTATTTAATGCTTCGATTGTTGTGTGTTTCTTTTGGGCCAGGAGATCTTCGCTTGCCAGTAATGATGCATCCCAGTTATTGTAAAATTCATTCCAGACTTCTCCATCGAGTTTACTTGTATTGGGCAAGCCCTTAATGCCTCTTGCTTTTAGCGAAGGATCAAAGCTTGCAAAGTTTCCAAGTTTGCGTGCAACAGCACTGGGGGAGCGCTCAATGATTTGAGAAAGTGCAATAATATCTGCATTGCCTTTGTGCATTTTACCAAATGGCAATTTGCAGTAAAGATTAACAGCCAGGATCAGTTCTTCTTTTGTCCATAGTGTTTGTCCTTCTTTCATAAGTGGCTATATTACTTTCCACAATTTAAGATAATATTCATCCTGTTCTTCATAGCAAACAAAGGAGCAGTTTTTATTTAAACAATGTTGAATTAATTGCTTTGTATTTAAGGTTGTTGATGGTGTGCAGATTGCTTCGTGCCTCGCAATGACGGCCAAAGGGAGTATTTCGCATCTTGATCCACAATAAGGACAAGTGAAAGGCTGATCGTTCATTAAAAATGTTTCAAGAGGATTTAGTTGCTTACTTATCATGTGCAATAGTAAACAATGCATTGGTTGTTGTATTTGCTTTTAAGACACGTTGAGGGGGAGTTAGAAGAAAGCCGATAGTCATTAGCCGGGAGTTGGTAGTGAAGAAAGAAGTAGGTGGCAGATGAGACTTTTTGTTATTTAAAAACTAACAAATTTAGTATCTTGATGTTTTAAAATTAGCAGAAACAGATATGAAAAAAGAGCTGATCGCCGAACTGTTCGGTCAATTTGAAAACGCCTGTTATGAGTACAAGGGTATTGAATGCTGGAGTGCAAGAGAGTTACAGGAACTATTTGCTTATACCAAATGGGATAACTTTCTTAATGTTATTGAAAAAGCAAAAAAAGCATGTGAGCAAGCCGGAGAAGCGGTAACAGACCATTTTGCCGGTACCGGGAAAATGGTTGTTTTGGGAAGTGGTGCAGAACGTGAAATTGATGATATAGCGCTTACCCGTTACGCCTGTTACCTTGTGGCACAAAATGGAGACCCGGCAAAACCTTCTATTGCTTTTGCGCAAACTTATTTTGCGGTGCAAACCCGTAAGCAGGAACTGATTGAACAGCGGCTGCTTGATGTTGCCCGTGTAAGTGCCCGTGAAAAATTAAGTAAGAGTGAAAAAAAACTATCGGGCATTATTTATGAACGAGGTGTTGATGAAAAAGGGTTTGCCCTGATCCGCTCAAAAGGCGACCAGGCTTTGTTTGGCGGTAACAGCACCAATGATATGAAAAGGAAATTAGGTGTGCCTGCTACCAGACCGCTGGCTGACTTTCTTCCTGTGCTTACGATTAAAGCAAAAGATTTTGCAACTGAACTTACAAGCCATAATGTTGCTGAAAAGGATCTGAAAGGTGAGCAGTCCATCAGTAAAGAACATGTTGACAACAACCTGGCAGTACGCAAGATGCTGAAAGAACGTGGCGTGTTACCTGAACAATTGCCAGCTGCAGAAGATGTAAAAAAAGTTCAACGTAAACTCGAGGGCGATGAAAAGAAAATACTTAAGGAAATGAAAAAGAAGAAATGAGAAGAAGGGGGAAGAAAGCCGGTAGTAGGGAGTCGTTAGTAAGAAGAAAGAAGCAAGGAGTTAGAAGTTAGAAGAAAGCCGGGAGTCGTTAGCCGGGAGTTGTTAGTGGATAGTTGATAGTTCATGGATGAGGGCAAGAGGAAAGACGGGGGAAGGAAGACGGGAGTGATTAGCCGGTAGTAGGGAGTCAGGGGTCAGTAATAAGAAGAAAGAAGTTAAGAGATAGAAGTTTGAAGAAAGGAAAGCCGGGTGTTGTTGGTTGATTAGTTATGCATATTTTTATATTTACGCATCTTATAACAAACAGGCGTTTCGAAATAGGAACCGCATTTATACATTACTAACAAAACCTAATTTGTTCAATGCCGGCAACCGGACTGCTTGACGAAAAGAATGCTGCTTTGTGGCAATACCTGCATGAGCGGTTTCAGATAGAAATACGCCGTGAAAACAGGGGTGATTACCTTTTACTGAGCAAGGGAGGTGAGACAATTATCAGTGTACCCAACGATAAAGCTGAGCCCGCAGCTTTTACGCACGAACTGCTGCATGTGGCCCTGAAGAATAATGAAATTTATATTGGAAGTGACCTTACAATGATGGTTGAAAAAAACGAAGTGCTTTCAAAATTTTACAGCCGTAAATTACTGGACCATACTGCTAACTGCCTTGAACACATGAAAATGTTTCCTTTATTTATCAGCATGGGTTACCCTGCTGAAACATTTGATGCAGATTATCAGCAACCCAAGCTGACCAATAAAGATCTTCAACAGATTAAAGAACATTTCAGAAGCCGTATTTTTTTTAAGTTTTATTATCATAGAATCGGAATTGAATATTTCATCGAAAAATATTTTGCAGCCCGTGCATGCCCTAATCCTGAATTTGACTACAGCAAACAATTACAACAATTAAAAAAAACAGCCCCTATATTATACGGCATCCTGGACAGGTTTACAACAAGCTGGATGAGTTTTGATGAACGAACGATGAACCATGTTACAAACAGTTACCGCCCTTTTGTAAATGATTTTGTAACAGAGCTGGAACATTGGGCAAAGGGGAAGACGATTATATAGAAGAAAGCCGGTAGCCGATAGTCTTTAGCCGGTAGTTGTTAGTGAAGAAGTCGTGAGCATATTTTTTCACACAGTTATTTTGCATACTCATTTTATTTTTTGTGCAGGTGAAGTAAAGTATGTTAACAGTTAACAATCATTGCTCTGCGTATTTTCACTAAGATTCATCATTATTTTTTTCTTTTTTATACAGCTGTAATTGTCACGCACCTGTAAGAACATAGCAGTAAAGAAATGATTATTTAATTTACTGATAAATAAGTTATGGTTTGCTATTTGATATATCAATTCATCCTGTTATTTTCGTTCTGAACCTGATCATTGTCCCCTCCGATTATTTTTCTTTTTACCCTTTTACCCGGATCTTATTTGTAGAATAAGGTATGTTTTATACGTGATTATTTAACTATAAAGCAATATATGGGCATTGGGAATAAATTGTTTTATCAACGGCTTTTTGAAACAGCACCCGGTCTTTATTTAGTACTGGATACTGCATTAAACATTGCGGCTGTAAGCAATGCTTACCTGCATGCCACCAATACAAACCGTGAACAGATTAACGGGAAATACCTGTTTGATATTTTTCCTGATAACCCGGACGACCCGGCTGCAGATGGTGTTTCTAATTTACTTGCTTCACTGCGGTATGTGATACGGCATGGCAAGCCGCATAAAATGGAACTGCAGAAATATGATGTGCGAAGAGAGGATGGAACATTTGAGGAACGCTGGTGGAGACCGTTGAATACACCGGTGCTGAATGATGATGGTGTGGTAGAGTATGTGATACACCAGGTGGAGGATGTAACAGAGATGAAAAGATTACGTGCAGAAGAAATTGTTCAGCGAAGAAACCTGCATGAAAGTAACCGCTTACTGCAGGAAGAGATGAAAGAACGTAAGCGAACAGAAGACCAGATACTGACGATTTTTGAAGCTGCTCCTGATGCCATTATTGTGATTGATAAAAACGGTGCGATTGTTAACTGGAATATCATGGCCACTCAACTTTTTGGATGGAGTGCCGAAGAAATAACCGGGCAACGTATAATTGATCATATTATACCTGCGAAGTATGAAACAGTTTTAGAACAGGGGCTGCAGCATTTTTTGCGCACAGGAAAAAGTCATGTGCTTAATAAGACCATTGAAATCAAGGCCATCAAAAAAAACAAAACAGAATTTGATGTTGCCATACGTATTGCTGCTGTACGGTCGAAAGATGATTACCTGTTTGTTGGTTTTTTACGTGACATCACCGAACAAAAAAAATCAGAGATCAAATTTAAAGGATTGCTTGAGTCGGCACCCGATGCCATGATCATCACTGATGATAAGGGAGACATTGTGCTTGTGAACCAGCAGGCAGTGAGCATGTTTGGTTATGAAAAGAATGAGATTAACGGGAAAAGAGTTGAGATGCTGGTGCCTGATGAATTAAAACAACTTCATGCAGAAAACAGGGAAGGATATTATCATGATCCGAAAGTACGGGAGATGGGTGCAGGGCTGGAATTGTATGCTGTGCATAAGAATGGTGCAAAGTTTCCGGTGGAAATCAGTTTATCGCCTTTGCATACTGCAGATGGATTACTTGTTGCAGCTGCTGTGCGTGATATTACCGAACGTAAACGATCGGAAGAAGCATTGCTTGAACTGAATAAAGAACTGGAGTCATTTACTTATTCTGTATCGCATGATCTGCGGTCGCCGTTACGCATCATTGACGGGTATGCTGATATACTTGTTACAGATTACTCATCGGTGATGAATGAAGAAGGGCACCAGTTTCTTGAAGTGATTAAACAGAATGCGCAGAAGATGGGACAGCTGATTGATGACCTGCTGAATTTATCAAGAGCAGGGCGTAAAGAACTTTCTGTTTTTACTGTAAACATGAACCAGCTGGTAAAGCCGATTATTGATGAACAATTAATGGTAAGCGGAATTGAAGCAAAAATTATATCGGAGAAGCTGGAACCTGCAGTGTGCGACAGTAACCTGATTAAACAGGTATGGCAGAACCTGATTAACAATGCAATTAAATATTCGTCCAAAACAAAAGAACCTATTGTTCATATTGAATCGGAACGGAACAATCATGAAGTTATTTATTCTGTAAGTGATAATGGTGCAGGTTTTGATATGAAGTATGCTGATAAACTGTTTGGTGTATTTCAACGATTGCATAAGGCTACAGAATTTTCGGGAACAGGTGTGGGACTGGCATTGGTGAAACGGATTGTTAATAAACATGGCGGAAGAGTTTGGGCTGAATCAATTACCGGGAAAGGTGCAAGGTTTTTTTTCAGTCTGCCGGTGTGAGTATTTGCTTATCATCATTTAATAAATACTATGGAACCATTTGAAATTGAAATTCTTCTTGTGGAAGATAATCCGCATGAAGCAGAGCTGACCATCCGGAGTTTGAAACGCCATCACCTGGCCAACAAATTAAAACTGATTGATGATGGTGCTGATGCGATTGATTTTATTTTTTCGGAGAACAAGGATGGCACAGATCCGAAAAATATGTTCAACCCCAAACTGGTTTTACTTGATCTGAAACTACCCCGTGTTGATGGTTTGGAAATTCTGCGGCGGATGAAAGCAGATGAACGTACAAAGTATATTCCTGTTGTGATTTTAACCTCATCGAAAGAAGAGAAGGATATTATTGACAGTTACCAGCTTGGTGCCAACAGTTATATTGTTAAGCCTGTGAATTTTCAATCGTTCTCCAAAGTTGTTGAAGAACTTGGACTGTACTGGCTGGTGCTGAATCAGCCTTCACCTAAATATTAACTTATGAATCCTGAATTAAAGATTTTATTATTGGAAGATAATCCTGCAGATGCTGTTCTTGTGCAGCTGATGCTGCGCAGAAACGGATTGCAGTTTAGTGCAGTTGTTGCCGGTGACGAATATGAGTTTCTTACTGCAATTAATTCAACCACATTTGATGTGGTGCTGGCAGATAATGCGCTGCCTCAATACAGTTCGCTTGAAGCGCTCAATATTGTGCGTGAAAAAAGTCCATACGTTGCTTTTATACTTGTTACGGGTACTGTATCGGAAGAATTTGCTGTGCATATTATTCAACTGGGAGCTGATGATTATATCCTGAAGAATAATCTTACCAGGCTGCCTGCTGCTATCAGTAAAGCCATTGAACGTAAAAGAATACAACGGGAAAAAGAAATGGAAAAAGATTTGTCTGATTCCATCATCAACAGTTTGCCGGGTGTTTTTTATCTCATTGATAAAAACGGAAAGTATTTGCGCTGGAATAAAAACATGGAACGGTTATCGGGCTATACAGCAAAAGAGATTTCTGAAATGCGTCCTGAAGATTTTTTTAACCATGACAAAAAAGAATATGTTACTGCATGGATTAAAGAAGTGTTTACAAAAGGATATTCAGAGATTGAAACCGTTTTTATTTCAAAGAACGGAGAAGAGATTGCGTTTTACTTTACGGGAATGGCAACTGAGTTTAACGAGGAAGAATGCCTTATAGGAATTGGTTTTGATATTACCGAACGCATACTTGCAGAGAAGCAGCTGATAAAAATAAACAAGGAGTTAAGAAATGTTTCGAAGCATCTTGAAAAGATAAGAGAAGAGGAACAGTCGAGAATTGCCCGTGAAGTTCACGACCAGCTTGGGCAACAGATTACGAGTATGAAACTGATGCTGAACCGTCTTAAACTTTTGTTATCAAAAAATGCTGAAGGAAAAGAGCAGCTGCAGCTCACGGACCAGATAGCGTTGCAGATGGATGAAACGATTACCATTATCCGAAAAATTGCATCTGACCTGCGGCCACCGTTGCTGGATGATTTAGGACTTGTGGAAACACTGGATTGGGTGAGTAAAGAGTTTATGCAAAAGACGGGGATAGAAGTGAAGTTCAGTGGTCCGGCAGAAGAGATTGAATTTGACCCGATGGTTGCGATTGGTCTGTACAGGATTTACCAGGAAATACTGACCAATGTTGCAAGACATTCAGAAGCAAAAGGTGTGTTTACATTAATTGAAGTGAATGAGAATGATATTACCATGACGGTTACAGATGATGGTAAAGGATTTGACAGCCGGAAAAAACATACATCACTTGGATTACTTGGCATGCAGGAAAGAGCACATATTATTGGTGGTACGATTGCGATTATCAGTCAGCAGGGAAAGGGAACGAGGGTGAAGGTAAGAGTGAGGGAAGAAGGTGGTAAGTAGTAAGTTATAAGTAATAAGTTGTAAGAAGGAAGAAGTTAGAAGAAAGCAGGGAGAGGCAAGAGGCAAGGAGGAAGAAGAGAGTGGGTAGCCGGTAGTCTTTAGTGGATAGTTGGTAGTAGTTAGTTATTAGTTGGCCTGATATATGCATAATCGGGTGTTACGGCATCTTAATACATAACCGGCTTTGAAAAAAGGAGGAATATATATAATTTACTAACCAAACCTACTAAAAGACATGCCTGTAACAGCACTGCTTGATGAAAAAAATACCAGCTTATGGCAATACCTGAATGAGCGGCACCGTATAAACATACGTCGTGAAAACAGGGCCGATTACCTTGCGAGCAACAGCAGCGAAGAAATGGTTATTTATGTACCTAAGGACCGTCCGGATTCTGCCTGCTTTACACACGAACTTTTACATATTTATTTTTGGGTAGATGGTATTGATACAGAAAACAGCCTGCAGCTTTTGATTGAAAAAAAAGAGGCGCTGACAAAGTTTTGCAGCAGGCATTTACTGGAACGGGTGGCAAACTCTCTTGAACACCTGAAAATGTATCCTGTATTTCTGCGCATGGGATACAGGGCTGAACGCTTTTATGCAGATTATCATACCTGCCAGCTTACCGGTGAAGACCTGCAGGTGATACGGGAGCATTACAGGCGTCGGTTCTTCTTTGAAAACTATTATCATTCATACGGGATTGGCCGTTTTATTGAAAAATACTTTGCAGCCCGTGCATGCCCTAACCCCGGGTTTGATTACAGCAAACAGTTGCAGGAGTTAAAAAGAATTTCCCCTTCGTTATACGGTGTACTGGACCGGTTTACTGAAAACTGGACAGGTTTTGATATGAAGCTGGCACAGCAGCCTGTTGCAAACAGCTACCGGTTAATTGTAGCCGATTTTGTAACAGAGCTGGAACATTGGGCAAGGGGGAAGACGATTATTTAGGAGAAGAAAATTCATAGCCGATAGCCATTAGCTTTTAGCTATTAGCGGGGAGGTGGTTGAAAGCAGCAAACGCTTCAGGGTTACCAGCGCAAAAGCAGCACGGCAAACCCTGAAGGTTTTCAAAAAGTTTAAACAGTCAACAGCTGCGCATCTTAATTCATGCTGTTTGTATAGCTGATCAACGCCGGTATGCATTGTGTTAACTGCTCCAATGACTGCAGTACAAAATACTGTTGCTGAAACTCATCTTTAATATAGGGCGTGTTGAGCACCTGTTCAAGATTAAAGGGTATCCTGTTTGCCTCTGCCGATAAACAGAACTTTGTTTCGGCAATGGATGAGAGCAATCCTGCACCGTAAATTTTTATTTCGTCCTGTTCCTGCACCAATCCAAATTCAATGCTGTACCAGTACAAACGTGCAATGGCTTCAATGATATTTTCTGAATGGATATGTTTTACGGCAATGTTTGCCAGCTGCAAAAGAAAATCAGCAATCAACGGGTCGGCCAGTTGCGGAAGGTGACCAAATACATCGTGAAACATATCGGGTTCTTCGAGGTAATCGAGTTCTTCCATTTTACGGATCCAGGTGCTGGCGCCAAATTTCTGTTGCTGAAGCTGTTTAAAAAACAGGTCGTTTGCAATGAGTCCGGGTACGGCATAAATTTCCCAGCCGGTACTGTTTTTTAACCGTGCATTGATGGCGGTAAATTCAGGTATACGCTCTTCGGTGAAACCGAGAAAAGATGTGTTCTTGAAAAACTGTTGATAGGCAGCCTGCTGAATAGCATTCATCTGCCGGCTGTAAAGAAGCTGCCATACATGATGGTCGGCCCCTGTATAAAGGCTGTATTGCTGTACTAACATAACGGTACAGGGTTGGTTTATTGTGATAAAATAAGAGAGATGCCCGGGGTAGCTAAGCGGGAATTATACAGGACGCCTTTTGCGTGTTTTTTTATGTGCAGGCAATTTCAGCTGAAATGATTTAGTGAAAACAAAGTACGGTTTTTTGAAGACAGAAGCAAGAAGGGAGGGAAGAAGCCGGTAGTTGAGAGCTGATAGTAGTTAGCCGGTAGTTGTTAGTTAGCAGTGCGTAAAAGACAGCCGATAGTTTTGGCAATTTATACTGATCATTCAGGTGGCTTAAAATATTCCAACCGGCTACTGCTGTATCAACAGCTACAGTAAACCTCTTAGTGTTGCTGTTTTCATTACTTATACAGTTGCTGCATAAAACTATATTTCCTGCAATTGATGGGGTAAAAGCTTGCAGAGCCTTTTTTGCTGAAGTACCTTGGATGCGTAAATCCAACAATCCTTTTTGAAAATCTTAAAATCCAAATCCATGTTACAAAAGCAATTAACCATTGCAGGTGAATTATTATCAAGATTACTTGATAACCTTAACGTACAACCGAAAAAAGAATATGCACCCGGTATCTTCGTTCTGCAAATGAACAAAGCGGTTCAGGCTCAACCGCTATCTGTTAAAAACTTAAGGGAAAGAAATCAGCAGTCGCTGCCGTTTTAGTGATATTGCGAACAAGGCTACATTGTAGTATGTATTCTACAAAACATAACGTGCTTTGTTTACGCAATCTTCTGATGCTGATTTTACAAGTCCTTTTTCGTGCATTTACTAAAGTAAAACACGTAGTACAAACTATGTTTAACCTTGATTTTCTGAAATTGGCGGTTTTGTTTACATTATTAGCAATTCCGTTGTTTTATTTTTAACCTGAGTTTTTGCAACTGCAGGTATAAATGAATGAATATGTTATTTGAGCAACTAAAAGATGAAACCCTGCTCTTTTTTGCATTACACAGTTTTGTTTTGGGAATTATTGTTGGTGCGGTGATTATGAAAGCACGGATGAAACATCGGGAAAAACTGATTGAAGAGTTGAGGTTGCGTAAACAAAACGAAGAGGAATATAAAAAAATTACAGGCGCTGATGCGGCTTAAGAGAACCGGCACAACGAACTGTAAATACAATACCAATTAAAAACCTTTTTTACCCAGAAGACTTTTTTAATAAGCATATGTTAACCAGTAGCAGCAGATCCATCATGCGATCTGACCAACTGCTTAAACCTTATCAGTCATTTAAGCCGGGGCTTTTTGCCCCGGTTTTGTATTTGGGTTAATGCAGTACTATTTCTTTGCAGGAGGCGGGGGAATAATCTTACGTTCGTACTGGTATACAAGCCTGATTTTTCCATTTTCCATCCGGTAGTCTTCACTGAAATAAGAATGCTGGTGTTTACCATCTTTGAAGAAGTATTCTTCGTCTGTAACACTTTCAACCCATTCATCTGTTTTATTTTCATACACAGCATTTAACGGCAGCGCAAACATGTATTTGATGCTGATACTTTTCAGGCTGTTGATAAAACGATTGAGTTCTGCTTTAACGGAATCTTTAACGTTGTTACTTACTGAGCCATCGGCAAGATAGATCGTTACAGAATCAGCGAGCAGAGCAAAGGCACTGTCAACATTTTTTTCGCCAAGAAATTTATTCCACTTCATTACCGTAATCATGTTTTCATTGTTACCGATTTCTGTTTTTTTAGCGCTGTACCAGAGCTCCATCGGGAGTTTAATTTCACCTGATGGGTTTACGGGACTTGTTGATACAGATGCACCCGTTTGTTTTTCTTTACAGGAAAAAAGCAAGCACAGCAATAATGCTGCAGGAAGAATCATTTTTTTCATGTGCGTGAAGTTTATGCGTTTGAAATGAGCATGTCATTCACCAGGAGTTGCTGTAGAATTGTTACAGGCAGATGGGTCGTTCCATACAATGTATCAAGCAGAAAGGTTGTGCTTTTTTGTGTGAAAAGCAAGTGATGCGCAATCAAATAAATAATCAATCGTGAAAAATAAACCGATGTTTAAACGTTCATGGCGGCAATGTTTTCAGCATGCCCGAAATGAAATTATCAACCAGTTCAATACCCGGCCAAGTGCATAAACTTTTTTATGAAAGGTTTCCACACATCATTATGTGATTGCCCGTAACAATGTGCTTTTATAACTTGCCCATGTGCAGCATATTGAGTTTGTACATAGCAATCATTTTGAACAGAATTACCACCGTTATCATGTAACGGGACCGCTTTCGCTTTTTATCGATTTTTTCTGGCAAACAAAGTTTGAAGCATTGTGGCAGCAGCACCCGCAAGGTTTCAGCGATGTATTGTTTCCCAATCTTGGTTACTCATACCTGGTAAACCTTGGTACTGCTTATGATATGCAGGTGGATGAACAACGTACCCATGTTAAAGGCGATGGATTTTTGCCAAGGCTGCATCATATAGAAGCGTTTCACGAACCGGGTAATATACTCTTCGGCATCAAGTTCAGGGTAAGCCCTGTGCTGTTTGAAAAGAAGGTGAATTTTTCGGAATACAGTGGCAGCATGTTTCCGCTGAGTTACCTGATGGAACCTGAGTTGCTGCTGCAACTCAAGAAAGCTAATAGTTTTGAACAAAGGGTGCAATTACTGCTGCAGCATTATAAACAGGTTACTGAACAATACAAAGGAAGCCTGCGACCCATACAGATTATAACAGAAGTATTACAGGAAGCTGTGAACGAAAAAAGGTTTACCCTGCCGGTGGAAGAACTGGCAGCCCGTTACAAGATCAGCAGCCGGACGCTGCAGCGTTATTTTGAAATGGCTACCGGTGTGGGCAGTAAACAAGCGCTGCAGGTGTTACGGATCAGGAAAGCAGTTGAACAGATGGTTCACTTACCGGGAAGTTTTCATTACGCACAGTTTGGTTATTACGACTACAGTCATTTTCATAAACACCTGCGGAGTTTTTTGCAGAAAGAAAGCATTGCCTACCTGCAGCCGCATTTACAGCTACTCAAGAGAGCGAAGAAGAGTTAAATTATCTGCATTGTTGCTCGCAGATTTCCCAGATCAGCACAGATAGTTTTTATCACAGGAGTTCAGTTAGAATATGTTTTTTACAGATTGCAAGGCGTACTCTGACAGGATTTTTTATTCTAACATAAACAGGTTGACGTTGTGTACATGATAAAAAAAGGGACAGTAAGACTACTGCCCCGTATAAATATAAACACGAGAAAAAACAATTACTGTGCCCGCTGGCGTTCTTCTTCTGATGCCGTTGTTCTTCTCCTGGCCTGCTGTACTTTGTTGTTACCAAAGCGCCAGGTAAAACTGATGTTCGCTACCCTTGTTTCTCGGTAAGCCCTCCATTTTTCAACGTAGTTATTATACGTGATTGTTGCACGGGGAAGATCGGTCCAGAAGATGTCTATAATGTTCATCTTTATCTGTGCTTTTCCTTTCAGTAACGATTTCTGCACGCCTGCACCCATTCCCCAGCTGGGTTTAAAATCCATAAAGCCATACGGACCTCCTGAACTGTAATTGCCACTTAACTCGGCCGTGAATCCTTTTTTAAATGTAAAGGTCTGCGTGGTACTGAGATTGGCCACCGTTTTTCCTTTGTTAAGTGTTGTGCCCGACAGGTTGCCATTGAATTGGTTGTAAAACACATTTACATTGCTGATCATGTTCCACCACTTGTTTACTTTCACCGGTATGGCAGCTGTTAAGCCCAGGTAATCGGACGACTGCAGGTTTACTGGTATCTGTACTGTTACATTATCGTCAGATGGAATATTGGGGAACACATCTTTGAAACGGGTAATTACAATATTCTGCACATCTGTTGTATGGCTGTAGCCAAGTGTGAGGTTGATGTTGTGTACAGTATAGCTGAGTTCATAACTCCATGTAAACTGTGGTAAAAGAGCAGGGTTGCCGGTTGCATAAGTTGTTACATCTATCAGGAAAAGAAAAGGGTTGAGTTGCGAATAACCGGGGCGGTCAATGCGACGGCTTACAGATATTCCCAAGACCTGGTCTTCTTTGATTTTATAATTAAAAAATGCACTTGGGAAGAGTTGTGTATAAGAACTATCCCAGTTGATATTGCCTTTTAACTGTTTTGTTTTTACATTGGTGTTTTCGGCACGTAGCCCGATTTGCAGATCCCATTTTTTATATTCCTTTTTAAAGTTGAGATAAGCTGCATTGATGTTTTCATCATAGAAAAAATGATTGGTTTTGTTTACATCATCTTTCGGTGTACCATCACTCATATCATAGAAATGTGCATCGTTATCGGTATGCACGAAACTTGTTTTAAAACCAGCTTCCATTTTTGATTGTTTGCTGAACGGGTGTACATAATCTGCTTTTACAGACACAAGACTTAAGAGTCCTTTCTGATCAGAATCGAGCTGGTAATCGGGTTGTAAAGTTTGTCCGTTTAATTTATAGTAACGGGTAAGAACTGAAGAGCGGTTTTTTGAATTGAAATAACCATAATCAGCATCAGCTGTAAGCTCTTTTCCCGTACTGTCGAAACTGTGTTTGAAGTTGATATTGAACGTTGAGTTGTTGTTGAGGTTATTTGCTTTTGTACCGGAACCAAACTTATATACCGGTTGGTACTGATCGTTGATGACAACAGAACTGTTGCTGCTGTTTGGACGTATATAATTCAGATTACTGTTTACAACAAAGCCTACAATGGTTTTGGAAGATGGAAAGAAATCAGCACCCAGGCGAACAGTGTTTAAGTTTAATGGTATGGTGGCATAATTATCTTTCAGGTCTTTTCCGGAAAATTGTCCGTTTGTATAAAAATTACGATCGAGCAGGAGATGATTCATCTGTTTACGGTAGCTGTAATTGTAACTGCCAAACAGGTTCATTTTTTTATTACGGTAATTGAAGTTGATCCCTGTATTTGCCTTGGGATAAACACCTTGACCGTAACCTGCATTTACAGATCCGTTGGTTCCATAACGTTGATCTTTTTTAAGCCGCATATCAATGATACCTGCATTCCCAGCAGCATCATATTTTGAAGAAGGATTGGTAATAAGATCAATCCGTTCAATGGCATTGGCCGGAAGGCTGCGCAGGTAGTTCACAAGGTCTGTTCCGCTCATGGGAGTTGGCTTACCATCAATCATGATGATAACGCCATTTCGTCCCCGCATGCTGAGATTATCATTAGCATCAATCAAGATACCGGGCGACCGTTCAAGTACATCAAATGCAGAGCTGCCAGCATTGATTACACTATTATCGACATTTACCACAATACGGTCGCTCAGTTTCTGAATGAATGGTTTGCGGCCTGTTACTTCAATCGTTTTTAGTTGTACCGATACAGGCGACAACACGATACCGTTAGTTACAATCTGTTGCTGCTCATTAATGGTAACAGGTGGAGAAAGATGATCCTGGTAGCTGACGGATGAAGTGCGGATAAGATAGGTGCCAAAAGGAATCTGTTCAAATTCAATAAGACCAGACTGATCAGAAATTGCTGTTTTAACCAAACTGCTGTCGGTACTGCGTATAAGTTCGGCTGTGATGTTGGAAAGAGGTTGTTGTTCGCTGTTACTGATTTTACAGGTGATTTTTCCCTGCTTTGCCGGTTGTGCAAAAACAGCAACCGAAAGCAACAGGAAGATGATAAGGCTGGTGGTTAATTGTTTCATACATTACTTCATTTGTTGCAGTTACAGCAGTAAACAGCTTTTTGATTGCATAGCCGTTTACCTGTGTTCTGCAGGTGATGAAACAAAAATGCACGATAAACGAATTTTATCGTAGTTAATTTTGACAAGCAGCTAAACAAGGCTTGTCAATGGAGATTTGGCAAAATAACTTTGTCAGAAAATTACCTTTTGAATGTTTCTGTAAATAAAATCAACGACCCATATACACCATGAGAATCTGCACATCGCTTGGATTTACACCAGAGATACGGGAAGCCTGTCCGAGTGTACGTGGTTTGATCTTTTTAAACTTCTGCAATGCTTCTGTACTCAGCGAAGAAATTTTATCGTAATCAAAAGATGAAGGAATTTCAAGGTCTTCGAGCTGACCCATACGTTGCACAAGATCTTTTTCTTTTTCAATGTACACATCGTATTTCACCTGTATTTCCACCTGTTCCAGTATTTCACGGTTGTTTGTAGCCGTTAGTTGCTGCAATGTTGGCGATGCGTTGATGAGTTCGTTCAGCTGAATACCGGGACGTAAAAGAATTTGTAATGCTTTTTGCTTTTGTGAAAGCGGTGCACTGTTTTTTTGTTCCAGGAAACTATTGATCTCAGCAGGGGTGAGTACTGTTTCTGCAAGCAAATTTTTCAGCTGTTCCACAGCATGTAGTTTGTTGCTGGTTTTTTCCCAGCGTTCCTGTGAAGCCAGTCCGATTTTGAAACTTTTTTCCGTGAGGCGGAGGTCGGCATTATCCTGGCGCAGCAATGTGCGGTATTCGGCACGACTGGTAAACATGCGGTAGGGTTCATCAGTTCCCTTGCTGATGAGATCGTCGATGAGTACGCCTATATAAGCATCGCTACGTTTTAAAATAAACGGATCCAGCTCGGCTGCTTTTAATGAAGCATTGATGCCAGCTATTAATCCCTGGCAGGCTGCTTCTTCATAACCCGTGGTTCCATTGATTTGCCCGGCAAAAAATAAATTTTGCAACTGCTTGGTTTCCAGCGTATAATCAAGCTGCGTAGGTGGAAAATAATCATATTCAATGGCATAGCCAGGGCGAAACATGCGGCAGTTTTCAAAACCGGGAACAGTTTTGAGTGCCTCATATTGCACCTGTTCCGGTAAAGAAGTTGAGAATCCGTTTACATATATCTCAACCGTATTCCAACCCTCAGGTTCAACAAAGAGCTGGTGACGATCACGGTCGGCAAAGCGGTTGATCTTGTCTTCAATACTGGGGCAATATCTTGGACCAGTTCCCTGAATGCGGCCCTGGTACATCGGGCTTCGGTCGAATCCTGTTTTCAGGATACTGTGTACTTTTTCGTTGGTATAAGTAATAAAGCAGCTTCGCTGATCTTCCGGTTTAATCCTTGGAATATCCATGTATGAAAAGCCGGTAATCTCATCATCGCCCTTCTGTTCTTCCATTTTGGAATAATCAAGGCTGCGGCCATCAATACGGGGAGGGGTTCCGGTTTTAAGCCGGGCACTTTCAAATCCCAGTTCAACCAGCTGTTCGGTAATACCCGTTGCCGCTTTTTCAGATATACGGCCACCACCTAATTGTTTTTCACCAATATGAATAACCCCGTTGAGAAAAGTACCACTGGTGATCACGACTGCTTTTGCCTTTATTTCATGCCCGAGGCTTGTAACCACACCATAGCAACGACCATCTTTTACCATCAGGCCTTTCACCATATCCTGGTAAAAATCAACATTAGGGGTATTTTCAAGCATTTCTCTCCAGGTGGAAGAAAAGAGCATGCGATCATTTTGAGTTCTTGGGCTCCACATGGCCGGACCTTTTGACCTGTTGAGCATCCGGAACTGAATCATGCTTTTATCACTTACGATACCACTGTAGCCTCCCAACGCATCAATTTCCCTTACAATCTGCCCTTTGGCAATACCACCCATGGCGGGGTTACAGCTCATCTGGGCAATGGTTTGCATGTTCATGGTAATGAGCAGCACTTTGCTGCCCCTGTTGGCAGCAGCTGCAGCTGCTTCACAACCGGCATGACCGGCACCTGCTACAATAACATCATATTCTGGAAACATAAGTGTGCAAAGTTATTTCAATGTACTTACTGATTGTACTTTTTAAAGAACTCGATTTCCCTCAGAACCTCCTCCCTGTTGCGACCACTGTTGAGAAGTTCGTACTCAAAATTGGAATAATGGGAGAGCATATCAAGATAAGCCCGGTTGGTGCTGATGAATTTCTGCTGCTTTTCGGTGTTAATGACTTCTGTTTGTTCAATGCGGCGAAGCTTTTCAAGCAGCTCACGGCAGATGGAGTAGCCGGTTTTATTATACAATTCTTCAAAAAAAGCTTTTGAAGCCAGAAGATCGAGCTTGTTTGCCCTTCCTTTAGATTCATCAAAAGGCTCTACCCGTATGTTTATGAAGTTCCAGCAGAGCTTTAGTTCCTGTTCGTCCTCGAAATTGAAGTAGGCCACAGGAATAATATGATCCAGCTGCCAGCTTTTCCCATGATTTTCCCAGGAAAGCCCTTCAGCAAACTGGATTTCGATCCAGTTGCGGAAGCTATCGATATCCAAACCAAAGTAAGGGGCATAGGAAGAGTTCTTATTTCTTTCAATAACATAACGCCGGAGAGCAATCTGCCACTTTCTCTTTTCCCTGAAACGGAGCACAGAATAGTTTATATCCTCCTGCTTGGTCCATCTTTTCCTTGTTGCCATAAGCATTGTTTTCACAAAGATATGTTTCACGGGACACAGTTCCATAGTGAAACTGTGTTTCGTGGAACATTATAGAGCTCCGAACTCCTGCACAGCAACTACCTTTTTGGGGCTTACGGTGGAGAAAGAAGCGCCCATCAAGTTGAAGTGAGGATCGAGCAGGTTGATTCGGTGACCCTTATCGGAAACTCCATGATCGAGGAGAAGGATAATTAGAGCCTCAAGTGCATTGGGCGATCCATAAAAGATGTTTTCGGCTCCTCTTCGATAGAAACCTGCCGCAGTAAATCGCTGTTGAAAATCTTTTCCGTCAACAGACACATGGGAAATGACGCCCCCTCTTTTAGCAAGATCGGCAGCATGTGCTTTGCTCATTATTAAAAGATCTTCATCGGGCATTAAAAAGGGAAGCTGCTTTAATTGTAACAAGTCTGTTTCCAATGATTTGGCCTCAGCTGTGTTAGCTTCGGGAAACTCTTTTAAAAAAGCCGCCACTTCCTTTTTATAAAACAGTGAAGGGTATTTCCTGAACAAGTTAACCCAGTAATAAAACTCCTGAGTAATCGGTTCCAGCGTTCCAAAAAGAGCTGAAGAATTCAGCTTGCTCAAGATTGCAGTATCCTTTGGGGCAGAGTAAGAAAAGTCTTTATCCTTTAAAACAATCAACCCTTGTGCAGAAAGGGACGGCATATTCAAAACAAGAAGAATAATTACAATAGCTGGGCGCATAGAAATTTATTGACCAAAATATAAACGCAAATAGTAATCTTCCCGTTCCCTGATGGTCTTAATTTGTTGTGAAGATTTGTCATTATAGCCAGTAAGGTGAAGACAACCATGAAAGACCACCCGATGTAATTCCCGCTTAAAAGAAATGCCTAGTTGTTCGGCATTGTCCCTTATTCTGTCGACGCTGATATATAATTCAGCATTAACCGGGGCGCCTTGTTCTGAAAGAGGAAAGGTGATTATATCCGTATAATAATCATGCTGTAGAAAATCCCGGTTGATTTTTAAAAGAGCTTCATCGGAGCAAAAAATGATATTGACCTGCTGCAATTGATACTTCTCCTTTTTAAAAAGTTTCTCAATAAACAATTTGAGGTTTTGCCGGGAAGCAAATGCGAAAGAAACATCCTGGTAAAAAAAATTAACTTTCTGAGATTGTGCCATTGACCAAAATTCGGGAAAGTTTCAAATAGGGAAATGATACATTTGCAAATGGTCATGAAAAGATTATCGGAACTGGAGCCAGGGCAGCGTGCAATTATCCACTCGTTTGAAAATGATGATCTTCTGCTGAAATTAATGGAAATGGGCTGTGTTCCCGGCGAGGAGATTTTAGTTGAAATGAAAGCGCCGCTTGGCGACCCTATAAGTATAAAAGTAGCTGATTATCAATTGAGTCTACGTATTGAAGAGGCTCATAGCATCTGGGTTAATATTCTTAATTAATTGATTATCAATATTTAATGAAAATAGGATTGTATTTTGGCTCGTTTAACCCCGTGCACAATGGGCATTTGATCATTGCGCAGCACCTGTTAAACGAGACCGATCTTTCTCAGGTTTGGTTTATCGTATCTCCTCAAAACCCATTTAAACCTCAGAAGCAATTATTAAATGAATATGACCGCCTTCATCTCGTTAAGCTGGCAATTGAACGCTCGGCAAAAATGAAGGCCAGTGATATTGAATTCAGATTACCAAAGCCATCCTATACCATAAATACATTAGCCTACCTGAAAGAAAAATATCCTCAACATGAGTTTGCCATTATAATTGGTGGAGACAGCTGGCAAAACCTCGGCCAGTGGAAAAACGGAGACCAGATAATGCAACAGTACCCGATTTATGTTTACCAGCGACCGGGCATGCAGACCACTGCAACATTACTCCCTAATGTTACTTTCCTTAAAGCACCGTTATTGGAAATTTCGGCTACACACATACGTGAGCTGGTTCTGGAAGGAAAATCAATCCGCTATCTTGTGCCGGAGATTGTTTGTGATGAAATAGAAAAGGCCGGTTACTATAAATTAAAAGATCCAACCAAGTAAAAGGCAAACCAAGGCAATTAAAGGTGGTGGAATTTTTGTTGATGTGAGCAGAACTGTTGTTGCAAATATTACAAGCACATTGACATAGCTTACCGCTTTAAACTCGAGTATAGAAATATCTTTCGTGAGATAAAATGCAGAAGCAACAAGTAGCCCAACCGTGGCTGCATTAATTCCCTCCAACGATCGGTAAACGACAGCATATTTTTTCAGGTTACTCCAAATGGGATAGAAAAACAAAACCAATAAAGCGCTTGGTAAAAAAATTCCTACGGCACCAATGATAACACCAAGTGCCTGCATACCTTTTCCCTGGTCACGCATTGCCATACCACCAGCATAAGCTGCCATTGAAAAAACAGGTCCGGGCACACCTTGTACAACACCTGCTCCTGTGAGCAATTCTTCGCCCGACATATATTTTGTTTTTTCCCTGATTACAAATTGCTCATACATCATAGGAACCAAAACCTGGCCGCCACCAAAAACAAAACTTCCAAAACGATAAAAGTTCTCGAATAAATTATAGGCTCTTCTGTTTTCCCATTGCTGTTTACGTGCTGTAGCGCTCAGAAATCCAGCAATGATAAACACGATAACAAATACCCAGATATTTCCCCATTTAATTTTTTTTCGGGGAACATCTTTTTGCGGAATTCGCTTATCACTAAAATTTGTCACAATACCTCCAAGTACAAGAATCACCGGAAACACCCAAGGCTGTTTAAAAAAAATAAAAACTGCTAAAGCAGATACAATCATAATTACACGGGTGATTGTATTGTTAATCGCAATTTTATAAGAATTCCATGTTGCAAAAATCAAGAAGCCAACAGCCATCGGCTGCAGGAATTTAAATATATCGGTGTGCAATGCACGCCTGTCGAAATAATGAACAAGGAAAGAAAGTCCACCCATAATAAGACAGGCAGGAGTGATCCAGATAATAAACGTAATGACAGATAATAGAAACCCACCACGTTTATATCCAATCAGTGTAATTGTTTGTGTAGAACTTGCCCCTGGTAATAGCTGGCAAAAGGAAAGCAGATCAACCAACTCTTGTTCCGTAACATCACCACGCTTTTTTACAAAGGTTTTCATCATCATGCCAAAGTGGCCCTGCGGTCCACCGAAGGCAGTGAGTGTGTAAAACAACACAGCCTTTAAAAATGGTATGTGTCGTATTAATTTCAGAATTCTCCTTTTTACTTGTATCCAAAAATCACGAATTAACCATGCTCTTCCTTTGCAATTTATTTAATTTCTGAAGAAGTTAACACATTAAAAAAAGAAGGAAAGCTGTTGTATTTAATAACTTAGCTAAGGCATAGTCTTAACGCAAAAAAAATACACGTTGAAGCTCAATAATTATCCGGCATTTGTATTCATCTTTCTTATACCATACCTGTATTCATGTTCGCCGTCGTACAAGACGTTACTACCTGAATACATAAAAGAATTTTCAACAGTAAATGCCGCTCCCGATTATTCCAATCTTGAATGTTGGGCTGCACATCCCTGGAAAAAAGATCCTTCTGACAGTATTCCAAAGCCGTTAAGAAAAGAACTCACCGACAGTTCTGTTGATGTGTTTTTTGTACACCCAACAACATTAACATCCGAAGAGACACAAAACATTACTTGGAATGCATCCATCAATGATGCAGAGCTCAATTTAAAAACAGACTATACAACAATATTATACCAGGGAAGTGTGTTTAATCAGCACTGCCGTGTATTTGCACCACGTTACAGACAGGCGCACATTTATTCTTTTTTTACAGATGATACAACCAAGGCTAGATCTGCACTTGATCTTGCTTATGAAGACGTAAAAACAGCATTTGAATATTACCTGCAACATTATAATAACGGTCGTCCTATTATTATAGCATCACACAGCCAAGGGACCTTTCATTGTATACGATTATTGAAAGAATATTTTGAAAATAAGCCACTACAAACACAATTAGTCTGCGCTTACCTTATTGGTTTTGCTGTTCCCAAAAACTATTACACAACACTGCAACCTTGTGCTGCCGATACATCCACCGGCTGCTTTGTTACCTGGCGTACATTTAAGAAGGGATATCTCGGTCCTTATGTGAAGAAAGAAAACGGAAGTTCGTGGGTGGTAAATCCATTAAGCTGGACGATGGATAGTTTGGCTGTTTCAAGAAAACAAAACAAAGGATCTATTCTTTTCAATTTTAATAAACTCGCAAAGCATACAAACAGTGCAACCGCTGCTCATGGCATCATCTGGACAAACAGACCGAAATTTCCGTTTAGTTTTATTTTACTGAGAGGTAAAAAAAATTATCATCCCGGAGATATTAATCTCTATTACATGAGTGTGCGTGAAAATATTTCTACAAGAATTAATGACTACTTAAAACAATAACCTCTTTGAAGGATTTAATTATTTAATTGTATATACTCCCAACTTTGTTTCAGCATTGAAATTAACAGAAGCAAGCGGAATACTCATAGCTGTAACACTGTGAATAAGCCCGATATTTTTTGCATAATAATATTCAAGTGTTGAAGATGCAACTTGTATTGGAGAGCCTAACGCAGTAAACGATGGAACTGCAGTTACCTTAATTACATTACTGAATGTTGTTGAACCAACAACATGTGTTGTTCCCTTTTCAGCAACCGAGAATACAAAAACTGCAGTTACCGGAATTGTGCCATAGCCAGTAACAGTGGCATTCACAATTTTTGTTTCTGTCCATGTTTGACCAACAGCTAAATTATCTTTCAGGTATAATAATTCGAGCGGTTCATTATTCAATTCAGCAAAGCGGCCATATCGATAATAATCATTTCCTGATTTACAGTAATAAGTATTCTGGCCACCCGTGTTTGAACAAATTCTGTATGTACGGGAATTAATTGTTGTGTCGGTAGATGTAGCAGTTATTTTAAAACTACCAGCACCTGTTCCGGTAGTTGTATAGTTCCACTCGCTTCCGGTAGTAGTTGGCTGATAAGTATCTGCAGCAGCAGGCGTATTACCTCCATTGTTTTTTTTACAGTTTGTTGATGTAAGTATCATCAGCAAAGCAAGAAAAACAAAAGTTGACTTATGCATGGTATTTTATTTGGTTGGATAATAAAACGCCTGTAACCGCTGCTTGTTGTTTAAAACTCGCAGTTCTTGGGAGTACGGGGGAATGCAATCACATCCCTGATATTGCCCATACCGGTAACAAACTGAACCATACGTTCAAAACCCAGGCCAAAACCAGCATGAGGTACTGATCCGAACCGACGGGTATCAAGATACCACCAAAGCTCTTCGGCAGGAACATGCATTTCGCTCATACGTTGTTCCAGTTTTTCAAGACGCTCTTCACGCTGTGAACCGCCAACAATTTCACCAATACCGGGCGCAAGAATATCCATTGCGGCAACAGTTTTGCCATCCTCGTTCTGGCGCATGTAAAATGCTTTGATATCTTTTGGATAGTTTGTAACAATAACCGGTTTTTTGAAATGCTTTTCTACAAGGTAACGCTCATGTTCACTTTGCATATCAATTCCCCACTTTACATCGTATTGAAACTTCTTCTTTTTATACGCAGGTGATTGTAAAAGAATATCAATTGCCTCGGTGTAAGTAATGCGTTCAAAGTTATTGTTGAGAACAAATTCAAGCTTTTCAATCAAACCCATTTCGCTACGCTTATCTTGGGGAAGCTGCTTTTCTTCTTCAACTAAACGCTGTGCAAGAAACTCCAGGTCCTCCCTGTTGTTTTCCATTGCGTAGCGGATGATATATTTGATGAACTCTTCTGCAAGATTCATGTTGTCTTCCAAATCACAGAAAGCCATTTCTGGTTCAATCATCCAGAACTCAGCGAGGTGACGGGCAGTATTGGAATTCTCTGCACGGAAGGTTGGGCCGAATGTATAAATTTCACCAAAAGCCGTTGCGCCAAGCTCGCCTTCCAGCTGACCGCTTACTGTTAAATTTGATGAACGACCAAAGAAGTCTTCTTTAAAATTAATGCTTCCGTCATCTTCATTACGTGGAGGATTATCCATTGGTAATGTTGTTACACGAAACATTTCACCAGCACCTTCTGCATCACTTGCGGTAATGATGGGCGTATGCAAATAGACAAATCCCATTTCGTTGAAAAATTTATGTATGGCAAAAGCAAGGGAATGACGTACACGGAAAACTGAACCAAATGTATTGGTGCGAAAACGAAGATGTGCGATTTCACGTAAAAATTCAAGACTGTGCTTTTTAGGTTGCAAAGGGTATTTCTCTGCATCGCTATCGCCCAGAATTTCCAATGCAGTAGCTTTTAATTCCACTTTCTGGCCTTTACCCAGCGAAGGAATAAGAATACCGCTTACTTTGAGAGAAGCAGATGTTGTAATTCGTTTGAGTTGCTCTTCATCAAATTTACCCAGTTCCAGTACCACCTGCAGGTTATTATTCGTACTGCCATCATTCAATGCCACAAACTGGTTATTGCGGAAAGTGCGCACCCAACCCATTACTGTTACTTCCTGTTCTTTTGGTTCCCAAGTAAGAAGCTCTTTAATCTTCACTCTTTTATTAAACATAGCCTGAAATTTTGAGCTGCAAAGATAATCAGAGAATATTGAGTAACGTCTTTTCAGCAAAATCATCTCTTGCAGCGCTGCTTTCGTTCATACAGTTTTTTTTTGGTATTCACAAAATTGCCGTAACATTGCACCGGAAAGAGACTGTTTTTAAAAATCCGATCTTCCGAATCTCATCAAATTCAGTCGTTCCGAATCCCAAATTTTATTACCAATTCATACTTTCTTTTTTAAAATAACTCTATTTATAGTTTTCGTGTTAATGATTTAATATTTTATGTACGACATTCTACAACTGAACGATATGCTCGTTCCCGAACTGCTTGATATTGCAGAGCAGTTAAAAATTACCGGTGCCAAAAAAATGGATAAACAGCAACTTGTTTACAAAATACTGGACAAGCAGGCTGTTATTGCCAGCGAAACAAAGGCTACCGATGAAAAACCCAAGCGTAAACGCATTGTGAAAACAACCACAGCATCAGGTACAGAAGAAGCTGTTGTTGAAAGTGGTGATGCAGAACCAGTTCAGCCGGTTGCGCATAAACCAGTAAGGAAAAAGAAAGAGGAAGAAGCCCCTGCTGCAGCTCCTGCAAATGCACCCAAAAAACATATTAAGAAACCGGTTGAAAAAGTTGAACCGATTATACCTCCCGGATTTACCTTGCCCGGTGAAGATGATTATGTAGCCGGTCCGCCTGAAATGGAAGTAGGTGAATTGCTCCAGGAATCAAACCAGGAAGCTGAAGCGCCTGTACAACAGGAACGCCCTGCTCAACACAGGCAATACCCCAACCGCAGAGAACAGGCTTTCAATATTGAATTTGATGGTGTAATACTTGGTGAAGGTGTATTGGAAATGATGCCTGATGGTTATGGTTTCCTCCGTTCAAGCGATTATAACTACCTGTCAAGTCCTGATGATATTTATGTATCTCCTTCACAAATCAAATTATTTGGTTTAAAAACAGGTGATACTGTTTATGGTGCTGTTCGTCCGCCAAAAGAAGGCGAAAAATATTTTGCACTGTTGAAAGTTGACAGCATCAATGGCAAGCGCCCCGAAGAAGTAAGAGACCGTGTACCATTTGATTATCTTACACCATTGTTCCCTTATGAAAAATTAAATCTCTCTACTTCCTCTTCTATTTACAGTACAAGAATCATGGACCTGTTTACACCAATCGGTAAAGGTCAGCGTGGATTGATTGTTGCACAGCCAAAAGTTGGTAAAACCGTTTTGTTGAAAGAAGTGGCAAATGCCATTGCAGAAAACCATCCTGAAGTTTACCTGATTGTGTTGCTGGTTGATGAACGTCCTGAAGAGGTAACGGATATGGAACGTAGTGTAAGAGCAGAAGTGGTTGCATCAACATTTGATGAGCCCGCTGAAAAACACGTAAAAGTTTCAACCATTATTTTACAAAAAGCAAAACGTTTGGTGGAATGTGGACACGATGTGGTTATCCTTCTCGATTCCATTACACGTTTGGCCCGTGCACATAATACAGTTGCGCCTGCAAGTGGTAAGGTGTTGAGTGGTGGTGTTGAAGCAAACGCCATGCAAAAGCCCAAACAGTTCTTTGGTGCTGCACGTAAAATTGAAAACGGTGGTTCGCTTACAATACTTGCAACAGCATTGATTGATACAGGAAGTAAAATGGACGAGGTGATCTTTGAAGAATTCAAAGGAACCGGTAACATGGAACTTGCCCTTGACCGCAAGCTGGCGAACAAGCGTATTTTCCCTGCTATTGATATTGTTGCATCAAGCACAAGACGTGATGATCTGCTGCTTGATAAAGATGTTGCAAAACGTATGTGGGTATTGCGTAAACATATGTCGGATATGAATACAGAAGAAGCAATGAATACCTTGCTGCAGCATATGAGAGGAACAAAAGATAATATGGAGTTTCTCACCAGTATGAACGGATAATTTTTTACATTTTTATCATACAAAGTCCTGCTGAACAGCGGGACTTTTTTCTTCAAACTATGCTTTACATTATTGGTAATATTTGCAGAGTTTTTGGCTTTTTAAGCTTCGCACTTTTGTGTTATGCGTGGTTTTTTACCAGCAACCTGCAACTGTTTGTTATTGCCAAACTACTGACGATTGTGTTCTTTAGTGCTGCATTTTTACTATGGATTATTTCCATTGTTGTTGCGAAGCGAAATAAATAATTTTGAAAGACGCTTTATGGCCACAGAAAAAATTAATATCGAAGAATTTCTTTCCCTTGCAAAGTCACATCCTGTGTTAGATGTACGTAGCCCCGGGGAATACAATCATGCACATATACCCGGAGCAAATTCGTTTCCATTGTTTAACGATGAAGAACGAAAGGTTGTTGGCACAACGTATAAACAAAAAAGCAGGGAACAGGCTATTAAAAAAGGGCTTGATTATTTTGGTGTTAAGATGCGGAAAATGGTGGAAGAAGCAGAACGAATTTGCGGCACAGATAAAACCGTTCTTGTTCATTGCTGGCGGGGTGGTATGCGAAGTGCTGCGATCGCCTGGCTGTTGGACTTGTACGGATTTAAAGTGTACCTCTTGATTGGTGGCTATAAACAATTCAGGAGATGGGCGCTGGAACAGTTTGAAAAAGAATACCCGTTTCATGTGTTAAGCGGTTATACAGGTAGCGGCAAAACACATGTGCTTACAGCATTACAAAAAAAGGGTGGTCTTGTAATTGATCTTGAAGGATTGGCACATCACAAAGGATCGGCTTTTGGTAATATCGGTATGCCGCAGCAGCCCAGCCAGGAAATGTTTGAAAACAAACTTGCAGTAGAACTATATGCAGCTTTTATGCAACAAATACCCATTTGGGTGGAAGATGAAAGTCAGCGTATTGGAGATGTAAACATTCCGATCGTTCTCTGGAAGCAAATGCGCAATAAAGAAGTTTTCTTTTTAGACATTCCCTTTGAAGAGCGACTGAAACATATTGTGGAAGAGTATGGTAAACTTCCCAAGGAAAAGCTCGTAAATGCAGTTATCCGCATCAAGAAAAGACTGGGAGGTCTTGAAACGAAAGAAGCAATTAATGCATTGGTTGAAGACCGGACAGAAGACAGCTTCCGCATCCTGCTCAGCTATTATGACAAATGGTATCTAAAGGGGCTGCATAATAGAGAAGGACTTGAAACGTTATTGTATAAGATACCCTGTAAAACAGTTGAAGCATCTAATGTGAACCTGCTTTTGCAGCAGCATCAAAAACAATAACAATCTCAAATGAAAAACTTTTTACTTCTTTCTTTTTTTCTCCTTCTTTCTATCTCATCCTTTTCGCAGGTTGTAACCGGTGTATACAGGGGACAAATGCAATCAGACAGTTTAAAAACACCAGTTGATTTTGAATTAACTCTCAAAGAAAAGAATGGTAAACTGTATGGTTACTGTCACCGTTTGTTCATTGTAAACGATGTGCTGTTTTATAACCTGGTAAAAGTAAACGGAAGAATAAAAGACAGCGTATTGATTATAGAAGATGAAAAATCTGTCTCTAACAATTTTCAAGAAAATACAAAAGGGATTAAAACTGTTTTCTTTTTTAACCTGAAAAAAATTAATGATACGGCAGTGGTGCTCGCCGGTGACTGGAATACTTCCACATGGAGAAATACCAGGGCAATTGCAGGGCAACTGGTAGTTAACAGGGAAAGAAATTATTTGGCAACACAGCTCTACAAACGTTTGGAAGAGAAAAAGCTGGACCAGGAAATGGCATTTGAAGAAACAGTGAAGCAACAGCCAGCTGTTGTCATCAACAAAACAAATAATCAGCCTAAAGAAAGCAACAAGCAACCAGATGTTGCATCTAATCAACCCAAACAAAATATTCCTGCAGCTCCCGTTGTACAAACACCAACAGCTGAAGTAAAAGATTCAACGGCTGTTGCTATCAACAAAGTAAGCAATCAAAATAAACCAACTAATCAACAACCAACAGTTGCTAACAATCAACCTAAACAAAACATACCTAATGCTCCGGTGGTAAAACAACCAACTGCTGAAGTAAAAGATTCAACGGCTGTTGCTATCAACAAAGCAAGCAATCAAAATAACCCAGCTAATCAACAGCCAGCAGTTGCAAACAATCAACCTAAACAAAATATTCCCAATGCTCCTGTTGTAAAACAACCAACTGTTGAAGCAAAAGATTCAACGGCTGTTGCAATCAACAAAGTAAATAATCAAAATAAGCCTGCTAATCAACAGCCGTCAGTTGCAAACAACCAGCCGAAACAAAATATTCCTAATGCCCCTGTGGTAAAACAACCAACTACTGAAGCAAAAGATTCAACTGCTGTTGCAATCAATAAACCAAACACTCAGAATAAACCTGCAACAACCCAACCGGCTGTTGTAACACAACAACCAAAAACAAATCAGCCACAGCAGGTTCAGCAAAATAAACCAACTACCCAACAACCTGCTGTTGCAGTTAATCAGCCCAAACAGAATCAACCACCTGTTACACAAAAACCAGCACAACAGCAACCCGTTGCACCAACCACACAAACACAACAACCAACTACGATCGTAAAAACTGAACAACCTGCAGTTGTAGAAAAGATAAATCCATTAATCAGCAAAACAGCTGCAGATGCATCGGGTAACAGCACCGACAAACCAACAGTGCAAAACCCTTTACCGGTAATTAATAACCCGGTTATTACAAAAAGAGCAATGGAAATTATTCAAACAGTTGATATTGCACAGGACAGCATTGTTTTATCGCTCTATGATAATGGCGAAATAGATGGCGATACCGTAAGTGTGTTTGTGAATAATGAATTACTGATTTCAAAAGTTGGTCTGAGTGCAAAAGCATATAAGAAAACGCTTTACTTTAAACCAGGCGAATCGTTACAGCTTACGCTCTTTGCAGAAAACCTGGGTTCAATACCACCCAATACGGGCTTGCTGGTTATCTATACCGATACCGACCGTTACCAGATTAATTTCACGTCAACCTTAAGCAAAAGTTCGTCGGTTCTTTTGCGGCGTAAAGAATAACAAAACAATAGTGAACGAATCTGTTTCTTTGCAGTATGACTAAAAAAGTTCTGTTTGTTGCAGTGTTTGCATTTGTTTCAATTGCCGTTACTGCGCAAAATATTTCCGGTTTGTGGACAGGCCGTTTTACAACCAACAGCTTGCTGCAACAGGATGTTCCTTATAAATATGAACTGCTGATTTTTCAGAATGCAGACAGCATTACCGGTTATTCATATTCAACAGCAGGCGATGAAACGTTTTATGCAGTATGTGAAATTAAAGGAATGCTGTATGATGGTTACATGGTTATAAAAGAAACAAAAACACTCTACCAGAACCCGCCCGAACCTGCAGGCTCCAGACAAAGTCATATTTTATTCTTTGGTTCTGATAATACAGAAGCTACAGGCGACTGGAAGCAATTAAACAAACGTCCTCTCCAATTAATGCTTGAAGAGGGAAAAACATTTTTGAAGAAACAAAACGATCCCTCAAACTCGGGATTGATAAAAGTGCTGCAGCAAAAGAAAATGATTGCAGTAAATAACCCGAATGAAATTCCGGTGAAAACAGATTCGCTTAAACTTGCATCAAGAGAAAAACAATTATTACAAACCATTCTCATCAATACTGATACAATTGAACTTGAATTATATGATGACGGTATTGTTGATGGTGATATTGTTTCGGTGTTCTTCAACAATACGGTTGTACTGGATAAAGTACTGATATCGGATAAAGCACAAAAGCTTACCGTTCACCTGCCAGCAACCGGAGAACCTGTGCGCATCAGTATGTTTGCTGAAAACGAAGGAAGCGTTCCTCCCAACACAGGTTTGCTGGTTATCAGAGACGGTGATAAAAAATATGAAGTGCGTTTTAAATCAGATATGAAAAAAAGCAGCACGGTAGAACTCAAACGTAGCCGATAGGCATTTACATTTGCACATGACTTCAGAAATAATCAGACTTACACAATTTTCACATGGTGGCGGTTGCGGTTGCAAAATAGCACCTGCAGTTCTTGAACAAATCTTACATTCAACAGAAACAACTGTTATTGATAAAAACCTTTTAGTAGGTAACAGCAGTAAAGATGATGCTGCGGTTTACGATCTTGGCAACGGTACAGCCATTGTTTCCACAACCGATTTCTTTATGCCGATTGTGGATGATGCATACGAGTTTGGAAAAATTGCATCTGCCAATTCAATCAGCGATGTATATGCTATGGGCGGAAAACCACTGATGGCAATTGCAGTACTTGGCTGGCCGGTAAACAAACTTCCCGCCGACCTTGCACAAAAAGTATTAGACGGTTCCAGAGCCATTTGCAATGAAGCAGGCATTCCTCTTGCCGGTGGTCACAGCATTGACTCGCCAGAACCTTTTTTTGGTTTGGCAGTAACAGGTTTGGTTGATCTGAAACATCTCAAACAAAACAATACAGCACAGGAAGGAAATGTATTGCTGCTTACCAAATCAATTGGTGTGGGCATTCTTACAACTGCGGGTAAAAGAAGTTTGCTGAAAGAAGAACACAAACGACTTGCCCCGGAACAAATGATGAAGCTGAATAAAATTGGTGAAGAGCTGGGTAAGCTTGAGGCAGTAACTGCAATGACAGATGTAACCGGTTTTGGATTACTTGGTCATGCAATTGAAATGACAGAAGGAAGTAATTTATCAGCTGAAATTTATTACAGCAAAATACCGTTCCTTGAAGCCGCAAAAGAATATGCTGCCCAACGCATCATGCCCGATGCAACAGCAAGAAACTGGAGCAGCTACAGCAGTAAAGTAGCTTTTGGAGAAGGTGTTCCTGTTGCTGAAGCTTTTAACCTGTTGCCTGACCCACAGACAAACGGAGGAATTCTCATAGCTGTAAAAGCAGAAAAGCTTGCAGAAGTACAGGAATTACTGAATCGCTCAGGGCTTGGCGCATATACCGAGCCTCTTGGAAAACTTATACCCAAAACAGAAAAAGTAATACAGGTTTTACCCTGATAGCTTGTAAAACAAAATTGTAGTACATATATTAGTTGTGTTCTTTCACTCTTAAACACACTTTTTATGGACGAAAAAACTACATCATGGGTTAGTTATCTTTGGTGGGTAGGCTGGATTATTTCACTTGTTACAAGTAATAGTCTTAATCCAAGACCATCTTTAATTGTTTTCCACTTAAGACAATCATTTGGTCTTTTGATTTTTCAATTGGCATTGTGGGTGCTTAATACAATGCTGATTTTTTCTTTCTCTTCGTTATTCTTCGTAACCTGGATTTTAGGAATTGCTTTATTGGTTTTGTGGGTAATTGGCCTTATTGGTGCGTTTAACGGAGAAGAAAAACCGATTCCTGTTGTCGGTCCGCTCTTCCAGCAATGGTTCCAGTTTATTAAATAATTTTCGATACAGACTGATGATTACAAAAGCTTGTTGATTTTTTCAGCAAGCTTTTTGTCTTTATCGGTAACAACATCACCGGCATCATGTGTGCTTAACCATATTTCAACCGTATTCCACACGTTGGTCCACAACGGATGATGATTCATTTTTTCAGCTTCCATCGCCACTCTTGTCATAAAAGCAAAAGCTTCTGAAAAATTGCTGAATTCAAATTTTCGGTATAGTTTGTTGTTGATTTCTGTCCACATAACCCTGCTGTTTCATTTAGTTTAAAAAAGATGATCAGAGAATCAGGTGTTGCTTGTTCTTAATTTTTTCATTGGTCAGTTCAACCACCAGCTGCACACCTGCAATGTTCCTGATGCCGGTCATTAAAGCTTTCTCTTCCTCTTCACCGGGCAAATCACCCTTGGTGAGCCAGAGATAATCGAGATGCTTAAACTCGGGTAAAAGATATTCTCCGTCGAATTGATTTTTATACAAATAGTAGGTGAGTGTTTTATTCGGTTCATTGTAATCGTACACTGAAAAAAAATACTGGCGGCTTTTTTTGTTCAATATAATTTCAAGACTGTTGTTAATCCTGAAATCGAAACGCATACCCTGATTTACCTGCCACACAAACTGGTGACTTTCCAGCGGAGCCATGATACCCAGTAAACGGGTATCTTCAAAAAACTCCTCCACCAATGCCTCGTTGTCAATTTTCAGTTTCATCAGCTAAACAAAAAAAATTTAAAACGTAATATCAAACTCCAGCTCGTCGTTACCACGCTTCACCTTCACTTTTGTTGCATCTCCTTTTTTGAATTTTGCCAAAGCCTGCATATAACTTTCCATGGAAGTAATTGCAAAATCGCCCAGCTTTATCACCACGTCACCGGTTTTAATGCCAGCTTTTTGTGCAGCACGTCCATCACTTACACCATCAACTTTTACACCGCTTCCGCTGAATGTATAATCAGGCATAATACCCATGCTCACAGTAAATCTTGCAGATGTGGTTGTTTGCTGTTCCTTTGTTTTTGTGAAAGCCAGTTTAGGTTGCTTGCTGCTGCGTTCAATTACACGGCTGATGTATTTTACAATGATGAGTTCGCCCATGAAATTGATCTTATCATAATCATCACTTGGTTTGTGATAATCGTTGTGCAGACCGGTAAAGAAGAAAAGCACGGGAATATCTTTGCGATAGAATGATGTATGATCGCTTGGACCCGTACCGCTGCTGTCAACTTTAATTGTAAACACAGGTTTCTTTTCATTGAGCAATGTCCCCCATGCCGGAGATGTTCCAACACCACCAATTGTAATTGCTTTTGCAGAATCACTGTAACGACCAACCATATCCATGTTCACCATGTAATTCACATCAGAAAAAGAAACCGTTGGATGATCGGTGTAATATTTTGATCCGTACAAACCAAGTTCTTCTCCACTGAAAGCAATCACCAGGTAATTAAATGTTTTTGTTCCTTCCTTTTTTAATAATCTGCTCAGCTCAATTAATGCAGCTGTTCCGCTGGCATTGTCATCAGCACCATTATGAATAGCCGGTTCTCCGGTGTATCTTGAATTATGATCTTCACCATATCCTAAATGATCAAAGTGTGCGCCGATGATGATTGTTGTTGAAGCACTGTTATCAATATAACCCACAACGTTGGTTCCTTTTCTTATCTTCTCTCCCTGGTCGGCTTTAAACTTCAAATCAAATGTATGTGCAGGGTCAGCAGCAATTTTATCAGCAATTCTTTTTTGCAGGTATACAACAGGAATAGTTGATAATGTTGACCTGTCTTTTCCATCATACTTCAGCATGGTTTCTTTTGTTCCGCTGTTGTAAATAAGTAATGCAGTAGCACCTTTTTTTGCAGCATCCTTTTCTTTGCTGCGGATTGCATTCATCAGATCAAAATGAGGGTTGCTTTCATTTTCCTGTAACAGATCCTTTAAATCCCAGAACCATACATTTCCGCTTTCGTTCAGGTTGGGAGAGGAGGCGGCTTCAACAGTTCCATTAACACTCCAGCTGAAAACAAAGAAATCCTTTTCGGCTTTTAAATGTTCTTCGTCAAGAATAAAAAATGTGGTGGGAAGCATTTGCTTTCCTTCATTAATTTCAAACTGCTGCAGAAAAGAACCGTTATCGCCTTTGGGCAGCAAACCGTTTTTCTGAAACTGTTCAACAATGTACTGGTAAGCCAGCTCTTCACCTTTTGTACCGGTTCTTCTTCCTTCCAGTTTATCATCGGCCAAAAAGGTAACATGTGCAGTTATATTCTGTAAACTGAGTTTATCCTGTTTGTTTAACTTCTGTGCAGAAACACTGATGCTGATTAACGTAAGCAGCAAAAGAAAAAAAGACTTCATGATGGAAATAGTGGTTAGTGATGGTCAAAGGTAAACACAAGCATTTTACCGCAACGTTTCTGTTTCGTGAAATTTGATGATTGTTTTACAATGTTTCCAAACTTCGTAAATGCACCCCGAATTTTGCGCCTAAATTTGCAACTCCTGATGGCTGCAGATAAACTACATATTGCTTTAGTCGGTAACCCTAACAGTGGTAAGACCTCTTTGTTTAATACACTTACCGGACTTAACCAGAAAGTGGGGAATTTTCCCGGTGTAACGGTTGATAAGAAAACAGGCGACAGCCGGCTTTCTGATACGCTTGTTGCGGAGCTGATTGATTTGCCCGGCAGCTACAGCCTGTACCCTCGTCGGGCTGACGAATGGGTAAGCTATAAAGTACTGATGAACCAGGATGAAGATGTGAAGCCGGATGTGTTGCTGGTTGTGGCCGATGCAAGTACGCTGAAACGTAACCTGCTGTTTGTATCGCAGATTATTGATTTAAAAATTCCGGTTGTTCTTGCTCTCACCATGATGGACGTTGCTAAGAAAAAAGAGATTTCCATCGATATAAAATCGCTTGCAAGAGAGCTGGGCATACCTGTTGTGCCGGTAAACCCCAGGAAGAACAAAGGAATTGTGCAGTTGAAAAAAGCGCTGGAAGAAACTGCACAGAAATTATATCGTCCGCCTGCATTTGATTTTATTCCCAACAAAGCACTTGCTGCCGATGCAGTAACAGAAGTAAAAGAATTGCTTCCGCACCTGAGCGATTATGCGGCTGTTCATCATCTCATCAACCACGAATCGTTTAAGCTGGACAATCAGATGCAGAACAGTATTGAAGAGATTGAACAGAAACACAACGTTCAGCATACACGTTTGCAGGCCGAAGAAATTATGCAGCGCTACCAGCGCATTAAACAAATTGTGCAGACCTCCATTACAGAAACATCTCCTGTAAAAAAACAACTCATTGCTGAAAAGCTGGATAAAGTACTGCTGCACAAATTTTGGGGTTATGCTATTTTAATAACTGTGCTCTTTCTCTTATTCCAGAGCATTTTTATTATTGCGCAGTATCCCATGGATATGATTGAACTGTTTTTTGTAAAAACATCCAACTGGTTCAGCAGCTGGTTGCCACAAAACCTGTTGACTGATTTATTCATCAATGGTGTGCTTGCAGGACTCAGCGGCATCTTTGTTTTTGTACCACAAATCATGATTCTCTTCGGGTTAATCACCATACTCGAAGAAACAGGTTATATGGCCCGCATTGGTTTTCTTACAGATAAAATCATGCGTAAGGTTGGATTGAACGGAAAAAGTGTAATGCCCATGATCAGCGGATTTGCATGTGCAGTTCCTGCGATCATGAGTGTAAGGAATATCGAAAACCAGAAAGAGCGTTTGCTCACCATTCTCATTACACCATTAATGAGCTGCAGTGCAAGACTTCCTGTTTATACGATTCTTATTGCATTAGTGATTCCACATAAATTAATCCTTGGCTTCCTGAGTTTACAGGGATTAGTGATGATGGGACTTTACCTGCTCAGCCTGGTTATTGCCTTGATTGTTTCTTTCGTTGCCAAACGTTTTATTCACATCAAAGAAAAAAGTTTCTTCATACTTGAGCTCCCGCTTTACCGTCATCCACGTTATAAAAACGTATTGCTGATGATGATTGAAAAAGCAAAGATTTTTGTGTTTGATGCTGGCAAGGTTATCATGATAATCAGTCTGCTGCTCTGGGTACTTAGTTCGTACGGACCAAAGGAAAACATGCATGCTGTAACACAGAAATACGAACAGCTTATTGCAGCCAATCCATCACAACAACATACACTCGAAAAAGAAAAGCAGGCAGCACTGCTGCAGAATTCGTATGCAGGTGTAATGGGAAAATATATTGAACCAGCAATTCGTCCGTTGGGGTATGACTGGAAGATTGGTATTGCATTGATTACATCTTTTGCAGCAAGAGAAGTGTTTGTGGGAACGATGGCAACGCTTTATTCTGTTGATAGTGATGGTGGCGATGAACAAACATTAAGGCAGAAAATGCACGCAGCAGTAAAACCCGATGGTACAAAAGTTTACACACTTGCAACCGGCATATCGTTATTATTATTTTACCTTCTTGCCATGCAATGTATGAGTACGCTTGCAGTAGTGAAGCGTGAAACAAAAAGCTGGAAATGGCCGGTGATTATGCTGACATATATGACCGGGCTTGCTTATTTGCTGAGTTTAATTGCATACCAGGTGCTGAAGTAAAATACAGGGCTATATCAATCTATTTTTTTCTGCATACACCAGGATAAACTGCTTAAACAGCTTTTCTTTTTCTTCCTCTTTCATTTGTGGCAAACGCTGAAGTTGCTTGTAGTGAGGCCAGCCGGTATCTTCCACCCACATCAGTTCGTAATAACGTGCAGGCACAAGAATCGTAGAGATGGCCATCTGAATTAATTCAGCTTTTTCTTTATCAGAAAATTGTTTTGGGGGAAGACCTGATTCACGGATGCCAATGAACAACAACACATCATTTAAGCTGCTATTATCGCCCAGCTTTGATGCAAGTTTCTGCAAAAGTTCAGGCCAGTGTAATTCTATGTCTGCAGCAGTGATCACAACACAAAAATAGAAAGGTACCGCAGCCGGCATGCTGACTGTAAGCAGTTTCCGTTATGAGAGTAATTTTTTCCGTTGCCACGAAAGGACTCTAACCCCAGGAGAATAATGTACATAATCAGGAGTCTGTGATGACAGGTCTAGTTGCCCGAAATTGTACCGAAGCTTTAAATGATCAAGCTCTGCAAACCTGATTTCCCATTCAAGGTGATGAATATCGTAATAATAAAACCCGTTGTCTTTTTTTAAATACAACCGGTATCTTTCTGTCAACCATTTATCGAGTTCTGATTTTTGGTCGTTTATTTTGCCTGTTTGGAATTTAGCCGAAAAGAAAAAATTCTTTTCATGATTTTCAGAAGCATATGCACTGCCGAACCTTTTCATAAATGCCCTTTCATAAGGAAGTCCGGATAAAACCTTGGCGATTATTACAGATAACTTTTTTTCTGCTTCAATGCTCAGGAAATAAACACCTGGTTTTCCATTATTATTGACATACGTCCTGACATTTATTTCGTAAAAATCTGAAACAGTTTGTATTGAAGGAAGAAACCTCAGATGAATTTTCTGCATTGTAAACGCAACAAGCGATATATAGTATTCCCCGTTATAATCATCAAGCTTCAATTCACATGGAACCAGTTTTCGTAGTTCATCAAACGGAACTTTCCAATGAAGAAACAATGCATTATTCCATTCCTGGTAATAAACCCAGTTAATACCTGGAATTTTCCAAGGTCGGTGCTTGGTACTATTTAAAAGGTCGCTGATTCCGGGCATGCTAATAAAAAAGCATTCATCTGCATTTGTACTAAACTTCTAACTAAACAAATACTCCACATCTTCTCTTGAAAGACTCTTTACAAAACCATTATCATCGGCAATCAGGTCTTTCGCCAGAGATCGTTTACGTTCCTGCAGTTGCAGAATTTTATCTTCAATCGTGTCTTTACAAATCATGCGGTACGCAAAGATGTTGTTGGTTTGGCCAATACGGTGTGTACGGTCAATAGCCTGTTGCTCAACAGCAGGATTCCACCACGGATCAACAATATACACATAGTCAGCAGCAGTAAGGTTTAAACCCACGCCACCGGCTTTAAGTGAAATCAGAAACACACGAACTTCTTCATTACTCTGGAATTCCCTCACCGCTTTTTCACGATCAGCAGCCGAAGTGCTTCCATCAAAATAAACAAACGGAATATTTTCAGCGATCAATTTTTCTTTGATCAATGCAAGCATACCGAGAAACTGCGAAAACACCAGCGCTTTATGTTCGCCCATATTTTCTTCCAGCTCTCTTGTAATTTCATCCAGCTTGATAGAGTGATTCGGAAGTTTTTCCGTTTCATTTAAAATAGCAGGGGAATCACATATCTGGCGAAGCTTCATTAATCCCTGTAAGATAGTAAGCTGCGATTGACCAATACCCACTTCATCAATTGTTCCAAGAATTTTAGAACGGTATTCGTTCCTGTATGCTTCATAAATGCGGCGCTGATCATCCTCCATTTCACAATAAAGAATGGTTTCTGTTTTTTCGGGCAGATCTTTTGCAACCTGTTCTTTTGTACGACGAAGAATAAACGGAAACAGTAGTTTACGTAAATGATCTTTCTGTTCCTTTTCACCAAACTTATCAATAGGTGTTGCAAAATCATTCCTGAAATGCTCCACTGTACCAAGCATGCCCGGGTTAAGGAAATTCATTTGTGCATACACATCAAACGTGTTGTTCTGCAACGGCGTACCACTCATACACAAACGATGAGAGCTCTTGAGCAAACAGGCAGCTTTTGCAACCTTGCTGTTTGGATTTTTGATCGCCTGGCTTTCATCCAATACAACACAATCAAAATTCTGCTCTGTCAGTAATTTAATATCACTCCGCAAGGTTCCGTATGTGGTGATGATGACATTGAACTTGTTGAAAAAATCTTTATCTCTTGTACGCTGTGCACCATGATGTATATGATAAGTAAGCGCTGGTGTGAATTTTTTAATTTCATTTTCCCAGTTGTACATCAACGTTGTCGGGCAAGCAACTAGCGCTTTGAGCTTACCGCCTTTTTCACGCAGATGATGAAGAAAGGCCAATGCCTGAACTGTTTTACCCAAACCCATATCATCAGCCAAAATTCCACCCCAGCCAACATCACTTAAGAAGTTAAGCCAGTGAAACCCGCTTTCCTGGTAAGGACGAAGTATATGTGCAAGATGCTGAGGAGGATCAACTTTACGGATATGCTTAAACTCCCTCAGCTTTTCATATTTTTCTTCAAGCTGAATCATGAGTTCAGTTTCATCCCTGTTCTCATAGAGTTCATCAATAACACTGATGTGATACTTTGATAAACGCAGTTTATCGTGTTTGTTTTCACCGACACGAAACAGCATTGAATATCGCTTGATCCATTCTTCCGGAAGCACACCAAGTGTACCATCACTCAAATGCACCAGTGTCTGTTTATTCGCCAATGCTTTCTTTACTTCAGCAATACTCACCGTCTGATCACCAAACACTACATTTACTTTTGCATCAAACCAATCTACTCCATTACTGATGTAAATCTGTGTTTTTGGTTTCGATGTATTAAAGCGGAAATTCTTCAGCACTTCCCATCCTTCAACAGGAACTTTCATTTCCTTCATTGCATCAACAAACAAAAAGAACCAGTTGTTCTTTAATACTTCTGCGCCTTTTAATGCAAGCTGTGTTCCGCCTTCGGGTTTTACAAACTGTGAATGCAGTTTCTCCACCTTCGAAACAAACTCGTTTTCTTTATCCCTGTTACGGTTTACAATCACAAGCCCATCTTCACCGGGAAGAATAATTTCATCTTTATCATTTGGTCGAACCTTGTATCCTTTGTAGCTGAATGTCGGGATCATAACAAGGTATTCTCCACGTTCCTGCAGCTGCAGTGTTACATCAGGTTCGCCTGATTTTACTTCCTTTATTAAAGCTTTATCAAACTCAACATGATAATCTCTTGCAATGCGCAATGCTTCTTTTTCGAGAAAAGTAGTTAAATCACTGTTTGTGATTAAGCGATTATTGTTGTTAAAAAAATCAATGGCATGCTGCGCATCTTCCTGCTTATCCCATGTTCTTGCTTCACCATTCAACAAAAAAATGAGCGGACTGTTCCAGTCGTTATCATGTACATCTAACGCCGCACCGTTGATTTTTACTTTGCAACTCCATTCCCATTTGTTCTTGTATGGCTTCAGTTCAAAGTATGGCTTTAGAAATGTTCCGGTAGTTGAAACAGGTAGCAGGTTTTTTGTTTTGAATTCTTTGCCTTTAGGCAGCAACAAAACAGGTGCACTTGTTTCTGCAAATAACTTTTGAATACGTGGAAGAAGATATTCAAGCATTAATGTTTTCGTATCGTCGGGTAAATCATCTTCCTCCTGGTGAATAATGTTTTCCCATATACCACTGAAGGGAGAATTGCGGTTAACAAATTTGCTGATCTCTGCAGGCTGTAACCGGCGCAGCATCTGCAGTAATAATTTATCGCTTTCAATTAATCCTTCCGTTTCAATAAACTTGGTTACATCAAGTTTTTCAACAGCACCTACAAATTCACTTTCATCATCATTTACTTCACCTTTCACCACATCAATTGTAAACCATGGAAATTGTTTGGCATTATTGTTTAGCACAATACCCAGTCGTACACTTTGCTTTGCTTCTGGTTGCTCAACAATTGTTTCCTGCTGCGTTGTAGTTGTAACAGCAACTGCAACAGGTTCAGGTTTTTTTAATGAAGATGGTTCAACACGTTTTACAGCAGGATCAAGCACACGTAAGAAAGGTTTTCCTTCTTTATAAATAAACTCAAACTTTTCCTGCCAGTTATCAGTTAACGAATAACCATAAATAGCAAGCAGCTTGCCTTTTTCCTTGTCCATATTACGGATACTGTCGAAATACAGCGGTCCGTGTGAATTCAGTAACTGGATAAACACAATGGCTTTGTGTTCACAGATAGCATGTGCATTTTCTGCACAGTTGCAGGATGTATCAAAATTCCGTTCATCGTTTTTCTGAATGGTTACCGGCCACACTTCACCATTCGTAAGCACTTCAGCTTTCACACATTCATCCTTTGCAGAAATAACAGATGCTTTGTTACTACGCAGAAATATTTCTGCATCGCTTAAAGCAGAAGCAGCTGTGAGCATGCGGATTGTTTTCAATTCAATGCTCTTCATTTTTACAACCGTATGCCGCTGATCGTAAAGCAGATCTTTTACACCCAATACATTTTTATCAATCAGGTCCTGCAACTGAAACAAAGCAGCTACTTCGTGCCTGCATATATCACCCAGGTTATAAGGACAACTGCAACGCACATTCATTGCATTGGCATCTTTATACTTCTGGATATAAACTTTATAAAAGGTGGAATAAGAATCGTCTCTTACACGAAACACAACAGAACCCATGAGCTCATCATGTTCAACCAGTTCAGCAAAACCAATTGCGTGTATTTTTTTTCCACGACGAACAACTTCTTCTGTTCCGTGATTGTAAGCAAACTTCAGCAGATGTGGTAATGCCATTCAGTTTTAGGGGTTTGTTGTAAACTGTAGTTGTTATTGTCGCTTCATTACGAAAAGACCAATCTGCAAAAATAAAAGGATTCGTTTCACATTTCCAGAGAAACGAGCAAAGAAATATTAATACCCGGAGAACAGGCAGAATTAGAAGAAAGAAGATTATCTTTACAGGTTTTATTTTGCTGCAACCAGCATGCCGTCTTTATACAGCGGCAACACATTCGCCACATCTTCTGTTAAACAAAAGCGGATGTCTTCAATTAAACCAAACCTGTCGACCAGCCTGTGATAATGTGTAAGATTCGGAGAAAATCCATACAAGTCATCTTTCACTAAAAGATATTGCTGTTCAGCAGTTAATGAACTGTCGCAATGAATGGTATAGTTTTCCTTAATGCGGTTAATAACTGCACCAGCAAATAATGTATCCTCCAGGTTAAAACGATCTTTCCATCCGGCACAACCGAGAATAACATTTTTATTTTGTTGCAGCAGAAAATTACAAACAGCAGACAGGTTTGGAAATGAACCGGTGATAATTGTATCGGCTTTATTATCCAGTGCCATGTGCAGTAATCTTGTTCCGTTGGTAGTAGTAAGCACAAGTGTTCTGTTACCAACAAAGTCAGGCGTATATTCCAAAGGCGAATTGCCGTGCTCAAGTCCTTCTGCAATTTTTCCATCACGTTCACCTGCAGCAATACCATTGATTTTTTTACTGAGCTCAACAGCTTTGGCAACGGTATCAACAGGTATCACACACTTGGCGCCGTTGTGTAATGCCGATGCAATAGTTGATGTTGCACGGAATACATCAATAATAACAACCACAGCATTTTTCAGCTCATATAAATGCAGTAATGCAGGGGATAAACAGGTATATAATGTAGGCTTGGTACTCATAATGTGGGCGCAAAGATACAGATACAACGTTATTGCTCAAGAAGGGCTTTCCATTTGTTTCCTTCAGCATATTCCCTGATAACAGCGTTACGTTCTTCCAGTAGTTTTTTCATGTAACGTTTGAGATAAAATCTGTTCACCAGGGTTCCGATAAATTTATACGGTGTTTCAAACGAGAGCTCATCAATCATAATTGTGCCATTCACAATTTGTTTGAAATGATGTTTATGAGAGAAAGAAAGAAAGTCGCCTTTAGTCATCACATCTTCGAAATAAGAAGAAGGTTTCATTTCAGAAATAGTAACCGTCATCATCCGTTCCTTTCCCAAATGCTTTGCTTTCCATGTAACAGATTCACCTTCTTTAATCAGTCCGGCAGCAACACCATTCACAACATCCTCTCCATAATTCTGCTGCGAAATTTTATGCAAACCAATATGCCTGCTTAAATCAAACACCACCTGCTGCGGTGCCGCAATAAATGTTGTTACATGGATATATGGCATGAAACGATTTCTTAAGTCAATTAAAGAAAGGGAACCTTTACCACTTTTGCTTTGAGCAGTTTGTCTCTTACTTCAACATAAATTTCAGAATCAAATGAAGAGAATTCGCTCACAACATAACCAAGACCAATTGCTTTTTGCAATGATGGAGATTGTGTGCCGCTTGTTACTTTTCCAATTTCATTTCCGGCAGCATCTTTTATTTTATAATCATGGCGGGGAATACCACGATCGATCATTTCAAAACCAACGAGCTTTTTCTTTGCACCCTCTGTTTTCACCTGCTCAATTATGTTGCGTGCTGTAAAGTCTTTGGTGAATTTGGTAATCCAGCCAAGGCCAGCTTCAAGAGGTGAAGTAGTATCATCTATATCATTACCATATAAACAAAATGCTTTTTCCAAACGAAGTGTATCTCTTGCACCAAGACCAATTGGTTTTATGCCCGCTTCTTTTCCTGCAGCAAAAATGGCCTCCCAGATTTTATCAGCATCACCATCCTTGTCTTCAAAATAAATTTCCACACCACCTGCTCCAGTATAACCGGTTGCACTTACCAATACATTTTCAACACCAGCGAATGTTCCTTTGGTAAATGTGTAATACTTCAGATTTAAAATATCCATATCGGTCAGCGGCTGCAGAATCTTTGTAGCGTTTGGACCCTGTATTGCAAGCAAACATGTTTTGTCGCTGATATTGTGCATCTCCACATTCTTTGTGTTGAACTGCTGAATCCAGTTCCAGTCCTTTTCAATGTTGCTGGCGTTAACAACAAGCATGTATGCTTTTCCTTCTTCGATGCAGTATACAAGCAGGTCATCTACGATGCCGCCTTTTTCATTGGGTAAACAACTGTACTGAGCTTTGCCATTGGTTAATTTGGAAGCGTCGTTTGTTGTAACACGCTGGATAAGATCCAATGCATTTTCACCTTTTAAAATAAACTCACCCATATGACTTACATCAAACACACCGGCATTATTACGTACTGCTGCATGTTCATCATTTATACCTGTATAAGAAATGGGCATGTTATAACCTGCGAACTCTGCCATCTTTGCACCAAGTGCAATGTGTTTGCTTGTAAAAGGAGTCGATTTCATGTGTTTCAGTTCAATTGTGAAAGTTGGTCACAAATGTAAAGGAAGCAGAAGATTGAACTGAGAAAAAGTTTTTAAAAGACTTAGTGCGAAAAAAGCGGATCAAAGATGCGGTTGTTAATTGTTTGTAATCCTGCAACGAAAACAATCGTGATTACTGATGCAAGTAATAGTCCCGGAATAGCCTTTATTGAAGGTTTTGAAAACCGCACCCAAAGAAAAATCCCAAGCAAAAAAATGAAGACAAACAAATAATCAACCATATGTCCTGAATAAGAAAAACCCATTGCGGCCTGTGCTTCCTGGAACTCAGTTGCATCGTGCCCCCGCCCTTTAAGAAGAAAAAGAAAACAATATAAACCCGGCGATGCCAGAGATGCAGCAAAAACCGGTTGTGAAAATGTAAGGGGAGATTTTATAAACAAATAAAAGATAAATAATGAAAAAAGAATTGTTCCCAAAATACCCCCAAGAGAAATATATAGCTGTGTATTGAAAGAAACAGCATCAAGCAGATATTCTTTGGCGGGGGTGGGAATGGCTCTTTTTCCGTAAACCCAGGCAACAGCACAGTGACCAATTTCGTGCAAATAAACTCCGGCAAATACGGTTATAAAATAATACAACCAGTTCTTTGCCTTTGTGCAGAAGCTTGATGAACTCATTTTACAGGATTTTAAAAGATCAGTGATCCACACTAATGATCCGTGTTATCTTCCATCCGCTCTCTGTTTTCTTCCACACATGAATAAATTTAAACACACCACAATCAAGTTTGCCGTTTTCGGTATGACAAAAACGATGCTGGGCAATTTGCACTGCGCCAAACCCTGGAATTGGATACACTTCCATTGATTCCCTGATGAGGGTTCTTGTTAAATCTCCACCCCTGGAAAAGTTCTCCTGAAAAATGATCATGTTGTGTTTATAATCGGTCAGTCCGCTATGATCATGATAAAACTCAAGTGAGGAATCAAAATAATTTTTAAATACCTCAAAGTTTTTTTCATTGAAAGCTTTGAAGCAGGCGCTGTCAAGCTTGTAAATTGTTGTAAACAATTCTGCGTCTTTTACCTTTTGTGCTTTTGATGTTTGTACAACTGCGGTTAGTAAAACAAAAGCAAGAAACAGTTTATGAAACATGTTTAGGATTTAATTAGATGAAGAAAAAAGCCCCGCCGTTTTGGAAAAAACTTTGGGGCCGTTGGGCTGTTCCAACTTTAACCACGATTATTACAGTGCATTCACTGTCATTGGCTGAAATATGATTTCATTGCCACTGTTGTTCATTTTTTCAACAATCTGTTTGTTGTTGGTTGCAGGTGCATTTGGTGCTGCAGGTGTTTTGGGTTCATAACGGTAGCGCAAGCTGTCGTTTTCTTTCTTTTGATTCTTTAATTCCTCCTGCTGTTTATTCAATTCGTTCTTCTGTTCTTCTATATCCTTCATTTGTTCATCTATATCTTTCTGACGTTCGATGATTTCCTGCTTCTTATCTTTTCCATCAGCTCTTTCCAAACCATCTTCGGTCATAATATATTCAACTTCTGTATCGTTCCAGCCACGGCTGTCCCATTCGTCATCCCATTCCCAATCGTGGCGGCGAGGACCATTGAAAGTAATATTGTGCCACTCCAGGCGCTCAACACTTCTGTCGATGTAAATACGCTTTCCAACAGGAACTTCAATTGTAACCGCTACACGTTGATTGCGGAATTTTGAGTTTTCACTTACAGTAAATCCTTTGTCTAAAGTGAGTACACTGTCTTTAAACATTATGCCATATTGAATAGCACTTGCATTTGCCTGTGCTTTATCTTTTGTAGCACCTGAACTTCTTTTATCATAGCTCACATGAAACAGGCTGTCATTGCTTTTCACAATACGCAAACGGATATTGTTGATATACATACTGTCACCATCAACCGTAAACACATCATCCCACTCAAAACCACGGCCGTATATTTTTACTTTGGTAGATGGCACTTTAACGATCATCTTTCCACCAGCAGGTTGTACAATACTTATATCCTGCGGATCGTGTGCAGATACCCTGAAGTTGTTGAAGAAAGAAGAGATGAGTATTGCAAGACAAATAAGCCCGATAACCCATAATCCACCGAATGTATAACCGAGATAAGGGTTGCGTGTTTTGGTGCCAATGATTTTACGGATAACCCAGGTGAGCAACGCAATAACCGGTACAGCAAAGAACAGTAATAATGCTCCCCATGCAGCCAGAGTTTGTGTTGTACCTTCTAAAAAGAAACCTTTCAGAGGAAACGCTGCAACACCACCAATGATTACTCCAATTAATGCCATGAGCAATGCAAAAGCAACTATACCGGCAATGAACAGGAAAAATGCTTTGAATAACACACCAATGGCGTGACCAATTCCCTGACCTGTACTTCTTGCAACAGGTACAGCTTCAATAGCAACGGCTTTACTTTTCTGGCTCATTTCAGACCCGAAACGTTTTGCTTCTTCGCTGATGTTGGCACTTACTTTCAAAGCGCTTTCTTTCAGCTCTTCACCCATTTGAGTGGCTTTTGATTTCAGATCATCACCTGCCTCGGCTGCTTTTTCTTTAATTGTGCCTGCTGTTGTGCCCAGTTCTTCCTGCACAGCATTTTTAATGCTGTTTACATCAATCTTTTCTCCACGCATCTGCAGTTTGTCTGTTGCGCTGCTGGCCATTGGTAATACAATCCAAAGGATGATATAGGTTACAAATAATGTTCCGCCAAAACCTCCAAATACAAAGTCGGGTTCAAAATCCCAGTCGAACCACGCATTGTGGAAAATGGATGAGATTACACCAAGTACCAATGGTAAACAAAATACCAGGCGTGGTACCCAAACGGGAATATTAAAATAGTTAGCTAAACCTCCTGCAACACCGCCAATCACTTTATCATCAGGACTGCGGAACAGACGTTTGCGGATGTTGGTTTTTAAATCTCTCAGCGGAAGAATAATCCACATGATTAAATAAATAAGCACACCGGTACCAAAGCCTCCAAACGTAATAAGAGCAAACAGGATACGTACAATAGCAGGATCAATTTTTAAGTAATGTGCAATACCACCGCACACACCACCAATGATTTTATCATTTGCATTGCGGGCAAGATTTCCTCTTGGTTCTTCACTTGCTGCGTATGCTGCAGAAGAAGAAGCTGTTGATGATTGTGTATTGGTATGACCGTTGGTGGTTGGTCCTTCATTATCCATTTGCTCAAAATCTTCCACACTACCCATGCTGGCAATAATGTTTGCCACACTTGCATCGGTAATACAGGTAGCACCTTTCTTCAGTTCTTCATCAAACAGTTCGGCAATACGGTCTTCGATATCATTGATAATTTCATCTCTGCCTTCTTCGTTCGCAAAGTAGCGACGCAGGCTTTCGGTATATTTCTGAAGTTGTTCAAAAGCCGTTTCTTCAATAGGGATTACCCGGCCTTTGAAGTTTATATTAATGACCTTTTTCATAATAAAAACAGTTTAACAGTGGTTAAAGTTGGTTTTCGTTACCCGTTGAAGGATGAACGATGATTGTTTCACCGGTTACTGCAGCGTTGGTGTTTCCGTTTCCTTTTGTAACCGCTTCAACCGAACTGGCCATTTCATTCCAGGTTTGTTCAAGCTCTTTATAAAAGGCGGCTCCTTTTTCGGTTAACGAAAAGTATTTGCGTGGAGGTCCGCTGCTGCTTTCCACCCAGCGATAAGTAAGCAGGTCGGCATTTTTCAATCGGGTAAGAAGCGGATAGAGGGTTCCTTCGAGGATGTTAAGGTTGGCCTTTTTCATTTCCTCAATTATATCACTGGGGTAAACTTCGCCCCGTTTAATAACAGAGAGAATGCAAAACTCCAGTACTCCCTTGCGCATCTGGCTTTGTGTGTTCTCGATATTCATAACCTAAGGAGTTTTTGTGAATGTGGCGCCCCGTTAGCTAAGCGGGGAAGTAAGCATATTGGAGAGCTCGTTCCTTTATACCTGCCTTTCACCACGATTTTCAATTACAATACAAACCTAAGTAAAAAATTAGTACTATGCAACACACAGTACCATATTTTTTTTAGTAGTTGGCAGAGGAAAGAAGTGATATTCTACTTAAACAATTGATTATCATTTGTATTTGCTTAATAATATTCATGAAAAATTTTTAAAAATATTTTTCTTAAAGCAAGCGTGAAAGAATAAAATGTAGTTTTTAGGCAAAAAACAGCAAAAAGTGACAAGCCAAAAACCATTAAAAACCTGAACTATTCCTGAACTATATACGGCTCATCCCCGGGATATCCCCGAAGGAACAACAGACCAAGTACTGCCGAGCACAAAGCAGAAATTGGCGAACAGTTTATTAGCTTTATAGCATTCATACATAACCCGGCACACTGAACATGCATACAAATTCTGCGCAAAAAGATTTCCTGCTTCAGCTGTTTGAATACAATCATCATATGAATCAACAGCTGGCCGATTTGCTTTTACAAAACACAGCAACCGATCAATCAGCAAAACTGTACAACCATATATTAAACGCACACCATAACTGGAACTGCCGCATACATCCTTACAAACAAAGAATTGATCCATGGAGTTTGCGTGCTGCAGATGAGCTGAAAGAATTTGATCTTGAAAATTACCGTGCATCACTTGATATCCTGGAACGTTTTGATGTGCATCATCTTGTTGATTATACACTTGGCTCCGATAACCGTTTACGCTCGCCGGTAAGTGATATTCTTTTTCATATCATCAACCATTCAACTTATCACCGTGCACAAATTGCAAGTGATTGCAGGAATTCTGGTATTGAACCGTTGAAGAGTGACTATATTCATTATGCAAACAATAAAAAGAGATAAGAACACAACCTGTATATTAAAGCATAAAACTAATTTATGAAACATCTGTTACTACTTTCCGCAATTGGTTTTGTTCAGTTGAATGCACAACAATCAACATCATCCATTAAAGAACAGCAGATCTATGTCTGCATCGATACGTTCAGGACTGATCTGAAACTGCTGATTGTTAATCCTGTTAAAATTGAATCGGTTGATGTACTGAAAGGAGAACACGCTGTTTCAAAATATGGCAGTAAAGCAACAGATGGTGCTATTATCATTAAAACAAAAGCAGGAGTGAAACTGCTTCGGCTAAATGATATTTTCACCAAATACAATATTGCTGCAGAAGACAGGAATCTGCGTGTATGTATTAACAACAGCATTATTACAAACACTGCACTTTTAGTTATTGAAGAAAGCGAAATAACAGCTGTTGAAATAACAACCGAACACAACTGGATTAATGCCGAGGAAGCAAACAGTAAAGAGCGGTTTCTTAATATTAAAACGGGAGTGAGCCAGTCAAAATAAATTATACCATCTTCTAATTGCACTGTTTACTGAATAATTTAACAAAGAATAAAACTCCTTAAAACTAAATTTGAAGAAGTATTTATGCCCAACAATACTTCTCAACATATTTTAGGTACTGCAGCAAATTTGCTTGGCTTTTGCCTGTTTGTCATCACAACTTTTCATGTTACAAATACATCTCAAACAAGCATAATCGATGAATTTACTTCCTTAATTGCGCTGACGCTTTCTTTTTCCTGCTTTTTTTCCTTTTTGTCAATCCGAACAAGAAAAGAATCAAGAGAAATAAAATTTGAAACAATTGCGGAATATTTCTTTTTCGTTTCGCTTGTTGGAATTGTTGCAATCATTTTCCTTTTGGTTTTTAAATTCATCAAATAAACTAACTATCCAACTTCCCAAACGGTTTTCTCAGCAACAACATTAAATCTTCATCCCTTTCTTCCGGGTAATGTTTATCAATGCCGTAACGCAGTTGTTCAACATCAAGTTTTGTAAACGTACCAAGCAGCCTGTCCCAGATGGAGAATACTGCTCCGTAATTGCTATCGGTATAAGGTTGTTTCCAGTGATGATGCACTTTATGCATGTTGGGCGAAACCAAAACATAGCTCAACACTTTGTCGGCCACTTTTGGCAACGAAATATTGGCGTGCGTAAATGCTGTTGCCAGCACCACCAGCGTTTGATAAATCATTACACTGTACATGGGGGCACCCGACATGAAAATAAACAGCAAGAAAAAGATTCCCCGCAGAATACTATCGCCGGGATGATGACGCAAGCCTGTGGTAACATCCACTTTCCTGTCGCTGTGATGAATGAGATGAAACCTCCACAGCAATGGTACTTTATGCATCACAAAGTGCACCAGCCAGCTGCTGAAGTCAAGCGCAAGCACACCAATAATTATTGAGAACAGCACGTTGGCATTAGTCCAGTACACCCATCCAAAACGGTAATGCAAACACCAGTCACTGAGTTGTACAATTAATATGGCAATAAACGTATGAATGATGAGGTGCAGAATGGTAAACACAAAATTTACACCTGCATGCCGCAGTTTTGATTTATTATACTGCAATGGTAAAAGAGGAATTGCGCCTTCCAGAATCCAGAAGAAAAGCATTCCGCCAACGAGTATTGCCAAACGTTCAAGCGGACGTTGTTCCAATGTTTGAAAATGAGCAAGCAGTTCGTTCCACATGGCTGGTTATTTGGTAAAAGATAGGAAGATTTTGCTTTCACACAAAAACAGCAGCTGCAGCAAAAAACTATTGAGGTTCATTTTGCAGATCATCCTGCACGTTATCTTCCAGATCAAACTCATGACCACAGTTAAAACAGTGATAAACCTTTTTAATTCCCATTGCGTAACCGCCAAGCACGTAGCCGAAAATAGCTGAAAGCCAGTTAGTCGGTTTTCGGTTTGTAACAATGTATTCTACATTGAGTGAGTGACATTTGGGGCAGGCCCGGTTTTCTTTTTCTTTATTCATCATAGTGCGCAGCAGTTCCTGTGCCTGCTCCTTCTGCGATTCATGTACCATTAACTTAATACCGCCAATGGCATTGCTGATGATTGGATCAATCGTAACAGTATTTTCATCCTGCAGCCAGCAGTTGATGTCTTCGCTTTGAAGCTGTGCCAGGCGCAACTGAGCATCGATGTAATTATCGAAGGTGTAGATTTTTACAAAAGCCATACTGTAAGGTACGATAAAAGATTTCTTTAGTCACAGATGCACAAAGATCATAGATGGCGAAGTATACTTAAATAAAAAATCCCGCTCTTTCAAGCGGGACTGTATCAGCGAGTATTGGTTCAAAAATTACTGTGCATCAATTACTGGTTCAGCATTAACGGCATTACCAGCATCAGCACATCTTCTCCTTCGTTCTGCTCGGTAGGTTTAATTAAACCGGCTTTGGTTGGAGTACTTAATTCAATTTTTACATCTTCTGTTTCAACTGCGTTCAGCATTTCAACCAGGAACTTGGCGTTGAAAGCAATCTGCATGTCTTCACCATCATACTGGCATTTCATCCGTTCGTTACCTTCAAAGCTAAAGTCAACATCCTGTGCTGCCAATTGCAACTGGCTTCCGTTTATACTTAACACCACCTGGTTTGTGCTTTTATTACTGAACACACTTACACGGCGTAATGCGCCAGCCAGTTCATTGCGGCCAGCAATTAAGCTGTAAGGATTATCAGCAGGAATAACCACTTTATAATCAGGGAAACGGGCATCAATTAAACGACACACCAGTTCGGTTGTACCATGTACAACAAAGAGGTGGTTGCTGTTGTATGAAAGTGTAATCTCGTCGTCTTTGTCGGGCAACGCTGTTTTTAATAAGTTCAACGGCTTTTTAGGAACGATAAAGCTCTCATTTTTTGGACAGCTTACATCAGTCCTTTTGTAACGCACCAAACGGTGTGCGTCAGTTGCAACGAATGTTAAACCTTTTTTATCGAGTTCAAAGAACACGCCTGTCATTGCGGGACGCAGATCATCGTTACTTACAGCAAACAATGTTTTGTTGATGGCTGTAACCAGTGCAGATGATGTGGTGCTGAAGTTTGTTGTATCATCAGCCACGGGTTCTTTTGGAAAGTTATCAGGGTTTTCGCCCATTACTTTATACTTACCATTATCGCTTGTAATTTCAATACCAAAGTTTTTATCGATGTTGAATGTAAGCGGCTGATCGGGCAGGTTCTTCAACGTGTCCATCAGGATTCTTGCAGGAATACACACACGGCCACTGTCTTTGGCTTCAATTTCCATGTGAATTTTCATCACTGTTTCAAGGTCAGTGGCTACTACTGTGAGTTTGTTCTTGTTAATTTCAAACAAGAAATCTTCAAGGATGGGCAACACGGTGTTTGCATTGATTACACCATTGATCTGCTGCAGTTGTTTCAGTAATGCCGAAGAAGAAACGATAAACTTCATAAAACTGTTCGGTTTATTAATGACTGGAAGATAACAAATTATTACAATCTTCCGGCTGCAAGATAAGGGTTAAATTATCAATTTCGTTTGGAAAGCTTTTGTACTTTCACCTATCAATGAATTTGAGATGCTCAACAAATTATTTGGCTGGGGAAAAAAGAAAACTTCGCCCGAAGCAGAGGTGACCGAGGTGAGTTTTGGCCGTTACAGCGACAACAACAAAACGGTACAGAAAACAAAACGGTGGACCGATGCCGACAACCTGTTTAAAGAAAAAAAATACCACGAAAGCATTGCTGCGTTTTTTGAATACCTGCGTGATGATTCGCAACAGAATGTTTTGCTTTCAAAAAATGCAGCCGAAAACGAGTTCAGCTTTTTCCAGGGCAGCAAAATTGTTCGTGGGCGTTATGACAATGAAAAACTATCTGCCGAAGTAACGCTTGCAAAAATGACCGTGCCTTCTGTACCGGTTATGCGCAGGCTGCTGGAACATAATTTTAATCTTTATTACAGCCGTTATACTTTGCTAAACGACCGCCTTTGTATGCGGTTTGATACAGATATTGAAACGGCCAATCCCAACAAACTTTATTATGCGCTGAAAGAGCTTGCAACCCGTGGCGATAAACAGGACGATTTGCTGCTGCAGGATTTTTCTTCCTTACAAAGTATAGATACCGAACACCTCGTCAGCATACCCGACCAGGAAAAAGAAGTGAAGTATAAATACATGATGAAATGGATCAGGGAAACACTTCAGCTCATTGAACCGTTGGATGCAGAAAAAATGAGTGGCGGTATTGCACACCTGTTGCTGAACCTTGCATACCGCATCGATTTTTTAATTGTTCCCGAAAGCAAACTATTATACGACCTTGAAGATATTGTAACCATTTATTTTCTGAAAGACGAGAAGCCAATTCCTGAAAAAAACAAAGCAATGATTGCGGCGTTCAGAAAAGTACTGGAGAAAACAACAGAAGATGTGTTTCCTTTTCTCTTCCGCAGCAAGCATACGTTTGCTATTACAATGCCACAGGTACAAAAAACCATTTCCGATACCATTTACGGAGCCAACCAGAATATGATCTGGTACAGGGATAATGATTATGCGGCCATTGCACAGCAAGTAAGTGAATATGGCTTGGGGTACTGCCAGTATAATTTCAGTTTGCCTAAACCCATTACTGATTTATATCTCCTGCTCATGAAAGTGGTATATGCCGATTTCTTTAGTGACCTTGGTTTTACAACCGAACTGTACAACAGTAAAATTCCGGAATTTAATGTGGGGCTGATTGAAGAAAGGATCAGCGCTATCATTAATGAATGGAAAGAAAAGTTTCCGCAGATTGGTTTTAAAACAGAAAACCTGAAGTATGATTCGCTGCTGAGCTTTACACATTCATTTACATCAGAAGTGGAATTTGTTAATACAGAAAGCAAGTAAACGTTATGATGATAACAGCACAACAGATTGTAGACGATTATAAAGATGCCATTATACAGATTGCCACTCAAACAGGTACTGGTACCGGTTTTTACCTGAAACAATACGACCTGATTATAACCAATAATCATGTGGTGGAAGGAAATGCAGAAGTAACCATTGCCGGTAAACAGTTTGATAAAATGCTGAGCCGTGTGTGGTACACCGACCGAAAACACGATCTTGCTTTTCTGCAACCACCAACGGTTGTATTACCCGAAATTCATTTGGGAGAATATGCAAGACTGAAAGATGGTGATCCTGTAATTGCCATTGGTCACCCTTACGGTTTAAATTATACAGCAACACAAGGTGTAATTTCAAAAGTAGACCGTGTACGTGAAGGATTAAAATACATACAGATTGATGCTGCAATAAATCCCGGCAACAGTGGTGGTCCGTTAGTGAATATGAGCGGAGAGGTCATTGGTGTGAATACGTTCATTATCCGTGGCGGCGATAATCTTGGTTTTGCTTTGCCTGAAAATTATCTGCGTACTGCTCTTGAAATTTATGCACCGCATAAAGGTCAACCATCAGCCCGTTGCCATGCCTGTGATTTTCTTGTTTTACCAGAAAATTTAGATAGCGGAAAGTATTGCCCTTCCTGCGGAAGTGAAATTAAATTACCCGAGCTTCCTGCCGAAGAATACGAACCGGTTGGTGTGGCAAAAACCATTGAGAATATTTTACGCAAACTGGGAAAAGACATCAAACTTGCAAGAGAAGGAGCAAACACCTGGAGTGTAAAAGAAGGCAGCGCAAAAATTGTTATCAGGTATAATCCCGAAAACTATTTTATTGCAAGTGATGCCTACTTGTGCCTTCTGCCTGCTGATGCTGCAAAGATTAAACCACTGTATAAATACCTGCTGGAAGAGAATTACAAAAGCAATGGCCTAGTGCTGAGCTGCCTGAACCAGAACATTGTTCTCAGTTGTATTTTGTATGATCTTGATTTAACGGAAGAAGCAGGAGTTGAAATATTCCGCAATCTTTTTCAGAAAGCAGATGCCTATGATGATTTACTGAAGAACGAATTTGGTTGTGCCGAACGGATTGAAGAATAATTAAACATCATTATTCACGGGCCTAAACATTTCATAACAACTAACTTTGCGGTTCCGTAAAAAAGTTCCGCATGAAACTATCACATCTTTCCGAAACACTAATCGGTTCTGAAATTGTTAAGCTTGGTAACCAGATCAAAGAACGCATCAGGTTGGGTGAGCATATTTACAACTTTACCATTGGCGATTTTGACAGCAGCATTTTTCCCATTCCGGCTGAACTGGAAAAAGAAATCCTGGAAGCATACCAACATCGTTATACAACTTATCCAGCAGCAGAAGGTATACTGGAACTGAGGCAAAGCATTTCACATTTTATCAAAGAACGAGAAGGAATTGAATATGGCGTGAATGAAATACAGGTTGCATCAGGTGGCCGTCCGCTTATTTATTCCATCTTCCGTGCTATTGTTGATAAAGGAGATAAAGTAATTTATGCTGTACCATCATGGAACAACAATCACTATACACATTTCAATGAAGGTATTCATACTGTGATTGAAGCAAAACCTGAAAACAGGTTTATGCCCGTGGCAGAAGATATAAGACCGCATGTAAAAGGTGCATCGCTTCTTTGTTTGTGCACTCCGCAAAATCCAACTGGAACCATGCTCAGTAAAAAAGAGCTGGAAGATATCTGTGATCTTGTACTGGAAGAAAATCAATCACGTGCTGATAATGAAAAAAAACTGTTTGTGTTGTTTGACCAGATGTACTGGACGTTAACTTTTGGCAACAATGAACATTACAATCCAGTTTCATTAAGGCCTTCAATGAAAGAATACACGGTGTTTGTAGATGGCATCAGTAAAGCATTTGCTTCTACCGGTGTACGTGTTGGCTGGTCGCTTGGACCCGAACTGATCATTTCAAAACTGAAAGCTATTCTGTCACATATAGGTGCATGGGCTCCAATGGCCGAACAAAAGGCAACAGCAACTTATCTTTTACAAACAGAAGCCATTGATCGTTACCTGCAGGAGTTTAAAAAAGAAATTCAGTACAGGCTTGATGCTATTGCCAATGGTTTTTCACAATTGAAACAGCAAGGTTTTTCAGTTGATGTAATAGATCCGCAAGGCGCCATTTATCTCACCGTTAAATTTGATTTAACAGGGAAGAAAAAAGCAGATGGAACTGTTTTACAAACACAGGCTGATGTAACAGACTATTTACTGCAGGAAGCAAAGCTTGCCATTGTTCCGTTTTATGCGTTTGGAGCAGGAAAAGATTCGGCATGGTACAGGCTTAGTGTTGGCACCTGCAGCAAAGAAGATATTCCGGCATTTTTAAGTAAACTGAAAGAAGCATTGCAGAAACTGAGTTAACAATTATCAGCGTTGCAGCCTGATGACTTTGTTTTTATCGGCAATTATCACTCTTCCTTCGTGCACAATATCAACAGCGGTTCTGCTGCAGCAATCGCCACAAAAATTTTTTACCAGTATATATTGAAGGGCTTCGTTCTTGATCTGGATTGCCATTGTATCAGTCACATTCATTCCAAAAAGAATGTTTCTTGAACTATCTGCAAAAATTTTTATTTGCTGGTAAGGCGAATTGTTTTTTACAAACAGTTTTATGTCTGATGGTAACAAGGTTGGGTTGCTGCCAAATATTAAATCCTGCCCGGTGTTCTGATCAACAATGGTAAAATTGAAATAACTCCAGAAAGCGAAACAATCCAATGCACAAATGGGTGCCGGTCCGCAATCAAATTTTTTATCCTCCTGCTTTTTGCAGGAAAATAACAAGATAGAGAGGAGCATTATGGAAAATAAAAACCTGTTCATACCTTCATGACCTCGTAAACAGAAAAACCGCTGCATGCATATTGAAGCTATCCGTGAATATTGTTTATCCAAACCGGGCACAGAAGAAACATTTCCTTTTGGACCGGATAATATCGTGTTCAGAATCGACAACAAAATGTACCTGTTGCTGCCGCTCGATTCAGAAGATCTTCGTTTTAATGTGAAATGTGATCCTGATCTTGCCCTTGAGCTCCGTGAGCAATTTCCCTGCGTTATTCCCGGTTTTCACATGAACAAAAAACACTGGAACACCATTATTGTAGATGGTTCTGTTTCCTTTAAACAAATCAAAGAATGGATTGATCATTCGTATGACCTGGTGAAAGGCAAGAAAAAAAAATAACAGTTACACAACCGGCAGTTTATACCCGTTGTGATAACTACTCATTAAATATTTCTGGTTAATTGCTTCATCTGTAAATTTTCCTGCCTGCTTATTCCAGTTCAATCTCTGTTTACTGCGGTAAGCAATATTGCCCATTTGTGAAACAGTTGCAACATGTGCACCGGCTTCTATCGGACAATTCAGCATTTCATATTTATTTTCACGAATGGCAGTAACAAAGTTTTCCCAATGCTTATTCAATCCGTTATCAACAGATTTTGCAAAAGGTACAAGTACTTTGTTCGCATTCTTTTTTTCTTCCATTACTTCCCATCCGCCACGGTTTAGCACCAGTGTTCCGTTGTTACCAATAAAAGCAATACCATGATCCCTGTTGTAATTACCGTTACCAATTCCAACAGCATGCTCCCAAATGATGTTATAATGATCAAACTCGTAAAGTGCAGTTAGTGTATCAGGTGTTTCATCGGCAGAATCCGGTTTGGCAAATTTTCCGCCCAGGGCTGCAATACTTTTTGGCACATCTGCTTTCATACCCATCAAAGCATAATCCATTAAATGCACTCCCCAGTCGGTCATCAGCCCGCCTGCATAATCCCAGAACCAGCGGAAAGTAAAATGAAAACGGTTTTCATTAAACGGGCGCAGCTGTGCCGGGCCCAGCCATGTTTTATAATCAACACCTGCGGGAACAGGTGAATCTGGTTTAACACTAAGCGGTTGTTTCCAGTCGATATAACTCCATGCTTTTACTGTGCGGATATTTCCCAATTGTCCTCCGTGTACAAAATCAATTGCATCTTTAAAATGCTGCTGGCTTCGCTGCCACTGACCGGCCTGTACAATTTTATTGTATCGCTTTTGAGCAGCAACCATGCGGTTACATTCCACAATGGAATTACCAACAGGTTTTTCAACGTACACATGCTTGCCTGCTTCGCAGGCGTGAATCATAATCAGCGCATGCCAGTGATCAGGAGTTCCAATAATCACCGCATCAATATCTTTTTGTTCGAGTAATTTCCGGTAATCGCCGTATGTTTTAATTCTTGAAATATCAACATTGTTTTTACTCAGTTCATTTAATCTCCTGTCGATTACATTTTTGTCAACATCGCACAATGCAACAAGATTAACACCATGTACATTTAAAGCAGCCTGTACATTACTCCACCCCATTCCATTAATACCAATTGCAGCAATGTTTAGCTGGTTGTAGGTCGGGTAACGACTTTTAAACAGGTTAAATGCATTCGATTGTACAGAAGGAATAATGATACTGCCAGCGGCAAGCATTGCAGATTGCTGAAGAAATTTCCGGCGGGAATTCATATTAAATAATTAAGGTTGAAAGTTAATAAACATCTCTGTTTATTTACACCGGATGAATGTTTAAATATTCTTTTTTCTAACGATCTTTATTCGGTTAATATCATACACATGAGCAAACGAACAAACTACATTTCCTGGGACGAATACTTTATGGGTGTTGCTCTTTTATCAGCCAAACGAAGTAAAGATCCTGCAACACAGGTTGGAGCCTGTATTGTTAACCAGAAAAATAAAATTGTTGGAGCCGGTTATAATGGCTTGCCCGCCGGTTGTAATGATGATGAATTTCCATGGGTAAAACAGGGAAGTTTCCTGGAAACAAAATATCCATACGTATGTCATGCTGAACTGAATGCTATTCTTAATAACATTGGAATGGATCTGCACGGCTGCCGTATTTATACAGCATTGTTCCCTTGTAATGAATGTTCAAAAGCAATTATCCAGGCTGGTATTACAGAAGTAATTTTTCTTTCTGATAAATATGCTGGTACTGATTCATTTGTTGCCTCAAAGAATATGCTTGATAAAGCTGGTGTAAAATACAGGAAAGTAGAAACCAGTATTGAACAGCTTAACCTTTCTTACAAAGAAACTGATGTTTAATTTGATTTAATTATGCGATTTATAGCTGTTATCCCTGCTCGTTACGCTGCCACAAGATTTCCTGCCAAACTGATGCAGATATTAGGTGATAAACCGGTTATTGTTCACACCTATCAAAATACAAAGGCAACCGCTTTATTTGATGAAGTGTTTGTGGTTACAGACAGTACCATCATTTTTGAAGAAATTACAAAACATGGTGGTAAAGCTATTATGAGTAAAAAGGAACATGAAAGCGGAACAGATCGTATTGCTGAAGCCGTTGAAAATTTAGATGTGGATGTAATTGTGAATGTGCAGGGCGATGAGCCATTTGTACAAAAAGAACCGCTGCAGAAATTATGTGCTTTGTTTAATGATCAAGATGTGCGTGTTGCATCACTCATGCATGAGATTACAGAAAAGGATATGATTTCTGATCCAAACTGTGTAAAGGTTGCGGTGAAAAAAAATATGGATGCTCTTTATTTCAGCAGAAGTGTGATTCCTTACCAGCGTGAACAATCAATTATTCCTACTTACTATAAACACATTGGTATTTATGCTTACAAAAAAGATGTTTTATTAGCCTTTACACAACTTCCTGTTTCTACACTGGAACAGGTAGAGAAGCTTGAACAATTACGCTTACTTGAAAATGGATACAATATCAGGTTAGCGGTTTCACAACCCTGGGGGGTATCGATTGACACGCCAAGAGATCTTGAAAAAGCTAAAGAACTACTTAAATAAGCTAAAAAACATGTAGAAACGAAAAAAACAGGGCTAAAAATTATCAGAATTCAAAATTCATTTTTACCTTGCTTTCGGTTTTTCATAGGATATTGGATTTTAAAACGGGGAGTGATTTCTATCATACCCCTTTTTTATTTTATAGCCATCAGATTAATCCAAATTTTACACTCAACTCCAGCATTTTATCAATTGGCTTTTTAGCAGCCAGGCGTAACTCTTCATCCATTATTATTTCAGGTAATTCATACTCCATACACAAATAAATTTTTTCAAGCGTATTCCGTTTCATATGCGGACAATCATTACAAGCACAACTGTTGTTTGGTGGAGCCGGAATAAATGTTTTGTGCGGGTTACTCTTAATCATCTGATGAAGAATGCCGGTTTCTGTAGCCACAATATATTCGCTGCTGCTGTCTTTCTCCGTATACTTCAATAACTGTGTCGTACTGCCAATATAATCGGCCAGTTGAAGAACTGCTTCTTCGCATTCAGGATGTGCAATTACTTTTGCCTGCGGATGACGAAGTTTTAATTTGGTGATTTTTTCCACACTGAAAATTTCATGCACCATACAAGCACCATTCCACAGTACCATGTTACGGCCAGTTACCTTGTTGATGTATGCGCCAAGATTTTTATCAGGTGCAAAAATGATCTTTTGATCTTGCGGAAGACTTTCCACAATCTTTTGTGCATTACTGCTGGTGCAAATAATATCGCTCAGCGCTTTAATACCTGCACTGCAGTTGATGTATGAAATCACCAGGTGATCCGGGTACTGTTTTTTAAACTCTGCAAACAGAGGAGGTGGACAACTATCGCTTAATGAACATCCGGCAAGTAAATCGGGGATAACTACTTTTTTGGTGGGATTCAGAATTTTCGCAGTTTCGGCCATAAAATGTACTCCTGCAAAAACAATAATATCAGCATTAGTCTGCTCAGCTTTTTGTGCAAGACCAAGGCTATCGCCAATGTAATCGGCAATATCCTGAATATCGGGTTCCTGGTAATAGTGCGCCAGTACAATTGCATTTTTTTCTTTTTTCAGCCGCTCAATTTCTGCAAACAAATCCAGCTCCGGGTCCAGCTCCACATCAAGAAACCCATTTTTTTCCACGCTGGCTTTTGCATCAGTAATAATTGTTGTATTCATTTTCATCACGTTAAATTCTGATGCAAGCTACTTCAATTTTTTTGATCACTTTTTACATAATACTTCTTAATAGATACTTATTTTTTAAAGAATCTATTATTATTATGGCTGTGAATTGGTTAATAAGTTTCCTGTTTTTATTCTTTGTTTTCTTAAATAACACAGTTGTTCACACTAATTCCCAATTCATTCACATCGTGGAAACGAGTGCCAATAAAGAAAAGGAAGTGTTATTCACACTGGTGGATTATAAAACGGTTGTAAAACAAAGTTTTTAAAACACACCAAAATCCTGTTAGTGAAGCAGGGGAAAAACATGGTCTTCTTAACACGGGTCAGCCAACTTGCGGCCAGGAAGCAGAATTTAAACGAACCATCCCCTTCTTTATCCATTAAAAAACAGGGGATATGCACCAGTTTTCAGGTTTATTCACACCCGGTTTGTGAATTTCTTTTGGCAATTTTTGAAGCCTCTGTTCCCGAAATTTCTAAAAGCTTTATTCTGCGCTGGTTACGGCAGTTTTCCACAATTTGTTCAAACCTCATTTTACCCCTATTTTTGCCGCTCACTTTAATAACGTACAATATACTATTATGTCGATTATTCAGCAGATCCGTGAAAAGTATGCAGCGGTGAGTATTGCTGTGATTGCTATAAGCCTTGTTGGTTTTATTCTCACAGATTATTTTACCGGTCAGAGCCGCCGTGCCGGATCACAATCCACAGAGGTTGGTGAAGTAAATGGAAAGAGTATTAACATTAACAACTTTGATTCCAAAGTTCAGCAGGTTGTAAGCAACTATACACAGCAGGGTATGGAAGTAAAAGATGAAATGCGCCAGCAGATTATCGATTACCTGTGGAATAATGAAATTGATGAAACACTGCTCAGCTCAGAATATGAAAAGCTGGGTTTGAAATTCAGTGCTGCTGATTTAAACGAAGCGCTTTACGGCGATAACCCTCCTCCAATTCTTGCACAACAGTTCAGGGATCAGAATACTGGAGCTTATGATGCAAATGCTGCCAGGCAATACGTGAATTCTTTACGTAAGAAAAAAGCAAATGATAAAGACAGGTTGTTTTTTGAACAAAACATCATTGATCCAATCATCAGTTTTGGACTTCGTAAAAAATATTCAGCATTACTTGCAGGAAGTGCTTATTATCCAAAATGGTTGTATGATAAAGAAAATGCTGATCAGAACAGTGTTGCTTCCATCAGCTACGTTGCGGTTCCTTACACTGTTATCAGCGACAGCGCTGTTAAAGTAACTGATGCAGATATTAATGAATACATCAATAAACATAAAAATGAGTTTAAGCAGGAAGAAAGCAGAACTATTTCTTACGTATCGTTTGATGCTTCTCCTTCTTCAACCGACAGCGCAAAAGCATTAGATGGAATTACAAAACTGAAAGAAGGATTTGTAACATCAACAGACGCCGGACAATACACAGTAGCTAATAACTCTGCTATCCAGTACTACGATGGTTTTGTATTGAAATCAACCATGCAGGTACCAAATGCCGACACAATCCGCTCCCTGGCGAATGGTGCAGTATTTGGTCCATACATTGATGGTGGTAACTATGTAATGGCGAAAATGATTGAAAAGAAAGAAATTGCTGATTCGGTTAAATTCCGTCACATCTTACTTGGTACTGTTGATCCTCAAAGCGGACAACCGATTATGCAGGATTCAATTGCAAAATCAAAAGCAGACAGTATTGCCAAAGCTATTGCCGGTGGTGCTGACTTTAATACATTGGTTACAAAATATTCAACCGACCAGGGAAGTGTTACAAAAGGCGGAGAGTATGATTTTACATTCCAGCAATTTGGAAATTTAGCAAAAGCCTTGGCTGAGTTTATTTTTTACAATGGAAAGGGAACCAAGAAAGTGATCAAAACAGAATTCGGTTATCACTACATCGAAATTCTTGATCAAAAGAAAATTGAACCTGCTTACAAAATTGCATACCTGGCAAAACCAATTGAACCAAGTGAAGAGACAACCAGCGCAGCAAGCACTGCAGCTGCACAGTTTGCTGCCGAAAGCCGTAACACAAAGCAATTTGAAGAAAGCCTGAGAAAGAAAAAAATCAGTCCAAGAATTGCTGAAGTAAAGTCCAATGAATATACAATTATTGGAATGGGAAGTGCAAGATCGCTGGTAAAATGGATTTATGAAAACAAGGTAGGAAGCGTTTCTGAACCAACAAGCATTGGTAATGAATTTGTAGTAGCACTTATTACTGAAGAAAAAGAAGAGGGTGTGCAGGATGCAAAATCAGCAAGATTCCAGCTGGAACCAATCATCCGCAACCAGAAAAAAGCAAAAGAAATTATTGCTAAAATCGGTAATAACAGGGATCTGAACGCAATTGCCACAACATTTAAAACAAATGTACTTCGTGCTGATAGCATTACATTCTTCTCTCCTTTTATCCAGGGATTAGGCATGGAGCCGAAAGTTAGCGGAGCAGCTTTTAACCCAACATTAAAAGGAAAAGTGAGCGATCCTCTTACAGGCAACAGCGGAGTATTTTTTATCAAAACAGAAAGTGTTGAGCTGAAGCCAACAATTGGCCAGGATTACAACAGCAAAAAAATGCAGATGGAACAGGGAATGCAGCAGCAAACAGTAAACGCTTCTGTTCCTTCGCTCCGTAAGTCGGCTAAAGTGGTTGACAAACGAATCAAGTTTTACTAAACAGAGATTTTATTCTGAAATAAGTAATGGGCATAACGATAAGTTATGCCCATTTTTATTAACAGTAGTTTTACGAGTGTGATTATGAAAAACTACGTATCCGTTGGCAGGGTAAAATGTATAACGCATATTTGAAGTAATTTTACTATTCACAATTTTACAATATGGCAGATGTGATAGTAAATAAAGTTGCGGAGAGCTCACTGTTAACCATCAACCTTGAAGAGTATTTTCCTGAAGACAATACCGTTGTGTTTGATCTGAAAGAATATCTTTTTATGGGCTTAATTGTGAAAGAGAAAGAGTTCAGGGAAGCACTCAATAAAACAGACGCAAATTCATTCCTTGGAAAAACTGTGCTGGTAACATGCAGCACCGATGCCATTATTCCCATGTGGGCATATATGCTGGTATCGGCCAAGCTGCAGCCTGTTGTAAAAGAGTTGTTTTACGGAACAAAAGACGAGTGGAAAAAGAAAAAATTGCTGGAAGCAATTGCAACAATTGATACCTCAATATACAAGGATCAGCGGGTTGTAATTAAAGGATGCGGAAACGATCCGGTTCCGGCAGAGGGTTACCTTGAAATAACGAACAGGCTGCGACCAGTTGTAAAGAGTTTGATGTATGGAGAACCTTGCAGTACTGTACCTATTTTTAAACAACCCAAACCAACTGAGTAAACCACGGTGCCACTGAACAACTTTTACGATTACAACCCCTACCGGCTTACAACAAAGCAAAGGAAATTCCTGAAGCAATGGGAAAAGAAACGGGAACAACCACGATGGAAATATATTCTGTTTCATGGGGTGTTACGTGAAGGTATTATCAGCATGGTTCTAATAAAAATCCTTCAGTTTGCTGTAGACGCAAAAGCATTTATCAATTTTTATTTCAACGCAATGGGACTTATTTTCCTCGTGTTTGAAATTGTGTTCTGGCTTGGAGGAGGCGCAATTATTGGATGGTTTAAGCACCGCAGTTACGAAACGGAATATGAAATGCTCAAAAGCATGGAGCACCTTTAAAACCAACCCCTTTTTCTGAAAATATAAATCATAACCAAAGGTATCAGCAACATTAAAGACATGGCAATGAAAAATCCGTAAGGATTATGCAGCCATGGAATACTCTCGAAGTTCATCCCGAAAATTCCGCCAATCACTGTTGCAGGAGCCATAAGACAGGTTACAACAGCCATTACCTTCATTACCTCATTCATCTTCAGGTTTACATTGTTTAGATACAGATCGTGCAGGTTCATCATCATATCACGATAGTTTTCAGCAAGATCATTAGCCTGAACAATATGATCATACACATCTTTGAAATACCGTTCGGTACGCTCATCTAATAAAGCACTTTCGCTGCGAAGAATTCCGTTTACCATATCTCTTACCGGTGTAATGTTGCGTTTCAATACAATCATTTCTTTGCGCAGGATATTAATTTTCGCCAATGAACGGTTATTGGGAGATCGGATGATATCTTCTTCCAGCGCTTCAATTTTATCACTCAGCTTTTCCATCACCACAAAATAATTGTCAACAATCATATCAATGAGTGAATAGAAAAGATAGTCTGTACCGCTTTGTCTTATTTTATTGTTTCTGAACTGCAGTTTGTCACGCAGGGGGTTAAACACATCCCTTGACGCATCTTCCTGGAAAGTAAGTACAAATTTTTCGCCCAGTATAATCGAAATCTGCTCGGTTTCCACAACGCCGTCGGTTTGGTTAAAATACATCATGTTCAGCAGGCAGTAAATCACACCATCAATTTCATCCATCTTTGGCCGCTGGCCAATGCTGAAAATATCTTCCTGCACAAGCTGGTGTATATTAAAATGATTGCAAAGCTCTTCAATATCTTTTCGCCTGATGCCATCCACATTAATCCAGCTGATGTTGGATGAATACTTAAAAGGGAACGCCTGTTTAACATCGTTCAGCCGTTGTTCTGAAAGATCGGAAGCACTGTAATCATAAACGTAAACGTTAACATGATCGGGTTCTTTACGTTCGGGAGCAGCCGTGGGGTTTACGTTCAGAATACGCTTGGTGCGTAGCAGGTTAAACGGGTTTAATACGAGATCCAGGTATGAACTGCGTCCTGACATAAAAAAAGTTTGGGCGAATTTAAACATTCATTACGCATCTTGCCAAGTGTTGTGTAGCTTTAGTACATGATACGATATTTTATAACCCTGCTTTTTCTTGCGGTGCTGATATCGTGTAACAACGAAGCTTCCACCACCGTAAAAGAAAACGAAAACGACACAAGTCAGATCCAGAGATGGTTTGACACTGACACATTACTTGTATGGGACTGCAGCGCAGAAGACCATACGAAAAAAAGAATCTTTCATCCGTCCGATTCAATTACAAGTGCACTGGCTTTGGTTAACGGTGTAAACAAAACATACGCCGAAGTAAAGCTCTCGTTTGATCACATTTCAAACGACACCATGTATGTAACCATTCCTAAAGCTAACTGGTTAACGGACCAGGCTGGTAATACAGGAGCGGAACAATATCTTGCATTTGCTGCATTAAATTTGCTGGAGATGAAGGGTGTAAATCATATCAATTTCCTGTTTGAAGGGGGAGCACATGCAAGACCTTCAACTTTCACGGATCTTGATTTTGATGATTGGAAAACCGATCCTTCTTCGGCGAAATAAATACGATGAAAAAACATTTATTCTTTTTTTTAATTGCAGCAGTAAGTATTTTCTCCTGCAAAGGGCCCAGCTACAGCACAAAAACCGATGAAAAAGACATTTCAACATTGGTAAAAAAGCTGGGTAAAAAAGGCGGCGATGACCGTGCTGTTTATGAATTGCAGGAGGTGTACAACAATGCTTTTCAGAAATCAGCAATCAGGCTGAACAATTATTACTACGAATCAATTCCCGATAGATGGGATAAAGTTATTCCTGAAATGGAAGGACTGCAGCGGATGTTTGATATCATCAGCCAGAGTGCTTATGCTATGCAAATGGTAAAGCCTGTGAATTATTATCAGCAGCTGCTGTTAACAAGAGACTCTGCAGCATCGTGGTATTATGATTACGGAACTGAACGTATGAAACAAACTGACAGGCAAAGTCAGCGTGAGGCATATGATGCATTTCAGAAAGGATTGCGATTTGTTTCGAATTACAAAGATGCTGGCAGACTTTCGCAGGAAGCATACACTCGCAGCATTGTAAATGTATTGGTAAGCCCAATACAGTACGATGACTACAGTATGAGCAGCTGGGGATACAACCGTACCGGTAACCAGGACAGAACAACACACGACCGGCTCATCAGAGATCTTGGCGCACAAACAGCATCGCAGGTGCCGGCACGTTTTTTTAATGATTATGATTTAAGAAGAAGCAATCTTGGCCCCGACCTGGTGATTGATCTTGTATGGAAAAACATACGGTTTAATAATCCGCAGGAAAAAACAAACACATATAACCGCAGCAAGAAAATTGAAACAGGAAGAGATACTGCCAACCGACCCATTTATCAAACAGTAACTGCAACTGTGTACCAAACAAAAAGAGAGTTGAATGCAGGTGCAGATATGAATATTATAGTTACTGATGCCAATACACGCACACAGGTAAACTGGAAAGTAATACCGTCAGAATACAATTATTTTTATGAGTATGCAGATTACCGTGGCGACAGGCGTGCACTGGAGGAGTATGATTTAACATTAATCAATCGAGATCGTAATAAGCAAATGCCCACCAAAGAAGAGGCGATGAATGAAATGATGCAGAAAATTTATAATTCACTTGTGAGCAGGATAAAGCAAACTGTAAACTGGTAATAACAATACAAACAAAAAGGGCCGGAAACACCGGCCCTTTTTTATGAAACATAATTACTGTTATTAACCACGATCTCTTTTTTCATAACGGTCATCATCATCATAGCGACCGTTATCATCTCTGTCTCGACGGCCTTTTTTGTACCATCCGTTGTGATTTCCATTATCATGACGGTAACGGTTTTCAATTTCCTGGATGTTGATATTACCCCAGTTGTTTACACCAATAACAATGTCGTTGTAGTTCACATAGAATGTGGTAGCATCAACAAGTACTTCACGAAAACCAAATAAACCACGACGCATTTCAAATACTTTTACTGTATGACGGCCCTGTCGTACATCAGGAAGATCAAACACGTTGTTGTGTCCGTAAAATGCCCTACCGTCAATAACAATTTTATAATGATCGTTACTTCTTACGGTTACCATTGGTCTTCCGTCGGCCGCAAATGCTGCAACTGCAAACATCATCAAAACAGCAAGAGTGTAAATCTTTTTCATAATTCTGAATTTTATTGTTACCACAGCAAGTACCGGGAGTATTGCTGTAATTCTTTTTAATTCCCGGCTTTGCATACTAAAATTCAAACGCAATGCCAACATGCCAATATTTGTTAAAGGAACTGTTAATGCTTTAATTTTATGTTTTACCGTAATAACATGAGTTTACAAATCAATTCAAAACTTCCTGCTGTTGGCACTACCATTTTTACCGTAATGAGTGCGCTTGCAACAGAATACAAAGCCATTAATCTTGGACAGGGCTTTCCTGATTTCCCGATGAATGATGAGTTAATTGCAAAAGTGAATGAAGCAATGCAGCGTGGATACAATCAATATGCACCAATGCCTGGATTGATTTTGTTAAGAGAAGCACTTGCAGAAAAAATTCAGCTGTTGTATAACAATACAATTAATCCCGATACAGAAATCACCATCACTCCCGGAGGAACTTATGCGATCTATTCAGCATTAACAACAATTATCCGCACAGGCGATGAAGTGATTGTATTTGAACCGGCATACGACAGCTATATTCCGAATATTGAAATTAACGGTGGCGTTGCAGTGACAGTACCGCTTACTTATCCTGATTATAAAATCGACTGGCAATTAGTGCGCAATAATATTACTGAACGTACAAAAGCCATTATCATCAATTCGCCGCACAACCCAACAGGAAGCGTAATTGATAAAAATGATATTGAAGAATTAAAAAAGATTGTGGCCGACACAGGCATCTTTATCATCAGCGATGAAGTTTATGAGCATTTGATTTATGATAACCTGCAGCACGAAAGTTTGCTCAAATATCCTGAACTATTTGAGCGTAGTTTTGTTTGTTTTTCTTTTGGAAAAACATATCACTGCACAGGATGGAAACTTGGTTACTGTGTTGCTCCTGCATCATTCATGAAAGAATACAGGAAAGTGCACCAGTTTAATTGTTTCAGTTGTTTTACACCGGCGCAGGTTGCACTGACAGAATATCTTAAAAATAAAGAAGCATATTTATCGCTGCCATCATTGATGCAACAGAAGCGGGATTATTTTATTGAACTGATGAAGGATACAAAATTTGATTTGCTTGCTACGCACGGCAGTTATTTTATTTGTGCAGCATATAAACAGATCAGTAATGAAGCCGATAAAGATCTTGCAATACGTTTAACCAAAGAAACTGGCGTTGCCACTATTCCGCTCTCTGCATTTTACCGCAATGGTAAAGATGATAAAGTACTTCGTTTTTGTTTCAGTAAAAACAATCAAACACTGGAAGTGGCCGCAGAAAGGCTCCGGAAAATTTAAAAACGACCGGCAAGCCGGTATAATAAAAGAATGCCCCGGCGAAATTTTTTGCTTTCTGTTTAATTTGTGTTCACAGGTAAGAAGTGAAAAATGACAGAGGTTTACTTATACAGTAAATACTTCTTCCGCATGGTTTTGTATTGCGAAAGGCCGGGTTCCCAAGACTGCTGAATTTCTTCCGCTGTTTTACCTGCAATAATCTGTTTCTTAAATGCAGCATCACCGCTCAATCCATCAATACTTCCAATCTGCTTGCTGATTGAACGGTCAAAGAAATGTTCTTTATCGGGATAAGCATTGTACAAATCAATCATCCACTGAATGTTGATGCGTTTGCTTTTACGCAGCAGGCTTACATCGTAATTTCTTAAATCAATACCATAGCAAACTTCGTTCATGTAAAGCGGCGCTTCACTCATTCCGGGAATACTCACCGGAGTAAAAGAAAAACTGTAAATGCCTTTCAGCTTTGGACTGCCGATAACAGTAAAAGGAAACATTGTTCCTCTTCCGTGGTTCAGCGACACACCTTCAAACAAACAGGTGGAGGGATAAAGCAAAATGCTTTGCTGTGTATTTAAATTCGGCGATGGTTTTACCGGCAGCACATATTCCATGTCGTGCTGGTAATTCTTAACCGGAATAATTTTCAGCTTGCAGGTTTTCTTATCTGGCAACCATCCTTCACCATTGATCATCTGTGCAAACTCTGCAATCGTCATTCCGTGTGCAATTGGTATAGGAAACTGTCCAATCCCCGATTTTAATTTCATATCAAGCACCGGTCCGTCAACCAAGTAGCCATTTGGATTGGGACGGTCAAGAATCATCAGCTCTTTATTGTTATCTGCACAGGCTTCCATTACATCACGCAGTATGTTGATGTATGTATAAAACCTGCAGCCCACATCCTGTATATCAAAAATCACCAGGTCAACATCTGCAAGATCAGCAGCTGATGGTTTTCGTTTATTACCGTAAAGCGAAATGATACTGATGCCTGTTGCTGCATCTTTTTCATCGCCCACTATTGCGCCATTGCTTGCATTACCACGAAAGCCATGTTCAGGACCAAACGCTTTTACAATGTTTATTCCTCTTTTCAGCAAGCTGTCAACCAAATGTTTTTTTCCAATAATGGTAGTAGGGTTTGCAAGTACAGCAATCCGTTTGTTTTGCAGGTATGGTACATACTTCTCTGTTTGGTCGGCGCCGGTTTGGATGCTGTTATCTGCATGTATTTTTTGGGAAGAAGATAGATGCGCTGCTCCTTGTTTTTTTTCTGCAACAGAAAAAAGTAAAGCAATAACCGGAACGGTAAACAGAAGATAAATTTTCATAACTGTAAAAAAAGGTTATTTGCAAGAAAAAAGGGAAAATCAAAGTGTTTATCGCTTCTTACTCTTCATGTATTTACCATAAACCACTTCCTGTGTTGTTTTGTTATACACTTTGCTTTCGAGCCAGGAAATAATATCGAGATAAGCAAACGATCTTGTTTCAAAACGGTTTCTTTCCAGGTGCTTGATCTGGTCTAACAGTTTTTTTAATGATTCCCTGATCTGATCGGGCGCTTTAAAGTTTGTTTTTAAGAAACGGATGATGGCCTCTTCAACAACAGTAAGATTTTTCATCTTCGCCATATAACGGTGAACAGACTTGCTCAGTGAGTCAAGTATTTCATAGTTACCCAGTTCATAATGACAAAGCAAGTGCATTAACCTGGCATAGCACTGCAGGTCAATGCGCAAATCTATCGACTCGTTAATGATACGGTGCAGGTAATCAATTGCTGTATTGTAATCGCCGTTGCCGAAATGAATGGAAGCAAACTTATAATTAAACACAAGAATGCGGTGCTGATCAACATACAATGCATATTCGTGCAACTTATCTTCAATCTCTGCTACAAGAGCAATGCCTTCTTTAAACGTTCCTTTCATTAAATGACCGTTAAGTTTGGCACTGTTGATATAGATGGATGTATGTGTGCGGAAGTTATCGTGTTCTTTTGCCACATCGGTTTTTGCATAACGCTCAAATTGTGCAATTGCTTCATCAAACTTGCGGAAGTTGCGCAGATCGAAATGTGCATTGAGCAACGTATGCATGCCTTTAATGTAATGGCCCGTTTCAATTGATTTCAGCAGCAGATCTTCATCATATAAATCAACCCACTTCTGGCTGTAACGGTAATACATTAAAAAGTCCTGCCTGATGAAAGCATACCAGCAATAGCTTTGATAGAGATATAATTTTTCATAAAAGCCATTTACCTGTTCCATATCTTTTGGCAAATAGCTTTTGAAGAACGCTTTGATATCTTTCTCGTCGTCTTCATTTCTTGCATGTCCGTTAATTACAAACCAACGGTAAAGCAACAGCGCAAGATTGGAGAAACGTGTTACACGGTCAACATGGCTGCTGATGGCAAGAGCTTCTTCAGCAAGACGTTCTGTTTTATCTGTAGTGCTTCGGGTAATGTGCAGTGTTTCAATTTTCTTTTCGAGTGAAATTAACTGTACAAGCGAATTGAATTTATGGTTTGCCCTTGCCAGTTCCTTGGCCCTTTCAATAATGCGCAGGCTTTGCTGCTTCAATCCTTTGTTGTAAAGAATGCGGGCATTGTCAAGATGTTCACTGAGCTGCAAATCCACATTGTCGGTGGTTTTGAGTAACCTTAAACTGGCGAGTAATTCTTTGTAAAGATGTGTTTTAAGATTGGCGAGCTTGGTTTTACTTCCTTCGGTGAGTTTTTTGAGTAAAACAGCTTCGTCATATTCCTGCATTTTATCTAACGCATCAAATAGCTGTATAATCTTGAGGTCTTCTTTGGAAGAACTTCGTTTGATGTAAAGCTTAAAGTGTCGTTTTTCGGCCTTTTCCAGTGTGTGAACTAACTGAAATAATGTATCTGAAAACCTGTTGGGCATAATTACTTTTTTTCGTGAAAGCCTTGATCAGCCTACATTTCAGCACTACGTGATGCCTTTGACATCATATAAATACTTGTAATTTGATTTGATGTAAAATTACCGTTGGGGTAATTTTACATCATCATTCAAGGCAAGAAAAATTATACAGCAAGCAATCGTTGGGTAAGCAATAGTAACGGCCTCGGTGATAAACAGCTTCAAAAGCTGTACAAAAATTAATTGATCTCTTTTTTTATATGGCAAGCAATCGTTAACGGTCAGCTGTTTCTACAGGTGACCCTTTTTTTTTTAAAGAGCTGCGCTAAGATAGAGGAAAAATTCATTCAAACTTCATCATTCTTTAACAAAGTTTTTTCACAAATGTGGAAAGCCTATCTTATTTGTTTTCACCTGTTTACCTTTGATTCTGTTGGCAACACCCCGGTAATAGTTTAAAAAGTTTGTTTACAACCGGTCATTCCGTTTCTGCCAATATGCAATTGTTGAAAATTTCGTCTACATACAAGGGTATATTGTTTATGCTTCTTGCCGCATTAGGCTTTTCGGTAATGGGAGGAGCTGCAAAAGCACTGAAAGAACAGTTTAATGCAGGGCAACTGGTGTTTTGGCGAAACAGCATTGGCCTTGTTGTACTGGTTATCAGTTTTCTCAATAAAAAACCACAAAGTGAAGGAGGAAAAACCGGCCGACTAATTTTCAGGGGCTTAATGGGAACAGTTGCATTGTACACATTGCTTTACTGTATTCTTCACCTGCCGCTGGGAACGGCCATGAGTTATAATCTTACTTCGGCGTTGTTTATAGCGTTATTTTCTTTTGTTTTTTTTCGGGAATATGAAGGCTGCCGTGTTTTGTTTGCATTACTGATTGGTTTTGCCGGAATGTTGTTGATTTATAAACCAACCATTCACCTGCCCTGGTATTATCATCTTGCAGGATTCATCAGCGGTGTTTCATCGGCAATTTCATATTTAACAGTTGGCCGGCTTACAAAAGTGTACGATACAAGAATTATTGTGTTATCGTTTGTTTTATCGGGTGTTTTAATTCCACTTCTGTTTGTGCTGTTGCGAATATTATTTCAACTTCCGGCAGATGATTTGTTTTTTATTGACTGGCGCTGGCCACAGCAACAGGAATGGTGGTTGATTTTTTTACTTGCACTGTCGGCATTATTCGGACAATACTTTGTAACCAAAGCTTATGGGGCAGATAAAGCTGGAATTGTTTCTGCCATCAGCTATGCTAATATTGTTTTCAGCATTTTTATTGGGATGATGCTGGGTGATGCTTTTCCTGATTGGGTTTCATTAGTTGGCATTGTTTGTATAATCAGCAGCGGATTGCTGATTTCTTTGGTGAAAAAGAAAAGAGAACAGATAAAAGAATATCAATAAAAAAACATCCAGCTCGGGAATTTCCTTTGCTGAATGTTGTTATATACAAGTTGGGTAAGTATTGCTGAAATTAATTACGCTCTACACGTTTTATTAATTCGCCTTTTTTATCTTTTACTTCAATAACCATTGGCATTTGTCCCAATGCATGTGTTGAACAGGATAAACAAGGATCGTAACAGCGGATGGTTGATTCAACCCTGTTGAGCATTCCTTCTTTTATATCATCACCCTTTACATATTGTTTGGCTACTTCCAGCACCGAACGGTTCATGGACGGATTGTTCTGTCCGGTTGCAATCAGCAGATTTACTTTCAGCAGCTTACCTGTTTGGTCTGTTTTGTAATGATGAAAGAGTGTTCCTCTTGGTGCTTCAGAACTGCCAATACCTTCAGCATAATTCCAACGGCCCTGGTGTTGAATATGAAGAGATGTTACCTGCGGATCGTTTAAGATGCGTTCTGCATCTTCCACATCACTCAGCGCTTCAATTAATCTTGTATAGTGATAGTAGAATGTACCATGTACAGGTCTTCCCCCACTCATTTGCTTAAACACTTCAAACTCTTTTTGTGCAAGAGGAGTTTTCATGCGACTGCAAACATTTAAACGGGCAAGTGGACCAACACGGTAAAATCCTTTATCAAAACCATAAGGTTTGTAATATGGATACTTGAGATATGACCAGTTAACCGAACGTTCAGCAATAAACTCAAGATATCTTGCAGGATCAAGCTGATCCTGGAGAATAATACCATCGCCATCCATGAAACGGAGTTTACCATCATAGAGTTCATGTTCGCCACCGGGCCCTACTGTACCAAGGTACAATGTGGGAGAGTTGGCAAAACTTGCAACCATCTCTGGATTGTCTTCGTGGAATTTTTTTATGATGTTGATACCGAGCTGAACGGTTTCAATTGCTTCGGGTATCCATTCCAGTAATGCTTTCCGGTTTTCTTCTGTAAGAGGATAAGCCATACCACCGGGCACAATACCCATGATATGAATTTTTTTACCGGTGATTCGTTCGCTGAGCTCCTGGCCAAACTTTCTCAGTCTTATACCACGTACAGCAATGTCGGGAAACTTTTCTGCGATGCCGAGAATGTTTCGTTTCGCCGGATCACTATCATAACCCAATAAGAAATCAGGCGAAGAAAGATGGAAGAACGACAGGGCATGTGATGAAAGATTTTGCCCGATATGCATCAACCTTCTTAACAGGTTTGCAGTGTAGGTGGGTTGAATGCCCTGGATCATTTCACATGCTTTTACACTTGCAAGTGTATGACTGGTTGGACAAATACCACAGATACGGGGTGTGATGGTAGGCATTTCGGTGTACATGCGGCCTTCACAGAATTTTTCAAATCCCCTGAACTCGTTTACATGAAACAATGCATCGCTTACATTGCCGTTATCATCCAGTTCAATAGTAATATTGGCGTGTCCTTCAATACGTGTTACAGGAGATATAAATATTTTACGCTTATCCATATTTCAATTTTTTGGCCTTACTTAAATTAGGAATACGATCATTCAGAAATTCAAACAATACATAAAAGATGGTGTCGGCATCAGGAGGGCAGCCGGGAATTACAAAGTCAACATGCACCACATCCTGCAACGGCACTACCTTGTCGTTTAAACGGAGCAGGGAAGGATGATCAGGAATCTGTCCTTCTTTATCATTGCTTGCTGCGTTTACATAGGCAGTGTCAAACACATCCTGCAGGTTAAAGTAGTTACGCATGCCGGTAACATTGGTCATTACGGCACAGTCGCCAAAAGCGATTAATGTTTTTGCATGTTTGCGGATGTGCAGGATTTCACGATGGTGTTCATCGCTTGTTACCGATCCCTCCACCAATGCAATATCCACTTCAGGAAATTCCTTTCCATCAACAACGGGACTTTTAACAATATCAGCCAGTTTGGCTACATCCAGGATGCGTTCATCAATATCAAGCAAACTCATATGGCAGCCGGAGCATCCGCCCAACCATACTGTTGCTAATTTTTTCTTGCTCATGAAGGAATATTTAGAGTTTCATTTTTCTTCTTTCTACCAATTCGTTTACCATGCCTGGATTTTTTTCCAGCTGTCCCTGTACAATGGCTTTGGGCCATATAGCACCTGTAGGACAGGCATGCAAACATTTACCGCAGGAAGTACAGGTGGTTGATTCGCCCCATGGCGTATTGAAGTCGGAAATGATACGCACCTGGTGACCACGGTTCATTACATCCCAATTGTGTGCGCCTTCCACTTCGTTACATGCTCTTACGCAGCGTGTGCACATAATGCAACGGTTGTGATCCATTACATACCACGGGTGTGAAGTATCCACTTCGCATTGAGGGAAGAGATGCGGATAACGGATACGGTCGAGTTCAACTTTGTAACCGAGGTTCTGCAGTTCGCATTTACCATTTGATACACACACGGCGCAAACGTGGTTGCGTTCGGCAAAAAATAATTCTGTGGTGATGCGCTGGTATTTTTTAATGCGTTCGGTTTGTGTTTTAATCACCATGTTAGCTGCCACTTTGGTGGTGCAGGCAGAAAGCAGTTTGTTGATGCCTTCCACTTCAACCAGGCAAAGACGGCATGCGCCAATATCAGTCAAACCTTTGAGGTGGCACATGGTGAGTATTTCAATATCATGTTCCCTGCACACTTCAAGGATGGTTTTGTGCGGGTCAACTTCGAAGTTTTTATCGTCTATGATAACAGGAATCTTGTTCATACTTTTTGCTTTGATGGGTGTTTACGCCTCTTTCAAAATTTTACTTTCGTATTCTTCCCTGAAATGCCGCAAGGTACTGAGTAAAGGATTGGGAGCAGAACCGCCCAAACCGCAGAGACTGGCTTCTTTTACATATACTGCAAGCTCTTCAAGCCTGTCAAGATCAATCTGTGTGGCTTTGCCATCATAAATTTTCTGTAACAGGTCGTGCATCATTTTGGTACCAACACGGCAAGGCACACATTTACCGCAGCTCTCGTCCATACAGAATTCCATGAAGTAGCGGGCCACATCCACCATGTCTGAACTTTTGTCCATTACAATTAAACCACCGGAACCCATAATGGAGCCAAGGTTTACAAGTGATTCATAGTCCATGCTGACATCAAGATGTGCTTCCGGAATACAACCGCCCGAAGGACCTCCCGTTTGTGCAGCTTTAAATTCACCACCACCTTGGATACCACCACCAATTTCAAAAACAATTTCACGAAGTGTTGTACCCATCGGTACCTCAATCAAACCGGAATAGTTGATTTTACCTGCCAGCGCAAACACTTTTGTGCCGGCACTTTTTGCTGTACCGGTTTCGCCATACCACTCACCACCTTTAACAATAATCGGCGCAATGGCAGCATATGTTTCTACATTATTGATAAGTGTTGGTTTGCCCCAAAGACCCGATTCAGCAGGAAACGGAGGCCTTGGTTTAGGTGTACCACGTTTTCCTTCGATAGAAGCAATAAGAGCAGTTTCTTCACCACAAACAAATGCACCGGCACCAATTCTTACTTCCACCTCAAACGAGAATGTGCTGCCGAGAATATTTTTTCCAAGCAAACCATGTTTGGTTGCCTGTTTAATGGCCAGTTCAAAACGTTTAATAGCTAATGGATATTCGCCACGTATATAAGCGAAGCCCTTGCTTGCACCAATTGCATAACCGGCAATGGCCATCCCTTCAAGAATACGGTGAGGATTTCCTTCCAGTACACTGCGGTCCATAAACGCACCGGGATCGCCTTCATCACCATTACAGATTACATACTTCTGATCGCTGATGTATTTATAAACTGATTCCCATTTTAAGCCTGTTGGATAACCGGCACCGCCACGACCACGGATACGGCTTTGCTTAACCTCGGCAATCACTTCTTCGGGGCTCATTAAAAACAGAGCTTTGTCCAGAGCCTTATAACCACCAACAGCTAAATAGTCTTCGATTTCTTCAGGATTAATATCACCACAATCTTTTAAAGCAATCTTTAATTGCTTTTTGAAGAAAGGATCTTCATCTGCTTTCACAAAAGGTTTTTCTCTTGAATCAGCAAACAGCAGCAGATCTTCCAATGGTTTGTTTTCAACAATCTGGCTTTGAATAACACGGTCGAGATTTTCGCAGTTGATATGCTGATAAATGGTGTTTTCGGGGAGATATTTCACCAGCGGTCCCTGGTTGCAGGGCCCCATACAGCCTGAAGGAACAACTTCAATTTCATTTTCCAGTCCTCTTGCCTTGATTTCATCCTGCAGTTTTTTCAGCACATCTTCTGAGCCGGACGAAATACAACTTGCACCACAGCAAACGCAGATTTTATGTTTCAGCTGTTTGTGTTTTTCTTTTGCCTTTTCGGCCATAGCCTGTAATTCATGTCGGTTCATATAGTCGCAATTTTGCCGTTAATAGAATTAATTAAATCATCTGCAGTAACCTTACCCTGCACTTCATTGTCTATTACAACCGCTGGTGCCAGGCCGCATGCGCCAATGCAGCGGGCCACTGCTACACCAAGCTTGTTATCAGTAGTAACCTGCCCGGGTTTTAATGCAAACTGGCTTTCGATCTTGTTCAGCAGGGCCTGTGCACCTTTTACATAGCAGGCAGTACCCGTACAAACAAGACAGGTATGCTCCCCTTTTGATTTCAGTGAGAAGAAATGATAAAATGTTACTGTAGAAAAAACCCTTGAAGGCGGCAGCTTGAGTTCGTGTGCTATATAAACCAATACTTCTTTTGGAAGATAACCAAATGCATTCTGAGCGGTATGCAGGATTTCAATCAGAGCATCCGGCTTGTGATTTTCCTTTTTGATTTTAGCAGCAAGCAATTTGACCCGTGGGTCTGTTTTTGATAGCTCATGTTCGTGAACATGATGGTGTGTATGGGCAGTCATAACCCTGTTGTTTTTATTTCAATCTTATTTTTTCGAGAAAGAAAAACTGTTGTGCAGAGAGTTGTTTTCTGCAGACAATCGTTACGGCAAATAATACAAATCGTTTTGACACTGGGTGTCATTTTAAGCGGACGCAATCTATGATGCAATGCAATGCGGCATAATGATTACTATCACCCTTAATCCTGTTTTATAGCGTTGTTGGTCTTAAAATGGCGTTTTTTTGATATATAATCTAAAAGAATAATAATAATCGGTGATGCTGATCCATAAACCGGCTCTCAACCGATAAACAGTGTTTAAAGAAGAAATTCTCCTATTTAATCCCCGTCTTTTACAATTTTTTGATTTTGTTTCCTCATAAGCAACCTGTTAGATATTAAAATCGACTTAATAATAATTGTAATTAATTATAATAGACTAATACTAAACATCAAATAAATTAAGTGTTTATGCTTATTTTTGGTGCCAAACCCAATACTATTAAAAATTAGAAAAATGCAAAAACCACTTGTATTAGCCTTTGTGCTAATATCTACTTTTGTAACAAGTTTTGCCCAAATTTCGGGAACAACATTCAGAGATTATAACGGAAATGGCACAAGGGAAACAGGATCAGGTTTTATTGAACCGATTCTTCCCGGCGTTATTGTGAACGCTTATAATTCAAATGATGTACAGGTTGCGTCTTTCACAACAACAGTTGGAGGAAGCTATACAATCCCTGCAAGCGGCAGCGCTTTCAGCGGGGTTCAGGGTTCTAACACAGGCTTTATCGCATCCGGAACTGCTGTAAGACTTGAGTTTATTGTTCCGTCCAGCGGATCGTGTTTTCTCAACAGCCTGTATGATTTTTCATCTGGCTCCGGTGCAACTTATGGAACTGCCGTCAGGTTTGTTACATCAGGGGCTGCTGCGGTGAACATCAACTATGCTGTAAATGACCCGAATGATTATGTATCCTCTTCGGCACCATTTACCGGTGTTATGATGTTTGTTTCCCGGCAAATTGCCGGAAACCCGGCAGGTGGAGGAACTTCAGGAACAGCAATTGCCTTCTGGAAATTCCCCTATGTGAGCGAAGCAAGTTCGGCTCCAAACGGAACTCCGGCACCGGGCGCAACAGATCTGGCAACAAATGCCCAGATTGGAAGTACCTATGGTGTTGCATACAGCAAACAGGCAAACAAAGTATTTACCTCTGCATTCCTGAAAAGACATTCTGGTCTTGGACCGGCAAACGGAACATTCAATAATGCTCCGGGCGCTATTTACATCATTAATCCCACCCTTACCTCTTCAACAGGTGCAGCCTCCTACTTTACAAGCCTTGATGCTTTAGGATATCCAACACATAATTCGACAGGAAGTCCGGCTTACGGATCAGGAACATCATACAACATTTCAGGTACTGGTGCAGGGGCAGTTTTATCTTATACAACAAACGGCCTGGGTGTGATAGGCACCAATGCAAATCGTGGACTGCCAGCTAATATTGCAACTGTATCAAGAGACCCCGCTGCATTTGGACAGGTTGGAAGAGTAAGTCTTGGTGATCTTGAAATAAGCGATGATGGACAATATCTTTTTGTCACAAATTTTTACGACAGGAAATTATACCAGCTGCAGTTAAACAGTATCACCAACCCAACATCTGCAACTGTTGTTAACAGCTGGTCGCTCCCCAACCCTCCGTTAAGAAATACAGTAACAGGTTTTTCCGGAGTAACAGGATATAACAGTACTAGTTTTTACGATGGAACAAAGGGATATCAACGGCCTTTTGCATTGAAATATTACAGGGGCAAAGTGTATGTTGGTGCTGTAACCACGGGTGAAAATGGAGGAACTTCCACACAGGATAATAATTCAGCAACACCTGAGTATACTGATCTCTGGGCCTATGTATATGAATTTAATCCGGGCACAGGGTCGTTTACTTCGGCACCTGTACTTCAGTTCCCGTTGAACTTCAACAGGGGAACAAACTCTGACGGCCAGAGTGAAACATGGAAACCCTGGACAAGTACATTTCCAACGCCTTGGTCTGGTGCGTTTACACAATACCAGCAACCAATGTTCAGCGATATAGAGTTTGATGCAGATGGAAGTTTGATTCTTGGTTTCAGAGACAGGTTTGGCGATCAATCGGCTTATGCAGAAGAAACACTAAACAGCGCAACCGTAATATCGGGACAGGCAATGGGCGATTTGTACAGGGCATATTATAATGCTTCTTCTTGTGTGTTTGAAATGGAGCTGAATGCAAAAGAAGGGTCAAGCAGTTCAAAAGCAGCAACATCAGGAGCTGGTAATAATAACGGTCCGATTAATTATTCCACCAATACCGGAGGCGAATTTTATTTCAGGGATGAAGTATATAATGCAAACACATCAACTTCCGTTGGAACATTTCACCTTAACTGCACGCAAGGTGGTCTTGCAATGATTAAAGGAACTGATAGTATTGCAACAACGACGATGGACCCGATCAGGGCATGGTCTGGTGGCGTAAGCTGGTTCAGTAATACAAACGGTGATAATGGAAGGGATTATGAAATATTTGCAGGAACCGGTACAGGAACATTTCCAACAGCAGGTGTGGGTGATGCCGGAAAATCGAACGGGTTGGGAGATCTTGAACTGGTATCGGGAACAGCCCCGCTGGAAATTGGTAACCGCATCTGGAATGATGCAAACGGTAACGGAATACAGGATGCAGGAGAAGCAGGTATTGCAAACGTAACAGTAGAATTATACAGTAACGGTTCTGATGGGATAGCCGGAAACGCAGATGATATTTTGGTTGGAACAGCAACAACCGATGCAAACGGAAACTATTATTTCAACACATCAAATGTATCTGATGGCGATCCTGTTACTGCCGGATCGCAGGCTGGTCCGCAACCCGGCTATAATTACAACCTGCGGGTAGGAAGTGCAGACTGGACGGGAGGTTCCGGAACCGGTGATCTTGCAGGATATCAACTCACAAAAACAGATAGGGTTGGAAATGGTGCTGTTGATTTCAGTGATAACGACGCAAGTCTTAACGGCAGCAATGTTCCTATGATCAGCATTACAACAGGTGTTGCAGGGCAAAACAATCACAATATTGATTTTGGATTTAAACAACTGGCATCTCTTGGCGATAAGATTTGGAGAGATGATAACAAAAACGGTATACAGGATAGTGGTGAACCGGGTGTTGCAGGTATCACCGTTACATTGTATCAAAACGGTACTGACGGATCTCCGGGTACAAGCGATGATATCATCATTGGAACATCTGTAACTGATGCCTACGGCAATTATTTATTCAACAACCTTTCTTCAACAGCTGCAAATGCCACGCAGTATAATGTTGGGTTTACATTGCCTGCAAATTATCAATTCACAACACAAACAAATACACAAACAACAGGCAGTTCCAATGCAACCAATCTCACAAACACAACTGGTGGTAGTACTGCTGCAAACGGAAGTGATGCTAATGCAACAACAGGCCGCACAGGAAGTTTTTGGTTAGCATCCGGCGAAACCGAGCTTTCTGTTGATGCCGGAATTGTATTTGCACAACCATCAACAAACAGTATTGGCGATAAAGTTTGGTATGATGCAGATGGTGACGGCATACAGGACAGCAACGAAGCAGGCGTTGCGGGTGTAACAGTTACATTATATGCATCGGATGGAGTTACTGTGGTTGCAACAACAGTAACCGATGCAAATGGTAATTACATTTTTACAGGTTTACCCGCAAGCACAGATTATATTGTCGGACTTACACCTCCTGCTGGTATGTTGTTAACAACAACAACAGGAACAACCAGTGGCAACGCAACAACAAACAGTGACTTCAACCAGGCAACGTATAAAACAACAGCCGTAAATACCGGTGTATCCGGAACACAGATAACAGGTGTTGATGCAGGACTTATCACACAATCAAATGTTGCAGCAAGTCTTGGTGATAAAGTTTGGCTCGATCTAAATGCAAACAATATTCAGGACGTAGGTGAACCGGGTGTTGCAGGTGTAACCGTTAATCTTTACCGTGATGCAAACAGTGATGGACTAATCAACGGCACAGAAGCATCAACGCCTTATGCAACTACAAAAACAGATGCGTTCGGAAATTATATTTTCAACAATCTTCCTTGTGCCGCCGGACTTGCAGGTACTTATTACCAGGTTGGATTTGTTCTTCCATCAGGCTACACTTTTGTAACAAAAGATGCTGGAACAGATAATACAAAAGACAGCGATGCAGGAACAGGAACCGGGTTAACACAAGCCGGAACGTTAAAGCAAGGTCAGCGTGATATGTCGGTTGATGCGGGTCTTGTTCAAACATCTCCTGCAGGAACTGCAAAACTTGGCGACAAGGTTTGGTTTGATGCAGATGCTGATGGTGTACAGGATGCAGGCGAAACCGGACTTGCAGGTGTGACGGTTACATTATACAATAATGTTGGTGCGGCTGTTGCAACAACAACAACTGATATAAACGGTAATTACCTGTTTGCAAATCTTGCAGCAGGCGATTACAGTGTTGGTTTCAGCAATCTTCCGCAGAGTTACAGCTTTAGTACAGTATGGAGCAGCAATGATGCTGACGCAACAAACAGCGATGCAAATCCTGCAACAGGAAAAACAGGAGTAATTACATTGAGTGCAGGAGAAACAGAGCTTGATGTTGATGCTGGTTTAATTGCTGGTGTACCAAGTGGTCTTGCAAGTATTGGTAATAAAGTTTGGTGGGATGTTGTAACAAATAACAATGTGCAGGACGCAGGCGAACCTGGTGTTGCAGGTGTAACCGTTAATCTCTACCGTGATGCAAACGGCGATGGATTAATCAATGGTACCGAAGCGTCAACACCTTTTGCAACAACAGTAACAAATGCACTGGGCGAATATATCTTCACAGGTCTTGCAGCGGGAACTTACCAGGTTGGTTTTACCAATTTGCCAACCGGCAGCAGCACTGTTACACAAAACAGCGGAGCCGATGATAATACCGACAGCGATGGCAGTGCTGTAACAGGAGCAACAGGCAGCAGTGTTTCAACAACAGGATTGTATACACTTGCTACCGGTGAAAAAAATCTTTCTGTTGATTTGGGAATCATCAACTCTGCAAAAGGTTCATTTGGAAATAAAGTGTGGATTGATAACGGAGCTGGCGGTGGCACAGCCAACGATGGTATTCAAAACGGAAGAGAACCAGGTGTTGCAGGTGTTATGGTTACACTCACTAACGCTGCCGGACAGCTGGTTGATAAAACAGGAACACTTACAACCACTCCAGTTGTTACAACGACTGATGTAAATGGTAATTACATTTTTGCTGATTTAACAGCAGGTGTTTCCTTCGCTGTTAAGTTCAGCAATCTTCCTGCAGGTTATGACTTCACAACAAAAGCTGGTGCAGGAAGTGCAGATGATAACAAGAGCGATGCCGATATAGTAAATGGGGCCACTTCAACTGTAACCATTGTAGCTAATACAATTGCGAATACGCTTGATGCCGGTATTACAAGTACAAGAGCAGCACTGGGTAATTATGTTTGGATGGATGATAATGGCAATGGTGTGCAGGATGCAGGTGAAGCAGGCGTTGCTGGTGTAACAGTTACATTGTATCGTCCGGGTTTTGGTCCTGATGGAATTGCAAGCACTGCTGATGATGCCTTGCCTGTAGCAAGTATGATCACCGATCAGAATGGACAATACCTGTTCAGCAATCTTGCAGCAGGAACATATGAAGTTGAGTTCAGTACTATTCCGGGTGCAACAGTCTTTACACAACGTAATACACCCGGCGATAATGGAGATAATACAAACAGCGATGCTGTTCCGCAAGCGGGCACGACAACTGTTGCACGTACAACAGGCATTGTGCTGAGTGCAGGTGAAACAGACTTCACGATTGATGCTGGTATCTTTAAACCAAGAGCAGTTATTGGTAATTATGTTTGGGTCGACAGTAATAACGATGGTGTGCAACAAGCTACCGAGCCTGCAGCTTCAGGTATATTGGTTTCGCTGATTGATGCTGGCAGTAATACAGTGGCCGTTGCAGTAACAGATGCAAATGGTAATTACCAGTTTAATAATGTTGCACCAGGTACATACAGCATCAGCTTTACCAATCTGCCAACAGGTACAGCCTTTACAACTGCCAATGCCGGAGGAAATGATAATACCGACAGCGATGTATCGGGTTCAACAATCACCGGTATTGTGGTTACCACAACAACAGTTAACCTCAGCTTTGATGCAGGTATCGTTGGCTTTATTACGTTGCCTGTTGAAGGATTAAATCTGAATGCATCACTTCAGAATTCAAAAGTTACATTAACATGGAATACTGTTAGTGAATTAAACACAGACTTCTTTGAAGTGGAACGCAGTACAAACAATGCATCGTTTACAAAAACCGGATCAAGAGTAAAAGCTGCAGGAACAAGCGCCTTCCCGCTTTCATATTCAAACACAGACGATATCAGCTCATTGACAAATAACGGGCAGGTATTTTACAGGGTTAAACTGTACGATCTTGATGGACGTATACATTACAGCAATATTGCCGTGGTATGGGTAAAAACATCAGGACTGAAAGTATGGCCAAATCCATTTGCTGAAACATTGCAGGTAAGTTTTTCAGCAGCAGCAAATGGTTATGTGCAGTTGCGCTTAACTGATGTAACAGGAAAAACTGTATTGTTCAAAAAACAATCCGTTGCAGCAGGAATGAACCAGTTGAATATTACCAACCTCGGAAATATCAGCAACGGTAATTACATTCTTGAAATAACAGAAGAAAAAACAAATAAGAAAACATCGTACAAACTCACAAAGCAATAATGATTTTGTGCAGTTAAATAAAAGAGGCGGTCTTTTGACCGCCTCTTTTATTTAAAGAAGTTTTTTCGCAAACAAATTTATTTCTGCTCCTTAACCGGGCAGGTGCTTAATCCAACAATAGCGTACAGCGGGCAAAAGCTGATTACACTGGTAACAAGGAATACAGCACCCAGCACAAGTAAAACGATACCCAGTGTACCGGTAACAGTATTGCTGAAGTACAGGTATGCAAAAACAGCGGCTAAAAGAATTCTGATAATACGGTCTGCGTTACCCACGTTCTTTTTCATAATAAGTTTTTTAATTGGTAAAGAATTGAATGATGAATACAATGCCCGTAACAATTGCAATACATAAAATACAAACCACGATCAGGCGCAATACTTTATTCATGACAGTTGTGCGGGATTGAATTGTAAATCTAACTGCTTGGGCTGTGCTGTGAGGTGACTTGAATCACCAGCCTAAAAAACCTCTATGCCATCGGGCAACTGTTTCACCTTGCCCTCCTGTTCCAGCCGCTTGATTACACGGGTAATCACTTCACGGACAGTTCCAAGCTCACCAGCAATTTGTTTATGTTTGAGCTGCAGAATTTTTTCTCCTTTCAGTTTACTTTTTTCGAGTAGGTAACTGTACAGGCGCTGGTCCATGCGGTTAAACAGGAGAGAGTTGATGGTATCAAGCAATTCGGAATAACGCAGGTTGTATTGCTGGTAAAATAATTCGTTGATCTGCGGGTAGTGCTTAATCCATGAATTCATTTTTTCAACCGGCAGTAATAGTAAAGTTGAATCTTCTTCTGTAATGGCAAAAATGCGGCTGGGTGAATTGTTGAGTCCTGCAGAAAACGTCATCACACAACTTTGACTGGGCTCAATGTAATACAGCAGCAGTTCTTTTTCTTCAAACGAAGCAAACACTTTCACCAGTCCTTTTAAAACAATTGGGATGAGTTTGATGTATTGACCTTCTCTCAGAATTTCTGTTCCTTCTGCAAAATCCATGATCACGCCGTGTGCGGCAATTTCATTCAGCAGTTCGCCGGAGAAGCGACCGCTTAAGGGCTGAAGTTCAGAAAGGGTTAAAGGCATTGTTATAAAATTTGCAATCGTTGCTGAAGATAAGGTTAATCTGCCAGTTGTTTTTCCATATAAACAACTCCTGTTAACGGATTTTCATAATAAGCAGTTGTTTCAACAAAACCATATTGTTTATACAACTGAATAGCAGGCTGCAGCTTTTCCAGCGTATCAAGCTTCATCATTTTATAATCAAGCTCAACAGCATCTTTCAGCAACTGTTCAATCATCATACTTCCAATTTTATGTTTTCGGAAACCCGGACGAACAAAGAGCCGTTTCATTTCACACTCATCTGTTTTTTGTAAAGGATATAATGCAATGCAACCAGCTGTTTCGTTATTCCATTTTGCGATATACAAAACACCTCGTGGCGGGCCATATTTTTTTAGTGGATCTTTCAGCTCTGCTTCAAAGCTCTGGAAACATAAATTTTCATCCAGCTCTTGTTCATATTCACGGAAAAGGATTCTTGCTTCATCGAGCAAAACACCTTCAGCAGTTACAGGAATCAATTCAATCATTCAATAAAGTTGATGAAAATTCATGAACAAAAAATACAAAACTGATTATTCGCCCGTTGCAACTGAATCAACAATTATATTGATTAATTTAATGGCATGAAACAATCTGCTTTTTTATTGCTGATGTTATTTTGTTTGCAGCATGTAAATGCACAACAGTATAAAAAATTACACTTCAGCTCCTTCCTTGTCGATACGCACAATGATATTCCTTCTTCTGCCATTGCAAAGAAAGTTGCATTTGATGCAAACCTGAAAGGAAACACACATTCAGACCTTAACCGCATGTTTGAAGGTGGAGTTGATGCACAGATGTTTTCCATTTTTTGTGGTGGCGAACAAAAGCAGCCATTCAATTTTGCCAACCAGGAAATTGACAGTGTGTACGAATGGGTGCGTCGTAATCCTGCACGGATGATGCTGGTATCATCACCTGCGGAATTGAAAAAAGCAATCAAAGAAAAAAAGCTGGCAGCGATGCTTGGTGTGGAAGGCGGACATATGATTGAAAACGATCTCAGCAATCTGGATGCATTGTATAAACGTGGTGTACGTTACATGACGTTAACCTGGAATAATTCCACCGCTTGGGCCACAAGTGCAGCCGATGAAACAACTCCCGGCGGAGCATTAAATGCAGAAAACAAAAAAGGACTAACCACATTTGGAAAACAGGTGGTGAAACGCATGAATGAATTGGGAATGATGGTTGATGTAAGTCATCTTGGTGAACAGAGTTTCTGGGACGTTGTAAGCACTTCAACCAAACCAATTATTGCCAGCCATAGTTGTGTATGGAATTTGTGCCAGCACAGGAGAAATTTAAAAGACGAACAGATCAAAGCCATTGCACAAAGCGGCGGTGTGATTTTTCTCAACTTCTATTCAGGATTTATTGACAGTACGTATGAAAAAAAACGGGATCGTTTAATTGCCATGCACCAGGCAGAAGTTGATTCAATCATCAAAACAAGTGTTGACAGGGATTATGCTGCAATTATTGTTGCAGAAAAATATAAAGATGATGTAAAGAATCTTCGTCCGTCATTATCTGTTCTGATTGATCATCTTGATTATATTGTTCGTTTGGTTGGTGTTGATCATGTTGGTCTCGGTAGTGATTTTGATGGTATTGAAGCACCGCCTGCTGAACTGAACGGCGTGGAAGATTATCCGCTTATTACAAAGATGTTGCTGGAAAGAGGCTACAGCAAAAAAGATATCCGTAAAATTCTTGGAGAAAATTTTATGCGTGTGTTTACTGCATGCAGCAAAAAATAAAACAACCAACTGTTCACTTTCACTTTGTAAACCGTTGATATTCCTGTCTTTCAGGGCATACAAGAATTCCCGTCATATTTAATTGTGACAAAACTCAACTTTTTAAAAAGGTTCAGATACTACTTTTGCGCCTTCAATAAAACAGTACATTTTGAAATCGTTTCGTTTAATTTTCACTTTCCTATTATTTTCTTTCGTTTCACAAGCACAAAAAACCGTACAAACACAAAGCCATTTCTGGTGGAGCATTAATACCACCGCACAGGTAAGTAACAAGTGGAGTATTATTGCCGATGCACACATCCGCCGTACAAATTTTATGGCCAACAACAGCTTTTATTTTTTAAGAGCAGGTGCGTTGTATAACGTCAATAAGAATTTTTCTGTTGCTGCAGGTTATGGCCATATGTGGCTGGCTAACAAAACAGCAACTGCACCAGAACTGTTTACAAATGAAGAACGTATTTACCAGCAGTTTCAGTTAACCGGAGCAATTGGAAAGGTTTCAACACTTAACAGGTTAAGAGTTGAAGAAAGATGGGTGCAGAAAATTGTGAACAACGAAGTGTCCGATTCTCATCGTTACACAACAAGATTCAGGTATTTGTATTCATTGAATATCCCTGTAAGCAAAAACAAATATATTCCCTCCATCAATCTTGCAGATGAATTACTCATGCAGATTGGAAAAGACATAATCTATAATCCTTTCGATCAAAACCGCCTGTTTACCGGTATTAAACAACAGGTTACCCCATCACTTTCATTTGATTTCGGCTATATGCTGGTTTACCAGCAAAAACTCAGCGGGAGTCAATATGTAAAAGCGAATACCCTCCGCTGGTATTTTTATTGGAAACCTGATTTGAGGAAAAAGAAGAAGACACATACTGCGGCATCACAGCTGAGCCAGAGTTCCTTCGACGATATTTAAGCTTTGTTTTCCCTCATAGCACTGGTTAACAAAATAAAAGAGGAGCGTTTCTTCACGAAACCTCCTCTTTTTGTATTTTCAAAACTCCAAACAAGTTACATCAGTGATTATGTACAGAATTCTTTTCCTGCTCATCGGTATTCCTGTTTTCATACAGGCACAAACTTTTTCGCTACCGGAAATAAACCACTGGAAACAGCAATCAAAAAATGTAACCATCATCCGTGATAACTGGGGCATACCGCATGTGTACGGAAATACAGATGCAGATGCTGTGTTTGGTTTGTTGTATGCACAATGTGAAGATGATTTTAAACGGGTGGAGATGAATTATATTGAAAAGCTGGGTCGTAAAGCCGAACTTTTTGGTGAAGCAGAATTATACAACGATCTCTATGTGCGTTTAATCATTGACAGTACAGAAGCAATTGCCGATTACAACAAAGCTCCGCAATGGTTAAAAAAATTACTGAATGCCTATGCCGATGGAATTAATTATTATCTATACAAACATCCATCGGTAAAACCCTTGCTGCTTACACGTTTTCAGCCCTGGTATCCGTTGCTGTGGACCGATGGAAGCATTGGCGCCATCAGTACAGGCGATATTACTGCACAGGATGTAAAAAATTTTTACAACGGAGTAAGCACACAATTAGCTGTAACAAAAAATCCGTTTGAAGAAAACACAACCGGCTCCAATGGTTTTGCCATTGCTCCTTCCAAAACAGAAAGCGGCAATGCAATTCTTTACATCAACCCGCATGTAACTTTTTATTTCCGTCCCGAAGTACATGTGATCAGCAAAGAAGGACTGAATGCTTATGGTGCAGTTACATGGGGACAGTTTTTTGTTTACCAGGGATTTAATCCTTACTGCGGCTGGATGCATACATCAAGCAATGTGGACGTAAGTGATATGTATGCTGAAAAGATCACCAAAACAGCGAACGGGTTTATATATCAATACAACAACAAATGGTTACCTGTTAAAGAAAAAACAATTGAGCTACGTTACAAAACCGAAAAGGGTATAAAAACAAAAACAGTTGTTGCTTACTCAACGCAGCACGGACCAATTATGGCAAAGCGCAACAACCAGATTATTTCTGTAAAAAGCAATAACAGGGATATGAAGGGATTGATGCAAAGCTGGCTGCGGACAAAAGCAAAAGGATTTGATGAGTATAAAAAAGTAATGGACTTAAAAGCAAACACATCCAACAACACGGTGTTTGCTGATAACAAAGGAAACATTGCTTACTGGCATGGCAACTTTGTTCCGGTGCGTGATAAAACGCTTAACTGGAGCAAGGTAATGGACGGCACAACTTCTTCAACCGATTGGAAAGGATTACACAATGTGGATGAAATTGTACATGTATACAATCCATCAACAGGCTGGATTCAGAATTGCAACTCCACACCATACACAGTGAGCGGCAGTGCAAGTCCGAAAAAAGAAAACTATCCTGTTTATATGGCTCCCGATGGTGAAAATTTTCGTGGAATAAATGCTGTAAGAGTATTGAGTAAAGAAAACAAATTCACTATTGATAAAACCATTGCGGCTGGTTACGATACTTATCTCACAGCTTTTGAAGTACTGATACCGGCATTGATAAAACGATACGATGAAACAGCGCAGCTTCAAACATCTTTACATGCCGAGCTGAAAGAACCAATCAACAAGTTGCGCAATTGGGATTACAGGGTTTCGGAAAGTTCGGTTGCAACTGCACTGGCCATTGAATGGGCACAACTGCTGGGGCCTTCTATCCGGAAAATTTATATTGAAGACGGAGAAACGGACCAGGTGCACGCCACGCAGCATTTTGCTGACTCCGCTTCTGCATCGCAAATGCTGAACCCGTTGCTGCTTGTGGTTCAGAATTTCAAACAGAAATATGGAAAGTGGGATATTGCATGGGGCGACATTAACCGCTACCAGCGAGTAAGCAACGATCTGCAGCAGAAGTATGACGACAGTAAAGAAAGTTTTCCTGTTGCATTTGTATCATCCGCATGGGGAATGTTACCTTCTTACAACAGCAGTTATTTCAGCGGCACAACCAAGCGTTACGGCATCAGCGGCAACAGTTTCATTTGTGCTGTTGAGTTTGGTAAAAAAATAAAAGCAAAATCTTTATTGGCAGGTGGTAACAGCGGCGATCCGTCTTCACCACATTTCAATGATCAACTGCTCATGTACACAAAGGGACAGTTTAAAGATGTGCTGTTTTATAAAGAGGATGTGTTGAAGCATGTAGAAAAAACCTATCACCCCGGCGAATAAGTACAACAGCAAACATCATTTCAATACAAACTTTTTTTGCCTAACTTCAACGTACCATGTGGGCGTTTATAAATGATAAATTAATTCCGGCCGAAGAAGCAACCATCCCCGTTGGTGACCTTGCCATCCAGAGAGGATATGCGGTATTTGATTTTTTCCGCACTGCTGAAACTGTTCCTTTGTTTATAGATGATCATCTTGAACGGCTGGCCCGTTCTGCAAAAGCATTGCGGCTGCCTGTAAAATACAGTGCAGACGAATGGAAAACAATCATCAGGGAACTGCTGCAAAAAAACGGTTTATCTTCTTCCGGCATACGCATTACCGTTACCGGCGGCACATCGCCCGATACATACACACCAACAGAACCTAACATTATTATTACACAACAGCAACTTGTGATGAAGGGAGAAGAAGGTTTTCAGAACGGACTTCACCTGATTACACATGAGTATGTGCGTGATCTTCCTGCTATAAAAACAATTAATTACCTGATGGGCGTATGGCTGCAGCAAAAAGTAAAAGTTGCCGGGGCTGATGATATTCTTTATGTAAAGAATGGTTATATCAGCGAACTGCCACGTTCCAATATTTTTGTTGTGAGTTACGACGGAACTTTATCAACACCATCTTCCAACATTCTCGAAGGCATTACAAGAAAATATGTGCTGCGCTTAAGCAAATCTTTATTGCCCGCAATGGAGTGCGATATTTCCATGAATGATTTAATAAAATCTTCGGAAGTATTTGTAACCAGTACAACCAAACGGCTGCTGCCTGTTCTTTCCATCAACGGACAAAAAATTGGTGAAGGAAAACCGGGGCCTGTTACAAAAGCATTGTACAACAGTTTTCTTGAACTGGAACAGAAGGAAATTGCAAGAGGCTGGTGATTACAGTTTCAGTTTTTTACGGCAGGCTACACACAAATCTTTTTCTTGGTCAAGTTTCATTTTTCCCTCTGCATCAGCCATAATACATTCCTGATCGGGACAGTGTGGCAAACCAAAATTGTGTCCCATTTCATGAACTACTACTTTAAAGATCCGCTGCTGTTGGTTTTGTGTTGATGTTGCCGATTTTTTGATGCGGATTGTGGAAACAATACAGGCATTGCCGGGATGAAACCCTAATCCCATTACTCCATAATCATTGACGGTTCCTTTTGTTGCTGAGATGTCGGCATCAGTAAGACCAACAATCAACTTTACAGAATCAGGCCTGATTGATCTTAACCAGTCAATAGTTGAATCGGCCCTGTACCGGTTTCTTGGTTTATAATAACTGTTGGCAGGAAAAGATTTCTGATTGGCAATCGTGATGTGAACAGGATAAAATTTTTCAATACTGTCTTTAAGAAATAACAGTACAGATTTATCAAACGACTGAAGTGGTTGTAAAAGAACAAAAGGCAACGGTTTATTTTCTGTTGCTTTTTTTTGTTGTGTTGACGTGTTGCACGAAACAAGAGAAATGAATAACAGAAAACAAACCGCTTTTATTAAAGGCATATTAATAACTATTTCTTGAAATAAGGAGTATGGTCATCCGAAAATCTTTTCTGTATCGAACATTGATTTGCGGCCTAGTGCTGCACAGCCATTTTATTATATTTATTCCTGTATTCAACAGGTGTAAGACCTGTCAGCTTTTTAAACAAATCCCGGAAAGCTTTTGTATCGGTATAGCCAACATCATACATCACTTCGTTTATATTTTTACGGCTGTTTTCAAATTGTCGTTTAGCAGTTTCAATCTTTATGCGTTGAATGTATTCCAGTACCGAATTATTCGTTGCCTCTTTAAATCTCCTCTCAAAAGTGCGACGGCCCAAAGCTGTTATTTCTGCTAAATCATTTATCGTTATTTTTTCATGAATGTTCTGTTCAATATACTCCTGTGCCTGTAATATTTCTGTATCATTATGATTTTTCTGCCCCTTGAAAATAGAAAAGGCAGCCTGGCTGTTCCTGTCAATATCAATCGCAAAATATTTGGAAGCAAGGATAGTCGTTTCCCTGTCAGTATATTTTTCAACAAGATGTAATAATAAGTTCCAATAAGAATTTGCGCCACCGCTGGAGTAAAGCCTTTTTTCTTCTGTAACGATATTGCCTTCCACTACTTCTACATCGGGATACATTTCTTTAAATTCATTTTGAAATCCCCAATGTGTCGAGCATTTTTTTCCATTAAGCAAACCTGTTGATGCCAATAAAAACGCACCCACACAAAGAGATGCCACATCTGCACCTTTTTTATATTGTTCTGTTATCCAGGGAACCGCCTGTTTATTTTTTTCAACAGCAGTACGCATATCTCCAAATAATGCCGGAATAAAAACCACATCGGTTTTTTTAATGTCTTTTAGTTGCCTGTGTGTATGCACTGAAAACATTCCATTATTAATTTTTACTTCTTTCTTTACGCCCACCAACTCTACATCAAATAAAGGACGTTTTCCTGCTGCAATAAGGAAATTGTTTACGGCTGTAAACAAATACTGCGGGTCAGCAATAGCCTGCATCACTGATGATTCAGGAACTAAAATAGATACCTTTTTCATCAAGTGAAGTTAACGAGATTTAAAGACACAATCCACCTCCTAAACTGTCGTATATGCCACTTTTAAAAAACCGGTTTTGTTACCAACTTTGCATTGTTAACAAACAATAATGAACCAAAAAATTAAATATTATGTCAACAGGTAAAGTAAATCTGCACCGTGTTTTTGCTGCGCCAACGGAAAAAGTATTCAGAGCACTTACTGATCCCGATGCTTTGGCATCATGGTTACCACCTTATGGTTTTATTGCTAAAGTGCATAGTATGGATGTAAAGATTGGTGGAAGTTATAAAATGTCGTTTATCAATTTTACTACAGGAAATGGTCATTCATTTGGAGGAGAATACTTGGAGATTAAAAAGAATGAGCTGCTAAAATACACCGACAGGTTTGACGATCCTAATCTTCCGGGTGAAATGATAACGACCATTCAGCTAAAAGCGGTACCGGCAGGCACAGAATTTACGGCCACCCAGGAAGGAATACCTTCGGTAATACCGGAAGATATGTGCTATTTGGGATGGCAGGAATCATTAGAAAAATTAAAAAAACTGGTTGAGCCAAATATTCCGGATGCTTAATCAACAGTATTGCATAAGTATGAAAAGGATATTATAGCTGTAAAGAAAATGAGTACAATAAATCCATATCTCACATTTAATGGAAACTGCAGGGAAGCAATGACGTTTTATCAAAAATGTCTTGGAGGTAAATTAAGTTTTCAGACTATTGGTGAAACGACACTATCTGAAACAATGCCGGCAAGAATGAAGAAAACTATTCTGCATGCTTCATTGATGAAGGAACAGTTTATATTGATGGGCACAGATATTGTTGATGAAAAAGGCTTGTTTAAAGGAAATGCTGTATCTCTTTTTATTAACTGTGCAACTGAAAAGGAAATCGTGTTATTATATAAAAGACTTTCAAAGGGCGGGGAACAAACCTGCCCTTTGAAAAAAACATTTTGGAACGCTCTTTTTGGAGGATTAACTGATAAGTATGGCAATCATTGGCTGCTTACCTGTGACGACAAATAAATTCATTCTATAAAACAAAAAAGATGAAGAAAATAAAAACATTTTACTGGATTGTTACGGGACTGTTTAGCGCTTTTATGCTTTTTTCAGCGATAGCTAATATTTTAGTTACTACCGACTCCATTGCGCTCTTCAACTATCTGGGTTATCCAAAATATTTTATTCCATTTATTGGTGTTGCAAAATTGCTGGGAGTAATAGCCATTCTTATACCCGGTTATCCAAGAATAAAAGAATGGGCTTATGCAGGATTATTTTTTGATTTAGCCGGAGCAACATTTTCTCAAATTGCTGTTGCGGGTTTTCAGCCCTCCGTTTCATTCATGGTATTGCCGGTTACTTTTTTATTCCTGTCTTATTTTCTTTATCACAAAAAAATGCAGCCAGCATTAAAATACGGTTAGCGATGGTAGAAGTTTTCAAAACAAATGTGCAGAAAAGTGTACAAAGCAAAATACTGCTTACCATTCTGTGTGAAAAATTTACAGGCTTTAAAATTAATTTTGACCTTACTGATTGTGATAAGATATTGAGAGTAGAAGGAGAATGTATTGATGCGGAAAAAATAATGATGCTGATGAAAGATAATGGCTTTGAATGTGAGGTATTGATGTAAACATATGCTGCATGGTACTTAATAGCTCAACAACTTCTCAACCATTTCTTCCAATCTCGCATTTGCTAAAAAATTTTTCTCCAGTTCCATGTTAAAAGGCACCGGTGTATCAAGCGAAGCACAGCGCATCACCGGCGCATCAAGTAAAGGAAAACAGTGTTCGCCAATCCAGGCTGCAATTTCACCACCAATGCCACCAATCAAAGTGTCTTCGTGTAAGATCAAAACTCTGCCGGTACGTTTCACTGCCTCACGGATGGAGGCATAATCAAGCGGGGCCAGCGTACGCAGATCAAGAATATCAATGGAAATTTCAGGATGTTCGGCCGCAAAATCTTCTGCCCAAATAACAGCACTTCCATAAGCAATGATGGAAATTTCATCACCACTAAGCACATGCCTGGCCTTGCCGATCTCCACTTCATAATATTCTTCCGGCACTTCACCAGTAACTGAACGGTACAGCGCCTTGTGTTCAAAAAACATAATAGGGTTGGGATCATTAATGGCTGCTATCAGCAAACCCTTTGCATCAAAAGGAGTGGAAGGATAAACGACTTTCAGTCCGGGAGTTTTGGTAAACCATGCCTCGTTGCTTTGCGAATGAAAAGGCCCGGCACCAACACCTGCACCTGCAGGCATACGTATCACCACATCTGCATGTTGTCCCCAGCGGTAATGAATTTTTGCGAGATTATTGACGATCTGGTTAAAACCAACGGTAACAAAATCGGCAAACTGCATTTCCATTACAGACTTATATCCTTCAAGCGATAAACCAAGTGTTGCTCCAACAATAGCACTTTCGCAGATAGGTGTGTTGCGTACACGTTCTTTACCAAACTCCTGCACAAATCCTTCGGTGATTTTAAATGCACCGCCGTATTCAGCAATATCCTGCCCCATCAATATAAGATTGGGATGTTGGATCATGCTTTGCTTTAACCCTTCGCTGATGGCATCAATGAAACGGAGCCCCCTAACCCCCTGAAGGGGGAATTTATCATCTGCACCATGCCAGCCATTCTGAGAGGTTGTGCTATTAGCAAAATCTTTTACAGGCGGGGGCTGTGTGTTGGGTTCTCCCCTGAAGGGGGAGTCAGAGGGGGCAAACACATCATCAATCTCTTCTTCCGTATCGACCAGCATTGGTTTTGCTTTGTATGCAAGTTGCAGCTCGTCTTCAATCTGCTGTTTCAATTCGTTGCGGATAGATTCGATACCTGTATCAGTCAGTGCAGATTCCTCCAGTAAAAAGTTTTCAAAGTTTTTGATGGGATCTTTTTCTTCCCAGATGTTGAATAAATGTTTGGGAACATATTTTGTTCCGCTTGCTTCTTCATGACCACGCATGCGGAAGGTCATGCATTCAATCAAATAAGGTTTCTGGTATTTGATGCAGTAATCTCTGACACCTTTGATGGTATCAAGAACGCTTAAAATATTGTTGCCATCAATCCTTACTCCATCCATACCGTAGCCCCTTGCCCGGTCAACAAGACTTTCGCATTTATACTGTTCATGAATGGGTGTGCTTAAACCGTAACCATTGTTTTCAATCAAAAAAATCACCGGCAGGTTCCAGACTGCAGCAACGTTTAATGCTTCGTGAAAATCGCCTTCGCTGGTAGCTCCTTCGCCGGTAAATGCAAGTGATACTTTCTTTTCTTTGCGGAGTTTATAGGCAAGCGACACACCATCGGCAATGGCCATCTGCGGACCAAGATGCGAAATCATTCCGCAAACATGATGTTCTTTGCTGCCAAAATGAAAGCTGCGTTCTCTTCCCTTGCTGTAACCTTCTTTATTTCCCTGCCACTGCATAAAGAGTTTGTGCAGCGGCATATTGCGTGTGGTAAAAACACCGAGGTTGCGGTGCATGGGCATAATCCATTCGTCGGGCTCAAGTGCTAAAGTTGCGCCAACAGCAATGGCTTCCTGGCCAATTCCACTAAACCATTTGCTAATTTTTCCCTGCCTGAGCAATAAAAGCATCTTTTCTTCGATTAATCTGGGGAAAAGAAGACTCTTATAAATACTGATTAGTTCAGCGTTGGTAAGATGTTTACGTTCAAACAACATGTTAAATCAATATCGGGTGAAAAACAAAATCAAAATAATCATCATCACAATTGCAATTTTTTGCTGGCAGCTGCCAACAGGCATCGTTGCACAAGTTAAGACAAACGACAGTTCTCTCCTATCACTAAAAACAAATACGGAAGAATTAAAAGTGAGACAGCGGGGTGGTGAATTACAGTTTTCTTTTCCCCGTCTTCAGTTTAAATCGGCATTGAAAATTGTTAATACCAATGGCTGGATGATGAAGGCAATTATGGTGGATGAAGGACTGGAAACAATTACAGTATCAACCAGCAATCTGCCCAAAGGAATTTATCAATGTGTGATTGAAAACCGCACTCAGAAATTTATGAAGAAACTGTTTGTGCAATAACTCAGGCGGTTTTATTCTTGTCCTCGTCTTTCAACACCATTTTGTGTACAATGGAATTGGCAAAGGAAAGACAGATGCTGAACAGCAGTGCATACCAGAAACCATCTACTTCAAATCCTTTTACAAAATAAGCATCGAGCAGAATAATACCTGCGTTGATCACAAACAGAAAAAGCCCCAGTGTAAAAATAGTTGCAGGCAATGTAAATAAAACCAGCAGCGGTTTTACAATCGCATCAAGTAATGCAAGAACAAAAGCAACGAGCAGGGCAATTAAAAAATTCCGGATGCTGACGCCTGGTAAAATATAAGCAAGAGCAAATGCATTTACCGCAGTGATCAGAACCTTTATAATAAATTTCATTTTAACGACTGAGTTTAGGGATTAAGAAGATATTCAGTCAATCACTATTCGTTCGTCTTTTAAAATTACGACGCAGAACCAGATTATTCATGACCGATTTATGAGCGGTAACGAAATGAACTTACCAGGAATCGATGTTTACACAACTACTAATTCATAAAAATCTTCCGGCTGCAGATATTTATTTGCCAGATCCTGCAATTCCTTTGCCGAAATCGATTTGATATTGTTGACAGAGTTGTAGAAATAATTTTCATCAAGTCCGTTGAGAATTAAATTTTTCCAGCGGCCAATGATATGAAATGGTCCGTCGAGATCACCAAGGATTGTACCGATCAGGTAATTCTTCACCAGCTGCAGTTCATCTTCTTCCACCAGCTCTTCACGCAGATCTTTCATTTCATTATACACTTCAGTAATCGTTGCTTCACACACATCTCTTCCGGCTTCAGTGCTGATCATCCATGCTGTTGTTGAAATATGATTGAGAAGAAAACTGTGAATGCCGTAAGTATAACCTTTGTCTTCACGGATATTACTCATCAGTCTTGAACCAAAAAATCCGCCAAACAATGTATTCAGCACCTGAACTTTCTGAAAATCGGGATGATGACGGTTGGGGAATGGTCTTGCCAAACGAACAGCACCCTGCACACCATTGGGATCATTGCTGATGCGGTATTTCTTTTCAGCAGCAGGTGTTACAGCATGTTCAATTACCGGAACCGGTTTTTTGTTCAATGGTAACTGACCAATAGTTGAATTGAGTTGCTGTACAAAATCTGCTGGCAGTAAACCTGCAGCAAAAATGATGCAGTGCCCGTTTGAATAAAAGTTATTGTAATAATCAATTAATGTTTGCTGTTGCAGTGCATCATAATCTTCCTTGTTGGAATACACACCATAAGGATGGTTTGCGCCAAACACATATTCATCAATCAAACGGCCGGCAACGAAATCGCACTTCTTTAAGTTCACACTTAAACGTTGCCGCATGTTCTGTTTAAAAATATCCAGTTCGTGCTGCGGGTAAATGGCATCAGTAATCATTTCAGCAATAACCGGTAAGTGCTTTGCTAAATGACGGTTGATGCAGTGCAGCACAATATTGGCATTTTCGTTATAACAGCCACGGGTAAGATGTGAACCGTAATAATCAAAATGCTCGTTGAGTTCAAACGCTGTTTTATTTTTTGTTCCGTTCTTGATTAAGAAGTTAGTGGCGGCTGCAACACTTTTCTGCTGTTCAAACCAGTTGCCTGCACTGAACACAAATTCAACACTCATTACTTCCTGCGTACCTGCGTTTACAGCATACACTTCCACTCCGTTATCAAGAATGTATTTGTCGTACGGTTTGAGTTTTAGTTCAAACTCTGTTGCATCTTTTATTGCAGGTGCTTCGCTGCGGTTTAAAGATCCTGTTGCTGTACTCATCTTAATTATTTGCTAAGTAATACAGGGTATTACTGTTGTTTTCGTCAAAAATTGTTTTGCTTTCATCCAGCAGTTCCTGGGCGGTAATGCTTTGATACTTCTCCAGTTCATCATTCATCAGCTGCGCATCGCCCAGCAGTTCATAATAAGCAAGACTGTTGGCCCTGCTCATTACACTCATATCTTCAAACAAAATGGTGCTTTCAGTTTTGTTGATGACTTTCTGCAGTTCTTTTTCATCAACCAGCTGTGTTTTCATTTTTTCCACCTCTTCATTCACTGCTTTTTCTGCATCGGCAATAGCCACACCTTTTACTAATTTTCCTTCAATGGTGAGCAAACCTTTATCAATGCTTCCAAAATGATAACAATCAATATTGCTGAATAATTTTTTTTCTTTCACCAGCGATTGATATAAACGGCTGCTGGCACCACCACCAAGAATATCGGTAATAAGATCAGCTACATAATAACCTCTTTCAAGCCTTGAAGCCATATGCCATGTTTTGTAAAAAGCATCCAGCGGAACATCGGCTTTAACTTCCAGTCTTCTTGCTTCGGTTTGTTTTGGCTCCTGCGGAATATTGCGAACATATTTTTCGCCCGATGGAATTGGCCCAAACCATTTTTCAGCCAACTGCAGCACCTGTTCTGTTTCCACATTACCCGCTACAACAAGAATAGCGTTCAACGGTGTGTAATGTTTAAAGAAAAAGTTTTTTACATCCTGCAGCTGCGCTTCTTCAATATGCTTTAGTTCTTTTCCAATCGTCATCCATTTGTAGGGATGTTTTTTGTAAGCCATCTCCCGCATTTTATTCCATGCATCGCCGTAAGGCTTGTTGATGTAATGCTCCTTAAATTCTTCGCACACAACTTTGCGCTGCACATCTAAACTTTTTTCGCTGAATGCAAGACTGAGCATACGATCGCTTTCAAGCCAGAAAGCTGTTTCCAGGTTTTCTATTGGCAACTGGCAATAATAATTGGTGAGATCGTTGGTGGTGTATGCATTGTTTTCGCCGCCTGCTAATTGCAGCGGTTCATCATAATCAGGAATGTTGATGGAGCCGCCAAACATGAGATGTTCAAACAAATGCGCAAAACCTGTGCGGTTTTCATCCTCATCTCTTGCGCCAACATCATACAAAACATTTACCACAGCCATTGGAGTGGCGTTGTCTTTATGTATCAGAAGTTTTAATCCGTTAGAAAGAACATGTCGTTCAAAATTGACCATACCTTATCCTCGTTTTTTCAAAAAGGATTGTAAAATTCGGTAAAAAAGAAATGATGCAGGCAATTACTTTAAAATGCTGCCTATTTTCAGTTCGAGCATCATGGGCACACCGTTACGGAAAATGAGCACTTTCACTTTTTCTCCCACATTCTGGAAAAGTGCTTTGTACTGCTGAATATTATTGGAGAAATTATTGCCTACGCCAAAAATGATATCGCCCGGTAAAAAACCTGCTTTTTCTGCCGGCGATCCCTGCTGTACTTCGGTGATGGTTACCTTGCTGTCGACAAAATAAAAGTTCATACCAGTGTACGAATAATCAAACGGCTCTTTCATGTGAGTGTTGGGCGTAAGATGGATGGTGCGTTCGGGATAATTGATCACAAGGTTAAAACGCCGCAGTAAATCACTTCCTATTAAACCTGCAACGTCGGGATAAGTAAGCACATTGAGTGTATCGCTGTAAACATGTACCGGTATTTTTTTAAAATTGTACTTGCCGATTTTAGCTTTTTTTAGTGTTGTAAGCCGCATGTTGATTTTTCCGCCCAGTCCTTCCACCTGTGTGCTTACAGACTTTCTGTCTTTGGCAATAATGCTGCTGTCGGTTAAAAGCCGTTCAGGAAAAAGTATACACATGCCCGCCCCGGTATCAAAGTAGAAACTCAGTAATAATTTTCTTGCATCTGAAATTTCATGCTGCGTTACAGGGATTGATACGAAAGATGGTTTCAGAAAAGTACCACCCCCCGGATATTTATACTTACCGGGAGAGTAAACAGAAATAAGTTGCTTATCGTAATCAAGTGCAACAATATAACGGCGGAAGAACGAATAGCCAATAATACCATCAACACGAAAGCCGTATACTTCACTGAGGATTTCATAATCGTTGATGTGAAAGTCAAGATTTTCAATATCCAGTTTTGGAAAATGTAATGTGCCTCCCTTGTAATAATGTATGTTCTTGATACCGCCAATTCCACGAACGGTACGGTCGCTTGGCTCCAGCGGAAGCCTGTAATAGAGAGCAGTAACAGTGTCTAACGAAATACCACCGCTTCCGGTATCTAAAATAAAATTGAGTGTGTCTTTAAAATCGTTCAATGTGCCGTGCAGCACAACAATTCCCCCGGTGAGTTGTTCAAACTTAAACGTGGTGATTAACCGGGCTGGCGGATAATCATAGTTTTGAGCGTTTAAATGAAGGCAGAGAAGCAGTAAGCATATCGTTTTGGCGAACTTCACAATTCAATTTAACTGAAACTGTTTGCTTAAACAAAGAAATTATGATGAACGCAGGATGCTGCTAACCGGCAACGCCGTACTTTTGCAGTTCAGAACAAAAACAGGTTTCATTAACAAATGATGTGCTGAATCCTTTGCCGGTTTTCTCTGACAAGCATTGTTCTGTTTTTTAAATCATCCATATGAACCTAAACGAACTTTATCAAAAGGCTTCGAACTTTGAATTTCTTACTGTTGAAGAAGGAATGTACCTGTTTCAGCATGCACCGCTTACTGAGTTGATGTATGTTGCTGATGAACTGCGCAAGCAACAGGTTCCGCACGGAAAAGTTACCTGGCAGATTGACCGCAATGTGAATACAACCAATGTGTGTATTGCCAATTGTAAATTCTGCAACTTCTATCGCATTCCCGGTCACCCGGAAGCGTACATCACCGATATTGATACGTACAAAGTAAAAATTGATCAGACAATCAAATGGGGAGGCGATCAGTTGCTCTTGCAAGGTGGTCATCATCCTGAACTTGGACTGGATTTTTATACAACATTATTTAAGCAGCTGAAAGAATTATATCCCGATGTGAAGCTGCATGCACTCGGGCCTCCCGAAGTAGCACATATCACCAAGCTTGCAAAGAGTACACACAGGGAAGTGCTCACAGCATTAAAAGAAGCAGGGCTTGATTCGTTGCCAGGTGCTGGTGCTGAAATTCTGATTGACCGTGTTCGCCGTTTAATCAGCAAAGGAAAATGTGGTGCACAGGAATGGCTTGATATTATGCACGAAGCACACAAACTCAATATCACCACTTCTGCAACCATGATGTTTGGTCATGTGGAAACATTACAGGAACGTTTTGAGCATTTGGTAAAGATCCGTGAAGTGCAGAGCCGCAAACCTGCTGAAGCAAAAGGATTTCTTGCATTTATTCCATGGACATTCCAGGATGTTGATACATTGCTTTCAAAAATACGTGGCGTACATAATTTAACTACAGCTGAAGAATACATTCGTATGATTGCGCTGAGTCGTATTATGTTGCCGAATATTAAGAACATACAGGCAAGCTGGTTAACTGTTGGTAAAGAAACCGCACAACTGGCATTACATGCAGGAGCAAACGATTTTGGAAGTATTATGCTGGAAGAAAACGTGGTAAGTGCAGCAGGAGCACCGCACAGGTTTACATACAAATCTATCCAGGATGCAATCAGGGAAGGAGGATTTGAACCACAGCTCCGCACACAGCAATACGAGTGGAGAGAATTGCCACAGGTAATTGAAGAGCAGGTGGTGAATTATTAAGAAGTATAAGATGATTGATAAAGGAGAACATGATTCATGTTCTCCTTTTTTATTTCATAAAGGATATACATGATTCGTCTTACCTTTCATTATTGTAAATCCGTTCATTCATAATCGAAGATTTAAAATACATCAGATGAAAAAACTACTTGCCTTTCTCTTACTTGTTACATTACACACATCGATTAAAGCAGGCATTCGTTTGCCAAATCTTGTTGGCGGCAACATGGTGCTGCAGCAAAACACAACAGTGAAATTGTGGGGATGGTCTGATCCAGCTGAGAAAATTTTCATCACAACATCATGGAATAACAAAACTGATTCAGCAATTGCAACAGGAAATGCAAAATGGGAGTTGAAGGTTCATACACCTGCAGCAGGTGGTCCGTACACAATTACATTAAAAGGAAATAACACGATTGTATTAAGCAATATCATGATTGGTGAAGTATGGATTTGTTCAGGTCAGTCGAATATGGAAATGAATTACAACTGGGGATTGCCTGATGTGAAAGAAGAATTACCCAATGCTGCAAATGATAACATCCGCTTTTTTACAATACTCAAAACAACATCATCTTATCCGCAGGATAACTGCGAAGGCAGATGGCTGCAGTGCGATTCAAATACATTAAAAAGTTTCAGCGCTGTTGCCTATTTCTTCGCCAAAAAAATCAACAGCACATTGCATGTTCCTGTTGGATTAATCAGTACCAACTGGGGAGGCACTCCTGCTGAAGTGTGGATGGAAGAATCGGTTGTAAACAGTGATCCTGTTTTAAAAACGGCAGCAGCAAAATTAAATACTGTGCCATGGTGGCCTGTTACTCCCGGTGCTGCATACAACGCTATGATTGCTCCGTTAATCAATTATAGTGTTGCCGGAGCAATCTGGTACCAAGGCGAAAGCAATGTTGGTACCGCCGATACATATGCTCAACTGTTAACAGCATTAATCAGCAACTGGAGAAAACAGTGGAACAAGGATCTATCTTTTTATTATGTGCAGATTGCTCCCTATGCATACGGAAACAAGTTTGTGTCGGCTATTGTACGTGAACAACAAACAAAAGTGATGTCGGTTCCAAATACAGGTATGGTGGTGATTACAGACCTGGTTGATAACATCAAAGACATTCATCCAAAAAACAAACATGATGTTGGTTACCGTTTGGCGGCATGGGCTTTGGCAGAAACCTATCATCAAAGTGGTGTCGTTTATAAAAACCCAGTTTACAAAAGCATCGAAATACAAAACGATAAAGCAGTTATTACACTTGATAATGTTTTAACGGGATTAACTGTAAAAGGAAAAGAAATCACCGAGCTGTTTATTGCAGGTGCTGATAAAGTGTTTTATCCTGCAACAGCAAAAATCAAAAACAATCAACTTGTTGTTACAAGCAAACTGGTGAAACAACCGGTGGCTGTACGTTTTGGTTTCAGCAATAAAGCAATGCCCAATTTGTTCAGCAATGAAGGATTACCTGTGAACCCTTTCAGAACAGATGATTGGGAACTCGACCGTTCAGAAGAAAAATAGTTGAGATGAAAACAGCAGAACGTATTGAAGTAATTAAAGCAGATATTACAAAAGTTGCAGCTGATGCAATTGTAAACGCAGCCAACACTTCATTACTTGGAGGTGGAGGTGTGGATGGTGCTATACACCGAGCAGGTGGTCCGGCGATTCTTGCCGATTGCAGAAAGATTGTTGCCCGGCAAGGTGGTTGTAAAACAGGTGATGCGGTCATTACAACAGCAGGAAACTTACCGGCAACTTATGTAATTCATACTGTTGGTCCTGTTTGGAACGACGGAAAAAATAACGAAGCAGAAAAGCTGAAGAACTGTTACATCAACTCATTGCAGCTTGCTGCAGCGCATCAATGTAAAACAGTTGCATTCCCAAATATCAGTACCGGCATCTACCATTTTCCAAAACCAGCTGCTGCAAAAATTGCAATAACAGCAATTGCTGAATTTTTAGCAACAAACCTCTTACCGGAAAAAGTATTCATCGTTTGTTTTGATGAAGAAAATTTTCTGCTTGCAAATGAAGAAGTAAAACAGTTACAGTAATTATTTATTTCAGGATACATTAAAACGTGTAGAATCTGCGTTGGTAATAGTATAAATAAAAAACCCCGGGGTACCGGGGCTTATTATTGGCTTCAGAATGTTTTGTTTTTGTTTCTTGTCCGTGTTACTCTTTTTGGGTACGAAGCCATCTTGGTTTTTCTGCCGGGGATTAATCGGCGTTATTGGATTTTTTGGTTTTCACAGGGCCTTTTTAAAAACGGGCCTTACTGGATAATTGGATACGGTTTTTTAACTGGATTTGGATTTTCGTCTCTTGATGATGTAAAACTACATTGCATTCTCATCTGCAAAAAGAAATTTGGCTTGTTGTTTTCAAAATGAAGTGTGAGCATGTGTAATGAATAAGTGCGCACACTTAACCGGTTTATAAACAAAACACTTTTTTGCTGCCTTATGATCTGTTATAAGCAGAAAATACACAGAAAAGTGTTGATGATTTTTTACAGTATACAAATCGATTTTGTTTAATGGGCAGAAATAAAAAACCCCGGTAAACCGGGGCTTAATATTTGGGCTTCAGAATTTTTTTTGTTTGGTTCTCGTCCGTTTGTTAACGTTGGGTACGAAGCCGTTTTGGTTTTCAAATGCTGCAATTACAGCGGTATTGGATTTAATCGGTTAATCAAAATATGCATTTAAAGACGGGCTCTAAGGATGCTGGATTCTGACTTTCAAATGGTATTGGATTTTCTTGCTGATATAAACCTACTTCACATTTTTAGTTGTATAAAGAAAAAAGCAGAATTGTTTTCAAAATAGAGTGGCAACATTTGCAGGGCATAAGTGGTCACACTTATTATCACAATAAATAATATCCTTTTTATGTCTTAAACGGCGGTTTTCCATGCAGGAATAGAAATAAAAAACCCCGGAAATAACCGGGGCTTATTATTGGCTTCTTAATTCTTTTGTTGTTTGGTCTTGTCCGTGATACTCATTTCAGGGTACAGAAGCCATCTTGGATTTCATGTGCCGGGATTAATCGGCGATATTGGATTTTCTTGGTTTTCACAGGGCCTTCTTAAAAACGGGCCTTACTGGATAATTGGATTTAGGATTCGGATTTTCTAAGTATTGGATTTTCTTTCGATGATGTAAAAGTATACCGCCGTCAGAAATGAAAAAAGAATTTTGGATAGTTGTTTTCAAAATAAAGTGTGAGCATGTGTAAGTGCTAAGGAACACCACTTATTGGCATAATAAACAAAATACTGTTTGTGCTAAAAGTCACAACAGTAAATCGGGAAAGTATAACAGAAAAAGAACAAGACCAATGCAAAGCAAAACAATCAGTATATATTTCTTGAAACGATAGAGGATAAACGAAGCAACAAGTATAATAGCCGATAAAATCGATAAACGTAATGGAAGCTCAGCTATCATTTTTATAAAGCCAGATGAAATAAGCGGAGTTTGTAAGCTGTAAATGGTTTGAATATAAGTAACGAGATTATAAATAAAAATAATTCCTGCCGAAATCATTGCAATTATAGCTGCATATTGTAGTCTTTTGCTGTTCATTATATGTGATCTGATTTTTTGTTGATGAAAAAAATACCCAGCCATTATTATTCTGCTTTCAGCAAAACAATTCCATGCTTTGGAATTGTAAAGGATCGTTCATCGCCGGCTTTGCCAATATTTTGATGAAGCCATAAATCTCTTAACAGGCTGTTGCTGTTTATGCCAAGCTCTTTTGTTTTTAATGTAAACACAGTTTCTGCATCACCACGGTTGATGATAGCAATTGCCATAGCGCCGGCTTTCTTGCCTGAAATGGGCTTCATCCATACTTCCACATTTCCTTCTGCAAAAATGGGCTTTGCCTGTACAAACAAGGGGTCCTGGTTTAATGCAATCACTTCTTTATTGGTGAGAATTTCAACAGTTTGTTGACTCATGTGCCGCAGATCATTACCGGCAAGTAATGGCGAGTTAAGCATACACCACATACTGAAATGTGTTTTGTCTTCATCATAACTCATTCCTCTTCCCACCTGCAGCATGTCCATATCGTTGTAATGACCGGCAGAAGAATATTTGTATAAATCTTTGTTGAGATCAATGATGTGAAGAATGGAAGAAAATTTTTCGCTGATATCACCCGACACTCTCCAGGAATCTGCCTGATGAATTACCCACTCACCGGGAAACTTCCACCGGCAAACATTGAAAACAATATTACTGTCGATTGCTTTTACTGCACGGATGAGTTTTGTGTATTCTTCTTCTTCACTCAATTTCATTTTTTCACCACCACACCAGTCAACTTTTAAAAAGTCAAACTTCCATTGATGAAAAAACAAATCGAGGTCCTGGTTTACATGGCCATAAACACCGGCGCCAATACCAAGCGAATCTTTATCCCAGATAGAACCGCAGGTGTTCTTTCCTGCATCGGTATAAATACCCGCTTTCAGTCCTTTGCTGTGAATGTAATTGGTTAAAGCACGCATGCCCGATGGAAATTTTTGTGCATTCACAAACAGTTTTCCCGAAGAATCCCTGCCGCCAAAATAACCATCATCAATATTGATAAACCGGTAACCGGCTGCATACATGCCCGACGATACCAATGCATCTGCCTGCTCCCTGATCATCTGTTCATTGATGTTTACACGGAAATTGTTCCAGCTGCTCCAACCCATAATGGGAGCTTTTGCTTTTTGTGCATACAAGCTGAAAGATGTAAACAGGAAAGCACACAGGATTACTGCTGTGAGTTTTATACTGGGTTTATTCTTCGCCATGCTGTGAAGATAGAATCAAAATGCAAACCCCGCTTTTCAAATGCTGTGAATTAATGAAGGATGAAAAAAGTTGTTTGAATTTTATGCTTCTTCCATCAAAACATTTCATCTTCGCAGCCTTAAACAATCAAACGAAACCAACCATGAATATTGAAAGTTTTTTAACGAAGCTCCGCACGAATCCTGGCGAGATTTCTTTTACCGATACAATGGAAGTCATTGAAGCCAATTATGATTTCACTCCTGTTCGTTTTACCAACGGAAACACCGTTAACGAAGCAGGAACAAATTCCGGATCATGCAAACTGTTTTCATTTGCAAAACTTCATCACTTAACAAAGGAAGAAACACTGGCTTGTTTTGGTGCTTATTACCGGGATGATGTATTGCAGCATCCTGAAGAAACCAATCATGCCAACATCCGCAATTTCATGGTTACAGGTTGGGACGGAATCAGCTTTGATGCTGATGCGTTAAAAGCTAAACAGTAATTTTTAATTAACAGTTTTCATTCTTGTAAACTTTTCCTGTTCGCTGAAACCATCCTGCTTCACAAACTGCCTGAACTGTTTTTTGGTTAAGCTGAATGTTGTGGACGTTGTATCGGCTGCAGTTTCTGTAATTTCTTTCAGCTTCTGAATATCACCTTCGTTTGATATACTGCCAATGCTGAGCACACCTTTTTTCAACCACAGTTGTTTTACCTCCCAACTGTTTTCTTTGAAAACTGTGTTCAGAAAATAATAGCCTTTGAATTTTTTCAGCACATTGTCGGCCGATATATTGAAAAGAGTATCTGTCCAGCTTTCATGTTGAATAAGGGTATCGCCTTGTAAACTTATTTTTTCGCTTGTTCCGTTTGTTGTGTTAACAAGACTGTCGCCAACAATTTTATACGAAGTGCCGAGACTGTCTTTATGCTGTTTGTAATCAAACTCGTAATGCCTTGTAATTACATTGCCGGTAATTGTGATAACGGATGCCTGGTCTTCTGACAGGTAGTTTCCCTGTAAACGTTCAGGGAATGACGTTAATGATTGTTCATTGTCGGGTTGTGGTTTGTCAAATGTTACAGCGGGTTCGCAGCTGTTGAGCAACAGTGACCCGATCAATGCAGTAAGGGCAGCAAACTTTTTCATACATCTCTTTAATATTAATGCGGCGCAGAACAAAAAGTAACCTGTACAAAAGTTCATTTCAATAATCTTAACAAATCTTGCCGGGGCTGAACAGTTTTTAAAACAGGGAAAAGAATATCCGGAAAAATTCTTTTTTGTTCATCTTTATCGTAATATTGCAATATTAAATTAAACAAATGGGCGCATCTAAAACAGAACATTTTACCGCCAAACAAAATGAAATGGCAGCAATTGCCAAAGCAATCGGGCATCCTGCACGTGTGGCGATTCTTGAATACCTGGTAAAAGTAAATGCATGTATTTGTGGTGATATCGTCAATGAACTTCCACTGGCACAACCTACCGTGTCACAACATTTGCGTGAGCTGAAAAATGCGGGTTTGATCAAAGGCAATATCGAAGGCAATGCCATTTGCTATTGCATTGATGAAAAAACCATTGAAAAACTGCAGAAGTATTTTGATGGCATAGCCGGTAAGTTATTAAAGAAAAACAGTTGTTGTTAATATAAAACTCAGTCTATGAACACGAACGAACAAATCAAGGAAATGGTAAAGCAGAAATACAGTGAAATTGCTTTACAGGATTCGCAGACAAACGCCTCTTCCTGTTGCGGAAGCAGTTGCTGCAGTACAGAAGTGTACAACATTATGAACGATGAATACAATCACCTGGAAGGGTATAACCCCGACGCCGATTTAAAACTTGGCTGTGGTTTACCAACAGAGTATGCCAAAATCAAAAAAGGCGATACGGTTGTTGATCTGGGCAGTGGTGCAGGTAATGATTGTTTTGTGGCACGCCACGAAACAGGCGAAACAGGTAAGGTAATTGGTATTGACTTTACCGAAGCCATGATTGAAAAAGCACGCAGCAATGCGGAGAAACTGCAGTACAATAATGTGGAGTTTCGCCTCGGTGATATTGAAAAAATTCCCATCACAGCCAACGTGGCCGATGTTGTGGTAAGTAATTGTGTAATGAACCTTGTGCCCGATAAACCAAAAGCATTTGGAGAAGTGTACCGCATTTTAAAACCGGGTGGTCATTTCAGTATTTCTGATATTGTATTAACAGGCGAACTTCCTGAACGCATTAAGAACGCTGCTGAAATGTATGCAGGCTGCGTAGCCAGTGCTATTCAGAAAGAAGATTACCTGCAGGTGATTAAAGATGCCGGATTCAAAAACATTACACTGCAGAAAGAAAAAGCAATCATTGTTCCCAATGATATATTGAAAGATTATCTTACCGAAGAAGAAATAAAAATCTATAACTCCAACAAGAATATCATCTTCAGCATTACGGTATATGCAGAAAAGCAGGAAAGCTGCTGCGCACCGGGATGTTGTTAAACAGTTATGCAACCAAGATTAAAGTTTTTAGACAGGTACCTCACCTTGTGGATTTTTCTTGCCATGCTTGCGGGTGTGGGTGCGGGATATTTTTTTCCCGGGGTAAAAGAAATTGCCAATTCATTCAGCACAGGCACAACCAATATTCCGCTGGCCATTGGTTTAATACTGATGATGTATCCGCCATTGGCTAAAGTAAACTATGCATTGTTACCCAAAGCATTTCTCGACAAAAAGGTGATGACGGTATCGCTTGTGTTAAATTGGATCATCGGTCCGCTCCTGATGTTTATCCTGGCCATCATTTTTTTACGTCATCAGCCTGCATACATGGTGGGATTAATTCTTATTGGCCTTGCACGTTGCATTGCAATGGTGATTGTATGGAACGATCTTGCAGGGGGTAATCGTGAATACGGAGCGTTGCTGGTTGCATTAAACAGTATTTTCCAGGTGCTCACTTACAGCTTTTATGCATGGTTGTTTATTAATGTTTTGCCGCAGCACCTGGGTTTGGGAAACATGGATATTAAAGTGCCTATGAGCGAAGTGGCACAAAGTGTAATGATTTACTTAGGAATACCTTTTGCTACCGGATTTTTAAGCAGGTACTTTTTGGTTAAACTAAAAGGAGCAGACTGGTACAACAGGAAGTTTATTCCGGCTATATCACCCGTTACATTATATGCACTGCTGTTTACAATTGTTTTAATGTTCAGTCTTAAAGGCGATAAAATAGTGGAACTGCCGATGGATGTAATCAGTATTGCCATTCCATTGGTCATTTATTTCTTAATCATGTTCTTTGTAAGTTTCTTCATCAACAAATCAATGAACATACCTTACGATAAGAACGCTTCAGTTTCTTTTACAGCAACAGGAAATAACTTTGAATTGGCGATAGCCGTTTCAATTGCCATATTCGGTATTCATTCGCCACAGGCATTTGCTGGTGTTATTGGTCCGCTGGTGGAAGTGCCTGTTTTGATTTTGCTGGTGAAAGCAAGCTTATTTCTCAAACAAAAATTTTACAGCGAATAGCAGTAGCTGAAAGCAAATAAGATTATTACATGAAAAAAATATTAGTACTCTGTACAGGCAACAGCTGCAGAAGTCAGCTTGCAGAAGGCTACCTGCGATACTTTGCAAAAGGGAAAGCTGAAGTTTACAGCGCTGGAGTGGAAACACATGGAGTGAATCCCCGTGCAGTACAAACCATGCTGGAAGATGGGATTGATATTTCAACACACACATCTAATAATGTGAACGAGTACAGGGATATTGATTTTGATTTTTTAATTACAGTTTGTGATAATGCAAAAGAACGTTGTCCTTATTTTCCATCTAACGCAAAAAAATTTCACTACAACTTCCCCGACCCTGCAAAAGCAACCGGAACAGAAGAGGAAATTAAACAACAGTTCAGGCAGGTAAGGGAAATGATAAAGACATACTGCAAACAGTTTGTTGAAGAAAATATATAAACTTCAGCAAGGTTTGAGTTTACAGCAAACGATTGGTTTAATCTTTTACAAACCTTGTTGATTCATTCATACATCCTATTGTTTGAATAAAATAAACACCTTTACTTAAATCGTAAACAGGTAAGCTGACAAGATTTACGCCGCCTCTGAGATGCAGTTGCGTTGTTTTGTAAGTTATGCCTGAAGCATTGACGATCATCAGCAAAACGTCTCCATCCTTTTCTGCAGTTAGTTTAAGATTTAAATGCAAAGAAGCAGGGTTGGGCGAAACAGATAAGAGCTCCTGCATTGCTTTGTTTTTAAGCATCAGAATTTCAGAGTAATTACATTTTCCATCCTGGTCAACCTGTTTTAAACGGTAGTAATTAACTCCGGGCAGCAATTGACGATCAGTAAACGAATAGATTTGATCAACAGTACTGTTACCAGCACCTGCTACATGCCCAATTGTTGTAAAATGAATACCGCTTGCCGAACGTTCAATTTCAAAATGATCATTTCCTGTTTCACTGGTTGTGGCCCAGCTTAAAAGACTGCTTTGATTAATAAGTTCCCCTTTGAAATAAAGTAATTTAACAGGAAGGTCGGCACCACTTCTGAACAGCGTATAAAAATTAAAGGAATTTAATCCAACTGAATTAAGCGTATTTGTTGTTGTATTAAGAGATGTATTCGGCACCTGTGACCATGTACTGCCGCTGTTTGTACTTGAATAACTGGCAAGAGAAGATTCTGTAATACCATTCAGCTCACTGTGAAAATAGCTGAAAACAAGTGTGGCAGCCAAAGAAAAATTGTTGCTCGGTAAAATTTCATATGACCTGCTTACAGATTTTCCTTTCTGAATGGTCTGATATCGTTTTATAACAGTGTTACCAAGATTTGAAACCGATGTAATGGTTACACCAATATTTCCGGGATTAACTCCAACAGGCGCAAGTAATGATCGGTTAAGCATAATATAGCCGCCATTTAACCCGGTAAACCGGCTGCCGTTGCTTTCGCCTGAAATGGTGCCACTGCTTCCGAGATCAAGCACATGATTATTCAGGTAAATACTATCACCGCTCTGGAAACTTAACATACCGGCAACAGCAATATCGCTGTTAAGTTGTAACCCGTTACTGGTTTTGTTCAACGTAAGATTGTTAAAAGTTGTAGCTGACTCTCCGGCAATAAACGATCCGCTGCTGCTGTTATTTCCGCTAAAAACAACAGTGCTGTTTCCTTTAATAAAACTTCCGTCGTTTTGAAATCCTCCGTTCTGGATAACAAGATAAACAGAACCTTTTGCAACAACAGAACTACCTGTTTTGGAATAAATACCCTGCGAAAAAACCAGGTTTGTAGTAAGTGTTAAACAAATGAGCAAGCAGCTCACTGTTTTAAATGAAACGGTCATAGCTGTTGGATTTTATTTAATATATTCCTGGTGACTGCCATATCCATCAATTTGAAGATGAAAATCCAGAAACATTACACCAGCGTCATTATTATAAGTATCTCCTGAAACACTGGAGTTGCGCCATATACGGCAGATAAGTATACTGGATATTTTTTTTCCTGTTCCGTCAATACCTGTGTTCCCGGAGGTTAATGCGGTAATATTATGTGCGTTACCTGTAAACGGACCGGTTGCCGTTACTGTACTTGTGGTAATTGCCGGAAATACCTGAGGTGTTACCGGGTCATAATTAACCCATGTATATTCAAGGTTCCACACAACGTTTCCTGATCCTGACGCTTTAGGCATCCAGTGGATATGCGGGTAAATGGTTGTTCCCTCTTTCCATGTATGCGGCAACTGAACGGTAAACGACATGGCTTCTACGCCTTCATTATTTCTGAAAAACCAGATCTGCGGACCAGAGCTTCCGCTGATATAATCAAGTGCTGCTGAATTTGATCCCCTATCAAGTGTAATACGCAGGTCATCCCAGCGTAAACCCATGGGAGATAATTTTGTCCAAACAGGTGATGCTGGCGTGCCGGCATTGTAATAATAACCAGCTCCATCAGCATTTGTTCCGGTTAAACTTTCATTGGTATTATAAACAAGTAAACTCGTGGCAGGCGATGCAATTGTATTGTTGTCTGTTACTGATGTTAAGCTCACACGGGGAATTAATAAACCTTTATCCGAACTCACAACATCAAGCATTGCTGAAACATCGGGGTTGTTACCGGTTGTGTTAATAGCAACATTCTGACCAATTGAACTGAAATGAAAAATGAAAAGAGAAAAAAAGAAACTGCTTAGATTAAGGGCAAGGATACGCTTTTTCATAAAAACGGGATTTTAAAAAATAAACTTAAAAGCTAAGTTATTTTCATTGCACATATACAAACATGACGGATATCATCTATGCATTTTCATTTTCATTATTAAGTGTTTTTATATAAAAGGGGTAAGTTTTATTTTACACTTTTCTTTATTCTGAATTTGAATAAAAAGAAATATCACTTCTTTGTTTGCACACCAGGAAAACCTTTTGCATTAATATCATTAATCTGTTCAATGCCATAAATCATAAAACAGCCATAGGAAAAAAAGCATAACAGTTGTCTTACAAATGCGATCGATTTAAAAGGTAGTTGAATGTCAATTACCTGTCACGTTAAAATTTATTGTTATGAAAAAAATCTTAATGATTGTATTACCACTGCTGTTGGTAAGCTTTATTACGTATGCGCAGGACCAGGTTCAGAAAAAAGATAAACTGCAAAAACAAGATAGGATTCACCAGGAAGATCACCTGCTTTGCCAGGATGGAGCAATGTACCAGGTACATGAAGGTGTGCGCACAAAGTTGCAAACACAATTAAAACTTAAAAACGGTACTGTATGCGAACCCAACGGAAACTGCACACTCCAGAATAATACAAGGGTTCAGTTAAGAAACGGAGAATGCCTGGATATGGATGGTAACAGGTATATGAACCAGAACAAATTCAATAAGCGCAAAATGATGAGCGAAAAGCAAATGCATAAACAGCAGAACCGAACCATGAAACAAAACAGGAATACACATAGCGGCACTGGTGGCCAGCATGGCAAGTTCAATTAACATAGTTGCTCTGTTAGCGTATTCTGTAAGCGTGTGGTAATTAACGTTTCTGTAATTACCACACCTGCTTACATTAAAACAAATTGTATGAAACAGGTTTTGATAGCCGCATTACTTTTCAGTAATACTGCTTTTACCCAATCGGTCAGCAATAACGATACTTCTGTTTTAGGGGAAATGCAAACGTCATATACTACTGCTTCTGTAGCGTATAGCAGTAATATTGTATTTGCCGGAAGAAGGGACAGCACACCGGTTCCTTACATCAGCCCTTCAATTGCATATTATCATAAATCTGGTTTATTTGCATCAGGATCTTTTTCATACCTCACAGCAGCAAACGAAAGCAGGATCGACCTGTATACACTTACCGCTGGATATCTCTATGAAAAAAAGAATGTGGTGGCTTCGCTTAGTGCAACAAAATATTTCTTCAGCGACAAAAGTTTCAATGTACAATCACAGATAAACGGATTTGTTTCTGCTTATGCCGGATATAATTTTAATAACATACTCACTGTTTATGCCGATGCTTCTCTCTTGTTTTCTACCGATGCAGACCTGCTTTTCGGTACAGAAATGAATCACAGTTTTTATGCTTTAAACAACGCATTGAAAATTACACCCACAGCTTATGTAGGCTTTGGTACACAAAATTATTATACTGAATATTACACGCACCGTAATTACGGTTCAGGTAGCTATGGAAGAGGCGGCTACGGAAATGGATCCACGGGTCAAACAGAAATTATTTCTTCTGTTGAATCAACAAAATTTAAACTGCTGAATTACGAATTCAGTTTGCCGGTTTCGTTTTCAATTGGAAACTTTGATTTTTTTGCCACTCCGGTTTACAGCATTCCGCTTAGTCCTTCAAGCATAACCGTAAATGGCATTACAACAAAAGAACCCCTTTCCAATACCTTTTACTGGATGGCAGGACTTGAGTATAGTTTTTAAAAGAGCTTATCCGTTAACTGGAATTCAATCATACAATACCCCGCATTCTTGTTATATAAATTGTTGCATTATTGATATTAACGGAAACCTTACTTCATCAGTCTAAGTTTGTATATTGACGAAACAAACAGTTCTGATGATTGATCATTTTCCTTTTTACCTGTCTCTTATTATTGCAATTGTGTTAATTGTAATGCTGGCAAACAAGCTGAAGATAGCATACCCGGTATTACTCGTGGTGGCAGGTTTGCTCATCAGTTTTATACCGGGCGTTCCGGTTTTGCATATCGATCCCGAATTAATCTTTATCATTTTCCTGCCGCCATTGTTGTACGAAGCTGCATGGTCCATTTCGTGGAAAGAACTCTGGCGCTGGCGCCGTATCATTGGCAGCTTTGCATTTGTGGTGGTGTTTCTTACAGCTATGTCGGTGGCATTTGTTGCCAATCATTTTATTCCCGGTTTTTCGCTGGCACTTGGATTTTTACTGGGAGGAATTGTTTCACCACCTGACGCTGTCAGTGCCGGAGCAATTTTAAAATTTGTTCCTGTACCTAAACGGATGTCATCCATACTGGAAGGAGAAAGTTTGCTTAACGACGCATCTTCACTTATCATCTTCCGCTTTGCATTAATTGCAGTGGCAACAGGCCAGTTTATCTGGTACAATGCTGCATTCAGTTTCGGCTGGATGGTTCTTGGTGGTGTGGGAATTGGTTTGCTCATTGCATGGATTTTTATGAAGGCACATAAATTTCTTCCTACTGATGCCAATATGGATATTGTATTTACCATTGTTGCACCTTACATCATGTACATCGCAGCAGAAGAAGTACATAGCTCCGGGGTACTGGCAGTTGTATGCGGTGGTTTATATCTTGCCAACAGGCAGCATCATTTCCTGAGCAGTAGCTCAAGACTGCGTGGCTTTAACGTTTGGGAAAGCCTTGTGTTTGTATTAAACGGGTTGGTGTTTTTGCTGATTGGTCTTGACCTGCCCGAAATTGAACAGGGTTTAAAACAGGAAGGTGTTCCTGTTGCTTCAGCAATAGGTTATGGATTACTGATTACAGCTGTACTGATTGTGGTGCGTTTTCTCTCGGCTTTTGGAGCTGTAGTTGTAACACTCATCATGCGCAACTTTATCAACGTGGCCGACAGGAACCCGGGTATTCGTGCACCCTTGCTCATGGGGTGGACGGGCATGCGTGGTGTGGTTTCGCTGGCAGCAGCTTTATCCATTCCGCTTCAGCTGGATAGTGGCATTGCGTTTCCGCATCGCCACTTAATTCTGTTCATCACCTTTATTGTGATCTTAACCACACTGCTGTTGCAGGGATTAACATTGCCGGTCATTATCCGCAAAATGAAGTTGGGCGAAAAAGGACATTACCTGACCGAAGAGGAAGCCGATAATCTTATCCGCAGGGAAATGGCACAATATGCATTGGCACATCTCAACAGTAATTACAGCGAGTTGCTGAATGAACATCCCGTATTACAGCAGCTGGCTGAAAAATGGGAGTGTAAAATAAATGATGAAGCAGAACTTAAACTATCCCACAGCAGTAAAACCATTTATCTTGAATTACTGAACCTGCAACGCAAGTGGCTGCTGGAGAAAAACAGGAAAGAACTGTTGCTGAACGAAGACATCATCCGCCGCCATTTACATATTATAGATATTGAAGAAGAAAAACTGAAGTACATGTAATTGAAAAACTGCCGGAGTAATCTAAACTACCCAAGAGGAACAGAAATATCAACCTGTAAACCTTTATCTGTTGTGGAGTTGTGGATGGAGCCGCCAAAGAAACCAACCCTGCTTTGTATTTTTTTCATACTGTAGTTAAAGGCTTCCTGCTGGCAGTAAGAAGCATCGCCTGTATCCCTGATCTCAATGTTAAGCTCGTTGCCGTCAGTTACATCTAATTGCAGCGTAATGGATGCAGAATTGCGATCCTTGTTGTTTTCAATACATTCAAAAAGCTGGTCAATACAATTAAAGATCATCAGTTTTACCTCGGGCGACACAGTATTGAGTAAACCGGCTTTATTTACAAGCGAAACATACATGCTTTTTTCAAAGCGGTTAAATTTATCAATCAATATCTCCAGCGATTCTTCAAAGCCAAGTTCAGCAACAGCAGGAGCGTTAAACGATTGGTATAAATCATCAATCCGTTTGATGGCCTCCTGTAATGATGAAAAACTTTGCTGCAGGTTCATATCATGACTTCCCGACCTGAGTGCAAAACCAATGTATAGTTTTGATGAACTCAGCAACTGGCCAATCTCCTCGTGCAGTTCTTTTGCGATCCTGCTCCGTTCTTTTTCATTGTCTTTAATAAACAACTCAGTTATCAGCCGCTGGTTGTACAACTGCTGAGCTTCCAGTTCTTTGGCAAGCTGTTTTTGCTGCGTAATATCTTTCTGCACAGTAACCCATACAGTACCATAAAGATGATGTTCAAATACAGAAACAGTTGAGCTGGTCCAGAAAATACTTCCGTCTTTCTTTTTGTTTATTGCTTCTCCGGTCCAGTAGCCTTTTGTATTTAATGAAGCAATAATATCATTGGCTGTTTTTGCTGCATCCTCTTCTTTTCCGGCGTTTAAAATGCTTACATGTTTTCCAATCAGTTCGCCTTCATTGTATCCAAAAAGTTTTTCAAAATTCGGGTTTACATAAAGTAATCTTGCATTTTTAGAACCGATAAGCGAAACACTGTCGGCCATGTTTTTTACCAGTTCGCCCAGTAACCGGCTTTCTTCCTCTGCATTTTTCCGGTCAGTGATTTCGGTAAACAAACCATCCCAGATAGGTTCACCCGTATTTTCTTTTTGCGGTATGGCCATACAGTTGATCCAGCGAATGTTGCCCTCGTCACTTTTCATACGTGCATCAAAATTCAAAGGAGTTTTGTTGCGCAGGGCGGTTTGTATCAGTAAAGCTATCCGCTCCCGTTCATCTTCCTGGAAAATTTCATACATCAGTTTGGGGTTCTCTATCAAATCTTCATAAGAACTGCGAAGAAAATTTGTAACAGACCTGCTGATATACCTGAACGCAGCAACACCAGTGTCGTTTGTTACAACCTGGAAAACAAATGTACCGGGCAGGTTATCGGCCATTGCCTCCACCAGTTTGTTTTTTGCAGTAAGTGATTCATTGAGCTGCTGGATTTTTTGTTTTGAATTGATAAGGATCTGGACAATGACAATAATTATTGTGTTGTTTAAAACAAACGGCGCAATGCCGGCCCAGTCAACAGTTGAAACAAGATAAGGAACAGGTGAAATAAGACGCCAGCCAACACTTAATAACAATAAAATAAGCAGGCTGGACAAAATTCCCTGTTTATAACCACCATATAAAGTTGCCAGGAAAACAGCAGGATAAAAAGTAGACCAGATTATTTTTGTACCAACTATATGCAGTGGCCATATACGAATAGCTACCGCCAGCAACACCAGCAGTAATGTAAAAACAGTTTGCTTCAGTATAAGAGTATCCTCTTGCTTCAAGGGTTGCGGTTGTTTAACTGAATATAAGCTTTTTCTGAATACAACACATCAAAAGCTTCAGCATAATTAAACAGTTGGCGCATAGAACCGCTCAGCAAATACTGCTTTACAGTTAATGATATTTTACCGGGAAATTAATTTCCAGCATAAAACCCTTACCGGGCGATGTATGAACCTGCATTGAACCGTTAAGCAGGCTGATGCGGCTTTTGATATTGCGTAACCCGATTCCGTTGCTCAGCTGTTTTTCATTCATACCAATACCGTCATCGGCAATCGTCATTTTAAACAGTTTGTTTGCTGTGGCAAGTGTAATGGTTACTGTATGTGCCTTTGCATATTTGATGATATTGGTAAACTGCTCCTGCATTACCCTGTACACAGCCAGCTTCTGATCATTGCTGATTGTTGTTTCATCAAACTGTTCGGTTACAAGAAGCGTTCTCACCTGCTCATCATTAAACATGTATGCAGTAAGATCAGTTAACAGGTTTACCAGCGACAGTGATTCAAAATCGGGCACTACCAGTTCCCTGGCAATTTTGCGGTTTTCATTAATGGCTTCTTTTAAATAACGTACCGCCATCTCCACAATCATTTTTGTTTCAGGTTGTGACTGATCAATTCTTGAAAGCTGTAATGAAACACCGGTAAGTATCTGGTTAATGTTATCGTGCAGTTCTTCACCAATGGCATTACGCTCTCTTTCCTGCGCATCAATAATAGCAGCTGTTATTCTTAACTGCTCTTCTTCTTTTTGTTTCTGCAGCTCCAGCTCCAGTTCTTTAATCTCGGTTATATCGTGCACAACAGCATAAAGATATCCCGGTTGATTTTGCTCATCAGGATCCGATTTGCTGGCCGATAAAATGTACCGCACTTCTCCATTGGGCCGTACAATACGGTGAAAAAACGAAAACTGTTTTTCGCTCGGCATCCTGCTAACAATTTCTGTTGCATAAGCCAGGTCATCGGGGTGTATATATGATAACCATTCGTCCGCCGTAATATTATTTTTACCCTGCTCAAGACCATAAATCCGCAGTGTTTCATCCGACCACAAAGACGTGTTGTTGAGAAAATTAATTTCCACACCTCCCACATGTGCTATTTCCTGCGCCTGCTGTAACCGTTTATTAATCAGTAACAGCTCTTTTTCTTTTTCCTTACGTTCGGTGATATCCCTGATAAATGCACAGAAAAAAGGCTCTTTATGATCCTGTATTTCCACAATAAACAGTTCAACCGGAAACTCATGACCTGCTTTGTTTACAGCGCTCATTTCAATAAGCCTGTTCATAATCGGGCCTTCACCGGTTGCTTTGTATTTTTCGTGTCCCGCTTTGTGCAGTTGCTTATATCGTTCGGGTAAAATGGTGGTTTCAAGAGGCTGGCCCAGCACTTCTTCCTGTGTAAAACCAAACAACGTTTCAGCCTGTTTATTCCAGAATGAAATACGTCCGTCATCATCCATACAGATAATGGCATCCAGTGCAGAACCCATGATGGAATGCCTGATGGCTTCGCTGCTGCTGGCTACAGCCTCTGCTTCGATACGTTCAGTGATATCTTTGAAATAAATAGACAGCCCTGAAGGGGATGGGTATACATTTACTTCAAACCACATTTTGGCGTAGGTGGAATAATTTTCAAAACGCACATGCTCCTGTGTGGTCATAGACTGGTGATAAGCTTTGTAAAACGGACCATTCACAGAATTGGGAAAAACTTCCCACAGGTTCTTCCCTGGAAAATATTCAGCAGGGTGACCAAACATTTTACCGGCCTTTTTATTGGCATAAACAAAGGTGAAGTTGTTATCAACTGCAATAAACCCATCCGAAATACGCTCAACAAGTTCACGGTATCGCTCTTCGCTTTGCTGCTTTTCTTCCTTTGCTTTTTTTTCTTCCCGTATATCCCTGAAAAAAACATTAAGACCTGTTGGTGAAGGATAAGCATTAACCTGTACAGGGAAATTAAGCGCATACGAAAAAGCTTCGAGGTACACATTTTTTTGCGTGGCCATCGCTTCGTGATAAGCTTTGTAAAAAGTCCCTCTTTCTGCATTGGGAAATACTTTCCAGATAATTTTACCTAACAGTTCATCAGAGGTTTTACCTAAAAACTGCTCAGCCACGTTATTTGCATAGGTAAAACGCCAGGCTGTGTCAAGCGAAATAAACCCATCTGATATACGCTCTACCAGCGAGCGGTATTTTAGTTCACTTTTTGCTATTAACTCTTCTGACTCTTTATGGCTGCTCACATCTCTTACATTAAACACAACAGCACCTACCTGCTCATCCTGCAGCAGGTTGCACAGCCGCCCATCCATATACAGAGTTTGCCCGTCTTTATGTGTAATCCTGAAGTTGACAGAAATGGTTTTACCGGGATTATGCATCGCCTCATTAAAAGCAGAAACGAACAGTTCTTTATCATCAGGGAAAAAAGGAATCTTTGCATATGGTTGATTCATCATTACCTCATCGGGCCAGCCTGTAATACGTGTGGCCGATGGGCTGCGGTAAATAATTTTGTAATCTGCATCAATGAGAACAATCAATTCATTGTTGTTCTCCAGGATTATTGACAGTAGTTTGGACTGATAGGGCGAATCAGCAGCAGTAATATAAGGTTTAATATGTCCAGGCATCGCTAAAAATCGTTGAACCAATAATGGGTTCCGTTATTCTGTGTTTGCAGGGTAAACGAAAGTGCTTTCAATATAAATTTACTTCATTTTTCTGCAAACAAAAAAAGAATAAAATAACAGAACTTGAATTAAGCCGGGGAATGAACGACTCATTAAAACAAAAACAAATGGATACACCATACTGTTAATGTAATTGCATCTGTTTATCTAAACGGCATATTACAAACAATCAACACTTATTGTTTTAAATACTCTTCCAGGAAACGACTAAAGGAAGGCAGTTCTTTCTTTTCATAAATTTCAACAAACTGGCTGAACTGGTAATAACCGTAGGCATAAGGATTGCTGCTCAGCTTTTGGTAATTACGGTTGAAATAAATAATCTTATCCTCACCCTGCGGAACAGGATTGGGCAGCTGTGTAACCATCTTTTTGGCAAATCGGTAACAGGCTTCAAGTTCTGCTGTTCTTCCCTTTTCACGCCAGTAAATAATGGCAAGCGTATTGGCAAAATATTCGCTCATATATAAACCTTGCGACTTGCGTTGATGTGTATGTTCAACATAATGCCATTCAATTGCATGCGAAAGTTCATGTGGCAGGTAAAAGCCGTTAAAGAATAAACCAAACATACGCAGTCCCTCAGCTTCATTACCAGCATTAAGCGAAATAAAAAACTGTTGCTGTTCCGGTATCACCTCTTTCCAGATTGGGAGGTTGGCTGTTTGCAATGAATCGTCCCAGTAAATGAGGTAAGGTGTGGTATGAAGGATGGCCGTTGGCTGAATCTGCAGCGATGGATCAACCTTTTTTACACGCTGCATAAAATCAGCGGTGATGAGTTTACCATCATTCACCAGTTGAGCCGAATCGTTGTAAACTTTAAAAAAGGGAGTTTGACTGTAAAGAAAAACAGGCAGCAGCATAGCCGCCAACAGCAGTGCTTTCATGAAAGTGTAGTTATTGTTTGCACAAGAATAATCAAAAACAGCTACAAACGGGAATGTATAAGTGTTTTTTTCTTTATAACTCTTACTGCTTCTTGTTCAGTATACCAGCCATTGCACCAGCGTTTGTTGTTGAATGCCGGAAAACTTGCTTTACATGATCATCATGACTTTTTTAACATGTGCAGTGATAAATAAAAAGGCGGCGGCCGTTTCAAAAACAGGCATCGCCGCCATAACTGTAAGCAGTAATTCATCAGTCCATATGCCGGTTCAGTAATTTCCTGTATGAAACATAAAAGAACAACGGAAACACAAGCAGGGTCAAAAATGTTGCAGTGATCAATCCGCCAATAACCACAATTGCCAATGGTTTGGAAGTTTCTGATCCGATTCCTGTCGACAAAGCAGCCGGCAATAAACCAATCGCCGCCATCATGGCCGTCATCACCACAGGCCGCACTCTTGAACGTACACCGTTTGTAATCACTTCCTGCAAAGTGTGAACAGTAAATTCATGTTTTTTAATTTTCTGCAGATTGTTTTTAAATACAGAAATAAGAATAACACCGTTTTGAATACAGATACCAAACAATGCAATAAACCCGATACCTGCTGAAATACTGAAATTGGTTCCCGTTATCAGCAGGGCTGCAATACCTCCGATAATGGCAAAGGGCACATTCAGTAATACAATACCAGCATCTTTTAAATTCCCAAACATGATAAAGAGAATTAAGAAAATGAGCAATAAACTCACCGGTACCACCTGTGCCAGCCGTTTTGTTGCACGTTGCTGATTTTCAAAATCACCAGCCCAAACCATTTCATTTCCTTTTTCAAGATGTACAAGCCGGTTCACTTTCTCCTGTGCTTCTGCAATAGTGCTTCCCATATCCCGGCCTCTTACCGAAAACTTTACTGCACTGTATTTCCGGTTTTCATCCCGGAAAATAATACTGGAGCCTGTTGTCATTTTAATGGTGGCGATGTTTTTAATAGGCACCTGCGAACCTCTTGAAGTAGGCACCATTAAATTACTGATGCTTTCTGCATTGCGCCGGTACGCCTGTTCGTATCGCAGCCTTAGCTGAAATTTTTTTTCACCTTCATAAATCTGCGAAACTGATTTTCCGCCAATGGCCATTTCAATGATCGCATTCGCATCAGCTGTGTTTACACCATACAACGCCATCTTCTCTGCATCCAGATCAATCCGTAATTCAGGCTGACCGATATTCTTAATCACACCCAGGTCTTCCACGCCTTTAATACCCTTCATGGCATTATATACTTCGTATGCTTTCCGTTCGGTGTAAGCCAGTGTATCACCATAAATTTTTACAACCAGCGATCCTTTCACACCTGAAACAGCTTCTTCCACATTGTCCATAATGGGCTGCGAAAAATTGAGATCAATACCGGGAAACACAGCAAGCTTTTTCTGCATCGCATCCACCAGTTCTTCTTTGGTTAAACCGCTTTTCCATTCTTTTTTCGGGTAGATGTCAACATGGAATTCGATATTATAAAAACCGGTTGCGTCTGTACCATCATTGGGTCTGCCGGTCTGGCTCATAACCTGTTTTACCTCCGGAAAGCTGCGGATGATCTTCCGCATTTTATTCGCCACATCTCTCGATTCTTCCAGCGATACACTCAATGGGCAGGTGGCCCGTATATAAATCGCTCCCTCATCCAGCTCAGGTAAAAATTCTGATCCCAGGAACCGGAAAAGAAACAATCCAAAACCAACAACAGCAACCGCAGCAACCAGCGTGATCTTTTTATAGAGATAGGTACAGCTAAACATTTTCATCACAGCACGGGTAATACCTTCCACAAAAACATTGTGTTTCTCTTTTACATTTTTACGTAGCAACAGGCTGCTAAGCAAAGGCACCAGCGTTAGTGTAAGGAGGAGTGCACCAAGCAAGGCAAAACCAAGTGTCCATGCCAGCGGCGAAAACATTTTACCTTCCACTTTCTGAAAAGCAAAAATGGGCAGCAGCGCAGCAATGATAATCAGCTTTGAAAAAAAGATGGCCTTCCCTAATTCACCACCCGTGTTTTTGATGATACCCAGTTTCGATAATTTGTTAAACCGTTCCATGCCCACTTCCCTTACCTTATGATCTAGGATCACAAAAATGCCCTCGACCATTACAACCGCACCATCAATAATAATCCCGAAATCAATGGCACCCATGGAAAGCAGGTTGGCACTCATTCCTTTTAGTGTAAGACAGATAAAGGCAAACAGCAACGCAAGCGGAATCACAACAGCAACGGTTACAGTTGTACGCCAGTCGGCCATAAACAGGAATACAATCACCGTCACAAAAATGATTCCTTCAAACATGTTATGCAGCACAGTGTGTGTGGCAAAGTCAATTAAATCATCCCGGTTATAAAACGTATTGATCTTTACATCATCCGGTAATACTTTCTGGTTGAGGTAATCAATTTTTGCCTGTACGTTTTTAATCACCTCGCTGGGATTTTCACCCTTGCGCATCACCACAATTCCCTCCACCACATCATTCTGGTTATCTCTTCCAACCTGTCCAAGTCTTGGTAAGCTGGTAATATCAACAGTGGCAACATCTTTTACAAGCACAGGAGTGCCGTTGATATTGGTCACAATAATATCGCCGATCTCTTTTGTGTTGTTAAGCAAACCAATGCCCCGTACAACATAAGCCTGCGCATTATCTACAATCACATCACCCCCAACATTGATATTACTTTTTGATACAGCCGAATAAATATCAAGCGGTGAAATATTATACGATGCCAGTTTACGTGGATCAACTTTTATTTCAAATGTTTTTACTTCACCGCCAAAGCTCACTACATCACCCACACCCGGTACACCCAGCAGCTGCCGTTCAATCACCCAGTCCTGCAGTGTTTTCAATTCCCTGGCCGATTTATCCGGGCTGGTTAAAGTATACCTGAATATTTCACCCGTAGGTCCTGTTGGTGGTTGTATATCAGGATCTGCATTTTCCGGCAGCTCCACATCACGCAGCATATTGTTCACCTGCTGCCGGGCAAATGCATCGTCCACTCCATCGTCAAAAATGATTTTCACCACCGATAAACCAAATACAGTGGTCGACCGTACAGATGTTTTTTTCTGGATGGGATTCATGGCAACCTCAATGGGTATACTCACAAATTTTTCCACCTCCTCGGCACTGCGGCCGGGCCATTGTGTAATGATGGTGATCTGTGTATTGGTAACATCCGGAAACGCTTCAATCGGGATATTTTTAAACGCAATCACTCCCCATATAATCAGCAACAGCGTGGAAAAAAAGATAAACAGTTTATTCTTGAGTGAAAAAGAGATCACCCGTTTAATAAGTTTAAACATACGGTTCGTTTTAATTGGAGGTTAATGCCTGGTAAATAAAAACCTGTGAACTGGTAACAACTTGATCACCTGCGGTAAGACCACTGACGTATGCTTTAAATTCATTGCGTTTAATGAGTGTGATTTCTTTTACCAGTAATTTATTGTTTGCTTTTACAATCACATAGTATTTGCTGTTGTCCATTACAAGTGCCTGCACAGGTATGGTTAAGATTTTACCCGCAGGATGAATGTTTACTTTTACCGTTGCAAACATTTCAGGTTTTAATTCCCGGTTATCATTACGCATGCTGATGCGCACCTGCATGGTTCTGGTTGCAGGATCAAGTACGTTATAGATTTTATCAATTTTACCGGGATAGTTTTTATCAGGATTGGCCAGCGTGTTTACAATCACCGCATCACCCAGGTGGATATTCATCATATCGGCTTCATACACATTGGCCGTAACCCATACTTCCGATAAATCAGAAATGGTAAACAGGTTGGCATTATTATCCTGTCTTACCTCCGAGTTGTTGGTAATGTTTTTTTCAATTACATAACCGCTGATGGGAGCAACAACAGTAAACAAGGCATTGGCACCGCCCGTAATGGATGAAACCTGCTTCGACCGGTTAAGTTCCGACAGGGCTTTGTTGTAAGTGATTTTTGCATTGATATAATCCTGTTCGGTGGCCAGTTTTCCCTCGTACAGGTCCTTGGTGGTTTGCAGCGATTTCCGGGCCATTTCAACATTGGCTTCTGCCATGGAAAGATCATTGGCCGTGCCGGCAACTTCAGTGCTTTTTAAAACGGCCAGCACCTGTCCCTTCTGCACATAATCACCCAGCTCCACCTTAATGGTTTCAATCTTACCGCTAACCAACGCATACACCTTGGCTGTTTTCGATTCGTTTACTGCAATTTTACCGTTCAGCTTCACTTCTTCGCTGTCATCGGCCATTGCTGCTGCAGCTGTTTCACAATGTTGAATAATGCTGTCGTTCACTGCCGGTTCGTTTGTTGTGCTGTCTGCTTTTTTATGTCCACAGGAGTTGAACAGTACAACTGCAAGTGATACAGATATCATCAGGATAATTTTGTTCATAGTAAATAGTTTAATCACCAATAACAATTTTGCCACAGGTAAAATTTAAATTTTCAAATGCCTGCATCCGTTGGTTCTGCACATTGTTGAGCTGCAGAATGTTTTGTTTGTAGGATTCATAGAAGTCCGTAAAATCAAGCAGGCTGATATTTCTTTTTTCAAAATTCTGCGCTACAGTTTGCAACAGTTGTTCAAACTGGCTGCGGAAACCGGGATCAATTTTTTTCAGCATCCTGTCGGTTGTAACCGCATTCATGTAGGCATGCTGCACCTCGTTTTCAACCTGCTGCTGCTGTTTATCGGCCAGCAGCTTGCTTTGCTCTGTTTCAAACTTTGCCGCTTTGATCATTCCCTGGTTACGGTTAAAAAAAGGCAGGTCAATAGCCACGGTAAGAAAAGAAGCATTGTTCACAAAGCTTCCACGTTTATCAAACTGTGCACCGAGCAACAGGTCGGGTGTTGCCAATGCTTTCTGGTATACATAATTCTGCTGGTTATAAAGAATGGTATTGCGTGCCAGCTGCAAATCGGCCCTGCTGGCATAAGCAGTATCAATCAGCGATGGAAGAGAAAACCGCTGCACATCCAGCGACAATATTTTCGGTTCATCCAGTACAGGAATAAACACGGTTTTATTGGTTTGCAGCAGCTGCTGTATTTCGGCCTGCACATCATTAAACTGGTTCATCAACATCGTTTGCTCACTGGTTAAACTGTACAGCAATGATTTAATGCGTACCGCATCTTTTAAGGTAACCGTTCCTTTTTGCAGTAACAGCTCAAAACTTTTACTGAGGCTGGAAACCGATTCAATCTGCAAACGGTAGGCTTCAATGGAATTGTATAAATAATAAGCATTGTAAAAATCACTGCGCAACGTGTATTGCAATGTGCGCAGCAGATCATAAAAACTGTTTTCAGCAAGTACAGTATTTGTTTGTGCAAGCTTTACCTGCTTGTTGCGTTTGCCTGCCAGCAAAATCATCTGCTGTACCGAATAAATATATTCACCCGTACCATTGCTTACATCAAATGCCTTTTTTTGTTCGGGATTGTAAATGGCACCGGTAAACGAAAAATTAGGATTGGGATATAGCTTTGCCTGTATCACCTGTGCTTCTGCCATACTGATCGAATACTTTGATGCAAGCAGGGTAAGGTTATTTTTAAAAAAAAGGGATTCCGCACCGGGTAAAGTTATATGTACAGTATCCTGTGCAGCAACACGCACAGTTGTACACAACAACATTACACACAGGCATACAAACCCGTTGTATAAACGTTTCATTTGTTATGAATTGACCATGATAAAAAACGAAATCACCAATGCAGGAACTGCACCGGTTATCCGGGAAAAAAAGAAAAGGAGATTAAGCTGTATGGTCGGGTGGAGGAGTGGCTACTTCAATATACGCATCGTGTAAAAAGGATTCTTCCATGGAAGGATAAACTATTTCTGTTTCTGTTTGTGGAAGCTTGGCCATTTCTTCCAGCAACTGGAATGGCTGGCGGCTGAAAATATAATCGCAGATTTTTACAAGTACTAGGTTGTTACCGTTATCATCATCTTCATCATCGGCTGTTTTATCATAGCCAAGCTTTACCCTGATGTATTCTACCAAACTGTTGATATCATCTGTTTGCCGTCCCTTTGCATCATACGTATCCTTTTCAGGCCCCTGTGGCAGGAACATGAAAAAGTTTACATGCAGTAACAGTAAAAAGAAAACCGGCAGTTTTTTCATGAACGTTGATCAATTGTTTCGGCAGTAACACTGCTTGCCGGGAATAAAACTATTATACTTTGCTGTTTGGCAACAGAAATGAACCGAATAGTTTTGTTAAATTCTCTTGCAGCTTAGTCTTCTTCATTCAGTATCTCCTGCACACGCCCGATCTGCCCGTCCTGCAGGCGTACTTTAATTCCACGGTGATGTTTGGGTGCACTGGTGAGTAAATCTTTTACAATGCCTTCGGTAAGTGTACCGCTGCGCTGATCTTTTTTTAATACGATCAGCACCAGCATACCCGGTTTTATATTTGCCCTGATGGTTCCGTCCATATGTATCAGTTAAAATGAATGCGCAAAAGTAAGTGACTGTTGCTGCTTGAAAAACAGCCGGTAAGAAGTTAAGGCGGGAAGAAGTCCACCACGAAGCGTCATTGCGAGGGTAAGCGGGCTTGTGCGTGTGTATGTGCCGAAGCAATCTTTTATTCTTCGTATATCTCCGTGTCCTTCGTGCCTCTGTGGCAAACTTCTTCCCGTCTTCCCGGCAAAAACTATTTGTGTCCTTTGTGCTTCCAACTCTTGCCTTCCTGCCTCTTTGCCTCTGCTTATCATCGCACGCCAACCATAAACTTTATTAATCCTGCTTAATAAAATAAAGCCGCTCATCGTAATTGGCAATCTGCAGCAACGCCGTACAGATGTATTTGCACACCAGTTCAGCACCTTCTTTATTAATGAGGTTGATATCATCTTCCGGTGTATGGTACTGCGGGTGTCCACCTGTATGCAGACCAATCACTGAAATATTCTTTTTATAAAACGATACATGATCCGATCCGCCAACACTGCCTGCATGCACAATGGGATTTAAACCACTTCCTTCACCCAGCTTCTTCATCAGTTCAACACCACCGGGAAAAGTACCTGCACCACCCATGTACAATTGTTTTTCACTGTTAAGCCTGCCTACCATATCCATATTGATCATGACTTTAACAGCCGTATCAGCTACCGGCAAATGCGATACAAAATATTTTGATCCCAGCAATCCTTCTTCCTCACCACTGAACGCAATGAAAATAATGCTGCGTTTAAAACCATGTTTCTGCCGTGCAATTTCTTTTGCAATGGTGAGTAAAGCCGATACACCCGATGCATTATCATCAGCACCGTTATGAATGGCAACCGTATCAGGTTTCTTTGATCCGGTTCCCTTGCCACCCCAGCCCAGATGATCGTAATGCGCACCAATAATGATGTATTCATTTTTTAATACAGGATCACTTCCTTCAAAATAGCCAACGATATTATTTGTTTCAACACTGTCGGGAGGAGCAGAGTTTACACTTGGTTTCACTAAAAACTTAAACGGCTGGTAATACGTGCCCTTCCATTTTTTTAAATGCAGATGTTTAAACTGTTTGCTGATATAGGCAGCAGCTTCTTTATTACCTGCAGTGCCGGGAAAACGGCCTTCCAGGCCGTCGGCAGCAAGAAAGGTTTCGTGTTTAAAAAATTCTTTTGAAGTAATACCCTGTTGTGCTGAAGCAGCAAAAGCAAACAGCAATACAATAACAAAGAGTACAGGTTGTTGAATACGCATAGCGTGGCTTTTGGCGAAGGTATTTATTTTGATACTTGCTGCCGCAGCTGTTCTGCAACATCATTTGCTGCCTGTAAGAAGGTGAGACGGAAAGAAATAAGTCAACCTTTTTTTCTCCCCGTCTTCCCGGCAATAAATCATTGTGTTCTTCGTGACAAATTATTCATGCAGAACTGCGGAGAAGCAGAGATGTCAGCCGGTAAGAAGGTAGGGCGGGACGATGTCTCCTACGAAGCGTCATTGCGAGGGTAAGCGGGTATTGTGCGTGGGTATGTGCCGAAGCAATCTGTAAAAAACTTGCCGGAAACTTGCAGGCTCATCTGTTCTGCAAGAACACCTCTTGCAATCGGAACTGCACAGAATAGCAACAAATGCTGCACTGCAGCCAAACTTCTGCTTGCAGGAGTTCACGCTCTTAATCGGGGTTAAACCCGTTTCTTGCAGCAAGCCTGTCTCTGTCGTAACCTTCAATTGTTTTATCAGCAGAAGGATTTTTTGCACTCAGGGCCAAATTGAGTTGCTGTTTAAAAAACAGGTTTCTGGCCACCTCATCCTGATCCGGCCGCATCATATCATTGCTCACAAAAGTTTTATTAACCAGCCATGCTCCATCATGCTGAAACTCGCCCAATTCAAAACCATCCCGGCAAAAGCCTATCACAAAATCTCCTCCTTCCTGGTTTGTCAGTGTATACGTAACATCTGCATTGTGTTTAAAATAATGTTTTACCACATCTATACTATCCTTCAGGTTCAGCTTCAGCCGTTCATTATAGCGGTTAAAGAAATGACCGTTGTATACAAGCAAGGTTTTCTCATGGGAAGGATTGAATACCCTTAAACCCAAAGTATTCCGGTAATAAACAACAGCAGCACCTGAAATAGACGTAAAACCATTGTACTTCTTCTCGGAAGGTTTTTTCCGCAAAAAAATAAACCAGTTGTTTTTGCTGGCTGTCTTAATACTGTATTCTTTGGTGAACACCCGGGTTTTATCAATTTTTAATTTCTTTCTTTCACGGTCATATTCTCTGAACAATCGGACAATACAACTGTCTAGGAGTTTGTTATAATCAGTTCTTACTTCAAGTGTAAGTTCTGCAACATTCATAGATTGTACCAGCATGTTCCAAAATACAAACCAATAGATACAAAAGCAAGAGACCAGGTGCTTTAAAAAACACTTGAATTCACCAAAACTTTCCGGAAGATTGAAAATTAAACAACGATTCTTAACATAAGCCTGAAAGGCTGCTATGATTATAGAAAACCTTATTAATTACGGTATGAAAATCCCGAAGGGATGACAGAACCGTCAATTCAGGTAATTAAGAAAATTAATACGGTAAATGATTGCTTATGTCAATGCAGTTAATTTTTTATCAACCTTGTTGAACACAATAATTCTGTCTGCCATTTTCTTTTTCTGTTTACAAATAACTCAGCCACCATTTTTCTTTATGGCTGGTTTTATAGCTGTCGTATGCTTTGCATAAAGGGTATAAAGCCAGTACCAAACCGGCCCATATCATATACACTCCCGCCAATCCAAATCCTTCACCGGTTAATACAAATAAAAAAGGAAGTTTTTCAACAGAAGCAATAGCTTCCTGCATCGTATGTCCCTTTATAAAAAACAGAAGTGTTGCGAAAAGATGAATGAAGTAAAGATGAAGTATGTAATAAAACAATGCCGTGCGACCAAACACCGTCATAATGTTGGTAAACCTGTTGTTCATTTTCTCAACAAATGATAATAACAGCAGCGCAGGCCCGATGGTGATGCACAGGTATAAAAGCGATGGAGGATATTTCCACACGTTTATAAAGGAAAAGAAACTCAGCAAGCCTGTTTGTTGTGGTTGCCATGGATGCGGATCGCCATAGATATTAATAAAACGGAGAAGAGCAAACAACCCGATAAGTACTAAGCCTGTACGGAAAAGAATTTTTCTTCGCTGCTCCTGTGTGTAAGCGGTTGTAAAAAACACACCGGCACAATAACCCAGCAGCATCACACCTGTCCATGCAACAAACGGATAAATCATTAACAGGATATGTTTATCGGCATATTGATAAGGAGCAAAATAACCATGATGTAACAGATCCCACCAGAAGCCTGCTTTAAAACCGGGAGCAGATTCGGGAATATCCAGCAGGTTATGACCAAACACAATAACAAACCCCAGCAGCAGAATAGATTTATAGGGTAAATGAATCAGCAACCCCAGCAATACCATACTGATACCGATTGACCAGATAACACCCAATGGAATAATATTAAGAGCTGGCAAAAACGTCCACGCAAAAGCCACGATAACCACTTCCACAAAAATGAGCCAGAAGCCACGCTTGATTAAAAAAACACTCAGCTCTTTTTTTGTTTTACGTAAACTCTGCAGGTAAATAGAAGTGCCCGACAGGAAAACAAAAATGGGCGCACAAAAATGCGTGATCCATCTTGTGAAAAATAATAATGGTGTTGTTGTGGCAAGGTTTAACGGATCATCAGTGTTGGCATAAACATGAAAATAGTCACGCACATGATCAAGTGCCATAATAACCATGGCAATGCCACGGACAATATCAATCGATTGTATTCTTGATTTTGTTGTCATGAGAAGGTTTATTACAAGTTGGTTATTGTTGTTCCGTTACTGCAGCAGCTGTTGTTTTTGAAAATGTGCTGCGTTATCAAATGATGGGTTGGTTGTGATTCATAAACAGGAAAAAGTTTCTAATGCTTCTCTGCCTGGTAATGTTTCTTCAAAACATCTTCGCCATATTCATTTCCTTTTTCCCTCCATATGGCATGAATATGATTGGCGCCGTTTCTTGGTCCGCCATTATTATCAAACTCAATTAGGAATGTGGGACCATTCAATACATAATAGTGCGGCTTCTCTTCATCATAAGCGCCGATCCATCCAAAATAGATCTTGTCGATACCGGCTTTTAAAATTTTATCGTATTCAATCACTGCCTTATCGTATTCCAAGTTAAATACAAACTCACGGATGATGTATTGCAATACGGCTTTCTGTTCTGCATTCATCTCTGCCCCGGTTATTCCCCAGTTATCAACCAGCCGTTTACCACTTTCAGCAGCTGTAATAATATCTTTCGGCACTGCTGTACTCATGGTGGCTTTCTTTTGCTGGGCACTGTTTAAAAGGTGGATGAGTTTAATACCCAGGTCTTCTTCCTGTCCAAGCACACGCCAGCCTGCATATTCAGAGCTTTGGTATTCGGCCGGGTCGGTACCAACAAAAAAGGGTGTTACGCTGAGTTGATTATGTACAAAAGTGAAATTGATGGATAAATGATGTCCTTCTAATTTATAACCCCACACATCATCAGCAGGCTTTCCAAAAAAAGCGAAGTAGTAATTTCTATGCGACCACAGCAACGACATTACAAAAGCATGTGTTGTATCGTTGATTTCTTTTTTGTAAAACAGGCTGTCGTAATAGCTGTTAAGCAAATTGTCCAGGTGCATAATACCGGTGGCCTTTAGATAGCCTTGTGAGCTTAACGAAACAGAAAGAATGCGGTGTACTAATTTGCGTTGCTCATCACTCATATTGCCAATACTTACACCCACTCTTGACCGTAGCCCTACCGGCAGGTTATTCCATTTAAGTCTTGCTGTATCATTAAAACTCAGCACACCCGCAATTTGCTGCATCTGATTAAAGGAGTTGTAAAGTGATACAGCTGCCTGTTTTATTTCCTTGTTATAAGCCGGCTGGGCGTTTACAACAAAAACTGCAGATAGAAAACAGGTAATGAAGAACATTAATTTTTTCATGTTGTTGATTTAATAATAACAATATGCATGCTTCATGCAGCACAGCAGTAAACCGTATAGGAATTAAAAGGAAAGCGTAAACACTTTTCTCAATGGGAGAGGATTTGGGCTTGGGGGGAAACGAATCCTTAAATCTAATTCTTAAAATGCACAGATCAAAGCGTGTTTATTCATTAAGAAAAATAATTTGTACTTCAGCAACTATTGTGCTGTTGGTTTATTTGTTTCAATAAATACTAATGCAGCTGTTATGCAAGATCGAATGTTGCCGGTAAGAAGGTAAGGCGGGAAGAATTCAACTACGAAGCGTCATTGCGAGGGCAACTGGCTTGTGCGTGGGTTCGTGCCGAAGCAATCTGCAACCTGTATTAGCATTACGCATTATGCATTCAGCCTTATGCCTTCACTCTTCCCTTCCTGCCTCTTTGCCTTTGTGCCTCTGTGCCTTTCTACTTCATCTCAAACTCCCACACCGTTCTGTAATTCCCGAACTTTTCAATATACGTTAAGAAGGCATTGTAAAAAGGATCAGCACCAATCGTGGCACTGTCGCCAATAATATATAGTTGTTCTTTGGCTCTTGTAATGGCCACATTCATCCGGCGGTAATCTTTTAAAAAACCAATCTCACCTTCATCATTACTCCGCACCAATGAAATAATCACTGTTTCTTTTTCCTGTCCCTGGAAACTGTCGATGGTGCTGATGCGGATTGTTTTCGGCAGCAGTTCTTTTGCAGCAGCTACCTGTCCTGAATACGGCGATATAAATGCAGTATGTGTAAGAGGAAGATTTTCCTGTTCAATCAGTTGCTGTACAATCGATAACTCACCGCTGTTCTGCAAGCTGCTTCCATCAGCACCATGCACTTCATTAAAACCTGAACCAGCTGTATCGATAAACGTAAGATGTGTACCCTTGTTTTGTAAATGCGCAGCACTCTGCAGTTGATTGTTGTAAAAATAATCACTGCTGAAACCGGCAATCACTTCCCGCATGCGGTATTGTGTGTTCAGCAATACAAGATTGTTGGTTGATTGAACAGCTGCTTCAAGAATGGATTGATTTAATCCCAGTTGTGCAGCTTCATGACTTAATACAGTTGGCGGCAATTGCCAATGATCACCCGCCAGTACAATTTTATCAGCAAAGGGAAACACACACCAGGCCAATGGTTCAATACACTGACCCGCTTCATCAAAGATGAGTGTTTGAAAATGCAGGTGATCAATCCCTGCATCATAAATGCCGATGGGTGTACCCGCAATGACCTGTGCTTCTTCAAACAGTTTTTCTTCGTTGTAGTGTTGTATCTTTTTTATTTCGTTGCGGATGTTCTTCACTTCTTTGAACAACAGTTGCCGCTGTTCACGTTCTGCTTTACCAAAATGACGTTTATACTTCAGTGCCATGCGGCGGAATTCTTCTGCACGGATCTTTAATTGCTTGATCTCTTTTTGTTCTTTGCTGTTGGCAAGCCGCCCTTCAGGTGTGTGCGAATAAATAGCTTCATCTGCTTTGCTGGCATTGCCAACTCTTAATAAACGGATGCCCTGTTCAATCAATCCCTTGGAAATATTATCAACCGCTGCATTGCTGGGTGCAGTCACCAATACTTTTTCGCCCTGCTGCACAAGCTGCAGTACTGCTTCAATGAGTGTGGTTGTTTTTCCCGTACCGGGCGGACCATGAACGATGCAGAGCTGTTCGTTTTGTAAAATGGTTTGCACGGCCTGTTGCTGGCTTTTGTTGAGGTTACGGTTGCGGAAAGGGATGGCCGATGTTTGCAGTGTTGCAGGAATAGTATCTGCTGTTGTTGCATCATGCAGCTGTTGAAATAAACTATACAGTGTTTTGTTCTGTTCCAGCTCTTTGATGGTTTTGGTCATGATTTCACTGGTCCTTGTATCGGGTGCCAGTTTGATGCCCACACCATCATCTTCTATCCAGTCGGGAAAATCAGGAGCAAACAAACGGAACTCACCATTCATTCCATCCAGGCTCATGAGCACACCCTTTACCGGTTCTTCACCGGTTATAAAACATTCAATGGCTGCACCATCTTTAAACATACTTGCCTCCGGAGGAAAACGGAGTTTGAAATTGATTTCCGGGTAATCGGCATAGCCAAAACTTTTACGTGTAACAACAATGGGGTGTAAGGCAAGACCTTCAGCTTTTAATGCCTTTAAAGAATGTTGCTGGTCCAGCCGGTAGCGTTGGGCCTGTTCTTTTTCTTCGAGATCAATACAGCGGATCAGTTTTTGTAAATGCGGATGCATGCCGTGAAAATAAGCAGGATGCAAAGAATAAAAAATTCTGTTGTATCAAGTTTAGAGAAGCCGACAGTTTGTAATACAAAGGGTTTATTTGTCACTTTTTGTTTGCCTAAAAAGTAACCAAAAAGGTCCCCGAAAACCAATATCCAGCATGGTTTTTGGGATGGCGCCCTGATTTAGCAGGAGCAGTACTGTATGAAGGGCTTTAGAATTTCAATTGTACATCCTTTGTGCAGCAGGTAGTGCTTGGAATGCTGAATGCGTAATGTTTAATGCATGAAGAAGAACCGGGCCTGGCAGGTTAAATGGGGCGGATACCCTTTATGTACGCTTTAAGTACGCTTTATCCATGCTTTATCCATGCCTTTGAGTGGGCTTTGGGTGGGAGTAAGCTGCCTTTAGCATGAGGGATGAACAAAGGAATTTTGTTATGCCCCCAACAGGTTTCTTTGTTACTTTTTTGTGTGGCCAAAAAAGTAACCAAAAAAGGCCACCCGCAATCAATATCCAGCATGATTGCGGGGAAAACGCCCTGATTTAGCAGGTGTACTACTGTGGTGAAGAGCTGATGTAATTCTATTGGGGATCCTATGTGCAGCAGTTTGAGTGTTGGAAGAGGGAATGCGGAAGGCTCAATGCCGAATGCACAAGGCTGAGGGCGGCTAGTCACGGGTGCGCCAGTTGCGGAGGGATTCGTCGGAGCGGAGAAGGGCTGACCAGGTGATTTCGGGGGTACGTTCGTCCCATTCCTTTAAACGGAGGCCTTTGGCATAGGTTGCCATGAGATAGTCGGGGCGGTGAAGGATGGAGTAACGCTCTGCACGGTCGATGAAATAGAGGTAGGTTTCTGCTTTGTACTCATCCCACTGGGGCATGACGATGCTTTTATCGATGCGTTTCCAGCATTCGTGGAGCCAGTGGATATCGCCGGTTTGGTAGTATTTGCGGAGCCAGGGGTCTTTACAGTGTTTGATGGCATAGTCTTTTTCGTTGCGGATTTTTTTGCCTCCCTTGTTGCGGCCGCAGTAACAGATATAGGTTTCCTGATCGACCCAAGCAATGTTGCTAGCTTTGCAGTTGCGGTTGTCCCTGTCTTTAAAAATGATGCGTTTGTAATGGCGGGGATTGGGCACAAATGCTTCGGCCACGAGGGTTGCCAGCCCGAAGCAGAAGCTGCGGCCATTGGCCCTGATCCTGATGATGGGGGCATACCTGCCCCGGATATTGGGTTTTACTTCCTTGCCATTTTCTTTGTACACTTTGCCAACCGGGGTGATGTAATAGCCCGGAATGCCTTTCATGGGTACACGATCAGGATCAATGAAATAAACGGGTTTTTGTTTGGGCGGAAGCGGCATGCCGAGTATGGCGGCAGCTTCTTCCAGGCGTTTTACGTGGCGACACCAATCAGTGTTATTGACCCAGAGCAGGTTGCTGAGGGAGAGGTTGTGCGGATCATGATCTTTGTGGATGACCCTTGTAAACCCGTGCGGATTGGGGAGGAAGGCCAGTGCCAGCAGTTTTGATACAGCAATGCGTACCGACCTGCCCTGCCCGTTGGAGAGGGAAACCCGAACGGTGCGTTTTTGACCGCACCAAACGTTTTTCATGAGCAGGGATTTGCGGTTGTAGATTTTGCCGGAGGGTGTGATGCTGTAGCCCGGCCAGCCGGGTATGGGTACGGCAGCGGGGTCTGTTACTGGTTGAGGTGGCGGAAGTTTTTTGATGCGTTGTTTTGTGGGTTTGGGTGGTGGAGCCGGTTTTTTGTGAGCGATGGGTTTGCCGGGATAGAGGCTGCGGTAGGCAAACTCTGTGTGGCTGACCCACCGGATGTTTTGCAGGGAGCAGTTGTGCGGATTGCCATCTTTAAAAATGATGCGCTGGTGATTGAGGGGGTTGGGAATGAAGAGCTGGGCGAGGAGTTTTGCCAGGCCCAGCTCGGTAGCTTTGCCGTTGACAATGATGCGGAGCTTGGCCGAACGGCCGGGTTTGCGCATGGGCAATTTTGGCCTGCCTTTGTGAAAGATTTTGCCAGAGGCTGTAATGGTATAATCGGGGAACTGCGGAATGGGAACAGGTATTTCCATACAGGCAATGGAATGCCGGGCCGGTAAAAAATAATTTTTTGCCAGCCGGTTGGTTATTGAATGAAATGACGACTAAGTAGTATGTGCTGTGAGCCTATACCGGGCTTTTGGGTTTTTTGGCAAACAGGGTTTGCAGGAGTGAGAGTTCTTTATGGTAATTGAACAAAAGCATTTTTCTATAACTAATTAATCAAACAATTCAAGAATGCTATCTATGAAACAAAATGTTGGTTAGACTATAAAGATAATGACATATTCGTCATTGTAAAAAAAATGGTTTAGTCCCACCTTGAGCATGAAATGGGACAGATCAGAGATACAAAACTTTTACAGCGTATCGCTTTAGTTGCAAAGCAATTAAGGGAGGAGAAAGGTCTTACCCAGGAAGATGTTTATAACGATACCAATATTCATATCGGACGAATCGAAACTGCAAAAGCTAACTTATCTGTTAGTACTTTATCAGCTTTATGCAAATACTATAAGATTAAGATTTCTGAGTTTCATAAGATGGTAGAAGGACTTTAGATTTTAAAATTCCCAGCGACGTAATTTTTCAATTAAAAATAAACTGCATATATTAGTGCTGCAACAGCACTGTGACACCCGCTACTGTGAACACCGGAACAGCCAGAGCTAACGAATCCAAACTCCAGCCTACACCGGAATTACCTGCCTGCTGTGCAGGAGAGAAAAAATTAAGATACTGTACTCTCCAATAAATTATTGAAGTTGTTTTAGCGTAAGCGTATTTTATAAGATTTGTATTTACGAAAGTAGAAATCTGTAAACATTTTTTTATTGTATAACAACAAAATACATAAGTAATATTCAAAAGATGAGAATGAAAATAAGTTGCGCATTTTTCTGCGTTAGAGCGTATTTAAGACAAGCTTATTAGTATGAATAAAAATGCCATTTATATATTTACCTGCAATCGACCGTCAAAACTCGAAAGATTACTTTATGAGATGTGTTTTATTCAAAAAAGCAAGCATAATATTTACATAGTTGATGACTCAAGCAAAAAAGAAAGTATAGAGAAAAACAGAATGATGGCCAATAAGTATGACAGTGCTAAATACTTAGGAATAAACCAATATCGTAATTTTTATAGAATTGAAGACGTACCACATAATCGACAACTTCTTGGAGATGAGACTTGGAATTTGGGGATTGCTCGAAATTTTGCATTAGAGTATTCAAACTTCATTGGACATAAAAAAATTCTGTTTGTAGATGACGATATTACGGAAATAGACGAAAATAAAGTAAATGAAGGATTCTCTGTCCTTAATGAAGATAGTTTTGTTTCATGCAATTTAAAAGGAGTCGTAGATGATTCAATTGTTGGGCATATTGCAAAACAAGTAGGCATTATTGAAGACGAAAAAAAAATGTTGTCTGGTGGTTTTTTGTTTTTATCACCGTCATCAATTTCGAATAGATTCTATAATATTTATAATGAGGATTGGATATTACAGCTTCTTGAGAATCAAAAAAAACAAATAATCTTGCCATATAATGTTTTGCATAATATAGATAAGGACATAATTTTTTCTCTTGAACAAGCATTATTTCAAGAGCTTGGTGAACTTGTTGTAGAAGGATTACTCGAAAATGAAAACGCCTTATTAATGAATTACAACTTTTGGGATGAAGTTCTTATAAACAGAATCAAATTTATTGAGGAAATTAAGGAGGCTACTGTAAACTTAGATAATCAGCACGGTTATGAAATATGTTCAGGACTTCTGAAATGGTTAAAACAACTTGAAGGACATTCTGTTCTAAAATCAATAGAACAAATTAAAAACATGCAGTATGAATATAAAATTTAAGAGTTACGATGGCTACGAATTAACTGGTACATTACTAAAAGCAGATAATGAAAAAGCTGCTTTAGTATTTGTTCACGGAATTACCTCGTCAAAAGATGAGTTGGGGTTTCACTCTGACTATGCAAAATTTCTATCTGAGAATGGTGTAACCACACTCCGTTTTGATTATCGCTTTCATGGCGGAAAGAATGAAGGAAATCAAAAACTTGAAAACTTATCCCTATGTGGAATTTTGAATGATATTGATGCTGCATTCGAAGCCTTAAAGAGAAATACAGACAGAAAAACGAAAGCATTCTTTATTGTAGGAACAAGTTTTGGCGGTGGTCTTTCTGCTTATTGGGTTGATTCAACAAACAAAACTGAAATTAAAAAAGTAATTCTTAATGCTCCCGTAATCAATTACGAAAATGATGTGCTTGAGCGAAATAAACTCATTGCAAATGGATTACTTTCTGATAAGGCACAAAAGCAATTAAAGAGTAAAGGTTTTGTGAAATCTTCCGACATTCATTTTGGCCGTGGCCTAATCAATGAATTGAAATATGTAAATGGAATTAATGCATTGCAAAATCTCGGAAGACGTGTTGTTATTTTTCATGGTAACGATGATGAAGATGTTCCATTAACTTCTTCCAAAAAATATAAATCAAGTCAAACCCAACTAGAAATTATTCCTAAAGTTGGTCACGGATTTGGAGTTGAAGATGATGAGGATTTGGATTTCCCCGAAACCAAATTGATTCATAGAAACATTTATAAAAAGGCATTAGAAATTATTGAATCAACTCTATGAAATCGTATGAAGCACTAGGAACTGGAATTTATGTTCATGAGAAAGTAAAAATTGGTAAGAATGTTACTATCGGACATGGCTCATGTATCGGCTTTGGTGACCCTAAAGATGGTGAACTAATTATTGAAGATGGTGTTTCAATCGGTGCATTCTGTGTAATTCATTTTGGTGCTGTCATTAGAGAAAACGTATATATTGATCATAAGTGTGTAATCGGTATTGAAGCAGAGTTAGGAAAGAATACACAAGTGCTTTCAGGCAAGGAAGTATCTTATCAAGCAAAGGTTGGCGACAATTGTATCATTGCTGGAAATGTTGCTGACAGAACAATTATTGAAGATGATGTTACATACCTCGGAGAAATAGCCCATAGTCATAGAGATGCAAGTCTCCCCTGGGATACAACCGAAGAACCCTCCCCGGTTATTTTTAAAGGAAGTGTTATTGGTGTGAACGCTTTAATAATTGGCCCAAGAAAAATTGGTCCCTGTGCTTATGTGGGTGCAGGTGAAATTGTAAGAACAGACGTAGGTGAAGGATTAGTGTTAATGAAAGGCGAAATAAAACCACTGTCAGCATTTAGAGGAATGTTTAAATCAAGATGCAAATGAGTAAAAGCTATCGTTCAATAAATATTTTCGTGTCACATCCATTTGAGCCAAATAATACAACCTATGACTTGGATTCATTTAGGACTAATATCAAACTTCTTGTATCAGAAGCAGAGAATGAAGTAAGGAAAGATTATTCAGATTTTGAAATTGAAACTGTCTTTGAATTTAGTGATTTTCAGAATGGATTACCGCAGCAAATTGAAAGTAAAATAAGAAATAGCAATTTTTCGATCGTTGATATTACAGAGAATAAACCAAACATCTTTTTTGAGTATGGATTAATGAGGGGGTTAAATATTCCGACCCTGCTAATTAAAGGGGATGATTCATTTAAAACTTTTGGATTGCCTGCCGATATAAAGGATAAGATTGCAATCCCGTATAAAAACTTTAACGAACTTAGGGATAAGTGTAAAGGTGAAGTTGTTGTTCTTTTTAAACAACTATTGAATAGTGACACTCTCTACAACATTCATCTAAATAAAATTTGGTTCCGAAACGATGTAGGAACAATTCATGTTATAGCACCACCTGAAATCGAGAAAAGTCAATACGCTTCACCTGCCTCTAAGAATTATATTTTCTTGAACAATCTTGGTGATATTGATTCGGTTTTAGAGGTAATGAATTTTCTAAATAGAAATTATAGAAATTCAAAACTTCCAATTTATTCAGCAGAAGAATTTAAAAATCACATAGAAGATAACTTGATGGTAATTGGTGGACCTGGAGAATCTGATGAGGATGGAAATAATGTCTGTGCTTTGTTGATGGGCAAAATGAATGTAAGGGTAAGCTATTCATTTGACGAAGACGATGAGCTTATGGTTTATAAAGATCAAAAATTTTCAGCGACATATAGAGGCGGAAAAGTTGTTAAAGATTATGGATACTTCGCACGATTTCCAAATCCATTCAACCCTAAATCTTCGGTTGTGTTGATACACGGTATTCACACATTCGGAGTGCTTGGTGCTGCTAAAGCATTTTCTGACCATCCATCTGCACAGGGAAATATCAGAAAAGTTATGAAAAAACTCAATCTTGATGATATTAAACAAGCGTCATTTGAATGCTTTTTTCCAGTTGATGTTTTACAACAAAGTGTTGTTTGTCCAGAAATTGATGAAGAATACATTTTACCCATATCAAAAAAATAGTGAAAGATTTTATTGAACTTATAATTAACAATGCAAAGAATTACCCATATAGAATTGCGGTAATTGACCGGGATAGAAAAATTAGTTATGCAGATTTTTTATTCCTCGTTAATTCTATTTCAAAACGACTAAAGCCAAAAACTAAAGTTGTGATTGATTTGGAACAAGGCTTAGAAGCGTACGCTTTGATTGTTGCAATTCTCAAAATTGGTGGAACTTATTGTCCGCTTAATCCTGCGGCTCCCCGTGAAAGAAAAAAACAAATCATTACTGAATTTTCTCCGGATTTGATTATTGTTTCGTCAGAAGAAAAGACTTTGGAGTTCATTCCTATTAAGGCAATCACAATTGCAAGATTACTTGAAAATACAAATGGCCCTGATGTAAATGTTTCATATAATGGAGAGGATATTATTTACATCATCTACACTTCCGGATCAACAGGTGTTCCAAAGGGAGTGAGAATTTGTCGCAAGGCATTGAACAAATTTTTGGAATGGTCAATACCAACTTACGGAGCAACCGGAGACGATGTGTGGGGACAATTTTCATTTTTGAGTTTTGATTTAAGCATAGTTGACATTTTCACATGTTTGTGTTCTGGTGCAACATTATATGCTATGAATGAAATTCAAGCTAAAACATATCGTCCTGACCGTTTGATAGAAAATATAAAAATTACAATTTGGCATTCTGTACCGAGTGTAGTTGAGTTCATGATTAAAAATGAGAAAAGTAGGAGTTGTGATTTTTCATCGCTAAAGTTGATGAGTTTTTGCGGAGAACCTTTGAAGAAACATCATGTTGAATTTTTATTAGAGAAGAATAATTCTTTGAGAATTTTCAATACTTACGGACCCACCGAAGGTACTTTGTTTTGCACTTGGCAGGAACTGAATGCTGCAAACTATCATGACTATTATCACTTTTCTATGAGTATCGGAAAAGCAATTCCTGGTTGGAATCTTAAACTGAATTCTGTTGAAGAATTTGAAGAAAAAGAAATTATAATTTACGGTGACTATATTGGGAAAGGATATTTGGGAAATATTTCTGACACGAAATTCAAGAAGATTGATGTTGCAGGCAAATTAGTTGAAAGTTTTGAGACAGGCGATTTGGTAAATGAATTAAATGGAAATCTTTATTTCTCTTGTCGCAAAGACAATCAGGTCAAACTAAAGGGCTACAGAGTAGAATTGGATGAAATTGATTTTAGAATAACTGAGTTTCTCAAATTGACTTCTGTAACTATTGTAAACAATGAAATGCTCTACTCATTTATTGAAACTGAGAACATTATCAATTATTCAGATCTGAGGAGTCATTTGAAGACAGTTTTGGAAGAGTATAAAATACCACATGGCTTTTATTCAGTTGAAGAAATACCAAGAAGCCAAAATCAGAAAGTTGATATTAACGCACTAAAAAGTAGATTAAATGAGCAGAAAGTTAAAACCCCCTAAAGAAATTATTGCGGAGGCTCTTGAAATAAGTCTTGATCAGTTGGATGATTATTCTGCTTATGGAGAAACTCTGAATTGGGATAGCTTAAACCATATTGCAATAATCAATGAATTGGAAGTTAATTACGAAATTCAAATTCCTGATTCAGAAATTGAAAACTACTTAACTCTTAAAGCAATAGTTGAATTGTATGAAAAATTAAATAACTAATGTATTAGCCTCTAATTAGTGCAAGCTTCTTGCTTCTGCCAGAGAGGGTGCGGGTTACTTGATACCTCTTAACCCTGCACTTATTTTATTGAAGAAATTATAACTGAAAAATGCATTTATTGCTGCAAAACATTTTTTTCAACACCAACATTTTAAATGTCTGATACAAACGGGAAATATTGGTTGATAACAAGTGAGGTTGTATAACAATTGCACCTGCAAAAATATGATTTTAGACTGCCCAGGTCTTCGTAAATAAACAAAAAATTCACTCCTATTACGCAAGAAATAAAATTTTCAATGGTCGAGACTAAAAGTATTCCTGCATGTGATGTAGGATAATCAGTGAATTTCTTGTCTTCGCAAACGTAATACCGTGATCATATTTCTTGCACCTAAGATTGCCGGTAGTTTGTAGTATTTCGCTAATATGCCATTTTAACACTCATTTACTTCAAATTAATATTTTATCTGACAAAAAAGGGAAAACATATGTCAAAATTTGTTATTTATTTTGATAAATAATATTCTCCATATACTGGAATATGAATTGCTTATCATAAATGTCTCTATAAAACAAGAGATACATTTTATGAACAGTTATTTTAGCGTAAGCTCATCGACGGGTAAGTCTACGGGAGTAAGAGGTTTTGAATATGGCGCCGATTTCATAACCCTCTATTTTACAAGTGGTGCAATTTATTCTTACACTTATGATTCATGCGGATCATCACATGTTGAAACGATGAAAAGATTGGCGGACTCACAAAGCGGACTTAATACATATGTGACAAAGAATAAGCCCCCTTTTGCATGGAAAAAAAGTTAAAACCATTATTTACAACAATTTCATTTTATCGAAATCAATTTACAATTTATTCAGTGCCAGTTTTTCAAATCCGAACTGGTACTGTTTTTTAAAATTTGGATACCTAATCTTTAAAACACAGATATTGTATAATAACAATACTGTATCATTTTATATCTATTCTCATCGAGTGTTCCATATAACATCTGAACCAGCTAGTAGAAATTATTATTAATAATTCCGTCTTAATTAAGGTTTATTCTTTTCAAAAAAAAGGTTGCTGATCACAAGTATAATACCGATAAAAAAGTAGACGTAAAACTGAGCTTTGAAAATAAACGGGTCCCAATAAAACTTTCTAGAAGGAATCATTCTTACAAGCGAAATAACCAAGTTAATTAATGCAGACAACGCTGCAGTGCCAATTGCAGTAAAAAAAGAGTATAAAAAGAATTGGCCAATAGATTTCATCGGCTATAAATTTACACAGTATTCAAGTGAATCTAAAAAATGATATTGCCTTGTTGCCTGTTTTGGAATTTTGGCGATTGATAGTTAACTTTTTAATTGCAGATATGATGTCGTATTAACGAAGCTTTTTTACATTATAACAACTCCTAAGTGAATCAGCAGCAACATGATACGTTGTATATACAATGGGCTTGCAACCTATTTAGGTTTGCTAACCAGAAACTTTTGCTTACAAAAGTTTATAATTTAAAATATTATTCATATATTAGTAGTGTAACAGAACTTTGACTCTCGCTACTGTGAACACCGGAATTACCTGCCAGCTATGTACGAGAGAAGAAATGAATTGAAGTACCGGATTCTCCAATGATTTATTTAAGCTTTTTAAATAAAGCGAGGTGTGTATAAACGTTTGCACACGAGCGATATAAGTTGTATTTGCGAAGGTTTGAACCTTGGAAACAATTTTATTTAATGTATTAAGAATAAAAAGAATTGCGTAAAAACCGAAAGTTTCAACAGAAGGAAAGTTTCGCATATTTATGCTTTAGCGGCAATTGTAAATAACTCTTCGAAAATGGAACTTTATTGTAATCAAATCATTTTGCAACCAACCACAAAATGCAACCTAAATTGCAAGTATTGTTATCTTCCAGATAGGCAACAAAAACAGTTTATGACAAATCAAGTAACTGAACGCCTTGCAAAGGATATTGAGTTATTTGATAGCAATGTAACATTAATTTGGCATGGTGGTGAACCGTTATTAACCGGATTGACCCGATTTAAAGAATTAATTTCACCATTATACAACCTTTATAAATCAGGTAAAATAAAGTTTGGACTACAAACAAATGGCACATTAATAACAAAAGAATGGTGTGATTTTTTTAAAGAGTATAATTTTTCAATTGGTCTAAGCATTGACGGTGATTTAGAATTAAACAAAAATAGAGTTACTTGGTCGGACAACCCAGCTTACAATCAAATTATCAATGGCATTGATACTTTGAATCAAAACAAAGTGAGTTTCTCAGTTATTGCGGTAGTCGGTTCTCAGCACATAGGAAAAGAAAAAGAGTTTTACTCATTTTTAACACAATTAGGAACAAAATACTGTGGACTTAATATTGAAGAAATCGAAGGGGTAAACTCATATAGTACATTTGATAAAACAACAATTTCAGAATTTTGGAAAAACCTCTTTCTTGAATGGAAAAAAAATCCCAAAATCAGAATTAGAGAATTTAGCAATGCCATTTCATGGCTTTATAAGGCAAGTAAAATTGAGAAATCTAAACTTCCCCAAAAACAAATAAACCTAATTCCAACTATTGACATTAGAGGTAATGTTTTCTTTCTTTCGCCTGAATTAGCTGGTGTTAAATCATCAAAATATAATGATTTTATCATTGGCAATATCTTAAGCGATTCACTTTCAAATATTTTAGAGAATGGGAAATCATCCATAATTTTTCATGACTATTTGAAAGGAATTGAGAAATGTTCAGAAAATTGTGGTTATTTCAGTTTTTGTGGGGGCGGACAGGCATCAAATAAATTTGCCGAACACTGTACTTTAGACATTGATGAAACTACTTATTGCATTTATCATCGAAAAGAATTAGTGAATTCACTTTTAAATTGTATATAAATGGAAAAACAAGAATTATTCAAACAGATTGACAACAAGGCAAGTGCAATTGAATCCCTTTTTACTGAAGTAAAAAATAATAAAGAGATTCTTCTTTATGAATCCAAATTAGCAGACTGGAATGATTGGGATAACTACGGAAAAAATGATGACCCCGAAACAGAATGGGGCAATTGGAATGACTGGAGTAAAATTGAATTTATTCAATTTCCTTAACACCCCAATTTATATAACTCACTATTCAATATGTTTCCGTTTTTCTTTTCTCGAAAAATAAATTTACCTCATACACGGCTCGAGTTAAACAACGGAATTGTTACCTTAAATGAACAGAGGTCATTAATTTCTACCCCACCCTATGACAAAGGTGCAGCAATTCCTAAAGACAACTTTTTTGGTATTGAACGTTTAATGCTTAAACCAATTAGCACTTATAGCAATGCTTACCTTGGAAGCAATGCGTACGTAGGTTTATTTTGCTTTAAACAACTCTTCGAAGAATTAAATTATTTAGGAGTACATGAAGTGAAAACATATTCAGAACTTGTCGAGCTTCGACAATCAAAAGCATTTCAAGATGGAGTTACTCATATTTTAAAAGTACTCACAAGTGTATTTGAAATATTTCAAGAACTAACATTTTTGGGTGTGCATATCAAAGCGTCAGGTTCACCAACATCAACAATTAACCCTCAAACAAAAACTAGACTTGGGCTGCATATTGATAGTTGGGACAGAAAACATTTAGACAAAAGAGGAAATTGTAGAAATAGAATTTGTTTTAATATTGGTAGTAAACCACGGTATTTGCTTTTCATAAACAAGAATATTGCCGACATAGTTGAAGAAGACATTCAGCAATCATATCTAGAGCAAGAAAATATAGTATACTTACGAAATTATATGTCTACCAACACAAACATTCAAGTAACTAGATTATTAATCCAACCTGGGGAAGCATACATTGCTCCAACGGAAAACATGATTCATGATGGTTTTACCTTTAGCAATGTTGAACCTGACATTACATTGACTTTTTTAGGCAATATAAGAATTAAAGATACTGAGAAATGCATCGCTTTCAAACTAGTACCACATGCCGCAAAAATTGGTATTGCAAATAGTGAAGCTTAACATTGAAGTATTCAGCAACAATAATTCTTCTGTGCTGTGGTTCCTCGCTCGATGAATAAAGCCCAGCTTTAGTTCCCCACTTGCGCAAGTGTTCCGCCTGTATTTTGCGGATCACTTGATGCCTCTTAAACCCGCTCCGATTGCATCGGAGAATTTATTAACTGAAGTACAGGTTTATTGCTACACTACATTTTATTCAGCAGCAACATTTCAACTGCCCTATACAATCGGGAAATATTGGATGGCAACAGGTGATCTTGCAGAACAGCTGCGCCAGTAAAAATTGTTAGTGTTGAATTTTTATTTAGGTTCGTGGTGACACGAACCAAGGCGTTGGTACCAATACCACAAACAAATATGAGTTACGACCTATATTTTTATAAACAGAAGGGAAGCGAAATTTCGACAGAGAGAATTTCTAAATATTTAACAGACAATTTAGTTCAACCGAACGATGAAAATAATCAGTGGTTTTATGAAAATGAAGACACAGAAGTTTATTATTCCTTTGAGTTAAACGAGCCAGGCGAAGATTTTGAACCTGATGAAGAAATTGAGCCAATAGAAAATTTTGACGATACAAATTTTTCCTTCAATCTGAATTTTATGCGACCAAGTTTTTTTGGACTTGAAGCATTTCAGTTTGTTGAACAGTTTTGTAAAGACTTAAATTTATTTGTTTTAAATCCACAAGGAGACAGCGAACAACCATACAGGCCAACGCAAAAAGAACAGTTTGAGAATTGGAATGAAACGAACTTATGGGCATGTAAAGACAACTTTAAAGAAGTGGACGGTTCTTATATGAGTGAGAATGAAACAACCCTGGTTTGGCAATACAACTCAAACAGACAAATAATACAAGAAAGACTTGGAGAACAATACTTTGTTCCAAAAATATTCTTCTTTAAGACAAAGGAAAGTAACCAAGCATTTACATTGACAACCTGGACAGAACATATACCTATTGTTCTGCCAACAACTGATTATATACTACTGACAAGACAATACAAGAAGTTTTTCAGAACAATAAAAGACACTGTGCTTATTTCGAGAAATGAGTTGCTCGAAAATTTTGGCAATGAATTTGAAAACTTTGATTTTCCTAATTGCAAAATCATTCATCAAAACAAAGCAGACACATTAAGGGATAAATTTAATTCACTAAAAAGCGACAAACAACTTGAAACTTTTGCTGAAAGATTAGGAATGGATTTTTTATATAATGCAAAACCTGAATAAAACATCCCCCACTGGCGCAAGACTCCCGACCTGTGTAGCCCTGTTACTTATCATACTTAATCAGCAAATGAAATAAGTTGATGCTACCTTATGCATATTACAGTATCTTAATTTCAGCGGGCGTACCTACATAACAACAGCGACTGCAAGAGTTGTTGGCGTTGGAATTTAATAGTTAACTTTATTAAAATACCAGGAGCAATTCCGGTCGGACGAATATAAAATTTCCTATCACCGGGAAACCCTGTTTATTAGTTGCACATATCAACACCTCATGGCTACAGAGACAAACCATAATTGCAGAGACGATAACAAAATAATTGCAGACATTGAAAAGTATGGATTTGCAATTATCATCCTGAATGCAACTGACTATTTGCCCTCGTTTGCATACAGCATCGGTTTTTGGAAAAAATTTAAGCATCCTGAAATTATTTGTTTCGGCTTAACTACAAAAACACTTTGCGGACTTATCAATGATGTTGCTGGTTTGGTTAAGAACGGAGCGGTAATTGAAACAAACAGAAACTATGAAGACTTTTTTGAGAATGGTTCTGTTCAATTTATCGAAGTAGATAAAAGAAATTTAAGCGATTATTTCGGTACAGCCATTGACATTTATGATACTGATCAATTTCCTGCACTTCAATTTGTATGGACAGACCGCAATAACAGGTTTCCGTGGGAGAACGATTTTGAAAAAGAATTTATTTACAGACAGCCTTTACTTGACAGGAATGCAGAGTTCAAATTCAGAGAAGCTAAAAATCTTGCAACGTATACAACAAAGCAATGGATAGAGCAAAATAAACCGATTATTCATGTGATACATGATTCAGACGGAAACTGGCAATTTTTGACAGATGATGAGCCTTCAACTGAAAACATCAAAATTGTTGCCCTGGAGCAAATTATATTAAGAGATAAAACACTTAATGAAGTTTTTGACCTGGAATTTGGCGAACAGGCGGTGAGAAATTTTGCAGGCGACAAATGGATCAGAAGCAAATTTGCATACGAAGATGAAGAAACGTAACATGGCGGTTACTAACATTTTAACCTTTTGTCTTTATAAAAACACAGATTTAACAAGCATGAAAACACGAACATTCATCATTTCAAATATGCAAGCATACGCTACAATTTTATAGTATCAGCTTTATATTCATAATATGGGACTTGACATTATTATTTGCACAGATAACTCAGATCAAATTTATGGGGGTAACTATCATGACCCTGCATTTGACAATTTCAATAAGCATAGCCTGAGCCGGACGTTTTGTAATTTAATGTGCAGGCCAAATGTAATCAGTGGCGAAACTGAGCTGGTACAGATTGGAAGAATTACTTCAGTTGACATTTCGCCCATTTTGGCTATGGAAAGTTATGGCAGTGACAGCGGTGAAGAACTTGCGTTTTTTCTTGAAATGGCAGAAAGCGAAGAAGAGCGCCAAAAAATTCTGGATCAGTCAAAACAAAACAGGGAAAATTTAAAAGGAAATATTGATACGGTTTTACAAACAATAAAGGCTTTGATTGAAAAGCTGTCAGTGATTGAGCATTTACCAGACCTGTTAGACGACCATGGGCTGGATACTCTTGATAACAACTATTATTTTTCAGACTTTACTATTGACAAAGGAGAGGGTTATATTGGAAACAACTTTGGACAGGACCTGCGAAATTTTAAACGTTTTTTGGAATTTGCCAAAGAAAGAGGTTCAACAACAACTTACTTTACTTACGGTTGATCCAATTGCAGCATGAATAAAATTACCTTCAGTATTTCCTCTGGCGCAAGTGTTCCGCTGTATTTTGCGGATCACCTGATGCCTCTTAAACCCGCTCCGATTAAATCAGAGAATTTATTAACTGAAGTACAGGTTTATTGCTGCACTACATTTTATTCAGCAACATTTCAACTGCCCGATGCAACCGGGAAATACTGGATGGCAACAGGTGATCTTGCAGAACAGCTGCGCCAGCAAGAATTGTTAGTGTTGAATTTTAATGTAGGTTCGTGATGAAAGAAACTAATTCTCCAAAAAAGATGAATCTGAAAATTAAAAACACAAGTAATTTTTGGTTAGGTTTTTTTTTACTGATTATTTCCGTTGTTTCATTCTCCTACGTAAATCATGCAGCAAAATACAAGATAGAGAACTGCTATAAGGTAGAAGGTAGAATCAAAAATATAACAGAATTATATAGCGAAGGAAGCATTTCACAAGATGGATGGATGATTGAATTAGATTCAATAAACTATAAAATCAGAATTACCGGCGAATACTACAATGCACTCAACAAGGATCTCTTTAGCAAGTACGCCATAAAAAATAATAGAATTACTGTCTATATCCTTAAAGAGGAAACAGGCGGGGTTTTTCAAAAAGTTAATAGCTCTTTAGGAATAAGAGATGCTGCAGTAATCAGATATAATGAACATGAACTGTTGAGTCTTACAAACGTAAAAAGGAAAATGCAGCACCTGTTTATACTCAATTTATCCATTGGTTTAATCGCTGCAGGTCTTGGTATTTACTTTGTTCTGAAATCATTAAAGTAAATCAGCAACATTTCAACTGCCAGATGCAATCGGGAAATATTGGATGGCAACAGGTGATCTTGCAGAACAGCTGCGCCAGTAAGAATTGTTAGTGTTGAATTTTAATGTAGGTTCGTGGTGACAGGAACCAAGGCGTTGAATACTTTAACCTTTTGTCGTTATAAAAACACAGATTTAACAAGCATGAAAACACGATCAGCCATCATTGCCCTACTGGCAATATTTTTAAGCAGCTCCTGCAACGAATCAAATTCAACCACCTCACAAACGGAACCTGTTGAAAAAAAAGAGCTGCAGGTAACCAAACCGGTTGACAGTATTGGGGAGGTACTATTTACAATTGACTTTAAACTAAAAGCAACAGGTGAAGCATTAAAAACATACACTGATGGATTTATTCCCTGGGTAAGTGTTGACAAAGCAGCGCAGGAGCTTAAACAGCTGGTTGACGCCGATAAAATTGTGTTACCCTTTCAGAAGGTTAAACTTGTAATTGACTACCCGCTAAATATCCCTGCCAGCTTTGTGATTAACACAAGCAAACAAGGCTTTTCAAGAAAAGACCTTGTTATCGAAATCAGTAAACGATACCACGAACTATATGCTGAGGAAGAGCGTACTGCAACAACCAAAACAGTTGCTCCTGATAAAAGAGAAGGTCTCGAAAACAGAAATCAAACCGATGGAAAATACGGAATCTGGGGACATGATATTGCTGACCTGGATTTAAGCGAAATAGAAGTACATAAGAACCTGCTGGGTGAGATAACGTTGATCCTTGTAATTGAATCGTAAACCAATTGCAGGAAAATTCAGCTGAAAACATTTAATTGCCAGAAAATGATAAAAACAGTTTTACGCATCATCCTCTTATTTGCCGTTTTACCCTCTTGTAAAGGGCAGCAGGGTAACGCTGTTTTGCATCAGCCTAATTTCATTGACAGTATTCATACAGCCCTGCAATTGCAAGATTTGATTGTAAGGGTTGACAACAGGTATAAAGATTTTAAAATAAATACGGACTTAAAATCTCACAGTAAATATTCAAGGAGAAATTATAAAAAAACAGCAGACAGTTTACATGTTCAACCATGGACAAAAGCGGATTTTGATCATAACGGACTTACTGATATACTGATAATTGGCAACTGGTATGACTACTGTGTTATCTGCATCCTGGACAAAGGCGACAAGTATGAACTTAAACGTATAACAAGAAGAAGTTTCCAGGAAAGCAGTTTTCCGGTAGTGGAAAACAACAACATCAACTACTATTATGAAAGTGAGCCAGATCCTGCGGACCTGGATAAACCAAGACAACTTGAGCAAATTACATTGACGTATAAATCCGGAGACTTTGTTGAAGAAAACAAAAAACCGGCAACACATCAAATTGAAAAAATTGAGTATTCCACAAGCGGATGTTTAGGATTTTGCCCCGTGTTTAACTTAACCATAAATGCCGACAGGACTTCAACATGGTTTGCGAACATGTATAACGACATTGACAAAAAGGAAATGAAAGGACATTTTCAAACAGTGATTACCAAGGAAAAATATGATGAATTGGTTGGGCTGCTGAACTATATCGATTTTGAAAACCTGAAAAATAAATATTCGGTAGACTGGACAGATGACCAGAGCTGCATTTTAAAAATAACTTACGACAATGGTAGGGTTAAGACGATCAGCGATTATGGCTTAATAGGGACGTATGGACTTGACCGGGTTTACCAGTTACTTTTTGAATTAAGAATAAACCAGCAATGGAAAAAATAAACGGCTGAAAGTGCTATTGAAGAAGCTGCAGTTACCGATTGCAAAGAACAGCCAACATGATCTTTTTTTAAACACAATGTGCATACATTTGAATGCCTTTAACCTGGCAGCTTAAAAACCAAAAAATGAAAACATTTAAAAAACTCTTCCCCACTATTTTCTTCCTGCTTTTGTTGAACAGCGTTTTTGGACAAAGCTTTAAAGAAGTAAAAACAGCAAACGATGTATTGGAGAATGCCATCACCGCTTTGGGTGGCAAAGATTTTTTGTTAAGTATTAAAACCCTGTATACTGACATGAGTACAGAAATGGATGGCAGACAGGTACACTGGATTACCAAAGAAATGCTGCCTAATAAGGGTTCTTTCCAGATTGTATACGAGGGACGGGTTGTGTATCATAACTGGTATGACGGGAAAACGGGATATGAAATGGTGAAAGGCGAAAAACAGAAGGCTGACCCTGAAGAGTTTAAAGACAAGGAATTCAAACGAAATATTTTTAATGAGCTGGATTATATTGATTCTTCTTTATGGAAACTGGAACTAATTGGAGAAGAAAAGGTGCATAAAGAAGCCTGTTATAAAATCAAGGCAACTGCCGTAAACGGCGAGGTACAGCATTTATACTACAGCAAGCATTCGTTTTATATGCTGCGTGAAGACAAGATTGCGAATTCAGAAAAAGACAGCTTCAGTTCTGTGATATTTTCAGACTATAAAAATTATAACGGATTAATATACTATTCTGTTCTAAAACTCAGTGCCGGTAAAAAGACGCAGGTTGGTAAGGTTGTGAGTTTACTGATCAATGAACAGATTACTGAGGAGGATTTTAAATAAGGAAACAGGAGCATCATTGATTTAAGGTATGATGCAAAGAGCCATGAAAGTACAGGCAGATTTTATATACCAGCCAACAAGTGGAAAATACCGGGAAAAGATTTTCGATATTCCAACCCAGGACTTTACTATCCGAAACTGGAGTTGGGTACTCTTTACCAAAACCGATGGAACAGAGTGGGCAGGCTCATTTCATGGCGGACAGGTAAATCAACGGCTGGTTACAATACTTAAAGATTTGCCCTTTGTGTTTATTGTTTCTGAAGGGCAAGGCTATGTTGTTAATGCTGAAACCGAAGAATTATTAATGTGTACCGAGGAAGACTCTATCAGAGAGGCAATAAGTATTGGAGATACTCCACTGGTTGTTTATGCGAATGTATGGGGCATTTTTACTTTTGATGATTCGCTTGAAATTAAAAAGCTTATTGTACCATTTGAATTCTATTTTGTTTGGTTCAAAAATGTTTCAGATGGGTTTCTTGAAATGGAATATGAAGAAATATATACAGGAGAACTGAAGAAGGCTTATTTAAATACGAAAACATTGCAGTTTCAAGAGTAAGGTTGATGACAATGGTTTGTCAATATGTATTAACTACTGCAATAACTGCTTTGATAATGTCGGAATATAATTGCGCTGAAAGCCTGTCGTAGGTTTCATCATCTTCTGTATTTTCAAATCCAAGGTCATTCCAGGAGCCCATGCCACCAAAAACCCATGCTAATGCTGCAGAAAACAAAACCTGTTTTGCTGTGAGCGAATAGTTGCCAAGAGGGACAATGTCTTTGTTGTAATAATTTTCTTCCGGAAGCGAACTTTGCAGTGTTGATTTTGCTTTATCAAACAGTTCGCCCCAATTCTGCAGGTCATGTTTAAAGGCAAAGGCTGCAATTTCAGTCAGTGTTTGCTGCAGATCGTCTTTTATCTTATTGATATTTATCTGCAGGTTACTGACAGGTTGTTCAGCAAGGTTTGTCAAATAATTTACTGACCAGATTTTATTATCAATGGCATCTTTATTTGTAACCTCCCAACGGTTTGCCCAATAAATTGAATAACCGTTAAAAACAGATTCAATTAACCAGGATCCACCACCACCAACAAGCCCTGCAAGTTTGTGGTCTTTTGCAAAGCTCTGATCTTTTGAATGTTCAAAATAAAGGCGAAGGTTTCTGCAGCCGCTATTCTTTAAATACTCAAACCATTTTACCGGATTTTCTGCAACAGGTTTTTCCACGGGCTTTGAAAAGAAAAAGGTTTTTTTAATTACGCCGAAGCCGACCTTGTTACAAAACTGAAAAGTGGTATTAGCAGAATTAAAATCAGCAGGAACATTTCCGTTTTTCAGAAATTCATTTCCATAAGCTGTTAATGCAATGAGTTGTGCTAAAATTCCTGTCATCTGTTTTAGTGTTTTGTTTTAATGAATGTGATCCAGCGCAACAACGTTTAACCTGTAATTACACAGTTGAAACAGCTGAGCCTGTATGTTGCGGATTACCTGTTGCTTTTTAAACGTTTCCAGGTCATCACCCTTCTTCATCTTCCGGTTTTACAAGCCCGGTTAACACAAAGCCTGCACCTAAAAACAGTCCGCTTACAAGTCCGCCAAGATGTGCTGCGTTATCAATACCGCTGCCCACAAAACCCATCACAAGGTTAAAGCCAACAAACACCAGGATGCTGATGAGGAAACCGGAACCCAATGAACGGGGAAATACTTTCATTAAAATAGCAACCAGCATAAAACCATATAACCCGAAGATGGCTCCTGATGCACCTACACTAACAACATCGTTATTATGCCATGCAATACTAGTGAGGCTGGCAATAAGACCGGTGAGGAAATAGACCAGTACAAATTTTGTTTTACCCAACAGCGGTTCAAGAAATAAACCCACTAAGATGAGCGCAAACATATTGGTCAGGATATGCATAAAGCCTCCGTGCAGAAACATGCTGGTGATCAATCTCCACCATTCACCATCGGCAACGGAAGAACGGAGATTGCCTCCCCATTGCAATAAAGCCGAAGGGCTGAAAGAAATAAAACCCAATCCGCAAAGCACCATGATGATAAATACAAGAATGTTGATATCGGCAATAACAGCTGTGGCTGCATTGTGTTTTTGCGGAATGAAGAAAGAAACAAACTCTTTCAGCTCATCGGGGTTCTTTTTCTTTGCCTGTTTTTCTGTTGTTAACGGGGGAAACCAAAGCAGTACGGCCCAGGTAAAAAGCCCGATGGCAAGTGAACCAAAAATCCATTGCAGCTTTTGTCCGTTGCGTTGTGCAAACGGTTCATTAAAGGCGGCAAATACAAGATGTTTCTTTGGTTCAAATACTGATTCATTTTTTGTTGCAGCAAGAAAATGATTACGGTCGTTACTGTTGTCCATTAACTCCAGGTAAACGAACTGCTGCAGATTGCTGTTATTGTATTCCCGTTCACAATCACGTGCAAATTCTTCATAAGCTTCTTTTTTCTCATCTTCTGTTTTGCTGTTGCTGATGGTTTTTGAATACTTCTTGCCCAGCCAGCATAAGTATTTACTGTTGCGGATCATTCCTGTATCAGTGTCAAGAATGGGTGTAACAGTGTAAATCTTCATGTTAAACTCTGTATTGTATTTTCCGCTTACAGAGAAATCGGTTTGCAGGGCAACCTTGCTTTTATCAATGAACAGTTTGCTGAGTGTATAATATTTTGTTGGTTCCTGTTTATCCATGTCGGAAACAACTTCCAGCCTGGTAAGTTTACCCGTAGCTGTTTTAAGATATTCCTGTGCTATAATTGTGGGTATAGCAATGATGAGTGTTGCAAGGATCTGGTAGAAGAAAGAAGCATTATCGTTTTTAAAAACCAACCGCCTTGCTTTTGGTCTTAACCATATAAGCATGGGGATCAATGGCAGGGTAATGGGAAGAGCAAAGTTGAGTACTTCTTCTTTTAAGGAAAGACCGCCTTTAATAAAAAGCAACCAGTGCAGGAAGCTGTAAACAATGTTGAAGCAAAGGGCAATGATTAACAGGGGTACAAACAGCAGCCTGATTTTCTCTTTATATTTTTCCATAAAGCGGTTAAGATAGGAAAACAATGTGGAAATAAAAGAACGGCATTGCCAACTGTTAAGATGCATATTTAATCAGCACCCATTGTTGTTGAGCGGCTCATCACTCTTACAGGGCTCTTGTACATAAACTTGATCGTTCCCTTAAAACTACTCCTGGGATGTTGCGTGTAAATAATATCCAGCACCTTTTTTTCAAGTAGTTCATACGACTGCTGATCATCGAGGTAATTTTCTTTTAGCGTAAGAACAGCTGAAATGTACCTGAGCTTATTATTTTTTGATTGATCATATATTCTTATACTCGGCTGCAGGTACTGACCTGTACTATCGGTTAAAACCTGTTCCAGTTCTTTACTTTCTTTATCGTTATAAGAAGTTTCAACAAAGCCATTATCAGGCCACACTAATTTATCGGGCAACCGGCTTGCCATTACTGTTAGTGTAAACGAGAGGAGGAAGGTGAGTATAACATAAACTACATTTACCCTGGGCTGCTCTGCAGTTGCATCGTAAGGCACCAATCTTGTACCTGCAACACGGTCGCCGATGCGCCTGCTGCTGTTGAACAGGGCCACTATAAATTCAACAGGCCAGATCACACAAAACAAATTGCGTACAAAACATTGCAAAGGGCTGGCCGGTAAACCTGTTTTATGATTCAGCACCTGGAATTTTAAAATGCGTTTGGCGAGGCTTCTTCCGTTAATAATATCCTTGCAGAAGTAAAGTGAAAAACCAAACAACATTGCATAACCACCCACCCCGCTAAACAGAAATGTTGGAGGCTGATGAGGATCGTTAAAGTTTTTGAACAGATCCATCATCATAAAGGGAACAATAAAAACCATCATGGCCATTGTCATAATAATATGGTCAAGCAACATGCTGAGGATACGCATGCCGGTGTCAACTCGTTTGTTTGGTTCTGCTGTTGTCATGAGCTGATTGTTTTATTTTAATCATTCTTATCTATTGTACTTTACAAAACTCATCCTGCCAGCAGGCAGCCACGGGCCGTTTACCTGAATCTACTGTTAAAACTCAAATTCATCTCTTCTGCAAAAGAATTCGGGTTGATATTCCTGAATTATACAACCACCCAGCATAATCCTGTTTTTCTTAAACCGCTTAAACATTTTTGGTGAAGGATAACCGTAAACAATTGGTATTACGTATTTCGACTTTAAACAAACAGGACATACATGCTTTTCGTGAAAAGGGCGATAAAATGCAGTATCGGGAACAAATACTTTTTGAATGGAAACAGGCGCTTCGCTTGAAGTAAAACGGAAAATTTTACTTTTAAGTCCCATCCATGTAAAATAGCATAACCGGTATTTAGGATTGGTTAGCTCAAAACTGATTATACCTGATTTGTCGGTAAACACAGTGTCTTTTGTAAGAGGAAAAACAACAAACCCATTACTTACAGTTACAGAATCTTCAAGGTAAATACAGGCTTTAAATACACTGTTTTGTGCAACTGCAGAAAACAGTGTAAAAAAACAGAATACTGTTAAAAGGGTTTTCATCAATAAGTTTCTTTTTACTGCTGCAGTTCAAGATTTTTTTATATGCTTTTCTATTTTACCGGAACAAATTCAAACAAGAAGCTTTGTTTATCACCATCGTTGTAATCAATTTCAAGAAACAGTTTGCTGGTTGATTCAATTTTTCCATTGAAGCTGTTTTTTAACGGACCCTCCAACGCTTTATCAGGCGATTTATCGTTGTTGATGCTGAAATGAATTGACTGTCCTTCAATTTTATAAACACCTGCTTTTTCAAACCTGCCTTTTTTCCCAAACCATACAGCCACTTTTTCGGGAGCGAATGAATTAACTGCCTGTGAGTATACAGTGCCATCATCATAAAAACGCAGGTACATATAGATTTCCATTTTGTTGTTGGCAACTGTTATTTCTTTGGTTTTGGCAATATACAAACCATCGAAACGGATGCTAGAATCTTTTGCGGTCTGGCTGGTAGTTTGTGCAGGTAAGAAAACAACAAAAACAAAGAGTGCAACAATGAAGGAAACGAAGTTCTTTTTCATGGTTTTACCGGTTTAGCAATTGAAAGGAATAGTTAAAGGTAACAGAGTTTGCAATATGATGTGTTGTTGCCTGCTTGTAAGATGGTAAGCGTGAATAGTTTCACTACGAAGCGTCATTGCGGGGGTAAGCGGGTTTGTGAAAAGGCTCGTGCCGAAGTAATCTTTTATTCTTCGTAGGAGGAAGATTGCTTCGTTCCTCGAAATGACGGTAGCGGGGATGATGATCGCATGCACTCTTGCCTTTCTGCCTCTTTGCCTTTGTGCCTCCACTCAACAACACGCCCAACTTCAAACCATAAACTATAAACCATAAACTTCTTTTGCTGGTTAAAAGAATGGCAGATGTATTTCCACACGGCAGCCCATACCGGCAGCAGTTTCTATTTTCATTTCACCACCAAACGACTCAACCCTGCTGTTAATATTTGAAATACCGATTCCTTTTCCTTTTGCATTTAAATCAAAGCCCTTACCGTCATCGGCAATCATTAATGAAATGTTGTTTTCGTTTGCTTTGATACTGATTGATACATTTTCTGCTTCAGCATATTTCAGAATATTATTAACCAGTTCCTGTTCAATTCTGTAAATATTGATTTTGAGTTCGTAGGATAAGTTTTCTGCTGCTGTATCATACTCAAACCCGGTTTGAATATGACCGTGCTGGTTAAGTGTATTCAGAAGATCGTTGGTTAGTTCCTGCAGGTCAATTGTTTTTGTGGGTATAACCATTCTATGGCTTAACTGCCGTATTTCCTGAATGGATGAATTCAGCAGCTCAATAGGGTACTTTACAATTTCCTGGATTGTTTTGTTTTTCTGGCCAGCCATATCAAGGTATAATTTGGTACTGGCCAGTATCTGGTTAATATTGTCGTGCAGTTCTTTGCCAATAAAACTTTTCTCCTTTTCCTGGCCCATAATCATGGCCTTGGTAATTTTTTTCTGTTCGTCCAGTTTGGCATTCAGTCTTTCCTCCTCCAGCCTTCGTAATTCAGAAATATCAATATGCATCACTAAGGCCCCGGTATATTCCTGTTCCTGCAATGCAGTTACAATCATTTTATACCATCGTTTTACTTTCCGGTCCTGGCAATCGTATTCGACCTGGAATTTATCGGTGTTATGATCAAGCACCTGTTTAACACCCTTTGTAATGTTTGCCAGTTTTAATTTGTTTTCAGCAGTTGCGTTTTGGGCAATATCCAGGTAATTTTCTCCAATACCGCAACAGGCAGCCAGGCAGCTGTTTTGTTTAACAGCTTCCCGCCATGCATCGTTAATATCCAGTATGGTTCCTTTATCATCAAGCAACGCAATGTTTGCCGGCAGGTTATTGAGTATAACAGCCATTCGTTGTGCCAGGGCATGCTTTTCCCATAAGCTTTTTTCCAATTCCTGTTCTGCAATTTTGCGTGGAGTAATATCCAGCATGGCCCCCGTCATGCGGTATGCGTTTCCTTTTTCATTATACAGGATATAACCGCAATCAAGTATATAGGCAATGCTGCCATCGGCTTTCAGGTAACGGTATTCATCTGTCCAGAAATGCTTATTGTGTTTAAAGCAGTGATTCATCCCTTCAATCACTTTTTTCCGGTCTTCGGGGTGTATGCGTGCGTAACCATCCGCAGGTTCGGTAATGTTGCTGTTTTGACTGTAACCAAAAATGCCGTAATAATTTTTATTTCGCCAGATGGTATTGGCTTTAATATCCCAGTCCCAGATCACATCGTTGGTGGCGGCAACCACCAGTTCAAAGCGCTCATTGGCCTCCCTTACTTTTTCTTCTGCTTTTGTTTTTTCGGTAATGTCACGTGAAAAGCAGGCAGTTCCCACTACGTTGTTTTCTTCAAAGATGGGATAAAACGATATTTCGGATACCTGGTCTTCTGTTTTACCCAACGATTCAATCACCGTAAATGTTTTTCCGGCAAAGGCCTGTTTAAAATATTGCTGAAACCGCTTGTGCTGTTCCGTTGTAAAGCCAATCAGGGAAAGCTGCGTTCCCTGTATAGGGAATGCCCCGGTCTTTTTCAGTACATGTTCATCAAATGCTTTATTGGAAGTGATTAGCCTGAATTCTTTGTCAACACTCCACATAAAGTCCTGCGTATTATTGATCAGTGCATTTAAATTATTGCTGTCAAATTCTTTCTGTTTTTCTGAAGTTATTTTTTCTGTTATGTTCTCGGCAAACATGATAATACCGCCAACTTCCCCGGAAGCATTATGCCAGGGCCTGATTTCCCAGCGTATCCAGTTAAGGGTACCATCAGGCAGGACAAACAAATCGCATTCGTTTTTTTCAACAGCCCCCTTCAGGCAACGGGCATGAATATCTTTCCAGCGCTGTTCAATTGCAGGAAATAGTTCATAATGCGATTTGCCAATGAGATCAATTTGTTCAATGCCTCTGATCGTCTTCCATTTCTGGCTGGCAGCAATGTATTTCATTTCATGATCAAACATCGCCATTGCCGCAGGGTTGTATTCAATAAATAACTCCAGTTGTTCTTCCCGTTCAATTAGCCGGTTCTCTATTTCTTTACGTTCGGTAACATCCCGGAAATTAAACACAATTGCTTTTATAAACGGATCGTTGAGTAAATTGGTAAATGTTCCCTCAATCCATAAGTAATGGCCATTTTTGTGCATCATCCTGAACCTGTCGTTGAAAATTTTACCCGGGTTGGCCATGATTGTTTTCACCATCTGGGCTGCCTGCGGCTTATCATCGGGGTGTATGTTTTTGGTTGCTTCCACTCCCAGCATATCTTCATTGGTCCAACCCAACACCCTTGCAGCAGCGGGGCTGCGGTAAACAAGTTTAAAGGAGTGATCCATTAACGTAACAATGTCATTACTGTTTTCAATTAATGCACGGAAACGGTTTTCACTTTCAAAAAGTTTTTCTTCGGGAATTGCTTCAGTAGGCAGATAAGCAGTTGTAACATCCTCGAACTGCAGAAGGAAACAATACACATTGCCTTCCCCGTTCATGACCGGGTTGAGATGAACTTCCAGGTAACGTTCTTCGATGTTGCCATTTGAAACAGGAATCCTGTATTTATGAACTGGTAAATGCTGGGACTTGTTTTCTTTGACAGCATTGTTTGCCAATGAATTTAACAGCTGATAACCGGAATCATTTTTTCCATCATCTGACTGAAGCGGGAAAACCTCTTGCAGCTGTTGGCCCATTACAGCTTCCGGGTTTATACCAATTGTTTGCAGGCAGGAATTGGTTGCATGAAGTACAGTAAATTCTGGAGAGACAAGCAGGCAGGGTTGTGGCAATGCATCAAACAGCAGTTTGTAGTCAACAACAGGGTTGCTCATAAAGCAATTTTTCTGTAGATAAGGTAATATTATTATTAAAACGGAACTAAATCGGAAAACAACCGTAGGGCTTTGCTACAATGTTTTGGTAATTGAAAATACAAAATTTAACGTAAAAAAGACACGTATAATCTGAGATAAATGAATTTTTTCTTTGTATAAAATAAAACAGAAATACGTTGACGATAGAAAATTAATGCATGTCATAGCCGGTGCTTTTCTAACTGCAACTTGCATTGCACCTTATGCCTTCCATCTCTTGCGCAGGTCTCCCGACCTGTGCAGTCTCGTTACTTGTGATAAACCCACGGCAGGTAAAGAACTGTTGCCACATCAAAGAGCCGGCAGCCAACAGCGATGCATCAGTCCATATACTTAAGGGATAAAGCCCTCATCCTTCGTTAATCCTTCGATGATAAAGGCAGCTTACTCCCACCCAAAGCCCACTCAAAGGCATGGATAAAGCATGGATAAAGCGTACTTAAAGCGTGAAAGCCCCGATTAACCTGCCAGGCTCATCAATCTTCCCGGCCTCTTGCAAACAAACATGATCGTTCCCTTAAAACGATTCTTTGTTTATCCCTGCGAAACCATTTTAAGTCCGGCAATGGAAAGAATTAATGTGGAGAGAAAAAACAAACGCAGAAATGTGGCAGGTTCTTTAAACACAAGAATGCCTACCAGTACAGTACCTGCAGCACCAATACCTGTCCATACAGCATAGGCCGTACCAATGGGCAGTGTTTGTGTTGCTTTCATGAGCAGGGCCATGGATAAGGTGAGTGCTGCAAGAAAGCCTGCATACCACCAGTACATTTCAACCCCTGAGGTTTCTTTGGCTTTTCCTAAGCAGAAGGCAAAAGCTACTTCAAAAAGTCCGGCGATGATAAGAATGATCCAGTTCATGTGATGGCTGTTTCTGCTTGTTAAATAATCAACCCGTGTTTTCAGTTGCAAGAAACAATAAAATGTGTGAATGAATGAAAATAGTTGCAAAACATTTCATGCAGCAAAGAAAGCAGCCGGTAAGAAGGTAAGGCGGGAAGAGTTAAACTACGAAGCGTCATTGCGAGGGTAAGCGGGTTTGTGCATGGGCCCGTGCCGAAGCAATCTGCAAACGGTAGGTTTATTCTTCGTAGAATGTAGATTGCTTCGTCGTTCCTCCTCGCAATGACGGAAACGATGATAATGATCGCACGCACTCTTGCCTTTCTGCCTCTTTGCCTCTGTAACTCCACTCAGCAACAACACGCCCAACCTTAAACCTCAAACCTTAAACTTTAAACTGCTTTTCTTGACTTCAATCATCTCATTTCCTGACCTTGCAGCTTTGTTATCCGCAGTTCCGGTACTACATTGTTACTCATCTTCAACCTTTCAACTAAAGGAAATGAAAGAGCCCCTCCAAACCCAAATGATGGACCGCCTTTGGGAACTGCAGCTACGCAAAGGTTTTATTAACGATGATGATGTAAAACAGCTTGCCGCCGAATTCAGCTTGTCAACAATTGAAGTGGAAGGCGTGGTATCGTTTTATCATTTCTTTCATCGCAAACCCACAGGCAAATACACCATCTATCTCAACAACAGTATGGTGGCCGATATCAAAGGCTTCCGGCGTATCAAAGAAACACTCGAACGGGAAACAGGTGCCAGCTTTGGCTCGGTGGATCGTACAGGAACATTTGGTTTGTTCCTTACACCCTGTATTGGTCTCAGCGATCAGGAGCCATCGGCACTCATCAACTTTTACCCGTTTACAAATCTCAATGCCATCCGCATTAAAGACATTATTACTTCGCTGAAACGGGGTGCTGATCCTGCAACCATCTGTGATGAACCGGCTGATAATATCCGTTATACACCTCCGGGCAACAAAACCTTTTTCTTTAAAGAGTTTACCGAAGGTTCGGCTATTACAAAAGCTGCAGCGCTTGGTGCTGATGGTGTGCTGGAAGAATTAAAGAAAGCTGAACTGGCCGGCCGTGGTGGTGCTTATTATCCCACCTGGAAAAAATGGGATGCGGCTAAGCAGCAACCATCATCGCCAAAGTACGTGGTGTGCAATGCCGATGAAGGTGAACCGGGTACGTTTAAAGACCGGGTGCTGATACGCACACAGTCAAAATCGCTGATTGAAGGAATGATGATCTGCGGTTATACCATTGGTGCGGAGAGCGGCATCATTTACCTGCGTGGCGAATACCGCTGGCTCAAATACAAACTGGATGATGCTATTGCTGATTACCGCAGGAAAGGAATGCTGGGTGCTGATTGCTGCGGTATCAAGGGGTTCAACTTTGATATACGTGTGCAGATGGGTGCAGGCTCGTATGTGTGTGGTGAAGAAACCGCTTTGCTTGAATCGCTGGAAGGCAAACGTGGTGAGCCAAGAACCAAATGGTTTTTCCCTGTAGAGAAAGGCTACCTGCAGCAACCAACGGTGATCAATAACGTAGAAACGATTTGTGCTGCAGCCCGCATTATTGAAATGGGCGCAGCTGAATATGTACAGCTGGGCATACCGGGATCGCCGGGTGTAAAACTGCTGAGTGTATCGGGCGACTGCCGCCTGCCGGGCATTTATGAAATTGAATGGGGGATGACAGTGGCCGAGCTGCTGGAACTCTGCGAAGCAGAAGATCCGTTTTATATACAGGTGAGTGGTCCTTCAGGCGAATGTATTTCCATCAAGGAAAAATACCGCCGTATTTCCATGCTCGACCTGTTGGCCAGAAAAGACATCCGTTGTGGTGGATCATTTATGATCTTCAGCAAACAACGTGACCTCGTGAAAGTGTTACTCAACTTCACTGAATTTTTTAAATCAGAATCATGTGGCATCTGTACGCCTTGCCGTGCAGGTAATTTCATTATTCAACGCAAACTCGAACGGCTCAACAATGGTCTTGCTAATGAAAAGGATTTAGAAGACCTGAAAAACTGGGGCCGCATTATGAAGAATACAAGCCGCTGCGGTTTGGGTAAAACAGCAACCAACAGTTTGATTTATGCGATGGATAAGTTCCAGGATTACTTCCGCTCCAAACTGGATAAAGACTTCAATGGCCTGAGCCTGAAGTTTGATATGGAAGCTGCCACAAAGGATTACGAGAAATATAAAATCTGATGCTATGTCAACAATGGTGAACATCACAATCGATGGAAAAAACATACAGGCCGAAGAAGGAAAGAACTTAATACTTGCAGCAAGGGAAAACGGCATCTTCATTCCATCACTCTGCTATTACGAACATATTGTACCACCGCTGGGCACATGCCGTGTATGCACCTGCAAAATCAATGGCAGGTTTGGCCCCGCCTGTACCGAAAAAGTAAGCGAAGGATTAACGGTTGAAGTAAACAGTGATGAACTGCTTGATACAAGAAAGGCATTGGTGGAAATGATGTTTGCAGAAGGCAATCATATTTGTCCCGCCTGTGAAAAGAGTGGTCTTTGCGATCTGCAGCACATGGGTTATGAACTCGGCGTTTCTTCTACACGCTACCAGCATTTGTTTAAAGACCGCATTATTGATTTCAATCCTTCACGTATGGTGATGGAACACAACCGCTGTATTAAATGCATGCGTTGCGTGGTGGATGTAAAAACAAAAGATGGTCAGAAAGTGTTCAACTACCAGAACCGTGGCAATGAAACCTATGTGGGAATTGATTACGAACAGGAAGCAAAGCTGAGTGAAGAAGAAGCAGTGAATGCAATGAAGATTTGTCCCACAGGTGCCATTATTGTAAGAGGTGTAAGTCTTGCAGAACCGTTTGGTGAACGTAAGTTCGATATGGAATCAGTGCAGGATGATTACAACATGAAGAAGCGCACAGTGAGCAGGCCGCCGGTAATGGGTAAGAAGATTGTTGCCACTGTTTCATTAGCCGGTTGTTTCGGTTGCCACATGTCGTTACTGGATGTGGATGAAGAGTTACTTGACCTGGTTGAAATGGTTTCATTTGATAAATCACCACTCACCGATTTTAAAAACTTTACATCCCGTTGTCATATCGGTATCATTGAAGGTGGTGTGTGCAATTCAGAAAATGTGGAAACGCTGCGTAAGTTCAGGGAGCAGTGCGATATCCTTGTTTCATTGGGCGAATGTTCGGTATGGGGTGGATTACCCACCATGCGTAATTCCATTCCGCTGAGTGAATGCCTGGAAGAAGCCTATCTTAATTCACCCACCAGTGAGCCCGGTGCTAACATCATTCCCTATCATGAAGATTTACCAAAGATTCTCGACAGGGTTTATGCCTGCAATGAAATTGTAAAGATTGATTATTACATACCCGGCTGCCCGCCCGATGCCAATCACATCTGGAAAGCCGTGAAGAATATTTTGTGGGGAGAAGAATACTCCATTCTTTATTCTGAATTCAAATACGATTAATCCGCTTGTTATGAACAGAAAAATAACCATTGATCCTGTTACAAGAGTGGAAGGCCACGGCAGGGTTACAATACATCTCGATGAATACGGTCAGGTAAAAGATTCTTTTTTTCATATTGTTGAGTTCCGTGGGTTTGAACGTTTCATACAGGGACATCCTTACTGGGAAGCACCGGTGCTGGTACAACGTCTTTGTGGTATATGCCCGGTGAGTCATCATCTTGCTGCTGCAAAAGCCATCGACCAGATTGTGGGTGTTGATCCAAAAGATCTTTCAGCAACAGCAACAAAATTGCGGAGGCTGATGCATTTCGGACAGGTATTTCAATCACATGCATTGCACTTCTTTTATTTGGCCTCACCCGATTTATTGTTTGGCGTGGATGCACCTGCAGAAAAAAGAAACGTAGTGGCTGTTGCCGTGGAGAACAGGGAACTTGCATTGAAGGGAATTACCATGCGCAAGTTTGGCCAGGAGATTATTAAAGCTGTTGCAGGAAAAAAAATTCACGGCATACTTGCAGTACCCGGTGGTGTGCACAAAACATTCAGTGAAGCAGAGCGTGATTATTTTTTGGATGGAAAAGAAATTGAAAGTATTGATACCATGATTGAATGGTCGCAGGCCATTGTTGATTTCATGAAAGTCTATCATGAAAAAAACCGGAAGTTCCTCGATGAGTTTGCACAGTTTCCATCAGGACATTTGGGCATGGTGAATGATTGGGGTGCACTGGAATTGTATGATGGAAAGCTGCGTGCAATTGACAGCGAAGGTGATATTACGCTTGATGATATTTCAACTGATTTATACCAGGAATATTTTACCGAAGCAGTGGCACAATGGTCGTACATGAAATTTCCTTACCTCAAAAAAATAGGACGGGAAAAAGGATGGAACCGTGTTGGTCCGCTGGCAAGAATTAATGTGTGTGATTCCATTCCAACACCGCTGGCAGAAAAAGCACGCAAAGAATTTATTGCATTCACTGGTCTCAAAACAAATAACAGCACCATGTATTCACACTGGGCACGATTGATTGAAGTGTTGCACTGTGCTGAAGTGATGAAAGACCTGCTGAACGATCCTGATCTGCTGGGCGATGATCTTGTACGCAAGGGAACAGCACGCAACAAAGGCATTGGTATTATTGAAGCACCAAGAGGAACTTTAACGCATCACTACGAAGTGGATGATAAGGGAATGATTACACGCTGCAACCTGATAGTTTCCACCACGCATAACAATGATGCAATGAACAATGCGGTGAAGTGGGTGGCCAACAATGTCATCAGCCGCAAGGGAACCATTACCGATACCATGCTCAACCAGGTGGAAGTGGCCATACGTGCATACGATCCCTGTTTAAGCTGTGCCACACAATCCATGGGTAAAATGCCGTTGAAAGCCGAACTTTATAATTACAAAGGAGAGTTGATTGATGAACGATTCAAAGACTAAGCTGAAAGGAATTTTATTAATCGGCATTGGTAATACCGGTCGCAATGATGATGGTCTTGGCTGGCAGTTTGCAGATATTGCTGCTGAAACAATTGCTGCAGAAATGGATATTGAATACCGTTACCAGTTACAGGTGGAAGATGCCGAACTGGTGAGCCAGTATAAAACCGTCTTCTTTGCTGATGCTTCTGTTACAAAGTTGCCACAGGGCTTTGAAATCAAGCAATGTCATCCCGCAGCACATTACATGTATTCATCACACGCACAAACACCCGAAACAGTTTTGTACCTGGCAAAGGAATTGTATCATCATGTGCCTGTTGCCTATACCATTGCAGTGGAAGGAAACAACTGGGACATGGGCACCAGCCTCAGCAAAAAAGCAGCTAAGAATTTAGAAGAGGCAATGAAGATGTTTACAGAAAAATTAAAGCGGTTGATGGGAAACTTTTCTGGTTTCGAAGGATAATGATAGCAGTTAACTGATCATTATTTATTCTGCTTTGATTTCTCCTTTGGCGCCTAACTCTGCATCGGCAAAAGAATGATCAACAAAAGTGTAAGTGCCTTTTTCGGGAAGTATAAATTCCACTACAGCACCGCTGGCCGGTCCAAGGTAAACAGATTGCATTCCCCTTAATTCATTAAAAGGATTTCCATCGAGGTACACTTTATCGAAAATGGTACCGATCACATGAAAGTTTGTTGCATTATTCGGACCATCATTCATAACATAAAAGCGGACTCTTTCTCCTGCTTTTGCTTTAAGCGGATGAACAAGGTATTGACCGATCCGTCCATTAAACGCTACTGCAACAGGTTGTTTTTTCATTGCAGATGCAGTGTCAGGAACAAAGTAGTCGCCTTTCTTTTTCAGGTAAAACTCACTTTGTATAATTGCATATTCACGATCTGCTTTATCAGGATAACCATCTTTGGGTTCAACAATCACCATTCCTATCATACCATAAATCATATGCAGCAGCACCATTGGTGTACCGCAGTGGTACATAAACACACCGGGATAATTGGCCGTCCATTGGAAATGAATGGTTTCACCGGGCTGAATTGATCTGTACTTATCTTCCGGGTTAACCATCGCAGCATGGAAATCGATTGAATGTTGCATGGGCATATTGTTAACAAACATATCCATGGCTGGTGTGGACTGGTTTGAACGGTCGGTCATGGAAAACTTAACAGTTTGTCCCTGGCGCACTTTCAAAACCGGGCCCGGTATTGTATTTCCGAATGTCCATGCTAAAAATGAAATATCGGGAGAGATAGAAACCAAACGATGCGAAACATCAAACTTTACTTCCACTGTATCTCCGTCTGCAGCTTGTGGTATTATTGCACCATAACTCAAAGGGCCTTTCACTGCAGTATCCTTGTTTACTGTTGATTCCACTTTTGCTTCTGGCGCTCCGTATTGCATTTTAGAATCAACGCTATGTTTATTGTTGCAACTGGTTATCACCAGTGCAAGAATACAAATGATGATAGGTTTCATAATGCGAAGTTTGGGTAAAAACCCGGGAAAATGAAGCCAATTGCCATCTGCAGGCGAAATATGACGAACTGGTGATCTTATATAGAACAATCTTTTTGCTGATGCTTTAGTTACAGCATTGCCAAAGGGTTTTGAAATCAGGCAATTTCATCTTGAAGAAGAAAGCATGTATTCATCACATACACAAACACCTGAAACAGTTTTGTACCTGGTAAAGAATTTAGAAAAAGCAGTGAAGGATTTTAAAGAGCAGGTGGAGGGGTTGGGGTGAGGAAAGTATTTTATTTCGGTTGGCAAAGATATTAACCGATAAGATTTTTTTACGTACATGTATTCCTGGCTTGTACACCGAACAAAAACACAGGCTGTAATTATAATTTCCAATCCTGAATTTTAAAAGTTCTTGGTTTGTTTCCTTTTACGAGAATGATTTTTGTATTGGAAACCTGATCAGGATCAGAAACGAAATTTGTAAGCGTAATTGGTTCGTAGCCCTTTTTTAAAACTGTAAAAGAGAATATGCCTTTTTCAACTCCAATCTCAAACCTTCCATTACTATCTGTTTGAACAGATTTGTTATTTTGTACAAGACGAATTTCAACTGTAGAAAGGGGTTTTAAAGTATCTGTACCATTCTCTTTCTTTTCTGGCTCGTAAACATTTCCATAAATAATCGAAAGATTTGAATCGCCGTAACCGCCGTATTCAAAGTATTCAATTCTGCTGGTGTTGTTCTTTTTATTCTCTGGGAGTCTCTTTGAAAACTGGTTGTTTTCACAATGGTTAAATATGAAAGCGATTAGTGTCAGGGTTATGAAAATACGCAAGTTCATGTTTAGTAATCAGGGTTTATAAATATACAAAATGTACAGAACGTTGTTTTTATCTTATTATCTGTTTCGGTTGATAGCAGAAGCCTACCAATAAAAACAATAACAACCCTTATCCATTAAACATCTTGTCTCGTTTAATTTCTTTTTCTTTTCTGATCAGGATGGAATGATAGAATGTAGGCACATCGTTCGTCCATTTTTTTAATATCAGGATGATGGCAATAATTTCCATTCTTGTTATAATGCCTGCCCAGAAACAAATGCTGAATAAAACAGTTGATTGACATTGTGCGATGATTTGAACAAGCGTGGCAAACAACAGCAGGGTCCACAACTTGGCACCAATTGAATGTGTGGCAATTTCTTTGCGGAATTTTATAAAGCTGATTAAATAGGTTAATGCCTCAACACTTAAAAGAATGATGAGCTGTGAAGCATTTGATGTGAAAAATGAAGGACAATGAATAAAAGTTGCAACCGCAACAGAAATAAAAAATACCTGGTCGATGCTGGAGTCAAGCCTTCGGAGCTTTTGTGTTGAAATGTTTAACTGTCTTGCAACAATACCATCAAAAATATCAGTGAGCAGACCAATTGTTAAAAGGATGATGGCAATAACCGGGTAGTTGGGTATGTGCATGCTGCTTAATACAATCATCAGCAAGCCGATGAAAAGCCGGGAATAGATCAATGCTTCTGGAATCCGGTACTTCATAAATGTGGATGATGTAAAAAGACGCTCTCTTACTTTTTATTATTCATAATCTGCTGTACATAGTTATTGAAATGTGCGTAACCATTCACCTGCGGTTTGTCAAGATCAATCATTTGTCCAAGACCTGTATCAAATACCTGCCATCCTTTTTGTTTCGAAAGCAGCACAAGTTCAAACAGTCCTTGTTCTCCATATAAACTCAGAATTTTATTGCTTACACTTTCTGAGTCAACAATATATTCTATTTCAAAATTACCCCCTTTAATACACCTGTGGTTTCCATCTGCTTCTATTGTATGAAAGTAGTTTTCAAGATCTGAACAAAAATCAACTGGTTCTAAAAGCGCTTCGTCAATTTCTTCAACTGCGTGAATTCTCTGCCGTGAATTAAATAAAACAATATCCCAACTCATAATGTATAGGTTCGGTTATTATGAATATACTATAATCAAACTGTTAATCCTAAATCGAGGCACAACATCTTCCCAAACTCGGGAACGATTGCGTAAATAAAAAAATGAAAGCACTCACAGATTTCTCAAAAATGTGATTAGACTTGTTCCATCATTTCATCAAACTGCTTGCAGAAAAAATAGAGATTGCTGCTTACGATGCGTTCGTCTTTGCCATATACCAACGATTATGAACTGCTGCAGGGCATTGCATCGGGCAATGCAGATTCGTTCCGTGTGTTGTTTTCGAGGTACAGGAATAAAGTATATGCCTTCTCATTAAAAATTACCCGTTCGGTTTACCAGGCCGAAGAAATTACACAGGAAGTTTTTCTTAAACTATGGTTGTACCGTGAACAGATGGCCGAGGTTGAAAATGCTGAAGCATGGATCATCACCATCACCAAAAATCTTTGTTTTAACCAGCTCAAAAAAACAGCAAACGAAAAATGCATTGTTGAACTGCAACGTGAAATCGAAGAAGGCATGCTGGTATCCATTGAGCAACGCATTGATGACCGTGACCTGTTACTGAAAGTGCGGCAGGCGGCTGCACAGCTTACAGCCAAGGAACAACAGGTGTACCGCATGAACAAAGAGCAGGGTCTTCTCAATGAAGAAATTGCTTCTGCACTTAACATTTCAGAAAACACCGTAAAGGTTCATCTTGCCAATGCATTACGCAAAATCCGCCAGCTGATGGACAGGTATTCAGCAGCAGGTGTGTTTGTTCTTTTCCTGCTCAAAAAATTTTTTTAAAAACATCTAATCCTTTTTTCTTTCCCGGTTGTCTGCTTAGTAAGGGTCATCCTTTTTACCCGTTAAGCCATGACAAGCGAACGATTGCAATACTTACTGGATCTTTATTTATCCCGCCAGTCCTCTTCGGCAGAAGAGCAGGAATTGTATGCAGTCATTCATTCAGGTGAATACGAGGAAGAAATCAAAAACCGCTTAGGTGATCAATGGGAAGAACTGAGCCGCACGGCACGCCTCGGCGATGAACAGGCCGAACGCATGTTGCAGTTTATTCTTCAGCAACGACCCGCAGCACCTGTTATACCCTGGTACAAAACAACCATGTTCCGCAGGTTATCAGCAGCAGCTGCAGTTGCTTCGCTTTTATTTCTTTCTGTTTTCTATTTCTTTCAATCAAAAAATAACACAGCTTCAGTTGCAGGTAACGGCAAGGTTAAACATACTGATATAGCTCCCGGACAAAACGGGGCCATTCTTCGTTTGGCTGATGGATCATCGATTGTACTCGACAGTGCACACGATGGTATCTTATCACAACAAGGCAATACCGTTGCTATGAAAGATGGTGCACAGCTCAGCTATGTAAAAGGTGGTTCAGGAAAAACAGCAACAGGTTATAATACCATTGAAACACCAAGAGGCCGCCAGTTCCAGTTAACATTGGAAGATGGTACAAAGGTTTGGTTAAACGCTTCTTCTTCCATTCGTTTCCCGGTTGTGTTTCATGGTACGGAACGTCCTGTTGAAATTACCGGCGAAGTATATTTTGAAGTGGCAAAGAATAAAGACAAACCATTTATTGTGCACAGCGGCGATATGCAGGTGCAGGTGCTGGGCACACACTTCAATGTAAACGCATACAAAGACGAGTCAACCATTAATACCACACTCATCGAAGGAAGCGTAAGAATCAGCAAGGGAAAAACTGCCGGTATGCTAAAACCGGGTCAGCAGGCACAGGTATCAGGTGCCGGTAGTTTACGCATTAAAGAACATGCAGATATGGAAGAAGTATTGTCGTGGAAAAACGGTCGCTTTGCTTTTGCTAATGCAGATCTGGAATCTATTATGCGGCAGGTAAGCAAATGGTATGATGTGGATGTGGAATATGCAGGTCAGGTACCCAACAGAACATTTACAGCAGATATATCACGCAACACCAACCTTTCGGAGTTTCTGAAAGTGCTGGAACTAAGTAATATTCATTTCCGCATTGATGGACGGAAACTGATTGTATTACCCTGAGAAAACAGTCGTTGCTGATTTGTGAATAATACCACTATTACAGATATGCCTGGTAAAAATAAAAACCGCCCCGGGTTGCAGCCGGAGCGGAAGAAATTCAGGTTATCCAGTAATAAGTCTTGTAGGATCATTTTATTGTTTAACCCAAACCAAACAAAAGTATGAAATTGTTTGCTTCCGTTTTGCCCCGGCATCGCAGTTCCCGGGGTTTCACCAAAACATTACGGATTATGAAACTGACTGCTATTATTTTATTAGCATTCTGTCTGCAGGTAAGTGCAAGAAGCGACGCCCAGAGTGTTAGCTTGTCTGAAAAAAATGTGTCACTTGAAAAAGTGTTTAAATCCATTAAGAAACAGACAGGTTACGATTTCTGGTACGAAAACAAACTTCTCGAAAACGGGCAGAAAGTAACGATTGTTGTCAACAACCAACCGTTGTCACAGGTGCTGGATCTTTGTTTTAAAGATCAGCCCTTCACGTGGTCAATTGTTGGAAAAATTATTGTGGTAAAAGCAAAGGCTCCGGTTGTTGCCGATGAGCCTGTTGCACTTCCACCACCACCGCCTCCTCCACCGCCACCCGTTGAAGTAAGAGGTAAAGTGGTGAATGAAAAAGGCGAACCCGTTGCTTCTGCTTCTGTAACAGTAAAGGGAACCAGCACTGGTACAACTACAGGAAACAATGGTGAGTTTTCTATCTCAGTTCCTGAAGGCAAAAAAATTCTCGTCATCAGTTCAGTTGGTTACAATGTTGCCGAAGTAAATATTGGTACAGGAGGTTTTGTTACGGTAACACTCACACTGAAACCGGTAACCACAGAAGAAATTGTAGTGGTGGGTTATGGTACACAACGCCAGAAAGATCTTACAGGCGCTATCTCAGCAATCAGCAGTAAAGATTTTAACGAGGGTATGGTGATGAGTGCACAACAAAGTGTACAGGGTAAACTCGCTGGTGTAAACATTGCACAGAACAGTGGTAAGCCCGGCGGTTCCAATACAGTAAGAGTTCGTGGTGGTACATCACTTACTTCTTCCAACGATCCGTTATATGTAATTGATGGTGTTCCTATTTCTAACAGCGCAGGTGTTGGGCAGGCAAATATCAACAACTATGGTATTGATGTATTTGACGAAGAGCCTACCAACCCGTTAATGACTTTGAACCCTGATGACATTGAATCCATCACCGTTTTAAAAGATGCATCTGCAACAGCCATCTATGGTGCAAGAGCCGCTAATGGTGTAATTGTAATTACAACCAAGAAGGGCACAACAGGAAAAGCAAAAATCACTGTTGGTTCATCAGTTGCTGTTTCAAAAATTGCCAAGATGTATGATGTGCTTTCAGCAGGTGATTACCGCAAAGAAGTGGCAGCTCTTGGTTTAGCCATTGATGATAAAGGTGCCAATACAAACTGGCAGGATAAGATTTACCGTGTGGGTGTTTCACAGGATCATTATTTATCAATGGCAGGTGGTGCCAATAAAACAATGTACCGTGCATCACTTGGTTATGGTAACCAGCAGGGTGTGATGCTTGCATCAAGTCTTAACCGTACCAATGTGCGTATTAATATCAACCATACTGAGTTGAACGACAAGCTCACATTTGATATGCGTGTAAACTATGGCCAAACGTTCAGTAAACAGGCTCCTGTTTCAAATACGGTTGGTAGTGAGTTTGGTACAAGTATGAACTATGAAGCAATGGTATTTAACCCAACATACCCGGTGTATGATGCAAGTGGCAACTACAATTTCGTTGCACCTTACAGGGTTAATCCTGTTTCTTATTCCGACCAGATATTAGACCAGTTAACCAATAACCGCTTTTTGGGTAACCTGTCTACTACATTAAAAATAACAGAACCCTTAAGCATTAAACCTCAACCTCGGTTACACCAATCAAAACATCAACCGTAATTCCTTTATCAGCAAAAACAACCTGATTGGTAAAGGAACCAGCGGTTATGCAAGTGTGCAGAAACTGGAAGATTACAGCAAACTGCTTGAAACGGTTATTAAATACAACAAGCATTTTGCTAAACATGGTGTGGAAGCAATGGCCGGTTATTCCTATCAGTATTTTGTAAATGAAGGCGACCGTACAACTGCAACCGGATTTTTATCCGATGAATTCAAATGGTACAGTCTGCAGGCTGCAAGCTCCGTTACAGGCGTAAATACATTTAAAGGAACCAACACACTTATCTCTTTCTACGGAAGAGCAAACTATAACTACGACGACCGCTTCCTGGTAACAGGAACACTGCGCCGTGATGGTTCAAGCCGTTTTGGTTCTGGTAACAAATGGGGTATGTTCCCTTCGGGTTCAGTGGCATGGCGTTTGTCAAGAGAAAAATTCTTTGATGTAAAACCCATCTCCGATTTAAAACTTCGTGTAAGCTACGGCGTTACAGGTAACCAGGAAATCGGCAACCTTGCATCACAGCAAACACTGGGTGCAACTTCAGCAGGTTATATTGTAGGTGGTACAAGAATCACAACCGTATTACCTCAGCAGTATGCCAACCCTAATTTAAGATGGGAACAAACTGCACAGTTTGATGCGGGTATCGACTTTACATTGTTTGATGGAAGACTTCGTGGTGTGGTTGATTATTACGTGAAGAAAACAACAGACCTCTTGCTGCGTATTCCTGTTCCGTCACCAACTGCAGTAAGCACACAGCTTGCCAACGTAGGTAGTGTTCAAAACAAAGGTGTTGAAATTGAACTTACAGGAAAGGTGATTGATAAAACAACTTTCAAATGGGAATCAAACTTCAACATCAGCTTTAATAAAAACAAAGTGTTGAGTTTATCAAACGAGCAGTTCAGTGGTAACAACATTCAGCTGGCACCATTGCAGGGAACTGTATCACTTGGAAAATTTGCACAGTTGATTTTACCAGGCCAGCCATTAGGTACATTCTGGGGTCCACGTTTTACAGGAATCAGCGGTGGTAAAGAAACATTTGCTGCAGGTGCTGATACCATCATTGGTTGTGCTCAACCCAAATTCATCTTTGGTTTCGGTAATACATTTAAATACAAACAATGGACATTGAACTTTTTGTTCAGGGGTTCAGTTGGAAACGATGTGTTTAATCTTACAGCAGCCAACATGAGTTACCTGAGTAACCTGCCCGGTAAAAACGTATTTAAGTCAGCTGTATCAAGTGGCTTAGGCAGGGATGCTGGTAAAACATTTTCATCACGCTGGATAGAAGACGGAAGTTTTGTACGTCTTTCAAATCTTACACTGAGTTATGACTTTAATGTGAAGAAAACATTTATCTCATCAGTGAATGTGTTCCTTTCAGGACAAAACCTGTTGCTCTTTACCAAGTATTCAGGACTTGATCCCGAAGTAAATGCAGAAGTATCAAGAACAGGTGTTGCGCCGCTGGGTATTGATTATCTCGGTTACCCAAGTGCACGCACATTCAGCGCTGGCTTTAACATGTCATTCTAATTAACTATTCAAAACTCATTTATATGAACCTTAAGTTTAAAATAATGGCTGCAGGCTTACTGGTAAGTTCCTTGCTTACCTCCTGCACAAAACTTGATGAGGAAAAGTTTGGCAGCCTTTCGCCTGATAATTATTATCAAAACGAGCAGGCGGCACTTTCATCGGTAGTAGGTGTTTATCAATTACTTTCTTATAATGTTGATATAGGCGATCCATGGCGTATGAAAGAATTCAGCACCGATGAATTTATTGTACCGGGAAGAGCAAGTGGTGGCTGGTACGATCAGAGCAATGTTGATTTAACCAAGCACGTGGAGAATGCAGATAACAACACCATTGCAAGAGCATGGACACAAATTTTCCAGGAAATAGGAACAGCGAATGCTGTGCTCGAAAGTTTGCAGGCATCGCCCAACAAAGACAAACTCAAAGCGTTGATTGCTGAAACAAGAGCATTGCGTGCTTATGGTTATTTCTTTGCAATGGATAACTGGGGCAATGTACCGTTGGTAACTGTTGCAAGGATTGATCCCAAAGACCTGCCCAAAACAACTTCAAGAGCAGATGTGTACAAGTTTATTGAAACTGAAATGCTGGCTGCTGTTGCCGATCTGCCTTCAATCAAAGATGTAAACCGTGCAGCTTACTATCCACGCTTTACCAAAGAATCGGTTTATACAGCATTGGCTTATATGTATCTCAATGCACAGGTTTATACAGGTACTGCACAATGGCAGAAAGTAGTTGATAATTGTAACCTTGTAATTAATACAGGTGCATTCAGCCTTACACCAAAAGTCATTGACAATTTTACATCTACATCACAGGCATCTTCAACAGAAATTATCTCTGCATTTACAAAAGATCCTACACAGAATGCAGGTAACAACCAGTTTATCCTTTACACACAAAATGGTTTGGATCAGTTGAAGTACAACCTGCCTTTTGGTCCTGCAAATGGTTACAGCACAACACAGGCGGCTTTGGATAAATACGAAAATTCAGACGTACGTAAAAGCATGATTGAATACGGCCCGCAGTTTTACCTCGACGGTGTAACTCCGTTGAAATATCCAAACGGTACACAACTTGTTTTAATACCGGTACAGGATATCATTGCAGCACAGGATAACGAAGGATACAAAGTATTAAAGTATACACCAATTGGTGCAAAGTGGTCGGGCTTTAATGCAGATAATGATTTAATACTCGAACGTTATTCAAACGTGTTACTCATGAAAGCTGAAGCAATCTTCCGTCAGTCGGGTTCTACTCCTGAAGTGGTATCGTTGGTAAACCAGGTAAGAACACGCAGTGGTGCAAGTTCATTATCATCCGTAACACTGCAGGCAATCGAAGACGAACGTGCAAGAGAATTTTTGTGGGAAGGTTGCAGAAGAACAGACCAGATCCGTTTCGGTGATTACTTCACAGGAACATGGGCGTTCAAAACAACTGTATCTGCTGACTTCCGTAAACTTTACCCAATTCCAAATCAGCAGATCAAAGCAAACCCGAATCTTACGCAGAACCCGGGTTATTAATCGGCATTTTTTTTAAACATAAGACAAGCTAGCAATCGAACGGGGCTGTTTCTACAGTCCCGTCATTTTATGAACCTTCAATATTTTTATTTTGAACCAATATGAACAGGAAGCTTTTAATATGTATCACCACAGTTCTTTCCATACTGTTATTACAGAACGTATGGGCCCAGAACAAACCAATACCCATCGACAGCAGCTACAGCGTAGCCAATGTGTACAAACAGATCCACAAGGATTTTCCGTATGCAGTTCCTGCCAAAGATTCTGTACCTGCAGGAGTTATTGCCGTTCGCAATCTTGTTTATACAACACTGCCGGAAACACCGTTTGGCAAAAGGGATCTGCACCTCGATGTATTTCGTCCGCAAGGCAAAGGCACACATCCTGCGCTCATCATGATACATGGTGGAGGCTGGCGCTCAGGCACACGTAGTATGCAGGTGCCCATGGCACAAATGCTCGCAGCAAAAGGATTTGTTACTGTGCCGGTTGAATACCAGTTATCACTTGAAGCAAAATATCCTGCTGCTATTCATAATATCAAATCGGCTATACGCTGGGTAAAACTGCATGCAGCTGAATATGGAATTGATACAAACCGTATTGCTGTATCAGGTTGTTCAGCAGGCGGACAACTTGCTGCATTAATTGGTATGACCAATGGCGTGGAATTGTTTGAAGGCAATATGGGTAACACAGGTGCAAGCAGTAATGTAAAAGCCATTGTTGATATTGATGGTGTGCTTGATTTTATGGCACCATCATCACTTAACCTCGACCGCAAACCCAACTCACCCGATATTGAATGGCTCGGCGGATCGTTTGAAGAAAAACCAATGATCTGGAAACAGGCTTCTGCTATTTTCTGGGCATCACAAAAAACAGCTGTCCCGGTTATGTTTTTCAACAGTGGTTATTCACGCTTTCATTCAGGACAGGATGAGCTCATTGGTATGATGAATGAATGGGGTATTTACACACAGGTACATAAGTTTAATGTAATGGTACACCCGTTCTGGTTGTTTCATCCATGGGTGGATGAAACGGTTGATGTAACAGCAGCCTTTCTTAAAAAAGTGCTTCAGTAAATTCGTGATTGATGTAAACTTGTGATTCTATGAAGATTTGTTTTTTATTCAACCTCTTTTTGCTTGCTGCAGTTATTACACATGCACAAACAAAAAAAATTACCGTAGCAAAAGATGGCACCGGCGATTATACAACTGTACAGGAAGCCATCAATGCAGTGAAAGATTCAGGCAGCAGCATTACAAACATCTTTATTAAAAAGGGAATTTATAAAGAGAAACTCCGTTTGCCCGAATCAAAAATGAATGTGCATTTTATTGGTGAAGATGTAAACAGCACTGTACTTACTTATGATGATTATGCATCAAAGAAAGACAGCAGCGGTAAAGACATCGGCACATCAGGCTCTGCCAGCTTTTTTATTTTCGGCAATGGATTCAGTGCAGAGAACATTACGTTCGAAAACAGTTCGGGTCCTGTAGGGCAGGCTGTTGCTGTACGTGTTACAGGCGATCGTGCACGTTTTATCAACTGCCGTTTTCTTGGTTTCCAGGATACACTGTACACACATGGTACAGGCAGCAGGCAATACTACCGCAACTGTTATATTGAAGGAACCGTTGATTTTATTTTTGGTGCATCAACAGCACTATTTGACAGTTGTGTGATTTATGGCAAGCAGGCCGGTTATTTTACAGCAGCTTCCACACCACAGGGTACAGCATTTGGTTATGTGTTCCGCAACTGCAGGTTTACAGGCAGTGCAGCTGCAGGATCGTTTTATCTCGGCAGGCCCTGGCGACCTTATGCAAAAGTGCTGATCATGAACAGCTATCTCGGACCCATTGTTAATAAGCTTGGTTGGGATAACTGGAGCAATCCTGCAAATGAAGCAACAACATGGTATGCCGAATACAAAAACAACGGCGAAGCTGCAGCAACAACAGAACGTGTAAGCTGGGCAAAAACAATTTCAGATGCAGAAGCAAATGCATTAACCATTACAACCATTCTCAGCGGATGGAATCCTTTTCAATAATATTATCATTGCGAGGTAAGCGGGCTTGTGTGTAAGGGCTGTGCCGAAGCAATCTTCCAATAAAGAAATAAGTTGCTTCGTAGTTATATAGATTGCTTCGTCGTTCCTCCTCGCAAAGACGTTAAAGAAAAATCATCATTGCGATTCAATATTATTCATGATTAATAAAACAAAACATGAAACAACATAAATTCCGTTTACTCCTTCTCTTTTTCTTTTTTGTGATTGTGGCCTTTACCATTCCGAAAAAGAATATACATGTGTGGCTTATCGGCGATTCAACTGTATGCACACAACCCAAAGACCGTTCGCCAGTAACAGGATGGGGCACACCCTTTGAAGATTTCTGGGATTCAACTGTAACGGTGCTCAACAGGGCAAGAGGTGGAAGAAGTACACGTACATTCATCAGTGAAGGCCGTTGGAAAAATGTAGCCGACAGTTTGCAGGAAGGTGATTATGTACTGATGCAGTTTGGTCATAACGATGAAGCAAAGGAACCGCAGTATAAAGACCGTTACACACCAGTGCCCGATTATAAAACCAATCTGATCAGGTTTATTACCGAAACAAGAGAGAAGAAAGCATTTCCCGTTTTGATTACACCTGTAACACGATTGGTATTTGATTCACTCGGCAACATTAAGGAAACACATAAAGAATATTCAGCAGCGGTATGGGAAGTGGGCAAACAATACAATGTACCCGTGATTGATTTAGATGAACGCAGCCGTGCACTGGTGCAAAAGCTGGGACCTGTTTATTCAAAGATGCTGTACATGCAGCTCGATACAATGGAGCATCCGCATTATCCTGTTGGCCGTAAAGACAATACACACTTTAATGAATACGGTGCACGCCGCATGGCACAACTGGTACTTGCTGAAATACGCAACCTGAAACTTGAACTGGCGGAACGGATTACAACAAAGGTGGCGCCGTAGGAGGTTGGTGAATAAAATGAGCTTAGTAAATCTCTTCTTTAAGACCACTTGGTTTAATTAGAAAAACGCCCAATTCTTTGTAGGCATCTTCTGGGCTATGATAATCCACAAAGTGATACTTTTTATCGAAGTGTGCCTCAATAATCCATTGTGCACCATCGGTACTTTCATCATCTATAATAGAAGGTAGGTTCCAGAAATTTGCTTTTACTAAGAGTTCTTCAAACTGATCCCATTCCTCTTTAGATAAAGAAGTGTTGTTGTAATAAACAATACTCGCTTCCCTGTCTGCTTTTTTAAAAAGATAATCAGGGTCGTCTTTATAAACAGAATATCCATCCTTGATAAGATCTTCACGATCTTTTTTTGAAAGAATACCACCGATTATATCATCACGAAATCTGGGTTGTTTGTCTAACATTTTTGTACACAACCATATCTGTTCTTTGGTATGATGTAATGTAAAAACTGCTGGTCGATGAAATGACCGTAACCATAAAAATCTGTAAATGTCATGACCGATATGATTTCCAGATAAAACGGGTTCTTTTAAATTATACAGTGCAGAAGAATACCAGTTTTGAATAAAACTATCCAACCCGGGCTTTTCAGAAAAGCTATTTTTAGGGAAATAGAATTGTAAACTGTCTTTAGGTAATTCCAGTGTATCTGCGATTGCTATCTCTGTGCTTAAGGTAGATTTAATCTTTGTTTTACAGGATATAAAAACAAATAAAATGCAGGCGGGAATCAGGTATTTCATGTTTATTTTTTTATCGGTTGCTGTCCTCACCAACCGAAATGGAATGATGTTCAGTTAACCTCTGCATAAAAAATAATGGTTCACTTATTTGTTAACTGTTTGTATGATTTTTGTTCTACCCTCACCAGCTTATTTGTTTCCGGGTGAACATAAAATTCTGTGTGTTCTGGCTGCGTATTTATTTTTGGCCAGTATACGGGAGCAACTTGTTCACCGGTCCAGATAAATCGTTGTGTTTTCTTGTTCCATGGTCTTCCGTCAACGAATTCTACCTTATCTGCAACGAACCAAAAAATCATTTCTTTGTAGTCAAGAAGTTTTTTCGGAATACGACTTAAAATTTCAGAATAAATTTGATCCCAGTCGTTTCCTGTCTGACCACGTAAAAACCTGACTAAAAGACCATAATTTATTTTTCCGTTGTAAAATTTCTGTGTTGATCTAATGCTCTGGTGACTTGGTAAGTCGTCGGGATTGACTTGCTTTTGTAAATGACGCTCATCGGCATAACGTCCATTAACGACATATCTCCTTTTGCTGCCGGAGGTTTTCATTACACTGATTAGCCATCTTTTATTGTGTTCACGCATTGTTTGATGTTTTCTGAAGTTATGCAGTTATAAATATACAGCGATCTTATTTCTTTGCTAAACGCTTTTACAAAATCGTTCCTGAACACGAATCTTCAGTATTTCAGTTTTATTTGAAACACAGATACTCCATAAAATGTTGTGTGCAGTTCTTCATTCTATAATTTCTGTTTGTAAGTATCCTTTTAGAAAATCACAGTCAAGTTGAACTAAAGCGTCCATTAGATTTGTTGGAATATTGATATCCCTAAAATTCAATGGTAATGCTGGTCGTGCAATTAAGTCATATTGATCTTTTGCATTCGTCCTATGTACGTCACGAAAGTCAAACGCAAATAATCCCTTTTCTGCATAGGATATCCAGTCTGAAAAATTGCCTTGCTCAGTAGTTGTCAAAATAAATGAAGTAGATTTTGGTAACGAGGTCATTAATTGCTTTAGTCCCATATAAGCGTCATAAGACTTCTTTACTTTGTCTGGGAAAGGGGCTTGCATAATTGCAGAAAACATTCCGATGCTTCCATTATTGTCAACTGCAAACCAATCTAATTCCTGAGCATAAGCTCCATATTTAATTACTTCTTCCCAAGTTTCCTTTGTCATAAAATTGTTTTCAATGTAGGCTTTGTCAATAGAACTTTTTTTATCGATTGGTAATTACACCAACCGAAAGCTTGTTTATTTAATCTAAAGAATATTCTTGTGTCAGGTCAAGACGATAGTGTCCAAAAATACTGGCAGTTTTAAGGTTTACAACAATGATTATAAAACTGTTTTCATTTTCAGTTGGCAATAATATATGTTCAAATGTAGTCGCATCATTTCTATAAACAATCTCAACCAGTTTATTCATCAGCACATATTCACTTACGATGTTTTCATAAACCAGGTCTTTTACATAGGGCCAGATGTCAACAACCGCTTCAGCTGTTTCTGTAACATCTGTCATTTTAATGCCCATTGTTTCTTTGTATTCTTTTTCTGAAAGTGCTTTTCCCAAAATGTAAGAGTCTGAATAAATTAACTTGTTCGTAAAATCTTCCTGCTCAAGTGTTGCTCCATCGCTGTAATTCTCAAAAAATTTAAAATCATCAACTATAGCATTCTTAAATAAAGCAGACTCAACAAGGCAGTGTGTCATTAAGGCATTTGTGAGATTTGCGTTTCTTAAATCTATTTCCTTTATGTTACAGCGAATGAATTTTGAGTTTGTTAGATTGCTGTTTCTGAAGTCGAGATACAAAAAGCAGTCTTCAAAAATAATATTCGAAAAGTCTTTATTTGAAAAACCTTCCAAATACTCAAAGTCTAACTTTATGAAATGTCTTTCTCCGTTCTTATAGGTTTCAAAAAATTCAAGATGTGTCAAGTGGTGTACTGATTTATGTGTTTTCTTTCTTATTGGTTCCTGTCCACCAACCGAAATGGTTATTCCCAAATTTACATTTAAAATGCGAAGGCATTAACAGACATGAAAAGGCGCCCTCCCTGCATCCATCAACCATACATACTCCATATATACTTCATGGATACTCCATATATGAGCCATAGATAGTTCATCAAACAGTGCAGTTTGGTACCGTTATGATCCGTTGCTTTCCCTTCTGTGCTGTTACATGCCGTTATGTTCCATTACACTCCGTTCTGTTCCGTTTGGGGCAGTTAAAAACGGATGAGCAGGAAAAATTGTCAAAAAAGCACTTATTTTTTCTCCAATGAAGCGTTGAAATAAAGAAACATCCACTTGCTTTGATCGTTGATTCTTAGGCTGCAAGCCTTATTTCGGTTTTTTAAAGAAGTCTCATCATGATTTTTGGTGACAGGTATCATTCTCAGTCCCTGTTTTCTGAACTAATATAGCAGCCTCTTTTTGAACAAAAACGATTGGCCATGTACTCCTTTATAGCCGGCATTTTTATCTTGCCTGTTATTGTTAGCGGACTACTTCTTTTCCTTCCCTCAAAAGCCGCTAAAATACTGGTAATATTCTCTGCAGTTGTGCTGTCTGCAATCTCTGTTTATTTATTTATACAGGTAGATCAGCCTTTTTATTTCAGCGTTCCGCATTATATAAATGAAATAGTAGCCGGTGCCGATATCCTGCTCCTGCTTTATTTTGGCTTTGTGGCCATCCGCAAAAAAAGTTTGCTGGTGGGTGTAATGACCGTGTTGCAGCTGGGAGGTTTGCTGTATTTATTAAAAATACTTCCACCTGCCGAAAGCATGCAGTTCATGGTTGATAAGCTCAGTGCAGCCATGTTCATGCTCATCAACATCATCAGTGGTATCATTGCCATTTACTCCTTACGTTATATTGAAGAAGAAGACTGCAGCAGCTTCCGTAAAAAATATTTCATGTCCATCATGTTCTGGTTTATTGCTGTTATGAACATGATTGTTTCTTCCGATAACCTGGAATACTTCTTCCTGTTTTTTGAATTAACAACACTGGCATCCTTTCTCTTTATCGGTTTCAGGAAAGACCAGGAATCAGTGGGCAATGCAATCACCGCTTTATGGATGAACCAGATCGGCGGTCTTGCTATTCTTGTTGCCATTTTCTTTATTCATTATAACGGTTATGGTGAGGCTACTTTCAGTAACCTGCTTACACATGGTTCAGCAACAGGTATTTTATTACCGCTGGCATTCATGAGTATTGCTGCATTAATTAAAGGTGCACAGATGCCGTTCAGCAAATGGTTGCTCGGCGCCATGGTTGCCCCCACACCTGTGAGTGCATTGCTTCACTCATCCACCATGGTAAAGATTGCACCATTTATTATTCTCCGTTTATCACCTGTTATAAAAGATACGCCGGTTGCAACTGTGATTATTGCTTTAACCGGTTTTGTATTTGTAGCTGCGGCCGTTGTTTCCCTATCGCAGGATAATTTAAAACGTATTCTTGCACACTCCACCATTGGTTTGCTTGCTTTAATGATTATGATGGCAGCCATTGCAACACCTGTTACTATTATTGCATCGCTGGTGCTCATCCTGTTTCATGGTATTTCCAAGTGTATGCTCTTCCTCAATGCAGGTGTATTGGAACGTGTATTCCATCTCAAACAAACATCCGATATGGATAAGCTGGGAGAGGTTGGTCCTTACACTTCACTGGCGGTAACCATTGGCTTTATGTCGCTGCTGTTACCACCGTTTGGTGCATTTGTTGGTAAATGGTTAAGTTATTTAACACTGGGTGCTTTCTTACAGGAGCAACGGGTGTTTGGTGCACTGGTGATTGTGTTTGTTGCTATTGGAGGTGCGGTGTTCTCATTGCTGTATTTCAAAGTAATGGGCACATTGATTTCAAGAACAGGTAATAACGATCATATTGAATTTGAACATACGGGTAAGATTTATAAAACCATCATCAATTTATTAATGGTGATGATTGTGTTGTGCATGGTTGGATTGCCTTACCTGTTAACACACCTGTTTTCGCCTGTTGCTGCCGACCTAGTTGGATCGCATATTCCGATTGTTACCGAAGGCTGGAATTATTATATCGGTGCAATGAAGCTGCCCATGGTTCCGTTGCTGGTTGCATTCTTCCTGCTGCCTGTAACCATTGTGGCTGCCATGTTTGTACAGTTTAAAAAAGTCGACAGGGCCAAGGAATATATGTGTGGTGAAAAAATTAATTACTCATTCTCTTCTTTCTATTTCACTACTGATAAGGCAGCTCCTTATTTTTCAACCGTTGGTATTTTATTTTTTATTGCACTCATCGCTGTGGCATTGATATAAAACGATCTTGTTATGAACAACCTTTTGATTCCGGTACTACTCATCATTCTTGCTCCATTTATTGGCGGATTGGTTTACGGTTTTGAACGTATTGTAAAAGCCCGCATGCAGAGAAGAATTGGTCCGCCGTTGCTGCAACCGTTTTATGATTTTTTGAAACTGGCTGATAAGCGCAGGATGATTGTTCACTCTGCTCATGCATTCTTTGGCATTATGCACTTTGTATCGTTATGGTTTGCTGTTGGTGTGTTGCTGATGGGTGGCGATTTAATCCTTGTTGTATTTCTTCACCTGCTTTCATCTTCACTGATGATTTTAGCAGGCTACAGTACACGTTCCATCTTCAGTCATCTTGGTGCCAACAGAACAGCTATGACTTTGCTGGCTTACGAACCTGTGCTGATATTGATTGCTGTTTCCATTTATCTCGTAACAGGAAGTTTTGATGTGTCATCCGTTTACAAAATGGATCAGCCCCTGTTATACAAATTACCACTGGCCTTTATTGCATTACTGCTTATTCTTCCTATCAAAATGAAAAAATCTCCTTTTGATGTGGCCGAAGCACACCAGGAAGTTGTTGGTGGAGTTGAACTGGAATTTTCAGGAATCTTTTTTGAAGCAGTATACACGGCTAAATGGTTAGACTATGTGTTCTGCTATACACTGGTGTACATGTTTGCAGGAAGCAATGTGTTATTGGGTATCGGGTTGATGGTATTTACATTCTTATACCTGAATGCGCTGGATAATTCATCAGCAAGGGTAAACTACAGGCAGATGCTTCGTTTTTCATTGGGTGTTGCCTGCTCGCTTGCATTTATTAACCTGCTTATTCACAGCATATTTTAAAACCAATTCATTCAAAGAAATATATTCACATGAAACTGGCCTCTTTCAGAAAAAAATCTCCCTGGATACTGCACTACAATGCAGGTGGTTGCAATGGTTGTGATATTGAGATATTAGCCTGTCTTGCTCCCAAGTACGACATTGAACGTTTTGGAATGATCAACACAGGTAACCCCAAACAATCCGACATTTTACTGGTAACGGGTCCTGTTACAAAACGCAGCCGTGAACGGTTGGTTGAAATTTATGACCAGATGCCCGAACCAAAAGTGGTGATTAGCTGCGGTGCATGTGCAAGCACAGGTGGTGTGTTCAGGGGTATGTACAACTGTGAAGGTGGTATCGACCAATTCATTCCCGTTGATGTATATGTATGCGGATGTGGTACAAGACCTGAACAGATTATTGATGGTGTGGTACAGGCGCTGGGTATTCTTGAAAAGAAAACAAAAGAACTGGAAGAATCTGTTCGGTTAAGTAAAAAGCCTGTACAGGAAGGCAGGCAACTGAACAGGAGAAATATTGCAGACGAAATAAAACCATTGGTATCATGATTAAGATAGAAACATCACTGGCAAATCTCAAAAAAGATATTGCTGCTTTTTACAAACCGGAGCTGCATCACTTTATGGTGATGAATGCAGTTGATATGGGCGAAACAATGGAGATTCAATGGTTCTTCTGCGATTATGCTCATCCCTGCGAAACAACCTGTTTCTACACCATCATAAACCCGGCTGAAGAAATACCCAGCATCAGGAACATCGTTGTATCTGCATGGGTGGCTGAAGCAGAGCTGGTTGATTTAATGAATATAAAAGTTGAGAACACTGACAAAGGTTTTGTTCTTGAACCCGATTTTGAAAGTGGTCCGTTAAGAAAGAAAAAATAATTATGGGAAAGCAATACGAAATACCGGTAGGTGCGCAGCATATTGCATTGCTGGAGCCATTGCACTTTAAGTTTACAACCGAAAACGAAAAGATCATCAATACAGATGCGAATGTATATTATGTACATCGTGGTATTGAACTGGCCTGCTGTTCAAAATTCAAGTTCCGCCAGGTAAGTTTTGTGGTGGGCCGTGTATGCGGTTTGTGTTCTATTTCGCACACAACAGCTTATTCGCAGGTGGCCGAAAAATTATTGAAGATTGAAATTCCAAGGCGTGCAAAATATTTACGCATGCTGATTATTGAACTCGACCGTATTCACTCTCATCTTCTTTGCTTAAGTCATGTTGCTGAGAACTCCGGCTTTGAAGCATTGTTTATGAAAACCATGCAGTACAGGGAGTTTTCAATGGAGCTGCTCGAAGCTGTTTGCGGTAACCGCATTCAATACGATTTTTCAATAGTGGGTGGTGTATCAAGAGATCTCAAACCACAGGTTGCTGACTCAATCATCAGCCGACTCAAAACATTTATGCCGCAGTTAGATGAACTGATGGACATCTACAAACATAACTGGACACTTTCGTTAAAGAACAAAGGTGTTGGTGCCATTACCAAACAACAGGCAATGGAACTCAACCTTGTTGGTCCGTTTGCAAGAGCTGCCGGTTTGGCTGTTGATGTACGTAATGAAACAGAAGATTTGTTGCCATGGAAAGAAGTTGGTTTTGAAATGGTGACAGAAACTGCTGGTGATGTGTATTCAAGAAACATGATCAGGCTTCGTGAACTGTATGTTTCTATCCGCATCGTCAACAACATCATCAACGGTTTGCCCGAAGGTGACCTGATTACTGAAACAAAAGCATTTCCTGAAGGTGAAGCAACTGTAAGATTGGAAGCTCCACGTGGCGAACTGTTTTATTATGCCAAAGGAAATAAAACACAGGTGCTGGAACGTTTGAAAATTAAAGCACCCACATTCTCCAATGTGGCAGGTATGGTAAAAGGATTTGAAGGAAACGAATACGGAAGTGCACCTGCTATCATTGCATCTTATGATCCTTGTCTTTCTTGTACAGCACGATAAACTTAGTTTGTGATGAAAACATTTTTTAAAGCATTAGGAAACCTGGTAAAGAAACCCGTTACAACAAAGTATCCGTTTGAACCTACGTTTAAACCGGATGATTACCGTGGTCTGATCGGTTTTGAAGAAAGTCTCTGCATCTGGTGCAGGCGCTGCGAAGCGGTATGTCCTCCGGGAGCAATTGTGTTTTCGCAGGATATGGAAGGAAAACAAACCTATCACTACAACCGTGCTGTTTGTATTTATTGCGGCGAATGTGTGCGTGCCTGTCCAAAAGAAGGAGCATTGTTCCAGACTGCTGAACCTGCACCCTGTGCATTGAAAGAAGAAAATATTAACAACGCCTGGAATAAACTGTACCCCGAAGCAATTGAAAGCAGGGAACTTTATGCTGCTGAAAAGAAACGGAAAGCTGCAGAAAAAGCTGCTGCCGATAAAGCTGCCGCTGCTGCAAAAAAAGAAAGTGAAGACAACTCTGGCGCTACAGCTTAACATCAGCAGGGGTTAACTTTGCGTTTCATTTATGCACGAACTTTCCATTGCACAATCAATATTATCCATTGCTGAAAAATCTGTTCCGCCCGACAGCAAAGAAAAAGTTGTTGCTGTAACACTACAGGTCGGTGAATTAAGCAGTATTGAAACAGAAGCATTGCTGTTTGCATTTGATGCCATTAAATCAAATACCATATTGCAGCATGCCGAAATGAAAATTGAAACCATTCCCGGCGAAGCTGTATGCAATTCCTGCCACAATGTTTTTCATTTAAACTCGTATGCAACAGCCTGTCCCAACTGCAACAGCTATTCTGTATCAATCACAAAAGGAAAGGAAATGAAAATTGTGAGTCTTACTATGGAAGATTAATTTCTGAAACATTTCGTCATTAAAGGTTCAACATATCACAAAGAAATTACACCTAATCTGCTATCTTCTCAGATCCTTTTCATCTTCATAGCCAACTTGCCACTAATGACAGTTAGCTAAATTTCAAAAATTTTATGCTTCTGTTTTAATTATATCAGTTACTTTTGTCCCTCAATTTTTTGAAAGAGTTGACAAACACAAATACATATCACACAATCGAAGTACGGGCTAATAACAGCACCGCTAACTTCTATGTATTTTCTCCACGACCTCGACGCATTTTCTGATAGGACGAGCCCTTCACCATGGCCCCTGTCAGTGAACTACTCCCCGGTTTATAGTCTTTGGATTGGTCATCCGTCTTTTGTTAAGTAATACAAACAATGGAAAATCAAGAAATAATTATTCGTGTAGCTGGAAGTGGCGATGTTCATTACGCAGAAACCATCACTAAAGAGATGGAAGAAAGTGCAAAGGCACGTGGTACAGGTATTGCCAAGCGCAGCCCGGAATATGTTGCCAACAAAATGAACGAAGGAAAGGCAGTAATTGCCTTGCTGAAAGATGGCACTTGGGTGGGCTTTTGTTATATTGAAACATGGAGCCATGGTGCATTTGTGGCCAACAGCGGTTTAATTGTTTCGCCTCCCTTTCGTAAAAGCGGCGTAGCCAAGCAAATCAAACGCAAAATCTTTGAACTAAGCCGCCAGCTTTACCCCGATGCAAAAATCTTTGGTTTAACCACTGGTCTTGCTGTAATGAAAATCAACTCCGAGCTGGGTTACGAGCCCGTTACCTACAGTGAACTTACACAGGATGAAGAGTTCTGGGCCGGCTGTAAAAGCTGTGTGAACTATGATATTCTGATGAGCAAAGGCCGTAAGAACTGTATGTGCACAGCCATGCTCTACGATCCCAAAGATCATTACGAACCAGAAGAAACAAAGCAATACTTTGAAGAAAATAAATCAGGTTTTGAACGCCTGCTTCGTTTCAAAGAATGGAAATTTGTAAAAGCTCTTCTGGGTAAAGACAAAGAAGGAACCGGTGGAAGCGAAAGCAAGGCAAGGAAATTTCTGCATTACTTTTTTCATTTATAATAACGGTGTTACCGGCAGCAACTTATTAATGAGCTGCTGTTGCGTCGCACTCTTGTACGTTCAATAATTCTATTCAACAATGGCAAACAAAAAAATTGTACTCGGCTTCAGCGGCGGACTTGATACTACCTACTGCGCCAAATACCTCAGCGAAGAGAAAGGATACGAAATTCATTCAGTAATTGTTAATACCGGTGGTTTCAGCGATGAAGAACTGAAAAAGATTGAAGAGCACGCTTACAAACTCGGTGTAAAATCACACACAACTGTAAATGCAGTAAAAGGTTATTACGACCGCATCATCAAATACCTCGTATTTGGTAACTGTTTAAAAAATAATACATACCCTCTCAGCGTAAGTGCCGAACGTTTAAGCCAGGCGCTGCACATTGCAGAACATGCAAAGAACTTAAATGCTGATGCCGTTGCTCACGGAAGTACCGGTGCTGGTAACGACCAGGTACGTTTTGATATGATCTTTCATATCATGATTCCCGGTGTTGAAATCATCACACCCATCCGTGATATGAAACTGAGCCGTGAGGAAGAAATCACTTACCTCAAGAGCAAAGGCGTTGAAATGAATTTTGAAAAAGCAGCTTACTCGATCAATAAAGGTTTGTGGGGTACAAGTATTGGCGGTAAGGAAACGCTGAGCAGCAAAGGCATGTTGCCTGAAGAAGCATGGCCAACACAGGTAAGCAAAACAGAAAGCGAAGAAGTAAAACTGCATTTTGAAAAAGGCGAACTGAAAGCAGTGAACGATCAGCAGTTCAGTCATCCTGTTGATGCTATCAACTATTTACAATCTATTGCAGGTGCTTACGGCATTGCACGTGATATTCATGTGGGCGATACCATCATTGGCATTAAAGGCCGTGTAGGTTTTGAAGCTGCAGCACCGATGGTGATCTTGAAAGCGCACCACGCTCTCGAAAAGCATGTGCTCACCAAATGGCAACTGCAATGGAAAGATACACTGGCACAATTCTACGGTAACTGGATGCACGAAGGACAAATTCTTGATCCTGTGATGCGTGATATTGAAGCCTACTTCATCAGCAGCCAGCAAAATGTAACTGGTGATGTATTTGTACAACTGATGCCTTACCGTTTCCAGGTAATTGGTATCGACAGCAAGTACGATTTAATGAGCAGCAAGTTTGGCAAGTATGGTGAAATGAACGCCGGCTTTACAGGTGATGATGTAAGAGGCTTTTCAAAAATATTCGGCAATCAAACTTCTATCTGGACTTCGGTACAGGAAAGTAATAAGTAATAGGTTGTAAGTCGTAAGCTTTTACTTACGACTTACAACTTACAACCTACAACATATGACTATTAAAGTTGGAATTATAGGTGGCGCAGGTTATACAGGTGGTGAACTCATCCGTTTGCTGGTAAACCATCCCAATGCAGAGTTATCATTTATTCATTCAAGAAGCAATGCAGGTCAGCCGTTGTATAAAGTACACCAGGATCTGGTGGGTGAAACAGAATTGAAGTTCACCGGCGAATTGTCAAGCGATGTGGATGTATTGTTTCTCTGTCTTGGTCACGGTGAATCAAAAAAGTTTTTAGCTGAGAATGTGATTAATGAACGCATCAGGATCATTGATTTGGCAAATGATTTCCGTTTGAACGCCTCATCACAGATCGGCAACCGCAAATTCGTTTATGGTTTACCCGAACTGAATAAAGCAGAAATCAAAGCAGCACAGAACATTGCCAACCCCGGTTGTTTTGCAACAACACTTCAACTTGGTTTATTACCATTGGCAAAAGCCGGTTTGCTGAAAGATGTTTATACAACAGGTATTACCGGCAGCACTGGTGCCGGACAAAGTTTATCTGCTACTTCACATTTCAGCTGGCGGGCAAATAATATACAGGCGTATAAAACATTAACACATCAGCATCTGGGAGAAATTGGTGAATCATTATTGCAGCTACAACCAAACAGTGATATCAAAGTCAACTTTGTTCCATGGCGTGGCGATTTTACAAGAGGCATTTTTATCAGCTCACAAATACAAAGCGATAAAAGCCTTGATGAATTGTACAAGCTGTATGAAGATTTTTATGCAGGCGCTGCATTCACACATGTAATTAAAGAAGCCGTTTTCTTAAAGCAGGTGGTGAATACCAACAAATGTTTAATTCAACTGGAAAAAGTAGGTGATATGCTGGTGGTACATTCAGCAGCCGATAACTTATTGAAAGGCGCCAGTGGTCAGGCAGTACAAAACATGAACCTGTTGTTTGGTCTCGACGAAACAACAGGACTTAACTTGAAAGCATCATGGTTTTAAGTTGTATGTAATAAGTAGTAAGTAATGCAGAACTATAAAGATTTAAAAGTTTGGGAAAGAGCTCATGGATTCACGTTGAAAATCTATGAAGTCACTAAGCAATTTCCTAAAGAGGAGATTTATAGTTTAACTAATCAGGTAAGAAGGTCTGCTGCTTCAATCCCTGCAAATATTGCAGAAGGATGTGGCAAAAACACAAACCCTGATTTTGCAAACTTTCTGAACATTGCTCTTGGTTCTGCGAATGAATCAGAGTATTATTTAATTCTTTCAAAAGATTTACATTATTTGAAAGAAGAAGATTTTTCAGAATTACTTAAAGCAATAAACGAAATAAAAGCCATGTTAATAGCATTAATAACAAAAGTTAGAGGGTAACTTAATACCTATAACTTATAACTTAAAACTTTATGCAATTATTCGACGTTTACCCCATTAACAACATCACCATTACAAAAGCAAAAGGCAGTTATGTATGGGATGACCAGGGAGAACAATACCTGGATCTTTACGGTGGTCATGCCGTAATCAGTATCGGACACACACATCCGCACTGGGTAAAGCGAATTGAAGAGCAGTTAAACAAAATTGCTTTTTACTCCAACTCAATCAAAATTCCATTGCAGGTTCAGCTTGCTGAAAAACTGGGCAAGGTTTCAGGTAAAGAAGATTATCAATTGTTTCTCTGCAACTCAGGTGCAGAAGCAAATGAAAATGCATTGAAACTTGCAAGCTTTCATACAGGCCGTAAAAAAGTAGTGGCATTCAGCAAAGCATTTCACGGACGTACATCACTGGCCGTAAGTGTAACCGATAATAAGAATTATGTTGCTCCTGTTAACGAAACAGACAATGTAATCTTTCTTCCTTTTAATGATGAAAAAGCACTCGAAGCCTGCTTCAAAAAACAAGGCGACGAAATTTCATCTGTGATCATTGAGGGCATCCAGGGTGTTGGTGGTATTAATGTGGCAGAAGTTTCTTTCCTCAAAAAAATACGTTCACTCTGCGATCAGTATGGTGCCGTTTATATTGCTGATAGTGTGCAGTGTGGTTATGGCAGAAGCGGTAAATTCTTCAGTCATGATTTTGCAGGAGTGAATGCCGATATCTACAGCATGGCAAAAGGTATGGGTAATGGATTTCCAATCGGTGGTATCATCATTGCTCCGCACATCAAGCCAAAACATTTCCAGTTAGGTACAACCTTCGGTGGTAATCACCTGGCATGTGCAGCTGCATTAGCAGTGCTGGAAGTAATGGAAGAAGAAAAACTTCTTGGCAATGCTGTAATGGTTGGAAAATATTTACGTGAAGAGCTGGAAAAGATCGATGAGATTGAGAATGTAAGAGGTCGTGGTTTAATGATTGGTTTTGATGTGCCGGAAGAAATCAAAGACCTGAAAAAGAATTTACTGATCAACCAGAAAATATTCACAGGTGAAGCAAAACCAAACGTTATTCGTTTGCTGCCAAGTCTTGCATTAAAGAAAAGAGATGCAGAACATTTTATTGAAGCAGTGAAGGAAGAAATAGAGAAGATGAAAGGCTGATTAGACACGAAGTCACAAAGCGCACAAAGTTTTTTAATAAGTAAAAAGATCAAAAGTTGAAGAACTTCATTTCTGTTCATGATGTAGCAAACATCAATGCTTTGGCAGAAAAAGCATTGGCGTATAAAGCAAATCCGTTTGTTGACAAAGCCATAGGTGCCGGTAAACGAATGGGACTTATTTTTTTAAACCCCAGTTTGCGTACACGTTTAAGTACACAGATTGCTGCTGAAAATCTCGGCATGCAGCCTATTGTGTTTAATGTAGGCAGTGAAGGCTGGACATGGGAGTTTGAAGAAGAAGCCATCATGAGTGGCTCAACATCTGAGCATGTAAAAGAAGCAGCGCCTATTCTCGGTAATTATTTTGATGTACTTGCGATCAGAACATTTCCCGGCTTAAAAAATAAAGAAGAAGATTACAGCGAACTGTACATAAAGCAGTTTATCAAATACGCAGGTGTTCCTGTTGTAAGCCTGGAAAGTGCAACGCTTCATCCGTTGCAATCGCTTACAGATGTCATTACAATTAAAGAAACGTTCAAAGAAAAACGCAAACCTAAAATTGTACTCACTTGGGCGCCGCATGTAAAACCGTTACCGCAATGTGTGGCCAACAGTTTTGCACAATGGATCAATGCCTGGGGCGAAGCAGATTTTGTAATCACTCACCCGGAAGATTATGAACTGGATGAGCAGTTTACAAAAGGTGCAACCATTACACAAAACCAGGATGAAGCATTGAAAGATGCAGATTATGTGTATGTAAAAAACTGGAGCACTTATACTGATTATGGCCGCATGTACTGCAATGATCCGGCATGGATGCTTACCGAAGAAAAAATGAAACTCACCAACAATGCAAAAGTGATGCATTGCTTACCCGTAAGAAGAAATGTGGAACTGAGCGATCAAATTCTCGACAGCCCTAACAGCATTGTAACACAGGAAGCAAGTAACCGTGTTTGGGCAGCGCAGGCTGTATTATCTGAAATTCTGAAGTCGAATGGATAAGCTGATTGTTATAAAAATTGGCGGCAATATCATTGATGATGAAAACAAACTTTCATCATTCTTGCAAACATTTGCTGCGGTTGAAGGGAAAAAGATTTTAGTACACGGTGGCGGTAAAGTAGCAACCAAGATTGGCGAAACACTGGGTATTGAAAGCAAGTATGTGGATGGAAGAAGAATCACCGATGCTGCAACCATTGATCTTGTAACAATGGTATATGCAGGATTGATCAATAAAAAAGTAATTGCACAACTGCAGGCACTCAGCTGTAATGCTATTGGAGTTACAGGTGCAGATGGAAATTTAATTCCTGCAGGCAAACGGCCGGTAAAAGAAATTGATTATGGTTTTGTGGGCGATGTAAAATCTGAAAAGATCAATGCATCAAGCTGGGCTGGTTTACTGAACAACGGGTTTATCCCGGTTGTGGCACCCATCACACATGATGGAAATGGCCAGCTGCTTAATACCAATGCCGATACCATTGCACAGGAAGTGGCCAAAGCAATGAGCAGTTTGTATGAAGTGCATCTTGTTTATTCATTTGAAAAAAGTGGTGTATTACTTGATGCCAATGATGATGCAACTGTGATCAGCCAGATCAACCCATCATCGTATCAACAATTAAAAGCAGAAGGAAAAATATTTGCGGGCATGATCCCCAAACTGGATAACGCTTTTGCAGCGTTAAACAGCGGCGTAAAAAAAGTAATGATTGGTAAAGCAGAGCAATTGCAGCAACTGATCAGCGGAGAAGCAGGAACCTCAATTACAAACAGTTAAAACAACAAGCATGGCAAACCAGGATATCAGCCAGCTGCACACCGAAGCAGTAGAATTATTAAAACAATTGATTGCAACACCATCTTTTTCAAAAGAAGAAAATGAAACTGCCGAAATTCTTTGTTTGTTTTTTGCAAACAAAGGAATTGAACATGCAAGAGTTGGCAATAATGTGTATGCAAAAAACAAATTTTACGATACAGCAAAACCAAGTGTATTGCTGAACTCGCATCATGATACGGTAAAGCCAAACGCCAAATACACCAAAGATCCGTTTACTCCAATTGTAGAAGAAGGAAAACTCTTTGGATTGGGAAGCAATGATGCAGGTGGTTGTCTTGTTTCGCTGATAGCTACTTTCTTATATTTCTACGAAAAAGAAAATCTTTCGCACAATATTGTTTTTGCTGCAAGTGCTGAAGAAGAAATCAGCGGCGTGAATGGAATTGAACTGGTGTTGCCTTATCTCGGTAATATCAACTTTGGTATTGTTGGTGAACCAACAAGAATGCGCATGGCTGTTGCTGAAAGAGGTTTGATGGTGATTGATTGTATTGCCCAGGGCAAAGCAGGACATGCTGCACGTAACGAAGGTGTAAATGCTTTGTACATTGCCGTAGATGATATTAACTGGATCAGGAATTATCATTTTGAAAAAGTAAGTCCGCTGCTGGGCGAATCAAGATTAACAGCAACCGTTATTGGTACAGAAAACCAACAGCACAATGTTGTTCCGCCGCAATGCAAATTTGTGATTGATGTAAGAGTGAATGAACTGTACACCTTCGAAGAAATTCTGAACGAACTCAAACAAAACCTCAAGAGCCAGTTCAAACCACGTACAACAAGAATGAAATCAACTTCTATTCCGCTTGATCATCCGTTGATTGTTGCCGGAATAGAATTGGGAAGAACATACTATGGTTCACCCACAACAAGCGATAAAGCATTAATGCCTTTCCCTGCGTTGAAAATGGGTCCCGGCGATAGCGCAAGAAGTCATACAGCAGATGAATATGTATATGTAGATGAGATTAAGGAAGGCATTGAAGGATATATACAGTTGCTCGAAAAGATACTTTAAATAGTTACAGGTTGCAGGTTTCTGGTTTCAGGTAATTAAAGCTGACAGTATGAAAAGTTTTAGAGAGCTTGAAATTTATAAAGAGTCAAAACAACTCGCTGTAGAAATACACAAGATGACGATGACGCTGCCGAAGTTTGAACTCTTTGAAGAAGGAGGACAAATCAGGCGCTCTTCTAAATCTGTAACTTCCATGATTGTTGAAGGCTATGGAAGAAAACGATATAAACAGGATTTTATCAAATATCTTGTTTATGCTCAATCGGAGTGTGATGAAACAATCGTTCATCTTGAGTTTCTTTTCGCAACTGAATCAATGAAAGGCTATTCACAGTATGATGATTTGCATAACCGATATGAATCACTAAGTAAACGAATTAATAAATTTATTCAGTGGGTTGAAGATAACTGGAACGATTTTCCAAATACGGAGTCCAAAGACCAGTAACCTGAAACCAGTAACCTGAAACCATTCAAATATGAAACTCTGGAGTAAAGAAAATAGCAGTACATCAGCATTGGTTGAGCAATTCACCGTTGGTCGTGATAAAGAATTTGATTTACTGTTGGCGAAATACGATGTGCAGGGATCCATTGCACATGTAACCATGCTTGGTGAAGTTGGTTTGATGACAAAAGAAGAAGCTGAAAAAGCTGTGGCAGGACTCAAAGAAATTGAAGCAACTATTGACCATTCACAATTCACCATTGACGAAGGAATAGAAGATGTGCATTCACAAGTTGAATTTCTACTAACGCAAAAGATTGGTGATATTGGTAAAAAAATTCACAGCGGCCGCAGCCGTAACGACCAGGTTGCGGTTGATATTAAATTATACCTCCGTGCAGAAATCAGCAATATAAAAGACGAAGTAAAAAATCTATTTGATTTACTGGTTGCACAAAGCGAAAAAAACAAAAACACTTTATTGCCCGGTTATACGCATCTGCAGATAGCCATGCCTTCATCTGTTGGCTTGTGGCTGGGCGCTTATGCCGAAAGCCTGGTTGATGACCTGGAATTAATGGCAGCAGCTTACCATGTTGCCAATAAAAATCCTTTGGGCAGTGGTGCAGGTTATGGTTCTTCATTTCCATTAAGCAGGAAACGCACAACTGAATTACTGCAGTTTGGCACGCTTAACTGGAACAGCGTGTATGCACAGATGAGCCGTGGTAAAACAGAAAAAGTAACTTCTGTTGGTATGAGTTCTGTTGCTGCAACACTCAGCAAACTGGCAATGGATTGTTGTTTGTACATGAACCAGAATTTTGGTTTCATTTCTTTTCCTGATGAGTTAACAACAGGAAGCAGCATTATGCCGCACAAGAAAAATCCTGATGTGTTTGAACTGATCCGTGCAAAATGCAACCGCATTCAATCTATTCCAAACGAATTAACACTGCTCATCAATAATCTTCCTTCAGGTTATCACAGGGATATGCAGCTTACAAAAGAAATTCTTTTCCCTGCTATTGAAGAACTGAAAGCATGCCTGCAGTTAATGCAGCTCATGCTCAGCAATATGAAGGTGAAAGAAAATATTCTTACAGATGAAAAGTATAAATATCTCTTCAGTGTTGAAGCGGTAAACGACCTGGTGAACAAAGGAATTCCTTTCCGTGAAGCATACCAGCAGGTGGGCAACAGCATTAACAAAGGCGAGTTTGAATACGATCTCAAACAGCTGCATCACACACATGAAGGAAGTATTGGCAATCCCTGCAACAATGAAATTGCAGAAGAGATGAAAAAAGTACTTGCTAAGTTTTAACTTTTAACGAAACCATGATGTATATGGTTTGTATTTAGCTGTAACTTTTCTTTTTATTTACTTTATGTATAGCAAACAACTTCTTGCCCTGTTTTTACTGTTTGCATTTCTGCAAAATGTAAAAGCACAGGACAGCATGCGGGTAGCAGTTACCTGCGATCGTGTACCCGGAACAGATTCTCTCTGGATCACTGCACAGCTTAATCAGTATTCAAAACCCGGTTCGTTAATGGTGGTGGCAAAAGCGGAAGATGCCAGGGTGGTTGATACCATGTATTATCCGCTGATTAGTGTTGTCAATAATTTTCTCCTGGTTGTACCGGAAGCTTACAGCAATAACAACGTTTCGGTAAAAGCATTTTATTATCCAGGTATATTTCAGATAACAGGTATTGTGCACAACCGCAAGCCTGCTGCAGAAATGCTGGTTTTTCTTTTTGCAAAAAACAACACCATATATAATAAGATTGTGGATATTAACGACGGCAAAGGATTTATTCTTCCTCGTTTGATTTTTGAAAACAAGGCAAGTCTTTTCTTTAATTATGCCGATTCAAAACACAAACAAAAGCCGGATATCAGTATTCAGCAATTCCCTGCACCAGCCGATTTCAAAGATTCTGTTTTATCCACACACTTTGATTTTAATGCATTGTTATTTACATCTGAAAAATATGATTCTCTTAAAGCGGTTGGTCAGTTACCTGCAGGTGCAGTAAGGGTTGAAGGAAAGGGAAAAGAGCTGCAGCAGATTATTGTAACAGGGAACAGAAAAACAAAACTGGAAAAGTTTAAAGACGAGTTTGTTACGCCACGATTTTCTGATATAATGGAAAAGGAATATGATTGTTTAACAAACGATGATATTCTGCATTTTCCCAACTGTTTATTGTATTTACAAAGCGTGGCTCCAAACCTTATGATTGGTAACGATGCGGAAGGTGGACAGGCTTTATTCTGGCGAAATGAAAAAGTCAGAGCTTACTATATTGATGAAATAGAAGTTGATTTTACCCAGCTTCAGATACTGGATGTAAACTCAATTGCGTATATGAAATTGCTGCCACCAAATCTTTTTGGTCCTTCAATGAATGGAGGTAGTGGCGGAGTAGTTGCTGTATACACAAGAAAAGGCGAATATGTACGGCAAGGTAGTTTTCAAAACAACTGGCTCTTTTCTGTTAAAGGATATACACCTGCTGTTCATACGCTGTTTTCAAAAGACTGACTTTAACTTAAGTGCACAAAAAAAGCCATCACATAAATGCGAATGGCTTCATAAGAGTAAAGTTCATTTCATCATTGTGCAAAATAGTTTTTCCATCTTTTAAATTCTCTCGTCTGCGGCGATTCAAATGATTCAATCACTGAAAACACCATCTGTTTAATTGACTTCAAAACTGAAGAACGTTTACGTACGGAGTGGCTTTTATTCATATTGATTGGATTTAAGAGTATAAAATTACAAACCACCCCCGGCGGCTGCAAGCGTAAAAACAATCAATTTCAGCTTGTTGTTTTTACGGTTTTTTCATCGAAAAAACTGTGTAAACGAAATCGTTCAAACCCGCTCTGGAAGAAGATTGTACGAGTTTTTCTGCGGGCAGAATAAGTGTCTTTCCGGTTAGCGAAAATTTACTTTTTAAATGCTCCAAAATGCCAGAGGATACCTGATGGGTCGTGCAAAAAGCATTCACTTCCCCAATCGTAATTCCGGATGCCGGTTAAACGTACATTTTTGTATTTGGCGGGAAGGTTGAGCTGGTTCAGTTCGTTCCAGTAACGCTGCACATCATCCACTTCAAGAAAAATCATGCTGTTATCAACCCAGTCTTTTACATAAGCACGCTGCAAATAAAATCCTGTTCCACCTGTTTTGAAGTACGACATTTCGTTGCCGAGAACACTTTCTTCAAAGCCAAGATCTTTGTAAAAGTTTTTTGACTCTTCAAAATCAGCAGCGCCAATAAACGGGCGGATGGATAAGGTTTTATGATTCATAAAATAAATATAGCAAACGATTTTTATTGATTGTAATCGGTAAAGCCCAAAATATTTCCTGAAGGATCTTTCAGTTCAACAGACCATCCTGTTTTTATCTGGAATGGTTCAGACAAAAAATTAACACCCTTGCTTTTAAGTTCATCATACAATGTTTTTACATTTTCAACTTCAATCCAAACACATGGTTGTGCAGCAGCAAATTTTGTTTTGTCTTTGAGAATAATTGCAGGCTCATCATCTCCCACCTTAAAAGCAATCATTCCAAACTGGCTGAAATCAAATTTTACCGGAAGACCAAGAACATCTGCGTAGAATCTTTTACTTGCTTCAAAATCATTGGCGGGATAAAAGAAGTTGTCAAAGTGTTTCATATAAGTGTTTGTATTGGTATTAAAAAAGTGTTGCAGTGATCAAACTCTTTATGTAAGAACCTTGCACTAAACAGGTTAATTCTGCTATTTAAAGTAACGTTTAAAAAACCACACTTTCAATAAATCAGCCGTCAAAATATAAACCAGCACAATGATCATCATTGAAATTAAAATCGAAAAAGGTAAGGCATCAAATCCCATGTCACTGGCAAATGGTAAATAAGGAAGAGCAAGCGTAAGGATGAGACCAACAAAGCTTGAAATCAGCAAGGCTTTTGCCGGTTTGCTTTTGAAAAAGTTTTTGTGTGTACGGATGATAAACAGGATAAACAATTCCGTCAGCACCGATTCAATAAACCAGCCTGTTTGAAAACTTGCTTCTTTCGCTTTCAGCAAAAACAGTAAAACAAGAAATGTAATTACATCAAAAACCGAACTGTGAAGACCAAATATCATCATGTACTTCCGGATGAGTTTGATGTTCCAGATGCCGGGATTTTTCACCTGTTCTTCATCTACATTATCAGAAGCAACAGTTAAGTAAGGAAAATCGGTAATAAAGTTGGTGAGCAGAATCTGCTTTGGCAACATTGGCAAAAACGGAAGCATTAATGATGCAGCAGCAACACTGAACATGTTTCCAAAAGTTGAACCAGTGTTGATGTATACATACTTGAGTGTGTTGGCAAATGTTTTTCTTCCTTCTTTCACACCATCGGCCAAAACAGTTAAATCTTTTTCCATCAAAACAAAATCAGCAGCTTCTCTTGCCACATCAACTGCATTCTCTACTGATAATCCCACATCGGCTGCATTAATTGCCGAAACATCATTAATACCATCGCCCATATATGCAACTGCAAATGTTTTTCTCAGCGCCTGTATAATCCGTTCTTTCTGTTGTGGCTCCACTTCTGCAAAAATGTGTGCCTGCTTTACAACCTGTACAAGTGCTTCAGGACTTGTATTCAGTAAATCTTCACCAGTAATTACGTTCGCATCTTCAATACCAATTTTCAATGCTAATGATTTTGCAACATTGCGGTTATCGCCAGTAATGATTTTTAAATCAATCTGCAGTTCTTTCAATTCTTTAATAGCTTCGGGAATGCCTTGCTTAACCGGATCCTGCAATAAAACAAAACCTGCAAAAGTTAAACCTGTTTCATCTGCTTTTGAAATGTCAGAGTGATCCAGCTCTTTATAAGCAATACCAATTGTTCTGAATCCCTTTTCACCGAATTCTGCAAATTGTTTTTCGAGTTGTGTTGCATGCTCTTTGTAATCGGCAAGACTATTATTTCCCAGTCTGATCTTTGTACATATTCCTGCAACTTCTTTAAATGCTCCTTTTGTGATTAAGATTGTTTTCGCTTTGTCTTCAATTGCAATACTTAACCGCTTGCGGATAAAATCATAAGGCACTTCGCCTTTCTTTACCGGTTGCATGGTTTGTGAAAAATGCATTTTCTTCAGGGCTTCATCAATAGGATTGATATAGCCGCTTTCAAAAACAGCATTCCAGTAAGCAAGTTCTTTTACAAAAGCATCTTCAGCTCCTGATTCGTTAATGATTGCTGATACATCAATTGTTCCTTCGGTTATGGTTCCTGTTTTATCGGTACACAGTAAATTAATTTCACCAAGGTTTTGAATGGATGAAAGTTTTTTTACGATTACTTTTTTCGACAGCAAACGCTTTGCACCGGCACTCATGGCAATGGTTGTAATGGCTGGTAATAATTCAGGGGCCATGCCAACAGCTAATGCAAGTGCAAACAATGCCGAATCAAGAATGCTTTTATGATTTAATAGATTAATGACGATGATGAAGACGGACAGTACGAGTGTAATCTTCATTAAAAAATAACCAAACTCCCTGATGCCTTTTTCAAATGCTGTTTCGGTTACTGCTGATATGCTTTGTGTGATGTTGCTGAAAAGAGTTGCTGTTCCAATTTCAGTTACCAGCGCTTTTGCGTTACCGCTTACAATATTTGTGCCCTGCCACAAACAGTTGGTACGCTTTGAAAGTTCAGTATGTTCATCAAGTACACCGGTTGCTTTACGTACAGGGTATGATTCGCCGGTTAAACTTGCTTCATTGGCATGCAGTTCATTTGCTTCCATCAGCAGGCAATCAGCAGGAATCATGTCACCTGCTTTCAGCAACACTACATCGCCTGTAACAATTTTATCTGATGACACTTCCTTTACTTCTCCATTTCTTACAACCATGCATTTTAATGCAATCAGTGATTGCAGTTTTTCAACGACTCTTCCTGCATTCCGTTCCTGGAAAAAACTAAGCGTGCCAGTTGATAAAACAATAAAGAGAATAATAAACACATCTGATGTATCGCCAAGAAAAGCGGAGAGTATAACCGCACCAATTAAGAGCAACATTAACGGACTCTTGAATTGGTCAATAAAAAGCTTTACATCTTTTCTGAAAGGAGAAATTGTTTTTTTATGTGTGCCCGCCAGAAGTAAACGTTTATCTGCTTCCTGTTGCGACAAACCTTTTTCTGAACTGTTTAATTTTTTTAATAAATCAGTTACTTCAAATTGCCAGAAATTTTTTGACGCAGGATCTTGCATATAAACTGATGTTATGCTCTGTAACAAATAAGCAATGTCTTTGCCGGCAGCTTCATTGTTACTGTTAATTTACATCATAATCTTAAATATCCTGAGTTATAAATTCAATCATCAAATAAGATGAGCTGATCAGTTTTCCTGTTTGTACCATAGTTGTTTTTTACGAACTTCATTCTATGATAACATTAACCAGGACCAATTCTCACACAACTGATTTTACAAACCTCGTTGCTTTGTTAGATGAAGATCTTGCAAAGCGTGATGGTGATGAACATGAATTTTACGCCCGGCTGAATAAGGTTGACGGTATACGTAATATCGTTGTTGCATATCTGGAAGGTAAAGCCATTGGCTGCGGTTCATTTAAAGCATACGAACCGGGAGTGGTTGAAATTAAACGGATGTTTGTATTGCCTGAGCACAGGGGTAAAGGTGTTGCTGCTGCTGTATTGGCCGAACTGGAGCAATGGGCAGAGGAAGAAGGCCATACGGGTTGTGTGTTGGAAACGGGCAAGAAACAACCTGAAGCAATCAGTTTATATCAAAAATCAGGATACACTGTAATTCCTAATTATGGAAAATATGCAGGGATTGAAAACAGTGTATGTATGATGAAGCAATTAGTGTAAACTTTAAATCAACTGAAAAGTAACTGAAAGTTGATATTATAAAAATTTATGTACTAAATTGCACACCCGTTTGAACGACTTCGTAGCTCAGTTGGTAGAGCAGCTGACTCTTAATCAGCGGGTCCAGAGTTCGAGTCTCTGCGAGGTCACAATTTAAGATTGCCCGATAGTATAATGGTAGTACGTCAGATTCTGGCTCTGATAGTTCTGGTTCGAGTCCAGGTCGGGTAACATTCTTTCTCTCAAATTCATTTACTTCCTGATTATTTATTGCCCTAACTTTCAAGCATGAAAAAGATTATTTCACTGCTTGTTTTTCTTTATTGCTTTACTGCATATGCACAGCAACAATATGTAACCGAAAAAAATATTCAGTACTATCCCGATTCTGTTGCCAAGAAAGATGCTTACATCTCATCACAATGTTTACTTGATTTTTATTACCCGAAAGGAGCAAAAAATTTTGCAACCATTATCTGGTTTCATGGTGGTGGTATTACCGGGGGAAGTAAAGAAATTCCAAAGGCACTAACCGAAAAAGGATATGCTGTAATTGGAGTTGGTTACCGCTTTTCACCCAAAGTAACTGCGCCTGCTTATATAGAAGATGCAGCTGCTGCAACTGCATGGGTGTTTCAGCATATTGCAGAATTTGGCGGCAGTACAAAACTGATTTTTATTTCAGGGCATTCAGCTGGTGGTTATCTTGGAATGATGATTACACTCGATAAAAAATATTTAGCCAAGTACAAAATTGATGCAAATAATATTGCAGGATTAATTCCTTTCAGCGGACAGGCCATTACGCATTTCACCATCAGGAAAGAAAGAGGAATAAAAGATACACAACCTATCATTGATGAATACGCACCGCTTTATCATGTACGGGCAGATGCGCCACCGATGTTGTTAATTACCGGAGACAGGGAAATGGAATTGCTCGGCCGTTATGAAGAGAATGCTTATCTCAACCGGATGATGAAACTTGCAGGTCATCAGCGAACAAGATTGTATGAGCTGGATGGATTTGATCATGGTGGTATGGCTCAGCCAGCTTTTCCTTTGCTGCTGAAAGAAGTTGCGGCAAGGGTAAAAGAAATTAAAAAAAATAATCAGTAAAAAAAATATGAAACAGATTGCTGCTTTTACTTCTATTACTCTTCTGTTGTTTGCAGTCGTTTTTTTAATTGCATCAGGAAAGAAGGAAAATCCGTTGTCAGCATCTCCCAATGTGATTTTTATTTTAATGGATGATATGGGTTATGGCGATCTTGAATGTTACGGAGGATATCCATATCATACAGCAAACATCAACAGTCTTGCAAATGGCGGAATGAGGTTTACTAATTTTTATGCAGCACAGGCTGTTTGCAGTGCATCACGATCAGCGTTTCTCACAGGCTGTTATCCAAACAGGATAGGTATCAGTGGTGCATTAAGTCCTTCAGCAAATATTGCATTGAATCCTGATGAGGAAACCATTGCCAAACTGTTGCATGATAAAGGTTATAAAACCGGAATGATTGGCAAGTGGCATCTCGGGCAAAAAGCGCCGTTTCTTCCATTGAGTTATGGTTTTGATGAATTTCTAGGTTTACCTTATTCACATGATTACTGGCCGGTAAATTATGATGGTACACCACTTGATACAACTACAGCAAGAGGCAAATGGCCAACGCTGCGTTTAATTGAAGGAAATACTCCGGTAAAATCAATTACTACATTAAATGATGCAGCCACATTAACAACAATGTACACGCAACGTGCTGTTGAGTTTATTAAGAAAAACAAAAACAAACCATTCTTCTTATACTTGGCACATTCAATGCCGCATGTTCCGCTGGCTGTTTCGGAAAAATTTAAAAATAAAAGCGGAGCCGGTTTGTATGGTGATGTAATGGAAGAAGTGGATTGGTCGGTTGGACAAGTTTTAAAAACACTTGATGAAACCGGTTTATCAAAAAACACGATAGTAATTTTTACCAGCGATAATGGTCCCTGGCTTACATATGGTAATCATGCAGGAAATACCGGTGGCCTGCGTGAAGGAAAAGGTACAGCTTGGGATGGAGGATTAAAAGTTCCGTTTATTATTCGCTGGCCGTCACAAATAAAACCGGGCACTGTTTGTAACAGCATGGCAGCAGGGATGGATTTACTTCCAACAATTGTTTCTGCATGCAATGCAAAGCTGCCTGTTAAAAAAATTGATGGTGTTAATCTTTTATCATTGCTTAAACAACAACCTTTTGCTGAACCAAGAACTGAGTTTGTTTATTATTACGACCGCTGCAGCTTAAAAGGAATAAGAAAAGGTCAGTGGAAACTTGTCTTCCCAAATATTTCTCAAACATATAAGCGTAGTTCAGCAATTGGCTATGACGGCTGGCCGGGAAAATATGCATCCGACAGTGTGAAGCTGGCGTTGTATGATCTTCGTACAGATCCCGGCGAAACACTGGATGTAAAAGAAAAATTTCCTGAAGTGGTACGTGAATTAACTGCAATTGCAGAAAAGTACAGGAAGGAAATTGGCGATGACCTTACGAATCAAAAAGGATCGGAAGTAAGACCGGCAGCAAAAGTAAACTGAGAAGTTCTAACGGAAAATTTAACACCCGACAATCTGTCAACCTGCAACCTTGGTATTGCATTTGCAATCTTTTTACCTGTTTAAAACAATAAGTAAAATGAACAAACAACAAACCTCTCTTCTGTTTTGCCTGTTAATGGATGCTGTGGGTTATGCTTCCTATGCAGTTCCTTTCCTGGGCGAGTTTGCAGATATTATCTGGGCGCCCGTTTCTGCACTTATTTTTTATAAAATGTTTGGCGGGTGGAAAGGTGCTTTTGGTGCAGGCTTCAACTTTATTGAAGAGTTGTTGCCCGGTCTTGATTTCATTCCCAGCTTTACACTTATGTGGGCATGGAATTATTTTGGATCAAAGAAAACAAACAGTACTATAATTAAAGCTGCATAAAATTTCCAACACATAAAGAAGAAGCGCTGCTCTTAACGGGGCCAGCGCTTCTTTCATTTAAAGTACATCCTGTATTTCTTTTGTTCTGTCGAACACTGATTTTGCAAACGGGCAAAGCGGAAGAATTTTGATCTTGTTTTTCCTTGCAAAATCAACAATATGAAAAACAATTTTTTTGCCTACGTTTTGCCCCCGCCATGCATCATTTACTTCTGTATGATCTAAAATCATTTTACTGGTTCCGGCCATTGAATAAGTAATAAAACCGGCTTCTTTCTCACCATCAAATGCAGTAAAGGACCCTTTATGCCCCTGTTCAATTTGTTTTATTTCCATTGTTATTTTTTTAAACTGAGTGCTCCTGATGGACATTGTGCAACCTGTTGAATAATTTCTGCTGTAGTTGCATTCATTGGGTTGATCCATGGGTGTTCTTTGGGATGATAAACCTGTGGTAAAGTACGCACACATACGCCAGAGTGAATGCATTTGTTTGGTTGCCACACAATGGTGACTTCTCCGTTTGAATATTCTTTCTTTTCCATGATTATTGTTTCTGATAAAGATTAAAGTTATTAAGATTGACTATTGATTGCAAATTGCAGGAGACTTTTGCAAAAATCATCAAACTCTTGCAAGAAAGAGCAGCACAATTATCCTTCAGCATTAAATTAACACTGAAAACTTATGGACCAGCTACTATTGTTTGCTATTTGTTTTTATTTCGTAAAACGGTAAACAAGCTGCAGATCATAAATCTGTGGGTGAACGTTTATGTTTACATAATTTGCAAATGTGCCGGCTATAAGACCTGATGCTTTAATTTCAAATTTTTTATTAAAAATATAACCTGCTTTTACCGAAACAGTAGTCCATGATTTTAAGCACGCCATATAATTATTATAAGTTGAAGGCTCATTTGTTACATCGTTTGTTTTGGTAAACTCATTTTTTTTGTAAGATGAAATAACATAACCTAATTCAACCCCGGCATATATTTTATAATTGGCATTTCTGATGAAACTATAAAGCAATGAAACAGACGGTTTAATATTATTTGACCTCAGATTAAAGTTTTCTTCGCTTGGTGTTGTAATCATTGGCCTGCTGTAATGACTGGAGAAATTTAAACCGAAATAAGAGATTTCAGTACGGAATATTAAGTCTCCGAGATTTCTTTTTGAAAACAAATCCATTCCTACAGATGCAGTTGGTGACTGTTTGCTGGAGAAATGATGATCTGCCAGACTCATTGATCCGGTAATTTTCAGCGAAGAATAGATTATGCCGGCTGATATAAAGAAAACAGGTTTGCTTTTTTCTTTTTTCACAATGTTAGTTGTGTTTTTTTCTGAAGAAAGCAACTTTACAAATGCTGATAAATCTTGTTCATCATAATCAAGCGATTCTAATTTTTTCTTAAGCGTTGAATTATCTGCATGTCCATATATATATTTTTCCAACTGGTTTCTGTAAAACCTTTTATAGACAAGAACATCGTTGTTTCTATTTTCACTTATATAAACTCTATAAATCAATTCTTCAAACTCTCCGTTTGCTTCTTTTATGTAAAAATGATTCTTGATGTCTGTTAAAACATAAAGCTCAAATTCGGGGCAGGCATTCACTTTTCTTAAAAAAACAGTATCTGTTTCAACAGAATCTGTCGTCAATAAGTCATTGTTTATTTTTGAAACTTCAACAGGCCTCATATCTTTCTGTACAATAGCTTTAATGTAAAAATCACCATCTTTTATTTGAAACGAGATGAGATCTTTTGTTGTAAATTTTTCTGAGGGTGAGTTTTCGTCTTTCATAAAACGAACGATCCGTGGATTTTTTATCCACTCCCGGTCATCTATAAGTCCATTGATTAAAGATCCGTTTGAAAGAGTAATTGTTGCTGGTTTAAAATTCGATTGGCAGAATCCGGAAATGGAGAAGATCAGTTGCAAGGTTACAAATAAGAGCTTTTTCATACGATGTTTTTTAGCGTTAATCATTTTTACAAATGTAGTTTCTTATTAATTAAGGTGAATTTTTAAACTTTTTATTTTAAACAAAAAGCGCCGCTTCTTTTACGAAGGGCGCTCTTTTTTTAGGGTGCTTTTGTGTCTCCTATGCTGAGAGCACTGGTTGTTTAAGGGTTAACAGTTCAATTAAACTTATTACCTTCTTTTTTAATTCAGGCAATATGTTTGTGATGGGAGCTGTGAGTTCAATTCCCTGCTCCTGAATACTTTTTATGCTTACAACAAACAAATGAATTTCTGTTGTACTGTTGAGCAGTTGTAGTGCTCCAACCAAATCCTTTAACCCTATATCATGCGTGCTCATGGCTGCAGGAAAATCGGAATAAAATTTCGGTTTAATTAAACGGATGGTTCCCGGCTCAAGTCCGTCGAGTGTTGCATCAACTAAAATAACATGACGGTACTGTTCAAAATATTCTAAAAGATGAAAACCTCCTGTGCCTCCATCAAGCACATCAACATCTTCGGGCAATTGTTCTGTTTCAAACATTCTTGCCATGTGTACACCAACACCTTCATCGGCCATTAAATAATTGCCAATGCCAAGTATGAGAATATTTTTTGACGGGTCTGTTTGTAGCTGCATGCTTTAAGTAAGGGGTTTCATTTGAGCTTCCATCTTCTCTTTCTTTTCCTGGAGCTTTTTCTGTTTCTCTGCTTTTACTTCATCAAACACTTCGTCTTCAATAAACTTCCATCCGCCGCCCATTGATGAAATTTCACCACGGCCTTCAACATAATCGTGGTAAAATACAAGGTAAACATGCACAACAGTAAACAGGATAAACAACCATGTTGTCCAGTGATGCACTTGTCTTAATAAAATATCGCCACCAAACAATGTTGGTACCCAGGCAAACAGTTTGGCAAACCAGAAGTTACTCATAGCTGCATACAATCCAAAACCGGTGATACATTGAATGAGGAAAAGAATGAACGTAATAAAGTAAGAGAATCCTGCAACTGCATTGTGACCTACACTTAAATGTTCTTTGCCCTTCATCATAAAAATATCCATCTTAAACACCTGCCACATTTCTTTGAAGTAGTGTTTGTTGGTGGGGATGAAGTTTCTCCAGTCGGCATATTTGTTACCAACAAAGCCCCAGTAAATACGGAAGGCAAAGTTGAAGAAGAACAGAAAAGCAGCGATGAAATGGATTGTTTTTACCCAGCCCATAAAAAATTTTTCAGAAGCTTCGCTGCTGCTTTGCAACACAAGCGGACTTCCGATATACAAACCGGTAGCAATGAGTGCAACAATGCAAAGTGCATTCAGCCAGTGATAAATCCGTACGGGAAGTTCCCATACAAATACACGGCGCAACCGGTGAACTTTATTTTTTTCCATGAATAATTTTTTTAGGATGATCAATCGCCCAACACACTTACACGGTTTATGTGATTGCCATGCTCATCATACAGGTGTACAGAGCATGCAAGACACGGATCGAATGAGTGAATGGTACGCAGAATTTCCAACGGCAGTTTTGGATCATGCACCGGCGTATCAATCAATGCTGCTTCATACGCTGAGAGCTGACCGTTAGCATCTCTTGGTGATGCATTCCATGTTGTAGGAACAACCAGTTGGTAATTGGCGATTTTCTGATCTTCAATATTAATCCAGTGTGCCAATGCTCCACGTGGTGCTTCTGAATGACCAACGCCTAATGCAGTCTTCGGCCATTTTTCAGGATCAAACTTGCTCATTTCGGCCATGCGTTTATCACCACTCTTGATATTATCAATCAGCTTATCATAAAACTCAAGACCCCATTGTGCAGTAAGGATGCTTTCAAGTCCACGTGCTGCAGTGCGTCCCAACGTAGAGAACAATGCTGTAACCGGAACATTCAGATCAGTCAACGCTTTGTCAACAATGGCTTTGTAATCTTCACGACCTCTTGCATAACCAATGAGTACCCTTGCCAGCGGACCAACTTCTACTGCATGTCCTTTCCAGCGTGGAGTTTTGAGATAACTGTATTTCTGTGTAACATCCAAATGTTCAAACGGAGGTTTCGGTCCGGTGTATTTGATTTTACTTTCACCTTTCCAGGGATGCAGACCAACTTTATCACCTTCTTTATATTCATACCAGCTGTTGGTAACATACTCCTGCACTTCATCATCTTTTCTTAAATCAACATCCATCACTTTGCTGATGTCTTTATTGAGAATAACACCTGAAGGGAATTTGTAAGATGAAGGATCCCTGTAACCATTGGTACCAAGATCACCATAAGCCATAAAGCTTCCAAGGCCGCCACCAATTGCACCCCAGTCTTTGTAGAATGATGCAATGGCCATCAGGTCGGGAATGTACACCTGCTCAACAAATACTTTCGCTTGTTCTAATAATTGTTTAACGTACGACAAGCGTTCAGCATTAATACCACTTACATCATCTAAACCAATAGCACAAGCCATACCACCAACAAGATAGTTGGGGTGAGGGTTCTTACCACCAAAGATGGCATGGATCTTTACAATTTCTTTTTGCCATTCCAATGCTTCGAGATAGTGTGCAAGGCCAATGAGGTTTACTTCAGCAGGAAGTTTGTAAGCAGGATGTCCCCAGTAGCCATTGGCAAAAATGCCCAGCTGCCCGCTTTCAACAAACTTCTTCACCCTTGTCTGAATATCGCTGAAATAACCTGGTGAACTTTTTGGCCAGTGTGAAATGCTTTGAGCAAGTTCAGAAGTTTTCTTTGGATCGGCTTTTAATGCATTCACCACATCCACCCAGTCCATTGCATGCAGGTGATAGAAATGCACCACATGGTCGTGCATGTACTGTGCGCAGAACATAATGTTACGCACCAGTTCAGCATTCGGCGGAATAACAATTCCCAATGCATCTTCAACAGCACGTACAGAAGTTAATGAATGGATAGAAGTACAAACACCACATACCCTTCCTACAAAAGCCCATGCATCACGTGGATCTCTGCCTTTTAATATTTCTTCCAGCAGGCGCACCATGGTACCACTGCTGTATGCATCTTTAATTTTTCCGTTTTCGATTTCGGCCTCCACACGGAGGTGACCTTCAATACGGGTAATTGGGTCAACGACGATTCTTTGGCTCATATATCAAGTTGTGAGAGTTTTTAAATGTTTTCGTTTTCAAGATCCTTTTCGCTTTGCTGTCCTTCTTTTTCAAGATTGTGGATGAGCTTGTGTTTACGTACATTGGTTGCCACAGCATGTGCTGCAAGTGCAACAGCTGTTACACCTAATGCTACTTTACCAACTTTATCAGCAGTGGCTTCAATACCAAAGCCGGGGAAAGCAGATGCTCTTGAGTAAATGCGTCCGTTGTCCCAATAGTTTTCTTCACTGCAACCAAAGCATCCGTGACCACTTTGTATCGGGAAGGAAGTACCATTGTTCCATTTTGTTACACCGCATGCATTGTAAGTTGATGGTCCTTTACATCCCACTTTATACAAGCAATATCCTTTTCTTGCATTTTCATCATCAAAGGTTTCAACAAATAAACCTGCATCGTAGAATGGACGGCGGTAACAGGTATCGTGTACACGTTTGCTGTAAAATGCTTTTGGTCTTCCAAGTCCGTCAAGTTCAGGAATACGGCCAAACGCAACCACATGTACAATTACACCAGCCATTACTTCACCAATAGGAGGACAGCCGGGTACTTTTATAATTGGTTTGCCACTTACTAATTTATGGATTGGTGTTGCTGATGTTGGATTGGGAGCAGCAGCCTGCACACAACCATTACATGCACAACTTCCCCATGCAATAATTGCTTTTGCACCGGCAGCAGCTTCTTCCAGTATCTGCATGGATGTTTTGCCACCAATCATACAATACACACCATCAGCAGCAGTAGGCACACTTCCTTCAACACACAAAATGTATTCGCCTTTGTATTTTTCCATTGTATTCTTCATTGCTTCTTCGGCCTGGAAACCGGATGCAGCCATGAGTGTTTCAGTATAATCAAGCGAAATCTGGTCGAGCAGAATATCTGCAACCATTGGATGTGAAGAACGGATAAAGCTTTCGCTGCAGCAGGTACACTCCTGGAAGTGAAGCCAGATAACGGGAACCCGGGGCTTTGTTTTCAAAGCTTCTGTTACCTGTGCAAGACCGGACTGGCTTAATCCAAGGTAAGCGCCCATCATGGCGCAGAATTTCGCAAAGTCACGGCGGGTGTATCCTTTACGTACAACTTCATCGTAGTACGTAGGTGTACTTTTGGGGGCAATCGTTGACATAAAATTTTAAATTGGGTGAATTGGAATGATCTTTAAAGATTTTCATAAGATTTTACACGGCTCATGATAATGGTCAAACATTAATCTGATTCTTGTCATTGAAATGCCTGCAGGTTTCTTCTAAAATTGATCTTTGCTATTTTCCTGACTGACAGAAATCACAGTTACGGATATACGAACTGGCTAATTTTATACAACCGATTGTTTGAAATAAAAAAACAAATAGAAACGATGAAAAGAGTTTTAATCTTACTTGCCTTATTGCTCCCTTTTATCAGTAATGCACATCCCGGCCATGGTGGTTCAGACGGATTTACCATTATCCATTATTTTACTGAACCGCAGCATGTAACTTTTATTCTGCTTTCAATGGCTGTTGTGATCTTTTTCCTTGGCAGAAACAAGGAAGTGAAAGATGTAGAAAAGCAAAAACAGTCTTAAGCGGATGCATGAGCTCTCCATCGTCATGAGCATTATTGACATTGCAACCCAGCAGGCAAAAAAAGCCAATGCTGAAGTTGTGGAAGAAATAGAGCTTGACATTGGCGAACTGAGTGGCATTGAACAAAATGCATTTGATTTTGCATGGCAGCAGGCTGTAAGAGATACAATACTGAGCCATGCACAACTCATCATCAACAAAATTCCAGGCCAGGGTTTATGCCTGGAATGTAATCACCGTTTTCCCATGCACCAGTTGTATGATGCATGCCCCGAATGCGGACAGTATTTTATTTCCATACAACAAGGGAAAGAATTAAAAGTAAAGTCATTGGTGGTAACCTGACTTATTCGTAAATTAATCAAATAAACTATTATTCCATGTGTGCTACCTGCGGATGTGATTCTAACGGACAAGTGTCAATACATGAAGTGAACGGTCATGATCATCCACACGAACATGATCATGCACATGACCATCATCACCATGATCATCATGATCATGCTCACAACAAAAAGGTAATTGATGTAGAACAGGATGTGCTGTACCAGAATAATTTATTAGCACAGCGTAACCGTGGCTATTTTGAAGCCAAAAATATTCTTGCACTCAACCTGGTAAGTTCACCAGGCTCCGGCAAAACAACCTTGCTTGAAAAAACATTGCAGGATGTAAAAAATGATTTGAGTTGTTACGTAATTGAAGGCGATCAGCAAACCAGCAACGATGCAGACCGTATTCATGCAACTGGAACTCCTGTTGTGCAAATCAACACAGGTAAAGGATGTCATCTTGATGCGCACATGATACTGCATGCACTGCAGCACATGAAGCCAAAAGAAAATGCAGTGATGTTTATTGAAAATGTAGGAAACCTTGTTTGTCCTGCCATGTTTGATTTGGGCGAAACTGCAAGAGTGGTGATTGCTTCTGTTACAGAAGGTGATGATAAACCGCTGAAGTATCCTGATATGTTTCACAGTTCGCATGTGTGCATTATCAACAAAATGGATTTGCTTCCTTATGTACCCTTTAATGTGGAAGCGTTTATCGAAAATGCAAAGAAGGTGAATCCTTCATTGGAATTTATAGAAGTAAGTGCTTATAAAGGTGATGGGTTAAACAACTGGTACAACTGGCTGAAACAAAAAGTTCAGCAAACCGCTTCTGTTTAACCGGTTTTTAAAATTACCGCAAGAATAAAATGTTGCTGTTAAAGGAGAGCTTGAACAATGATGCAGTCCTGGCATATTCATATCAGCGGAATGGTACAAGGCGTGGGCTTTCGTCCGCATGTGTACAGGCTTGCGCATGAAATGAATATTAAGGGAACTGTTTCCAACACCGGTAATGGTGTACACATTATTGCAACGGCTGATGAAGATGTTCTTGAAGCTTTCTGTCAGCAGCTTATTCATTACCCGCCTTCCAATTCCATTATCACACATCATACGGCCAAAGTAATACAGTTGAAAGAATTCAACGGATTTTCAATTGTAGAGAGTGAAGAAGGTTTACATACTTCATTGATGATTACTCCTGATTTTGGTTTATGTGATGATTGTCGCCACGAATTATTTGAACACAAAAACCGCAGGTATCATTACCCGTTTACAACCTGTACAAAATGCGGTCCACGTTACTCCATCATTACTGCATTACCTTACGACCGGCCTAACACAACAATGGCTGCTTATGAACAATGCAGTCATTGCAGTAAAGAATATCACAACCCTTCACACAGGCGCTATTACAGCCAAACAAATTCATGCGGCGAATGTGGTATTCCCATGCACCTGTACAATAGTGATGGTGAGCATGTGTGCGATGATTATGAATGCATCATGGTAATGTTGAAAGATGCATTGCATAATGGCCATATCATTGCAGTAAAAGGTGTTGGTGGTTATCTGCTTATGGCCGATGCTACCAATCATTTAACCATTAACACACTTCGTGAAAGAAAGCAACGTCCTACCAAACCATTGGCAATATTATATCCGTCATTAAAGGTTGCAGAAAAAGATGTTGTGATCACCGAAAAAGAAAGAGAAGCATTACAAAGTATAGAAGCACCCATTGTTTTGTGCAGGTTGCTCGATCATCCTTCAACCGGTCTTTGTGCAGAGCAGGTGGCACCAGGTTTAAAGAAGATAGGTGTAATGTTGCCGTACACACCATTGCTTGCATTAATTGCCGATGCATTTCACAAACCATTGATTGCAACAAGCGGCAACATCAGCGGCTCACCGATTATTTACAACGATGAACAGGCACTGGAGTATCTTGGGGAAATTGCTGATTTTGTTCTTACATATGATCGTGATATTGTAGTGCCGCAGGATGACAGCGTGATTCAATTCTCACCCGTTCATCAGCAAAAAATTATTCTGCGCCGTTCAAGAGGATATGCACCCAACTTTTACCCGGTTCCTTTCAGTAATCATCATACACAGGTTATTGCAATGGGTGCAGAACTGAAAAGCAGTTTTGCCCTGCTGCAGCAAAACCGTTGTTATGTCAGCCAGTTTCTTGGCGATCAGTCGAGCTATGATTCACAGTTGAGTTACCGTCATACGCTGCAACATATCAGCAACCTGCTTCGTTTTGACGCAGATTTTTGTGTGGTGGATAAACATCCCGGTTATAATGTAACTGAGAATGGAAAAAATTATGCAGCAGAAAATGCAATTCCTTTGGTTGAAGTGCAACATCACGAAACACATTTTGCTGCTGTACTTGCAGAAAATAATCTGCACGAAACAGACGAACCTGTATTAGGTATTATCTGGGATGGAACCGGCTATGGTAATGATGGGAATGTGTGGGGAGGTGAAATGTTTTTGTTCCGCAACAAACATTTTGAACGGTATGCACACATCAACTATTTTCCCGTGCTGATGGGTGATAAGATGCCGAAGGAACCAAGACTTTCAGCATTATCCATTTGTCATTACTATGAAGAAGCACTGCAGTTGCTGGAAGATAAATTCACCAAGGCCGAATGGGCTCATTACAGGAATACATTGCAGTATGGCAGCCGTTTAATTTTTACTTCAAGCTTTGGTCGTGTACTGGATGGTATTGCTTCATTACTTAACCTAGCCGATGTATCAAGTTATGAAGGCGAAGCTGCAATGAAACTGGAAGCACTGGCATTACAGTGTAAAAATCCTCCTGCAAAAGAGTGTTATGAATTTAAACTGTTCAAGAATATTATTTATGTAAAACCATTGCTTGAACAGCTGATGAAAGACCTGAAGAATAATGTTGAAAAAGAAGTGATTGCTTATAAAGTACATGTATCTCTTGCAAAGCTGGTTGAAAAAGCAGCTGTAAATGCCGGCGTAAAGAAAATTGCCTTCAGCGGTGGTGTTATGCAGAATGCCTTGCTGGTTGATTTATTAACAGGACTTCTGAAAGACAGATTTGAGTTGTATTTTCACAAACAGTTATCGCCTAATGACGAATGTATTTCCTTTGGTCAGCTTGCCATGATGCAGATTTCTGCCTCTTTTGCTGAACAGAAAAAACGTAATGAAGAATTTATTTTAAAATAAAACAATCGAAAATGTGTTTAGCCATTCCCGGAAAAATTGTTTCCATCACAACGCAGCTTGATGAAACATTCCGTAAAGGAAAAGTTTCATTTGGTGGAATTATGAAAGAAGTAAATCTCTGTATGGTTCCTGAAGCAGGAATAAATGATTATGTAATGGTGCATGTTGGTGTTGCCATCAGCAAAGTGGATGAAGAAGAAGCAAACAAAACATTTGAATACCTGCGGCAGATAGGTGAAATTGAAGAACTGCACGATGAAGAATTAAGAAAGCAACAACCTGTAGTATTAGAAGAAGGTCAGCTGAATTTAAAACCTCATCTGTAACGGCTCTCCAAAGTCTCCGGCTTGATAAAACAAAATGAAGTATGAAATATTTATCTGAATACAGGGATCCTGAATTGGTTCAACAGTTCGCTGAAGAAATAAAACACATCACCACCAGGCCATGGACCATCATGGAAATCTGTGGTGGACAAACACACAGCCTTGTTAAAAACGGAATCCTGGAAATGCTGCCAAAAGAAATTACAATGGTGCATGGTCCGGGCTGCCCTGTTTGTGTTACACCCATTGGTATTATTGATGAAGCCATTTCATTGAGCGAACAGCCCAATGTAATTCTTTGTTCGTTTGGCGATATGCTGCGTGTACCAGGTACAAAGAAAAGTTTGCTTGAAGCAAAAGCAGCCGGAGCAGATGTGCGTATTCTTTATTCGCCATTGGAAGCAGTTACACTTGCTCAGCAAAATCCTGATAAGGAAGTAATATTTTTTGCAGTTGGTTTTGAAACAACGGCACCTGCCAATGCGCTGAGTGTTGTGCAGGCTGCAAAAATGAACGTACACAATTACAGCATTCTTGCATCGCATGTATTGGTGCCGCCAGCCATGGAAGCAATACTCGGTGATCCTGAAAATAAGATTGATGCATTTTTAGCTGCAGGTCATGTTTGCACTATTATGGGAATGGATGAATATGATCCTATTGCAGAAAAATATAAAACACCCATTGTTGTTACAGGTTTTGAACCGGTTGATTTACTGCAGGGAATTTTAATGGCTGTTAAACAACTGGAAGCAGGCGTTTATAAAGTGGAAAATCAATATGTGCGTGCAGTACACCGTGAAGGGAATAAAATGGCGCAGGATACCATTCACGAAGTGTTTGAAATAAGCGACAGGAGCTGGCGTGGTATCGGACAGATCCCGCAAAGTGGTTATGAACTAAATGAACAATACAAACAATTTAATGCACGTATAAAATTTAATCTTGGCACACCTGTAGTTGATGGCAACAATGAATGCATCAGCGGTGAAATCATGAAAGGATTAAAGAAACCATTTGAATGCCCGCACTTTGGTAAGAAATGTAAACCTGAACATCCCGTTGGCGCACCAATGGTAAGCAGCGAAGGTGCATGTGCAGCTTATTATCATTTTCAAGGAGTAGAAGAAACAGTATTAATGTAAACCATATGAACTTACAATGTCCCTTACCCAAATTTGATTTTGATATTATCACACTTGGTCACGGTAGCGGCGGATTGCTTACACAACGATTATTACAAAGCGGCGTATTTGATATTTTAAAAAACGATAAACTTGATCAGCAGCATGATGGTGCTTTCTTAGACATCAAAGGTCATATTGCTATCAGCACCGACAGTTATGTTATATCACCTGTGTTTTTTCCCGGCGGTAACATTGGTGATCTTGCAGTAAACGGCACGGTGAATGATTTAGCTATGTGCGGAGCATCAGCAAAATATTTAACGCTTGCATTTATACTGGAAGAAGGATTACCCATTACAGAGTTCTGGGAAATTCTGGTGAGTATAAAAGAAGCAGCTGATAAAGCAGGTGTGCAGATTGTTACCGGCGACACAAAAGTGGTGGAGAAAGGGAAGGGCGATAAAATATTTATCAATACAACCGGGGTTGGAACAATTCATCACAAAGCAGAGATTCATCATGCCCGCATTAAACCCGGCGATAAAATTATTCTCAGCGGACCAATTGCCGCACATGGCATCACCATCATGAGCATGCGTAAAGGACTTGAGTTTGAAACAACCATTGAAAGTGATACACGCAACCTGAAAGATATTACGCAAAAACTATTTGAAAAGTTTGGAAAGAATATTCACTTTATGCGTGACCCCACAAGAGGTGGTGTAGCTTCTGTATTAAATGAAGTGGCTGGTTTAACCAAGCTTGGTTACGAACTTGATCAGAAAACAATTCCTGTTGATGAGCAGGTGGAAGGTGCCTGTGAAATGCTGGGGCTTGATCCGTTATATGTTGCTAATGAAGGACAGTTTATTGCTGTGGTGAATCACATTTTTGCAGATGATCTGGTGGCGATGCTGAAAGCAGAAAAAGGTTTTTCATCAGCCTGCATTATAGGTGAAGTAACCGAAGATCATCCCGGTAAAGTAATTATGAAAAGCGGTACTGGTGGAAGAAGAGTGGTGAACTATTTAACCGGCGAACAGTTGCCGAGGATTTGTTGAGAATGGATAAACAAAGAAAGAAGCATTAATTAAAACCCGTCAAACTTTTTACGTCTGACGGGTTTCTATTGCTATGTTGTTGCTTGCAATCCAATTAAGAATTCAACCGCTCTTACGCCTGCTTATATTTTCCCATATCATTCACTGATGAATGACTGAGGAATGCTGCATGTGCATGATTTTTTGCACGGGCATATCGCAGAAATACTTCCAGTGTTTTCCAGTAATCATGATCCCGCTGCATATCGTTCAGTAACAGGTAACCCATGATGATGTTACCGGCCATTTCAACCAAACGGCGTGCATGAAATTCAATGAACTCAGGATTGTTATGAACAGTTACTCTTGCTTCAGCATCTTCATATTCAAAGGCCATCGAAATCAACTGCGACCTGTACGATTCAGTTTCAGGTTTAATGGTTGCTTTTTCATATTCCTGCATTTGTGCAAGATATGCACCGGTGGTAACACCTTTAATGGCAGCTACAACCTGCAGTTGTGTTGTTCCTTCGTAAATAGTGGTAATACGTGCATCACGGTAAATGCGTTCAATCGGGTAATCTTTCATAAACCCTGAACCACCATGTATCTGCAATGAATCGTATGCAATTTCATTACAGAACTCAGAAGTAATTCCTTTTGCCAGCGGTGTAAATGCATCAGCCAGCTTCTGGTATTTTTTCTGCTCTTCTTTTTCTTCTTTTGTTAAATCCCGTTCGGTAGAAATATGATTGTAGGTTTTGTAAATATCAACAAAGCGTGCAGTTTCATACAACAACGAACGTGATGCAGAAAGTTTTGCATGCATGATTGCCAGCATTTCATAAATGGGCGGGAATTTAATAATCGGCTTGCCAAACTGCATACGCTTTTGTGCATAGCTTAATGCTTCACGGTAAGCAGCTTCACTGATACCAACTGATTGTGCAACGATACCAAGCCTTGCTCCATTCATCAGCGACATTACATATTTAATCAAACCAAACTTGCGTTGTCCGCACAGTTCAGCTGGCGCATCTTTGTACACCAGTTCGCAGGTGGGCGAACCTTTGATGCCTAATTTATTTTCAATTCTTCTTACTGTAATACCACCGTTTCTTTTATCATGAATAAACATGGAAAGTCCACGGCCATCCTGTGTGCGTTCTTCCGTACGTGCAAGCACCAGTGAAATATCGCCATCGCCATTGGTGATAAAACGTTTCACACCATTAAGCAACCAGGTATTTTTTTCTTCATCAAAATGTGCTTTGAGCATCACTGCCTGCAGATCAGATCCTGCATCGGGTTCGGTTAATGCCATGGCCATTGTTTCGCCGGCAGAAACACGGGTAAGATATTTTTCACGCTGTTCGTGCGAACCAAATTCATTGATTGTTTCAGCACAATCCTGCAATCCCCAGATGTTGACAAAACCAGCATCGGCACGTGACACAATATCAGCCGCCATGATATATGGAACGATCGGAAAATTCAAACCACCAAACTCACGGGGAAGTGTAATGCCCATCAGCCCGGCCTGCTTAATGGCATCAATATTTTCCTGCGTTCCTTTTGCATACGTTACATGACCATTTTCCAGTTTTGGTCCGTCATGATCAACCGATTCGGCATTGGGCGCAACAATATCACCGCAGATTTCTCCCACCACTTCCAGCACCTGCGTATAGCTGTCCATTGCATCTTCAAAATCTTTGGGCGAATAATCAAATGCATCTTTGTCTTTAAAGTTGTTTTCCTTTAAGGCCACTATTTTCTGCATCAGCGGATGCGAAAGATGAAACTGAAGATCGGGGTTATCAGTAAAAAAATTTGCCATAAAAGCTGAATTAGGTTGTTCGAATTATTTTGTATGCTCTTTATAATACTTGATCATTTTAGGAATCACATTCTCCACTTTTCCTGTAATCACATAATTGGCGATTTTGTTGATGGGCGCATTGGGATCGCTGTTGATTGAAATGATAATGCTTGATTCCATCATACCGGCTAAGTGCTGAATCTGACCGGAGATACCACAGGCAATGTAAAGCTTGGGCCTTACGGTGATACCTGTTTGTCCCACCTGGCGTTCGTGTTCTGCATAACCTGCATCAACTGCAGCACGGGATGCACCAACTTCACCGCCTAATATTGTTGCCAGTTTGTGTAAGAGTTTGAAATTTTCTGCAGAGCCAACACCAAAACCTCCTGCAACAATTACTGGTGAGTTTTTAATATTCACTTTTGATGTTTCAATGTGGCGTTCAATAATTTTTACTACAAAGGCTGTATCGTCCACATATTTTTCTACATCGAGCTGTACCACTTCTCCTTTATAATTGGGATCAGCAATTGCTTTCTTCATTACACCTTCTCTTACGGTTGCCATTTGCGGACGGCAATCGGGGTTAATGATTGTTGCAATGATATTGCCACCAAATGCAGGACGTATCTGGTACAGTAAATCTTTATAAACCTTGTTTTGTTTTTTGTCTTCGTGATCGCCGATTTCAAGTTCAGTACAATCGGCAGTAAGGCCACTTCTGAGAGCTGATGAAACACGTGGACCAAGATCCCGGCCAATGGTTGTTGCACCCATCAACGCAATCTGTGGTTTTTGTTCCCTGAAAAGATTTACAACTACTGATGTATGTGGTAAGGTTGAATAAGGTGAGAGCCGTTTGTCATCAGCCATGTAAATAGTATCAACACCGTAAGGAAAAATTTCTTTTTCCAAACCCTGAAGGTTATCACCAATCAGCAATGCTTCCAGTTTACAGTTGAGCTGTGTGGCAAGACTGCGGCCTTTGGTTAACAGCTCGAAACTTACATCAGCAATTTTGCCTTCATCAAGTTCGCAATAAACGATAATATTGTTCATGAAATATGTTTTGAGAGTTCAGGTTTTTAACCAATAATGTGCGCTTCAATCAGTTCTTTCATCAGTCCGTCAATATCATCATCAAAATCATCCAGCGTTCTTGATTCTTTTGACTGGAAAGCAATGTTGTCTACTTTTTTTACTTTGGTGGGAGAGCCGCCCAAACCAAGTTCTTCGGCATCTGCTTCAATATTATTTACACTCCATTCTTTAATGGTAAGATGAGAGTTGGCAACTGCAGTAGCCAGGTAATCTTCATTACTTTCCTGGCGGTTACTGATGGTTGATGCATGTTTGTATTTCATCAAACGTTTTGCATTTCTAGGGCGGCAATGCGGTGCCGAACTGTTAACGGTAATCAACACAGGGAATGAAGATTCCACTGTTTCAATACCTCTTTCAAGACGGCGTTTTACCTGTATTTTATCATCAGCAAGTGATACAATTTCTTCAGCATAGGTAATTTGAGGAATACCTAATTTTTCTGCTACCTGCGGACCAACCTGTGCAGTATCGCCATCAATTGCCTGGCGGCCGCAAACAATGAGATCAACATTTTTGATTTTGCGGATGGCGCAGGAAATAGCATACGATGTTGCCAATGTATCTGAACCGGCAAAAGCCCTGTCGGTAAGCAATATGCCATCATCAGCACCACGGTAAAAACCTTCTTTCAGAATTTCCACCGCACGGGGAGGTCCCATTGTAAGCAACGTAATGGTTGAACCGGGAAACTGATCCTTGATGCGTAATGCCTGCTCAAGTGCGTGTAAATCTTCGGGATTAAAAATGGCGGGGAGTACTGCCCTGTTAACAGTGCCATCGGCTTTCATGGCATCTTTACCAATGTTTCTTGTATCGGGCACTTGTTTGGCCAGCACAACAATCTGAAACTCTTTCATGTGGCAAGTTTTTACGTTTAATGCGGCCAAATATCCAGAACAATTTCAAGTGAAAACATGATTGTATCATGACAATTGACCTGATTTATATCATGAAAAAAATCAGAATCAGCGAAGACAAGTAGTAAACAGAAAGTTCCGGGCTGAGCACATCCTGCATAATGAAAATTGATAGTTGATTATATTTATTGCTGAAAAAATTCAGAATCATGTCTTTGCAATTAAACCGCACAGAGTTTGGGAATACTGCCAATGCAGGCAATGTATTATCAAAAGAAGAAGTTATGCAGTTGCTGAACGATTGGGTGAAGAACGAACGGCTGCAGCTGCACATGAAACAGGTTGCATATTTAATGAAATGCTGGGCTGCAGAAAAAGAACAACTGAATGAAGCTGACCAGTGGCGTTGGGAAATGGCCGGACTGCTGCATGATGCCGATTGGGATCAGTGGCCCGAACAGCATTGCCGGAAAATTATTGAAGAGCTTGAAGCAAGAAATATTGATGCAGAAATCATCAGGGCTATTGCAAGTCACGGGCCCAATCATTTTGGCGTGGAGCCTGTTACCAAGATGGATAAAATGCTGTATGTATTTGATGAGCTGAGCGGACTTGTACATGCATATTCATTAATGCGTCCCGAAGGTTATGCAGGCATGGAGCTGAAAGGAGTGAAGAAACGATTGAAAGAAAAAAGTTTTGCGGCCAATGTTAACCGTGATGAAATTAATGATGCCATGCAAAGGGCAGGAGTGGAGCTTGATGCAATCATTTCATTTATTATAGCGAAACAGGGAGAAGTTGTTTAGTTAAACCGTTTTCTTCCTGAAAATTCATCAACTGTTATTACATTTCTATAACAAATCGGCTTAGGAAAGGCGGCCTGAAAAAGTTACCTTTGCAGCGTGAAAAAATGGCTTACAGTTACAGGTTTTGCTGCAATTGCATTGTTGTACTCATTTGCATTGAGTGTCAACTGTTTTACTGTTGCTGCACAAGAGCCGTTTTCCAATACTTCACAAAAAGAACAGCTTTCTTCCTCTGCTGAAAGCAATTTTTATTTTACAACCAACACAAGACTTACAGTTTCATCAGCTGAAAAAACAGCTGCAGCAAAAAGCAGTGTTCCTGTTTTTTATGAAACAAGTAAAATGGCAACTGAAACAGCTTGCCATCACGATGGGTATCTTTCCATTGTTCAGCAGCTTTGTGTTTCATTTCAGAAAACAATACTGTTGTTTCCTTTCCATTATTTCTGGTAATAAGTATGAATTGACAATTTGTAACGGGCCGTTTATTATAAACTGGCCATAATTTTCATACTTAAAACTTTTTTGAATGGATATGCAAACAGCCATAACGGCTATACTTATTATACTTGTAGTAGTGCTCCCTTTTTACTATCATCACATTAAAAACAGTAAGCACGAGAAAAAACTTTTTCATTTATTAAAACAGGAAGCACATAAACAGGGTTGCAGGATTACACGAAAGCAAATGTTTCTTCAATCGGCAATCGGGCTTGATGAAAAACAACAGAAACTCTTGTTTGTACATTTGAACAACAATGCAGTTGATTCAAGCTTTGTTGCGCTTCAGGGATTAAAGCAAAGTACAGTTCAGATTCATACAGCAGGGTCAAAACAGAACGGATCGGATATACCTGATAAAGTAGAGCTGGTATTAAAGTTCGGCAATAAAGCAGTAAACGATGAATCGCTTGTTTTTTTTGATCAGAATTCAGGCGCCGGTTCGTTAAGTGATGAAGTGCTGGGCGCAAGAAAATGGGCTGATTACTTATCGCTTTCGTACATAAACAGTAAATAAAAAGAGGATCACCTTAACAGGCCGTTGCTGACCTGCTAACCTGTTTTCATCAGTTGCATGCTATATAGAAAATGAATGATTAAACAAAAACGGTAAACCAAAAAAGCGACAGAAATGAACAGGAAAAAAACAAATGAGAATGTGCCCTTGTGGCAACGTGTTATCCGGAACCAGGTAAAGGGCGATGTAAAAGCATCGGATTATATACTTGCAAAAAATTACCGGAGTTTAAAAGTTACAGTGCGCAGGTTGCTGAAAGATTTTGTGCTGATTGCGTTAGGTATTTTGTCGGCAACCTTTGGGTTAAAAGGTTTTCTGTTCACCAATCATTTTATTGATGGTGGTGTTACAGGTATTTCGTTGCTGATTTCATTTGTTGCAAAGGTTCCGCTTTACCTGTTGATTATTTTACTGAACATTCCGTTTGTGTTGCTGGCGTTTAAAATTATTGGTAAACAGTTTGCCATTAAAACCGTTTTTTCCATTGCTGGATTAGCCGCATCGGTTGCGTTTATCAGTTTCCCTGATGTTACGCAGGATAATTTACTGGTTGCAGTATTTGGTGGTTTTTTTCTTGGTGCAGGAATTGGTTTGGTGATTCGTGGCGGTGCGGTGATTGATGGTACCGAAGTGCTGGCAATTTATTTAAGCCGTAAGCTGGGTACAACCATTGGTGATATTATCATACTCATTAATGCAGTAATCTTTCTTACCGCTGCTTATTTTTTATCAATCGAAATAGCACTTTACTCCATCATCACTTATCTGGCTGCATCAAAAACACTCGACTTTTTAATTGAAGGTATTGATGAGTACATTGCGGTAACAATCGTTTCAGTGCGCAGCGATGAAATGCGTGAAATGATTATACAGGTGATGGGTAGAGGTGTAACTGTCTTCAGCGGTAAGCGTGGATTTGGTAAGCGTGGCGAAACAAGAGAAGTGGATATTCTTTACACAGTAATTACCCGTTTGGAAATGAACAAACTCAGTACCGAGATAGAGAAAATTGAACCGGGTGCATTTGTGGTCATGCATCGTGTAAAGGATACAAAGGGAGGAATGATTAAAAAGAAACCACTGAAGTAAACAAAATAGTTTAGCAGGTACATAAAAAACGGCTTAAGAATTAAGCCGTTTTTTTATTTATTGAGATTTATCAATACCTGAATTTTTCGTTTTTGTCTTTTGTTGGTTTCATGTCTTCGTCTTTTTCTTTGTCGTACACACGCAGGTATACATTCCATTCAAAGCCGATATACTCCGCAACAAGATCAATCACCATGTTGCTGAATTCGCCGGTTGCGTCATTCATCCTGAACTGGTTGGTCCACAATCTTAATTCTTCTGATGGCGCATCGTAAGGACCGGTTGCTTTAATGCTGTTGATATTTCCTTTGCTTAAGAGCGATTTGCCGGAAATATCATTGTAATAAGCTTTGTATAGTTTTTTCAACACATCAATATCTTCTGTAACAAAAAGTTTTGATTCCCACACCCAATGAATTTTTGTTTTTGATGTGTAACCAATCACTTTTGTTTCAACAGCATTTTTTATTTCAATCTTTGATTTGTATTCAATTGTGTTTGGCTCGCTTTCGCTTTTCTCACCTTTAATCAATGAAAACTGGTTTGGATAATCGTTGATCACTTTTTCGAGTTGTAACCTGATGGACGAGAATGTTGGTTTGCTTTGAGCGTTCGATGAAAAAGCAGTAATAAAAAAAGCGGCCAGGTAAATTATTGTTCGGGTCATGGATACTGGTTTGCTTGCAAGATAGAAAAATCAATAAAAAAAGCAAATACATGAAACTGCATTTGCTTTTTATTTTTTTAAAATTAACGATGTTGCTGCATTGCTTAAAAACAGCTACGTATAATTTCTATGCGTAATTATGGAATATACGATGAGAAATTATTCAGCTTTCTTTTCACCAACAAACCAATGCTCTTTGTTTTTAAACAGCACATTGAATGTTGTAAGCGAACCATAGCATCTCGTAATATATTGCTGGATGTTGATCTTTTCTTCTTCGCTTAAATTTTTACTGCTGTTGATGTTTTGTTCCAGTACACGAAGTCTGTCACGCAGCATCACTATTTTATGAAAGAAATCTTCAACCGGAATTTCTTTTGGCTTCAGCGATTTATCTTTTGGCTGAAGCAACAATGTGCCGCCTTCCCATTTTTCACCAAGCGGAACTGTTTCATTTAGTCCATTCCATAAACGGAGAATTTTCAGTAATGATTTTTCAAACTCACTGTTGGTTTCAATTTCTTCCGAAACATTTTCAGGAATTATTTCATCGAGGTTGGGATCTGTTTTATCAATTTCCTTTATACCACTGTTGATAAATGAAATGAGATAAGTTGCATAACGGATGCCTACAATTACGCCGGGTCCGTGTTGTGTATGTTGCAGGCGTGTGCCAATGCCTAATGTTGTTTGTTCCATACTCATAAATTATAAAAGCAAATTACAACCGAAAGATTAAATGATGATAACAGTGAAGTAAAATGAATTGTTACCGTTTACCTTTTTTACTGAGATAATCTTTTGCGGCTGATTGTATGTATTGGTAAAGTTCAATGTCCATTACCTGTGTAAGTATTTCGTATTCGGGACGGTAAAGCTGCATAAATTCATCCAGCATCGGTCCTTCTTTCAGCGTCGTAAGTCGCTGAACAATTGTTTTGTTGAAACGGTAATCGATATACCTGTCCTGTTCTTCTTTAATCAACCGTTGCTGAAAATGTAGCATGCTTTTATTTCGCCTGAAACGGAACACATTTATCAATGCATCAAGATCAATGCTTGCGCCAACACCAGCTTCGGGATTAGCTCCGGAAAAACGCAAACCTCCACGATCGGCATTAAAAATTTTATCGTACTGCAGGCGGTTATCAATCGAATCCTGTTTTCTTGTTTTACCGTAAACAATAATTTCTTTTAACTCTTTGTAGCGGCCGGGCACATGCAGGCGTAGCGAAATGTCAAATGCAGAGTAATCTTTGATATTACTCACGGGGAATTTCTGCGTGGGTTTATTGCGGAAGAAAAAGAATACCGAGTCTTTGGCTCCAACATAAATGGTATAGTTACCGGCGCTATCGGTAAAACTCATGGTGCCGCAGGTACATACTACCTGTACACCCATAACAAGGTTACGTTTGGTGCTGTCGTAAACGGTACCACTTAACTGGATCTGGGCTGAGCTGGTTTTTGCCAGCAGCAAAATCAAAATATAAAAGAGTAACTTTTTCAAAACTGCTGCAATGATAAACTGTTCGGCCGATAAAAATACTTTACGCTTATTTATTTAAGAAGGTTTTACGAAAGCAACTTTTCAATTACAGCAGGGTAGTGTTTGTGTTCCAACCCGTGAATACGTTCTGCAAGTGAATCGGGTGTATCGGTTGGCAACACTTCACATGTTGCCTGGAAAATAATCTGGCCGTGATCGTACAGTTCATCTACAAAATGAATACTGATTCCGCTTTCCGGTTCTTTATTATTAATGACGGCTTCATGTACAAAATGCCCGTACATGCCCTTACCTCCATATTTGGGAAGAAGTGCGGGGTGGATGTTTATAATCTGTTTTGGAAAGGCCTTGATAAGGGCAACAGGTATTTTCCAGAGAAAGCCAGCCAGTACTATAAAATCAATTTCCAGTTTTTTTAGTTCATCTGTGTAGGCATTTCCACGAAAAAACTGTTCTTTTTCGATAAGCAGGGTGGGAATATTGTTTTCGCCAGCAATGTTCAAAACACCCGCTCCTGGCTTGTTGCAAACAATAAGGGCAATTTTTACCGAAGAGCTGTTTTTAAAGTGTTCAATGATTTTTTTTGCGTTGCTGCCTGCTCCTGAAGCGAAAATGGCAACCTTTTTCTGGTTGTTCAATGTTGTACCTGTTTAATTTTTTGATTTAATAAAACCCATTCTGAGGCCGATTTTCTTCAGATAACCCGAAAAAAAGCGGTACTGTCCAAGCGGTATACTGATCACCAGCACCATCAATGGCCATAAAATGGTGATAATAATAATATATACCGGAAGAAAGAGCCAGCCATCGTCAATGTCCAGAATATGCATGATTTTACGGCCAAAATAGCCTGTAATACTCCCGCCAATGGCAAAAGTGCACAAAATGAGCAGTAGTTGCCCGGGGCCCACTTTCCATTTTTTCTGCAGGTTTTTAAACATGGCAGCAAAAGTCGGGTTTAATCCCCGGTTTACAAAGCTGCGAACTACCCAAAAAGGCAAAAAAGCAAGCGAACATTTATTATTTATGAATTTTAGGCAGGCTTTAGCAACCCATTCATATTCAAGTCAGAAATAGGTAAAAAAAATATTCAGCATGTGGATATTTTGTCAGTATCCTCCCCTATTTTTGCAGCCATATTAAAAGGGATATTCTTCCAAATCACAATACGGTTCCAGAACGTTATGAATCAACCAAAATTATTACTCCGAAGGTCGCTGACTGCTTGTTTGATCGTAGTTTCATTGCTTATTGGTGATAAATTGTTCGCACAGGACGGAAAGGCTTTGTTCCAGGCCAATTGTGCGGCATGTCACGCAGTAGCTAAAAAACTTACTGGTCCGGCGTTAGCAGGTGTTGAATCCCGTGGTCCCTGGAGCGACCGCAAAAAGATCTACGCCTGGGTACACAACCCTGTAGCTTTTGCTAAAACCGATACATATGCGGCTGATCTGATGAAGCAGTTCAACGGTATTGTGATGACGGCTTTCCCCCAGTTCAGTGAAAAGGAAATTGATGCAATCATTGATTACATCAATGCTGAGGCAAACAAAAAACCAGAAACTCCTGCAGCAGGTGCACCAGCAAATGAACCTGCATCTGACAACTCACTTCTTTTTGGAATTCTTGCAATTGTTCTGGCAGTAGTTGGTTTGATTTTACTGCGTGTAAACAGCAGCCTGAAGAGATTGAATGATGAAAGAGAAGGTCGCCCCGTATTTGCTCCGCTTCCTGCATACAGAAATAAAACAATCATTGCTTCAGGTATTATACTCCTGTTTTTGTTAGGAGGTTATTTCCTTGTACAAGGTGCAGTTGGTTTGGGTCGTACGAAAGATTATCAACCTGAACAACCTATTTATTATTCTCACAAAGTACACGCCGGCATTAACCAGGTAAACTGTTTGTATTGCCACGGTGGTGCAATGGAAGGTAAGCATGCAAACATTCCAAGTGTGAATGTGTGTATGAACTGCCACATGGGTATCAGCGAATACAAAGGTGCTCCTATCATTAAAGAAGACGGAAGCAAGCTGGATGCAAACGCAGAAATTCAGAAATTATATTCTTACTCAGGTTGGGATCCTGCAACAAACAGCTACAAAAATGCAGGCAAGCCTATTGAATGGATTAAGATTCACGCTCTGCCTGATCATGTTTACTTCAATCACTCTCAGCACACAAAAGCAGGTGGTGTACAATGCCAGACTTGCCATGGTGAAATTCAGAACATGAATGAAGTAAAACAGTTTGCTGATCTGAGCATGGGCTGGTGTATCAACTGTCACCGTACAACTGCGGTTAAGTTTAAAGACAACGGTTTCTACAGCATTTATGAAAAATTCCATAATGATATTAAGAATGGAAAGATGGATAGTGTAACTGTAGAAAACATTGGTGGTACAGAATGTCAAAAATGTCACTATTAATCCTTTAAAGGATCAACAATAAATTTCATCCTGCATTACGGGGATCATCATTTTTCAAATTCGCTAATTAGCATATGAGTCAGAAAAAATATTGGCAAAATTTCGGAGAGCTGAACAACACAAAAGCTTACGTTGAAAATGCGGAGAACGAGTTCAAAGAAGAACTGCCTTTTGAATTAAACGATAACGGAGCAACTACTCCACGTCGTGACTTTTTGAAATACCTGGGTTTCAGCACTGCTGCTGCTACATTGGTTGCCAGCTGCGATATCCCGGTTAAAAAATCAATTCCATTCCTGAACAAACCGGCTGATATTGTTCCAGGTGTAGCGAATTATTATGCAACTACGTTTGTGCTTGATGGAGATGTAGTGCCTGTGTTAGCGAAAGTAAGAGATGGTCGCCCTATTAAAATTGAAGGAAATACCCTTGGTTTTACAAAAGGTGCCACTACGCAGCGTGTACAGGCTTCAGTACTGAGCTTGTATGATACTGCACGTGTTCGCTACCCAATGGAAAAAACAAGCAATGGTTTTAATGAAGCCCCTACTTACGAAGCAGTTGATAAGAAAATTGCTGCTGCTTTAGCAAATGCGGGTTCTAAACAAATTGTTCTTTTAAGTTCAACATTAAACTCACCAACTGTACAATTAGTAATTGATGAGTTTAAGGCAAAATATCCTTCATTCAAACATGTAACATACGATGCTGTTTCTTACAGCGGTATTTTACAGGCAAATGAAGCAACTTACGGCAAGCGTACTATTCCTTCTTACCAGTTTGACCAGGCAAAAGTGATTGTAAGCTTAGGTGCCGATTTCCTTGGTACATGGATCAGCCCAGCTGAATTTGCAAAGCAATATTCAGCAGGAAGAAAGATCAACGACAAGAACCTGACCATGAGCCGTCACTTCCAGTTTGAAAGTATGTACAGCATGACCGGTGCTAATGCCGATGAACGCTTTACACACAAACCAAGCGAACTGGGTGCTGTATTATTAAACTTATATGCAAAACTTGGCGGTGCAGTTTCTGCTCCTGCTATTGCTGATAAACGTTTGGCTGCAGGTATCGAATCTGCTGCTAAAGAATTACTCGCTGCTGGCGGTAATGCTGTAGTGGTTTGCGGAAGCAACGATGTAAATGCACAGGTTGTTGTGAATGCAATTAACGACAAGATTGGTGCAAATGGTAAAACCATCAACTTCGGTGCAGCTACTAACTTCCGTAAAGGTGTTGATGCTGAATTTGAACAACTGGTGGCCGATATGAGTGCCGGACAGGTTGGTGCTTTACTCGTTTACGGTGCAAATCCTGTTTATACTTACAGAGACAGCAAAAAATTTGCTGAAGCGTTGACAAAAGTTGGTCTTACTGTTTCTTTCAGCGAAAATGAAGATGAAACTTCAACTTATTGCCAATACATTCTTCCTGCTCACCATTACCTCGAAAGCTGGGGCGATGCAGAAGCGAAGGAAGGATATGTATCGTTTATTCAGCCAACAATTCACCCCTTATTTAAAACAAGGGCATTTGCAACTTCATTATTAAAATGGAGCGGAAGCACAGTTGCTGATTACGAAACGTATTTCAAAAATTACTGGATCAGCAAACTTGGTTCACAGGTTGCTTTTGATAAAGCTTTACAGGATGGTGTAATTGAACCTGCAACTCCAACAGTAGCCGGTGCTACATATAACGGAGCTGCATTAGCTGCTGCTGTTGCCAAACTGAGCGAAGCGAAGAAGGGTGGTAAAAAGGAATTAGTGATTTACCAGAAGGTAAGTATTGGTGATGGTAAAATGGCCAACAACCCATGGTTGCAGGAAATGCCTGACCCGATTACAAGAGCTTGCTGGGATAACTACGCAATTATTTCTGTTAAGACTGCAGAGGAATTAGGATATAAAGCAGATGATGAATATGAAGTAAATCCTCCAAAACCTGTATTAAGCATTAAAGCAGGGGGTAAAGAGATTACACTTCCTTTACTCATTATTCCTGGTATGAATGCTGAAACTGTTGCCATTGCTGTTGGTTATGGCCGCAGCGAAAAAATTGGTCTTGCTGCTAAAGGTGCTGGTAAGAACATTTATCCATTTGTTGGATATAACGGACAGACTTACGATTATACAATTGCAGATGTTACGATTGAAAAAACAAACGAGCCTGCATACCCGGTTGCTTACATGCAAACACATGGCACCTATGGTAACCGTGTTGAAGTAATTCGTGAAGCAAGTCTTGCAACACTGAAAAAAGATCCCAAGCATTTCTATAACGAGCGCCTGGAAGAGTTGAAAAACTATGGCGGTCCTGAAGGTTTAGAAAAAGAAGGAACACTGTATCCTGTTTTTGATAAGCCCGGTATTAAATGGGGTATGAGCATTGACATGAACAGCTGTACAGGTTGTGGTGCCTGCGTAGTTGCATGTAGTGCTGAAAACAACGTTTCTGTTGTTGGTAAAAACCAGGTTACAAAATTCCACGATATGCACTGGCTGCGTATTGATCGTTATTTCAGCGGCGACGTTGAAAACCCGGATGTGGTATTCCAGCCAATGCTTTGCCAGCACTGCGATAACGCTCCTTGTGAAAACGTATGTCCGGTGGCTGCAACTAACCACAGCAGTGAAGGTTTGAACCAGATGACTTATAACCGTTGTATTGGTACAAGGTATTGTGCCAACAACTGTCCTTATAAAGTACGTCGCTTTAACTGGCACGACTGGAACGGAGCTGACAGCTTCAAAGACAACCAGATGCCGATTGTTGAAAGCGGTCGCCTGAACGAAGTAACTATCCAGATGAATGATGATTTAACACGTATGGTGTTGAATCCTGATGTTACTGTCCGCAGCCGTGGTGTAATTGAAAAATGTTCGTTCTGCGTACAGCGTTTACAGGAAGCTAAACTTACAGCTAAGAAAGAAAGCAGACCAATGGTTGATGCTGATATTCACACAGCTTGTCAGCAGGCTTGTCCTACAGATGCAATTGTATTCGGTAACGTAAATGATAAACAAAGTGCAATCAGCAAAGTGCGCACACAGGAAGAAGTAAACCGCACTTACTACGTTCTGGAACAAATTCACGTATTGCCGAATGTAAGCTACATGGCGAAAGTGAGAAATACAGAACGTGAGGTTGGTAATGTTGAAGAAGGTGCTGAAGAGAAAAAAGAAACAACTGAAGCAGCAGCTCATTAATTGCTGAACAGAGTTAAAACGAGTTGAAGTGTGCGACGCAACAGAAGCTGAAAAATGATTCTGAAGCTTAGTACAAAAAAATAAAAACCAAAGGCTGATAGCTGCAAGCTAATAGCCAAAAGCTAAGAAAGATTATGTCATTACTGAAGTACGAATCACAGGTTAGGGAACCATTGGTAGATGGAAGTAAAACCTACCACGATGTAACCGAGGATATTTGTAAGCCGGTGGAAGCTGCGCCGTCACGATTGTGGTGGATTGGCTTTATCATTTCGGTAGCGTTACTGCTGTTTGGCGTGGTGAGCCTTTATGAAGAAGTTGTGTATGGTACAGGTATGTGGAACCTGAACAAAACCATCGGATGGGGTTGGGATATCACCAACTTCGTATGGTGGGTGGGTATTGGTCACGCCGGTACGCTGATTTCTGCGATCCTGTTGCTGTTCCGCCAGGGATGGAGAACAGGTGTAAACCGTGCTGCAGAAGCCATGACCATCTTTGCGGTTATTTGTGCTGGTCAGTTCCCAATCTGGCACATGGGTCGTGTATGGATGGCTTTCTTTGTAATGCCTTATCCTAATACACGTGGTCCTTTGTGGGTGAACTTCAACTCACCACTGCTTTGGGACGTATTTGCGATCTCTACTTACTTTACTGTATCTCTTTTATTCTGGTATAGCGGTTTGATTCCTGATATGGCCACACTTCGTGACCGTGCTAAAAAGAAATGGGCAAAATTATTTTATGGTGTTGCTTCTTTCGGATGGACAGGTTCAACCAAGCACTGGCAACGTCATGAAAGCTTATCACTGGTATTGGCCGGTTTAAGTACTCCACTGGTATTGTCAGTACACACAATCGTATCATTCGACTTCGCCACTTCAGTTATTCCTGGTTGGCATACAACTATCTTCCCTCCATATTTCGTTGCGGGTGCCATCTTCTCCGGTTTTGCCATGGTGCAAACACTGATGCTGGTAACACGTAAAGTAATGCACCTGGAAGATTATATCACCATCAGCCACATCGAAAACATGAACAAGGTTATTGTATTAACCGGTTCAATTGTAGGATGTGCTTACTTAACTGAGTTGTTCATGGCATGGTACAGTGCGGTGAAATACGAACAGGATATCTTCTTCAAATACCGTATTGCCGGTCCTTACGGATGGAGCTACTGGTTAATGATGACTTGTAACGTAATTACTCCACAGTTGTTCTGGTCGAAGAAATTAAGAAGAAATATTGCTTTCACATTCTTAATGAGTGTTGTGGTGAACATTGGTATGTGGTTCGAACGTTTTGTGATCATCGTATCATCATTGTATCGTGACTACCTGCCATCATCATGGTCAGTGTACTATCGTCCAACCATCTGGGAAGTTGGTTTCTACCTCGGATCATTTGGATTGTTCTTTACCTGCTACTTCCTTTTCTCCAAATATTTCCCTGTAATTGCCATCGCTGAAATTAAGCACATTCTTAAGAAAAGCGGTGAAAGCTTCAAGGAAGCAATGGATCCATTGGAAGAACAAACAGTTGAAGAATTTGCACACGATCACGTGCATGCACATTAATTGAATTCATGCTGAAAGCGAAAAGCTGAAAGCTCAAAGCAAATAATAAAATATGTCTGTAAAAAAATTTGTTGTAGGCTGTTTTGATGATGAAAAAACGTTGTTTCCCGCTGTGAAGAACAGCCGGAAAGCAGGGTACAAGATTCATGATGTTTATACGCCGTTTCCTGTACATGGTTTAGACCATGCAATGGGTTTGCGTGAAACAAGCCTTCATACAGCAGGGTTTATTTATGCCCTTACCGGTACTACAACAGCATTATCATTTATGAGCTGGGTGTTTACAAAAGACTGGCCAATGAATATTGGTGGTAAACCACACTTGCCTTTGCCGGCTTTTATTCCCATCATTTTTGAATTGACTGTATTGTGTTCAGCAGTTGGTATGGTGCTTACATTTTGTTATTTGTCGCAACTGGCACCTTTTGTGAAAAAAGACCATTTTCACCTGAGAGCAACAGATGATTTGTTTGTTATGCCAATTGAAGTAACAGAAAAAACAAACCTGGAAGAAGTAAAATCTTTCTTACAAAGTGCTGGTGCAGTTGAAGTGTTTGAGAAAGAAGCTGAAACCGGCTGGTGGGTTGGTCGTTACGACAGCGATAAAAAAATGTTTGAAAAAGAAGAAATTGTTACAGCATAAACATATTGAAATGCGTTCAAAACAAATAGTTACATTAGGATTGGTTACTGTATTGATGGCAGCGGTTTCGTGCAGCGAAGGTCCACGTCGTAATCCGGGCTCTGTTTATATGCCTGATATGGCTTACAGCCGTGCATACGAAACATATGCCCAGCGTGACACGAACAAGTTTACGACCAATGTGAGCGATGCTGACATCAAAATTTATTATGATGCCACACCGGTTGCAGGAACAGTAAAGCGTGGTGAGATTACTCATTTCCCGATTACAAAGGATTCAGTTGGTTCAACAACCAATTATGAAGCATCGAAAGCTGTTACTAATCCACTTCCTGAAATGAATGAAAAAGAAGTACTTGAAGCAGGAAGACTTTACCAGGTAAACTGTGGTATTTGTCACGGTTCAAAAATGGATGGTAATGGTCCTTTGTATAATGGTGGTAACGGTCCGTTCCCCATTGCACCAAGAAATCTGCTGATTGATCCTGTTTTGAGTATGCCTGCCGGACAGATGATGTATTCTGTTACCTATGGTAAGAATATGATGGGAAGTTATGCTTCTCAGCTGAGCACAAAACAAAGGTGGATGATTATTCAGTACATTCAGAAAGCGCAGGGTAAAAATCAACCTGTAGCAACCGCAGCAGTTGCTGACACGACTAAAAAACAATAACAAAACGAATATTCAACTATAAACGAACTTCAATGGCACTGAAAGAGCAATTTGAAATACCCGGCGGATTAAAGAAGTGGAGTTATGCTTTGATGGGTATAGGTGTATTAACACTTCTTCTTGGAATCGTATTCCTGCATCCGTTTTCAGGCGGGCATGGTGAAGCACATGGCGCTGAAGCATATGGTGGAACCAAATTCTGGATGGCACTGATGCACAACAGCATCTTCTGGTTGCTTGTAGTTACTTCAAGTTTCTTCTTTATAGCTGCAACTACGCTTGCACAAGGTGGCTGGCCGCTGGCTTTCCGTCGTGTACCTGAAGCTATTTCAGGAAACATGAATATTCTTGGCCCAGTTGCACTGGCAATTTTGTTTGCTTATGTGTGGATATCAAAGGATCACAATATTTACCACTGGAAAGATACTGCACATGTACAGGAAGATCATATTCTGAAGCACAAAAGCGGATTTTTAAATCCTGTTTTCTATACTGTATTATCATTAGCAGCAGTTGGTTTGTGGCTTTGGTTCCGTAACTGGTTCCGCAAACTTTCACTTGCTGAAGATCTTGCTGGAAAAGGAGATCATTCTTTTTACTGGAAGTCTTTAGGTATTTCAGCAGCGTTCCTTGTTACTTATGGTTTAACAGTGTTGAGTACACTTCCCTGGATGTGGTTGATGAGTATTGATGCACATTGGTACAGTACCATGTACAGCTGGTACACATTTGCAAGTTCATGGGTTGCCGGTATTTCATTGATTCTGTTATTTGTGATTTACCTTAAAAACCAGGGATATCTTGAATTAGTATCGGAAGAGCATATTCATGACCTTGGTAAGTTCATGTTTGCATTCTCTATCTTCTGGACATATCTGTGGTTTTCACAGTTTATGCTGATCTGGTATAGTAACCAGCCTGAAGAAACAAAATACTTTGTTGATCGTCTTGGTCCAGCCTGGGAAGGTGGTCCGTTTAAAGTAACCTTCTTCCTGAACCTGATTATTAACTTCCTTGCTCCATTGCTGATATTGATGAGAAAAGGTTCAAAACGTAATTACGGCGTAGTTGTGTTTACTGCAATCCTGATCATTTTTGGTCACTGGCTCGATTTTTATCAAATGATCACTCCTGGTCCTTTGAAAGAACTCGGAAGCGAAGCAAACACATTTACTTATTTTATTTATAGCATGGGTATTGGTGCAGGTTTTGTTGGTTTAATCTTGTTCTTCACAGCGAAGTATTTAACAAAGGCTTCTTTGTTGGCAAAAAATCATCCGCTGGTGAAAGAAAGTGTGATCCATCATACTTAATGCACTTTATATATATTAATTGAGAAAATGCTTGTTGCTGTCCTTTAAACACACCTAACCTTAATACAAGCTTACTAATTTTGTATTAAGATGTTTTTGAGAAAATGCTTGTTGCTACTATGTAAATGCTGAAACAACCAGCTGTGACAGATATATGTTTGTTACAGATGATTGCAAATGGCTTTTGCTTACAGTAAAGGCAACAATGAAATTTATTTAACAACTGAATTAATAGGCTCCGCTATATGAGTACTACCGTTTCGTTAATTATTGTAGCTGCAATTCTTGTATTTATTGTAATCTTCCAGGTTGCAAAAACCAGTGAATATATCAGCGTATTGAAAGGTGAAGATCAAACCCGCAAGCAAAACAACCGTATTAATGGATGGCTGCTTCTTGGTTTTATGATTTTTGGTTTCATCGCTGTATGGTTATGCAATAAAGCACTTTACAAAACAACATTGCTGCACCAGGGATCTGCCTCTGTTGAAGGTGTTAAACAAGATCAGATGATGATGATTACCATCGCCATCACATTCGTTGTTTTTGTGATCACCCAGTTTTTACTGTTCTTCTTTGCCTGGAAATACCAGGAAACAGAAGGCCGCCAGGCATTTTACTTTGCACACAGTACAAAACTTGAAATTATCTGGACCACGATTCCCGCCATCACGTTATTAATTCTCGTAGTGTTTGGTTTACGTTTCTGGTTTACCATTACATCTGATGCACCAAAAGGAGCATTGGTTGTTGAAATCACCGGAAAGCAATTCGGATGGATTATGCGTTATCCCGGAAAGGACAACACATTTGGTAAAACATATTTCAGGGTTATCAGTGATGAAAAAAGTAATCCTCTCGGACAGATTTGGGAAGATAATGCTGAACTGAAACTGAAAGCTGACCCTGCAAACTTTGATGATGTTGTTACTACTCAAACAATGTATGTAGTAAAAGGCCGCCCTGTAAAATTAATCATCAACAGCCGTGATGTAATTCATGATGTTGGTTTAAATCATTTCCGCATGAAGATGGATGCTGTTCCCGGTATTCCTACTACGTTGTGGTTTACTCCTCAATACACAACAAAGGAAATGAAAGAACGTACCGGCAATCCTGATTTTGTATATGAAATTTCCTGCGACCAGATGTGCGGAAACGGACACTATTCAATGAAAGGAATTATTGAAGTGGTTGACCAGGCAGATTTCACATTGTGGATGGCTCAGCAAAAGCCCAACTATTATGCTGCTTTCCCTGAAAAAGATCCTTCAGCAAAACCAGCTGTTGATACAACAACCAAGGCAGTTGCTGTGTTAAAAAAATAATCCTTACTGTAAACGATTCAGTTAAATAAAAATATTATGAGCGAAGTTACACATATACATGAGCATGCAGTTGGTGTTTCTCACGAAGCACATCACGAAGGGCATCATCATCACGAACATCATGATTCATTTCTTTCGAAATATGTTTTCAGCCAGGATCATAAAGTAATTGCCAAACAGTTCCTGATCACAGGTATTTTCTGGGCTGTAATTGGTGGTTTCTTTTCAGTTGTATTCCGTTTGCAGATTGGTTTTCCTGATGCAAAGTTTCCCTGGTTAGAAACATTGCTTGGCGAATGGGCAAAAGGTGGTCAGCTGCAACCTGAAGCTTATTATGCATTGGTAACAATTCACGGAACTGTACTTGTGTTCTTTGTATTAACAGCAGGTTTAAGTGGTACGTTCTCTAACTTTTTAATTCCATTGCAGATTGGAGCAAGAGATATGGCTTCTCCTTTTCTGAATATGCTTTCATACTGGTTCTTTTTTGTTGCCGGTATTGTAATGCTTTCTTCTTTGTTTGTACAAACAGGTCCTTTTAGTGGTGGTTGGACGGCTTATCCTCCGTTGAGTGCATTAGGCGATGCATCACCCGGTTCAAAAATCGGTATGGATATGTGGATGATTTCAATGGCATTGTTCATTGTATCATCATTGCTTGGAGGTTTGAACTACATTGCCACTATTCTGAATATGCGTACAAAAGGTATGAGCATGACACGTTTGCCTCTTACCATCTGGGCGTTTTTCTTTACAGCGGTTTTAGGTGTGTTATCTTTCCCTGTTTTATTATCAGGTGTAATCCTGTTGATCTTCGACCGTCACTTCGGAACAAGTTTTTACCTCAGCGATATTTTCATTAACGGGCAAGCTTTACCGAACGAAGGTGGTAGTGCAATTTTGTATCAGCACCTGTTCTGGTTCCTTGGTCACCCGGAAGTTTACATCATCCTGTTGCCTGCAATGGGTATGGTATCAGAAATTCTGTCGGTTAACAGCCGTAAACCAATCTTTGGTTATATGGCAATGGTGGGATCAATGTTTGCAATTGCAATCCTTGCGTTCCTTGTTTGGGCACACCACATGTTTGTTACAGGATTGAATCCGTTCCTCGGAGCATTCTTCGTATTGCTTACGTTGTTAATTGCAGTACCAAGTGCCATTAAAGTATTTAACTGGTTAACTACATTATGGAAAGGTAATATCCGTTTCACACCGGGTATGTTGTTTGCAATTGGTTTTGTAAGCTTGTTTATCTCTGGTGGTTTAACCGGTATTTTCCTTGGTAACTCTGCATTAGATATTCAGCTGCATGATACTTATTTTGTAATTGCACACTTCCACATTGTAATGGGTGTTGCATCCATGTTTGGTATGCTGGCTGGTATTTATCACTGGTATCCGAAAATGTTTGGCCGCTACCTCAACAACTCGCTTGGTTATATCCATTTCTGGATTACCATGGTTGGTGCATATGTAATCTTCTGGCCAATGCACTACGAAGGGTTGGCAGGTATGCCACGTCGTTATTACAAATACGATATCTGGGAATCGTTCAAGCAATTCGGAACATTGAACCAGATCATTTCAATAGCTGCAATTATTGTATTCCTTGCACAGTTCCTGTTTATTATCAACTTCTTCTACAGTATCTGGAAAGGAAGAAAGGTTACAACTAAAAATCCATGGGGTGCAAATACATTGGAATGGACAACACCAATTAACCCGGGTCATGGAAACTGGGATGGTGAAATTCCTGAAGTACATCGCTGGGCTTATGATTACAGCAAAGATGGACATGAGTTCATTTCTCAAACAACACCGGTTGGTGATAATGAAAGCAAACATTAATTATTAATAACAGATAAACATTGAGCAAGTGGCAGAAAGTGCGATTGAAATAAAGAGAAGTTTGTTTGATGCGCTCATGAGCAAAGTAAAAGATTACAAAGAGCTCATGAAGTTTACACTCAGCTTTACCGTTGTGTTCAGTAGTGTAATTGCATACATGCTTGCGCCCAATGTTGTAGAATACGATTTTATCAGCATTGTGCTGCTGGTACTCGGGGGGTTATTAGTTACCGGCAGCGCTAATGCTGTAAACCAGATTACAGAAAAAGATACAGATGCGTTGATGAAACGTACTGCTAACCGTCCTGTTGCAAGCGGCAGAATGAGTGTGCAGGAAGCATCAACCTTTGCTTATGTTTCTGCAATTTCAGGCTCTTTGATTCTTGGTTTGTATTTCAGTTGGTATGCTGCAGGTCTTGCATTATTGAGTTTATTTATTTACGGGTTTGTGTATACTCCTCTTAAAAAAGTAAACTCTATCGCTGTATTGATTGGCGGTATTCCAGGAGCATTGCCTTGTTTAATTGGATGGGCAGCTGCTTATGATGGTGAACATTTTTCATGGACAGGTGGCTGGATTTTATTTGCAATTCAGTTCCTGTGGCAGTTTCCTCATTTCTGGGCAATTGCATGGGTGGCTCACCAGGATTATACAAAAGCAGGGTTTAAATTATTGCCTTCGCAGCAAGGACCAACAAAGTTCACAGCTATTCAAACAATCATCTATTCATTGCTGATGATACCAGCTGGCGTCCTGCCGTTTATCAATGGCATGAGTGGATCAGTAAGCATGTGGGTGCTGGTAGCGGCAAACTTATTTATGGTTTTACAGTCAGTTCGTTTGTATATCAACATGGATGTGAAAAGTGCAAGAAGGGTGATGTTCAGCAGTTATATTTATCTGCCTGTTGTATTACTTGCTTTACTGGCCGATAAAATTGCTCAATAAAAAATTAAACAAACAGCAGTAGCTGAAAATAAAAATTTTGAATATGGAGATGGTTATGGGAAACAGCAGCAGAAAAATGCATCCGCACAAATTTTTGTTGTGGATTGCAATTGGAAGCTTAACGATGATGTTTGCCGGTTTAACCAGCGCATACATTGTTAAGAGCAACCAGGCGGGTTGGCAACCTGTTAAAGTGCCTTCAATCTTTTACCTGTCAACTGTTGTAATTGTTGCAAGCAGCATTACAATCTGGCTGGCACAAAAAGCAATTGTTGCAAAACAAATGGTGAAGTACCGCTTGCTTGTATCTGTTACAGCAGTGCTTGGTGTGATATTTCTGTTTACACAGTTTGCTGGTTTTTCTGAAATGTGGCAGCAGAAAATAACATTTAAAGAAAGTATTGCAGGATCTTTCTTTTATGTAATCGCAGGTTTACATGCGTTGCACGTATTGGGAGGTGTGATTGCCTTGTTTGTTTTGGTATTAAGAGTTTTCAGTACAAGAACAAAATTCTACAGTTCAACTCCTGTAGAAACTGCCGGATTGTACTGGCACTTTGTAGATATATTATGGATTTACCTGTTTATCTTTTTTTTACTGGTATCCTGATGAAACAATAATTAGACAACTTTAAAAAAGCAAATAAATGGCACAAGCAGCAGCAGCAAACACAAAGTGGTGGGGTGGAGGAAAAAGCCCCTTCAACGTGGAGTATGGCAAATTGATGATGTGGTATTTCTTAATGAGTGATGCCTTTACTTTCGGCGCATTTCTTATTTCTTATGGTACTGTAAGAATGTCAAGCCCTTCATGGCCCGACCCGAACCATGTATTTAATGCGGTTCCATTCTTCAGCGGAGTTCATATGCCGTTGGTGTTTGTGAGCTTTATGACATTTGTGCTCATCGTCAGTTCTGTAACAATGGTGCTTGCTGTGCACGAAGGACATAAAGGAAATAAGCAAGGTGTAATTAAATACCTGTTCTGGACAATTGTGTTTGGCTTAATCTTCCTCGGCAGCCAGGCATGGGAGTGGACACACCTGCATCACGAAGGTGCATGGTGGGGACATAATCCTTTTCCAAATGCTGATGGTACTGTTGCAACAACCAACTTCACCAATTTCTTTTTTACAATCACCGGTTTCCACGGTTTCCACGTGTTTTCTGGTGTGGTAATTAACCTTATTGCGTTACTCATGACTCAAAACGGTGTGTTTGAACGCAGGGGACATTACCTGATGATTGAAAAAGTAGGATTGTACTGGCACTTTGTGGATCTGGTTTGGGTGTTTGTATTCCTGTTCTTTTATCTCGTTTAATCAATTTTAAATCATTCTCAGAAACTCATTTAATATGGAACATCAAACTTTTGGCGGTGAAGTAACATTTGCACATGCTGCACCAACTGATGATGCAAAGAAGCGGATTTTTAAAACAACCGTTATTCTTTCGCTCATTACAATTGTTGAACTTGCGTTAGGCTTTTGGATTTATAAAATGCATGAAGGCGGAACTCCTAATCCTACCTTGATTTTATTTTTAAAGGGTGTTATCATTATCCTTTCTCTTGCCAAAGCATTTTATATCGTTTCCATTTTCATGCACCTTGGCGATGAAATCCGCAACCTGATTATGACGATTGTAGTACCGTTGATGTTGTTTGTGTGGTTTATTGCTGCATTCTTGTATGATGGTCATTCATGGAAAAATCTTCGTCATGAGTACCGTCCAAAGGACCCTGTAAAATATGAAAAAGTAGAAGGTCCGGCTCATGGTGCAGAATTGAAATAGTTTATCTTAATTCATAGTATATTCGTCCCGGTTTTCTAAAAATGAAGGCCGGGACGATATTATTTTACGACGAGTTTGAATTAGTGTATGAGTAAAAAAGCAATTTTAGGTTTATTAATAGCGGTTGGCATACCGGTTGTTTCTTATTTGATTGTAAAGTTTGCAAGTGAAGATGCTGTTAATATGCCCCGCAGGTATTTTTATGATTCTGTAACCGAACGTGTTGAAAAAGGCAAACTGGTTAGAGATACAGCCTGGCATAAAATATCCAACTTTGGTTTTACCAATCAACTTGGCGATAAAGTATTTGCCGATTCATTAAAAGGTAAGATCCTTGTAGTAGATTATTTTTTCACACACTGCCCAGGCCCTTGTCCTCATCTTACACGCAATATGAAAAAGATGCAGGATGCTTTTTTAAATACAGATTCACTCGTACATTTTATTTCGTTTACAGTTGATCCTGAAAGAGACAGTGTACAGGCATTGAAGTTATATGCTGATAAATACCAGGTGCGTCATAACAACTGGTGGTTTTTAACCGGCACCAAAAAAGAGATTTACGATCTTGCGTTTAATGAATTTAAAGCAGCAATTGTAAATGGCGGAAATGCCGACACTGCTTTTTTGCATACCGATAAATTTTACCTGCTTGACAAAGATCGTGTAATAAGAGGATGGTATACAGGAACAGATTCTTTGGAAATGAGCAGGCTTGCACGTGATATAGGATTATTGTTTTTAGAAAAAGATAAAAAGAAAAAAAGGAACCTGTTCAGAAAATAGAAAAGGAATATTATGCAGGAACATCACACCCGACACAGAAGAGGAACTCCGCTGCCACCATCAATTAAGCGTAATGATAAACTGGCTTTTGTACTCATCATTGCTGTAAGTGCAATTGTTTTTGCTGCGGTTGTATTTTTAAGCAAGGTAACTTATAAGGTAAACCTCGGTTTTGATAAATATATTTTTGCCCGGTTGAATGCATTGATTAATACGTTTGTTACATTATTACTCCTTGGTGCTTTATATGCTGTGCGTGAAAAAAGATATCGCACACATAAACGGCTGATGATTTGGGCAATCGCATTTTCTGTTTTGTTTTTGGTGTTCTATATCTGTCATCACCTGTTTACAGACTCAACAGCATATGGTGGATCAGGATTACCCAAACTTGTTTATTATTTTGTTCTAGCCACACATATTATTCTTGCCGGTTTAATACTTCCCTTTATTTTATTTACTGCTTACCGTGGACTGGCTGCTGATTACCATATGCACAAAAAACTTGCAAGGTTTACCTGGCCATTGTGGTTGTATGTTGCGGTTTCAGGTGTGATTGTTTTCTTAATGATTAATCCGTACTACGGACAGTAATCTATTTTTTCGGTTGTTCATTGTTGTTAGTCGTGTAACAATTAAGTGAAATAACTAAGGGTTTTTATCATGTGGAATTTGCGGTATACACAAGTATAACTACACAATTTTGCCTGAAAACAGCGTGTTTGTTAATATTTTGTTTGTAAAGTATTAAGTTTGAAGGTGAATTTTTGTTATTCATACTAACCGTTTGACAAATGAAACCCAAGAATCCAATTCCTCTGACAGGTATTATCCTGTTCATGATGCTTTCTCTAACAGCAAAGTCCCAATCATTTGGTACGTATGCTTCTGCAGTCTGGATTTCAGATTGTAATCAAAGTAATTTCTATAATACATCAGGTTCCGGCGGCAGTCTTATTGGCCCGGCAGGAAATGTATTTGATAACAACAACTTTGGTGCGCATACACAAAACTCAGGCACACTTATTTTGCGTGGAGGAGAAGTAAAAACATTTAAAACACCTGGCGTTGCCAACGTGTGCAGCGTTAAAATGTATTACCGCATATATAAGCAAGGTGATGCACCCGGAAGCTTCAGTTCAATGGACCTGCCTTTTTATGATGATTGTAATGCATCAAATCAATTTCCAACAGGAGGATCCTGTTCTACCGGTGATCAGAAATGGCAACGTGTAGTTGCAGATGGAACAACAACACCATACTCTCCAATTAATCTTACGACTTACTCACCAGGAAATTATGTGCTGGAAGTTTATTATGATGCAACAGGATCATCTACATCAACAACGCTATGCAATGAAACAGTTGTATTGAATAATGGCGGCAATAATTATAAAGCTACTTTTTCAATACAATCGCCTACAATATCAAGCACTAATCCTTCAACCTGTAATGGCACTGAAGGATCTATTACATTAAGTGGTTTAGTGGCTGGTACAACTTACCAAGTGAGTTATTATGATGATGGAGTACCTGTTGGACCAATAACTATTGTTGCTAACGGTTCAGGACAGGTTGTTGTGTCGGGATTAAATGCAGGACTTTATTCCGGTATTTCGTTCCAGGTAAATGGATGTACAACCAATTTATTTACAGGAATTATTTTATCGAACCCGATTTATGTTCCTTCATTTGCGCCTATCGCTCCTTTATGTGCAGGCGATACTCCACCAACATTACCAACAACATCATTAAATGGTATTACGGGTACATGGAGTCCTTCTGTAATCAGCAACACAGCGTCAGGCTCTTATACTTTTACACCAACATCTGGAACATGCGGTATTCCAATTACTATTAATGTTACGGTTAATCAGAAAGCCACACCAACATTTTCATTCGGAACATCATTAACGATTTGTGCAGGCGGAACTGTACCAACATTACCAACAACATCAACAAATGGAATCACCGGTACATGGAGCCCAACTGTTGTTGATAACCAGAATTCAGGTACATATACATTTACACCGAACTCCGGACAATGTGCTAAATCAACAACATTTAGTGTAACTGTTAATCCAAACATTACACCCACATTCGGTTTTGGAACATCGCTGAGTATTTGTGCTGGTGCAACAGCACCAACATTGCCAACAACATCAGGCAATGGCTACAGTGGTACATGGAGCCCATCGGTTATTGATAACCAAAATTCAGGAACATATACATTTACACCAACTGCAGGTCAGTGTGCAACTACAACATCGTTGAGTGTTACAGTGAATCCAAATGTTACACCAACATTTTCATTCGGAACATCATTAACGATTTGTGCAGGCGGAACTGTACCAACACTTCCAACAACATCAAGTAATGGTATAACCGGAACATGGAATCCTGCAACAGTAAGCAATCAATCATCCGGAACATATACGTTCACACCAACAGCTGGTCAGTGTGCAACAACAGCGACCTTTACTGTAACAGTGAATGCGAACATCACTCCAGCCTTCAGCTTTGGAACATCACTCACGATTTGTGCAGGAGGGAACGTTCCAACATTGGCAACGACTTCAACTAATGGTATTACCGGTACGTGGAGTCCATCGGTAGTTGACAATCAGAATTCGGGTACGTATACATTTACACCAACAGCCGGACAGTGTGCAACAACACAAACATTCAGTGTTGCCGTTAACCCAAATATTCTTCCAACATTCAGTTTTGGAACAACATTGACTATTTGTGCTGGAGGAACAGTGCCTACATTGCCAACAACATCAGGTAATGGAATCACCGGAGCATGGAGCCCATCTGTAGTTGACAATCAGAATTCGGGAACATATACATTCACTCCAACTGCAGGTCAGTGTGCTACCACTGCAACATTTACAGTAACAGTGAATCCGAATGTAACACCAACATTCAGTTTCGGTACATCATTAACCATCTGCGCAGGCGGAACAGTGCCAACATTGCCAACAACATCAAGCGATGGAATTACCGGAACATGGAGTCCTGCAACAGTAAGCAATCAATCATCAGGAACATATACATTCACACCAACTGCTGGTCAGTGTGCAACAACACAAACATTTACTGTAACAGTCAATCCAAATATTCTTCCAACGTTCAGCTTTGGAACAACATTGACAATTTGTGCGGGCGGAACAGTGCCAACACTTCCAACAACATCAACAAATGGAATTACGGGTACATGGAACCCATCTGTTGTTGACAATCAGAATTCAGGAACATATACATTCACACCAACTGCCGGCCAGTGTGCAACAACACAAACATTTACGGTAATAGTCAATCCAAATATTCTTCCAACGTTCAGTTTTGGAACAGAGCTGAGCATTTGTAACGGCGCAACAGTTCCAACACTTCCAACAACATCAAGTAATGGAATTACTGGCACATGGAGTCCTGCAACTGTAAGCAATCAATCATCAGGAACATATACGTTCACGCCAACAGCTGGACAGTGTGCAACAACAGCAACTCTTTCTGTAACAGTGAATCCAAATGTTACACCAACATTCAGCTTCGGAACAACATTGACAATCTGTGCAGGTGGAACAGTACCAACATTGCCGACAACATCAAGCAATGGAATTACCGGAACATGGAGTCCTGCAACAGTGAGCAATCAATCATCAGGAACTTATACATTCACGCCAACTGCTGGTCAGTGTGCAACAACACAAACATTTACTGTAACAGTCAATCCAAATATTCTTCCAACGTTCAGCTTTGGAACAACATTGACCATTTGTGCAGGTGGAACAGTACCATCATTGCCAACAACATCAAGCAATGGAATTACCGGTACTTGGAGTCCGTCGGTTGTTGACAATCAAACATCAGGAACGTACACATTCACACCAACAGCTGGTCAGTGTGCAACAACAGCAACATTTGCTGTTACAGTGAATCCAAACATTACACCAACGTTTAGTTTCGGAACGTCAATGAATATTTGTAACGGAGCAACTGCACCAACATTGCCAACAACATCAGGCAATGGAGTTACCGGTACGTGGAGTCCGTCAACAATCAGTAATCAAACATCAGGAACCTATACATTCACACCAACAACAGGTCAGTGTGCAACTACAACTACCTTGTCAGTAACAGTGAATGCGAATGTTACGCCAACATTCAGTTTTGGAACAACATTGGCAATTTGCGCAGGTGGAACAGTTCCAACATTGCCAACAACATCAAGCAATGGAATTACCGGAACCTGGAGTCCTGCAACAGTAAGTAATCAAACAACAGGAACCTATACATTCACGCCAACTGCAGGTCAATGTGCAACCACAGCAACATATACAGTAACAGTAACACCAAATGTTACACCTGCATTCAGCTTTGGTAAAACATTAAGCATCTGTACAGGTGGCACTGTTCCAACATTACCAGGAACTTCCGATAACGGAATTACCGGAACATGGAATCCTGCAACAGTTGATAACCAGAACTCAGCAACTTATACATTCACACCAACAGCTGGTCAATGTGCTAATATTGCAACGTTTGCTGTAACAGTAAACCCGATTGTTACACCAACCTTCAGTTTTGGAACAACATTAGCAATCTGTGCAGGTGGAACAGTTCCGGCATTAGTAACAACATCATCCAATGGTGTAACCGGAACATGGAGTCCTGCAACAGTAAGCAACCAGGCATCAGGTACCTATACATTCACAGCAACTGCTGGTCAATGTGCAACAACACAAACATTTACTGTAACAGTAACTCCTAATACAGTTCCTTCATTCAGCTTTGGTACAACATTAAGTATCTGCACTGGCGGAACAGTACCAACACTTCCAACATCATCAACAAACGGTGTAACCGGTACATGGAGCCCGGCAACAGTAAGTAATCAAACTTCCGGAACATATACATTCACACCAACAGCAGGTCAGTGTGCAACAACACAAACATTTACTGTAACGGTGAATGCAATTGTAACACCAACCTTCAGCTTTGGTACATCACAATCAATTTGTATCGGGGCAACGGTTCCAACATTGGTAACAACATCAACAAACGGTGTAACCGGTACATGGAGCCCGGCAACAGTAAGTAATCAGACTTCAGGAACCTATACATTCACTCCGTCTGCAGGTCAGTGTGCAACAACACAAACATTAGCAGTAGAAGTGAACCCGATTCCATTGTTAACGATAAGAGCAGACACAACAATCAATGATGGAGCAATCATGCCTGCTACTAATTTCATTACATCGCCTGCAGGTGTAACATTAGCATGGACAAATTCAAATACAGCTATTGGTCTTGCAGGAACAGGAACAGGCAATGTGCCATCATTCACTGGAATTAACAGGGGTAATGATCCAATCAGCGGAACCATTACAGTTACGCCACGTATTAACGGATGTATTGGTTCAGCAAAATCATATGTCGTAACTGTCCGTCCGTTGAGTAAAGATGTATTTGTTCCAAACGTGTTCTCACCAAATGGTGATGGCAAGAATGATGTGCTGCTGGTGTATGGTAATTATATTGATAAACTTGAAATGCGCATCTTCAACCAGTGGGGACAACAGATCTTCTTTACCAACAGCCGCACATTTGGCTGGGATGGAAGACAGAACGGCAAACCACAACCGGTTGGGGTATATGTGTATGCATTAAAAGCTGTGATGAGCGATGGTAAGGTTATTGAGCAAAAAGGATCCATCACGCTTGTACGTTAATCAATCATTATTCAGGACAATAAATTATTCAATCTATATCTGCTATTAACAATGAAAAATCGTCTTATAAAACAACAGGTTTTCATCACAGCAATATTGCTTACTGCAGTGTTGCAGAAAACCGTTGCACAAACCGATCCGCATTTCACTCAAAACTATACGTACCCCATGTACATCAATCCTGCAATGACAGGAGGAAGTGATGGCGATTACAGGGTATCGGGTGTGTACCGCAGCCAATGGGGAAGCATTTCTAATCCATACCGTACAAGCGGCTTATCGTTTGATACACGCACCAATAAAAATGTAGCACTTGGTGTGAACCTGTTAAATCAATCAGCAGGTGATGGTGGATTTAACTACTTCAATGCTTACGGAACATTTGCATACACAGGTGTAAAGTTTGGAAAAGATAATAACCATCGTCTTGTACTTGCATTACAGGCCGGCTTAATTAACCGTCGTGTTGATCAGACAAAATTCAAATGGGGAGATCAGTGGAATCCAATTACGGGTTACAATGCATCCAATGCCACATCTGAAAGTTTTGCTGCAACTAATGCTTCAACATTCGATGCAGGTGCAGGTGCATTGTATTACGATGCAACACCTGATAAGAAAGCAAATGCATTTGGCGGATTTTCAATTGCACATATCAACCGTCCGAAAGATCCCATCATTGCCACACAAAGCGCAAGCCTGAATACAATTCCTTTACGTGTAACCATACATGGTGGTTTGAGCTTTAATTTATCTGAACGTACAAGTATTGTTCCACATGCATTATACATGCAGCAGGGAACAGCAAAGGAATTTATGCTTGGTACTTATGTACAGCTGAATGTAAATGAAGAAACTGATTTTATGTTTGGCGGCTACTATCGTTATAAAGATGCGGTTGCTCCTTTTTTTGGTGTTGACTGGAAAAATTTCATTGTTGGAATCAGTTATGATGTAAACACATCAAAACTTGGTGCCATGACAAGAAATGTAAACAGTTTTGAACTGAGCCTTTCTTATATCAAACGCAGCGGAACAAAAAGCATTTTTGATTATATCCGTTGTCCACGTTTATAATGTTAATGATATTGATGCGTACGAATGAATCACTCCAAAAGCCAACAAAAATGAAGACCAACATATTTTCTTCTGTAAAAATAAAATTGCAAAAACCAATGAGCAGGTTACTGCTGTTTGTTTTTGCAGCAACAGCTGTACAATCATCTTTTGCCCAGGTTGATAAACGCCTTGCTGATGCCGATAAATCTTTTGCAGCCGGCGATTATTATACTGCTGCAAAATTGTATGAGCAGTTTCTTCACCCGGTTGTAAAACAAATAGAACCGGCTAACCTTCCCATCAATGCACGCAGGCACAGGCAAAGCACGGGCATGATGGGAAAGGGTGTTACAAAAAATGATTTACTGTTTAAACAGGCTGAGTGTTTTCGTCTTGCCAACTATTGGCAGGAAGCAGCAGCACGTTATAAAGAAGTGGCAGAAAAAGACCCGGCAAACTACAGCAAAGGTTTATACTGGTACGCAGTATGCCAGCGCAGTCTTGGAAATTATAATGATGCTGAAGAAAGTCTGAATAAATTTTTAGCTGCTGCAACAGCAAACGATCAGTTAAGACCTGCTGCAGAAAAAGAACTGCAAACACTGAAGTATATCAAATCACAACTTGTACGCCCCGATACTGTTTTGTATAATGTAAAAAAACTTTCACTTTCATCAGGATCAGGTAAGGGTGTGTATGCACCGCTGATGATGAAAGACGGGCAACTGATTGTGACAAGCACAGTAACCGATACTGCTGCAAAAGAAGGAATCAATCCTTATCATAACAGGCTGTTCACAACAAAATTGAGCAACGGAGTGTTTCAGAATGAAGAAGAACTGAAGGTACAAGGTGTTGATGCTGCAACAAATATTGGTACAGCATCTGTCAATCCCGTAAGTGGAGTTGTTTATTTTACACAATGGAAAAAGGAAGGCGATAAAAGTGTATCAGCTATTTATGCTGCTACAAAAACAGCTGATGGTTTAAGTTTACCTGTGTTACTTTCTTCTGTTAATCAAACAGGGTATAACAGTAAGCAACCATTCTGTACTGCAGATGGAAAGTATTTATTCTTTGCATCCGACAGACAGGGTGGTGCCGGTAAGTTTGATATATGGTTTGCAGCAATCAATGCTGATGGTTCAATTGCTGAAGCAAAAAATGCAGGTGCAATTAATACAGAAGCAGATGAGCAGGCTCCGTTTATTCATACAAAGAGCAACACACTTGTTTTCTCCAGTAACGGACGTGAAGGCATGGGCGGCTTTGATTTGTTTATGAGCAAAGGAAGTATTGGAGAATGGAAGACGCCGCAAAACATGGGTTATCCTGTTAACTCAACACGGGATGATATTTATTTTACAGCCGATCAGGAAACAGCATTTTATAAAAATGCATTACTGAGTTCCGACCGTGGTTCTGAATGTTGTCTTGAAACATATGCAGTAACCAAAGCTGCAAAGAAAAAATTCTTAACAGGTGTTGTGTATGATCTTAAAGACAATACTCCTCTCAGCAATGCAGAAGTGCTGCTGAAAAATAAAAATGGTAAAACCTGGAAACAAACAACTGACGCAAACGGACATTATACATTTGAAGTGCTCGATGAAAACAACGAACAGATAACCACAACAAAAGAATTGTATAAAGAAAATACAACAGCAGTAACAATTGAAAAAACAAATGAAGGCTGGCTGGAAGATGTATTAACCAATGCACCGATTTATATAGAAAAGAAACTGGTGATCAAGGTTGAAAATGTAGTAACGGTTTATTTTGATTTTGACAAAAGCAATTTAAAAGAACCAGCTGTTAATAAACTTGATTCAATTTATAATGTACTCGTTGAAAACCCAACTGCAACCATCCAGATTTCAGGATATACCGATGGACGTGGCACAGAGGAGTACAACAAAATACTTTCCGACAAGCGTGCAAAAGCCTGTGCCGATTATTTGATTGGCAAGGGTATTGATGCAGGCCGCATTACTTTCGAATCGTTCGGCGCATGTTGCCCTGTTGAAATGGAATTGATTAACGGAAGAGATAATGCAGAAGGAAGAAGTAAAAACAGGAGAGCGCTGATTAACATTGATAAAAAAGAGTAAGGCTAGTACATAGTTCATAAACAAAGGTTCGCTTGAAAGAGCGGACCTTTTTGTTTATTTAAGTGTGTATTTTTAACAGTGATATGGAATGTTATCAAATTTGTATCTGAATTACTGAATTGAAAAAATACAAAATTGAAAAAGCTTGCTTTTGTGATGTTATTTATAAACCTATCCTGCTCTGGGAATAATAACACATATGAATTAAGTCAACTGCAGAAAATTGAAAAGTTGGTTTCAATAGAGCCGGCACCAGCTGCAATTTCATTTGTTCCTGTTTTTGTTACCTGCAGCAATGGAAAGATTGCTGAAACAAATTTTATTATACTAAAGCATGTTTATGAAATTTCGTATTCAAAGAAATACACTCATTATGCTGATTTCTTATTTAATGTTTTAAATAAAAAAGTTGTTATTAATGTTTCTGATAAACAAGCCTCTGATTATTTTCAAAAAGCATTTTTTATTGACAGCGCCATCAATTCTGTTTATAAAGAGAAAAGCATAAAAGGGTTAATATACAATTACTGTGAAAAAGGAAGTTTACGGTTAAACAAGCAAGGGTTAACAGAAAATCAGTTAAGCACTATTGCTTATTTCTTTTTCCTTAATGGATATTTCCGGTACGACGATGATTATAATACAACTTCTGATTTCAAAAAAATGCCACAGTTTAATTAATATTTACCCTGCTATATCCTGCGCTGCAGCTACTTCATCTTCTAAAATCTGTTCCTGCATATTCAATGCCTCAGCCTGTTCATTATTTTGTTGTTTGCGTAAGAAATGAAAACCGGTTGCTGCAACTACACAAACTGCTGCAAGCATCCAGAACAATGTTTTAAATCCCGAAGTATCTGCAACTCTTGCACCAAACATGGGTCCAAATGTTTGTGCTGCCGACCATGCCATGGTATAGAGTGCAGCATATTGTCCACGGTTGGTATGATTACTTCTCCCAATCCAGAACGTATTCATAAACGGCATTGCCAGCATTTCACCAAGAGTAATGAGTATAATCAGCGATAAGGCTGTGACATGATTAATGTGCAGCAGGTTCAGCATACAGAAAAACAAACCGGTGAGTAACACACCAATTGTTACAAACCGCAAAGGCGTTTTTTTCTTTTCCAGGTTGTAAACAAGAATCATTTCAACCAGTACAATCACAACGCCGTTCAACGCCATAATTAAACCAATAAACGGTTCTGAAAATGCCTGTTCTTTTTTTAGGTAAACAGAAAAGTTGGTAAACAGCTGAAAGAAACAAGCAGCAAATAACATGGAACAGATAATAAACCACATGTACGCCTTGTCTTTATAGGCAGATGTTGCTTTAACAGTTGATGTAGCTGTAGTTTGTTTTTTTATGGTTTGTGATGAAGGTGAAAGAAGTTTATAAAGAAGAAATGATGCAGCAAGATTGGTGATACCATCTACCCAAAACAATAATTCGTAATTGTAATGTGCGATAACGCCGCCCATTGCACTGCCAATTGCCCAACCAAGATTAATGGCAAGTCGGTTGAGCGAGTAAGATCTTGTTCTGTTTTCTTCTGAACTGTAAAATGCAATTGCTGTTGAATTGGCGGGTCTGAATGCTTCGTTTACAAAACTGAGAATAAAGGTGAAGATGCAGATGAGCGGGTAACTTTTCATTTGGCCCAGCAGCATAAACAGCAAGCCGCCACCCGTTAAAGTAAACAGTTGAATTTTATGAAAACCGATTTTATCAGTAAGTCTTCCGCCGATGTAAGCACCTGTAAAAGCGCCTGCACCAAACAAGCCAAACACAAAACCTGCCTGGCTTAATGAATAACCCATTTTCGGACTTGTAAGATAAATACTCAGGAACGGAATAACCATTGTACCGCTCCTGTTCACCAGCATAATCCATGAAAGCAACCAGGTTTGTTTTGATAAACCTGAATACGCCTGTTTATATTGCTGAATGGTTGGTGAAAGCATAATGGAGAACAAAAATATTCTTATTCGGTTAGATAGAAACACAGATGATAGTGATAACGATGATGAAACAAATCATTGGCTGATATTTTTTCAATCATTTATATCCGCCCGATCCGTGTCATCCGTGTTTCTATTTATAATTCAACTGCAGGGTCCCAGAAACGTTTTTCAAAATCAACCACTGTATCATTCTTCACTTTCACACCATCTTTTTCCAGCAGCTCCTGCATTTTTGTTGGAGTTTCAAAATGTGCTTTGCCGGTGAGCATTCCGTTACGGTTTACCACACGTTGTGCAGGAACTTTTGGTTTTACATTGTGAGCACCATTCATTGCCCATCCAACCATACGTGCTGAAAGTTTTGTACCGAGGTAAGAAGCAATGGCACCATATGATGTTACACGGCCTTTGGGCACCTGGCGTACCACATCATATACATCATCAAAAAAAGAGTATTCTTTGAGTTTACCTGTTTCAGGAATTGGCGGAGTCTTCTTTTTTGTGCTCATGTTTTGCTGCTTTCAGCAACAAGTTACGACGAGGTTCCGGAACATTTTCATATTCAAACGGGCAATGTCTGCAACCATGCCCGCAGCAATAACCCCTTTCCAAATGATAACTGGCTGTGAGAACCATGTTATCATTTTCATCATAATAAAAATCTGTTCCTTCTGAAAGTCTGTTCATCGTTGTTTAAATGGGTAAAAATTATTTAACCATTCAGCATTGATTTTGTTTAATGCGAAAGGAAATTATTCTTTTTCCGTTTCATGCACCCATTGCTTCAGTGCCTCATCTTTTTCTGAAGACAGGGGTTGGGCAGGAAGTGAAAAGCAGAGATAGTGTATACGGCTGCTTTGTGCAATATCAAGTCCCTCGTAATGTGTTTTTATTTTCAGTTCATCGCTGATTTGTTGCTGCTTGTATAAATCATCTGTATCTGCGTGCAGTTGCAGATCGTACAGAGCAATCACCTGCTTTGTAAAATTGTAAAGAACAGGTGAATCTGTTTTGAGATGAACTTTCCCTCCTGCATGGAGAAACTGCTGGTACAAACGCAGAAATTTAGGATGTGTTAAACGCTTTTTATGTTTGGATGAGCGAAGCTGCGGATCAGGAAAAGTGATCCATATTTCACTTACCTCATCTTTGGCAAAGTATTCTGCAATGCGGTCAATTTGTGTGCGGAGAAAACCCACATTGGTCAGGTTCTCTTTAATTGCTGTTTTAGCACCCACCCAAATCCGGTTACCTTTTAAATCAACACCAAGAAAATTCCGTTGAGGGTACAGACGGCCAAGTCCAACCGCATATTCGCCTTTACCACAGGCAAGCTCAAGCGTAATTGGATGTTGATTTTTAAAAAATGAATGCCATGTACCTTTCGTGTGTTCAGGATACTGCAGCACATTGGAAAACGTTTCCAGTTCAGCAAAACGTATAAGTTTTTTTTGACCCATAACGGGCAAAGTTAATAAAGGGGAGTGCTGAAAAACAAAAAAGCCCTTTGTAAAAACAAAAGGCAATCGTAAAAAAAGCATGAGAAAAGCTGTAGGGGGAGGAGTCGAACCTCCACGGGGCAGTTAGCTGCAACACAAAGAGTTAGTGGTCAATCCTGGTCGGCCTTACCAAAAGTAACGTCGGCTCTATGCTGCGTTTGTTCTGTGATCCCCACCCTCGAGACGAGAGGGCATGTCTGCCAAAAAGTTTCATCACCCCACAATGTTAAAAGAACTTAAGTTGCTGTAGAGGGAGGAGTCGAACCTCCACGGAGCAGTTAGCAATAACACAAAGATTAGTGGTCAACCCTGGTCGGCCTTACCAAAAGTAACGTCGGCTCTATGTTATGTTTGTCCTGTGATCTCCACCCCCGAGACGAGAGGGCATGTCTGCCAAAAAATTTCATCACTCCACAGTATGTTGTTCAAAGAACGATTACAGTGCAATATTAAATCACATCTTTCAAATATTGAACAATTTCGAACGAATATTTTATAAGTTTCGATTTTGTTCAAAATAAATATGCTAATATTGAAAATAATTTAAAAACAGCTTTCAAAATGGCAGTGAAATTGAATCTTGACAAACTGGACCTCCAGATTATTTCGGCAATGATGGATGATGCGCAGATTTCTTATGCCGATCTGGGTAAAAAACTTTTTGTATCGGGCGGAACCATTCACGTTCGTATAAAAAAATTACAGGAGCTGGGAATTGTAAAAGGCACCAGACTGAATGTAGATATTAAAATGCTTGGTTATGATATGACAGCTTTTATTGGTGTTTACCTGGAAAAAAGTTCGTTGTATGATAATGTGGCGAAAGAACTGCAGAAGATCCCGGAAATAGTACGGCTTAATTATACTACAGGTAACTACAGTATGTTTATTGAAGTTGTTTGTAAAGACATCAATGAACTGCGTTATGTTTTACACGATGCATTACAAAAAATAAAAGGAATTGAACGTACTGAAACTTTCATTTCGCTTGAGGAAAGTTTTAACCGCAACGTGCAGGTTGTTCAGTAATAAATTTTAAACGGATGTTATAATGAGCCGCCATTGACCAATGACGGAGTAACAAATAATTCCTTAGGATCTTTATCGCCATTTAAACATTGCAGCATCCGTTCAAATGCAAGCTTACCTAATTGGTAGCCGCTGGTTTCAACATAAGTTATTTCCGGGTAATAAAGTTTTGGGAAAAAGCCATCGCTGAGTGCAATTACACCACAGTTTTCAGGTAATGAAATTTTTAATTTCTGGAATGATTTCATCACACCGGTCAGTATTTCATCACTCATGCAAAAAACTGCGTCGGGCTTTTCTTTCGATTGAAACTGATGGGTTGTTTTTTCTTCGGCCTGGGAACTGCTGCGGGCATACTCAACAGTGAGTTTGATTTTTTTATCCTGCTCAAAAAAATCTGTAAATGCTTTTAACCGGCGTTTTGTAATTGATAATTGACTGTTACCAAAAATAGCAAGGATGTTTTTCTTTCCTTTTTCAATCAATGCTTTTGCTGCAAGTACTGCAGCATCTTCATCCGCAATACATATTCTGCTGAATGAATGATCATCGGGCACTTTATCAAAAAACACAACAGGTATATCAACTTCCTTCAATTTATAATAAGAAGCAACATCAGTTGTTTCATGTGATAAACAGGCAAACACAGCACTAACCCTGCTCTTCCTGTAAAGTTTCAGGTTTTCTTTTTCGGCTGCAGGGTCATCACCACTTTGCAGAATCATTAATGAGTAACCGGCTTTTCTTGCTTCTTCTTCTGCAGCTGCAATAAACGAATCGTAAAAATTATTGGTGATGGAAGGAATCATTACACCAATCACTTTTGTGTTTTTGCTGCGCAGGTTAACAGCCATTTCATTTGGTTCGTAATCGAGTGTTTCAGCGAGTTCCATCACCTTTTGTTTGGTTGCTGCTGATATATCAGGATGATTTTTTAATGCCCTTGAAACAGTAGAAATACTGATATCAAGCACCTGGGCAATTTTCTTTAGAGTCGTATTGGCCATACGGGAGATCGTTGTTAAGGGAATTTTTCCACTGCAATTATTTTCGCAAACGATTGCGGCTTTTTCAACCTAAACTTAGTGTGTTTTATTGAATCGCTGAACTAAAAAGTTCTGTTATTTTCACATCAGTTTAACAGCTGACGATTGCTATTTGCCAGATGAGATTGGTTTAGAAATTATTTCTTTCAACGATCCCACCTAAGGTAATTCTGCATCCTCGGCAGAAAATTTAACCCCAAACTAAACAAAAACTACTGATTATGATCTTGAAGAAACTTGCAAGAGGTATTCTCATGATGCTCAGTTTGTTTGTTATGGCAAGTTCTGTACTTGCGCAAACAAAAACAGTTTCTGGTAAGGTAACCGACTCTAAAGGTGAGCCAGTTCCTTCTGCAACTGTAACTGCGAAAGGTTCAAAAGTGAATACCACAACTGCAGCTGACGGAACATTTAAAATCAATGTTCCTTCCGGCACAACAACTTTGGTTATTTCATCTGTTGGATTTGGTACTAAAGAAGTAGCTATTTCCGGTAAAGATGAAGTAAGCGTTTCTCTTGAAACGCAAAACTCTGCGTTGAATGAAGTTGTGGTAATTGGTTATGGTACACGAAAAGTAAAAGATGCAACTGGTTCGGTTGCTTCAATTACCACAAAAGATTTTAACAAAGGACAAATCTCCACTCCCGAACAATTGATCCAGGGACGTACACCCGGCGTTTCTATTACACCTTCAAGTGGTGAACCGGGCGCTGCTTCAATTATCAACATCAGGGGTAGTGCATCTATCAGAGGCAACCAGGAGCCGTTGTATGTTGTTGATGGTGTTCCCATCAGCAGCGGCGGTACTTCTGCTACATCAAGTGGTGTGGAAGGTTCTTCAACTCCTAAAAACCCGTTGATGTTTTTAAACCCTGCCGATATTGAAAGTATCACCATTTTAAAAGACGCTTCTTCTGCTGCTATTTACGGTTCACGTGGTGCAAATGGTGTTATCATCATCACTACTAAATCAGGCAAAGGCAAAAAAGGAAGTTTCAATTTCAGCGCAACAACAAGTATTGCAAATCCTGCAAAGAGATATGATTTGCTGAATGCACAGGACTTCCTGCTTGCAGTTAAAAAAGCAAATATTGATGCAGGTACTCCTGTAGCTGATGCCGGAGCTGCTGTAAAACTGGTTGACAAAGGTGCTAACACCGATTGGCAGGATGAAATTTTCAGAACAGGAATTTCTCAAAACTATAATTTGGGATGGGGCTTCTCACGCACAAATACATCTTTACGTCTCAGCGGTTCATACGATGATCAGCAAGGTATTATTAAAAACAGCGGATTAAAAAGGTTAACAGGTCGTGCAAACTTTACACAGAAGTTTTTAAATGACCGTTTAAAGTTTGAAGGAAACATTTCACTTTCAAATGTGAAAAACGAATATCCTCCGCTTACAAATAACGCTGGCTACCAGGGAAGTTTAATGGGTGCTGCAATTACATTTAACCCAACTTATCCTGTTTATAATTCTGATGGCTCATTCTTTGATCCGAAAGATGGTAACAGGAACCCTGCTGAAATGCTTGCTTATTTTACAGATAAGGATAACATCAACCGTTTCCTTACAAATCTCAGCTTAACAATCCGTCTCGCAAAGGGATTGAATTATAAAGCCACATTTGGTTATGATAATTCAAACAGTGAGCGTTTATCTTTTGCTGATCCACGTCTCAGTGCAAGTGCATTTGGCGGTACAAACAATGTATTTGGTGTAAACCTGAATAACCCGATTGAAAAGAACGGAAGAACTGTAAAACAAAACCAATTATTGAGATCACTTCTTGTTGAACATACCGTTACTTACGACAAAACATTCAGCAATGGCCAGGTAATTAATGCTGTTGCAGGTTATTCTTACCAAAGTACAGAGTCTGATTACAAAGGAAAAGTAGGTTGGGGTTTAAATACAGCAGTTACAAATCCATCTGATGTGTTTATTAAAGATTTCAACAACTTTAAAAGCTATTATGATTTTGTTCCCTGGTGGGAAAAATCAGAACTGCAATCTGTATTTGGACGTATAAACTATACAGTTAACGAAAAATATTTCCTTACAGGAACATTAAGGATTGATGGTTCTTCAAAATTTGGTGCAAACAGTAAGTACGGTACATTCCCTGCCTTTGCGTTTAAGTGGAGGTTGTTGAATGAAGATTTTGCAAAATCACTTAAGAGAGTGTTCAGCGATTTCAGTGTACGTGCTAACTACGGTATTCTTGGTAGCCAGGATGGAATCGGCGCATACGATGCGATTGATCTTCAGCAAACCTTTAAAGGCAACTCTGGTTCAAACGAAACACAGTTCCTGCACCAGGGAAATAAAGACCTGAAATGGGAACAGGCTGCAACTACAGGTATTGGTATCGACTACTCTTTCCTGAACAACAGGTTGTCTGGTACAATTGACTGGTTCAATACAAAAAGAAAGAACATTCTTTTCTACGGTCCGGTTCCTGGTGGTTTCAGTGCAACAAGCTATTACTTCTCTAACCTTCCTGGTTATGTGTTGAACAGAGGTTTGGAATTCAGTGTAAACTACAAACCAATTGTTCATAAGAAATTTAACTGGGAAGTTAATTACAACATGACCTTCCTCCACAACGAAGTACGTGATATGCATGTAATTGTAAATACCGGTGCAGTAAGCGGACAAGGTTTAACTGGTGCTTATGCTCAAACAATTGTTGATGGTTATTCTCTCTTTACCTGGAAAATGCCAAAGTTCCTTGGATTTGATGGTAATGGTGATGCCAGGTATGCGAATGGTGCACAGGATATGCTGGTTGGAAGTGCATTACCTAAATTCAATGCAGGTTTAACCAACAGCTTTACATTAGGAAACTGGAGTGCAAGTGTATTTGTAAATGCATCAACCGGTTTTTATGTGTACAACAATACAGCTAACGCACTGTTCTTAAGAGGTAGTGTTAAAACAGCTCATAACATCACTTACGCTGTAGCAAACAGTCCGGAAGATCCAATCAACCCGGGCAGCGTTTCAACACGCTTCCTTGAAAAAGGTGATTTCGTTCGTATTGCAAACGTAAACCTCAGTTATACATTCAATATGAAACCTAAGAGCTCTGTGAAGTCATTATCAGTTTTTGCTTCTGGTCAGAACCTGGCGTTGTTTACCAATTACTCTGGTTTAGATCCTGAAGTAAACGTTGATAAAAACATGAATGGTTATCCTTCACGTGGTTTCGATTATGTGGGTTATCCAAAAGCGAGAACATTCACATTCGGTGTTAATCTTGGATTTTAATTGAAAAAACTTTAAGACATGAAAAAATTATTAAAACAATACATTGTACCTGCGGTAACTGCAATTGCTTTGCTGAATGTTACTTCCTGTACTAAACTGGATACTAAACTGAAGGATCCTAACTCAGTAGCTCCTCAGTCTGATGGTGGTGCACCGGCTCCTTCTTCACTTTCAAAAGTGTATGAGCAGCTGAACCAGCTTATTGGCCAGGAAAACTGGTATGCAATGGAAGAACATACAACAGATGAATTGATGGGGCCAACACGTGGTACTGACTGGGACGATTTTGGTACATGGCGCAAACTCCATCTGCATACATGGGATGGTGCACACAACCAGATCAATAACTCATGGAATGGTTTAAATGGTGCGTTGTTCCAAACAACATTGCTTGCTGAATCAACAACTGCAAGTGCACAAACAAAAGCAGAAGCAAAATTCTTAAGAGCATACTTCTCTTACCTGGTAGTTGATTTATTTGGTCAGCTGCAGCACAGACCTGCAACTGCTAAAATCCAGGATTTGCCGGAAGTATATACACGTTCAGAAGCGATTGATTATATCATCACCGAACTGGAATCAGTTGTAAATACATTACCAGCATATACACATGCAACAAGAAACGTAGCAACGAAAGAAGCTGCCCAGTTCTTACTGGCAAAATGTTACCTGAACAAGGCTGTGTTTAAACAAGATCCTACAAAGCCTGCAGGTCCTTACACTTTTGCACAGGCTGATATGAACAAGGTGATTTCTTATTGCAATGCAATTGCTTCAAACGCAGCATTATCAATTTCAAATAACTACTGGGATAACTTTACCTGGGAAAATGGTACTAAATCAACTGAAAACATTTTCGTTCGTCAAAACAGCCAGGGTATTAACGTTGTTTGGTTAACCTGTATGGGATTCCACTACAACCAGCGTCCAAGCGGTTGGAATGGTTTTACCACTCTTGCTGATTTTTATGACAGCTTTGAATCTGGCGACGTTCGTAAAGGAACTGCACTTACAGGTTACACTGATAAAGTAGGTTCCAATGTTGGTTTCCTTGTTGGACAAATTCAGGGACCAAAGAATGGTTCAATCGGCGATCCGATTGTTGATCTGAAAGACAGAAGTGGAAACCCGCTGGTATTTACAAAAGATGCAAGTTTGTTTTTCTCAACAGAAACAAAAGGTATCCGTACAGTTAAATACCCGCTTGATCCTGCAACAATTAACGATGGTGGCTGGAGCAGTGCAAACGAATTTGTATTCTTCCGTTTTGCAGATGCCCGCTTAATGAAAGCTGAAGCTATTTTAAGAGGCGGTACTGATGCAGAAACTCCATTGTCAATTGTAAATGGCATCCGTGCAAAAAGAGGTGTAGCTGCTCTCGGATCACTTGATCTGACGAAGTTGCTTGCTGAGCGTGGACGTGAAATGTATCTTGAAGGATGGAGAAGAAATGACCTGATCCGTTTTGGCAAATTCAACGATCCTGTTGTTGAAAGGTCACAGGCATCAGATGCTTACAGGGTAGTATTCCCGATTCCGAATATTGCACTTTCATCTAATCCCAACCTGAAACAGAATTTCGGATACTAATTTGTATCATAATCAATAGGGAGAGGTCGCTAATTTTAGCGGCCTCTTTTTAATTGAAAAGTTTAAAATACGGGTGCTTTCATTAATTTGTACCACTACAACCGGGACCAGAAGGTTATGAATAAAAATGTTTTGTTTTCGATTGCAATGCTTGTATTTCTTTTTTCCTGTAAGGAAGAAAAGAAAAATACATTATTCTCTTTGCAAACATCCACAGGCATTGATTTTACAAACACATTAAAAGACGAAAAGGACTTTAATATTTTTACCTACCGTAATTTTTATAATGGTGCAGGTGTTGCAGTTGGTGATCTCAACAATGATGGCTTACCCGATGTTTTTTTTACAGCCAACCAGGAAAGCAACAAACTTTATTTAAACAAAGGCAATTTCCAGTTTGAAGATATTTCTGCCAAAGCAGGATTTACTGCAAAAAAGCAATGGAGTACAGGCGTTGTGTTTGCTGATGTTAATGCTGATGGCTGGCTGGATATTTATGTGTGCAATGCAGGAAACATGTTTGATCCTGCATTAAGGAAAAACCAGTTGTTCATCAACAATCATGATTTAACTTTTACAGAAAGCGCAGCGAAATATGGATTGGATAATGATGGCTATACAACCCATGCTTCGTTTTTTGATTTTGATCTTGATGGCGACCTGGATTGTTTTATGGTTAACAACACACCTATCCCGGTTAATACACTCAATTATCCCAACCTTCGTGATGTGCCTTGTGAAAAATGGGATGTAGCTGATTTTTTAAAACCCGGCGGCGATCATTTATACAGGAACGATAATGGCCACTTCACCGAAATCACAAAAGAAGCCGGTATTCATGGTGGCTTAATCAGTCTTGGATTGGGTGTTACTGTAGGTGATATTAACGGCGATTATTATCCCGATGTATATGTATCAAATGATTTTTTTGAACGGGATTATTTGTACATCAACCAACGCAACGGAACATTTAAAGATGAATTTGAAAACCGTGTACAGCATGGAAGCTTATCATCCATGGGTGCAGATATGCAGGATATTAACAATGACGGATTCCCGGATATTTTTACAACCGATATGTTGCCTGCTGATGATTATCGTTTAAAGGCTAACTCTTCCTTTGAAACATTTGATGTAATGAACCTGAAACAAAAACAGGGCTTTTACAATCAATACACACAAAATGCATTACAGGTAAATAATACAAAAGGCAAATTTTTTGAAACAGCATTCTTCAGCGGTGTTGCAGCAAGCGACTGGAGCTGGGGTGCATTAATGTTTGATGCAGATAATGATGGCTTGATTGATATTTATGTCTGCAACGGTATTTATTATGATGTAACCGACCAGGATTTTATTGACTTTTTTGCTGATGAAGTGGCACAGCAGATGGTGAAAACCGGGGAGAAGGAAGATGTCAACAACATCATTAATCGTATGCCTTCGAATCCCATCCCCAATAAAGCATTTAAAAATACAGGCAATCTTCGCTTCAAAGATGTGGGCGATGACTGGGGTATTTCCAAACCAAGTTTTTCTAACGGTGCAGCTTATGTTGATCTTGATAATGATGGTGATCTTGATCTCGTGGTTAACAATGTAAACCAGAAAGCAATGGTTTACCGTAATAACAGCAGCGAACTGAAACAAAATAATTATATAGCCGTTTCACTGCACTACCAGCAACCAAATCTTTTTGCTGTTGGCAGTACAATTAAAGTTTACCAGGGCACACAAATTCTTTCACGTGAAGTAATTCCTGCACGTGGTTTTGAATCTTCTGTTGATTATAAACAAACTATTGGCCTGGGAAAAAACCAGGCTGATTCCATTGAAATTATCTGGCCCGACAGAACTGTTTCAACCATCATCAAACCTGCAGTAAATAAACTGCATCAAATCAACTATACAACTTCTTCACCTAAAAAGAAAAACCTTGCTACCGATTCATCAGGTAACTATTTATTTGAACAACTCAGCAGCAATTTTGATAAGCACACCGAAGATGAGCATGTGGATTTTTACTTTGAACGTAACATTCCGTTTATGCTTTCAACGCAGGGGCCAAAAGCCGCAGCAGCTGATGTAAATGCAGATGGCCTCACGGATATTTATATTGGCGGTGCAAGAAATCAGCCCGGCCAGTTGTACCTGCAAACTGCTGCAGGATTTATAAAAAAAGAAACACCCGATTTTAAAACATTCAGCTTTAACGATGTTACTGTTGCTTTCTTTTTTGATTGCGATGGCGATGGTGATGTTGATTTGTTTACAGGTGGTGGCGGAAACTTTGCATCAGAGCAATCAGGCAGTTTTCAGAACCAGCTTTTTGTGAACGATGGAAAAGGAAACTTCAGTTTAAAAAGAGGAGCACTGCCTGTTATCAATACCAATTGTGGCGCTGCATTGCCGCTTGATTATGATGGAGATGGTTTCATAGATTTATTTGTTGGCAGCAGAAGTGTACCACAGAACTACGGTGCCGATCCGCATAGTTTTATTTTAAGAAACGATGGCAAAGGAAATTTTAAAGATGTAACTGAAACAGTTGATCCGCAACTTTCACAGGCAGGAATGATTACTGCAGCTGCGTATGAAGATGTGAACGGTGATGGTAAAAAAGAATTAATCATTACCGGCGACTGGATGAATCCTGAAGTGTATGAACTGCGGAATAAAAAATTTGAACAACTGAAAACAGGTCTTGAAGATTATTCAGGCTGGTGGCAAACAATAAAAGCAGCTGATGTGGATGGAGATGGTGATATTGATCTTGTGCTTGGCAATCTTGGTGAAAATTTTTACCTGCATGCGGATGAACAATCGCCTTCAAAAATCTGGATGAGTGATTTCGATCAGAATGGTATTCCCGATAAAATGATTACCCGTACTTATGAAGGTAAGGATGTGACAGTGTTTATGAAGCGTGAAGTAACTGACCAGGTTCCTTCGCTGAAGAAACTGAATCTGAAACATCATGAGTATGCAAAGAAAACCATTCAGCAATTGTTTGGAGATGAATTAAAGAAAGCAAAGGTGAAACAGGTAAATTATGCTTCTTCCTGTATTGCATACAATGATGGTAAAGGACATTTTACTGTTCGCAAGCTTCCCGATGAAGTGCAGCTTTCTTCTGTTAATGCTGTTTGTATAATCGATGTCAACAAAGATGGTTATCCTGATATTGTTGCAGCAGGCAACTTCTTTGATTTGCTGCCACAGTTTTGCAGATTAGATGCAAGCTATGGTCATGTGCTGCTCAACGATAAGAAAGGAGGATATGTAACAATGCCCCTGGCAAAAACGGGTTTGAACTTACCTGGGCAAACAAGAGATATCGTTGCATTTACATACAAAAAAAGCAATTGCATGCTCTTCCTCGAAAACAACAACTTCCCTGTTCTTTATAAAGTGAAACAATAATGACGGCAGATAAACGATATATTCATTCATTGTTCCGGAATGCTGCAGCTGTTTCATTGTTGTTGCTGTTGATCTCTTCATGTTCGAAGAAAACAAAAATCGATTCACCTTTTTTTCAATCATTACCGGCTTCTCAAACAGGATTGAATTTTATTAACCAGATGAAGCCCACACCGGAGTTTAATCTTTTCTCCTACATGTATTATTACAATGGCGCTGGTGTTGGTGCTGCTGATTTTAATAATGATGGGTTGATTGATTTGTTTTTTTCGGCTAACCAGGGCGACAATAAATTATTCATCAACAAAGGGAGCTTGAAGTTTGAAGATGTTACTGCCGCTGCGGGCATTGTGCAGGATAGTGGCTGGAGTACAGGTGTATCAGTAGTCGACATCAATAACGACGGGCTGCTTGATATTTATGTATGCAAGGTTGGCCATTATAAAACACTGCACAGTAAAAATCAACTGCTGGTTTGCACAGGAATTGGAAAAGATGGGATACCTGTTTATAAAGAGGAAGCAACAGAATATGGTCTCGACTTTTCAGGGTTTGGTACGCAGGCTGCCTTTCTTGATTATGATGGTGATGGTGATCTTGACATGTTTATGCTGAACCATTCTGTTAATCACGATGGCAATTATGCACCGAGAGAAAACTTCTTGAACACGTATGATTCACTTGCCGGGCAAAAACTTTACAGGAATGATCTTGTAAAAACTTCAGATGGAAAAACGCTTCATCATTTCACCAATGTTACACAGCCATCCGGAATTCATGGCAGTAAAATTGGTTACGGACTTGGCGTGGTGGTAACTGATATTAATCTTGATGGCTGGCCCGACTTATATGTTGGAAATGATTTTCACGAAAATGATTATCTCTACATTAACCAGAAGAACGGAACGTTTGTTGACGAAACTGCCAATTGCTTAATGCACACCAGCGAATTCAGTATGGGTGTTGATGCGGCAGATGTAACCAATGATGGTTATCCTGAAATTATTTCGATGGATATGCTGCCTTATGATCCATACATGATCAGGCGATCATTGGCTGAAGATGATTACACAATTTTTCAAAATAAAATTTCTTACGGATATAATTATCAATATGCACGCAACAACCTGCAATGGAACAGGCGTAACGGAATGTTCAGCGAAGTTGCACAATATGCAGGTGTTAATGCAACCGATTGGAGCTGGGCGCCATTGTGGATGGATTTTGATAACGACGGATTGAAAGACCTGTTTATTTCAAATGGTATTCCCAAGCGGATGAATGATATTGATTACATCAACTTTGTGTCAAACGATGAAGTGCAGGAAAAGCTACGTACAAACAGCATGGGCGAAAAAGAAATGGCACTGGTGAATAAATTTCCTGAAATCAAAATACCCAACCAGTTCTTCAGTAACCACGGCGATTTTAAATTTCAGAATGTAACAGACAGTGTGCAGGACAACCTGCCTACTTTTTCCAACGGTTCTGTGTATGCTGATTTTGATAATGACGGTGACCTTGATCTTGTTGTTAACAATATCAACGATCCGGTACTGTTGTATGAAAATCAAACTTCATTAAAAAAGAAACCTTCTTCTGCTTCAATTAAGTTAATTGGAGATGCAGAAAATAAATCAGCCATCGGTTCACAGGTTGTTATTTTTACCGGCAACAGTATACGTACGTACGATAACAATCCTGTTCATGGTTTTCAGTCAAGCATGTTGTTGCCTATTCACATTGGCCTGGAGAATACAAAAGTTGATTCAGCTTATTTAATATGGCCCGACAGAACCTGTGAAAAAATTGAGTTAGCAGATGGTAAACAGCTTTCGTTTACTTATAAAAAAGGATTGCCGTTTTTCAATTACAATCTTATTACAGCATTTTATAAAAACACATCTTACCCGGTGCAGGATATTACATCAGCAACCGGTTTGCAATACATACACAAAGAAAATCTTGTAAACGAATTCAACCGTGAACCATTGATTCCGCACATGAATGCATCGGAAGGACCTGCACTTGCAGTGGCTGATATTAATCACGATGGATTGGATGATGTGTTTATGGGTTCATCTAAATCTTTTCACAACGCTGTATTTATTCAGCAACCGGGAGGAAAATTTATTAAGAAAGAAGAACCTGCATTACTGAAAGATAGTATGGTTGAAAACACCGATGCTGTGTGGGCCGATGTAAACAATGACACACATCCTGATTTGATTATCGCATCGGGTGGCAATGAGTATTACGGTCAGGATCATCACCTGCAGCCTTTGTTATACATCAACGATGGGAAAGGAAATCTCATAAAGAAAGAAGATGCATTTACAGATGTTTATGCAGTGCAGAGCAGTATTGCCGCAAATGATTTTAACCACGATGGTGCAGTTGATTTGTTTATTGCCGGCAGGGTTGAACCCTGGAACTACGGTGCATTTCCCCGTTCTTTTCTTTTGCAAAATGATGGAACGGGTAAGTTTAAAGATGTAACTGCAGCAGTTGCACCTGAACTGCAAAATCCCGGAATGATTACGCAGGCACAGTGGATCGATATGGATAAAGACGGGAACAAAGACCTGGTTCTTTGTTATGAATGGGGCACTGTGGATGCTTTCATAATACAGAAAAATCATTTTCAAAAAAAAACAATTATCAGTAAAAACGGCTGGTGGAATTTTGTACTGCCGTTTGATACAGACAATGATGGCGATATTGATTTTGTTGCTGGCAACTTTGGTCTTAACAGCCGGTTAAAAGCTTCGCAGCAGCAACCTGTTTCGTTATACTTTAACGACTTTGATGGCAACGAACGAAACGAACAGCTCATCACCTATTTTTTGCAGGGCAAAGAAATTCCATTTGCAACAAAACAGGAACTGGAAAAACAAATGCCTGTGCTGAAGAAGAAATTTTTATATGCTGAAGATTTTGCAAAAGCAAAACTGACTGATTTGTTTGGTGCAGATAAGCTGAAGAATGCGAAGAAACTTTCAGCCGATTATTTCAGCAATGCTATTTTCATCAACAAAGGAAACATGCAGTTTGAAGTAAGTGAATTACCATGGCAGGTACAGGTAAGTTCGTTCAAATCAGCAGCAGTGATCAATGCCAATGGCGACAATCTACCGGACATATTGCTCATGGGTAATTATTACGATTACAATGTTGAAATAGGAAGACAGGATGCCGATTTTGGATCTGTGCTGATTAACAAAGGCAACGGCCGGTTTGCATATGAACAACTGAACGGACTTGCAGTGAAAGGACAGGTACGCAGAATTGCACCGTTAATGATCAATCATCAGCAGGCATATATACTTGCAAGAAATAATGATGAATTAAAAGTTATCCGGTTTAACTGATTAATAAAAGATGGGATAATACAACCGTGTAACCCACTTGCTTGTATCAGTTTCAAGCATACGATCTGTTACCAATGACTGAAACGGAATTGCAGGTGATGATTTGCGATGATCAGTTGCGTAATCAGCCATTTGTTTTTCAGCTTCTGCAACAGTGCCAACACCGCCTGTTACTTCACCGGTTAACACATTGCCCAGCACCATCTTTTTCAGTTTAAAATTTTCTGTCTGTGGCAAATCCCATCTTGTAGGAACTGCCACCATTACTTCGTATGATGTAGTGCTTGTTTGAAAAACATTCAGCATGGGCGGATTGCTCTGTTCGCCTTTTTGTTGTTTTACATAATCCTTCAATGTATTGATCATTGCATAGATATCAGGAGTGGAAGGATAATGATCAAAACTCTTCTTTAATGAAATGAGCGATGAGTCTTTTACTTTTTCCTGTATCACATTCATGCCGTAAATGTTTTTCTGCTGTTCAAAATAAGGTTTGATGGCAGTAACAAACTGCTGCAATTCTTTTTTGATTTTCATGATCCTGAAATAATCAGCAATGCGTGCAAACGGATTTGATGAATATTGAAACGTAGCACTCCATCCAAAAAACGCAGAATCCAGTCCAACACCTTGTACAAAAAAATTGGCAGCTGCAGTGTCTGTTCCATTGATCACTGAGGTTTCAAAACCAGGCAATGTAAGTTTGCCGGGAACAAATTGCAGATCAGCAAAGCTGAAAGCAGAATCATTCAATGCTGTTCCCGGCCACCATTCCTTCCATTTTTTCTGTGAATGCAGTACACGTATTGCACCATTTTCAGTACAGTTCAGTTGTGCACTGTAACTGAAATTTTCATTTGCAGGAATCAATGTGTAAACAGCAGTAAGTAATACTGCGGCAATAACTAAAAGAAAGAGAGCAATTTTTTTCATACACAAGCTGTGCGATAAAAATACAGGAAAGAGCAATAACTGTTTTATGGCAATTTAATTTATTATCAGCCGCAAACGTTTGCAAATTATTTTCCTTCTTTTTGAGTGAAGAAGTATTGCTGATTAGTAACTAACTTTCCGCAACATTCATTAAAATTCTTGCCATGATAAAATCATTTCCTGCAATTTTATTCTTTCTTATTATGATCAGTTCCTGTAATAATCAACCGCAAAGCAAAGCAGATGCTTTTAAAGATGTTCCTAACCGTAAGTGGTGGAAGGAAGCTGTGGTTTACCAGTTATATCCACGCAGTTTTAAAGACAGCAATGGTGATGGTATTGGCGATTTAAAGGGTATTACCAGCCAGCTTGATTATATAAAAAGTCTTGGAGTGGATGTGGTTTGGCTCAACCCAATCTTTGCTTCACCAAATGATGATATGGGTTATGATATCAGCGACTACCGCAATATCATGAAGGAAATGGGAACCATGGAAGATTTTGATGCATTACTCAAAGGCATGCACGAACGTGGTTTGAAACTTGTGATGGACCTGGTGGTGAATCACTCAAGTGATGAACACGAATGGTTTAAGCAAAGCCGCAGCAGCCGCACAAATCCTTACCGTGATTATTATCATTGGTGGCCTGCAGAAAAAGGAAAGCCTGCACACCGCTGGAGTTTCTTTGATGAAAATGCGGATGCATGGCGTTACGATACAGTTACAAACAGTTACTACCTGCATTATTTCAGCCGCAAACAGCCCGATCTGAATTGGGAAAATCCAAAACTGCGCAAAGAAATTTTTGATATGATGAAGTTCTGGTTTGATAAAGGAATTGATGGCTTCCGTATGGATGTGATTCCGTTTATTTCAAAAGACACCACCTTCCCTGAACTTCCAAAAGAATACAATGGCGATTATGTTGGTTATTATGCAAAAGGTCCGCACCTGCACGATTACCTGCAGGAAATGAACCGTGAAGTGTTAAGTAAGTATGATATTATGACTGTTGGTGAAGGCGCCGGTGTTCATATTGAAGATGCATTGAAACTTGTTGACGAAGACCGTCACGAACTGCAAACGTTTTATCATTTTGATCATACAGGTTGGGGAAGAAGAAAAGACAATGGGAAATATCCTGATCCCAACAACAGGAAATTACCTGAACTGAAAGCAGTGTTCACAAAATGGGACAGTGTGTTTGAAACAAAAGGCTGGGGAACAGTTTATTTCACCACACACGATCAAAGTCGCATGGTAAGTCGTTTTGGTAACGATAGTGTTTATCGCAACGAATCATCAAAAATGCTCTACACCTTTTTGCTGAGCATGCGTGCAACACCTTACATCTACCAGGGCGATGAAATCGGGATGACGAATATCCGCTTTTCCAGCATTGAAGATTATAAAGATCTTGAAACAATCAACTATTACAATTATCTCAAACGTACCGGTGGTAACCTCCAGGAATTTTTAAATGGACAGAAAGAAGTGGCAAGAGATAACAGCCGCACACCTGTACAATGGAATGCAACAGCTAATGCAGGGTTTACAACCGGCACACCATGGCTGAAAGTAAATCCAAACTATACAACCATTAATGCCGAAGCTGCAGAGAAAGATGAAAACAGCATTTTGCATTATGTACGCAAAATGATTGCCACACGTAAAAGCAATCCTGTGCTGGTGTATGGTAAGTACACATTGCTGGATGCTGCAAATGCTGAAGTATATGCTTATACCCGTGAACTGAATGGTGAAAAAGTTTTGGTGTTGCTCAGCTTCAGCGATAAAGGCGGAACATTTACACTGCCTGCAGGTATGAAATTGGGAGATGAACTGATTGGTAATTACAAAGAAAAAGTTGCAGATGCTAATGGAACTGTTCAGTTAAAACCATGGCAGGCTGTTATTGTAAAACTTCAATAAGAATTTTTTGCAGATGAGAAAATTGCTTGCTTTTTCTATTGCCTGTTTGTTTGTAATGAGCAGCATTGCACAAACAATTGATCCGTGGAAAATAACGGCCGATAAAATTGATGCATCTAATTACTACGGCATTACAGTTGCCAATGGTATGATTGGGGTTGTATCATCGCCTGAGCCGTTTAAAGTAAAGGATGTTGTTCTTGCAGGTGCTTATGATTTGTACGGCAGGGGAAGAGTGAGCAACTTCCTGCGCAGTTTCAACTTCCTGAACATGTATCTTGAAATTGACGGAAGAAGAATTGATGCAAAATCAGCAACCAATATGAAACAGGTGCTGGATATGCAGCATGCATCATTCACCACCACATTTGATTATGGCAACAAAGCAACTGTAACCTATACTTATTATTCATTACGTCATCTGCCTTTTACTGTGCTGATGGATGTAACCATCATCCCCAAACAAAACATCAGCATTACCGGCGCAAGCATTATGGAAGCACCTGATGCGTTGAAAGATGTACAGAATTATTACAACGAAATTGATCGTCCGCATACAACTATCAGCCTGCTTACATCAACAGCAAAAAGTCCAACGGGTAAACTGCTCATGTGTGCAAGCAATACATTTTTGTTTGATGAAAAACATGGAACTGAACCAAGAGTGATTCATGAAATGTGGGATAACAATGTACACCTGCTCAAGTTCAGCAAAGAACTGAAAGCTGGCGAAGCTTATCGTTTTTCCATTGCAGGTTCAAGCATTACATCGGCACATCATGATGATCCGCTCAATGAAGCAGAACGTTTAACCATTTACGCAAAGCTGGAAGGAAGAGAACGTTTGCTGCAGTTTCATCAAAAAGCATGGGATGAATTATGGAAGAGCAGGATTATGATTGATGGCGATGAACAAAGTCAGCAGGATGTAAACAGCATGCTTTACCATCTTTACTCATTTACAAGAGAAGGAACTGCATTATCACCTTCACCAATGGGCCTGAGCGGACTTGGATATAACGGACATGTTTTTTGGGATACAGAATTATGGATGTATCCTTCCTTGCTCGTTCTTCATCCCGAACTGGCAAAGAGCATGATTGAATATCGTTTTCAGCGATTGGAAGCTGCAAAGCGAAATGCATTCAGCAAAGGATTTAAAGGTGCAATGTTTCCCTGGGAAAGCGCAGCAACAGGCGTGGAAGAAACACCGGTATGGGCTTTGAGTGGTCCGTTTGAACATCACATCACTGCCTGCGTTGCCATTGCAGCATGGAATTACTATTGTGTAACGCAGGATAAAGTTTGGCTCAAAGAAAAAGGTTATCCCATTTTAAGTGCCACTGCCGATTTTTGGGCAAGCCGTGTTGAGCGTAACGGCCCTGGCAAATATGAAATTAAAAATGTAGTGGCTGCTGATGAGTGGGCTGAGAATGTTGACAACAATGCATTCACCAATGCAGCTGCAAAAGCAAATCTTCAGTTTGCAACCGAAGCTGCAAAATTGCTGGGCATTGTTCCCGATGCCGACTGGATGAACGTAGCCAATAATATCCCGGTTCTGAAATTTGATGATGGAGTAACCAAAGAACATGCAGCTTACAACGGTGAGGGCATTAAGCAGGCCGATGTAAACCTGCTGGCATACCCGTTAAAAGAAATTACTGACAAAGCCGCCATTCAGAAAGATCTTGAATATTATGAAAAGCGTGTGCCCAACGAAGGAACACCTGCCATGACACAGGCCGTGTTCACCACGCTTTATGCAAGGCTTGGCAATGGCGAAAAAGCATACCATTGGTTTAAAGAAGCATACATTCCCAATCTTCTTCCGCCGTTCCGTGTAATTGCTGAAACCAAAGGTGGAACCAATCCTTATTTTGCTACCGGTGCAGGTGGTATTTTGCAAAGTCTGCTTATGGGTTTTGGCGGTTTGGAAATAACGCCCAAAGGCATTGTGCAGATAAAAACAGCATTGCCCCCCAACTGGAAATCGGTTACAATAACAGGTGTTGGTACAGAAAAGAAAACGTTTGTAAACAAACGTTGATGAAATGATTGTGTGACCGGATTCTGAATAAACCTGAACAGTGGTTGCGTCGCACACTTCATCAGCGGGTTAATTATTGAGCTGATTTCGGGAAACCAAGTTTTCCATCTCAAACGTTTGCAATTTCAGCTAATTCAAATCCGTTTGCCTGCAGTTGCAATATTCATTATCTTTCAGTACCAAAACGATTGCTGAATTGAGAAAAATTGCTGCGATATTATTTCTCTGCATACTTCTGTTTAATACATACGGATACAAGCTTGTGATGCGCTATGTTGAGCACAGACAAGGTCTTGCAATCGAGCAGCAACTGAACAACAATCAATACGACGAAGCCTCCTTAATTGAAATAAAAGTTCCCTTATCTGTTCCTTATTTAAGTGAATGGAAAGAGTTTGAACGTGTAGATGGTGAAATCGAATACAAAGACGTTCACTACAAATACGTAAAACGCAAAATCGAAAAAGGGTTTCTTATTCTTAAATGTATTCCCAACGAATCAAAGGCCAGGATCATGAATGCAAAAGATGCATTCTTTAAACTGGTGAACGATTTGCAAACGCAGACTCCTGCAAAAAAATCAGCAGGTGAAAATCATTCTGTAAAAACATTCAGTTTTGAATATTGTCAACGGACAATTACATGGAATTTTTCAGACCTTCCATTAAGCCTGACGTTCAGTAATTATGATCACACAGGTTCACTGCTCTCTGCAGTTATCTGTTCGCCCGAACAACCTCCTGAAAATAACAGCATCAACAGTTAATTAAACAGGAGATACTGATGAATTCATCAGTTTATATTTTTTACTATTGATTTTTATTTAGATGAAGAACGTATTATTTGTTGCAGGTTTAGCAATGTTCATGTTTGCCTGCAAACCCAAAGGCAATTATAAGGCTTATACAAACGATCCTATTTTATACAGCAAAACAGTTAAGAAACTCAACAATGTTGTTCTGGAAAACAACTTTCCTCCAATGATTGCTGCACGTAACTATGTGTATGCAAACATTGCAGCGTATGAGTGTGTGGCAGCTGGAGATACTGCACATTACCTGTCGCTCAGCGGACAAATCAAACACATGCCTGCCATGCCAAAACCTGAAGCAGGAAAACAAATTGATTTTTCACTGGCGGCGATGTTTGCATTTACAAAAGTTGGTAATGCCGTTACTTTCCCTGAAGGAAGTTTAATGGGTTATTATAACCAGTTAAAAAACGGAGCAGACTCTGCTGGCATTCCTTCTGAAGTACTTGAAAACACAATTACGTTTTCTGATAGTATTGCTGCTGCTGTTTTAAGATGGAGTAAAAAAGATAACTATGCCGCAACACGTGGCGCAGAAAAATATAATGTACGTGAAGAAGAAGGCAGGTGGGTTCCCACTCCGCCAATGTATGCTACAGCCATCGAACCGCATTGGGGTGAAATACGTCCAATGGTACTTGACAGTTCAGGTATGTTTGCAGTAAGACCACATCCCAAATTTGATATTAAAAACAAAAACAGCGAATACTATAAGGCTGTAATGGAAGTAAAAACTACAGGTGATAGTCTTACCGAAGAACAAAAACATATTGCAGATTTCTGGGATGATAATCCGTTTATGATGCATGTAAGCGGCCACGTAATGTTTGCTACAAAAAAATTCTCACCTCCCGGTCACTGGCTCAATATTGTTGGTATTGCAGCAAAAACAGCCAAAGCCGATTTTAATTCAACTGTTGGTGCATACACACTCACTTCAATTGCATTCTTCGATGCATTTATAAGGGTGTGGAAAGAAAAGTTCACCAGCAACCTTGTACGTCCTGAAACTGTAATTAATAAATATATTGACCAGGAATGGCGTCCTTATATTCAAACGCCATCATTCCCTTCTTATATAGCTGGTCACGCAACCAATTCCTCTGCTGCAGCCGAGGCAATGACTTCATGGTTTGGCGATAAACTCAGTTTTACCGATACTTCTTTACTGGAGTTTGGTATCAAAAACAGGGAGATTAAATCGTTCCGTGAAGCAGCAGCCGAAGCAGCTATGTCACGTTTATACGGAGGAATTCATTACCGTTTTGATGGCGATGAAGGTTTACGCATTGGCAAACAGGTTGGTGAACTTGTTGCACAGCGTATAAAAATGAGGAAATAATCTTCATTCATTAAAATGAAATTACACAGGCAGGCAGCCTGTGTAACTGCTGTACATTTTTTTAAAATGTACAGCAGTATTTAAACAGTAACAACCAAAAGAAATTTCATGAAACAATTATTTGCATTTGCAGGTATGCTGCTGCTTTGTATATATTATACACAATCAACTTCAGCACAGGGATGTGTTGCTGTACGTAGTAATGGCGCATCGTGCACAAGATTACATGCTGATAGTATTGAAGAGAGCAAATGGCAATTAAATATCGGGTATCGTTATTTTCATTCATTCCGCCATTTTGTTGGAACGGAAGAACAAAAGCAGCGTGTTGAAAACGGAACAGATGTGAGAAATTACCAGCATTCAGTTGATTTAACTCTTGTCCGCAATTTAAATAACCGGTGGTCACTTGCAGTAAACGTTCCCATCTTGTCAAACAGGCGTTCATCTATGTATGAGCATTATGGCAACACAAGTACAAGTCCTAATGCACGCCGTTCAACACACTCTTTTGGAATGGGTGATGTACGCATCAGTGCATACAGGTGGTTGCTGAATCCGTTAACATCTAAAAAAGGAAATATACAGGCTGGGTTAGGTATCAAACTTCCTACAGGTGATTATAACTACCAGGACTTCTTTTATAAAAATGATACAACAAGAACGCTTGGTCCGGTTGATCAGTCAATTCAGTTGGGTGATGGTGGTACAGGTTTTTCAGTTGAGCTGAATGGTTACTATGTGTTTTCGAAAGTAATAAGTGTGTATGGTAATTTTTATTATCTCATCAACCCGAGAGAACAAAACGGAACATCAACAACAAGAGGTGCTGTACCAACATCAGCAAACGTTGCAAACGGAAGCAGTGTCATGAGTGTTCCTGATCAGTACATGTTAAGAGGTGGTGCAAATTTCATGTTTGGTAATTTCTCTGCTTCAGCTGGTGTACGGATGGAATGTGTTCCTGTTTATGATTTAGTTGGCGGAAGTAATGGTTTCAGAAGACCCGGAAAAATTTTAGGTGTTGATCCCGGTGTAGCTTACCAGTTTAAGAAAGTAAATCTTTTTGCAACAGTTCCTGTATGGGTTGTACGCAACCGTACACAAAGTGTTCCGGATAAAATACGTACAAAACTTACCGGCGTATATACACAGGGTGATGCTGCTTTTTCCGACTACACAATTAATATCGGGTGCAGTTTCAAATTTTAAAAAATAAATTAAGCAGATCAGGTTCGGAACAAAACCTGGTCTGCAATTCTTAAAACAATAACAACTGAAAAATGAAGCAAACTATTATCTGTTGTTTCACTGCATTGCTCTTGCTTGCAGTAAACAAAACCTGTTTTGCCCAAACTGATATGGATGGTCTTATGATGTCGAAAAATGAGTTTTGTATTGGTGGATCATATAATTACAATGTTTGGAAAAACTACTGGGAAGGAACAAAGCAAAGAGAGAATCTGAACGTTGGAAAAATATCCACTCAAACAATGGCCGTGATGGGCAATTACGGAGCAACGAAAAAACTAAATGTTCTTTTCAACATACCTTATGTAATTACAAAAGCAAGCGCCGGTACATTACATGGACAAAAAGGTATGCAGGATCTTAGTCTTATGCTTAAATACAAGGCAATAAATATAGTTGCCAGCCACAGCCGTTTTGCTGCGTTTGGAATAATTGGCGGCTCTGTGCCAATGAGTAATTATACACCCGACCTGTTGCCTTTGTCAATTGGAATGAAAAGTAAAACGGCCATGGCCCGTTTGTTATTCGATTATTACTACAATAACAAATGGTTTGTTACAGCTTCAGCCACATACGTACTGCGGAGTAATGTAACACTGGACAGGGATTCATATTATACTGATCATTTGATTTTATCGAATGAAGTAGATATGCCCAATGCAACGTCCTACAATGTTCGTGCAGGCTATCGCACAAAACTGGTTGTTGCAGAACTGGTGTTGAATAACTGGACAACAAAAGGCGGTTTTGATATTACGCAGAACAACATGCCTTTTATCAGTAACCGTATGAATGCTACTTCTGTTGGTGCCAGTATGAAGTATGTGTTCAAAAATAAACCACAGCTTTTTGTAAAGGCAGGTGCCAACCAGGTGATTGCTGGCAGAAACGTTGGAAAAAGTTTTGAAGTAAACGGGTCTGTTTTTTATGCTTTTTTCCTGAAGAAGAAAGCAAAAAAATAACATTGAAATTTCAGTTTTCATCACCAAAAAATTGACAACATGTACTTTAACATAAAACATATAACAACTGCTTTGCTTATTCTTTTTGTTGCAGCTTCCTGCCGCAAAGAAATTAAAGAACGAACAAGCAATACAGAACTTTTAAACCCTGCAAATATTGATGCAGATGCAGGTGCCTGGAAGCCCATTTTACTTGCATCGCCCGATGAATTTCCTGTAGCTGCACCCGGTGCCACGAGCGGCCCAACTTATACAGCAGAGATTAATGAAATAAAAAGTTACCAGCAGAATATGAGTGTGGCTGATAAAGACAGAATAAAATACTGGGGCGCAGGTGCAGTGCTACGCTGGAATGAAATTATGCGTGATCTTGTGGCAAAATATAACCTGCCACCTTATCAAAATCCTGATGGAACATATCCTGTTCCTGATGCCAACAATCCGTTTAATAATCCGCAGTTTCCATTTGCAAATCCTCCTTATGCTTCCAGGGCTTATGCTTATATCAGCGCAGCTCAGTACGATGCATTGGTTGCAGCGTGGTATTACAAAAAACTGTACAACCGTTCAGCTCCTTATAAAATCAACACAACGTTTACCACTTATCTGCCACAAACAAACCTTCCTTCATACCCAAGTGAAGATGCAGTTGTAGTTGGTGTGATGGTTGAAATGCTGAAATTATTTTTTCCGGCAGAGCAGGCAAAAATTCAGCAACTCGCAACAGAACATAAGAATGCAAGATTGATGGCAGGCATGAATGTTCGCAGCGATATTGAAGCAGGTGAAGCACTGGGCCGCCTTGTTGCACAAAAATTTGTTACACGTGCACGTGGTGATCGTGCAGGTGCTGCTGTTGGTACTCCTGCAATATGGCAGCAAATGGAAACACAAACTGCTGCAACAGGCGAAACACCGTGGACCAGTCTTGAATCGCCCAAGCGCCCACCAATGTTACCATTGTTTGGCCGGGTAAAAACATGGTTGTTTGATTCAACAACACTGGTAACAAAACTTCGTCCGGGTCCGCCACCTTCAACCAAATCAGATAAATTCAAAAAAGAACTGGATGAAGTATTGTATTACAGCAAGCATGCAACAAGAGAGCAGGTGGCGATTGTACATTTCTGGGCCGATGGTTTGGTAACTGCAACACCTCCCGGTCACTGGAATGCAATTGCAGCGGATGATTTTATTAAGCAACATTACAGTGAAGTGCGTTGGGCACGTAATATGGCATTGCTGAATATGAGTATGATGGATGCTGCTATTGCCTGCTGGGATGCGAAGTTTTATTACTTTAATCCACGACCTGCACAAATGAATCCGGAAATAAAAACATGGACGGGCTTGCCCAATTTCCCCAGTTACACAAGTGGTCACTCAACATTTAGCGGAGCTGCTGCAACCATACTTGGGCGCATTATACCCGAACGGAAAACTGCTTATGAAAATATGGCATTGGAAGCTTCTCTTTCACGTTTGTATGGAGCTATTCATTACCGCAGTGATTGTGAAGAAGGATTGAAGTGTGGTAATGCAGTTGGCAGTTACGCTGTTGCAAGAGCAAACAGCGACGGTGCAAACTGAGTGAGGCGATGATTAATATTTGAAAACCTGATGAATTATGTTTAAGAAATTACAAGTGCTGTTTTTATTATTGAGCGTAACTGCTTCAGCACTGGCACAGGAAGAAAACGACAGTACAAAAAAAGTAATCAGCCTGGACAGTGTTCTTGTAGTTTCTTATTTCAAATTCAATCGTGTAAAAACGTTACCGGCCGAACAGGGCACGTTTCTTTTTGCCGGTAAAAAAACAGAAGTAATACAACTTGCACAGTTGCCTGCCGATATTGCAAATAAAACAGGCAGGCAGCTGTTTGCAAAAATTCCCGGTGTGTTTGTATATGATATGGATGGAAGTGGCAATCAGATTAATATTGCTACACGTGGATTAGATCCGCACCGAGGATGGGAATTCAACATCAGGAAAGATGGCATCATCACCAACTCTGATATGTATGGCTATCCCGCAAGTCATTATAGTATGCCGCTGGAAAGTATTGAACGTATTGAACTGGTGCGTGGCACAGGTTCACTGCAATATGGTGCACAGTTTGGTGGTATGCTTAATTATATCAGCAAACAAGGCGATACATCCAAACCGTTTTCTTTTGAAACAATCAATTCGGTTGGTTCGTATCATTTAATCAGCAGTTACAATGCAGTTGGCGGCAGTAAAGGAAAGTTCAGCTACTATGCCTACTATCAGCAAAAATCAAGAGATGGTTTCAGGGATAATGAGCATACCAATTCTCAAGCACAGTTTATTGGATTCACTTATCAGCTGTCTAAAAATTTTTCAGTTCATGTTGAATGGGCACGATCAAAATATATTTACCGCTTGCCGGGTGCATTAACCGACAGTATGTTTTATGCCAATCCCACACAGGCAACACGATCAAGAAATTATTACAGCCCCGATATTCATATTCCTTCTGTCAACATTAACTGGCAGATGAGCCGTTCAACCAAACTTCAGCTCATATCATCTGCAGTATTGGGCAACCGCAGCAGCGTAATGTTTGATAAACCAACGAACGTAAAAGACAGTATCAATCTTTCCACTCTTTTTTATAACAACAGGCAGGTTGATATTGACAATTACCACAGCTATTCAACGGAGTTACGTTTGCTGCAGCAATACAAAACCGGAAGACAGAGAAGTGTTTTATCAGCTGGTGTGCAATACATGAATAATGATCTGCACCGCCGCCAGCTGGGTAAAGGAACAAACGGAAGCGATTATGATTTGACACTTGTTGATCCTGCATGGGGAAGAGATCTTCATTTTAAAACAAAGAACATTGCAGCATTTGTAGAAAACAAATTTCAGCTGCTGAAAAACTTTTCGGTGAATGTGGGAGTGAGAGTGGAAAACGGTGAAACAGATTTATCCGGCAAAATCAATTATTACCCTGCTAACGAAATACCCGTTACAATTAAACATCAGTTCTCTCTTCTTTCTGTTGGCTTTTTATACAAGCCATCTGTGTCAACAGAAATATACGGAGGTTATGCACAGGCATATCATCCCATGTTGTTTAAAGATCTTATTCCAACATCAACATATGAACTTGTTGATCCCAACATTAAAGATGCAAGAGGTTACAACAGTGAAATTGGTTTCAGGGGTAACTGGAAATTTCTGCGTTGGGATATGAGCTTGTTTACATTGCGCATGAACAACCGTTTTGGAACCCTCACTCAAACAAATGAAACTGCTGTGTTTTATACATACCGTACCAACATTGGAAATTCATTGACAAAAGGTATTGAATTGTTTGTGCAGGCCGATTGGTTAATCAATCATAAATCGGGTATATCTGTATTTACTTCCACCGCATTTATGGATGCAAGATACCTGGAAGGGAAAGTAAAATCGGGTAACAGTAACATTGACATTCATAACAACAAAGTTGAAACCGTACCCAACTGTATTACACGTAACGGCATTGTTTATAAATACCGGAAATTTTCAGCATCTTTCTTATACAGTTATACGGCCAAAACTTTTGCTGATGCATTAAACACCGTTCAGCCGGTTAAATCAACAGGTGCTGTTGGTTTGGTTCCTGCTTATGGATTGCTTGATATGAATCTTTCGTTGCGTATTACCAACACTGCGGAGGTAAAACTTTCCATAAACAATCTTGCCAACAAAATGTATTTCACCAAGCGGCCATCATTCTATCCAGGTCCCGGTATATGGCCATCCGAAGGCCGGAATGCAAGTGTAACTGTGGTAATTAAACTGTAAACGAACAACTCAGCAGAAATTTTGTTGTTCTCATTTTTATTTCGGCAGCGTTAAAAGAACAATTACCTTTAGTTGTTTCGAAAACTAACTGCTATATAAACTGAGAATATGCAAAGCACATTGAAAAAGCTTTCCGAAGCTTTAGGCATCAGCATTTCAACTGTATCCCGTGCACTGAAAGATCATCCAGACATTTCAGCAGCCACAAGGGCTAAGGTAAAAGAACTTGCTGCAGCCATGGAATATGAACCTAACAGTTATGCTGTGCAGTTGCGTACCAAGCGTAGTAATTTACTCGGAATATTAATCCCTTCGATCGACAATTATTTTTACGATTCATTTATTGCAGCAGTTGAAGATGAAGCAAGACAGTATGGTTATTCTGTACTGATTATGCAATCGAGAGATGATGTTGCTATTGAAACAGCCAATCTTAATTTCTTCCGGAAAAATATGGTGATGGGTTTGTTTGCAACAGTGTCCATTGCAACGGAAGAATATGCACCGTTCAGAAAACTGGAAGATCAGAAAATACCCATTGTATTTTTTGACCGGGTTCCTGAAGTAAGTGGTTTTCATTCTGTTTGTCTTGCCGATGAAGATGCAGCACGTATAGCAGCTGAAGCAATTATTGAAAAGAAGAAAAAAAATGTATTGGCTTTATTCGGGCATCCGCACTTAAGTATTTCAAAAATCAGGAGAGATACATTTCTGAAAACATTTAAAGAAAAATCTCCTTCCACAAAAATTACGGTTGATTATACAGAACAAAGCGCTCCTTCAAAAGAAGCCACATTAGCTGCGTTAACTTCAGATGAAAAACCGGATGTTGTTTTTTGCATGGGCGATATGATTCTTGTTGGAGTAATGAAAGCCATTCATGAATTGAACCTGCGTGTGCCGGAAGATGTTGCTGTTATCAGCATCAGTAACGGCTTTATTCCGGGGATGTATAAACCGGTTATTACCTATGTTGAAACAAGTGGATATAAGCTTGGAAAACTTGCTTTTTCACAGATGTATGGCCGCTTAAAAAATGAAGAGGTTGCCGAAAACGTTTGCGTGCCTTCAATGTTAGTAAAAGGCGCTTCTTTATAGGGAAAATTGCTTTGGCAATTCATTGGTATCAGGTATTTTTAATGCCATCAATAACTTGCCATGCAAAGCTTTAAAATCAAAGTATCTCTCTTCCTCAATTATTTTGTTTTTGCCATTTTGCTCAATAGCGTGGGCATTGTTATTGCAAAGTCAATTAAGGTATTTGGTGTTGATGAAAAACAGGCTTCAATTCTTGAAGCGTTTAAAGATTTACCAATTGCCATTGTTTCATTTCTTGTTGCTTCGTTTCTTCCAAGGTTTGGTTATAAGAAAGCCATGCAGGTGGCATTGCTGATTGTTTTTGGAGGATGTATTGGCATGTATTATGGTAATAGTTTCTGGTCGGCCAAGCTTATGTTCTTATCTGTTGGAGTAAGTTTTGCATTAATCAAGCTTTCTGTTTATAGTCTTGTGGGTGTTGTTACAGATACACCTGAGCAACATTCATCACTCATGAGTTCCATTGAAGGGTTTTTCATGGTTGGAATTGCAACAGCTTATTTTCTTTTTCCTGCTTTTTATTCTGATACAAATGTAAATGCATGGCTGAATGTGTATTTGCTGCTTGCAGTACTTGTAGTGGTTTCATTCCTGTTCCTGAGTTTTTCTGGTGTGCAGATGAAATCTGAAACTGCCGGATCTGATCTGATGGGTGATATGAAAGCTTCAGTGCATCTTATTCTTGTTCCGCTTGTTCTTGTATTTATTTTCTCTGCATTTTTCTTTGTGATGATTGAACAGGGAATTATGACCTGGCTTCCACGTTTCAACGAAAAAATATTTTTGTTTTCAGATAAGCTCAGTGTGCAGATGGCATCCATTCTTGCAATTTCACTGGCAATCGGAAGATTTCTTGCAGGATGGTTATCAAAGAAAATTTCATGGTCGCTGATTGTTATCTGCTGCGCAGTTGCTGCAGTTGTTTTGTTGCTGGCAATTTTACCACAGTTAAAACCTGCTGGTCAGATTGCTGAATTGAAAAGCCTGGCTGATGTTCCGATGCTTGGATTTGTGTTGCCGCTGATTGGTCTTTTTATTGCGCCCATTTACCCATTACTTAATTCAACGGTGTTGAGTCATTTACCCAAAAGTCTTCACTCACCCATGTCCGGACTGATTATTTTTTTCTCTGCACTTGGTGGTACCTTAGGATCAAGAATCGTTGGTGTTTTATTTAAAAATATCGGCGGAGTAAAAGCTTTTTATTTTTTAATCATACCCATTGTTTTGTTGATTGTTTCTGTTTTAATCATTCAGCGCATGATTAAGGCAAACGGAAAAAATGGTACAGTGTCCAGTCAGCACACTGTTTAAAATGAAGAAGAACCTTATTATTCAAATTGTTATTTTCTTTTCAATGACAACATCAGCACAAATCATTTCAACTCCCGATAAAATATATGGTCAGTTGTTTACTGATGTTCAGCTGGCAAAAATATTTCCTGACGGAAAAACATTTGTTGATTGCGTTCCAAAACGTAACCCGAAACAGATTGTTGCTGATTATCTTAAAATTAAAAAGAATCCTGCCATTCGTTTTTCACTCAAACGATTTGTTGAAGAAAATTTTGAATTACCCGCAGCGCCGCAATTAAATTATGTAACAAAAGAAACGGATGTTAAAGAGCATATCAATAACCTGTGGAATGTGTTGAAACGTGAAAAAGATAAAGCTGTTACAGGTTCATCTTTACTACCACTTCCCAACTCTTATATTGTTCCCGGCGGACGCTTTCATGAAATTTATTATTGGGATTCTTATTTCACCATGCTTGGTTTAAAGGAAAGCAAGGAATATGACCTGATTGAAAACATGGTAAAGAATTTTGCTTATCTCATCAACACATTCGGTCATGTTCCTAATGGTAACCGTTCGTATTATCTCACCCGTTCACAACCACCGTATTTTTCGTTGATGGTAAAACTGCTTGCTGATATTAAAGGTGAGCAGGTGTACAAAGAATTTTTACCTGCACTGCAAAAAGAATATGATTACTGGATGCTTGGCGCATCAACTGTAAAACCGGGGCAGGCGTTTAAAAGTGTGGTGAAATTAAAAGACGGAACAATTCTCAACCGCTATTGGGATGAAAGCACAACAGCAAGGCAGGAAAGTTACAGGGATGATATTGAAACTGCTGATGAAGCTGTAAAGCATATGCTGGCTTCAACAACATTTGCAGATGGGAAAAAGGCAGAAACTGCTGCAAAAAAATTACGGTTGAAATTGTACAGGGACTTACGAGCAGGTGCAGCAAGCGGATGGGATTTCAGCAGCAGGTGGTTAGCTGACGGGCAACATCTTTCAACAATACAAACAACCGATATCTTGCCAATTGATCTGAATTGTTTGTTGCTGAATCTTGAACGAACGCTGGAAGAGGCGTACAGAATCAGTGGTAAAGAAAATCTGCGGAAGCAATACAACACTCTTGCGTATAAACGGGAGCAGAGTTTCAGAAATGTTTTCAGTTGTGCCGAACTACATTATTATTCTGATTATAATTTCGTAACAAAAAAATCAACAGGTATTGCTGCTGCATCTTCTGTAATGATTGTAAGTTATCTCACTGAACCCAATCCGGAAGGTATGATTGGTCATGGAAACTCAACCGCTGCATTTATTCGGAAGTATTTATTGAAAGAAGGAGGAATACTTTCAACAGCAGTATCAACAACACAGCAGTGGGATGCACCGAATGGCTGGGCACCGTTGCAATGGATTGCTGTAACTACATTGGAACAAACAGGACAAAAGGAACTGGCAAAAGAAATTGCAATGCGCTGGATAAAACTAAATAAAGAAGTTTTTGCAAGAACAGGTAAACTGATGGAGAAATACAATGTAGTTGACACACATCTTGAAGCAGGTGGTGGTGAATATGCCGGGCAGGATGGCTTTGGCTGGACAAACGGTGTGCTGCTTGCTTTGATGAATAAATATAAAATCAAGTAACCCGATGCAACAAGCTTTACAAATACAATTAAAGAGCGAGCCTTACAAAGCGAAAGTGAGACTTGTTGTGCTGCAGGATAAAAAAGAATTAGCCTGCCGTATTGAAACATTTAAAAATCTTGCAGCATTTCTTCAAACAAAAGAAGCAAGAATTTTTAAAGGAAGATTACAGTTGCAGAAAGTAAATGACGAAGTAAACATTGAACTGAAAAACGAAACCATTAAAAGCATTCCTGTTCTTGAACTCAGGCAAATGATTAATGCCTGCAAACTCAAACATGCAGAAAAGGAATTATCCCTCCAGCAACATAAACCCGTAAGGCGGCAGAATTAAAAATTCGTGATCGTTTCCTACTGTAAAAGTTTTCCCGCTCCAGTGATCAAATAATTCAGCTGCAACACTTCCTTTTTCTTTAAAAGCATACCAGGTTAAATATGCATCTTCATTGCTGAAATTAAACAGGCAGAATAAACGCTGACTGTTTGTTTCACGTACATAACCTGCAATGTGCGTATTGTGCGGAGTTAGCCAAACAAGATTACTGTGATCTGCAACTGCAGGTAATTGTTTGCGAAATGAAAGTAAACGTTTAGTTGAGCTGAAAATAATTTCTTCTGTTGTTCCCTGCTGATCAATCCGTTTATTTTTTTCCCAATTAATGATTGGCCGGTGCATCCAGCGGTTGTCGTAACTCTTTCCTTCATCGTTCAGGTAAGAATAATCATTGGTGTAACCAAGTTCATCACCATAAAACAACATTGGCAAGCCGCCAAGGAAAAAGCTGTGCGCCTGCATGAGTAATATTTTCTGGATGGAAAGATCAATCGCCTGCTGGTTATTTTCATTCAAAGCTTTTTCCAATCCGCACAGCGAAGCAAGTGAACCGCTGATTCTTGCATCACCTGTTTTAGGATTGCTGCTGAACAATGCACCTGCAGCTGGTGAACCGGGATGTGCACCTGAATAATAATCTTTCAAAAACTTACGATGAGCATATGCATTGTAACCTGCCTGCTCAATCATTGCATCGTCGTAACCCAAACCAATATCATCATGACAACGTGTATAGGTAATCCAGGATGTACCGTACGGTTTTTTCAGAATTTCATGTTGTGCAGCAAGCATCACTTTTGTATCGCCGGTGGCAAGCATATCCCACTGCAATGCCATATGTGTTGCGTTGTATGCAAAATCACATTCACGTGCAATAAAATTATCTGTACCGAAATACTTCATGATTTCTTTTGGTGCAACAATTGCTTCGCCCAGCAAAGCCATGCCTGGTGTTGCCACCTGCACACATTGCTTGATTAAACGGAGCAGTGTATGTGCCTGTGGTAAGTTCTGACAGGTAGTACCAAGTTGTTTCCAGATGAACGCCGGTGCATCAATGCGCAGCACATCCACACCAAGATTGGCATAAAAGAAAATTGTATCCAGCATTTCAATAAATACCAGTGGGTTTGTGTAATTGAGATCCCACTGGTAGTGATGAAAAACCGTCATCACCCACTTGTTGCATTCTTTTATGTAAGAGAAATTACCCGGCGAACTTTCCGGGAAAATTTCAGGCATGCTTTTATCGTACTGATCAGGTAAGCTGCGGTCGTTATAGAAATAAAAATAATCCTGGTATTTTTTTTCACCCTGCTTTGCCTTCACTGCCCATTCGTGTTTGTGTGAAGTGTGGTTCAGCACAATATCGAGCATGAGATACATATTTCGTTTCCGCATTTCTTTCTGCAGCTGCTCAAGATCGGCAAGTGTACCAAAACGTTCATCTACTTTTCTGAAATCAGAAACAGCATAACCACCATCGCTTTCATTGGCCGGACTTTCAAAAACAGGCATCAGGTGCAGGAAGTTTACTCCCAGCTTTTCAAAATAATCAAGCCTGGTGGCGAGTGTTTCAAGGTTGTTACAGAAACGATCGACATATAAACTCATGCCATTGATTTCATTGCTGAGAAACCAATGTTCCTGTTCCAGTTTTTTTAAATCTTTTTCTTTCAGTACATCTGTTCTTTGCTTATATGCTTTGATGATCACCTTTATCAGTTCATCAAACAAACTTTCAGCAGCGGGGTGATGTTCGTACAACTGCAGGTACAAATTGAAAATAGCCGACGTGTTGGCAAGAAGCCTTGTATAAAAAGGATTGTCTTTTCCTGCCACATCAAACTGATGTTCTTTCAGCAGTGCATTGGTATGTTCATGAACTCCGAACGTGTACATGTTTATTTAAAAATATTGTTGTTTAAATGTTTAAAGGCTTCCATTGCACCCATATACTCACAGGTGCGTGCACCGGCTTTGTTGCCATTGGCAATGAGCGATTGCCATAATTCAGCAGAGAATTCCACAGCAGGGTTTAACGGTTTAAAACTCAGCTGGTATAATACTGCACCGGTAAATGCATCGCCGGCACCAGTTGTATCAACAGGTGTTATTGCAATACTTGGTACGATGAATGTTTCTCCGTTTAAGCCAAGAATGGTTCCTTCCTTACCAATGGTGATGGCAAAGACAGCTTTTGTTTTTTCAAGAAAAACAGCTGCAGCTTCTTTAGCACTTGCAGTTGAAGTAAGCATCATGGCTTCTTCATCACTTACCTTAAAGAAATTACATTGGTTTAAAAAATTCCAGGACTGCTCAACGAATGATTCTTTCTGATGACCAAATAACAACTGCCTGTAGTTGGGATCGAAGCTGATGAAGAGATTGCGTTCAATTGCTTTTTTTAATAAGAGCGAATAAGCTTCCTGTAATGGTCCGGGCAAAAATGCAGTTGCTGAACCAAAATGTACAATTGAAAATTCATCAAGATCAATTGAGTCAACTTCCTGTTTACTTAGCTGACCATCGGCACCACGGTTGAAATAAAAATCCCGTTCACCATTTTCCATTAATGAAACAAATGCAAATGTGGTGAAGTGTTTAGCGTCCTGCAGCATGTGCTTCGTGCCCACACCAAATTCTTTCATCACCTGTACAATATGATCACCAAACGGATCTGTACCAACTTTGGTAGACAGTTCAACACTTCCTCCGAGTGCTGCAATGGCAGCAGCAACATTGGTTGGTGCACCACCGGGCTTTTTCAAAAAATGTTCTCCTTCTGATAACGGCTTACCTTTATCAGTACAGATCATGTCAATCAATGCTTCACCGATACAAAGAATCTTTTTCATGTTTTATAATTCATATACTGCTGCTTCATACGGTTTTAATGTACCGTTTGAAGATGCTGATGTATAATTTGTAATTAACAGTTTTGCTTTGCTGAGATCAATGCCTGTATTAACAGCTGCATTTATTGATGTAAAGTTCAGTAATACCAGCCATGTTTTTCCATTCAGTTCTCTTGTATAGGCAAATACATTTGGATTGTCTTTATCAAGCAGTGTAAACTTTCCGTATATCAAAACTTCATTTTGCTTGCGCAGCTGAACCATTTTTTTGAAATAATTCAGGCAGCTGTTTGCATCTTTTTCTTCGGCAGAAACATTTACCTGTTTGTAATTACTGTTTACCGGAAGCCATGGATGAGTGCTGCCAAAACCTGCATTGATTGTTGTATCCCACTGCATGGGAGTGCGGCCATTATCTCTTGATGATATTTTCATGCCTTCAAGAAAACGTTTTAAATCACCGCCCTTTGCTTTTACCTGTGCATAGTTGGTAAGCAGTTCTACATCATTGTATTGTTCAATTTTATCGAACTTGATATTACTCATGCCTATTTCATCGCCGAAATAATAATAAGGTGTGGCACGCATGGTTAAAATAAACGTGGTTAACAGCTTGGATGAATAATCCCTGTATGCAGGTACATCATTACCCCAGCGTGTAAGCATGCGTGGCTGATCGTGATTGCCTAGATAAATCGTTCCCCAACCTTTTTCAACAAAGGCACTGTCCCATTTATTATAAATCTGTTTCCATTTTGCAAAGTCATATCCTTTCGGGTCAGGCATTTTGTATTCGCCTTTCAAATAACCAAAATCAATCGCCTCAAAATGATAGGCCATGTTTAATTCGTTGCGGTCTTCATCTACAAATTTTTTTACTCTCGGAATATCACCTACGGCTTCTGCAACAGTTGCCAGGTCGTATTTGCTCAGCACTTCACGGTTCATTTCTTTGATATAATCGTGCAGTGATGGTCCGCTTGCATAATACATCACCCAGTTGCCATTGTATTCTTTTGGCAATGCAGGCCATGTAGTGTCTTTGCTGATGAATGCAAGTGCATCTAACCTGAAACCATCCACACCTTTATCACACCAGAAACGCATCATCTTATAAATTTCCTGGCGCAATTGCGGATTTTCCCAGTTTAAATCGGGTTGAAAATCGCCGAAATAATGCAGGTAATATGAGTTGGTTGGTTTGTTGAATTTCCATCCATATCCTTTATCGTCAAAAATGCTGAAACGATAAGGTGGCTCGCCTTTTTCAGCGGGCCACCAATGGAAGTAGTTATAGTAAGGGCTGTTTCTTGATTTTTTTGCTTCTTTAAACCATTTGTGTTCATCGCTGCAATGGTTGAGCACCATATCCATGATCACTTTTATTCCACGCTGATGAAATCCATTCAGCAGTGTATCAAAATCGGCCATGTTACCAAACAGCGGTTCAATGTTTTGATAATCGCTGATGTCGTAACCGTTATCCCTGTTGGGCGAAGCATAAACAGGATTGAGCCATACAGCATCAATGCCAAGACTTTTGATATAATCCAGTTTTGAAGTAATACCTTTTAAATCGCCAATACCATCACCATCACTGTCTTTAAAACTGCGTGGATAGATTTGATACACCACTGCTTCCTTCCACCATTTTTTTTCAGTCGTGATTCCGTTTGAAGCAGATGATGTTGATTTTGTTTTGCAGGAAAACAAAACGAATGAAATAAATGCAAGCGCAAATAAATATGTTGATTTCTGCATGATGATATGGTTAATGTCCTCCAGAAAATTGAACAGTTGTTTCTTCAGATGGTTTTCCTGCTTTAATGAATAATGTAAGCATTGCTGCAATCAAAAGAAATACTCCGGCAAACGCAATGGCATTTCCTGAATTGTTATGAAGAAAATGTTTTAAAACATAACCAAACGTTGTGGTTTGAATAAACATGGGAATAACAATCATCATATTGATAATTCCCATGTATACACCATAACGTTCTTTTGGAATTTTACTTACAACAATTAAATAAGGAATGCCCATCATACTTGCCCAACCAATACCAAAACCGGTAATAGCCGGAAATAGCAGGTATTTGTTTTCGATAAACGGGAAAGCAAGTAAACCAATACCAGCCAGTGTTAAACAGGCAAAGTGAACAAATTTTGGAGAATATTTTTTTGCAAACCATACAAGTGTAAATGCACTTAAAAAAGTTACGATGTTATACCATCCGTTTACAAGTCCCGTCCAGCTAACTGCTTTTTCATAGAGATCGCTGTTTTGTTCGGGTGTTGTTTTCCAAACAGAAAGTGCAATGCTTTTGGATGAGTTTTGCCAGTAACAAAACAATGCATACCACTGGAATAAATATACAAGTGCCAGCTGCCACATTACTTTCGGCATATTGGTAATGGCATCAATGATTTCAATATTCTGTGCAAATACAATTTTTAAAGAGGGATGTTTTTCAGTGTAGTTCAATACTCTTCTTATTAATCCTTTTGAAAAAAACGAAGGAATTAACAGCAACAGAATAACGGCATACGCAACAAGTGTTGTAATGATGGATAAGAAAAACTGCACAGCAGGATGCGGCATGCCTTTATTCTTTTCTTTGAGTGCAGCAAGTTCTTCATCTGTTGGCGGAATTTCAGGTGTGCTTCGTACACTCCACCAGATAGATGCAATGGAACAAACCGAACCAAGAAAGAAAGATGCAAAAACCCATGTTGGAATTTTTCCTGTCTTACCTAAAAAGATCATTGGGAAAATAAAGAGCGAAACGTTGGCAAGAGTTTGACCAAAGCCTGTAAAAAAACTTTGTGCCTGGAAACCGGTAGGCTGTTGTGTTGCATCTAATTTATCTGCAATAAATGCACGGTAAGGTTCCATTGCCGTGTTATTACCTGCATCGAGAATCCATAATAAACCGGCAGCCATCCACAACGCACTGCTGAAAGGAAAAAGAAACAAAGCAATACTGCAGATCATTGCGCCGATGAAAAAGTAAGGCGTTCTTCTTCCGAATTTCGGATGCCATGTTTTATCGCTTAACGCACCAATAATGGGTTGAATAATTAAACCGGTGAGTGGACCTGCTAAATTGAGCCAGGGAATTTCATCGGGCTTTGCTCCAAGGAAATCGTAAATGGGATTGACGGCGCTTTGCTGCAAACCAAAACTGTACTGAATGCCGAAGAACCCGACATTCATATTAATGATCTGCCAAAAACTCAAATGTGGTTTTGATAATGACATGTGCAGTTATGATTATTGAATGGTTTTAAACGCCTGCACAGCTTGGCCGGCAATCGACAGGAAAGATAAAATAAGTTTTTTGCTGTGTGTTTATGCAAACGGTTGATGTTGGGAAAAAGCAGCGTTTAATTTCTTACATCCAGCACATCTCTCAAACCGTTACCCAGCAGGTTAAAAGCAAGTACAAGCAGCATAATGGCAATACCCGGCGCAATGGCCAGCATAGGGTTGTTGGTGATGATGAAATTGTAATTTTCTTTAATCATCAATCCCCAGCTTGGTTGTGGCGGCTGCACACCCACACCAAGAAAGCTTAAACCTGCTTCAATAACAATAGCGCTGGCAAAATTGCTGGCAGCAATTACAATCACAGGTCCCATTACGTTGGGAAGAATATGCCTGAAGATGGTTCTTGCATGTGAGAAGCCCATGGCTTTTGTGGCTTCAATGTAATTCAGTTCACGGATGCTGAGCACCTGTCCACGTATGAGGCGTGCAACATTTACCCAAAGTGTGAGACCAACAGCAAGAAACACCTGCCAGAAACCTTTGCCTAATGCAAGAGTGATTGCAAACACCAATAATAATGTGGGGATACTCCATACAACATTAATGAGCCACAGAATCAATTCATCTACCCAGCCACGGAAGTAACCGGCAACTGCACCCAGAAAAATTCCAACAGTAAGAGAAATGATAACGGCAATCAGTCCAACACTTAAACTCACTCTTACACCAACAATCAGCCGGCTTAAAATATCCCTGCCGAATTTATCCGTACCAAGCCAGAATGTTTTTTTTGTGATAAGTTCATTAGAGTTAAAACCATGCAATGGAATTGTCATTGGTTCAGATACTCCTTCATCAATGAATTTATTTACGACCAGGTTGTCGCCTTCCTGTTTCCATGAAGTAACCGGTAATAGTTCGTATGATTCTTCGCTTCCCCAAAATAACTTCTTAATTGCAGAAACCGGTTGCATTTTCAGTTTTGGAATTTTAAGAAACTGTTGTGTGTATCCCGGTTTCTTTGCTGCTATTTCAACAATAATACGGTTGGCATCGGGAGTTGCATCGGGCGAAACAACATAAGCAAAAACAGCCATGAGCAGGGAAAGAATAATAATAACAAGTCCAAACACAGCGCCTTTGTTACGCCGCAGTTTTTTCCAGAATGTTTTAATAAATGAATGTTGTGTGCCCGGCATTGATTAAAAATAAACGTTTTTATTTCACCTTTCTTCCTTTCCATTCATAGGTTCCGAATTTTCCCAGCCATCCGGCAATGATTGTATAAAGAATATGAAATGGCTGGGCAACCGGAAACCAGTACAGTAGTTTTCTTTTGTTGAAAAAACCTGCAACCGGTATCATAAACAAAAGCTCCATAACTGTTTTAAACAAAATAGATACTGCAAGTAACAGCCATAACTCTTTACTGAAAAAACAAGCCACCAGTAAAACAAGAAAGTAAACATTGAGTAAATACACCAGCAGCAAAACCCAGAAAATGCGTTTGTCGTCATATTTATCTGCTTTGCTTGCCCAGCGTATACGTTGTTTAAAGAATTCGCCCACTGTTTCAACCGGTGCGGTTTGTACAATGCTTTGTTGCGACTGACAGTAATGAACCTGCTGCGGAAATGCTTTGTATAACTTATGCATCAGCAGCATATCATCGCCACTGGCAATATGATCTACATCTTTAAAACCATCTACTTTGTAAAAAGCTTCTTTACTGTAACAAAGATTGGCACCATTGCACATGCTGTGAAAACCTGCTGCAACTGATGCAGCTGTAATTCCCTGCAGACTGATAAAATCTAGCGACTGGAAAACTTTAATAGCAGAATTTTCTTCTTTCATTGCAACAGGTGCAGCAATAAAAACAGTTGGCTGCTGCTGAATAATCCATGCAAAGTTTCTTAACCAGTTTACAGGAACAATACAATCAGCATCCGTAGTAACAATGTAACTGCCTGTTGATTGCTGTACACCCAGTTCAATTGCTTTCTTTTTGTAGGAATTGATTTTATCTTTCAATACATCTTTCAGCTGAATAAGTTTTACTTCTTCAAACTGTTTTACTTTTTCAGCAGTTGCATCATCACTGAAATCATCCAGCACAATTACTTCAACCAGGTGCTTTGGATAATTTAATTCAGAGATTGATTGAAGACAGGTGCTGATATTGTTTTCTTCGTTTCTTGCCGGAATCAATATGGTAAATGAAGTTGCAGGAGTGAAACCGGCTGGTGGATTTGTTTGTTTCAGTTGCAGCCACCATTTTCTGTAAAATAACAGTAATACAGTGTAAGGAAGAAGAAACAGTATGGAAATCACCAACCAGAGCATGTGTGCAAAATAATCATTCATTGCCGAGCAGTGAAATAATAAACGCAGCATGTTTTTCTTTGAGCAACAGGTGGCCTCCCTGTATTTCATGCATTATTATCCAAGATTCACAACCTTTATGAAGTTTGTAACCGGTTGAATAAGGAATAATGCGGTCGTATTTTCCAAATACTAGGTGCACAGGAATTTGATTGAAAGCAACCAGTTGTTGAACCTGTTTGATATTGGGTTTGAATTTTCGCATGGTTGTCCAGATATGGTACAGGTTATTTCTTACCTGTGCATCATCAATGTATTTGTGCACATATTTTGCAACGCCTTTGTTCACGAAATTTGATTTGTTCAGCAAGTTTACAATTGCAGCAAACCATTGTGGGTGTTGCATGGTATACCTGAACAGTTTATTACCCGCTGTTGTTTGTGTTGCCAGCCAGTACCAGCCATTCATCTTTAATCCATCGGGTGCCAGTAAAACAACTTTGCTGATTTTTTCGGGCATATACTCAACAAGACTTAACGCAATTCTTGCCCCCATGCTGTAACCAAGCAAGTAAATTGATTGTTGTTTGAAGGAAGGAATCATTAATTCCAGCACTGCTGCTAAATCCTGTACAGAAAAATCTGCTTGCTGGAAATTTGTTTCGCCATGCCAGGGAAGTTCAGGAGCAACAACAGTAAACTCATCAGGCAGATGGTTTGCAAGAAAAGAAAAGCTGTCGGCACTTTCACCAAAGCCATGCAGGCAAACCAAAAACTTTTCTCCTTTGCCTGATTTAAGAAAAGAAAATTGTGATTGCTGATATGTTACTGAACATCGTTCCAAAACTGTAATCGCTAAAGTAAAATTAAAAGTACAGATGAATTATTTTTTGATTGAATGTAAATTTAGATTTGCACTCGCTTATGGCCCGCAAAAAAAGAAAAATATCTTATTATATACCCTGGCTCATTATAATGCTGGTTTTTATGACCGGTGCTTTTTTATATGGCCGCAACTGGTGGCTTGAACGCCAGGCGGGTTTAATCCGTTACCGTGAATTTGGTATCAATATCCCTGCTAATTATAATTTACACGGCATTGATGTAAGCCGTTACCAGCAAATTATTAACTGGGACGCAGTAAAGGCAATGAATGTGCAGGAGACACGCATTCATTTTGCATTCATCAAAGCAACGGAAGGCAATGATAATCTTGATAATTATTTTAAACGTAACTGGCGAAAGGCGAAAGATGCAGAACTGATCCGTGGAGCGTATCATTTTTTCATTGCGTCGAAAGATGGAACAGTGCAGGCCCGGAATTTTATAAAGAATGTTAAACTTGAATCTGGCGATTTGCCTCCTGTGCTTGATGTGGAGCAAACAAATGGTGTAAATAAAACGTTGCTGCAGCAGCGTATTAAAGCATTTTTATACGCTGCCGAGTTGGCTTACGGTGTAAAACCGGTTATTTATACCAATGCAGATTTTTATGAATCGTATTTAAAAGATGAATTTGATGATTATCCGTTATGGGTGGCACATTACTTGCAGCCTGAAGAACCACGCATCAGCCGTAACTGGCATTTCTGGCAACATAGCGAAAGCGGTCATGTAAATGGCATCAGTGGAAAAGTTGACTTTAATGTATTTAACGGCGACAGCACAGAGTTTGTAAACCTTCTCATTAAATAATACATTTGCCGTATATATTGTACGCAAAATTTTCAGATGAAACACATGAAATAAGCTAAGAATTCGTTCAGGTATATGAAACAATAATTTTAGCTATAACATGATTAAACAATAAACAATAAATACTAAACACATGAAAAAACTATCAGTAATTGTGATGATTCTTTTTGCAGCAAATTTTTCGTTTGGACAAAATTCAACAGCCAACAGTCTTGAATATAAAACAGCAATAGGTATTAAACTCTGGAGTGGGGGTGGTGCCACTCTTAAAACATTCATTTCAGAAAAAAATGCGCTGGAGTTTATTGGTTACTTTGATCGTTTTGGAACACGTATTACCGGTTTGTACGAAATTCATGGCAACCTCAACACAGATGGTAATCTTCGTTGGTATCTCGGCCCAGGTGCTCATGTAGGATTATATCGTGGAGTTACAGCTGTTGGTGTTGATGGTGTGATAGGTGTTGATTATAAGTTCACTAATATGCCGCTGAACCTTGCACTCGACTGGCAACCAAGCATTGAATTTGGAAGCGGCAGCCGGAATGGTTTCCAGGGAAGCTGGGGCGGTTTTGCTATCCGTTATACATTGTGATAAAATTTATTTTTCATAAAGCTGCTGTACGCTGTGCAGCAGCTTTTTTATTTACTAATTTGTAAGAACAATTTTTTGCATGGCCGGAATGGAACCAGATGTTCAGGATTTTTTGAAACGTATTGTACAAACAGTATCAGTTACTGTATTGTTCCTGCTGCTGCACATGACATTTGGCGTTTACCTCAACTGGGCTTTTTTTGAAGATAAACCATCAACAGGTAATATTATTTACTATTGTATCTTCTTATTATCGCTTGCCGCTCTTATTTATTTTTATTACAGGGTGTGGCGGGGAAAAGTATAGAATTAAGATTTCTCTTTTTATTTATTTATCTCCATTCAAAATTACAGGCGTATTTCCCTTGCCCATAATAATGATTTTTGAATTTTGTGATTTGGCAATTTCCAGTTGTGCTTTAATACTTTCGTATTGCAGCTGCCTGTCGGTTAAGCTTTCACTGATGATGCGCTGGTAATCGGCAATACCCTGTGCTTCCACACGTTTACGTTCGGCTTCCTGTTTTTCTTTTTGAAGGATAAACTGCATTTTCTGTGCTTCCTGTTCGGCATTGATCTTTTGTTCAATTGTTGCACGTACACTTGCCGGAAGTGTAATATTTCTTACCAATAAGTTTTCAAGCAGCAATCCTCTTTTCTTAAAATCTTCTTCAATGTTTTTGAAAATGCGTTGCTGAAACTCATCTCTTTTAGTTGAGTAAAGAGCAACAGCTTCGTAATAAACAGCATTGTCCCTGATGCGTGTACGGGTAAGCGGGCGAACAATCTTGTCTTCATAATTTTCACCGGTTTCAGCAATTAATCTTGGTGCATCAGCAGGTACAACACGATATAAAACGGAAAGATCAATGGTTACTTCCAGTCCATCAGCTGTTAAAACACGGATAGCATCATCGCCTGATTTAAGTCCTTCGTCCTGCACGCCGCTCATGGTATAGTTTTGTGTTTTGATATCCATCTTCACCACTTCTACCAATGGGTTTACAAAGTTTAAACCACTTTGAAGCACCCTGCTTTGTACTTTACCAAACAGTTTTTGTACACCAACCTGTCCGGCATCTATCTGCACAACACAGGAAGTTGCAAGACCAATGGCAAGAAAACCAAATCCAACTAGACGGATAAGTTTGGAAAACTTTTGTACAGGACTGTTTGCTTTTGCAAAGGAATAACCAACGGCTATTGCAATTGCACCAAGAATAATGAGAAACATGGTTAGAAATTTATTTGTAAAAAATTGTTTTCAGAAAGAGGATCAGCTGCTGTGATCAGCCACAATTACCCATTGCCCTTTTATTTTCCGGAAGAGTAAGGTAAAATGCCCGCCAACATCTCCCTTCGTTTCTCTTTTCAGATGCCATTTACCAATAACGTAATACGCATCGTTTCCCAGCTTCGTTAATTTAACAATGTCAAACTTCAGTTCACCCATCGATTCTTTATCGGGATAACCTTTTTTGTAGTTGGCTAATGTTTGCTCATAACCATAGGTAATACCGCTTTTGCCAATAAACATCAGCGAATCATTGTGCCAGTAACCTTCCATAAAAGAAACTACATCGCCACGGTTCCAGGCTGCAGATTGTTTGTCGAGAACAGAAAGAATTTGCTTTTCATCTTTTGATTGAGCAGATACATGAAGCAGCGAAAACAGGGAAAAAATCAGCAGTAGTTTTTTCATTCCATGAATGTACACAAAAAAGAAAAGCGGCCTAAGCCGCTTTTTATCAGAGATTATTTCCCCAGTTTTTCTTTTTAAGGTAGGCAATGCTCTTTTTGATGCATTGTTCTTCGGGCATTGTGTATGCTTCCTGTTCAACAAATGCATATTTCAAACCTGCCAGTTTCTTTTGCGCAAAAATGGATGTGAAATCAATCGTGCCATCTCCAACCTGTGTACTTTCTTTTTCTCCTTTTGCATTCGTGGTCAAATCTTTTACATGCCACATGGCAAAACGGCCGGGATATTTTTTAAACCAGTCAACCGGATTTTCACCTGCATAAATCACCCAGTACAAATCCATTTCAAAATCAACAAGCGAAGCATCGGTTTGAGTTAACATTGCTTCAAGGAATTGTTTACCACCATCTACTTTATTAAACTCAAAGTTGTGATTGTGATAAGCAAGTTTCATTCCTGCTTTCTTTGTAAGCACAGCAACTTTGTTAATCGCTTCCACATATTTTTTAAACTCATCTCCATTCCTGTATTTATCGTTCGTGTAGGGAATGGTAACATATTTATTGCCCATTACTGCTGCAGCTTCAACAATTGCTTTCCACTCTTCCATGTTTCCATCAACAACAGAATCAGGCATACCGTAATGACCACTTGGTGCTGTTAAGTGACTGGCAGCAAGCATTGCTTTAAATTCTTTCGGTGATTTTCCGAAGAATGTTTTTCCATCAAATCCATACAACTCCAGTTGATTGTAACCTGCTTTGGCTACATACTCAATTGTGGATGCAAGATTTTTGTTTACATCATTCCTGACGGTGTAAAGCTGGATGCCGTATTTTTTTGTACCACCAGGTGCGGCAAAACCTGTAAGAGGTAGGTCTGACATACATAAACCTGCAGCAAGTGCAGCGCTTGTTTTTAAAAATTCTTTTCTGTTATATGACATAATCGTTGAATGTTCTCTCCGTGTTGCGGATTTGTTTAAAATTTTTTATTCAGCCCAGGCTTTATCACCTTTTGCATAAGCCATTGCTCCATCATATCGTCCCGGCACCTGAATATGTCTTAATGTTTCTGTCATCCCGGTTTTTGATGTAAAAAATCCAAGCAAGGTTAACTGCTTCATCATCGTATAATAATGACTTGGAGCAGATTCAAACTCTGTTTGATCTTTCCATGCAAGCGTACTGTTTTTCTTTTCATGCTCTTCCCGCTTTGGCTTATCTTCTTCATCTCTTTTCTGGTTATAAGCTTTTGCTTCTTTTTCAAGCACTACAAGAAAATCGTGCCGTTGCTGTGCAGTACATTCAATGAACGGTTTACTATTTGCTTTTTTGCAGATTTCATCCAATGCTGCTACTCCTTTCATAAATGCATCCTGCTGGTTTTGTGTATAGCAATCGGTCACCATTACTTTCATAAACTCACCAACCTTTGCAGCTTTAGCTCCCGGTGTTGCTGTTGCAGGAATAATTGTTTCTGCCACTTCATTCAGCAAGGCAATTGTTTCCGGCGAAAAAGTTACAACAGTTTTATCTGCCGTTTTACAACCGCTCAGAAAAAGATCTCCACCAATCACAACACTGCCGGTTAATAATGCAATCTGTTTTAAAAGTTCTCTGCGATTCATATCGTTTGTTTACAGATGAATAAGATTTAGAGGGTTGTCTTATAAATTCCCCTTTTTCAATTCCTTTACAGCAATATCTGCAGCCCGTGCAGTTAGTGCCATGTACGTAAGCGATGGGTTTACGCAGGAAGCACTGGTCATACATGCACCATCCGTAACAAAAACATTCGGCGCATCCCAAACCTGGTTGTTGCCGTTTAATACAGAAGTTTTTGCATCACGACCCATACGTGCTGTTCCCATTTCATGAATACCCATGCCGGGTGCGTAACCGCCATCATGCGTTGTTACATTTTTTACTCCCGCCGCTTCCAGCATTTCTTTGGCATCATTCATCATATCAATCCTCATCTTCTTTTCATTTTCTTTAATCTCCACATCAAATGAAAGAACAGGCAATCCCCATTTATCTTTTACATTTTTATCAAGACTGATTTTGTTTTCATGGTAAGGAAGCATTTCGCCAAACGCTGTAATGCTGATGCCCCAATCATCAGCCGGAACACTCAATGCATCTTTCAGTTCTGGTCCAATTGTAAATTCGGCCACTTCAATTCCTCTTCCCCTGCTTGCACCACCCTGGTAACCAAACCCACGCAGGTAATCTCTTTTATCATCATAAATATTTCTGAAGCGTGGAATGTAAATGCCGGTTGGCCTGCGGCCATACAAATATTTATCACTGAACCCTTCTACTTTACCCGAAGCACCAACCCTGAAATGATGATCCATTACATTATGACCAAGTTCGCCACTGCTGCTGCCAAGTCCGCCTTCCCAAACATCAGTTGCAGAATTCATCAGCACCCATGCAGAGTTTAATGCTGATGCGCACACAAATACAATCTTTGCTTTGTATTGGTATGTTTTGTTTGTTTCAGCATCCAGTATTTCAACACCTGTTGCTTTTTTCTTGTCTTTATCGTACAGAATTTTTGTAACAATGGAAAACGGACGAAGTGTAAGATTACCCGTTGCCATTGCTGCAGGTAATGTTGCAGATTGTGTACTGAAATAGCCACCAAACGGACAACCTCTCCAGCAACGGTTACGGTACTGGCAGTTGATGCGGTTGTTATGTGGCTGTGTAATGTTTGCGCTTCTTCCAATAATTAAATGACGTTTGCCTTTGTAATACTCTTCCATTCTTTTCTTCACATCCTTTTCGGCACAGTTTAATTCCATAGCCGGCATATAATCACCATCAGGCAAAACTTCTAATCCATCTTTATTTCCCTGGATGCCTGCAAAACGTTCAACATAGCTGTACCACGATGCAAGATCGTCATAACGGATAGGCCAGTCAACAGCAACGCCTTCTTTTGCATTCGCTTCAAAATCCCACTTGTTCCAGCGGTAACTTTGCCGCCCCCATGTTAACGACCGGCCGCCAACATGATAACCACGAAACCAGTCGAATCGTTTTTCTTCTGTATAAGGATGTTCTTTATCACTGCACCACCAGTCAAGATTCATTTCATTGAGCGGGTAATCTCTTTTCAGGTGCGGATAATCGTTGATCATCTGCTGTGTTCTTCCGCCACGGTGCGGAAACTCCCAGGCATCTTTTGTAGTGCTTGTATAATCTTTTATATGCTCAATGTTTTGTCCACGCTCAAGCATAATTGTCTTCAGGCCTTTTCCTGTCAGTTCTTTTGCAGCCCAGCCGCCACTGATTCCTGAGCCGATGACAATTGCATCGTAAGTATAGTTTTCAGGCATAGTATATGTCAGTTATTGTTTTTATATCAGCAGTTGTTTTTCATAGCATCGCCTGTTGTGTCACTCACTTGTACGTTCAGTAATGCTGCGCATCTTTTTTATGTACGCATTTATCTTAACTATAAACTTCTTTACACATCACATCGCTTAATCGCATCTTTCAGCGCAGCAATTTTTTCTTCTTTTGTTTTACCCGTTGAAATAAATTCCTGTGCAACGTAACCTGTAAAACCTGTTTCAACAATTGCCTTCATAATGGCAGGATAATACAGTTCCTGTGATTCATTAATTTCATGACGGCCCGGAACACCTGCTGTATGATAATGACCAAAATATTGGTGATTGTCTTTAATGGTATGGATTACATCACCCTCGCTGATCTGCATGTGATAGATATCGTACAGAATTTTAAAATTGGGCGAACCAAGACGTTTACACAATTCAATTGTCCATTTTGTATTATCAGCCATGTAATCGGGGTGATTGACTTTGCTGTTAAACACTTCCATCTGTATAATTACATTGTGCTGCTCGGCAAGCGGCATAATTTGTTTCAGCCCTTCCACACAATTGTTTAAACCTGTTTCATCATCCATGCCCTTCCTGTTACCACTGAAGCAAATTAAATTTTTATAACCTGCCGCAGCAACCAACGGAATAGCTTCTGTATAATCTTTAATAAGCTGTGCGTGAAAATTTTTATTGTTCCAGCCTTCGGTTAAACTTGTTTTACCCGCAGTATAGCACATGGAAACTGTAAGGCCATATTGCTGGGCAACTGGCCATTCTTTTGGTGCCAGTAAATCAATGGCAGTGAGCCCGAGTTTTTTTGCAACCGTACATAATTCATCAAGTGGAAGAAAATCATAGGTCCACCTGCAAACAGAATGATGAATATTCCCTTTTAGTTTGAAATTATCTGGTTCAATATGTTCAATACCTGCAAACACTTTACCTGTTGTTAAAGCAACCGAAGTGGCCGCCAGGTTTTTTAATAAGGTTCTCCTGTTCGTTGCCATGATTGTTTGGTTATTGGTTGAATATTTTAAGAAGATACTTTTTCGTCTTTAAATACGAAAGCAAACAAGAGAAATACAGCTGCAGCAATAGCTGAAGGAATTAACCAGATCATTTTATAATTAAATGTTCCGTCGGCAAGTTTATAAGTATCCGTAATCATTCCTGCCACAGCAAAACCAATCAGCATTCCCACGCCATATGTTGCAAGCGTAATTAAACCCTGGGCTGCACTTTTGTGTTGTTCACCTGCTTTTGAATCGGTATAAATCTGTCCCGATACAAAAAAGAAATCATAGCAAACACCGTGCAAGGCTATACCAAGCAACAGCATAAATGATAAATTTCCTGCATTGCCATACGCAAATAATACATAACGCAGCGCCCATGCAAGCATACCAACAAGAATTGTTTTCTTAAATCCAAAACGTGTAAAGAAAACAGGCAGTAATAAAAGGAACAATACTTCCGACATTTGACCGATTGTCATTTTTCCTGTTGGATTTGCAACTCCGATATTTGATAAAAATGAGTTTGTATTCTGGTAATAAAATGCAAGAGGGATACAAATAAGTACAGATGATAAAAAGAAAATCAGGAAGTTTTTATCCTTCAGCAGTTTCAGGGCATCGAGGCCAAGTATCTGGTTAACGGAAACTTTTTCTCCCTTTCCTTTCGGTGGTGTTTTAGGTAATGTAAAGCTGAAAAGTCCTAACACCAATGATGCTCCACCTGCCAGCAGGAATGTATTTTTTAATAAACCTTCTTTTGTGCTTTGTTCAGAGTCCCAGTGAAACAGGTAGCTGATGAGTAAGCCTGCAACAATCCATCCAAGAGTACCAAACACACGGATCGTTGAAAATTCCTTTTCCGGATTTTTCATCTGGTTGAATGAAACGGAATTCACCAATGCCAGTGTGGGCATGTACAGGATCATGTACACTAATACATAGGGATAAAACGATCCGATATTATCTGAACTGTACATCATGTACATCAAACCAGCACCTATAATATGTAATACGCCAAGAATTTTTTCAGCATTGATATAACGGTCAGCAATTAAACCAATAATAAAAGGGGCGATAATTGCTCCCCATGATTGCGTGGAGAAAACCTGTCCGGATTCTGCGCCTGTTGCAGAAAGATTGGCATTTAAGAATGTTCCTAAAGTAACAAACCATCCACCCCAGATAAAAAATTCAAGAAACATCATGAAAGAAAGCTGCAAGCGTGTAGTTGAAGACATGCGTAATCGTTTTTGTTGGCAATTGAGAAAATTAAATTTAAGCGATTTATTGAATCAGCAAATAAAAAAATGATAATAGCATATTGCAAACGTTTGATGTCATTCATGTAAAATTGATTTTTCAATTTTAATTAAACTGTTAACTTTAAGACTTTCAACGGTTGCATTATGGGAGAATTTCAAATAAAGGTTCAGCAAAAGAAATACGATGTTATTATTGTAGGTTCAGGTGCCGGCGGTGGCATGGCTGCATATACATTGAGCAAAGAAGGATTAAATGTGTGTTTGCTTGAAGCAGGCGCTAACTATGATCCGCAGAAAAATGTGATGCAGTTAAAGAATCCCTGGGAAAGCAAACGCAGGGGTGCTGCAACAAAGTTCCGTCCGTTCGGCGATTTTGATGCCTGCTATTACGGATGGGATATTGACGGTGAGCCATACACGAAAACAGATGGTACGCAATGGGACTGGTTCCGTGCACGTATGTTGGGTGGCAGAACCAATCACTGGGGACGTATTTCATTGCGTTTCGGCCCAAAGGATTTTAAACACAAAAGTATTGATGGCTTGGGTGAAGACTGGCCGATTGGTTACGAAGACATCAAACCCTATTACGACCGCATTGATCAGCTCATTGGTATTTTTGGTACCAATGAAGGTTTGGAAAATGATCCTGACGGATATTTTCTCCCTCCACCCAAACCACGTCTTCATGAGTTAATGATAAAAAATGGTGCAAGTGCTGCTGGTGTTCGGGTAATTCCCGGCCGTTTATCCATTCTTACAAAGAAAATTGAAAGCACAACCGACAGGGGTACTTGTTTTTACTGTTCGCAATGTGCACGTAACTGCAGTATTGCCAAAGCCGATTTCTCATCAACCAATGTACTCATCTATCCTGCATTAAAAACTGGTAAGGTTGATATTATTACAGGTGCAATGGTAAGAGAAGTGCTCACCGATAAAGAAGGTCTTGCAACCGGCGTAAGCTATGTAAACAAAGAAGACATGCAGGAGTACCAGGTGCATGCAAAAGTGGTTGTGCTTGCTGCAAGTGCCTGTGAAAGTGCAAGACTGTTACTCAATTCAAAATCACCAAGACATCCAAATGGCTTGGCCAACAGCAGTAATGTTGTGGGAAAATATCTGCATGATAGTACGGGCGCTGCAATGGGTGGTGTATTGCCAAATTTGTTTGGAAGAAAAAGATATAATGAAGATGGAGTAGGCGGTGCACATATTTACAGCCCCTGGTGGTTAGATAATAAAAAGCTTGATTTTCCAAGAGGTTACCATATTGAATATTGGGGAGGAATGGGTCAGCCGGCATATGGTTTTGGCTGGGATATTCAAACTTACAATGGAAAATATGCAGTAGCCGGTAAGAAAAAAGAAGCAGGTGGTTATGGCGCATCACTAAAAGAAGACCAGCGTTATTTCTATGGAGCAACAGTTGGTATGGCGGGAAGAGGTGAAGCAATTGCCTCTGAAAGTAATTACTGCGAAATCGATCCAAATGTTGTTGACCAGTATGGTATTCCTGTTTTGCGTTTTAATGTAAAGTGGAGTGAGCATGAAATTAAACAGGCCAAACACATGAAGGAAACCTTCCGTGAAATCATGCACAATATGGGTGCTGTGATTACATGGGGCAATGATGATAATGAATCAAACAACTACGGTTTATCAAAGCCGGGTGAAATTATTCATGAAGCAGGAACTGTGCGGATGGGTAATGACCCCAAAAGAAGTGCGTTGAATAAATACAACCAGGCACACGACTGTAAAAATTTATTTGTAGTTGATGGCGGTGCATTTGTATCGCAGGCAGATAAGAATATTACATGGACGATTCTTGCGCTGAGCATGAGGGCAAGTGAATATATTGTTGATCAATTGAAAAAAGGTAATTTATAATCGCTGTTATGAAAAGAAGAGATTCAATTAAAGCAATTCTTGTTGGTACAGTTGCATCATCTGTATTGGTTGATGCGTGTAAATCAGCTGATGAAAAAAACAAACCGGTTGAAACGGCTCCTTCCAGTACAATTGACCGTATAAAAGAAGAAGCGGAGCTTGAAGCAAAACTGGACGCAGAAACTTTTTTCAGCGAACATGAAATGGCAACCATTGCTGTTTTAAGTGATATCATTATTCCAAAAGATGATGTAAGCGGCAGTGCTACTGAAGCAGGTGTTCCAGCATTTATTGAATTTATTGTAAAAGACAAGCCTGAGTTTAAAACACCTATGCGTGGTGGATTGAAGTGGCTTGATCTTGAATCGTACAAGCGTTTTGAAAAAGCATTTAAAGATTGCAATAGCAAGCAGCAGATTGAAATTGTAGACGACATTGCTTATCCCGAAAAAGCAAAACCTGAAATGAAGCAGGGCGTGGCATTCTTTAATCTCATGCGTAACTTAACTTCCACTGGCTTTTATACTTCACAGATTGGAGTTAAAGATCTTGGATATGCAGGCAATTCACCCAACCAATGGAACGGAGTGCCTGATGATGTACTGAAACAATACAACCTGTCTTACACCGAAAAAGAACTGAAGGAATGTATTTCTTATAACGCATAAACCATAAACCATTTTCATGAGCGCAAAAAAATCAAGAAGAGAATTTTTACGTAACTCATCACTTGCAGCTGCAGGTTTCTTTATTGTACCACGTCATGTACTGGGCAAAGGATTTGTAGCACCAAGCGATAAACTGAATATTGCAGGTATTGGTGCCGGTGGTAAAGGTGCCAGCGACCTTGCTGAATTTGCAAAAAGCCCCAAAGTAAATATTGTTGCTTTGTGCGATGTGGATGAACTGCAGGCAGCTAATTCAGTAAAACGGTTCTCCAATGCAAAATTCTATTTTGATTATCGTGAAATGCTGGAGAAAGAAAAGAATAATATTGATGCCGTTTCTGTTTCAACACCTGATCATACACATGCTATTGCAACATTAGCAGCTATGCAGTTGGGCAAGCATGTATATGTGCAGAAACCATTGACACATGATATTTACGAAGCACGCATGTTAACCGAAGCTGCCAAACGCTACAATGTTGTTACACAAATGGGTAACCAGGGTGGCAGTGGTGATGGTGTACGCAAAATGAAAGAATGGTATGAAGCAGGTTTAATTGGTAAAGTAAAACAGGTGCATGCCTGGACTAACAGGCCCGTATGGCCGCAGGGCATACCCACGCCAACGGGAAAATTTGAAGTGCCTTCAACCATGAAATGGGATTTGTGGTTAGGTACTGCAAAGAAGATTGATTACAATCCAAAATATCATCCGTTTAACTGGCGTGGATGGTGGGCCTTTGGTACAGGTGCACTGGGCGATATGGCTTGTCATATCATGGATCCTATTTACCGCATTTTGCCGATACTTTATCCCAATGAAGTGGAGTGCAGTGTGCCCAACCAGTTTACCGATGCATGGACAGAAGCTGGATATGTTGACAGTTGTCCGCCTGCATCCATCATTCATTTAAATTATCCAACCAATGATGGTAAGAGCAATATTAAAGTAACATGGATGGATGGTGGTTTATTACCTCAGCGTCCCGAAGAGTTATTGCCTGACGAAGCAATGGGCAACTGGGATGGCGGTGTAATCTTTGAAGGTACTAAAGGAAAGATGATGGCCAGTTGTTATGGAGCCAATCCAACATTGCTGCCAACGAAAAAAATGAGCGAAGTAAAATTGCCGAAAGAAACCATCAAGCGTGTTCCTGAAGGTCATTACCTGCAATGGGTAAATGCATGTATGGCAGGAAAAGGAAATGCAGAAACAAGTTCGCCGTTTGAATATGCAGGTCCGTTTACAGAAAGTATTCTCATGGGTAACCTTGCTATCAGGTCATGGATGATGAAGAATCCAAACCTGAAAGGATGGGAAGATAAATATCTCGGCCGCAAAAAATTATTGTGGGATGCACAGAATATGAAGATCACCAACTTCGATGAAGCCAACCAGTTTGTAAAGAGAGAGTACAGAACGGGATGGTAGGGAAAAGTTTATGGTTTGCGGTTTAGAGTTTATAGTTGGGCGTACACCGTTCATCTGACATCGTACATAAAAAAGATGAATTGTATTGCCAACGATGAAGTGTGCGACGCAACAGGCGATGCTATGAAAAGCAATAGCCGGTAACATTAAAAAAATATTTTTCTAAGTCTTAGATTATGAAAAGAAAATTGCGAATGGCCATGATTGGCGGTGGTAAGGATGCATTTATTGGAGCTGTGCACCGCATTGCAATGAACATGGATGGATTGGTTGAACTGGTTGCAGGATCGTTAAGTATTAATCCTGAAATAGCTGTTGAATCGGGAAAGATGTTGTTCCTGGATGAAGACAGGATTTATACCGATTATAAAGTGATGCTGGAAAAAGAAGCAGCTATGCCTGCTGATAAGCGCATTGATTTTGTAAGTATTGTTACGCCCAACTTCGTGCATTTTGAACCTGCAATGATGGCATTGGAAAAAGGTTTTAATGTGGTGATTGAAAAACCAATCACATTTACACTTGAACAGGCAAAACAATTAAAAGCAAAACTGGAAGAAACAGGTTTGAGTTTATTGCTTTGTCATACATACAACGGTTACCCGATGGTAAAGCAGGCAAAGCAGTTTTTGAAAAGCGGTGCATTGGGAAAAATCAGGAAAGTATATGTTGAGTATCCGCAGGGTTGGTTAAGCACTTACCTAGAAGGAACAGGACAAACACAGGCAAGCTGGCGTACCGATCCCAAACGAAGCGGCAAAGCAGGAAGTATGGGCGATATTGGAACACATGCTTTTAATCTTGCTGAATATGTAACCGGTTTGGAAGTAACACAGCTTTGCGCTGATATTAATATTGTTGTTGAAGGAAGAATGCTGGATGATGATGGTGCTGCATTTTTAAAATTCAACAATGGTGCAACAGGTGTGCTGATGGCTACACAAATTGGTGCAGGCGAAGAAAACAATGTAAAGATTCGTGTGTACGGAGAAAAAGGCGGTATTGAATGGAAGCATGAAGACAGCAATACATTACTTGTAAAATGGCTGGATAAACCAGCTGAAATTTACAGAACAGGCGCTGGTTACAATGGTTCATTTGCAGCACATAGCACAAGAGTTCCTGCCGGTCATCCCGAAGGTTTTCTGGAAGCCTTTGCAAACCTGTACAGAAATTTTGCATTAACCGTTTCTGCAAAACTGGAAGGCGAACAACCAAAAGAAGAATGGCTCGATTTCCCCAGCGTGAACGAAGGCGTGAGAGGGATGGCGTTTGTAGAAAACATGATTGAAAGCGGTAAGAGTGATGTGAAGTGGAGAGAGTTTACCCTCTAAATCTCCCTGAAGGAACTTTGGCTCGTGCAATTCTGTTCAACTTTATTGTTTAATCATCAGCTGTTGAATTTTATTCAGCAACAACGTATAATTTTTAACTTTTAAATACTCCCCTTTAGGGGTTGGGGGCATGAAAACAATCAAAGGTCCTGCTATATTCTTAGCACAGTTTATGGGCGATGAGCCACCATTCAACAACCTGGAAGATATTTGTAAATGGGCTGCATCGCTTGGCTTTAAAGCCATACAGATTCCAACATGGGAAAAGCGACTGATTGATTTAGAACTTGCAGCAGAAAGTAAAACCTATGCTGATGAACTGAAAGGAAAAATCAACAGTTATGGTTTGGAAATTTCTGAACTCAGTACACACTTACAAGGTCAGCTTGTGGCAGTACATCCTGCATACGATACCATGTTTGATGCGTTTGCTGCAGATGAAGTAAAGAATAATCCAAAAGCAAGACAAGAGTGGGCGGTGCAACAGGTGATGTATGGTGCAAAAGCATCGCAGAACCTTGGACTCACAGCACATGCAACATTCAGCGGTGCGTTGTTGTGGCATACATTTCATCCATGGCCGCAGCGACCTGATGGTTTGGTAGAAGAAGGATTTAAAGAATTAGCCAAACGATGGTTGCCCATCTTAAATTACTTTGATGAATGCGGCGTGAATGTTTGTTATGAAATTCATCCCGGCGAAGATTTGTTTGATGGAGTGACGTATGAAATGTTTTTAGAAAAAGTCAACAATCATCCACGTGCATGTTTGTTGTACGATCCATCGCATTTTGTACTGCAGCAATTAGATTATATTCAGTACATCGATTTTTATCATGAACGCATCAAAGCTTTTCATGTGAAAGATTCTGAATTTAATCCTACCGGAAAACAGGGAACATTTGGCGGATATCAAAGCTGGTTAAACCGTGCAGGTCGTTACCGTTCGCCCGGTGATGGCCAGGTTGATTTTAAAACCATCTTCAGCAAATTAACTCAATATGGATACGACGGATGGGCAGTAATGGAATGGGAGTGCTGTATTAAACATCCGGAAGATGGTGCAAGAGAAGGAGCTGAGTTTATAAAGAATCACATCATCCGTGTTACTGAAAAGGCGTTTGATGATTTTGCAGGTGCTGAAAGTAACACCGCAGCAAACAGAAAAATTTTAGGATTGGAATAGATGTTGTTTTAATTTGTACTTTGTTTAATAGATAGCCAGCCAGATTCAATTTTTTTTAAATAACTACTAAAACAAAATGAAATGAAAAAAGTGTTGCTCACTTCAGCCATTGCGCTTGCATTGATCGCTTGCGGTGGTTCAGATTCAGAAAAGAAAACCGAAACAACTACACCTCCAACCTCAATGGTTGAAACACCTAAAACAGATACTGCAGCAGCTGCTCTTAGTCCTGAACTGCAGAAAGGTGTTGATCTGATTGCAAAAAGTGACTGTCTTACCTGTCATAAAGTAAGCGAAAAATTAATCGGGCCCGCTTACCAGGATGTAGCCAATAAATACGAAAACACTCCGGCTACTGTAAAAATGCTGGCAGAAAAAGTAAAAAAAGGTGGTAAAGGTGTTTGGGGTGAAGTTGCAATGACTCCGCACGACACATTATCATTGGAAAATGCAGAAGAAATGGTGAAGTATGTTCTTTCACTAAAAAAATAATATTGAATGACACGATTGCTTTTAATGATTACAATCAGCACAGTATTGCTGTTCTCTTTTAGTTCAAAAAACAACAAACCTGCTGCAACAAATACGCTGACAGCCGCTGAAATTAAAGACGGCTGGGTTTCTTTGTTCGATGGACAGAAACTGAAGGGCTGGCATAAGTATGGTGGTGCAGCTGTTGGCAATGCATGGAAAGTTGAAAACGGAACCTTGCATTTAACTGCTTCGCAAAAAAGCGACTGGCAGATAAGAGATGGCGGTGATATTGTTACAGATGAAGAGTATGAAAACTTTGATCTGAAACTTGAATGGAAGATTGATACCTGCGGTAACAGCGGTATTATTTTTTATTCGCATGAAGACACGTCGTTATACAGATACATGTGGGCGACAGGTCCTGAAATGCAGGTGCTCGATAACAAGTGCAATCCTGATGCAAAGATCAACAAACACCGTGCAGGTGATTTGTACGATCTCATTGCTTCATCACCCGAAACAGTGAAACCTGCTTTGCAGTGGAATGCAGTTGAAATTAAAAGTCTGAATGGTCATCTTGAATTTTATCTCAATGGAGTGAAAGTGGTTTCAACAACCATGTGGGATGATAACTGGCGTAACATGATTGCACACAGTAAGTTCAGGGAAATGAAAGGCTTTGGTACGTTCAAAAAAGGACGTATTGGTTTGCAGGATCATGGTCATGCTGTTTGGTTCAGGAACATTAAGATTAAACGGTTGTAATTGATAAAGCAGAAAATAAGAGAGGGTCGCAAAGCGACCCTCTCTTATTTTTATACAATGTATTTTTTACATCAACGAAACACTGCGGTTAATAAATTCTGTTAACTGTGATCCTTTCAGTAATCCCTGCGACAGCAATGCAAGATCGGCCAGGTTGTGTACCATTTCTTTTCCTGTTTCTTTATTCGCAAGAATTTTTTTGTACACCGGATGATTACCGTTTACAGTTAACTCCACTTCGTCGGGCATGGTTGCATAAAAGCCACTCATTGGTCCGCCAAGTTGTGCCATCTCTTTCATGCGGCGCATCATTTCGGGGCGAGTTGCAATAACCGGCGGAGCGTCTTCGCTCAATCCCTTTACTTCAACATTTAGATGTAAATCAGTTAAAGGAATATTGAACCATTCTTTCAGTTCTTTTACCTCATCTTCGGTTAACGAACTTTTTTGTTCTTCCTGTTTATCAATTAAGCTGTCGGCTATATCTGCATCCACTCTTCTGAACACCACATTTTCCCATTTTGCTTCCATGTGGTTAATGAAAGCTGCATCAACAATAGAATCAAACTGCAGCACTTTATAACCTTTTGCTTCGGCAGCTTTGATGAATGTGTTTTGTACTTCAGGTTGTGTAGTATACAGCAATACAATCTTCCCGTCTTTATTTTTTTGTAATACCTCAGCAACAGCTTTGTATTCATCCAACGTATAAAACTGGTCGTTGCCGGTTTCTTTCATAATATGAAACTTTCCAGCTCTTTCCAGGAACTTATCATCTGTAATCATTCCATACTTCACAAACAAACCAAGGCTTTCCCATTTTTCTTCAAAACCTTTACGGTCGTTTTTAAAGATCTCTTCTAATTTATCTGCTACTTTTTTAGTGATGTGCGAGTTGATCTTCTTCACGTTCGGATCGCCTTGCAAATAACTGCGGCTTACGTTGAGCGGAATATCCGGGCTGTCAATAACACCATGCAGCAACATTAAAAATTCAGGAACAATATCTTTTACTTCATCGGTTACAAAAACCTGGTTGCAGTAAAGTTGAATTTTATCTTTCTGTATTTCGTAGCTCTGTTTAATTTTCGGGAAGTACAATACACCGGTAAGATTAAACGGATAATCAACATTGAGGTGAATCCAGAATACAGGTGGTTCGCTGAAGGGATAAAGTTCTTTATAAAAATCCTGGTAATCCTGGTCGGTTAATTCAGAAGGTTTTTTAACCCAAAGCGGATGTGTATTATTGATCTGTTCCTCCTCAAAGAAAATAGGAACGGGTAAAAACTTACAGAAACGTTCAAGAATTCCTTTGAGACGGATATCGTCGATGAATTCTTTACTGTCGTCATCTATATATAATATAATATCTGTTCCTCTTTCGCTGCGCTGGTCAGTTTCTTCCAGTTGGTATTCCGGGCTTCCATCGCATTCCCATCTTACAGCAGGTGCGTCTTTAAAGCTTTTGGTGAAGATTTCAACTTTTTTACTCACCATGAACGAAGAATAAAAACCCAAACCGAATTTACCAATGATGGCATTTTCGTTTTGTCCCTTGTATTTCTGTACAAATTCTTCGGCGCCGGAAAAAGCTACCTGGTTAATATATTTTTCAACCTCTTCGCCTGTCATACCCACACCATTATCGGAAATGGTGATGGTGCCGGCATCTTTGTTAAGCTTTACGGTTACTTTTAAATCGCCAAGTTCGCCTTTGGCTTCGCCAATGGATGAGAGTGTTTTGATTTTTTGTGTGGCATCAACTGCATTACTTACCAGCTCCCGGAGAAAGATTTCATGGTCGCTGTAAAGGAACTTTTTGATGATCGGAAAAATGTTTTCTGTCTGTACTCGAATACTTCCGGTTTGCATAGTCAAAACTTTTTCCCGCAAAGAACAAAAAAAATACCATTACAGTTAATTGTGACAGATTGGCAAACATCTTTTTTAATAACGACTTTAACGAGTACGTTCAGGCGAAAAATTGATAACTGTGATTAAATAAACATTAACCGTTAAATCGTACTGATAATTGTGAGTGAGACTAGTAAAAGATAATTGACGAAATGAGTAAAATCTATTTAACCCGAACTGAATGCATCCGCAAACCAAACTGAATTTTATAGAAAAGCCTGTTGTTTTTCTCAATAAAAAAGCAGCCATACGAACAAAGTCTGAACATTGTTTTTTTGTGATGAACGTTTTTGAAGATTTAGTTTCAACATCGTTCTTTGCATTAACCAAAATTTATAAACATGAAACTCAAAACACTTGTGTTACTTACAATGGTTGTAACACTTTCTCTTCAGTCTTATGCTCAATCAACTGGTTACACTCCGTGGCAAGTAAACTTTACTGGTGGTTATGCTGCAACAAGTGGATCAGGAACAAAAGGCGGCATCGCTATTTATTTTGAACCCCAGTACCACTTCACTGACAATTTAACTGCTGGTTTACGTTTTGGTGGAGCTTTAACTTTAAAAGCTGCATTAGATGCAAATGGTGAAGTAGTTGGTGATTTTTCAGTTGCTGCCGTTAGTTCATACCTTGCAACAGGTACTTATTATTTTCAAAAAGAACCTGGAGTTAAATTCAGACCTTTTGCTGGTATTGGTTTAGGCTATGCACAAGCAGCCGGAGCAAGTGGAAATGTAGATTCAGATGTTGCCGATACGCAAACTAAAAATGGTTTTTCAGGAATGGCAAGAGCAGGTTTTGATATTAGTCACTTCCGTTTTAACCTGGAATATGATCTGAACCCTAAAACAGGCCGCATTGCAAACAACTACTTTGGTGTAACTCTTGGTTTCTACTTTGGTGGTGGAGCAAAAAAATAATCTTGGATACTTCCAGAATAAAAAACCGGCAATTATTTGCCGGTTTTTTTATGCAGTTGACTTATCGGCTATTTTCAATTTCAAACCCTTTCTCTGCCTGCATTCCCGTACCTTTGCGGCTTCAAAAAATTTTCAACTGAATTTACGCATCAGCCATTCAATTTTTTCTGAAGTGCCTGCGTAATCTGTGAGAAATCTGAATTAATATGATCAGTGCAAGAAATATAACCCTCTCTTATGGTAAGCGGGTATTGTTTGATGAAGTGAATATCAACTTCGTTAAAGGAAATTGTTATGGTGTTATTGGTGCCAATGGTGCCGGTAAGAGTACGTTCCTGAAAATTCTCAGCGGCGAAATTGAGCCCAACAAAGGAACGGTTGAAATTACTCCCGGCGAACGTTTGGCGGTATTAAAACAAAACCACTTTGAGTTTGATGAACAAACGGTGTTGAATACCGTACTCATGGGCCACAAAAAAATGTGGGAAGTGATGCTGGAAAAAGATGCTATTTATCTCAAGCCCGATTTCAGCGAAGAAGATGGTATGCGTGCCGGAGAACTGGAACATGATTTTGGCGAAATGGGTGGTTATACTGCTGAAAGCGATGCAGCTACTTTTCTCAGCAATCTTGGAATACTGGATGAATATCATCAGAAGCTGATGAAGGATATCCCAAGTAATTTAAAAGTGCGTGTGTTACTTGCACAGGCATTATTTGGCAATCCTGATATTTTGTTACTTGATGAACCTACCAACGGCCTGGATATTGAAACAATTGGCTGGCTCGAAAATTTCCTGGCTGATTATGAAAATATTGTACTGGTGGTGAGTCACGACCGTCACTTCCTTGATGCAGTATGTACGCATGTGGCTGATGTGGATCGTTCAAAGATCAAAGTGTTTACCGGTAACTATACCTTCTGGTACGAATCATCACAGTTGATGGCAAGGCAGTTGAGCGATAAGAATAAGAAGATGGAAGACAAACGCCAGGCCCTGATCGACTTCATTGCACGTTTCTCTGCAAATGCATCGAAGAGTAAGCAAGCTACTTCAAGAAAGAAAGCACTGGAGAAACTGACGATTGAAGAAATTGAACCAAGTAACAGGAAATATCCCGGTATTATTTTCCAGCCTTTGCGTGAAGTGGGCAACCAGATTCTGAATGTAGAAAAGCTGAAGAAAACTGTTGACGGCCGTGTGCTGTTTGATAACGTAACCTTTACTGTAAACAAAGGCGATAAAATTGCAGTCGTAAGTAAAGATCCTCTTGCAGTATCTCATTTCTTCGATATTATTAATGATGAAGAAAAGGCAGATGCCGGTATGTACGAATGGGGTTCAACAATTACAAAAGCTTACTTACCTGTTGAACACAACAGTTTCTTTACACAAGGTTTGAATTTAATGGAATGGCTGCGCCAGTATGTTCCATCGCATGTAACGGATGCTGATGAACCTTTCCTGCGAGGATTTTTAGGAAAGATGTTGTTCAGTGGCGATGATATCATGAAAAAAACAAACGTATTGAGCGGAGGCGAAAAGGTTCGTTGCATGATCAGTAAAATGATGATGCAGAACCCGAATGTAGTGGTGCTTGATCAGCCAACCAACCATCTCGACCTGGAAAGTATTCAATCATTCAACGAACAATGTATTGCATACAATGGTGTGGTACTGCTTACATCGCACGATCATACGTTTATGCACACTACAGCCAATCGTGTAATTGAGTTAACTCCTTCAGGAATTATTGACCGTCTCACAACATTTGACGAATATCTTGAAGACGAACGCATACATCAGCTTCAGCAGGAAATGTATTAAAAGATCATTTATTGCAAGATTCAGGAATAAACCGATGCCGCTGAAACCCAGCGGCATCGCTGTTTATAGCCTTCATAACCTTTTTTTAACCTGTTTAATCAGCCCGTTCAGAAAAAAAGACTATCTTCGCACCGTTATTTTGAGTTATACAGTATAAGTAAGTGAATCGTATTATCTGCTACGCACAATCTGCTAATAGTTAGTCAATTTTTTACGCCTCGTATTTTCTCAGTTTTTTAATTAATGTTTAATACACAAACATGAACATTTATGTTTCTAACTTAAGCTTCAACGTAACTGATGATGACTTAAGAGGTTTTTTTGAAAGCTATGGTGAAGTAACCAGCGCAAAAGTAATTAATGACAAATTCACAGGCCGCAGCCGTGGTTTTGGATTTGTTGAAATGAGCGATAATGCAGCTGCAAAAACTGCAATCAGCGAATTAGATGGTGGTATGGTTGAAGGCCGTGCTATCAAAGTAACAGAAGCTAAACCACGTGAAGAACGCAGCAGCAATGACCGTCGTCCTTCTTACGGTAACAAAAGCTACAGCCGTTACTAATCTTTTTTAAAAAAGCACAAGTGCAAATGCCATCCCTCAGGATGGCTTTTTGTTTTATTGTATGTTGATTAATGCAACTGCTTTGTCAATGCAGCAGGGCCATTTATCTTTGAAAAAAAATCATGCTATGAGCGATCTTATAAAAGAGTTTAACGACTACCGTACAAAAATGAACGAGGTGATTCTGAGTAAAGATAATCTCGTCATTAAACGGTTATGGAACCTTGATACGAATACTTATGCTGAAGGTGCTTTATCCACCCAAACAAAAGAAATGCTGGGTTTGGTGGCAAGTATGGTTTTACGGTGTGATGACTGCATCAAATATCATCTTGGTAAATGCCATGAGCTGGGTGTAACCACCGAACAGATGTACGAAATATTTGCTGTTGCTAATATAGTTGGAGGAACGATCGTTATTCCGCATACAAGAAGGGCGGCTGAATATTGGGAGGAACTGATTAAATAAATGTTTCCATAGTGCAGCTATTGCATTTTAGCATAATAATTCTAAATTCTGACTTCTAAAACAGTCTGCTAACCCTGTATTTCTTAAATTTGCTACCTAATATCTTATTATGTCCGAAACAACAACAACCCCAACCCTTACGGCGAAGGATTTTGCCACTGATCAGGAAGTGAGATGGTGCCCCGGTTGCGGCGACTATTCGATTCTTGCACAGGTTCAGAAAATTATGCCTTCATTGGGCGTACCCAAAGAAAATATTGTGGTAGTGAGCGGTATTGGCTGCAGCAGCCGTTTCCCTTATTACATGAATACGTATGGTATGCACTCGATCCACGGCCGTGCAACAGCAATTGCCAGTGGTTTAAAAGCTTCCCGTCCTGAACTGAGTGTATGGGTTGTAACTGGCGATGGCGACAGCCTCAGCATTGGTGGTAACCATACCATTCACCTGCTGCGCAGGAACTTCGACATTAACGTATTGTTGTTCAACAACCAGATTTACGGTTTAACCAAGGGACAATATTCTCCTACATCAGAAGAAAAGAAGGTAACTAAAACTTCTCCTTACGGAAGTATTGATCATCCGTTTAATCCGCTGGCTTTGGCAATGGGTGCTGATGCAACATTTATTGCACGTACCATGGACAGGGATATGAAACATATGCAGGAAATGCTGCTCCGCAGTCACCAGCATAAAGGAGCTTCTTTCCTCGAAATTTACCAGAACTGCCTCATCTTTAATGATGGTGCATTTGAAATATTTACAGAAAAAGCAACGAAAGCTGAAGAAACTTTATTCCTCGTACACGGCGAACCATTGGTTTTTGGTGCAGCTAAGAATAAAGGTATTAAGCTTGATGGTTTTAAACCGGTTGTTGTGAACCTTGATGAAGGTCACAGCAAAGATGATTTGTGGATACACGATGAAAAAGATTTTTATAAGGCACAGATTCTTGTAAGAATGTTTGATGATCCACGTAAAGATGCTCACCTTCCACGTCCGTTTGGCGTGTTTTACGAAACTGAAAGAGCTTGTTACGAAGATTCAATGCAGCTGCAGGTTGATGAAATCATTGCTACAAAAGGCGCAGGCAATCTTGATAAGTTGCTGAGAGGTAATGAAGTGTGGGAAATCCATTAATAGTTTGTGCATTTACAGATAAGGGAGGTTTTAAACCTCCCTTATTTATTTTTGAAAATGCCTTTGTGAATTGTAAGTAAGTGATTTGTTAGTCAAGGGAATTGTAATTTATCGTAACAGTTACAATTGTAATAGTTGCATTTCATTTCAATTTCTTATTTTGTGAATTAAACAGTTGCCATATGATTCGCAGTAAAATTGCGGGGATAGGAATGTACGTCCCTGAAAATACCATCACAAATAATGATCTCGCAAAGTACATGGATACATCCGATGAATGGATCCAGGAAAGAACTGGTATAAAAGAGCGTCATTATGCCCATCGTACAAAAGAAACAACTGCAACAATGGGTGCTGAAGCAGCAAAAGTTGCAATTGAACGGGCCGGCACAACAGCACAGGATATTGACTTTATCATCTTTGCCACACTTAGTCCTGATTACTATTTTCCCGGCTGTGGTGTTCTTGTGCAGCGTGCTTTACAAATGAAACAGATTGGTGCATTGGATATACGTAACCAGTGCAGCGGTTTTGTATACGCTGTTTCAGTAGCCGACCAGTTTATTAAAAGCGGGATGTATAAAAACATATTGGTTATTGGTTCAGAAAAACATTCTTTCGGACTTGACTTTACAACAAGAGGCAGAAATGTAAGTGTGATTTTTGGCGATGGTGCAGGTGCAGTTGTTTTGCAACCAACAGAAGATCCCAACCAGGGAGTTTTGAGTACGCACTTACACAGCGATGGAAACGAGGCGGAGATTTTAGCAATGTATAATCCGGGCACTCATGCCAATTACTGGAAACCCGGCCTGGCAACTTATGAAGAAAGCGATTGGGGAAGTATGTTTATGAGTCATGCAATGATTGATAATGCAGAGAACTTTCCAACAATGGATGGTCCTGCAGTATTTAAAACAGCGATTGTAAAATTTCCAGAAGTGATTAATGAGGCTCTTACTGCAAATGGTTATCAAACGTCTGATCTGAATTTGCTCATACCTCACCAGGCAAACCTGCGCATCTCCCAGTTTGTACAACAGAAACTGAAGTTGAGAGACGACCAGGTGTATAACAATATTCAGAAATTTGGAAACACAACGGCAGCTTCAGTGCCAATTGCATTGTGTGAAGCATGGGAACAAGGCAAGGTAAAACGGGGCGATCTTATCTGTCTTGCTGCATTTGGCAGCGGATTTACATGGGCAAGTGCGCTGCTGAAATGGTAAGTTTGCATTCATGCAACAACATGTGATTCATACCAAACACCTTCTTCCGGTTCTTGATGCAAAGCTGATTGAATTGTTGCATTCATTAACGGAAGAAGAGTGGAATAAACCAACTATTGCAAAACTGTGGACGGTAAAAGATATTGCTGCGCATTTACTTGATGGAAACATCCGCACTTTATCTCTCGACAGAGATCGTCATCAACTACTTCCCGACCGTTCAATTAATCATTACAATGACTTGGTTGATTACCTGAATGAATTAAATGCTGTGTGGGTAAAAGCATCAAAGCGTTTAAGTCCGCAGGTGCTTACAGAGCTGCTGGAAATAACCGGGAAACAATATTCTGCGTATTGGCAAAAGGCAGATTTGTTTGCTGATGCGATATTTTCAGTGGCTTGGGCTGGCGAACAAATGTCTAAAAACTGGTTTCACATTGCAAGGGAGTACACCGAAAAATTTATTCACCAGCAGCAAATAAGAGAAGCAGTGAATAAACCCGGCATCATCACCAAAGAATTATTTTACCCATTTATTGAAACCTTTATGCAGGCATTGCCGTATACATACAGGAATACGGATGCAGCAACAGGCACTGCAGTTGAGGTAACGGTAAGTACAGAGGTGGGCGGCAGTTGGTTTGTTGTAAAGGAAAAAGAAGAATGGGTATTGTTGGAAGAAACCAGTCAACCGGTCTCAGCTTCCGTAATAATTGATCCTTCAACTGCATGGAAATTATTTTCAAAAGGAATTACACCTGCAGAAGCTAAACAAACTGCAGTAATAAAAGGCGATCTGCAGCTGGCAGAAGTTGCGTTAATCATGCTTTCGGTAATGGCATAAATATTTATTTGTAAAACATCAAACCTTCAATGAAACTATTTCTTCTACTAATAGCGGTTTTCGTTTCTGTTACAGCAGTTGCACAGGTAAACATTGATTCTTTACGCATGCAGTACAAACAAAAAACCATGCTGCTTGGTGTTGCAGGAGTATCTATGAATGATATGATGCTGACTAAAACTGAAACCCGTAATCTTATGCTTCTGTCGCCAGATGCAACAAAGAGTTATCAACTGTATCGCAAAAAAAATACAGCCGGAACTATTTTGCCGGTGGTTGGTTTTGCTGCTGTGGTAAGCGGATTAATTCTTTCAAAAGACAGCCGTACAACAGGAACAGCAATTGTATTAGGCGGAAGTGTAATTAATGCTGTTGGCGCATTGTTCCGGAAAATGGCCAATCATCATTTGCAGCAAGCCATCTGGAGTTATAACAGGGATGTGCTTTATCCCGTGAAAAAATAAAATTGCATTCAATTCAATCCTGATTAATAGATTTGCCGCAATGCAACGCCGTATTTTATTTTTACTCAATCCTAAGGCAGGTGTTAAACAAAAAATTTCATTGCCTGATCTTATTCAGCAACGTTGTGCTGATGCAGCTGTTGATTTTATAATTGACCATACAAGGGCAGATGGTGATTACACTTTGCTGAAAGAAAAAATTACTGCCGAAAAAATTACTGATGTTGTTATTGCAGGTGGCGACGGAACCATCAGTGCTGTAACTGCACAACTCCGAGAAATGCCTGTGAGGTTTGGTATTATACCAAGGGGTTCTGGAAACGGGCTTGCTTTTGCAGCACGTATTCCCAAAGACCCCAACAAAGCACTGGATATAATTTTTGCCGGATCTGCAAATCCGGTTGATGCATTTCTGATCAATGATCATTTTTCCTGCATGCTCAGCGGCCTGGGCTTTGATGCACAGGTGGCCCATGATTTTGACGGGCAAACAAAAAGAGGTTTCTGGAAATATGCTGAGCTTACGTTAAAGAATGTAACGGGCATCAAACCTTATGCTTTTCATTTAAAAAGCAAGGAAGTGGATCTTTCCATGAAAGCATATTTCATCAGCATTGCCAACAGCAACCAGTTTGGCAACCAGTTTACCATTGCGCCAAAAGCAAGTTTGCAGGATGGCAAGCTTGATATTGTTGCTGTAGAAAAAAACAACCTGCTATCTGTTCTTGCAAAAGTGTTGTGGCATATTAACTACGGCACGTTTACAAAAGATTTCAAAAAGCACTACGGCATTACTTATTTTCAAACAACAGAGCTTGTAATTGAAAACCCTGAGCTTGCGCCTTTTCATGTTGATGGTGATGGCAAACAAACAAACAAACGGTTTACTGTTTCAGTTATTCCCCGTGCTTATTCTTTACTGATGTCCTGATTCCTTTAATGAATCACCATTCGCTGATTGTAAAGAACTGATTATAGCAATTCCATCTGGAAATTTTTTTTATCAGCGTTCCTTGCATACCTTAATAGAGTATTTACAAAAGCACTATGAACAGGTTTTTATTCCTTGTGTTGTTTTTAGTAAAAGCAATCTTTTCGTTTTCCCAGGAATGGGAAGATTTAAATGATCAGTTATTCAGTTTTTATTCAGAAGGAAATTATGAGAAGGCCATACCTGTAGGAGAAAAGGCCTTATTAGCTGCCGAAAAAAAGTTTGGGAAAAATCATCAGAATTATGCTGTCAGTCTTTTCAACCTTGCAAGAGTTTATGCAAGTGCAGGAAATTATACAAAGGCTGAACCTTTATATCAGCAATCGCTTGCTTTATACAGTAAAACTGTTGGCGAAAATGATCCAGATTATATTTCCTGTCTTAACAGTATTGCTTTATTGTATGCTTCCACTGGTGATTATGATAAAGCTGAAACATTACAGCTTGAAGTACTCAAAAAATATAAAACTCTTTCCGGCGATTCCAGTGCTGATTATGCGCTTGGATTAAACAACCTGGCTGTTCTTTATTATAAAATGGGTAATTATGAAAAGGCAGAGGTTTATCTGTCAGCAGCACTGAAAATAAAGCAAAAGGTTTTAGGAAAGGATAATGCTGATTATGCAAACAGTTTAAACAACATCGCTGTTCTATATGAAAGGATGGCAGATTTTGCTGTTGCTGAATCAATGTACCTGGAAGCACTGAACATCAGAAAAAATGTTCTGGGAAAGAAACATCCGTTGTATGCTGAATCGATGAATAATCTTGGTGTGTTTTATGAAACAACGGGAATGTATGTAAAAGCTGATTCGTTTTATAACGAAGCGACCGGAATCACAAAAAACATACTGGGCGAAAACCATCCTGATTATGCTGTAAGGCTAAATAACCTTGCAGGTTTGTACAGGCGCATGGGATTGTATTCAAAATCGGAAGAGTTGTATTTAAAAGTGATGGCCATTCGTAAAAATTCACTTGGCGACGGCCATCCTGCTTATGCTTTATGCCTTAATAATATGGCATTGCTATACAAAAACATGAGAGAGTATAACAAGGCCGAATCATTGTATAATAAGGCAATTACTATTTATGAAAAAAATTGGGGTAAAAATTACCGGACTGATTATATCGGGTGTTTGAATAATCTTTCGGTAATATATCAACTAACAAAACAATTTGCACTTTCAGATTCTTTATTAAAAATAGTTCTGGGTTTTTATAAAGATAAGTTCGGGGAAGATCATCCATATTATGCAACAGCATTAAATAATCTTGCAGCGAATGAAGAATTTTCCGGCAATTATAATACGGCCGAAAAACTTTATAAGCAGGTTTTGTTGATACGAAAGAAGATACTGGGTGAACAGCATTCTGATTATGCACTCAGCTTAAATAATCTTGGTGTGCTATATAGTGTAACCGGAAATGTAAGTGTATCAGAAGAGTTACTTAAAGAAAGCAGGAAGATTAATTTGAAAAATATTTTTAGCCAGTTTTCTGTCTTATCTGCCAGGGATAAAGAAAGTTTAATTAATAGCTGTAAATGGGAAAATGAAATTCTGTACAGCATCCTTTATAAAAAACAAACATCTTCTTCTTTCCGGCAGTTTATATTCGACCAGGCTCTTATTCAAAAGGGTATGTTGTTATATGAAACAAAGGAAATTCTTCATTCAGTTGAAACAAGCAGCGATACAACATTAAAGCGCTTATACTCTGATTGGAAAACAATACAGGTAATGTTGGCCCGGCAGTATGCCATACCTCAAAACAAAAGAAGTAAGATGCTGGGTATTTGGGAGGCAGAAGCAGAAGTATTAGAAAAGAGTTTAAACAAATTGTCGGAAAAATTCAGGAGTCAGCAATCAGCGTTGAAAGTAAAGTTTAAAGATGTTCAAACTAAGTTACAGAAAGATGAAGCTGCAATTGAGTTTGTTCATTTCAATTTATATAACAATAAATGGACAGATAGTACAATTTATGCTGCTTTTATAGTACGCAAAACTGATTTTATTCCTGTGTTTGTGCCCTTATTTGAAGAGCATGAGCTGCAAATAATATTTGGCCGGGCTGGAACTTCTTCGCAAACTATCGCAAAGGGAATTTATCGTGGCTCTGAAGAAGAATCCTCAAACGTGCACACGGGTACAGAATTGTACAACCTTGTATGGGAACCATTAATGCCCTATCTGAAAGGTATCAGGAAAGTTTCTTACGCACTTTCAGGCAAGTTGCATGGAATTGCATTTTATGCATTGCCGGTAAAGGATTCCGTTATATTAATGGATAATTACTTATTGAAGCAATATACCAGTATCAGGCAAATTGCATTACGGGAACAAGAAACATCAACCATGCGACCTTCACAAATTGTTTTATTCGGAAACCCCGATTTTTCTTTTAATACAGATTCCCTTCAAAACAAAAAACTGATTAATCAAAGTATTTTATCTGCAGACGTTGTATTTGAAAAAAACCGGGAGAAGATTATAACTCCTGTGTGGAAAGAATTAACTGGAACATTGGCGGAGGTAAATAATATTGCGGCTTCTTTTAAAAGCAAGGGAATCACTGCACAGATTTATTCCGGTGAATATGCCTCTGAACATAGCCTGAAAGTTTTAAGTAATCAATCTCCGCAAATCATTCATATTGCTACGCATGGTTTTTTTATAACAACATCTCTGGCAGAAAAAAATAATATCGGTTTTGGTAATGAAAAAGAATATCAATTCAAAGACGATCCTATGATGCGTACAGGTATTATTTTGGCAGGAGCAAATTATACTTGGAATGGACAAACTTCAATGTATAACACTGAAGACGGAATTGTTACAGCTCAGGAAATATCGTATCTGAATCTGAGTAAAACCAGCCTTGTGGTTTTAAGTGCTTGTGAAACAGGTTTGGGTGAGATAAAAGGTGATGAAGGAGTTTTTGGTTTGCAACGTGCTTTTAAACTGGCTGGAGTAAAGAAGGTTTTGATCAGTCTGTGGCAGATTCCTGATAAAGAAACTGCAGAATTAATGTTGCAATTTTATAATAACTGGTTAAAAGGTGAAACAGTGGAAGATGCCCTTTTTTCTGCACAAAAAATTATGCGTAAAAAATATCTCCCATTTTACTGGGCTGGTTTTGTGCTGGTTGAATAAAATCTATTTTCTTCTCACCAAATAAAGCATCCATATAAAACTCAACAGCATACACATGCCTGTAAGCTGGTGTGCCTGTGCAATCCATTCAAAATGCCCCCATTTGTTTGGTACAATGCGAACGGAAGTAAGAACAGTAAAAATGCCGAGGAAGATCTGCAGAAACACCAATGCAAGCGGAATAATCCTCGTGGCATAAAACAAAACAGAGCCTTTTACTTTTTCAGTAGTGAAATACCAGATAAAAATTAACAACGACAGTAAATAAGCAAGGCCACGGTGTATAAAATGAATGGTGATTTTGTTTTCAATGAAATTGATGAGCCATGGTTTTTCGGCAAACAACGCTTTTGGTATCCATTCATTATTGATCGTTGGCCATGATGGAGCTGCTGTGGCGGCTTTGTGTCCTGCCATTAACGCACCAAAAACTAACTGTAACAACAGCAAGGAAAGAATTGCAATAGTGAAGTTGAATGTTTTTTTGTGAACGGTTATTTGTGACTTATCAACTTTCAATTTCAATGCAAACCAGAATGTATAACTAAGCAATCCCATTGCAAGGATAAAATGCAAAGCAAGCCTTGTTGGTTTTACATACACTGCATCGCCGGTTAACCCGCTTGCAACCATTATCCAGCCCACTGCACCTTGTAAAGCTCCAATGATGAAAAGAATAATCATGGGTTTGATCATCTCTTTATTAAAATATCGTTTTACAAGAAAATAAATAAAGCCCACTGCAAATACCATTCCCATCATGCGTGCCCACAAACGGTGAAACCATTCCCAGAAAAAAATAAATTTAAAATCGCTGAGAGTAAAGCTTGTGTTTAGTAAACGGTATTGAGGAGTTGCTTTGTATTGATTAAACTCATGCAGCCATTGCGTTTCATTTAACGGAGGTAAAGCACCTGTTACCACATCCCATTCGGTGATACTTAAACCGGAGCCTGTTAAACGGGTAATGCCGCCCAGCAATATCTGTACAATGAGCATAAATACGCCGAATAAAAGCCAGTTGCCTACTGCTTTGTTTGAAGCTGATGTTGCCTGTGTCATAACGGCTGCAAAGGTAGGAGAGGAAAATCAGATGACGCACATCCGTTGAAGCAATAAAAAACCACCAGCAGACCTTGGCCTGAAGGTGGTGAATTGCAGCCATGCAACAATTAATTACACTTTAATTTAAAGCCGGAACAAGTTGTTTAAGCTTTGCAGTTTCATTGGTACAGGACTTCCAGAGTTTATAACCTCCTGAGAGATTTGAAACCTGGTTTAATCCGTTTTGCTTCAGAATGCGTTGGGCCAGGTATCCTCTTAAGCCTGCTTCACAATAGATATAAAGATTTTTATCTTTTGGTATTTCATCAAGTCTGTTCCTGATATCATCAACAGGAATATTAATTGCTGAATCAATTTTTCCTTTTTCATATTCAGCGGGTGTGCGAACATCAATCAGCACATCGTTTTCACCAAGATTTTTTAACTCATCCCAGTAAAAGACTTTTAACCTGTTGAGCAAAATATTTTCAGCCACAAAGCCTGCCATGTTCACCGGATCTTTTGCTGATGAATAAGGAGGTGCGTATGCATGTTCAAATTCAATCAGCTCATAAATGCTTTTACCCTGTTTAATGAAGCTTGCTATAATATCCAAACGCTTATCAACACCATCATGACCCACAATCTGTGCACTTAATAATTTTCCTTCTTTTGGTGTAAATGCAATCTGTATCGTCATTTGTTTTGCACCAGGATAATATCCCGCATGCGAACCACTATGAATGGTTGAAACAATATGTTCGATGTTGGCAGTTTTTAAATGCTTGGATGCAGTGCCTGCAGTGGCAACGGTCATGTCAAACACTTTTACAATAGCAGTGTTGATAGAGCCTTTATATGATTGCACATTACCAAGCACAACATTGTTGGCACAAATGCGTCCCTGTTTGTTTGCAGGTCCTGCCAGGTAAGTAATCATTGATTGATGCGTGATGGGATTTTCGAATTCAATCGCATCACCAACAGCATAAATATCCGGGTCAGATGTTTGCATGTATTCGTTTACCCAGATGCCTCTTGCAGAACCAATTTTTAAACCGGCATTTACTGCAAGTTTTGTATCCGGACGTACACCAATGGACAGCAATACCAAATCAGCTGTTAATACTTCACCGCTGTTTAATGCAACTTCAACCTGTTCGCCCACTTTTGTAAAACCTGTTACTGCAGTATTTAAACGAAGCTCAACACCTTTTGAACGGATATGTTCCTGCACAATGGCAGCAATGGGATAATCAACCGGCGCCATTACCTGGTTAATCATTTCCACAACGGTTACTTCAATGCCGAGCTCATGGAAATTTTCAGCCATTTCCAAACCAATAAACCCGGCACCGATGACAACTGCTTTTTTTACGTTTTGCTTTTGTGTGTATGCTTTAATGTAATCAGTATCTTTTACATTTCTCAATGTAAAGATGCCATCGGTGTTAATACCGGGCAATGGCGGACGTACAGGTTCTGCTCCTGGTGAAAGAATCAACTTGTCGTACGATTCTTCATAAACTTTTCCTGTAGTATGTTCAATTGCTGTAATTGTTTTTTTAGCGGCATCAATTGCTGTTACTTCTGTTTGTACTCTTACGTCAATATTAAAACGCTGGTTAAATGCTGCTGCAGTTTGTACAAATAATTTATTCCTGTTTTTAATTACATCACCAATGTAATAAGGCAAACCGCAATTGGCGTATGAAACGTATTCGCCCTTTTCAAACATGACAATTTCTGCATGCTCATCCATTCTTCTTAATCTTGCTGCTGCGCTGGCACCTCCTGCAACTGCACCTACAATAATATATTTCATCTTTTCTTGTTTAGTTCTTGTGTTTTTTATTGGTTGTAATTATCTGCAACCGTGCACAAAAGTAGAGTAGTAAAAAATTACGATTTGTGATTTTTGTCATGTAGACAACTGCTCAAAAAAACTGCTGAAACGGGCAAAAAACCTGCAATATTATTGTTGCAACGCTGGTTAAATCGTGACATAAATCACATAACGTTAAATAGTTTCAGAAAAGTTATATAAAAAGTTTTTTTGATGATAAACATCATTAAAATCACGCACCATTATCATAAAAATGCGATTTCAGTGTTTCGACTTTTACACTACCAATTGAAAAAAAAGAAACAATGAAAAATTTAGTCATTCTCGGCGCCGGTACAGCAGGAACCATGATGGCCAATCATCTGCATCATGAACTTAAAAAACCCGACTGGCAAATCACTATTATAGATGAACGTGAAGAACATCATTATCAGCCAGGATATCTCTTCCTCCCGTTTGATATTTATGAGCCGGAAGATATTATTAAAACCATCGAAGAATTTATTCCGAAAGATGTTACGCTGTTAAAACAACGTATTGAACGTATTGTACCAACTGCAAACAAAATACAACTAAGCAATGGTAATGAAATTGATTACGATGTATTGATCATTGCTACAGGTGCAAAAATTGCTCCTGAAGAAATTGAAGGAATGAAAGGAGAGCAGTGGCAGAAATCTGTATTTGATTTTTACACGTTTGAAGGTTCACTTGCCTTAAGAAATAAATTGAGAGAATGGGATGGTGGCCGCATTGTGGTACATATTACTGAAATGCCGATTAAATGCCCGGTTGCTCCGCTTGAATTTGCTTTCCTTGCTGATTCTTATTTCAAGAATAAGAACATGCGTGAACGGGTTGATATTACTTATGTAACACCCATGAGCGGTGCTTTTACCAAACCAAAGGCAACTGAAGCGCTTGAACATTTGCTGCAGGAAAAGAATATTAATATCGAAGGTGATTTTGCCATTGAGCATGTTGACAATGAAACCAAAAAAATTGTTGACTATGGTGGAAGAGAAATTCCATTTGATATTCTTGTTACTGTTCCTACAAATAAAGGTGATGATTTAATGGAACGTTCAGGAATGGGTGATGATCTGAACTATGTACCAACACATAAAGCAACACTGCAATCAAAAGAGTATCAAAATGTATTTGTGATTGGAGATGCAAGTAATATTCCTGCATCAAAAGCCGGATCAGTTGCACACTTTGAAGCAGAAATTCTCACTGAAAATATTTTACGTTATGTGAAAGGTCAGCCATTGAAAGAAGAATTTGATGGTCATGCCAACTGCTTTATTGAAACAGGCGGTGGTAAAGCATTGCTGATTGATTTCAACTACACACATGAACCTGTTGAAGGTACATTCCCCTTCCCGGGTATCGGGCCGTTGCGATTGCTGAAAGAAAGCCGTATGAATCACATGGGTAAACTGGCGTTCCGCTGGGTTTACTGGCACATGTTGCTGAAAGGAACACATATTCCTTTTGTATCAGCAACCATGAGCGAAAAAGGAAAAGTTTACAGTTAATCAACATTCTATCAATCAAACATAAATAACAGAAAATGGAAAGAACAATAGCAGGCAAAACAATTGCCGTTAACGAAGAAGGTTACATGACCGATTTCAGCCAATGGGATGAAAAAGTTGGCGAAGCATTGGCAGCAGAAGCAAATCTCACACTTACTCCCCGCCATTGGGAAGTATTGAAATACCTGCAGACCGAACATAAAAACCAGGTGGCTTTAAGCATCAGGCGAGTAGGTAAAAGCGGTGTGGTGGATATCAAAGAGTTTTACGCTTTATTCCCCAATGCACCATTAAAAACTGCTACAAAAGTTGCAGGTATTCCTAAACCGGCAAGTTGCATTTAATCACTATAAAAAAAATTCAGCCATGAACGAAAATAAAGGCGCTATCAAAAAAATGATGATCATCCTTTCAAAAGGTACAATTGAAAATGTTTACGCAGCATTTGTACTTGCCAATGGGGCACGCATGGAAGGAATTGAATCAGAAATCTTCTTTACATTTTTTGGACTTGAGGCTGTTCATAAAAAGAAACTTGACAGCTTACGTGTTGCAACAGTGGGTAACCCCGCTATGCACATCCCAACCATGATTGGTGGTTTACCCGGTATGGAAGCCCTTGCAACAACCATGATGAAAAAGGAAATGGAAAAAATAGATATGCCCGATGTTCCTGAATTTCTTGAAATCTTAACTGCATCAGGTGTAAGAATGTGGGCTTGTAAGCTTGCATTTGATATGTTCCATTACAAAGAAGAAGACTTATACGAAGGCGTGGAAAAAATTATTACAGTAGGCGATTTTTATAAGAGAAGTGAAGGAGAAGGTGTTCACATGTTGTTTATCTGATCCCTGTAAAAGTTATTGACAGTGATCTTTCAAGATCTGCTGTTATGTTTCTGCATCAAACTGTGTTTTTTTATAACTGTTTTCACGGTTGTTAAAAGAGCACAGTTTTTTTATGCAGATGATTTGCTTATTCTGCTTCCTGTTTGGGAGAAGAAATATCAGTCGTTGTTTTTTTTGATGGCTTAAACATCTGGTTCACCAGTATACCCATTCCTGCAAAATAAAGAACACTGCGTACAGGGCTGGAGGTAATTAAACAGGTGCCGTCGCAGCCATAAAACTTCCAGTAAAAATAACCGCCAATACCACCGGCAATCATTCCCGGAATAATCCATAAAAGACGGTTGTACCAATTTTTTGATTTCATATTCGTAAAATTAAATCGCATTTAAAGCTTGTAAAAAAGCAACAAAGCTGAAACTGATCTGCAGTTGCTTTGTTGCTTTTAACAGCTTTGTTGTATAGTTGATTTAGCGGAGTTTGTTTTGCAAGCTAAACCAGGAACCACCATTATATGCTTCAATACCTGATTGTTTTAAAATGCTTGCTGCCGAACTGCTGCGCATGCCGCTGGCGCAACAGGTAATAACTGCTTTGCCTTTCTTCTTTAACTCACCCGATTTCTGGCCAATGATGTTTACAGGAATATTCAGCGATCCTTTGATATGGCCACCCTTGTACTCCTGTGGTGTTCTTACATCAACAATGATTGCACCACCATCAACCAGCGCTTTGTAATCTGTTCCGGGTCCGAATAATTTTTTGATAAATCCGAGCATGTTATTAATTAGTTTTTAAGATTCATAATGTTGAAAATTCCGCCTGCATCATACACATTGTCAATACCCACCTGGCGCAGGTAACTTGCAGCGCTGTTACTTCTTGCACCTGACATGCAATACACAACTATCGGATTTTTAATTTCCTTCAGTTCATCTACCTTTTGTGTAAGAATATTCAATGGAATATTTTTTGCACCAGGGAAATGACCTGATAAATATTCGCCTTCAGTACGTACGTCAACAATGGTTGTTTGCGGATTGTTTACAATTTCTTTGAGTGTCATTTTTAAAATGTTGTTTTAATATTTATTTGATTGATTGTTTTTTGTTCAAAGCATCGTGGTGGGACATACATAATCAGTAAGCTGAAATTTGCCACTTTCTTTCAATGCTTTGATTCCACCTCTTACTTCAATTAAATTATCATAACCACGGGCTTTTAATGTAGAAGCAAAAATCATTGACCGGTAACCGCCTGCACAGTGCACATAATATGTTTTGCTTTTATCAACGAGTAACATGCTTTCGTTAATGTAATCAAGCGGTGCATTTTCAGCATCAACAATATGCTCACTGTCGTATTCACTTTTCTTGCGCACATCAAGGATATTGATGCTGCCTTTTCCTTTTGCTTCAGCAACATCATCCGGAGAAACTCTTGTGATGCTGTCTGTTTCCTTTCCTGAATCTTTCCATGCATTAAAACCTCCTTTCAGGTAACCAATGGAATGATCGTAACCAACACGTGCCAGTCTTGTTACCACTTCTTCTTCACGACCTTCATCTGTAACTAAAAGAATTTCCTGGTTCAGATCCGGAATCATTGCACCAACCCATGGAGCAAAGCTTCCATCAATTCCAATGTTGATGGAATTGGGAATAAAGCCCTGTGCAAACACTTCTGCATTTCTTGTATCGAGGATCAAAGCGCCTGTTTCATTGGCAGCTGTTTCAAACGCGTCAACAGTTAATGCCTGTGTACCACGTTTAATGACTTCATCAATACTGTCGTATCCTTTTATGTTCATTAAAACATTCAAAGGAAAATATTTAGGTGGAGCTGTTAAACCTGTCAGCAACTGCTTCATAAACTCTTCCCTGGACATTGGCTGCAACGCATAGTTGGTTGCTTTCTGGTGACCTAGTGTATCAGATGTTTCTTTGCTCATGTTTTTTCCGCATGCACTTCCTGCACCATGTGCTGGGTACACAATAATATCATCTGCCAGCGGCAAAATTTTATTGTGAAGTGAATCATACATGTGTGATGCAAGTTTTTCCTGCGTTAATTCAGCAATCACTTTCTGCGCAAGATCGGGACGGCCAACATCGCCAATAAATAAAGTGTCGCCTGTAAAGATGGCTACATCTTTTCCTGTTTCATCTTTCAATAAATAGCAGGACGATTCCATTGTATGCCCCGGAGTATGCAATACTTTAAATGTAATTTTTCCAACCTTCAGTTCTTCACCATCTGCTGCCACATGTGCTTCAAAGCCGGGCTTGGCAGTTGGTCCATATACAATCGTTGCTCCTGTTTGTTTGGCAAGATCAATATGTCCGCTTACAAAGTCGGCATGAAAATGTGTTTCAAACACATACTTGATTCTGGCGTTATTGTTTTCTGCTTTTTGAACATAAGGTCTTACTTCACGCAGCGGATCAATTACTACAGCTTCGCCTTCGCTTTCGATGTAGTAAGCACCTTGTGCTAAACAACCTGTGTAAATTTGTTCAATTTTCATTTCTGCATTTTTTTTGAGTTGACAAAATTGAGTTTTTTGACAGCCATCGTAAATGACTTTAGTCACACACGATTCTATATATTCAAATTAGGAAATAAATAACTCTTTTATGACGATATAAATGCCCATTGCTAAGACAAACCAGCCAAAAACACGGCGCAGCATTTTGTTTTCAATCCGTTTTGCAAACCATGTGCCTGCAATAACACCTGCAATAGCCAATACTGTAACAAGTATTAAAATCTTCCAGTTAAAGGAATATTGTTTTAAGCTGAACAGGAAACCAAACAGCGAATTAATGGCTATAATGTGCAGGGATGTGCCAATGGCTTTTTTCATGGGCAATTGTAAAACAAGTACCAGCGCAGGAATAATCATAAAGCCGCCTCCTGCTCCCAGCAGCCCGGTAAGTAAACCAACAAATAAGCCCGGAATAAATAATGCAATGGATTTGTATTGCTGATCATCGGTACTTTCTTTTTCTTCTTCATTTCTTGGCTTCATCATAAAGAAAGCGGCCACCAGCATCAGCAGTGCAAATACAATCATCAAAAAACTTCCTTTGGTAACTGTGTAATTGAAAAGGGTAATTGTATCAGGAATAACAGGAAGTATAAAATGCCTTGCGATGAAAATGGAAAAGATGGAAGGAATGCCAAACAGTGAAACAGCCCTGAAATCAACCTGCTTATACATGTATGCACGAATACCACCTGCAAAGCTTGTTGCGCCAACAATGAATAACGAATACCCGGTGGCTAAAACCGGCTCAATGCCAAAAAGGTAAACTAAAACGGGAACCGTTAAGATGGATCCTCCTCCTCCTGTTAAACCAAGTGAAAGACCGATAAGAACTGCAGCGACATAACCAATTATTTCCATGCAGGCAAAATTGATGGCTTGTAACAGTATCTTCAGTGATCCAGATCACATTCAGAATTTACTAAAGGTTTTTTAACTCAATCACATTCCTGTGAAGAGCAAGCATTCCCTTTTGTTCCATCTTTTTTAATAATCTTGAAATCACTTCTCTTGATGTGTTTAATTCATTGGCAATTTCCTGGTGACTGATTTCAATATTGTTTGTGTGTTGTGCTTCTTTTGCTCTTTTGAGATAAAAAGCAAGACGTTCGTCCATGCTGCGGAAAGCAACATTATCCAATGTCAGCAGCAATTCATCAAAGCGTGAACGATAGGTTTCTATTACAAACTGGTACCAGCTTTTGTATTTCGCCATCCATTCGCTCATGGTATCAACGGGCACCATCATTACTTCCGTTTCAGCAACTGCTTTTGCCATTACCGGGCTTGCTTCATGCCTTGCAGCACAAACCATGGAAAGAGCACATGCTTCGCCGGGTTTTAAATAATACATGAGAAACTCACTGCCATCCTCATCTTCACGGTATATTTTTAACAGTCCGCTTATAACAAGCATGGTACTGCGCATAAACTGTCCTTTACGCATCAGAATTTCATCAGGCATAAATGTTCTGAACTCACCTGTATGTTCAATTTCATCAATAAGCTCTTTTTCAAAAACCGGGAAGTTTGTGCGAAGGTGATTATCGTACTGTTGCTGCATGTTCATGTTACAAATGTTCGACTTTATTTTGGAATGGAAAAATTACAGCATCCTTCTTACATATTCGCTCCGGTAGTCAAAATTCCTTTGTTCCGCTTACTTTTGAAAAAGAATGAGTTTGCTTTCTTTTTACCAGGAAAATATAGTTGAAGCCGGTTGCGATGAAGCGGGCAGGGGTTGTTATGCCGGCCCTGTGTTTGCAGCAGCTGTAATTCTTCCGGCAGATTTTTTCCATCCGTTGCTCAATGATTCAAAACAGGTAAAGGAAGCACACAGGAACGAATTAAGATTGCTGATAGAAGAACAGTCAATTGCGTTTGCTGTGGCAAAAGTAGATGTGGAAGAAATTGACCAGATCAATATTCTCAAGGCATCATTTAAGGCCATGCATCTTGCTGTTGATGCGTTAAAAATAAAACCACAGTTTTTATTGATTGATGGGAATCGTTTCATCAAATACAAACAAATACCTCACCAATGTTTTGTAAAAGGCGATGGGAGATTTGCATCCATTGCTGCCGCAAGTATTTTGGCCAAAACATGGCGTGATGAATATATGCTGCAGCTGCACGAACAATTTCCTCATTACAACTGGAAAAAGAACAAAGGCTACGGAACAGAAGAGCACCGCAAGGCCATTGAGCAATTTGGTTTGTGTATACATCACCGCAAATCATTCAACATCCAGCCTGTTCAGCAGCAACTTTTTTAAAGCGGTTTAAACTTTTTATTACCATGCCCGTCACAGAAGTAATAAAAAAACACAGGTATGAAAACTAAATTACTCTTCTTACTCATTGCTGTAACCGTATTCAGCTTTTCTGCATCAGCGCAGGCTAACCGTACTCATTTACGTGCAGGTACAGGTTATACAAGAAATCACAATGGAAATATTACCAAAGGTGAAGCCAAGTTTCTTCGTCATAAACGACATCATATCCGCAGGGAAGCTAAACTTGCAAAAATGAACGATGGAAAAATTGGTCCGATGGAAAGAAAACATCTCAGGAAAGATATGAAGCAGTACCGTCGTGCAAAATTTGTAGCGAAGCATAACCGCAGGTAGTCGTAAAGAAATAATTTGATTTTCAGCCCAAATGAAGTTTATAATCTGGGCTGAAAATTGAACTCTGTTTTAATCCATTTTTAATTTGTCGATTTCAGCACCAATGTCATTCGAGGGATGACCCATAAAAGCAATCTTACCATTTTTGTCAATGATAAATGTGATTGGAATACCGTCTACTTTATAATCTTCTACAACTTTATCTTTATCATCAAGTAATATTTCAAAGCTGTAATTATTTTTTGTGATAAAGTTCAGTGCTTCTTTTTGCATTGTTTTAGTGTCTTTTCTTTCCCATGTATCAATAAAAAGGAATACAACATCCGGCTGACCTTTGTATTGATTAATCAATTGTTGAGTACCAGGAAAGGATGCTTTGCATGGCCCGCACCAGGTTGCCCAGAAATCAAGAATCACGATTTTGTTTTTAAAGGATGATAAAGAAACCTTTTGACCTTTCAGATTGGTTAGAACGAAGTTTTTTGCAGAAACTGAACCTAATTTGGTTTTAATTTGGTTCTCCATCTTTTCTTTAAGTACAGCATCACCTTTTGATTTGGTTTTTACAAATTCTTCATCAGGCAGGTTTAATTTTTTATAAATTGTTTGGAGCTGACTCAATAATCTTGTTGAAGTTATGCCGTTCGATAATTCTGTTTCAATAAATTCTTTTGTAAATGCAGGTCCTTTAGCAGCATTAGCAAACAAAGCATAGCGTTCCTTTCCATCAATACCCAAATTGTTGTTTCTTTTTAAAATAGCATCTTGGTAATAAAATGCAGAATCAAACTGTTTTTGTTTATACAATAACAGTGCATAGGTATCTGCAAATGCATCCCAGTTGTTCCACAATTCAGTATTGTTACTTTGTTTAATCATTTTTTCAACAATGTCAATTGATCGTCGGGAAATAGCTTTAGCAAATTCAGGCTCCTTTACAGTATCCTCAATTGCATTGCCACATGAGTTCCAGGCGTAGCTGTTATAACTTACTGCTATGGATAATTTATTCGAAGACAATTCTTCATATTTCAGAATATTTTCCCAGTTTTTGTTTGTCAAGGCAAGTAAATGAAGGTCAGAATAAAAGTATTGCTTAGAAAATGCAGAACTATCCTTAAATTTTTCGATATAGTTTTTCATTGCGGTAAAAATGAATTCTTCAGTATTCTTATCCGCTGAAAAATAGTTTTCCATAAAGGCTTGTCTTGCTACCTGACCTGTAGGGAATTCTTTAAGAATGATATTTGTAATTCTGTTCTCTTCTTCCTTCATTCCCGTATTCTGGAATAAATATTTAAGTCCTGATAATTCTGTTTCTTCTGGACTTTCACTTTCAATTTTTTTAGCATAAGCTATTATGTGGGGCTTTGCAGCGTCTTTTTTTACCCTGTATAGAATATTTAAGTAGCTGTTGTAATTTTTTTTATATACTAAAGAAGGATTTTTTTTGTAGGCATTTTCATAAAGCTTGAGAATATCTTCATTTGATTCTTTTACTTCTAGGAAATAATTTGCAAAGCTTCCTAACATTGTAGCCAGTTCAATATCTGCAATTGCGGTTTTTTGAATGGTTTTGTCATAGACGTAGGAGATATATCCGTGATTATTATTATTGTCAACAATTTTGTTCTTATTATCTTTTATGGCGATAATAATTACTGAAATTGATTCAGGTGCTTTAAAATTAAAAGAATATCCATTTGGTTCTTTGGTCAGCTTTTCTGTTTTAGTGAAATCATTCTTTCCTAAAAATAAGATTACAGCTTGCAAACTATCAGGCAAGTACAAACCTTTTGGAGCTGAGTAGAAATACGTTGTTTCAGAGCCTGCTTTGGGGAATTTTTCTTTGTGCGTGATTTTTCCGGCTTCTTGTGATGATGCAAAAGTGGCCACAAGGATGCAGAGAATAAATAATGGTGATTTCATAATGTTGTTTGATTAGGTAATATAAAAAGGATTTGTATGGAAGGGTTGAGACCTTTCTTAAATTCTTTTTAAAATTTAACTGTTGCATTCATATTATTCTTCCCATTTACCCAACCCCTCTCTTATAATAACGGGTTCCTCATCGGTGCAATCAACAATGGTTGAGGGGATCATGCCGCCAATACCACCATCAACAACAATATCAACCAGCTTTTTAAAATTGTCATGCATCAACTCCGGGTCGGTATATTCTTCCACCATTTCTCCGGGAAGCGATGCACTTAAAATGGGGTGTCCCAGTTCCTGAATAATTGTCCTGGCGATAATATTATCCGGTACACGTAAGCCGATCGTGTCTTTTTTGCTTTTCAGAATTTTCGGCACTTCCTTACTTGCGGGCAAAATAAATGTATAAGGGCCTGGCAAATGTTGCTTTAACAAGCGGTAAAGGGGAGTAGAAATACTCTTTGTATAAGTACTCAGATCGCTGAGATCGTGGCAGATAAATGAAAGCTGGGCTTTCTGGGGATCTACATTTTTAATACGGCAAATACGTTCAATGGCCTTGTGCTGGAAAATATCACAGCCCAAACCATAAATGGTATCGGTAGGGTAAATAATTACGCCACCACTTTGCAGGCAATCAATAATGGTTTTGATTTGCCTGGGCTGAGGATTTTCCGGATGTACATGCAAAAGCATCCCTAAATTTACGCAATCTGTTCTTTCGGCTATTGGTTCCTGTGAAAACTTCTTTTACTGTTTTCCTTGCAAAATCGGAAAGAGCGCTCTATTTTTATCGCACTTTCTGGTACTTGCCCATTTTTCCAATTTCCATTGCAAACTTCTTATTGTCGAAATATCCCGCTGATAAACTTCAGAACGTCCTGATGTGTTATTTTATATAAATCTATCGTGTAAAAGTTTTTGTGGTTTCAGAGGTAAGCAAAAGGGCCCTAGATTTCTATCGGGGCCCGCTCTTTTTAAATAATCTTTTATGTTGATTTTGACAGTAAAGCCGTTAAAGTGATTTGCGAAATCATCTACTGTCTGTATCCGAAATATTTTATTTCTACTGAACCAAGTTCGTTTTCAGCACATCCATCATGAATTTGGTGATTTCAGCTTCAACTCCCTGGTAATCGTTTGATTTGATGTAGCCGGCAATAACATGGTCGCCGGTGTTTGGCATTGCCAGTTTTCTTTTTTGTTCAGGTGTTGTACCCAACTCGTCAAACATTTTAAGCATGGCACTCACTTTCACAACACTGTCCTGGTGTACATCATCACGGTAATAATAAAGAAGCAGTGCAGGTTGTTTTATTTTATTGAACGTTTCATGTGTCATGGCAGTTTCTAAGTATTCCTGCAGGTTTACAACAGCTTCAAGACGGTAATGCGAATACCAGTATTGTTTGAAAATATCACGCTGATCTTTTGTGGTAATGTAATTAGAGTGCTTTACAAGACGTGCAATCTGTAATCCCCAGGCGTTGTTAGCCAGCCATGCATTTGGGTCATTGATTTCAATATTGGGTGATAGTAAAACAATGCCTGCAATTTCTGGATAGTTTGCAGCAAGTTGAAGAGCGTTACTTCCACCTGTTGAAGTACCCATAATGATGACTTTGTTGCCCAGCTGCCTGCCAATGGCATAAGCCTGCTTTACACTTTCCCAGTATTTTTCGGCAGTAAGATTAACCATTTGTTCGGTTGTATCAATGCCATGCTCAGCCAGTCTTGCCAGGTACAGATTGCAGCCGAATTTTTTTGCAATGTTTTTGTGTACAGGTGCACCTTCTTCCTGCGAAGCTGAAAAGCCGTGCAGGTACACAATAGCATATTCTGTTTTTTGTTTAAGCGAATCATTTGCCCAAACAATTTGAGCTTCATTACCCGGCTTTAATTTATGTTGTGCTTCGTTAAAGCGAACAAATGCTTCCAGTTCTGTTGCAGAAGAAGGAATGGCAGGAAGTGAAGTTGAATAAACCGGTTCGGCAGGTTTGGGACCTAAAATATAAAAAGCTGCAAGTAAAACTACGATTACAATGAGCCATTTCAACAGTCGTTTCAGCATAAAAGAAAATGAGAAAATAAAAGTACGTAATGCCAGTGAATTTAACCGGATGGCTTTACCATTTTTCTTCATCATTATCGGCCGGAGGTGACTGAAACTCTTGTCTGAATTTTATTTTTTGAAGCTGACGGTCAATAATCAATTGCGCCAATATTTCGGCTGCGTTTTCTCCTTCGTGTTGCTGCAGCAGCTGCTTGATTTTTTGTTCATGTACATCAATCCTGTACAGGTAATAAATCAGTTTTTCAAAATCGTGGTTGATGAGGTCGTTAATATATGCAGTGAGCTGTGCCTTCAGTTGTTCCATGGAAATGCTCACCGGCAGTTCTAAGGCGAGTTCGTTGTTGACTGATTGTATGAGTTGTTCCTGTTCGATAACTTTTATTTTTTAAAAAGCTGTTTTGTTTGTTGCCAGTTGATGAAGATTGTTAACACTAGAGCTGAGATCAAAGAGCTGAGAATAAAATTAATAAACGGATGAGGGCTGTCTGTCCACTTTAAATCCAATAGAAATGAAAACATATTAACAACAAGCATCAGCACAAAATTTTCGAGTAAACTCATCAGCCAGTTTTGCGTATTACCCAACGCTTTTTTCCAGTAAATATATTTTCTGATCATAGGTTAAGCTGAAATCTTATTTAGATCTTTTTATTCTCCATCACACCGGTACCAAATAATGCAAAATCATATTTTACCGGGTCCTTTACATCCAATTTACGAAGATTCAGCGTTAATTCCATTGCAGCTTCCCAATCGTTTTGCTTGCGGTGAAGTAAACCATACTGCCTTGCAATACGTGCCACATGCACATCCAACGGACAAATGAGTTGTGCGGGCGAAACAGATTTCCAGGTTCCGAAATCAACTCCATTTTTGTCGTTACGTATCATCCAGCGCAGGAACATGTTTAACCGTTTGCAGGTTGATTTTTTTACTGGCGATGAAATGTGTTTCTCCGTACGTTTCAAATGTTCAAACGAAAAACAATAGGCTGAGAAATGATTTAATCCTTCTTCAACAGTCATTCCTTTACGGGGAAAGAAAGCTGTTTCCAGAGTTTTGTGTTTGCTGTAATGCCGGTGAAAAAAATCGATAAAGAAGTACAAATCATTTGCAGTAAACGTGCGGTGCTTAAATCCGTTTAATCTTTTTAATTTTTTTGCATCATGCGTTAAACAAAAATTGTATGGCTGCATTTCCATCAGCTGCATCAGTTCCTTTGCTTTGTTGATGATGGTTGTTCTGTTGCCCCATGAAAAAATGGCGGCAAAGAAAGCAGCAATTTCAATATCCTGTTGTTTGGTAAACAGGTGAGGAATGCAAATGGGATCGTCTTTGATGAAAGAAGGTTGATTGTAATAATCAACCTTCGAATCAAGAAGTTGTTTTAGTTCTTTATTATTCATTACCCAATTGCTTTCGCCAAATCTTCAATCAGATCATCTGCATCTTCAATACCCACACTTAAACGGATGAGTGAATCGCTCAATCCATCTTTAATCCTTTTTTCTCTTGGTATAGATGCATGCGTCATGCTTGCAGGGTGATTGATTAAACTTTCCACACCACCTAAACTTTCAGCAAGTGAAAATAAATGTGTTGATGATAAAACACGTTTGGCTTCTTCCACGCTGTCGTCCTTCAGTTCAAAACTGATCATACCGCCAAAGCCAAGCATCTGTTCTTTTGCAACGGCATAACCCGGATGATCAGTAAATCCCGGCCAATACACTTTGCCCACTTTTGGATTTGCTTTCAGCCAGTGTGCAATCTTTTCCCCGTTTTCGCAATGTGCTTTCATACGCACGCCCAATGTTTTTATTCCACGCAAAACGAGGAAGCAATCCATTGGTCCGGGTACTGCACCGCAGCTTTTCTGGATAAAATATAATTGTTCTCTTAATGCTGCATCATTCATCACCAAACAACCCTGGATCACATCACTGTGACCACTGAGATATTTTGTAGCACTGTGCATCACAATATCAGCACCAAGATCAAGTGGATTTTGCAAATAAGGTGATGCGAATGTATTATCAACACAAAGCAAAACACCTGCTTCTTTTGCAATGGCAGCAATGGCTTTGATATCGGAAATGTTCATGAGCGGATTGGTGGGTGTTTCAATCCAGATCAGTTTTGTGTTTGCTGTTAATGCCGCTTTTACATTGGCAGGATTGGTTGTGTCAACATAATTAAATTTCAAACCAAATTTTTCAAACACTTTCATAAACAAACGATACGTACCACCGTACATGTCATTAGCTGCAATTATTTCATCGCCCGGACTTAACAATTTAATTACCGCATCTGTTGCTGCAACTCCGCTGCTGAACACCAAACCATATTTGCCGTTCTCAATTTCAGCAACAGCATCTTCCAATGCCTTACGTGTGGGGTTCTGGCTTCTTGCATATTCATAACCTTTGTTTACGCCCGGTGCTTCCTGCACGTATGTACTTGTTTGATAAATTGGTGTCATGATGGCTCCTGTTGAAGGATCGGGTACCATGCCTGCATGAATAACTTTTGTAGCTGGTTTCATAATGAAATAGTTTGTTGATGTTTTGCCTGATGTCTTCGTCTGACTAATCGTTTAATTTTCTCCGTCATGCGGAGCGTTCTGCAAAGATGAGAAATTACAATAATTGTGCTGCACAAACTGTTCGCCAGTCATCATTCTTTGCATCATGTGCAGCTTTTGCAATAACAGGTTGCTGTAAAACTTCTTTATTCAGCACTTTTTCTTTTACAAGTTTATTCTTGCTTTCATGAACCAGATCGCCAAACGCTTCTGTTTGCATCCATTGTTGCTGCGGAGGTTCGTAACCCACCTTATCAGTACGGTAAACTATAGATGAAGGCAAACTGTTCTTCATGCTTTCACGCAGGATATACTTGGTAAAACCATTACGCATTTTCAAATGAGAGGGCAATGAAAAAACAAACTGCACCAGTTCGTGATTCAGAAACGGCAGACGTACTTCCACTCCATGTGCCATGCTGTTACGGTCGGCATAACGAAGAAGTTCTTCCAAACCAAACTGCATGGTGTTGAAATAAAGCAGATCATTCAGCCTGCGAACAACGGGCTTGTAAATGGTTTTTTTATCAAACTGTTCTTTCAGAAATTCTTTATTGATAAATGCGTTTGAATTCAGTTCTTTTCTTGCTTTACTTTCCAATTGCACTGCAGCAAGCTCAGGTAATTTAGCTGCCAGTACATTTTTCCAGTTCCATTCAACATCAATGTTGTTTTTTCTGAAAGCCTCTAACTCACGGCTAGCCTTTCCTTCCTGTAAAAACCAATGAATGTACTTGTGATACCCGGCCAGTATTTCATCTGCACCTTGTCCGTCAAGAATTACTTTTACGCCATGCTGTTTTGCCAGCTCATAAATTTTGAATTGTGCATATGTGCTTGAAGATTGAAATGGTTCTTCCTGGTGATAGAATAATTTTTCCAGTTCATCAGCAAAGTCTTCTGCAGATGGAGTAACAAGATGCTGCTGCAAATGAAACTGATCAGCTACCTGTTTTGCAAAAGCCGATTCATCTTTTTCAAAGCCGGGAAAAGAAGCAGTAAAGGTTTGAGGTTTGAAATTTGAAGTTTGAGATTGAAGAATCGTTGCAACAATGGATGAGCTGTCTAATCCACCACTGAGCGATGTACCCACTTCCACATCACTTCTCAATCTTCTTTTAACCGAAGTGTTGAATAGTTGCTGAAACTGTTCGACAGCTTCTGCATCGGTGATGCTGATTTGTGTTTCTTTATCAAGGTCCCAGTATTGAGTAATACTGTTTTCGTTACTGTTTAATCCAAGTTTTAGAAAATGTGCCTGCGGAAGTGCAACAATATTGCTGTAAAAAGTTGTTGATACATCAACAGGATTTTTTACCCAGCCCAAACCAAGATAATTCAGCAACATGGTTTGGTTGATTTCTTTTTTTACTCCTGCTGCCCACAGGGCTTTCATTTCACTGGCGAATAAAAACTGTTCACCATCAAAAAAGTAATAAAACGGTTTTTCGCCAAACCGGTCTCTTGCGGCAAATAAGGTTTGCTGCTGCTGATCCCAGATTGCAAATGCAAACATGCCATCAAACTGCTGCAGACAATCTTCTTTCCAGAAATCATAAGCTGCAAGAATTACTTCTGTATCAGAATTTGTGCTGAAAGAATAACCGTTTTTTTTCAGCTCATCTTTCAGTTCAATGTAATTATACAGTTCACCGTTATAGGAGATGCAATAACGCTGCAGGTAATGCATGGGTTGTGCAGCTGCATCACTTAAATCAATAATTGAAAGGCGGCGGTGTGTGAATCCTGCTGTTTTGTTTTCATTGATCCAAAGTCCTTCAGCATCGGGTCCACGATGAGCAAGAGCAGTTGCCATTGCTTTGAGACGTTCAGATGAAACATGATTTGAGTTGTTGGAAATAATTCCTGCGATGCCACACATGTTGTAAAAGTGAGATTTTCATTTCAAAAAAACCAAACAAAAAACCCTGCAGTTAATGCAGGGCTTTAAATATCTAAACTGTCAAGAATCTATATTTCTTACCAGCTTATCGGCAGCTTCACAACTTCATCATCCCAAGCCATAACCAGGTAAATGCTTTTGTCGGTTGCTTTATCAAAATACATGGAAAACGATTCAACAATTTCTGATGAATGATTTACGGTGCAATCAACCCTGGCCACATCTTTCGATGCATCGTATTTAAATGCACCCCATATATCAGTGTCCTTATTTACGATCATTGTCCATTTACTGGAGTTCTCGAGTGCATACAGTGTATACCTTCCTTTCTTCACGATTTTTCCGCCAATTTTTACATCACGGAAAAACTCAACTTCAGTTGCTTCGTTAGCACCAAGTCGCCAAACTTTTCCATCTTCCACCAGTTCACCAAAAATTTTACGTCCGTTTTTTGAAGGACGGCTGTAAATAACCCTTGCTATCAGCGGTTCAGTAACCTTGCTGGGCTGAATCCGCATAATCGGGTAGTTGGATGGGTAGTACGACATATCCATCGGCGACTTATCCAGCGGTGGAATCTTCGATCCATTCTGAGCTGATACTGATATCCCGGCCAAAAGCATACCCAGGCAAAAAAGCATTTGTTTCATTCTTCAGATGATTTTTTTAGTGAAACGCAAATTTAACCCAAACATTGCTGCTGTAAATCACCATTCATCCTGCTTTTGAACATAAAAATAAAACTAACGGTCGTTTATTTTTGAGTTATAATTAACTGCCAATGTTCCAGGAATTAAACTACACATCAGCTGAAGAAGCCCTTTCTGTCATCCAGAGCGGCGACCGTGTTTTTATCCAGGGTAGTGCCCAAACCCCACTTTATCTTCTTCGTGAACTTGCCAAACAATCCTACCGGTTAAGGAATGTAGAACTGGTTTTTATTACCGTTCAGGGCGACATTACTGTTGACCGGCCGGAATATGAAGACATTTTTCACATCAACTGCATGTTTGTCAGCAACAGTGTAAGAAAAGCAGTAAATGAAGGCCGTGCCGATTTTATTCCTGTTTTTCTAAGCGATATTCCCGACCTGTTCAAGAAAGGATATATGCCGATTGATGTGGCACTGGTGCAGGTTTCACCTCCCGATAAGCATGGCTATTGTTCATTAGGAGTGAGTGTTGATATTGCCCGCAGTGCTGTGAACACGGCCAAGCATATTATTGCACAGATTAATCCAAAAGTACCTCGCACACATGGCGACAGCCTTATTCATACCGACCGTTTTACTTCAGTTGTTTGGGCTGAAGAGGAATTGCCTGAAGTGGATTACGGTATTAATGTGGGTTCTGAAGAAATGCGTATTGGCGAATTGATTGCCGGTATGATTGATGATGGAAGCACGTTGCAGATGGGTGTTGGAACAATACCCGATGCTGTTTTAAAATCATTAACCAATCATAAAAACCTCGGCATTCATACCGAAATGTTCAGCGATGGAATCATTGACCTTGTTGAATGTGATGTGATCAATAATTCCAAAAAACGTATTCACCCAAACAAATCGGTAACAGGATTTGCACTGGGCTCAAGAAAGCTGTACGATTATGTGGATGATAACCCGGCTTTTGTTTTTCTTGATATTGATTATGTAAACGATCCCCATGTTATACGCCGCAACCCGAAGGTAGTAGCCATTAACAGTGCTATTGAAGTAGATATTACAGGCCAGGTTTGTGCCGACAGTATTGGCACAACGCAATACAGCGGTATTGGCGGGCAAATGGATTTTATGCGTGGAGCTGCTTTGAGTGAAGGGGGTAAACCTATTATTGCGTTAACATCCCGGACTGCAAAAGGTATTAACCGGATTGTTCCGTTCTTAAAGCAAGGTGCAGGCGTTGTAACCACACGTGGTCATATTCACTACGTAGTAACGGAGTATGGCATTGCACATTTGTATGGAAAAAATTTACGTCAGCGTGCAAAAGCGTTGATTGATATTGCTCACCCTGATGATCGTGAAATGCTGGAACGGGCCTGCGTGGAAAGATTCAAACATTTTCTTGTGTACGATTCGTACATCCATTAAACCATATCACCCTTAAACAAAAGCCATAATTACCGGCGAAATGTTATTCGTTGGTTGTTATGGCTTCTTTATTGCTGAACCATTCTTTTACAATTGCATGTAATTCCGGGAAAAATTGCTGATACTGAAACTTCAATTCGTTGTAATGTTCTTTAAATAATGCAAATGCTGTAGCGCTTTCGGTAAGATAAGCAGAGCGACGCACCACTCCGTGTAAACTGTTTTCAACTCCTTTCAGTGTGTGATAATGATATAACCAGTTTTGTTCTTTCATGTAAGGAAACATCCGTGCAAAATATTCTGGAAATACAGGTTGGTAAGGATTAAGTAATGCGTAGGTTTCTTCTGCAAACTGTTTCAATGTATCGTTGGTAAAAAAGTGATCGTCTGTTGCAAGAAAATGATCATACAGCACATCAACAAAAGCACCAGCATAAAGCCGGTAATGCGGACGGAAAACTTCTTTTGCTTCTTTGGTAACCATATGCCCATCGGTAAACGTATCAATGATGCGGTGTAATTCGATGCCCTGCTGTATACCTAAAGAGTAATCAAACTTTTTCTTGCCCTTCACAAAATCACTGATCATGTTGCCCGCAAGTATATCGGGCTGATGAAAAGAAAGATATGCATGGGCGAGATAGTTCATGTAGTTTTTTTAATAACAGTGTAAACTTTTTTGATTTCTGCCGTCTAATTTATTTTAAAACAAAAATTATTGCAATGAAATGCCTGAAAGAAAACAACCCAACACGGGTTAATTATACAGGACATAACATGTAACAATTAAAAACAACAAAAAATACACACATGAAAGTACTTCAATTTTTATTGGTTTTTATGTTCATCGGTGTAGTATCAAAGGCACAAACTACTGATACCACAGGAAAAAGAAGAATGAACCGTATGGAAATGTACAAGGATCTGAACCTTACTAAAGATCAGGAAGTGAAAGTAAAAGACATTATGGAAAAACAGCGGACGGAAATGGACTCTGTTAGAAATAACACTTCTCTAACCCGTGAACAGCAGCGTGAACAAATGGGAACAATCCGTAAGAAATACAATGAACAGGTTGAAGCATTACTAACTCCCGAACAAAAAGAAAAACTGAAAGAGAAGCAAAAAGAAATGCAGGATGAAATGCAACGGAGGCGAAACGGGCAGGGTGGGGGAAATAATTAAAATGAATGAACCGGCTAAGGCCGGTTTTTTTATTCTATGTAAGTTTTGAAAAAGTTGAAGTAACTAAAAAGTAAGTGCAAAAAAAAAGGTCATCTGTTGAAACAGTTGACCGTTAACGATTGCTTGCCATATAAAAAAAGAGTTCTGTCGTATTCTGTACAGCCTGGGGCTGTTTATCAAACTTTTTCTTGCGTCCTCTTGTTCTGTTTTGTTTGATGATGTAAAAGTACATCATCCCTGATTAAGTGTTCAAACAACAATTAACCATTTTTATGATGTCTATTGGGTAGTGAAATGGATGAAACCCTTTGCCAGCAAGTATTTTGGAAAAAAAATCAATGATCTCCACCCTGTTTTTTCAGCCTGTTTTTTTCTAAAAATGCTGAGTAATTGCTGTGTTTTTGGCTTTTCGGGTCATTATTTCGTCCCCTTGCAACGGGAAATAAACGACATTAATCTACAGAAACGACATCACTAAAAGCATAAGTGAAAGAATAATCAAAACAGAAACGGTGCCCCAGCCAATGATGTTATTCAGGGGTTTGTTGGTGTATTGACCCATGATTTTTTTGTTGTTAACAAGCATCATCATACATACAAGTACAACGGGCAACAACAAACCATTAATTACCTGCGACCATAAGGAGATCTGGATTAAAGGTGCATGTGGTATTAATATAATCAGTGCTGATAAAATGAGAATACCGGTATACAATACATAAAACTCTTTTGCTTCGTCCCATTTCTTATCTATTCCCGCTTCGAATCCAAAAGCTTCGCAGATATAAAAAGCTGTAGCCAACGGCAGAATCGTTGCTGAAAATACAGACGCAACCAGTAATCCGAAAGCAAAGAAATGCGAAGCAAGCGAACCGGCCAGTGGCTCCAGTGCCATGGCTGCATCTTTCGCTTCATGAATCTGTAAACCATTTTTATTGAGAGTAGAACCACAGGCCACAATGATGAAAAATGCAACAACTACAGTAGCAATACATCCTACAATAATATCAATCAGCGAATACTTGTAATTCTTCATCTGCAATCCTTTTTCAATAACGGATGATTGCATATAAAACTGCATCCATGGAGCAATGGTGGTACCAACTATACCTATAATCATTGCTGTGCTGTGGCTGTTTACTTTAATATCAGGATGAACAATGGCATGACCAATCTCTTTCCAGTCGGGCTTGCCCATAATGGCCGATACAATGTAAATCAGCAATGTAAAACTGAACAGTAGAAATATGCGTTCAGCAATCTTGTAAGTACCTTTTACAACCAGCAGCCATACCAATGCTGCAAATACAGGTACAGCAATGTATTTGCTGATGCCAAATACTTCCATACTTCCTGTTATACCGGCAAATTCAGTTGTGGTGTTGCCAATATCGGCAATGAGTAAACCAAGAAAAATGAGGAATGTAACTTTTACACCTGTACGTTCACGAATAAGATCGGCCAATCCTTTTCCTGTAACAATACCCATGCGGGCATTCATTTCCTGGATTATAATCAAAACAATAAAAGCGGGAATCAAGGTCCACAAAAGGTTATAACCATACTCTGCACCTGCAACAGAATATGTGGTAATACCTCCGGCATCATTATCTACACTGCCAGTGATAATGCCGGGACCAAGTATCGCAAGAAACAAAACAATTTTTTTCCAAAGCGATTTCCTGCTTTTTAATAAAACCATTACCTATTTGTTTGTTTTTCGTTGATGAATTAAATCTTCCACAACATCATCAATAACTACTGTGCCAAGCAGGATGTGATGTTCGTCCACAACTGGTATTGCCAGCATATTGTATTTGGAAATCAATTCGGCAATATCATCCAGTTTCTGGTGGTGATGTAAATGAACAGGTGAGGTTTTCATTATTTGCCTGAGTGAAGTTTCCGGTTCAGAAATAATTAGATCACGAACTGATACCATACCAATCAGTTTATCTTTTGCATTTACAACAAAGAGATTATAAAGACTGGCCGACTCTGGTTTAATTACTCTCAGCTCTTTCAGAATTTCATCTACTGTTTTGTCCTGGTTAAACGAAATAATATCGGTGCTCATGATACCTCCAACCGAATCTTCAGGGTATTGAAGCAATTCCCTTACTTCATCCGAAGATTCAGGCTCCATTTCATTGAGCAACATTTCCACCTTTTCATTGCTGAGTTCATCAAGAATAGATGCCACTTCATCTGCTGGCATTTTTTCCAATACATCAGCAACTTTATTAACCGGCATACTCTCAATCAACTGCACCTGCACATCCGGTTCCAGTTCTTCCAGTACATCGGCGGCTTTTTCTTCATCAAGTGATGCGAATGCATGCGTACTTGCTTTTTTACCCATTTCCTCAATGATATCAGCAATATCAGAAGGGTGAAGTGTATTGAGTTTGGAAAATGTTTTTGAAAGCTGAATGTTTTGATTGGAAGGATTAATGGCTTCCACATCTTCCCACACAATAAACTTAGCGGGAATGTTTACTTTAAAAACCGAAAGCAGGGATTTCAACTGTTTCACTACGCCAAGCCTGCGAAATAATCCTTCTGTACCAATATCAACTGCAAGCGCAAACGTTCTGCTTTTAATGGAAATAAGCCTGATGTCGTTAACACGAACTAATTTTTTACCGTTGATGTCAACAATCTGTTTATCTAAAAAACATTCTTTGAGCGAAACAAGGTTTTCAACATCGGCAATAATTTCAGGGTTGTCGCATTTAACTTTCAGCTTTCCATTCTTTTTCAGAACGACAAAATGATTGAAATTGTAATACTGAATTTCATTGCTGCGTTTAATGGCAACACATTCAACAACCGGTCTTTCGTCGCCCGTGGTATTTGAAGTGATGTACAGATCCTTAATTACGCCTATAGACTGTTTATTAGGATAGAAAACTTTCTTATCAAGAACTCTGCTTAAATAAAATGTGGTAAAAGAGGCCATACTGAACAGTTTCAACGGGGTTGATAAGAAAAGAACCTTTTGGCTGCCGCAAAGGTGGCTTATAATGTTTGTTGATCCAAAAAAAATCGGCAGGCAAGGCCGATGAATCTTTTAACGGGTGAAATGAAAAGATCTAGCTTAAGCCGGTTTCAATGATCATTCTTTTTATTCGGGCTGATGTTTGTCAACCACCGCTTATTACAGCACAAATACTTTTGTGCAAAATTGACCTATGCGTTATGCTGCTATTGTTCTGCTACTTATTCATGGGCTGATTCATGTACTTGGCTTTGCAAAAGCCTTTCACCTTGGTAACATCAGCCAGTTAACAAAAGAAATTTCAAAACCTGCCGGACTGTTTTGGTTATTCGCAACATTGCTTTTTGTTAGTGCAGCGGTAATGTTGTTTTTGCAAAGCCGTTTGCTGTGGCTTGTTCTTATTGCTGCTGTTCTTATATCGCAGGTGCTGATTACGTACAGCTGGCATGATGCTAAGTTTGGTACAATTGCCAATGTGCTGCTTCTTGCAGTAGCCATCAGTTCATTTGCTTCGTGGAAATATCATCATTTATTTGTGAGTGATGTGAAAAGCAATTTTTCCCAGCCTGCTTATTTTGAACAGGGTTTGCTTACTGAAAATGACATTGTTCATTTACCGCTTACAATTCAGCGTTACATCCGTTACACAAAAAGTATCGGCAAGCCCAAAGTCAACAATTTCAAAGCTGAGTTTACGGGCACTATAAGGGGAAAAGAAAACGAACAGTGGATGCCTTTTTATAGTGAGCAGTATAACTTTTTTTCTGTTCCAACACGGTTGTTTTTTATGAATGCAACAATGAAAAGTCTGCCTGTTGCCGGGTATCATAAATATGTGAATGCAAATGCTTCCATGGACATACGGCTGCTATCGTTATTCCAGGTGCAGTACTTTGATGGTGCTGAAATGAACACAGCTGAAACGGTTACATTCTTTAACGATCTGTGCATTATGGCTCCAGCTGCTTTAATCGACAAGCGTATTGAATGGGAAGAAGTGAATGCGCATGCAACAAAGGCACGGTTTACAGTCAATAATCACACAATAAATGCCACTTTGTTTTTTAATGATGAAGGGGCTTTGATTGATTTTGAGTCGTTCGACCGGTTTAATACCCAGGAAAATAAACGTATGCGCTGGACAACTCCCATCAAAGCATACACCGAAATAAATGGGTACAAACTGGCTTCCGAAGCCGACCTTGTTTATTCCTATCCCGGCCAGGAATTTGTTTACGGCCGGTTTAAAATGAAACAGATTTTATACAACACATCAGCCGCAAAATGAGTACTGGCGGGCATTTGCGGCCAAAAGCAGCCGATCTGTTTTTAACGCATCTTCAACCCTTATTTTCATTACCTTCGTGCCCTTAATTTCAGCAATGAGCTCCCTACGTGATCAATTGGATTTAAAGCGTTTGCCCCGGCATATCGCCATCATTATGGATGGTAATGGCCGCTGGGCTAAAGAGCATGGTCAGGATCGCCTGTTTGGGCATTTTCATGGTGTGGAAAGTGTACGAAGCATTGTAGAAGGCTGTGCCGAACTTGGAGTTGAGTATTTAACGCTTTATGCATTCAGCACCGAAAACTGGGACCGCCCAGTGGAAGAAGTAACCGGTTTAATGGAGTTGCTGGTTGATACAATCCGTAAAGAAACAGCAACACTGAAAAAGAATAACATTAAGCTGCACGTGATCGGCGATACGAATATGTTGCCGGATTATGCAAGAAAACAGCTGAAGGAAAGCCTTGATGAACTGCACGATGATACCGGTCTGAACCTGATTATGGCATTAAGCTACAGCAGCCGCTGGGAAATCGTGAATGCCATCAAGAATATTGCGGGTGATGTAAAAAGCGGAAAACTGGAACCTTTTGAAATTAACCAGGATACAATTAAAGATTACCTGGCTACAAGGGAGTTTCCCGATCCGGAACTGATGATCAGAACCAGTGGCGAATACCGCATCAGCAATTTCCTGTTGTACCAGCTGGCCTATGCCGAGCTGTATTTTACCAATGTACGCTGGCCCGATTTCAGGAAGGAAAACCTGTACGAAGCCATCCTTGATTTTCAGAACCGGGAAAGAAGGTTTGGTAAAACCGGCGACCAGATGAAAGAGGAGAATGAGCCGAAACAATCTTAAGATACAGTGAAAACCGTCATTTTAACAAAGAGTTTCAGCAAAACCATTTATTTTGCCGCCCGGCTTATTAAAAAAACCGGCAGTCTTTAATATAACTATATAACCGTAACTGTTTTTTGATGCGTTTGATCAGATATTTTTTACTCCTTTTAACCGTTTGTTTTGGCTTTCAGATAAATACTTGGGCTCAGCAAACCGATACCCTGCACCCTGTATCAGTAGATCCGGAGCTGGAGGCAATTTTCAATTCCAAAACTCCAAAAGAGTACATAATTGCTGGAATTGATGTAACCGGTTCAAAAACATTCGACTCTTCTTTGCTCGTATCCATTTCAGGAATATCCGTAGGCGACCGTGTATATCTTCCCGGAGGCGATCTTTTCAGTAAAGCAATCAGTGCAATCTGGAAGCAGCAGTATTTTGATGATGCATCTATCTTAATTACTAAGGTTGACGGAAAAGATATTTACATTGAAATAAATGTAAGAGAACGTTCAAGGCTTGGTAATTTCTTTTTTAAGGGAATCAGGAAAAGTGAAGAAGATGATCTGAAAGAAAAAATCGGTCTGTCGCCCAATAAAGTAATTACTGAAAACCTGCGAAGAACGAGCATAGAAAAAATTGAGAAGTTTTTTATTGATAAAGGGTTCAGGCAGATTGATGTAAAAATTACAGAGAACAAAAACCCTGTTAATCCCAATTTCATTGATCTTACGTTTAACATCACTAAAGGTCAGAAAGTAAAAATTGAAGAGGTTTATATTTCAGGTAATGAAGCAGTTTCTGATCTTCAGCTGAAAAAGAAAATGAAGGGAACAAAAGAACGTTTACGTTTAACGCTTAATCCCGAAAACAATCATCCTATTTACGGAGAAAAAGATACAGTTACATTTAAACAATACCTGAAAGACTGGGGTTTTCTTATTCCCAGCAAAACAAGAGATTTTCTTGATCCATGGTTCAGGGTTCGTTTTTCATCAGCCAAGTTTAACCAGAAGAAATATCTCGAAGACAAAGAAAAACTTCTTGATTATTATAACTCGCTCGGCTATCGTGATGCGGTAATTGAAAATGATACCAATTATTATAATAAAAACGGCAAGCTGATTGTTGAGCTGAAAGTAAAAGAAGGAAGGCAGTATTATTTTGGTAATATTTCCTGGAGAGGTAATACCAAATACGGCGACTCTTTGTTAACAGCTATTCTTGGTATTAAAAGAGGAGATATTTACAACCTTGAAACTCTGAACAAAAAGCTGGGTAAGCAAATGTCGCAGGAAGGTGGTGATATCAGCAGTCTTTATATGGATGATGGTTACCTGTTTTTCCATGTAGAGCCTATTGAAACAAGCGTGTACAATGATACGATTGATTACGAAATCCGTTTTTCTGAAGGTCCGCAGGCAACGATCAAAAACATCAACATTACCGGTAACGATAAAACAAAGGAATATGTAATCCGTCGTGAACTGCGTACAGTGCCTGGCGAAAAATTCAGCCGTTCAGATATCATCCGTTCTATTCGTGAATTGTCGGCATTGAACTATTTCAATCCTGAAAAAATCAATCCTAACCCGGTTCCAAATCCAGATGATGGTACAGTGGATATTAACTATGCACTGGAAGAAAAATCGAGTGATCAGCTGGAGCTTAGTGCAGGCTGGGGTGGTTATATTGGTTTAACCGGAACGTTGGGTATTACATTTAATAACTTCTCAACTAAAAATATTTTCCATAAAGAAGCATGGCAACCTTTGCCAAGTGGTGATGGACAAAAACTTTCATTACGTGTTCAATCGAACGGTCCTTCATTTGGTGCACAAAACTTTTCGTTTACTGAACCATGGCTGGGTGGTAAAAAACGTAATAACCTTACAGTAAGTTTATACCGTACGAAACTTGCCAATGCATTTGATCCTATTACAGGGTTACCTACACGTAAAAAAGCATCGGACCAGTACCTGCGTTCTTTTGGCGCAACGGTTTCACTTGGAAAACAATTGAAATGGCCGGATGATTATTTCAATCTCATCACTTCTATTAACTATACTCAGTATAAATTAAAGAACTACCAGATCTTTTCTGAACTGGATAGCGGAACATCTAACAACTTTAACGTACGTATTCAGTTAATCCGTTCAAGTGTTGATCAGCCAACGTTCCCACGTTCGGGTTCAACCTTCTCGATTACTGCAACATTTACTCCGCCATGGTCTTTGTTCAGGGATATGTCTAAGTATACAGATCCGGCTGAGAAATACCGCCTGGTTGAATACCATAAATGGCGTTTGAATTACGAATGGTATGTTCCTATTGGGAAACCAATGGGCGCAGAAAAGAACAGGCAGTTTGTGTTAAAGGCCGCAGCTAAGTTTGGTTTTGTGGGCAGGTATAATAAAGACATGCCTATCTCTCCATTTGAACGTTTCCAATTGGGTGATGCGGGTATGCAAAATAACTTTGGTATCATTGGTTATGATATCGTGGCTCACAGAGGTTACCCGGTGTATGACAACTCTAATCCGAAGATTAATAATCAGAACCAAACATCAGCATATAATTTCTTTACTATCTTCAATAAGTATAGTCTTGAAATGAGGTATCCGTTAAGTACTAATCCAAGCAGTACAATCTTTGGTTTGGCATTCTTTGAAGCAGCAAATGGCTGGTACGATCAGAGCGATTTGAATACCACTCCAAGTCTTGCAGGAAAATACAAACCGTATAACCCGTTCCAGTTGCGTCGCAGTGCAGGTTTGGGTATGCGTTTCTTCCTTCCAATGTTTGGTTTGCTTGGGTTTGATTACGGTATTGGTTTAGACAGAACTTATCCCGGTGCACGCTTGAGAGATATCAGTAAGTTTACATTTATGCTGGGATACGAACCAGAGTAATAACTGCTAAAAATCGATTTTATATGCAGCATGCAGGAAATAAGTTCATCTTAACAAGTTGTTGTTACAGGTGGACTGTTTTTTGCACTCATAGCTGTACATAAATTAAACTTTACACACATGAAAAAACTTCTCCTCCTTACCGTTTGCTTCATTTCGCTTGCTTTTGTTTCAAAGGCGCAGCGTTATGCCATCATTGATTCAAAATATATTCTTGAAAAAATTCCTGAATACAAGGATGCCAATAAAAAGCTGGAAGAAATGGCCGATGCCTGGCAAAAGGAAATTGACCTGATGCAGGCCGATCTGGATAAAATGTACCGTCAGCTGGATGCAGAAAGAGCCATGCTTACACCTGAGCTGTTGAAGAAAAGAGAAGACGAAATCTTCAACAAAGAAAAGCAGGTAAGGGATTTGCAGAAAAAACGCTTTGGATACGAAGGCGATTACTTCCGCAAAAAGCAGGAACTGGTAAAACCCATACAGGACAAGGTGTTTAACGCAGTTCAAAAACTGGCAACCGACAGGATGTACGATTTTATTTTGGATAAAAGTGAGGGAATTACCGTTATATTTGCCGACCCAAAACTGGATAAGAGCGACGATGTGCTGAAAATTTTAGGTGTTAAACTTTAATAAAAGCCATTTACTGTTGCAACCAAATAAGGGCGTAAGTACACTAATAAAAACAAAACGTTTAAAGTAAAATGAAAAAAGTTATTCTTCTTGCAGTTATAGCATTAATGGGAACAGCTGTAACAGTAAATGCACAGAAATTTGGTCACATTAATACAGGTGAGCTCCTGAGTGTAATGCCTGAAACCAAAAAAGCCCAGGAAAAAATGCAGAAACTGCAGGATTCATTGAATGTGGTGTATGCTGAAATGATTAAAGAGTACAATGAAAAGGACAGCATTATCCGTAAGGATTCAATCAACTGGACTCCTGCTAAAAAAGAAATCAAATTCAAAGAATTTGGCGATTTAGCTGAAAGAGTACAGCAATATTCTACACAGGCACAACAATGGTTACAAGCTAAAGAACAGGAAGTATATGCTCCGGTTCAGAAAGCTGCAATTGATGCTATTCAGACTGTAGCAAAAGCAAATGGTTATACCTATGTGTTTACAGCTGAAGCATTATTGGTATCTCCTCCTGCTGATGACATTTTACCATTGGTGAAGAAGTATTTGAAAATTGCAGATACTCCTCCTGCAACTGCACCGGTTAAAAAATAATTCAACTTATTTAAGGATATTAATCCCCCGTAATTACGGGGGATTTTTTTTGTACTTACTTTGCATACATGCAGCATGGACCTATTGGCATATTTGATTCAGGTTACGGTGGTTTAACTGTAATGCAGGAGATTGTAAAGAAACTACCGCAATACGACTATGTCTATTTAGGCGACAATGCCCGTGCTCCTTACGGCACACGCAGCTTTGAAACTGTTTACCGGTATACGCTGGAGTGTGTGGAATGGTTTTTTAAACAAGGATGTCCTCTGGTGATTCTTGCCTGCAACACAGCTTCAGCAAAGGCATTGCGAACAATTCAGCAAAATGATTTACCCAAGTTGAGTGCTGCAAACAGGGTGCTGGGTGTAATACGTCCTACAGCCGAAATAATCGGGCAATACAGCAAAACCAAAAAAGTAGGAGTGCTTGCAACTTCGGGAACTGTTTTGTCTGATTCCTACAAAATTGAGATCAATAAGTTTTATCCTGAAGTGCAGGTTTACCAACAGGCTTGTCCCATGTGGGTTCCGCTGATTGAGAACAATGAACATGAAAGCGCCGGGGCAGATTATTTTGTAAAAGAATATGTGGATGCATTGAACAATCAATCGGCTGAAATTGACACGGTTTTGCTGGGGTGCACACATTATCCTTTGCTGGCCGGTAAGATTCAGCAACAACTTTTAAAAGATATTCAGCTGCTTTCGCAGGGAAATATTGTGGCTGATAGCCTGGCTGATTACCTGCACCGGCATCCGGAAATGGAAGAGCGGCTGACGAGACAGGGAGAGAAACAATTTTTCACAACCGATTCAGCTGAGGATTTTAACCGGCATGCCCGTTTGTTTTATGGCGCAGAAGTACAGGCAACGCATGTTGAGCTTGCCCGCTGATAGCTGGCTTTTCCGCTAATTTTCTTTTTTTACCGACCTCTTTTTTGGGCAGTTTCCCTTACCTTTGCCGTCCTTTCACAAACGGCGGGAAGTGGTGTTCTCTCCGGGTGGCTTGAAATTTCCGGCTTCTCACCGGGTATTTTTTAAGAAGTAAAACAAATTATAATGGCACAAAAACGTACATATCAGCCTTCAAAGCGTCGCAGAAAAACCACACATGGTTTCCGTAAGCGTATGCAGGATGCAAATGGCCGCAAAGTTTTATCCAGCCGTCGTGCAAAGGGCCGTCACAAGCTTTCTGTAAGCGATGAGCGTGGCGCTAAGAAATAAGCAACATTTTTGAAATGATATTCTAAGTCCCGGAACAAACCGGGACTTTTTTATTTTTACAAAGTTGGAACAGAAACAACGATATACACTGGGCAAAACTGAGCGACTGAAAAGCCGCAAACTCATTGAGCAATTGTTCAAAGAAGGCAAATCGTTTTCGGTACAGCCAATTCGTGTTTACTGGATGCTTCAGCCTGCAAACAACAATGCTCCCTCTTTGCAATTTGGTGTAGCAGCTGGTACCAAACACTTTAAGCATGCTGTTGACCGTAACCGTATTAAGCGCTTAATAAGAGAGGCTTACAGGTTGCAGAAAAACGATTTGCAGCAGCAACTGGCAGCAGCTGATCTTCACCTGAATGTATTTTTCATTTTTACAGGCAAAGAAGTTCCTGATTATAACCTTGTATTTGAAAAGACAGGAATAGCTTTGCAGAAATTATCAGAAATCTGTGTGCAGTCAGCATCAGCATAATAACACAACAAAGTACAAAGGCATAAAAGCCATCATCAGCTTCCCGTTTATACTGCTGATCAGGTTTTATCAATATGTCATCAGTCCTGCAATTGGACCTAAGTGCCGGTATACACCAACATGCAGTAATTATGCATTGGAGGCGTTTAAAAAATATGGTCCCATCAAAGGTTTTTGGTTAAGTTTAAAACGCATCAGCCGTTGCCATCCATGGGGCGGCAGTGGTTACGATCCTGTTCCTTAATTTTATTTTATGGCAAAAGAAAAAATACGCTGCAGCTGGTGCAGTAAAGATGATTTGTATAAGGATTATCATGATAACGAATGGGGACAACCATTGCATGATGACCGGCAATTGTTTGAACTGCTTTGCCTGGAAGGTGCACAGGCAGGATTAAGCTGGTACACTGTATTGCGTAAGCGTGAAAATTACCGCAAGGCATTTGATGGTTTTGATGCAAACAAAATGATTAAATACAATGCAAAGAAGATTGAAGCATTGTTACAGGATGAAGGTATTATCAGGAACAAACTGAAAGTAAACGCCTTTGTACAAAATGCAAAAGCATTTCTTGCCATACAAAAAGAGTTTGGAAGTTTTGACCAATACATCTGGCAGTTTGTTGGAGGAAAACCTGTGGTGAATTATGTAAAGAGTTTAGGTAATGTTCCAGCGAAAACAGCACAGTCGGATGCGATGAGTAAGGATTTACTGAAGAGAGGATTTAAGTTTGTTGGCTCCACCATCTGTTATGCATTTATGCAGGCAAGTGGTATGGTTGATGATCATGTAAATGATTGCTGGAAGAAGAAACGCAAATGATTGATGCCATAGCAGACCTATGAGGTTTTGAAAACATCATAGGTCTAATAAGACTGTTTTCTGGTCAGGCAGATCTTATTCTTACTTTTTTGTTTGGCCAAAAAAGTAACAAAAAAGGCCCCCGAAAACCAATATCCAGCATGGTTTTCGGAAAAACGCCCTGATTGGGCAGTGTTGCAAAGTGGTGAATTGCTTTTTGGAATTACATGCGCAGGAGTTTTTTATTTTTCTACTGAAGATAATAACCCGGATTGTGTAATATGCTTTTGAGCCGATGTGTGCACTTTTCCAACGACTGGAAAATACTTTCCAACTGCCGACAGATGCTTTCCAACAAGCGACAACGGCCTCCCAACTGCTGACAGTGTGTTTCCAACGAGGATAGTTGCCTTTCCAATGAGTGACAGCGGCCTCCCAACGACCGACAGCTGGCTTCCAATGACTGATAGGGGCTTTCCAACCGCCGACAGATGTGTTCCAACGGGTGACAGATGCTTTCCAACGAGAGCAAGCTGCAATTCAGGCAGTGTAAACTGTCTCCCAGTCAGGTGCAGCGGCTTTCCAACGACTGACAGGAGTCTTCCAACGAGTGACAGAGGCGTTCCAACTGGGTGAAAATGATGGTTTTAGGCTGAAAAACAGCCGATAGCCGGTAGTAAGGAGTATTTAGTGCTGAAGAAACAGCTTTCTGCAATATCCTGAGTTGCAAACTCAGGATAGCGGGGGTGCAAAGTGGTGAATTGCTTTTGGAATTACATGTGCAGCTTAGGTGCAGCAGTTTGATTTTGGAAGAATGCTTGTAGATAGTTTTGTTGGTCAGGCGACCAACAAAGGCGTAGCTACTCGTCTTTTGACTCTTTTCTTGTTATTTCTCTTTTTCTTTTTTGAGAATTCAAAATGATCTTGAAAAAAGATGACTGCTTAGTATAGGTAACAATATGGATACTTCCATTTTTAATTTCAGGAATAGGAGAATTCAAAAGTCTTAAATAAAAGATTAGTTCATTATGTTCTGTTAATTGATTTATGTTAAGCTTTGAGTTAAAATAACATTTTGAATTTGTTGAAGTGTTAGGTTCTAGGCTAAAAATTTTAAATGTATCAGAACTACACAAGTATGGGAATCTGTCTTCTATACAAGAACCAATATAAAAAGATATACTTTTTGTATTTAAATAATAATCTGAATAATTTACAGTAACAGTTGTGTCGTTATTTCTTTGTAAAAAGTATTTAGTTGTTTTTGAGTAGTTGTTTATTTGAACGTTTAGCAAATAGTTGAATTTACTATTTCCTTTTCCTACTTTATTAACATCCATTTGATATAAGCAACTGTCAACCTGAAATGAGTATCGTTTCTGAGCTACAATCAGAAAAGGGCTGACTAGTAAGTAAAAAAGTATAAAATTTATTTTCATCTTCTTTTTAAGCTAGTCTGATATGAAGGAATTTAGTATTGGAAGTTACGATTGATTTGTTTACATAATAACATTTTCATTGCTGCATAGAATTACCAAACGTACAAGAGTGCGATGGCGCTTACAGCGCCACAGGCAGCAACAAAAGCTTTATAGCAGCAATGGCTTCTGCTACATTATATGAGCATCATCTTGTTTCGTTCTGCAAAGTTGTTGTATTAAAAAAACGAAACGATTAAAGTATCTGCATCTCTACTGAACCCACCCCCAACCCCTCCCAGGGAGGGAGATAAAAAACCCAGACGCTGTGGTCTGGGTTTTTATGTCAACGTCTAATCAATTTTATTTTGCTGCGGCAAAACGTTCAGCTACTTTGCTCCAGTTGATTACATTCCAGAAAGCAGCTAAATAATCTGCACGGCGGTTTTGATATTTGAGATAATAAGCATGTTCCCAAACATCAACACCAAGAACCGGAGTTCCTTTTACTTCAGCAACATCCATTAACGGATTGTCCTGGTTAGGTGTTGAAGAAACTTCGAGTTTGCCATCTTTAACGAGCAACCATGCCCAGCCACTTCCGAAACGGGTCATACCTGCTGCTGCAAATTTTTCTTTAAATGCATCGAATGAACCAAATGCTGCGTTGATAGCATCGGCCAATGCACCTGTTGGAGCACCGCCTGCGTTTGGTGCAAGTGATTCCCAGAAGAACGTATGATTCCAGTGACCACCACCGTTATTACGAACTGCAGGAGAAATAGTGCCGGCTACAGCAACCAGTTCTTCCAGCGATTTATTTTCGTTTGGAGTACCTGCAACGGCTTTGTTTAAATTGTCAACATAAGCCTGGTGATGCTTGCCATGATGTATCTGCATGGTTGTTGTGTCGATATGGGGTTCCAATGCATCGTGTGCATAAGGAAGGGGAGCTAATGTAAATGCCATAATTCTAAAATTTTTCGATTGTGAAATTGTTTAATAGGATAACAAATGTACAGACAGATGGTTGAAACTGAAGCCAGATTAAGAAATTTTACCAAAATGGTAATAAGACAGTGGTTGTACTTATAAAAAAACAAAAGAGGATCTGCTTTCAACAGAAAGCAAGATCCTCTTACAATATGATGATTAATTACCTGCAGTAATAGGCTAAACCATCCATGGCTGTGTAATACGATAACCATGAATCTTTAATGTTTACCCGCATTAATGCGCCACGGCTGCGGTTGTAGATGGTGCGTGTGCCCCAGTTGCTGAAATCGCCATAAAGCACTTCGCCATTGTAAGTGGTGAACGACCAGTTTTCTACAATGCTGTAACCGTTGTATGTCTGCACAACAAAATAATCGCAATAAGGATCGGCATAAACAACAACAGCACGTTCCTGCGAAAGCCACTCCCGTTCATCAATGACCTGTAAATTACTTTTTATGCAGGAAGTAAGTAATACGGTGCTGAGTAGTGCAAGTGTAAATGTCCATTTCATGTGCTCATTTTTTTATTGTTAATAATTGCCACATAGTATATCCATAAAAATTATCATCGCTTTTTAATAAGATAGCTGGATAATTTTTATGGATATTTCATACACAAAGGTTTTGATACATATTGTGTATTGCCAATCACATGCCACAGCCACGTGTTTGATAATGACTGAGTGAAATGTTTTGTTAAAGAAGAGGGAGATGATTTACCGCTTTGCTGCAAAAAAATCTTTCATAAGCTGGGCACATTCTTCTTTTAAAACGCCTGTTGTAACGGTTGCTTTTTGATGGAAAGGTGAAGCCCCCTTCCGACCTCCCCCAGAAGGGGAGGAGAAATAATCGCCTGTAATTTTTTTGTGACCGTTTTTTTCATCATTGGCTCCCCACACAATACGGTTTACTTTGCTCCAGTAAATTGCACCTGCACACATTAAGCAGGGTTCAACTGTAACATATAAAGTAGCATCGGGCAGGTACTTTGCACCTATTTGACTAAAGGCTGATGTTAAGGCAATCATTTCGGCATGAGCAGTAGGATCGTTGAGCTTCTCCGTCATGTTATAACCACGGGCAATAATTTTTCCATCAACAACAACAACAGCACCAACAGGAACTTCACCTTCGTCAAAGGCCCGTTGTGCTTCTTTCAGTGCCTGCTTCATGAAATGTTCATCCTTCATCGTCATGCGGCGAAGGTAGGAAACAAATTAGTTGCTCAGGGATTGCGCAGATGAACACAGATGATTGCTGCGCTTCGCTTGCAATTGATGAAAATATTGCCACGGATGCACGAATAGAAATCTCCGTGTCTCTGTGGTGAAAACGTTATTAAGCCAAGCCTTCTTTTTTACGTTGTGCAAGAAGAAAATCTGTACCAAAAGTTAACTTCTTTGCTGCCGGTGATTTGAGATTGATCATTCGCCAGAAAGGAGTGATTTTGCTGATGGGTTTTCCTTTTTCATATTCTTCGTACGCAGCTTCGGCAACGATACGTAAAAATATACCTGAGGTAAGCGGGCATGTAACATCTGCATTGTATTCTGCCGCAAGATCCTTGCGCATCTGTAATAAAGTTGCTTCATGTCCTTTGGGAATATGGCGGATGTATTCATCAACAATTTGCGGAGTGGCAATCAGCATCCTGTCGCCAATTTTCATATCGCCGAAGGGTTTGTCGATTTTTTGCACTTCGGGTTCTTTCGCCACATCTCTCTTTTCAATCCAGCTTTTACGTTTGTAGGCACACATAACTGAGTTTTAAAGGAAAAAGTTATTTCATTCGTTCTTTAAAAGCAATGATCGGGTGGTTGATTATTATCAGACAGCAGAAAAACAGTGCCGTTGTTGTATGAAAATGAACCAGTAATTTTAAATTCTGTTATAATAGAAGCAACTTATTATATGGATCAACTTCAGCAGCAATTAGAAAACATACGCCGCTTTTACAATAGCGGTGTAACAAAGGACTATTCGTTCAGGAAGCAACAGTTACTGAAACTGAAACAGGCTATTCTTACATACGAAAACGAATTACACGAAGCATTAAATGCCGATCTGAAAAAAAGTGCGGAAGAAAGCTGGGTTACAGAAACAGGAATGGTTATTGCCGAACTGAATAATACCATTGGTCATTTGCGTAAATGGATGAAAGCAAAACGCACCGCTACCAATTTGCTCAACCTGCCTTCAACAAGCAGAATTGTAAGTGAGCCGTTGGGTGTTGTGTTGATTATTGGCCCGTGGAATTACCCGTTTCAATTGCTGATTAATCCGCTGATAGGGGCAATTGCTGCAGGTAACTGTGCTGTGCTGAAGCCCAGTGAATTTGCGCCGGCAACTGAACAGGTGATGAAAAAACTGATCCGGGAAACATTTGATGAGCAGTATATTTTATTTGCTGAAGGAGAAGGCCATGTTGTTGTTCCGGAGATGATGAACAATTTTGGATTTGATCATGTTTTTTATACCGGAAGTACAACGGTTGGCAGAATCATTTATAAAATGGCTGCTGAACGTTTGGTGCCTGTAACATTAGAGCTGGGAGGAAAAAGTCCATGCGTGGTTGAAAGTGATGCAAATATTGCTGTAGCTGCAAAAAGAATTGCAGTGGCAAAGTTTTCAAATGCAGGACAAATGTGTGTGGCACCTGATTATGTGCTGGTGCACGAAAGCAAAAAACAGGAGTTGATTGATGCATTACAGAAATCGGTAAAACAGTTTTTTACTGAAAAACCAGAAGACGATTACAACTATTGCAAGATCATTAATGAAAAACAATTTGACCGGCTTGTTACTTATCTCAAAGCTGAACAGGTTGTTTTTGGCGGGCGAACTGGTAAAGAAAAATTGTTTATTGAACCAACCGTCATCACAAATGTTACACTTGATTCCCCGGTGATGAAAGATGAAATATTCGGACCAATACTTCCGGTGATTTCATTTTCGACCAGGGAAGAAGCTTTGCAAATAATTGAACGGAATAAAAACCCGCTTGCATTTTATGTTTATACCAGCAGCAGTAAAAAAGAAAATGACTGGTTGAACAGTGTTTCTTTTGGTGGGGGATGTGTAAACAACTGCAGCTGGCATTTAACCAATCATCATTTGCCCTTTGGCGGAAGAGGTTTCAGTGGCACAGGTGCTTATCATGGAAAGTTTTCATTTGATACATTCAGTCATAAAAAGTCAGTGATGAAAACGCCCACATGGTTTGATCCTGCAATCAAATACCCGCCACTTAAAGGCAAACTGAAATTGTTTAAACTGGTCATTAAGTAATGAAACGAATTCTGATTATTGTTTTGCTGATAGTCCTTGTATTTGCAGGCTATGTTATGATTGTAAACATTCATTCAAAAGATATGACAGTACGACAAAAGATTTTAAAAGCAGTTTATCCGGCATTTATGTGGTTCAGTGGAAAGAAGGCAAAAACACTTTCAAATCATGCACAACCGGCTGTTCCTTTTTATTCACTGAAAGGATTGCTGAACAACGGAACGGAATACAGCTTTGAGCAGCTGAAAGGAAAGAAAGTGTTACTTGTAAACACAGCCAGCAACTGTGGTTATACCAATCAATACGATGAACTGCAGGAACTGTACGAGCGGTTTGAAAACAAACTGGTGATACTTGGTTTCCCGGCAAACGATTTTAAAGAGCAGGAAAAAGGAAGCGATGAAGAAATTGCTCAATTTTGCAAAGTGAATTTTGGTGTAACATTTCCGTTGATGAAAAAAAGTTCGGTTGTGAAGAATACTGATCAGAACGATGTGTTTAAATGGCTGACTGATTCAGCAAAGAATGGCTGGAACAATCAACAACCTTCCTGGAATTTTTCGAAATACCTTGTGAACGAAAATGGTGTGTTGACCAATTACTTTGATCCATCTGTTTCACCTTTGAGTGAAGAAGTCATCAGTGAAGTAAAGAAATGAACGAACATAAAGAACATACAAACCTACGGCTTGAAATAGCAAACAGCATTACGCATGGCATCGGAATTATTTTTGGTATTGCTGCATTGCCGGTGCTGAGTGCCATTGCTGCCAATAAAGATCATGCTGTTGCTGTGGTTGGTGCTGCTGTTTTTGGTTTTTCATTTTTACTGGTGTTTACGTTTTCAACATTGTACCATGCATTTCAGAACCCAAGAGTAAAAAGGGTACTGAATATTTTTGATCACATCAGCATTTACTTTCTTATTGCGGGAACATACACACCCTTTCTGCTGAATTATATGCTGAATGCAACGGGTATAACTTTACTCTGTGTGTTGTGGGGACTTACATTCATCGGTATCATTTTCAAAATATTTTTTACCGGCAGGTTTAATCTTATTTCCACGATTATTTACCTGGCAATGGGCTGGATATTATTATTCGGGGGCAACCAGTTTTTTACTGCTATACCATGGCCGGTATTAACCATGATTATTATTGGTGGTGTTTTATATTCAATAGGAACCATCTTTTTTCTCTGGGAAAAATTATATTATCATCATGTAATCTGGCATCTGTTTGTACTCAGTGCAGCTATCTGCCATTATGTTGCAGTGTTGCTGATGGTGTGATTTTCTTAGCTGACTGAATTAAATTTTAATTACTTAAATGGCCAATCAAATTATACAACGGGCAACCTTTAATCCATCATTGAAATTTGTAAAAGAAGGATGGACGGGTAACCAGCTAAATGAAAAGCAGCAATACATTAATCTCGATGGACCATCGGAGCGTTCCTTTGCTGATTTTTTTAAATGGCAGAAAGAACGCAATCAGCTTAAGCCGTTAAAGCGCAAACAAAAAACCAATATTGAAGTTGTTGAAAACAACAAGCTCATAAAAAATACCGATAATGGTTTTTCATGGTTAGGCCATGCATCTTTCCTGTTCACCATTAATAAAAAGCAGTTTATTGTTGATCCTGTTTTATTTGGTGTTGGTCCGCTCAAACGCCATACAATGTTTCCCTGCCGGGCCGATGAGTTAAAACACGTTGATTATATTTTGCTTTCGCACAACCACAGGGATCATGCAGATAAAAAAAGTATGCAGCTGTTGTGTACGTTGAATCCGCATGCGATAATATTAACCGGTTTGGGAATTGGTAAACTATTGCGCAGCTGGAAAATCAGTAACCGTATTGTTGAAGCAGGATGGTTTCAGCAATACCTGCTGGATGAAGATATAAACATTACGTATTTACCAGCCAAGCACTGGAACAGGCGTGGATTAACTGATATGAATGAAATGCTGTGGGGCAGCTTTATGATCGAAAGTAAAGAAGCAACTTATTATTTTGGCGCTGATAGTGGTTTAGGTGTTCACTATGATGAAATTGCCCGGATCTATCCTTCCATTGATTATGCTTTTCTTGGAATTGGGGCATACAAACCCGAATGGTTTATGCATACTGCACATACAAGCCCGGCCGATGTATTGCTGGCAATGGAACAATTAAAAGCAAAGCATCTTGTCCCCATGCATCACGGAACATTTGATTTAAGTGATGAACCTGTTTTTTATCCCAAACAGGAATTACTGCAGCTGCAGGAAGAACAAAACATCAGCAATGTGTTTCACCTGAAGATTGGAGAGAAGCTGATGTTGTAAATGAAATGGAGTTTCTGAAAAATAATTTAAAGATGAGAGCCGGGTTATTCCCGGCTCTCATCTTATTTAAACAACTATTGATAATATACCACTGAACTGCGGCACATGAATCTGATGCATACTTACTTTACTCAATGTTTTATTATCAGCACAAAAAGCAATTCCAGTGCCTGCATTCTTCACCATGCAGATATCGTTTTTACTGTTGCCCATTGCCAATACATCTTTTTGCTGAATACCATAACGCTTCAGTAATTCAAGTACTGCATTTGTTTTACAGTAATCATGATTACAAATGCTTTTCTTATCCCTTAAAAAGAATGATGGAAGTTTTACTTCACCGGTAACTACACTTTTATGAAACTCCAGTTCGTTTGCCAGCGAAAAATGCAATCCAAGTTTATTGGCAATATGGTTGGTGATGACATCATAACTTTCGCTGATAATACCACAGATATATCCTTTCTTTTTTAATTCACTGATCACATCTCTTGCATCATCAACAACAGGAATTTCATCTGCTGTTTTAAGCATATCGCCAATGGTTAAACCTTTGAGCAGTTGTGCAATTTGCTTGATGCGGATAAAAGGTGATGATGTTGATTGTACAATTTCATTCAGCTCTTCTTCAAAATGATATTTTGCCGCCATCGTTCGTATAAAGCTTTGCTGAAGAATGGTTTTATCCATATCAAAAATGGCCAGTTTTTTTAAACCCATCACTGATTCTTTTACAGCGAATTCCATTTGAGGATTGGTTTCGTTGAAATACTGTCCGGTAAATAAATCAAATGTTGTATGCAGAAACTGACCTGAGCGTTTGAGTATGGCTGCAGTTACTTCCTTACTCATTTTACCGAGCTGAAAAATACTCTGCATCCTGTTTTCAATATAGCCAAGACTTACTTCTTTAATGCGTGCACCTTCCTGGTGCATGTCAATTAAAATACCAATATCAACACCATAATCATCTTCAATATTGATTTTTGAAAACAGGTCTTTCCTTCCGGCAATCATTCCACTCAACGGTTGCTTGTAATCGCTGATGGAAGGAAACAGGAACGACAGCAATGGTTTTGCCACCAGTTCTGTAACACGACCAGCCTGCCTGTCGAAATAAGATTTAACGAAATCTGCTTCATCATGAATGATTGGTAATACAAGCCTGTCAATCACATCATCAGGGTATGTTGTAATATCTGCATCAACAAACGCAATGATGTCATGACTTGCCAGCATAATTCCTTCACGCATTGATGTGCCTTTACCACGAAGCGTACTGGTAAATATTTTCACATTTTCCTTTTCAGCTTCTTCAATTGTACGATCGGTTGACTTATCATCGATCACAATAATTTCAGATACAGTAGCTGACCGCTTAATGATCTGAATAACTTTTCTGATTGTTGCTTCTTCGTTAAAAGCAGGAATAATTACAGTTACCATACTACAGTTTTGGATGAAAAGAAGTTGATTACTGTATGCTGCTTGCAATCTTCCTGCCAAGAAAAGTTGCAAATACGAACGAAATTTTAAAGTCCTGAAAATGAGAGGAAAGAACGGAACAAATAAATGTTATGTTTCCGTTTTATTTTTTTGGGATTAATTTAACGGGCAATTATAGTGGTAATCGATGAGTTCAATTTTAGCAGGAGTAAACTGAAAGCCACTGTATGTTTTTACAATTTCATCCAGCACTGCATCAATTTCCTCAAGTGTGTTTAAGCGAACTAATTTGTGACGGTATTCTTTAATATTTGGTAAGCCCTTTAAATAATTGGCGTAATGACGACGCATTTCCAGTATACCTACAACAGGTCCTTTCCAATCGTATGATTTATGTAAATGCTTTTTACAAACTTCCACACGTTGTTCAATTGTTGGAGGAGGAAGATGCTTACCGGTTTCAATGAAATGTTTGATTTCATTAAAGATCCATGGGTAGCCAATAGCAGCACGACCAATCATGATACCATCAATGCCATACCTGTTTTTATATTCAAGTGCTTTTTCTGCACTGTCAATATCGCCATTACCAAAGATGGGTATGTTAATGCGTGGATTGTTTTTTACTTTACCAATCAATGTCCAATCTGCTTCACCTTTATACATCTGCATACGTGTACGTCCGTGAATGCTCAGCGCTTTAATGCCCACATCCTGCAAACGTTCAGCTACTTCTTCAATGTTCTTTGTGCTTTCGTCCCAGCCAAGTCTTGTTTTAACTGTAACAGGTAATGCAGTTGATTTTACAACCGAAGCTGTTAAACGAACCATCAGGTCAATATCTTTCAATACACCTGCACCTGCACCTTTCATGGCAACTTTCTTAACCGGGCAACCGAAGTTGATATCAACTAAATCAGGATTAACGGTTTCACAGATTCTTGCACTCATGCCCAATGCTTCTTCATCGCCGCCAAAAATCTGGATACCAAAAGGACGTTCTTCTTCTTCAAAGTCAAGTTTCTTCCTGCTTTTCATTGCATCACGTATAAGGCCTTCACTGCTGATGAATTCACTGAACATCAGGTCGGCGCCATTGTCTTTGCAAACAGCACGAAAAGGAGGATCGCTCACATCCTCCATGGGGGCGAGGAGTAGCGGAAACTCGGGAAGCGATATGTTACCTATCTTTACCACTTTGAAAAGAATTGCAAATTTAAACAGATTCAGCGAGTTGTTATGTATGAAAATCAGTATCAGCGCAAATTTGAGCCCGGAATTGAGTTTTTAATCCTGATGGGCATCTGGATTGCCTGTTTTGTAATAGGTTCAGTAGCAACCATTCCTATCTGGATTGCCATGACAGGTAAATCGCTTTTTACCATGCAGAAAGATATGTTTGATGCTGCTAATATCAACGCTGTAAAAGTGATTCAGGTCGTTTCAACCATCATTATCTTTTTTGTTCCTGCAATTGTTACTGCCCGTATTGTTTCTCCAAAGCCCTACCAGCGCCTTGGGTTTAAAGGCGGAATTAAAATTGAACGTATAGTTGTTGCAGTACTTATTATGTTTTGTTCTTTGCCGCTTGTTGGTGCTTTGGCAGAAATAAATAAAGCCATCCCCATTTCAGCTGCATGGAAAAAAATATTTGATGGAATGGAATCGCAGTATGCAGAGCAGGTAAAGCTGATGGCAACATTTAAAACACCTGTTGATTATTTTATTGCGATGATTATTATTGCACTTGCTCCTGCACTGGTTGAAGAAGTTTTTTTCAGAGGTGCCATGCAGAATATTTTCCTGCGATGGTTTAAAATTCCCTGGCTGGTGATTTTTATTACTGCATTAATCTTCAGCGCTATTCACTTTTCATGGTATGGATTTATTCCACGTCTTGCATTGGGAATGATACTGGGTTATATCTTTTATTATACCGGAAACATCTGGTATAATATTGCGGCGCATTTTTTTAATAACGGGTTAATGGTTACGATTCTTTATTTCCAGTACATGAAAGATAAAAAAGTGGATATGGAAGTAGGAGAGAGCGCTCCGCTTTGGGCCGGGGCAATCAGTGCGGTTGTAGTTGTTGCGTTATTTGTTTTACTGAAGAGAATTTCTGCAACTAAAGTTTATCCCGACAGTATTGCAGCTGAACAAACAACAACAGATCAAAACAATTTTCTTTCTTAGAAAAAGTTATCCGATATATGGCATTTAATGTGCAGACATTTAAAACTCGTACCATCACAGCTATCTTGTTTGCAGTAGTGATGCTTGCGGGCTTGCTGTGGAATGAATGGAGTTTCCTGGTTCTCTTCAGCATTATTCATTTTGGTTGCTGGTTTGAATACCAGAAGTTAATTGGCCTGATTGATAACGGTTATCAAACCATCAATCCTTTTCATAAATATGGTGCAATGATGGCTGGCTACGGGCTGATGTTGTTTTTTACCAATGACTGGTTTATTCCAGGCACCGAAGTTTCGCTTCATGCAATTGGATGGATACTGGCATTGGTTGGTTTGTTTATTATTCCTGTTTCTGAATTGCTTTTTTCAAAACAGCTTGGATTGAAAAATATCGGCTATTCAGTGTTAGGGTTAATTTATATTTCTTTAAGCTGGGGCCTGCTGCTTAATATACGCAGTGGTGCTATGTGGCTGCCACATGATGGTGAAGGTGCACTTGAAAGTGTATCGTCTTCATTGGCAAAAATGAGTGGATATATTATTCCGCTGATCATCATCGGTTCCATCTGGATCAATGATACAATGGCTTACATTGTTGGTTCGTTTATTGGCAAAACACCATTGAGTTCTATTTCTCCTAAAAAAACATGGGAAGGGACAATTGGCGGCATTATTTTAGCCGTTGTTGTTGTGGGTACTGTTGGTTACTTCAGCCAGTCTTCATCGGTTTGGTTATGGGCAGGTATTGCTGCTGTTACTGCTGTTACCGGAACTGTTGGTGATTTACTTGAAAGCAAAATAAAACGGATGGCTGATGTAAAAGACAGCGGAAGTTTTATGCCGGGTCATGGTGGTTTTCTTGACCGCTTTGATTCATTGCTGATTGCAGTGCCGTTTGTTTGGTTGTTATTAAAACTGATTGTTTAATGATGCGTTTATTTTTTTTGTGTACCATATTGCTTGTTTTTTCGTGCAGGGAAAAAACGAAACAAAATGCCAACCAGGTAAAACATGCTGAAGAAACAGTTGTTTCAAAACCTGAAGAGGTTACAGCAGCAGTAAGTGCATTGCTGCCCGTTCCATATTCTTACCAGTTAAAGCGTGCAAAGAAATGGCACGATGCTTCGGGCGAAAACTGGCTGGTGTTGTATGAAACCGGCTCTTACATCGAAAAAGGAAAATCATATTCTTCTGCAAAATTAGCAGCCATATTATACCAGAAATCCGACAGCGGATTTGTGGAGAAGTGGAAGATGAATGATTATATACAGGATTGTGAGTTGGATGTTACCTGTTCGTTCTACGATGATCAGCTTTCAATAACTGATATTGATAATAATGGTTATGCAGAAGTAACAATGCTGTATGCGCTCAGCTGCAAAGGCGATGTAAGCCCCAATTCAAAAAAACTCATCATGTATGAAAAAGGAAAGAAATATGCCATACGTGGTGAAGAGCTGATGGTTTTACAGAAAGATACCATTGGCGGTGCAATGAATGTTGATGCTTCCTTTAAAGACGCTCCACCTGCTTTTCTTGCTTTTGCCAAAGACTACTGGAAGAAGTTTGGCTTTCAGAAATACGAGTAAGCTGAATAATCGTACTTTCGCAGTTCAATTAAATTACATGACAATTCACAGAGAAGGATATCAAAGTATTTCCATCGCTGCAGTAGTATTTGCAATCATCAACCTGCTTGTATTTGTTTTTTTAGGAGCATCTGTTTTTTCGTGGATCATTTTCGGGGCAACATTGGTTGTGTTCCTGTTTATCGTTTCATTTTTCCGTTTACCGAAAAGAGTTACTCCTGAAAACAATCATGCCATCTACAGCCCATGCGATGGCAAGGTGGTGGTAATTGAAGAAATTATTGATACAGAATATTTCCAGGAAACACGTTTGCAATTGAGCGTATTTATGAGCCCTGCCAACGTACACGTAAACCTCAACCCAATCAGTGGTGAAGTTTTGTATTCAAAATATCATAAAGGAAAATACCTGGTGGCATGGAATCCAAAATCATCAACTGAAAATGAACGGCACAGTGTTGTTTTAACTGACGGACGTATCACTATTCTTGTAAAACAAATTGCAGGTGCAGTGGCAAAGCGTATTGTAAATTACCTGCAACCCGGACAAAAAGTACAGCAGGGTGGTGAGCTTGGTTTTATTAAATTTGGTTCAAGGGTTGACCTGGTATTACCGCCGGGAGTAAAAGTAAACGTGAAGCTGAACGAGAAAGTAACAGCTGGTGTAACTGTTTTAGCTGAGTATTAAAAAATTCAACACAATAAAAAAAGGCAATTGAAATTTTCAATTGCCTTTTTCTTTTTTCAGAAGCATTATTTTTCAGCAATAAATGCAGACGGATTTTTTACAAATTCATCTTTACAATCTTTGCTGCAAAAGCCGTACACTTTTTCTTTATAGTGTACCGTATCTGAAACTCCTGCAGTAACAGGCATGCCGCAAACGAGATCTTTTTTTGAATCGAATGCAACATTTTTATACTTGCCTGCTTCTTCAGCAGTCTGTTGAGTTTGCTCCTGCATTGTACTCGTTTTTTCTGTTTGCTCATTTGATGAGCCACATGAAAAAAGTACAAGTGTAAATAACGCCGCTATGGTTTGTTTATAATTCATTGTTTCAAAATTGTGTAAGAACAGTTCATGATTAATGTTCTTCACCACCGTTGCACTTTTCTGTCAATTCATGAAAAGTATTATGCGCCTTGGTGATGAGATCTTTGAGTTCGGCATCTGTTTTTCCTTCAGCAACGGCCTTTTTTAAATCCTTGCATTCAGCTACCAAACGTTTCATGAGTGGTTTCAGAACGGCTTTGTTGTAGCCTTCAGGAACAGCACTTTTCTGCCATTCTTTTGCAACAGACAGTAAGCTTGCTGCATTTTTCTTAACGGGTTCAAAATTGTTTTCTTCTACAGGATGAAATGTTTTGCTCATTACAGCATGAAAAGCTTTCATTTCTTTCCATTCTGCCTTTTCCTGTGCTTTTGAACTGTAAGCTGCTGCTACAGTAAATACAAATAATATAATTAATGTTCTCATTGAGATTAGTTTTCAGTTTAAAAATTGATGGTGCTATTGTTCACGGGTATTTTTTTATGCAGAAATTATTTTTGGAGGATGGAAGATTTCCGTTGCCCGCCGAACAGCTTTACCCGTTGTATAAAACGAAAGTGGGCTGATGATTTTATCCGTTACTTCGGGCATATGAACGGATGCAAAAAAAGATCTTGACGATAAAGGCTCGGTTTTGGTATCAGTATTTTTTTCCTGGTCATGCTCCTTCTTTTCTTCCTCCTGCAATTTCTTCATCATCTGGCAGCGGCCGTGGCATTTCATTTTCAGGTTCGACTTGTTACAACATTTCATTTCATAAGCCTGCTTGTTCACTGTGTAATCAAGCAAAATCATTGAACTGCTGAAGCATTTTATAAAAAATGCTGAAACGATTAATATGGTTAAAACTGTTTTCACAAATCTGACGCTGGACAAATGTAAGATGGCCTGCTTTCTGTACAAAACAAATCCTTGCAGTATGCGGGTTTAAAAGATGCTTTCCAGTTCCTGCAGGTGATAAATGGTATAAGTTGGCTGCACATCGGTTTCAACACGCAGGTGGTTGACGAAAATGGCATCCATACCGGCGTTCATAGCACCTTTTATGTCTGCATCAAGATTGTCGCCAATCATGATGCTTTCAGGCAATGTGGCACCGGTAATACGCAGGGCATATTCAAAAATTTCTTTGTTGGGCTTTACACTGTTGCTGGTTTCGCTGGTAATGACCTCTTCAAAATATTGTCCCATTTTACTGTTGTCCAGTTTGCGCCACTGTGTTTTTTCAAAACCATTGGTGATAAGATGCAGCTTGTAATTTTTTTGTTTCAGGTGCTGCAGAATTTCATGCGTATAAGGAAAGAGATTTTGCTTGGTTGGAAGTACTTCGAGAAAATATTCACTCATTTTACGGGCCAGCTCTTCACTGCCGATTTTAAAATCAAGCAGTGTACGCCACATCCTTTTCCATTTCAGGTCTTCACTGCTGATAAAGCCGTGATGATACCGGTCCCACAAAAGAGCATTATGATGCAGGTATTGTTTGCAAAAAAGATCAAAATCGTTTACACCGGCTTCTTTCAGCTGCAGATCATGATACACATTGTTTAATGTTTCCATAGCATTGGCATCAAAATCCCACAACGTATGATCAAGGTCGAAAAATAAATGTTTATACTTCATTGCTGATTGCCGGTTTCTGAATTTAGATTTGTAACGAATCTGCAATCTACAATCTTAAATTTGAATATTATGAATGTTGTTATAACCGGGGCTTCAAGAGGAATTGGGAAAGCTGTTGCTGAAATATTTGCAGCTAATGGACATAGCTTGTACATCTGTTCAAAAAATGAAACAGCATTATATGCCACAATGAAGGAATTGCAGGTTAAATACCCCGGGCTGAAAATAAAAGCAAAAGCAAGAGACCTGAGCAAAAAAGAAGAAGTGGAAAATTTTGGCCAATGGTTGATTGACAACAGCCTTACAATTGATGTACTGGTAAACAATGCCGGCAATTTTTTACCCGGCAGTGTTCATAACGAAGAAGAGGGATTGCTGGATGATATGATGGCCGTTAATTTATACAGTGCTTATCATTTAACACGAAAAGTGCTGCCGCACATGATGAAACAAAGTATGCTGCATGGATCAAGAGGGCATATTTTTAACATGTGCTCCATTGCTTCGCTGCACGCATACAGCAACGGTGGGGCTTACAGTATCAGCAAATTTGCGCTGAATGGTTTCAGCAAAAACCTGCGGGAAGAATTAAAACCTCATCATATAAAAGTTACCTCTGTTTTTCCCGGAGCTGTATTAACCGATTCCTGGGGAGATTACGATAATTCAAACAAGCGCATTATGGAAGCAGATGATATTGCCAAAATGATTTACGCTGCTTCACAACTTTCGCCACAGGCTTGCGTGGAAGAAATCACCATCAGGCCACAACTGGGCGATCTGTAACTATTTCTTCTTTTATTCTTCATCATTTAACATCCCGTTACAGCAGGCGCTGTATAAAGAACAGCGGGCATGTTCTAATTTTGTTAGTCATGTTCGGGAATACATTTTACAGGAAATTTTTTTTGTGTGCCGTTACAGCATTCATGGCTTTTGCATCGGTTGCACAGGTAAAGCTTACTGTTATTCCCAGTAAAACAACTGTATTACCGGATGAAACATTTCAGCTTGAGTTTATAGCAACAGGAACAAAAACTGCAGATGAATTTACACTTCCTTCTTTGAAACAGTTTGAACTGGTTGGAAAAGCAAACCAATCAACCGGGGCAACATGGATTAACGGTGCGTTGACGGATTACATCAGTTATACAATTACACTTCGCCCAATAGCAAAGGGGAAATTGCCCATTTATTCAGCATTGGTAAAAGTAAAAGGAAAGAGCTACACATCTGAGCCGCTTGAAATAGATGTAGCAGAAGAAGCAGGAAAATCCGTTGAGGAGAGACCCGATTATTATTTAATGCCGGATGAAAATGTAAAACAAAAAATTGCACAGAATCTTTTTGTAAAAGCTACGATTGATAAAACATCCTGTTACACCGGCGAACCTGTACTTGCAACATTTAAACTGCTCACAAGACTGAACAGTGAATCAAAAATTCTGAAACTTCCTTCGCTGAATGGTTTTTCAGTGATTGATTTAGATAATAATGAAAAGGATATTTTCTCAAAAGAAAAAATAAACGGAAAAACATTTAACTGTTACCTGATACGTAAAGTGCAGTTGTTTCCTTTACTATCGGGCGAATTGCTGATTGAACCTGTTGAAGTGGAAAATGCAGTACACCTCATCAAAGTTGATAAGGATGTAAATTCAAAAGGTGGTTCTTCCTGGCTGGAAGCAATGGTGCAGAAGATGAAGGAATCGGAAATGAACAGGGGAAACCTGCTCACAGAAAATATATTGATTAAAACACCTGAACTGAAGCTTCTGGTGCAGGAGCTCCCGAAAGAAAATAAACCCGAAAGTTTTACAGGTGCTGTAGGAAAGTTTGGAATGAAAGCTGAACTGTTGCAACATTCCATTGCTGCCAATGATAATGCTGTGCTTCGCATTACCATTAAGGGCAGCGGAAATCTCCCGATGATTACAGCACCGGTTATAAACTGGCCTTCAGGTGTTGATTCATTTACCGCAACCATGAAAGAAGATTTGGTGAAAACAACTGTTCCCGTGAGCGGCAGTAAAACATTTGATATTCCTTTCTCTGTTTCAAACGAAGGTGTGTTTGAAATTCCGGCTGTGAACTTTTCTTATTTCGATCCTGAAACAAAAACCTATCACAGTATCGTATCTGATCCGTTGCAGCTGCATGTAACGAAAGCGGTGAAAAGAAAGTTTCTTTTGCAGAATAATGCTGCAACAGCTTCATCGGTTGTTCCTGTATGGATATGGGGTTCTGTTGGCGGTGGTTTGTTTTTATTAAGCGCAGGTTTGTTCTTTTTTGTAAGGAGAAAAAAAGAAGAAAAATCCAAGCAGGCTCCTTCTTCGAAACCGGAAACAGAGATTCCTGTACGTCAAAAAGAAGTTGCAGATTATTTGCAACCTGCAGTGCATGTAATGGGTACTCTTCACCACAAACAATTTTATACGTTGCTGCATGATGCTGTTCATGAATTTTTCTATGATCGTTTGCATTTATTGCAGGGAGCTGCTTCGGGTACATTAATTGAACAAACGTTAAAGCACAAGCGTCACAACGAACTGGCTTCGCAGTTTCTTCAGTTTAAAAACGATTGTGAACTGGCTATTTTCAGCGGAGTGGAAATCACCGATTCAAAAGACCAGTTACTTGAACAAGCCATTGTGCTGATGAAAGAAGCTGATCAGAAAATCTGATGCTGCAGATCAAAGACAGGTTAATTTACAAACCTGTAGCCCACACCTCTTGCCGAATGGAAGTATTTGGGATTACGGCTGTCTTCTTCAAAATATTTACGGAAGTTGAGAATAAAGTTGTCGATTGTTCTTGTTGTGGGATAAACATTGTAGCCCCAAACAGCCTGCAGAATTTTTTCACGGGTAACCACCTCGTTTTTATTTTCAATCAGCAAGTGAAGCAACATACTTTCCTTTTTACTGAGCTGAATGGTTTCACCTTTAAAATTCACAGCTTCCTGTGCTTTAAAATCAATGTTGTTTGCGCCGAAAGTATAGATATCGCCAATGGTATCTTTATCCTGTATCTTTTTATTTTTTTCAATCAGCTTTTCAACACGCAGCAACAGTTCTTCGAGGTTAAAAGGTTTTGTAAGGTAATCATCGGCACCTTTTCTTAAACCAATTACCCTGTCGTGCGATGTGTTTTTTGCACTGAGCATAAGAATAGGAACTTCGTTTTTCCTGATGCGTATACTTTCAGTTGCGCTGATGCCATCCATTTCCGGCATCATTACATCCATAATGATTAAGTCGAAATATTCGTTCTCCACCGCTTTTAATGCAGCCACACCATCAGGAGCGGTTGTTACTTCATAACCTTCCAGTTCAAGATTCAGCTTCAGGGCATCCAGCAAATGCTCTTCATCTTCTACTAATAATATGGATGCTTTTGTTGACGACATATCGTTGTTTTGTTATTGAAGTTAAGACATTGTTTTTACGCTAGCGCAAGTCTAAAATTGTATGACAAAAATACTTCCATGCGGCATATTGTTCATCACAAATATTTCTCCGTTATGCTGCCTTATAATTTTGCGTGTAAGATAAAGTCCCAGGCCGGTTCCTCTGGCTTTTCTTGTAAACTCACTTCCGCTGCGGTAAAACTTTTCGAATATTTTTTGTTTCTCCTCATCTGGTATACCAGGCCCTTCATCAATTACTTTTATAAGAATTGCATCGTCTGTCTGCATCAGGTCAACATATACCGGACTTTCTTTAGGCGCATATTTTAATGCATTGTCAATAAGATTACTTAGCGCAATTTCCATCAGCAGCGCATCACCTTCAATAAATAATTCCTTTTCGGTATTGGCATCAATGGTTCGGGAAGGATTACGGCTTTTGTAGTCGTTCACTACCGTTTCAATTACATTCGCAAGGTTTATTTCATCGTTTTCACGCTGGAAGGATTTTTCTTCCATTTGCGCTGCCAGCAAAATATTGTTGGTAAGAATATTTAAGCGGTTCGTTTCGGCCAAAGCACTTTGCAGCAGTTTTTGCTGCTGGCTATCGTCAAGTTTACGACGAAGCAATGTTTCAATGCTCAGTCTTGTTGTAGCAATGGGTGTTTTCAATTCATGCGTAATTGCCATCATAAAATTTTGCTGCATGTGCGATAACTCCATTTGCTTACGGATGGAGCGGTACACAAATACAGCACCTGTAATAATCAGCGCCAGGAAAGTAACACCTTCACCTAAAAACTTTGCCGATTGCCTTTTTTTCAGCAGTTGTATATCATTATACTTGATTGTGTATTGCGGATCGTTTTTTTGCAGCGAATGGATTTTGAGATTAATCATTTCACTGCTTTGCTTTTCAAGCGAAATAAACCACCAGATCAATGCAGCAAGCACATATATAAATAATATCCAGAACCAGAAGGTAAAGTTCCCGAAGCGAAAGATTTTTTTTGAGTAAGGCATCAGTTTGCTTTTTCAATACGGATACCTGCGTTCATGATATGCATCAACGGATTGTCACGCATGGTTTGCTGCAAACGTATCGTGTAGGTACCCTGTCTTGTAAAACGGATATTAGTAAACAGTGGGCAACGTACTTCCCATATATCGCTCATGCCCGTTCCTATCCATTCGCCATTTTGATTTTGTAAAGTAAGTTCAAAACGTTCTTTGCTGAAAGTGCTGTCGCCGGGTTGCTGTGTTGAAATGTAAAGCCAGAGATTTTTGTAAGCATACGCATCTGTATGGCGTAACGAAACAAAAACATTGTAAACGGAAACAGTGTCTGTTACATTGAATTTTATTTCGGGCTGGTTACTGTAACTCCATTCATGTTTGGGAATTTCAACATTCTTTTCAAATGTACCAAGCTGGGTACAGGATGAAAATGCAATTGCTGACAAGAAAAAAACAACCAGATTGTTGGCAGATGAGCGTTTCAAGCGAAAATATTTTTACAAATGTAATGCTGATCGAAAAAGAAATCCAAATGTGTATGCCCGGGGTTACAGCACATTCAGTACCTGTTCTTTTGCTTTTTCCAGTTCATCTTTCATTAACACCACCAGTTTCTGAATATTTGAATCGTAGGCTTTAGCTCCTGTTGTATTTATTTCACGGCCAATTTCCTGTAGTACAAATCCAAGTTTTTTACCTTTTGATTCATCTTCTTCTTTCAGGATGTTTAAGAAATATTCGCAGTGGTTGCGTAAACGAACCTGTTCTTCGCTGATATCAATTTTTTCAATGTAATAAATCATTTCCTGTTCCAGGCGGTTGGTGTCATAGTTTTCCTTGCCCAGCTGTTCTTCCATTTTGCGACGGATCTCTTCTTTCATTTTATGTTGGCGAAGAGGTTCCAGTTCTGCAATTTTTTCCTGGTAAGCAGTAATGTTATTAATGCGCTCTATTAAATCTTTTTCTAGGGCAGCACCTTCAAGTAACCTGTGCTGGTTAATGGCGCCGAGTGTATTTTTTAAAATCTGCCTGAACTGTTGCCACTGTTCTTCGCTCAGCACTTCGGTATTGGCAACTACTACATCAGGAAGACGAAGCATAGCTGCAAGTATATATTCGCTGAGTTCAAGATTCAGATCAGTTGCCACTTCTTTCAATGGCTGAAAATAGGCTTTCGCCATTTCCTTGTTAATGGTAATGGCACCGCTGCCACCATTTTGTTTTAATAAAATAGTACATTCAATTGTACCACGCATTAAACTTTCTGAAAGAAGATTACGGATGTTAAACTCGTAAGGTTTTAATAAAGGAGTGAGTTTTAAATTAAGTTCAAACTGTTTACCATTCAGTGATTTTATTTCAACTAAAAAGGTTTTGTCACCAGCGGCTTCTTCTGTTCTTCCAAAGCCTGTCATTGATTTAAGCATAACTTAATTTTAAGCAAAGTAAAGGATTTCAACCGTTACGTTTTGTTTTATTGTTGTTTCTGATTAAGCATAACCAAAACAAAACTCAAATAAAAAAGCCCGGAAGAAACCGAGCTTTTATGATGGATGGGTTAGTAAGTACCGGGAAATAAAATTTCCCGACACAATATTAAAAAGAAATTCTCCGATTATAAAAATTTTTCCAAATTATTTTATTCACATTTTTAAATCGCTTGTGGAAAAGCGCACGTGTTTTTATGTGTTTTGTTTTAACAAAAACGAAGTTGAACACAATGTGTTTTCTGTTTCATCATCATTGAATTTGTACAAGTAAAAAAAATGCTTCTTCTGAAATTCAATGCTGACAATAGTTTCAGCATTTTGTTTTTTTAAAGAACAAAAAAACAGGAAGTATATGTGTTGAAACAAATGATAAAACAGTAACAACTGCAACTGATTTTTTACTGCTGTTTAAACCGTAAAAAGCAGGAACGATTTTTTTTACTTCAACTGTTAAAAAAGGGAATGAAACAGGTTTACGGGTAATGAAAATCTCGAAAAGCAAAGTTTTTGTCAATGCAAAGCATGTTACCTTTGAAAAAAATCAGCATATGAAATTTCCTTCTCCGGTATCAGTACAATGGATAGCAGAATTAATTGGAGCAACAGTAACCGGCAATAAAAACGGACAGGCAACAGGTATTAATGAATTACATAAAGTAGAAGAAGGCGATCTTGTTTTTGTAGATCATCCCAAGTATTACGATACCTGCATTAACTCAGCAGCAACGTTTATCATCATCAATAAAGAAACAGCTGTTCCGGAAGGAAAAGCATTACTTGTGTGTGATGAACCGTTTGAAGCTTACTTAAAAATCGTTCGGCATTTCAGACCATTCAGTCCATCTAATCAAATGATCAGCGATACTGCCGTTATAGGTGAAGGATCAGTTGTAATGCCCGGTGCATTTATCGGCAATCATGTTACTATTGGAAAAAACAGCATCATTTATCCGAACGTAACTATTTACGATTATACTGTAATTGGTGATAATGTAATTATCCAGGCAGGAACTGTAATTGGCAGTGATGCTTTTTACTACAACACAAAAAAGAACCGTGAAGTTTGGTATAAAAAAATGGAAAGCTGCGGACGTGTGGTGATTGAAGATAATGTTGAAATTGGTGCAGGATGTACCATTGATAAAGGTGTAAGTCATGATACAGTAATTGGCCGTGGTACCAAGTTCGATAACCAGGTACATATTGGTCACGACAGTATTATTGGTAAAAACTGTTTGTTTGCTGCACAGGTTGGTGTTGCAGGTGCGGTTGATATTAAAGATGGTGTGATTTTATGGGGACAGGTTGGTGTAAGTAAAACATTAACCATTGGCGAAAATGCAGTTGTACTTGCACAAACAGGTGTACCATCATCGCTTGAAGGGAACAAAACATACTTTGGTTACCCGGCAGAAGATGCTTCTTATAAACGCAGGGAACTGGTTTGGGTAAAACGTATTCCTGAATTATGGGAAAAAGTAAAAGGGCTTGAAAGCAAAAAATAAAGCAACTGTTTACTTGATAAATTTCGTCCCGGTTTGCAACCGGGATTTTTTTATTCTTTCGGCCAGTAATCATACGGCAACTGATCGGCTAAATTTTTCCATGCCCAGTAACCGCTGTTAATCACTTCGGTTTGTTCATAGAAAAATCCGTTTTCTGTAATTACAAAACCATTGAGTAATTCAAGTGTTGACAGCTGCTCTTTTGCTGTAATGGGATATTTGTTGGCGATGAGATATTCTTTTTCCATTGGCTCAACATTGTACACAATACGGTATTTGCCAAAGAGGTTAATTTCTTTATCAACACTATCAACCAGGGAATAAACAGCTGAATCGTAAGGGTTCTTCAGCTCCGTATATTTTATTTTTCCTGTAACACTATCTGTATGCAGCTGCTCCAGTACAAAACCATTTTCAGCTAATGTGCTGTCGTAATAACAACGCATAAAATGAAGTCTTGATCCGAAATAAGCTTTTTCCCTGTTTTTATCCCAGAGTTGTTTTTGATCAGCTGTTGAATCCAGTTCGGTATAAAAAGCCACACCAACATATGTGCTGAACTTTGTACCGTAATCATACACAAATGAATCGAGCTGGTATTGTATTTTATAACCAAGTGCATAATTCATCACTACAACAGGTTCTTCCGCTTTTACTTTCAGTTTGTTTTTCTTTTTGGAGTAGAAGAATTTGAGTACTTCCGGATTTTGAATACTGCATTGCTTTGCAAAAGGAGTGCTGCCAATAAAATAATCACTGAAATGCTGACCATATTTATTCCATCCGTCTTTAACTTCTGTGCTGGCCTGTATCACCACTTCTTCCAGCTTCTTTTCTTTTTTCTTAAGGTAAATGCTGATGTCGTTACTGTTATCGCCCGATGAACTGATGCGTATCGCTTCACTTTCAAAACCGGTATAACTGATGATGAGGTTATGACCACCGGCCGGGAGCTCCATTCTGAATTCTCCTTCTTTGTTTGTAATTGTTCCTTTAGTTGTATTCTGGCAAAGAACAGATGCTCCTTCCATTGGAAGTTTTGTACTGTCGTCAAATACTTTTCCTTTAATAAAAAATGTTGACTGTGCCTGCAGGCTTAACGAAAAAAGAAAAAGAGTAATGGAAAGAAACAGCTTCATTGCATGTGTTTGTTTAAAAGGTAAAGCAAACGAAAAATCAGTTTATTTCAAACGTATAACTACTGCATTTAACAGCAGTATTAACGCTGTTACTATTAAAATTATTTCAGATGATTTTGCTGCAGCAGCCAGTTACAGGTGCGCTTGATGGTTTCGTCAACAGGTGTAAAAGAGAAAGTAGGCAATGCCTTTAATATTTTACTGTTATCGAAGTATGTGGTTACCTGTGCGGTGCTGGCTGTTTCTTTTGTAAGCAAAGGTTCCCTGTTGCTGAACATTGCTTTTAATGCTTCTATACGCCAAACAATATTTCCCATCCAGGGTTTGGCATAACGTTGCGGAGGTTTTTTGCCAAATGCGTTGGCAATTTTTGTAAACAACTGCTGAAAAGAAAGATGTTCGCTGCTGAGAATAAAACGTTGAGCTGTAATATCGCTGTGCATCAGCATCACCATTGCATTGGCAACATCTTTTGCATCAACAAAACCGGTACCGCCGGTAGTGTACCATGGAAACTCTTCCCAGATTTTTTTAAAGATGTTGATGGATCCGTTTTCCCAGTTTGATTCACCAAGTATAATGGATGGGTTTACCATAACAGCATTCAGTCCTTCGGCTGTACCACGCCATACTTCCATTTCGGATAAGTATTTTGTTTTGCCGTAATGGGAGTTATTGCTTTCATCCACCCATTCTGTTTTTTCAGTGATGTGTTCACCTTCTCTTAAACGACCAATAGCAGCAACCGAACTTACATGTACAAATTTCTCCACTGCATTTTCCAATGCGGCGTTTACCATGTTAGCTGTTCCTTCAATGTTAATCTTATACATCTGTTCCCTGCGGCTTGAATGGTAGGAAACAACAGCTGCACAATGATATACCTGTTTGCAACCGCTCATTTCATCAAACAACAGCTGCGCATCCAGCACATCTCCTTTAACCCATTGAATTTTTTTCTTTTCCTCATCGGTAAGCAGCAAGGGCATGGCGTTCCGGTACAATGCTTTAATTGGTCCTTCATTTTGCTGAAGGAGTTGCTTAAGCAAAGCCGAGCCAACAAGACCTGCGCCACCGGTAACAAAAATCATAAGGGAATGCCGTTTATGAAATGCGAAGTAAACTGTTTTCGTTGAGAAATGTAAGAATGAATAAAAGCTTTTTTGGTTTCAAAAGATGATGTTAGTCAGTGTTGTTATTCAAATAAAATTGTACTCCTGCTTTCAATATCTGTGCGTTTGTCGAATAAAAAATCAAAAAATTTTGCATCTCCTGCTTTGCCCGATACAAGCAAAGTTGTTCTGCCGTATTCTTTGTTTTCGGGATCAAACACTTTTGCTTTAATGGTTTGATTGAAATCTTTTTCGAAAATGAAATACACCACAACTTTACTTTCTGTACTGCTGTCGTATTCAATACTGAACTTGCCTGTGCTGAGCCCTTTATCCGTCAGTTGTTTTGAAAGTTTCAGTTCGCAGCCAAAGGTTTTTGTAACGCCTTCTTTTACACCGTCAGCAAATTCAGAAACACCCTGGCCTACGGTTTCGCCGGTTTTGTTGATGGCTTCCCTTGCAGTTTTCTTTGCACGGTTGCAGGAAAAAGCAAGAAGTGAAATTGCTAAAAGGAATACGATTGTTTTTTTCATAGCTGTTTGTTGTGCCAATAAATTTAACCTGTTTTCATCAATGATAAATAACAAAAAATCCGCCTGTTTGTGCAGGCGGATTTAAAAATAAGATAGAAATATTTAAACAGCTCCTGTAAACTGTTTCAGGAAACGTACATCGTTTTCGCTGAACAGGCGGATGTCTTTGATACCATATTTCAGCAATGCAGGACGTTCAATACCCATACCAAATGCAAAGCCTGAATATTTATTACTGTCGATACCGCAGTTTTCCAACACTTTTGGATGCACCATACCGCAACCAAGAATTTCGAGCCAGCCGGTTTTCTTACAAACGTTACAACCTTCGCCATGGCAAAGCATGCAACTGATGTCCATTTCTGCACTTGGTTCGGTAAATGGAAAATAAGATGGACGGAAACGCACTTTCACATCCTTTCCAAACATTTCCTGTACAAAAAAGTAAAGTGTTTGTTTCAGATCAGCAAAGCTTACTTTCTCATCCACATACAAACCTTCCACCTGGTGAAAGAAGCAATGACTTCTTGCACTGATGGTTTCGTTACGATATACACGGCCGGGAGTAATGATGCGGATAGGAAGTTTTCCTTTCATCATTTCATGTATCTGCACATTACTTGTGTGTGTGCGCAGCAGCCATGCCGGATCGGTGCTGATATAAAACGTATCCTGCATATCACGGGCAGGATGATTTTCGGGAAGATTTAATGCAGTGAAATTGTGAAAGTCATCATCAATTTCAGGTCCTTCAGCAACAGCAAACCCCAAACGCTGAAAAATATTTACGATGCGGTTACGCATTAAACTGATGGGGTGGCGGCTGCCGATAGGCAATGCATCGCCGGGAAGAGTAAGATCCAGTTTGTTTTCTGCCGCTTCAGTTCCGTTGCCGGTTAAAGCTTTCCACTCTTCATACTTTGCTTCAGCAAATTGTTTGAAATCGTTGAGGTTCTGGCCAAACGCTTTCTTTTGTTCATTGGCAACATTTTTCATTTCGCCCATGAGCGCTTTTACCAAACCCTTGGTGCCCAGAAATTTAATGCGGTATTCTTCCAGCGCTTTTGCACTGTCGATTTTCAGTTCTTCAATTTCTTTACGCAACGTTTCTATTTGTTGTAACACCTGTTCCATGCTGCAAAGATAAGGCAGGAGCAGTTTGGTATTTGAAATTTGAGGTTTGAAATATAATGACCTGTATCACCCGGGATGATCTGAAAAATCTCCAACCCACTGTTTTTTACCAATGAAACTGAACCGACAGGTTTATCACTCTTCCGTCAACCGGCGCCCAGATTTGTTCAAACACAGGGTTTGTATTGCTGCCACTTGCAATGGAGTGAGATTTGTTTTGCCGGTAATCAAATAAGTTTTCGCAGTTGAGCACAATCGTCACATGACTGAAATCGTACCGCATCATGGCTGCTGCAAATAAATAGGAAGGCGTGGTTTTGCCATTGTCAAGATATTGCTTGCCGGTATAAGCGGCTTCTATACCTGCACGGAAATGAGCAGAAAATTCATTGGCAATAACTGCCGCAAATTTGTTTCGGGCAGAAAGACTTAAGTAATGCTGTAACTGATCGTATTCTTTTTTAGCAACAGTGTACGTGTAGCCAATGTATGCATCTGCCGATTTGTATTTGATCTGCACATAGGTTTCAAAACCTTTTGTATCGAGTGGCTTGGATTGATTTTGAAAATGAATATGCTGGCTGGCATCGGTATAACTTGTAACCGGTGAAGTGATTTGTGTAATGTAAAACGATTGGTTGATGGTAAGATCCACTTCATCAAAACTCTTTTTAAAGTTTACATCCCAGTTTACACCATTTGACTTTTCGGGTTTAACTCCCGAAAGAGGAAGCAGCAGTTTGTAATCACGCTCATCAATTTCACTGTTGAACAGTGTAGGAATTTTATAACCCATTCCTCCGCCCAGCCTTGTAGAAAAGTATGGATTGATCTTATACAACAATGAAATACGTGGCAATACAAACGAACCGTATTGATTGTGATAATCCCAACGCAAACCTGTTTCAGCAATCAGTTTTGGAAGTATGCGCCAGTCGTCCTGCACAAACAAACCGGTTGTTTGATGATTGTAATTGTTGATTTGTGTACTGTCGGGGAGTTGTTTTGTAAATACATCGCCGCTGAAGTTGGCACCCAGCACCCAATCGTGTTTCTTTTGTTTGGTTACATACGATGCTTCTGTAAACCATGATGCCTGGTTTGCCTTCATACCAAAAACATTGGTGCCAATGTTGCGGTTGAAAAACGTTCCGTTTCCTTTTACAACCAGTTTGGTTTTATTGCTGATTTTATTTTCCCATTCTGCATCAATGCCGTTTCTTACTGATTTGTTTTCGCTGAAATAACTGTTGCTGTTTGATTGGGGAATGGCCTGCATCCATCCGCCTTTTCTTTTTTCAAAAGCACCGGTATAACCAATGGCAATTGTTTGTCTGGATGAGGGATAAATAAATAAACGTGGATGAAGGAATACGGAATTGGTTTTGGGTAAATCGCTGTAACCATCTTTGTCAACATCCATTTGCTTTTGATGATTGATGCCTGCATAAAATGTAAAACCAACTGATTTGTTCCTGTTGCTGAGGTAAACATTTGCGTTGGTTTCATTGAGCGAAGTTTGATTCAGCAATAAACTTTTTTCAAATTTTCCCTGTTCCGGTTTTTTTGAAACAAGATTGATTAACCCTGCAATTGCACCACCGCCATACAAGGTTGAACTTGCACCTTTAATAATTTCAACCTGTTTAATATCGGCAGGAGGGATCTGCATAATGCTGAAACTGCCGGAGTAGCCGCCAAACAATGGCATACCATCACGGAGTATTTGTGTGTAACGTCCCTGCAAACCCTGTATACGTAAATCGGTGTTGCCTGTTGCTGCCGATGTTTGTTGTGTTTGAATCCCTGCCACATCGCCTAATAAACTGATAATATTACCGGGTTTTATTCCGCCTTCTTCATCTACCTCTTCTGCACCAAGAACCTCCACTCTTGTAGGAAGATTTTCTATTCTTGATTCAGTACGTGATGAGCTTACAATAATTACATCGCCCAGTTGTGTTTCTGATCTTGTAAGGTAAACATTGATGAAAGCAGTGTCGCTTACATCAAGCAGCATTGTTTTTGTTTTATAGCCGGTATGTGAAAAGGTAAAAGATGCAGGAGATACAGGAATGTTTTTAATGATGAGTTTTCCTTCCGCATCGCTGATGCTATTTTTCCTGAATGTATTTGCAACAACAGTTACACCCGTTAAAGGTTCCTGGTTGCTGCTGTCTTTAATAATGACTCTGAGTTGGTATTGTGCTTTCAGCACGGGTACTGATAAAACGAAAATTACTGCGAGGAAAAGAAAACGCTTCATGTAGGATTGAAATAAAACGCAAAGAAAATCATTACTGGAGGATTCTGGTGCGAATTGTTTCGTTAAATCTTGTCATTACGTATGTTTGCTGCAAATAAAAACTGAATGAGCGATCAACTGCTGATTAAAGACTTCCTGGAGCCCCTTGATTTAACTGTTATTCTTGGTGATGATGAATGGAACAATGCCCAGCTTGGCAGCACTTATGAGCTTTACACAAATGAATTTCCTGATCTTGATAATATCGAACTGGTTATACTTGGTATAACAGATGAACGGGGCAGTGGTAATGGTATTTCAGAAGGTGAAGCTCCTGCACATATCCGTAAAAATCTTTACAAGCTTTATAACTGGCATCCTGAAGTAAAGGTGGCTGATATTGGTAATATAAAACCTGGCGCATCGCTCAACGATACCTATGCTGCTGCTAAAATGGTGATTGCTGAATTAATCAACGCAGGAAAAACGGTGATTATTCTTGGAGGAACGCATGATCTTACACTTGCACAATACGGAGCTTATGTTCAGCGGCAGCAGATTGTTGAAGCAAGTTGTGTGGATGCATTCATCAACTTAAATATGGAAACAAGGTTGCGCAGTGAAAACTTCCTGATGGAAATGCTTACAGGCGAACCAAACTTCATCCGTCATTATAATCATATTGCTTTCCAGAGTTATTTTGTTCATCCCAATATTCTGCAAACAATGGATCGTCTGCGTTTTGATTGTTTCAGGGTTGGTGTGGTAAAAGATGCACTGGAAGAAATGGAACCGGTTATACGCAGTTCAAATTTTGTAAGTATTGATATGGCTGCAATGGCTAATGCGTATGCACCTGCCAACCGCACCACACCAAACGGACTGAATGGTGAAGATATGTGCACCATTACCCGTTTTGCCGGATTGAGCGATCATCTCACTTCGCTTGGAATTTATGGCTATAATGTAAAGAACGACAGGGATGAATTAACTGCTATACAGATTGCACAGATGATCTGGTATTTTATCGATGGACGTTACAAATTAAAAACGGAAGCATCGATCGAAGACCGTCAATCGTTCAATGAATTTCATACTGCATTTGCCGAAGTGGATACCTTGTTTTTGCAGAGCAAGAAAACCGGAAGATGGTGGATGCAGTTACCCAATCATAAATTTATTGCCTGCAGTGCTACCGATTACAGGCTTGCAAGCCACAATGAAATTCCCGAGCGCTGGCTACGGGCACAGGAAAGAGATTAATCATTTAAAACACATATATGGAAAACAATCAGCAACAACCTGAAGTAAACTTATTGGAAAACGTAGAATACGAGCTTGTGCAGGCAAGCGGCGGCAAACGTTTTGCAAATTATCTTATTGACCTGGCTTTCTTTTATGCACTTATCATTACTACGGGTATTGTAATTGCAATTGTTAGCCCGGAAACTTTAGCAGCTGTTAATACTGAAAGTACCGGGTTTAGTTTTGTTGACAGACTTATTACCTGGTTTCTTTATGGTGTTTATATGTTTGTGATTGAAGCAGTGTTTAAAGGAAAATCTCTTGGTAAACTGATTACTGGCACTAGAGCTGTTAATGAAGATGGAACAAAAATCAGTTTTCAAACAGCATTAATGCGTGGATTCAGCAGAATCGTTCCCTTAGAACAATTTTCTGCTTTAGGATCGCCCAGTTATCCATGGCATGATAAGTGGACAGATACTTATGTAATTGATGAAAAACAATCAAATTACCATTTGCGGATTTCTGAATAATTCTTACACCAGTTCCTTTGCTTTTCTTATCTGGTATTCACTGCCCATGATAATGATGCGTTCGCCATCGTTAACATAATAATCGGGAGCAGGGTTGAGTGTGTATTCGCCTTTGTTTTTTACACCAAGAATAGTGCAGCCGCAGTTTTTCCATAAGTCAAGTTCTCCCAGTGTATATGATTTGTTGGCTACAACTTCTTCAATCTTAAACTCGGTGGTGTTTTTAGTGCCCATTAAAGAAATAACTTCTGCAACGTCGGGGATTAATACCATTGTTGCCATGTGAGCACCGCCGATTTTATCGGGCATAATCACATTGTTTGCACCTGCCACACGAAGTTTATTTACACTGCTGTCGTGTGATGCACGGCTGATGATAACAATATTTGGGTTGAGCTGTCTTGCAGTAAGCACCATAAATAAATTATCGGCATCAACAGGCATGGTGGCAATAATAGCACGGGCTTTTTCAATACCGGCATCTCTCAACGTTTCATCGGTAGTGGCATCACCTTTAATAAAATGCTGCACTGCATATGGAAGGTTTGATGGTGCACTGTTTTTTTCTTCAATCACAACAAAAGGAATACGGTTATTAAATAAAACCTGTGCACATTCAGAACCGTTTCGTCCGAAACCACATATAATCACATGGTTGTTGAGATGTTGGATAGCATTATCCATTTTAAGCTGTTTGTATTGATGTATAAATTCTCCGTCGAGTAAATAACGGGTGAGATAGGTCACAAAATAAGTGAAGGCACCAACGTTGATGAGAATAATGATGATGGTGAAAACTCTTCCTGCTTCTGACAAAGGTTTTACTTCTGAATATCCAACCGTTCCAATCGTAATCACCGTCATGTACAGGGCTTCAAGAAAATTCAGATTTTCAATAAGCATATAGCCAACTGTACCAACCACCAGCAGCACCACAAAAAAACTGATGGGCATCAGCAGACCTTTAAAATATCTTAACCTTCGCAGAAAGTACATACCTAAAAGTAAGGCAGAACGTTTTCACTGCAAAACAGCGGGCAATAAACTTGTATATTTATTCCATGTTTAAAGACGATCATTTTTCTTATATGCCCGGCCGGTTCATGTTTGCAGCGTTGGCTGTTTTGATTTTTACATCCTGTTCAGTTCAGAAAAAACTTGGAAATCAGCTTCAGCAAAAATTGCTCAGCAACCCGGTACTTGTAAACGCACATGTTGGTGTAGCGGTGTATGATGTCAATGCAAATAAATTTTTACTCAAACATAACAGCGATAAATTTTTTGTACCGGCCAGCAACACCAAGCTTCCTACATTATATGCGGGGATGAAATACCTGGGAGATAGTCTTACTGGCATTTGGTATGCAGAACGGAATGATACTGTTTTTCTTAAACCTGCAGGTGATCCTACATTTCTGCACCCTGATTATAAGCAACAACCCGTTGCCGATTTTCTGCGTAAGCAAAACAAAAAACTGGTTATAGCAGATAACCTGTGGAAGAGTGAAGCATTAGGATATGGCTGGGCATGGGATGATTACCTCGGCTATTATATGGCAGAACGAAGTCCGCTGCCTGTTTACGGCAACGTGCTGAAGTGGATTCAGCAACGTTCAGTTGAACAAAAAGAAACGGGTAATGATACGGCCGTACTCGTTTTTACTGATCCTGAAATTAACTGGGATGTAAAGTTTGAAACGGAACGGTCGAAGCAGTTTAATGTAACAAGACCCCGCACTGAAAATGTGTACAAGGTTACTGAAGGTTTAGAGATGAACCGGGAACTGGAAATTCCATTTGTAACAAACGGACTTCAATCGGCACTTGAATTATTGAAAGACACGATTCATAAAGAAATTGAACCTGTGAGTTTTAAAACAGCTGCTTTGAAATTTTACCCTGTACATTCCCAGCCGGTTGATTCGATGTTTAAGCCCATGATGTACCGCAGTGATAATTTCTTTGCAGAGCAAACCCTGCAAATGGTGAGCAACCGTTTCTTTGGGTTTATGGATGAACAAAAGCTGATTGACAGTTTGCTGAAATCGGATTTTAAAGAAATGCCGCAACAACCCTCCTGGGTTGATGGAAGCGGCCTGAGCAGGTACAATCTTTTTTCGCCTGAAGATTTTGTGTGGTTGCTGAATAAAATGAAAAACGAGTTTGGGCTGGAACGGATGAAGACAATTCTGCCAACCGGTAATACAGGCACCCTCCGCAACTATTATATTGAAGAAAACGGGCTGATTTTTGCCAAAACCGGCACCTTGAGCGGGCAGGTGGCGTTAAGTGGTTTTCTGGTAACTGCTAAAAATACACTGCTTGTATTTTCGGTATTGGTGAACAACCATAACAGTTCTGCCACAGCAGTAAGGAGGGCGGTTGAGCAGTTCGTCAAAGGGCTCCGTAATATGTAAATAAAAAATATTTTTTTGCTTCAGGCAGCATTTTGGTTTTAAGGGGGAACTTTAATATACAACCCGGTTGAAAACGTTGTTGCTGGTATATCCGTAAACAAACAGTAACGATTATTCACCCATCCGCAAACTGCTTCAGGATAGCGGATTTATAAACCATTTGTTATGAAAAAGGTGATCTACTCTTTCATTGCCCTGTTGCTTGCTTTCACCTCCGTAGCCCAGGATACAACTTGCAAAGGCAAAGCTGCTTTCCAGTACACGATTAACGGAAACACCGTTAATTTTTATTCATCAACTACAGCCAATACTCCAACCATCAATTACTGGAAGTTTGGCGACGGACTTGTTGGCGATGCCGCAAATCCGGTTCATATTTATCTTTCAGCAGGTAATTACCGTGTGGTGCATTACATTAAAGACACACTTCACAAGTGTTACGATTCTACTGTAAAGGAATTTACAATTGCAGCTTCACTCTGCGATTTGATCAATGCAAAGTTTGAATGGCGGAAGGATTCCATCAACCCTTCAAAAATCTTTTTCATCAATCAGTCCATGCCCAACCCGGCACCATCTTCAGTTGTGTATAAATGGACGTTTGGCGATGGCACTTCATCAACAAATTACAGCCCCGACCATATTTATACTGCACCCGGTCAGTATAATGTTTGCTTAACCGTTAGCTATCTTACAACTGGTTCAACAACGCCGGTTTGTACCAAAACATTCTGCAGTGTTGTAACAATTCCCCAGCCCTGCAATATTCAGCCTTATTTTACATGGGCTGTTGATCCTGCTAATCTGCTTGCAGTAAAATTCACCAATAAAACTGTTTTAACTTCTGCAACTGCACAATACAAATGGAATTTTGGCGATGGTGCTGGCAGCACAGAAGCCAATCCAGTTCATGCATATACAAAGGCAGGTGTATATAAAGTTTGCCTGGTGGTAACCATCAGCAATACCTGTATCCAGGAATATTGCTTAGATGTTACCGTAAGAGATTGCAATTTCGAGGCTGGTTTTAACTGGGTACTCGATAGTATTTCTCCAATGCGTGGAGTAAAATTCAATCCTGTTCTTGGTCCGTTAACAGTAATGCCCACAAGTATTAAATGGACATTTGGTGATGGTACAACAAGTACAGAATACAGTCCGCTGCATCAATACCAGCAACCCGGCACGTATAAAGTTTGTTTGCGTGTTGAATATTTTGCAGGCTGTGTAAAAGAAGTTTGCAAAGAAGTTGTTGTGCCGGCTCCTGAAAATTGTGAGGTATTCAGCAGGTTTACCGTTGACCGTACAACAACAGATGCTGCAACATGGTATTTCAAAGCTGAAACAATTAATTCAACTGTAAAATATACCTGGACATTTGGTGATGGTACAGGTGCATTGGGTGCAACAGCCACACACAAATATCTTCGTGCAGGTACGTATAAAGTTTGCTTAACAGCATACCGCAGCGATAACTGTGCTTCCACTACCTGCAAAGAAATTGTTGTTGGATTATTGAATTGTGATCAGACAACCATTAAGTATGAAGCACAACGTATCAATCCACCGATCAATAATGCTGTTAAGTTTGTTGCTATCAGTAACCAGCCAATTCTTTCACAAAGCTGGACCATCTGGAGAAACAGTGCATTAACTCCCGTTAAGATTGGAACAAACAATCCAACCTATATTTTTCAGGATACCGGATGGTATAAAGTTTGTCTGCGTGCAATAACTGTTAACGGATGCGTGAAAGAATATTGCGATTACATCCACATAACAGCTGTGCCCAATACATGTACTTTACAGGTATTGCCTAACCCTGCAACAACTTCTATCCAGTTTAAAGTGCAGGTTGAAGTAGCACAACCCGTCATTGCTTCTATTGTTGATATGACAGGTGTACGCAAAGCAGTATTTTATCTCAATGCAGTGCCCGGTGCCAATACATTTACATTACCAATCGGCACACTGGCAACAGGATATTATACGCTTGAAGTAAAAGTGGGAGATAAAGTATGCAGTACTAAATTTCAGAAAGTAAATTAAAGAAAGCTTCAGGATAACAAAAAGGCCATTCTAAAATGAATGGCCTTTTTTTGATGCGATTAATATTATTGCTGATTTTCTGTTCCGATTAAATCAATTTCTTTTTCAATAGAATCATTTTCATATTCAGCACTGCCAAAGCCAAGTATTGGCCAGAAAATAAATGGAAGAAAAATAAGCCCAACAGTAAAGCCTTCGTTTTTGCCGAATTTTTTTGCAGTGAGATTTGTAATCCAGATAGTGAAAACAACTCCTGCATAGGGAATAAGGCAAAGAAGTCCCCACCAGTTTGGTTTGCCGCCAATTTCAGCAAGAACCATGTTGTTGTAAATTGGGATGATGCATTCCCAGCCATGACGGCCGGCTTTTTGAAATGTCTTCCACATGCCTAATATTATAGGTAGAGCCACGACTACTATAAGGCCAAGAATAAGAAGGATTTCGAAAGTGCCTAGAAAGCTTGTTTCATTCATAAAGTTTAGTTTTTACTAAGATATAGAATCACTATTATCGCCCAAACATTTTTTCCAGTTCATCTTTTTTAATTTCCATGTAAACCGGAAAGCCGTTCGACGTTGCGTTGGGTTGTGAACAGTTGAATAAATCTTCCACCAACTGTTTCATTTCTTTTTGTGTGAGTGAGCGGCCGGCTTTAATGCAATGCTGTTTGGCTAAAGAGCGTACTAATTTTTCACGCTTGGAGAATTTTAAATCGCTGGTATAATGTTTAAACTGTTCCAGCAGTAATTCAATTGCCATACTTTCATTTCCCTGTTCCACATCGGCAGGTGTACCCTGTATAACAAAAGTATCTTTTCCGAAAGGTTCAATGTGATAACCTAATTGATGTAGCTCAGGAAGCAGATCGTTTAACAAAACAGTATCCTGTGGTGAAAGTTGCAATGTAGATGGAAACAAACTTCTTTGCGTTGCAACAGCTTTTCCTTCAACAGCAGCAACATAACGTTCATACAAAACACGCTCATGTGCGTTTTGCTGGTGAATGATCATCATTCCTTTATTGGTTGAAGCAAGAATATAAGTGTTATGAAGCTGAAAAAAATCCTGATCGGGAACAAGGCTGGTTTCAACCGCTGGTTTTAAATCATATCCTGTATTAGTCTGAACAAAATTTTGCTGTGAAAAATTCTCCCCTTCAGGGGTTGGGGGTACGTCTCTCCAATGTTTCAGTTCACTTTTATTTGTTGGATCAATTTTATGTGCTGCATGCTTTTGCGTAAAAGTTTGGTAAAGCGAAGATGCTGATGCCATTGACTTTTGTTCATCGGTAAACGGTTTGCTTACAGCATCGAGCCGCTGAATATTGGGATCAAGATCAAAATCAAGTGTTGGTGTAATGCTGAACTGTGCCAATGCATGTTTGATGGCCGATTGTACAAAAGCATACACAATCTTTTCATCTTCAAACTTGATTTCCTGTTTGGTTGGATGAACATTGATATCAACCTGTGCAGGATCAAGATCAATAAACAATACATACGCAGGAAAACTGTCGGCAGGAATCATTTCCTGGAAAGCACTTGCAACTGCATGATTGAGATAAGCACTTTTGATGAAACGTTTATTGACAAAGAAATACTGATCACCTCTTGTCTTCTTGGCAGTTTCAGGTTTACCGATAAAACCATAAATGTTCATGTAATCGGTTTGTTCTTCAGCTGAAACAAGTTTACTGTTGTACTGGCTGCCAAGCAACTGAACAATGCGTTGCTTCAGTGTTCCTCTTTCGAGGTGAAACATTTGCTGACCATTTGCAGTTAAGGAGAAAAAGATATCGGGGTAAGCCATGCTTACACGGATAAATTCATCTACGATATGCCGCATTTCGGCTGCATTGCTTTTTAAAAAATTCCGGCGTGCCGGAACGTTGAAGAATAAATTCTTCATGGCAATACTGGTGCCGTTAACAGTGGCAACAGGTTCCTGTTTTGTTACAACACTGTTTTCAATTTCAATAAATGTTCCTGCAGTATCTTCTGCACGTTTGGTTTTTATTTCAACCTGCGCAACAGCTGCAATCGATGCAAGAGCTTCGCCACGGAAGCCCATTGTTTTAATGCGGAAGAGATCTTCTATTTCCCTGATCTTGGATGTGGCATGGCGTTCAAAAGCAATACGTGCATCTGTCTCACTCATGCCCACACCATTGTCAATTACCTGCACCAGTTGTTTACCTGCATCGTTAATGATGAGTTGAATTTCGGTTGAACCTGCATCCACTGCATTTTCCAATAACTCTTTCACCGCACTTGCAGGGCGCTGAATAACTTCACCAGCTGCAATCTGGTTTGCAATATGATCGGGTAATAATTGAATGATATCCGGCACTTAATCTTTCTCCTTTTTGAAACGGCAAAATTACAGTTCTTCAACCAACCTTCGAAGGATTATTCGTTATCTTTAACCGGCTTGTAAAGTAAAATATGCATGAAGAAACTATTCCTTTCACTACTGATTATTGCTGCCGGCTTCAGTTCATTTTCACAAACAAAAGTTGAACTGGCAAAACGTTGGGCCGACAGTGTGATGAAAACACTGAACAACGATGAACGTATTGCACAGTTAATGATCATCAGGGCGCACAGTAATCTTGGTCCCGATCATATCAACCATGTTATTGAGCAGATTCAGAAATACAATGTTGGCGGACTTTGTTTTTTCCAGGGCGGACCAGTACGGCAGGCCAATCTCACCAACTATTATCAAAGCATTGCGAAAACACCTTTGCTTATTACAATTGATGGCGAATGGGGTTTGGGTATGCGGCTCGACAGTGTGATTCCTTTGCAACGGCAATTAATGCTTGGTGCTGTAAGCGATGCATCACTTGCTTACCAGTACGGTCGGTTGATTGGTGAACAATGCAGGCGCATGGGCATACAGGTAAACTTTGCACCGGTGGTGGATGTAAATAACAATCCTTACAATCCTGTAATTAACGACCGCTCTTTTGGTGAAGACCGTTTTAAAGTTGCATTGTTTGGTGTGCAGGTAATGAAAGGCATGCAGGAAATGGGTGTGATGGCTTGTGCCAAACATTTTCCAGGTCATGGTGATACAGAAACAGACAGTCACATGGATTTACCCGTCATCAATAAATCAAGAGCGCAACTTGATTCGCTTGAGTTATTTCCATTCAGGGAAATGATTGAAAACAATGTGGGAAGTATTATGATTGGTCATTTGTACATTCCTGCAATTGATAATACGCAAAACGTTGCAACATCTCTTTCATATAATAACGTAACCAAACTGCTGCGTGAAGAACTGCAGTTTAAAGGACTAACGTTTACTGATGCACTGGAAATGCAGGGTGTAAAAAAGTTTTTTCCTGATGGACAGGCAAGTGCACAATCACTGATTGCAGGAAATGATCTGCTTTGTTTGCCTGCTGATGTTCCTGCTGCTATTCAGAAAATAAAAAAAGCGATCAAGCACAAAAAGCTGAGTTGGGATGAGATCAACAAAAGAGTTGAACGTGTGCTGATGGCAAAATATTTATACGGACTTGCTTCATGGAAACCAATTGACACCAACAACCTGGTGAATGATCTGAATGCAAAAACAGAATCGCTGAAGTTGTTGATTGCAAACAAATCCATCACACTGCTTCGTAATGAAAATAATTTACTGCCGCTTTCCGCAGCAACAATGACCTTCATGAACAAAGCAACAAATGAAGAACGGAAAATTGCTTACGTGGCTGTTGGTATTACAGCTGATAATACAATGACCAAAAAGATGCGGGATGAACTGAAGGCTGATGTGTTTTTCTTCTCGTATAAAAGTGATGGCGGAAGAGTCTTGTCGCTCATTGAATTACTGAAGAACAACTACCAGCAGGTGGTGATTGGTGTACATAATTACAGTCGTCGTCCACAGGGTAACTATGGATTAAGTGTGCCATCAGTTCAGTTGATCAGCGGATTACTGCAATTGCCAAAGTCGGTGCTGATGATGTTTGGCAATCCTTATGCATTGAAAAATTTCTGTAACGCAAAAAACAGTTTATTGTGTTATGAAGATGATGTGTACACACAACAAGCTGCATTTGAAATACTCACAGGCAAACAATCTCCGCAGGGAAAGCTGCCTGTTTCTGTTTGTGATGAATTGAAATTTGGCGCAGGAATAAGTTATGTCCAGGCAAACAAAGGTTTAATGCCTGTAGAAAAAACAGATGAAACAAAATTTGCTGTGGTTGATTCTATTGTTGCAGATGCAATTGAAAAAAAAGTAGCGCCGGGTTGTGTAGTACTCGCAGCAAAAGACGGAAAAATTGTTTTTGAAAAAGCGTATGGTTATTATACCTACAACCAAACCGAGCCAATGACACTTGAATCGGTGTTTGACATGGCATCGGTAACAAAGATCTGTGCAACAACTGTTGCTGTAATGAAATTGTATGAAGAAGGTAAGCTTGATCTCAAACAAAAACTTGGTTATTACCTGCCATGGGTAAACGGAACCAACAAAGCTGATCTTGTTATTGAAGATATTTTGTTGCACCAGGCCGGGTTAAAATCATTCATCCCTTTTTATAAAGAAACAACTGATGATGTAACAGGTGTTCCGTTTGATGCGGTTTATCAAACAGTATTGGATGAACAGCATACAGTAAAAGTAGCTGAGCATTTTTATATGCGAAACGATTGGGTTGATACAATGAATCTGCGTATCCTGCAAAGCGATCTTGGCCCCAATGGAAAATATGTGTACAGCGACAATGATTTCATCTTCATGGGAAAAATTGTTGAACAGCTTACAGGAATGACGCTTGATGCATATGTACGTAAAACATTTTATGAACCATTGCAATTTCAGTCAACAGGTTTTTTACCACTGAATCATTTACCCCAGAGCCGCATTGTTCCAACTGAACGTGAAGTACAGTTCAGGAGGCAATTACTCCGTGGATATGTGCATGATCCCGGTGCTGCAATGTTTGGTGGTATTGCAGGGCATGCAGGTTTGTACAGTACAGCGTATGAACTGGCTGTGTTACTGCAAATGATTGCTAACGGCGGAACCATTGGTGACAAAACGTTTTTTAAACCTGAAACAGTTAAACTGTTTACATCTTATCAAAGTGAAAACAGCAGGAGGGGACTGGGTTTTGATAAACCGGAAAAAGATAATCTTACACGAAAAGAACCTTATCCCGCACTCAGCGTGTCGCCTTCAACATTCGGGCACACAGGTTATACAGGTACAGGTGTGTGGGCCGATCCGGAAAATAATATTGTGTTTATATTTTTAAGCAACAGGGTTTATCCCGATGGTGGTACCAATACAAAAATTCTTACGATGAATGTGCGGGGAAAAATTCAGGATGCGTTGTATAAAATAATATTGAATAAAAATTAAACCCCAACTTTCGCCGGGGTTTAATATCAATCTTCTTATTGTTGTTTTTTTGGAGGCTGCTGTTGCTGGCCTTTATTTCTGTCGCCTTGCTGAGGCTTGTTTTGTTGCTGCGGGCGCTGCTGTTGTTTTTGTTGCGGCTGCTGTTGTTGTCTTTGTTGTCCGCCCTGTTTTTGTTGCTGTCCACCTTGTCTGTTTTGCGGATTACCACCTTGTTTATTTTGCTGCTGACCGCCTTGCTGTGGCCTGTTTTGTTGTTGCGGACGCTGCTGTGACTTTGGCTGATCCTGCTGGCGCTTTTGTTGCTGCTCTTTATCTTTTCTCTTGCGGCTGTTGCGTTCAAGACTCTTCAAACTTATTTGTCCAACAAGCTCAACATGCACATGTTCTTTTTCTTCTTCTTTTACCGGTGATAGTTCAATTGCTCCCAATTCATCAGGCCGCTGGCCTTTTGCATTCATGAACCTGATTTCTTTTACACGCTCAATAGGAACAGGGTATTGTTTATTACTGTCAGGTAAAATATACCACATCAGGTTTTTGAAAATGTCTTTTTTAATCAGCGTTGCTGTACCACGACTTAACTCCAATGTGTCAGCATTATTGGGGAACTGCTGCAACGCATCAAGGTAAGTATCCAGTTCATAGTTCAAGCAGCACTTTAAACGTCCGCATTGTCCGCTGAGTTTTGTTTGATTGATGGTTAAATTCTGGTAACGTGCAATGGTAGTAGTAACGCTTTTAAAATCGCTGAGCCAGCTGCTGCAACATAATTCCCTGCCGCAACTGCCAATGCCACCAATCTTTGCTGCTTCCTGCCTGATACCGATCTGCTTCATCTCCACTTTAATCTTAAATTCAGAAGCATAAATTTTAATCAGCTCACGGAAATCAACACGGTCTTCGGCAGTATAATAGAATGTTGCTTTTCTGCCATCGGCCTGGAACTCTACTTCAATCAGTTTCATATCCAGGTTCAGCTGTATAATAATGGCTCTTGCTCTTGTTAACGAAGGTTTTTCCCTGTTTTTGCTTTCGCTCCATTTCTGCAAGTCCATTTCATTGGCCCTGCGCATGATCTTCTTCATTTCAGCATTATCTTCCTTCACACCCTTTTTCTTCATCTGCAAACGCACCAGTTCGCCGGTAAGGTTCACCATACCCACATCAAAACCACTCACACCTTCAACAGTAACCATGTCGCCCTTAATGAAAGTCTGAAGTGTATTGTTCCTGTAAAAATCTTTTCGGCTGCCATTGTTAAAAGTAACTTCAATAACACGGCAATCACTGTCGGGATCGCTGAACGGAAGATTGGCCAGCCAGTCGTGTACATTCAAACGGTTACAGCCACCAGTGCTGCAGCCACCGTTGCTTTTGCATCCATTGACGCCATTAGTACCACAACTTGAACAACCCATATATAAATACGAAATGAAAAATGATTAATTAAGATTGAAGAAGGCTTTGGGAGCAAGCAGCAGAATATCTATGAAGCTTTGGTTGTGTCACTCACTTGTACGCTTTTATCTTTGTTCGGCAGTTTTTGTTTCAGCGAAAAAGTATATGTTTAAATGTGTTGCCCAAGCCGGCAATACAGTACAAGAGTGCGACGCAACAGAAGTTGATCATCATTCAACAGCTCATCCACACAAACCTTTCTTCCCCTGACCTTTATCCTTTCACTATTCTTCCACGCAGGTCATTCATCAAAAATAGAGTTTTTTGCGGAAAAGCAGGCATGTTTTGATTTTGAGGCCCCGGGCTGGTATCAATTCACCTCAATCGCCGATTTGTTGGCAATAATATGGTAGAGTTTGATGGTGAGCGCCATGAACAGCATTTTGGCGTTGGCATTGCGTTCAATATAATAAGCGGCTTTGTCTAACTCCTGGGTAATGGCCTGCTGCTGACTTACATCGCAAAGCTTGTTGAGGCGCATGGAGAAATCTTTTTCGGCACCGGTTAGTGGCAAATTGTCTTCGCCCATTGTCCGCAGGCGGATGCTCTGCTCCAGCAAGTGGGTAAAATAACGCAGGAACTGTTTTTGCTTTTCACGACCCTGCTGACTGATAATATCCACCCATTTAACCTGTGCCACCGGCCCGGTTTTAAGCATGGAGTTCAGCCATTCCCTCAACAACGATTGCCAGTCTTCTTCCGCATGCTGAATCAGTTGCAATGCTTCCCTGTAATTGCCTTCGCACACACCGGCAATCTGCATGGCCTGGTCTTCGCTTAACCTGCTGCGTTGCACAAGGGCTTCGGCCACATCTTTTATTTCAACCGGCGGAATACGAACTGTCTGACAACGGCTCACAATGGTGGGCAGCACCAGGCTTTCATTTTCGGCAACAAGAATAAATAAAGTATTAGCCGGAGGTTCTTCAATCAGCTTCAGCAATTTGTTGCCTTCGTTGCCCAGGTACTCGGGCATCCAGAGCACAAGTATTTTGTATTCGCTCTCGAAACTTTTGAGGTTAAGTTTACGGATGATGTCGGCACACTCAGCCGCAGTAATATTTCCCTGTTTGTTTTCGGCACCAATAAACTGCAGCCAGTCGTACACATTACCGTAGGGGTATTGTTTGATGAATTCACGCCATTCATTAATGTAATCGGTGCTGACGGGTTTATCGCCACTTTTGCGTGGAATAACCGGGTAGCTGTAATGAATATCGGGGTGAATGTATTGTTCGGCCAATTCAGCTCCGTGCGATGATGGTGCGGCAACCGGTTCATCACCAAACAAACCTGCAGTTGTTGCAACCGGTTTTTGTTTTTCGCTTTGAGTAACAACGTAGGTACTGAAAGCAAGTGCAAGCGGTAATGCTCCGCTGCCTTCTTTGCCAATAAAGAGCAAAGCGTGGCTGAGGCGGTTGTTGTCCATCATTTCTTTTAGCTGATGAACAACCTGCTGCTGACCGATAACATTGCTGAATTGCATGCGGCGAAGATAATAATTTGAGTAGCATCTGAGCCATGTCGTCTCAAAGACAGAAAGTGCACAAAGCTTTTTAATCGTTGTAACTAAAAGCCCCGTAATTTTTTTACGGGGCTTTTAGTTCTTTTTTTGTCTTTATGAAAAGTCTTTTACAGCTTACTTGTAATTTCTTCGCTCATTGGTTTTACTTTACTTGGGAAGTAAGCAACCAGTTCGCCTTTTTCGTTCAGTAAAAACTTATTGAAGTTCCATTTGATTTCTGCATCAAGTACGCCGTTCTTTTCCTTGCTTGTAAGCCATTGGTACAAGGGATGCATATCATCTCCTTTCACACTGATTTTTGCAGCCATAGGAAATGTTACATGATAAGTACCTGTGCAGAATTCTTTAATTTCTGCATTGGTGCCCGGTTCCTGTCCGCCAAAATTATTTGCAGGGAAACCAATTACCACCAGCTTGTCTTTATACTTTTCATACAAAGCTTCCAGTTCCTCGTATTGCGGCGTATAACCACATTTGGAAGCTGTGTTCACAATTAAAATTTTCTTTCCCTTAAAGCTGGAAAAGTTGATTGTTCCGCCTTCAAGCGATTCAACTTTAAAACTGTAAATGTTGGGAAGTGCGTTTTGCTTTTTTACAGCCACTGTAAACGACAGTGAAACAAACACGAATAATGCAAGGATATAACGTATCATTTTTGGTTGATTTTAGAATTATAACAAAGAAAAAACAAAGTGGTTCAAAGATCATGCGAAAACCATCAGTTAGTTATCCGCTCATCAAATATGACCAATGTATTATTGCTTTTCGTAGCAACCAAGATCGGGCAAGCCAACTCTTGCCTTGCCATCAAAATCGGTAAGCAGGGGTGTAACTGTTCCTTTGTTAATGGCTGGTGATCCTGTTTTAAGATGAAAATTGTAATACTGTTTTACCACATCAACACTGTCGAACAATGGATCGGTGTTGCGGATAACATTTGAAAATGTTGAAAAAGAAGGATCTGTTTTTGAACGGAACAGTACATTGCTGAAACTTACTGCAGCTGCTGCGCTTCCATCTTTCTGTACCACTACTTCATTTTCTACAAAACCTTCCGATCCCCAGAGAATACTGTTGGTGAATATTGCATTTAGGGGTGCAGTATAAATCTGGCTGTTTTGTTTGATGGAGTTAGATGCCGTAAGTACAGGATTTTTATGCTGTACATACGAATTGGAAATACTTACAACAGTACAATGCGTGAATTGGTACGTGCCTCCGTAAACAAGAGCAATGTTATTGCCGCAATTGCTGATTAAACAATTGTTGGCAACAATATTTGTGCTGATGCCAAATAAACCGATGTCATAAATATTATCAAGCACACAGTTGTTTAAAGTGAGTTTGGGATTGCTGTTGTTGGATGGTTTTTCAACCACCATTCCCTGGTAAGCATTTCTTACATAAGTATAAGTAAGCTGGTTGTTGATGCTGCTTCCCCTGAAATAAATGCCGGGCCATGAACCGGGATAATTTTTATATGGTTCATCCAAACGGTTGCCTTTAAACACAACGCTGTCGCTTTTTGTTCCATTAACGATTAATGTGCCATCAACAATAAAAGGTGCATCTGCATTGAGGTAAATTCTTGCTCCCGGTTGAATGGTTAATACTGCATTGGTATCAACTACCATTCCACCAAGTATAACGTATGGTTTGTCTTTTGTCCAGGTAAAATTGCCACGAAAAATGGTGCTGCGAATGTAATTGGCATTTTGTCCCCAGGCCTCTAACTGTTTATACTTTGTATTTCCGTTCGATTCAATTTTAATACTGTCTTTAATAATAAAAGGTTGATTGGCGGCATTGGGATTTACATTCACATTCACAAAAACATAAATGCTGTCGTTACCTTCAATATCAATATTGCTGAACTGAACACCGGGACTTCCATCCACATTCATTTTAAAATTTGATGCAACTCCACCCATCAACTGAATATTGCTGATCCGAATCTTTTGCCTGTTTTCATTTTTAATGAGAAAGTATTTTGTAACTGAACCTGCAGAGGTAAAAACAGTATCGAAATGAAGACTGTCGTTTGCCAATGTAAGTTTTGCATCAGCACTTGTGTTCAGCGTGTCTTTACGACACGATGCAACAGTAATGAAAACCAAAAGCAGTATAGTAATGTATGACTTCACTGGTTGTAAAAATAAGAAAGCTTTGCAGAATGGCTTTTATTGTTTCGTTAATAATATGATTAATCATTGCTTGCCCATGCTAATGCCGCAATGTTGAGGTTTATTTCTGCAGCTTCTTTCATTGCAAACCCGCAAGCCTCAATAGTTGCACCGGTTGTAATTACATCATCAACCAGCAAAAGCGTTTTATTTGTTAAAACAGCCGGATCGCTTACTTCAAAACTTCCTTCCACATTCACCCATCTGTCGCTGCGGCCTTTTTTTGTTTGTGTATCGGTATAACGTTTACGCAGCACAATATTGTTTAGCACAGGTACATTTATTATTTCAGATATTCCTTCGCAAAGAACCGCTGCCTGGTTATATCCACGCTTTTTTTCTTTATGCGGAAAGAGCGGTAACGGAATCAAATAATCAAGATTACTGAAACGGTTGCTTTGTTTTAACTGAAGTCCTAACCATTTGCCAAGTTGTAAGCCCACATCTTTTCTTCCTTTATATTTTAGTTGATGAATGAGTTGCTGCAAAACAGAGCTTTTGCTGAAGTAATAACCTGCAGTTGCTGAGTGTACATCTAAACGACCATAAAAATTTTTCTCAATTGGATTGATGGGAAGAGAAGCAAAACCTGTTTCGGGTAGTTGCGAATAGCAATGGAGGCAAATACACTGATCATGTTCCAGTAAATCACTTCCGCAACCTGCACAGGTATGTGGATAGAACAGATGAGCAAAATCGCTGAGCCATTTCCGGGTGTTGATCATCTGTCTAAAATAATCAGAAAAAAAGCAAAATCAAATACTGCAGCTTACTGGAATAAATACTGGTACAACTCTTCAACCTTGCTCATGGTTACAATTTCAATATTGTATTTCTGCATGATTTTTTTATCGTTTTCTTTCCTGTGGCCCAAATTGTATTTGCTGATGATGATTTTTTCAAAGCCCAGTTTTTCAGCTTCTGCAATACGCTGATCAATGCGGTTAACTGCCCGTATTTCTCCACTTAAACCAACTTCACCGGCAAAACATATCTGCGGATTTAACGGCACATCTTCATAACTCGAAAGAAGTGCACATAATACGGCAAGATCAATGGAAGGATCTTCCACTTTAATTCCACCGGCGATATTTAAAAACACATCCTTCATTCCAAAATGAAAACCACCACGCTTTTCAAGAACAGCGAGTAGCAGTTGAAGTCTTCTTAAATCAAACCCGCTGACAGTTCGTTGCGGAGTTCCGTACACACTTTGTGTTACTAAAGCCTGCACTTCAATAAGCAGCGGCCGCATACCTTCCATTGTTGCTGCAATGGCAATACCGCTTAGCTGATCTTCTTTTTGTGTGATAAGAATTTCGCTTGGATTATTTACAGGCCGCATACCTGTTTCACTCATTTCGTAAATGCCCAGTTCAGATGTTGATCCAAACCTGTTTTTCATTGTACGCAGAATTCTGTAAGCGTAATGACGGTCGCCTTCAAACTGCAAAACAGTATCAACCATGTGCTCCAGAATTTTTGGTCCTGCAATGGTTCCATCTTTTGTAATATGCCCAATGAGAAATACAGGTGTATGCGTTTCTTTAGCAAAGCGCTGAAGTTCGGCTGCGGTTTCCCTGATTTGAGAAATGCTTCCGGGACCACTTTCAATAAAAGGTGTTTGTAAAGTTTGTATCGAATCAATGATAACCAGTTGCGGTTTTAACTTTTTTACTTCCTGGAAAATGATGTTGGTTGATGTTTCAGTAAGTAAATAAAAGTCTTCATTACTCATCTGCAAACGATCAGCACGCATTTTAATCTGCTGTTCACTTTCTTCACCACTTACATAAAGTGTAACTGTGTTTTTTAAATGAAGACCTAATTGCAGAAATAAAGTTGATTTTCCAATCCCTGGTTCGCCTGCAATTAATACAATGCTTCCCGGAACAATACCACCACCAAGTACACGATTCAACTCTGCATCCTGGGTTAAAATCCTTTCTTCTTTTGTACTTTTTATTTCACTCAGCGAAATTGTTTTCATTTCGCTTCCGCTGCTTTCTTTCCAGCTTTGTTTTTGTGGATTGCTTTTATCTTTTGTAATAATTTCTTCTACGAAGGTGTTCCATTCGTTACATGATGGACATTTACCAAGCCATTTTGCTGATTCATATCCACAGTTCTGGCAAAAAAAAGATGATTTGACTTTGCTCATGATTTATTTTCTCAATCTCATAAAAGTCCATCAAAAAAAATGAATTCAGTAAAAAAAATATTTCGATGAAGAGAAAAAAAGAATCCTGAATCGGAGCATTATTTCAGAAAATAAACGAAATAAAAACAAGTGTTTGATAAAAGTAAAAGGGCTGGAATTTCTTCCAACCCTTTGTACTTACTAACCCATTAAATTCTGTTGCTAAATTACAAATTGTGCCCAGATTGCAAAATTATTTTTGGGCTATGTGTATAAATATTTTTTTAAAAGGCAAGGAATCGGTCAGTTTTAGGGGTTGTATTTTTATTTTATAAAATATTGATAAACAGTTATTTAAGTTCTTTTTTTCAAAGACTTTTTTCGCTTCCTGAGCTTACGGCTATCTTTAAACGTAACTGATTCTGACAAAAAGACTTACGCCAAATTTGAAACCGGCTTAATCTGTCAGATTTGTAGTTTGGAAGGTAATTTGATGAGTAATTAAATTAAAAAAAAGATAGATGAATCTAGGAATTTTATTTGTGTCCCTGATTTTTATGGGAATCGGCTTTTTGGTACAAATGAGGTTAAAAAGCAAGTTTGCCAGGTACAGCAAACAGCTCCTGATGAGCAGGCTTACGGGCCGTGAAATAGCAGAAAAAATGCTGCGGGAGAATGGTATTTACGATGTTACAGTCCAGTCTGTGGATGGTTTTTTGAGCGACCACTACGATCCCATGAAGAAAACAGTTAATCTGAGCCCCGATGTTTACAACGGAAGTTCAGTTGCTGCTGCTGCGGTTGCAGCTCATGAATGTGGTCATGCCGTTCAACATGCTACTGCTTATCAATGGCTTATGCTTCGTTCAAGGCTGGTTCCGATTGTACAGATCAGCACCAATTTATCGCAATGGGTATTATTAATAGGTCTTGGTGTGCTGGGTTTTGGCAAGGGAAATCCCACTGTTTTACTGATTGGTATAATTATGTTTGCGGTTTCCACCCTTTTTTCCATTATTACTCTGCCAGTTGAATTCGATGCCAGCAACAGGGCACTTGCTTGGCTGGAGCGTACAAATGTGATCAATACCCAGGAATTCCCCGGGGCAAAAGATGCCCTCAAGTGGGCTGCAGCAACTTATGTTGTGGCTGCATTAGCATCCATTGCAATGCTGGTTCAATACATCCTTATATATATGGAACGAAGGGATTAATCCTACGTTTCAAACCATAAAAAGCGGGCTATTTACATTGTTTACCAATTAAATAGCCCGTTTATGTAAGAAAGTTATATTTATTTTTTTAAAGCAGCTATCATTGCTATTTCTTGTCTGAAAGAAATAAGAACACTATTTATTTTTTAACCAAAATCAATGTACATGAGAAAATTGCTCGGAATGACAATTGTCTTCCTGTTGCTGTTTGTTGGACTTAATGCACAAACAAAAGAGGTAACAGGAAAAGTTACAGATGAAAGCGGCACACCTATTGCGAATGCGTCGGTTACAGTAAAAGGCACTTCTAAAGGAACTGCTACAAAAAATGACGGAACATTCTCTCTTATCGTGTCAGAAAGCACAAAAACCCTAAGCATTTCTGCTTTAGGATTTGAATCACAGGACATTTCCCTCACAGGAGCTTTTATTACAGTTTCACTAAAAGCAGGAGAAAGTAAACGACTTGAAGAAGTTATTGTCACCGGTTATGGTAGCAAGATTAAAAAAGAAATCACCAGTTCAATTTCGAAAGTAAGTTCAAGAGAGTTCAGCAACCTTCCGCTGCCTTCTTTTGAGCAGGCATTACAGGGAAGAGCATCTGGTGTATTCATTAATTCAGGAAGTGGTAAACTGGGCCAGGCTCTGAATATCAGGGTAAGGGGTATTTCTTCTATCTCTGCTAATCAGCAACCTTTTGTTGTTATCGACGGAGTTCCTGTTATCAGCCAGTCGTTGGGAAGCAATACTGAACCCGATAACCCGCTTGCAACAATTAATCCCGACGATATTGAATCAATTGAAGTATTGAAAGATGCTGCTTCTTCAGCTATTTATGGTTCAAGGGCATCAAACGGTGTATTATTGATTACAACAAAAAGCGGTAAACAGGGTAAAACAAAAGTAAGCGCCGGAGTTTTTACAGGATGGAGCGATCCAACACATAAACGCCAATTCTTAAATGCAGCTCAATACAAAGAATTATTTTCTGTAGCTGCTGAAAATGTTGGCTATGTTGGTGCAGATGAATTTGCTGCAGAAACCGGTACTGATGACTGGAACAGCAACAACGATGTAAACTGGTCGAACCAGGCATTTCAGAAAGGATATGTACGCCAGTACAATGCTTCAGCTACAGGTGGCGATGCACGTACAAAATTCCTGGTAAGTGCAAGTTATAATGATCAGAAAGGTATCATTCTTGCAAACCGTTTAACAAGAGGAACTTTCCGTATCAATATTGATCATACAATTAATTCAATTTTTAAGTTTGGTACAAACATCTCACTTAATCAAAGCGATAATTACAGTGTACCAAGTGATAATGCATTCAGCAATCCACTTCAGTTAAATGCCATTCCGCCATTGCACCCGTTAAGAGATGCAAACGGAAAGTATAACCTGGCAACACTTTATTATAACAACCTTGTTGAAAGAGAAGATAATAACCAGACACTGAATAAAACCTTCCGTTCTATCAGTAATGCATATGCTGAAATAAACTTCAGCAAAACACTTCGCTTCCGCTCCCAGGTTGGTATTGACTGGAACAACTTACAGGAAAATCAGTTTTTGGGAAGAAGAACATTAGATGGTGCGCCTGATGGTTATAGTTACAGCAACCAGGTTACTGCTAATGTGCTTACTAATACCAACACATTCAACTATAGTAATTCTTTTGGTGAGAATCATGTTGTGGATGCATTGGCTGGTATTGAATATCAAAAAGGACAAAGTGCAGGTGCAAGTGTAACAGGCCTTGCGTTCCCTAATGATAAGTTTACAAAAATTGCAAGTGCTGCAATTATTTCTGATGGGTCTTCTAGCGAAACAGGTTTCAGATTCCTTTCATATTTCGCAAGAGCAAACTATAAATTCAAAGACCGTTATTTACTTGGCGCAAGCTTCAGGGTTGATGGTTCAAGCCGTTTTGGTAAGGATAACCGTTATGGTTCTTTCCCTGCTGCATCAATTGGCTGGATTGTCAGTGAAGAAAGTTTTATGAGAGATATTAAAGCCATCAGCTTCCTTAAAATCAGGAGCAGTTACGGTATTACCGGTAATGCTGAAATCGGAAACTTTGGTGCACGCAGTCTTTACGATGCAGCTGCTTATGCAAACATCAGCGGTATGGTAACATCACAGATTGGTGATGAAAAACTGAAATGGGAAAATACAAAGCAGTTTGATATCGGTCTCGACTTTGGTTTACTTAACAACCGTATCTCAGGTGAAATTGATTTCTTCACCAAGAAAACAAAAGACCTGTTGCTGAATGTTCCTACACCTGCAGTGAATGGTTATACTATCATTACCAAAAATGTGGGTGATATGAATAACCACGGTTTTGAATTTGTGGTAAATGCAAACATTCTTACCGGTGCATTTAAATGGAATACTTCTTTCAACATTTCAACTTACAAAAACGAAGTAACACGTCTTGTTGCTCCTGTTTCTCCAGGTTCAAGAACATTAGGTCGTCTTGCAGTAGGTGCTCCGTTCGGACAATTCTATGGCAAGAAATACATGGGTGTTGATCCTGAAAACGGAGATGCATTATATATGCTGGCTGATGGTAAAACAACTAACTCATACAGCTCTGCAGTAGATACAGTTGTTGGAAATCCAAATCCTGATTTTTATGGTGGATGGAACAACCACTTCAGCTTTAAATCTTTTGATCTTGATATTCAATGCCAGTTTGTAAAAGGTGGTGATCTCTACAACATTGCCGGATTTTTCCAGAGTGTAAATGGTGATTACTTCGATAACCAGACGGTTGATCAGATGAACTACTGGAAAAAACCAGGCGATAAAACAATGATTCCTCAACCACGTCTTTATGATGGTAATGGTGCAGGAAAGAGCAGCCGTTGGGTTCAGGATGGTTCTTATTTCAGGATCAAGAGTGTAAACTTTGGTTACAACTTTTCAAGAACTATGCTGAAGCCTTTGAAACTTGAATCAGCAAGAGTTTATGTTTCAGCTTCTAACCTCTTTACGTTTACAAAATACACCGGTTACGATCCCGAAGTAAATACATTGTATGTAGGCAATGTGAACCTCGGACATGATTTTTATACACCTCCACAGGCACGTACAATTGCTGTAGGTATAAACATCGGATTGTAATCAAAACCAAAAATTATTATTATGAAACTTAGAAATAAATTATTACTGCTCGCTTTTGTTTCTGCTGCAATATTTACTTCTTGTAAAAAAGTTCTTGATATTGAACCAAAGCAATCAATTGATGCAGCAAGTGCATTGGAAACAGACCAGGATGTAAACTCACTGGTTGTGGGTGCTTATTCTGTTTTAGGTGGCGGATCTTTATACGGTACAAACCTGTTAATGGATGCAGACCTTTTAGGAAGTGATGGGGTTTGCACATGGCGTGGCACTTTCCAGTCGCCAAGACAAATTGCAGGAAAAGCCATGTTAAGAGATAATGCTGATGCTGCGCTTATCTGGACAGAAGCGTACAAAGCAATCAATATGTCAAACATTGTATTAAACTCACTTGATATTGTAAAGGATGCAGATCTGAAAAAACAATTAGAAGGTGAAGCGTTGTTCATTCGTGGCATTATGCATTTTGAATTAGTGCGTTTGTATGGATTGCCTTACGGTGCAGTTTCGGGTAACACACAGTTAGGTGTTGTTATCAAAACAAAACCAACAACTACTGAAGCTGATGCATTTGAGAAAACTCCACGCAGCACAGTGCAGCAGGTGTACACACAGGTTATTACTGATTTAACAAAAGCTGCAACTTTATTGCCTGAAGAAAATGGAGTAAGAGCAACAAAATATGCTGCACTTGCATTCTTAACAAGGGTTTATTTACAGCAGGCTAATTATCCTGCAGCTCTTGCTGCTGCCAATACAGTTATTGAAAGCGGATATTACAAAATGAATGCTTCTGTAAGAGCAGTGTTTGATAATAAAAACACTGCAGAATCAATCTGGGAAATTCAGCAAAATGAACAAAACAATGCAGGTACTGCAAATAATGGTATGGCTACTTTCTATGCAAGCCTGCCTGGTATTGGACGTGCTGATGTAAGAGTTGTTGCAAGCTATCCCGATAACAATTATCCGCAAGGTGATTTACGGATTTCTGAATGGTATTATATTGGAACAGGTGCAAGACCCGGCAATACTTATTGCGGAAAATGGAAATCATTCAGCCAGAATTTACCTGTTGTGCGTATTGCAGAAATGTATCTTACAAGAGCTGAATGTAATTTAAGACTCAGCTCATCTGTAGGTGCAACACCTGCCGATGATTTAGCAATGGTAAGAAATACTGTTCGCACAAATTCAACAGCTCCTGCAAGTCCAACATTAAATGATGTATTGGGCGAAAGGTTTATTGAACTGGCATTCGAAGGTCAGCGTATTCACGATCTGCGCAGGTTACGTTTAGCAACCGGTTCTTTTGCATGGAATGCTGATAAACTTGTTATGCCGATTCCACAGCGTGAAATTGATGCAACAAGTGGTGTTTTAGTACAGAACCCGGGTTATTAATCAATATAACTTCAAAAAAATTAAAGAGACTGTTTGCAAAAACAGTCTCTTTTTTTATGACTTTGCGGCCCGATTATAAAACCATCTATCCTAACATGTGTAAGCAAGAATAATTAAAACTATTTTTGTACTGAAACAACTGAATATGGAGTTACCGAATTCTCATAAAATACGTATTGTAACCGCTGCTTCTTTATTCGATGGCCATGATGCAGCTATTAATATTATGCGCCGCATTATGCAAAGCAAGGGTGCCGAAATCATTCACCTTGGTCATAACCGCAGCGTGCAGGAAATAGTGGAAGCTGCTATTGAAGAAGATGCACATGGTATTGCCATTACTTCTTACCAGGGCGGGCATATTGAGTTTTTTAAATACATGAAAGACCTGCTTGATGAAAGTGGTTGCGGTCATATAAAAATATTTGGCGGCGGTGGTGGAACAATCCTGCCCGATGAAATCAATGAACTGCAGGCTTATGGTATTGCACGGATTTATTCGCCCGACGATGGAAGGCAAATGGGACTTGAAGGAATGATTGAAGATGTGATTCAGCAATGTAAGCAAAGTTCAACATCACAAAATAATAACGAACAATCAGCTTACTGGATAGCTCCTCAACATTGGAACGGGAAGCTTCCATTAGGTGAGAAAAAAGATATCAGGCGCATTGCACGTGCCATTACACTTGCAGAAAATGGTCAGCCATCAGCAAAGAAAAATACATCAGCCATTATTCCTGTACTCGGTATTACCGGCACAGGTGGTGCTGGTAAATCATCAGTAACAGATGAAATCGTTCGCCGTTTCTTACATGCATTTACCGATAAAACCATTGCTGTTATTTCAGTTGATCCATCAAAGAAAAAAACAGGAGGTGCATTACTCGGCGATCGTATCCGTATGAATTCTATCTCCGGTCCGAGATCTTACATGCGCAGTCTTGCCACAAGAGAAAGCGACAAAGCTTTAAGTGTGTACGTGCAGGAAGCCATTGATGTGTGCAAAGAAGCAGCATTTGATCTCATTATACTTGAAAGTGCCGGTGTTGGACAAAGTGATGCATCGATTCTTGATTATTGTGATGTGAGTTTGTATGTGATGACACCTGAATATGGTGCTGCATCGCAACTGGAAAAAATCAACATGCTTGATTATGCCGATCTGATTGCCATCAACAAATTTGATAAAGCAGGAGCATTGGATGCACTGGCTGATGTACGTAAACAATACAAACGCAACCACCAGTTATTTACAGCGAAAGATGATGAACTGCCTGTTGTAGGCACCATTGCTTCACAGTTTAATGACACAGGTGTGAATGAACTGTTTGAAAAAATTATTCATGCAGTTGAAACAAAAATGAACATCAACTTCGGAGCAGTTGATCATATTGTTCATAAGGATACCGTTAATAAATCGCTCATTATTCCACCGGCGAGGGTTCGTTACCTCAGCGAAATTGCTGATACAATTAAAGATTATAATCAGCTGGTGATTGATCAATCAGTAATTGCATCAAAACTATATCAGTTGCAGGGTGCTGAACAAACCCTTACGGCGGCTAAAGCCCCGTCAGCAGTTATTGAAGAAATTAAAAAGCAAATTCAGCAACTCACCGATCAGCAAACTGCGGTTGCTAAAAAACTAATTACTCACTGGCCCGAAAAATTAAAAGCGTACCAGCAGGATTATTACGAATACAAAGTGCGTGATAAAATAATCAGGCAACCAATGTTCAGCACCAGTTTAAGTGGTACACGAATTCCGAAAGTTGTTTTGCCAAAATATAAAGACTGGGGCGATCTGTTACGCTGGCAGGCACAGGAAAATGTTCCCGGCAGTTTTCCATTTACTGCTGGTGTGTTTCCGTTAAAACGTGAAGGCGAAGATCCTACAAGAATGTTTGCAGGCGAAGGCGGTCCCGAACGTACCAATAAACGTTTTCATTATGTATCGTTTGAACAACCTGCCAAACGTTTATCAACTGCATTCGACAGTGTAACACTTTACGGAGAAGATCCGGCACATCGTCCTGATATTTATGGCAAGGTTGGAAACAGTGGTGTGAGTATTGCAACTGTTGATGATGCAAAAAAATTATACAGTGGTTTTGATTTGTGCGATCCGAAGACATCTGTAAGTATGACCATTAATGGTCCTGCCCCCATCATTCTTGCATTCTTCATGAATGCAGCAATTGATCAGCAATGTGAAAAATGGATTGAAGAGAATGGTCAGTGGGAAATGGTGAATGCAGCTTATCAAAAGAAATTCGGCAACATAACAAAACCTGTTTATAATAATCCATCTTTTCCCGGTGAATTACCTGCAGGTAACAATGGTCTTGGTTTAAAACTCCTTGGATTAAGCGGCGATGAAGTATTACCTGCTGATGTGTATGCTCAATGCAAACAAGCGGCTTTACAACAGGTGAGAGGTACAGTGCAGGCCGATATTTTAAAAGAAGACCAGGCACAGAACACCTGCATCTTTTCAACTGAATTTGCTTTAAAGTTGATGGGTGATGTGCAGGAATATTTTATTGAGCAGAATGTACGCAACTTTTACAGCGTAAGTATTAGTGGTTATCATATTGCTGAAGCAGGTGCAAACCCAATCACACAACTTGCATTTACATTGGCAAATGGGTTTACTTATGTTGAATATTATTTAAGCCGTGGAATGAATATTGATGAGTTTGCTCCTAATCTTTCATTCTTTTTCAGTAATGGAATGGATCCGGAATACAGTGTGATTGGCAGGGTTTCACGCCGCATCTGGGCAAAGGCAATGAAGTATAAATACAAAGCAAACAAACGCAGCCAGATGTTGAAATATCATATTCAGACAAGTGGCAGAAGTTTGCATGCACAGGAAATTGATTTCAACGATATACGTACAACATTGCAGGCGTTGTATGCTATTTATGATAACTGCAATTCACTTCACACCAATGCTTATGATGAAGCGATTACAACTCCAACTGAAGAAAGTGTAAGAAGAGCAATGGCTATTCAGCTTATCATAAATCGTGAACTGGGTACTGCTAAAAATGAAAATCCCAACCAGGGATCGTTTTTAATTGAAAAGCTTACTGATTTGGTTGAAGAAGCTGTGATGAATGAATTCAACCGCATTACTGAACGTGGTGGTGTACTTGGTTCAATGGAACGCATGTATCAGCGTAATAAAATCCAGGAAGAAAGCCTGCACTACGAGCACCTGAAACATACTGGCGAACTTCCGGTTGTTGGTGTAAATACATTCTTAAATAAAAAAGGAAGTCCCACAACAATTCCCGGCGAAATAATACGAAGTACAACCGAAGAAAAAGAACAACAGATTTCCAATCTTCATGCTTTCTGGCAACGCAATGAAAACAGGTGCAAGGATGAACTGAAACAATTAAAACAGGTAGCAGTAAGCAATGGAAATATTTTTGAACAGCTGATGCAAACAGTGAAATATTGTTCGTTAGGACAAATCACACATGCATTATATGATGTGGGCGGACAATACAGGCGAAATATGTAAAGCTGATACAAAAAAATAATTCTCGTCAGCTTTCAGGTGTATAGGACTAATTCTTGTCATTATACATCCTGCTTATTTTAAATTACCTTTGCGTTCTAATTTATTTGTTTTGGAAGTGAATAAAACTCATCCCGAAGCAAAGGAACTGTGCACACTTTTACTCCGCATAGGCACTTTGCTGATGACATCGGGATCAAATACAGAACGTATACGAAAAACAATTCAACGCATTTCAACTTCATTTGATTACAAAGCTGAGCTTGTGATTAATCACCGTTCAGTATTGTTATCACTTGAAAATGAAAACGGCGACGAGGTGTACACCAGTTTGAAAAGAACAGGTCAGCATGGAGTGAACTTCAGAATCTTATCGGGTATCAGCCGCATGAGCTGGACTGTTATTGAAGAACACTGGACAGTTGACCAGATTAATGAAGAGTTAGACCGCTTACAGGCTCTTCCGCATTTTCCAAGAATAGCAGTGTTATTGTTTGTATCACTTGCAGGTGCATCGTTTTGCAGGGTAGCCGGCGGACAAATTCCTGATATGCTGTTTGCTTTTGCTGCAACATTTATTGGTTTGTTTGTAAGGCAGGAATCAATTAAACATGCATTCAACACATACCTCTGTGTTTTCTTTGCTGCATTTGCTGCAACATTGGTAGCAGGGCTTGGATATAAGCTGGGTATTGCCGATCCGGGCAATCATGGTTTTGTAACATCAGTTTTGTTTTTAATACCGGGTGTGCCGCTCATTAATTCGTTTTCCGATTTAATTGATGGGAATATTCAAACAGGAATTATCAGGGGAATAAACAGTTTGATTTATTCGTTTGCCATTGCACTTGGTTTGCTTGCATCAATGTTTGTTTATCAAATGTAAAATCAGAAATGGAAAATTTAATATTTATATCAGCATTCATACAACAGGCCAATCATATTCTGCTGGGCATTTTGCCTGCAGCAGTAATTGATTTTTTGCCTGTGGCAGAAAAATTTATCTGGTGCGGATTTGCAGCAGTTGGTTTTGCTGTGTTGTTTAATGTGCCCTCACGTACATTGGTGTTTATTGGCATATTGGGCGGGCTTGGCGGCTTCACAAAATTTTTATTAATACGTTTTGGTGTAAGTGATGTGCTTGCTCCTTTTTGCGGATCAGCAGTAATCGGTTTGCTGAGCATTCCGTTTGCACATTACAAGCATGCACCGCCACCAGTATTTTATATTCCTGCATTAATACCAATGATACCCGGTGTGTTTGCATATCGTATGATGTTGGGAATGATCAAGCTTGTTGGCAACACACAACCTTCCGATTATGAACAGGTGCTGCAGTCAACCATCAATAACGGATTAAAAGTATTGTTCATTATTCTTGGATTATCGGTTGGTGCGGTGATACCAATGCTGGTAACAAGAAGAGATTCGGTGAAAGATTTAAAAGCCTCCTCCTTCTTCGACAGAAGAGATGATTAAAAATAAAAAACCACGTTTCAACAACGTGGTTTTTTATTGCAGAAGTAATCTGATCTGATAAGGTTTTTATTCCTCTTTTACTTCTTTACCTTCTTTATTAATCATCATAAAGTTTCCATCTTTCAGTACACGGGCTTTACCTTCCGTGAACAGATCTGCAAAATTGTATTGATAAGGAAGAACGAGTTTGCCTTTTGTATTTATGTATCCCCACAAGCCTTTGCTGTTTGAAACAGGAGCCATGCCTTCTGAAAATCCACGGGCCATATCAAACTCATACGGAATTACAACTTCCATATTGCTGTTGATGTAGCCAAACTTGCCGTTCTTTTTTACACAGGCAATACCATCGTGAAACGATCCTGCTTCTTCATACGTCATTTCAGCAATAACCTTGCCTGTACTGTCGAGATACCCCCATTTATCTCCTTTCCGAACGGCAGCTTTGCCTTCGCTGAACGACAAAGCTTCGTCATAAATAAGTTGAACAACCAGCTTGCCATCTTTGGTGGCATAACCGAATTTACCATCTTTACTGACTTTTGCTAAACCACAAATACAGTCATCCACAAAATCGTATTGTTTAGTCCATGCCTGGGCACCTACCTGCAAAGCGCCAAACAGGAATACCATGATTAAGAACGCTTTCATAAAAAAAATTTTGTGTGTGTTAAAATTGCGACACTTAAGTTATTGTTGGTATTTGTAATGATGAATGATGAACGGCAGAAGATGGAATGATTCAAAGCATTGACTTCGGCATTTTTGGAGTAATTGTGAACAGAAAAGGGCTAACTTTCGGCCATGAACAGATGGAAGATTCTTTTATTGTTTGTGACTTTAGTTGTAGCAGCCGGAAGCTGCTCAAAAAGTCCGTATGCAACAACCAATAAATCGTATAAAAAGCAGGCAAAGAAGTTTGCAAAAGTGTTGAAGCAATACCCGCTGCATGATTCGGTAAACAATGAACCATACTTTGCAGGTACAACCAATTTCACCATGCGCAAACCAAGTTTTGTGATCATTCATCACACAGCACAAAACACCTGCGATCAAACGCTGAAAACATTTACACTTCCACGAACTGAAGTAAGTGCCCATTATGTGATTTGCCGTGATGGAACAATCTTTCATATGCTCAACGATTATCTCCGTGCTCACCATGCAGGTGTAAGCCGCTGGGGAAATATGTTTGATGTGAACTCTGCATCAATCGGTATTGAATTAGATAATAATGGATTTGAAGCGTTTGATGAACGACAGATCAGCAGTTTAGTTTCGTTGCTTGAACGTTTGAAAGCAGCATATAAAATTCCTGCAGCCAATTTTATTGGTCATGGCGATATTGCACCAACAAGAAAGAATGATCCCAACTGGCGTTTTCCCTGGAAAACATTAAGTGAAAAAGGTTTTGGTTTGTGGTGGAGCGATACAACCAATGTAACAGTTCCTGTAAACTTCGATTACCTCAGTGCCATTCGTATTGTGGGTTATGATATGAAAGATACAAGCGCAGCAATACTCGGCTTTAAACGTCATTTCTTAATGGATACAACAAAGGGAATGACGCCCGATGCAAAAAAAGTTTTGTTCAACCTGTATAAAAAATATTATTGAGATGGAGTTTGGACGTATTGATGAACATGAATTAAATAATATTGATTTTTCATTGCCTGCAGAACCTGCTTTCAATAAAACTATTTTGAAAGGGAAGCCGGTAAAGGATGCAAAAGTGTATCTCGGTTGTGCCAAGTGGGGACGTGCCGAGTGGGTGGGAAAAATCTATCCGCCCAAAACAAAAGAAAAAGATTTTCTGCAGCATTATGTGCATCATTACAACAGCATTGAACTGAATGCCACGCATTATAAAGTTTATGGTGAAGCTGGTATTCGTAAATGGGCAGAGAAAGCAAAGGGAATGGATTTCAAGTTCTGCCCGAAGATGTACCAGGGTGTTACACACAGGGGCAGTTTAAAAGGAAAAGATTTTATTACCAATGAATTCTTTCGGGGCATTGTTGGGTTTGAAGAATATCTCGGCCCCATCTTCGTGCAGGTGAGTGATACATTTTCGCCCAAGCGGAAAAAAGAGTTATTTGATTATTTAAAATCATTGCCAAAGGATTTACAGTTTTTTCTTGAAGTGCGTCACCCCGATTGGTTTGCAAAAGAAAACATCCGAAACGAAATGTTTGAAACGTTGAAGGAACTCAACATCGGCGCTGTGATTACCGATACTGCAGGACGAAGAGATTGTGCACACATGCATTTAACCCTGCCCAAAGCATTTATCCGTTATGTGGGCAACAGTTTACATAAAAGCGATTATACACGTTGTAATGTATGGGTTGATCGTATGAAGTACTGGCTTGATCATGGTTTGCAGGAGCTGTATTTCTTTATGCACATGCACGATGAAGCAACATCGCCTGAACTCACTGTTTATTTGGTTGATAAGATGAATAAAGAAATTGGTTTGAATTTAATTAAGCCGAAGTTTATAGGTGATGGCCCGCAAGGTTCCTTGTTTGCTTAATGCACTTCAAACAATTCATCCCACCTGGTGGTGTATCGTCCGCTTCTTAATTCCTGCCGCATTTTCCAGTTGCGTTTTAAACCGGTTGCAGCATATTTCACCACATCATCTCTCATACTGAAGTTGATGTTGTCCATTGCTTCCATCAGCAGCCGCTGCTGGTTTTCTTCTGCAACAAATAAATTTCCCTGTATGGAATTATCAGGAACAATACTGCCCAGCATAACGCCTGCTTTTAAATATTTTGGTCCGCTTACATACAGGCGCTCAACCAGTGGTACTGCATATTGAATCAGTTCATGTGTGTTGGATGTGGCCGATGGTAATGTAACATAAGTATGTTTTGTTTTTGGATTGTATTCATATTGATGTCCTTTCTGATCGTTGGTTACCACAAACACATTAATCAGTTTTGCAGCTGAATATTGCCTGCGCAATTTTTCAGCAGCACGTGAAGTATAAGTTGCAACAGCTTCTTTTAAATCGTTCAGTTCATACACAGGTTTGCCAAACATACGTGTGGTGGCAATCATCTGTTTATTCTCTAACGGATCTTTCATTTCAATACAAGCTGTTCCGTTCAGTTCTTTAATCAATCGTACACCAACCACGCCACCTAAATTTTTTCTTGCCCATTCCTCGTTCATCTTACTCAGCTGCCATGCGTTCTGAATATTGTAAAACTCTTTGAGCTTGTAAGCCGACCGTCCGCCAACACCCCACACATCTCCAACAGGAGTCCGCTGCAATGCTTCCTGAACTTTTTCTTCTGTATCAAGAACCATTATACAGTTGGTTGCCTCTTTGTTTTTCTTTGCAAGACGGTTGGCTACTTTACTCAGCACTTTGGTTGGTGCTATTCCAACGGATACTTTAATACCTGTCCACAGTTCGGTTCTTTCTTTCAGCTCAACAGAAATTTTCTGCAACTGATCAGTCGACATCGATGCGAGTTTTACAAACGCTTCATCAACGGAATATACTTCTACATGATCATCACCTGCAATTGAACGCAGTGTATCCATGACACGCATGCTTAAGTCGCCGTACAGATTATAGTTGCTCGAAAACACAGCTACGTTGTGCTGCAAGATCGCATCCTTGTTCTGGTAATAAGGCCCGGCCATTGCAATGCCCAATGCCTTTGCCTCATCAGTACGAGATACAATGCAGCCATCGTTGTTGCTTAACACAACAACGGGTTTGTTTTGCAGCGAAGGCTCAAACAACCTTTCGCAGGAGCAATAAAAACTGTTACAATCTACAATGGCGTACATGTTAATCGTATTTCGGGTACTTAAAACTCTTCGTGATGATGATTAATGAAACGAATGAATACTGTGCACCACTACTCCCCACAATTTAAAATCAGTGAACTCTGCCAGGTTAATGGCTTTGTATCTCGGGTTTTCAGGAATTAAAAAAGCCGATGAAAAATTTTTATGAAACCTGCGCACCAGCAATTCGCCATTTAAAATGGCAACAATAATTTTTCCATTGGCCAGTTTCAGCGACCGGTCAACAATTAAAATATCATGTTCAAAAATGCCGGCATCCTGCATTGCATCACCTTTCATGCGAAAGAAAAATGTAGCAGGTTTGTTACGCACCAGCTGTTCATTTAAATCAATACCACGTTCAGCATAATCATCAGCAGCGGCTCCAAAGCCCGTTGCATTTGCTGTGCGGATGTTGTGTTGTGTAAACTGTTTACTGCCTTTATAAGCGGCGCCGAAAAAATCTTCCCCGTCCATAGAAAAATAATTTAACTCCTGCATGCGCAAAGAGCGGTGATGAATATTTTTTATTTCAGGGTTTGTAAGAAAGTTTGGTAAAACTAAAACTTTTAGTAATTTAGTGTTACGATTTTGAAGAAATTTTTTTTTCATCTTCAGTAACCGGCCGATACTTCAGCAATCCCATCTGTGCTTTGGCTTTGCCATAGTCATTGCATAGTTATTAATCAACCAAAAAAAGATGGGTTATGCAATTACAATCAATTACAACAGCAACCATTCCCGGCTACAGGGTGTACGAGTACTTGCTTGTACTCAGTCCGCACCAGGAATTATGGAACCGCATTTTAAAAGTAAAAGAAGCCTTTGCTGAAAAGTACAAATCCGATCATGCAAAATGGGGCAAGCCACACATTACGCTGGCCAATTTCTTACAGTACGAAATGATGGAAGAACGTTTGATCAACCGTTTAAAAATGGTGGCCATGGGTTATCATCCCATTAAAGTTGAACTGCGTGATTACGGAAGTTTTCCCAGCCACACTATTTATATCAACGTGGTAAGCAAAATTCCGGTGCAAACACTGGTAAAAGAAATCCGCAGCGAAGCACAACGTTTAATGAAACTCAACGATGATAATAAACCTCATTTTATTTTAGAACCGCATTTAACCATTGCACGCAAACTGGAGCCATGGCAATACGAAAAAGGCTGGCTTGAATACAGTCATAAACATTTTACCGGTCGTTTCATTGCCGATGCAATGCTGTTACTCAAGCGGCCAGTTGGGAGCGTACAATACCAGATTGCACAACGGTTCGAGTTTCAGAATTTACCCGTTACAACAAAACAGGGCGAGTTATTTATGTAGTCATCAACACAACTGCTGTTGAACTGTTGTTGCGTCGCACACTTGTACGGCAACAATTCTATTCATCATCTTTCACCACAGAGTCACGGAGTACACAGAGAGATTATACATGAAAATATTTCTGTGTCCCCTGTGTCTCTGTGGTTCAACACAACAACTATATGTCAGAAAAATTGCAACAGGATCATTATAAAGTAAAACCAAAAGAAGACACAGAAGAGTCGTCTTATCATCACGGACGTGGAGCACAGTTCAATCCTAAAAACCGTTTTCTCAAAAACGAATCAAGTAAAGAACATGTTGAAGCAATTGATGATTGGGAACAAGGCAATCTTAAAACACAATATATCGAAACACATCCCAAAACAATTGTCAACAAAGTGGAAAGTCCCGATGTGGGTATGAGCTACAGTATGAATCCCTATGCCGGTTGCGAACACGGGTGCATTTACTGTTATGCACGCAATGTACATGAGTACTGGGGCTACAGTGCAGGAATGGATTTTGAACAAAAAATTCTCGTAAAGAAAAATGCACCACAGCTGCTGCGTAAATTTTTAATGCACCCAAAGTGGGATGCAACACCCATCATGCTCAGCGGTAATACCGATTGTTATCAACCGGCCGAACAGCAGTTTCGTTTAACAAGGCAGATGCTGGAAGTATGTAATGAATTTAATCAGCCGGTAGGTATACTCACAAAAAATTCATGGATACTGAAGGATAAAGATGTGCTGCAGGAAATGGGAAAGAAAAACATTGTATCAGCCATGGTGAGTATTACATCATTTAACGAAGATCTGCGCAGGGTAATGGAGCCACGCACCACAACAGCCAAACAAAAACTGAAAGTCATTAACGAACTCAGCAGTGCAGGCGTACGTATGGGCATTATGATGGGGCCAATGATACCGGGACTGAACGAACATGAAATGCAGCGCATCATGAAAGCGGCAAGAGATAACGGCGCCACGTTTACGGCCTACACATTTATACGTTTAAATGGTGCCATTAAGTTATTGTTTCACGACTGGCTGTATAAAAACTTCCCCGACCGTGCCGATAAAGTGTGGCACCTGGTGGAACAAAGCCACGATGGAAAAGTAAACGATACACGCTGGGGTGTACGTATGCGTGGCGAAGGACATATTGCCAAACTGGTAAACCAGCAATACAAAAAATATGGAAAGCTGTATGGAATGAATGCTGAAGAATGGAGCCTGGACAGAACAAAATTCCGCAGACCGGGAATGCAGGGGAAGTTGTTTTGAAAATCTTTTAGTTTTAATAACTTCATATTTTTAATAAAGTGTTGCTATGAATCTTGAAAAACTATTCAAATATTTTAGAAAGGAAGAAGTTGTTCTTTGGATTGGTTCTGGATTTTCGAAGTATGCAGGTTATCCCACAGGTAAAGAACTATCTAAATTAATTTATGATCAATTAATACCTCAACAGGATAAAGGACTTGAAGAACTTAAATATATGTCCTTGCCTGATTTAGCTGAAAGAATTGTAAGGGAGGATGAGTTAAATAGAAAAAGATTAAATAGTTTATTGAAAGAAGTCTTTACAAAAAAACCATCGAGCTTAAAATATCATATCGATTTAACTAAAATACCCCACATTAAAACAATCATCACAACTAACTATGATGCTTTGCTGGAAAAAGCATATGGTAAAAATGCACAAAAAGTTGTAAACATAGAGGATGTTGTAACTGTAAGTAATAAGAAAACATTAATCTATAAAATTCATGGTGACATCTCAGATTTAGACTCATTAATAATAACAAAATCGGATTATGCAGATTTTTTTGCCGAAAACAAAAGTCATAGCTTATTATGGTCATCAATAATCAGTAGCTTATTAAATAAAGTAATTGTTTTCATTGGTTATAACCTTGAGGATGATAATGTTCGAAATATTATTAAAGGAATAAACAAGGAGTTAGGCATAAAAAGAAAAGATATTTACTTAATTGCTCCAAAATTAGATAGTAATAAATCTAAAGATCTGCAGCATTTGCAAATTCAATATGTTGATTTAAAAGGTGAAGAATTTCTATTAAGATTATCAAAAAATATCCAAGAAAATATTTATAACGATTTCCAAAATGCTCTTGTTGGGCCAGAAATACTTAGAGAGTATTTCAATTCGCATAAAATGAAAGTGAACTTGGAGTCTTTAGAAAACAGGTACAATATTAAATCAGTTGAAGGAATAGGCGAAAAGCTTAAAGGAAAGATCAACTTTCAGATTAAAACAGATACAGAAGAACATAAATACTTACAAGAATTTGTTGAAGGGAAAAAGTTTGGGCAAGTAAAACTTTCACATAGTGCAATAAAGGGATTTGATATAAAAATTAATGGCATAAGTTTTAATGAACCGGAGTCGGAAAAATATGAATTGATTTTATCTTCTGTTCCATCAAAGAACGGTATTGCCGATATTGTGTTTTCAGACAATTATGAGTTTAATGATATTCGTTTTGAGCTTTTTGTTTCTAAAGAAAAATTAGAACTTAGGTCATATCTATATACATGTGAGTATATAATATCAAAGACTTTAATAAAAAATGAAATAAATTTTCATATTGATTCAAGTAAGTTTAATAAGGTTACTGAAGCGATAAAAATTTTCGAATTCTTAAAACGCATATGTGAAGGTCAAGAGTTTAAAGTCTTTATTCATGGAGCGGAAAAATTTCATGCTTTCTGTTTTGATTCAATCAAAGAAATGGAAGAAGAATTTGATGCTTTGGTAAAGCATTATAATAAACTAAGAGAAGTAGAGAATATTTACAAAGTTCGTTTCACTGATTTTGAGCCTCCTTCATTTACCGATTTTAATAATGTAGATATTGCTCTTAGGTTTGCGAATGAGAAAAGTGAAATTATGGAATGGGCTGATAATTTAGAATTTGATGTCCTTTCTGAAGAAGATTTGCAAAGGCTAAGTTTAGTAAACGATGGCGTGTCTCCCGTAGTAATACAAAATCAAAAGCCATTTTACTTAGATATTCATAATAGAAAAATTTGCATAGGGTTTGAGCGAAAAGAAATAACAGATCCTGTTATTTTAAATTATGTGGAACTAAGTACCAACAAAACGAAGAATGTAAAAATAGTGTCGAGAAATAAAAAATGGATAGTTTCATTCGTGGAACAAATAAATATTTAAGGATTAATACTTTTAAGAATCATGCAAAACCTTTTCCTCCATCACGTTTTCTTTTGGCTAAACAATCCCGGCAGTATCAGCGACAGGGATCAACTGGTTGAAGGATTAAACAAACTGTCAAACGTTTCAACCATCAAGGATTTTCATATTGGTAAACCAGCAGGTACCAATCGTGGAGTAATTGAAAACGGTTATGCAGTTTCATGGTTTGTGTTGTTTGATAATGCAGAAGACCAAGCCAGTTATCAAACCGATCCCATTCATTTAAAATTCGTGGAGGAATGTTCCCATCTCTGGAGCAAAGTCATCGTTTACGATTCTGTTGATCTTTAGTTTTCTTTTTACAGGCTAACCCTTGTTGTGCAAATGAAGAATTAAATTTACTGTACCATGGTTATTCTCATTCAATGTAACGACAGGGTTGGATTGGTAGCCACCATTTCAGGTGTGCTGGCAAAACGTAACCTTAACATTATTTCCATGCGTGAGCATGTGGATGTACAGGCAAACCGTTTCTTTGCACGTATTGTAACGGCGCATGAAAATAATATTGCAGAGCTGCAGCAGGAGTTAAGTGTTTTGTTACCTGCTGATGCAACCATCAGCATCAATCCTGATCCGCAGAAGAAAGTGATACTTCTTGTAACAAAAGAATATCACTGTTTAAGCGATCTGCTTATCCGTAATCATTTTTCTACATTAGGCGCAACTGTTCAATGTGTTATTGGCAACCACGATATACTTGCCGATTTATGCAAACGGTTTGATATTCCTTTTCATTTTGTATCACACGAAAACAAATCCAAACAACAGTTTGAAGATGAGTTGGCAGCAGTGATTCAAACATACAACTACGATTACCTGGTGCTGGCAAAGTTTATGCGTATTCTGTCGCCGGCATTTGTGCAGCAGTTTCCGTTGCGTATCATCAACATTCATCATTCATTTCTTCCGGCATTCATTGGTGCAAGTCCGTACAAGCAGGCATATAACCGTGGCGTAAAAATGATTGGCGCAACAGCACACTTTGTTACAAACGATCTGGATGAAGGTCCGATTATTGAACAGCAAAGTATTCCTGTGAATCATACTTATGCAGTAAGCGATATGGTAAGAGCAGGAAAAGAAATTGAAAAGAGTGTATTAGCCAAGGCGCTGAAGATGGTGTTTGAAGACCGTGTATTTGTTTACGAAAACAAAACAGTTGTATTTGAACATTAATTGTTGCAGTAAAAAATATTTTTAAAATTTCTTTTTCAAAATTTGTTTGTATCAAAAAAATAGTTTCATCTTTGCACTCACAAATTAATAACAACAATAAATGACACGCACACAATTACATATTGAACTGGTAAATAAGTTTAGTCCGAATGGTGACTATTCTGTTTGCGGGGCGTGTTACGCTGTTGAATAAGTGAATAAACAAATTCGCTATAGCACAGGCCCCGCAAGAGATTGCGGGGTTTTTTGTTTTAAACACATTTGAAAAAATGTGTAACGGCAAAGCTTTGTCTTTACAATAGATAAACAATGTTCTGTTGTTGATTGATGAAAAACACTTTTAAAAAAATTAAAACATACATGAAGAAACAAACAGGATTACATACACGAATTATGCAACTGAATATGATGCAATCATTATCAGAACAGGCGAAGTGTGCAGTGTTGTATAGTATCGTGCCGGTAAATATTCTGTGGAATGATTTTCATAAACGACCGTGTTGTGTGCATGCATAAATGTAATATGTGTGTTAGTAAAACCCGGTCGCTAAAACGACCGGGTTTTTTTATGACTGAAAAGAAGGAGGTGATCATGCAGTTATTAGTTACAATATTAATTGTGCGTTTGGTAATGCTTTTCATAAGCAATACAACTGAAAAAAATAAAGAGAAAGCAAAAAATGAAACTGGCGATAAAGTGTTGCATCCTGCCGCACACCAGTTACGATAAAAGATTAGTTGCAGAAGGAGGAATAAAGTGCTCCCTGCGGTTGCAGCAGGGACACTTTTAAAAAAAGTTCTTTGAGAAATATAGCAGCATTCCAATTGGTTGGATACTCCGCCTGGAACTGAGAGGCTGCCAGTTCGAATCTGGCCTGCTATACAAAAGGTTCGTTGGTATAATGGTAACATGCCTGATTGTCTATCAGAAGTTATGAGTTCGATTCTCATACGAACCGCTGATTATTGAGTAGTGTAACGGTTCAGCATATCAGTCTTTGACACTGATGGTTTTGGTTCAAATCCAAACTCAATAGCATGGATATGTTGGCTTTAGCTTAACTGGTAAAGTGCCGCACTGTGAATACGGAGAACAGGGTTCAAGTCCCGGAGTCAACCAATACGGCTTGGTGTAGTGGTTAACATAATCATCTCCCTTTCTTTCTGAGAGGTAAGTAGCAGGTGAAAGTATTCAGTTCAATTCTGAAAGCCGTACAAAAAAATCTGAACCTTGATTTGGGGAGATTGAACAGATTAGTAAGATTAGTTTCTTCATAATCCTTTAATCCACCCCAATCATGGTTCTGACGAAAATAGTCTCGTAGCTCAATGGAAGATGTATCCCGCTTTTAACCGGAGGGTTGTGAGTTCGAATCTCACCGGGACTACAACGGATGAATAGCTCAACGGCAGAGCTGCAGCTTGTTAAACTGAGGGTTGAAAGTTCGAATCTTTCTTCATCCGCAAAAAAAGGAGAGTTGACAGAGTGGCAATGTGCCAGCCTGCTAAGCTTGGGCTGCCGTTAATACGGTACAAAGGTTCGACTCCTTTACTCTCCGCAATGTTTGGTACAGTTGAATTCGATGCAGAGGAAACAGGATATCAATCAGTAACTGTAACAAACAAATGGTGTTTTGGCAGAATGGGTTTATGCACCGGGGTGAAATCCCGGACATCGTGGTTCAATTCCATGAGGCACCACATAAATAAAACAACGAATGAAAAAATTAAAAACGCAACGCAATGGAACAGCAACAATGGCGCAAGTTAAATGGTGTTCGCCTGCAATGCACACTGGAACAGGAAATACGTAACGTATTAATGCGGGAAAAAGAAATGCGGCATGAACTGAAAGTGTGTATTGGTACCGACAGCCAGGTAAAAGGAAGGCAAACAGAATTTGCAACGGTAATTGTATTTATCCGTAAAGCAAAGGGAGGGTTCATGTACATACACAATGAAACCACTTCACAGAAAATGAGTATTAAACATCGTATGCTGACTGAAGTTGCAATGAGTATTGATGTGGCTTACAGGTTGTGTAAACTGTTTACTGCTTTTAATGTGGATATGGAAGTACATGCCGACATTAATACCAACCCGAATTTTAAAAGTAACGATGCACTGAAAGAAGCAATGGGCTACATTATGGGTATGGGCTTTGTGTTTAAAGCCAAACCCGATGCATTTGCCAGCTCAAGTTGTGCAAATAAAATTGTTCATTAATAAATGAACAGAAAACAAAAACGAAAGCAATGGAAAATTTATTTAATCAGAAAGTAATCAACATCAACAATGTTTTTAGCGACAGCTTTCTGGATACAAAGATTTTATACCTGTATTTCTTCAACAATCTGCCCAGCATAAATTTTGTAAACGGGATAGATGGAGAAAAAGCATTTACAGCATTTAAAGAGCGTTATCATGAATCAATTGATCATATTCACCGCTACAGGTGGTATAAACGCAAACAGAAAAAATATGAGTTCGATAAAACAGTGCTCATTTTAAAGAACCGGATGGTGATTGAATTTGATGATAATTATTGTGAAGTGCTGCATGATGGAACAAATGAAACATTTGTACAGGAGTTAACAACAATGGTGAACCAGTTTAAGGAACGGCAACGACGCCAGCCACTTGAAATTAATCTCATTGTTCAGAACCGTAATCATCTTGAGTTAAAGTCGATGGAAATTAAACGGACACAGCTTGATCTTGATCTTTTTTATGAAGATGAATTTAAAGAAGTGGATGAAGTGATCCGTAAACGGCTTGGCCAGAAGAATGATAAGGGCATTGTACTGCTGCACGGTTTGCCCGGCACAGGTAAAACAACATATCTGCGTTACCTGGTTGGAAAAATTAAAAAGCGTGTGCTTTTCCTTTCGCCATCGGTTGCAGGTAATTTAATGAATCCTGATTTTATTGAATTGCTGATTGATAATCCAAACACCGTATTGATTATTGAAGATGCCGAAAATATTATCATGGACCGCAAGTACAGCAGCAGCTCGTCTGTATCAAACCTGTTGAATATTTCAGATGGATTGCTGGCCGATTTCCTGAATGTGCAACTGATCTGTACGTTCAACAGTTCACTTACAATGGTTGATAATGCACTGTTGCGTAAAGGAAGGTTAATTGCAAAATATGAATTTGGAAAACTGGGTGTGGCAAAAGCAAAACGACTGTCGGCTCATTTTGGTTATGATGTTGAAATCAGCAAACCAATGACGATTGCGGAAATAGCAAACCCGCATGAAAAAGCGCCAACAGTTGAAAAAGTTGAAATCATTGGTTTCAGGCGAAATGCAGAAATGCTGAATTAAGATTTGAAAAATTATTGTTGATGAAATCATCAACAGAAAAGCTTGCTTAACGGCAAGAAGGGTATTCGTATGTTGACAGCAAACCAGATGAATGTTTCAACGGAACATCATAGTGCAGTCGCAGTAGCTATCTGTATGCTGTTGCATCAATATGCAGTTCCCTCCATTTAACCTGTTGGTCATGGGTTCGAGTCCCATTCACTTTAATTAGTGATAGCTCAGGGGGTAGAGTAACAGAACAATCCACGGGTTCGAATCCCGTCATCGATCAACCGATGTAGCCAAGTGGTACAGGCAAAGCATGGTGGATGCTTGATTAAGAAGTACACCGCTTCTCAAATGGTGAACCAAAAAGTCTGTGTTATTACCCGGCTTAATGCTGATACCTGCTTCTTTATGCAGCAGGTACAAACTAACGCAACCGGGTTTTTGCCAGCAGGATGGTACATGAATGCACAACGTTCTTGCACTTGAACAGTTGAAGTTTACAGCAGGGTTGTAAAGGAGCAGTTGTAAAACTGTAAGTACAGGATGTATAAAGAACCTTCCTCCGTAAAAAACAAGGTGGATGATGATACAGGCTTTTTAATTTTTTTTAAACGAGTTAAAACATAGAAAATGAAACGTGTAAAAGTAAATGCCTGGCAAGTGGCTTTGGTGTTTAAAGATGGCGTGTATAAATACATGCTGAAAGAAGGTACATACTGGTTCTGGAAAAATGAAATGGTGCTTTTGTATGATGTTACAAAACCATTTACTGCACCGGTTGAACTCAACATCCTGTTGCAGGATGCTGAACTGGCAGAAGCATTGCTGGTGGTTGAAGTAAAAGACAATGAAATTGCATTGCAGTACGAAAACGGTTTTCTGAAAAACGTATTGACTGCAGGTCGTTATACTTACTGGAAAACTGTCATCAACTATGAATTTGTAAAAGCCGATACCAGTAAGATTGAAATTACAGAACCAATTGACCGTGCAACATTGCAGAGCAAACTTGTTGCACCTTATGTACGCAGCATTAGCGTTGAGAGCTATGAAAAAGCGGTATTGCTGGTTGATGGTAAGTATGCACAAATGCTGCAGCCTGGTGTTTATTATTTCTGGCGTAACAGCATTACCGTGCTGATGAGCCGTGTTGACCTGCGTGTGCAGCAACTTGAAATCAACGGCCAGGAAATTCTTACCAAAGACAAAGCTGCTTTGCGTATGAACGCATGGGCACAGTATAAAGTGGATGATGTTGAAAAAGCTATTTTGAAAAACAAGGAATACGATAAGCAGTTGTATGTTGCTTTTCAGCTGGCATTGCGTGAATATGTTGCCGGTTACAGCTTTGATGAATTGCTGGAAAAAAAAGACAGCATTGGTCCGTTTGTACTGGAAAAAGTAAAAGAAAAAGCAATGGCATTGGGTGTTGAAGTAAGTTACTTTGGCATCCGTGATATTGTACTGCCGGGCGATGTAAAGGAAATCATGAACCAGGTGCTGGTGGCCGAAAAAAAGCACAGGCCAACAGCATCATGCGTCGTGAAGAAACTGCAAGTACACGCAGCTTGCTGAACACTGCCAAACTGATGGAAGAAAACGCTATGCTGTGGAAGCTGAAAGAAATGGAATACGTGGAAAAGATTGCAGAAAAAATCAGCAACATCAGCGTAAGTGGCAACGGAGCATTGGTTGAACAGCTGAAGCAGATTTTCGTGCCGCAGAAATAAAATAAGTTAGGTCGCACTGAAAATGTGACCTAACTTTTAAATGAATTAACAATGAGCAAATTAAAATTATCAGGAAAACAAATAAGAGCCATTGGTTACCCGGAAGGACCGGTAGTAAGTGTGGCGATGCATGTAATGTGCACAAAATTCAAACATCATAAAGAAGACGATGCATTGGAGATATTGAAACAAATTCTCAATGCGCCTGAAAATTACCTGAATGATGAAATACTGAAACCCATTGCCGAAAAATTAATGCCCGAACCAGATGTTGACGGACAAAACATTTCACTGAACCAAAGCGGAATACAGTTTAATATTTTCGGACAGGAACATATTGAAGAAGGAGCCATGCACCAGATGTACACTGCAGCAAAATTGCCGGTAACTGTTGCCGGTGCATTAATGCCCGATGCACATAGTGGTTATGGTTTACCAATTGGTGGCGTGCTGGCAACAGAAAATGCAGTAATCCCTTATGGCGTTGGTGTAGATATTGGCTGCAGAATGTGTTTGAGCATTTTTGACATCAACCCAAATGAATTAACACAACGTGAAAGTTTCTTTGCAAGAGAACTGGGCGAAGCGACTTTGTTTGGCAGTGGTGGACAGTTTGACCAGGCTGCAGATCATGAAATAATGGATAACAACCTGTTTTATGAAATGCCATTACTGAAAAGTATGCATGGCCGTGCATGGAAGCAGTTAGGTACAAGCGGAAGTGGTAATCACTTTGTAGAGTTTGGTGCAGTGGAAATTACAGAGAAAGATGAAGTGCTTGGCGTGGAAGCAGGAATGTATATTGGTTTGCTGAGTCATTCGGGATCAAGAGCATTGGGTGCAAACATTGCAAATCATTATACCCGGATCGCTATCAGCAAACGTCGTTTACCACAGGATGCAAAAAATCTTGCATGGTTAACACTCGATGAAGAGGAAGGAATGGAATACTGGAATGCAATGAATCTTGCTGGCGATTATGCAAGTGCATGTCATCATGTGATACATGATAAAATTGCAAAGCAGTTGGGACGTAAGCCAATGAAAATGGTGGAGAACCATCACAACTTTGCATGGAAAGAAATGTATGAAGGAAAGGAAGTGATTGTACATCGCAAAGGGGCAACCCCTGCAGGTAAAAATGTATTGGGTATTATTCCCGGAAGTATGACGGCAAATGGTTTTATTGTAAAAGGTAAAGGTGAAGCTGCAGCTGTTAACTCAGCCAGTCATGGTGCAGGAAGAAAAATGAGCCGCACAAGAGCAATGGAAAGTGTAACCGATAAACAGTTCAGGGATGAGTTGAAAAAGTTCGGTGTAAAATTGCTTGGCGGAGGTTTAGATGAATCGCCTTTTGCATACAAGGATATTGATGAAGTAATGCAAAGCCAGAAAGCATTGGTTGATGTGATAGGAAAGTTTACTCCAAAGATTGTAAAAATGGATGGAGCCAAACACCGTTCATGGAAGAGCAAAAAAAATGAACTGCCGGGTGAATAAAATCATCATGGATTTCTAAAACAAACGGGGAGCAACTGCTCCCCGTTTAACTTAACATCAACTTTTATTTGGTAGCCACATCAAACTTTTTAAAGATCGCATGCACAATTCTGTCTATTTCATTTGAACTGATATTGCGGTTATCAATCTCTTCTGTTGCCCAGCCCTGCATAATGGTTTGTTCAGTATTTGCATCAACCATGGTAATGGTGATGGTTCCTTCTCTTACAGGAACGGAGTAACGGTTATAACCCATAAACTGCGACGGGTAATAGACGTTGTAAAACCTGCCACGGTAAGGATTATAGAATGTGCGGTAAAAGCCATTCCTGTAAACAGGATCCTGTTCTGTTTTTGAATTACGTTCAACCAGCACATCATAACTCAGCAGTACATCGGGATTGCGGTTATCTTCACGCCAGCCCTTTGTTTTATTTAACTCCTGTGAAATGGCCGACTTGATATTACGCTCCATCATATCGTTTCTGGAACGCCTGTTCTGTTCTTTTGCCCATGCAAAAGTTTTATACTGGTTAAAATTTACCTGCTTGTCTTTTTCAATATGCGCTGTGGGACCACAACCAGATAAAATAAAAAGCACAAGCGCCGGTGCCCAAACCCACAGATTGATCAGTTTTTTCATTGTTCAAATTTTTGGATATTCAATTTGATCTTTCAATTGTAAGAGCCGAAAAAACTATACCCGTTTAACCGGCAATGTTTAATGAATTGTGAAAAAAAGAAAGCCGGCTTGGGATTTTTTTTCAGGTCTTTGTGTAATCCTTGTTTTTTGTGCATCCATCAGGAAAACCCTGTTTTATGAGATGCTTATTGATATTAGCTGCCTTTTCGTTGTTCAGTGCAGGATTTGCACAGGTTGTTCCTTCAATGAAAATATCTAACCCTCCTTTGCCTGTACGTTCTGATCGTGTGCTTGATGCACATATGGTTCTGCAGGATTGCTCGGTAAAAATTACAACCGATGGTTTTACCGCAACAACAGTAATGGTTCTTGAATTTTACAACCCGTTTAAATATTCCGAAATGGAAGGCGTTTACCGGTTTGAATTAACCGGCGAGCAGGTAATTACCGGCTTTCAGCTGGAGCTGAATGGTAAATTCAGGGATGGTTCCATTGAAGAACGATGGAAAGCATCCAATGCATATAACAGAATTGTTGGCAAACGTGTTGATCCTTCCCTGCTAACAAAAGAATACAATAACAATTATTGTCTGCGCATTTATCCCATTGCACCATTGCAAACAAGAAGGGTAAGGATCACCATCTCTCAATTACTCAATACGAAAAATAAAATGCAGGAGTACAGGTTGCCCATGAACTGTTCAGACTCAACAAAGCATTTCAGCTTATCAGTGATATCATTAAACCAGCAACTGCTTCCAATGTTTAAAGGGGACTTTTTAAACCTTGGAAATTTTTCTGCAGTGGAGAATGGTTTTGCTGCAACTGCTGACAAATATGGTGTTGTATTAAATAAGCTTATCAGTTTTGTGCTGCCGTTAAACGACAGTAAAACATTTTGTACAAAGCAATCGGGCAATCAAACCTTTTTTGCGTTAAGGTATCATCCGTTAGAAGACAGTGTATATGATATTCATCCATCTTCTCTGCATGTTTTCTGGGATGTGTCATCATCGGCTCAATACCGGGATATAAAAAAGGAAATCAGCTTCCTGAAACAATATATTGCCTGGCATCACATTAAAAAGCTCAGCATTATTCCTTTTAGTTATTCTGTTAAAGACACAGCTGTTTTTGATCTCACCCAAAAAAAGAAATCATCCTGGGAGAGTTACCTGGAATCACAGGAATATGCAGGTGCAACAAGATTAGGCGTACTAGATTTCTCAACTGTACGTTCGGATGTTGTATTTCTTTTTTCAGATGGAAAGAACAGTTTTGGTAATAAGTTACCGGTAAAGGGTTCGAAACTTATCTATGCTGTGAATACGGCTTATAATGCCGATACGGTTTATCTCAACAACCTTGTTGGTGCAGGTGGCCGCATTATACGGCTTAACACACTAACAATAAGCAATGCAATACAGCTTGCTTCTGTTGCTGAAAATAAATTAGCGGCTGTTGTTTCTTCAACAGGTCGTACAATTATTGAACAGCAGTTTCCAATACGGCTCGAAGATGAACTTGTTTTCAATGGAACAATGAATACAGATACCGATACACTTACATTCATTTATGGCAACAATCAATTGATCTCTTCAACTGAAAAGATGGTGATTCGCAAAGAAAATAACTGCAGTACATCATCTATCGACAGGATGGATATGTTATGGTATTATCCAAAAAATGAATGGAGATATTACTGGAGTGATATGATTGATTATGCATTAAAGGAACGCATCGTTACAATGTACACGGCTTATATTGTCCTGGAACGCATCGAAGATTACATCAGGTATAATATTGATGTGCCGAAAGACCTGGAAGAAGAAAGCCTGCGGCTTGGCTATAAAAAAGTCGATACACGAGAATCAAGAAAACGATTAATGCTTAATTCAAAAGAAAGCATCTTAACGAACCTGTTGAATGAATACAATAAACGTATCAGTTTATGGGATAAAAATGAAGCCCCGTTAAAATACATTCCTTATGAAAAGCCGGTTGTAAACAATAATGATAATTCCGGAATGGGTGAAGTGGGTAATACAAACAATTCCACTCCTCCTGAGCAACAACTTTCCGGGAAATTGGCAGGAATATCTATCAGCAGCACTAACCGACTTGATGAAGTGGTTGTGGTTGGTTACGGATCAATGACAAAAAGGAGTTTGACATATTCTGTTGCTTATATTAATCAAAGAGATTTGCTTGCCGGCTACAGAACGGTGGAAGATGCCATGGTTGGAAAAGTGGCAGGTATGCAGGTAACAGGTACAGGACAACCGGGGACTGCAGCAACAATTTCCATCAGGGGTGCAGCTTCGATTAATGCTTCGAACCAACCATTGTTTATAGTTAATGGTGTACCGGTTGAAGGAAATATCAATGATGTGATTAATGTCAATGATATTGAAAGTATTACTATACTCAAGGATGCTGCTGCCACTGCAATCTATGGATCAAGAGCTTCTTCCGGTGCAATTGTGATTACTTCAAAAAGAGGAAAATACAATCCTTATTACTACAATTATTCACGGCGTTATAAACTGAGTAAAATGGAAGATGTGGAATATATGCAGCAAATAAAATCAGTACCCGCAGAGGAGAAATGGAGTAAGTACGAAGAACTGGAGATGCTTTATGCTGGTGAAAGAGGATTTTATTTCGATATGGCACAGCATTTTTATGAAACAGGATTTAAACAAAAAGCAAAGGATATTTTAATGGAAGCAGCAGAGCAGGGTGATGGAAGTTTTTTTGCACAGCGAACAATTGGCTTTTTCCTGGAAAGCTGGAAACAGTTTGATGCTGCTGCTGAAATTTATGCATCGCTTTTAGTGCAATTCCCTGGTCAGTTAGCCTTGCACAGGGATCTTGCATGGGCTTATTTTCAAAGCGGGAAATACCAGCAGGCAGTGGATGTGTTATACAGTGGTATTGTAAAAGATTTCGGAGCAGACGAAAAACGTTACCTGCGGGTAAAAGGCATTATGCTGAATGAAATGAATGCTATGATAGCCATTCATCGCACGCAGCTTGACTTGTCAGAAATAAATCCATCATTACTGAAATCACTTCCCTGCGATCTGCGTATATCAGCTGAAGATAATTTCGACAGTAATATAAACATGGAAGTACAGGAACCGGACAATGCCATTTGCAGTTATCAACAATCGCCTACAAAGAAGGGTGGATATATTTTAAATCCAAACGATTGGTATTATTATAACGTCGGTGTAAATGAATACCAGCTTCGTCATGCTGTAAATGGAAAATATAAACTTCGTGCCAACTACTATAGCGGTGGTTATTGGGCAAACAATGTTCCGTCTGTAATGCGGGTTTGTGTGTTCAGGAATTTTGGTCAGCCCAATCAATCCATTGAAGTGGAAAATATTATGATGGATAACCAGTATGGCGAAGTAGAAATTAAAGAAGTAAAATGGTAAACGTTAAAGCTGTTGTATTAACCATTATCTTTAATGCAACAGCTTTATGCAGCAATTACAGCGAACACTTTCTCTTTCTTCAGTTATAGCCATTGTTATTGGCGGGGTTATCGGTTCCGGTATTTTTATGAAACCGGCAGTAATGGCTTTGCAGCTTGGTTCGCCATTACTGTTAATTGTTGTGTGGATTGTTGCTGGTATCATCACCTTGTTTGGTGCATTAACCAATGCGGAAGCAGCAGCCATGTTTCCTGAAACCGGCGGACAATATGTGTTCTTCCAGAAAATGTATGGCGATGCATTTGCTTTTTTATATGGCTGGGCTGCGTTTGCTGTGTTTAATACAGCCGGTAATGCATCCATTGCTTATGTATGCAGCCAGTATGCCGATTACTTTCTGCATTTACCTGCTTTTTCCAAAACAGTTGAGCAAAGTATTCACCTGCACATTCCTTTCATTGGTGATATTTACCCGCTTCAGCAAATAGGTATTAAACTGCTCACCGTTGCATTGATTGTGCTGTTTACATTCATCAGTTACAGGAGTATGCAGATGGGTGCAGGTGTACAACGTTTGCTCACAGCATTAAAACTCGCAGCTATTTTTTTATTAATCGCCGGCATCTTTTTTTCTGGAAACGGTCACAGTGAAAATTTGTTTACACGTTTGCAGGGAGCACCACAGGGCGTTTCACTCATCACTGCATTTATGGCTGCAACAGCAGGTGCGTTCTGGGCATATGATGGCTGGAATAACATCACCTTTATTGCAGGTGAAATCAAACATCCGCAAAAAGATATTCCGAAAAGTTTACTTGTGGGTTTAAGTATCTGCATTTTCACTTACGTACTGGTGAACCTTGCGTTTATTTATGTATTGCCGGTAGATAAAATGGCTTCCTCATCTTTTATTGCTGCTGATGCTGCTACTGTTGCGTGGGGTACAGCAGGTGGAGCTGTCATTGTACTGATGGTGGTACTTTCAACAGTAGGCGCCACCAATGCCAATGTACTTTCCACTTCAAGAGTTACGTATGCAATGGGCACAGAAAATAAATGGTTTGCTTTTGCAGCAAAAGTGCATCCACGTTTTCAAACACCGGGCAATGCTTTACTGCTGAATGCTGTGTGGACAGTATTACTCATCTTCAGCGGCTCGTTTGATACGTTAACTGATATGCTCATTTTTGTAAGCTGGCTGTTTTATGGCATGAGTGCATTTGGCATTTTTATTTTACGGGCTAAAATGAAACATACTGAACGTCCGTACAAAGTTTGGGGTTACCCGGTAGTACCTGCAGTATTTGTTTTGTTTACGCTTGTGTTCCTGGTTAGTACAGTTTATACTGATATTGAAAACTACCGGCATGGTTCTGCACCAATCATCAACTCATTGTTTGGATTACTGATTACAGCTGCCGGCATACCGGTGTATTATTTCTCCCGCAGAAAATGATTTTTTTGATGAATGGTTGGATGAACCTGTTTATTCAACGAAAGTTCATACTGATTACAATCAAACCTTCCTACCTTCATTTCTTAATTTGTTATATGAAGAAATTTATATCTCTGTTACTTGCATCTACAGGTATTTTTATCATCCATGCACAAACAGTTCAGCAGATTGAAGCAAACCGTATTATGCTTCCCAATGGCTGGGCTATCACAAAAATCGGCAGCTCTTTACAACTCGGCGATCTTCCGCTGAACATTGCCGTAAGTAAATCGGGTAAACTGATGGCGGTAACCAATAACGGCCAGAGTGTACAGAGCATTCAGCTCATTGATCCTGCTAACGGTCAGGCACTCGATGAAGTAACCATTCCAAAAAGCTGGTATGGTTTAAAGTTCAGCAACGATGAAAAATCATTGTATGCATCAGGCGGTAATGATAATATCATCTGGAAATACAGCATCCTCAACCAGAAATTAAAACTCAGCGACAGTATTGTACTGGGTAAAAAATGGCCCAATAAAATTTCTCCTGCAGGAATTGAACTCAATGAAGACAAACAAACCATGTATGTGGTAACCAAGGAAAACAATTCACTTTATATTGTTGACCTCATCACTAAATCAGTAAGAAAACAAATTCAGTTAAATGGTGAAGCGTTTACCTGTCTGCTTTCACCCGATAAAAAAGAACTTTATATTTCCTGCTGGGGTTGTGATGAATTAGTTGTGCTGAATACTGCTACTGACCAGTTAACAACTTCTGTTAAAGTAGGTGATAATCCTAACGATATCTGTCTTTCAAAAAACGGCAACTACCTGTTTGTTGCCAATGCCAATGATAATTCAGTATCTGTGATCAACCGTAAAGAACGTAAAGTAATTGAAGTACTGAATGCAGCATTATATCCTAATGCACCAAGCGGTTCCACCACTAATGGATTAGCTTTAAGTGCCGACGGCAAACGACTCTACATTGCCAATGCCGATAATAACTGTTTGGCAGTATTTGATGTAACAACTCCGGGCAACAGTAAACCAATGGGCTTTATTCCAACAGGCTGGTATCCCACCAATGTAAAAGTGGTTGGTAAAAAAGTATTTGTTGCAAACGGGAAAGGTTTTCATTCAATGGCGAATCCTTACGGACCTAACCCTGTTGCACGCAAACAGAAAGTTACTTTCCAGAAAGGCGATACCACAAGACCAAAGAATGTACAATACATTGCCGGGTTGTTTAAAGGAACACTCAGCATCATTGCTGAACCAACTCCCAAACAACTGAGTGTGTATTCCCAGGTGGTTTATAAAAACACACCTTATACCAAAGAGAAAGAAACGAATGTAAAAGGTGAGCCCGGAAATCCTATACCAATGAAACTTGGCGATAAAAGTCCCATCAAGTATGTGTTTTATATCATCAAAGAAAACAGAACGTACGACCAGGTACTGGGTGATGTAGCTGCAGGTAATGGTGATACAAGTCTTGTTTTATTTGGTAAACATGTAACACCCAACCAGCATAAAATCGTCAGTGATTTTGTATTGATGGATAACTTTTATGTGGATGCAGAAGTAAGTGCTGATGGTCATAACTGGAGCATGGGTGGTTATGCAACTGATTATCTTGAAAAAAACTGGCCTACTTCTTACGGTGGTCGTGGTGGAGAATATGATGCTGAAGGAACAAGAGAAATCGCCAATAACAAAAATGGTTTTATCTGGGATTTCTGCAAGCGTGCAGGTGTGAGTTTCCGTACCTATGGTGAATTTGCAGATGATTATAAACCGAATATTCCTGTATTAAAAAATAATTTCTGTCCTTATTATACCAGCTGGGATCAGAAAGTAAGAGATACCACAAGAGTCAATCAGTGGATCAGGGATTTTGATTCAATGGTGGTGATCAATAAAGTACCGCAGTTAAGTACACTGCGTATTATCAATGATCATACAGAAGGTTTAGCAAAAGGCCGGCCAACTCCTTATGCACATGTGGCAGATAATGATTGGGCTGTTGGTTTGTTCCTTGAGCATTTAAGCAAGAGCCCCATCTGGAAAGAAAGCGTTGTATTTATCCTGGAAGATGATGCACAGAACGGAGCTGATCATGTGGATGCACATCGCAGTCCTGTATATGTAGCAGGTCCGTATGTGAAACGCAATTTTGTTGATCATAGCATGTATTCAACAGCATCTGTATTACATACCATTGAACTGATACTTGGATTACCACCCATGTCGCAATACGATGCAGCAGCAACGCCTTTATGGAATTGTTTTACTGCCACTCCTGATTTAACACCGTTCCAGTCAGTAGCTTCAAACGTTGATTTAAAAGAAGTGAATACAGCAATGAATGAATGGCAGCGCAGATCGGATGCATTTAATCTCACCAAAGAAGATGCTGTGCCCGATCTTGAATTTAATATTGTGTTGTGGCATGCATTAAAAGGAAATGATATTCCGTTCCCCGGTCCACGCAGGGCCGCATTTGTAAAACAGGTGAAGGAAGAAGAGGATGATGATTAAAAGAAAACTGTAATAATAATTTTTATAAAGTGCGCTGATCAGTCAGCGCACTTTTTTTTGCATTCATCAGCAACAGCAACCGCCGTCAGGGCTGTGAGCCGCTGACGGGGTGTTTAACAACCCTTTGTACAAAAAATCTTTCTCATATTGGGAAACCTTCGTTTCTTTAAGCACTTTATTTAAACAACATGAAGAAATCAATCGTTCTTTTTTTAAGCATTTGCTTGTCGATTCTCACATTCGCACAAAGCAAGTTTGATCACAGGGAAGCATTTCATCCCTTTTTCTATCCTTATCCCGGCAGTGATGTTCGGAGTGCAAGCGGTCAGCCCGGCCCTAAATACTGGCAGAATAAAGCAGATTATTCTATCCAGGCAAGTATTAACCCGGACGATCATTCGGTAAAAGGAACTGTTACATTAAAGTACAGTAACAACAGTGGTGATGAACTGCGGTTTATGTGGCTGCAGCTGGATCAGAATATTTACCGTAACGATTCACGTGCCACTGCCACTACCACTACTCAAGGTGGACGTTGGGCAAACGGACAGTTTACTGATGGTGATGTGATTAAATCTGTAAAAGTGGAAGTTGGCGGTAAACTGGTTGAAGCAACATATACTGTAACCGATACACGTATGCAGGTATGGTTGCCCGAAGTACTGAAAGGAAACGGATCAGCCAAGCTGGTGATTGAATATGGCTTTACGATTCCTGAATATGGAACAGACCGTATGGGTCGTTTAAAACAAAAAGATGGTTGGGTATATGAAGTGGCACAATGGTTTCCACGTGTATGTGTGTATGATGATATTCTTGGATGGAACACCAACCCTTACCTCGGCGCAGGTGAATTTTATTTAGAATATGGTGATATTGATTATGCCATTACTGCTCCATCAAAACTGATTGTTGTAGGCAGTGGTGAATTAACCAATCCTGAAGAATGTTATACTGCTGAACAAATGAAACGCTGGAATGAAGCAAAGAACAGCGATAAAACAGTCATTATCCGCAGTGCTGATGAAGTGAATGATGCGAAGTCAAGACCATCAGCAGCAAACATCACCTGGAAATTCAAATGTCACAACACAAGAGATGTTGCATGGGCTGCAAGTACTGCATTCATTATTGATGCAGCAAAAATCAATTTACCCAGCGGAAAAAAATCATTAGCCATCAGCGCTTATGCAAAAGAAAGTGCAGATAAAAAAGATGGTAATGATTGGCGCCGCTCAACAGAATTCACCAAAGCATGTATTGAGTTTTACAGCAATTACCTGTTTGAATTCCCTTATCCTAATGCCACCAACGTTGGCGGTATTGTAGGTGGAATGGAATATCCCGGTATTGTATTCTGCAGTGCACATTCAACAGGTGCCGGATTATGGGGAGTTACCGATCATGAATTTGGTCACACATGGTTCCCGATGATTGTTGGAAGCAATGAACGCAAATATGCATGGATGGATGAAGGCTTTAATACATTCATCAACATTTTATCAGGTGATGCATTTCAGAATGGCGAATATGCTGAACGTCCAAGTATAAGCGGAATGGCAGGATATGTTTTTTATGATAAAATGGATGGATTACTCAATACCCCCGAAGTAATTCAGCAGGCAAACCTTGGTGTGGCAGCTTATTACAAACCGGGAATGATGTTGTATTTGCTCAGAACAGAAGTGTTGGGCAAAGAACGTTTTGATGCTGCGTTTAAAGAATATGTAAGAAGATGGGCATTCAAACATCCAACACCCTGGGATTTCTTCCATACCATTGAAAATGTTGCAGGAGAAGACCTGAGCTGGTTCTGGAGAAGCTGGGTATTGAATACATGGAAATTTGATGTATCAGTAAAAGATGTGGCTGTTATCCGTAACAATGTAAAGAACGGAACAAACATTACACTTCAATTGCTGGAAAAAATGCCGATGCCTGTTACTGTAAAAATAACCGATGCTGATGGCGAAACACAAACTATCAAGCTTCCTGTTGAAGTTTGGCAGCGTGGTGATACATGGACTTTCCCTGTTCAGACAAAAGCAGAAGTGAAAGAAGTGGTGGTTGATCCGGGTAAGTCATTGCCCGATATCAACTATGCAAATAATACCTGGAAGAAAGGGTAAGAGAATAAAGAAGTTAGTATAGAGAAGTGGTGTTGAATAATTTTCAACACCACTTTTTTTTATTTCTGCATTTACTACTCAGCCGTTAATAAATCATGCACCTTCATTTCTTCCAGAACAATACGTGTTGAACTGCCATTATCTGTTTCCCATTTTATTAAACGGATCATGCCATCTGCAATTTCAATCCCGGTAATATCGCCATCGGTAAAACAGCAACATCCTGAATTAAAATAGAAAGGTTTATTGTGCATATAATTGGCCTGCACATAATCGTACTCATGCTGCCTGAATTCAATTTCTTTTTTAATGGCAGCAAGTGCAGTTGTATTGTTTTCTTTTTCAGCAAGGATCTGCTGCTTGTATAATTTTTCAAGATGGGTGAGTGATGCAAATACCGGTTGATGTGTATGCCCGGTGATGAGTACAGGATTTTGTGGCTGCATACTCCACGCATACATAAACACATTGTGTTTGGTTTTCATTTCCTTATTGTAAGCCGGCGTATTGGGATTGATGTTGAGATAACTCTGTAATGGTGCCCATACTGCAGAAATAAACCATTCAGAAAATGGATTGCTGTCGCTCTGTCCATCACCCTGGTGACCGTGTGTTAAAAAGAAATTGGTTTCTTTCCCGTTATAGTTTGTTTGCAATACAACTGCTTCATACACTTTCACAGCTTCGCCATACATATTCATTAAATGAAGTTTGGCAAACGGATCATTGTTCCAGAATAAATCATGATTGCCGAATACTTTGGTAAAACGTTTTGCTTCCACAAATTTCCGTTCGGCTTCAATGGTTGTTTTATTCTTTGCGATTACAGGCCAGATGGTATTTTCCCAAAGCTCTTCATTATCGCCCAATGCAATCAAATGAAAATCCTGGTTGTAGTAATAATCAAGAGCCGAGAGGTAATTTGGTTCAGCAGTCATAAAATCATCACTGCCGTTTTTTGTTCCTTTATGCTGGTCGCTGAAGATGATGATTTTATCTGTTGCAACATCCATGTTGATAATCTTTCCTTTTTTGCCCGGATGCGCAAGAGAATGATTGTATAAATCTGTAAGTGCTTTATGAACACGGTTCATATCCGGTTTACTTTCAAACCGGTGAACAAGCCATAAAACAGGTTTCGTTAATATCCTTTGCAAAAAACGACGCATGGATAAAATTACTTATTCAAAAAGAGAATGAACTGCCTGATTTGTTTTGTATAAAAAAAGCCGGTGTACTTCACCGGCTTTACAGAATATGTATAGTTGATTTTAAAACTGCCAGCCCAGACGAACAAAGAAACGCATGCCATTTCCTCCCATCTGTACTGCATCCCATGGTCCGCCTGTTTCATTATTAAATGCCCAGCCTTTTGCACCCGGTGCTACACCAAAATCGGGATGCACATTCAATAGGTTATCTACTCCTGCATACAGACCGAGTTGTTTGGTAAGTTTATAACCGAGATAAAGATCAGTTACAAGTTTGCCGTGATAAATGTATTCATCTGCAACATACTTATTCGGATCAGCATCGGTTGGCACCTGCGGATTAATACCAAGTCCGTCTTCACCATAACCCAGCAAATCAACTTTGCCAAAATAAGTGAAGCGTGTACCTGCTGTTAATTTATTTCTTCCGTATTCAAGGTTGAAGGCAAATTTTGTTTTGGGTGCTGATGCAAGAATAAATTTCTGTTCACGTTCGCTTAAGAAAGTTGAACGGAGAAAAGAAGAACCACTGAGTTTGGAAGGAACATTAATTTTATCAATGCTCATGGTTTGAAAGTTTCCGGTAAACAATGCTTTGAAATTGTTTTTACCAAAACGTTTGTTGTACTCCATCACCACATCAATTCCTTTGTTGGTTGTGTTAACCGCATTGGCAAAGAACTGTGCATAGTTTACATTCAACGCCTGCAGTTTGGCGGCCAGCGTGGGGTCAAGGTTTGCATCATACGCATCAAACTGTCCTGATAACACCACACGGTCTTTTACTTTTACTAAATAACCATCAACAGTAATATTAAATTCACTCACCGGTTTCCACGTAAAGCCCAGGCTTGCATTCACACTTTTTTCCTGTGTGAGATTGGGAATGCCTGCGAGCTTTGCTAACTCACTGTAATTAGGTGCAATCTTTACTTCTGAAATAACACCTCCTTGTACAGTGGTGAATGTGGAGCTGAAATTCATTTGCTGTAATGAAGGTGCCCTGAAGCCTGTACTGAATGATCCCCGAACATTAAAGTTGTTGGCCAGTTTTAAACGGGCAGCTGCTTTTACATTGGCTGTCCATCCAAAATCACTGTAATGCTCCACACGGCCTGCTAATCCAAGTAAGAAACTTTTTGTGAGATCAAACTCCGCATCAGCATAAGCACCCAGAACAGAACGGCTGGCAACTACTTCATCAGCCGGTTGAAACCCCGGGAAACCTTGTGAACCACCAGCTACATATACTTTGTCGCCATTGCCATCAAGGAAATATTTATTGGGCGAATAGTTTTTATACGAACCTTCTTCACCGGAATATAACCCATAACGTTCGTAACGGTATTCAGCACCCAATGCAAGATTTGTTTTTTTGCTCAGCTCTTTGCTTACACTGAAGTTGCTGGTATTTTGTAAGAAATTAAAACCACCATCATCGAAATGTGTTTTTGTTGAACCCAGTGAAGCATTGAAGGTTTTATCACCAAAGAAATGAAAATCGTTACGACCTGTTGTGTTACTGAAATCCCAGTTCCATCCGCTGCTGCAGGTTCCTTTTAATCCGGCAGCAAAAGAAAGATCATTCACTTTTGTTTGTATATGCGGGTTGAACACCGTGTCGTCTGAAGTTACTTTCATAATGGAAGGAACATAAATCAGTTTCCAGTTATTATCTGTTGGGAAACGTTGTGGCTTGCCGCTCCAGTTACGGGTGAAGGCAAATGCATCAGATGCTTTGGCATTGTAACCACCAAAAGCATAAAACTGTGTTTTGCTGCTCACGGGTATTTCAGCATTAAACATAACACCGCCCGATGTAAGTGAACCATCGCCATGTGCACGACGGTAAATATTATCGTACATAAAATCCTTGCTGTTCTGATCCCTGTCCAATGCCTGGCGATATGTTTTGGCCTGGTTTAAAAAATTACCCGTTACATTAATAAAACCATCTTTACCAATCTTCCAGCCGTAATTGAGATTTGCTGCAAAGGCATTTCCATCAACTGCTCCTGCATGTTCGTATAAATTGTAATCCTTTTTGAAATAAGGATTGAACTTGTGATCATAATAACCACTGTAACCGATATTACCTGTAAACTGGCTGGTTGTTTTTTTAAGAATAATATTGATCACACCTGCAATAGCATCTGATCCGTATTGTGCAGAGGCACCATCACGCAATACTTCAACCCTGTCGATTGCTTCAACAGGAATCGCACTTAAATCTGTGCCGGAATTACCACGGCCTCTTGTACCAAATACAGCCACAAATGCAGTTTGATGACGACGTTTTCCATTGATGAGTACAAGCGTTTGATCAGGACCTAATCCACGCAATGTGGCAAGGTCAATATGATCGGCACCATCGCTGCCGCTCTGTTTATTATAGTTGAAAGAAGGTGCTGCATAATTCAGGATAGAAGTGACATCCATACGTCCGGTTGGCAATGCTGCCTGACCTACATTCACAATATCAACAGGAACTGTTGTTTCGGTTTTTACACGGCCGAGTTTTCTTGTGCCCACCAACACCACCTCACCAAGATCGGAATTACCGCTTTCCATTACAATACTGAATGAAGAGTGGTTGCCTACCTGCTGTTCGGTTGTTTTAAAACCAACAATACTGATCACCAGGATATCAGAAGAAGAAGCTTCCAATGTAAAAGCACCGTCTTTATCGGTTTCTGTTCCTTTGGAAGAACCCTTGATCATTACAGAAGCACCTTGTAAAGCAGTTCCGTTTTTGTCGGTTACCTTGCCGTGAATTGTTGATCGTTGAGCAAATACAGGAGTTAATAATAACAGCGCAAAAGCTGTCAGCAGTTGTTTCAGGGGAGTCATTTTTCTCATTTGTTTAAAAATACTTTATTTATTTATTCCTGAAAAATCCAAGCGTCATTCTTTAGTCAATAAATACCAGGAACTGCCGTATGCAGCTTTCGTTCATTTAATAAGAATGTTTTGAAATGATGAATCCCGAAGGGATAACAGGATTATAGAGGCTGGGTTAACAGTGGCAAAACCCCGAAGGGGTGATATAAAATGTGTCGATTATTCATACCAATCAAACAGGTATTTTTCATCATATTCTACATTAAATTTTTTCAGAAATTCAACGTATTCCTGTTTAAATGTTTTCTTTTTGTGATGCGATTCCTGGTTGAGGATGTAATCATAAACCTTATTAATTTGCGAATGAGAATAGGAAAATGCTCCATATCCTTCCTGCCAATGAAATGTTCCTTTCACAAATCCTCTTTCATTAATAAAATTGGAAGAATTGTTTTTCATATCCCTGACTAAATCTGATATTGGCATTACAGGTTTTAATCCAATAAAGGCGTGTATATGATCGGGCATCCCATTTATGATAATAGGCTTTTGTCCTTTGCCTTTAACAATGCCGGCAATATATTTATGCAATTCGCTCTTCCAGTTATTACCGATAAGATTTTCTCTTCCTTTAACTGCGAAAACAATCTGAATATAGATTTGAGAAAATGTTCCAGGCATAGCTATGGTGTTATGATTAAAAATGTCACCCCTTCGGGGTTTGCAACTTTCAAATTACCTGATTTCTATAATAATAGCAACCCTTCGGGTTTGTTCGGAAGTGCTGGATATTAATTATTTCTTTAACTGCGAAAACAATCTGAATATAGATTTGAGAGAATGTTCCAGGCATAGCTATGGTGTTATGATTAAAAATGTCACCCCTTCAGGGTTTGCAACTTTCAAATTACCTGATTTCTATAATAATAACAACCCTTTGGGTTTATTTCAGGTTGCCAGACATTATTTGTTCATTACGTTTCAATAAATGCAAAAGAAGAAATTCAGTTAGTTTTGCGGCAATCAACTATTATGCAGTATATCATTGACCAGATAGGTTCTCTATATCAAGCTACGTTTCAAACCAGGCCGGACCAGATTGAAAAGATTCCGCAAAGCGGAAGCGACCGTGTGTATTACCGTGTTACGGGTGCAACTATATGTATAGCCACGTGGAATAAAAATATCAAGGAGAATAAAACCTTTTTAAAGTTCAGCGAGCATTTTAAATCGCATGGTATACCTGTGCCGGTTATTTATGCAGTGAATGACGATAAAAGTATTTACCTGCAGGAAGATTTCGGGGATACATCGTTGTTAAATGAACTGGAGAAAAAAGGGTATACTGATGAAGTGTATGCTTTGTTTCAGCAAAGCCTCAAACAACTGGCACATTTGCAGATCAATGGTCACCAGAACCTGAATTATGAATGGTGCATTACATCGAAAGAGTTTGGCAAGCAGGCTATTCTTGCTGATCTGCTTTACTTCAAATATTATTTTCTCGACACATTGAAGATTCCTTACGATAAGGAATTGCTCATTGATGATTTTGAAGTATTGAGTGTGTACCTGGCAAGAGCGGATTATAAGTTTTTTATGTTCCGTGATTTCCAGAGCCGCAATGTTATGGTGAAAGAAGGGAAGGTACATTTTATCGATTACCAGGGAGGAATGAAAGGTGCAGTACAATATGATGTGGCTTCATTGTTGTGGCAGGCAAAAGCAGAACTGCCCGATGAATGGAAAAATAATCTTGTAGATTATTACATGGATTGTGCGGAAGAAGCAATGCAGACAACGATTGACCGTAATCGTTTTATTGGTCAATACAATGGTTATGTGCTCATCCGTTTGCTGCAGGTGCTGGGTGCTTATGGCTTCAGGGGATTGTTTGAACGCAAGGCTCATTTTTTAACAAGCATTCCCATTGCATTACGGAATCTCGGATATTTTTTACAAAATAAACATGTGGGCATCAGTGTGCCCGAGTTTGAGCGCCTGCTGGGGCTGATTGTGAACGAAGACATCATTCAGCGGTTTGAACCAATGAAAGCAACGGATGAAACGCCGCTGGTTGTACGTATCAGCAGTTTCTCTTATAAACTGAACGGCATTCCCAAAGATGAAACAGATAACGGAGGTGGCTTTGTGTTTGATTGCCGTGGTATATTGAATCCCGGAAGGATTGAAGCATATAAAACACAGACAGGAAGAGACAAGGATGTAAAAGATTTTCTTGAACAGCAGACAAAGATGCCACAGTTCCTGAACAGTGTTTACAATCTCATTGATATTGCTGTGGAAGATTACATGCAACGTGGTTTTTCTGATCTGCAGGTGAGCTTTGGCTGTACCGGTGGTCAGCACAGGAGTGTGTATGCAGCTGATGCATTGGCCCGCCATCTGAAAAATAAATACGGAGTGAAAATAGAACTGCATCATATTATGCAGGAACAGAAAAACTGGAAGAATAAAACTTACTGACCGATGAAGGCAATGATTTTTGCAGCAGGACTTGGCACCAGGTTTAAACCATGGACCGATACACATCCCAAAGCACTTGCTTTGGTAAACGGGAAAAGTTTATTGCAACGAAATATTGAATACCTGCAGCAATATGGTATTACCGATGTGGTGGTGAATGTGCATCATTTTGCTGACCAGATTATTGATGCAGTTGAACAGAACAAAGGATGGGGCAGTCATATCATTATCAGCGATGAACGTGATGAAGTGCTTGAAACAGGTGGTGGTTTACTAAAAGCTGCTCCGCTGCTGGCAGGTGATGAACCATTTGTTACTATCAATGTAGATGTGCTGACGAATCTTGATTTAAATAAGCTATTGTCTTTTCACAAGCAACATCGGTCATTGATATCATTTGCCGTGAGTAACCGCAAAACAGCCCGTAACTTTTTATTTGATGCGAAAAACAAATTGTGTGGCTGGAGAAACAATACAACAGGAGATGAGAAAGGGCCGCATCTTTCTTTTTCAGAAGAGGAAAAACAGAAACTTACTGAACGGGCTTACAGCTGTGTGGTGGTGTTTGAACCAACTGTTTTTTCTGTGATCAGGCAAAAAGGAAAGTTTTCATTGACGGAAACCTATCTTGACCTGGCAAAAGATCATGTAATACTGGGCTATGATCATAGTGGCGATCAATTTGTGGATGTAGGTAAGCCGGAGAGTGTGAAAGTGGCGGAGGAAATGTTTGAGTGAAAGAAGAAAGCCGGTAGTAGGTAAGAAGTAAGAAGTAAGAAGTAAGAAGTAAGAAGTAGGAAGTAAGAAGTAGGAAGTAAGAAGTAGGAAGTAAGAAGTAGGAAGTAGGAAGTAAGAAGTAGGAAGTAGGAAGTAAGAAGTAGGAAGTAAGAAGTAGGAAGTAAGAAGTAGGAAGTAAGAAGTAAGAAGTAGGAAGTAAGAAGTAAGAAGTAGGAAGTAGGATGCTTAGGTTATAGATAAGTTTGTGAATTATCAGGACTGATATTTTTCATTTCTTTCTAGTAAAGTCTGAGATCAATTATTTGGTTGTGCAATGCAAGGGTGGCCTGACCCTTAATTTCGATTATTCAAGAATGGGAGCAGAACGGCACAGACAGTGCTGTTTGAGCGCTTTTACCGGGGCGATGGGTGGGAGTATCCATGCTTTATCCATAAAGTAAGCTGCACTTATGCGTTTCTTTAGCAGTCGTATAAATACCCTTGATTTTGGTTGTTGAATTTTGTTTCTTGTGAAAAAAATGTATGGCCAAGCAAGTGGGACAGTTGCTTATTGAGGGATGTATTGATGGAGTTTGCTTTTACAAGCTTGAAGGGAGTTATTATGCACGGATGAAAAGCTCGCTTACAGGCAAGCGGGTAAAAAATGACCCTGCTTTTGCCGGAACAATGAAGAGTGCAAACCTGCTGGGCAGAGCCTCATCACTTGTGTCGCCGGTTTTTCAACAACTTTCAAAAACAGAAAGAGACCGGGATTTATTCCGCAGACTTACAGGGTTTGTAAAGGGGTTGCTTAAGGAAGGAGTTCCTGTTGAAAAGGTGCGGGTTTTGCTTGCTGATTATGTGGAAAGTTGGAAGAAAGAAGATAGAAGCAAGAAGTGAGAAGCAAGAAGGGTTACCAGTTTACTTTACTTGCGAACTGGGAATAGCTTCTATTCTACCCGTCAAAAAATTGCAGGTCAGGCGACCAGCAATGGCGGAGATAGACGTAGGCGGAGATAGACGTAAGCCGGTAGCCGGTAGTTAGTAGTGGTTAGTCAATAGCCGGTAGTGATTAGTTGATAGTAGTGTTGCTCACAGAATACACGGATGGGTAAAGAGAAAACAACAGATATTTTTTCTCTGCGTTCTCTCTGTCTCTGTGGTAAAAGAAATCATACTTTGATATAAATCTTCTTCCTGTCTAACCAGTAACAAAGCGCCCAGTACATCATAATCATACAAATGGCATAGACCAATGAACCGTTTTCTGGAATACCGGGAACCAGCTTGCAGATCTTTTCATAGAACCAACCAAAGGGACTGAGGTATTTTGGCAGGCCATCGGCTGAAAATCCATTCGGGATCCTGATTAACCCGAGCAGGCGGGGGAGAAAGCCGCTGAGTACAAAAATGAAGAGGGGATTTTTTCCAAACACATCAAAGAACCTGAACAAAATACTTTTTGCCTGTTTGAGTTCAATGAAATAAATCATCACTGCAATGGTGCAGGTGGCCAGGCCAGTTGTGTAAACGGTGTAAGAACTGGTCCATATTTTTTTGTTGATGGGGAAGGCCATATCCCAGAGATAACCCGTTGACGTTAACAGCACACCGGTGATGAGCAGACCGGCAATGAGTTCGAATGATTTTCCTTTTTTCTGGATATAATCACCCACCAGGTAGCCGAAGATCACCTGTGTGATGGCTGCAAATGTGCTCATGAAACCTTCGGGATCAAAAGGCACCCCTTCACCTTTGTATAAATGGTTTACACCCAGAATAGCTTTATCTATCTCATTTCCAAACCAGCCTTTTAAACTGTAAGGATCACCGGGCGTACCGAGTAATAAACAAAGTGCCCAGTAAAACAACAGGATTGTTATACCAATGACAAAAGCACCTTTCTGTTTAAAGTAATAGACGATGACCGATGCGAAGAAGTAGCTGAGTGCGATCCGTTGTAATACACCCAGTATGCGAAGTGTTTCGAATGGTTTCCAGACAATATGGTTGCCATCCCATTTGATAAAAGGACTCCAGTTCAGGAAAATTCCAATAGCAAAAATGAGCAGGGTGCGTTTGAGTACTTTTTTCCAGAACAGGGCATCTCCACCTGCTTCCAGACGTGGCATCACAAACGACATTGCATTGCCCACTGCAAACAAAAAGAAGGGAAAAACAAGATCGGTGGGTGTGCAGCCATGCCAGGGAGCATGTTCAAGCGGTGCGTAAATATGTGCCCAGGAACCGGGATTGTTGACCAGTATCATCAGGGCAACGGTGGCACCCCGGAATACGTCTAAGGAGTAAAACCTGTTGTTCACAAAAATGGTTTTTCTAAAAGTAGGCAAAACTGTTGATTGGAGATTCATCACAATGTTTATTTGCTAAGTGTTTTAACTGATTTGCACTACATGTTTATAAATATATTTTTTTGTGAATGGGTCTCAACCTTTATCTTGCAACCCAATTAAAATGAGAAAATTGTGAAGTAATGAAGGCTGTGCTTTGTGAAGGTTGATGGAGGTGAAAGAACTATATTTGCACAGGATAAGAGGCGGTTGAAGACATAAACTAACACGTCATTGTGAAATCTGAAAGATTCGGCATATTTCTGTCTTTAAAAAAGGCATTTCAATAGATGGAGGGTGGGCAGCCTGATAGGCTGTCTGCCTTTTTTTATTTTTTTACAGCAGACTCAGTTTTTTATTGTTTATGTGACTGAGGTGGCGAAGCTTTGGAGTAAATTGTGCTATGAAGTCAGTAAAAAGCTGGTTCGCTGTGTATACCAAACCCCGCTGGGAAAAGAAAGTAAGCCAATACCTGGAGAAAAAAGGGGTGGAACATTATTGTCCCTTAACAAGGGTGCGGCGGAAGTGGAGCGACCGGTATAAGATCATCGAAGAACCATTGTTTAAATCGTATGTGTTTGTGTTTATTTCGGAAGAAGAGAAAACAAGCGTGCGACTTACCGATGGTGTGGTTAATTTTGTTTACTGGGAAGGGAAACCGGCAGTGATCAGGGATGCAGAGATTGAAGTGATCCGTAAATTCCTGAATGAGTATGAAGAGGTGGAGGCAAGACCTGTTGAACTAAAAGCAGGTGAGCGGGTACGGGTGAAAACCGGACTGATGATGGATACGGAAGGCATTGTGGTGAAAGTGCAGAACAAACAAGCTTATGTTTTGCTGGAAAGCCTGGGGTATGAACTCACCGCCCGTTTTGAAAAAAGCAATCTTGAAACACTTACAAACGAATAAAACCAACAAATTGATCACAATCACAACCATTAAATTCCAGCACATGCTTCGTTTTATTGCAGCAGGCGTATTGTTCACTGCGCTGTTTGCTTCCTGTGTATCACCTGAAAAGCTGCGGAAGGAAAATGTATATTTTAACGAGGGGCTAGATACACTGAAGCTGAGCCAATACCAGTTGGTGGAACCCATTATCCAGAAAGGCGATTTACTGCAGATCAGTATTTCCTCAAGAAGCTCTTCTTCCAACCAATTGTTCAGCCAGAATTATTCTGCAGTTGCTGCTGACGGAGCAGGTGGAGGAGGAACAAGCACAGCTGTTGGCGGAGGAGCTATGGGTAACAGCTACCTCGTAGATATTGTAAGCGGCGACATCAAGCTTCCTTTGCTGGGTGTGATTCATGCCGACAGTATGACCAAGACAGCACTTGAAAAAGAAATTATTCAGCGTGCTTCGGCTTACCTGAAAGAAGACCCGATTGTGAATATCCGTTACCAGAATTTCCGTGTTACTTTTTTAGGTGAAGTAGGTTCGCCGGGATCAAAAGTTTTTGAATCAGAACGGGTGTCGTTTTTACAGGCTCTTGGAGAGGTGGGGGGAGTTGCCAAGGGAGCCGATCTGAAAAATATCCTGATTATCCGTGAACAGAACGGGAAACGTACGATGCAGACGGTTGACCTGACAAGGGGTGATTTTTTAAATTCCCCCAATTATTATCTCAGACAAAATGATGTTGTGTATGTAAGCCCTTCTAACCGACAGCTTAAATCAACGGACCAAAGTGCACAGAGAACATACCAGTATGTTAATATGGGTATCCTTGCACTTAATATTATTTTTACAATCATTTCAGCATTTAAATAATGAGTACAAACGGTCAGGATCAGTTTCAAACAATTGAGCAGGAAGGCAAGCTGCTGACGTTTAAAGAAATTCTCTTTAAATATATTTCCAATCTTCCGTTGTTTTTCTTTTCGCTTGGTATTGCTTTGATTGTAGCATGGGCCTACCTGCGCTGGGCAACACCTGTTTACAACGTAAACAGCAGTATGATTATAAAAATGGAAAATGCTGCCAATGTGAAATCGAATGAGAAATTCAGCAGTGTTTTTAATCCTGTTGACAAGATCAATATGGAAGATGAAATAGATCTTATGCGATCGAAGGTTTTTCTGAGCAGGGTGGTTGACAGTTTAAACCTGAATTCAATTTATATTGAGCATGGTAAAGTGCGAAGCAGTGAAGTATATAAGCTTGTGCCGTTTATTGTAGAAGTAGTTAAACTCCCTGACAGCAGTTTGTCCTATTCGTTTAACCTGCAAACATTGAATGAGAACAGCTTTTTGTTAAACAAGGAAACCAAACCCAAACCTTATTACAGTAATATTGAAACTGATGGTTGTATTTTCCGGGTTATCAAGAACCCGGCATTTTCGGATGGTGCTACCGGCAGGAGGTTTACGTATAAATGGGTGCCTTCAAAAGTTATCGCCGGAGATATTTCAGGTGATTTGAATATATCGCAGAAATCACGTACTTCCAGTGTCCTTAATCTGAGCCTGAATACCCTTAATTCAGAAAAGGGTATTGATATCCTGAACAGGATTATGGAAGAATACGGGAGGTACAGCGTGGAAGATAAGAGCCGTATTTCGGCCAATTCGCTCCAGTTTATCACTGACCGTTTAAATAACCTTGAAAATGATGTGTCTAAAATTGAGGGTAACCTGATTGATTTCAGGAAGCGTAACCAGTTCCTGAATTTAGATGAACAGTCGAAGGTTTATCTTGATAATATGACGCAGACAGAGAAATTACTGAATGAGCAGGAGGTGCGTATTAAAGTGCTGGATCTGCTGGATGCGTATGTTAAGGATAAAAAAAATATTTATAATCTCACCCCTGCCAACCTGGGAATTGAGGATCTTACGTTAACGGGACTTGTAGCTGATTATAACCGGTTAATCCTGCGGCGGACAATGGAATTGCAGGTCAACAAGGAAGGCAACCCGGTGATAAAAGAAATTGAGGAAAGTATTGAAAAAACAAGGACTTCCATCATCGAAAACCTGAAAAATATCCGGGAGTCTTACCTGCTTAATAAACATGAACTGGAACGGCAAAACAGTGTTGCTAAAAAAGAGATGTTTTCGTTACCGGAGAAGGAAGGACAGGTACGGGAAATAGAACGACAGCAGGTGATTAAAAACGAGCTGTACACGTTTCTTCTCCAGAAGCGTGAAGAAACTGGTATTCAGCTTGCGTCAACCTTATCTAATTCGAAGGTATTTGCACCTGCAGAAGGAGGGGCAAGCCCCATTTTACCCAAGCGGCGTAATGCCTATATGCTTGCGTTGTTTTTTGGTATACTGATACCCGTATTGATTATTCTTGTACGGGATATGATGAATGACAAGGTTACCAACAAGAATGATATTGTACGGAATACAAAAATTCCTGTTATCGGCGAGCTGGGTCATAATGATAAAGCTGAGACCCTGGTTGCTGTTAAAAACAGCCGTACCATACTAGCCGAACAGTTCCGTATTATCCGTTCGAACCTGCAGCCTGTTTTGAAAAAGGAACGTACACCGGTTATACTGGTTACTTCATCGTTCAGCGGGGAGGGTAAATCTTTTGCTGCCACCAACCTTGCCGGTTCGATTGCGCTTACGGGCAAGCGGACTGTTGTGCTTGAGTTTGACTTAAGAAAGCCGAAGGTGCTGAGCGGGCTTGGATTGCAACGTACGTTTGGGATCACCCATTTTGTGGTGGGCAAGATAAAACTGGAGGAATTACCTATCCCGGTTCCGGAAACGGAAAACCTGTATGTGATTGCCTGCGGACCCACACCTCCCAACCCGTCGGAAATGCTGCTTGATCCTAAAATGAAGGAATTGTTTGAGTTTTGCCGGGATAATTTTGATGCGGTGATTATCGACACTGCCCCGGTTGGTCTTGTGAGTGATGCGATGACCCTGGCTAATTTTGCTGATGCCTCCATCTTTGTAGTGCGGCAGCGTTATACCTTCAAAAAACAACTTCAGCTTCTTGAGGAACTTTACCAGCAAAAGAAATTTCCTTCTTCAGCCATTATTGTAAATGATATCAAAGTGGAAGGCTATAACAGTTATTATGGCTATGGTGGTTATGGTTATGGCTACGGTTATGGTTATGGTTATGGTTATGGCTATTACGATAACGATCCTACCAGGAATAAGTGGTATAATAAATTATTACGGTTTATAGGGATTAAGTAGAAGAAAGCCGGTAGTAGACAGCCGATAGCCGGTAGTGGGTAGCCGATAGTAGAGAGCCGGTAGTTGGTAGTGGAAAGCCGGTAGCCGTTAGTCATTAGCCGGTAGTTGTAAGAAAGTACCTAATGAAAATACATTGTAAGTTTTATGTGCAGGATAGCAGGCATATTTGATCCACGGGTAAACAATCTGCAGCAGGAAATTGTGCGCATGCGTGATGCCATGAAAAATGGCGGCCCGGATGATGCGGGTATTTTTATGCATTCCTCAATGCCTCTTGCATTTGGACACAGGCGTTTATCGTTGATTGATCTCAGTGAGGCCGGGCATCAGCCCATGATTGATGCGGAACTGACCATTGTGTTTAACGGGGAGATTTATAATTACAAGGAACTGAAATCGACACTGCAGCATTACGGGCACCTGTTTAAAACTGAGAGTGATACGGAAGTTATTTTAAAAGCCTACCGTCAATGGGGTACCGATGCATTTGAATTTTTCAACGGCATGTTTGCGCTGGCCATCCTTGATGAGAAAAAACAGCAGTTGGTTCTCGCAAGGGATCATGCCGGCATCAAACCACTGTACTACTATAAAGACAGGGATTGCCTGTATTTTGCTTCGGAAATAAGGGCTTTTCAGTGCGTAGAAAAGGTGTTTGAAGAAAATCCTCAGTGGCGTTCCGCTTTTTTAACCTTTGGTCATTTACCTGAACCCATTACTACTTTAAAGAATGTGCAGCCTCTTGAGAAAGGTACTGTGATGCTGATTGACCTGCCTTCACTGAAAAGTACAAAACGTTGTTTTTTCAACTGGAAGTTTAGTGGTAAACTGAAAAATGAAGCCGAAGCTTTGCAACTGATTCGGGAAACAATGGAACAGGCAGTTGAACGTCATCTTGTATCTGATGCACCCATTGGTTTGTTTTTAAGCGGAGGAATTGATTCAAGTCTGCTTACTTTAATTGCCGCCAAAACACAAAAAGAGAACCTGCATACGCTTTCCATTGTGTTTAATGAAGAGCGGTTTTCGGAAGATAAATACCAACAGCTGATCATTGACCGCACAAAAGCACATCATCAATCGTTCCTGGTAACTAAAGAAATTTTTAATGAACGGCTGGATGATGCCATGCAGGCCATGGATCAGCCAACCCTTGACGGCATCAATACCTATTTTATTTCGATGTATGCAAGAGCATACGGACTTAAAGCTGTTTTATCGGGACTTGGTGCTGATGAATTGTTTGGAGGCTATCCTTCGTTTCAGCAGCACAGGCGCATGAATTTTGTAAAAAAAGCACCCGGCAGTTTATTAAAAAGCCTTCAATTATTTCCCGATCACCGGATCCGCAAACTAAGTTATGCAGGAATGGATCATGCAGCTGCAGAGTATCTCAGTTACCGGGGGATTTTTACACCGGTTTCTGTTGCATCACTGTTAGGTACAACCGAAAAACAGATTGAACAGGAGCTGGAGCAGCTGAGCACCTATTATCCGCTCAATGGATTGACAGATGGAAACAGGGTGAGCTGGATTGAAACCAATTTTTATATGCAGAACCAGCTGCTGAAAGATTCGGATTTCATGAGTATGTGGCATGGGCTGGAAATCCGTGTTCCTTTCCTTGATAAGGAAGTGATGCTGATGGCCGGCGTGATTGATGAGGTCATTAAATTTAAGAAATCACCTCCCAAATACTTACTGGTTAAAGCCTTTGAACAGGAACTTCCTGTACAAATCTGGAAACGCAAAAAGCAAGGCTTTACATTTCCCTTTGAAGGATGGCTGAAAGAAAATGATTATATACAGCCCTCCACCTCTGAAGAACAAAAGCTGTACAAAGATTTTCAACGAAAGCGTTTATCGTGGGGCCGTTACTGGTGTGCCCTGCTGATGAACCGGTTTATGCATAAAGAGCTGCATGCAACAGCGTAAGATTCATTTTATTGTTTTGTCGTCGTTTTCAGCCACCGGTGGTATTGAAAAGTTTAACCGTGCTTTTATGAAAGCATTGGTTCAGCTTCAGCAGCCGCTTTGCTTTACAGCAAGTTTTGCAGGTATGTATGACCATGGTGTTAATGCACAGTATGTACCGGCAAAAAGTTTTAAAGGGTTTGGAGGAAGCAGGATTTTGTTTGTGCTGCAAAGCCTGCTGCAATGTTTTTCAACCGATGTTTTGATTATTGGTCATATGAACCTTGCCCTGATTGGTGTGTTTTACAAACTGGTTAAACCAAAAGGTAAACTGACCGTTATCTGTCATGGAATTGAAGTATTTGAACCGGTGAGTGGGTTTAAAAAGAAATTACTTCAGAAAGCCGACCGTATTCTTGCAGTAAGTCATTACACCAGGCAACAGTTAATTGCGCAACAGGAAGTGGCCGCAGAAAAAATCACTGTGTTTCCCAATACCATTGATCCCTTTTTTCAGTTACCTCTTATTTTTAAAAAACCGGGTTACCTGCAGCAACGATACCATTTAACCGGTGATGAAAAAATTATTTTCACCTTAACACGTTTAAAAAGCGAGGAAGGTTATAAGGGATATGACAAACTGATAGCAGCGCTTCAAACCTATAAACAAAAAGGAGTTGTTTTTAAATATATCCTTGCCGGTAAAGCCGATGATGCTGAAGAACAGCGGATACAGGCTTTGATTGCGCAAAACGGACTTGAAGAAGAAGTGATCATGACGGGTTTTATTCCTGATGAAGAAGTTACTGATCATTATCTTTTGGGCGACGTGTTTGCCATGCCCAGCAAGGGAGAGGGTTTTGGTATTGTGTTCCTGGAAGCAATGGCCTGCGGGTTGCCTGTTATTGCCGGTAATAAGGACGGAAGTACTGAAGCCCTGCAGTTTGGACAATTAGGGACATTGATTGATCCTGACAGCCATGAAGAACTTTTTCATGCACTTGAGCATATTTTAGCGAGCAATGAAATACCGAGGGCAAAAGAACTTCAGCAGCAGGTAACACAATTATTCAGCTTTGAACAGTTTCAAAACAGGCTGCAGCAAATACTAAAAACAGAAATGGTTTATGCATGAAGCAATAACAGAAGAAAAGTGGGATATCGTGATTGAACCACGTTCATCACTTCTTTCCATTAACTGGAAAGAAATCTGGCATTATAAAGACCTGCTGATGTTGCTTGTGAAAAGAGATTTTGTGGCTTTTTACAAGCAGACAATACTTGGCCCTTTGTGGTTTTTTATACAGCCGTTGCTTACAACGGCGATGTATTTTCTTATATTCAACAAGGTGGCCAATCTTACCACTGATGAGGTTCCGCCGCTTCTTTTTTATATGGCCGGTGTTACCTGCTGGAATTATTTTTCCGAAACACTCACCAAAACATCTGACACATTTATCACGAATGCCAGTATTTTCGGCAAAGTATATTTTCCCCGGTTAGTGATTCCGCTTTCCATTGTATTATCCAATCTTATACGGTTGGCCATACAATTCAGTCTTTTCCTGCTGTTCTGGTTTTATCATTTGTTTGTAACCGGCAAAATCAGCCCTCACTGGGAACTGATCTGGCTGTTTCCTTTTTTAATTGTGCTGATGGCGGCGCTGGGTCTTGGGCTTGGCATTATTTTTTCATCCCTTACCACCAAGTACCGTGATCTTCGCTTCCTGTTAACCTTTGGCATTCAGTTATTGATGTTTGCCACACCGGTTGTTTACCCGCTGTCGCTTGCATCTGAAAAATACAAATGGCTGATTGCCATTAACCCCTTTACAGGTATTATTGAAACGTTCCGTTATATCTTTCTTGGCAAAGGCGATTTTAACTGGATTTATCTCGGTTACAGTTGCGGCACAACTGTATTGATTTTATTTGCCGGCATCATCATTTTTAACCGTGTTGAGAAAACATTTATGGATACCGTGTAGGAGGCTGAGGATAAAGAGAAGGTTGGGTTAAGGTTAAGGTTAAGGTTGAGGTTGAGGTTGAGGAGAGGTTGAGGTTGAGGTTGAGGAAGAAAACAGGTTTACAATGTATACTGATTTTACAGAAATGCCGGGATGGAAAGAAGCGATGAAATTTGCAGAAGCTATTTTTATTTTAACTGAACCATTACCGAGAAAAGAAGATTACGGGCTTACATCACAGATCAGAAGATCTTCCTTAAGTATTTCCAGTAATATAGCAGAAGCTTTCGGGCGATTTCATACAGCAGAAAAAGTGAATCTTTTTTTTTATGCAAGGGCTTCGGCACAGGAAGCCAAGAGCCAGCTCCTCTACGGAAAGAATGCTGGCTATTTTAATCAACAATCAACAGAAGCGAATATAAAGATGGCGGCATCAATTATTGAAGCTTTGAATAAACTCATCAAACCGCTGAAGAATCATCATGCGTAGTCTTAATCTCATTTTTAACCTCAGTACTACAATCTAATGTCTGGTAACGCAATTGAAATAAGAAACCTTTCCAAAATGTACCGCCTGGGCGAAGTGGGTACAGGCACATTGAGTCATGATTTAAAACGCTGGTGGTATAAAACCAGGGGGAAAGAAGATCCTTTTCTGAAGCTTGGCCAGGAAAACAAGCGAGACACTGCAGGTGGCGATTATGTGTGGGCACTGAAGGATGTGAGCTTTGATGTAAAGCAGGGCGAGGTGCTGGGTATCATCGGGAAGAATGGGGCAGGTAAATCAACACTGCTGAAACTACTGTCAAGAGTAACTGCTCCAACAACGGGAACATTAAAAGCAAAAGGGCGTATTGCCAGCCTGCTGGAAGTTGGTACCGGTTTTCATCCCGAACTGACAGGAAGGGAAAATATTTTTCTGAATGGTGCGATACTCGGTATGACCAAGGAGGAAATCAAACGCAAGTTTGATGAGATTGTTGATTTTGCCGGAGTGGAACGTTATATCGATACACCGGTAAAACGCTACAGCAGCGGTATGTATGTGCGGCTGGCTTTTGGTGTGGCGGCACATCTTGAAAGTGAGATACTGATTGTTGATGAAGTACTGGCTGTGGGTGATGCAGAGTTTCAGGATAAATGTTTGGGGAAAATGCATGATATAAGCAGTAAAGAAGGACGAACTGTTTTGTTTGTAAGTCATAATCTTGCTGCTATTGATAGATTATGTTCAAAGGCACTGCTTATTAATCGTGGAAAAGTAGTTATGGAAAATACACCAAAGAAAGTTATTGAAGAGTATTCCCTAACAAACTATATACCAGGCGAAATTATTTTTGAGGATAATAGATTTTTAAAGTTTCTTAGTCTGAAGCAGGAAGGCAATAACCTTAAAATTGTTTGCGATTACGATGCTCCTACACCCTTAGAGATACCTTGTTTGGGATTCGTTATTAGTGATAGTATGGGGAATAAAATATTCGGTACAAACCCTAATTACCAACCTCCAAAAACTCCAATAAAAGAATCAGCGAAAGGAAGACTTCAGATTGAAATTTTATATCCAAAGTTATTAAACGGTCGTTATAATTTGTCAATTTGGTTTGGAGACGGGAAAGTTGATTATGTTGTCATGGAAAATGTTTTGAGTATTGAAATAATCAACATGATAAATTATGTTAGGGAAACCTATGCTACGGCTTCTGGGCCGGTTTCTCCGATTGTAGAATGGAAGTATGACTATAAAGACTAATCGCTGATGTATTTTAAACAACTTGATTTTTTGCGGTTTATTGCTGTGACAATGGTAATCATGCAGCATTGGTTTCATTTTGGCACAATGATGGGAGTTGATTTAGGGAGAGTGGGAGTTTTGATTTTCTTTACACTCAGTGGGTTTTTAATTACAGGAATTCTTTTAGACAGAAAAGAACATATTGAAGCCGGCAAGTCAAATTTAGGTGCTGAGTTAAAAACGTTTTATATACGGAGAATACTCCGGATTGCTCCCATTTATTATATCCTGCTCTTATTTCTTTTTGTGTTTTCATATGAGGAAATCAGGACAAAATTTTGGTGGTATTTTCTTTATGGTTCCAATATATATACATACATACATCAATCATGGGATGGGTTGATTGGCCCACTTTGGAGTCTCGCTGTTGAAGAGCAATTTTATTTGTTCTGGCCGTTTGTTATTCTAGGATTACCCAAAAAATACATTTCTGTTTTTTTAAAGTTTTGTATTCTGTTCGGGCCTGTTTTAAGATTGGGAAGTGTTTTACTTGCGGAATTAATTTTTACAAAAGCTGACTATAAAATTTCAGGGCTTGTTTTAATGCCTTCATGTATTGATTGTTTTGCATGGGGAGGGCTATTGGCTTACTCTAAAAAAAATGCTGTGCAGTTAAATTTAGGCTTACTCAATCTGAAAACTTTTTCAGTAGTTGTACTTGTTACAATCGTTACAATTAAAATTAATCCTTCAGTTTCAGTTGAACTCTTTTATCCAACTGTACTTTCAATTTTTTCAGTTTTCATAATTCATTATTTAGTTATTGGCATTACAGGAATAGGTGAATATATAGTAGGTAATTCTTTCCTTTTATATCTTGGGAAAATCAGTTATGGTATGTATTTATATCATGGACCCTTCCCCTTAATTATGGGTACGTTAGATTTTATATTATCAAAATTGAAGGTGCCTTTTTTGCTTTACGATTCGTTTTTAAATCAACCTGCATTTATAAAAGGAGTAGTATTTATTTTTTATCTGTTAGTTATTTGTACTGTTTCTTATTTTCTTATTGAAAAGCCATTTAATCGGCTGAAAGACCACTTTATCTATGCAAGAAAATAGAAAGACTCCTTTAGTTTCTATTATCATGCCTTTTTACAATGCTGATCCTTATCTGGAAGAAGCAATGGACAGTATTCTCAGGCAAAGTTTTGCTGATTACGAACTTATCATAATCAACGATGGGTCAACTGATGCTTCAGAGAGCATACTGAAAAATTATAATGACGAACGAATCCTGTATATAAAACAGGTAAACGCAGGAGTAGCTTCATCTTTAAATACAGGAATTGAACTGGCAAAAGGTAAATATATCTGGCGACACGATGCAGATGATACTTGCTTGCCGGATAAATTGGAAAAGCAGGTACATTTTTTAGAAAGCCATCCTGAAATTGCATTGTGTGCCACGCAGATTGCATTTATGACCGATTCCGGGAAAATAGCCTATTCATTCCGGCAACCTAAAAAAGAATATTTCAACAATTCAGCGTACGTCATTGTTGAGTATGCACATTTTAATCCCTATAGTCCTATTACACATGCGACTGTACTTATACGAACAGCGGTTATGAAAGAAATGAAGGGGTACAGAACAGCGTTTAAAACAGCCGAAGATGTTGATCTCTGGTTAAGAATTATCAATGGTTATAAAGCGGCCGTATTAAATCAGTGTAATTATTTTGTTCGGCTTTATAAAACTTCGGCAACTGCAAAACTAGGTAAGCGAAATGAATTTTACCGCAACCTTGCACTTAAATTATATCAAATCAGGAGTAAAGGGGAACCTGATTTTATTGAAAAAGGAGAGCCAGTTATATATGCAACATGTGAGGAGGAAGAGAAATTTTTTGATAAGGGTTGTAAAGTAAGAACAGACCTTCTTGATTTCAAATATCCTCTTTACCTCAATGCAGGAGATTTAAGAGGGGCTGCAAAACTTGCTTATGAAATAATCAGGGATGGATGGAAAAAGGGAATTACATGGAAATTGCTTTTATTCCCGATTCTTGGAACAAGACTTGTGAAATTTTTGGTAAGAATAAAAAGTATTTTCAGATAAATGCGAGTTTTTTATTTTGGTGCAGATGATACATGGGAGATGCTTAAAGTAAAGGGGTTCAGAAGAAGAAATACCTGTTTACTTAAAGCAATAAGTGAGAATGAAAAAGTTGATACGGTATTTGTTCTTAAAAAAACTTCCAGAAAATATTTTTGGCGAAACTTATTTCTATCGCATCGTCTAAGTGGAAATGGAAAGGTTCATGATATCGCTTTCTCTTCACCTTTTCCCGAAAAAATCATGAACCTATTCGGGATGCAATGGCTGAACAGACGTTTAACTGCATGGGCGATTTTAAAGCAAACCGGAAAGGCAAAGAAAACAGATATTTTATGGGGGTACTGGCCAAAGGGGTTTTCTGTGTTGATGGATTCTGGTCTGAAAGGATTCAGAATATTTGATGCGGATCATAATATCATTGATGATCCCAATATTAAAGACGCAGAACACTCTGATCGGGAAAAGGAACTGATGTTAATAGGAAAACAGGCTGATTGTATTCTTTCGTCAGCTCAATCTATGATTGAATGGTATAACCGGCGTGGATTTATGCAAACGGTCCGTTTAAGAAACGGGGTGGACCCCGATCGCTTTCCGGTTACAAAAAAAAGGGAAGTTACTAATCCGTTTGTAATAGGTTATTGCGGAACACTATCCAGCTGGATAGACTACAACTTGTTTATTCAATTAATAGAACGAAATCCGGATTGGCGATTTGTTATTATTGGCAAGCCATATTTATGTGAAGAAGCTTACAAATTAGCAAACTATAATAACGTTCAAATGCTGGGAGAAAAAAATGCTGATGAAGTGGTTTCATTACTTTCAACATTTGATGTTGCTATTAACTTATACAGAAAACATCCCGCACTGGATGCAGACAGCATGAAGCTTTATGAATATATTGCTGCGGGAGTTCCTGTTGTAAGCACTAGCTTTCATCAAAGGCTAAAAACCGATTTCAATGATCTTATTCTGCTTGCAGATAAAACAGATGATCTTGAACACTGTATTCTTCAACTAAAAAACAGTACCATCACTTTTCCTGAAGATACAAGAAAGCAATTTATTAAGAAAGCAACTTGGAATAAGCGTGCAGATGATTTTTTACAAACATTAAACTTAGAATGTGTCTGAAAAATATAAATTACTAATTACCGGAGCATCTGGTTTCATAGGGTTTCACCTTGCGGATTTCTTTTGCCGGAAAGGATGGAATGTAACAGGTATTGATAATGTTAATGATTATTATGATACCGATTTGAAAAACAACAGGCTTACGCTGCTTTCAAAGCATAAGAATTTTTCATTCAGCAAAACAGATATTTGTGATAAATCAGTATTAGATTCTCTTTTTAAAAAGGGATGTTTTGACATTGTGATTAACATGGCAGCACAGGCAGGAGTGCGATACAGTATTGATTTTCCATACAAATACATTGACAGCAATCTGATTGGTTTTATAAATGTGCTGGAGGCCTGCAGGAATTATCCCGTAAAACATCTTTTTTTTGCTTCTTCCAGTTCAGTATATGGCGATAATACAGAGATACCTTTTTCAACAGATCAAAAAACCGATACTCCTGTTTCTTTATATGCTGCAACTAAAAAGGCGAATGAATTAATGGCCTATTCTTATGCCCATTTATATGGTATTCCGATGACGGGATTCCGTTTTTTTACTGTTTATGGACCTTGGGGACGACCTGATATGGCTTACTTTCATTTTACACGTAATATTTTTGAAGGCAAACCAATAAAGCTCTTTAATAATGGGAAAATGAAACGGGATTTCACCTATATTGATGATGTGGTAACAGCCATTGATCTTTTGCTTCATCATCTCTCAATAAATGATTTTCAGTGGAAAGAAAGACAGACTCCATTTCAGATTTTTAATATCGGTAATAACAAACCTGTTGAATTAATGCAGTTTGTGTACGAGTTAGAAAACCTTACAGGTAAAAAAGCAATTATTGAACTTTATCCGATGCAAAGTGGTGATGTTGTAGAAACATACGCCGATATAAATCCATTGAAAAAAGTAACGGGATTTTCTCCTCTAACTGATATACATTCAGGGTTAGCAAAATTTGTTGATTGGTACAGGACATATTATAAAGCTTAAAGATGTCATGTTTCTACAAGCCCAATCCGGGAAAATGAAAATATTTGAAATAAAAAGAAGCTGAATGGGTAATTATCAACCAAGCATTTCAGTTGTTATTCCCGTAAAAAACGGATACCCGGAGATAAAGGATTGTATTGAGGGTATATTGAAGCAAACAATACAAGTTAAAGAAATCCTTGTAATTGATTCCGGCTCAACTGATGGAACCATTGAGTACCTGAAAACAGTACATTCTGTTCGGTTAATTGAAATAGATCCCGCTTCGTTTAATCATGGGAGTACTAGAAATATCGGATGGGAAAAGAGCGAAGCAGATTTTCTTTTATATACTGTACAGGATGCAAGGGCAGCAGATGAATACTGGATTGAGGAATTGCTTAAAGGATTTATTGATGAATCGGTTGCTGCTGTTTGCGGGCAGCAAATTGTGCCCTGGGATAAGGATAAAAACCCGGTAGATTGGTTCAGGCCTGTTTCAGAACCCCAATTAATACGGTATCAGTTCAAGACCACAAAAGACTTTGAACAGCTAAAACCAGCTGAACAAAGGGCTGCCTGTAGCTGGGATGATGTTACAGCCATGTACAGGATGCGTGTTTTGCAAGAAGTGAATTTCTCTTCAACTGTATTTGGAGAGGATATGGTGTGGGCCAAACATGCTTTACAACGGGGCTATGCTCTTGTATATAATTACAAAGCGAGGGTTTATCATTACCATATTGAGGATGAAAATTTTTCATTTAAGAGAAATTTTACCACAATGTATTTCAGGTACAAAGAATTCGGGTATTTACCACCCAAGCCTACACTTGATTTTTTGGCAAAGCTCAGGATTCTAAAATGTTTAATCAAATCATTGCAATTTGATCTGGTTGGTATCGTGAAATGGTATTCATATAATCTTAGAAATTTTCATGCAACAGCAAAGTCACATCAATTATTCATGAAGACTTTACATGTAAGTGAAAAAACTTTAGATGAAAAGCATTCTGAAATCTGTTCAGCCCCCCCTTCACCATTAAAAGTAAAATGAGTCAGCAACAACCAATCGTCAGTATTTTAATGACTGCTTATAACCGGGAAAAGTATATTGCATGTGCTATTGAAAGCGTACTAGCTTCCACATACACTGATTTTGAGTTGATTATTACAGATGATCAGTCAAATGATAAAACTGTAGAAATAGCACAACAGTTTGCGGGGAAAGATCAAAGGGTAAAAATTTTTGTAAATGAGCATAATCTAGGAGATTATCCAAATCGAAATATGGCCGCTTCTTATGCCAGAGGAAAGTATTTAAAATATGTTGATGCGGATGATTATATATATCCATGGGGGTTGCAACATTTGGTTGAAATGATGGAACAATTTCCTGAAGCAGGATGGGGTTTATGTTCATTAGAACAAAATTTTGAAAGACCATTCCCATTTATGCTTTCGCCAAAAGAAGCATATCATTACAATTATACAGGACCAGGTCTTTTTCATAAAGCGCCATTGTCGTCAATTATTAAAAAAGAGGCATTTGATGCTGTTGGCGGATTTGCTACTATACGCATGGCAGGTGATTTTGAAATGTGGCATCGGCTTTCTCAGAAATTCCCTGTTGTTTTAATGCCTCATGGTATTGTTTGGTACAGAGAACATCATGAACAGGAAATGAATAACTATAGGAAATATTTAGAAGTATATGAAATCATTAAACTGAAGTATCTTTTGCAAGAGTCGTGTCCATTAGATAGAACATCTGTTAAAATCGTTATTAAGCAAAACAGATATTTATTGAAGAAAGGTATATTCAAAGGATTATTGACATTAAATAAGAATCTTGTTTTAGATAATCTAATCAAATTGAAAGTATATAAAAATGTTTAAACGAATTTTATATTTTCTCAAACACCCAATGCAGTTACCAATTGTTTTTATCACTAAAATGATTCCTTATTTCCGGTTTATTTATGAAACAACAGATTATCAAGGATATGTAAATTTTGAATTTTGGGTAAAACAAAAATTATTGAATTTAGGGGGCAACAAAAAAGCATATTGGCCGGTTCATTTTACCAGTAAAGTATATGATGTTGAAAAAATTCTGGTTGGTGTAGATGCTTATCCTGGAATTATGGGAGGTTGTTATATAACAGGCAGGGGAGGATTGAGTATTGGTGATTATACTCAAATTGCTCCCAATGTTATTATCGTTACTGCAAACCATGATCCCTACGATTCAAGGAAACATATTGAGGCTCCCGTAAGCATTGGTAAATACTGTTGGATTGGCGCTGGGGCTAAAATTATGCCAGGTGTAGAACTTGGTGATTGGACAATAGTTGCTGCCGGTGCAGTTGTAACAAAATCTTTCCCTGGTGGCTATGTTATTATTGCGGGAGTGCCAGCAATTGTTATAAAGGAGCTTGATAAAAGCAAATGCATTCCTTTTGCAAATAAAATACTTTATAATGGATATATACCATCTCAAAAGTTTCAGGATTACCGGAGAAAAAAATTGAAAGTTTAATGTCGCAAGAAAAGAAATACCAACAATGCAGCATCAGTGTAATGGATACCATTGCTGATTCGGATATTGTGTTTGATGAAAAGGGAATCAGCAATTACTATTATGAATATAAGAAAGCTGAGGCTGAGAAAGTTTTTAAAGGTGAAGCCGGAAAAGAAAAGCTGGAAGCCTTAGCAGCAGAAATCAAAGAAGCAGGAAAGAATCAGCCCTACGATTGCATTATGGGTTTAAGCGGTGGTGTTGACAGCACCTATGTGGCTTATCTCGCAAAACAACTGGGGCTTCGCCCGCTTGCTGTTCATTTTGATAATGGCTGGAACTCTGAGTTATCGGTGATGAATATTGAAAACATTGTGAGTAAACTCGGACTGGATTTGTTTACTTATGTTATAAACTGGGAAGAGTTCAGGGATCTGCAACTGTCTTATCTCAAAGCTTCAGTTGTAGATATTGAAGCCATTACTGATCATGCCATTTTTGCCACATTGTACAGATTAGCGGGTGAAAAAAATATTAAATATATTCTTAGTGGCACCAACGTACAAACAGAAAACACTTTGCCCAAATCGTGGATCTTTCCAAAAACAGATCATATCAATATACAATCCATTCATAAAGCTTACGGAACAGTTCCATTAAAAACGTTTCCGTTTATGAATGCCAAAGTAAAACGGTATTACCAGAAAATAAAAGGAGTAAGAAGTGTTTCGGTGCTGGATTATGCTGAGTACAATAAACAGGCGGTAAAGGATCTTATCCAGAAAGAATTAGGGTGGAGGGATTACGGGGGCAAACATTATGAAAGTATCTGGACAAGATTTTACCAAGGATATATTCTGCCAACAAAATTTAAAATTGACAAACGGAAAGCTCATTTAAGCGATCTAATTTTCGGGGGACAGATTACTAAAGAAGAAGCACTGGCTGAATTACAGAAGCCGGTTTATGATGCTGTGCAGCAGAAAATGGATTATGATTTTGTGCTGAAAAAATTTGATCTCACTGAAGAAAAGTTTGAAGCCATTATGCAAACAGCGCCCCGTAGTCATTATGATTTTGATTATGAAAAACCAATTGATCTGCGTTATCCAATTTTAAAACCGGTGAAGTATATCTACCGGAAATTATTTCCTGTTAAATGATAGCGATTATTAATTACGGGCTCGGCAATCTTACTTCTATCCTCAATATGTGTAAGCGTTTGGGAATAGAAGCGGTCATCACATCTGATCAGGAAGAAATTAAAAAAGCTGATAAGCTGATTTTGCCGGGTGTTGGCCATTTCAAAAAAGGAATGGATAACCTCAAAGAGTCTGGATTGCAACCGTTGCTGAATGAACTGGTGCTGCATGAAAAGAAGCCCATACTGGGTATTTGCCTCGGAGCACAGCTCATGACCATGCACAGTGAAGAAGGCGATGTAGACGGTTTGCAATGGGTGAATGCCAACACGGTACGTTTTAAACATGAACAGCTCAATGGTTTGAAAGTGCCGCATATGGGCTGGAGCGATATAACAACAAAGGATGATAACCCGCTTTGGAAGAACCTTCCGGAAGAACCACGGTTTTATCATGTGCATACTTATCATTTTGCTTTTCATGATGCATCAGCCATCAGTGCAACGGTAAACTATGGATATGAGTTTGTGTCTGCCTTTCATCAAAACAATATTTACGGAACACAGTTTCACCCCGAGAAGAGCCATAAGTTTGGAATGAGGGTGCTGGAAAATTTTGCGAAGGAATGTTGAATCGTTGATGTGGTGATTCGTTAATTCGTTAAAAGATGTACTTGTTTTCATTTGAGAAGCTGGAAGTTTGGAACGATGCCAGGGTATTGGTGAAAATGGTTTATGAAATAACAGCAGGGTTTCCTGCAACTGAAAAATTTGGTTTAATTAATCAAATGAACCGGGCAGCTGTTTCTGTTGCTTCGAACATTGCTGAAGGCAGTGCAAGAATAACAGCAAATGACAAAGCAAGGTTTATGCATATTGCGTTTGGCAGTTTAATGGAGTTATTAAATCAACTGATTATAGCAGGCGATTTTGAATGGGTGAGTGAAGAGCAAATGATCCGGGGGCGTAGCCAGGTTGAGAAGGTGGCGAATAAATTAAATGCATTGGAAAAAGCATACCTGTCAAAATGAGAAGACTGCAAATCAACAAATCAACGAATTACCGCATTAACATCTAATGGGAAGAGTAAGAATTATACCGGTGTTATTATTAAGTAAAGGCGGTTTATACAAAACAATTAAGTTTCAGAAGGAGCAATATATCGGCGATCCGATTAATGCAGTAAAGATCTTTAATGAGAAGGAAGCTGATGAACTGGTGCTGCTCGATTATACTGCATCAAAAGAAAAAAGAGGGATTGATTTTAAAAAAATTTCAGAGATAGCAGGTGAAGCATTTATGCCGATGGCTTACGGCGGTGCAATACAAAGTTTTGATGATGCCAAAAAAGTATTTGACGGCGGCTTTGAAAAAGTGGTATTGAACTCCGTTTTATTTTCGAGCCCCCGTTTAATTGAACAGATTGCTGATGTTTACGGAGCACAGGCAGTTGTAGGTTCAATGGATGTAAAGAAAAACCTGTTTGGAAAATATAAAGTGTATTCACATTCTGGAACTAAGAGTACAGGCCATGACCCTGTTGAATGGGCGAAAACACTTGAACAAAACGGGGTAGGTGAAATAATGGTCAACTCCATTGAACGTGACGGTACCTGGGAAGGCTATGATGAAGCGTTGATTGAAAAAGTGGCACATGCCGTTTCTGTTCCTGTTATTGCCTGTGGCGGTGCGGGGAATACAGAAGACTTTACCAAAGCAGTAAAAGCAGGAGCATCAGCTGTTGCTGCAGGCAGTATGTTTGTGTATCAGAAAAAGGGAATGGGAGTGTTGATCAGTTTTCCCAGCAGATTAAAAATCATGAAATCATAAATTATGGATGGTCAGAATCAAATTCATTTTGCCATTATCGGCTGTGGCCGTATTGCACAACGCCATGCAGAGCATATTCACACATTTGGACAATTAGCTGCTGCCTGTGATGTTGTTCCTGAAAAGGCAACAGCTCTTGCAGAAAAGTATGGGGCAAAAGCATATACTTCAATTGAAGAAATGTTAAGTAATAAAGATATCCAGGTGGTAAGCGTATGTTCCCCCAATGGTCTGCATGCTGAACATACAATTGCTGCATTAAAAGCAGGATTTCATGTATTATGTGAAAAGCCAATGGCTTTAAGTGTACAGGATTGCGGGGAGATGATTAAAGAAGCAGAGAAAGCCAACCGCCGCCTGTTTATTGTAAAACAGAACAGGTTTAACCCACCGGTGGCTGCCGTAAAGAAAATTATTGACGAAGGAAGATTGGGGAAAATCTACAGCGCACAACTCAACTGTTACTGGAACCGCAACAATGAGTATTACCATAATTCATGGAAGGGAACAAAGGATATGGATGGAGGAACTCTTTTTACACAGTTCAGTCATTTTATTGACCTTCTTTACTGGATGGTGGGTGATGTAAAAGATGTGAATGCTTTTATTGCCAACTATCATCACAAGGGAATTATTGAGTTTGAAGATACAGGTACAGTGAGTTTAAAGTTTTACAATGGTGCTATTGGCACCATTAATTACTCGGTGAACAGCTATGATCATAATATGGAGGGTTCGCTTACTATTTTTGGAGAGAAGGGCACATTGAAAATCGGCGGACAGTATCTTAATGAAATGGAATACCAAAGCATTGAAGATTATGAAATCAAAGATCTTCCCCCGGGTAATCCTCCAAATAACTACGGAAAATATTTTGGCTCCATGAGTAACCATGACAAGGTTTACAAAAACGTTGTGGAAGTTTTAAGCAATGGAGGTGTTATTGCCACCAATGGCTTTGAAGGGTTAAAGACCGTGGAAATTATTGATAAGATTTATTCTTCAGCAGTTGATGTTACACCAGCTCATTAGTGTGATTTCAGAGAACGGTTAGCCGGGTAAGATTTCTCACAGTTGGTTCCGCTGCTGCGCAGCCCCAACTGTTCGAAAAGACGGGCGGTGATGAAGATGCTTCTTTTAAAACCGTCATTTCGAAAGAGTGGCGAAGCGTGAGATTCGGGCACCACGACTGAGAAATCTTCTGATTGTGGGTAATTGCTAAGAGTAAGATTTCTCACAGTTGGTTCCGCTGCTGCGCAGCCCCAACTGTTCGAAAAGACGGGCGGTGATGAAGGTGCTTCTTTTAAAACAGTCATTTTGTAAGAGTTGCGAAGCGTGAGATTCGGGCACCACGACTGAGAAATCTTCTGATTGTGTAAGAAATGCTTGGAACAAGATTTTTTTCTTTGGGTGAAATTGTTTTTAGGCAATAAGATTTCTCACCCATGGACCCGCCACTTCGTGGCCCCATGAGTTCGAAATGACGGTGGACGGGAAGATCATCATTCAAAACATGGAACGGGGAGGAGCAATATATTTTGTAACCAACAAAACCAACAGTGTACTTTATGTTGGTGTTACATCTGATTTGTTTGTCCGGATTCAACAGCACCGGGAACATTTTTTTAAAGGAAGTTTTTCGGATAAGTACAATACTGAGAAACTGGTTTACTATGAACTCTTCGGTTCTATTGAAGAGGCTATCACCAGGGAGAAAGAAATAAAAAAGTGGAGAAGAGAAAAGAAGAATGCTTTGATTAATTTAAAAAATCCTGAATGGAAAGATTTGTGGGAGGATATTCAGGGGTGGTAGATTCAGGTTATAGAGTAAGATTTCTCATTGATGGTTCCGCCACTTCGTGGCCCATCAATAAGAAATGACGGGTGGTGATGAAGATGCTTCTTTTAAAACCGTCATTTCGAAAGAGTGGCGAAGCGAAAGCTTCGGGCACCACGACTGAGAAATCTTCTGATTGTGGGTAATTNNNNGCTGCGCAGCCCCAACTGTTCGAAATGACGATAAAAAATAAATTATGAATCAGCCACAACTATTTGAAAGCAGGATAAAAGAAGATGTGATTTTTGGTGAAGGAGTGAAAGTAGTTACACCTGTTAATCTTTACGGATGTTCTATTGGTAGTAACTGTTTCATTGGTCCTTTTGTGGAAATACAGAAAGATGTGGTGATTGGAGATAATACAAAAGTGCAAAGCCATGCATTTATTTGTGAGCTGGTAAGTATTGGTCATGATTGCTTTATAGGTCATGGTGTAATGTTTATTAACGATGTATTCAGCAGCGGTGGCCCTGCAAGGGGAGATAGGAGTAAATGGAAAAGCACTCTTATCGGAAATCATGTTTCTCTCGGCAGTAATGCAACAATACTCCCGGTGAGTATTTGTGACCATGTTGTAATTGGTGCGGGATCAGTGGTAACAAAAGATATTACCGAACCAGGTATTTACGCAGGTAATCCTGCAAAAAAAATTCGTTCATTATAATGTTCTGATATGAAAATTCCATTTGTTGATTTGTACGCACAGTACCAAAGTATTAAAAAAGAAATAGATGCAGCTATTGAACAAACAATCGTAAACTCTTCTTATATAGGTGGTGCTGCAGTTAAAAATTTTGAACAGTCTTTTGCATCTTATGTTGGAGTAAAACATGTAGTGGCATGCGGCAACGGCACCGACTCGATGGAAATTATTTTAAAGGCATGGGGTATTGGTGAAGGCGATGAAGTAATTGTTCCTGCACACTCATGGATCAGTACTTCTGAGGCTGTTGGCAATGTTGGTGCAATACCGGTTTTTGTTGATGTGGAAGCAGATTATTTTACAATCAATGTTTCTTTGATAGAACAGGCAATCACATCCAGAACAAAAGCAATCATACCTGTGCACCTCTACGGACATCCTGCAGATATGCCCGCCATTATGGACATAGCACAAAAGCACGGACTGAAAGTAATGGAGGATTGCGCACAGGCGCATGGGGCAACCATTCATGGAAAAAAGGTTGGCACATTTGGTGATGCAGCGAGTTACAGTTTTTATCCGGGAAAAAATTTAGGTGCTTATGGTGATGCAGGTTGTATGACTACTGATGATGATACACTTGCAGAAACCATCCGTATGATTGCCAATCACGGACAGAAAGGGAAGCACAACCATTTAATTGAAGGAAGAAACAGCCGGCTTGATGGATTACAGGCAGCTATTCTTTCTGCAAAACTTCCGCACCTTGAAGAATGGACGGAAGCAAGGATCAGTAATGCGGCAATGTATACGAAACTTCTTATGGGCAGTACGGTTAAAACACCTTTGGTGAAAGAAGGATATAAACATGTACATCATTTGTATGTTATTAAAACAAATAACCGTGAAGAGCTGGTTCGTTTGCTAAAAGAAAACGATATCGAAACAGCTGTACATTATCCAGTTGCCCTGCCTTTCCTTCCCTGTTATGCCGACCGGCATTTTCAACCGTCGGATTTTCCTGCAGCATTTGCCAATCAATCGCAGATTCTTTCCATTCCATTATTTGCAGAATTAACAATGGAACAGATTGAACGAATAGCCTCATTGGTCCATTCATTTGAACATGTTTCAGTTCAGGGATAAAACAGTTTTTATTATTTCTCCAGAGCGGTGGGGAACTATGAAAGTGAGCAAGCATCATTATGCACTGGAACTTGCCCGGCAGAACTGCCGTGTGTATTTTATAGAACCGCCGCAGCTTTCAAATAGCGGTATTGAAATTAAATCCTGCGCTGATCATCCGCAGATCAGCCTTGTGAGTTATAAACCTGTTTTCAGAGGGAAACGTTTTTTACCTGCTTTTGTATACCGTTTCCTGCTGTACCGGCAGGTGCAGCTTTTATTAAAAAAAATAAACTGCCGGCCTGATGCATTGTGGTGCTTTCAAGGTTATTTATTTGAAAACCTGCGCTGGTTTAAAGCTTCCGCCAATCTTTTTTTTGCAGCCGACCAGTTTTATTATTCTGAATTGCCTCCTGAAATATACTCAGCCGATTTTTCATTTGCAGTATCTGATACCATTTATGAACGGATGAAGAAAAGTGGTCAATCAGTTTACATGATTGGTCATGGTGTGCAGCAGAGGTTTGCTGATATGGCAGAGCGTTTACTGAACCGGGGATTTTCAGTTCCTGCCGGAAAGAAAATTACAGCAGGTTATGTGGGCAATCTTCGCATGGAAGCGCTGGACAGGGAAAGAATGATGCAGGTTGTAGAAGAAAATCCCGAAGTGCATTTTATTTTCTGGGGATCGTATCAACGCAACGATCTTAATCTTGGTGGAGTGGAGAACAGTGAAACCGACAGGTTTGTCCGTTTTCTTGAACAAAAATGTAATGTGGACTTACGTGGAGCAGTAAGCGGAGAAATGTTGCAGGAGCAAATGAAAGAAGCTGATCTTTTCTGGCTTTGCTGGAAGATTGGTGTAAACAGTTTATGGGATGGTTCCAACTCACATAAAATACTGGAGTATTTATCAACCGGGAAACCTGTAGTGGCGCACCATGTGAGCAGTTATAAAGGTTCTGATTTATTGTATATGCTTCCTGAAAAAGAGAACAGCGGTTATTGTGATTTATTCCGGCAAACGGTTGAAGTTGTAAGGCAGGGGGAAGAAAAAAGTGTTATTATTAAAAGATTAAAACATGCAGGAAAGAATTCATATCGACAAAAACTTATTTTAATTGAAAAACTGATTAATACAGATAAGTGAAAGTTATATTGTAGCAAATAACAATTTTTGAGTTGATTAATATGAAAATGTTTTTTTCCAGATTAAGAACAAGAGTTCATTATTACCTATATAAACTGATACTAAATCGTTTTGGATACGGAAACAGAGTTAGTAAAAATATCTGGAATCAACAATACAGAAACGGCACCTGGAATTATCTTTTTTCAGAGGATGAAGCCGAACATTATTGCTCAATATGCACTCAGGTAAAAAAGACTGCAAGTAATTTTTCAATTCTGGACATTGGCTGCGGCAATGGAGTGCTATATGATTATTTGCAAAAGAATTTGGACAGGGCATCTTTTTTTTACAGTGGTATTGATATCTCTGAAGCTGCAGTAAAACTTTCAAAAGAGCAGTTTCCCAGCCCTGAGTTTAACAAAGTAGATTATGATTATGAAACTGTAGAGGGTAAGTATGATATAGTAGTTTTTAATGAAACCCTATATTATTTTACAAAACCAATAAAGACACTTGCTAAAGCATTTCGAGAAAATTTGAAACATGGGGGAGTTGTTATTATTTCAATGTGTGAAGATGAAAAACATAATGGTATTTGGGCACGAATAAATGACGGATATAACATAGTCGCAGAGGAAACTGTTGAAAACAAAAAAAGACAAAAATGGACAATCAAAACCATTGTTTCTGTTAAACAGAAGAACAAAATCAATGACTAAAAAAATCTGTCTTATTTCTGATCTTCATCTCTCTTCCAATCCACGTGTATGGAAAGAGGCCAATGCTTTGGCAGCAGCAGGATATGATGTGGTGATACTGACGATGTGGACTTCTGCAGAAAGACGGGAAAAAGATGTTTTACTGATACATCATCCGAATATCAGTTATAAGGCTCCACTGAATCTTATTCCCGGAGAAATTCATTTTCTTAAACGTTTCATTGTACGCTTACGCAGCCGGCTTGCACGTGAAATAAAGCGATGGCTGAATGTTGATTCGGCATGGTGTTTAGGTTATGCGCCGCAGATCATGACAAAGGCTGCATTGAACGAAAAGGCTGATCTGTACATTGCTCATACTGAATTTGGAATTGTAATCGGGAAAGAACTGATCCTTAAAGGAGCAAAGGTTGCCTTTGATATTGAAGATTGGTACAGTCATGATTATTTGGTTCCTGAACGTCCTGTTTCATTATTAAAATCGTTGGAAAAATTTGCTGTGGGAAACGGGATATATTGCAGTTGTCCTTCTCAATCAATGGCAACTGCTTTGCAAAGGAGCTATTCATCAAAGAAGGCAGTACAAGTATTGTACAATGGTTTTTCAATAAAAGAAAATATTGCCGAAAATGATGCAATGGGCAGCAGTTCATCGCTTGTATGGTTTTCACAAACTATAGGACCGGGCCGTGGATTAGAAACTATTCTGAAAGCGCTTTGTGATTTGAAAACAAAAATTGAATTGCACCTGGTTGGAGATTGCGTAAAAGGTTATGATACAGAATTGAAAAACATATTTCCATTTGAAAAAGGTCATCAGCTAATCATTCATCCTGCAGTTAAGCATCATGAACTTATTAATATTCTTGCCCGGCACAGTATTGGTTTGGCAATTGAGAATAAAACACCGGAAAATAAAAACACAACTATTTCAAATAAAATATTACAGTATCTGCAGGCCGGTATAAAAATACTCGCTACTGATACTGCCGGGCAACACGAAGTAGCTGCTTATTTTAAAAATTCAATTGTCACTGTACCTGTTGACCGGCCTGATTTATGGGCAAAACAAATTGAAGATTTACTTCAATTGCCGCCTGTAAACCGTACAGCACAACTACAACAATTTAATGCTGTTTTTTCATGGGAAGCCCAGGAAAAGAAATTACTTGAACTGGTTCAACGGGTAATCAATGAATAAAAAGATTCCACCTGTTATAATGCTGCATCACGTGAGTGATGATCCTTTACATGAATCACTGAAGCCTTACAGTATCAGTCACAAAAGTTTTCTGCAGTTACTTGATTACCTGGAGGAACATCAATACCATACAATTTGCTTTGATGATATTGTTAAGAATAAAAATGCTGCAAAGCAGAAAACAGTCATTCTTACATTTGATGATTGTCCGAAACATTTATTTGATTTTGCAATTCCCGAGTTACAGAAGCGGAAGATGAAAGCTGTTTTTTATATGCCCACAGCTCATCTTGGCGGGTATAATGACTGGGATGCTGCAGAAGGAAGAACAAGGGTGGACCTGATGAATGAGGATGATTTGAAAGAATTGAACAGATTGGGCATGGAAACCGGGGCACATTCGCACCATCATATTCATTTAAAAAAAGTTGATGAAAAAACTGTTGAGTTTGAAGTAAAAGAAAGTAAGCAGTTGCTGGAATTAATCATTGGAAAAGAAGTGATTTCGTTTGCCTATCCCTTTGGCTCTGTGCCAAAGAATTATAAGCAGATACTAACAGCTGCAGGCTACCGGTTTGCAATCAGTATTTATACTCCTTTTGAAAACGATCTGTCGATACGCAGGTTTATTTATCATGATGGTGATACAACTGAAACACTACACAAAAAACTTTCTTTTTTTTACCGTTGCTACAGAATAGTGAGGGACCCTTTTAAAATGTATTAGTTTGAAGAGAGTACTGATCATATCGCCACATTTCCCGCCGGTTAATGCGCCTGATATGCATCGGGTGCGTATGAGCCTGCCCTATTATAAAGAAATGGGTTGGGAGGCAGAAGTGATTTGTGTGGATGACAGCTATACAGAAGGATTTAAGGATGCGTTGCTGAATGAAACAGTTCCGGCAGAAATAACCGTACACCGTGTGAAGGCTCTTCCTGCAGCTATAACGAGGAAGGCCGGATTGGGAAGTTTATCTCTTCGTTCTTATTACTATTTCAAGAAAAAAGGAACGGCATTGCTGAGGCAGAAAAAATTTGATCTTGTTTTTTTCAGCACGTCGATGTTTCATGTGTGTGCACTTGGAAGATACTGGAAGAAAAGATTTGGAATTCCTTTTATTGTTGATATGCAGGATCCATGGAGAAATGATTTTCATTTAGGCAAGCCTTCTTCTGAACGCCCACCCAAATTTTTTGTTGCATACACGATTAATAAATGGATGGAGGCTTATACAATGCCTTATGCTGATGGGCTAATGTCGGTATCGCAGGGATATATTGATGAACTAAAGAAACGATACCCTACGCTTATTCAACAACCGGCTTTAGTAATTCCCTTTGGCAGTTCAGAAAAAGATTACGAGCTGGTTAAGAAAAAAAACATTGCACCAGCAGTAATTCAAAAGCAGGAGGGAAAAGTGAACGTTGTATATATAGGGGCAGTTACAAAGTTTTTTCTTCCATTGCTGGAAGCCTTTTTTAAAGCATTTCATCAATCAGGAATTGATAAGGAGAAATATCATTTTTATTTTATCGGAACAAATTATGCAACCGGGGTACAGGAAAAGCCTGTTGAACAACTTGCAATAGCCTGCGGAATGAAAAGCCATGTGACAGAAATTCCCAACAGGATTCCTTATTTTTCAGCACTATCTACGTTGAGTCACAGTGATATTTTATTTATTCCCGGATCAACCGATGCGGATTATAATGCATCGAAAGTATATAACAACATTTTATCCGGCCGACCCATTTTTTCCATTTTTCATGAACGCAGTCTTGTGAAAAAAGTGATCGAAGAGAGTAATGCCGGAGTTGTTGTATCGGTCAATGAAAGAGATGATGAGCAAAGCCTGATACACAAAATTTCAGATAGGCTGCCTGATTTTGAGCAGCTGCCTGCTGCTTCAAGAGTTATCAATCAAACCGTAACTGATCAGTTCAGCAGCAAAACAATGACTATTAAGCAGGTTGAACTATTTAACCGAATTGTTTTCTGAAGCGACTTGCAATAATAACAACTCCTCCTATCCAATATGCTGCTTCCTGTTGCGGTTGCTGACTGAACGGGTAAACCTGCATCTGGATGTGTTTTATACATGATGTCAGTCGGAAAAAGGGGTATTTGATACGAATTTTGGTATGAATGAAAATTGTATAGAGGAAGGCAAAATATTATGCAACGCAAAGTAGAAGCGGAAATGATTAATGCCAAGACATGGTTGATTTTTTTAATGTAAACAAGTCTTTTGATCTGTGAAAATCTCTTATTTCAAAGAATTAGATGGTGTGCGAGCTATAGCTGCTTTAATGGTGATGTTCTTTCATTTTTTTCAAACAATGAATAGTTCGGATTCCTTTGTGCGTTTACTAACGAGGATTGCTATTTTTGGTCAAACAGGTGTTTCGCTCTTTTTTGTTTTGTCAGGATTTTTGATTACAAGAATTCTTTTATCTACTCGCAGAAATCCCGGATATTTTTCCAGTTTTTACATTCGCCGTTCCTTACGGATCTTCCCGCTTTATTATTTTTTCCTGGTTATTTATTACCTGGTTATTCCCTTCTTTACGCAAACTGAAATAGTTTTATGGGGGCAACAGTTCTGGTACTGGTTTTATCTCCAGGGATTTCCTATGACTTTTCACTGGAGTCATGTGGGGCCTGATCATTTCTGGTCACTTGCTGTGGAGGAGCATTTTTACTTGTTCTGGCCGCTGCTTGTGTTTTACAGTCATCCCAAAAAATTACCTTATGTAATTGCTGCTATTGTCGGCATTGCACTGATTCTCCGGATTGTTTTTGTTCAACATTCTTTTGAAACTTTTTATTTTACTTTAACCCGAATGGATGAACTGGCCTTGGGTGCTTTGGTTGCAGTTTTTGAAATAAGGAATAAACTGTTACCTTCTTATTTTAGAAAATATTTCTTTCTGTTTGTTTTACTGATTTTTCCCCTATGTTTCGTATGGCTATGGAACGGGAGTTCTGCTAATCCGGTTTTACAGGTTCTGAAGTATAATTTTATTTCACTTATTTATTTTCTTGTTCTTTGTTTTGTCTTAACCTCAGGTGAAAATGGTCTTATAAAAAGAGTTCTCAGGTCGCAAAGTTTAAATTTTCTTGGACGGATCAGTTATGGACTATACGTTTATCACCCCCTTTGCTTTTTTGTTTTTGCATCTTCTTTTTCTCAAGGAAATATTGGTTTAGATTTTTTGGGATCTTTTGCACTTACAGTTCTTATATCTACCGCCAGCTATTATTTTTTTGAAAGACGTTTTCTTGCTATGAAAAGATATTTTGATTACGATGGAAAAATTAAACCGGTGATACTGTCAAGCCAAACACAGGAAAGATAAAATGAAACGACTTGCGATTATAACAACACATCCTATCCAGTATAATGCTCCCCTGTTCCGGTTGCTGACTGAACGGGGAAAAATACAGGTGAAAGTGTTTTATACATGGGGTCAATCGAAAGAAGAGGTGTTTGATGCAAAATTCGGAATGAAACGAAACTGGGATATTCCTTTACTGGATGGCTATGATTCTGTTTTTGTTAAGAACATATCAGCACAACCGGATTCAAACCGTTTTTGGGGGATTATTAACCCGGGACTGCAACGAGAACTAAATAAGTTTCAGCCTGACGCTGTACTTGTTTACCGGTGGAGTGTTTACAGCCACCTGAAACTTATGCAATGTATTCATGGTCCCCGTTTGTTTTTCAGGGGTGATTCACATCTGCAGAATTCACAACCCGGGGTGAGGCAATTTCTTAAAAAACTGTTTTTACGATTTGTGTACAGGAACGTAAACTGTGCTTTTTATGTAGGGAGGTATAACAAAGCTTATTATCAACAATATGGCTTTGAAGAAAAAGAATTAGTATCTGCGCCGCATGCTGTTGATAACCGCAGGTTTATGCATGAGGACAGCGAGCAGGAACGAAAAGCAAGGGAGGAGCGGAAAGCGCTCCAGATACCTGAGGATGGAGTTGTTTTTTTATATGCAGGGAAGTTTTATGCACTGAAACAACTTGATGTACTGATCAGGGCCTTTAAAAAAATAAACGGCGAAGAATACCGACTGCTGCTTTACGGCAGTGGTGAGCAGGAAACAGAACTGAAGATGCTTGCAGCAGGTGATACACGTATCCTTTTCAGGCCATTTAAAAATCAATCTGAAATGCCCGTTGTTTACAGAACCGGAGACGTTTTTGTGCTGCCGAGTAAAAGTGAAACATGGGGATTATCAGTGAATGAAGCCATGGCCTGCGGCCGGCCGGCAATTGTAAGCAAGCAATGTGGTTGTGCACCGGAATTGATTGTTGAAGGGAAAACCGGTTTTTGTTTTGAAGCAGGAGATGAATACGAACTAATGCTAAGTATGCAGCATTTTGAAAGCAGGATTACCGCAATGCAGATGGGCGAATTGTCCCTGAAGCATATTCAGCATTTTTCACTGGAAAAGGTAGCGGAGGTAATTGAGAAGGAATCAGAAGGTTTAAGGCTTAAGGTTTAATGTTGGGGAAGATGCAGCAAGGCTGATTTGTGTTATTGCTATACCCCCGTGTTTTCAAAAATCTGCAAGGTGATGCCTGACCAAACAGGGAAACAGCAGATTAATTGTACCTTTTTTATGAAGCTTACACAACTTACGTTTACGAGGTTTTTAGCGGCAATTGCGATTGTTATTTTTCATTTTCACCAGGAGGTTTTCCCTTTTTCATTAAAAGGGATCAAAGAGCTTACCGGTTTTCTGAATGTACTGGTTTCGTATTTTTTTGTGCTTTCCGGGTTTATTTTGACGATTAATACAGGTGAAAAGCTGAACCTGAAGCAGTTTTATTTTAACCGTTTTTCACGGATTTATCCTGTTTATCTTTTTGCTTTATTGTTTACCCTGCTGCTGATACTGGATATAAGGCCCCTGAGTTTTTCGTGGGATTTTCACCGGGTTCTGTTATCTGTTTTTTTAGTACAGTCGTGGAATCCGAACTATGCCCTGGCGCTTAATTATCCAGCATGGTCTTTATCGGCAGAAGCTTTTTTTTACCTGCTTTTTCCTTTTGTTTATCTTGGTTTGCAGCGGCTGAGTTTTCGCCGTAAAGTAATGCTGGTTGTTTTTTTCTGGCTGCTGATGCAGGTATTGTTTGCAAGCCTGGCTTATGCCCGGCAGCCATTTGTTTTGTATAACCCGGTTTTTCATTTATCAACCTTCCTGATGGGTATTTTAGGCGGGTTATTTTACCGGGAAAAAAAAGCATGGCTGATGGCTCATTACCGAAAGGCTGTTCACCTGCTTATTGTTACGACGCTGGTTCTTTTGTTTTTGATGCTGACAGAAAATAAATTGTTCCGAATGGTTTACCACAATGGAATACTGTCGCCGGTTTTTATGCTTAGTATTTTTATTGTGGCCGAGAGCAGGAGCAGGCTGATCAGTTGGTTTGGCCTGCGGAAGCCTGAATATCTTGGTGAGATCAGTTATGGGATTTATATTCTGCAGGTACCTGTTTACCGGTTACTAACACAAGCAACAAACCTGAAGTCAGTGATGCCGGCTTCCGGCTTTTTCTTCAGTTATGTAGTAGTACTGCTTGTGGTTTCCATTATCAGTTATGAACTGATTGAACGGCCGAGCCGTTTGTTTTTAAGAAGAAAATTTTTCCCATGAGCTCAATCTTTTTATTACACAAGCCTGCTTTGACGATTGACTTATAAAATGAAAAGACTGGCTATCATAACAAGTCACCCGATTCAATATAATGCTCCACTGTTCCGTTTGCTGACTGCACGAGGGAACATAAGGCTGAAGGTATTTTATACATGGGGACAGACAAAAACAGGGCTTGTATATGATCCCGATTTTAAAAAGGAATTTAAATGGGATATTCCTTTACAGGATGGATATGAAAAAGAATTTATTGAGAATATCTCTCCCAACCCATCAGCAGGTAATTTTAAAGGGATTGATAATAAAGACCTGATTGAACGTATTGATGCTTACAACCCTGATGCGTTGCTGGTTTATGGATGGAGCTTTAGGAGTCACTTAAAAGCAATCCGTTACTTTAAAGGGAAAAGGAAAATCATTTTCAGGGGAGACTCTACCCTGCTGGATGAACCAACGGGTTTTTCCATCAGGAAAACAGCCAGAAGAATTTTCCTGAAGTGGGTTTACCGTTCTATTGATATTGCACTCTATACCGGAGAAGCAAATAAGCAGTATTTCCTGAAGCATGGATTATCCGCATCACAACTACTATATGCACCTCATGCTATTGAAAATGAACGGTTTTTTGACATTGATGCACAATACGAAACCCGTGCCAAGGCCTGGAGAATGCAATTGAATATTGCAGATCATGAACTTGTTTTTTTATTTGCAGGCAAACTTGAGTCCAAAAAAGATCCACTGTTGCTGCTTGATGCTTTTAAGGAAATGAAGGAACAAAATACCCGTCTGATATTTGCGGGGAATGGGGCGCTTGATCAGGAACTGAAGCAAAGAGCCAAGGATGATCAGCATATATATTTTCTTGACTTTCAGAATCAGCAGATGATGCCAATTGTTTACCGTTTGGCTGATGTGTTTGTTCTTCCTTCGAAGGGGCCGGGTGAAACATGGGGACTATCGGTTAACGAAGCGATGGCCTGCGGCAAACCTGTTATTGTAAGTGATAAATGTGGTGGGGCAGCTGACTTAGTTCAAGGCAACGGTATCATTTTTTCATCGGGTAAGAAAGAGGAACTAAAAAGAGCTATGTTCTATTTTGTTGATAATCCAACGGAACGGGAAAAAATGAGCAGTATGAGTTTGAAAAGAATTGCAGAGTTTTCCATTTCAGAAATTGCAAAGAGTATTGAGGAAATTGTATGAAACCGTCTAAAATTTTTTCTGTTACAGCTGGCTTGCTGGTTAGTTTTATTGCATCCGTTTCGGGCGGGTTGCGTATAGAGGAAGTGATTTCGCTTGGATTGTTTGTTTATTTCCTGCTGAATTTTATTGATTCAATCGGCAAGTCATACAATATGCTTGATATCCCAATTTTGCTGGCATTGTTCCAGTGTTTGTTAATGCCGGCCGTTGTTTTTAATATCTATAATGATGATGCCCTGGTGATTGCCCTGAAATATGATATGGGTGTGAGTGCAGATGTGTATTATGGTTATATGTTCCCGGCAGTGCTGGCATTGATTGCCGGAATAAAAATTGTTGATCTATCAAGGCAGTCGTACAGTGAAAAGTTTGTGGCTGCCGTAACCGAATCAAGAAAGTATTTAACCGGGAAGGGTAATATAGGGATTGTTATGATCATTATTGGGTTTGTTGCCGGTATTATGCAGGTATTTGTGCCGGGCGATCTGCAATATGTTGCTTACCTGATGGGGAAACTGTTGTATGTTGGGGTTTTGTACACCTATTTATCTGATGCAAAAAATAAAAAATGGTATTTAATGGGCGGTTTGGTGGCTGTGCTTGCCAGTTCACTTGCCCAAGGAATGTTTGGAGAGCTCATATACCTGAGTGCATTATCGGTAATGCTGATTTTACTTGGTAAAAAAGTTGCCAATTTATTAAAGTATGGTTTGTTTTTAACAGGGTTCGTTTTTATCCTGATCCTGCAAAGTATTAAAAGTGATTACCGGGATGTTGCCTGGCTTGGCAAGACACAACAAAGTAATACTGAAGCTTTTTTTTCACTTTTTGCAGACCGCTTAGCAAACCCTGACCGTTTTTTTAACTGGACGACCATGTTCCCGATTGTTAACCGATTTAACCAGGGTATGATTGTCGGGAAGGTAATGGCCTATGTACCACAAAGAGCAGCATTTGCCGATGGCGAAACGATTTTTACAGCATTAGCAGCATCATTTGTTCCCCGTTTGTTATGGCCGGATAAACCCATATCGGGCGGGCAGTATAATATGGAACGGTTTACAGGCTATATCATCAAGGGATACAGTATGAATATAAGTCCAATGGGGGAGGCTTATGGAAACTATGGTGTACAGGGTGGAATTATTTTTATGTTTTTTTATGGATTATTTTTCTCTGTAGTTATCCTACTGCTTCTCCGGATGATCAAAACCAAACCAACATTGATATTATGGTTTCCTGTACTTTTTCTTAATTCTATACAAATAGAAACGGATATATTGATGTGTGTGAATTCGGTGATTAAAAACCTGATATTTATCTGGTTTTGTTATTGGGCTGCAGATCGGTTTCTCCGTTTTAAACTTTAGGTTTTGCAAAACAAACGTATCCTTATTTTTTACGATCATTTTTATCCTGCCTGGAAAGCCGGGGGGCCAGTACAATCGCTGGCAAACCTTGTGCGGCAACTGCATAAAGAATATTCGTTTTTTATTGTATGCAAGCCGCATGAGATGAACAGTGCTGACCAGCTGGAAAATGTATCCATTAATCAGTGGAACAACTGGGAGGATAAAGCGGAAGTATATTATTCTTCATATAGCTATGGTGCAGGCTATTATCAGCGGGTAAAAAAAATAATAGAAGATGTAAAGCCGGATCTGCTTTTTATCAATGGTTTGTTTTCACCTTTTTTTAATCTTGTTCCGCTTTACTGCGGTTTTGGTTATACAAAAAAACACCCTGGCTGTAAAATTGTATGGAGCGCAAGGGGAATGCTGCATCCCGGGGCATTATCACAGAAGCGTTTCAAGAAACAAGTTTTTCTGACCATGATACAGTTGCTGAACTGGCATAAAAAAGTTCATTGGCATGTTACAGATGAGCAGGAGCGACAATATGTTTTTGAAACATTTGGTAAAAACACAAAGGTTAGTATAGCCGGAAATTTTCCGAACCTGCTGTCGAAATCCGAAGCGGTGCTGAAGGAAGCAGGGTCGCTGAAGCTGGGAACAATTGCACTCATCAGCCCTATGAAAAATCACCTGCTGGTGTTAAAATCCCTGCAGCAAATTTCTGCAAGAGTTGAATGGCATATTTACGGGCCAGTAAAAGATGAACTATATTGGAAAAACTGTGAGGAGGAGATCAACAAACTGCCGCAACATATAACCGTTATCTACCATGGTGAGTGTGTTCCAGCCGTTTTGCCTGAAGCGATGAAGAAATTCCAGGTATTTATTATGCCCAGTAAGAGTGAAAACTTTGGTCATGCAATTCTGGAAGCACTGAGTGCCGGGCGACCGGTAATTACAACAGATACGACACCATTTAAACAATTACAACAACAACAGGCAGGTTATACAGTTTCAGCAGGCAACATTGATGAGCTGACAGAAGCTATCCGTTTTTTTGCAGAGATGGATGAAGATAAATTTTCAACATTCAGCAGGAGTGCAAGTTTGTTTGCAGCAGGTTTCTCAAAACTTGCTGTCCTGAGGGATCAATACCGGCATTTGTTTGCCTGATTATTTACATATAAAATTCAGAGATATTAATTGATACATTACTATGATTATTTTAGGAATTAATGCATATCATGCAGACAGCAGTGCAGCAATTTTTGTTGATGGCAAAATGATTGCTGCCATAGAAGAGGAGCGTTTCCGCAGAGTGAAACACTGGGCAGGTTTTCCGTCACTGGCAGTAGAATTCTGCTTAAAGGAAGCGGGTGTAACGTTGAACGAAGTGGATCATATTGCCATAGGCAGGGATCCATGGGCTAAGGTTGGCAAAAAAATAAAGTTTCTACTGCTGAATCCTTCAGGTGGTATTGAAGCAGTGAAAAACCGAATTTCCAATTCAAAAAAAGTGGCATCACTTGCCGATGAACTGGTGCATGTTTCTCCAGTTGACAAAGCCATTCTCAAACAACGCATTCATCATGTAGAGCATCACCGCAGTCATCTTGGCTCTGCTTTTTTTGCTTCTCCATTTGAAGAGGCCGCTTTACTTTCAATCGATGGATCGGGAGATTTTACAACTACAATGATTGGTGTTGGAAAAGGCAACCATATTGAAGTGATTGACAGTGTTGATTTTCCTCATTCAGTTGGTATTTTCTATTCAGCCTTTACACAATGGCTCGGGTTTCCGCATTATGGAGATGAATATAAAGTGATGGGGCTGGCTCCTTATGGTGAAGCTAAATACGTTGATCAGTTAAGAGATGTTATCCGGTTTAAAGACAATGGTTTGTTTGAACTGAACCTGAAGTATTTCCGTAATGCAATGAAAGGGATTATTACTTATGGTGAAGATCATATTCCTGTTGTGGCAACTTTGTATACGGACTATTTTGAAAGCAAACTCGGGAAAGCCCGCAAAAAAGGAGAAGAGTTAACGCAGTTTCATAAAGACATGGCTGCATCTGTACAGCGTATAACCGAGGAGCTTATTTTTCATATACTCACTTCGCTGCAAAAAAGAACCGGTTTGAAAAATGTATGTATTGCAGGAGGTGTTGCCCAGAATTCAGTTGCTAATGGAAAGATTACAAGAAATACTCCTTTCACGAACGTTTATATACCAAGTGCAGGTCATGATGCCGGCATATCAATGGGAGCGGCGTTGTATGTATATAACCAAACAATGAAACAGCCACGTCAGCCAGCAATCTGGTCGGCATATACCGGTAGCCATTTTTCCAATGAAGAAATAGAAACCTGTTTGCAGCAGCAAAATATTTCATACAAAAAAATGGAGGATGCTGAATTGTATGATTATGTTGCCAACAGGCTGGTAAATGCCGGTGTTGTTGGATGGTTCAGCGGCAGAAGTGAATTTGGTCCGAGAGCATTGGGGGGACGTTCAATCCTTGCCGATCCAAGACGCTCAGACGCTAAAGATTTATTGAATGCAAAAATTAAACGAAGGGAAAGTTTCCGGCCTTTTGCCCCTTCTATTCTAAAAGAATATGTAGAAGAATATTTTACTGTTACAGATGTTGTTCCATTTATGGAAAAGGTTTTTCCGATTAAAAGTGAAAAGCATACTACTATTCCTGCTGTAACACATGTGGATGGTACCGGCAGGTTACAATCTGTTGACAACAGTATTTCCCCCAGGTACTATGCTTTGATTGAAACATTCAGAAAGAAAACGGGTGTGCCTATTCTTCTCAATACATCGTTTAATGAAAATGAACCTATTGTTAATTCACCGGCAGAAGCTCTTGATTGTTTTTTAAGAACACAGATGGATATGCTGGTTATGGAAAATATTATTGTTGAACGATAGATGAAAATCTCCATCATTACAGTAGTATATAACAGGGAGCGGACGATTGAACGGGCTATTCAATCCGTATTGTCGCAGTCTTATCCCGATATTGAATATATTATCGTGGATGGTTTGTCGAAAGACAGCACCATGTCTGTTGTTCAGCAATACAAAGACCGTATCCATACTATCGTTTCTGAAAAAGACAAGGGTATGTACGATGCGCTGAACAAAGGAATACAGCTTGCATCAGGTGATGTGATTGGTATTTTACATGCAGATGATGAGTTTGCTTCAACTGATGTGGTGGAAAAGATTGCAGCACAGTTCAGCCATCATTCACAACCTGATGCTGTTTATGGTGATGTAGGTTTTGTGCGAGAAGAAGCTCCGGATAAAATTGTACGGTATTATTCATCTGCGATTTTTAAACCATCATTAATTGAATGGGGCTTTATTCCTGCTCATACTACGTTCTTCTGTTATAAAAAATATTTTGAACAGTATGGTGGTTACCGCACCGATCTGCAGATAGCTGCTGATTTTGATTTGCTGGCAAGATTTATCCGAAAGCATAATATCAAAACAAATTATATTCCTGAAATGCTGGTGAAGATGAACCTTGGAGGCAAGAGCACCAATGGTATCAGCAGCACCATCCGCATCAATAAAGAATTAAAACAGGTATTAAAGGAGCAACAACTTTCTTCAAGTTATTTTAAACTGTATGCAAGATATTTTATCAAGATACAGGAGTATTGGAAGAGAGGGAAGTAGTAAGTAATAGGTAGTAAGTAATAAGTTTTAAGTTAATAGTAAAACAAACATTCACGCAACACATGAAAAAAGCATTGATTACAGGGATTACAGGACAGGATGGCGCTTATCTTTCTGACCTGTTATTAAAGAAAGGTTATGAAGTACATGGTATTAAGCGCAGGAGTTCGCTGTTCAATACCGATCGTATTGATCATTTGTATGAAGATCCGCATGTCAACAACCGTCATTTTGTTTTGCATTACGGCGATTTAACCGACAGCACCAATCTCATCCGCATAATCCAGGAAGTGCAGCCCGATGAAATTTATAACCTCGGAGCCATGAGTCATGTAAAGGTGAGCTTTGACACACCTGAATATACCGCTAATACCGACGCTATCGGAACGCTTCGTATACTCGAAGCCGTGAGGTTACTTGGTCTCACAGAAAAAACAAGGGTTTACCAGGCATCTACTTCAGAGCTTTATGGTTTGGTACAGGAGGTTCCTCAATCCGAAACAACTCCGTTCTACCCACGTTCGCCTTATGCAGTTGCAAAAATGTATGGCTTCTGGATTACGGTGAACTACCGTGAAGCGTATAACATGTATGCATGTAATGGTATTTTGTTCAACCATGAATCGCCCTTGCGTGGTGAAACATTTGTGACAAGAAAAATTACCCGTGCGGTTGCAAAGATTGCATTGGGTATGCAGGATAAATTGTGGCTGGGTAATTTAAATGCCAAGCGTGACTGGGGTCATGCAAAAGATTATGTGGAAGCCATGTGGCTGATGCTGCAGCAGGAAAAAGCAGAAGACTTTGTGATTGCCACCGGTGTAACAACTGAAGTACGTGAATTTGTACGCATGGCTTTTGCTGAACTTGGAATTGAAGTTGAGTTTACAGGTGAACAGGAAAACGAAAAGGGCTTTGTAAAATCCTGCAGTAACCCGGACTATCAATTACCTGCCGGAACAGAAGTGGTAGCTGTTGATCCCCGTTATTACCGTCCTACTGAAGTTGATTTGCTGATTGGTAATCCAACAAAAGCAAAAACAAAATTGGGCTGGAAGCCGAAATATGATCTGCAGGGTTTGGTGAAAGAGATGGTGGCTGCAGATGTAGATCTGTTCAGGAAAGAAAAACTGCTGAAAGAAAGCGGATTTAAAATTAAAAACCAGTTTGAATAATGGAGAAGCAGTCGAAGATTTATGTAGCGGGTCATAACGGAATGGTTGGTTCGGCCATTGTGCGTAAACTGCAGAAAGAAGGTTTTACCAATCTTGTTCTTCGTAGTTCAAAAGAACTTGACCTGCGCAACCAGCAGGCAACGGCCGCTTTTTTTGAAGAGGAAAAACCAGACTATGTATTTGTTGCTGCTGCAAAAGTGGGTGGTATCATTGCCAACAACACTTACCGTGCACAGTTTTTGTACGAGAACCTGATGATTCAGAACAATACCATTCATTCAGCGTATGTAAATGGCGTGAAGAAATTATTGTTCTTAGGTTCGTCCTGCATCTATCCAAAGTATGCCGAGCAGCCAATTAAAGAAGATTATTTACTGACAGGAATACTTGAACCAACCAACGAACCTTATGCCATTGCAAAAATTGCAGGTTTGAAAATGTGTGAAGCTTACCGCAGCCAGTATGGATGCAATTTTATTTCGGTAATGCCTACCAACCTGTATGGTCCCAATGATAATTATGATCTGCAAAATTCGCATGTGCTGCCTGCATTGCTGCGTAAAATGATAACAGCCAAACAGAACAATGATCCTGTTGTGGATATATGGGGAACAGGTAAGCCTCTCCGTGAGTTTCTGCATGTGGATGACCTTGCTGCAGCCTGTTATTTTTTAATGCAGAACTATGATGGAACCGACTGGCTGAATATTGGTGTGGGTGAAGATATTTCCATTAAAGATCTTGCCACATTGATTAAAGAAGTGGTTGGATATGAAGGCGAGTTAAAATTTAATACTGATAAACCAGATGGCACGCCACGAAAACTTCTTGATGTATCCAAACTGCATGCATTGGGATGGAAAGCTTCCATTGGTTTGCGTGAAGGAATTGAACAGGTGTATGAAGAAGTCGTGAATCGTGAATGGTGAATCGTGAGGGAAGAAAAAGGGTTTCGGTTTTGAGGCGTTTAGTTGTTTAGTAGTTGAGATGTTTAGTGTTGATGAAACAGATAAATCATGTTTGGATTATTTAAGAAAAAGAAAGAAGAAGTAAAGCATGAACCTGTAACGATTGATTACAGTGGCATAGGTGTGGATATGCATTCGCATCTCTTGCCGGGAATTGATGATGGTTCGCCTGATGCAGCAACTTCTGTTGGTTATATTCAGAAGATGATGGAGCTGGGATATAAAAAATTCATCACCACTCCGCATGTGTATACTGATCTTTATCCCAATACAAGAGAAACTATTCTTGCTGCACATGCAGTACTGAAAGAAGAGCTGGCGAAAGCACAGTTGAATGTGGAAGTCATTGCAGCAGCAGAATATTTTATGGATGATCTGTTTGCTGACCGGTTGAAAAAAAATGAACCGCTTCTTACACTGCATAAAAACTGGGTGCTGGTGGAAATATCATTTATGAGCCCGCCGCCCGATCTTGATCATTTACTGTTTGAACTGATTATGAACGGCTACCAGCCTGTGCTTGCACATCCTGAACGTTATAGTTATTATCACAACAAAAAACAGGAATACCACCGTTTTAAAGACAAAGGTTGTTTACTGCAAACCAACTTACTTTCTTTAGGCGGCTATTATGGAAGAAATGTGCAGGAAGCGGCCCGTTATCTTGTTGATGAAAAACTGGTTGATCTCATTGGTACCGATCTTCATCACCAGCGGCATCTCGAAGCCATGCAGCATCCGCAGTTGTTTGCTGAACTGCAGCATGTGTTACAAAACAATACGATCCTTAATTCCACTTTATAACCGTTGCCCAAACCCAAACTTTTAGTCTTATTAAACCGTCTCGCTGTTGGCGGACCTGCAACTGATTTACTCAGCGTATTATCGGGATTAAGTAATGACTTTACGATTTTACTTGTTGCAGGCGAACCTGATCCCGATGAACAGCCAGCCGATTTTTTATTAGAGCAATACAAAGGTTTTGAAACAAAGAAGATTTATTTCCTGCGCCGTTCGGTGATCCCTGTTGATGATGTAAAAGCATACTACCAGGTGAAGCAGATTATACAGGAGTTTAAACCTGATATTGTGCATACACATGGCGCCAAGCCCGGCGTACTTGGACGATGGGCTGCACATAAGCTGGGCGTTCCCGTTATCCTTCACACTTTTCACGGGCATGTGTTTCATTCTTATTTCAACCGTTTTGTATCAAAGCGGATTATTGCACTGGAGCGTAAGCTGGCAAAGATTTCTTCAGCAGTTATTGCCATTAATCAAACATTGAAAGATGAACTGGTGAATGTGTATGCTGTTGCGCCTGCACAAAAAGTAAAGCTGGTAAAGATTGGCGTGGAAACAGAACGCTTTCCTGATAACGATGAAACGAAACGTAACCGTTTCAGAAATGAATTTTATGTAAGAGAACATACCATTGCCATTGGTATTGCAGGACGTTTAGTGCCTGTAAAAAATCATTCATTTTTTATTGAAGTGGCTGAACGGGTGCTGCAGCAATCAACCAACAGGCAGCTGAAATTTTTTATTGTGGGTGATGGTGCAGAAAAAGCAAACATCATCCGCCGGTTAAATGAAAAGAAACTCTCTTATACACAGGCAGGAGCTTTATACAATCCATCGGCTTCATTTGTATTTACTTCATGGAGAAATGATATGGATGCTGTATATGCCGGCCTGGATATGGTGTTGCTTACTTCACTGAATGAAGGCACACCTGTTTCGCTGATGGAAGCCATGTCGGCAGCAAAGCCAGTTGTTTCCACCAATGTGGGAGGTGTGGCTGAATTAATTGAACATGGAACCACAGGGTTTATCTGTAATAGTATTGAACAGATGACAAAAACAGTTTTGCAACTGGTTGAGTCGGCTGAATTGCGGAAGCAGGCAGGAACTGCTGCCCAGGCATTTGCCCAGGCACAATTATCCAAACAGACAGAAATTAACGAACTGAGAAGTTTGTATTTGCAGCTGCTTGCACAACACAACAGATAGAAAAAGAAAAAATCTGTTGCTTTGGTGAACCTTTTTGCGCAGCCGTTGTCATAACGGGAAGAATGAACAGCAGATGGATAAGTTTACGATCAAAGATCTCGAAAATTTAAGTGGCATTAAGGCTCATACAATCAGGATATGGGAGCAGCGGTATTCGTTTCTGAAACCGCAGCGTACTACAACGAATATCCGTTATTACAGCAGCGAAGAACTCAAGATGCTGCTGACTATTTCCCTGCTGAATAAATACGGTTACAAGATTTCGCATATCGACAGGATGAGTAAGGAAGACCTACGGGCAAAAACACTTACTCTTCCCGGTAATGAAGCACAACAGGAGCGTATTGTCAATGATCTTATCCGCAGCATGGTTGATCTTGACATGAATGAGTTTGAACAGGTGCTTGATCAATACATTGCTTTACGTGGAATTGAGAAAGCCATCACGCAAATTATTTTTCCTTTTCTTGAACGTATCGGTATACTCTGGTTAACCGATCATATTAATCCGGCACAGGAACATCTTACCACAAATATCATCCGGCAAAAACTGATTGTTGGAATTGATAAAGTTCAACCTGCCTTTGCTCTCAACAGCCAGGTGTTGCTTTTTCTTCCTGAAAATGAACATCACGAGCTGGGATTACTCTTTATGCAATACCTGTTGAAAAGCAGGGGCGCAAAAGTGATTTATCTTGGAGCTAACGTGCCTATGAAGGATTTGCAGCTGGTGGTGAATCTGAAAAAACCTGATTATGTGTACACGCATTTAACAACAGTAATCAGGGAATTTAATTTTGATAAATTTATCAGCGTCATAAAAACACAACTTCCTACTTCCCGAATTTTTATCTCCGGTTTACTTACTCAGTCGTTTACTAAAAAAACGCTTCCTTCCAACATCCGTTTTTTGAAATCGCTTGCTGAAGTGCAGGAATTTATCAGTGGCCTGAAGTAGTTGTAGTTGCCGGCTCATCATTACCCGCCCAGAGTTTTCTGTATTCCTCTTTCCATTCATGTTTCCAACGCCTGTGACTCCATAAATAATTTGCAGGATGCTTACGGATGGAATCTTCAATTTTAGTTACCAGTAATTTTGCAAGTTCACCAGCAGAAAATTCATTTGGTTCTGCTGTTATGAGTTCCAGTTCAAATTGGTAATATCCCCTTTTTACTTTGTAGAAATTAATAAAAAAAACAAACGTATTGTTTCTCTTCGCACCCAGTTCCGGTCCTTTTACAAAAGGAGCAGGTTTTGAAAAGAAATTCATCCAGAATGCGTTTGCAGGTTTGCCGGGATTCTGATCAGCGGCGAGAGCGAGGACATATTGGTTTTTCATATGTTCCTGCATTTGATTTTTAAAATCAGTTGCTGCAACAAGTAATGTTCCGGTTTTGCTCCTGATTTTTTTTACTATTTCATTCACAGGTTTGTTTGATAACGGCATATATACACCGATAAATGGAATTTTGCTATGCGCTGCAATACCAAGATTGGCTACTTCCCAATTAAAAAAATGAGCAGTAATTAATTGTATACTTTTTCCTGAACCTTTAACCTGGTTGATGGCTTCGAGATTTCCCTGGAAACGTTTCAGAATATCTTTTTCTGTCCACGAAACCATTTTAATCATTTCCATAAACATATCACAGAAGTTGTGATAAAAATCCTTGAGTATCTGTTCCCGTTCTTCTTCTGTTTTTTCAGGAAAGGCTATCAGCAGGTTTCCCCTTACTACATTTATGCGGTATTTGAATACATACACTACCAGGAAATAAATTAAATCGCCCAACAGGTAAAGCAACCGTAAAGGAAGAAAGGATAACAGTTTTATAAAACCGTAAACGATATAATACATGTTTGTATGGTTTAAATGCAGGAGCTTGTTACAGTACAATGTTCTGCAACAGATCGCTCTTGTTCGGGTAATCTGTATTGAAATGCAATCCACGGCTTTCTTTACGGAAAGCTGCTGCCTTTGTAATTAAATAACCAACCGTAATCATATTCCTCAACTCCATCATTTGTGGTGAAATAATCGTGCTGCGGTACAGGTTTTCGCTTTCTTCCCACAACAGGTCAAGCCGGCGCATTGCTCTTTCCAAACGGATATCATTACGTACGATACCAACATAATCACTCATTACCTGTTGTAATTCTTTTAAGCTTTGTGTAATAAGAATCATCTCTTTCGGGTAACTGGTGCCTTTTACTTTCCATTCAGGAAACTTCGGATGCTCAGTGATGGATTTTATTTTTTCCACTCCATCCATATAACAACGGTGAGCAAACACCATTGCTTCAAGCAATGAATTACTTGCCAAGCGGTTGGCGCCATGCAAACCGGTGCTTGCACATTCACCTGCGGTATACAAATGTTTGATGGATGTTCTTCCCCATTCATCTGCTTTAATACCACCGCAGCTGTAATGCGCTGCAGGTGCAACCGGGATCATATCTTTCGAAACATCAATTCCCAGTCCTTTACATTTTTCATAAATGTTGGGGAAGTGATGAATGAATTTTTCAAGATCCATATGCCTGCAATCGAGCCACACATGTTCAGTACCATTGATCTTCATTTCACTGTCGATGGCTCTTGCCACAATATCACGTGGAGCAAGATCTTTGCGTTCATCATAACGCTCCATGAATGCTTCTCCTTTGTGATTGCGTAGAATGCCACCATCGCCACGAACAGCTTCAGTAATTAAAAAAGCCTGGCCTTTTTGTCCGGCGAGATACAATGCAGTTGGATGAAACTGGATGAACTCCATGTTTTCAATTCTTCCTTTTGCACGGTACACCATGGCCACACCATCACCACTTGCAATGGAAGGATTGGTGGTTGTGCGGTATACCTGGCCGTTACCACCTGTTGCCAGCATGGTTATTTTAGACTGGATGATTTCGATCTGGTTGGTTTCAAGATTCAACGCATATACACCATAACACTGAATATCGGGTGTTGATTTGGTAACGAGATAACCAAGGTGGTGCTGTGTGATGAGATCAACTACAAAATAATGATTGACGTACCTGATGTTTTTGCTGCGCTTAATTGTTTCAAGCAGTGCCCGTTCCATTTCAGCACCTGTTACATCTTTGTGATGAAGAATGCGGTGTTCGCTGTGGCCTCCTTCTCTTCCCAATGCATAATCACCATCTTTTTCTTTATCAAATCTTGCACCCCATTCAATGATTTCATTTACACGCATGGGTCCTTCCTTTACCACAATATCAACCACTTCTTTATTGCATAAGCCATCGCCTGCTATCAATGTATCTTCAATATGCTTGGCAAAGCTGTCGTGCTCAGGATCGTGAACAACAGCTATACCACCTTGTGCATACTTGGTGTTGGTTTCATCGGTTTGTGATTTGGTAACGATCAATACGTTTTTATCCGGACATGCCTGTGCTACTTTAATAGCGTATGTTAAACCGGCAATACCTGAACCTATAACCAGAAAGTCTGTTTGCATAATAAGTCAAAAATTAAAAATCAAAAGTGAAAACAGGAAGCCGTTATCACTCCGTTTATTCTTTTTCCACCCAGGCTTCATTTTCCCTGAGCAATTGAATGAGTTCGTTTACGGCCACATCGCTGTCGATATTCCGTTTAACGATTTCTTTTCCTTTATACAGTGTGATTTTTCCAGGACCGCTTCCTACATAACCAAAATCAGCATCGGCCATTTCACCAGGTCCGTTCACAATGCAACCCATAATTGCAATCTTCACGCCTTTTAAATGATTGGTGACTGAACGGATTTTTGCAGTTGTTTCCTGCAAGTCAAACAAGGTTCTTCCACAACTGGGGCAGGAGATGTATTCTGTTTTTGAAATGCGTGTACGTGTTGCCTGTAAAATAGTGAAAGCAGTGTTATTGATGAACTGCTCAGGAGTTTGACTGGTTACATAATTTCTGCCACTTGTATTTTGATTGTATGCTGCTGCCACTTCATAACTCTTACTGCTCATGCCCAGCGATATGCCATCACCAAAACCATCCAGCAGCAATGCGCCGCATTCAGTTGAATAATGAATGAGGTGTTCATCGGCTGTTTGCCAGTTACTGTCGGTCATTAAAATAACAGGGTTCTGAATATTTCTGTTCATCAGTTCAATCATCATCCTGCGCACACTCTGCATGGCATTTTTATTGGTGCTGCTTAAACACAAAACAACAGTTGGATCATTTGCCACTGCATCAAGGAATGTATAATCGTTGATGGGCGTTTCGTCATTGTAGCAATCAATCATCACGAAATTGATGAGATCGCTTTTTGCATCTGCTTCAGCAAAACCACTATCCATAAAAATGGGGAAGTAAGATTTAGCAGAAGCTGATGACTGTATTTCTTTCCATGTTTCAGGATACACAATCACTTTTAATGTGCCGGGTAATTCAAAATCTAATTTCTGGTGAGCAATGAATATATAATCGGCTGCCATATCACCAATGGCCCATTTATCAGTTGCTTCATCATATTTATAACCGATACGTTCAAGATCTGCAGCAGTTATCTTATTCAGCTTGCTTAAATCGGCAACCACAACAGGCACCTGTTTGCCGCCGATATTGCTTACTGCAAATGTTTCCCTTCTTTTGTACGAATAAGGATCATAACTGATTTTATCAACAGGAGGTACAGCAGATGTTGCTGCAGTAGTACCCTGGTAGCGTTTCACCAGATCTTTACAAACAGGAATTTCAAATTCAGGATCTTCGGTTAAGCTTACACGTATGGTATCACCAATTCCATCTTCAAGCAACGTACCGATACCTGCAGCACTTTTCACCCTTCCGTCTTCACCATCACCGGCTTCAGTAACTCCGAGGTGCAGCGGGTAAGCTTCGTTAAATTCATCCAGCATATGCTGAATAAGTAAACGGTAAGCCTGCACCATTACCTGCGGATTACTGCTTTTCATACTCAGCACAATATTGTGATAGCTTTCAGCACGGGCAATACGCAGAAACTCCATTGCACTTTCCACCATACCAATAGCTGTATCGCCATAACGGCTCATGATACGGTCGCTGAGCGAACCATGATTGGTACCAATACGCATGGCAGTTCCGTATTCCTTACAGATTTTTACCAGTGGAGTAAAACGTTCACGTATGCGGTCGATTTCTTCATTGTATTCTGCATCGGTATAATCAATCTGTTCAAATTTTTTCTTGTCGACATAGTTGCCGGGATTCACTCTCACTTTTTCAATAATCCTTGCTGCCACTTCTGCTGCATTAGGAGTAAAATGAATATCTGCCACCAGCGGTACATTGTATCCTCTTCGCTTTAATTCATTTTTGATGTTGAGTAAGTTCTCTGCTTCTTTTTTAGAAGGTGCAGTAATGCGTACCATTTCAGCACCTGCTTCAATGCAGCGGATGGTTTGTTCAACAGTGGCAATGGTATCCATTGTATCTGTTGTGGTCATTGTTTGCACACGTATGGGATGAAGATTGCCTAAAGATAAATCGCCGATTTTCACCTCTTTTGTCACCAATCGCTGATAGCCTGTTAAAGAAGGGGTATATAAAAACATGATTTGAAAATTTGAAAATTCGTCAATTTGAAAATAACCAGTAAAGTACTGATTCATCCGATGGCAAATTTAACAAAGAAACCGCTCTATGGTTTAGGATTAGATTGTAATCAGGAAATTAATTTTCAAATCTTCAAATTGATGAATTTTTAAATTAATTACCAGTCTTTTTGCGGCTGGGCAGGTGCATTGGTTTTTTTGCGCATTTTTTCCTGCAATTGTTTTTCTTTTTCTTCCAATGCTTTCAGGTATTGCTCTGCCTGTTTTTTATTGAGCTTGCTTTGCTGGGGTTTGGGCGGAGGTGGTTCCTGCTGTTTCTTTTCTTTGGGTTGATCTTTGGGCTTTTGTTTTTTCTGCTCGTCGGGTTGCTTTTGTTTTTGTGTGCGTAATGCCAGCTGCAGGTTTTTTCTGATTTCGGCATCATTGGGTGTTAACCGCAGTGCAGCTTTATAGGCTTCAATAGCCTCGTTGAGCTGGTTGGCTTTATGATAAAGCACGGCTTTGTTGTACAAGGCCTTTGCTTTCATTTCAGGTGTGGAGGCAAGTGTTGCTGCTTCATCAAATGCTTTGATGGCATCTTCCTGCTTTTCCTGTTTGTATAAGGAGTTACCAAGATTAAACTGAGCTTCGGGTGAAGGCTTTTTGGCTAATGATTTCCTGTAGAGTTCTTCAGCTTTATCAAACTTCTCTTCTTTATAAAATTTATTGCCTAAGATTATTTCACCGTTTTGTGCCGAAGCAACGGTGATGGTTAAGATGGATACTATCGTCAGCAATAATTTCATGCAGTTTTCTTTCGTTCACTGATAAACAATTCAATCACCAGTAACAGCAGTGCTGCTGCAATAAACCAGGTAAAGTAGTTGTTGAAACTGGCATTACTGACATTATCTTCCAATCCTTTTTTATCGAGCTGGTTAATAATGCCGGTCACATCTTTGATCATGGCATCATTGTTCTGCAGGTTGCCATACAATCCGCCATTTGCTGCTGCCACCTGCTGCAGTAATGCTTCATTTAGTTTTGAAACAACAGTATTTCCCTCCTGGTCTTTTTTAAATTCTTTTGTTTCGGGATCCATGATGGGCGAACCTTCTGCTGTTCCCAAACCAATTGCAATTAATAAAATACCCCGTTGCTTTAATTGTTTGGCAATGGTTACTGCCGATTCATCATGGTCTTCGCCATCGGTAATCAGTATTACTACTTTGTAGCGTTTGTCCTGCTGCGGAAAACTTTCAGCTGCAAGCCTCAATGCTTCGCCAATAACAGTTCCCTGAGTTGGAACAGCATCGGGAGCAGCTGCCTGTACAAACATATTAGCCGCACCCTGGTCGGCTGTTAATGGCATGGGTATATACGCTTTACCTGCAAACCATACCAATCCAATCCTGTCATCGGGTAACTGGTCGAGCAGTTTGCTGATGAATTGTTTGGATTTATCTAAACGGGTTGGTTTAATATCATCGGCCAGCATGCTTTTACTTACATCCATGGCAATGATGATATCTCTTCCCTTACGGTTTACATTTTCACTTTTACCCAGCGAACGCAGATTGGCTGCACCCAACGCAGTTAATGCCATGGCTGCAAGAATGAGATAAAATTTACGGGAGAATTTTTTACCGGAATGACCCGAAGTAATAAGGTTGATGAGTTGTTCATCGCCCAGCTTCTTTTTCGCTTTTCGTTTCCAGCGAAGGTTGAAGATAAACAGCAACACTGCCGGTATCAGTAACAGCAGCAACAGCAAATATTCTATGTGGGCAAATGAAAACAAATCAGTTTTTCAGATTGTATGAAAAGATGTTGCAAAACCGCCACCAGTGTTTGTAACCGCTGACGGGGTTTGTATTAAAACAAAAGTTACGCCAGATTATTGTTTTTTCATTTCCCAGTTTCCTGTTACAACAAATAACTGGCTTTCTTCCACCACATCATGCACATAATATTCAATTTCCCAGATGCCACGGAAACATTCTTCTTCAGTAATATATTCACCTGAATAATGAACAGGCGGGTGCTCCGCATCTTCATTGTACAGTAATTCGCCTTCTTCGTTATGGCTGTAGTAAAACGGGTATTGTAAAACAAAACTGATAAACGCTTCATCAATAAAGCCATTAAAGGTTGCAGGTTCATTCATGATTTCAGCTGTTTCTTCATCCGTTAAACTTCCACTGATCTCTCCTGCAGACGATGAAAGTTGTAAACTGAAGTTGATGGTTCTTTCAACCTGTTCTTCTTCGGTTTTACCAATCTTTCTTGTAAGAAAGCCTTTCCAGTTTCCGTTTAAATAATCATCCGTTAACTCTGCCATACAATTTATTTTTTTCCTTTCATGAAATCGTAATGCGATAAAATATCTTTCAGCAACGAAATCCTGTTGTTGATGAGATCGTTTTCCTTGTCTTTTGATTGTACCAGCAGCACAAAGAAATACGGGTGACGGTTTTCTTCAATCCAGCCAACAATCCATGCTGTGCTTACATCATCCAGCATACCTGTTAAACCGGTTTTATAACTGAGTTTATAAAGACTGTTGTCTTCACGCAGCATTACCTTGCGTACAATTTCCTGTGTGCGTTTCTGGAACGGAAGTTTATCGAAGTACAAACGTTTCACCAGACCCAGTTCTTCATCGGGCGAAATTTGTAACGTATTGTTGAGCCAGAACGAATCAATTGGTCCGCTGATATTCATGTTACCATACTTGAGCGAATCGATCCAGAACTGCATGGTATCTCTTCCAATACGTTTTGCCACTTCCTGGTAATAAGGAACAGCTGAAAATTTGAATGCCTGCTCCATGGTTAAATCCTGGTTCCATTCTTTTACCCAGCGTTCCTGTCCATCCCATTTGATGATCATTTTTTCGTCGGATATTTTCCCGGTTTCAAGACCAATCAGTGAATTCACAATTTTGAAAGTTGATGCAGGGCAATAACGTTTTTTATATGCAGCTGAATCGTAAATGGTAAACGAACCATCGGCGTTATCGTACAGCGCAAAGGTTCCGGTTACTTTGTATTTATCGAAATAGCTTTTAAGATCGTTGTCGATTTTGATATTGTTCACTTTACAGGACGCCAGCAACAAAAGCATGGCTGCACAAAGAAATAAACGCATAGAAAAGTTTGAGCAAAAGTAATGGGAGAAACTGAATGCTGTGTAACTAAACTTAATTCACCCGGGTTAAAACACCTCTTTGTATACTTTTTATTTTATAACTGCTTACAGGAGGAATATCGTTTGAAGTGCCGCCGGTAACAGAAACAGCTGCAGTTTCGTATGCAATGAATTCTACATGCAGCCCGTCTTCTGCTATCCAGTATTGATCAAGTATGGTTGCATTATTCACTGAAAAAACACCGGTAAACCTGTTCCCGATCCAGTAGGAGTCAAGAATGATTGAATTGTTTTCATCAACGATCCAATGACCTTTGGCTGCATCAACCTGCTTCAGTGTGTAAGGCCGGTTATCATTCATATCATCGCCGTAAATAATTTGCCATGTAAAGTAACCGCTGTCTGCAGGCAGAATGTTCAGTCTCATTACAAATGTTTTCGCAGGTTTATCTGCAGTAAACCACGTAAGAGTTCCTTTCCATTTTCCGGTAAAGGCTTGCGGAAAACCAACAGATGAATCTTTTGCCGGTTTGGTTTGAGCAGTACTTGTAACTGCTGTGAAAAAAATTAAAATGATTACGGCTAACTGTTTCATTTTACTATTTTAATGTATCAACTGATAATGTATAAACAGAAAAGAAACCATAGCCATTGCGTACGTTGCTTACAACATTCACCGGTTCAGCTAAAGGATTACCATTTACATCATCATACAGGTTTACCGATTTGATGTAATTGAAATAATCTTCATGAATATGCATCAGCTCCAGCCATGGCCTGATGGTGCGGCGTGAAACGGGATCAATCACCGGTGCCAGTTCAACACTGTTTACGTAAAACACAATTGTTTTTTCCTTGCCGTTAAATGTTTCATCTTTTACCAGCAACTTGTTTCCTGAAAAACAGTGATCGGTATCAAATGGACTTGAAAGACCTGTACGTTCAACTACATTATCGTTTGTATTTACACAGCTGAAACCTCCCTGTAACGTACGGAAACGGAACAGGTAAAAATCGGCAGATGATAAATCAGAAAATGTTACATCCACTTCGCTTTGCAGGATGCCTTCAGAACTTGTACGCACATCTCTTTTAATCACAATCTTCGAAGGTTTGATATATGCAGGCATGAAACTGTAACCATAAGCAGTTGTAAAACCGGGTGCAGATACTTCAACTGTGTATGATGAATCAAACTTTGTACGTTTTTTAGATGAAGAGTAACGCACATTTAAACTGTCCCATTTTAATGTATCAGAAACCTTGCTGTTTTCTTTTACAATCACCAATGCATTTTTTACGAGGTAACGGTTTTCGGCTGAGTTGTAGGAAACAGGATCGGTTATTGGTAAACTTTTTGAAACATAAACAGAGTACAAACGGTTTTGCGGCCATTGTGCATTTATCACCAGCTTTGATGCTTCCTGCGGCATATTCATTTCAATTTTCCGTTCGCAGGAAACGAGCAGTGTAAGCAATAATATGGCGGTTATCTGTTTCATTGTTAAAACTTAAACTGGTAGCTTACGCTTGGTATAATGGGGAACAATGTAATTTTTGTAAATATATGCCGTTCGGTTTGTGTGGCTGCATCGTACTCCGTATCCCTGTAAATATAAAATGCATTCAAACGGTTGTACACGTTGTAGATGTTCACCAGCCATGCACGTTCGTAATGTTTTTTCTGTTTGGTCCATTTTAAACCAATATCCATACGGTGATAGGCAGGCATACGAAAACTGTTGCGGTTTGTATACACTTCAATTTCCCTTCCTGATGCATCGGTATAAACAGCAACAGGCAGGGTGGTGGCCACACCTGTACCAAACACCCAATCGGCACTCAGCTGAAAACGTTTGGTGAACTCATGCACTACTGCCAGTTTAAGATCATGGCGGCGGTCGTATTTATAAGGAAATGCTTTTCCCCCGTTGAGGTGATCAAACTGGCGGTCGGTACGGCTTAAAGTATATCCAATCAACCCATTTGTTTTTCCTTTTTTCTTCTGCACAAAAAACTCTGTGCCATAACTTTTCCCTTTACCACTTTCCACCATCTGCTCCCAGTTATCGAATGTATTGAGGAAGGATGCGCCTTCGCTGTATTCAATTACATTCTTCATGGATTTATAATAAGCTTCCACACTTACTTCATAATCATTTTTATAATTCCATGCCCAGCCTATAGCAACCTGCTTGCAATATTGCGGCGGAACAGTTGATGTGGCAGGAACCCAAAGGTCAGTTGGTAAACCAATACCACTGTTAGTGAGCAGGTGTATGAATTGTGTCATCTGCACATAAGATGCTTTGATGCTCATCTCTTTTCCAACAAGCAGTCGTGCTGATAAGCGTGGCTGCAAACTGTTATAGGTTCTTCCCTGGATAAGAAAAGAAGAGAAGTGAAGGCCTGCGTTGATTTTAAATTTTTCTGTGAGTTTAATATCATCTTCCACATATGCATCATATTCATGCGATGTAAGAAAACTTCTTTTTAATAATGTATCAATGCTGTATGATGCGCCTGTTACTTTCGTTTGAAAAGCACCGGGACTGTATTTGTGCCAGATAATTCCTCCACCAGCTTTAATAAAATGACGGGCAGAAGGAAGAAAATCAAAATCAATTTTTGAACTGATATCGTTAATGCCAGAGTAGTAACGCTGCAATGCACTTTCGGATGAATTGTTGCTGAGCCAATGTTCATCGCTGAACAAATCAAATTTGTAGCGTGTATAATTGATGGTTGCATTGCTGAACAGCTTGCGGTTAAATTCATGATTCCATCTTACAACTGCCGTTGCATTTCCCCACTGAATACCACTTTTGTATTTGCTGCTGGAAGTGCTGCTGCCAAATGCATTTTCGTTTGAATTGAATTTATCATTCCCAAAATATCCGCTCAGGTATAAATGATCTTTTGCTGTGATGTAGATATTGGCTTTGGCATTGAGGTCATAAAAAAAATAACCAACATCCAGATCGTTGTTGTTTTGTTTGCGGATGATGGGACGCATAAACAGGTCGGCATACGTTCTGCGGCCGCTGATCATGAAAGAAGATTTTCCTTTTTTAATAGGTCCTTCAAGTGTAAGACGGCTGGCGATTAATCCTATACCACCTTCGCCATGAAACTCCTGGTTGTTTCCTTCTTTCATCCTGATATCAATGACAGAAGAAAGTCTGCCGCCGTAACGTGCAGGGAAACCTCCTTTCATCACATCCACGCTGCTCACCGCATCAGCATTAAACACACTGAAAAAACCAAACAGGTGTGATGCGTTGTACACCGGAACACCATCCAGCAAAATCAGATTCTGATCCACACCGCCACCACGAACATAAATACCGTTACTTCCTTCAGTACCTGCCTGTATTCCCGGCAAAAGCTGGATGGCTTTGAGTACATCGGCTTCACCTAAAAAAGCAGGAATGTTTTTGATGAATGCAGCAGGCACGCTCACTGTACTCATCTGTGTTGTTTTGTGAATATCACTTTTGCGTTTGCCCGTAACAACTACTTCTTCGAGGCTTTTTAACTGCTCCAGTTCTGCAGTGATGCGTTTTGATTCATTTCCTTTTAATGTAATGCTGAAAGGGTTGTACCCAACATACGAAATGAGTAAGGACACGGAATCATTACTTGCAGGAACCGTAATGGAGAAAAAACCGTAAGCATTTGATGTTGTGCCGTTGCCTGTTGAATGAAGAATGCTTGCGCCAAGCAACCGTTCGCCGCTTGCTTTATCTGTAACATAACCACTGATGGTTACACGCTGTGCGACAGCTTTATTACTGGTGCTGCCGATTGCAATCAGCAGCACCAGTAGTATGATTTGTTTTGGGAAGGACAGAACTTGTTTGATGGTTGAACGGGTTTTATTTCAGCACACCCAGCTCTTTACCTACTTTGGTAAAGGCCGCAATGGCTTTATCTAAATGTTGCTGTTCATGCGCAGCACTTAACTGTACTCTTATTCTTGCCTGGCCTTTTGCAACTACGGGGAAGAAGAAACCAATTACATAAATACCTTCTTCCAAAAGCCTTGCAGCAAATGTTTGGGCAACAACTGCATCGTACAACATGATGGGAACAATCGGGTGATCACCTGGTTTAATATCAAAACCAGTTTCGGTCATTTTTGTACGGAAGTACTGGGTGTTACTTTCCAGTTTATCCCGCAGTTCAGTTGTTTCGCTCAGTAAATCCATTACCACAATGGAAGCACCTACAATACTTGGAGCAAGTGTATTGCTGAACAGGTATGGTCTTGAACGCTGGCGAAGCATTTCAATCACTTCTTTTCTTCCGCTGGTGAAACCACCGCTGGCACCACCTAACGCTTTGCCCAATGTACCGGTGATGATATCGATCTTACCCATTACACCACGGTATTCATGCGTACCTCTTCCTGTTTTTCCAATGAAACCACTGGAATGGCATTCATCCACCATAATGGCAGCATCATATTTTTCGGCCAGCTCCACAATCTTATCCAGTTGGGCAATGGTACCGTCCATGCTGAAGCTTCCATCAGTTACAATAATGCGGTTACGTGCACCGGCTGCTTCTTTCAGCTTTACTTCAAGATCAGCCATATTATTATGTTCATAACGGTAGCGCTGTGCTTTACACAAACGAACACCATCAATAATACTTGCGTGATTTAATGCATCGCTGATGATGGCATCTTCTTCATTAAACAAAGGTTCAAATACACCTCCATTGGCATCAAAGGCAGCGGCATAAAGAATCGTGTCTTCAGTGCCGAGGAATTTTGAAATTTTTGCTTCCAGTTCTTTATGAATATCCTGTGTACCGCAGATGAAGCGTACACTGCTCATACCATATCCACGGTGGTCAATATATTTTTTTGCAGCTTCAATTACTTTGGGGTGCGATGACAGGCCGAGGTAGTTATTAGCACAGAAGTTCAATACAATCTTTCCGTTTACTTTTATTTCCGGTCCTTGTGAGCTTTCGATGATCCTTTCTGTTTTAAAAAGCCCGTTGGCTTTTATCTCTTCCAGTTCTGATGAAATCCGCTGAATTAATTTCTCATTCATATAGGCATATTTTAGTGAACAAAAATAGGGGGATTTTGCTGCCACAACTATGTTAAAACGATTGCATAAGATCCTTTCGGGTAAAAACACGGGTTGCTTTGTAACTTTTTATCAATTATCTTCGTCTGATCGTAAAAAACAGGTTCGTTATGAGAAAACAATACCTACTTATTGCCGCCATTCTGATTACGGCAGTTTCTGCATGTATTTTTCTTTTTGCAACACCTGTTTACAATACCAAGACTGTTTCTGAGCCCCACCAGTGTGGCAAAACCTGCGAAAGCAAGCCTTCTCCCCAAACCGGATTTTTCATTTTCGACTCATTTAACGGAAATCTTTAATTTTTTTTAAATAGCTGTAACTTTTTATACTGCTGCCCGTAATAAAGGAGACTGACTAACTTATCATTACGGATTATAGACTGATTTATGACTGCCAGGGAATATAACGACTGTGTAACAAAATATGCTGATAACGTATATCGGTTCATCCTCAAAAACCTGGGGCATGAAGAGGATGCACGTGATGTGGTGCAGAGTGCATTTGAAAAGCTCTGGATCAATAAGGACAATGTGGAGCATGAACGCAGTAAATCGTACCTGTTTACCATTGCTTATAACCAGATGATTGATCACATCCGCAAGCACAAACGGGTGAGCCTGAAAGACGAGTTTAAGGAAGAAACAAGAATACAGGACAGGCCGCAGAATAATATGAAGAAAATACTGGAAGAAGCCCTGTCTCGTTTGAGCGAAACAGCCAAAAGCCTGGTATTGCTGAAAGATTATGAAGGGTATAGTTACGAGGAGATTGGCCAGATTACAGGGCTGAATGAAAGCCAGGTGAAAGTGTATCTTCACCGGGCCCGGTTACAGTTAAAAAATTATTTAGTGAGTATTGAAAATGTAATGTAGAATATAGTTTATTGCAGATGGCTCTGTGATGAACATTAACCGTATAAACATGAATATTAATCGCCATAATTACGAAGAGTTTTTCCTGCTCTATGTCGACAATGAGTTGACAACGGGCCAGCGGAAAATTGTTGAAGCATTTGTGGCCGCCAATCCCGACCTGAAAGAAGAATTCAACCTGCTTCAGCAAGTTACATTAAATGATGAGCAGAAATTAGACAGTGACTTTATTACCTCTTTATTAAAACCGGTGGATGAAGAACGCACTGTTACGGAAGAACAGCTTTTGTTATATGTAGATGATGAACTGGATGCAGAAAAGAAATACTTTGTTGAAAACGAATTGGCTGCCGACAAGGATCTGCAAACCGATTTAAAATGGCTGCAGCTGAGTAAACTGCAGGCAGATGAAACAATCAGTTTCCCCGACAAATCTTTATTGTACAAACAGGAACAACCTGCTAAAGTATTCTCCATTGGTTCTGTTGCCCAGCGTTGGGCTGCAGCAGCTGCAGTAATTGTTTTGCTGGCTTCTGCATTCTGGTTAATGAAGGATAGCAATAAACCACAACAGGAAACAATTGCACAAGCTCCAACAGGCACTAAACCAAAAGTGAATAATGCTGTTAATCAAAACAGCAATTCAGCGCCGGCGAATGAAACGAATGAACCACAAATAAAGGATCATAATGCAGCGTCAACTGTATCGTATGCAAGTCAAACTGAACCAAAAATAAAAATCAGCAAAGCTGTTGAAGTTAACCATCCTGTTCCATCACAAACAGGTAATAACAACTCAACTCAGCCAGGTGCAAATGGTTCGATGGCAATAAATGATCAACCTGCTGATCCGCAAAAAAATTCTTCTGATCCGGGTAACACAACGCCTTCTTCATACGTACCACAACAAACAAATACAGCAAACAACGTTACTTATGCTTCTTACAACAATGATGAAAACACAACAACTGATGATGACAATGTATTCTTAAATGAAGAACGTCAACGCAGGAGCGGTTTAAAAGCATTTGTTAAGAAAACAAAAAGGATGATTGAAAGAAAAACCGGTATTCAATCAAACGATTCTGAAGTACGTTTTGCTTTATTTGCAGTAAACGCACAATAAAAAAATAAACACATTAATTTTTATGAAACAACTATTGTTTTTTTCAGCTGGCCTTCTTCTGTGTTTTTCAGGAATGGCACAGGCCGATACATCAAAACCACAAAGCGCCGATACCATCAAAGTTGGTAATATGATCATCATTAAAAAACATGATGGTAAAGAGCAGAAACAGGAAAAGAAAAAAGAAGATAAAGACAATGATGAAGGTGTAAGCGTTGAAATTAAAAAACGCAAAGAGTATAAAAAATCAAACGTAAGTACCAACTGGTTAATTGTTGATCTTGGTTTTTCCAATGTAAACGATCAGACCAATTACAGCGCACCAGCCACACAGGCTTTCTTCCCCGGCGGAACAAAAGACCTGATGGGTCTCCGCAATGGAAAATCATTTAATGTAAATGTTTGGTTTTTCATGCAGCGTGTAAATCTTATACAGCATGCCGTTAACCTGAAATATGGTCTCGGGCTTGAACTGAACAATTACCGTTATGAAAAAAGCATCCGGTATAATACCGATCCTTCTGTAAATATTACAGTGGATAATATCACTTACTCTAAAAACAAACTGGCAGCCGATTATATTACTATGCCTGTTATGCTCAACTTTAACCTTGCCCCCAAGCGTAAAAAATCATACGGCTTCAGCGCAGGTGTAAGTGCAGGTTACCTGTATGCAGCAAGACAGAAATTGAAAAGTGATGCAAACGGAAAAGAAAAAATCAAAAATGATTTTAACCTTGAGCCCTGGAAACTGGCAGCAGTAGGTGAACTGAACCTTGGCGTGATTAATCTCTACGGAAGTTATGCTTTAACTGATTTACATAAAAACGGGTTGCAGCAAACACCTTATAATTTTGGAATAAGGCTCAGCAGTTGGTAAAACAAGTTTGCTGCATAGAAGACCGCTTTCTGAAAGGAAGCGGTTTTTTTGTTGCTGAATTGTTTATTCTTTTCGGGTGGCATGCAACGCATGAAATAATTTCCTAATCTTGTTTTAAATTAAAACAAACGATATGTCTTACAAAGTAATTGACATCGAAGGAATTGGTCCAACTTACGCTGCCAAGCTGGGCACACAGGGAATTAACACTACCGACGATTTACTCGAAAAAGGCGGTACCAAAAAAGGAAGAACAGCCATTGCTGATGCAACAGGTATTCCTGAAAGTTTAATTCTTACATGGGTAAACCATTCCGATCTGCACCGTATTAAAGGTGTTGCCGGACAGTTCAGCGAACTGCTGGAAGCTGCAGGTGTTGATACTGTAAAAGAGTTTGCAACACGTAATCCTGAAAACCTTTTTGCAAAGCTTGCTGAAACAAATGAAAAGTTTGGTTTGAGCGGCCGTGTACCTTCACAGGAAGCACTCACCGAAATGATTGCACAGGCAAAAACACTGGAGCAAAAAGTATTTCACTAAGAAAAAATCCTTTCATCAATAAGCCGCCTTTACGGGCGGCTTTATTATTTGTACACATTTTGGTCAATAGTTTGTTAATTGAGCTGTGCAGGATAATATGGCATTATTTTTCGTCGTTATTGATGTACTGTTGAAAACAATCATTGAATGAAAGGCCAGTCCTCCGTTTTTATTTTCAGCTCAGCACTCATGTTAATCCTGAGTGGTTTTACATTGCTTCACAGCAGGAGCAAATCATTGTCAAAAAAACATTCTTTCAAACAATCTGCATATTACCGTGTGGAGATTGATAAAAGCAAATACGAATTAAAAGTGTATGATGAAGACGGGTGGATGATGACCTACCCGGTTGTATTCGGCACAAGCGATATGACGGATAAGATGATGGAAGGCGACCGGCAAACACCCGAAGGCAATTACCATATCATCGCCAAAAAAATTCATGCAGAGTGGGGACCTTTTCTTCTCCTCGATTATCCCACAAAAACAGATATTGAAAAATTCAACGAACGCAAAATGCGTGGACTTATTCCTTCCAATGCAAAACCCGGCGGCGGAATTGGTATTCATGCCACACGTTTAAATGAAGATCGTTTTGTTGATTATTATTACAACTGGACACTTGGTTGTATTTCCACCAAACGTGAATACGCAAGAGAACTTTATAACCTCTTACCCATAGGCACTGAGGTTGTAATTGTTCATTAAAATATACCGTTTGCAGGGTATATGATTTGCAGGCGCCAACAGGTTTCTTTGGTTTCAAATTTTCACATTATGAAACCAAAACCTTTTTTAACCATTCTAACGCTTGCTGCTTTTCTTACCACACAGGCGCAAAAGCTTACCAAGGAAGCTACATATGAAATATCCAAAAAGGCCAACAAAGGATATTTGTACGAACCCAAAGTTGATGAGGCCAATAATGAACTTTCACTTACGTATGTAACAAAAGCCAGTGGCCGCACTGCAAAATTTGAAACGTATAAATTCGATCTCAACTTCAATTTTAAATCGGTGGAGGAATCGGAAACCCCACTGGAAAAAATCAAGGGTTACCGTTCTGATAAAGGAGAGGAATACACACTTCAATCACTCACGGTTGAAATGAACCTTGTGGGCACACTTGTGCTTCGCCGCAAAATCATCAAACGTAAATGGAACTGGTTCTGGGGTGGCTATGATTCAAAAGTGCAGCTGGCCGATAAAATAAAACCACGTACCGATGATGGTGAAAAATTATTTTACATGGCGCATACCGAGCAGGATGAAAAAGAAACCATTCTTGTACTGGCTGGTGCAAAAGTTTCAAAAGAACCTATGAAGCAATACCAGGAAGTGCATATCATGCGGTTTGATAAAGAGCTGAACAGGATTGGCGATGAAGTCATCAACTTCGATCATCCGCAATACATTGTTGGTATTAACACGGCCGATAATGATGAAGATGCCAATGCAGAAGATGATGTGCTTGTATTGTTTGCACCAATGGGTGGCAGAAGTGTTGGTAAGGCTGCCGATCCTGATCCCACCAATTATACATTTGTGCGTATTGGTTACGATGGAAAAATTAAAGAACGTATTGCCATTAAATCAAAAAGCGGTGTATTCAACGGAACCATGTTTGTACAATCGGGTAACGATGTGCTGATACTTGGTGCAACAGGTAAGGAAGATGATTACTACAACGAAAAATTTTCATCGGCACAACCCACTTCCGATTCAAGAGACGGACAGAATGAAGACTTTAAAGCCAAAGGTTTCCAGGTGGTAAAAATTTCAGGTGGCAAAGCCGTGTTTGTTTCAAACAACACATTGGAAGATTTTGAAAAGAAAGCAAAAACTCCTCCATCGCAAAAACGTTCGCCTGAATATACAGGTAAGAAGTTTCGTGTGGCCGATGTAAAAATTGCACCATCGGGCGATATTTTCCTGAGCGGACAGAAATACAAAAAATCAAACGGCGGACTTTTAGGAAACAACAGCGGCCCGGTTATTAAGTATGAAGATATTGTGATGATGCATTTTGGAAGCGATGGTGTGCTTAAAGCATCGTATGGTGTGCGCAGGGAAGAGAATGATAAAGATGCCAGCATGTCGGCCAATACACAGATGCTTACATTGAGTAACGATGGCAGCAAACTGTACTGGACCATTATGGAAATGTCGGGCTTTAAACAGGAAAAAGAACTGGGCGACAGTAAATACAAATTCCTGATTTATCCAAACGTATCAGTGATTGATATTAACAAGGCCACGATTGGCGATTTTGTACAGTTTGGCCAGGGCAAAACCGATTATTTTCTCAACAACAAATATCCCTGGCTGCCAATTGGCAACGGGCAACTTGTTTACCTGGGCGAAACCAAGAGCGGTAAAACATTGTGGTTTGCAAAAATGCCTTTAGACTAATCATTAAACCATCATACAAAAAAAAGCCACGGCCATGTGCCGGGGCTTTTTGATTTTATAATTATGTAACAGAGGTAAATGCAACTATGAAGCTTTCGTTGCGTCGCACTCTTGTGCCACACAATTAAATTCAACACTTTCGAGGCACCCCGCTGCAAGCGGTGGTACATTCTGTCACTCTATTCGTCAAAAAACAACTTTATTGATTTAGATGTAAATTAATATCAGATTTCGGTTGGTGAAGACACCAACCGATAAGAAAGCCGAATGAAATAAATGCATAATGACTTATAGAACGTTCTTTTCGTTAATGACCATTATTGGAATTTCTTACTCGTGTATGAATTATCAACAAACTGATGATCCGATCAAGGCAGGAAATGAATATTGTAATTGTTTATCTGAGAATAAGAAGTTACCTATTGACAGTGCTTCTATGATTTGTATGGAAAAGGTAGCCGAGGAGCACAGGTTATTGAAAATCTATTTAACTACAAGAGATACAATTATTACTAACTTATATGATAAGAAGACGGTTGATGAGGTTAGTGTATTTGTTGCTTCTTTTAGTAAACGTATTTATGGATGTTACGAGAAGAGGTTCTGATATGTGATTTCCTTAGCGGTTGGTGAAGCAACCGCTGATAAAAAAATTGCTGAAGAATTCAAAATAGTTTATTTATTTAAAAGTGATATGAAGACGACAAATAAGGTTATTTTTTTTAGTTCATTTCAACGCTCAATCTTTGAGGATGATTTCATTGTTCATATGTCTTCGTGTGTTACTAATAAGGACGAGTTGTTTAAAGATTTGGTTGAAAAATTAAAGTTCCCTGATTACTTTGGTTATAATTGGGATGCTGTTTGGGATTTATTAAGAGATTTTTATTGGATTCCCGAAAAAAAGATCATAATTGTATATGAAGAAGAGACACACCTTGAACCTGGCTTACAAGATGAATATTTTAAATTATTAATAGAGGCATCAGAAGATTGGAAAGAAAATGAAGATCATTTTTTACAAATAGTTTTCCCGGATAAGTTGGCTGAAAAAATAAATCTTCTACTTAAAGATGATAAAAGAAGTTTTACCTGATAGAATATATTGCCTCTGGAAATAATGCAGGTTTGCAGATTTTTTCCTTAGGTGTTGGTGAGAACAAAAGCCGATAAGAAAAGTGTCAAATTAAAAAGAAGATAGTATGGAAAATGATTATGACTTTATTGTTCAAGTAACATATCATCCGGCTGAAGATGCTCAACAAATACACTCAATTTCAAATAAAAAAAGATATAAGATTTGGATTGAAAAGGATGTTGCCAATGTAACTGACATAGAATTTTTATTTAATAATAATGAAGAACTTAATGTTGGAGAGGAAAAGGAAGTTTGCATTAATGTTTTAAACAAGGTGTTTTTTGTTATTCTTATGAATAGCGGATATAAAGTATATTTTGGATTATTAAAAGATATTCGATTGGGGGAAATAAAAAAAGTAATTAAGAATAATATTAAGGTATAATCTTTTCTTATCGGTTGGTGTCTTCAGCAACAGAACTATTTGTTTTCGAATTTACATGATAAAAAGATGAGTTGCTGCATAGAATTACAATGCGTACAAGAGTGCGATGGCGCTTGCAGCGCCACAGGCAGCAACTGTAGCTTTATAGATGCACAGGCTTCTGTAACATAAATTGTATTAAAAACCCCGGCTTATTGCCGGGGCTTTTTTTATTCTTAAAGTTTTCCGTTTTTGATTTCTTCCACAACCCCGGGATCGAGGAGGGTGGTAATATCGCCAAGGTTTTCGGTTTCGCCTTCGGCAATTTTTCTCAAAATGCGGCGCATGATTTTTCCGCTTCTTGTTTTGGGCAGTCCGCTTACAAACTGAATTTTATCAGGCTTTGCAATTGGCCCGATGACTCTTGTTACTGTTTGCAGAATATCGGCTCTTGTTAAATTTTCATCCACATGCATGTGCTCGTAAATAACGTATGCATAAATGCCCTGCCCTTTTACATCGTGCGGGTAACCAACAACAGCACTTTCAATTACACCTGCGTGCATGTTAATGGCATTTTCCACTTCGGCAGTACCAATACGGTGACCACTTACATTCAATACATCATCCACCCTTCCTGTAATACGGAAGTTGCCGTTTTCATCTTTCATTGCACCATCGCCGGTGAAGTAAAGATTTTCGTACGATGAGAAATAGTTTAACCTGCAGCGTTCATGATCGCCATAGGTTGTACGTAATATTCCGGGCCATGGACCTTTGATGCAGAGGTTGCCTTTGATTAAACCGTTTTCATCTTTTTCTGTTACTTCTTTTCCGTTTTCATCAACAAGGATTGGTTGTACGCCCGGCATGGGTAGGGTAGCCCAGCTTGGTTTATCGGGCGTAACACCTGCAAAGCTGGTGATGAGTATACCACCTGTTTCGGTTTGCCACCATGTATCTACAACAGGGCAACGTTTTTGCCCAACGTTTTCGTGGTACCAATGCCATGCTTCTTCATTAATGGGTTCGCCAACGGTACCTAATACTTTTAATGAGGAAAGTTTTTTTCCTTTCAACGGATCGAGACCAAAGCCCATTAAACTGCGGATGGCTGTTGGTGCTGTGTAAAGAATATTTACTTCGTGACGGTCAACAATGTCCCAGAACCTGCCGGCATCGGGCCAGGTGGGAATACCTTCATACATTACAGAAGTTGCACCCATACTTAACGGTCCGTAAATAATATAACTGTGACCGGTGATCCATCCAATATCAGCCGTACAGAAATGTACATCGCCTTTATTATACTGGAAGGTGTTTACGAATGTATAACCTGTCCACACCATGTAACCGCCACTGGTATGCACCACACCTTTTGGTTTGCCGGTGCTGCCCGATGTGTAGAGAATAAACAAGGGATCTTCTGCATCCATTTCTTCAGCAGGGAATGATACCACACCATTTTTTTCCACCTGCTGCTCTGCATGTTCCATTTCATCTTCCCACCACACATCTCTTCCTTTGATCATGGATACAGGCGTACGTGTGCGGGTATATACAATTACTTTTTTTACTGTTCTGTTTCCAATCAGTGCATCATCAATAATGCTCTTGAGCGGAATATCTTTTCCGCCACGGTAAGCACCATCGCAGGTAACAATAAACTCGGCCTGTGCATCGTACAACCTGTCGGATATACTTTGTGCAGAGAAACCTCCGAAGATAACACTGTGAATGGCACCAATTCTTGCGCAACCTAAAACGGCATAAGCAAGCTCAGGAACCATGCCCATGTAAATACAAACACGATCGCCTTTTTTTACACCGTTATTAATAAGTACCTGTGCAAACTGGCATACACGTTTGTGCAGGCGGTTGTAGGTTACAATACGAACACGGTCTTCAGGATTGTTGGGTTCCCAGATGATGGCAGGTTTATCGCCCATTTCGGCAAGATGCCTGTCGATACAATTTTCAGTGATGTTGAGTTTGGCTCCTTTGAACCATTCAACTTTTGGTTCTTTAAAATTCCAATCAAGAACTTTATCCCATTTTTTTCTCCATTGAAAACTTTCTGCTACTTTGCCCCAGAACTCTTCGGGCTGCTCAATACTTTTTTGATAATCGGCTTTGTACTGTTCGAATGATTTGATTTGAAAAGGATATGACATGGCAAACATTTTTCTTTCCGTAAAAGTAACTAACTAAGAAAGCAAGGTAAAGATTAAATTGCTAATTAGGTATATTTATGCTAAGAAAGTATACCTGCTTGTTTAACTTACACATATGAAACAGATTGCCTGCCCCAAATGCAAAAGCGAAGCAGTGGTGAAAAGCGGTGTTGTTAAAGGACGACAGCGTTTCCGCTGCAAGGAATGCAACTATTTTTTTACTGTGTTAAAAGATGGTAAAAATATTGATCCCTATTATGTGATCAAAGCATTACAACTGTACATGGAAGGTGTAACGTTCAGGGAAATTGAACGGATACTTGGCATCAGCCATGTATCGGTGATGAACTGGGTAAGAAAGTATAATGTAAAAGCTCCTGAAAATTACGAATACCGCCCAACCTATAAAGTTTTAAACCACGCAGAGTTGCAGGAGTTTTTTAAAGAGAAGGAAGCATTGAAAAGTGCCGGCTGTATGATAACAGAACTTGGCGATAAGTTTATGCTGATTAAATGGGAACGTTTCCGCAAAAATTCCATGTAAAAAATATACCTGTTAGCAAAGCTATACACAACATGTTACCGCAGCCATAAAACATTTTGAAATTGGTGGTGATATTTTTTTTCAAAGAAATTAAATCACTGCCATGTTAAAACGATTGCTTGCTTTTTTTTCATTTGCTGTAATGATGCAGTTTGTATCTGCACAAGGCAGCAAGCCAACCGATCCTTCATCCAGCTGGGGAATTAAGTTTTACGGTTTTGTACGTAATGATATTATGTATGATTCCCGCCAGATTATTTCTGCACGTGAAGGCGATTTGTCGCTTTATGCAAAAGACAAATCAACAGATGCTAATGGTAAAGACATCAATGCCGCACCTACTTTTCATATGCTGGCCATTACATCACGACTTGGTGGAACGATTACCGGTCCTGATGCATTTGGCGCAAAAACATCTGCTATTCTTGAAGCTGAATTTTTCGGAAACATTGATGCCGACATTAATGAATTCCGTTTAAGACATGCATGGGCAAAGCTTGACTGGCCCAAAACACAATTAGCATTTGGCCAGTTCTGGCACCCGATGTTTGTTACAGATTGTTATCCCGGTGTTGTTGATTTTAATACCGGTATGCCTTTTCAACCGTTTAACCGCAGTCCACAGGTGAGGCTTACACAAAAGCTGGGAACATCGAACAAAACATCTCTTATTCTTGCCATGATTTCACAAAGAGATTTTGCAAGTGTTGCACCATCGGGCTACAATGCAACCGATCCTGCACGCAACAGTGCTATTCCTAACTTACATGCACAGTTGCAGTACAAGGATGCAAAGTTTTTAATTGGTGCAGGTATTGATTACAAATCACTGCGTCCCAAATTAAGTTCAGGTACTCCGGCTGTTGTTTCCAAAGAAAGAGTGAACAGCACTTCTTTCATTGGCTATATGAAAATTACCAGCAAACCTGTTGTAATAAAAGCTGAAGCTGTGATTGGACAAAACATGACTGATCATGTAATGGTGGGTGGTTATCTTGGATATACTGCATCATCCACAGCTGTTGAAACGTACAGTGCCACCAAAACAAATGCATACTGGTTTGATATTGGCGGTACAGGTAAGAAAACTGTTCCCGGTTTATTCATTGGTTATACTACAAACGATGGTGCAAAAGCAGGAGCAACTGCAGCTTATGGACGTAGTATTTCAGTAAGCGGAAGATCTGTAAAAAATGTTTTCAGAATTTCGCCACGACTTGAATTTATTTCCGGTAAATTTAAATTCGGAACTGAAGTGGAATTTACTTCTGCTGCATATGGTTCCACCAGCAATGATGCTAAAGTAAACGGAACAACTAATCAACTAAACAATACACGCTTGCTTTTAACAACCACTTTTTCATTTTAAACCAACCAACTTTTTGCATATAACGATATGAGCGTTATCTGAAGCATCCTGTACAATGCATTATCAAACAAAAATTTTATTGGCATGTTCATTCAAAATGACTCCCTGATTTAATTCGTGTTTGAAAGACAATTTACAGTATTGCTGCAGCAGCAAAGAACAGGTTTATCCATTCTACAAACAATCAAAAAAAACTTGCCACATGCAACCAGATCAATTCGAAAGTAAAAAGAATATGAGCTTCATTATCGGAGCATCATCGGTAGGTACACTCATTGAGTGGTACGACTTTTACATCTTTGGTATGTTAGCGACCATTATTTCCAAACAGTTCTTTCCACCCGATTCAGGATCATCCGCCCTGTTAAGTACGCTGGCCATTTTTGCAGCAGGCTTTCTGGTTCGTCCTTTCGGTGCATTGGTGTTTGGACGTTTGGGCGATATCATTGGAAGAAAATACACCTTCCTGTTAACCTTGATATTAATGGGCGGAAGCACTTTCGCCATTGGTTTGGTACCAGGCTTTACTTCTATTGGCTGGGCTGCTCCGTTAATTGTACTGGTATTGCGTTTAATACAAGGTCTTGCACTTGGTGGTGAGTATGGCGGTGCTGCAACTTATGTTGCTGAACATGCACATGCCGACCGCCGTGGTTTCTGGACAAGCTGGATTCAGACAACTGCCACACTTGGTTTATTCATTGCACTTGGTATCATCATTCTTGTAAGAGATGTACAGGGCGTTGATAAGTTCAGTGCAGAGTGGGGTGGATGGCGTTATCCGTTCTGGATTTCTGCAGTGCTTGTAATCATCTCCATCATCATTCGTATGCGAATGAATGAATCACCATTGTTTGCCAAATTAAAAGCTGAGAAGAAAACTTCTGTGAATCCTATTAAAGAAAGCTTTGGTCATAAAGCCAACTTTAAAATGGTGTTGCTTGCATTGTTTGGTGCAACAATGGGTCAAGGTGTTGTTTGGTACACCGGCCAGTTTTATGCGCAATCATTTATTGAGAATGTTTGTAAAGTAAACTTTATTGATTCAAGAAACGTGTTGCTCATTGCTATCTTGTTTGCAACTCCTTTCTTTATTGTGTTTGCATCACTGAGTGATAAGGTGGGCAGAAAATGGATTATGCTTACTGGTATGTTGCTGGGTATTATTTCTTACCGTCCTATTTTCCAGACATTCCGTGATTTAACCAATCCTGCCAACAGAACAGAATTACTCGATGTGTCAAAAACCAAAGTAAGTACTTCAGCAGCAACTGATGCAAAGGCTAAAGACAAACTGCTTGTTACCACTACATATGATTCATTGTATACAGATGGAGCGAAGTACACGTACAAAAAAGTTGATACAGTTGCATTAACTGCTGTTTACAGCGGAGCAACAGCATCCGTAGGAATTATTGTTGCGGGAAAAGATTCCACACAAAAAGCGGATACACTTGTATCGAAAGTAAAAGCTGCTGCAGGTGTAACACTTGCTGATGGCGTTACTTATGTACAAGGTTTGTTGAAGAGCGGAAAAACAGCGATTGCTGAAAAAGAACTTGACCGTGGTACGTTCTGGAAAATTGTGGGATTGATTTTTATCTTAATCATTTTTGTAACACTGGTGTATGGTCCAATTGCTGCCTTCCTGGTTGAATTGTTCCCGACTAAAATACGTTATACATCCATGTCGCTTCCGTACCATGTTGGTAATGGTATCTTCGGTGGTCTTGTACCATTCCTTGGTACATTGATTGTGGAAATGACGAAGTCATCTTCTAATCCGAATGGTGATCCGCTTGCCGGTTTATGGTACCCGATTGGTGTGGCAACTGTATGTTTAATCATTGGTGCTATTTACCTGAAAGATCATGTGGCAGAAGACGTACTGAATTAAACTCACTGCTTAACATAAAATGATTATTGATTAAAATCTTAAATTGAAATAACATGAATAATATAAAGAAAGCCCTCGGTATCGTTTGGATGACATTAGCCCCCATTGTGATGATATGGCTGGTTATGCAGGCGGTGAGTAAAATTAATGCAGCATCTGCAGCAACCCGCAGTAACGTCATGCTGCAGTGGGTGATTATCTTAATTGTATTTGCGCCTATTTTATTAGGTCTGCTGATTTTTGGTTTCTATGCACTCAAAGGTGAGTATGCACATTTGCCAGAAGACAGTAAAGAAGTTGAAAGTGATTACGAAGAAGCCCCGCTTTAAGTAAGTAAAATATATCTGTACCGGTGGTGAAAACTGATCGGTTGATATTTTCCTGATGATTTTTGCAGGGTAACAGAGTTTAGTTAACTTAACAGAGTTAACGGCTTTGTTACCCTTTTCCATATGTACGAAAAAAACAAACGGCAGAAATTCAGCTTTATCGCCATCCTGTTATTTCTGTTATTAAGCTTTCCCATTTTATCGGCTGCCAATAAGATTGCTTTTTGGCTTGGCTTACCATTACTTTTTGTTTACCTGTTTGTTGTTTGGGCAGCAGCTATTCTTTTACTCTTTCTGAATGCAGAATCAAAACAGGAGGTGAAAAAGAAAAATGAATAACTGGCTGGTCATTATATCTGCATTGCTGTACCTCGGCATTTTGTTTGGCGTTGCATACTATGCCGAATACAAACATAAACGGGGAAGAAGCCTGATCAATAATCCTTATGCTTATGCTCTTTCGCTTGCTGTTTATTGTACAGCATGGACTTATTACGGAAGTGTGGGAAGAGCATCCACCAACGGTGCTGATTTTTTAGCTTATTATCTCGGCCCCACTATTATGTGTGCTTTGTTCTGGCCTGTACTACGAAAAATTATCCGCATCTGTAAAACACAACGCATCAACAGTCTTGCCGATTTTATTTCAACTCGCTATGGAAAGAATTTTACACTTGGTGTAATTGTAACCTTGTTTTGTGTGGCAGGTGTAATTCCATACATTGCCCTGCAACTGAAAGCAATTTCCACCAGCTTCAGTATATTAACCAGTTCTGCTCCATCATCAACAGTTTCTTTCTGGCAGGATAATACATTTTATTTTACCATTCTCATTGTTGTTTTCATTACACTGTTTGGTACAAGATCAGTTGATGCATCTGAAAAACATGAAGGTCTTGTTGCTGCCATTGCATTTGAATCCATTGTTAAACTGGTTGCATTTATTGTTGCAGGCATCTTCATTACCTGGTTTGTGTTTAATGGTTTTGGTGATATTTTTTCCCGTGCACAAAATGTATCTGAGCTGAAAAAATTATTTGTGATAGGAGGAAATACTTCTTACTCCAGCTGGACATCGCTCATGCTTCTTTCCATGCTGGCTGTTGTATTCCTGCCGAGGCAGTTCCAGGTAAGCGTGGTGGAAAATGTACATGAAGCACATGTAAAAAAAGCAGTGTGGTTGTTTCCGCTTTATCTTTTTATCATCAACATTTTTGTATTGCCCATTGCATTTGGTGGCAAGCTCAGCTTTGGTACAGGTACAGATGCTGATACGTATGTACTTGCTTTGCCTTTGCATCACCAGCAGCATTTACTCGGGCTGTTTATTTTCATTGGTGGATTTTCTGCTGCCAGCAGTATGATCATTGTTGAAACCATTGCACTTGCAACAATGGTGAGTAACAGTTTGGTGTTGCCTGTATTGTTTTCTTCAACAGGATTTAAAGCATCTGAAAAATCAGTTCGTCAAACTATTCTTAATACAAGACGTTTGAGTATTGTACTCATGTTGTTTCTTGCCTACATCTATGATAAAGCAGTGGCACAACATTTTACGTTGGTTTCCATCGGGCTTGTTTCGTTTGCAGCTGTTGCACAATTTGCACCTGCTGTTATTGGCGGCATTTTCTGGAAAGGTGCTTCCAAAAATGGCGCTGTTGCAGGTTTACTTATCGGGTTCATCACCTGGTTTTTTACATTGGTTGTACCATCCATGATCAGTGCCGGTTATTTAAGTGAAAGTATTCTGCAGCATGGTTTGTTTGGTATTGAATGGCTGAAGCCTTTTGCTTTGTTTGGTCTTGATGGACTTGATTCCATTACACATGGATTTTTCTGGAGCATCTTTCTGAATTGCTGTGCTTATTTTTTTGTTTCTGTTTATTCAGATAAAAAGGCACAGGAAATATACCAGGCTGAAATTTTTGTTGACATCTTTAAACATTCATCCATCCAGGAAAACAATGCAATCTGGAGAGGTACGGCTGATCTGTCTGCACTTAATTCACTGCTTGAAAATTTTATGGGAAAAGAAAAAGCAGGAAAAGTGTTATTGAATTTTGCAACCCGTTATAAAATTCCTGTTGATGCCAAGCGTGCCGATCCACGTATTGTTGCTTTTGCTGAAAAAGTTTTAGGTGGAGTGATTGGTTCTGCATCTGCACGCATAATGGTGAGCAGTGTTACAAAAGAAGAAGAATTAAAGATTGATGAAGTGATTCATATTCTCCGTGAATCACAGCAAATGATGGAGCTGAATAAAGAACTCAGGCGCAAGTCGGCTGAGTTGCAACGGGCAACAGACCAGTTAACATCAGTGAATGAGCAGCTGAAGAACATGGATGTAATGAAAGATGAATTTCTTTACACAGTTACACATGAACTGCGTACACCATTAACATCCATCAGGGCAATGGCTGAAATTGTGCATGATAATCCAGATATTCCTGATGAGCAGAAGCAAAAATTCTTATCGGGTGTTATTAAAGAAACAGAACGGCTCAGTCATCTCATCACCCAGGTGCTAAATCTTGAGCGATATGAAAGCGGCAGACAGAAATTAAATGCCTCATCTGTTTTGCTGAATGTGTTGATTGATGATTCAATAGAAAGTGTGGAAGCACTGGCGCATGAAAAAAATATACGCATTGTAAAACAGCTTCCCGATTCTATGTTTATTGTGCAGTGCGATGCTGATTTAATACAACAGGTGCTGAACAATCTTTTATCCAATGCCATTAAGTTTGTTGAACCGGGTAAAGGTGTAATCAAAGTATCGCTTCACCAGAATGCAGATGGTATTCAGCTTTGGGTGGAAGATAATGGCAAGGGGATCGCCAAAGAACTGCACGAACTGATTTTTGATAAATTTTTCCAGGCAAGAAATCAAACATTAAAAAAACCACAAGGCAGCGGGTTAGGTCTTGCAATTTGTAAAAAAATCATTGAGATGCACCAGGGTAAAATATGGGTTGAAAGTGAAGAAGATAAAGGTTCACGTTTTATCTTTACGCTGCCATCTGATTAATAAAATTGGTCTATGCACAAAATTCTTGTAGTTGACGATGATCCATATATACTGATGTCATTGGAGTTCCTGATGAAGAAAGATGGTTATGAGGTGAAGGTTGCACGTAATGGTACGGAAGCACTTGATCTCATCAATACAGAAATGCCTTCACTTGTATTGCTCGATATTATGATGCCTGATGTGGATGGTTATGCCATCTGCAAATACATTAAGGGAACAAAAAAACTCAAAGACATTAAAGTTGTTTTCCTCAGTGCAAAAAGCAAGGAAAGCGATATTCAGAAAGGATATGATCTTGGTGCATCACTCTACATCACCAAACCTTTCAGCACAAGAGATTTAATGAAGCATGTGAAAGAACTGATCGCTTCGTGACAACCGCTCCTGCATCTTTTTTCTGCTAATTGAGTATAGTTTCAATGGTTATGGCCATTCTGTGAAGTAACTTGTAAGCACAATGTTTAACAACGATTATGAGTTACAAAGCCATATATGATCAAAGTATTTTGCAGAAAGAACTTTTCTGGAAAGAGCAGGCAAAAAAGTTAGACTGGCATAAAGAGCCGTCTGTCATTCTCTCTCAAAATGAAAAAGGTTTTTACCATTGGTTTGAAGATGGTGAAATCAATACGTCTTATCTCTGTCTCGATTATCATGTAAAAAACGGGAGAGGAGATCAAACCGCATTGATCTACGATTCGCCTGTTGCACACACAACAGAAAAATATACGTATGCACAGTTAACTACTGCTGTTGCAAAATTTGCAGGTGGTCTTCAACGGCTGGGAATTGGCAAAGGTGATACAGTAATCATTTACATGCCTATGATTCCTGAAGCCATCATTGCCATGCTTGCCTGTGCAAGAATTGGAGCTATTCACTCTGTTGTGTTTGGTGGTTTTGCGCCGCATGAATTAGCCATGCGTATTGATGATTCGCATCCAAAGGCAGTTATCTCTGCATCTTACGGAATTGAATTCGACAGAATCATTCCTTACAAAGCAATGGTTGACCAGGGAATTGCCGAATCGGTTCACAAACCATTGCATAAAATTTATTTTCAGCGAAAGAAAAATTATGATGAACTGAATGGCATTGATGAATATGATTTTAATGAATTAATGAATGCTGCTCCTGTTGATTGTGTTCCTGTTCAGTCAACCGATCCTTTATACATTCTTTACACATCAGGAACAACAGGAAAACCAAAAGGCATCATCCGTGATCATGGTGGTTATGCAACTGCATTAAAGTTCAGTATGGATCATGTATACAATGTACACGCAGGCGATGTGTTCTGGGCTGCAAGTGATGTGGGTTGGGTGGTTGGTCATTCATACATAGTTTATGGCCCGTTACTGCATGGATGTACAACTATTCTGTACGAAGGGAAACCAATCAGAACTCCCGATGCAGGTGCTTTCTGGAGAGTTATAAGTGAGTACAATGTAAAAGTGATGTTTACAGCACCAACAGCTATCCGTGCAATTAAAAAAGAAGATCACGAAGGTGATTTACTCAAACAATATGATCTCAGTTGTTTAAAGCATTTGTTTCTTGCAGGTGAGCGTTGTGATCCTCCAACTTATTACTGGATTAAAGATTTGCTCAACATTCCTGTTATTGATCACTGGTGGCAAACAGAAACCGGTTGGCCCATGGTAGGTATTATGATGGGAGTAGAACAACTGGAACCAAAAGCAGGATCGGCAGGTTTGCCTGTATGCGGTTATGATATTCATATACTTTCTGATGATGGTGTGGAGTTGGGAAATGGCAAGGAAGGATATATTGCTGCAAAGCTTCCGTTGCCTCCGGGATGTTTGCCAACATTGTGGCGGAATGATGATCGTTTTATTGCAGGTTACCTGCAGCATTTCCCCGGTTATTATCAAACAGGTGATGGTGGTTATAAAGATGAAGATGGTTATGTATACATCATGGGTCGTGTGGATGATGTGATTAATGTTAGCGGACATCGTTTAAGTACAGGCGAAATGGAAGAGTTGGTTGCATCGCATCCTGCAGTTGCAGAATGTGCAGTGATGGGTATTGCAGATGAGCTGCGTGGTCAGCGACCTGTTGCATTGGTTGTGCTGAAAGATGGAAAACACCTGGATGAGTTAGCTCTTGAAGATGATCTTGTACATTTAATCAGGGAAAAAATTGGTGCTATTGCCTATTTCAGAAATGCAGCCATTGTAAAAAGATTACCAAAAACAAGAAGTGGAAAAATATTAAGAAAGACCATGCGAAAGATTGCAGATGGTGTGGCATTTGATATCCCATCAACAATTGATGATCCCGGTATTCTTGATGAAATCAGGCAAAAATTTGCTGAACGAAAGCTGGGCATGGCATTTGAAAATCAGCTGCAACAGTAGCTTGAGCAAAAAAAGCAAACAGCTGATGCAGCGAATAAAGAAGGGTAATGGTCTTTAAAGTGAAAGAACTATTGCCTACCCTATTGGTTAGTTCGATGTCTGTTCATATGGTTGGTTTTTTATTGAGCCCTTGTTATTAAGCAAGGGCTTCATTTTTTAGGTAAAGCATTATTGCTTATTTTTAATGCTTTGAATTCACGTGATGAAGAACAGGGCTTTCCATTTTTGCTTCGCTTTTTTATTGTTCAGTTTATATTCATTCAGCAGTAATGCCCAGTGTTCAGGTAATGTTTTATTTAAAGAAGACTTTGGCGGAAACGCCTCCTCACCTTTAACAGGATCACGACTTCCTGCTGGTATTACATCTTATAAGTTTGATTCACTGGGATTGGTTGATGATGGTGAATACGGCATTCGCAGAACGACTGCTGATATTGCAAGCGGGGGCAGACAGTTTAGTGTTTGGCATATTGGTACTGACCATACCGGTTCAGGTTATATGATGGTGGTGAATGCTGATTATACAGCAGGTAAGTTTTATGAAACCACGGTAAGTAACTTATGCTCCGGTTCTAAACTTTATTTTTCTGCATGGATTGCCAACCTCATTCCTTCAGGTAATTCCAATCCGCTTGATCCGATATTGAAATTTGAAATCGCCAGTGCTACAACAGGAAATGTGCTGGCAACTTTTTTTACCAATACAGTTCCGAGATTCAGTTCATTTACTTGGACACAGTATGGATTTAATTTCACACTTCCTTCTGGTGAGTCATCTGTCGTACTTCGCATTTACAATAACCAGGTGGGAGGTTTGGGTAACGATCTTTGTTTAGATGATATTGAGTTTACCTTGTGTGGCCCTGCAATGACGCCGGCAGTAACCGGACTTTATGCCAATACAAATGATGTTTGTGTTGGTGGTAATATCAATATTGCAGGAAACGTTGAGCAGGGATATTACAGCAACCAGGTATATCAATGGCAGTTTAAAAGTGCAACGGGTAACTGGACAGATATTCCCGGTGAAACAACTTCTTTTCTTTCACTCAATAATGTACAGTTAAGCAACAGTGGAACATACAGGTTGCTTGTTGCTGAAAGTGGTTTAATTAATTCAAACAATTGCCGTTCTGTTTCTCCGCTTATACCTGTTAATGTATATGCACCAATAACACCTGTTCTGCAGGCAAAGCAACTCATTTGCGAAAAAGATACATTGGCAATATCTACTTCAACCAATGCACTTCAATATGCATGGCAACATAATTTAACCACATTGCCGGGTAATGCCAGTCAGCTGTCAATTCCTGCTGCATCAACAACCGATGGAGGCATTTATACATTGAATGTTACCACATCAGGCGGTTGCGCCAGTTCTTCCACAATAACCATGGTTGTACAGCAAAATATACTTCAGCGTACACTTCCAGCAAATACATTGCTCTGCGATGCTGCCACACTGGATGTTGATGTACAACAGGCAACAGCCAACAGTTATTTATGGAATGATGGAAGCACTACATCGCAACGGACATTATCAAATGCCGGTACTTACTCATTACTTACAAGTGATGGTGTTTGTAAACGAACCGACAGCTTTACCATTACAAGAAATTTTACACCAACTGTGAATCTTGGTAACGATACAACACTTTGTTATTACGAACCTGTTATGTTGAATGCAACAAACCCAATTGCTGAAACTTATTTGTGGAGCAACAACAGTACCGACAGCGTAATTACAGTAACTGCTGCAGGAACGTATACTGTAACAGTAGGTAATAAATGTGGCTCATCAACAGATGACAGAATTATCACTTACCAGGATTGTGCCGACCAGATTTTTGTACCCAATGCGTTTACGCCTAATAATGACGGGCTGAATGATGTGCTGAAAGCGAAAGCTTATTTCAGGATTGAATCTTTTACGCTTACTATTTACAATCGCTGGGGGCAAAAAATATTTACAAGCGATTCAATCTTTAACGGCTGGGATGGAAAGTACCAGGGCCTGGATTCAGAACAGGGAAATTATATATGGACCATCCAATACAAACGCAACGGTAAAACATATAATCAGAAAGGAACAGTGTTAGTGTTGTATTAAGATTGACAACTGCAGCTGTTCATGAACGGCATTATTTCAAATTCTACTTCATTTCTTCTATTTTTGAACAAACATCATTCGCATGTCAATTGAGGTGAAAAATTTAGTGAAGGTTTATGGTGAGCAGAAAGCTGTAAACAATATTTCTTTTAAAGTAAATAAAGGAGAAATTGTTGGTTTTCTTGGTCCCAACGGAGCTGGTAAGAGTACAACCATGAAAATGATTACCGGTTATCTGCAACCGAGTGATGGAGATGCATTGGTTTGTGATGTAAATGTGAAAGCAGATCCCTTACATACAAAGCAGAAGATTGGTTACTTACCTGAAAGCAATTCGCTGTACTATGAAATGTATGTGAAGGAATACCTTGAGTTTATTGCGGAAGTACATAAGGTTGAAAACAAGAAAGAAAAGATCGCACAGGTAATACAACAGGTTGGTTTAACACCTGAAGCACATAAAAAAATTGGTCAGCTTTCAAAAGGATATAAGCAACGGGTCGGTCTTGCAGCTGCATTGATTCATGATCCCGAAGTATTGATCCTGGATGAGCCAACATCGGGACTTGATCCCAACCAGATTGTGGAAATACGGAATGTGATTAAAGAATTGGGCAAAAACAAAACAGTTCTTTTTTCTTCGCACATCATGCAGGAAGTACAAGCCATCTGCGATCGTGTAATCATTATCAACAAAGGAACAATTGTAGCTGATGATAAGTTGAGTAAACTTCAGCAATCAAGTACAGGCAGTAAGGTTCTTGTTCAGTTTAAAGAAGCATTGGAAACAGAGTGGCTTCAGCGATTGCCTGCAGCAAAAACTGTTTCAAAACTTGATACATACAACTGGGAAGTAGAAAGTGAAGATGAAGAAACATTGCGTAAGCAAATACTTGCAATGGCAGTTGAAAATAATTTCAACATTGTATCACTGCAGAGTGGAAGTAAAAGCCTGGAAGATGTGTTCAGGAATTTAACGCAGAACAAAAATTAATCAGCGGTTTCTTTACTGCCTAAAAATCTTTTCCCGATTTTCAACAACACCCAGCCAATGGCTACTACCATCAGCACAGCAATGGTAATGGGTATCACAAAACTTAAGGCTGTTCCTCCAATGGCTGCGGCATTTTCGCCTGTTGCTACAATACCATTTCCCATTCCAGCTGTTGTTTTGGTTGAAGCTAATCGAAGCAAACCTGTTCCGGCCTGTACGGTTCCTGCGGCACCACCACCGGCAATAATGGCTAAGATCCATTTCAGCATGGGGTCAAATTCCGATACCGGTAAAAATGAGGCTGCCAGCAAAGTGCCAGCACCAATTGCAAGCGGGGTGGCAATTGTATCAAGCAAATTATCAACAAACGGGATGTAATAAGCGGCAATTTCAAGCACAGCTGCAGTGGCAAAACAAATAATGGCAGGTAAAGTGCCCATCCATTGCATATCCACGGGTACATTGTACCAGTGCAGGTAAGCCGCCAGCGATGCACCGGCCATGGGAACAAAGACCCTGAACCCGCAACAGGCGCTCAATGCTATGCCCATTGCAACGGATGTAATTAAATGATTATCCATACAACTGTTAGTTACTGACTAAAAATAACCAAATCCCTGATATGAGTACTTTGTTCCTCCCGGTTAATGTCTTTTCTTTGCACCGAAATTTCAAAGTCAGAAAAAAGAAACAAAGTCCCGTATAAATTTAGACAGAAGCTGTCAAACGGTGAACAGGTTTCTTTCCTTCACGACTCCGCATTTAAAAATTACAAACAAAAGATTATGAGTTTTATCGCAGACATCCATGCAAGACAAATTCTCGACAGCCGTGGTAATCCAACAGTTGAAGTTGATGTAATAACTGAAAATGGCATCGTGGGCCGTGCAGCGGTTCCAAGTGGTGCTTCAACAGGTAAACATGAAGCTGTTGAACTTCGTGATGGCGACAAGAGTAAATTCCTTGGTCGTGGTGTGTTGAAAGCTGTTACGAATGTTAACGACGTTATTGCTGACCAGTTAATTGGTATCGACGTAACTCGCCAGGCATATATCGATGCTCTTCTTATTAAAATTGATGGTACAGAAAATAAAGGAAACCTTGGTGCTAATGCAACTTTAGCTGTAAGTATGGCTGTTGCCAAAGCTGCTGCTGAAGAAGTTGGCTTACCTCTTTTCCGTTACCTCGGTGGTGTTAACGGCACAGTATTACCAATGCCTTTGATGAACATCATGAACGGTGGTGTACATGCTGATAACAAAATTGATTTCCAGGAATTCATGATCATCCCTGTTGGTGCTCCTACTTTCAGTGAAGGCTTACGTTGGGGTGTTGAAGTATTCCACAACCTGAAATCTGTATTAAAGAAAAAAGGTTACAGCACAAACGTAGGTGATGAAGGTGGTTTTGCTCCTGAAATTCAGAGCAACGAAGAAGCAATTGAAACTGTATTGGAAGCAATTTCTGCTGCAGGTTACAAACCAGGTGAACAAATTGCAATTGCAATGGATGCTGCATCAAGCGAAATGTATGATGATGCAACAGGTACATATAAATTCTACAAGAGCAATCCTGGTAAAGTAATCACCAGTGATGAAATGGTTGCTTACTGGACAGAATGGGTAAACAAATATCCAATTGTTTCAATCGAAGATGGTATGGCTGAAGATGATTGGGCAGGTTGGAAAAAGCTCACTGATGCTATTGGCAGCAAATGCCAGCTGGTAGGTGATGACCTCTTTGTTACAAACGTAAAACGTTTGAAAGAAGGAATCGACAAAGGAATTGGTAACAGCATCCTGATTAAAGTGAACCAGATTGGTACTGTAACTGAAACAATCAATGCAGTACAAATGGCACAAAATGCAGGTTATACTTCTATCATGAGTCACAGAAGTGGTGAAACTGAAGATACTACTATTGCTGACTTAGCTGTAGCACTGAACTGCGGCCAGATCAAAACAGGTTCTGCTTCACGTACCGATCGTATGGCGAAGTACAACCAGTTGATCCGCATTGAAGAAGCACTGGGCGAAAATGCGATTTACCCTAACGGTAAAATCAAATTCGGAAAATAATTGACCCGGATTATATTACCGGTGACCGAAATAATGTAATTTTATTTTGGTCACCGGTTTTTTTATTAATTGAATTCAATGAGTTTATTAGCCCGCATTCCTGCAATTATTAAAAACAAATATCTCCTCACCATTATTGGTTTTGGAGTTTGGATGTTTTTCTTTGACCGTAATGATGTGGTTACTCAAATCAGCCGTTTTAAAAAACTGGCCGAACTGAAATCAAATACAGCTTATTACGACCAGAAAATTGAAGCTGCTAAAGCCGAGTTAAAAAAGAGAGAAACCGACCCCTCAGCCTATGAGAGAATTGCCAGGGAAAAATACTATATGAAGAAGGACAACGAGGATATCTTCCTGTTCGATCAATAAAAATTCCCATCCAGCACAATACAAGTTTGCCAACAGCGTTTATTAAACAAAGCATCCTTATGAAAAGCCTTTAACAATTAAAAGGATTGCTTATGGCAAATAATTTTACTCCAGAAGATTTGATACAATATCTCTATAAGGAAACAACGCCGGAAGAAACAGCAGCTATTGAAAAAGCGATGGCGGAAGACTGGACACTCCGTGAAAAATTTGAGGTGATTAAAAAGGCCGCTCAGCGACTCACAAAATTTACAATATCACCCCGAACAGAATCGGTTTTGAATGTGTTGAAATATGCACAGAAAGGAATTGTTGAAAAACAATCCATGAACTGATTTATTTTCGCTGTCATTTCATTACGCAAATGACTACAAAAGAACGTTACCAGGCCGTTATCGATTATTTTTCAGTGCATGCCACCGATGCAGAAACGGAATTGATGTATGATAATCCGTTTCAACTGCTTGTTGCTGTTATCTTGTCAGCACAGTGTACCGATAAACGGGTAAATATCACCACACCTTCCATATTTGCAAAATACCCCGATGTTCAATCGTTAAGCAAAGCAAGTTTTGACGAGTTATTTCCGCTTATTAAAAGTATTTCTTATCCCAACAACAAAACCAAACATTTAATTGGCATGGCACAAAAGCTGGTGAATGAATTTGGTGGCGAAGTGCCTTTAACTGTTGAGCAGTTAGTAACGCTTCCGGGAGTAGGAAGGAAAACGGCAAATGTGATTACTTCGGTTGTTGATGCACAACCTAACATGGCAGTTGATACACATGTGTTTCGTGTAAGCAAACGGATTGGACTGGTTAAACAATCGGCCACAACTCCACTTGCCGTTGAAAAAGAACTCATCAGGCATTTCCCAACTGAGCTGATCCATAAAGCTCATCACTGGCTGATCCTGCATGGACGTTATGTATGTGTTGCCCGTAATCCTAAATGCAGGGAGTGTGGTTTGCAGCATTGCTGTAAGTATTTTGAAAAGCTGCCTGCATAATAACTGTCAGTTTTTATTAATATAAGAAAACAGAATCCTGATTTTTGTCAATTAGCTTGTCTCATTTCTTCTTTCCTGAAAAAATAATGATCCATTGAAACAGGTCCGCTGCCTTCAATAAGGAATAGAAAGAGTAAGACAAAAATGAAGACTGCAAGTAAAGTATCATTGCCCGATTGCTGCATCCATAAAGCGCCGGTAACAATCACAAGCTGCACAATTACCACAACTCTTGTAAACAAACCAATAATGATGAATGCACCTCCTATAAGATGTGCCCATGAAATGAGGAATGGGACCATGGGAAATTTTGTGCTGAAATGCTGCTGTAAAAGCATGTTCAGCTGCGAGGTATCCCTGATAAATTCAATTCCTTTGGCAAATAATAAAAGACCGAGTACAACCCGGATAAAAACTAACCATTGCGGGTGATGAGATGTTCTCCAATGTAATAATCCTGTATTATTTTTCATGATCATTTATTTTAGATGTAAAAAGTAAATTCAATCAACACATTTCTTTAGCTGCGTTACTGATTCATCTTAAAGTCAATATGCTCAACTGAAATCAGTTCACTCAACAGAAAATTTTCTCACAGATTCATATTTGGGTAGCTAATGGTCTTAAAAATGAGAAAGCGGGTTTACCGATTGTATCACTAAAAGCAAGCCATTTATTTAAAGAAGCAAGCTTTTTTTTACACACAAGTAAAAAAGCAAGGAAAACAGCGTGTAATTAATGAAAAGAAACTCGAAAAATTATCTTTAATGATCAACTGTAAATGAAGAGGGGATATTCTAATCCTTACATTTGTATTTCTGCTTTTTAAATCTCAATTCAGAATATTGAGGAACATAAATACAATTCTTTGTAGCATATGCTGAAAAAACTGGAACAAAAATTTAGAACATATTTTCCTAAAAGATTACCGGGTAAAGAGCAGTTTATTGATCATCTGCGTGGCCTTAGTGGAATTGAAATCGGAGGCCCAAGCGGCATATTTTCAGCGAAAGGCTTATTGCCTATTTACACATCTGTACAGTCATTAGATGGTGTTAATTTCAGCAACAGTACAATATGGGAAGGCAATATACAGGAAGGAAAAACATACAACTACGATGGCAAACTGGGGTTCCAATATATTCGGGACAGCATTGATTTGTCTGTAATTGAATCTGAGAAATATGACTTTCTTCTTTCCTGTCATAGTTTTGAGCACATCGCTAATCCTGTTAAAGCCCTGAATGAGTGGAAGAGAGTTGTAAAGAAAAATGGCTTAATGCTTTTTGTTCTGCCGCACAGGGATAAAACCTTCGATCATTACCGGCCTGTAACACAGCTTGCGCATTTCATCGAGGATTTTGAAAAAGGTATTGGAGAAGAAGATACAACTCATTTCGAAGAAATAATTGACCTGCATGATTACTCCATGCATCCGGGATCAATTACTAAAAGCGAACTAAGAGAAAAGATTTATAATAACATTCAGAACAGGTGGGCACACCATCACACATTTAATATACATTCTGCAACAGAGTTCTTTGATTACAATCAATTACAATTGCTTGAAGTGCGGGTTATGTGGAGTAATATTTTTTTGCTGATGCGGAAAAGTTCAGGAACTGTTCAGAATGATGAATTCCTTTCTGGATATAATCCTTTGTATCATAATCCTTCTTATCCTTCAGATTATGATTGGGGAATGAAATAGACTTTTTTGAGAATCTACTTTTAAGAAGTATGTAATGTATAAATAGAAAAGCCACCAATTTTGGCGGCTTTTCTATTTATACATGTATTTCACTTTTACAAATACTTACCAATTTCTTCAACCAGTTCGCCTTTTGTAATAGGTACACCTTTTATTTTATTGTAACCTTTTGCATCAACAAGGTACATGTCACGGATAATCTTGATCAGCTGCCCGTTGTTGATTTCAGGAATTAATACTGTTTCAAAGTTCTTTAGTATATCACCAAGGTTTTTGGGGAAAGGACGGATATAACGCAGGTGTGCATGTGATACTGATTTACCTTTTGCCTGTAACTCAGCACAAGCACTTTTAATTGCGCCATAAGTACTGCCCCAGCCAAGCACAAGTACTTTACCTTTTGCTTCGCCGCTATCTAACTTTTGCTCAGGAATATAATCAGCAATTTTATCAACTTTTGCTGCCCTTAATTTTACCATTACCTGGTGGTTATCGTTATCGTAACTTACGTTACCGGTAACATCCTGCTTTTCTAAACCTCCAATACGGTGTTCCAAACCAGCTGTTCCGGGGATAGCCCATGGACGAACTAATTTTTCATCACGTTTATATGGAAGATATTTTTCTTCGTCTTCGCCTAAACCCTTTTTGAATTCAGTTTTTATTTCAGCCAGATCATCACTCTTCGGGAATTTCCATGGTTCTGCACCATTTGCAATATAACCATCGCTGAGAAGCATTACCGGTGTCATGTGCTGAACAGCAATACGTGCAGCTTCATAAGCCACTTCAAAGCAATCGGCCGGTGTGCATGCAGAAATGATTGGCATGGGCGATTCGCCATTACGACCGTAATAAGCCTGCATCAGGTCACTTTGCTCGGTTTTGGTTGGCAAACCTGTTGAAGGACCACCACGCTGAATGTTTACAATTATCAAAGGAAGTTCAAGCATTACAGCCAAACCCATTGCTTCACCTTTCAATGCAATACCAGGTCCGCTGCTGGTTGTTACTGCAAGCGAACCGCCATAAGCAGCACCAATAGCAGAAGTAATACCTGCAATTTCATCTTCAGCCTGGAAGGTTTTAACACCAAATGTTTTATAGAGAGAAAGATCTTGTAAAATATCTGTAGCCGGAGTAATTGGGTATGACCCAAGGAACAAAGGCAAACCGCTTTTTTGCGAAGCTGCCACCAAGCCATAGCTGATTGCCTGGTTACCCATTACTGACCGGTAAACACCCGGCTCCATTCTTGCCTTAGCAACGGTGTAAGTAGTGGTAAAGGTTTCAGTTGTATCGCCGTAATTAAAACCGGCATTTAAAACACGCAGGTTTCCTTCTAATATTTCAGGCTTTTTGCCGAATTTTTCTTTCAGGAATTTGATCGTATTCTCCATGCTGCGGCTGTACATCCAGTAAAGGAAACCAAGCACAAACATGTTTTTTGCACGATCTTTTTCTTTCATACCCAATGCAACATCCTTCAATGATTCACGGGTAAGTTTTGTAACATCAATTTTTATAACATCGTAGTTACTGAGACTGTTATCTTCCAGCGGGTTTGCACCTTCTGCGTAATTGGCCAGACGAAGGTTCTTTGCATCAAAACCATCGGTATTGGCAATAATTTTTCCGCCTTTTTTTAATGATTTGAGATTGGCTTTTAATGCAGCTGCATTCATTGCTACCAGCACATCGCATTCATCACCCGGGGTGAAAACGCTGTCGCTGCTGAAACGTAGCTGAAATCCGCTTACACCTGCAAGCGTACCTTGGGGGGCACGTATTTCGGCAGGGAAATCGGGGAAGGTCGCAAGATCCATTCCCATTAAAGCCGTATTGTTTGTAAACTGGCTGCCGGTAAGTTGCATACCATCGCCACTGTCGCCGGCAAATTTGATGACTACATCGTTAAGTACTTCCTGTTTCCTTTTCATAGCGCTGCAAAGTTAAGCGGTTCTGGCTTTGAAAACTGTACGAGTATACCAATCTTGCATGTTTTCTTTCTAAAATTGATGGTTTTTATGGATGGTTCTACACGATAATGTTTGTTAGCAGGAACGCCACTTTGGTAATAACTTTACATTTCAAAAAAAACAACTATGGTAAATCCGAAACATATTGCCACATTCCTGCTGGGAGCAGCTGCAGGTTATGCCTTGTTTAAATACAACAGCATGACCGATGAGGAAAAGGAAAAGATGTTTGCCGACCTCAAACAAAAAGCAAATGATCTGAAAGATGAAGCAGAAAAAGCTGCTGATAAAGCCGGTGATTATTTTGATGAGCTGAAAACAAAAGGCACTGAAAACATGAAAGACTATATGAGCGAAGCAGAAAGTTTTTTCAACGATTTGTTTAAGAAAAATACCAAGCCCGGTAACGATACAAATCCTGCATAATCGTTCTTATTACGAAAGTGAATTTTGATTTACAGTTTCTTTAACGAATAAAATTTGCGGTATGCATTACTGCATATTTATCTTCAATGTAAAATCAAAATCACTTTAATTTTTTATGAAATCAACTACTGCATCGTCTGACGACGATGAGGGTGAGCAAGAACAATCACCCAACATTTTCCTTCACTCATTATTCCTTCTTTTTTTTACGGGTTGTTATCAAAGCACAGGCGATACGGGAAGTATGGTTAGGCAGGCTGCGTCTGTTCATCCCACTAAAACAAAACCCGTGGCAGCTCCACACGGTAAAAAGAAAAAGACGATTTACTTAACGTTTGATGATGGTCCCAACAAGGGTACCAGGCATGTGTTGCAGGTATTAACCGAAGAGCAGGTGCCTGCCGGCTTTTTTGTTATTGGCGAACATGTTTATGGCAGCAGGGATCAGCAGGCAACATGGGATAGTCTTCAGCAAAATGAATGGGTGGAGATTTACAACCACAGTTACACCCATGCACTGCATAACCACTTTGAAAAGTTTTATACAAACGACAGTGTTGTAATCAACGACTTTCAGCGTTGCAGCGATTCATTACACCTGAACAATAAACTGGTACGGATGCCTGGCAGGAACAGCTGGCGGATGTCAACAGTTAATGCTACTGATATTGTGAAAAGCAAAGCCGCAGCCGATTCGTTATACAATGCCGGTTTTATTGTAGTGGGATGGGATGTGGAATGGCGCTTTAATGATTCAATGAAGCTGAAACAAACAAGCGATGAAATGATGAATGAAATTGACAGCGTGCTTTTGAATAATCAAACCAAAACTCCTGATCATGTAGTATTGCTTACACATGATCAACTGTTCAAGGACTCGGCAGAAGTTTCATCACTGCAAAAATTTATCCGCCGTATTAAAGCAAATGAAGAATACAGGATTGAATTTGTAAGCAAATATCCGGGAGCTGTTCAGTAATGATATTGCTCATTTATAAAAAGCAAAAGCCACAGTTAAACTGTGGCTTTTGCTTTTAAAAAGAGAAAATCAGTATTTGAATGAGTTAAAGATTTTATTGGCAGTTGTTTCAAAAGCATCCCGTTCGTCTTCTTTACATACATAGGTAAGAATATATGCTTTGCCATTAACAACCGCAAACAGTTGTTTAACCTGTATTTCATAATCAGCATCGCCATATCTGCCTTTATAAACAATCTGGAATGCCCTGCTGCCGTTGCGGTTAAAGAACATGGATGAAACTTCCCTGTAGTTCTTTACCAGTTCTTTTACAGCATCAACATTTGTTTTTACATAATCATCAATAGTTGTACCTGAACTTAATTGTTCAATCTGCAAATTCACATTCTGGAAGAACTTATCATTTGATCCTTCAGATGGAGAAGTGATTTTAATGATGGCATTATTTGGATGATCATTAAATGTCCAGTCTTCAGGATAACCAATACTAAACCTTCCCTGTGAGTCGCTGTATTTTTTTAACTCACCGCTGGAACTTGAACTTGTATTGTTGTTTGTAGTAGTAGTTGTGTTTCCCCCGGAATTGCTGTTATTAGTGTTATTAGGTTTGTTGTTGCCGCTTGGAGCAGGTTCGTTTACAGGAACCCTTGCAGGCTGGGCCAGCAAAATAACCGTGAACATTACACATGACAGGGTTAAGATTAGTCGTTTCATAATTTTAGTTATATCTGTAATAAAAATACGAACTAGTTTCTCATATTTCAATGAAAACAGATGAATACCATAAAAAATACCGCCCTGTACGGATGGGGTGGATTATTGTTTAAACTCCCGGTTTTTATAAATGAGAAAAAAGTATAGCTTTGCTCTCTCATTTTTTCGCATATGAAGCTTTAAGTCGTCTCTCCCTGATTATTTTTTGCAATGGATAAACCATTGCAGCATCTTTTTTTTATTTTTCACAAGTTTATTTTATGACGACAAACAATACCAAACCAACCAGGTTAACCTATTTTTTTGAATTACTCCGTATGTCGCTTAACGGCGAAGAGCAGGATTATACACAGGGCAGTATTAAAAAAGCTGTTTTTCTGCTGGCCATTCCAATGATACTTGAGTTGAGTCTTGAAAGCGTATTTGCAGTAGTGGATATGTTTTTTGTTGGGAAACTTGGCCCCAACGCCATTGCAACGGTTGGGCTTACTGAATCGGTTGTTACAATTGTTTACTCTGTTGCAATTGGATTAAGTACTGCAGCTACAGCCATAGTAGCACGCCGTGTGGGAGAAAAACATCAGGGAGCAGCTGCACAAGCAGGAGCACAATCCATAACTGTAGCTGTTATTATTGCGGCTGTTATAAGTTTGGTCGGAGTTGTTTTTGCAGCAGATATTCTTAGGCTGATGGGTGCTGCTCCCGATGTGATCAGGGACGGAGCCGTTTTTACCCGTATTATGCTTGGCGGAAGTGTGGTGATTATGCTGCTGTTTCTCATCAATGGAATTTTTCGTGGCGCCGGCGATGCAGCTATGGCAATGAAAAGTTTGTGGCTGGCCAGTTTAACCAATATTATTCTTTGCCCCATTCTTATTCATTTCATGGGATTGAAAGGTGCAGCTATTGCAACGGTTATTGGCAGAAGTGCAGGTGTAGCTTATCAAACATTTCATTTGCTGAAAGGAGATGGTATTCTGAAAATAAAAGCCGCTTATTTTAAGCCAAACAGGAAATTAATCCTGTCATTGATTGATGTGGCATGGCCGGCTACATTCCAGTTTATTATTGCAAGTGGCAGCTGGATTATCCTGGCAAGGCTGGTAGCTGAAACAGGTGGCACAACGGCATCGGCTGGTTACCAGATTGCCATCAGGAATGTAGTGTTCTTTATTTTGCCTGCATGGGGTTTAAGTAATGCGGCTGCAACGTTGGTGGGTCAAAATCTTGGTGCCAAACAATTGCAGCGTGCTGAACAAAGTGTGTTGCTTACCGCAAAGTACAATGCCATTTTTATGAGTTTTGTCATGCTGTTGTTTTTGTTTTTTGCTTCACCCATCATCAGTCTCTTTACAAATGAAAAAGAAGTGATTGCTTATGGTGCAAGAGCATTGCAGATTATTGGCGCAGGTTATATTTTTTATGGAATAGGAATGGTGATGACACAGGCTCTGAATGGTGCAGGCGATACAAGAACTCCCACTGTAATCAACTTTGTATGCTTCTGGTTATTCCAGGTGCCGTTTGCATATTTTCTTGCTGAAGGATTGAATCTTAAATCAACCGGTGCATTTATTGCCATACCTGTTGCTGAAACACTAATTGCTTTAACAGCATGGTACTATTTCAAAAAAGGAAAGTGGAAGGAAGTACAGATATAAAAACTCAGAGAATAATTGCTTCTGGTTAAGATAAATATGTAAGTCTGACAATTATTTGCAGATTTTTAGAAATAATTTTGTGACAGGAATTTCAATAGCTAACGAATTATAAAAAATGGAGAGCAGCAACCCAATCATAGAATGGTATTCAAAGGATAAATGGCTATGCGATTTGCTTGTTTCAATTGATAAAATGAATTTGTCTGATGAAGATGCTGCACGAGAAGCATTTTACAGAGTTTCAGATCATTATAATTTACCCAAATTCCCTGAAGATGTGTTTATAGAAGAAGGGATCTTCAACTCTGAAATTGAAAAACAAAGAAATAAAAGTGTATTTGAACAATTAGGTATTATTAAAAGGATGCATTCAGAAAATACGTTAAAAGCAAGCGTATTACTTGCGTTGTTATATGTGTACAAAAAATTTTTCAGCACAATTGATGAAGCAGCTTCAGAATATTATGGGGACTATGATGGAATTCCTGAAGTTTATTATGCTTGTTTTTTTGGGAAAGATGTGGATGTTAAATTAAGATTTTCTTCGAATGAGAAATCTAATCATCAAGCCAGATTAGTTCAAAAATGTTACAGAGAACAGTAGGTAAGTTGTTGTTAAATACTTCTATATTTTCTTGTACTAAAGCAGTATAAATCTTAAAAGTCCGTGGGCATTTAAAAGCCCCACAGGACTTTTAAGATTAAACATTGAAAAAATTATACGCCACTGAATGCTGCAAAACCACCATCTACTTCAACAACAGTTCCTGAAACAAATGAAGCAGCATCGCTGAGTAACCAAACCAATGCTCCTTGTAATTCTTCAGCACGTCCCAAACGTTTAAACGGAGTTCCGTTTACAATCAGGTTTCCTCTTGCAGTTAAAGAACCATCGGGGTTGGTTACAAGTGTTCTGTTTTGTTCGGTTAAGAAGAAGCCGGGCATAATCGCATTCATTCTTATTTTATCGCCAAAGCGGTTAGCCAATTCAACAGCAAACCATTTGGTGTAAATATCAATAGCAGCTTTAGCCATGCTGTAACCAAGTACTTTGGTAATAGCCTGTTTTGTTGCCATTGATGAAATGTTGATAATTGAACCGTTGCCTGTTTTAGCAATCTCCCTTCCAAATACCTGTGTTGGCAGTAATGTGCCGAACAGGTTTAAATCCATCACCTGTTTCAATGCTTCCATGTTGAGGTTAAAAATATCTGCTTCGGGAGCAACAACAGCACCGGGCATGTTTCCACCAGCTGCATTTACAAGTCCATCAATATGTCCTGTCTGATCCAGTAATTGCTTGCAAGCTTTTTCAAGATCTTCCAGTTTGGTTACATCGGCAATTAACACAATGGCTTTACCGCCTTTGCTGTTTATGGCATTTGCACGTTCTGTAGCAACAGCTTCATTGCGACCAAGAATTGCCACAGTACCACCTGCATCAGCAATTGCATTTACAAATGCATGTCCAAGCACACCGGTACCTCCTGTAACAACGATGACTTTACCTTTCAACGAAAACATATCATTCATGATTCTTTATTTTTTTAAGATATAAAATTAGTTATTAATTAAACGCATTACAATGTAATTACAAAGCCTCCGTTTGCTTTCAGTGTAATGTTTACTTTCTTCGGATCGGTCAACTGCAGTTCTTTTTGCTGAAACAATTCTGTTCCTTCGCCTTCACTGATGATTGTGCCTTTCATTTTTTTCAAAGCTGATAAATCGAGTACTAATTTTTTATCAGCATTCTCTCCATTGATTGCAGCTACATACCATTTATCTCCGCTCTTTCTTGCAATGATGGCATACTTACCTGGATAACCATCAATGAACTTTACATCATCCCATGAGTTGGGAAGTGTTCTTAAAAATTCTTTTACATATGCCGGCACATGACTCATACCTTCGGGGTTTTCTGCATAATGCTGAATACCTGATAAAAACAAAACGGATAATGCAAGTTCAAAAGAAGAAGTGGTTCTGCGGATTGACTTTGAATGTGTAAGCTTGTACAAATTCATTGGTGTAAAATCCATCGGGTCAAACGCATTTCTTGTAAATGGAAGCATGGCGCAATGACTGGGTTCTGCATCAGCTGCTCTCTGATCAAACGTTACCATCTCCATTCCGTAAATGGCTTCCGTTGTCATTAAGTGCGGATAGGTTTTTGCCCAGCCTCTTGGTAATGTTGCTCCGTGAAAGTTAACAAGCAGGTGATGTTTGGCAGCATCATTCAAAATATCAATGTAATATTGAATCATTGATGATCCATCTCCACCAAAGAAATCAATCTTCACACCTTTAATTCCCATTTCTTCCAAACGTGAAAATTCTTTTTCCCTGCTTTCGTGTGTAAGCAACAAGTCTTTTGGATGATATTTAACCGTATTCCATGCGCCTGCAGAATTATACCATAACAGCAAACCAACATTTTTTGCTTTTGCATAAGCCGACAGTTCTTTTATTTTATCATAGCCGATTTTTGTATCCCAATCTGCATCAATCAAACAATATTGCCAATGCATATCAGCAGCATAATCGATGTACTTCACTTGTTCATCATACACAATAAAATCATCTTTTGAATTGATCCAGCTCCACGATGCTTTACCGGGTTTAATGAAGGAAGGATCAACAGCAATTGCTTTTGGTGAAAGATCAGTTCCCAATGTTGATTCAGCAATTGTTTTTAAGTTGCCGATTGTAATAATTCTCCACGGTGAATACCATGGCTGATTATTTTGCGGCAGGTAACCCTTACCTGTAAACACTTCTCTCGGATCGGGAAATGCAACATGGTAAACCGAAGATGCAGAATCGTTTTGCAGTCTTGTACCGCAATAAGTACCATCAAGAGCAGCTTCAGTAATCAGCACCCAAACATTATTTGTTTGAAATAAAGCAGGATAAACCCAGCCTGCTTTTAATGGAGTGGGCGTGCCAACAGGAATATTCTGCAGGTAATGTTCTTCATACGAAGGATGGCATTGTTCCCATCCTGTTTTTGCAACGCTCATTGGTTGTAACCATGCTTTTGCATCTTTATTAAAAATGTAAGTGGTATGTTCTGCAGTAATTGTTTTTAACTCAATCTTCAGCCAGGGAAAATAATAGCGGAATGCAACACCGTCATTGCTGATGTTGAAGATGATGTCCATTTGCTTGCCATTCGTACTCTTCAGTGAAACAATTACTTTGGTTGCTTTGTACTGGATATTTTTCTTTTTGGCAGTCAGCGTTTCGTAACTGTCAATTACAAGAGCAGGTTTTGAAACTGAAATAAGTTTTAATTCTTTGCTGAAATCAGCATCGCTCATGGTTATTCCCAATGAAGATGGTTCGATTACAGTTGTTCCGTTCTTTTTGATTGTATAAGAAATCCTGCCTTCTTTTAATTGAACAGTTGCTGTAATTGATTTGTCGGGACTTGAAACTGTTGCTGCTGCTTGTGCAAACAGGTTTTCAGAATAAATAAACAGCACTGCCGCAATGCAGAGTGAAACAATTTTTTTCATGTGCAGGTATTTGAAATTTGGTGCAGTAAAAGTTGCTGCAATCGCCATAATCTTTAAATCGTGTAATCGTTAAGAACTAAAAAGGCGTGTAAAAATAAAATAATAAAGGACGCAGCAAATAAAAAATGTATAATTAACAATTAAAAACCGGCGATGGCCGGTTTTATTGCACGATGTTGCAATTTGTTGCAATGAATGATATGGTTTAACCCTTTATTTTCAGAAGTTGAATCGAACTCCGGCCTGCATGCCCCAACTTCCACGTTTGGTTTGTGTTGGAGTATTTTTATTAATTGTGGTTAAGCTGAAATTTGTTTCAGGCATCAGGTAAACAGATAAACGGGTACTTGCAAAATATTCAGCACCTGCTCCAATCATGGCAGAGAAGTTAACCGGTCTTAATCCCTGAACTGTTACATTCGTTTGTGTTTTTATTCCGCTTGTTTCTGTTACAGTTGCCTGCATATTTCCATTGGTGAGAATATTCATATCCACTGCCGCAACAGCATTGAGTGCAAAGCGGTTGATCTTATAAATGTATTTCATTCCAAGAGGCACAGTTACATATGTAAGAGTGTTAACCGACTGTAATGCTTTTATACTGTCGCCTGATGCTGGTGCTGATCCTGATTTTGATGGAAGGAAAGCATAACCTGCAGTGCAGTTAATTTTATACTTCACATCACCACCGGGAGGAGGATTTTGACCTGGGGCTGGCGGCACAGGACGGGCATACAGGTTTCTTGGTAAAATGGTTGATTTGGTTTTTGAAATGCCAACACCTGTTACTGCTGCCCAATGATTGCTGAACTGGTAACTTAACTGAACACCGTAATTGAACGATTGTTTTACTTTTTCGCCTTCAACAATTTCTTCACGCCTGTCTTCACGATGCACGACTTTTCCTTCTGATACTTCATTCGTTACATGCTCAGGATTGTAGTATGCAGCAACTGAAAAAACAGGTTTAAATCTTTTTGCTTTTATTACCGGTACTGCTGTTTTTCCGGCGTAGGGGTTCGACATACGTTCTTCATTAAGCCATGCAATTTGTGATGTAAATGAATTGCTTTGTGTTAATGATGTTTCAGTATTTGTTTTAGTAATTGTGTAATTATAATCAGGGCCCTGTAAAACCACTGGTTTGTTTTCTTTAATAACTGTTTGTTTTACAACAATACTGTTTTGCCCGTTTTCTTTATTGATTTTATCTGCAGGTTTCTTTTCCTTTTTATCTGCTGCTGCAATTGTTTTTTGTTTAACAGGATTTGTTGTAGTTGATACAGTAACATTGTTTTCTTTCAATACCGGCTTTTTCAGTTCCTGCTTTTGTTCAGGTAAGCTGGTTGCTGCATCAGTTTTAGAAGGAACAGCAGCAGTATTTTGTTCAACTGCATTTTCTTCTTTTTGTGCAGTGCCTGCATTTGAATTTTTATTATCAGCCTGTTGTGGTTGATTTTCTTTTATAATCAGCGATGGTTTGCTTCCCGGCGATACCACTGCCGAATCGGTTGGTACAGCTGGTGCCTGTGCTTTCTTGGATTTCACCAAAAGCACCATCGCAAAGCTTACAGTTAATAAAGCCATGGCAGCAACAGCATACTTGGCAATTTTGTATTTGTACCTGGTAAGAGATACTTCACGTTTGTCAAGTTGCTGGTCAATGTTGCTCCACACATTATCAGAAGGGGGGTCGGTATAACCCTCAATTCCATCTTTAAATAACTGATCAATATTGTGTAGATGTTTATCCATGCTATATCTGGTTTGGTTTGGCAATAATGTTACTTCTTAAAACGGCCGACTGCAGAATTTTCCGGGCATCTGAAAGGTTTGATTTGGACGTGCCTTCAGAAATACCAAGAAACTCTGCAATTTCCCTGTGTTTCATTCCTTCAAATACATAAAGGTTAAACACAGCTCTGTACATGGGCGGAAGTGTCTGTACCATTTTAATCAATTCTTTTGCATCCAGGTCGGCATATACAATATTTGCTTCCGCAGGTTCTTCTTTGGTTTGTTCAAGTGTTATAACGGGTGTAAGGTGAGAGCGGCTTCGTAATCTTTGCAACGAACAGTTGACCATAATTCTGCGCACCCATCCTTCAAACGACCCTTCGCCCCTGAACTGGTGTATCGATTTGAACACCTGTAAAAATCCTTCCTGAAGAACTTCTTCTGCCTCCTCCCTGTTCCTGCTGTATCGTAAACATACAACCATCATTGCCGGCGAGAGACGACGGTACAACAGGCTCTGACAGTTCCTGTCGGCCTTAATACATCCCTGTATTAACTGTTGTAGTGACTCCACCTGAAGCAATGGGTTTTATAATGTGTTGATGGCCGAAATTATCAAAAGGGTTGGGTTGGCACGATTTTTTTAATAAAGTATTTCTGAAAAAGATGGATTTGTTAAAGTCAGCCGTTTTTTTCCGCATCTACCCAACCTTCTTTTCTAAAGCCATCATCAGTTATCGAAAGCCAATCATTCAATTAAAAAACAAAAAAAGAAGAGTTATGAAAAAAATGATTTATGCGTTTGCCGCAATTGTAATGCTGGGAAGTATTATGCTCGTTGCCTGTAAAAAAGAAACAAGTTCCGGCAGCCAACAACAACTTTCAGTTTACCTCACTGATGGCCCTGTGGCCTTTGACTCTGTATTTATAGATATTGCATCCATTGAAGCTAAGATTGATACAAGCACTGCAACAATGCACGATGATCATCACGGCGATAACGATTTTGACAGGGACGATAGTTTAAAACGTTCGGATGAATTTGGTACATGGCAAACACTCAACATTACACCGGGTGTTTACAATGTGCTTTCATTAAGAAATGGTATTGATGCTTTGGTTGCATCAGGTTCTGTTACGGGTGTTGTGCGGAAAATAAGAATCACACTCGGAACAAATAATACTGTTGTAAAGAATGGTGTTACTTATCCGCTTAACCTGTTAAACAGTACCGGCAAATACCTGTACATCCAACTGCACGATCAGCATCGTGATCATCATAACAATTCTGCTGTTGCAGTATGGATTGATTTTGATCTCGGACGTTCAATTATTGAAAGAAACGGACAGTATTATCTCATTCCCGTATTAAGACCTTTCTGCGACAGAAATTTTGCAACCTTATCAGGAAAAGTTTTACCGAAAGATGCAAAGGCTGTAGTGAAAGTATATAGCGGAACAGATACAGCTGTTGCTATTCCAAACCCTGATGGTTATTTCAAAGTTCGTGGTTTAAATGCAGGAACATATTCTGTATTGTTTGATGGAATTGATCCTTACAAAGACACAACAATTAATAACGTAACTCTTACAATAGATAAAGAAGTACATCTCTCTGACGTTATCCTGAAGCAGTAAAAATGATAACAGATCAGAAAGCGGGCTAATTCTTTAGCCCGCTTCTTTTTTATATATGTGAAGTAGTGTTACTTTTTCATTAAGTGGCTAAATCTGTGAATGAATCTTGTTCCCGTAACAAGATTTGTTTAATTTTAATTTACGATTGCTATAATGAACGAGTATCAAACATATAACAGCCAGATACTTTTAGATTTGCTTGCCAAAAGCGATGAGTATGCATTTACTGAGCTTTACGACAGGTATTGGCAAAAATTATTTACAATAGCATATAACAGGATCAGGGAAGTTCAGGTTGCTGAAGATATTGTTCATGATATATTTGCTTCGCTTTGGGAAGGAAGGGAAAGGAATGAAATTAAATCCCTTGAAAATTACCTGGCAACAGCAGTTAAGTATATGGTGCTGTCAAAAATTAAAGCAAAATCAAAAGCAAGGGTTTTCAGAAAAAGCTTACAGGAAGCCCAGGTATTTGAAATGCCTGTAGAAAATTCACTCCATTATAAACACATCCTTGAAATTGTAAATACGGAAGTAGAATCCCTGCCGGAAAAGTGCCGGTTGATTTTTAAATACAGCCGTAACGAAGGGATGCCTGTTAAGCAAATTGCACGAAAGCTTAACCTTTCTCCCAAAACAGTTGAAAACCAGCTTGGGAAAGCCATAAAGCAGCTGAAGCTGGCAACCAGAACATTTCTTCAAATCTTCATTTAATTCTTCAGAAATTTTTTAGAAAAAGTTTCATTTACACGTAGGGGATTTATCTCTTTCAGCACACTTATATATTGATATGCAAATACCTGAAAACATATTGGTGCTTATAGAAAAGTACCAAAAAGGACAACTTACTACAACCGAAAAGCAAACTTTAGACGAATGGTATCATTCATTTGAAGATACTATGGCAGAAGTAAATACCAGTGAAGAATTGTCCGAACTGCAGTTGTATGAGCGCATTAAAAATCGCCTTCTGGTAACAATTGATATTAATAAAGAAGCTGAGCCTGGTAAAACATCCAAACGTAAAACATATTTGGCTGTTGCAGCTGCTGTTGCTTTTCTTGCACTGCTTTCAACAGGTGCTTATTACCTTCTCTTCTCAAATGGTAATGCCAAAGAGTTGGCAAAACAGGATAAACAGGTTCAGAAAGCAATTGCTCCCATCATCCCCGGTGGTAATAAAGCAATACTTACGTTAGCCGATGGCTCAACAGTTGTTTTAGACAGTACAGATAACGGTACTATCAGCGAGCAGGGTAATATAAAAGTGAAGAAACTGAAAAACGGTTTGCTTGCATATGAAATAAACGGAAAGTTTATTACAGAGAACGACGAATTATTTTATAATACTATTTCCACACCCCGTGGTGGTCAATACCAGGTTACATTATCAGATGGTACAAATGTTTGGTTAAATGCAGCATCGTCTATTCGTTTTCCTGTTGTGTTTGTAGGTAAAGAAAGGAAAGTTGAAATTACAGGAGAGGCTTATATGGAAGTAGCCAAAAACAAAGAGAAGCCTTTTAAAGTAAAAGCAGGTTCATCAGAAATTGAAGTGCTCGGAACCCATTTTAATGTAAATGCGTATGATGATGAAGCAAGCATTAAAACAACATTGCTGGAAGGCGCTGTAAAAATATCTGCAGGAGAAAACAATCAGGCAATAAAATATTTAAAACCGGGTCAGCAATCAAGTGTAAATAAGAACGGTAATGTTGCTGTAATGAATAATGCTGATATCGAAGAGGCTGTTGCATGGAAAAACGGACTTTTTATTTTCAAAAGCACAGACGTAAAAACAATTATGCGGCAAATTTCAAGATGGTATAATGTTGATGTGGAGTACAAGGGCAATGTTAATCTTCACTTTACGGGACAGCTAACCCGCAATGAAGATGTAAAGGAAGTATTTGAAAAAATTGCCTTAACTGATGAAGTACATTTCAAAATTGACGGACGACGAATTATTGTTTCACCCTAAAAAATAAAGCCATGAAAATGTTAACGATTTGCTTTTTCTTTTGGTTGGGTAAAGATGGATAAACCGGAACACTAAAATATTCAGAAAAAAAACCGGATTCCGTTGCTGCGGAACCCGGCGGATTATCTGAGTATCTAATAAACAAATCTGTTCAGGGACTGCTTATTATTCAACCCAAACAATACAAATTTATGTATTTAAATGTTCTTTGTAAATCCAGGACAAAATCATCCGGATTTTTAACCAAAACTTTTCGGATTATGAAACTTGTAACAGTTTTAATAATCGTTGCTTCTTTACAGGTAAGTGCCAAAACTTACTCTCAAAAAATTACGATACAGGAAAATAATATTTCACTTGAAAAAGTATTCTCAGAAATAAGAAAACAAACAGGATATAATTTCCTGTATGCTGATGAGATGCTTACTCAGTCGAAAAATGTTTCCATCAATATCAGGAAAGGCAGTATAGAAGATGTTCTTGATGTTTGCCTGAAAGATCAGCAACTTACATACAGCATTGCAGACAGAACAATTGTCATTAAAAGAAAACAAACCCCGCCTGTAGCTGTTGTTCTTCCTCCTGCACCAGAGGTTTTAGCTTTTGAAATAAATGGAAGAGTTACTGATGAAAAAGGAACTCCGGTTTCGGGGGTAAGTGTTGTAAACACAAGAACGAAAGCCGGTACAACAACTGATGTTAATGGTAATTTCTCGCTCCAGGCTGAAAACAATGATGTCATCACATTTACTTATATCGGAAAAATTTCTCAAAGTATAAGAGTTTCTGCTGGTAAAAGAGATTTTGCAATTGTAATGGTAGATTCATACCAGGAAATGCAGAATGTGGTGGTTACAGCTTTGGGTATTAAACGTTCAGAAAAAGCATTGGGCTATTCTGTTCAAAAGGTTTCAGGAGAAAATATTCAAAAGGTTTCCGGGCTTGATATTGCTACATCTTTAACCGGTAAAATAGCTGGTATGCTGGTTAAAAACTCTCCTGATTTTGCAGCTATTCCCGACCTTACAATCCGTGGCGAAAAACCACTTATCGTTATTGACGGAATTGCCTATCAAAATAAAACGTTGGGAGATATTTCTTCTGAAGACATTGAATCTATCAGTGTTTTAAAAGGTGCAACTGCATCGGCTTTGTATGGTTTTCGTGGAGCAAATGGTGCTATTTTGATTACAACAAAAAATGGCAGCACAAGTAAAACAGGAATTACTGTTGATTTTACAACCAATACAATGTTTACTGCCGGATTCCTTGCTATTCCAGAAAAGCAGGGAGTGTATGGTCGTGGTGGCAGTGGTGTTTATGCTCTCAACTCCGATGCTTCATGGGGTGGAAAAATGGATGGTTCAAATCAAAACCAATGGGATCCGGTTACTAAAACATTTACAGTACGGCCTTATTTACCTGTTGGTATGAACAATTTCAAAAATTTCCTGGAGCAGGGTTATGTAACTAATAATAATGTAAACGTTGGGTATCATAAGGATAATGTATCACTCAGGAATTCATTTAACTGGGTAGAAAATAAAGGACGTTACCCCAATGCGAAGCTTCAAAAATATACTTATACGTTTGGTGCCGATCTCAATCTGGATAAATTTAAAATGAGTACCAATTTATCCTATGCAAAAAAAGCTTCTAAGAATATTGGATCCAATGGTTATACTTCTTATGATCCAATGTACAGTATCTTAATCTGGTCTCCTTCTGATTGGGATCTGAGTCTTTATAAAAATAATTACTGGATTAAACCCGGTGAAATTCAAAACAATCATTTTGGCTTAGTTGGTACTTCAATTGATAATTATGCCGGTAGTTCTGAGAACAATCCTTATTTCGACCGTTACGAAAAAACAAATGAAATATCCCGTGACATTTTCAATGCCGACTTAACCATGAGTTATCAGTTAACAAGCTGGTTAAAAGCCACTCTTCGTTCAGGTGTGGATTTTTATAAAGAAACAGGACAGTTAAGATCTTCATGGGGTTCTTATCTTTCTTCAGGTAATACAGGTGTTCCCGGTGCTGATTACAGCGGCTGGAATGGTGGAAGAAAAGGCCAGTATAACATTGGAGTAAGTAATGGATTTAGTAACAATACCGATTTCCTCCTTTCAGGCGATCGCAAAATCAAAGATTTTACTGTTGAATACCTTGCAGGGGGAACAGTCTTTTACAAACGGGATGATAATATGAATGCCAGTACACAAGGTGGTATTTCTGTTCCCGGATTTTTCTCCATAAAAGCTTCAATTAACTCGGCGCAGGTATCGCAGAGTACATACGCTCAGCAGGTAAATTCTGTTTTTGGCCGTGCAGCAGTTTCATGGAAGAGAATGCTGTTTTTAGAAGCAACAGGACGTAACGACTGGAGTTCTACATTGGCAAAATCACAACGGTCTTATTTTTATCCGTCAGTAGCAGGTAGTTTTATTGCTTCAGAATTGTTGCCTCAAACAAAAAACTGGCTTGATTTATTAAAACTGAGAGGTTCCTGGACATTGTCAAAAAGGCCTGCTTCTATTTATGAAATTAACAGCAGCTATTCTATCAGTGCTGCTACATGGGGCGCATTTAACGGTGCAGGTGTTCCAAGTAATTTATATTCTCCAACAATTGCTCCAACAAGTTATGAAACTTATGAGGAGGGTTTGCAGGCTATGTTCCTTAAAAACCGTTTGATGTTGGATGTATCACATTATTCAAAAAGAACCTTTGATCGTATCACAACTGTAGGCTTAACATCGGCTTCAGGTTATGGTGGACTTGTTACAAATTTTGGGGAAGAAATAACCCGCCGTGGATGGGAAATAATTTTGAATGGCACTCCTCTTAAAAATAAAGAATGGCAATTAGATATTGGTTTTAACTGGACAACATTTGCAAGTTATTATACCAAGTTAGATTCTGTCTATTCAGCTAAAAAGCCTTGGGTTGCAGTTGGAAAACGTACAGATCATTTCATCAGCAGAGATTTTCAGCGTGATCCGCAAGGAAATATTATACACAATAGCAGTGGTCTTCCTATTACTTATGGATATGATCAGTTATTTGGTTATTCCGATCCGAAATTCATTTGGGGTGTAAATGCCAATTTAAAATATAAAAACTTCAGTTTCTTCATGTCATTTGATGGTGTAAATGGCGGTATTACCAATACACGAACTGAAAGTTATATGTGGCAGGCAGGTGTTCATCCTGAAAGTATTTCGCCTGAAAGAGAAATGGATGTTGTAGCAGCAGGCATTTATTATGGGGCAGGTGGTGGTGCAGCCGGTAATGCTGCATTAGCTGCAGCAGGAAAAACCTTGACAAATTATGTTGGCCAGGGAGTGATTGTAACTTCCGGAGCAGCTACTTATGATGCTGTTGGTAATATTATTACTGATACACGTGTATATGGAAAAAATACCATCCCGACTACTTATAAACAATATATGATTGCATTGCATAACAGCAGCGCATGGGGTGGCAATGGAAGTATTGCCGATACGTATTCCAAAACTTTTTTCAAACTGCGTGAAATTTCTTTGACGTACGATGTGCCAGCTAAACTGTTGCATAAAGTTGCAAAAGCAGCTTCAATAAGTTTAATCGGGCAAAATGTATTTCTGAAAGCAAAACAGTTTAAATATTCTGATCCCGATGGTGGTAATGAAGATTTTGCAGACCCATCAACAAGGTATCTCGGTTTCAAACTCAATTTCACCTTCTAAAAACTGCAGCAATGAAAAAAATATATTATATACTGCTTGCAATGGCTTCTATAACTATTGCAGGTTCATGTAGCAAATTTGATAAGTTAAATACCAACCCGGATGTACCAACATCGGTTTCGCCCGATTTGCTTGCAACAACAGTATTAAAAAGTACATACCGTTTCTGGAATCCAAATTCAACGGATTGGGCTACCGCTCAATTACTCACTAAGCATTGTGCGAATCTTACAAATACTGCCAATCCATATCAATACTATTCTTCCTATTCTCCTTACGGTTCTTTTGGAGGAGCACAAAATTTAACAGCACTTAAAAGAATGGTTGAATTTGCAAAAGGAAATCCACAACTTCCTTCTTATGAAGGTTTGGCTTTGTATTTAAAAGCTTCTTACGGTTTTTCTGCAACGTTAGATATGGGAGATATTCCTTATTCAGAAGCCGGTAAAGCAGAAGAGGGGATAACTCAACCTAAATATGATAAGCAGGCCGATGTATTTGTAGCTATTTTGAATGATTTGAAAGCTGCAGAGGCAAAGTTTGCCGAAGGCAAAAATTTTAATGGTGATATCATGTCGTATGCAGGAAATGCTGTAAAGTGGCGCAGGCTTTGCAACGCTATGCAGTTAAGAGTATTGCAGACCATCAGTAAAAAAATAACTGCGGCACAAAAAGCCCGCTTTGCTGAAATTGTGGCCGCTGGAAATTTATTGTCAGGGAATTCTGATGTTTTTCAATTACCCTACCTCGACAATTCCAATGCAACTTATCCTTTTTACAACGGAGAAGGTACAAGGGTTAATTTAGCAATTTCAAAACTAATGGTTGATGCATTAAAAAATGTTAACGACCGCAGGTTGTTTTATTTTGCTGAACCAGCAGCTTATAAAATTACAGGAGGCTTACTAGATAATGATTTTGCAGCTTATGAAGGTGCCCCAACAGAATTATCTCCTAATCAGCTTGATCTTAACAGGGCAGCCGGTAAGTATTCTTTAATTAATAAGCGTTACGCATCATCAGCATCCAGGATTGGCGATCCATACCTTTTCTTTGCTTATTCTGAACAATGTTTCATTCTTGCTGAAGCAGCTGAAGAAGGATGGATAGCCGGAGGAGTAGCAACTGCACAATCTTATTATGAAGCTGGCGTAAAAGCACAACTTAGTTATTACAAAGATTTAAGTACTGTAATACAGGCAAACCTTCATGGAATGGCAATTACACAATCGTATATCGATAACTATTTTACCGGTGAAGCTGCTTACAAAACAGCTGGTACTAAAACAGAGCGCCTGCAGCAGATATGGATGCAGCGATATTTTATAGATTTCTTCCAGGGTGGGGGAATGTCGTACAGAAATTACCTGCGTACAGGTTACCCGGTATTCCCCATTGATCCTGCTACATCTTTAAATTCAGCAGCTCCAACATTAGCGCCTAAGCGCAACATGTATCCTACTGATGAATTAACAAAGAATCCTGTGAACTATAAACAGGCAGTAGCAGATCAGTTTGGCGGATTTGATGAAGTAAACAAAATCCCTTGGTGGTTACAGTAAGCAAGCAGTGACTATTCATATGACAGTTCGTCCCTGGTGCTTTTGCACCGGGGACTGAACTTTATAATAGTGAGTAATCAACTATCACAAAAAATATTCAAATTGTTTATACAAAATGAAACATCTTTTCTTTTTGACTTTGTCATTCATCTTATGTCAATCAATATTTTCACAAACACAAAAATGGAAACTGGTATGGAGTGATGAATTTAATTACTCCGGTCTGCCATCTGCTAAAAAATGGAATTTTGATACAGCAGGTAATAAATCAGGATGGGGAAATAATGAAGCTCAATGGTACACGAATAAAAATATAAAGAATGCAAGTGTAAGTAATGGCGTATTAAAAATCACTGCTATTAAAGAAGATGTTTCCGGAAAGAAATATTCTTCAGCAAGACTGTACACAAAAAATAAAATTTACTGGAACTGCGGACTCATTGAAGTAAAGGCTAAACTTCCTGAAGGAAAAGGAACATGGCCGGCTATCTGGATGCTGGGAAAAAATATTGATTCAGCAGGATGGCCTCAATGCGGTGAAATTGATATTATGGAACATGTTGGTTATATGAAAGACAGTATTTTCGGGTCATTACATTCTGAAACATATAATCACGTAAAAGGAACGCAGAAAACGAAGGGAATATTTATTGATCATCCTTATTCGCAGTTTCATATTTATGCCATTGAATGGACTCCCGATAAAATTGATTTTCTCCTTGACGGAAAAGTTTATTACAGTGTTTTGAATGAACACCTTACCGTAAAAGAATGGCCTTTTAGCCAGCCTTTTTTTCTCATTATAAATCTGGCAATTGGCGGTAACTGGGGAGGTAAATATGGAACAGATGATTCTATTTTTCCTGCAGCAATGGAAGTTGATTATGTAAGAATATACCAGAAATAAAATTTTGCAATTGTTGAATTGTATAGTTCCTTTAAACGATAAACCGTTTAATCTTTATAATTATGCGTAAACTTTTTCTGCCCCTTTTTTTGTTAGTTTCTTTTTTTGGATATACACAGGATATTAAAATAATGACTTACAACATTCGTCTTGATGTTGCATCCGACGGAACGAATGCCTGGCCTGTAAGAAAAGATTATTTCAACGCACAACTGAAATTTTACGAGCCTGATATTTTTGGTATACAGGAAGGGCTGCCCAACCAGGTGAAAGATATTTCGTCAGCAATGACGGATTATAATTTAATAAGCTTAGGCAGAGATGGGAATAACACCGGGGAAGCATCTTCTATTTTCTATAAGAAAAAAAGATTTGTATTGAAGAAATCAGGAACATTCTGGTTGTCCGATACTCCTGATACTGTTTCGCAAGGTTGGGATGCGGCTTGCAGAAGAGTTTGTACTTATGTACTCCTTTTTGATAAAATAACGAACAGGAATTTCTGGGTGTTTAATACTCACCTTGATCATCAGGGCGAAGTTGCAAGGACAAAAGGACTTGAATTAATTCTTGCAAAAATATCTGCATTAAATAAAATGAAATACCCGGTTGTTTTTATGGGTGATCTTAATTCTGAACCAACCGAACCAAGAATTATTTCTTTTAAAGAAAAGATGACAGACTGCAGGGAGGTATGTGTTCAAAAGCCATTCGGGCCTTCAGGTACATTTAATGGTTTTAAACATGATGAACCTGTTGTGAAACTGATTGATTACATTTTTATTTCCAAAAACAGTGATTGGATTGTAAATAAATATGCTGTATTGTCTGATTCAAAAGATTTGCATTATCCATCTGATCACTTACCCGTTTTTGTTCAGCTTAATTTTAAAAAGAAATGAAGAAGTGGTACCTGATTTTTGTTTTTCTGCAGGGCCTCTGCAGTTTGCCTTTAGCAGCACAATTAATTTCTTTACCAAAAGAAGCAAAGTTTAAGTTTGGTGATGATCCCGGTTGGGCTAATCCTGCATTTAATGATGGTGATTGGCAAAATCAGCAATTAGGAAAAAGTTTTGTTCACGATTCATCGTATGGCTGGTACAGGATACGAATCGTTATTCCTGCTGATATGAAAACCACGAATGGTAAAGGATTAAAACTTCGGCTTGGTAAAATAGATGATGTTGATCAAACATATTTTAATGGAAAACCAATTGGGGAAACCGGTTCTTTTCCGCCGGGATTTGTTACTCAATGGGAAAAGCAGCGGATGTATACCATTCCTGAAAGCTTAATAAAGTGGAACAGTGAAAATGTTATTGCAGTGCGGATTTATAATTCAACTGGTGGAATGGGCATGTGGGACGGGCCTTATAATATTGAGCCTAATGGCTGGATTGATGAAGTTGATATAAGCCAAACAATTACAGAAACTTCAAAAAACAGTTTTATTACCAAAATAACTTTCACAAATAAAAGCAACAATGCTTTTAGTGGAACTATCAGGTACAAGGTTGCAGACAAGACGAATAAAAAAGTACTTTTTACTGAAACAAAAGACATACGGCTGCAACCCAAAGTGGGAGATATTGTTGTTGTAACTTTTTCGAAGGTTACAGATATAAACAGGAATGTTTTTAATGTGGGTTACCAGGTAAACGATCATAACAGTAGCCTGCATCTTAAAAAGGAAGAATTGTTTATTGCCACCGATTTTCTTGAAATACCTGTAAACGGAGAGGTGCGGCCACTGGTAAAAAATAAAATTCAAAATAAATTCAACAGCATTCCACTTCAGGATGAGCAGTTCAATGGATATTTAGGGGAACGCTTTACACAAAACCTCGAACAGCGTCTTTTGAAAATAGATGAGTTTGGTTTGATTGGTTCTTATCTTGACCGGCCCGGTATTCATCCATGGGCTGGTGAGCATGTTGGCAAATATCTCGAAACAGCCTGCAATACTTGGAAGCTTACACACAATCCTGCTTTGAAAAAGCAAATGGACAGATTGATGTATGAATTAATCAATGCACAAAAAGAAGATGGTTATTTAGGAACATATACTCCTGACCAGTACTGGACAAGCTGGGATGTGTGGAGCCATAAATACAACCTGCATGGATTGCTGGCATATTATTCTGCAACTGGTTATAAACCGGCTTTGGATGCTTGCAAAAAAATGGGCAACCTTTTATGCAGGACATTCGGAAAAAACGCAGGGCAGAAAGATATACTCACAGCCGGTGAGCATGTTGGCATGGCAGCAACCAGTGTGCTGGATGCAATGGTTGAATTATATAAGTTTACGGCTGATAAAAAATATTTAGATTTCTGTTATTACATATTGGATGCATGGGAACAGGATAATGGCCCCAAAGTCATCAGTTCAATTCTTACTACAGGAAAAGTAAAGAAAGTAGGCAATGGTAAAGCTTATGAAATGCTTTCTAATTATGTTGGTTTGATAAAACTGTACCAGTTAACAGGCGATAATAAAATGTTGAAAGCGGTAGAAATGGCCTGGCAGGATGTGGTGGCCACACAGTTATACATTACAGGTACTTCCAGTTCGCATGAGCATTTCCAGGACGATGATTATTTGCCTGCCGATGTGAATGATAATATGGGCGAAGGATGCGTAACCACAACATGGATTCAACTGAATCAGAATTTGTTTGCATTAACTGGAGATATAAAATATTTAAACCAGCTTGAAAAATCAGTTTACAATCATTTGCTGGCAGCTGAAAATCCGCAAACAGGTTGTGTAAGCTATTATACACCGTTGATGAATAAAAAACCTTACACCTGTTTTATTACCTGCTGCCAGTCAAGTGTGCCAAGAGGTATTGCATTGGTGCCCAAATTTACTTTCGGAAATATCTCTGGTGTTCCAACAGTTTTATTTTATGAGCCTGCTGTTTATAAAGTCAAAGTTGCTGCAACTGATAAAAAAAATATTGATGTTGTTTTTAATCTTAAAGGAAGTTTTCCCGAAAACGGAAACTTAGTTTTATCAGTTACTTGTTCAAAGCCGGGTATTTTTCCTGTAGCACTGAGAGTGCCTGAGTGGTGTGCAAATTATACTGCAGGCGTTGGAAATAAATTATATAAAGGAACAGCCGGTGAACTTGTAACAATCACAAGAAACTGGGAAACCGGCGATCAGGTAACCATCAGTTTTGATATGCCGGTTCAATTTATTGCAGGCGGGAAAAGTTATCCTTCTCAAATTGCTTTACAACGTGGACCGCAAATACTGGCTGTGGATGAAAGTGTAAATCCTGCTGCTGTAATTAACCTTCTTACAAATTCAAAACAAGGAATTACAATCAGCAAACCTGAGCTTGCAGATGAATCAAAAATATTACCGGCTAACTGGTTTGGGAAGCAGGCTTATTCAGTAACTATCTTAAATAGTAATGAAAAAATTGTTTTCGTTCCATTTGCTGAAGCCAGTCAAACAAATGGGGATATGAGAGTTTGGTTACACTTGCAAATAAAAAATTAAAGAGATGAAAGGAATTGTAATCCTGTTATTAATCTTAGCATGCAGTCATTTTTCTTTTGCACAAAAAAAGCAGGAAAAGCGAATCAGTTTTTTGCATACAGCTGGTCAGGATATTGTAGATGAATCTGGAAGAAAAGTTTTTTTAAAAGGTGTTGGCTTGGGTAACTGGTTATTGCCCGAAGGTTATATGTGGAAGTTTGGAGAACTTGGCGACCGTCCCCGCAAAATTGAAAAAATTGTTGCCGATTTAATTGGTAAAGAAAAAGCAGATAGATTTTGGAAAACGTTCAGGCAAAATTATATTACGGAAGCAGATATAAAGAGGATTGCTGAACTGGGGTTTAATTCTGTACGGCCTGCATTAAATGCAAGGTTGTTTTTAACTGAAGGTGAAAATCCTGTCTATAAAGAAGAAGGATTTCAGTTAATTGATTCGCTGGTTAAATGGTGTAAGAAATATAATCTGTATGTGATTATTGATATGCATGCAGCACCGGGCGGGCAAACAGGCGCAAATATTGATGACAGCCCGAATGATATTCCCGAACTGTTTATCGAAAAAAAATACCAGGATCAATTGGTTGATCTGTGGGTGAAGATTGCAGAGCGATATAAAAATGAGCCGACTGTTGCAGCGTATGATTTGCTGAATGAACCACTGCCCATCAACACAGGATCGGCAGAGAAATACAAGCATTTATTGGAGCCACTGTATAAACGTATCACAGCTGCTATCCGTAATGTTGATCAAAAGCACATGATTACACTGGAGGGTTTTAACTGGTCCAATGACTGGTCGCTTTTTACAAAACCATTTGACAGTAATGTGTTTTACCAGTTTCATTACTATTGCTGGAACAGACCGGATCATCTGAATGGCATTAATGATTTTCTGCAAAAGAGAAATGAATTGAATACACCAATATGGGTGGGCGAAACAGGTGAAAAAGGGAATGCGATCTATTGGGCAACAACACAATTATTTGAGTCAAAGAATATTGGTTTTTCTTTCTGGCCCTGGAAAAAAATGGATACACAGAATACTCCCTATTCAATTAATAAGCCCGGTAATTGGGATTTGATTGCTGAATACAGCAGGGGAGGAGCCAAACCTGATGCTGCACTTGCTGAAAAAATATTCAATGAATTACTGGAGAATATTAAAATTTCCAACTGTAAATATTTCGAAGATGTTTGTAATGCCATCTTAACAAGAGTTCCTTCAAAAATTGAAGCAGAGAATTATGGACATGATGGCTTTAACCGTTCTTATTTTGTTTCAGATACAATAAACAAATCAAAATTTTACAGAACTTCTGAACCTGTAAAAATAAATCTTGACAGTAAGGATAAAGATCAGTTTTGGTCTGAACAATCAATTGAACTTCAGCAATCAGAATGGGTGGTTTATACATTTGAAAGTGTAACTGTAGGTAAATATAAATTTTCTCTCAGGGCAGAGGCTGTTGCTGATGCATGCAGACTGACAGTTATTATCAACAACAAAAAAATAAACCTTGAGGTTGGTAACACTGAGTTCAAAGAAATAGCCGCAGGGGTACATCAACTGAGAAAAGGAAAAAATACAATTAAGATACTTGTAAACGCAGGTGCTGCAAAAGTTGACTGGATAAAATGTAACTGATTAAATTAAAGCAAAGTGAAGGGAAACAAAATAATTGTTATTGGCAGTTCCAATACCGATATGGTTGTAAAATCGCCGGTGCTTCCAAAGCCAGGTGAAACAATTCTTGGCGGAACTTTCCTTATGAATGCCGGTGGCAAAGGTGCTAACCAGGCTGTAGCTGCTGCAAGATTGGGAGGCGATGTTACATTAATAGCAAAAGTTGGTAACGATATTTTTGGAAAAAAAAGTGTTGAAGGATTTAAACAGGAGAATATCAAAACTGAGTTTGTTTTTATTGATAAGAATACTCCATCAGGCGCTGCATTAATTATGGTGAACGAAGAAGGAGAGAATTGTATTGTGGTTGCTCCCGGTGCAAATGCTCAGCTTTTACCAGCGGATATTGAACAGGTGAAAGATATTTCTGAAGCTGCAATTATTTTAATGCAACTGGAAATTCCAATTGAAACAATTGCAGCAGTTATAACAATTGCAAAAACAAATAAACAGAGGGTTATTATAAACCCAGCACCTGCACAACAATTGCCGGATGAATTACTGAATGGTTTATTCCTGATTACTCCCAATGAAACAGAAGCGAAACTGCTGACAGGTGTACATGTTGATGATGAAGTAACTGCATCACAAGCTGCTGAAGTTTTTTTAAATAAAGGTGTGCAAAATGTAATTATCACTTTGGGAAGGCAAGGGGCATACTTTCAAAACAAAGAAGTACAGTTTAAAACAGTTGCTCCTGTTGTAAAAGCAATGGATACAACTGCAGCTGGTGATACGTTCAGTGGTGCCATAGCAGTTGCCGTTACTGAAAATATGGAATGGAAACAGGCAATTGCATTTGCTGTAAAAGCCGCTTCCATTTCCGTAACAAGAATGGGAGCACAATCGTCAGTTCCTTACAGGCACGATCTGGAGTGATTATTTAATCATCATACTAAAACCTGCCATATGTTTATTGTAGAAAATTACGGCTTAGCCATTGCTCTTTGTGTAGTAACCATGTTATGCTGGGGTTCATGGGCCAATACTACAAAGCTTACAACCAAAACCTGGCGCTTTGAATTGCTTTACTGGGATTATGGCTTTGGTATTTTACTCACCACTTTAATTCTTGCCTTTACATTAGGAAGTAATGGCTCTGAAGGCAGGGCATTTACCGACGATATCAGGCAAGCTGACAACAGTAGCTTTTTATCGGCTTTTGCAGGTGGTGTGGTCTTTAACCTTGCTAATATTTTATTGGTTGCTGCTATTGGTATTGCAGGTATGTCTGTAGCATTTCCTGTTGGTATCGGTATTGCATTGGTGCTTGGTGTAATTGTCAATTACATTTCAAATCCGCTTGGAAATCCTGTATTGATCTTTGGTGGTGTTGCATTAATTACTCTTGCCATTATTCTGAATGCAAGGGCGTATCAACGATTGCAAACGAATGCAGAAGGAGGTGTTTCTAAAAAGGGGTTAATCCTGTCTGTTGTTAGCGGATGTTTAATGGGTTTGTTTTATAAATATGTTGCTGATTCAATGGTTACTGATTTCAATATGCCTCAAGTCGGCAAATTAACTCCTTATACAGCATTGGTGGTTTTTGCCATTGGTATTGTCATCAGCAGTTTAGTTTTTAATACGTTCCAGATGAAGCGCCCTTTTGCAGGAGTACCTGTTACTTTCAATGCATATTTTAAAGGGAAATTGAAGGATCACCTTGTAGGAATGTTAGGTGGCACTATCTGGTGTTTGGGAATGTCGTTAAGTATAATAGCATCGGGTAAGGCTGGTCCTGCTGTATCTTATGGCTTAGGTCAGGGTGCAACAGTTGTTGCAGCACTTTGGGGTATTTATGTGTGGAAGGAATTTGACAAAGCGCCAAAAGGAACCAAACCATTGCTGAACATTATGCTGCTGTTGTATATAGCAGGATTGGCAATGATTATACTTTCTAAATAATTATGTTTGCCTGTATGAAGAAGAATATATCTCTGCTGATTTGTTTACTGTATGTGGTATTTTATTTTGATGTTACTTACGCACAAACAAAAGATCCTGCATGGGATAATAAAAAAAACAAAGCTTGGGGAACAGAATTTGAGCAGGTGCAAATAGTTTCATCAGCCGACGGAGAAATACAAAAAGCATGGTATCATCAAACAGCAAAAAAATCACCACAGCCACTGATCATTTCTTTGCATACCTGGAGCGGTGATTATAACCAGGAAGATCCTTTGACAAAAGAAATACTTCTTCGTGACTGGAATTATATTCACCCTGATTTCAGGGGGCCGAATAATAACCCGAAAGCATGTGGAAGTGATTTGGTGATATCTGATATAGAAGATGCTGTTTTGTTTGCAGTTAAACATGGGAATGTTGATACAAATAATGTGCACATCATTGGCGTTTCGGGTGGAGGTTATGCAACACTGCTTGCATACTTAAAATTAAATTATCCTGTTAAAAGCTTTAATGCCTGGGCTCCTATAAGCAGTCTCTCCGATTGGTATTGGGAATCGAAAGGGCGAAATGCAAAATATGCAACTGACATTGAACATGTAGCCATGAGCGATGGAAAAATGAATTGGGATGAACTGGATAAAAGATCACCCATGAAACTTTCCGTTCCTGTTGAAAAAAGAAAAAACGCAAAGCTGAATATTTATGAAGGTGTGCATGATGGTTACACAGGTTCAGTACCAATCAGTCATTCTGTTTTGTTTTATAATAAAATAGCATTGGCATTATTTCCAAACGAAAAAGAACATATTGTTGCTGACAGTACGATCTTTTCTCTTCTCTCAAAACAAATAAACCCGGCTGCTGATATATTGCACAAATTGAATGGCCGTGTTATTCAATTGTTTGAACAATTACCTGGACTTAGTTTAACTATTTTTGAAGGTACACATGAAATGCTTGTTTCGCCTGCACTTGTTTTGCCACCGGTTGATGAAAATAAAAATTTGCAGTCACTCAATATCCTGACCATTGGAGATTCAAATGGTGCATTTGATTTTGGCTGGCCACAGCAAATGAATAAGTTGCTTCCTTATGCAACGCTTATTAATAAATCCATTTCGGGCAATACAATTGGTTTTGATAATCTTGATCAGCCAAAACTTAATACACTTACCAACATTAACAGGTATTTAGACAGTGCTTACAGCAAATTACCTGCAAATGCTGACCTTGATTTCATTATCATTAATATCGGAACAAACGATACAAAAACAATTTTTAAAGACAGGCAAAAAGAAGTGCCTGCTAATATGACGGCACTATTACAAAAAATTAATGCGTACTTAAGAGAACACAATAAAAAGCAACCACACATTTGCATTATTACACCATCACCAATGGATGAAACAAAAATTGACCAGGTAAAATATGGCGGTGGCGATTTGCGTATTCAGAAAAATAATAAGCTCTTTAAAAAAATAGCTGCTGCTAATGGTGTCAGTTTTTTAAACACATACGATCAGCTTAAAATTGATTTCCCTGCTAAAACAACAGATGGAATTCACCTGAATGAAAAGACACAGTTTGAATTGGCAACATATATTCTCAGTTATATTAATTCAACTCTGCGAAAATGAAAATTTACTTTTTTGCATTCTTAATACTTGCCGTAACAGCATCGTCAAAGTCACCGGCACAAAGCAAAAAGTATTTAAACCGAAAAGCTGTTGATACAAATCTTGTTTTGCCACCGGCATGGGCCTTTGGTATTCTTTATGGAGGATATACCAATCAGCACGAAACAGTTAACCGCATTGAGCAAATAAAAAAGCATAACTACCCCATAGATGCTTACTGGATTGATTCGTGGTTCTGGAGTTATGCTGATAAAGGAGTCGGCCCCAAAAAATATATTGACTTCGTCGCTGACACTGTGGCTTACCCTAACAAAAAGGAAATGTGGAATTATTTACAGCAAAACAATATCAAAGGGGGTTTTTGGATCTGGGATTGTATTCTCGAAACAGGTAATCAAAAAGCATTTGCTGAGTTTAAGTCTAACAATTTTTTCTCAGACATTTTTCTTAACAGCAATTCATGGCATAACGGAAGCAGAAGTACAGCCATGTTTCAGAACGGTAAAGAAGAAAAAGGAACACTATGCGGAAATATTGATTTCAATAATCCAGAAGCAGTAAACTATTTTAAACAACAAATGAAACCATTCTTTGACGAAGGTGCTGATTTCATTAAACTTGACCGCACTGCAAATATCAGCACCTGCAAAGCAATGTTTGAAATGAGTCAGCAGTTTGGTAAGGAAACAAAAGGCAGAGGATTTTTATTATCACACAGTTTTGATACAGAAAATGAAGAGTACAAACGCTATCCTGCTAAATGGACTGATGATACAAGAAGCGACTGGACAATTGAAAAACCTGTTGTTGAATTTAATTCATGGGTTCCCTTTGTTGCTTTCAAAGAAAACATTGCCATGTTTACTGATCCCGGGAAAAAAACAAGTGCAATCCCTTTCTTAACAAATGATCTTGGTGGTTTTGATATGGGAAAAACACAAAAACCCGATAAAGAACTTTACATCAGATGGCTGCAGTTCTCTATGTTTAATCCGGTTACAGAGGTTTTTTCACAACCTGAAAATCCAACATTCAATCTTGCGTGGATGTATTCTGAAAGGGCAGATCGTATTTTCAGAAACTATGCTCATTGGCGGATGAAGTTGTTTCCATACATCTACAGTTATGCATTGCGCAGCCGTATTGAAGGGAAGCACATGCTTGGAAAATTTTCTGAACACATTTATCAATACACATTTGGAGATGAAATGCTTCTTGCTCCTGTTTATGAAAAAAAAGCAGTTACGCAAAATGTTTACCTGCCCGAAGGGAAATGGATGAACTACTGGACAGGTGAAATAAAAAACGGCAATCAATTGTATACAGTTGGGGCTCCGGTTGAACAGATTCCATTGTTTGTCAGGCTGGGATCAATTATACCAATGCGTAATTATTCCTCATCTGTTGAAAAAGGCAGTAACAATACACTTACGTTGCATGTATATACGGGTGCTGATGGCTCTTTCAATTTGCTGGAGGATGATGGAATAAGTAATGATTATCTGGAAGAAATCTATGCATCAACAAAAATTACACTCAGCGACAGTAAAAAGAAATCTGTCCTTACAATTCATCCTGTTGAAGGTTCTTACAAAGGAATGAATAGGCTGAGAAAATGGAAATTGAATATCTATTGCAATCAATCTCCAAAACAAGTAAAACTGAATGGCAGAGTAATTAAATTCAGTTATGATAAGATTAAAAAAATACTTGTAACAGAAATAACTGCACTTCCTGTTAATCAAATGAACAGGTTTGAAATTCATTATTAAACTGCGATACTTCAAAAAAACTTCCTTCATCTCAGCAATTCAATTATACATAAACCTAATTTTATAAAAATATACAGCAGAATATGAAAGCAAACGAAGGGAAACCGTTTATTAAGGCAGATGATATTCAATGGGAAACTGTTGACAATGGCGTGCAGCGCAAAATCCTTGGCTTTGATTCAGAAATTATGATGGTGTGTGTAAAGTTTGAACAAGGTGCAGTTGGCACATTGCATCATCATGTTCACCGCCAGAATACCTATGTGGCTGAAGGAAGTTTTGAAGTTACTATTGATGGCGTGAAACAGGCATTGAAACAAGGCGATTGCTTTTTTGTAGCACCCGATCTTGTACATGGTGTGCTGGCTTTGGAAAAGGGATTGCTGATAGATGTATTTACTCCTTACAGGGAAGAGTTTTTGAAATAAGATTGAACTGATCTTTTGATCAGTGCTGAACTCAGTTGGTTATTGTAATGTAAAACGATTTAAATATTGCTGCAATAACAAACTGAGTTTTTTTATTACATGAACCTTCCTTTGATGTAATTATTATTTTCCGAATAACATGTTTCGGTATATTTAGCAGTCATTAATCTTGCCAATAGACCCTTTCAACAAACTTCTGCCGGACGGGTCTTGAATTTTGTACCAGTATGCAAATCAGAAGCGGGCTCAGAGCAATTGCAGTAATAGTTTTTTTATTTCTGTATACTTCAGCTTTTTCTCAAAACGAAAATCTTTTAAAACAAACAGAGGAAACCATGCTCAAAGCCACTGCTTATATGTTTGATCATGTAAGTACGGAAGGTGGATTTGTTTGGTATTATACGCCTGATTTATCAAGACGCTGGGGCGAAATGGAAGCATACAAATCCATGATCTGGATGCAGGATGGTGGTACGGTACAGGTTGGTCATATGCTGCTGGATGTTTACCATGCAACAGGCAATGAATTGTTTTATGAGTATGCAAAGAAAACAGCCGATGCAGTTATTAAAGGACAAAGCAAAGCAGGCGGATGGAATTACATGGTTGATTTTGCAGGAGAAGAATCCATCAAAAAATGGTATGCAACCATTGGTAAAAACGGCTGGCGCCTGGAAGAGTTTCAACATTATTACGGCAATGATACGTATGATGATGATGTAACTTCCAACACTTCACGATTGCTGTTACGTATTTACATTGAAAAGCATGATGCAAAATATAAACCGGCACTTGATAAAGCCATCAACTTTATTTTAAAAAGCCAGTACCCGAACGGAGGATGGCCGCAACGTTACCCGTTGAAATATGATTTTCAGAAAAAAGGTCATCCTGATTATTCTTCGTTTTACACGTTTAATGATGATGTGATTGGTGAAAACCTGAATTTCTTAATTCAGTGTTACCAGCATCTTGGCGATAAACGTTTGCTTGAACCAATAAAGAAAGCAATGAACTTTTATTGTCTTTCACAAAAACCAAACGGTGCATGGGGACAGCAATACGATATGAAGTTGAATGTTGCCGGAGCAAGAACATACGAGCCCGCTGCTTATTTGCCAAGAGCAACATTTGGTAATGCCATGCTGATGCTGAAGTTTTATCAATACACCGGCGACAAAAAATTTCTTGCACATATACCTGAAGCAATCAGCTGGCTGGAGAAAGTAAAACTTCCTGCAGCTAATACAGAAGGCGGGCATTATACACACCCGTTGTTTGTGGAAGTTGGAACTGATAAACCTATCTACGTACATCGTAAAGGATCGAATGTTATGTATGGATATTATTATACAGATACAATTGATACAAAACTTCTCGGTCACATGCATGGCAAAAGCATGGTGAATGTTGAAGCTTTGAAAGAAGAATATGCAAGAGTAAGCAAACTCACTCCTGAAGAAGCAACAAAAGATTCTCCGTTAAAGAAAGGAATGGTGAACGACAAAGAAGTTTCGCAGCATATGAGTTTCGGTCCAAGAAATTTTGAGATGAATTTTCCTGTAAATGAATCAATGGTGAAATCAATCCTGAACGGATTGGATGCTCAAAACAGGTGGCTGGTGAAACATGCCATGATCAGCCATCCTTACATTGGCGATGGACAGAAGAAAGAACCAACGGATGAATTTGCAACTACAAATGTGGGCGATGAAACCGATACTTCGCCCTACAGGGATATGAGTGATCAGTTATATCTTTCAACATCAGCATACATTCAGAACATGTACATGCTGATGCGTTATATTCAATCGGCAAAAAGTCAACATTAATCATGAAACGACATTCAGTTTTTGTTTTCCTGTTATCTGCAGTGGCACTTACTGCATGGACAGTTATTCATCAGCCCGCAGCTGTTACATGGAAAATTAACTGCACAGAAAATATTGCTGAATACAGCGTTAACAAACTGGGCAATCCTGAAATAAAAGTTGAAAGCGGATCTGCCTTTGTTGCGTTTAATGGTATTGATGATGGATTGATTATTCCTGCTATCGGCATCAAAGGATGGAAACAATTTACCATTGAAATAAAATTCAAACCAGATGCAACAGGCCCAACTGCACCACGCTTTATGCACTTCCAGGATTCTGCAAACAACAGGGGCACATTTGAATTACGTTTAACACAAAACAAACAATGGTATCTGGATGCATTCCTGAAAAACGGTGCAACCAATAAAGGACTTACATTAATTGATTCAACAAAACTTCACGCTGCAGATAAATGGTATTGGGCAGCGATGACATATGATGGAACAACGATGAGCAGTTTTGTTAACGGTAAAAAAGAACTGGAAGGAGAAATTGATTTTCCCCCAATGATAAATGGCCAGACAGCGCTTGGTGTTCGACTGAATAAAGTAAGCTGGTTCAAAGGTGAAATTGCTGAAATTAAATTTCACCCAGTTGTGTTACAACCTTACCAATTGCAACGAATGTAGCAGCATTAAGTGCCGGCTTGTATAAACGGAACCTTTGCAAAAATTTTCCGTTCTTCACCTCTCGGATCATTTTCAAGATGTGACGGTACATCAAATACCATCGTTTCTCTTTTTGCCATGGAATATTTTTTCCATTCGGGAATCAATTTGTTATTCGGGTTTCCTGTCCTGGCAAATGCAATAAATGTTTCACTCATCATATCTGCCATCTTCTGTGCATCTGGTCCAATAGCAGTTGCACCGGGTTTGTTGATATTATCAAACACCAATTGAATATCTGAAGCATGTGGCGCACCAAATTTTTTATTGTCTTTTGGTGTAGCCCAGTCAAGTTGATAAGCGTATGCAGGAAAACCAGATTTGGCTCTTTCTTCCGCTTCAATAATAGCGCCTCTCCACGAACGTGATGCAGTGGTTATTTTGAAAAACAAATCGCTGGGCGACATGTTGGGGAATAATTTCCTGTATTCAGCAATTACAAAATCGGGTTGAATATCCACACGCATATTGGGAATTAATTTAGCCGGCAACTGTTCCCATGTAATAGTATAGTTGGTTGGATCGCCACCAAGAAAAGCTCTTGTTTCATCGTGTGTATTACCAATGATCATTGGAATATTTGCTGATTGCATGGGTGCATCGGGATAAAACGGATGACGTTTTAAATGCAGTTCATCCAGTACCGGAGCAAACGAAACATTGCCAAATGAAAGCACAGGATCTTTTGTGTTTAATGCTTCCACAATTTTTTCAAACGGAATTGTTTTGATTGCAGAAATATTATCGGTTGGAATTTTTAATGTATCGAGAACCGCTCTTGTACGTAGCGTTGCATTTAATGGTCCGCTTGCCGTTACCTGTTGTCCACTCATGGTTGCAGCTCGGTGAAACAAACCTTTTGCTTCGGGCATGGCCATCATTGTTGCAATTTTTGCACCACCGCCCGATTGACCGAACACCATTACGCAATTGGGGTCGCCACCAAATGAAGCAATGTTTTCTTTTACCCATTGCAGTGCAAGAATTAAATCCAGCTGACCTACATTACCTGAATCAGCAAACTCTTTTCCAAAAGGAGCAAGGTATAAATAACCAAATGCATTGAGACGATGATTGATTGATACTACCACCACATCGCCACGTTTGCACAAACGCACACCATCATACAAAGGACTTGAACCCGATCCGTTTGAATAAGCACCACCATGAATATAAAACATCACATGGCGTTTTTTATGATCATTGATGGCAGGTGTAAAAATGTTCAGCTTCAAACAATCTTCTCCAATTTTATCGCCACCCCTTGATGGTTGCGGGCAAGATGCACAATACTCAACTGCTTCACGTATTCCTTCCCATTTATCCGGAGCAACAGGAGCCATAAATCTTCTTACAGATGTATCAGCACCATAAGGAACTCCTTTAAACACATTGATGCCATCATCAACATAACCACGGATTTTTCCATACACTGTTATTGCAACAGGCGATTCTGATCCGTATTGTAAGAAAGGAGATGAAAGCGGTTGAACAAAACCTGATAACCCTGCACCTGTAACAAGAACAGAAGATGTATTGATAAAAGAACGGCGGCTGATTTTTGCCATTGGATTTGATTTAAGAATTCATGAATCAGTTTTAATGGATGGCATTGATTCTTCCGTAATTTACTTGCAGAACAAATGAGAATAAAAACAAAATGATTACCGGTAAGCTTACATGAATAAAAAACTAACTGAAAAAAAAAGCGCCTACAACAGCAGGCGCCTTCAGTTGTTAAACGACAATGTTTATCCTACTTTCACCGAAGTCATTGTCAATGATCCGCCAACAGCTTTATCATTGAAGAACGAAACCTGTTCTTTTTCATTTTTCAAACCAAGTGTATACAACAAAGGCAAATAATGTTCAGGTGTTGGAATTGAAAGCATCGCTTCTTTTCCCAACGCACTGTAGTTGATTAATTGCCTGTGGTCATTGTTGCCAATCAGTTCCTTGAACTTGCTGTTCATGTGCAAAGCCCAGTCATAACCATATTCAGGAGCATCGAGTTTATCCCATGCAACCATGCGAAGATTGTGTACCATATTACCGCTGCCGAGAATAAGCACACCTTTCTTTCTCAGGCTGTACAGTTCTTTTGCAAGATCGTAGTGCCATTGCGGATTTTTTGTGTAATCAATACTCAGTTGCAGTACAGGTATATCTGCTTTTGGATACATGTGCCGGATGATGGTCCAAGCACCATGATCCAAACCCCAGTCATGACTCAGTTCAACATTTGCTGAATGAATTAATGACGATGTTTCTTTTGCAAGAGCAGGATTACCAGGTGCAGGATATTGCACTTCGTACAACTCTCGTGGAAATCCTCCAAAGTCATGAATGGTTGGAGGGGAATCCATGGCAGTAATACGTGTGCCGTTTGTAAACCAGTGAGCAGATACAACAAGCACAGCCGCAGGCGTTGGAATTTCTTTTGCCATTGCTGCCCAGCGCTTGCTGAACTCATTGTCTTCAATACCGTTCATGGGAGATCCGTGACCGATAAATAAAACCGGCATCAGTTGATCCTGTTCTTTCAGATCATCTGTAAAACGATTAAATGCTGATAAACCTGTCATGCCTGCTGCTCCTGTTATTAATGTTGTTATAAACTGTTTCCGTTGCATGCAAACAACTTTGTTGTTAATATGCTACAGTGAATCTTTCACGTATATGCTGCGGATGTTCAATTTCATCCACAATGGCAATAGCCATATCTTCTGCCGAAATAATGCTCCTGTTGTTTTCATCAAACACCGGAGTTTCCAAACCTTTACGGTAAGTTCCTTTCCTTACACCTGATGTGCCGTGATGCATTTCAATTGCCGGGCTCAGAAACGTCCAATCCAGTTCTTTCTCTTCTTTAATTATGTTGAGATAATCTCTTGCTGCCAGTGCGCCTGGTTTCCATTCAGCAGGAAACTGCGGCGTATCAATCAGCTGCAAACCATCTGCAACATACAAACTTCCTGCACCACCTACAATAAGCAAACGCTTCACACCTGATTTTTTTACAGCTGATTGTATTGCCTTAGAACCTGCAAGAAAATCATTGTACAAGTTCGGGTTTGTCCATCCTGCATTGTATGAACTGATCACTGCATCATGTCCTTTTACCGCATTTGCCAATTCATCTTCATTTGTTACATCTGCTTTTACAGGATGTACCGTATCTGAAGCCTGCAATTTTTCTGTATTACGTGCAATAGCTGTTACTTCGTGTCCCTTGCTTACCAACTCATTTAATATTGTTGTGCCAACAAAACCAGTTGCACCAATCAATGCTATTTTCATTTTGTATTTGTTTAATTAACGGCTTGTATAAACAGCCGATAATGATTTTTTCTGAATGAATGAATCAACTGAATACCTTCCACTGCCTGTGAAGAATAAAATCACGTACAACAACAGGAAGTGAATAGCCGGTTCTTTTTTAATAAACGGATCAGCACTGTGTATCAGTAATACAGCTACCAGCATGGTTATGATCAACGGAATAACTGCCAGTCTTGTTCCCAGTCCAAATAAAATGAAGAGTGAACAAAATACTTCGGCAAAAACAGTTAAGCCCAAAGAAACTGCCGGACTTAAACCGAATAAACCGGGAAACTGTACCGGGCCATCAGCAAATAACCCGGCGAGTTTTGGAATACCATGTGTAAGCATTAATACGGCCGCTGCAACTCTTGTAATAAAGATGGCTGCATCCACACTTTTTGAATTAACCTGTACCTCGAATAACTTTCTCATGTTTTTTACGATTGCTTTTTAAATAATTTATTGTGCGAATTCACCATCAGCTTTAATGCGTACTTCATCACTGATCATTGGTGCAGGGAATTTAGGACCGATACCAAAATCAGAACGTTTGATTGTACCTGTTAACTGGAAACCTGCTGTTGGTTTTTTGCTCATCGGGTTTTCAATTGTTCCCCTGTAAACGAGATCTAATGTTACCTGCTTTGTTACACCATGAATGGTTAAATCGCCGGTAAGTTTGTAAGCATCTTTTCCTGCATTTTTAATGGAAGTGCTTTTGAAACTCAGTTCAGGATATTTTTCTACATCAAAGAAGTCTGCACTCTTCAGGTGATTGTTTCTCATTTCAACACGTGTATCAATTGAAGCAGCTTTAGCAGTTAATGTAAACACTGCATCGCTGAAATCGGGTTTAGCTGACTGAACTGTTACATCAAAATCATTGAATACACCACTAACATCAGAAACACCAAGGTGTGTAACGGTAAATGTTAACTGTGAATGTGCTTTGTCGTTTTTCCAGCTTGTAGCTACTGTAAATGCTGTTGCTAAAAAGAAAAGAGATAAAATAATTGCCGTTTTTTTCATTGTTTGTTTTTTTGATTGATTATAAATGTTGATTTAATTATGTAAAATTTTCCAGCCTGCATGCCAGTTATAATTGTACTTCATGGTGAGCTGTATCATCAGCAGCTGCATGTTTTCCAATGTGCGGCTTACTGCCAGCGGACCGGCGATGACTGGATTAAAACCTGCTGTACGTGCCAGTTCTTCCACAACCGTTACTGCACTTGAATGATCGCCTGCAATAAATGCATCGGTTTGTTTGCCATCAATAACTGGTTGTGCAAAATCAGCAGCATAGGTTGTGTTGAAAGCCTTGATCACTTTTGAATCAGGCAATAATTTTTGTAACTCTTCAGCTGCACTTGTATCTGCTGAAGTAACAAGTCCGTCGTATGTTGCATTTAACGGGTTTGAAATGCTGATAACAATTTTCTGCCTTGCAACATCCTTAATTTTCTTTGCTGTTTCAGCTTCTGCCTGGTAAGGAACAGCGAGTATAATTATATCAGCTTCCCAGCTTGCATCAACAGGGCAGGCAATACCTTCCACTTCAACAGCAGCATTGTTGCTTTTTATTTCTTCTGCAAGTAATTGTGCTTTTTGCAAATTGGAAGAAAACAATAACAAGCGGTTCTCTTCTTTTGCAAGGGATTTTGCAATTGCTTGCCCCATGTTACCTGTTGCTCCAATTATTGCGATTGTTTGTTTCACATGCATATCATTACGATTGATGATGCAAAACTACTTTTACAACAAGGCTGCCTCCAATGATATGTGATAAGAAATTCTCTTGACAAATGTCAACGCATCAACGGGCCATTTGCTTACGTATACGGCTGAGTGTTTCGGGAGTAATACCAAGATAAGAAGCAATTAAATGCTGCGGCACCCTGTTTAAACAGGTGGGATACTGGTTTAAAAACCGGGAATATTTTTCTTCGGCAGTTAAACCAATTGTTCCTTCAATGCGGCGCTGAAGTGCAACGTATGCATTTTGTAAAATCATACGTGTATAGGTTTCGTATTGCGGAACATTTTTTAAAAGATACTCATGCTGTTCATGATCGAGCAATAACAGTTCACTGTCTTCAAGTGCTTCAATATTTAAACTGGAAGGTTCTTTGGTAAAAAAGCTGTAGAGATCTGAAATCCACCATCCTTCAAAGGCAAACTGAATTACACGCTGGTTACCCTTTGCATCAGTTGAATAAGAATACAGTGAGCCTTTTTCAACAAAAGCCATGCGGTTGCAAACATCGCCTTCCTGCAGCAGGAATTGTTTTCTCCTGATTTTTTTAGGAGTAAAATAATGTTTACACAATTGCAGTTCCTGTTCTGTTGCCGGTACCTTATCCTGTATACTTTTAATCAGCTGTTCAAACATAATTCAGTAATAATAACTTCAAAAGTACAGCTTTGAGGCGGGAGTAATTAAACAGAAATCTCTTCGTTGCAAATACTTTCAGCGCTGTTTTTTCGTTTTAGTACTAATTTGCATAAAGTTTATCCCGATCCGATTTGTACTATGACAAAAACCGCAAACAGACTCATGAAAAAATTATTGCTCCTGCTGACCATTCTTCCGGTCTTTGCATCAGCCCAGAATTTTCATCTTTCATTTGGTGCCGGCTTGGCAAACTACCAGGGCGATTTAAAGCAAAACAGTCTTTCGTTAAAACAAATGCGGTTTGTGGGAAGTATTGGTGCCCGTTACGATTTAACGGAACATTTTTTACTGCGTACCAATTTAAGCCTTGGTTCATTAAAAGCAGATGACAGTAAAAACAAAGATCAGTTTTTAAAAGACCGTAATCTCAGTTTTCAATCCAAACTGTTCGAATGGGAGTTGGGAGGCCAGTATAATATTTTCAACCTGAATTATAAATGGTGGACGCCTTATGTGTTTGCAGGTGCAGCTGTTTTTCATTTTGACCCGATGGCGTTGGATAAAACAGGTAGACTCGTAAAGCTTCAGCCGTTAAGTACAGAAGGCCAGGGTTTCACAGCAGGAAGAAAAGTATATAAGCGTACACAAATAGCTATTCCTTTGGGAATTGGTGCTGAGTATTTATTGAATGAAGATCTGCGCATTGGACTTGAAATTGGCTACCGCAAAACATTTACTGATTACATTGATGATGTGAGTAAACGTTATGTTGACGAGACGGCTTTATATGCAGCAAAAGGTCAGCTTGCTGTTGATATGGCTTATAAAGGAACAGGTTCTTACCCTGTTGCCGGTACTGTAAGAGGAAGTGATAAGAATAAAGATGCCTATATTTTTATACAAGTGAAACTGGTATGGCGGCCATTTGTTGACTGGTACAAACGTACATCTGGCTTGCCGTCTATGAAGAAAGATAAAAAGGTTGGATGCCCCGGAACAAGGGTTGATGGTTTTTGATTTTCCTGATTTTACAACAGTTGATAGCTGACGGAAATTATTGGTCAGTTTATAAGGAGCATTTACTTTTTCAAAAAATTATTTATGAAAAAGATCACCGCTCTCCTGGTAACACTTTTGATTGCCTGTACTATTTATGCGCAGGATTTTACCCCTCTTCAAAATATAACTTTTGCTACCGCTGACGAATGCAGGACATACGACAGTAAGGCGCTCCAGGCAGCAAATTATATCTTAACAACTCCAATTGACAATTCAAATGTAAACCGACTTTCTTCCATGTCATTTCTTATTAAATGGATGATGGCAACTGCTGATTATACTTTTGAAATAAACGGCAACATCACAAAATTTGGCAAAGAAGGTGATCGTTTGCTTGGAGTTTATGCAGCAGGAATGACAAAATTCTGCATGGAAAACAAAGACAAAGCAAAAGATAGAAAGGAAGTTGAACTTGCAGCTATGCATGGTCTTGCTGTATATGCAGCCAATGAATCAAATAATGTAAAGCTTGATAAAGATTTAAAGAAACTAATCGCTGCCGATAAGGAAGGGAAATTAAAAGAGTACCTGAAGTTGTAAAATTATTTCAAACGCATCCGCAGTTTTTCAAACAACGCCACGTTCATTAAAATAAGAAGCATGCCGTAAAAAGTATCTTCAACAGGAATGTTATGCATGGGCCAGGGTAAAAATGAAAAAATGCGGATGCCCATATTTTCTGCATCGTTGTATTGTACAACAGGGTAGGCTGTTAAAAATCCATTCACAATAAAAAAGGGAATTAAGCAGATGGCATAAGCAATAAGAAACAAAGCAATATTAAAATTGCTGAACCATTTGCTGAAGATCAGCAGTAACAAAAGAAATCCCGCATTGAACAGAAATGTTGTAGCAGTATAATATTTATCTGAATGAATAAGTCCCGATGCAAGAAATAAAATCACCATTAAAATGAGAATGCTTTTATTCACTTTCAACTGCTCAAGCTTTGGAAAATAAATTCTCACACATTCATATACAAATACACAGCAATACGGAACGGTAATGAAGAATAATACTTCTTCCACAGGCAACGATCCGATCTTTAAACCTGTAATATAGTTTTCATTAAACCCCCAAACGCCCATACGTGTAAACAACTCATCCCACACCAGGAAAAACAGTGCAGGAATAATCATTGCAGGAAAAAGGTATTTCCACTTTTTGTAAAAATGAACTTTGCGGTCAAAACTTAACAACAGCGGACCGGCAATTGCAGCAGCATGAATAAGGAAATAAGTATAATGCGTGTTCAACAGCAGTTATTTAATATTGGGGTTAAGCTTTTTTTCTTTACGCACTTTATCCCAGTATTTTTTATGAACCATCAGCATGCCAAAACTTTCACCATCTTCCTTGTCGATATGTTTGTGATGCATTTTATGTGCCCAGCGTATTGCACGCACATAGGTACTGTTCCAGCGGCTGAAAATTTTAAAGCGTTGATGAATGATAATATCATGTACAATAAAATAGGCAAGACCATACATGGCAATGCCAGCACCAATGCTTACAACCCAGTACACCTGGTTCATTAATCCAAGCATAATGCAAAGCCAGCTGGGAATAGCAAAAATTAAGAAGAAGGCATCATTCTTTTCCAACACATTACCACGTGGCTGATGATGGTCTTCATGTAAATACCATAAAAAACCATGCATGACAAATTTGTGTGTAAGCCATGTTATTCCTTCCATTAGAAAGAATACAACGAATGCCAGCAGGATGTATAGTAAGGTCATCATAATACAGTTCTTAAAATAAGAAAAAACAGAAACTGAATTAGTAACAGGTTAACAGCAAATTTGTTCTGTTTGTTGAAAGAAAAAAGACGGAACAGCGTCATAAGTACAACACTAACCCCCAGCCAGCTGATGTAATTGAGAACGGGAATGGTTCCATTAGCCCATTGCCACCAGTGCAGCTCAACAGCAATTGGCTCCATTACCCAGTCAAAAAAAGTTGCCAGCAGTGCACTGTCGAGAATAACAGCAACAAAACCAACATTACTGCGGTAAGGCTGATCATCATCTTTTAGTTTGTTCCATAAAAAATTGAGCAGCATCTGTACACTTACTCCGCAGCAATACATTATGATAAACCAGTTGAGGCCAATGATAACCGGAACGTTTTGCCATTGTGGCCCCATAGCAGGTAAATATTCGTAGCTGCCAAAAAGAAGTTGATGATTAACGCCAAGATATTCAACTGCAAAACCTGTGATGAAACAGATCAGTACGAAAAGAAAAAAGGAAATATTCTTTTCCTGCTGCGTGTAAATAATTAAGCCGGCTGATAAAAGAAGGTTGTACGGTGTAAGTGATGAAAATAATTCCCTGTTATAAAACAACATGCCTATCAACCCTATTGCATGAAAGATGAGTGCAATAATGCTGGCAAGATTTTGTTTTGCTATGGATGAATCAGAAATCAATGAGTTTTGGTTTTTTTTCGTGCAATCAGTTCGGCTGTGATTTTTGCACTGTTTAAGCAAAGTGGTATTCCTCCTCCGGGATGTACACTGCCTCCGCAAAAGTAAAGTCCGCTGAGTTGTGATGAAAAATTGGGATGACGCAGAAAGGCTGACATCCTGCTGTTACTGCTTGTGCCGTATAACGATCCTTTGAATGAAGCAGTTTGTTCTTCTATACGGATGGGATCAAGATATTCTTCCGTTTCAATGGCACTTCCAACATCAGTTTGTAATATACGGCTTAGCTTTTCAATGGTTTGATTGCGTAACTGTAAACGTAATTTCTCCCAGTTTTGATTTGTGTTTGAAGGAGCATTGATCAACACAAACCAGTTTTCTTTTCCTGCAGGCGCATGCCGGTCTTCCAGTTTGGAAGTGATATTTACATAAACTGTCGGGTCGTTAAAGAGTTTGTTTTGTTTAAAGATGGACTGAAACTCTGCCGAATAATTTTTACTGAAGAAGATATTATGCAGGTGAAGTTGTTCAAATGTTCTGTTCATTCCCCAGTAAAAAATAATACCGCTTGAACTTCTTTCCTGCTTCAGTACTTTTTTATTCTGTTCATCTTTAAGAAGATGCTTATAAGTAAAGTACACATCAGCATTACTTACTATAATACTTGCTTCAATATTTTCATTATTCACCACAATACCTTTTACTTTTTGCTGGTGATGAATAATACGTTGTACAGGTGAATTAAAATGAAAACGAACCTGCTTCTTTAATGCAAGTTTGTACAGCGCATTGGTGATACTGATCATTCCGCCTTCCGGGTAAAATGTTCCTTCATTTAATTCAAGATGCGGAATTAAACTCATCATGCCGGGAGTCTGGTAAGGATTGCTTCCGTTATATGTTGCATATCGGTCGAACACCTGAACTGCTTCCGGTGTTTTAAACGATGATTGATTATAACTGTGTAATGTTCCGGTTAAATGTGGCAGGCGCACAGTGCTTATTGCTTTCAGTACATGCTTTTGTAACCAGGTTGAACGTTTGTGCAATGAATGATTCAGAAAAACAGTTCCAACATTTTCGTACAGCTTTCTGCTTTTGTGCAGATAGTTTTTTACCGATGAAGGAGGCTCACCCAGTTTCAATTCAAGTTCTTCAGCAAGTTTGTTGTTATCTGTCCATGCATCGATTTGCTTGCCATTTTCAAAAAAATATTTGCAGGATAAATCAAGCTTTTGATAATTGAGATAATCTTCTATCTTCTCGCCGGCATATTCAAATAAATCATGCAGCAGTTGCGGTTGTGTAAACAGGGAAGGGCCCCTGTCAAACGAAAAACCATCTTTTTTAAAAAAGGAAAGTTTTCCGCCGGGGTATGCATTACGTTCAAATACATCTACCTCAAATCCCTGCACAGCTAAACGTACAGCGCTTGCAAGTCCTGCAACACCACTGCCGATGATCACTGCTTTAGGCGGTTGCATTTAATTGATGTTTTGTAAGCCAGTCTTCCAGTAATGGGAAAGCTATTTTAAACCATGCAGTATATTCATGCGACTGCTGTGCGATGGCTTTTTTTATTTGCTGCATGGATTTGTAACATACTTCACTAACCTCATCTTTGTTGAGCTGCATTTCGCCTTCGTAAAATCCAATCAGCACATGATCAAACTCATGTTCTGTTAAGCCATTATCGAATGAAGCTTTGTATGTAAAGTGAAATGCTTTTTTAATGTAGGTAGTAAAGCCAAGTTCTTCCTGTAATCTTCTTAATGCAGCTTGTTCAACAGTTTCGCCGGGCATAGGATGACTGCAGCAGGCATTTGTCCATAACGATGGGCTGTGATATTTTGAATCAGCCCTGCGCTGTAAAAGCATATTGCCATTATGATCAAATAAAAAAACACTGAAAGCACGGTGAAGCAATGCTTTTTCATGTGCTTCCATTTTTTCCATTGAACCAATTTCTTCGTCCTGTTCGTTAACAAGTATAACTTCCTGCATGCTCAAATTTAGGTAATTGTTACATGAGGTTGAACTGGTTGCTCAAACTTGCACGTAGTACAATCATTAATTTATGGTAATCGGGTATACGGATGCGTTCCTGCATAATGCGTGCGGGCTGAATGCGTTTTATTTTCATAAACAGCGACTGGTAATATTTATAAGCAACATATACACCAAATCTTGCTTTAACAGGAAGATGAATAATGCCTTTATATGCAGCATCGAAATCTCTCTGAATGTCGGCTTCAATTTCTTTTTTATCAGCATAGCTGAAGTTGCGGAAGTTGAGCCCGGGAAAATAAGTCCGTTCCATCAATTCATAATCCGCTTTCACATCCCGCAGGAAATTTACTTTCTGAAAAGCGGCACCCAATGCTCTTGCTGCAGGTTTCAGCTCATCAAATTTCTTTTGATCACCATTCACAAAAACATACAGGCACATCAGTCCAACCACTTCAGCGCTTCCATAAATATATTCTGTATAACTGCTGCTGTTGTATTGTTTTTTGTCGAGATCCATTTCCATGCTGTTGAAAAAAGCATGAATCAGTTCGTGATCTATTTTATACTGATTAACAGTTAACTGGAAACTGTGAATGACAGGGTTGAGGCTGATGCCACGCTCAATGGCATGAAAGGTTTCGTCCCTGAATTCACGGATAAGGGTTTGTTTATCGTATGCATGAAACGTATCGACAATTTCATCGGCAAAACGAACAAGCCCATAAATGTTGTAAATGGGTTGCCTCAGATCTTTGTGCAACAGACGGATAGCTGATGAAAAGGACGTACTGTAACGCTCAGTTGTGTTTTGACTGCACAACTGACATACTTCATGGAAGATGCCGATCATACTTTTGCTTTGTTTTTGGTTGTTGTTTTGTATTGTTTCTCTACTAAAGCTGCCACCACCTCGCCACTGATAAGGCTTGGCGGCACACCTGGCCCCGGTACTGTAAGCTGACCTGTATAAAACAGGTTGCTCACTTTTTTACTGCGGCAGGCAGGTTTTAAAACAGCTGTCTGCATTAAAGTGTTTGCTAAACCATAAGCATTTCCTTTAAATGCGTTATAGTCGGCTACAAAATCACTTACTGCATACGATTTTTTATAAACAATATGATCTGAAATTGGTTCACCAATTCGTTGTTCAAAGCGGTTAATAATCTGTTTAAAATAGTTTTCTCTTAATTCCTCTGTATCATTTTGTAAACCGGCAGCCACTGGAATAAGGAAAAATAAATTTTCATGACCTTCAGGTGCACCAACAGGATCGGTTGCCGTTGTCATACTTACATAAAACAAAGGAGCCGAAGGCCATTGTGGATTTGTATAAATTTCACTACCATGCTGTTCAAAGTCTGTATCAAAAAACAGAGAGTGATGTGGTACCTGTTTTAATTTTTTATTGATACCGACATAATAGAGCAAACAGGAAGGAGCCATTGTGCGGTTTTCCCAATACTGATCTGAATAACTACGGTCGGCACTCTCTAACAATTTTGTTTCGGTAAAATGATAGTCGGCGCCGCTTATAATCACATCAGCTTCAAAATAATTTCCGTTGCAAAACACACCTGTTGCATGGCCGTTGACTGTTTCAATTTTTTCAACATCGTGCTGAAACAAAAACTTTACTCCAAGCTCTTTGGCTAAGTGGTACATGGCTTCTACAATTTTGTACATACCACCAACAGGGAACCATGTGCCGAGTTTTACATCTGCATAATTCATGAGACTGTACAATGCAGGAATTTTCTGAGGTAATGCGCCAAGGAAAAGAACAGGAAATTCCATCAGCTGCTTTAACCGTGAATCGGAAAAATGTTTTTGTACATGCGCTTTGATGGAAGTAAATACATCCAGCCTGAATACGCCTTTCAGAAAATCAATGTCTGCAAATTCTGTTAGTGATTGGCCTGGCTGATGCACCAGTTTATTCATTCCCACTTCATACTTATAGGCTGCTTCTTCCATAAAGTGATCGAGCATTGCAGCACTTCCCGGTTCAATTTTTTCAAATAACTCTTTCAGTGCATCGTAAGAAGCTGGTATATCCAGTACATCGTTTTCGAAGTAAACCCTGTACGAAGGATCAAGACGTTGCAATTGGTAATAATCACTAACTTTTTTCCCAAACTGCTGAAAATAACGTTCAAACACATCAGGCATCCAGTACCAGCTGGGTCCCATATCAAACACAAACCCATTGGCTTCCATTTTTCTTGCACGGCCACCGGGCATGTTGTGTTTTTCAAGCACAGTAACGTCCCAACCTTTCTTTGCGAGAAAAGAAGCTGCCGACATTCCGGCAAAACCACTGCCAATGATGATTGCTGATTTCTGCATGTGTTTAGTTGCGGCTTAATTGTTCTTTTAAAAGTTTACGGGCAAAGTGAATACGGCTTTTAATTGTACCCAGCGGTTCGTTTAACAAATGAGCAATCTCATGATATTTGAAACCTTCGAAATAAAGAATGAAAGGCTTCTTAAAAATTTCCGGGAGCTCGTGTATAGCCGATTGTATTTCTTTCAGATTCAGGTTTGTTTCTGCTGCGTTGCCAACAGTTGCCTGTTGGTAATTGAGAAGAAAATCATTACCTGTTGAATCAAAAATGGTTTGCTGTTTGGCTTTGCGGCGGTAATTATTAATAAAAATATTCCGCATAATGGTGTAAAGCCATGCTTTTACGTTTGTACCAACATGATATTTATCCCTGTTGGCAAGAGCCCTGTACAATGTTTCCTGTAAAAGGTCTTTTGCAGTTTCATTGTCTCGGGTTAATGTAAATGCAAACGGTCTTAAATAATCCGTATTGCTAACAATCATCTGGTTAAACTCAACTGCCGACATAAAATAATGTTTAATTTTTTGCATCATAAAGTTAAACACAATATTTCTACCGTTGATATTCTGTTAAAGAGATTTGACGATTTATTGTCTTAAATATTAAACAAAAAGCACCCGCCATAGAGTTATAGCGGGTGCTTTTTTAAGGAAGTAAACTGAAATTACTTAGCAGGAGTAGCTTTAATTATTTCAATTTTTTGTTCTTCAATTTTCTTAAATCCACCGAGAACATTGCGCAGGTTATGAAATCCCTGTCGCTTTAAAATAGACGAAGCAATAACACTTCTGTAACCGCCTGCACAATGAATGTATAAGTTGTCTCTTTCTTCAATATTGGTGATGAGTGCGGGGTCAGTCATATCTGCCAATGGCAAATTCACTGCATCTTTTACATGTGCTTCAGCAAATTCAGATTCTTTCCGCACATCCACAACAACGAGATTATCATCATGTGGAAGATCCATTGCCAGTTCATCCGCTTCAACATCAATAATCATATCAATTTTTTCACCGGCTGCCTGCCATGCTTCAAAGCCACCTTGCAGAAAACCTTTTACTTTATCAAAACCAACTCTTGCAAGCCGTACAATGGTTTCTTCTTCTTTTCCTTCTTCGCATACAAGTAATATCGTTTCATCAAAAGGCAGTAATGCACCGGCCCATTCTGCAAAGCGGCCATCCAGGCCAATGCTTATGGAAGAGGGAATAAAACCTTGTGTAATTGTTGTTGAGTTTCTTGTATCAAGAATAAATGTCTTTTCCTGTTTTGCCAGAGATTTGAACTCTTCGATTGTTAATGCTGTCATTCCTTGTTGTAAAATATTGTTGATTGAATTATAACCGTCTTTGTTTATCTGTGCATTTACTGCAAAATATTTGGGAGGTGTTTCGAGTCCCTTTGTTACTGCATTTATAAATTCTTCTTTTGATGTTTGATTAAGGGCATAATTTGTTTGCTTCTGTATGCCGATTGTGCTGGTGGTTTCTTTGCCAATGCTTTTGCCGCATGAACTGCCGGGACCATGTGCAGGATAAACAATCACATCGTCTGCAAGTGTTGCAATTTTGTTTTGTAACGAATCGTACAACATACCGGCAAGATCACTTACCGATATATCACCACCTTGTGCCAGATCGGGACGGCCTACATCGCCAACAAACAATGTATCACCTGTAAAAATGCAGTAATCTTTACCGTGTTCGTCTTTTAATAAATAGCAGCTGCTTTCTAATGTATGGCCGGGGGTGTGTAATACTTTGATGGTAAGTTTTCCAACTTTAAATTCTTCGCCATCTTTTGCAATGTAAACAGGTAAACTGGTTTGCGTTTCGGGCCCGTAAACAATCGGTGCGTTTGTTTGCTTTGCAAGATCAAGATGACCGCTTACAAAGTCGGCATGAAAATGTGTTTCAAAAATATATTTGATAACCGATTGGCGTTCTTCAGACAGTTTGAGATAGCTGTCAATATCACGCATGGGGTCGATAATTGCACACTCGCCGTTATCTTCAATATAATACGCAGCCTCACTTAAGCAGGAAGTATATAATTGCTGGATATACATTGCATTTTTCTTTGGCGCAAAAATACACTACCTGATCAAGAAATTTGATCAGTCAAACATTGAAAAGAGTAATTTCTTAACTGAGAAGATCAGCAACAAACTTTTTTATCTCTTCCAGCCGTTCATAATTAACGGAATACCAGATAAACTTTCCTTCTCTTGTAGTTTTAACGATGTTACTTCTGCGAAGAATAGCAAGGTGTTGTGAAGCAACAGATTGTTCAAGCCGCAACTTTACATAAATTTCTGTAACAGTAATGCGACCATTTTCGTTGATTAAATCAACGATTTGCTGACGGAGCTTGTGGTTAAGAGATCTTAAGATCAGTGCTGCCTTTTTTACAGCTAAATAGTCAACCTCTAACGGCGCTCCGCTTTCCTTTTTTTTAACGATAGTAGCCATTTTTGAGCAGGTTTAATAGTTGTGATTATGGGTAAAAAACTAAATTAAAGTTAGAAGAATAATCAAAGTAATAATAGTTATAAAAGACAATCTTTATTTATTAATTGCAGAATGGAAGTCTTTTAAATATGCAGGTGAAGAATATGCAAGAGAAGTAAACGAATTGTCATGAAAATGTCTGAAGGCATCGACAATGATATTTGATGCGTTCCAGTTTATATCAATGAAATGAGCGTGATTGTTTTCGCAAACTGTTTTCCATTTCTCAGCACCGTTACCAAAAAAGTAAAGGTTGTGAGTTAAAAATAAATCTGTAAATGAATTATCAGAAAGTATTAATGCAAGATCCTTGATTTTTTCATTCATATCAACATCGTAAACAGCGGTAAATACTTCCATTCTTCTTGCATCAATCATAGGGCAGAGCAATATATCGCTGGTTAAAGAATTTTTTTGTCGCAATTCTGAAACTGCAGCCTGTGCCATTACTCTGGTTGTAGAAACTGTAATCAGGGGTTTATTTAGTGCATAACACAATCCTTTTGCAGTGGCAAATCCTACACGCAAACCAGTATATGAACCGGGGCCTGAAGTAACAGCAACTGCATCAAGTTTTGAGAGTGGATATCCTGTTTCATTCATGATGTCTTGTATGGCAGGCTGAATAAAAGATGCATGATCTTTTTGCGAGTTATTTGTTTTAAGGCAAAGAAGTTCTGTATCTTTTGCAAGCGCAACAGATGCATGTGTGGTAGATGTGTCAATGCATAAAATCAATGGCATAAATGTAAGCTCCTGAATTATCCTGTTTTGCTGTAAACGGGAGATTGCTGCAAAAGTACAGTTAACCGTCTGTTTGTGATTTATAAAGCTAAAAAACTAAGTTTGTAACTAATATGGAAAAGAAAATCATTCAAACAAATAATGCACCGGCACCAATTGGTCCTTACAGCCAGGCTGTTGCAGCAGGAAATCTGTTGTTTATTTCTGGCCAGGTGTGCATTGATCCGCAATCGGGCGAATTAAATAATGCTGATGTGAAAGCAGAAGCACACCAGGTAATGAAAAACCTGCAGGCAATTTTATCACAAGCAGGCTTAAGTTTTAATCACGTTGTTAAGACTACCATCTTCCTGAGTGATATGAACCTGTTTGCTGAAGTAAATGAAATTTACGGGTCTTATTTTACAGGAACGTTTCCTGCAAGAGAAACCATTGCAGTTAAAGGATTGCCTAAAAGTGTAAATGTTGAAATAAGTATGATTGCAGCTTATTAAAAAATTGCAGTGAGGATAAATTTCTTCTTTACTATTTTTTAGTCAGCTTAATATTTCCATTTTCGTTTCCACTTTTCCAGCTTAAAACATACACACCAGTGTTCAGTTTACTGATATCTATAACTGTTTCTGAAGATTGGTGTTTGACTTTTGTTTGATAAACAGTTATGCCGTTAATATTAGTAATACTTATGCTTGCCGGTTTATTTGCAACTGGGTGTGTAATAACGATTCTGTCGGATGAAGGATTTGGATAAACACTTAACAAAGAAGAAACATTAATGATATTGTTAACTGCAGAAGTTGTGTTGATATTAAGTGTATTCAGTAAATAACTATTATTCCCAGAAAAAGATCCGGTTGTTGTTCCTGCCACAATATCCATCAAGCCATCATTATTTACATCAAATAAAGCAATTGTATTGGGGCCCGATGATGTGTTGAAGTTTTGAGCACTGTTAAATGTTATAGAAGTACCTGTACTGGTATTTTTTAATACAGAAACAACAGAGCTTGAAAAATAGCATGCAGCAACAATGTCTGGTTTACCATCTGCATTTAGATCGCCCAGTTTAATGCCACGTGGAGAACTGCTGGTGCCAAAGTCTGATGCTGCACTAAAAGAAATTGAGCCTGTTGTTGAGTTATTTTTAAAAACTGAAATAGTGTTTGGACTAAGGTTTGAAGAAATTACTTCTGGTTTATTGTCGCCGTTCAGGTCGCCAATTGCCACACCCCAAGGATAAGCACCTGTAATCAAATCAACTTTTGGTGCAAATGAAACAGAACCGGTTGTACTAGTATTCTGCAATACTGAAACAACATCTGAGCCGGAACAGGAAACAGCAATTTCAGGCTTGCCATCAGCATTAAGATCTCCGGCCGCAATATCTTCGGGAGTTGTTGCAACTGTAAAATCAATCTTCGCAGCAAATGATATGGTTGAAGCAGTACTGGTGTTTCTTAATACAGAAACAGTGCCTGCACCTTGGTTACTGGTAATAATGTCTGTTTTGCCATCTCCGTCAATGTCAGCAACTGTTACTTTTCGTGGGCTACTGCCGGTTGCAAAAGCAGTTGGACCAAAAAAGAAAATTGAACCTGCAGCACTACTGCCATTTCTAAAAACATAAACAGCATCAGTGAAGGGAGTTGAAGCTACAATATCGGGCTTCCCATCGCCATTAAAATCTGCTTTTGCAAGTCCAATAACATTTACAAGACCACCAAAAAAATCAGGAAAATTTGTGAAACTGACTGCTCCGCCACTTGTTGTGTTCCTGTGAAAGAAAATTCTGTTTTCGCCAAAAAGTGAATAGGCAACATCTATTTTGCCATCACTGTCCCAATCGGCATCAATAACTGTTCCACCGCCTGCAAGGTTAACTGAAGTTGCAAAAGAGGAAGTGGTAAAATCCATTCCACCATTGGGATAGGTTACAATAAATGGTTTTGCTGAATAAGCAACCAGGTTATTAGTAGCAACTGAAATTGGTTCAAATGTTGCACCAAACGGAACGATTACAGTGAGAGTTGATGAAGTGGCGTTACTAATAACAGCTTTAGCTGATCCAAAATAAACGACATTGTTTTCAGCAGTTGAACTGAAGTTGCTTCCCTCAATTGTTATAACTGTTCCAACAGCACCGGAAACTGGCGAAAAGGAATTTATTGCAGGAACTTGTGCATAAACCGAAATTCCTGTTACCAATAAGGCCAAAAGAATAATTTTTTTCATAAGCAGTTTTAGATGGGGAAAAGCTAAACTATAGTTTTATTTCTTCATCATGTTCATCAAAGAAATGATATTCTGTGAGGTGATAAGAAGTGTTTGATCTTACTTTGATTTTTTGCTTGTATTTCCAGCTCCATTTCATGCGTTTGGATAAAAGCAGTCCTTTACGCAGGTACGCTTCCATAATAGGATGTACAGCTATTGTAAGTCCCTTGTGCTTTTGCATGATGAGGTAGCTGAGATTCTTTTCAATTTCATCTTCCAATATTAATGTGGATGAAACTTTACCTGTACCATTACAACTTGGACAAACTTCCTGTGTGTTGATATTTACTTCCGGCTTCATGCGCTGACGTGTAATCTGCATGAGGCCAAATTTTGAAATAGGCAGAATTGCATGTTTGGCCCTGTCGGCTTTCATGAACTCTTCCATTGCATCAGCAAGCTTGCGTTTATTGTCGGGCAACTTCATATCAATGAAGTCAACAACAATAATTCCACCAATATCTCTTAACCGTAACTGACGGGCAATTTCTTCTGCAGCTTCAAGGTTTGTTTGAAGTGCATTTTCTTCCTGGTTAGCACTTACACTTTTGTAACCGCTGTTTACATCAATTACATGAAGTGCTTCGGTATGTTCAATAATGAGATAAGCACCGCTTGCAAGGTTTACTGTTTTACCAAAGGAACCTTTTACCTGTTTAGTTACTCCAAAACTGTCGAAGATGGGAGAACCGTTTTGGTAAAAATTCACAATGTCAATTTTATCGGGTGCAATTTTCTGAATATAGTTTCTTGCATCGTTGTAAATGTTTTTATCATTCACAACAATTTTGTTGAAATCAGCATTCAGTAAATCACGGAGTATGCTTGTGGTTTTATCTGTTTCGCCAAGAATCTTTGAAGGGGGAGTTGCATTTTTCAGGTTTTGCTGAATTTGCTTCCACTGGGTAACCAGGTTGTTGAGGTCTTCATGAAGTTCGGCAGTATTTTTTCCTTCAGCTGCAGTTCTTACAATTACACCAAAGTTTTTTGTTTTGATGGCTTCAACAATTTTTTGCAAACGCTTTCTTTCATCGCTTGAATGAATTTTGCGGCTTACAGCAACAATATCATTGAAAGGAGTAAGAACAACAAAACGGCCGGGTAAAGAAATTTCGCAGCTTAAACGTGGGCCTTTTGCAGCGATGGGTTCTTTCAGAATCTGAACAAGAATATTAGGCTTGCCTGTAAGCACTTCGCCTATTTTTCCTGTTTTGATAATTTCCGGTTCGGTTTGAAATTTGGCGAAATCGAAGATGTCTTCACTTTTATCGCCGATTGATTGGGTGGTGAATTTAAGAATGGAACGGACATAGGGACTCAGATCTGTGTAATGAAGGAAACCATCTTTTTCAAATCCTACATCCACAAATGCAGCATTCATACCCGGAACCAGTTTTTTTACTTTACCGAGGTATAAATCGCCAACAGTAAAACTTGCATCATTACTTTCCTGATGCAGTTCTACTAATTTCTTGTCTTCTAATAAAGCAATTTCCACCCCGTTTGGAGCGGCATTGATGATCAGTTCCTTATTCACCCGAAATGTCTTTAAAAATGTACAATCCTCACTTCACCTGATCTCAGGAAGGAATAAAAAGGCTATTGCAGCATGATATACAAGCAGGCATAAAATTGGGCAATGGCCATAGCGAAACAGAGTCCCGTTTATGCGGGACTCCGTTCAATATAGAAGATTATTTCTTATTCTTCTTATGACGGTTCTTTCTAAGACGTTTTTTACGCTTATGCGTCGCAATTTTATGACGCTTTCTCTTTTTTCCGCAAGGCATGTTTAATACGGTTTACGTTCGTTAATAAATATGTTTACAACTCTTTAATTCGTTGTTCAATCTGGTTCAGCATTTCAGGATTGCTTTTGAATTTCTTCTTAGCTTCCAGTGATTTTATTGTTTGTAAAAGCTGCTGATACCATTTTTTTGCATTTGCTTTATCTCCGCTTTGTTCACATGCATCGGCTAACCTTAGAATAGCATCCAGGTTTTCCGGCTGTATTTGAACAACCTTTTCGAACCGTTCAATGGCTTTTGACCACTGACCACTTGCAAAAGATCCAATACCCAGCATATAATTAGCAAAGGAATCATCTGGATTTTTTGCAAGAACTTCCCTGATAAGCCCGATTCCTTTCATTGGAGGCTCATTACCTGCAGCGCCAAAAAAGTAGGTACTGCCGAGGCCAACCTTTGTTGAATCGTTGTTGGGATTCAGTTCTAATGCAATTTCAAACAACTCTTTTGCTTCTTTAGCCATCCAGACTTTAAGAGGTTCTTCCTCTGTAGTCTGAAGTTCGCCTAAAAACAAATGGGCTGCAAAGGTGAGATTTTTCTCTGACTTTTCCAACTTAGCTGCTTCTGCAAGATATTTGGCGTAAGGAACAAAGTTTTTTGCTGAATCTTTCCAGAACTCTGCCAGCTGGTGGTAGACATGAACCTGCTGATTTTTTACATCTCCCCTGACCACTGAATTTTCAAGCCGGTTAACTTTTTCAAGTTGGGAAGCTGTGAGTTGTTTCTTGGCAATACTCAATAACGTCTCAAAATCAGCGCTTTGTGTAGCCGAAGGGGGCATTGCCTGAGCTGCATGCTCATGGCCGGCATGATCGTCTTTTTTGTTTGGGATTCTTCTTCCAAAAAAGAATAAAAGAAAAACTGCTGTAATTGCAGCAGTTATATAAATAATTTGTTGCCTGTTCACTTTCAAAAAATTGAACTGCAAAACTAAAGGATGGCGTTGATTAAAAACTGAAATCCAAGAATTAACTTCCTTTGTATCTCGATTTTACTTCTTGTACAAACTCTTTAGCGGGCTTAAAAGCAGGAATAAAATGTTCTGGAATATGAACTGCTGTATTGCGTTTGATATTCCGGCCAATTTTAGCTGCTCTTTTTTTAGTAATAAAACTCCCAAATCCACGGATATAAATATTCTGTCCTGCTGATAAGGAGTCTTTTACTTCTTTGAACATTGTTTCGAGGGTTACAAGGACATCCACTTTAGGAATTCCTGTTTTCTCAGATATTTGGTTGACGAGATCTGCTTTTCTCATTCTGATTAAATTTTGGAGTTTTGATTATTGCACATCTAAGATCATGAATAAAATTCAGAAAAGGAAATATATTGGCAAAAATTCTTTTAATAACTGGTTGATTATGAACTTAAAGTGATCTGGCTTGGGGATTTCCTTTCTTTCAGTTGGTTGCTGTTGGTAAAACTGCTTTTTTTGCCATGTAAATGGATCAACAAAAATATTTCAGCGAAAAGCTGCTTCTCTGGCATAAAACAATCAATAACCGCCAATTACCCTGGAAAGGCGAAAAAGATGTGTACCGCATCTGGCTCAGTGAAATTATTCTTCAGCAAACGAGGGCTGAGCAGGGAATGAAATATTATGAGCGTTTTTTAAAGAAATATCCAACTATCCAAAAACTGGCTAAAGCTCCTATTGAAGAAGTGTATAAATTATGGGAAGGTCTTGGATATTATAACCGCTGCCGCAACCTGCATGCAACTGCACAAAAAATTGTTTTTGAGCTTGATGGAAAATTCCCGGACAGTTTTGAAACTATCCTGGAATTAAAAGGCATTGGTCCTTACACAGCTGCTGCTATTTCGTCATTTGCTTTCGATTTACCTCATGCCGTAGTTGATGGAAATGTGTTTCGTGTACTGAGTCGTTTTTTTGGAAAAGAAACTCCTATCGACAGTACTAAAGGAAAACAGTTTTTTCAGCAGCTGGCCCAGAAATGCCTGGGAAATAACCAACCATCTGTCTATAATCAAGCCATTATGGATTTTGGTGCATCTGTTTGCAAACCCGATTTACCCGAATGTGCTTCCTGCATAATGAAAAGCAAATGTTTTGCCCATAAAAATAATCTCACGGCCGAACTGCCTGTAAAAGAAAAACAAACAAAGCAAAGAAGCAGGTGGTTTGTTTTCTATATCGTGAAGCAAGAAAGAAAATTTGCTGTACAAAAACGAACAGGCAAAGATGTGTGGGCCAACTTATACCAATTCCCGAATTCAGAATATAAAAGTGAAAATGAATGGTCGCTGGCATTAAAAAAAGGAGTTGAAGGTTGGATTAAAAAAAACGGGCTTGAAGTAAAGGTTAAATCAGCGTTAGCAAAACCTTTTAAACAACAGTTAAGCCATCAAACCATTTTTGCAAAAGCAGTTTTAATTAATGTTAAGACTGTGAATGAAAAAGAATACCAATGGGAATGGAAAACGATCAGCCAGTTGAAGAAACTGCCTTTTCCAAAAATTCTGAATGAAATGCTAAAAGAAGAGCAGGCCGAATTATTTATGCTGAATGATGCAACAGTTAAGCAAAAAACGTAATTTAGAAGAGACAACTGTTTGGTTTTATCATTTCATCTGAAAAATTATTCGTATGAGAGGAGTTAACCGTGTAATGCTTATTGGAAATCTTGGGAAGGACCCGGATATACAAGTACTTGAAGGCAATATTGCTGTGGCAAAATTTCCCCTTGCAACTACAGAAACGTTTAAAGACCGTACAGGAAAATTAGTGAGCCAAACCGAGTGGCATACTGTTGTATTATGGCGTGGTCTTGCTGAACTTGCTCAGAAGTACCTTCACAAAGGAAGTCTTGTATATATTGAAGGTCGTTTAAAAACAAGAAGCTGGGAAGATAAAGAAGGCGTAAAAAAATATGCAACAGAAGTTGTGGGCGATAACCTGATTATGCTTGATAAAAGAGCTGAGGGCAGCGGTAAGTCTGATGTTCCTGATAACCTCACAAGCTTTCCCGGCGATGATCTTCCTCCAATAGGTGAACCAAATGAAGATTTGCCTTTTTAAGGAAATATCCCTGCTATTCCTATTTTTGCTTTTGAAGCAGGTATTGTTCATCTAATCTTTTTGTTTTGGAGTATCACCAGTTTACTGATTCATTTCTTAATATACCGAAACCCGTTTTGCTGGCAATAAACAGTCAGGGGCTTACCCTGATGGTCATTATTTTTATTGTTGTGCTTTTCTTTTCGTTTGTTGTTAGCGGTGCGCAGGTTGCTTTTTTTTCGTTGAGGTATAAGGATCTCAACATGATTAAAACAAGAACCGAGCCTTCTGCAAAAAGGATCATCAAACTGCTGGAAGAGCCCAAAGTGTTGTTTGCAAGTTTGCTTGCAGCCAATATTATTTTTAACCTCTGCATTATTTTCTTTTCCAATTTTTTAATTGATAATGCGCTTGCTTTACAGCACAAATTATTCTGGGTTGAGTTTATTTTAAAAGCTGCAGCAATTTCTTCACTCATTCTTCTTTTCTCTGAAATACTTCCCAAAGTATGGGCTTCGCAAAACAATGTGTTCTTTGCTTTTTTTGCCAGCTGGTGGGTCGATTCAATTGTATATCCCATTTTTAAATCAACAGGCGAGTGGCTGGCAGGATATACCGACAGCATTGAAAAGCGAATGGATAAATATCAAACAAGTGCTTCAAAAGCCGAAGAGCTTGATTATGCAATTGACCTGATGAGTGAAGAAGAAGCAACAGATGAAGAAAAGCAAATTCTCAAAGGCATCCAGAACTTCAGCAATATTACCGTGAAGCAGATTATGCGTTCAAGACTTGATGTGAGTGGTATTGAAGTAGATACTTCTTTTGCTGATTTGGTAAACAGGGTGCAGGATCTGCATTACAGCAGGCTTCCTGTTTACAAAAGTAATCTTGACGAAGTGGTTGGAATTATTCAGACAAAAGATTTATTGCCTCACCTGAATGAAGAAGGAAATTTTCACTGGCAGCAGTTGATGCGTACTCCTTTCTTTGTTCCTGAACAAAAACTGATTGATGATTTGCTGAAAGAGTTTCAACAAAAAAGAATTCACTTTGCTGTGGTGGTGGATGAGTTTGGTGGCACCAGCGGTATTGTAACAATGGAAGATGTGGTGGAAGAAATTATTGGAGAGATTAAAGATGAGTTTGATGATGAAGAAACCATCAATAAAAAAATCGACGACCGCAACTATATTTTCGAAGGCAAAACAATGATTCATGAAATTTGCCGCACAATGGGGTTGCCTGCCGATACATTTGATGGTGTGAGAGGCGAAAGCGAATCACTTGCCGGTCTTGTGCTGGAAGTGGCTGAACGCCTGCCAAGAGTAAATGATATTGTTGAAACAGGCGATTTCCAGTTTACTGTACTTGAAGTAAGCCGTAACAGAATTGAAAAAGTAAAGGTGACGATTAAACCTGCGTTTGATTAATATGAAACAGATTATAACAGCTTTCTTCAGTTTATTTTTTGCCCTTTATTTTACAGCATGTAACTCCGATCCAAGGCCACGCCCCAAAGGATATTTTCAAATTGATTTTCCTGAAAAAAAATATGTGCTTTTTAATGAGCCGGGTTATCCTTATACATTTGAATACCCTGTTTACGGAAAGGTTGTGAAAGACACAACGTTCTTTGATGACAAACCTGAAAATCCTTATTGGATTAATCTTGAGTTACCTGAATTCGGCGGCAGAATTTACATCAGCTACAAAACAATTGGAAGCAATAAGTTTGAAACACTGGTTGAAGACGCATTTAAAATGACCAGCAAGCACAGCTTAAAAGCAACTTCCATTGATGAAATTCCTGTAAAAGGCGGTCCCGGTGTTACAGGTTTTGTGTTTGATGTGGGCGGTAATGCTGCAACCGGAAAACAGTTTTTTGTCACAGACAGTACAAAGCATTTCTTACGTGGCGCATTATATTTTGATGCTACTCCTAATTACGATTCCATTAAACCGGTTGATCAGTTTCTGTACAAAGACATGCAGCACCTGATTGAAACACTGAAGTGGAAGAATTAATATTTTGCTTTAGTAAAAAACCTGTAAAACATTTGTCTGATTTTTTCTGAAAATTGCCGAATCAGAGGTTATAATTGTTGAGCCGGATTTAAGTGTTTTAAAAAGTGTGACTTTCGTGTATATATCTGCTGTTGTTAAAATTTTATATTCATAGTTCAGGGAAAAATTGGCGAACAAATCACCAAAATAACCCGGATACTCATTGTTGAAGATGTATTCCATGTGGAATATTTTTATCGAATCAGCTTGGCTTCTTATCAGCTTGATTTTTGCTTCAATAACAGGATAAAGTCTGAAATCAATTTTTTGAAATGCTGCTGCATCATAATCGTAAAAGTCCTCGCTTGAATAAAAGCAATTTCCGTCAAGATTATTCCTTAATTCAAATCCTGCAGGCGACTCGAACTGAATGTGAAGAGATTCATTATTAAAATTATCAGGATTAATTTGTGCTTTTATTTCAAACCAGCCATTGCTGTTTGTTTTTACTTCGCCAACTTTTGGGTAAACGTAATTCTGACTTTGAGTTGACCATATAGCCCTGACTTTAATATTCGAAAAGCCTTTGTTTGTTGTTACATCATAAATGCGTCCGATAAATTTTGTAGTAACACAATTCCCATCACATTTGGCTTTTAGACAGGAGTTAAAAACCAGAGAGAGTAGAAGAAGAAATACTGGTTGCAAAAAATATTTCATTCTTTTTTATTATTAAGGTAAGTCCGTTTAATCATAAATCATAGTTTTTATTGTTAATACTTTCAAGCGGAATAACCGATGCAGCCTATCTTTGCAGCATGATTGAGATAGATAATATTTTCATCAGTGATGAAGTGGTGGAGGAACAATTTGTTTGTGATTTAAACAAATGTAAAGGCGGCTGCTGTGTTGATGGCGATGCAGGTGCTCCTTTAACTGATGCTGAATTAAAAGAAGTAAACGAAGCATACCCGCTCGTAAAACATTTGCTTACAAAAGAAGGTGTACATGTTGTTGAACAGGAAGGCAAATACCTGTACGACCGTGAATTTGGATGGGTAACACCAACCATCAGCAATGGCATGTGCGCTTACGGACTGGTGGATGAAAAAGGAATTGTGAAGTGTGCGTTTGAACAGGTGTACAATGAAGGAAAAATTAAGTGGAAGAAACCTGTTTCCTGTCATTTATATCCCATCAAGATTTCAAAGAGTGAGAACACAAATCAGCAATATGTAAACTACGAACCAAGAAACCCGATGTGCAACCCGGGTTGTGAGTTTGGTAAGCAATTGAAAGTGCCGGTGTATGTTTTTCTCAAAGAAGCCATCATTCGTAAATACGGTGAAGAGTTTTATGAAGTGCTCACACAAATTGCAGAAACCTATTATTCTTCAGATTCAAACAAGTAACTTTAGAACATGAGTCAAGCCGCCGATAAGTTTATAGCAAAAAGTACAATTAAGGCTGCCGACCTGGAACACAGGAGAACCATCAATTTCAATATTGGTAAGTACAAATCTAAAGTTCCTGAAGGTATGCAGCAGTTTACACAACTGCCAACTGCAAGAGAGCGGGCAAAGAATATAAAATGGCGTGCAATTGAAACACTTGATCAGCAGCTGGAAGAATTTGAACTGCAGTTTACACGTCGTGGCGGAAAAGTAATCTGGGCCGAAGATGCAAAGCAGGCATGCAATGAAATTTTAAAAATCTGCGAAGCAAAAAATTGCAAAACTCTTGTAAAGAGCAAGAGTATGGTTACTGAAGAAATAAAGCTGAATGAGTTTTTAGGTGAGCACAGGATTGAAAGTATTGAAACAGATTTAGGCGAATATATTCAGCAACTGGATGAAGAACCTCCTTATCATATTGTAACACCTGCCATGCATAAAAGCAAGGAAGATGTTGCAAGGTTATTTTCAAATAAGCTGGGTACTGATCCTAAAGCAACTCCTGAAGAGTTAACATTAACAGCAAGAAAAATTCTGCGTGAAAAATATGTGCAGGCAGAAGTTGGTGTTACAGGAGCCAATTTTATTTTGGCCGATGTTGGAGGTGTTGCTGTTACAGAAAATGAAGGCAATGCAAGATTGAGTTGTGCATTCCCAAAAACACATATTGTAGTTGTTGGTATTGAAAAAATGTTGCCGAGTATCAGTGATCTTGGTTTGTTCTGGCCACTGCTTGCAACGTTTGGTACAGGTCAGTTTGTTACTGTTTATAACAATATAATTCTTGGTCCGAAACAACCCGGTGAAGTTGATGGCCCTGAAGAAATGTATGTGATTTTGCTTGACAATGGCCGCACGAACTTGCTGAAGAATCCTGCAGTAAGAGAATCGTTGTATTGCATACGTTGCGGTGCATGTTTAAATGCATGTCCTGTTTATAAAAATGTTGGTGGTCATAGTTATGGAACAACATACAGTGGCCCCATTGGAAAAGTAATTACGCCGCATCTGCGTGGCATGGAAGAATTTAAACATTTGAGTTTTGCTTCTTCCTTGTGTGGTAACTGTACAGAAGTTTGTCCTGTTAGAATTAATCTGCACGAACTGCTGTTAGAAAACCGGCACGAAGCAGTTGATCAGGGATATTCATCTTTTGGGGAGCGGGTTGCCTGGAAAGTATGGAAACAGGCTTGCCTCAACCGTAAGATGATGAATATGGGCAACAGCAAAATCAAAAACTGGATGATCAGCAACTTTGGTAAAGAATGGACAAGGCATCGTGGTGATATGAAGTTTCCTGAAAAAACATTCAACCAGCTTTGGCGTGAAAAGAATGGCAAGTAAATTCTTCAATGCTTATTTACACACCCAACATAACAGCACGTATCAGGTATATCCTTGATTATTTCAATGAAAAATTGTTGTGGCAGGCAGAGTTAACTGATGATGCGGAATATTTTGCTTCGTATAAAAACCAAAAGCTGAATTATTCGGATGAGCGCATTGACGCAGCCGAATTATATATCAAACCTGCAGGGTTACTTCATGAAACAGGTTTACGCAAACAGTTTATTGAATGCTTTGACTGGAAGAATGTAAAAGCATTTTACAAGGCAGATGATGATTTTGGTTTCGATATTTTTTCTGCCAGCTTTTATCTTATTACACGTTACGAAGAATATCTTGAACATGAGCCAGATGAATATGGAAGATATGCTCACTGGAATTCATTGGCATGGAAAGAAGGTTTTCTGCAAAAGCCATTGATTGATACCTGGCTTTTACATTTTGTGGAAGTATTGAAATCTAAGTTCTCTGATTTTAAACTTCAAACTTCAAACTTCAAATTTCTTCCAACCTACGATATAGACATTGCCTGGAGTTATAAACACAAAGGACTGTGGCGAAGCATTGCAGCATCAATTAAAAATCCCAAAAGCATTTCACATCGGATAAAAGTTATGCAGGGAAAAGAAAAAGATCCGTTTGACAGTTATGAGTGGATGAATGAACTGCACAAGCAACATGAGCTGAAGCCTGTTTATTTTTTCCTGTTGGCTGAAGAAAACAGCAGGTACGATAAAAATATTCTGCCGAAGCAAAAGGCTTTGCAGCAGTTGGTTTATTCAACAGCTCAGCAATATTCCATCGGGCTGCATCCTTCAACAAAAAGTAATGTGATCAAGGAAATGTTGTTGAAAGAAAAGCAATCGCTTGAAACGATCAGTAAACAAACAATCAAACTGACACGTCATCATTATATTTTATTTCATCTGCCACATTCTTACCGTGAATTAATTAATGCAGGTTTTACAGATGATTACAGTATGGGTTACGGAACGGTAAACGGATTCCGTGCATCTACTTCTCATTCTTATTTGTGGTACGATCTTGAAAAAGAAGAATCAACTGCATTGCGTATTCATCCGTATGCATACATGGAAGCAAACTCGTTTTATGAATTGCATCAATCTGCACAGGAAGCTTTAGCTGAAATGCTGCAGTTGTGCAATGAAGTAAAAAAAGTAAACGGAACATTCATCTCCATTTACCATAATCACTTCCTCGGCACAGATGAAATGTTTAAAGGCTGGAAAGAAATGTATGAAGAGTTTGTAAATGAAATAGCGCCTGTTGTTGAATTAAAGAGTCAAGAAGATTATCTCTGAAAACTGATCAGGTATTTTCATTCTTTGATCCTTCGAGCATCTGCATCATTGTTTGCATTTCGGGCTCACTTAAATATCTCCATTTTCCAACAGGAAGATTTCCCAATTGTATATGCATGATGCGTATACGTCTTAAACTGATGACTTCGTAACCAAACACTTCACACATGCGGCGTATCTGCCTGTTTAATCCTTGTGTAAGAATAATGGAAAAGGTTTTGCCGCTTAGTTGCCGCACTTTGCAGGGAAGGGTAGTGGTATTGAGTATATGAACACCCTTGCTCATTTTTGCAGCAAAGTCGGGAGTGAGTTTTTTATTGACAGTAACAATGTATTCTTTTTCGTGCTCATTGCCTGCACGTAAAATTTTATTGACGATATCTCCATTGTTGGTTAAGAAAATCAACCCTTCCGAATCTTTATCTAACCTTCCGATTGGAAAAATTCGTTTCGGATGATTGATGTAACGGATGATATTGGTTCTGTCTTTTTCATCGGTTGTGGAAGTAATGTTGAGCGGCTTGTTAAAAGCCATAATAAACATATCGCTCTTTGCTGAACGTTTCACTTTCAGTAATTCATCATCAATATAAATTTTGTCAGATGCTGAAACTCTTGTGCCGGAAAGAGCAATGTTACCATTCACAGCAACACGTGCCTGCTCAATTAATTTATCTGCTTCACGCCGGCTGCAGTAGCCGGTTGAGCTGATGAATTTATTTAAACTGATTTTTTCTTCCTGCGCCATAAGTGTAAATGTAAACCGAATTAATTATCCAAAGCTTCTCTTTGTTCATCGGCTGTACGGCGAAATGCTTTGTTTACAAGATAAACTCCCAGCAACGTAATTAAGCCGCCAACGACAAGTGTTATTGTCAATCGTTCATCAAAAATCCATGAGCCAAGTAATACGGCAACAACAGGATTGATATAAGCGTAAATACTTGCCTGTTCAGTTGGCAAATTTTGCAATGCATACAGGTAACAGATGAATGCGATTACTGAACCAAATAATACCAGGTAGCCGATTGCCATCCATGCATTGACAGGTATTTCAGTAAACGGAACAAAATTTTTATTGAATGATGAAACACTTAATAATGTTATTCCTGCAATCACCATTTGAATTCCTAGACCAAAGTATGGATTAAATTCAGATGCATGTTTTTTGGTGTAGATAGAACCAAATGCCCATGTCCATGTTGCAGTTAATGAAATCAGCACACCAAAACGAAAATCAGGATTGAAAAAATCCTGCAGGTGCTCATAAAAAATGACACATACACCTGCAAAGCCAATCATTAAACCAAGCACAGCTTTTACAGGAATTTTTTCTTTTGGTGCAAACAGGCTGATGATAACTAACCAGAGCGGAAAGATGGCACTGATGATTGCTCCAAGTCCTGAAGAAATATATTTCAATCCCCATGTGCTGAATCCGTTACTGAAAATAAAATTGAGTGCAGATAAAACAAGAAGCGGAAGAATGTCTTTTTTCTTTGGCCAGCTTGCACCTTTCAATACAAAGAAGATGATGTAAAACGTTCCGCCAACTAATTGACGCATGCCTGCAAGTTGAATTGCAGGCATGTGTTTTACACCTTCTTTTGATGCAAGCCAGGTAGTACCCCATAAAAAACAAACTACAGCAAGTGCAAAAATCGCTTTAGCTCTTGTTCCTTTTTGCCGGATGGTTAAAGGATTCAGTACCGATAAGTTTTTAATTGTATCAGTAGAAGCTGTAATTGTTTTTTTGAGATATTTTTTAGGCATTAGTGTTTGAAGTGTCTCATTCCAGTTATCACCATTGCAAGATTGTTTTGCTTGCAATACTCAATGGAATCATTATCACGGATTGATCCGCCGGGCTGAATATATGCTTCAATCCCTGCTGCATGACCTACTACAGCAAGTGCAAAAATCGCTTTAGCTCTTGTTCCTTTTTGCCGGATGGTTAAAGGATTCAGTACCGATAAGTTTTTAATTGTATCAGTAGAAGCTGTAATTGTTTTTTTGAGATATTTTTTAGGCATTAGTGTTTGAAGTGTCTCATTCCAGTTATCACCATTGCAAGATTGTTTTGCTTGCAATACTCAATGGAATCATTATCACGGATTGATCCGCCGGGCTGAATATATGCTTCAATCCCTGCTGCATGACCTAACTGCACACAATCATTAAACGGAAAGAATGCATCGCTGGCCATTACTGCACCATTCAAATCAAAATTGAATTGTTTTGCTTTTTCAACTGCCTGGCGAAGCGAATCAATACGGCTTGTTTGTCCGCAACCTTTACCAACAAGTTGTTTATTCTTAATTAATGCAATGGCATTTGATTTTAAATGCTTGCACACAATGTTTGCAAATTTCAGATCATCTTTTTCAGCATCGGTTGTTTCCCTGCCGCCAGTTTCTTTCCATTCAGTATAGTTGCCTTCATCAGTTCCCTGAACAAGCACACCGTTGAGTAATGATTTGAATTGTTCTTTTGCATTTGGTTGTTGTTTTAGCTGGAGAAGAATGCGGTTCTTCTTTGATTTTAAAACAGTCAGTGCTTCTTCTGAAAAAGAAGGAGCAATTAACACTTCAAAGAAAATTTCATTGATGGCATCAGCAGTTGCTTTATCAATTTCGCCATTGCAAACCAGAACACCACCAAATGCACTTTCAGGATCACCCGCAAGAGCAGCATCCCAGCTTTCTTTTACGGTTGCACGTTGGGCAACACCACACACATTGGTATGTTTGATTATGGCAAAAGTTGTATCTGTAAATTCCCTGATAATTTGTACAGCAGCATCAACGTCCACAAGGTTGTTGTAGCTTAATTCTTTTCCGTTTAACTGAGCAAACAATTCATTGAGGTTGCCAAAGAAACGTGCACTCTGATGAGGGTTCTCACCATAACGCATAATTTTTTCTTCTTTGTTGAAAGGTGTTTCAACAGCTGATTGATGGAAGTAATTGCTGATGGCAGTATCGTAAGCTGTGCAGACATCAAATGCTTTAATGGCAAGTGAACGACGTTGTTCATAATTTGTTTCACCATTCTGATTACGCAGTATTTCTTCCAGCACAGCATATTCTTTCTTCGCAGCCAACACAACCACGTCTTTATGATTTTTTGCTGCAGCACGGATCATGGATGGTCCGCCAATATCGATTTTTTCAATGATTGCTTTTTCATCTGTTGTAGATGCAACAGTTTCTTCAAACGGGTATAAGTCAACAATCACAAGGTCAATTTCTGGAATGTTGAATTGTTTCATTTCGCTCACATGCTGTTCATCATCTCTTTTACCAAGAATTCCTCCGAAAACTGAAGGATGCAATGTTTTCACTCTGCCACCCAGAATAGACGGGTAGGTTGTGAGTTGCTCAACAGGCACAACAGGTACGCCGAGTTTTTCAATAAACTGCTGGGTGCCGCCGGTTGAATAAATGGTTACATTTTGTTCGTTGAGAAGTTTAACTAAAGAGTCAAGACCATCTTTGTAAAAAACAGAGATGAGCGCCGATTGAATTTTCTTCATAAAAGAGGTTGATTTTTGAGCCGCCAAGACACAAAGTCGGAAAGGAACACGACGAAAAATTAGTGTTTAAGACCTGAATCTTTGCAGCGGGCTTTAACAAGCCGCAAAGGTACGTTTCTACAGGCTCATTACAAAAGCTCCCTGCTCATTTGTGCAGAAAGAATTGATGCCGAAGCGGGCACAATCTTTTTTCCAGAGTTCCACTTTCCACTGCGGGTTTGAACTGTCGAAGATGATTTGCTTACAATCAATTGTTTTTATGAGATTGCTGATGTACAGTTTTGGATTTTTAGAAACAATCACGACATCGGCTTTGATCCTGTTTTGCAATGAATCGAACCGGTAATTTTGGTCGATCATCAAAATATTTTTATGGTGAATTGTGAACGCTTTGTTCTCAAAAGCTGCTGATGTTTTGGGCGAATGGTAGGTGCGATAAAAAATGCGTGAAGGTTTCAAATGAAAATTTCGCAGAAACCCGTCCTGGAGCAAAACTGAATCGCCCATAAAATAATAATCAGCACCAATCATCAGATCAACTGCCTGCTGCCGGGAAAGATTGTACACCACCAGCTTGCTTTGAGTTTTTGTTTTATACAATTCAAAACTTTGTAGCAGGAAAAACATGCTCAGAAAACCTAAACTCCACTTGACCGCTTTTGTCTTTTTCTGCAATAACCAAACGGCAGATGCTGCTATGAACAGGTAAAGCGAAATTGTTTGCAGCGGCGTATGTATGATGCCATCTGTTACTGCAAATGAAAAATGATCTGTCCATACAATAAACTGGTTCATCCATTTCAGCAAATAACTTAAAGCAAAGCCAGTCCAGTTTGCAAGGAAAGGAACAAATGAAATAGTCATCAACAAAATTTCACCAAACAAAATAATACTGCTTAATGGCACAGCAATAAAATTGGTGATGAAAAATAAATTAGGCGATTGATGAAAATGATACATCGCCAGTGGCAACGTTAATATCTGTGCTGAAAGTGTAACTGCATTCAATTGCCATGCTTTATCTAAAAGTTTGTTATCAAAAACAAACCAATTATAAATTGGCTTCATAAACAGTACAATACTTAGCACGGCTGCGTATGAAAGCTGAAAGCCCACATCCCAAAGAAAAAACGGATTGTAACAAAGTAACACAAACGCTGAGGCTGCAAGACTGTTAAAAATATTTCCTTTTCGGCCAAGGACTTCCCCACCTGCAATAAATGAAAACATCACTGCTGAGCGAAGAACAGAAGCTCCTGCACCAGTAAGCAAACTGAATATCCATAAGAAAGCTACTGCAAGTACAGGCTTCAGCCAATTGATGCGTTTGATTTTATCAAGCGGTTTTAAAAGTATCAGCAGCAACCAATATATCAAACCAAGATGCAAACCGCTGATAGCAATGATATGTACAACACCTGTATTGCTGTATGCCTGTACAAGATCCCGGTCAAGATCATCACGGTAACCAATTAATAATGCTTCTGCAACACTTGTTTCCTGGTCGCCCTGAATATTTTTTCGCAGAGTTTGTAAAACATAATCTCTTATATGAAACATCTGCTTCCAGAATATGTTTGTTTTTATTTCTTTCACTAAAACGTATTCATTCTGTTTTAAAAAAAGTTGATGCGTTATTCCGTTAAATAAGGCGTAACGTTTATAATCAAACCCACCCGGGTTGCCCGCATTTTTAATTTCCTGTAATGGTTTGTTGATGGCAATGATGTTGCCGTACTTTAGTGATGGAGGAGTTCTATCCTTATGAAAGTAGAGGATTAAATTGCCACTTGCTTTTTTTGTTTTACCGTTATGTTCAATTGTAACAAATTCAGCAAGTGCTTTATATGTCTTCTGTCGCTCACTTAAAGGCTCAAGTAAACGAATCGTGACAATGTCTCCCTTTTTGTAATCATGCCCAATCCATTGCGACTGATGGTTAATTAACTTCAGCCAAACAAGTAATACACCAAAAGCAAAACATATAATTGTAATGCTGATGCCTGGCAGCCAGCTGTAAACAAATTTTCTTTGCTGGTTGCTGATGTTGAACAGAATAATGAATGGAATAGAAAGGAAGAAAAGAATTGCTGCTGTTTTCCAGCCCAATGAAAAATACCAACTGCAGATGATTCCTGCTGAAAGAGGAATAATGTATCGCAGAAAAGGGATGTTTTTCCAGGTGGGTATCATGTCAGCAATGTTTTTTGGTTGAGTGCAAGAGCAGCAGAAAAATACAATTAAATTTGAGAGTTAAAAAGACTACCATTAAAAAAATTTCTTTTCATATCTCTTATAACCCACGGGTATTGCTGGCTGTTGTCATTGTTTTTTATTTGATAAACAGTTTCTTTTACCTGAATGCACAATCTATTACCTCTGATGAGGGGTCGTTTTTAAATTATGCTATCCGTTATATCAAAGGTCATCCGGAACGGGTTGCTCCGGTAACGGATAATAGTAAAATGCCTGTATCGGTACTTAATTTAATTCCACGTATTGCAGAGCAGGTCATTCATCCTTCACTTAAAAAATCAGATAATGGGTTTAGTGATATTATGATGGGGAGGTATGTAACATTGATCATCTCCATTTTTTCCATCTTGCTTGTGTTCAAATGGGCAAAAGAAATGTATGGTGCTCGGAGTGCTGTGTTTGCTGCATTTTTGTTCAGTTTTTGTCCTAATAATTTGGCCAATGCATCGCTTGTTACAACTGATAGTTATTCTGTGCTGCTGTTGCTTCTGAATATGTACCTGTTGTGGAAGTTTTGCAAAACAAATTCAATTAAATATTTTGTTTATTTATCAGTTGCTGTCGCAGTTGCGCAGGTGGTAAAACAATCGTTGTTTCATTTATATATTCTTATCCCGGTTATTTTGCTTGTTCATTTCATTTATAAAAAGAAAAAACTTAATCTTAAACGTAGTTTATACTTTTTGATCAGTTTTGGTTTTATAAACTGGCTGCTTATTAATGGTTTCTATTTTTTTAATGGAAGCAACCTGTCGCTTGGCAGTTATAATTTTATGAGCCATCTTTTTCAATCGGTTCAGCGGGTGTTACCTTCAAAGTTAATAGTGCCTTTGCCAAAACCTTTTGTTGATGGCCTCGATATGGCTAAGTTTTACGACCAGGTTGGCGGTGGTACAAAAGGGTTAAGCAGTTTTGGTAAAGTAACAATACTTGGCCATGAAGCAACTGGAGGAAGTTTTTGGTATTATTATTTTGTGAGCCTGTTTTTCAAAACACCCATTGCTTATTTTCTGTTGCTGATTTTTGCTCTTATTCTTTATGCCCGCAAAAAGACAAGAACTTTCTTTGAAAATGAATTGTTTCTTCTTGTACCTGTTATTTATTTCGTTATACTGTTCAGTTTCTTTTATAAAACACAGTGTGGCTTGCGGCATATCATTTTTATTTTCCCGCTGATTTTTATTTTCATTTCATCAGTAATTGGTTTGATACAAAACAAAGCGCAGAAATATTTCGTTGCAATTGCTTCAGTGTATCTTGTAGTGAGTGTGTTGTTTTTTTGGAGAAATTATTATCCCTATACTAATGAATTTATTTGCAATAAGAAAAATGCGTACCAATATATAGGGGCAGGTAATCTGGAATTTTTACAGGGAAAATATTTTGCAGAAAAATATCTTCAGCAACATCCACAAGTAAAATTTGTTCCAGAGAAAGCAGAGAACGGCTTGTTTTTAATTGATACAGAAAATTACCTTGATGTGTGGAACCTGCATCGTTACGACTGGATCAAACAATACAAACCTGTTGATCATGTAGCATACAGCTGGCTGCTGATCAAAGTAGAGAATGTTCAATAAAAAGCTACTGTTATTACTTGCTCAGGTACATACTTCTGTCTTTATACAACTGACGGAAGTATGGATCACGTAGATTCTTGATAAACCTGATAGCCTCACCTGTACTCTTCATTTCAGGCCCCAGTTCTTTATTTACGTTAGGGAATTTGTTGAAACTGAAAACAGGTTCTTTAATAGCGTAACCTTCCAGTTTCTTTTCAAATTTGAAATCGGTGAGTTTATTTACACCCAGCATTACTTTGGTTGCAATGTTGAGATAAGGAATCTGGTATGCTTTTGCAATAAACGGAGTTGTTCTTGATGCTCTTGGGTTTGCTTCAATTACAAAAACTTCTCCTCCTTTAATCGCAAACTGAATGTTGATCAATCCACGAATATCCAATGCCTGCGCAATTCGTTTTGCATAATCTTCCATCTTTGCCACAATAAGCGGAGAAAGATTAAACTCAGGCAGCATTGCATGGCTGTCGCCACTATGAATACCTGCCGGTTCAATATGCTCCATCACACCCATTACATGGAAATTTTCACCATCAAAAATGGCATCAATTTCAGCTTCCTGGCAACGGTCAAGGAAATGATCAATCAGAATCTTATTGCCGGGTAAGTGCTTCAGCAAACTGAGAACAGCTTTTTCAAGTTCTGTTTCGTTGATAACGATACGCATTCTTTGTCCACCCAATACATAGCTTGGACGAACGAGTACCGGGTACCCCACTTCCTTTGCTACTTCAATAGCATCGTCAGTATTGTATGCAGTTCCGTATTTTGGATAAGGAATTTCTAATTCTTTCAGCAAATCACTGAAACGGCCACGGTCTTCGGCAATATCCATATTATCGAATGAAGTACCGATGATGCGGATTCCTCTTTCATGCAAACGCTTCGAAAGCTTCAGGGCTGTTTGGCCACCCAGCTGAACAATAACACCATACGGCTGCTCCAGTTCAATAATTTCCCAGAGATGCTCCCAGTTTACCGGTTCAAAGTACAGCTTGTCGGCCATATCAAAATCGGTACTTACTGTTTCGGGGTTACAATTCACCATAATTGCTTCATAACCGCACTCTTTGATGGCGAGCAGGCCATGAACACAGCAGTAATCGAACTCAATACCCTGACCAATGCGGTTGGGGCCACTGCCTAAAACAATTACTTTCTTACGTTGAGATGGGATAGATTCGTTGTGGAGGATCGTATTTGCCATTGCGGTGCAAAGGTAGGTTTCTGGAAAAATTTTGAGCCATTTTTTTGGTCAAAATTTCTGCGCAGTGCAATAACGCTCATTAGTTAAAAAGGATTCTGAAGATCGGATTTTGAATACAAATGATTCCGGGTGACAAAAAGGGACGATCCTTTTACAGATTTTACGAAACTTCCTTTGCCAAGAAGGCGCATGAAAAATGCAATCGGTGTCAAAATGATGAAAAATAGTAAAGTCAGAAGAATGCGGCTGTCGATGTACCCCAGCACTTTTGCCAAAGCCATCCAGGAACGATGGATATATTCTCCAGCATTACCAAACAAAAAGCCAATAATGCAAACAGCGATGGGAATCAGCATCCATTGTTTATGAAAAAGCAGGAAAAACAGCCCAAAACCAGCTGCAATTATTGTGAGTGATGTATGTTTTTGCTGCCACTTCATATCAGAACAAAGAATAAATAAATGGGGCAACGGCGCTGCTGCTTCCAAAAATGAGTAATACACCAAGTAACAGCAGTACAATAATGATTGGGGCCAGCCACCATTTCTTTCGCTCCTTCAGGAACATCCACATATCTTTTAAAAATTCTAACATAATCTAAAAATAGAATCATTTAGTCTGTTTGCAGTTTTTTCTTCCAGTTATTACTTTCGATCCACTCGGGTTGATTTTTTTTGCTTAACAAAAAGTTCCCGATAACAAGATAGTCCATCTCAGTACGCATAAAACACTGATAAGCTTCTTTAGGCGTGCACACAACAGGTTCGCCACGAACATTAAAGCTTGTATTTATAACAACGGAAGTTCCGGTAAGTTGTTTGAAGGAATCAATTAGTTTGTAAAATGTATTGTTGGTTTCTTTGTGAACTGTCTGAATGCGGGCAGAATAATCAATATGTGTAACTGCCGGGATACTGCTTTTTTTAAAATATAGCTTTTGATTGACTGATTGCTGATAATAATTTTCAGGAACAGCATTCTGCAATTCCTTTTTTACCTGCTGTACAAGTAGCATGTATGGAGATGAAGATTTTAAGTCGAAATATTTGTCAGAATCTTCAGCAAGTACTGCAGGAGCAAATGGCCTGAAACCTTCCCTGAATTTTATTTTCAGGTTGAGCTTTTTCTGCATTTCTTCATTTCTTGCATCAGCAATAATACTTCTGTTTCCCAATGCTCTTGGTCCAAATTCCATTCTTCCCTGGAACAACCCGATTACATTACCATCATTAAGTAATCCCGCAACAGTCGAATACAGTTCGTCACTGTTTTGATACAATGTATAGTTAGCTTTTAATAGCTGGAGCGCTGTTTCTATTTCTTTATTTGAAAATGAAGGGCCGAGATAAGAGCCTTTCATTTCATCTGAATTAGTTGAACGGAACCTTTCCTTTTCAAAGTAAATGCAGTGAGCAGCTAAGGCTGCACCCAATGCACCTCCTGCATCACCTCCGGCGGGTTGTATATAAATATGATCAAAAATCAATTCATTCTGGATCTTGCCATTTGCAACACAGTTTAACGCAACCCCGCCTGCAAGACAAAGATTTTTGCTACCAGTAATTTCTTTTGCATGCCTGGAAAGTTTTATAACGATTTCTTCAGTTACCTGCTGAATGGCCAATGCAAGGTTACAATGCTGTTGTTGCAAGTCTTCTTCCTCAGTTCTTCTTTTAAATCCGAATAGTTGCTGAAATAAGTGATCTTTCACCATCCGTAAACCCGCAGCATAATTGAAATATTTCTGATCAAGAAAAACAGAACCATCATCACAAATTTTAACCAGTTTTGTTTTGATTGTATGTACAAACTCTTTTGTTTGTGTTGATGCAGGATCACCGTAAGGTGCAAGTCCCATTAGTTTATATTCGCCGCTGTTTACTTTAAACCCTAAGTAATAAGTAAAAGCTGAATACAATAATCCAACGGAGTGCGGAAAGTTAAGTTGTTTTAAAATTTCAATAGTATTTCCCTTGCCTTTGCAAATTGTTGTTGTGGCCCATTCGCCAACACCGTCAATAGTAACAATTGCAGCTTCTTCAAATGGAGAGGGGTAGAAGGCTGATGCAGCATGACTAAGATGATGCTCGGGAAATAATAACTTCAACTTCTTTTTATTAAAGGGTTGATTTTTTTTCAGCTCATCCCTGATGATTTTTTTCAGGAATAATTTTTCATTCAGCCATACAGGCATAGCCATTAAAAATGATGCGAAGCCTCTGGGGGCATAGCTGTAATATGTTTCGAGTAAACGTTCAAATTTGAGTAAAGGTTTATCGTAAAAAACTACAGCATCAAGCTGATCAATTGTTACGGCAGCTTCTTTCAGGCAATAAGTTACTGCATTTGAAGGGAAACCGGCATCGTGTTTTTTTCTGCTGAAACGTTCTTCCTGGGCGGCGGCAATAATTTCACCATCTTTAATAATGGCTGCAGCTGAGTCGTGATAAAAAGCAGAAATGCCGAGGATGTACATAATTGCAAAGTAAATGTTTTCAACAGAACAGGCTACAGCAGTTTTATGACAGCTAATGAATAATTTTTAATAATTCATTACTTAAAACAGCAGCAACTTTTGCAGCACCAGTTTTGTTGTAATGAATAAAATCATAAAAATAGGCTGTGTTTTTGGGCATCAATGAGGCCAAATCAATCACAGGTGCCAGGTTTGAAAACGAGCGAACCTTGTTGTTATATTCCTCCAGTATTTTTTGCTGAAGAATATTGTTCCGAACCTGCTCATCAGTGGCGATGTATTTAGTATCCATCTTTATTCCGGTAGCCGGATCAGTGAATGAGCCATATAAAGATGGCTGGGTAAGTAAAACAGGTGTTATTCCATTAGTTTTACAAAGTGTAATCATTTGCTGAAGCCTGTTACCGTAGCTGTTTACAAAATCTTTTTGCAAGGCAACCTGGCTTTGTATAAAAGTTTCACTAAGGGTTGTATCCGGTAGATGCGCAAAGTCAACATCTTTATGAATCAAGCCTTTTTTGTATGCAGTTTTAATGGCATAAAACTGAAAGACTGTACTTCCGATTTCTGTTTTATTCAATAATGATTTGAAGAATTGTTTTGTTGAAGTGAAATGAATTTTGTTTTCATTCATCAGATCAAAACTTTCAGGTTTGGATGTTTCTACATCATTTATTCCTGTCAGAAACAAAACATATTTTGGTCTGAGCCTGATTATATATTCTTTCAGCAGCAGTAAATGACCAAATGTTGAATGACCATCAATTCCAGCATTGTTTACCCAGATGTTGGGGATGGAATCTTTCAGCTTTTCACCTAATAAAAAGGGCCAGGATGTACTATCACTCAAAAACCGGCATTCCGTTGTACTTCCGCCAATGCAGATAATGGAGGTAAGTTTAGAAATGCTATCAGCAGGTTCAGGTCCACGGAAACCTAATGAGTTTCTTGAATAACGAATTTCTGGGTCTAGTTGTTTGATCCATTTGTTTTCAAAAACAGTTTTCTGGTTTGCTGGTAAAATGAGCTTTCCGTGTTTACTGAAGTTGCTGAACGGATTATATATGCGCAGAATAATTTCACAAAGCAATAATGCCACAAACAAACCAAACAAAAGTGCTTTGAAATTTTTCATCATACAATGAAGTTATTTAAAAAACAGGGTTTAATAATTAAAAAAGCACCAGCCACAGCTGGTGCTTTTTATATTCTGAATTCTATCTTCTTCTTTATTCAAACGTACTATAGAAATAAGGCGTCTTGGCTTCAAACTCAGCACTGCAGGTATCCACCATTTTGTAAACCCTTGTAATGCCCCAGGCCTTTCTCTTTTCGTACAGTTCATCTTCGCTGGCATCTTCTTTCATAATGCGGCAAATCTGTTCATCACCAAAGCCCATGCGTTTTGCATCGGTAAGTAATTCTTTGGTTAATGTAGTCATATCATGTTTCGCCAGTTCTTTTTCCATGTTTACAATATCCTGTATCTGGTAAATAAACCAACGGTCAATTTTTGTTGCTTCAACAATTGTCTTTACACTCACGCCAGCCATCAACGCATCTTTAATGCGGAAGATGCGATCCCATTTCGGAACCTTGATGTATTCAATGAGTTCTTCAGCATGTTTTACACTCTGGCCGTAGTAACCAAGACCAACAGCATTGTTTTCCAGGCTCTGACAGGCTTTCTGAACAGCTTCAGTAAAACTGCGGCCAATAGCCATCACCTCACCAACACTCTTCATCTGCAAACCTAAACGGTCATCAGCTCCTTTGAACTTATCGAAGTTCCAGCGTGGCATCTTCACAATTACATAGTCCAGCGCAGGTTCAAAGTAAGCAGAAGTTGTTTGTGTGATCTGGTTTTTCAGTTCATCCAGTGTATAACCAATTGCCAGCTTTGCAGCAATCTTCGCAATAGGATAACCTGTTGCCTTACTCGCCAGTGCTGATGAACGGCTTACACGTGGGTTAATTTCAACTGAAATAATTTCTTCGTTTTCCGGATTCAATGCAAACTGAACGTTACAACCACCGGCAAAGTTTCCAAGACTGCGCATCATTTTAATGGCCATGTTACGCATGTTTTGGAAAGCTGTATCGCTTAAGGTCATTGCAGGAGCAACCGTAATACTATCGCCGGTATGCACTCCCATCGGGTCAAAGTTTTCTACCGTACAAATGATCACCACATTATCATTCTTATCACGCAGCAGCTCCAGTTCATATTCCTTCCAGCCCAGCAATGCTTTTTCAACCAGTACTTCATGAATTGGACTTGCCTGCAAACCTCTTTCAAGTGCAGCATCCAGTTCATCTTTGCTATTTACAAAACCACCACCGGTTCCACCAAGTGTAAATGAAGGACGTATTACCAGCGGTATACCAATTTCCTGTGCAAATTCTTTTCCTTCCAGCAGTGAGTTGGCCACTTTTGAAGGCGCCACACCAACACCAATCTGGATCATCAACTGGCGGAATTTTTCCCTGTCTTCAGCAGTGTCGATGGCTTTTACATCCACACCAATCATTTTCACACCATATTTTTCCCAGATACCCAGTTCATCTGCTTCTTTACAAAGGTTGAGCGCTGTTTGTCCGCCCATAGTAGGCAGCACAGCATCAATCTGGTTTTCTTCCAGGATCTGCTCAATGCTTTCAACTGTTAAGGGAAGCAGGTAAACACGGTCAGCCATCATTGGGTCTGTCATGATGGTGGCGGGGTTACTGTTGATAAGGATTACTTTAATTCCTTCTTCACGCAGGCTTCGTGCAGCCTGTGAACCAGAATAGTCAAATTCGCAGGCCTGGCCAATAATAATCGGGCCACTTCCTACTATCAGTACACTGTGTAACGAATTGTCTTTCGGCATGGGGAGAATTTGGCTGCAAAAGTATTGGATTGAGAGCGATTTTGAATGCCTTTTTTTGGTAACAGACGTTAGTGCTGGTTTCGGCTGCACAGGCGTCGCACTCTTGTACTTTTGAAATAAATTCAGCAATAAAACTGTCATTTATAATACGCTCAGTGTTAGAAACTAATCATCCGCTTAAAACATCTTCTTTATTTTTGCTTCATGTTGAAATACCTTTTTACTTTTTACTTTTCACTTTTTATTTATTTCTTTTCAACGGCACAGGTTTTCCCGGAACATAATTATCCAACCAATTATTTCCGCTATCCATTGGATATTCCGCTAAAACTCAATGCCAATTTTGGAGAAATGCGTCCCAACCATTTTCACATGGGACTTGATCTCTTTACCGAACGAAGAGTGAATCTGCCGGTTTATGTTCCGGCCGATGGATGGATTTCAAAAGTAAAAGTTGATCCTGCTGGTTTCGGCAATGCTATTTATGTCAGCCATCCCAATGGCTACACCACTTTGTATTGCCACATGAATACATTTCCAACACAGGTGCTGCAGGCAATGAAAGAAGGTCAGTATGAAAAGCAAAGCTGGAAGGGCGATGTGGAATTTGAAAAAAATCAGTTTCCGGTAAAGAAAGGTCAGTTTCTTGCATACAGCGGTAATACAGGTGCATCTGCAGGTCCGCATGTACATTACGAAATAAGAAGGAGTGATGACGATGCCTGTCTGAATCCTTTGCTGTTTTACAAAATATACGATGTAACACCCCCCGACATTACAAGACTTGCCGTGTACGACCGCAGCAAGAGTACGTATGAGCAAACTCCACGCATTCTTTCATTAACAAAAGCAGCAGGAGCTTACTCAGTTGCAGGCGGATCAATGACAGTGAATACAGATGTGCTGAGCTTTGCCATTGTTGCAACAGATCGTGTAACAGGTGTTGCGAATAACAATGGAATTTTTGAAGCGGTTGTTTATTTAGATGAAACGCCCATCAGCGGATTTCAGATTGACGGATTCGATTATATACAAACGAGGTATGAAAATGCACATATCGATTACCGCATCAGGTCGAACGGCGGTTCTTTCTTCCAGCATTTAACTCCGTTACCCGGCGACAGGTTGCCCATCTACTATAAAAAAGGAGATGGCTTGATTCATTTAAATGATACTGCCACGCATGAAATAAAAATTGTGGTGAAGGATGCCAACAGTAATGCCTCTGTTCTTCATTTCAATATCAAACGAACAGCAACAGTACCTGCAGCAATCAATATGCAGAAAGACAGCAGGTATATGCTTCCCGGGCAAATCAATGTGTTTGAGCGGGAAGATGTGCAGATGGTGAGTACTGAAAAAAGTTTTTATGATGCGTTTCGTTTTGTGTACAACTACAAAACAAGTGCAACAGCATATTCCAATGTGCATGTAATGCATACAGCACTTATTCCTGTTCAGGATTCAATGGTGTTCCGTATTAAACCAAACAAAGAAATTCCGGCAACTGCACGTAACCGTGTGGTGATGATCAAAACTGCAAAAGGAAAAACAATTGTTGAACGGGCAACATTGGTGAAAGGTTGGTACGAAGCTAAGTTCAGGGAGTTTGGTGAGTTTTGGCTTGAAGTGGATGAAGTGCCTCCAACCATTGCTGTTGCAGGTGTTGCTGACGGAGGAACAGTTGCTGCAGGCACATCCATTACCTGTACTGTGAATGATAATAAAAAAGCAATTCACAGCTTCAGGGCAGAGTTAGATGGCGACTGGTTAATGTTTGCAGGGCTTGGCCCGGTTTACCGTTACAGCGTTGATGAGCATTGTGCTCCCGGCGAACATGAATTGCGTTTGGTTGCTGAAGATGAAGCAGGAAACACAACAGAAAGAATCATACGGTTTACAAGAAAATAATTTTCAATAAAAATAAAATGCAGGTCGCTTCAGGCGTTCTGATTTCTAAATATATGGCAACGAAAAAACAACCCTTTAAAAACTACGTAACCAAATTAAAGGTGGGCGATAAAGCCCCGGCATTTAAAGGCATTGACCAGGATGGTAAAAAAATCTCAACGGCCGAATTCAAGGGTAAGAAGATGATACTTTATTTCTACCCACACGATTTAACTGCAAGCTGTACAATACAGGCCTGCAACCTGCGTGATAATTATACAGCATTAAAAAAAATGGGATTTGAAATTATTGGTGTAAGTGAAGATGCGGTTGATAAGCACAAAAAATTTGAAACAAAAAATAATCTGCCTTTCCGTTTAATTGCTGATGAAAAGCATGAAGTGATTAATGCTTATGATGTGTGGGGTAAAAAACAGTTTATGGGAAAGATATTTGACGGATTGGTACGTACCACTTTTATCATCAGTGAAAAAGGAATTATTGAGCACATCATTCTTCGTCCCAATACAAAAAATCACACAGCACAAATATTGGAACTGCTGAATACAGAAAAATAATCAGCAGATTCTTTCTTGTTCAGACAAGAGAAATTCCAGTTCAGTCTGCATTACTTGTAGAGAAATAGGTAAGTAGGTAGTTTTAATGAAACAATAACTAATCTGAACATGAAACGAATTTCAATTTGTGTGGCTGCACTTATTCTTCTGCTGGCATATTCCTGTACAAAAAGTAGTGGACCCGGTAATACAACCGGTGGAGGTACCAACAACGGAGGAGGTGGTGGTAGTACAACTTATACGCCCAGCTGTACCGGCGCTGCAATTAATTTTACAAGTGATGTTTCGCCTATTTTTCAAACAGTTTGTTCGCAAAGCGGCTGTCATAACAGCGGCAGTTTGAATGGCCCGGGGCCTTTAACCAATTATGCTCAGATTTCTGCTGCTAAAGTAAATATCCGTGCGGCGATTCTGAGTGGTCTGATGCCCAAGAATACAACACTCAGCAATGCACAGCGAAACACGATTATTTGCTGGATTGATGCAGGCGCTGCTAATAATTAACAGATTTTAAGAACACCCTTTTATAACTAAGTGCATCTTTATGGTGCACTTTATTTTTTTATGGACTATCGTATAAAAGAACATTCTTTCCTGGCTTTACTGGCTGCAAAAAAACTGAAGGTTAAAAAAGTAGCAATGGTTATTGGTAAAACCATTCACCTGCACAATACTTCAACTGAAGATTTTTTAAATAACAAGCGATGGGTTAAACATGAACTTGCGCATATTGAACAATACAAAAAACATGGCTTGCTGAAATTTCTGTTTCTGTATTTATGGTACAGTATTAAATATGGGTATTACAATAATCCCTTAGAAGTTGAAGCAAGAAAAGCAGAGGAATAAAAAACCGGCAGAAGCTGAATGCTGTGCCGGTAGTTGAATATTTTTTTGGATTATTCTTATTGTCCCTGTGCTAAACTAAATGCTTTTTTATCGCCCCATGCATTCAGTAATTCAAGTGAACAGATTTTGAAATTACCACTCATGCTCACATACAATCCTATTATATCTTGTTGGTTGAGTGGATAATTGTCGATGGTTTCAAAACGCACATTATACTGGTTCACAAGATTGGTATAAACAGAACCTGTTGGCCAAACCTGTGTACCACGGTTGCTGATATTTACAAGATTGAATTTAACACCTGCATGGCGCTTACATTTTTCAGCAATTTCATTTGGTTGCTCATCACTTTCAATAAATAAATCAACACCAACAATGACTTCATCTTCACTTTCTGTTGAAACCATCATTGAGTTTAATTCAAGTTTCAGCGGAGTAGGAGTGCCCGGTTTGTTGGGAATAATTTCTTTAGCACCTTGTTTGGGTTGTTTGCCAAAATTGCCAATAATAGCTTCAGCAAACTGCGTTGTATTTACAGATGGAGTTGATTTGTCGCCAAAGTCACCGGTATGAATTCCGTTTTCCAGTGTGTAGAGTAAAGCGTTTTCAATAACTGCCGCATTTTCCGTTAAACCAACATGACGAAGCATGGCAATTCCGCTTAGCAACAACGCAGTAGGGTTGGCAATATTTTTACCTGCAATATCAGGAGCTGTTCCGTGTACGGCTTCAAAAATGGAAATATGATCGCCTATGTTTGCACTTGGGGCAAATCCTAATCCACCAACCAAACCAGCACAAAGATCACTTACAATATCACCCTGCAGATTGGTTAACACCACCACATCAAATGTGTCGGGTCTTGTAACCAGTTTCATGCAAAGATCATCTACAATAATATCATCCGCTTTCAGTTCAGGGTATTCCTTCGCCACTTCATAAAAACATTCAAGAAACAAACCATCCGTAATCTTCATGATGTTTGCTTTATGGCCACAGGTAATGCGTCTTGCATTTTTTTGTTTGGCCATTTCAAATGCATAACGGATAACCTGCATACTACCGGGGCGGGTAATAAAGCGGCGGCTCAACGCCACATCATGTGTAAGCATGTGTTCAATACCACCATAAGTATCTTCAATGTTCTCACGAACAACAGTAACATCTATCGGAATACCAGCTTTGCTGAAAACCGTATCTACACCATGTAATGTTTGAAAAGCTCTTTTATTAGCGTAAGTGTTCCAGGTTTTGCGTGCAGTAACGTTGATACTTTTTACACCCTTGCCTTTGGGCGTTTCCATTGGTCCTTTAAAAAGCAGTCCCAGTTCTTCAATGCTTTGTTTTGCTTCGGGTGTCATTCCGTTGTTGAAGCCCTTGTCAAAAACCCATTTACCCATTTCCACCATTTCATATTCAAGCGGAACACGATTAGCGTTAAAAATGCTTAATACTGCATCCATTATTTCCGGGCCAATACCATCGCCTTTTGCTACTGCTATTTTCATTGTTGATTACTGTTTTAAGTGTGCGGCAAAGGTAACATTCGTGAGTTATTGATAAAAGGCCGATTTGCTAATCAAGTATATTTTTTTAGAGTATCCATTCTACATCACCAAAGTCAAACAACTCTTTTGTTTCGTAACCTGTTACAAGTTGCCCGTGAATGTTTACTTCGTTGATCTGTGTTTCAAAATTGCGGCTGCCCTTTTTTAAACGAACCGTTTCGTTTCGCTTATACAAATGCCGGTTATATTCCTCGAGAAGATTGCCGAAACCATTTTTTTTCAGACCTGCTAACGCATTCATTAAATCGTCATATATGAGTTGTGCCAGTTCTTTTACATCCGTTGTTTTGCCGGTTATTTGTTTAACGGAGACCGGGTTAGGCAGGTTTTCAAAAACTGATTGATTTACATTAATGCCAATACCAACGATGGCCCATTGCCATTGTGTGCCTCTTATCACATTTTCAATAAGTATTCCCCCTGTCTTTCTGTCACGCCAGTAAAGATCGTTGGCCCATTTTATTTTTGTTTCATCACCTGTTAGGCTGCTCAATGAATTTCGTACCGAAACGGCTGTTGTTGCAAGCAGCTGAAAGCTCTGGGCGGGCAGCAGGAAAGAGGGTTGCACTATTATTGAAAAGCTTAGGTTGGCTCCGGCTTCGGTTGCCCAGCTTTTACCCCGTTGGCCCTTGCCTTTGGTTTGGTGATGTGCAAACACAACTGTGCCATGTTGTGCCACTCCTGCATGTATCAGCCCCATGGCATAGTTGTTGGTGCTGTCTACACTGTCCAGTTCAATCCAGCGGTTATTTGATTTTTTAGAGAGCAAGGTTGATGAAGATTGTTTAATTTTGGACAAATTAAAAAAAGTAAAACGCTTTGACCGTTCGTCATTGCAAAAAAACAGATTTATTCATTAAACAAGCAAGCGATTGAGTACATTATCTCTGTTAACTTCCCGAGGCAAAGAAGCAAAGGCTATTTCCCGCATTAACCGTAACAGTAAGTTATTTAAAGCTATCCTGAATGCAATTCAGGAGAAAAAGGGCGAAAATATCATAAGTCTTGATTTACGAAAGATACCTGAAGCGGTAGCCGATTTTTTTATTATTTGTGAAGGTTCCAGTACAACACAGGTTAGAGCAATAGCCGATAATGTTGAAGTAAAAGTAAGGGAGATATGTGGTGAAGCGCCCTACCGGCATGAGGGAATGAGTGCTCTTCAGTGGGTGTTGGTTGATTATGTAAACGTAGTTGTACATATCTTTCATCCTGAAACAAGGAAGTTTTACCGACTTGAAGAAATGTGGAGCGATGCAGTAAGTGCCGATCATGAATAATGTTTAACTGTTAAGGTTTCAGCCGAAATTTTAACGAACCTCTTTGAAACATTTGACCACTAATTTGTAATACTATCAAAAACCTGTAAACAGGTACAAAAAAAGATGAGTTTGAATCAAGGAAATATGCCTGAAAACAGCGGCGACAAAAAAGATCCCCGCAAGACATTCCGCTTTAATATATACTGGTTATATGCACTTATTGCTATTGTATTGATCGGTTTCAATTTGTTCAGGGGTTTTGCTCCCGATACAGTAAGCACTTCACGTGAAGTGTTTATGGACAGCTTGCTGAGAAAAGGATATGTCAAAAGTTATCTCGTAATTAAAAACAAAGGTGTTGTTCGTGTTACACTTAAGGATGAAGCTGTAAACGATCCGTTTGTAAAAAAACTGATTGCTTCTGAAACAAAAACAACAAAGGCTGATACGAAAAAGACACCGGTTTTTGAATTCTCAATTCCGGATGTTCGCAATTTCGATGAGCAGATGCAGGATTTCTTTAAAAATAATCCCAGCATTGTTCGTCCCGATTCTGATGCGAAAGATGAAGAAAACTGGCTTGGCCCGTTTGTAAGTTTATTACTTCCCATTCTTGTACTGGTTGGATTATGGATATTGCTGATGCGTAAAATGAACAGCGGCGGTGGTTCTGGCCCTGGCGGTGGCGGTATTTTCAATATCGGAAAATCAAGAGCACAACTGTTTGAAAAAGGAACGAAGGTGAATGTTACATTCCAGGATGTGGCAGGTTTGGATGAAGCTAAAGTGGAAGTAATGGAAATTGTTGATTTCCTGAAACAACCCAAAAAATATACAGCACTTGGTGGTAAAATTCCAAAAGGTGCGCTGCTCGTAGGCCCTCCAGGTACCGGTAAAACATTGCTGGCAAAAGCAATGGCTGGTGAAGCACAGGTGCCATTCTTCAGCATCAGTGGATCTGATTTCGTGGAATTGTTTGTGGGTGTGGGTGCAAGCCGTGTAAGAGATTTATTTAAGCAGGCAAGAGAAAAAGCTCCTTGTATTATTTTCATTGATGAGATTGATGCGATTGGTCGTGCACGTGGAAGAAATGCAATTGTAAGTAATGATGAACGTGAAAACACATTGAACCAGTTACTGGTTGAAATGGATGGTTTTGGTGGCGATACCGGTATCATCATCCTTGCTGCAACCAACCGACCTGATGTATTGGATTCAGCGTTGTTACGTCCGGGTCGTTTCGATCGCCAGATTTCAATTGATCGTCCTGATGTAAAAGGTCGTGAACAGATTTTCAAAGTGCACCTGAAACCAATTAAAGTTTCTGAAACACTTGATGTACATAAACTGGCTGAACAAACTCCGGGCTTTGCCGGTGCTGATATTGCCAACGTTTGTAACGAAGCTGCATTGATTGCTGCAAGAAAAGGAAAGGCTGCTGTTGATATGAGCGATTTCCAGGATGCAATTGATCGTGTAATTGGCGGTTTGGAAAAGAAAAACAAACTCATCAGCCCAGAAGAAAAAGAAATCATTGCTTACCACGAAGCTGGTCACGCAATTTGCGGATGGTTCCTTGAGCATGCTTACCCACTGCTGAAAGTTACCATTGTTCCGAGAGGAACTGCTGCATTGGGTTATGCGCAATACACACCAAAAGAACAGTATCTCTATAACACAGAGCAATTGAATGATCAGATTTGTATGACACTTGGTGGCCGTGCAAGTGAAGATATTTTCTTTGGTAAAATTTCAACCGGCGCAAGTAACGATCTTCAGCAGATTACAAGAATTGCTTACTCCATGATTACTGTTTATGGTATGAATGATAAGCTGGGTAACATCAGCTATTATGATCCTACACAGGAACAGACTTTCACAAAGCCATACAGTGAGCAAACAGCTGAAATGATCGATAACGAAGTACGTAAGCTGATTGATGAAGCTTACATGCGCACCAAAGCTTTATTGACTGAAAAGAAAGAAGAAGTGGAAAAACTGGCAAAGGCTTTACTTGAAAAAGAAGTATTGTTCCAGAGCGATGTGGAAACGTTGATTGGTAAGCGTCCGTTTGAACACAAAAAATTGCTGGATGAAGTTGAAAACGAACTTCCTCATCATGCACATCCCGCAAGTGAAATCACCAACAATCCTCAAATTGATAAAATCTGAGTATGACTGTTTCTCCTTCAAAAGAAAACATTCTTAAAAAAATAAGACAGGCACTGAGTCATCCGGTGCCTGTTCCTTTTCCCAACAGCGAAGGAAACAACAGTGTTTTTCAACCTCCGGTTGATGATATGGCTGTACAGTTTGCACAGGAGTTTACCAAACTGCAGGGCAAGTTTGTGTTTTGTGCCGATGAAGATGATTTGTCGCAGCAGTTACTTGAATTAGCTGCAACAAGGAACTGGACTAAGATTGTTTGCCGTGAGGAAAAATTGCAAACTGCGTTACAGCAACATAAATTTCCTGTAACATTTTATGATCAGCTGGCTGATTGTGATGTAAGCATTACAACCTGCGAATCATTGGTTAGCCGCACAGGAACAATGGTGTTAAGTACTGCCAATGAAAGCGGCCGCACAACAAGTGTATATGCACCTGTGCATATTTGCGTTGCATACACAAGTCAGTTGGTGTACGATCTTAAAGATGCGTTACAGCAACTCAAAGAAAAATACAGTGGTCAACTTCCTTCCTTCATCACTTTTGCAACTGGTCCAAGCCGCACAGCCGATATTGAAAAAACATTGGTGGTAGGTGTTCACGGTCCAAAAGAAGTGTTTGTTTTCCTGGTGGAAGAAACGAACTGACAGCTTCTCTTACCGGAATAATTTTAACGTTAATATTCTTTTTTTCTCTGTTACCTGCAGTGTAACTTTAATCTATGAACAGTTCACCACAATTCCTGTTTGTTTACGGTAGCTTGCGGAAAAATTTTCCGGGAACCGCATTTCATTACATCACTCCATATTTTTCTTTTGAAGGCGATGCAAAAGTGAAAGGTAATTTGTATGATCTGGGCGAATATCCTGCAGCCATTCCAACAACAGAAGATCATTTTATTATTGGTGAATTATACAGGGCAAACTCTGGTGAAGAATTTAACTGGGCCATCAGTCAGCTGGATGATTATGAAGGCGTGTACCCTGAAGAAGGTGAAGAGCAATTGTATTACCGTGAACTGACAACAGTTTATGCGAATAATCAGGAATATACAGCCTGGATATACTGGTACCGGAAAGATTTAACCGGAATGCCACGTGTTGAAAGTGGTGATGTGCTGGAGTATGCACGCAGAAAAAATCATTTATAGTTCAGCTCTGTTTCCTTCTTTATATTTGTTTCATGCAAATTCCTCCCGGCAAAAAAATATATTTTCTTTCCGACTTTCATTTGGGGGCACCCAATTATGAAAAAAGTCTTTTACGGGAAAAAAAAGTCGTTCAGTTTTTAAATGAAATCAAAGAAGATGCTGCAGTGATTTTCATTGTTGGGGATATGTTTGATTTCTGGTATGAATATCGCACTGTAGTTCCCAAAGGCTTTGTACGCATATTGGGCAAATTAGCAGAGATAACTGATGCAGGCATTCCTGTTCATTTTTTTGTTGGTAATCATGATATGTGGATGAAAGATTACCTGCAAACCGAATTGAATATTCCTGTTTATTTTGAACCAAAGGAATTTGAGTTTAATGGTAAACAGTTTTTAATTGGTCATGGCGATGGGTTAGGTCCCGGTGATCATGGTTATAAAATGCTCAAGAAAATTTTCCGTAATCCTGTTTGTCAATGGTTGTTTGGCATATTACCGCCGGCAGTTGGTATGGGATTAGCCAATTATCTCAGCCGCCGCAGCCGTGCTCAAACAGGTGCTACTGAAGAAACATTTTTAGGCGAAGACAAAGAATGGCTCATCATTTACTGCAAAGAAGTACTGCAGAAAAAGAATTATGATTTTTTTGTGTTTGGTCATCGCCATTTGCCCATTGATTTTCGTCTTACAGATAAAAGCCGCTACATCAATCTTGGCGACTGGATACGATACTTCAGCTTTGCTTTGTTTGATGGAGAACAATTGGAATTGAAATATTACCAGCATTGAGATATACTCTGTTTATATTGATCCTGTTTATTACGCAAACAATGTTTGCACAGGATTCTGTTTATCAACAGGCGAAAACTATTGAAGGAGATTATATTGATTTTACAGTTGATAATCTTGGTAACTATTATCTTCTCACAAAAAACAACCAGCTCAAAAAGTTAAACAGCAATGGTGATTCCGTTGCTGTGTTTAATGATGTGCGCCGTTATGGTAAACTGTATTCTATTGATGCTACCAATCCTTTAAAACTGTTGCTTTATTATAAAAGTTATTCGACCGTAGTTGTGCTTGATCGTTTTCTCAATAATGTTAATAGTATTGATTTACGTAAACAGAATATTTTCCAGGCAAAAGCTATTGCGCAGAGTTACGACAACAATGTTTGGGTGTACGATGAGCAGAATAATAAACTGAAAAAAATTGCTGAAGACGGAACAGTGTTGAGTGAAACTGTTGATTTCAGAAGCATATTTGATGAAGTGCCTTCACCAACACAAATAATCGACCAGGATGGATTTGTTTACCTCTACGATCCTGAAAAGGGAATTTATGTGTTTGATATTTACGGATCGTTCAAAACAAAAATTTCTTATCTCGGTTTAACCGATCTTACGGTAGTTGGGAAAACAGTGTTAGGAATTGAACAGCAACAGATCATTGCTTATACTACCGGTACACTAACCGAAAAGCGTTTGCCTTTGCCTGCACAGGTAAGTGTTCGGCAAAAAACAATTATCCGTCCGGGCCATTTGTATATTTTGCAAAATGGCAATATTCTTCATTTCACATTTTAAAGTTTGATTAAGGGCAGAGGTTTTATTTTTGCATATGCCAGAATTTTTAGATCGTATCGTTTTAGATAATCCCATTGCAAAATATATATGGATTGCAGGGATAATAGCGGCAATGTTTTTGCTGAAGGGATTTGTGTCAAGAATTATTTGCAGGCTTCTTTATGGAGTATTTCCCGGTGCAAAAAAATACCTGGGGAGAGAACAGTTTATTTCATTGGTGCTTGCACCAATGGAATCGCTTATTCTTGCAGTTGTAGCAATTCTTTCACTGGATAAACTGAAGTTTCCTGCAGTTCTTGATTTTGAATTATACAAAGTAAGTGCTAACGAAATTGCAGATGGTGCAGGTAAGCTTATACTCATTGTTTTCTTTATCCGTTTTCTCATCAGGCAAATTGATTTCCTTGCCATCATTTTTGAAACCAAGGCAAGTGAAACACCTGATCATAGTGATGATCAGCTGGTGGTTTTCTTTAAAGATTTTTTCAAAGCCATTTTGAATATTGTCGGCATCATGATGATTGCCAAGTTTGTGTTTCATTTCAATATATCCAATCTTATCACTGGGTTAAGCATTGTTACTGCAGCTATTGCTTTGGCAACAAAAGAAAGCCTTGAAAATCTTATCGCATCATTTATCATCTTCTTTGATAAACCTTATACGATTGGTGATTTTGTGAAAGTTGAATCGGTTTCCGGAACAGTTGAACGCATTGGTTTGCGAAGTACAAGAATCAGAACAGATCAAAAAACTTATGTAACTGTTCCCAATAAAAAAATGGTCGACAGTATTCTTGATAATATTACACACCGCACTCAGCGTAAAGCAGAAATTAAACTGGAATTAAATGTAAAAACAACTCCTGATCAGCTGCAGAAGCTTACGCAAAAAGCAGAACTGTTAATTCAGCAGCATGAAGCAATTCAGAGTGGAACTGCATTTGTTACAGAGCTTGGTCTTAAATCAATTACTGTGCAGGTTGATTATTTCACTGATGTGATTGATATGAATGAATTCAACCAGTTAAAACAAACAATAAATATTGAGTTGCTGAATATTCTTGCAACACTTGAAATTGAATTAGCCGGAGTAACGGCATAGAGCACATTGCAACCGAAGAGCATGTGCCCTGTATTTTTACGAAATAATACTAAGGCACAATAAAAGAAACAATTGGTGCTTTGTTGTTCAGGTTTATGTTGGGACAAACATATGTGTTTGTTGATCTGTCAAAATAAAAATTAGGAGCTTGTGAATCAGGATAAGCAGTTACATAAATGGTATCTCCACTTTGCCATTTGTGGCACCGTATGTTGCAACTCAAGCACTCATCTATTGTATTGCTTCCATCTTTAACAGGCGTAATTACTAGCCAATCATTCCTGTTGCTTTTGTCTACATTCTCAAATGAAATGTCTTTATTGTTTTTTTGAAACAGCAACCTGATTCCTTTTTCTTTTTCGGGATATGGAGAAGAAATATCACATGTAACTCTTAGTGTTGTTCCATTCACAATAGTTACATTAAAGGAGTTAATTTTTGCAGTGCTGATTTGCCCAAGATTAGGCCCTAAAGTATGATCGTAAATTGAATAAAAAGTGTCTGTGGTGTAATTAAAAGAATAATAGATAGTATCATTAGTTCTACGCTCAAAATATTGTTTATAAGTACCGTATTTCTCTTTTGAGTAAACCAGGTTAAAGGATTTATATTTCGGGTCAACAGGTAGGGAGAAATGGCCGGAACTATCAGTTATTGTACTTACAACCGGGTTTGAGTTTTCTAATGTAACTTTTACGCCACTCCAATCTTTGACACCTTGCATTCCTTCATCAAGTAAAATTGTAACTCCTTCTACTTTATTAATGTCAAATTTTTTTTGATCTGTTGGTTCTGGATTCTTTTTACAACTGTAAGTAGTTAGTAATAAAATTACTAAAGCGGAGATGATTTGTGTTTTCATATACTGCTGTTTTCAAGATTTAGCAGATATGAAGATAATTTAAAATATCAAAAATTCAAAAAACCTGATACAGTAATCTTTTATTTCGCCTTTTCCAGTATTTCAGCAAGTTCCTGGTCGTACATGCCGTACTTGCCATATTCCAGCACACGGCCAATTTCTTTCCCAGCTTTCATCACAATAATCGTTGGAACGTTGGTAATGTTTAATGCTTTGCTTAAAGAACCCAGCGATTGTTTGTTTCTGTCAACACCAACAATGGTTAAACGGTTGTATGAAAACTGAACCTGGTCAAGCAGCTTGAATAATTCAGGAAGAACAACATGCGAATCTTCGCACCATGTACCAATAAAAACAAGCAACTGAACGGTATCTTTTACTGCGGTTAAATTTGCAGCGCAGGCAGCGTTGGGTTTATACCAGCTGAAATCATTTTTCATCCATGCAAAAGAAGTGTCGTTGAGTAATACTTCCCTGCTGATGACTCCTTTCAATGTTTTTTCGCCGTTCCTGGGATCTTTTGAAACTTCGTATTGTACCTGTGCGAATGAAGTTTGTGCTATGAGTATAGTTATAACAAGGGTGCTGAATATTTTTTTCATTGTATCATGTTTTACCGGTTACAGATCTGCTTTAATGGAAAGCAGAAAAGCTTTGAGCTGCTGAAGACTTTGTACAAGTTCAAAACGTTTGTCGGCTTCTTCCCTGTTGTTTTTAATATAGTCTTTTGCAGCTTCGATACTGTATTTTTTAAAACGGAGCAGGTAATAAATAAGATGCAGTTTTTTAATATCGCCTGCATTATAAAACCTGTCGCCCTTTTTATTTTTTCTTGGTTTGATGATGCTGAACTCTGATTCCCAGAAGCGGAGTGAAGATGGGTTTACTTTAAACAGATCACTCACTTCTCCAATGCTGTAATAGAGTTTTTTACTCAGCTCTTCATCCGATGGCAGTTCAATCAGCTCAGCTTCTGATGCAGCTTCTTTCAGATTTTTTCTGCCACGCTTTTGTTTGGGCTTTGGCGGTCTGTTTGAAGGTTTGCGGCCACGCTTTTTCACCACCGGTTCAGCCGGCTGTGGTTGCTTTGGTGCTTCATCAAAATCAAATGCTATTTGTGAAAGTGCTGCCATGAATAACAAAAGTAATAAATAGACGGTAGCCTGTACTATTCAGTTGTCAGTAATTAAATGATGAAACGTTAAAAGTAAAAATTAAAAAGAGTCCTGGTGGTTTTAATCATCAATCAAAACTCTGGTTACCTGTTGCTGCCATTTTCAGCATACGGTCAAATTGTTCTGGAGTAAGATCGTTATAGAAGAAATAAATCGGGTCAACAGGAGTGCCGTTTTTGTGTACTTCGTAATGGCAGTGTGGTCCTGTACTTTTACCGGTACTACCCACCCAGCCAATTACTTCACCACGGTTTACTTTTTGTCCCTGTCTTACTTTAACCCTTACCATGTGGCCATAAAGCGTTTCATAGTTATAACCATGATTAATCACCACATGATTACCATAACCATTACCGGTGTTGCCTGCAAGTGTTACAACGCCATCGGCTGTCGCATAGATGGGCGTACCTTGTGGCGCAGCAAAATCAAGACCTGCGTGCATTTTGGTGGTTTTATATACCGGATCAATACGGTAACCAAAACCCGATGCCATGCGTGAAAGATCTTTATTACTTACCGGTTGAATAGCAGGCGTGGCAGCGAGCAATGCTTCTTTGTTCTTCACCATTCCTTCAATGGCATTGAACGAAACTGTTTGTGCGTAAAGCCTGTTACGGAGTTGATTTATCTGCTGAATAATGGAAGAGTTCAGTTCGTTTTCCGACATGCTGGCAACCAGTTTATCTTCTTCCTGTTTCTCCATCATTTTAGCACGTGCACTATCGGGAATGGGGCTTGCTTCAAATATTGAACGGTAAACTTGATTATCTCTTTTTTCAATTTCATGCAACTGGTTATCCATCCGGGTTAGTTCTGCATTGAGAACAGAATAACTATCCTTCAGCCGGTTATTTTCATTCAGCAGTTTCTTTTCATTGGCTGAAGGAAAATACCTGTATGATAATTGCATAAACAGAAAACCTGCAACAGATACCGCAGCAAGAAAGCTGAAGACACGGAGAAGCTTTACACGCAGAGGCGTAACCAGCTTTTCGTAGCGCAGCGTATTGGTATTATAGAAATACTTGATTTTCTTCATATGGACATTACGGCGTGCACAGGTTTGACTTACCTTTGCTTCCCATTATGGGAAGTTTACAAAGATAGGAGAGTAATATCTTCAAAAATCAATCCAAATAAAGGTTCGTTATGATGACTGCAGCCGCTATACGACAGCAATTTTTAGACTTTTTTGCTTCTAAAAAGCACCAGATTGTACCATCGGCACCAATCGTGGTGAAGAATGATCCAACCCTGTTGTTTACCAATGCGGGGATGAATCAGTTCAAAGACTATTTTTTAGGAAATAAAAAACCTGAAAGTCCACGTATTGCCGATACACAAAAATGTCTTCGTGTAAGTGGTAAGCATAACGATCTGGAAGAAGTGGGCGTTGATACCTATCACCACACCATGTTTGAAATGTTGGGTAACTGGAGCTTTGGCGATTACTTCAAAGCCGAAGCCATTGCATGGAGCTGGGAACTTCTTGCAGATGTTTACGGAATTCCAAAAGACCGTTTATACGTAACCGTTTTTGAAGGCGATGAAAAAGAACAGCTTCCCAAAGATGAAGAAGCCTGGAATGAATGGAAAAAACATGTCAGTGAAGACCGCATTTTACTGGGAAAGAAAAAAGATAATTTCTGGGAAATGGGCGATACCGGTCCTTGTGGTCCCTGTACAGAAATTCATGTGGATTGCAGAACTGATGATGAACGAAAAGCTGTTGATGGAAAAACACTGGTGAACAATGATCATCCGCAGGTAATTGAAATCTGGAACAATGTATTTATCCAGTTCAACCGTTTAAAAGACGGATCACTTGAACAGCTTCCTGCAAGGCATGTTGATACCGGTATGGGCTTTGAACGTTTGGTACGTGTGCTGCAGAACAAACAAAGCAATTACGATACAGATGTTTTCACTGGTACCATTGCTGCTGTTGAACAGATTGTTTCAAAAAAATATACAGCTGGTGATGATAAGGAAAGTATTGCATTTCGTGTGATTGCTGATCATATCCGTGCTATCTGTTTCACTATTGCTGACGGACAGTTGCCAAGCAATACAGGTGCAGGTTATGTGATCAGGAGAATTTTAAGACGTGCAGTGCGTTACTATTATTCTTATCTCAACTATAAACATCCGTTGCTGCACCAGATTATTCCTGTTTTGGCAACGCAGTTTGAAACGGTGTTTCCTGAATTAAAAGCACAGGAAGCATTTGTACAAAAAGTGGTGAAGGAAGAAGAAGATGCATTCCTGCGTACACTTGAAAAAGGTTTGAAACGTATTGATGATATTATTGCTGATACAAAAGGATCAACCATTGAAGGTAAAGCAGCATTTGAATTATTTGATACTTATGGTTTCCCAATTGATCTGACAAGATTAATTGCAACTGAAAATAATTTATCGGTTGATGAAGCTGGTTTTGAAAAAGAAATGCAGCAACAGAAAGAACGCAGCCGTGCAGCAACAGCTATTGATACAGAAGATTGGGTGGAAGTAATTGCTGATAACACTGTTCAGTTTGTTGGATATGAATCTACAGTTGCAGACAGTCGTGTAATTAAATACCGCAAGGTAAATATCAAGGGAAAAGAAGCCTGCCAGGTTGTGTTAGATAAAACGCCTTTTTATGCTGAAAGCGGCGGTCAGGTTGGTGATACAGGTGTGCTGAGTTTTGAAGGTGAAGAAGTTCTTGTAAGAGATACAAAAAAAGAAAATGATCTAATCATTCATTTCATTGATCAGCTGCCGGTAAATATTTCTGCACATGTATCTGCAAAAGTTAATGCAGACAGACGACAGAAAATAGCAGTGCATCACTCAGCAACACATCTTATGCATGCGGCTTTACGCAATGTGCTGGGTACACATGTTGCACAAAAAGGAAGTTTGAATAATGATGAACAGTTACGTTTCGACTTCAGTCATTTTTCAAAAGTGAATGATGATGAACTGGCTGCTGTAGAAAAAATCGTTAATGAGAAAATACGCCAGAACATTCCTGTTGTGATTAAGGAAATGAAAAAAGATGATGCAGTTGCAATGGGTGCAATGGCATTGTTTGGTGAAAAATATGGTGATACTGTTCGTGTGGTGATTATGGATCCTGCATACAGTGTTGAACTTTGCGGTGGTACACATGTTGGTCATACCGGTGAACTTGGTTTGTTTAAAATCAAAAGTGAAAGTGCAGTTGCTGCAGGTGTAAGAAGAATAGAAGCTGTGTGCGGTGCTGCAGCTGAAGAGCTGGTGAATGATCAGTCTGCATTACTCGGTTCAATCCGTGAGCAATTAAAAAATCCAAAAGATCTCGGCAAGGCCATCGAAAACCTGCAGGCAGAAAATACTGAACTAAAAAAGAAATTAGAAAAGCTTGAAGCAAAACAGTTGGCTGCATTACGTCATGAATTACTGACGAAAGAAGAAATTGTTAACAGCATAAGTTTCATTGGTGAAATTGTTGAAGTATCATCGGCTGATGCACTAAAGAAAATTTGTTTCGACTTAAAAGCAAGTCTTACTGATTATGCAGCGGTGCTTTGTGCAAACATTGATGGCAAAGCATTTGTTGCTGTTGGACTTTCTGATTCAGTTGCTGCTGCAAAAAATCTTGATGCAGGGAAAATCATTAAAGAACATGTTGCTCCACTCATCAAAGGCGGCGGTGGCGGACAAAAAACATTGGCAACAGCCGGTGGACAAGAAACTGGAAATCTGCAGGCAGTGATTGATAAAGTGAAGAGTTTATTGTAATAATTTTATCAAACGAAATAAATTAACCGTAGCCACAGCTGCGGTTCTTTTTTTATGCAAATCATTTTTGAAACTCCACGTCTTTACCTGCGTCGGTTTACTGATGCTGATGCTTCGCTGGTATTTTATCTCAACAGTTACCAGGAAGTGGTTGAGTATGTACATGAGCCCGTACATACCTGTGTTGAGTTTTCAAGAAATATTTTATTTGAACATATTCTACCGCAATACGCATTGTACAATCTTGGGCGGCTTGCAGTTTATGTAAAAGAAAACGAAGAGTTTATTGGCTGGTGCGGATTAAAGTTCAGAGCCGAGTTAAATGAAATTGATCTCGGCTATCGTTACATCCCATCTTCATGGGGAAAAGGTTTTGCAACCGAAGCCGCAAAACATACATTGGATTATGGCTTCTCCAAACTTCAGCTCAGCGAAATTATTGGCCGGGCACATGTCGACAATAAAGCATCTCTTTCCGTTCTAAAAAAAATCGGCATGACGTACCTGCGAAACGAAGTCGTTGATCATTGCCCGGTAGAAACTTATCACTCCATCAACCCAAATGTTTAGGATTTCTTAAAATCTCCGAAAGATTTCGTAAATAAGAAAGTTTTCGTACTTTGCTTAAAATTTTAAAGTATGAAACGACTCTCAATCTATGTACTCGCATTTATTGCAGCAGCACAATTTCCGGCCATAAATGCATCAGCCCAATCCGAAGTGAAAGAAAAAAAGGATAAAGTGGAGAAGCAGGAAATCATCATCCGTAAAAAAGGGCACAAAAAAGAAAAAACAACCATTGTTATTGAAGGCGATAAAGTCACCGTAAATGGCAAGCCGGTTGAAAAAGGTAACAAAGACATTATTGTTGAAAAATTTGACGACAATGAAATGATCATGCGCATGCCAAAAATGCCAAGGCAGATGTACATGTTTAACCAGAATATGAACTGGAATAGCGATGATTTTATGAAGGATTTCCACTTTGATTTTAAAGAAGGCGCATTACTTGGAGTGATTACAAAAGAAAATGAAAAAGGTGTTGAAGTGACAGAAGTACAAAAAGAATCGGCTGCAGAAAAAGCCGGTTTGCAGAAAGGCGATATCATTACCAAAGTGGGTGATCAGAAAATAGAAAAGCCCGGTGACCTGGTAAAAGTCATCACTGAAAAGAAACCGAAGGATGAAGTTGAAATTACTTATTTGCGTAACGGAAAAGAGAGCAAAGTAAAAACACAATTAGGCGAAAGCAGGTTCCCGCAGGAGTTTCAGCATAAAATGGAACTGAAGCAAAATGAGCTGATGCTGAAACAAAAAGATTTTCAGAGAAGACAGCAGGAGTTTCAGGACAGGCAATTTGAATTTCAGTTCAAACAGCCATTTGGCATGGAACATTTCGAAGGCCCGATGATGTGGCAGCAAAAAGGTCCGCAGCTGGGAATTACTATTCAGGATACTGAAGAAGGAAATGGTGTGAAAGTGCTGGATACAGATAAAGAATCGCCTGCTGAAAAAAATGGTGTGCTCAAGGATGATATCATCACAGAAATCAATGGCAAAAAAGTAACCAATGTTGCCGAGGCAAGAGAAGCTCTTCATCAGAAAACAGAAAACAATGCATGGAATCTGAAACTACTTCGTGCAGGTAAAGTGGTGAATATGGAAATCAAAATCCCCAAAAAGCTTAATAAGGCTGATTTATAGTCTTTTTCATTCATGTTCAGGCCCATCAGCAATGATGGGCTTTTTTTGTGAACTGTATCACAAATGCTTCGGGCTAAAAAGGATATTTTTGCAGCTTCCCGACCCTGATAAAAAGGGAAATTGAACATGTCGAACTATAGCGATAAATATGAAGCGGTGATTGGTCTTGAAGTGCATGCCCAGCTTTTAACCAAAAGCAAGTTGTTTTGTGGCGATGATGCCAGCTTTGGTGCAGAGCCCAACATGCATGTTAGTCCCATTACACTGGCACACCCCGGAACTTTACCTAAGCTGAATAAAGAAGCCATTGAACTGGCTGTACGGATGGGATTAGCCTGTAACTGTGAAATTGAACGCAAAAACTATTTTGCACGTAAACATTATTTCTACCCCGATCTTCCCAAAGGCTACCAGCTTTCGCAGCACACAACACCTATTTGTGTTGGAGGGTTTGTAAAAATCAAAACAGCTGATGGTGAAAAAAATGTTCAGCTGAACAGGATACACATGGAAGAAGATGCAGGCAAAAGCATGCACGATCAGCATGATTTGTATTCGGTGGTTGATTATAACCGTGCAGGTGTTCCGCTAATTGAAATTGTTACAGAACCTGACTTGCACAGTGGCGATGAAGCAGCAGCTTATTTTACAGAAATAAGAAAATTGGTTCGTACGCTGAATGTGTGCGATGGAAATATGGATGAAGGAAGTTTGCGTTGCGATGCCAACATTTCCATCCGTTTAAAAGGTGATCCCAAACTGGGCACAAAAGTTGAAATCAAAAACCTGAATTCAATCCGTTTCCTGAAAAAGGCAATTGACTTTGAAGTAATGCGGATGATTGAAATGAAAGATAAAGGTGAAAATGTAATTCAGCAAACAAGAGGATTTAATCCTGAAACGGAAACAACATTTGCCATCCGCACAAAGGAAGATGCAGATGATTACCGTTATATGGCCGATCCTGATTTGCCGCCGTTTATTATAACAGATGATTTTATTGCAGGTATTAAAGCTGCATTACCGGAATTATCTGAACAAAAGAAACAACGCTTCATCAATCAATATACATTACCGGAATATGATGCTGCATTGTTGACGGAAGATAAAGAAACGGCTGATTACTTTGAAGAAACAGCAAAGCATACAACCTCCTTCAAGCAAATTGCCAACTGGTTGCTTGGTCCTGTGAAATCAGTGATGAATGAAGAAGGAATTGAAATCAATGAACTGCAGTTAACACCTGCTGCTCTTGCATCAATTATTCAGTTGGTGGAAGAAGGAAAAGTGAGTCATACCATTGCGGTTCAGAAATTATTTCCTGCCATGCTGAAGAGCAGTCATGTTTCTGCAGCTGAGTTGGCACAGCAGATGAATTTATTACAGGAAAGAAATGAAGATGCATTGCAGTTATTGATTGATGAAGTGCTTTCTGCAATGCCTGATAAAGTAACAGAATATAAAAAAGGAAAGAAAGGATTGATTGGCTTGTTTGTTGGAGAGGTAATGAAAAAATCAAAAGGAAAAGCCGATCCGAAATTGTTGAATCAACTCGTCACTGAAAAACTATCAAAATAAAAAGAATGAAGAAATTATGGATTGCAGCAGTGGTTGTACTTACAGTAACATCCTGCAAAAACAATGGCAGTAAAAATTTTACTGTAAGTGGTGATATTAAAAATGCGCCTGCTACGGTTGTGTACCTTGAGCAGATATCGTTCGACAATATGCCTCCGCAGGTTGTTGACAGTATTACATTAAAAGACGGAAAATTTTCATTGAAAGGAAAAGCAGCAGAAGAATCATTATTGCAGCTGCGCTTCCCACAGGTTGAAAAAGGCCCTTTGTATTTTGTAATTAATGATAAATCAAACATTACATTAAATGCCGACTGGAATGATGTACGCAATATCAAATACAGCGGATCTCCGGCCACACAGCGTTTACAAACTTTTGTTGATTCACTTTCTGCAGTGCAGCAAAAGCTGTATACCATTCAGGCAGAGCTTCAATCGAGCACAGAAGCAGACAGTTTGAAAATGATGAAACAAGTGGAAATGACCAATGTTGTTAATTCATTTAAAGCGTATGTAAAAAATATTATTGAAAATGATGAGAGCCCGATGGTAAGCATGTTTGCAATTACCATTAATGCCGGAAATGATGTGGCTGAAAATGAAAAGATGTTAAACAGCCTGGAAAAACGTTTTCCAAAACATGCAGGAATTAAAAGCATTGTAAAACAGTTTCGTGAAAGCTTAAGCAAATCGCAACAACAGCAGCAACAACAACCACAAGGTGGGGTAGCCGTAGGATCAATGGCACCGGATATTACCATGCCCGATGTAAACGGAAAAAATTTTTCGCTCAGTAGTTTAAAAGGAAAATATGTGCTGGTTGATTTCTGGGCAAGTTGGTGTGGTCCCTGCCGTGCAGAAAATCCAAATGTTGTAGCAGCATTTAATAAATTCAGGAATAAAAATTTCACTATTCTTGGTGTGTCGCTGGATAAAACAAAAGATGCCTGGTTAAAAGCAATTAAAGAAGATGGCTTAACCTGGAATCATATCAGCGATTTAAAATATTGGGAAAGTGAAGCAGTTTCTTTGTACGGATTTCAAGGGATTCCTTATAATGTATTGATAGATCCTTCAGGAAAAATTATTGCAGATAATTTAAGAGGTGCAGATTTAGAGAGAAAGTTGAGTGAAGTACTGCAGTAAAAAAAGTAACTAAATAAAAAACCGCATCATATTTTGATGCGGTTTTTTTATTTGTGTCAGATTATCTACTATTGATAACCTGGGTTTTGTTGCATCAAAGTATTAGCCTGAATTTCTGTTTGAGGAATTGGCAATACGAAGCGGAAATTGTCTGCTGGCAACGTTAATGCTGTTGTGGTTGGAGCATCAGCAGCAAGACGTTCAACAGGTAAACTTCTTCTTTTCAGATCCCAGAAGCGATGTCCTTCGAAAGCAAGTTCTTTAAAACGTTCAAGCATAATTGCATCTATTGCAGCAGTTTTTGAACCAAAGGTTACATTAGTATAACCATTAATTCTAACAGCACGCAGTGCATTTATATCTGACTCAGCACTATTTGTTCCTGTAAATTTTCCTTGTTCAGCCCTTGCTTCAGCACGGATAAGATACATTTCAGCGGTTCTGAATACTTTGGCATTGTTTACGTTTTCATTAGTAGTAGCAATGCCTGTGCCCCAATATTTGTAAATAACTTTTGATTGGCGACTTGCACTTGTAAGTAATGGTTCATCTCTTAAATATGCAGCAAAGCGTATATCATTAGCCTGATCGTAACTATTCCAGAGTTTAGTAGATGGCTTCCAAACTACAGTCCCAATTGCTGATGTACTTGCGGAAGTATTTCTGAATAATGATCCAATTCGGCCTCCTACAGTTGTAGTTCTGATTAAGCGAAATGCCTGTTCTGCATTATTTGCATCTGTCCAAATTCCAGGAAATGTTGACAATGTTGAAAGAGGAACTGCTGTTATATAATTTGAAGCATAAGTTTCTGCATTAACCCAATCTTTCATATAAAGGGCAATTCTTGCATGCAAACCATTTGCGGCTGCTACGTTTGCCCGATTAATATCAGTTAGATTATTTGGCAGTAGTGTTTTTGCTTCTGTTATATCAGCGATCATCTGCTGAAAATAGTCTCCCATCTTAATTCTTGCCTGTGTGGCTATATTTGGAGTTGTCATATACGGCATGGCTAAACCATCAGCCGAATAATTACCACAATAATAGCGGAACAACTCAAAATGTGCATAAGCTCTCAAGAATAATGCTTCACCACGCAACAACCTGCGTTTTGTTTCATCGCCTGTTTTCGTTGAATCAGCTTTTGGTAAAGCTGCTAACACACGGTTGGCACGGTCAATGATTGTGTAATTGGGATAAATAGCAGTAAAGTTATCTCTAATGCCAACGTCTGCTGATGCATATTGCCACTCATGTGTTGTAGCTGCATTATAAAATTCGCCAGCAGTTGCAACTTCATCTGAAAGTGTTGAATTTAATAAAATGTCCATTTCAACTCCCAATGCTGAATAAGCACCAATTACAGCCTGTTCATTATTTGATACAGTTTTTAATGCAACATCACCTGCAATCAAATCTGTTTCCTGAATTGTCAATAACTTCTTACAGGAAGCAAATCCCAAAAGAAGAACTGCAACAGGAATAAATATTTTAAATCTTTTCATGTTTTTAATCATTTAAGGTTCATTAGAAATTAATATCTATACCTGCAACAATGGCTCTAGGATTAGGATATTCCTGTAAGCTGATATTATTATCATCTTCAGGATCCAAGCCTCTCCATGGACTCCAGATAAACAAGTTTTGACCTTGGATATAGAAGCGGGCAGATTTAATAATTCTTGTTCCGTTAACAGAGAATTCAGGAATCTGATAGCTAATGTTAAGATTTCTGAAACGAAGGAATTTTGCATCCTGAATCTCAGCAGAAGTAAATCCTCTGTCGTAAGCAGGTGATTGATAGAACTTAACATCGCCAGGTTTCATCCATTGCTCAGTTAACATTTTTTTGTTCGCATTAACTGCATTGATATAGCCTGATGTACCTCTTGTGGTCCAGTTTTCAACATTGTTTGAACGTGCTACCTTGAATTGATAGCTGAATAATGCACTGATTGAAATACGTTTTATACGAAAATCTGCAGTGAAGCCACCTACGTGTTTTGGAAGATATGTACCGAATTTAGCAAAATAAGCAGCTTCATTAACATTTGTTGTTGTAGTGCCATCTTGCTTTTCATACATTGGCTTTCCTGTAGCAGGATCTGCGCCCAGATAATGTTGTGTATAATGTGAGCCATAAGGCAACCCTTTCCTGATAATAAACGTACCAAGTGGGTATTCATTAACTAATCCCAAATCAACAATCTTATTGACATTAATTGCATGATTAGCGCCAAGTGTTAAATCAAAGTCTTTTGTTTTTACTACGTCAACACTTACAGTAAATTCAACACCTTTATTTGACATTGTACCAGCGTTGATTGGCAAAGAGTATGCGCCTGTTGCAGTACCAGTCAAATTATTGCTAAATCCAGAGGATGCTGGTAGAGGTTGGCTTACGAAAAGGTTCTTTGTAATGTTTCTATAAGCATCAACTGTTAATCTTGCACGGCTTTTCCAAAGTGAAAGATCAATACCTATGTTTGATTTCTGGATATATTCAAGTTTTAAATTTGGGTTACCAGGTGCAGAGGGATAAATGCCTGTAATTGTTGATCCAGCAAAACCACTTGTTGTACTGAAAGTGGGTAACTGAGGTCCAAGATAGTTGGTAATTCCATAAACACCACCACCTGAAATGCCATAAGTACTTGTGGTAATACTACCAATATTTGGCACTTCACCGTAAGAAAGTCTGAGTTTAAGATCTGTCAGAACATTCTGGCTTGACATGAAGTTTTCTTTAATCGCATCCCAAATAAAACCAGCTGACCAAGTTGTGATTTCCTTGTTTGCATCGTTTAATATCCTTGAAGTTCCATCACGCCTGATGTTTGCTGTAACAGTGTATTTACTATCATAAGTATACCGAGCGGTTGCGAAATAGGAACGAATGCCATAACCTGATTTTGCACTAGCTGCATTTTGTGTCATTGTTGCCGCACCGCCAGTTGCTAATGTACCTGCGCCTTGTCCTGTTTGAGTTAAACGGGGGTCAAGATTATATAAAACAAAGCCTAAGCCTTTATTATACTGTCTTACTGCTTCAAAATAAGCACCAACTTCGAGATCATTTTTGTTGAATTTCTTACTGAATATTGCAGCAGTTGTATTAATCAGCTGAGCTCTGATTCTGAATGATTCCGCATCATAACCCGATTGATAAGTCTGAAGACTACCGATATAAGAGTTTGCATTAATTGAACGGGTATCAAATTCACTTGCCACATCTATACCGAATGTGTTTTTAACGGTTAAGACAGGTAAGATTTTATATGCAAAAGTTAATCCAGAGTTTATTTTTATCTGCTTGTCAATCCATGAAGAATTATTCGTTCCTTCAATGAGGTTGCCAATAACTTTTGGAGATGTGGTTGTTGATGAACCATAAATTACAGTACCATCAGTTCTATATGGGTTTTCGTAGGTTTTTCCTCTCCAAACCATCTGAAAAGGGTTCCTTGTTGAGTTCCCATACCAAGAACCTTCATTTACGTTTGTTATAGAAAAACCTGCCGCAGTATTAAACTGCATGCTGAGCCTACCTATTGTATTGTCCAGATTAAATCTTGTGGTATATCTTCTTAATCGGGAAGTCATATCTGTTCCCTTTTGATCAAAATAACTACCAGACCAGAAATATTTAGTAGTGGCATTTCCACCAGTCATATTTAATTCATGCGTTTGGGAAATTCCTTGTCTGAACAGAATTTTATAAAAGTCTGAATTGATGTTTCTGAAACTATCAAGTAAGCGATCTCTACGTGCTTGCTCAGTTGCACTAGACGTTGCATAGGAAGGATTGAGTTTAGAATAAGCATATCCAGGCGTTGTGATCGATCCTCCTAATACTACACCAACTTTTTCTTCATAAGACAACGCTTCTGAAGTGTTCATCATATCAAACCTATTGGGTGAAGGAGGCTGTGTCATCCCAAGTTGTGTACGATAAGTAAACTGAGCCTGACCAGATTTGCCTTTTTTGGTTGTAATAACGATAACACCCAAACCACCTCTTGCTCCATAAAGAGCCGCCGCACCTGCATCTTTTAAAACTGTGATCGATTCAAAATCATTAGGGTTGATCGTCTGCATATCAGCAGCAGGCATTGGAACTCCATCAATTACAAATAATGGTTGTACGCCAGCTCCTTGAATGGATGAAATACCTCTAATAGTAATGTTTGCACTATTACCGGGTTGGCCATTGCCCGAGTTAACAAGCATACCTGGTGCTCTACCTTGAAGAGCCTGATCAAATGCTCCAACAGGAACTGTTTCAACTGCTTTTGAACTTAATACAGTTGCAGAACCAGTAAACTGAGATTTCTTTTCCCTTGAATAACCAGTAACTACAACTTCCTGAAGTGATTTCTCTGTTGATGTAAGGGTAATCGGGAAATTAGATTTGTTTCCAATCGGTACTTCAAGAGATTGGTAATTAACGTAAGTAAAGACAAGTGTTTTTGCACTTGCTGGAACACTCAGGCTGAATGAACCATCTACAGCTGTAGATGTGCCGGTTGTAGTTCCTTTTACAGTAACGGAAACACCAGCTAAAGGACTTCCATCTTTTTCATCTGTTACTTTTCCCGTAACAGTTCTGTTCTGTGCTATCAGCTGCAATGAGCATAATAACAGGGAGAGCATAAATACAAGTTTTCTCATACTCGTTTGGGTTTATAAATGAAAATTAATTACTAACTGAGGTTTTTTCAGGGTTGCAACAAATAATGACGTAATAACGGCTGAATGGTTGAGTTAAAGAGTTTTGGGTGCTTTCTTTGGCAAGCCGCAAAAATAGCGGCGATAGAGTTAAAAAGCTGAATATTAGACAGTTTTTTTATGAAAAAGCTGCGTAAATCGGTGTAAATGCAGTTCAATAAAAAAGCTGTCGGATTTTTCCGACAGCTTTTTAACCTTAAAGGGTTATAGTAGTACTAGTTATCTGTACATAATTTGTTCAGTGAAAGTTCTGAAGAAGAGATTGGCCAGATATAGCCAACATCAGACGGAGCTTTTGACTGAGCGCTACCTTTTGCAGGGATGGTTTGTAATAACCTCAGCAAATCGGTATTTCTTAAACCCTCACCCAGGAACTCAATTCTTCTTTCTTTCAGAATAGCATTAATTAAGTCGGTTGGGGTAGCAAAGTTTGCCGCAGTAAATGTAGTTGTTGCATCAGATCTGTTACGTATTGCATTCAATATTGCCACAGCCTGTGCATCTACAGTATTGCTTGAGCGAACTTTAGCTTCAGCAAGATTTAATAATACTTCAGCATAGCGAATAACAGGTACATAATCAGTAAACGGAGTTCCTGTACCATATTTTGTATTCAGGAAAGATTTGCCTGATGAAACAGAGATGAATGTTCTTCTCTTATCAGTAGAAACCCAACCTGCATCGGCAATAATACCGCTTGCATTTAATGAAAACTCGCCATTCCCAATTGTTTTAGAAAAATAATAGGCAATGGGATTTTGAGTGCCTGGGTTATCCCCAGCAGTACTAGTCATTGGCATTGATAAAATTGACTCTGTTGTAGTGTAAGGGGCCTTAAACACATTGGTAACATCAGCCTGTAATGCATGCGCAACACCGGTAGCTGCTGTAAATGGTGCAGAAGCTGAAACAATTTTGTTTGCTTCTGTAATCACATTCCCGTACTGCTGCATGGTTAAATAAACCCTTGTCTTTAGTGCAATGGCAGTATTGCGATGAGCCCTTGTAGTGTTATGATACGCTGCAGGATTTGTAGAAGTTGCGCTATAGCTTAAGGGAAGACCAGCTTCAGCATCGTTCAGGTCTTTAATAATCTGTGCATATACTTCAGCAACTGTACTGCGTGCAAGATCGGATTGTCCTGAACCTTTAATTGCAGTTAGGCGGAGCGGAACTCCGAGTTTTGATCCATTCCCATCGGCATAAGGACGGCAGTAGTACTGCAGTAAGCTGTAATAAGAAAGTGCCCTTATGAGTTTTGCTTCGGCAATGTAGTTTGCTGCGAGTGAAGGTCCTACCACTGCAGATCCACCACCAGCCATACCTTCAAGGAATACGTTACAAACATTGATTGTAAAATATGCCTGCGACCATAAACCAGTTACAGCAGTTGCACTGTTTGTAGGATTAAGTGCCCATACATCAGAACCTGTAACAAGGTTACCTGTTTCGTTAATGAAATCTTCGCCTCTTATGTCTCCATAAATGACATAACGTCCTCCGTAGAAATTACCTCCTTTTAATGCAGCATATAAGGATAATAGCTGTCCCTGAATACGACCAGAGGTGCTAAAAGCAGACGCATCAACAATAGAAGTTTTGGGAATTGGATTTAAAAGTTCCCTTTTGCACGAAGTAAACAATGCTGATCCAAGGGCCAGGACCAAAGTATATTTATTAATAATTTTCATGTTCAGATAGTTTTAGGTTTAAAAACTTACATTAACACCAAGCAGGAATGTTCTTGCATTTGCTGCAGTATTTCTGTCAACACCCTGTGCGGTAGTAGTATTTCCGTTTGAAGATACTTCAGGATCAGGGCCAGGATATTTTGTAAAGACTGCCAGGTTTTGCCCGCTTACATAAATGCGCACATTGCTGAACTTGATTTTATCAAGAGCTTCTTTAGGCAGATTGTAAGATAATGTCAGGTTTTTAAGTTTTAAGAAGTCCCCTTTAAATACGTTAACATCCAAAGGCATTGACGAACCGTTTGAAACGTTATCGTTAAATACAGGTTTTGCATATTTCTTATTCAGGTCGCCTTTTGCGCTCCATGCATCTGTAAATACGTCGGTTGAGTTGTTCCACCAGCGTTGATCGTGCAGGCCTGCATTACTTCCGTAGTAAACATAGAAACCGAGTTGGTAAGTCAAGAGCATATTCAACTCAAAGTTTTTGTAACGGAATGTGTTATCCCAACCACCATAGTATTTAGGCAGTGTGTTGGCATACATAACAGCATCGGCTGCCTGTGAAACTGCGGTACCTCCGGTTGGGCTAATATATTTAACTGATCCATCTGGTTTAGTAGAGTAGTTAAATGTTCCCGACGGGGCGTAATATTGATAGTAAACTTTTGTGCCGGCTGAATTTACAAAAATCCTTTTTCCTGTTTCAGGATCAATACCACCGGTTCTTACAACCCACAAATAACCTAATGGATAATTAGGCATTGTTTGACTTACAGTTTCAAGACTTGATGTTGATTGAAGAATTGAAACTAAACCGGGTGCCAACGCAGTTACGAGGTTCTTATTGAACGTAATGTTGTAAGATGTTGTCCAACTGAAATCTTTCTTTTGGATAGGGGTAGCATTTACAGATACTTCAATACCCTGGTTATACATTGAACCAACGTTTGCAGGCGGGTTTGATGGTAAGCCTGCAGAAGGAGCCTGGGGAACGTTCAGAATTAAACCATCGATGTTGTTTTTGTACCATGCAAATTCACCGGTGATCTTGTTGTTGAACAAACCAAAAGAAAATCCAACATCGGTTTTCTTGCTGGTTTCCCATGTTAATTTATCATTACCTACTGATGAGAATGCTAATGTTGCCAAACCTCCATATAAGCCAGATGCAAATGTTGAATAATTTGCGAAATCTGAAATGCCAGAAATATTGCCAACTTTGCCATAGCTTCCTCTTAAACGGAAACTAGAAACAATTTTATTAATACCTGTTTGAGACCAAAAGTTTTCTTTCGAAACTTCCCAACCGGCTGAGGCTCCCCAGAAAGTACCTTTCTTAACACCCAAGGCTGAGTATTCATCCTGGCGAACGTTTCCACTAAGGAAATATTTGTTGTCGTAGTTATAATTCAAACGACCAAAATTCGAAAGAAGGTAGTTTTCTCCCAAGAATAAATCAGCAGGGTTATTAGTTGTAAAACCAGCCTGCACAACATTAAAATCCGGATCAGATAAATTTTGTCTTTGAACACCATAACCTGATGAAGTACGTCTTTGCTGTTCGTTACCTGCTAACACATTAACGTTATGCTTTTCAGCAAAAGTGTAATCGAACTGGGCCGTATTTGTCCATAACCATGTTTTGTATGTTTCAGCACCGGCCCATGCATAACCATTGTTACTATACCCATCTCCGTTTATTGGATTCCAGAAAATATCATTGTCAATCAAAAAATAGTCGATACCATAGACTGTACGCAGTGTTAACCAGTTAAATGGTTTTAACTGTGCATAAGCATTTGACTGAATGCGATTGTTTTCACTGTTTGAACGGTTTAAGTCCAAAGCAGGAACTGGGTTGAAATACGAAAGACTTGAAGTACCTGTAATGTTTGAGCTACCAATAGCAGAGCCATTAATGTTGTAGCTTCCATCAGCCTTGTATGGAGAAAGAATTGGAGGTAATACAAACTGAAGACGACCCAAACCACCTGTGTTAAATGCAGAACCATTTAATGAACCAGATGTAGTTGCAGCCAGATTCTTCTCATTTGAATAAGAAATTTTACCTCCAATACTGAAATATTTATTGATACGGCTGTCAACATTAAACAATGTGTTTATTCTTTTGAAGTCGTTCTTCTTGATAATACCTTGCTGATCAGTATAGCCAGCTGAGAAATAATAGCTGGTGCTTTCACTACCGCCTGATACGTTTACGTTGTGGCTGTGTGAAATACCCTGGCGGTAGATATAATCTGCCCATTTTGTATCAACCGGATTTCCGTTTGCATCATTTATTTTACTAAACGACCAGCCTGTAACACCTGGGTTATTTGCAACGGCCTGTGTTTTGAATTTAATGTATTGATCAGCGTTCATCACTGACGGCAATCCATATACATTTGAAAAACTTAACCAACCATTGTATGATACTTTTGCTTTTCCTGATTTACCTTTTTTAGTAGTGATAAACACAACACCGTTGGCAGCACGACTACCGTAAATTGCAGTAGCAGCAGCATCTTTTGCGATATCAATGCTTTCGATATCGTTTGGATTAATACTTGCAAGTGCATTACCAGCAGCAGATGTTGAGCTAAAATCGCCTGTGTAAGAAGGAACACCGTCAACAATAATCAACGGGTATGAACTCAAGGAAATAGAGTTGGTACCCCTGATCCTGAATACAGGTGGTGAGTTTAATACACCATTAGGGATGGTGATCTGTACACCGGTTGTACGTCCGGCCAGTGCCTGATCGAAAGTTTGAACAGGCTTGTCAGCAGTTACAGCACCTTTTACAGTTGCTAAATTGCCGGTCAGTTCTTTTTTCTTTTGAACGCCATAGCCTACCACCACTACTTCCTGTAAGCTTTTATCTTTCGATACAAGCTTAACATTGTAACTGGCCCTTGAATCAACAGGCACTTCGGTTGATTCGTAGTTTACCAATGAAATGATGAGGGTTTTTGCTGTTGCCGGAACCGTTAATCTGAATAACCCATCAGCATCTGTTGCTGTTCCGATTGTAGTTCCTTTTACTGTCACTGAAACGCCTGATAACGGAGTCCCGTCTTTGTCGTCTGTTACCTTTCCGGTAACAACTTTGCTTTGTGCATACATAGATACAGTACACAAAAGCATGGAAAACATGATAAGAAGTCTTCTCATTGCAGTTTTGATTTAGTTATAAAATATACAGTTGTCTTTGCAGGCGTAGTTCAGGTTGCTACAAGCATTCGTAGAAAAATAAAAATTCTCAGAATCCCTAAGTTAAGAGGGAAACAGATACATTTCACTAATTACAGACAAATTTTTGCCTGTAATGTTGCATGATAATCTTTTTCAGGTATGATTATGACTATTTTGTCTTTCTGGCTGTAGTTAATAACATGACAGGTAATAAAACCAGGTTGGTGATCATTGCTACAAGCAGGGTTAGTGATGTAAGCCAGCCAAGCGCCTGCGTTCCACCAAAACCTGAAAAGCAAAAGATTACAAAGCCTGCAACCAATACAAGTGAAGTATAAATGATACTGATACCTGTATGACGGATGGTTTGTTTTACAGTTTCCCTGATATCATGATTGTGTAAAGGAAGTTCCTGTTTATAATTGATGAGGAAGCGGATGGTTACGTCGATGGCAATACCCAGCGCCACGCTGAAAACCAATACAGTGCTTGGTTTCAATGGTACACCTGCCCAACCCATAACACCTGCTGTTATAACTAACGGGACCACGTTGGGTACTAATGAACAGAACAAAATTCTAAATGAACGGAACAGGTAAAGCATACATAAGGCAATGAGTAAAAAAGCCCAGAATATACTTTCCTTCAGGCCATTGATAATAAAACGGCTGCCTTCCACAAACGTTACACTGGTGCCCGTAAGCTGAATGTTGGCAGATCGTTTTAATCTTGATGAATCAATGCTTTCAGGCGGCGTTTTTTTGGTGAGCGTTTTGGCATATTCAAGACTGTCGGCGTTAAACAATTCTTCTGCTCTTTGCTGTACAAGTGAAAGAATTTTCGGCAGGCTGTCGCTGCCAACATCGGCCATGTTTACACTAATCCGTGCACGTTGTTTATCACGGTCTACAAAATTGCCAACCAGTTTAACAAAGTTGTTATTCTTGTTATTCGGGTTTGTACTGTCGGCTTTCATTTGCAAGTAAGGTGCAAGGAAAGCAAGATCAAATTCATTGGGAACAGCATACATATTGCTGTCATTATCGTAGTATGCCTGCCGTGCAAATTTCAGTCCTTCGGTTATTGCTAAAGCTTTACCAATTTCGGGGCGATCTTCAAGAAATTGTACTAAAGAATCAATACGGTTAAGATTGCCGATATTTCTTACAGCACCTTGTTTTTTTCTGGTATCAATCACAATCTCAAGTGGCATTACACCTGAGAAATGTTTTTCGAAAAACTTCAGATCAGTATAAAGCTTGTCATTTTTAGGAAGATCATCAACAATGTATCCAACACTTTTCAGCCTTAAAATTCCAAGAAAAGCAACAATGAGAAGTATTGCTGTAGCAGAGTATGTGTATTTGGGATGATTGAATACCCAGTCTTCAATACGAATGATCCACCTGTTCAACCGTTCATTTTCCAGGTAACGTACATGACGTTGTTTTGGTGCTGGCAAATAACTCAATATCGTTGGAATAACAAGGAAAGAAATAACAAACAAAGCCATGATGTTGATGCCTGCCACAACTCCAAACTCTCTTAAAATCTGGCTTTTTGTTAATGCAAAAACAGCGAAGCCAATGGCAGCAGCAATGTTGCAGAACAATGTAACAACACCCATGCGGCCAATCATATTCACCAGGGAATTATGTTTATCGCCACTCTTCTTATACTCGGTATGAAACTTATTCAGGAAGTAGATACAGTTGGGAATACCAATCACCACCATCAATGGCGGAATAAGTGCATTAAGAATGGTAATCTTATATCCAAACAAAACCATCGTTGCCAAACTCCATGTTACACCCATAATAACAACGAGCATGCTCAGCAGCGTAGCACTGATGGATCGGAAGAACACCAGCAAAATAATTGCTGAAAGAATGACCGAACCAAGCAAAAACAATTTTAATTCATTGGCAATACGTGTGCTCATTACAGTACGCACATGTGGCAGTCCGCTGATGTGTACTTCAATATTTTCATCTTTGCCAAATTGTTCAGCCAGTTTTACAACACCACCAACAGAAGCATCCCTTTTTTTAGTGTTGAGTACAGTTTTATTGATGTGCACAGCCATCATATAAACCTGTGTGGTTGGGTTATAAAGTAAGCCCCTGTAAAAAGGAAGATTTTCAAGGTTGCGCCTGCAACTGTCTAATTCTTCCTGGGTTTGAATATTATCTGGGAAAACAGGAACAGCTTTTAATTTCTCACCTGCAGAATCTTTCATTAACACTACTGCTGAACTTACACTCAGCACATCCTCCACACCAGGAACTTTTTTAAATTCTTTTTGTAATGCCGCAAATTTTTTAAAGAAGGTTAACTGATATAAATCTTTCTTCTCAATACCAATAACCAGCATATTGCCATCTTCACCAAAGCGCTGTTTAAAAGCTTCGTATTCTAAATATTTGGGATGATCAATCGGTATTGCCTTGGCAAAATCATAACTTCTTTGCACTTTGCTGGCAAAGTAACCCATTACACCTGTAGCAAGAAGAACAGCAATTAAGAGAGGAAGCCTGTTACGTAAAACCCATTTACCCAGTTGATACCACATGCGATTCAGAATACGTTTTTATTGAAAAAAGCTAGGCAAAGAAACGCTATTCCGCCTGAAATGCCTTAAAAAATTCGCTTTGAGGCAAAAGCTGTTAAATTTGAACGATGATAAAAAAGAATTGCTTTGTAGGCTTGTTTTGTTTGTTTACAGTGCTGCAATTGAAGGCACAGCTGCAGCCAATTGGCCAATGGCGTGAGCATACTGATTATCATTCAGGGTTAAAAGTAACCATGTCAGGCACGCATGTGTTTACGGCCACAAAGTTCGGGGCGTATTCTGTAAGCAGGGAGGAAGGAGAAATTGAAAGGCTGAGTAAGGTTACCGGTTTACATGATATTGGTATCAGCAACATAAAATATAATTCAGCTTCAGATAAACTGATAATTGCCTACAACAACAGTAACCTGGATATTGTTTACCGGAATGATATTATCAATATCCCGGCTATTATGCGCAGCAATATCAGTGGAGATAAAACCATTTACGATATTACGTTTGTAAGCGACAAAGCTTATCTCAGCAGCGGACTTGGAGTTATTGTTGCTGATCTTACAAAATATGAAATCAGCAATACTTGGTTAATTGGTAATAATGGTGTGAATGTTAAAGTGAATGGTTTTGCTGCCGATGCTACACGTTTTTTTGCTGCAACTGCAGAAGGGCTGAAAGTTGCCAATCAGAACGCAGGCAACCTGAACGATTATCATAACTGGACTTTAGTAAGTGGCTCCAATGGATTACCTGCAGGTGAAATAAAACAGGTACTTGTAATTGGCTCGAATGTAATTGCACAATATGCAAGTTCGCTTTACCTGTTAAATGGAAATACATGGCAGCTGTTGTATAACGATGATTGGGGTTGGGAAAATGTAAACGCATCTGATGGTTCAATTTTAATTTGTGAAGGAAAGAACTCCTGGAATGAAAGACGTGTAATTGTATTAAATGTAAATGGCTCCATCAGTCTTTCAATACAAAATAATAATCAGCTTACTCATCCAATGCAGGCAGTTAAAAGCGGTGCTGAAATCTGGATTGCTGATTACAATAAAGGACTTGTAAAAGCAGAAGGAAATTTATTTGATCGATACGCTGTAAATTCTCCTTACGGAAATCTTGATGGTGAAATGTTTTTTTACAACAACACATTGTTTGTTGCAGGTGGTAGTATTAATTATGCATGGAATTATAAATTCAATCCAACAGGCTTTTTTACATTCTCCAATAATGAATGGAAAGATTATAACCGCAGTAATCTTTCGTGGATGGATTCTGTGTACGATATTATAACAATGGCTGTTGATCCGAGAAATAACCTGATTTATGCAGGCTCGTTCGGTGGTGGTTTAATTGAATATGAAAACAGCACGAAGTATAAAATTTACAAACAGAATTTTCTGAATGTAACTGTTGGTGATCCGAACAGCTACCGTGTTGGCGGGCTTGCTTTTGATGCGGATAATAATTTATGGATCAGCAATTTTGGTGGCGCAAATAATTTCGTTGTTAAGAAAGCTGATGGCAACTGGAAATCATTGAAAGTACCATTCCTGATAATTGACAACATGGTTGGACAAATTTTAATTGATGATGCCAACCAGAAATGGATACAGGTGCCCCAGGGAAATGGGGTGTATTGTTTTAATCACGGGTCATCAATCGATAATACGGGCGATGACCGTTGGAAATGGTTGCAGGCAGGAAAAGGCAATGGAAATTTACCTGATAATGCTGTGAACTGTATGGTGAAAGACAAGGATGGATTTATATGGCTTGGTACCGATAAAGGTATCGGCATCATTCAATGTCCCGGTGAAATATTTACATCCAACGGATGTGAATCATACCAGCCCATTGTACAGCAGGATAATTTCGCAGGTTATTTATTTCAGAATGAAGAAGTAAAAGCTTTAGCTGTTGATGGAGCAAACCGCAAGTGGGTGGGCACACACAATGGAGTTTGGCTGATAAGTGCAGATGGCGAAAAAATTATTAAACGGTTTACTGCTGAAAACAGTCCGTTGCTGAGTAATGAAATTATCCGCATTGCTATTGACCCCAAAACAGGTGAAGTGTTTTTTTCAACATTCAATGGTATTTGCAGTTACCGCAGTACTGCAACCGAAGCTTCAGAAAATGAAAATAAGGTGTTGATTTTTCCAAGTCCTGTTCCATCAGGTTATGAAGGAACTATCGGTATACGTGGATTACCCGAAAATGCAGTTGTAAAAATTACAGAATTAAGCGGACGCCTTGTTTATCAAACAAGATCCCTTGGCGGACAAGCTGTATGGAATGGAAGAGATTACAGAAATCAGCGTGTGTCAAGCGGTGTATATCTTGTGTTTGCTAAAATTGAAACAGGCCCTGAAAAGCAAGTAGGCAAAATTGTATTTATTAAATAACTGTTTCAATGAGTAATGTTCTGCATAAAACAAAAGCTGTTGTGCTGCGTACAGTGAAGTATGGCGAAACAAGTTTAATTGTTTCGGCTTATACCGAGTTATACGGGCTGCAGAGTTACATTGTTCAGGGTGTTCGCTCATCAACCAAAAAAGGAACAGGTAAAGCAAATTATTTTCAACCGGGTTCTATTCTTGAGCTGGTTGTTTACCACCAGGAAATGAAAAACCTGCAACGTATCAAAGAATTTAAATGGAGTTATTTGTATGAGCAGGTGTTTGCAGATATCATAAAAAACAGCGTATTACTGTTTATGGTGGAGCTGTTGCAGAAGTGTATTAAAGAACCTGAAAACAATCCCGATCTTTTTTATTTTGTTGAAGATGCACTGATGCAGTTAGATAAAGCTGATGATGCTGTTACAGCAAACTTTCCCATTTATTTTGCATTGCACCTTACAGGATTTTTTGGCTTCCAGTTAAATACAGAAGCTGCTGAACAGCGATCAATACTTGATTTGCAGGAAGGAAGTTTTGTAAAAGATTATCCGCAACATGTGTATTATGTTGACGGTAAAACGGCAGAACTGTTTCGTGAATTATTAAAAGTTATGCAGCCGGTTGAGCTCAATGAAATTCCAATGAATTATCTGCAACGCAGGCAAATACTTGAATCAATTGAAACTTATTACCTGCTTCATGTTCCTGAATTTTCAAAACTGAAAAGCTTACCCGTATTACAACAGATTATGGAGCCTTAACAGTGAATCACAAAATTCTTTTTGATTCACTAAAATCATTTTTCAGCAAAACAACGCCTGGTTTTTTCCCTTGTTCAAAACTTCCGGCATAATCATCAATCTGTAATGCTTTTGCTCCGTTAATTGTTGCCATTTGCAATGCTTGCTCAGTTGTAACATTTGTGTGCTTCAGTAATACTTCCATTTCTTTTGCAATGCTCAGTTGCCAGTTGCTGCTGTAACTGTCGGTTCCCAAAACAAGATGACAGTTATGTTTTTCAAAAAGTTCAACAGGTGGCACTTTGTTTTCGATATACAAATTGGCATTAATGCAAATACAATAGATCAGTTTTAATTGATTGGCTGCAGCATATTCATTTGCCCAAACAATATCTTCTTCGGGCATAAAACTGTTGTGCACTAAAAAAATAGTCTGTTTCCGGTTGAAGTAGGGTAGATATGAACGGATACTTGTTTTACCTGTTACAGGAAAAGGCGATCCTTCAAAACCAAACTTACTGAACAGTTTCAAAAAGTCGCCGGTGCCGGTTTGGTACAGTTCATTTTCAGCAGGGTTTTCCTGGTTATGAATGGAGATGATTTGTCCGGCAGTAACTTCATTAATTAACTGAAACGTTTTTGGCGAAATGCTATAAGGTGCATGCGGTACAAGTGATGTACGATATTGAATAAGTGATGCAGAACCTGCAGATTCAAACTGTGCAGCAATTTGTTTGAACTCGGCTATACGTTTTTCAGCATTTTCATCTTTAAAACTCAATACTTCCACAAAGTTGTGCCAGTAAAGTGAACTTTTGTTTTTCACAGTAATGGTATTGGTGCTGTTGCCAATATCGCCCACGGCAATAATTCCGTTATCCAGCATCTCCCGTTCAGCCCGTTCTATTTCCTGCTGAATAATGGCAGCATCAAAGTCCCTTTTGGTTACAACAGAAATTAAAAAATCAATTAAACCAGTATGTGGCGGAATAACATTTTTTAAATGACTCAGCTCTAAATGGCAGTGGCAGTTGATCAGCCCCGGCGAAAGGATACCGTTGAAATGCTGAATATCATCGCCTGCATCATTTATTGATACAATTTCCTGTACAATACCTTTTTCATCGGTTATGAGTACATCTCCTTCATTTCTGAACTTATAACCGTCAAACAACCTGTCTGCTTTGAATTTCCTGTACTGCATGCATTAAAACTTTAAATTTGCCGCTCAAATTTAAGATTTAAACATCCTTTTGGGTGACGGAGGTTTTATGCTGGATAAATTAGAAGCAATAAAAGCAAGGTTTGATGAAGTTGGTGTAGCACTTACCAACCCTGAAATTGTTGGCAACAACCAGAAGTTTTCTTCGCTGAGTAAAGAATACCGCAGCCTGGAAAAAGTTGTGCTTGCTCAAAAGGAATACCTGGAAGTGCTGAATGATGTTGAAAGCTACCGGGAAGCGTTAAATGGCAGCGATGAAGAACTCCGTGAACTTGCAAAAGAGGAATTGCCTTTACTGGAAGAAAAGAAAGAAAAACTGGAGAAACATATACGTCAGCTGCTGATTCCGAAAGATCCGCAGGATGATAAGAATGTGATCATGGAAGTTCGTGCCGGCACAGGTGGCGATGAAGCCAGTTTGTTTGCGGGCGACCTGCTGCGTATGTATATTAAGTTTTGCGAACGCCGTGGCTGGAAAACATCCATCCTCAGCGAAAGTGAAGGAACAGTTGGTGGTTATAAAGAGGTGCAGCTTGAGGTTACAGGCGATGATGTATATGGTACACTAAAGTTTGAAAGTGGTGTGCATCGTGTTCAGCGTGTACCTCAAACTGAAACAAGCGGCCGTGTACACACCAGTGCTGCAACCGTTGCTGTTATGCCAGAAGCAGAGGAGATTGATTTTGAGTTAAGAGACAGTGACGTAAAAATGGAAACAGCACGAAGCGGTGGCGCAGGTGGACAGAATGTAAATAAGGTTGAAACCAAAGTAATGCTTACGCATTTACCTACAGGTACAGTTGTAGTTTGCCAAACAGAACGTACACAGCTTGCTAACAGGGAAAAAGCTATGCAGATGTTACGTACACGTTTATATGAAGAACAGGTGCGTAAACAGGAAGAGGAGATTGCACGCCAACGTAAAAGCCTGGTGAGCACTGGTGATCGCTCAGCAAAAATCAGAACATATAACTTTCCGCAGGGTCGTGTAACCGACCATCGTATAGGACTCACACTTTATAACCTCGATGCAGTACTCAATGGAGAGATTGAAGAGCTGATAGATGCGCTTCAATTTGCTGAAAATGCTGAGAAATTAACCCAGCAATAAATAAAACACTTATCCTTTTTGGAAACTATATTGAGAGGATTTAGAATAATGCAACCATTTTTGAAATAATTGGCTCAAAAATTGTTTCATTAAGATTCTGTCAATATAGTTTTGTTCTTGAAAAGCCGAAGTAGTTGAACAGGTTGGTCGGAAGCTGGCGGTTCTCTTACTTCAATAATTCAAATCCTAAAGTCCAATATCAATGAAAAGGGTATTCCTCTATGCAATTGTACTGCTTGCAGCCGTATCATGTAAAAAGCAAGATTCTTTACAAACTGAATCAACTAATCCTCAAACAAGTCTTAATCAAAAACAGCCTAAACTGGAAACTTGTGATTTTCTTAAAGGAAATTACAATGGTGTTAGAAGAGGCGAATTAAATGACCTTTCAACTCTTGGCTTAAGAGGAAAAGATACAGACAAAGATGGTATTGTTGACACTAAAGACAACTGTCCTTTGACTTATAATCCCGATCAAAAGGATTCTAATAACAATGGAGTTGGTGATGCTTGTGAAAAAACCACTACCACTACTACCGACTCAACAAAAACAGCAGGAACAACAACTCAAACTGTAACTTCAACATCATGGGTCGTATTCCTTGATTTTGACGGACAAACAGTAAACTCTCCATACTGGAACAGCGGTATTCCATTCGTTTGTACACCTTCAGGTTTTACAAGCGTGGAAATCGGTAATATAGTTACAGAAGTTAAAAATGATTATTCTGTATTCCCTAATGTAGTGATCACTACCGATTCTACTGTTTACTTCTCTGTACTTCCTGCAAAAAGACAACGTATCATCATCACTGAAAATAATTCATGGTATGCTGGCGCAGGTGGTGTTTCTTATATCGGCAGCTTTGGCTGGGGTTTAGAAATTCCAGGTTTTGTATTCTCAAAAGCTTTGGGATATAATCAAAAATATAACTGGGAAGCTACTTCACACGAAACTGGTCATACACTTGGATTATACCATCAATCATTATACGATGCTAATTGTAATTTCCTTGCAGAATATAACCCAGGTGGTAATGGCGAAGCTCCGATCATGGGTGTATCTTACTATCAACCAATTGGCAGATGGTGGATCGGTAAAACTTCTTTAGGCTGTAATTCATTACAGGATGATGCTAAACTTATTGCAGCTAAAGTAAAATAGCGCATACTTTTTTAACCCTTGAATAACCTATAGACAGCAGATATTACAAAAATTGATCAGAGAAAAAAGTACAAATATTACCGGCAAGCATGGCATGGTTTTGGAAATGTGTTGAATAAGGTGGTGTAAAAGGCTTTTAGAAATCTTTAACATCCGGTGAGCAAACTAAAAAGCATGTTTAGCGTCTCATAATATATAAGTTCTTTAAAGCAGTCAATTTTCTCATAAGCAGTTAGTTTTGGTTTACGGTCTCCCGATTCTTCGGGAGACCCTATTTTTTAAGCCGTGGATAGTGATTGGTGAGAACGTTTGCGCAAATAATTAACAAAGCATTACTTCTTTTTAAAAAAAGAAACATCGACCTTTGTTCTACAATATTAAATTCAACTTTTTCTCATAAGCAGTTAGTTTTGGTTTCGACCCCGGTTTCTACCGGGGTTTGTTTTTTATGAGAATCAGGAACACTCCCAATACAGCACCAGCAGCATCTGCAGCCATATCCCATACATCGAAATCCCGGCCTGTATAAAGTTGAACATATTCCATTGCTATTCCATACATAACAGAAAGAACAACAATAATCAGTAATAACTTTTTGATTGACCCGGGACGATTCTGGTAGAAAAAGAATCCCCACAGAAATGCCAATAATGCAAATAAGATGATGTGTACAATCTTGTCGAGATTGCTGACGGTTATCTTTTGTTCGTGCGGAAAAAACGAAGCAGGTGCTGCCAGTAATACAAAAACAAAAACCGACCATAATATGGCCGGCCATTTTGTTGTAAGATATTTTTTATAATGAATCTTCATTATTCAACTGAAGCGGAGTATGCTGCTGCATCCATTAGAGCTTCAACATCGGCGGGGTTATTTACCGTCATCTTAATCATCCAGCCTTCGCCATACGGGTCGTTGTTAACAGCTTCTGGCTTGTCATTGAGGGCGCTGTTTACTTCTGTAACCGTGCCGGCAACAGGTAAAAACAAATCACTTACAGTTTTAACTGCTTCAACTGTACCAAAAATTTCTTCTGCATTCAGCGATTTGCCAACAGTATTAATATCAACATACACAATGTCGCCTAATTCTCTTTGGGCAAAATCAGTAATACCAATTGTTGCTACATTGCCATCCAGGCTTATCCATTCGTGGTCCTTTGTATAACGGAGATTTTCAGGAAAATTCATGATCGTTTGTTTTTAATTAGAGCGCTGCTAAATTGAATGTTTTCTATGAATCAGAAAAATAAAAATTTCTTTTTCAACCTCATTTTAATGATACGGATGTCTTCTTTGGGCCTGTCGTACTGGTCCCGTTGGGAATTTGCAATCAGGTCAACCACATCCATTCCTTTAATCACTTCACCAAAAATGGTATAATTCTGGTCAAGGTGCGGTGCACCACCAATAGTTTTATAAACTTCCCGTTGGTATGGAGGAATTTTTCTTCCACCCAATCTTTTTACCTCAACCACATCCAGTGAACTATCGGTGTATTTCTTTCCCTGCACAATGTAAAACTGGCAACTGCTGCTTGCCTTGGCAGGGTTGTTATCCCGTGCTGCGGCCAAAACCCCTCTTTTATGAAAGAGCGACGTATCAAACTCAGCAGGGATAGTATAATTTAAGCCGCCTTCACCATATCTCTTTTCGGGAACAGATTTTTTTGTATCGGGATCTCCGGCCTGGATCATAAAATCTTTAATAACCCTGTGAAACAAAATACTGTCGTAAAAATGCTGTTTCACAAGTTTGATAAAGTTGTCCCGGTGTTTGGGTGTTTTATCGCTTAGCAACACAACAATGGTTCCTTTGCTGGTAACTATTTTTACTTTCCGCTTTTTTGCATCGGCCGAAGTAAGTAACAGTAATAAAGTGAAAAACAGAATGAATTGTTTCATCAAGTTTGATGGGTTTATTTTTATTTCAGTCAACTTTTAAAATCCGCTTTGCTCAAAGTACAGCAACGCATGGTCTTTAATAAAATCTTCCTGTTCTTTTAAACTCATGGCCGGCATTGCTTTGAGTTGTTTGAAATGCGGCCAACCTTCATCATCATACTTTTCAAATTCAAAATACCCGCTTTGCGATAAAAGAGAGCAAACAGCAACATGAATCAGATCCTGCTTCTGTTCCTTGGTATATTTTTCACGCACCTGACCAAACTCCTGGATACCGATCAGGAAAAGCACGGCTTCCAGATCGGGCTTTTTGCCAAAACGTTCAACCAGTTTCTGCTCAAGGTTCATCCATCTTACAAATAAATCGTTTCCTGCATCCATAGCCGCAAAGATAAATGGTTGCGATGTGCCAATTGCAGCAGTTATTTTCATTGTACAAGATCATTTACAACGATCGGCCTCATTTTTGCAAACAACCCAATGTTTTTTATACTTAACCGTTTATAAAATGATTTCCCCTGATCAAAACGGGATTGTATTTTCACAACCTAAACCGAGATTACATGTTAAAAACCGCTGAGGATATTAAAATTCTGAATGATAAAATTCAATATGCCGGTTCTTTTTTAGACAGGTTGCGTGCAGAAGTTGGTAAAGTGCTGGTTGGGCAACAATATATGGTCGACCGTTTGCTGGTAGGTTTACTCGGCAACGGACATATTCTGCTTGAAGGTGTTCCGGGCCTGGCAAAAACACTCACCATCAAAACACTTTCGCAGGCAATTAATGCAAAGTTCAGCCGTATTCAGTTTACACCTGATATGCTTCCTGCAGATGTTATTGGAACGATGATTTATAACCAGCAACGTAATGAATTCTTTGTTCGCCGTGGTCCCATCTTTGCCAATTTTGTGTTGGCCGATGAAATAAACCGGGCTCCCGCAAAAGTGCAGAGTGCCTTGCTGGAAGCCATGCAGGAGCGTCAGGTTACTATTGGAGAAAATACATACAAGCTCGAAGAGCCTTTTCTTGTACTTGCCACTCAAAACCCGTTGGAGCAGGAGGGAACTTATCCGCTTCCAGAAGCTCAGCAGGACCGTTTTATGCTGAAAGTGGTAATTGATTATCCAAAGAAAGAAGAAGAGAAACTCATCATCCGCCAGAATACACAACAAATTTCTGCAGCATCAATCAACCCCGTTGTTTCAATCAGGGAAGTAATGGATGCAAGAGACCTTGCCCGTACAATTTATATGGATGAAAAAATTGAAAACTATATTCTTGATATTGTATTTGCTACCCGTAAACCTGAACAGGTTGGCCTGAATAATCTCAAAGCATTGGTTGCTTACGGCGGATCACCAAGAGCATCTATCAATATGGCATTGGCAGCAAAATCTGTAGCCTTTATTCATAAAAGAGGTTATGTAATTCCTGAAGATGTACGTGCTATTGCAGCTGATGTGCTTCGTCACCGTATTGGCCTTACGTATGAAGCTGAAGCAGAAAATATTTCGGTAGAAGAAATTATTAAACAGGTGTTGAATACTGTAAAAGTGCCGTAAATACAGGTTGATCGTTGATCGATGACCGTTGATCGGTTAACTTGAATTTTTAAGCTATGACAAAATACCAATCGTTAGATGTCTGGAAAGTTTCAATGGAATTAGTGAAGGAAGTGTATACTTTGACCAAAGAATATCCGAAAGAAGAAATATACAGTCTTACTTCTCAAACAAGGCGATCTGTTGTTTCTGTTCCTTCAAATATTGCAGAAGGAGTAGGCAGACAATATAAAAAGGATACACTTCAGTTCCTGCATATTGCAAGAGGTTCTTTGTATGAGTTAGAAACACAGCTGAATATTGCAGTAATGATTGGATTCATAACAAATGAAAGTATGCTAAAAACAACTGCATTACTTGAAAAAGCATTGCAGTTATTAAATGGCTATATTAACTATATTGACAAGGCGAATTTAAAATAAGACTGATACTCGGTCAACGATCATCGGTCACCTGCCAGCTATGCTGACTACTGAAGAAATATTAAAAAAAGTACGTGCACTTGAAATTAAAAGCAAGCGGCTCACCAATCACATGTTTACCGGTGAGTATCATTCGGCTTTTAAAGGGCAGGGTATGAGTTATAAAGAAGTACGTGAGTACCAGCCGGGCGATGATGTTCGGTTTATCGACTGGAATGTAAGTGCACGCTATGCCCATCCTTACAGTAAGGTTTTTGAAGAAGAACGGGAGCTGAGTGTTTTTTTGCTGATTGATAACAGTGCGAGTGTAAGCTTCGGAACACATCTTCAGCGTAAGAAAGACCTGATTACAGAAATAACTGCAGTGCTGGCTTTTTCTGCAGTGAATAATAACGATAAAGTAGGGGCAATTCTGTTTGGCGATAAGGTGCAGAAATTTATTGCACCCAAAAAAGCAAAGCAGCATACTTTATACATAGTCCGGGAAATGTTTGGCAATGATGCTGTTTCAAAAAAAACCAATTATGCTGAAGCATTCAGAATGTTTAATAACCTGAACAGGCGAAGAAGTATTTGTTTCCTTGTGAGCGATTTTCTAGGCGAAGGATATGAAGATGCATTGCGTGTGGCAGCAAGAAAACATGATGTAATCGGGATTAAGATTTATGATCAGCTCGATATGAAATTACCTGATATTGGTTTAATGCAGGTTGCTGATGCGGAAACTGGTGAACAACGTTGGATCAATACTTCCGATCAGTCAGTAAGGTTTGAATATGAAAAAGATTTTCACCGTCACAACGATTATGTGAAAGATGTTTTTCGCAAGTCTGGCGCCGACCTGCTGCATATGCGTGCCGGTGATGATTATGTGAAAGTGTTACAGAAATTTTTTATTAACAGGAGCAGATGAATAGAAAGGAACTGGTAATATGGTTGATTCTTTTGTTGAATGCTGTGGCAGTTTCTGCGCAGATTACTCCTGTTGTTTCAAGCGATAAAGAAAAAATATTAATTGGCGAACCCCTTAAGTTAACGCTTGAACTGAAAGCCATTGAACGTAATGCTGCAATCAGGTGGGTGATTCCCGATTCAATTCCTCATTTTGAATATATCAGTTACGATACTGCTGATCTATTAAAGCGTGAAATAACCATCAGCAGTTACGACAGTGGCTCATGGTCCATCGATAATATTGCAGTAGTTGTTCCTTCAAACGTGAATGGTCAGCCGCAAATACTCAAATTTCCTCCAAAAGAAATCAGTGTTGAATACGATACCACGGGCAACCGGTTGATGAATGATGTAAAGCCCATCATTGAAGTCAACTCACTTCAAAGCTGGATCGGTTATCTTATCGCAGCTCTTGCTTTGCTGAGTTTGATTGTGCTGATCATCCTGTTCAGGAAATGGAAGCAAAAAAAGATTCAGCAAATTGAAAAGGATGATTTACTTCCACCACTGGAAGATTTTCAACGTACTGTAGAGAGACTGAAAAAAATGCATTGGAGTGATCAACTGCAGCAAAAACAAAATTTTACAGAACTGTCGCAGGCAGTAAAAAAATATTTTGAGCGAAAAATACATCAGCCTTTTTCAAAACTTACCACTGATGAGTTTGTGCTGGATATGAAACTCTATTTATCCAATGAGCAATCTATTACACTTGCCCAGGTTTTGCGATTAGCTGATGCTGTAAAGTTTGCCAGGTTTTTTGCTGCAGAACAGGATTGTATGAATGCTTTAAACGAAGCAACGTCAATCATCACACAAACAGATAAACAGCTTACCAACGATGTTTAATGAATGGTATCAACATATCAGCTTTGCTTATCCTTATCTGCTGTGGGCATTAACCCTGCTGCCAGTGCTGATTGTTTGGTATGTGCTGAAAAACAAACAAAGCTCATCATCTGTTACAGTTTCATCATTAAGTATTCACCGCAGTAAGGGATCACCCCGTAATTCACTCAGGCATTTGCCTTTTATTATCCGATTGATTGTAATTGCATTGCTGTTGATTGCTCTTGCACGCCCGCAATCACGAAGCAATGAAGAACGCATCGAAGGTGAAGGAATTGATATTGTGCTTTGTATTGATGTGAGCGGCACAATGAGTGGAACCGATTTTGCACCAACAAGGCTGGAAGCGGCAAAACAGGTGGCAGTTGAATTTGTGAATGAACGTAAAACCGACAGGATAGGACTGGTGATTTTTGGTGGTGAATCATTTACACAATGCCCGCTTACCAACGATTATGCCATGCTTATTTCACAAATAAAAGCAGTGAATAATGTAAACGGTATACTTGATCCTGATAAAACAGCGATTGGTTCAGGGCTTGCAACAAGTGTTGAACGGTTAAAGCGTGTTAAAACAAAAAGTAAAGTCATTATTCTTTTAACTGACGGAGAAAATAATGCAGGGCTCATTGATCCCAACACGGCAAAAGAGTTGGCCAAGTACTACAAAATAAAAGTATATACCATTGGTGTAAGTCCTTTTTCAAACGGTCATGCAATCAATGAAAACATGCTCAAAAGTATTGCATCTGAAACGGGAGCATTGTATTTCAGGGCAACGGATAACGAAAGTCTTTCTTCTATTTACAGCCAGATTGATAAACTGGAAAAAACAAAAGTTGAAACAAGCAGCTTTGCCCGTTATTCCGAACAGTTTTATCCATTTGCCATTGCAGCAATTGTATTGTTGCTGGTGGAAGTTTGGTTAAGATATAAGGTGTTGAAAAAGTTTCCGTAATGCCACGGAGACACGGAGAACACGGATTTATTAATACACCACTCTTTTGATGTCAAGTCTTGTTTTACCAAAATTTAAAATCAGCCCAACTTTACAACCGGAGCATTTGAGATAATTAATAGTTTGGGCATAATCCTCGTCTGCAATTCCTTCTTTAGCTTTTATTTCTAAAATGATTTGGTCAAATAAAACAAAATCAGCATAGAATTTATGTGGTAAAGTAATTTCTTTGTATTGAATGCTAAAAGATTTTTCCCTTGTAAAGAAATAGCCTTTGGTTTTAAATTCATATTCAAGAGCATCTTTATAAACAATTTCTAAAAAACCATGCCCAAGTATTTTATGGATTTCAATTCCAGCTCCAATAATTTTATCGGTTTCATCTTTTAAAGGAAAGTCGGTGATTTTTATTTCTGGTGCCATTAGGTTTTTATTTCAAAATAGGGAATTTATGTTATGAAAAATTGTTTGATTTTTTTAATTTCTGTGTTTTCCGTGTCTCCGTGGCATCATTTCCTTTTCTTTGCATTTGCATGAAAGCATTGGTGTATAAATCAACCGGGAGTTGGTACACTGTAAAAACAGTGGAAGGTAAAGTTGTGCAGTCAAGGATTAAAGGAAAGTTTAAGGTTGATGATATTACTTCCACCAACCCCATTGCCGTGGGCGATGAAGTTGAACTTGAATTTGAAACAGACGCTAACGGCCAGGATACACATGCCATCATTACAGAAATACATCACAGGCGTAATTACATTAACCGGCAAAGCCCGCACCGCAAATACCAGCATCATATTGTTGCAGCCAACCTTGACCAGAGTATGTTGTTTGCAACATTGAGAGAGCCTCGTACTTCGCAAGGTTTTATTGATCGTTTTCTTATCGCTTCCGAAGCGTATCATATTCCCGGAATTATTGTTTTCAATAAATCGGATGTGTACCGCAGCAAGGAAATGGAGCAATACCAGGAATGGAAGGAAATGTATGAATCCATCGGTTATAAAGTGTTCCTGATTTCAATGGAGAAGAATGAAGGTGTACGAGATGTGGTAAATGTGCTGAAAGATAAAATAACACTTATAAGCGGGCATTCAGGTGTTGGCAAATCAACTTTCATTAATGCTGTTTTGCCGGGTTTACAGTTACGAACAGAAGAAATCAGTGGATGGAGCGGGAAAGGCATGCATACAACCACTTTTGCTGAAATGTTTGATTTGCCTTTTGGCGGAAAAATTATTGATACACCCGGCGTAAAAGAATTCGGGCTGGTTGATATCAGCAAGCAGGAGCTTTCGCATTACTTTCCTGAAATGCGGGTACTGATCAATGATTGCCAGTTTAATAATTGTTTACATCTTGAAGAACCGGGCTGTGCAGTAAAAGCAGCTGTATCAACAGACAAAATACACCCTCTCCGCTATATCAGCTATTGCGGAATACTTGCTACGATTGAAGAAAAGAGTTACTAAATAAAATTGGTTTCATTACACTTGTTCGGGGTCAGCATCTTTTAATGCATCAACCAGTTCAGCTATTGCAGCATTTTCAAAATGGTCGCTTTTTTCTTCCAGTGATGGAAAAACAGAAACGCCATTGAAGATGTTAAAGCTGAGTGTAAGAGCTGTTCCTTTGTAAAGGAAATCCCAATACAAAGCTTCAAAATCGTCCAGCTTTTTAGTAAAAGAAATTTTCAACCTGTCGGCGAGCAAGTCTGCCCAACGATGAAATTTTTCATAACTGGCTTCCTCATCAAGGATGGCCTCGTTATATCCAACATGGTGTCGTACTGTGGGGTTCATAGCGTTGATTTTTTGGGTGTTATTGATCTCTGTGCAATTATTTCCTAACTATTAAAGCGCTTTGCTTTTTTAACTTTCTCGCCACCCAAAATCTTTTCTGCACCAACGTTTTTTCCGTTACTCGGACATCCCTCTTTTGGGGTACGGCGAAAGACATTACAACTCAATATAAAAGACAACAAAAAGAGAAAAAAAGCTGCTTTGGTTAACTGTTTCATTTGCTTTTTTAGTTTATTCATTTGGATATGGTTCAATCTTCGTACCGACTTATTGATTTTTTGTTAATACATCTTTAAACCAGCCCGAATATTTTAAATAGTTGTTGGCAATACGATCGATTTCTCCGTGAATCAATTCCTCACTAATATCCTTTACTTTTTTAGCAGGAACACCTGCATAAATAGTTCCGGCTTCCACAATTGTTCCTTCCAGCACAACGGCTCCGGCTGCAACAATTGAATTGCTGTGTACTACTGCATTGTCCATTACAATTGCTCCCATACCAATCAGCACATTATCGTGAAGGGTGCAGCCGTGAACAATGGCGTTGTGACCGATGCTTACACTATTACCAACGATTGTTTTCGTTTTTTGGTATGTGGCGTGCAAAATTGCTCCGTCCTGAACGTTTACTTTATTGCCCAGCCTGATGCTGTTTACATCGCCCCGTACAACGGCATTAAACCATATACTGCAATCATTTCCGGTAATTACATCGCCCACAATTGTTGCGTTCGGGGCTATAAAACAATTTTCGCCAAATTGGGGAGAAACACCTTCTACGGGAAGAATAACAGGCATGAGGTACATTGATTGATTCAGTACAAATTTCGCAATGTTTTTGCGGGCTGCATAATAAATGAAGCAGAATATTTTCTCCTGGTCAGCTAGTTGTAATCAATCACTCAACAAAGCAGCTTTGCATTTACTTTTGCATGTATGACGCAGCGGGAACTTTTTTTAAAACATGTGGCGCAAACTTCACCTGCACCTTTGGCTCTTGAAATTGTAAAGGCCGAAGGTTGTCGTTTGCAGGATGCTGCCGGCAAAGAATATATTGATCTTATTGCAGGCATCAGTGTTTGTAATATAGGTCATCGTCATCCAAAAGTAATTGAAGCCATTCAGCAGCAACTTGATCAGTACATGCACCTGCTGGTGTATGGCGAATTTGTACAAAGTCCGCAGGTTCAATATGCAAAACTGCTTACCGATCATCTTCCCGCATCGCTCAACTCTGTTTACTTTACAAATTCCGGTGCCGAGGCTGTTGAAGGTGCAATGAAACTGGCCAAACGTGTAACAGGACGTACAGGAATTGTGGCATTTAAAAACAGTTATCATGGAAGTACGCAAGGTGCATTGAGTATTATTGGCGATGAATACTGGCGTAATGCTTACCGCCCTTTGTTACCTGGAATTGAACATGCAACATATAATTCGTTTGAAGATCTTGAACTCATTACAACAAACACTGCATGCGTTATTGCTGAAACGGTACAGGCAGAGGCTGGTGTAATTGCTCCGCAAAAAGAGTGGATCATTGCGTTGCGTAAACGTTGTACCGAAACTGGAACATTGCTGGTACTTGATGAAATTCAGTGTGGCTTTGGGCGCAACGGATCGCTGTGGGCTTTTGAGCAATTTGATCTTGTTCCTGATATTTTACTGCTGGGCAAAGCCCTTGGCGGAGGTATGCCGCTTGGAGCTTTTATTGCCGACAGGAATTTGATGTGGACGCTTACAGACAATCCGGTGCTTGGTCATATCACAACTTTTGGTGGCCATCCTGTTTGTTGTGCAGCTGGTATGGCAGCAATGCATGTTTTGCTTGAAGAAAAATTGGTTGATACAGTTGCTGAAAAAGAAAAACTGTTTTTGTCGTTACTTCATCACCCGAAAATAAAAGCTGTACGTTCTGTTGGGTTAATGATGGCCATTGAGTTTGACAGTTTTGTAATCAATAAAAAAATCATTGACCGCTGCATTGAAAAAGGAGTGTTGACAGATTGGTTTTTGTTTGCTGCAAACTGTATGCGTATTGTGCCACCGCTCACAATAAGTATTAATGAAATAAAGACTGCGGCAGCAATTATTCTCGACTGTATTGAAAACAACTGATTTTTTAAATCAACCTTCATAATAAATTAATTTTACTTTCTAAAGCAGATCAATGAAAAATAGAGCTACCATTTCACCTTTTTTTGTGAGTTTACTTCTTTGTTTGTTTCAATTTCACAGTTCATTTTCGCAGGCTAATCAGCAAACAAATAAATACCCGGCAACTTTGTTATGGCGGATTACGGGTAACGGAATGAGTAAACCATCATACCTGTTTGGCACCATGCATTTAACTGATAAAAGATTGTTTTTCTTTGGTGATTCTTTATACAAAGCAATTGAACAAACTGATGGCTTTGCAATTGAAGTGAATCCTGATGAAATGTCAACGCAGTTAATCCAGTCGTTTACAAAAGAAGATAACAGCGGCTACCTGAAAGATTCAGTTGATAAAGAAGATTACGACCGCATAAAAAAAACTCTTCAGAAAAAATATGGTTTTAATGTTGATAAGCTCACTAAAAGGCAAGCCTATCTTGCCCGCAATGAATGGATGAAGGAGATGAGGAAAGATGATGATATGTACACTTTCATGGATGCATGGCTTTACAATATTGCACGCCAATTAGGGAAATGGACCGGAGGTATTGAAGATCTGAATGATCAGTTACAGTTAATAGAAAAAGAACAAGCAGATTTTAATTTTGAAGATTTACTCATCAGTAAAAAAGTAATGCAGGGCGGTTTAAACCAGATTGTTGAAATGTATTTGTCGCAGGATCTGCAATCAATTGATCAGTTCTTTAATTCAAACATAAAAAACAAAAGAGACGAATGGCTCACGAAGCGTAATGTAAAAATGGCTCAGCGCATTGATAGTCTTATGAAATTACGTACAGGTTTTTTTGCCATTGGTGCTGCTCATTTGGCCGGCAATGACGGAGTTATTCAACTGTTGCAGAAAAAAGGGTTTCGTGTTGAACCGGTTTTCTCATCACAAAAAATTTCTCCCGACGATTACAAAGTTCAGTCGCCGGTTATGAAGTGGCAACAGTTTATTCCTGATGACAGTTTGTATAATGTTTCTTTCCCTTCAAAGTCTGCAACCATGTTTGTGGCAGGTAATGTGTTAAAGATGCAAATGTGTATTGATATACCTACAGCAACTTATTACCTTACTGCAGCTGTACCTAAGATGCGGAAAGATTTAAGTAATGAAAAACTGATTGACGAAATGCTGAAAGGATTTACAAAAGGCGGTAAGGTATTAAGCCGTAAACCTTTTAACGATGGGGCGGATTTGGGAACAGAGCTGCTGGTTGATCGGGGAGGTTTCATGCGGGTAAAAATATTTATTAAAGGAAACTATGCTTTCATGGCAATAGCAGGGCATGAAACAAAGAAAGAAATGATAACAGGTGAAATGGGTGATCATTTCTTTTCATCATTTTCCATTAATGAAAAAAATGTTCATCAAACAGAAGGATTGAAAACCTACACAAATGAAGAAGATGGCTATAGTATTTTACTGCCGCAGTTGCCCGATAATGTTAAAACTGAAACAGATACTGAAGGCTGGAGGTCAAAATCATTCGGAGTATTTGATATAAAGAATGGTATTTATTTTATGGTGATGGTAAGAAGTACGGCTCCCGGTTTTTACCTGAACGGCGATTCTAATTATTTCAGTTTACAGCGCAGTAATTGGAAAGCAATGACAGATGAAGTAAAAGACGAAAAATATTTTAACCTTGGTGAGTTTCCAGCAATGCAATATGATTTCGTTATTAAAAACAATAAAGAAAAAGCGTTAGCTAAAACAATTACAATTAACAGGGGCAACCGTTCTTATCTTTTACTGGCTATTATTCCTCTTGGGTTTAATGCCGAACAGGCAGTAAATGTTTTCTTTAATTCATTTCAGTTAACTGATTATAAAAAGGCAAACTGGAAAACTACTACGTCTCCTGATGGTGTTTATTCAACCTATGTTCCGGCACCTGTTACAATTAAACGGAAAAGTAATGCGGAAGAAACAAAAGACAGCTCTTATACTTATGTTGCTTACGATTCACTTACTGCAGTTTCATACGAGTTAACAAAAGTGAGTTTTGTTGATTATTACCACGCAGTAAGCGACAGCGCCGTTTTTCATGATGCACTGGCTACACAAATTGAAGGAACAGATTCGGTCATCAGCACAAAATATGTAAGCAACGGAAATGATAAGGCACAGGATGTAATTCTGAAGTTAAAAGTTAACCAGAATTTACGACGTGTAAGGATGGTGTTACATGGTGATACAATGTACATTGCCTATGCATTTCTGCATCCTGCTTTGATCAACACAACAGAAGTAAACAGGCATTTTGATGAATTGAAAATATTAACTCCAGGTGTAACAACATCCATCTTTAACAATAGAACAAATGAACTGCTGAATGATCTTACTTCGGGCGATTCCACACGGTTTGCAAAAGCTGCTGACCGGATTAATAATGTAGATTTTTCAAAAGAAGATTTACCGATGCTGAAAGATGCTATCATGAAGCAATATGATTATGCTGACGGGAGTTTTGAAGGAATTTATAATTCCATTGCTGATGTGATTGCTGAGCTGAACGATTCAACAATTGTATCATTTGTCCGGAAAAAATACTTTTCGCCCAACCTTGACAATGAAGCCCAAAAAGTGGCGTTGCTTCGTTTGCTTGCAAACACAAAAACAAACGAAAGCTTTTCAGTATTAAAAGATCTTCTGATATCGGATCCACCATACACTGATTATCTCTACCCGTTACAATCAGTGTTATCCGACTCATTACAACTTACTAAAATTCTTTTTCCTGATGTGATGAGGTTAAGCAGTGATACTTTGTACACGGGTTTTACCGCATTACTTGCAAATAATCTTCTTGACAGCAGTTATATAACAGTTTCATCAATCAAAGAATATGAAATAAACTTCAGGAATGCTGTTGAAAAATTTATGAGTAAGCCTGGCAATGAGCAGGAAGAATATGATTATAGTATTATAGAGATTTCACAATTGCTGGCCCGATTTAACTCGGCAGCCGGTAATGCTATCCTTCAAAAATTAATTCTTAAGAACCGGACATATATCAACAGTGTTTTAATTCCTGAATTATTGTACAATAAGCAGGTTGTACCAAAGGAATTAATTAATACGTTGGCAGCTACCAAAGACACCCGTTATTCTTTTTATTACCGTTTACAGCAGAAAGGACTTACTTCTTTCTTCCCTGCAAAATATGCGACTCAGAAATCACTTGCCGAATCAGATGTGTACAATATGGCAAGCGATGAAGATTCTGTAGAAGAAGTTGTGTATCTGAATACCAAAGTTTCGGACTTTAACGGTGCGTCGAAACGATTTTTCATTTACAAAGTAAAAGTGGGAGATGCATGGTATATCGGGTTTTCGGGCGGGTACGAAATGGATGACAAAATTCTGAGAATAAAAGACGGAAATGACGTTGGTGGAATATATTGGGATGAAGAATATAATTCAAAAAAAGTGGATGAGTTTTTTGATAAATGGATGAGTGAAGCTGAAGAGTAAAACTGTTTGAAGAAATATGTAAAGACCTGTGATGTGATTAAACCATTACAGGTCTTTTTGATTAATTAGAACTGCAGCCTGAAACTGCCAAACGCACCAAAACGTTTGTACAACTGATCGGGCATTGGCAGTGGTAATACTCTCCACACCAAATCAATCCTGATCATTCGCAGAATATTATCAACACCGGTGCCAACTTCGAGATATGTTTTTCCTTTCAGTGTTTGAAACTGATGACCATTTTCAAATATGGTTCCTACCTGGTTGAGATTTTTATTTGCATCACTCAAGCTTCCCCATAAAGCTTTCGCTGTCCAGAACTGGCGGAATTTTAATTTTCTAGTTGGCTCAAAAAAACGAAAAACACCATTGCCAAAATTATGTTCAAGGTTAATACCTGCATACTGATCGCTCAGGTATTCAAACCTGTTCATTAAGCTGAAAGCATATTTGTCATAGTAATACATTTCATTTCCCGGGTGCACTTCCAGTAAAGGGAATGGAAGAGTTCCGAAAATTTTACCACCGTAAACATTGTAATACAATTCGCCATAGTTGGCAATTTTCATGTAATCATGAACTGAAGCTGAAACTTTATGATATTGATAATTGCTTCTTAAAAAACCGGGGATACCTCTTGAGTATTTTATTTCTGCAATGGGGTAGGGACTTCCAAGACTGGTTCTTAAAAAATATCCTTCAAGAAAACGTTCGAGATAGGCAAAGCGTAATTTGAATGATACTTCCATATTGTTCAACGCATCGCCAGTGCCATCGCTGTAAATACTTTTTGGAGGTAATGAACGAACCGGGTTGAACAGTTTCCTGTTTGCTGCAAATTCAAATGTAAATCCGCTTGCGGTTTCTTTTGAAAATTCAATATGCTGCTGTTCAACTTTTAAATATTTGCTGGGTACTTCTTTTTTCCGGGCAGCTAATGCAAAAATATTATCAGCACCTACTTCATCATAATAGATCTGTCCGTTATCATAATCATTGGTGTAGGATAAATACAGTTTTGTTCTTGGGCTTTTTGTAAACAGTTTTGTGATTTCTGCCCTGCCTTTAAACTTATTGTCTTTAAATCCATAGGCAATATATCCACGAAGCCACCAGCTTTTACTGAAGTGAGGACTTGTGCCAAGATCAAATCTTGTTCTTACACCTTCAACAATATTTGCACTTAATTCATTGTACCACGGACCAAATTCAAAACTGCCTACATCCTTGTAACCGGTAGCAATAAAGTTGATTGTATTGCTGTACCGCTTAAACAATGGCATGCTCTGCAACGTATCAATCATGTTGTAAATAGCCTGCTCATTTTTTTCAAGACCTTCATGTCTTGATTCAGTCCAGTATTTTTCAGGTTGTTCAGTTGAACCCGGCATCAGAATGGTTTCTTCCAGCTTTTTATTTTTCCGCAATGTTTCCCACACAAAACCGGAATTCACTATTACATTTTTATACGTAGTTGTTTTGCGGCCGGTAACACCAAACTTTTGTTTGCCAATAGCAGAAACATCAATGATAAATTTATCTTTTGAAAGAAACCATGTTGAGTCGTTGATGAGTTTGTATTCCTGTACAATACTCAGCTTGTCTACATAATTCACATTGGCCTCTTTTGATAAACGCAGGTTCATTTTCTGTACAGCAAAAGTTGTATCATGAATCCAGCAATCGCCGTCAAATGTGTTTTCACCTTTGTGCTTTGGAGCGAATACAAGATGAAAGAAACGTTTGCCGGCAACATATTGTGTATCGGTTAAGCGGTAATTGTAAAATGCATCACCATTATCACTGATTGGGCTGATGAATCGTTTATCAAATACCGGAATATAGTTGTTGTACACATTAATGTTCTGGTCCATTCCTCCCAGCAGCTTCTGAACGCTTTCATTTTTTAACCCCGATGTACGGCTGGCTTTAATTTCTTCACGCCGTTTTAAAGGATCTTTCTGGTAATAGTAATCCGATATGGTTTCGGTTAAGAAAACCGGAAGAAATGGTTTGTCTTCACTGGTTGTATCAATTGTTTGGTCTATCACAAAGCCAAACGGCCTCAATGGGCGGATGTTCTTGAACTTTTCTTTGTTGATCTTGTTTAGATCAACTTCAAGTTTATTGTATAGTTCATACCCGAAGTTATCAAAACGGTAACGGTCGTTATGCGCTTTTTGCTTTACCACTTTGCGCCACAAAATCCATCCCCTGCTGAATTTTGATTTCACCACCACTTCTTTTTCCAGGCTTCCTCTTTCAAGATTGATTGTTACGAACACTGTATCACTTTTTGTGACTGTAACTACATGTGCTAATGCTTTATAGCCAACATAGGTTACAAGCAGCGTATCGGTTGTATTGAAATGGGAGAGATGAAAGACAAAGCCGCCTGCTGAATCGCTCAGTTTACCAATGCCTGAACTTTTTAAAATCACCGATGCAAACGGAACAGGCTCATCTGAATGCGAGTCTTTAACAACACCACTGATGACTTTTGTTTGAGCAAAAGCCGACACCTGCAACACAATTAAACAGCAAAATAAAACGACGAACTTCATCAGGTTGTATAAAGATTTTTTTGAAAGGGTAAATTTACAGAATCCTGTACTCAAGAGATGTAATTGTTTATTGTATGCGTTGGCTCAACTAATAAGTTTCTGTTAAAAAAAGAAGAAAGAAAATTTGGAAAGATTCAATATTATACTTTTACTTTGTAACACAAAGTGCTTTTATGAGTCAGCAAAAACAGCCTTTCGAAACGTTGCAGGATATAAAATCAATGATGAACCGCAGCAGCAGGTTCATCAGTTTAAGTGGTTTAAGTGGTGTAGCTGCCGGTGTTTGTGCACTGGTGGGCGCATGGTTTGCTTACAACGTTATACAGCGCAGCGGTGGAGTTGCTTATCACCTGGAGCAGGATTATCGTAATGATTACGGTGGTTTTGGTGTATCAATGCTCAAATCGTTTATGGACAGTAGTTTGTTCTGGATTGCTGTGTTCACGTTTATTTCAGCATTTTGTCTTGCATTTGTGTTCACTTATTTTCGCAGCCGCAAAGAAGGTATTCCTGTTTGGGGAACTTCGGCACGCAGGTTAACATGGAATGTTTTATTGCCAATGATTGTTGGCGGCATATTTTTATTAAAGTTGATTGAAGCAGGAATGTTTGGATTAATTGCACCGGGCTGCTTAATTTTTTACGGCATTGCTTTGGTGAACGGAAGCAAGTTTACATTGGGTGAAATACGTTTCCTTGGTTATGCCATCATCATTCTTGGATTAATCAATTGCTGGTACCAGGGCGCCGGTATTTATTTCTGGGCACTTGGTTTTGGAGTGTTTCATATAATCTATGGTATTATGATGTGGAGTAAATACGAACGTAATTAATTGAACGAATCTGAAACTGTGGTATGAAGAATCCAATCGGACAATTACAAAAAGTTTTCGACAGCAGAGTGCGGCTGGGCATCATGAGCGCCTTGCTTGTTAATGAACAGGTGAGCTTTAATGAACTCAAAGAACTTATAGAGGTTACCGACGGTAACCTTGCCAGCCATTTAAAAGCTTTGGAAGAAAACGGTTACATCAAAGTAAACAAGGGTTTTATTGGCCGCAAAACAAACACAACTTACAGTGTTACAAAAGCAGGTGATAAAGCTTTCCGTTTACATCTCGATGCTTTGGAGCAAATGATTAAGCAGACAAACAGGTAATTTTTTTTTGTACATAAACTTTGAAATACAAAGTACTTTTAAAAATATCAATATGAACACAGATCAAATCCAGACACAGGCTCAAACTTTCTGGGGCCGCTACAGCATTTTTGTAAAATCAATCCTTGTTGGGTTCTTAATTCTCGTATTACTGATTCCAACTGCATTTATCCAGGAACTTGTTCGTGAACGACAGCAAAGGCAGGATGAAGTGATAAATGAAGTAAGCTCCAAGTGGGCATCTGAACAAACAGTAACAGGTCCATTTTTAGTTATTCCTTACAATGAAACACAGAAAGATGAAAAAGGTCAGCTGTATACAGTTAAGAAGCAGATTCATTATTTGCCCGATCTGCTGGAAATAGATGGAAAGCTTTTTCCTGAAATACGTCACAGGAGCATCTTTAAAATTGTACTGTATAAGTCTGATCTTGTTGTAAAGGGAAAATTCTTGCCTGTTCCTTTACAATCAATCGGGATCGATCCTTCAGCAGTATTGTGGAATGAAATCCGTTTATGTGTTGCTATTTCTGATAACCGGGGAATTGATGAGCAGTTGCAGGTAAACTGGAATGGTGCAGCTGTTGATATGGATCCTGGTGTTCCTTCAACGGATATTTCTTCATCAGGTGTAAATGCGCTTGTAAATAACGGAGCAGAATTAAAGGATAAAGAACAATCATTTCAGCTAAGGATTAAACTGAAAGGTTCTGAGCGATTGTACTTTACACCTGTGGGAAAGAAAACAACTGTACAGCTTCAATCAAACTGGACGCAGCCTGCATTTGATGGAAAGTTTCTTCCTTCTCAAACACCAACAATAACAAATGATGGATTTAAAGCAAACTGGACTATTCTTCATTTTACAAGAGATATTCCGCAAATATGGACTGATCATAAAGTAAAAGTTGAGGACAATGCATTTGGCGTGCAATTATTGCAGGGAGTTGATTCGTACAGCAAAACAATGCGTGCTGTAAAATATGCACTGTTGTTTATTGCACTTACATTCTGTTTATTCTTTTTTATTGAAGTACTTAAAAAGAAAAGTGTTCATCCCCTTCAGTATGTATTGGTAGGGCTGGCTCTTTGTATATTTTATATACTGTTGTTGTCTGTTTCAGAATATATAAGGTTTGATTTTGCTTATTTGATCGCATCCATTGCAACAATCGGGTTAATTACATTTTACATACATAGTGTTTTCAAAAACACAACAGTGTCAGCAGCATTATTTGCTTTCCTTTCTGCCCTTTACGGATTTATTTATATTCTCATTCAGTTGCAGGACGGAGCATTATTATTCGGAAGCATTGGCCTGTTTGTGTTGCTGGCTGTTGTGATGTATTACTCAAGAAAAATTGATTGGTACGGAACAAAAATGAATACTGAAGTTGTGAAAGAAGAAACAAACAGTTAATTCAAACTTGTCAAAAATGAAATCATTTCAATATGCAGCAGCGGGAATTCTTTCTGCTTTGCGCAGCGAACCTAATCTTCGTTTTCATGTGGCAGCTGCTTTGATTGCCGGTCTAACAGGATATTTTTTACACATCTCAAACATCGAGTGGGTTGCAATAGTGTTATGTGTTGTACTGGTGCTTGGATTTGAGTTGCTGAATACAGCTATTGAAGCTTTGTGCAATCATGTTACAGAAGAAATACATCCTGCAATTAAAAAAGTGAAAGATATTTCTGCTGCTGCAGTATTAATTGTTTGTACCGGAAGTGTGGTAGCCGGGCTGATCATTTTCTTACCAAAAATTATTGCAATCATTTAAGATGAAACGGATTCTTATTTATTCAGTTGGATTTACGTTGCTGCTGTTTGTCTTTCGTGTTGTTTACTCGGGCACACTGCTATTTTTCTTTATTCCATGGAATTTATTTCTTGCATGGCTGCCTTTGTTTTTCAGTAGTAAAATCAGCGGAACGAAAATCAATTCCCATAATGCAATCTTTTTTGTTTTGTGGTTGTTGTTTTTTCCGAATGCACCTTACATGATTACTGATCTGTTTCATCTTGAACAGCGTGAAGCAGTGCCTTTGTATTTTGACCTGATTCTTTTATTTACTGCTGCATGGAATGCATTGCTGATGGGATTACTCTCGTTCAGGAATATTGAAACATGGTTGTTAAGAATGTATGCCGCATCAACAGTGCGAATAATTTCTGTTGTTTGTTTTCTGTTATGTGGTTTTGGTATTTACCTTGGTCGCTACCTCAGGTTCAACAGCTGGCATGTTATAACACAGCCATTTGATTTGCTGAAAGAAATAGCCATACGATTTATTCATCCATTTGAATATCCGGGCACCTGGGCAGTAACCATATTGTTTTCGGTGTTGATGATGATTGTGTATGAAACATTGAAGCAAATGGCGATATATTATAATTCAAAATAAACGGATAAGATCAATGGATGCAATTTTCTTTCTTATATTACTTGTTGTCATTGTGCCCTTCGTTTCTTCTATTGTCTATTTTTTTCGCTTCGTGATTTTTGAAGAGGAAAGTAATTCCATTTTCTTCATAATTACTGAGTTCTGGAGCATTCTAATTTTCCCTCTTTATTTTTTAATCTCTTTTGATTTGGGAAAGGTTAATGATTGTTGCGGTGACAGTGCTGTGTTTTCTCCAGATCATAGATTAGTTATTTATGTTTTGATCTTTTTATACATGTTGGCTTATATCATTTCAATGTTCAGAAAAAGTCTTTTTCCTCCCTTACTGGAACTTTTGTTGAATCTCTTTTTAATCATAGGACTTGTTTTAAATATTATACTCTGCTTTCATTTAAATGGAGATGAGTTTGGAGTAATGCTTTGGTTGCCTGGTAATATTCCTGTGATTTTGCTTATTACAATAAAGTTGATTGTGAATCATAAAATGATACTTGCTGAATTTGATGAAAATGCAGTTGTTCCAAATTCGTTCACAGACTATGTTAGTTTATGGATATTGCGATTAAATCCGTTTTTAAAATATCCTCTTTTGTTTATTTTGTTGGTTCCAGTTGTTATTCTTTTATCACTTTGTCTTTTGGTATTTGGACAAAAACCTGATTCAGTTATCAGGGCGTTTACCGATACATATAAACATGGTTTGTCTCAACTCGATTACCAGTGCGATAATGTTAATTGCGGTGGACATTTTCTTTGTTCAGTTGGAGCAAATGGTCATACATCTGTTGTAAAACCTGAACGTTATGGCGAGCGAAACGGAAGAAAAATAATCTGCACACGACAGTTGCTTATTTCAAATGCATTTGAAGAACTGATCCGGGAAAAGTTCCCATCTGTACATCATTTTATCCGACGTAGATACAATGCTGTTGGAGACATGGTTCATCGTTATTATAATGTATTCAATATAAAATTTGTGTCGGATGTGGTTTATATTTTGATGAAGCCACTGGAATGGTTTTTCCTTTTAATTCTATATTCTTTTGATTCAAAACCAGAAAACAGAATTGCCCGGCAATACCTAAGCAAAAACGATCAATTTCAAATAGAACAAATAATAAAAGTCAATTCAAAGCTTTAAAAAATTTCAGCCGTTGTTAACCTGTAAACAATAAAAAAGCTGCCCGTTAATGAGCAGCTTCTTTTTATTTCAGTTTTATTTTTTAAAAATCAAATCCAACTGATACATTCATTTTGGGTTTTCCTCTAAAGAAACCATCCATTGGCCATCCTGCATCAAAGCGTACAAAATATCCAAGCAATGTACTTCTTGCACCAAAGCCATAACTGCCAAGGAATGGTCCGATGCCCGGCGCTTTAATTGCAATTGATAATGGATTACCTGGTTCACTGTACGTAATTGTTGGACGGCCTATTTTATTATAACGTCCGTTCCATGCAGTACCAAGATCAAAGAACTGAACCAACTGGAAGTTGCGGAGGAATGCATTGTTCACCGGCCGGTTCATTAAGGTTGCAAATACAGGTAAACGCAATTCACTGTTGATAACAATATTATTATTTCCGTTGGCTGCGTTTTGTGTAAAGCCACGCAGGTTTACTGCAAGTGCTTCGTAAACATAACTGGCATCGCTTGCCGGACGGTTTTGTGTATTGAAATAGCGTTCTTTTGTTACACCATTTCTTGTTACAGTGTTTGGTCCAAACATTAACCAGCCATCAGTACCTCCTAAGTAATAAATAATTTTGTTTGTGCCCCATGAAAAATCACCGGCAGCACGAATAGCCCAGATAAAATTGCGGTAGATTTTTAAATAATGACGTACATCAAAACCTGAATTATAAGTTAAGTTTCCTGATGAATCAACATAGCTTTCTGTCCATGCTTTGTAACGAAGTCCTCTCCAGATATTGCTTGCAGGGTTAATGGTATTATCATGTACAAATTCAACTCTTGCAAAGAAGAAGTTGATATTTTGATCAGGAATCGTAAGTGATTGATCAAGACCTGAAACATACATTCCGCTGTATCTGTCGGCTGATTTTACAATATACTTGTCGAACCGCACACCTGAATAAAGTTTCAGACTTTGTACTTCGTTAAATGGATAACTGATGCCTGCCTGGTAAATAGTACTGATATTTCGCACTGTAAATGGAATACTTCCGGTAGTGCCATAAGTTTGTCCCGATCTGTATAAACTCAGGTTCCAGTCCAGTCTTCTTCTTAAATTATCAAACCTCATGTACACTTCATTATCACGCAAACCATAGTTTATTCTGAATGCACCGGTAAACTTGTAATCTTCCATCATTTCCATCACACCAACTTTTGTCATTGCATTTAATGCATTGCCATTGCCGGGATTTACAGGTCCGCTTGCACCGGTATATGGTTGAAAACGGTTAATCAGGAAAACGGTGTTTGAAGCAAAGTTGGTTGTAATGTTATCTGTAAAGAATTTTTTTGTGTACGGGAATACACGCATGCGGCTCAGCACATCTTCACGGTTGGGAACATTGGAGCCAATGAGTTTTGCACCAGCTGTTGCAGAATCAGTTTTAAATTCACTTTCAAAGAAATCATTAGCAGGTTTTTCAGCCTGTATTTTTACACTGTCCTGTATATCGGTTCGTTGCTGTGTGTTTTCACCGGCAATTTTATCAAGACGTGTGGAGCGTTTAATGTATTCAGTTGGCCTTGCATTTACATTACGTTTACGCAAGGTATTTTCATCCACTTTTAATTTGTACAGGAATTTAAATTCACCCTGGCGGTTTACTTCTGTAACCTGTCCGTTATCGCCTGCAATGCGTGTTTCAAGCACACTGCTTTGATAGTTGGTGATAGGGAATGTGTAGGAACTGTCGTCTGTTACACGGAATGTGTAAATCGAATCTGGTTCACTTTTGTTCCATGCCTTTAATGTAGAATCAAGTTCTTTTCCTTCGGGGTTGCGTAACAAATCATCACCAATTTTATAAATGGTGTCGAGGCCTGCAGCTTTTGTGCGGAAGAAACCTGCCCACCTGTTGCCAATACCATTTTCATCACTGATGAAAGTAAAGTGATTGGTGTTGTATTGTGATGGAAAACGGGCATTGCCGTATTTAATATTACTGAGCTGCGAAATTTGTTTGAACTCTGATTTATTCCAGTTGTCAACCAGGAAAATGTTGTAGCGGTTCTTCGGTAATACTGTATCACCTGTAGGAGCATCGGCAGTTGGTCGGTTACTTGCGAAAATAATACCTGTTTTATTGGGGAATGCTACAAAACTTGCATCAAGGTCATCATACACATCATTTGTAACCTGTTCCAGTTTCTGGTTGTCGATTTTATATACAAAGATGTCGCTTTGCCCGCCTTTCACTGCACTAAACACTAATGTATTCGGGTCAAGCATGTATTGCATATCATTTACCTGCTCAAACGGAAGTGCAACATTTTTTACTGTTTTAATACGGCGGAATGCATCGTATACACTCAGCAATACTTTACCCTTTTCCCAAACAATCATTGCAATGCGTGTTCCTTTCGGATCCCATGCCAGCAATGGGTAATTTGGATTCGGCAGTTCTTCCATATTTCTTACACCACTTTTCCAAAGTACTTTTTCTGAAATAAAGTTTTCGTTGAGAATAACTCTTGTTTGTCCTTTTTTGTACTCAACTACTGCGTATGTAAAACTTTTTGGATTAGGATTGGCCTGGAAACGGAAATAATCATTCTTGCCAATTTCTTTTGGAACGGTTAATTTGCCGCTGGGAACATTACGGCGTGCACGTATATCTTTATAATACTTGTCACGTTCGTAAATCATAAAATCTTTCAGCAAATCCTTGAATTTCTTTTTGGCAATTGTTGTTGTAGCCCTGTTTACATTTTTGTAGATGCGGCTCAGGTATAACAAATAGGTGACGTTTTCCTTTTTGTATTTTTCTTCAATAAAATACCAGAAGGCATGGCCGGCAAGTTGTGGCTGCTCGTAAGCAAACTGGTAAAAGTTTTTGTATTCGTAACCACCAATCATGGCACTTTTCAGATCGTTATCAAGTTTGGTGCTCCAGTTTTCGGCAGCGTAAGCAATATAGCCATCGGTCAGCCATTTCGGCAAATCAAGCAACGCCTGGTTTTGTGCAAATTCACCAAGATCATCGCCAAACAACATTGATTCAACCAGTACTTTGGCAATTCCTTCCCTGATCTGGCGACGTAAATCATTATGATCTCCGTTATAATAAATCACCATTTTGTTATTCACCAGCTTGGTTAAACCACCGGCATTAAAATAATCAAGACCAATACCAATATTTGTTTGTTTGAAATCATTGAAGTTGTTGTAAAGCACAATATTTAACCTGCGCTGAATGCTGTATTCAACAAATTCTTCCAGTGAAGGCAATTCTTCTTCCGCAACCTGGGTAACAAATTTTGCCAGTTCAAGACCGTTTTGTGTGTAATGCACATTAAAGTTGGGGCTTTGATAAAAGCTCCAGGTGAATTTTGTGTGCTGTACACGATTTTTCCCAAACTCAACTGCATTAACTTGTGCAGATGTAGTTTTGGGAATAAATAACCAGATGATCAATGCAGAAAAAACCAGCTTCCAAATACCCTTCTGTTGAATTCGCATAATTTCGTATTGAGATGTTGTGTTATAACGGTTATCTAAAAGTACAAAAATCAGTTTATGTTGTCTGTTAAAGCTTTTACTTTCAGTCCTGTTCAGGAAAATACATATATCCTGTATAACGAAAAAGGTCATGCAATCATTATAGACCCCGGATGTTATTTTGAAGAAGAACGGGAACAACTCCTTTCTTTTCTTCAACAGCATAAGCTGGAACTGAAATTATTGCTTAATACACACTGCCATCTTGATCATGTGTTTGGCAATAAATGGATTCATGAAACCTTTGGTTTGCTGCTTCACATTCATCCAAACGAAAAACAAGTTCTCGATTTTGCACCGGCCAGCGGGTTAATGTGGAACCTGCCCTTTGACAATTATGATGCAGAAATTGTTTATTTGGATGGGAACAAAGAAATATTCTTTGATGAAGACGAGCTGAAAGTGCTGAATGCTCCCGGTCACTCGCCGGGCCATGTTTGTTTTTATTGCCAAAAACAGGGTTTTGTAATTGGAGGTGATGTGTTGTTCAGGCAAAGTATCGGGCGTACTGATTTACCCGGTGGCGATTACGATACACTCATCAACAGCATTCGTACCGAATTATTTCCCTTGCCTGATGACACAATTGTTTACAGCGGTCATGGCCAATCAACCACCATCGGCTATGAAAAGCGGAATAATCCTTATCTGCAGTAATGAATCGTTCAGGAAATAAACCTGCCGATGTAAGGCATCTTCTGTAATTCTTTGCGTTCAACTCTTGAAACGAAATAAGTAAAGAGTGCCAGTAATGCTGTGCCGGTAATGATACTGAACCAAAGATGGGGATATAAATGAGTTGCTGTGCGGTGGATAAGCACAATTACGCTTACTAATACGATATAAGCAATCAGTTTTTTCTTTGCATAAGGAACCGGGTAATATTTCTGTCCAAGTGTATAACTTGTAATCATCATAAACAGGTAACAGATAAATGTGGCAAAGGCAGCTCCCCAATAATGAAACTTAGGTATCAGTAAAACATTTATTGCGATGGTAATAACAGCACCACCAATGGTTATTGCCGCACCGTATAAATTTTTGTTGGTGAGTTTGTACCAGATGCTGAGATTATAATATATGCCAAGAAAAATGTTACCCATTGCAAGCAATAGTACTACATTCATTCCTTCGCCCCAGGCATTTGATTTAAGTGTAATGATCCATTTCAGCACATCGAGATAAAGCCCAATGAACAGAAACATAAAGCAACAGGCCAATACAAAAAACTTCATGATGCGGGCATAGGTTTTTGGCGCATCTTCATTTTTAGACTGATTAAAAAAGAACGGTTCGGCAGCCATACGGAAAGCCTGTATCATAATTGTAATCATAACGGCAATACGATACAGGTTGGCAAAAACACCTAGTTGGTGTTTTGCTTCTTCTTTAGGCAAATCAACTACATGCTGGTACACCAGCCTGCTAAGCATATCATTCACCATTCCTCCTAAACCAACAATAATAAGCGGATAGCTGTAATGCATCACTTCTTTCCACAGCTTCAGATCGAAATCAAAATGAATTTCTTTCCATTCTTTCCATAGCAATAAATAGGTAAGAATGCTGCCACAAAGCCCGCCGATAAGATAATAGCCGATTCCTATTTTTTCATTATAAAAAGTACCGATAAAACTATTTGGATGACTATGTGAATACGACGGCAAAACTCCAAGGAACAGGAAAACAATAAACATATTTAAGGCAATACCTGCAACCTGTACAAATGCATATTTTTTTGGCCTGTTTTCCTGCCGCAGTCTTGCAAATGGCAAAGTGCTGAGTGTGTCAAAAAATAAAATACCCAGCATATAAATAATGTATTCAGGATGATCTCCTAAGTCTGCAGCGTTGGCAATGGCTGGTTTTAAAAAGTAGAGAGCAATTGTAAACAGAATGGTCGTAAAGAGAATGGACAGACTAAGTGTGTTGTACAGTTTAGCTCTGTCTTTATCATTTGAAAAACGGAAATAGGCTGTTTCAACGCCATAAGTAAATATGACGTTAAGAAAAGGGATCATGGCATATACCTGCGTGAGATCGGCGGTTACAGCCGGTTTTGCAAATATGAACGGCAACGCCATATTTAAGATATATCCTAAAAATCTCCTTGCAATGGTAGGAATGCCATACCAAAGCGTTTGTCCTGCTAATTTTTTAACACTGCTCAATAAGCGAAATTAAGGGTCTTCAAAAATAATTGATTCATGTTTTTTTCAGTGCAACCTTTATAGCCTGTTTTTTATCTAAATAATGGCAATTGACTAAGATCATTCTGTCATTAATCTGATTAGACTTAATTTTATCATGTCAGGATAATTTTTAAAACGTTGCTATCATTCCAAAACAATTACAATGAAAAAGATCACACTCTTATTAACTGCTTTATTTGTTTTCTTTATTGGCTCACAGGCACAGAATTTTGGTGAACTTGAATGGCAAAAGAAAAAAATACCAGCTGTTCTTACTGAAGTTCCACAATCAGCTTCCATAACCGAAGATGCAATTAAGCAAAAACTCAGCCAGCTTGGCTATAACGGAAAAGAAACAAAGGGAGTTTATGTTTTTAAAGCAATACGCATTCCCGAAATCAGCGATGAAACATTTGATGTATTGCTGAGCATTGAACGTAAAAGCAGGAAAGAAAAAGATGCCAGCATTGTTTACTTTGCTGTTTCAAGAGGATATGAGAATTATGTAAAAGCCGATGATGATCCTGTTCTTGTTTCAAAAATCAAGCAATACTGTCTTAATTTTCTTCCATGGGCTGAAGCACAGGCGCTGGAAGTTGATATCAAAAACCAGGAGGATAAAGTAAAATCATCAGAGAAAAAATTACAGGATTACCAGGATGATTCTGAAAGTCTGCAAAAGAAACTGAAAAAACTGCAGGATGATATTGAGGAAAACAAAAAGAACATTGAGAAGCAAAAAGCTGATGTTGAAAACCAACGGAAAGCTTTGGAAATATTAAAAGGCAAACGTAAAAGCTAAAGCATTTTAAAATAAAAAGTCCCGGTTACTGGCCGGGACTTTTTATTTTAATAACTACCTGGTTTTATTTTTTGACGGGATAGTTTTTGTTCTGATTGCTTCTTTTTAAACTCCAGCCTTTTTTCTTTTGATGCTTTTGAAGGCTTGGTTGCAATTCTTGCTTTTTTGGGCGTAAGCGCAGCCGTAACCAGTTGATTCATTTTTCTTGTTACTTCCTTTTTATTTTCCTGCTGGCTGCGGTGTACCTGACTTTTCACCATTAAAGCTGATTCTTTGTTGATGCGATTACTCAATTTTTCCAGCAAAACCAGTTTTTGTTCTTCAGTAATCAGTGCCGATGCAGAAATATTCCAATAACCCATTACCATGGTTTCAACCTTGTTCACATTCTGGCCACCTGCTCCACCACTTCGTGCGGTTTGGTATTGTATTTCACTGCTGATATCTATCGTCATTGTTTGTGTAAGCTTTGTATTTTCGGGAATTGAAATTAAAGCAAATTATATTATGCGTGCAGTGATTCAGCGAACATCCCATGCTTCGGTAAAAGTTGACGGACAAATTACAGGACAAATTGAGAAGGGTTTACTTGTATTGCTTGGAATAGAAGATGCCGATACAACCGAAGATATTGAATGGTTGAGCGGTAAAATTGTGAACCTCCGCATTTTTGATGATGAAAACGGAGTGATGAACCTGTCGTTAAAAGATGTTGATGGCGACCTGTTAATAGTAAGCCAGTTTACTTTGCATGCTTCAACCAAAAAAGGAAACAGGCCATCGTACATAAAAGCTAGCAAGCCGGATATTGCAATTCCCTTGTATAAAAAAATGAAAGCACAGTTGGCAACCGACCTGGGCAAAAAAATACAGTCAGGAATTTTTGGTGCAGATATGAAAGTGGAACTGCTGAACGATGGGCCGGTGACGATCATAATCGATACAAAGAATAAAGAGTAATTCTATAATCAGAAAAACGAATAAGAAATGACAGATTTAACAATAAAACAGGCGCAACAGCAGGTTGATGACTGGATTAAAACAGTTGGCGTTCGGTATTTTAATGAACTCACCAATCTTGGAATTTTAATGGAAGAAGTAGGGGAGCTGTCGAGATTAATGGTGCGTAAATATGGTGAACAGTCGTTTAAAGAAAGTGATAAGGGCAAAGAAATAAGTGATGAAATGGCCGATGTGCTTTGGGTATTGATTTGCCTTGCCAATCAAACCGGAGTTGATTTAACAGAAGCATTGCAAAAGAACTTTGAGAAGAAGAATATCAGGGATGCAAACAGGCATAAAGAAAACGAAAAACTCAAGTGAAGATAACAGCTGTCAGTCGTTCCATTGATTCATAACACTTATCTTTGCGGCACTTTCAAACAAAGCAATCATGGCGAGCGATAATCTTTTCGGAAATATTATTTCACATTCAAAAGAATACGGTTATATTTTTCAATCATCTGAAATTTATGATGGTTTAAGTGCTGTTTACGACTATGGTCAGTACGGTGCCCAGCTGAAAAAGAATATCCGTGATTTCTGGTGGAAGAGTATGACCCAGCTGCATGAGAATATTGTTGGTATTGATGCTGCTATTTTCATGCACCCAACCACATGGAAAGCCAGCGGCCACGTTGATAATTTCAGCGATCCCATGATTGATAATAAGGATAGCAAAAAGCGTTACCGTGTTGATCATTTGATTGAAACTTACGCCGAAACCCTTGCTGAACCGGAAGCTGCAGCTTTGATTGCAAAAATGGAACAGTTACTTGCGGCCGATAATTTTGCAGGCATCAAGCAATTGATTGATGAAAACAAAATTAAGTGCAGCGTCAGTGGAACTGCAAACTGGACAGATGTACGCCAGTTTAATCTCATGTTCTCTACTGAATTTGGTGCTGTATCAAGCGATAATCCTGAAGATAATATTGTATACCTGCGCCCCGAAACAGCACAGGGTATTTTTGTAAACTTCCTGAATGTGCAGAAAAGTGGTCGTATGAAAATACCGTTTGGTATTGCACAAACAGGTAAGGCATTTCGTAACGAAATTGTTGCCCGTCAGTTCATTTTCCGCATGCGTGAATTTGAGCAAATGGAAATGCAGTTCTTTGTTCGCCCCGGCACTGAACTTGACTGGTATGCTTACTGGAAAGAAACAAGAATGAAATGGCACCAGGAACTTGGTTTGCCTGCTGATAAACTTCGTTTCCACGATCACACCAAACTGGCACACTATGCCAATGCAGCGGTGGATGTGGAATACAATTTCCCTTTTGGCTGGAAAGAATTAGAAGGTATTCACTCTAGGACCGATTACGATCTTCGCCGCCACCAGGAATTCAGCAAAAAGAAAATGCAGTATTTCGATACCGAAATTAATCAGAACTATATTCCTTACGTGGTTGAAACTTCTGTTGGTCTGGATCGTTTGTTCCTTACCATCCTCAGCAATTCATACCACGAAGAGCAGGTTCCAACTGCTGAAGAAGGAAAAATGGACACCCGTACAGTATTACGTATCCCGGCAAAAGTTGCCCCCGTTAAACTGGCAGTGTTACCGTTAGTCAAAAAGGAAGGATTACCAGAAATAGCGAAAGAGCTTGTGAATGATTGCCGTTTGTCTTTCCATTGTCAATATGATGAAAAAGACAGCATTGGCAAGCGCTATCGCAGGCAGGATGCAATAGGAACACCATTCTGTGTTACGGTTGATCACCAGACAAAAGAAGATGGAATGGTTACAATCAGGAACAGAGATACATTAATTCAGGAACGTATACCTGTATCTTCTGTTAAGGATTTTGTGAACAAATCAGTTGCATAATTGAACGAAGTGAATTATTTTGCCAAGTAATATATAAGGAGATCCTTCTGTGGTTGTTTTTTTCGGCCGCAGGCCTTTTTTGAACGGCAATCTATCATAATTGTAAAACAAAACATACCGAAGAAATGATCCCTACACTTACCAACTTAACCCTTGAAATCCATATTGTGCTTTTTGGTGGTTTAATGATTCTGGCAATTTTGGCAGGATTACTGATAGGCCGCAAGCAAATGCGGAAAAAAGAAAATCGTATTCTTGAACTGGAAAACGAAATGCTCGCATCTCACAAAGAGATTTTGAAATATGCAATGACGAACAAACAGCTTACCGAAACACTTGAAAAAGCAAAAATCCCCTTCCCCGTTACACGTATCGACGAAGAAGAGGATGAAAAAGTTCGCAAAATACCTTTAGGCAAAATCGGTTAATCAATTTTTATTCTTCACTGGTATTTGTATTTCTTTGGAATACTATAAAGGAAACCTGTATGCTATAGCATTGGTGGCATTTTGTATTGCAAACTGAAAAGGATAGTTCCAGTCGGTTCTGCTGGTGAAACGGGTGCTCCAAACAGTATATCCGCTCCTGATCAGGGCACAGCTTACAAACATATCACTTGTTCTTGCTGCACCATAAGGTAATGGCAGTTTGGGAACAGTTTGGCGAACAATACCTCCAATTACATCAATGCCCATTGCCACTTCATCACTGAGAATATGGTTTTGAACTACTTTGGCCGATAGAACTGCATCAACACCCAAAACGCTTCCTAATTCAGCGGGGTCCATTTGCCAGCAGGCTGAATCTGTAAGTCCTTTCTCCCTCAGTATTTTGTTGGTTGTTTCAAGACTTTGAAATTTTACCTGTGAATACCTTCTCAGCTTTGAATCATTGAATTGAGCAAGATCAACATACAAAGCCTGGTTCAGGAACTTTGTGTTTTGCTGAATAATTTGTTGTAACTGTTCGGGTGTAAACTTTTTAGGAATGTTACCTGTTACTTCTAGCTGTGCAGGAATAATAGCGATGGTTTTAATGTTCATTCGGTCAACACGTTCCATCATTCTGCGCCTGGCACAGGAGGTAGTTAAAAGAAGTAAAGAAGCAAAGAGTAGAAATTGTTTCATAAGCTCTGGTTTTACGGATTAAATAAGCATGTTGTCAGTAATACTTATTCAATGCAAATGCCAAACGCTTAAATTGTCATAAAATTGTTTGTTCTTTATAATTTACTTAACAGAACTAGCGTAAAACTACTTGATCAGTCGTATCGTAAAGGGATAACGATATAAAATATCATCTGAAGCTTTGATGGCGGCAATGATATATAATATCAGCGATCCGATACCAATTGCAATCAGCAACACAATCCCTATAATTAAAAAAACAAGGATTATACTAACAAAGACATAGATGAGTAATGATATCTGGAAGTTGAGTACTTCTTTTGCATGTTCGGCTACGTATGGCGACTCATCTTTTTTCATCAGGTAAATTACCAGCCCCGGTATAAATGAAAAGAAAATAGAAAGAACATGGGTGAGGATGGCCAATGATCTTTCGTCGCTGCTGACGTTAGCATATTTTACCTGTGCAATGTTTGATACATTTTGATCCATAAAAAAGAATTAAGGAAATAAAAAATCCGTCGAATTCCGATCGTCACTTTTTAAAGATAAATATTTTTAAATGTTGAAAAGAGAAGCAGTTCAAAAAAAATCCTTTCCTTTTATTTTTTGAGCACTCAGGCAATGGATTGAGAAGCTTGAGATAATGCAGTTTTGTGCATACGGTCGAGAATACGCAGCAGTTGTTCCATTGATTGTACATCTTCAATTACAAGCATAAACAACTTGCCGGTTTGTTTTAACCTGGCTTTGTTCATGGAAGTTTGGATGAACTGCAGAATGTTCTGAAACAACTGCGATTCAAAATATGGCGAATCGGGGTTGCTGATAAAATAACACCGGAGTGTTTCATTTTTCAACGTCATCTTTTCAAAACCCAGTTCAACGGCCAGCTTGCGGCAACGGACAGTGATAAACAAATCTTCAACCTGCTGTGGAATTGGTCCAAAGCGGTCAATCATTTCAGTATGAAAATTGGTTAATTCTTCTTCCGATTCACAATTGTCGAGCCTTGTATATAAACTTAAACGTTCGCCAATGCTTTCAACATACGCATCGGGAATCAATATTTCAAGATCAGTATCAATTACACAATCTTTTACATAATCTTCCTGCTGTTGAATTTCTTCTTTAAACAGCTCCCTAAATTTTGTACGTTTCAGTTCACGGATGGCTTCGTCCAAAACTTTCTGATACATTTCAAAACCAATCTCTGCCATAAAACCACTTTGCTCGCCGCCCAGCATATTTCCTGCACCACGTATATCCAGGTCTCTCATGGCAATCTGGAAACCACTTCCAAGTTCACTGTGCTGCTCGAGTGTTTGTAAACGTTTTCTTGAATCGTTCGGTAGCGTACTCATTGGCGGAGCTAGTAAATAGCAGAATGCTTTTTTGTTACTGCGGCCAACACGTCCTCTTAACTGGTGCAGGTCGCTTAAGCCAAACTGGTGAGCGTTGTTGACAATGATTGTATTTACGTTAGGAATATCAACACCGCTTTCAACAATGTTTGTACAAACCAGTACGTCGTATTTTTTATCAATAAAATCAAAGATGCGTTCTTCCAGTTCATGACCTTCCATTTGCCCATGTGCAAAACCAATGCTTAAATCAGGACAAAGGCGTTGTATGATAGCAGCCATTTCGGCCAGGCCTGCAATGCGGTTATGAATAAAGAATACCTGGCCACCACGTTCCGTTTCAAAATAAACAGCATCACGGATAAAATCCTCCTGGAATACCTGCACTTCTGTTTGAATTGGCTGACGGTTGGGAGGCGGAGTATTGATAATGCTCAGATCTCTTGCTCCCATTAAACTAAACTGTAACGTACGTGGAATAGGTGTGGCCGTTAGCGTAAGTGAATCAACATTGGTTTTAAGTGTTTTAATTTTTTCTTTATGACCAACACCAAATTTCTGTTCTTCGTCCACCACCAGCAATCCAAGATCTTTGAACTTAACATCTTTCGCAAGCAACGCATGTGTGCCCACAATAATATCAATCTTGCCCTCTTCTAATTTTTTGTACGTTTCTTTTTTCTCTTTGGCTGATTTAAAACGATTCACATAATCAACCGTAACAGGAAATTCTTTTAACCTTTCGCTGAATGTTTTGTAATGTTGGTAGGCAAGGATTGTAGTAGGAACCATAATGGCAGCCTGTTTTCCATCGCAGACTGTTTTGAACGCAGCACGTACAGCAATTTCTGTTTTACCAAATCCAACATCACCACAAACAAGACGGTCCATTGGCGCAGGCGCTTCCATATCTTTCTTTACATCAGCAGTTGCTTTGCTTTGGTCAGGGGTGTCTTCATACATAAATGAAGCTTCCAGTTCTGTTTGCAGGTAACTGTCGGGTGTATGTGGGAAACCTTCCTGTGCTTTTCGTTGAGCATAAAGCTGAATAAGATCAAAAGCAATTTCTTTAACCTTGGTTTTTGTTTTTTCTTTCAGCCGCTGCCATGCATCACTGCCAAGTTTATTAATCTTAGGTACACTTCCTTCTTTGCCCGTGTACTTGGAAATTTTATGGAGTGAATTAATGTTGACGTATAAAATGTCGCTGTCTTTATAAATCAAACGAACAGCTTCCTGTAACACACCATTCACTTCAATTTTCTGTAAACCGCTGTATGTACCAACACCATGATCAATATGTGTAACAAAATCGCCGGGCTGTAATTCTTTTAATGCACGTATGGTTAAAGCCTTGCTTTTGTTATATGCCTGTTTGACTTTGTATTTATGATAGCGCTGAAAAATTTCATGATCGGTATAACAAAGCACCTTTAAATCTTCATCAATAAATCCTTCGTGGATAGAAAGTGCAACAGGAGTAAAAATTATTTCAGCTTTTAGGTCATCAAAAATGCTGTGCAGCCTTTCAAGCTGTTTTGGGTTCTCAGCAAAGATGAAAAGCTCAAAACCTTTTGCTGCATGTACTTTCAAATCTTTAATGAGCAGTTCAAACTGTCGGTTAAATGCAGGCTGATGTTTGGTATGATAAACAATTTCTTTTTGATTTGCTTCTTCAACTGTTTGCAGCAAATGTGGTTCAAAACCAAATTCAATAATATGATATTTCTGAATCTGCTCTTCAACAGTTGCTGAAGAAATAAAATCATTTTCACTTAAATCAACTTTTTCTAAGCGGTCCTCCTCATCATCTTTTTTGTTGGTGGGTGAAATTTGAAGAAACTGTTCGATATCTTCTTCCATCGTCAGCAACCTTTCTTTCACTATATCAAAATCTTTCACCCAAACAATTGTGTTCTCCGGCAGGAAATCAAACAGTGATACCTTTTCGCCGCTTTCGAATTGAGTTTCAACATTTGGAATAATACTTACCTGCGCCAGTCTTCTTTCACTCAACTGTGTTTCAGGATCAAAAATGCGGATACTGTCAACATCGTTTCCAAACAATTCAATACGGTAAGGTTTTTCATTACCAAAGGAATAAATATCGAGGATACCGCCACGCAAAGCAAACTGACCCGGCTGGTACACAAAATCTGTTCGTTCAAAACCAAGATCAACCAAAAAGCCCATCATGTTATCAACATCCAGCGTATCATTGGTTTTAATGAGCAGCATATTGCCTTGTAGTTTTTTAGGCAATACCACTTTCTCAAACAAAGCATCGGGGTAAGTTATAATTGCACCTACACGCTGACCGGTTGGCATCGAAAATTTCGTCAATGCTTCTGTACGCAACATTACATGCGAAGAGTTGAGCAGACGGAAATTTTTCTGATGCTTAAAGGAAGATGGAAAATAAAACAGGTTCAGTTCCCTGGTAATGTTTTCAAGGGAGTTATGAAAATAGGCTGCTTCTTCAGCATCATTTAAAATATAAATATGGTTGAATTGTTCTAACGATGCATGATTAAAAACGGAAGCTGCGACAAACTGCGACGTACTTCCAAAGAGGTTTTTCAGGTAAATGCGTTGGGGCTGGGCAAAAGAAAGCCTGTCCGCCAGTTGAAAAAGGCGGGGATCATCAACAAATTTCTTCTGCAACAATTCAAAATTCACGGGATACAAAGATAAGAACTGATTAGCGATTTTCTGATTTGTTGTAACCGGTTCAGCTGATTCTTCCTTTTAAATTCAGGTTTTTATAGTTATTTTTGAATCTATCCTGATCCGGTAAAACCAGCGAATATGATCCATTCAAATCAAACGGGAACAAATAACCAGACCCGTTCCTTTCTTTTCATGAAACAAATATTATTACAGAGAAAGAAATCTCTGCTTGGGGTTTTATTAGTGTGTTTTAGTCTTTCCCTTAATGCACAAAAAACAGTTTCCTCTTTGCGTTTAAAATCCGGAGTTGTTGCTGTTAAAGGAAATATGACAGCCGAGCAGGTAAACCAGGAATTCAAAAAGGGCAGGTTTGCAGGTACAACTTATACATTACTTGTTTTTGAAAAACCATTAACGCAGGGTCAGCAGCAGCAACTGAAAGCTATTGGAGTTGAGTTGTTGTCTTATCTGCCAGATAATTGTTACCAGGTCAGGATGAAACAAGTGCCTGCATTGGCTCAGCTTTACCAGTTAGGTGTAAGAGCAACGATGAATATACCCGGATCGTTGAAATTAGGTGAAGAGTTGAAAGAACAACTGAATGGAAATATTTCAGATGCACCATTATTGATTAACCTGCAGTTATTACCAGGTGTAAAATGGAATGATGTTCAGCCCATGCTTACTTTTTACGGTGTAACGTTGAACAAAGCTGATTTTCTCAACCAGGGGTTGGCACAGGTTTTGGTGCCCGGTAACAAAATAGCATCAGTAAGTGAATTGCCGTTTATTGCATATATCAACACATCGCATTTAACGTCACAGCCTTTGAATCAGCGGGAACGTGGAATGTTTGGATTAACAAATCTTACAAGCAGTGAAGTAGCTGGAAGAAATTTATCCGGGCAAAATATTACTATTGGCGTTGGAGATAACTCTGATCCTCTGCATCTTGATCTGGATAAAGATATAATTAACCGTAATCCTTCTTACGTGCCTATAAACCATGGAAGAATGGTTGCCGGAACAGTAGGAGGAGACGGAATAGTTGAAGAAAGATATACAGGAGTTGCTCCCAAGAGTTTGCTCATAACTGAGTACTTCGATTACATTCTTACAAAATCTGCGCTTTATTATTCAGATTACAATATGACTGTTACGAATAATTCCTATTATACAGGATTGGCTGATTGTCCAGGTAACAGTGTTTATAATGAGTTGAGTGCATATGTAGATGAGCAGATGAATAATAATCCTTACATGCAGCATGTTTTTGCTGCCGGAAATGATGGAGCGAAAACTTGTTTGTCATTTCCAACCTCTTTTGGAACGATAAAAAGCGGTTATCAGGTTGGCAAAAATTCACTGGATGTTGGAGATTACTCTATTTCAGCAGATAATCTAAATACATCTTCAAGCCGGGGCCCAGTTTCTGATGGCAGAATTAAACCAGAGATAGTTGCATCCGGATCGCAGGTTACAACAAGCTATTATAATAATACATATTCTAATGGATGGGGTACAAGTCACTCCGCTCCATTTGTTACTGGTGTTTGGTCGCTGTTGACTGAAAGATATAAAGAACTTCATTCGAACCAATATCCTAAAGCAGCTTTGATAAAAGCTGTAATTTGTAATAGTGGTGATGACAAGGGAAACCCCGGTCCTGATTATTCCTGGGGCTTTGGATTAATTAATCCACGAAAATCAATTGAGGCAATTGAACAAAATCATTATTTCTCCGGAACCTTATCAACTGGTGGAAATAGCACTCAAACAATTGCAGTGCCTTCTGGGACTAAGCAGGTAAAAGTGTTATTATACTGGCATGACAAAGAAGGATCGCCTCTTTCAGCCAATGCTTTGGTAAATGATCTTGATTTAACTGTTACAGATGGTGCATCAACTTATCAACCCTGGATTTTGAATTCAAATCCAGCAAGTGTGAACAGTAATGCAACAAGAGGAGTTGATCATCTCAACAATATTGAGCAAATAACAATTGATAATCCGGGGACAAGTATCGGAATTCAAGTCAGTGGATATAGCATACCAGTTGGTGTACAGGAATATTTTGTGGTTTATGAATTTCTGAAAGATGAAATTGTTCTTGAGTATCCTTATGGGGGTGAAAGATTTTCCCCCGGACAACAAGAGGTAGTTCGTTGGAATGCAACAGATAACAGCACCAATACATTTACCCTTGAATATTCAATTGACGACGGAGTAACCTGGAAACTTATCAGTAATAGCCTTCCATCTACCCTTAATTATTATGGATGGATTGTGCCTAACGATCCCGCTAACAAATGTAAAGTTCGTATTACAAGGAATGGAACTGGGGCAACCATGATGTCTCCAGGTAATTTTACAATTCTGGCGCAACCAGTACTTTCAACTACAGTTCCTTGCGAAGGATATGTTGATTTATCATGGGGTGCAGTAAATGGCGCAACAGATTACGAGGTGATGCAGTTAAGCAATGGAACATTTGCATCACTTGGAAATACCGCATCAACGAGTTATCGTGTAAGTGGATTAGATAAAAATAAAACTTATTGGTTTACTGTAAGAGCTAGAATGACAGACTCGCTTGGTATGCGTGCAACAGCAAAAAGTGTAACGCCTTCTTTAGCTACTCCATGCTCTGCAACTGATTTTAATAATGATCTGAAGATTGATGCTTTGATTACTCCGGTTAATGGCCGTTTAAATACCAGCTCTCAGCTTTCATCTTCACAACAAATAACTGTACGCATTAAAAACCTGGATGATGCTGCAACTTCAGGAAGTTATAATATTTCATACCAGGTTAATGGTGGAACTATTGTAACAGAAACTTCTTCTGCAGCAATTTCTGCCGGGGGAACAGTTGATTATACATTTACTTCCACTGCTGATTTATCACTTACCGGAATTTATAGTATAAAAGTTTCTGTTAAACAAACAGGTGATGTACAAACAGCAAATGATGAGCAAACATATGCAGTCATTCATGCCAATAATCAGCCTGTTACTTTACCTTATGCCGAAACATTTGAATCAACGGGAACAAGTGAGTTTAAGACAAGTACATTCTCCATTTCAAATGCCGACAGGTTTGATTTTGCAACAGCTAACAGTAATGGTCGTTTAAGAACATTTATCAATACCGGTTATGCAATTACCGGAAACAGATCAGCAACGCTTGATGCAACAAATTATACAGGTACACTTTCAAATAACCAGTTAACCGGCACAATCAATCTCAGCAATTACAGCTCTGCACAAAATCTTCGTTTTGATTTTAAGTTTAAAAATTTTGGGCAAATCAAACAACCTTCAACAGGGGTCTGGATGAGGGGAAGTGACGCATCGCCATGGGTAAAAATTTATGATCTTACTGCTAACCAGGGTAATCTTGGCGATGTAAAACAGGTTAGTTATAACATAAACGATTTAGGTCAGGCTATAACATCAAGTTTCCAGGTTAGGTTTGATCAGCAAGGTGCAGCATCAGCAAACAATGGCTCCTATGCTGCTGATGTAAATGATATAGATGATGGTTTCGCATTTGATGATATTCGTGTGGTTGCCGCAACAAATGATGTAATGCTCACTGCAATTACCTCACCTGTAAAATTCGATTGTTCACCTGGTAATAAGTCCATAACAATTCATGTAAAAAATACAACGGCGTCTTCATTTACAAATGTGCCAGTTTATTACAGAGTTAATGGTGGATCTCCTGTTTCTGAAATAATTGCTGCATTAAATGCAAACAGCGAATTGGATTATACTTTTACTACGCAGGCTGATTTTTCTGTTTCACGTGCTTATATTATTGATGCCTGGGTAAAACAGAGTGGTGATGATTACGCTGTAAATGATAGTGTCACCAATAATCTTGTTTATGTAACTCCAACGATTAATGCATTTCCTTACCTGGAACGTTTTGAAACTTCAAACGGAAGCTGGTTTACTGATACGTTAAGTTACAGCAGCTGGAAATGGGGAATGCCTGCTAAATCAATACTTAACCGCAGCGCAAATGGAATCAACGGATGGTTTACAAGTTTAAATAGTACTTACAAGTCAAATGAAAGCTCGTACTTGTATTCTCCTTGCTTTAATCTTAGCGGATTAATACAACCGGTTTTAAGTTTCAGTCATATTTTCCAGCAGGAAGATAATTGTGATTGTGATAACTCTTCCATTGAATACAGTACTGATAATGGAGCAACGTGGCAACGTTTAACAGCCTCCAATGCCACTAACTGGTTTGATGTTACTTCAAATCAAACATGGAAAAAAAGCAAGCAATACTGGCATGTTGCAAGTACAGAAGTGCCAAATGCTGCTGCAATACGATTCAGGTTTTTATTATCAAGTGATGCAGGTACAGAATATGAAGGCATAGGTATTGACGACATTCACATCTTTGAAAAAGCTACGATTTATACAGGAACAGATCAGACAAATATTAATCAAACAGTAAGTGGAAGTAACTGGATTGATTTTACAAGTGGAGGAAAGGTTGTTGCTTCAATTAATCCTTTGGGACAGAATCTGGGAAGCACTGATGTAAGTGTTTATTTCAACAGCAGCGGCACAGTACGCTATATCAACAATCAATATTATCTCGATAGGAATATTGTCATCAGGCCAACAAATACGCCGGCAGATAGTGTGTTAGTGAGGTTTTATTTTACCGACCAGGAAGCACTTGCTTTAATGCAGGCAACAGGTTGTGCAGGTTGTTATACAATTAAAGATGCATTCATGGCCGGGGTATCAAAGTTCAGCGGCAATGTTACAAATGAAAATGGAACGATTGCTGATAATGTTGCAGGTACTTACTTTTTCATTGTTCCGGATAAGGTTGATGTAGTTCCGTTTAACAATGGTTATTATGCGGAGTTTAAAGTGAAAACATTCTCTGAATTCTGGATCAATAATGGTGGAATATTCAGTAACCAGGCGCTGCCTGTTACACTGTTAGGTTTTTCAGGAGTAATGAAAGAGAACAATGCTGAACTGCAGTGGCAAACAACCAATGAAATAAATGTCGACAGGTTTGAGATTGAACGGAAAATAGATCTGTCTTCAGCATTTGTATCCGTTGGCGTTGTAAATGCAGCAAACAATGCAGTTTCCAGCAACTATACATTCACCGACCGGAATATAACTAGCTATGGAAGCAGGTTTTATTACCGTTTAAAAATGATCGACAGAGATGGTAAATCAACTTATTCCAATATCATTTCTCTTGCAGCTGGCAACCAGTCAGTGTTTATCAGGGGCGTTTATCTGCAATCCAAAAAATCAGTTTTGATTGAAAAGGGAAATTATCCCGGAATAAGTACAATGAATATTCGTGTGATCAACAGCGTTGGCACTGTTGTTTTGAGTAAGAATACAAATTACTCCAATACTGTTCTCAACCTGGAATCACTTTCAAGTGGAGTTTACATGATTTCAATACAGGATCAATCGGGTACTGAAAAATATATTCAGAAGCTGTTAATTGATTAATAACATACATAAAAAAACAGGCTATCGTAAAATGATAGCCTGTTTTTTTATTTCAATGGGATTACCATCCTTTTTTAGCTGTTCCGGCTTCAATTGCTGCCAGCGCTTTCGCTTCACCTAACAATGCAGTGAGCTTATTTCCTTTGCCATCATCGCCTTTTACAATATAACCGCCCTTTGCAGTGCGTTCAACAATTGCATTCTGGATGGGAACATTCTTTTCTTTTGTTTTTACGTTATACGCTGTTAATTGCATAGTCATTTATTTTTTGTGAGAGTTAATAAGTCTGACTGATCAGGTAGCTAAAGTACAGATTTCCCTTATAAGGCTTAGAAATACCTTTCCACAGCTCTTACTTGCTGAAAATCAATAAAAAAAGCGACTTATAAAGTCGCTTTCTATGATTTTCAGAGTGCTTACGCATCAATTTTTGCATACTTGGCGTGGGTTTCAATGAACTCCCTCCTTGGTGCAACCTCATCACCCATCAGCATACTGAACACGCTGTCGGCTTCGGCAGCACTTTCAATGGTTACCTGTTTCAGTGAACGAGTAGCCGGGTTCATGGTTGTATCCCATAGCTGATCGGCATTCATTTCACCTAAACCTTTGTAACGCTGAACACCAACACTGTCTTCTTTCCCTGCACCAAATTTTGTTACCAAAGCTTTGCGTTGTTCTTCGGTCCATGCATAAGACTGGTCTTTACCTTTTTTAACAAGATAAAGTGGCGGCTGGGCTATATAAACATAACCTTGCTCAACCAGCTCTTTCATATAACGGAAGAAGAAAGTAAGAATCAATGTAGCAATGTGACTTCCGTCCACATCAGCATCGGTCATGATTATGATTTTGTGGTAACGGAGCTTACTGATGTCAAGTGCTTTAGGATCTTCAGGAGTACCAACTTTTACACCAAGTGCTGTAAACATGTTCCTGATTTCCTCGTTATCATAAATCTTATGCTCCATTGCTTTTTCCACGTTCAGGATTTTACCACGAAGCGGAAGAATAGCCTGGAAGCTGCGGTCACGACCTTGCTTGGCTGTACCACCTGCAGAGTCACCCTCAACCAGGTACATTTCACAACGTTCAGGATCACGATCAGAGCAATCGGCCAGTTTACCCGGTAAGCCGCCACCACTTAATACTGTTTTACGTTGTACAAGCTCACGTGCTTTACGTGCAGCTGCACGTGCCTGTGCAGCAAGAATAATTTTCTGCACAACATTTTTGGCATCTTTCGGATTTTCTTCAAGATATGCTTCCAATGTGCGGCCAACAGTACTTTCAACAATACCAGCCACCTCGCTGTTACCAAGTTTTGTTTTGGTTTGTCCTTCAAACTGCGGTTCAGGAACTTTTACTGAAACAATTGAAGTTAAACCTTCACGGAAATCATCTCCTTCCACATCAACCTTGGCTTTTTCAAACAAGCCTTCTTTCTTTCCGTAAGAAGTAAACACCCTTGTAATTGCACGGCGGAAACCGGTTACATGTGTACCCCCTTCAATTGTATTAATATTATTTACGTAAGAAAAGATGTGTTCGTTATAAGAATCGTTATACACCATTGCCACTTCAACTGCCACATTGGTTTCTTCATCACGGCCTTCCATGAAAATTACATTCGGAAGAAGCGGATTACGTTTTCCGTTTTTATCAATCAACTCAACAAACTCAACAATACCACCTTCGCTGTAAAAAGTTTTCGTATAAGTTTCGCCTGTTTCTTCAACCGTCTCTCTCAAATCATTCAATGTAATACGGATGCCTTTGTTCAGGAACGACAATTCACGAAGACGGGTTTCTAAAATTTCTTTTTTATAAACCTGAACGGTAAATATTGTTGTATCGGGCCAGAAATGTACAGTTGTTCCGGTTTCCTCGCTTGTACCAATTTCACGAACTGCATATTGTGGAATACCGATATGATACTCCTGCTCAAACACTTTTCCATCACGCTGAACGGTTACATGCAGCTTGGTTGAAAGTGCGTTTACGCAACTTACACCCACACCGTGCAAACCACCAGATACTTTATAGGAACCTTTATCAAATTTACCACCGGCATGAAGCACGGTCATTACAACTTCCAGTGCCGAACGCTTTTCTTTGGTATGCATGGCAGTAGGAATACCACGGCCATCATCCTTTACACTGATGCTGTTATCTTCATGAATGGTTACAATGATGTTTTTGCAATAGCCTGCAAGTGCTTCGTCAATTGAGTTATCAACTACTTCATAAACGAGGTGATGTAAACCTTTTTCACTGATATCGCCTATATACATGGCGGGACGTTTACGCACCGCTTCTAAACCTTCTAAAACCTGGATACTATCGGCGCCATAACCACCGGCCGGCGCTGTTGTTTCCTGCAATTCTGTACTCATAAAATGCTTCTCAAGAACCTGTTTTTGTGGAGAAAATATATTCGGACAAATGTACAAAAAAGGGTTGGGTTGAGACGTTTTTACAGACTGTTTTTACCCCAAATAATTCACAAAAAGAGGAAAGGGCAGGAGATAGATATTAACTGTAAAAATTGCCCTCAAAATTTTGCTGCGAGAATATGACTGAACTCTTGCAAACTACTGTTGAAACACCGGTTTTTTGAGAGTAAATTTGCAGCTTCATGCCGCAACTGAACGATATATTAACACTGTCGCACAATCATCCACTCATGACGCATGAACTGGAGCTGGTGTATGAAAGGGAAAAGGAAATTCCCGGTTCGGTGCAGTACAGCATTCAGCGGTACAGGTTACAGCAGAAGCTTAACATGGAAGATGTGGGTATGCTGGCTTATAACTACCAGCCCCGTCAGTCAAAAGATAACAGTATTGAACTGCGGTTCTGTATTTCAGGGAACAAATACTGCACATTTGATGGCTGCACAAATGGCATCTGCAAAAAAATGTCGGCAGAGTGCAGGGAACCCATCACTACATTTGATGTATTCAGCTTCCGCTATTCTTCCACTTACCTGAAACAGTTTGTAAAAGGAAAAACTGTACAGACAAAAAGCGACCAGTTACTTTCATTCCAGCAAAAAGAATCGTTTTATACTGTTGTAAATCTCTGCAATCGCACAAAATCTGTTCTTGAAAATCTTTTGCGGAACGATTACAACGATACACTTGAAAATATTTTCATCAACAGCCAGTTGCAGACATTATTGCTGTTTGGACTTGAATGTTTGGTTGATGATAAACAGGAAGAAGTGTTTGCCTGTAAGTTTCTTTCCAATGAAGCCGACAGGGATAAAATTATGCAGGCAAGAGAAATCTTACTGCAGCGCATCGGCGATCCCATCACCATCAAAGAACTCAGCAGGAAAGTTGGCACCAATGAATGTTACCTGAAAAAAGGTTTCAAAGAAATGTTTGGTACAACTGTATTTGATTTTTACCAGGGCCAGCGTATGGAACACGCCAAATATCTTTTGTATGAAAAAGGATTGAGTGTTACTGAAGTAAGCGCTATTCTTGGTTACTCATCCATCTCCCATTTTTCAACTGCATTTAAAAAACATACAGGGTTAAAACCTTGTGAACTGTTATTCCGTTAAACAGTTTTCCCGATTCTGTAAATCGTATTTTCTTTTTCCGTAAATCATTTTTTTATTGCTGATAGAAATTTGCAGCTGAAAAAACTGCAAATATGAACCGTGTTATTATTACGTCAATTATCATTTTACATACACTAACCTTATCAGCCCAAAATTTATCTGAACAAAAAACAGCTGCGGCAACCAATCAGTCATTGCCTGATCTTGCAACGATCTTAAAAGGAGTTGTACACACAAGCGATGGCAAGCCTGCTGCTAATGTAAATGTGATTTTGAAAGACAGCAAATTTGCCACCACCACTAACGAATTGGGTGAATACTATTTCTATAATCTTCCTGAAGGTAAATACACAATCATTGTTTCATTTACAGGATTAAAAACAGTGCAAAGCGAATTTGAACTGAAAAAAGGCGATGTGAAAGTGTATGATTTTACACTTTACGAAAACCAGCATCAGCTGGAAGAAATTGTTATCAAGGCTTTCAATAATATCAATACAAAAGCTGTAGCTGTTGGTAAAATGAATATCAAGCCAATGGATTTACCACAGGCAATTGCTTCGGTAAACGAAACCGTTATCAAAGAACAGCAAGCACAGCGGTTGAGTGATGTGGTGAAGAATGTAAATGGTGTTTATCTCGGCACAGCAAGAGCAAGCACACAGGAAAGTTTTTATGCAAGAGGTTACAGTTTTTCATCAACCAACATGTTTAAAAACGGTTCAAGAGTAAACTCAGGTGTAATGCCCGAAGTAAGTTCGCTTGAAACAGTTGAAATATTAAAAGGAGGTGCTGCTGTTTTATATGGCAATGTATCACCTGGTGGCGTATTGAATATGGTTACCAAAAAACCAAAATTCATTTTTGGTGGTGAAGTGAGCATGCGTGCAGGTAGTTTTGATTTGTGGAAACCAACCATTGATATTTACGGCCCTATCAATAAAAAAATTGCTTACCGTGCTAACGGAACGTTTGAATCGGCTAACAGTTATCGTGACCAGGTTTCATCAACCCGTTATTACATCAATCCATCATTCCTGTTTAAGCTGGGAAATAAAACGGAATTGATTGTGGAGGGAGATTATCTCAAACATGATTTCACGCCTGACTTTGGAATTGGCTCATTAGATAATACAAAGATTCCTGATGTGCCTCGTTCAAGGTTTATGGGTACATCATGGCAATATAATATTACACAGCAATCAACAGCTTCTGCAACAGTAAAACATGTGTTTAATAATAACTGGCAACTGAATAGTGTTGTTTCTTATCAAAACTTTGATCGTGATTATTATGCTGTTGAACGCATTCAGGCAAAAGCAAACGGCGATTGGGGAAGACCACTTGGCCGCATTGATACAAAAGAACAATATTATACTGCACAGGTAAACCTGAACGGTAAATTCAGTACAGGTAATATTGAACACAACCTGCTGGCTGGTGCAGATGCTGATCATTATCTTACTGAAACATACAACTATGATATACAGGGAAAAATTTACGACAGTATTAATATTCTGAATCCTTCAAAATTTGTACAACGTACAGATATACCTGTTGCAAAGAAAATCACTTTTGTTGAAACACCTGTAAACAGGGTGGGAGTATATGTTCAGGATCTCATCAGCATTACATCGAAAATAAAATTGCTGGCAGGTGTACGCTGGTCGATGCAGGAAACGTTGTCTTCAACTACAACTTACCTGCAGAAAGATTCAATTGTTAAAGGTAAAATTCAGAGCGACAATGCTTTTTCTCCAAGGGTTGGATTGCTTTACAAGGTAAAGCCTAACATTTCTTTATTTGCCAGCTATTCCAACTCCTTTGCAATTAATACCGGTCTTGATGTGTATAATAATGTATTGCCTCCTTCAATTATTGATCAGTTTGAAGTTGGCGTAAAGAATATATTCCTGAAAGGAAAACTTACAGTGAATGTAACAGCATATAAAATCATCAACAGTAACCTTGCACAAACTGCACAATTCGATAAAGACGGGAATCCAAACAGTAACAGTAACCTGAAAGAATTATCAGGACAAACAACAAGCAATGGTGTTGAGCTTGATATTACATCAAACCCTGTAAAGGGATTTACTGTAATGGCTGGTTACAGTTATAATGATATGCGTTACACACGCACACCTGATAAGCCGGGAAGTTATATTGAAGGCGACCGCTTGGTGAATACTCCTGCACATACTGCAAATGCAATTGCATTTTATACTATTAGCAAAGGAAGTTTAACCGGTTTGAAATTCGGCGCAGGTGTTTTTTATGTAGGCAAACGTTTTGGTGGATGGAACAATACAATCGGTCAAACACAGAATTATTCACGTATGATTCCTGTGAGTGCATTTACAACAGTTGATTTTAGTGCAGGATATAACTGGAAGAAGTTTTCATTACTTGCAAAAGTCTCCAACCTTACAAATGTGCTTAACTATTATGTTCATGAGAATTATAGTATCAATCCAATACCACCAAGAAGTTTAGTAGCAACATTGTCATACAGGTTTTAAAAAGTGTTAGAATAAAAAAAGGCGGTTGAAATTTCAACCGCCTTTTTTTATTGATGTTTTATATTTTGATAGAAATCCGTTTGTTATTTTTCAGAGTTCGGCAGAAAATTGTTTTATAAAAGAAGTTGTCATTTCCTTATTGGTTGCGTTGTATTGAATTAAATAATCTGAAATAGCAACTTTCCATCGTTGAAATAATTTCCAGTTTTGGTTATGATCTTTATTTTTTATTGTGATCGTTCCGCTTTTGATCACATTTCCAGCTTCTTTTACTTTGTATGAAACAACTAAGTCGGCCCGTTCTGGTTGTATATATGCTTTTGACCAGCTGATTGCGTAGAGCAGTAAAAAGATAACATCTTCTTTATACACCATCGAAAAGGTTGTTGGTGCATGCTCTACAGTTAACTCTAAATTTCGCCCATTCAGTTTTTGAAAAAGTTCTTTGCCGGCAACCGAATTAATGTTGTTGGTAAAGTTGGCAACAGCAATAGCCGGATTCAGGGAAGATGTAAACCTGTGGTTATATTTCCAATAAACAATCAGCGGTAAAAATTTGTCAGTCTTTTTTACTGTTGTTGAAATAAGATTGCTGTTTGTGTTGTAGCCTGAAACAATTTCAATATCAGCAGTTTTTTTCCTTGCTGGTTTGGGCAACTGGTTACCATATTGCTCAGCAATAAAGCTGTCAATTTTTTTAGGCGTTATGCAGCTGTAAAAAATAAAGGAGATAAAACAAAGCGAAATAAGATAGCGTTTGTCAGCAGTCAGAAGTTTTTTCATAAAGCCGTGCATTTAAATGGTTGCATTAGCAAAACAAGTGCACGGCAAATGTAAACATCATTTTATTTCCTGCAGGCTTTCTTTTGTTGCAAGAATTGTTTTATCTAAATCTTCTTTTGTTAATGCATTGTTGAGGAACCAGCTTTCAAATGCAGATGGTGGCAAATACACGCCACGTTTCAGCATTGCATGAAAATAGTTTTTAAACAGGTCGTTATTGGCTGATGCTGCTGTTTCAAAATCAACTACAGGATGATCGCTGAAATGCACACTGATCATTGAGCCAAACTGGTTAATAGTATATGGCTGTCCCCATGCTTTGAGAACATCGTTTAATCCATCTCTCAGGTAAATAGTTTTTTCTTCCAGTTGCTGGTAGATAGATGGATTGTTTTTTAATTCAGAAAGCAATGTATAACCAGCAATCATTGCAATGGGGTTGCCGCTTAATGTGCCTGCCTGGTAAACATTTCCAAGCGGAGCAATGTGCTGCATAATTTCTTTTTTACCACCAAAAGCACCCACCGGCATACCGCCGCCAATGACTTTTCCGTAAGTAACAAGATCGGCTTTGATGTTTAATTTTTCCTGTGCACCACCGGGAGCTAAACGAAAACCTGTCATCACTTCATCAAAGATGAATACAATACCTTCTTCATCGCAGAGCTTTCTTAATCCTTCATGAAAACCGGGCTGAGGTAAAATGCAACCCATGTTTCCGGCAATGGGTTCAACAATAATTGCAGCTATTTCATTTTTATTTTCAGCCGCTAATTTTTGAACTGCTTCAAGATCGTTGTATGCCGCTGTTAACGTATCATTTGAAACGCCTGCAGTAACACCGGGAACTGTTTGTATATTAAACGTAGCCACACCACTTCCTGCTTTTACCAAAAACGAATCGGCATGACCATGATAGTTTCCTTCAAACTTGATGATTTTATTTCTTCCCGTATAACCTCTTGCCAAACGGATTGCACTCATGCAGGCTTCAGTACCGCTACTCACCATACGAATGAGATCAACATTCGGCACCATGCTGATGATCAGTTCAGCCATTTCAATTTCAAGTTCTGTTGGTGCGCCAAACGAAGTTGAATCAAGTGCTTTTTCCTGAATGGCTTTTACAACAGGTTCGTATGCATGACCAAGAATCATTGGTCCCCACGATGCAATGTAATCGATGAATTGATTGCCATCAGCATCATACATGTAAGCACCTTTTGCACTTTTCATAAACAAGGGCGTACCACCTACACTTTTAAATGCACGTACAGGAGAGTTTACGCCGCCGGGAATTGATTGCTGAGCACGTTCGAATAGTTGTTTGCTTTTTTCGTACATAGTTGTGAATGGTCAATGGTGAATGGTCAATGGGATGCTTTCGATTCAAGCAGACCGCTTAATAGTTTAAAACATTTAATCATTGATTCACCAAGTTTAGTTAAATCGTAATTACTTAAGTATTTAATATCTTTTGCAACATCTAATGCTGCGTCAATTTCAATAACAGATCCTCTGGCTATTTCATAATATCTCTTTCTCTCTGTCTCAGATTTTCTGGAAGATCCTTCAGCAATATTCAGATGAAACGATAGTGCTGCTCTTCTGATTTGTGAGATCATTCCGAATTTTTCATCGGCTGGAAATGCTTTTGTTAATTTATAACACTCAAGTGTAAAAGTTTTTGAAAAGGTATAAATAACCAGCTTCTGATGGTTTAAGGTTAGAAACATAATGAATGATTTAAAGGTGAAGGCAAAACTTACTGTTACAAAGTAGCAATTAAGCTGGTCATTCACAATTCATCATTGACCATTCACGATATTTCTCAATGGTTTAAAATTCTTACCGCATCCTTCGCAAAATAAGTTGCAATCAAATCAGCACCTGCTCTTTTGATAGAGGTGAGCACTTCAAGAATTGCTTTGTCTTCGTTGATCCATCCTTTGGCCGCTGCTGCTTTGATCATGGCATATTCACCGCTGATATTGTAAGCACTAACGGGAACATTCACCGCATTTTTTACATCACGGATAATATCCAGATAACTCAATGCAGGTTTCACCATTACAATGTCAGCACCTTCTTCCACATCCATCAATGTTTCTTTAATTGCTTCAGTACGGTTGCTGTAATCCATCTGGTATGTTTTTTTATCACCAAAACCGGGAGCACTGTCAAGCGCATCACGGAACGGTCCGTAAAAACAGGAAGCATATTTAGCACTGTAGCTCATGATGCCCACATTCACAAAATTATTTTCTTCCAGACCTTTACGTATTGCACCAATACGTCCATCCATCATATCACTTGGAGCAACCATATCGGCACCAGCTTCAGCATGACTGATACTCATCTTCACCAATGCTTCTACTGTTTCATCATTTACAATCTGTCCGTCTTTCACAATACCATCATGGCCATAAGATGAATAAGGATCTAAAGCCACATCTGTCATGATATACATTCCCGGCACAGCATCTTTAATGGCTTTGATGCTGCGTTGCATCAGCCCGTCTTTATTCCATGCTTCTTTGCCGGTATTATCTTTCAGTTCATCTTTTGATTTTACAAAGAGCAGTACACTTTTCAATCCCATACTCCAGAGCTCTTTCACTTCATTAACCGTAATGTCTAAACTATTGCGGTAGTAACCTGGCATTGATGCGATTTCTGTTTTTACATTCTCACCTTCATCAATAAAAAGCGGAACGATAAAATTACTGGGAGTGAGAATCGTTTCTGCAACCATTGAACGGATGGCTTCAGATTGACGTGTAATTCTGTTTCTTCTTTGCAGGAACATAGTTGTACTTTTTTAGTGTACGTAATTATTTATATTTTTCAGTTTTCTCGTCAGCAGTCATATCTCCTTCACTTCTTATCTGCAGCTGTACACTTAAAATCCACTCATTGCAATGCTGCTGGTATAAATATTCGTTGATGGCATTTATTACTTTCATCACCTCATCATAAGTTCCTTCAGCCACTGTTGCAAACGCACCTACTTCATGTTTGATGTTGCTTTGCTTGATGATTTCAATTGCCTCATCCACCCAGATGTAAGGATGCTTATCGTTTACAATGGGTAAAACCTGTAAAGATGCGTTGACAATGTACTGATGCATATTCTTTATTTAATCGATTAAACCCAATCTCTTGGATTGAGTAATATTGTTATTAATTTTTCTTCTTCCGTTCCCTGTTGCGGCTGGTGATTATATTCAAATCTCACCGTTGGCGGCAAACTCATCAGGATGCTTTCAATTCTTCCGTTTGTTTTTAAACCAAACAAAGTGCCACGGTCGTGCACCAGGTTAAACTCCACATATCTTCCTCTTCTTATTTCCTGCCAATGTTTATTCTGCTCGTTGTAAGGATTGCTTTTTCTTTTTTCAACAATTGGGATATATGCATCAATAAATGCATTACCACATCGTTCAGCAAAGTTCATCCAGAAATGTACATCCTGTTTTTCATCGGGGCGCTGGTGATCATAAAAAATTCCTCCAATACCTCTTCTTTCTGCATTGCGGTGCCAGTTAACAAAATACTGGTCGCATTCTTTTTTGAATTTTGGATAGAAAGAAGGATCGGAATCATCACATGCTTTTTTATAAGTCTGATGAAAATGTATTGCATCTTCTTCAAACAAATAGTAGGGTGTTAAATCCGTACCACCACCAAACCAACGATCAATTACTTCCTCTTTTTCGTTGTAGAGTTCAAACATGCGGTAGTTGCAATGAACTGTTGGTACAAACGGATTGAGTGGATGAATAACAAGACTAAGACCACAGGCAAACCATTTGTCACCATTCATTTTTAACTGGGCACGCATGGCATCGGTTACATCACCAAAAACAATTGATGTATTTACACCGCCTTTCTCAAACACATTACCATTGGCAATCACTCTTGTTTTTCCACCACCACCTTCAGGTCGTTGCCATTCATCTTCCATGAATACTGCTTTACCATCACACTGTTCAAGTGCAGCGCAAATGCGGTTCTGCAAATCGTGTATAAATGATATCCAGTTTTCTTTAACGTTCATGAATTATTCAAAAGTTAAAAGTCAAAATTTTCAAGAACGAAATTTTGACTTTTGATTTTTACTTGCTGTATTCCTTTACTGCATCAACAAATGCTCTTGCATGATCAACTGGAACATTAGGTGTAATACCATGACCTAAGTTGGCAATATAACGTTGAGTGCCAAAAGCATCAATCATTTCTTTTACTGCTTTCTTAATTTCAGGAATCGGAGCCAGCAGTTTAGCCGGATCAAAATTTCCCTGGATGGTGATTTTATTTTGTGTTAACTCTCTTGCAAACTGTGGAGTAATACACCAGTCAATTCCAACACCACTTGCAGCACTTTCACTGATATCTTTTAATGCATACCAGCTTCCTTTGGGGAACAGGATAACAGGTGCATCATCTTTTAACGCTTCTGCAATCTGGAATAAATAAGGTTGAGCAAATGCTTTAAAATCTGCAGGACTTAACGAACCAGCCCAGCTATCAAACACCTGTACAGTATCAGCACCTGCTTTTACCTGTTGCTTTAAATAAGCAATGGTTATGTCAGTAATCTTCTGCAATAATTGGTGTGCTAACAATGGCTGCGTATATGCAAACTGTTTTGCTTTGTCCCATGTTTTGCTTCCTTTTCCTTCAACCATGTAACAAAGAATTGTCCATGGAGCTCCTGCAAATCCAATCAATGGAACACGACCGTTTAATTCTTTTTTGGTTAATGCCAATGCATCATATACATATTTCAGGCTTTCTTCTGCACCTGTTGTAATAAGTACATCAATATCATTTTGTGTTTTGATTGTTTTTGGAAGTGATGGTCCTTTGCCTTCTTCCATCAACACTTCCACACCCATTGCTTGTGGTATCACTAAAATATCGCTGAAAATAATTGCTGCATCCACACCTACCTGGTCAACAGGCTGTAAGGTGATTTCAGTTGCAAGTTCAGGTGTTTTGCAACGTGTAAAGAAATCATATTTCTCTCTCAGCTTAATGTAGTCAGGTAAATATCTTCCTGCCTGGCGCATCATCCATACCGGCGGACGTTCAACAGTTTCTCCTTTGAGTGCTTTTAATAACAGATCGTTCTTGAGTTGTGTCATAATTGTGAATTGAGAATCGTTAGTCGTCGTTGCGGTGCATGAGTTGCTGTACTCACGACTCACTATTGACGATTCACGAAAAATGTTCCATCATTGCCCTGAACAGGTTTTCTTTTCCCGGTTCACTGCTGATGATGATTTGGTTGGTTGAATATTTTTTTATTGCTGCTGCTGTAGTAAAACCAATCGCAAACAAAATTGTTTGCGCTGTAATGGTATTTGTTTGAAAAAAACTATCAACTGCACTTGGACTGAAAAATAAAATTCCGTTGTAGTTTTTTTCAACTTTATGCGGAACGGCTGTTGTTTCGTACACTACAATTTCATTTACCCCTATGCCGTTTTTTTGAAGAATTGAAGGAAGCTCATCCCTGCGCTGATCGCCGCAAAAGAAAATCACTTCATCAGCATCGCTTTGCTTTGCAATTAACTCAGCCAGCTCAGCAGCTGAATTAGCTGTGCCTGCAACTGAATGTTCACCAAAGTTTTCGATGATGAGTTGTTTGGTGGTATTGCCGATGCAATAAATATCCCAATCGGGTTGCTGGCCATCCTGCCAGGATGTAACAGCATCCACTGCATTCATACTTGTAAATACAACTGTTGCAGCTTGCAGGTAAGCCTGTTCTATTTCCTGCTGCACTTCTACCGACTGAACAGGTTCTGTTTCTATGAAAGAAATTTCATCAATAGCAATACCTGCTGCATTTGCTTCAGCAATCAATGATTGGTTTAACGGTCGTGTTGATAATATGCTGATCTTAGTTTCCTGCATTCCGAATGCTTTCTGCTATTTCTTTTCCTCCACGGTTCAGAATTTGTTCTGCTGCAAATTTGCCCAGGCCCGAAGCTTCCCAAACAGGCATTTTTATTTCAAACTCTACTTTCTGTGTTCCATCGAGCGATAAAATATTTCCTTTGAAATGAACATCTTCTGCTTCCATGTTTGCATACGCACTGATGGGAGTAGAGCAACCACCAAGTAATGTTCTTAAAAAGTCACGCTCAATTTTTGTACAAAAGGCTGTATCAGCATCATTAAAATTGATACAGGCTTTTCTTGTTTCAGAATCTTCAGAACGACAAACTACCATGATTGCGCCTTGTGCAGGTGCAGGTAACATCCAGTCAAGTTCAATTGAATTTTCAGGACGAATATCGATGCGTTCAAGTCCGGCTGTAGCAAAAATGGCTGCATCCCATGTTTCTTCTTCGAGTTTTTTTAAGCGTGTATTTACATTACCACGAAGATTTTCTATTACAGATGATGGATAACGGTTGAGCCATTGTGCCTTGCGGCGTATACTGCTTGTTGCAACAACCAGCGATGAACGGTTGGTAAAGAGTGATCCCCAATCGGATGGGCCATAACCTAAACGGTTAAGAATTACAGCCAGTTCATTTTTCAGAACGAGTATATCTTTTACCGGCCCTCTTTTTAAAATTGCTGCCTGTACAATTCCTTCCGGTAACTGTGTGGGCACATCTTTCATTGAATGAACTGCAACGTCAATTTTATTATTCAGCAACGCTGCATCAAGGCTTCTTGTAAAAACACCCTGTACACCCATTTCATACAAAGGCGTTTTTAAATCAATATCGCCTTCGCTTTTAATATGCACCAACTCAGCTTTGTAGCCATATTGCTGCAACAAATCTTTTACTTGTGTAGCCTGCCAAACGGCCAGCTGACTTTCTCTTGTTCCGATCCTGATAATTTTTGCCATTTCTTTAATTCGTACCTGTGGCGATGAATTCATTGATGGCTTCAATGTAATAACATCCTTTCTGGTTCTGTTCTTTCATTTTTGTAGCCATACCATTAATTACACGCTGGATCTTTTCGTCGGTACTGATCCTGGAGTTATGATGATCGTGCAAAGTTATATATAATGGGGAAGTATGGATTTCTTTTAGCTTAGTTTTTACGGCTTTCAGCACTGGTACGTGTTTACGCATCTGGTACCATTCCAGGAATTCAGCACAATGTTCTGCTATAATTTCTTTGGCTTTAGGTACTTCTGCTTCACGTTTTGCCAATGTTTCATCTTTCATTTTCGACAGCTCATCCACATTTACCAATGTAATACCTGGTAATTCTGCAACTGATTTTTCAACATTATGCGGAATTGATAAATCAAAAATGAGTTTATCGTTTTGTCCCTCAAGATGAGTGCGGAGAATTGTTGGCTCAACAGAGTTGGTGGCAACAAGAATAATATCCGAAGATGCAATTTGTTCTTCCAGTTGTTCAAGCGGTGCCGATTGAAGATGCAATTCTTCTGCAAGAGCAGTAGCTTTTTCTTCTGTACGGTTAATGAGCGTGATATTTTTTGTGCCGAGATAATCCACTAAATTCTTACAGGTATTGCGGCCGAATTTTCCTGTTCCCAGCAATAATATTTTTTTGTTTTTGATGTGCTTTACATGAGTTCGGATGTATTGCACTGCTGCAAATGATACGGAAACAGTACCATCGCTGAGCATGGTGTTGTTCTTGATGGCTTTTGATGATTGCAGCATGCAGTTGAGAAGGCGTTCGGTAAACGCATTAATCATATTATGCTGCTTGGCAATTTTAGCCGCCTGTTTTATCTGACCTACAATTTCATAATCGCCCAGGATTTGAGAATCAAGTCCGCCACCAACATGAAACAAATGTTCAACAGCTGCTAATCCTTTTTTTATGTACGAAAGTTTATTGAAAGTTTCAGCAGAACCTTCGGTTTGAGAACAGATAAGATCAATCAGCTGTTCAGGTTTTTCTGCAAAACCATACACTTCTGTACGGTTGCAGGTTGAAACAATAAAGAGTTCATTAACTGCATGCATTGGAGCAAGTTCAAGAACTGTGGCGTATTGCTCGTTGTTCAATGCAAATTGCCCCCTGATGGTTGCATCAGTTTTTTTATAGTTTATTCCCGCAATAAAAAAATTTGATATGTCTCTTGTTCCTGTTCTGTGCATCTTTCTCTGTAAAAACTAACCCGGCAAATTTACTTTTATAACCTTCAAGTACCCAAAATGTGTGTCATTACACTGTAAAATTAGTAACTGATAAAAATCCTGATGCCACCTGCCGGGAATCATGAAACACATCGGGTTAAAAAATTAAAAACAGATGTTTCATTTTGATGATTTCAGCTGTAATCCTTGCTGGTAAAGGGTTTTGTAGGGTTATGGTATTTAAACAAAGAGATGGACAAAAGCAATGCAAATGATCACTGCATGTTTCTTTTTCAACCCAGCTCATAACTATGTCATATTTTAACATGAACTTTTCTTTTATTGAACGGTTACTTTTGCAGGCAACTAAAAATCTGCTGTCAGTTTACACATGAGGCGTGGCATTATTTTAATGAATCTCGGATCTCCCGATTCAACGGAGGTAAAAGACGTTCGTCGTTATTTAAATGAATTTTTAATGGACGAAAGGGTGATTGATATGCCTTTTCTTGCAAGGTTCCTGCTGGTAAGAGGAATTATATCTCCTTTCAGGGCACCCAAATCGGCAGAAGCATACAAAACCATCTGGACAAAAGAAGGATCACCTTTAATTGAATTAACAAGGCAACTTCGCACAGCTTTGCAGCAACAGGTTGATGAACCGGTTGAAATTGCTATGCGTTATGGAAATCCTTCCATGAAAACTGCATTTGATGAATTGCTGAAAAAAGAACCTCAGCTGGAGGAAGTGATTGCAGTGCCGCTTTACCCGCATTACGCCATGTCGTCGTATGAAACTGCAGTTGAACATGCAAAGACAGTTCATAAAAAAGAAGGGTATACTTTTTCATTGAATTTTATCAATCCTTATTATAATAACACGGATTATATTGAAGCATTAGCCGAAAGCATGAAACCATATCTGCAGCAGGAGTATGATCATATCCTGTTCAGTTATCATGGTGTTCCTGAACGCCATATTCATAAAGGCGATGTTACAGGTAATCATTGTTTGAAGGTGAATAATTGCTGTGAAGTTGATTCGCCTGCTCATGCACAATGCTATCGTCATCAGTGTTTGGTTACAACAAAACTGGTAGCAGAAAAATTAGGCATCGGTGCAGATAAATACAGTTTCTCCTTTCAATCCAGGTTGGGGCGTGATGAATGGCTGAAACCTTATACAGCAAAGCGTTTTGAAGAATTGCCAGCTGAAGGAAAGAAAAAAATTCTGGTTGCTTGCCCTGCATTTGTGAGTGATTGTCTTGAAACACTGGAAGAAATTGCTGAGCAGGGAAAAGAAACATTTATGCATGCAGGTGGCGAATCGTTTACAATGATTCCCTGTTTAAATGTTCACCCGCTTTGGGTGAAAGCATTAGCAGGATGGGTGAGGAGATGATGCCGGAATGTATGATGTAGATTAAACTTGCCAGCACAACAGTAAACCGCAAACTATAAACCATAAACGCAATGTATCTCTATCTTAAAGCTATTCACATCATTTTTGTTGTAACATGGTTTGCAGGGTTGTTTTACTTTCCACGCTTGTTTATCTACAATATTGAAGCCGGCGAAAAACCAGAACCTGCAAAAACTGCTTTACGTGAACAATTCAATTTAATGATGAAGCGCCTCTGGTATGGCATTACATGGCCTTCAGCTATACTTACACTCATCTTTGGAATATGGGTATTATTGGCAAGCGGCTATGCTTATATCCTTTTCGAACCGGGGGGAAGATGGATGCTCATCAAGGTTATTTTTGTAATTGGTTTATACCTCTACCATTTTTCGCTGCACAAAATATTTAAGCAGCAGATCAATGGTGTATTCAAATATACTTCTCAGCAAATCCGCATCTGGAATGAAGTGGCAACTATTTTCTTGGTAACAATTGTAATGCTGGTGGTGGTGAAGCAAAACCTCAGTGCTTTATGGGGTTTCATTGGTCTGCTTCTGTTCATTGTATTATTGATGAGCGCTATTAAGGTTTACAAACTTATCCGCACAAAAAAGTCATAAAGCAACGCCTGGGCTTATTTACAAAATTTGACAACTGGTTAATTGTTTTCTTTGAATATTCATTAGTTTTAGTTTCTAAACAATAACCATTCAAATGAAGAAAGTATTATTCTTTGCTGTTGTTCTTGCAGCGATAGTTGTGTCTTGTTCACGAAAATCTGCTCCCCAATCTGCCGAAGGTACCGGCGCTGCAACAGAAAAAAAAGCGCCTGTTGTTGCGGTAACAAAGTTTGAAACTTCTGTAAAATCATTAATTACTACAAAGTGCGCCCCTTGTCATGTTCCTTCTGCCGGAGGTAAAAAAGTAGCACTTGATAATTTACAGGATGCACAAAAATGGGCTGATGAAATTGTAAAACGTATACAGTTGAATCCTGGTGAAAGAGGCTTTATGCCATTCAAAAATCCCAAGCTTTCTGATGAAGAAATAGCTGTGTTCAAGAAATGGGTGAAAGACGGAATGAATTAATAATTGAACATTGAGAATGGGGAATTGAAAATGTGTGATATACATGTTCAATTCCCCATTTTTATTTTCAACTCAAATTGCTTTACTGAACTGCGGTTTATTATTATGCTCCCTGTTTCGCTGAATGTATAAATCAAATGCACTGCAGATATTACGTATAAAATGACGACCTTTTGCAGTAACCTTCACTTCGTTTTCGTTCCATTCAACCAGTTCATCAGCTTCTAATTTTTTTAATTCAGGGAAACTGTATTCTTTCAAAACATCTTTGTCTTCTTCCCTGAAAACAGTGTTGCCCCTGCAGCTGATGTCAAGAATATATTTACGGAAATGCACATCTTCTTCATTGAGAAAATAACCCCTGAAAAGCGGTAATTCATTTTTCTGAATGGCTTCGTAATATTCGTGAATGGATTTTTTGTTTTGCGCAAAAGCAATTCCAATATCGCTGATGCTTGAAACACCAAGCCCCAGAAGTATTTCAGTGTTTTGTGTTGTATAACCCATGAAGTTGCGGTGCAGTGTACCATTGTTCCAGGCTTTGTACAGTTCATCATTTACCAATGCAAAATGATCCATACCAATGTCGGTATACCCCGCATTCGTCAGCAGTTCTTTTCCTTTCAGGTATAACTTCAGTTTATCATCAGGCGAAGGCAGGTCATTTTCATCAAACAAACGCTGACCCCTGCTTGTCCAGGGTACATGTGCATAGCTGTAAAATGCAATCCTGTCGGGCTGCAGTTCCAGCACCTGTTCAAATGTTCTGGTAATGGTTTCCAGTGTTTGTTTGGGTAAACCATAAATGAGATCGTAGTTCACCGATTCGTAACCAATTTCCCTTGCATCGGTAGTTGCACGCTTTACGTTTTCCAAAGGCTGAAGGCGGTTGATGATGCGCTGCACTTCAGGATCATTATCCTGCACACCATAACTTACACGCCTGAAACCAAGATCATAAAGTGTTTGCAGGTGTTCACGGGTGGTATTGTTGGGATGACCTTCCACACTAAACTCATGCTGCGGATGGATCACTGAACGGTCGAAAATATAGCTGATAAAACGCTTGAGGTTTGCGGGCGAAAAGAAAGTAGGTGTACCACCGCCGAGGTGCATTTCCCTGATCACCGGTTTTTCATCAAACAGCGACAGGTACATGTCAAATTCCTTTTCAATTATTGCCAGGTATTCATCCTCCACATCGTGGTTTGTGGTGATTTTTTTATTGCAACCGCAATAGGTACAAAGCGATTCGCAGAAAGGCAGGTGAATGTACAGGCTGATCCCTTCCTTGCTGTTATGAATACGGAACTGCTGCTGGAGCAAATCCTTAAAACGGGCAACATCAAGACCTTCTTTCCACACAGGTACAGTTGGGTAACTGGTGTACCTCGGTACCGGGAGATTGTATTTTTCGACTAAATTTTTATCAATAAAACCGTTCATGGCTGCAAAGGTGCAGGGTTTTGCTGTTTGAAAAGGCTGATCTTAAAATGCTGACAGAATATTTACTTTAAGCGGCCGCTCTTTCACTTTTGACTTTATATTACCTTTGCAACCTTTAAAAATCAAGACAGGAGCGAACTATGAGTGTTAAGTACAGAGAATTTTCGCAGTTGAATTTACCCTCTATTGAACAGGAAATACTGGCCAAATGGGATGCTGAACAGGCTTTTGAAAAAAGTATTGAAGTGCGTGAAGGTGCTGAGCCTTTTGTGTTTTACGAAGGTCCGCCCAGCGCTAACGGTATGCCCGGCATTCACCACGTTATTTCCCGCACACTCAAAGATCTTGTCTGCCGCTACAAAACCATGAAAGGTTTCAAAGTCAGCCGCAAGGGCGGATGGGATACACATGGTTTGCCTATTGAACTGGGCGTTGAAAAAGAACTCGGCATTACCAAAGAAGATATTGGTGTGAAAATTTCGGTGGAAGAATACAACCGCAAATGCCGTGAAGCTGTACTTCGCTACAAAGACAAGTGGGATGATATTACAAAGAAGATGGGATATTGGGTTGATCTCAACGATCCATACATCACCTTCAAGAATGAATACATTGAAACACTCTGGTGGTTGCTGAAGCAACTGTACAACAAAGGACTGTTATATCAAAGCGTCAGCATTCAGCCTTATTCTCCAGCTGCAGGTACAGGTTTAAGTTCGCATGAATTAAACCAGCCCGGCACTTATAAGGATGTAAAAGATACTTCGGCTGTGGCTATGTTTAAGGCAGTAAAGAATGAAAGAAGCCAGTTTTTGTTTGATGCTGCAAAAAGCGAAGAAGTATTTTTCCTTGCATGGACAACCACTCCGTGGACGCTTCCTTCTAACCTTGGTTTAACTGTTGGGCCAAACATTGATTATGTACTGGTAAAAACATTCAACCCATACAGCGGCAAACCTTGTGCAGTTGTATTGGCAAAAGCATTGCTGCATAAATATTTTCCTGAACACCTTGATGAATTTGAAGAAGGCGGTTCGTTATACGAAGCCATCAACAATTGGTTCAATCACGATAGTGATGAATTCCTGATTGGTAATAGTGCAGAACTGAAAGTGGCTTTTGATGCGCAGATTAAAAAGAAACAACTTCCTTACAAAATAGTTGCTTCATTTAAAGGAACTGATATTGAAGAATGCCGTTATGAGCAACTGATGGCTTACGAAGCAAACAAAGAAACTGGTGGAGATTCTTTCCGTGTAATAACTGGCGATTTTGTTACTACTGAAGATGGTACAGGTATCGTTCACACTGCTCCTGCATTTGGTGCAGATGACTATAAAGTTGGAAAGAAATTCGGCATTGGTATTTTAACCATGGTTGACCGTGAAGGAAAGTTTGTAGATGGGTTAGGTGAGTTCAGCAACCGGTATGTAAAGAATTACAAAGACGATCCGAATTATGAAGATGTAAACGTTGATATCTCTGTTAAACTCAAAAAAGAAAACAGGGCATTCAAAGTTGAGAAATACGAACACAGCTATCCGCATTGCTGGAGAACAGATAAACCCGTATTGTACTATCCGTTAGATGCATGGTTCATCAAAACAACCGAAATCAAAGACCGGATGGTGGAATTAAATAAAACCATCAACTGGAAACCTAAATCAACCGGCGAAGGCCGCTTTGGCAACTGGTTGGAAAATATGGTTGACTGGAACCTCAGCCGTTCACGTTTCTGGGGAACTCCGCTTCCTGTTTGGAGAACAGAAGATGGATCAGAAGAAATCTGCATTGGTACAATTGAAGAACTGAAAGCAGAAGCGGAAAAAGCAGATAAGGCACTTGGTACAAACAATGCTCGTCTTACCGGCAATGATCTTGATCTGCACAAACCTTATGTTGATGAATATGTATTGGTGAGCAACAGCGGTAAACCAATGAAACGTGTTCCCGATCTTATTGATGTTTGGTTTGATAGTGGCGCTATGCCTTACGCACAATGGGGACTTGATTATGAAAAAGTGAAGAAGGGCGAGAAATATCCGTTTAAACTTCCAGCAGGTGTTGAAAAATTTGAAGATTTGTATCCTGCAAGTTTTATCTGCGAAGGTGTTGACCAGACAAGAGGCTGGTTCTACACATTACATTCCATCGCATCACTGGTGTACGATAGTGTGGCTTACAAAACTGTTGTAAGTAATGGATTGGTGCTTGATAAAGCAGGCAACAAAATGAGTAAGCGTTTGGGAAATGTGGTTGATCCGTTTGAAACAATTGGAAAGTTTGGTGCCGATGCCACACGCTGGTACCTCATCACCAATGCATCTCCCTGGGATAACCTGAAATTTGATATTGAAGGAATCAAAGAAGTTCAGCGTAAATTCTTTGGTACGCTTTACAACACATATCAGTTCTTTGCTCTTTATGCAAATGTGGATGGATTCCATTTTGCTGAGCCCGATATTCCGCTGGAAGAGCGTCCTGAAATTGACCGCTGGATTTTGTCCTCACTTCATACATTGGTGAAGGATGTAAATGCCGCAATGGATGATTACGAACCTACACAGGCCGGCAGGTTAATTGAAGAATTTGTTGATGAACATCTGAGCAACTGGTATGTACGTCTTTGCCGCCGCCGTTTCTGGAAAGGTGAATATGAGCAGGATAAAATCAGCGCATACCAAACATTGTATGAATGTATTGAAACCGTGGTTCGCTTAATGGCTCCTGTTTCTCCATTCTTCAGCGATGCTGTATTCCGTAATTTGAATGAGGCAACAAAACATTTTGATTCACAATCTGTACATCATGTTGATTTTCCTGTTGCAAACGAAGCATATATTGATAAGGCTTTGGAAGAAAGAATGCAGCTGGCACAGGATGCATCATCATTAGTGCTTTCATTGCGTAAGAAAGTAAACATCAAGGTTCGTCAGCCATTACAGAAAGTGATGATTCCGGTTTTGAGTGCTTCAATGAAAGAGCAGTTTATGAAAGTGGAAGATATTATCAAGAGTGAAGTGAATGTGAAGGAAATTGAATATCTCACACCCGATAATTCGTTCATCAAAAAGAAGATTAAACCCAACTTTGTTGCCCTTGGTAAAAAGCTTGGGCCAAAGATGAAAGCTGTGTCTGCAGCCCTTGCACAGTTCACACAGGAGCAGATTAACCAGTTTGAAAAGGAAACTGTTTATAACCTGTTGATAGATAATGAAACCGTTCCTTTATATTTGACAGATGTTGAAATTTTGAGCGAAGATGTACCCGGCTGGATGGTAACAAACAAAGGAGCCGTTACAGTAGCGCTGGATGTAACCATTACCCCTGAACTTCTGAATGAAGGAAATGCGAGGGAAATTGTGAACCGCATCCAGAAAATCCGCAAGGAGAGCGGGTTTGAGTTGACCGACAGGATTGCTGTTGAGGTATCTGACAATGAAACCCTCAGCCCTTCCATCACTCAATTTAAATCCTATATTTGCGCCGAAATTTTGGCAGACGATCTTGACCTGGTGCCAGGCCTGAGCAACGGTACTGATGTTGAGGTTAATGACATAACGATCAAAATTAATGTATCTAAAAAAGGAGGATAGAATGGCAACAAAAAAGAAAGCAGCAAAACCTGCTCCTAAAAAGGCCTCAAAGCCTGCTCCTAAAAAACCGGCAAAACCTGCTGCAAAAAAGCCAGCTCCTAAACCTGCTGCCAAAAAAGCAGGGAAAGCGGTTGCAAAGCCTGTAGCTAAAAAAGCGGCTCCTAAAAAAGCTGCACCTAAGCCAGCACCAAAAAAGGCAGTTAAGCCTGTTGCAAAACCAATTGTAAAGAAACAAGAAGTGAAGAAACCTGAAGTAAAGAAACCAGCGCCGGCACCAGCTAAGCCTGAAGTTCATGGCGCTATTAAACCAACCGTTAAACAAGCAATTAAAGATTTGAAAAAAGAAGCAAAAAAGCCTGCTCCGGTTAAGGAGGTGAAACCCATAAAAACTTCGGTTTCAACTTCTGTGCGTTATCAGCCCGATTTTACAAAATCGGTACTCGACAAAGTGGAAGAAGAAAAACCGCAAGGTCCTTTAGTTCGTTACAGTGATGCAGAACTGGTTGAGTTTAAAGAACTCATTCAGCGTAAACTGGAATCAGCTAAAAAAGAGCTTAATTATTTACAAGGTTTAATTACACGTAAAGATGATATGGGTGGTGATGGCGACGAAGGTCGTTATATGACAATGGAAGATGGCAGTGTAAGTATGGAACGTGAACAACTGAGCCAGATGGCCAGCCGCCAGATTACTTACATCGATCACCTGGAAAAAGCATTGATGCGTATTGAAAATAAAACCTACGGTATTTGCCGTGTAACAGGTAAGTTGATTGACAAGGCCCGCCTGCGTGCTGTTCCTCATGCCACATTAAGCATGGAAGCAAAAACAGGTATGGTTAAAGGCCCTCAATCTGTTGGGGAATAAGTCAATAATCAAATTATAATAGAAATCCCGCCTTGTGCGGGATTTTTTCATTTCAAAAAAGTTCAGGCAATAAAAAATCCCTTCATTGAAGGGATTTTAATGTATTTGACGATTTAGCCGATTAATAGTCTTTTGAATAACCGCCGCCGCCTTTGTAGCCGCCGCCGCCACCACGGTAGCCACCGCCGCCGCCACCTTTACGGAAGCCGCCACCGCCGCCGCCGCCAAAGCTGCGTTTCTTGAAACCGCCATCATCTTTTTTAGGCTGGGCTTCATTCACTACAATCTTACGTCCCTGAACGTCTGTATCGTTCAGTTGGCTGATTGCAGCCTGGGCTTCATCCGCATTCTCCATTTCCACAAAAGCAAATCCCTTGCTGCGGCCGGAGAACTTGTCGGTTAAAATCTTGGCAGAGCTAACTGTGCCAAATTGTTCAAATAATGCAGCGAGGTCTTCGTTTGTCATAGACCAAGCCAGGTTTCCTACGTAAATGTTCACAAGAAAAAAATTAAAAACAAAAGAATCATGAACCAGGAAAAGCAACTGAAAACCGCAGGAAACTGATCAGAAAGAAAAGCACCAAAAGGCTCAGAAAGCAATGAACTGAATTCACATTAACATAGTAAAGATAATGATTTTGGTCAAAGTTGCGCCTGTTTCTCAGAAATCGTGTTTTTGCGTAAAATTGCGCTGTTTCTGGCCGGTTCATTGTTCGCCTAATTGGCTACTTTTGGCAAAATTCAGCTTTAATGCATGTTGTGATTGTAAACCCATCCGTTATTCCAGCTTTTAAGTACGGTGGAACTGAAAGAGTAATCTGGTATTTGGGAAAAGAACTTGTAAAAAAAGGACATAAGGTTAGTTTTCTTGTAAACGCAGGTTCGTATTGCGACTTTGCTGAAGTAATTCCAATTAATCCTGCAAAAAAAATAGCTGAACAAATTCCTGCTGAAGCAGACTTTGTGCATTTTAATGTTTTTCCTGATGCTCCTGTTTCTATTCCTTACCTCATCACTATGCATGGTAACATTAATGAACAACGTGAACTGGATTTGAATACTGTTTTCATCTCAGAAAATCATGCAGAAAGATATGGTTCAACTACGTTTGTTCATAATGGTCTTGACTGGAATGATTATGGTGTTCCCGATTTAAAGAATAACCGTAAAGCTTTTCATTTTATAGGTAAAGCAGCATGGCGGGTTAAAAATGTAAAGGGAGCAATTCGTGTTATTCAGTTAACAAAAAAGGAACAGCTAATGGTTTTAGGTGGTAACAGACTTAACATTAGCATGGGCTTCAGGTTTACAACCAGCCTGCGTACAAAGTTTTACGGAATGGTTGGAGGCGAAGAAAAAAATAAACTGGTTAATGCATCAAAGGGATTAATATTTCCTGTTTTGTGGCATGAGCCTTTTGGACTTGCACTTATTGAAAGTTTATATTTTGGTTGTCCTGTTTTTGGAACACCTTATGGATCTCTTCCTGAAATTGTAACAAATGAGTATGGATTCCTTTCAAACAGTGCTTCCTCATTGGCAGTTGCAGTAGAAAATGCAGATAGTTTTTCACGAAAGCATTGCCATGAATATGCAGTTGAAAAATTCAATTCACAAAAAATGGCAGAAGCATATTTGATGCTTTATGAAAAGAGATTGAATGGTGAAATGCTCAACAACAAAGCACCTTTACTTCTAAAACCGCAGCAGGAAAAATTTCTTGAATGGAAACAATAAGCAGCAGTTATTTTACTTCCTGCATATCAACTAACTTTTTGTAAAAGCCATTCAGCTTCACCAGTTCATCGTGTGTGCCACGCTCAACAATTTGTCCCTTTTGCAAAACAAGAATTTCATCAGCATGACGAATAGTTGATAATCGATGCGCAATAACAAGTGTTGTACGGTCCTTCATTAAATGATTGATTGCATCCTGTACCAATCGTTCGCTCTCTGTGTCAAGCGATGAAGTAGCCTCATCAAGAATTAATACCGGTGGGTTTTTTAAAACTGCTCTTGCAATGGTTACACGTTGTCTTTCACCACCGCTGAGTTTGCTTCCACGGTCGCCAATATTTTCATTATAACCTTCTTCTTTTTGAATAATAAAATGATGTGCGTTGGCAATTTTTGCAGCAACTTCAATTTCTTCTCTTGTTGCTTCGGGTTTGCTTAATGCAATATTAGCTGCAATACTATCATTAAATAAGATGGGTTCCTGTGTAACAATGCCCATCAGTTTTCGTAAACTTTCAAGCGTGTAATCTTTAATATTTATTCCGTCGATAAAAATTTCACCGCCGCTTACATCATGAAACCTTGGAACAAGATCGGCCAATGTTGATTTGCCTGATCCGCTTGAACCAACCAATGCAATTGTTTTTCCTTTAGCAAGTGTGAAGTTGATATTTTCAAGAACAGTTGTATCGTAGTAAGCAAACGAAACATTTCTGAATTCAATACTCTTCTCAAACGAATTAATTGTAACAGGATTTTCTTTTTCAGTAATTACATCGGGCGTGCTGAGAATGGCTTCAATACGTTCAATAGCTGAAGCACCTCTTTTGGTATTGTAATAAGCAGATGAAAGAGCCTTTGCTGGATTAATAATTTGTGAGAAGAATAAAATATAAGTTATAAAACTTTCAGGAGTAAGTCCGCCTGCATTATTACTTAAAATCATTTTCCCACCAAACCATAAAACACCACTTAAAACAAGTACACCCAGAAATTCAGATAATGGTGAAGCCATGTCGTTCCGGAAGTTAATCTTGTTACGTAAGTGATTCACATCACGGTTCATAGTGTGAAATTTCAGCCCCATCATTTTTTCAGCGCCAAATGCTTTAATCACCCTTATGCCTGATAACGTTTCGTCAAGAATCGAGAGCACAATGCCGTTTTTTTCAAGGGCACTTTTTGACTGTTTCTTTAATGAACGGCTTACCCTGCCAATAATAAATCCTGTTGCCGGTAAAAAAATCAGCAGGAACAGTGATAATTTGGGGCTGATGAGTATCATCATCGCCAGGTAAAAAATAATAGTCAGCGGCTCCCTGATGAGTACAACAAGAATCGAAAGAACGCTCCATTCAATTTCCGCAGCATCATTACTCATGCGTGACATCAGATCGCCCTTGCGCTGATCGGTGAAAAAACCAACCGGCAGTTTAAGGATCTTATCATATAAATCGCCTCTCAGTTTTGTCATGACACCATTACGCATTGGTGTTAATACCCTGAAGGAGAGATAGAGAAAAATATTTTTAAGCAAGATGGCAACAATAATTATCCCGCAAATAAATGCAAGAGCTGCTTCTTTACCTTTTGATGCGATGAGGTTACTGATAATATATTTCAGGTTCCCTAAAATGGCTTCTGCCGAAAGAGTGAATTCAGGTTTTATTGTTACAGGAGCTTCTTTCCCAAATAACAGCTGAAGAAAAGGAGCCAGCATTGCCAGCGAAACCATTGAAAATGCAATTGAGAGAATGATAAAGAAAAAGTAAGAAATGATATTTTCTTTATAAACTCTGAGATATCTGAAAATCCGGTTAAACTGTTTCAAGAGTTGTTTTTTAGTTCTTTTCGTTTGTTCTTTTTCAGTTTAATGGATAAAAAACAGATGCTGAAAAAGAATTGGCTTTTGATTATACCTTATTTCATGTCGTAAACGCCGCAAAGTAACTACTTTTACAGCGTTTAATTGTTGCAGATATGTTAGAAGGTAAACGTCAGAAACAGGTAGCCGGTGTAATTAACGAAGAATTGACCGTCATTTTCAGGAAAATTGGGCTGAATATGATTGATGGAGCATTGGTATCCATCTCAGCAGTAAAAGTAACCCCTGATTTGCTTGAAGCCAGGATTTACTTAAGTGTGTTCCAGGCAAAAGACAATGCAGCTGTTTTGAAGAAGGTAGAAGAAAAAGCATTTGAAATTAAGCGTGAACTGGCAGCAAAACTCAAGCACCAGTTACGCCGTATTCCTGAAATAAAATATTATCCCGACGATACGCTTGATCATGTGTTCAGAATGGAAGAGCTGTTTAAGAAAATTGAAGAAGAAAAAAAGCCGGGTAATACAGAAGAGTGATTGATTACTGCTGAACAGAAATACAGCCACTAGAATTTCACATGATAAACTTCAAACAACAAACTCCTTGAACTTTCTCTTTGCCTGGCGTTATTTCAAATCAAAAAAATCAACCAATGCAATTAATATCATTGCATGGGTAACGGTTGCAGCAATGGCAGTAGGTACTGCTGCTATTGTAATAGTGCTGAGTATTTTTAATGGCTTTGAGGATTTGGTTAAATCATTATATTCTTCTTTTTATCCCGATATCAGAATTTCTGCTTCACAGCAAAAAGTAATGCTGCTTGATTCAGCTACAATCAGGAAAATATCACTGTTGAAAGATGTGGAAGCAATCAGCATGATTGTGGAAGAGAATGTGCATTTGCAGAATGGCGATTACCGCACCAACGCAGTTGTGATGGGAGTTGACGATGCTTTTTCAAAAGTGAGTGGTGTTGCACAAAAAGTGGATCATGGAAAATATGAAACGGGTACAGCAGAAACTCCGGCACTGGTGCTTGGAAGCGGTATTGAAAGTGCATTAAGCCTGCTGAGCGATCGTGCAGTAACACCTGTAACAGCTTATCTTCCCAAAAAAGGAGCTGAAGCAACGGCTAACCCGCTTGATGCAATCAGCACAATTAATCTGCAACCGAGCGGATCATTTTCCATTCAGCAGGATTTTGATAACAAATATGTCATCACCAATATTGATGTAATTAAAGAAATGCTGGGCTATAAGCCGGCTGAGTTTACTTCGGCAGCAATAAAGCTGAAAGATCCATCTTCAGAAAAAGCGGTCATACTTCAACTGAAACAACTATTGGGCAATAATTACCTTGTTGAAAACCGTTACCAGCAAAACCGCTCATTGTTTGCTGTGATGCAGATGGAAAAGTGGGCTATTTATGGTATTCTTTGTTTGATTTTGATCATTGCAGCATTTAATATGATCGGTGCTCTTACAATGCTTGTACTGGAAAAAGAGCAAGACATACAGATACTGCAGGCAATGGGCGCTGGGAAACAATTTGTCAGGAAAATTTTCTTAACTGAAGGTGTATTGCTTGCTTTTGCCGGAACCATAATCGGAATCATACTTGCTTTAATTTTCTGTTACCTGCAGGTAACATTTAAATTGATCCCATTACAAGGGTCTTTTATTATTGATTATTATCCTGTGCAGATTTCCATCATTGATATTTTACTTGTAATAGCAACTGTTTTTGTTATTGCTTTACTTGCATCGTGGATACCGTCAGTAAAAGCCGCCAGGCGAAGTATTTCATTACGTGCCCAATAAAGAGGAGTATGCCTGCCACTTATTTATCAATTAGGTGGGCAACTTCAACACCTATTACATACAAATTTATCGCACACATTGTTTTATTTCGCTGAAAAACAATGTGATATGAAGATTGTAAAAGTAAGAGACATACGGGATTGATTGAATTTATTATCAAGTTATAAGTGAACAATATGGTTCCTCATCTTTTTTTGTTTCCTTTGACGCCTAAGGTTATAGAATTGCGGAAAAGTCAAATGAAAAATATTTTTTACCCGAGGGAACTTTTTGGTCGTTTTGAGAGTCTATTTACTTAAAATTAATCGCCAGAAACGAAAAAGAGATTGGATTGAAGTTTTTTATCATCTAATTTTGACCCAGATCTCTATTTTGGCTTAAAAGAAAAATCAACTGCATGGATCACCTTCTAATTGGTTCTGTGATATCATTCCTGGTTACATTCTCGGCAATTCCTATTATTATCAGGATTGCTGAAATGAAGCACCTGTTTGATGTTCCCGACGACCGAAAAGTACATGCAAATCCCGTCCCCTCTTTAGGTGGTATTGGAATATTTGCCGGCTTTATCATGGCTTTTCTTATTACCACTCCCACAGGTTTTGCTGAATTGCAGTATATGGCTGCTGCTTTTTTGGTTATCTTTTTCCTTGGAATGAAGGATGATATTGTTGTGCTGACCCCCTTTAAAAAATTTTTAGGGCAATTATTGGCTGCATTAATTGTTGTTTATAAAGGAGGTATTTTAATCGACAGTATGTATGGTTTTATGGGAATTGATAAAATGCCCTTATACCTCAGCGTTGGATTTACATTTTTAACCATCGTTGTAATAACCAATTCTTTCAATCTGATTGATGGGGTTGATGGCCTTGCAGGATCACTTGGCTTATTTACCACTTTTGCTTTTGGATTTTATTTTTTACTGGCTAACCAGCTTTTTTATGCTGCATTGGCATTTAGTATGATGGGAGCGTTGGTAGCTTTCTTGATTTATAATATTTCGCCTGCAAAAATTTTTATGGGCGATACCGGATCGCTGCTATTAGGTTTTGTAAACTCGGTTTTAGTCATCAAGTTTATTCAGGTTGCTTCAGTACCAACATCTGCAATTTATTTGCCTGCAGCACCAGCAATTGGTTTTGCTATTTTATTTGTTCCGCTTTTTGATACACTAAGAATTTTTGCTTTCAGAATTCTTTCAAGACGTTCACCTTTCAGCCCAGACAGGAATCATGTGCATCACATGTTGCTTGATTTAGGCTTCAGCCATAGCATGGTAACTTTTCTGGCAGTAATATTTAATGTTCTTGTTGCCGGTGCAATCATTATTGGCAGAAACTTAAATATTACTTTCTTGCTGTTGGGTCTTGTAAGCCTTGGCTTCTCCGTTATAAGTCTTCTTATTTATTCAAACAGAGTAAACAGGAAGAGGCTGTTTCAGCTTTCAATGGATTTATTGAAAAGAGAGGAAAGGGACTCCAAAGTCATCCCGTTAAAAAAGGCAACAACGGCAACGGCAGTACCTGCTCAAGCAACAGAACAAGGCGAAATTGCTAAATAACCTGCTTTAATCATTTTTGCCCCAGTTTACAAGTGAACCGACAATTTTGTTAGGTTTGCAGTTCAACAATAATTAACAGTATGTCAGACGATCTTTCATTGATTATGGATGATGCGGAAGAGCACATGAAAAAAGCTATCCAGCATCTGGAAATTGAATTGGTTAAAATCAGGGCGGGAAGGGCAAACCCCAATATGCTTGATGGAATTGTAGTTGATTATTACGGATCACCCACACCTATCGGCCAGGTGGGCAATATTACTGCTGTAGATGCAAGAACAATCACTATTCAGCCTTGGGAAAAAAATATGCTCCACCCAATTGAAAGAGCAATCATTAATTCAAACATAGGACTGGCTCCGCAAAACGATGGAAATCTTATCCGTCTTTTTCTTCCACCTTTAACTGAAGAAAGAAGAAAGGAACTGGTTAAACGTGTTAATGGAGAAGGTGAACACACAAAAGTGGCTGTTCGCAATATCAGGAGAGAGGCAATTGAGCATATCAAGAAACTGCAGAAAGATGGATTAAGTGAAGATGCGGCAAAAGATGCTGAAAAAGATATGCAGGTATTAACAGATAAATATGCTGTATTAATTGATAAACATCTTGCTGCAAAAGATAAAGAAATTATGGCTGTATAAACAGCGATTGAATTTCAGAAAAGGGGTGCATCATTGCATCCCTTTTTTATTGCCTGTTAGCCAGATAAACTCCCGAAAGAATAATCAGCAGCCCGACTATCTGTAAAAAAGAAATGGTTTCTCCTGCAAGTAATCCCCACATTACTGCCACAAATGGAACACCATAGGTTACCATTGAAGAAAACAATGCACCTGCCCTTTTCAATAACATATAAAATAAAATTGTGGCAATTGCTGTACCGAAAATACCAAGTACAGACGAAGCTCCTGCTGAGGTTAAAAAACTGGTTTCATGAAAAGAATAATGAAAGAAACCGGTAAAATAAAGTACAATCAAAGAAGGAGGAATCAGGAAAATAAAAGCAACCGAGGCGAGATGAATTGATCCAATATGCCTTAAGCGATGACTGATGATATTTACATTTACTCCATAACAAAATGTAGCTGCAAGAATAAGCAGCGCATAAAAGACATTACTCTCTGTTGTGCCGTTATTTTTGGCAAAGAAAAGAAACAGCATTCCTGAAAATCCGATCAATACTCCCAGCGTTTTTTTCCAGGGGATAATTGATTTGAAAAATACAGCACCAACTGTAATCACAAACAAGGGCGTTAATGCATTCAACATGCCAGCAAGCGCACTGTCAATTTTTGTTTCAGCCACACAAAAAAGAATAGCCGGGATAAAACTGCCGAGAACACCGGTGAGTATGGCAAGGGCAATGTCTTTACCATTCATTTGTTTTAACGCCTGTAACGAAAACGGAGTTAAAACAATGCCTGCACTTAGCATTCTTATGGCTGCAACCTCATAAGCTGAAAGTGTTTTCAGTCCTTCTTTCATCAGGATAAAAGAACTTCCCCAGATTACACAAAGAGCAAGAAACAACAGCCAGTTGGTCAATTTTGAATTCATAAGGCCGCAAAGTTGAAGATAATTAGCGGAATACAAAGAACATCTTTATATTCGGTAAACGACTTTTTTATGGCTAACGTAAAACTTTCCTCCATCAGCACCCGTGCACCCAAGGGTTTAAACAAGGAAAAAATAAAAGCAAAAACAGCAAAAATGCTGCTTGAACTGGATGAACTGCAGAACCTCTTGATTGCAGAAAACAAGCATGCACTTTTAGTTGTAATCCAGGGAATGGATGCCAGTGGAAAAGATGGAGCTGTACGAAATGTGTTTGGCTCATTAAATCCGCTGGGCGTTTCTGTAAAATCGTATAAAGCGCCAACTGCAGAGGAATTATCGCACGACTTTTTATGGCGTATTCATGCCAATGCTCCTTCAAAGGGAATGATCAGAATTTTTAACCGAAGCCATTATGAAGATATTTTAATAACACGTGTACACGGATGGTGCGATGATGATACTGCAAAAAAAAGGATGAAGGCGATAAATGATTTTGAAGAGCTGCTTACGGATCATAATAATACAGTGATATTAAAATTCTATTTACATGTTTCGCAGAAAGAGCAGCAGGAGCGTTTAAACGAACGGTTGCATGATCCAAGGAAAATGTGGAAGTACAATGAAAATGATTTTAATGAAGCAAAGCTTTGGAAAAAGTATATGAATTATTATGAAGAGTGTTTTAATACCTGTAATAAAATTCCCTGGCAAATAGTTCCCAGTGATCAAAACTGGTACAAAGAATATTTTATAGCAAAAGAAGTACTGTCAGTTTTAAAAAATCTGAAAATGCAATACCCGGGTTTGAAAAAATAAAATTTGAAAATGCCGGTTTTTTTTCAAGATTTGTATCTCATCTCTTTGTGAGCCTTCTCATCCTCTTTTATTTTTTTATTTTTCACTTTAAAAAACAACCATTATGGGAATGTTAAAAGAATTCAAGGATTTTGCCATGAAAGGCAATGTAATTGACCTGGCAGTAGGTGTGGTTATTGGTGCTGCATTTGGTGCTATAGTTGGCGCTGTTGTAGATCACATTATCATGCCAATTGTGGGAATGATAACAGGTGGAATAAATTTTGACTCACTGTCAGTAAAAGTAGGTGATGCCGAATTAAAGTATGGCATGGCTATTTCTGCAGCTGTGAAGTTTCTTGCAATTGCGTTGTTCTTGTTTTTAGTTATCAAAGCTGTTAACAGAACAAAGAAACCAGAGCCGCCAGCTGAAGCTCCGCCAACACCGGAAGATATTGTTCTCCTTCGTGAAATTCGTGATGCATTGAAAAAATAAATCACAACAAAAAAAGTAAAACGGCAGCAGTTTTATACTGTTGCCGTTTTTTATTTGCAGCTGCAACGCTGGCACTTAATTTGCCGTCTTAGTAGCAACTTTTAAAAGTTATAAAACAAATGTTTATGAAAAAGATTTTAATAACCGGTGTAACACTGATAATGGCGTATGCTGTATATGCCCAGGATGCAGATGTGCAGAAAATGAAAAACGAAACAAAACGGGATGTAAAAAAAGATGAGAAGCAACCTGAAGGCTGGACAAAAGGTGGCGTGTTTAATCTCAACCTCAGCCAGGGTGCAAGCCGCAATTGGGCAGCAGGAGCAGAGAAATCTTCTTTCTCCGTTAATGCATTGGTCAGCACATTTGCTTATTATAAGAAAGGGAAAAACGCATGGGATAATATATTAAATCTTCAATACGGATTGGTTAACACAACAAGCCTTGGCACCAGGAAAAATGATGACCGTATTGATTTGCTTACACGTTATGGCTACCAGTTAAAAAATCCCAAATGGTATGCAACAGCATTAGGTAATGTACGTACTCAATTTACAGATGGATTTATTTATGCAGAGAGTACAAAAACTTTAAACTCATCTTTTTTTGCTCCGGCTTATGTTTTGCTTTCGCCGGGTATTATGTACAAGCCCAACGCAACATTTGATGTGTTTTTATCGCCCGTTACAGGGCGTTGGACGGTTGTGAATAATTCAAATAAAAAGCTGCGGTCACTTTATGGTTTCAGCGATACAACAAAGGCTGCTCAGAATGAGTTCGGCGCATTTTTAACGGCTAATTTCAAAAAAGAAATTCTGAAAAATGTAAACTATACCTCCCGTCTCGATTTGTTCAGTAATTACAAAAAACAGCCCCAGAATATTGATGTTTACTGGAGCAATATTATCGGGATGAAAGTGAATAAATACATTGGTGTTACCTATAATCTTGATCTTTTATATGATCATGATGTGAAAAACCCCAAAACGGGAGGTTTGATGGGTACCCAGCTCAAATCTTTATTGGGCGTAGGTTTTACAGCTACTTTTTAATCGGGTTTAGTTCCCTACATTTGCAAGTCCCGGCCATACGACCGGGACTTGTTCATACATATGGCAGCACAAACAGAATCATATCAAATTAAACTACCGCAGTTTGAAGGTCCTTTCGACCTGCTGCTTTTCTTCATTGAGCGTGATGAACTGGATATTTACAATATTCCAATCACCAGGATCATTAAAGACTTTATGGATTTTATCCATCAAAGTGAGCAGCTGAATATTGAATTGTCCAGTGAGTTTATTCTGTTCATTTCGACCTTGATGCGTATTAAAGCGAAAATGCTTTTGCCAAGAAAAGAACTGGATGACCAGGGTAATGAAATTGATCCAAGGCAGGAACTGGTTGATAAAATTCTTGAATACAAGCGATTCAAGGAGGCCAGTTTGCAAATGGCCGAAATGGAAGCCCTGCGTATGCTGATGGTAAAGCGTGGAAATATTGCACGTGAACTGGCAAACATTGGTGAAGAAGCAGGTGAGGGTACAGAAATTCAAACTATTACCATGTTCAAACTGATGAAGACGTTTGAACGTGTAATGAAAAAGCATCACGACCGGTTAAATAAACCAGTGCACACAGTTGTACAATACAACTACACAATGGAAGGCAGTCGTGAGTACATGCTTGAAACGGTGAAAAAGGAAAAAACAATGGCATTTGAAAAGCTGTTTGATGTTTGCGAAAACCGTATTCATGCACTTTTTCTTTTTCTTTCGTTACTGGAACTGTCGCAACAGCAATACATGTCCATTCTTGTTGGCGAAGGGAAAAATAATTTTATCGTTGAATGGAATGAAAGCAGGCCACCTGAAGCAGACCAGGTAACTGTTTAAAATGAAAGAAAAAGCCCCAACAATTAGTTGGGGCTTTTTTATGCAATAGAAAAAGTGTTATGCTTTTACTGTAACTGTTACACCCATCATTTCTCTCACTGTTTTGGCAATGCCATTTGCATCAATTCCAATTTCTTCATACAACTGCTTTGGTGTGCCATGTTCTACAAGTTTGTCGGGGATGCCCATTATTTTTACACTGGCCCTGTAATTGTGTTGTGCCATAAATTCAAGCACAGCACTTCCAAATCCGCCAACTACAGTACCATCTTCAATGGTAACAATCTTATCAAATTTTGCAAACACTTCGTGCAGTAATTCTTCGTCAATTGGTTTTGCAAAACGCATATCGTAATGAGCCGGGTTTATACCATCATTCTTCAGTTCACGTATAGCACTTGCAGCAAAATTTCCCGGGTGACCAAATGAAAGAATAGCAACACCTTCACCATCTTTCAATTTTCTTCCTTTACCAATTTCAATTGCTTTCATTTCTGTTTTCCATTCTGGCATAACACCTTCGCCTCTTGGATAACGGATAGAAATAGGAAGTTTGTGCGAATCAAGCTGTGCAGTATACATCATGTTACGCAGTTCGGCTTCATTCATTGGCGCAGCAACAATCATGTTTGGAATGCAGCGCATGTAAGCTATATCATAACATCCATGATGAGTTGGCCCATCTTCACCAACCAATCCTCCACGGTCTAAACAGAAAACAACAGGAAGTTTTTGAATCGCCACATCATGAATCACCATGTCGTAGGCCCTTTGCATAAAGGATGAATAAATGTTGCAGAACACTTTCATTCCCTGTGTAGCCATACCGGCACTAAGTGTAACAGCATGTTGTTCACAAATGCCAACATCAAAAGTGCGGTTCGGCATTTTTTCCATCATAAACTTGAGTGAAGAACCGCTGAGCATAGCAGGAGTTACACCAACAATTTTTTCGTTCTGTTCGGCCAGTTCAATAATGGTATGTCCAAACACGTCCTGGTATTTGGGAGGCTGCGGTGTATCGAATTTCTTTTTATGAATTTCACCTGTAACCTTATCAAACAAACCCGGAGCATGCCATTTTGTTTGATCCTGTTCGGCCAGTTGATATCCTTTTCCTTTCACTGTTACAATGTGCAGCAGTTTTGGTCCGGGAATATTTTTAAGATCTTTTAATGTATCAACAAGTTTAGTAATGTTATGTCCGTCTATTGGGCCGAAATAACGAAGCTTCAGTGCTTCAAACAAATTGCTGTTTTTATTTACAAAGCCTTTAATGCTATGCTCCAGCTTGCTGGCCATTTCCCTTGTAAATGTTTTACCAACAGGAAGTTTGCCCAATGCATTCCACACATCATCTTTTATCCTGTTATAAGTAGGCGATGTAGTGATATCAGTTAAGTATTCTCTTAATGCACCAACATTTGCATCAATACTCATGCAGTTATCATTCAGAATAATCAGTACATCACTATCTGCCACGCCTGCATGGTTCATTGCTTCAAACGCCAAACCTGCCGTCATAGCACCATCACCAATTACTGCAATTGATTTCCTGTTTTCGTTCTTAAGTTTTGCTGCAACAGCCATACCCAGTGCTGCTGAAATGGAGGTAGATGAATGTCCCACTCCGAATGTATCGTACTCACTTTCGCTGCGCTTTGGGAAACCGCTTACACCGTTGTATTTACGGTTGGTATGAAAACGATCCCTACGGCCGGTTAAAATTTTATGACCATATGCCTGGTGACCTACGTCCCAAACAAGCTGATCATAAGGTGTGTTATACACATAGTGCAGTGCAACCGATAGTTCAACCACACCTAAACTTGCGCCGAAATGACCGCCATGAACACTTACTACATCAATGATGTACTGGCGAAGTTCATCGCACATTTGCGGCAGCTGATCCATTGATAAATTCTTCAGATCGGCCGGTGAATCAATTTTGCTGAGAAGCTGACCAGCTTTTATCTCCATAAGCTTTTTTATTAAGAAGCTGTAAAGGTAAACAACTTCGTTTCAATGACATTAAAATGACTTATTTTAACAAATAAAAGCGTTTATTGTTGACTGAACAATCAAACATTTAAAACCAACCATTTACCTGATTTTTTTGCCCTTTGTAATTTTAGGCGGATATCCGGTATCTGTAAAGGGTAGATTTGTAAAGAACATGCGAAGGAGACTGAATAAAATATCGGCCTACTGGTGGTGCCAATTTGTTGGCTGGGGCGGTAATACCCTGATGAATTTCTTTTTTGCCTGGACCTATAACCGGAGCATTAATTCATCGTTTGTTATCCGCTCACTGATTATTGCTTTGCTGGGCGTATTGCTTACACATTTTATGCGCTGGGTATTGCTGAAGTTGAACGTGCTGCAAAAAACAATTGAGCGGCAAATACTTTATTTCCTGGGCATAACAGCCGGCTTTTCACTTCTGTATTCTTTCTCTTCTTTGTCGCTTATCAGGGTTCTGAATTTGTTTACAATCGAACAAAAAGTTTACAGCTTTTCAAGGTTGCTTGTAGGTTCAACCATCAATGCGTTTGTGACATTACTTGTCTGGAATCTTATTTACTTCATCGTTCACTATGTACAGCGGGTACAAAAGCAGCAAATGGATGCATTGCAGATGCAGAGCGTGGTAAAAGAACTGGAGTTAAAAACAATCAAGGCACATATCAACCCTCATTTTATTTTTAATTCGCTGAACGGTATACGTGCATTGGTTGATGAAAATCCGGCACATGCACGAAAAGCCATTACTGAATTAAGTAATATTCTCCGCAGCAGCATGCAGGTTGAGAAACTGGAAACTGTTCCGTTTGAAAAGGAACTGGCGTTGGTTAAAGATTACCTTGCACTTGAACAAATGCGTTTTGAAGAAAGGCTGAAAGTGAATTTTGATGTGGATGAAGATACACTTGATATGCCTGTGCCGCCAATGATGCTTCAGACACTTGTGGAGAATGCAATTAAACACGGCATCAGTAAAAATGTGGAAGGCGGAGTGATTAATATTGTTTCAAAATTTACAGACGATCATCACGAATTAATTATAAGAAATACCGGTCATTTGAATGGTGATTTCAATCCTGAAGGGTTTGGTATTGCCAGTACACAAAACAGGTTGAAACTGATGTTTGGCAATGATGCGGAGTTCTCAATTTCTGATGTAAATGGTAACGAAGTAGAGGCAAGGATTATGATGCCTGTGGAAATTTAACTTTGATTAGACAGATAATTCACTTTGTTTGATAAAAAAAGAAAACATGAACAAAAGAGCAATTATTATTGATGATGAAAGATTGGCGAGAAATGAATTGAAAAAACTTCTTTCAGATTTTCCTGAAATAGAAGTGATTGATGAAGCTTCAAATGTGGATGAAGGATTGCAGAAAATTGAAGCGCATAATCCCGATTTAATTTTTCTTGATATACAAATGCCGGGTAAAAGCGGATTTGATTTGCTGAGCGAATTAGACCGTACACCGGAAGTAATTTTTACTACAGCGTATGATGAATATGCATTGAAGGCATTTGAAGTAAACGCATTGGATTATTTGCTGAAACCAATTGAGCCCAAACGTTTGGCCGATGCGTTGCATAAGCTGGAAGAGGAAGAAAAAGATAATGTGGATGGCGAGCCTACTACTGTAAACCGCAGCCTGCTCAGCGAAACAGACCAGGTGTTTGTGAAAGATGGTGAACGTTGCTGGTTTGTAAAATTGAGCGATATACGTTTGTTTGAAAGTGTGGGCAACTATGCGAAAGTTTACTTTGGTCCTAATAAACCACTGATCTTAAAATCACTGAATGCATTGGAAGAGCGTTTGGACGAAAAAGTTTTTTTCCGTGCAAACCGTAAACATATTGTCAACCTGCGAATGATTGAAAAAGTAGAACCTTATTTTAACGGAGGTTTATTGCTTGAAATTCATGGCGGTGATAAAATCGAAGTAAGCCGCAGGCAAGCGGTGAAGTTTAAAGAAATGATGAGTTTGTAAGTAACCCGGAAGTTAACCGGTACAGGCTGCCCTTAACCGAGGCAGCCTGTTTGTTTTTCAGGTGGTTTGTATTAAAAACTTAGCTTGCAGAAAAATCAATATTATTATTCATGAAAAAACTGTTTCTCTTTATTTCTTTGATTGGTTTAATTACTGATGCACAATCGCAGGATTATGTTATCACCAACTTTGGTGTTGGCACTGACAGCACAAAGCTGAATACTTCTGCCATACAGCATGTAATTGATTCAGTTAATGCAAATGGTGGTGGTACGATTGTAATTCCCAAGGGTGTTTTTTTAACCGGTGCATTGTTTTTTAAGCCAAATACAAAACTGCGGTTAATGGAAGGTGCGGTGCTCAAAGGATCAGATAATATTGATGATTATCCACTGATTCCTTCCCGCATGGAAGGGAAAAGTATTTTATATTATGCGGCGCTCATCAACGCCTATTATATTGATGGTTTCACGATCACAGGTCCGGGTACAATAAATGGGAATGGGTTGAATTTCTGGAAAGCTTTCTGGCAACACAGGGAAGACATGAAGAAGATCGGTAAGTCATCAACAAATCTTGAAGTACATCGCCCCCGTTTGTTGTTTATCTGGGGATGTAATAATGTAACAATCCAAGGTGTTCATCTTCGTGATGCGGGCTTCTGGACAACACATTTGTATCAATGCAATAATGTATTGATTGAAAACTGTGATATCCGTTCGCCATACAAACCAGTACCTGCACCCAGTACCGATGGAGTGGATATTGATGTTTGTAAAAAGGTAACAATCCGTAGTTGTTATATATCTGTAAACGATGATGCAGTTTGCATTAAAGGTGGTAAAGGCCCCGATGCACATAAACGTTCTGAAAACGGATCGGTGGAAGATATTCTTGTTGAGAATTGCACATTTGGCGAATCGCATGGAACGTTAACGCTGGGAAGTGAAAGTATCCATGCAAAAAATATTACAGTGCGAAACTGCAAGGTTGATAATAATTGTCCTGTTTTGAGAATAAAAATGCGACCTGATACTTACCAGGTATTTGAAAACATCACGATCGAAAATATTACCGGCAAGTGCGGTACTATTATGACATTGAATCCGTGGAAACAGTTTTTTAATATGGAAGGAAGTACAGAAAAGCCATTTGGTATTGTACGTAATATCAGCTTCAGTAATATTAATGTGAATTGTAAAACAGTCGCTGATATTGAAGGAAATGCCAACGACCAGGTTTCGGATATTCTTTTTAAGGAAGTGAATGCCACAGCTGAAACGCCTCTGTTTAAAACAAAATATCCCGGAGTAAAAGTTGAACATGTGATTGTGAACGGAACAGCATTGACCATTAACTGATTTCTCGGCAAAACAAATTGAATGCATTAAAAAGGCTGAACAGAAATTTTCTGTTCAGCCTTTTTTTGTTAACTGTAAAAATATTAATTGAGTTTTTCGAAATGCAGATCAAGTCGTTTGTCTTTTCTATAGTAATCTGCAATCAGCACCTGGCCAGGACGTGCAGGAAATACTATTGATTTTGATGCAGAAGTTTTGGTGTGGATCTTATCCTGTGTAAACTTACCCTCGTTGTAAGAAATAGAGTTAAATGTTGCTCCGCTGTATTCTTTATTTCTTTCGTAGTCACTATAGCAAACTGAGAATGTACTGTGGTCATTGCTCATTTGTGTGTAAGCATAATCAAACCCACCATAATAGTATTTTACATATTTGCCGAGCATTGGTGTGCTTACAAATTCAGATCCGCTTTCAAGTAAAATATCATTGTCCTGCTTTTTGTAAACAGTGGCACCTTTTACGTTAAAGTCTTTGTCGAACTTAATCACAATCATATCTGTTACTTTCAACTTCACTGTGCTTACACCAGAGCTACCTCTTGTTAACAACTGAGAGGCAATACCCAGTGCACTTGCAGCTTTTTTAAATCCTTCACCAATTGCAAATACATTTCCATCTTCTGTTTGTACCATGTTATGTAAAAACATGTAGCCGAAGTCATCAATCTTGCCACTTGATGTTACATCAATATATTTTCCGAGATCAGTATTCCATGAAACATATTTTTCACTCAATAACTTTCCTTGCTCATTTACATCCCAAAATCCAAAACCTTTTGATTTATCTTTCATCACATTACCTCCTTTGTCGAAGTATTCGCCATAGATGTATGCTTTGCCGTCATTTAAAAACGACATGCTTACAGGATAAAAACTGTATTTTCCTTCAGCTGTATTTTTCTGGAACAGCAGTTTCCCGTTGTCCATAGAAAGACCAAGAATAATTGATTCAGGATTACGGTCAAATGTGCTTGAATAACGCAGCATTTCAACAAACACAACCCCATTGAATGTGCCGAGATAATCGCCAACAAATATTTTTCCATCCATATTTGGAACATAGCTCCATTGTTTTTTTGCATTGGTGCCGATATAGCTTATTTCAAACGTGTAATCCTTGTTGTCTCTTGACGGAATATTTGAAATGAAACCTTTTCCTTCAACAGGATATAAACCTTTGTAATTATTGTCATCATCATTCATATTCAGGTAAGTGGTTTTGAGATACATTTCATCTCTTCTTGAAAGCGATTTTGTGTACGAAAATTTCTTATCGCCGTTTGCACCATAAACCTGGTACTCCATGATATTGGTATCGGAGTTGTAAAAAAGAAAAACAAGATCAGTTCCGTTGAATGATGATTCAAGTACCTGCAGGTATTTTGAATCCTGGAACCGGAGTTCTTTCAGCTTGTTAAGATTGGCATCCAATATCTGCAATACATATTCATTTGTCTTGCGGTCGATTTTGTCTGTAACGTAAAAGAAATAATATCCTTTTACTTCCGAACCTTCTTTGATAGCGTTGGAATTTCTAAGTACAGTAGCTTTTTGTACTTTTTCGATTGACAATGTCTGGGCATGAGTATTGATGCTTAAGAATAAAAGGAACAATACCGGCATTAATTGTTTCATAGCTGATTTATTAAAAGTTAATGTGTGTTTTTTTCTGCAATTTTTAGTTGCTCATTTACCAGTTCATAATTTTTGTAAGGCGATAAATATTTTTTGCAAAACTCATTTGTAAGAACAGAAAGTTCATCCAGCCTTATCCTGTTCAGGAAACGCAACAGCAGGTTGTAGTCATCAGGAAATGCTTTGTTTTCTGCTTCAATAGAAAGACCAGCCTGGTGATTTTTTTGCAATGAATAAATTTTATTAAGATCTCTTGCAATAGCCCAGCTGGCAAGCGGTAATTGTTCCTGCTGCTGAAGTAACTGCAAATTATAATACAGGTTGCGGCTGATGTTATCTGACTGAAAACAATATTCAATCATTTCTGTAAGCAACTCTTGTTTTAATTGTTTAAAGTATGCTTCGTTAACCAAAAATGAAGAACCTGTTTGTTGTTTTTTTACTGAATCTGTCAGTGCTGCAATTCTTAATAAGCAATCGGGATGTGTTTTGAGCGAATCATCATCAGCAACTTTTGCAGTTCCCATCTGGCTGAAAATTGTTGTTTCACTCTGTATCCATTTTCTTTTAAACGGAATGTTGTCGGATGTAAATATGTTTTGAAAGTTTAACTCGGGAAATAACCTAGCATGATCAATTGTATCAAGCGTATGTAAGAGCGAAATAATACCGGTGCTGCTGTAACCTGTTTTTACAAAATAAGAAAATGCCTGCAGGTCGGCTTCTGATTCCTTGCTGCGGCTATGATGCCTGCTGTCGAAAACAAGACTCCGTACCATTTTATCCAGCTCCTGGTTAACACCATAAGTTTGCTTTGAAAGTGTTTTTAGTTTTTGCTGAAATTCGTTGCTTCTTGTTTGCTTTATATAATTGTCAATTCCCTGTTGCGTATGCTTTTTGTAAAAATGTGCTAACTCATGGCACAGAACAAAAGCAAGTTCAGATTCGTTGTTCAAATGAACCATTAATCCTGCGTTGATCACAATCGTACCATCTCCCATACTGTAAGCATTGGGCCACCAGTCTCTTGAAAAAAACAAACGTAAACCATCGCTTTTCAGTTCAGGATTTGCTTTTAGTATAACAGCGAGAATTTGTTGCAGGTAATTATAAGGTTCCCTGGCAGTAATGCTTTTCTTACTGTTAATCACCTTTTCAATTTCACTAAACTGTAACTGGTAAATGGATTCGTATTCTTTTTTCAGTTCAGGATTTGCTTTGTTTATCCAGCTTTCTTTTATCTGTGCAACTTGTTTTATCCATTGAGCTTTCAATATCGTATCATCCTGCATGTAAGAGTGAAGCGGGATGTTTTGTGCTGTTGCTGTTAAGCAAAGAATAGGCAAAAGTGCAACGAGTAAAATGTTTTTCAAATACATACAGTAAACCCTGGTGAAAGTCATAAATACTTTAATAACTGTAATTAATAACAGTATTCATTATACCAGAACTGTGTAAATGTAAGTTACAATTTGATATGCTTAAGCTTTCATCGGCACAGAGTGAATAGCTGCTGCCATTTCTTTAATAAGTGTGGCATCTTTTTCAATAGCATTGCCAATTACGATCACATCTGCGCCTGCCTTGCAGTTGAGATATGCTTTTTCGGGATTGGTAATACCTCCACCAATTATGAGAGGGATATCAATATGTTGTGCAACGCTTTGTATCATGCTTTCGCTGATGGGGCGTTTTGCGCCGCTGCCGGCATCCATATAAATGACTTTCATGCCCAGCATTTCGCCGGCCATAGCTGTGCAAACAGCAATTTCATTTTTATCGGCGGGCAGCGGAGTTGCGTTGCTGATATACGAAACTGTTGTGGGAGCACCTCCATCCACCACCATATAACCGGTTGAAATAATTTCAAGCCCGCTTTGTTTTACAACCGGCGCTGAAATAACATGCTGGCCAATGAGTAATTCAGGGTTGCGTCCCGAGATGAGCGACAGGTACAAAAGCCCGTCGGCATATTTTGTGATTTGAGAAGGGCTGCCGGGGAAAAGAATAACCGGTATGTCGCAGGATGCTTTTATTTGCTGCACCACCTCATCCAGATTATTAGATACAACCAAACTTCCCCCAACCAGGAAATAATCTACCCCTGCTTCAGTGGCTAACTTCACCAAATGGTCGGCCGAATGAACAGATATTTTATCCGGGTCAATCAGTACGGCAAATGATTTTGTTCCGCTCCGCTTCTTTTCCTGTAGTTGTGTATAGATGTGTTGCTTCATCCAGTAATCAAGATTGCTGCAAAAATGCAAAAAAATTGTTTAGTGTCGGGCATAAAGTCTCGTTTTTGTTTGAATAAGCCCGGTTGGCATCCGAAAAAGGCTGCCGGTATTTTTCGCTTGTATTTTGGCGTTAGTAATGTTTTCGGTTGCTAACGCCTTGAAATGCTGTGCCAGTAAGGGCATGGGTTATTTTGTCAACTGGCCAAGATTTTTTTAGAGTTACGCACATTTTTTGTGCGTAAAAATGTGCGTAACACAGAAAATCAGGACTGGATTGGATTTTCATCTGATTTCCACAGACTGTTAATATTTAGGGTATGCAACTTATCGAATGAAAAAATATTTTCGTATTCTTTCCATTAACATTTTCGTAACCTTACTAACCAAAACGTATATACCATCATGGCAGGCAAAAAACAAATAAAGGGGCTGAAGTTCAGCCGCAGGTTCACAAAAGAAGGCGTATCGCCGTTCGACCTGTTTGAATATGACTACAGAACATCCATCATCCGTAATCCATCGGGTGAAGTGGTGTTTGAAATGAACAATGTGGAAGTTCCGTCGCACTGGAGCCAGATTGCAACGGATATTCTTGCACAAAAATATTTCCGTAAGGCAGGTGTGCCGCAGCCCGATGGTTCTACAGGCAGGGAAACATCTTCCAGGCAGGTAGCTCACCGTATGGCTAATTGCTGGAAAGTATGGGGTGAACGTTATGGTTATTTTGCCAGTGAAAAAGACGCAGAGGTTTTCTATGATGAATTAGTATACAGTATTCTTAACCAGGTTTGCGTGCCTAACAGTCCGCAATGGTTTAATACTGGTTTATACGAAAGCTATGGTATAAAAGGTAAGCCACAGGGACATTATTATGTAGATGCCAAAGATGGTGAGTTGAAAAAATCAACTTCAGCTTACGAACGTCCTCAGCCACATGCCTGCTTTATATTAAGTGTGAGTGATGACCTGGTGAATGAAGGTGGTATCATGGATCTCTGGGTTCGTGAAGCACGCATCTTTAAATATGGTTCAGGTGTTGGTACAAACTTCTCCGGTATTCGTGGTGAAGGTGAAAGACTCAGCGGTGGTGGTACATCAAGTGGTTTGATGAGCTTCCTGAAAATCGGCGACCGTGCTGCAGGTGCTATCAAGAGCGGTGGTACTACACGTCGTGCAGCTAAAATGGTTTGTCTTGATCTCGATCATCCTGAAATCATGGAATTCATCAACTGGAAAGTTGAAGAAGAAAAGAAAGTAGGCGCATTGATTACTGCCGGTTACTCTCATGATTATGAAGGTGAAGCTTACCGTACTGTAAGTGGACAAAACAGTAACAACTCTGTTCGTATACCTAACGAATTCTTTGAAAAATTAGAGAAGGGTGAAGACTGGGAACTGAAAGCAAGAACTGATGGCCGCACCATGAAGAAAATTCCTTCACAGGAAGTGTGGAACCAGATTGCTTATGCCGCATGGCGTTGTGCTGATCCCGGTACACAATACGATACAACAATTAATGAATGGCATACTTCGCCTAAAGGTGGACGCATCAATGCGTCTAACCCCTGCAGCGAATACATGTTCCTCGACAATACCGCATGTAACCTTGCGTCAGTAAACCTGCGCCGTTTGTTTGATGAAGCAACACAAACATTCGATGTGGAAGGTTTTGAATACATCTGCCGTTTGTGGACTGTTGTTCTTGAAGTTTCTGTACTGATGGCTCAGTTCCCTTCAAAAGAAGTGGCTCAGCTTTCTTACGATTACAGAACACTTGGTTTGGGATATGCTAACCTCGGTTCTATGCTGATGGTAATGGGTATTCCTTATGACAGTGAAGAAGCACGTGGAATTTCAGGTGCCATCAGTGCTATCATGACCGGTATTTCTTACAAAACTTCAGCTGAAATGGCTGAGTTCCTTGGTGCATTTCCACGTTACAAAGAAAATGCAGAAGATATGTTACGTGTAATGCGTAACCACCGTGCTGCTGCATACGATGCTGATGAAGCATATGTTGGCCTCAGCATCAAACCACAAGGAATCAAAGCTCAATATTGCCCCGACTACCTGCTGAAGAGTGCCTGCAAAAGCTGGGACGATGCAGTGGTAATGGGTGAAAAATATGGTTACCGCAATGCGCAAACAACTGTAATTGCTCCTACCGGAACAATTGGTTTGGTCATGGATTGCGATACAACCGGTGTTGAACCTGATTTTGCGTTGGTGAAGTTTAAAAAACTCAGTGGTGGTGGTTATTTCAAAATCATCAACCAATCTGTGCCCGCAGCTTTATTGAAACTTGGTTACAACGAAAAAGAAATTGATGCCATTATAAAATATGCGGTAGGTGCTGCTTCATTAAACGGTGCTCCGCATATCAATCCTCAATCGTTAAGCGAAAAAGGATTTATTGCAGAAGAAATCAAAAAGCTGGATGCTGCAATGGCATCTGCTTTTGAAATTGGTTTTGTGTTTAACCGTTTCACTTTGGGTGAAGAATGTTTGCAGCGTCTTGGTTTTACTCCTGAGCAATACAATGATTTTGAGTGGAGCTTACTGGAAGCATTAGGATTTAACGATGATCAGATTGCTGAAGCAAATGATTACATCTGTGGTACAATGACGGTGGAAGGTGCTCCTTATTTAAAACATGAACATTATCCTGTTTTTGATTGCGCTAACAAGTGCGGTAAAAAAGGTGAACGTTATATTCATCACAGCGGCCACATTAAAATGATGGCAGCTGCACAACCTTTCCTCAGTGGTGCAATTTCAAAAACTATCAATCTTCCCAACGAAGCTAAAGTTGAAGAAATTGCTGAAGCTTATTTAATGAGCTGGAAGCTTGGATTAAAAGCTTGTGCATTGTATCGTGATGGTTCTAAATTATCGCAGCCGTTAAGTACAAAAGGATCTGACAAGAAGAAGAAAGATAGTGTTGAAGAAATTGATGAAGAAGCAATTACTGAAAGCCCGATTGTAGATATGGGTAAACTTACAGTAGAAGAACTGCTGGAAGAACTCAACAAACGTGTACAATCATCGCCCGATACAAAACTGAAACGCCAGCTGGCAAGAATCGTAGAACGCAGAACATTACCGGCAAAACGCAGAGGCTTTACTCAAAAAGCAAAAATCAACGGACAAACACTCTTCCTCCGCACTGGCGAATACAGTGATGGAACTGTTGGTGAAATCTTTGTTGATCTTGCAAAAGAGGGTAGCACACTGCGCAGCTTAATGAACAGTTTTGCAATTGCTATTTCAGTTGGTTTGCAGTATGGTGTGCCATTGGAAGAATATGTAGAGAAGTTTGTGTTCACCAAGTTTGAACCAAGCGGTATGGTTGACCACCCGAATATTAAAACAACAACTTCCATTGTTGACTTTGTATTCCGTTGCCTGGCTTATGAATATTTAGGTCGTACAGATTTAGTTCATGTGCTGGATAAACCGGAACTGAACAATACCGGTACTGACGACTGGGATGATATACCAACCGGTTTGGAATACGAAAAAAAAACCCCTGAGTTAAGTGATGTAAGAGTGGTGGGTGTTTCAGCAAACCCTGCTCCGCAGCCGCAAAAAACTCAACGTAGCTCTTCAGGCGGAACAATGAAAGTTGAAAACAGTCTTGATGCTGTAAACCTTGCAGCGAAAAGCATGCAAAGCGATGCTCCTGCTTGTAATACCTGCGGACATATCACCATCAGAAGTGGTACTTGTTACAAGTGTCTGAACTGTGGTAACAGCATGGGTTGCAGTTAATCAATTGTCTTTATTTCCTTAAAGGTTCTCAATAGCAAGGCCCCGGTTTTCCGGGGCTTTTTTTGTAATAAATTTCCGTATGTTCTTTTGTCTTGACACAAAAGAACCAAAAAGTCAAGACGGAACATATTACCCCCATGTTCCGTCGAAAGCCCTGATTAGACTTTTGTGCTACTGTGGTTAAGAGCTGATGTAATTCTATTTGGGATTTTATGTGCAGCTGTTTGTAGAATGTGCTGACTGATTGAAAGTAATTTGTTGGTCAGGCGACCAACAAAGGCGTAATCATTAATGTTTAATTATACAAGTATGATGTTAGTCTAAAGTTGTTTTTATATTTTGAGTTAATGAAAACTGTACTATCAATTGCAACAATTGAACTTAGTAAGTTTGTTATGTTGAAATTTTTAATACTGTTCACTTTTGCTATTTTTTGATAAAAGACCTTTCCTTCTAAGTTTAAACAAGTACTATCGGAATATTTAAAGATGCTAATGTAATTTTTTTTATCGGGGGCCATATCATTAGATATTCTAATCTTATATACTAAACCAGAATCTGAAAAAATAAAATTATCTGACCCAAAAACTCCCTTCTTTTCTTTTTCTTGATAAAAAAATACATATTTATTTCGCAGGGTATAAAAATAGATTGTATCACATACAAAACCCTGGATTATTATACTCCCGATATTTTTTCCAGGGAATTCAATTATCCTTAAATCAAATTGAGCCGCACTTGTTTTAAAGCGAGAACAAGACCTGATATCTATATCATATCTATTGTTTTCTGTTGAAGTACAATTGGAAATGAATAAAATCAGAATTAAACTATAAAAATATTTGTTCAAGTTTTTTATGATTTTCTTATCGGTTGCTGTCTTCACCAACCGAAATAGTTGTTTTCGAATTTACATGATAAAAAGATGGATTGCTGAATAGAATTGCAAAACGTACAAGAGTGCGACGCAACAGAGGCTTCATAAGATGCAATGGCCCCTGCTACATAATTGTATTGAACATAGTTTAAAGGCCTGTTATTGTAAGTATTATCAGTAAACAGTATCGTAATTATACAAAGTGGTTTTTCGAAAAATGACTATTCTTCAGCAGAATGCACTTATTTTTTTCGATTTGATGTTTAAACTGTTGTTTACTTGTTTTGAATTATATAGTTTCAAACTTCAAAAATCCGTACCGTATGAAGAAAACAATCACTTACTTAATAGTTGTAGTAAGTATCCTTTATCTGACAGGCTGTTCAAGGGCGTTGACGCCTTATGAAGCAGCAAATGGAAACCATCATAGCAGAAGGTGTATGCCAATCAGGTAAAAATAATTAACCCCGGACATTGCTCCGGGGTTGTTTTTTTTCTTCATTCCCGAACTCAATAAAATAAGAGGCCCCACCTGAAAACAGGCAGGGCCGACATGCAAACCGTTTTTTCAAACGGCTGTTTATTATTAACTGCTCACAAGTCCTGTTTTCTTAAGGAGTTTCCTGTTTCTGCGGTTGTGCATGAACTTGTATTCAATGGCATACATTACAGGGAGTATAAGCAATGTAAGAATGGTTGAAGTAACCAGTCCGCCAATTACAACTCTTGCCAAAGGTTTTTGTGTTTCACTTCCAATGCCTGTTGCAATAGCTGCGGGTAACAAACCAATTGCAGCCATTAAAGCCGTCATTACAACAGGGCGCACACGACTGATAACTCCTTTCTTAATTGCTTCATCGAGATGCATTCCTCCATCTAAATTTTTACGGAACACGCTGATGAGGATTACACCATTTTGAATACATACACCAAATAATGCAATGAAGCCAATACCTGCACTGATGCTGAAGTTCATGCCTGTAACGTGCAGTGCAAAAATACCACCGATTAGTGCAAACGGAACATTGAGTATGGTTAATAATGCATCTTTAATATTTCCAAACGTGATAAACAGGATGAGGAAAATGACCAGCAGACAAATGGGAACCACTCTTGCCAATGTATTGTTGGCTCTTTGCTGGTTTTCAAATTCACCGTTCCATGTTGCTTTATAACCCTGCGGAAGATGAACAGCGGCATTTACTTTTTGCTGTGCTTCGGCAATGGTGCTTCCCAAATCTCTTTCACGAACAGAAAACTTCACAGCGATATAACGCATGTTGTTATCACGATAAATAAATGCAGGGCCGGTTAATGTTTGCATGGTTGCAATTTCTTTTAATGGAATTTTTGCACCATCATCTGTTGGCACCATAATCTGGTCGATTGCATCCTGCGTGCTGCGGTAATCTTTTTGATAGCGAACCCTGATATCAAACTTGCGTTCGCCTTCGTATAATTCTGATGCGGCTTTACCACCAATCGCCATTTCAATGGCTGCATTGGCATCGGCTGTGTTTACACCGTACATGGCCATCTTTTGCTGATCGAGCTGAATACGGAATTCGGGCTGACCAAGATTTTTCAAGATACCAAGATCTTCAATACCTCTTACACCTTCAAGATTGTGAAGCACTTCTTTTGATAAACTGTCTAATGTTTGAAAATCGGGTCCGAAAATTTTTACTGCAAGTGCAGCATTCACACCTGCAACTGCTTCTTCCACATTATCACGTATGGGCTGTGAATAGTTTAATACCAGGCCCGGAATTACATTGAGCTTCTTATCCATTTCATCAATCAGTTGATCTTCTGTAATTCCTCTCTTCCATTCTTTTTTTGGTTTAAGATCAACCTGTATCTGCACGTTAAAGAAACCTTTGGGATCAGTACCATCATTGGTTCGTCCAATCTGCGACAGTACTTGTTTTACTTCGGGAAAAGATGAAAGTGTTGCAATCATTTTCTGCGATACACTATCGGCTTCATTTAATGATACACTCATGGGTAATTCAGCTTCCACCCACAATGCTCCTTCATTAAGCTCAGGTAAAAATTCTGTACCTAGCAGTTTTGCGGAGAAGAAAGTAACAATCATTACAGCCAATGCAATGAGTACACTTTTCTTTTGATTGTTATAAACAATATTTAAAAGTTTGCCGATGGAGTTTTCAAAAAAGCTGACGATGATGTTGTGCTTTTCACGTACATTTTTCCGTAACAGAATACTTGATAAAGCCGGCACTAATGTTAGTGTAAAAAGTAATGCTCCCAGCAATGCAAAGCCGAGTGTATAGGCGAGTGGTGAAAACATTTTTCCTTCCACTTTCTGGAAAGAGAAGATGGGAACAAGGCAGGTAAGGATAATGATTTTGGAAAAGAAAATGGCTTTGCCCATTTCTGTTCCGGTTGTTTTAAACAAACCAAGTTTGGCGAGTTTATTAAACTTTTCCATTCCCACTTCTTTTGCACGCATATCCAGCGCCACAAACAATCCTTCCACCATGACGACTGCACCATCGATGATGATACCAAAGTCAATTGCTCCCATTGACAACAGGTTTGCACTCATTCCTTTTAAACGCATAAGCATAAATGCAAACAATAACGATAAGGGAATGATGATGGCAACTGTTACTGTTGTTCGCCAGTCGGCCATGAAGAGTAATACAATGACTGTAACAAGAACAATACCTTCAAACAAATTATGCAATACAGTTTCCTGCGCATAATCCATCAGGTTTGTACGATCGTAAAACGTATCAATCTTTACATCTTTTGGTAAAACATTATCATTAAGATCTTTTACTTTTTCACGTACACGATCAAGCACTTCACTTGGGTTTTCACCTTTGCGCATTACGATGATGCCTTCAATCACATCGGGCTGATTCATGTCTCTTGAAACCTTGCCCAGCCTTGGCTTGCCGCTTTCAACAACATCAGCCACATTGCCAACAAGCAACGGTACTCCGTTCTTTTTATCAATGAAAATGTTTTTAATGTCGTCCACATTTTTCAAAATACCAATTCCCCTTACCACATAGCTCTGACCGTTGCGTTCAATTACATCGCCACCCACATTGATATTGCTTTTTGCAATGGCATTGTAAATGTCAAGCGATGAAAGATTGTACTTGGTAAGCATTTCAGGATTCACACTTACTTCAAATATTTTTTCTTCGCCTCCAAAACTGTTTACATCTGCAACACCGGGTACACTTTTAAATGCACGGTCGAGCACCCAGTCCTGGATAGTTGTTAATTCACGAATGCTTTTTGTATTGCTTTTTAATGTGTAGCGATAGATTTCACCTGTTGGTCCGTAAGGCGGCTGCACATCGGGTTTAACACCATCAGGTAAATCTGCATTGCCCAATCGGCTGAGTACCTGCTGGCGAGCAAATGCATCATCTACATCATCATCAAAGATGATGCGGATGTAGCAAAGCCCGAATGCAGAAGTTGTACGCAGGTTTGCTTTTTTCTGTACACTGTTCAGCGATACCTCCAGCGGGATGGTTACAAATTTTTCAACTTCCTCTGCACTACGTCCGGGCCATTGTGCAATGATGACGATTTGTGTGTTGGTTACATCCGGAAAAGTTTCAACGGGTGTGTTTTTATAACTGATGAATCCGATAACAGCCAGTACCGCCGTCATAAAAAATACGAAGTAGCGATGGCGGAGACTGAAATGGATAATGCGATTTATAATCCTGTTCATAAGAATGATTGATATGGTAATCGGTTAACCGGACGTTTATTTTTCCATTAATTTTCTGTAAACCAGTATCTGGTTTTGTGTGATGATTTTTTGTCCTTCTGTTACACCACTTTCAATGAAACTGTATGCAGCATTTGTTTTTGTAACAGTAACTTCCTGCACTTTTACATCGTTGCGGCTGTTGTAAACAACCACATAATTTTTTCCGTTTTCGCTGATGACTGCTGTTGCAGGAACAGCCAGTTGTTTTTTACCGTCCTGGTGTGTGATAAATACATTGGCAAACATTTCCGGTTTTAACAAACCGGTTTGGTTTGATAATACAATTTTGATCTTCATCACTTTTGTAACCGGGTCGAGCACCTGGTTTACTTTATCCACTTTGCCAATGAAAACAGTATCGGGATAAGCCAATGTTGTTACTCTTGCTTCGTAACCTGTTTTAACTTTTGCCACATCTGTTTCGTATACGTTTGCCCAGATCCATACATCGTTAATATCGCCAATGGTAAACATGTTGCTGTTATTATCGTTGCGGATGAAATTGCCGGGGTTGATTAATTTCTCCACTACATAACCGTTGCGTGGAGAGGTTACAACATATGTTCCGTTTGCTGCAGTGCGGCCGCCGCCGTTGATCTGGATCTGCTGTTTGATTTTATTGGCATTTGAAACAGCCTTGTTATAATTTTCTTTTGCTTCAATAAAATCTTTTTCACTGGCGATGCCATTTTTATACAGATGCTCTGCATTTTCCATGCTGCGTTTTGCAATGGCTACATCATTTCCTGCAACAGCAAGATCAGAATAGTTGCCTGCAATGTCGGCGCTCTTGATGGTAGCCAGTACCTGTCCTGCATGCACATAATCGCCGGTGCTTACATTGGTTTCAAGAACCTGCCCGCTGCTGAATGGATAAACTTTCACCACTTTGTTTTCATCAAAGCTTACTTCGCCGCTCAGCTTTACTTCTTCATCAACAGGGTGTATTTGTACTGAATCAATTTTCAGCAACTGCATGGTGCTGTCGCTGATGATGGGTTGTTTGGGATCGGCTGCTGTTTTGTTTTCATTGTTTTTGCAGGAAGCAAAAAAGAGTGCAGCAGTGATAACAGAGAAAAAATATATTGACTTGTTCATAGTTAATGATTAAAGAGTAACGATGTTTTGATTGATGGTATAGTTCAGTTCGGCAGCGGCATTACGCTGATTGTTGATTTGCGAAAGCTGGGTCATTCTTGTTTCTTTCCAGGATGCAAAGAAGTCAATGAATTCAATCAGACTTACCTGTCGTTTTTTGTAACTGTCGATCATGTTACGCAGCAGGAAATCATAATTGCTTTGAAAAGAAGTATTACTGTCGCTGAGAAAATCAGTTGTGGTGATTAATTTTTGCCAGGCATTAAACACATCGTTGTTTACCTGCTGCTCAGATTGTTTTACAACCACATCGGCCTGTTTAATACTTGTTTGTGCCGCACTGATATTTCCTTTATTCCTGTTGAACAATGGAAGTGGCAATGAAATGGCAAGGCCATAATAATTGGGCGTATAACTGTTTAACCTGTCGTATTCAACGCCAACTGAAAGATCAGGCACAACCAATGATTTCTGGTAGGAAAGATTGTGTTGCTGCATCAGCAGTTGTTTTCTTGCAAGGTTCAGGTCAGGACGGTTGATCAATGCACTGTCCTGTAAAGAACCAATGCTTAATTGTTTGATTGATGAAGGATTAAGTTTTTCTCCTGCATCAGCAATAATCCACACACCGGGGCTGAGTTGCAGCATGGTTCTGATTTCATTTTGCAGATCCTGCTGCTGGCGGATGTTGTCGGTATAATCGCTTTGCAATGAAAACAGCAAAGCTTTAATACGCACATTGTCTTTTTGCGAAACATCACCAATCTTCAGCATTTCATCCATACCAGCGACCAATGTTTGCAGGTTCTGCATTTCGCTTTTGTAAATGGATGCAATATTCTGCAACTGGTTGAGGTTGTTCAGATCAGTTGTAAGAATATACTTCAGGTTCCGCATAACATCCGTAAACTGTGCTTCGGCTGTAAGAACATTGTCCTGCGATAACTGGATCAGCTTGTTTCGTTTTCCTGCAGTGCGGATAACCTGTTGCAGTTGTATATAAACCTCACCGTAAGGAACTCCATTCACTTTTGTATGACGGAAAAATTTCCCATCGTACAAAGTTTGATCGGTTGATAATGTTGGGTTATCCCAAACCTTTGCCTGTTGTACAAGTGCTTTATTGATTTCAATATTGTACTGACTGGCGATCAGTGTAAGGTTTTTTTGCAGGAAAATTTCTTCTGCCTGAGGAATAGTGAGCTTCAGGGTATCAGCATTTGTTTGAGCCTTGAGCAAACCCGGAAATAAAAAGGAAGTCAGCAGGAAAAAAAAGGACATTCCTTTCCCTGTTTGTTTGTATTGCATGTCTGTTACTTTTAAACAACGTAAAAATCAACCACAGACAATCTTTTTTATGCCGTGTTTCGTTGAACAGGCAAAAACTATCGGCAAGATGTTGCTGATTGAAAAGTTTAAAGGCCACATATAGTCAATAAAAAAGCCCTGCTGGTTGCAGAGCTTTTTTTATCTGAATGGATGTACTAACCTTTCTTGTGTTCTTTGAATCGTTTGTCGGGTGTTCCGTCTTTTTTCAAATGTTTGTTTGAATTAAAACGCTTGTCGGGAGTGCCGTCTTTTTTTACCGGACCTGCTGTTGTTTTTTCAGGAGGCGGAGCTGTTGTTGTTTTTTTAGGTGGTGGAGGAGTAGTTGTTTTCTTTGTTGTAGCTGGCGCTGTTACCGGTGGCGTTGTTTTTTGTTTGTTCTGCGCTGCATCTTTTACCTCAGCTTTCTTTTGCGTAACAGGTGCGGTTGTTTTTGTTTTAGCAGGTTCCTTTTTTACGGGGGCTGTAGTTTGGGCAAATCCTGCTGCAGTAAAGCCAGCAAGTACAATTGCCATGATTATTAACTTTTTCATTTCTTTCGTTTTTTTGTGATAAATGAATGCAGTATGAAACTACAATGAACAACTTACTGTTTTCATTAATAATCGGTAAAAAGGCAAAAGCAATAGGCGATAAGGACAAAACCTGTTTTAAACCGGAATAGTGCAGCGATTATTGTTGTTTCGGCCTGAGTGAATTGTAAAACAAACGGGCTTCTTCCAATGCATGATTGCAGATAAGGATTGTTTGCCGGATGTTTTCTTTCAGCGTTGTATCATCTGCCTGGGCATATTCAATCTGGTGGAGAGTGTTTTCAAGAAGCGGCGTTAAACCCATGATTGAAACCGATGTTTTTAAATCATGGGCAGTTTTTTTCATCTGCTCATAATCTTTGGCTGAAAAAGCATTGTTCAGTTCATTAAGACTTTCCGGAAGTATTTCTAAAAACTGTTCAGTTACTGCTAACTCATAATCCAGGTTTCCTGCACTGATTTCTTTCATATAGCCGAGATTGATGTATTTGTATACTTCATCTGTGTTCTTTTCTTCATGCGGCTTTTTGCTTACTTCAGGAACCGTTGTATATGTAGAAATCATTTCGTGTAGCAGCTCTTCACGTATAGGTTTGGATATATAATCGTTCATGCCTGCAGCAATGCATTTTTCTTTCTCACCGGCAAGTGCATGTGCCGTCATTGCAATAACCGGAGTTTGCAGATGCAGTTCGTTCCTGATTAATTTTGTTGTGGTATATCCATCCATTTGCGGCATCTGAATATCCATCAATATAAGATCGAAGCTTTGATACTTTAACAACTCAATTGCTTCTTTACCATTTGTAGCCAATACATACCCAAGCTTCCATGAATTAAATAAATGCCGGATAAGTGATTGATTAATTTCATTGTCTTCAACCACAAGAATACTTGCATTAATGCCTGTTGAGTTAAAATGTTTTTCGGGTTCATGTAAAATTTCCTGCTCTTTCGCAACCTCGTACGTAAGTGTAACATAAAATGTACTTCCGCTTTCGGGTTTACTTTCCACTTCAATCGTACCTTTTTGTAATTCCACAAGATCTTTTACAATTGCAAGTCCCAGTCCGCTGCCACCGTATGTACGTGTAATCGTATCTTCTGCCTGGTTAAAACGTTCAAAGATATGTGTGAGTTTTTCTTTGTTCATACCAATGCCGGTATCTCGTACAATAAACTGCAGTGTTATGTTTTCGGTTGTTGCTTTCTTCTTGATAACTTTTAAAAGAATGCTTCCTTTTCTTGTAAACTTAACTGAATTGCCTACAAGATTAACCAGTATCTGGTTTAAGCGAATGGCATCGCCCAGCAACCATGCGGGTATCGATTCATCTACATCAACAGTAAAGGCAAGTTCTTTTTCCCTGAGTTTTTCGCTGAACATTGTTTCAATACCATCAACCAGCTTCAGTAAATTAAATGGGGCAGATTCAATACGCATCATACCTGCCTCAATCTTTGAAAGATCAAGTACATCGTTAATGATGGTTAACAGGTTTTCACCGGCGTTGTGAATTGTTTCAACATATTCTTTCGCTTCTGTGTCTAATTTTTTCTTTTGCAGTAAGCTGGTAAACCCAATGATTGCATTCATGGGTGTGCGTATTTCATGACTCATGTTGGCCATGAAATTTTCTTTTAGTTGTGCAGCTTCAGTTGCTTTTTTTTCTGAAACATTCAGTCTGCGGATGAGTTGTTGCTGCTGCCTGAACTTAAACGAGATATATCCAAAGCTTAATAATGCTGCAAGAGCTGCCATTAATGCAAGAATACTTCCCAATGCTTTTGCCCTTGCACCATCAGTATCAGCTTTATTGGTGAGTTGAGTAACTGTTTCGTGGCGCTTGTCTTCAATGGTGGTTACAATTTTCCTGATTGAATCTGTGAGATGATGTCCCGGCTTTTCAACAAACATCTTTTCAGTAACTTCTTTTCCCTTTAACTGAAAAGTATCCACGATTGATTTGTTGTGCGATACTTTTTCATTCACCATATTTTGCAAGATCGAAACAAGAGAGTCGGTGCTTTTATCATTCACCATACTGTCTAATTCTTCCAGTGTGATAGTGATGCTGGAAAGATCAGTTTTGATTTTTGCAATTCCGGTTGTGTCTTTCTGAAGAATTTTTGCCCTGATTTTATTTTCAACAGTGGCTATTTCATTTTCCAGCTGCTGTAATTTGTTTTTTGTTTCCAGTTCATGAATCAGGCTTTCGTTTCCGTTGATCAACTGGTTAATACTCCTGTTGCTGTTAAACTGTATAAATACAATTAACAGGATGGCTGTTAAAAAAATTGCCAGCAAAAGATATTTAAATTGACTACGGAACATGCTTAGAGAGCAGAAAATTACAATAAAGAAGGATTAACTGTTCTTGCGTGAAGGAATTTTCATGTAGCCTGCAAAAATTCTGTATAGGATAATGATTGAAACGCAGATACCTAAGCCTGCAAGGGCATTTAAAAACCAGCTGGCACCTCTGTCAATTCCTGTGAGTAAAACGTAAAACAAAACAACTACCAGCAGGGTAAATAAAATGAATAATATGTAGTATCTCGCTTTCATTTGATTTATTAAATCAGGCCGCATGAAAATGCGGCCTTTTAACCAAAACCTGCAGCACTTAATGCAACTGCCAATGTATCATTTATAAACACCGGGGTAAAATTGCTGAATCACCGTTACAGCAGTATAGCGTAATCGGTCACAAAGGACTTTTAGTAGATGAATGGCTGTTTTTGATGGTTGGGGTACGGGAGGGGAAATAAATATGTTATAAAATATTCATCCGTTTGTTGAGCACTGCCCTGTAAGCATCGGCTACAGGAATTGATTTGTCGCCGATTATAATTGTTCCATCACGCAGGCTGTCTATTTTATTGATCGCAACCACATACGAACGATGTACACGTATGAAATTAGCTGCAGTTAATCTTTCCTCAACTGCTTTTAATGTTGTGTGTATGGCATAAAACTTTTTATCGACATGCAGTTTTACATAATCACCCATCGCTTCTGCATAAAGAATATCTGTGATTTTTAAGCGGCGGATAATATTTGAATCCCTGATAAACAGAAATTCTTCATCAGTATACTTGATTTCTTCTTTATTGCTTTCAAGAATTTCTTTTGCTTTTTCTATTGCCTGTAAAAAACGGGCTGGTGTAACAGGTTTCAGAATATAATCGGCAACATTTAATTCAAATGCTTCAACTGCATATTCTTTTTTCGAAGTGGTGAAAATTATAACAGGCCTGTTCGACCCCAGGTTTCTTGTCAGCTCCAATCCGGTCATTCCCGGCATTTCAATATCCAGCAGCAGCAAATCAACAGGTTCGTTTTGTAAAAAATTGTAAGCATCCATTGCACTGGCACATTCTCCGGCTACAACCAAATCATTTACCTGGCTTGCAAGTTGCTTCATGGTTGTCCTGGCAATTTTATTATCGTCGATAATGAGGCAGTTCATGGTTTCCCTTTTTTACTTTTCTATGTAAATGTAAAACAATCAGCAAAAACAAGGTTTTAATCCGGGAATTTGCCTTTTGATTGTATAAAGGGCAGACTAGTAATCCCTAAACTTTATTTACATTGCATCACTTTCTAAAAAGCCTTATACAAAAACCTGTTTTATGCGAAAACTACATTTTTATTTCAGCCTTCTGCTTATTGTTTGTTTTACAGCCAGCAGCCGTGCTCAATTAATCAGCGGCCCAATGCTTGGCCCTGTTGAATATCGTACAGCAAAGATTTGGGTAGAAGTAAAACCGGGAAGTTCAGCAACCATTGCTTATTGGAAAAAAGGCGATATGCTGCATGCAAGAATGGTAAATAAAACATCGTCTGCCAATGATTGGTTTTCGCCAATGATTTTTGATTTGGTTGATCTTGAAGTAAACACAGTATATGAATACCAGGTGTTGGTTAATAATAAAGTGATTGCGATGAACAAGTTCAAAGCCGACGGAACATTCTCTACAAAAGATTTATGGCAATGGCGTAAACCGGCTCCCGATTTTTCTTTTCTTACAGGTTCATGTGCTTACATTAATGAGCCATCTGTTGATCGTCCCGGTAAACCTTATGGTGGTGATTCATCAATTTTCGAAAGCATGGCAAAAGAAAAAGCTGCATTCATGGTTTGGCTGGGCGATGAGTGGTACACCAGGGAAGTGGATTACTTTGATGAATGGGGATTGTGGAACAGAGCACATCACGACAGGAAGATTCCTGTTATACAAAACTTCTTAAAGTCAATGTCGCATTATGCAATATGGGATGATCATGATTTTGGTCCGAATGATATTGGCGGTAATTATATTCTGAAAGATGCATCAAAAAAAGTATTTACCAATTACTGGTGCAATACTTCATGGGGAATGAACGGACAGGGAATTTATTCAATGATCAGTTATGGTGATGTTGATGTTTTCCTGATGGATGACCGTTGGTTCCGCAGTGCAGATGAAACAAAAGATTCAGTGAATGGCAAACCCAATACCGATAAACACATGTGGGGCAAAGAGCAAATGGAATGGCTTAAAAATTCATTGCTGTACAGTAAGGCAACATTCAAAATTATTGCAACAGGAAGCCAGGTGCTGAATCCTGTTTCGCCATTTGACCGAATGCTTGATTTTCCTGCTGAGTATTATGACCTGATGAACTTTCTGAAAGAGAATGCGGTTGATGGGGTTTTGTTTTTAACCGGCGACAGGCATCACAGCGAAATTATTAAAGTGAAACGTGAAGGAACATATCCGTTGATAGATGTTACATCTTCTCCGCTTACATCGGGCACACATGTATTTGGCGGCGTTGAAAAAAATAATCCTTATCGTGAACTGGGAATTGATCAGAAACAGAATTATACAAAATTCACATTCAATGGTGCAAGAAATCAACGCAAACTTACAGTTGAATTTTTTGGAGTGAAAGGAGATAAACTTGGTGAATGGTCAGTTAATGAAAACGAATTGAAAACTGCTGTTAAATAGTATGACAATATCATTTAAATACAACCGCAAACAGGTAATGCGTGCATTACGTTATCATTTTATTTCAAAGAAAGAAATACGCATCCTGATTATACTGGTAAATGTTTTTGCGTTGTTTGCTGCTGCTATGTTTTTTTTCAGAAAAGTATCGCCGGTTGCATTTTTGCTCAGCTCCTTTTTATGGATGTCGTTGATGATGGCTTTCTGGTTTATTTTGCCAATGCTGGTTTATAATCGTGCCAAAACATTTAAAGATTCGTTTATACTTACATTCATGGATGCATATATGCATCTTGAAAACCCAAATGGCAGCAAAGACTGGAATTATAAATCCTTTCAGTACTTTCTTGAAACCCCGGATTTTTTTCACTTGTATGTTGACGACCGGTCTTTTTTCCTGATACCAAAAGATGCATTCAGTGATAGCGACCAGGTTCACGAAATCAGGAAACTGTTACAGGATAAAATCGGGAAGAAGTAAAATTTATGAAACGGGTTTTGTTTATCGGAATATGGTTGTACATCATTGTACAATCTGGTTGTACTGGTTTTAATTCAGAAACTATAGTTGAAAAAACTGAACAGGAAATTCCACTGGCAATCAGGAATGAATTTTATTCAGATCCATCAAACCCGATAACGGATGCAAAAGTTGAATTAGGTCGTTATTTGTTTTATGACAAACGTTTATCCGTCAACAAAACAAAGTCGTGCGCCAGTTGTCACGATCCCCGTTTTTCTTTTACTGATACCTACCGCCGGTCTGTTGGTGCTTATGGCGATTTAACTGCATTCAATTCTCCGCCACTTATTAACCTTGCGTTCAACCGTTATTTCACTTATGCTGATACTTCTTTTCATACACCTGAAAAGCAGATCAACAATCCAATGTTTGCAGATGCGCCGGTTGAACTTGGCTGGAAAGGTAATGAAGCGAAGTTGCTCAGGCAGTTTGAAAATGATGCATTCTATCAACCGCTTTTTTCCAAAGCTTTTCCCGCTGTGAGTAACGAAGAGCTGTTTACAGTTAAGCATGTGCAGTATTGCATCACTTCCTTTATAAAAACGATTGTTTCTTTTCATTCTCCCTATGATGAGTATAACTATTATGGTAATAAAACAGCATTAAATAAAAGTGCTTTGAGGGGAATGGTTTTATTTAATTCGGCTGAATTGAAATGTAACCAATGCCACGGCGGCATTAATTTCAATGAGTCATCGTTTAAATCTGCTCCCTACGTTAACACTGGTCTTTTTCCTGATACAACTTTACATCGTGGACTTGCAGCTAAAACAGGTAATGCTGCAGACGTTGGAAAATATAAAATACCCACCTTGCGCAACCTTGCATTTACTTCGCCTTACCTGCATGATGGCAGTGTGGAATCGCTGCAGGAAGTAATTGGTATGTTTGAAAAAGGAAAATTATCAACAGATAAAAACAAACATCCATATATAACAGGTTTCACTTTAAATTTACAGCAGCGGAATGATTTGATTCAGTTCCTGCTTTGCTTATCCGATTCATCTGTTATCAAAAAATCATACTACCAGGATCCATGGGGAATAAAATAATGAAACATCGTTTACTGAATTTTCTTTTATTCATTTTTGTTACAGCTGTTTTTTCATCTTGCGATAATGGAAACGGAGTAACAGTTCATAAAGGTTATGACGAAACTGCCATTGAGTCGATGATTGCGGAAGCAGATACATTGGTTACATTTCCTTTTGTGGCAGAAAGGGTAAATAAAATAAAAGATGCACTTCGTCAACCTTTGCCCGTTTTGCTGTATGCCGACAGTGCTTCAGATAAGCAAAGGTTTGCTGAATCAGTTGCACTAAAGGATTCAGTGTTTACACAATTTCTTTTTGATCCAGCAACACATCTTCCTTTCCGCAATGAAATATTTGGTATTCACCAGGCAAGAGAAAGCGATATGGCTGGAATTAAAGCCGCATATAATCTTGCAGATTGTTACCGGGTGGAAATGTATAATTATGCATTAAATAATACATCAGTTGCAATTGTTGATGCCGGAACGCAAAGGGTATTAAATCGTTTTTATCTTAGTCAAACGCAACCAGACTTACCTCCTGCGCTTATAACATTGGCCAATAAAATTGCGATGGAATCGCCGGAAGTTGAAAAAGCTCTGGGTTTTAAACCTGATGAAAAAAAACTGCTTGCACAGTATTATAAAACATCACTCAATCAAACACGGTGTGAGCGCAGCCGGCATCTTTGTGTAGCCCCAACTTTTTTATTGGGCGAAAAAACATTATGGGCAATTGTTGATTTAACTGATCATCGCTTAGTAGGAGTGCGGTGGATATATTCAGGAAAAACAGGTCCTGCTTCTCCATTAGTTTCTGAACGTAAACTTCAGGACGATAAGATTACTGCCTGCTTTTGCGAGCAGGAACAAAAGCTTGCACGCAATGGCTGGGAAATGAAGTACATGCTTACAAGCAGTGACGGATTACGCATCAGCAATGTTTTATATAATGGAAAACCAGTTTTGCGTAATGCAAAGTTGGTTGATGTACATGTGAACTACAGTGGCTCTGATGGTTTTGGTTACAGCGATGCTGTTGGCTGTCCTTTCTTTAGCCAGGCGGCAGTACTTGCGTGGGAACCTCCCAAAGTTGTTGATTTGCTGGATGATTCCAAGAATAAAATCGGGTTTGTACTGGAGCAAACATTCCGGTCAGAAGGTTGGCCAACCCCCTGCAGTTATAATTACAGGCAACGTTATGAGTTTTATAACGATGGCCGTTTCAGAATAACAGCTGCAAGCCTTGGACGGGGTTGCAGCAGCACAGCAACGTATCGCCCGGTATTTCGTATTGCTTTTGCTGATGATCATTCCAGCTTTTACGAATGGAAAAACAGCTCCTGGTCGCAATGGGAAAAAGAGCAGTGGCAGTTACAGGGTGCAGCAACATTATTTACTCCTGAAGGATTTCAGTATAAGATTGCAGGAAACAGCGGAGGTTATTTTATGGAACCGGGAAAAGGGCAATTTAATGATGGCGGACGTGGCGATTATGCTTATGTATACGTTTCAAAGCACGATAATGCAAGAGATGAAGGCGAAAGTGATCTTGTAACAATCGGCCCATGCTGTAATGCTGATTATCACCAGGGACCTGAAAAATTTATTGAACCAAATGCTGAAAATATTCAAAATGCTTCTTTGGTTGTTTGGTACGTTGCACAACTGCGTAATGATGACAGGAAGGGTAATGAATATTGCTGGGCTGAGAATGTGCTGAACAGTAAAGGCGTTTATGAAACAAAGATTTTTCCTTGCTTTTGCGGACCAATGTTTATTCCGGTTAAAAACTAAAACAGCAACTGAAACAGTATGCGTCTTTCTATTATTATAGTATCAGCACTCGCTTTTGCTTTGTTTTCTTCCTGCAAAGAGGAGGTTGAATTTCAAAGCAATGATTGCAGAAAGTTGCCAACGTTTGTAAAGGCAATTGGGTTTAATCCTGCCCGTACTGCATTCAGCACCTCGGAAAAAAAAACAATGGGCCTTGTTTTAGTTGAACTACAGAAACAAGGTGAACCAAGACGATACCAACATCCTTCGTGGAAAATGGGTGGCTGGATGGGCCCCATACAACTTGATCAGTTTGGCAATTGTTTTGTTGGCCCTGTACCGGTAGTTAATGTTTATAATAATCCTACTTCAAAGCAAAATACAGTTTACAAAGTTGATTCAGAATCGGGTGTGATGAGTGTGTTTGCAGAATTGCCTGTTTCGGATTCAATTACTTCAGTTAATCCATACGGCATTCTTGGTTTATGTTATCTGTGCGAAACAAATACATTGTATGTTTCTTCTGTTATGGGGAGCGATCGCACCCATGAAAAAGGAACTGTTTATGCAATTGATGCAACAAGCGGAGAAATTCTTGATAAGATTACAGGGATTGATATACTTGGAATGGGTATATCCTATGCTTCAGGCCAACGAAAACTTTATATGGGAAGTGCCCGTACAAGCGACATCTATGCCATTACACTCAATAAAAAGGGAACATTTTCGGGTAAGCCGGAAATCATGTTATCGTTGATAAATCTAGGTCCAAGAGGCGATGATAAAGTAAGGCGTTTCAGATTTACCCAATATGGCGGGATGCAGATTTTTGGCGTTGAATTTAATTTTAATCTTACTGCACCAACTGAAAAACAAGAAACAGTTTATGAATTCAGTTGGGATGATACCGAGAAGAAATGGCAGTTTGTAAAATAATTTATAGTACATAAAGGCTATAGAGTTGTTTCAGAATCAGTTCTCTGTTAAAATGTTTTTTATAAATTAATCTACATTGGCTCTGATTTTCATTTTTTTGAACCATAGGTGCATACTTAAGTTTGTTCAATTCCCTGAAATTATAGCCTGGAAAGCAAAAATATAAGGGTATAACGCCATCGGATTAGGTAAAAACCCTTAAAAAAATTTTGTAATCTTTAAAAAATCAATACTTTTACACCCCCGATAAGTTTTTTTCATCGGGATTTCATTATCCTTAGTAAAGACTTCTCTCCAATCCTTCTGAATTTCCGTACTCCTTATCATTCCAGTCTGAGGTTATTGCATTTGCAAAATTCAACGTTCAGGCATTTTATTCCTTATTATCAATTTTGGCTGATTGCTCAATTATTTGAGTTATTAATTTATTTATTAAGGTTAAATAAAAAAAATGAAGATCCGGTACTCAATCCCCAGAAAATCAGGCTATGTGTGTTTATGACACATTTTTAAGACTTTTTATTGGCCACAAACTGCCTCTATAAACGTCAACCTGAATAAGTTGTGAAAGAGTTATCGAATTTTCTAAATAAGCTGTCCGTAGCCTTTATTCAATATTCCTGTTAATCCGTACATCCAATCTTCCACCGAAAATTCCGTAATCCTTAGAATCCGGTGTCTTTTGTTTAACCGTATAGTTACCCTAAAACTAAACGTTAAATGAAAAAAAATTACGCTAAAAAAATTACGCAGTATTTGCCAATCCAGATTTTTCTGGTTGTGTTGCTTTTACTAAACAATTCTGAAATTTTTGCTCAGAATCCGCTTACCTCTGCGCAGGACTTCAACATTTTTACTGAAGGAAATCTGACAATTACTGCAGGTGATATTGAAGGAGCAATAGCTGTTGGTGGCAACTTAGTTGTGCTGGGAAATTCTCAGCGTACTTCTGCAAATACAACTGGTGGGCAGTCTTATGTTACGATCAACGGACTTAAGTATGCTTTGGTTGTTGGAGGCGGACTTACCGGTGTTAATGGTGGAAATGTTTTTAAAATTGATGGTAAATCCGGTCTTACTGATGATCATTACGTAAGTTTTTATTCTTTATCGGGAAGTACTGCTGCTGCAGGCAGTGGTGGTATTGATATTGGTAATCCAGTTACAACTGTTTTAAACAGGTATGTACGTATTAATTCCACTGCACAATCTGCTTCAACAGTTCAAAACACAACATCTCTTGTAAACTTCAGTGCTGCTTTTACAGATTTCAGGTCACAGGCTGTTTCAATGTCAGGCTGTACTTCAAATGTAACTGCAACTGTTTCCGGTGGCCAGGCTACTTTGAACCTCGGTGCAAATTCTACGAATGTCTGGACAATTTCAGGTTCAACTTTAAATACTTACAGCCAGATTAACCTTACCGGTAATCTTCCAAGCGCTTCAAGACCATTGGTGATTAATGTTAATGCTTCAGGATCGTTTTCATGGAGCAATGTAAAGTTTGTGATGGGTTCTGAGTCCGACAATTCAATGGAAATAAACAGGGCACCTTATATCATCTGGAATTTTTATAACACAACTTCTCTTACAATAGCAAATTCAAACTTAATTCTTGGTTCTGTTTTTGCACCAAATGCAGCGGTTACTAATAACGGATCCGGCAACATAACCGGTCAGCTTATTGCGAAAAGTTTTACAAAGCCTTATGCTGGTGAACTTCATATTGCAAAATTCAATGCAAGTGTAGCATGTGCTGCAACAAGTTGTACATGCGCTGGTAACCTTGTAGCAAACCCAAGCTTTGAAAATGGAACAACCGGATGGGGTTGGAGTGGAGGTACACTTACTGCTGGTACAGGTGCTGTATCATGTGGTAGTTATTCCGGCGATTTCCAGATCACTAATACTTCCAGCAACTGGGTTTCACAAACTATCGGAACCGATTTGCCAGCAGGCACAGTTATTAATGCATCTGTTTATGCAGGCACTCATGACAACAGTTATTATCATGAAGTGGGTGTTTATTTCTTTGATGCAAACTGGAACTGGATTTCCGGTGCTACTGTTGAAGTAAATAAAGTACTTGCTAATGCTCCTGTTGGACCTCAATTATATACATGGACAGCTGTTGTTCCGGCAGGAACTAAATATACGCAGGTAGGATACAATGGTAATGGAAACTGGATTAAAACTGATCAGTGGTGTGTAACACTTGCAGCTCCAACAACTGTTGCTTTTGGTAATGAAGTCTATATCGATTTAAATGGTAATGGAATAAAAGATGGCAGCGATTGGGGTTATGATGGAATAACAGTGAAATTATATGCTGATGCTAACGAAGATGGTGTGCCAGATGGTTCTGCTTTAGCAACAACAATTACAAGCGGTGGCGGTTACTACAATTTTGCCAATCTTGCTCCCGGAAAGTATATGGCGCAGATTGAAAACGCACCATCATGGATGTATGTGATTCCAAAAAATGGCGGAGATCCTGATAATAATATTGACGATGATAATAATGGTCTTACACAAAGTGGTACGACAATAAAAGGTGGCACAATCACATTAACAACAGGTGGCGAACCAGGTGGTACTAATTATAACGGCACTTATGATTTTGCTGTTTATAAAGACAATGGCCTGGGCGATTTTGTATTTCTTGATGCAAACTCAAATGGAATCCAGGATACAGGTGAAACAGGTATTGAAGGTGTAACTGTAAAACTTAAAAATACTGCAGGAACAGTTTTGGCTACAACAACAACTGATGCTTCAGGATATTATTACTTCTGGGATCCGGTTCAATATGGTACTAATACTTATAATATTGAATTTGTAACGCCAACCGGTTACAGTCCTTCACCTTCCAACCAGGGAAGTGATGATAATAAAGACAGTGATCCGGTTAATGGGATCATAAGTAATGTTACTGTACCTAATGGTACATGGAACAATTCGTTTGATGCCGGATTTACAACTACTCTTTCGTTAGGAAACAGGGTTTGGTACGATGCAAACAATAACGGTATCAACGATTCTGAAAATGGTATTGCTGGTGTAACTGTTAACTTATATAATGATGCGAATAATGATAATGTAGCTGATGGTGCTGCTATTAAAACGACAACAACTGATGCAAATGGTTATTACCAGTTTGACGGATTAACACCCGGAAATTACATCGTTGGTGTAGTAACTCCAGCTGGTTATGTAAGCAGTGCTGTTGATGGTGGTGATCCTGATAACAATAACAATCTTGATGATAACGGCCAGGTAATTGTTGGAAATGAAACAAGAGGTTTGGCTATTACTCTTGCATTTGGCACAGAACCTTTGGTTGACGGCAATACTAATCCCAACAATAATATTACTTACGATTTTGGCTTCCTGCCAAATTGTGACTGCACAACTTCTGCAAACAACCTTCTTGTAAACGGAAGCTTTGAAAATGGTACAACAGGATGGAGCTGGAGTGGTGGTTCTCTTACAACTGGTACAGGTTATATCGCTTGTGGTGCAGCAAACGGATTTAATAACTGGAGTACCGGTACATCAAAAGTATGGCAGGATGTTGCTGTAGCTGCTGGTGCAACTGTAACGTTTAATGCTTATGCCGGTACACATACTGCAGGTCTTGCTTGTGCTCCTAAGCTGAGCCTGATTTTCCTCAATTCATCTAATGTTGTAATTGGCCAAACTGATGTTGTAGTTACAAGAGATGTCGATGCAAACTTCGGTCAGTTGGCATTTTATTCAATTACTGCAGTAGCTCCTGCAGGAACTGTTAAAGCAAGAGTACAGAGTGCAATTACATGTAATGTAATGAAGATGGATGCATTCTGTTTAACTGCAACTATTCCTGTTAATCTTGGTAATTATGTTTGGTACGACAGAAATAATAATGGTACACAGGATGCAGGTGAACCTGCTATCAGCGGTGCAACTGTAAAATTATATGCTGATGCAAATGCTGACAATGTTCCTGATGGTGCTGCTGTTTCAACTACAACAACAGATGCAAATGGTTTGTATGCATTCACAGGTTTAGCAGCAGGTAAATACATTGTAGGAGTAACATTGCCAGCGGGATATGCTGCGGGAACAACAACTGCAACATCATCTTCACCTGATAATGATAATAATACAGATAATAATGGTGTTACTACAGTTAGTGGTGAAGTAAGAAGTAATTATATCACATTAACTGCAGGTGCAGAACCAACAACTGATGGTGATGGTAACAATGGTAACCTCACATTGGATTTTGGATTAAAAGGAACAGGTTCAATTGGTGATAAAGTTTGGGATGATGCAAACGGTAATGGTATACAGGATGCTAGTGAAGCTGGTATCAGTGGAGTGGCTGTTACATTGACTTATCCCGGTGGTGCAACTGCAACAACTACTACTGACGCAAACGGTAATTACCTGTTCAGCAACCTTGCTCCCGGTAGCTATACAGTAAGCTTTACAACACCTTCCGGTTATACAGCAGCTCCTGCTAACCAAGGTAGTGATGATGCAAAAGACAGTGATCCTGTAAGCGGTAGTGTAAGTGTAACACTTGCAGCAGCTGAAAACAATCTTACTGTTGATGCAGGCTTCATGAGCAACCAGCTTGTAATTGGTAATTATGTTTGGTACGATAAGAATTTCGACGGTATTCAAAATGCATCTGAAACAGGTGTGGCTTCTGCAACAGTGAAATTATACAAAGATGCAAATGCAGATAACGTTCCTGATGCTGCAGCAGTAGCAACAACTTCAACAAATGCTTCAGGTGTTTATACTTTCACAGGATTAACCCCAGGTAATTATATTGTTGCTGTAGTGTTGCCAACAGGCTATACTGTAAGTACAACAACAGCAACAAGTACTAACCCGAATAATGATGATAATACTGATAACAATGGCGTTGCAATTGTTAGCGGTGAAGTAAGAAGTAACTATATCACATTAACTGCCGGTGCAGAACCAACAACTGATGGTGATGGTAACAATGGTAATCTCACATTAGATTTTGGATTAAAAGGCACAGGTTCTATTGGTGACAAAGTTTGGAACGATGTAAATGGTAATGGAATACAGGATGCTGGTGAAGCAGGAATCAGTGGAGTTACAGTTACGTTAACTTACCCTGATGCAACAACAGCAACTGCAACAACTGATGCAAATGGCAACTATCTGTTCAGTGGTCTTATTGCCGGTAATTATTCAGTAAGCTTTGCAACTCCTTCTGGCTTTGTGGCTGCTCCTTCTAATCAAGGTAGTGATGATGCCAAAGACAGCGATCCTGTAAGCGGTACTGTAAGTGTAACACTTGCAGCAGCTGAAAATAATCTTACAGTTGATGCAGGCTTCATGAGCAATCAGCTTGTAATTGGTAATTATGTGTGGAGTGATGTAAATAACAATGGAATTCAGGATGCAGGTGAACCGGGTATTGGCGGTGTAACTGTTAAGTTATATGCTGATGCAAACGGAGATAACACTCCTGATGCTGCTGCTATTGCTACAACAACAACAAATGCAGGTGGTGCTTATACATTCACTGGTTTAACTCCTGGTAATTATATTGTTGCTGTAACTACTCCTTCAGGATATGTAGTTGGTGCAACAACAGCAACAAGCGCAAATCCAAATAACGATAATAACACAGATAATAATGCTGTTACTACAGTTGGTGCTGAAGTTAGAACTAACTACATCACATTAACAACAGGTGGTGAGCCAACAACTGATGGAGATGGAAGTAATGGTAACCTCACTGTAGACTTTGGTTTCCGTGGTACATTAAATCTTGGAAATGTTGTTTGGGCCGATTTAAATGATAATGGAATTTATGATGCAAATGAAGTAGGCATTAATGGTGTTACGGTTAACCTGTATGCTGATGCAAATGGCGACAATAAGCCTGATGATCTTAATGCTGATAATGCAATTACTGCGGCTGATATAATTGCTACTACTACAACTTCAGGAGGTGGTGTTTACCAATTCAATTATCTCGGTGCAGGAAATTACATCGCAGGTATTGTAATGCCTTCAGGCTATGTAGCAGGTCTTGGTCCTGTATCTGCAAATCCTAATGATGATGTGAATAATGATGATAATGGTGTTGTATTAGTTGGAAACGAATTAAGAAGCAACTTCATTACACTTAGCCCAGCTTCAGAACCAACAACTGATGGCGATGGAAGCAATGGTAATCTCACATTGGACTTTGGTGTTACTCCTTCAGGTGTTGGACAGGTATATAGTTTAAGTGGTAACCTGTTTTACGATGCAAACCGTTTAACTGATAATACAGTAAATGGTTACAACATCACACCTTATCCAACTGAATATGTATTGCTGATTAATGCAACAACAGGTAAAGTGGATGCCATCCAGCAATTACCAGCAGTGCTTTCTGCAAATGAAGGTAAGTTCTCATTCACAAATCTGCCAGGCGGTACTACCTATTATGTAATGCTCAGCAAGGACTATGTAGCGCCAGGATCAATTGCTCCTGTTAATGCTTCATTGCCTGCTTATTATTATCCAACAGGTGAGCACATCGGAGCATCAGCAGGTTCAGATGGAACAGTTGATTCAAAATCAGCATTGATTTACCTGAACAGGAATGTAACAGAAGTAAACTTCGGTATTGTATATGTAAGACCAGGAAACGTAGACTAAAATTTTAAACCCTCAAACTTTAAATAATCGATATGAAACGAATTCTAAAACCACAAATGCTCGCTGCTTTATTACTGTTCTCAGTAAGTGTATCAGCACAAACATCGTATGAAATGTTCAGGAAGGAACGCCCAAATACAACAAGTGGAATAGTGTATTCAACACAACCATGGTTGTTTGAAAATATTCCCGGCGGTAATTATCCTAACCTCACATTATTAACTGTTTCTGCATCTTTTTCAAATCAGCAGTATAATGATGTAACAGCAAACGGTGATAATGGTTTAATGTTTGGTGTAAGCTCAACACAAAAACCAAAACAACCAACAGAGCATCCGATTTATGTTGCAATGAACGATGTTGGTCAGCCGCTTAATAGTTATTACACAGCCCCTCCATCTTTAGCTGGAAACGGCATTGAAGCAGAGAGCAGTAATAATGCAATCAGCAATGGTGCTTTCTCTATGTTCACTTCTGCTGAGGGAATTTATGCAGCGAATAATAATGCTGCTACTGGTCCAGCAACTAGTTATTATATGGGTACTGTAACTTTCACATTCAGTCGTTCTGTTACAAATCCGGTGATGCATGTTACTGGCTTGGGTGGAAATGTTGGAACAAATATCGATGTTAATACCAGTACATTCCTTGCTTTTACAACTGAGTATGAATTAGTGAATACAGGCTATGCAATGCAAAGATTGAGTGGTACTGATCCTTTGATTGTTACTACAGATGCTGTTGGATCAATGCCTGCAGGTACATGGAAAATTGTAAACACATTTGATCCCGGTGTTCGTACTGATCTTGATGGTGCAAACGGCAATTTAGCAGCCAGTGGCAGCGTTCGTATTATGGGTGCGAATATTACATCATTAACATTTAAGGTTTATTTAAGAGGAAAAACTGCTGGTCAGAAATGGTCTGATATTGAGCAATATGTTGGCGACAGGTACAATATTGGCTGGAGTATGACAACAATTGCAGATGGCCCGCTTCCTGTACATTTAACCAGTTTCACAGGTAAAGTACAGAATTGCGGAACAGTATTAAACTGGAATACTGCTTTGGAAGATGAAGTAAGTCATTTTGAAATTGAACGCAATACAGGCAATGGTTTTGTTTCAATTGGTAAGGTTGCATCAAAGGGTTCAAACAGCTCTTATGTATTCAATGATGGTGCTGCAGTTAAAGGTTCAAACCAATATCGCCTGAAAATGGTTGATAACAATGGTACTTTTGAATACAGTAATGTTGTGGTTGTAACTATTGATTGCGATAAAGCTAAAATCGGCTTATACCCAAGCGTTACAACTTCAGGAACACGGGTAACTGGTCTTAGTGGCAAAGAAACAATTACAGTTGTTTCATCTGTCGGCCAGGTTTTGCAGCAGAAGAAGGCGGCAAACAACGTTGAGGATATCCAATTAGGTAATTTACCAAACGGAATGTATTTCGTTGTTGTGAAAGATGAAAGCAATGCACAGGTGTTTTATGGCAAAGTGGTGAAGCAATAGATATTCGGAAAAGCATATCAAAGCCGTCCTGTTTCAGGACGGCTTTCTTTTTGAAAGAAGAAAATATGTAAAAAATAAATAATTGAAATATTTGGTTTATAAAATAAACTACTTTATGTTTGTGCAACTTTAGAGATTATGAAGCACTATTTTCTTTTGATCATTTTTTTATCTGCAACTTTTTGTGGCTATACACAAACATTGGTAACAGGTACTGTAACTGATATAAAAAAACAAGCTGTTCCGGGAGCATCACTGACCATTAAAGATTCTTATGATGGGGCAACTGCTGATTCAGCAGGAAAATTCCGTTTTAAAGCATATGATAAGGGCAAGCAGTTATTGATTGTTACAGCTGTTGGTTATAAAACAGTTGAGATGCCGGTTGAATTAACAGGTTCAGGTGAATTAAAACTGGCAATTCAGCTGAAACAGGAAATTACAGAAATGAGTGCGGTTGTAATTACGGCTGGTTCATTTGAAGCAAGCGATCGTAAACGGGTTGCTGCAGTTCTCACATCAATCGATATTCTTACAACGGCTAGTGCAAATGCTGATGTAACTGGTGCATTAAAAACTTTACCAGGTGCTCAGCAGGTTGGTGAAACGGAGGGTTTGTTTGTTCGTGGTGGTACGGCTGCAGAAACAAAAACATTTATTGATGGTACATTGGTGAATAATTTTTTCTACACAAGTGTGCCCGGCATTGCTACCCGTGGACGTTTTTCTCCATCCATTTTTAAAGGAACAATTTTCAGTACCGGTGGCTACAGTGCACTTTATGGCCAGGCATTATCATCTGCATTAATTCTTGAGTCAGTTGATCTTCCTGAACAATCATCAGCTACATTAAACCTGTCGGTTATCAGTGCTGGCGCAGGATTTCAAAAACTGGCAACGAATAAAAAATCTTCTTGGGGATTGAATTATGATTATTCAAACCTTACTGCTGCATTTGCAGTGTTAAAACAAAAGCAGGATTATTCAAGAGCTCCGGGCGGACATAACCTGGATGCAAACTTCCGTATCAAAACTTCAGCAAACGGAATGCTTAAATATTATGGCTATTATACAAACAATGGTTTGGCATTCACAAGCAACAGCCTTGATTCAACAGGATACCTGGATAAATTTTCCATGAAGAATGATAACATGTATCACAACTTATCATGGAAAGAAAATCTGAAACGTAAATGGAAAATAACAGCTGGTCTTTCGTTTTCAACAAATCATGATACAATTGGATTTGGAATGCAGAACCAGCAAAAGACTGATGTGCTGCTGAATGGTTTGCAGTTTAAAACATTTCAATTAGACAATAAAGGTCTTTACCTTAATGCACGTTTAGTGTTTGAAAAGAAATTTAAAGGATTGAGTGCTTTACGTTTTGGTACTGAATATAATTACAGTGATGATAAAAGTATTTACACATCATACAATGGGTTTAAGTATAACAGCAGATTTATTGTAAACAATTATGCATTGTTTGCTGAGCAGGATATTTATATCACCAATAATCTTGCGGCTAAATTTGGTGCAAGGGCAGAGTATGCTGCTTCGCTGGAAAAATACAATCTTGCTCCACGTATTTCATTTGCTTACAAACTTGGAAAACAAAGCCAGGCATCACTTGCATATGGAATTTTTTACCAGAACCCTGAAATGAAATATTTGCCTGCAGTAAATTCAATGACATTTATGAAAGCAGAGCATTATATTGCTCAATACCAAAAAACAACGAGTCTTACTACTTTCCGGGCAGAAGTATTTTATAAGAAATATGCACAGTTGATTAAAACAACAAATGTAAACGGGCGGGAACTGGCGGCAAATAATAATGGATTTGGCGATGCAAGTGGGTTTGAATTTTTTTGGAGAGATAAGAAGAATATTAAAAACCTCGACTACTGGATTTCCTATTCATATCTTGATACAAAAAGAGATTTCCTGAATTTTCCTTATGCCATTACACCAAACTTTGCTGCACATCATACTGCATCATTTGTAGCAAAGAAATTTGTAACTCCCCTGAAAACAAACTTCAATATTTCCTATAATTATTCAAGTGGGCGGCCTTATTACAACATTCAGTATGATGTAAATAATAAAACGTTTTTTGCCGACAAGGGTAAAGTAACCGATTACCACAATGTAAGTTTTGCCTTGAATTTTCTTCCTGACTTAGGGAAGAAGAACGCCAAATCATTTGCAGTGTATGTTATCAGCGTAAGCAATATCTTCAACATCAAACAGGTTTACGGCTATACTTATTCAACAAACGGAATGCATAAACAGGAACTGGTTCCGCCATCACGCATGTTTATTTTCATTGGTGCGTTTATCAGCTTTGGTGTTGACCGTACAGAAGATGCTATCAATAATAATTTATAAAATCATATATTAAAATCAACAACAATGAAACAATTACTCTTCACCGTTTTTTGTTTTGCAATGCTGACCTCCGCTTCAGCTCAAAGCGAACGTTATACCGGCGCCATGCAGAAAAATTTTGAAGCTATGGCTTCAGCCAATACACCTGCAGATATGCTGGATGTTTCAAACGCTTTTGAGCGTATAGCCAATGCAGAAAAAAACCAGTGGCTTCCTTTTTATTACTCATCGCTGAGCAGAGTGTGGTATGCATTTATGCTGAATGATCCAAAGCAGTATGATCAGATCGCTGATCAATGCGATTCATTAATTGCAAAGGCTGAAGTGATGGAAAAAAATAATTCTGAAATTTCTTTACTGAAGGCAATGCTTGCTACATTAAGAATGGTTGTTGACCCGATGAGCAGGTATATGAAATACGGCATGATGTCGAATCAATACGTTGAAGAATCGAAACAACTTGATCCAACAAATCCACGCCCTTACATGTGGCAGGCACAGGGTATAAGTAAAACTCCTGAGCAATTTGGTGGTGGTTGTGATAAAGCCAAGCCAATCTTTGAAAAGGCATTAGAATTATTTAAAACATTTAAGCCAAAAGCACCCATGTATCCCAACTGGGGAAAGGATCAAACGGAAAAAGCCTACACAGAGTGTAAATAATGTGTATTAGTCCCGGAGGAAATACTTCGGGACTACTTTATTTTTGACTGCTTCTTTAACACATTACATTGTATAAAACAAAACTGTTATGCCAGAGAAAGAATTAACTGAACAGGAGAGTCTGCTGATTATTCAGCAAATGATTAACCGGGCAAAGAATGAATTTGTTGATACCGGAATTGGTCCGATTCTTTGGGGTGCAGTAATTACCTTTTGCAGTATTGTACAGTACCTGCAACTTGAGTTTAATTTTAAACTGCCAGTTGATATCTGGCTGTTGACGATTGCGGCACTGGTGCCACAAATAATCATTTCAATAAAAGAACGTAAGAAAAGAAAAGCTAAGGGATGGGATAGCGACGTTATGAGTTATGTATGGCTTTGTTTTGGTATTGGAGTTTTTATTGTGAGCTTTATTAACAACGTTGCATCAGAACAGCTAAATACTTTTCTTACAGATTATGAAGAAATAACGGGTAAACCTGATGTGCCGCATTTCATGACTTTTGGCACAAGCTACCTGATGTTTTTATATGGCTATCCTACAATTGTAACTGGTGCATCAAGAAAATTTAAACTGATGACGATAGGTGGAATTTTTTGCTGGGTAGCTGCGTTAATCAGTGTGTTTACAGTTATTAAATTTGATTTTCTGCTGATGGCTGCATCGGCAACACTGGCATGGTTAATTCCCGGAATTGTTTTAAGAAAAAAATATCTATTGCATATAGACGAAAACAATGTTTAAAGAACTCGACCCTATATTACATTCGCAGTTAAGGCTTGCAGTGATGAGTTTGCTCATAAGTGTAAAGGAAGCTGAATTTACATTTCTGAAGGAGAAAACAGGATCAACTGCAGGTAATCTCAGTGTGCAGATTACAAAACTGAAAGATGCAGGTTATGTGGAAGTAACCAAACAGTTTAAAGACAATTATCCTCAAACAATCTGTAAAATAACTTCAAAAGGTATTAAGGCTTTTGAAGTTTATGTAAAGGCTTTGCAGACTTATCTGCCTAAATAAATTTATTCTTCTTCTATTTTTTCATCAACTGCTTTTGCCAGTAATGAAGCACTGAGTTTCTTCATCGGATTTTTTCTTGCATCAGCATAATTATTTCTGTTCCTGAAAATATCAATCGCCACAAACATTGCTTCCCTGATGGATGATTCATCTGCCTTGCCTTTTCCTGCAATATCAAATGCAGTTCCATGATCAGGACTTGTGCGGATAACATCTAATCCTGCAGTATAATTTACGCCTTCACCAATTGCAAGTGATTTAAACGGAATCAAACCCTGGTCGTGATACATGGCAAGTACTGCATCAAACTTTTCGTATTGAGCTCTTGCAAAAAATGCATCGGCACTGAATGGTCCCATGCAAAGCACATCTTTTTGTTTCGCTTCTTTGATAGCAGGTTTAATAATTTCTTCTTCTTCTTTACCAATTAAACCTTCATCACCTGCATGCGGATTTAAACCAAGTACAGCAATTTTTGGACGCTCAACACCAAAATCTTTTTTCAGCGATTCATTGATCAGCATCAGTTTGCTTACAATGGCTTCTTTAGAAATATGTGATGATAACTGGTTAACTGGAATATGTTCTGTTAACAATGCCACACGTATATTATCGGCCACCATAAACATCACAACATCTTTTGCCTGGAACACATCTTTGAGGTAGGGTGTATGACCGGTATAATTAAATGTTTCTGATTGAACATTCTTTTTATGAATAGGTGCAGTAACAAGTACATCAACATGGTTTTCTTTTAACGCATCAACTGCTGCTGTTAATGATTTGATTGCATATAAACCACCTGTTTCAGTTAACTGACCCGGAGTGATGCTTATTTCATCTTCCCAGCAACTGAACACGTTCACCATTTTAGGATTGAGACGTTGAAAATCTTTTACCGACTGGTAATTGAAATTTCCATCGTTAATCGACTTCTTATAAAAATTGATGACTTTGTTTGAAGCAAAAACAATTGGAGTACATAAATCAAGAATGCGGTTATCACTTAGTGCTTTGATAATGATTTCAACTCCAATGCCATTAATGTCGCCACAACTGAAGCCAACAACGGGTTTATTATCAGAATTTGTCATATGTGCTGTTATTCATGCAAATGTAACGATTGGCCGACAGTATTCGCAGAGAATTAAGAAGGAATTGCACAAATTACGATCCAACATAAATACATGTTTTACCGTGTTTTTTATAAGTGGAAAAAGAAAGAAAGGATAGTATTCTTTCATTCTCCAATTTTAGCAATTGGCAGTAAATTGTTTTAACTTGCACTTCAAATCTTAATCCCATGAAAGTTAAAATTATCATCATTTGTACAACAATTTTGTTGGCGTATCTAAGCTCCAGGGCAGGTAATTCAGTTCAACCTGTTAATCAGTCCCAATCAGTTTTAAAACAGAAAACAGCAGTTCAGAATTTCGGCTACTTCCGTGTACATCGTATGGGAAGAGATGCCTCTCTTAACTGGTCTGTAACCAACCCTGCGGTTGATTACTTTGTAATTGAACGCTCATGGGATGGTTCGTTTTTTGAATCAATTAGCGACGTAAGCGGAACAGGAGATGTTATGTACAAGTTCCGTGATGAAAATTGTTTTCCTGGCTTTATCTATTATCGTATCACTGCACACAATTCTGATGGATCTGTGATTTCATCGGATGTACAGGTATTACATATTGTAGCCAAAAAGTAAAACGATTATATCGAAGCAGGTTATGCAGGCAAATTAATTGCCTGCTTTTCTCATTCTAAAATCCGGTTCTATGAAACATTTTTTACCCTGCGTTTTGCTGTCATTTCTGTTTTGGCAACAACAACTTTCGGCACAGATAACAACTCCAGTAATCAAAGCAAACTTTGGCGTTGATGCGGATCTGCGCAGTAATTTCTTTAATGGATTTCTGCAGGCAGGCAACGACGACTGGTTCAGCAACACTGTTGGAGGTGGTGGGGAATTTATCATAGATACAACCGGTGCAGCAGCAATATTAGCAAGATATAACTCGCAGCCGGCATCAAGAATGCAGCCCTTTTTTCGTGGTATGCGCAAGCCACAATTTTCTGTTGTCAACAACTACATGTGGATTGATGGAATTTTCATCAGGGATCATCATGGCGATGACTCAACTGTGTTTGCATCAGGAAGTAATAAAAACGGGATGAATCCTTCTGCCTGGTCAACGCCTGTTTCGCAAGGTATTCCTGATAAGAATGATATTCTTGATATGTACATGCATGTACGCAGGGCAGGTAAGTACACAACTGATTCATTGTGGTTATTTGGCGGTGTTTCCATTGATAACACAACCGGTAACAGGTATTTTGATTTTGAAATGTATCAGACAGATATTTATTATGATCATAATTCACTCCGCTTTTATGGTTACGGTCCGGATGCAGGACATACTGCCTGGCAGTTTGATGCAGCCGGTAATATTTTAAAAGCCGGCGATATCATTTTTACTGCTGAATATGGCAGCTCATCTTTATCATTACTTGAAGCAAGAATTTGGATTAATCAAAGTTCATTGTCAATTACACCCGTTTCATTTAACTGGGGTGGATCTTTTGATGGTGCATCATCCGGTGCGACATACGGATATGCAAATATTTCTCCCAAAACAGCAGGAGCTTTTTACACCGGGTTGCAATGTTCGAATAATACGTGGGCTGGTGCATTTGGCGTTGTGTTGCAGAACAACACTTTGGCAACAACTTATTCAGCCAAACAGTTCATGGAATTTTCTGTTAATTTAAGTAAGCTTGGCCTCGATCCGCTGGTGATTATGAATGATGCATGTGCATTGCCATTCAGAAGAATATTGGTTAAATCAAGAGCATCAACTTCTTTCACTGCTGAGTTGAAAGATTTTGTCGGGCCGTTTGCATTTTTCCGTGCACCACGTGCAGAACTTTCAACAAATTTCCCAACTCTTTGCCAGCAGGGTGTTGGTGAAATATGGCTTTCAAATCCCGTATCAACTTCAATGTATACATGGTCAACAACTAACGGCCACATTGTAGCTTCAACAGTCAGTGGCGATACTATTACAATTGATCAGCCCGGAACTTACGTTGTATCGCAGGAGCTGATGGATAGCTGCGGCTCTGTTTATGCTACTGATACTGTTGTCATCAATCAAAACAATAATTGTGAGATATTAAAATATGCACCGCAAAACTTTAGTGCACGTTTAATGAAAAACTCTCAAGTACTGCTGAACTGGAATTGCAGTGAATATGCCGAAGGGCAGTATTATGAAATTGAACGAAGCTTTAATGGGTTTGATTTTTATCCATTGAAAAAAGTTTATCATACAAGCACCGGAACTTATATGGAAACAGACGATATAAAAGGATTGGAACCCCCAGAGCTCTTTTATCGTCTCAAATACAGGAATAATGGTGGATTGATTTTATACAGCAACATTGTTAAACTCATGATCAGGCCACTGCAGGATATACGTTTAAGCGTTAATCCAAATCCTGTAACAAGCCATTTCAGGATGCGTTGTTCGCTTGCCCAACAGGCAAAAGCCGAAGTCAGCATTATCAGCAGTTCGGGAGCCGTACTTTACCATACTGTAGAAAACGCAAATGCCGGTATTAACGAATGGATCATTAACCGAAACAGTGCGTGGACAGCAGGACAATACATTGTACAGGTTAAACTGAACGAAGCGGTTTACCGCACAAAAGTCATCATCGCACAATAAAAAAATTCAGCCCTTCCTTATCGAAGGGCTTTTTACTGCTACTTTTGCAGCGTGCAATACACGTTAAAAAAATCTCTCGGTCAGCATTTTTTAAAGGATGAAAATATCTGCAGGCGCATTGTTGATGCTGTGCTGGAAGAACATCCGCAATGTTTGGTGGAAATTGGGCCAGGTGGTGGTGCGTTAACCAAATACCTGCTTCAGTTGCCGCATGTGGATTTTAAAGCCGTTGAGCTGGATAAAGAAAAAGTTGATTTCCTTGAACATACTTATCCTTCCATTAAAGGAAAACTGATTCATGAAAGTTTTCTCGACAGTTCTGTTCCCTTCGATCAGCATTTTATGGTGGTAGGCAACTTTCCCTACAACATTTCCACACAGATTTTATTTAAGCTGCTCGATTGGAAAGAACAGGTTGATTGCATTGTTGGTATGTTTCAGAAAGAAGTGGCACAACGAGTAGCTGCAAAAGAAGGAAGTAAAACATACGGCATCATCAGTGTATTGATACAGGCTTATTTTGATGTGGAGTATTTGTTTGATGTAAGTGAACAATGTTTTAATCCTCCTCCTAAAGTAAAGAGTGGAGTTATAAAACTCAAGCCAGCCGCACATGTTCCTGAAATGGCAAGTGATAAGAAGTTTACATTGCTGGTGAAAACAGCCTTTAACCAGCGGCGTAAAATGCTGCGAAACGGAGTGAGAGGTTTGTTTGATGAAGAATTTTTAAAAGACGAACTATTTAATAAACGTGCCGAACAATTAAGCGTGCAGCAGTTTGCTGAACTGACGTTTAAGATGAAATGAGCAAAAAGAAGTGAATAAAATAAATGAGAGTAATTGTTACAGCAAAGTGTCATGAGTACCTGCAGGAAAAATTAGTGCAGGGTGGATATGAAGTGGAATATCATCCGAAAATTACATACCCCGAATTACTGGAGATGGTGAATGATGATGTTGTTGGAATTGTAATTGCCACCAGTATTAAAGTTGATAAAGTTCTGGTTGATAAAGCAAGTAAGTTATTATGGCTTGCACGTCTTGGCAGCGGGCTTGATCTTGTTGATATTGCCTATGTAGAAAGCAAAGGAATTAAAATTATAAGCAGCCCCGAAGGTAATTGTGATGCGGTTGGTGAACATGCACTTGCAATGCTGCTGGGTTTAATGAATAAAATTCACAGCAGCTTTGATGAAGTAAAAAAACATATCTGGCTGCGTGATGCAAACCGTGGCTGGGAATTGGGTGGCAAAACAGTTGGTATCGTCGGGTTTGGTAATACAGGCCGGGCATTTGCAAGAAAGCTGAGAGGTTTTGATGTAACCATTCTTGCACACGATAAATATCAGTTTGGTTTTGGTGGCGATTCGATTAAAGAGGCCTCGCTGGAACAGGTATTGAAATACAGCGATGTGATCAGCATGCATGTGCCGTTAACAGAAGAAACATTTCATTATGCCAATCATGCATTTTTTGAAGCAATGAATCAGAAACCGTTTTTCATTAATGCATCACGTGGAAAAGTACACGATACAAAAGCTGTAATCGATGCATTGAAAAATGGATGGATCAGTGGTGCTGCACTGGATGTGCTGGAAAATGAAAAGCTGAACACTTATACAGCAGAAGAATTAAATGATCTCGACTGGCTGGCATCACAAACCAATACAATATTAACTCCGCATATTGCCGGTTATTCGCATGAGGCATTTTACAAAATGAGTAAAGTGCTGGTTGATAAATTAGGATTGGATTAATGTTGGCAACTGCTGCTTATCATACAACCACTAACAATCTTTCCGTACAAATGAAACGGTTTATTTATATCGTTTCTGTTTGCGTATTACTTGTTGTCGTAAATAAATCATCAGCTCAATGTATTTCTGTTTTTCCTTACCAGCAGGATTTTGAAAGCAGCAATGGCAGCTGGACAACAGGTGGCACCGGTTCATCATGGGCATGGGGAGTTGTATCAAAGCCGGTTATACAAGCTGCAGCCAGCGGAACAAAGTGTTGGTCAACTGCGGGGTTAACAGGTACAGCTTATACAAACGGTGAAGCATCATGGCTGCAGAGTCCCTGCTTTGATTTTACCAATCTTCAGCATCCTTACATCAGCATGAACGTATTCTGGGAAACAGAACAGCAGTATGATGGCGCTTCTTTTCAATATTCAACTGATAATGGTGTTACATGGACAACCGTCGGTACATCGGCCGATAAAGATTGTATTACCAAAAACTGGTACAACCAGGATCCGGTAACTTATCTTTCTCCGCTTACTTCAACAAAACAGGGATGGTCGGGTAATTCAAAAACATCTTCAGGAAGTTGTCGTGGAGGAAACGGAAGCAATCAATGGGTTACTGCATCACATGCATTGGCTGCAGTTGGCGGAATGAAGAATGTCATCTTCCGTTTTATTTTTGGCGCAGGAACATTGTGTAATAACTATGACGGATTTGCAGTTGATGATTTTAAAATTGAAGAAGCACCTGCAAACAATGCATCGTTTACATTCAGTTGTGTAAATGAAAATACAGTTGCGTTTACCAATACTTCATCACTTTGTCCAACAATATTCAGCTGGAACTTTGGCGATGCTGCATCAGGAACAAATAATACTTCATCTGTAGAAAATCCGCAGCATGTATTTTCATCTGCAGGTGAGTACACTGTTTCTCTTACTGTAAGTGGTCCCGGCAGTGCATCAACAATCACCAATGTTGTAAAAATTATTTCACTTACTCCATCAGTGCTCAGCGATGCAAGTTGTACAACAGGTACAGGTGGTGCAGTAACTGTAAAAGTTAACGGAACACAGGGCACATTCAATTATTTGTGGTCAACAATACCTGTACAAACAACTGCAACAGCAACTGATCTTCCGGCAGGAACATACAGTGTTTCTGTTTCCGGTACGGATGTATGTGCTGTTGATACAAGCGTAACTGTTAGTATTGATCTTTCCTGCATTGGTGTTTATTTCCCCACTGCATTTACTCCTAATGGAGATGGTTTAAATGATACGTTTGGCCCGTTGGGAAGTATTTCATCATTGAGCGATTATGAACTGCGTATTTATAACCGCTGGGGCGAATTGGTTTTTTACACAAACGATCCATTTAAAAAGTGGGATGGGAAAACGAATATTCAGCGAAACGACCAGGGATTATTTGTTTGGATAGCAGAATTTTCTTTAGCAGGAAAACCAAAAGAAAAACGAAAAGGAAATCTTCTGATAATAAAATAGCCTGCAATTCCTGATCAGAACCAGCAGCCAATTTTTAATGAGGCTTCAGGATTAACTACTGGCAGAGTGTATGATTTATTATCAACTGCTACGTTTTTATCGCCTGCAGTGCGGATGCTTAAACCTGCCCATGGCGATAAGTAAAGATGTTTGTATAATGTAAAGTTGTAACCTGCACTTCCGTTTAATAATACATTGCTGAAATGTGAAGTTTGTAATCGGGCTGTTGTTTGAATACTGCTTTTCCAATAAACCAATCCGCCACCAAGCCACCATCCTTTCCAGTTTTGTTTAAAGAAACGGTCGGCTACAATTGCCACACTGTTTACATGCCGGTTGGTGAAACCGCTTGCAGTTACAATATCGGGCATGTTTACACCTGCATTTAATACTCTTACACGCCAGTTATTTTTACCTGCCCACACTGCCCCAAAATAACCACCAGTTGCATAGGGAAGAAAATCCAGCTCGGCACCAACATTTATTTTTTTGTTATGATTGCTTTGTGCCGAAATGTTGATTGCAGTAAATACACAAATAAGAATGATTGCTGTTTTCTTCATGTTGTAAAGCTATGTGCTGGGTTTGAAAGTGAAAAATGGTTTGAAGCTGTGGCTGGCTGACGGAAGCATTTTTGCTGCAGGGCTGCCTGATTGAAGCGGAAATGAGGAAACCCTGCTGGCGGTTGTAAACCCCGGCAGCGGTTGACGAATTGCAGCGAAAAGCAGGAACAGGTGCACAATTATGCCCAAAAGCCGAAAGCCCCTTATTTTAACGATCTGTTGCTACATATTTAAAAAAAGTGTTTACTTTTGTCGTTCACTAAACATACAACGCTTCAGTAAAAACTGGAGCGTTGTTATTTTTTTGTGCTTTTCAGAAAGGGGCTGGTAAAAATTGCGGCCTTTTTTGAAAAGCAAGGTTTAACTGAAAACAAAGGAGGAACTATGAGTGTTCAGTATGTAACAAAAGAAACACTGGAGAAAATGCATGCAGAGCTGCAGCACATGAGAGCGGTTGAACGCCCGGCTGCATCGAAAGCGATTGCTGAAGCCCGTGAAAAAGGCGATCTGAAAGAAAATGCTGAGTATGATGCGGCAAAAGAAGCCCAGGGTATTCTTGAAGCCAAAATCAAACAGTTGGAAGGCATGATTGCTACTGCACGTATCGTGGATGAATCAACCATTGATACCAGCAGGGTGGCTATTCTTACCAAAGTAACAGTAACCAATCTTGCTACCAAGAAACAAATCACTTACCAGATTGTAAGCGAAAAAGAAGCTGATCTGAAAGCCGGAAAAATTTCTGTTACATCGCCCATTGGAAAAGGACTTCTTGGAAAAAGCGTTGGCGAAGTTACAGAGGTGCAGGTGCCTGCAGGTATCGTTAAATTTAAAGTGGAAAATATTACAGTGTAAACATACACAGGTAAGAATATGAAAACGGAAGGTGGGTGTAAAAGCACCCACTTTTTTTGTAGAAGAGAATTGATTTTGTGTTTTGTAATAAGCTGCCCGGAAAATGATTAAGGATAAATGAAGTACATTTACGGGTCATTAAATAACCGGTTTATGAACCTGCATAAGATGAACATTCAATCGGCAGTCATAAATCTGAAATCAAAAATTTTTGGAAGCATGACAATCTTTTCAAAAATCATTGCAGGCGAAATACCTTCTTATAAAATTGCAGAGAACGAAAAGTTTTTTGCGTTTCTGGATATTTTTCCAATGACGGAAGGACATACATTGGTGGTGCCTAAAACAGAAACCGATAAACTGTTTGACCTTGATGAGGCTTTTCTTGCGGAGATGCTTGTTTTTGCAAAACCTATTGCAAAAGCACTGGAAGCTTCCTTTAACTGCGACCGTGTGGGCATTGCTACTGTTGGATTAGAAGTGCCGCATGCGCACCTGCATCTTGTGCCCATTAATTCAGCCGATGATCTGAATTTTACTCGACCAAAATTAAAACTGACGGAAGAGCAGTTTAAACAAATACAGCAAACCATAATTGAAAAACTTAAATAACAACAACAATGACCCAGGTACGTTACGACGAATACGGATACAAAAAGAAAGGAAAAAGAAAAAACCCTCGTCCGCAGCTCATTACTATTTTGTGTGTTGCTCTTTTTGCATTTGGCTTATGGGAAATTATTTATTCATTTACCGGAAGTCTTGCTCTGCGTGGTGGTATTGATACACTTTACCCGGCTATTAATGCATTGATGATTGTGTTCTGCTTTGTTGGATTAAGCGGTACCTGGTCGATGGAAAAATGGGGACCCATCAGTTTTGCAATTGTACTTACATTAAAGCTTTTGGTTGATCTTATTTTTGGTCACATGAACTGGCTTTATCTTTTAGGATATATTCCTGCAGTTTTATTTTTACTGGCATTGCCGAAGATGCGGAATACAGATTGAGAAAGAAGTATGATGAATGAAGAAGCAATTTGTTTGAATTTACTTCTTCACTCTTCCCGGATTCTGTTTCAAAAAATCTTCCCAGCCTTTCATTTTTCCTGATGCTGCTTTTAATGCGCCGCTTGTTTGAAAGTAATGACACAATGCAACTGCAATAGCATCAGTGGCATCGTAATAAGCAGGTTTTGCTTTGAACTGTAGTTGGTGCTGCAGCATTTTCCAAACCTGTTCTTTATCAGCATTACCATTTCCTGTAACGGATTGCTTTACTTTTTTAGGCGAGTATTCTGTAACAGATAAACCATTGCTCATGGCCGTTGCAATCGCAACTCCCTGCGCTCTTCCAAGCTTCAGCATACTTTGTACATTTTTACCAAAGAAAGGAGCTTCAATGGCAAACTCTGTTGGTTGATGTTTCTTAATAATCTCATCCACTTTTTCATGAATCAGCTGCAGACGTATGTACACATCCTTGTGCTTGGTAAGTTTCAGCACATCCATTTCAATCAGCTGCGGTTTGTTTTGTTTAATACCAATCAGTCCGTAACCCATTACAACTGTGCCGGGGTCAATACCAAGAATGATTTTAGAGAAAGTTTGCAAGAGGCGGTTTATTTTTGAACAAATAAACAGAAACTGAACAGGAATTTCAAAATCTTTATTAATTACTTCCTTGGCCCCATTGTATTTGTGTGGATCAGCATTTCATTGTACAACGAAGTAAAGCATCAGCCCGATCTTGATAAAGCCTGGCAGCAGATAAAAAATGCATTTACCGGCACGGAAAGCTGGAAGCTTTGGCTGGCTGTTTTGCTGATGCCGGTTAACTGGGGAATTGAAGCATATAAATGGTATTTGCTGGTAAACAATTACCAACCGCTTTCATTTAAAAAAGCATATGAATCGGTGCTGAGTGGTTTATCACTTTCCATGAACACACCCAACCGTATTGGTGAATATGGCGGTCGTATTGTTTACCTTGAACCGAAGTACAGGATTTTGGGCGTGGCTTTAACACTGGTTTCAAGTATTGGTCAGTTGCTGATAACACTTGTACTTGGATGGATTGCACTACTGTTACTGCAGGATAAAATGTTTGCTGTTCAGTTGGGCGATGCACATTTAACAGGTTTACTACTGCAGGTGTTTCAATACCTGGTTTTATTATGCGCTGTATTAACTGCTGTATTTTATTTCAGGATGCACTGGCTGGTTAAACTGTTCAAATGGATTCCATGGTTCAGGAACAAACTGGCACTGGTAAACGACCTGGAGCATTTATCAGGCAAAGCGTATGTTCAGATATTATTTTATTCATTTTTACGTTTTGTAGTTTTTGCACTGCAGTATATTCTACTGTGGCAGGCATTACAGGTTCATATTGATTGGTGGCAGGGATTTTGGGGTATTGCATTCATTTTTTTAATTATGGCAATTGTACCGAGCTTTGCAATTGCTGAAGTTGGAATAAGAGGAAAGGTGGCCGTAAGTATTATGAGTTTGTTCAGTACCAACAGTATTGCCATACTTGCAGGAACAATCGGCATCTGGATTTTGAATCTTGTTTTTCCGGCATTACTGGGAAGCTTGCTGATACTTACCATCAGGATTTTCAGAGAACGTTAGCAAAAGATTGTAGTATTTTACAGATAAAACAAACAGAAGAATAACGATGAAGTATGTTGTGGTAATGCTTTTTATTTTGTTGCTTTCCTTTTATCCCGCACCTGCTTTTGTGCATCAGTCTGCCCAGGCCGATAATGAGTTTTGTGGCATACGCAATACATCGTTTATCAGTGGCGAAGCGCTCAATTATCATGTTTATTACACACTTGCTGGTATTTATGTTTATGGCGGTGAAGCAAATTTTAATATCTCACTGGAACGTTACGGAAACAAACCAGTTTATCATATCGATGCAACAGGAAAAACCAATTCGTTCTTTGATGGTTTTTTTAAAGTGCGTGATCATTACGAAAGTTATATTGATACAGCTACATTAAAGCCCTACCGTTTTGTACGAAATATTCTCGAAGGCGATTTTAAAAAGTTTGAAACAGTAACGTTTAACGATGCAGCAAATACTGCCACATCGCAAGGTGGAACATTTAAAGTACCCGAGTGTATACAGGATGTACTCAGTGCCATTTATTATTCACGAAACATTGATTTTAATAAATACAAGCCTGGTGCTAAAATTCCGTTTAACATGTTTATCGACGACAAGGTTTATCCCTTGTACATACGTTATATGGGTAAGGAAAAAATTAAAACCAAGTATGGAAAGTTTAATGCCATCCGGTTTAAACCCATGCTCATTGAAGGTTCTGTTTTCAGTGGTGGTGAAAAAATGAGTGTGTGGGTGAGTGATGATGCCACCCGTATACCGGTACGTATTGAAACACCCATTTCAGTGGGTAGCGTAAAGGTTGATATGATGGGTTACCGCAACACCCGTTACAAATTAACCGGGTTGATTGATCAGAAATAATGAAAGCCTTGATACATTAAGGAAATAAAAAATCCCCGACACTTTTGCCGGGGATTTTTTTATTGAGTTGTTTCATTATGATAATTCACTTAACGAAAACTGATCTTTCATTCTTATTCCCCGTTCTGTTTGTTGCAATGTGCAGCATTCAATTACAGGATCGTGCTGGAAGAAAAGGATATAATCGTTTTCCATTGCTTCGGTAAGAAATGTTTTTTTCTCATTGATCGTGGTTAACGGAAACATATCGTAGCCCATAACATATGCAATAGGAATATGTGCTGCAGCAGGGATCAGATCGGCCATAAACACAATGGTTTTATCGCCATACTTTATTTGCGGCAGCATCATGGAACCAGTGTGACCGTTTACAAAACGGATGCTGATATTTTCACTGAAAGCCGATGCAGGTAACTGGTGGTATCGTTCTTCGCCGGGCAAAACAAATTTCAGCTGACCGCTCTCCTGAATAGGCAAAATATTTTCTTTGAGAAAAGAAGCTTTCTCCCTGTCGTTGGGTTTGGTTGCCCATTCCCAGTGATGTTCATTACTCCAGAAAGTTGCATTCTTAAATGCAGGAACCAGTTGATCGCCTTTGCGTATAATTGATCCGCCGCAATGATCAAAGTGAAGATGGGTAAGAATAACATCGGTCACATCATCAAACGTAAATCCATATTTCGCCATTGACTTTTCCAATGTATCATCGCCATTGAGGTAGTAATGACTCATGAATTTTGCATCCTGCTTATCGCCCATGCCATTATCAACAAGTATCAGCCTGTTGCCATCTTCAATCAGTAACGAACGCATGGCCCAGTTACAGAGATTGTTTTCATCAGCAGGGTTGAGTTTGTTCCAGATCACTTTTGGCACCACGCCAAACATTGCGCCGCCATCTAACCTGAAATAGCCGGTATTAACAGAATAAAGTTTCATGAGTTAATTTATTAGTTTGTTGCTGCAATTGTTTTTGTTGCTTTCTTAAACATTGTAACAATCAGGAAAATAAAACCAAGTACAAAAAACAACATCAAAATTAAGATAGAAGAACGCATTCCAAACTGACCTTCAATATAACCAAAACAGAAAAGACCAATTACAATTGCCAGCTTCTCCGTCACATCATAGAAGCTGAAGAAAGAAGCGGTGTCTTTTGTCTCAGGCATAAACTTGGCATAAGTAGCACGGCTTAATGCCTGTATACCACCCATTACAAGACCAACCAATGCAGCAAGAATATAAAAATGAAATTCGGTTGTAATGTAATAACCTGCAACACATACACCAGCCCATAATACAACCGTGAAAATAATGACACGCAGGTTGCCAAACATCGACGAAAGTTTCGACATCATGTAAGCACCTGCAATTGCTACCAGCTGAATAATAACAAGTGTGATGATGAGTTTTGTATTGGCAAGTTTGAGTTCTTTAATTCCAAAATCGGTGGCAACAAGCATTACCGTTTGCACACCCATACTGTAAAAGAAAAATGATGCCAGGAAGTTTTTCAGTTTAGGCATTTGCCGAACCTGCGCCCATACTTTCTGCAGTTCATGAAAACCACCAATAATCGGATGCTTCTTTTGTTTACGTTCTGCTTTTGGTGCATTGTTTGGTAATCGGCTGAATGTTATTTGTGCAAAGCTTATCCACCAGATACCTACAAGCAGGAACGTAATTTTTAAACCAAGCGCTTCATTGTTGGGCATCATCATCACCAAAACAAAACCAATGATTTGCAGAATAACACTGCCAATGTAGCCCATGGCAAAACCTTTTGCACTGATGCGGTCCATATCTTCTTCAGAAGCAATTTCAGGCAGGTAAGAATTATAAAACACAAGCGAACCATAAAAACCAATACCTGCAAAGAACAACGAAAACAAACCAAGACCAACATGATCTTTATCAAAGAAAAACATCGATGAGCAACTGATGGCGCCTACATAACAAAAGAAACGCATGTAGTTTTTCTTATTGCCTTTATAATCGGCAATGGATGAAAGAATAGGTATAAGAAAAACCACAACAAGAAATGAAAGCGACATTACATAATCTTTTACTTCAGTATTTACATATCTTCTCCCGAAAAAGCGGATGCCTTCAGGAAAGTTTTTTAAAGAAGTTACTGCCGCATAGTAAGCTGGAAAAAAAGTGGTTGTAATCACAAGGTTGTAAACACTATTGGCCCAGTCGTACATAGCCCAGCCGTTTACAACTTTTTTTGAAGCTGTCTGCATATAGTTGATGGTTTTTTATCAGGCCGGCATTCAATTACCGGCACATGTGAAAATAGGATTTTCCAGCGACATGCATTATTTGAGATAACCGGCAGCAATCATTGCCAGTAAAGCTGCACCTGCAATAATCCTGTACCAGCCAAACAGGCGGAAACCATGCTTTTGCAAAAAGCCAATGAAGAATTTAATGGCGAGTAATGCAACTGCAAATGCAACCACATTGCCAATAAGAAATGCATGCAGATTGGTATGACTTGCCATGATGAGCTGGTAACCTTTCATTTCAACACCGTTTTCGTTCCAGTGTTTTAAAAAGAGAGAATAACCTGTTGCAGCTGCCATTGTTGGTACTGCAAGAAAGAATGAAAACTCAGCAGCAAGTGGCCTTGTAAGTTTTTGCTGCATACCACCAATAATACTGGCAGCACTGCGGCTTACACCGGGTATCATGGCAATACACTGCCACAAGCCAATAACAAATGCTTTGCCGAATGAAACATTTTTTTCTTCGTTGATGCTGTGTTCTTTAAACAGGTTTTCAATAAAGAGTAAAATAATACCACCAAGCAACATGGTAACAGCAACAGTAGTAGGGCTTTCAAGCAGTTCATCAATTTTATCGCTGAACAATTTGCCTAATACCAGCGCAGGAATAACTGCCACAACCAGTTTTGCATAAAACTGCCATTTGGTAAAATCGAAAAACTTTTTCCAGTACAACACAACCACACTTAAAATCGCTCCCAGCTGAATAGCAACGGTAAACAGTTTGGTGAAATTATCTGAAGGAACATTGAGCATGCGTTCGGCAATGATCATGTGCCCGGTTGATGAAATGGGAAGATATTCAGTTAAACCTTCTACAATTGCTATAACTACTGATTGAAATGTATTCACGAAAGGAAATTTGAGAATTTGAAAATTTGAGAATTTGAAAATGAAAAAGCCAATTCAAAAATTCGAAATCAATTTTCAAATTTTCAAATTGGCTCATCTTCAAATTATATCGTTTACTCTTTTGGTTTTTTCATGATGGCGTAGATTTCAAGAATCAAACCGGCAACAATGAGAATAGGGGCCAGTGTGATACGTCTTGGGCTGTACACTTCATCTTTGTTAAACACATTCGGGTCTGGACTTTTGCCACCAATCATCAGCAAAAAACCGAGAATGATTACAGCTGCACCAATGGCCATCCACATGTAATTATCTTTTGTAAAAATGGTTGCTATTTTTTTCTGGCTCATATTCTTTATTTGAGTGATGCAAGATAAGGGAAAATCGTTGATCGTTGGTTGTTGACCGGTTACCGTAATCAGCTTAATACTGTCATTGGTAAACGGTCATCAGTCAACGGCTTTAATACAAATCATCCAGTTTCATTTTCAGGTATTTCATTACACTGCGGTGAGTGCTGTACAGCGATATGCCCACGCCAATGATAATGATGGAACCAAACAGGAGCAGGTAAATCTTTGGATCACGCAGCGCCTTCAGATCAGGGATCAGGCTTTCGAGCCATGCAATAACACCCCACACAGCGCCAATGGCAATGGCCGAACTGATTAAGCCGTTCACAATTGCCCTGATGTTCATTGGCCGTACAATAAAACCACGGGTGGCGCCCACCATCTGCATGGTTTTAATCAGGAAACGGTTGCTGAACATAGCCAGCCTGATGGTTGTATCAATGGATATAATCACAATAATGCTGAGGATAATACCCACAATCAATGTAGCAATACCAATGGTGCGGGAACGTTCGTTGATGGTTGTAATCACTGCTTTGGGATATTGCACTTCGCTGATAATGCCGGGGAATTTCGCCATCAGGTCGGCAGAAATAACAGCCAGGCTATCCTTGTTTACATAGTTTGATTTGGTAAAGAAATCAATACTTGCAGGCAGCGGGTTCTGGTCAAGAATTTTGCCCCAGTCTTCTGCATTTTCCTTGCTGTAAATTTCTTTTGCCTTTTCCTTATCTACGTAAGTATAACTTTTAATGTAAGGTTGCTGCGAAAAGTAAGTCGTCAGGCTGTCGATTGATTTTTGATTGGTGGTCGATAGCCAGGCATACATCTTAATGTTTTCCTTAAGGCCGCTGCTCATTTTCTGGAAGTTGAGGAAAATCCATCCCAGTACTCCCAGGATAAACAGTACAACTGCAACTCCTATAATGGTAGAGATATATGAAGGTTTTGAACGTTTCAGTGATGCTTTGTTTTGTTCTTGCGCCATGCCGTTACGATTTTGAAGTTCAATGGTTCCTTACCGCTGCTGCCAAAGCAGGGCGGCGGGCAAATTTAACAGATTTCAACCTGCAATCCTTAAATTTGTTGCCCACTTAACGGTTGTCGCCTGTCATTATTTTACGGATGATGCAGAAAGAGAGCAGAAAGATTTTTTTTAAGTCTTCTTTCACAGCTTTGGGCATCGTTCCTTGCGTCGCACACTTCAGGGCTTTGTTATCAGTTGGGCATTTTTGCTGAGCAATGATAAGAACGTACAAGTGAGTGACACAACCAAAGCTAAACAGAAATAAAAGGCCGGATAAACAACAATAAAAAAACCAGATGGAATACAAGTTCAGAGAGATTGAAAAGAAATGGCAGCAGCACTGGAGCCAAACCGGTGCGTACAAAGTGAGTAATGAAAGCAGTAAACCTAAATTTTACGTGCTTGATATGTTTCCTTACCCAAGTGGTGCGGGACTGCATGTGGGTCACCCTTTAGGTTATATTGCCAGCGATATTTTTTCACGTTTTAAGCGGTTGAAAGGTTACAATGTGCTGCACCCGATGGGTTACGATGCATTTGGTTTGCCAGCCGAGCAATACGCCATTGAACATGGTGTGCACCCGGCTGTAAGTACAGATGCCAATATTGCCAATTTCAGGAAGCAGCTTGATAATATCGGTTTTTGTTTCGATTGGGACAGGCAGGTAAAAACCAGCGATCCGCAGTATTACAAATGGACACAATGGATTTTCCTGCAGCTGTTCAACAGTTTCTTTAACCGCAAAACACAGAAAGCAGAACCAATCAGCAATTTAATTGCATCGTTTGAACAGGAAGGTTCAGCAGCTCATGGCTACCGTGTTACAACAGGTTTTTCTGCAGAAGAATGGAAGGCTTTTGACGAAGCAACCAAACAATCCATCTTAATGGATTACCGTCTTGCTTATTGTGGTTATGGCGAAGTAAACTGGTGCGAAGCGTTGGGAACTGTATTGGCTAATGATGAAGTAGTGAATGGTGTGAGTGAACGTGGTGGTCACCCGGTGGTTAAAAAGAAATTACGCCAATGGTATTTGCGTATAACTGAATATGCTGATCGTTTACTGGAAGGACTGGAACGCATTGAATTCAGCGACAGCATGAAGGAAATGCAAACCAACTGGATTGGCAAGAGCAGTGGTGCTGAGATTGATTTTGAAGTGAAGAGTGAAAAAGGAACAGTGAAAACGTTGCGGGTGTACACAACCCGTCCTGATACCATTTTTGGTGTTGATTTTATGGTGGTGGCACCAGAGCTGGATATTGTGGAAGACATGAAATCGGCTGAGCAGGCAACTGCAGTGGATGAATACCTTGCTTATGTAAAAAGCCGCAGCGAACGTGAACGCATGGCCGAAAAGAAAATAAGCGGTGTATTTACAGGTGCGTATGCCATCAATCCTTTTAATGGGCAGGAAATTCCTATCTGGATCAGTGAATATGTACTGGCTGGTTATGGCACAGGTGCTATTATGGCGGTGCCTTGTGGCGATGAACGGGATCACAAGTTTGCAAGGCATTTCAATATTCCCATTACCAATATTATTGGAAAATATTATGATGGCGAAGAAGCTAACGCTACAAAAGATGCCCTTCTTGAAAACAGCGATTTCCTCAACGGAATGCTGATGCGTGATGCTATTGAAGTGGTGATTAACAAACTGGAAGAAAAAGGAATCGGTATCCGCAAAACCAATTACAAAATGCGTGATGCTGCCTTCAGCCGCCAGCGTTATTGGGGCGAGCCATTTCCTGTTCAGTGGAAGAATGGAACGGCTTATCCTTTAAGTGAAACTGAGTTGCCATTATTGCTTCCTGAAGTTGAAAGTTATTCGCCCGGTCCTGAAGGTGAAGGTCCGCTTGCAAATATTCCTGAATGGGTGGCAAAAGAACTTGAAACGAATACAATGCCCGGTTATGCAGGCAGCAGCTGGTATTTTCTGCGTTACATGGATCCGCAGAACAATGAAGAATTCTGCAGCCGCAAAGCAAGCGATTACTGGGGACAGGTTGATTTATACATTGGTGGTACTGAACATGCAGTAGGTCATTTGCTGTACAGCCGCATGTGGACGAAAGTATTATTTGATCTTGGATATATTGGTCATGATGAACCTTATAAAAAACTGGTGAACCAGGGAATGATCCAGGGTAGTTCAAGGTTTGTTTATCGTATTGCAGGAACAACCAACCAGTTTGTTTCAGCAGGACAAAAAGCAGGTTATGATGTTCAGCCAATACATGTTGATGTAAATATTGTTGATGGTTATGAACTTGACATAGAAGCATTCAAAAAATGGCGTAACGGCGAATATGCTGATGCCGAATTTGTTTTTGAAGATGGAACTTTTTCTGCATCCTGCAGTTTGGGTAATCAAGAGCTGAAGTACATCTGTGGTTCGGAAGTTGAGAAAATGAGTAAAAGCAAATTCAACACTGTTAACCCCGATGATCTTGTAAACAAATACGGTGCTGATACATTCCGCATGTACGAAATGTTTTTAGGCCCGGTTGAAATCAGCAAGCCTTGGGATACAAAAGGAATTGAAGGTGTACACCGCTTTCTCAAAAAACTCTGGCGTTTGTTTTATGATGATGTGAAAGGTCAGTTGTGGAAGGAAGAAAAAGCAAATGATGCTGAGTTGAAAGTACTGCACAAGTGCATCAAAAAAATTGAAGACGATACAGAACGTTTCAGTTTTAATACGGCTGTGAGCACATTCATGATTGCTGTGAATGAACTCAGTGATCTCAAATGCAGCAAAAAAGAAATTCTTGAGCAGTTACTCATTATGCTTACGCCTTATGCACCGCATGTAAGCGAAGAGTTGTGGGGCTTGCTGGGTAACAGCGGAAGTATTCTCGATGCCAGCTTCCCTAAATTTGAAGAGAAGTATGTGAAAGAATCGGCAAAAGCATACCCTGTTGCCATTAACGGTAAAACAAGAACAGAAATAACACTGGCACTTGATATTACGCAGCAGGAAGTGGAAGCCATTGTGCTGAAAGATGAAGTGGTGTTGAAATGGCTCGATGGCAAGCAGCCGAAGAAAGTGATTTATGTAAAAAATAAAATGATCAATTTAGTTGTATAATGAATTACGGGTCGCCCGCAGGGCGACCCGCCAAATAAAACCATCTCACATGAAATAACCATTCAAAAGAAGATTTTGAACCAACCGGGGATTATTATTTCATCATCCGGACAATGCAAAACTGTTTGGCTATAACATGTGGCTAAAATCAATAAAAAATAAACACATGAAATATGTTTTCCTGATCGCAATGATCGCTTTCGCCTCTTGTAAATCTGCAAAAAAAGATAACACAGAACCGTTTACACCTGAAAGAGCAACTGTTAATCCAAATGCTGTAAAAGAATACGTGGTTAATCTCAACGATCCCAAAGATCCGAATGCTGAATTTCATGTGGCTTTGTTCGAACAGAAGAAATCACTGGATTACGCAGTACGTTTCCGTTTCAGGGAAGCTGCCAGCGAAAAAATATTCAGTCTTCCTAATCTTGGCTTTATGCCCAAGCCCGAATTAAGAAAAGGAGCCGACAGCTTAACCTGTGTGATTGGCTTTTACGATGCCGACAGTACATTTATGGAGTTCAGGTCTATACAGGTGGAAAATGGTGTAATGTCGTACAAGCATCTCAAAGAATACCAGACCGAAGAACCTAAAAAGTAACAGGGTTGCTCCGTTAACTGTTCTGCAGCCGGTTTACCGTTTATGGAAAGGACTTGTTTATCAGGCCAGCTTTCTTAATTTCGGTACGAATTTGTTTTATGACATTCACTGATATACTCGATCTTTCCTGGCGCACCGTTCGCAGCAACAGGCTGAGAACAGGAATTACTGTTTCCATTATTGCTTTTGGTATCATGGCATTGATCGGTATCATTACTGCCATAACAGCAATGAACCAAAGCTTAACGGAGAACTTTTCCATTCTTGGTGCCAACTCATTCAGCATCCGTTATAAAGAGCGGAATATAAGGTTTGGTGGAGGGCATCAATCAGGTGAACTAACAAGACAAAAAAAAGGCGGTAACAGGCAAAAGAATTCAAGCTTAGACCGGTATATCACTTTTGATGAAGCAAGAGCGTTTAAAGATCGTTTAGCTTTTCCTGCTACAGTAAGTATTTCAAAATTTGCCAATGGCAATGCCACGCTCTTTTTTGAAGACGTTAAAACAAATCCCAACGTTCGTGTTATTGGAGGCGATGAAAATTATTTGCTGAACAGCGGGTATGTAATGGACCAGGGGCGTGATTTTAATAAACTTGATATTGAAAGCGGCAGAAATGTTGTGATTATCGGAAGCGATCTTGTACGGAAATTATTTAAAGACAAACCTGCTTATGCCATTGGAAAAATTATCCGTATCGGTTCAGGCCGTTACAGGGTAATCGGTACCATGAAAGAAAGAGGTGCAAGTTCTTTTCTTGCGCTTGATAATATTGCTATCATTACTTACAACAATGTGCGCCGTGTGTTTAACAACCAGGGCAGTTATAATCTTACAGTTCGTGCAAACGACTTTAAACAGATGGATGCTGCTATTGGTGAAGCAACAGGTGTGTTCCGCACAGTAAGAAAACTGAACATTAAAGAAGCTGATAACTTTTATATCGATCGCAGCGACAGTATTGTTGAGTCGTTGAAGAAAACACTCCGCTATGTTCGCTGGGCAGCTTATATCATTGGTGCAATTACATTACTTGGTGCTGCCATTGGCCTCACAAATATTATGCTGGTTGCAGTAAGCGAACGCACAAGAGAAATTGGTTTGTCAAAATCAATTGGTGCAAAAGGCAAAACCATCCGCACACAATTTTTGTGGGAAAGCATCCTCATCAGTTTACTTGGTGCAGCTATCGGAATCGTTCTTGGAATCCTGGTTGGCAATCTTGCAGCAATGTTCTTCAAAACCGGTTTTGTTGTTCCCTGGGGATGGGTGGCAGCCGGTGTACTCATCTGTTTTGCTACTGGTTTATTTGCCGGGTTATATCCTGCAAGTAAAGCATCAAAACTCGATCCCATTAATGCTCTCCGTTATGAGTAAGTACTAACAGTTTTACTTTCTGTGTTATAATTTTGCTTTATGATGAAGTTGCTTAAAGCAGGATTATTTATTGAATTGATTCCGTTGCTTTTTTTATTTCACTCTTGTAAAGAAGGAAAAAATCAGCCGGCAAATCTTATTCATGATGTAGATGTTTCTATTCCGCAGCAGATAGAACCTGCTTCAGCAACAAATTTTGATTCAGCTTTGGCAGTTACTTTCTTTCAAAAGTATCCGTTGCTTCATTCGGTTGAAAAAGACTGGTTCAGTTTTTACCGTGAACGGAATTTTTCCTTTGCATGGGTTGACTCTGCAGGCATAACAGTTGCAGCACAGAACCTGCACAACCGGATTAATAATATTTCAGATGACGGGTTGAATAAAAGCCTTGTTTACCGCACAGAATTTAACCAGTTGTATGATGATGCCTCTTCTTTGAGCGGAAAAGAAATGATGAACGACAGTACACTTGTTTATGCTGAAATGATGCTTTCGGCCCAGTACTTTTTGTATGCGCAGAAAATTTATGGTTCGTTTACTGAAAAAGAACTGAAAGAATTGGGATGGAATATCAAACCCAAGAAAATTTCTTACGATGAATACCTGAACAATATTTTAAGCAGTGAATCAAAAGACCTTTTTGATCACGAGCCCGTTTTTGTTCAATATGGTTTACTGAAAAAATTTTTACTGCAGTACAGGGCAATTGATTCAGCCGGTGGTTGGCCGTTAGTCGACAGTACAATTAAAAAACTGTTGCCTGGTGATACTTCCCGGAAAATCATTTCAATAAAAAAACGATTGGCTGCATCAGGTAACTTTTCAGGAAATGATGAAAGCAATCTGTTTAATCATGAATTGGCAGATGCCATAAAACAGTTCAGAAAAAATTGTGGTTTAAAGGATACAGCTTTAATTGATAAGTCTGTTATCACAGAACTGAATGTGCCGGTTAAAAAACGAATTCAGCAGATTCTTGTTAATATGCAGCGCTGCCGCTGGATACCTTACAACCCCGGTCCTGATTATATTGCAGTTAACATTCCTGATTACAGGATGTATGTGTATGAAAAAGGCAAAATGATTTTTTCAATGAGTGTTGTGGTGGGGCAGGATGTAACCAAAACTGTGATCTTTAATGATACACTTACAACAGTAGCTTTCAGTCCGTATTGGAATGTGCCATACAGTATTTACAAAAAAGAGTTGAGTCATAAATCGTCTGCTTACCTGCAACGTAACAACTTTGAATATGTTGCTGCAGGAAAACTCCGGCAAAAACCCGGCAAAGGCAATGCACTTGGTCAGGTAAAGTTTTTGTTTCCCAACAGTTACAATATTTACTTTCACGATACGCCTGCAAAAGAAAAGTTCAGGTATTCACAGAGGGCATTCAGTCATGGATGCATACGCCTCAGCGAAGCAAGAAAGCTGGCACTTTACCTGTTCAGGAACGATAAAAATTATCCTGAACAAAAGATTGACAGTTTAATGGACCTGGATAAAGAAGTGCAGGTAAGGCTGAAAAAGACTGTTCCGGTTTTCATTGGCTATTTAACCGCTTTTGTAGATTCACAAACTGGTGAACTGCAGTTCAGGAAAGATATTTATCAGCACGATGAAGCAGTGTTGAGCAAAATGATCAGCCATTAATGTTGCAGTTTTTCTGTTTACCATTCATAATACATACTTTACCAATTGTGAAAACGTACTTTCCATTCTTCCCGAATGCATACCGTTCATCTGTAACTGCTGTGTAACTTTATATCTCCGATAAAACGGAACCCGATATGTAGCATATTACTGCTTCTCTCTCAAAAACAGCTTCAACTGCTTAGCCCGAATCTCCAACATCTGCGTAAGTTTTCAACAAGGTGCACCGACTTACTCACAATGTGAGCCTAACTGACCGTTGTTACTGTTTCATCCATTTCACAACAATTACTTTTCATTTTTAAATCTCAACAACTATGGACATTGCATCCTTATTTTTCGCCTATTGGTGGGTGTTAGTTATTTTATTTTCACTCATCTTCTACAAATTTGTTTTACGTGTTTTCTTTGGTATGGTTATCGTGCCGGAAGACAAAATCGGTCTCGTTACTAAAAAGTTTGTACTCTTTGGTTCTAACCGTGGATTACCTGATGGACGCATTATTGCAACCAAAGGTGAAGCTGGTTTCCAGGCTCAAACATTAGCTCCGGGTTTATATTGGTTTATGTGGCCATGGCAATTTGGTGTTGACATGGTTCCATTTACAGTGGTACCCGAAGGTAAAATTGCACTTGTGCTCAGTAAAGACGGTGTTGAAATTCCAACAGGTCATATTCTTGCACGACGTGTTGACTGTGATAACTTCCAGGACGCAACTGCGTTTCTTGAGAAAGGCGGACAACGTGGTCGTCAGACGGCTTATATCACCGCTGGGTCTTACCGTATTAACCGTTATTTATTTGACATCAGCGTTACTGATCAAACCATTATTCATGAAAACATGGTGGGTATTGTAACGGCACTGGATGGTGAACCTATTCCTATTGGTTCTATCGCCGGTAAATATGTGGAAGGGCATAATAACTTCCAGAATATTGACTCATTTTTAAACAATGGTGGTAACCGTGGTTTGCAGCCACAGGTAATACTTGCAGGTTCGTACTACATTAACCCTTGGGCGATACAACTGGAAGAAACGCCGATGACAGATATTCCGATTGGCCACGTTGGTGTTGTGATCTCTTACATTGGAGAAGATGGTAAAGATTTAACCGGTGAAACATTCAAGCATGGTAACATTGTATCAAAAGGATTTAAAGGTGTGTGGATGGAACCTCTTGGTCCGGGTAAATATCCCATTAACAAATACACCATGAAAGTTGAACTGGTGCCAACAACCAACCTTGTATTAAACTGGGCAAACGCAAGAAGTGAAGCACATGCGCTGGATAAAAACCTGTCTACAATCACTGTACGTTCAAAAGACGGTTTCCCGTTCAACCTTGATGTGGCACAGATTATTCATATACCTGCAACCGAAGCACCAAAAGTTATTGCACGTTTTGGTAGTATGAACAACCTTGTATCGCAGGTGCTGGAACCTACTATTGGTAACTATTTCCGTAACAGTGCGCAGGATAGTGATGTGATTTCATTCCTGTCGACACGTAAGGAAAGACAAACTGCAGCAAAAGATCATATCAGGGCAGTGCTTGAAGAGTACAACGTTAATGCCGTTGATACATTGATTGGCGACATTGTTCCTCCTGAAGCGTTGATGAAAACATTAACCGACAGAAAGATTGCAGAAGAGCAACAGAAAACATATCAAACGCAAAAAATAGCACAGGAACAACGCCAGGGTGTGGAAAAGGAAACTGCTATTGCTGATATGCAGAAGGAAATTGTAAAAGCACAGCAAAGTGTTGAAATTGCTCAACGCACAGCAGATGCTACTGTTAAAAAAGCTGAAGGTGACGCAACCAGTTTAAAACTGAATGTGAATGCTGAAGCTGAAGCTACCAAGATGCGTGCTAATGCCGAAAGTGAAGCTGTAAAAATGAAAGCTGCTGCACAGGCTGAATCAACTAAACTGAATGCAACTGCTGATGCAGAACGTATTTCAAAAACCGGTTTGGCAGAAGCTGAAAAAATTATGGCGATTGGTAAATCAACTGCCGAAGCGTATGAACTGCAGGTGAAAGCAATGGGTGGCGATAACTTTACCAAATACAAAATCACTGAAGAAATTGGTAAGGGAAATATTAAAGTGATACCTGATGTAATCATTGGCGGAAGCAATGGAACGGATGGTTCAATCAGTGGTTTGCTTGGTTTGAAGCTGATGGAAATGATGAGTGCTGAAAAGAAAGATAAAACTGGTGAAAACTAAAATAGTAAATCGATTCATGGCTGCCACATTTTTGCGGCAGCCATTTTGTTTGCAAAATTACGGCCTTCTTAAAACTTTGTTTTTACCTGTTATTTGCTGAAGAAGTGTGAAAAGCAAAATCCCATTCAGTTGTTTCTTCATCGGAAGTTCAGGTCGCTCGGCATTAAAACGATGTAGCATCCTGTTATTTAATTCATTTTTTTGATTTTGAATTCCAAATAATAAGTCGGGTTGCCAGGTCTCAATAAGGCTATCTAAAAATAATTGTGATAAAGATGCGTCTGAATGAGGAAAAGAAAATAATTTATACGATTGATGAAACTGCTCTGTAACAAAATTGCCTGACAAAATTGTTTGCGATATTTTTTCTTCATCACTGATTAAGTTATAATACGGATGATCCCAGCTATGAGCTCCAATAGAAAATCCCTGTGCTGAAAGATTTTCTATTTGTGAAGTGGTTAAAAATGGCTGAATTTCTTTTAAGTAATCTGAAAATGATAACCAAAGCAATTCAGCAATTGAATCAAGCTTTTCTTTGTTCAGGTTTGTAACAGTTTTTATATACTTAATTAGATGTCCTTTTGTAATTATCTGCTTATTACCACAAACTTCTGCTAATTGATCCCATTTAAACGATACCTCTGTCGATTTTAAAATGTGTTCAATGAGCAAACTTATTTTACATCTGTAGAATAATTCTTTGTTATCAATAAATGCCGGGTTGATAAAAAAAACAGCGGGAACTCCTTTTCTCAACAATATTGGAGCTATAACATTATATATTTCGCTGAAACCATCATCAAACGACAAAAGGAAAGAATTTTTTGGAAGCTGGCTTTGTGATTTAACAGCATCAACTAACTCATCAACTGAAACAGGCCTTGTGTGTTTTAATAAGAAGTCAAGATCATCAGTAAATTGTTTTACATTTTTATAGCTGTACAAATGCTTTATATGCAATACATCTTTATCCGAAACAAGATGATGATAAGGAAGCAGGGTAGAAGATGGTGAAATTTTCTGTACCATCTTTATTGGGAATAAAGAAGAAACGGAATAGTATTTTTTTTTAAATAACTTCATTTCTCAAAATGTCATCAATGTAAATAACTTTTGTGTGCTCTGTTTTCAGAAAATCTTTACCTGCTTTTTTAATTTTAAAAAAAGCTTTTACCTGCCTGAAAACAATAGCAGGGATGTAAAGTAAGGCTTGGCCCATTCCCTTTTGCATACTTTGAGTAAGTATGATTGTGATGAATGAAATAGTGTAAACCAGGATTAAGGAAAACCAAAATAAAGCAAGCCAGATATTTACAAATAATCCGATTATTAAAAATAATATAGTCGTTGCAATAGTTATAAACAGTGGAGGGCGAAGTGTTGTGAATGCAAAAAAAAGTTTATTAAAATTCAATTGTCTTAAGCCAATGTAAAACAACTTGCAATTAACTGTAAAGTATTTAAAATAAGTATAAATCCATCTGGTGCGTTGTTTCTCAAGAGTTGTTCCGTCATTTACTTTTTCATCATACACAATTGCATCTTTGGCGAAGGCTACCTGTTTGGTGTTGTCAATTAAGTCTGCTTGTAATTTTTTATCGAATCCTCCTAACGTATCTTTGTATAAAACTTTTTTGTACAACTCTGTGTCAATGGCAATGCCAAGCCCTAAAATACTTGAAGATAACCCGATTTCCATTCTTGTTTGCCTTTCTACAAAAGTGTTATATATATGACCAATTGAATCGAGCTTTGCATATACCGTATCTGTGTTTTTTGAAAGCATATGCGTTTGTACAGCTTCGAAACCGCAACGGAAGTAGTTGTTCAGATTGTATAAATAATCAGGGTGAATAAGATTATCTGAATCAAAAACAATCAGAACATCATGTGCCCGTTCAAAATTATCAACAGCAAGTTTGATTGATTTGATTTTAGCATGGAAAGGAGTTTCAGGCTTAAGTATTTTTATATAATTACTTTTAAAGTCTAAATCCGTAGTATCGCAGTCATCAGCAACAATGTAAACAATGAAATTCAAGTAACGTTGTTTCAGGAAGGAATCTACAAGTGGTTTTATAAACTTTGTATCCTGGTGAGCAGTTACGATCGCAGCAAAATCGTAATTTATTTCATTTAATATGGGGTATTTCCCACCAGATAGTTTTCTTTTTCTTGTGAAAAGAAAATGTATAAGAAGGGATATGATTGGCAACAGTATCCATAATGCAAATAGGGCCTGAAGTAAAAAGTAAATTACAACTATAATTTTTATAATTATTGACATTGTTTAATGGTGTTTTTGGGATCAAGAAGTTGGTCAATGTATATAACATTATTATGTTCTGTTTTAAGAAAATCTTTTTTTGCTTTATTAAGTTTAAAAAGGGATACTGTTTGTTTGAAGACAAAAACAGGGAGCAGGAAAATCATTTTTATTAAACTACTGTCTTTCCCTTTAATTATGATAATAGTAACAAAAGTCAAAAAGAAACAAGCTAATAGATATAGCCATTCATAATACAAAGCTTTATTGAATAACCAGTCAATAAGTGTTGTAAAAAGAGCAACTTCCAGAATAATAAACAAGGGGGGCCTTAATGTGTTGAAGCCAAAGTAAATTTGGTTGAAATTTCTGTTGTAAATACCAGACAGAAAAATACGTATTGATTCATTAAAATATTTGAAGTATGAGCTGATCCATCTGATGCGCTGTTTCTCTAATGAATCTGAAGTAGCTGTCTTTTCATCATATAATATTGCTTCGGGGGCGTAAGCAATTGTTTTAACCCGCTGCACAAGATAGGCCTGCAGTTTTTTGTCAAAGCCACCTAAATAGTCTTTGAATTCTACTTCTTTATAAATGTTATAATCAACAGCAATGCCCGAGCCCCATATGGTTGCTGACAATCCAATCATCATTCTAACTTCTCTTTCTACAAAAAAGTTATAAAAATCTCCTATTGCATCCATCTTTGCAAAGTTTGTTGCAGTGTTTTTGGGATTGAATCCTGCTTGAACAACCTTATAACCTTTTTGAAAATATTTATTGATTATGCATAGAAAGGATGGATGAATTAAATTGTCTGCATCAAGAATTAAAACAATATCATCTTCGGTTGAAAAATATTTAAGCGCAAATTCTATTGATTTGACTTTAGAATTGAGTGGCACATTCGGTTTCAGCAACTTTATTCTCTCCGATTTATAATTGAGACTGCTGGTATCGCAATCATCTGCAACTATGTAAACATTATACTTTTTGTATGATTGCTTTTCAATAGAATCTATTAAAGGATGAATCAGTTTGGTGTCCTGGTGCGCAGTAATAATAATTCCGAACTGGAAATTGTGATTTGTGATTTTTTTTTTGCGTTGAAATACAGTTTGGAAGTGAAAAATTTTGTAAAAAAAATAAATAAGAAGTAATGCAAATGGAATAAAAATATATACTGCATCAATAATTTGAAGCATATTAAACAGACCAACAAGTATTTTTTCAACAATTGACATCAATATTATTTTTTTGCCATACTGTAACAAACCCGCCAGTGAAACTATAAGGTAGTATTTCAGCAACAGAACAATCTATTTTTTGTAGCAATTTTATTCGTTTTGCAAAAAATGAGAAGGGAAATACGTCTTCAATGAAGTTTGTTTTACCAAATGTTACAATATTAAATTTGTTTTCCTCTGCTAGTTTCTGAAGAGTTTTTTTTGTGAAAAACTGTATATGCGTAAGGTCGTCTGCATCAGATTGTACAGTTGTTCCTTTATATCCCAAACTGCTTTTTATTTTTTGTAACAGTTTCCAGAGAAAATTATTTTTTTGGGTGAGTGAAATAACTGGTTTGGTTACAAATAGCTCTCTAGGCCCTTTACCATTTGGGACAGTAACAATCAGAACTCCTTTATTATCAAGTATTTCATGTAATGTTGAAATAAGTTTTTCAGGCTCGTGCAAATGTTCAAGTACTTCGCTGCATACTATTGCATGATATTTACTTCCATCTGCAATCAGTTGTTCAGCACTTTTTACTTCAAACTGAACGTTTGGATATCTATTGAGACTCTTTGCTTTAGCAATGGTTTTTTCACTTATATCAACGCCTTTTACAGTAAAACCTTCTGCACCCAGACTTCTGGAAATAACGCCGTTTCCGCAACCCACATCAAGAACCTCTGCTTTATCAGGCAAAGATTTTTTCAGGGTTTCGATTATAAATTTCAATCTTTTGATGTCTGCAATTCGTTCAAATTCCATTCTAGTTTGTTTACTTTGTTTTTAAAACATCAAGATATATTTGTTCAATTTGTCTTGTCATGATTGATGCATTAAACCTCTCTGCCACGGTTTCTTTGGCTTTTAGCTGACAGTTTTGCCGCAGGACATTATTTTTACAGAGAGTTACGATTGCTTTAGCGGTGTTTTCAATTAATTCATCAGTCTGAACTAATATACCGTTTACATTATTCTCAATAATTTCACTTGTTCCATCTACATTGCTGGCAATAATTGCTTTTTGCATACTCATTGCCTCCAACAAACCTATCGGCAATCCTTCCCATAACGAGGGTAATACATAAATATCTGCTGATGCTAATACGTCAGGAACATCCTGCCGGAAAGGTAGTAACGTTATTTTCTTTTCAAGAGCAAGTAATTGGATTAATTGTGTTGCCTCGTTTTTTTGATCTCCATCACCAACCATAAGTAAATGCATATCAGGGTAATCACTCAAAGCTTTTGAAAATGCATTTATTAAAGTAAGAGGCTGTTTGTGATTTGTAAAACGGGCGAGGAATAAAACCAGCCTTTCGTCAGTAGATATGCCAAGCCCTTCCCTGATATTTTTGTATGGTTTGTCAGGATTAAATTTTTGTAAATCAATCCCGTTATTAACAACTATTGATTGAAAATTCTTAATAAACTGTTTGCCCGACTGCTGGTTTGATTTTGATACAGATATGTTTAAGTTTGATTTTGATGTAAGATATTTTTCACCTGCAATTCTTAATTTCTGAACAACCATTTTCTGATCGGGATGAAACGACCATCCATGAATAGTGTAGATTACAGGGACATTCAGTTTTTTTGAAGCCCATAAAACATTTGAATTTGCTCTTGTGCCATGAGCATGCACCAAATCAAACTTTTTATCGCTGATAAAGTTTTTTACTTTTTTCCACTTAAAAATATCGAAAGGTCTTTCGGTGTAAATAACATGTGTTTCAACTCCCATTTCTTTTAAGCGATCAACCATTGGACCGGGCGTAAAAGAAAGTACAACAGGTTCAAAACGGTCACGATCCATGTTTTCAACTAAACTTAGCAGGTGCGATTCTCCTCCGCCTATTTGTCCCTGGCGAATACACTCCAATACTTTTATTTTAGTTGTTGATGGCATTTGCTTTTACTCTTATTTTATTTCTGGATGCCCCATCCATCTGGTAATTTTTCAGCAATTTCAATATTGCCGAATTCTTTACTTTGCCTTGCTCCAACTCTTTTTGCCCATTCTGCCATTTTGTGAATCCCTTCTTTTAAATCAATTCCTGTCGGGTCACCAAATACCTGGTGTGCTTTGGAATGATCTGAATAAGCGTGAAGTACTTCATTTCGGGCCGACAAATAATTAATTGAAGGCTTTACTCCAAATTCATCTGCAACAACATAAGCAAGTTCGTTAACTGTATATGGTTTGTCTGCTCCAATATTAAATACCTGGTTGTATGATGAGGTAATTGCTACGCACTTTGCAATAGGTATGGCCACATCATCAATATAACTGAATGCCCTTGTTTGTGTACCATCCCCAAAAACGGTTAAGGATTTGTTTTGCATGATCTGATTCATGAAAATACCAATAACATTCCTGTACTTATCACCGATATTCTGATTTTCGCCATACACATTATGAGGCCTGAATATAACATAATTGAGACCAAACATTTCATGAGCTGCGTGTAAATCAAGCTCAACAGCATATTTTGAAACACCGTATGGATCTTCAGGAACAGGTGTCATTTCTTCTGTCATCGGCAGTTGGCCTTTACCATACACCGCAATGGAAGATGTAAATACAAAGCACTTTACTTTGTGCTTTACTGATTCATTTATAAGATTAATGCTACCGATTAAATTAGTATTGTAATTATACCTGCGTATGAAATGCGATAATCCTTCAGCTGCATAAGCGGCCAGATGATAAACAAATTCAAACTTATACTGATCAAAGAGTTTTGTAATTAATTCATGGTCTGTAACACTTCCGTTAATAAATTCGGCTCCTTCAGGAATATGATCTTCAAAACCACCGCTTAAATCATCCAGTACAATTGTTTTAAATCCCATATCAACACAATGTCTTGCAACATGCGAACCGATAAAACCAGCTCCTCCTGTTATTAATACACTTGTTTTCATCTTATGTTATCTTTTTTAAGTTCCTGAGTAATTATGAAATTTCAGAATTTTATTAATTTAATAAAAGCGTATACAAGTTATAACTTTTCAATCCATCTGTTATACCACAATTGAAAAATCAATACATGCCAAAGCTTTTGGTAGTTTATTTTTTTGCCTTTCAAATAGTCGTCTCTTAAGCGAACAATTGGTTCCGGGTTAAATACTCCGCTCTTTCTTAGACTTCCAGCACTTAAATAGTATTGTAATTGTTCCTTCAGTTCATCTTTAAACCACACCATTAAAGGCGCAATAAATGGTCTTTTTGGCCTTTCCATTAATTCCTTTGGGATGTATTTATGAACTACTTCTTTCAGCAGCCACTTATTAACTCCATTTCTGATTTTAAAAGATGATGGAAGGCTTGCTGTAAACTCAACAACATTCTGATCAAGCATAGGTTCCCTGCCTTCAAGACTAACCGACATTGTTGCCCTGTCCACTTTCACTAAGTTATTATCAACTAAAAAAGTTTTATAGTCAATAGCGAGCAGCCGGTTTACTACACCATCATTTTTCTCAAGAAAGTGGCCATCTTCAAAAAAAGTATGATAATGCTTAAATGGTTTTGCAAGAAATGATTCAGTTTCAGATTCGGTGATGTACTGGCTTATATATTTTACAGCCTGAACTGGGTCATGACTTTTCCAGATCAGTTTCATTTTCTCGTACCGTGTAGTGAAATTGTATTTGTTGTTAAAATAAGGGATATAAGCCGGGTTAATCAGGGACATTCCTCCGCTTATGATTGACTGCAGGGAATTTGGAATCTGGGTTGTAAATCTTTCCGCCTGGTTAAATTTGTTATAGCCGCCAAAAATTTCGTCGCCACCGTCTGCACTCAATGCAACTTTTACCTGTTGTCTTGCGAGTTTACTTACAAGCACTGTAGGCACAGTAGAGTTATCTGCAAAAGGTTCGTCATAAATCTCAGGTAGTAAAGGAAGTACTTCACCTGCTTCTTTAGCCGTTAAATACCATTCAGTGTGATCTGTGCCAAGATATTCTGCAATTTTCTTAGCTTCAGGTGCTTCATTAAATTCGTTTTCGTGAAAACCAATTGTAAAAGTTTTGAGCCGTTCGGTTCTGCCGGTTTGTAATAACGCTGCTACACTTGAACTGTCATACCCCCCACTTAAAAAAATACCAACGGGTACATCTGCAACCATGCGGTATTCATATGCTTTTTTCAGAATACTGTCTGTTTGTTCAACGGCTTCTTCATCAGTTATGTTCAGCTTCGGCTTGTTGTAATAATCAAATACATCCCAATACTTATGTGTTTTTTGTTCTTTTGTTTTAAGGTCAATTGTTAAAAAATGGCCGGGTAATAACTTAAAACTGTTTTTAAAAATACAATGTTGGCCGGGGATGTAGCTGTATTGTAAAAAAAGCGACAAGCTGTTTATGTCAATTTCTTTTTGAAAAGATGGATGTTTATAAAATGATTTTAACTCAGACCCAAAAAGGAACAAATCATTCTTCCAATGGTAATACAATGGTTTTACGCCTGCTCTGTCACGTATGAGAATAATTTGCTGAAGCTTTTTGTCATAAAGCACAATCGCAAACATTCCAATAAATTTATTGACAACATCGATTCCCCAGCAGTCATATCCTTTTAAGATCACTTCTGTATCTGACCAGGAAACAAATGAATACCCTTTTTCTTCCAGTTCTTTTCTTATTTCTTTAAAATTGTAAATTTCTCCATTAAAGTTTACAATATAATCTCCTGAGTGCATTGGCTGGTGACCAAGAGGAGAAAGGTCAAGAATTGATAAGCGTCTTTGTCCAAATCCAATTAAGCTGGTAGAATTTTCATATACTTCATAACCGGCATCATCTGGTCCCCGATGGTATAAAGCATCTGTCATCTCTTTTAAAACTGGTAAAGAGGTCTTTTTGTTAAAGTCCACAAATCCTGTAATGCCACACATAATCCAGATTAATTAAAGGTGATATTTTTATTGAAATGCCATAGAATTCCCTTCCAGAACGATTTGAGGTGTTCTTTCTGTCCTTTGAGTAAAAATGTAACTGTATTTTTAGGAATAGTCAGTAGGGTAAAATAACCTAGAAAAATCAGGTAATTGGATAATTTCATATTCCGCTTCATGAATAGTATCCTGTTCCTGGTATGATAGAATGTTTTGAACGGACTTGATTTACCTGTCGTCATTGATTCTTTATGATAAATCAACGAAGCTGGCTGATAATAAACTTTGTATCCCTTTCTCTTTATTTGCTCGCACCAATCAAACTCTTCATAGTAGATAAAGAATTCTTCGGGCAAGCCTCCAACATCTTCAATTACTTTTCTCGGAACCATCATTCCACCGCCATGCGCATAATTCGTTGTTTTGATTTGGTTATACTGCCCATCATCTTTTTCAGCGCAACCAATCATGCCATTACGACCTGTTAATACATTTACAGTATTGTAACCAGCATATTCAATTGTTCCTTTATGGTAGAAATAGTGAAATTTCGGACTTGCAATTCCTGCATCAGGGTATTTATGAAAAATTTCGATTAAGCCCTCTAGTAATCCAGGAGTAAACTCGGTGTCATTGTTAACAATAAAAAGAAAATCGCCGGTTGCAGCTTTTATTCCAACATTATTACCTCCTGTAAATCCAAGATTTTTTTCATTTACAATTACAATAGCAGATGGGTAAATTGCTTTAAAAGCAGTTTCAGGATTAGCTTTTGAGCCGTTATCAACAATTATCACCTCCAGATTACTGTATGTACAGTGCTGATTTAATGATTTCAGAAAATCTATTGTAACATCTGTTGTGTTCCAAGTTAAGGTAACTATGGAAACCTTTGGCAGGTTCTTATCTTCCATAATCTTGTTTTTTTGGGGTAAGGATGAACCAACTGCAGAAAGGTTAACTTACTGCAGTTGGCATTTCTGAACTTATTAAATAACGTTAAACGTTTGTTTTTTGTATTAATGCCATTGGTGTTTTAGCCAAAATGAACATATCGTAAATAAAGCTATGCCGCCTTGCGTATTTTATATCTAAGTTAATACGTTCTTCAGCTGACATCTCTTGATTACTTCTTTTTTCAACCTGCCATAACCCGGTAATTCCGGCAGGAGCCATAAAACGTTCAACAGCCTTGCTGCCAGTTAGTGATGCAGCTTCATAAATCGGTAAAGGTCTGTTACCAACAAGCGACATATCTCCCAATAACACATTTAATAACTGCGGCAGTTCATCCAAACTGGTATTGCGAAGAAACTTACCTGTTTTAGTTATTCTGGGATCGTTACAAATTTTTAGAAAATTTGCACCAGAAGAGTCTTTTCCATATTGATTGAGGTGGGCCAACTGGTCAATTTTTTTGTCCGCATCAATTTCCATTGTCCGGAATTTAAAAAATTTAAAAACCCTGAATCCAGTGCCTGCTCTAAGCGAGTTGTAAAATACTGGTCCTTTTGATTCGATCTTAATAGCAATTGCGATGATTGCAAATACCGGAAGTAACAATATTAGCAGGATTAATGAAACGGTAACATCAAAAATTCTTTTTGTTATGGAATTAAATATTTGCCAACCTGATGATTGGGAATGATGTACTGTTGTTTTGTGGATTGCCTGTTTCTGATGTTTTTTAAGTTTCCTTAGAAATAGTAATTTATTTTCGAAATTTCTGCTCCAGTAATAGATATCAGTGGCTTCATCAATGAAATCATTGCTTACCAGATCATAAACCATATCTGCATCCAGATTGGCATCATTATAGATAATCGGGATTTTTGCGAGTATAGGGTTGCTTTTAAGAATAAAAGTAAACGCTTCCATTTTTTGCCGGTCAAGCGGAGTGTCAATGAAAATTACATCAGGTAATTGTTTATTAACAGACGCCCGGAATATTAATGAGATAGCTTTGTCGAACCCAGGTGCAAAAACTCCCGATTTGAAGTGGGTTTCGAAATATTGTGCAGCTTTGTGTTTATTTCCTATAAAGAAAAACGAGAGATGGCTGGTATGAAAAACACTTTCAACAGCAAAACTACTCTCCAATAGATGGCTGCTTTCAGGACTAAGTGTAAGTAAGTTTGATCTCGTTGACATAAATAACGTTAAGGTTTTAAATGTTTTTACTGCATCATTTGCTTAATAGTATCTTTTCTATAAATCTTACTACTTCCATAGGAGAAAAGGGTTTATAAATGAGGCATTCCACCTGCACATCTTTGAGCCTTTCGTTGAGTGTGCTGTTATGGTAGCTGGTAAGTACCAACATAGGTTTATTGTAGAATTTGCTTGTTTTAACATGGTAAACAAAATTTAAATAATCAGTGTCTGCATGTTCTATATCCACTATTATCACTTTTATATCTTTTCTTTTTTTTAATTCAGTCGTTGCTTCAAAAACATCAGTAAACTCAACCAAGTCAAATCTTTCACTGATGATTTCATTCATCAAGGCATTTTGTGTTTTATTGATGTTAAGACTCAATATTGCTTTGTTCATATCAAAAAATCATAAACCTTGCTTGATAACAAACAAAGCATTAATCAAAAAATCTGTCAAGGATTTGGAATTGCATTGCCGTGTGGCTCGCAAAAGGTAAATTTTTGATTCCGATAGGAAATTGAAAGCTAAATACTAGGAGATTGAAAATAACGAGGGCTATTCTTAAAGATATTTGGGTATAAGTAATTAGTGGTTTTACTTATTTTCACGACTAAAGTATAAAAAAATTAGTCATTTCAAAACACAAATCTATTTTTTTCAAAAAAATACCTGTTAGTGGTATTCTTACAATTGTCAAATTACCCTCTATTGAGTTAAAATTCAACGTCAACTATTAAAGGATAGTGATCAGAATAGGGTAAAGATTCACATTGGAACTGTTTAACTCTTAAGCTATCCTTCAGAAAAATGTAATCAATTCTTAGTGTTGGTGAAATATGGCTGATAGTTCTTCCTAAGCCACTTCCTTTTTCCAAAAAGGCATCTTGGCAGTCAGAACGAATCCTGAAGTAGGCGAACGAATTGGGTATATCGCCTAAATCAGTACATATAACATAAGGGAATGGACTTTTTTCAATTTGTTGTTTAGCTTGGATTGCCTGAAGATTTCTAAGGCTATAGCTGTTTTTAATTTTCGAAAATACGGTTGAATTTAAATTTAACTGACCTGATTCTGAATAATCACTTGCACTTAAACCAGGAGATTCAAGATGTGTATTGAAAACTCTGATTATTCTGTTTTTAAAAACAATATCAGAGAAAATTAACCCTTCAGAATGAACTCCTTTAAGATTAGTATAAAAAAAGGAGTTTACAATAGGGAATTTCGAAAAAATGCATAGCCCATACTGAAACTTTCCGTCAAAAAGGGTTGATGATGGGTAAAAATAATAGTATGGATAACCTTTTTGCTTTAATGCCGGAATATTTGATTCAAAGAATGCCGGATCTGTGCACTCGAAAAACTCCTGAAAACATAGAATATCTGCTCCGGTAGATTCAATATAATCAAGCATGAGTGAACGATAGCTTTGGCCGCCTCTTTTTTCTTTGTTCCGTTCATCCCACCTGGATACGTTCCAAGATAGAATACGTATTGAATTAATACTTTTTAAAGGATCGAAGTCGTAATGAATCTGAGTTGGAGCAATTACACTTATTTGTTTATAGCATATCAAAAAAGTCAGAAGCGGAAGGAATATCCATTTTGATCTTTTTATGAGAAAGCAAAAGAATATTATTACGCTTATCAAAATGAGGATTGGAAAAAAAAGCCCGCAGAGTGAAATAATCCAGAACTCCGGTGATTCAATACGATCAACAAAAGCTACTGGGAAACATAATATGAAAATAATGAAAGAAAAGAAAATGAGTATTGATTTGAGCTTTGGGTACTTCATTTTTGAGTTATCATCTTTAAAATTATTCTTGGGGGCTTGCCAATTTATATTAATTATGTATTTATCTAATACTGGCTAGAAAATATTACCACTTAGTAGTATTTTTTTATTCTGTAGGTAATTTTAATAAAAAAGAATTGATTTATTTAGAAAATGTCGAGAAAAATATTAGCTTGCACTTGGATTTATAAGAAATACAAGTCCTCTCCATAATTCTACAAAACCCCAAAATCAAGTTCTTCCAAATCCTTTGAATCTCCCTCCCTATCTGACCAACAGTTACCAATAAATAACTATCCTACTAAAAGCTAATAACAATATTCCACTGGAAACGAAACTATTATTCTTATCAAAATCAGCGTTTGATTATGAGATCCGTAATAATTATTGTAAAAATTTTTCTTTTAGTGTTAACAAGTTCTTTCGCTAATTATACTTTTTCGCAAAGTATAATGGATCCGAATGATGCAGTTGTAACTTATAATCCAGCAGCTCCGCCCACTATACCTGCTTGGGGAGCCATTGCAAAATGGGTCAGAACAAAGAGATTGAACAATTGGAATACAGATTCGTATAAGGCTTATATCTATAATGGATTTGCTTTCAGGCTTAAATTCCCGAAAACCTATAATCCCACGGCAAATGATGGAAAGAAATACCCAATGATTATTTTCTTTCACGGACTTGGTGAAGCAGGGACTGTTTATGATAATGAATATTCTCTTTTACATGGTGGGGAGCAATTCAAGAATAATGTTGATAATGGCAATTTTGACGGGTATGTTTTTGTAATGCAAACTACAAATGGGTATTGGGGAACTCCTGCCTATGATGCTATAAGAGATGTTATTAATTATATGGTGGTTAACAACAAGCTTGACCTTTTTCATATAGTGGATAATGGTTTATCTGCAGGCGGTGCAGGAACATGGGAAATGCTAATGGAAAACCCTACCTATATATCTGCTGCTCTTCCAATGTCAGCAAGTTCAACTATTTATCAACAAAGTTCAGTAGTTCAGCCTCTAAAATATACACCAATATGGATTTTTCAGGGAGGCCTCGATCCTTCTCCAACTCAAGAAACAACTGAAGGGGTGAGAGATGCTTTTTTAAATGCTGGAGCAAATTTTAAGTATACTTTATATCCCGACCTTGCCCATGGTACGTGGAATACTGCTTGGGCTGAACCTGATTTTTACCCATATGTAAATCGTGCGTATAAATCAAACCCATGGCCTTTGTTTGGCAGAACAGAATTTTGTAATGGTGATGCAATTAATATTACATTAGGTCTTACTGCTGGTTTTGATCAATACGAATGGCGAAAAGATGGAGTGCTGATTTCTGGTGCTGTTGGGAATACATTAAATATTACTGGAACAGCAACAACAGGTAGCGCTGCTTTGGGAAGTTATACAGCCAGAATAAGAAAAGGATCTTTATGGTCGGATTGGTCACCAACTCCAGTTGTTGTTAAAATCAAAGCTGCTACTGTTTCTCCTTCAATTTCTTTACAAGCATTAAACAGTAAGGTTATTCCTTCTTTAAGCGGAAGTACAAATGTGCCACTGCAGGTGCCAACCGGCTATCAATCTTATGATTGGCAAAAAGACGGCAGTAATACAACAATTGGAACCGGTAATGTTTTTGTTGCTACTTCTCCAGGCAATTATAAAGTAAAAGTGACTGAACAATACGGTTGTTCCTCTTCATTCTCGCCATTGTTCACAGTAATAGATGCTAACGGACCCAATAAACCGGATGCCGCAATAAATCTTATAGCTACAGCTTTATCTAAAACTTCAATTCGTTTAGACTGGAGTAATAATCCCTCTCCACAGTTTAATGAAACTAATTTTGAAATATACAGAGCAACTTCTTCAGGAGGTCCATATACTTTTATCGGAATAACTGATGCAGATGTTTTGACTTTTAGCAATACCGGATTGGAAGCAGGGAAAAAGTACTACTACAAAGTAAGAGCTGTAAATAATACAAGCGCTGCACCAGCTTCAAACGAGGCAAGTACATTTACACAATCAGATACAAATGCACCAACTGCACCTGCATCACTTATAATAACAGGATCTTCAAGAAATTCAATTTCTCTTAGTTGGACAGCTTCTTCAGATGATGTGGGTGTTGTAAAATATGATGTGTATGTAAATGGGCAAAAATCGTATGTTACTCAAGGAACTACTTTTACTGTTTACAATCTTCAGCAAGGGCAAACTTATAATTTCGTTGTTAAAGCAAGAGATGCTGCTAATAATACTTCTCCTGCAAGTAACCAGGTAACTGGCCAGGCAATACTTACAGGATTAATGTTTAAGCAATATGTTTTTACCGGGACATGGAATAACCTTGCAGACTTTACAACTTTAAGCCCTGTGGTGGTTGGAACAATGCCAAACGTGGCAATAACTCCCCGAACTCAGGACGATAATTTTGCATTTTTGTGGGAAGGATTTATTAATATACCAGTTACCGGGACTTATTACTTCCGAACAAATTCTGATGATGGTAGCCGCCTTTGGCTGGGAAGTCTTAACGGAACTGTATCTCCATACAGTTTTAGCGGCACACCTGTTGTGAACAATGATGGACTACATGGTACACAAAACAGTACATCTACTGCAAGAACGTTAACAGCAGGTACATATCCAATCGCTATTGCTTTTTATGAACAAGGCGGAGGAGAAGCAATGACGGTTTCCTGGAATACACCTCAACAATCATCAGGAGTATTTGTACCAATTCCAAACAGTGCCTTCAGTGATGCCGCTACAACTGGCACACTGCCCTCAAACCCGTCAAACTTGACTGCAACAGCAATTTCATACAAACAAATAAATTTGAATTGGTCTGATAACAGCAGTAATGAAACCGGGTTTGAGATATGGAGATCAATAAATCAAACAACAGGATTTATTACTGTGGGGTCAGCAACTGCAAACGCAACCTCATTTGTTGATACATTTGGATTAAATGCTTCAACTAAGTATTATTATCAAATTCGAGCAATAGGACAAACGGGTGAATCGCAGCTTGCAAGTAATATTATTTCACCTGAAGCTGTATGGCAGGTAAATAATACTTATGCTGATTCTAGTGGAAATGGACGAACCCTCACTCAGAGTAATAACCCCGTATTTGACGCAACGGATAAAAAAGAAGGCACACATTCACTGAGATTTAATGGTACAAATCAAAGTGTAACTATACCTGTAACTTCGACTTTTCTACAAAATGCATATGCTCAAAAAACAGTGGCATTTTGGATGAAATCAAACAATAATACTAATAACAGAATAATTGTTGATATTGGAGGTAATGATGATGGTTTGTCAATCAGACTTGACGCTAATAGACTTTATGCAGGTGTAGCAAGTAATAATGTACGGGCTAACATATCTGTTGCTTATACAAGTACAGCATGGAATTATATTGCGTTGGTATATAATGGTAATACAATTCGTTTATATGTAAACGGGACAGAGGTTGCTTCAAATACGAGCTTGTCATTTACTACACTATCTACCACAACCAATGGTTCCAGAATTGGGACTGTTAACGGCACCAATGCATTTAATACAGGCACAGGGTTCTTTAGTGGATGGATAGATAATTTCAGAATATACCCAATTGCTTTGACTCCTGAAAATGTCGCTAATCTTATGAACAATACGGCATTAGGTCAATCTACTGCTACAACACTTTCATTACCTGCTCTTCCAGCTGCTCCTGCTAATCTTTTAGCAAATGGTATCTCAAGATCAAGGATTGATATAACATGGCAAGATGTTGCAAATGAAACAGGGTATCAACTGTACCGTTCTAATGGAAATAATTTAAATTATCTTTTGTATGCAACCTTACCTGCTAATACCGTAAGTTATGCTGATTCTGGGCTGTTTGCCAATACAATTAATTATTACAAGATAAAGGCAATTAACGCAGGAGGTGCATCAGCATTCAGCAATGAAGACAGTGCTAAAACCATTAACAGTATTCCTGTATTGTCACCTATAGCGCATCAATATATGCGTTATGGTACAACATTACAGGTTAATGTAAATGCTACTGATGCAGATCCGGAAGCACTTACAATTAATACCTCTAACCTGCCTTCTTTTGCAACATATACTTCAACCGGAAACGGAACAGGGTATATAACATTTAATAATCCGGTAACGCAGGCTGTGTATACAGGAATAACTATTACTGTAAATGACCCACAGGGTGGTACTAATTCAATTTCATTCGATCTGACAGTAAACGACAACTATTTGCCCGTTGTAACTGGCGGAGGAAATGTGACTGTGAATGAAAAGCAAACAGCGCAAGTTAATCTGAGTGCAACTGATCAAAACGTTGCAGATATACTTACTTGGTCGTTTAATGGATTGCCTTCGTTTGCAACACCGGTTATTAACGGTGGTAATGTGCAAATTAACCTTACCCCAGGTTATGCTGACAATGGTCAATATAATGTTACAGCTATTGTAAGTGATGGAAATAGTGGCAATGCTTCTGTTTCATTCAGTATAAACGTTGTTGATGTTAACCCCAATAGTAAAACATACATTAATTTTACAGATGGTTCATTAACCTCACCGGCACCATGGAATAATACAAATAAAGCCACACCTTCATTAAATGATAATTTTCCAAATCTCCTTGATGAAAGTGGAGTAAACAGTGGTATTGGAATGTTAATTACAAGCGCATGGCAAAACCTTGGCAATGCTACCAATACGTATGGAGTTAATACAGGAAATAATTCAGGAGTTTACCCAGACAATGTAATTCGCTCTTGTTATTTTACTACTGATGTAACTCAAACAATAAAAATTTATGGATTAAACCCGGCATACAAATACAATTTTACGTTTTTTGGAAGCAGGGGATCAGTAACAGATGACAGGACAACTATTTATACAATAAATGGAAATAGTGTATCCCTGAATGCAGCTGGTAATAGCCAGAATACAGTTTCCATTAATAATCAGCAAGCAGCTTCTGATGGCACATTAACATTGAGTTTACAGAAAGGTCCATCATCTTCTTACGGCTATTTGAATGCTATGGTAATAGAAAGCTTGTATGATGACGGAACTGTTCCTGCAAAACCAAGAAACGTTGCGGCAACCGTACTTACAAATAGTATAAAATTAAACTGGGTTGATGCTGCATATAACGAAAATGCTTACCAGGTTTACAGATCTGTTACACGTAATGGTTCATACTCATTACTTAACCCGGGGGGTAACAATGCAAACCTGACAACCTATACTGATGCATCTGTTCTTGGAAATGCTACATACTATTATTATATAGTTGCTGTAAATAATGTTGGATCTTCTCAAACAAGCGATACAATAAGTGCAGTGATGCCTAATGCAAGTCCTGTTCTTGCTGCTATTTCTGATGTGAAAATGAAGACTGACCAGACAGTTGTTGTAAATGTTTCTGCAACCGACAGCCAGGGTGATATTATAACACTTTCCGTTACAGGATTGCCTTCATTTGCAACTTTCGCAAATACGGGTAATGGTACTGGCACAATTACAATTACGCCAGGGTCAACAATGGGAACATACAATGGCATAACTGTTACGGCAACTGATAATTATGGTGCAACTACTTCCCGACAGTTTAGTATACAGGTTGCAGACAAGAATCTGAGTACTTATTATGTAAACTTTAATCAGGTAATGCCTGTTTCTTCGCCATGGAATAACTTCAGCAATAGTCCAAATGCAGGAGTATCTGTTACTGCAATAAAAGATAATATTGGATTAACAAGCGGCATTAGTGTAACGTTGGTTGATGGATGGGATGGTTCAAATGATGTTGGTGCAACAACAGGTAACAATAGCGGTGTATATCCTGACAGTGTTATGAGTACTGCTTATTACACTGCTTCCACAACAGCGAAAAGAATACGTATTAGCGGCTTAACTGCTTTAAATACTAAGTATAACCTCATCTTCTTTGCAAGCAGGGGTTCTGTAAGTGATGCACGAAATACTACATACAGTTATGGTGGTCAGTCAGTAACTCTTAATGCAAGTAACAATACATCTAATACGGTGCAATTGCAGGGGCTTACACCTGATGGAACCGGTACAATTGAATTTACGGCTACCAAAGCCAGCGATGCAGCTTATGGGTATATAAATGCAATGGTTATTCAGGCTTATGTAGAAAGCGGTGTACCGCTTACACCAGGCACATTATCAGTTGCGCCAAAATCTGCTTCAACAATTCAGTTGAAATGGACTGACAGATCAAGTAATGAAAGTGGGTTTGAAGTATATAGGTCAACTTCATATAGTGGAACATACAACCTTATACAAACAACCGCAGCTAATGCATCAACTTACCTTGATCAGGGCTTGTTAGCAGGAATAGTCTATTATTATAAGGTTAGAGCTAAAACATCGGCTAATGTTTACTCTGAGTATACTAATATAGTTGGGGCTTCTACAATTCAATATTCTCTTTCTGTAAACTTTAACCAGGTTGATCCTGCTCCAATACCATGGAACAATACTAATGAAGGACCAATTGAAGGCGATAGATATACATTAAATAATAGTTTATGGAATCCTTCAGGTATAAGTATGGTAGTTGTTGGCAATGCATTTAACGGGGTCAATCCTTATGGAATGAATACCGGTAATAATAGCGGTATATATCCTGATAATGTTATAAAGAGTACCTGGTGGTTAGATGCTAATACTGTAGCAATGTTGCGTATTGACGGACTTAACCTGAACAATGCATATAGCTTTACATTCTTTGCAAGCAGAGATGGAGGAGGTTATACACCAGACAGGACAACTGTGTATACAATTAACGGTTCCAGTGTTTCTCTAAACGCTGCGAATAATATTTCTAATACGGTACAAATCTCGAATGTAGTACCAGACGCCGATGGCTCTGTATTAATTCAGATACAGGCAGGCAGTGCTTCGCCATTTGCATACATTGGAGCTCTTGTTATTGAAGCATTTCAACCTGGCATAACAGGTACTGGAGTTTCATCTGGTTCAGGAAATACAATGATCACAGGTCGAATGGCATCTGTTCCGACTCCAACTAGTTCAAACATCAGTAATACCAATGCAAACAGAGAAATAACCACGGAAGTGAGAAATGATTTAGCTGTCAGTGTGTTCCCGAATCCATTTACTACTGATCCGGTTATTTCAATTTCTTCCAATAAAGCAAAAGAAAAAGTTGAAATAGTTGTTACAGATATCTCAGGAAGGCAGGTTCTGGTAAGAGAAATCAGGAACATACCTATTGGACTTAGCCAATATAAACTCGGATTAGATAGTGACAAACTTCTCCCTGGAATTTATATTGTAAGAATATCTGAACAAGGTGGAAACCTGAAAATGGTTAAGTTGGTTAAGACAAAATAATTTGACATTGCTTTCTAAGTATTAAGTTTAAAAGGAGGGTGCTTATACATCCTCCTTTTTTATGGTTATTGTATTTTTGTTTGATTTAGTTGAGTTATATACTTCTTTATGAAACCAAATGAACGGATTAATGGATTTGATGCTTTGCGTTCTATTGCAATGTGGCTAGGAGTAGTGGTGCATTCTCTTATTGTGTATAAAGCAACGCCGGCACCTAACTGGCCGCATGATGAAAGTGCGGGGTATGTCTTTTTTGATTGGTTGTATGAATACATACATATCTTCAGAATGCCTTTGTTTTACTTTGTAGCAGGTTTTTTTTCTCGTCTGGTAATTGTTCAAAAGGGAATGCAATATTTCATAGACCAAAGATTTCGGCGAATTTTTATACCATTTGTGTTGTCTTCAATCCTGCTACTTCCGGTAAGTCTTTTGCCTTTTCATTTCTATAAATTTTTTTATGGTGAAAGACTAACCCTTGCTGAAGCAATTTCGGGCAGTTGTAAGCAAATGTTACACTGGAATGGTTTTGCTCATCTTTGGTTTTTATATTATCTGTTGATTTTTTATATTATTGGAGTAACAGTTTTTTCTTTACTTAAGAAGCTGAACATTCAACTTGAAATTAAGCTGCGGATTTTTTTTGAAACGTTTGGTTTCTTAAAAATTATAATTTTTATACTTGCTCTTTGGTTATTATTGCACTTCTTTAAGGCTTATACGCCTCCTGTTTATACTGGAATAAAACCCAATTTAGAATATTTATTATACTATGGGTTTTTCTTTTTCTGGGGCTGGGTTATGCAGGTGAATATTAAAAGCATTTTTTCATTAACCCGGTTCTCATGGCTGTTTTTTATAAGTGGATTGTTGCTGTCTGTTTTGCGTTTTATTTTTAAAGATAAGTTAAGCGGTCCCATCTCATATCTTACCGCTTCAGTTGAAACAGTTTTTTTAGTAACAGGTTTTATTGGTATATTTCTGAAATATTTCAGCTCAAACAGCAAAAGGTGGAGGTATTTTTCTGATTCCTCTTATTGGGTTTATCTTGTACATCTTGTAATTGTTTCTTCAACTCAGATATTACTATTAAACACGTTTATTCCTCCTTTTTTGCGTATGCCAATAGTGTTTATTATAGCTTTAATTCTTTCACTTGTGAGTTACCATTTGTTTGTTAGGTTTACAATAATTGGCACTTACCTGCACGGAAAGCGTGAAAGAAAGTAAAAGAAACTTGTTTTAAGTATTTATAAATTCTTCGAGTCTTGTAAATAAATCAGATGAAACATCACTTTCAAGTTTTCGGGCAAATAGTTTTTCTGATTTAATTAGCTTTTCAAAGTCCGCTGAAGTAAGTATCCGGGGATGGCCTTTTGTTTGCCCTGTCCAATCTACATAAACGAGGTTATTCCGGATATTTGATCTGAAATCTGAATTGAACAACGCTGTTGAAAAGATAAATTCATCGGCACCCCAGCAATATTTATAATATCTCACAATTGCAGGATTTTGCTTTAGAAATGAAATAATATATGATGCAGCATTTTTTGTAATTGTAAACCAGTTGGCCCTGCCTACAATTTTATGGTTTAACGGATAAATTCTTTTCGGTAATATTTTGTTTGCAATAAATTGTAATTTGAATTTACCTGGGACCCGCCAGTTAATAAAATGATATTCATAAATGCGATGTGCAGCTTCTTTCCATTCTTCCTCTATTGATTCACAAGTGATAAATTCAGTGCCCCTTCTCTTCAGAATATATTGATAAATGTAATCAGCCGGTTTAATAGGGAAATCCTGACCGGAGATAACATTAATATAATCGTAATCGTTAAATATTATTTCTTCAAAGCCATTCAGGGTTGCCTGAATGGTACCATATCCTGCCCAGTAAATTTTTGTCCGGTTTTTAATAAAAAAAACATCGCTTCCGTTCTCAAGATATTTGAATGGTTCCTGATCTGTTTTTTTGTCAATATGAATATAAAACGTAAACGCAGGATGTCTTAATGCAGCAAGTAACCGTTCAAGCTGTTCAGGATTTTTATGAACTAATATTAAATGTGCAATTTTCATAAAATTCTGACTGAAGAGTTCTTTGTATGGAAAAGAATAATAATTATCATTAGGTAAATAATATTTACAAAAAATTACGCTTTATTTTTTACACTTTTTTGCTGTAATAATGTTTTTATTTTCGAATAAGCAAGTAAATAATATTCTTTGCTGTAAACAGGTATGTTTGATAAATTAAATCCAATTTCTTTTTTGACAATAAAATACCAGGTTACAAAAGTTATTAACGAAGTGATAAGCGAACCCACGGCAGCACCATAAAACCCGATTAGTTTTAAACAGATAAAAGTAATGATCAGGTTTATAAGAAGGGAAAGCGTGCTGATTGCAAAGCATAACTTCGTTTTTCCAAGAGAATATAGCGTTGTAGCTGCCTGGTGCTGTAATATTCCTATAACACTGATGAGCATATATATTTGTAAAATTGGTGCAGATGCTAAGTATTTATCTCCGGCAATGATATAAATAATCAGCTTCGGAAAAAGAATGAATAAAATTGCAACAGGAATAATTAATGACAGCAAGACGGCCACCATTTTTTCATATAAATATTTTACTTTTTTTATTCCTTCTTCTGATGAAGCAAGCGATAATTTGGGAAATATAATATCAGCAGCTGCATATGTTGGTATATCAATAAAGCCATTTATTCTTTTTGCTGCATTATAAAATGCGATTGATCCGGGTATTATTGCTGCAGTCATGAATTGATCTGCATTTGAGTAAATGTTTGATACCACACCTGATCCAAAAATATAGCCACCATAATTTAATATTTTCTTTATCCATAGAACCGTTGGGTTAAATTTCATTAACAGGTATTTCTTGCTGAAAATAAAGAGTGTAATTGCTCCAAGAAAAATGGTTATGGACTGATATAAACCAAGCAGAAACATATTGATTGGTTTTTTTAAAAGAAAGTGAATGACCAAAAAAATAAAGAAGCACAGTTGCCTGAGAAAATTGCCGGCGAATACACCTTTAAAATCAAAATGAGAAAGCTGTACAGCTTCCAGATGGGAGAAAAAAACCATGCTTATTAAGCCTGGAATAAACCAAATCAATATAATGTACAAATCGTTTGCTGAATTAAAAAAGACACCTATTTTTTTACCCGTTAATAAAATAAGAGCAATGAAAATAATATTGATGGAAATATTAATAAGTAAAGATGAAGATGCAATAACCGCTTTTTGTTCACCCTCAATGTTTGCTGTTACAAATTTTATATGTGCATTTTTTAATAGGGCACTTTTTGTGTTTTCAAATACTGTTATAATTGTAAGAAAAAGAGCCCAGGTTCCCATTTGAGAAATACTTAAGCTTCGGATGAGTATAAAAAAATTAATAAACCCGAAAAAAATGAGTGCAAAACGCTGCAGCATTGAAAAAAAAGCCGAACGAACCCAATAGGAAGAAAAAAGACTGGAAAAACTCATTTTTTTAAAAAGTGATGTTGTAATAATAAAGTTCGGATTGTAAGATAATGCTTTACTGAGATCTTAATTGCCTAATTACTGAAGGGATAAATTTTGGGTCTGCGGGGGTATTAAAGGAGATTTCCTTGCGAGTTTTGTACAATTTGTTCGTAGTGATACGAGCGTTTTTCGTGATTTACTTGTGTAAAAAATGAGTGGTAATGCAGATTGTAACAAGAAATTTAGTGGTTAAATTTGATTTTGGTTATTCAGTGTCTATATTTAAGCCTTATTGTTGAATAATCAGAAACTATTAGATAATGTTATTAAAAAATACTGTGTATTTGGCATAAATTTTGTAAATCCTTGCACGTAAAATTAAGCTGTATAATTTTGCACCAAGAATAGTTTTACTGAAAATCCAATTATCAGTCTTTATGATCCAATTCAATGTTATTTTCAAATCCAATATTGGGTATATCCTAAAATACAGTACCATTCTATGAAACGACTTTTGTTCTTCTTAGCGCTGATGCAACTCGCTCATTCTCAGGCGCAAACAATTATGGGGCGGCAAATTGTTGATCAATTTGCAAAAACTAGCAGCGGAACTCTTACGTATGGATTAACATGGTTACCCCAAACGTATAACAGTACATCCAGAAGTTATCCATTAATTATTGCTTTGCATGGAATTGGAGAGGTTGGTTCTATACAAGCTGATCTTTCAAAGCTTTATACTGCCTCTCCCCGATCAATCAGTGGTCAAATTGCAGATGGCTGGAATGCTGTGGCTGTGAACCCGTTAACCGGGAAAACAGATAGTTTTATTGTAGTGTCACCTCAAGCTCCTTCATGGAGTTACGGCTATAATGAACTGCGTTATATATTGCCTTCAATATTATCAAAATACAGGGTCGATTCAACCAGAATTTACCTGACGGGTCTTTCAGCAGGTGGCGACGGTGTGTTCACCACTTTTGGAAGCAGAGACAGCAATTTTATTAAAATGTTTGCTGCTATGGCTACGGCAAATGGTGCAGGTGTTAGCGCAGCAAATGGTTATACTGATTTGCAAATTGAGCAAGGGTTGCGTTTTGGATCAACGTATGGGGTTCGCATTTGGACAATTGCAAGTGAGTTAGATCAGTTTCTTACAACCGATTTAGGATATCATGACAGCTCGAATATGCTTAACCCCAAGCCTGCAAATAAATTCACAGTTGTTGCAGGTATTGGGCATTCTGTTTGGGGTAAAGCTTATGATCCTTCATTCAGACCTGTAGTAAATTATTATGGTAAGACAGGTACATGTAACAATGGTTGTACTTATGGAGGTGTGCCTGTTGCACCGAATGGAAATGGGTCAACAGTAACCGGGTCAGGTATTACACAGGATAGTTTAAATTTATACGAGTGGTTTTTGTTATCAAAAAGGTCATCAACTGTAACAGGTGGTAATCCTCCACCGGTTGTTATAAATCCACCTTCTTATTTATATCCTTCTGTTACAGCAAGCGGAAATCAAACGATTACTTTGCCAACTTCATCTGTTAATGTTACAAGTTCTGCTGTAGCAACGAGTTCATCAATTGTTTCAACAAATTGGTACAAGCTGAAAACTCCGGGGCAAACAGCAAAAAAGGTAGTTTGGATTGGAAGCAGCACTACTGCGGGTGCAGGAGCTACTACTGAAGATAGTGCAGTTTTGTACCGGTTCTATAATTGGGGTGTTAAGAACGGGCTAATTAGTAATACTTCAACGGCAGCAAGCTGCAACTTAGGCGTATCAGGAGCTTCTGTGTTTAAGGGAATGCCAACCGGCTATACTCCAACGGGAGTTCAGGAAAGCCCTGATCCGGCACATAATGTAACAGCAGCGTTATCCTTAAATCCTGACATTGTTATTGTCAACTTTCCCACCAATGGGTATGATGTTTTGAGTATGTCTGAAATAATGATGGCATTCAGAACTATTTATAACACTGTTACTTCTGCCGGTAAGCAATGCTTTATAACTACAACTCAGCCCAGGGCCGATTTTAGTACAGCGGCACAATTAAAATTGCAAATAATCCGGGATAGCATTCTTACAGCTTTTGGAACAAATGCTATTAATTTTTATGATGGAATGGTTGTAACAGGAACTACTTCTCAAATACCTGAATATGCTTATGGTGATGGGATCCATTTTAATAATTTAGGCCACCAAATGTTATTTGAACAGGTTGTAGCCAGAAATATATTTGCACCTTATCAATCATCATCTGCAGTAATTACAAATAGCACAGTAAACAATACTTCAATTACAGGGCTTACAGCAGGTACTCATCTCTTTCAGGTAACTGTTAAAGATAGTCATGGCCAGAATATTTCTGCATTTACATCTGTTGCCGTTAATGCATCAAATACAATTACTGCAAATGCAGGAAATGATCTGACTGTTACATTGCCTACTAACAATGCTACTTTAAATGGTAATGGGAGTACTGGTTCAATTACATCATATTTATGGACAAAAGTTTCGGGACCAAACACGCCAGTAATTACCAATCCTTCTTCTGTCAGCACATCTGTAACCGGGTTGGTGCAGGGATCTTATGTATTTCAGTTATCTGTAAATACCGGAGCTAGTACAGATCAGGTAACGTTAACTGTTAATCCAGCAGTTTCTGTTGGTGGTTGTTCAGGGAAAAGTTACACTTATACTTCATCTGCTTTGGGCGGTGAGTATTATAATAATCAAAAACTGAATCCCGGTGATACATTATTTATCGATGGTTCGGCAAACTGGGAATACTTATATTTTGAAAACCTGAATGGTACTCCAACCTGTCCAATTTATATTTTACCTAAGAATGGACAGGTGAAAATTGTTAAGCCAGCTTCAACTCCTGCTGATCAGTCAAGAACACAGGTGAAACTTCGTAATTGCAGTTATGTGAAATTTTTAGGTACAGGAATACCAGGTGAGAACTACGGATTTTATGTTCGCCCATACGGAGTGGATTCAGTTGCAAACGGGCAATTTTGTTTTGTAATTGAAGGGAGAAGTAAAAATATTGAAGTAGCAAATACTTTTATTACATCAGGCGGTGTAGGTTTTGATATAAAAGAAGATGGGGGATGTGATCCTAATTATAACTATCCTAACTGGGTAATTGACAGCGTTTCCATTCATGATTGTAAAGTAACACGTATCTGGAACGAGGGGATGTACCTTGGAAATACAAGCCCCGATAACTCAGCTACCAGTTATGATCCCCGTCCTGTTGATTGTAATGGAGTAACAACTTATCCAATACCAATTCGTGTAGGCAACTTTAAAATTTATAATAATTATGTTGATAGTACGGGTCGTGGAGGAATTCAGTTGGCATCAGCAAGTTCAGGAATAAGCGAAATATATAACAATACAGTTCGACATTCAGGCATGAATGGTGATGATGCTCAAGGTTCAGGAATTACTTTAGGTACTTACACAAGAGCTTATGTACATGATAATACTATTGTAAATACCTATACATGGGGTATTGCTTCTGTTGGTGGTTCGGGAACTAATATTGTATTGCGAATTGAAAACAATAAAGTTGATAGTTCTGGTTACTTAACTCATTATGATCTTGCTACTACTTCCGGTTGGATCATCAATGCAAAATCAGAGCCAGCCTATGCAAATTCATTGACATGGCCACAATCAATTTTCCTTACTACAAAACCAACACTATTTACGGACAGTACAAGGTTTTGGGTTAAAACAAACACTTTGGGACTAAGGAAAAGTAACTATGGAATTTCCTTAAACGACCAATTGAATACTTTTCAGAAATCAGGTAATATTATTTGTGGTAATGTGAACTCATATGGAGGAACTCCATTAATAAATGTAGAAGAATTAACTCCTGTTTATTATACTACGGATTGTAGTGGTGGCAGCAATAGAGCCCCTGTAGCGAATGCCGGATCAGATCAGACGATTACACTTCCTGTAAGCAGTGTAACGCTGAGTGGCAGTGGCAGTGATGCAGATGGAACGATCAGCAGTTACGGATGGGTGAAACTGAGTGGTCCCGCATCGGGCACGATCAGTACACCATCACAGGCCCAAACAACAGTAACAGGATTAGTACAGGGCACTTACCAGTTTGTGTTGACAGTAACGGACAACAGCGGAGCAACCGGTAAGGATACAATGCAGGTAACAGTCAATGCAGCAGTGGTAACCAATAAAGCCCCTGTAGCGAATGCCGGATCAGATCAGACGATTACACTTCCTGTAAGCAGTGTAACGCTGAGTGGCAGTGGCAGTGATGCAGATGGAACGATCAGCAGTTACGGATGGGTGAAACTGAGTGGTCCCGCATCGGGCACGATCAGTACACCATCACAGGCCCAAACAACAGTAACAGGATTAGTACAGGGCACTTACCAGTTTGTGTTGACAGTAACGGACAACAGCGGAGCAACCGGTAAGGATACAATGCAGGTAACAGTTCAACCTGAAATACAACTTTCCGTAATTAGTCTAAAATTATTTCCTAATCCAGCTAAGAATTCAACAATGCTGGAAATTAGCTCTGATTCAAAAGAAAGTTGGGTATTTGTCAAATTGTATAATTTAAACGGACTGCTTGTTCTTACGAAAGAAGTATATCGTACTGATTACAAAACTTTAATTCCAATTGATGTAAATCAGTTACAGGCTGGTACATATTTTATACATGTAACTGTTAGCTCAAATAACACTCAGGTACTAAAAATGATAAAAAGATAACAAGTAGTTGGTTGTTATATTATAGCTGCCTCGATTTTGAGGCAGCTTTTTTATTGATGATATTTTTTTAAATCAGGTGGGTTATATTTTTTTACATTCTCAGAAATTTTTCTTTAGCTTAAACTTTGAGAGAACTGTGTATAAGCCAATTGATGAAAGGATTATAAGAAATGGTTCTGCAGTATAAGTATATCTTGGCAAAGCAACTAAAAAGGTATGCACAATTGTTACTACAACAAATGGGAAAATGAGGATGAAAGCATAATAATTTCTTTTTTGAGTCCACCAGCCAATAAAGCCAAAAACAATCAGAAACAGATTGACAGAACCGATCAGAAGCCTTGCTGCTAATTTGCGGTTTCCGTCTGAAGATGAAGGGAAAAATCCCCATAACTCCCACAAATTTGCACACCTGTTTTTTATAAACTTGCCGGGATTATTTTTCATCTCATCAAAATACATTCTCATTGCATCACCGCTTGTTTTTATTTCAGGATGTTTATCGTTATACATCCAGTCAATATAACTTCCCGATGCTGTAATTGAATAAGCGATGTTCACTTTTCCATGGCCAGACAAAGAAAAAACGCCTGTTTTTTGACGGCAGTAAAAACCTGTAATCAAAACAGGTATGAGTAAGCCTGCTATTATACTCCAACTCACTTTTCTGAAGGGAATCAGCTCCGTTAAAGCAACTAATGGAAGAATCAGTAGTAATTCCGTACGTACAATGGTTGCAAGTCCAATAAATATTCCTGCCAGCAGGTTTTGTTTACGAAAATAGAAAAAGAAAAAACCTGTTATAAAAAATACGGAGGGAACTTCTGAAAGAATCCATCTTACATAATTAATTTGCGTGGGGAAAAAAGCTATTAAGCAAGCAGCAATTAAGGCTATGTTGTTATTATTTGAGATTTTTTTTGTAATGTCATAAATAAAAAAAATGACGGCTGTGGAAAGGAATATGTTAAGCCACAACAGTACTGTGATAAAATAATTGCCGGAAAGATTTTTTGATAACGCAATAATGAACGGGTAACCGTTAGGGAAATAATTTTTGTATCCACCTGCTAAAAGTATATCTGCCTGCTCAAAATAATCAAGAGTATCTCTCTGTATATGAAATTTTGATACAAAAAAACAAACGATAACCCTTACCAGGAAACCTGCAAATAATATTGCCAGCATAAAAATGCGGCTGTTTTGATTTGTGCTCTTTTGATTAAATAGAACTGTTTTGTTGAATAGAAATGGTTTTTGTGTAAGGCTCATATCCAAATGTATTAATTATCGGTTATGATTTTAAATGTTTTAAGGTACATATTCAGGCATTGTTCATATTTGTATAAAATAATAAACTGTACAGTTTTATAAACGGGAAATAAGTTTTAATTTTCAGAATGTTGTGGTGCAAATATTTATTTTGGTTTAGCTGTGCTGTTGTTTTCTACAACTATATCGGGTATGCTCTTACTGTTTATGTAATTAATTTGGTAACAAAGAAAAAGAAACCAGAGCAAAACGAATACTTACCTTCCGTTTCATTTATTGTTGCTGCTTACAATGAAGAAGATTTCATTGAAAAGAAAATTAAAAACTGCCTTGAATTTAATTATCCAAAAGAGTTGATTGAATTTATTTTTATAACTGATGGCTCAACTGACAGAACATCATCAATTGTTGCAAAATATAAAGAAGTTATACTTCTGCACCAGGATAAAAGACAAGGCAAATCGGCTGCATTAAACAGGGCCGTTCAAAAAGCTGATAATGAAATATTAATTTTCAATGATGCAAACACTTCCGTTAATGCAGATGCTGTTAAAAAAATAGCACAACATTATTACGACCAAAGAACCGGTGGAGTAGCCGGTGAAAAGAAAGTGCTTGAAATGGCAGGAAACGAAAATCAGAACACTGCTAATGAGGGGCTTTATTGGAAATATGAATCTTTCTTAAAACAAATTGATTCAGATTTTTATTCTGTTGTCGGAGCTGCCGGCGAGTTGTTTTCTGTCAGAAAAGAATTATTTGAACCGGTATCATCAAATGTAATTCTTGATGACTTTGTTATCAGCATGAAGGTGGCGCAAAAGGGGTACAGAGTTAGATACGAAAAGAATGCATACGCAACTGAGTTGCCCTCCGCTTCAATATCCGAAGAAAAGAAACGAAAGGTAAGGATTGCTGCAGGTGGTTTTCAGGCAATCGTAATGCTTAAAAGTGCTTTCCGTTTTTGGAAATATCCACGCTTGTTCTTTCTCTATTTTTCTCATCGTGTACTGAGATGGGCGGGAAGTCCTTTTTGCCTTGTTCTGGCTTTCCTTAGTAACCTTGCGCTTGTTTTGTACGGATCCAGCCGTTTTTGGATTACACTCTTTGTTTTTCAGCTTTGTTTTTACCTTACCGGATTAATTATACACTTTTTTTTTCCAGAAAATACAACCTTCAAACCAGCAAAACTTATCTATTATTTCATTTTCATGAACTTTTCTGTTTTAGCAGGTTTTGTGAGGTATCTGAAAGGGAACCAATCTGCTCTTTGGGATAAGGCTAAAAGAGTGCAAACCCAAGGCTGACAGTTATAAAAGAAGATTCTTTAAATACTTGTTTTCAAAAGAAGGGAATCTCCTTAAAAAATTGTGTAACTTACAGTAGTTTATTATTTTTAGGCTTCAGGTACACCTTTATCCAGGGTCTTAAATGCATCTAATTTCAATTCGGTAAAACCTGTTCAAATCCGTTCAATATTCCATGAGACATCTTAAATCCTAAAAATCCTCATTAAAATAACATCAAAAGGACTAAAAGAATCAAATGGACATTATTTATTTGTTCAGAACTTTATTAAAGAGAAAATGGATTATTGTAATTGCTACAATCCTTGCTTCATCCGTTGCCTGGTTTTTAACTTTAAACACAGAAAAAAAATACCGGTCTTTTACCCAGATTTCTACCGGGTTTACCATCAGTGACCGTATTGCAATTGGTAATGACAATTTTGATTTATATGAGGCTGAAACCAAATTTAATAATGCAGTCGTTACGGTTACCTCGCCATCGGTAGTTAATTTACTTGCATATAAACTTATCCTCCACGATCTGGAAGATAAAAGCCCATTCAAACAGCTTACTGAAAAGGATAAGCAAAGTAATCTTTACCGTGCTGTTAATAAAGAAGAAGCGAAGCAGATTTTCAGGGACAGACTAGAAAACATGAACCTGTTAACATCTTACAAGCCTGAAGAAAAAAAGATGCTGGAATTTCTTGGATTGTACGGTTATGATTACAAATCTATTATGAGGCAGCTTAATGTGTACAGGGTACAGCATACCGATTATATACAAATGGATTTTGTTTCTCAAAACCCGGAATTATCTGCTTTTGCAGTGAATGATCTGTATGAACAGTTTATCCGTTATTATAAAAAAATAAGGAGCACAACTTCACAGGAATCTCTTGACACGCTTAAGAATATAATGCTCAAAAGAAAAGAAGAATTAGATTTTAAAAAGGCGCTGATGGCAGGTGCAGGTATTGCAAGCGCTAATATGGAAAGTACAAGTACTTACGATCTTATTTCAAACTTTGAGCAATCATTAGCTGCTGAAGAGTCGAATCTTGCAACGTTAAAGGCTTCACTAAAAAAAGTTGAAGCCAGGCTTGCCGGCACAAACAACCAAACGGTTGTAATAAATAATGACGGAACAAATGATGAATTAATTGTTTTGCGTAATGAAGTGAATGAAGCCTATAAAAATTATGTTTCAAGTGGTTCAAATGACCCTGCATTGCTTGCCAGGTATAACCGCTTAAAAAAACAATATCAGGATAAGGTAACTGCATTAAAACCCAATTCTGTTCCTGTAACTGAAAAACTTCCTGAAACTAAAAGTGAGCTGATTGCAAAGAAGAATGATCTGGAAATTGATATCCAGACAAGCATGAATAATATTGCTTCTCTTCATAGCAAAATCAATACTTTAAAAGGCGCTGCAAATTCGAATGCAGCAAGAGGGGCATCAGCTGAAACAATAATGAAAGATGTTGAACAGGCAAACTCTGAATATCTGCAGGCCAAACAAAAATATAATGATGCTTTTGAAACAAGTTCTTCATCAGCAAATAATTTCAGGCAAATATTATTGGGGCAACCTGCAATTTCCCCCGAACCTTCAAAACGATTACTTATTATAGCAATGGCTGGTGGAGCAGCATTAGTTGCATCTGTCCTGATTATTTTATTGCTTGCTTACCTGGATTCTTCTTTAAAAACACCTGGAATTTTTGCTAAAGCGGTTAACCTGAAATTAATCAACATGATTAATTTCATGAACTTCAAAAAAAGTTCCATCGGCGATATTGTGGTTAAAAAAGATAATATGCCACGATTTAATAAGCAGCATAATGTTTTTCGGGAATCTTTAAGAAAACTGAGGTACGAAATTGAAAATAGTGGCAAAAAAATAATTCTTTTTGCAAGTACAAAAAAGGGGCAGGGTAAGACTACAATTATTACAGGGTTATCGTATAGCTTCAGCATGAGCAAGAAAAAGATTCTGATTATTGATACGAACTTCTGCAATAATGATTTAACAATTTATCTTGGAGCTGTACCATCTCTTGAACAGTTGGAGTTTGATCCGTTCAGGCCTCTTATTGATCAGGTTATTGAAAAATCTGTAACAATAGATGAAAACAAACGGATTTTTGTTATCGGTTGCCAGGCTGGTGATTTTACACCTTCTGAAGTTTTACCGAAAGATAATTTGCTGAAGCACTTACATGAGCTTACTGAAGAGTTTGATTATATTTTTCTCGAAGGCCCGCCGCTAAATGATTTTTCTGATGCAAAAGAACTCTCTCAATATGTGGATGGAGTTATAGGTGTTTTTTCTGCTTCGGACAGTGTAAAACAAATTGACAGTGACTCAATACATTTCTTTAAAAATTTAAACGGGAAGTATACAGGTTCAATTCTTAACATGGTTGATTTACAAAATGTAAATACTGCCTGATTTTTTAATTTGAACCAAACTTACGTATGTACCAGAACGAAAATCAAAATATGAAGCAGAAGATAAAGACCGTTCACGAAAAATTATTGGTCTTTATCACTGCTTTGATTTTTATTGCAATTTTCCTCAAGATTTTATTTTTCTAAAAACTTTCAATGCCTGTATTTGACAATATATCAGTCGAAAAGAAGGATGCTTCATTGCGTATGCAAAGAAGTAAACGGAATGGTATTGTCAATAATCGGTTAAATAAATTACTGTCAGTAATTTTGCCCGTACTCGCAGCATTGCTTCTCGGATTTCTTATGGCTCATGAACAATTAGTAGGGCTTGGTATTGTTGGCTTACTTGTTGGAGTTGCGACTTTGCTTATTTGTATTTTGAATGCTGAAGCCGGATTGTATATTGTACTTATTTATTCATTTTTTATCAGTTTTTTTAACCGTTTATTATTCGATGACTTACTCGCTGTCGGTGTTTTATCAGATATACTTATTGGCGCAACTTTCTTTGGATTCATTATACGCCGGGAAAATATAAAAACATCAGCAGGAGAGTTGTCGAAAACAAGAATAGGTACAATATTGCTGATCGTTTATTTGTACACTTTATTTGAAATTTTTAATCCGGCGGGGCCATCAATAAACGGAGCTGTTCCCGTAATACGCAAAATTGCAGGTATACTGTTATTATTGTTTATATCATACAGGGTATTTGAATCAGAAACTAAAATTAACAGGTTTATAAAAGTACTTTTCTTCTGCTGCATACTTGTGGCAGTTTATGCATGCATTCAGGAATGGCATGGATTTTTTGATTTTGAGATGGATTGGTTACGTGCTGATCCGAGAAGATTCAGAATGACCTTTGTCAACGGTGGGGCAAGACGAATGTCTTTTTTTCCTGATGCAGTTTCATTGGCAATTATGATGTCTGCCGGCAGTGTTTTTTTTACTGGAGTTGCTATAATACAAAAAAACATTGCAAAACGGATGTTTATTCTTTCAGGAGTTGTAGTAATGCTTCTTGCAATGGGATATTCGCTTACACGTACATCAAATGTTATGCTAGCAGCTGGCCTGGTTATGTTTGTGCTTATTACTATTAACCAAAAAGTTACCCGGTTTTTTGCTTTTACTGCATTAATTATATTCCTTGTATTGGCGTTTTTTCCTATTAATGGATTTGATCAGGCAGCTCAATTTATAGAAACATTAAGAGGGGGTACAAAAGATCCTTCTTACTTAGTCAGGGAAATGAACAGGCAGTCGATACAGCCATATATTTATACTCATCCGTTTGGAGGAGGACTAAGCACAACAGGTGAAGAAGGGTTAACATATCATCCCGGCCACCGGCTGGCGGGTTTTCCACCTGATGGTGGTTATTTAAAGAAAGCACTTGAATTAGGATGGGTTGGTTTTGGCTTAATTCTTTTTTTATATTTTACAGTAATAAGAACCGGTATTCAGGGATATTTTTCTGATATTGACTTGAAAAAGAAAATGCTTTTTGCATCTTGCACCGCTGCTTTATTTTGTTTTTATACGGGCGATTTTACGCAAGTTGCAATTGGTCAGATTACTGATGTTGTTGTTTATTATCCTTTAATCGCCATAATTTTAAGGTTATCAAAAATTAATCAGGTATCACAAACTCAATAAAAAAGTATATGAGAAAACGACTTTCATTTGCTGATCTGTTGAAAATGTATTCAGCAGTCACTTTTTTTGTTTTACTCCTTCCTTGTGGAATTATTGCGCAAAAAACTGTACCTCTTAAAGAAAAGAGTCAGACAGTAGATACAGCATCCGTCATTTATACCGATTCTATTGAAGAAAAGCTTGTGGAACTTGCTTTAAACGGGCCGGCAATAAAAAGCTCACAAAGTCAGAGCAAGATTAACGAATACCAGTTGAGGGCAACTAAAAACACATGGGTGAATCTCTTTACATTCAACACCAACTACAATAATCAAACATTTACACAAGGTAGTCAGAACGGGTCTGTTTTTTTTCCGGGCTTAACATTTGGCTTTACCATTCCTCTTGGTACAATTTTGTCAACAGGTGTACGGGTGAAAGCGGCAAAGCAACAGGTGGCTATAAGCGAATTCACTCAGGAGCAACTTGTCAGGAATATTCGTGCTGAAGTAATTGGTAAGTACAGGCAATACCTGAGTTATGGATTGCTTATTTCTATTCAAAACCAAACGGTGGACGATGAAGAAACTGCATACCTGCAGGCAAAAGAACAGTTCAGAAATGGGGTGATAAAAATTGAAGATTATAATACTGCCCAAAAGCTTTATAATATTGAACTTACAAAAAAAATAAATCTTCAGTTGGAACGGGATCTGCTCAAACTTGAAATTGAGCGGATTATTGGAACTGGTTTAGATGGAGTAATTAAAGGAACAACTCCGGAAAAATAAAGATTGAGAATTTTCTCAGCTTAACACGCTAAGTGGTTTAATGCAGTCAATTAATTCCCGAAATGTGAAATTAACTTTCTTACCTTATCTGATACGTAAATCTTTTTACCTGGAATATCTGCAACGGAGCAGGTATAAATGGATAGATTATGTACGAGGAATTGCAATTTTACTGGTTGTTTACAGGCATGTACTAATCGGAATTGAGAGAACGGGATTGAACATTCCATCTTATCTGATTACTGCTAACATGATTTTTTACAGCTTCAGGATGCCTTTGTTTTTTATTCTTTCCGGACTCTTTATTAATTCAAGCCTTTCTAAACGCACATTTGGTAAACTTGTTTATGACAAATTTGAAACGATTTTATACCCCTACTTTATCTGGTGTTTTTTGCAAGTAACATTGCAAATTGTTTTTTCGTCTTTTACAAATGCAAGCAGGAGCCTGGTTGATTATACATATATATTATACCACCCACGACAATTGGATCAATTTTGGTATTTGCCAGCACTTTTTAATGTTACAATAATATATACGGTACTAAAAGCAAAATTGAAATTAAAAGGATGGGCTCAATTATTACTTGGTATTTTATTCTACTTTTTATCCCGCTCGTTTAACCAGGTAAGTATGATTTCTGACTGGATGGAATTTTATATATTTTTTGCTGCAGGAGACATACTTTCTTCACTTTTTTTTCGAGACAGTATACAAAAGTTACTTGGTAAGTTTTATATCATGATGCTGGCTTTGCCGGTATTTATTTTATTACAGTTTTATTATTTAAGAAAAGGCGAAGAATATTTTTTGTCAAATCTTCAGGGTCGTGGCGAGTTTATTTTTATTTCGTTAATCGGGTGTTTGTTTATGTTTATTGTTGCGTTTAATATGCAAAAAACCAAATTGTTTTCCTGGCTGCGGATCGTAGGATTTCATTCCCTTTATATTTATGTAATGCATGTGTTTGTAGCTGCATTTGTACGTATCATTTTAATGAAATTTTTCTTAATTAGTAATCCATTGGTATTACTGCTGGCAGGAATAATAATTAGTGTTACTGTTTGTGTTTCTTTTTATAACTTGTTTATCAAGAACGGGCCATTATGGTTTCTGTTTTACTTAAATAAAAAACAGGGCGAAAATAAATTGCCTTCCAAAACAATTACGGTGTAACTGATGATGACAAAAACTATTGATAATAAAGATTTGCTGAAGTATCTCAAATCGCTGGACTTCGATTCCGGGTTTTTAGATCGTTTAAAAGTTTACTACAGACCATTAGTCTGCCCTTTTTCTGAGCTGATTAACTTAATTAAGCCAGGTGAAAAGGTAGGAGATATTGGATGTGGTTCGGGGCAATTTTGTTTATTACTTGCTCACTTTGCAAACCCGTCTTTCATTTATGGAATTGAGATAAACGAACGGTTAATAAATAATGCAAACGCACTTTTTAGTAAATATGCAAAAATTAATTACGGATTTGAGCAATTTGACGGAGAACATTTCCCTGAGATGATAAGTGACCTGGATGTTTTGTTTCTGAATGATGTGTTGCACCATGTACCAAAGCAGGTACAGCATAACTTTATTAATAACCTGGTAAAAAAAATGAAACATGGTGCCCGGCTTATTGTTAAAGATATTAATGGCGGCAGCCTTTTTGTTTATTTCAACAAAATGCATGATCTCGTTTTTGCAGGCGAAATTGGCAATGAGTTATCTCCTTCAAAAGTGCAGGAATGGTTAATAAGCAATAATCTTACTATAACGGAATTTTCAAAAAAGCAGATGTATGTTTACCCCCATTATACAATTGTTGCAGCAAAACCGTAAACGAAAAATTCTGTTTATTGCTTTTTGCTTTTCCCTGCTTTCATTATACCCTGTTTATAAAAATTTTTATAACGGGGCAGCAGTCACTACTTATAAAAGGCATATTGCATTAGTAGAAGGGAAGTCGGAATATTTTAACCCCTGGCAATACAGGATGTTGTGCCCGTTAATAATTGAGGGAATGATGTGGGCCTATGATCATTCTGTAGATAAAATATACCCTGTCGAAGAAAAAATTAATTTTCAATTTCAGAAAACTTCTGAGCCAACTGCTGAAACAAAAGAATTCTTTGATTTACTTCAGACAAAAGGGGCTTTGAAATATATGATTGTGTTTGTTTTTTTTCGGTTTTGCCTTAATTTTTTTGTTTTTGTTTTTGCATTTTGTTTTTGGAGTTTTTTTGTAAAAAACCATTGGCTGATTTTCTTTGCTTTGATGTTTCTTTCTTTGGCAATGGGGAATGCTGTAGTCGCAAGTGATCTAACATTTAATACCTATCTTGATAATGTGTTTTATTTACTGGCTGCCTGCTTTATTGTTTACAGAGTAAATGCATTATGGTTTATTCCGCTAATAATTCTGGCAGCTTTTAACCGGGAAACAGCAATGCTGATACCGGCACTTTATTTTATTTCGCAAGTAAATTTCAATGATTTTAGTTTTCGCAAATTCAATATTAAAGCAATACAATGGCCATCAGCTAAAGTATGGGTGCTTACTTCTGCTTTATTCACGATATTTATTTCTATTTTTATTGCAGTGCGTTTGTATTATGGTTATGTGCCGGCGCAGGTGTGGAAAGCTTCTCCCGGTATTGCAATGATAAAACTGAACCTTGTAAGTACGGTTGCTGCAAAATCATATTTCGAAATGACAGGCGTTTTTGGGGTTATACCATTTATAATATTGTACACATTCAAACGGCACCTGGCTATTCTTAAAGTTTGGTTTGTAACTCTGGTTCCTTTGTGGTTTGCTGTGCATATTTATTCGGTTGTAATTTATCAGACACGATTATTTCTTGTTCCAATAATTCTTGTTTTTATTCCAATGATGTTGTGGCTTATTGAAGATTATTACGAGGGTCAAAAAACTAGTAAAACAGAGTATGATTTGCCAAGATGAACTTATTGAGAGGATTGAGACAAAAAGTATATGAAACCGGGTTATACCATATGATGTATGTTTTTAATAAAGGCTGATGCTTAAATGGGCACCTGCTTTTGAAATTTTTTTAGTATGAAAATCAAAAATCCACGAAACAGATTTGATTTAACAATCAGGCGCTCAGACAAAGTACTGGAGGTTGGTGGCGGGCATAATCCACATCCAAGGTCAAATGTTGTTGTTGATAAATTTACAGGCGATGATAATGAACATAGAGTGGATAATTTAAAAGTTTTATCTCATCAGCAATTTATTAAAGCGGATGGAGAAAATCTTCCTTTTACTGACCTTGAATTTGACTACGTTATTTGCTGCCATGTGCTTGAGCATGTAGCTGATCCTGAAAAATTTTTGAAAGAACAATTCAGGGTTGCAAAAAAAGGATACATTGAAACCCCGTCACTGCTTGGTGAATTACTTGCTCAGAAAGATTCTCATAAATGGATTTTACATGAGCACAAGGATGTTCTTTATTTAGCCGATAAAGAAAAATTAAATTTTTACCCCCGCTATGATACAGGAAACCTTGTGCATGATTATTTACCAAAGCATTCAATTGGGTATAAAATTCTGCAACGTACACACCCTAATCTGGAAACAATACGAATTGAGTGGGAGCATGATTTTGATTTTATAGTTGAGCCTTCTGATCCGGAAATTTATAAATACTTTAAAGGACCATGGCAAAATGCATGGAGTGAAAGTTTTTTTCAGCCAAGGTCCTATATTGGTGAATTAACAGAAACAATTTCAGCAATATGGGATATTGCTAAAACTGTTTTTCGTTCCAAAATCCTTCGAAAAAAAATGTACTAGTTTACTCATAGAGTATATAAAAAAGCCTGCTTTTGAGCAGGCTTTTTTATGTTATGTACTTCTATTGCTTAATAATCTTATCCGATTCAACTAATTGCCCGTTCTTATATGTATTGATTATATAAATACCGGGGTGTAAAGAGGAAGCATCAAGCTTGTTGTTGCCAGCTGAAAGTGTTTGTTCTTTTACAATTCTGCCATTCATATCTGTTAACCTGATTTCCAGTTTCTCCTGTGCATATAAGTTCAGAGTGCTTTGTACAGGATTTGGTGTTGCAACCAATAGTTTTAACTTGTTCTCTGCAAACTTAACAAGTCTTACAGCAGAATAACTCTTACTGCCATCTGCATCATATAAAGCGATGCGGTAGAAGTTGCTGTTGTTTATATCAGGTGTGGTATGAATGTATTTATAATTGTTTTGCAAACCTGAATTTCCTTTTGCCGGAATATCTGTTAGTTTTTTATAATTTTTTCCGTCTTTGGAATATTCAACTGCAAAATATGATGTATTAATTTCCTGCAATGTTGTCCAGTTAAGTTCTATTTTATTTGATTTTGCTATAGCAGTAAAATCACCCCAAACGGCAGGCAGTGTAACAACGTTTTTCGTAATAACAACACTTGTCGGGTTATATGCTATACTGTAAGCACTTGGCATATTAACTGAAGCAAAGCTGCCGGAAAATGTTCCGCTGGTAGTTAAAATAGTATAAGCTTGCAGAGGTGCACTTGTGTTTTCGGAAACATGTAATGAGAGGGTTGAAAGATCAACAGAGCCTGTAAGGTCGAGTCGGTCGTGTCCTGTGCCTGCTCCTGTACCATCTAAAACTTCAATGCTAACTGTTGCTGTTTGGCCATTTAATAAAGGTGAATTACTTGCTAAAATGCCGGGTGAATTACCTGGGGCTACATCTCCATTATTTACGACTGTTCCTGAAAATGAAAGACTTCCAATTCCCTTTATTGTGCCATTGTTTGTAAACGGAACGTTTGTGTTGTAAAATACAAACGTCGTTGTTTTTTTAAAAACTCCATTATTTATGAAGGCATTTGTTCCTGAAACATCGCTAAAACCGCCATCACCTAAAAAGAGTTCATTAATAGTTCCGTTATTTGTAAAAACGGCATTGTTAAAATAAATACCACCAGCCGAAGCTCCCCGAATCCAGTTAAAAGTTCCATTATTGGTGAAATTGGCATTTAAATCCTTATTAAAGTTTAAATCGAGGTTTACAACGGCGCCAGATGATGTTGTGGTTGGTGCAGATAGCGAGCCACTGTACCAGTTAAAAGTTCCATTTACAACTATATTTCCTGGACCAGAAATCGTGTTTAAGGATCTTAGCAAAAGCGTGCCATTTACAACGAGATCGTTTCCGGGGCCATCATTTAATGTAAGGTTAAAAGGGTTGACATTCACAGACAAGGATGCATTAGTTTCAATGACGAGTTGATCTGCTGTGACATTTGTATTTACGATGATATTGTCATTTGCACTGATCGTAATTACTCCGTCAGATGAACTCGGGGCTAAGACTGCAGATACCCATGCAGAGCCATCATATCTTTCCCATTTAGAAATATCACTCCAGTTACCGCCACCCGAAGCGTTGACTGATCTGTAATCTCCCAATGAAGGTTGTGCGATAACACTTGTGAAAGCAAGAGCAAAAAATGCAGTTAAAAGTAAAAAGGTAAAATTAGGTTTCATACGTATCCTTTTTTTGATAAGAAAATGATGTTTTGATTAAAGCATGGTTTTTATAGGTACCGGAGGTTGCTGTAACACAAGATTATTCTGTGGATAAAAGGATATGTCAATTATTTTCAAATAAAAATACGACAATTAAAGTGATCTGTGAATTTTAAGGAAACAAAGTTTTGGAAGTAAATTTAATATGTGTACAAATATTTTGAAATAGTTTCATAAAGCGCTTTGATGCTGTTTTCCCACGTATGGCTTTGTGCAAAAGAAATTCTGCTTTGAATTGTGGCTTCTTTCCCATCGTTGGCTAACAATTGTTCGATTAAGTAAGGATAATCTTCAGGCTTCTCAGCAAGCAAAACATATGGTGCAAACAATTCCATTGCTTTGGTTTTTGTCGCAACTGTTGACTTTCCCATAGCAAGGTATTCATCTATTTTAAGTGGGTAATTACCATTTGTAATGAAATTAATTTTTTGGGGATTTATACATACGTCAAATTCTTTTATGTAAGATGGAAGTTGATCGATTGTTTTAGAACCCAAAAAGTGGATATTAGGGAATTTATGAAGTTCACTAATTCTAAAAGTCTCATCTTCAGGGCCAACCAGAACAATTTGCCATTTTGAATTTTGTTCTGCTATAATCTGAATTATTTTATGATCAAGCCTCGATGAATCTAATGCACCTACATATCCAATTCTTGGCCGGGAAATTTGTTGAAGATCGCCAGGGATTACATTTATTTTCTCGGGATCAAATAAAGAAAGTTTGCAACCTTGACCTATATATGTACTTTCAGGATTAAACTGCATGCAATAATCCCTGTAATAAAGCGAATTTGTCACAACGATATCGGCTTTCTTTATCAGTTTTGGTTCCAGAATACTGCTATGTTTCTTCCAGAAACTGTACCCTTGCAGAAAATCACGCATGTAATAGATATACAAAGATGGAGAAAGTAGTTCCTTTAAATAAAATCCATTGTAAATATCATTGTCGTTAAAAAGAATAATATTGTTAAATCCAAGCTCTTCAATTGCTTTTTTTATGTCAGAAGCAAAACGGCGGTTATTCAATCTGTTGGCGAAACTGAAAGCTGAGGTAAAAGGAATCCAGTTAATTGATTCAATAAGTGAAGTAGGATAAAATTGCCAAAGCTGATCACCAATCTGTTCGATTTGTTTTTCTTTAGTTCTGATTATTTTACAGTGCTTTTTAACTCCGCTGCTTTCATTTTTGTTGTAAAAAGTTTTTCTTGTGATTGGAATGTTAATATAAAGTACACGGTTATGTTTGGCCAGTTCGAGGGCAATATTCTTACAATTACTACCTAATTCATAATACCATGGTTGAATGGAAATAATAACAAAATCTCTGTTTTTAATCAGAGGTTGCTTGTCTTTAATTATATCATTTCCCATTGTAGTTGAATTGTGGTTAAAGTCAGAAATTTTATCTGAATGGTTTCATGAAATTATGGTTTGCAATAGAAAGCATCTGTTTGTCACCGGAGGAATCTCCATAAGCATAAATTTCTGAATAATCTTTCAGTTGAAATTCTGCTGTAATTCTATTCACTTTTTCATTTCCATGACAATTTTTCCCTTTAATTTTTCCTGTTATTTTGTTGTTTGTTACCTCAAGTTTGGTTGCAAGCAACTTCATGTTCATAGATGTTGCAAAATAAACAACCCAGTTTTCAGGCGAGGCGGATACAATTACAGTTTCAATTGACTTTTGTTGCAGGTTCTGTATTTCTTCGATAGCTTTTGATCTTATCAGTGCCGGTATTTTACTGTCTGCGAAATCGTTACATAATTTTTTAAATTCATTACTGTTCATACCCCCAAAAAAATAGGTAAGAACTTTCTCTTTTGCTTTTTGATTCGAAATGATTTTTATTTTATATGCAACCAGGTAATGAAAGTTTAGTAAGAATCCAAGATATAGTAAGAAAGACCCTTTGGAATACCTGATAAACTCAATTAGGGTATCCTTAGTTGTAATTGTTCCATCGAAATCAAAAAAGGCAATTCCTGGCTTCATCATTTAAAAAAAGTAATATCCTTGAAATAAATCACAAAAACGTAACTGGCAACCCACAGTAAGAGGGAGAGTTGAATAAACCTGTCTTTGTACAGGATTTTTGTTGGAGATCCGGATTCTCCTGAAACATATATTATTTGTAAGTATCGCATAATGCCGGCAAAAACGAAAAGACAGGTATAATACAATCGGTATGTTCCCAGTCTGTGCGTAACCTCATCGGACATTGTGTACATGAAATAAGCAACAACGATAACAGATGATACAAGTGCCAGAAGAACATTTAAGAAATCAAGGTTGTAGCCTTTTACAGATTTTCTCATATCTACTCCGGAATTAAGCTTGAGTAAAACATCATCTCTTCTTTTACCAATAGCCATAAATAGTGCAAGCAGGAATACCATTATTACAATCCATTCTGAAAGAGCAATAAATGCAATAACAGATCCTGCTTTTACACGAAGAACAAAACCAATGGCAACGATTATAATATCAAGAATTGGTATTTTTTTCAAAGTAAGTGAATACGCCAGATTCATCAGGAAATAAATACCCAGAACAAACACAAACTTGTCACGTAGCAGCCATGCAATGATAAAGCCGCTTAATAGAAGCAGAGTGCAAATAATTAACGATACCGGCTTTGTTATACTTCCTGAAGCAAGCGGTCTGAATTTTTTAACAGGATGTTTTTTGTCATCTTCAATATCTCTGTAATCATTTATTATATAAATACTACTGGCAACGAAAGAAAACGCAACGAAACCAAGTAGCAGCTGAAGATGTTTATCGGTGTTAAATAAATGACCTGAAAAAAAAACAGGTAAGAAAATGAAAAGATTCTTAGCCCAATCCTTTGGGCGGAGTAGCTTAATATATTGCACCTTATATTTTTGTAACAAAATACAATCCTTTTTCTAATTGCAAAAGAATTGTATATTATTCGTTGTATTTGCAGAATAAAAAGTATTAAAAAAGCTCCCTGTCAAAGGGAGCTTTTTTAATAAAGAAGTGAATATTTTATTTCACATCAATTGCTTGCGAAATCCTGTCGATCAGATCCTGCAGATGCAGTTTGGTGATATTGTCAGTAATTCCGGGCAATGCACTGCGCATATCTGCACGAAGTGTGCGCAATGTTCCTTTTAAAATAGAATAGGTATCTGTGTTCTTTACACTTAATGATGGTGAAACCTGGAACACAATAGTAATACCACCTGCACCAGAACTTTGAGGTGCTGCAGAAGGTAATAAACCAATGATACGTTCAACAAACATTTTCTGCAGGTTGCGGCGGTAAATATCCGTTGCTTTTTTAGTGTAGATTTCACTGAATACTGCACGGCGTAAATCATCCATCAGTTCCGTTGCTTTGTAAGCATTGTTACCCAATGCTGATTCCATTGCATACAGTTTGCTGAATGTACCTGTATTAACAAGACGGTTAATGATTGTTTCCTGCCTGTTTGCAATAACGATTTGCGGATTTTCACCAGTACGGTTAAAGATATCATTATTGATTAACCATGTTGGTGTGGCAAATAATTGCTGACTTAAGAAGTTAACTGCTTCTTTTTGCGTTGCTTTTGGTGTGTATTCATAAACAGCAGCGCCTTGCTCTACAATTTTTGGTGTTTCATAAATACCGCCAACATTTTTTGCAACATGACCCATATAACGTCCAAACTGTGTTACAATCTGGGTGTACATTTCATCAAGTGAAGCAAATCCTTCAGTAGGTTGTTTTGTCCAGTTGAGAAGATTGGGAACAATACGTTGGAGGTTTTTAATTCCGTAAGCACCTGCTTTCATTGCATTATCACCAAGATCTTCGTTTTGTGAACGTGGATCATCAGGGTTGATTTCTGTACCAAACCAAAGACGTTTATTCTTTAATCTTTCAGTTGTGATTTTGGTTAAGTATGGAACTTCATCAGCTGCTGTTTTGTATTGAGGCAACCAGCGGTAACCCCATTCAATAGCCCATTTATCATAATCACCAATACGTGGGAACAAGCCAACTCTGTCAACGTTATCTTCTGGTTGTGCAACATAGTTGAAACGGGCATAGTCCATAATAGAAGGTGTATGACCATTTGCTTCAACCCATTTTTTATTGCGCAGGCTGTCAACAGGAACTGTTGATGAAGAACCGAAGTTGTGACGAAGGCCTAAAGTATGACCAACTTCATGTGATGATACAAAACGGATCAGTTGTCCCATCAGTTCATCACTGAAATTCATTGTACGTGCACCTGTATCAACAGCTGCTGTTTGTACAAAATACCAATCGTGCAGTAACTGCATTACATTGTGATACCAGTTGATGTGGCTTTCAAGAATCTGGCCACTTCTTGGATCATGCACATTTGGTCCGCTTGCATTTTGTGTTTCAGATGGTTTATAAACGATGGCGCTGAAACGGGCATCTTCGAGACTCCAGGTACTGTCTTCTTTGCGTGAAGGAGCAACTTTAGCCATGATTGCATTTTTAAATCCAGCTTGCTCAAAAGCAACCTGCCAGTCGTTTACACCCTGAATCAGGTAAGGAACCCATTTTTTTGGAGTAGAAGGATCGATATAATAAACAATCGGGTTTTGCGGCTCAACCAGTTCACCACGAAGATATTTTTCTACATCTTCAGGTTTAGGTTCAAGCTTCCATCTTACAGCCATTTCAATTTCTTTCACACCTTGAGGATTGGCATCAAAATCAGTATAGTCTCTTGTAAAATAGCCAACTCTTGCATCAAACAATCTTGCTTTAGCAGGAGTTTTTGGAAGAAGCAAAACGGAACTGTTTAACTCAAGTGTATATACAGAACCGCTGGCTCCACCCGCAAATGGATTTCCACCTGCAGAAGGTGCTGCACCACGGCTATATGTTTTAACTGTTTTGATTTCGATGTTGATGGGATATGATTTTACATTTTGAATGTAAGATCTGTCGCTTTGAATAGCACCAAGCTGTAAACTTGATTTTGCACCTGGATTAAAGAACAGGATGTCGTTATCACCTGCAATGTAATCGGTTAATTCAATCACAGTTGAAGACGTATTTGTCACAGAATCTCTTCCATATGCCTTCACATCAAATGATTGCATGATCGGAAGTGTGTTTGAGTTTACAACAGCTTTGTACATGCCGGCAGTGTCCTTTGACCTGCTGTCGAACGATACTCTTCTCAGGAAAACCCTGTTAGATGGTCCTTTTTCAAAACGGATCACACTATTATTAATAATATCGCCTGCATAGCCGCTGAATCCATTACTTAAACCAGCTGCAGATTTTGAAATACGGGCAACCACAAGGATATCTCTGCCCATTAATGAATCGGGAATTTCAAAGAACCATTTATCCTCAATGCGATGTACTTTGAACATACCCTCGTCAGTAACTGCTTTGTCGGTAATTACTTCTTTATACGGTTTGGGTGCAGAGCGGGCAGGGGCCGGTGCTGTGGGGGTAATAGCCGGAGTTTGACCGGTTGGAGCAGCGGGTCTGTTTTGTGTAAATCCGGTTTTTATCAAACCAAAAAGAACAAAGACAAACAGCCACCCTCTTAATTGAAGTTTCATAATTGCGATGGTTTTAATGGCTGAAGGTAACTGTAAAATACATGCTGCTTAACATTCTGGTATAAAGTGGATATGAAATTGATAAGTGGCAGCTATGCCAATGAAATTATAAAATTGAAGCTGCAAACCATTGCGTGAGAAAAAGAAATAAAAAAAATTAAAAAAGAGTGAGTTGTTGAAAATAAATATTTCCCTAACTTGTGCCACCCCCGTAAGGGTTGTGGTTCTATTCCTGGAAGTTTTTCGCAGAATTGTACCAATAATTATAACAGTATAATAATTAATTAAAAAACCAAAAAAATCAATTTGTCATGGCTGAGACTAAACCTACTGCAGCAAAAGCTGCAACTTCAGGGCAAGCTAAAAAGAACAGCAACATTATTTCATGGATTGCGCCCATCGTGTGTCTTATTGCAGGTTATTTAATCTGGCGTTACATTCTTGGAGCAAATTCAGGGTTTAAAGAACCAGATCTTTCTGGTGGATTCTGGCCAACTCACAAAAAGCCTATCAATGGTTTATACCGTATGTATGATGGTGGTATCATCGTTCCTGTATTGTTTGGCTTATTCCTGATGGTAATTGTATTTTCTATTGAGCGTTTCCTTACTATTTCTAAAGCAATGGGTAAAGGAAATGTAACTGATTTCATCCGCAAAGTGCAGTATCACCTTGCTAACAAAAATATCGACGCTGCATTAGCTGAGTGCGATAAGCAAAAAGGTTCTGTTGCAAACGTAATGAAAGCAGGTTTGAAGAAATACAATGAAATGACTCACGAAACTCAGCTGGATACAGAACAAAAAGTAGCTGCCATCCAGAAAGAAGTTGAAGAAGCAACAGCGCTTGAACTTCCAATGCTTTCTAAGAACCTGGTGTTCTTATCAACAATCACTTCACTCGGTACTTTGATCGCCCTGTTAGGAACTGTATCTGGTATGATCCGTTCATTCTCTGCTCTTGGTGATGAAGGTGCAGGTGGTAACGCTTCTGATCTGGCGGTAGGTATCTCTGAAGCCTTGTATAACACAGCTGCAGGTATCGCTACATCATCTTTCGCTTTGATCATGTACAACGTGTTCACTACAAAGATCGATGGTATTACTTACGGTATTGATGAAACAAGCTTCACACTTACTCAAAGTTTTGCTTCTCAGTATAAATAATCTTTGCTGCAGAAATGTATCATTGGTTATATGGAATTTAACTGAATCAGAATCTTATAACAAAACTTTCAAGTAATGTCGAAACTAAATAAAATACCACGGAAGAGTACATGGGTGGATATGACGGCCTTTGTGGACGTATCATTCCTGATCCTGTCATTCTTCATGTTGGCTACAAAATTTAAACCACCAGAAATTGTACAGGTGCAGAACCCTAAATCGGTTTCGTCTGAAAATCAACCCGAAAACGATGTATTTAAAGTGTCGTTTGATAAAGACGGAAAAGTGTTCATAAGTTTTAGTCCTGATAAAGAGGCACAAGACAAAGCTCAGCAAACTGCTGAGGTACTGAGCCGTCAAAAAGGTTTGAACTTAACACCTGCACAGATTTCAACTTTTAAAAAGTTCTCAATTGGTGGTATTGGTGTACCGGTAGAAAAATTGCCTGGTTTATTGAATTTAACCGATGACGAGTTTAAAAACTTTAAACAACCGGGTATTCCTGTTCAGGACAGTCTTAATAATCAATTAAACGATTATATAAATGCCCTGCTTACAGCAACTGGTGGCCGCAAGCCCGAAAATGTGATGCTTAATGGTGATAACGGAACAAAATATCCTTATTTTAAAAATGTACTTGCTGCATTTAAAAAGAACGGTATTTTCTCTTTCAAGTTAATTACAGCTTTGGAAGGAATTCCGGAAGGAACTCCGTTATACAAAACGCATAACACTAAAAAATAATTATTCATTTAAAATAACTGAACAATGGGAGCAGATGTATCAGCACCGGATAGTGGTGGTCATAAAAAAGGCCCGGGCGTCAAAAAACAGGCACGCAAGGATACAAGGGTGGATATGACCCCGATGGTGGATCTCGGATTCTTGCTTATCACGTTCTTTGTGTTTACTACTACCATGAGTACACCCAAAGCGTTTAATCTCAAAGTGCCCGATGACAGTGCCAAAGACGAGGAAAAGAATGAAGCAAAAGCTTCTGGTGCATTTACGATATTACTGAGCAAGGACAACCATGTTTATTTTTATGAAGGACAATTACTTCCGGATGGCTCCAATTTTAAATCATCAAATACAAAAGACATTCGTACTGAGCTTTTGAGAAAGAAAGCAAATACGCCTGTTAAGGACCTGGTGGTTATTATAAAGCCAAACGAATTGTCCAGTTATAAAAATGTGGTTGACATGTTGGATGAAATGCAGATAGCAGAAATTAAGAAATATGCTATTGTTGACATTGATCCCGGAGAAAATAAGCTTATCCAGATTACGGAAGGATCAGCAGCAACAACTCCGGCTCAGAAATAAGACAGATGTATGGATTTTTTCCGGATCAGCATCTAATAACAAACACAACTGTTAATTATGGACGTTAATAAAATTTTAAGCGCAGATTTTCTTGATATTCTGTTTGAAGGCAGAAACAAGGAGTATGGTGCTTACGAACTCAGAAAAAATTATCAGAAAAGGCTTACAACGGCCTTGCTGATAACAGCAGGTTTTGCGTTGTTGATTTTCTTGCTGGTAATTGTTGGAAGAAGTGTGGCGAGCGCTGATAAAAACAAAGTGAAAATGCAGGACGTAACACTTGCCGACATCAAGCAGGAACAGCAGCAAGAAAAAATCGAACCTCCTCCACCGCCTCCACCGGTTCAGGAGCCTCCAAAACTTCAAATCGACAAATTCACACCTCCTAAAGTTGTGGAAGATGAAAAATTTGAAGAAAAGAATGAAGTAAAAGAACAGGAAAATATCACCAACGTAGGTAAGATTGACCAGGAAGGTATTAAAGATCCTGAAGTGGTAAATCCTCCAAAAGTTGAACAGGAAACAAAAGTTGTAGAAGCTCCAAAAGAAGATGAAAACACAGTTTTCACTAAAGTGGAAGTGGAAGCACAGTTCCCTGGTGGTGAATCAAAATGGAACCAGTTTGTACAACGTGAAGTAGAACGTCATATTGACGAGCTTACTGAAGATGGCCAATCTGGTACCTGCGAAGTTCAATTTATCGTGGACAAAGAAGGTAACGTAAGTAATGTGGAAGCTTTATCAATGAAAGGAACCAAACTTGCTGAAGTTGCGGTGAACGCAATCAAGCGTGGTCCTAAATGGATTCCAGCTATTCAAAACGGTCGCCAGGTAAAAGCATGGCGTCGTCAGAAAATCACATTCCGTTTACCAGACGAACAACCTTAGACCTTTTTCAAGAAGGAATATACAAGCAACTTCCCCATCGGGTTTCCGGTGGGGATTTTTGTTTTTATAAGTGTTTATCAAAAAAATAACGGTCTTGTATAGTTGTATTTCTTTGTTACTGTAACATATGGATTTAAGAAAAGCCGGCATCTCATTTACAAACAAAACCATTTGTTATGGATGTAAATAAAATTTTAAACGCCGATTTTCTTGACATTCTTTTTGATGGAAGAAACAAAGATTACGGAGCTTATGAGCTCAGAAAAAATTATGATAAGCGACTTGCAACAGCACTCGCTTCAACAGGGGGATTAGCCTTCTTGATTTTCCTGCTGGTTATTGTTGGAAGAGGAGTTGCCAACGCTGAACGAAACAGAGAGCATATGCAACAGGTAAATCTTACAGCAATTAAAGACGATCCTGTACAGCAAATTGAAAAACCCAAAACACCACCTCCGCAACCCGACCCTGTTAAAGTTCAGATTGATAAAGTAACTCCCCCCAAAATTGTTGAGGACGATAAGTTTGATGAAAAAAATGAAGTGAAAGATATCACTGAAGTTGTTAATGTAGGTGTAATAAACCAGGAAGGCGATAAGAATGAGGAGATTGTTAATCCTCCAAAAGTAGACCAGGAAACCGGTGTCGTAGAAACTCCCAAACAAGTGAATGATGATGTGCCTTTTACAAAAGTAGAAATTGAAGCAAAGTTCCCGGGTGGTGATGAAAAATGGAGCCAGTATGTACAACGTGAAGTTGAACGACATATGGATGATTTGCAGGAAGATGGTCAGTCGGGTACTTGCGAAGTGCAGTTTATTGTTGACAGGGAAGGAAATGTAAGCAATGTGGAAGCATTGAGCATGAAAGGCTCAAAGCTTGCAGAAGTGGCTGTTAATGCAATTAAAAAAGGTCCTAAATGGATTCCTGCTATACAAAACGGCCAACCTGTAAAAGCATGGCGCAGGCAAAAGATTACATTCCGTTTGCCTGATGAACAACCTTAGCCTTTTTTTATAAAGGGATATACAAGCACATCCTCATCGGTTTTCCGGTGGGGATTTTTGTTAATGAAAGTATATGGATTTTGTTGGTTGATTCATCTTAATGAAAACAACTGTTATGAATGCTATCGAAACATCAGGAAACAAAAAAGCACTTCAGATCGATTTTGCTCCAATGGTTGATCTCGGTTTTTTATTAATTACTTTTTTTGTGTTTACAACAGAAATGACCAAACCAAAAGCATTTGGTCTGAATGTTCCCGATAAGGGTGACGGCATTGAATCGCCGGTATCAACAACCATTACATTAACGATGAAAGAAAACGGAGTAATAGATTATCTTGAAGGTAATGAGCAGCATGTATTGGCAAAAGGTGTTGCTTATTTATATGGCAAACCTTCTTTGCGTGATGAACTGATCAGCAAGAGAGAACGGATTTTAAAACAGTTTGGCAACGATAAACAATATACTGTTATCATTCAGCCAACTGCTCATACCCAGTACAAGGAAATCGTAGATGTGTTGGATGAAATGGTTGTAAACGATATTAAGAAATACGTGCTTCTTGATTAGAAAAAGCCGCATTTGCAAGGCATTTCCGCAGCATCGGTTTACATTTGTACAATGCTGGGAAAACTATCAGGATGGGACGATACAATTGTTGCACTTGCAACTCCACATGGTGTTGGTGCAATAGGTGTAATCCGTTTAAGTGGTAATAAGGCAATCGAAATTGTAAATGCACTTTTCCCATCTAAAAATCTACTTCAACGACCCTCACATACCATTCATGTTGGATTACTGAAAGATGGTGATAAACTCATTGATGAAGTTGTTATTTCGTTATTTAAAAATCCAAGAAGTTATACCGGCGAAGATGTGATTGAAATTTCATGTCACGGATCACCTTTTATACAGGAGCAGGTTATAAGTACTTTGGTGAAACAGGGTGCAAGGCTTGCAAAGCCCGGTGAGTTTACGCAACGGGCATTCTTAAAAGGAAAACTTGATTTAACGCAGGCCGAAGCAGTAGCCGATTTAATTGCGAGTAATACAGAAGCTTCTCAACGAACTGCATTGCACAACATACGTGGTGGATTCTCTGAAGTGCTGAAAGATTTGCGTGAACAGATTATCCAGTTTTCTGCATTGATAGAACTGGAACTTGATTTTTCAGAAGAAGATGTGGAGTTTGCTGATCGTACAAAATTCTTTCAGCTTATTGAACATGCCCAGCTGGTAACAGCCAATCTTCTACAATCATTTCATTTAGGCAACGTTATTAAAAATGGTGTAAGTGTTGCTATTGTGGGTAAACCTAATGCAGGTAAATCAACTCTTCTTAATTCGTTGCTGAATGAAAACCGGGCTATTGTAAGTGAAATTGCCGGAACAACAAGAGACACAATTGAAGAAGTAATTAATATCAATGGAATTTTATTCCGTTTAATTGATACAGCAGGCATACGTGAAAGCAGCGACGAAATTGAAACCATAGGTGTTGAGCGCAGCTTTAAAAAAATGAAAGATGCTGATGTGGTACTTTATCTTTTTGATGTAAATACAGAATCACAGAGTGAACTGGAAGCTGCACTTCAGCTGGTGAATGAACAAAATTCAAATTATATTGCTGTTGGAAATAAGACAGATATCTTAGGACTGGAAAATGCTGAGCAAAAATTTTCAGGCGATGCTGTATTAATGATCTCTGCAAAAACAGATAAGCATCTTGCTGTATTAAAAGAAAGATTGGTTGATAAAGTTGTCCAGGGATCAGTACATACTGAAAGCACAATCGTTACCAATGCAAGGCATTTTGCGGCATTACAGGAAGTTGAAAAATCTTTACTTGATATACATGCCGGGTTAAAAAATAAATTAACCGGCGATTTGCTTTCTGCAGATATCAGGCGGTGCCTTCATTACCTTGGAGAGATAACGGGTGAAATCACCAACGAAGACAGGCTGGATTATATATTCTCTAAATTCTGTATCGGAAAATGAGTAACCTTAATCAGATCATAATTGTAAATACTGCAACTGAAGTATTTAATAAAGTCAAACTTGTGGTTAGTAATGCAGCTGCTGGTATAAAAGATATTGTTCAATATAAAACAATTGAGGAATTCAGGGAAGCAGGCGTACCTGTTTTAGCAGATGCTGTTTTACTTTGTTATGATGCAGCACAAACTCAAACAGCAGAAGCCGCTTTTGCTAATGTAAATGAACTGGCTTTTCATGTGCCTGTAATTATTATTTGTGAAGACTCAGTTGTTTCTTCAGTAAGCGAATTGATCAAAGAGGGATTGCAGGATTTTATTACCGTTACAGATCTCACTTCTGAAAAATTAAACGATAGTGTATTAAAAAGTGTTGAAAGAAAACGGATCGTAAATGCGTTGGTGGAAAATCAAAAACAACTGCATGCTATTTTAGATACAAATCCTGATTGTATAAAATTGCTTGGTCCTTCCTGTGAATTATTCAGTATAAACAAAGCAGGGTTAAAACTTCTGGAAGTTGAAAGTATTGATGATGTTATTGGACGCAATGTTCTTGAAATGATTGCTGTGCCTTACAGGGGTGCTGTTTCAAATCTTATTAAATCTGTTTTCGAAGGTAAAAGCGGCGAATTGCAATACCAGGTTGTTACTCCCAAAGGAACCAATTACTGGTGCGAAATGATTGCAGTTCCCTATTACAATGCAGAAAGTAAAATCAATTTTGCGTTATCGGTAACCAGAGATATTACAAAGCAGGTTATTGAAGAAGAAGAAATTATCCGCTCCAATAACCGGTTTTCAAGAATTACCAGTACAACCAATGATGCAATCTGGGAATGGGATTTAACAAACGGAAATCTTTGGGCAAATGAAAATCACCAGAAGTTATATGGCTTATCTGGTACTGATCCCATACCTCCTTTTGAAGAATGGGTAAAGCGTCTTCATCCCGATGACAGGGAAGAACTAGTAAACAGGCAGCAAACTGCACTTGATTCGCAAACCAATGTTTTTATTTCTGAATATCGTTTTAAAAGGCAGGATGGTGAGTACAGAACAATCTACGACCGCTGCTATATTTCAAGAGATGAAAAGGGAAGTCCTGTTCTTTTAACAGGCAGCATGATGGATATAACTGAGCGGAAAAAAGTAGAAGAAGCTTTATACGCCAGTGAAGAGAATTACAGAACACTGGTTGAGCAGGCAACTGATGGAATTTTTATTGCTGATCTTGCAGGAAAATTTATTGTAGTGAACCGTGCTGGTTGCCAGCTGTCTCAATATAGCATGAACGAATTGTCGAATATGACAATTTATGATTTAGCCCTTCCCGAAGAGTTAAAGGAAATGCCGTTTAAGTTTGATGAAGTAATGAGCAGCGAAGGCGGAAGATCTGAACGGAAGATGCGCAAAAAAGACGGAAGTATTATTGATATTGAAATCAATGCTAAAATACTTTCAAATGGAAAGTTTCTGGCATTTATTCGGGAAATCACACAACGTAAAAAGGCAGAAAAGGATTTAAAAGATTCGTATGCTGCCATCAGAACATTATCATCTCACCTGCAGAATATCAGGGAAGAAGAACGTTCGCACATTGCAAGAGAAATACACGATGAGCTGGGTCAGCAATTAACTGTGCTTAAGCTTGACTTATCCTGGCTTCAGCGAAAAATCAATGCGATTACAGAAGATAAGTCAATGAACCTCCGCATCGATGAAATGCTGAACCTGATTAATGAAACAGTTAGTTCGGTACGGCGCATTTCATCATCACTTCGCCCAAGTTTACTTGATGATATTGGATTGTTGGCCGCTGTGGAATGGCATGTGCAGGAATTTGAAAAGCGTTCTGGTATTAAAGTGAATTTTGTTTCCAGTGAGCTTGCATCAGATACACCGCTTCCACCAGCTACTGCAACTGCCTTGTTCCGTATTTTGCAGGAAAGCCTTACAAACATTGTTCGCCATGCAAATGCAAGTGATGTGAATGTATCATTGTTCATCAACAGCGAAATTATTATACTCAATATCTCTGATAACGGTGTAGGGTTTAATCCCGAAAAGATCAGCAAGAAAAAAACATTGGGAATCCTTGGAATGCAGGAGCGTACATTGGCATTGGGTGGCAGCTACAAGATCAACAGTACAGAAGGAAAAGGCACAGCTGTGGAGGTTGTTATACCAGTGAGTAAATTACGTGTCTAAAGTGCAATTAATGTCTTATATTTCACCAGTTTTTAATGGTTTTTAAACACAGGATGATATGCAAATACTTATTGCAGATGATCATGCCATAGTAAGGAGAGGGCTGAAACTGCTTTTACTGGAAGAATATCCTTCTTCTGAAATTGGAGAAGCAGGCGATGCAGAAACGCTTATTAAGGAGGTTGTAAGAAAGAATTGGGATTTGATAATAAGTGATATCAGTATGCCCGGCAGAAGTGGTTTGGATGCACTGATTCAAATAAAACAGATACGTCCCGAATTACCGGTGCTGATTATGAGTATGCACCCGGAAGAGCAATATGCTTTACGGGTTTTTAAAGCTGGCGCTTCCGGTTATCTTGGCAAGGATACAATTCATGATGATATCATTAAAGCCATTCAGACTGTGATGGCCGGAAAGAAATTTATTAATCATGCAGTTGCTGAAAAACTGACGAAGCTATCAGAAAAAGGAAAGTCTGATCAGTTGCATGAAAAACTTTCTGACCGTGAATTCGATGTATTTAAAATGCTTGCTTCCGGTAAATCGGTTAGTGAAATAGCTGTCCAGTTTTCGTTAAGTGTAACAACAGTAAGTACATACCGTTCACGTATTCTTGAAAAGATGAATATGCGTTCAAATGCCGATCTCACACGTTATGCACTCGAGAAGCAACTGATTTAAGATAATTCTCTTTAAATCTTCGTTTACCATGCAAAAGCTTATTGTGCTTTTTGCTGTTTGTTTTTTTGCGAACAATGCGTTTACGCAAAACCTGCATCTTGCAGGTGGCAGCATTGTTCGTATTGAACATTTTACTTCAAAGAATATTACTGCACGCAATGTAGATGTGTGGTTGCCCCCGGGATACAGCAATACAAAAAAGTATGCGGTTCTTTATATGCATGACGGGCAAATGCTTTTTGATTCTTCAACAACCTGGAATAAAAAGGAGTGGGGTGTTGATGAAGCAATGACTGAATTACTGCAAAAGAAACTTATTCAGAATTGTATTGTTGTTGCTGTTTGGAATGATGCAAAACAAAGGCATGCAGATTATTTCCCTCAAAAACCTTTTGAACAGCTCGCAAAAGCGCAACAGGATTCAATTTATAAAGCAACACAAAGCGGTAACTTTTCGTTGTTTGCTTCAGCTGTTCACTCTGACCAATACTTAAAATTTTTTGTAAAAGAATTAAAACCTTTTATTGATAAAAATTTTCCAACTTTTAAAGATCGCAATCACACATTTATAGCAGGATCAAGTATGGGAGGATTGATTTCCTTATATGCCATTTGCGAATATCCCGATATTTTTGGAGGTGCTGCATGCTTGTCAACTCATTGGCCGGGTTTATTTAATACCGAAAACAATCCTGTTCCGGCTGCGTTTTTATCTTATTTCAGCAAACATCTTCCATCGCCATTGCAGCACAGAATTTATTTTGATTACGGAACTGCCACACTCGACTCCATGTATAAACCTTACCAACTGCAAATGGATGAAGCAATGAAAAAAGCCGGGTATAACAGTAAAAACTGGATGACGAAAGAATTTGTTGGTGAAGATCATTCTGAAAATGCATGGAGAAAACGGTTGAAGATTCCGTTACTTTTTATGCTGCAGCAAAACGGACATTAATTCAGTTTGTATTCGTATATCCATTGCTCCAGTAAATCTTTTGTCATTAACTGAAGAAGTTGCTTATTGTTTTTACAGGAAGCTATCAGCTGTTTTAATTGCTGTTTAATTACCGGAATATCTTTTTTCAAGGGGAGCAGGTAAACAAATTTTGCTTGCTCTTTTTGCTTATTATCTTTTGGAACAGCGTACCATAAAATTAACCCGGGTTGGTTGTTGTTGAAGTTTTCTGTATGGTATAAAAACGCAGAGTTGTTTCTGAATACAGTATCAAACAATTTTCCGCTGCACCAAATATTCAGCCTGTAAGGAATATTTTTTTGCTCGGGTTTCCATTGCAAAAGAATTGGAGAGGAAAAAACAAAACTGCTGTCGGCTGGAGAAATCATTGCTTTCTTACCTCTGAAAACTGCCGCACTTACTTTCTGCTTATCATCATCATCTCCACCCGAAAGAAATTTTTCGAATACATACGAAAAGAATTTCGACATGCCACCTGGCTTTGCAGTGCTGAATATTTTTTTAACCTGGCTGAAAGTATAAGTGCCGGGTTTATCCAGCAACATTGATTTGCCATCGCTCTGTACAAGCATTACTTCCGCAAGCGGTGAAATGGAAATGGATTGTTCTGCAGTTAAAAACATTCCTCTTACTGCTTTTTCTTTTTTACTGCCATTAACCCGGTAAACCTCTTTGCTTACGTTATAGAATAAATATTTTACTTCTGCAGCATTTGATACCTGCTGAAGAACTAAAAAAATGAATCCTGTTAATAACGTTTTAATCATTGTCTTCTTTTCCCAGGAAGGGAGAACTGAATTTGATTTTTAATTTAAACCGCAAAAATTTCAGAAAAGCCTCATATAAATTTATAAAAGTTGGTAATAAAACCAAACAGGTTGTCAGCAAACCGGGATCAAACCTCGTATCAATGTAACGGTATGCAAGAATGCTTAAAGCAACAGTAAAGATACTGCCGGCTAATTGTATGAATGTGCCAATTGTATTAAACCATAAATCGCCTTTAAAGAAAAGCCCGCAGAAGAATGGAAGAAAGACCCAAACAAGGATGAATGAAATAATGGCCATTGCCCAAACCGGAACAAGGCGAATATAATTATCATCAATGATCATCCGCAGAATGTTGGCATGAATCACACATCCGTACATATCGGGATAGCTTCGGCCCGATAATCTTTGATTGAGCGGCGTAAACTGTTTGTCTTCATCAACCCTGTTGTTGTTTCTTGCGCCGGGTAAACCAAGATAACCAACCAGTACAATTTTATTCTGCAAAACAGAGGCATCAAAGCCGGGGTTAACCACTTCATCAAAATCAAAATAGGTAAAGTTGGAAAGATTGCCGGTATAGTGAATTTCAGTTTTCCTGTTTTGCTTTTTTAATAATTTCTGATAGAGGGAACTATCGTATTTGCTGATGATTGCACTTGTAAATGATTTTCTGTTATCATAGAAGGGAAAGTAGTGGCGAATGGTTGAGTACTCAATGTTTTCGCCAATCATATTTACATAGCCATCTTTGTTGTTGGTAAAAAAGCTGTCGGTGTAAGCAGATTGTTTTTCATTTTCAAAATCAGCAATGTAACCAAACACATAATTATTGTGTGCAGCAAACTCTGCTTTGAGCAAGCTGTCCTGATCGTTTTTTCTTTGCGCAAATAAAATATCAAGAGCTACTACTTTTGGTTTTCCTGTTTGTATCTGCTGAAGTAATAAAGCAATTTCTGAACGGTTTCGGTCTTCTGCATTAATAAGAACAATTGGTCCTTTATAAATATCATTCCTGTCTTTAACTTTTGTATAGTAAAGGTCGGTTAATGAAAAATCTTCGAATGCTGAAGTGAATGGATCGAAAAATGAAGTGTTGATGACAAACAGGGAAAGAAGGGAAATGCAACCGAAAATAAACAGGTTGAGGAACAGGTATTCAGTAAATAATTTCCGGAAAAATTTCATGAAGCAGTTAAGTATAAATGAAAAAGGGTATAAACCATTTTGGTTTATACCCTTTCTGACGTTAATCTAAATTAATTCTTCAGGTTAAGAGTGAACGTTCTGCTATCGTTACAATAGCTGCTGTTGCTCCAGTACAAAGATTTGTCTGTTGTTTCAGCATACCATTTTGTCCAGTTACCTGGTACCCATACATCGATACGAACTGAAGTTGCGTAAGGAGAAAGACGACCCTGGTAAATACCTTCTACCCAAATGTCAACATAATAACCAGTGTAGTTATCGAAATAAGCATAGCAATAACCACGGGTTTTCTTTGTACGCTGACCAGCTTCAGGTCCGGGCATATCTTTTTTCTCTTTTACTTCCTGGGCAGTAACTGCAACTTTTTTACGTTGAGTCTGAGCTTTAGCAGTTGTTGAAAATGCAAGTGATAATCCTATCACAGCAACGATCAGAAATAAAACCTTTTTCATGTGTTTTGTTTTTTTTGATGGTTTGATAATGAAAGTTTATAAAAATTTATGAATGAACCAATTTTTCTTTTACTGTTTTTTAGGAACGATTTTATAAGGAACAGAAAAGATATTTACAGCATCGGGCTGGATCGTTTCTTCACCGCTTCCTCTTGTTTGCACACCTTCTGTTTTATTAATTCCATCCATCAGTTTTTCAAATGGGTTTGATGGTTTTGTAACAGCACCTCTTGTACCCCCCTGTGCAACAAATACCTGTCGCAGATTTAAGGGCGTTTTTGCTGCAATCAGCTTGATAACGTTCATGCCATCGGGCGGACCTATTCTGAATATTCTTGTTAACCTTACTGTATCGCCGGGGTTAATAAAACAATCAGTTGATTGCTGGTTAGGAGCAGGGAATAAAACATTCACCAGGTTATCGGGTTGTATTTCAAGAACATTATAATACAAACGTTCCTGTCCGTTATTAATGATACGCAGGTTGTAACGGTCGTTATGCTGGAATACAATGTTGCCAGATGCATCTTTAATTGTATTCATCGGTAAATCCTTGATGATAGCGTTATTATTTCCTTCTGCTTTTTTATAATCAACCGGAATAAAATCAAATACTACATTCAGTTCCTCATTTTTCATATTGAGGTTGCGTAAGTAAGCAGCACGGCCATATGCACCAATTCTCGCAGCAAGAAAAGTATACAGCTCATCGTTGCTGAGTTCTTTGCTGCAAACGCCTAAACGGTAATCGGCAGCTGTAGATACATAAATTGAATCGGCACTAAAACCTTCGCTTCCCTGTTCAATAAATACATCGCCTTGTTCTGAAACAATCTTTGCCTGTTTAATTTTTGTAAAGGCTTCTGTTAGTTTATTTTTCAGTGCAGCATCTTTCGATTTTATAACAACAGGTACTGCTAAGTCTCCAAAGTTTACTTCTTCCAGAAAAATCCATGCTGTTTTCAGCTGATCATTACTGAGCTGATTATCTAATTCAAGTTCACTGCTGTAATCGCCTGCAGTTGTTAAAACCCCTTTTGCAATAGGTGTGGCTGTTTCCCTGTTATAGGTATTTGATGCATAAACTTTAACTGTTGTACCGGCAAATACGCCATAAATTTTACCGCAGTTGATGGTAACTTTTTTATTGCTGATGATTTGATCAACCACATAATAGTTTGGTTTGCCCAAAGCTTTACCACCAAAAATTTCTTTATCCAGATCACCTTCTGCATTGGGTGTTTGTCCCGGAACCATTTTGCTCATTTCAAGCCTGATGTTGTCGAACAGTGAGCGGTAGCTTGTATGCTGATCGGCTTTTGCCAATGCTTTTGAAAATGCTAATGATAAACTGCCGCAATGTTCTTCACCACATTCCTGGTTTAACTCTGATGCTGCTGATGCAAAGAAAGCACTCATGGGTGCGAGACCGGGCTTTGATTCACCAAGACTGAATAATCCTTCGTTTACAACTTTGGTATTTACTTTAGGTGTATATCCTTTGGGTTGATATTTTGTTGTGGTGCCACGATAATTTCCCAGTCCGCTGCGGGTACTTGTACCACTATGACAGGCATCAACAATTACCAGTAAGTTACCATTGCTGCCAAGTTTTGTTCTTATTTGTTCCAACTTCAATCCAAAGTCATCATCACGCAAATGCTTTTCAACGCCGGGCTGGTATTCCATTGGTGCATCGTATGTAACAAGTGCTTCATCATAACCATCAGCTTCATCACCATTATCATCAAACACCTGCTCACCATGCCCGCTGAAATGAAAAACACATATATCGCCGGGATTAGCTTTATCAATCAACTGTTGCTGTATAGCGTTGAGTATTCCTTGTTTAGTTGCCTCTTTATCGGTAACAATCCGTATGTTTTCTTCTTTAAATCCCTGGCGTTTGAGCGCTTCTTTTACCAATGGAATATCATTGGCTGAGCTGAGATTGTTCCAGCCAGTTGAAGGGGCATACTTTGAAATAGCCACAATCAGTGCTATTTTCTTAGGCTCCTGCTGGGCAGTTGCCTTTAGTATGATAAAAAAAAGCAGGAAGAATAGAAGAAATCTCATTTTGATTGGTAATGAAAAATGCGTTTTCATTTACAGAACAATATTACAATGGTTGATTTGGGAACTCAATACCCAATCTACGGTATTTTGCAGAGGAATCAAAGCAGATTGGATGGAAGAATAATTTTATTTCTTTGGTATATACATGGTCAATTTTGAGAACGAATAATCATTTTACAAATTGGCAGGTTCAATTTGAGCCAGTAATTTCACAGCTTATTAAACCGTCAAATTCCATATTAAACAGTCCCATTGAATACCTGAAAGGTGTTGGGCCTCTTCGTGCCGATTTATTAAAAAAAGAATTGGGCATTTTTTCGTTTAATGATCTGCTTGAACATTTCCCTTACCGCCATCTGGATAAAACTAAAATAACCCCTATTGCCCAGGTAACTCCGCAAATGGAATATGTGCAGGTGGTTGGCCGGTTAACCGATTTTGAAGTTATTGGTGAGCGAAAAGGAAAACGGCTTGTTGCCCATATTAAAGATACAAGCGGTACAATGGAGCTTACATGGTTCCAGGGAATTAACTGGGTGGAGAAACAACTGGCAATACTGGGCGATTATCTAGTTTTTGGAAGAGTTAGTTTTTTCATGGGTAAACCACAAATTGTTCATCCTGAAATTGAGGTTCGCACCCGGGAAAATGCAGAAGGAAAATCATTGCTGGAACCTATTTATCCAACCACGGAAAAATTAAAAGCAAAGGGATTAAACGGCCGGAGCATTGCTAAACTTACAGCTGTGCTGCTGCCGCAAATTCATCCGAATGATATTCCTGAAAACCTTCCTGACGAATTAATAAACCGGCTTGATTTTCCTTCACGATATGATGCATACAGGCAGCTTCATTTTCCTGCAGATAATGAGCAATACGAAAAAGCATTAAGGCGGTTAAAGTTTGAAGAACTGTTTTTTGCCCAGTTAAGGATGGCATTGGTTAAAGGCAACCGCCATCGTTTTTCAAAAGGAGTGGTGTTTGATAAAGTAGGTGAGTTGTTCAATAACTTCTACAACAATCATTTGCCTTTTGAATTAACCGGTGCACAAAAAAGAGTGTTGAAGGAAATACGGCAGGATACAGCCCGTGGTCACCAGATGAACAGGTTATTACAAGGTGATGTAGGCAGCGGAAAAACGATTGTTGCACTCTTATCCATGTTACTGGCAGCCGATAATGGGTATCAAAGCTGTTTAATGGCTCCAACGGAAATCCTGTCGCAGCAGCATTACAACAGTATTTCAAAATTGCTGAAAGAAATGCCGGTGAATATTCAGCTGCTTACGGGATCAACCAAAAAAGCTGAACGTGAAAAAATACTTGCAGGTTTAATTAGCGGTGAAGTTCAGTTGCTGATGGGCACGCATGCATTGATTGAAGAAGTGGTGCAGTTTAAAAATCTTGGCCTGGCCATTGTTGATGAGCAACATCGTTTTGGTGTGGCACAAAGGGCAGAACTGAAACTGAAGGGAGCAATACCACCGCATGTTTTAGTAATGACGGCAACGCCTATTCCACGAACGCTTGCAATGACGGCTTATGGCGATCTTGATTACAGTGTGATGGACGAATTACCGCCCGGACGTAAACCCATTACTACAGTTCATCGTTATGAAACATCACGACCTGCTGTAATGGATTTTGTGAAACAGGAAATAGCAAAAGGACGACAGGCTTATTTTATATATCCTTTAATTGAAGAAAGTTCAAAGCTTGACTTTGAAAACCTGATGAAGGGATATGAAGAAGTAAAAGCATTTTTTCCTGAACCGCATTACTACATCAGTATGGTTCATGGAAAGCAAAAGCCGGATGTTAAGGAAACAAACATGATGCGTTTCAAAACAAATGATACACAGATTATGGTTGCAACAACAGTAATTGAAGTTGGAGTTGATGTGCCCAATGCAAGTGTAATGGTGATGGAAAGTGCCGAACGTTTTGGGTTGTCGCAACTTCACCAGTTACGTGGACGGGTGGGAAGAGGTAGTGAACAGAGTTTTTGCATTCTTTTAACAGGGAGTAAATTAACGAATGATGCCCGTGAACGGTTAAAGATAATGTGTGCAACAAATGATGGTTTTTTGATAGCAGAAAAGGATCTTGAGCTTCGGGGCCCCGGTGATATTGAAGGTACAAGACAAAGCGGGGAGTTGAATTTTAAGCTGGCAAGCATTGTTCAGGATAAAGATTTACTTGAACAGGCAAAAGAAATCTGCGATGAGTTGTTAAATGATGACCCGGATATTTCTTCGGCAAAAAATTTGCTGTTAAAAAATTATCTCTTGTCCCAAAAGGGAAAAACAGAATGGAGTCGTGTAGCCTGACGAAATAAGCTGGTATGTTTTTCCGTTTTAATTAAGTACATTCAAAGTCCGTTTGCATTGGAAAAAATTTACATGATAACATTCTTCCGAAAATTTCTCGTACCGGTTATTGTATTTGTTCTGCCTTTTGCAGGCAATGCTCAATTATCGTTTGTTGAAAATAAAGGCCAGTGGGATAAACAGGTATTGTTTAAAACAAATACAGGTAACAGTACGTTCTTTCTTGCAAAAGACGGGTATACTATTTTGATGAATAACCCGGAAGATTACCAACGGCTTATTGATTATAATCACAATCATTCACTCCGGCTTGAAAATGGCGACAAGGAAAATAATCAGCAATCGCCCGGCCCAATGAGGGCACATGCATTCAGGGTGAAATTTCTTGGTGGCAATTTTAATTCACAGCCGGTAATGGAAAAACCATTGCCCGGTGTAGAAAATTATTTTATCGGGAACGATCCTTCAAAATGGGGAAGCAATTGTAAACTTTATCAGGCTGTAACATATAAAAACGTTTACCCGGGAATTGATGTACGTTATTACGTTGTCAATGATCAGTTGAAATATGATATTGTGGTTTATCCCGGTGCTGATGCATCAAAAATATTGATGAATTATGAAGGTGCTGATAAACTCAGCATACGTAATAACGAACTGATTGTTGGTACTTCGGTTGGCGAAGCCCGTGAGCTGAAGCCTTATTCTTACCAGTTTGTTGGCGGCAAAAGAGAAACCGTTTCCTGCAAATACAAAATTGAAGGCAGCACCGTAAGTTTTGATGTACGGAATTTTGATCGCTCAACTACACTGATCATTGACCCCACACTTGTATTCTCTTCTTTCAGTGGCAGTACAGGCGATAACTGGGGTTTTACTGCAACGCCTGGTCCAGATGGAAGCTTTTATGGTGGAGGTATTGTTGTATCAACAGGATTCCCAACCAGCCCCGGTGCAATACAATCAACAGGTGGCGGACCTGCAAATTCAGGTGTACCTCCTGATATTGGAATCATCCGTTTATCTCCAAATGGAAGATCACGCATTTATGCTACTTATATTGGCGGAAACGGAGTAGAACAGCCTCACAGTTTGTTTGCCGATGCAGCAGGAAACTTAGTTATAGCAGGTAGAACAAATTCGGGTAACTTCCCAACTACAGCAACATTTGGAACAGCAGGCGGCTACGATATTTTTGTGATGAAGATTAATGCCACAGGAACTGCAATTATCGGATCAACAAGAATTGGTGGCAGTGCAGATGATGGTGTTAACATTGCAGCTTCACGAAGTGGTGCAAGATCGCTTCAACGTAATTATGGTGATGATGGAAGAAGTGAAGTAATTATTGCTCCTAGCGGTAACATCTATCTTGCTTCATCTACACAAACAACGGGTACAGGTTTTTATACAAAAGGAGCTTTTCAAACAACCAGTGGCGGTAACCAGGATGCAGTTGTTATCAAGTTATCGCCCAATGCAGATAATGTTATCTGGAGCACTTACCTCGGCGGCTCAGGTGATGATGCCGGTTTTGTTTTGGCGGTTGATCCGTTAAATCCGCAGAATATTTATGTGGGAGGTGGCACAGCAAGTTCTGGTTTCCCCGGAACTTCTGCAGGTGGAGTTTACCAGTCGACTTATGGCGGTGATATTGCAGATGGATTTTTAGCAAAACTTATTGATGCAGGTACAACTGTAACGTTAGACAAAACAACTTATCTGGGTACAAACAGGATTGATCTTATTTACGGTGTTCAGTTTGATCAGAAAGGATTTCCTTATGTGATGGGAACAACCACTGGTACAATGACGCCGGTTAATGCAGCTTATTCCGTTGCCAATGCCCGGCAGTTCATTGCGAAGTTTCAACCAAACCTGAGTGCGTTGGTTTACTTAACAACATTTGGTACAGCTAATGCTGCCAATCCGAATATCTCTCCCGTTGCATTCCTTGTTGATAATTGTGAAAACGTGTATGTGTCAGGTTGGGGTGGTCAGTTAAATTCCGGAAATGGATATCCTTCAAGCGGAACAACCGGTTTACCGGTTTCAACAGATGCATATCAAAAATCAACTGATGGCAGCGACTTCTACTTTTTTGTATTGAAGAAAAATGCTTCTGCAGAATTGTATGGAACTTTCTTTGGCCAGGTTGGTGGTGATGGAAGTCTTGAACATGTTGATGGTGGCACAAGCAGGTTCGATGCAAATGGTGTAATATACCAGGCAGTTTGTGCCAATTGTAAAGGAGTTCGTCCTGGAACAACATTAATCTCACCTTATCCTGTTACTGCAGGTGTATGGTCGCCAACAAATCCTTCAACAAATGGCGGGATGTGTAATCTTGGAATGATTAAAATGCGGTTTGACCTTGCAGGCGTTGATGTTTCAATCAGGGCTGTTGGTGCTAAGCAGCTCAATTTTTGTTTGCCCGCAACTGTTCAGTTTACTGATACAATCAAGATGGCGAAACAATATATCTGGATGTGGGGCGATGGTACAAAAAATGATACAACAGTAACCAATCCTTTCACACATACATTTACTTCAACAGGTTACTTTGATGTGAAAGTTATTGGTATCGACAGCACATCCTGTAATGTAAAAGATTCTGCTTTGATGCGTATACGTGTTACAACCGATTCTATCCAGGTTGGATTCAATTTTACAAGACAGAGTTGTAACAGTCTTACATTCAACTTTACCAATACAAGTGATATTCTTACTGCATCAAAACCATTCGGGCCAAAATCATTTATGTGGGTTTGGGGCGATGGCAGTAAAAACGATACGATTCCAGGTTTTTCTCCTCCTTTAGCTCATACATTCCCTTCAGTGGGTTCATACAATGTTCGTCTTGTACTGATCGACAGTAACTATTGTAACCTCGGTGATTCATCCGGACTCGTCAATTTCCAGGTAATTGACCAGGTGAAGGCAGGCTTCAGCATTTCAAATGTTTGTGCACCCGATACAGTGAAAGTAAAAGATCTTTCAACCGGGGCGCTGAGTTATTTGTGGGTTAGCAGCGATGGACAAACATCAACAAAAAACCTTCCCGGGTTTACTTATACAACTCCGGGTACCTATTCAATCAAACAATACGTTTACAACAGCAACAGTTGTAACCTGGTTGATTCAATAACACAATCATTTAATGTTGTAGGTCCGCCAACAGCCGGGTTCTATTATAATCCGAATCCATCACAGGAAAACACACCAACAAGATTTACCAGCACAGCATCGTCTGATGTAGTGAAATGGTTCTGGGATTTTGGTGACGGAGATACATCTGCTTTAAGAGATCCTATTCACCAGTATGTTAAACCTGCAACCAATACTGTTTGTCAAACAGTAACAAATGCTGCCGGTTGCCAGGATTCCGTATGTATTCCTGTTGAATCGCTCATCAATGTTGTGAATGATCTGCCAAGTGCATTTACACCAAATGGTGATGGTGTGAATGATGTATTTATGGTGAGAGGATTTGGTATCACAAAAATGACATTGCGTATTTATAACCGGCAAGGGTTGATGGTATTTGAAAGCAGATCGCCAACTATTGGTTGGGATGGAAAATATAAAGGTGTGCCACAGCCAATGGATGCGTATGCATGGACTTTGGATGTAGAATACTTTACCGGTGAAACACAACGGAAAAAAGGAGATGTAACCTTAATAAGATAATCAGCAGTAAAGAAGTAACAGATATTTATGTACTAAAGTAAAATGAGCACAATGAGCGGAAACAGGATTTTGATAGTGATGGCATTGCTGTTGACGGGTGTACAATTGTACGCACAGGATCTGCATTTTTCACAATTCATGAATTCACCTTTAACAACTAATCCTGCAAACACAGGTTTTATTCCTGCGGCAGATTATCGTGTTGGTGTGAATTACAGGAATCAATGGACATCGGTACCGGTTCCGTTTAAAACAGTAAGTGCATGGGGTGATGCGCAGGTGTTCAGAAATAAAATTGAAAATGGATGGGTTGGTTTAGGAGCAGTGTTGCTGAATGATGTTGCAGGTAGCGGTAATCTGCGTTCAAACAAAGTATATGGTTCTGTTGCCTATCACCAGATGATTGGATTAAGTAGTCTTGTTTCTGCAGCTTTCAATGCAGGTTATGCCAACAAGCGTATTGATCTTACAAGGTTTACATTCGATAACCAGTGGAACGGAAAATTCTTTGATGCAGGTATTCCGAATGGTGAAACAAAAATCACCAACCCCACATCATCTTATTTTGATTTGCAGGTGGGAATGAACTATGCGTATTTCCCAACTGAAAATACATATATCAACGCTGGTTTATCAGTTCATCATATCAACAAACCCAAGGAAACATTTTTCAGTAACGGAACCAATGAAGTGCCGAGAAGATACATCGGTTTCCTTAACGGAAGTTTTAAAGTAAACGACGACTGGATTCTGAACCCCAATGCCTATTTTTCATCACAGGCACAGGCAAAAGAATTGGTACTGGGTGGAAATGCAGCATACAATGTAACAGGCGATGGTGCTGTGGTTGTTTTTGGCGGTGCTTACTACCGCTGGGGCGATGCAGCTGTTGCAATGGTGGGGCTTGAATGGAAAGACATCCGCTTTACATTTACTTACGATGCTACTGTAAGCGGTTTATCGAAATACAACAGTACGTTTGGTGCAACGGAGTTTTCATTAATCAAAAATGGATTTTACAGCGAATACCTTGGTGATAAAAACCAACGCCGTCAAAGTATGTGTCCTACGTTTTATTAACGTTTCCTGTTAAAACCAGTTTATCATCATTTACACCTGCTTCTTATTTTTGTGATTCATTCATTGTATAAAATTTATGAAAAAGGTAGTCTTATTGTTCAGTCTCTTAGCTTTTATCGGTACACAGTTAAACGCACAGGATAAAAAGGGGTTTGATAAAGAAAAGGTATTTGTTGGTTCAGGTATCAACCTCGGTTTTTTTAACGGATTTATTCTTGGCTTAAATCCTGAAGTTGGTTACAGCCTCAATCGTTTTGTTGATGCGGGTTTAGCCACCAATGTGAACTATTTTTCGCAGAACGATCAATACAGTTCAACAGTTTACAGAACGTTTACTTTTGGCGGAGGTCCTTTCATCCGAATATGGCCGGCAAATATGTTCTTTATTGGCGGTCAGTTTGAGTACAACAGCATTAACTACAGTGTAAAGAATAGTAATACCATAACTGAACGTCAGAAATTCACTGCACCCAGTTTATTAATTGGTGGTGGATATGGCAGCAGGTATGTAGGGAGGTCGCAGTTCAGCACAAGTATAATGGTTGATATACTGAGAGATGCTAATTCTCCTTATATCGATTATTACGGAAGATTACAACCTGTTTTCAGAACTACATTTACTTTTTACCTGCGTGATCGAAAGCGTGGTCGTTAAAAATTTCTGAAGGAGTATTTACTACGGCAATTCTTTCTTCAAAATCTTCATAGAGAAAATTTTCCTGCTGCATGTGGCGGATATGTGCAATTAAATGATTGTAATATCCATTACTGTTCAGCAGGAATATTTTTTTGTTATGGATGTTGAGCGTATTCCATGTAAGCATTTCAAACATTTCATCAAGCGTACCATTACCGCCGGGTAAAATAACTGCTGCATCGCACAGCTCGTACATTTTCTTTTTACGCACATGCATATCTTCCACAATTACAAGATCAGTAATTGCTTTGTGCTGGGCTTCCCATTCCAGCAGTATTTCAGGTATAATGCCAATTACTTTTCCTTTGCCGGCCATTACAGCATCAGCAACTGCTCCCATCAACCCAATACCACCTCCGCCATAAACAAGTGTAATGTTTTTCTCAGCCATTAATATACCCAGCTCTTTTGCGTGTTGGGTAAACAAAAGATCTGCGCCTGATTTTGATCCGCAAAAAACTGCCAGTGATAAATATTGCATAGTCTAAAAATATGTTGCAAAATAAGTAAACTGGATGACCGTAAGATTATTTCTTTATCTTCATTTTTAAACCAATTTGTATGTCGCCGGTATTATTGTTTTCATTTGTATTTGGTTATTTCCTGGTGCTGCTTGCTGTAGCATGGTATACATCTAAAAACTCCAATAATGACTCTTTTTTCATTGGCAACCGCAGCAGTAACTGGATGCTGGTGGCATTTGGAATGATAGGCACATCACTGAGTGGTGTTACGTTTGTAAGTGTGCCCGGTGCTGTAGCAAAGGAATCATTTGCTTATTTCCAGATTACATTAGGTTATCTCATCGGTTATCTTACAATTGCGTTTGTATTACTGCCGCTTTATTACAAACTCAATCTTACATCTATCTATAACTATTTAAGTGGAAGGCTTGGATTTGCTTCTTATAAAACCGGCGCTTCGTTTTTTATTTTATCCAGGACTTTGGGCGCAACTGCAAGATTATACCTTGTTGTAAAAATTCTGCAGGATGCTTTACCTGACACTGTTCATATTCCGTTTTGGTTAACCACACTGATTATATTAATCATGATTCTTTTGTACACGTACGAAGGCGGTGTGAAAACGATTGTATGGACTGATACGTTACAAACAACCGGCATGCTGGCGGGGTTAATTATCTGTGTATGGTATTTATTGAGCCAGATGAATCTTGGTTTTTTCGACAGTCTTTCAGTGATGCATGAAAAAGGCTATTCAAAAATTTTCTTTACTGATCCTGCAAGCAAATTCTTTTTTGTAAAACAAATTCTTGCCGGTGCATTCATCACCATTACCATGACGGGAATGGATCAGGAAATGATGCAGAAAAATATTTCAGTAAAAACATTAAAAGATTCGCAGAAGAATGTAATTACGCTTGGCATTATTATGCTGGTGGTGATACTGCTGTTTTTATTCCTCGGTGGTGTGCTTCATCTCTTTGCTGAACAACAGCATATTACTGCAACAGGCGATAAACTGTTCCCGGCAATTGCACTTCACTATATGCCGCCGGTTGTTTCAGTGATATTCATCATTGCATTGATCTCTGCATTATTTCCGAGTGCCGATGGTGCCATTACAGCATTAACCTCATCCTTTTGTATCGATATTCTCGGCATACAACGGAACACCTCAATGACTGATGCGGAAAAGAAGAAGACCCGCCAGCGGGTGCATCTCAGCTTTGCATTTTTATTTTTATTGCTGGTGCTGGTGTACAAATGGGTGAATGAGCCAAGCATGATTGGTGTGATTCTGAAAGTTGCCGCATACACATATGGCCCGCTGCTGGGATTATTCAGTTTTGGTATTTTAACCAAACGTGCAGTAAAAGATAAACTTGTTCCTTTTGTTTGCGTGGCTGCCCCCATTCTGTGTTTCATCATCGATAAATATCAAAAGCAACTGTTCGGCTCTTTTGAAATAGGTCTGGAACTGCTCATTATAAACGGGCTTTTAACTTTTGTCGGTCTTATGATCGTTTCGCACCGGAAAAATGATGCTGTAGTTTAACATATCACTGTTTCTCAGCTCTTTGCCCTTTGGGGCAGGTGCTCTATCTTTGCAGAAATTTTTTTTACTTGGAGTTAATTCATCCGCTGGCAGAAAAATATGCCGAAAAATTTTCTTCTCAGGAAGATGGTTTGCTGAAAAGCATTACGGCAGAAACTGTTCAGTCGCATGCGGAGCCGCACATGATGAGCGGACAACTCCAGGGACAGTTCCTTGAAATCATCAGCAAACTTGTTCAGCCCCGCAGGGTGCTTGAAATTGGAACAATGATTGGCTACAGTACTATTTGCCTGGCAAAAGGATTGGCAGCCGATGGATTGCTTCATACCATTGAAAAGCGTGAACAGGATGCCGCCATTGCACAAAAGAATTTTGAAAAAGCAGGACTATCAGGGAAAATAAAACTGCATACAGGAATTGCCGCTGAAATTATTGAACAGCTGGATGAAACATGGGACATGGTGTTTATTGATGCAGACAAACCTTCTTATATAAAATACTATGAACTGGTGAAACCCCGTTTAAGAAAAGGAGGAATTATTCTTGCAGATAATGTGCTGTTTCATGGTGATGTGCTGGCCGAACAGATTAAAGGAAAAAACGGTAAAGCCATTCATGCTTTTAATGAAATGATTGCTGCTGATGATGAGGTTGAAAAAGTAATGTTAACACTGAGAGACGGATTAACCATTATCCGCAAAAAATAAAAATATACGATGAAGAAATTTGCTTACTTGGTTGTTTTTTTAATTTCTGTATCTGCCCTGAATGCGCAAACAATTTCCATTGAGGAATATGTGAACACGTACAAGGATATTGCCATGAAGGAAATGATCCGTTCAGGTGTTCCTGCCTCCATTACATTGGCACAGGGAATTCTTGAAACCGAAAACGGTAATAGTCCGCTGGTAAAAAAATCAAACAATCACTTTGGCATTAAATGTAAAGAAACCTGGACAGGTCCAACTGTAAGCCATGATGATGATGCGCCGGGTGAATGTTTCAGGAAATATGGCAGTGCCGAAGAATCGTATATCGACCATTCCAACTTTCTCCGCACAAGAAAAAATTACGCAGCACTTTTTACACTTGATCCACTGGATTACAAAGCATGGGCTTATGGTTTAAAGAAAGCAGGTTATGCAACCAATCCACGTTATCCTGAAATACTGATCAAGTATATTGAAACGTATAACCTCAATGATTATTCATTGATTGCAATGGGTAAAAAGAATACTGATGATGTTGTGGTTAAAAATGAACCACCAGTACAGCAGCCGCAGGTTCAGCAACCTGTTGTACAACAGCAGCCGCCTGTTCAGCAAAAAGCAGCACAACAGCAACCGGTTGCTACTACTACGGTTAAGAAAGTGGAAACACCTGTTGAAAAAACAACTGTTGCAGTAATACCCCCCGTTGTAAAAGAAGAAGTGAAAAAGAAACCGGCAGTAAATTATCCTTCGGGCGAATTTAAAATCAATGAAACAAGAGTGGTATATGCAACAAAAGGAACTCCTTTTCTTGCAATTGCCCAGCAATACAATGTGCAGCTGAAATGGTTGTACGATTTCAATGATCTGCAGGAAACAGAAATACTTGAAAAAGATCAGCTCATATACCTGCAACGCAAACGCAGAACCGGTGCCAACCAGTTTCATGTGGTTGCTGAAGGTGAAACAGTTTATGATATTGCACAGGAACAGGGAATACGTTTGGATGCATTGCTGCAGTTAAACATGTTAACCTTTAATCAGCAACCTGCTGTTGGTGAGCAATTGTATCTGCAGGCGCAGGCACCTGCTGCTCCTAAACTCAGCGCCAAAAAAATTACTGCAGCTGTTGAACCGGTTGTAACTCCTGCAAATGAAAATAATAAAGCTGTTGCTGAAATTGAAGTGCATGTTGTACAGCCTAAAGAAACTTTGTATAGTATTGCAAAGAAATATGAAGTTTCTCTCAGCGAAATTCAGCAATGGAATCACCTGGCAGGAACGGATATCAAAGAAGGAATGGAACTAATCATTAATAAATAAACCATCGCATGTCAGTCATCAAAGTCCACGATAAATATTTTATTCCCTACATGACCGAAGCAGAAGTGCTTGCACGTGTGCAGGAACTGGCTAAACAACTGGATAAAGATTATGCTGGTAAGCGGCCGTTATTCATTGCAATCCTCAACGGATCGTTCATGTTTGCTTCTGATTTATTTAAGTGCCTGACGATTGATGCTGAAATCTGTTTTATTAAACTGGCATCTTACAAGGGAACCAAATCAACCGGCCAGGTAATTACTGCCATTGGTCTGGATACAGATATTGTTGACCGCCATGTTGTGATAGTGGAAGATATTATTGATACAGGTAAAACAATGAATGAGTTTTTACCACAACTTCAAAACCAACGACCTGCTTCTCTTAAAATTGCTTCGTTGCTTCACAAGCCTGAAGCGACAGTACATCCTATTGTAATTGATTATCTTGGTTTTGCTGTTCCTGATAAATTCTTACTTGGTTATGGTTTGGATTATGATGGTCTTGGACGTAACCTCAAAGAAATTTACCAGCTTACAGAAAATCCTGCCTGATCTGCTATAACCAACGGGTAGATCAGAATATGGCATGACCCAACACAGGTTTTATCTTTTACTGAGCTTGCTTTTTTTCGCAGTACAAGCGAACAGTCAGTTTTATTTTCGTGGTGAAGTAAAAGATAATAAAGACAATACACTTTCACTTGTACGCATTCATGTACACTCTACCAATTCATTTTACTACAGCGGCTCCGGCGGTAATTTTGGTATTCCTTCTTCACGCTTAACAGATACAGTAAGTTTTCTGCTGAATGGTTATGAAGAGAAAACAATGGTGCTGAATGCAAATGAGTTTAATCATGTACAGTTGAAAATCACGTTTGCAGGAACAACCATAAAGAAAAAATTACATTCAATAACACAGAATAATCTTGTTGAAAAATCATCGTTCATTAATACCGGTGGTGAAACATATTCTGAACTGGTTGAAAATGTATTTACCTCAGCAGCTGAATTTCCGTTAACAAGTATTTCGCTTGATGTTGATAAAGCATCTTACAGCAATATCCGTCGCTTTATCAATCTTCATTCAGCAGTGCCGAAAGATGCAGTGCGTATTGAAGAAATGCTCAATTACTTTCCGCAACAGTTACCAGCGCCCTTGCCGGGAAAAATGTTTCATTTTCAAACACAGCTTACCGATTGCCCCTGGAATCCTTTGCATAAACTATTGTTTCTTCAGCTGCAGGCAAAGAAAATTAATTACGACTCACTTCCTCCGGGCAATTTTGTTTTTCTTATTGATATAAGCGGCTCTATGGAGTTGCCCAACCGGTTGCCGTTGCTGCAAACAGCATTCCGTATGCTGGTTGAAAACATGCGTGCAAAAGATACGATCTCTGTAATGGTGTATGGTGGTTCTGTTGGTGTGGTGCTGCAGCCAACTTCCGGCATCGAAAAGAAAAAAATCATGGCTGTGATTGATTCGCTGGCAGCAGGTGGTGATACGCCGGGCGAATCGGCCATACGCCAGGCATACACGCTTGCACAACGTACGTTTATTAAAGGAGGTAATAACCGGATCATTCTTGCAACAGATGGCGATTTTAATGTGGGTGAAGTAAGTGATGAAGCATTGATGCAGCTTATTGCACAAAAACAACAAACAGGAATTTATCTCACCTGTCTTGGTGTGGGCATGGGTAATTACAAAGATTCCAAGCTGGAAGTAATGGCGAAAAAAGGTAATGGAAATTTTGCTTATCTCGATAATGTGCAGGAAGCCGAAAAAGTTCTGGTGAAAGAACTGATGCAAACAATGTATGCAGTAGCAGACCAGGCTTTCTTAAATGTGAAATTTAATCCGCAGTTTGTAAAACAATACAGGCTGATAGGTTATGATAACCGCAAAGATGCAATGGCCGATAGCAGCACTGTTGCTGAAGGAGGAGAGATTGGTACAGGTCATTCAATTGTTTCTGTATTTGAAGTGGAACTAAAAAATGATTCTGTTCCTGCAAACGCAATACTTGCTGATGCAGGATTAACCTATCTTCCTTTTGCTGAAAAAGAAAAGCAAACAGAAATTTATTCGGTAAAAAATAATTACCGTTCACTCAGCCAGTGCGACAGCAGCTATCGTTTTGCATCAGCTGTAACATGGTTTGGATTGTTGCTCCGCCAATCGCCTTATGTAAACAGCAACAGCTGGAATGAATTAATTCAGCTGCTGGCAGTTTCAGTCAATGCCAATGATAAATGGCAAAAAGAAATGAGTACGCTTGTACTGAAAGCAAAAGAGATTTATAAACCTGAGCGGAAGAAAATATTTTTCAACAAAAAAAAGGGATAGCAATCGCTATCCCTTTTTTATTTTATAGTACAAAGAAATTATTCTCCAACCTTCACTCTCACACCTTCACTATGGCTGCTGAACTCTGGCGCATACATACATTGAATGGTTGTAATACCACTGCTGTAATTACCGGCATGTGTAATAAACATGGGATATTCAAATACGTATGTTCCTTTTGGCAGCCAGTTAAAGAAGAAACTGGTACTTGCATCTTTTGTGCTTTCGTAATAACCAAGTCCGCCCTGCCATTTGTATTCACTTAACACATTCACAGGTTCCATGCAACTCGGACGCATATCTTTCATGTGTACATATTCCATGTTGCGGTCTGCACGTAACTCAATGCGTACTTTTATTTTGTCGCCCACTTTCAGTTCATCACCCTCATTCACTGGTGTAAGAATGGGTCCGTTGTTTGTGTTGCGTTCAACAAAATATTTTTTCTGCAGCTTCAATGGAGTTTCAGCAGAGGTAATCCTGTCAAGGTTTTCAAAGTATTGCCAGTAAGCTGCTCCCCACGAAGGTTGATTGTTGCTGTTGCTTACAGTTACTTTTATATTTCCCATTGACGGTTTTATAAAATCATTCTGCAGACTTCTTTTAAAATATCCTGTGCCTGCTTCTGTTTTTTCAGTTGATGTGCTGAATACCTGGTCACCTGCTTTTATTTCAACTACGGGTTCAGTTGCAATCCATTTGCCACCTTGCAGTAACAATGCATAACATGCTTCAGCAGTTGCAATGGTTGTTTTCCAGTTCTGCGTTTGCTTTTGTTTCAGCAGCCATGTTTTTAAATCGGCAACAGACTGTTGATCGTTTGTTACATCATTAAACACTTCAATCATTAATGCCTGTGCTTCAACAGGAGCCTGGTACCAGTAATAACCTGCGTTAAATTCTTTCCAGTACATGCCCATCTCTTCATTCACCAATGCATTTTCTTTTAATGATTTTACAATGGCTGCTGATGTTTTACTGTCGTTACTTCTGTGCAGTGCAAGTGCAATCATTCCCTGCATGTACCTGCTTTGCTGCAACCAGTATTGCTGACTCTGTTTAAAATAATAGTTATATGCTTTCTGACTTGCAGCTGTAACAGGAACATCCTTAAAGAAGCTGCGCATATACAGGTACTGTATTGCTGTATAACTTAAATTGTTGCTTTTTAAATTGATTTTATACCTGATCAGGTTGTCATAATCTTCCTTGATTTTTTTATCGAGATATGGAATAGCTGTTGCCAGAATTTCGTTGATAGCTTTTTCCTGTGCTACAGGTAATGCGTTCAGCTTTTTCAAATGACCAATACCGGTTACAATGTATTGTGTGATGTAACGGTCATCGGGTCCGCCTTTAAACCATACAAATCCGCCATTCTCCAGTTGCATTTCCTGCAGCTTTGCAATGTTTTTACTCAGTTCATTGCTCATGCGGATGGCATCGAACAGTAATGAAATATTTTTCTTTTGCTGTTCTTCATTCTTTGCATCAAGTATCCATGGTGTTTCAACCAGTAAAACGGATTTCAGTTCTTCATTCGTCTGCAGCTTGCTCTGCAATTCGGATGAGTTGTTGATTTTCCATTTCGCCAGTACTTCTTTAATACGTGGAAGTTTTGCAGTGATATGTGATGCAAGTGCATTGGCATAAAAACGGTTCCATGTTTGTTCTGCACATTCATACGGATATTCCATCAGGTAAGGCAATGCCTGCACTGCATACCACGCCGGATTACTTGTGTATTCAATTGTGAACTTGTGCTGTGTTAATGTTTCTGACCGATCTGACTGCAACAGTTTAGTAAATGAAAAATTCTTTGTGCCATCACCACGCATCGGCAATGGCAATGTTTCTGTTACCAGCATGCGATTGGTGAGAACAGGCAATGTAGCTTCTTCACCATCACTTTTATCAGCAGCTTTTGCAATAATGCGGTAGGTGAGTGCTTCATTAAAGTTGTACGGAACTTCTGTTCTGAATTTTACAACAGTACTTTGTCCGGCAGCAACTGTAAAATGCTGTACAGGAAATGTATTCTGGAACCAGCCATCAACCGGCTGCATGGTTGTTGTGTTGAACAGCTGAAGATTACTTTCGCCGCTCAATTCCTTATCGGTAAGATTGGTGATTTTTGCAGTGAATTCAAAACGGTCGCCTTCACGTAAAAAGCGTGGAGCAAATGGCTGCACCATCAGATCCTTTTGTGTAATGATTGATCTTTCTGAAACACCCATCGACAAATCTTTTGTATGTGAAAGCAGTTGCCATTTCCATTGTGTTAAAGATTCAGGCATGGTAAAACTGAAACTGATATTGCCTGCTGAATCTGTTTTCAGATCAGGAAAGAAGAATACAGTTTCAGAAAAGTTTTTGCGGATTTTGATTGCACCGTTGTTTTGATTTTGCAGTTGTTGATCGTCAACTTTTACTGATGGAGTTTGTTTTATTATTAGCGGTATTTTGAAATTAAATCTTGCAGTATCTGCAGCAGGCGCTGCTCCTGAAAAATAGCTCACATCTGCTGCTTCCTGTTTCCGCATCATCATGTTATTGACCTGTATTCCTGCAACTCTCCCACGAAGTGCATAACTTATTGGTGTGTTGTTAGAGCTTCCAATTATTTCATCATACCTCTTCTCAAATCCTTTCCACACATAATCATTCCAATTTTTGTTTACCGAATTTGTTACTGCAAATCCTCCGCTGCTCCAGCTGTTATTAAAATAATTGGAAGAGAATAACCCTGGTTTCATCCACTGGTGTGGCTTAAACTGGTCGAGTGATGCATCGTACATGCTTGTGAGTAATTCAGCTGCAACTTTATCTGCTTTATATCCGCTGATTTTTACTTTCCATTGCTCTTCACTGCCGGGTAATGTTTTATCACGGAAGGTTTCATAACTGACGGTTAATTCTTTGTTTGTCCAAGGCACATTGATATATCGTGTAAAGCTGAAGAAGCGGTTGTTTTTTACAAATGAATAACTGTAACCAAAACCACCTCTTTCTTTTTCTGTAACAGCTGCATTGATTTGCTTCTGCTCATTGTTCAATTGGTAATAACGAAGATTGCTTGTGTATACTTTTGGATTGATTTCAACTACATACACTTCGTTTGCACTTGTACCGAATGAAAGCGTTGCTGTTGTTCCGGGCTCAGCTGTTTTTATTGCAGGCAGATTCCAAACATATTCGGGCGAAACAGGATTTTTTGTTTTGCCGTCAACCAATTGTACAAATGCCTGGTTCTTTACTTCATTCCCATCTTTGTCGGTTGTTGTTGCTTCAATAATATACCAGCCGGGAGAGAATACTGAATGGTCAATGGTGAATTGTGAATTTAATGCGGATGTATCTTTCTTCTCAAATACTTTGGCTGATTTTTCCCAGCTTTCTTTTTCTGTTTCATTGTTGTATTCATCATTCGGGAAAGCAGCGAGATAATCTTTTTCATTCAACAAAAACTGGTCGGGCTGATCCCAGTAACGTTCACGGATTAATCTTGAAGGTGCATTTAATTTATACACAGCAACGGTAACATTGCTTTTTACAAACTCACCCATCATGTTCTGTGTGCTGATGTTGATCTGCTTCAAACTATCTGCAACCATCATTTCACCTTGTGGTAAAGAAACAGAAAGCTGCAATGATTGATAACCTGCACTGATGGTTGTTTCAGCACTTCTTGTTTCACCGTTAATGTCAGTTACATCGGTAATAATCCTGTAATCAAACACCGGGCTTAATTCTTTTCTTACCTTCTTATCGGCAATGGCAGTAAAGCTGATGTTGAATGTTCCATCAGCATTTGTTTTTGTTTCACCATGAGCAATTTCCTGTTCATCCATTTGCGGCCAGCCCCATCGCCAGCAAAGCCAGGGATAAAGCAATCTTGGTTCACGCACAACACGGTATTTCACCAATGCACCATCAATATTATTGCCGGCATATGCTTTTGCATTACCTGTTACTTTTATTTCATCATCAACTCTGAAGCTTTGTTTCACCGGCTGATATTCCACAAAAAATTTCGGACGTTTGTATTCTTCCACAGAAAATTCTGTTGCATTTTCTGTACTGCTTTCCTGGATGGAATAGCTGCCCGTCATTCTTCCTGCAGGGATAACAAACTTTCCGGAAACAGATCCAAACTCATTGCTTGTTACAATCAACGAATCAAGTTTTTCATTGTTAGCATCGTATAAAATAACTGTGGTTTTTAAACCGCTTACAATTTTTGGCTTTTTAGTTTCTGCATCAGTTGTTGTAATAATTCCTTTGAAATAAACAGTCTGTCCCGGACGGTAAATCGAACGGTCGGTGAAGAAAAACACACGCCGTGCTTCTTTCTCATTTATTTTTTCTTCTTCGTCTTTATACACGTAAACATAAGCTCTGTCATCAAGATGAAGATGATCATTCTGGTAAGTAATTTCTAATGTTCTTGTGTAGGCATTGTTACCCGGAGCTTTGTTAATGCTGAAGTTTCCGTTTGCATTGCTTGTATATGTTCCCGCTTTTACCTGTACATACCTGCTTTGTTTTGAATCGTAAGCCTGTTCCCACAAAATCACCGATGCATTTTTTAATGGCTGACCGCTTTCACGGTTCACAATAAAAAATTCGTTGTTGTGATGCATCCATGCAATATTGCTTACATAAAGAAACTGTACAGCAAGTGTGTTTTTCTTTAATTCAAAACCAGCATCTGTACTTGCTACAAGTAAGTAAGTGCCTTCAGGTAATGCATCTACTTTTATTTCAGCACTGTGTTTTTGATAATCTTCACTTGCTGCTAAGTTGTAACTGAAATTCTTGAATGCGGGAACTGCAAGAATTTTTTTCCAGAACTCATCCTGCCAGCGGATGTTCTGCATATCATCAAATGCTTTTTTATCCATCTTTACTATGCGGAAAAAAGCTTTTGTTGTATTGCGGTAAGTAAGTAATGAACGGAATGGTTTGCCGGGAATATTTACTTTTTCTGAGATGATGGAAATATCAGTCTGCTCAATATTGTTTGCCAGGTTGGAGCAATTTACTTTCCCTTCACTGTTTTCCTTCTGGGCCATTACCTCTCTGCAAATAGCCATTGCTTTCTGGTAATAATAGCGGGGATTCTGTTCGTCATTACTTTTATGCTTTTTGAAATCATACGTTGCTGCAAATGTTGCATACTCCTGTGCCAGCAAGTAGGAAGCCTGTGCGGCTGCAGGAACATCTTTATATTGTTTGATGAGATGTGCTAAAGCTGAGCGATATAATTCTGTTTTGGTTTCAAGAGTTGAAGTCCGGTTTACAAATGAAATGCGGTGAATATCTGCATCAATCAAAGCATCTGGTTTTGCATCGTTGATGTGAAATGCAATGATTTCCTGTAATAACAACAATGCTTTGTTCTGGAGCGATGAAGAATCGGTTGTAGTAAATTTCTGTTGAATAAATGTTGCAGCCGGACTGAATGCTGCAGCTGAATTCATTTCAAAAGCATCAGTTGGTTTGGTAATGCTGCGTTCATCATTTTCAAAATAACTTACTGCACGGAAAGCCAGCAGATCGAATAATGTTGGACGAAGCTGGCGCATGTTTCCTTTTGTGATGATGGGATCAAATTCATCCAGCTTTGTTTGCTGTAATAATTTTTTCTGCTGAAGCGAAGCAAGGTATAAAGCAGAAATTTTTTGATGAAGATCATCCGTTGTCCATGTGGCTATATCGTCTTTTTTAAATGATTGTGTGTTGGTACGGTTATACAGTTGCCAGCGGTTATTCTGGAAATATTGCCAGTATGCTTCTGCAGTAAGATTCAGTAAAATTGATTTTGCAGGTTCAGGTGCTGTTGCTGCTTCTTTCTCTAACTGAAAAATAGCTTTTACGTCAGCATCTTCTTCTTTCTGTTGCTGCAGACCGATACGGAATACAAGTGCTTTGATAAGCTGGGCATTATTCTTTTCAGTTTTTGCAGCAGTATAAATATTCTGTACTTCTTTCAGTGCCGATTCTGTCAATCCTTTTTTAGAAACAAGTTCATCCACCTTTTTCCACGCATCGGTGTAATTGAATTTTTTTTGTGCGTTTGTCATTGTAAGGAAAGAAATAAGAAGAAGGTTAACGATTAAGATTCTTTTCAGCAACATGGCTTCTTTTTTTATTAATGTAAGGTAAAACATATTACGGTTAAAGGATGCAGCCGCAAGCCGAATTGCATAAAAACTGTACCTGTTTATCTGTGTTTCAGGCAAAGTTTTCAGAACCGGTAAATTCCTTTAACGAATCTTTATCAATCGCAACTAACGGACTGGCATGTGGTTGGAATATATATCAGAAACAAAGGAGGTGTCTATGAACAAAATCTCTACTCTCATTTCAATTCTGGTTTTTAATTTCATTGCAATTGCGGCAGGTGCACAATCACGTCTGAGCATTACCAGTTTAAGTACCACGCCGGTTCGGGTTATGATTGATGGACGTGAAATGCAGAATAACAACAATGAAATACGTGTTGGTAATCTCAGCCAGGGCTTTCACCGTTTACAGATTTATGCAGCCGACAGAAATAACGATAACCGTGGATGGGGACGAAACGTTTCCAACCGATACGGCAGGATGATTTATAATACTAACCTGAACATCCGTTATGGCACGCATACTGATATCATCATTAACCGTTTTGGTAAAGTGTTTGTTGATGAACAGGATATTGATCACCGCTATGATCAGGACTGGAACAGCAATGGCGACCGTAACAACAGGGACAATGATAACTGGAACAACGGAAAAGATAACCGCAACAATGATGGTTGGAACAATGACCGTAATTACGGAATGAATGCAAATGCATTTCAGCAACTGAAACAACAGGTAAAAAATGAAAGCTTTGATAACAAGCGTCTTGACCTGTTACGTTCCGTATTACCTCAGAATACCATTTCATCTCAACAGGTGAAAGACCTTGCAATGCTGTTTGATTTTGAACGTAACAAACTTGATCTTGCAAAGTTTGCTTATCGTTATACTATCGACAGAGGTAATTACTTTGTGGTAAACGATGTGTTTGATTTCGGAAACAGTAAAACTGAACTTACCCAATATATTGCCGGTTACAGGGATTAACAGTAACGCATAAATTATTAAGCAGAAGCATCTATAAACATAAACCTCCGCCAAAAGCGGAGGTTTTTTTTATCCGGGATCAGAAAGGAAAATAATCAGAATCCTACAGGGAAGCTGAACAAGGCTATGAAAAATAATAGCAGCAGCGTTCCGCTTATTGCAATTCCTATCAGTGCAGGGATGTTGCTTGTGCCTGATTTATCTGCCAGTTTTTTTCTTTTGTGAAGACTGATTATTCCAAGAATAATTGATGCAGGCAGTAACAGTAATGCAAAAATTGAAATGACCTGGACAACTCCAATTGAAGAAATTCCAAAGTTCAGAATTAAAAGTAAAGGAGAGGCAATCGATCCAATTAGCGAAAGAAAGCCAAGACGAGTGACATTCTTCTTTTCATTACCAGTTTGTTTATGCGTTTTTATCTTGAGCCACCTGCTCAGTATTTTTTCTTTAAACGATGGGTTCTTCTTTATCACAGGTTCACTTCCAGGCTGGTAAGGATAGGAAATGCAGGTAAGTGAAGTGAAAGATAATTGATGTGGCTGGGAATTGCTTCTCTGAAGAAACAAAAAGCATACAATAAAAATGAATATTTGTTTCATACTCCTTTTTCGGCAAAATAGAAATTAGCCTGCACATATGCAAAATAGAGCAAGCTTATTCTATTACAATATCATACTGGTCGAGCAGTCCTCTTATTCCGTGAACAGAGAATTTTGCTTTTTTAATTTTGTTGATGGATGGATTGATTGAGTATTCCATCGCTGTACGGAAATCAGCTTTTTCCAGATTAGTATGATCAAACTTTGCTCCTGCAAGATTACTTTCAGTAAACACAGCAGCAGTTAAATCGGCTTCAGTAAAATCTGCTTCCTGCAAACTGCAGTTAATAAAGTTGCAGTCTTTTAATTTCAGTTTGTAAAACGAACAAAGGTTGAGAATACAATGATCAAAAGACATATTCAATAAAAACGGGTTGCAATCTTCAAAATGCAAACCAAGCATTTTGCAATTGATAAACTTTATATCCTGCAATGAAGTGCCGTTAATATTTGCTGTACTCAGGTTGCAGCCTTCAAACACACAATCAATAAAAGTGATTTTACTGAAATTGTTTTCTGTGAAGTTGCAGTTTATAAAACGGCAGTTTTCATACTCTGCCTGTTCAAAAACGGAAGTGGTGTAATTAACAGCAGAAAATGTCTGATCCTGTATATAGCGGTTGTTCATGTTTTGAGAAATTGATCTGAACAAAAATAAAAACCCTGCAGATTGCTGCAGGGTTGAATATCAGTTTAAGTGAATTATTTTTTAATCACTTCAGCCATTGTTTTACCAATGTCTGCAGGGCTTGCCACAACATGAATTCCACATTCGGTCATGATTTTCATTTTTGCAGCAGCTGTATCTTCAGCACCACCAATGATAGCACCAGCATGTCCCATACGGCGACCGGGAGGTGCAGTTTGTCCGGCAATAAAACCTACAACCGGTTTCTTTGGATTTTGTTTGTACCAGCGTGCAGCTTCAGCTTCCATGCCACCACCAATTTCACCAATCATTACAACAGCATCGGTTTCATCATCATTCATAAACAGTTCAAGCACTTCTTTGGTTGTTGTGCCAATGATAGGGTCACCACCAATACCAACAGCAGTACTTACACCCAATCCAGCTTTTGCAACCTGGTCGGCAGCTTCATAAGTAAGTGTTCCGCTTTTTGAAACAATACCAATACGTCCCTGCTTGAAAACAAAACCAGGCATAATACCCACTTTACATTCGCCTGCGGTAATTACACCGGGGCAGTTAGGACCAATCAATCTGGCATTTGTTGATGCTAAATAGTTTTTAGCTTTTACCATATCCTGCACAGGAATACCTTCTGTAATACAAACAATCAGTTCAATACCTGCAGCAGCAGCTTCCATAATTGCATCGGCTGCAAATGCTGGTGGAACAAAGATGATGCTCACATTTGCACCAGCCTTGGTTACAGCATCCTGAACGGTGTTGAATACAGGCCTGTCGAGGTGAGTGGTTCCACCTTTTCCTGGTGTAACACCACCAACCACATTGGTGCCGTATTCAATCATTTGAGTTGCATGAAAAGTACCTTCTGTTCCGGTAAAACCCTGAACAATAACTTTTGAATTCTTATTTACGAGAATGCTCATATGACATTATTAAAGTTGGGCAAAGATAGGGGATGAAGGGTTGATGAGTGCAGTTTAATGTGGTTATTTAATGTAGTTTATAATGTTGGATTTTGCACTAGCTGTCTGCCTTTCAAGCAATGTTTCCGGCAAGCTGAAGGCAATTAAAACAGTTCCTGAATTACCTGCTGGTTAATCGGGTGCCTGCATAACCTGTATAGCCCCAGGTAACAGTTCCCCAATAACTTTGCCATTGAGCATTTGCATTTTCATCAAGGCGCATCATGTGTACGCAGCTAACCATCCATTCGCCGGAAGTATTTAAGGTAAAGCTGAACTCTCCTTTTTCATTGGTGATAAAACTGCTGTCGCTCACTTTGCTTCCAATACGTTGCCATGTTTTCATTTTTGTATTTGGTAATGGCTTGCCCATAAACAATACACGTACGTTCATTGTTTGATTATTGGCAATGGAGTAAGGATTGCTAAGCGGGATAATATCAAGCGGCAGGTTTGTTTGTTTTTTGCACACATCTGTTTTTGTATTTCCTACCTGTACAATTGTTTTTACCGAACGTTGATAAAGTTCTTTTGCAGATGAATCGGTTTCGTTGTGTTGCTTCCTGTATTCAAGTGCATCTGTTAAACCATCTTCTTCAAGATAAGCATTGAAGTCTTTTGCATTCAGTTGTATGGAAGAATTGGTGCTGTTGAAAGTTATCATGGCTGTGCCCTCTTCAAACATGGAAAATTGTAAGGAGTCGCCTTCATCATCTGTTAAGGCATCACTCAAATCATCTGTTACATCAGCATAGTAAAGTTTTAATTCATTTACTTTTTGCCGTGAACCTTTCCAGTTGTTTCCTGTAAAATTTTCTCCAACATAAAAGCGGATATTGATTTCATCACCGGCACTAAATAAGTATTGTTTTGGCTGCAGCCAAAACTCATGTGCAAGCAAAGGCACAACAAATAAACAAGCGAGAATAATTGTGAGAGATTTATTATTCATGAATGTTGATTGATTAACCGGCAAATCATCTCTGCTGTCAACCTGCTTACTTCAGCAATTCATCCATGTTCCTGTTGTCACTTATTTTTCCTCTTGCTTCAAGCATACGCATATCTTTTGCATCACGCAGGAACTCAGATGCAAAAATGAATTTATTCAGTTCCTCATTTTTACTGAAAATAATATCGTTGTTGGTACCTTCCCATTCCTTTCTTCCCTGGTGCATGAAAATAATGTTGTCGCCAATTTCCATTACACTATTCATGTCGTGGGTATTTACAACTGTGGTCATTCCATATTCAGTTGTAATTTCTTTAATCAGTTTATCAATCACCAATGAAGTCTTCGGGTCAAGACCTGAGTTAGGTTCATCGCAAAACAAAAACTTCGGGTTCAGTACAATTGCTCTTGCAATACCCACACGTTTTTTCATACCACCACTTATTTCAGCAGGGTATTTATTGTTTGATCCTGTAAGGTTAACACGTTCGAGTACTTCATTCACTTTGTCGTGTTTTTGTTTACCTGTTAAATTGGTAAACATATCCAGTGGAAACATCACGTTCTGCTCAACTGTCATTGAGTCGAACAATGCAGAACCCTGGAACAGCATGCCGATCTGCTGGCGGATTTGTTTCCGTTCTTCAGGCGACATGGTTGTGAAATTGGCATCATCATAAATTATTTCACCACTGTCGGGTTCAAACAAACCAACAATGCATTTCATTAAAACAGTTTTACCGCTTCCGCTTGCACCAATGATGAGGTTGCATTTGCCGGTTTCAAGTACAGCTGAAACATCTTCAATCACTGTTTTATCACCAAACCCTTTGTGTATGTTTTTTATTTCAATCATGCTTATAAGAGAATTGCAGCCAATGCATAGTCGGCTAATAAAATTAATATGCAGCTTATAATCACTGATGTTGTACTTGCCCGTCCGATTTCAAGCGCACCTCCCTGTACATGGTAACCGTAATATGCAGGAACACTTGAAATGATGAAAGCGTATGTGTATGTTTTGCTTAATGCAAACACAACATTGTAAGGAATAAAATCTTCCAGCAAACCTTCATTATAAATATCAGAAGGCAGAATGCCGGATAACTCACCAGCAATTTTTCCTCCCCAGATACCAAGTACTGCAGCTAATACAACCAAACAGGGAACAACAATTAATGCAGCAAGAATTTTTGGCATAATAAGATAAGCTTTGGTATTAATGCCCATGATTTCTAGTGCATCAATCTGTTCGCTTGTACGCATGTTGCCCAGTTCACTTGCAATACGGCTGCCTACCACACCTGCCAGTACAACGCAGATGAGTGTTGGTGCCAATTCAAGAATGATGTTATCCCTTACAATTACAGCAATAACGGTTTTAGGAATTAATGGTGTAATGAGCTGGTAAGCTGTTTGTACTGTTGTTACCGCACCAAGAAACACAGAAATAATCACCACGATGCCAACTGAGCGGATACCAATTTCATTGCATTGATGCATCAGTTCTTTCCAGTACAGGCGATGGTTTTCCGGTTTGGAAAACATGCCTTTGATCATTAAAAGATACCTGCCTAAATGAGTAAAAAAATTCATACAGAATAATGTCGGTTATCAGAGCCGGTAAACAACCGGCCTTTGTTCTGAAACGTGAAGATACAAATTCAAAATAACAACCACTTTTTAGCTGCTATAAGGAAATGCAAATAAAAAAGTTGCCGGCAATTAACCGGCAACTTCATTTTTCAGTTGAATATATTATGCTTTGCTTTTCAGTTGTGCATCAACAACGGCAATCAGCGCCATATTGAAGATGGAACGAACAGAACTTCCAAGCTGTAAAATATGTACCGGCTTTTTCAAACCAAGCAAAATCGGGCCAATGGCATCTGCATCACCAACCTGTTCGAGGAGGTTGTAGGCAATATTGCTGCTGGCAAGATTGGGGAAGATTAGCACATTCGGTTCGCCGTTCACCAATTCGCTGAAAGGATAATTTTCTTTGAGAATTTCCTTATCAAATGCAACAATAGGCTGCACTTCACCATCACATACGAGATTGGGTTCACGCTGCTTTACAATTTCTCTTGCCTTTGCCACCAGTTTTGCCTCGGGTGAAGGACTGCTTCCGAAATTGGAATAACTAAGCATGGCTACACGAGGAGTAATACCAAATGATCTTACTTCCTTCGCCACCAGTTGTGTAATATCAGCAAGCTCTTCCGATGTTGGGTTGAAGTTTACTGTTGCATCAGCAAGGAACAATGGTCCACGTTTTGTAAGCATGATATACATTCCTGCAATCTTCTTCACATCATCATCCACTCCAATAATTTCAAGTGCAGGACGAATGGTGTCGGAATATTTTCTGCTTAAGCCGCTGATCATTGCATCAGCTTTTCCTGTTTCAACCAGCATGCAGCCAAAGTGTGAACGCTCTTTCATGGCTTTGCTTGCTTCGTAATGGTTTAATCCTTTACGCTGACGTTTTGCAAAATAAATTTCACCAAACTCATCTCTTGTTGCATCCATTGATTTTACTTTCGGATCAATGATCTGCATGATATCCATGTCAATGTTATTTGCTTCAGCCAGATCGATGATTCTTCGTTCATCACCCAATAAAATGGGATAACCAACACCTTCTTCATAAACCATTTGTGCAGCCTTCAGTACTTTTATATTTTCTGCATCGGCAAATACAATACGCTTGGGATCTTTTCTTGCTTTGTTACCAATAGCACGCATTAACTGGTTATCCAGTCCAAGTCGTTTGTTTAACTGAACTTCATATTCATCCCAGTTGGAAATCACTGTTTGAGCAACACCACTTGCAATCGCTGCTTTTGCAACAGCAGGAGCAACATAACTCAGCAAACGTGGATCGAGTGGTTTGGGAATAATGTATGTGGGGCCAAACGAAATATTCTGATCGTTGTACGCCATGTTTACAATATCTGGAACAGCAGTTTTGGTTAACTCGGCCAATGCTTTTACTGCAGCCAGTTTCATTTCTTCGTTGATGGTTGTTGCACGTACATCCAATGCTCCACGGAAAATGTACGGGAAGCCCAATACGTTATTGATCTGGTTGGGATAATCACTGCGCCCTGTACCCATAATCACATCAGGACGTGCTGATGTTGCATCTTCATAAGTAATTTCAGGATCGGGATTGGCCATTGCAAATACAATCGGGTTTGGTGCCATGCTGATCACCATTTCTTTCGATACTGTATTTCCTTTACTCAAACCAATAAACACATCTGCATTTTTGATTCCTTCAACCAATGTCATTGGCTCAGAAATGCTGATGAATTCTTTCTTCTGTTCATCAAGATCAGTTCTGTTATGATGAATCAATCCTTTACTGTCGAATACCCTGATGTTTTCTTTTTTTGCACCCAATGCAACATATAACCTGATGCAGGAAATGGCAGCAGCACCTGCACCATTCACCACCAGTTTTACATTACCAATTTCCTTGCCCTGTATTTCCAGTGCGTTTAGTAATGCTGCTGCGCTGATGATGGCAGTACCATGCTGGTCATCATGCATCAGCGGAATTTTCATTTCTTCCTTTAATCTCTTTTCAATAATAAAACATTCAGGTGCTTTAATATCTTCCAAATTAATTCCGCCGAATGTTGGCTCAAGTGCTTTCACGATCTGGATAAATTTCTCCGGATCTTTTTCATTGATCTCAATATCGTACACATCAATGTCAGCAAAAATTTTAAACAACACACCTTTACCTTCCATCACCGGTTTACCGGCTTCTGGTCCAATATCACCCAAACCAAGTACGGCAGTTCCATTGCTGATTACTGCAACAAGATTTCCTTTAGCAGTGTATTTATAAACGTCTTCGGGATTTTTGTGTATTTCCATACAGGGAACCGCAACACCCGGCGAATAAGCTAATGAAAGATCACGTTGCGTTTTTGCTTCTTTTGTTGGTATTACCTGAATTTTTCCGGCCCTTCCTTTAGCGTGGTATTCCAACGCTTCCTGGCGGCGCATTTCCTCTTTTGTCATGACAGCTAAATTTTCCTGATAAAAAAAATGATGGAGCAAGTTACGAATTATGGCTAACCGCTTTTTGGGATTATAAGCAGTAAAAAAAGTGTTTAAGATCAGTGGTTCAACTTTGATTGTTTTGTATGGGGCTGTAAGCGGTTACCGGTTTGTTCAGCTTCAGTTCCGGTTTTTCGCTGCAATTCGTTAACCGCTGTTGGGGTTTTTAACCGCCAACAGGGTTTCCTCATTTACGCTTCAACCCGGCAGCCATTCAGCAATAGTGCTTTAATGAAAAGACCTGTAAGGTTTTAAAGCCTTACAGGTCTGCAGAATATTCTTAAAAAAAGATTCAGGTCGCTGAGAAGCGCCCAGACTCTAATCAATCTCCACCTGGTTGCGTAGTAACGAATCAAAATCATCTCTTTTCCTGATGAGATGTGCTTTGCCATCCTTCACCAGTACTTCAGCAGGCTTGTATCTTGAATTATAATTACTGCTCATTTCAAAACCATAAGCACCTGCATTGTGTATCACCAGCAAATCGCCTTCTCTTACTTCATTCAACGGACGGTCACTTGCAAACGTATCTGTTTCGCAGATATAGCCGGTCACCATGTAATGTTTTTTCTCTCCATCAGGATTTGAAAGATTTGTGATGTAGTGATATGCATCATACATCATGGGGCGTATTAAATGATTTAAACCGGTGTTGATACCGGCAATAGTTATATCACCGTTTTGTTTGATGACATTTACTTTGGCAATCAGATAACCGCATTCACTTACAAGAAACTTGCCCGGCTCAAACCATACCTGTAAATTTTTTCCATTTGCTGATGGATGTGCATCCAAAGTTTCTTTCAGCTTCTGACCAAGTGTTGCAATATCAGTTTCTTTTTCATTGTTGTGATAAGGAACTTTAAAACCACCACCGAGATCAATTACTTCCAGTTCGGGAAAATTCGGTATCAGATCGAACAATACTTCAATGCCTTTAATAAATACTTCCGCTTCTTTAATATCACTTCCTGTGTGCAGGTGTAATGTGCGTATGAAAATGTTTTGTTCGGTTACAATGCGTTTCAGTTCATCCAGCTGTTCAACAGGAATACCGAATTTACTTTTGTTATGACCTGTTGAAATTTTGATATTCCCCCCGGCCATAATATTTGGACGAACACGTACACCAACAGGATAACTGTGGCCATATTTTTTACCAAACTTTTCGAGGTTTGATAAACTGTCGATATTGATGTGCACACCTGCTGCCACTGCTTCTTCAATTTCATCAAACGCAATACCATTGCTGGTGTACAGAATATTTGAAGGTGCAAAACCTGCGTGCAATGCCAGCTTTACTTCGTTAATGCTGCTGCAGTCAACATTGCAACCAATGCTGTTGATATACTTCAGCACACTTACATTGGTTAATGATTTACAGGCAAAGAATATCCTGGTGTTTAATGCTGCAAAACCATTCACCAGTTTTTCGTACTGTGTTTTGATTTTTTCTGCATGATAAACATATACAGGGGTTCCGTATTGCTCTGCAATTTGTACCAGTTGTTCTTTTGCTATTGACGTTTCCATGTTTCGATTTCAGATTAAGACAGATGATTTTGTATCACCTGACCATTCGTTATAAGAAAAAAAGCCGCATCAGCGGCTTTCAAATAGTTTATTCACAAATCAGGCCTGCTGTTCTGATTCATTTTCTTCATCATCCTTTTTCTTTTCTTCATCCACGATGTCTTCTTCTGCAGGTTGATCCGTTGTTTCCTCTTCAGCAGTTTCTTCTTCTTGTACAGACTCCTCTTCTGTTGCTTCCGGGATTTCAAGTTCTGTTACTTCATCCATCACTTCTGCCGTTTCATCAGCAGTTATATCTTCTGTAATGTCTGTTGCTTCTTCAACAGCTGCTTCATTTTCTTCAACAGGTTGTTCAACAAGATCACCATTTTCAGTTACTACAAGCAATTCACTTGAAGACAGTTCCTGTTCTTCATCACCGGGAACCTGCAATGTATCACTTTGCACACCTGTTGGTTCAATCAGTTCATCAGCCACCACTTCTTTAATCTTTGGTAAATCTTCTGGAGAGTTAATACCAAAATAATCCATGAAGGAGCGTGAAGTACCATATACCAACGGATGCCCGGGTAATTTTTCATTACGGCCGAGGATCACAATCAATTCTTTCTCCAGCAGTTTCTGAACAGCATAATCGCAGTTTACACCACGTATTGCTTCCATTTCACCTTTTGTAATTGGTTGCTTGTAAGCAATGATTGAAAGTGTTTCAAGCGCTGCAGTGCTTAAGCGTTTCAGGAATTTATCGCCGTTGATTTGTGCAACTGTTTTATGATATTCTTTCTTGGTAAGGAACTGCCAGCCACCGCCGCTTTCTCTTACTTCGAATGAATAAAATTCAGAAGCATATTTTTCTTTAATGGCTTCAACAGCTGCTTCAGCCTGGTCGAGTGTTGCACGGTCTTCAATAAAGCCCAGTGCATTATTCACCATATCACACAACTCAAGAGTTGTGAGTGGCCTTTCCGCAGAAAAAATCAGCGCTTCAATATGTGGGATGATTACACTTAGTTCCATGTTGTTTCAATCGTTTAAAGTTGAAGGTTAAATGTTTAAAGGTTGTTCTGAAAACATCAGAACCCGGAGCTTTAAACTTTAAACATCTTAACCATTCAACGCAGCTGCACCACTTACAATTTCCGTTAATTCGGTTGTAATAGCTGCCTGGCGTGCACGGTTGTAGCTGATGCGTAATGAACGAAGTAATTCATTGGCATTATCGCTTGCTTTGTCCATGGCTGTCATCCTTGCACCATGTTCTGAAGCGTTTGCATCAAGTACCGCTTTGAATAATTGTGTATTGAGAATTTTAGGCATTAATTCAGTAATTAATGCTTCTTTGTTTGGTTCGAAAATGAAATCTGCTTTTGCCTTGCTTCCTTCTTTCTTATCCACTTTAGGAATTGGGAGGAAACGTTCCTGTTTGTACTGCTGTGTTGCAGCATTTTTGAACTGGCTGTACACAAGTTCAACCACATCAAATTCGCCATTTATAAAAGCGGCCATTGCTGCAGCTGAAGCCTGCTGAACTGTTTCAAATGAAAGGTGATGAAAAACATCCCTGTACGCATCGTTTGTTTTGAAGCCGGCACGTGTCATTGCTTCTCCACCTTTTTTACCAATACCCCAGATATGTACATTGCCTTTTTGATTTTGCTCAGCATATTGCTCAGCAATTGTAAGCTTGGCTAATTTAATCAGGTTGGCATTGTAGCCACCGCACAATCCACGGTCGCTGGTGATGAGAATAACCAGTACTTTATTCACCGGACGTTCAGCTGCCAGTTTCATACTTACATCGCCATCACTGTTGCTTACGATGTTGCTCAGCATTTCCTGTAATTTCTGGGCATAGGGGCGCATCTGTATGATGGCATCCTGTGCTCTGCGCAGCTTGGCAGCACTCACCATTTTCATGGCTTTGGTAATCTGTTGCGTGCTTTGCACACTCTTAATCCTGTTACGAACTTCTTTTAATTGTCCGGGCATGGTTTACACGTTTATTTTCAGGCGGCAAAGGTAAAGGAAAGCACCTGAAAACGGGCAGCCAAATGAGAATTTGTGGAAAAGGAAAAAGGGTGGGGCCGAAATGCTGTTTTGCGGCAGGTAAAAGCTGCTGAAAGTGCGGCCTGATATAGCGATCAGTAAATTCCGGGCAGGCTATTTACGTAAGGTTTGAACGCTTTAAGTACGCTTTATCTATGCTTTAAGGTGGGAGTATCCTGCCTTTAACAACGAAGGATGATTAAATGAGCCGGCGGCACCAAAGGTGCCGCCGGTCTGCTATCAGCTATTTATTGCTTTTCGTTTTGCTTGCGCAGGTACTTGGTGAGGATCACAATGGTTTGTCCTTCAATTTTCCCTTCAATCTGTTCGGTATTATCAGCCACGAGGCGGATATTTTTTACCACTGTTCCCAAACGGGCATTCAGCGTTGAGCCTTTTACATCAAGCGATTTGGTGAGTACAACTGTATCGCCGTTTTGCAAAATGGCACCGTTACAATCACGATGAAGGTCCACCGATCCGTCATTTTCATGATCTCCGGTTGCTTTGGCCCAGGCAAGGTTTTCATCGGTGAGGTACAGCATATCGAGATTATCAGCAGCCCAGCTTTCGTTACGCAGGCGGTTCAGCATACGCCATGCCAGTACCTGAACGGCGGGCACTTCGCTCCACATACTTTCAGTTAAACAATGCCAGTGTTGCTGATCGAGTTCTGCCTTTTTTTCAACCTGTGCGAGACAGTTGCCGCAAAGCAACGCACAGTTATCGGCATTTGCCTGATCTTGTGGCGGCACTTCATATACCGACAGGTCTTGTTGTGATTTACATAATTCGCAACAGTTGCCGCTCCGTGAACGGATCACATCTTCGAGTTTCATAATCTTTGTTTAAGGGCGGCGAAGGTAAGTTTTTACACTTGCTGCAACAAGAGCCCTTTAACTGTGGCTGATGGAAATTATTTTACTTCTTCTTTATCGAAAATATCAAGAGCTTCCTTGTCATCAAATTTCAGGATCTCTTCACGCAGTCTTTTCTTTAATGCATTTTGAATAGCAGCGTACTGCTGGTTGTTGTATACATTTTTAAGCTGATGCGGATCTTTTTTCAGATCAAACAATTCCCAGCTTTCCACTCCATGATAAAAACGGATAAGCAGGTAATCGTTTGTACGAAGACCAAAATGCGGAGATACTTTATGCGGTTCGGGATACTCGTAATAATGATAATAGAATGCATCTCTCCACCCATTTACTTTTTTATTGCTCAGCAACGGTAATATGGATGTTCCCTGGATTTCAGCAGGAGATGTAATGCCGGCAATATCAAGAATGGTGGGCGCCCAGTCAATATTAGAAATAATCTGGTTCACGACTGATCCGGGTTTGGTTACGCCGGGATAACGCATAAGAAATGCAGTTTTCAGTGATTCATCATAGATAAAGCGTTTATCAAACCATCCATGTTCACCCAGGTAAAATCCCTGATCGGAAGCATAGATCACAATTGTATTTCTGCTGAGACCTGTACTATCGAGATAATTGAGTATGCGGCCGATATTTCTGTCTAATGATTTTGCAGTAGCATAATAATCTTTCAGGTAGCGTTGAAACTTCCATTCAGTAAGAGCCTTGCCTGTAAGTTTTTTCTGTTCAAATTCATTGGTGATTTTATCGTAATATTCCTGGTAAGCCTGTTGTTGTTGTGCTTTTAAACGTTTGGCAAAAAAGTCGGGTTTGGCTTTGTTGTAAATAAATGACCGGTGCACTTTCAGATCGTATTGCATGGTCATTGTTTTTTCAATGCTCATATCCTGCTCTTGTGCTGCAAGCCTGTTATTATAGTTATCATAAAAAGTGGAAGGCAGTTCAAACTGCAGCTGATCATACGCACCAAGATCGGGGATATCGGGAATCCATTCCCGGTGCGTTGCTTTTTCTCCCACCACTGCAAAAAAAGGTTTGCTGGTATCACGTATCTGTAACCAGTTAAATAAAAAATCGGTAATGAGATTGGTTACATATCCTGTATAGCGAACCGTATCATTGTGATTATTGATAAAATCAGGATTGACATATTGTCCCTGGCCGGGAAGAATATTGAAATAATTAAATCCAATAGGCAGACTACCTAAATGTAGTTTACCGATCCAGGCAGTTTGATAACCGTTTTGCTGCAGCAACTGCGGAAATGTAAACTGGTTAACATTAAATTTTTGTTCGTTAAGCGGGTAACCATTTTTATGGCTGTACTTGCCGGTGAGTAATGTTGCACGGCTGGGTCCGCAAATAGAGTTTGTAACAAATGCATTGGTAAACCTTGCTCCTTCATGTGCCAGCCTGTCGATGTTTGGGGTTGCTATTTGTTTGTTGCCATAGGCACCAATAGCCTGGTACGCATGATCATCGGAAAGAATAAAGATGATATTGGGTTGTTTGGTTTGGGATGATGCAGATAATGCTGATGAAGCAAACAATAATAATAGCAAGAATTTACCTGTAGTCATAAACAATTATTCTTTTAGCATTCATTCCTGTATGTAAAAACTCAGTTTGAAAATAACAGGATAAAAACTGATGATGATTAAAGGTAGGTATTCTGAAGATAAACAATCAACTATCAAAACCCATCTGTTTTACATCAATGAAAGCAAATAAAAAAGGCAGCTTTAAATGCTGCCTTTTTTTACTATTTAAACTGAATATATTTATTGTTCTCCATCGCCCATTCTCATACCACCGCCCATACGCCTGAAGTTGTTTTGCTGCATTTGTTGTCCGGCAGCTCCTTTAAATTTATTAAAGCGGTATGTAAAGCTGAACATGAAATATTGTGTAAGACCGTTTGTGCGGCTGTCGGTAATATAATCACCGGAAACTGAACGGCTGATATTGGTGTATTGCTTAAAGATGTCGTAACCGGAAAGTTTAAGTACACCATTTTTCTTTTTGAAAATTTCTTTTTCAAGTGATCCGTTCAGCATGGCAATATTCTTCTGTAATGAAGATGTGAGTCCTTCATAAATAAAGTAATCAAAATCCCAACGGAGTATAAAGCCTGCACCAAAATCAATCCGTCCATCATTGCTTAATGTAATTGAGTGCAGACGGTTGATGTTGCTGTTGGCAGAATAATCGGAATAGTTCAGGTTATAACTTGCACCTGTACGCATTTCAAGCCAGGAAAGGTTGTATTCAAAATCAAGTCCCTGAGTCCATACCCAGTTATGACCAACGTTTTTAACATCCTTACCAATGGTTTGTGTGTTGCCGTTGGTTGTAACATCGTTGAAGATGCTTACGTTGTTGTTATAGTTCACCATACTTCTTGTGCTGAGTACATACTTCCTGTTTTTGTATGGTTTGGAGAATGTAAAGAATAAGTTGGTGTTATAATAACCATCAACGTTAACCGGTGATGTGAGTGTTGCACCTGTTGCTCTTCCTGTTGAATCCTTATAGTTGGTTACTTTATTTACGATCTGGTCGTTAATAAAGTTGTACGACAGGTTAACAAGGAAAATTCTTCCTGATGCAAAGTTGAAATTATTAAAGCTGGTGTTGAATGTATGACTGGTAGAAGGTTTCAGGTTGGGGTTACCAATTGATTTTCTTAACTGGCTGCTTTCTTCCAGTACGGGTTGCAATTGGTCAAAGCTTGGTTGTCTTGCATTACCGTTGTAGTTAAAGTTGAACGTTTTTGTTTTGGTGAAATTATATACAAAACGTGCAACCGGGAACCAGTTGAAATTTTTTATGGGTGTAAATGCACTGTCCTTCGTTAAACTGTAGCCTTTAAGCAAAACAGGTTGTACCAATACTCCAATTGAATAGTTGTACTTTTTCTTTACTGTACGCATTGCTGCACTGATCCTGTTGTAATTAAAATCATTTTCATAATTATTACTCAGGTAATCAACAAATGTATAATCACTTGTTGTTGTAGGAGCAGAATATACCCTTTTGTTGTTCGAGGAGAAATTCCTGTTGAAATTATAAGTCACGTCAAGAAAACGATCTGTCGTAATTGGTTCGGTATATGTAATTCTTGCATTAAAACCACTGTTCCTGTTGTTCTGCAATGTATTTCTTAACTGCAATGAATCTCTCATCCATAAACCTGAAGCATCATACATGTGTGTAAGGTTGTTTTTATACTGATCGCTTTCATTGTTTGAAAGGTTCAGTTCGCCACGGAAAGAGAGATTTCTGCCTCTTCTCTGGAAACGGTGGTTATACAACAACGATGTACTGAAGTTTGGTGTATTTGCAGTAGAAGTGGTTTGGTTACTATCAGCCCTTGTTTGAATTTTTGCGTTATAAATATTCGATGAATTACCTGTTAACGTATTGCTTTCTGCATACGAAAAACTTGGGTTGATTTTAACGTAGTTGAAAGAATCGATCCATAATTCCAGGTTACCAAATGCCCTGTGTGTACCACCGGTTCTTGTAGTTGTTTGGTTGGTATTTGTAAGGATAGAATAAATGGTTTGATTGCTGGATGTAAGCGATTCTGTTAATGTATTTCTGTCGGCATACGTATAGCTGCCATAGAATGAATTTCTTTTTCCAAAATCAGAGCGGAAGTTTAAGCCAGCTGAATTCAGTTTAGTGATACCGCTTTGGTTGCCCTGGTTGCCACCACCACCGCCGCCACCATCTGATGAACGGAAGGTTGATGTATTATTATTATTGCTGTTGAGAATTAACGATAACTGCTGTGTGTTATTAAACCTGTTGATAGCAGCTGCGGCAATATAACGGTCATCTGTACCGTAACCTGCCATTGCTCTCCCAAATACACCTTTGTTTTTATCTTTTTTCAACTGCAGGTTAATTACTTTTTCAGGATCTCCATCACGTATGCCTGAAGCATTCGACTGATCGCCATAATCATCAACCACCTGTACTTTATCAATCATATCAGCCGGTATTTCCTGCGTAGCTGTTTTCGGATCGCCTGAGAAAAAGTCTTTACCATTTACTTTAACCCTTGTTACCTGTTTACCATGTGCTGTAATATTTCCCTGCCTGTCAACAGTAACACCGGGGAGCTTTTTCAATAAATCTTCTGTGGTTGCATTTGGTTTTGTCTGGAAGGCATTTGCCCTGTATTCAACCGTATCTTCTTTCATGGTAATGGCTGGGGCTTCGATCACCACTTCACCCAGTTCCCTGAAATCGGCTAATAATACTAAATCACCTAAGTCAATGTTTGAAACACCGGCAGATGGTTTAAAAAAGTTCTTGGTCATTGACTTGTATCCTGAATAGGTAATAATCAGCGAATAAGCCGATGCCGGTATTTTATCAAATGAAAATTCACCTTTGGTGTTGGTAATAGTAGTAACGGTGTCTTTAGGTGTATCCTTTTCTACTAATTTAACAGTGGCTTTTTCAAGTCCTTTTTCAGCAGTTGAGTCTGTAACCCGTCCTGTAATTCCTTTCGATTGTGCCATTAGCTGTACTGATGCAAAAAAGCCCAACGCAATAAGCAGTAATTTCTTCATAATAACGTTTATTGTACGAAATACGAATATTTTCGTTAATTAATAATTTGTCGATTTGTTAATAATAGACGGCAAAGCGTTTAAATGCTTGCATAGTGCCTGTTTTTCTTTACAAAAGGCAAAACTATCGGTTCAGTGGTGGTGAAGGCATCCGTATCAGTGGGTAAAAGGGCTAATAGGTATTTTTATTGTGATTTGATTAACATCTGTAAAAGCCGAAACAAAGTTGTTTTGAATCTGCAAAATGGAGGCTAAGGCAATGATCCAGAACTGTGTGTATGATTCATTACCTTTGTCCGCCTTTTGGAAAAAGGTAAATGGTCTGTCAAATTGGCTTTGTTTTAAACCTTGCATTGTATTTGACAGCATAAATTATTCAAACAGAAAACATTGACGCTTTAATAAATTATTATGTTAGGTTTTTTATCCAAAATTTTTGGCGGTAGTAAAAGTGAGAAGGATGTACAGAAACTCACGCCTATTGTTGAAAAAACGAACCACTACTATGCCCAATTCCAGTCATTATCGAATGATGAACTGCGAAATAAAACACAGGAATTCCGTCGCCGCATCAAGGAACATTTAACTGAAATTGATGCAGAAATTGCAGCTCTGAATACAAAGGCAGAAGCTTTTAGTGAAGATGAAATTCATGAAAAAGATGCTACCTACCAGGAGATTGATAAGCTGCGTAAAGAAAGGGATAAAAAGATTGAAGAGATTCTTGAAAAAATTCACCCGGAAGCATTTGCAGTTGTAAAAGAAGCGGCACGCCGTTTTACCAACAACGAAGAATTACAGGCTACAGCAACTGATCTTGACAAGGATCTTGTAATCAAGCGTCCGCACATGCGTATTGAAGGCGACCAGGTGTATTATAAAAAATCATGGATGGCTGCCGGTGGACAGGTAACCTGGAACATGGTGCATTATGATGTGCAGCTTATTGGTGGCAGCGTGTTACACCAGGGTAAAATTGCAGAGATGGCAACCGGTGAAGGTAAAACACTCGTATCAACATTACCTGCGTACCTGAATGCATTACCCGGCGAAGGTGTGCACCTTGTAACAGTGAACGATTACCTGGCACGTCGTGATAGTGAATGGAACGGAACCCTGTTTGAATTTCTTGGATTAACTGTTGATTGTATTGATAAACATCAGCCCAACAGCGAAGACAGGCGAAAAGCATACATGGCTGATATAGTATATGGTACCAACAATGAATTTGGTTTCGACTACCTGCGTGATAACATGGTGGTGAATTCGTCGGAGAAAGTGCAGCGCAAACTGCATTTTGCCATGGTGGATGAGGTGGATAGTATCTTAATTGATGAAGCCCGTACACCATTAATTATTGCAGGACCTGTTGGAACAGGCAGCAACGAGCAGCAGTTCCAGGTAATGAAACCACGTATTGAAAAACTGGTTGATGCACAGAAACGTCTTGCACAGCAATACCTGAACGAAGCAAAAAAATCAATTGCAGAAGGTGATGATGATCCTAAAACAGGAGGTCTTGCATTGATGCGTGCATGGAGAGGTTTACCCAAGTATGGTCCGTTGATTAAATATTTGAGCGAACCTGGTATTAAAGTAAAACTACAGAAAGCAGAAAACTATTATCTCCAGGATCAGCAAAGGGAAATGCCGAAAGTGGATGAAGGTTTGCTGTTCCATATTGATGAAAAAAACAATTCGGTTGACCTGACTGATAAAGGTCTGGCAATGCTTACAAAGGAAAATGAAGACCCAAATTTCTTTGTGTTGCCTGATATCAGTACATCACTTGGGTCGATTGATAAAAGTGAGCTTTCCACTGAAGAAAAATTACATAAGAAAGAAGCATTCTTAACGGATTATTCAACCAAGGCCGATCGTATTCACACTGTATTACAGATGCTGAAAGCATATACCTTGTTTGAAAAAGATGTTGAATACGTTGTGCTTGACGGACAAGTGAAGATCGTAGATGAACAAACAGGTCGTATTCTTGACGGACGCCGGTACAGTGATGGTTTGCACCAGGCAATTGAAGCAAAAGAAAATGTAACAATTGAAGCTGCTACACAAACTTATGCAACCATTACACTGCAGAACTATTTCCGTATGTACCACAAGCTTTGTGGTATGACGGGTACTGCCGAAACGGAAGCAGGTGAGTTCTGGGATATTTACAAATTAGATGTTGTAACTATTCCTACCAACTTGCCAATGGTGCGTGATGACAGGCAGGATCTTGTATTTAAAACCAAGCGTGAAAAATACAAAGCGGTTATTGATGAAATTGAAGCCATGCGTGAAGCAGGAAGACCGGTACTTGTTGGTACCACTTCGGTTGAGGTGAGTGAGTTGCTGAGCAAGATGCTGCAGGTGAAAAAAATTCCTCACAATGTATTGAACGCAAAACAACATGCCCGTGAAGCACAGGTTGTAGCAGAAGCCGGTTTGCCAAGTGCAATCACTATTGCAACAAACATGGCCGGTCGTGGTACAGATATTAAACTGGGTGCAGGCGTTAAAGAAGCAGGCGGTTTGGCAATTTTGGGTACAGAACGTCACGACAGCCGTCGTGTTGACCGCCAGTTGCGTGGTCGTGCAGGCCGCCAGGGCGATCCCGGTTCTTCTCAATTCTATGTTTCGCTTGAAGACGACCTGATGCGTATGTTCGGCAGTGAACGTATTGCCGGTATGATGGATAAGCTTGGTTACAAGGAAAACGAAGTGATCCAGCACAGCATGATCACCAAATCCATTGAACGTGCACAGAAAAAAGTAGAAGAAAATAACTTTGGTATACGTAAACGTTTGCTTGAGTATGATGATGTGATGAACAAGCAACGTGGAGCTGTTTATACAAGAAGAAACCATGCGTTGAGCGGCGAACGTCTTGCACTGGATATTGATAATGCATTTTATTCTGTTGCAGAAGGATTGATTGCTTCATTCAAGGAGTTGAATGATCATGATGGTTTCAAGATGGCATGTATTGTGAACTTCGGCATTGATACACAAATCACCGCTGAGCAGTTAGATAAAGCCGACAGTAATGAACTTGCACAGGCACTTTATACCGAAGCTAAAACTTCATACCTGCGCAGATGCGATGTGGTTAAGAAAGATGCATTGCCGGTATTCCAGAATATCCGGGCAACGCAAGGTTCACATATTGAAAATGTATTTGTTCCTTTCAGTGATGGCAAACGTGGATTACAGGTACTTGCATCCATGCAGAAAACAATTGATTCAAAAGCACAGGAGCTGGTAAGTTCACTGGAACGTACGGCCACACTTGCGTTTATTGATGAAGCATGGAAAGAACATCTGCGTGCAATGGATGATCTGCGTACATCGGTACAAAATGCAACGTACGAACAGAAAGATCCGCTGGTGATTTATAAAGTGGAAGCTTATACGTTGTTTGAACAAATGAACAATGACATCAATAAAAATATTGTTTCATTCCTTGCGCATGCAGGATTACCGGTTGAAGAAAATAACAGCGGACAGATTCGTGAAGGCCGTCAGCAGAAAACAGATATGAGTAAGCTGCGCCAGAAAAAAGATGAACTGGTTGCATCTGGTGGTAATGACGACCTGATGGAAACTCCGGATTATTATGATCCTTCTGCCAATGTAAAACAGGAGCCTGTCATTGCAGGTCCAAAGATTGGACGAAATGATCCTTGTCCTTGCGGCAGCGGAAAGAAATATAAAAACTGTCACGGAAAAGAATCTTAATCATAAAGCCTCCGGCAGGAGGCTTTTTTTATCTGCTAAAGTGTAGTTGAAGTAATGACTTAACAATTACATTTGTCCTGCATTAAACTATAAATCGTTTATTTATGAATATTGCCTCTTATATCGATCATACGATTTTAAAACCAACAACGCTTGTAAGTGATATTGAACAACTGTGTACTGAAGCAACCATGTACAAATTTGCTGCAGTATGTGTGCCCCCTCCTTTTGTGCGTTTTGCCAAGGGATTGGTGGAAGGTTCAGGTGTAAAAACAGCTACCGTAATTGGCTTTCCGTTTGGTTATTCAGCTATTGAAGCGAAAGTAACAGAAACATTGCTGGCAATTGTTGATGGTGCAGAAGAACTGGATTATGTCGTGAATATTTCAGCCATTAAAAACGGCGACTGGAATTTTCTGAAGCATGAAGGGGAAGTATTGATACCGATGGCACATCAGAAAGACAGGCATGTAAAGATGATTATTGAGAGCGGCATCTTAACGGATGAAGAAATTATCAGGTGTTGTGAGATTTACGCAGAACTTGGCGCAGATTTTGTAAAAACATCAACCGGGTATGCTGAAAAAGGTGCAACTCTTGAAGCTGTGCAACTGATGAGGAAGCATTTACCGTCTGGTATAAAAATCAAAGCTTCGGGTGGCATCCGTACTTATGAATTTGCAAAGCAACTGGTAGAGGCAGGTGCAGACAGGTTAGGTTGCAGTGCAAGTGTGAATATTGTTAAAGAGAGTTTGGGTAAGTAAGAACAGCATCCTGGTTAACTACAGGAAAGTTTATGAAAAGCAACATGAATAATTTCATCAAGAGCATGTTAATGAAAAAGGGTTTCCTTTTTATCGGGTTCATTTCTATTGCGGCTATTGCCGGTGCACAAACTGTAAAAGATACAGTCAACAGCACTGTTTATGTAACAAAGGACAGTCGCTATGATCTTCTTGTAAAAAAGAAAGCAGAGATCAATAAAAAAGCAGCAGATGCCAGGAAGCCCACACAGGGATTTCGTATACAGGTGTTAAATACAACCGACCGTAACCAGGCATTGGCTGCAAAATCAAAACTTCTTTCGCAATACCCGGAGCATAAAACCTATTTAATGTACCAGGCTCCTTATTTTAAAATACGTATTGGAAATTTTGTTGAGAAAAAAGATGCAGAAGATCTGAAACGCCAGCTGGCCCGCATGTTTCCAACTGGTGTATTTGTAATTCCAAGTGAAATTGAAACCAAGCCTAAGGAAGAGAAAGACGATTCAAAATAAATTACTCAATTATTCCTTAGTTACTCTTTTGTACTTTTGTTTTCTATGCTCAAAGAAAACATACAATCTCTGGCAAAAAAATATAAAGAAGAGTTTATTGCAGTTCGTCATCATCTTCATGCCAATCCTGAACTCAGTTACAAAGAATTTGAGACATCAAAATTTGTTCAAAGCAAATTAACAGCATTTGGTATTCCCTTTACCGTTATGGCTGAAACGGGTGTGGTAGCATTGATTGAAGGAAAAAATCCATCTTCCAAAATTGTTGCGCTGCGTGCTGATATGGATGCATTGCCGATACTGGAAGAAAATGACATTCCCTATAAATCAACAAAACCCGGTGTAATGCATGCATGCGGGCATGATGTGCACACGACCTGTTTACTTGGTGCCGCAAAAATTCTGAATGAGTTGAAAGGCGAGTGGGAAGGAACCGTGAAGCTGGTTTTTCAGCCCGGCGAAGAAAAAAATCCCGGTGGTGCAAGCATCATGATCAAAGAAGGTGTTCTTGAAAATCCAAAGCCACAGGCAATTATCGGTTTACATGTTCATCCGGGTTTGCAGATTGGTCAGCTGAGTTTCCGTGGAGGAAAAGTAATGGCCAGTGCCGATGAGTTGTATATAACGGTTAAGGGCAAGGGCGGACATGCGGCATCTCCCCACCAGGCAATTGACCCGATTTTAATTGCATCACATTTAGTGGTGAGCCTGCAGCAAATCATCAGCCGTAATCTTAATCCGCATAATCCTTCAGTGCTTTCTATCACAGCATTTAATGCCGGTACAACAACTAATGTTATTCCCAATGAAGTTAAACTGATGGGAACATTCAGGGCAATGGATGAAGAGTGGCGTTTTAAAGCTCATGAACTCATCCGCCGCAATGCAACAATGCTTGTTGAAAGCATGGGTGGAACAATTGATTTATTAATTGATGTTGGTTACCCTTCAGTTTACAACAACGAAGTATTGAATGAAAAAGTAAAAGCAAAAGCGGTTGAAATGGTTGGTGATGCTCATGTTGAAGAAACAGAGTTACGCATGGGTGCTGAAGACTTTGGTTATTACACACAACAGATACCCGGATGTTTTTTCCGCCTGGGTGTAATGAACAATGAAAAAGGAATTAACAGCGGTGTGCATACACCAACTTTTAATATTGATGAAGAAGGAATCGAAACAGGCATGGCAATGATGGCATGGCTTGGCGCATCAGTAAATCCGTAATTGATTTTAATAATGACAATAAAAAGAGGGAACAGTTAACTGTTCCCTCTTTTTATTATTCCCAGTTGAACTCTTCTATTTTACCGTTTAATTTCCATTTCTTCGGCCACTGATTTTCCATCCAGTCGAGAGGTTCACCAACAGCAATGTTTTGTGATGCACTGTGGAAGCATTCTTTAATAAATACTTTTTGTTCTGTACCTGTTGCTTCAGGTTGTGCAGAAATGAATAATGGAGTTCCGCTTTTTGCAACAAGCTCCATCCACTGTTTATTTTTTGCCCATGGTATTTTAGTTGTCAGTCCAACGCAATCTCCATCAGCTGCATAAAAATGGCCGTGTTGTACAGAGCGGAAGGCTAATGTATTTACACCCATTTTTCTTGTTCTGCTCCAGTCATTTCCTGATGTATCATCACCAACACGGTTCAATTCAAACAAACCTGCTGATAAGTGACTGATGGTGTTGCAACCAATGATATATGTATCGCCTGCAGCTTCACGGATAATTTTATAGAGATGCAGGATAATTTCTGCATTTGTTTTTGATTGATCATTCATACTCCATCCTGCTGCAGTCATTTCAGTATCTCTCACCATCTGCATTCCCCATTTGCCAAATATGTCGTACGATGTGTAATCAAATTTCACTAGCTCAAATCCCCATTGGTTGTATAGCTTAAAATATTCTTTTACCCGTTCTAAGTTTTCAGGTATTGTTGGGTCTAACACAGGTTCATCACCGCCTCTTCCTTTGATATTGGGTAAACGTAAATTATTTCCATCTTTATAACTGGCACACAATGGTCTCGTCCATATTCCGGGACGCATACCAAGTGTTTTAATTTTTGCAGCAAGTTTATGCATATCACCAAACTTTTCGTTTGGAATACTCATATTGTCGCCAAAGCCTGAAACATCTGTTTTTCCGGGAGGAGCAGTAAACCAACCGGCATCAATAACCGAAAACGGACGGTTGGATAATTCTTCAGCCATTGGTGCAAGTAAAGCAGTATGTTCTTCAATTAATTTAGCAGAATTGTTTCCGTACGAGAAATACCAGTCATTGATACCATACACCGGTTGTTTGGGCATGCGGGCTTTACTGCACATGAGTTTAGTAAACCGTCTTGTTGTTTCAAATGCTGATTCGCCTGCATTGCTTTTAATTGTTACTATTTCTGCTGCAAGCAATTTCCTGTTTCCCAATGCAACGCCATTTCCACCTGATCGTGTATCAAGTGTTAAACCAAGGTTACCATTTGCTACTTTCCATCCGCAAAAAGAAGCGGCGCCTGTTTTTACACCAAAGCCATTTGTGTTGTTGCCGTTATGTTCCATAAAATACCAGGGCAATAATTCAGTTGAAGTTGTTTTATGCCATGATACATCACCATAAGTACGCTCCCAATGATCATTTAATATTAATGAACTTTCTTTTAACGGGGTTTTCCAATACAGCGTTACCTCAGCAAGACTTACAACGGGTGCCTGGATTTCTACTGCTATATTATTTCCATTATTCTTTAATGCAACAAGTACATCTTCATAACTCCACTGTTGTTTTCCTGTTCCTTTTAAAGCAACAAGCTTGTTGTTAATAATTGCTGTAACAGCATCTGGCAAATGAATCAGTTGTTCTTTCTGCGATGCAAAAACGAAATCACTGATTAATACAGAAGCAAGCGATAACCCGGTGGTTTGTATAAAATGTCTGCGGTTCATTTTTACTGTTTACATTTTTTGTAAAGATGTTTTTAGAATGCTGGCAACGAATTTATTCTTTATTTCATCTAACAGACGCATAAAAAAATTGTCTTACATTTAAACAGCACTAAAAACACTTTTGTATGCCCATACGAATGACGGATGATCCGCAGGATCAGCAGGAACAATACAACAATGATAACTCCGGTGGTGGGGGTGGTAACTTTCCAACTGGTCCCGGTGGTGGCGGAGGTGGTGGTTTGCTTAGTCTTTTGCCTTTGTTGCTGAGTTTGTTTGGAAGAGGAAGAGGCGGTGGTGGAGGGAAAGGTTTGCTTGTATTACTGGTTCTTGCTGCAGGTGCTTATTTCTTTTTAAGCCGTACAGGATGTAATATGAACCAGCTTGCAGGTTTAACAACCGGCGGTATGCTTGATCCAAAGGAGTATGAGAAGGCAGATATTTATGAATCACTTGCAGATGATGATGTAAGAAACCCGCTGCCTGAAGCAGCGAACCTGCAACGGTTTTGTCCAACTCCGGGAAACCAGGGATCGCAAGGTTCCTGTGTTGCATGGAGCAGTGCATATGCGGCACATACTATCTTAGAAGCAACAAAAACGGGTAAGCAACCTGATGAGGTTGTGTTCTCCCCATCTTTCATGTACAACCAGATTGGTTTGGATGGATGCCAGGGTTCTTATGTAGAACGTGCAATGGAATTTATGGCAAAGAAAGGTGGTGTGCCATATGATGCATTTCCTTATACTGATCAGAACTGCAGTACTCAACCAAATAATCAACTGCAACAGGAAGCATTGCAATACCGCATGCGTGGTTTCAACCGTCTTAGTCCCGGCGACAGGAATGATGCCATTGATCTGCGTGCGATAAAAGAAAATTTAGCACAAGGTGCACCGGTAGTTATTGGTATGATGGTTGGACAAAGTTTTATGCAACCAATGATGGGACAGGATCTGTGGGCGCCTGCAGGTGGAGATAAAAGTATGATGGGTTTTGGCGGGCATGCTATGTGTGTGGTGGGGTATGATGATAATAAATACGGTGGTTCATTTTTATTGATGAACAGCTGGGGAAAAGAATGGGGCAACAATGGGTTTGCATGGGTACGTTACAACGATTTTAAATATTTTGTCCGTGAAGCTTATGGTGTTAATCCAATGTATGCAGGAAATGAAAAAGTACAACAGTTTGCCTGCGAAATTGGATTGGTAAGAGTGGAATATGATGGAAAGAAAACAGTAGCGAAAGATTATATTCCTTTACATACAGCAAGTGGAAACAGGTTTGAAACAACAGCACCCGTTTCAGCAGGAACAAGGTTTAAAATGGAAGTAAAGAATACAACCGATTGCTATGTTTATGTTTTTGGAAAAGAAACCGATGGCACCAGCTATACGTTGTTTCCTTATCCAAAAGCTGATGATCCAACAAAGACAAAGTATTCTCCCTTCTGTGGAATTACTGGTTATCGTTTGTTCCCTAAAGATAAAAGCATGACACCCGACAGTATTGGTAATCGTGATGTAATGGCCGTTGTGATCAGTAAGAAAGAATTAAACTGGTATGAATTAAATCAGAAGATCAGTGCCAATCCATCAGCAGATTATGCTATGAGGATCAACAATGCATTGGGGTCATCGTTGATACGGAATGTGCGTTATTCATCAACTGCAAAAGGAGTCATGCGGTTTGATGTTACAGGCGATACAAATAATGTGATAGCCTGTATTGTTGAGATAACAAAGTAAATTGTATAAAGGATTAAAACAGTAATCCTTTGCCATGTAAAAAATGAATCCCGCATCATCCATATTCATCCGCAGAATGACTCACCCGCTGAAGAGCAGGTTGTTTTTGTTGTTGGAATTGCCTTCCGCTTATTTCAGTGGTGTACGTATAAAATCCATCACAGAAACAAACAGTGAGGTAACTGTTCCTTTTAAATGGTTTTCTCAAAATCCTTTTCGTTCAACCTATTTTGCCTGTCTTGCAATGGCAGCAGAAATGAGTACAGGTGTGCTGGCATTAATGCAGGTGATGGGAAGAAAACCATCTGTGTCGATGCTGGTAATAAACCTTGAAGCAAATTATTTTAAGAAAGCAACAGACCTTACCACTTTTGTTTGTGAAGATGGTAAAGCAATGGAACAACTGGTTGATGAGGCTATTGCCACAGGAGAAGCAAAAACATTCAGGGCAAAATCAGTTGGCAAAAATAATGCTGGCGAAATTGTTGCTGAGTTTTTTATCACATGGTCGTTTAAGGCAAAGCAAAAATGATTATTCATCGTTTCTGCGCAGCAAATAAAATAAGCCGCAAAGAAGCGAACTAAAAAATAAACACATGAAAATAGCATTTCACGGAGCAGCACGTACAGTTACAGGAAGCAAACATGTTATTTCGCTTGTAAATGGAAAAAAACTATTGCTTGATTGCGGCATGTTCCAGGGCATGGGAAAAAATACCGATTCGCTGAACAGGGAATGGGGGTTTAATCCTTCCGAGATTGATTATATGATCTTAAGTCATGCACATATTGATCATAGCGGATTGATACCAAAACTGATCAGTGATGGTTACCAGGGGAAAATTTATTGTACACCGGCAACACAACGGCTCACTGAAGTATTACTGGAAGACAGTGCAGAAATTCAGCAGGATGATGTGAAGTATGAAAACAAACGCAGGGCCAACGAAGGATTGCCCTACCTGAAACCTTTATACACGATTGAAGATGCAAAGAATGCATCAAGTCATTTTGTAAATGCTGAATATGGCGAGTGGTTCAGGGTTGATGAAAGTATTGAAGCTATGTTTTCAGATGCCGGGCATATCATTGGTAGTGCATGTGTTCATCTTAAAATAACTGAGAACGGCAAAACCAAACGAATCACTTTTTCGGGTGATATTGGCCGTTACAGGGATGTGATTTTAAAATCGCCGCAGGAATTTCCGCAGGCCGATGTAATTGTGATGGAATCAACATACGGTAACAGCTTACATGATAATGCTGTTTCCAGTCCCGATCAGTTGCTGCAGTGGGTTGTAAGGGCCTGTCTTGAAAAGAAAGGAAAGTTGATTATTCCTGCTTTCAGTGTTGGTCGTACGCAGGAAATTTTATACGATCTTAACCAGCTTGAACTGGAAAGACGATTACCCGAACTCGATTATTTTGTTGATAGTCCGCTAAGCATTGCTGCAACACAAATTGTAAAAAGTTTTCCTGGGCTTTTTAATAACAGGATACAAAAAGTACTGGAAAGTGACAGTGATCCATTTGCATTCAAGGGCTTAAAGTATATAAAAACCGTTGACGAATCAAAGCTGCTCAACTTCAGGCGTGGGCCTTATGTTGTGATCAGTGCAAGTGGTATGGCTGATGCAGGAAGGGTTAAACATCATATCAATAATGCAATTGAAAACAGCCGCAACACCATTTTGTTAACCGGCTATTGTGAACCACATTCACTTGGCGGAAAGTTACTTGAAGGAAGAAAAGAAGTGAAAATATTCGGAGTGGAAAAAGAAGTGCATGCAGAAATAGGACAGATAAGAAGTATGAGTGCACATGGCGATTATGAAGATATGAGTCAATGGCTGGCTTGCCAGGATCCGCAGCAGGTTGAAAAACTGTTCCTGGTGCATGGGGAATATGATGTGCAGGTAGCTTTTGAAAAACGATTGTACCGGAAAGGCTTTAAAGATATTACCATACCGGAACGGCATTTTGAAATTGGTATTTAATAAAAAGCCCCGGCAAAGCCGGGGCAACCTGTAAAACCCATGCGGGTTTTGGGTAAAAGAGTTGAGGTCAGCAACCTTTGTATCCGTACTTATAATAATCAGTTTGCTTTAATAATTTTTGAAGTGGATGTTTCCGAACCATTGCTCACTTTAACAATGTAAGTTCCGGCATTCAGGCTTGATACATTGATCTGCTGAACCTGTGCAGCTCTTGTGTTGTTTACACGCTGTACAAGGGTACCGTTGCTGTTATACACTTCATACAGCACTTGTTTTTCCTGCCACTCTGTTGGAATGGATACACGTACTTCGTTTGTTACCGGGTTAGGGAAAGTAGTGATTTTGATTTTTGATTCATTTACAGATGCAAGACGTACCATTCTGATTTCAGAATAAGAATATTTACTGTCAATATCCACCATCTTTAAACGGTAGTAAATAACCGAAGATGTATTGTTTTGAAGATTGTCTTTATATAAATAGTTGAAGGTGTATGAGTTGTCTGAATTTGCATCGGCAAAGAGTACAGCAGCTTCAGAAAAATCTTTACCATTAGTGCTTTTCTCAACAACAAAATGGCTGAAGTTGGTATGGCTTGTTGTAGACCAGCTAAGGACTGTATTTTTATCTTTTAAAAATGCCTGAAAAGCTGTAAGAGTAACGGGTAATGTTGCAGCATTTGTAAGAACAAAGTCTTTCATATAAACACTGTATTGGCGAGAAGATGAGCTGTTATTGGAAAGAATTGCTCCAAGACGTACCTTAAATTCATGAATATTATTACCAGTTACTTTAAACATCACCGATTGAGCTGATGTATCAATGTCTGTATATTCTTTTCCGGAAACATTTTGCCCAAGAAAATGACCATTATTTAAGGTTACGGTTATTTCAGGAGTGTTTGATACATAAACTGCTTTTCCACCATTCATGTCAAATTCGCATCTTTCTTTAAGACTGGTATTACCATCTAAGTCAAGATTAGTAGCAGTTACGCTGCCAATTGTTACCGGAGTTGTGGTGTTTTGAAGTACAAACTTTACCGTAAAGAGAATATACGAAACACCTTTTCCACCAGATTTAATCTTTGGCTGAAAGGCCTCTTCATAACCCACTCCTTTTTGATCAATTTCATCCAGAGTTGCTCCACCTACGAGACTGTCAATTGATACTAATGCATCAACACCTGAAGTAATCTGGGGAAACCTGTATATTGTTCCGGTATTTTTTCCATCACCAGAGGCAATGGCTGGATTTTTAAATACGAGCTGAGAAAATGCGGGCAGGCTTACAAGTAATGATGCAAAGATCATCAATATGGAAATCCTGAGTTTCTCTACTGGGTACAGGTAAATCATGTTAAATAGTTTTAATAAGGTTCGAAAAAGTAAACAATCAGTTTGACTAAGTGTAATTGCTTACGAAGACAAAATTGCACCGAGAATTCATCAATTGCAATAGTAATTATACGATAGCAGTCGAGTTTTTTTACGATACAGTAATTTTACAGTTTCAAATAATTGAAAATCAGAGAGAAAAAACTTGATGTTTCTGGAATATTTTTTTTTAAAAGCGTGGTTTATGTCTGTTATACACGATGCTAAAAACAAAAATCCCGCTCGAAAGCGGGATTTTTTGTACCACGTACGGGATTCGAACCCGTGATTCCTCCGTGAAAGGGAGGCGTCTTAACCCCTTGACCAACGCGGCGCTTATTTTTTGGGAGTGCAAAGATATGTTTAGGGATGTTTCCAGCCAAACAATTTTAAAAAATACTGGTAAGTTTATTTTTCCAAAACTCCTTTCCTGAAGCAATCAAATTGTTGTTTATCGAAAAATGCTGAAAGAAATGAGATTTATTAGTATCGATTATGTCCTATATCAGCACAAAAACTAACAATCTTTATTAGTAAACTGATTAACTTCGCACCGCATTTTAAAACCCCTAAATTATTTTCTATGAGTACAGTTAAAGTAGCAATTAATGGTTTTGGCAGAATTGGACGGTTGGTATATCGCCAGATCTATAAAATGGAAGGCATTGATGTAGTAGCAATCAATGATCTCACCTCTCCCAAGGTATTAGGACATTTGTTGAAGTATGATACAGCACAGGGACGTTTTGATGCTGATGTAAAAAGTACCGAAAACTCAATTATAGTTAACGGTGAAGAAGTGAAAATCTACGCACAGAAAGATCCTTCTCAAATTCCATGGGGATCACACGATGTTGATGTGGTTCTGGAATGTACAGGTTTCTTCACTGACAAAGCTAAAGCTGAAGCACACTTAACAGCTGGTGCAAAGAAAGTTGTAATCAGCGCTCCTGCAACAGGCGATCTGAAAACAGTTGTATTTAATGTTAACCACAACATCCTCGATGGTAGCGAAACAGTTATCAGCTGCGCAAGCTGTACAACAAACTGTCTGGCTCCAATGGCACAGGTTCTTGATGAAAAATTCGGTGGCATTGTTAATGGTTTAATGACAACCATCCACGCTTATACAAACGATCAGAACACACAGGATGCGCCTCATCCAAAAGGTGATCTGCGCCGTGCACGTGCAGCTGCTCAGAACATTGTTCCTAACAGCACAGGTGCTGCAAAAGCAATTGGCCTGGTATTACCAAACCTGAAAGGTAAATTAGATGGCAGCGCACAGCGTGTTCCAACTTTAACCGGTTCATTAACTGAGTTAACTGCAGTTCTTGGTAAAAAAGTAACCAAAGAAGAAATCAACGAAGCAATGAAAGCTGCAGCTAATGAAAGCTATGGTTATACTGAAGACGAAATCGTTAGCAGCGATATCGTTGGTATGAGCTTTGGTTCTTTGTTTGATGCAACTCAAACAAGAGTACAAACTGTAGGCGATACTCAGTTGGTTCGTACAGTTTCCTGGTACGATAACGAAATGAGCTATGTAAGCCAGCTCGTTCGCACACTGCATTATTTCGCTAAACTGATTAAATAATCATGACCGCAAATAATAAATGTTTAAAGGGGTACTTCGTATGGAGTATCCCTTTTTTATTATTATTTGCCTGTAACAGCAGTTCCACAACCGTTTCAGAAAAAACCGATCCGCAAAACTGCGAATGGTATGTTGCCTATAATGAAAAGAATACAGAACAAAACAAGAGCAACAAACTGGATGTATATGCCCTGCGCTTTTATTCAAACGGTGCTTATACTTTGTGTGCCGATCTTTTGTTTGAACAGGGAACATGGAAGTTTGATACACAAAAGAAGCTGATGGTCTTAACCCCTTCTGTTAAAAGCGATGAGGTTTCTGAACGGTATCTGCTTGATCAGACATTGATCAACAATAAAATTAAATTCAGCTTTTATCACCAATATCCGCCCGATCCGCAGTCGCCTGATGAAGTTATTGAGGTAGTTTCAATCACCAATCATTCTACATTTGATCCTTACAGCATAGAATCAAACCTGTGGAGACAAAAACCCTTGCAGGCCGAAACGATTGATAAACTAAGGAAACGTGTTGTAGCGTACCTCAGTTTTCTGAATGCACTGTATCATCATGCAAAAGACAATCACATTGAAAATCCAGGTGGTACATGGTATCCGCAACCTGTTAAGTTTTACAGTAATAAAGTAAGCATGGCTTATGCCAATGAACTGTACGACTGGAATAACTGCTTTTATAATGAACAGCAGGCGGTGGAAGGATACCAACTCATCAGCGGGGCATTGATGAAAGTAAAGATTGAAGGAAAAGATGATCTCAGCCGGAATATCAACTGCGTGGAACAGTTGCTGAAAGAAGTAAATAAATAAGTATTTGCTGAACGCTGTTGTTGAACATGCAATAACTTCGTTGAGCGCAAACAATCACAGAATAAATATTGTTTTATGAGTAAATTTTCAACCTACAATTTCGCCGGACAGAAAGCACTGATCCGTGTTGATTTTAATGTGCCTCTCGACAAAGAAACAAGGGCTATTACCGACGATACAAGAATGAAGGCTGCCATGCCTACCATTAAGAAAATACTGGCTGATGGCGGCAGTGTAATCCTTATGAGCCATCTTGGACGTCCGAAAGAAGGTCCTGAAGAAAAATCATCGCTTAAACACCTCATCAGCCATCTTGCTGAACTGCTTGGCGGTAACACACCTGTATTATTTGCCAACGATTGTATTGGCGAGCAGGCTTACCTCACTGCATCGATGTTAAAACCGGGTGAAGTATTGCTTCTTGAAAATCTCCGTTTTTATAAAGAAGAAGAAAAAGGTAATGAAGAGTTTGCTGAAAAATTATCCAAACTCGGCGATGTATATGTAAACGATGCATTTGGTACAGCACACAGGGCACATGCTTCAACTGCAGTTATTGCTAAATTCTTCCCTGCTGAAAAGAAAATGTTTGGCTTACTGATGGAAGGTGAAGTTGCTGCAGGAGAAAAAGTATTGCTGAAAGCTGAGAAACCATTTACTGCAATCATTGGAGGTGCAAAAGTGAGCGATAAAATTCTCATTCTTGAAAACCTGCTTGAACGTGCAACTGATATCATCATTGGCGGTGGTATGGCTTATACGTTTATGAAAGCAATGGGTGGCGAAATCGGCAGTTCACTTTGCGAAGAGGAAAGACTTGAAACAGCTAAAACCATTTTAGAAAAAGCACAGCAGAAAGGCGTGAACATTCACCTGCCAAGTGATTCTGTAATTGCTGATAAGTTTGCTGCTGATGCAAATACATCAACTGCACCAAGTAACCAGATTCCTTCAGGTTGGATGGGTCTGGATATTGGTCCAAATGCATGCGAACAGTTTACGAACGTATTGCACAGTTCTAAAACCATTTTATGGAACGGCCCGATGGGTGTGTTTGAAATGGAAAAATTCCAGCACGGTACAAAAACAGTTGCACAGGCAGTTGCTGATGCTACTGTAAAAGGTGCTTTCAGTTTAGTTGGCGGTGGCGACAGTGTTGCTGCTGTAAACGATTTTGGCTTTGCTGATAAAGTAAGCTATATCTCAACTGGCGGTGGTGCCATGCTTGAATTCTTTGAAGGCAAAACCCTTCCCGGAATTGCAGCGGTGAAAGACTAAAATATACATACCGTAAATAAAAAGCCGCTGCTCAAACAGCGGCTTTCTTATTTTAAGTAAGAGGTAAAGAACGACACAGTGTCAGGAAAACCAACGTGGCATTCTTTATGATCATTTAAGTTCTTGTTAATGAATCAGGCAGTTGAATGAAATTCACAGGGATAAAGTATTTTCAACAACTGAAACGTTATTCAATTAGTTTCAAAAATTTTTAAACAGTAACAGAAAAATAATAACAAAAAAATGAAAAGATCAGTCATCATTATTCTTGCCGTTGTTGCACTTCTTTTTGCCTGGGGAATTTCGCTCAGGAACAGTTTAGCAACTGCCGAAACAGGCATCAATGGAAAATGGGGGATGGTTCAGACTCAGTATAACCGTAAAGCAAAGCTTTATGAAAACATTGTAAATACAATCAAAGGCGCTGCAACCAACGAGGATACAACACTCATTAAAATTGTACAGATGCGCTCAAGGGTACCTGAAATTGCACCCAATGCCAGTCCTGAACAAATTGCAGAAGCAGATAAGCAATTGAACCAGATCGGTAGAGCTGCTTTAAACATCAACATTGAAGCTTACCCGACATTAAAATCAACCGAGTTGTTTCAGAACCTGCAAACACAGATTGAAGGCACTGAAAACAGGGTAACCACTGCATTGAACGACTGGAACCAGGCCATTACTGATTATAACATGAAAGTGGTTCGTTTTCCCGGTAACATTATTGCCGGCATGATGGGTTACAAGCAAAAACAAAACTATGTAGCTCCTGCAGGTGCAGAAGATACCAAGATTGATTTCAGTAAATAACAATGAATATTTTTTCTTTCTTTTCCAAACCACGTCACTGGTTTTCTGCAGAGCAGAATCAACAGATTGTTGAAGCTATCCGTGTGGCCGAAAAAAGAACTTCCGGTGAAGTAAGACTGTTTGTTGAAAGCAAATGCAGCTATGTGAATGCGCTTGACCGTGCAGCAGAAATATTCTTTGGTTTGAAAATGGATCAAACAAAAGACAGAAATGCAGTGCTGATCTACATTGCCATGAAAGACCGGCAACTGGCCGTGTTTGCCGATAAAGGCATACACGAAAAAGCTGGTAACGATTTCTGGAACAGTGAAGTAAAACAAATGCTCTCATCCTTCCGGAAAGAAAATTATACGGAAGCAATTGTGAAAATGATTGAACAGGTGGGGGATGCACTGGTTACTCATTTCCCTTATGAAAAGGAAGATAAAAATGAATTGCCCGATGAAATAGTATTCGGGCGGTAACACACATGAAGCGTTTTAAATTTATTATAACCGGTTTCTTTTTTCTTCTTTCTGCATTGTTTGTAAATGCACAAAGCCTGGAAAAATATGTACCGGCTGCACCCAATCCTCCAAAGCTTGTAAACGATTATCTTGATCTGCTTACAACTTCGCAGGAAGAAGCACTGGAAAAAAAACTGGTGGCGTACGACGACAGTACCAGCAACCAGATTGCCATTGTAACCATTGGTGATATTGGCGATAATGAAATCAGTGAGTTTGCTTTAGCCGTTTTGCGTAAATGGGGTGTTGGCGGTAAAGAACATAACAACGGGGTAGTTATTGTTGTATTGGTTGATAAAAAGCAGAACAAGCGGCAGGTATGGATCTCCACCGGCTATGGCCTTGAAGGAGCTATCCCTGATATTACAGCCAAGAGTATTATTAATCACCAGATCATTCCAAATTTCAAGGCCAATGATATTTACCGTGGATTAGATGAAGGAACAGATGCACTGATCAAAGCTGCGGCAGGCGAATACAAAGCACCCGAAGGTTATGGTCAACGAAGCAAAGGAAAAGCAAACGGATGGGTAATTGGTCTTGTATTGATTGTATTTCTCATCATTTTCTTTTCCGGTTCAGGTAACGGTGGCAGCGGACTGATGAGCCGCAGAGGTTACAGGCGTTGGAGCAGTGGCCCTCCCATTTGGTTTCCTCCCGGAGGTGGAGGATGGGGTGGTGGCGGAGGCGACAGTGGCGGCTTCGGCGGGTTTGGTGGTTTTGGTGGAGGAAGCGGCGGCGGCGGCGGCGGTGCCGGTGGCAGTTGGTAAAAAATTAAAAAGGGCTGTTGAATTTTCAACAGCCCTTTTCTTATTAACTCATTACTTACAACCTACCACTTCTTCCTACACCCAGTCATTTCTTCTTATTTTAATCTGCATCGCATCTTTCACCGGTTTCTCTGCCACAAAAATCAGATAACCGCCACCACCTGCACCTGATAATTTGTAACCAAGCACATCATTTTTATGCAGTTCAATCTGCCGTTCAATGGAAGGATCCGTCATCAGTGGGAATAAATTCACCTGTGCACGGAACGATTCAGCAAAACTTTTTCCAAATGCCGCCAGGTCTTTTTTCTGAATGGCATCCCAGCAGTTGTCGGCAGCAAGGGCTAGCCGTTGTGCGCCTTCAGCTGAAAGATTGGTTTCAGAAAGCACACTGTATTCCTTTTCCCTTGGTCCAAGTGTTACAAGATATAAATGCTGTTCCAGCCACTGGAGAACAGATTCATCATGAACCGAATCAATTTTTTCGGGCCAGTAACTGGCGTTGTAATAATGACGGTTTAATCCCGGCATCACAATTCCCAGCGAATCCTGCGAACCGGCCACTTCTTTTGTGCCCGGAGGATTTTCAAAACTGAACAACACTTTTGCAAGATCCACTTTATTTCCTGCAGGAATAGCCGTTTTCCAGAGTTCAATAGCTTTGTTTCTTGTGCTGCTGGCCATACCACTGCGGTTATTAAACTCAACCGTTGGTTCAATGGAAATGGTGAGCACTGCACCTGGATGGTATTTTGAAACAAAGGGCTGATCAAGCCAGCCACCTGCTAAATCTATACGGAAAGGAATGGTGCTCTGCCCACGCAGTGATGTGGTTGAACGTGCAGGCAGTTGTTCATGCGGAATACGTTTTAATACTTTGTATTCAATGCCCAGCTCTTTGCACAGCTCTTCTTTCTGGTGACTGTGCCCGTCTTCATTTACCACAAATATATCGGGCTTGATGTCTTTCAGTTCTTCTATGAAATCAAGCAAACCACTGCCGCTGTTCACACGGCATTCATGCACACATTTCAACGCATTGAGCATATAACTGCGTTCATCTTCTGTATTAATTGTTTGCCGGCCTTTCAACTGGTGAACGGTTTTATCCGAACCAATACAAACATATAAATCGCCAAAGGAAGAAGCTTCTGTTAAAAAGGCAATATGGCCACTGTGAAGCATATCGAAGCAACCCGAAACAAATACTTTTTTTGCTGACATATATTTTTCAATCAGTTTTAGCAATGAAAAAATCGGCCATAAATATACACGATGCTTTTCAAGGCTGCCGTAATAATTTATCAGCATGCTTGTAAAATATAAAAGAGAGTTGTGTTACAGAAGCTGGTAGTTCTGTTCAGCTTATGTTGCAGCTTGTGGCGCTGCTAGAGCCATTGCACTCCTGTACACCTGATAATCCTGTGCAGCAATCATATCTATCCGTGTTTATAATCGCTAACTGTAAATTATTTTATAATAATCGGGCAATTGATGTAAACTAAACGGTATGATTTTTTACAATCTTTTTTGTGTAAAATGAACCAGGAATAATAGAATCTACTTCCGGCTATTTAAAGGTTTAAACGTTTTCCCATCATATATTGTTATTCCATTGTCTGCGCCAATCCATAAGGTATCTTTATTATCATAAAACACTGCAGTTATTGAGTTGCTTTGCAATCCATCCTTTGTTGTGTAGTTAGTAAGTGTTGTGCCGTCATATTTCCATAAACCTGCATCAATTGTTCCGATCCACATGTTTCCTTGTTTGTCACTGGTAATTGTCCAAACCCTCGCTAATGTTCCTTCTTTTCCCTTCAGTGTTTTCTGAAAGGCAGGATTTTCCAATTTATGTTCTTTTGTAAAGTTGGTCAACCTTTTGCCATCATAGCGAAACAAACCATTCCCGTTATTTCCTATCCAGATATTTCCACTTTTGTCTTCAAAAATGCAACGCACAGCTAATCCCAATTCTTCATCATCAAGCCATGTAAATGTTTTGCCATCATATTTACAAACACCCCTGCTTTCTGTCCCGAACCAAACATTACCCTTACTGTCTTTGAAAGAACAGTAAATGGCATAAGGAGCTTGGGAATAGCTTTTGGTTAGTTTGGATGTTTGAGGTAACTGAAATTTGTACAGCAACTTATCCTGGTAATAATTCCCCGACAAGAGAATTATGTTCGACAGGTTGGTTGTATTGAAGTTGTTGCTTACGGGTTTTAATGTGCTGAATTGTTTTCCGTCAAAAATGCAAACTCCATTGCCGGTGCTGATAAACAAATTGCCGTCACTGGCTTGCTGTATTAACCTGGCAAGATTTCCACAGAGTCCTTGCTTATCGGTTATTTGCAGAATTGTTTTCCCATCGTATTTAAACAATCCATCTCCGTCAGAAGCAAACCAAAGATTATTATTGTGATCTTGAAATATGCAGAGAATGTTTTTCCCGATTTCAGAAACACTGTTACCTATCGATACCGTCTGTCGATTGCTGTTTTCTGATACTTTTTGATCTTGTCCGTTACAAAAGGCAAAGATTGATGAAATGAAGAAAAGAATGATTAAGCGTAAGGCCATTGTTTAGTAGTTTGTTTTACCCGGATTGCTTGTTGAAATTAGTTGCTGGTTTCGGTTTTTCGTTTACCGGGATGGTTGCGAAAACTGTGGTTCAGCTTTAATACAAAGGCTGAGCAGAATAAAAAAAGTTTAATTTATTCCGTCAGCCCAATTTGCACAAAAACGATTTTGTCGGTAGTTTTTGTGATTATCACTTGAAGTTAAGATCAAAGGAAATCATCCATTCTATTCCAAATTTATCTCTGAACATTCCAAAATATGAACCCCAGGGGCTGTCTGCCATGGGCATTTCTATTTCTCCGCCATTCGAAAGTCCGTTAAATAGTTTGTCAGCTTCTTCCTTGCTTTCGGTATTGATCGAAATCTTGCTCCGGGTTTCCATTTCATTGTGTTTTCCCATTTGCTCTGGTGTATCACTTCCCATTAACACGCTATGTTTTCCGATAGGCAAAGAGATATGCATAATTTTTTCTGCTTCCTTGTCAAAGTTTGGAGCGCCTTCAAACTTCATATCTTTAAAACGAACGACTGAAGCAAATTCGCCACCAAAAGCTGATTTGTAAAATGTAAATGCTTCTTCTGCATTTCCATTAAAATGAATGTAAGGATTGATTGATGCCATATGTTATTGTTTAAGTTTCCAATTTACTTTTTTTAATCATGATATTATAGTCCACTCATAAATATTATTTAACTGGCTCATGAAAATTGGATGCTAATTTGCTGTTCGTTTTTTTGAATTTTCGTTTGACGATTTCATGAGGGAAAAATATCTCACACACCAGGTATGCATCGTACATATATACTTCATACATCGGCCGTACATGAAGCATAGATAGTTCATCAAACAGTGCAGTTTGGTGCCGTTGAGTGCCGTTATGTTCCGTTCTGTGCCGTTTTTAACCTTGTAGCTTAATATCTGATACTTGATAAACAAAAGAGCCGGTGAAACTCACCGGCTCTTTACACTTATCTGATCAAAGATCAATGATTAGTTTTTCATTTTGCTTTTAATATAATCCACCTGTTCCTGCAACGCACTCACATTTTCGCCAGCTTTAATCGCTGTTTCCTTTTTGCCGATAATGGTTTTAAGGAAATTGTCAAATACAGGTCCAAGGCCGTATTGCTCCGGAATCGCATTCCTGAATTTCAGAATTTCATCCACACCTTTTTTCACTTTTTCTGTGTCTTTGATGGTGCCAATAAAATTCACCAATGCCGATGTTACATTAAACTTGCTTTGTGATAACGACATTTTGCCGTACGTGTTCAGGATTTCATCAAAAGAAGATTCGTCACCGCTTTTGATTAAAATGGAAGCAACTGCATCCATCAATCCACCTTTCATTTTTGTTTTGGATAAACGTTTTGCTTCAGCAAGGGCTATTGCTGCATCAATCTTATCTAATGCAGTTAATGCTGCACCACTTAATGTGTACGATGAATCGTTAACCAGCGACAGGAACAGGGCTTTGTTTTCTGCCTTCTTCATATTGCCTAATACCTCAACAGCTTTGCTACGCACCAGGCGGTTTTCATCTTTCACGGCAATGCTCTTGAGTTTTTCTTCCACTGCAGATGCAACCGCTTCCTTCTTCATGTCGAGTTTGGTAATGGTAATATTTCTCAAACCGCTGTAAGGATCGTTTAATGCCTCTTTCATAAATGCAACAGCTTTGGGATCATCCTGCTTTTTGGAAATAAAGTCAATAGCTTCCCTTCTGTCTAAATACAGTCCGGCATACTTATACTGGTGAATATAATTGTCGATTGTTTTGTTTTCTTTCTTTGTGCAGAGCATCACTTTATCAGCATCAAAGTTGATGAGCTCAGGTTTTGTTGCTGATGCAAAAGCAAAAGAGTCAACTGCATTTTCAACCCATACATTGTAACGGGTTTTAACTGAACCATTATATACATCAATGGCTACAGGCAGTTTAAACAGTTTATCTTTTTGTGTTTGTTTCACCACAACCTTTGCCTGTTTGCTTTCTTCATCATAGCTGTAAGTAATATCCAGTGTAGGATGGCCGCTGCCAAAATACCACTGGTTAAAGAACCAGTTTAAGTCTTTCCCGGTTATTTCTTCAAATGCAAGACGCAGGTTATGTGCTTCAGCTGATTTGAATTTGTTGCTGGTTAAATACAGGTTCAGTGATTTGAAGAATGCACTGTCGCCAACATAGTTGCGCAGCATGTGTAAAATACGTCCGCCTTTACTGTAGCTAACTGCATCAAACATATCTTCCTTGTCACGGTAATGGAAACGTACAAGATCTTTCTTTTCACTGTTGCTCATTAAATAACCCTGCAATGCGCCGTATTGTTCAGCACCGGCTTTGTCTTTTCCGTACTTATATTCGCTCCACAACAGTTCACTGTAATCAGCAAACGATTCATTGAGTGTTAAGTTGCTCCAGCTTTCAGTAGTTACATAATCACCAAACCACTGGTGAAACAGTTCATGTGCAATGGTGCCTTCCCATCCGTTGCCATCAACCAATTCTCGTGCATCCTGCTGGGCACTTTCCTGGTGCAGGGTGGCAGTAGTGTTTTCCATTGCACCACTTACATAGTCACGACCAACAATCTGGCTGTACTTCACCCAAGGATAATCAACGCCTGTAATTTTTGAATAAAACGCAATCATTTCAGGCGTGTTACCAAAGATTTTTCTTGCTACAGATTCATATTCTTTTTCTACATAATAGCTTACTTCTTTTCCTTTCCATGCATCTTTCACAACAGCAAATTCTCCTGCACCCATAAAGAACAGGTAAGGCGAATGTGGTAAATCCATTTTCCAGTAATCTGTTCTTAAACCATTACCCGCAGGTTTCTGGCTCATGAGTTTACCGTTGCTGAGTGTAACCCATTTGGCAGGAACAGTAATGTAAAATTCCTGTGTTGTTTTCTGGTTTGGTTTGTCGATAGTGGGGCACCAAACACTTGTAGCTTCGGTTTCACCCTGTGTCCATAGTTCAGTTGGCTTATCTTTTTCTTCACCTTTAGGGTTGATGAAGTACAAGCCTTTGGCATCGGTAATGGCTGCACTGCCTTCCACTTTCAGATCGTTAGGCTTTGAAATATAATCGATGTATACTGTGTACAATTCGCTGCCTTTATATGTTTTATCAAGTGTAATGTTCAGCTGCATTCCATCGTAAGCATATTTGAGTTTTGTTTTTGCAGCACCTTTTACAACAGCCACTTCTTTGATGTCCATTCCTTTTGCATCAAGCACCAGTAAATTGCTTGGGTAGAAATGAGGCTTCAAGGTGATCCAGACTTTTCCCATCATATGTGCGTTGGGAATATCAAAACTGGCCTCTAATTTGGTATGTACGAGATCGTGTACTTTTTCAGCAGAAGAGCGGTAGATTTTTTTCCAGCTGGTGTCAGCTTTTGCATCGGTTTGTGCCGATAATCCTGTTGCAGCAAACAAAAAGACCACAAGAGGCATAAAACGTTTCATCATTCTGTAATTTATTTTTATTTGTAAAGATAGACGGAGGCTTCGTTAAAAAATAAGAAATTGACAAACGGTTTGTCAGTCAGATAAACAAAAAAAATTAGCTTTGTTATTATGCGAAATTCTTTACTGCAGCGGATTTTTTTTATCAGCATCGTTTTGGCAACAGTTACACAAACTGTGTTTGCCCAGTTGAATCATTTCATTTACCTGCAAACAGATAACCAGCAACCTTTCTATATCAAGTATAACAACCGTATTTACAGTTCATCGGCAACAGGCTATCTTCTTCTGTCAAAACTAAAAGATGGTCCGGTTGAATTTGCTGTTGGTTTTCCAAAGTCTGAACAGCAGGAACAGCCGTTTAAATGTGTTGTTGATAAAGCGGATAAAGGTTACCTGATCAAGAATTTTTCGGATAAAGGCTGGGGTTTGTTTGATTTGCAGACATCGGTGATTACCTATGCTGCAGTGCCGTCCGCTGCAGGTAATAATGCAAATGTCAGCACCAATCAACCCGCTGTCAATGATCCTTTCGCCAACATGTTATCAAAGGTTACACAGGACAGTACGGTGAAAAATGTTACCGTCAAAAAAGAAGAAAAACCAGTAGTGCCTGATCCGCCCAAACCAGTTGTAACAGAAAAGCAATCCGTGGTGGTTCAGCAAAAGCCTGTGGCAAAAGATACCGTTGCAACAGCTACAGTAAAGCCTGTTGTTACGCCACCTGTAGTAACAGAACCGGTAGTTGAAAAAGAACCGGAGTGGACAAAACCTGCAAAGTCTGCAATTGTACAGGTCAGGAAATTTGAAAGCAAAGAAGGAAGTGATTTTGTATTTGAAGTGAATGAAAACGGCGCATCAAAAGATACGGTACGCCTGTTCATCGAACGGGATACGACCATTGCAGCCCCGGTTGCATCACCTCCACAAGTAGAAATAAAATCTGATACAGTTGCGGTTGTAAAAGAAGAAAAAATAAAGCCGGTTACAGAACCTCAGAAAACGGAAGAGAAGAAAGAAGAACCTGTGGTGAAGAAAGAGCCGCATCCCGAAATAAAACAGGATACTCCTAAAACAGAAGAGACCAAACAGCCTGTTGTTACTGAACAGAAGCAACCTGTGGCATCCTTGCCGAATTCAAACTGTAAGGCAGTCGCAAATGATGATGATTTCATGAAACTCCGTCGGAAAATGGCCAATGAGTCAAGCGATGAAGCAATGGTGAATGAAGCCAAGAAGGTGTTTAAGACAAAATGTTTTACCACAGCACAGTTAAGAAATCTTGCTGTTCTATTCCTGAATGATGAAGGGAAGTACAGGTTCTATGATGCAGCTATGCTGTATGTGACAGACTTCAGTAATTTCAAATCGCTTAGTGATACGATCCAGGACGAGTATTACAAGAAGCGTTTCTTTGCCCTGCTACCTAATCAATAGACTATGCCCCGTTATTTTCTTGAAGTGTTTTATAAGGGTGATGGACTTAGCGGCTTCCAGGTTCAGGATAATGCTGTAACAGTACAGTCCGAAATTCAAAAAGCTTTTGCAGTTTACTTCAGGAAAGACGTGTTTTTAACCGGTTCCTCCAGGACCGATGCAGGTGTTCATGCATTACAAAACTATTTTCACTTCGACTGGGAGGAGGAATTCCCCCAGAAAAGCATTTATAACCTCAATGCCATCCTGCCTCTGGGCGTTGTTATTCAATCCGTTCGTGCTGTGCAAGGCGATGCACATTGCCGTTTCCATGCGCTTTCACGGGAATACAAGTATTATATCTGCAATAAAAAAAACCCTTTTCTGGCCGACAGGTCCTGGTACCTGCCTTATTCGCTCGATGAAACTTTGCTGGATATCTGTGCTGAGAAGATAAAAAGCCATACACAGTTTGAGGCTTTTTCAAAACGGAATACGCAGGTTAAAACTTTTCAATGTCATATTTCCGAAAGCGGGTGGATAAGGGAAAATGATTGCCTGGTATACCATGTAAAGGGAAACAGGTTTTTACGGGGCATGGTAAGGGCGTTGGTGGGTACGATGATAAAAGTAGGTCGTGGCTCAATTTATGTAGCAGAGTTTGACCGTATACTAGCCAGCAGCGAGTTGTCATCGGCTGATTTTTCAGCCCCGGCTAAAGGTTTATTTCTTGTTCATGTGTCTTATCCTGTAGAAATTTTTCTCTGATCCTTCCAATTTTTTGCGGATTTCCATCTTCGTTTTCTTACTTTTTTACCTCGTTTGGTTGATTTTTTTAATGCAGTTTATGCTTTTTTGGTGCAGTATTGTTTCAGGTTTCAGGAATTATTGAAATTTTTTTTCGGCTCAAACTCTTTGCAGTAAAGGGATTGAGATTTTGCCCTGAAAAAAGATTGTAAAAAGTTTGGTTCGTACTTCAAACCGCCCTTAACTTTGCAACCCGCTTCGAAAGAAACGGTAGTTCTTCAAAAGGTTATCTAAGGCATTCACAGCCAATCAGTTTTTCCTCTTTATCGAAAAGAAATTTAAAATAAAAACAAAGAAAAATTTGGTGAAATGAAAAAGCCGCTTACCTTTGCAACCCGCTTTGAAAAAAGCGAAAGTTCTTCAAAAGGTTTACGGTTCATTTTCACTGGCAAAAAATGGTTTTTCTCTCTTGAAATTTGAAAATAAAATTCAAAAAAAAGTAAAGAAAAATTTGGTGAAACGAAAAAGCCTCTTACCTTTGCACTCCCGTTTAAAAACGGGGTCACGAAAACAAACAAAAGATCTTTGAAAGATTGGAAGCAACAGCAACGTTTTAATTAATTAGAACGGGTAAATTTTAAGCGTAATAAAATTCGATTTTGAACTGTTAATTCTTGAGAATTAATAGTCAGTATCAAACTTCATTTACAATGGAGAGTTTGATCCTGGCTCAGGATGAACGCTAGCGGCAGGCTTAATACATGCAAGTCGTGGGGCAGCAGGTTTGTAGCAATACAGATGCTGGCGACCGGCAAACGGGTGCGGAACACGTACGCAACCTCCCTCTATCTGGAAGATAGCCCACCGAAAGGTGGATTAATATTCCATAATATATTGAAAAGGCATCTTTTTAATATTAAAGCTCCGGCGGAAAGAGATGGGCGTGCGTCTGATTAGGTAGTTGGCGGGGTAACGGCCCACCAAGCCTGCGATCAGTAGCTGATGTGAGAGCATGATCAGCCACACGGGCACTGAGACACGGGCCCGACTCCTACGGGAGGCAGCAGTAAGGAATATTGGTCAATGGACGCAAGTCTGAACCAGCCATGCCGCGTGGAGGATGAAGGTCCTCTGGATTGTAAACTTCTTTTCTCTGGGACGAAACCCCCGATTTCTATCGGGCCTGACGGTACCAGAGGAATAAGCACCGGCTAACTCCGTGCCAGCAGCCGCGGTAATACGGAGGGTGCAAGCGTTATCCGGATTCACTGGGTTTAAAGGGAGCGTAGGTGGGCAGGTAAGTCAGTGGTGAAATCTCTGGGCTTAACCCGGAAACTGCCATTGATACTATTTGTCTTGAATGTTCTGGAGGTAAGCGGAATATGTCATGTAGCGGTGAAATGCTTAGATATGACATAGAACACCCATTGCGAAGGCAGCTTACTACGGAATGATTGACACTGAGGCTCGAAAGCGTGGGGATCAAACAGGATTAGATACCCTGGTAGTCCACGCCCTAAACGATGATTACTCGACATTAGCGATATTACTGTTAGTGTCTAAGCGAAAGCATTAAGTAATCCACCTGGGAAGTACGACCGCAAGGTTGAAACTCAAAGGAATTGGCGGGGGTCCGCACAAGTGGTGGAGCATGTGGTTTAATTCGATGATACGCGAGGAACCTTACCTGGGCTAGAATGCATTTTGACCGCAGGTGAAAGCCTGTTTTGTAGCAATACACAATTTGTAAGGTGCTGCATGGCTGTCGTCAGCTCGTGCCGTGAGGTGTTGGGTTAAGTCCCGCAACGAGCGCAACCCCTATCTTTAGTTGCCATCAGGTAATGCTGGGAACTCTAAAGAAACTGCCGTCGTAAGACGTGAGGAAGGAGGGGATGATGTCAAGTCATCATGGCCTTTATGCCCAGGGCTACACACGTGCTACAATGGGGGGGACAAAGGGCTGCCACTTAGCGATAAGGAGCTAATCCCAAAAACCCTCTCTCAGTTCAGATTGGAGTCTGCAACTCGACTCCATGAAGCTGGAATCACTAGTAATCGTATATCAGCAATGATACGGTGAATACGTTCCCGGACCTTGCACACACCGCCCGTCAAGCCATGGAAGCTGGGTGTACCTAAAGTCGGTAACCGCAAGGAGCCGCCTAGGGTAAAACTAGTGACTGGGGCTAAGTCGTAACAAGGTAGCCGTACCGGAAGGTGCGGCTGGAATACCTCCTTTTTAGAGCATGCTTAGATTTACACGCTGTTGCTTTTCCACTTTCATAGAAATAAGTTCTTATAAATGTAGTTAGGCCAGTTGCTATGGATAAACAGAGGCCAATTGGCTATAATCAAATAGATCCGTAGCTCAGCCTGGTTAGAGCACTACACTGATAATGTAGGGGTCAGCAGTTCAAATCTGCTCGGGTCTACAAAAGCTTGGGGGGTTAGCTCAGTTGGCTAGAGCATCTGCCTTGCACGCAGAGGGTCATCGGTTCGACTCCGATATCCTCCACAAACAGTTCTTTTTTATTGATGTTGACTTCAGGTCTGATGATTCGTAATCATAACATCAGCTTTTCATTTGAATGTATATTCATTTGATTAAGTTCTTTGACATATTGGGATGTAACAAGTTGTAATTGAATAAGGCGATTTAAGTATAATAACTCTTTTAAAGCGAATAAGGGCGCATGGTGGATGCCTTGGGTCTGAGA